>NZ_JBHRUP010000001.1:4035000-4522500 GCF_042647105.1 Paenibacillus sepulcri | reverse complement strand
CCTGGCAAACTCATCCTCATCTTCGATAACGGTCACACCCAATTCACGGGCTTTGGTCAGCTTGCTCCCCGCACTCTCACCGGCAATAACGTAGTCCGTCTTCTTGGAGACGCTGCCGCTCACCTTCGCGCCGCAAGCTTCCAGCTTTCTGGCCGCTTCGTCCCTGGTCATGGACGTCAAGGTTCCGGTCAAGACAACGGTCTTGCCGTTGAAAATACTATCAGTCCGGATCGGGGCGGCATGCTCGGCTTCTGCTTTTACACCCAACTCCAGCATGCGCTCTATGCTCATAATCGAAACAGGATCGCGGAAGTAATTGTAAATGCTCTCGGCTACAATCCCTCCGACATCCGGCAGAGCTATTAACTCTTCTATTGAGGCATTCCGGATAGCTTCCAGACTGCCAAGGCTGTCAGCCAGCATCTTGGTCGTCGCCTTACCCGTATTGGGAATTCCAAGCGCGAATAGGAAAGCGGCAAGATCACGCTCCTTGGATTTCTCCAGGGCGGCAATCAGATTATTCGCTTTTCTTTCGCCAAACCGTTCGAGACCGATCAAGTTATCATACGTTAACGTATATAAGTCAGAAGGATCACGGACACCGCATTCTTCAAACAGCTGTTCCGCGGTCATTACGCTGAATGACTCAATATCCATGGCATCGCGCGATGAGAAATGAGTGATCCGTCCAATCGTTTGCGGCCTGCAGTTCAGCTTATTCAGGCAAAAAAGATGAGCGCCGCGAAGCTCAAGCTTTGTGCCGCAGGATGGGCATTCGGAAGGGATCGTAATTTCCTCCCCGGGCTCTTCATCCACTTTGCCGAGAATCTCGGGAATGACATCGTTGGAGCGGCGAATGAAAACATGGGTGCCCAATGCAAATTTAAGATTTTTACGTTCAATATCGCCCGCATTGTTCAGCGTGCAGTTCTGCACGGTGACTCCGGCCAGTTCAACCGGCTCCACACGCGCAACCGGGGTGATTTTCCCAGTACGCCCGACTTCCCAGGAGACCGACTCCAGCCGCGTCGTCGTTTCCTCGGACTCGAACTTGTACGCAACGGCCCACCGGGGGAATTTGTCCGTATAGCCCAGTACCTGGCGGGTCCGCATATCCGTCAGCTTCACGACAGCACCATCGATCAGATAATCGAGCTCAGCACGCTTAAGAGCAATCCTCTCCAGCTCCTCCTGAACCTCTTCGATGGAATCGAAATAAGCCGAATACGAATTGACTTTGAAGCGGTTCTCCTTCAGAAAATCCAGCATTTCACGATGATTATCGAAGGCCACACCTTCCGCATAACCCACATTGTAGAAAAAGGCGCTCAGCTTGCGTTCAGCCGTCAGTCGCGGATTCTGGTTGCGCAGAGCTCCCGCCGCGGCATTGCGTGCATTTTTGAGAGGCTCAGCCGCCGTTTGATTGTAGGTATGCAGGACAGACAGATTCATAATCCCTTCACCCTGGACCTCTATAACCCCATCCTTGAACGGGATCGTAAGGGGAATGGATTTGATCGTTTTCACCTGGGCCAGAATGCCCTCTCCGGTAACGCCATTCCCCCTTGTCGCCGCCTGAACAAGCCTGCCTTGATCATAGGTAAGATTAAGGGTAAGACCGTCAAACTTCTGTTCGATGACGTAGGTTGGATCAGGAAGCGGCGCCACATCAGGGTTCTTGGCATTGTAGTCGGCGATTGACTTGCATACACGATTATTCCATGTGACCAACGCATCCTGGTCCTGCGCTTTGTCAAGACTCCACAACCTCGAGAGATGACGATGCGGTAAAAATCCTTTAAGAATATCCCCGCCTACACGCAGAGTAGGCGAATCGGGCAGCACATGAAGAGTTGTCTGCTCCAATGAAACCAGTTCGTAATAGAGCGCGTCATAATCTTTATCACTGATGGTTGAATTATCCAGTGTGTAATAGTGGTAATTGTGCTGCTCAATTAGGTCAATCAGCTCCCGCATACGTGCCAGCTGCTGCGGCTCGATGCTGTTTTCCGGCTGGATTGGGGTGGTCATCGGACGAATCTTCCTCTCTACACGTCTTATCCTTCTATAAACCAGCATAAGCCAACAGGCTTTATAACATACCCTTAACCCGCTTCTGCTCGCAGGATCAGCATCGGCACGGGGACAGCGCACCCCAGCTAGCGGCTTGATTAAGTGAAAAGCTGTTCTTAGACATCAGCTGCGCCGACTTGTCTTGTAAGCAGAGTAGGCGAATCGGGCAGCACATGAAGAGCTGTCTGCTCTAATGAAACCAGTTCATAATAGAGCGCGTCATAATATTTATCACTGAATGAGGAGGCAGCCTTAATATATAGCTCTTAAAGGGATACGAGTGTCACTAAAGGTTCATGGCGCAGCGCCTGAATGATAGTTCTTCCGCATCATGCAAGCCTATACTTTCGTAATGGGAGCGAAGCTGGCCAGCAGCTTCTTAAGCCCGACCGGGGCCGGAAAAGCAATCTGCAGTTCCTTGTCGTTGCCGCTGCCGCGGACGGCGACCACCGTCCCGACGCCCCACTTGGCATGCGAAACCTTGTCGCCTGCCGCGAAATCGCGTGCCGCTTCCCCGCTGGCCGCTGCCGCGCCGCCCGCCGCGCGGGCTGCATCAAGCGGCGTGCTGACCCTTACGCCGCCTGCGCCGGCCGCAGGCCCGCCTTGCGCCGCCTGCCGGCCCGCAGCTCCGCCGCGAAAGCCAAACCCGGCCGCGCTGCCGCCTGCGGCTCCGCCATAGCGGCTGCCCCCGCCGGTACCGGCGCCGGCCTGCCGCCCGCCGTAGGAGGATGAGGCGACCGCCTTCACCTCGCCGGGCACTTCCTCAAGGAAGCGCGAGGGCGGGTTCGCGCTGGTTCGCCCAAACAGCGTTCGCATCCGCGCACAGGTAAGGTAAAGCCGCTCCTCCGCCCGGGTAATGCCTACATACGCGAGGCGGCGTTCTTCCTCCAGCTCGTCATTGTCCATTAGTGTACGGCTGTGAGGAAAGACGCCTTCCTCCATCCCGATAATAAAAACAACCGGGAACTCCAAGCCTTTGGCACTATGCATGGTCATTAACACTATCGCATCCTTGACTCCGCCATCGGGCTCTTCCTTGTTCATGGAATCAATGTCCGCGATAAGAGCCAGATCTGTCAGGAAGGATACCAGCGATTTGTCCTCGTTGCGTTTCTCGAAATCCTGGGTTACGGACAGGAACTCGTCGATATTCTCCAGACGCGCCTTGGACTCCAGTGTATTCTCACGCTCAAGCTCATCGCGATATCCGCTCAGTTCCAGCACCTTCTCGGTTAACTCCGTCACGGACAAATACTCGACCATGCGCGTCACGTTGTCGATAACATTGCGGAATTCCTTCAGTGCGCCGCGCGCCCGGCCGGTGATATCCAGCCAGTCCAACTGCTCCAGGAGGGCGAATATGGAGATTCCCTTCTCCCCCGCCTGCTCCGATAGTCTGGCGACGGTTGTATCGCCGATCCCCCGCTTCGGTACGTTGACGATCCGCGCGAAGCTGATGTCATCGTCGGGATTGGAGATCAGCCGCAGATAAGCAAGCAGATCCTTGATCTCTTTTCGGTCGTAGAAGCGAATGCCTCCCACGATCTGATAAGGGATATCGGATTTGATCAGCGTTTCCTCTATAACCCGTGACTGGGCGTTGGCCCGGTACAAAATGGCATGATCGGCAAACTTGCGCCCCGCCGATACATTCTTGCGGATTTCCGAAGTGATGAAATAGCCTTCTTCATGCTCCGAATCCGCCTGGTAGACCGTAATCGATTCTCCCTCTCCCCGGTCTGTCCAAAGCTTCTTGGGCTTGCGGCTGCTGTTCTGCTTGATGACGGCGTTCGCCGCATTCAGAATATTGGCCGAAGAGCGGTAATTCTGCTCCAACAAAATCGTTTTCGCTTCCGGATAATCGCCTTCAAAATTCAAAATATTGGTGATATCCGCGCCTCTCCAGCGATAA
Source organism: Paenibacillus sepulcri (assembly GCF_042647105.1). Lineage (NCBI taxonomy): Bacteria > Bacillati > Bacillota > Bacilli > Caryophanales > Paenibacillaceae > Paenibacillus > Paenibacillus sepulcri. The sequence goes on along the minus strand of NZ_JBHRUP010000001.1, from coordinate 4,518,515 downwards.
ATCGACTGGTCGCTGTCACCGACAACACATATATTGTGATGCTTGTCGGCGAGCATTTTACACAGCATATATTGGGCCCGGTTCGTATCCTGATATTCGTCCACATGGATATAGCGGAACTTGTTCTGATAAAAATTCAGGACATCCGGCTCATCGGTGAACAGTTTGATCGTCATCATAATCAGGTCATCGAAATCCAGAGAGTTGTTGCTCTTCAGCCGCTTCTGGTACGACTTATATACTTTCGCGACGATCCCGTCGAAATAATCACCGATTTTGTTCTCAAACCGCTCCGGCGTAATCAGTTCATTCTTCGCTCCGCCGATTGCGGCCTGTACGCTCTTGGGCTCAAATTTCTTGATATCAATATTGAGATCCTTCATGCAGTTGCGGATAACAGAGAGCTGATCGGCCGAATCCAGGATAGAGAAGCTGGAGGAAAACCCGATCCGGCTGATATCTCTGCGCAGGATGCGGACGCACATGGAGTGAAAGGTCGAGACCCAGATATCCTGTCCGCTCAGCCCTACCAGCGCCGACACCCGCTGCTGCATCTCTCTTGCCGCTTTATTCGTGAATGTGATGGCCAAAATACTCCATGGCGCTACACGCTTCTTCTCAATTAAATAGGCAATCCGGTGCGTCAGCACACGGGTCTTGCCGCTGCCTGCGCCGGCCATAATGAGCAGAGGGCCATCCGTTGCCTGCACAGCCTGCTGCTGCGGGGGATTCAATTTTTGAACCGCAGCGTCGATTCCAATATGATTTAGCATAGAGTTAAACAAGCTCCTTTCAGCTTGTCGGGAAACCCGATTCATTATGATTGCATGTAGGGATGAAATGATCTGTGTTCGCATTTGTTCGCCTATCTTCAGGATAGACAACACAGGGGACAGTGTCAATCGTAATCCTTTTCCTGAAGGATTTTTTTAGGTACAAAAAGCCCTGCTTCGCAAAAAGCAAATTTCCTTCGGCAAGAAGAAACGGCTGTGCCGTCCTTTTGGCGGTAAAGTAAGTTTCTTCCCTTAGAAATATAAGCAAAGTATGGAGGAATTTTATACTTTCTTATATTTAAATGAAAACGGCTTTCGTAGGCGAACTTACGAACCTGATTCGCTTACGAAAACCGTTTTTATCCCAACTTCACTTCCACACCGCGTACAGCTTCCACTGTCTGCAATGCCTGCTCCAGGTTCTCGTATACCGCATTGCCGACAACAACCGTATGGGCTGCCTCTGCCGCCTGCCGCGCCTTCTCCGCAGTATCGATGCCGCCGCCATAAAATAATTGCGCACCCTGCAGCAGCCCGCGTACCCGTCCAACCAAAGCAATGTCCCCAAACATCCCGCTGTATTCCAAGTAAACCACCGGAAGATGCAACAGCCGGTCCGCCATATAAATATGGGCTTCCACATCCTCGATGCTCAGCTCTGTACTTGCTTCAGTGAGTTTGGCCGCTGTCGCTTGACTGTTCAAGATCAAATATCCCTGTGCGCTCGTCTCTTTCCAGGGAATAAAGGCACCGAATTTGCGCAGCGCCTGCACTTGACGTCCCATCATCCATTCCGCATTCGGCGTATTCAGCACCAAAGGTATGAAATAATGGTCGAATCCCGCTACAACCGCATCCTCGTCCGAAACTTCCAGCGCGCACGGCACCTCATACCGTCTGATCCGTGATAGAAGCTCCACTGTATTGTCATAAGTAACGCCTGTTGATCCGCCAACAATAATGCCGTCCGTTCCTGACAGACAAATTGCGTCAAGGGCTTCATCCGTCAGGCTCCGGTCCGGATCCAGCTTGAATATATGTCTCCACGTGCTGTAAATTGCCGCTTGCATGGTTTTCCTACCCCCAACTTCTACAATTCCAATGCTTCGATCCGCTGGATGACGGCAAATTCATTGGGATAGAGCATGAGGTATTCGGTCAACCCCACCATCCGGAACAGTTTCTCATAATGGGGAGTCACTCCCCAGGCAAATGTATGAACGCCAACCTTGTGGCCCATTCTGGCGAGCCGGATGAGAACAGCCATGCCTCCGCTGTTTATATAGGTCACCTGCGTCAAATCAAGCGCCATGAAACGAATGCTTTTGCCAAGCTCCACCTCATTCTCCATTCCGGATAACAAACCATTCTCTGCGGATTTGGTCAATTCGCCGCTTAGCTTCAGCACGATGCCGTTGGGAAATTCCCGGATCTCCATCTTAAAGGGTTGTTCCATCGCTTTTGCCGCCTCCTTCCCAATTTAGTATGTTTAGAACGGTTTGATTTTTCTCAAGAAATAAAGCTCTGTATAAAATCCGCGTTCATCGCGGCCCGTTGCCCAGTAATCCGCCAGCGAATCTATGATAACCAGTCCCCATCCCCTGGGATCGTCGGACTCGCGTTTCTTGGTCATTTCTTCTTCTTCCTTGGAAGCCCGTGGAAAATAGCCGCCGCCTTCATCATATATTTTGCAAACCGCCAGGCGGCTGCCGATCTGGGCAAGCACCGTCACATTCGTGGAGGGATGAAGTTTGTTGCCGTGCTCGATCGCATTAATCATGGCTTCGGCCATGGCGCTTTGCACATCCTCGCGAATTTTCGATTCCGGCCAGCTTTCCTCAATCCATTCGCCCAGCTCCAGGGCAACCGCCCTTTCCTCGCCCAGCCGGCTGGATATCGACCACTCCCGGGACATGAACTGGTTTTGGATAAACTGCGCGGCGTCGCCGCGTTCTGATGCCACCACATCCAGCTGGGAGAGAGCGCTTCTGTAAGGTCCGGCAAGCTCCAGAATCACAACGGTCCGGTCGTCGCTGCCTGCGCCGCATCTTTGGTCCATCCGCTTGAGCCAGCTGTCTACGAGCCGCACAATATCCTCATTTGCTTTCCAGGTGGACAGCTCCGCTTCGAGTCCTTCGAAGCTGTACATTTGTCCTTCCTCATCCACAGCCTCAATCAATCCGTCCGTATAAAGCACAAACCGGTCGCCGGGGTGCAGCTGCAGTGAAATTTCCTCATATGCCGCTTCGGCATCGAATCCGATCGGCAGCGAGCTGCAATCCACGGCGCGGACGCCTCCATCCGCTTTAACAATATAAGGAGAAAGATGCCCTGCACTGGCATATTGAACCGTATCCGCCGTCAGATCGATGACCCCGACCCCAATGGAAACCGAACCTTCGTTGCCCATGGCCTCACAGATTTGGCGGTTCATCCGCTGAAGAACCTTGGCCGGATTTCCGTTTCGCCGGATTTCCGCCCGGAACAGCAGCAGCAGGGCTGACATCAGCAGAGCTGCCGGCATGCCTTTTCCCGAAACATCCCCGATCATGACGGCGAAGCGGCCGGGACTGAGCGACACCACATCAAAAAAATCACCGCCCACTTCCCGGTAGGGCTGACAGCGCGCCGCAATCCGATAGGACCCTATCGTCAGATCCCCGGGCGGCAGCAGCTTCTGTTGTACATTATACGCAAGCTTAAGCTCACGCTCCAGTGACTCGTATTCCCGGTCGATCCGGCTCTGCAATTCATTAAAGGCCACAGCGAGCTCACCGGCTTCATCATGAGAGATGACCGGCATCTTGCCGCTCAACTGCTTGCGCCCACCGACCAGCCCCCTGATATTGCGGACAAGCCCGCGCAGCTCTCGTCTGAATTGCAGCGTCACATAGTAAAACAAGGCAAGCCCCATGACGAAATAAAACAAGGCAATCTGACCGAATTTGATCGTGTATTCCGGATCATGCGAGGCTTCGGCCATAACGGCAAGTTGAAACAAATTCAGCAGGGCCACCAGAAATGTGCTGGCGAAGGTGAAAAGGAGCGGATGCGCAATCGATGCCCGGCCGGCGAAGCTCCCAGGCCAAGGCTGGAGCTGCAAAATAATAGGACGCAGCAGCCACCGGACCGATGTGAAAATAAGAATGGCAACCGTAATCGCCAAGCTTACCTCGCCGGCAATCACACCGATAACGGAAAGCCAATCGATCTGCTCCCAGCCGTGAACCACGCCCGTACGTATCAGAAGAATCCCGTGATAGATGATCAGCACGATCATGCCGGAAACGGCCAGACCAAGCAGCAGCTCGTACGGGAGACGAAACAGCCGCTCAAGCGCGCTGCGGGTGCGCTGCTCCGAATTAGGGCCGCCCATTGCCAGAAAAACCGGCCCAAGGCGCCAATTCGAAACAGCGGCCAAGGCGAGAGCGCCCGCAATAATTCCCAGCAGCGTCGCCGGCAGAGTAACAGGCAGCAGATCGTGTATGGAGCGGTTGAAAATGAAAATGTTCTCCGCATGCAAAATCAGCATGCCCGCCAGCAGCGAAAAAAAATAAACCAGCAGCAGACGCTTAATGAGCTTCCGCCCGGGGAGTATCGATAATGGAGAGGAGGATATCGGGTTCATCTCCATAGCAAACGTTTAATCTCCTCAACCGGCTCTGTACCCAACTCCTCCATGCACATTCTCTCCAGACGCTTGTACCATCCGACGGCTTCCGATCTGCGGCCTTTATCCAGAAAATGAAGGATAATCGTCTCATATGCCTCTTCCTGCTCAGGACGCAGGGCAATCCATTCACCCAGACACTGCTCCACCATCATATCGTCCTGCATGTCCGAATAGTAGATAGCCAGCCGCTTGAGCATAATCGTCTGTCTATCCATCATCTGATCGCGCACCCGATCAAGCCATTCTGCGCCTGGAAGCTCTGTGCCCAGCTGCCCGTATAACGGAAGAGCCTCTTCGTACAAGCGGCAGGCCGCTTCCCGGTCGTCCACCCAAAGCTGGTCGCCAACCCGGGACAAGGTCATAAAGGTTTCGGCATCCACCTGGTCCACCATATGCTCATCCACGGCAATCAGCCCCCGTTTGGCATAAACAGGATCCACGGATATTCCCATATCCTTCAGGGATTGCCTCAAATCATGGAGAGTGACATACAGCTGATTGGATCTTTTGGCCGGGTCACCTTCTCCAAACACACGGTCGATGACCTGCTCCCGGTTCGCCTTATAACCGGGCTGGAGCAGCAAATAAACAAGCAGCTCGCCTGCCTTGCGCCGCTTCCATACAGGCTCGGCAACAGACCCGTTCTGCAGGGAAGTGAAGCTGATTCCATCGATCAATTTGACCCGCCATCGCGGTGGAGCCAAGGGGAAATCATCATCCGCCTCTTGGATTGCTCCCAGGGATGCATTCGATTTTCCGTCACGACCGGCCGGGTCAGGAGTAATCGGCTGCTGATTGGCATCGGCATCCGGGTCAACTGCCGCCGTACCGGTGGACAAAGACTTCATCTCCAGCAGGGAAGACCCAAGGTGAGCCGCTGCCCTTAATGTTGCGGGAGTTGCCACCAGCTGATGCAATCGCTCCACCGTCTCAAGCGCAACAGCTGCAGACTCTGCCTCTCCCTTCGTAATCGACTGGCTGGCTCTGGCCGCAGCCGCATAAATCTGAATTTCGATATCATCGTCAAACAACGATTCCGGGTTGGGGTCTGCCGCTCCCATAAGCACAGCCCTGCAGAGGTAAGCATATCTGGCGGGCAGCTGCTTGATAAGTGAATCTGAAGCCGTCTGGTCTTTCAGAATTTGGTATAATGCTTCGCTGTAGGGCTGCTCTGCCATGTTACGGTTCAGCCAATGCATCCACAAGTTCCATTCGGGCTCCGCAACCGACTGATTATTAAAGAGCAGGCGGTCCAGCAGGACAAAACCCGCCCACACAGGCTTGCCTTCCTGCCGAAAGCGCTCGGCCGACGCCAGGAAAAGGGCTTCGGGGACGGAGTGGTTCTTCTCCAGGTTTTCGCTTTCGTTAGCTTCTGCCCTCGCGATTGCCCAAGGCACGAAACCGCTGCATGCCTCGGGTGTGCGCGCCCATTCCTGGCGGAGAAGTTCTATTAACGGACGTGATTCCTGGACGTCGCCCACCTGCTCATAGAGGAGTGCCAGCATACCCAGCATCGCCAGCATCGAGGCTTCGTCCGCCTGTGCGGCGAAGCCCTTCAAAGCCATTTCCAGCAGCTGCTGCGTCTCGACAAGCCGCCCGTGAAGCAGTCCATCCTCGCACTCCGCCCGCAGCAGCAGCGGCGACTTCAGACGAATGTCTTGTGGAATTTCAGCCAACTGCTCCATGGAGAGGGTTCTTCCATCGAGCAGTACCTGCTCCATATTCAGTGTTTTACTTAACCAAGCATCGTTATGCAGCAGTGGTTTATCGTTTTGTCCATTATGCATCCTCGCCACATTCACCTTTACCTGCCAAGCATTTCACTAAAATCGCCCTGAAAAGCTTGCAGAATAGAGTTAATTAATGCTACTATTCGCCCTGTTTCACGAAATTCCTTCCCTGCCATAAGCGTTTTGCAGGCAGGCTGAAGCGGCATGAAGAGGGGAAGAGGGAGACTCCGGTTGCAGTCTCCCTCTTCCTCTTTCTTTATTTTACCAATTGTCCGCGTGTGACTCCCAGCTGATTGGTCGCTTTCAAGCTGCGCCATACGCGGGTACCGCTGATCCGTCCGGCAATGGCGTCGCTGTAGAGATCGATAACTTCATGCACCTTCTCAGCTGTTTCTTCCAGAAATTCAACGCGGAAGGAGGATACGCCCAGATCCATGAACTGCCCTACATATTCGGCGCCCGACTGTTCAATGGCATTATAGACGGTATTCCGACAGCCTTCATCCACACGGACCGGATGCGACATGCCGATCCGGTCCTGCAGGGAAACGCGCTTCTCTTCGCAGGGACGGCCGCAGTTGGTGAAATCGGTCCCTTCGCTAAGGAAGGTGCAGTACACACAGTGCTCGGTATGGAACATCGGCAAATGCTGATGAATGACAACCTCCAGCTTCGAGGTGTCAGAGCTGCCCAGCAGATCAAACATTTGCTGAACGTTCAAGTCATAAGACGGCGTAACCAGACTGCAGCCCGCATCGGTGAAAAGCGAGGCTGCCTTATGGTTCGCGATATTAAGCGAAAAATCCCCGATTAATTGGGGGAATGGCTCTCCCGGCCGCTCGGCTCGCGCCTTCAAATAGTAATAAAGCGCTCCTGTATTCCGCACAAGCACAGCATCCGGCTGCAGTTTCAAAATATTCGCATGGTAGCCGTTCTCACCAGGCATATGGATACGCGGAGTCGCGAGCGCGATCGGCATGCCGGCGCTTCGCGCCAGTTCAATGGCGGCGGGGAACTGCTTGATGAATTCGAAGTCGGCATAAACCATGCCGACCTGCGAACGCACCGCCGCCTCTACTTGAGGCAGGCTGCGGCACAGCGCCGTCAGCCTGGCCGCTTCAGAGCGGGGCGCCGCTGCTGCCCGTGGCGCGGCCTGCGGCGTCGATATGCCGCTGCCCGGCGACTTCATCAACGGACTGGCGGTTGATCCCGCCGAATCCGCGTACACCTCAACCGTCCGTTTTACATAGACGGGAGGTTTGGGTCTCTCACCCGCAAGCTGCTCCACCGCTTCGCGGCGCATGCGGTTCAGCTCCCGAATAGGCACGATCAAATCGCCCATAAGCTCCGCTTCCAGCGATTCAAGCTGATACACCGTGCCTCCAAGACGGCCCAGCTGCTCTTCCAGCAGCGCTTGGTCCATGGGGCGTTTCTGCGCCAGCTCCAGCGGCAGCTCGGATACAACCTCTACAGTTGTACCCTTCTGTACATCCGTCCACCAGGTATGCAGGGGCTGATCCAGCTGCCCTCGGACCGAGATATGAAGCGGGAACACCCGATACGGCTTCTCCGTTTCGAATGAAGCGCGCAGCCGCTTATCCAAGGCCGGATCACTTGTTTTCCAGACACGGTCACCGACATGAACTCGGTGCAGATCAACGTCGCTGCGTCCCGGCACAATATCCAGCAGAATGCCTTCCTGGGCTTCGCCCTCCAGCTTCACGCCCTGCCGGCGGATATCATAGACGCGTCCGCCCTCTTCCTTCTTGGTCGGATCTCCGGCGTCGAAGACAATGCCGTCGCCGCGTTTGAGCGGAGCCTCCAGGCGGCAGACAACGCCGTCGCGAAGCACCCGTTCAACCCGGCCCAGATAAACGCCGCGGCTCTTGGGGAATGTGCCTTCGACCAGCTGCTTGTTGTTCGTTCCGCTCAAGAAGCCGTGGGTAAAGCCGCGGGAGAAGCTTTGCTGCAGCTCTCTGACTTCTTCCCTGGAAGGAGCCGAGCGGTCGCCGTCGAAATAACGGTCAATCGCCTTGCGGTATTTGCTCACCACGTTCGCCACGTATTCCGGAGTTTTGAGCCGGCCTTCGATTTTGAACGATGTGACGCCCGCTTCAATCAGCTCCGGCATGATATCGATAGCGGCCAGGTCCTTGGGCGAAAGCAGATAGGTCACATCCCCCATCGGCTTGTGCACGCCGTCAACCATCAGATCGTAAGGCAAGCGGCACGCTTGCGCGCACTCACCGCGGTTCGCCGAGCGTCCGCCCCACATTTCGGAGGTCAGGCATTGACCGGAATAGGAGACACATAGCGCGCCATGAACGAAAACTTCCATGGGAAGCTTGGCCTGCTGACCAATCGTCTTGATCTGCTTCAGATTGTTCTCCCGCCCCAGCACGACCCGTTCAATGTCGAACGGCTTGGTGAATTCGACCGCCTCCGGCGAAGTAATCGTCATCTGGGTTGACCCATGGATCGGAAAATCCGGGGAAATCTCCCGGATCAGCTTGACCAGTCCCAGATCCTGCACGATCACGGCATCCACACCCGCGTCGATACAAGCCCCGATCAGACGTTTGGCATCTTCCAGTTCATTCTCAAACACCAATATATTAAAGGTTAAGAAGCCCTTCACACCATAGCTGTGAAGAAAAGCCATGATTTCCGGGAGTTCCTCCGTCAAAAAGTTGTTTGCCCGCGCCCGCGCGTTGAATTTCTCAACACCAAAAAACACGGCATCCGCTCCATTGGCCACCGCCGCGCGCATACAATCCCAATCGCCCGCCGGTGCAAGCAGCTCAACGTCTTGCCTGTTCAATGTTACCATCTTTCCTTCTCGCCATCCTATCTGTTCGTTCCTATTTCTATAAGTGTACCAGAGCAGACAAGATGATTCCACCAGCAACTCATGCAAGTGTTACCAGCATTTCGTCTGCAGAGCGCCTTCTGCTGCTGGAGTGAGCGCTTTCAACTATTGGCCCTCTTTTTATGTCATTTTGCTATTGCCTCTTCAGGCCCTTATACTTCATTAATGGCACATGTTATAATAATGTCATTCACAAGCTGTCCAATACGATTGGGAGGTATCTGAAAACTTATGAAACTTGGTGTATTTTCTGTATTATTTGCGCAAAAAACATTTGAAGAGTCTCTCGATTACATTGCATCCAAAGGGTTGGATGCCATCGAAATCGGTACAGGCGGATATCCGGGCAACGCCCACTGCGATCCCGCTGAGCTCTTGGCCGATGAAAGCAAGCTCAAAGCGTTCAAGGATGCCATCGACGCACGCGGCCTGACGATCAGCGCATTCAGCTGCCACGGAAATCCGCTGCATCCGCAAAAAGCGATTGCCAGCGAGCATGATGCTGCGATCCGCAACTCCATTAAACTGGCCTCGAAGCTTGGCGTAACGGTTGTCAACACATTCTCCGGCTGCCCGGGCGACCATGAGGATGCCAAATATCCGAACTGGCCTGTTGCGCCTTGGCCAAATGACTATCAGGATATTTTGAAATGGCAGTGGGAAGAGAAGGTCATTCCTTACTGGTCCGAAATCGCCAAGCTTGCTACCGAGCATAATGTGAAAATCGGTCTTGAGCTGCATGGCGGCTTCTCTGTCCATACCCCTGCTACGCTGCTTCGTCTACGTGAAGCTGCCGGTGACGCAATCGGCGCCAATCTTGATCCAAGCCATATGTGGTGGCAGGGTATCGATCCTGTACAGGCTGTACATATTCTGGGCCGTGCCGGAGCGATCCACCATTTCCACGCCAAGGACACTTCAATTGATCCAATCAATGTCAACAGCCATGGTGTAACCGATATGCAGTCCTATACGTTAATGCTTGACCGCGCATGGCAGTTCCGTACCGTCGGCTATGGCCACGATATGAAAACCTGGGCTGACATCATCAGCGCTCTTCGTCTTGTCGGTTATGATTATGTAGTAAGCATCGAGCATGAAGACGGCCTGATGTCCGTTGATGAAGGCTTTACCAAAGCGGTCGAAAATCTGCAGCAAATCCTCATTCGCGAGCCTGTTGGCGATATGTGGTGGGTGTAGTTCCTTTAAGAAAAATATTAAAACTCCAGTCCCGCTTTTATTAGGCGGCGCTGGAGTTTTTTTCTGAGACTGCGGACGCATTCACTGCGGTGCTGACACACGTCCTTTTCTAATAGAAGAAGAGCATACAAAGAGAAGGAGAGCATACAAGCCCTATCCTCCGGGGTGGTATGACTGCCGATTTGACCCTTATTCCTTCACGAAAGACTCGAATATATGCTGTAAAATAATATAGGTCTGCTCATGTGTGAGCCGTCCCTTCGGATCAAAGCTGCCTTTTCCCGTTCCATTCATAAGCTGCAGCTCGACTGCCCGATAGACCTGCCCGCGTGCCCAAAGTGAAATCTGTCCTTCATCGGCGAAAGCCGAAATAGCTCTGTCCTGTTCCGCTCCCGCTGTCCCCTCTACGGATTTATTCAACAGATCGAACAGCCGGATAAGCATTACTGCCGCCTCCTGCCTTGTAATGGTCTGATCTGGAGCAAAGGCATCAGGGGATGTCCCCACGATAATTCCGGCATGAACCGCTTTGGATATATAATCGTCATCAATGTCCTTGAAAGGTGTCGGGGTCGACTCCAAAGGCCTGTCAAGTATGTTCTCGCATAGTTGGGCCGCCATCACGGCAAAACCGTAGCGGCTGATCGGCTCCTGATAAGCCTCATCGAAGAAGCTGCTGATGATTCCGTTGCTCTTCGCTTTCCGGTAATCGCCAAGCGCCCAGGCGCTCACCTGCTTGTTCTTATCAGGATTTACCACATCGACAAAAATCGTCTGCTTATCCTGAAAATATGATTTCAGCACAATGCGCGTCTGCCCGATGCCCTCCGCTTTTATATTCCCCTGCCCATCCACAGCTGCAACCTTGGGATTCTCCGATACAAAGCTGAATGCTCCCTCGGCGGAATCCGTGCCTGCCTTTATCCTTGTCGCCAGCTGGACCTCTTCTCCCTGATTCAGCTTCATTTCCTGGGCTCTAGATTTCACAACCGGCAGCATTTGAAAAAAAGTCGTGTTGAAATTCACTTCGGCTGCCTGGCCGCTTTTGTCATAAATCCCCGTTATGCGGACACTGAATTGATCATTGTCTTCAATCTCGGAAAGCTTGTCCGGTCTGAAAATAATGCAGAACGGAATGCCGAAGCCGCTCGTCTCCACGTTCATGTATTGGCCTTCCTTATCTTTATCCAGCGTCTGAAAGCTCCATGTCTTCTGGTCTTTCGTCCGGGTGAGTGTGACTCGTATCCCGGCCGTTTGCTGATTGTCGTAGATATCGGGATTAAGCGATACCGACCAAGCGTCCCACGGCGCAAATATTTCACGCGGAAAATACCCGGAGGAGGGCCAGCTTACATAATCATAGCTCACTTCCGCCTTCGGGCGATCATGATTAAACGCATACATGGACGCGTAGGGGTATAAATGCTCGCTGTTTAACGGTACGAATCCAAACATCGTTTTCTTCATGGCCGGATTCAAAATCCAGCGGCGATGTCCGATTCTGTCAATATTGCTCGTATCGCTGTCGGACATATAACCCAGAACATTGCTGTACAATGTCGGATCCCCGGCGTATAAATTACTGGAGCCTGCACCTTTGTAGCCGAGATTGAACATCTCCTCCTCCATATCCGGAGGTCTTGTCGGTGTATGTGTCAGCTTATCGTTGACGGCATTGACCAGTGCCGTTGTCTGCTGCTGCAGCTGCAGGCTCCAGTCTGGTTGAATGTCATCCGGGAGGCCGGCCAAGTATCTCACAAAATTAACGGCTTTGATTCCATCCAATATGTAACCGGATTCAAGTTTGCCTGCCGCATAAGGCGATGTCAGCGCAGGCTGCATTTCATAAATTTCGGATGTGTTCATATAGTCGAAACCGATGGCCATTGGCTTGTATTGGTTCCATTTTTGCATAATATCCTGTTTGGTTCGCTGCTGAGAGCTCTCCTGCACATTATTGCCGTTCACGGCTGCTGCTCCGGCAGCACTTATAATAACGGTCATTAACAGTCCAAGGAAAAATATTTTGGATTTCCACGTCATCGCGTACTCAACTCTCCTTAAGTAAACGGCTATTTATAGAGAACGTTCACAAGTGCACACATCCACATTTTCCTATTATATCGTATATGCGATGCTGTCCACCATATTGGGCTTGCCATCTGCCGGAAATATACGCGGTGATGATAAATAGAAAAATTGCCTGATGCATGGGGCATCAGGCGTGCGTGATTGTTTATTTTGAGCTGCGATCCGATCCTTCTCTGCTGCGAGCTTGGTTCGAATATTAACTGAACAGTTTGCGGGAAATACCAACGAAAAGATCCGGTATGATCGCGCGGGTTTTTATCGTGAAAAGACCGCCGATGGTTTTGGTTTCCACCACAGGATAGCGCAGCTTCTCGAAGGTCATTGTTACTTTGCTGTTTGTGCTCGTTTCAAGCTGGCTGATCAGCATGCCCATTTCCTTTTGAATTCTGTCGATAATTTGTTTGTTCAGCGAAGGCATCATATTATGAATTCCCTGCTTGAATTGTTTCGCTATTTCATCCTTGCTTACGAAAAGCCCGACGATGAAATCCGGCCCGGGAAGATCAATATCGATATTATCCACCTTTTCGCTGATAAAAGTGTTCAGATCCGGTCCTGTAAATGGACTTAAGTAAAGGTCAGCTTTGAGTGTCGCCCCTTGATCTTTACCCACGATGCCGATAGAACCGTCGTTGATGAATGCCGAAAGGCTATCCAGGCCCATTTTTTGCTGTACTCCTGTGGTCATGGCGCTAATTTGCGCTTGCGTAAAGCTCTGCTGCGTTGTGCCGTCCACCCGCATTACATAAATATCCTGGACTTTGGAATTGATCTGATTGAATTGGAAGGTCTGTGAGCGGTACACCGGAGCGTAGATCGGAATGTTGAATGGCGGGATTTTCATGATCGTATGTGTTGCCAACAGGTAACCCTTAATGGTTTTGGGATAGGCATCGGGTACAGCAATATTGAATGAGCCGGCTGCATCCGTTTTTGTTTGAAAGGAAAAGCCCGGTATGAAACTATTCGCAAATCCTGCGGGAAAGTCGGTTCCCAAAAATATCTGAGCATCCGCCATAGGTTTGTACGATGCCGGGTTCGGGTGCGCAGGATTCGTTGAGTAGCTGGAGATAAACAACGTCACATTTGTAACCTCGTGCAGTTTACCAATCACATTCATTATTCATTCCTCCCCAAATTGGCTGATCCGATCCTTATCATAATCCAATGGCCCGGGTGGAAATATACTCAGAATAGTGATGATTGACAGATGAAACAAGAATCTTGTAAGGGTGAAAAACTTAAGCTATAGTGAATGGAATACAGGGATAAAACAACAGAATTACTAAGGATTTACGGTGTAATCAGGTTGGATGGGGGGATGATGATGACCCGGATTAGAACGTTCATATGCGAGGACGATGAGTTATTTTGCCAGATGCTGACGGACTACATTAACCGAGAGTCCGATATGGAAGTGATTGGAACCACATCCCATAAGCAGCAGCTGCTTAACGAGGTTCGCAATTCGAGTATGGACGTGCTTTTACTGGATTTGAATTTGACGGAAAAGAATTTTGACGGCATAGAAGCCGCCATAGAAATTAAAGCGATGCAACCCGGACTGCAGATTATCGTGTTATCCTCCTTCGACAGTGAGGAAGTGATGACTCATGCTCTCGCTTATGCCCGCGTCAACAATTACATCACCAAAGAGCATTTTCGGGATATTCCCGATGCAATTCGGGCCGCTTACACGGGTAGACCAAATCTGCATTATTCTTCGGCAGGGAAATTATTGAACAGATTCATTGTCTCCCGGCATGACGAGCTTAAACAAATGCTGACTCCTGTTCAAATCGATATTTTAAGGAAGCTTGACCAGGGATATTCCCGAAATGAGGTAGCGGAAGCTCTATTTTATACACGGCAATCCATCAATAACGAGCTGTACAAGGCGCAGAAGATTATAAAAGGCAAATTTCCTTATCTGGAATGGCTGCGGCTGAAAAAACATAACACCCGGCATCTGATCGAGCTTTCCAAACAGCTGGGCCTCCTGGAACAGGACAAACGAAATTAGCATACTCAAAAACTTGAGTATATCGGCATTGTTTAATTCTGTTGTAAGCTAGCTTTCGAAGTGCCGCTCCACGGCAAAACAAAGCCTCATGAAAGGATGACGTATGATGAAACGGAAACTGCTTGTTTTTCTGATTATTCCTCTAGCCGCACTCGCATTCATGTTTACCTTCAACCCGCAGCCGGATCCCCCTGGGCTAACTTATACTTCCTTCAATCCGCAGCCGGACCCGCCAGGATTTATCTGAAGGGAATGGATTACAGACCTGTAGAGACCAACACCGCAATAAGGGGTTGGTCTCTTTTTCTGTAACTAGGCCATTGCCGGAGCCGGGCCGATGCACAGCTTCAAACAGAGCGGCAGGAAGCCGCCCCTACAGCATTATTGCAGGCATCGCATGAAAAAGCGGCTTCGCCGTCCTCTTGCGGCAAAAAATTTTGTGGATGTGACATCGTATACAATACTCATTTAAAAAAGCCGCTGTAGTCTTGTCATGCAAGACTTCAACGGCTTGTTATGTGGGCATGCGGATCTTATTGTCAGCGTCGATGACCTAAGCTAACCATACTTTGAATATCATGACATAATCAGCAAAAAGGAACACTAGCGTCGAAAGCGCTGTAAATCCGATAGCAAAAATGTTTTTCTTCGAACGGGCTTTCCACAGACGAACCAGCCCAATCAGCAAAACAATCGTGAACACCAGCATCATAATATCGAAGGGATCGAACTTTTTGATGGTGCTTGCAGTTGCGGCAGCCTCGGCAGCAAGATGAAACATGGGTGAACCTCCTTCATTTTCGCACATAGCCTATATTAGTTTATGTTAGCCTGAGCGGGCCTTTGTTGCAAGTCCGAAATGCGAATCGTAACAAGTTTGTCACCATTTGCATAAAAAATCAGAAAGCATACGTTCATAGCTGCCATTTTCCAACCGGTGAAGGAAAAAACAATCTTTGCAGCTGTCACTTTTTTGAACTGTTATTTCCACTATTGGCCCCGTACCTATAAAATGTCCATCTCTGCCAGCATCTATAACAAGACGCAAGCAAAATATCCATGATCCGGGCATCCAACATGTAACACTAACCGGGCTTTCATTGAAAAGCCCCCAAACGATCAGGCTCGTTTGGAGGTTTAGATTACATGCAGATGGCTGCCCAGGCGGTTAATCTGCCATGCCGGCCGCCACGCTGCCTTCGGAGCTTTGCTGTTCAATTGTACGCTGGCGATCCCTCTCAAGGATGGGTTTCAGGTAGTGGCCGGTGTAAGAGCCTTTCACCTTGACTACAGCCTCCGGCGAACCGGTTGCTACGATCGTTCCGCCGCCGCTGCCACCTTCCGGACCAAGATCAATCAGATAATCCGCCGTCTTAATGACATCCAGATTGTGTTCAATTACAAGCACGGATTCGCCGGAGTCCACTAGCCTGTGCAGTACGATAAGCAGCCGGTCAATATCATCCACATGAAGGCCGGTAGTAGGCTCATCGAGAATATACAGCGTCTTCCCTGTACTGCGGCGGTACAGCTCCGCTGCCAGCTTCACACGCTGTGCTTCGCCTCCGGACAGTGTCGTGGCAGGTTGTCCAAGGTCCATATAGCCGAGGCCGACATCCAGCAGCGTCTGGAGCTTGCGGTGGATTTTCGGAATGTTTTTGAAAAACTCGCAGGAATCCTCGATCGTTAATTTCAGCACTTCCGCAATGCTTTTTCCTTTGTATTTCACTTCCAGCGTTTCGCGGTTGTAGCGTTTACCCTTGCAAATCTCACAAGGAACATAGACATCCGGCAGGAAATGCATCTCGATCTTGATAATGCCGTCTCCGCGGCAGGCTTCGCAGCGCCCGCCCTTAACATTGAAGCTGAAACGCCCCTTCTTATAGCCGCGCACCTTCGATTCGGTCGTCGAGGCATAAACATCGCGAATGTCATCGAATACGCCGGTATAGGTCGCCGGATTGGATCTAGGCGTACGCCCGATGGGAGATTGGTCGATATCGATAACCTTCTCTATATGCTCGAGACCCCGGATTTCCTTGTGCTGGCCAGGACGTGTCTTGGCTTTGTTCAGATCACGGGCAAGTGTTTTATAGAGAATTTCATTAATCAGCGTCGATTTGCCCGATCCCGATACCCCGGTTACGGCGGAGAAGACACCCAGAGGAATTTTGACATTGACCCCTCTCAGGTTATTCTCTTTGGCGCCGCGGATTTCCAGCCACTTGTCACTGGTCTCGCGTCTCGACATGGGGACAGGGATAAATTTGCGACCACTGAGATAGGCGCCGGTAAGTGAATTCTCGTCGTCCATGACCTCCTGAGGCGTGCCCATGGACACAACCTTGCCGCCGTGGATGCCCGCGCCAGGCCCGATATCGATAATATAATCGGAGGCGAGCATAGTATCCTCGTCATGCTCGACCACAATAAGCGTATTGCCAAGATTACGCATATGCTCCAGCGTTTTGATCAGCTTGTCGTTATCCCGCTGATGCAATCCGATACTCGGCTCATCCAGGATGTAGAGCACACCCATCAGGCTAGAGCCAATCTGCGTCGCCAGCCGGATCCGCTGGGCTTCTCCGCCTGAGAGGGAGCCTGCCGCCCGGCTGAGCGTCAGGTATTCCAGTCCCACATTAACCAGAAAGCCCAGCCGGCTGTTGATTTCTCTTAATATGAGATGGGCGATCGTCCTGTCCTTCTCATTGAGGTTGAGCGAATCGAAGAAGCGCTGCGCCTCGCCGATGGATAAAGAGGTGACGTGGGCGATGTTCTCACTGTCGATAGTGACAGCCAGACTCTCTTTGCGAAGCCGCTTGCCTTTGCAGCTGCCGCAGGGCTTCGCGCTCATGTATTGCTCGATATGCTCCCGGATGCCGTCGGAACCGGTCTCCCGGTACCGGCGCTCCAGATTATTGACAATCCCTTCAAAAGGGACAAAAGCTTCCTTGGCATGGCCGAAGTCATTTTGATAACGGAAGCGGACTTTCTCGCCGCCTGTTCCATATAACAGCTTCTTCATCTGCTCAGCCGTCAGCTCGCTTACCGGAATATCCCGCTTAATTCCATAGTGCTGACAGACCGAATCAAGAAACTGGGGATAATAATTGGAGGTGCTTCCCGCCCATGCCTCGAATGCGCCATCGGCAATCGATTTGTGCGGATGCGGGACAAGCAGATCCGGATCCACGATCATCTTGGCGCCGAGTCCGTCACATTCCGGGCAGGCGCCATAAGGACTGTTGAAGGAAAACATCCGCGGCGCCAATTCATCAATGCTGAACCCGCAAATCGGGCAAGCCAGGTTGGAGCTGAAGAGCAGCTCTTCCTTCTCCATCACATCCACTATCACCTGGCCGTCCGAAAGTTTGAGGGCCGTCTCCAGTGAATCGGCAAGACGGGTATGAACGTCTTCCTTCACCACAATCCGGTCCACGACAACCTCGATGCTGTGCTTCTTGTTCTTCTCGAGTTCGATCTTCTCGCTGAGCTCGCGCAGCTCGCCATTGACCCGAACCCGTACGAAGCCCTGCTTCTGAACATCGGCGAGCAGCTTGGTATGCTCCCCTTTACGGCCGGAAATAAGCGGTGCCAGGATCTGGAGCCTCGTCCGTTCCGGATATTCCATTATTCGGTCCACCATCTGCTCGACAGTCTGCGAAGTAATTTGGATTCCGTGATCCGGACAATGAGGCTTGCCTACTCGCGCGAACAAAAGCCGCAGGTAGTCATAGATCTCGGTAACAGTACCAACCGTTGAGCGGGGATTGCGGCTCGTCGTCTTCTGGTCGATTGAAATAGCCGGGGATAACCCCTCGATGGAATCGACATCCGGCTTTTCCATTTGACCAAGGAATTGGCGGGCATAAGCGGACAGCGATTCAACATAGCGGCGCTGTCCCTCGGCGTAGATCGTATCAAAGGCGAGCGATGATTTGCCGGAGCCGCTCAATCCGGTAAGAACGACGAATTTATCGCGGGGAATGGTAACATCGATATTTTTGAGATTATGGGCTCTTGCCCCTTTAATGACGATGGAATCGCTGGCCACTTTATTGCTCCTTCCAAATTGTATGAATTTATTTCTATTATCCAGTTTGCGTATATGCTTATCCCGCTTCCGCTTTAAGCTCCAGCAGGGCATCACGAAGCTCGGCGGCACGCTCGAACTGCAAGCTCTTCGCCGCATCCTTCATCTCTGCCTCCAGACGCTGGATAAGCGACTGGCGGTCCTTCTTGGACATTTTGTTCGCACCGATGCCTGTCAAATAGTCGCTCTTCTCCTCGGCAACCTTCGTTGCCTCGATGACAGCGCGAATCTTCTTTTGAATGGTCAGTGGAGTCACGCCATGTTTCTCGTTATATGCGATCTGGATGGTGCGTCGGCGCTCAGTCTCGCGTATGGCAAGCTCCATGGAATTGGTGATCTTGTCGCCATACAGGATAACCCGACCGTCGGAATTACGCGCCGCCCGTCCGATTGTCTGGATCAGCGAACGCTCCGACCGCAGGAAGCCTTCTTTGTCCGCATCCAATATCGCAACCAGAGATACTTCCGGCAGATCCAGACCTTCCCGAAGAAGGTTGATTCCCACCAGAACATGGAAGGTCCCCATACGCAAATCCCGCAGTATGGCCATCCGCTCCAAAGTCTTGATGTCGGAATGAAGATAACGCACCTTGATGCCTACTTCCTTCAGATAATCAGTCAAATCCTCCGACATCTTCTTGGTCAGAGTCGTCACCAGAACACGCTCATCCTTGGCGATCCGGTCCCGTATCTCTGTCAGCAGATCATCGATCTGTCCTTTGGTCGGACGCACTTCTATAACAGGGTCCAGCAGGCCGGTAGGTCTTATAATCTGCTGCACCATCTCCGGACAAAGCTCCAATTCATAAGGTCCCGGCGTCGCCGAGACAAAGATGGTCTGCCTGCTCTTCTCCTCGAATTCCTCAAACCGCAGCGGCCGGTTGTCCATTGCCGACGGCAGACGGAAGCCATGATTGACCAGCACCTCTTTACGAGCCCTGTCTCCATTATACATCGCCCGGATTTGCGGAATTGTTGCATGCGACTCATCGATGACTATGAGCATATCGTCCGGGAAATAATCCATCAAGGTGTACGGGGTGGCCCCGCGTTCGCGGAATGTCAGCGGACCTGAATAGTTCTCGATGCCTGAGCAGAAGCCCATCTCCTGCATCATTTCCAGATCGTAGCGTGTCCGCTGCTCCAGCCGCTGCGCTTCCAGCAGCTTATCCTGACTGCGAAGCTCGGCCAGCCGCTCTTCCAATTCGGCTTCGATATGAATGAGCGCGATTTTCATTTTCTCCTCGTGGGTAACGAAGTGAGAGGCCGGAAAAATTGCAACATGATCGCGTTCTCCGACAATCTCGCCGGTCAGTACATCGATCTCGGTTATCCGCTCGATCTCGTCTCCGAACAGCTCGACGCGCATTGCCCGCTCATTATTGGCCACCGGGAAAATCTCCACGATATCGCCGCGCACACGGAATGTTCCCCGCACAAAGTTGATATCATTGCGCTGGTATTGAATATCGACAAGCTTATGCAGGATTTGATCCCGCGACTTCTCCATTCCCTTGCGGAGGCTGAGAACCAGACTGCCGTATTCCGTCGGAGAACCCAGACCGTAAATGCACGAAACGCTCGCTACGACAATGACGTCCCGACGCTCAAACAGCGAGCTCGTCGCCGAGTGGCGCAGCTTGTCGATCTCATCGTTAATACTGGAATCCTTCTCGATATACGTATCGGATGACGGGATATACGCTTCCGGCTGGAAATAATCGTAGTAGCTGACGAAATAAGAAACCGCATTATTCGGGAAAAATTCCTGAAACTCGCTGCACAGCTGGGCTGCGAGAGTCTTGTTGTGTGCAATAACAAGCGTCGGCCGGTTAAGCTGCGCAATCGTGTTCGCAATGGTATAGGTTTTCCCCGTGCCCGTTGCTCCCAGCAAGGTCTGGTGCATCTTGCCTTCCTTGATTCCCTCCAAAAGCTGACGGATTGCCTCCGGCTGATCGCCCTGGGGCGTGTATTCCGACTGCAAATCAAACAGTTTCGGCTCCGTTATTTTCTCAACCATGTCTTTATACACCTCAATTCAATGGTATCTATGAAAAAAGACCTATTAAAATGTATGCCCATATTTCCCGATAAAATAGACAGAACTGGCTAATGTTTCATATTTGCTATTTATGAATGAACGCGTGGCGGCTTCTGACCGCTGCGGGGAAAATCATAAGAATATGTGTTCCCATTTATTATAACGACTTTGGGTGCCGGTTGCAATCGGTGGATCTTGACAAACAACCGCCGGCAAGGAAGTAAATGTTGTCAACCTTGGAGATGGAGTGTGAAGCAATCAAATGGATTTAGCTACGGTCATAGGACTCATCGCGGGATTATGCGCTTTATTTTTCGGTTTTATCTGGGAAGGCGGACATGCGGCCAGCCTTTTTGAGAAAACGGCCATCCTTATTGTGTTCGGCGGAACCTTCGCCGCTACTGCCGTCAGTTTCCCGCTCTCCAAGCTCAAACGTATACCGGGCGCGCTCAGGCACGCGTTCCGTAAAGCGGATATTGACCCGCAATCGATGATTGACCGGATCGTCGACATGGCAACGGTAGCCCGCCGCGAGGGCGTGCTGGCGCTTGAGAATGAGGCAAATGAGCTGGAAGAGCCATTTTTGCGCAACGGCCTTCTCATGGTGGTCGACGGCACGGATCCGGAGCTGACGAATCAAATTCTGGAGCTGGAGATTAATGCGGTGGAGCGCGAACGCGAGCAGCAGGCCAAAATCTTCGAAACGGCGGGAGGCTTCGCCCCGACCATGGGGATCATCGGAACAGTCATGGGCCTTATCCACGTGTTGAGCAATCTGTCCGATCCCAGCTCGCTCGGCCCCTCCATCGCCGTTGCGTTCACGGCCACTCTGTACGGCGTTGCAAGTGCCAACCTGATTTATTTACCTCTGGCTACGAAAATTAAAACGAATACCCATGAGCGAATCCAGCTGATGGAGCTTATGCTCGAAGGCGTACTGGCGCTTCAGGCGGGCGAAAACCCGCAGCTTATCCGAAAGAAGCTGAATTCCTTTATGCTGCTAGAACCGGAAGATCAGCGGGCAAAGAGGGTGGAAGACAATGCGTCGGCGGAGTAGAAGAAAAAAGGGCGAGGCACCGGAGAATCATGAGAGATGGCTTATTACCTACGCTGATTTGATCACGCTGTTGATGATTTTTTTCGTCATCCTGTACTCCATGAGCCGCATCGACATAGCAAAATATGAAGTACTGTCCCAATCTCTCCAGCTGGAATTCCTCAAATCCGATACAATATTGGAAATGGGCTCAGGGATTACAGGCGGCCTGCAGACGGCGCAGCAGCCCAAACCTGCGGAAACCTCAGAGAAGGTGGATACACCCGACAAGGAGACGCTCAAGGAGCAGCAAAAGAAATTAATGGAGCAGGAGCTGCAGGAGCTGCTGAAGATCGTCCAGTCCTATATCAAGCAAAATCATCTGGAAACCAAGGTCTTCGTTGCGGATACGCCCGAAGGGATTAATATCCGGCTGTCCGACCAGTTTCTGTTCGACCTGGGAAAAGCGGATTTGAAAACCAGCGCTAACCCCGTGCTTGGCAAATTGGCCAGTCTGTTCGAAAAGCTGGATAATATTATCAGCATTGAAGGCCATACCGACGACTTGCCCATTCAGTCAGGGGGCACGTTCCAGGATAACTGGGGGCTCTCGGCGGGAAGGTCGCTGTCGGTGCTCCGCTATTTTGTCGACACCGCCAAAATCGATCCAAAAAAATTCAAGATCGCAGGCTACGCGGACACGCGTCCCATCGTGCCGAACAACTCCAATGCGAACAGACAAAAAAACCGTCGCGTAGAAATTACGGTACTGCGGAATTTAGGCTAGCAGTCATAATAAACGCCAATATAGCAAGCGAGAAAAAGCGTTTATGCCCCGCTTCAGCGGCTGAGATGGTTTCTTCTTACCCGGAGACATGGGTAGAACCCAGCCATCTACCCCCGATCGGCGTGTGCCCCTTCGGTGAAGCAGGCTTCTTCCTTGTTAAATATAAGCTGTATAAAGGTTTAATATACTTAATTATCCTAATAAATCCCCGCTTTCAGCTCGATTTTGAACTGAACCGGGGATTTTTGTCATTACTGATCACTGGAAGAACACTTACAACGAGGTGGATGAGGATTCCCGCTGCCGGGCGGCCCGCCTATGGCTGATTAATTCAAACAACGATGCGGGTCCAGGCGCTGCAAATTGGTCCGCCTTGTCATCGGGAGCCAGCACGACGCCAAGCTGATGATGCTCTCCGGCATAACGCGCCCGCTGCACGAATTTGATTTGACCCTCGTGATTGAGCACCTCCAGCTTGCAAAATGCCGAGTTGATGTGCAGCGCGGCATAAAGCTCGCTCTTCGTACGGACACGAACGCCGTTGACCTTCTGCAGCACCTCGCCGGCTTCAATGCCAAGCGTGTGCGCCGGTGTTCCAGGAATAACCGCCAGCACGCGCAGTCCCTGCTCGTCATGTACGTAGAACGGGCTATTAGCCGCTTCACGCACCCTCCCGGCGATAATCAGCGCCTCATGAAGCAGCAAGGCGCATATGGCTGCTGCAAGCGTCAGCGGGGACCAGTAGACGGACACAAGCGCCGCGGCTGCGAGAATCAAACCGTACACCAGCAGACCTTGCGAGGTGCTGCGGGCTTTGGCCTCCGGCAGGAGCGTCCGCGTCAGCTCCGAGAACCCGATCATCATTGGAAAACCGATCATCGTGAAGCCTCCGCTCCACATGGAGGTATCGGCAAGCAGCGTTTGCCACGGGAGCAGGATATCACCGGAACCGCCCGAAACTGCCGGAACAAGCATCAGCATCGGAACCGGCCAGTACCCCTGAAGGGCGTATGCGCCGACGATTTTGCCGCGCTTGCCTTCCAGGAACAGGGGACTTGCGAATTTGGCTCCCTGTTTGCGGACAAGCAGCGCCTCCGCCAAATGCATCAGCGCGACAAGCAGCAGCAGGCCAGGGATGTCCAGACCGTCCAGCGAAGCCGCTGCGCGGCCCATCCAGTCACTTCGCTCTGCCATAGCAGTCCAGCCGACCGCCCATTGCAGTATGCCAAGAAGGCCAACGCTGTAGGCAAAGCACAAAAAACGGATACGGATAACCGCCAGCACCACAGCAGCACCCCACATCCAAAGCACAGCTTCGCCTGTAATGGTGATACCCAGAAACAGACCTATGCATGACAGAAGCACCCCGACGATCAATCCCGCCAGCATCGTGCGGCCCAGTTGCCCCGGCCAGGCATGCAGACGGACATGGAACAGTTTCCGCTCAAGCCGGGTTTGCCGCATATATTGAAGCATGATCAGAATCACAGAAATATAATAAAAAGGAGACAACAACAGCTGAACTGCAGCTGACCCCGCCTGCCGGAGCATTTCCAACAATACATCCACAGCTTCAACTCCCTTATCGAGATAGTGATGCCTTAAATGCCATAATGTCAAAAAAAGAAGGCTAAAGCTGCCGGCAACACTCGCAGCTTCAACCCTCTACAATTTCGACGCCCCCATGCAAAATCCTGCCTGCTTTTTAAGGGGTTATATCCAGCTTGCTTTTCAAGACCTCTACCGCCTTCAGCAGCTGCGTATCATTGTTGTCTTCCCGAACGCGCTCAATGAGCTTTTCTTCCAGCTTCTCCGCTGTTGTTTTGTCGACTTTTCCTGTGACCGGCACTCCGGTCTGCTGTTGGAAAGCCTTGACGCTCTTCTCCGTCACTTCGCTGAAATAACCATCCTTGCGGTCTGTTTCATAACCGAGCCCGGCAAGCATGATCTGCAGGCTCTTGATATCTTCATCAATGGTATCACGGGCAAGCGTCTTGGTCTTCGACAGCCGGGCAACGGTGTAGTAATCCGGAGGCAGTACTTCCACGTCGGGTTTCAGCCCCTTCTCATGCACCCAGTTGCCAAGCGGCGTCAACCATTTGGCGATTGTCATTTTGACCAGACCGCCATCATCCAGCACTTTATCATAGCTCACCTGAACGGTTCCCTTCCCGAAAGAGGTTTGCCCGACAAGCACCGCATTTCCTTCTTCCTTCAAAGCGCCCGCAAGCACCTCGGAGGCGCTTGCGCTGCCTTTATTCATCAGCACCGTGACCGGATAGGATTTGCCCCCGCCCTTGGACAAGGTCTGCTCGCGTTTGCCGCCTCGGTCTTCGACCTGCACGATAGGCTTGCCTTTGGGGACAAACGGCTGGGCAACCGATACGACGACTGGAAGGACACCGCCGGGATTATCGCGAACATCGATGACAAGTCCTTTCATCCCCAGCTTCTCCAGCCGGTCCAGCTCTTCAATGAACCGCTCGCCCGTATTAAGCGAGAACTGGCGAATTTCAATGACGCCGATGCCGTCGCTGCGCAAATTCGCAAATACCGTCTCAAAATCAACATCATCCCGGACGATCGTCAAATGAATCGGATTCGCCACCCCGGGGCGCTGGATGCCCAGCTTCACCTTCGACCCTTTGGGACCGCGGATCTTGGCCACCGCATCGCTGAGAGAAAGTCCCTCGAGCTTATCCTCATTCACGCTCAGCAGCACATCGCCCGCAAGCACGCCGGCACGCTGGGCCGGAGAGTCCTTAATCGCCGATTCCACCGTGATCTTGCCGTCCTTCATCGTCACGCTGGCTCCGACGCCAGTGAACGAGCCCTCAATGGATTCGGAAAATTGATCTGCGGTATGCTTCTCCATATATACGGAATAGGGATCGTCAAGCGCCTCCATCATCCCGTTAATGGCACCGTCCAGCACTTTCGTCCGGTCGACCTCACGGAAATATTTGGTCTCGATCAGCTCCATCACCGTGTTCAGCTTGCCCAGCTCCTTCTCGCTGAGGTCATCCTGCCCCGGCGAATTTGAAGCGGAGCCTGCCGCCACTCCCCCGCTGCCAAGCGCAATCCAACGGTCGGCAAGCGTCAACGTAACGAGCACCGACGCCACCATCGTCAGCAATATGAATGCCGCCACTGTACGACCTTTGAAATGCATGTTTCCTCACCTCATTAAATGTTTGCGTTTCGCACAACGAGCCGTAAGGCTGGCATATGTATCCGATTGCAACCTTCCTAGTATATGACAAGCCGCACCCAATTATTTGCATAAACGGGTACGGCATCATAAAAAGCACGGGTTCGCTGCGCTGTATGCGGTTATTTCAAGTAAGGCGCCGGGTTCACCGGCACTTCGTTCTTGCGCACTTCAAAATGCAGATGGTTGCCGGTGGAATCGCCGGTACTGCCCACTTCCGCGATTTTTTGCCCACGCTTGACGGTTTGACCTTTCTCCACCTTGATGCCGCCATTGCGGATATGCCCGTAGACGGTCCAAAGTCCCCCTCCATGATCAATGATGACACAGTTGCCGTAGCCGCTCCACCACTGCGCAACCAGTACGACTCCGGATTCCGCCGCATATATCGGAGTGCCGCTTCCCACCGCCATATCCATTCCGGCATGAAGCTTCTTCACGCCCGTGATGGGATGGATGCGGTAGCCGAACGGGGAAGACAAGCGGTATTCCGCCCGCAGCGGCATCCCAAGCTTGCCGCCGGTATAGTAGGTCTTGAGAGACTTTTTCTTTTTCTCGAGATCAGACGCTTTCTTGGCCAGATCAATCAGCAGCTTTTCCTGCTCTGCGCTGATTTCCTCAGATTCCTCGGCCTGGTCTTTATACTTGAGAATCATGACTTCCTTCTGGCTTTCCTTGTCCTTCAGCAGTTCATTGTAATCGTCAAGCTTCGCATACATGACCTTGACATCCGCAAGCGATTTCTCAATTCCCTGCTTCTGCTGCGTAATCAGTTCCTTGTCTTTCTTGTGGCCCTCCAGAATTTCCTGGTCCTGGCCCAGAATTGACTTGAGCGAGTCAAAGCGGTCAATGAAGTCACTGAAATCCGTGGAGCTCATCAGCACATCCAGATAAGAAACAACACCATCCGTATACATCAGACGAATGCGGGATTGCAGCAGCTTGTCCCGGGATTTGATCCGGTCTTCCGTAGCCTGAAGCTCCTCCCCCGCCTTCAACAATTTCTCTTCCGCTGTATCGATTTGCGTTTGAACAGAGTTCATCTGGGTTCCGACATCGTTCAGCTGCGCTATGATTTCATTAACTGTTTTGGCGGTCTCTTCCTTCATTGTAAGCGCGTATTGCTTGTTCTCGTCCGCTTTTTTGCGATTATCGGCGGCGGCATTCATTTCCTTGCGAACCTTATCCAGCTCGCTGTTAATCTTGTCTACCTGTGATGCAGCTTCTCCGCCGAAGGGTTGAAAGATGTAAACTGCGAATACGACTGCGGCTAGGAGGGCAAGTCCTTTTTTCACGTCTACCTTCACCTACACTTTCAAGTATCTTCTTACCGATAACGTGCTGCCCCAGATGCCAATCAGTGTTCCAAGCCCGAGAAGCAGACCCGCAACCAGCCAACCGGCGTCCTTCAGGGTAATCAGCTTGATCATCATAAGTCCCAGCTCGACCTCGGACACTTGCACAAGCCTTGAATAACCAAACAGCAGGATCGCAATCGTGATGCTCGAACCGATGACTCCGATCAATGTGCCTTCAATAAAAAACGGCCAGCGGATAAAGTTATTGGTTGCTCCGACAAGCTTCATAATTCCGATTTCACGCCTGCGTGCAAGAATAGTCATCTTGATGGTGTTGGAAATCAGGAACATCGCCGTAACGGCAAGACCAATCACGATAACAAGCCCGATGTTGCGGACGGCGTTCGTAATTCTAAACAGCGTTTCTACAGTACCTTTGCCGTAATTCACGCTGGTAAAGGGATTCGATTCATCGGCCATGCCGATCGCTTCGATTTTTTTGGACACAAACGCGATGGTCTGTGGCTCGTATACATCAACCGTAAACTTGTCGGGAAGGGGATTATTGTCCTTGTCATAGCCATCCAGTATCTGGGAAGCATCCTCGCCGAGGTTCTTGCGCATCAGCTCAAGACCCTTCTCCTTGGATACAAACTCCACCTTGCTCACTTCCGGAATGTTCCCGATCGCTGTCTTGAGCTCATCTATCTTGGCCTGGTCCGTATCCAGCTGCAGGTATACCTGCACCTGCACCTGGCTTTCAAACTGGTCAGCCAGATTATTCACATTCAGCGCCAGCAGCAGGAAGACACCGAGGATAAACAGCGAAATAACGATCGAGCTGATGGAGGCAAACGTCATCCAGCCGTTGCGGATCACGTTCTTCAGACCTTCGCGGATATGCCGGAGAAAAGTGCTAAATTTCATAGCCGTATTCTCCTCTCGCCTGATCGCGGGCAATGGTGCCATGCTCAATGGCGATCACCCGTTTACGAAGCGTGTTGACGATTTCCTTGTTATGCGTAGCCATGACAATCGTCGTTCCGCGGAAATTGATTTCCTCCAGGAGATTCATAATGCCCCATGAAGTCTCGGGATCAAGGTTGCCGGTCGGTTCGTCCGCGACAATGACCGCCGGATTGTTCACGATGGCGCGGGCGATGGCCACCCGCTGCTGCTCTCCGCCGGATAGCTGCTGCGGCAGGCTGTTCTGCTTGTTTTTGAGCCCTACGAGCTCCAGCACCTCGGATGTCCTTTTCCTGATGACGCGTCTTGGGGCTTCTATAACTTCCATTGCGAAGGCGATGTTCTCATAAGCCGACAGATTAGGGAGCAGCCGGAAATCTTGAAAGATGACGCCTATGTTCCGGCGCACGAAAGGAATTTTACGAGGCTTCAGCTTGCCGATGTTAAAGCCATTGACCGAGATCTGCCCTTTAGTCGGTATTTCCTCACGGTAAATCAGCTTCATGAAGGTTGATTTCCCCGCTCCGGACGGCCCGACCAGGTAAACAAATTCATTGCGGTCTATGAGAACAGAAACGCCGCGCAGCGCATGAGTGCCGTCTGCGTACGTCTTCCAAATGTCTTGCAATTCGATCACATTATCACATCCTGTAGATATTCAGCTTATAGGATTTCGACACGTTTGCTTCAAATCCTCTATGATTGTCCTGTTTTTCTGCATTTTTCCTATATTTCATAATTCATTAGCCTGCGGCTTTCGACCAAATAATTACATCTCATTCGACATTAAAAAGGAAAAACCTGCCTTCTCCCAGGTGGGTATTGGCGTTATACAATTTGTCTGCTCCCTTTGGCTTTCGGAAAACCCGAGGAAAGAAGCGCGGGTTATTCGCATATACATGTATGAATTGCAGACCTGGGGTGATTGTGGATATGAAGAAACTGCATTTGGCCTTGATCCTTGCCTCTGCCCTGTTGCTTGTATGCTCCGCCGGGTGGGGCTACCTATGGATTTATGCTTCCAGAGATACCGTTCCTGGCGGCGTTATTCTGATTGGACATGATCCAGGGACAACGAAGACGGCAGACGGGGCAATCGTTCTGAAGAATACCGAAACCGTCGATCTCGGCGGACTGAACATCGATACGGCCCTTCAGGAATTGGACAACAGAATGAACAACGTTATGAGCCTTCCTCTGCGCATCGAAGCCAATGAATCCGGTCAGCAGCAGCGCATCTGGACTTTGGCCGACATGGGCGTGGTCGTCGACTTGGGGGAAGCCAAACAAGCCCTCATGAAGCTGCACGAGGGAAGCGTCTGGGAGAGGGCGAAGTTCAGGTGGCATTTTCCCAAGGAGCTGACCGGGCAGCTTAGCTGGAATAAAACCGTATTTATGAACAAGATCCGCGGGCAGTGGGGATGGCTGGACGCCAATGAACCGGCCAATGCCAAGCGGACCATTACAAACGATGACAAAGTGGTCTATCAGCCCCATTCCAACGCGTACCGGCTGGATACGGAGAAGCTGTTCGCACAGGCGCAGAAGGCAGTAGAGGAACTCCTCGCCAAAGATTGGAATAATCGTCTGAAGGCTGGTCCCGATTCGGACAAGGGGGGGCCGGAAGGCAGTGGAGGGGCTGCTGCCAATGGCCCCGCCGGAATTACGCTGCCGCTTGCCGTACGCGTTGCTTCCCCCAATGTGACGCTGGAACGCTTAAAGAATGAGGGAGTGGAACGGAAAATCATTTCCTTCACGACGGACTTCAGCGCAAGCGGAGCCGGCCGCGCATTTAATGTAAGCATGACCGCCAAGACGCTAAACGGCTGGGAGCTGGCTCCCGGCGAAGTATTTGACTACAACAAGGTCATTGCCCTGACGAGGGAGAAATACGGTTACCGGCAGGCTCCGGTCATTCTGAACGGCGAGCTGGTGCCAGGCATCGGCGGAGGGATCTGTCAGGTCTCGAGCACCCTGTACAATGCCGCCCTGCTTGCTGGCCTTGAAATGGTGGAGCGGCGGAATCACTCCCTTCCTGTTTCTTATCTTCCCAAAGGACAGGACGCCACCTTTGCCGAGGGCGCAATCAATTTCCGTTTCAAAAATACGACCGGTAAGCATCTGATCATACGGACCGTTGTCGAGAACGGCCGGCTGACCGTGAAGCTGTTCGGGACCATGCCCGCAAATGTGAAATACAGCATCGATTCCAGAACCGTTAAGGTCATAGATCCGCCCGTTCGGGAGGTTCCCTCCAAAGCCGTTCCACCCGGCGGACGGCTCCTGCTTTCATCGGGCAAGTCCGGTTACATCGTAGAGACCTACCGCACTCTGACGAAGAACGGCAAGACTGTATCGCGGGAGCGGATATCACGGGATACATACCGGGCGCAGCCTGCCGTCTATGGCGTTTCTGCTGATAAGTCGGGAAGCGGAACTGACAATGTGCGCAAGGGCAAGCAGATAATTGAAGATGGTGTTGCGGAGTAAGATGAGGCTATCGCCATCCTTTGGCGGCAAAGTTAGTTTCTTCCGCAAAAATATCAGCAAAGGATAAAACACTTGTATTTAAAAAAGCTATCCGGGCTTTTCTGCTCAAGCAGAAAAATTCCCCGGACAGCTTTTGGTTAAATCTATATGTGTTGAGGCATCACTTAACGGCTGCGTTCGATATATTCGACCGTCCATGCAGCAGTTTGCTCCTGCTCGCTTTCGGCGCGTGAGATCGCCTCTTCTACCTGCGTGCGGGCAGTGCCGCCGTAGACGTTGCGCGCATTGACGACATTCTCCGGCTGCAGTACGTCGTAGATCCGCTCATCGAACAGCTGGGAGAACTGCTTGAACTCTTCAAGCGTCAGATCAAGCAAATACTTCTCCTGCTGGATGCAGTACAGCACAGTCTTGCCGATCACCTCATGCGCTTGACGGAACGGCAGTCCTTTGCCTACGAGGAAATCTGCAATATCCGTCGCATTGGAGAAATCCTGGTTCACGGCCTGGCGCATCCGGTCCTTGTTGACCTTCATCGTCGCAATCATCGGTGCGAACAACTGAAGCGCCCCCTGCAGGGTGCGAACCGTATCGAACATCCCTTCCTTGTCCTCCTGCATATCCTTGTTGTAGGCAAGCGGCAGTGACTTGAGCACAGTCAGCAGGCCGACCAGGTTGCCGTATACACGGCCCGTTTTGCCGCGGACCAGCTCGGGAACGTCAGGGTTTTTCTTCTGCGGCATAATGCTGCTCCCCGTACAGAAAGCATCGTCAAGCTCTATGAAACGAAACTCCGTGCTGGACCACAGGATAAGCTCCTCGCTAAGGCGCGAGAGATGCATCATTATAATCGAAGCCTGAGATAAAAATTCCAGTATAAAGTCGCGGTCGCTGACCGCATCCAGACTGTTCTCATAGACACGGTCGAACTTCAGCTGGCTGGCCACAAAATGGCGGTCAATCGGAAACGTCGTCCCCGCCAGCGCCCCCGCGCCCAGCGGCAGCGTATTGATGCGTTTGTAGCTGTCCTGAAGCCGCTCAATATCCCGGCCGAACATGGAGACATATGCCATCAAATGATGCGCGAACAGGATAGGCTGCGCCCGCTGCAAATGAGTGTAGCCGGGAACAATCGTATCCAGATTGGCTTTGGCCTGTGTGGTCAACGCCGCTTGCAGCTTGCCCAGCAAATCCACGAATTCAACCACGCGCTTGCGCAGGTAAAGATGCATATCGGTAGCAACCTGATCATTCCGGCTGCGCCCGGTGTGCAGCTTGCCGCCCACTGAGCCCACATCGTCGATCAGCGTCTTCTCGATATTCATATGAATATCTTCGTCGGCAATCGAAAACTCGATATCATTGCGGCGGATGCGCTGCATGACGCGATGCAGCCCGTCCTTGATCTTCTCCACATCATCCGCAGACAGAATTCCCTGCTTGCCGAGCATCGTCACATGCGCAATGCTCCCCTGAATATCCTCTTCAGCCAGCTCTTTATCGAACATGATCGACGCTGTATATTCCTCTACCAATTGGTCGGTTTTCTTGGTAAACCGGCCGCCCCACAATTTACTCACTGCTGGTACACCCCTTTATCATTTCACCTCTTGCATCGCGTTCATTCCGAACACAACGCAGGCCGGACTACCGAAATGCCTAATAGTCCGACCTAAACGTGATGTTTTTTCACTTATTATTGTTTCCTGCTTTGCTCCACACCGGAGGATACTTTCAGGCGCAGCGCGTTCAGACGGATAAAACCAGTAGCATCGCCTTGATCATACGCTTTGGAAGGATCGGCTTCCATAGTGGCGATATCCGGATTATATAGGCTGACCGGACTTTTTACCCCTGCTCCGATAATATTGCCTTTATACAGCTTCAGGCGGACAACGCCGCTTACATTTTTCTGGCTCTCCGTCACGAGCGCCTGCATGGCAAGGCGTTCGGGAGCGAACCAGAAGCCGTTGTATACCAGCGTCGCGTATTTGGCAATGAGCGAATCACGCAGATGCATAACCTCGCGGTCCATCGTCAGCGATTCCATTTTGCGGTGTGCCGCAAACAGAATGGTGCCGCCCGGAGTCTCGTATACACCGCGGCTCTTCATGCCGAC
Source organism: Paenibacillus sepulcri (assembly GCF_042647105.1). Classification (NCBI taxonomy): domain Bacteria; kingdom Bacillati; phylum Bacillota; class Bacilli; order Caryophanales; family Paenibacillaceae; genus Paenibacillus; species Paenibacillus sepulcri. Next base: position 4,486,115 of record NZ_JBHRUP010000001.1, on the reverse strand, counting down.
GAAACGGTTCTCCACCATGTCAACGCGCCCGATACCATGTTTGCCTCCAAGCTCATTCAGCTTCTCCATCACGGCAAGCGGACTCAATTGTTCCCCATTGATCGCGGTGCAGCTGCCTGCATCAAATGACAGCTCAATGTACTCGCTTTGGTCCGGCGCATCCTCAGGGGCAACGCTCAAAACAAACATATCCCTATTGGAGTCGGCGCTCGGATCGAACCACGGATCTTCCAGCAAGCCGCTCTCGAAACTGATATGCAGCAGATTGCGGTCCATCGAGTACGGTTTGGCCGCCGAGGCCTGAACCGGGATGTTATGCTTCTCGGCGTATGCGATCATCTCAGCGCGTCCCGGGAACTGTTGGCGGAATTCTTCGATGCGCCATGGCGCGATCACTTCAATATCCGGCGCAAGCGCCGCAGCCGTCAATTCGAAGCGGACCTGGTCGTTGCCTTTGCCCGTAGCGCCATGTGCGATGGCCGTAGCGCCTTCCGCACGGGCGATATCGACCATTCTTTTGGCGATCAGCGGGCGGGCAATCGATGTGCCCAGCAGGTATTGGCCTTCATACAAAGCTCCAGCCTGGAACATCGGATAAATAAAATCCTGTGCGAACTCATCGCGCAGGTCATCGATATAAACCTTGGAGGCTCCAGTAGCGAGCGCCTTGGCCTCCAGGCCGTCCAGCTCATCCTTTTGCCCAATATCTGCCGTAAAGGCAATAATTTCAGCATCATAGGTTTCTTTGAGCCATTTTAAGATAACGGACGTATCCAGACCGCCCGAGTATGCCAATACTATTTTGTCTTTTGCCATTGTGTAAGTTAACACTCCTTATAAGTGAAAAAAAATGTCTGCATGCACTCCGCTGTTCTAAATGCCCGGCTGGCAAATCCGCGTCCCTCTCGGATTCGAAGCCTTTTGTGTCTCTGTCTGTAGAATGCTACATAATGGCAGCCATAATTGCTTTTTGCGCATGCAGACGGTTCTCAGCCTGATCGAAAATAATAGAATGCTTGCCATCGATAATGCCTTCGCTCACTTCTTCGCCCCGATGCGCAGGCAGGCAGTGCATGAACAAGAAATCCTTCTTCGCATACTTGGCCAGCTCTTCGTTGACCTGATAATTGGCAAAAGCGATTTCGCGGTCCTTCTGCTCCGCTTCAAAGCCCATGCTCGCCCAAACATCCGTGTATACAATGTCTGCATCGGCAATCGCTTCTTTGGGATCATAGCAAATATGAATGCGCGAGCCCGTCTCCGAAGCAATATCCTTCGTCGAGCGGATAATCTCTTCATCCGGCTCGTAGCCTTCGGGAGTCGCTACCGACATGTGCATGCCGAGCTTGGCAGCCCCCATGAGCAGGGAGTGCACCATATTGTTGCCATCCCCGATGTAGGCCACTTTCAGGCCTTCCAGGCGGCCTTTATGCTCCAGCACCGTCTGGTAGTCGGCCAGCGCCTGACAAGGATGGGAAGCGTCCGTCAAGCCGTTTATAACCGGGATAGTCGCTCCACGTGCCAGTTCGATAACCGTGCGGTGTGCGAAGGTGCGGATCATAATGCCGTCAAGATAACGCGACAGCACCTGTGCCGTGTCCCAGATAGTCTCTCCCCGTCCGATCTGCAGATCATTGCCGCTCAGGAACAGCGCATGTCCCCCAAGCTGGTACATCCCGACCTCGAAGGATACCCGGGTACGGGTTGAGGATTTCTCAAATATCATTCCCAGTGTTTTGCCTTGAAGCGGATGGTAGATTTCGCCCGCTTTTTGTTTATTCTTAAGCTCTATGGCCAGGTCGATCAGGTAGCGGACTTCCTCTGGCTTGTAGTCGGCCAAAGCGAGGAAATCGCGCCCCTTGAGGTTGACCGCTAATTGTTCATTCAATGCTTGCTGCATAGCTGTTGCTCCCTTCTGTGACTCTCTTGATTAAGCCGTAGCCGTCTGATCCGCAAAGATGGCGGCCAGCAGTGACACCGCTTGATCAATCTCCTCTCGGGATACGAGCAGGTTCGGCAGCAGACGGATCACGTTAGGGCCGGCGCTCACGACGAGCAGACCGCGCTTCTGTCCTTCCGCAATTAACGCTGCGATCGGCTCCTTGCAGACGATCCCGATCATCAGCCCTTTGCCGCGGATAGTCTGAACCAGCGGATGTCCGTCAAGCTTGTCATGAAGCTGGGCGATCAGGTAATCTCCCATCTCCGCAGCACGGGCGGACAGATTATCGCCTACGATGGTTTCGACCGTTGCCTTGACCACTGCCGTTGCGAGCGGAGTGCCGCCAAACGTGGAACCGTGGCTGCCGGCGCTGAATGCTTCGACAAGATGGCCCTTCGCCAGCATAGCGCCCACTGGAAAGCCGCTTCCCAATCCTTTGGCAAGTGTGAAGATATCCGGTTCGATGCCATAATGCTCAAATGAAAACAGTTTGCCCGTACGGCCCATTCCGGTTTGAATCTCATCGATGATCAGGAGCAAGCCGCGCTCCTTGCACAGCTTCGCAACATGCTGTATAAATGCCGGCTCGACAGGTATTACGCCGCCTTCGGCCAATATTGTTTCCAGCATAATAGCTGCTGTTTTGTCTGTAATGGCTGCTTCCAGCGCTTCGATATCATGCAGCGGAATATAGCGGAACCCTTCCGGCAGCGGGCCAAAGCCCTCTTTGACCTTCTCCTGGCCCGTAGCCGTCAGCGTTGCCAACGTGCGCCCGTGAAAGGATTGTTCAAAGGTGATGATTTCATAGCGTCCGGTGCCGGCCACCTTCTGATGGTAGCGGCGGGCCAGCTTGATCGCCGCCTCGTTCGCCTCGGCGCCGGAGTTGCAGAAGAATACGGCATCCGCGCTGCTGTTGTCAGTCAGCAGCTTCGCCGCTGCCTCCTGGTTTGGAATATGGAATAAATTCGACACATGCCACAGCTCATCCAGCTGCTTGATCAACGCTTCCTTGATGCGCTGAGGGGCATGGCCCAGGTTCGTAACGGCCAGACCGCACATGAAATCGAGATATTTGTTCCCTTTATCATCCCACAGCCAGCTTCCTTCGCCTTTGACAAGCGTGATCGGATATCGGGCGTAGGTTGGAAGCAGCGAGCTGTTCACGCTTCCTGCGGCTTGAGCGTTCAAGCCAGCCTGAGGGCTAGCCGCGGATTGCTCTTGTAATTTCGTTCCGATTCCGCCTGTCTTCTGACCATCCGCTGCTGTTTTTTTGACATCGCTCATGATTGGCACACCTCTTTCATGAATATTATAGCGTCCTGCCGAGCCCGCCTGGTGCCTGATAATCTAGGACTGTACGATGCGCGTTCCGATTCCGCCCTCCAGCACCGCTTTGCTCAGCACGCCAGGTTCATCGCCGCTGACAATAACAACCTCGCGCACGCGTCCCTGTATGCATTGAATGGCTGCGCGCACCTTCGGAATCATGCCCCCGTATATCTCGCCGCTGGCAATCATGGCTTCTATCTCTTCGATTGTGACCGAAGAAAGCACCCGTTTCTCTCCGTCCACGGTTTTCAGAATCCCCGGAACGTCGGTCACGACAATCATCCGTTCCACCCCAAGATGGGAGGCTACCGCACCGGCTGCGGTATCTGCATTGATGTTGTAGCGTTGACCGGCCTCGTCAATACCAATTGGAGCAATAACCGGTATGTAGCCCATATCCATGACACCTTCGATAATGGATGCGTTCACCTGCGTCACATCACCTACAAAACCGATTTCAGCCGCATTGGCAACCGGCTGTGCTTGAATCAGCTTGCCGTCCACGCCAGAGAGGCCAAGAGACTTGGCGCCGCTTTGCTGAATTTTACGGACAATCTCCTTGTTAATGCGTCCGCTCAGCACCATCTCCACGACATCCAGCACTTCTTCGCTGGTTTTGCGCAGACCGTTTACAAATTCACTCTCAATGCCAAGCTTCTGCAGCGTCTCGGAAATCGCCGGACCGCCTCCGTGCACGATAACCGCCTTCACGCCTTTCTCCTGCAGCCCGCGCAAATCATCAAAAAAAGAATCAGGCAGCGCGGCAAGCGTGCTTCCGCCGCATTTCATGACAAACCGTTGTTTCATAATCCGCTCGTTCCTTTCCCTTAAGTCCGATATGCCGCATTAATGCGCACATAATCATAGGTCAGATCGCAGCCCCAAGCAATTGCGGAGCCTTCAGCCATATGCAGGTCGACATAAATGACAACCGTATCGCCCTTCAAATATTCCAGCGCCGCTTCCTCGTCAAAAGCGACCGGCCGCGACTCTGCAAGCGTCACAATGTCCCCCAGCCGAATATCGACCGTATCCGGATTGACCGGCTGGCCGGCCCTGCCGACTGCGGCAATAATGCGGCCCCAGTTGGCGTCCGCGCCGAAGATCGCAGACTTCACAAGGGACGAGCCGACGACGGTTTTGGCGATGGCCTGCGCCGCAGCATCCGATACCGCACCGCTCACCTGAACCTCCACCAGCTTCGTTGCCCCTTCGCCATCGCGTGCGATCGCTTTGGCCAGAACCTCACAAACATAGCGAAGCGCGGAAGAGAACGCCGCAAGATCCGGATGCGATTCATCCAGCTCCCGGTTGCCCGCCAGGCCGCTTGCCATTGCCAAAAGCATGTCGTTGGTGCTAGTATCGCCGTCCACCGTAATCATATTGAAAGTAAGATCCGTCACTTGACGCAGAAGGGTGTGCAGTGCCGCACTGCCGATCATCGCATCCGTGGTGACGAATCCCAGCATCGTTGCCATATTGGGGTGAATCATGCCAGAGCCCTTCGACGCTCCGGCAATGTGAACGGGTTTGCCGTCCACCATGACCGAAACGCAGACCTCTTTCTTCACCAGATCCGTTGTCAGAATCGCCTGGCAGAAATCATCCCCGCCCCTGCTGCTCGCAGCCAGCCTCGCCGGAAGCTCCGCGATGCCCTGGCGGACGCGGTCCATCTTGAGCGGCTCGCCAATGACCCCCGTCGAAGCGACGGCGACTTGATCGGACGGCACGCCAATGGCTTCAGCAAAATGGCTGCGCATCTCATAAGCGTCGGCATCGCCCTGTTTGCCCGTACAGGCATTGGCGTTGCCGCTGTTGACGATGACGGCGCGCAGTACGCCGCCTGAGCCGATGCTTTCGCGGGTTACCGCAATCGGAGCTGCCTGAAAGGCATTCAACGTATACACGGCAGCTGCAGCAGCCGGCACCTCGCAGACGATTGCTCCCAAGTCATTGCGCGTCGTTTTTTTCAGGCCGCAGTGAAGACCTCCCGCCGTGAAGCCCTTGGGAGTTGTAATCGAGCCCTCCGGCACAACCGTGTAGGCGGCCGCTATGTTCCCCTGTCCCATTATTTGATCGAGTCTCCTTCTTCAGGTGGATAGATGAATGATTGCTTACGGATAAACAGGTACAAATTGCAGGCCAAGCGTCTCGTCCCAGCCCATCATCAGATTTAAATTCTGGATGGCTTGCCCTGCCGCGCCCTTGACCAAATTATCAATGACCGATACGATGGTTACCCGCCCCGTCCGCTCGTCAACGGCGAAGCCGATATCACAGTAATTGGATCCCCATACTTCCTTCGTGGAAGGCCAGGTTCCTTCTTGGCGAATGCGGACAAAAGGTCGTCCTTCATAAAAGCTGCGGTAAAATGCAATAAACTCATCGGTGCTTCTTCCATCCTTGACCGTGGCATACATCGTACTCATAATGCCCCTGGTCATCGGCACCAAATGGGTGGAGAATGTGGTAACGACCGGATAACCGGCTTCCGCTGAGAGCACCTGCTCAATCTCGGGATTATGCTGGTGTTTATTCAGTTTATAAGCGCTGAAATTTTCATTAACCTCGGAATAATGCGAACCCAGATTAACGCCGCGCCCTGCTCCGGATACACCGGATTTGGCATCAATAATAATCGTGGCCGGATCTATGTAGCCCGCCTTAACGGCTGGAATCAAACCCAGCAGCGTGGCTGTCGAATAACAGCCGGGGTTTGAGATGAGCGTCTGATCGCGCACCGCATCGCCGTATATTTCCGCAAGCCCGTATACGGCAAGATCCAGAGTATTCTGGGAGGCAGGTGTTTTTTTGTACCAGGTTTCATAAACTTCGGGTGACTTCAAACGATGATCGCCGGAGAGATCAATCACTTTGAGTCCTGCTTCAAGCATCGACGGCGTCAGCTTGCTGGCGATTCCGGAGGGTGTCGCTATAAAAACAACATCCGCTTTGCTTTTGATAAGTGCAGGATCCACATCATCAAGCAAATCGGTGCGAATTTCTGTTAAATGAGGATAACCTTCGGCTATTGGCGATCCTGCGCTCGACGAGGATATGACTGATGTCACCTCTGCCAGTGGATGGCTGGCGAGCAGCCGGATCAGTTCCACGCCCCCATAGCCGGTAGAACCAATAATGGCTGTTTTCAGTTTTGAACCCATACATGCCCTCTCCCATCCGCTAACTTCCTAACTATCCATTTTACACGAAGCGAGAGACAGAGGAAATAGCCAGGTTTTTGTATTATTATACATTCATAATTATAATAATTCAATACTAAATTCCTGGTCGCCACAGCTTGTTTCAGGGCAAATTGAAGCCTTCCCCCAGAACCTCCGCCGTATCGCTGATGATGACAAAAGCCTTCGGATCAACCGCCTTCACCAGCTGCTTCAGCTTGGACACCTCACCCCGCCCAACCACTACCATCAGCACGGAGCGCTCATCGCCGGTGAATCCGCCGCGGCCGTCAAGCCTGGTCAGTCCGCGGTCCAAATCATGAAGCACCACCTGGATGATGGCTTCCGGGCAATCGGTAATAATGAAAGCCACCTTGGAGATCGCAATTCCGGTCTGGACAAAATCAATCGTCTTGCTCGTCGCATATAAGCCGATCAGCGCATAAAGCGCATTCTCAGGCGCAATCAATATTCCTGCAGCGGCGATGACAAAACCGTCAAAGCAAGCCACGGCAAGCCCCAGGCGCATGCCTGTATAACGATGCAGCAGCTGCGCCGCCAGATCCAGTCCGCCCGTGGACCCCCGCCCGCGGAAAACAAGGCCCAGACCTGCCCCGACACCAATGCCGCCATAGATCGCCGCAAGCAGCGCGTTGTCCGTGGGAGCCGGCCAGTGTGAGGTCAGGAGGACCAGCAGCGGCAAAACAAACGAACCCAGCGCCGTCTTCATCGCGAAACGACCGCCCAGCAGCCACAGACCCAGCAGAAACAGCGGCACATTGATCGCCCACTGCGTAAACGCCGGCGGGAATCCCGTCGCCCGCTGTACCAGGATGGAGATGCCGGACACCCCGCCTGATGCGATACCCAGCGGAACGAGAAACAGATTGAAGCTCGCCGCAATCAGCAGAGAGCCGACCAGCAGGAGCGCGATGTTGATCGTTGCCTCCGAGTAGCGGCCTCTGCTGCCGTTACCTTTGTTTGGCTTTTTGCGTTGCGGGGAGAACGTCTCGCTTCTGCTCCTCGTTTGCTGTTTTTCGATCATGGGGGCTCCTCCTTCTCAAATTGAGGATACCATCCTCAACTTATAATATGGTTGTATGTTCGCATCTTCCTGTGCGGAAGAGGACGCGGCTGTTCAATATTCACGTCTCTGCGGAGCTGTAAGAATCCCGTGTCAGAAGTCCCGGATGTGCTGTCCTCAGGCGGCGCCTCTATTAAAACAAGCAAAATACAGACCGAATTTTAAACTCTCTATATTTGAACAAAAAAAGAGTTCCAACACTTTAACAGTGTCGGAACTCTTGCCCTTGCCTATGCATGGATTGTGTAAGTTTATGTTTATTCGTGACGAATCTGGCTGCGCAAATAGCCGTCGATGAAAATATCCAGATCGCCGTCCATCACGGCTCCCACATTTCCTGTCTCCACAGAGGTCCGGTGATCCTTGACCATGCTGTAGGGATGGAACACATAAGAGCGGATCTGACTGCCCCAGCCGATCTCCGATTGCTCGCCGCGGATCTCCGCCAAATGCTTCTTCTGCTCTTCGATCTTGCGTTCATAGAGCTTGGAGCGGAGCATCTGCATGGCGCGTTCGCGGTTCTGAATCTGGGAGCGCTGAGTTTGACAGGATACAACGATGCCGCTCGGAATATGCGTGATGCGGATAGCCGATTCCGTTTTGTTAATATGCTGTCCGCCTGCGCCGCTGGCCCGATACGTATCGACCTTCAGATCTTCCGAGCGAATATCAATTTCGATGGTGTCGTCAATTTCCGGCATGATATCGCATGAGGCAAACGAAGTGTGCCGGCGTCCCGAGGCATCGAAAGGCGATATGCGCACGAGACGGTGAACGCCTTTCTCCGCTTTCAAATACCCGTAGGCGTTATAGCCCTTGATGGAGATGGTCACACTTTTGATGCCCGCTTCATCGCCTGCCAGATAATCCAGCACTTCCACCTTGAATCCATGCTTCTCGGCCCAGCGGGTATACATCCGATAGAGCATCTGGCCCCAGTCCTGCGATTCGGTGCCTCCGGCTCCAGGATGGAGCTCAAGGATTACATTCAGCTTGTCGTAGGGTTCGCTTAGAAGGAGCTGCAGTTCAAAGTCGCTTACCTTCTTCACAAGCGCAGTCACACTCTTGGCCAAATCAGCCTCCAGGGATTCATCTCCCTCTTCCTCGGCCAATTCCAGCATGGTAGACAAATCCTCATGCTCATTATTCATTTGGTTGTAATCATCGACTACGGATTTAACGGCATTCAGCTCCGCAATGGTGCTTTGCGCCCGGTCATTATCATCCCAGAAATCAGGTGCTGTCATCTTCTCTTCGAAGTTGGCGATCATCTCTTGCTTAAGATCTAAGTCAAAGAGACCCCCTAAGTTCCTGGAGTCGCTTAGCCATTTCACGCATATCTTGTTTCACTGTAATATCTATCATGTTACGCCTTCACCTCATCCTGTCGATTGCCCTGCATCTTGCAGCGCGCTTAGGCCTGTTGACCATGGCACTGCTTGTATTTCTTGCCGCTGCCGCACGGACATGGATCATTACGTCCTACACGTTCGTCCTTCTTAACGGGGCGCTTCTCCTTCGGCTCGCTGCTGCCTCCGGTCTCCGTCTGTCCCTTGGCAACTTCCTGACGCTCCAGATTGCTTTCAACCTGGGCTTTCATAATATATTTGGTGACTTCTTCCTGAATGTTATCAATCATTTCCTTGAACATTTCAAAGCCTTCAAATTGATATTCGCGCAGCGGATCCGTTCCGCCGTATGCACGCAAGTGAATCCCTTGACGCAGTTGATCCATCGCATCAATGTGATCCATCCATTTGCTGTCAACGGCCCTCAGCACAACAACCTTTTCGAATTCGCGCATCGTTTCGACGCCGATTTCTTCCTCGCGCTGGTCGTACAGGGCACTCACTTTTTCGTTCAAAAATTCTACAATTTCTTCCTTCTCTTTGCCCCACAGATCGTCTTTCGTGATCATGCCTTCATACAGGAATGTGCCTTGGGCATAATCGACGATCTCCTGCAGCTCCCAGTTCTCCGGCACCTCATCATCGGGACAATGTGCGCCGACAATCCGGTCGATAACCGGTGTAATCATATCCTGCACGATTTGACGGATGTTATCCGAGTACAGCACTTCACGGCGCTGCTTGTATATGATCTCACGCTGCTGATTCATAACATCATCATATTGGAGTACGATCTTCCGCGTGTCAAAGTTGCTTCCTTCCACACGCTTCTGTGCGGATTCGATGGCCCGTGAAATCAGACGGCTCTCAATGGGCTGGTCTTCCTCGAAGCCCAGACGCTCCATCATGCTCATAATGTTGTCCGCACCAAAACGGCGCATTAATTCATCTTCAAGCGACAAATAAAACTGGGAAGAACCCGGGTCGCCTTGACGTCCGGCACGACCGCGAAGCTGATTATCAATCCGCCGGCTCTCGTGTCGCTCCGTGCCCATGATATGCAGTCCGCCAATACCGGCAACCTCATCACCGAGCAAAATATCCGTACCCCGGCCCGCCATGTTCGTTGCAATGGTGACAGATCCGGCTTGCCCGGCGCGTGAGATGATTTCTGCTTCCTCGGCATGGTATTTGGCATTCAGTACCTTATGGGCCACGCCGCGGCGCTTGAGCATCTCCGACAGCTTTTCCGAGTTTTCGATCGAGACGGTACCGACAAGCACCGGCTGATTCTTGCCGTGACGCTGCACGATTTCCTCTACAACCGCCTTGAACTTCCCGTTCTCGGTTTTGTAGACGACATCGGCGATATCCTCACGAATCATGGTCCGGTTCGTTGGAACCTGAATGACATCCAGACCATAGATTTTCTTGAACTCCTCTTCCTCCGTCTTCGCCGTACCGGTCATCCCGGCCAGCTTGCGGTACATCCGGAAGTAGTTCTGGAATGTAATCGTTGCGAGCGTCATGCTCTCGTTCTGAACCTTGATCTGTTCCTTGGCCTCAATCGCTTGATGCAAGCCATCGCTGTAGCGGCGACCTGCCATCAGACGTCCGGTAAACTCATCGACGATGATAACCTCGTCATCCTGCACGATATAATCGACATCGCGCTTCATAATCGCATGCGCTTTGAGCGCTTGCTGGATATGGTGGTACAGCAGCACATTGGCATGGTCAAATAAATTCTCAATGCCAAAAGCGCGTTCGGTCTTCTCCACGCCCGCTTCCGTCAACGTTACCGAGCGGAGCTTGACATCGATCGTGTAATCATCTTCCGCCTGGAGCCGGCTTACGAAACGGTCGGCTGCAAAATAAAGCTCTGTCGATTTGGCGGCCTGTCCGGATATAATAAGCGGCGTTCTCGCTTCATCGACCAGGATGGAATCCACTTCATCTATAACGGCAAAATAAAGCGGACGCTGTACCATTTGTTCCTTGTACAGCACCATATTATCACGCAAATAATCGAAGCCGAATTCATTATTCGTTCCGTATGTGATATCGCAGGCGTATGCCTCTTGTTTCTCGGCATGGGATAAGCCATGCATATTGCAGCCTACCGTAAGTCCGAGGAAATTATAAAGCTGTCCCATCTGCTGACTGTCACGGGAGGCCAAATAATCATTGACCGTTACCACGTGGACGCCTTTTTCGAGGAGTGCATTCAAGTAGACCGGGAGAGTCGCAACAAGCGTCTTCCCTTCCCCTGTCTTCATTTCGGCAATTTTGCCTTCATGAAGAACCATTCCCCCAGCCAGTTGAACGTCATAATGACGTTTATCAAACACGCGAACTGAGGCTTCGCGTACAACGGCAAATGCTTCCGGCAGCAGGTCGATCAGCTCATCGCTGCCTTCGGCCAGACGGATCTTGAACTCGGCGGTTTTTCCCCGAAGATCCTCGTCAGATAATTGTGAAATCTTTGGTTCCAATTCATTAATTTGCTCTACAGTGCGCATGAGACGCTTGACTTCCCGTTCGTTCGCATCTCCGAATATTTTCTTTACAAGTCCGAGCATGGTCTTCCCCTTTCGTGGTTACGCCTAATGGATAAATTGTATCAGTTTGCGGCACTTCCCGCAATGCGAGTATAGCGTCAGCGACATTTTCCGCCAATGGTTATTCTTGCATTGTAAAAGGGCAGCGCTTCACGAGGAAGCCTGCCCTTGAATATTCATGAATGATAGAAGTTCAGTATTGTTCAAGCAAGCCGTATTTGCCATCGTCTCTTTTGTAAACCACGTTCACTTCCTTGGTATCCACATTGGCGAACATGAAGAACGAATGGCCGACCATATTCATTTGAAGGATCGCTTCCTCCACATCCATCGGCTTCAGCATGAAGCGTTTGGTGCGGACAAGCTCATAATCATCCTCCTCCAGCACCTTGACCGGGGAGGTTTCATCCTTGAACAACATTTTGATTCCGCTCTCCTGGCGGAACTTGCGATTGATTCTTGTTTTATGTTTACGAATTTGCCGCTCCAGTTTGTCCACCACAACGTCAATTGAGGCGTACATGTCATCACTCTTTTCTTCGGCGCGGAGAAAAGCATTGGTCAGAGGAATCGTCACCTCAACGGCGTGTTTCCCTTTTGTGACGGACATCGTCACGGTTGATTCGGAGATTGGCTCTTCAAAATACCTATCCAGGCGACTAAGCTTCTTCACGACATAATCACGCATAGCGTCTGTCACTTGAATGTGCTGACCTCGAACATTGTATTTCATGGGCACTCCTCCTTTACATGTTCTTATTATATCATACCCTTCTGGGCGATCTCAAAAGCATTTTGTTGTTTTTTTCTGAATTTTCTTAATTTTTCTCAACCACAATTCGGCCCAAAAATGGATCCTCATTGTTGAAAATGGATAACCCTGTGCCTTTCTCAAATAAAATCGGGGAAAAATCATATTTTGTAACCAGCTTGTCCAGCAAATGATCAGCGTCTATAAACCTGCGGTAGTGATTATCATAAACCTTATTCCGACCCTCATCCTCAATCGTTCTGAATTCTGCAGCGAATTGGTCCCCTTTCTGCAGGTTCGCCGAAAGAGTGTCAAGTAATATTTGCTCCGTTCTTTCATTAATGGAATGTAGTAAAAATCGGACATATACAATTACCGATTTGTTTTGTTTTTTCGTTCTTTGGATGACAGCAATTATAATATCATTCAATTTTCTGACATTGCCCAAGTCCACAACATTGAATTCAATATTCAAATTCTTAAATTTCGGATGATTCTTCATCGTTTTATTCGCGCTAATCGCTTGTTTAGAACGATCAATGCCAACAACCTCATACCCATCCTTTGCGAAAGAAAACGCATCTCTTCCGGAACCGCAGCCAATGTCCAGAATAACGGATTGATCTGTAGACATGGATTTAATTAATAAACAGAAATTCGATTCATGTTGAATCTTTATTTCCCGGTAAAAATTGTCCCAATATTCCACGCTATCCTTTTCATTGACTTCCGCTGTTAGATAGTCCATTTGTCTGCCCCCTAGACATTCTATTTATTCCATCTCAATAAATCCTTACTATTCTCAAAAACCACTCTCTCAAATAAATCTGACTTTTCCCTGTACATTGCGGTCTCATCGACTTTACTGTTCTTGTTCAGAAGTACAGTATTGAACTGTTCTAGACTAACTGTCATATCGTTCAGAACGTTATCCGTTGTTTCAAATTGAAAGATATGCTGATCATCTGATATTGCCACTTGGTATTTTTGTCCCGGATGAATGAGTTGGGTCATCGCATATTTCCGTTCTTCCACACCCCCGAAGCAGTATGGCAACTTACCGTCTATATCAGTCGGAATCTCATTTCCACATAATTTCATTAGAATCGGAAGTATATCAACTGCCTCAATCAGTTCATGCGACATCATTTCAGGAACATCTCTGCCTCTCAGCATTAATGGAATTTTTCTCCGGCTGTCATGCAGAATGCTGTTATCCCTTTCCAGAAAGGTCTGCCCATGATCGGAATGCATAAGGACCACAATGTCTTCATCAACATATTTCTTCGTAATAAAGTCATACAAAATGCCCAAGAAAATATCGAGTCTCTTAATTTCTTCATAATATTTCACGATTTTGTTTTCGTCATATTTGGTTTGGACGGAGGTTTCTCCTTGGTTCTTGTTTCCCAGCCGGTAGAGGATGTCAGTATTCATCTGGGAGTATAAGTTGTCCTCAATTTCATCGGGAACGCAATGAAGATCCATCAGAGATATGGAAAGGTAATTATTCTTCATGTGGAACGCTTCCAAGTGCTCGATGGCCTCCGTAATAACTTGTTTGCAATCCATTCCACCCAGCATATTTTGGTACACTATTCGATCAAAACCTTTATAGTAACCAAATGTAGGTGTTGTTCTCCAGTTGTTATTAATATTAGCGGTGAAGAGTCCTGATTCCTTGAAATATTCAGCCATTAGCTTGTTGTACTTTTCAATACTTACACAAGAACTGGGATGAAGCATTTTGTGTTTATAGGAGTACTTTCCTGTATTAATGCTCGCTTTGCTTGGTAAAGTCCATTCGCTCGTGGCATAGCAATTGGCAGCTGTAAATCCTTTTTTGAAAAAGGCATATGTATTAGGCATAATATTTTCCAAACCGTGCTGCTCAAGAAATTTATAGGAGAGACCGTCGATAAACACCTTCAAAACAAGTTTCGGGGCTTTTGACTTGTCTTCCAGAGGAATCGGTGTACCGACAAATATATTCTTGTTTGCAGTTATTTTTAATGTTCCCGTCTCATCCAGCCGGATATAGTGATATTTATTGATGTGTAACACTTTCTCAGAAAAACTGTATTGACGATTATTGATCCAAAAATCGACTTTTGTCTGCGCTGCAATCAGCGATAAAGGGATCATTGAGGGCGTTTTTATGTCGATTTCTGCTTCACCTACGACAGTTGTGCCTTTAAACATCTCTGTTTTAAAGTACAAACGCGTATCATTGGCAATATTAGAGACTTGAAATGATTTATACATATTCAGCATGTATTCATCACTGGTTCCCTTATTCATAACATTACGAATCATGCTCTCACGGTTCTGATCAAGCGGAAATTCTCTGGCATCTACACTGCTTAATATTTTCTTGACCTCGTTGATTTTTTCATTATTTTGAGGTGATCTAATTATTTGAGCCGTAATTTTTTTGATTGATTCGATACATTCTTCTTTTTCCTCTTGATTCCGTGAAATTTTGACGGCAAAGGCAAGATATCTAAGACCTTCTTCCGGCCTGCCCAATGCTTCATATATAATTCCAAGATTAAAATTGATTTCAAAATTATAAGGAAACTTTTGTAGACCCTCCAGCAGAATATTCAAGGTTTTGTCGTATTCTCCGTTTTGGTAATGCCAAGTCGCCTGCAAGGAATAAATCTCCGTATCTGTACTATATGTCAAGTACTCGGCGATCTTCTCTTGGGCTTCAGCTAATCGGTTTTGATTTAAATGTATGCTGATTTCATGACTAAGTGATTTTAAATAATTCAGCTGCTCTTTAACATTTTGCGTTGTTTCCATAGGTATGTATCTCCTCACAATGTGGTTTACGATGTAAAACCACATAAATTCTCATGTTTTATATATCGGCAATTAGAGAATTTTATATGAGTATTTGATGTCAAAAACAACAAAAAAGCCCTGGTTTCCCAGGGCACTGTTTGCATTCTTGGTTAAGCGTGAACCATATATGGTGTGGCCGCTTAACAGCCGGATGATTACAGTTTATTAACGTTTGCAGCTTGCGGTCCGCGGGCGCCTTCCACGATATCGAATTCGACCGATTGGCCTTCTTCCAGCGTTTTGAACCCTTCGGATTGGATTGCGGAGAAATGAACAAATACGTCGCCGCCTTGCTCAGTCTCGATAAATCCGTAACCCTTCTCAGCGTTAAACCATTTTACTTTACCTTGCATGCATAACATTCCCTTCATCTTCAAATAGCTGCGAGATCACGGTAAGCGTGGCCCGCAAATCGAATATACCACCGTTGTCACACAATTGTCAACGAATTTGTGTAAGCGAATACATTGCACTTATAACGGCAGTTATCCCTACTATTTTATAAAGCTTTTTTTTCTCTTTGAAACCATAAATTCATTTCTTCACCAAACATGCAGTCCGCCATCTACGATAATGTTGTGTCCCGTGACATAACGAGAAGCATCCGAAGCCAAATAAAGTACGGCTCCTACCATTTCATCCGCTTCTGCCATTCTTCCTAAAGGGACGCGTGCAGAGTATTTTTGTCTGAACTCTTCGTTCTGACCACTTTCTACTCCACCAGGAGTGAGGGTATTAACTCGAATACCATGTTTAGACCAATATGTTGATAAATAATTCGAAAGAGCAATTACGCCTCCTTTCGAAGCAGCATACACTGCGGGGGATGTAATAGGACGATCCATAAAATAAGAGCCTTCATAAATCCGATGATCCGGCGCCATTATCCCATATATCGAAGCAGTCTGGATAATGGATCCGCCTTCTCCCTGTTTTATCATTTGCTTGCCAACCTCTTTTGCAACAAGAAACATACCATCCAGATTGACCGACATAACTTCTCTCCATTGTTCCAGAGAATATTCTTCAAATGGAGCCAAAAACTGATCCAAATCTGAGGATTTACTAGCTGCATTATTATGCAAAATATGAATGCCACCCATGATACTAACGGAACGCTCAACCATACACGCCACTTGTGCCGGATCAGCAACATTGCATCCTATCCCTGCCGCCTTGACATCATATGTGGAGATCAAGTGGTCAGCAAACTCTACAGCCGCCGATTCCTCAAGATCCACTACCATTACGTTGGCCCCAAACTCAGCAAATCCGACGCAAACTCTTCTCCCAATGATACCAAGTGCTCCCGTTACAATAGCGGTCTTACCTGTCAGATCGAAAGAGCCTTTAAATGATTGATTCATAACATCATTTTCCTTCCCTGCCACCCAAAATCCATTCCACAAATTTCCAATCCAACTCGCTGTCTATATCGATTGAGCGTTCCTCGGGCATTTCGTAAAGCAGGGTATCCCCTTGAAACAAACCATAATCGCCTAACAAAATTTCTCTTTTCCAAACATATATAGAAGCATTCATATCAAAACATAGCGGTGCATCTTGTCTTCTTACTATAGGAACGGTTAGCGGCTTGGATAACTGAACGAATCCTTCATCGTTCAATTCTACAAGATTAAAATATGGAGAGCGCCGAGACGGCATCCCTGTGATAACATTGGATACGCCTCTCGATTCAAATAATTCAACTGCATTTCTAAGATCTTGAACCGTTCTTAACGGGGATGTGGCATCCAGATCAACAAGAGTAGAAAACTTATATTGCATAATTTCCTCTACTTGCTGTACACAGTGACGTATAGCCGGAAGCTTCGCCGACGTATCCGCGGCCATATCCAACGGGCGATTTACGAGGATATCTGCTCCCCAGTCAGCCGCGACATCTAGAATAAGCTGTGAATCGCTACTAACAGCGATAATATCAAATAAGCCAGATTGCCTTGCTAGCTCAATGCTGTAAGCAATCAGCGG
This sequence comes from Paenibacillus sepulcri, assembly GCF_042647105.1. Taxonomy (NCBI): domain Bacteria; kingdom Bacillati; phylum Bacillota; class Bacilli; order Caryophanales; family Paenibacillaceae; genus Paenibacillus; species Paenibacillus sepulcri. The sequence goes on along the minus strand of NZ_JBHRUP010000001.1, from coordinate 4,469,075 downwards.
CTTTCCATGCATATCGCGAATGTTTTTATTTTTGACTCCTTTAGAGCCTCCTCTAGCGCAGATGGTGCATAATCTTTTCATTGTGTACCCACTCCCTGGATAGAATAGATCGTTCAACCGCATCGATCATGGATACAATTGCTTGTCCTTCTTCATAACTGCACAAATTCTCCCAATCGTTCTCCATTACAGCCTTGTGCTGAGCCAGATAAGTATCATCTCTATTCACTTTAAAAGATTCTACGCTGCCATCTCGTTCTAACGTTGCTTTGACAAAATCAATTTTGTACGTATGACAATCTGTAACAACTACCATTTCTCTTCTTCCAGGCCGATCCAGACAATTGAGCTGAAAGTTTACTGATGGACATCTCACGGTTTGCATCATCACACTGCAGAAATCATCCGCAGAAGTCTCAAGAGAACTGTAATGCCCACCAAGCCCGGTGAGTGTCAGCCATGATCCGCAGATCCATGTTAAATAATCCAGTTCATGACTTAAATCCCTCAGCACTCCACCACCCTCATCTTTATGTGAGGAGTAACTTAACCTATAATCCCGGTTGGGTCGCCAATCTGGCAAGTATTGTCCCGCATAGGCTGTAATTGAAAGCAGCCGTTCCTCCTTAAGTAATTCCTTGAGCCGATAAAGAACAGGGTGAAAGCGAAGATTATAGGCCACAAAGATATTCATTCTTCCGCTATTCGCGATAGTTTCCTTTTGATGAAAAAGTGGCTTTTCAATAAGAGCATTTCCGCTCCATTGAAGCCCCAAGAGTGTATTTAATGTTACAATATGCTCGGATGTTTGATTAGCAATAATGATATAATTTGGGTTAAACCTCTTTATGGCTTCCGCAATATCTCCAAATACAACTGGAAATTCAACTATTCGTTTACTCACCACGGCTGTTTCAATATTTAAACCTTGAAGTAGCCTCGCATGACGCGCCCCAATCGAACCATAACCTACAACAAGCGCCTTCATCCAAAAACCTCTGAAAATTCACCGTTAGCCCGATTAAAGTCGTCCACTCTACCGATATCCAGCCAATACTCACGAATTGGAAAAACGGATGTTAATTTTTTTTGATCGATTAATGCCTGAAATAAATCGGGCATGTCCAAAAACCGATCCTGCGGAATATATTCAATCACTTCCGGATTGAGTATATAAATACCCCCATTAATGAAAAAACGTTGAGTCGGTTTTTCTTCAATTTGTGTTAAACGATGATCATCAATATTAACGACCCCATATGGAATTTGATATTCAAACTCCCTGACGCACATCGTTGCTGTTGCATTTATTTCCATATGATAATCTATTAGTTGTTGAAAATTGATCTTTGTTAATAAATCACCGTTCATAACTAAAATTGGCTTGGTTTGTTTTTCTTTAATTAAACTCAACGATCCTGCGGTCCCCATACGATCCAGTTCATCGATATAGGTAATTTCCGCACCCCATTTTGAACCGTCTCCAAAATATTCTTTAATCATATCCGCTTTATAATTAACACTGATCAGAAACTGATAGAAACCATATTCAAGAAAGTTCTCAATTATAATTTCCAGAATGGGCTTTGCTCCTATTTTCAATAGTGGCTTTGGGCAGTTTTCCGTTAATGGACGTAATCGCATCCCTAATCCACCAGCCATCAGAACCACCAAATTATCTCTCTTTTTATTCCCAATGATTTGGTCAATCAATTCGAGCCTCATTACAATGCCCTTATCATCAACGATTGGGATATGTCGAAGCTGCTTGTTTCTCATTAATCTAAGTATACGATGTTTATTATCAAAAGCTCTTGCGGTGACTGGAGTAGAATTCATTATGGTTGTGACACTTGAATCCAAACTCCCCCCTTTCAGAATACCCCGTCTGACGTCACCATCGGTAAGTGTCCCCAACAGCTTGTTATCTTCATTAACGACTAATGCAATTTGAAGGGTACCAGCATCAATAATTTTCAATGCATCGAGAATGGTTGCATTCGGAGATATGAATATATCCTTGATGTTTATCACCTGTGTGCCTCCTTGGCAGGAACTCCATAAACCTTTGCGCCCTCTTTAACCTCTTTTAAAACTAAAGACCCTGCTCCGACAATGCTGTTTTTGGAAATCTGCAAGCCTTGTATAATAGTAGATCCCGCTCCAATATGTACCCCATCCTCCACATTGACTTCTCCACAGATTGTGACTCCCGGAGAAATGTGAACGTGATCTCCAATTTTACTGTGATGATCAATCGAGCTTTTGGTGTTAATGATTGTATTTTTGCCTATACGAACACCAGTCTGAATGATAGAGCCCGCCATCACCTGCACCCCTTCGCCCAGCTGCACATTACTGGCAATGACGGATGATGGATGTATAAGAGAAAGAAAACTGTAATCCCTATCCTTAAAACGGTTAAAGACTTGCTCCCTCAATACAGGCTGTGTTATAGATCCAATACCATTCACAAGTAATATCTCATCTGGCTGATATTGATTTATTGTTGGGTCATCTCCAATTACCCGAACGCCCATGTAAGTTTCATTCGACGGCTCCGGGGATACAAAACCAATTATATGGACGGAGCATAACATTAATAAATCACAACAAACTTTGGCATGTCCTCCATTGCCTAATATGATGACCGGAAGAACGCTCATCATTTCAATAGTTCATCTATTTCATAATCTCTGCCGGATATCTGGCCAAGCATTTCCCAGTAAAGGTTTGGAGATAGACCATTTCCGGGACGCTTCAAGACAATATTGTCTTCAGTAAATAACTCGCCTTTACGAATAGCTCGAGCCGCTACAATACTTTTCCTGGCAGCATTCTTGTTTTTCAATTCCGATTCTACGGGTCCCTTTACAAACGACCCTAATGATTTTTCTATCTCTCGAATGCTCTTCACCATTTGTTGCAATTCATCCGGTTCTAATGAAGCTTGTTGGTCAGGTCCCGGCAGAGATCTATCCATTGTAAAATGCTTCTCGATTACTACAGCCCCTAGTGCAACTGCTGCGATTGGAACACTAATTCCTATCGTATGATCAGAGTAACCTGCTCTCAACCCGAATGCATGGCTCAACGTTGTCATCTTATTAAGGTGTACATCTTCATATTGGGTAGGATAATCGGTAGTGCAATGCAGCAGCGTTACTTTTTCTTGCAGCGCAAGTTGACCTTTTTGAGATAAATAGGCTTTATTAAAGTTATCTAATGAGGGTTGTTCATCTTCATTAACGTATCCAAATGCAATAACACCAAGTGCACTTTCGATATCTCCTAATGTAGCAAGACCAGTGGATAATAGAATGGACTTTTGAGAAGTTGCCGCTTTGTATAGTAGAGGCATATTTGTTAAATCGCCAGAAGATATTTTCAATGCCGGCAAATTGAATTTATGTGCGAGCAGTTCAACACTATCCATATCAAATGGAGTGGACAAAAAATCGATATTTTTTTCAAAACAATATTGGATTAATTCGTGATGTGCTTCCTCGTTAAGTTCGAGTTTTTTTATCATTTCATATTGTGATTCGTTAGCATCTGTGAATTTCTTCTGATATTCTGCTTTTGAAGCATGCTTACTTACTAATCCTTCAGCTTTGAAGGTTTGAAATTTAACCGCATCCGCTCTGGCTTCAACAGCAGCATCTATCAGTCGCTTTGCCATTTCCAAAGAGCCATTATGATTGACTCCCGCTTCCGCGATAATATAAGTATGCTTACTCATTACATCCACACCTCTTTTAACAGCATAAAGGCCTCTGCAGCTTTACAACCAGATGCTACACCCCGAACCTTAGCAAGAGATCTTATAGCTTCTTCACTACGGGGAAAAGGAAACTCTGCTACCTCGCTCTTAAACTTAAGCATGATATTGATTTTAGCAGTTAAATACTTGTCAATATTATGAAAAACTTGTGGTCTGAAGCCATTAAGATCAGAATTAATGCCAAATTCAGTTTCCGATAATGTTTCATAGACAAGCACTTTTACTACTGACGGGTAACGGAACCATTTGCAACAAGCGATAGCTGCATCAAAAACAACGGCATGGTCTGTGTGTACGTCACCTCTGTATGGGATGTATACAACATTTGGTTGAATTTCCTTAAACACTTGCCCAATTGACCTGACCAAATCAGATATCATAGAGTGATCAAGACCTGCTGCCGGAAAAGCGAGCTTCCGTACAGAATCAAACTGATAGAGCTGCTCAACCTCGTCTATTTCCCATTCGCGTTCTTGAATTTGCTCAATGGAGTAGTTTAAGAGATCAGAAATTTTTGTGATGATTACCCAGTGAATTTCATGCCCCTGTTCTTTATGCTTTAATAATGTTCCACCACACCCTAGCGTTTCATCATCGGGATGCGGCGCAATGACGATTACTTTTGTCATTTAGCACCTCTTGAAGGATCAAATCAATACGTTATTTTTTTTGCAAGCAATTGCGCCCTACTAGGAAGATTTTTAATGATTATTTTGGCTTTTTCCGCCATGTGTCCATCGCCATAAATAGGATCTCCTACCTTGATATTGCTTCGGTACACATGATCATGTAGAACTCGTTCAAGCCCACTATTGATAGCATTATATTCAGCAGATACAAATTGGACATTTTTTCCTGCAACTCTGCCCCGCTGCCTCTGTCCGACATTTATAACGGGCAAACCCAGGTAAGGAGCTTCATGAATGCCGAGAGATGAATTTCCAACTAAACATGCCGCATGTCTCAGCAAGGTTACAAATTCGTCTCTTGGTAAATTTTTATACATGTGGACATTTGGGTGCTCTGCATACTCTTGAAAAACTCTAGCAATATCCTGATACCCGGGATCACTGTTAGGAGCGCCTACAAATACTTGAAGTCCGGTTGCCAGGCATGCCTCAAAACATATTCTTACATCGTTAGCGCAACTGTCCAGTTCTGAACTTAAGGGGTGATAAATAAATACGATATATTTTTCTAAAACTGCCGCATGAAATTGTTTAGCCATCTCTTGTAACGTTAACTCTGTTCCCATTCTTAAGCGATCTACTCCGCCGTTACCAACGGTATGAATTCTCCATGGCTCTTCACCAAGTTTTTCAATGCGTCGTGAATGTTCTTCATGCATGGTAAGGTGAACATGGCTTAATTTGGTTGCGGCGTGACGAATCTCCTCATCAACGTCACCGCCTTCAGGGAATGTGTTGTCTCCCCCCGCTATATGGATAACAGGGACACCCATGTAAGTCCCAGCCATAGCGCCCGCTACAACCTCTTCTCTATCACCCAATATCAGCAGTAGATCTGGCTTTTCCCGTTCAAGGACATGTGCTAAACCTTGAATAAGTATACCAACGGATTTCACCTTACCGCTTGCCGTATTGGAATAAATCATATTTTCAATTTTATCGGCAATTCGAAAGTTATCCCTCTCAATAAGTTTTACCGAGTAATCATGCAGCTCAGTGAGATGAACGCCAGAAACGATGACCCCCAAATCAAACTCCGAATCTTCCTGAAGCTCCTTCAATAATGGATATAATAGGTCATATTCCGATCGAATGCCTGTAAGGGCAAGCACTTTAATAAGACCGTCAGAACTACTTAGGACTGCTTCTGTTGTCATGACAATATCCTCAGTTTCATTGTGTATTCACGTAAGCAACAATTTCTTCAAGCCTTACATTCATTAACATATCAATAATGGATAATCCATCGATAAAGTCTCCATGAAATTGATCATACGACGGAGGTATCGACGGTTGGTAGTCAATTCTGATACCTTCCTGACGGAAAATTTCTTCATTTAAGTAAGCTTTACTACCCGTTCCGCTAATATAAATTTCTGCATTTACATCTTTGCATGCCTGCAGTACCAAATCCGCTTTCTTTGCGTTTATGTTAAGATCTGAAAGATGAATAATTTTAGTGGTAATAGACATTTTCTTGATTAAATAGGTAAAAAAAAGTTGGTTTACTTCCAAAAGCGTAGAACAATTCTGCTCATAGAGTTGAAAAAGTTCATCTCTATACATTCCCCAAAAAGGGGCTTTCGAATAGGAAGCCTGTAACGATTTCCAATGTTTTGTGGCCCAATCTCTTCCCACTATACGTTTTTCCCCAATCGTATCTGCGAGATTGCCTGTGACCGGAACCGTTAACCAGAACTGACCAGCCTTATTGCGAATTCTATTGCGGTTTTGTACACCGTTAGATTGAAATTGAACGTTGTCCATAATAATAAAAATGTCTGCTGAAGCCACCTTCTTAATATAAGGGACCCAGGGGATATATTGACTTTGATGAATAGCTGCCTTAATCATCGTAACCCTCGTTTCATTCCTTCACATAGCTGATTACCCAATGATGTGATTGACGATCATCGTATTCAAATCCAAACTTACCAATGGTAATATTTTTATTCTTAAAACAGCGATACAGCTGGTCCTGTTCGACAATCATGACAATGGCGCCTTCTTGTCCTGGAACCGTGGATTCAAAGATACTATCACCCAGAGGATTGCTGTGCCTATGGGAGAAATCACCTATAGCCCCCATTGTACCCAGAAATATGCCGCCTGGCCGCAGGATGCGGTCTATTTCCTTGATTGCCATCTCAAGGGATGACCAGTCGTTGTAATAAAGAACTTGCCATGCAACAACGACATCAAAGAACTGATCTTCGTAGGGTATTTTTTTATCCCTTATCGAGTGCAAATGAGCGGGCATGTCCATTTTCGACAACTTATCTTTTAAATTTCTGATAGCAGTTTCACTAATTTCAACACCGTGTAATTCGAACCCTTTTTGGGCCAAATGGATCAAATTGCTGCCGCTGCCAAATCCATAGTCCAAAATTTTTGCATGTGTTTCTTTCTGAAATAGCCGGTGGCTAATTCTTACCAAGTTCTCATCTGGATAAGACAAATTGCTTTCATGGCTATTATAAATATCTTCCCATATGGAAATGTTCTTCTGTCTCGGATCAACCATTATTATCATCCCCTACTTCACGTAACTTACAATCCAGTGTTTACTATGGCGTTCTGCAAAGGAAAAATCATACATTCCTACCGTAATATTCTTGTCGGGAAAGCATTGCTGCAGATCTTCCTTCTCAAATATCATTAAGATCGCACCTTCCTGGCCCGGAACAGTTGATTCAAAAAGATTATTTCCAAGCGAGATACTATTGGAATGTGAAAAATCTCCCACAGCTCCCATTGTTCCTAAAAAAATTCCTCCAGAACGCAAAACTCTATTTATTTCATTCATAGCTTTATGAAATGTCGCCCAGTCATTATAAATTAATACCTGCCAAGCGATCACAACATCAAAGGAGTCATCTTCAAATGGAATTATTCCGGATTTATCATGTTTGAGGATCGCTTCAAGTCCGGAGCGCTCCAATTTAGAGGCTACTTGCTCTATTGCACTTTCGCTGACTTCAACCCCGCTTACTGTAAAACCCTTTTTCAAGAAATGAATAAGATTAGTCCCGCTGCCAAATCCATAATCCAGTATTTTATGATGTGCTTCTTTATTTAATAAGCGATGACTTACTCTCACGAGGTATTCATTTGGGTAAAACAAATCTCCCTCTTGCTGAGAATAGAGGTTTTCCCAGATATTGATATTTTTTTCTCTGCTGTATTCTACACTATGCTCCATCACAAACCTCCAATGTTTTTACATTTCAAGCAGCCGGGTCGTTTCTTGATGAACTTGTTTTAATATATCTCTCATAAAAAAACCATTGCCGCTCCCTTTTCCAAGCAGTGCTACATTACTGAATCTTTCATTCACAATATTGTTCATTTCATTTGTTTGAGCTATAAACTCGGGTGTAGGAACAGGAAATCCTTCTTTCACTACCTGTACATTTTGATATAACAAACGAGAGGTGGAATTCACGATTCCCATATGCTTTAGTTCTTGAAATATCGTATTGTTCAATACATTCAAATCATCCGTCTGATCAGATAATACTTCTACGGTACATGTATATGGCGGCGACAGTTTATCCTCACTATTTGTAATATTGGGGTATAATGTAACTCGATAACTTAACAAATCACTATCATAACAATATACGTAGTAATTCGAATCAAGAAAAGGTTGATCAATCATATAATGATGGAGCGTCATAGGTCTAAATATTGGCCGGGTGCCATTAAAGGGAATATTCGCTGCTTGCAGCAGAGGAAACGCTGAGATGGTCCAGATCAATTGGTCACAATTAATTATAGCTCCATCATCCAATTCTATAGAACGGACATTATTATTGTAACTGCCAACTGACTTTACAGATCTCCCATTCATTATTTTAACACCTGAGGACATAGCGCGATTTACGAGCATGGATATCCATTGTCCGATTCCTCTTTTATTCTGAGGATAATATTTCTTGATCGCTGAAACCCCTTCATTATAACTGCTATATGAAAGCTTCGAATCAAAGAATGGTGATTTTTTTAACTCGCGGCTCATATGTTCATCTCCAACAATAATTCTGGACAACGTAAATAAGTTCACTGCTGATGGATGAAGTTCTTCCAAAGCACAACCTGTTATTTTTTTCATAATGGGTGCAAATATATGTTTTGAAAATGTGCTGCCAAATTGCTTTTCCGTATAATCCTTCATGTTATGTGTTTCCACACAGGCGGATTCGGTTGATAGCAGTTCAGCTAGCCCTTGATTAAATAAATCTCGCGGCAATGAAGGTGCATACACATAATTATTATCGCTATACATTTTACCAAGATAGTAGTTTCCCGTTTTTAAAACATTAAAAGACTCCCAATCATTTTCTTGCAATGTACCGAAAAGTAAATTATCCAATTCCGGAATGTTGGTTTCACTGATAATATGTGTTCCTTGATCAAAGTAAACATCTTCAGAATTTTTAATAGATCTTAACAATCCTCCACATTCTTCTTCTTTCTCGATAAGATAGGTAACATATTTTTTCGAAAGCAGGATAGATGAGACTAACCCTGCAATGCCCCCCCCAACAACTACCGCTACTTTCATCGTTCTCCCCCCTACTATAGCAGTCATAATTTATAGGCAGTTAGCACTGCTTGGAATATTGATTATGCGCTTTTCCAAATCATCGGCGACAGGAGTGTTCATTTTAGGACAATGCTCATAAATGCTTAGTTTATGCAGCAGCTTCCAGACCGGTCTAGTCATGATACCGTTTTTATTTGAGTCATTCAGAATAATATCTCTGGCGGCTGCATATTTCCGGTCTAAAATCAGAGTATTCAACCAATAGTTACTACTGGAAAAATCAGGCTCCCTGAATACCTGAATTCCATCCATATCGGCAAATGCTATATGATAACGAGCAGCTAAGTCTCGTTTCTTATGCAATAATTCTGGTAATTTCTCTAATTGTGCACAACCGAGTGCAGCATTTATGTTAGGCATTCGGTAATTATATCCAATGTGATCGTGATCATATTCCCAAGGGTGAGCGATTTTAGATGTAGTCGTTAAATGCTTGGCTTTCCTTGCAATGCTTTCATCATTCGTTACGATTGCTCCGCCGCCGCCAGTCGTAATGATTTTGTTACCGTTGAAACTTATAGCTGCTGTCCGGCCGAAACTGCCAGTATGGCGTCCTTTATAATAAGAGCCTAGTGACTCCGCAGCATCCTCCACTAATTCCAAGCCGTATTTTTCACATAAAATGACAAGCGGATCTAAATCCACCGAATGGCCAAATGTATGCATCGGGACAACAGCTTTTATTCTCCTGCCCGTTTTTTTGTTATAACAAGCGCCTGAACGTATTTCAGATATAGACTCTAAATAATCGGACAAAACATAAGGATCTAAGCCAAGTGTCTGATGGGAAATATCTACAAAATGTGGTATGGCTCCACAATATGAAATCGCGTTAGCTGTAGCAACAAAAGTCAAAGACGGTACGAGCACTTCATCCTGCTGCTGAACATCCGCCAGCTTTAAACAGATATGAAGCGCCGCGGTCCCATTCATTACCGCTACAGCATGATTCGTTCCGGTAAAAGCCGAAACTTTTTGCTCGAATAGATCTACATATTTACCAACTGATGATACCCACCCAGAATCCAAACATTCTTTTAAATAGTTCCATTCATTGCCTTCAAACGTTGGCTCGTGAAGTGCGATAAATTCGCGTCCTTCTGGGAGATTGGATTTTAATCTACTCACCACATTAGTAGAGAACTCTTCTATGTTCATATTTACCTCATATATTGTATAGATCGCTCTTATAGCGAATTAAATTTTCTTGATTTAAAAACCACTCTGTTGTTTTTTTTAAACCGTTTTTAAAACCTTCGATCCCAGCATACTCCGGTTCCCATTCAATCAATTGTTTCGCCTTCGAATTATCGGCCCATAGACGTGTGACTTCACTTTTCTCTGGGCGCATTCGAGCATCATCCGCAATAATCTCTATTGTCCGTCCCATCACTTCAGAAATTAGTTTTACTGTATCGCCAATTGAAATTTCGTAGTTACTGCCGATATTAATTTCTTCCCCAATCGCCTGTGAGTGTGTTGCGGCAGAGATAAAGCCTCTAACAGTATCCTCAACGTAATTGAAATCTCTTGTAGGATGCAAAGCACCGAGTTTTATTTCTTTAACACCAGCAGCGATTTGACTAATAACTGTCGGTATAATGGCTCTCGCAGACTGCCTTGGCCCATAAGTATTAAATGGTCGAATTATTGAAACCGGCGTATCGAATGACCTATAGAAAGACAACGCCAGTTGGTCAGCACCGATTTTAGATGCAGAATATGGAGACTGTCCTTGGAGCGGATGGTTTTCTGTAATGGGCACAAACTGAGCTGTCCCATAGACTTCGCTAGTTGAAGTATGGATTATATGAGATACATTTAACTCCTGTGCAGCCTGCAGGATATTAAGTGTCCCCTTAATATTGGTGTCAATGTAGGTGTCCGGTGAATGATATGAATAAGGAATAGCGATCAGTGCAGCAAGATGAAAAACCATCTCACAACCCTCCATAGCCCGCTTTACTCCATATGGATCACGCACGTCGCCAGCAAACACCTCGAAATTCCCCTTGACATCCTCGGCGCAATGATCCAGCCATCCCCATGTATTAAAGGAATTGTATAAGACAAAAGCGCGAACATCGTAACCTTCCCGGACTAATGCCTCTGTCAAATGAGAACCAATAAATCCATCAGCACCGGTTATAAGAACTTTCTTGTTCTTTGCCATTCCATATATACCCCTGTCGTATTCAGCTTGTTGCCAGTTTAAATTCATTGCGAACCTTCATTATATTTGCCGCCTCATACACAATTTGACTTAGTTCTGGTAAGCGGGCTTGTATGCTCGAAATAAGCGTACCCAATATGCTATCAAACAAGTCCGCTTTCTTTATTATATTATTTTCCTTTTCCATTTCGGGACGATCACGGTCGAAATTACGAATTTCATACATAAAAACTGTTGTAATTAAAGTTATAAACGGTGCACTGCTTACTACGATCTCCCAGATGTCTTCAATATCCACCATCGTATCTAAACATTTCTTAGGCTTCGTTCTACTTTGAAGCTTCAGTTCCTTCAGTTTGTTTTCCATTCGTTTCAGATTCAATTCCAGCTTATTGAGTTCTTCTGGCATGTTAAATAAGCGCTCATACATTTTTTTTATACGTATCTCATTATAAGGTTGTAAATATTGAGCCATACTTTCTATCATAAAATCCGGAGGAATAATGACGTCTGCTAACTCATCAAGAACCTGCTCTAATGAACGCCATTCCGTATACTTGATGGCAGCTCCCCTTTGGGAAGTATTAATAAATTTTACATTTGGATGCTCAGAAAGTAAATCTTCAATATCCCTTAATGTAATGAACATCGCATTCGAAGATCGATTCATTGTGCCCTGAACATTTTTCACAGTAAGCTCAGCGTTCCGAATCTCCTTATCGATATTTTCTTGTTTCGCATGAATTGCACCTACGGCATATTTCTTTTCGCCAGAATAAGATAAATCCTGCCCGGTAAATACTATATTGCTACACCCCATGTATATAGCTGCTCGAATAGCAATTCCTGAAACAGAATGATTGACACCAAAAACCGGATCTTCATCAGTAAGTCCTGCCATATATCGAGTTACGAGATCGTTATTCAAGAATAAGTGAAATAACCGATTATTGTTTTCAATAATTTTGTACTGCACCTGTGGAGCAAATAAAAAAGGGATATCCTGAATATCCTGATTCTTAAACGCAGCATAATTGCTATCTGATCCATCCATTGAGACAATTAAATGAGGATCTATACCAAAATGCTTTAAAGACTGAATAGCGGTGCCTGCTGCGATAATGAGTGCATGACTTTTCAATTTACGCAATTGCTCAATATCCTCCTCCAAGGAAGGCCCTGCTCCTACTATTACGGCTGTCACACCTTCCATAGTCCCTTTCAAGCCTTCTATAGAGGGTGTATTTAAAATCTGCGAAAAGTTATTCAAGCGATTTTGAATCCACTGCATCCCAAAAATCCTGTATGTGGCCACAGAAGAAATATAATCCAGAACAGCCGTTTTAGCATCTTCAACAAATACTTTCTTTTTTGCAGGACTCCATTGATCGTAAAAAGGAATGGATAAAACTTCTGTTTCTCCCTTGGCTAGCGTAAAAAAGCGATAAAATACTCCTTCCCTCCGTCTCTTATCATCACCTACAAAAAATTCTTTAATATGAAGCTTGGAGAATACTTCCCCAATATCGATTGCTCTCATCGCAGCAAGCAAAAACTGCTCATCCGGTTCCATTATTACCAGTTGAAGATGGGGATATTGTTGACATAATTGAACTAAATGGGCACCCAAACCAAATCCATATACGATGACATTTGATTTCTCATTCAAGTTCACTCTTATTGACTGTTTCCATCGTTCAATTTCATGATGTTGGTCGTAATTACTATAAAAAAAGCTCATATTTCCATTGAATGTATAGGTATAAATATTGGATTGGCCGTTTATCGACCTCGTAACTTGAAATTTTTCACGATCCCATTTCAAATCCTTAACAACGTTATAAACATCCGGATAATGTTGCTGAAGATAAAGCAAATTTTCAGAGAATCTCTGTTCAACAACTGATGTCTCCTCCCCCAGTGCTGAAGACAAGCCCAGAAATAAAGGGGACAACTCATAACGGATAGAGTCGGCAGCATGAATATAAGCTTCTTCATCCATATATTGGTTCAAAGCCTTGAACTTTTGCTCCATCTCGGAAATAAATTGTCCTAAAACTATATGAAGATAGGAATTTCCATCTGTATTTTCCAGTTCAAAGCGGATGTCTTTCGATAATTTATATAAATCGTTCATCGCTTGTAATAATTGACTAAATTCCTGCCAGGTACCCTCAGTAACGTGAACGTATAGTTGCTCGGCCATATAATCACATGCTTCAATCAGGTTGGGTAGAAAAACTCTCAATTCATCCAGTGTAAGATCCAATTCAATTGTCGCACTAGTCATAACCCATACCTCCAGGTGTTCAATTCATAATTAACAAAGATAAATTCAGTCTTGCCGATTCATAGAACGACGGCATGACTCAGGATGCTTGCTTCATTATTTTCTCTTGTCAAGCAGAAAACCTTCATATGCTCCTTGTTGATCGTAAGCGACTCTTTGTTTCTTGAAAATATTTAGACGATTTATTCCCTCCGCAGCCTCACTTTTCAGCCGCTGCATTTGCTTCCATATCATTGATTCGTACTTTAAAATCTCTTGCAGGTACTGCTTTTCTGATGGAGTCAGTTCTCTTTGAGCAATTAAATCTGTAACGGTTTGACGCTGATCTACCAATTCCCCATAGCGTTCATATGTAATAGACGGATCATATTGGCTTAATGTACGGCTTTCCGCTAAGAGCTGTTCCAATAATTTATCCATTATAGTTCTGGCTCATCTGAGTAGTCGATTTGACTGCGACTAACCAAGCTTCTTTCAAATCTGTCAGATAGGAAAGCACTTCGTCTGCAGCCTCTGAGTTTTTATTCACATTTGCTTGAATGAGCCGGTGCATCATATATTCATAAATTTGAAGCAATTGTTTCGAAATTGGGTATTGAATATCTACAGACGCTACTAGTTCATGAATGACGGTTTGCGCTTTGAGCAGAAAATGATTGGCTTTTTGAATATCTTTGTTTTTTATAGCCTCTATGCTTTGTTTAACGAATCGTATTGCTCCATCATACAGCATAATGACCAACTGTCCAGGTGATGCGGTCTGAACAGAGGATTGCTGATATTTCTGATATGGTGTCGGGATCATCTCTTCACTCCTCTTATTGCGAAGCACCGAATAAACTTGACGCCTGCGCATTATAACGATTCATTGCGGTTTCCATAGCCGTAAATTGCTTATAGTAATTATTCTCAATATCTGTTAAACGGTCGGTCAGATTGCTCATTCTGGTGTCAATATCTCTAAGCTGACTTCCTAATAAGCTGGTTGGCGAAAATGCAGCGTTTGCGTCTGTACTGAGTTTGGACGTTCCCGCTTTTTGATACATCCCATCGAGGGCAGCCATAATATTGTTGGATAGCCGGTTAAACAGACCGTTATCTGGATTGGTCGGAGAGGCTTTCTTCACCGAGTCTGTTTCTTTGGTTTGTTGGGCAAAAAATTTCATAACTTTATCAGGATCTGCTTCGATAGCAGCCCGAAGCTTATTCTCATCTTGAATGACGAGTTTACCGCGACTGGTATAGTCTCCTGTGGTAATCCCTAATGATGTCAAATTGACATTCTTACCATCAATAACTACATCTGTAATGGATGAAAGCCGCATGCTGCTGATCGCTTGAGAAAGGGTGGAATCGTTATAAAGCAAACCGCTCTTTGCTTTACTTTCCCATAATTTGATCTCATCGTCACTCATTCCTGTTCTTTGTTCATCAGTTAATGGTTGGTATTTCAGATAACGTTGCTCATTCAGCTTGCCATTGACGGTATCCAACAAGGAATTATAATCGGCGATAAATGACTTAATCGTTTCTAATGTTTTATCAGTATTGCCAGTCACATTTAATGTTGTTGCTGCACCGCCCGATACAGCATTCAATGTAATGGCGACACCGTTCTCCGTAAAGGTATTACTTGATCGTGTGGTTTCAATTCCATTGATTTTAACTTCGGCATCGGCTCCCGCTTTTGATACAGTTAAATTGAATCTTCCCAGCACATCTCCCGAGACGGCAACTGTACTTGCAGCACCCGTCGTCTTGGATGTGATAGACATCTTCCCGGTTGTGCTATCCAAAAACGCATTGACATTGGCTCCGCTGTTGCTATTAATTTTTTTTACCAGACTCGCCAATGTATCTGTATTTTCATCAAAGGTAATTTTATTGCCGTTTATGGTAATACTTTGGTCTGCCGAATCATAATTAACAGCTCCCGCGGCTTTAAGCGCACTGAGAGAAAGATTTGTATCTACTGGTCCTGTGCCAGGGCCGCTAGTCAAAGATGCAGCACTGGCAAGTTTAGTGACTTCAATCGTCATTGAACCGGTTGTTGCTCCTGAAACGGCTGCTGCGCTTACTGCATTTGTATTGCCGGTAACATTAACTTGTTTGGCGCTTATTTGATCACTCATGCCATAACTGAATAATTTATTGTTTCGAAAATCCACCATTTTAATATTAATATCCCGATATTGCTCCTGCTGCCACTCCACCACTGTTCGTTGTTGGGAGAGTTTATCAAGCGGCGCACGCTGGGCTTTCATTAATTCCTTGACCATTGCATCGATATCCAAACCTGAGGCAAAACCTGAAATTCTCATATAAACCCCCCTTAAATTTTCTCGTCGATAAGGATTCCATTAATCTCCATAAACTTCGCAACTAAATCCAACGTTTTCTCTGGTGGAATCTCTCTTATTAACTCACCGGTATCTTTATTCAACACTTTAATCGTGATGGTATTCGTTGCCTTGTGTACCGACATTTCAAATGATGTGTCATGCCCTTGGATGACCTTGAGTGCACGCTCAATATTTTTGACCGTCTGCTCATCTCCGGTAGTCACCTTAACACCTGTCAGTTCTGCTTTCGTTAATGCTCTTACCGAATTAATTTGACTCACGTTTTCTATTGATTTCAATTGCCCTTGTTCGCTATCAGTTGAATTTCTCTCTGGTGTATAACTTGTTGTCGTGTTTGCAGAATGAATATTCATCGACATAATGGCACCCCGCCTCAAGTTTCGTTCTTATTGTTTATATCGGAATTATTCCGCAGCATTATTAGATTATTTGCACAAAAAAAGAGACTCTGGAATTTCCAGAGCCTCTCAGTTTATTATTGTTATTAACGAAGCAAGGAAAGAACGCCTTGCGGTTGCGAATTGGCTTGAGCCAGCATCGCTTGCGAAGCTTGAAGCAGAATATTGTTTTTCGTGAGGTTCACCATTTCAGAAGCCATGTCTGTATCACGGATACGGGACTCGGATGCTGTAAGGTTCTCAACCGTTGTACCCAAGTTATTGGACGTATACTCCAAACGGTTTTGTTTTGCTCCCAATTTGGCCCGCTCTGTCGAAGTGTTCTTAATTGCCGTTTCGATAGCCGATAAAGTTGATGCACTGGTCAATTGAGTAATCCCTGTTGTTGAAATAGCAGCGATCGTAATCGTTTGGGTAGCATCATCGCTTTGGATTGTTGCTCCAGCAGTAATATTGATGCCATTGAATTTTGTATTGCTGATAATGCTATCGATTTGAGCACCCAATTGAGACAGTTCCTGGTTGATGTTGGCCTTGTCGCCGCTAGAGTAGGTTCCATTCTCTTTCTGAACGTTCAACTCTTTCATCCGGGTCAGCATGGAGCTAACTTCATTCATTGCGCCCTCAGCTGTTTGAGCAAACGAGATACCGTCTTGAACGTTGCGCTGTGCCTGTTCTAGACCACGGATTTGACCGCGCATTTTTTCGGATACCGCAAGGCCTGCAGCATCATCTGCCGCGCGATTAATGCGAAGACCCGAAGACAGTTTCTCCATCGATTTGCCTGCTGCCGTATTGTTCAATGTCATGTTGCGGTGTGTGTTTAGAGCCGTAATGTTGTGATTAATACGCATTTTTAATTTCCTCCCTGAAATGGTTTCTACCACATCCATGTGGTTAACCGTGATAAGGTCGATCGCCCTTAACCGATTCTATTACTTATATCGGTAAGTAACCGTTACTCTATTATACCAATTACAAATTTTCATTTATTTTTCTATCTTCACTTTTAAATACTGAATATCAATGATATTTTAATTGGCAATCTTAATGATTTGTTTAATTAATAGCATAAAATCATGTGGTCGGCCGCCGTCATGCAACGCCACACCGCGCGCTGGGAGCTGCGCGCAGTGCGAACAATTCTCTGAGAAAGGCTATGGATAAATTTAGTTTTATTGGCTGTAGGGCTGACTCTTACTAAAGATGGCGTACACGTGAACAGGAACTCCTCGAGTCGCTCCGCTTCCTCTTCCGCCCAACACCTGGAATGAGACTTCCCTGTACGATCGCGTCGACAAGATCCACAAGCTCGCCTTCTAAACACGAGCCAACACCTTTGGCGACGTAACAGAGAACAGATCATCGAAGAACTTTTAATAGGCCGAAAAGACCTGTTCCAGTAACGATCTCGTGTTTAACTTCGCTTGCACGAACATGCCCGTAACATGTTGTCGGTCGAATAGCCAACGCCTTATAACAGGTGCTCACCAAAAAAAGCCCATGTTCTCCCGGCTGCATTCATCGTATTACGACCATAAGAGAGGCCATCCAGAAAAGTCTGGTTGATCTGCTAATACGAAAAGAGGCCTTGAGAATCTCAAGACCTCTCACTTTATTATAATAATTACCGAAGCAGGGAAAGTACGCCTTGCGGCTGCGAGTTGGCTTGGGCCAGCATGGCTTGGGAAGCTTGAAGCAGAATATTGTTTTTCGTGAGGTTCACCATTTCAGAAGCCATGTCAGTATCACGGATACGGGACTCGGATGCTGTAAGGTTCTCAACCGTTGTGCCCAGGTTGTTGGATGTGTATTCCAAACGGTTTTGTTTCGCACCCAATTTTGCGCGTTCCGTCGAAGTGTTCTTGATTGCTGTTTCAATACCCGTTAATGACGTTGTACTATCCAAACCTTTAATTCCGGATGTAGCAACACTAGAAATCGTTATCTGTTGAGAAGCATCATCGCTTTGGATCGTTGCACCGGAAGTAATATTGATACCATTGAATTTCGTATCGTCAATAATGCTATCGATTTGTTCACCCAATTGATCCAGCTCTTGATCGATGTTGTCCTTGTCGCCGGAAGAATAGGTTCCATTCGCCTTCTGAACATTCAACTCTTTCATTCGGGTCAGCATGGAGCTAACTTCATTCATTGCGCCCTCAGCCGTTTGAACATACGAGATACCATCTTGAACGTTGCGCTGTGCCTGTTCCAGACCACGGATTTGACCGCGCATTTTCTCGGATACCGCAAGACCTGCAGCATCATCAGCCGCACGGTTGATGCGAAGACCCGAAGACAGTTTCTCCATCGATTTGCCTGCTGCCGTATTGTTCAATGTCATGTTGCGGTGTGTGTTTAGAGCCGTAATGTTGTGATTAATACGCATTTTAATTTCCTCCCTGAAATGGTTTTTTACCACATCCATGTGGTAAACCGTGATAAGGTTGAGCGTCCTTAACCGATTCTATTAACCTATATCGGTAATAAAACGCTACTCTGTTATAGCAATTAGTATTTTCTTTAGATTGTTAAGCTTGTTTTTTAAAACTTTGATATTCTCATACAGGCGGTTGATGCCATTTGGTCAAAGGCCGACAATTAACCCTATCAATAATTAAAGCGTATAGAAAAAGAGCTCTGGAAATCCAGAGCCTTCTGCTTGAATATGAATTAACGGAGCAAGGAAAGCACGCCTTGCGGCTGCGAGTTGGCTTGGGCCAGCATCGCTTGCGAAGCTTGAAGCAGAATATTGTTCTTCGTGAGGTTCACCATTTCAGAAGCCATGTCTGTATCACGGATACGGGACTCGGATGCTGTAAGGTTCTCAACCGTTGTGCCCAGGTTGTTGGATGTGTATTCCAAACGGTTTTGTTTCGCACCCAATTTTGCGCGTTCCGTCGAAGTGTTCTTGATTGCTGTTTCGATATTTGTTAATGTGGCCGAACTAGTCAAGCTTTTAATTCCTGATGTAGCAACACCAGAAATCGTTATCTGTTGAGAAGCATCATCGCTTTGGATCGTTGCACCGGAAGTAATATTGATACCATTGAATTTCGTATCGTCAATAATGCTATCGATTTGTTCACCCAATTGATCCAGCTCTTGATCGATGTTGTCCTTGTCGCCGGAAGAATAGGTTCCATTCGCCTTCTGAACATTCAACTCTTTCATACGGGTCAGCATGGAGCTAACTTCATTCATCGCGCCCTCAGCCGTTTGAACATACGAGATACCATCTTGAACGTTGCGCTGCGCTTGTTCCAGACCCCGGATTTGACCGCGCATTTTCTCGGATACCGCCAGGCCGGCAGCATCGTCGGCCGCACGGTTGATGCGAAGACCCGAAGACAGTTTCTCCATCGATTTGCCTGCTGCCGTATTGTTCAATGTCATGTTGCGGTGTGTGTTTAGAGCTGTAATGTTGTGATTAATACGCATTTTAATTTCCTCCCTGAAATGGTTTTTTACCACATCCTTGTGGTAAACCGTGATAAGGTCGATCACCCTTAACCGATTCTATTATCTATATCGGCAGGAAAGCGCTGCTCTGTTAGAGCAATCCGTTATTTTTATGTTTTCTTCATCTTGTCTTTCAATACCTGAATATCCATCCCATGAGCAGCTGATTCCTTATTGGTTTGTGCGATCATGGTATAAATTTCTTTTCGTAAAATCTCCACATCCCGAGGTGCGTTAAATCCCAACTTTATCGTATCCGCATTCACTTCAAGAATCGTAATTTCAATATCATCTTGAATAATAATGGATTCACCCTTCTTACGCGAAAGAACAAGCATGAAAGCACCTCCTCTATCATTTCTCCGCAGTTGCAAATAACGGATGTCTGGTCATGTATGATGTTCTGCCCAGAACAACCTGCTTGGCAACCCGACGACTGGTATTAAATACGACTGGCGCGACTAAATTAATTGTTGCCGATTCAAGACTGTTATCTATATTAATAATGGACCGCACCATCACCTGCTCAACGGAATCTACGCCCAGCTCCGCAAGTGCAGAACTCGGAATCTCAAATTCGTATTCGGGATAAAAAAGAAACGGATCCGCAATCAAAAAGTTTAACTTCTCATCGTTAACCGACTGTAAAAAAGCAAAAGGTTGATCGTCTTCCGGAGCAATAATAACAAAACCGGTGTGCTCCTCAAAACCTGGAATGCCTTTTGTGAAAATATAGATATCCTCTTTCGAAATGTTTATTTCGCCGAAGCGCTCCGTTCGCAGTTGCATGATCTTCATTCACACTCCATTCTGATGACATCTTATCGAATTCGAAAGAAAAAAGCTATAGAATGAAACCGATTCCGGTTCTCTATAGCTTAAGCTTATTACTGATAATCACACTACCTAAACCAGCATGTCCAAATTCGCCACTTGAAAGCGTACGGATGCATACTGCTCCATATATACATTAATCTTGCCTCGTTGATATTCAATATCCGGCTTGTGAGTTTGTACCTGTATATCTACACCCCCGACGTCAACCTGAACATCCGCGTAATGAGGGGTTATATATACATCTACATTTTTGTATGATGCAGGGCCGAATACTTCAACACTTGAAGGGCCTTCCAGCATACCCTCCAGTGCAATATCCGGAACAGGATCCTCCTTATTCCGCAGATCACCCATTCTGTTTCCTTTTTCCACAATGAGCGCAATTCCCTGCAGAGCGATATCCGGCATCTGCGAATATATGCGGTTGATGAATTCGGTTGGCTTGCCGCCATTGAACGCCGCCCACATCCGGTCCGAGTCAATTTCTATCGAAGCCATCTGCGAATGTGTGTTCATTTGTGCGGGTGTCGAGTTTATTTGCAGCTCTGCCTGCTGGGTCTGTATATCATACTGGCCTGGCTGCGTCTCAATGCCAATTCGTCCTTTCACCGATTCCGCCTGGATATATGGCAGTTTCATTCAAACTCACCCTCTATCGAAGGAAATCTACCAGCGACGGCGAAATAACTTTGGCTCCAACGGACAAGGAAGCCTGATAGATATTTTCATTAACTTTAGAGTCAATCAGCAGCTTGTCGTAATCTGCATCTTCTACCTTGGATTGCATGGATGTCAGATTAAGACCCAAATCATCCAGGCGGTTTTGCATCAATTCCACACGATTGACTCTGGCACCTATCTCGGAGGCGGCGTTGAGTACCTTGTTCGTTCTTGAATCCAGGTTATCCAATTGGGCTGATGTACCAGCGTAATCACCAGAAGACAAAGAAGAGATGATGTTATCCAGTACAGTGAACACATTGTCGGCATCGCCGGGATTACCGAAAACTTCGTTTCCTGAAACGTTAACCGGCAGTACAACTCCAACACCTATCGCATAAGAGACATCGCCGCCATCCGTAACAATAGCCTTGGCATCGAATCCTGCTGCGGTAACATCATAGGGCTTTTTATCATAGGTTTGACCATTAAAAACATATTTACCATTCACTTTGCTATTTCCGATATCAATAATCTGATCCTTTAATTGAATAACCTCGTCTCTGATATTATCAAGAGCCACTTGAGGGTTCGTTCCCGTGGAACCTTGTACAACAAGCTCTTTTACCCTTTTCAGAACATCCCCTGCCTGATTAAGAACGGTATCGTTAAAATCCAGCCATGAGTGGGCAGAATCCGCATTCTTCGTATACTGCTCATTAGATGCGAGCTCCCCGCGGTAACGCAGCGCATAGGTGATACCGACTGGATCATCCGATGCTTTATTGATCTTACGGCCTGTTGTCAACTGATCCTGCAAACCTTCCATCTGGGAGAGGTTGCGGTTCAGGTTGCGCGAGAGCTGCATTTGCATCATGCTTTGAGTGACTCGTAGTGACATTATGATCCCCTCCTATTCTTAACGGCCGACCGTTCCGGTTCCGTTGATTAATTTTTCGAGCATTTCATCATAAGTTGTCATAAATCGCGCAGAGGCGCTGTAGGCATGCTGATATTTGATCAGGTCGGACATCTCCTCATCAAGTGAGACACCGCTGACCGACTGTCTGCTGCCTTCAACCTGATCGGTCTGTGCCTGCGCATTCTGGTATTGACGCTGAGATTCCTGCGACTGCACGCCAAGCGAACCCACCATCGAATTGTAAAAGTTGCTGATTGTCGCTTCGGAAATCCCGTTGCCCGTTGCGGACTGGTCAAATTTGAATTTTACGTCGCTCAGCTCGGACATCAAAAGAGCCATGCTGTTATTGCCCTTCACAACCGATGCAACGCCGCCTGTCGTAATCGTCCGCATGGAAGTTGCTATTTTATTGGCGTCATTGCTGATAGTCGTATTAAGCTGAATGGAGGATGCCGTTATAGCGGTCGTCCCCGCCTTGAAAGTAAAGAAATCCTGCCCTGCCGTTGCCGGCTCCTCGAGCGTATAACCCAATTTATGCAAGCCGTTGATTCCTTTAACCGTCATCACCGTATCTGCGGCAAGCGGAGTTGTCGTTCCCGGAAGAATGGAACCGGCAGGCACGGTGACATTAATATCGCCATTGGCGAGTGTATTGGCCAGCACGTCCAACTGGCGCTGATAGTCGGCCACGTAGACATCACGGGAAACGATCATCCCGAATACTTCGCCGTTATTCAAATCTCCCGATTGATAAGCGGTTGCCACAGAAGCGGCGGTTAACGGAACCGCTGTATCACCGGTCAATAGATTGGTAGCTCCCATAGCGATCGTGTAGCCATCGGGCGTGTTGGTCACTTGAATATTCACGATCTGCGACAGCTGATCTGTTAACAGATCCCGTTGGTCCTGCAGATCATTGGCATTGTCGCCAAGAGATTCAATACGTTTGATTTCGGAATTGAGCGAAGAGATGGTACTGAGCAGCGTATTGGCTTGTGTTACTTTCACATCGATGCTGCTCGTTAGATCGGCGCTCAAATCGGACAGCTGCTTGCTGGTCTGGTTGAAGGAATCCGTTAAAGCCAAAGCGGTTTCACGAACGATTTTACGTCCTGTAACATTCTCCGGGTCTTTGCTCAAATCGGACCACGATTGATAAAATTTATCCATAACCGTGCGGATCCCCGTGTCCGATGGCTCGTTGACGACAGCCTCCAGCTTGCTCAGCGTATCGGATTGGACCGACCAGCTTCCCAGATATTTGCTCTGATTGCGGAATTGATCGTCCAGATAAGCCGTACGGATCCGGTTGATTGCCGTGAACTCCACACCTGTCCCGAGCTGGCCCGGAGCCGTAGAGCGGTTCATGCCGAATGCTTCCATAGGCCGGCTCGCAACCATGGTCACTCTTTGGCGGGAGTATCCATCCGTATTTGCATTCGAAATATTATGGCCTACCGTATTGATTGCCGCTTGTTGAGTCAATACGCTTCTTTTGGCCGTTTCAATGCCATGAAAAGTTGACGCCATTGCAGGTTGCCTCCTCTATCTACCCTCTTGTATCGAAAAAACCGTTTCGTTGATTCCCGTAACCGGTATTCATCGGATGCTGGTAGGTAACCGAATCATTGGGATCCTCGATGACAAGATCAATTGAATAATCAATAAATTTGAGCGATTGCATCGTAAGCTCCTGGTTGAGTTTATTGACCTTCTGAAGCTCATCCAGCAATCCCGTCAGCTTTCCATGGAGCTCGGTTAATTCTTTTTTTTCCTGCGGAGATGTGATGGTTCGAATGATATCGATTATCTTGCCGCCCTTGTATCGGATCACGCCAATGCTTTGAAAATAGCTGTGCGAATACTGCATCCGCTGCAGCTCCAGCTTCTCGGCCTGCACCAGCAGCTTGCGCTCCTTTTGGATGATTGCATTCAACTGCTCCACTTCGTTCTTCACAAGCACGGGAGTTTTCAGCTTGGCCGTTTCCAAAAGCAGTGCATACAGCTCCGCCTGCTTCTCCAGCGTTTCGACGATGATTTCAACTGACACAGGGCTCACCTATTTTCATAATGGTTGTTTAGTTGTCTTTCTTCTTATCTGTCAGATACGGAAGCAGCTTCTCGGCAATTTTACCGGCGTCAACATGATAGCTCCCAGTGCTTACGGATTGCTTCAGTTCGTCGATACGCTTGCTTTGGTCGGCTTTGCTTGTGCGGCTGTATGATAGCATCTCTTGCGCCTCTGCTGAAATTTGTACCTCATCGATCTGCCGCTTGCGTCCTGCATTCTCAGTCCGCTGCTCGTTCTGCTTCTGATAAGGGTTCATTGCTCCAATTCTCTGTGTTTCATTGATTTTCATTGTAATCCCTCCAAATGTAAGGCAACCATCAGGATCGGCAGGCAGGTGCCGTCCCCTATATATTAAATCAAAGTACAGAGAAGATGTATATTTTACTACGTAAAAAAGCCGATAACTCTGTATAAGAGTATTATCGGCACTTTTGTATAAAAATTTATAGAAGAATGGATATCGTTATTTTCGATCGCGAAGACGGTCCATAATCCGGTAGGCTGCCGCTGCGGAGGAAGGCGGTTTCTCCGGCTCTTCTTTGGCTGTTTGCTGCACATTTGATTTTTTGACATCCGCCAGAAGCCGGGTCTTGCAGTCCAGACACATGTTGCCATCCCGAATGAGCGTTCCGCAAGCCTCGCATGGATAAGATAAATTAGGAGCATCGATGAGAGAGATCCGGCCCTCACGAATGAATTTGGTAATTTGTTTAATCGTAATCCCCGTCTCATCCGACAATTCGTTGATCGTTGTTCCTCTGTTTTTGCGTAAATAATCGGCGCATGTCTGGTATTCCTGATCGATGACTTTAATGCAGGCGGGACATACTTCACGAAAGTTCTTGGCAAACAATTTGCCGCATCGCGGGCAGTTGTCGAGCTCCATGCCTCTTGCCTCCTTCTACAGCACGTACACTTACCTTTATTCTAACTCATAATTTGACAATATTCATCATCTTTTTCAAATGTTTGCGCGATCTCCGCCTCCCATATAACGGTAATTAACTTAGGACCTGGCTAATGTCAAAATAAAAATTTCGATTATG
This sequence comes from Paenibacillus sepulcri, assembly GCF_042647105.1. Lineage (NCBI taxonomy): Bacteria > Bacillati > Bacillota > Bacilli > Caryophanales > Paenibacillaceae > Paenibacillus > Paenibacillus sepulcri. Next base: position 4,443,765 of record NZ_JBHRUP010000001.1, on the reverse strand, counting down.
CCGTCTGAAGAGCTCCTGCGGTACGCGTCCTGGATCGCATGAGCACAGGCATTGACTGTGCTTCCCGTCGTATAAATATCATCAATGATCATCAGCCGGGGTCTATGATTCTGTAAACTTCCCTCCGGACGAATCGATGAAAGCTGAAGCAGCATGGATGTAAAACTATCATGATCCACTGCAAATAGATTCTCGGCATCCTTTATACGGGCGCCCCTGGTTTTGAAGCTTTGCTTGCCGCTATGTCGCGTTCGTCTTAAAATATCGAATACCGGATGTCCGCTGCGTTCTGCCATAATCCTGGCGAGCCGTTCGGCCTGGTTGAAGCCGCGTTCAAGAAGACGTTCTTCGCTCACCGGCACGGGAATGAATCCGTTGATGGCAAAAGCTTCCGACCTCCCTGTCATCTCTCTGACCGTCTGTGAATATGCAGTGAAGAGCATTTCTCCAAGAAGCGGCGCAATCGCTTCATGGCCGCGGTATTTATATAAAGCGAGCCACTCTCTTATGAGCGGACTATATCGAACCGCGCTGCGGTTGCATATAAATGCCGTATCCTCGCGGCGCATGCAGTCCGGACAGTGCTCGGGCCGTCCACAAACCGGGCAATGAATATGCCTGATCCATGGTATAGCCTGCTGGCAGTCTCCGCAAAGAGCGGAGAATGGGGCATCCGCCGTACGCCGTGACGCATTGCCGCACATCAGACACTGACTGGACGATGGCGCCAACAGAGCGGTAATGCTATGAATAGCTTTCGGTAATGTTTGGTGCAGCAGGCTCCAAAAGGATGGCATGGGCTCTGATCCTTACTCCTTCCCTGGTGTAACAAGATAACCGTTTTTTCTTGCGATTCTATTCATTCCTCTAATTTGGGCAATCGCAGACTTCTGAGACTTTGTTCGTGCTGAAGCACAGAAATAGACATGACCTGCCGGGTCATCCTTGGATCGGCCTGCACGTCCTGCCATCTGTACAAGCGAAGCATCGTCGAATAATTTTCCATCGGCGTCAAGAATATAGACATCGCTTTTGGGAACGGTCACACCACGCTCCAAAATGGTCGTTGTAACCAATAAACGAATGCTGCGGTCGCGAAAATGAAGCACTTTGTCGGCACGGCCCCCGTCCTTGGAGGAGGTTCCCTCAATCGCAATGTCGGGAAATAAAGTCTGCAGCTTCCCGACAAGCGGCTGCACGTCACGGATTTGCTGGACGAACATAAAGACCTGAGCGCCCCGCCCAATTGATATTTTCAAAGCTGAGACGAGGAGGTGCGGCAAAGTTCGCTGCCGCAGCAGCTTGCTTACCGGCGGAATCCGGATTAGCTTTGGCACAGGCAGCGGATGCCGGTGAAATCTCACGGGTACACGGACATGCGCCAAGCCTCCAAGCTGCGCAGCACGCCTCAACTGCGCAGGCGGTGTGGCAGAAAGCAGGACTGTTGTTCCACCAGGCTTGCATACATGGCCTGCCGCATATTGAAGCATCGGGTCGTTATGGTAAGGAAAAGCATCGAGTTCGTCGATTACCACCAGATCAAAAGCATGACGAAAACGAAACAGCTGATGTGTAGTGGCAATCGTCAACTCCCCATATTCCCAGCGCTGTGTACTCCCGCCATATAAGGTAACAACGGTTGTGCCTGGAAAGGCTTTGCGCAGCCTGGGATCCAGTTCAAGCACAACATCGCGCCTTGGTGTCGCAATAAGCGCCCGGCCCCCCTGCTGCAAGCAGGCTTCAATCAGCGGAAAAATCATCTCCGTCTTGCCCGCCCCCGTCACGGCCCACAGCAGGAAGCGTCGCTGCTGGCTGGCTGGCGCAGTGCCTCCAATAAGCCCGGCAATACGCTGAATCCATGTGGTCCGACCAGAAGCTTCGCCGCCTTCCATATAACTCAGCGCTGCCGCAGTCGCAGCACTCTGCGCCGGACTCAGGCTCCAGCGTGCAAGCCGGTCATCCGTGCTCCGTGTTTTTGAAAGCGTACGAGGCGCGGCGAACTCATCAGCAGATCCGACCCCGTCTTTTCTGGTCGCCCGCACCGGAGTGCCGCTGACAAGCAGGCTGCATTCGCGGCTTCGTCCCATGGTCAAGCACGCCTCGCAATAGGTGCACGACTGTCCGCATACTGCACATGGCGTTCGTCTCATCCGGGCAGCCGTGCTGCCGCAGCGCTGGCATTGAAGCTGTACCCCCGCACCATTACGCCGCATAGAACGCCATAACGGCTGCGAATCTGGGACCTGCTGGGAAACTGCGCTTTCCAAACCCATCAGACCCTGCAAAGCGGCCAACTGGAGTGTGGGGGCAACAGCGTCCCAGGACGCCTGTACGGGCACGCCTTCAGAGATCTCACGGGCATCCGCCGCAATTAGTGCAAGGACTTCGCCGGTAAGGAGCAGCCGCCCCTGCACTCTCATGGCGGCGCCGCATGCTTGCCGCGCCAATTCCCGGGCAGCCACCGCGTCCGTGGAAGTGGGGGAATCCGGTGTTCTTATCTCGACGGGTTGTGCCATTGGATGAGCTTGATCCATCTTCATGTCCATCAGCTTTGACTCGCGAATCTGACGTGTCAAATGGCTGATTATTTCCTTCTTGCCAGCCCCCTTGCGAACAGAATCCGGCCAATGTTTTGAAATCCTCTGCGCAAGACCAAGCGGCAGCATATATGGCCAAACAATCAGTTCTATGACCTTTGCTTCAAGCAAGCGCCCGTTCAATTCATTGGCGATAGTATTCATATTCCCATACCCGGAAGCCAGTAGAATCCCCTTGGTCTCCTGATCGGCCTCATTCCGGAAAGCGGTATCCAGCCAGTAGGCAAAATCAATCTCGGGCGCTATCGACCATGACGCACGGGATTCCTGCCCGGATCTCATTATGTATAAAGTAACTTTCAAAGGCTCCTCCTCCAGATCCGATTATTCCGTGAAACAACCACTTTCAAGCTGTCCTGAACCACATAAGTGGGCATCCTAACAGGCAAGCTCCTTCACCAGCCGCATGGAAAAACGATAAAAGCCGCTTGCATTCGTGTTCAGCAAGAAGAAATTAATCGCTGATACCGTCACTGATAGTGAAGCGAATCTTCCCTGCAGAATGTATAAATCGAACAAAAAAAGCACACCCGCCAGCTGCCTTGGGGCAGCGGTACGTGTGTGCTTCACTCGTCCGATATTTGTATATAGCTGATTATACCCCGACCTCCTCTGCGTAAGCAATCCTCATAAATGGTTCTTTTCTTGTCCTCCAGGCTGTCATAGAGGAAGCTTCAACAGTTCCGCAGGTTTTCCCAGATCCACGAGCACCTGCTCTCCTTCATATGGTTCATCGTCCGATACGGCACTGGTTACGTCAGGCTGCAACCCGGCAGCTATGTCCACCTTCATCCCGCTTCTTGCAAATCTCCCCGCAATCTGCAAGGTATCGTCTTCGCTTCCCTGATTGATCACTGTAACCTTTACTTCTTCTCCTGTCCGGTGGGATAGCCGGCGGATTGACCGTATATACCATTCCATCATATGCTGCTCATTCCGGGCGAGCAGGACATAATGCCGCTCAGCTCGTCTCCTTTTCCTCGTGAAGACATAAGCCAGATGCACAGCAGCTGCCGCCAAGGCGTAACAACCGATGATTCCCAGCAAAATCGGGATCAAGGCGGCCACCTCCTTTTTGTGACATCATATGCCGCCAGCAGCCTATAAGTGCGGGACACCAACGGACAAGTCGCACAAAGAGGCCTCTGTACGGGATAGCTGATAAAAAAATGAAAAAAGCTTCCGCCTGATGCGGAAGCTCTTCTCCTTTGTATGTAAAACGTTAATGCTAGAGGGTCACCCAGCCGAACTTGATGGAGTTAATGACCGCTTGCGTCCGGTCGTCAACTTCCATTTTTTGCAAAATGCTGCTGACATGGTTTTTGACCGTCTTTTCACTGATAAACAAATATTCGCCGATCATTTTATTGCTTTTGCCCTCAGCCATCAAGCGAAGCACTTCCGCTTCACGGCGAGTCAGCGGATTATTCTCGCTGGGGACAAATTTCACACCGGCCTCACGGCTTGCCGCAGCGCCCGAAGTTGAACCGATCTCGTCCAGATAAGTCATCCGGCGCAGCTGATTGATCAGCTTGCCCGTCACTTTGGGATGAATGTATGCATAGCCGCTCACGACGGAGCGAATCGCATTCGCTAAGGCCTCCGCCTCCATGTCCTTGAGCAAATAACCGGATGCTCCCTTGCGAAGGGTCTCGAACACGTAGCTCTCATCATCATGAATGGATAAAATAATAACCTTCACATCGGGAAAAATGTCGCGCAGCCGCTCGGTTGCGACAACACCGTTCTCGATGGGCATATTAATATCCATCAACACAACTTCCGGCTTGTTCTCGTTGCAGAACTCCAGCACCTGTATACCATCGTTGCATTCGCCAATGACTTCCAAATCATCTTCCATATTAAGGATCCGCTTGAGTCCCTCGCGGAATAGTTGATGATCGTCTGCAATTAATACTTTAATCTTGCGTTTGGCAGTCGTTGCTCTTTGATCCATCGTCAGTTTACTCCTTTCTTTGCTCCGCGTTGATAGGGATATGAATCGTAATTCTTGTTCCCTCGTTGATTGCCGATTCGATCTCCATCCTCCCTTCCAACAGTTCCACTCTTTCACGCATTCCGATCAAACCGAAATGTGCGTTGTCCTTGGTCCGGGATTCAATCAGATCGACATGGAAACCGACGCCATTATCCTTAACGACAATCTTCACCATCTGTGCCTGAAACGTAAATTCAAGCGCGACGAAAGTAGGGTTTGCATGCTTGAAAGCATTGCTATAGGCTTCCTGAACAAGCCGGTACATGCCTGCTTCCATAGCGGAGGGCAATCGCATTTCCTTTCCGATTGTGTCGAATATCGTCCGAATCTTGGTCTTCTCCTCAAAATCCTGGACATACTTGCGAAGGGTCGGGATAAGTCCCAGGTCATCCAAGGCCATAGGACGCAGATTGAAGATGATTTTACGGATCTCCTCAATTCCCGAGCGAACCTGTCCCTTCAAGTCTATTAATTCTTCTTGTACTAATTGAAATTCCTGCTTTCCCAGCATTCTTTCCGCAATTTCCGTCCTAAGAACTATATTTGCGAGTGATTGTGCGGGACCATCATGAATTTCCCGGGCGATTCGTTTGCGCTCTTCTTCCTGGGCCAAAATAATCTTCAGCCCGATCTGTTGGCGATTTTTGGCGGATTCCAGGATTCGGGTCACCTGATTCAGATCGCCGGACAGATACTCGAGGACGACATTGATCTGGGATCCGATCGACTCGGCCCGTTCAACAGACCGCTCGACATTGCGAACCCGCTTTTGCAAATCATCGCGACGCGCCTTCAAGTAGCTTTCTTTCTCCCGAAAAACCATAAGATCCAGCTGTAATTGGGTAGCCTTCTCATAGGCAATCTTAATGTCCTGCTCTTTAAACCTTACAAAATCACGGCTTACTTCCGTAAGCCGGATCCGAGCCCGACGATAGTCGAGCTCCAGCTTGTCCACTTTATCAATAATTTCAGCTGCTTCTTTAATGACCTGGGTAAGCTCCTGGCCGAGCGAAAAAAGCTCTTTGCGCGCGGATTCGCAAATTTCGTAAATTTGGTATTTACTGTCTTCCATCACAAGAACGGCGTTTTTGATCACGCGATCGATATCGTTAATGCGATAATCCACGTTAGACTCGGCCCACTTTCTTAAAAAATATCTACTTTCTATCATAGCACACAATTACGCAAACGAGTCACTATCATTCGACGGTAATCGTGCCCATTTTGCCATCCCAATTTACGGTAAGTCCTAGTTGTTCCGACACAAGGCGGATTGGGACCAAGGTCCGTCCTGACCGGGTAATTGGGGCTACTTCTGATTCCTTGAGCAGTCCGTTTAGCAGGAATTCCTCGCGTCCGATCCACATTTCCATCAGCTTGTCGCCGCGAAGGACGGATACCCGCTTATTCGCAGGCTCCCACACAACCTGTGCCCCCATCGCTTCGGTAACAAAGCGGAGCGGCAAATACGTGGTGCCTTTAATCACCAGAGGAGCCACATCCAGCTTCATCGCCACTCCTCCAACCTTCGCCGACTTGGAGCCGACCACCAGCTGGATTGTGGTGCGGGGGGGCTCCGCAACCAGTGCCGCATATTGGAAGCTTATATTATCGAACGCTACAGATCCCGCCAATGCCCGCTCATCCTGGCCATCCTCGAGTGAGGCCATATATATCCGTTTAAGCTTCACGGGGTACGTCATCTCGTCAGCCGGAAGATTGATTTTGAGCTGCTTCCAGCCTGTCCAGTCCACCTGTTTGGCAAGTGTCACAAGATGCGCTTTTCCCGTGTTATCAATAAATTCAGCGCGCAGCCAGTTCAGGCTGTTGTCGCCAAGGACATCCAAGGTAATGGCAGATGGTTTGCCCTCCAATGCCTTGCCGGTCGTGTTGAAGACGGCGTACGCTGCTTTCGTGCCGCTGCCCCCTGTGAAATCATAAGTGAGCTGCAGCGCCTTCGATGCCGCATTTTCGGACAATCCGGCAACCAGGGTCGCAGACCCCACTACACCATTCGTATTGGAGAAGGTGATTGGGTAGGTCGTCTGCTCGAAATCTTCAAATTTCTTATCCGCTCCGGCAGCCAGAACCGCTACCGAGGAGAAGCCGTCATAACGGGCGATCACATAACCTGCCTTGGCGCCTTCATCAATTGAATTTATGGTCAGTGTACCGTCGCTAATGGTGCCTTTGAAGCCACGGAGCTCCCACTTGATAGAGGAAGCGGGCACCGTCAATTTGCGACCGTCCTTAAGGACTGCCTCAACGGAAATCGTGCCGGTCTTGCCCTGCTCCAGGACCGGCGAACTCACATCGACGCTCATCTGGGCAAGCTGATCGCCGCCGACAATTTCCACTGGAAGCTCGTCGCTGCCGCTGCCGGATTTAACGGTTAATGTTGTTTTTCCCGCTTTTTGAGCTGTATACGCATTTCCCGAGAATGTACCCAGCGTATTGGATGACCTCCAGGTCGGCGTCAGCGTTCCGGGATCGATCGGATTATAGTAGGTATCGTAGGCTTTCATCTCATAGGTGGCCTGCTGACCGATAAAGAGGACGCCGCTCCCGCTTGCTTTGATTCCTTTCACCTGTCCCTGCGGGGCTGTCGTAAATACACCCAAGCCGCTTGGAATCAAGCGCTGCACGGTACCATATTCCGTAGGGAATGTGAGCCCTGCACTGAATTCACCGAGGGGCCGTGTGATCATCGTGGTCGATCCTCCGCCGTCCAGATTCACGCCCCGCCACACACCAAGCTGAACCATCAGCTTCTGAAGCTCGGCAATCGTGACCCCTTCGCTGTTATCGCTGTCTTCAACGGTGATGATATATACCTTGGTGCCATCCTTGCTGTATCCAACGGCAGTGCGCGCACGATCGCCTGTGCCGCTGATCCCGCTGATGCTTCTGGAGTAAGCTGACGCTTTGCCTTCATCAACCAGGATCGTATGTCCGCCAACCAGCATTTGCAGAGAACCCGGATCATATGTTTTCCCCGTTGTTTGCGAGACAAGGCCGTAAATGGAAGTAACGGGCTGACCTACTTGCAGATGATCGCGCACAAATTCTGCCGCTTTGCCGTGCGTCCGCAAAATATAGCCATTGGCCGGCGGAGTCCCCGGAATCATCGAGTTCTCGGCAATTTGAGTGACAACATTGTCCACTACCAGAACTTCCGTCGGTGTTGTGGAGCTCTCTTTGGCATCAGGGCGGGGAGCCGTCCAGGCACTCGTGTAGATATACATCGCATTCGCATGGCTGTATGTATTCTCCGGTTCGATCGTATAAGAGGCTTTATTGATGCCGGCAAGCGGAAATACCGTACCATCCGCCGCGGTTACCGTTCCGTTGAAGTCAAACAGGTCAATCATCGGTTTGCGGTCGGCAGTCACCGCGAAGGCGTACATCCCCTTAAGCTTGGAGGGGCTTGCTACCAATGTGCCTCCGAGGACTTCAGCCCCCATGGGCACGCCTTTTCCCGACGTGTTGAAATAGTCCGCGTTCACGCCTGCGACTGCGCCGCTGTTCTTGACCATGTTTCCGGTCGAGGCATAGCCGGTAATCGCACCTGTCTTGCCGTTCATGACATCCAGTTTCACATTGGGATTGGTCAAATCCACCTCTATGACATGGACATTGGACTGCTCGGCGCCCGAGCCTGTTTTATTTGCCCATTTGTAATCCACACGCTTCGCACCGGAGGTGATCATCTCCTCGTAGACACGCACCAGCTGCTCCTGCGTGCTCTGAGAGGCATTGGCGGACTTTGTATCGGTGGCGGCGGAGGCAACCGCTGGAATTGCTATAGAGAGCGGCTGAGCGAGTATAGAGACACCCAACGTTAAGATAAGTACCTGTTTTTTCGTCAAATTCCGTGTGTTCACGACATTTTTCTTTTTTATTCTATCAAGTTTGCGCATTTCTCCTGCAACTCTCCCATCATAAAAGTCTATTAGCTATAGACTATTACTAGTTGGAAAAAGTTACGCTTGATAGAAGAGTCCTATCAGCGGGCGAAGAACGAAAAGAAAAAGCTATCCGATTCTGGCTCTCGGATAGCTTTTCAGCAATTTTCATAGTATCACTATTATGGTAGAGAGGGTTGGATCAAAGATCCAGGAACTCGGCGTAATCCAGCAGACGCTTAACCATAACGGTCGCTTGCGCCCGTGTCGCGTTGGATTTGCCGCCAAAGCTTGTGGAAGACATGCCGTTGATGATGCTTGCCTGAACGGCTTTGGCCACATCGCTTTGTGCCCAGGTGCCGATTTTGTTGGAATCGCTGAATTTCTTCAGCACGGCCGACACATCCTGCGAAAGAACCACCTGTACGCCGGCTGTATTGGAAGCCCGGATCATCATCGAAGCCATCTGCTCCCGGGTCACCGGACTGTTTGGCATGAAGGTGCCATCCGGCATGCCCAGTATAATTCCGGCGTTCGCCGCTGCGCCGATATACGCCGCCAGTATCGAGGACGTGTTGACATCCTTGAACTTGGAGGCTCCCTGCTTATCGCCGGACAGACCCAGACCTTTGACGATAAGAACCGCAAACTCTCCACGGGTGATTGATTTATCCGGAGTAAAGGTAGTAAGAGAGGTTCCTTCAACCACATATTTATTCGCCATCAGCAGAATATCGTTTTGTGCCCAATGCTTGTTGATGTCTGAAAAAGCGACCGAGCCTTTTACTACAGTAAAAGCACCGTTGCTTCTGCTCTTGAAGGTTACTGTAGATTGCCCATTTTCACTGGTTACTCTGGTAGGCACATAAGACAGTTTATTCGTTACCGGATCCATCCAGACAACAGCCACTTCATGTCCGTTCAACGGCATGGTTGATTTCAAGGTCCCGGTTACATAACCGTTCAAGCTGTTCACTTTTTTCGTCAGGGCTCCATTGGTAACCGTAAGATCGAAGTTGACCGGACTTATCATCATCTGGGCCTTGCTCGCATTTAACGCTGTGGTAAGCGGCGAAGCCATGTTTGTGGCGCTGGTATCGATGGATATGACAAGCTGTCCTGCAGCACCGGCTGCATTCAGCAATTTTGCCAGCTCTGTTAAATCCAGTGCACTAAGTGGAATCTCGTAGGTAGCGCCTTTATATACGACTGCGACAGAAGCGTTGGAGGCAGCTTTTTTGGCTTCCTCCAATCCTCCCAGCGGCACAGAAACCATGGCGGCATTCTCGCTGTCCGGAACAACGAACACGACTCTTGGCGCCATTCCGCTGACTGTCCGTATCGTGGAGAAGGCTCTCGTAATCTTCTCCGATGTGATGGTATAAAGATGGGTTGATTGCCCAGCAGGAGAAACAGCGGTTGTGACGGCGGCGGCAGATGTCTTGATGGCTATTCCGCCGCCCTGGGCTTCTTCGAAATCCCCTGAAGTATTATCCGCCCAGGTTGTCTGGTTCGCTGCATTGATATCTGTAAACGATACTGCTTCCACACCGGAGGTGGAACGCAGTATCGTTCCTGTGGCCGTATAGCTTACCGTAATCGTATCGCCGATGGCCACAGGCGTGAACAGCGTAAGTGTAACAGCGGCGCCGTTTATTGCAATTGAAGATACCGGACGAGTCGTATTATTCACTTTAACCGTAAATTGAGTGGATGAAGGAAGATAAGACGCATTCAGCGTTGTCGAAAAGGTGACCGTGATCGTGCTTGCTTTGGCTAATACTCCACTAAGAGATATGGAGGCAGCCGGTGACCCATTCCCTCCATTTGCAAGCTGTCCATTGAAGATGGCAGCGGCATTTCCGCTCATATCGGTTAATGCCGGTGAGCCCCCGGAGTAGGATACATTCACATTGTCTGTTGTCTCCGTCGCAGAAGCCAAGGTGAGAACGACCTGAGGCCCTGAGATATTGATTGACGTTACCGCGCGCGCTGTCCCGTTAACCAGGACTTTAAAAGCGCTTGTCGGCGGCTTCATTGCCGGGTTCATGGTCTCATTGTAGGTCAGAGTTACGAGATTACCCGCAGCAGCTGTACTCTGCAGAACCGGAGGAAGGGTATCCTGCCCGTTCTGAATATAGAAGCTGCTGAAGGAAGGAACAGCATTCCCCGCCAAATCCTTCAACGCATAGGTTGAAGCGTAATAAGACAAAGTTACAGTCTCCGTGCTCGCTGCCGGACTGCCGTTAAACGTGATAAATACAATATTGCCGCTTCCTGATACCTGTGTAACCGTACGTGTAGAGCTTCCAATGGCTGCCGAGAACTGGCTGTAGGCGCCCGCATTAACAGCAGCCAGGTTCTCGCTGAAGGTCAGAATAATCGTGTTGCCGTTAATTGTACCGCTGAGCTGTCTGGGCACGGTTGTGTCGGGATTATTGGAAACATCCCGGCCTGAGAAATTCGCAGCAGCTGTGCCGCCTGTAGATTTAATCGGCCTCTCGCCTGCCGAATACGATACTTTGATCAGCTGGCCGGAGGCCAGTGTCCCCTGCAGGGTCAGCACGACCGTCTGGCCGCTGACCTGTACATTCGTCACCGGTCTGGAAGCCGCGTTAACGGTAACATAGAAGTTGGCTGGAACGGGTACTGAGTTTGGATCAAGTGTATTATTGAAGGTGAGCACGATCTGATTTGTACCCAGCACCTCCGCTTTTGATACAGAGGGAGCGCCTGTAGAGGAGCTGGCTGTTTTGAATGTCCACTGATACTGATTCAGGATCCCGTCAAATTTATTTCCCGCCAAATCCGTAACCGTATCGCTTGCAATCTCCACAAAATAGTTCGTGTTAGCGGTCATTGCGCTCTCTGGCGCTATAATCAGCTTCCGATTGTTTTGCGGATCAACGGATAGCTTTGTGGTTACCGTGTTTTCGTTGGTGCTGCCCGAATTGCGTTTTATCTTGACCGACGGAGCTGATCCGAGTTGAATCGGCTCGGTGTACAGCAGCTCCAGATTTACGCCGGACAAAGCTACTGCGGATTCATTATTAGCAGGAAGAAGGGTGACGATCGAAGGCTTCTCCGTATCCTGCGTCACGATAAATTGCCAATCGGTTGTTCCGCTTATTCCGGTAAAATAATTTCCTTTCAAATCGCGAAACGCCTGTCCGCCAATTTGCACATAATAAGAAGTATTATTCACAAAAACAAGACTGGTATCCTTAACTGTGATCTTTGACGTTCCTCCGCCGCTGACTTTATCTGAAGTAACCGGGATTGTTGCAAACACAGCATTGTTGGCTGCATTCTTGATGATGATGCTGCCCGAACCCTGATAGACCGGCTCACTAAAGTTCATTTCCATGTCCAGCGTGGTCGTTGTCTGCGTATTGAGCGGCTTCCGGTCTCCAACCAGCGTTGGCGGTGTCGTATCATTGCCGGCATCCGTTGTAAAGTTCCAGACTGACGCATCCGAAATGCCTTCATAAAGAAGTCCCGGATTACCGGCGTCCTTGAAGGCGCCGGAATCGATCAGCACATAATAGCCGGAACTGCCCAAGAGATCCTCCTGCGGATTAATCGTCACCGAGCCTCCGCTGACGCTTACCAGTGACGAATTGACGCTGATCGTTTGAACCGTGCTGTTATCGGAGATTTTGTTGATTCTGATATTTCCCGTATTCGCGGCCACGTTGACAGGAAAATTCATGATCAGATTACTTGCAATTCCCACAGAAAATGCGTTGTCTGCAGGCTGCAGAGAAGGGACTCCGAGAGGCGGCGCCGTCGTTGTAAATCGCCATTGTCCCGAGCTGACGCCCGCAAAACTATTGCCTGACGCGTCTTGAAAAGCACCGCTTGGAATGGTCACTTCATATGTGCTGCTGGGCCGCAGCGTAGTGCCAAGCTGTACAGTGACATTCGGGGACGCGCTTCCTGTAACGCTGCCCGAAACAACTCCAATCGATTGACTGTCTCCGGATTGGTTGACATTGCTGATTTGAATATTGCCACTGGCCGCATAAACAGCCTTATTGAAGGATAATACAAGTGTTGTACCAATACTTGCAGATGCGCCATTTCCAGGGGATACAGACGTTAGGGCCGGAGGCGATGTGTCTGCTGTTGAAATTGTTGTAAAATTCCAGGCGGCTGTGCTTGTAAGCCCTGCAAAATTGGCATTATTGCCTTCATTCCGGAAGGCTCCTGCGTCAATATACACATAATAGCTCATATTTGCCTCGAAGGATTTGCTTGGCGTTATGGTGACAACATTCCTGGACGCCCCTATTTGAACATGGCTGTCCGAAGATACGATATACGATTCAAAAAGCGTATTATCACTCAGCTTACGAATCGATATGGCAGCCGATCCCGTTCCTTTTGCCACATTCTCATCAAAGGTCAACACTAATTTTTCGCTCAACTGTACATTGGTTGCTCCGGCTGAAGGAGACTTACTCAGTACTTCAGGCCCTCCGGATGCGGCTGAAGCTGCGGATGGACCAGCCATAAGCGCTCCAAATCCGATTTGTACAACGAATATCATTACAGTTAAACAAAATAGCCAGCTACGATTTCGGACCAACTTTACCACTCCCCAATAGAAGACACTCGTATTATCTTTTTCGGTCAAGTACACCTTGAAATGAAGACTTTTAATGATTTTCAAGAATAAAGGGACTATACTCGCCTGCGGCAATCTCCATGTTGTTCGAATCCAGCCCTTCAAAAAACGGATATTTGCCAATAAGTCAACAATAAAAAACCGCCCCCAGCAATAAGGAGCGGCTTGTATTTGATCGATTATTCATTAAAGATTGCAGGTTGGTCCGGGAGGATAAAAATTTAAGCCAATCCATCAGCTTTAAGCTGCTCGGCTTTGTCTATATTCTCCCACGGCAGTTCGATATCTGTACGGCCAAAATGACCGTAAGCAGCCGTTTTACCATAAATGGGACGACGAAGATCAAGCATTTTGATAATGCCTGCGGGACGAAGATCAAAATTCTTCTTGATTACTTCAACCAGCTTTTCTTCGCTGACTTTACCTGTTCCATAAGTATCCACATTGATGGATACCGGGTTGGCCACGCCGATAGCATAGGCGAGTTGAATCTCGCATTTGTCCGCAAGTCCTGCAGCAACTAGATTCTTCGCTACATAACGAGCGGCGTAAGCTGCGGAACGGTCAACCTTTGTCGGATCCTTACCGGAGAACGCCCCGCCGCCATGACGAGCGTAGCCGCCATACGTATCCACGATTATTTTGCGGCCTGTCAGACCGGCATCCCCTTGAGGACCGCCAATAACGAAACGGCCTGTCGGATTGATAAAGTATTTGGTTTCTTCATCTAGCCACTCCATCGGCACAACCGGCTTGATGACATGCTCGCGGATATCGGATTGAATTTGCTCGAGCGAAATTTCCTCGGCATGCTGTGTCGAGACAACGATGGTATCCACTCGTTTCGGCTTGCCATCCACATATTCGATGGTAACCTGAGTTTTGCCGTCCGGACGCAGGTAGTCCAGTTTGCCATTTTTGCGCACTTCGGACAATTGACGGGCAATCCGGTGCGACAAGGCGATCGGAAGCGGCATCAGTTCCGGAGTTTCGTTAGTTGCAAAACCGAACATCAAGCCTTGATCGCCTGCGCCTATATCTTCGTTCTCCAAAAGCATATTCTTGCCGTCTCGCGACTCCAGCGCAGCGTTGACGCCTTGGGCAATGTCTGCGGATTGCTCGTTGAGCGAGGTTAATACAGCGCATGTGCTGGCATCAAAGCCATATTTGGCACGCGTATAGCCGATATCTTTGATCGTACGGCGTACGATAGCAGGAATATCCACATAATCCGCCCTGCTGCTGATTTCACCAATCACAAGCACTAGACCGGTTGCAACCGAAACCTCACAAGCTACTCGGGCATAAGGATCTACCTCCAGAAAAGCATCCAATACCGCATCCGAGATTTGATCGCAAATTTTATCGGGATGTCCTTCTGTAACGGATTCCGATGTAAACAAATGACTGCCTTTAAGCGACATTCAATATCAACCTCCTGCAACATAATAAGTTAAGTATCCATTCGAAGAAATGTTATCGTTATGCGAAAAACCGCTGACGCGGCCTTAGAATCGCGCATGGCTGAAATGTTCAATTTCTTCTTTCAAAATATGAAAAAGCATAAATGACTACTTTATTATATTTTGAATAAAACAGCAGTCGAATCGAGATTATAAAGAAATCAAGGTCACGTCAAATCTAACGTTGAACGTCCCGATTTAAGAAGAAATGGCTATCGGCACCATACTTCATAAGACCGTCTTTCTCTAAATACTCAGAGAAAAGCCAAATGAAAATCCACACTTTCCTTTGGTTCAAAAAATGAACCTTTTCCAAGTGGAAAAGGTCTGGAATGACAAGTCTCTAGAACAGTATGATACCGAAACTGTCGCTTTGTGTCAATGGTTGTAAGTTTATTTACAATCCGTTCAGAGCTTGCTCAGCCTTCTGAATGAGCTGACGGGTCATCGAGCCTCCAACCGATCCGGCGTCCCTGGTAGCCAGCTGTGACCAAGGCACGCTGTCTGAAGACGATGCCTGGCCGATACCGCCTAACTCGGTTGCAAACTCGGTATGACCCAAGCGATCCGCCGAAAGCAGGCCTGTCGTTAATCCCAGCTCAGCTGCTATTTCATATTTCATTTGTTCAAGAGCAGCCCTGCTTTCTTTTACCAACACTTTATTAGAAGAACGTTTTGCCATCGTCTAAGCACCTCCAAAGTTTTAAAAAAGGATATGGCTTTATTGTGCCTTCATCCTTAAGCTTTGACGCGCTAAACAATTTGTCAGGACTTGCAAATGTTACTTGCCTTGGTCATCCAACACTTTAATTTCGTAGCCGCCCATTACCATGACCGTGAGGCTGTACTTTTGCCCTGGCTCAGGCAGTATGCCCCGTCCGCCGCGCGGAAACATAATAAGATGATTGTTGAGGACGCGGCTGCCGCTCTTTATATCTGCTCCGTCCGTGACATCAGCGATACCATTCGAATCAGGGCTGTAAGCGATCGCTTTACCGGCCCGTACCACCATCTGTGCGCCATCCTTGGCGATGAGTGTTTTTCCGACAGGTACCGTAACAATATTGGTTGTGTTATTGGCTTCTCCCGGTTCTTGTTCCTCTGGAACTGGCTTATCCTCTGAAGCGGTGCCGCCACTATTTGAATTCCCACCACTTAATGCAGCGATTTTCTGATCCACGTAGCTTTTTGTTACTACCGGGTCATCCACACTGCCAGGTGTAACCGCAGTAGTCACATCTCCCTCTGCCATTGACGGCCACTCAAAGCCCGCCCATAACCCGGCACCAATTACAACGGCTGCCGCTGTTAGCTTCCATCCTTTGTATCGCAATATCATTAATCTCCTTTCTTACTTGAAGGTCCCCAGCTGCAGTTTCATTTACAATCAATCATCTCAATTATTCTCATTATTTCAACATCAGTGCTGCAACTAAGCTTGACTAAGCTTGTTAACTCTCATGTCAGTTTACTAGATTTCAAGTGTTTCTTCCACACGCAAAAGGAAGAAAACCCCGCACTGGTCCGTTGACCCGTACGGGGTTCGCTGCTGTTATTCGGAAGGAGTAAACCATTTTAAATCTTTTGTTGCAATCAGCAGCTTGGTATTTTGGAAGACATCATACACGTTTAGGGTATAGTCTTCATATTTCTGAACATTCGCCTGGATATCTTTATCCGTGAAAATGATGGTAAGAGGTGTGCTCTCCGCCGCTTCTTTAAGAAGCTCTTCATCGGTCCCAGCAGTCCCTAATGCATATTGTTTGGAATAAGTCGTTTTCAACGTATCTTTATTAACAAATTCAAACATCAGCTTATGATCGCCGGCAATGTAATCATATTGCTTGTCTTTGGACAAATTATAGTCAAACATCATCTTCAAGCCCTGCACATCGTATTCACCCGCTACATTCAAGTAAGCATTAACGTGGTGAATATCCAGCGTATAGCCGCCAAACGTAATGCCTGTGAGACCTTGTTTCGTGCCTTGAGCATCCGTTCCGTTTAAGGTGTAGGAGACAGGCTTTACAATAACAGGGATTTGAGTGGGCGTGCCTGTTCCGGTTCCTCCGGTGCCAGCACCTGTACCTGCGCCACCTCCCGTACCGCCTCCTGTATCCGGAGGAGATCCAGTGTCATTAGGAGCTACGAGAGACTGTCCAATAATGAATTGATAGGAAGTTGTGTCAAAATTTTTGGAAACCTGAGCCCATGCTGAGACCAGCGCTTTGCCATTTGGTGAAAGCTTCTCCTTCACCTCTGCAAACTGCACAGGTACGATGACGCCATTCTTATCCTGAATGTAACCACCCAGGTTAGCAATTAGCGCAGCTCGCGTCTCTTTATTGACAGCTTCCAGTTCTACATAGAAATTATTTTTCTGCTCACCGGCAAATACAGCCGAACGGGTAACTTTGACCGAAGCACGTTTTCCGACACTTGTGACATCATAAGGCACGTCAATATTGCGTATTGGAGTTTCGCTAAGCGTCTGGCCAGAGAATTGATAAAGCTGCTTGCCTTCTTTATCCTGTACCGGTTCTGTACTTACGAATGTAATTTTATCGATTGCGGTTGTATAAGGAATTTCTGAATATACGACTTCCTCATAGGATGCGCCTGGAGCAATTGTAACCGATTCATCAAGCCCGACAGCCTTTTGTTCAGTGCCTATTTTGACACCGTTCACCATAAAATAACCGCTAAGTGAAGGAACCTGCTTGCTTACATCGCTATTGTTTGTGATCGTCAGGTTAGCCATCAGAACATCATTGTCTTCCAGCGGCGAACGTGCAACAGAATCGAGTTTAACGGTGTAATCGTTATAAGCAAATGAGCTTTGCAGCGATCCCTGCTGTGATGTCGATTTGAGATAGTAACTGCCGATAATATACGACTTTTCTTTCTCAGTGGCAGTTGTTTTTACGAGCAGCTGCGATGATTCCGGCTTGATCGTGGATGGGATTTCCCCGGTCAATGTAACCACCTTGTCGATCTTCGGCAGAAGCACACCATTTTCCTCTTTGGTAAACGTTAATGGATAGCTTGTTCCAGAAGAAGTGACGAGGAAATAATCCAGATTCGGATTGGCAATCGATGCGGTCCCCGTATTCGTCAATGTATAATCAATCGATACCTGGTTCTTATCCGACCCTTGCGTGAGAAAGGCAGAACCTGTTTTCGTATTGATTGGTGTTCCATCCATATAGAACATTCGAGTCGCTCCAGCGGGCGTTACAGCAGCGGCTTTGGTCGCAGGCAGAGCGAACACGCCGGAAGGCAGCTGAACCTTGGATACATCATCATTCAGCGATGCAATAAAGGAGAGCGGTTTATCAGCCACAACAAGCGGTAACGTCGCGTGCAGGGTAACGATTTTGCGTTCTTTCGGCTGAATGGAGGCTCCTTCCAAGCTCGAGCTCACATTATAGACGGACATGCTATCTGTTTGAATGAAGAAATTCATTTTAGACAAATCCGCTGATTGAAGACCGACATTTTCCAGAAGGAAATTGATGGTCAAGTAAGCATTATTGGCATCCTTTGTTATGTAGGACTGTTTGATAGCGCTTCTGATTTTATTGTTGTTATAGAGCATAACTGTATCCTTGAAGGCAGGAATCTGATCGGTCGTATTCGCTGGATATTGAATCATTCCCAGTCTGCGCTCGTAATTCGCTACGGAAAAATCCCATTTGACAACTTCAAAAGTAAGATCTGAAATCTTTGTTTGGTTATCTACAACGGTGTAGTACGTCAAATATTGCGTGGACTTCGGAGCGACCGTTGTTTTTGTTTTATCCGCTTCCGTAATAGTCGATTTAAAGGACTTGCCTGATTTTGTCTTCACTCGAAGCCAATAATCAATAAGATCCAATTGGGTGGAACCATTATTCGTAATCGCTACGGAAAAAGCCAGCACCTTTCCTTTTTCCTGCATTAAGAAATGAGCATCACGAATATTCAAATAGCTGGAGCCGGTCAGTTTTACAATTTTGGATGATATCGCCGATTGGGCTGCTGCTGCTACTGAAGCCGCTGGCAATATCAGATTAGGTGTGAGTAAGGACGATGCCGTTAATGTCACGACACCATATTTGATCCATTTTGAATTCACGTTCATTCCTCCTGTTTCTGTATATTCTATTAGACGCTTGACAGCTTTACTTTGTTTCGTCCTTTCGATAAAGTTTTATAGTTTCACTATACAGAATCAAAATGAAATGAATGTGAAGCGTTTGGATCAAGTTTTATAAAAAAACAAAAAACAGGCGAGGATATCCTCGCCTGTTCTTAGAGAAGATGGTATTAGTTTACTACGATAGTAGCTGTGTCTTGTGTTCCGTTAGACGAAACATAAGTCAATGTTGCGCTGCCCGATTTGTTACCAGCAGTTACAACCAAGCTGTTTGCCGAAGCTGTAGCAATAGTCGAATCACTGGAAAGGATTTGGAATGGAGCTGGAAGAACAACACCATATTGATCCTTAACGGTTACACCTACTGTTACAGTACCATTAACAGTAGTTGTATATTCATCAGCAGAAAGTTCTACTGTTTTAACAACTGGAGCATCTTCAGATACTGTCACTGCTTGTTCAGCAACTTTAGCACCATTGAAGTAAGCAGCTACTGTTGATGTACCAGCTTTCAGACCGTATACAGAGGTGCTATCCGCTGAGCTTACTTTCAAAATATCTTCGTTCGTGCTAGTTACAAATGTTGGGTTGTTTGAGGCCAGTGTAACTGTTGTGCCGCTAGCTGTTTTACCAACCAACGTGATTGCTTTTTTATAAGCATTGCTTGCATCAGTTGCAGTTGATTTACCGAAGACAGTTCCAACGGTATCAATTGCGAAAGTTTTAACATCGCTTGATGCTACAACGTTAACAGTAAACGTGTAGTTAGAAACTGATTTGTCTGCATTTGGAGCTACATTAGGCGAGCTAGCTACAGTAATTGTAGCAGATCCAGGAGCTACAGCTACCAATTGACCATTTTCGTATTTAACTATGCTATCAGCAGAACTTTTAACAGTATAAGTGCCTTCTGTTACGTTCGAAACACGGCCATAGTTATCAACGGTTGTGATGTTGTCTGCATCAAATGCAGGCTTAGCACCGACTTCTAATGTTGTCGTAAAGTCTTTGATACCATTAACTGCAGTTTTATAAGCAACATCTTTAACTTCCAGTTGAACGTTGCTTGTTTGCTGCAATCCATTAACAAATGTGTAAATAGTTGTTGTTCCGGTTTGAGCGAAGTTAAATACCAACTCGCCTTTTGCATTAACTTTTGGATAGCCAGGTGTTAGATTCAAACCTGCAACAAATTTCACATTGTTCAGATTAAGATCTTTACCGGCAATTTGAGCGCCATAAGAATCAACAGCTGCAAAAGGGAATACGATATCTTCGCCTTTTACGATTACTTTACCAGGATGATTCAGCTGGAATTCTTTAACATCAGCAAGGCCATTGACAATAACCGAAGTGCTTGCACTGGCAGCTGTTGCACCGTTTGTAACAGTGATGTATACAGTACCGGATTTGCCTTTCGTGTTAAAAGTAACAACTCCATCTGAGTTAACATTGATAGTATCAACAATTTGATTATCGCTGATATAGAAGTACAATCCGCCATACTCAAAGCTGTTTTGGTTTGCAGGAAGCGTCCTAGAACCCATAGGAAGTTTAATGGTTTGGCCATTTTGGTCGATCAGCGTCAATGGAAGAATCAAACCACTTTGGGATACAGAGATTCTAGTTTCATTTGTCAGTGGCACTACAGTACCAATTTTAATTGAAGTAGCTGCACTACCGTTCATAACTTTGAGTGTTTTAGTGCTAGACAAGCCAGCAGCTGGATATACTGCTGTTACAATAATGCTGTCACCAAGAGCTGCTTTACTATCGGCAGCAAGATCGACAGTACCGTTGTCTACTGTAATTGGAATGTTCTTTGTTGAGTTATATGCAGTAATCTGTGGAGATGCAGTAGTCATCTCTTCGTTAAATTGGTTGTAAAGTTTTACTCCCAGACTTTGATCATCAGCTTTTTGCAATGCTGGTGATGTTACATCAACCTTAGTAGCCGCTTCTGCTTCAACTTTCAAGTTGATTGCTGCACTGCCTTTAACTGTCAGAACATAATCGCCTGCTGGCAAGTATGCAGCTGTTAGAACAACTGATTTACCATCTTCAGCATACACAGCTGTAACTGGGTAGGGAGAGAAGCTGTATTTCAGCTCGTAAGTAAGATCTGTTTTGTCAGTTGCGGAAACTGGTTGGTTAAAGTTGACTGTGATTTTCTTAGCGCCTGTTTGTTTTGCTTCAGTTGCTTGAAGAACATCCAGTTTAACTGTAACTTCGTAAGTTTTGCCGTTGTACTCAACGGAAACTTTCGTGTCTTGACCAGCTACAAGAGCAGTGTCAAGAGTTTTCTTAACAACTTGGTCATCGGAGAAGGTTACTTCAATGTTCTTGTCATCGATAACTTTCGTCGATTTAACAGTTACAAGGTTAGTACCGCTCTCTACCAGGTCGTAAGTAACATTAACGAGCATTTCGCGCGTTGCGTTTGTTTTGTACGAAGGAAGTTCAGCGATCAGACCTGCTTGGATTGCTGCAGCTACATAGCCTTTAGCCCAAGCGGATACTGCACCGGATACTGCTGCATCGGATTGCTCCAAGCCAGCAACTTCGTCTGCTACTTTAGCAACTTGCTCGATTGTAACTTTGCCGGACGGACCAAATTTACCGCCGCCAAGACCTTCCATGATACCGTCAGCCGTTACAGCGCCGATAAAGCCTTTAGCCCAGTGAGTAGCGGATACATCGCTGTATACATTAGCTGCACTTGCGTTTTCTGTAAGGTTGGAGATTTTGCTAAGTACTTTTGCAAATTCTGCGCGAGTCATTTCGTTTTCAAGACCAGCGCCGCCCCCTGGATAACCTTCAAATACACCCAGTTCTTTCAGAGCGTTGAATTTCTCAAGTGCTGTCAGGTCTTTCTGCTCGTCAGCAGCAAATGCCGCGGAAGCGAACATCGAGAAAGCCATAGCACCGGCTACAATTACAGCTAAACTTTTTTTCATAACCTTTTTTTCTCCTCCTCTTAAATCCTTCGGTTGTTGAGAGTTGTGTTTGTAATATTGTTTGCCCGTTTCACTCATCTGTTGATTCACCCCCTTTCCAGAGTAGAGCACAATTCATATAAATGATGTCTGCAAGCATTAGGCGTTCCTTGTAGGAACATGTCGCAGAAACTTGTAAACTGATGAACGCAAGAAAATTTTGGTAGAGTCCCTCTGCCACTATAACATTATACAATGGGTCAATACTAGCGTAAAGAGGAATCTGTGAATATGTTCCAAAGTATTCTCCACCGCTTGCTGTCGGTGTTTGCGTCTCGTTCATGTAATTAAACGCAGCAGGTTTTAAAAAGTTGCGATACCGGAAAAAAATTTTCAAAATAATTTCATAAGCATCTGCTTAGACTTATCGTACGGTGACGCATTATGTAGAAACTCTCCCTGCTTTCACACATTGCTAAGTATAGCTTGAATACCCTGTTTCCGTCGATATCAAACATTTCCCATTCTAAATGAGAGTTTGCCGCATACGTATTATGTCATTGTTGTAGTGGTCCTTATAACGGAATCAAGGCTGCCTGGCAATCCAGACAGCCTTGATTAGCTTTAATTAAGTTAATTTAGGTAAACGTTTCGTATCAGCAAGAAGCTTTCCGACGATAATGGATGCATCTGAGCGAAGCAGATTAGATTGCGGTTCAAATACATAACCTTTTTTCAAATCAGTTGCATCAACCGGTGAACCCTGAATATATCCTTTATTCGCCACAGCGAGCACAGACGCTTTGGCATAGTAACTGATATCGCCATAATCCTTAAATGTTTTCTGCAAAGCTTTATCGATCTTCGCTGGATCCGTTTCAAGCTTGAGATCCAAAGCGCGAGCTATAAATACAGCTGCATCTGCCCGGCTTAGATTAGCATTCGGTTCGAAGGTACGAGGCTGCGTTCCCCGGATTAACCCTTCTCTAGCCGCTGTTTCAATATAACTATAATCCCATAATGCATCCTGATTAATGATTGGCGCAACATCATCGAAATGCGGTTTGCTAAGTTCGTAGTTAAGCGGAATATCCAATGCTTTTACCATCATACGGGTAAATTCACCGCGCGCCGTATACATGTCAGCTCCAAAGTCATCAAAATTTGCTGCGTTCATGACACCTTTGGAGAAGATAGCCTCCATATAATTTCTGGCGTATGGATGATTGGTAATGTCAGAGAATGAGTATACCATTTTGGCAACAACATAATATCCAAACTGATCAAAAGGAACGGTAATGGTATTTTTCTTGGTATCCACAACACCGCCAAGATTCACCCAGAACTTGTTTTTCACATCATAACGGAACACCGTGATGATCGTTCCTGTTGTATCGCGAATACTTGGATCAAATGCCAATGTCAGGCTTCCGCGCTTGGATGATACAAGCTCACGATCATCCGGCCTGTCATCATAAGTTGGTATTTTAGTACCGCCTGGACCTTTGGCTCCTGGATATTGATACGGATCCACACCCATTGTTAGGGGGTCGTAGCCAGGTGTTGTCAAGTCATCCGCCAATCCGGCATCTATCCAGAAAACAGGACTTGATTTGGAGAAACGAGTTGGGAAGGAAACTTTAAATCTTGTCCCAAAGTTCTGCATAATCAAGTCAAAGTCTGCTGGCGGATTGTCATACTCGCGACGGTCAACCACGCCATCTTCCGGATTGGCAATCGCAAACAGCAGTTTATGGCCGGAGAAAACCTGGTTCTTGAAATTGCTTGGCACATTGAAATCACGTCGGATGAGAGCTGCACCTTTAGGGAAAGTAAGCGTTAAAGCTCCTTCAAAAACCTTGTTGGAGCTTTTCATATCGTCCAGAATTTCAGCACCGGGTATATTCGTTGGTGTGTATGTCACATTTATAAAGCTGGTGATTTTATCGCTTGCATTCTCGATGGTGAAGCTAATTTTGTTCACACCGGCTTTGAGCCCGGTAACCGTTGATTTGAATGCATTCGGATAATCCAATTCGTCCGTGATAACGCCATCGTTATTGTAATCATATTCGAACTTCTCAGCTGCTATTTTATTAATTGTAACTTTATCAGCGCCTCTGGCATTGATAATCACATCAACAAAGTTTTTATTAACGATACCTTCAGCTGGCAGGTATGGACGTAAAACCTTGTATGGAAGCGTCGTTGGATCAACTTCCATGCGGTAGGTTGCTTTGGGACCGGTTGTACCACTGTTATAAACATTAAACAGATAAACGCTCGAGCTGCCATCAGCATTAAGCTCCTGCCTCTTCAGAATAAAAGAGAACTGCTGGTTAGCCAGATTATACTGCACAACCAGATCGCCATTAATGGTTGCATTCGCTGGGTAGATGCCTACTGGCGTATCCCCATTAACAACCATAAAAGGGTCAGAGAGCTTCCATTGAATATCATTTGCAAGCGATGCTCCACTGATATTCAGGATATAATCGTCGGCAGGCGAATGACCACTAACCACCGTCAGAAGAGTGGCCATCTTACTGGAAACTGTTCCTGTACCGGATGTCGGATCGTAGGTTTCTCCAAGATCAATAAAATCGAAGGTTCCGAAAATATTCATGTAAGGCTCGGTTGTCGTATAGATCGAACCCTGCTTCGGAAACTTCGGATCGTTTGCGATCGGTTTGGGATCTGTAACTGCGCCATCATAGGTGAACGGGTAAACTCCCGATGCTTGTGCCGGTATGATAGGCAAGTTGGTCGGAACAAGATTTACTTTTACAACTTTCTCATAGTAGCTCTTCGTACCTTGAAACACAAATTTGATTATGTTCTCACCGCTAAACATAGCGTTAAATGCGTCCGCAGGCGCGCCGTCTAATATAAAATGTGTATCATGAACTCCACTGACAGGTTTTAGAGCGAACGGAACATTATTAATGTAGAAGTAAATAGTCCGCGGACCAGTAGCGGCATCAGCAACATACCGGATTTCATCCGTATTGTTAATATTCTGCAATTCCCCCTGAAATAATCCCAGCTTGGAATTGTCTGGACTGACACCTGCTACACCAATAATCTCAGCTACGCGATCCCCCAGATCTTTGGTTGAATCATCGTAGATAGTCATTGTATCGTAAATTTTGTTATAGCTTGCGAATGGCCCGAATAGCAGTGTGAATTTGGCTGTAGATTCTGCTCCTGTATCAACTTTCATGGAAATCGTCTGAGTGCCCTCAAATGGCATCTTGGCAAATTCAAGCACAACACGGCGGAAAGATACACTTTGACCATCGACCATTCTCGTGATGATCGTATCTGATATTTCCTCTGCATAATCCTCTGCTTTTGGAGTAGATGATCCATCCTTCTTGTTGCCGTATAGATCCTGGATACTCGTAATATTCAACGACTGGCTCCCACTACCGGGATTGCCAATCAACACTTCAATCCCGATTGGAAGGCCATAAATACTTTTACCTTCCAGAGGAACACCTTCTATTCCTTCAAAGGCCGTTGGCTTATAGCCGGGCAAGTAATTGATTTGGCTGATAAAAGGCGTTTCTCCATCACGAAGTGAGAAATACAAGGCATCGGTCCCCTGCTGGATGTCAGTTGAGCCAACATGCCGATTATATTCATTATCCGCCATGAGCTTGACATTGTATAACTGATCCAGTGTCAGATCCGAAGCAACACCGAGATCAATTTGATACTCATAAATAAAGAAGTTGTCTGTTTCCAGTGGTGTACCAACCACCGACACGGAGGATATATCCCCCGTTATATCTGTATAAGTCGCAGCAGTCGCAAGCTTAATACTAGCTTTTAGTGAACTGAGAGCGTTAGGATCGCCACCCAGCGATGCGATTGGATTCGGGTGCGGCAGCATAACGGGAACAGGAGGAGTTCCTGTCATCACTTCATATCTGCTGTTGGGAACAATAACTTTACCCGTTATCGTCAAATTATTATCTGTATCGATTACCAGATTCGGACTGTACTCCAGCGCTCCCGAATTGGCTGCATCGGGAGGTGAAGTAACTTCATTGATATTCACATCGTAGAAGGTTACGTTGCCATTATAAAAGGCGATTTCACGCGTAGTCTGGATAACCTGAGTGCCATTTGCAATTTTGAAGGTAACCAGGTTTTTTCCTTTTTTTAGATTGATCGGCGCAGCGGCAAATGTATTGTCATTCGTATTATTGACCGAATA
This sequence comes from Paenibacillus sepulcri, assembly GCF_042647105.1. Lineage (NCBI taxonomy): Bacteria > Bacillati > Bacillota > Bacilli > Caryophanales > Paenibacillaceae > Paenibacillus > Paenibacillus sepulcri. The sequence goes on along the minus strand of NZ_JBHRUP010000001.1, from coordinate 4,417,872 downwards.
GGTTTTGCTGCTGCCATTAACAACTACCGTTACTTGCTGGGCATTCGGAGCTTTACCTGTGATGCTGATATCAGCGGTATTGAGGCCTTTGGAAGCGCTGGATTGAACGACCGTTGTTCCGTTCTCGATAATCGGATACTGATTACCATCCAAACTTGCTGTTAAATCGTAAAGCATCGGACCATTACGGTACTCAAGAAAGATCGAGTTTGTAACTTCCCCTCCGCCCTGTGTGCCCTTGAACGTGATCTTGTTCAGACCGGGAAATAGTTGAATATTGAATATCTGGATACTGAACCCGTTAAGGGAAACATTGCTTGTCAGGTTCTCCCGCTTGCTGCCAACTTCTTCGGTCGAAGGATTGACAATTTGATAGACGTTATAAGAAATAGACGACGGATCTACGTTGTTAATCGTTCCTTGCAATGTGATACGCTCGTCTGTCGTAATACGCGGTGAACCGATCTGGTCGCTCTCTGACGGGAATGTAAAATTCCCTGTCGCTGCTTCTGCCGTCTTAACGCTGCTCATAGGCAGTAGTGAAATGACTAAGGACAGCAACATAACCCACATGCCTAATTTCTTAATCACAGTAAGCCTCCTCCACTCTTTTGCACCCAAATTTCAATTAGTTGTAATGTTGTTATCGGTGCGAAACTGGAAAAAGTTTAGACATTTCGGATAAAAAAAGCTCCTTTACAAAACAAAAAACTCCACTTCGCGATGGAAGAGGAGTTATATTTATCCAACCCTAATTTATTGGAAGCCAATTACAATTGGCATTATTTCGTTCGCGATTGCTCCGTCCGCATGAACAGGCGTTGAATGAAATTGATGAGCGGTCGCCTGGATTTGTCGACGATTCCAATCAGCTCAGCGCCTATCTGCAAGACGAAAACCAGGATCAGAATAACGACAAAGGTGATCCAGTTGGCTGCGACGGACTGTACGATTGTTGATTGAATAATCGCGCATAGCCCGAAGAAGGAGGCAATAGCATAGATAATCAGCACTGTCCGGCGGTGGCTGAACCCAAGCTCACGCAGACAATGATGCAAATGGCCTTTGTCCGGTGCGAAAATCGGTTTCTTGTTGACCCAGCGGCGCACAATGGCAAAGAAGGTGTCCGAGAGCGGCACGCCAATAATGAGAAGCGGCGTGACAAAGGAAACGACTGTCACTTGTTTAAAGCCCAGCATGGATAAGGTGGCTAAAGCGAATCCGAGGAATAAAGACCCCGTATCGCCCATGAAGATTTTGGCGGGATGAAAATTATAGACGAGGAAGCCAACTACACCGCCCAGCAACAGCGCACATAACAGAATGACTGGTGCAAAGCCCATGATAGCAGCCATAATCAGGATTGTGCCGATCGCAATACCTGATACGCCGGCAGCCAGCCCATCCAACCCGTCGATAAGATTAATGGCATTCGTGACGCCAACGATCCACAAAATCGTTAAGGGAATACTGATCCATGCGGCAATAGGCTGCATCGATTCACCGAATGGAATATTAAGCAGGTCGATCTTGACGCCAAAGCCAAATACGACCACACACGCTGCCGCGATTTGACCCAGAAGCTTTATTTTAGCGGAGAGCTCGAACCGGTCGTCAAGCATGCCAATTACGACAATAATGGAGCCTCCTGCGAGAAGGGCGTTGATAATATTCAAATCATAATGGCGAAGCATACCTTCAGGAATGAATGGTTTGATGACGAAATAGGCAATTACAAAGGCTCCAAATATACCCAGTCCGCCCAGACGAGGCATTATACGCGTATGAACTTTGCGATGATTAGGCTTGTCTATAGCCCCGATCTTGAAAGCCAATTTAATAACAAACGGGGTTAACACGAGCGCTATACAAAGTGAAACTGCAAATCCGATTCCATAAAGAATGCCTTCAGCCATCTCCATCTCCCTTTCGTAAAACATAAGCATGATACAAGCTTCTGTCACGCTTACATTTGGGGCGAAGAAACAATTATCGTCGTCACTCGCAGCAGTACCGTACCGGGACAAAAGCTTTCATTATCAAGTCGGTCGTGCATGACGCCAGCCGTTTCTTCCAATACCGCCGGAATGAATTATACTCCGAATGAAAAAGAATCGCTACTCCCATTTTCAAGCGATTATAGCGATTTACTTGCGATTTCTAGGCAGCTTTGCGGTGTTTTCCAATGTTTCCTTTATCTCGCATCACTTTCACGACGAATTTCGGCAGAGCGAACATCCTCCGGTATCTTGAGGGCTGCTGCAAAAGCCGGTAGAGCCATTCCAAACGCAGCTTTTGAAAAAGCTTTGGCGCTCTTTTCAATACGCCGGCAATAACGTCAAAGCTTCCTCCAACGCCCATCATAACCGGTACATGGAGGGCTCGTTTGTGTTTGGCTATCCATGGCTCCTGATTATCTACCGCCCGTGCGACAAACAACATATCGGGCGCGCAGTCCCGGATTTGCCTAATGACCGCTTCGTCTTCATCCGGCCCGAAAAATCCGTTGCGATAACCCGCTATCGTTAGCCCGGGATATTGCTGCTGAAGAATATCGGCGGTCTTCTCAATGGTTTCTTGAGAAGTCCCCAGCAAAAACACACGCCATCCGCGAACATGTCCTTCTTCAAAAAGATGATGCATCAAATCAAAGCCCGGCACCCGCTCTGCAACCGGCTGGCCGATATGAGAGGCTGCCCATACAACACCCGTGCCGTCAGGGACCACCAGGTCGGCGCCCGCCATCACATCGTGGAAATGACTTTGTTCCAATGCCGTCATCACCATAATGGGGTTCCCTGTTATAACTTGTGTCGGTTGGCGCTGTTCAATACATTCAGTTAGCAAATTTACAGTATCCTGCATATTCAGCTTGGAAAAACGGATGCCGTATAGCGAAACCGTCGGCACACTTGCCAAGGCAGACTGACTCATTTATGGTTGTCACCTCTATTAGATTAAACGCAAAAGCTCAATAATTTGTTTCGCGGGTCTGCGCGCTTCCTGTTTTAAGAGCTCAATCGCCCTGTCGTGCTTTGCATGCCAATCCTTGGGATCATCCAGCAGATTGAGCATTCCGGCAACGAATTTCTCCGCATCCAGCTGCTCCGTTGTTCCAATCGGCTGAAGGTTGATACGGTTGAGAAATTGATCAATTTTGGGATCATAGGACAATCCCAGCATAGGCACCGATTGGTTGGCCGCGTAGATGAGCGCATGCAGGCGCATGCCAAGCAGTGCGTCGCACTGACTGACCTCCAGCAGCATCTGCTGGGGATCATCCAATGAGCCGGCGATCTCAGCGGAGCTTCCGCTGCCGGCAAGATCGCCAAGCTGCCCGATCACCCGCTCTGATGCCTCTGCATCAGATGGCGTGTGAAAAGGCAGGAACCGCAGCCGCACCGGCCGGCTGCGGGCCAGCGCGCCCAGCGCGGCGGCCACGCGCGCAAGGTCGGCGCCGTCCGTGCGCCATGGGCGCACGGACACGCCGACCAGCGGCAATGCCGCCGCCGCCGGCGCAGGGCCCGGGCCCGCGGCTCCGCCAGCGGCCTCAGGGCCGGCTGCCGCCCCGGCGCGCGAATGCGCCGCGCCGGGAAGCGGCAAGCCCATAACCGGATCGGGTACAACCTCGATCCGGTCCGCAGCCACGCCCATCCGCCCAAGCAAAGCGGCGGATTCGGCGTCCCTGACGCTGACGTATGCGCTGCGGCGCATCACGCCGCGGATCAACCGGTCCATCCACCGGCGGTTCACCGGTCCGATGCCCTGGGAATAAACAAAGACCGGCTTGCGAAGCAGCTGCGCCAGGCGCATAACGCCGGTGTAATAAGGGATTGTCTTCGCGCCTGTCGCATCCTGCAGTAGGCTGCCGCCGCCGCTGATCAGCCCGTCGCTGCTGCGGAGCGCGCCCAGAACCGCTCCGGGGCGCATGCGATGTACGGCTTCTACGCCGTACATCGCCGTGGTCCACGCCGGGTCGACCGACAGAACGACCGGTACAACCCTGAGGCCAGCCTTGGCGCCTTCTTCTTCAAGGGCAAACAGAATCGATTTCAATACCGCTTCATCGCCGCTGTTGCGGAAGCCGTAGTAGCCGGAAACAACTATGCGCCGGGTTTGAACTTCATTTTCTCCTGCGCGGAGCGGGGTACCCATCGTTTCCAGACCCCCTCCAGAACCTGCCAGACCGCAATCATGACAAATCCGATAATAGCGCCCAGTACCAGACCAAGCAGCACGCGGATAATGGAAATATGCAGCGGTGTATGAATATGGGCGAATGTATCGACCATTGACAGCTGCCCAACCGCTCCTACAATAAACAATACCCATGCCGCGCGATAACGAAGCGCCAGGAACAGGCCCAGGAAAAATAAGGGATGCGCAAACAGAAACTCTTTGTTGCGCGGCCGCACGCCGAAGGTCGACTCCAATGTATTGCGCAGCAGCACTTCGATGGATGTCGTTTGTCCTTCATTGCCAGTCCGGGACAAATAATACATGCCGGCTGCGCCAACAATGACAGCCACGACAACGCCAAGAACCGTAATTTTCATCGTTAGCAGCCGGCGTAAATTTCCCATTACAGATTCGCCTGTATAAAGAAATACATACAAGGCGGATAATCCGATTGGCGCCAGATGAAGCATACTTACTCCGCGGAACTGCTCAAGAACGAGCGAATACGTAATATTATTCAATAAACCGGTAACAAATGGAATGCCTGCCAGAGAAATGACGGCCGTTGCGGCGAACAAAGCAATCGCCATGGCAAGACGGCGTCCGGCTCTGATTCCAGGAAAAAGCCACTGTGCCTTCGCTTGGACGACGGACTCCGAAGCTCCGCCTACAGGCCTCCTGTTGCCCACCGTATGTGCCTGCACACGCCTGATAGCCCATATAATAGCGAGCGTCGGAGCACTGATAGCAGCTCCTAATGCCAGTCCCTGCTCCAGGGCTGATTTGGAAAGGATATATAATCCTGCGCTGCCGATCAAGCCCAATACGAATACCGGTATAGCAACGCCCGGAATGAACGCACTGATCAGGAGCGTAATAAAGGCGATTGCGCCAAGGACGACAACAGCTTTAAGCGGTTTGTGCCATGATGGCGTTTCATAATCGAAAGCCACTGCTTTGCCCGGTTGAAAACCAAGCTCACCGAGCTTCTTGATTGCCCCTTTTTCCTCGTCATTACCTGCCAAAGCTGTGTACAGGTTGTCCAGCGGATCCGTAATGGCGGATTTATTCGCACTGCTTATCGGCGATCCATTAATATAGAACATGCGGATGCTGCGGTCCTTCGCCGCCAGATGGAAGCGGTCGGCAATGGCCTCCGACTCCATTGAATAAGCATCACCCTCCGAAAGTGAGTATAAACGGGTTACATTATAATGCGTCAGATAGGCGAGGGTGCTCATCCCTTTTTGCTGCTTGGAGTTCTCAATTGCCGTAATGCCGATGCCATACTTGTTCAGAATTTCGGCAAAGGTATATAAGGTGCTCTTCTCGGCATTGTCCTCGTAACCTTTGACAGCATCTCCGTCAAACAATACACGCGTCACACCCAGTTCTTTATAACCGGCAAACAGTTTTTCAACCGCCGCTGCGTCAAAAGGCGTCCGGTCGGACAAGCGCGGCAGAATTTGAAATCCGGCATCATGCAGCGTCTGCACAGCAAGCGGATCGGGATTCATTTGCTTTAACACCGCATCCTCCATCGGCGTTTCAATCACAAGCCCTTCGTGTCCTCCGTAGGACCATGGAGAAGCTTGGATATCCCAGCTTTTGAATGTACTTGTGATGAGATCCCGGTATGCCTGAACCTCCTGCGGCCCATTAAACAGAACATAGGTGAAGTTCTCATCGCTTTCCGGTGGCTTGCCTTCCAATTCTCCGGCTTGGTCCGAATTATACAGGGAAAGGCGTCCAGCCCAGCGCAGTTCCTGAAGGGAGCTTTCATACAAAGCCATCGTCGTAAAGCCTGCATCTTTCATACGACCGAGCTGCTCCTGGATAAACGACTGCGGACGCGCTTTATAGGAAGCGATTTGCACCAAGTCGCGATAGTCGAATATATATTCAACCTGCTTGGAGGTTTTCTCCATCTGCCAGCGGGTTACGCCGAGCGGCAAAGCCGCGATAATGCCAATTACAACAAGCGCCCACAAAACCGTATGCGCCTTGCGATTCCATTGCTGCCACCTTCGTTGCACGCCTTCCACTCCCTATGCCTTGTTGTCCACTCTAGCCATGACCGCTTGCGTCAAACGTTTGAGGGCATCCGTTGCTTCGTTCTGGTTATTTGACCGCACGGCAAAATATACTTTGATTTTCGGTTCTGTTCCGGAAGGACGCAGACAGAACCATGAACCGTCCTGCAGCATGTATTTCAATACATTTTCCCGGGGCAGACCGTCAATTCCAAGGGAATAATCCAGCACTTTGCCGACCGCCGTTCCGGCGATTTCCACAGGCGGATGATTACGCCAGTTTTCCATAATAGAGGTGATCTGCTGAACACCGTCGATCCCCTTCAGAGTACGTGATTCCAGGTGCTCCAGATAAGTACCGAATTGTGCATATAATTCCAGCAGAACATCGTACAGCGTTTTGCCTTTGCTTTTATAGTAGGCAGCCGCTTCGCAAATATACAAGGATGCGATGACTGCATCCTTATCACGCGCATATGTACCTGCAAGATACCCGTAGCTTTCTTCATATCCGAACAGGAAAGAATGCTCCCCGGTTTTCTCGTATTGGGTCATTTTCTCGCCGATATATTTGAAGCCCGTGAGCGTATTAACAACGCCGGCTCCATAATGACGGGCGATATCAGCGCCCATTTCGCTCGTTACAATCGTCTTCACGACAACGCCGTTGTCAGGCAGCTGCCCGCGCTCCTTTAGGGTGCTCAGCAGATAATGAACCATGATGGCCCCCGACTGATTGCCGGATAATACCACGTACTCGCCCTCATTGTTGCGGACAACCGCTCCCATGCGGTCGCAATCCGGATCTGTTCCTACTATAATATCTGCTCCAACCTGATGGGCCAGCTCAATGGCCAGCGTGAATGCTTCACGTTCCTCCGGGTTTGGCGATTTCACTGTGCTGAAATAACCGTCCGGCTGCTCCTGCTGTGCAACCACATGAACATTAGTGAAGCCTGCTTGCGCGAGCACATGGCGAACCGGCATATTGCCTGCGCCGTGAAGCGGCGTATAGACAACCGAAAATTCTGCCCCCGCCCCGCTTTTAAGCAGATCGCTGTTCAGACTATGCGAAACGACCGTATTAACATAATCCTGATCCTCTTGATCCCCCAGCCAAATGAGCAGACCGCTAGCCTCTGCTTCCTGCTGGCTGATGCGAAGGACTTTATCAAAACCGCTCACCTGCTGGATTGCGGCGATTACCTGCTCAGCATCCTCGGGAACCAGCTGGCAGCCATCAGAACCATAGGCTTTATAACCATTATACTCTGGCGGGTTATGACTCGCCGTTACCACAATACCGCTTGTTGCACCAAGTGCTCTCACGGCAAAAGACAGCTGCGGAGTTGGACGCAATCCTTTGAACAAATAGGCCTTCACACCGTTTCCGGCGAGCACAAGCGCGGCTTCCAAGGCGAATTCCGGCGAGAAGTTGCGTGAATCGTGGGCGATAACGACAGAGGGAGTGCTGCTCTTGGCAAGCGTCCATGCTGCCAGGCCCTGTGTTGCTTTTCCAACTGTATAGGCATTCAGGCGATTCGTGCCCGCTCCCATAACACCGCGCAAACCGCCGGTTCCGAATTCAAGATCACGATAGAAGCGGTCTTCGATTTCTTTGTCGTTGCCTGCAATGCCTGCAAGCTCTTCCTTTGTCGCCGAATCGATGGCCGGATCGTTCAACCAAGCCTCGTAGCGTTCCTTTGCCGTTTGTACCATTCCTATCATTCCCTTCTCTCCACAAAAATAAAGTCTCTTCTATATTATATAGTCGGAATGGACAAATCCATGGACCGTTTGACTCCTTATTCGTTGGGGTCTTTAAGGGCAAACATAATTTCACCTTCTGCGACAATTTTCCCATCGACCTTGGCGGTAGCCTGTCCTTTGCCGATGATGCCTTTAAACCGGGTGATCTCAACCTCAAGCGTCAACGTATCCCCTGGCGTAACCTGTCCCCGGAAACGGAAATTATCGATGCCTGCGAAAAACCCGAGTTTCCCCTTATTGGCTTCCACCATCAGAATAGCAACTGTCCCCACCTGGGCGAGCGCTTCAACGATCAGTACGCCCGGCATAACCGGATATTGGGGAAAGTGACCGGTGAAGAACGGCTCATTCATTGTTACATTTTTGATGCCTACAGCCCGTTTTCCCGGCTCCACTTCAAGAATGCGGTCAATCAGCAGAAATGGCGGACGGTGCGGAATAATCTCCTGAATTTGTCTAATATCAAGCAGCTGAAAAAACTCCTTTCGTGTTTCACGTTTAAAATCGTTCGAATTGTGCCACAATAATGTCATCCTTCATGAAACTGCAGTCGTGGAGGTTGAGATAAGGGGTTTGGCCTAATGACCGAAGCGTCATATGGCCAAGCTCCTTTTTTAATGTATAAGCAAAGTATAATTCCCATCATACTTTGCTTATATTTCAAGGGGAAAAGCCTGCCTTCGCCAAAGGACGGCGCTTACTTATTTCTCTCTTGTAAGACGACGAGCCTCATCAAAAGGATGGGGGCAAGAGAAGGAATGTCCATCGCCACGTTTTCGGGAAGAGACCTGAAGCCGATTTATTCGACTTTGCCAAGTTTCTCCTCCCTGTTGAGAGCGACAAACAGGAAAATATAAATAAATGATGTGATAAACGAAAAAATAATAACAGCCCACAGATAGGCAGTGGCATATGAAAGCTCAAAGAAAATAAACATGATCGCCACGTAATAAAGCACCGTTGTCAACTTGCCCATCCAGTTGGCCGGTACCGTTTTTTTCCCCCGAAAATGAAAGAAAGCAGAACCTATGATCATCCCCAAATCTCTAATGAAGATAGCCGCACCCGCGCTCCAGGAAATAAGTCCGGTGAAGAGCAGCGACAAAATGACGGTGATCATCATCGTTTTATCTGCCAATGGATCCAGCATTGAACCCAGATTCGTCACTTGATTATTCCTGCGCGCTAAATATCCATCCAGAATATCGGTCAAACCGGCGGCCACCATGATGAAAAATGCCGTAATCATATGTCCTGCTGCAAAAATGAAGACGTAAACCGGAATTAATATAAACCGCAGCATTGTCAACATATTCGGCAGATTCAAACGCTCACGCCTCCTTATTTTTACTGGATGACGCTTCAAAGTTCCTCAACCATTATACCTCTAGCCCAGGAAAAATAAAACTACTTGGCTATGCCGCTGCCCTCGTTTCCCCACGGTTTTTATGCTTTCCATCCCATTTTCAATCCGCCCCGCCAAAGTCAAATCAAATGAAAACGTAACGCCCGTTTACAAAAAAGATACTGTCCTGGTCTAAACTTTCCTTCCATACTGACCGAAAATGATAGTACACCTAAGTGTAATTACTTGAAATCTGTCCAGAAAGCAAGCTAATTGAGTCAGGAGGATTAAAAACATTTTGAAAAAAACCATCCGTAAACTATCTGTTACCGCACTGGTCTTCGTTCTCTGCATGACCGGGCTCGCATCCGTCGTCGGTGCGGCAGCGGAAGTCACCTTGTCCAAATTATTGCTGTCCGCAAATGAGCTTTCACTGGAAGTCGGCGACAGCTCCACCTTGACAGCCACTGGCGTATATTCCGACGGAACGACCAAGAACCTGACGGCCCTCGCGGACTGGAGCGGCGAGAAGGCATCGGTAGCCACCGTATATAATGGAACCATTACCGCCAAATCCGAAGGTTCCGTAACCATAGTTGCTGCTTATGGAGACTTGGTGCAATCCGTTCAAGTTACCGTAACCAAGAAGGTTAAAGCCTTGACGAAAGATACGCAAATTCTTAATCTCCGCAAAAATGAATCGGGTGCGATCAAGTTGACCGCCACGTATAGCGACAACTCGACTCAAGATGTGGCAAGCATCGCGGATTGGTCCTCCAGCAACGAGAAGGTTGCGACCGTTTTGAACGGCAGCGTGACCGGAATCAGCTCCGGCTCCGCAACCGTAACCGCCACACTCGGCAAGAAAACGGTGACCATAGATGTCAATGTAGAGCTGGTCAATCGCATTGCCGTAAACAAATCCAAATTGTCCTTGCTGCTTACAGGATCAGAAACCGTGGTTCTTACAGCGACATACCCGGACGGCACTACCAAAGATGTAACGGCCGATGCCAAATGGTCTTCCAGCGACGATCAGGTTGCTGATGCGCTTAAGGGCGTCATTACCGGCTATGCAGCGGGAACAGCTGTTATTACAGCCTCCTATGGCACAAAAACGACAAGCATCACTGTCGATGTCGACAAGACAATCGCATTGAATGTGGACCAGGACAGCATCTTCCTTCATATTAAAGGCACACCCCAGCAATTGAAGGTAACCGCCCAATACGCCGATGGCCGCAACTCAGATATCACCAGTGACGCAGAGTGGACCTCCAGCGACGAAACGGTCGCATATGTCAGCAATGGACTGGTCACCGGTTACAAGTCGGGCTCAGCTGTCATAACGGCCAAGTACAACGGCAAGTCGGTTGACATCGACGTCGATGTTGAAGTCGTCAATCATCTGGATGTCAGCCCGGTTAAAGTCGTAATGAGTGCTGGTGATACCGGCAATCTCGCACTGATTGCGACCTATGCCGATGGAAAACCCGAAGATATAACCGAAAAAGCCGATTGGAGCTCGGATAATGAGGATGTAGCCTATGCATCCAAAGGCTTGATAACGGCCTATAAGTCAGGTACCGCCCAGATTAGCGGCTCCTACGGCGGAAAAACGATCAAGGTAACCGTTTATGTTGATGTACCAAGCAAATTGACTACCAGCTCCAAGGAAGTGAATGTGGAGGTTAATGGTGAATACCAAGCTACTCTAACAGCCGTATACTCCGACGATTCGACCGCAATCATAACATCCAAAGCAAAATGGACAACATCGGACGAAGCTATTGCCGAAGTCGAGGCCGGCAAAATTACCGGACTTGCTGAAGGCACAGCTACAATCACAGCCGATTATAATGGCGTGACTGCCAAAATAACCGTCAAGGTTGGTTTGGCCAAAGAGCTTGAAGCCAATGTTACATTGGTCTCATTGGCTCTTAACGATACGGAGCAAATTACTTTGGAAGCAACCGACGCTTCCGGAAAAGTCACAGACGTTACTGCAGACGCAAAATGGAGCTCCAGCAGAGCGACGATTGCTGATGTGAAGAAAGGGCTCGTCAAAGCCATAGCGAAGGGAACAGCAACCATTACAGCCACCTACGGGGGGCAGAGCGCTGCTATCGCGGTTGAAGTCGACCAGATCACCAGAATCGAAGCATCGGTATTCAACGTTTCGCTCAAATCCGGCAAGTTCGAGCAGATTGCCGTTACAGTGACGTATAACAACGGTAAAATCAAGGATGTCACCGCACTCGCAGAATGGAAGACATCCAATTATTTGGTGGCCACCGCCAAAAGCGGTAAGATCATGGCAGTCGGCTACGGTAAAGCATCAATCTCTGCTACCTATGCGGGTAAAACGGTCAAAGTTCCGATTGATGTGGACACCTTAAAATATTTTGAAACGAGCGAGGTCAGCCTGACACTCACTCCTGGCAAGCAAGTACAGGTGATCTCGACAGCTACTTACGCCGACCAGACCGAAGCGGACGTTTCCAAAGCCGCACAATGGGCTTCCTCCAAAGTGACGGTTGCCACCGCTAAGGACGGCATCATCAAAGCGACCGGCAAAGGGAAAGCGACCATAACCGTCAGCTTTGCAGGCAAGAAGGCCAAAATTCTCGTCACCGTCAATTAATTATATTTGACACAACTCAAAAAGCCGATCGCGGAATGCTCCGCGATCGGCTTTTTCTCAGTCACCTGGGAACCATTCTCAGACATGCAAATAACCCTCTGCTCCAGGCGAGCAGAAGGAAATAAATGGGACCAAACTCTATGAATCAGCAAATATTAGATCATACATATGCTTCCAGGTGTCCCATACAAATATGTCTTCTCCAGGCCTCTTCCCGAGCATGGAATAGCCGATATACATCCCGCCAAGTATCGCGATGATACAAAGTGCGGGTACGATGCTTTTCCGCAGCAGCCAAAACAGGATGCGCAGCCCAAGATTTCTTTTGGAACGCGTATTCTTGCCCACCTGCCGCTCGTCGCCAGCCTCCTGGCCACGCTGCTTGCGCGAATCATCCTCCGCCTCCGGCGCTTTGACGTTATCCGGAGCGGCGCGGAGCAGACTTTTTCGTTCCGGCCGTGAAACACCTTCCGTTTCGATAGCCGTCTGTTTTTTTATTTCCATTTCAGTTCACTCATTTCTAAGCGCGCATGTTGTTCGCGAGTCCCATCATAGTATCACTTGAGGACAACGCTCTAGCGCTTAACTGATAAGCGCGCTGCACGTTAATCAGTTCGGTCATCTCATCGGTTAAATCAACATTGGATGCTTCCAGGTAACCCTGGTTTACAGAGATGTCATTGTCAGGAGCAGCCGTCACGGTGCGAAGAACATCCGCTACGTTTAATCCGTCCGCAAGGGCGAATAGATTATCGGCAACCGGCGAGAGCAGAGCCGGTTTTACTGCTTGAACGAGCTTCAGCTGGCCAAGCGCCAATGTATTTCCGTCAGCCAATACTCCCAGTACGGAGCCATCCTTATCAAACTTAACCGACTTCACTTCAGCCGGTATCTCAATACGCTGATCATTGGTATCCAAAACAGGATACCCTTCCTTGGTTGTTAATATATTCATGCCATTATTGTCAAATGTCAGCTGAAAAGCTCCGTTGCGCGTATACGCCAGATTACCCGCGTCATCGGCCATCACCTCAAACAATGCATCGCCTTGTATCGCCACATCGTAAGGCTGATCGGTTTGCTGCAGCTGGCCCTGCGACAGATCCGGCTGTACCATTGTAAGGCGCGAGCCCCATCCCTGGTTGAAGCCCAGCGGCGTGAGCCTGCCAGGCTGCGCGAAAGCCTCCGGCTGCTGCTTCAAGGTGGTTAACAGATCCTCGAATGAGCCTTGCTTGCGCTTATAACCGGTTGTATTAGCATTCGCAATATTATCGGCGAGTATGTCCAGCTTCTGCTGCAATCCGTTCATGGATACCATGGCATTGATCATTGAACTGTTCATGAGCCGTCTCCTTTGTTATACAGGCTCCCATCTGCTTGGAATGCCTGCAGGGCTTATACAATACGATAAGGTCTAAACACGGCCCACTTCGTTAACTGCTTTGTCCAAACTGCGGTCGTAGAATTGAATCACCTTCTGATTCGCCTCATAAGCCCGCATGGCTGACATGAGATCAACCATGGATTGTGCCGAGTCGACATTCGAACGCTCTATGTAGCCTTGGCGAACCTCCACACGGTCAGCCGCATTCACAGGACGCGCATTGCCGGCATTGCCATTCAACGCGAATTTGCCATCACCGCCACGCACCAGTTCATTCGGATCGTCAACCCGTGTCAGCAGAAGCTGTCCGACATTGGAATCGGGTCCATGAACAAGCTGATTCTGTCCATTCAACTCCAGCTGGTTCAATACGATTCCCTGCGGCAGCTGAATCGGCGCTCCATCGGTTCCAATCACTCTTGTTCCATTGGCTATCCGGACAAGAAATCCCTGCCCGTCCTGCCTGATCTGATTCATCGCAACGCCCTGGGGAAACTCAATCGGCTCTCCACCCGCTCCCAGCACTTTTGAACCTGCCGACAGAGCCAGGAAACCCTGATCCCCTAACGTCAGCTGGTCCATCGAAATCCCCTGCGGCAGCTGAATCGGCGCTCCATCCACTCCAAGTACTCTTGAGCCGTCGGCCATAGCCAGAAATCCCTGCTCGTCCAGCTTAAATGAACCATCGCGCGTATACCGCGTTTCTCCGCTCACATCCTGTACCGTGAAAAAGGCTTGAGGCTGAAAAGTCAGCTGGCCATCAGGCGCTACATATTTGCCGGATTCATCAAACTGAATGCCCGGCACTTCGATATCCGACAGTATGGCAAAATCAGACGGCTGACCGGTTTGCGTCAAATCGCCCTGCAGCTGAATTTGCAAGCTCTCCTCGGCAAAAACGCCAGTGTTGATTTTCCCGATCGGACCGTTTGAATTTTCTGTTCCTGTGAGCTGCAGCAGCATTTCCGGAAATGACCGGGTGACTGCGTTATTTTGCTTATAACCGGGGGTATTTATGTTCGAGATATTGTTCGTGACGGTATCATGGCGATGCTGCTGGGCAATCATGCCCGCTGCAGCCGTGTATAGACCTCTTAACATGGACTTGGAACCTCCCGAGAGCTTCTACCGTGAAAGCTGGCTTCGCAAACCTCAACCCAAGCTTTCACTAGGAGCGCTGACTTCGTAAGTATATGCTGTGTTTGTTCAAAGAAACACATGAAACGGGCGAAACGAATACATATACCTATATATCGGCAGAAAAATGAGCGGGGTGAATAGTATATTCCTATGTCTTTAGGCTCATTTACGCTTCTCGGCACGCCCCCCTTTTGGCGTCCTACCCAAGCGCAGCGCAACCTGGCTCTGTTCATCTGTTGGCGAGCTTAGAGAACCTAGCTTATTTCTTCATCCGGTCCAAATGATCCAGCAGCAGCCCTGTTCCCTTTACTACACAATGCATAGGGTTCTCAGCGATAAGAACCGGAACGCGCAGTTCTTCTGCCAGCAGCGTATCCAACCCGCTGAGCAGTGCGCCGCCTCCGGTAAGAATAACGCCGCGGTCAATAATGTCTGCCGAAAGCTCGGGCGGAGTCTGCTCCAGCACGGATTTGGCTGCCGCCACGATGTGCGAGACCGGTTCCCAAAGCGCTTCCCTTACTTCTTCGGAGTGAATCGTGACTGTAAGCGGCAAGCCCGATACCATATCCCTGCCGCGAATATCGACTTCTTCCCTGCGGCCGTCCTGATAAACCGTTCCGATCTGAATCTTGATATGCTCGCTAGTCCGCTCGCCGATCAGGAGCTTGTACTTGTTTTTGATATACTTCATAATCGCCTCGTCAAATTTGTCCCCGGCGACCTTAATAGAAGAGGCGGTAACGACATCGCCCATAGAAAGAACGGCTACATCTGTCGTTCCGCCACCAATATCCACGACCATATTGCCGCTTGGCTGATAAATATCCATTCCGGCGCCGATCGCAGCCGCTTTAGGCTCTTCCTCCAAGAACACGTCCCTTGCTCCGCTCCGCTCTGCTGCCTCACGAATTGCTTTTTGCTCCACCGATGTTATATTAGTGGGGGCGCAAATAAGAATTCGTGGGCGGCTGTACCACGAACGGCCGCCCACACGATCAATAAAAGACTTCAGCATGATTTCGGTAATTTCAAAGTCTGCGATAACGCCGTCGCGAAGGGGCCGGATGGCAATGATATTGCCGGGCGTACGCCCCACCATACGATGCGCTTCTTCGCCAACAGCGAGCACGCGCTTTGTTTCGCTTTCGATCGCCACGACCGAAGGCTCATCCAATACAATGCCCCTTCCTTTCACATGAATGGACACATTAGCCGTGCCTAGATCAATTCCAATGTCCTTGCTAAACATAAGTCTGAAGTCCCCCAGAACGAATAGTAGTCGATGCAAAAATCATATCGTACTGTATTCGCTGAATTGAACGAAATTCCTCTATTTTTGTAGAAAAAATCGCTTACGATTTTGCTGCGGCAAGGACTTCGCGTTTACGACCGCTTGTTTTCTTATACTTTATTTTTGTCGCCTCTCCTCCCCTTAGGTGCCGGATCGATTTATGGTATTCCAGTATGTGTTTCACCTGGTCCGCCAAATCGGGATTGATTTCCGGTAATCGCTCCGTCAAATCCTTGTGCACCGTGCTTTTCGAGACGCCAAACTCTTTGGCAATCGTTCGTACCGTATGCTTCGTCTCGACGATACAACGGCCGATCTTTATGGTCCGTTCCTTGATGTAATCGTGCACGCTCCCGCCTCCCTACTCGAGATAGTTTGGTACATTATATGAGGGGTACGGGTATATATTCTTTATGTCCAAGCCTGACAAGCCCAAGTTATGCAAATATTTTCAAAAACGCAGGCCGCAAGGCTTATCCCAAGGTCCCGAAAATAAGCAAAAAGACAGGGTTTCCCCTGCCTTTTCACACTTTCGCTCTTGACCTGCTCAATTTTATTCTGTTTTTTATTGAGCGGCGTCTGCGGAGGCCATGGTCAGCAGCGTATTCGGGTTGATTGCTTTTCCGTCCTTGCGAACCTCGAAGTGCAAGTGCGTACCCAGATCCTTCTCAAGCTCGCTGCGGCCTGCTCTTGCAATCAGCGTGCCCTGTTTCACATCGTCGCCGACTTTGACCTGTACATCGCTAAGGCTTTGGTACACGGTCACCAGACCGTCCGCATGCTTGATCTCAACAATGCTGCCATTCAGCGGATGCTGCTCCGCTACCGTTACTTTACCGCTGAGCGCTGCGTTGACATCAAAGGTTTTGTCATCCGCGTTGGCCAGATCAATCCCCATATTGCCCATAAACGTATTCCCTGATTGAATCAAAGCCGCCTGGCGTTCTTCACTTGGCGCCTTCTCATCATAGAAAGGGGATACTACTTCCAGCTGAGTGTAGTCAGCCGGCCACTGCATAGTCTCATTCGCAGAAGCGATGACTTCAAGCGTGTCTTCCGTTTCGGTCGTGTCAGCAGTTTCATCCGTCGTACCTTGGCTTACCGCAGAGTCGGTGGTTGTCGGTGCAGTCGTAGTTGTTTCATCCGCCCCCTGGTAAATCCACATTAAGGTTACGATAATTGCTGCCGCGGCCATGAACGCTGCTGGTGCTGTCCATTTCTTCGACAGCAGCTTTCTCCATGCAGAAGGTTTGACGGCAGTTCCTCCCATAGCAGTTTTGGGAGAGTCTTCATTGAGCTTTGGTTTGTTTTGATCATTCATTGTTCTATCACCTCACTAGCCATTGTTGCCACAACCTAGCAGTTTATACGTGAGGGCCAAACATTTTTGAAAGATTGTCAGAAAGCGGGCGTGGCAGTTGATCTCGCGGCCTGCCTGGCCGCAGCGTACATCCTATTAACCTCCCGCGCCTAATAACCTGGATCTTTGCTGCAAGACTAGCGCCGATAACGGAAGCTTCGAAGCTTGCTCCACCTTTGTTCCGGAATAGTAGTGAGTCACAATTTGCACCGCACCGATGCCGTTCTTTGCCATTCCGTCGGCTCCCCATTGACTCATGCCCACGCCGTGTCCATAACCAAATGTGGTGAAAGTAATTTCATCGTCCTGGATTGCCCACGAGAACTGCGAAGATGCAAGCCCAAGCTTTTCACGCACCTCGCGGCCGCTGAGAGTCTTTCCGCCTACAGCAACCGTTTTGATCCGTTTGCCCTCGGTGGTTTCCAGAATCCGCATCGACCTCGCTGCGCTTTTCTTCACTCCCAGCTTGTCTGCAAAGTCACCCAGCTTCATCGTTACCGTTTCTTTGTAACGCGGAGAGATCTCCTTATCCCAGGGACTCGCCACGCTTTGCAGATAGGGTACATCTATTTGCCAATAATCGGAGGCATTCTCGGTATAGCCGTTGCTGGTAGAGAAGAAAGCCGCCTCTATAGGCTCGCCTTTGTAGGTGATAATCTGACCTTTCGTTTCCTCGACTGCGCGGTTCAGCTTGTTCAGATTCGCTTCCCTCTCCGCCCCGTTCCAGCGGCTTAAAAGCTTGTTCAAGGACAAATAAACCTGATTCTGCACGGTGTCTGTCACATCGGCCGCTCCGCCTGACGGAGGGGTTATTCTCTCACCCGCGGCAAGGCGTCTGTAGATGTAAGTCCTGGCTGCTATCGCCTGCGCCTTAAGCGCCTCCAGTTCAAATTCAACAGGCATTTCCGCCGCAATTACGCCGCGCACATAAAGTTCAATGGGCAGTGTCTCGATACGCTTGTCCGCCGTGAGAAAAACCTGAACCCTCGTCCGTTCATACTCCGTTAGAGAATTCCCTTTGGAGCCTGTATCAACATCCCCATTGGGCCCATTGCCGGAACCTTTCCGGTCAGTCTCAGATGGTTGCGGGCTAACCTGTTCCCCTATACTCTCATCCGGCGCTTTTACAAGAGCAGACTCTATCTCTTCAATCTTCGTTTCCTTTATATCCCGCTGAGCGTTTATCAGTAAAATACCTTTCCATAGGACAATGACTATCAGGCCTGCCGCAAACCCGCCCCACCAACGCCTTGTCCCTCTCCGCCAGCTGCGGCGCCGTCCGGTCTGCCACCTCATCTGATTCATTGCACACTCCTTTCCCGACCTGTCCGGTTCTATTCTTCCTGCTCTCTTAAGACATCCGCTGCTCTATAGTCTATGAGGTGTTTTAGTAGGATAGTACCGAAAGGAATGGGATACGGTTATTAGATACAGGGGCGTTTACGATAAATAGAGGCGGCGAATCACGTTGATCAATTGGGGGATTTACCTTACCTGCAAAGCGTACTGGAGGCAAAATAAATACCCCCTTCACCGCCTGTAACAAGCGGTGAAGGGGGTATGCTGTAAATAATGTCTGATTACGCCCAGGTTGGCTGAACCTTCATGCGGGCAACTTCTTTTTCGCGTTTGTAATCATGCTTCTCGGCAGCTGGCTCGGCCGATACTGCCGATATGATGACCTCGGGCGTCATCTCAGGCTGGGCCGGAAACATAATGACATCCTCCAGCGCCTTCGCATAAACCGGTTCCTGTGTGACGGCTGCCACTTCCGTGTCCCGTTCTTTATTCTCGTCAATACGGAAAATCGTGGCGCCCAGTCCCGCCAGCTTGCCCGTAATATCCACGTAACCACGGTCGACATGATGGATACCGGTAATTTCCGTTTCCCCCTCGGCACAAAGCGCTGCGCATACTAGCGCCGCACCCGCCCTCAGATCGGTGGCGCATACTTTGGCGCCCGTTAGGGCAAATCCGCCGCTGACAATCGCTGTGCGGCCTTCCACCTTGATTTGAGCGCTCATCTTCTGGAACTCCTCCACATGCATGAAGCGGTTCTCGAAGACGGTCTCCGTCACGATGCTTGTGCCCTCCGACATCATCAGCAGCGCCATCATCTGCGATTGCATATCCGTCGGAAATCCGGGATAAGGCAATGTCTTGACATCGACAGCCTTCAGTCTGCCCGGGGCACTGACACGAAGACCGTTATCAGTCTCCATGATCTCGACGCCCATCTCCTGCAGCTTGGAGATCACAGGGGCCAGATGGTCGGCAATCGCACCATCTATATGTATATCTCCACCGGTTATTGCCGCTGCAATCATATAAGTCCCCGCCTCAACGCGGTCGGGAATCACCGTATGTGCAACGCCGGACATTTGTTCAACGCCTTCAATTCGTATAATTCCGGTTCCGGCTCCGCGGACCTTTGCGCCCATCGCATTCAGATAATTGGCAAGATCCACGATTTCGGGTTCCTTGGCCGCATTCTCAATGGTTGTCGTCCCCTGCGCCAATGCTGCAGCCATCATAATATTTTCGGTCGCGCCGACACTGGCAACGTCCAGATATATTTTGGCGCCTTTAAGACGGTTGGTTGTACGTGCTTCAATGTAGCCTTGACCTAAAATGATTTCTGCACCCATGGCCTCAAAGCCCTTCAAGTGCTGGTCAATAGGGCGCGTACCGATCGCGCAGCCGCCCGGCAGCGAAATTCTGGCACGGCCAAGACGGGCAAGCAAAGGCCCCATTACCAAAAATGATGCCCGCATCTTGCGGACCAGCTCATATGGAGCTTCAAAGGAGGTTAACTGCTGCGCGGATATCCGCATCGTCTCATTGTCGTATGTTAACTTGCCGCCTAATGCGGTAAGCACTTGTTGTATCGTTGTAACGTCGTCTAGATTAGGCACGTCATAAATGACGCTGTCGCCTTCTTGTGCCAATAACGTGGCAGCGAGAATCGGCAGAACGGCGTTTTTTGCCCCGCTCACTCGTACATTTCCGGATAATCGCTGGCCGCCGCGGACGATTATTTTGCTCATCTTAGGTTTCCCTCCGCGCGCAGTAGATTCGTCTAACTGATTGTGTAATATATGATACCATGGTTTCGGCACCCAACTTTCATCATAACATTTACCAACATAAAGCGACAAGCTTTATTTTCAGAATGTCAAAATTACCGTCATTTTATACCATTCGAAGCATGATTGGTTTTTGGTGCCGTCATATACTACCCATTGTTGACATGTTCCCTCGATGTTATTCGACAATTCCTCTAAGCAGATTGGACCATTGCCAGTAATCAATGACAAATCCAGCGAACAAATGTCCCAAAATAACAGCGATCATGACCTGCAGGAGACGGGCCCGGGTGCTTTTGGGACGGCGCATGAATAAATCCAGTTTGACATCTTGAATGACATACCAAGCCAGTGTAATGCACATCAGCTCGATGACGATGGACACCAGCGCGTGCAGGCCTGCAGTGGCAACGACATTGTCCATATCCATTTCCTTGTTCACCTGACCTCATAGGTTTGACCGTACGTGCAAATACTATTGTAAAGCCCGCAGCAGCAGAGAAGCAAATTCAGCCCTGCTCGCGGTTTGCTCCGGTTTAAACTCCTGATCGGGATAACCGCCAATCAAGCCCTTTTGCTTTAGTGCAGCAAGAGATGCGGATGACCAGTGATTCATGTCCACGTCATTGTAGGGTGCCTTCAACGGTTTGACTGTACTCAGACTTAGCGCCTTGACGAGCATAGCGGCCATCTCCTCGCGTGTAATGAAACGCTCCGGTCCGAATGTGCCGTCCGGATAACCGCTCGCCCACCTGGCTGTTACCGCCTGCGCGATAGCTCCGGCTGCCCAATATTTCGCGGGAACATCCCTATATTGTACCGCACCTGCCTTAGGCGGTTTAAAAGCGCGGACCAGCATGGATACCGCTTCGGCTCTGGTAATGCTCTCATCCGGCCGGAATTGGTAAGCGCCGCTGCCGGCGATAATCCCTTTTGTATTCAAGGCAACAATCGCTCCTTCGGCCCAATGTCCGGCAATATCGCGGTAACCCGCTACGATTTGATCCGCATCGATGCGAAGTCCGTAATATTGTTTGTCGAACGGGGCGCTTGCAGTCACTTTAATGTAATACAAGCCTGCTTCAAGCTTGGTCTCTGCGGCGATTCCGGTCTCGCCCGGTTTGGATTGAAGAGTGGAAATTATTTTTTGGCGCTTATCCATGATGACTGCCTTTATTCTTACATCGGCAGGGATGCCGCTTACCTTTAGACCTACGACACTTCCAGCCCCAAGACGCAGCTGATACCAGTCTACATCCTGCGCATCGCCAATTACACCTGTGTAATCAGAACCTGAACTGATTGCTGTGGCTTCATAGGTTTTGTTGTTCGGTTCATTGGGATCCGTATATTTGGTTCTGAAATCCATTGCCAGCGTATACTGCCCGATGACCGGACTTGCCTGCGCGGACATGGCGTTATATACGCGAAAATAATAAGTCCCCGGAGTAATGCTCATCAGTTCGGAGGTCTCGCTTGCACCTTCGCCATTCTCGTCCACCTCAAGCAGCGGCCCATCCTTTAATTGAATGGAAAGCGAGGGGTCGATCCGGACAGAATCCGTCGTTAACGACAGCTTGAGCGTGCCTCCGGTCTCGAAATGGACCACATACCAGTCACGGTCACCCGTTTGATGAAAATTGCCGACAATGGTCTGGGACCTGGGAGACAAAGTGAATCCCGAATACTGTTTATCATTGTTCTCGTAGGCGTCTGCGCTCATCTCAAAGCTCGAGGTAAGCAGATAAGGAAGCACGGTTTGATTCTGGTTGTCTGTTAATTGAAGCTCAAAATAATTAATCCCTTTCTTAACCTTCCAGTCTGCGGTTTCATTGCCCAGCCTGGTCTCCTTCGTGCTCTGGGCATCGTCGCCGGTATAATGCGTCATGGTAACCGATGGCTGCGAGCCCTCTCCAGCCGTAATCCCCTGAAACTGGATAGACATTGTGCCATCATAAGGCGCATCAATCCTATACCAGTCACGGTCGGCATTCCCGCTGATTTCTGCGGCAATTTTGGTTCCTGCAGGGAACGCTGCCGCTTTGTCACGGGTATTATTTGGCTCATATTGATCGGTCTTGAGCGAAGCTGTAACGGCCCGGTCAACGCTGAGCAGCCCATAGCCCGAGGCGTCATCGACACCCTTTTTCCCGATATCTTCCGCGCTCTGCCTAAGCGTCTCCCGGATTTGGTAAGGCTTGTAATCCGGATGCACCGCCCAGATAAGCGCGGCTGCGGCTGCGGCCTGCGGAGCAGACATCGAGGTCCCCTCCTCACGCGTATAACCGCCTCCAACCGCAGTAGTATATACGCTCCAAGGAGCAACGATATCCAGCTCCGGCCCTTTATTGGAACGCGGCTCCGCTTTGTCATCAGCCGTTACACCGCCTACAGCCAGCACGCTTGGATAAGCTGCGGGATATTTCACCTTGGCTCTGGATCCCAATGTTGCTCCGTCATTGCCGCTTGCGGCAACCAGCAGCACGCCTTTGGACTCGGCATACAAGGCGATGTCCTTCATATAGGGCGAATATCTGTAAAGTCCAACGGAAAGAACAACAATCTTCGCGCCATGCTTCACGGCATACAGGATCGCCTCACCGAGACGCTCCTCATCACCGTAGCCCTCTTCATCCAGCGCCTTGATCGGCATAATCCTGGCCTTCCACAGAATCCCGGATATCCCCTTTCCGTTATTGCCACTGCCCGCCAGAACACCTGCCACTGCCGTGCCGTGACCATTATCATCCTCAGGGGCATTGCCAGGATGAACGAGATTGGTGCCCTCAACAAGATTGTCCTTGAGATCCGGATGGTCCAGATCGACTCCGGTGTCTACGAGCGCAATCGTCAGATCAGTCTGGTCATGCACGGTCGACCACGCTTCCCTGGCTCCGATCTGATCCAGAAAATGCTGCTTGGGCAGCTCAGGGTCACTGGTGCTGACCACGCCGAGCAGCGTGACAGTGCTGCTCGGCTCCACATACGCAACACCTGGCGTTTGGCGAAGCGTATTGAGCCATTCCTCGATGTCGGTCCCAGGATCTTCAGGGCGAACGACATCCACGGCTGCAGACAATGACTGCCGGCTTATGACATGAGTCCCGGGCAGTACTCTCTCCTGCCCGGGGTTCCATTTGAGGAGCCAGCTTTGCGTTTCCCCTGAGGAGCCTCCTGCCGCCGTCAGCGGGCCTTCAGCAGCAGATAGATCAACTTGTACAGACTCGCCTCCCGGACGGCTTAGAACTGGAGATATAGTGCCCAGAATGAGACTCCAGACTAGCAGCACGGCCAGCATAAAAGACCATCTGCGTGCAGCACGTCCTTGCTGTGCTTTATGGGCATTCACAGTAACTGCGGAATCAGGTCTCCGCTTCAATCGTTTCCACTCGTCCAAACGTTTATTTCCACACTGGTCATCCTCCGCGGCTGCATATATATTCCCGTTGATCCGGGCCTGGCGAGCCCTTGGCGGAGAGAAGTAACCGGATTGGAGCATGGGCAAACAAGCCTGGCCAATACGGCCTTGCGCTCCAGTTGCAACCCTTCCGGCTTCGCCCTCTGGACTGCCGTTATTATTCGAATGCGGATCCCAGTATGGTTCGTTCATCATATTCTGCCTTTAACCTGCAAATTAGTGTTATGAAACCTTTTCGCGTTTTATAGTACATTCTCCTTTTGCCAATTTCTTTAAATCTTCATAAAGAGACCATAGACCTACATGGATTCCATTTACTTATCGATACTATGCATCTGCAAACCCGCTTCATTACCTTTTTGAAATATCCGAAATGTTAAATTTCACGGAAGGGTCCGGGATAAAGAAAAAAAGCGGTCCAAGCCCCTGTTCAGGGCCTGAACCGCTTTCCAGATCAGCATACCTCCACGTATGTTGGAGACAAGCTAACTGCCAATACGCGTAAACAAGTCATTGACGACGGAAAAATGCTCATTGATCCAGCCCAGAACAGGACCGGGAACAATACCAAGCGCAACTGTCAAAACCGCGCTCAGCCAAATCACAACGCCTGTCGTCACCGGCACGGGAACCTCAGTATCCTGAGTCGCCGAGCGCATGAACATTTGGCGGACGATTCCGAAATAGAAATAATACGAAATGGCGCTGGTTGCCACCATGACCGCCACAATCCAGTAAGCCTGTGACTGGGCAGCGCCAAGCAGGATGAACAGCTTGCCGAAAAACCCGCCTGTAACCGGCAGTCCCGCCAGTGAAAGCACGAATACAATCATGGCCGCCGCTGTCCAGGGCGCCCGGTAATACAATCCGGCGAACCCGTTCAGCTCATCATTGCCGGATGCCTTGCTCACAACAGTGATGACGGCGAACGCTCCGATATTCATCAGCATATATACCGCCAGGTAGAACAGAAACTCGCTGAAATTGGACGTGTGATAGCCTTTGAAGGAAATCCCCAGCGGCACGAGCAGGTATCCTGCATTGGCTACACCCGACAGCGCCATGAGCCGCTTCAGATTCACCTGACGCAGCGCTGCCGTGGAGCCGACGATCATCGCAGCGGCCGCCATAATAAGCAGCACGAGCAGCATATCGTCGGCAATGGGGGCATCCGGCGTATTGGCGAAGATCACGACATTATAGACGATCCGAAAGACAACAGCGAGCGCGGCGCCCTTGGAAACAACCGCGAGAAAAGCCGTAATCGGCGTCGGTGCGCCTTGATAGACGTCAGGTGCCCAAAGATGAAACGGCGCTGCTGCGATTTTGATGCCAAGCCCTGCGATAATGAAGAAGAAGGCGATATAGAGCAGTTCTTTGAAATCCGCAGCATGCTGCTGGACACCGATCGCAATGGCACCCAGATTCGTGGCGCCTGTGATCCCGTACAGATAAGACATTCCAAACAGGATCAGCGCGGATGAGATACCGCCGGTCACCACATATTTGAATGCAGCCTCGGCAGACTGGACGGCATGCTTTCGAATTCCAACCAGCACATAGGTTGTGATGCTGAGCAGCTCAAGACCTAGATACAAGGTGATCAAATCACCGGAAGAGGCCATCATCATGGCACCGACGACCGCCGGCAGCAGCAGGTAGTAGAATTCGCCTTTGTCGGGAATCTCCGCGCGCTTGACTGTTCCCAGACTCAGGAGCACAATCAGCACCGTCGCCACCAGAAAAACGATTTTCAACAGGCTGGAGAATTGATCGATCCGGTAGCTGTCAGCCAGCAGACGGATCGCACCGCCTGTTGGCTCACCGTTGGCATTCGCAGAAAGCGGATGATTGACCAGATCGATTAACCGCCAGATCACAAAACCAAGCGACGTCAACAGGCCGGCAAGCGTGAGCCAGCCAATAACCGCCCGGCTGGTTTGTCTTGGCATCGCCAGATCAATAATGACCAATACAATTGTGAAAACAATGAGAATCCATTCCGGGGCGAGATAGGCCGCATCGCTCCAGGTAAGAGGTTGAAGAGCCGGAAGCGGCTGTTGGGTAACATCCATTATCTATCTCCCCACCTTCCCGTTAAGTTGCTGCAGCAAAGCGTCGAAGCCATGCTTCATCGGCTCGGTCAGCACGGCGGGGTACACCCCGATCAGCACGATGAATGCCAGCAGGGCAATCATTGGCACAGCCTCGATGAGCCTGGCATCGCGCAGTGTTCCATAACGCTCCGATATCGGACCGAATGTAATCCCGAGCACGCTTCGCAGCACATACACTGCGGTCAGAATCACACCAAGCACAGCGACCGCCGTTAGGATACGCATCGATTCGAACAATCCCAGAAGCGAGAGGAACTCTCCGATAAAGCCCGATAATCCTGGCAGTCCCAGCGAGGCCATCCCAGCCGTCAGAAGAATGCCGCTGATAAACGGCAGGCTCTTGGCCAGGCCGCCCAGCTCGCTGAGCTCCGTGGTGCCGGTCCGCTCGTAGAGAATGCCGACAATAAGGAACAATAGCGCAGAGATAAAGCCGTGTGACACAAGCTGGACCATAGCCCCCTGCAGGCCAATTTCATTCAGGGAAGCAATCCCCAGCATTACAATCCCCATATGGCTGATCGACGAGTAGGCAAGCACCAGCTTGAATTCCTTCTGCACCAGCGCCAGCACCGCACCGTACAGAATATTGATGACACCCAATATGGCGAGCACCACGGCCCAGTGGCTCGTCTGGAGCGGGAAGAGAAACACGCCGAAGCGGATAAGCCCGTAAGCCCCCATTTTGAGCAGGATGCCTGAATGAATCATGACAATCGAAGGGGGAGCCTCCGCATGGACACGCAGCATCCAGGTATGAAATGGAAAGATCGGCAGCTTGATGCCAAACGCAATCAGCAGCAGAATGAAGATCGACCAGCGCATCGTATCCGTCATGTAAAATGGATTGGACTGCCCTTGCGCGGCATCCGGCGGCATATTGACATACGAGTCGGGGTTGACCATGTTATCCTTGATCACTGCATAATCACCGCTGTAGGACAGATGCGTGACCTGACCGCCTCCCGGCTGATCGACGGTGAAGCCTGCCGTGGATACAAGCAGAACAAAGGCAATCAGCATGATTGCTGAGCCGACACCATTATAAATCAGAAATTTATTGGCTGCCTTCTCCCGGTTCATATAGCCCCAGATTCCGATCAGGAAGAACATCGGAATCAAGGTGAGCTCGAAGAAGACGAAGAAGAGAAACACGTCTCTGGCCAAAAATACGCCGAGCATCCCGATTTCCAGCAGCAGAAACCACAAGTAGAAGGATTTCCAACGTTTTTTAATATTGACTGAGGCGAGCGCCGCCATCGCGGCAACAATGGTTGTCAGCAGCAGCAGCGGCAGCGACAGCCCGTCAACGCCCAAATGATATTGGAATTTGAAGGCGTATGACGTCACCTCGCCGACCGCTTCTTTGCTCAGTGAAGCATCGACCCAGGTTGAATTCTCTTCATACGGCTTTCCGCCGCTCGCTCCTTCAAAATCGGCATACAGCCAGAGACTGAGCAGAAGCGGAATAAATGTAGCGGTGATCGCCGTTACCTTCAGCCAGCGGCTGCTCTGCTTGGGAAGCAAAAGCAGCACAATGATGCCCAGCAGCGGCGAAAAAACAATAAAGGACAGGATAGGAAGATCGGACAGCATTACCAGAACCTCCTTCCGACTACTGCAGCAATGAGAATTACAAGTCCAAGCACCGAAATCAGGCCATATGTCTGCACCTGGCCATTCTGCAGCCGGGTACCTCCGCGGCCCAATTGCAGCGCGGCTCCGCCAACCAGACGGACAATGCCGTCAACGATATAATGGTCAAAGGCGACCAGTCCAGCTCCGAACGCCCGCAAAGAGCGGACAATAAGCACATGGTACAGCTCATCGATATAATATTTGCGTTCCAGCAATCTGACCAGCCATGCGGCACGGGATGATACCGCGTCGCGGGAAATCGTCCCCTTCACAAACACCAGCCAGCCCAGATAAATGCCCAGCACTCCGATCGCCGTAGAGATGATCATGACAAGGCCCCCGCCCCCATGCTCGGTCTCCGCTCCATCGGTCAGCCATGAACCAAGCGTGTTATTCCACGGCGTCTGCACGAAGCCGGCAATAACTGCGAATACCGCGAGAATAATAAGCGGCAGCGTCATGGAGGAAGGCGACTCATGCGCATGCTGCTCTCCCTTGGGCTTGCCGGTGAAGACCAGGAAGAAGAGCCGGGACATGTAGAATGCGGTAAAGAAGGCAGCCGCCACGCCGACAACAAACAGCACCGGCTTCTCGTGCAGCGCCGTTGTCAGGATCGCGTCCTTGGACCAGAATCCGGAGAAAGGCGGTATGCCCGAAAGTGCCAGTGCGCCAATGCCGAAGGTCCAGGCGGTAATACGCATTTTCGCACCCAGACCGCCCATTTCATGGATATTCTGGGTATGCACGGCATGGATAACGCTGCCCGCTCCAAGGAACAGCAGCGCTTTGAAGAATGCGTGCGTAAACAGATGAAAAATTCCGCCGGTAAGCGAGCCAAGACCAAGCGCCATCATCATGTAGCCCAATTGGCTGACGGTCGAGTACGCCAGGATGCGTTTGATATCGTTCTGCGCAACACCAATCGTCGCCGCGAAAATCGCCGTAAAGGCACCCACATAAGCGACTGTATCCATTGCGGCCTGCGAAGCCTGGAAGATATCAAACGTGCGCGCAACCAGATACACGCCAGCGGCGACCATCGTTGCGGCATGAATCAGGGCGCTGATCGGCGTCGGACCTTCCATGGCGTCCGGCAGCCACACATGCAGTGGAAACTGCCCTGATTTGCCGATAGCGCCGACAAAAATAAGAATGGCAATCAGCGTCGTGACGCTTGCGGCGATTGCGCCTGTCTGTCCGTCGAAGACGTTCTGAATATGTACAAAATCCAGCGCGTGGTCCGGCATATACCAGTAAAGCAGCAGAATCGCAAGCAGCAAGCCGGCATCGCCAATCCGCGTCACGATAAAGGCTTTCTTGGCCGCAGCCACAGCCTCGGGCTTCGTATACCAGAAGCCTACGAGCAGGAACGAGCATACGCCGACAAGCTCCCAGAAGACGTAAAGCGTCAGCATGTTGTCCGCGAGCACAAGTCCCAGCATCGAGAACGTGAACAGCGCGACATAACTGAAGAAGACGGATATCCTCTCGTCGCCTTTCATATAACCGGCTGAATAGACGTTCACCAGGAAGCTGACTGCCGTCACCACAACAAGCATGAGGGCCGTCAGGTTCGTTACCTCGAAGCCTGCATTGATTTGAATGCTGCCCAGGTCAATCCATTTGAAGCTGTACTGGTAGTAGGATGCGCCGTCGCTCATATGCTCCACCAGCACAAGAATGGACACGACCAGCGAAGCAAGGGAAGCGACAATGCCTACTGTTGTGCCAATGAGGCTTTGATTGCGGCCAAAGGCGAGCAGCAGCAGAAAAGCGACGAACGGAAACAGCGGAATGAGCCAGGCAACCTGTGAGAACATGGTTTCCAAATCGGTTTACCTCCTCATCTCGTCGAAATCATCGGCATTGATCGAGCCCCGCGCCCGGAACAATGCGATCAGAATCGCAATGCCCACCGCCACCTCTGCAGCGGCAACCGTAATGGTAAAGAGCGCGAACATCTGCCCGGTCAGCGACGGAACAACGCCGTATTTGGAGAAGGCGACAAGGTTCAGGTTGACCGCATTGAGCATCAGCTCGATACACAGCAGCACGACAATCGCATTCTTCTTGACAAGCGCGCCATACAAGCCGATGCAAAAAAGAATAGCCGCCATCGTCAAATAGGAAGATAACATGCTAGTCCGCCTCCTTCTTCGCAAGCACAATGGCTCCGATAAACGCAACCGTGAGCAGAACCGAAACCAGCTCGAACGGCACCACGTAAGCAGTGAACAATTGTTTGCCGATTTCCATCGTGTTGTCCGCAGCAGACGTTGCTGCCGGGGGAACCGGGAAATCGCTCTGGCGGATCGCGTAGAACAGAATGCCGAACAGCGCCAGGGCGCCTACCGCCGTGAGCGTCTCCTGAAGCGGTCTGGATTTCTCCGTTTCACTATCCTCATGTCTGGTCATCATAATGCCGAAAATCATCAGAATGGAGACGGCCCCCGCATAAATCAGCACCTGCACGAAGGCGAGAAACTCCGCATTCAGCAGAATGAACATTCCGGCAATTCCGATAAATACAGCAGCCAGGGAAACAACCATATACACAACCTTGGTAAAGCTTACCATGAGTACGGCGCCGCTGATAATAATAATGGAGAAGATGAAGAACGCGACGAACTCGCCGGTCAAGTCCACATTGAACATGGTTATTTGGCCCCCCCTTTGGCTGCTTGAGGGGCACCGATGTTGTTGTTGTCCTGACGGACGAGCTTGTTGTTCTCATCCAGCCATTTGCGGTCCTTGAACAGGTCATCGCGGCTGTAGGAAGCCAGCTCGAAGTTGCCCGTCATGACAATCGCTTCCGTCGGACAAACCTCCGTACAAAGATCGCATAGAATGCAAATTTCAAAATTGATATCGTACGTATCGATCACTTTACCCTTTTTATCCGGATCAGGGTTGGCAACGCCTGTAAGTGTAATGCATTCCGTCGGACAAACCCGCACGCACTGATTGCACACGATGCATTTGTCCGGCTCGAAATGCTGAATGCCCCGGAAGCGGTCCGGCATAATAATCGGCTTGTCGGGATAGGAGGTGGTAACCTTTTTTGCTGTCATGGATTTGAATGTAACGCCCAGCCCTTTAAAGAGACCCTTCATACCTTATCCCTCCGTTACCCTTTAATAAACAGCTCGAGATAAACGGCTGTTATGAATACATTGAGTATAGCCAGCGGCAGCAGCACTTTCCACCCGAAGCCCATCAATTGATCGACCCGGATACGCGGCATCGTCGCTCTCAGCCAGAACAGGAAAAACACAATAAGGGAGAACTTGAGCAGGAACCAGATGATTCCCGGCACAAAATCAAGAAAAGGCGCGGGCGCATGCCAGCCGCCCAGGAAGAGCACAGTCGTCAGCGACGCGATCGCATAGACGTAAACATACTCTGTCAGCATGAAGAATGCAAAACGAAAGCCGCTGTACTCGACATGATAGCCGGCTACCAGCTCCGACTCCGCCTCCGGCAGGTCGAACGGGGTACGGTTAAGCTCCGATACCGCTGCAATCACGAACACGACAAATCCGATGATCTGGGGCAGGAAATTCCACTGCCAAAACCAGTCGCCCTGCTGCTCCGCAATGGAGCGAAGATTCAGACTGCCCGATACCATAATGACACCCACTACCGATATGACCAGAGGCACCTCGTAGCTGATCATCTGCGCAGCAGAGCGCATTCCTCCAAGCAGCGCATATTTATTGTTCGACGACCACCCGCCGAGCACAATCGCGATCGTGGATATGCCGGACAACGCCACATAATACAGCAAGCCGACATTAATATCGGCAAAATACAGCTTCTGCGTGTAGGGGATGACCGCCAGCACCGCAAAGGCCGGAACATAGGCCAGCGCAGGCGCGAGAATAAACAGCATCCGGTCGGCCTTGCGCGGTATTGTATCTTCTTTGATCAGCAGCTTCGTAATATCCGCCACCGTCTGCAGCAGCCCGAATGGCCCTACACGGTTCGGCCCGATCCGCAGCTGCATCCAGCCGATCACCTTCCGCTCGAAAAAGATCGCATAGGTTACAAAACCAAGCACAACCGCAAGCAGCACAACGCCCCATAGGAAGAAAATAAGGGCATTGCCCCATGTCAGAGTTTCATCCAGCCAGGCTCCCATTAAGCATCTACCTCCCCGACGACGATATCGATGCCGCCCAGAATCGTAATGAGGTTGGTCATCGTTTCGCCAACCAGCAGCTTGGGCAGAATTTGCAGGTTCACGAAGGACGGACGGCGGAATTTGAGCCGGTACGGCTCCGCCTTCCCTTTGGAGACGATATGACAGCCGATCTCTCCGCGGGGCGATTCGATGCTGACATAAGCCTCGCCTGCCGGAGGCCGGATCACACGGGGCACTTTGCCCATGACTTCGCCGCCCGAAGGCATCTGCTCCAGCGCCTGCTTCAGAATACGCAGGCTCTGGCGGATCTCCTCCAGCCGGATAAGATAGCGGTCATAGCAGTCTCCTTTGGAGCCCAGCGGCACATCGAATTCGAACCGGCTGTACAAGCTGTATGGCTTCGCCTTGCGCAAATCCCAGTCTACGCCCGTGCACCGCAGGTTAGCGCCGGACAATCCATAATCGATTGCGGTCCGGGCGTCGTATTGTCCGACCCCTTTGATCCGGGCCAAAAAGATCTCGTTGCCGCTGACGAGACTGTCATATTCCTTCAGCTTCTTCTCCATGTACGGGACAAAATCCCGCACTTTGTCGAGCCAGCCCTCCGGCGCATCCCACTTGACTCCGCCCACGCGCATATAATTGTAGGTCAGCCGTGCGCCGCACAGCTCATTGAAGAAATCAATGATCATTTCGCGGTCGCGGAATGCATACAGGAACGGGCTCATCGCCCCGATATCCAGCAGATAGGTGCCCCACCAGACAAGATGGCTTGCGACCCGCTGAAGCTCCATAACAATGAGCCTCATAAATTCGGCGCGTTCAGGAATTTCGAGCCCCATCATCGTCTCAACCGCATGGCAGAGCACATAATTATTTGTCATGGCCGATACATAGTCCATCCGGTCGGTATAGGGAATGATCTGGGTATAGGTCAGGTTCTCCGCAAGCTTCTCGGTGCCCCGGTGCAAATAGCCCATGACAGGAATCGCTTCGGTGATCACTTCGCCGTCCAGCTTCACGATAATACGGAACACACCATGGGTGCTCGGGTGCTGCGGCCCGACGTTAAGCAGCAGTTCTTCAGTACGGATCACAGCTGATTACACCTCCGGATCAAGCGGTTCATAATCTTTGCGCAGGGGGTGACCCACCCAGTCATCAGGCATCATAATGCGCCGCAGATCGGGATGGCCGGTAAAACCGATGCCAAGCAGATCGAATATTTCCCGCTCGTTCCAGTTTGCAGTGGCCCACAGAGATACAACCGAAGGGATCTGCGGCGCCTCCCGGTCCGTTTTGACTTTAAGCGCATATTCATGCCTGGTCGCCAGTGAAACCAGATGATAAACAACTTCAAGATGCGTCTCGTAGTCGATGCCGGAGACATTGCGAAGATAGCTGCAGTCCAGCGTTGGATGCGTCTTGAATACTCTGGCGACGTCAAGCAGACGATCTCCCTTCACGACGATCGTCGGCATATGGTCATTCATTTCGTTGATCAAGGCTTCATCAACCGCATCTTCCGCCACAAGCGCCCGGACGAGGCCGACTGCCTCATCGAGCTGGGGCTGTCTGTGCGAAGGAGCTTTGGGCTCCTCGGGCGCGGCTTCGCTCTCTGCCTTGGCTTTGGCTGCAGCGCGGGCCTCCCTGGCCTCTGCCGCTGCTTTCAGCTTGGCCTCCCGCTCCGGATCGGTCCCTGCCGCCGGAGCGGACGCGGGCGGTTCACCCGCTGCACCGGCAGCCGCCGCTTTGGCCGCGGCACGCGCGGCGCGGGCCTCCGCTGCCGCCTTCAGCTTGGCTTCGCGCTCCGGATCGGCTGCCGCCGGCGCTGGCGGTTTACCTTCGCCCGCCGAACCTGCAGGAGAGGCGGACTCATCCGCAGTCGGCGCGATATTCTCTTGCGCCGCGCCCTCCGCAGCCTCGTCTGCTGAAGCTTGGCGCACAGCAGCGGCATCGCCTTTCTGCGCCGCAGCTGGATCGCTCCGCTCCTCCGCAGGACGATCCGGAGCGGCAGCCGCGCCTTGTTCCGGCTGCCCGCCGCTTTCCACAGGCTCCTTTTTCTCCTGATCAGCCTGCTGTCCAGGCTCTTTGTCCTTCTCGTCGCTCATCGGCTGGTCACCCGCTTCCCGGTCTTCGCCTCATAGCGGATCTTCTCCTGCAGCTTATTGATCCCATAGATCAGCGCCGCCGGGTTAGGGGGACAACCGGGAATATAAACATCCACCGGAACAATCTGGTCAACGCCTTTAATCACCGCATACGACTTCACATAAGGTCCGCCTGCAGTCGCGCAGGAGCCCATGGCAATCACCCACTTGGGCTCAGGCATCTGGTCATACAGCCTTCGCAGCAGCGGCCCCATCTTCTTCGTAACCGTACCGGCTACGATCATGACATCCGACTGCCGCGGCGACGTGCGGAACATAACTCCGAACCGGTCCAGATCATAGTGCGAAGCCCCGGTACCCATCATTTCGATTGCGCAGCAGGCAAGTCCGAAGGTAAGCGGCCACAGCGAATTGCTGCGGGCCCATGCCTTCAGCTCCTCAAGCGTGCCCATAAATACATTGCGCTCCAGCTCTTTCCGCTCTTCAGGGGAGATCGACTCTAAATTGAATTCCATTTGAGCACCTTCTTCTTCCAGGCATAGA
This sequence comes from Paenibacillus sepulcri, assembly GCF_042647105.1. Taxonomy (NCBI): domain Bacteria; kingdom Bacillati; phylum Bacillota; class Bacilli; order Caryophanales; family Paenibacillaceae; genus Paenibacillus; species Paenibacillus sepulcri. Next base: position 4,383,672 of record NZ_JBHRUP010000001.1, on the reverse strand, counting down.
TAAGGCCGATCAGCAAAAGTCCCACAAATATCGCCATTTCAACAAGCACAAAAAGGCCGAGCTGCTTATATGCAACGGCCCAGGGGTATAAGAAAACGGTTTCCACATCAAAGATGACAAACATCAGAGCAAACAGGTAGTAGCGTACATTAAACCGCACTTGCCCTTCCCCTACAGGCTCATTTCCACTTTCGTACGTCGTCTTTTTCTCATCTGTCGGCTTATGGGGACGCAGCAGCCGGCCGGCACTCAAAGCCACCACCGGAAGAAGGATTCCAAGCAGAATGAAGATGGCTACAATCACATAATTATTGATGTACTTCTCCACACCATCGCCTCCATAGAACAACCGTTTGCAGGTGGGAAGGACCGCACCGCTTGGTCAAATTTCCATCACAATTATAACAAATGCTCCCATCCCCGTCTATGTCGGAGTTGAATGCGTTTCCTTTATCTCTACCGCCCCGTATCGTCACTGCTGCTTTTCTTCCCCGGAATTCTCCATATTCCCGCTGATATCTTTGCCATCCTGTGTCAAAACAAGACTGCTTTGGGTCCGGTTGTAGGCAGGCTCCGAATCCCCTTTTTCGGCTTCCTGCGATTCGGTACCGCCCGCCTGCCCGTCCGCTTTGCTGCCCGCTTGAGCATCAGGCTGCCCTCCACCGGCGTTCCCCCCAGCCCCCGGTATTACATTGATAGCGGGATATGAGTCATCCCTCAGGCCCCTCATAGCCGCAATGGCAAGCAGTGCCAGCGGCATAACCAGTCCTTGGAAAACGCTGAGGACCGGCCATGAATCAAAAGCAAACTGGGTAATTTGAGCAGAGTTCCGGTAAACCACCAGGGATAACGGAACCACGATAAACGCAAGCGGCACAGTGAGCGACCGGTAGGTTGAGAACCGCAGCAGTTCTGCAGCAGCGAGATTGGCGACATAAAAGCAAAGTACAAATTTCGTAAACACCGTGCTTATCCAGATGACGGCAATCGTAATTTCGACGCGCTCCACCACGTCGCCAAGATCGATTTCCTTGGCCATATCGTAAACTGCATAGGGGCTTCGCGTTGCCAATTCAACTCCTAGAACCGTCAACAGCAAAAACGTCATCGCTAATGCGGATACCCCGATAACCACAGCGTATGACCATAATTTACGGCGAAGCTTGGGACGGTCCTCCGGCCGGACGAGCTGCAGCAGCATCATCATGAAAGTATATTCGCCAAGGGGAAACCCGACAATGGGGTAAAGCCCTCCCAGCGGCTGACCCCAGCCATTGGCCAGAATCGGAAACATATTGTTGTAATCCATTTTATTGAACAGCAGCAGGAAAACGATTCCCGTCACAATGAAAATCCACATAAACAGCAGCTCGCCTGTCCGCCCGATCACTTCCGCTCCGAGCAGTACCCCATAAGCGATAACAATCATAAACGTAATATGGGTAAACCAGCGCGGCGTTTCAGGAAGAATCGCTGTGCCGATGAAATCACCCATGTTCCGGAGTGTAAAGGCGCTCAAGAGAATGAAAAATCCGATATAAATCAACATGTAAAGAGTTCCGCCCCATCGCCCCAAAATTTTCTGCGAATAGGTCACCACAGAAAAATTGGGGAACCGCTTATTTAATGCCAGGGGCGCAAACAGAAATACATAATTCAACGGCCATGCCAACGTCAAGGTTATCCAGGAATCCTCCTTCGCCACCAGGACGACAAGCGTTGGCAGAATAAGAACAGCGGTGCCAAGCGCGAAGAGTACATGCAATTTTCCCAATTGGCTGCCCGACAGCAGCCCATTATTAATTTCGTTCCTGCCGCTCATAAAGGGGTTATCCCCATAGCTTCGAGGACTACTCTATAGACAGGCTCCGTCATTCTGTCGATAACATCGACCGGATTGGGCATAGGGATTTTAAGGATAACCACACAGGAATAAGCGACCCCGAGCGTCAAAACCGCGATGGCCCAGACGGCTTCTCTTGTTTTCTCTTGAATCAATTGGGTCCATATCCGGATGCCAATAATGATTCCCATAACCACTACAACACCGCAAACAATCATCTGTCAGATCCCTCCTTCATTTCACAATCGATTTGCCCCGGAGACCCGTGCCGCCGATCTTGACATCTACTTTCAGTTGATGAGGAATATGCACAAATTCATCATCCCACCTGGGCTTAAGCTTCTTCCATGTCTGCGGCATTCCCTTATAAATCACGGTTGACCAACCGAAGGTATCCGTATGGAAAACTCCTTGAATTTGCTTGATGGCCGCTTCGATCTCAGCGGTAATCTTCTTCTCGCCTTTAGCTTGAAAGAGCTCAAAGGTCGTCTCGTCAATCACATTCAGGTCCCTGCATGTTATTTCAGAGATGATTCCCTTGGTTTTCACGGAGATCATGATTTCCGGATAGGCGGATTTCTTGGAACGGCGTACACTGAGCTTCGTTACAGCGGATTGAATTTCAATCGTTACTTCCCCCTGCGACTTATCATTGTCAAAGCATGGCACCTTAACAATCGTATCGTTTACTTTATTCATGATCCATCCCAACCCCAGCGATTGCTGCTGATTTAAATATCCGATGAGTTCACCGCTGCGAAAGATGGCCATTGTGGACAGCTTGGGAATTACATCCGGTTTGATTTTCTCCACATTCTTGCTGTCGTTGCCGCTGCTCTTGTTTCCTACTAACAGGATTGAAGGCATCGTCGATTGCTTCATGTCATCTACCGCATCCCTGATCAATTCCTGTGCGGTTACTTTATATGATTGGGGCCAGGATTTCTGGGTGGTCTCCACCATGCTGTGAATTTGCTGGACAGGTATGGGCTCCATAAGCGTCGTTGTTTTCAACAGCTGCTCTGCACGCGTACCTCTGGCAACCAGCATCTGAATATTGGTTCTGACTTCCGGATTGCGGTCGACAAAATCAAGCAGCGGCCAGAATCCCTGTCGTGCTATTGCATCCCCTATGACAAACAATTGAGTGTGTGAAAAATAAAGTCTTCTCGAAGTCATCGTCCCCATATGGCGCAGGCCCTCAAACATGGTGTCGGCGCTCTCCCTGAACGTAATCACCGCAGGCCCTTGTGCTGATGAGCCCCTGCTGCTGCCGCCGCTAACGTTCTGCGGCAGAACTACCTGTACGCTCAGTAAAAGCTTGTGCTTGCCCGTCGGATCATCATCTACGCCAATCGCGAACACAACCCCGATCCGATCCAGATAGCGAACATCCCAGCAGCCTGAAATTAGCGGCGTCAGCAGCAGCAAACAGAGAACAACGGCCATGATTCGGACTCTTTGCACGCGGAACAAGCCGTAGGCTGCGGATGCATTCATCACGAATCTCCACCTTTGGATTTGTTGATGTCAGTCGATTCCCTGACTTTATTTTTAGGTGCAGCTCCTTGCGGACGCTGCTTCATCATCCAGAAGGGAACCCGAATGATGCTATCCTTCATGTCCTTCCAGAACAAAGGAGCAAAAGGCTTTAAATAGGGAACACCCAGCGTACGTAAACTTGTCAGATGCAGCAGCAGAGCAAGGACAATTAGCGCAATACCATAAAAGCCCAGTGAAGCTGCGGCAATCAGCAAACCAAAACGCAGCAGCCGGGCGGCGATGGCCAGGTTATAGGCAGGAGAGACAAAGCTCGTAATGGCCGTCAAGGAAACAATGATCACAACAGCTGGAGAGAAGAAGCCCGCTTCCACGACCGATTGCCCGATAACGAGACCTCCTACAATGGAAATCGTATTGCCTACGGCGATGGGCATCCGTACAACCGCTTCCCGCAGCACCTCAAATATAATCTCCATCATGAAGGCTTCCACGTAGGCAGGGAACGGCACGCCCTCCCGCTGTGCGGCAAGCTTCAGCAAGAGCGGTGTCGGAATCATTTCCTGATGATAACCAACGATAGCGACATAAACAGAAGGTAGCATCAAGGCCATCGCAAACGAGAGAAAACGGAGCATACGCAAAAAGGTGGAAATATCATAGCGCTGATAATAATCCTCCGCAGCCTGAAAGAAGACATTGAAGGTTGCCGGAGCCATCAGGACGAAGGGGGTGCCGTCGACCAGAATGGCAATACGTCCCTCCAGCAGCCCTGCCGCTATAACGTCAGGCCGCTCATTATAAAAAATCGTCGGAAATGGGGTAATCTTCTGATCCGAGATCAGTTCTTCGATATAACCGCTCTCCAGGACGCCGTCAATGGATATGGCATCCAGCCGGATAGACAATTCCTCAATCAAGGAATCATCCGCAATACCTTTCACATACATGATTCCGACCGGCGTTTGTGTGACACTGCCGATGGTCCGCTGATCAAGCCAAAGCTTGGGACTGCGTATTTTGCGGCGCAGCAGTGCGCTGTTTGTACGGATGGACTCGGTAAACCCCTCCCGCGGTCCGCGAATAACCATATTGGTCTGCGGTTCCGTTACATCACGCTTCGGTCCCCCAATCGTACCCGCAGATATAGCCTTATTCAGTCCATCGACGAACAAGATGGTATTGCCGACAAACAGTGACTGAAAGACCTTCGCCCAGTTATCTACTGCCTCCACATCGCCTACCTGCAGCAGACTCTTGTTAATTTGGTTGAGTGTTTCGTCCGCGTTAACCGCAGGAGCCGTCAATCGGGCGCGCTGAACCGGCTCAAGCACATGCTCATTGAGCCGGTTATCATCCACAAGCCCTTGTATGTATAGAACCGCAGCCTGAAAAGGAATCTCCCCTATCAGGGTTATTTCCTTCACAATGACATCGTTGCTTCCGCCCATCTCCTCCTCAATAAGCTTTAATGTCGCCTTCAGGTCAGGATCGATTTTCATATCTTCAAAGGCTTTCATATGAGGCTCTACAGCCCGATCACGAATTTGCTGCTTCTTGTCGCCTCCGGATTTTCCGCTGTGACTGCTTAAGAACGGGCCTTTCATATTTCCACCTTCTTTCGTTGCCGCTTCATGTTGTATGGGATCAGGAAATTAATATTTAAAGCTGCAATACGATCATGATTGGAACCTTGCAGCATAGTGAACGCAATTCGACAAATTCCTTTCTTCTTACTAGAATGGCTTATATTGGACAAATCTATTCAGAGGATTGTCTATCCCAAGACAACGCAAAAAAGCTCCCCACCGACTCCAAAGACGGGTGAGAGCCTTGATATTAAAGCAAATTTCTATTTTTCATCCTGCAGGGCGGCTCTCGCAGTGAGAACGGTTTGACCGGAGACGCCTTGCGGCGATTCCACTTTCCTCTGGCGGACAATAAGCACAAAAACCAGCAGGAAGTACATCCAATAGGCGACAAATTCTTCTACAGAGGGCGCCTCCGAATAGCCGAGGAAAGCCTTGAAGAATACACCGACCTGTCCGTTAACGAGCGGGTGCCGGCCCGTATCCCGTATGTAATTCGCCTCATCGATGGGGTGCTCGGGCATGATCCATGTAATATCGTAGACTTCCCCGATCTCGCCGCCGGATGTATGATACACCGTACCCATCAGCTTCAGATCCTGCATAACCCCGATCGCCTGTACAAACAGCCCCGCTGCAATAAGAATCAGAAACAGGCTGGTCGCTTTAAAAAAGGTGGCGAGCTGGATCTTCTTGCTCCCGTTGAAGACAAGAAATCCGAGCGCGGCTGCGCAAATCAGGCCCAGAACAGCGCCCCAGCTCTGCAGCGCCTGCGAGAGATCGCCCTGCGAGATAGCAGCGAAGAAGAATACCGTTTCCACCCCTTCCCTCAAGGTTACGAGAAAAGAATGGACGACCATATTAATGGCGCCGCCGGTCGTCAAAATAAGGGCGACTTTATTCTGCAGCTTGCCCCGCATATCACGGCTCTGCTTGCTCATGAACATAATCATATGGGTAAGAAGCATAGAGGAAACAAGCAGAATGCCGATACGCATGTAGTCCTGGCTGCCCATGGTGGAATAGCCGTCGAGCACGGTTTGAAAAACCAGCGCTACGCCAAGACTGGCGAGAACCGCACACCCTGCGCCAAGCCAAACCCACCTGCTCCATTTCGATTGGCCTATGCGCTTTAGATACGATACAATAATGCCCACGATGAGAATCGCTTCGAAGGCTTCACGAAATGTGATGAGAAATGCCTGCACATTCATGGTGTCTCCACTCCTTTAGAAAATACCTTTGCGCCGGGCCCACCACACCACGCAAATACCGACGACCGCGACCCCGCCTATTACACCAATCGTAACGCCCGCGTTGGTCTTCTCCGTGCGTTCCATGGGAGCATGCTCTTTGTTGCCTTGTATGGTCTCCCCGCCTGCTGAACCCTCACCCGGCGATGCTGCGGCATTACCAGCGTCGCCTTCTGTCGGCTGACCGGTCCCGGGCTTCCCGCTGTAGGGAAATAAAGGGACCAATATATCGTAAATCCGGTTGACCGTCGTTTTGAGAGCCTCGGGATCGGCTTCTAGCTGGCCTACGCCGAACAGACCGGGATTGCCGATGGCATCCAGCGCTTTCTGGAAATCATCCGTTATGCCGTCCGTCTGCTCCTTGGTGAGCTTTGCTTCCGCATAAGGCTTGAGCACCTCGAAGGTTGCCTTGGCTTTGGCCAGCAGCAGCTTAGCCTGTGTATATTCATCTATGGACTGGATGACACTCTCGAACCGCCGGTCCAGATTCATGACGAGCAGCGCCTTGTAGTTGGCTGTGAGCAGTTCCGCGTCGCGTGAGGCAATGTCTGCGTCCAATTCAGCGACGACCTCTTCGCCAAAATGGGAGGCAATTTCGGATCGGCGCGCCTTATGCGCATCCTCTACGCCTTTCCAGTCGACCGGCGATACGGTAAGATCGGCCACCACCAGCTTGAAGGTTTCCGCAACATCTTCAGTGTTGGCATCGCCATACGAATAAGCCCGGACGCTGGCTGGCGTCAGAGCGAATATAATCACAACAGCAAGCATTGCGGTTATAGTAAATGAGATTGTGCGCATATTCTCACCTTCTGTTGTGAAATCGTAATGCTTTAATCACGTAGACAATGATAATCATTTTCAATAATAGTGTCAATATGAAAAATCGTCCGAGACCCGCTGCATTTTCAGCGCGTACGGGTTGGCGTCAACGTATCCATTCATATAATTGGATATCATGATAAACCGGATCAAACAAAGCCTCGCTATGAAAAGAGGCTGCGAGTCTGACCTTATCGCGCAAGGGGCCCGCCTGGGCTTCAAACCCGCTTAATACATGGTCCGTCAACAAAATCTCCGCCTCCGGATTCGCCTTCACATCGGCCAGGAAATACGAATAGGTCAGGATTTGCCGGTGGCTCACCCCGGTATGCAAATAATCCAGCACCCTTGATTCCTCCCACGTATACACGACAGCCCGGTTCTTTGTACCTGGATGGCTTTGCATGCCATCAAGGGCGGCTGCCAGCTGATAAACAGCCGGCTGTTCTTCCGACTGCCGCTTGAGCAGCGTACTGCCCTGCACGGTCTGCAGTACGATGATGCTTGCGGCGAGGACACCGCCCGCCGCCCGCAGCGCATGTCCTATCTGCGCCGCTAGCGCGGAGGAGGCGGCCTGTTTCCGTGCCCCGGAGTCCGGGACAGTCCGGGGCGAGAAGCTTACAGGCGCCCGGTCTGCGAAGCCGCCGGGCTGGGGAAGACCCGCGCTGCCGGGCTGCGGCGGGCATGCGGGGGTGTCCATGACCCGCCCGCCCGATTGGCGGGTTTCTGCCGGCGGCTCAGCTCGCGGAGCTGCCGGCCGTCCTGGGGCGGGCGCAGGTTTCGGCGCCGCCGCGCGGAACAGAGCAAGCAGCAGCAGCCACATCACACCGATTAACGGTGTGATGTGCCGCGGCTTGTCGATGTTCTGCGCCAGCAGTGCCCACGCGGCGTAGGCGAGTGCCAGCACAGCCAGGGCCGCCGGCAGCGGCGGGCGGCGGAGCCATGCCGCCGCCCGGGCCAGAGCTTCGCGGCGCGGTCCGTCGCCAGCGCGCTGCGCAGGCGGCCTGCTGCCCGCGCAGAGCACGGCCGCCAGCAGCAGCGCAGCCGCAGCCGCCAGCAATGAATTGGACCGGGCAAACATGCCGGTCCAGAGCAGATTGCCGCCGGCGAAATGCAGCAGCCGTCCGGCAAACGAATATTCGCCGGTGGCCGCAACCCCGCCTCCCCACTCACTGAAGTGACCGGCGGTAAAAGCCGCCGCCAGCTTCACAAAACCGGCCAGCCCGCCCTCGCTCATAGCCAGACCGGCCACCCACAGCAGCTGGAAGAGCGCAGCCGCAAGCCCAAAAAGCAGCAGCCTCGGCAGCAAGCGCTTGCCCTCTTTGCGCCAGATGGCACAATGGTTGACGAGCAGCCATACAACAGCCAGGCCAAATGGCGCAAACGACAGTCGGACGCCCATCAATAGCCCAAACCCAAACAAGGCAATGATGGACCGCCGCCAGCCCGGATGCTCCATCGCCCGCCACCAGCACCACAGGAACCACCATAACAAGACAATCCCCGCCGCCTCCGACATAGGCCGAACGGTTTGGAGCCACAGGCAGGGAGAAGTCAGCACCAGGCAGCCAACAATTGCTGACCAGAAGCATGATAAAATCCGCCGCGTCAACAGCCACAAAGGCACACACGAGGAGGCTGTCAGAAGCAGGTTCCACGCACCATAGGCCTGAATGGGCTCCGGCATAAAGCGGCTAAGTCCCATGGCCCCCAATACAAAATAAGGATACCCGGGAAAATGGGGCTGCATGGTGAGCAGATCAAAGCGCGTCAGGGCAAGCGCAAAATCCACCTCATCCCAGGTGGCGGCGAACGGACTGATATGCATGAAGCCGTACAACGTCCATATCAATACCAGAACACCGGCCACGGCCGGGAACAGCATGGACCACAGCCGCTTCCTTCGCTCTCTTGCTCTCAAACAGTCAATCCCCCTTGTTTCACCGGAAGTCGCGTTGGCCTTAATCTCCCGTACGCTGTCCGGGGTTTGCCAGAACCCGCTTGCTGTTATCCTTTACCGCGCGATGATGCTTCTTCACCGGGCGGCGCAGCTCTCTCCAGACCGCCGGAAGCACTGCCGTCACATAACGGCGGAATTTGATAAAGGATTCACCATGAAGACGAACCTGATAGCGGATAGGCACTTCCTCCATCCGAAAGCCCTGCCTGACCAGATTAAGAGTAAGCACCTGCGCATAATTATAGTCATGGATAATTTCGGCATGCTCCATCGCCTCTCTGGAAAACCCCCGCATGCCGGACTGGCCGTCCCAGATCATCCGCCGCAGAATGAGCGCTTGCAGGAGGGTGAAGCCTATATTGCCGAGCCGCCGCATCAGCTTCATGCCCTGTATTTCACCTTTGAAACGCGAGCCCATCGTATAGTCGGCCCGTCCTTCCCAAATCGGCTGGATGACCTCCGGTATTTGTTCCGCAGGATACTCATTATCCGCATCAATCATCAGTCCGATATCTGCGCCAAGCCGCACACAAACAGCCAGTCCCTCACGAACTGCAGCGCCGAGCCCCCGATTTTTTCCAAATGACACCACATGATCGGCTCCTGCCCCCCGTGCTGCAGCAGCTGTACCATCTGTGGACCCGTCATCAATTACGGCCACTTCAACCTGCCAGCCCGTCTTGATTTCCCGGGGAATACGGGCAATCACATGGCCAATATTCAATTCTTCATTATAAGCGGGCAAAAAAACAATCAGCTTCCGCACAACCATCGTATGTCCAACTTCTTTCCCGTCATTCTTTCCTGTTCAGCATCCCTTAAGAAGATAGGACTCTCATTTCAGCATGCGCAACGCAGAAACTTCCCAAGCATCCAGCTAAGCCACGCACAACTTCCCTTAACCTAACAGCTTATTTCTTCCGGACAGGCTTGCTTGTCCTCTCCGGCAGAGCTGCTGTATTCCTGGGTACAACCGATAATTCCCCTGACTTCGCTGCCCCGATCCTGGCTGCAGGTCCAGCAACCACATCACTGACAGCTTCATCCTTGGTTCCCGGTGCCCTCCTGGCGGCAGACTGTTTATCCCCACCAGACGCCGGTTCCCTATTGGCTGCAGACAAACCACCTTGTTTTGCCGCTTCACTCTTGGCAGCCGCCGCTGCCTTCTTGGATTCTGCTCCTCTGCTTCCCGGTATTCCCGCTGCTGCTCTGGCTTTGATCGCTTCCATCAGAACGGGCCCCCGGCTGTGGTCCGGAAACGGCGCTCCAAGGAGATAACTCAGCGTCGGGGCAACTGATATCAGTGAATGCTTGTCCTCAACCTTAACGCCCCTGTTCACAGCAGGCCCATGGATGAAGAACGGCACGTAACGTTCTCCTTCGTCCAGATGGCCGTGGCCGCCGATGCCGTCTGCTTGTCCATGATCGGCGCAGACAATAAATGTTGCGTTGTCAGCATGGCCTTCACTTTTAAGCCATCCGGCGAACTCGGCAATCAGGCGGTCGGCCTCCTCGATTTTGACGCGGTATTCATCATACAGCGCCCCCATACTGTGTCCCGTCTGATCGGTCGCAATAAACTGCACCACCAGCAGATCCGGATTCTGCTCCGTCATGATCAGCTTGGCCCTCTCCATAATATTGCGGTCCGCTTTATCGTTATGCATAACAGCTGTTACACTTTCCACATCATCGCCCATCGAATCAATCAGATGCGCGATGCCAAGCAGCCTTCCCCGTTTGCCAACCTTTCGCAAACTGTCAAATATCGATTCCGTCTTGATCCCAAGACTCCACACCATGTTGGAGGTGATGCCGTGCTCCCTCGGGTAGGTTCCCGTAAACATGGAAGAGAAGCAGACGACCGTTCTTGCCGGATACACCGTCTCCATCTGTGTATATTCGGTACCTTCTGCCCGCCATTTCTTGAGAAAAGGCGCGTCCGCCTCCTCGAAGCGGTCCTTGCGCATCCCGTCAATAACCAGCACAAACACTTTATCGCTGATTCCTTTCTTCGGCACTGTCACATTCGAGGTCCGTGTGGCAATCTCCCGCGGTTTCCAGTCGAACAGATAACGGTGCAGTACCCACGTATATACCATCAGGCCGATCACAAAACAGGCATAAGATGTCCAACTGTATAAGAGCCTCGTCTGCTCTCCGTCGAACTGCCAGCCCTGCGCCGTCATATCCACGATAAACAGCAGCAGCAGGAATTTGGGCATCTGCTCCTGGGCATTGCCGCTGGTGGAATCGCTGTTTTTCAGGACAAGCTTCCAGAAGCGTCTAAAATTCCACCACGACGTGCCGATTCGCAGATGATAATAGAAGGTCCCCCAAAAATATACCGTAAAGAAGAAGAACAATCCCAGCGCAGTGCCATACAAGCCCAAATCAAGCGGCACATCCCGCCACAACACTAAAGCCGCCACAATCGGCAGCCACAAATAATTCCGCAAAAACAAAGGAAAGTCATAGACAAAATAAAGCCCGAACACCGGCAGCCCAACCAATAATCCAAGCGCGAACGCAATCCAGAAGGAGGGCTCCGACAAATCCCGCACATGATAAAGCAGATAAGCTCCTATAACAAAAATCGGCGTAAACGGCCGACCCTCATTCAACAAATTCCAGCAGCGCGCCGCCACAATCTCAAACGCTGATGCTTTCTTCATAGCCAGTCCGTCCTTCCGCCATATGTACTGAAAAGAAGAACAGCATGGCTCCGTCCCACGGCGGCGCTAACATGATTCTTCCTTTGGATTCTTTCAAAAAAAGCACTGCTATGCTAAAGTTCAGTCCTACTCAAGACCAATGAGAACTATTCTCGATTCAGTATAGACGGCATATCGTATATCGTCAATTTTTATTAACGGCGTACTGCCGTATTCAAAGGCACGAATCATACAGCAGGTGCAGTGCCTCTAAATTTACAGCAGGAACCTCCAGCCATTCCGTTGCGGCCGCGCCTATTCTTCCCTTGTCCTTGGAATGAAACGATTAAATGCTAAAAGGCAAAAAAAAAGCCACACAAAAGTGTGGCGTTCCATCTTGTTATCGATTAATCCGATTCTTGACTTCCAGACGGTTGATCGCCCGCTGCAGAGCAAGCTCTGCACGCCGGTGGTCATATTCGTCACGTTTGCTATCCAAACGTTCCTCAGCCCGCCGCTTTGCTTCCTGTGCGCGATCGATATCGATATCGCCAGGCAGCTCCGCGCTTTCAGCCAGTATGACAACCTTGTCCTTGCGAACCTCAAGAAACCCGCCGTTCACGGCAATGACTTCTTCGGATCTGTCTTTCTTAATCACAATCGGAGCGATCCTGAGCGGCGTGACAAGCGGGATATGATTCGGTAGAATCCCCAGCTCGCCTTCCTGCCCTTTGACGATCACCATATTGACATCCTCAGCGTAAACCTTCCGCTCAGGCGTGACGATTTCTAATAAAAAGGTGCTCATCCCGATACCTCCATAAGCGGCTTATTACAGCCCTTGTGCGAGCTTTTTCGCCTTCTCGACTGCTTCTTCAATCGACCCGACATTGTGGAACGCCGGTTCCGGAAGATCGTCATGTTTGCCATCAAGAATTTCTTTGAAGCTGCGTACGGTGTCTTTAACCGATACGTAAACACCAGGTATGCCATTGAACGCTTCAGCAACGTGGAGAGGCTGCGAGAGGAACAGTTGGATACGGCGAGCACGCAAAACGATACTTTTATCTTCCTCGGATAATTCATCCATACCCAGGATCGCGATAATATCCTGAAGCTCTTTGTAGCGTTGGAGCAATTTCTTAACGCCCTGCGCCACTTGATAATGCTCTTCGCCCAGAATTTCCGGTGTCAGAATCCGGGAGGAGGAAGCAAGTGGATCAACGGCCGGGAAAATACCCATTGCCGCGATATTACGCTCCAGGTTAGTCGTTGCATCCAAGTGGGCAAACGCTGTTGCCGGCGCCGGATCGGTATAGTCATCGGCAGGAACATAGATCGCCTGAATCGATGTAACGGATCCTTTTTTGGTCGAAGTGATACGCTCCTGCAGCTGACCCATTTCTGTCGCCAGCGTTGGCTGGTAACCAACCGCTGATGGCATACGGCCCAGCAAAGCGGAAACCTCTGAACCGGCTTGAGTAAAGCGGAAAATATTATCGATGAACAGAAGCACGTCACGGCCTTCTTCGTCACGGAAATATTCAGCCATAGTCAGACCCGTCAACGCAACGCGAAGACGCGCGCCTGGGGGCTCATTCATTTGACCGAATACCATGGCTGTTTTACTGATAACGCCGGAATCACTCATCTCGTGATACAGGTCATTACCCTCACGGGTACGCTCGCCTACACCGGCGAAAACGGAGATACCGCCGTGCTCTTGCGCAATATTATGAATCAACTCTTGCATTGTTACGGTTTTACCAACGCCCGCGCCGCCGAAGAGACCGATCTTACCGCCCTTGGAGTATGGAGCCATCAAGTCGATAACCTTGATACCCGTCTCCAGCATTTCCTGGGAGGTAGAGAGTTCTTCAAATGGAGGAGCCTGACGGTGAATCGGATTCGAAAGCGTCCGGTCAACATCGCCATTGTTATCAATCGGATCGCCTAGCACGTTAAACACGCGGCCTAGTGTAGCTGGTCCAACCGGTACAGTAATCGGTTTGCCAAGGTCAACAACTTCCGTTCCTCTGACCAAACCGTCTGTGGAAGACATGGCTACACAGCGCACCATATTATCGCCCAAGTGAGTCGCTACTTCGACGGTCAGATTAATGTCGCGTCCGCCAGCGTCTTGAGCTTTTGTTTCAATCTTTATCGCATTTAGGATGTCCGGCAAATGACCGTTTTCGAAAGCAATATCGACAACTGGTCCCGTTACCTGGATAACGCGTCCCTTGCTCATTGATGTCCCTCCTACTACATAAATTGACATTTCTTATTGCTGGGCGTTCGCTCCGCCGACAATTTCCGCTATTTCCTGGGTAATAGCCGCTTGACGCGCACGGTTGTACGTAAGCGTTAAGCCAGCGATCATCTTGGTCGCGTTTTTCGTCGCGCTGCCCATTGCCGTCATTTTTGCTCCGAACTCGCTTGCTTTACTTTCAAGAATCGCACTGTAAATGACCGTTTCCGCATATTTCGGCAGCAGAACGTCAAGCACTTCCTCGGCAGACGGTTCATACTCGTAATTGGCTTTAGCGCCAGTTACTTCAATCTGCTCCAGCGGCAGCAAACGCTTCACAACAGGGATCTGGGTGATGGCATTATGGAATTGATTATAGACAACATGCAATTCGTCATACGCACCGCTCTCAAAGCCCTTAACGGCCGCGTTCGCAATGGATTTGATGTCGGCAAACTTGGGGGAATCCGATAAGCCTGTGGTCTCCTGAACGACTGCAATATCCCGGCGTTTGAAGTAATCCCGGCCTTTTCGTCCGATGACAAAAAGCGCATATTCGTTGGCGGAAGAGTGCTTCTCCTTCAATGTCAAAGCTATTTTACGAAGCACGTTGACATTGTAGCCGCCGGCAAGTCCGCGATCCGACGTGATGACCAGGTAGGCCGTCCGCTTCACTTCACGGGTTTGCAGCATAGGATGCTTCACATTGCCGCCGCTGTTTGCGATGCTGGCGACGACTTCGCGGATTTTGTCCGTGTAAGGTCTTGAAGCGACTGCCGCCTCCTGAGCCCGTCTGAGCTTGGCTGCAGCAACCATTTCCATTGCTTTCGTAATTTGTTTGGTATTCTGCGTACTCTTGATTTGACGCTTAATCTCGCGCATACCCTTAGCCAATTCGTTGTCACCACCTTATTGCCGGACTCCCTTAACGAAGTGAATCCGGCTCTATTCCGCTTAAGTCCAGGCTTATATGCTTGCCCCGAATTAAGCCGATGCGGAAAAGCCTTTTTTGAACGTATTAATCGCTTCAATAAGAACCTTCTCGTTATCGGAAGTTAAATCCTTGGTATCGCGGATCGACGAGAAAATCTCGGGTTTGCTTGCATCCACGTAAGCCAGCAATTCAGCTTCGAAACGACGAATGTCTTGAACCGGAATATCGTCAACATGTCCCCGGGTTACCGTATAAAGAGATACAACCTGGCGTTCAACAGGCAGCGGCTGGTTAACGCCCTGCTTGAGAATTTCCAGTGTCCGCTCACCGCGGTTCAGACGGGATTGCGTTACTTTATCAAGATCCGACCCGAATTGGGCAAATGCAGCGAGCTCACGGTATTGGGCAAGATCAAGCTTGAGCGTACCCGCAACCTTTTTCATCGCTTTGATTTGCGCCGAGCTACCTACCCGGGATACGGAGTTACCGACGTTAACAGCCGGACGTTGGCCGGAGTAGAACAAATCGGACTCAAGGAAAATCTGTCCATCCGTAATCGAAATTACGTTGGTTGGGATGTAAGCGGAGATATCGCCCGCTTGCGTCTCAATGAATGGCAGTGCTGTCAGCGAACCGCCGCCGAGCTCATCATTCAGCTTGGCTGCACGCTCCAGAAGACGGGAATGCAGGTAGAAAACGTCGCCCGGATAAGCTTCCCGACCTGGAGGACGGCGGAGCAGCAGGGACAACTCACGGTATGCGGCAGCCTGTTTGGACAGATCATCATAGATAACCAGTACATGCTTGCCGCTGTACATAAAGTACTCACCCATCGTACAGCCTGTGTAAGGGGCAATGTAGAGCAATGGGGATGGCTCGGATGCGCTCGCGGTAACGACGATTGTGTAATCAAGCGCACCTTGCTTGCGAAGCGATTCTACTACCGTACGGACAGTGGATTGCTTTTGTCCGATTGCCACATAAATACAGATAACGCCGTTGCCTTTTTGGTTAACGATCGTATCGATGGCAATTTGGGTTTTACCGGTTTGACGGTCACCGATGATCAGCTCCCGTTGGCCGCGGCCGATCGGAATCATCGCATCGATCGCCTTGATACCTGTCTGCATCGGCTCGAATACCGATTTACGGGCCATAACGCCCGGAGCCGGCGATTCGATCGGGCGCGCCTCTGTCGTGTTGACAGGACCGTTGCCATCCACTGGCTCACCCAGTGCGTTAACAACGCGTCCAAGAAGCGCCTCACCTACAGGAACCTCCATAATACGACCGGTTCTCTTCACTTGATCACCTTCACGAATACCTGTGTAAGGTCCCATGATAACGACACCGACATTGCTTTCCTCAAGGTTGAGGGCCATGCCGATAACGCCGTTGGAGAATTCGAGCAGTTCTCCTGCCATACAGTTTTCGAGTCCATGAACGCGAGCAATACCGTCACCGACTTGGATGACCGTACCGACATCGACAACTTGAATCTCGGATTTAAATTGTTCGATTTGTTGTTTAATCAGCGTGCTGATTTCATCAGGTCTGATACTCAATTCCGCTCACCCCTATCTACAATGCTTGAGTTTTCAATGATTGTTCCAAACGAGAAAGCTTGCCTAGCAGGCTGCCGTCATAAAGACGGTCGCCGATGCGCACCTGCACACCGCCGAGCAGCTCCGGTTTCAAGATTTGTTCCGCGACAATTTTTTTGCCGGCAATTGCACCGAATCTCGCTTGTACTTTGGACAACTCTTCCGCGCTTAACTGCTTAGCTGTATACACCGTTGCATGGGCTTGGCCCAGCGCTTCGCCAGCAAGCTTCGTATACGCTTCGTAGACGCCGCTAATGATTCCCTGACGGCCGCGGATAATAAGAAGTTCCAGTGTGCTGAGAACGGATTCTGAGATTTTATCGGAAAAAGCGCCTTTGACCAAAGCGATTTTTTTGGATGTTTCTATGTTGGGAAAGCTGAGAAATTTGCGAATTTCCGCATTCTTCTCAATAACCTCAACTACTAATTTAAGCTGTTCCTGGTTTTCAGCAATCGTTTGATTCAGCTGTGCAATTTGGAACAACGCCTTCGCATAACGTTTTGCAACTACGCCGTCGCGGCTCATTTGCTTTCTACCTCTTTCAGGTATTGGTCAACGAGCTCTGCTTGCGATTTCTCATCGATTTGCTTCTCGATGATTTTGGATGCGATCATAACAGACATGCCGCCAACTTGACTGCGAAGTGCGGCAATTGCCTTATTCTTTTCAATTTCGATATCGCTGACCGCTTCATTTTTCAAACGGGTTGCCTCAGCTTTTGCAGACTGCATAATGTCATCCGCCTGCTTATTACTGGTTACTTTTGATTGCTCGATAATTTCATAAGCCTCTTTGCGTGCCTGCTGAAGAGCTTGCTTCTGTTCTTCAAGATGCTGGCTTGCTTGCAGACGGCTCTCTTCTGCTGTTTTTATTTGATCCTGCACCAGCTGTCTGCGCTGTTCCATAATGCCCATCAAGGGTCCGAAGGCATATTTGCTCAGCAACCATAACAACACCAGGAACGCTATGATGGTAAATACTGTCGATTCCCACACAAACTCCATAGTTGACACTCCTTTCCATAAACCTGAATCATAATAATTGTGCCAATCAAAACGAAGGCGTGGATGGCCTTGGCCAACCCCGCCAACCCGTTATATGGATACTAAGCTCCGAAATAAAGAAGGAAGCCGATTACAACGCCAATGATTGGAACAACCTCGACGATACCAACACCGATGAACATAGTGGTTTGAAGCGTACCGCGAAGCTCAGGCTGACGGGAAATCCCTTCAACTGTTTTACTGACGATCATACCGTTACCAATACCTGCACCCAACGCTCCCAAACCAATTGCCAATGCTGCTGCCAAAAATTCCATTTTTGAAATCCTCCTAATAGTAGGTTATTTTTGTCGTGCCAATATATATGACTCCCGCCAGAAGAGCCCGAAGCCTCCTAAGTAGCGGGATTTGTGCCTGTTAATGATCCTCTTCATGAACCGTCGCCTGCGAAATGTAAACCATGGTAAGAATGGTAAACAGGAAGGCTTGAATCGCCCCAACAAACAAACTGAATGCCTGCCAGGCGGCGAGGAGTGGAATACCGACTACTCCCAGCATCAAAATCGTGGAAATCAGAACCTCACCAGCGAAAATGTTAGCGTACAAACGGAGTGAGAGGGTAAGCGGTTTAGCTAGTTCCTTCAGGATATTGAGCGGGAGGAAAATAGCATACGGTTCAATGTAATGCTTCAGATAGTGTTTACGATTCTGCTTCAGACCAAGGAAGTGAACCATAAAGATCACTATAATCGCAAGTCCCGCTGTACAAGCCAGATCGGCTGTCGGTGATTTCCACCAACCAACATGCGCGTGACCGCCATCCTCGACCAGCTGGGCTTCGGAAACGATTTCAGTTCCCGCGAAAGTAAACGGTTCATGATGCTCGGTAATGATACCGAATGGGAGCCCTAATAAATTGGATACAAAGATGAACAGAATCAAAGTCATACCCAAGTTAATGAAACTCTTTGCCTTGCTGAGCGGCATCGTGCTTGCAATGGTATTGTGAACGAATTCAATAACCCATTCCATAAAATTTTGCATTTTTGAAGGATTGGTCACCGATAGATTACCCACTGCCACCCGTGCCAGAATAAAAACAATCAGGCAGGACACGATGATGGACAACCAGGTGGAAAGATCGATGTGAAAGCCTCCAACGTCAATAATCGGAAATAAATGCATGCTTTTGTTTTCACCCCTTTCCGCTATGCTTTGAATAGGTTACGGCCGTGATTAGAAAAACAGCTATCTGTACAAAGAAAGATGCAGACAATGTAGCGGCTACATTCAGATGTTGAGGAAACTTATTGGCAATCATGACGACAAACAGAACAGTAGCAAGCCTTCCGGCCATGCCGATGCTCATCCTTCTTGGCCCTTGATCAACAACGATCTGTCCGAGAAGATCAATACGCCTTCGCAGAAGATATGCATTGAACAAACTTGCCGCGCAGCCTGCAACGATTCCGGCGGCTATGGCCTTCAAAGATGGAACAAGCAGCCATACTACAATGCAGAGTGACATCAGATAGAGAGCTGATCGCATTGCTTTCCTAAAGATCTCATTCATCGGTGTCCTCCAATACAACCTTGACAAGCAACACGCAGGACAGAATACCGGCAGCCAGACCAACAAGCAAACCGCCAATGATCCAAGCTTGCGAACCACCTATCCATTTGCCGACAAAATAGCCCAGTAAGATGCAAATTGCGAAGTCAAGCCCCATTACACCAACCAGCCCTGCAGCTCGCCAGGGGTTGTCTCCCATACCCTTTTTATTCATGGCTTTACCTCTGTTAATCCTTATACATTTTATCCAAGCGAAGCGACGTTTGTCAATCGATATAAATTCAAACAGTTTGTGAACGCGAACCCGGAAAGCCTTGCTATATCAAGGTTTTCCAAGATTGCAAACCATACAGTACCACTGTATGCTGTGGTGTTTGGCGACATGCGGCGATTTGGACTTAACTATGAACGTTGTGTGAACGGGACAGGCCGTTCTTTCCTTCTCCCAAAATGATGCAAAATCGCCTGTACAATCCTTTGGGAAGCTTGACCGTCGCCGTAGGGATTTGCCGCTTTGCTCATTTTCTCATATAGTCCGGCATCCTTGAGAAGAGCACGGGCGCGTGTATATACAACTTCTTCGTCCGTACCGACAAGCTCCAGCGTTCCGGCCTCGATTCCTTCCGGACGCTCCGTTGTATCCCGCAGCACCAAGGTCGGAACGCCGAATGAAGGCGCTTCTTCCTGCAACCCGCCCGAGTCGGTCATAATCATATAGGTGTGAGGATAGAAATTATGAAACTCAAATACGTCGAGCGGATCGATCAGCTTGATCCGGGGATGATCGCCCAGAATTTCATTGGCAGGCTCGCGGACAGCCGGATTCGGATGAACCGCATAAACGAAAGCCACATCTGCAAACTCGTCGGCAATCCGTTTCACCGCCTGGAAAATATTGCGGTGAGGCTGTCCAAGCGCTTCACGGCGATGCGCCGTCATGAGCACCAGGCGTTTTCCGTCCGCCCAATCGATAATGGGATGGGTGAACGACTTGTCCACCGTATACTCGAAAACATCCGTAGCTGTATTACCCGTTACATAAATGGCGGACTCCGGCTTGTTTTCCTGGCGAAGATTGCTGGCCGCCTGCTCGGTCGGGGCAAAATGAATATCGGACAGGACGCCCGCGAGCTGGCGGTTCATTTCCTCGGGATAAGGCGACATTTTGTTCCACGTACGCAGGCCTGCCTCGACATGACCCACCTGAATCTGCTGAATGAACGAAGCATAGCTCGCCAGAAAAGTGGTTTGCGTATCGCCATGGACGAGCACGATATCAGGCTTCGATTCCCTCAGAATAGGCTCAAGCCCTTCCAGCACCCGTACAGTCGTTCCCGTCAGCGTCTGGCGATCCTGCATCACGTTCAGATCATAATTCGGTCTGATTTCAAAAAAGTCGAGCACCTGATCCAGCATTTGCCTATGCTGCGCCGTCACACAAACAATCGATTCAATCTCATCCGAATGTTTCTGCAGCTCCAGAACAAGCGGAGCCATCTTTACTGCCTCCGGACGCGTGCCAAAAATAGTCATTACCTTCAGTTTAGCCAATGATTGTCACTCCTATGATAAATTAATGCGTTATGTGTGTTCTCCGGTGACATTGAAACTGCGTATGCCGCAAAACTTCCCCGCTATTTCGTACCGTACATGCGGTCGCCGGCGTCTCCCAGACCGGGTACAATGTAA
Organism: Paenibacillus sepulcri; assembly: GCF_042647105.1. Taxonomy (NCBI): domain Bacteria; kingdom Bacillati; phylum Bacillota; class Bacilli; order Caryophanales; family Paenibacillaceae; genus Paenibacillus; species Paenibacillus sepulcri. The sequence goes on along the minus strand of NZ_JBHRUP010000001.1, from coordinate 4,362,995 downwards.
CCGTGCTCATTCAAGCGCTCGTCAAGTGCGGCAATGAAAATATCCACATCGGGATGGTCTTTCTGGACGGCTGCAACACCTTCAGGCGCTGCAATCAAACACATCAGCTTAATCTGGAGACAGCCGCGCTGCTTCAGAGTCTCGATCGCCGCATTGGCCGATCCGCCAGTGGCGAGCATGGGATCAATGACGATCAGCATCCGCTCGGTTGCATCCGCGGGCAAATTCACATAATACTCGATCGGCTCCAGTGTATCCGGATGCCGGTACAGACCAATATGACCAACCTTGGCCGCCGGAATCAGCTTAAGCATGCCATCCACCATTCCAAGGCCCGCGCGAAGCACGGGGATAAGACCGAGCATGCGGCCGGATATCACCTGGCCTACCGCTTCTGTGACCGGCGTTGTTACCGGCACCGGTTCCAAGGGAACATCCCGTGTAATTTCATAGGCCATTAACGTTGCCACTTCGTCCACCAGCTCGCGGAAATCCTTCGTATTGGTACCTTTGTCGCGAATATGCGTCAGCTTATGTTGGATAAGCGGGTGGTCACAAATCGTCAATTTGCCCATTGGTTTCATCCTCCTGTAAAAGCTTTGCGTCCCTTCTTGGAACATCCTCATTCTTTACAATCCTATCACAACCTCGTCTATTATAGCATCGGTAGCTTCATTATGCACTGCACAGTAAAAATCAAGAAGAAACGGTTCTTTTGAATTATTTTCTCCTATAAATATTAAAAAACCGGCCAGTCCGGATTGACGGACGCCGGTTGATCGGTGAGTCGAAGGGCCTCCATGATTTGGTGCCATTCCAAGGCTTTGGGAATATAGACTCAGTCTCCTCCGCCTCCACAGCCGCCTCCCCCGCAGGACGAGCCGCCGCCGTCGCTGCCCGATCCGCAGGAAGAACCGCCTCCATCGTGGCCCCCGCTGCCTGAGCTGTCGCTGTCGCACACATAAGAGTTTGATCCGCAGCTGCTCGCGGAGCCTCCCTGTTCCTTCCTGTGAGCGGCATCCATCTCGTTTGCAAACTGATCGGGCGGGAGCATGGACGACATGAATAACGCACCTGATAGCGCTCCTGTCATCATGAGCGGATCAGACCATTGGGCGCCCCGGCCCGTTTCGTATCTATCGTATGGATTGCCGGTGCCGCTCCGTGCATCTGCTGCAAGCTCCTGGCCCCTTTGAATCAAATAGTCAACTGCGGCACTTAAATCCGGAAACTTCTCTGCAGCCTTGACATTAAAATAATGTCCGCGGAGCTCATCCACGCTTAGCTGCTCCAGCGCTTCCATCCGCTGCGGTGAAAGCGGTGTCCGGTAGAAGGTTCCCCAAAGCTGGCTGCTCACAGGCGTCTGCACAAACAGCTCCCCGTAAATCCAATCAAACCAAGCCCGTTCGCCCTGCTCCGGCCCTGCTCCGTCCCCATGCGGCGCATGATGAATAAATCCGCCGCTCAGCTGGATGCAGAACTGTTCATACTCCCGGGTAAACATCAGCATTTCATGCCAAACCTCATCGACCTTCTCACTATACATCGGTACGCCCCGCATAATGGCGCACATCAGGAAATAACGTTTCAATTCAAACCACAGCCACTGCCACTCGCCGTCACGCATAGAAGGCCTGTTTCTCAAGACGCGGTCCTTCACCCTGGCTTCCATATCGGCGGTCAGCACAGCTTCAAGACGCTCTGCCGCCGGTCGTGCGGGATGTCCTGAAGGTACGCCGAGAGCCTCCGGCGGCTTGCGCTTGGCTGAAGCCGCCCTGCGCGATCCCCTGCTCTGTGATTTCTGATTGTTCAATCGCGATACGATAAAAAAGATAATAATGACAGCGAGAACAATGATAAGGAAACCACCCATAGCTATCACCCGCTTTTCGTAGGATTAGTTCCATCATAGCATGAATAAACCATGTCTTTCTGCCGTTTTTGGTAAACATTAGGGCTGTATCAGGCCGGTGTTGTAAAAAAAGGCTGCTGCGCTGTCCTCGTGGACTTGCGCAGCAGCCTCTTCGCTTTCTTTGTTATGAAGCTTTTTTAATATTTCAAACCGGGATAAAGCGGGTATTGGGAGGTCAGGTCGCTGACCATGCCGCGCGCTTTGGCAAGCACCGCTTCATCTTTCGGGTTTTTCAAGGTCATGGCGATAATTTCTGCAATGGTCTTCATCGCTTCGACGCCCATTCCCCGTGAAGTTGCCGCAGGAGTACCGATACGCACGCCGCTTGTAATGAACGGGCTGGTCGGATCGAATGGAATGGCGTTTTTGTTGACTGTGATTTGCACGGAATCCAGTACATGCTCCGCATCCTTGCCGGTAATGTTCAGACTGCGCAGATCAATCAGCATCAGGTGATTGTCTGTTCCGCCGGATACGATATTAATGCCTTGGGCCATCAACGATTCTGACAGCGCCTTGGCGTTATCGACGACGTTTTTGCCGTAGACTTTGAATGATGGATCCAGCGCTTCGCCGAAAGCAACCGCTTTGGCAGCAATAATATGCATCAAAGGTCCGCCCTGGGAACCAGGGAATACGGCTTTATCGATCGCTTGCGCCCATGGCTGACGGCACATAATCAAGCCGCCGCGGGGTCCGCGAAGCGTTTTATGCGTCGTGGTGGTAACGAAATGGGCGTGCGGCACCGGGCTTGGATGCAGACCGGCTGCAACCAGACCGGCAATATGCGCCATATCGACGAACAGCAGTGCACCGACATCATTTGCGATTTTGCCCAGTGCTTCAAAGTCAATGATACGCGGGTAAGCCGAGGCGCCTGCTACGATCATCTTCGGACGGTGCTTGAACGCAAGCTTCCGGACTTCTTCATAATCGATGGTGAATGTATTCTCATTGACGCCGTAAGAGACGAAATTATACAAAATACCGGATGCGTTAACCGGGCTGCCGTGCGTCAAATGCCCGCCATGCGCCAGATTCATGCCAAGCACGGTATCGCCCGCATTCAGTGCTGCAAGATAAACCGCCATATTCGCCTGGGCGCCGGAATGAGGCTGTACGTTGACATGCTCTGCGCCGAAAAGCTCCTTGGCACGGTCGCGGGCAATGTTCTCGGCGATATCCACATGCTCGCAGCCGCCGTAGTAGCGTTTGCCCGGGTAGCCTTCGGCGTATTTGTTCGTCAATACGGTTCCCATGGCTTCCAGCACAGCTTCGGAGACAATGTTCTCGGATGCGATAAGCTCAATGTTGTCGCGCTGACGCTGCAGTTCAAGTCCGAGCGCTTTTACCAATTCAGGGTCTTGTTTGCGTAAATGTTCCATTGTTTTGTTTATCCTCCTTAAATGTAACGCCTTCTATAACAGTCCCTTGCATTGCGCTGACTGGCCTTTGCAGCTTATTGAGCAGCCATGGGTCAGAAACAATTCGCAAAACATGTTTATTGGCGGTTGTTAATTAACGCGGTATGTGGTCAAACGCCGAATCAACTTCTCTAGTCGCATGTGCCGCCCGGAGACTCCGGGCCACCTGGGGATGTATCCGTAAAGGCTTCAGCAGCTGAACTGCCCGGAATGCCGGCCTCTTCCTCCGTATATACAGCGCGAATGCCGCCGATCAGCTTTGGACGCGTATAAGCCATTGTCAGATGCGCTTCTCCAATGGAACGGATTGTCGGCCTGACGGGAACAGCAACACGCCGCAGATGCATGCCGATGAACGTATCGCCAATATCCAGTCCGGCATGCGCCTGCACCGACTCCGTCAGACAGGGATCGGACAGCTGCCGGTAGGCGTAGGAAGCCATCGAACCGCCGGCTTTCGGCACGGGAATGGCTCCTACAATCTCCAGGCCATACCGCTCTGCGATATCCCTCTCCATCACAAGCGCCCGGTTCAAATGCTCGCAGCACTGATAGACGGGGTGAAAGCCGATGTCACGGCGGGCCGCCTCAACGCCTTCGTAAACCGCTTTGGCTGTCTCCAGTGTGCCTGATGTGCCAATCCGCTGACCGATGATTTCGCTTGTGCTTGCGCCAATTACCAGAAGCTGTCCGCTTCGAAGCTGAGCGGCATGCGCCAGCTCACGGACAACAGCTTCAACATCACCTGCAATCGTATCCAGCTTCAGTTCCCGGTTCATCACCTGACACTCCTTCGATTCGGATCTTCCGCTTGCTGCTAAGTATGGTGCTTCCCTCTGAAAACAATCGCCGGAACGGCAGCTTGCGCCGGATGGCAAAAACGGATTCAAATAACGGTTGAGGGAGAAGACGCATTTTCTTCAAGCTTCATGACCTTGCCGATCCTGCCAACATGACGCTGCTCCTCTGAGAACGGGGTTTCCAGCCAGATTCGGACGATCTCCTGGGCAAGCCCTGGTCCGATGACGCGTTCTCCCATCGCCAGCACATTCGTATCATTATGCTCACGGGTTGCCTTGGCCGAGAAGGTATCGTGCACAAGTGCGCACCGGATGCCGGCCGTTTTATTGGCCGCAATTGACATGCCGATTCCGGTGCCGCAGACAAGAATTCCGCGTTCCGCCTTCCCGCTTTTTACTCTTTCGCAGACAGGAAGCGCATAATCAGGGTAGTCCACGGATTGCTCGCAATCGCAGCCGACATCTTCGATTTCATGACCGAGCGACCGGATGAAGGAAGCGAGCTCCTCCTTGAGGCGGTAACCGCCGTGATCGGCGCCGATGGCGATTTTCATAACATATAATCCTCCCGGTTTGACCGCCTTGGATGGCGAAAAATGTCGATGAATCATGTTACTAGTATACCTGAAATCATGCTGAAATCGCCTGGAAGACGAAAAAAGAGCATGACATGCTTTCGCACGCTGCTCTTTGCCCAGGCGACCGGCCGTATGATCTGATGCTCCACCGTGGTTTGATCCACTTTAGTCGCCAGTTACATCAGAAACCGTCTTAGTTGTTTTTATCATAACGTATTGCCTGTTGAAAATCAATCATCGAACGTCAGGGGCTGATGCGGATATTTTGTAAACGATCTTATTGGGAAGGGCCAAGCTTATCCAGCAGCTTCCTCAATGCATCCTCGATCTCGTCGGCGCTGCGCTTATACATCTCCATCGACCCGCCAAAGGGATCGGCTATGTCAAAATCGGGAATCCGCTTCTCAAGCTCAAGCAAGCGATCGCGCTCGGCACTGGTCATCTGTTGGCCAAGCGCCTGCTTCATCTGCCATTCCGTGTAAAGCCCCTCCAGCTCCGAAATATCGGCCAACACCTTCTCGTCGCAGCCGACGAATTCCTTGAGCGTGTAAGTTTTATCCACGGCTTGCGGGAAGCGCTGCAGCAAATTGCGTTTATGGCTTGTCGTCATCGTCAAAATCAGATCCGCCCAAACGACTGAACCGCCATCAAGCGCTTTGGAGCCGCCAGTACATGAAACCTCCCTTTGACGCAGCACGCCCACAGCATTCGAAGAAACAGGAAGTCCATCCACCGTGGACACACCTGCCGAGCGTACCTCCAGCTGCCTGCCCTGCTTTCTCGCAAGCTCCTTAAGAATGGCCTCCGCCATCGGGGAACGGCATGTATTGCCGGTGCAAACGAACAAAATCCGTTTCATAGCACTCACACTCCTTTTCCTCAATTTATTCAAAATAAAACAAGCAGCCCGAACGTGAACAAAATAACACCGCCCAGCGCTTCCCCGTACTCGCCCATGCTTGAACTGACCCGCCGTCCGATGAGCAGTCCAACCGTGGACATGATTCCGCCGAAGAAGCCGAACAGAAGCACCGTGACCAGCACATCCGCCGCAAACATGCCCAGTGAAATGCCTACGGAAAATGAATCAATGCTCACGCTGAGCGCAAACAGCAGCATTCCCCAAACCGTGCTGTGATCAAGAGATTCCACGGACTCACCCCGCAGGGAGCTATAAATCATGTGGCCGCCCAAGAGCAGCAGCAGCACACCGGCGGCGGATGAAGCCACATCGCCGAGCAGGGAGCTGACGTATTTACCGGTAAGCATGCCCATAAGAGGCATTATTATATGAAACAGCGCGATAACCGCACTTAATTTAAGAATGTCAACAAGCCGAATACCCTTCATTCCTATACCGACCCCGAGTGAAAAAGCGTCCATCCCAAGAGCTATCGCCATAAGTAAAAGCGTCAGCAGTTGTCCGGCATGCATACCCGCTTCGACCATTCTTTTTCCCCCTTGTCCGCATTCTTTTCCAGCATATGCGGACAAGGAGTTAAACATGACCTGTAAAAGCGGCAGCCCGGGAAGGGCGTTATACGCGGATGATCTGCTGGGCTGCCGCTTTGGCAAGCCGGTTCATCAAGGCATGCCCGATGCCGGCCTCCGGACAGGTCTCCGCCCAAATTCGGCTCACGCCGAGATCATCAAATGAACGCAGGGCGGCATATAAGCCCTGAGCCGCCCGCTCCAGATTGCCGAGGCTGCCGATGACCAATACATGATCGGCATCGAAGCGGTCGGCATGCTCATGGAACGCGAGCACACCCGTACGTTCACCTTCCGCCCGGGCATTCCGGCTCTGCTTGCCGATATAAGCGGCAACTTCGTCGATGCCGCCCTGAACCAGCTGCATGACTCCCCTGGGCGCATAATGGGCATACTTCATTCCTGGGGATCTCGGAGCGATGCCGGCTGCCGGGTGTTCATGCGCTCCCAATTCAACGGAACCCGGGGTGCGTTCCTGTCCATTATCATGAGGGGCGGCAGCTATATCATATTCGACCTGCGCCCCCGCTGCGCGCAGCGCTTCAGCTGTTATCCCGCCTGGTCGCAGAATCCGTACAATACCGCCTGCTTCAACCTCAACAACCGTCGACTCCAGTCCCACGCCGGCCGAACCTCCGTCAATAACGGCATCAATCCGTCCGTTCAGATCATCCAGAACATGCGCCGCTTCTGTTGGACTGGGGCGGCCCGAGCTGTTGGCGCTGGGCGCCGCAACCGGACACCCGGCAGCCGTGATCAACGCCAGTGCCACGGGATGCGCAGGCATCCTGACGGCAACGGTGTCCAGCCCTGCCGTGACATGCTCCGATACCGAGGCCCTCTTCAGGGGCAGAACAATCGTAAGCGGCCCCGGCCAGAAGCGGTCCATCAGAAGCTGGACCAGCTCCCCGCAGGGAGCGGTAAACGAATCAAGCTGCGCAGAGTCCGAAATATGCACAATGAGCGGATTGTCCGAAGGTCTTCCTTTGGCTTCAAAAATTCTGCTTACTGCATCTTGATCCAATGCGTTGGCTCCGAGCCCGTACACCGTTTCAGTGGGAAATGCCACCGTTCCTCCCTGACGGAGAGTACGTGCGGCTTCTCTGATGATCTTATCGTCGGGGCTTGCGGGATCGACATGATACACCTTGGTTTTGCTCGTCATTATGCAACCAATCCTTAGACGTCAATTAATCATTTTTATTTCTTCCATTATATCATACATGGCAAGTCTCACATCCTCTCCGATATCCGGAGTACTATGGAATCTTATCTGACATCTATTAGGAAGCTATCCGGAAAATCATGTAATTTCCTTTGACTTTTAACCTTTTGCGGATGTATGATAACTACGATTATTTATATATAAATTCAGATATATCAGCTTCGCATTTTTACATGCGCAATGGAGGATTACAGATGCAGACAGAAGAAGCCAAGCAGGTCCGTTTCCTGCCCATTATGATTGCCATTTTCTTCGGCAGTTTTATTTCTACGCTCAGTGTCAGTACGATTAACATCGCCATTCCTGTTCTGCAGGTTGACTTTGCTTCCGACCTGAACACCATTCAATGGACACTGACAGGTTTTATGCTTGCCATGGGCACATTTGCCCCGATCAGCGGCTATTTCGGCGAACGGTTCAGCTATAAATGGCTTTATCTCGTCTCCCTGCTGGGCTTCACCATTGCCTCCGCCTTATGCGCGCTGGCATGGAGCGCCCCGTCGCTCATCGCATTCCGTATTTTGCAAGGGGCCTTTAGCGGTCTCATCATTCCAGCTACCATGTCGATTATTTATCAGGTCATCCCCCGCGAGAAGCAGCCGATCGCAGTCAGCTTCTGGGCTATGTCGGCCATGCTGGCTCCTGCAATCGGACCAACGCTCAGCGGCTGGCTGCTTGACAATCTCACCTGGCAGTGGCTGTTCTGGATGAATGTGCCGATCGGCATTATCGGTGTTCTGCTCATCCTTCCATTCATCCCCTACTACAGGCTGAATGTGCCCAAGTCATTCGATCTGATCGGTTTTGTCACTGTTATCGTCAGCAGCTCCTCGCTTCTGGTAGCCTTATCGCAAGGCCATGCCTGGGGGTGGTCATCGACAAAGGTGATCAGCTTGATCGCAGCCGGTTTCGTGTTTCTGGCCCTGTTCATCTGGCGCGAGCTAACTGCACAGACACCGCTCTTGAATCTGAGGGTATTCGGCAATGCCCGCTATACGATTTCATTGATTACCATTTGCATCATCACAATCAGCCTTTATTCCGGAACATTCCTGACTCCGATCTTCCTGCAAAACATTCAGCATGTCACGCCGCTTGATACGGGGCTGATTCTGCTTCCGGCTTCGTTGGCCATGGCCATACTGACCCCGTTTGTGGGCAAGTTTTACAGCAAGTTCGGTCCCCGCGTTCTGCTTATTATTGGGGTCGTGCTGATGGGTGCGGGAACGCTGCCGCTCAGCTGGCTCAGCGTCGACATCCCCCACGGCTATATCGTCTTCTGGATGATCGTGCGGAATTTGGGGATTGCCTTTGCCATGATGCCCGCCAGCAACTCCGGGATGGAGCAAATATCACCGCAGCTGAGCGGACATGCTTCCTCGATCAGCAACTGGCTGCGCAATGTATTCGGCTCCTTCGCTATTGCGATTTTTACGACCTTGCTGGCGTCGCATTCGGCCTCGCATGCAACAGATTTGGTCAATGCAGGTTCAACCGATCAAGTCGGCATACAAATGATGTCCTTTACAATGAGCGTAAACGATGTGTATCTCATCGCGACCATTATCGTATTGGTCGCACTGCCGATTTGCCTGTTCATTCCCAAGCTGCGCCCGGATAAGGTCGCCCGGAAACAGGCGGCTTAACTCTTGCTGCGGGCGGTCCTATAGTGCAAAACAAACAACAACCTCCTTCGGCAGAAGGGGGTTGTTGTTTGTTTGCGGATGTTCCGGACCGGGACTGGCCTCTAAGAAAGTCAGCCTTAGCTGAACAGGTTTTTGAAGAAGTGAACAATGGACTGAATCAGCTCCCAAATGAAGAACTTTACCTCGGGAGTATCGGCACCCGTTTCTTTCGCTTCGGTGCCGCTCGACTGATCTGTGCCGCCTGCAGTGCCTGTCGTCTGCACATTGCCGCCCTTCGGGGCATCTTTGTCGACAGCGGCGGTGACGGCCGATGCCGCGGGTGCCGAAGCTTCTCCATTGACCGCATCCACGAAGCAGAGCGGCGGGAATAAGACGCACCACCAGTTTTGCCCTTCAGCCTTGCCCAGCGAAATCCGGAGCGCTTCGTAATTGCCCGCAGGGTAAACTTCACTGCCGTATATTTTGGTTGGAAATGGCACACTGCCAAGCTCCGCTTTATAGTCGTATGTGAATCCGCGTTTATGCAATTCATTGGCTATGACCCGTTCGATGTCGCCCATATGCGAGAGGATCGTGCCCCGGGCTTCTTCAATCGTTTGCGGGCTGGTTACCCATTGATCGATTTCGGCGACAACGGCGTCGCGGACATACCGCTTAACCGCCTGATCTGCCGCGCTGTCGGAATTGGCGAGAATACGAAGACGAATGGATTCCTTGGGAATCTCACCGCCTGCAATGGCTGCATCTGCACGCTGGCTTTCCCAGCTCATAATAAGAATGATAATGGCAAGAAACAAGTAACCATAAGAAGGGCGGTAAGGAAAACGGGAATAAGGGCGGATCATAACGTTAAGCTCCTTTTCGTCACCCGTCGGTGCACTCGGCTTTACGTTCCGGAACGATCATATCCCTAAGTATGTCCACTCTGGCAATCTTTAAACCTAGCAGCCGGAGAATAAGAAAAACTAGAATTCCAGCACAAATATAAAACGCATGGAGCCCTCTTCGAGGATGGAAGCGCAGCGTTGGATTCAAGGATTATTCGGAGCCGGCTATGCATGAAGCCTATCTATTTCGGTATGCCTAAGAAGTATAAAATCTTGCCCTTCCCTTCGATATACACTCCATAAGTTAAAAAAGACTCTAGTAACGAAAGAGAAATAATCTCTTTACGTTACTAGAGTCTGCCTGTTATAACAGCTTTTCATACCTCATGCCCTGTTGTTCACGGCAATCACATGCCGTTCGATGCCGGCATAATCGTCAATGATCCGAACCTCGTCCCATTCGCCGAGCTGTTCCAGCAGTCTTGCAACCTCACGGGCTTGGCCCATGCCAAGCTCGAAGGCAATAATCCGCGGCATCTGTGCCAGCCGCGGAAGCTGCTCCAGCATACGGCGGTAAGGGTCAAGGCCGTCACCGCCGCCGTCCAGCGCAAGCCGGGGTTCATGGTCCCGAACCTCCGGCTGCAAGCCCGCGATGTCTCCGGCCGGGATATACGGCGGGTTGGAGACGAGCACATCGATCCGCAGCCCGGCGGAGTCATTCTCCCCGCCGGGAGCGCCAGGCTCACCCTCGCGCCGCAGCCGGAACGGCGCGAGCAGGTCGCCCTGCACGAACGCCATGCGCGCCGCTGCGCCATGGCGCGCCGCGTTCGTGCGGGCGACCTCCAGCGCGTCCGGCGACAGATCGGACGCGCTGACGCGCCAGAGCGGACGCTGCACCGCAAGCGTCACGCCGATGGCGCCGCTCCCTGTGCCGACGTCAAGGACCGTCGGCACACCTGCGCTGACTGTGCGGCCCGTCAGCGCCGCCCTGGTCCCGCTCTCGCTGTTCGCCTCAGCCGCCGCTTCACCAACCTGCCGTGATTCATCTCCGGCCACAGCACCGATTTCTGACGGCCCCGCACCGGTTGTGCGGCTGCCTCCAGCCTTCACTGCAGCTTCGCCACCCTGCCCCGCTCCACGGCTGCCAGCTCCGCTCGCCTCCGGCCACAGCCTGTCGGCCTCGGCAAGCACCGCCTCGACGAGCAGCTCCGTCTCCGGCCGCGGGATCAGCACGGCCGGCGTCACAGCGAACGGCAGGCCATAGAACCACTGCTCGCCAATCAAATACTGCGCCGGCTCGCCGGCTGCCTTGCGCGAGATCAGCGATTCCCACTCCGCTGAACGCTCCACCGGAAACGGATCCCGCCAATCCCGCAGCAAGCCCGCCTTCTCCAGTCCGAGCAGATGCATCAACAGCAGCTCGCTGTTGGACCTTGGCTCCGTAATCTCATGCCTCTCCAAAAACAAAGAAGCCTGCAAGCAGGCTTCTCCAATGGTAAACAGCCGGTCCGCTTCTCCCATCCGGAAGTCTGCGGGGCCGGGGCCATTCATGCTGCGCTCCATAATCCATTAGCGCCCCTCTCTATATACCGTCAGCCTCACGCCATGATGCGGCGGTCAAGCCGGTTTCCCGATGAATCAGCTGATTTGCTCGATCAGCTCTGCTTGAGCCGTTACCGTGAGGGCATTGATGATTTCACCCATATCGCCGTTCATAACCGAATCCAGCTTATGCAGCGTCAGACCAATCCGGTGGTCGGTTACCCGGCTCTGCGGATAGTTGTAAGTACGGATCCGCTCGCTGCGGTCGCCGGTACCCACTTTGCTTTTGCGCTCGCCGGCGTATTTTGCTTCTTCCTCCTGGCGGCGGATGTCGGAAATGCGCGCCCGGAGAACCTGCAGCGCTTTGGCTTTGTTCTCATTCTGCGACTTGCCGTCCTGACACTGCGCCATAATGCCTGTCGGCACATGAAGCACGCGGACAGCCGACTTGGTCGTATTAACGGACTGCCCGCCGGCGCCGCTGGAGCAGAACGTATCCACCCGGATATCCTTGTCGAGAATTTCAATCTCGAGCTCTTCCACCTCAGGCATAACCGCAACGGTTGACGTGGACGTATGAATCCGTCCGCCCGACTCTGTTACGGGAATACGCTGAACCCGGTGCGCGCCGCTTTCGAATTTCATTTTGCTGTAAGCGCCCTTGCCGTTGATCAGGAAAATAACCTCTTTGTAGCCGCCCAGATCGCTTTCGTTGGCTTCCATCAGCTCCACGCGCCAGCCTTGGGAATCGGCAAATTTCATGTACATCCGGTACAGATCGGACGCGAACAATGCCGCTTCATCGCCGCCTGCCGCGCCGCGGATCTCCACAATCACGTTCTTGTCGTCATTGGGATCCTTCGGCATAAGCAGAATATGAATGTGATCCTCAAGCGCTGTCTGGCGCTCGGACAGTTCTTCAATCTCCATCTTCACCATCTCGCGCATTTCATCATCGAGCTTCTCGGCCTGCATGGCCTTCGCATCGTCGAGCTGCGCCGATACTTCCTTGTATTCCGTATATGCTGTGTAAGCGTCCTGCAGATCCGACTGCTCCTTGGATAAGTCGCGCAGCCGCTTGGGGTCGCTTGCCACATCCGGATCGCACAACAGCTCGCTTAATTTATCATACCGGTCTGCGAGTGCCTGTAAACGGTCTAACACATTCATTCACCTCTACATGTAATAAGATTTCGCTGATTGTTGTCTTATTATTATATCATAACGCGGGGCTTTCCATAAATGTGACTTTAACTAAATATTTTCAGCGTCCAATTTCAAGGAGATATGGATCCTTGCCCCGCCGGTTTTGCTTTGGCCTCCACGGCCTGCCCCTGCACCCGGATCATCAATGAGCTGGCCAAGGCGATCAGGCTGACGATAAAGCCGTAGGCGAACATATGGGAGAAGCCTGTCATCAGATCGGCATTCTTCGCCAGGAAGGCGCCCATTATCGTCACCCCGACAGCCGTCCCGATATTGCGTGAAAATATTTGCAGAGAGGTAGAGACGCCTTTTTGCTTGCCATCCACCAGCTGCTGCGAGCCGATCATGGAAACGGCGGACAGCAGGCCGAAGGAAAGGCCCATCAGCACCGAGCCGGCAAAGGTGAACCAGAATCCCGAGGCTGGGGAGAGCTGCAGAAACCAGATGCCCGAAGCCACGAGAATGGCATTGCCGGCAATCATCAGCCAGCGGTAGCCGAAGCGCCCGATCCACTTGCCCGCAGGCACGGACATGGCCATCCAGCCCACGGACATGCCCAGCATCGCCACACCGCTCATAAACAGCGAATAGCCATGCTTCTGGAGAAACATCGGCAGATAGCTGGCGCCCCCGAATATCGAAGCATAAGCCAGGAAAGAATTCAGGTTCATCCAGGCAACCGGCTTATTGCGGAACAGGTTGAGGGGAACAATGGGCGAAGCCAGCTTTTTCTCATACTTGTAAAACACAATAAGCAGCAGCACGCCCGCCGCTCCGGATAAATAGAAGAAGGTGCCGATGTCGACCACGGTCATAAGAAGCAGGAGACTGATTCCGGCGGTAAAAACCAGCGCTCCCGTATAGTCCACTTTGGAACGCTTGGGTTCATACACTTCGCGATACGGCAGCAGCAGCAGAACCGAAAGCAGGCAGATCGGGATATTGATATAAAAGATCCAGCGCCAGGTGGCGTACTCCACAAACATGGAGCCTAGCAACGGGGCAAGCACAGCCGAAATTCCCCACATCGCGGTAAACAAAGCCTGGATTCGCCCCCGCTTCTCCACCGTGAACAGATCCCCTGCGATAATCATCGGAAAAGGATTCATCACCCCCGCGCCTATTCCCTGGACAGCCCGGAAAATAACGAGCTGCACCATCGTATGCGCACTCCCGCACAGGATGGAGCCCAGCATAAATAAAATAATGCCGACGGCAAACACTTTCTTGCGTCCGAAGATATCGGAAATCCGGCCCGCAATCGGGGCCATGACGGTCGAGAAAATCATATAGCTTGCAAAAACCCATGCATACAATTCAATACCGCCCAGCTCCTGGGCAATAATGGGCATCGTCGTATTGGCAATGGTGGAATCCATTGAGGCGACAAGCATCGCCATAACAATGCTGGCCAGCACCGGTATCCGATTTTTCATTGAGCAGCACCTTCTATTGGAGGAATAAGGAGCTTAAGCATACAACTGTTTATCCTTGGGCAGCAGAATTGCCAATATCCCGAGCAGCGGCAGGTAAGCACACAGCTTCATAATGAATGCAATCGTCGTCGCGTCGGCGATCCAGCCCAGCACAGCCGAGCCCAGACCTCCTATGCCGAAGGCCAGGCCAAAGAACAGGCCGGAGATCAGACCCACCTTCCCCGGCATCAGCTCCTGCGCATACACAACAATAATGGAGAAGGCGGAAGAGAGAATAAATCCGGCAAGCACGCATAATACACCGGTCCAGGTCAAATTGGCATAAGGCAGTAAAATCGAGAAGGGCGCCGTCCCAAGGATCGAGAACCAGATAATATTTCTGCGGCCGAAACGGTCCGCCAAAGGGCCTCCAAGAAATGTTCCCGCCGCTGAAGCAGCCAGAAAGGCAAACAGGAACCACTGCGCATGCTTCACTGATACGCCGTAATAATCAATCAAATAAAAGGAATAATAGCTGGAAATGCTCGACATGTACACATGCTTCGAGATAACAAGGAAGACCAGAACGACGACTGCCCACATCACCTGCCGGGAGGATAGGCCTGTCAGACGCAGCGGCTGGGCGCCGCTCTTGGCTTTCTTGCGTCCGGGAACGTTCTGATCGCGATACCAGCGGGCCACATAGGTCTGAATGATGATTGCGGCGGCGGCAACAAAAGCAAACCAGATGACGCCATGCTGACCCACTCTGACAAATATCACCGCTGTCATAATGGGACCCAGGGCGCTCCCGATATTGCCTCCCACCTGGAAGATCGACTGCGCCAGACCGCGCTTGCCTCCAGCGGCCAGATAAGCTACACGGGACGACTCCGGATGAAAGACAGCCGAGCCCACGCCGATTGCAATAACGGCTAGCAGAATAACGGAATAATGCGGTGCCAGCGCTAAAGAAACGATCCCCACCAGCGTGAAGCAGACGCCGATGGGAAGGATATAGGGCCGGGGCTTGAGATCGGCGGCATAGCCGACCGCTGGCTGCAGAAGCGAAGCCGTCATATTCATCGCGAATGCGATCAGACCGATCTGCTTGTAGCTTAAATCGAGAGAATCCCGGAGTATCGGGAATAGTGCGGATACGGTCGACTGCATCGAATCATTCAGCAGATGGACAATACTGATCGCGAATAAAATTGGAAATACCGTTGCAGCCGCAGGTTTGGTAAGTGGAGCTGTAGAGGTTGCCATGGTTTAACTGTTTTCTCCCCTTCAAACGATACGAAGGAAGGACCCTTTAGAATTCGGGCCCTTCCTTCATTCGATAATAATGTCGGAGTCTTCAGGTCCTACACATTGAAACGGAAATGCATAACATCTCCGTCTTTCACCGTATAGTCCTTGCCCTCCAGGCGAAGCTGGCCTTTCTCCTTCGCCGCATTCATGGAGCCGGCATTCGTCAAATCCTCATAGGATACGACCTCCGCCCGGATAAAGCCCCGCTCAAAATCGGTATGAATGACGCCCGCTGCCTGTGGCGCCTTCGTCCCTTTGCGAATCGTCCAGGCGCGAACCTCCTGAACCCCCGCTGTAAAATACGTGTAGAGCCCCAGCAGCTTGTAAGCTGCGGCGATCAACCGGTTGAGCCCGGATTCCTGCAGGCCCAGCTCCTCAAGGAACATCGCTTTATCCTCGCCCTCAAGCTCGGCGATTTCCGCTTCCACCTTGGCGCTGATCGGCACCACCTCGGCGCCTTCGGCTGACGCAAATTCGCGGACGAGCTTCACATAAGGATTCTCATCCGAATTGGCCGCTTCGCCTTCGCTTACATTGGCCGCGTACAGAACCGGCTTAAGCGTCAGCAAATGAAGCTCACGGATCAGATACAGCTCTTCTTCGTTCAGCTCGATGCTGCGCGCAGGCTGATCGTTATAGAGCGCCTCCTTGACCCGTTCGAGCACCTCAACCTCCTGGGCAACCTTCTTGTCGCCGCCCTTCATGTTCTTGCGGCTGCGGTCGATCCGCCGGTCGACGGAGTCGATATCCGCCAGAATCAGCTCCAGGTTAATCGTCTGAATATCGCCGATCGGATCCACCTTGCCGGAAACATGGGTAATATTATCATCCTGAAAGCAGCGCACGACGTGAACAATCGCGTCCACTTCGCGAATATGGGCCAGAAACTTGTTGCCAAGCCCTTCCCCTTTGCTCGCTCCCTTCACGATGCCTGCGATATCGATAAATTCGAATGCTGTCGGCACCGTTCTGTTCGGCACCACCAGCTCTGTCAGCTTGTCAAGACGCACATCCGGCACTTCCACGACGCCCACGTTGGGATCGATCGTGCAGAACGGATAATTGGCGGACTCGGCGCCAGCTTGCGTTATCGCATTAAACAACGTTGATTTCCCGACATTCGGAAGACCAACAATACCTGCTTTCAAAGCCATTGCTGTACACCCCTGCTTTCGAAATAAACATTTCTCAGGTCATTATACCCGATGCGGCAGGGGAAGAAAAGAAAAAAGGGAGGAGGCCCGCCGCGCATAAGCGGCTTTCCTCCCTCCCGGGTTGAAGCTTTTCCATTCGTTGTCTGCGGCCTTTTTCACGAACAGGAACAGGTTGTCTGATCACACCCAGGCGTCATTGGAGTAGCCCCGCTGCTCCCAATACCCGATATGTTCATCGGGGATGAGTTCAATCCGGTTGAGCCACTTGACTGATTTGTAGGCATACATTTTCGGCACAATCAGACGGACAGGCCCGCCCAGATCGCTTGGGATCGGCTTGCCGTCGTGAAGCACGGCAACCATCACATCGTCCATATCCGCCTGCTCCAGCGTCAGCGAATCCGTATATACTCCATCTCCGGAATAAAACTTGACGTTCTTCGCCTGCTGCTGCACACCCGCTTCCTTGAGAAACTGCTTGAGCGGTATCCCCTCCCAGGTATTGGAGTAGACGGACCAGCCGGTTACACAGTGAAAATCGCTCACCTGCACTTTGCGCGCCAGCTTCACGAACTGCTCCCAATTGTAATTCATCTTCTTGTCAACCAGTCCGTCCACGGCAAACGACCAGTTGCTGTTATTGAAGGAGGGAATCTGCGTCACGGTGTACACGCGGAACGAACCGCGGCCTCCCCCGCCCGTGGGCGGAAGCGATGCGGGAAGCGGCTGGGGTGCGGGAATCAGATTGTTGGCATCGGATTCCACCAGCTTCTCTATGTCGGCTCCCGTTCCGATGGAATTGCCGACCCAGCGCAGGAACGAAGGACCCAGCGTGATGGCAAGACCTGCTCCAATCGCGGTCTTAATGAATGCACGCCGGGAATAAAGCGCTCCAGGAGAGACAGCCGGGTGGATTTCCTTCTCTTTATCCGGCTTGCCGCTCTTCACCGTACGGCGGTGCGGCTCCTCCTTGAGCCATTTCGCACGCGTGATGGAATGATAGATAATATAGGGAAGTCCGATCCATGTGAGCAAATCATGCACCAGCAGAGCTCCGTTGGACCATCCGGGACCGACCAGCCTGAACTGCCAGAGCAGCAAGCCCGACAGCAGCCAGCCAACGAGCAGCGCCAGCACCACAATGACGTTGGCCCTCTGCGACGACTTGCCCCTCAGCTGCTTCCAATGCTTGCCGGCCAGCAGCAGATAATAGACAACCGGAAGCAGCGAAGCAATCCCTACGACGATATGAATCCAGCGGATCCACACCCTTCCTTCACCCAGTATACCGCGCCAAAAACCGCCAAACAGCAGAAGTCCGGAGATCGTCAGAATGACAACGATCCAACCGTTCCATGCATGCAGCGCGTGAAGCTTCTTCCCGTAGCCCTTACGCAGTGACGCCAACCAATTGCTCATGCGTTCCTCGCCTCCCGATCATGATTCCAACCGCTAATGATCCACCGCTAATGATCCTGCATTCTTATACAATCATGTCATGAATCCTCGCGGATTCTAAACGGCTTCAGGTACGGTAAACCAGAATATACTCCCGCCTGCCGGGGGACAATCAAGACCGATCTCTCCGCCTGCCTGCTCGACCAGGGATTTGGCAATGGAAAGCCCCAATCCCGCGCCGCCGCTCTCGCGCCCCCTGGAACGGTCCACCCGGTAGAAGCGCTCGAATACCCGCTCCCGGTCCGGTTCCGGCACACCTTCTCCCTGATCCGATATCCGGATGCGAATGCGATGTCCCTGCTCCGCCAGCCCTTCCACGGCTATAGCACCACCCTGCGGGGAATAACGGATCGCGTTCTCGAGCAGATTCTGCATAATCCGTTGAAGCGACTGCGAGGGCAGCCGGCAGTAAAGAGGCTGGTCCGGAAGCTTGACCTCAAGGGTGATCGAAGCCGCTTCCAATTGAGGAGCGAACCGCGGCAGCAGCTCCAGCAGGCTGTCTTCAAGCAGGCTCTGCGACGGCTGCTCATATTCATCCTCACGGGGAGACTCTCCCCTGTCCAGCATGGACAGCTCGAATAACTGCTGCATCAGATGCCCAAGACGAATCGCCTCCGCGCGGATGGTTCCCATATAACGGCGGACCGCAGCTTCATCATTAACTACGCCGTCCTCCAGCGCTTCGGCATACGCCTGCAGGGAAGCCAGCGGCGTTCTGAGATCATGCGCCATATTGGCTACGAGCTCGCGTCTGGCGACTTCAGCCGCCTGCAGCTGGTGGAAGCTTGCTTGCAGCTTGTCGCCCATCTCGTTGAACTGGCCGGCCAGCAGCTTCAGCTCTACAGGTCCGACGAGCGGGACGCGGGCCTGAAAGTCCCCGTCCGCAATACTCGCCGATCCTTCACCGATCCGCTTCACAGCCGCTTCAATCGGACGTATAAGTAGAAAATGCAGTATGCCGGACAGCAGTCCCGCACCCAGCGAGACGATTGTCAGCCAAATGAACTGCTCCTCTGACAGCAGCATGAATCTGTAGAACAGAATGAGCAGCACGATAATAACGAGAATACTTATGGCATTGGTCAGCAGCAAATAAATACGCAGCTTCATGACTGCCTCTTGCCTTCAAATTTATAGCCAATGCCCCAAACCGTCTTGATCCAGCTGGGCTCGGAGGGTATTGGCTCCAGCTTTTCCCTCAGTCTGCGGATATGTACAGTCACCGTGGTCGTATCGCCATCGAATTCGGTATCCCAAATGAGACTGAGCAGCTGGCTGCGCGAGTACACCCGCCCCGGGTACTCCGAGAGCGTGAGAAGCAGGTCAAATTCCTTTACGGTGAGCTCCGCTTCCGTGCCGCCCACAATAACGCGCCGTTCATCCGGATAAACGGATAAGCCCTCAAAATGAATCTCCTCCCGAACAGACTGCGCAATTGCCCCTTGTGCTCCGCCTGCTCCCGGCAGGAAAGCGTTTGAAGCAGCCGCGCTTGTGCCGACACGGCGCAGTATATTTTTCACCCGCAGGACAAGCTCCCTTGGACTGAAGGGCTTCGTCATATAATCATCCGCGCCCATCGTCAGCCCAAGCAAACGGTCAGGCTCCTCGCCCCGCGCTGTCAGCATAATAATCGGCACATCGCTTGCTTGCCTGACCGCTTCGCATACCTGCCAGCCGTCCATGCGCGGCATCATCAAATCGAGCACAAGCAAATCCGCTCTGCGTTCCTCCCATAGCTCCAGCGCAGCGGCTCCGTTATGGGCAATGCGGACCTCGTAGCCCTCCCGTTCCAGATACCGGCGGCACACATCGGTTATGTTGCTTTCGTCATCGGCAATAATGATGCTGCCTGCCACATCGGCGCCTCCTCCATGCTCCATTTTTGGTGCTTCTATTATACCCTGCTTACAGTTATAACGAATATTTCTTCTATATCATAACGCGGGAACGGTATTTTATTACAAGCATAACGGATAACCGTAAACGAAGAAGAACGAAAAGATTATAGAGTTCTAACGAATGTATTACGAAAGTATGAACGGAAGGCCGGATGATGTTAAGACGAGGATCAAATAAAGCAAAAAAAGCCCCATACCCCGCAGGGTATGAAGGCTTTTCGAAAGAAAAGAAAGGCAGAGCGATTAGATTTGGCCTTGAATTTTATTTTTCAAGGAATCTTTGGATTGCAGACCAACCATTTTGTCAACCGGTTGTCCGTCTTTGAAAAGGATCAATGTCGGAATGCTCATGACTCCGAATTGGGAAGCCAGTTCAGGCTCTTCGTCCACATTGATTTTACCGATGGTGGCTTGGCCGGTCAATTCCGTGGAAAGCTCTTCAACGATCGGAAGCTGCATTTTGCAAGGTCCGCACCATGGAGCCCAGAAATCTACAAGGGTCACGCCGCTTTCGATGCTTTTCGTGAAATTATCTTTTGTCAATGCTACTGCCATGATAATCATCCTCTCAATTATAAGTTCCGGGTGCTCCGGCTGCTTGGAGGGAGCTGCCCGTTATACCTTGTTTCTTAAAAAAATCAACAATCCTCGCACTCGTGAATTTGACCGAGTACATCCGTAATCGTAATGCCGCCGAAGTACTCCTCCAGCTGCTTCTCCGCCTTGCAGAAGATACCATCCATAACCTCCCGCATATTGGAGCCGACTACACAATCCATATCAGGATTGCCGGAACACCAATTAGGGATGACGGATCCTTGAGCCAATAAGCGGTACACATCGGCCAAGGTAACGACCGAAGGATCGAGCGTCAGCCGGTAACCACCGCCTGCGCCTTCCCGCGTATCGACATAGCCGCCGCGCCGCAGATAGCTCATTACTTTACGTATTCTGGCTGGATTCGTGGCAACATTGTCGGCGATTGCTTCGCTCGAAGCCATTCGGTCCGGACGATATGCCAAGTATACCAAACTGTGTACGGCTATCGTAAATTCGCTGTTCATGCGTTACGGCCACCCCGCTTTGTACTGTAATAATATCAGTTACAGTTGAAAATGTCAACAGGGCAGGCATTGATTATTTCGGATTACCTCGCATGAAATTCATACCTTCTCTACAGTTTAAAATACCCTGTTTAGAGAGAGCCTACTCAAACTTTTTCAGCGGAGGCCGGGGAAAGGCATTCATTCCTCCCCGGGCAGATCGAACAAATCAAGCTGCTCCACCGGATCCGCCTGCGGGTCCTCACCGAAGAATCCGCGCGGCGGCGTCTGGCCCAGCATGGCCATCAGCTGCAGCGCATTATCCGCCGCATCCCCGCCGGAATTATTATTGAAAAGAATACATACCGTCTCTGACAGCTGCTCCAGCCTGATCAGCCGCTGAGCCCATTCCTCAAGCTCCTGCTCGTTATAGCGATACAGGTACCGCACCTCCCGCCAGTTCGGCTGGCCGCTCGACAACCAGCCGTCATTGCTGCGTCCATGCAGCCGCACAAGCGTAAGCTGCGGATCCACCGCCGCTTCCACAATCGGCACGGAGCCGTCGCCGACCTGGGGTTCATCGCATACCGTATGAATCCACCCTTCCTCGCGCATGAAAGTCAACGTCTTCTGCATCATATCGGGCTTGAACCAGCTTTGATGACGAAATTCAAGGGCAACGGGAATATCCTCCATCCTTTTCCTGGCAGACCGCAGTACGGCGATATTGTGACGACTGCAATCAAACCATGGGGGATATTGAAAAAGGACAGCTTTCAGTTTGCCTGCCTCAATAACAGGACCGATCGACTCACGAAAATCGCGAAACATAACCTCCAGATCATCTTCAGAATATGCCTGGCGCGTATGCCCTGTCATGCCCTGATAGGCTTTAACGACGAATGAGAAATGCCCGGAAGTGTCTCCGGCCCACTTTCTGTACAGGCTGTCTTTGTGAATCGCGTAATAGGAGCTGTCCACCTCTACCAATGAAAAGAATTTGCTGTATTCCTTCAGTCTTTCCTGCGGCTTGATGCCAGCTTTATAAAGCTTGGCATGGTCTCCCCATCCTGCCAGTCCAATTGAAATCACGGTTATGCCACCGCCTTCACACAAAAATGAGATTGAAATTATTTTATAATACCCCGATGCCTGGTGAACACATGGGAGTATTGTAATATAGCCTGAATATAATTACAGCATGTTGATACAAGCTTAACAATCAAACGTTAAAATATACTGAATTGATTAGAAAACAGTCATATAAAATGGTAATTTTATCAAGATTGGACAACGGTGTCGGATCAAGTTTTGCAATATAAGGAGAATAAAATGAATCATCGATATACGATTAGGGACATCGCCCGGATATCGGGTTTTTCATTCAAGACCGTGTCGCGGGTAATCAACGACGAGCCCAGTGTAAAGCCAAGCACGCGGGAGAAGATATTGCAGGTCATTGCCGAGACGAACTTTAAGCCGAATATGTACGCCAAAAACTTGAACACCAAAGTCAATAAAAATATCCTCGTCTCCATCCGCAAGACGCAGGGGCAGAACACGACGCAATGGTTCGATTACCTGATGTCCTTCATGATCAAGGAAGCCCGCGATAAACAGTACATGCTTATTCAGGAAATAATTCGCGACGATGCAGACCTGCAAAATTCGATGCTGGAAAAATCCGGCGGCTATATCGATGTTCTTGTGCTGTTCTACGTGGATGATCATGACAAGCGAATCGAAATGGCGCAAAGAAACCATATCCCCTATATCTCCTTCGAGAAAAACCCGCTTGCTCCAATCTCTATCACCAACAATAACAGACTGGGGATGACGCAGGCAGCGGAGTTTCTGTTTGCAAGAGGTTTAACGACCATATGCCTGCTGCTCGGTGCGGCAATCGATCTCAACCTCGACCGAGCCGAGGCTATTAAGGAAGTATATAAGCTGCACAACATTCCTCTGGATCGTCTGGAGGTCATTTACAACATGAATAATCTGGAGAATATCAAGCGGTTTGTGGACAGGCGGATTGAAGACAACAGGCTGCCTGATGTCTATTTTGTATCGGGGGATGAAAAAGCGATTGCGGTGTACAACTCGGTATACGCACACGGATTGTCCATTCCGCAGGATGTGTCCGTCATGGGCTTCGATAATATTCCGATCTCAAAGTATTATTATCCTCCGCTCACCACTATGGGACAGGATTTCGAGAGACTCGCGAGCGAGATGTTCATAGTCATTGAAAGGCTGATCGGACAGGAGCAGGACATCCAGCCTGTGAAAGTAGATCCACAGCTGATTATCAGGGAAAGCGTCAAATAACTGTGGAAGCGAAGCTGTGCGCGAAATGGTACAATAGTAGAAAAATTACGATTGCGAGAGGATCATAGATGATGCATATTGACTTATATTCCGATGTCGTTTGTCCCTGGTGCCGCATAGGCAAGCATAATTTGTTCCAGGCTCTTGAGCTGTGGGCTGAGAAAGGCGGAGAACCGGTTACGGTGTCCTACCATGGATATCTGCTTGACCCGACACTTCCCGAGGAAGGACTTCCCTTCAATGATGTGATGAGATCGAAAATAGGAACAGAAGCCCAATTGAAGCAGATGACCGAGCATGTGACACAGGCCGGCGCTGCAGTAGGCGTCACATTCCGCTTTGACCTGGTGAAACGGATGCCCAGCACCCGGCTGGCCCACCGCTTCGTGGCTTTGCTGCCCGCAGAGCTTCAGGCAGCGGCGATAGATGAGCTGTTCCGCGCATATTTCGAGGAAGGCCGGGATGTCGCCCAGCTCGACGAGATCCGTGCAGTCCGCGCCGCCATCGGTGCGGAAGAGTCCGTCATCGCCCGATTGCAAAACGGCGAAGGCGCAGATGTGCTGGAAGCTGATCTGGCGCAGGCCCGCAGTCTCGGCATCACAGGCGTTCCTTTCTTCGTATTCAACAACCGCTACGCCTTGTCCGGCGCCTATCCCGCAGATAAGATTGTTCAGCTGCTGGAACGGGTCAGCAAAGGGGAATAATCAGCTATTACAGGTCAGGAAGAAGCGGCTGTCGCCGTCCTTTAGCGGCTAAGCCAAGTTTCTTCCCTCAGAAAATATAAGCAAAGTATGGAGGAATTTATACTTCCTTATACTTGAACAAAATAAAGCAGGTGACGAAAAATTCAGTCACCTGCTGGCCGCTCGGAGAGCAAAGAAACTTGCAAGTGCCACCAAAGGCTGGCGCGCGCTGCAAGTTTCTTTTTCATTCAAGCTGACTTACATATCCGCCTCATACTGCTTCGACATCATGATGGATTGGTCCATACTGTTGAATTGAACCGTCCAGCCATAGAATTCGGAAATCGAGCGGACCGGGATGTACACGCGGCCGTCTACGACAACAATGGAGGTTCCTGTCACAGCCGAACCGTTCAGCGTGATCTGCTTGGGATTGACTGTGCTGTATACCGACACATTGTAACCATTGGTCACGGTTGTCGTTCCGGCCGCCTTATCGAATGTAATCGTTCCGCCCGTAGCTTCCGCCCAGTAACGGACCGGAATATATGCCGTTCCGTTTTGAAGAATAGGCGTGGAATCCATCGCGGTGACCGTACCGTTCACAGTGAGATTCTTGCTGTTGACTTTCATTGAAACGCTGGAGGTCTCGAATATCGTTCCCAAACCGCCAACGCTTCCGGTTGAACCGCCGCCTGTCCCTGTTCCGGGAAGCGTACCGGGCATTTGGAATTTATCGCTGTTCTGGGCAATGATACCGCCAGTCAGCGAATCAGCTGTCATGAACATATGGTCGTAGGCTGTGCGCAAATCGTTGTAGGCAGCCGCATAGCTCGCCTGATCATAATGATTGAATGAATCCAGCAGCTGATTGATATGCATCTTCAGTCCATCGGAAATTTCATTCTCATTAAAATAGGAAGGATTGGCGGCAGCGAAGAAGCGCGCCTGATCCATGCGGTATTTCTCCAGCTCAGCCGCAGCCGCCGCACGGTCTGTTTCACTGTTTGCAGCCGTCGCTTTCACATAATCGGCGAAGTAGCCGATATGCGAAGACCAGAGAGGCCGGAAAGCCTCGCCTGCCGCATCGCCATACACGCTGGTGATCGCCGCCGTCAGATCAGCGGTGTTATCGCCGAGCGATAAGGATGCCGCTTCAAAATCCGGTTTGGCATCATTGGCCTTCTGCATGGTCAAAGCTGCAAGCAGAGCATGCTCGCCGAGCAGACGGCCAAGTGTGGAACGCAGATCGGAAGCCTCCTGATTGCTGCTGAGTGAAGGGAATTTGGCCGGGTATTGAGCAGAGATTCCTGCTGCAAGAGCATCGCCGGTTTCGAACATATGCGCATAAGCTGCGCGGGTATCCGCATAAACCGCGGAGTAATCCTTGTTCACATAGGCATCAAAAGCATCCAGCAGATGATGAATATGCATTTTCAAGCCCTCGGCAATAACCTCCTGCTTGAAGTTATCGGGGTTGGCGTTTGCAAAAAATGCAGCCTGTTTCGTCCGGTAATCCTCCAGATCGGCAATCGCCTTCTGGCGCCCTTCCGGATCATTGGCCGCTGTCGCCTTGACGTAGTCGACAAAGTAGCCGATATGCGTGGCCCAAATGGTCTTGAACTCTGCGCCTGCGCTTGCTCCATAGACGGAGGCAACGGCCGCTGTCAGATCATCCGTATTGGCACTGAGCGCATTCGCGGCATCGTTGAAATCCGCTGAAGCATCATAGCCCTTCTGCATTGCGATAACAGCAAGCACGGCATGCTCGCCAAGCAATTGTCCAAGACCTGCCCGCAAATCCTGCGTGGCCCCTTTGGCATTCTGGGCTTGCGCTCCAGCCAATGCAGGAACGACGAGCAACAAACAAGCTAATAAAACCCCGACCTTCTCTTTCAAACCCTTCACTGTTCATCTCTCCTCGATATGTAGGATGATTGCCGTCTTAACACTTATGACTTACACCGCGGATTAGAGACTGAAACTGCTTTCATTAAAAAAATGTGAAGGCTCTCATCATACTGAAGTCACAATTTTTTTTGAATATAAACAGGTATATAATTACTTTTATAGGAATTTTTATAAATGAACAGCTTCGTAAAACAGCAAAAAACCTCCTGCCATAAGGTTGGAGGAGGCTGCAATTGCAAAGAAAAAGTGAAGTTAAATCCGAACAAGATTAATGCGAAGCCAGAGTTTGCTTAATCGCGGCGTTAAGCTGCGTAAGCTTTGGCGTCTGAATTTTCACATCGTCGGTTAGGGCATATTTGTTCTTCAGGGCAAGAATCCGCGTCACACTTTCGTTGATCCGTTCTTCGGTAATGTCTCCCTTGCCCACGCTCTTCTTCAATGCCTGGATCACACTCGCCACATTGTCATATTCATGGGCCACCAGCAGAATATCGCTGCCCGCCATAACGGTCCTTACGGCTGCCTCCCCCATCCCGAAATGCTCGGCGATCGCTCCCATGGTCAGATCATCCGTGATCACCACTCCTTTGAAGCCAAGCGTGCCCCGCAGCTCGTCGGTAATGACGGTTTTGGATAGAGAGGCCGGATATTTGGGATCCAGCTTGGGAAATAAAATATGGGCGATCATCACGGCATCCACACCCTCATCGACCGCTTCTTTAAAAGGCAGCCATTCAAAGGACTGCAGTTGGGTCAGACTTTTGTTCACCACCGGCAGCTCCAGATGGGAATCAACGGAAGTATCGCCGTGGCCGGGAAAATGCTTCACTACCGGAATGACCCCTGTCGATTGAATCCCCTTCATCACTTCCATCCCCGTGTCCGTTACCAGCTTTGCCGTCGCTCCGTAAGAACGGTCCCCGATAACGGGGTTATCGGGATTGCTGTTAATATCCAGAACGGGTGCAAAATCGACGTTAATCCCCATTGCGCTGCAGGCCTCGCCGAGAAAAGAGCCGATCTTGGCAGCATAGTTCGGCTGGTTCACTTTGCCCACGGCTCTGCCGGTCGGCAGATCGCTGACCCCGGGCAGACGGCTGACCCTGCCGCCTTCCTCATCGACAGAGATGAACAAGGGCGCCGAATTGCTGCCGCGGTTCCATTCCTTGATCCGGTTCACATAAGCTGCGACTCCTTCCGGGCTCGTCAGATTGTTTTTGTAGAAAATAATGCCCCCTACATGCTCATCCGCAATCATTTTCCGCGTCTGCTCCGTGGCGCTGCTTCCCTCTACGCCGGCAATAATCATCTGTCCCAGCTTTTCCTCCAACGTCATCGCCTTCACCTGAAGCCCGATTTCATCGGAGGGAGATGAATGACCCGGCTCAGTTTCCGGCTCATTGCCGGAACCGCTGTTGCTGCCGGTATCCGGGAGAGCGGAGCCCTCATCCGGCTCAGGCTGGTCACCGGCATTCCCATGTTCCTGAGCCGGCTGCTGTTCCACTGATCCGGCGGATCCGCCCGTTTGATCCGATTGCCCTGCCTGTTTATTGCCGCATCCTGCCGTGAAGCAGCAGATGCATATGATAACGGCTAGCCATCCCGCTTTTAATCTCATAAACTGTCCTACCTCCGCTATATCGTCCTTCACTGCATGTCAATCCATGTTAGTTTACACTTAATCCCGGCTGCTTATAATCAGCCCACATGCTTTAGACGTGCGCAGCATCAATTATGTTCTGGATTTTATAGATTGAAAAAAACAACAAAAAGCCCCCCAACCGGAATTGAAGGGCTTCTTGTTTATTTGTGTCTGCTGCTATAACCGCCATTACTTTGCGGCTCAACACTGCTAGATGGTCCACAAGCTCCAATCATTGCGCCGCTTGCCTAGGACATCGATCCAGCGGAAGGTAATATCAAACAGCTGCTCCCGGGCAGCCCTCGAGGAAAAGGTATGATCCGCCTGCAGAATGACCTCCTTGTCGCAGCTGCCTTCCTTGCGCAGCCAGAACATCTTCTGGTACAGGAAGCAGTAATCGACGGGCACTACTTCATCGGCAGTGCCGTGGACGACGAGAACATCTCCGTTGAAGCTCCGAAGCTCGGTCAGGGGCTGGAACTGCGCCAGGGAATCGGTGAAGTGCTTGGTCAGCTCGTAATGCATATAGTCGCTTTTTCCCGAAAGTTCAATCTCTTCGATGGTGCGGGTGCCGACGATGTTGCGGATATCCATGAAGGGATGTGCCACACCTGCCCATAGAACCAGTGACTTCACCCGCGGGTCGCGGGCTGCCGTCAGCACCGCAACCGCGCCTCCCAGACTGTGGCCGAGCAGAATAATCCGGTCCGGATCGACCAGATCCAGGCAGTAGCCGTAATCAATCACCGTCCGGGTCTGCTCAATCATATCCTCAAGTCCGCCGCTCCCGTAATCTCCTGTGCTCTCGCCGCATCCTCCATAGTCGAAGCGCAGCACCAAATAGCCGTTATTCGTCAATCGTTCGGCTGCCTCGACAAAAAGCCTGTCGGTTCCCATCCGGTTGCCGATAAAGCCATGGCATATAATAATAAGCGGAAATTTATCCGCTGCTCTGCTGCCTTCCCGATCCAGCACCGGATACTGCAGCACTCCGGATAAAAGAAGATCGCCGCTCTTAATCGTTATGGGATGATTCATGAATCGCACCGCCTAACCCTATAATTCCTACCTTTATACTATGAATTAAGATTAACATGATAATTCAATCCCGTCAATATGTGAATACCTGATTTGTTTGATATCCGCTTTACGTCAGTTTCATTGCAAGCCTCTGGTCATTTAGTATTTCCCCCGCATCTGGAAATTTACCCGGCTGCAGCCTCGGAATTTATATTGCTTATTTTTGTGTAAGATATATTGACATGTAATTAACGCAAAGAATATAATGCAAATAAGATCACAATGACGTGAATCGAAAAATGTAATTGGCCTGCACACTGACGTGCAGCTCAATTTGGCAAAGAGGCCGCAGGTTCAGTTGATTACAACTGTGCTGCGGCCTTTTATTGTGTTTTGGAGCCTGTTCAACAAGCCGGCCCACTAACGAAACGATGAGAATTGGAAGGGGTTTTTGCCATGATGGATCGGAAAAGCTTTTTGAAAAGCGGACATAGCCCTACGCTGTTGAGTTCATTTTTGTACTTTGATGTCAGCTTTATGGTATGGGTTCTGCTGGGTCCGCTCGTTGTTGTCATTATGAGCGACTATCCTATGGACGCCTCGCAAAAAGCCAATCTGGTGGCGCTCCCGGTACTGGGCGGCTCTGTTCTGCGTCTTGTGCTCGGATATTTAACCGATGTTATCGGTCCCAAACGCACCGGACAAATCGGCATGCTGCTGACCATGGTTCCGCTCGTATGGGGCTGGAAGTTCGTTGATTCCCTGAATGAGCTCTATATGGTCGCTATTCTTCTGGGAATTGCCGGGGCTTCGTTCGCCGCTGCGCTGCCGCTTGCCAGCCGCTGGTATCCGCCGCAGTATCAGGGATTAGCGATGGGAATTGCCGGGGCCGGCAACAGCGGCACTGTTTTTGCGACGCTGTTCGCCAACCGGATCGCCAACTATTTTGGAGACTGGCATGTGGTATTCGGACTGGCCATCATACCTGTCTCCATCGTCTTCATTATTTTCAGTATATTTGCCAAAGACAGCCCCTCGCAGCCGGCGCCGCGAACATTATCCGAGTACGGCTCCGTTCTCAAGCAGCGCGATACCTGGATGTTCTGCATCCTGTACAGTGTCACGTTCGGCGGATTCGTCGGCATGTCCAATTACCTGACCATCTTCTTCAACACCCAATACGGGCTGAGTCCCGTCCGTGCGGCGGACTTTACTACAGTCTGCGTCATTGCCGGCAGCTTCTTCCGTCCGATCGGAGGATGGCTGGCCGACCGGATTGGCGGCATCCGCATGCTGATGGTATTGTACGGCATTGTGGCCATCATGATGGCCAGTATATCCTCGCTTCCTCCGCTCTCGCTCATTACCGTACTTCTGTTCATCGGCATGATGAGCCTCGGGATGGGCAACGGCTCTGTCTTCCAGCTGGTGCCGCAGCGGTTTCAGAAGGAGCTCGGCATTATAACGGGCATTGTTGGCGCGGCAGGAGGACTTGGCGGTTATTTTCTGCCCAAAATTCTCGGCAACCTGAAGCAGTCCACCGGCTCCTATACACCGGGCTTTCTTATTCTGAGCGGGGTTGCGCTCGCCTGCGTCGTGCTCATTTTCATCATTCAGGGCTCCTGGAAGAAAACCTGGATTGGCAGCGGCGGCAAAGCCCGCGAGAGCCAAAACGCAATTCAGAACACGATCGCGTCGTAAGCGGGGGTCCACGGACAAAAATCCGCACAGGCATGCTCGCACATGATTTGTGCTTTTATGCCCTTCGCCCGGTCAGCACAGCAAAATTATAATGCTTGAACAAGCAATCCACATCTGTGAAGCCAGCTCGGGCGAGCCAGCCCAGCTGCGATTCCACCGTTGCATATTTATCAATCTTCATCCGCTCCAGAGCCAGATCAAGATTGTCCTGGGAGAGCCCGCTGCAGAGCACCGCCGCACGCCATGTCTCTTCGTAATACCGGTGAATGGCCGGCGTGCTTCCCAGTACCTGATCGGCATTAATGAACAACCCGTCATCCTCAAGAAGTGAATAAGCTTTGGCATAAATGGCCTGCTTGGCCGCATCCTCCAGATGATGAATGGAGAGCGAAGAAATGATAATATCGAATTTCCCGCTGTATTCGTAGGCCGAATAATCGGCGACGATATATTCAACCCGGGACAGATGGCTGAATCTGACCTTGGCGATATCCATCATATTGGAGGAGAGATCGATAAGGGTCAGTTCGGCATCGGGATATTTCTCCACAAAAAAGGAAGAAAATAATCCGGTTCCCGCTCCCAGATCCAGGATCCGGGGGGCATTCCGGCTCTGCCCGGAAAATGCGACCGGGATACCATAGAAATCATCAAAGCTTGGGATCAGCATCCTTCTTTGCTGGTCGTACTTGTCTGCAATTTCATCGAATTTCACTTTTACCTGATGACTGTCCTTGTTCATACTCACGGCCAATCCCTCCTATGCATGGATCCGAATAAAGTTATCTTCTGATCCCACTGTATAGGATGTACCTGTTATTCCACAAATATATAATTACTATTGTTCTAATAGCTTCTTCCTATAGAATGATAAACAACAGAGGCAGAGAGCAAATCGCCAGCGTATCCGCATTCCCTATCTTCAGCAGCTCACTCCGTACTATCTGAAGAAGGATTCCTTTGACCCATTATGTAATGTTCATAGGACGCCGGCGTATTCAAATTGACAAAAGCCTCTTCTTCTTCCTCCGTAGTTCCGATCCGGACAGACTGGAGCCGCTCCAGCAAATGCATGACACGGAGGTCTCCCCGCTCAAGCTGCTGCTGGATGACGGATGCCGTGCGCGTGTGGTACAGCGCATGAAAA
Organism: Paenibacillus sepulcri; assembly: GCF_042647105.1. NCBI lineage: Bacteria > Bacillati > Bacillota > Bacilli > Caryophanales > Paenibacillaceae > Paenibacillus > Paenibacillus sepulcri. The sequence continues at coordinate 4,331,627 of NZ_JBHRUP010000001.1, read as the reverse complement.
GGCTGCCCGGAAGTGCGGATGATATCCGGTCCCGGTTCTCCTGTATGGACCGCCAATTCCGCCAGGCGCCTGAACAGCGGGATAGACAGGACAGGCATGTCGCAGGCCATAACAAAGACGTAGCCCTCCTCCGGTACGCCGGATAATGACGCATGCAGCCCTGCAAGCGGTCCGCTGTCTGGATAGCTATCCTGCGCGAAGGAAATGCAAGCTTCCGGATTGCCTGTTCCGGAGCCGGAAGGAAGCTGGCCGCTGCTATTTCGCAATCCGCCGCCGGATGTCTGAAATCCGGGCCCGCCGCCCTTTGGTATGATCCGGGCCGGCCATTCATCGCCCGACTCCCCGAGAGCAGCAAGGTAACGCTCCTCCTGCCCGCTGTCGCGAACCGCAAGGGCAATGCTCCTGATGCCGGCATCCAGCATCTGCCCGATAATCCGCAGAAGCAGCGGCTTGCCGCCGATGTCGAGCATGGCCTTGTCCGTTCCCATCCGCAGGCTTCGCCCTCCGGCCAGAATAATGCCCTGCCGGATCCCGGCTTTCTGTTCATTCCTGTCCCCCATGCATTCACAACCTTCATAAGCTTTATTATGCCAAGATTGTACTCGCATTACCGGACAAGAACAAGTCTGCTCCCCGCAAATGGCTTCGGATCGCAAGCTAGAATCCGGAAGCCAGCTCGACCGTTCTTGCCAGACCGGATTCAATGATAGCCTGCGCGCGGTCCTGATACTGATTATGGCCTTCGATGACAATGGATTCCGGGCTTTGGATGCCCCACAGACCTATTGCGCACTTCACGTAGTTTAAAGCCATTTCCAGCGATTGCATATGCGCCATTGAATAATCCCCACCCCGGGCACTGAGCAGCACGACCTTCTTGTCACCCGCCAAACCAACCGCACCCTCCGAAGCGAACCGGAAGGTTTTTCCGGGCTGTGTCAAATAGGCGATGTACGTAATCAGCGGAGCCGGTACCGTCAGGTTCCACAGCGGAAAAGCAAAAATTATTTTATCCGCAGCAAGAAATTGATCCAGATAACGGTTGGCGACAGCCGCTGCCGCTGCTTCTTCCGGGGATGCTTCCATACCCTGATCTATTTTATTAAGACCAGTAATCATTTTGTTCCCGTAATAGGGAAGCTCCGCTTGATACAGATCCAGCTCGGTGATGCGATCCAGGAGGTGGGTTTCCCGGTAAGTGTTCAGGAAGCTCTCATACATTCGCACACTGACGGATTGATCCGCCGGGCGGTCATTTGCTTTTACGAATAACACATTTGCCATGTCAAATATCTTCCTCCCGCAGTAAAGTTGGATAAGGGCCCTCTTCTCTTTCAATAATAAAGCAAATCCCCTGACAGCCTATTGTCAGGGGATTTCTTGGGATGACGGAGAAATAATCCACTCCGGGCAGCTTGTTCTATTTTAAATCAGGACCTTAAAAAGGCCATTATTCATTATTCACTATTCTTTCTTCCCTGCCGCTGTTCGAATCCATACCGTCATCTCGCCCTGGCCGCGGTTGCCCCACAGGTAGTAAGGCACGGCCGTTAAATGGACGCTCCTCGTCTGCCGTGTGGATGAGAGCGGCAGATAAGGAGCGTCATCAGCTTCCCAGACCGCTTCATCTTCGATCTGCCCTTCCCCTTCCACGATGACCGCTCCGCCCAGCAGCCCGGCCTCATAACGAGTGCCCAGCTCGGCTTCGCGCACAATGGAAACAGCCGCAAGCGGACTGCCATTGTCCGCCTGTTCCAGACAGTACACAAGCGGACCCCGCTGGATGGCGGCTTTGCCCGCATTCGCCCGGATCTCCGGTCTTGCCGCAATCAGCTGCGCCTGAAGCTCCAGCTCCCATACCACCACGTCGCCCTCCGACCACTGCCGCTTGATCAGCGCATACCCCTGCTCAATATCGTAGGGGGCAGGCGAACCATTGACGGTCAGTCCGGCCTTCCCGGCGCACCAATCCGGAATTCGCAGAGCCAGCGTGAACTCGCTGCCTGAAGCGGCAGGAGTCACCTCGAAGCGGACCTTGCCTTCCCAAGGCAGCCCGGATACCTGCTTCATCTTCACGCTGCCGCCCGCAAGCTCGAAACTCGATTCGCTGCCGATGAACAAATGCGCATATACAGTATTGGTTTCAGGTGATGCCGTATAAATATAATCGTTCAAGGAGCACAAGAGCCGCGCCACATTCGGCGGGCAGCAGGAGCAGCCGAACCATTTCTGGCGGACCGCCTTCACATGATGCCTTCCCGGGTTCTTCTCCGAGGCCTCCGGCCACACCTCCAGCGGATTGACATAGAAATAATGCTTGCCGTCCTGCGACATGCTTCCAATTACATTATTATAGAGCGCCCGCTCCAGTACGTCGGCGTATTCGCTCTTAGGCTCCAGCTGCAGCATCCGGCTGGCGAAGAACATAAGCCCGATTGAAGCGCATGTCTCGGCATATACCGTATCGTTGGGCAAATCGTAATCGAAGGAGAACGCTTCCCCGTGATGGGTGGAGCCGATTCCGCCTGTAATGTACATTTGTCTGGCCGTGGTATTGCGCCACAGCCTGCGGCACGCTTCCAGCAGGGACTGGTCACCGGTCAGTCTGGCCAGGTCCGCCATTGCAGCATACATATAAACCGCACGGACCGCGTGGCCCACTGCCACTGACTGCTCCCGCACCGGCTCATGCGCCTGGAAGTATGCCAGATCCGGCAATGCAGTCACTTTTTGCGTCCAGTGGCTGAATCTTCCTCGTCTTTCCCATTCCTCCACGAAGAAGCTGGGCTTCTCTCCCCTTGCATCGATAAAGAACCGGCTCAAGCGGAGATACCGCTCCTCAGCCGTGACGCGATACAGCTTGACCAGCGCCAGCTCGATTTCCTGATGCCCGTCGTAACCGTGGAGCTTTCCCGGCTCCGGTCCAAACACGGAATCGATATAGTCGGCAAATTTGCACATAACCTCCAGCAGCCTGCGCTTGCCTGTCCCTTCATAATAGGCGACCGCCGCTTCCATCATATGTCCGGCGCAGTACAGCTCGTGCGCCTCCTGCAGGTTCGTCCACTCCTTGCCCGGCTCCTTGAGCGTAAAGTAGGTGTTCAGGTAACCGTCACTGCGCTGCGCCGCTGCAATGAGCTCAATCACGCCATCGGCTGTCTTCTCAAGCTCGGGATCGGGATGCCCGGCCAGGGAATAGCCAACGGCCTCCAGCCATTTGGCGACATCGCTGTCCTGAAAGACCATCCCTCCGAACTCGCCCTCCGCAAGCCCTGCCGCAATCCGGAAATTCTGAATCGCATAGCTGGGAGCGGCATCTGCAATCCGGTCATTCAGCGCATCCCACTGATACGGAATGACCGTATCCCTCACCAGCTCCATATAGCCGTCCCAAAAATCATCCCGTATGCGTACTTTAGGCTTCTCATTATCCCGTTGCGTTGAAAGATTCATGATTATCCTCCTTCAGTGTGGTCGGTCAAGAAACATCAATATTTGATTCTCATGCGAGTTCAGTTTATTCTTTAAACTAGAAATCAACTATAAATAAACTGAACCAGTTTTTATAAAATATCACACTGATGAAGGGGTGAGGGCATGAATGGACACAGCAGTCTGATTCGAATGGAAACACCGCCGATGCCTTATTTCATCACGATCGGCTTGAGCCGTTTTGCGCCGGGCGAACAGCATCCGAGCCGCCGGAATCTGGGGGTTTTTGACCTGTTATGGGTGGTAAAGGGTGTGCTGCATATCGGGGAGGAGGACCGTCAATGGGAGCTGGCCGAGGGACAGACGCTGCTGCTGCTGCCGGACCGATATCATTATGCGGTCAAGCCCTGCGAGGAGGAAACGGTCTTCTACTGGATTCATTTCAACTTTGCCGGTGAATGGACGAACGGGGAAGAAGCCGCGGCGCCGGTTCATCCCCCGAGGCAGCCTTGGATGAGCGCGTATACGATGCAGTTTCCGCAGTCCCAGATGCTGCCGAATTTCACTCTGGCGCTGCGGCAGTTGGCGAAGCTGATGGAGCTCTCCACAGAGAACCGCTCCAGCGCTTTCTTGAAGGAACAGCAGTCGTTCCTGGAGCTGCTGCGTCTCTTGGAGGAAGGCGGCGAAAGCAGAAGCGCCTCACCGGCAATGAAGCTTGCCGAGAGCACGGAGGCTTATATCAAACAGTATTACCAGGCGGATTTGAAGAATGAGACGCTGGCCGAAGCGCTGCATTTTCATCCCAATTATATTGTCAGATGCATGAAAGAAATCTATGACTGCACGCCGATGGCATATTTGCAGGAATACCGGCTGGAGCAGGCGAAGCTGCTGCTGATCAAGACCGAATGGTCCATCGCCCAGATTGCCGAAGAGGTCGGCTTCCGCCACACGCCCTACTTCTCCAGCTGCTTCAAACAGTACTGCGGGATGCCCCCGCTGCAGTTCCGCAGGCAATTCCTGTGAAGGGCAGGATGCTGCAGGGCGCTGACCCGAAGGATGAGCCGCCCTTACACTTTTCTCCAGACTGTCGCATATTTCTTCCGGTACTGTTTCACAACCATTTCCCGCTGCTGCGCTCCGGCAAGCCCAATTCTCCAGATCGCCTGCAAGCTGTGCAGCAGCCCCATTCTCCCCGACTCAAAAATTGCCTGCTGAGCCTGAATAATAATTCATTATTCACCATCACATCATCCCCTTCTTCTGCTTGATCCCGGCTTCAGCCATGATCCCGTTCTCAAAGCCTCAGCTTGTCTGGGACGCTATGTATTCTGCCGCCTGTGGTACCAAGAAAAAATATATAAGTTGACATAGTGAGTATTCACTACATATAATATCAACATGAAAACAAATGAGAATAATTTAACGTCGCCCAAGCGAGCTCCCGGTATGAATATTGAAGAAAGGAGAGCAATGATCGTAAGAGCCGCATTGCCTCTATTGGTGGAAATCGGCCCAAGCGTCACGACGCTGCAAATTGCACGGGCAGCCGGAATCAGCGAACCGACTATATTCCGCGCATTTGCCGACAAGGATGAAGTGCTGTTGGCGTGCCTGGATGAAGCAACAAAACCGGAGAATGTCCTGATTGAATTGGAGGCAATCGACAAAGAGGCCGGTTTGGAAGAACGGTTGACAAACCTGATCGATGTGATTCGGCTTCAAGGAGAGAGAACCGGTGCCATCATGAATGCCGTACGATTGGCCGCTCCATCCAAACGTAGAGAACGCAGTTCATTATCTGATGAAGAAATCCGCCGGTTGAGTGAAAGTCGGACAGCCTCGCATCAAAGAATCCATTCCGCCGTTTGCAGCGTGCTTGAGCCGGACGAAGCACGCTTGCGCCAACCGGTAACCGATATTGCGACAATCGTGATAGGCATTGTGATGTCGCTTGGCCGGGCAAGAAGGATGGCTGGTGATATGGGCATCACAACAAAACAGCTCGAGGATCTCATTATGAACGGAATCGTGAAGTGATCTCAGAATTTCCGGCCATGCAATAGGCGAAAAAGGCGTATTGGCTGCTGCCAATCCTCATCAATCTTCCCCCTCGCTAATGTCCGGCTCACGAATCTATCATGGGCTGTTGTCACACTTGGCCTGGCATTCCATCACTTCAAAAACTGCGTCAAATGAATTGACAAGGATTCTTTACCTGAATACAATTAGTTTAGCTAAGTAAATTATATTCATGCTGCTGCCCCTGAACATACTATAAATGCGAAAAAGGAGAGGATACACCCAAATGCCCGATGAACTCAGCACTCCCAGCGAGTTATTCCGTGTTTTTCGTCAAATGCGGCATATCAGCTGGAGAAGCCAGCGGCCCATTGAGGGCTGTACTCAAAGCGAGGCTGTCATGTTATTCGTTATCCGCAGGCGGGAGAAGCTTCATCCCGCAGGAATGAAGGCCTCAGAGCTCAGCCAGCTGCTCAACGTCACGTCGCCTACGGTGACCCAGTCGGTCAATGTACTGGAAGCCAGAGGTCTGCTTGAACGAAGCTCTGACCCGGAGGACCGGCGTGTTGTGCGCATCAAGCTGACCGAGGAAGGCCTGCGTCAAACGCAATTATCTGAGACGGCCATGTTCGAACGCATTCAGGGACTGATTGACCGGATGGGCGAAGAGCGCAGCAATCAGCTTATTGAGCTGCTCGATGAGGTATTTGACTATTACAATGGCGGCACTCACCTGGCCCAATGCTCCGAACGCAAACTAAATTTACCGAATGAAGGTGAAGCGTAAACGATGATGAAGCTACTGCGATTTTTGAGGCCCTACCGCATTCCTGTTGCTTTTGTGCTGATCCTTGTCCTGGTCCAGTCGCTCTCGGATCTGTATCTGCCGACTCTAATGTCGGATATTGTAGATAAAGGCGTTGTTGCTGGCGATACGCCCTATATCTGGAAGATTGGCGGCTTTATGATGCTGATGGCCCTGCTCGGCGCGGCCTGCTCGGTTGGTGCCAGCTTCCTCTCCGCCAAGGCGGCGGGCGGCTTTGGCAAGGATCTGCGCAGCCGGGTCTTCTCCCATGTGTCGCGATTTTCACTGAATGAATTCGACAAGATCGGCACCGCTTCGCTGATTACCCGCACCACCAATGATATTACGCAGGTGCAGCAGGTACTGACGATGATGATGCGGGTCATGGTCATGGCTCCGATGATGTGCTTCGGCGGCATCATCATGGCCATGTATAAGGATGTCACGTTGTCGCTTGTCATTATAGCCATCGTGCCTATCCTCGGCCTCTTGATTTATGCCATCGTCGGCAGAGGCATACCGTTGTTCCGGGCCATGCAGACCAAGCTTGACAAGCTCAATCTTGTCCTGCGCGAGAACCTGACCGGTATCCGCGTTATCCGCTCCTTCAACCGGATCCGCCATGAACAGGACCGCTTCAATGAAGCCAACCGCGATCTGACCGATACGGCTGTGAAGGTCAACCGGATTATGGCCTCCCTCATGCCGATCATGATGCTGATGATGAACATTGCCAGCGTCGCCCTTGTTTGGTTTGGGGGTCTGCGGATCAACAGCGGTCACATGGAAGTAGGCGACCTGATTGCTTTTATCCAGTATGCCTTTCAAATCATGTTTGCGCTCATGTTCGCTTCCATGATGTTTGTCATGATTCCCCGCGCCTCCGCTTCTGCTGTACGGATCAATGAAGTGCTGGGCATGCTGCCGGACATTAACGATCCGGCTTCTCCGAAGAAATCGGCAGACGCGGGCGTCGTTGAATTCGACAATGTGACCTTCCATTACCCGGGAGCGGAAATACCCGCCGTCTCCAACATCAGCTTCACCGCAAGTCCGGGGGAAATAACCGCCATTATCGGGGGCACTGGCTCCGGAAAATCTACGCTGATCAATCTCATTCCGAGATTTTATGATCTGACAGACGGGAGCATCCGCATCGGCGGCGTCGATGTACGCGAGCTTTCGCAGGAGCAGCTGCGCAACCGGATCGGGCTTGTCCCGCAGAAGTCCGTGCTTTTCACCGGCACCATTGCGGAAAATATCCGTTATGGCAAGGAGGACGCCACGGATGAGGAAATCCGCCGCGCGGCCGAAATCGCGCAGGCCAGCGACTTCGTATCGGAGATGCCGGAAGGCTTCGACTCGCGGATAGCCCAGGGCGGCTCCAATGTGTCCGGCGGACAGAAGCAGCGGCTGTCCATTGCGCGCGCCCTCGTCCGCAAGCCGTCGATCTACCTGTTCGACGACAGCTTCTCGGCCCTGGACTTCAAGACGGATGCCAGGCTGCGCGAGGCGCTGCGCCCGGCTACGACGGAGGCGACGGTCATCATTGTCGCCCAGCGGGTCAGTACGGTCATGGATGCGGACCGCATCATCGTGCTGGAGGACGGCAAAGTGGCTGGAATCGGTACGCACCGCGAACTGCTGCAGAGCAATGCGATTTACCGCGAAATCGTCACGTCGCAGCTGTCAGAGGAGGAGATTGCATGAGTAACTCACGAGGACCGCAAGGTTCAGGGCAGGCTGGCGGCGCTGCAGGTCAAAGACCCGGAGGACAGGGGGCCGGCTTTGGCTTCGGACCCGGCCGCGGCGGCCCTGGAGCGATGGGCATGCCTGTCCAAAAAGCCAAGGACTTCAAAGGCACGCTGCGCCGGCTCGCCGGCTATTTGAAGCCCCACCGCTTCGCGCTGCTGATCGTGCTGCTGACAGCAGTACTCAGCACGGTCTTCTCTATCCTTGGCCCGAAGATTATGGGGAAGGCGACCACCGAGCTTTTTACAGGCATGGTTGGCAAGCTGAAGGGCGTTGAGGGGGCGAAAATCGATTTCACCTATATCTGGCACATCCTGCTTGTACTGATTTGCTTATATGTTATCAGCTCGCTGTTCAGCTATATCCAGCAGTACGTCATGGCAGGCATCGCCCAGAAGACGGTTTATGATCTGCGCAAGGACGTCAACGAGAAGCTGGCCAGACTGCCGCTCAAGTTTTTCGACTCGCGGACGCACGGGGAAATTCTCAGCCGCGCCGTCAATGACGTCGATAATATCAGCAGCACGCTGCAGCAAAGCCTGACGCAGCTCATCACCTCCATCGTCACATTGATTGGCGTTATCGTGATGATGCTGACCATCAGTCCGGTTATGACACTCATCACCATCATTACCCTGCCGCTCAGCTTCCTGGCGATCCGCATGATCGCTAAACGCTCGCAGCTGTATTTCAAAGGCCAGCAGAAATCGCTGGGAGAGCTTAACGGCCATGTTGAGGAAATGTACACCGGCCACCCGATTGTCAAGGCATTCGGTCACGAAGAGAAATCGATGCAGCATTTCACGAAAGTGAATAACGAGCTGTACGCCTCGGGCTGGCGGGCGCAGTTCATCTCCGGCATGATCATGCCGATCATGAGCTTCATCGGCAATATCGGGTACGTGCTGGTCAGCGTTGCCGGCGGTATCTTCGTCCTGCGCAATGCCATTACAATCGGGGATGTCCAGGCTTTTATCTCGTACTCCCGGCAATTCACAATGCCGATCACCCAGACAGCGCAAATCGCCAATATCATTCAATCGACGATTGCCTCGGCCGAGCGGGTGTTCGAGCTGCTTGACGAGCAGGAGGAAGTGCCAGAAGCGGAAGATGCCGTAATGGTCGCCTCCAAACAGCAGCAGAATAAGATGCGCCTTGACAAAGGAACGGTTGATCAAGGCAGGCTGGTCGCCCTCCCCAAAGGAGATGTCCGTTTCAATCATGTCAAGTTCGGCTACAAAGAGGATACTCCGCTGATCGAAGATATGAGCATAGATGTCCATTCCGGCCAAACCATCGCGATTGTCGGCCCCACCGGCGCAGGCAAGACGACGCTGATCAATCTGCTGATGCGCTTCTATGAGCTCAGCGGCGGAAGCATCACCATCGACGGTGTGGATATTACCCGATTCAAACGGGGGGATCTGCGCAGCCTGTTCGGCATGGTGCTGCAGGATACTTGGCTGTTCAACGGCACCATCCGCGACAATATTGCCTACGGCCGCGAAGATGCCAGCGAGGAGGATGTCGTTCAAGCCGCCCGGGCGGCTTATGCGGATCACTTTATCCGAACGCTCCCGGAAGGTTACGAAACCGTGCTGAACGAGGAAGCTTCGAATATCTCGCAGGGTCAGAAGCAGCTGCTTACCATAGCAAGAGCCATTCTGGCCGACCCGGCCATCCTGATTCTCGACGAGGCGACAAGCAGCGTCGATACGCGGACTGAAATCCAGATCCAGCGGGCCATGAATGAGTTGATGCAGGGACGCACCAGCTTCGTCATCGCGCACCGGTTGTCGACCATTCGGGATGCCGACCTGATTCTCGTTATGAATCACGGCACTGTGATCGAACAGGGTACGCATGAGGAGCTGCTGGAAGCCGGAGGCTTCTACGCCGACCTGTATGAAAGCCAGTTCAGCGGCCGCAAGCCGCAGCGTGAAGTAATTTAAGCTTGCAGGGTCAGCTTCCGACTCATTGATGATCCATTCGTTTGCATTCACCATTTTTTCTCAGCCAAGAGAATAAAAACAGCCCGCACAGCACCAAGTAATCGGTGAGCCGTGCGGGCTGTTTTGTTCCGGCTGCCCTCGACCCTCTGTTACAGGCTGCAGATTATAGCGTCACCTATTGCAGGGCAGAAGTTTTGCGGGCACGGCTTATCTTAATATGACTTTTTTAATGTCATGTTTAAGGTGTATACTTTTATTGAGGTGATCGATATGTCGGTAAGCCGGCATTTTGAATTGGTTTATATGCTTCTGAATGAGAAGACTTTGACCGCTGCTGAACTGGCAGAGCATTTTGAGGTTTCCACACGAACCATATATAGAGATATCGATATTTTGAGCGCAGCGGGAATCCCGATTTACAGCAGCAGGGGAAAAGGCGGCGGAATATCGCTAATGGACGGCTACGTCTTCAACACCTCTTTGCTGTCCGGGCAGGAACAGGATGATATTTTAATTGCCCTTCAGAGCCTGACTGCCGCAAAATTCCCTGAAATTGAGGACGTCCTCGGCAAGCTGAGCAGATTGTTCAAGAAGGACAGGAGCAGCTGGATTGAGGTGGATTTCTCCCCGTGGGGAAGCGAAGAAAGCCAGAGAGAGCTTTTTCCGCTCTTGCGCAAAGCGATTACGGCGAACCGCATTATTACGTTTCGATATTTTAATACAGCCGGTGAACAGAGCGATCGAAGCGTTGAGCCTGCCAGCCTGCTGTTTAAAAATAAGTCCTGGTATCTGACGGGTCATTGTTTGACCAGCAATGGTCCCCGTATATTCAAGATCAGCCGGATGAAAGACATTGCTGTAACGGATGACAACTATGAGCCCAGACCGGCGGTACCGTTCACGGAGGCAGAAGACAGCATTATGCGCAGCACAATTGAGGTGACTCTAAAAATTTCTGCAGAAGGTGCTTATCGAGTCTACGATGAATTTGCCGAAAAGATGATTACGCACAATGAAGACGGTTCATACAACGTCACGGCCGAATTTCCTGAGGGCAACTGGCTGGACAGTTACCTGCTTTCATTCGGGATCCTTCTTGAAGACATTCGTCCCGAGCATTTGCGCAAAAGAATATTGTCCAATATGGATGCGATCAGAAGAAAGTTAAACCCGACTTAGGTCCAGCAAGAAACCAATCCCCAGCCCTTATCGGGTTTAAGCCGACTCCGCTATACTTTTAAGAAATACACGGAGTGAAGCTAAGGGGATAACGAACGCCATGCAGTGGATCAATCAGCTATTTGAACAATATGGTTATCTGGTTTTATTTTTCGGACTGTTCACGGAGTCCATCGCCCTGCCATTTCCAGGGGAGCTGGCCATGGCTATTTCCGGACATATCTCGGTAGTGGGCCATTTTCATTTGGGATGGATTATGCTTTGCGCCTTTCTGGGAGCGACAATTGGCACAACGGTCACGTATTTTGTCGGCAGGAAGCTCGGTATCCCTTTTTTCGAAAAGTATGGAAAATATTTTTTCCTCACCCCGCCGCGACTAACCAAAATTACAATATGGTTCGATAAATATGGGAATAAACTGCTGCTGGTCAGTTATTTCATTCCCGGTCTTCGCCATTTTACCGGTTATGTTTCCGGTGTGCTGCGTATTCCTCTGCGGACTTTTTTCCTTTTCAACCACTTCGGGGCCTTGATATGGGTCATAACCTATGTCATGATCGGCAAAATATTCGGCAATGAGCTTGAACACATCCTCCATTTGATTACCCGCTACTCGATTCGCGCCGTATTTGTCATTGCCGCTTTCCTGCTCTTGGTCATGGTTCTCAAGCGGCATAAACACATTATTGTCCCGTGGCTCTTGGCCCGGTTCAGGCTCGTGTACAAAATGCTGTTTGCCCGTTCCGGGTCATAATGCCAGCGGCTTATAAACGGATCTATAAAAAGAACCGGCTCCCCCCCGTCCTTTGGCGGCGCAGCATTCCTCCGAATATAAGCAAAATCAGCGATTTACAACGGAAAGCTGCCCTTTCCCGCATGTTGAAAAATCCCGCTCAAAAGTGTTTAGAGCGGGATTTTATTTGTTTTTTATAGTTCATCGGATCAACCTCAAATACTCCGCTCCATTTTCAAAAACAACTCCTCCGACATAATATGACCTTGATTAGACCTAATTTCTCTCTACCTGCACATAAAGCCCTACTTTTTCTGGTCCAAAGGTAATCATTCCCTCCTCTCCTGCCGATAAAAGATTTAATATTACATTTCCAGACCGACACATACTCCGTAATAGCTATAAGCCTTATGTCTTATTTTCGGAAAAAAGGGCAAAAATACTAAAGAGAGAACAGGAGGGGATGAACTTGATGATGATAAGAGGATGGAACTGGGGAATGCTGGCTGCTATCGGGTTCTCCATGTTGGTATGGACAGCCGTTATTATTCTGATCGCTAAATAATTGAACAAGCCCGCGGCAATCCACCCGTGATTGCCGCGCTGCTCTGCTCCATTTGAAGCTCTGCCGGAAGAACATCAGGACTATCCCACACGAAACTTTCGCTCCAGCCGGGAAGAGTATGCCGATTAAGCTTCCATCAGGCTTTCATTGCCGCCTGCCGCTTGTAATGATCCTCAAGCACCAGACATGCCATAGCTTCGACTACAGGAACGATCCGCGGACAGATGCATGGATCATGTCTGCCTTCGGTACGGATCGTCTGCTCCTCCCCGCGGATATTGACGGTTTGCTGCGGAAGCGAGATCGAGGACGTCGGCTTCACCGCAACCCGGAACACAATCTCTTCTCCCGTGCTGATCCCCCCGATGATCCCGCCCGCATGATTGCTCAGGAATCCCGAACCATCCATGCCGTCATTATGCTCGCTGCCGCGCATAGCCGCTGCCGCGAATCCCTCCCCGAATTCAATCCCTTTGACAGCCCCGATGGATAACATCGCTTTGGCCAGATCCGCATCCAGTTTATCAAAGACAGGCTCGCCGATACCGGGCATAACGCCGCGTATCCGGCACTCGACAATTCCCCCGCAGCTGTCGCCCGCCGCCGCCAGCTCTTCAATCTTCGCAATCATTCGAACTGCCGCATCCGGATCACAGGCTCTGACCGCATTCAGCTCAATCTGATGCTCATCGAACGTTTCGCACCGGATCCCACCGATATCTGTCGTATAAGCCATCACACTCACGCCCCGGTGCTCCAGCAGCTTGCGGGCTACCGCTCCTGCCGCCACTCTGCCCGCCGTTTCTCTTCCCGACGCCCGCCCGCTGCCCCGATGATCCCTTATCCCATACTTCTGCAAATACGTGAAATCCGCGTGGCCCGGACGAAAAGCATGCTGAATATCGTTATAAGCCTCAGGCTTCATATCCTTGTTGAACAAAATAATAAAGAGCGGCGTTCCCGTTGTTCTGCCCTCATACATACCGGAGAGGATGCTTACCGCATCATATTCCTTGCGCGGCGTAGTTACAGAGGATTGCCCCGGCTTCCTACGGTCCATTTGAATCTGTATGAATGCTTCATCTATCTCGATTCCCGGCGTAACGCCATCCACAATAACCCCGACTGCCTCGCCGTGCGACTCTCCGAATGTCGTGATTCTGAACTGCTCCCCGAATGAATTTCCCGCCATTGTCATATCCCTCCCCTTCCGCTGCTTGAAGCTTTCCTTTGACTGCTGATGCCTGTTTCCATTATAGTTTTCAGTAAGCGATAAATGAAATCGCCATTCTCAATGTCTGTCATAGAGGTGATCTATATCAATAAGCAGCTGAATATGGAATGGTACCGTATTTTCCTTCATACGGCGAAGGTTGAGAATCTGACCAAAGCGGCGCAGCAGCTCCATATGACTCAGCCTTCTGTCAGCTATGCCATCAAGCAGCTGGAGGACAGCCTGGATGTCAAATTATTTGACCGTCTTTCCAAAGGGGTCAAGCTTACAGCGGAGGGCGCCGCTCTGCTGGAGTATGTGGAGCCCTCCTTTGCCTTGATCGATTCGGCTGAGCGAAGGCTGCAGGCCTTGAAGGATTTCGCGGCCGGGGAGCTGCGCATTGGCGCCAGCGGCCCGATGCTCAAGCATCTGCTGCTCCCTGCTCTGGACCTGTTTAGAGCCGACTACCCCGCTGTACGCATCCATCTGTTTCAAGGCAAATCGGCTGAAATCACCAAACGGCTGAAGGACGGTCTGATTGATCTGGGTCTGGTCCATCTGCCTCTGGACGAAGATCCGGAGCTCCACGTATCCCCGCTCGCAGCGATACAGGATTGTCTGGTCGTCGGGCCGCCTTACCGCCAGTTGAACGGGCAGCCCCTGTCGGCGGAGGAAATCGCAAAAATCCCGCTGCTGCTTCTGTCTCCAGAGAGCAGCACCGGGCAATTTTTCAAGCAATGGCTGAACGATCAGGGTGTCCAGGCGGAAGCAAGCCTCGAGCTGAGCAGCCTGGAAATGCAGGTGGAATGCTGCGAACGCGGTTATGGCGCCGCATTCGTAACACGGCGTTTTGTGGAGCGGGAGCTGCAGGAGGGCAGATTGTTCGAGCTGCCTACCCTGGTTCCGATTCCTCCCCGCAGTGTCGGGATCACCGTCAGGCAGAGCATCTCCCTTCCGCTGATCGCCGGTCAATTCAGGAAGATGCTCATGCACAGCCGCTAAAGTGAAACCACTGCATTCTTAAGTCCGGCCTGGAGCAAGGAGATCCTCGCTTACTTCATGATGCTTCCTGCGCAGCAGGAAGGTGAAGGGAACGGCCAGAACAACCAGAACGGTTCCGATGATGAACACCTCCTGAACAGATTTGGCCAGAGCCAGATCGGCCCCGTTCGGGGTGTCGGCTCCGATTTCTTTGAGATGGGCAAGAGTCCTTGCAGACAGAATGCTGCTGAAAATACTGACGGAAAGCGCCGCAGTACCCTGCCGGATCCAGTTGGTGACCGCTGAGGCATGTCCGCTGAAGGTACTGGGCACGGCCGTCATCCCGGAGTTGGTGACTGGCATATTGCTCAGCGCAATGCCCACATAGCGGATTGCCAGCCATGAAGCGATGAAGAAGGTGCCTGTCGCCAGGTCCAGCCGGCTGAGCTCCCAGGTCGCCAATGCCATAATGATAACGCCGGCCATAATCAGACGGAACGGCCCTACTTTGTCGTAAATTCTGCCGACCAGCAAAGAGAACATAGCCATTGCAATCGTTCCCGGCAGCATGACAAGTCCCGTATGAAGCGTCGAAGCATGCTTGATGTTCTGCATGTAGATTGGCACCAGGAAGGTAGCGGCATACAGCGAAATCGTGATGATGCAGTTGATGATCAGGCTGTAGGTGAAGCGCGGGATTTTGAATACGCGCAGATTCAGCAGCGGAGCTCTGCTGTGCAGCGTTCGAATAATAAAGTACGTCACGATGGCAGCCCCGGCGATAAACAGCATAATCGTCTTCCACGAGGTCCATCCCCAGCTGTGGCCTTCGCTGAAGGTAAGCAGCAAGGAGCTCGTACCCACGATTACGGCAATAAAGCCGATAACATCAAGCTTGATGCCGCGGCTTAAGCGGTAATAAGGGATGAAGCGCTGAGCGAAGATCATCGCCAGAATGCCAATCGGCAGATTCATCACGAATAATGATTTCCAGCTGAAATATTCGGTCAGCCACCCCCCAATGGTAGGCCCGAAAGCAGGTGCCAGCATGGCCGACACGCTCCAAAGTCCGATAGCGAGCGCCTGCTTTTCTTTGCGGATGACCTGATAAATAATCGTCATCGTGGTTGGCATAATAATACCGCTGAACAGACCCTGCAGAATCCGGAAAACGATCAGCGACTGCATGCTCCAGGCAAGCGTGCACAGACCGGAGGTGATCGTAAAGCCCAGCAGCGCAAATACATACAGCCGTTTATAGCTGAGCTTGTCGCCCATATATCCGATGATCGGCGCAATGACGCCGGTTGCCAGCATAAATCCCGATATCATCCACTGCACCGTGGTCAGCTCCGCATGAAAATCCGTCATAAACACGGGCAGGGCCACATTGATGGTGGTCGTGCTCAGAACAGCCATGAAGTTGCCGAAAAATACGGCAGCAATAATACTCCAGAATGGTGATTTTTCTTCCCCGTTCGTCATGAATTCCATTCCCTCCAGCTTTGGCCTCCGCTATAAGCCTTGATCAAGTTAATTTAATCCTCTTCATACTTGCCGATCGCTTCCCGTACACGCTGGCTCAAGGCAAGAAGCTCTTCCTTGAACGTATCCATCCGCTTCATCTTGATCTCAATCATTTCGATCTCTCTCTGGAGCACTTCGGAGATTTCCAGAAGCTTGAGCCTGCGCTCAGTCCGGTCCTCCAATGACCTGACCGTATGTCGGTGCTGGTCGATCGCTTCATTCATCTTGATGAACTGCTGCAGCTCCTGCAGCGAGAAGCCCAGCACTTCCTTGGCAAGCACGATCTTGTTCAGACGATCGATATCCTCCTCGGAATACAAGCGCATGCCGCCCTCTGTCCGGTCCAGCGTCTCGATCAGACCAAGCTCTTCGTAGTAACGGATCGTCCGCTTCGTAAGTCCCGTCTTTGCCGCAGCATCTTCGATTTTGTATGTTTTCATATTTAGCCTCCCGCCCTAAGCCGATTGATTATGGAAAAGCATACTGCAATATAACGTTAACGTCAACGTAAACTTCAGATTGGAAATGGTGAACGGCAAAGAGAAACCCGCACACCGCGCCAGGTTCCTCTTTGCTGCCATGGATAGATTTATTCTTCCAATAGAGCCGGGAAGCCATTCATATAAGGCTCATACAAGGATGTTCCGCACCGCCCAAAGGATGGTGTCAGCGGGTTTCTGCCTGCCGCCAATCCAGGACAACGCCAAGGAAGAATTCCTGCTTGTCCTGAATCATCCGCCATGCTTTCACCGCCTGATGGGCCGGCAGCATATGGGTGATGAGCGGGACCGTCTGCAGCCGTCCGTCCGTGATGGCGGCAAGCGTCGCAGCCATGCGGTCCGGCTGCCAGCCCGAAGGGCTGTGCAGGGTAATTTCCCGCGGCCGCAGCTCCTGAATATCGATTTGGCCCTCGTGACCATAAAATCCCGCCGACACCAGATGACTGTTCCTTTTCATCCCGGGCAGCATGGAACGGAATACAGGCAGCGCCCCGACCGTATCGACTACCACCTGGATATCCGTGATATCTTCTACAGCTTCGTGAACGCCCGGCTTACGCAAATTCACCCGCCCGGCAGCGGCAGGCAGCAGCCCGAGCCGCCCGTCATTCCGGCCCAGCACGGTCACGTCCGCCCCTCTTGCGAGCAGTGTCTGTGCCGACCACTGGCCCACGAGACCGTCCCCGATAACCACAGCCCTGTCGCCCGGGGCGACGGCCGGCCTCATGCCGCAGTTGTACCCGACCTGCGCCAGCACAAGCGGCGCATATGCAAGCGCATCCGGCCCGTCCGCCACATCCGGCAGCTTCCATACCTGACTGACATGCGTCACCGCCGGATTGATATGCCCGCCGGTCGGAAAAGCCATGCCTTCCACACGGCTGACGGAAGCAAACACGCGGTCCCCTGGTTTCACAGAGGTTACGCCGCTTCCCACCTCACGCACAATTCCAACCTTCTGATACCCTGCTACCTGCGGGAATGGCAGGACATCGCCTGCTCTGGTCACCTGTTCGCCGCTGATCCGCTCCCCCCGCAGGTAGGATTGCTCGGTGCCGACGCTGATCCAGGAATGCTCCACATCCACAACAACGTCATCGGGTCCGGGATCCTTCACTTCCACATCCAAATAGGCAACCTCATTAACCCCGGTAAATACCACTGCTTTTGCTTTCATGGCAAGCCCCCCTTTTACATTTTGAATTACAGATCCGTTTCCGGATAGGCATAGATCTTGACGGCGTACTGCGATCTGGGCTGCTTGGCATTCCCTTCATACCGGTTCTAAGGCATATGACGAGTCCAGTCTGCAGACATTCCGTGTTCAGCCCTTTACAGACAAGCAGATCAAGCAACACCTGTTAGTCGATTATGACTCTACTGTAAGTGTACATGAAATGCAGTTCAGCCGTCTTTGCACAGAATCCATCATTTCATGGGGAGGCGTTCGCTTATTTTCCAGCCATGCGAGAGTTTGCACGTAATCACAGGGAATCCGTAACGTAATCCCCCGCGTCATTATGCAAGAAGAGGCCTCCCCGGGATTACTCCTCGGGCAGACCTCTTAATTTGTAGAGACAGCAAAACACATGAGCCAGTCTTAAAGCCGCCAACCGGCGTTCTACTTTATTCCGGAGATGGAATAATTATCGATGATATGCCGCTGGAAGAAGACGAAGACGGCGATGATCGGCACAACCATAATGGCTGCGCCCGCCATCTGCAGCGCATAATCGCCGCCGTACTGCCCTTTAAGCAGGGCAAGTCCTACCGACAAGGTGTACAGACTCTCATCATTGGCGATGATAAGCGGCCACAGAAAGCTGTTCCAGCCGGCGATGAAGGTCAGAATCGCCTGCACGGCGAGTATCGAGGCCGACATGGGCAGCACGACACGCACGAACAGCTTGAATTCGCCGGCTCCATCCATGCGTGTCGCCTCCAGCAGCTCATCGGGGATGGCGGTCATGAACTGCCGGAACAGGAAGATTCCGAACGCGCCTACAAGCCCCGGCAGGACGACGCCCGGCATCGTGTTGGTCAGACGCATTTGGTTGAGAATCAGGTAGATGGGAATCATCGTCACCTGACCGGGAATCATCATCGTCGCAAGGACGATGTAGAACAATTTGTCCTTCAATTTGAACTTGTACTTGGCGAAGCCGAAGCCCGCCATGGCGTTGAGGAACAAGCCCACAAAAGAGAAGAAGACAATGATCAGCGTATTGCGCAGGTAATAGCCGAAGCGCATATTTTGAAACAGATTCTGAAAATTTCCCAGCGTAAATTGATGCGGCAGCAGCGTTGGCGGAATTTGCGTCACCTCGCTCTCCGGCTTGAAGGCGGACAAGATCATCCAGACCAGCGGAACCAGCATTGCAGCTCCCAGCACAGCGAGAATAATGCCCGCAATCCATTGCTGGACGGCGCCGCTTCCTTTGCCCCGGGCTGGAGAATCGGCGGCAGCAGCTGTTTTCATAGCATTCACCTCACCTTTATCCAAAACGTTGGAGCGCAGCCGAAGCTGCCTTTAGGCTCCCGCTTCGTCATTTTTATTTTGCAGCCTGAACTGGATCAGCGTAATGGCGATAATCGCAAAGAACAGAATGAACGACCCTGCAGCCGCGTAACCGAAATGACTGAGCTGAAAGCCATTGCGGTAGATGAACAGCGCAACCGAGGTTGTGCCGTCCAGGGGACCGCCCTTGGTCATGATGAACGGCTCCTCGAAGAACTGCAGCCAGCCGATCATCGTCGTAACCGATACGAAGAAGATGGCATAGCTGAGCAGCGGGATCGTGATGGAGAACATCTGTCTCCAGGCTCCCGCTCCATCCAACTGGGCAGCTTCATAGTACGTTTTGGGAATCCCCTTGATGGCGGCGATAAAAATAATCATGTTCAGTCCGATTGCCCGCCAGAGCGCAAGCAGAATCAGTGAAAGCTTGGCCGTCACAGGCTCCGTGAGCCAGGGAACAGAGGACAGGCCCAATTGATTCAGGATGTAATTGAATAAGCCCAGGCTGGGATTGTACAAATAGGTCCAGACAACGGCAATGGCGACCACATTCGTCACCGAGGGCATATAGAAGATGGCCCGGAATGCCTTGAACAGACGCGCCCGGCCGTAATTGATCAGCAGCGCAACCGCCAGGGAGAAGGCAATTACAAGCGGAACGCCGATGACCACATAGAACAGCGTATTGCCGATCGCTTGCAGGAAGATCGGATCCACGACAACATCGACATAGTTTTTGAAGCCGACGAATCGAACGGTGGAGAAGTCCGCGAGACCCGCCAGATTCATATCGGTAAAGCTGATGACCAGCGCCACCAGAATAGGCAGCAGCGAGAATACGGCGAGCAGAATCAGCGTGGGGCCAGTGAACAAATACGGCGCCCTTCGAGTGCCTCTCATAATGATGCACACTTCCTTTCTGTAAACGTCCATCCCTCACAAGACCTCCGGCGGTTAGCGGTTCAAGATGCGCGTCGCATTGGCGTTGTAGTCATCGAACACCTGCTGGACATTATCGCCCCTGCGGTATATTTTCTCAAAGGCCTTCAAGTAGCCTTGCGAAATCTCCTCCCAGGCTGTAATCTGCGGCATCGGCGCCGCATTCTCCGCCTGTCTGCCGATCACCTGGAAGTTGGGATCGCTCTTCAGCTTGTCATCCTCCCATGCCGCCTTGACCGAAGGGAAGGACTGGGTCAGCTCCATCCATTTCAGCTGCGTTTCGGTGCGGGACATGAAAGCCAGAAACTTCAGCGCCTCTTCCTTATGCTTGGAATATTGAAAGATCGACAGATCCGCGCCGCCAAGCAGCGACTCATTGTTCTCTTTCTTCGGCAGCTCTGCCGTCGCCCACTTGCCCTCCAGATCCGGAGCCTGATCATGGATCAGCTTGATCATCCAGGGGCCGCTGATGAACATCGGGATCACCCCGTCGCCTGCAAAAGCCTGGACGGCATCCAATCCCAGATCCTTGGGCGCAAGGCCTTCCCTGAAAAAGCTGTCGAGATATTCGATCGCCTCCACATAAGGAGCCTGATTGAACAGCGTTGTGTTTCCTTCAATAAGCCTGGAACCGTTCTGGCGGGCGAACATGAAGCCCAGTGTCTGCTCGGCGGTATCCAGACTGATGCCGTATTTGCCGCCGCCGCGGCCGGCCAGCTTCCGCGCAGCATCCTTCAGCTCATCCCAGGTCCCGGGAGGCTCGTCATAACCGGCCTGCTTAAGCAGATCCGTCCGGTAGTACAGCACCCGGGTGTCGATATACCAGGGAACACCGACGAAAGCATCCCCATACCTGGTCGTCTGGACCGCGCCTTCATAGAAATTGTCCGGATTAAGCTCCGGATACTGGCCGATGTAAGGGGTCAGATCCAGCAGCGATTTGGCCGATGCAATCTCGGGAATCCACGTGGTTCCCATCTGGATAATATCAGGGCCGCGGCGGGAGGCGACAGCGGTCAGCAGCTTGTCGTGCGCGTTATCCCATGGCAGCGCCTGCACCTTGATCCGGATGCCGGGGTTCTCGGCCTCGAACACCTTGGCCAGCTCCGGGAGCGATTTCGCTTCCTCCCCCATCCCCCAGATATTCAAGGTGACCGTACCCCCTTCTTCCGAATTGCCCGGGGAGCAGCTTCCCAGAATGCAGCCCATCAGGATAAGAATAATCGCCGTGAGGCTTAGCTTTATTGCCGTCATGCTTGTCCCTCCTATATGTGCCATGACTTCATTGGATAAGAATAAATCTTATAAATGTTATAAGGTTAATAAAGCGAGTTTACATCTTATGAAACGTTTCTGATAAAATTAACAATTTATTACAGCCAATTCTACCGGGTGAAAATGGTCCGGATGCGCAAGCGGGAATCGTCTTCCAATCGTTGCAGCCGGTGAATGATGCGGTCGACCGCCGTCATGCAGCGCCATATCGCGCGCTGGGAGCTAACGCGCGGAAAAAATCGCTCTGAAACGCCAAAAAGACGGCGAATGGGATTCGCCGTCCTTCTCAAAAGCTATAAAATTGTATAAAGCCTTGTTCAGGGATTCAGCCTGGCGCAAGCCCCAGCTCTGCGCAGGCATTGTCGAACTGCCGCAGCAGCCGCTGCTTGACGGCATCCTCCACGAAGGCCGCGTTCAAGCCATTGCGGATAAACCCGGCAATATCGCCTGCTGTCACGCCGCAATGCTCCATCAGCTTCCGGTATTCCATCGTAAGCGACGTTCCCGAAACGGTTCTGTTATCGGTATTTACGGTGACAATCAGCCCTTCTTCCGCATATTTGCGCAGCGGGTACGAAGACCAAGCCGCTACCGCTTTTGTCTGAAGATTGCTGACCGGACACATTTCAAGCGGAATTTGTCTCGCCTTCACCAGCTCGAATACTTCAAGGTCCTCGTCCAGCCTTACCCCGTGTCCGATCCGGCTCGCCCCATGGTGAACGATGGCTTCGCGGATATTGGCGGGTCCGGCAGCTTCGCCGGCATGAATGGTGATCGGCAGCCCGAGCCGGCGGGCCTCCCCGAAGAGCTCCCGAAACAGCTCAGCCGGATAACCGGCTTCGTCGCCGGCAAGATCAACGGCGACCACACCGCGGCCATGCCAATGCGCCGCGGCATCCAGAACGGCGCGGTTGATCTCCATACCATGATGCCTCATGCAGATCACAATCGTCCTTGCTGTAATGCCGAACGTATCCTCACCGCGTTTCAAGCCGCGGACGACATGCCCGATAATATCCTCGAGAGTCAATCCATGCTCCGTATGCAGCTGCGGGGCGAACCTCACCTCCATATAAAGACAGTTCTCCCCGGCAGCCTGCGCGGCAAGCTCGTAAGCGGCCCGCTCCAGTGCCGCCCCATCCTGAAGAAAGGCAAGGACAAAGGAAAATGTGCTCAAATAATCCTGCAGATTATCGCAATCCTCCGCCACCTGCATATAGGCGAGCAGCTCCTCCGCATGGTCGGCAGGCAGTGCAACGCCGCTTGCATCTGCCAGCTCCATAATCGTCTCCGGTCTGACGCTGCCGTCTAGATGAACATGGAGATCTACCTTCGGCAGCGCCGCCAGAGGCTCCTCCTGGTGAGCACGCTGTGATACCTCGGACATCTTTCCAACTCCTTTAGCTTCTCCCTGGCAACTTCAGAACAATTACAGCAGCGCTTCGATATCCGATTTCATATCCAGCGGTTCTACTGTGGATTCAAAACGCTTGACGACATGGCCTTCACGATCAACAAGAAACTTCGTGAAGTTCCATTTAATCGAATCATCCTGCAGCCAATGCGGCATTTTCTCGCTCAGGAATGAGTTTAACATTTTGCCGCTGGGCTGTGTGGTGTCAAATCCTTCAAACGGAGCCGCCTCCGTCAAATAACGGAATACAGGATTTGCCGTTTCATCCCGGACATCAGATTTGGCAAACAAGGGGAAATTAACGCCGTAATTGATTTGGCAAAATTCCTGCACATCGGAATTGGTACCAGGCTCCTGCTCCCCAAACTGATTCGACGGGAAGCCGAGAATTTCAAGCCCTTGGTCCTTATATTCATCATACAGCTTTTGCAGGTCGCTGTATTGGGGTGTGAAGCCGCATTTGCTGGCCGTATTGACAACAATCAGCACCTTGCCCTTGTAATCGGATAATGCCTTGTTTTCACCTCTGATGGTTTCTGCTTGCAGATCGTAGAGCGTTGTCATGATCAAACTCCTCCTCTTTCCACTAAAAGTATTGGATGAAATTAAATTGTGCACAATTTATATCTGTAGTTTAGCAATCAAGCATCCTCTTGTCAAATGAAAACATCCCTTTCATGAATGACATATGTACAATCTGTTACTATACAAATACAAGTATCCCGCCTTCAGAAGCAGAGGAGATGTTTCCATGAAGCTGCACCAGCTGTTTCAACCCCGGCAAGCTAGCGGAAGAGTCCCTTCCCATCGCTATATCGAAATTCCGCCTTCAGAGCTGCTCCGCCCCTTCGTATCCACGTATTGGGCATCCGAGCCGTTGTCTGCTCCGGAGCAGGAAATGAATACGGACAATGGAGCGGTCGACCGCGTTCTGCCGGACGGGTGTACCGATATTTTGTTCGAGCAAGACCTGAAGGATCACCGCTGCCAAATCCGTTACATCGGTCTGTTCGATCATCCCTTTGCTATCGCTTACGATGAACAGCACCCGACCCGCAAATTCGGCGTGCGCTTCTTCCCCGGCGGGGCTTATCCTTTCGTACGGACCCCGCTGTCCGAATTTGCCAACCAGCAGCTTTCTTTGGATGCTCTATGGCCGCGGCTTGCTGAAGGAATCAGCGAGCGTCTGTTTGAAGCTTCCTCGCTGGATGCGCGAATACAGGTGATTGAATCGTATCTGACCACCCTCCTGCACCGGAGCAAGGCTGTAGAGGACAGCCGGATGGCGAACCTGCTTGAACGGATTTTTGCAACAAAAGGAACCGCCGGCATCGAGGCGTTAGCCCAAGCTGAGATTATCAGCGCCCGGCAGATGAACCGCATGTTTGAGAAATGGATCGGCATCACTCCCAAAAAGTTCTCCGAAATAGTCCGGTTCCAGTCCGTTATCAGCCAACTGGAGCTAAGCCGCGAGCCCGTGGACTGGTCCATGCTCGCCTTGAATCACGGATTCTTCGATCAAGCTCATCTGATTCATGATTTCAGGAGGTTTTACGGCGATTCGCCCATTACAGCCGCCAGGGAATACGGCAAGATGTCCGATTTTTACAATCCGATCCGTACTTGAAGGGATATACTTCTCCTATAAATGACGAAAGGAATGATCTTATGAGTGGAGTCATCGCTATTCGCGATCAACTATTGGACGAGCTGGAGCTTGCGGTACGGACCAGCGAAGCGCTTATAACACGCATCCAGCCTGAGCAGTGGGACTATCGCCCGGCGGAAAATATGCGTACGCTGCTGCAGCTGGTTCATCATCTGGTGTCGATTCCGGCGTCTGATCTGGCGATTATGCAGGAGAAGACGCAGGAGGAGGTCCAAAAGGTCGAGACGGCAGTCAGCGGCCTGACAGATCCTGAGCAATTGGCCGCCCGGTTCAGGCTTCATTATGAAACGCTGCATGCCTGCATGATCTCGCTCAGCGAGGTTGAGCTGCTGCACAAATCCACCAAGGCTTTCTATCTGGAGCATGGCATGGTTCAGAGCAAATGGCTGATTGAAATCGTCACGCATACCTTTCACCACCGCTCGCAGCTCTATAACTACTTGAAACAGCTTGGGCATGACCTTAATTTCCTCATGCTTTATGGATGAGCCGCCCCTTCGCGGGCTGTGCCGTTCAAAGGCCGAATTCTTTTATAAGGAGCTGTTTGAATTGACAAAATTGATGCATTCCCAAACGCTGCAGGTTCGTATTGAAAACTCGCCGCAAACCGTATACGAATACGCCGTGAATCCGGAAAACTTCCCCGAATGGACAACCTCGTTCAGCCTCTCGGCCCGTCAATCCGGGGGAGAGTGGCTCGTCGAAACACCGGATGGGCCGATGGGCATCGCCTTCGCGGCCAGGAATGAATGGGGCGTATTGGATCACCATGTGCGTCCCGCCTCCGGTCCGGAGCTGTATAATCCAATGCGGGTCATTCCCAATGGGGAGGGCTGCGAGGTTCACTTTACCTTGTTCCAGCACTCCGGCATGTCCGACGGGAAATTCGCTGAGGATGCGGGCATGGTGCAGCGCGATCTGGAGACGTTGAAACGCAGGATGGAGAAGTAGCGCATGTACGAAAAAAGCAGGGACTCCCTTCGAATAGGAATCCCTGCTTTTTGGGTTTACGTATGGAGCCGGTTTGGTATCCATCAGTTGGAAAGCCCGGTGTCCTGCAAATCGATTTCCCTCTTCAGCTTGATATACGCTCTAAGCATGGCAATGCGCCATACCAGAATCATCCCGAAAGCGAGAATAAAGAACAATCCGCCGGTCTGGGGAATGGTGATGCTCTGTTCCACTACGTCATGCAGCAGCAGCCTTACGACGAGCAGTCCGAGCAGGATAAAGATAAAGGTCTTGGAGCGTCTGAGCACAATGGTCTCCCCGCTGCGCTCCAGCGCCGAGGTCCGGATAAGCGGATAAGCAAACAGCAGTCCACCTGCCGCAAACGCGATCAGTGCCCAGCTCCACGGAATGCGCGTAACGGGAACGACGAACATCAGGAAGCCCGTTGACATGCCGATAGGCGGAATAATGATTTTGCGCATGGTTGTCGGGCGGTTCGATGCCCGGAGCCGCAGGAACAAAACCGCGATACCCGAGATTAATGTAAGAATGATGGAAGCGCTGTGTGCAGGAAATGAGTCCGGAAGAAAGCCCACGAGGACATTAGCCCCTTTTTGTAAGTGAATGTGTACTTCCCTATCCTACTCTATTTGGAAATCCGGTTGCAAATTTCCCGTGCAAGTCCTGCTCATTCATTGCTCATCAAACAGATCCCGGTGAATCTTGACCACGACTTTACGCAGGGGCACATCCTCCGCTATCGAGCAGTTGGGCCTGTGAATATCCGAAGGAAACAGCACGACAAAACCACCGGGAGCCAAATGGACATCGATTTCCCCCTGAACCTCATCGTAAAAAGCGATATCCTCTTTATCATACCGCTCATCCATAATGATCTGCTCCGGAGAGGCTTTGGCCACCCCCATGCACTCCCTGCCGCTGAGCAGCAGCTGCACATCGATATGCTCCCTGTGCGATTCCGGCTTAATCGCCTTCTTCTCCCTCGTTGTCAACTCATTCAGCAGCAGAAACATCCCCGTTTCTCCGAGCTCATGCTTTCC
Organism: Paenibacillus sepulcri; assembly: GCF_042647105.1. Taxonomy (NCBI): domain Bacteria; kingdom Bacillati; phylum Bacillota; class Bacilli; order Caryophanales; family Paenibacillaceae; genus Paenibacillus; species Paenibacillus sepulcri. The sequence goes on along the minus strand of NZ_JBHRUP010000001.1, from coordinate 4,305,139 downwards.
CGGAGGAAGCGCTGCCAAATCCATCTGCTGAAGCCGGTCAACCGCCCTTCTTACCGGGGCCGGGAACGTATGCTTCTCCGTCTCCCAATTCGCCAAATCACTATAGATCATCCTTGTATCTCCTCTCTTTTCCGCGGGAGTGCATCCTTTACGGTTCACCCTGCGCGGGAGCTGTCCCTATCTTCTCAAAAAATCGCCTGGAAGGGAAGACGCTTCCATCCCTCTGGTTGTATCGGCTGGAAAGGATCGCTATAATCAGGGGGAGTGACCATTTTTATTGAGATGAGGAGGAAACGGTAATGGCTTTCACACTGCAATTGGGGGCTGAAGCTCCAAGCTTCTCGCTGCCGGCAACGAACGGTCAAACTTACTCCCAGGATGATTTCTCAGACGCACCGGCGCTTGTTGTGTTCTTCACCTGCAATCATTGTCCCTTTGTACTTGGCTCTAACGGGGTAACCCGTGCCACGGCGCTCAAATTCGCCGAGCATGGCGTTCGTTTCGTCGCCATTAATGCCAACAGCGAGGTGACGCATCCCGATGATTCCTTCGCGCATATGGTGGAGGTGATGGAGAAGGAACGATTCCCCTGGGTCTATCTGCATGACAAATCGCAGGATATCGCACGCGCTTATGGCGCCCTTCGCACTCCACATTTCTATGTATTCGATGCCGACCGCAAGCTTATTTACACGGGACGCGGCGTTGACCAGCCACGTGAAATCGGCAAAATGACCGTCAACGATCTGGACCAGGCCCTCACGGAGCATTTGGCAGGCAAGCCCGTATCAACGCCCCTGACCAATCCCATCGGCTGCAATGTCAAATGGGACGGACAGGATGCCCACTGGATGCCGGAGGAAGCCTGCGACCTGGTGTAAACAACTATATATATGATCAAAAAAAGGCGCTGCAGAGGCGATTACCCTCCCGAGCGCCTTTTTGTTATGAATTGCTGTCCACAATCGTCTTGACCCGCCCGACATCTCCGCTCTGCAACCTTACCTTGATTCCATGCGGGTGATTGGCCGAGTTGGTTAAAATATCTTTCACGACCCCGCGCGTCGTCTGACCCGAGGCCTGATCCTTCTTCAATACGATATCCACAAGCAAGCCCGGACGAATCGCCGCCCGCTGCTGTCCATTTGCACTCATACACGCTTACCTCCTTCAATCTCATTGATGCTTTCCAAGCCATGTCCTTTATCATAATCCAGACGATTGCTCATGTAAAGAAACCCATCTCCCCCGCTCCTGCAACTATTCCGTCCGAAAAACCGTCTGGAGGATGAGAGAAAAAGAAGCTTTTGGGGTAATACAATAACGAGGTGATACGAACATGAGAAGAAACAGACTTGGAGCATTAGGCATTCTTACTCTTTCCGCAGCATTATTCACAGGAATCGCCGCCGCACCGCCGCCCGCTTCCGGGGCAGGAGCAGCACTGGCGCAGTCTTCAGGCGGCTGCCGCGCAGACGATAACGGCTTGACGCTCAAGACAGTGCCGGACACCGGTGATCAGGCTCATTTTGAATCCATCCAGTTCCTCAGCCCGAAGATCGGACGGGCAGCCGGAAACGGCTTTATGATCGGCACGTCGGATGGCGGCTGCAGCTGGCAGGCCATTAACAATGAAGGAAAATACGATTTTCAGGATATGCAGTTTCAAACCAACTCGACAGGTTATGTGATGGCCAAGACCAAAGCCGGCGGGCCGAATCTGCTCTTTAAAACGACGGATGGCGGCACCACGCTGACGCAGGTTCATACCGGCGCTTACGCGTTTGACCGTGTTCAGTTCCTCTCTGAGGATGTCGGTTACGGCTTCAGTCGCACCCTGACGTTCAAGACCGCCAACGGGGGGCAAACCTGGGAGAAAGTAACGACCCCTCCCAACACCCGCTACGTCCACTTCATTAACCAGAATGAAGGCTGGGTGGTCACGCTTGTTCCCGGAACAGGCTACGAAATCAAACGCACCGTTAACGGCGGGAAGACTTGGGCTAACATGCTGAGCGTCAAGTCGGCCACCGTTGTCGGCGGACAGATCTACGGCACTGAAGAATCCAACGTATGGGTTGTGCTCTACGGGGATTCGGGCATGTCGCAAACGTCCTACTCCCTGTTTCATACAAGCGACGCAGGCGCACATTGGAAGCAGCTTGTCTCCAATTCAACGGCTGGCGGCGGCCCGGCGCCCGGACCTGAGGTTGCCGGTCTGAACGGTCCGACAGGCTCTCCTGAGAACATGCAAGTCATCGGTCATGAAGCCGCTTATCTGGCCGCTTCATCCGGCGCTTACGAGAAAGTTTCGATCGGCAGATCATTGGATAACGGCAAAACCTTCAAGACCATTACCGGCATTCCCGGTTATGCGGGCAAACTGTCCTTTACTTCCGCCAAAGACGGCTTTATTGCGATAACGAGTCTATCGTACTCGGCTATCTATGGAACCACGGACAGCGGTACGACCTGGACGAAAAAGTTTTCCCTGCCTACAGTCAATTAATTCATGAATCCCCCGGCTCAAGCTGGTCATCGCGAGCCGGGGGATTTTATCTTTTCTCAGGTGTTGACATTGAGAATGAGAATTACTATCATTATCTGCAGATGGATTTTAAATCCAAGTCCGAAAGAGGTCGGTATAATCGGATGAAGAAAATCAAATACTGCTGCAGAAACTTCAAAAACGGCTCCAAGTCGGTTTATACATCGCTTAAGCATGAGTTTCCGGATTTAAAACAGAAGAAGAAGGACTGCCTCGGCAATTGCAAGCTGTGCTCCAGACAGTGTCTGGTTATGATCGGCAAATCGGAGATCGTCGTAGCTCCGACGGCTGAAGTTTTGTACCGCAAGCTGAAAGATCGAATAGGCTAACCGCCCTTGATTATGGTACGATAGCGAAGAGCAAGTTACCATTTTACAGTAAGGGAGTGCGGCCCGATGATGAATGAAACCTTAAGTCATGCTTTGAACGAACAGTTAAACTTCGAGTTGTATTCCGCTCATGTCTATTTGGCCATTGGCGCATACTGCTCAGGCGAAAGTCTGGACGGCTTCGCTAATTTCTTTATTGTTCAAGCGGAAGAGGAACGGTTCCACGCGATGAAGATTTACAAATACCTGAATGACCGCGGCAGCCGCGTCACTTTAACCGGTATGGAAACTCCAAACAATGACTATAGCTCCATTCTTGATGCCTTCGAGCAAGCTTATCAGCATGAGCAAGAGGTGACCAAACGGATTTATCATCTGTCCGATCTGGCATTGAATGACCGCGAGCATGCAACAATCCAGTTTTTGAAATGGTTTATTGATGAGCAGGTTGAAGAAGAATCGATGTTCGACACCATCATTCAGAAGCTCAAACGGATCGATACGGACAGCAACGCTTTCTTCATGCTGGAGAATGAATTCGCACAGCGCAAATTTACGCCTCCTGCCGTATAGATCCCTGCGCAAACAGAATCAAGCCCGGAGCGGTTGGCTCCGGGCTTGATTTATTTTATTGATCCTACAAGCTTAAGCGTTGTCGCTCAGCACTTTACTTTCCCTGGAAATAAACGGCATATACACATCCCGCTCCTCGAAGAAGTTGTGCGGAAGGCGGGACGGTGTAACCATGAACCGCGGATGAACGGCTACGCGGTCATTAGCGACGATCACCGTGATTTCCCCATTCATATTCCCGATCACCGCTCCATCCTCGATGACAGCCCCTTCGCCTACGATGGCACGGTAAAGCCATACATTGCGTCCAATACGGGCCCCCGGCATGACTACACTTTCGCGGACATCGGACCCTTCGCCAATGGCGACATCACCGAAAACAACGGAGCGGTCAACATCCCCTTCAATCGAGCTGCCGGGATGTACAATCGAGTTCTGCACGTCGACAGCCGGACTCATGTAGGAAGACAGCGTATAAAGCTTTTCCTTCGACAGGATTGGCCAGGCATCGGCATCGGCTTTGCCCGCAGCCGCCGCGCCTGCAGCAATTTGTCCGTCAATCAAATCCATATGCGCTTCCCACAAGCTGTCGATTGTACCTACATCGCGCCAGTATCCGTCAAATGAATGAGCCTGCAGATGCATCCTGGAGCGCAGCATTTGCGGGATGACATCCTTGCCGAAATCATGGCTGGAAGCGGCGTTGTCGGCATCTTCGATCAGCAGGCTGCGCAGATCGGCCCAGCGGAACATATAGATCCCCATGGAGGCCAGGTTGCTGACAGGCTCGGCCGGTTTCTCGGCGAACTCCACGATCCGCTCCGATTCATCCGTATTCATGATCCCGAAGCGGCTTGCATCCTTCCACGGAACGCGTTTGACGGCAATCGTCGCAGCAGCGCCGCTTTTGATATGCCTCTCCATCAATGCGCCATAATCCATTTTATAAATATGATCGCCCGATAAAATCAATACATGCTCGGGATTCTGCTGATCCACATAATCGATATTCTGATAAATCGCATCCGCGGTTCCGGCATAACCGCTTTCGCCGATTCTGCTGGATGGAAGAAGGGCGATATCTGTCCTTCTCCCGCTTTTTCTGTTGCGCCAGGCTCTGCCATCGCCAATGTGTTTATGTAGCGATTCGGCCTGATACTGGGTGAGTACGCCGATCGTTTCTATGTGGGAATGGACACAATTGCTTAACGTGAAATCAATAATTCGGCTGTGGCCGCCGAAAGGCACGGCCGGTTTGGCGAGCTTCGCTGTGAGAGGTCCCAATCTGCGGCCCTCACCTCCGGCAAGCAGCATAGCAAGACAAGAATTGGCATTCATTTCCTCATTACCTCCCGGTGATGCAACAAGTTCCGGCAAGAAGAAACGGCTTCGCCGTTCATTGGCGGCAAAGGTAAGTTTCTTCCCTTTAGAACATATAGAAATTTATCAATGTGAAGCGTTATAAATTCTATAAGTTCAAGAAAACCGGCTTGTTTGCTGTGTGTTTCTTTAATACCACGCAGCACAGGTTTATGAAACGCATCAAAAAATTTCATGTTTTGGACGCAGGCAAGCAGCTTCAAGATCATATTTTTCGGGTATGGAGCATGTCGCGGTTATGTTATTTCTTAACTAGTATGTCCTGCAGGCTGCGGGACAATATCCGGTATCCGAATGGCTCCAGTTCCACCTTCTGCATGCCATCGATCAAAGGGACCCCCTCCCCGGACAGCGCGTCAACCCAGTCTCCGCCCGGAATGTGATGCTCCAGAACCGTACGTTCCTCCGTGTTGTTCATCCAGATGGTAAAATGTTCGCCGGCATCCATTCGTTCATAGATGATCCTCTGGTCGCCAGAGTCCGCTTTCAGGAAGCGAAAGCGTCCGCTCCGCAAAGCCGTATGGGCTTTGCGAAGGTCAATCAGCAGCTTATAAAAGTCGAACAGCTCCCGGTCCTGCTCCTGCCTGCCCCATATCATGCAGCGGCGGTTGTCCGGATCATCTCCGCCCTTGAGGCCAATTTCATCGCCATAAAAGATACAAGGGGTTCCGATGTAGGTCATCAGGAACACGACCGCAAGCTTCAGCCGCTCCTTGTTCTCCCCGACCCGGGTCAATACGCGAGAGGTATCATGGCTGGACAGCAGATTGAAAATCACCTCGCTGGTCTGCTGGGGATAGCGGATCAAGAGCGCATTTATACGCTCCGCGAACGTAAGCCCGTCCACATTTTCCTCCGCAATGAAGTCCATAACGGTATCTGCGAAGGGATAGTTCATCACCGAATCAAACTGATCGCCAAGCAGCCACATCATGGAATCGCTCCATACCTCGCCAATCAGATAGGCATCCGGCTTGACCGCTTTTACCCGCTGCCTGAATTCACGCCAAAAATGATGATCCACCTCATTGGCGACATCAAGGCGCCAGCCGTCAATATCCGTCTCCCTGATCCAATATTCCGCCACGTCCAGCAAATAACGCTTCACATCTCTATTCGCGGTATTGAGCTTGGGCATATGTTCAAAAAAACCGAAGGTCTCATAGGTCGCCCTGCCATCCTTCACCTGCAGCGGAAAAGACCGGATATGGAACCAATCCTTGTAGCGGGATTGTTCCCCCTTCTCCACCACGTCGCGGAACGGAGGAAAATGCTCGCTTGCATGATTGAACACCGCATCCAGCACAACACGGATTCCCCGTTCATGACAAGCCTCCACAAGCTGCTTCAAATCCTGAATATCTCCAAAATAAGGATCGATCCTGCGATAATCGATGATGTCGTATTTATGATTGGAGGGCGATTCGAAGATCGGCGTCAAATAAACAGCGGTAATCCCAAGCTCGCTCAAATGGTCGAGACGGCCGAGAATGCCCTGCAAATCACCGCCGAAAAAATTTTCTTTGGTCGGCTCAGAACCCCAATCCGCCAGTCTCTCCCGCCTGCTTCCGCTTTTGCCTTTCTCAAACCGGTCCGGCATGATTTGATAAAACACTGCATCCTTGGCCCACTGCGGGGCGGAGAATAGATCCACCTCATGAATGTACGGATACTCGTAATAACCCCGTGTGGGCGCCGGCGGCTCGGAAGAAACACCCGCTTCCGTCAGATAAGCAAGCTCATCGCCGCTTCTCATGCGAAATCCATAGGAGAAACGTTTGAATGCCGGCTTGACCGCCGCCATCCAGTAATCGAAGAAGCGATCGGCTGCCACCTTCTCCATCGGGATATCCTCCTGCAAATGTTCCCAATCGTATTTGTCGCCGGTCATGGCAGCGACCTCGTCCACATCGTCCTTCTTCGTCTGGACCAGCAGATGAATCGTCTCTTTGTCATAGGCATAAGCCCAATTGCTCCGCGGTTTGTGATAAAAGCATTCCCTGAACATCCTGATCCCTCCCCCTTATGTCACACACGCTTGTCAGGCGGTATTTACTACTTGTTTAAACGGGAAATTTCCGCTGTGAACCGCCTTATCCTATCCGGAGTATTGTTTCAACTGAATATACACCGGGGTAAGTCTGACTTAGGCTAACCTGGCCAAGACCAAATTGAATTATGGAGGGATTTCTATGTATGAAACTAAACCGACCGTTCAAATTGTGACGACAGCCATGGATGCTCTGCACACCGTGCGGGAGCTGAACCGACAGGGTTATAAACAGGACAATATATTCGTACTCGCCCATGACAGCGATCAGACCAAATCGCTGGCTGACGCTACGGACACGAATTCCATCGGGATGGCGGAAGAAGGCGTCTTTACGACGATGGCCAATGTATTCCGCTCACGGGGTGATGAAATACGTGCGAAGCTGCAGTCTATCGGCTTTACCGACAGTGAATCCGAGCGTTATGAAGAGGAGCTCGACCGTGGTCGTGTACTTGTTATCACCAACATTCACTAATGGGCTTGAACAACCGCATAAGCAACTGGATAAATTAGGTCGCAGCCTATTAGGCTTGCGGCCTAATCGTTCGTATATTTACGAATGCATGGCAATAAGAAAGAGAAAAAAAACAAAAATGGGAGTCAGCTTACATGAAAATCAAGGCTAAACTAATGATCAGTTTTTTCGTCATGATTGGTTTATTGCTTATCATATCCCTGGCGGGGCTGAATAATTTCACCAAGATGAACGGCAAACTGGATGAGGTTTATTCCAACCGGTATCAGAAGCTCATGCTTGCTTACGATCTGCGCGGTTATGTCAATAATACGGCCAAGGGACTCGTCAATGTCCTGACGGTGCCGACGGAAGAAACCCTGCAGAAGAACGAAGCTCTGCTCAAGGAGTCGCCTGTGCAAGCTGAACAGTCCCTCGAAAGCCTGAAGAAAATCGCATCCTCGGACACGGAGAACAGCATCCTGCGCGAGCTTGAACGAAACCTGGATCAGTATAATGTCTATACCACCCGGGTTATTCAGCTGGTGCAGCAGGGCAAGGGCACGGAGGCGATTGCGCTCCGTGAGAAGGAAGGGCTGGGGTACCAGGAAGCAGCCGTTAATCTGATTGATGATTTAAGCAGCTTTCACCGCCAGGCTATGGATCAGGCGGTAGCCGAAGCCAAGAGCATGAATCAGACCACGCAGATCATTATGATCTCGACTACCATACTCGGCTTATTGCTCGGTCTTGGCATTATGCTGTGGAACCTGACCAGCATGAACCGCGGTCTGAATAGTCTTTCTTCCTTAATCGGCGCTTATGCCCGGGGCATGCTCGATCCCCGCTCCCGAAAATATACGGAAACCCAGGATGAATTTGGCGAAGTGGCCAAGGCATTCTACTCCCTGGCGGATGATCTGGAACGGAAAACTACAATAGAGCAAGCCTACAACAAGCAGATGGAAGATGAGACCTGGGTAAAAACGAATCTGGCCGCCGTCGCCGTTGTGCTGCAAAGCGAGCAGGAAATTGCCATGGTCGGCCAGCTCTTCATCGAGCAGCTTGTGCCGCTTGTCGGGGCCTCTTATGGCGGAATGTATGTAAGGGAAGAATTGGGCTCTGCGAACCGGCTGAAGCTTGAAGGCTCCTATGCCCTTCACGAAGAGGCGCTGTTCGGCCAATCCTTTGCCTTCGGCGAGGGGCTTGTGGGTCAATGTGCGCGCAGTCAAGAGGAGCTCGAGCTGAGCGAGCTGCCCGAATCCTATATCAAGCTCAAATCCGGGATCGGCGAGACCGTCCCCCGTACGCTTCTGCTCGTTCCGGTTACCTATCAGAAGCAGCTGCTTGCCGTTATTGAGCTTGCCAGCCTGCAGGCCTTCGATGAAAGGCAGCGCAAGCTGGTCCATGAATTGGCAGAGAACTGCGGCATTGCCCTGAACAATCTGTTCGGACGAATCCGCGTACAGGAGCTGCTTCATGAGTCGCAGACCATGGCTGAAGAGCTGCAGGTCCAATCTGAGGAGCTCATGTCGCAGCAGGAAGAGCTCCGCAGATCCAATGAGAACCTGGAAGAACAAACCGAGGCGCTCAAGAGGTCGGAGGAACAGCTGCAGAGTCAGCAGGAGCAGCTCGAGCACAATAATGATGAACTGGTGAAGAAAACCCATGAGCTGGAGCAGCAGATGCGCCAGACTGAGCAGAAGAACGAGCAAATCGAGAAAACGAAGACGGCTCTGGAGAAGCAAACCGTGCAGCTTGCGCTTTCTTCCAAATATAAATCAGAATTTTTGGCCAATATGTCGCATGAGCTGCGCACGCCGCTTAACAGTCTGCTCATCCTGTCCCAGATGCTCAAGGATAATAAAGAAGGCAATTTAACCGCCAAACAGGTTGATTTTGCCACGACCATCCATTCCTCGGGCGGAGATTTGCTTAAATTGATTGATGAAATCCTGGACTTGTCCAAAATCGGGGCAGGCAAAATGAATATTGTCACCGAGGAGGTGCCGATCCGGGATTTGACAGAAATGGTGCGGAGCAGCTTCAAGCCCGTCAGCCAGCAGAAGAACATCAATCTCCAGATCCAGATCGAGCCAGGAACCCCGGCCAGCTTGTATACAGACAGCCAGCGGATCAAGCAAATACTCAAGAACCTCTTGTCCAACGCCTTCAAATTTACGCAGGAGGGTTCGGTCAGCCTCAGCATCCGCTCCTCTCACCGGGATGACCTTGATTTTGCCGAGGGGAAGGGATCGGTCCTGGCCTTCGAGGTGCGCGATACCGGTATCGGCATTCCTCTTGAGAAGCAGCAGATAATATTCGAGGCCTTCCAGCAGGCGGACGGCACGACAAGCCGCACCTATGGCGGGACCGGCCTTGGCCTTGCCATCAGCCGGGATCTGGCCAAGCTGCTCGGCGGAGAAATTACGCTGCACAGCGAAGAAGGCCAAGGCAGCACCTTCACCTTGTACCTGCCGGAATTCCATGTGGCGGCAAGCGTGGAGAGTCCGGCCGGAGCGGAAGAAGATTCCTGGCTTGCGGGTCACCCGGAGCACAGCCTGGACCAGGAAAGCATGGCTTTTCCGTCGGCTGATCAGACAGCCTCCGCTTTCGCCTCGGGCGAAGCGGCGCTTGCCGCCTCCACAGCCCAGGTTATGCCGGCCAATCTGACGGTGGAGGACGACCGTGACGAGATCGCGCCCCAAGACCGGGTTGTCCTTATCATTGAGGACGATATTCACTTTGCCCGGGTGCTGCTCGATATCGCAAGGTCGCGCGGATTTAAAGGCATCGTAGCGCTGCAGGGAGATATCGGCCTCGCATGCGCCAAAACTTATAGCCCGGATGCCATTCTGCTGGACATCATGCTGCCGGTCATGGATGGCTGGTCGGTGCTGCATCATCTCAAGCATGACGCCGATACCCGCCACATTCCGGTTCACGTCATCTCCGTCATGGATGATATCCAGCAGGGATTGTCGATGGGAGCCATCGCCTATCTGACCAAGCCGGCGAACAAGGAGCGGCTGGAGACTCTGTTCCTGCAGATCGAATCCTTCCTGGAGCGGAATCTGAAGCATCTGCTCGTTGTTGAGGATGATGCTGCGCAGCGCATCAGCATTGTGGAGCTGATCGGACATGATGATGTCGTTATCAAAGCGGTATCCACAGGCAGGGAAGCGATAGAGGAATTAGCCGCGCAGCATTACGACTGCATGGTGCTGGACCTGGGATTGCCTGATATTAACGGGTTCGATTTGTTGGATAATATCCGCAAGGATGATATTCTTAGAGAAATGCCGATCATTATTTACACGGGACGCGAGCTGGACAAGAAGGAAGAAATACAGCTCAAGAAATATGCGGAGACCATCATTATCAAGGATGTCAAGTCGCCGGAGAGGCTGCTTGACGAAACGACGTTGTTCCTGCATCGGGTCGTGGCTGATTTGCCGGAGGATAAGCGCAGCGTTCTGCACAGGCTGCACAGTGTGGAGACTATCTTCGAGGGCAAGCCGATTCTGATTGTGGACGATGATATTCGCAATGTGTTTGCCTTATCCAGCGCGCTGGAGAGCTATAATATGGATATCCATTTTGCCGAGAATGGCCGTGAAGCCCTGGAGATGCTGGATAAGCATCCGGATATCAAGCTGATCCTCATGGACATGATGATGCCGGAGATGGACGGCTACGAAACAATGCGGCATATCCGGCTTATGCCGGAATACGAGCAGCTGCCCATTATCGCCATTACGGCCAAGGCGATGAAGGAGGACCGCGATAAATGCATCGAGGCGGGCGCTTCCGACTACATCGCCAAACCGGTAAATATTGATCAGCTGCTGTCATTAATGAGGGTGTGGTTGTATAAATAACGAGAAGATTGTCAACGAAGCGTCTGAGCGGGAGCGGATCGAAATCGAGCTTCTGCTTGAAGGACTGTATCAATTGTACGGCTATGATTTTCGCAATTATTCCTTCTCCTCCGTCCGCCGGAGAATCTGGCATCGGGTGAATTCGGAACGGCTTGCCACCATAACCGCGCTCACGAACAAGATGCTGCATGACAGGGAAGTCATGACCCGTCTCTTATCCGATCTGACGATCCATGTGACGGAGATGTTCCGCGACCCTGCTGTATTCCGCTCATTCCGCGAGCATGTCGTACCGATGCTGCGCACCTATCCGTTCATCCGGATCTGGCATGCGGGCTGCTCGACGGGCGAGGAGGTCTATTCCATGGCCATCTTGTTGAAAGAGGAAGGGCTGTATGAGAAGTCGCGAATCTATGCCACGGATATGAGCGAGCGTGTGCTCGACTCGGCCAAACAGGGTGTTTTCTCCATTGACCGCATGCAGAGCTTTACCCGCAATTACATGGATGCCGGCGGCAAGGAAGCCTTCAGCAAATATTACACGGCCAAATATGATTCCGTGCTGTTTCATTCCGAGCTGAAGTCCAATATTGTGTTTGCGCAGCATAATCTGGTTACGGACCGGTCCTTCAATGAGTTCAATGTCATATTCTGCCGCAATGTGATGATTTATTTTAACAAAGAGCTGCAAAATCATGTGCACGGCCTGCTGTACGACAGCCTGAGCACATTTGGCATATTGGCGCTCGGCACCAAGGAATCGATTAATTTCACGCTCCATGCCGACGCCTATGAGGAGATGGATCCCCAGACCCGTTTGTACCGCAAAACAAAATAAGAAGCGTCCGCCTATCTCCTTCGAGTACCGATGTTTATCTTGAAATAAAGTATGGGCAGGTGAACTCTATCGCATGATTGCTTATGAAGGACCGATTAATATTTTGCTTGTGGATGATCATCCCGACAATCTGCTGGCGCTTGAAGCCGTTCTCGGGAATGACCGCTATAATCTTGTCAAATGCTTGTCGGGCGAGGAAGCGCTGCGCTGCCTGCTCAAGGATGAGTTTGCCGTTATTCTGCTGGATGTGCAGATGCCGGAGATGGACGGTTTTGAAACCGCCAAGCTGATCAAATCGCGTAAAAAAACGCAAGAGGTGCCTATCATCTTCATCTCCGCCACCAGCAAAGAGAGCGAGCATTTCTTCAGCGGCTACGAGGCCGGAGCGATCGATTATATGCTGAAGCCGTTCGTGCCGCAAATTTTGCGGACGAAGATCGAGGGCTTTGTCCGCATGTATCTCAATCATAAGACCCTGCAGCTGCAGAGCGAGCTGCTGCATGAGAAGACCCGGCAGCTGGAGCAAATGAACCGGGAGCTCATCGAGGCCAAGGAGACGGCGGAAATCGCCGCCAAGGCCAAGACGAACTTTCTGGCCATGGTCAGCCATGAGATCCGCACGCCCATGAACGGCGTGCTTGGCATGACCGGGCTGCTGCTGGATACGGAGCTGGATGCCGAGCAGCGGGAATACGCCGAAATTATTCACCGCAGCGGCGATGCGCTGCTGCTGATTATCAATGATATTCTGGACTATGCCAAGATTGAATCCGGCAAACTGGAGCTGGAGGAAGCCCCTTTCCGACTGGACCTGATCATCGCCGAAACCTTCGAGCTGTTTACAGCCAAGTCCAAGCAGTTCAATCTGGAGCTGGCCGCAAGCATCGATTCCAATCTGCCTTCACAGGTGGTCGGCGACGGCTCCAAGCTGCGTCAGATCCTGATTAACCTGGTGGGAAACGCCGTCAAGTTTACGCCCCAAGGGTCCATCCTCATTACAGTCAAGCTGCTTCGCGAACGGGAGCGATCGATCGATATCGAATTTTCCGTTCAAGACACCGGCGTGGGCATCCCCGAGAATAAACAGCCCCTGCTGTTCCGGCCCTTCTCTCAGGTGGATACCTCACTGACCAGGCAGTACAGCGGGACGGGATTGGGACTTGCCATATGCAAGAATCTGGTGGAGCTCATGGGCGGCTCGATCCGTGTGGAATCTGTCGTGGATGTCGGTTCTGTCTTCCGCTTCACGGTTACATTGAGGCTCGAGGCCGACCGTCACTCGGAGCTTGCGCATCCTTTCTACTCCGGGAACGAGACCGCGGCAGCCCGGGAAAGTATGGAGCCTGCCAGCGTATTGGTCGCGGATGATAACGAGATCAATCAGAAGCTGACTTTGAGGCTGCTGGATAAAATGGGAATTGACGCCGACGTGGTCAGCAACGGCCGGGAGGCCGTTAGCCGGGCAGCGCAGAAGCGGTACGATTTGATCCTGATGGATCTGCGCATGCCCGTCATGGACGGTCTGGAGGCAACGGAGCTGCTGCTGGCCGATTCCGGAGAGGATCATTCTCCAGTGGTCATCGCCATGACAGCCAATGGCCAAAGCAGCGACAGGGAACGCTGTCTGAATGCGGGAATGGCCGATTTTCTGACCAAGCCTATTCAAGCCGGCGATGTCCGGGAAATCCTCAAACGATACGGATTTGACACGCAAACCAAACAGTCGGCCCCATGAAGGGATCGGCTTCTTTGCGTGCCGTCATTCCTGCATCGGGCCGCTGCCTGCAGCCGCCTCTTCCATCCCTATCCGGTATTCATAGTTCTGCTCGCAAAGCTTCAGCAAATCGTACTTCAGTCCCCTCTTGGGGAGCGTAATGCGAAGCGGGCTGTTTCCCCCTGACCGCAGCTGGGTCTGAACCGTCTTCAGATCGCTGATCCGGTTCACAATCAGCTCATGCGGGCGCTCCTCCCGGTAATGCCGCAGCAGAAACAAATCGCAAGCCTGATCCCCGAAGCCCTGCTTGAGATCCAGCATGCGGAAATCCCGCAGCATCCCTTCCTGCACCTTGGCGATCAGTACGCGATTCCTCCCGAAGTAGATGACATCCTGATCGGCCGCTCCTTCCCTGTCGACAATCTGCTTCTCGGGCAGCTTCTCCAGAATACGGATATGCCGGAGCATATTATCCGCCTTCTCGAACGCAAGCGCTTCGGCATACTGCTCCATTCTCCCGTACATCGCCGCAATCAGCTTCTCTCCTCCGCTTTCCAGCAGCTCTGCCGCCTGATCTGCGCTTTGCCGGTAATCCTCTTCTGTGATAAAACCTTCGCAGACGCCGCTGCACCTGTGAATATGAAACAGCAGGCAGGCACGTCTGGGCATTGGATCACAGGTTCGCAGCTTGAAGTGATCCGTCACGAATTCAAGCACCGCATTGCGAAAACGGCTGCTGTAATAAGGGCCGAACCGGCGGCTGCCAGCTTCCTTATCCGGTACAGACTGCGGATTGGCGACCGCGCGGACCGATTTCGGGCGCCTGTCGCGGTAGAAGACATCCAGCCGGGGCAGTCTTTCCTCCGTCAGCTGCAGATAGGCATATCCGCTGTTGTCCTTCTTTAAAGCGCGGTTATAGGGCGGCTTATGAATTTTGATCAGATTATTTTCGAGTATGAGGCTTTCGGATTCATTATTGACCAGAATGACCTCGATCGCAGCGATGCTTCCGACAAGCTGAACCAGCCGTTTATGGGAAGGCTTTCCCTGAAAATACGACCGCAGCCGGCTCCGCAGGCTTTTGGATTTGCCGACATAGAGAATATTCCCATCACTGTCCTTCATCAGATAGCAGCCTGGACGCTCCGGGTAATCTTGCGCCTGAAAGTTAAAAGAATTCAATCCTACCCTCCTCACAAACAAAGCGGTAGTATATAGATAAGAGGAACGCTCGTTCGCCGTTTATTTTAACCTGTTTCACTGTGATTTTCCAGAGGGGGCTGCAATCTGCTCCTTAATCGGGCAAAGCCGCATGTGCTACAATTGCAGGGAAGAATGAATAAAGGAGTACAAACACGCATGTCCAAATCCGATAACTTGCTGGCCGTCCTATGGCTATTAACCTCGCGCAAAAGAATGACTGCCGCCCAGCTGGCGGAGGAGCTTGAATGCAGCGTCCGCACCGTGTACCGCTACATAGACGCTCTATGCGCAACTGGCGTGCCCGTTGTAGCCGAGCCCGGGCATGAAGGCGGCTACAGCCTGCTCAAACCCTTCATGGATGCTCCTCTGTTCTTCGATGAGGATGAGCGCAAATCCATGGTTCATGCCGCCCTGTTCGCCGAGCACGCTGGGTATCCCCACAAGGAGGCGCTTGAGCGCGCGCTTTCGAAGATCAAATTGTACACCAATAAAGATCAGCTGGAGGCGCTTGAGCGCCATACAAGGGGCTTTGATGTGCTTCCTGCGTTTGGCGGCCAGCCTGCCGCAGATGAGCCGCTTCTTCGCGAGCTGGAGCTCGCCGTCGCGCAGAGCACGACCGTCCTGATTGATTACCGGAAGGAGAACGGAAGCTCGACCCCGGGTCGCCCGATTGACCCTTATGGCCTTGTCCACTGGACCGGCAAATGGTATATCGTCGCCCACTGCCGGCTCCGCGGCGATATCCGCAGCTTCCGCGTTGACCGCATTCTCGATATGAAGGTCACGGAGGAGATTTTCGAGCGTCCCCATCCGTTCTCGGCGGGCGATTATTTTGCCAGACAGCTGATGCCGCGTGTCCCCGTGGATAATCTGACGCCGGTTCGGGTTGAAGGAACGCCTGATGCCATCAGACAATTATGCGGCAATGGGAATATGCAGGTCTTCCTCGCGGAGCAAACGCCAGACCAGGCTATGTTTAAAATGGATCTGGAGGCGGCATTGATTTATTTGCCCGGCATTCTGTTCTCCTATGGAACATCCATCAAAGTATTGGAGCCGCCCGCATTGAAGGAGAAGCTGGCCGCCCGCGCTGCCGAGCTTGCCCATTATTATCAAAGCCAGCTTTCCTGACAGAGGCTGTTCATGTCCGGATGATCTGGAACAAGGAGTGAACGTTTATTTCAGCCTTAAAAGAAGAAGATATCCTTCGTCTGGTTCGGGAGGATGATTGGATGACGGGCATTCTGAGAACGGTTCAGACGCTGAACCTGCCGGACTGGTGGGTATGCGCCGGGTTTGTCCGGGCCAAGATCTGGGACACCCGGCATGGCTATGGGGAGAGAACGGCTTTGCCGGATGTCGATGTGATTTATTTTGATCCCGGCGATGACAGCGAGGGAAGGGAAAAAGAACTGGAGGACCTATTAACAGGACTCCATTCCGGAGTCCCCTGGTCCGTCAAAAACCAGGTCCGGATGCATCATATCAACCATAATCCCCCTCATGCTTCGGCTCGGGACGCCATGTCCAAATTCCCGGAGACCGCCACCGCCCTGGGCCTCACCCTGTCAGATGAGAACGGGCTTGTGCTTTATGCCCCTTGGGGGGTTGAAGATGCCGTGAACGGTGTGATCAGGCCGACCCCATTTTTCCGGGAGGATCCGGATAGACTCCGCATATACAGAAACCGTCTCCTAAAGAAGAACTGGAAGCGGCACTGGGAGCGGTTAACCATCCTTGATGGCTAGACCCCTCTATCCAATTAGGCGTATTCGAGTCACTTTTTCTCATCAAGCTCTATGGCGATGGTCCAGCTGCTCGGCTGATTAATCTGATCCGTCCAGCCAAGATGACGGGCTATGGAGCGGATGGGCACCATCGCTGTGCCGTTGATGATTTGCGGTGCGGCTGTCAAGGTTGCATCCGCTCCGTCGGCAGTCGCTTTTACGGATCCGACCGCTGCCTTCAGCCTGTGCTTCTGCCTGGATAGCACCATCGACTTCGTTGTCTGATCCCAGGCTATCGCAGCGCCTAGAGCAGCCGCGGCTTCCTTTGCCGGTATGAGCATATCCCCCGTTTCACCGCCGGACCAGCTCCGTTGGCTGAATGCCGCCTGCTTGCCTCCAATCTTCACCTCGATATTGCGGACAAGACCATTACCAAGCAGCACGGCCTCATTGCTATCCGCTTCAAGCTGACGGTTCAGCTTCTCCACATTGTCCGCCGTAACCAGATAGCGGGCGTCATTGCTTCCTATCGATTGAGCGATCAGAGAGTTAATCTGCGGGCTGTGATGCGAGAGATCCTTGTACTGATCCAGATCGTAGGTCCACTGCCTTTCTGATTGAAAATCATACAGCTTCACGTTCGGGAGCTTGCTGAACTGCTCAAAAATCCATTTTCTCATCAGCAGCTGATTCTGAAACCGCCCGGGATTCAGGTTCAGCCAGGCAACCTGACGCAGCACGCTGTACGGAGGATAGAAGAAATAAAAATCCACGTCCGGATTGTCTGCAACCAGAGACAGCACATGGGTATTAAAGCTTTGTTTGATCTCCTCTACGCTGTCCTCGCCCAAACCAAAATAAACCTCTTCCGACTGCGCATCCTTATAGGCCTGGACAACCAGCTGCCGGTCGAACTCCGCCCGACGTCCCCAATTGTTCTGATATTCCAAATCATCGGAGGCTGTTCCCTTCAAGTTTGCCTTCATGCTGGTGATAAACTGCTGGTATGCGGAATAGCTGAACCAGTACGGGTAATCATTCCACAGATGATTATCGTACATATAACCGGGGAACAGGCTTGCCGACTCTTCCGTATTCTGCTTGAGCGAGAAATAATCGAGTCCCCAGAGCACTTTTTGGACCTGGCCGGTCTGCAAGGCCAGACTCGCCATCTTATGATGCTCATCTGCCGTTGAGCCTTCAAGCGAGAGCTTGAGCGCCTTGCCCTTGAGCTCCCGGCCCACCTCGGAGGGCAGGAAGTTCTCCGTCATCGAGGTTCCGATAATAATCGTATCGTAGGTGTAATTTTTAGCCAGCCCCGGATTCTGGTAACGCTCCTCATGGTACAGCACCGGCGTGTATCCAATCGCCTGATGATAAAACTGCAGGGGATCGATCAAGACAGTCAGCGCGGACAATAAAGCCGCTCCCAGCACCGCGAAGACGGCAAACGCCGCAAGCATCCGTTTTGATTTCATACGGGCTGAATATCCGCCTGACCGCCCCGGAACCCGGTCTGCCGTTGTTTTCGCCGCCACATTGCCATCCTTCTTTCGTTAAAAATACAAACACCCATGTCCGCGATAGTCCTTAAAAGTTGAAGTATAGGAATTCGCTGACATGGTTCATATACACCATAGAAATAATGAAACCGATTGCCAGCCATAACGCGGTTTTCCAATTGGGGCGAAAAGACTGCATCCGCTCGGATGAATTGGGAGCAAACAGCACAATCGGCATGGCAATCAGGATGAGCACAAGGGGTACAAACGAGCTTTGCCATATGGTGATGCCGGTCCCGTAGAGGCCGGTCATACCTTTCAGAATACGTACGGCCTGCTGCCAGTTCTCCGCCCGGAAGAACACCCAGGTTATCGTGATAAAAACAAATGTCACTGTCCATGCCAGCCACTTGGGCAGGGAACGTCCGGATTTCGACCAGAGGCGATGCACGGCTTGTCCCGCACCATGGAGAAACCCCCAGGCGATGAAGGTCCATCCCGCACCATGCCATAAGCCGCCGAGCAGGAAGGTGATCATCACGTTGCGGATGGTCATGTACTCTCCGCTGCGGCTGCCCCCCAGCGGAATATAGATATAATCACGCAGGAAACGGCTCAGCGTCATATGCCATCTTCGCCAGAAATCCTGAATGCTGAGCGCCTTGTAGGGAGAGTTGAAGTTTTGCGGCAGCTTGATATTGAATAATAGAGCAGCTCCGATCGCCATATCCGTATATCCGCTGAAATCGAAATACAGCTGGAGCGTATAAGAAAGCGCGGCGACCCAGGATTGGAGAAAACGATCGGCGTGCTCGAAGCCGTTGTTGGCATAGATGGCAAACGTGTCGGCAACGACCACTTTCTTGAATAGACCGATGCAGAAGATGTACACGCCCCTGGAGGCATTGGGCCAGCTCCACAGCTTGCTGCGGAGACGGTCAAATTGAGGCATCATCTCGCTATGATGCAGAATGGGACCGGCAATCAGATGGGGATAAAAGGTGACGAACAGCATATAGCTGAGGATATTATATTCTTTTGCTTTTCCCCGGTAGGCATCGACAAGATACGCGATTTGCGTAAAGGTAAAAAAGCTGATGCCAAGCGGCAAAATAATCGCAAGCGGCGCAATCCCTTGTCCTGTAAGGGCATTCAAGTTGGCAAGGAAGAAATCCGCATATTTGTAATAGCCGAGCAGCAGCAAATCAGCGGCTATTCCCCCGATAAGGACCTTCCGGCGGGACAGCCGTAATTTGTGTCTGGCGGGGGAGGTTTCAGAAAGCAGCCTGCCTATCGCATAGTTGAATCCAATCGATGCGAGAATAAGGGGAATGTATTTGATGTTCCACCAGCCGTAGAAAAACAGGGAGGAAGCGGTCAGCCAGAGCTTGGCGGAAGTAATCATCCGGAAGCGGTTCAGCGTAAAATAAACGAGGAGGGTTAGAGGCAAAAACAGATAAATAAAAAAATAGGTATTAAAAAGCATGCTGATTTTAACCCCCGGACGAAAAATAAGCTTCAAATAAATGGATGCAGGCGTTCATTGCATATAATATTCAACTTTTATCTATATATATTACATTCCATTTATTGTCAAGGGTTTAATTTCCATACAGAGCTCACAAGGGAAACAAGGCAGCGGAAGATCCGCTGCCTTGTTTCCCTTTATCGTTATCGTGACTTGTTGCGGTTCGGCTTCCCCGAGCCAGGTGCATTGGCATTGCCGCTTCGGCGATTGCCTCCGGACGGCGAGGATTTTCCGCCGCGGCCGGAAGGCCCGCCCGCTTTGGAGCGGCCCCTTGAATCGCTTCGCTGCGCAGCCTCCGGCTGCTGCCGCAGGCGCGGAAACTGGGGAGCCCCCGCGCGCGGAGCAAACTCGCTGCTGCGTGCGGCTTCAGCCCCGCCCGCTTCGCGGCCTTCGCCGCTGCGACGGCCGCCAGCCGCCCGCGCTTCGCTCCCGCGCGCGGCGCCAGACCCGTACGCTTCGCGGCCTTCGCCGCTGCGCCGGCCACCAGCCGCCCGCGCTTCGCTCCCGCGCGCCGCGTCAGACCCATACGCTTCGCGGCCTTCGCCGCTGCGCCGGCCGCCAGCCGCCCGCGCTTCGCTTCCGCGCGCTGCGCCAGACCCGTACGCTTCGCGGCCTTCGCCGCTGCGCCGGCCGCCAGCCGCCCGCGCTTCGCTTCCGCGCGCTGCGCCAGACCCATACGCTTCGCGGCCTTCGCCGCCGCGTACCACGCCCGCCCGGCTGCCGCCTGCGCTGCGTCCCGCTGCAGCCGGCCTCCCGGCACTGCGCCCTGCTCCAGCGGCGCGTCCTGCGCCCCACTCGAATGTCTCGCCAGCAGAGTCCGCGCCGCGTCCGCCCGAGCGCCCGCGTCCGCGTGAATCCGCACGGACCGGCGCGGTCTGCCTGCCGCCGGAACGGCCTCTTGAGACCGGCTTGCGCTCTCTGCTATCCCGATCATTGCGGCGCCCGCCGGATCTGCCCGCGCCTTGGCGGTCAGGACGCACTTCGGCGGAGTCCCCATGCAGCGATACACCGCTTGCGCTTCCCCGCTCGCGCTCCAGCTTTTGATTGATGCCCTGCTCGATCGCAGCCATCTCCGGCCTTTCGCTCGGCACCACAAGCGTAATGGCCAGGCCTTCGCCGCCCGCCCTCGCCGTTCTGCCGATCCGGTGAATGTAGCTGTCTACATCCTGGGGAACATCATAATTGAATACATGCGTTACCCCTTCCACATCAAGACCGCGGGCAGCCACATCCGTCGCCACCAGAAGCTGGAGCTTCGCATCGCGGAAACGCTTCATGACCTGCTCGCGCTTGGCCTGCGACAAGTCGCCATGCAGCTCGTCGCTGACATAGCCAAGCTCCTGCAGCGCTTCATTGAGCGCTTTGGCCCGGCGCTTCGTCCGGCAGAAAATCACGCCCAGATACGGGCGCTGCTCTTCGATCAGACGGACCAGCGCCGCCTGTTTGCCGCGGTCGGAGGTCTCAACCACCAGTTGGCGAATCCCTTTGACCGTCACCTTCGGGGCCTTGACGGTAATATCCTTGGGCTCCAGCATAATCCGGGCAGCCAAGGTCCGCACACTGCCCGGCATCGTAGCCGAGAACAGCATCGTCTGCTTCCGGTAAGGCAGCTTGGTCATAATTTCCTCAACCTCGTTCAGAAAGCCCAAATGCAGCATTTGATCCGCTTCATCGAGCACGAACATTTTGACCGAAGACAGCGAAATCGTCCCGCGGCGTATATGATCAAGCAGTCTGCCCGGTGTCGCCACAATCATGTGGACGGCACGCTTGAGCTTCCGCATCTGCGCTTCCACATCCTGCCCGCCGTAAACGGCCAGCACGCTGAACTCCGTCTTGGAAGAGAGCCAGCGCTTGAGCTCGTTCGTAATTTGCAGCGCGAGCTCGCGGGTCGGGGTCAAAATCAGCCCCTGCAGCTCGTCCTTATCCGGTTTGATCTTCTCCAGCATAGGCAGCAAAAAAGCAAGCGTCTTGCCTGTTCCCGTCTGCGCCTGGCAAATGACATCGCTCCCGCTCAAAATAACGGGAATCGCCCCTTCCTGAATCGGGGTTGCTTCCTGAATGCCACCCATGTGCAGAGCGGCAGCCCGCTCCTTCGCAATACCTAACTCCTCAAAACCTGCCAATACATCCACCTCATTTTATCATTAAACCTTCCGTTACAATTCGTTCGGAAACCGGCTTCCCCTATCGTACCACATTACCACTGCCCGCATGTACCGAAACTTGCCGTTCCCTGCCCGATGCTCCGGGCACCGCCGCTCTCTTCAATTGATCCGTTTCCGTATCAGCGCCGCCAAATAGATCAGGACTGGAAAAACAAGAAAGCCTGTTAAAATATAAAAAGTGCCCGCCGTAGAAACGAATCGCGCCAGCGTCTGGAAATCCGGCAAGGACCAGAAAGACATGATCAGCGCGAGCAGGCCCATAGGAGCCGCAATAACCCCATGGTTTTTCAACCCAAGCGTCTCTGCCATACTGAGGGTGGCGGCATAAAAAAAGACGCTGATTTTAATAAAGGCTCCGAATACCCATACCAGCAGCACCATGACTTCCACATGCTCGAGAAAATCCGACAAGCTGATGTAACGAGCTGCTACAAAAACAGAATAGTTGTAGATGGCGGTGGAGTCTCCCTGGAGCATCAGAACCGCGAGATTCGTGACGCACATGGTCAGCCCCATTGCCGTTACGGACAGAAATCCCCATTTCATGACTTTCTTGTCATCCTTGACCTGAGGCAGGAAATATAAAATCAACAGGAACTGGCAGTACCAGCCATCCACCACAAGAGAGCTTTTCAAAATCGGCGTCAGGCCATTCTCAAATACAGGAAGTATATTGTAGGCCTCGAAGCCCGGGATGGAGAGAAGAAGCGCCAGCAGCAGGAAGAATAAGATGAACGGAGCAAACAGCTGTGTGCATCTGGCCAACACTTCAACTCCCGCTTTGAGCACCCATATGCAAAGGACGATCATGCTTCCACTAACCACAATCAGCGGTGTTTTCACAAAAAAATTACTGACAATAAAGTCCCCGTAATCGCGGATAACGATGGACAAAATATGCATCTGAAAACAAACAAACAGAATGCCGCAGACTTTGCCCAGCGTCTTGCCCAGCACCCACTCCATCAAGCCGGCGAAGGAGCCGTCAGGCGATAGGCGGTAAAGGCGAACCGCGATCCAGATCATTAAATAACCTACCAGCGAGCTTATGATCGGAGTGATCCACATATCCCGGCCGGTTAGCCTCGTTGTAATGGCCGGCATCAGCAATACACTTGAGGCTGCCACCGCCTGATACAACAGAATGGCTGCCTGCAGGGCAGATATTTTACCTCGGTCCATATGTCCCCTCCATTTATCAGGGCTCCAGCAGCCTGGAGACCGGCTTGTAAATGGCCGTAATCCACTGGGTAGGCCCGGGCAGCCGGCTGTTAATCAGAAGGCCTATCGACAGCAGCAGCCCCAGAGCTCCAATCACACAATAGACGATGGTCTCGCGTTTTCCCGCCAGCAGCGATTTTCGGTCCAGGCCATAGATGAATCCGCAGATAATCCAATAAATCAAGACCATGACGACAAACATATCATTTCTCCTCCCCGGGATTAAGCGTACTGATATTGGGACTCACAATTCCCATGTGAATAATACGGATCTTTACATTCGCATCAATATCCACCTGTGGAAAAAGCTCATCCCACTTCATCTTGGCCTGCTTCCAGTGTTTGGGATAATGCCTCCTGAAGGATTCTCCCATGCCGAATATGTCAGCCTTCATATTCATCTGAATCTGTTTGAGCGCCCGCTCGATTCTGTCCCGGATGAGGTCACTGGCGCCCTGATTGATCAGCTTAATGTTGTCAGGCTTCATCAGATCAAGCTTTGTCGTATTTTCTATAACATCCGCCATCCCGACGATGGACACGACCAGCTGCCATTTGCCGTTGCGGTCAATATGGGGATGGAAGGTCGTTGAGGTGCTTATCAAATTAATCGATACTGTTCCTTCCGAGTCCTCCGGAGTCAGGGTGATGACTGAAGATTTAATGCGGTTAGTCAGCCAGAATACCCCGCGGGTAAGATCATCATCCACATGACCTACCATCACCCCCCGCTTGAAAATACCAACGCCATTAAAATAGGACATGTCTGTCTTATGCAGATGATGCTCATCCGATATTTCACTTCCTGCTTGCACGTAGGGAAGAAAAAACGTTTGTTCCGGGTTTTCTATCATGTTCTGGACGATGGTTTTGAGATCAATCTCCGTGCTTACCTCCAATTTAGACAGCTCGCGAAGCGCCTCCATGGAGCTTCGCTCAAGCCGTGGAAGTATCTTCATAATGTCAACCGCTTTTCCCCCTGTTACATATACGTCGGCCCTCTCGCGCATCTGGCCAAACCGGAGGATGAAATCCAGATCATCATTAATGCCGGTCTGCGCCCGTTTTCTCCCGAAAACAAACACATCGCTATGCCCCCAGAACAGCTTCCGGGAGAGCCGCTCCTGAGTATGGGACATTGCATCGGCAAGTGAACGGCCTTTTGCCGTACTGACCGTTGTTTGCCCCTTCGTCCTGTTCGCATCTACTGTACCTCCTGAGGAGCCGGTGCCTTCCTTCCCTGAAGGAACATAAATTTGCACCGTAAGTTCAACCTCCCCTTTCTCCCCTTCATCAACACCTGCGGCCAACACGATAGCCAAATCATTGATTTCCCTTCGGTCCCAGCAGCCGGTCAGCAGAGGAACGGAGAAGGACAGAACGAGGATTCGTGCAATCTGCCGGATCGTTCTTCGCTTCATCGGCCTCTCACTCTCCCTCTTTCCTGGGAACAGTGGGACGAAGACCGCCTGGCCGGCGGATGCCGCCGCCAAATCCGGTCAACCGCGGCCTTCGTGACGGGCTCCAGGCGGGGGCCCTTGCCAGAATATCCTTCAATTCCCCTTTCATCAGGGGGGCAAGCGGAGAGAGATAAGGAACGCCGAAGGAACGCAGAGAGCACAAATGTATGGCGATTGCGATCAATCCCAGCAAGACGCCAAGCAGCCCCAGGAATCCCGCTAACAGCATAATCGGAAACCGCAGCATGCGTACGGTGATACCCAGGGTGTACTGGGGAAGCATAAAGGAGGCAATACCGGTTATGGCAACGACCATGACCATGGGTGAAGAGACAAGTCCCGCTGATGTTGCCGCCTGTCCGATGACGAGAGCGCCAACGATACTGACAGCCGCACCTACCTGTTTCGGCAGTCGGACGCCGGCCTCGCGAAGCGCCTCGAACATAATTTCCATAATAAAGGCTTCAACAAGTGCCGGAAAAGGAATCTCCTCTCTGGATTCTGCCACATTCAACATGAGGGAGGTTGGAATCATTTCCTGATGATAGGTGAGAATAGCCACATAAACCGACGGAGCCAGCATCGCCACGAACATAAATATATAACGCAGCCAACGGATCGCCGTGGAAATCATATACCGCTGGTAATAGTCCTCCGGCGACTGCAGCATGGAGATTAAGCCAATCGGCGCCATGAGCGCGAAGGGTGTGCCATCGGTCAGAATGACAAAACGGCCCTCCAATAAACCGGAGGCAGCCGTGTCCGGCCGTTCGGTCGAAATAATTTGCGGAAAGGGCGAGTATGGCTGATCTTCAATATATTCTTCAATGTTGCCGCTCTCGAATATGCCGTCCACTTCAATTCGATTAAGGCGTTTCTCCACTTCCTCAATTAATCCGGGTTCGACCAGGCCATCGACATAGGCCAGGGCAACCCTCGTTTTTGTATAAAGCCCTAGCTCGCGCAGCTTCATTTTCAACTCAGGCGATCTGACTTTACGCCGGAGCATGGCCATATTATCATTAATGGCCTCCGTAAAGCCTTCCCGTGGTCCTCTGACTACGGATTCGGCAATCGGCTCGTCAATCGCTCTTTTTCTCCAATCGGCCAGCATGAATGTATGACCTTGTGCCAAGCCATCCACAAGCAGTATGGCATTTCCGATCGTGATCTCGTCGGCGAGCTGTTTGAACGTATGAATCTTGTGGCAGGGCAGGTAATCCAGCTTTTCCCGGACCACAAGCTCCACCTCAGCGGCACCGGCTTCCCCGAATCTCGAAACAGATAACGTATCCCGGATTTCATTCAACCGCTCCTCATTGGCAAGACCGTCAAAATAAACAAAAAATCCCCTGAATTCCGGGGTAAACGGACACTCCAGAAAAATAATATCGCAGCAATCCTGGTACATGTGCACCAGTTGGGTCCGGTTCTCTTCGAGACTCGCCGTGAGTTTGTCATTGGATTCGTTCCAGGCCTTGTTCATATCTTCCGTCCTCAGATCTGTCGTCATGTTGTCCTGCCTTTATAGTTGCCATAATCAGGACTGAATAATCAGATATGGCAGCAAGCGGGCAAAGCGACCTTCACTGAAGAAATTCACCGGAAAGCAAAAAAACACCCTCCCGAATCACGGCGGCACCGGTTAAGCCGCCTGTGATTCTTGAAGGGTGTTGCGAGAGCCGTCAGTCCGACGGGCAGCATCTCTATCTTCTGCGCTTCTCGGTTAGTTGGAACTGCCCGACCAGCTGCTGCAGAAAGGCGGTTATCGCCTCCACGTGACTGGATGTATGGCGGACATTCATGAAATCCGTTTGAAGCTCCTGGACATTGCTTTCCACTTCCTTGGAGATGAGGCGGTTATCTTTGCTGACCGTGGCGATTTTCTCCATCAGGACTACGACCTCATCAATAATTTGCGTCTTCAACGACTCATCCGCGCCCGCGTTTCTCAGGATTTCCGAAGCCGCCGCAACTAGCTCGTTGCCTTCACTGACCACCCGCGTTCCTTCCGCCATGGTTGTCGTTGCTTCCTGCGCGTTGCGATAGATGTTATGCACGATTTCATGGACTTCCTCGGTGGATTTCCGGGTCAGATCGGCCAGCTTCTTGATTTCCGCGGCTACAACTGCAAATCCGCGGCCCTGCTCGCCAACGCGCGCCGCCTCGATCGAGGCGTTAAGTGCGAGCAGATGCGTCTGCGCCGAGATTTCCTCGATGACATTCAGCACGTTGCGGATTTCATCCGTCGTCTGCATGAACGCTTCGATCGTAAGATTGGTGTGCGCCACCTTATCGGAGATTTGCACCATTTTGTCTCCGATCCGCACCAGTTCTCCCTGGGCGACGCCAATCTGCTCGGAAGCTTTGTTCTCCAGCATCCGCAAAGTTACACGCATCTCGTCAGCCACGCTCTTGGCAATATCGATATCCTTCAACTGGCTGCGGATGCTCTTGATCATGTCGCTGACTTTGCCGCTTACCCGCTCTGTTGTTCCCGCCGTCACAACTGTAGAATCACTCAGCAGCCGCTGGCTTGTCAGCACATCGGTTGAAGCCAGCTTTACCTGCAGCATGATGCCCTCCAGGGAATCGATCATATTATTAACCCACTTGGACAGCTCGCGCATTTCATTATTATCGAATGAGCCGGTGTCCAGCCGCTGGGTAAGATCTCCCTTGCCCTCCGCATTAACCCGGATAAAGCGGTTCAGTCTCCGCATCTGGCGGACAACCCGGTTGCTGACCTTGCGGTTCAGCGAAACCATCATTACAAGACCCAGCAGGAGGTTGAAGACCCCGATCAGCAGCGCCTCTGCCAATCTTCCGACATGACCGGCCAGCAGATAGGCCAGCAGCGCGCCAAACACGCCCAGGAGCGTTATCCAGCCCAACAGATGCTTGAACTGCGTCCATTTGATACTGCGGATGCGGTATACCTCCTCCAGGTCGCCCTCGCACATCATGCCCCACAGATCGGGACAATGCGGCAGCTGGAAGGTAACCCCTTTTCCAATAACGGAAATGTGGCGGTAATCGGAATATCCGGGAAACTCAACGAATAGATTGCTGCCGTTGCGAATCGTATTCGCTACACCCGGATGAAGCTGGCCGGTGGCCGGGTCGGTAAACATGATCTCCAGCTCCGTATGCTCCTTAACCGATACGATGCCCCAGTCTGTAGTCACCCCGTCCTTCAGATTCTCCCCGTGCGTGAAGGTCCGGTCTTCGAACCGGCTGCGGGAGAGCGCCGTTCCGGGGGCGATATCGCTGCTTAACCCGGGCTTCGCCATAAAGATATAATTATCGCCGGAATCCGGATACACGTGGCCGGATTCCCTTTGAATAAGATCGCCGATGACATCGTTGGGGACACGGCCGCACACGGCGCCGCACCAGACTCCCTCTTCCATAATCGGCGTAATGAAGAGCAGCGTCATTTTGTCGTGAAAGGATGAGGAACTGGGGCCGATTTTCAATGTCCACGGATCTGCATAAGGTCCGAACAGGCATTTGCGGCCTTCCTTCGTTTCACGTGAATAGCTGATTCCGCCCGCGATGGGATCTTCTTTGCCGTATAGCTGGCCAATGTGACTCTCGCAGGTTGAGAACACCACTTTGCCTGCCGCATTTAATAGATAAATTTCCGAGAAATCCGATGCCCGGGTATGAGTGCCTGTGAATAAACGCTCCCATATTGTCTGATTGTCTGCGCTGAGAATGGAAGCCCCCTGTCTTAATGCGGACAGCTGGCCGGACAAGCGGTCCAGATGATCCCAATACTCTGCCGTCCATGCCTGCAGCAGGTTCATCCTGGTGTCCGCAATGCCCTCAAAGCTGTCCTCCACATCCTCTTTCAGATCGGCATTCAACCGATAAGACCACCATAAAGGAAGTCCCTTGCGCCATCCAAGCCAGTCGAACATAGGCATCCCCAACCCTCTGCATATCTATTTTTTATGTCAGTAATTATAACATAAAAAATGGGACAAAATACTTAATATCTTAACAATTGATGTAGAATTTTAGCTTTAATTGGCAAAAAAATGCGCCTTTCGGCGCATTTTTCATAGGATTTGTCCAAATCGGCTAGCAGCCCCGCTTACGTTGCCCTGTCTTCCCGATAGAAGAAATTCGGCTTTACTACCGCATCGTCATAACGGTTGTGGAAGATGGCAGTCGTGGCCGGGGAAAGCGGCGGAATCAGCCAGGACCATCTGCCGGTGACCGCCCGCCCGCTGCGCGTCTCCTTCTCGACGAAGAGCCCGAACTGCTTGCTCGCCGTATGATGGTCCACAATGGTTACCCCTTTGAGCTTGAACGAATGCAGGACGGCCACATTGAGCTCCACAAGCGCCCGGTCCTTCCACAGCGTAGAATCCCTGCTTGTGTCCAGCCCCATCTTGGCTGCAACCTTCGGCAGCATGTTATAGCGGAAATCATCAGCCAGATTACGCGCGCCAATCTCCGTTCCCATATACCAGCCATTGAAGGGAGCCGCCATATATCTGATCCCGCCGATTTCCAGCACCATGTCCGAAACGATCGGCACCGCATACCACTGCAGCCCAAGCTCCGCCACAGCCTCCAGATCCGGATGCACGATTGGCACCTGCATGACCAGATGTTCCGGAATGGCGAACCACCGGGGAGCCTGTCCGCCAATTTGAATGACAAGCGGCAGCACGTCAAAAGGCGTGCCCGCCCCCCGCCAGCCCAGCTCCAAACACATGGATGTGAAGGGTACAGATGCCGGATCGCCAACAATGCCGGTGCTCGTTTCATAACCCGCGTAGCGGATCAGCTGGTGGTTGTGAATCCGGATTCCCGAGCCGTTCTCTGCCCGCTCGGGTGCGAATACTGTAATAACCGGACGTATTTTGCCTCCATTGGTGGCATGTTCGATATGATCCAGCAATGCCGCTGCGGCATCCTCTTCCGTCTGCGCTTTGCGGGCGTCCTGAATGGCCAGTGAATCCCAGAAGAACCGGCCGATGCAGCGGTTGCTGTTGCGCCAGGCCATTTTAGCCCCGTGGCAAAGTTCTTCCTCCGTATGCTCGTATCTTCCGCTGTCCTTGATTGATTGTTCGATCTCTGCAAGCCGCTGCTCCGCTTCCTGCCCGGATTTGCCAAGCTCGCTGTAGCAGGCGCGAATAAAGGAAGCAGCCTCTTCCATGCGCTGTTTATTGTCGATGATGCTTAATTCTTGCATATAGAGTCCTGCCCATCTGTGTAAGATCGTTTTAATTAATTTTGAGTTAATGCATTGCGTGCCGCCAATATATATTTGGGCTGATCCAG
Organism: Paenibacillus sepulcri; assembly: GCF_042647105.1. Lineage (NCBI taxonomy): Bacteria > Bacillati > Bacillota > Bacilli > Caryophanales > Paenibacillaceae > Paenibacillus > Paenibacillus sepulcri. Next base: position 4,275,259 of record NZ_JBHRUP010000001.1, on the reverse strand, counting down.
CGGATTGACTCCTCTGCGCACCCGCTCCACATGAACGTCCGGCGGACAGTCCCGATAGCCGTGGAAGAAGGTTGACAGCGTTCCTCTGCCTCTTGTGAGCGAACCGAGCCTCGCGGGGAAATCCAGCGTGGTCGCCACCGGCAGCAGGCCTTCAATCTCCATGCGCTCCTGACGGACCACCGGCGCGTCGAATTCGCCCCGCATGACAACCAGCTCGCCGAGCAGCTTGCCGCCGTATTCCTCCGGTATGGACAAGCGGAACTTCAGCATCGGCTCCAGCAGCTTCGTACCGACATTCGCCAGTCCATTCATAATTCCCATAGGCGTGGCAATGACAAAATCAAGCGGATGCGTATGCCAGACATGATGCTCCCCTTCCAGCAGAGTCACGCGAAGATCCGTTACTTCCCAGCCGAGCATGCCTTGGGAGAGCGCCTCCGGCACGCGCCGCGCCACTTCATTCTGGTAGCTGTCCAGCAGTTGCTCCCCCCTTACCAGGGAGGAATACGCAAGACCGCTTCCCCGCTCCGCTGGCTCAATAAGAAACCGCAGAATCGCCCAGCAGGGCTTTGGCGACAAATAGGCGATGAATCCTTCCCCTGCAGCTGCGGGAGTTTCCTTATAAATAACGGAGGGAGCTCCGAAGGTCACATCGAGCCCGAAGCGGCTTTGCATCAGATGCGACAGCACCTCCATCTGAATAGGCCCCATGACCTTCAGGTGCAGCTCCCGCTCATCCTGCAGCCACTGGAGATCCAGCAGCGGGTCCTCATCCGCCAGCTCACCGAATGCGGCCACGATAGCGGGATATTCCGCCTCGTTGCGCCACTGCACCTGCACAGTAAGCAGCGGGACGGCAAGCCGCTTCTCTCCCGGCACGCGGTCCGGCGATCCCAGAATATCTCCGATCCGGGCCCGGTTTAGGCCGTATACCGCCGCAATATCGCCGGCCTTCAGCAGGCCGATATCCTCTGTTTTCTGTCCGTGCACCCGGCGGATTTGCGTCACTTTATCCTGGACATCGCGGGTAAAGTTGGACAGCGTGTCGCGATTGCGGATGGTACCGTCATAAAGCCTGACATACGCAATCTTGCCCATCGCCGGGTCCTTCTCCATTTTGAACACAACACCGGACACAGGAGCATCCTCGGAACCTTCCGGGGGCGGCAGAAACCGAACCACCGCATCCATCAGCTCCTTCACGCCGATTCCCCTTTTCGACGCCCCGAACAAAATAGGAAACAGCTCCGAACGGCGAATCCCTTCCTCCAAGACTGGCAGCAGCTTGGCAGCAGGCAGATCGCCGTCCTCCAGATAGCTGAACGTCAGCTCCTCATCCTGTTCCACAATCGCCTCCACCATCATATCCCGATAGGGCGATATCCAATCGGCCTGAACAGTTCCGTCCTCTGCCAGCAAATCCAGTGAACCTGCAAAATCCCCTTCCGCACCCTCCGGCGCCTGAACGGGAACAACGCCATGTGAGAGCAATCTGCCGATCTGCTTCAATACAGCCAGAGCATCAGCCCCGACACGGTCCATTTTGTTTATATAGATCAAGGTTGGAATCGACAGCTCGCGGAGTGCCTGCCAGATCACCTCGGTCTGGGCCTGAACGCCTTCAACCGCCGAAATAATAAGCACGGCTCCATCCATGACGCGCAGGGAGCGCTCCACCTCGGAGAGAAAATCGACATGTCCCGGCGTATCCACCAGATTGACCGGCGTCTCATTCCACATTATGCGGGTTACCGCCGCTCTTACCGATATGCCCCGCTCCCGCTCAACGTCGAGCCAATCCGTCTGGGAGGTTCCCGAATCGACGCTGCCCAGCGAGCGTATATGTCCGCTCAGAAACAGCATTTGTTCCGTTGTTGTTGTTTTCCCCGCATCAACATGGGCGAATATGCCAACATTCCGCATGGCTTGCTGCTGGTGCCCCATTCTTCTCGCTCATCCCCTTATAACTGCTGCTCCTATTATAGCGCAAGTTGCAAAGAAGAAGCGAGAAGCCGCGCAGCGGGCAAGAGTGCCGGCTGCGCCGCTTCCCGGCGTCTGAAGCAGGCTTTCTCCAGGCAAAATATCAGCGGATTCTGCGCCTCAGCCTTGCTGCGGCATCTCCTTCGGAATAACGATTTCAGCGGGTTTCCTGCTGTCCCAATTCACCAGAAAAATTCCTAAGCATATGAACGCTCCCCCCACTCCGACATACCACTGCACCTTTTCGTCCAGCATCAGCCAGCTGAAGATTACGCCAAAGAGCGGCACAAGAAAAAGAAAGGCGCTCGTCTTGGCAGGGTCGCCGCTGCGCAGCAGATAGAACCAGACCGAGAACTGAATAATCGAGCACAGGATCGCCAGCATGAGCAGTATGGTGACAGAGGTGCTGTTGATGATGAAATAAGGATGACCCGTAATGACACTGAGCAGGAGAAGTATGACTCCGCCGGCAAGCATTTGATAGGCGGCAAGCACTGTCATATCGAACGCCGGCCCCCACCGTTTGATGAGCAGGGTCGATACGGCAAAAAAGACGGCTCCCGCAAAGCTGATCAGAGTACCGGGCTGAAGGCCGATATGAAAGCCGAAAGTAAAGGCAACGCCGACGAAGCCAACTGCCACTCCCAGCCATTGGCGGCCGCGGTAGACGGCCCCGGTGAACAAGGTGCCGAGTACGATAACAAGCAGCGGATTAGTACAGGTTATGATGGAGGATTCACCGGATGTGATCCAGTGCATGCTGTAGGATGCGCAGCCCATAACTCCCGCAGATTGAAAAAATCCGAGTACTGCGGCTTTCCACCATTGGCTGCTCCGGGGGCGGGGCCTTCGGGCAACGATAACCGCCAGCAGGCTCCCGGCAATGATGAAGCGGGCCCCCATGAGAAAGAACGGGGGCGCATAAGTAAGTCCGATTTTACTGATTGGAAATGCCAGCCCCATTAATATTGTTGTCAGCAGCACCAGGCTAATATAGAGATATTTATTCATAGGACAGCTCTCCCTTTAATCTATGATGAGAATGTTTATATTGTAGGGGAGGCATGGTTTCATGTAAAATGATTATATAAGATATTAATTATCATTATTGGAGATACTAGATATGTACCTGCGGGAATACTTCAAATAGATGGAGCGTGGTTTCATGGAGAGTTCCGATTTGCGCGTATTTCAAATGGTTGCCCGGGAAGGGTCGATTACGAAAGCGGCCGCCCGGCTTGGCTATGTTCAATCGAATGTCACCGCACGCGTCCAGCAGCTGGAATCCGAGCTTGGCACCGTGCTGTTCTTCCGTCACAACCGGGGGATGAGCCTTACATCCGGCGGCAGAACGCTGCTTGGCTATGCAGACAAGGTCGTCGGCCTCCTGGACGAGGCCGCCATGGTCTTCTCCTCTTCCGATGAGCCGAACGGTCCGCTCATGATCGGATCAACCCAGACAGCAGCGGCAGTCCGGATGCCCGCGCTGCTTGCTTCTTATTACAGCCATTACCCCAAAGTCCTCTTGTCGCTCACAACCGGAAATTCGCAGTTTCTGATGGACAAAGTACTCCATTACGAGCTGGACGGAGCCTTCATCGGCTGCCCGTGCGATCATCCCGAGCTCCAGGGCGCTCCCGCCTTCACCGAGGAGCTTGTTATCGTATCCGCTGCTGCGGTGCCCGACCTGTCAGAGGCGGCGAAGAAGCCCATACTTGTATTCAGCACGGGCTGCTCCTACAGGGATGTGTTGGAGCAGTGGATGCGGACAAGCGGTCTTCATCGGTCCGTTATTATGGAGTTCGGCACGCTTGAGGCGATTATTGGCGGCGTCTCCGCCGGACTCGGCATATCCCTGATGCCGCGGAGCGTCGTTCAGAAGCATGAGGCGGAAGGCACCGTCCGCATACATGAATTTCCGGTCTCCCTGCGCCAATCCGAAACAACCTTCATCACACGCAGGGACTCCTTTATCAGCAGCGCACTGCGGGCTTTCATCGACAGCCTTCCCGCCGCTCAAGAAATATAAAATTTGCCCTGACCCTTCTCCGATATTTCCGATATGTAGAAACTTGCTGCGCTGCCGATGAACGGCAGCGCCGTTTCTCCTATTGCCCGAAATATTTTTTCGCAAGAATGGCAAAAAGACTCAAACCGTTTGTCCCTGCCGTTCGTTAGCTTCTTATGAAAGTGATAATAAGAGGAGGCATTCTAATGGGGAAAGCCAGGTTTGGGTCATTATTTATTGTATTATCATTATTTGCAGCACTGCTGCTGCCTGCACTCGGCGCTTCAGCGGCCGGAGGCGCAGCCTCTGATGCGGACACAGCCGCACAGCTGGGTCTGCTGCTTGGCGATGGAGATGGCGTGAGCGCAGCTTATTTGGGCAAAACATCGACACGTCTGCAGGCCGCAATTATTTCGCTCCGTCTGCAAGGAAAGCTGGAAGAAGCCCTTTCCTACACCGGCACGAGCAGCTTTACCGATGCGAACCTGGTGGGCAAAGCCAATAAGCCCGTACTGGCGTATCTGAAAAATCATCCCGAGCTGGGCTGGTCCGGCACAGGAGGAGGCTTGTTTGATCCTTCAGCCATCATCAGCTCCCAGCAGCTGTACAAGGTACTGCTTGAAGTGATGGGCTATCCATCCGGGACTGACTATACTTATGCCGAAACCGAAACATTCGCCAAGTCCAAGGGACTTCAGCAAATTGCCGGCATGGCTTCGCTCACGAATGCACATATCGCAACAGCGCTCGTTGAAGCTTTGGGTGCGCCTACCGCACATGGCCACTCCTTATTCGATATGCTGAAAGAGGCTGGCGTTCTCCCGGCATCCGCGACGCTTCCGCAGGGCATGCAAATCGGTCTTGGGCAGAATGACAAACTGGGTGCGTATCTCACCGACAAAGCAGGCATGACGCTGTATTTCTTCACCAAGGATGCCGAGAACGTCAACTCCTGCCAGGGCGATTGCCTGAAGTCGTGGCCCATTTACTATGCGGACCAGCTGCAGGTTCCCGCTTCGCTGAACGCAGCTGATTTCACAACGCTCACACGTGAGGACGGCACCAAACAAACCGCTTACAAAGGCTGGCCGCTCTATTATTTTGCCAAAGATGCAGCCCCGGGCGATGTGCTTGGCGAAGGCGTCGGCGGCGTATGGTTCACGGCCAAAGCGGACTACTCGGTTATGCTCGGCACCTCCTCCGCGCTCGGTAATTACCTGACGGACGATCAAGGCCGCACCCTGTATTATTTTGACAAGGATACGAAGGGAAAAAGCGCCTGCGAAGGAACCTGCCTGGCCAATTGGCCGGCTTACAACGCTTCCGGAAAAAGCGCTCCTACCGGCGTCTCAAGTGCCGATCTTGGCACAATAACCCGTACGGACGGCAGCAAGCAGTCCACTTACAAGGGCTACCCGCTCTATTATTTCATTCAGGATAAGGCTCATGGCGATACCAAGGGGCAGAATGTCAGCAATGTATGGTTCGTGATTGACCCGGCTAAATTCGCCGGAACAACGACGCCTGATACGACTCCGGCATCTCAAGCCAAAACCTATCATGTCGATATCAAGGAGTATTCATTCGGCACCGGGCCGCTTACCGTGGAAGCCGGCTCCACCATCATCTTCACCAATTTCGACGACATGAAGCATAACGCGGTTGCCGTTGACGGCAGCTTTGCCACGCCTTTGCTTGCCAAAGGAGACACCTACACGATTAAACTGGATAAACCGGGAACCTATGATTACTTCTGTGAGCCGCATAAAGCATTCATGACCGGCCAGATCATCGTGAAATGAGTGGACAGCCAATGAGAATTCTTCATTTTCGAACGACCTTGTCCCTCTGCGCGCTGCTGTGCATCCTGCTGCTGGCAGCATGCAGCAGCGGAAACGGGAATGGTGAACCTGCAGAGAACCATTCCAATATGACAGCTGACGAGATGGCAGGCGGGATGAACGGCGAAATGGCAGGCGGCACGGGAAATGCTGCAGGGAATGCGGCAGTGTCAACGAATCAGAACGACTCTGCGCCGCCAGCAGATGAAAGCCAGTCCGATGGGCAGCCTGCCGATACTACCGGCGGACAGGCGGACGCGGGGGCAGGGGCAGGCAGCCCGGGCAGCAGCGGCTCCGCTGTCCAAGGTCAGCCTGCTGAAGGCGATGACAATGCTCCCGCGGAAGGCGATAACAGCCCGAAGAATACGGCTCAGGGTGATTCCGTAAGCGGGGATGCCGAATCGCAGCAGGCGGTCAAAGGCAGCGATGCCGTCAGCCCTGAGACAACGAAACCGGATCCGGCAAAAACGGAATCCCCGAAACAGGAGACCGTAAAGCCGGAGACACCGAAAGCCGATTCCCCCAAACCGGAGACGCCAAAAGCGGAGTCACCGAAACAGGAGGACGCGTCGGCCGGGAACAAAGCCGCCAAGCCGGAAGAGAACAAACCGGCTGCACCAACCAAAGCCGACACGGAAAGCGCAGGCAGTCCTGCAAGCGCGGATGACAAGGCCGGGACTGTTTATGTAGTGGAAATCGTAAGCTTCGCTTTTACTCCAAGCAAGCTGGAGATCAAAGCCGGAGACATCGTCAAGTTCGTCAACAGGGATGAAATCCGGCACAGTGCAGTAGCCGATGACGATTCCTTTGATACCGATCTGCTGGGTCAGGATGAAGGCAAAGAGGTTACTTTCGACGAGAAAGGTGAATTTTCATATTACTGCTCGCCACATCCGGCCATGAAGGGTACAATCGTTGTAACGGAGTAGCAGCTTGCTTTTAACCTGTAACGCATTGATAGCGATAAGGTCCAGAGAGAAGAAACGCGCTCGCCGCTTTTAAGGGCGCAGCCGTTTCTTCTTACATTTGTCGGCTTCAACATTATTCCTTGTCCCGGAGGACTTCCGTAATGCAGAATCTTTCCGATTACGAACTGATGCTGCTGATCAAGCACAAACGGCATTCGGCGCTTTCTGTCCTGTATGACCGCTATTCGGCATTGATCTATTCCTTTGCCTGGAAAGCCCTGCGGGATGAGCCGGCGGCCAGGGATATTGTCCAATCCGTCTTTATGCGGCTGTGGACCACCGAATCGGAATATGATCCGGACAAAGGCCGCTTTACCAGCTGGCTGCTCACCATAACGCGCAACATTACGACAGATTGGCTGCGCCGAAAGCGCCGGGAGGATGCGGGACTTGCCTCTTTTCTGCCGGAGGAGCTGGAGCAAATTCCCGATACCTATACAGCTTCGCCTGAAGACCGCGTGGAGCGGGAATCGTTGAAAGAGGAGATACGCGATGCCTACTGCCACTTGTCCAAGCAGCAAATTATGCTGCTGGAGCATTTCTACTGGCAGGGCTACAGCTTGAACGAGCTGGCTCTTCTCTACAATCAGCCGCTTGGCACGGTCAAAAACAGGCTTCATCAGACGTTAAAAATATTACGCAGACATCTGCTTGCGGGAAGGGAGGGAATATGATGCGGGATGAGCGGCCGCCGCAGCATTGCGATTTATGTCTGGACTATATCTCCGGCCTGCTGTCCGGCGATGAGAAATCAGCCTTCGAGCGTCATCTTCCCGACTGCGAAGCCTGTCAGATCGAGCTTGAAGAACTACGATTCGTATGGGAGGCGCTTCCTGCCGATATGGAGCATATGGAACCACCCGAAGATTTAAAGCAGCAGGTCATGGATGCCGCAAGGGCGGTGGAAATGCAAGCGCAGCGTTCCGCTCCCGGAAGACGGGCAAGAAGCAGACGGCCTTTCTATGCAATCGCCGCTTCTGCGCTGGCTGCCCTTGTCATTATCGGCACGATCTGGAATGTGCAGCTGTATCGTGACAGAACGGAGGCAATTCCCTCTATCGAGCAAGCCTTGTCGGTTTCGGCCGCTCAGATCAAGCAGATCATACCGCTGCAGCCAACCGCAGAAGCAGCCGATTCGTTCGGGGTTGCTTGCATCGTGGATAACGGAAAGACCAGGCAGTTTGTTGTCTATGTATTCGGCGCGCCGCAGACGGACAGCAAGGAAGCGTACCAGGTATGGCTGGTTAAGGACGGGCAGCGCCGCAGCGCAGGAACATTCCGGGTCGCCGACCAGGGAATGGGCGTACTCTCCATGCCCATTGCATCCAATACCCTCGCATTCGATACGATTGGCATTACGCTGGAGCCCGATGACCGCGGCGACGAGCCGCGCGGCGTCAAAATATTCGGTTCGGCATAATTTCATTGCCAGCCATTCTAATCAGCCAAGGAGGCATCCGGTTAAGGGATAACCTCCTTGGCTGATTCTATTCTTGCCTCGTGAAGCTCTCCCTGCCGCTGTCATCCCTATTGCCGTATTGTTCGGGAATCATTGGAGCGCCGCCATCCGCGGTCTTCCATTCCTGGGGCAACAGACGCTGGTATCGGGGTTGAAAATAACGGTCATCAATCAACAGCAGCGTGCCTCTGTCCTGCTCCGACCGGATCAAGCGTCCCCCGGCCTGCAGAACCTTGTTCATACCCGGAAAGACATAGGCATACTCGAAGCCGTCCTTGCCCTGTCCATCAAAATAATCCTTGATAATATTGCGCTCCAGGCCCACCTGCGGAAGCCCGACCCCCACCACTACAACCCCCGTCAGCCGGTCGCCTACCAGATCGATACCTTCAGAGAACATACCGCCCATGACCGCAAAAGCAATAAGGGATTCCGGGTTATCCGCATCGAAGGCCGCAAGAAAGGCTTCCCGTTCATTCTCCGTCATGCCGGCTCCCTGTATCATCGTTGTCGATGTAAACTGTGTCGTGAACAGCTCATAAATATCATTCATGTAAGCGTAAGACGGGAAGAAAATGAGATAATTGCCTGTCCGTTTGGCCGTAAGCTTACCGATCAGCACCGCAATGGATTCCCTCGTATGCCCGCGGTCCCGGTAACGGGTCGACAGCGGCTCCATATACACCTCAAGCTGCTCGCTGGAGAAGGGAGAGGGCACAACGACGGAATAATCCGTTTCCGCATCGCCGCCGAGCATGTCGATATAATAACTGAGCGGCGACAGCGTGGCGGAGAAGAGAATATGGGAGCGGAAGCCCTTCCCATTCTGTTTCAACAGATAGGACGGGTCCAGGCAAAACAGCTTGATTTGCACTTCATTGCGCACGCTTTCCACATAAGTCACATATCGTTCATCATACAGCTTGCCAATGCGGATAAAGCCTTGTGCCGCATAATAGAGATCCAGCAGCTGCCCCGCTTCGCGGCCGCCGGCTGCAAGCAGCTCACTCTGCGCATGCTCCACAAAAATCTCCAGCAGCTCCAGCAGCTGTCCCGGCAGCTCCGGTTTCACTTCTACCCCGCTGTCGCCGACCTCTTTACGAACCGCGATAAAAAAATCGTTGACCGCTTTGGCGGCACGCTGAAGCTCGGAATTACTGCCTTTATATTCCCGCTGAATCGCCAGAAAATCCGACTTCTTCAACTCGCTGGAGTACATCTCGCGGGCCCGGTCCACCAGATTATGCGCTTCGTCGATGAGCAGAACGGTCGAACGTTTATGCTCTTCCATCAGACGCTTCAGCTGAACGCGCGGATCGAATACATAATTATAATCGCAGATGACGGCATCTGCCGCGTAAGCTGCATCCAGCGAGAACTCGAACGGGCACACCGTATGCTTGCGGGCGTACCGTTCAATCGTACTGCGCGTCAGCAGCGTCTCCTGAGAGAGCATATCGATCATTGCCTCGTTCACCCGGTCGTAATATCCGTCCGCATACGGACAATGTTCCCTGGTGCAGTTCATTTCCTCCTGGAAGCAGACCTTATCCTTGGCGGTAAGCGTCACCACATGCATATGAAGCCCTCTGGCCTCCAGCATGACATAAGCCTCTTCCGCCGCAGTACGGGTAATCGTCTTGGCAGTCAGATACATCATCCGCTGCAGCAGCCCTTCCCCGATCGCTTTCACAGCAGGAAATATCGTGGAGATCGTCTTCCCGATCCCCGTTGGAGCCTTGGCAAACAGCTTCCGTCCATCCGCAATGCTCTGATAGACCGAACCCGCAAGCTTCCGCTGCCCCGCCCGGTACACCGGGAACGGAAATTGCAGCGCTTTAATGCTGGCATCCCGCAGCCCGCTATGCCTCCGCTTCTGCTCCGCAAAGGGATAATAGCCCTGCAGCAGTTCAAGCATGAACAGCTCAAGGTCCTGAAAAGACAGCTCCGCCGCAAAACGCTTCTGCTCTTCCGAAGCTATCTGTACATAGGTAAGCTGGACCCCGATGCTGCCCAGCTCCTGCTCCTTCGCAATCATATAGGCGTAGCATTTGGCCTGTGCCCAGTGAACGGGGTAGGACTGCTCATCAATAGAGGCCAGATCCCCCGCAGTCGACTTGATTTCGTCGATTGTAAGTCCTTGGCTGCCAGCAACCGTATCCGCAGTTCCGGCAAGCAGCCCATCGCATCTTCCGTCAATGACAAACAGGAGATCCCTATAGGCGATCTCCGTTGATAGATAGACTTCCTTCCGGTCAAGCTCCCCATACTGCTTCTGGACCTTCTGATGGGCCTTCGTCCCATCCGTAAGCGAGCTGGCCGAACGAAAACCGGACTCAATACTTCCGCTGCGAAATACATACTCTACGAGTGATCTGACCGATAGTTGGACGATGTCCGTCATAGCGACTCCTCATTGTCCGTCATAGGAACATTTGTTCCTTCATCTTAACATGAACGACGGATCATGCGCTACTTGCGAAGCTTCGACAAGCTTATATGCGCAATAAAAAACCGCCCCGCAGTGCTCAGGGGCGGTTCTTATATTTGTACACCCTTTTTCAAGGCTTTGAGATCGCCATTCGAATTGTTCAGCGCCGGCAGCATTCTCATGCTTTTTACCATAGGGGTATGACAGACATGACAGGTCGGTACATACTCGAAAGCGAAATTATCACGCATCCAGCTTTTGCAATCGTCTTTCGGGCAGGACCAGATGACTGTATTTTCTTCAGGGATATCCTCTAACGGTTTTTTCCTGTTGTACAAGATGATTCCCTCCTTTGATAGAAAAAAACCGCCCTCAACTCATGTTAAGGGCAGTCTTTACCTTGCAGCTTGTTAAGACTACAGTTTTACAACGTTTTCGGCTTGTGGTCCACGGTTGCCTTGAACAACGTTGAACTCAACGCGTTGGCCTTCGTCAAGGGATTTGAAACCGTCGCCAACGATTGCACTAAAGTGTACGAATACGTCGTTGCCGCCTTCAACCTCGATGAAACCAAAGCCTTTTTCTGCGTTAAACCATTTAACTGTTCCTGTTTGCATAGGTAAAACCTCCAAAAATAAATTAACATGTACCTTTTTATTCAGAGAAGCAAATAAAAAATTCACACATTGAAAAAGGAATCATTCTCACAAATGCCAACCCTTTTCAATGAGTGAATGCAGGTTCTTTGTTTACGAGTAACCTTATAATAGCACAGCCATTTCTATAAAGCAAATGTTTAGACACATTATTGCCCAATTTATTTTTCCAATCATGTTGAATCAAGGAAAAGCCGCCATTTTCTCTCCCTGACCGGAAATAAAAAACCGCTTCCCCGCGGCGGAGAAACGGTCACCTGCTGCGCATCATGACAATCTCCCGTTCCATTACGTATCATTCAGCTGAGCCGATGGCTGCCAGAATTTCTTCCGTCGGGCGGTTGCCTTTCCTGGCATAAATGATCCTGCCGGACTTCCCGATCACATACACAACGCGCTGCTGCGGCTGTCCGATAATCCCGAGAATCCCTTTCTTGACGTCATAGCTGTCCTTGATGCGGCTGTCCGTGTCCGTAACCAGCGGAAAATCATAATTGTTCTTCATCGCAAAACGCTTGTGATGCTCCAGCGATCCAGGATTAATCCCCAGAACGAGCGCATTGGCAGCTTCGTATTGTTTGCTGGAATCGCGGACAGCGCACAGCTGCTTGGTGCATAACGGGGTTTCGTCCTGCGGGTAAAAAATCAGTACGATCGGCTGTTTGCCCAAATGGTTTTGCAAAGCTACCTTTCCTTTCGTGCTCTCCGCTTCAAATACAGGCGCCTGATCTCCAACTTGCAGCATTGTGAACTCCCCCCGTGTTGTATAGCCTTTCTTCGCCTGGCTTGATGGTTTCCGCCTGTCCGTCAATCAGCTTGTGCCGGACTGCGGCATAGCTGCATTAATCTGCGTCATCAATTTCTTGATCTGGCCGTTCAGCGCCGTCAATTCCTCCAGGGGCAGGTTGCTGGAAGCAAACAGCGATTGCGGTATACACACCGCCCGTTCCTTCAGGGCAAGCCCACTCTCGGTAATCCGCACAATAACGATCCGTTCATCCTCCGTCGAACGTTTTCGCTCCACCAGATTCGCAGCTTCCATGCGCTTGAGCATCGGCGTCAGCGTTCCCGAATCAAGATCAAGCGTCTCGCTGAGCTCCTTCACGGTGCTTTGGCTGCGCTCCCACAGCACAAGCAGGACCAGATACTGCGGATAGGTCAGTCCAAGCTCGTCAAGCAGCGGGCGGTACATCCGGGAAATCGCTCTGGAGGCAGCGTATAGGGAGAAGCATAGTTGATTGTCCAGCTTCAAATATTCATGTTCATTTTGGCTCATCATTTTACTTTGCCCTCTCTTGTTGTCAAATTCATTTGTGCACAATTAAATTTGATAGACTTATCATAGCTCAATCCGGAGCGGAATGTCAACTTCGCAGCATGCACCCATCCTGAACTGCTGTCCGGCCGCTGTCAGCGGCTGCTGCTTGTCCGGAATTCCTCCGGTGTAACGCCAACCGCCTTCAGGAAAGCCCGGTAAAACTGGCTGGTGCTGGAGAAGCCAAGCTTGACGCTCATCTGGGTTATGGTGCAGCCCCCTTGGCGAAGCTGCTTCTTGGCCTCCTCCATTCTCAGCCCCAGCACATACTGGTACGGAGTTTTATGGGTATAGGCCTTGAATGTCCTTATAAAATGAAACCGGCTCTGGAGCGCGATGGCCGCCAATGTGTCGATATTGATTCGATCCGTATAGCTCGCGTGTATATAATCCAGCACTCTGGTCATATGCCTGTCTGAAGAGGTCAGCCCATCCCCCGGCGCGCTGAAGGGTACCGGGTTCCCTCCATTAATGGCATGACTGCCCTTCAAGCTGTAATACAGGAAGGAGAGCACCCGCGATTCCGTCTCGTCCACAGCGAGCGGATCGGCCGGATCGCCCCTGAACAGCTCCGATGACCAGCTCTGGAACTGCTTCATAATAAGAGAAGGATCGAATGTCTGCTGCATGGCAAAATCAACCTCCGGCTCGCGGAAGAAATCACTGGGCCGGTCGTTGCGTATTTGAATGACGATCACGCTGGAATCCTCCCCGATGCGGAAGCTGTGTTCCTGCGCGGAGTACTGGAGCAGGCCATGGCCGTCCCTGATACCGTAATCCTTGTTCTCCTGTGTGAGGTAGCAGATTCCCTTGGTTGGAATCGTCAGCTGGAGCCGGTCCTCATGGACATGCGGCAGATTGGAAAAAGCCTCTTCTATCCGCCACAGCTCAAGCTGCGGCGTTTCAATTATGATTTTCATCTGTCTTCACCTGTGCTTATTATAGCAATTATTGCTCCCGCGAATAGCACTTTTCGCGGCGACTTCCGCCGCTTCCCTCCTGTAAAATAAGGAAATTAAAAAGGGGGATGATAACCAATGCCGCAATTGAAAGGACAAACAGTATCGCAAGCCGTTTCCCTGAACAAGCCCAATCGCACAGCCTTCTACGTCCTGCTCGGCGTCAGCCTTGCCCATCTGCTTAACGACGCCATGCAATCTGTCGTCTCGGCCGTATTTCCCCTGTTTCAGAAATCCATGCAGCTAAGCTTCGCCCAGATCGGCTGGGTTGCGTTCTGCTTAAGCATCACGGCATCGATTTTGCAGCCTCTGATCGGTTATTATACAGATAAGAAGCCTATGCCTGTCCTATGCGCCTATCTGCCTCTGCTCGGTGTATGTGCATTCCTTCTGCCCAAGGACCGGCGGATTTAAAAACTTTGCAATGGAAATGAGGACCTTCATAATATGGAAACGATTATTGATATGCAGGGAGTAAGCTGGCAGAGAGAGGACCGGCTTTTGCTGAATGAGGTCAGCTGGAGGGTCTTGCCCCGGCAGCACTGGGCGCTGCTTGGCCTCAACGGATCAGGCAAGACGACGCTGCTGAACATGATTAACGGCTATCTCTGGCCGACAAAAGGCAGCATCAAGGTGCTTGGCCGCACGCTCGGCGAAACGGATGTCCGCCATTTGCGCCAGTCGATCGGCTGGGTCAGCTCTTCCCTTCAGGATAAGCTGTACGGCACCGATTCCGGGGAGCGTATTGTGCTAAGCGGCAAGTACGCCACGATCGGGCTGTATGACCGTCCCTCTGAGGAAGATATCAGCTACGCCTACGCCTGCATGGAGGCCTTGCAGTGCACGAAGCTGTGGAGTCGTGAATACCGCACCTGCTCGCAGGGAGAGAAGCAGAAGCTGCTTATCGCCCGCGCCTTGATGGCGAATCCGCAGCTGCTTATCCTTGACGAGCCCTGCAATGGGCTGGACTTATTTTCCCGCGAAAGCCTGCTATCGGCGATTACAGCCCTGGCTTCCCGTACGGACACGCCGACCTTGATCTATGTCACTCACCATACCGAGGAAATTCTGCCTCTCTTCAGCCATATACTGCTGCTGCGGCGCGGGCAGGTCGTTCAAGCCGGCGAGAGGGAATCGGTCATGAATGCTGATATTCTCAGCGCCTTCTTCGAGAATCGCGTTGCCGTGGAAAACCATGATAATCGGATTTATCTCCGCCCGCATTCTTAGGGCAGCTGGCGCCGCCGGGCGGCGGAACTGTACATAACTCTTTCCGTCACCCAGCGGACCGCTATTGCCAGAGCCAAATAAATAGGAAACGAATAGATATGCTTCCAATGATGCGGTTCATAGATGCCCAGCCCTTCCATAATCGGTTCAAATGCAAAAGCGAACACCGCAGACAGAATCAGGTGGACGATCATGAAGGGCTTCCAGCTTCTGAAATATTGATAGGTGAGCATGTGGATGACAGGCAGCATGCTATAATCGACGGAAATCAGCCGCGGAGATATACGAAGCAGCTGATAGGGGTATGACCAGTACATATTCATCGAGCCGATATCATCCAGACAATCGACCACAATAATCGTAATCAAACCCAGAATAACAATTTGCGTTAACCGCGAACGGTCAACCAGCTTCCACCAGATCACCCATGGTATGATCAGCGCAGCCAGCAAAAACCACCACTGCGGCGTAAATAAGTCGTGATGCAGCCAGTACTCGTTCCTGAGTTCCTTCCACTCCTCGCTTATCTCCTTTATTTCCTCAAAGGTTGGACTTTCCTTAACCGCCATCTTCAATCACCCTTTTTACGATGCTGAATGCGTCCGATCCCTTTCAGTGCTTTTTGCTGCCGTTTCCCGCCTCATGCAGTCGGCTCCTCCTTGTTGAAGACGGTGATGCCAAGAGCCAATTGGTTCCACAGCAGATCCTTTACCTTCTCTGTCTGATACTCCTTGCATTTGACCATGACGAAAACATCGATCCGATTATCGCTCTTGAAGGTCTTCTTCTTGCCTTTATTGGTATGCCAGTAATCCACGACGAATCCGATGAGAATTCCGGCTACAAGTCCGATTAATGCCCACAGTACAGGTCCCCATTTCAGTAAAAAACCGTATATGCCCCCCAGCAGCATCAGAACCGCTCCGATAATGGCCGATAAGTCCACAAAGCTCTTCCCGTCTGTATAATGAATGGTATCCAGGGTGTGATTGGGTTCCGTCCTTTTATCAAGAGGCAGAACCAGGATGGACTGTTTCGAAACGCCGATTTTCTGGATTTCCGCAATCGCAAGCTCGAGCCTTCCGGAATGTTCAAACGAGGCGACGACATACATGATTGAACTCTCACTCCTTTCCTTCAAATTGGCATGTCATACAGCTGATCCTGATAGTCCTGCTTGAAAAAGGCGGCCTGCTCCTTCTTGAACAACCGGTTGTACTCCACGGTAATCACGTAGGCATCGTAGGCCACAAAGGTATAAAGAGAAGGAAGATTAAGAAACCATTGAATGTTCAAATCCGCTTTGGCTGCAGCAAAGTGAAACTCCATGCTGTCGTGGATGGCGGGAAGAATGCCGGAGAGATAAACTACGCCCATGAACCAGCCGATGAAGATGCAGGCTGATGGGAGGCAGTTGAGATAGATATGCCCGAGACCAGGAGCCAGGATGGACCACAGGAGCGACATCAATGGCTTTCTCTTTGCCAGATTGTTCCTCTCCAGAAAGGATATATTATCTGATATGACGTTGAAGCCTTCCGCGCTGCTCAGCACATAATCATGATTGTACTGGACCGTTTTCTTGTAGACGTCCCATATAGAGAAGAGATACGCCGTTATATAAAACAAAAACCACTCCGTATCCAATGCCTGGACAGCCAGCTCAAATTGACCGGTCATGGAATAGAAAATGGCCATATTAATTCCTGCCGCATAATTCACGACGGATTCCCAGAGAATCAATATAAATGCAGTGATATTCTTGCTCAGCATCATATGGCCCAGTCCGGGATAAGCAGCAGACCACCAGGCGACGACCCAAGGATTCCGGATATGCATAAAGTTGACATTATAGGAACTGATATAGGCGGAAACGTATCGTTGGGACGACTTGACGCCATTGTTTTTGGAGGGCATGATCGGTGGACTCCTGTTGGTTGTGTTGGAATAAGGTTATCTTTGCCACATCCCGTGCAAATATTCCGGATCAGCCAAAATCCCGCTCTCGCGGATTAACGCAAGGCGATATATGCTGACGGACTTGTTATCCAAAAAAAAGAAGCGTCCTGTGCCTGCCAGGACCGCTTCTTCCATTTTAGAAAGAAAAAGATGTACAAGATGTCCTAATGCTCGTCCAGCTCTTCTTCCTCCGGTTCATTGCCGACCCCATTGAGCAGGTCTGTGCCGTGGAATTCCTCCTGCGGCGCAGCCGGGTCAACAGGAGTGCTGTCGACATCGGCTTCTGCCTCGGCAACTCTATCTTCATCCGCCTTCAGGACCGCATCGTAGGGATAAACCTCCAGCAGCTCTTCCACATCGCCCTGAACCTCATCCTCCGGAATTTCATCGGCAAACAAGCCGGCATGCTTATCAATATCACGCTGTGTGACCAAATCTTGATCTTCGCTGAGTTTCTTATCCATTCGGGCGGCCTCCTTGATGATTTATAGGCTATCGGGTATATATTACCCCGATTGTCCGGATCCCGAACGCCCGTCAAGGATTTTCTTGCAGCGCTGGTTACAAATCCGTTAGCTGTAAGCCCGTAAACGCCGCCCAGCGCGCCGGAGTCTCCCCGCCGCCATGCGAACACAGACCGGGCTTGAATGCTCCCGCTTCAAGCCCGGCATACCGCCCCATCTCCGTCCAGATGCCGTCTTCGCTCTCCAGAAAACGCGCCGCCGCCTCATTCCCGCTCCAGTCCAGCTGAAGCCGGATTGTTCTGGCATCCGTTGCCATCTTGACGAGGCTGAGAACCCGTGTTGCCCCTTGAACCTCGACGGCCAGCACGACCACATGCTCATCGTTTACAAGCTCCTTGACCAGCTTGATATAATTATCATCATCCGCATACAGCAGCAGTCCCGCCTGCTCCGAGTTCCGCTCCGGCGCCAGCGTTACTTCAACTTCCAGTCGGACGGCCCCCGCAAGGCCCTCGCTGCGTATGAGAATGTTGCGCGCGTTATTGCTGTCTTCCCAGAGACTTCCCGGAAGAGCTGCAATATGCAGCGCTTCTCCCTCTGACCGCCATCCAGCCTTGTCCTCTCTCAGCCATCGGTAACCTTCTTCTGATAAACGGGAAAAATGGACTATGTTTGCTGCTTTGTGCTGACCTGCCATCCCTTTCACTCCATTTCATAGTATAGATTCATAAACAATAACCGCAGATGACCCGTTCCTAATCTCGCAGCTTCAACTATTATATTATAAAATCATTCCACAGCCTTGCATTCTTCCAGAGCGCAGGCGCCGCATATCCAATGGGAGGTTACCGTATGATTATTCGTCCAGCTGCACCGGAGGATGCCGGGCAGGTCATTCCGCTGCTTTATGATGCGATCGGCAGTATTGCTTATGTACTGACCGGAACCGATAATCCTGCATCTGCTATCCACGCTATGAGCGAGTGGTACAAACAGCGCAACAATCGGCT
The DNA here is from genome assembly GCF_042647105.1 of Paenibacillus sepulcri. NCBI lineage: Bacteria > Bacillati > Bacillota > Bacilli > Caryophanales > Paenibacillaceae > Paenibacillus > Paenibacillus sepulcri. The sequence continues at coordinate 4,256,979 of NZ_JBHRUP010000001.1, read as the reverse complement.
GAGTTATGAAAATGTGCTGGTTGCCGAGAAGGACGGTGAAGCGGTCGGAGCAGCCTTGTTCTATCATGGCAGCCGGATCGCGGAACTGGACCAGCCGCTGCTGGATCGGCTGGCTGCCAGGGAAGGCATTATACTTGCCAGCTTCCCGGCGGAGTCGCGGGAGAACGAATTTTATCTGGACTCGCTCGCAGTGAATCCCGCTTGCCGGGGACAAGGAATTGGCAGCCGGCTGATGCAGGCGTTCGAAGCCGCGGCCGCCCGGCAGCAGTATGACCGGGTCGCCCTTATTGTCAGCTCAGACAATCCCCGGGCCAGGAAACTGTATATGAGCAAGGGGTATGTTTCGGATGGACAAATCGATATTGCGGGCGCTGACTACGATCATATGGTCAAGCGCCTGTGAGAGTCTGAAATCATGATTGATAATGCAGCATCATATTCTCCACCTGCTTCCGCAGCTCGGCAATTAATTCGGGCGGATCGGCTACCGTGACATATGAGCTGTAGCTGAGAATATTCTGAATGGCCCGTTCCATTGATGAATAATGGGCGTTAACCGACAGCGTGCCATCCGGATTCTCGGTAACGACATCAAAGCCGAATTCATCCCTCACCCTGGTCTTGACAGCGGGATCAAAACGCAAAGCAGCGCTCACCTTTGCGAAATTGGCCTGACTCATAAACCGCCGCTCGACATCCTGCAGGGTGTAATTGCGGCGAATGAACGTATCCGGCAAATCGGCAAGCTTGTTGACGCGGCTGATTCGGAATACGCGATAATCCGATCTGGCGAGGCAATAACCGTACATATACCAGACGTAGCCCTTCAGAAAGATCCCCATGGGCTCAACCGTTCGCTGCGTTTCTGTTCCTTGGTTATCCAGATAGTCGAACCTGACCAGCTGCTGCAGTCTAATCGCCTGATGGATAGGCGCAAGCTTGTCCTTATCGTTGGGGGTCGGGGTAAAATCAAGATCGACTTTATAGGTATCGGCAGACTTTGCTTTACCCGGCATCAGAGCTCCTATTCTCGTGAGCAGTCCGTCGATATCCGGGTTGTCCGTTGCGGAACGGGCCCCGCGCAGTGCGCTGCAGATCGATGAAAAGTCTTCAAGCGACAGAATCTGCTTGTCCAGGCGGTAGCCGGGCAATATCTCATAGCCCCCATCCGAGCCGGGAAAAGAAATGATCGGAATGCCAGCCAGATTAATCGAATCCATATCCCGGTAAATCGTCCGCAGAGAGACCTCGAACCGTGCAGCCAGCTCCGTTGCGCTGACCCGGGTCTGATTCAGCAGCGTCATGGTGATGGCGAGCAGTCGATCCAGCTTCAAGCTAAGCACCTCCCTCACCGTTATATATGATTTTATATTTTAGATCACAATTATTTTCTTCTACAAAGCCGATGAAATGACCTTCTTCTCAACGAATTTGTCGAGAAAGCCCGGCTGGAGGAAGAAAGGGTCGAACAGATGAAGCCTGCCCGACCCTTTGAGATAGCTGCATTTTGATCTAGATTTGAGTCTCCGCAGGTCTTGGCTTGAGTCTTTCCCCGGCTGCCTGGGAAGTTCTTGTCCGGTATAGATGATAGACAATGCCAAGCAGCATCCATAAGGAGCCTGCAAGAAGCGCATTCCGGTCCAGCTGGAACAGCAGGTAAATGATAAAGCCGGCCCCAAGGAGCGGTGACACCAGATAAAGCAGCGTTTGCTTCAACGAGCGCTGGTTGTCTTTCAGATAACGTTTTGCGATAACGGACAGGTTGACGAAAACGAAGGCGGTCAGCGCGCCGAAGCTGACGAATTTAACCGCGGCGTCCAGGCTGATCGTCAGAGCCAGCAGCGATATGACGCTTGTAATGATAATATTGCGTGTCGGTGTTTTGAAACGCGGGTGCAGGTAACCGAATATCCGCTTGGGCAGGATCGAATCCCGGCCCATTACATACAGCAGTCTCGAAACACTTGTAATCGACGTTAGTCCCTGGGTGAAGATCGCCAGGATCAGAATCGTGATGAACAACGCGCTCAGCCCGGCTCCGCCGACCATTCTCACCAGTTCGAAGCCGGCCGAATCCAAATTGACAAAGGAAAGCTGCGGATACGCCAGCTGCGTCAAATAGGAAGGAATCAGGTACATGACGCCTGCGGCTATGATAATAATGAGGATAGCCCTTGGAATCGTCCTCCTGGCATCGACGGTCTCTTCCGCCATCGTGGTGATGGTGTCGAAGCCCAGAAACGAGAAACAGATAATAGAAGCGCCAGCCAGTATAGTGGAGAATGGAATTCCCGCATGGACAAACGGCTGCAGCGGATGGATGGCTTCCGCCCCGGCCAGCCCTTTGATCAGGAAGAAGCAGAATACGGCGATGAATGTAAGCTGAAGCAGGACGAACAGCTTGCTGATAATCGCAGAGAAGTTAATGCCGATGATATTGACGACAGCAAGTGCCGCGTTGAGCAGAACGATCCAGACAAAGGTCGGGACGGACGGGAATTGCGCGTGCAGATAGATGCCGAAGGTCAGACAAGCGATAATGGGCGAGAATAGATAATCCAGCAGGAGCGCCCAGCCGACGAGGAAGCCGACATAAGGATGGAGCGACTTTCCGGCGTAGGTGTAAGCCGAGCCTGATGCAGGATAGGTCCTGGCCATAACGCCGTAGCTGCGGGCGGTGAAGAAGATGGCGATAACCGCAATCAGGTACGCCACCGTCAGCATCCCCCGCGAGGTATCATAGGCAATGCCGTAGACGGTAAAATAAATCATCGGCGTCATCCAGGCAAGCCCCAGGAAAACAACCTGAAACAAGGTTAAGGTCTGGCGAAGCTTTACTTCTTCTTTCATGATCTCTCTCACCCTTCGTCAAGGACTGACAGGCCCTTCAGGCACCGAAAATAAAAATGCCCGGGTGATATCATCATCTGATATCCTCCCGGGCTTTTGTCCCTCCGTGTACACAGCAAAGGCCCTGCTGTGCGTCTTCTCTTGGACCGGACCGGTGGCATGCCAACCGCGGAACCCTAGAAAACTTGTGAATTATTCATATTTGATGGCAGATTAACATACATTCTTGTCTGAGTTGGAAGAGCATCGCCATGCATTCATATTTTATGTAAGATAATATAACATAAAAAACAAGGTTTTGAAAACCTTTTTGTTTAATTATTTTTATATATCTACCATGTTATGTTATATATGATCTGGGTAACCCACTAAGAAATCCGGTATTTCCGGCTAATCCGCTGTGGGCACAGATGAAAAAAAGCAGGCCATCCCACGGCTGAGTTCCTCCGTAAATGGCCTGCTTGTCTCAAATATCCGCTACAGCGTCTGCCCTCCGTCCACCGTTATGATTTGTCCGGTCATCGATTCCTGCTCCAGAGCGGCGCAGATGATGGCGGCGATATCCTCGGGCGTCGTAATGCGCTGCAGAAGCAGCTTTCCGCCCAGTTTATGCATTTGTTCCTCCCGGCCTGTCCACCATCTTGTCGCAACTGCTCCCGGAGCTACGCTGCTGACCCGGATCTCCGGCGCCAACGCGCGGGCCAATGATTTCGTCAGGCCGTGCACCGCCGCTTTGGATACCGCATAGGGCAGGGACGAGCCTGAGCCGGTTAGTCCCGCTATACTGCCCAGATTCACAATAGCACCCTGCTTATTTTTCTTCATCCAGGGGGCGACGGCGCGGGCACAGTAGAACATGCCTTTGACATTGACATCATACAGCTCATCCCATACATCATCCCCTGCCGCCTCCAGGTCATCAAGAGGAATATGCCGGGTAATGCTTGCATTGTTGACGAGCAGATCGACAGAACCAAAATGCATGATAATGACGTCCACCATCTCCCGCACTTCTCCGTCCCTGGAAACATCCGCCTGAATCGCGATTGCGCGCCCGCCGCCTTCGGCAATCAGCTGTACCGTCTCATCCGCCTCGGCCTTCGAGCGGGAATAGTTGACGCCTACTGCCGCTCCCTTCGCAGCCAGCAGCAGGCTTACCGCCCGGCCGATTCCGGTGCCTCCGCCTGTAACGAGAACCACTTTGCTGTTCAAATCCACTGGCATTCACTCCTTGTTTGTGTGTAGGCTTGGTCAGTATCCGATCTTGGCTTTATTTTAAAGGGTTATCCCGATTTTGTATAATTGAATAAATTGAAGACTTTGTTCACTATAATTGAACTCGTAACGGAGGTTGCAAGGATGGATATGAAAGCTTTAAATACCTTTCACAGGATCGTGGCCTGCGGAAGCTTCCACAGTGCCGCCGAAGAAATGAATTACGCCCAATCCACCGTAACGATGCAAATTCAGAAGCTGGAGGCCGATCTGGGCGTACAATTAATCGAACGAGGGAAAAAAATCCGGCTGACAGAGGCAGGAAGACTGCTGTATGAACAAAGCCTGCCCATCGTCAAGGATCTGCAGCAGCTGCAGAATCGTCTGGCCGATTTGCAGCTTGGGGATGCCGGAATGATCCGCCTTGGAGCAACTGAGCCTGGCGCCAGCTACCGGCTGCCCGTCCTGCTCGGGAAATTCATGAACCGGTTCCCCAATATCCGTATCTCCGTTGATATCGCCAGCACACCGGCTTTATGCGAGCAGCTTCTCCACGGTACTCTCGACCTTGCGCTCTGCTCAGCTCCCGAGCTTGCTTCCGGGCTGTATTTCGAACCTTTATATACGGAGTCGTTCGTCGTATTTATGCCGCCCGAGGGACACCCGCTTGCCAGGCAAGCCGTCATCAGACCGGAGGATATCCGCGGGCATCGCCTGCTCATTACTTCCATAGGCTGCCCTTACCGCCGAAAACTCGAGATAGCGCTCCAGGAATCAGGAACGACCGCTATCGACATGATGGAGATCGGGAGCATGGCCGCTCTGAAATATTATGTCGAACAAGGGCTTGGAATCGCCCTTGTCCCCCGGATTGCCTTGAATCCCTCCCCGGCCGGAACCACTATACGTTCGCTGGACAGCCCTATTACAGACATGACCTGCGGCATCGTCTGCAGAGCCCCGGATTACCCGCTGAAGCAGGCTGGGGCGAGAGTCTTCCATTTTCTTAAGACAGAGCTGCAGGAGCCAACCGGCAGCTCTGCCTGAGGAGCTTCCCGTTTCCTGTTGAATTACCCGCACAACAAAAATGGCTCATGCCCGCTTGCCCATGACAGAGCCATTCTGCTTAATCCGGATATTCCGCCGCGTACTGCAGCTGCTGCCGGCGTTCCGAACGACCACCCTTTGCATGACGCTGTTTCAATTCCCGCTGCGCCTGCCATAGCTTCTGGCAAACGACATCATGCGACGATAAGCGGAGGGGTATATAGTCTTCAGCGCATGGAACTGCGGACGATGGGAATTGACCTCAAGAATCCGCAGCCGCTGCCTGGAGTCCAGGGCCAAATCAATACCCAGCTCATGCATGCCTGAGCGCCTGGCACTCAGTACCTTTGCGATATTCAGGGATTTGGCCGTTATCCGCTTCAGGCAAGCGCTCCGCGCCGCGGATGACATCCCCTTTTTCCGCAGCAGAGAATGGAGGGATTGCATACTGGCGCCTTGATAGAGGTTGGTAACAATCCGGTTCCGCGCTCCGACCCTGGCCGCTATTCCCGTGCATACCCAGGACCCTCCCGGCTTGCGCTGGACCATGCTGCGGATATCATACGGCCGCCCTGCAAGCCGGCCCAGTTTTACAGCCTGTTGAATGATCATTTTCTGGCCTCTCTGCCCGGCTTGAATATGGCGGAAGACTGAAGAGAGATTCCGGAAAATTTTTCTGGTCTGCCTTTTATTGCGGGAAGACAGCAGCTCATAGCCTTTGGACATCCGATTCAATTTATAGACGCCAATGCCAAGCGAACCGATATCCGGCTTGATGTACAGCGATGAATACCGCGCGGACATGGAGTACAATTGGGGCAAGGTCAAGCGGACAGTGTATGGAACATTTTCCCTGAGCGAACGGCTTGCCGACAGGTATTTGCAGACGCGCAGCTTGCCCCAGATCGTACTGCTTTTATAATTCTTTCGATTCAATGGTCTCACCTCCTGATACTATATGCCGCTCGTATCAGGGGCAATTGTGCAACCGTACAGATCCGGCGCGGATATCTGATCCGGTCATCACCGGCAGGGACAGAGCGATTCCCCCGAGGCTGCCGCTTGTATAATCCAGCTTCATTCGACAAGCAGGCGAAGAAGGGGTCGGAATGCACCTGAGAAATAGGCTGAAAGTTGGACCCGCTACGAGTCCGGACGACTATATTTCTCCTTCAGGGCGATATGTTATATTGAACAGGAAAATGTTAAATTCCCTTGATTTCTATCTCCCGCCTCCCTTCTGTCTCCCCCTCCCTTGTTCATACCCGACGGCTTCGCTCATCATGCCGCTTCCCGATGACCCCTCTTCGTCCAATATAAGGCGCAAGCGCGAGAGGAGACTTATTATGTTCGAATGGTTCGAAAAGCTGATCCGGGATATGATCTGGAAAGCGATCGCCGATTTTGTGGAAGCTCTTCCAGGAATGGCGGAGGACAAGCTGTATGAGTTTCTAAGAAGTCTTAAGGCAGGGGAAGTCATCTCTCCTTCGCCGCTGATCAAAATCATTGCCGTCAACGATCTGGAAGAGACGATCACCCTGCTTCTGCGGGGGCCTTTCACGTTCTCCGGCTTAACGGCGTTCATGCGGGTGGAAGTGATTGTCTCGCGGGCACGCGAGGACATCCGCATAACAGGCGAGGATCCGCCAATCCGGATCACGCATTGGCAGACGGTACTTGGGGATCTGACTATCGGGTCAAAAGACAAATACAAGGGAAGTCTCGGCTTCGGCTTTGACGCGCAGCAAAACAGCTGGATGGGCCAAGGCTCGCTGAAGCTGATTCCGCTCAGCATTGGCGCGGCCATCTATGGCGGATTCAGTGATCGCGGGCTGGTGCTGGGACTGGACGGGGAGCTGCCCAAGGGCGTTTCGATTCCGCTTGGGCCGACCGGGCTTGGGCTGCGGGGAATCGGCGGCGATTTTGCATACAATTTTGTGGCCCGCCTGGAGAAGGAGGGACTGCCGATCGCAGAGCCGACAGCGGCCGATTATGTCAAATGGGCGCGGGAAACCAGCAGCATCGACCGCTGGATGGCCGGCCCGATTGATCAAACCTCGGTAGGTGTGGGAATCCGAACGGTGATATGCACCAAGGCCGACGAAGGCTACGCCATTGAGCTGAATCCCGTCGGCTTCGCTTTCCTGCTCCCCGGCGGCACGTTTATTTTTGGAGGGAAGGGCGTCCTGCTGAAGCAGAAGGGTTTTGGCGCCGAAGGATACTTTGTGTTTGACGCAGAGCGCGCCTCGCTCGCCCTTGGAGTAGGCGTCAATATCGATCTGGAGCTGCTGAAAGGCAGCGGCCAGTTGGATATCTTCTTCTCGTTCTCCGACCCCACTGCCTGGTATCTGGATCTGGGTACCGAGAGCAAGCCGGTGAAGCTGGAGGTGCTGCAGAAGATTCCTGTGATCAGCCTGCTTTTCTCGCAGAAGGCGGAAGCGTATCTTCGCATCAATCATCATCGCATTGCCTTCGGCGCGACGCTTGCTATCGGCGGAACGTTTGAAATCGGGGATATTCTGAAGCTCATCTCCAAGCTTGCCGTCTCACTTCATGCCTATATGGGCTGGGACCCGCTGCTGGTGAACGCCCGCATCAAGGTACATGGCGAAATTGGCATAAAAGTGTGGAAGTTCGAATTTATTCTCAGCGGAGATGCGGAAGCGGAGGTATATTTTCCAAGCCCGACCCTGTTCCGGTTTGAGATCGCAGGCAAGATGAACCTCCCATGGCCGATTCCCGATGTTCCCTTCAGCAAGTCCTTCGGGGACGATATCGTGAACCCTCCCTCCATATCCTCGCCGCTGGCCGCCGGAACCTATATCATTGGCGGAACGCCGACGGTTCAGAAGCAGCCGGTTGATGCCATTCATATCATCAGCGACCTGCAGTGGAATCTGGACTCGGACAAGCCTTGGCCGGATCTGGAACTGGTCGTGCCCTTCAGCAGGCGGGTAACCGACCGGACGGGCAAAGTGGAAGCCAGCCAGGCGGTCAGCCCGTCTGTTCAAGGCGGCTATACGGTGACGGACGAGCTGCTGGAGCTCGAGCTGACCGACCTGGTCCACGCTATTCCGGTACCGGATGTGCGGGCGGTATGGGCGGATGGGCCGGGCGGCGGCATGGCGCAGCTTCATGTGCTTGGCTGCGACCCGTACGCATGGATGACCTCGAAGCTTGACACCTCAACCTTTCCGCTTGATTCTCCCGCAAGGACTGTCGATACCTTCTTCGGATACGGGCCGCCCCAGCTCCTGCCTGTGCAGCCGCGGCGCTTCGCATCGCTTGAGCTGACGCCTGCAGCCGAGGGGGACCGTCTGCTGACAGTATTCAAACCGGACATTCCGGCGCGGATACTGCAAACAAGCGGCTTTACCCTCCGATTTGCGGCAAATGACGGCGAATCCCTTCAGGTCTCGAAGATCGTGCTGTTCCTTATTCTCGCCCGGTCCACACGCTTCGTGACTTATCCTTCGCTTGTGTCTGAAGACGGGGCAGCGGCGGTTTTCCAGGACCACGGCGCCGTCTTTCAGAACCTGCGGCTTGTCTCAGCCCGGTTCGATTTCCCGGCTCCTGTCGATCAATTCCGCCTACGGGCGGCATCCGGGCGTCAGCCCCTTTACATTTATGCGATCCGTTATCTGGAGGCCGCCAAATCCTCGACAGGCATCTTAAGCAAGAAGCTGCTCATGCCCGGCCGGTACCGCCTTCATATCAAGGGCGCGTCAAACGCGGTCCATCCGTCCGGCGGCGGCGGCGCTTCCTCGCCCTTCCCGCCTTCGAGCCCCGTGGAATGGTTTTATGACAAAGAGTTCGAGGTTGCGTATCCGGAAACACTGCGTCCTTATATGTATTATTCCACCTTCGGCGATATGAAAATCTTCGCCAAGGCTCAGCATCCCTGGACGCAATGGACGCTGAATACGTGGGATCCGACCCAATTCGGCTTCGGATTTCCGCTTTACAGAGGCTATAAGACTGCCGTCCGCTTCATGGTGCCGTATGTCAGCGGCATCTTTGCAGAGACGCCGCTTAAACTTCGCATCACCTATGAGCGCGGAGGCGAGATAACAGAAACCCTCACGCCCCTGCCCGCCGCCGACGGCGCCAGCTCGCTTCCCCCGGAGAGCCGCAGCTGGCTTGCCGCTCACGGAGGAACCGCTGCTCCCGATCAGGAAATCGTGATGAATTCGCTGCCTGGAGAATCCGGACCGGCCAAGCTGACCATTCTGTTCGAGCATCCTCAAAACGGAGAGGTCCGCATCGATGAATGGTCCGGCTGCGTGTCTGCTTTCATGGGCTTCAAGGCTCATCTGGCCTGGCCGCATACGGGCTTGTCCACCTATTATGACAGCTCCGGCAGGCACAGCGTGGCCGAGTGCCCTCTGCCCCAATCAGGCAGGCCTGTCAAATACGGTAAATTCGACCCTGTCCGTCATTACCGCGGGGCCAGCGGCATCGGCAATATTGTGCTGAACAAGCGCCTGCCCGCGAACCCGCTGCTTTCTATCAATGAGCTCACGCCGATAGCGGACTTTCCAATCGTCACCACTCCGCTCACTCCCTTCCCCGATGAACTGGAGGCGCCGCCAAGCCAGTGGAGACTGCCAGCCCCGCTTGCTTCCCAGATCGGTCCGCTGAACGAAACCTCCGCCCTGCGCTTCACGAGGTTCGCAGCAGAGAGCGGAGCACTGTTCGGCCTCGGCGGCGCCGCGCTGGCCGATATTAACGATACGGTCCCGGCGACCACTGTCGAAGCGGTCTGCGATGCCCAAGGGAGACCGTACGCCATATGGCTGCGCACGCCTGAGCCTGTCGATTGGCGGCGGGTGACGCTCACCCTCGCTATCCGGCATGTCGAGCCGGCTGCCGGCTGCCCGACCGGCTATACGCACCGGCGTGCCTTGGAGCTGGAGATTTCCGTGCTGCCCGGATTCGACGGGAGCTCCGCTTTTCTAACCGGATCGTTAGGCGGCATTCCGACACGGCTGCCGCGGGGCGACTACACGCTTAAGCTGACCTTTGATCCTTTTAGAGCCGGACTGCCCCGGCTTTACCCCGGGGACTCCGCTGGGCCGCTGCCGGAAACGGCTGTATTACGGTTCGTGCAGCCGCTTGGTCTCACCTGGCCGCTGCCTTCCGCCCGGCCTCCGTTCCCATGGGATCTGCCGGACATCCCGATACCGGTCCCTGGTCCAATCCCCGGACCGATTCCTTTTCCGGAACCCGGTCCGTTTCCAATACCTGGTCCAGTTCCGTTTCCAGTAGTCAATCCGGGCCGGATGGCCGAACCGTTAAACGATGCCAGCCTCCGGCAGGCAGATGACCTGGTGCACAATGTTCATACCCTGCAGAACCTGACAGTACATGCAATCGGGAATATCGAAGCGGGGAGCAGCGGAGGAAATACAGGGGATACGGAGGATTCCGGTTCTGATGGAGCACCTCCGCCGGTTGATGCCGACAGGAAAGCTTTTATTCATCTCCCGCTGCCCGGGGAGTTTCCAAGGGTTGATCTGACATCCGTTATCGAATCAGGAGGCGATAAGCCATGACGATTTATTTGTCATCGATAGGCTGGTTGAGCGAAACACCGGCAGGCAACCGGCTGCGCTGGCATTTTCCGCTTAGGGAGCTTGCGGACGGGGGCGGATACCGCGGTTTGCCGCAGGCGGTCATTATTGAAAGGGCCCCCCTGAACCTGCGGATGGTGCCGTCCCGGGTATCCCTGTCGATTTATCCGCCGGGCTGGTGGGACTTGCTGGGAAGCCAGTCGGTGGGCGGACTGCTGCTGGCAGATGAGTTTAAGCTCCCCGGGCCGGCGCAGGCAGTCACCTTCGTTTGGAGAGGGGCGCCTGCCCGGATCGAGTTTCAAAATTCGCAGACCGGTGAGCTCGAGGCTGTGCGTTCGGTATCGGACGGCACAGTCGTCTACGTCGAAGGACAAGCCATGGATACGGTTGCGATGCTCGGCACGGGAGGGATGCTTGAGGATTTGCGCATGCTTGATTTATTCCGCGACCGCCAGCTGAACTGGGAACGCATCGCTGAAATTGCCGTGGAGAAAAGTCTTGATGCCGACTTGAATACAGCAGGCAAACGTTATGGCCAGCCCGTCACGCTGACGGAGGAACAATGGGCCGATATCGTCCGCACCGGGCAAAAGGCCCGAGCATCCGTTCCCGCGGATGCCATCGCCGGGGAACCCACGGATTGGGAATTGTTCGAGCTGCTGCTTGGACTGCGCTGGGAGATTGCGCTGCTCTGCGGCTTTGCTTACCATGATGGACCGGACACAGCCGGCAGCGATCTGGACAATCAGCTCGCAGCGCCACTGGAATCTCCGGATCACTCCGGGTTTGCTTACCGGATTCGCGATGCGGACAGCGGGGAAACCAGCAATGTGACGGTTGTGATGCCGACAACGGCCGCAGAACTGGGAATTCCAGACATGCCCCAGTATATCTCCGCGGAAGTGCGCCTGCCGGAAGCCATATCCCCGCAGCCCGCCGTGCCTGTTTCGATCAGCCGGACACTGGCAGCCTTCAACCCTCTGCCTTTTCTGGCGGACCGCTTCGAAGTGCGGTTAATCCATCTGACCAGGCAGTCCGACATTAGGGCTCATGGCGTGGAGATGGAGGAGATCGTCACTGCCAGCCCTGCGACAGGGGAGCGTGAGCTTAACCGGACCTTCTTCAACCGCTCCCGGCTGCCGGAGGACCCGCCGCTTGTCTACTCATCCGCCCGCTCCTTCGACGTCAGCTTCCCCGACGTGCTGCTGCAGTCCAGAGCACGGGCCATCGACGGCTGGGACCGCGTCAGCGGGTATTCCGCCTGGATGCCGCCAACGCCGTTGACGCTGCGGCATGACCCGCCTCCGCCGCCTCTGGAATCGGCTGCTTATGAATCGGGGATGGCGCGCATTATGCGGCGGACCGATATCCCCGGCGAAGCAGACTGGAAGCCGGATTCACTCGTCCGGCGCACGGGAGGGAGGCTGGTTATTTACAGGCAGAACGCCGCTCCGCGGACGACGGACGCCGGGTTTGGCAGCGCTGTTCCAGCCGGCGACGGCCTATACCGCGCAGCCGTAACGGGCGTGAATGCGCTCAATGATTTTATTGGGGGCATATTCTCTACCGGCGGTGTGACCGAGAACATTGTTGCCGTTAGCGGAACCGACATTGTCTTCCGTGTTTCCGGGAATGCCGGCTCGGGCAGCATGGCTTTCGGCTCCGGGTCCGGCAGATTGGTTCAGGACCTCAAGCATCCTTCCCTATGGGTGCAGGCGGCAGATTTCCCGGCCGACAATCTGCCGAAGGAGCTGGTCTTCAGCGACCCGCTTCCTCCGGCAGCAGGAACTGCTGTCGTTACCTATATGGCCAGGCTGGCCTATTATGGCCGCACCGGCCCGCCAGGCGGAGTCGTGAGGGCGGTGAGGCTGCCGGCAATTCCCGACGTTCCGCCACCATTCACAGCGGAGCTGCTTGGCATCGATTTCTTTCACCGGACACTGCTGAAAATCCGCTTCACCACGCCGGCTGCTTCCGGCCGCTATACCGTTTGGTGGTGCGACGGCGCTGCGTCACCCGAAGAGCTGGTGCGCCGCGGCTCGCCAGGCACCCATCAGGCGCAGGAAGCGCAAAACGGCCTTCATCTGTACGAGACACTGACCCTGCCTATTCCGCAGCATATGGACCGCCTCATCACAATTGGCGTCCAGCAGGTGAGCGAGGGCGCCGTCAGCGGATTTGCCGTCATTCCATTCCCGCTGCCGGCGCTGCAGGCTTAGCGTTCCGCCTGCAAACCGATCATTGCGGCAGCTGCCAGCGCTGCTGGATCCATACAAATTATTCCTGCTCATGTTCATTATCCTTCGGAACAGCACAAAGAAGCTGTAATGGCGTCCAATCCATTACAGCTTCTTTGTGTGGTCCCCGGACTGGCTATAACCAGTCTGCGCATTGCTCCAGACTTGCGGTAGTCTCCTCCAGCTGCTGCTCAAGCTGAGCGCGCGGCCATCTGTCGTCATCCCGTGCAAGGTCGCCCTGGATTAGGCGGAGCATCCAGATGGAGAAGATGGAGGCAAACAGCATGTACTCCCTTATAAAAGCCGCCGCATTTATTCCGGATAAATAACCCCTGCCTTCAGCAGCCTCCAGATACGCTTGCAGAATTGCATTGCGGCTGTCCGCTGTCATTCTCTTCGGAAACAACGGATGAGACATATCGATCATATGATACAGATCCCATAACGGGGAGTTGAGGTGGGTGTGCTCCCAGTCCAGCACGACCAGCCGGCCCGCTGCAAGGGCATAGTTGCCTGAATGCAAATCGCCATGGGAAACAACCCGAAGATCCGGAAACACCGTCTGCTCCATGGCCTCGTACAGAGTCTCCAGCCGCATTCGCGGAATAGACACATCTGATAAAGCCTCAATCGTTTCGGCTTGATCACGAAGAAGCTCGCCGACGATCGCTTCAATGGGGGGCTTGGGCCCCCTAAGCGGCGCATGGAACAGATGGTCCGTACTAAGCGAATGCAAGCCTGCAACCTGTCGGGCCAGCTCTACGGCCACCGGTTCCCGAAATCCGTGCTCCAGATGGCCGAGGTCTTCGAAAATGATGGTGTGCCGTCCGGTTTGAAGGTTGAAGGAGCTGAGCAGCATTCTGGGGTAAATGTGAGGAAGCGACGGCAGGATGTGATCGTAGACCCACTTTTCTTTTCCCCACTGGTCATCATTCGTTAACGGCTTATAGATATAGCTCTGCCCGGGCAAGATGTAGATCCGTTCAACCGCCTGCCCGTTCATTCCCCGGTATATGATTTCCCGCCTGCTGATCAGCTCGCTGTTCAGCGTTCCGTCCGGCAGCATCACACCCTCAGGCAGTTTGGGTTCTGCTTCCATGTCATGACACCTTTCGTTTCTCATGGTTAAACTCTATTTTCTTAGTCTACCACGCGGACGGCCAAATTTGAATTTGCCAATCCTTAATCCGGGAAATCGGGGAACATGAAGCCATGTCTCGGCAGTGCTGAATATTCGAGGGTAGGGGTTGCTTTAAACAACAGGATCGCCGGGGCTGCTAAGAGCGTATCCGCTCAGGATGCGTATAAACATTCATGCTGCCGCGGCGTATGAACCCCGCACAGGTGATGCCGAGATCCTCGGCAAGCTTCAGGGCCAGATCGGTGGGAGCGGACTTGGACAAAAGAATGCCGCAGCCGATCTTCGCCACCTTCAGCACAACCTCGGAGGAGAGGCGCCCGCTGAAAGCAATGATTTTGTCCCCTGCCGGTATGCGGTTCTGCAGGCAGTGGCCATATATTTTGTCCAGTGCATTATGACGTCCGATATCGGTTCGTACAGCGATAATCCCATCCGACGTGCAGAGCGCCGCATTATGGACGCCCCCGGTCTGATGAAAATCCGTCGAGCTCTCCTGCAGCAGCCGCATCAGCTCCAGACACTGCTCCGCCGCAAGTGGATGACGGCTCATAATCGTTTTCGCCGTCCTTGCGTCATTGTGAAAATAAAACTGCCTGCTCTTGCCGCAGCATGACCCGATAAACCGTTTGGAATGGAACTCCTTGCCCGTCGATTGCTTGATATGAAGCTCGGCATAAGCATAACCCCGATCCTCGTCCAGCGTTAAGGATTTCAATTCACCGAATGTCCGGATTACGCCTTCGGAGGCGAGAAACCCGACAATCATATCCTGCAAATCGCTTGGCGTGCATACGATTGTGGCAAATTCCTCGCCATCCAGACGGACAGTCAGCGGCATCTCCGTCGCGATTTCGTCATCCTGCTCCTCATGCTGACCGCCGTTGAACCGGATGACGCGCCATCCGGTAGTTACCTTGTTATCCACGCGCTGCACCTCCTTTCTGCCAACGCCTTTATAAGGCCGATGATTCACTGCCGGAACAAGTGGAGGACATATTCACATGCACAGCCAGTCTATTGGGCCGGCCGGATGTTTGGGAACAGCTCATATCAAGCCTTGTTTACCTGCCGGTTTCCTGGCAAAATGCCAGCTGTACGATCAAGACGGTATATCCATCTCCAGCTCATCAATCCGCTTCTCGACATATTTGGTATCCTTCAGCGCATGGAAGGTCTCGGCCTTCTCGATGACAACCGAGGTATTATATTCGGGAATACCCGCTTTCGGCTCATAGACGCCCTTGTGGAACAGCACATTTCCCTCCGGCCAGAACAGTTCTATATTGCCCGGGGCGATGTCCGCTTTCTTCGCCCGGGCATGCATCAATCCGCTGCGGTTATAGATCACGACAGCGCTGCCTTCGACGATCCCAAGCGCCGCGCAGTCGCCGGCATTCATCAGGACATCATACCGGTCCGCCCCGTTGAAAGCATCGGTATCGCTGTACACCATGGAATTGAACTGCTTGCCGCGGCGTGTGGTCGCATAGAAATTCCCCTCGGGCTTACGCAGCTCCGGCAGCTCGATCGCAATGAGATTGCCCTTGCCGTCTGACGTTGGGCAGAGGCCATCCTCACACAGCCATGCACCCCCGTATTGAAAAACATCGCCCTTCCCCTGCAGCTTCTGGATGCCGTTATACGCGGGAGCCGCCTTGGCAATCTCCTCGCGAATGGCAGCCGCGCTCGCAAATGCCGCCCGATTATGCTGTCCGGGCTTCACTTTGGCCGCAAGCTCCGCATAGATCTGCCACTCCGCGCGCGCCTCCTCCACCCTTGGGCCGGCAATCTCCGGCGAGAAATAAACCATCCGCTCCGTCGATGTGGAGGTCCCTCCCCCCGGCTGCTCGTACCGGGTCATCGCCGGCAGCACAATCACTTCCTCCTGCGCGTCCGCAAGCGTCGATGTGTTCAGGACGATGTCCTGATGGACGCGAAGGTCCACAGCCTCCAGACATTCTCGCACAAACTCCGGGTCGGGCATGGTCTCGAGAAAATTGCCGCCGGACGTATAGAATACCTTCAGCCTGCGTTCATGATCGTCAGGAAGCTGCGTATTCTCCAGCGATACCCCCACGATATCCCCCTGCCAGCGGGGAAGCTCGAAGCCCCACACCTGCTCGATCCGTCCGATATCGTCCCCCTTGAATTCACCGCCCGGCAGACTGAAGGGATCGGCTCCCATCTCGCCGGAGCCCTGCACGCCGCTGTGTCCGCGGATGGGCATCAGACCGCAATGCTCACGCCCAAGAAAACCGCGCAGGAGAGCCAGATTGGCTACCTGCGAGATGTTGTCCGTGCCAAAACGGTGCTGGGTCAGCCCCATGCTCCATACGAATACCCCCGACTTCGCCCCCGCCAGCAGCTGCGCAAATTCGCGCATCCGCTCCTTGGTCAGTCCCGACGACTTCTCCAGCAGCCCCCATTGCTGGCCCATCACATGGGTCCGCAGCTCCTGAAATCCGTTCGCATGCTCCCGTACAAAATCATGGTCAATTGCCGAGCCCGGCTGCTCTTCCTCCATTTCAAACCAATGCTTCATCACGCCGTGCATGAACGCAATGTCTCCGCCGATATTGACCTGATAAAAATCATCCGCGAGCTTCGTTCCAAACAGCGCCGATTCGGCAATAGAGGGAATCCAATAGCCCTCCATCGCAGGCTCCCGGTAAGGGTTGATCACGATGATTTTGGTCCCGCGCCGTTTGGCCGCATACATATATTTGGTCGAGACCGGCTGGTTATTCGCCGCCACGCTGCCCCAGAAGATCAGCACATCCGTCCCGATCCAATCCTTGTAATTGCAGCTGGATGCTCCGATGCCCACGGAGCGTTTCAGTGCCGTCTTGGATGGCGAATGGCAGATGCGCGAAGCGTTGTCGATATTATTCGTGCCGATGAAACGCGCCGCCTTGGCAGCGGCATAATACACTTCATTCGTAATGCCCCGCGCAGTCAGATAGAAAGCGAGCTGCTTGGGATCTATGCTGCGGATTTTGGCGGCAATCCGCTCAAGCGCCTCATCCCAGGAGATGCGGCGGAACGAGCGCTCCCCTTTGCTCCTTAGAAGCGGATATGGCAGCCTTCCCAGCTTGCGCAGCGCAGTGCTGTCCAGCTTCCGCAGCTCATCGATGTCCGCATGAAGCAGCTCCGGCTTGATCGCCGGCATCGTGTTCAGGCGCAGCACATTCAGCCGCGTCGTACACAGATGCGGGCCGGTCAGCGTCTGGTCGTAAAGACCGGATACACCAAGCGCGCAGCCGTCGCACACACCCTGCGTCAAGATGCGGTAGGCATACGGAAGATTATCCCGATTGTCCCATACCACCTTCACCGTATCCCGAATGTGATGCGGCTTCAATTTGCCCAGGCCGAACGGCGCCTTGCCCACCCACAGCTTCGGGTCCGGCTTGCCCGGCAGCTTGATACGGCCCGAATGCAGCGTCTTTCCCATATGATTCATCTCCCCTTGCTTCATGAAATAATATATAACCAGCATTCGCCATCCTCGGTGGCGAAGTTGGCCCCTCTCAGATAATTGGATCCACGAAACCCCGCTGCCCGAAACACCCTCTAAGCAGGTTTGATCCTGCTTAGAGCATGCCTCTACCTCTGTTCGGATGCTCCAGCACGGGAAAACCTTACTGCTGCTGCGCCGCGATTCCTTGCGAATGCCCGAAACAACCTCAAAGCCGGCCGAGATTTTCTTCCTTCTGAACACGAGTCATAGAGCCTCGAAGAAACGTGTAACTTTCTATCGTTTAAAAATAAAAAGCCGCAGGAAAATGATTTCATCACGAAATCATCATCATGCGGCTGGTCCTGGGCAGGAACGCTGCCAAGCGCCAATCCTCTCCATTATAGAGAACCGAACTTCTGCTGAATGTCCTGATCGAATACGAAGATGGACATCCCGAAATCCTTATCAATATCAATATCAACGAATAAATCCATCAGCTTCGCCCCCAGCAGCTCTTCCATCTCGACGGGAGGCTCCTTGCGGTACATATCCTTCACCCACTGCGTGCGGGCTTCGCGCAGAATATGCTTTCCTTCCTCTGCTGCGGCCATAAACTTCTCCACCGGCGACAAATTGCCTTCCATCTCGCAAATCGCCCACTGCTTGCAGAAGGTCGTTGTGATCCGGCTTGGCCCTTTGCCCATATGCCGCTTCCGGTAAGCCTTGACCAAATTGCTGAACTCCGCTTCATAACGATTCATGGTTGATCCTCGCATGCCGGTGGACAGGCGGCAGGTTCGCTGCTCCTTATCGAACGGCCTTAATTTCTCATTATATGACCAACTTATCGCATTTATGACAAAGCCGCAACCCATATCCGGCTATAAGAATTTACAGCCGGGCTGCAAGCTCCTGCCCAATCGTTCAGGCTTTAACCAGTCCATGCGGATCGATAACAAATTTCTTGGAAGCGCCTTTGTCAAACTCGGCGTAAGCCGCAGGAGCCTGATCCAGCGAAATTTTCGTTGCGTTGACCGCTTTGGCGATTTGGGCTCTGCCGCTTAGGATAGACATCATCAGATCCCGATGGTACTGCATAACCGGAGTTTGCCCGGTTACGAAGGTATGGGATTTCGCCCAGCCCAGGCCGAAGCGGATTTTGAGCGTGCCATGCTTGGCATCCGCATCAATCGCGCCCGGATCACCCGTTACATACAAGCCTGGAATACCGAGGCGTCCGCCGGCTCTCGTTACTTCCATAATAGAGTTGAGCACCGTCGCCGGCGCTTCGCCGTGGGAATGGCCATGACCGTGCGCCTCGAAGCCTACGCAGTCAACCGCGCAGTCCACTTCGGGCACGCCCAGAATCTGCTCGATTTGCTCGGACAAATTCGCATGCTCCCGCAGATTGACGGTCTCGCAGCCGAAGCTCCTGGCCTGCGCCAGCCGCTCGTTGTTCAGGTCGCCCACGATAACGACCGCCGCTCCCAGCAGCTGGGCCGAATGCGCGGCTGCCAGACCGACCGGACCCGCTCCGGCCACATAAACCGTCGAGCCGGGCTTGACGCCTGCGCTGACCGCCCCGTGATAACCCGTCGGAAAAATATCCGAGAGCATCGTCAGATCCATAATTTTCTCCATGGCCTGGTCCTTGTCCGGGAATTTCAGAAGCTGAAAATCGGCGTAAGGGACCATGACGTATTCCGATTGTCCGCCTACCCAGCCGCCCATATCGACATAACCATAGGCTGAGCCGGGACGATCCGGATTCACATTGAGACATACATGCGTGTTGCGCTCCTTGCAGCTGCGGCATCTTCCGCAAGCGATATTAAACGGAACGGAGACCAGGTCTCCTTTCCGGATAAATTCCACATCCCGGCCTACTTCGATGACCTCTCCCGTTATTTCATGACCCAGCACCAAACCGCTGGGAGCTGTCGTGCGTCCTCTGACCATATGCTGGTCGCTGCCGCAAATGTTGGTGGTCACGACCTTCAAAATAACGCCATGCTCACATTTGCGCCCCACATTAAGCGGGTTCACTCCCGGTCCGTCGCGAAGAATCAAATCCGGAAAGGAAATATCCTGCACCTCAACTTCCATAGGTTTCACATAAGCCACCGCACGATTTCCAGCCATTCACGTCACTCCCTTTGTGATGATAGGTTTGAATTAACAGGTTCATTCGAATTAAAATGGCCCTATTATTGTAAGCGTTATCACTAGCAATCTGTGTAAAAGTATACCATATTGCCTCTCATTTCACCACACCGGCAGAAAGAGAATCGGGGACAGTCTGGCAGAAGGTTCGGGAGAGGGCCTCTCCTTCGGCTGAACCGATAATTTCCGCTGTATATCGGGAAATATCATCGCTTTCTCCGGCCTCTCGGCGGCGGCGGTGGAGATGTTTCACATCCCCTATTTAAGAATTACTTCCTACTCCCTGAGATCCAGTGAAAAAATAGCTCCACCAACGGAGCCGGTTAAATACCGGCCTCCTGTAAAGTACAGGGCTGTGGGCTTGGGTTGACGTTCCTGGTTCCCACCCCGGGCAATTCCAAGTTTGCAGCCTGCGGCAAATAAGGTAAACTTGGAAGAAAAACGATGGAGGGCATCCAAGCTTATGGAACAACGCTTCGTCAAGGAGTCCCGCTGCTACAAAACCGCCAGAATTTTCCCGACCGATGTGAATAACCACAATACGCTGTTCGGGGGCAAGCTGATGGCCTATATCGATGATATTGCTTCCATCACGGCATCGAAGCACTGCCGCAAATCCGTCGTCACGGCCTCCACGGATTCCGTGGATTTCCTGCTGCCCATCCGTCCGACGGATTCCGTCTGCCTGGAGTCGATCGTGACGTGGACGGGCAGAAGCTCGATGGAAGTGTTCGTCAAGGTGATCACGGAGGATTTGCGGACGGGGATCCGGGCGATTGCGGCAACTGCGTTCCTTACCTTCGTAGCCCTGGACGAGAACCGCAAACCGGTGATGGTTCCGGACATCGTACCGGAGACGGCGGAGGAGAAGCGGCTGCACGAAACGGCCACGCAGCGTGCCGAAATGCGGCGTTACCGCAGAGAAGAGAGCAGGAAATTCGCCGACTTCCTGCAAATGAGATTTCCTTGGGAATAATACCGGCTTAAGCAGCAAGATAGCTGCCGGATCAAAGAGGAAAGAAGGTTGGAAGATGAAACTGCCTGAGATCAGGACTTATCTGTTTCAAGACGACGGGACGATACCGAACAACCGGGTTCTGCCTGTTGTTCTCTATCCTGGCGCTCTGAAGGACCAAGCGGCGCAAACGGAGAACCTGTTCAACCGCCATCATTGGCTGAATAGCTGGACCAATGGCGTATTTCCTTACCACCATTACCACAGCAACGCCCATGAAGTGCTTGGCGTCATTCGCGGATCGATAACGCTGCAGCTTGGCGGCGGACAGGGGGAACATGTGGAGTTGAACGCCGGCGATGTCGTCGTGCTGCCTGCGGGAACCGGGCATAAGCGGCTTTCGGCATCCGCTGACTTTCAGGTCGTAGGCGCTTACCCGGACGGGATGGACTATAATCTTCGTACAGGAAAAGAAGGGGAACGGCCGCAGGTCCTGCAGGAAATTGAGCAGGTTCCCCTGCCGGATTGCGATCCTGTATTCGGCGAGTCGGGACCGCTGCTCAGGCTTTGGAAGGGTTTGTTCTAGGAGGAAACCGCCTTGCTTTTAAAAAAAGTTTAATCGTGACCGCTGAAGTGATAACATAAGGGTTATAAGTTTGTTTATTCAATCAACCAACTAAAGGAGACTGTATATGACTGATAAACGCGTCATCCAATGGGGCATTATGGGCCCGGGCGGTATCTCAGGCACTTTCGCTTCCGAGGTTGCTCATGCCCCGGATGCCAAGATCGCAGCCGTAGCCGGCCGCAACCTCGAGAAAACGGAAGCTTTTGCAGCTAAATTCGGCATCCCGCAGGTTTATTCAAGCTTTGAGGAGCTGGCAAACGATCCCGCAGTGGATATTATCTACGTCGGTACGCTCCATACGGTTCATAAGGAGAATGTCATGACCTGCCTGAGGGCGGGCAAACCTGTTCTCTGTGAGAAGCCTTTCACGATGAACGCAGCCGAGGCCAGGGAAATCGCCGACTATGCCAAGGAACAGGGTGTATTCGTCATGGAGGCAATGTGGACACGTTATCTTCCAGTCATCAAGAAAGTCAGAGAATGGCTGGCGAGCGGCGCAATCGGCGAGGTCAAGCTGCTCAAGGCTGAATTCGGTTTTGACGCCGGCTGGAATCCCGAAGGCCGGCTGCTGGATAAGAATAAGGGCGGTGGCACCCTGCTGGATGCCGGTATTTATCCGATTTCCTTTGCTTCGATGGTGTTCGGCTCGCAGCCTACGAAAATTCTGAGCTCCGCCTTCATCGGAGAAACCGGTGTGGACGAGCAGTATTCATTGATTTTCGATTACAATGGCGCCGCTACGGCTTCACTGCATGGAGCGATCCGCTTATGGATGAATAACGATGCATGGATCTACGGGACGAAAGGAAAAATCCATATTCCCGAGTTTCTGTCTGCCAGAAAGGCTACATTATATGTAAATGGCCAAGAAGAAGAAACCGTAACCGACGACCGCACAATTACCGGGCATATGTTCCAGGCGCTGGAAGCCATGGAATGCGTGCGTGAAGGACGCACGGAGAGCTCCATCATGCCGGTGTCCGAGACGGTTCAGCTGATGGAAACAATGGATGCTGTCAGAGCCCAGTGGAACCTGACCTATGCGGGTGAATAATCTCGCAACCGACCGGACTAAATTTCCGTTCTAACAGGAAGCGGCGACTGCTTTCTTCCATAAATAAGAACAACCCCCTAATTCCGCTGCAAGCAGTCGAATTGGGGGGTTGTTTTTGCTGTGCTTTGATGGCGTGAGCCGCTGCGTATGTATGAAGCTCACCACATCATGCGCCTTGGGATTAATTTCACACATCAGGACAACAATCTGCACTTTCCGGTTCGGAGATAAGGTTTACTCTCCATTAAACTTCCGCAACAGCTCTATTGTTTCATGAACGTATCCGGCACATATTCGATTCGCGAATCCGCCACGATAGTCAGCTGCTCCGAAGCCGCATCGTATTCGACCGGACCCTCCTTGATGTAGTACCAGGTCTTGACTGTTGGCGCATCCTCGAATTCGTGAAAGAGAAACATGTTAAGCTCATGGCTGAACTGCAGAAGCTCACGGATCTTCTCGTTCAAAGGCACCGATACCGTGAATTTCCATCCCTCGCCAAAGGGCTCCACCGTATAAGGAACAGCTTCTTTCTTCGTGTCAATAAAGATCGGCCCTCCGACCGCATGCTTGACGATAAAGGTTTCTTTCATGGACTAATGCCCTCCTTATGGCAGATCGATCAGCATGACGAATGAAGCCTCATCAGCCGATAATGTCAACCGGGATACGGATTCAATCCGCGCTGTGTCTCTTGCAGCCATTGGCGTTCCGTTCACAGACAAAGAGCCTTCGATGTTAAAAAGGAACATCCGCCTGCCCTCTTCCTGCTTGAAGATCAGCTCCCTGCCGGCCTCCGGCCTGCCCAGATAAATCGTCATATCCTGCTGAATGCTCGCAGTCTGTCCTGCCCCATCCGGCGTCACAACCGGAACCAGCGTATTGATCAGCTGCTCCGCATCGTATCGGCCTGTTTCGTATGAGGGAGCGAGCCCCCGCTCTCTGGGCATGAACCACAGCTGCAGCAGGTTCAGCTCTTCCGTCTCCGAGGGATTATATTCGGCATGCACAATCCCGGTGCCAGCGGACATGCGCTGAAGCTCGCCGGCCGATGCCGTCTCCACGTTGCCCAAGCTGTCTTCATGACGAATTTGACCCTTTAGCACAATACTGACAATTTCCATGTCGCTGTGCGGATGAGCGCCAAAGCCCTTCCCCGGATCGAGAAAATCGTCATTGCACACGCGCATCACACCAAAGCCCGTATTGGCCGGATCAGCATATTCACCGAAGGAAAAGCTGGGACGTCCGCGCAGCCATCCATTATCGACCGAATATCTTTCGTCTGCGGGAAACACCTGGATCATACCGGTGTCCTCCTATCTATATTTTTGATAGATTCTAACCAAATTATAGTTATTCGCCCTATGTAATTCAACCATTTCTCCGTTTCCTCCGGAAACTCCTTCCCTTCTTAGCTCAATAAAAGCCGTCAGCGGGAGTTGGAAATTCCAACGGCCTGCCGGCGGCTTTATTACTGTTCACGATTCCAAGAAAACTGTTGTATCCCGCGCTTCCCGTACTATGTTCTTCTGCTGCCGCCGCGCATGATGGCGCTCAGAATCAGAACGACGATGATGGCGCCGATAATGGCAGGAATAAGAGCGAAATCCGCTATATTCGGACCCCAGTCACCCAATATAAGCGTACCCAGCCAAGCGCCGACGAAGCCGGCTACTATATTCCCGATAATGCCGCCCGGTACGTCCCTGCCTGCAATCAATCCCCCTAGCCAACCGATAATGCCGCCAATAATCAATGTCCATAACAAATGCATGTGCATATCCCCCTTTTGTGTTCATCAATTGTCAGTATTCACAAGTGAGTATAAGGTTAATACCCTGTAAGGCAATGGATCAACCATGCTGTTCAATCGAGCCTTTCCCTATTCTATAAGCTTAAGGTATGAAACATGCCTATTGTCCGTCTGTTACACAGAAAGTCCCGACACGAAATGCTATACATAATATGGCTTACATTGCTAAAAAGAATGAATCAACAAATTCTTTCACGAATAAGCGCAGTTTATGACGAAAATGCTCTTATAATGTAACAAGGACAGAAAATGAAAAAACCTTACGGTAAGTGTTTTCAGACACTTAAAGTAAGATTCTTGATTCCAAGCCGGCTCTGTGAGTCACTGACTATAATGCTGCATTATTATTCTGGAACCCTGCTTGTGGAAGCTCTGACTACCAATTGGACATCAAAAACCTCCTGCAGCGCTTCCTCCGGGGCATTAAGGCCGTGGATGATATCTATCAGCGTCTGGGCAGCCTTCATGCCCATCTGCTTGACCGGCTGCCTCACTGTCGTCAGTGGCGGATACAGATCAGAGCTTCCCGGGACGTCATTCGCCCCTACCACGGAGATATCCTCCGGAATACGGATTCCCTTGGAACGGAAATGGCGGTATAAAGCCGGAATGAACTGATCGTTGGTCACATAAAGGGCCGTCGTTTGGGGATACCGCAGCAGATAATGGTCGATTTGGGCGCATATGTCCATCTCATCGAGGTTGGACACATTGATCAAATGGTTTTCCGTAAAATCCTGGAGACCAAGAGTCTCCATGGCTTCTCTGACTCCGGCCAGCCTCTCGTGATGATCCGCCGAATGGATTTCGTCCACAACGGCAATATGCTTATGATTCATATGGGCGAGATGCTGCACCGCAATAAATCCGCCTTTTCGATGGTCGGCACGGATATAGTGGACCTTGTAATCCTTGAGCTGGTTGAACAGCAAAACACTCGGGATCGCTCTGGCAATATCGTTGTAATGCTCCTCGTTATACGGAATCGACGTAAAGATTGCCCCGCCAATTCCTTTCTCGGCAAAGTAGCCGGCCAATTCATTGCGCTTCTTGGGCAGCTCGTCCAACGGGCACAGCTTGATGCTCAGCTTCTCGGCAAAAGCCGCCTCGCTGATCCCAGCCAAAATGCTGTTCTCCAGCTGCAGGGATTGCGCCGTCGTGAAGAAGGCCAGATCTTTGGATTTATTCAAATTCGCGCCCAGTTTGGGCATGAAATTCGCGCTGTGTATGATCTCCAGCACCTTCTCGCGCGTTTTGACGCTCACCGCTGCCGGATTATTCATGACTCTGGAGACGGTTGCAATGGAAACCCCTGCTTGTTTGGCGATATCGTAGATGTTCATTTCATTCTCCCTGATCATTTTTCTTTCATTATAACACTTAATATGTAAGACTTACAACTTATGCAATCCATCCATCCAGTAAATGAGGAAGAGAAGAATTATTGATGAAATACTGAATGTAAGAGTTACAATTATGCTTGGCAGGACCGTTATTGCCGACTATGAATGCAGCTGATGAAGCGAGTAGATCTGTGAAAAAAAAGAGGAAAGAGCTGCGAAAAAGTTAAATAAGCTGTTGAAGGGCATGCGTCCGCACATTGAAATTTATACACAAAAAAAGAAGCAAGAAAAGAGGCTGCACTGATGGACAGCCACTTTTCTTGCTAATTCTGCAGATCTGGTTCAATCATGGTGAAGAACAACTCTATGTTTAAACGATCAATCGTAACCATTTCCTTCTCCGCCCGTGAACGTAGCGAGGTACCAGTGGTTGCCGAAGGGGTCCTCGATTCCTCCGCTTCGTTCTCCGTACGGCATGTTTGCCGGCGCATAGAGTGAGGCTGCACCCGCTGCCAGAGCGCGTGTGTAGCATTCATCTGTATCAGCGACAAAAAGATGAAGCGTATTGGTTCTTGCCGGAAATTGATCATTGGCCTCCGACAGCTCAATAATTGAATCGCCAATGCGAACCTCGGCATGTGTAATTCTACCTTCGTTATCCGAATTGCGGCTGAGCTCCTCCGCATAAAAAACCTGCTTAAGAAAGTCCATCAGGCCTGCGGCATCCTTTGCAATGAAATAAGACGTTACGGTGCTGTAATTACGCGGTTTATACGAATCGGACATGATGTTTGCTCCCTTCGTTTATTTGTATTTCTGCGAGTGCTAATATAATGAATCATATACGCTCCGTGTTTAATCTGTCCATATCCGTGGTATGTACACATACACGACACTTAAGGAGAGGTGAACCTGCAATGGAACATCCTATGGTGAAATGCAGTGTTGCAAATTGTCAGCATTGGGAATCCGGCAACAACTGCGTGGCGGAGACGATTATGATCGAGATCAATACGCATGCAAACAGCCCGCTTCCGCAAGGCTCAGGAAGCGGGAAATACGACACAAAGCATCAGGATTCTGCTGGTGGCGTAACCGATACCTGCTGTCACACGTTTCAGGAGCGTACTCATTAAGCGGAAATCAAGCGGGTGGCTTACAGTGCGCTGGTTACCACAAACGGATATATGCCAGGCTAAGCAAACTCATGTAAGCGGTGAGTTTGCTTTTTTATTTACACAATAAGCAGGATTATAATTGGCTATATGCTGCTTCTATTTCCGGGGGGAAGAAACTGGGCTAAGCAGCCCGAGGACGGCGACAGCCGGTTCTTCTGGCGCTGCCCCGCGCCATTTTGATACGTTTGAGCCCTGCCGCCTTTTTTGTGGAGATGGTGCTCGCATTTATCCATTATCAACAAATTCTTCATATACTCGGCTGCTTTTTGGGAGAATAATTAATAACAGGAAGGGGAGGAATCTCAATGTCATTGTTACCCACACTTATGGAATTCAACAAACAATTCGTGGAACAGAAGCAGTATGAAGCCTATTTGACCGACAGGTTCCCCGAGAAAAAAATAGCCATCCTCTCCTGCATGGATACCCGATTGAGCGAGCTGCTGCCAAGAGCGCTCAACCTGCGGAACGGCGACGCCAAAATCATTAAAAATGCCGGCGCTATCCTCACGCAGCCTTTCGGCAGCGCCATGCGCAGCATTCTGGTCGCGATCTATGAGATGGATGCGCGCGAGGTGCTGGTCATCGGCCATCACGGCTGCGGGATGACCAATCTGGATTCCGCTGCAATGGTCGAGAAATTCCGGCAGCATGGGATTCCTGACCTGGCTATCTCCACCCTGGAGAACGCAGGAATCAGGATGGATCGGTTCTTGAAGGGCTTCTCAAGCCCCGAGGAGGGTGTGAAACACAGCGTTTCGCTCATCCGCAATCATCCGCTGGTGCCCCAGTCCGTACTTGTTCATGGTCTTCTGATCCATCCCGAGACAGGCGCGCTGGAGCTCTTGATGGAGAATTACAGGGAATCGCCCTGATTCAGTGCCCGGATGGATCATATAGGCATTCGCAACATTTGACCCGGCCTTCCCGTCTTAGGAGTGGGTAATACTGACAAACTCATTCCAGGAGGGACAGCCTCATGAAAAAAAAGAGATGGCTTGCGCTTGCCCTATCGTCCATGCTGCTTTTACCTGCGTCTGTTCATGCCGGCGCTCCGGCCAATTACAGACTGGGCTGGTCCGGCGGAGGCCTAGAATCGGGCGGATCTGCCATGATCAAGAACGGCGTAACCTATCTTGATGCCATGGGAATCGGCGGCTCGGCAGGGCTTACGGTTCAAGCGGACGCTTCGGGAAGCCGGATTCAATTCGACGGCTGGGACAAGCATTTTGCCATTCGCATCGGCTCAAGGACGGGTATGCTTGACGGCAAGCTGACCGACCTTGGAGCCGTCGTCATTAAGCAGGGAGAACATGTGTATGTTCCAGCACGGTTTCTTGTCCATGCTCTGGAAGGCGGAACGGTTAG
Source organism: Paenibacillus sepulcri (assembly GCF_042647105.1). Classification (NCBI taxonomy): domain Bacteria; kingdom Bacillati; phylum Bacillota; class Bacilli; order Caryophanales; family Paenibacillaceae; genus Paenibacillus; species Paenibacillus sepulcri. The sequence goes on along the minus strand of NZ_JBHRUP010000001.1, from coordinate 4,228,951 downwards.
CTGGGATGCCAAGAACAACCTGATCATGGCTAATGGACTGCATTTCTTTAAACAATACTCCCAGACCTTCGAAGGGTCCACTTACTCGGTCAACGTAGAAAACGGCGAGCTTTTTGTCACCAAAGGCACAGGAGAGCCGCGCAGACTTGCTTCCCTTGGTCCTTATGCCGATCTTCTCAGTATGCAGTTTGCCAAGACGAAGGGCGGGCTGCTCGTCCTGACCGTCAATAACAATTATGGTGAACCGCATATCAATCATCAGACTCTTACACTGGTGCTCAAGAACGGGAGCCTCATCCGGGTGTCGGACGTCAAGTACTGGAAACGCTGGGAACAGAATGTCACGCAGTACGGGGATCAACTGCTGCTTACCGACGGCAGGACGCTCCGCCTCATTCAAGATGGAACGGGAGCCGTTACACAGACGATTGACCTGGTGAAGCTGGGCGGCGAGGACGACAGCTACTTCATCGAAGCCTTCGACAAGGATTTCCTGCTGATCCGCCCCAACCAGAAAGGGCTGCTCACGCTCATTGACCGTGCGACAGGAGCCAGCACTCTCCTCTACAAGAAGCTGTTGACGGCTGAGGAGCAGGATTATGCGGAGAATAACGATGTTCCTTATTACGGCGATCAGCTCAAGTACATGAAGCGCGAAGACAGCACGCTATATTTCGTGAACAATGCCGATGACCCCTCCAAGCCGGAGTATACCTACACGCTTCGAGGAGCTTAGCCTATTCAGCGCCATACCCGAGCAGCAAAAGGACGGTCTTCAGGGTCAAATCGAGCCTGGAGACCGTCCTTTATCGATCTTATAGAATGTATAAGTTTCACGCCTGTACATTTCTATAAGGTCGAAGGGAAGAAACTAACGGCGCCGCAACAGGACGGCGGCAGCCGTTTCTTCTTGTTTGGCAGCCGTCAACCATTGGCTGCCTCTTCTTTTGCCATCGAACGAATGTAGAAGAATCCCAGCACCGAGCACAGCAGGAAGGTGAAGAATGCCATCGCAGCGGCCTGCTCGCGTTCCTGGAACACGCCGAATACCTGCTGCATGGACACGCCGAGCATTTGAGGCGAGTTGGCGCCCAATAGAAACGGCGCGGTAAAGGACCCGATAACGCCCATGAACACAAAAGTCAGCGCAACAAGAAAAGTCTTGTAGGACAAGGGAAAGATGAAGCGCAGAAAAATCCGCAGCTTGCCTGCTCCCATGTCGCGCGCGCTCTCGATGATGGAAGCCGGAATACCTGCCAACGCAGAGCTCAGCAGCATCGTTGCGAACGGAATATTAAACCATAAGTTCGCTATAATGATGCCCTTCTCATCGAAAATAATTCGCGGCAGGACGATCCCGAGCGGCATCAGGAGCCGGGCCAGCCAGCCGTGATTGCCCAGAAGATTCATCAGCCCGTATGTGGCGATTACACCCGGAATGAACAAGGGTATCATATACGTTTTGCGGATCCAATCGACCAGCTTTCCCGAGCTGAACCGTATATAAAGCGCCATCGAGTAGCTGACCAGCAGCACCAATGCACAGGACAGGAGAGTAACCTTAATCGTGAAAATGATGTTCGAGCGCATCCCTTTATCCGTGAACAGGAACTGGTAGCGGCTCAGATCGTAACCGCCCGAATCGTTGCCCAGACTGGAGATGAGAGACTGTACGATCGGAATGACGACAATGATCAGCAGCAGAAGAAAAGAAGGGCTGACCATAATCAGCCCCGCTATCGCTTGCTTGACTTCCTTCCTCATTGCGCAGCTACGTCGCTCTGCCAGCGTTTGTTAATTTCGGTGCCGAGGTCCCCGATATTGAATGTGCGGAATCCTTCGGAAACGCCTTTGAATTTATCCTGCATCTCCTGCGACATTTGCGTGAGCTGAATGCCCGGGAAACCGTTCATTTTGTCCACGATAACCGCTTGCGCTTCCGGAGACAGAACGAAATTCAGAAACTGGTTGACGGCGTCTTTCTTCTCGGAAAGCTTGTTCACCATCAGATAAGTCGGTCCGCCGTTGAAGCCCGGCGTAATTTGCTGCATTTTCACCGTGTCCGGAAGCAGCTTCTCATTCAGCTGCTGGAGCACCATATCCGACCAGGCCGGAATCATTTCCACTTCTCCGCTGGTCAGCAGATCAAGCGTACCCTGATTCTTCTTCGGATAAATCCCTTTGCCGTAAACATATTTGCCAAGCTCCTTCAACGTATTGAAGCCGCTGTCCCACTTCGCCATAATGGCAGGATCGCTGTTATGAATATCTTCCTCTGGCAAATCCTTGTAAAGCACAGTGGTGACAAAAGAGCTTCCGGCACCGCCGGTGGACGGATCGTTATAGGCGAATTTCTCCGGATTTTGTTTGATCCACTCCAGCAATTCATCAAGGGTAGTTGGGGGGTTGGTTACCTTCGAGCTGTCATAGGCAAGCAGGACAGCGGAAGAACGGTACGGAACAGCCAGATTGGATACATCGCTCATCGTCTCTGCATCGATATTGGCGAGATTAGGAATGCCGGTAGTGTCAAGCGCGGACCAGACATCGTCTTTGCCGCCCTGGGTAACTACGTTGATGCCGTCCTCGTAGAGATCGATATCGCCGGAGCCCTTGCCTGCCTGCTTGGCAGCCAAAATCCGGTCATAGGTCGATTCGGAGCCCGTTCCGGAAGGAATATAGACCTCTTTTACTTTGACTTTATCGTTCTGCTTCTCGAACATCGGGATCAGCGTATCCCACAGATCCTTCACGTTCTGGGAGCCCGTAAAATAAAACTGGAATTCCACCGGTTCTGCGTTCTCAGCAGGCGAAGCGGCGTTGGAAGATGTGTTGTTGGACGCAGCGGGAGTCCCCTCTGCATTTGAGTTATCCTTGCTGCCGCAGCCGGCCATTACCATTACGGTCAACGTCAGTGCGCACAACGTCGTCAATGTCTTTTTCAAGCGTATCATCCCAATCATCCTCCTAAAGTTTACTCATCGTTTATTTGGATAAGCGATCATAGCAGCAAAGCCAACATGAACCTTCTGTCCCGCTTTAAGCAGCTGGACAGCTTCCTTGGATTGAAAACTCCGAATTACTCCGTGCTTGTCCAATTCGACCGATACTTCGGCATAATGCCCGAGAATCATAATTTGCTTTATTGTCCCGGTCAGACCCTGCCCTTGAAAAGGTTCCTTGCCCAGACTGACGTCCTCCGGCCTCACGGCCACCTTGACTTGTCCCGAAAGACGTTTCGTGTTCGGCCATGCAAGCGGCCCTACCCGAATCCGTTCTTCGTCCACCACCCCCTCCAGGAAATTCATTTTGCCAATAAACTCGGCGACGTATAACGTCTCCGGCTCGTTGTAAATGTGCTGCGGCTGCGCAATTTGTTCAATATGGCCATGATTCATGACAACGATCCGGTCCGACAAGGACAGCGCCTCTTCCTGATCATGGGTGACGAACACCATCGTAAGGCCGGTCTGCGTCTGAATCTCCCTCAGCTCTTCCCGCATCTCATGCCTCAGCTTCGCATCGAGTGCGGAGAAGGGCTCGTCCAGCAGCAGCACAGCCGGCTTGAGCAGCAGCGACCGCGCCAAAGCTACCCGCTGCTGCTGGCCTCCCGACAGCTGGCCCGGATATTTCTTCTCCGCCCCGGGCAGACGTACAAGCCGAAGCGCATCCGCGACTGCGCTCTTGATATCCGCTTTTGGCATACGGCGAATCTTCAGGCCGAAGGCCAGATTGTCGAATACGGACATATGCGGCCATAGATTGTAGCTTTGGAACACCATCGAAGTCGGGCGTTTCTCTGGCGGCAGCTTGATCACGCTTTGGCCTTCGATCAGGATATCTCCCGAATCGGGCTCGAGAAAGCCTCCGATACTGCGGAGCACGGTTGTTTTTCCGCAGCCGGATGGTCCGAGCAGCGTCACCAGCTCGCCTTTGTTCACTTCAAGGTTGATGCCGGAGACGCCCTCGCCCGTTTTGTACCGTTTGGTCATGCCGCGGACGGCTAATTGAATGCTCATCTATTCCAATCCTCCTCTAACGAAACCGGATGCTGCCCAAATCCGTTATTTCACTTGAAATCCGCTGGCGAGCACGTCCGCGCTCACAAGACGCTGTGCAGCCAGCAGCAGAATAATGGTCGGCGCCGTCAAAATTATCGAGAATACTGCGCCGGCGCTGCTCGGAAAATCCGAAATAATCGAATACATGATAACCGGCATCGTCTTGTAATCGGGAATCCCGACGAGGAACGTGCCCTGTGCTTCATCAAGCGAATTCAAAAAGGTAAACACTGACGCCACGATAATGCCGGGCATGGCCATCGGCAGCGTAATACTCCGGAATACCCGGAAGGGAGTTGCTCCGACATCCCGGGCGGATTCCTCCTGCGGAGCCTGCACATTGCGGAAGGCGGCCGTCGGAATCCAGGTCATGAACATCAGCACATTGATCATATGAATGAGTACGACTCCCAGCAGCGTGTTCATCAGCCCCACCTTATAGAAGAGCACTGCTATCGACACATAAAGCCCCATCTTCGGAAACGCGTGCGTCAGCAGGAACGAGAATAGAAACACTCTTTTAAACGGAAAGCGGATGCGGGCGAACGCATAAGCTGCGGGAACGCACAGAACGATGGACAGCGCCGTCACTATTGCCGCGATCATAAAAGACAGCCCGATCGATTGGGCAATATCATCCTGCTTAAGCACGAAGTCCCACCATCGGAAAGACCACTGCTGCGGCAGCATATTGGGGTAGTTCCACTGATCGCTGAAAGCCAGTACGACCAGATTCAGCAGCGGACCGGCGAAAAACACGGCGAACACCGTCAGGAGAATAAACTCAATGATCCTTCGTTTGCCGACGGCTTTAAAATACCATCCCAAGTAATTCCCTCCTTTTTAGGTCGATTGGCGAAGCATGATTTCACTTGCGTATTCGTACAGCTTGGACAGGTCCTGATCCTGGTGAATCAGACGATCAAGCAGATCGACGGCGTCATGACCCATCCGGTCCGTGTCCACCTTTACCGTTGTGAGCGATGGCGTATATGCGGCTGCAAAATCAATATCGTCAAAGCCCATAACCGCCACCTGCCCGGGGATATGGACGGATTTTTCCAGCAGAACCTTCATGGCGCCAAGCGCCAACATATCGTTTGTGGTGAAGAGGACGGTATATCCGCCGCGATTGAATGTCTCCCAATGCTCGTTCATGAGACGACAGCCATGCGCAAAGTCCGATTCCATAGAAGGGATGACGGACACATCCGATTCGTCAACGCCCAGCTGCTGCAGACCCAGCCGAAAGCCCTTCAGCCGCAAATTATGGCTTCGATGCTCCTGCGGACCGGCGATGACGAAAAACTTTCGGTGTCCGAGCCCATGCAGGTAGGCTGCCGCCCGTCCTCCGCCCACCTCGTCATTGCTGACGAGATGAATCACGTCCGGATCGTCGGTCGAGCCGTTCACCATCAGATAGGGCACATTGAATTTTTTGACGTGGTCGATGACGTTCTTCTGCAGCCTGCTGATCAGAATGAGACCGTCGACGCGCTGCTCCAGCATGTAATCGGTCGAACGCACCGACATCTCCTGATCGGTCTTGAGAAATACCGAGTAGCCCCGCCGTTCGGCAGCCAACAGGATGGAATCGATCAGCTTGCCATACAGCGGATGAGAGACGATCGGCTGTTTCTCGCGGAAGACGATCACTCCGATGTTGTTCGTCCGTTTGGCGACCATCGCTCTTGCCACCGCGTTCGGCTTGTATTGCAGCTGCTCCACAACTCCGAGGACGCGGTCCCGCACTTCCTGACTGGCATAGCCTTTGCCTGAGATGACTCTCGATGCGGTCGATTTGGACACCCCGGCCATCGAAGCGATTTCTTTGATGTTATAGCTCATCCGCCGCACTCTCTTTTCGCCATTGTTGTTTGACAAGCAGCAATGCCGCTACGTCTCTGGTTGTTATGGAACCTACGCCCATCGCGGCGTACTTTCTCATTTCCTGCGCTTCGTTGACCGTCCAGATAAAGACCGACAGCCCTTTATCGGCAGCAAAGTCCATGAGTTCGGGCCGAACAATCTGATAGGGTACATTGAGGCCGAAGCAGCCGGAGTCTGCCGCTTCCCGGCAAGCCTGCCCGACCGCGTCCATAAATTCGTTGTTCCTGAAGCTGTTGATATCTACGTTCAACAGCTTCGCGATTCCGTTATCATGGCTGTTTGCCTGCAGGGCTCTGTCATATTCGCAGCCGGTCAGGAACACCCGGTCGACGATACCCAGCTTCTGGACCAGTGCGGCAACTGGCCCGATGCTGTCATCCGTCTTGAGGTCGAGATTCATTCGCGCGCCCGGATAGTTATCCAGCAGCTTCAACACCGTCTCCAGAAGAACAATCGGCGCCGCCAATCCTTCATTCAATTCCTGAAGCGTCAGACCCGACACGCTTCTCTCCCGCCCATCGGCCAACCCTACCCGGTCATCGTGGCTCAGTACGGGAATTCCGTCGCGGGTGACCCGGATGTCATCCTCGATAATATCGGCCCCCAGCGAAAGTCCTTCACGGGCGGAAGCAGCCGAGTTGTCCGGCATGCCCATACATCCGGTATGGGCCGTCACAAGCGGAAATACGATCATGTCACCAGCTCCTATTCAAAGTAAATAGCATTCGTAAAAGCGACCATCGTCCTGACGCCCCGGACGATTCCCCGCAATTCGGCCCGGATCCACAGCAGCCCTTCCCGCGGCACGGCAAAATGCAGATCCTGCGTTCCATCGGATGCTTCAAGCGGACGCTCCTCCAAGACTCCGTTATTGCTCGTCAGGAGGATGCGGTAATCCGGATTTGGCAGGTCCCACAATCCGCTGCGGACAGCGAAATCTATCGTGATGCGGGCGGAAGTACTGGCCTCATCGGCCGGTACGATGCTCCCAAGCCCGTAAGCCGGTCCGCCCTCGGTCGCCTCCAGCTCCAATGTAACGAGAGGGCCGATCGTAACGGATACCCGTCCCTGACGGAGCGCCTTCACCGCTTCTTCGCTTACCTGTCCCGCTTCGTCTTCCAATCCCAAATACGTGACGGAGACTGGCTCATCCGTCTCTGACTGTTCATGCCAATCGCGTCCCGAGGTTGCCGCCAGACGATAGCCCTCATTCAGCTTATCCGTCCACAGCGAGAATGCGCGTGAATTATCCGTCTTGATCGGAGCGAAGGTTCCCGACCACACCTCGATATAATCGAGGCTATTCCAATCATCCACCTCGTATTCCCAGTAGCAGCCTGTACAAGCCGGACTTCCTATCCGGAACGGATGAGCAAGCCCCGCAGCTCCCCCGTGGTGATGAACGGCGGATACGCCGCTGTGGATATTGCCCCGGTTCGCCTCGCGCCAGTCCGCCAATGCCGACAGACCGACGGTGACCATATGCCCATAGAATGTCGTCCATTCCATGCCCGGAAGAATGACCAGTCCCGTGGCCTGCTCCACCGCTTCCTTGTCCGCCAGACCGGACATCGTGTTATGATCGGTGAGCGCAAGGCCATCGAAGCCGAGCTTGGCCGCTCCGGCTGCCAGTTCATGCAGCGTCTGCTTTCCGTCGCTGTGAAGGGTGTGGGTATGAAGCTCGCAGGCTAACCATTTCATGACTTCTCTTCCTCCTCCGGAATCCATGCTTCCAAATGATAGGTGCACTCCTCCGTAACGATGGAATGGAAGCTTAGCGTTATTGTCCATTCCCCCGCTCCAATTCTTCCCTTCGCAAGTCCCGGGGAAGCCTCGCTATGCGAAAGCAGGAATTGCTGCTTCGGATCGTGCCGGTGGCAAGCTCCGCGATAGCCGTCCGGATCGTCCACCGATAAGGTGATGAGATTGCTCAGCGGCAAGTAGCGGTCGATCCCGGCTATAGCCAGCTCTCTTTGCTCCGGCAGGACATACAGCTCCATGCTTTGTTCCAGCAATCTGCGCGCCTTGCTATCGTCCTCCAGCAGCTTGGGCGAATATTCAAAACGGATCCGCAGAGCATGAGCAGGCTGGTCCAGTGTAAACGGATAACGGATATGCGTCCGGGAGTCTTCCGGTTTAACAGTGGTTTTTATATCAATCAGCATGAGAGTATCCCCCCTGATGTCATCATTGTGGGAACGGTCCCATGGCTATAATTTAACCCTCATTTATTAGAGCAATGTCTTCTGGACAATAACAGTTTGTAAAGATGCGCGGAAGCGACGACTATGTATGAATCCATCCAAGCGACCCGTCATACCCGAAAAACGGGAAGAAACGGCGGTCTTTCGTCCGCTGACGGGCGAAGTCATGCGTTTTCGCAATATAATATAAGGATGATATGGTAAGTATTTATATTATCTGTTTTCAAGAAAAAAACCGCACCAATCACAAGAAGTGATCGTACGGTTCTCTAGCATCCGCCTAGGTTCAGATCCTGATCAATCTTCATCCTCGTCGCGTCTCTCTTCAGGAGGAGGCACACTCATAGCCTTTTTCCGGCGTTTTCTGCTTGTGATTCTTCTTATGAGCAGAATAACCAGCACCACGGCCGCTACCAGCAGAATCCCTGCACCAATCAGGATATGCTTGATATTGGGGATCAGAAACGCGAACTGGATCTCTGTCGGCTTCGTCATCGAGAGGTCCCATTTCATCGTATGACCATCAACTTGATCGGCATTATTATTTCCGAAGGTGGAGATCGGCAGCGTGAGCAGAAAATCAAGATTGAGCTGCGAGAGCGCAAGCTTGATGAGGGTGTCCGGCACCTTCAGCAAGTCCTGATTTCGGATCAGCGGATCTAGATATTTTCCGATATCGACCGTCAGGCGGATTTCAACCCGGGTGTAAAAGAAGTGCTTCGTCGTTTTGACGATATTTTGTTGATCTGCGAAGTTCCACTGCTTGATGCCCTCCTGCAGGGAACCGAAGCTTTTGTGGAGCAAATAATCAGTCCCGGTGCCCTGTTCCCGGGTCTCATAGTCGATGCCCAGCTCCTCAGCCTTGGCCTGCAGCATCTCCCCCAGCTTGCCGCCCACGAGCTTCTGCGTGCTCTCCTTCAAGGTGACCTTCATGTCCAGATCCGCACTGCCGTCCTTCCGGAGCGAGACATGGGCTGAACCATTCGCACATCCCGCAAGCAGCGCGATCACGAGCGCGCATATACCCCATTTCAGCCATCTGCTGTACATAAAACATCCCCTAGCTTCTCTTCCATCTGTGGTACATGGTTTGTCATTTTCGGGAGTTGATCAAGCGATACAAATATGACAAAAATCCCCATTCGGTTTCGCTTGACCAAATAGGGGATTTTGCTTTATACCGACCTCCACCAGGGAGAAGTCGGATAGTCCGGTGCTCCGAGAACCAGAGTCTGTCCGATCTGCGGGGCAGCCAGCGCTACTTTGTTTTCTCTGGCGGCTTTGGACACCCTCTCGATGGGATCGGTCCATTCATGCATGGCCAAGGTGAATGCCCCCCAATGGATCGGGATCATCAGCTTGCCCCTTACATCCAGATGGGCTTGCACGGACTCCTCCGGCAGCATATGGATGCCTGCCCATCGCCGATCGTATTGCCCGCACTCCATGAAGGTTAAGTCGAAGGGGCCGTATTTCTGTCCTATCGCTTGAAAATGATCCCCATACCCGCTGTCTCCGCTAAAAAAGACGCTGACATTCCGGCCTTTAATGACCCAGGAGCACCATAATGTGGCCTCACGGTCGCCAAGCCCCCTGCCGGAGAAATGCCTGGCCGGCGTGCATGCCAGCTGAAGCCCTTCATATTGAAATTCGCTCCACCAGTCATGCTCCTGGATCTTCGCTTTGTCCACGCCCCACCTCTCCAGATGCGGGCCCACGCCCAAGGGAACAATGAACTGCTTCACGCGGTCCTTGATTCTCTTGATCGAGCCGTAATCCAGGTGATCGTAATGATCATGGGAAATCAGCACCGCGTCGATGAGGGGCAGCTGCGTAAGCTCAAGCGGAACGCTCCTGCTGAAGCGTCTGTTTCCGAATATCTGCACCGGCATAGGGGCTTTGCCGAACATGGGGTCGATCAGCAGCGTCTTCCCTTCCAGCTCCAGCATGAGCGCGGAATGGCCGAACCATCTGACAACGGTCTGATCAGGGAGCTCGGCGTACGGCACAGCCGACGTCACGGTCCCAATCGGTCTGGCGGGCTTCCGGTTCGTATTGGTCCGCATATAATCTCTCAATATACTGATTAATGTCTTGGGATCCATCGCCATTGAGGTCGGCGTGGCATTCATGAACCTGCCTTTGGCGTAATTGCCCGATTGCTTGTAGATCTCCATGGTTTCACCCGACGCCCGTCTCCCAAAGGCCGGATTAAGCTTCAGGAACAGATAACCCAGCAGAATCAGTCCGATAATGATAATAAGTACAGTCAGGATGATCATCATTCTCCTCTAGTCCTCGTAGCCCGCGATCCCCTTCTCCATCAGAAAATCCATTTCGGTCTCCAGAATGGATTCCACGGTCGGCTCGTCCAGCTTGATATCAGGACGGCTGAGCACATAATCCACAAGCTCGTCGCTGTCGACCTCGACTTCGCCTTTGGCATTTTCCTTGGAACTGTTGATGAAGGTCTGTTCATGCTTCAATACCAGCTTAATGCTGGCTGCATTGACTTTTACCTGATCGGCTATGTACTGTACAAGCTCCTGCTCATTGACTTCTTCGCTCATGGCATTGTCATCTCCTTAGTTGTCTGGAATGCTGTCATTGTAACACAGTGCAGGCTTAATTTCTAAAGCCCGGGAAGTCCCCCACCAGCACGGACAAATACTGCTTCAAATTCTCCAGCTCGTCCGGTGTCCGATCGCCAATCTCGCCGTCGCAATCGATTTCCTGTCCGGGGGATGCCTCGATGGAAAGCTTGCCGGTCTTGAAATAACGGATGGCGCCGCCCTCGGGCATTTCATTGGTCAGCTTCAGCGCAATGGCCTTCCAGGCCAGCTCCATAGAGGTTTCCTTGATGATCAGAACATCGAACTTTCCATCCTCCAGATCGGTTTCCGGAAAGAAGGTCCGCATTCCCCCGGTGAAAGCGCCGTTGCCGATGACGAGCAAGCATGCCGTATCGTCATAATCGAAATCCGCACTTTTGATTTTCAGGGAGAAGGGCTCGAATCCCGTGATTGACTGCGCTGCTGAAATATAATAGGAAAGCTTGCCGAACCGTTCCTTCTTGTCCGAGTCCACATTGTTTGATACCAGCGTAATCAGTCCGATTCCCCAAAAATTGAGGAAATAGCGGCTGCCGGATTTGCCCACATCCACCTGCTTCACCTGATTGGCCAGAATCTGCTCCACCGCGAGCAGAGGGTCCTGATTCATTCCAATCGCCCTGGAGAAATCATTGCATGTGCCCCCGGGCAAAATAGCAAACAATGGCCGCCGCTCCAGGGGACACAGCGCATTGATGAGCTCATGGACCGTCCCGTCTCCCCCTGCGCCAATTATCAGATCAAATTCGCTGGCATGCTTCCCGATATATGCAGCGCCGTCACCCGCAGCCTCCGTTGTATAAATGACAACCTCTTCATAGCGCTGCTTAAGCTTATCTGAAATAATGCCGATTTGATTCACCATTGTCGATTTGCCTGCAGCGGGGTTGAGAATAATAACTGCTCTTTGCATGCCCATTCTCCTTTACCAGCCATTTGGAAGATATACTTCCATTATATACAAGCTACGGCGGCAGAGAAAGCCGGACCTGACAGAGCTGACGACAAAACGCGTGGAGGGATAAAGTTACATGACATGCGGATAACCTGTGGGAGCAGCGACTTACCGCCCTGTTTGGCATAGCCCGCTCGACGTGTAAATAGGTTATACTTACTACATACGAATAGACGAAAGGGGCGGCCCCTAATGGATATCACCAGCAAGCAGTGGGAAGATGAAATCAAAAAGGCGGCAGCAGAGGCCTACGATAAGGAAATCGCAGCGATCAACAAGCAGCTGGAGCAGGAGATTCTTTTTGCCTTGATTGGCGATGTCAATGCGGGCAAGTCTTCCACGATCAACAAACTGATCGGCGAGGAAGTGGCGGGAGTCGGCGCAGAGCCTGGCGAAACCACGGAAATCAAGCCTCACGCATACACGGACAAGATTTATTTTGTCGATACGCCCGGCTTGAACGATATCAATCACAAAAATTCCGAGGAAACGCTGAAATATTTCAAAAATGCCGATGTCGTGTTATTCTTCCTGAATGCCGCCGGCACCGTCTTCTCCGAATCGGAGAAGGAGTCCTTCCTCCAGATAGAGAAAATCAACAAAAATATACTGGTGGTCCTCAATAAAATTGATGCCGCCGACGAAATCGACCGGCTTGTCAAGCGGGTGCGCAAGGAAACCGGCGAGAAATACGAGGTCGTGCCGATCTCATCCCGTACGGGTGAAAACATCGATCTGCTGCGGAACAAGATTCTGGAGATTCTAAAAAAAAAGAGCAAGGATATTCTGTTCGCCAAAAGCATTAAAGAAAAGGCTGCAACCGCCCATACCTGGATTATCGGTGCGGCAACATCAGCCGGCGCCGCCGGCGCGCTGCCGGTTCCCGGCTCGGATATCATCCCGATTACCGCGATCCAGATTGGCCTTTTGACCAAGCTTGCCGCCCTTTATAACAAACCCCTGTCCAAGGAAACCGCCAAGGAAATCGTGCTGACGACCATTGTCGGCAATATCGGCAAAAGCATTTTCCGCCAGGTGCTCAAGCTGTTTCCGGGCGCCGGCTCCATCGCTGGCGCAAGTGTTGCCGGAGCGATGACGCTCGCGCTTGGTTATGCCATGAAATATGCCTATGAGCACAATATCGAAATTACCGGCAAAAATATTAAAGAGATTTATACGCGCTATCGCGAGAGAGCCGAAAAACAATAATCGATGAACCGTACAAACCGGATATTCATGCGACAGAGGATGGGAACAGATTGGATAACACGAACCGGATGCCTGCGTATATTTATACGTATGCCTGCCGCGAGGATGAAATTTCTTTATGTCAATTGGAACTGCGCTCCTTGTTTGGTATGGAGACGCAGGCGAATCTTTTCAAAACAGATATTCTTGTCGATGTCAGCCGCAGCCCTTTTATTAAAGAACGCATCGATGTCATGTATGAAGGGGACAAGCTTGCCGATATTTATGAGCAGGTCGAGCAACTCGATCTGGGGAGTGCAACCTTCAAGGCGATATTCGTCAAAACCAATGATCTGGCTCCCGGGGACAAGGTGGAGTACGCCGAGCGGCGCATCATTGAGCGGGAGATCGGCATGCATATCGAAGGGGAAGCGGATATAAACAGGCCAGATCTTCTATACGGCATTGTTGCCTTCGGCGGGCGGTGGTATTTTGGCAGCTATCACAAGAATACGGCTCTCTGGCTGCATCATATGAAGAAGCCGCGCAGCTATTCCATTGCACTGAGCACCCGGGTGGCCCGGGCGGCCGTTAATATTGCCGTTCCCCGGCCTGAAGGAATCAGGGCCATCGACCCCTGCTGCGGGATCGGAACGGTTCTCGTCGAGGCTTTGTCTATGGGAATCGACATGGTTGGCAGGGATATCAATCATTTTATCGCCCGCGGAGCACGGGAGAATCTCGCTTTTTTTGGACTGGAGGGCGTGGTTACACGGGGGGATATTGCCGATATTGCCGAAACCTACGATGCCGCCATTGTTGATATGCCCTATAATCTTTACTCGAAAATAACGCCGGAGGAGCAGTTCTCGCTTCTCCTTCATGCCAGGCGCATTGCAAAAAGAGTCGTCGTCGTCTCCATCGAAGCCATCGACGAAATGATCGGGAACGCCGGCTTTACCATTACAGACCGCTGCATCGCCAGAAAGGGTTTATTTTCCAGGCATCTGCTTGTTTGCGAGTAAGCAGTCGTTGACACTCCAAAGGGGCCGGCTGGAGCAGATCCGATGAAATCCTATCCCTTGTACCTGATTACGGTTCCGGAGATGGCGTCATACAGCGTTTGATTTTGTTTGCTCCATAAAGGGCTTAGCAGGTAAAGGAACACCAATCCGTAGACCACTGCCAATAAGCAATAAATTAAGATGTCGGGATACCCCGAAGGTATAATCATATGCCAAATCGTAAAGTGGGCCAGCTCCCACGGGATGAATTTAAGGGCGGAACGGCGGAACGAGTGCCCATAGCCGACGGGTTGACCGCGCATGCCTGCCACCATAATCCCCATCTTACGTTTTCCCCATGTCGCATGCGATTTGGAGCCTTCGCATAGGGCAAAATACAGATAGACAGGCAGTGTAATCAATAGAAATCCGGTGAGCTCCGCCGTCGCAGCGCTGGTCTGAAAAAGCGGAACCAGCAGCGGTTTTGCAGGAAAAGATAACCCGACAAGCAGGACGATATATCCCAGAATGAGGACATAATCCCATAAAAATGCGATGATGCGGGTTCCAAACGGGACACGCCCGGGATTTTCCTGAATCTGTTCCTTCACTGCTTCAACTCCTCTCTTTCATCCTCTGACAGCAAAGCTGGTTCCACACTGAGTCCCTCTGGGATATGATAGCCGCGGGATAATATTAAAGCTATACGTTCAAAAAACAACGCAGCCGTTTCCGGACGGCTGCGATGTTTCTCTATCTGTCAGGCCGAATGGTTGGAGACATATTCCTCTCCTGCCGATACGGCCAGCTTGTACATGTCCTGAAAAGGCAGCCCATGCTCGCGTGCCGCTTTTGCAACATCCTCATACTCGGGAGAAAAGCGGAACACGCGGCTCTCCCGGATAGCCAGCTTAATCCTTACAGGACCATAGGCGGTGGCGACCAGAGCCATCTCCCGCTTCAGAATCCGTCTCGTCCACTTCGTTCTCCGCACGCCAAGAGTAGTGGTTTCGAGCAGCAGCACATCCTCACAGCGCGGCACAGCGGCGTCCGGTGCCAGTACAGTAACCAAAGTTGCCGGACGGTTCTTCTTCATATATACCGGGGTAAAAAATACGTCAACCGCTCCGGCCTCGAACAGCCTCTCCATCGTGTAACCAAGCGCTTCGCCGGTCATATCATCCAATTGGGCTTCCATCACCATGACCGAATCCTCTTCATCCGTGCCTGCCTGCTCCATCAGCAGCGCCCGGATCACATTGGGATGGGCAAATTCTTTGGTGCCCGCGCCGTAGCCGATCCTCTCGATGGTCAGGGCGGGGATATCGCCGAAGCCCTTGGCAAGCGCCTTCAGAATTCCTGCGCCGGTTGGCGTTGTCAGTTCGCCGGCCGCATCCAGCTTGGCGATCGGAATCCCGATCAGTATTTCCGCTGTGGCCGGGGCTGGAATCGGATACAGCCCATGCGCCATTTTTAGTTTTCCATGACCTGTTGGAACAGGGGACGCATAGATTTCTTCGATTCCCAAATTCTCCATCGCCAGACATACGCCGATCGTATCGATAATGGAGTCCATGGCCCCCACCTCATGAAAATGCACCTCTTCCGGGCTCATCCCATGGATCTTTCCTTCTGCCTTGGCTATGGTTTGAAAAATGGCCGTACTTCGCTGCTTCACCCGCCCGGGCAGTCCGCTCTCCGCGATCATCCGCAGAATATCGGACGCTTTGCGGTGATGGTGTTCATGGTCCCCGCCATGAGTATGCTCATGGCTATGTGTATGGCTGTGGCCGTCATCGTGCGTATGGGCATGGCTGTGGCCGTCATCGTGTGTATGGGCATGACTGTAGCTGTCATCATGTGTGTGAGCATGACTATGAGTGTGGCCGTCATCGTGCGTATGCGCGTGGCTGTGGCTGTGGTTGTCATCATGAATATGCGCGTGACTATGAGTGTGGCCATCATCATGGCTGTGTGCATGACTATGGCTGTGCCCGTCATCGTGCCTATGTATGTGACTGTGGCCCTCGTCATGGTTGTACCCGCCAATATGCAGACGCAGCTTTTTCGCCGAAATCCCCTTTTTAATAACGGGATCGACGGCGATGCTGAACGGATCAATCGGAAGCGCCTTTAGATGGCTTTCAATATAGGAGAGATCCGCACCCACGTCAATTAATGCCGCCAGCGCCATATCTCCAGCAATACCGGAGATGCAATCCAAGTAAAGTACCTTCACCGTGCTCCCGCCTCCGTCACCAATTGCTGAATAATAGCAGCCTGATAGCCTGCTCCGAAGCCGTTATCAATATTGACCACGGTGACTCCCGCCGCGCAGGAGGTCAGCATCGACAACAGCGGGGTTAGCCCCTGAAAATGAGCCCCGTACCCCACGGAGGTTGGAACGGCGACGACCGGTCGACGGACCATACCGCCAACGACGCTTGCAAGGGCGCCCTCCATGCCTGCCACCACAATCAGCACATTGGCTTCCTGAAGCTTGTCGCGATAGGCAAGCAGACGGTCAATGCCGGCAACGCCCACGTCATAAATTTTCTCCACCTCGCAGCCCATCCACCGGGCTGTGCCTGCCGCCTCCTCGGCCACAGGCAGATCGGACGTGCCTGCACAGAGTACAAGAACCTTCCCTGCGAAACGCACAGAAGGTTCCCCCAATGTAATCAGGCGGGATGTCGGATTATATACGGCCTCCGGAAAATCTTCCTGCACGGCAAGCGCCATTTCTTCCGTAGCCAAGGTTACCAGCGCCTTGCCGTGGGCATTCATCAAACGCTCCACGATTTGGCGCACCTGGTCGACGGTTTTGCCTTTGCCGAATATCACCTCGGGAAAGCCCGTTCTTTCTTCTCTGGCGTAATCCACCTTGCTGAAACCAAGGTCTTCGAATTGATTCTTGCTGTCCATTTTATCCTCCTGCCAGGATGATCCCGGCCCCAATTTGATCCAAAACCAGTTACCCGTGCGGTTACTCCGCCCCTGCTCCTACCTTCAGCGCCTGATTCATGCTTCCGCTGCGGTAGCCGACCAGATCCAGTGTGACATAGCCGTAACCATATGATTTCAGCGTTGTTGCGATCTGCTCGAAGTGGCTGACCACAATCGGCATTTGCGCCGTCTCCACTTCAATTCTGGCGATTTCCCCATGCGTCCGCACCCGGACCTGACGAATGCCCAGCGATTTGATAAAAGCCTCCGCTTTGTCGATCTTCGTCAGCTTCGCCTGCGTAATCATTTCCCCGTAAGCAATCCGGGAGGACAGGCAGGCAAAGGATGGCTTATCCCAGGTATCCAGGTCAAGATCCTTGGACAGGGCTCTGATCTCTTCTTTATAGAGATTCACTTCGGCAAGCGGTCCTCTGACCCCATGCTCCTGTGCTGCTTTGACGCCGGGCCGGTGTTCGCTCATATCATCCGCAATCAGGCCGAACACCATATTTTTATAACCCTTCTCAGCCAGAATCGGCATTAAGTGCTCAAATAAACTTTTCTTGCAAAAATAACAGCGGTTCGCCGTATTCTCGCTGTATCCGGGTATTTCAAGCTCCGAGGTCTCGATCACCTGATGCGGAGCACCCATCTGCTCGGCGAGCTTCTTCGCTTCAAGCAGCTCCGAGGAAGGGTATGTCTCCGAATCGGCCGTAACCGCCAGAACGTTGTCCGCACCCAGCTCATCCAGTGCTACCTTGAGCAGGAACGTACTGTCCACTCCGCCGGAGAAAGCGACCACGACACTTTCCATCTCGCGAAGCTTGGCCTTCAAGGCCTCCAATTTCTGCTGCGGCATGCTCTTTCTCCTCTCGTCTTCCATTCTCATCCCCATGTACTACGCTTTAAGCAATTGATGTCGGCGACTCGAACACAGAGGTGTAACCGCTGATGGCACTAAGAATCCGTGCTGCCTCCTCATCGTTCATGGAGCCAAAGCGCTCTACGGCATCAACGATTTTGGGGAACAGATGAATGTCACCTGCACTGGCAAATCCCGCAATACCGGGAAAAGAGAGCACAAAATGCACGCAGGCATCGATAACCTCCTGCTGGTCGAAAGGCTCATACCAGGTCGCATAATTGCGCTTCTGATTTTCGCCCCAAGGAGCCTTCGCAACAGCTTTGATCACACGGACGGCTGCATCCTGTTTGCCCGCCTCTTCCATCAGAGCGTCAAAATCTGCGCGGTACTCCGGCAAAGAATACATATAATAATTAAGCGGAAGCAGAACCGTTGCGAACGGGAACCTTCTAAGCGCTTCCAAATGAGTAGCAGGCGCCTGATGTCCGTGACCTGTAATTCCGATATTTTTTACAATGCCTTCATCCTTGGCTTCCAGAGCGGCTTCAAGTGCGCCTCCCTTTTCCGTGCAGCGGTCCAGCTCCTCAATCGTGCCGACAGCATGCAGCTGAAGCAGATCGACGGAATCCACCTTCATACGCTCCATTGAACGATAGATCTCTTCCTTCGCTTTGGCCTTCGTGCGCTCGCCGGTTTTCGTGGCAAGGAAAATATCGCTGCGGATGCCGCTGATGATTGGTCCCATCCTTAGCTCCGCATCGCCATAGCTTGCCGCCGTGTCAAAATGATTGACGCCATGCGCCCGTGCAAACGAAATCGACTCATCCGCCTCTTCCTGTGTGACATTCCCCAAGCTCGCGGCACCAAACATGACCACAGATCCTTCATAACCCAAACGGCCTATCCTTCGCTTCAACATGCGTGAACGCCTCCCAGAATTAGAATCGTACTTTGGATCAATCGCCTATCTATTCCTATTATAAACCTGTATTTCCGTTTTGGCTTCAACAAAACGATCGATATTTCTCACAGTTGGCGATTCGCATATCCCGGTTACCCTGTAAGGAAACAAAAAGAAACGGTCGGAAGGGCCGTTTCTTTTTGTTATAGAGGTTCTATTTTCAACCTGAGGTCAGTGGTATCGTGCTTACCGCATGTCCCTTTCTGAGCTCCGCATAAAGCTCCGGCCTGCGGTCCTGATAAGGAGCGACCGCACCGCGAATCCGGTTATCGCGCAGCTTGGCAAAATCGGCATTGGCCAGCACGACGGAATCCTGATTCATTTCCCCGATCGCAGCAACGCCTTCTTCCGTGAAGGGAAAATCACAGGGCGTGAACAAACCCGCCTGGGAAAATCCCGTATCAATCTGGGGGCGTCCCTCCGTGAGCACACCCACGATGCCGCTTAACGCAACGAAGAGCTGATTCTCAACCGCCCGCGCCTGGCAGCAGTGACGAACGCGGTAGTAGCCGAAGGCATTGTCTGTGTAGGATGGGCAAAGGATCAAATCCGCACCTCTTTCGGCTGCAATCCGGGACAGCTCGGGAAATTCAATATCGTAGCAAATCAGAATAGCCGCCTTGCCCCAATCGGTCTCGAACACTACCAGCTCCTCGCCTTTGAGCAGCGGCCAGCGGTTCTGCTCCTCCGGGGTCAGATGCAGCTTATCCTGCATTTCAATCCGACCGTCCGGGAAGAAGATGAACGCCTTATTGACGAACCCTTCCTCCTCCCGGCATATATGCGTGCCTCCGAGAATGACGATTTGCTGCTCCCGGCTTAAACCTTGAAAAAACTCCACATATTTCTCGGTGAAGGAGTCCAGATATTCGCATGCTTCCAGATGCGTAAGTTCCGGTACAATGCCCAGCAGATGGGCGGTTACATACTCGGGAAAAATAATCATGTCGGCGCCTTGCAGGGCGGCATGTGTAATTTTTGCTTGCAGTCCCGTCCAGAATTGTTCCTCAGATTGGATATCTGTCAGATCATACTGAACGGCTGCGATTGTCAGGTTCTCCATGTCCACCTCCGTAGCTTCAGGAACGAATCTGCAAGGAATAAATATCTGTACGGCGGTCCCTGAACGTCAGTACATCCTTGGATTTGCGAAAACGCTGCAATGTTTCCATATCTACCTCGGCCATAATGACCGTTTCCGTGTTTTCGCTGCATTCACCCGCAATGCCATCCGGCGGGAATGAGAAGTCTGCCGGCGTATATACACCGGACTGCGCATACTGAATATCGACATTATCGACATGGGTCAGGTTGCCCACCGTGCCTGAGGTGACAGTGAAGACCTGATTCTCAATCGCGCGCGCCTGGGCACAGTATTTGACCCGCAGAAAGGTTTGCCGGTCTTCCGCGCAGAAGGGAACAAAAATAATCTGCGCCCCTTCTTCGGCGACGATGCGCGATATTTCCGGGTACTCAATATCGCTGCTCAGCTGGATCGATATTTTCCCGCAGTCCGTATCGAACACTTCCAGAACGGAACCGCCGTTGATGCCCCACCATCTGCGCTCATTGGGCGATATATGAAGCTTATACTGCTGGGCGATCGTTCCATCCCGGCGGAACAAATGGGCAACCGTATAAATCCGGTTATTCTGTTCGATGAAGTGCGAGCCGCCTATAATATTCACATTATATTTCACGGCAAGCTCCGAGAACAGCTCCACATACTGCTCCGTGTAGGTGCTGAGCTTGCGGATAGCCAGGCTCGGAGACCGCTCTTCAAGAAAGGATAGCAGTTGCATGGTGAAATTTTCCGGAAATACGGCAAAATCCGACTTGTAGTCGGAAGCGACGTCCACATAATGCTCGCACTGCGTAGCGAACTCGTCGAAAGAGTCGATCTTCTTCATCATATATTGAATGACGCAGATACGGACGGGAAACGACAGCTTGTAGTGGATTTTGTTGGCGCTCGGTTTGTAATCAATATTATTCCATTCCAGCAAAGCGGCGTAATTCATCGAATCCTCGTCATCCGATAGATAATTCGTAATAATCCGCTTCAGCGTAAAGCCGTTCATCATTTGGAAGGTCAGCACCGGATCATAAATATTTTGCTGCAGCACCTCTTCCGCATAGGCTCTTGGCGACATTTGATCACTATAATTATGATAACCGGGAATGCGTCCGCCGACAATAATACTTTTCAGATTCAGCTGCTCTGCAAGCTGCTTTCGGGCTTCGTAGAGACGGCGGCCAATCTTCATGCGGCGGAAACTCGGATGGACCATAACCTCCATCCCGTACAAGCTTTCGCCGCGCGGGTTATGGTTGCGAATATAGCCGTTATCGGTAATTTCCGAGTAGGTGTGCTGCTCCAGATAGTCATCGAAATTGACGATCAGGCTTGAGCAGGATCCGATAATTTCGCCATCCAGTTCCACGCACAGCTGGCCCTCAGGGAATATTTTCTTGTGGCTTTCCAGCTGGTCAAGCTTCCATGGAGACATACCTGGAAAACAAATATTTTGCAGCTCAATGATTTTCCCAAAATCCTCGCGCTCAATCGTCCGAATAATAATTTTCTTCTCGAATTGTGAAATTTGGTCACCTGTCATATATAAACCCCTCATCCAAGTCATTAATCATTAATGATACACCGCCATATTCATAGCCGTATTAATGGACTATCATTGCTTTGTAAACTTTTTCAGGGATTTGTAATCATCGCGAATGGTTCTACCGTTATTATATGCCAGGAATACTTAAGTCATTAGGCATGCTGAACGATTTCCTTTTGCAAGCCCAGCCAGCGTTCAAGATTGTCCTTTCGTGCGCCGTAATCCCCGCTGATACGGATGAAAAAACAAATAACCTCTTGTTCCTCTCTCCAGGTGAGGGACAAAAGGTTCTTATTGGACTCGTTCCCGATTGAAGCAATAGCGGACGAAAGATTCTTATTAAAAATAATTACGATTTATTGTCTTTCGCTGCCGGATTGGATTGTATGAAATCCAGATGATCATAACCCCAACCGCACATATCCGTCAGAACTGAGCCAAGGGTTCGTCCATGCGCAGAGAGGGAGTATTCGACCTTTGGAGGAATTTCCGGATAAATCTGCCGCTCGATAAGCCCATCCGCCTCCAATTCCCGCAGCTGGCTGGTCAACATCCCCTGTGTAACCTTAGGAAGCAGACGTCTCAGTTCTCCAAACCGCCTGGTCCCCTGATTCAGCAAAATAAACAAAATCAACGGCTTCCACTTGCCGCCGATCGCATGCAGGGTTGCCGCAATTCCATCCGTCGCACCTCTACTGTCTTCCTTCATGCGCATATTGTCCACTCCCTTCAATCGAACCGCTTGTTCCCCCACTATCAGCCATGTTATCAAAATGAGCATATTTTAAATAGTACTACTGATTTCCATACTTGGTATGATTAATATACCATGTGTTCTCAAAGGCTGAGCAGTCGCTGATTCTTCGATTGTTAATCTGGTGGCAACTCCGGTTCTTCGTGACCCTCAACGGGATAATGCCGGCAGATCTCCAGTCGAACCCGTCCCTCGCCATCGAAGGGAACGCCTTCTTCCTGCAAATACAGCTTTTGCAGAAAACGGGATTCATCCTGCTGTACAGCAATTTCCCCCAGTCTATTGACAACTCTATGCCATGGCAGCTCATGTGCTTTGCTCATAGAATGCAGAATTCGCACGACCTGCCTGGCTCCTCTCGGGCTTCCGGCAGCTTCCGCGATTTGCCCATAGCTCATGACGTATCCTGCCGGGATGCTTTTAATTATCTCAATGACGCGCTGCGTGAATAGCTCCAAGTCTGTACCTCCTTAGAAAGGATATCTATCCTTATATTACAGAAGGAGGCTGCCCTATTGTCAATGGAAGAGAATATATGGTAAGGTTAATTTATACTAAAATTGATTAAGGTAACCTATATCAATAAGAGGATGTATTGCTGATGACAACAAAGAAAGTGAAGCTGGGCGTTCCCCGTCAAGAAGGCCAGTTATCCATGATGTTTCCCAGAGGAGGTCCCCGGGAAGGTGCCGGAAGAAGGGCAATCGGCGAAACCAAAAAAATCTCCCTAACCCTGTCTAAAGAAGCATGGCAGGAGATTGAAAACCAATGCAGCGAGCTGGATAAGTCGAGATCTGAACTGCTTCGTGAAATTCTGGAAGCTCATTTTCATGAGAAAGAAGTGAGGAAGGAGTGATTCCGCTTGCTGGTTAAGGTGAGTCAGAAGTTATTACTTCATGCATTACATCATGTTGCTCCTGCAGTATCGTCCAGGAGCATAATACCCTTGCTGTCCGGAATTCTGCTGCAAGCCGATTCGCAGAGATTACGGCTCAGTGCCAGCAATACCAGCATGATGCTGCAGTATGAGCTGCCAGCGGAAGACAATCGGAATATCGTTGAGTTGGGCGGAAGCGTCGTCATCCCCGCACTTTATTTTATAGATATTATCCGGCATTGCCCATCTTCCATGGTAACACTGGAGTGCGATAACAGCCTGATCGTCAGTATCCGCTCGGATACTTCGGTCTATCATTTGTCCGGCATGAACGCCGAGGAATATCCGCGTATGGCGGGTGACAGCCGGTCCAATAAAGTCAGTCTGCAAAGTTCTCTTCTGGCGGGGCTTATTAAGAAGGTTGCCTTCGCTGTCTCCGCTTCGGAATTCAAGCCTATCCTGACAGGCGTGTCTTTTACAGTCGAAGGGAAGCAGCTGCGGCTGCTGGCTACTGATGGCGTACGGCTTGCTTCGCAGGTGACGAATGCGCTTCAGCATCCCTGATCAAGGATTCTGTATCCATCGTAATCCCCGGGAAACATTTGTTGGATTATTCGAAAATGCTGCAGGATGAGCAGTCAAGGACGGATATCAGCGTTGGAGATCGAAGCATTCTCTTCAGAACCCATAACCTGCAAATGCAGTCTTCTCTCCTCGACGGGAAATATCCCATACCGGATAATCTGGCCAGCAAGGCCGTCACCACGGTTATGATGCTGGATTCCGTCATGTTTCTGCAGGCCTTGGAGCGTGTTTGTCTGCTCGCAGATAAAAGCCATGTCGTCAGATTGTCCATTATAAGAGAAAACACAATACTGCTCTTCTCCAAAACGACGGAAATCGGCGATGTCAGTGAAGAGCTTATTGTGAATGCGCTGAATGGCAACGAGATCACCATATTTTTTAATGGCAAGTATATGATGGATATCCTGCAGTCGATGGGCAGCCGTCAGGTAATCGTAAAGTTCTCCGGGAGGTGGAGCCCTATAATCATTCAGCCTGATAATAGCCCGGAGACCTTATACATTCTTACTCCGATCAAATCAAATAGCTAAAGTGGACAAGCGGATACCCGCCGTAAGACTCTGCCATCCTGACCGGGCTAAGAGGCCTTCTCCCCTTTTTGCAGCTGATACATTTTGAAATAGCGGCCTCCGAGCGCCATCAGCTCATCGTGGTTGCCTCTCTCGACGATTTCGCCGCGGTGCAGCACCAGAATTTGATCGGCCTCGCGAATCGTTGACAGCCTGTGGGCAATGATTAAGGTTGTCCGCCCTTCACTGACCACCTTCAACGCCCGTTGGATAAGACCCTCGGTCTCGCTGTCGATACTGGCTGTCGCTTCATCCAGAATCAGAATGGCAGGATCGAATGCGAGCGCCCTGGCAAAAGAGATCAGCTGACGCTGTCCGGAGGATAGCGTGCTTCCCCGCTCTACCACCTGCTCGTCATAACTGTGAGGCAGCTGCTCGATAAAGGGCGCCGCCCCCACATCACGCAGCGCGCTCTTCACCCGGTCAAGTGAAATTTCCTCATTATAGAGACTGACATTGAATTTGATATCCCCTGCGAACAAGTATGGATCCTGCAGAACAATCCCCATATGCTTGCGCAGCGCCTGCTTGGAGAACGTCGTGATATCCCGTCCATCGACGGTTATAAGGCCATGGCCGGGTTCATAGAAGCCCAGAAGCAGGTTGATAATGGAGCTCTTGCCTGAGCCGGTATGGCCGACAAGCGCCACCGTCTCTCCTTTTCGGGCCTCGAAGGAAATTTGCTTCAGCACATCCTCCCCTTCTTTGTAGGCAAAGGTTACGTTATCGAACTTCACCACGCCCTCCGGACGGCTTACGTCAGCGGTCTTCTCTACCTCCATGCCCTCCAGATCCATAATCGCAAATACTTTATCGGCGGAAACAAAGGCCCGCTGCGCATTCGTCAACTGATCGAAAATCCCGATGATCGGCTGAAAAATCCGTCCCAAATAATCGATAAATGCATAGAACACACCAAAGGCAATTGTAGCCTGCAGGGCATCGCGGCCAAAGTAATAAATCACCAGCGCGGTTACCAGACTGCCGATCGTACCCACGATATTCCGTGAAGACAGGGAAAAAATCCGGAACTGCTTGATCTGGTTCACATAGCGGTCTTCATTAAGCTCCTCGAATTCCTCTAGCGTCACTTTCTCGCGGCGAAAAGCCTGGATAATCGGCATAACGACGATGGATTCGTTAATCATGGCATTCATATCGCTGAGACGGGCCCGCATAATCGTGATAAAAATTTTGGAATATCTCAAATGGACAATCATGATGACCACAAAGATCGGTGGCAGCAGCAGGCAGTACAGCGCCAGGCGCGCATCCAGTATGAACAAGGCTACGAAAATCCCAGTCAGCTGCACCATGCTTACGACAAAGGTGGCCATGAAGCTCATGAACAAATCGCGGATGGCCTCCGTGTCATTGGCTATTCTCGATACAACCTGCCCGATGGGCGTATTATCGTAAAAGCGCAAGGGAATCCGCTGAATATGCCGCATCAGATCCATGCGCATATTTTTGATAATTTGCAGCGCAGTCGCCTGCAGGATATAAGATTGCGAGAAATTACCGACGCTGGCAATGAGCAGCAGCCCCATATAACCCCCAAGGAGCAGAAGGACGGATCTCAGATCTTCTGTGCCGGGGGTGAGATATTTATCAATAATAGTCTTCGTAATGAAAGGTCCGCCGAGCTCAGCGCCTACGGAACAGCATAAAATGAGCAAAGCGCCGATAATTCTGAATTTATAAACGAGCGCATACGCGAATAGTCGTCTCGTTGTAGATGGTTTGGACATTCAAATAGCCCTCCTGAGCTTTTTTGTGCAAGCTTCCCTGGACGCCTGACCGCAAGGTTATAAACCGTCCAGCCGTGAAGCATATCTCCAATCTCAGCCTGATACGCTGCTTATCGTTTATCTTACTCTTCCAGGCTGGCTTCCATCTGCTGACGTTCCCACTGCTCTTTGTACCAGCCGCCAAGCAGCATCAATTCCTGATGCGTGCCTTCCTCCAGTATCCTTCCGTCCTCCAGTACCAGAATCCAGTTGGCATGACTGACGGCAGACAGCCGGTGAGTCGTAATGATCGTGGTCCGGCCTGCGCGTGCCTTGCGGATATGATGAAGAATGCGGTTCTCCGTCCGGGCATCCACCGCCGATAATGAATCATCAAGCAGCAGAATCTCCGAGTCGATGAGCAGCGCCCGGGCAATCGCAAGCCGCTGCTTCTGGCCGCCGGAAAGCATAACGCCATTCTCCCCGACTATGGTGCCGAGACCCTCCGGCATCTGGGCGATATCGGAGGTGAAGGAGGCCATTTCAACCGCTCTCTCCACTTCTGCAAGCGTCGCATCCGGTTTGCCCAGGGCGATGTTCTCCTGGATGGACTTGGACAGCAGCAGATGCTCCTGCGGCACATAGGCAACCCAGGACTTCATTTGTTCCAGGGCGATCTGTTCGACGGGAATATCCGAGATGAACAGCCGGGCGTCATCCACGGGATATTGACGGAGCAGCTGCTTGAGCAGCGTACTTTTCCCGCTGCCGGTCTTCCCTACAATCCCCAGCGTCTCCCCCCGTTCCAGCCGGAAGGAAATATTGCTGAGACTTGCATGGTTGGCTGTTGGATAGGTGAAGCTGAGACCTCTCATTTCGATCCGGGACGGGATAGCCAGAGCCACCGGAGCTTCCGGATCCTGCAGATCCGCTTTCTGCGCCAGCGCGGTTTCCACACGGTCTGCCGAAGCGCTGCCGCGCTGCAGGACGTTAATAAATTCCCCGAATGAGATCATCGGCCAGATGAGCATGCCCAGATATATATTGAATGAAATCAATTGGCCCAATGAAATTTCGCCTTCAAAAACAAGATAGGAGCCGTAACCGATGCCGATGGAATAGCTGATGCCGACAATCAGCGAAATCAGCGGCTGAAAGAGCGCATTAAGGATGGATACCCGCTTGTTCTTGTCCCTGACCTCAGAGGTCATCGTATCGAAGGCATTCAGATCGTGGTCTTCCTGCACATAGGAACGGATGACGCGAATGCCGGAGATCGACTCCAGCACATGCTCGTTCATTTTGCCGAAGGAGGCCTGTGCCTCAAGAAACCGGGTTCTTACCTTCTTCCCGAGCGAGCTGATCACGACCACAAGAAAAGGCAGCGGAATGAGCGCCGCAAGCATTAATTTGAAGCTGATAAAGGAGATCATGGTCACGATAACGACAGAAGCGCCTACCAAGGTGTTCACAAGCGTCATAACACCGTAACCCGATGTTTGTCCGATCGCGAGAATGTCATTGGTCGCAAGCGCCATCAGCTGCCCGGTGCTGTTGCGCTGGAAGAAGGCCGGAGTCATTTTCGTCAAATGGGCCAGAAGCCGCCCGCGCAGCAGCTTCTCGATGAGCGCCGAATTGCCGAACAAGGTAGTAATCCATATGTATACCATGCCGTATAAGAGCAAGGCGAGTCCGACAAGCAGCAAAACCGTCTGGTTAAGGCCTGCCGAGGTCAGATTCTCCTGACGGATATGATCGATGGTATTCCCAATCATCTTGGGCGGTATGGTTGTCAGCAAACTGACAGCTGTCATCAGGCCGATGGCAATCGCATAGCTGCTCCATCTTGTTTTAAAAAACCACTGCAGCCGTGTCACAAAAGACAAGGCGTTCACCCCTTTTCGGAAATAACAATAGACATACACAGTAAGTTTACAGGTTAGTTTCATACAAGTCTATGTATTGGAAAAAGAAAGCCATCGCGCAGCTCCGATACAGACTCTCCCCTCAAGCGCCCTATAACATAATACCAAACATATGTTCCCATTACAAATCTTTTTTGAAACAGCAAAAAAGGCAGCCGTTAAGCTGCCCTTGCGTTCAGGGCTGGAGGTTCTGTTTGAACCTGACGATCAAGCTCAACTCTCCAGCAAGGTTTTTCCTGCTTGCAGACCTGCTCGCCATGCAGGAATGGCTGTAAAAAGGAATTTCCTTATTAGAGGCTCTGTTTGGGCTTGGCAGGAGTCAAATCAGTAATGCAGCAAGGTTTTTCCTACCTGCCGAGTCACCTCCTACGGTTGGAATAACTGGAGGAAGGAATTTCCTTACTGGAGACACCCTTCGTCATGTAATTAAAAATTTTGGCTCTCAGTCACCACGTAAGTTAGCTGTTCCCCTGCCGCCCATTACGGGGTCTTGATATGAATTTCAAACAGTCTCGCCGTATTCGCACCCGGCATCCGGACATTAAGCAGGGCTTCACGGGCGCTCCATTTCCAGCTGCAATCATGCTCGGCCGGGTATGCGCAGCGCACCTCAAGCTCTTGGTCCTGAAGCCCGGGAAGGGGAAGCAGCACCTGCGTCGAATCGCCGCCAAGACGCCAGACTGCCAGATAAATCCGGCTATCCGCCCTGAGTCCAAGGCTGACCCAATCGTCCTTATGCCCGGGTAGTCCCAGAGGCCAGAATGGCAAGGCTTCCGGAATATCCTGACGGATCGTCTTGTAATAATCGAGCGCCTCCTTGACCAGTTCCCTCCGCCTTGGGCTTAATTCGGCCAGATGGCCGCTTTGATGGATGCGGAGCAGCAGCGCATTGACCATGTTGAAAATAACCTCTTCATCATCGCCTTCCCGCAGCGGATAGGACCAGATGGCGGATTGCTCGGGCGTCAGCGCCGCCGGCGATCCTGCTGCGATGGCCGCATATTTCCTGAAGTCCTCCTGATCGCTGGTGGATTGAATGCTGTACCGGCTGAGCATCGCATAATCCATCCGCATGCCGCCGCTGGAGCAGTTCTCGATTACGAGTTCGGGATAACGGGCGAATATATTGTCCAGCCAGGCAAGATAAGCCCGGTTATGCTGCAGCAGACCGTCGCCGAAGCTGTCCGCTTCGGTCTCCGTTCCGATTCCGGCATTGATATTGTAGTCCATCTTGATGTAGCCGACTCCGTAATCCTCAACAAGCCGCCGGATCACTTCATTGGCATGCGCAATCACCTCCGGATTCCGGTAATCCAGTTGATACCGGCTGCGGTCCTTGACCCGCTTGCCATGGCGCATGAAGAACCAGCCGTCATTGGCATCGGCCAGCTTCGGACTGTTGATGCCCATAACCTCCAGCTCCAGCCACAAGCCGGGAGTCATGCCCTTTCCGCGGATATAATCAAGCACATATTTGATGCCTTCGGGGAACCGTTCCGGTGAGGGCATCCACTCCCCGACGCCGTCCCACCACTCGCCCGCCGCATACCAGCCCGCATCGATACAGAAATATTCGCAGCCGACTTCGGCGGCAGCGTCAATGAGCGGAAGCAGCTTCGCAGTCGTCGGATCTCCCCATAAGCAGTTCATATAATCATTGAAAATCACCTGCAGCTGCCGGTTATCTTCATTGGGACGGCGTATTCTCCGCCTGTAGGCAGTCAGCTGTCCGATCGCCTGTTCAAATCCGCCCTGTACGGAGCCGACCGCAACCGGAACCGAGACAAACTCCTGCCCTGGCTGAAGCCTGATCCACCAATGGTTGTCATGCTCCGTCGGACCGCTGACCAGAACCGCCAGTCTGTCGAACTGGTCCACGATTTCCCAGTGCCAGGAGCCGTTTTGCTCAATCTGCCAGAACAGGCTCGTCCCCGCTTCCCTGTTCTCCAGCACAGCCATCGGGATATGCTCAGCCGCCGACCATGAACCGGTATTGCTGTAAGCCAGCCGCTTCGTGCCGCGGTCGATCAGATGCGACATCCCAAGCTCCGGAAGCGTGTAAGTACGCCACTGCAGCTCGCTCTGCCAGCCGTTGTGGGCCACAGTAAGCCGCATTTTCTCATCCCGGTCCTGAGTGCCCTCCTTATCAAGACCAGTCAGCGCAAAGGATGAAACATACTCCACAGCAACAGGCCCGCCGCCCTCGTTGACCAGGACCGTCCACGTCCGGACAGTGGAGACGCTGTTATAGAACTGAAAATGCGCTTCAGCCTTCAACGCAGTTACAGGGTCTCTCAGTACAATCTCCAGCTTCCGCCCCGGACCGCCGAAGTAATCGCGGTGTGTCTCATACTGCATGCGAAGCCCCGGAAATGAGGCCCGATGTGTCCGTCCGTGATATTCAGCCCGGTCCTCGCCGGTCAGCTGCAGCTCCATCAGCCGGAAACCCGGCTTTTGCGATTCATCAATGGAGGACGCATCATAAGGGCTGCTGCCAAAATGCAGCAGACGCACGTCCAGCTGCTCCGTCACCTCAAGCACCAGGTATAGTCCATTTTCCGTCACTTCAATATTGGTATTCATCAAGCGTGGCCTCCCCATGTAAATCTGCCGTTTATCAAACGTAGCCCAGCACCTGAAAAAAGGCGCTGAGCTACGAAGTGTAGAATCGTTATACGCTTACCCTGCTGGCATTCGTGCCCGGTTCAGGCAGACGTTTACTGGGCTGAGCCCAATTGAATCCATGCTTTTTGGATTTCATCAACGGCTTGATCCTTGGTTTTGCTGCCGCCGATGTAGGCTTGCATGATTTCCCCGAATTTCTGATGGAACGTATCCAGGGAGTAGTTGATCGACAGATCGCCGGATTTTTCGGTTTTCAAGATTTCATTCATTTGCTTCGGCATATCCAGATCCGGTATTGGAGCATCCTTGATCGGAGGTATCACCTTCGCTACGTCGGAGAACCATTTTTTCCCGTAATCCGATGTGTAAAGCCAGTTGAAGAATTCCACTGTTTCTTTTGCGACAGGCGAATCTTTATTGATCCGCAGAGCCTGATCGGCACCGGTAATGATGAACGATTGTTCAGGCTTGTCGCTGACCGGGTAACCCATGATCCCGATTTGAATATCCGGGGTGATTTTCTTGATCGCTTCCTCGTCCCATGCGCCTTTACCGGTCATGAATGCGGCTTTGCCTGCGGCGAAGTCGCTGACTTCGGCATTGCTGTCGCGCTCAAGCGGCTTGTTGGTGCCATGCTTGACCGTCAGATCGATGAAATCAAAGAAGTTGTTGTAAAGCACCGGATGGTCTTTGAACGTTGCTTTGCCCGCGATAAAGTCAGCTACAAGCTGCTTGGCATCCGTGCCCGCATCCATTGCCGCAGCATCCACATAGTGCTGGAAAATATGCTTCCAGACCCACCACTCTTTATAAGCGTTAGCGAATGGCGTAATGCCTTTGGCTTCCAGCTTGGTAACCGCATCCTGCATCTCGGCAGTTGTTTTTGGCACTTCCGTAATACCGGCATCAGCCAGAAGCTTCTTGTTGTAAACCAAGGTGAACAAATTGCCCTTCACCGGCAGCCCCAGCACTTTGCCGTCCGTAGAGGACATGTTTGCGCGCACCGCATCGGTCATCGCAGCAGCCAATGGCTCATTGGTGAGATCGGCGCTGTACTCCGCATAGGTATCGATATCGCCGCCAGCCGTCGTCTGGAATACATCCGGCGTGCTGCCTGAGGCGATTTTGGATTTCAGAACCGTGTTGTAATCCGCCTGCATAATTTCCAGATTGATTTTGACGTTCGGTTTGACCTTCTTGTACTCCGCAATATAGGCGTTAAAAGCGTCGGTATATTCCGGCGATGCCGTGAACATATTGATCGTCACCGGCTTGGAATCGTCTGCCGCG
The DNA here is from genome assembly GCF_042647105.1 of Paenibacillus sepulcri. Lineage (NCBI taxonomy): Bacteria > Bacillati > Bacillota > Bacilli > Caryophanales > Paenibacillaceae > Paenibacillus > Paenibacillus sepulcri. The sequence goes on along the minus strand of NZ_JBHRUP010000001.1, from coordinate 4,197,289 downwards.
TTGCCGCCTCCGGCTTCCGTGCCGTTATTGGCCGCTCCGCCATTGTTGGCCGTATTATTGCTGCCGCAAGCCGCCAGCACGCTGATCAGCAGCACCATACTGATGGACAGCGCTAGTAATTTCTTAGACATGGTTTAGCCCCCGTTTTCGATGTGTTATCGTCTTTCACCGCTTATTCTAAAGAATTCAAAATGAGATAAGAATGCAGATAAGTGATGAATTGAGGGTAAAAAAGTGGAGTCCTGCCGCTGTTTACTTTTTATCCGCTTCTTCGTTCGAACGATACTCCGACGGGGAAAATTGATAATAATTCCGGAAGGCCTTGCTGAAATAATTTTTGTCCTTATAGCCCAGCATCTCGGAAATCTCCTGGATTTTCAGGCCCGGATCACTCAGCAGCTCCTTGGCTTTATCCATTCTGATCTTCTGCACATATTCATGAATGCCGTATCCGAACTGCTGCTTGAACAGCTTCATCAGATATTCCCGGCTTAAGAAATACTTCTCCGTAAACATCGAGATCTTGATATCCTCAAAATAAAAATGGTCGATGTACGCCTTGATCTCGGCAATATCGAATGGCCGGTCGGCGGCTATGGAATGGCGGATGTCATCGCTGTAATAGGACAAAATTCGGTTCAGCACCGCTTCATACTCGCTGAAATTAACGAAATCCGTCCCGATTCCGGCGCTTCTGAGCGGATTCTCTCCTTCGGGCTGACGGCGTTTGGCAGCAGCTCCCCGCTCCAGCGCCAGATCGCTCAACAGCAGGACGAATTCATGCAGGATGCGATCCGCCTCGCCTAAGGTGAACCCGCCGGAAGCCTGCATCTGCTTCGTAAAGTCGCTCAGCATATTGCGGGCATGGTTGAAATTCCCCGCATCCAGCGCACCCCGGATAAGAGGCATGCGGCTCATAATGGAATGGCTCTCGCCGCCCCCCGTTTTGCCTGCCGCTCCCGCTACAACGGTCCCATTCAGCTTTAGAAGATCAACTCCATTGATGGATGCCTTGGCGGATTCGTATGAATCTGCGATATGCATCACATCGCTGCCATCCGGGCCGATGGCTGCAGCCACGCTCATGCCGAACAGCTGCTGCAGCGCCGCTGCCGTTTTCTTCGCCAGATGGGCGCTGCGGAAGCTGGCATCCTCCGGATAACCGCCCTTCATCGTATAGACGGCGATCATTTCCCGCTCATGCTTGGGGCTTGCGAAGCTGAAGCACTGCACGGAATCGCCCGCCATATCGCCAATGACATTGGCCACGGCAAAATGAAGCAGCCCGATATCGCCATTGAATCTTCCTGCCAGGATTTGCTCCAGATTCAGAATCCGCAGTACAACCGCCCCGAACCGGCCGCCGGCATCATCCGCTCCGATCAGAGGCAGGAAGGCTTCATTCGTATGCTTCTTGAAGCTGCGTTCGATGATCGAGAGATAGATCTTCTCCTTCAGCTTGGGCAGCGACATGTTGAGTGTAATGTTCTTCGTAATAAATTCGCTCTGCGTTTTCCGCTTGGCCGCAAGCACGCCTATCGCCTTGCCAAGCGCTTCATTCAAGTCCGCCCGGTTAACCGGCTTCAGCAAATAATCGACGACCTTGGCGTGGATCGCCTGCCTCGTATATTCAAAATCATTATAGCCGCTGATGACAATGGCGAATAAATCCGGGTAATCCCGTTCAATAATTTGCAGAAAACGGACTCCGTCCATTTCCGGCATTTTCATATCCACCATAACCAGGTCAATCCGGTGCTGCTCCAAGAGAGCAAGCCCGTCCTTCCCATTCGTGGCCTCCAGTATTTCTTCGACCCCAAGATTCTTCCAGTCCCCCAAAATGCGGATAGCCTCGCGCAGCGGCTCCTCATCGTCAATAATCAACACCCTGTACACGGCTGCCGCCACCTCCCTCTATTACCATTCTCATTTCCGTTCCGGTTTTATTCGTCCTGATCTCCAGACCTGCCGTTTCCCCATACAGCAGCTTCAAGCGGGTATTCAAATTAGTAAGGCCGATATTGTCGTTCTCCCTCTCCTCCCAGCTGCTCTGGAATGACCCCAGCACCTGCTTCAGCCGCCCGGGCGGAATACCCGGACCATTATCCATCACGGAAATAATGGTCTGGGTCGGTGTCAGCTCCGCCTGGATGATGATAGTCACGGTCCCCGAAACCCGCTCAACCGCATGCTTGATCGAGTTCTCCACCAGCGTCTGGATGGAGAGTTTCGGAATTTGCAGCTCCATCAAGGATTGATCCCACCGGATCTCGACATGAAGTCTGCTGCCGAATCTCGCCTTCTGCAGAACCAGATAACGTTCGATATGCTTCAGCTCTTCCCTCGCATAGACGATATCCTTGCCGCTGATGCAGTACCGCAGGGTCAAAGCGAGCGCATCCACCATATCGGCAATCTCGAATTCGCTGCTTTTCAGCGCTTTGGTTGAGATCGCCTGCAGCGCATTATAGAGAAAATGCGGGTTGATTTCCGCTTCCAGCGCCTTGAGTATGGCGTTCTTCTCCACCAGCTTCATTTTGTACCGTTCATTGATCAGATCGTTGGTATTCTTCACCATTTCGTTGAAATGCCGGGTGAGGAAAGCAATTTCGTCCCTCCCCTTCACCTGGGCCTCCACATCGAAGCTGCCGCTGCTGAACAGGCTCATCTGGCGGGACAGCTTCTTGAGCGGCTTGGTGATGGCATTGGAGAGAAACGTGACCAGAATGATCGATACCAGCAAAAAAAGCAGACCGATCCCGTAACCCAGATTACGCGTGGTTGTCGCAGCGGCATAGATCTCCTCATAGGGTATCGGTTTTATCAGCTTCCAATTTTGCTGCTCGCCCACATTATAAACAACCAGATAACGTCTGTCTCCGTCCGACCATGTCAGCTGGCCCGCCTTGCTCTCCCCGACCCGGCCCAGCCAGCTCGAGCGCTGCACCTCTTGATAAAAGGCGGGATTATCCACATGGAAGGCATGGTTATCCGGGTCCAGAAACATCAGATGCTCGCCCTCATTAAACGGAATATCCTTCATAATTTCATCCATTCCGGTGGATTTGAAATAAAAGGAAAGCACCGCCTGGGGCTGCCGCGTGGCAATCGACCGCAGCACCCGGTGATACGCCATGAAGCTGGTTTCCCGATTTACGGCATAGCCTGTTTGTGTTTCAGGCAGAGCAAGCGATTGAAAAGCCTCATTCTTCTGACTTGCCACAGCCTGCTTGTACCATGACTGATCGGGAATAGCGGCATCCTCGCCCACACGGACCATAATGTTATAGTTTTCCCGCGAGATGGAATAATACTTATGCTGGTCGATCAAATACAGGTAGATCGCTTCCAGATCATTGCGGGAATAATACAAGCTTCTCAAATAATCCTCCAAATACATCTTGGAGGCATAATCATGGGCTTCGTTCACAATCGCCCCGTTTATTTCATCATAGCGGATTTGGGGCAGGGACAGCTGCTCGATCCCGGCCAGGTAATCCTCCAGATTCTGATTGACGAGCATCAGGTTGTTGGAGGTACTCTCGATGCTGCTCTTAATGGATTCCCGCTGGAGCATCTGATACGAAATGACCGTAAGCGACACCACGACAAGGATAATGATGGAGGTAAACAGCAGGATCAGCTTATTCACCAGCCTTCGTGAAATCTTGTCGAACAGCATGCTTATGGAATAAGCCATTTTTCTTGCAATACTACCCATATAGCAATCCCCTTTGGCGGAGTACAGTTCACCTTTTTACCCCTAACTGTTTTCTTAAATCCATTCTTTTGCCCAAGACCAGCTGTTTATAATTATTATAGCTCATTCGCAGTTCCCGGGTAGGCCAAGGGCAAGCGCCCCTTCCACATAGAACAGCAGTATAAAAAAGAGGTGCACAAGGATGAAATCAGAAAAAATGAGATTAGGGAAAAAGTGGTCCCAGAGGCTGGAATTCGGGATATTCACAGTTCCGGTGCTTATATGCATCGCAGTTGCATTCTATATTCCGTTTGCCATGACGATTCGTTATTCCCTGACCAAATGGAACGGAATTTCCAAGCATCCGACGTTTATCGGCTTGGACAACTTCAAACAAATCTTCATGGGGGATTCCAACTTTACCAGCGCCGCCTGGTTCACGGTAAAATATGCGGTCCTGTACATTATTCTGGTGAATGTGCTGGCGATTCTGCTCGCCGTTCTGCTGGACATGAAGCTGAGAAGCACCTCCTGGCTCAGAGCCGCTTTCTTCGTGCCCTATATCCTGAGTCTGGTTATTGTCGGCTTCATATGGAAATTTATTTTCATGCAGGGCTTTGAATCGCTGGGCGCAAGTACAGGCTGGGGCATCTTCAATCTCAGCTGGCTCGGGGAGCCCGGGCTTGCCTTCATCTCCGTCCTGTTCGTGTCCATCTGGCAGTCCATCGGCTTCTATCTGGTTATCTATATTGCCGGGCTGCAGTCCGTACCGGACGATCTCAAGGAGGCCGCGACCGTCGACGGGGCGGGTCCCGTACGCAGGTTCTTCAGCATTACGCTGCCCCTGCTCGCGCCATCCATTACCATTTCCGTGTTCATGGCGTTGACCAACTCCATTAAGGTATTCGACGTCATTCTTTCCTTGACCGGAGGAGGACCGGGCGGCACGACCTACAGTATCGCATACGATATTTACCGGGATACCTTCCAGAACAATCTGTACGGCTATGGAACGGCCAAAGCGCTGATCCTGTTCGTAGCGGTCCTGATTGTGACGATTATCCAATTGGCAATTTTCAAACGCAGGGAGGTTGAGGCATAAATGAAAACCAACAAAGCCGGCCGCTGGACGCTGGAGATCGGAATGATCATCCTGTCCCTCTTGTTCCTTTATCCCTTGTTCCTGGCCATCAATAACTCCCTGAAGAGCTTCTCCGAGGTCATGACCGATGTCATTGCCCTGCCGAAGCATCTGGCGTTCGACAATTACTCTTACGTGTGGCAGTTCATCAATTACCCGCGGTTATTTCTGAACAATATGGTCATTACGGTGATTGGATTGGCCGGAATTATTCTGTTTGCTTCCGTCGCCTCCTACAAGCTGGCCCGGACAAAATCAAGATTAAGCGGCATTGTGTATTTTCTCTGTATTATGCCGATGCTCATTCCGTTTCAGTCCATTATGCTGACCGTCCTGCAGCTGGCCCGGAAGATTCATCTTTCCGACAGCACATGGGGACTCGGCATCCTGTATTGGGGCTTCGGAGCTCCGCTTGCCTTGTTCATCTATCATGGCTTCGTCAAAGGAATTCCCAAGGAAATCGACGAGAGCGCCACGATTGACGGAGCATCGGGCTTGCGATTATTCTTTCTCGTGATCTTCCCGCTGCTGAAATCGGTGACGACGACAATCATCATTATTGACGTAATGTGGATCTGGAACGATTTCCTGCTGCCGCTGCTCATGGTTAACGGTTCGCCGTCCACCAAGACATTGACGCTGGCCGCCTATACCTTCGTCGGCCAGTATACGTCCGACTGGCAGTATGCCATGACCGCCATGGTAATGGCCGTGCTGCCATCCATCATCGTCTTCATATTCCTGCAGAAATATATTGTCAAAGGCGTCGTAGCCGGAGCCGTCAAGGGATGATTCCCGAGGCTTGAAATGCACGCAAACAAAACGCCGGAGCAGACGGTGCATGACCGCTGCCTCTGGCGTTTTTGTGTGTTTAATATTAAGTGGGTTTAATATTCAGGTATTTAAAAATCATATTCCGCATCTTTCGCTTCCCGGACCTTTGCAAATGCATCGGTATACAATACGGTATCTTCCACTAAACGCTCCAATCGAAAGCGAACATCATCATTTACAATTTCCTTCCGGTTGAAATCCTTCTCCTCGATAAATACATAAGCGGGCACAATATGCGCCTTCATATACGCCAGGATTGGCTTTAATTGTTGTTCAGCCATCAAATAATGCTTCGCCGTTCCGGCTGTAACAAGCATGCTTACCACTTTATCCCGAAAAGCGCTGACCGGCAATAAATCAAAAATGTTTTTAAGCGTTGCCGGAATGGATGCTTGGAACGTGGGTGTTCCAATAATAATGGCATCCGCAGCCATGATGGTTTCCGTTACAAGCTTCGTGTCGCCTTCATATTCCCGGTAATCGCGGCCGTCGCTGAACACGATATCGTACTCCGCAAGGTCAAGCAGCGTAATATCTGCATCCTCATGCTTTTCCCGTGCTGTACGGAGCGCATAATCCATTGCCGTTCTTGTTTTAGAGCCTACGATAGAGCCTGAAATTCCCACTATCTTCATCTCGGACACCCCTTATTTTTTGGCTGTATGCTTCTTAATGGCGGGCATGATTTCTGCAGCGATAAGTTCAATATTTTTAGCAATTTTATCGAAAGGCACGCCGCCGAAATCGATTTGCGCCATAATGCGCTGGTGGCCATATAATTCATATTGATAGAGCAGCTTCTCGATAATTTGCTGCGGGCTGCCAAGCAGTAAAACATCGCGATAATCCGTAGACCGCGCGAATTGCTGCTTGGGATAGCCGACCCCGCGCAGGGCTTCCATACCGGAATTCAAATGCGGATAGTACTCACGAACCGCATCCTGTGAATTTTCCGCTGTATAGAATAAAGTCGTGGTTGCGACAGGCAAGGCTGCCGGATCAAAGCCGCTCTGCGCAGCTGTCTCACGATAAGCATCAATGATGGTTTTCGAATGGGATGCAGGACCGCCAAGCTGCGCCAGCATAATCGGCACTCCTGTGTATCCCGCTTTGATCGCACTGGCTGTCGTACCGCCTACCGCACGCCAAATGGGGATATGGCCATTTTGAGGCTGCGGAAAAATAGGCGCATTTGCTAGAGGCGCACGGAATTGGCCTTCCCATGTTATGGTTTCTTCGTTATTCAACTTCAACAGAAGCTCCATTTTTTCTTCAAATAATTCTTCGTAATCCTTCACATCGTAACCAAGCAGGCTGTATACCCCTACCCTTGAGCCCCGTCCGGCGACAATTTCAGCCCGGCCCTTTGAGATTAGATCAAGCGTAGCGAAATCTTCATAAACACGGACAGGATCGGACGTACTCAAGACCGTTGCCGAGCTGGCAATTTTGATTCTTTTTGTTGCTTGGGCAATCGCTCCCAGAAGCACCGTGTGCGCCTGAGTCGTAAAATGTGTCTGGTGACTTTCACCGACAGAAAATACATCAAGCCCGGCCTCATCAGCCAGCTTGCTGGCCTCGATAAATTCCTGAATGCGCTGTTCTGCGCTGATCATTGAGCCTGTATGCGGGTTCGGCAGGTGATCCCCAATCGAATATAAGCCGAATTCAATCCCTTTATCCGGATCAATACGGAATTTTTCCATGCTGCTCTCTCCCTCTCCATTTAAGGAAATAATTATAACTTGACTAGTCAATTGATAAGGTAAAAAAATTTACTCAGGTGGTATTTCTTTCTTTTGGCTGTGCTTATGGACACGCGTCATCAATGAATACAGGGTTTGTTGTTCTTCTTCGCTTAGCACGTCGTCAAAAAAGGACGACTGGAAGGCAGATTGCTCGGGAAAAGCTTGTTCAAGGATAGACTCGGCTTTCATAGTGAGGCTGATTGTCTTCGTTTTCCAGTCATGCTTGCGTACAATGTAGCCTTCTTTCTCAAGACGTACGAGCATACGCGAAATGCCGCCCTGCGTAACCGTCACTTTCTCGGCTAATTCCATCTGACTAAGCGGCTGAAAAATGCGAATTTGCATAAGCACATCAAACTGGGCGGTCGTTAAATCAAAACGTTTTAAAAATTCATTCGACATCTGATTGCTTTGGTTCGTAAAACGCGTTAGACGTACCCAGATTAAAGAGCCTAAAGTATGATTACGTATTTCGCATTCCCCCCATCCGTAATGTTATCATCACTTTACTACTCAATTGATAAAAAAGCAAGAGGAGTCTGTTAGCAGATTTTCAGAAAATAATCTAAAAGGCCTTCCTGAAAAGGGAGGCCTAGAATACGCCATTTATAAGCGATGCGGACATTGTTATGGCTTTGCCTGTTTTATATTCTCATCGTATCCGCGCGCCAATCCTTGATCGCCGCGTGTATATCAGCCGGCTTCAGACCCTCAGATGCCGCCCGTTCGCACAGCGCTGGAAATTCATCATCACCCGCATTGCGCAGCGCGATAATCTGGGCGAGCTTAATCCTGGCATCCAGCGTCCGTCCTGTCAGACGGTAATGACGGAACTGCTCCTCCATGCGCACGATCCGGTCCTGCGTCCTGGTCGCATACGGGCGGATCCGCGAGACCACAAACAGCAGACAGAGAGCGAACAGGAACAGCAATAGAGCGAGCGAGATTTGCCCATCCTCCTGAACCAAAGCCTGCACCAGATAAACGATGGACCAGACGAATACAATCAACGCGAGCGGTACCGTGACATAATGATAAGCCCAGTCAAAGCGCAGCGACTTCCCTTTGTTCTGTTCGCTCATAATAAACATCCTCCTCAAAGTATGTATGATTCCACTAACAAATTGCCTTTATCTACATCATATCACCTGGTCCTCGGCAAACGTCCTGCTTATGGAGAAAAATATGCTTTTACTTGTCCAAATTATGACACCCCGACAGCACAAAAACGAGCCCGCCCCGGGCTCCCGGGTTGCGGCTCGCTTCTTTGCTGGTTTATGTATCCAAGACCGGTCGGCATCCGGTCTCTTATTCGTATTCGGCAAAGGGATCCGGTATCTCGATCCGGTAGGCTTCGGCATCGCTGACGCCTACGGACAGCATGGCACGGCCATTGCCCAGCCTTACAAGCCCTCCGCTGAAGATTACATCCTCCAGGTCCGGACGTTTTCCCGGACCAGTGGGGAAATCGCCTCTTACGGCAATAATCTTCAAAGGCGTTTTCTCCAAGGTAAGGGGATTCATGGCAAACACACAGGAATAATAATGCTTATGGCTTTGCTCGTCGAAACAGGCAATATGCCCCAGCACCCCTACCAGACCATTCTTGAGCAAATGGGCCTCATTCGCCCCTCCCCATTCCTCAGAGACAAATTGATCCTGGAGAATCTCCGCATTGTGGAAGGTTTGCTCATTGAGCTCATCCAGAGAATCGATAATGGTGAAGCCGATCTGCCCTCTTCCGCCTCTGGCTCCCTGAGGTCTGGTAAATACGCCGACACGTCCATCGAGCAGCTCAATCAGCCGGATATCCTTCATATTGGCCGGACCGGACGAGAAATGGCAGAGGGAATCGATATGGGTGCCCCGGTAAAATTGCGTGCACCAGGAGATAATCCGGCGCGGATTGTCTGCAGCGGTCACCAATTCAACGCCGCCGAAAACCAGCTCACTCTTGATGAGAGCCACACAGGGATCCTGCAAGTTGTACGTGTGGGTATGTGCCCTTGGACTCCACACATGATCCGCGCTCTGCGTGAAGAAAAAAACCTGTGAGAACTCGCTGTCCCGCTCCTCGACCCGGCCCATGATGACTTCTTCCCCGTCATAATGGAACGGGGCTGTAATATTATACACGTCGCGCCCGCCGACTCCCGAGAATATAAGCTTCTCGACCTTTGTGGCGCGCGGGGCGGCATAGAATTGTTTTAACAGCTGATTGGCGGTTTCCGGCTTGGTTTTTTTAATAATCATTCATATTCTCCCGGTGATCATTCATATCTTGTTAATGATCATTCAATTTCTCCTGATGTGAAGCGCCGTCAAATCTAAGATCATTACCTTGATCATAATCCTCGATGACGATAAGCTGCCCTGGCGGGACATTGAAGTACGTACATAGCCTCAGCAGCAGATCACGGGGATACTGAACCATTTCATCCTTGTACATCCGGCGAATGGAATCAAAGTGATAATTAACATCCTTGGCAAGCTTGCGAATCGACAAATCAGGGTCATGTTTCTCCATGACGCTCTTCAAATTGCTGCGTATGGCTGGCATTCCAGCACCTCCTACAACAATATATATGGAATGCACAGGCCCGTCAATAATTTGACAAGAAAAAATGGTCATGTTAGGCTATAGGAAGGGAAACTGACTCTACGGCGCTCATTTTGCAATAGACGGCTTGCTTTGACGGCTTTACAGCTTGTTGAAGCGATTGAAGCACCTGCTCCCTTTGCTAAATAAATATTCGCGCAAATAATGAAGGAACCTATACTTCCTTATATTCAGAATTATTCAAGAAGAAACGGCTATCACCGGGTTCGGTGCAAAAGATTTTCTTCCCTTCTGAATATAGGCCAAAGCTATGGGCACTTTAATTTTCCGAATATTTAAACAAAATAACCTCTGCCATTTTCAGAAAATAAAGAACCTTTTTATTTTCTTTTTTTATTCCAATTTCAATGCATCACAAAATAGGGGAGGCTCTCGTATGAACAAAAACAACAGTAAAAATGTGGTGTTTCTGGGCACCAGCCTGCCGCGGGAATGCGGCATCGCCACATTTACACAGGACTTACTGGACCAATTCGCAGCAATCCAGGGCTTTAACCGTCCGCGCATCATTGCGGTCAACGACAATGAGTCTTATTCATACGGCGAACAAGTCATTCATCAAGTCGATCAGCACAGCCTGCCGGATTATCTGGAGGCTGCCGACCTCCTCAACCTTTCCGATACCAATCTGCTTGTCATCCAGCATGAATTTGGCATATACGGAGGGGAAAGCGGCGAATACCTCCTCCCATTCGTTGAGAGATTAAATATTCCCTATTTGGTTGTTTTTCATACCGTGCTCACCGAGCCCAGCCGCAAACAGCGCCTCATCATGAGAAAGCTCGCGGAAACCAGTGTAAGGGTCGTCACGATGGCCCAATCCACCGTACATGATTTGCATACGATATATGGCATCGATAAGGATAAGATCGCTTTTGTTCATCATGGCGTCCCTTATGTCGAGACGAAATCCAGACTGGAGCTTAAAGCGCAGTATGGATTCACAGACCGGAAAATTCTCTCTACCTTCGGGTTCCTCAGTCCGGGGAAAGGGATTGAATATGGAATTGAAGCGATGCAGGGTGTAATCGCCAAGCATCCCGAATCCCTGTACATCATCTGGGGCAAGACGCATCCCGTGGTGAAACGTGAAGTCGGGGAAGTATACCGGCAGAAGCTGACAGCACTGGTTGAATTGCTGGGGCTGAATAATAATGTCCTGTTCGTAGACAGATTGCTGACACAGGAGGAAGTGATTCAGTCCCTGGTCATGTCGGATATCTATATGACGCCGTATTTGGGGAAGGATCAGGCTGTCAGCGGCACATTGGCATACGGAGTCGGTTACGGACGAGTTATCGTCTCCACGCCTTACCGCTATGCCATGGAGATGCTTGCAGGCGGAAGAGGGCTCCTGGCCGGCTTCCACGACTCCGCCTCCCTGGAGGATTGCATCCTTCAGCTGTTGGGAAATCCCGACCTGATTACCGAAATGGAAGCCCGCACCCTTGAATTGGGGACAACGATGATGTGGAGCGAAATCGCCAAACGTTATGCCGCGCTGTTCGAAGAAAGCATTTCCAGCGCCGCAACCCTATCCAACAGGAGTGTGATTTGATGAATATACAGACCGTACCGCAAGTGCAATCCCAGTATATGAACAGATTGACAGACGATACGGGCATCTTCCAGCATACCAAATTCGGCGTCCCTGACCGCTCCAAAGGCTACACCACGGACGACAATGCCAGAGCTCTGATTGCTGCTGTTCTCATGTACAGCATACACAAGGATCCGCAGACTCTGGCTTTGATCCAGACCTATATTTCTTTCATCCACCACGCCCAGAATCCCGACGGCAACTTCCGCAACTTCATGGATTATAACCGCTTCTTCATGGAGGACAGGGGATCGGAGGACTGTCAGGGAAGAACCTTGTGGGCGCTTGGCTTTACGCTATCGCATTCCTGCGTACCGGATAATCTGCAAAACACCTGCCGCTACATGATCAACCAGGCGCTGCCGCATGTGCACACCCTCGGATCGCCCCGCGCCGGCGCCTATGCCATGGTGGGACTCAGCTTCCTGCTGGAGACCCCGCGCGCCTGTGCCTATTCCTTTCCTTATCCTTATGCGGAGAACAGCAGCGAAGCCAAGGCGTTCCTGCCAAGCTCGGATATCGCCCAGCTTATTGAGGAAATGGCGGAGCGGCTGCAGGACCAATTCCGGCAAAATAAAGGCGGCGGCTGGAACTGGTTCGAGGACAGCCTGACTTATGGCAATGCCATGCTGCCTTGGTCTCTGCTCAAAGCCGCCCGTATCAGCGGCAGAGCCGATTTCAAGCAGACGGCCAAGGAGAGCCTGGACTTCCTGTCCTCCCGCACCTTCTCGCCGGAAGGGCATTTTAAGCCAATCGGCAGTCACGGCTGGCAGCTCCGCGAGGGAGAAGCCGCTCCCTATGACGAACAGCCCATTGAAGCCTGCGAGATGCTGCTGGCCTGCAAGGAGGCGGCTGGGGTCCTGGAGGATTCCTCCTATTCGAAAAAAGCGGCCTTGTGCTATGAATGGTACCTCGGTCACAATTCTCTGAATGTCTCCCTGATCGACCCGCAAACCGGAGGCTGCTATGACGGCATTCACGAGAGCGGCCTGAATCTTAACCAGGGCTCAGAAAGTATTATCTCCTACTCGATCGCCCATCTGGTGACTCATTATGGATAAGTTCGTCACGATACTGGCAGGCGGAGGCGGCACGAGATTCTGGCCGCTGTCCAGACAGGAGACACCCAAGCAATTTTTGAACATCAGCGGCAACGATATTATGCTGAATGAGACCATTGAACGCTTCAAGGGCATTATTCCTCAGGAAAATACGGTCATCGTCACGAACCGCTCCCAGTCGGTATTATTGGAGAGCATTATGCACAGCAGTGTGCTGAAGAGCAATATTCTCATTGAGCCCGTTGCCCGAAACACCTCCGCGAGCATTCTCTATGCCGCCCTGTTCCTGGAGAAGCAGCATGGCGATTCTCTCATGGTTGTCCTGCCGTCCGATCATCACATTACCAATGATGCGCAGTTCAGACAGACGCTGGACGAAGCCTGCACGGTAGCCATGGAGACAGACAAGATCGTCACGATCGGCATCAAGCCTTCCTTCGCCTCCACCGGGTACGGATATATCTGCTACGAGAGCAAGCCTTTTATGACCGTTCCCGCCGCCGTGCATGAGGTCAGCGAATTTGTGGAGAAGCCCAATTTCAAAAAAGCGCAGACCTATCTCGCTTCCGGCAATTATTTGTGGAACAGCGGCATGTTCATCTGGAAAACATCGGTTATCATCGATCATTTTCAACGGTTTCTGCCCCGGCTGTTCAAGTCCATGCTGCCGCTCCGCAATCATCCGGGCGGCGAAGAGTTAACGGCATTGCTCAATGAAATTTATCCAACGCTGCAAAATATTTCAATCGATTACGGCATCCTCGAGCGCAGCGCTGACGTGGTTGTGATATCAGGCAATTTCGGCTGGAATGACATCGGCAGCTGGGATACGCTGGGCGCCATCTTCCCTCCCGATGACGATGGCAATATTGTCAAGGCAAATTACCTGGGCATCGATACCCGCAACTCCATTATTTACGGCAATGGCCGGCTGATAACAACGATCGGGATCGACGGACTGATCATAGCGGACACGGGCGATGCCCTGCTGATCTGCCCCAAGGATAGAGCCCAGTCCGTCAAAGAGATTGTCGATATGCTGAGGGAAAAAGGCATGACGGAGTATATGTAACCTTCCCGCTGCTGGACGTTGCAGACCAAAACCCCCTAAGCGGCTGCTTTCGGGGGTTTTGGTCTGCACGGGCATCCGTGCGGCTGGCGACCGCATCTCGCGGGGGTCATGCATGAATCATGCTGGTTCATCGCTCCCCCTACAGGTTGGCTGACCGGCTATATTACGCTTCATAGATCATTTTCAGCCGCATAAGCGCATCACAAACAGCCCGCGATAACATGATGCGGGCTGTTTGACGTTTGCGGATAAGAAAGATTCACAACACGCGATCCTGCTGCTTGCGCTGCATATCAGCAGTCAGACCACAGGCAGCCAGAATGCGCTACTAGCGGTTGTCCACCTTCTCGGGATACAGATCATGCTGAAGCAGGCGGTGCTCCGCCATCCCTTCATATTTTGTACCCGGGCGGCCATAGTTGCAGTAAGGATCGATTGAAATTCCGCCCCGCGGCGTGAATTTGCCCCACACCTCGATATAGCGCGGCTGCATCAGCTCGATGAGATCATTCATAATAATATTGATGCAATCCTCATGGAAATCGCCGTGGTTGCGGAAGCTGAACAGGTACAGCTTGAGCGACTTGCTCTCTACCATTTTCAAATCGGGAATGTAGGCGATATAGATGGTTGCAAAGTCAGGCTGTCCCGTTATCGGGCACAGGCTCGTGAACTCCGGACAGTTGAATTTCACCCTGTAATCCCGGTAGGGATGCTTGTTCTCGAAGGTCTCCAATATCGATGGCGTATAGGTGGACGGATACTGCGTCCCCTGGTTGCCAAGAAGGCTGATCCCCTCGCGTTTCAATTCCTCGCTGCTTCTTGTCATCCGTTCATTTCTCCCCTCCCTTGGTTAAAACCCCCGCTTGTTGCCCCAAAGCCAGGCATGCAGCTGCGGCAGCACCCGAATCCTGGTCAATTCCGCCGATGCCATAACCTGCTCCACCAGCCACATATACTTGGACAGGAGTGCCTGCAGCAGAAGTGATGTATCCTGCTCCTTCACATCCTCGTTGCCAGCCTGCACATAGAAAGGCACCCCGTTGTAACGCTGATGGGTGGAAATCGCATACTGCAGATCCGTTTCATCGAACACAACGACCTTCAAGCTGAAATTCCGCTCTTGAGCGCTGAGCTTGCCGACAATCGTATCCAGCACGTCCCAGTCCGTCTTCATGCCGGAGCTTGGAGGTTTGGGCGACAGCGTCAGCTCGTCAATATGCAGAAACCAGTCCTGCCAGATGCTTCCCTGGGTCTCCAGCGCCACTCCGATTCCGCTGCCGTGCAGAAGCTCGATCAGCTCGTTCAGATGGGGCAGCAGCGCCGGATTTCCTCCGGATACCGTTACATGCGAGTAGGTGTCGCCCGCGATGCTGTCTAGCTCGGCGGCGATTTCCGCTGCGCTAAGCATACGAATCTCCGCCTTGCCCGAGCCGTCCCAGGTAAAGGCGGAATCGCACCATGAGCACCGGTAGTCGCAGCCGGCCATGCGCACGAACATCGTTTTCTGGCCGATGACCATTCCCTCTCCCTGTACGGTCGGACCGAATATTTCAATGACGGGGAATTTGCTAGGAGCCATAGGAACCTCCCGCTGCTGGACGGAACACCACGTAGCTGGTCGGCGTCTCCCGCAAAAAAATCTGCACGCAGCGCGGCTTCGCCGGCATACGGTCCAGAAATTCCTGAATAAGCTCAAACATCGTACGGGCGACGATCTCCGTAGTCGGATACCGGTCTGGGTCCTTATCGCTGAATAACGCGGTGTGCTCATTGAGCAGAGAATGATCGAAACGGTCATGGATCAGCTTCTTGATATCCGAGAAGTTGACGAGAAACCCGTTCTCGTCCAGCTCATTCCCGGCAATTGTCACATTGGCGAAATACGTATGGCCATGCATATTGCCGCAGTGCCCTGCGCCCGGACCCGGAACATAATGGGCGGCGGCGAACTGCATATCCTTGTTAAGCTCGTACTGATAGGGATGCGGGGTGGACGGATAGATTTGTTGAATCATAAGCGCCGTCCCTCGCTTTTGGCCGCTTCATATTCCCGCAGTCCATTGGCGCGCAGCAGGCACGCCGGACATTCTCCGCAGCCGTCCGCGATGATGCCGTTATAGCAGGTTAACGTATGATTCCGCACCTGCCCGAATACGCCCAGGTCATCCGCAAGCTGCCATGTCTGCGCTTTGGTCAGCCACATGAGCGGCGTTTCAATGACGAATTCGTAATTCATGGAGAGATTCAAGGTCACATTCAGCGATTTGATGAACACATCCCTGCAATCCGGATAACCGCTGAAATCGGACTGGCTGACGCCGGTTATAATATGGCGCGCACCCTGCTGCTTGGCCAGTACCGCGGCGAAGGACAGGAACAGCAAATTCCTTCCGTCCACAAAGGTCGAAGGAAGCTCTCCTTCCTTCTGGTCAATGGCAATATCATCTCTTGTCAGCGCATTCGGCGCCAGCTGATTGATCAAGGACATGTCCAGCACATGCTGGCGGATGCCCAGATCAGACGCAATACGCGCTGCGCTTTCCAGTTCAAGCTTGTGGCGCTGCCCATAATTGAAGGTCACGACCTCCACCTCGCGGAAACGCCTCATGGCGTCATACAGACAGGTCGTGCTGTCCTGCCCGCCGCTGAAAACAACAACTGCTTTCTGCTCATTCATTATCATCTTCCTCTCCTATTCTGCCATTACCGAGCAAAAGCTTATAGAGATGCTAAGTACCGCATCTACTCCTTTCCCGGCCGGTCTTTTCCAGCGATACAGCTTCTTCCTTCGAATCGCATATGATGGGAATCAATATTTTCGGCATAAAAAAACGGCACCTAAGGAGGTACCGTTTCCTTAGTTTTTTATAGAGGGTGTTGCTAGAACCTCTCCCACAGCTGCCGTGTTTTAGCAACACATCCTGTGGATTTTTATGCTGTTGCTGCTTATTGTAGCACTAACTGGGGGCAGGGGACAATACTACCCATTTCCAGTTTTCGCTCTTACGGCATGCAGCGGACTGGCTTCGCTTGCGGCCTTTTTCCTGCTTTTGGCATCCGGAAGGACAAGCAACGCGGGCAGAAGCATAGGGAGAAATATATAACAGAGCACGATCAGACCGACAATGACGGCGCTGGCCAGCTCCACCAGCAGGACAAGCCCCGATGGAATGAGCGTTGCGAAGGTTCCGCCGAGAATCACCATGGCCGAAATGATAACTCCGCCAATATGCTTGGCTGCCTGCACGATAGCCGCTCTTGGCTCCATCACGCCCTCCTCCTTGTAGCGCATCATCAGGAAGATGCTATAATCCACACCTACCGCAATGATGATGATGAAGGAGAAGAAAGGGACGAAGGAAGATACGCCATCGGCGCCAATGATATAATGCGTCACAATATTGGTGGCCGTCATCGCAACATAATAGGAAGCGACCAGAGACAAAATAATATAAATGGTTGGCAGAATCGCGCGGATAACCAGCAGCAGCACGAGGAACACCCCGATGATGACGATGATGGCTGTGCCGTTAAAGCTCTCGATCTGCACCTTATTCGTATCATAAGTGGTCGAGCTCGGTCCGGCAGCCCCGTACTCGGCATCGGCAAGCGCCGTTCCGCTCAGGCTCCCGGCCAGCTCCTTGTTGATCTGCTCGATGGTGTCCATGGCTGCCGGAGAATAAGGATCATTGTCCAGCACGACAATGAGCTTGGTTGTTTTACGGTCCTTGGACATAAAGCTGTCCACCGCTTTATTGAAATCCGCGCTCTCCAGCGCCTCGCGCGGAATGAAGAATGTCCTGGACGACTTCAGCTGCGTCAGGAATTCGCCCGTCTTGCCGAGGCCGTCCGAGATATCGCCAAGACCGCTGCCGCTTTGGCCGAGGCCGTCCTTCAGCTGCGTCATGCCCCCTGAGAGCTGGGACAATCCCGTATTGAGCTGCTGCTGACCGTCCTTGATGCTTGCGAGAGCCGCGTTCAGCTTCTTCATATTAGCGGCGATTTCCTTGCTTCCCGAGCTGCCTGCCTGGAGACCCGTTGTCAGCTTGCCCGCGCCGCTCTCCAGAGCCGACAGCCCCGTCACCATCTGCGAATGCGCAGAAGCAATCTGCTTCAGCCCGCCCGCCGATTGGGCAAAGGAGGTGTTCAATTTCACTACATTTCTATTCAGCTCCTGAAGACCGCCGCTAAGCTGGGCGATGCCTGTCTCCAGATCGGTTCCCGTCTTCTTCAGCGTAATATAATCCTGATCTCCGCTCAGCTCGCTGTATTTGGTTCCAAGGCTGCCGATCAGCCCGTTCATTCCGCCAAGTCCCTGCTGGATGCCGGGAAGCTGTCCTTCCAGCTTCTTGTACCCGTCTGCCAGAGAAGCATAACCGGTTTGCAGTGCTGACATCCCCCCGGACAGCTTGGAGGTGTTCGCTGCGACGGTCTTCAGCCCGGCCTTCAAGGAGGTAATCCCGTTCTTGAGATCCCCCGCCCCATCCGCGCCCTGGCTGATGCCGGAGGATACCTGGCTCAGCGCATCGGTAATTTGCGTGTAACCCTGCTGCACTTCCCCGGTACCCGATACCAACTGCTGGACGTTGGCAAAATCGGGACTCTGCAGCCCGTCATTCATTTGCTGCAGGCCGCCCTGGATCTGATCGACACCATCCTTGGACGCCGCAATACCCTCTGTCACGCTTTCCGTCTGGGTGCTGATATAGAAATCATCGACCGCCTCGCCCTGCGGCTGCGTAATGCTGGACACCTGCTTGATCCCCTCGATGCCCTTGAGCCTGTCGGTCAGCTTGTCAATGACGCCAAGCGATTCGTTCGTATTCAGCGCATTGTCGTCCTTAATCACGACCGTTGTCGGCAGCGCCTGCCCTCTGCTGAAATGCTCGGCTACAATGCTGAAGCCCTTGGTCGACGGATAGCCGTCTCCAAGCTCACCCAGCTGGTCAAAGGACAGCTTCTGCGAGCTGAACATCACCGCCGGGATCATCGCGATGAGAATAACAGCAGTGACCACAATCGGGTGCTTGACGGAGATAGCCGTAAGACCCGCCCAGAACTTGCTTTCCTTGTGGCCTGCGGCCACGTTCTTCGACGGCCAGAACAATTTGGTGCCCAGCGTCTTCATCAGGAATGGAGTCAGCGTGACAATTTCCAGCAGCAGGATGACCGTGCCGATGGCGACCACATTCGCAGACTTGTAAATGCCAAAATTCGAGAAGCTCAGCGCCGCGAAAGCGATGAACACCGTCAGAATGCTGTACAAAATCGTTTTGCCTGCTGTCCGGTACGTGTGGATAATGGCATCGTCAATGGTCCGGCCATGCGATAACTCTTCCTTGAACCGGTTGAACAGCAGAATATTGTAATCCGTTCCGATACCGAACAGAATGAGCACAAGCAGCATCTGCGTGACGCTCGTCACGGGGAAATTCAACTTATCAATGACCTGTGCGGCGATCCCCATGGAGCATAGATAGGAGAAACCGACCGCCGCCAGCGATACAAACGGAATAATAATGGAGCGAAACATAATAATGAGAACGGCCAGAATGAAAATAACCGTCAGAATGGCGCTTTTCTCCACTCCGGATGTAGAGGCTTTAATATAATCGTTCTGGATAAAGTCCTCCCCGCTCAAATAATACGGGACCTTCACGTCCTTCAGCACCGCATCGAACTGCTCCTGGATCAAATCCACCCCGCGGCCGTCCTTGTTCAGGCTGAAGCTGGCCATCAGCGTCGTCCCGTCCCCGGAGATCAGCGATGACTTCGCCTCCGGGAGCGAGAAGGGGTCCAGCAGCTCATCGAATCCAAGCTCCTTCTGGTGGGCCTTCAGGTTCGCAATACCCGCCTCAATGCCCTTCATATCCTCGTCGGATAGTTTATTCTCGTTATGAAAAACGATAATATTGCTCGTGCCCGTCGCACCCGTCATATCCTTCAGAATCGAAGCCGCCATCTTGGAGGGACTGTTATCCGCAAGCGGATCCTGCCCTCTTTCCTGCAAAATTGCATTTACATCCGGTTGAAATACCGTCAGCAGCACAGTGGCCGCGAGCCAAACTATTAATAGAATCCAGCGCCATTTGATGATTTTTTGCATATGCAGCAATTCCTCCCGAATACCCATAGTAAACAGCCGTTCATTATTGAAGCAAAAAAAATTTAGATCCTAGCTTCTGTTTATTTTGTCGCCGATACCCGCGAAGTAGATGCGGATCAGCTCATCCACCAGCCGTTCAATCGTATCCCCATCCTCATAATCCCGCAAAATAATGCACATGCCCTCCACAATGGTCGCCGCTATCATCCGCGCTGCCTGATTCTCTTCCTCCTGACGCCGTGCGCTTCCGCTGTTCTGGAACGTGTGAAAGGCCTTTTCCAGAATCGAGAAAATGACCGTCGTCAGCTCCTGCTTCACATTCTCATACTTGGAGCCTTCGCTCCTGTTCAGCAGAATGGACAGCTCGGGACTCGACTGGTTGAACAGCTTCACGATTGTTCCCTGTATCTTGTGCAGATAAATCATGGAACTGTCCGCTTCCTTGGTATGGGTATTGTCCATATCCCGCCTGATCTCCAGTACATATCCGACGAATCTCTCGTAGGTGGGCTGGATGAGCTCATGAAGAATCGCTTCCTTGCTGGCAAAATACCGATAAATATTTCCTGGCGTAATGCCTGCTGTATGCGCGATTTGACGCATGGAAGCGTCCCTGTAGCCATGCTGCTTGAATTCCAGCAGGGCAGAGCGCAGAATATTCTTTTTCATTTCATCCTTGAGGACCTGCATAAATAAACACCCGTTTACTTTTGAATTTATGATTATTATATAGGGCTGCCAAGTCCGGGCGCAAGCCTTCTTCCCTCTGCCAAGCCCGCTATTTTGGGAATGTTCATCAAATGTTCAACTAATAATGGCGTCGAGTTGTTTTTCAGCCCCTCTGCACCCTGACATACAGCTGTCAGGGTGCATGGCTTAAGATAGAAATATAGCAACGAACAAGTTAAACCAAACCCGAGGAGGCACTACCAATGACAATGACTCAACCAACATCACAATCCGCAGACACTGAAATCCGTCCTTTCCAGATCGCTATTCCGCAGGCTGACCTTGATGACCTGCAGTACCGCTTGTCCCATACCCGCTGGCCTGATGCGCTGCCGGGAGCAGGCTGGAAATACGGCGTGTCGCTCGCGTATGTGAAAGAGCTGGCAGAGTACTGGCAGAATAAGTACGACTGGCGCAAGCACGAAGCGCGTCTGAATGAATTCCCCCAATTCACGACGACAATCGACGGCGCCCGTATCCATTTCATGCATGTCCGTTCGCCTGAGCCTGACGCGATTCCGCTCTTGCTCACGCATGGCTGGCCGAGCTCTATTGTCGAGTTCCTCGACCTGATCGGACCGCTTGCCAATCCCCGGGCCCACGGCGGCAATCCGGCGGATGCCTTCCATCTCGTGATTCCCTCCGTGCCCGGCTTCGGCTTCTCCGGTTCTGACCTTGAACCGGGCTGGAACATCTCCCGTATCGCCAGAGCCTGGGCAGAACTCATGAAACGTCTGGGCTATGAGCAATACGGTTCTCATGGCAGCGACCTGGGCTCGCTTGTATCCCGCGAGCTGGGTATCCAGAAGCCGGATGGTCTTCTCGGCATCCATGTGCTGCAGCTGTTGTCCTTCCCTTCCGGCGATCCGGCAGAGATGGCCGGGCTGACCGAGGACGATCAGAAGCGCCTGCAATTTCTGGCCAATTTCCATGAGCGGGCAGGCTTCAACGCCATTCAGTCGACCCGCCCGCAGACGCTTGCCTATGGGCAAGCGGATTCACCAGTGGGTCAGCTCGCCTGGATTGCCGAGCTGTTCAATGGCTTCGGCGACCACATCGATTTCATTGACCGCGACGCTTTGTTGACGAATGTTATGATCTATTGGCTGACCAATACAGCCGAGTCCTCCGCCCGCCTGTATTACGAGAATGCGCATAATCAGCAGGGCGGGGAAGGGCCGAATACGGCTGTGACCGGCTTGGCTGTCTGCGCCCATGACTTCAAATCCATCCGGCGCTTCGCGGAGCGCGACAATACCAACATTGCGCACTGGTCGGAATTCGACCGCGGCACCCATTTTGCCGCCATGGATGCGCCGGATCTTCTGGCTCCCGACATTCAGGCCTTCTTCCGACGCTTCAGATAAGAAGGAGCTTGCGGGAAGATTCCAAATTGACGCCTAAAACAAAAAGGATAGAGAATCAGATGTTAATCTGATCGCTCTATCCTTTTTTGTAAGAAAGCTGTTGAAAAAATGATTGTGCATATGGAAGCAGCTACTTCTAACTCCGCCAGCTATTTGCAGCTGCTAGGCTTAGCCTTCCGTCCCACCTGCGCCCGCATCGGTGCCGTTCGCCGCATCCGTCCCTGCGGCTCCGTCAGTTCCACCCGCCGCATCGGAATCGTCCGCTGGCTGGGAACCGTCTGTCGCGCCTGCTCCGTCAACGCCATCCGTACCTTCAACACTGCCGGCGCCTGCTCCGTTATCCATGTCCTTGTGGCTCTCCACAAATTCAGCGGCATTGAACAGCATAACCGCCGCTTCCTCGCGTGTGATCAGTGCCTGCGGATGGAACTCGCCTTTATCATCCAGCGCTGTCAGCTTGTAGAGCAATGCGCGCTGAATTGTGCCCTGGAAGTCAACCGTAATATCCTTCTCATCTTCGATCGGGATAAACATTTTGACCGTTGGATACTGCCCGGTTTTCTCCAGACCCTGCACGAGATAATGAACGAAGGCTTCCTTGGTCATCGGGGCCCTGGGGTCGATATCCCCTGGAATATCGAGCTGGTTGGCGCGTGCGACTACGAAGTTGTCCGCATACCAGGCGTCGCTGGCGACCGTAGTGTAGTAGCCTTCTGCCGTTGGCGCCTTATTGAAGTCGATTGCCGCCAAGCTCAGCTGCATGCCTTTGACAACCATGGCGATTCCTTGTGCCGCAGTCAGCTCGGCGGCTGGGCGGAATTCGGTCGACGATATACCGTTGACCATCCCTTTATCCTGCAGGGCTTCAATTTGAGTCTTGGCCGTGCTGTTGTCGATATCCGTGAAAGGGCTCGCAGCAAAGGCCTGACCAGCCGCAGGCATAATCAGGGCGACTGAGAGCGCTGAAGTTATTACTAGTTTCTTCATATTCATTCTCCTCATCCGGCAGCTTGTTGTGTTTGTTTACCCTTATAACGCACACAACCAACCGGATGTTGCAGCTTGGTTTTGCTTTAGGACGCAGACGAAGCAGGGCCAGCCAAATTTTTCATCGTATTATTACATTTGCTGCTGCTCATCCCTTACACGATCCAACACCTCCATATACAGGACTTGCATAAACTTTTTGATGTTCACCTTTCCTTTGTCGGTTTTTAGATTCTCATCCATTTCCTTCATCTTCAGGCGCACGTCCTGAAAGTCAAAATACAGCGGTGCGTAATGCTCGAATTTGGGATTGCTGTAGTCGGTCAGCCCAATGCTGGCAAGATTGGTCAAAGCCCCCATGACCGTACGCCGGATCCGCTGCTCCACGGCTTTGCCTTCTTTCTCCGTATCGCTGTCAAAGCCTTTATTCGCCTGGGCTGCGACTTCGTACAGCTCCTTCAGAGGGGGGAGCGTCTCCGGGTGCTGACGATGGACCAAATGCTCCATAATTTCAACGATATCCCGGCTGCCGCCCTCGCCGATAATACCCAGGTCCATCAGGATCGATTGGATAATTTCACGGGCCGTCCGTTTCTTCGGGCTGCTGCCCAGCTCTGGACTCAGGCTGTTCAATTTCGACAGGGACGCCTTGATTTCGCCCAGATAACAGCCGATCTTCCACTGCTCATGAACACGGGACAGCACGGCCTCCACTTCCACCCGGTTAATGGGCTTCTGAATATAAAATTCAATGCCCGCCTGATAGGCCTTGCCGATCATTTCTTTATTTTCGATCTGCGAAATCATCACGTATTTGCCTCCGAAGCCATGCTGCTTCAAGTGGTAAATGGTTTCAATACCGTCCTGATCCGGCATCAACAGATCGATCAGCACAACATCCGGCTTCGCGATCAGGATGCCTTTCTCGCCAGTGGTCCCATTCCCGGCCGATATCACAACCTCGCCCAGTCCGCTTTTTTCAATAATGAACTGCAGCATTAACCGGCTCGCGGAATCATCATCGACAATGCCAAATGAGAGCATCCTGGTTCCTCACACTCCTTTTTTCAATGAATCAGTCGAAAAGACCAAAACAAAAGTGGTGTCATCTGCCTGCTCCGATGGCTGCAGGCGCAGCTTCCCGCCAAATGCATGCACGATATCCCGGACATGGGACAGGCCGATGCCTGTCGCTGCATAACCCGCCTGATTGAATTTTGTCGTGAAACCCGGTTCGAAAATAATTTCCCTGTTCTGCTCCGCAATGCCCGACCCCGTATCCGAGACCGCAATCACCGTCTCCGCTCCCTGCTCATCTATTCGTATGCGAACCCGGCCGTCCTTATCAATCGCCTCTACCGAATTGGATACGAGATTATTCAGCACCGTCAGCAGCAGAATATAATGATCGGTGACATAGTCGGTTCTGATCTCACGCTCCATCCGGATTTCCTTCCGGAGCATCTGGCCGTAGCCGTGATTCGAGCGGAACACAAAATCAACGATTTCCGAGAGGGACATCTCTGTCGTCGTTTTCCGGTCAAACAGCTTCAGCAGACCGGCCAGTATGCGCTGGGAATCCTTCTTCACCTCATGGATCTGCTGCGTAATTTCCAGCATCGAGCGGCTGTTCGCTTTTTCTCCGGATTCGCTCAGCTTGCCGTATAAATTGTGGCTCTTGGCCGTAATCTGCTCAAGCGTGTCCATTGATTTCCGCAAATAAAAGACTTCGCCGTACAGGCCAGAGCCGATATTAAGCATCTGCTCCATTCTTTTTTGCTGCTCGTTATGAACCACCCTCATCTGGCTGATCGTAATGCTGCTGTACAGCCCTACGATAAAGTAGCTGCGCAGCACGGCTGTGGCTCCAAGCAGCAGCCACTGCGAGGAATACAGGTACCGATAACCGAACATGATGCTCCGGATAAGAAGCTCCAGCTCATTCGACGTAAATTCAATCAGGGTAATAAAGCCGCCGAGCAGCAGCGGATGAAACTCGGATAATTTGGGCTTGATCCGGCTCATCCCCACTGCAAATATCATATAATAGATCGCCGCTGAGAAGTGGGTATGCAAGCTTGCTTCAAATGAAAACAAATCTAAGAGGTTCACCGCGTCCTTCAGGGTACGGAAGAGAAGCACCATAATACCGGTTGCAATCCCTGTGTACACATAAGGCAGCTGCCTCATCAACAGCAGGCACAGCAGAAAGGCGCTGCTTCCGAGGCCAATCCGGAATACCTCTCCGCTGAAAGGCGTTATCTTGAACTCTCCGGCAACCGCGGTCACAATGGCAACCAGAAGCATCTGCGCCCATTCGGCGTAGTGGCGTTTTCGTTCCGGCAAACCGTTTCCCCCTATTCTACTTAGACCAGGATTCGCCAGCCCAATCAGCAGCGGGGAAGCAACGGCTGGATGACGGCAGGCTCGCGTCTGATTCTCGTCACAATAACCTGGATTCGAATCTTCTGGACAGCAGTGATAGGGCATAGTTTACCGTAAAATACAGGATTGCGGCAACCAGCAGCACCGGAAAGACATAATCATAGCTTTGGCCGATGACGATCTTGGAATGGTTCATCAGCTCCGGCAGTGAAATGATGACGGCCAGGGACGTATCCTTCAGCAGGGAAATAAACTGGCTGACAAGCGGCGGCACCATGCGCCGCAGGCCTTGCGGCAGAATAATATGCCACAGGGTGCGAACATAGCTGAGCCCCGAAGAACGGGCCGCTTCGATCTGTCCTTTATCGATGGAACTGAGGCCGCTTCGGACAATCTCCGAAATCATCGCCCCTTCGAACAAGGTCAGTGCCACAATGGCCGCATTCACAACCCCCAGCTTGATGCCGACATCCGGCAGGGCAAAGCGTGTGAAGAAAATAATGAGCAGGAGCGGCAGATTGCGGAGAATTTCGACGATGATGCCGAGAATGGGCGAAACAACCGGCATTTTGGTATAGCGAATCGTGCCGACAATACAACCCAGCACAAAGCTTAATACAATAGAGATAAAAGCGACCTTCAGCGTCACATAGAAGCCTTCCAGGATGAACATAAGGTTCTCTGTGGAGAAAGCATTGGCAAAATCCATCTGTTCCCCCTCCTTCTAGCCGCTGCGGGCCCATTTGCGTTCGAAATGAAGTGCCATATAGCTCAGAGGAAGCGTCAGCGCCAGGTAGAAGAGCGCGACAAATATATAGGTATCGAAGGTAGCCAGCGTGCTGCTCGCCACCGAATCTGCAAAATACATCAGGTCAAGTCCCGCAAAAACACTAAGCACCGACGAATTTTTCACCAGATTGATGAACTGGTTGCTCAGCGGCGGTATAACAATCTTCACGGCCTGCGGCAGCACGATATACCTCATCGCCTGCACATAGGTAAGCCCAGTAGCCTGCGCCGCTTCCGTCTGGCCTCTGGGGACAGAGCGGATGCCTGCCCGGATTACCTCGGCGATGAAGGAAGCTGTGTACACGGTGAGACCAACGGTTCCGCAGACAAACCCGTTCAGCGTAACGCCGAGTGAAGGCAGTCCGTAGAAAAAAACAAAAACAACCAGCAGCAGCGGGATGTTGCGGATAAATTCCACATAGACCGATCCCAGCCATCGCAGCGGCTTTACAGAGGAAATCCGGAAGATCGCGATCACCGTTCCCAGTACAAAGCTTCCGATCAGGGCAATAACGCTGGAATAAATCGTATTGAGGAAGCCTTCCAGATAGATATCGAAATTATCGGTAAGGATTGAGAAGTCCGGCATATGCATCCTCCTTGCCATGATGATCTGAATGAGAAGAAGGGCGGCATTAAAGCCGCCCTATCTCAATCGTTTCGTTTGCTTTATTCCGCCGCGGGCGCTTCCCCGATCCATTGTTCATAGATTTTGTCATATTCGCCATTTGACTTCAGTGTTTTCAGCCCTTCGTTGACCGCATCGACAAGGGCCGTTTCACCCTTTTTGATCGCGATGCCATAGGGCTCATCCGTAAAGGGCTCCCCTACCACCTCATAATTGCCGTCCTGGGCAACCATGCCGTACAGGATCGCGTTATCGGTCGTCAGCGTATCGCCTTGTCCCGCCTTGAGCGCGCTGAAGGCATCCTGATAGTTTTCAAACTCCAGCACGGTAGCGTCAGGCGCCTTTTCCTTGATGTTGTCGACAGAAGTCGAACCCTTCACGGCCAGAACCTTCGTATCCTTGGTCACATCATCAAGGCTCTTGATCGGACTTCCCTTCTTGACCAGAAGCGACTGTCCCGCTTTAAAATAGATGTCCGAGAAGTCGACTTCCTTCTTCCGTTCCTCCGTAATGGTCATCGTCGCGATGATCATATCGATTTCGCCGTTGTTGAGCATCGGCATGCGGGTTTTGGAGGTTACTTCCTTGAGCTCAATCTTGGTTTCGTCCCCGAGAATGATTTTGGCCAGCGCTTTGGCGATATCCACATCAAAGCCTTCTACCTCGTCGTTCATCGGATTCTTCAGGCCGAACAGCTTCGTATCAAATTTAACGCCCACTACCAGCTTGCCCCTGCTTTTGATTTCATCCAGCATGGCTGAGCCTGCAGCCGGAGCCTCGCTGCCGGCACCGCTTGTATTCGCATTCTCGCCGCTGGCCGCATTGCCGCCATTATTGCTCCCTTTGTCATTGCCGCAGCCCGACAGAACCAATACGGAAACCAGCATCAGCATCAGGCCAGTCATCATCCAAGTTTTTGCTTTCATTTATACCCTCTCCTTTTACTTGTTTTTGTTCTAGTGGCGCAGCACCCGGTTGAGAAACAAGCGGGCTCGCTCCTCGCGAGGCTGGGTGAAGAATTCCTCGGGCTCCGCCACTTCAATGATCTGACCCTTATCCATAAATACGATCCGGTCCGCCACCTCCCGGGCAAAGCCCATCTCATGGGTGACGATCACCATGGTCATCCCCTCGTCCGCCAATGCCTTCATAACATCCAGCACCTCGCCGACCATCTCGGGATCGAGCGCCGATGTCGGCTCATCGAACAGCATTATTCCGGGCTTCATCGCAAGCCCCCGGGCAATCGCCACGCGCTGCTGCTGTCCGCCCGACAGCTGAGAGGGATACTGCTGCGCCTTTTCCTGAATGCCTACTTTCTCCAGATAATACATGGCGGTTTTCTCGGCCTCCTGTCTGGAGAGCCCCAGCACCTTCATCGGAGCCAATGTAATATTGTCGATCACTTTCTTATGGGGATATAAATTGAAATGCTGAAAAACCATGCCGATATTGCGCCGCAGCTTGTTGATGTCCGTTTTCTTGTCATGTACGGGGAAATCATTCACGATCAACTCCCCGCTTTTAAGCGTTTCCAGACGATTGATGCATCGAAGCAGCGTGCTCTTGCCTGAACCGGATGGTCCAACCACGACCACCACTTCACCTTGTTCAATCTGAAGATTGATGTCATTCAGCACATGGAAATCGCCGTAGTACTTTTCAACCTCGCGAAATGAAATCACCGGACCCTCTCCTTTCCAACCTGGATGCTTGCCTGAAGAGCGGCCAAACCTTTTCCCTATCCATAAACCGTTAGTTATGTGTGAGGGAATATGACGTATAGTTCATTTTGAACCCCAACCTACGCAAACCTATACAATCCGACGCGAATATTCGCAAAACACTTACCCCCAATCTTATGCACATCTTATCCACAGGCAGGGGATTTCCGACGACCTCTGATGCCGTGAAAAATTATAAAATCATGTCAAAAAAAGTCCGGACAACCGTCCGGACCCTGCGTCAAATTATGCTTTTTTATTGATCAGTCTGAATGATGATATTCAAGAGGCGGAAAGTACTGTCAAGCGTTTCTTAGAATCACCGGATACCACTAGGTAATACTAAATATTATAAATCGGCCCGAAATTTATGACCATTTAAAGAATGCTCAGTAAACCGCCCTATGGAAACTTGAATTTTCTTGTTTATATCTGCCGAAATATGGGATTTCGCATTGCCAGATAGGTATTTTACGGTATCACTAAGTATTTCTTAATAATATTTTATACCGCTTTACATTTCCCAGAATTTCTTTTTCGCGATAATTGCTCTCCTACGTCCACGCCTCTATATCCTCATCGTCGAACTCATCTTCGACAGTATTCGGGGAATCCGGCTGCTCCGGCGCTGCCGCCGCAGCGCTGTCCTCCGGACTCACAGAGCCTGCCGCCAATTCGCGGTTGGCACTCAATGCGCCATTGTTCAGAGTCTGCAGCTGCGCTGATCCGGAGGAATTCAAGGTGCTGCGTTCGGTTGGAATATAGGCCTGAAGATTACGGACACCGCTCTGGTTTATCTCGTTCTCGATTAAATAACGGAGAGAGTCCATCAAATTGGTCTGTGCGTTAATCCACTGCATGACCGCAGGATCCTCCGATTTTTTTGTTTTTAAGCTGATATTGTCGCCGGGCAGTTTCGTTTTTTTCACGGGATGATCCACCTTCTTCGTGTCCTTGGATTATTCTTTAAGCGGGGTGCCCCTCATTAAACCGGCTGCACCGCTTTGTTCTTGAGCGCTTCGTAAATTTTCCCGCGTACAAATGCGTCCAGTCCCAGCGCGTTCATCTGGACCGCATAGTCGGCAGGAATATACAGCAGCTTCATTTCCCGTTCCGTGCACAGTTCTTCCAGCAGCGGATGGAGCATCGAGCGCATCAGAATACTGCCGCCTCCATACACGCAGATCAGATCGATCTCATTCCGCGTCTTGGTCAGCTGCCGTTTGACATTCTGAACAATCTGCTTGACCTGGCTCTCCAGCGGCCTCTTGAGCGTCTTGATGGCGCGCGCATGGAATTTATGCTTCGGATTCTTCAGCACGTCGCTGAAAAACTGCCGGGGGCTGTCGGTCAGATGGATCAGCCGGTTGAACTCGTCAAGCGCCTCTTCAATCGCATAACCCGCTCCGTGATGGCTGCCGTAAACAAATTGGCGGAGAAATTTATTGCCTTCGGTGATGGGATATTCCGTCGAGCCGTCGCCGATATCGACATGGAGGATCCGCTTGTCTTTGAAATAACTGCCGTTAAACTTCTTCTCGATATCGTAGGTCTCGATGAACGATTGGAAAATCTCGCCTTCCCGCCAGTTGCCCTCGGCATCCTTCTGCAGGGCGAAGATGACAGGCGTCGCCTCCGGAACGACCTTGGTGAAAGGGAATACGATTTTCACGCCGATCCGCTGCATCCCCAGATGCACCGTGACATTGTGGGAGCCGGTCGTGAAGCGCTTCTCGAATTTCAACGAAGTCTCGTCCGTATGCTGCGTGACCGGAAGCGCGGTTGCCATATCCGCCTCTACCTCAATATTCGCAGGTATCTTCTTCTCATCCTCATACGCCTTCTGCACCGCCAGAGCCGCAATTTGCGCGAGCGTGTTGATGATCGGCAGATCCATGTCGCTTTTGAGGTCGATCCCGATTTGCAGATTATCCAGAATCTCCCCGCTCTCCAGTGCGAATTTGCCGACATAGTACATGCCAGGACGGGCGGCCGGGGAATCAATGGTGACAACCAGCTGCTCCTGCAGATTCTTGATGAAGCTCTCCGGCGTCTGCTCCTCGCTCCATGGAAGCTCGTCCACCGTACAATTCACATTCGGCTGTTGAATCAATTTGCCGTCAATGATCAGATCATGCTCGCTGTTCCCGTTATCGTTACCCACAAAGAAATGGAATTTCATAAGAAACTACCTCCTATTTATAGAACATGGTAAAAAATACTGATAGTATTACTTTGCCATACAAGGTGATGTTCGCACAACCCGCTATGGTCCTAATCGCCAAGTTAAAATTCTCTCACGATGGGGTCGAATCTTGTATGAACGGCGCAAATGCTGGATAATGAAGGCCGTTTCTGGCATGCAGCCTGTCTATGTCCGTCCATCCCTCTACAAGAAGAATGGCTTTCGCCGTCCTTTGGCGCCGCAGTTAGTTTCAGTTTCTCCCCCCGGAAATGTATGAAAAGTATGGGGAAAGACAGACATTCTTATTAGCGCAAAAAAAAGCAACCGGCGGTACTGCCCGGTTGCTTTACTTGGAACTGTTCTTCCGTTATTCAGTTTCAGCAGGAGTTGATTGTGTACTCTCAGCCTTCGAGGTTTTGAGCTGCAGTTCTTTCATCTGGGCGATCAATTCCGGCGATAATTTTTTTGAAGAGATCGTCAGCGTTCCTTGAGTTGCCCCTGCAGTCAACGTTTCCACCGCTTTTCCATTCGCTTGCAGCAGCTTCTTGACAGTCGCCGGATCGATAGGAGTGCCCGTCACCTTGACTGCTCCTTCGGGAAATGACAGCGTCCCATTGGTTATCCCTTTTGCAGCTACAAGATTCTTGACGTCAACGCCTTCAACGACTGTCAATTTACCCTTCTTGGCCGATGCCAGCAATTTCTGAACGGCTTCGGGGTCGAGCGGAACTGCTGTTAAGGTCGCATCGCCGGAGCTAGCAGGGATGATCGTTTTTCCGTCAACGATGGTGTACGTCCCCTTCTCTGCCGATTTCAGCAGCTCCTTGAAAGCCTCCGGATCGAAATGGGTTGCAGCCGCTGTGACCGTACTTGTGCTTGCAGAGCTTTCCTTCCCGGTGGACGGAGATGCGAATGCGGCCTGAGCCGTGACAACGGAGAGAGCCAATCCGACTCCCAGTACAGCAAGTTTCTTTTTCATTTGAACCAAACTCCTTTAAGATAGAATGTGTCTTACATCTATCAGTTTAGCCCGCTTATCTGGAGTCTGGATGGAGCCCGGATGTGCTTTGGATGCGTTTTGCAGGAAAATAAGGGAGAAAACGACGCCTTCATCCGTGTTTCTGACCTGAATATCGATCCCTAACTGCTGTAAGATCCGTTTGGTAATATAGAGGCCCAATCCGCTTCCGCCCGTATTCCGGCTCCGGGACTGCTCAAGCCTGTAGAAGGGCTCGAATATGCGGCCAATCTGCATTTCATCGATATGCGCTCCCGTGTTGACAATCTCGATCATGCGGCAGCCGGTTTTCTCCGCCTCGCTTACTACGACCTTGTTTCCGGGATTCGTATAAATGATGGCGTTATGCACGATATTGCTCATTGCTTTTTCCAGCAATCCCCCGTCGGTTCGTATCCGGCTGTCCTCATGTACCGACGAATGCAGCGCAACGCCGCGCTGCAGCCCCAGCTCCTTATATTTGGCCATCAGGCCATCAACCATCCCGCGCAGGGATACATTCTCGTCGCTTTTTGAAAGCGCCCAGTCATCCGATCTCGCAACGCGCAAAATATCGGCGATCAGCGTCTCCATTTCCTCCGCCACCTGCAGCGTTTTATCGAGATAGGCATCCCGATCCGCATAAATGCCGATTTTGTAAAGCATACCCTCCAGCTGTCCCTTCATGATCGTAAGCGGCGATTTCAATTCATGGGAAACGGCGGAGAACAATTCCCTTCTGCGCGCCTCCACCTCCCGCTCGCGTATCATTTCCTGTTGAAGCTGTTCGTTGCTCGTCTTCAGCTCGCTGATCGATTCCTGCAAATTGGCGGCCATGGAGTTCAGGCTGGCGGCAAGCCCCCCGATTTCATCGGAAGAATGAACGGGAATCCGCGTATCCAGCTGTAATTGGGCCATCCGGCTGGCGGAAACCGTAATTTTGCGGATGGGCCTTGTGATGATAACCGAATAAAAATAGGAAGCCCCAACAGCGGCGATGAGGATGAACAGCGCAACGTAAGGGGACAGCAGCACCAGCACTTTGGATGCCTCATCGATCGGCTGCGGCGTGAAATAGGCAGTCAAATACGCTTTTTCACCATTATACGTCAAGGTCCTGGCCGTTTGAGGCGCCTTGGCTGAAAGCGTCTTGATCGGGATCGCCCCAGCCGAAAGCGTCTGCGAATTCAGAAACTGGGATGTGACAGGCGTTAAGGTTGACGGTTTGGTTATTTGGGCTACAGCAGTCTGGATGTAGGGATAGAGCATCTGCTGGGATTCGCCCTTAATCATGATAAAGGCGTTTGTCTGCTCCTGCAGTTTCGTCAGCGCTTTAACAGCCTCATCGTTCGAGAGCGTGGCGCTCTTGTCGATGAAGCTGTCGATGCCGCTGTCGATTTGATTCTGCTTGTAAGTGGTGTACGTATGGGGCAGCAGGGTGTAAATAACCAGGTAGGTGCAGACGGAGAAAAGGAGGAGAACGGCCACGGTTAAGCCGAAAACTTTGAACGTGATCGTATTCCATAAGCGATGCTTCAGCCATTTAGCGCTCAATTTTATATCCCACTCCCTTCACCGTTTTGATATAGGGCATATTTGTTTTTTTGCGTATATTTTTCAAATGGGTATCGATAATCCGGGTATCCCCATAATAGTCATAGCCCCATAGCTTGTCCAAAAGCTGCTCGCGGGTTACGATCTTGCCGGCCTGCTCGACAAGCGCTTGTAAAATCTCAAACTCCTTCGTCGTCAGTCCCACGGAGACGCCGTCGACATAAGCGTTGTACGAGTCGGTATCCAGCCTGAGCTCTTCAAATTCCAGCCAGCTGCCCGTTTGGGCGGGCTTTGACCGCCGCAGGACGGCTTGGACCCTTTTGATCAACAGCTTATAGGAGAACGGCTTCGTCATATAATCGTCGGTTCCGCTGTCGAAGCCTTCGATCTGCTGCTCCTCCTCGCTCAGCGCCGTCAGCAAAATAACCGGCACGTTGGACTGCTGGCGAAGGATCCGGACAACATCATAACCGGAGAGGCTTGGCATCATCACATCCGATATAATCAGATCATAAGAGTCTTTGTTCCACAGCTGCAGCCCTTCGATTCCATCGGCTGCCGACGTCACGCTATATCCTTGCGAGGACAGAAACTGCTCAAGCAGCTGCCGGATCGCCTCGTCGTCTTCCATTACCAATATGCGTTCACTCACCAATAATCACCCCGCCTCCATTATACGCCTCCAATCTGAAGTTGATTTGTAGATTGGCCGAAAATATACAGGGATTTGCTGGGCATTCATAAGTATACAAAAGGTTAGTAGAACACGAGAAGGGATCTACTTGTTAATAGGGAAGCATTGTTTCATAATTATAGATACGGCTTTTTCCATGAAATGCACATACTGACTGTTTCAATGGGCAAGCTGATCCATATGTCCTTATGTCCAGGAAGAAACGGCTCGACGAATCCGCAGTAAACCGTTAGAGGAGGATATGAACAAATGAGTGAACAAAAAATAAATATCCGGTTATCCGTACTGGATCTGGCCCCGGTCATCGCAGGCAACACACCGGCAGATTCCTTCCGCAATACCCTTGATCTGGCCCGCCATGCCGAAGAATGGGGATACCACCGCTACTGGCTTGCCGAGCATCACAACATGCCGGGCATTGCAAGCTCCGCTACCTCTGTCATTATTGGTCATGTTGCCGGCGGAACAAAGACCATCCGCGTGGGCTCCGGCGGCATCATGCTGCCCAACCATGCCCCTCTGGTCATTGCCGAGCAGTTCGGGACGCTGGAATCTCTGTATCCGGGCCGTATTGATCTGGGTCTTGGCAGAGCGCCGGGTTCCGACCAGGCGGCAGCCCGCGCGCTGCGGCGTGGTCTGGGCAGCGGCGGACAGGATTTCCCTGAGCTGTTAAGCGAGCTGCAGGCTTATTTGAAGCCTCCAGCCGGGGCCAATATGTCCGTACGGGCCGTTCCCGGTGAAGGCTTGGATATTCCGATCTGGCTTCTGGGCTCCAGCGGCTTCAGCGCGCAGCTGGCCGGCCAGCTTGGTCTGCCATTTGCGTTTGCCAGCCATTTTGCACCGGAATATCTGCTTCCGGCCATTGAGCTGTACCGCAGCAATTTCCGGCCATCGGAAGCGCTGGACAAGCCATACGTCATGATCGGCCTGAATGTCGTTGCCGCGGATACGGTCAAGGAAGCCGACAGGCTTGCGACCTCGCAGCAGCAGCAGTTTCTTAACCTCATCCGCGGGCGCACGGCCCGTTTAAGCCCCCCTGTGGACAGCATGGAGGATCTCTGGCATGAGCATGAGCGGGCACTCGTGCAGAAGCAGCTGAGCTACGCCATTGTCGGGGACCAGGACACGATACGGAAACGGCTTCCCGCCTATCTGGAGGAAACCGGCGCTGATGAGTGTATCGTAGCCTCCCAAATTTATGATCATGAAGCACGGTTGAAATCCTATCAGCTGCTGGCCGGAGCCGTTAATCTCAAATAACAGCGCTGCGCTGCTGCCTCTGCGTTCGAGCGTCCAATCGGGCGTCTCCACAAAAAAACCTGCCTGCAGCATCCAATCCCGGATTGGATGCTGTAAGCAGGTTTTTTGTGAGGCTGCAGCCTGTTTAATAGGACCAAACGTCCCGGAGAAGAACAAACAATCCGTCTCTTTCGATAACATCCCCTGTTTCCCTGAATGATCGGGTAACCGCGCTCCTGCCGATGTGCGCCTTCGGCAGGAGTTTTTATATAGGGTCAGATGGAGTAGGATTCCTTCTTCCTGAGCTCCAGCTCGCTGCGCTCCAGGATCCGGTCCAGGATCAGCTTCTCAAAATGAGCGAAGCCGCTGTCCCGCTCCCTCGGCCGGTCAAGCGTGATAAGAACATCCAGCGCAATTCGTCCATTCTCAATCAGAATGACGCGGTCCGCTATGGCAACCGCTTCGCTGACATCATGGGTGACGAGAACGGCTGTAAACCGCTGTTCCGCCCACAGCTCCTCGATTAATTGCTGCATATCAATCCGCGTAAGAGCATCAAGCGCTCCCAATGGCTCATCCAGAAGCAGCAGCCGGGGCGAACCCACCAGGGCTCTGGCTAACGCCACACGTTGGCGCTGGCCGCCCGACAGCACGCCGGGCCACTCATTGGCGCGATCCTTCAGCCCCACCTGCTCCAGCGCTTCCAGCGCCTTCTCCTTGTCGCCCGACTTGACGCCGACCCGGACATTGTCAACGGCACGCTTCCACGGCAGCAGGCGGGCATCCTGGAAAAGCATCCTGGTATCTTCGCGGATTCCCGCGATCTCCGTTCCGTCGAAGGAAAGCTCGCCCTGCGTCGCCTGCTCCAGACCCGCGATCAGACGCAGCAGCGTGCTCTTCCCGCAGCCGCTGCGTCCGACAATCGCGATGAACTGCCCGGCCGGGATGTCCAGATCGACTCCCCGCAGCACTTCCTTCTCGCCGAATGTCTTGGAGGCGCCGCGCACGAGGAGCCGGGATTCTGTTTCTTTACCGTTCGTCACAAGCCCCACTCCTTTCCTTAGCGCTTGGCATAATTCGGATGCCACTTCAATAATTGCTGCTCGAGCAGCCTTGCCGCCGTGTCGGATAATTTCCCCAGGAGGGCGTAGATAATAATCGCCAATACGACAATATCAAGCCGCATGAATTCTCTGGCGTTCATCGCCATATAACCGATCCCGGAGTTGGCGGAAATCGTCTCCGCAACAATGAGCGTGAGCCACATGAAGCCCAGCGCATAACGGACTCCCACCAGAATGGAGGAAATAGCGCCGGGCAGAATCACATGCCGGTACAGCGCGAAACCCCGCAGCCCGTAGACCTTGGCCATCTCAATCAGCCCGGGGTCCACCGAGCGGATGCCATGCAGGGTATTCATATAGATCGGGAAGAATACGCCCAGCACGACCAGGAAGATCTTGGCCGTCTCGCCAATGCCGAACCACAGGATAACAAGGGGAATGAGCGCCAGATGAGGCACGTTGCGGATCATCTGCATGCTGCTGTCCAGCAGCCGGTTCGCCGCCCAGGACAGCCCGTTGAGCATGCCCAGCACGAAACCGATTCCGCCCCCGATAATAAATCCGATAAAAGCCCGCCGGGTGCTGCTGCCGATATACTGCAGCAGATCGCCGGACTTCGCGAGCGTCCAGCCTGCTTCCGCCACCTTTAGCGGAGTCGGCAGCGTCCGGACGGAGATCAGCCCGAATTCGCCAAGAAGCTGCCAAACGATAACAATCAATACAGGAACAATAGCAGGTGTAACGCGGCTGCGGAGTAATTTATTCAACATGATCCTGATGCTCCTCCCTCCAGGTTACGACCTGCTGCCGGATTTGGCAGGGCGAACGTTATACGCCACAAGCTCGCCTTGGGCCGGAATCGCAGTCTGGTTGTCTTCGGCGTGCCCGCTGAGCGGCAGCAGCGGAAACAGCAGCTCTGCCGTCCGGTAAGCCTCTTCCAGATGCGGATAACCGGACATAATGAAGGTTTCAATGCCGAGCTCCGCGTATTCCTTCATCCGCTCGGCAACGGTGGCCGGATCGCCGACCAGCGCGGTCCCCGCTCCTCCCCGTACAAGTCCGATGCCCGCCCATAGATTCGGCGAAATCACCAGGGAAGATCGGTCTCCCTTATGCAGCTGGGCCATTCTTTGCTGCCCGACCGAATCATAACGCGCCAGCACCTTCTGCGCCTCGGCTATGGTTGCATCATCCACATGGCGAATCAGCTGATCGGCCGCAGCCCATGCTTCCTCCTCGGTCTCCCGCACAATGACATGAAGCCTGATGCCGAATTTGATCTTTCTGCCCTTGGCTTCCGCCAGCTTGCGGACCTGAGCAATCTTGCCGGCTACTTCGGAAGGCGGCTCGCCCCAGGTCAAATAGCAATCGACATGATCGGTGGCGATTTGCTGCGCGGCAGGCGAGGAGCCCCCGAAATATACGGGAGGATACGGCTTCTGAAGCGCCGGGAATAACACTTCCCCCGTCTCCGCGCGCAAATGTTTGCCTTGATAGGTTACCTTATCCCCCTGCATCAGACCTCGCCAGATTGTCATAAATTCATCCGTTAGACCGTAACGTTCATCATGGGAAAGGAAAATGCCGTCCCCGGCCAATTCAACGGGATCGCCTCCGGTGACCACGTTGACCAGCAGCCGGCCGCCCGACAGCCGGTCAAAGGTTGAGGCCATTCTTGCCGCTGCCGACGGCTGCATCAGGCCCGGACGGATCGCGACCAGAAATTTCAATCTGCGGGTCACCGGGAACAGCGACGATGCGGCGATCCAGGAATCCTCACAGGCTTTGCCGGTAGGCAGCAGAACGCCATGGTAGCCAAGGCGGTCCACAGCCTGCGCGATTTGCCGGATATAATCGTAATCAACCGAACGCGCACCCTCCGAGGTTCCCAGGTAACGGCCGTCCCCGTGAAGGGGGATAAACCAGAATACTTCCATATCTTTCTCCTCCATCCGCTTTGCAGGGTATGTGAAGTAGCGTCTTACTTGATTACCGCTTCGCTTACATCAATGGCGCTCGGGATCAATTCCAGCTTGAGGAAAGCATCCGCGATAGCCTGCTGTTCCGCAATGTTCTCATCCGTCATCAGCTCCACCCCGAAGGTACGGTGCGATAAGGCCTGCTCCAGGGAAGGCACATCCACGCCCAGCGCCGGGGATAACAGCTTCGCAACCTCAGGGAGATTGTCGACAGCCCATTTGTCCGTCTCCGTTATTTGATCAAGTATCGTATCGACGGCTTCTTTATTGGATTCCGCGAAGGTGCGGGATGCCAGATAGAACTCATAATTTTTGACCAAGCCCTCGCCATCTGCGAGCACACGCGCTTTGGTCGCAAGCTGCGCCGCTGAGTAGAAAGGCTCCCAGATCACCCAGGCGTCTACATTGCCGCTCTCGAATGCCGCCCTCGCATCGGCGGGAGGCAGGAATACCACTTCAACATCATCGTAGGAGAGGCCTTCCTTCTCCAGATATTTGACGAGCAGGTAATGCACATTCGAGCCTTTGTTGAGCGCGATTTTCTTGCCTTTCAGATCAGCGCCCGTCTTGATGGGGGAATTCTCCGGCACCAGTATGCTCTCCGCTTTCGGACTTGCCGGCGAATGAGCCAGATAGACGAGAGGCGTGCCCGCAGCCTGGGCAAACACAGGAGGCGCTTCCCCGGTATGGCCCACATCGATATTGCCGGTATTAATCGCTTCCAGCAGCTGGGGTCCGCCGGGGAATTCCGTCCATTCGACTTTGTAGCCGACAGCTCCCAGCTTCTCGTCCAGAGTGCCCCGCTCCTTCATGATATTAACCGATGCATATTTCTGATAGCCGATGCGGACGACCTTGTCGGCCCCCGCCTTCCCGCCCTCGGAGGTTTCGCTGCTGCCTGCGTTATTGTTGGAGCCGCAAGCGGTCAAGGCCAGCAGGAATAAAGATAAGATGAGTGCCCCTATCCATTTCACACCTTGCCTTGTATGGCTGTTCTTCTTGTTCATTTGTCTCATGCCCCTTTATGATCCCGGATAATTTAAAACTCATAATTCCTAGTTAATTACTGAGCTTTATTAACATCGAAGTTATCACCTTGTGCGCCGGACTGTCAATAGCTTGAGGATACATGATGAACAATGAGGAGCAATGAGGAAAATGACCTCCCTCGGGAGCCATTTATCAATTGAAGTTTAAGCTCCTATCGATTATTATTATATATAACTTATAATTCCTATAAATAAAGTCGGTTTTATTGGATTGTGAATGGGAAAGGGCGGTCCGGCATGCAAAGTGAACGCTTTAATCTGTTGAGCCTCCGGGAAGCCATGGATATCCTGGGCGTCAGCCGCGCGACAATCGACCGCTGGCGTAAAGACAAACAGCTGCCTCATATTAAGATCGGCAAAGAAATATGGATCGATCCCGATAAATTGCAAGCCTGGGTCAAGCTTCATGCCATTGCCGGGAAGCAGCATGTCTCAGAGAGCGTATCTTCCCCTCAAGTCATTACAATCGGTTACCAAAGCGGCGCGGCGCTGCTGTGGAGCCCTTTGGTTATGAAGCAGCTGGGCCTCTTCGAAGAGGAGCTCCGCCGGATCCGCCCGTCGATGGCGTACCAGGTTAGCTGGGTCAACGCACCAAACGGGATGGAGCTTGTGGAAGAACTCATCGCAGGCCGGGTCAATATAGCATCGGTTGGCGACTATCCGATTATCGCCAGCCGTACACTCAACCAAATCCTGCCCCGCTTCAAGCCCCAGGTGCTGGCCTTCGACGGCAAAACCAGAAGCGGAGGCGGAATTTCCCTGGTCGTTCCGACAGGAAGCAATATCCATCATCCGGATGATCTGTCATCACTGCCCATCGCTACGGTTGGCAGCTCCAGCGCCTCCTATCGGCTGAAGGAGTGGATGAATACGTTCGGACTGCAGGCTGAGCCTGTGATTCATCGCGGGATGGAGGAATGCGTAAGCGGCTTTCTTGGGGGCAAAGTGGGAGCCAGCGTGCTGTGGGAGCCTTATCTGAGCTGGGTCAAGTCGATCGGAGCAGGTACTCCCCTCGTCTCCGAGGGCATAGGCGGCGATTATTTGACCGGGCTCATGGCGGATGGGGGCTGGGTCGCCGGCAATGAGGATATCGTGATTGCTTATCTCAAGGCTCATTTAAGAGCGCATACGTTCATCCGGCGCGAACCGGTGCGCGCCGCTCAGCTCGTCCATGAAGCGAGCGGCTTTCCGCTGGCCGTCGTCGCTGGTGTACTGTCGCAAATCCGCTGGGATGCTTCCTTCTACAGCCGGGATCTGCAGACACTGGGGCGTCTGGACGAGGGACAGCCCGATTCGTTGTCTCTTCCTGCCAGTCATGCCGGCATCTTCGAGTTCCCCAAGCAGTATTTGCAGGAGGCTGTGCAGGCATTGAAGCTACCCATTCTTCCGGACTCTCCGCTGCCGGGGGAATGGTCGAGCGACGACTTGTATTAAGTGCCTCTGCTATTCGCGGAAAACGGGCACCAAGAAGAAACGGGCTGCGCCGTCCTTTGGCGGCCCAGCCCGTTTCTTCCCTGGGTCTGACAGAAATAGGCGTGAAACTTATACATTCTATAAGCCAAAAAAGAACCCTTTTCATATATGGGTCCTTCCTGAATCCAGGCCTGTCCAAGCCGGGACGGCATTCATCGCATTATTTTGCTTCCAGCAGCTCTTTAATGTCGCCTTCAATTGCTTCAGGCTCCGTACGCGCTGAATACTGCCTGATCACATTGCCCTCGGCGTCCACCAGAAACTTCACAAAGTTCCATTCGATATCCCCTGTGTGATAAGGAGCCGGAGCGTTATCCACCAAATATTTGTACAGCGGAATCGCATTCTCGCCCTTCACGTCAACCTTGGAGAAAACAGGGAATGTTACTTGATAATTCAATTCGCAGAAGCTTTGAATTTCCTCGTCCGTGCCCGGCTCCTGGCCATTGAACTGGTTGCTCGGGAAGCCCAATACGACGACGCCGTCATCCTTGAAGGTATCATAAATATGCTGAAGGCCTTTATACTGCGGTGTAAGTCCGCAAGCGCTTGCCGTATTCACAATGAGCAGAACCTTTCCCTTATAATCCGATAGCGCTTTCTCTCCTGATGCTGCGGTTTTAACGGTATAGTCATAAACGGACATGATGGTTCCCTCCACAAAGCTTATTTTAAATTGTTCACAATTTAATTGTGTATAATATACCTCTCCCTGCCCCTTTTGTCAACCTGTTGGTGAGTTCCCTTCTATATTCTTCCCTGTTCCAAAAAGAAAGGACCGGCTGGATCTTTATACATGACGATGCAGGCTTCTGCCAAACGGAATTAGCAGAACAGAATTATGAAGCTTCTTCATTCCATTATTCAGAAAAAGCCATTTCGAACCGGCCTGAATACACGGCCTTCTCAAAATGACTTCCTCTACATTTATTCCAAATCATAGGTTGACGAGGCGAATATCTCAGCTCTATTCTCTACCTCGGACAGGCAGTCCCAGGCGCGCATACTGCTCTTCAGGTGCTTCATTCTCCCGCATCAACTCCGTCAGGAGGCCGACCATTCTGGCCTCGACGGCAGCATCCGCAATTGGTTCCCGCTGCTGCGGGTCCGTCTGCACATCATAAAGCAGCGTTCCATAGGCGTGGAGATTGCCATAGGTCCGTGCAGGAATGCGCAAGGTCTTCACGCCCTTGGTGAAGGAGAACGGCTCCGCAAGCTCCAGATTCTGCAGCTCTGCCGGATGGAAGCGGCTGCGCATATGGGTCGGCATCAGCGTATAGTCGTAGAGCAGCCCGTTCTTCACGGAATCCGCGGCACGCATATAGACATAACGGCCGTCCGTCACATTGACATGCCCCCCGTGAATCCCGAACAATGCCGCTTCGCGGACCGGCTCGTCCGAAGCAATGGCCTGCCGCAGGGGCTTGCCCTGCATGTCGGGAGGAAGCGCTGCGCCGAAGAAATCCAGCAGCGTTGCAGGCAGATCAATCGTCTGTACCAGACTCTGCCTCCGCTCGCCCTGCACCCCGCTGCGCGGGTCCCAGATGAACAGCGGAGTGTGGGCCACTTCATTGTAGAAGGGCTGTACGCACTTCGCCCACTGATCATGCTCTCCGAGCAGGAAGCCATGGTCGGTATTGACGATCAGCAGCGTATCCTTCCACAAGTCCAGCTGATCCATCAAGTCCAGCACCTTGCCCAAATAATGATCGCACATGCTCAGCAGCGACGCATATTCATAACGCATATGCCGGACCTCCTCCGGCGATTCGGTTACAGGACCGTACGGCGGCCAATCGAAGGGACGGCCCTCATACTCGTGCGGATAGAGCTTTTTGAACGCATCCGGGCTGTAAAAGGGTTCATGCGGGTCGAAGGTCTCCAGCTGCAGGAACCACTGGTCTTCCTGATGGTTCCGCTGGATGAATGCAAGTCCCTTCTCGAACGTCCGGGCTTGAGGAAACTCCTCCGGCTCCTGGATATATGTGCGGTTGATCCGGTCATGCCGGACCATTTTGCGGGCATGTGGAGGGAGCTTGTCCAGGTTCAGCCCTTCCGGAGCTTTCACTTCGCCTTTCCAGGGATCGCCCTCCTGCCCGCGGATCAGCTCGAAGGATTCATACCTTGTATGATACGTTCCGCCTCCGTCCTCCCAATAATGCTGGTGGTCGGTAACCAAGTGCGTATACACGCCCGCTTCCCCAAGCCTCTCAATAGCAGAGTCGTCGAATGGCTCCAGCGGTCCCCAGCTGCGGTGCAGGAAATTATACCGCCCGGTATGCAGCTCCCTTCTCGCAGGCATGCAGGGCATGCTCCCGACGTAGCTGTTGTCGAACACGGCCGTGCGCTCGGCCAGCCGCTTGAAATTCGGCGTTTGAAGCCATTCCGGGCCCCCGTATGGAGAGAGCATATGCCGGTTCAATGTATCGAACATGACCATAATGGCTTTCATTTCATTATCATCCTTTCACGCTTGATGCCACCATACTGCGGATAAATTGCTTCTGAAAGATGAAAAACATGACGATAATCGGCAGCGAAACGAGCAGCGATGCGGCCATCAGCAGATTGTAATGCACCTGATGCTCACCGCGGAACACCTGCAATCCCAGCTGAATCGTCCGCATGGACTCGCTGTTGGTATAGATAAGGGGATGGAAGAAATCATTCCACACCGCCACAAACTTGAAAATCCCCAGCGATGCCAGCAGCGGACCGCTCTGCGGCAGATAGATGGAGAAGAACAGACGCAGATAACCGGATCCGTCCATATAAGCCGCGTCGTCCAGCGCTCTTGGGAATTGCAGATAATATTGACGGGCCATGAAAATACCGAAGGCACCGGCAAGCTCGGGTACTATCAGCGCAAAGTAGCTGTCCAGCCAGCCGTTGCCGCCGCTGCCGAGCCAATCGTTCCCGCCGAAGAACGGGATTGATTTCATAATCAGGAACTGGGGAATGACCGTCACCTGTGCAGGCACCATCATCCCGACCAGCAGCGTCAGGAAGATCAGCTGGTTTCCTTTGAATGTTATCCGCGCGAAAGTGAAGCCCGCCAGCAGATTGAAGATCAGACTGCCGATTACGGTGACGGCCGTCACAATCGCCGTATTCTTGAAATAGGTCATCCAGTCGCCCATATGCATGGCGCGGATATAGTTGCCCGGATGCCAGGCCGCAGGCAGCAGCTTCATGGCCCCGAGCGAGAACTCCTCATCTCCCTTCATGGAAGTGAAGAATGTAATCAGCAGCGGCAGTATGGTCATGGCGCAGAAGATCACGAGCACCAGATAGGCCAAGCTTTGTTCGATTCGTGTATGTCTCATGATCCGCTCCTATTCCGCCGCCTAATTCCGGCTGCCGATCCCATATTGAATCAATGTGATCGCAAGCGTCGCCGCCAGCAGGAAAACGGCCATGGCCGATGCGTATCCCATACGGTATTCCTGGAAGCTGGCTCCGACGATTTGGGTCACGATGGTGGTGCTCGAATTGGCCGGTCCCCCGCCGGTCAAAATGTAAACGAGATCGAACACCTGGAAGGAACGAATCGTAGCCGTAATGAACAGAAACAGCGTCATCGGCTTCAATAAGGGCAGCGTGATGAACCAGAATTTCTTGATTCCGGAAGCGCCGTCCAGACCCGCCGCCTCATACAGAGTCTCGGGAATGCCTTGAATGCCGGCCAGAAAAACGATCATCGCATAACCCATCCCTGTCCATATGCCGATCACGATAACAGACCCGAGTGATGTATGCGGGTCCTGCAGCCAATTCTGGCCGCCGATACCGACAACATCCA
The DNA here is from genome assembly GCF_042647105.1 of Paenibacillus sepulcri. Lineage (NCBI taxonomy): Bacteria > Bacillati > Bacillota > Bacilli > Caryophanales > Paenibacillaceae > Paenibacillus > Paenibacillus sepulcri. Next base: position 4,152,759 of record NZ_JBHRUP010000001.1, on the reverse strand, counting down.
GCAGCCGGTTCACCGGTCCCTGAAGGGGATCCAGCAGCCACAGCCAGGTCATGGCGACAGCGACGGAAGATATGACGCCAGGCAGATAAATAAGCGCCCGAAACACGGCAAGTCCCCGGAGCTTCATCGTCAGCAGACTGGCCAGCACCATACCGATCGCCATACCCGGAACGACTGTGCCCACCCAGTACCAGGCCGTATTGATCAGCGCACGGTGAAAGATCGAGTCATGCAGAAGACGGCTGTAATTCTTCAGGCCGACCCAATCCGGAGCCTGCAGCATCGTATAGTCGGTCAGGCTCAAATACAATACCCAAATGACCGGCACCAGGATGAAAACAGTAAAGATGAGCACATTCGGCAAAATCAGAAAATAAGGAACGATCCGGTTCCAGCCCTTTTGCATCCTTGGTTCCTCCTTGAACATCAAGGCTTCTCCCGCAAGATCGATCCGCGGGAGAAACCTTATTTTGCTTGAGCTGCACTCTACTGGGCGCTTGCAAGCTCTTCTCTGGCCTTGGCCGCATTGTCCTTCAACGCTTCCGCCACCGGTCTGACTCCTGCGTAGGACTCCTCAAGCGCAAGCCGCAAATATTTCACATTGATGGCCCAGCTGCCGGATGCCCCGTAACCACGCGCATCATTAAGCGCTTCGAAGGAGATTTCATTCTCGGGAGCCAGCTTCACAAAATCCGCCTTAACCGACTGAAGCGGAGGAATATAACCTGTCTTGGTGGTGAAATCAAGAATATTCGACTTGTCGAACCAGAATTTAATGAATTTCCAGGCTTCTTCGGGATGCTTGGACTTCTGGGAAGCGGTCAGAAAGGTCCCCAGCATCAGAGCGGTCTGTTTGCCGTCTTTGCCTGCCGGAGGGAGCACCCAACCGATTTTGTCAGCGCCCACCGATTGCTTGAGCGCTGCCGCACCGGAAGTGGAGATGAATGCAAGCGCCGCCTGGCTGTTCTGGAAGGGCGTTCCGGTTACCTGCTGCTGATTTGCCTGGATAATGGCGCCCGACTTGTACAGATCGACCATTCTCTGCACCAGATCGATGGAAGTCTGCGAGTCGAATGTCGGATTGCCCTTCTCGTCATAGAAGTCCTCGCCCAGCAGCAGCAGGAGCGAGAGATACGATTGCTCCCCGTTGCTGGTCTGGATATCAATTCCGCCGCGCACCGTTTTTCCGTTCTCCACCTTTTTCAGCTTTTCGGCATACTCAAAGATTTCATCCAAGGTCTTGGGCGGATTGTTCGGATCAAGCCCCGCCTCGGTGAAGAAGTCCTTGCGGTATGCCAGCGGACGGATCTCCGGCATCAGCAGTCCGTATTGTCCGTTCTCATATTGACCCGCCTTCAGAATATCCGGGAAGAAGTCCTCTTTCCCCTCCCAGTTATCCGCTTCTATATAGGGGTTCAAATCCAGATATTTGCCTTGATTCACGGTAGAGATCAATTGACCGAAGCCCAGTCCCTGCACATCCGGCTGCAGGCCGCCTGCATAGGAGACGGTCAGCTTCTGGAAATAGTCGGCCCATGGAATGGACGTAAGCTCGACCGTAATATTGGGATTCTGGTCTTCAAACTTCTGAATAATGTCCTTAACAGCTGTCGTAAGGATATCCTCTGTCCCCGGATACCAGAATTTCAGCGTAATCATCTCCTCTTGTGGCTCATTTCCCGAACCGGCGTTTGCCTGATTATTGGGTTCATTAGAGGTGCCGCCCGAGCACGCCGTCGCGAGCATGGTGAGCATAAGCAGTAGAGTGAGCGATAACAGTGAAGCTTTTTTCATCTTCGGTTTCCCCCTGATTCTATTGGTCTCATGTTATGCAGCACATCATTCGGTTATCCGGTCTGAAATACAGGTCTACTATTCCTATTAAATTACTTGTATTTGTGCCTGCCAATGTTTAAGATTATAGCACGGAGCCTCTCCGCCGTATTTATCCTAAATGGTCAATAATGTTTCAAAAATGCAGATTCCTGTATAGACAAGGGTGGTATAAATGACCAATTTGATGGAATTCAGCAATCAGAGCTCATTGGATCAGTTGAATATCAATGTGAGGTGGATGAAGGAATGGACCGTAACCACGCCGCATACTTACTTGTTTATTTTCCCTTATACCGCGATATGGATCGTCCTCTCCGGAGCTGCGGTCATCGAGCTGGATCAGGTCCGGTATACGCTCAGGCAAGGGGATATCGTCAGTATTCCGCCACAGACCTATCAATCGTGGATATCTCTTGAGGGTGAGGAGCCGTTCCATTATCTATCGCTTGCCTGTGAGGGCAAAGTGGGTTATTTTGATTTTATCAGGTTGTACCGCTTTCCCCGTGTGGTCTCTGATATCCGCCAGGAGGATTTCGACCGTCTGGTCACTCTTTGGCGGGAGCTCGCCGCGGATTACGCAGAATTTTTGAAGCCTTTCGACAAAAAGGACTTGAAAGCTACGGAACGCAGGTATGAGGATGGAAGAGGCGGCGACGGGGATTATCCCGTCTTCATGCTGGATACCAGCCAGACCATCCAGCATCTGCGGATCCGGGCCGGCGGAACGCTATGGACGCTCAAGCTGTTCGAGGCTCTGCAGGAGCATCTGCCTGATCGGCCCATCGCTTATGACAACCGCGTATTCGGGGTTTGCACCTATGTGGAGAAGCATCTGAAGGAGCCGCCGACTTTGGACGAGCTGGCGCAGTATGTCTCGCTCAGCAAGGAGCAGCTCCGCACCTTGTTTCAATCGACACTGGGGATTTCGCCAATCAAGTATGTCCGGCAAATCCGCCTGCAGCGGGCACGGGATTTGCTGCTGCTGTCCAACTATCCGATGAAAGAGATCGCCGGGATGGTCGGCTTTGAGAACCAGCATCATTTTTCCCGGGCATTTCATCAGAGTGAAGGCATGTCGCCGATGGAATACCGCCGCAGACAGAAGGGAAACAGCTCCAGACAAACCGGATATTTCACCTCAGCATAACTAAATGGAACGGAAGGGTAAGCGTGATATGAATGAGTGATCGTACGGAAAATCAACCAGCCAGCTCCTGCTGTGCCGCAGGGAGAAGTGAAGGGCCCGCTTCATTGAAGCCGGATATCTCCGGCAAGGACAGCCAGAAGCCCAAAGCCCCATCCTCCTGGAAGGAGCAGGAGATGATTCATTTGCCCGGCGGTTCATTCCTGATGGGCACCAACGACAATGAAGGATTTCCCGCCGACGGGGAAGGACCCGTCCGCGAAATTACGCTGGCCCCCTTCTATATCGATCCCTGCACCGTCAGCAATGCCGAGTTCGCCCGATTCGTGGAAGCCACCGGCTACATCACCGAGTCCGAGAAATTCGGCTGGTCTTATGTCTTTCATTTGCTCGTGTCCGAAGCCACCGCCCGCACCGTGACCCGCTCGGTCGAACGCTCGCCCTGGTGGTGGGTGGTGGGCGGCGCGGATTGGGCCCATCCGGAGGGGCCGGATTCAAGCGTGGAGGACCGGATGGATCATCCTGTCGTCCAAGTCACCTACAATGATGCCCTGGCGTACAGCAAATGGGCAGGCAAGCGGCTCCCTACGGAAGCGGAATGGGAGTACGCCGCCCGCGGCGGGCTCAAGCAGAAGCGCTATCCCTGGGGGGACGAGCTGAAGCCCGGCGGGGAGCACCGCTGCAATATATGGCAGGGCAAATTCCCGCTGGTCAACCATGCAAGCGACGGATATGTCGGGACGGCTCCCGTGAATGCCTATCAGCCCAACGCGTACGGCCTCTACAATGTGTCGGGGAACGTCTGGGAATTCTGCTCGGACTGGTTCAGCCCCGATCATCATCTGAAGGCCGGCCGTGTGAACCCCAAGGGTCCGTCCAAAGGCCAAAGCAAAGTAATGAGAGGCGGCTCCTATCTCTGCCACCGCTCGTACTGCAACCGATACAGGGTCGCCGCCCGAAGCTCCAACACGCCGGACAGCTCCGCCGGCAATATGGGGTTCCGCTGTGCGAGAGACGCCTAGTCAGCAGACTGCCTTTATCCAACCAAGAAGAGCCCCCGGGGAAAAGTTCTTTTCCCATGGGGGCTTTCTGGCTTCCATCTTCGTGATTGCACTCGCGCATGCCTACAGCAATGCTGGCAGCCGAATTGCACAGAGCGTCTCCAGCTCAACGGAATGTGGATTATCCGGATCCTGTAGATCTGCAGCCGTTAAAAAGGCATTGGCTGGCGGATATTCCTTGTTTAACTTTGATATTCATTAGGTGTGATCTTCCGGCTCTGTTGTAAAAATCACCTCATTGGATTGTCCGGCATTCACCCCGTCCGCTACAGACAGCCGCAAGCGGTACGCAGTGCCGGGATTCAATCCGAGCACCTGCACAAAACTTGCATCAGGCGTTACAGGCGAATCCGTCTGGGCGTTCTGCCAGGTTTCCCCGTCGTCCTCCGATATCTCCAGGTTCACTTCGGTTGCCAGCAATGGCATCGTATAACTGGCATAGGTTGTCGTATCGGATGTATACAGCACTTCCAGATCACTAATCGGCGCCAGCGGATCCGCTTCCGCTATGAGGTTAACGGTCTGGATGCTCGCAATGGCATGCTCCTGCGATGAATCCTGCTCGAAAGCCACCCATGCGTCGACACGAATCGTCCGGTCCGTCAGTGAAGGCAGCAGCTGCACCGAATACGTCACGTTCTCGTCCCAGCCGCCTGTCAGCGTGTAGGGATAAGGAGGGAACGTGCCTGAGAAATGATCGGTGCCCGGCTCCCGGTAAAGATAAAAATAGGCATAAGGCCCAGAGCCTGAATTCCCGTATTCTACCGTCAGCATATCCACATCCTTGGCCAAGCCCGGGGCGTTCAGCTTCACGCCATTCACCGCGCCTGCATAGTCAGCTCCAGCATTGACAACATGTACGGGAATGGACAGCATATGATCCCTGGTATTATAAGCAACCTGATACTGTTCATCGTTGATCACGGTCAACTGCGCATCCGGCACAAGCGTAAACCGGATCGTTGTACGGCTCTGGCTGTCGTCTGTTACGGTCAGCTCGTAGGAACCGCTCTCCCGGATTTCATCACCCAGCTCGTAAAACTCATCCTCTTCGCCATCCTTCACCAGAGCCGCGGAGACGATCGTCCTGCCTTCCGCACGTTCAGGCGTCACATAGGAGGCATAGATCTGCCCATCCAGAACACCGACGATCACAGGGTCCGGCTCCGGCTCCGGCTCCGGCTCCGGCTCATCCCCGCCTCCGCCCGGCTGCTCCGCCGAATTCGTCGTGACGGCGACTCTATTCGATTCGCCAGCATGCAGTCCGCCCGTAACGATCAGGCGCAGGAGATAATCGGTGCCCGGACTCAAATCAATGACCTGAGCCGCAGCCGATTGAGCGCTCAAGCCCTCGCTCGTCGCAGCGGTTGTCCAGCTTTCTCCATCATCCCCGGATTGCTCGAGGGATACATGCTCAGCCCATAACGGCTGCGTAAAGCTTACATCCACGGCTGTCTCCGCCTTGGCAGTGACCGCCAAATCGGCAATAGGGGCGGCAGGATCGGCTTCGGCCGTGATGTTGATCGTCTGCAGCCGGGCAACAGCCTGCTGTGAGGATTCTGCCGCCCTACCAACCCAGGCATCGATGCTTAATGGCCGGTCGTGCAGCGAAAGCCCCAGATCCACTGTGTATGTTACAGCATGATCCCAGCCTTGCGTCAGCGTATATGGGGAGGGTGGAAACATGGCAATGAAATCATCGCTGTCCCCATCGCGTTTCAATACAAAGTCCATTTCATGATCCGGGGAGCTGGCCGACGCAGGCAGCGACTGCACATCATCTGCCAGTCCACTCACGCTCAGCTTCAGGGTGTTTACCGCATTGGCAAAGTCCGCTCCCGAGTTGCGAAGCTGCAGCGGGACGGTCAGCAGGTGATCCTTATAGCTGACTCCCTGCTCCAGCGCAGTCAAACTGGCGTCGGCCCGGAGACTGAAGCTCACCGTGCTCTTGCCGCCTGCACCGGTTAGAGTCAGGACATATTCGCCGCTTTCCTTGATCATGTCTCCAAGTTTATAAGAGGCATCTGCTGCGCCATCCTTCTCCAAAACAGCGGAGGATATGGAACTGGTACTTGCCGGAGTCACATAGGCAAGATACGTCTGCCCGTCCTGCACCCCGGTAATGACCGGAACCGGATCGCCGGCTCCTCCTCCAGGGAAGGGAATGTTTGAACCCGAGCCAGGATTGGGCTCTGGCGGGTAACGGTTAACCTTTTGCGGAGCGCGCTCAAAGGTGGAACCCGGTACAAAAAGCACAGCCTCAACAATAACGCCTTGACCGGTCATCGTAAGGAAAGCATGCGCCTCCAGCTTCTCAATTGAGCCCGTTTCGGCAATAAGAAGGATCATTTGAGTCAGAGCCTGCATGGCCTCCACGGTGGTTGTACCCTCCAGAACCAGGCGCACCGTACCTTCCGGCTTGTCCACAATAATCAGATTGAAAGCCGAATCGACGAGATGAACGCTGTTGGCGCCGCCGCCGTGTACGGTTGTCGTTCCCTGCACGATAACTTTCTTAAGTTGCACATCGCCTTCTCCAATTCCTTTCTCCAGCGTCAGATTCCCGTGGATTACCGTATTCTGCAGCGTGACGCCCGCTGCCGCGATGACGACATCGCCCGTCACTTCCTCTGTTCCGCTGGAAGGGCCATAAGTTCCGGCTTCCTTGTACACCGTATCCGCCACAGGCTCTGCGGGAGCCGGCGCTTCCATGGACCGATCCAGCGCAACAACGGCTTCTGCACGGGTCAGATCCCGTTCAGGCTGGAAGCTGCCATCCGGATAGCCGGACAGCCAGTTCCTCTCCGACACCGCAGCCACCGCATTCCGGCTCCAGCCCCCGATCCGGGAGACATCCGTGAAGCCGAGTGCCGCGGTATCTGCCTGAGCAGCGTCCAGCTTCGCCAGCCTGGAGAGCATAAGCGCCGCTTCCTGGCGGGTGACGTTCTTCATCGGCCGCATCGTCCCGTCCTCATAACCGGAAATATATGCCGCTGCCGCGGCTTTGCCGATTTCCGGAGCATACCATTTGCCAGCCTCGACATCGGAATAGACAGCCCCCGAAGTTCCGTTCAGCTTGTAGGCACGATTCGCAAGCGTAATAAACTCCGCCCTCGTAACAGGCTGATCAGGATGATACGACCCGTCGGCATAGCCGGACAGCAGCCCGTTCTCCGTCCACCTCTGCAGCGTTTGCGCAGCCCAATGACTCTGAATATCGCCAGATTCGGCTGTGGCAGTCCAAGCGGCCCCCGACCATAACAATGAGAAGATCAACGCGGCTGCAGCCGCTCTCCAGCCTCTATTCTTCTTCCTCACATCCATCATCCTTTTCCCTGAAGTAGCTATCTCAGGAGGAAGAATAGCACGGGACTTGCGTCCGATATAATTTACTTTAGTTAATTGCCGGACTCTTATCATGAAATTTTTATACTATATTGGAACGAAACAAGCAGCCGCAGGTAAAGCCTGCGGCTGCTTGGTCCTGCCTATCGCGATTTTAATAAACATCCCGTTTTGTAAATGTAATAAAAGCTACCGCCAGCGCCGAAGCGCCCCAGACGAGCAGCACGAGCAGCGAGAAGCCCAGGGACATGCCTTCGACTGGCGGGGCCGCCTCCTCCAGATATCCAATGAGCTGAAGATTGACCATGAACAGATATTTGGCCGATTCCCATGATTCCACCATCGCGCTCAGGATCGTCCCGGCTATGAGGCAGGCGAGCATAACTCCCATAACCGCCGCTGTGCTGCGGAACAGGACCGAGAGCATGAACGTAATGGTCGCCACGATGAGGGATACGAACCAGGCCAGTCCCAGCTCCATAATAATAAACTGCCACTGCGGCAGTGTATGGACACCCGAGGCGTCAAGCAGCCCATTGCTCACGGAGAAGCCGGTCAGAACCGGCGCCGTCCAGCCCTGAAAGCCGAACACCACCCCGGATATAAGCGTGGACAGCAAACCGAACAGGGTGATAATCAGCGACACCGAGAGGGTAAGCGCCAAATATTTGCTCAGCAAAATCCGCCATCGCATCACTTTGCGCGTCAGCAGAACCTTGATCGTTCCGGCACTGTACTCCGAGGACACAATATCAGCAGCAACGATCATCATCATGAGCGGCAGCAGCAGATTGATCCCGTTCTCAACGAAGCCCCGCACAAAGGTCGGCGCACCCGGCTCCGAGGGGTTAATATTATGGTCGAGGTAGTACCGCTGCTGCTCAATCCGGACCTTCAGATTCTCTCCGTCATCCTCGGACGCCCGCCCGCTGGACAGCCGGTTCTCCCAGCCTGCAAGCTGCTGCTCCAGGGCGAGGCGCCAATCCACATCTCCGAACCGCTTGCGGTTCTCCTCGGCCTGGCGAAGCTGAGCGTAGGTGAACAGGGAAATCAGGATGGCGATAATGAAGGCGACAACCAGCAATCTCCTTTTTCCTGTCAGCTTCACCATCTCATTGTAGACCAGATTATTCAATGCCTTCACCACCCGTCAATTCGAGGAACAAATCCTCCAGCGAGGGAAGCCTGCGGCTCATCTCCGTTACCGTTACGCCCGCCTCCACCAGTGCCTGATTCCATCGCCCGATCTCCTGCCCCGGATAGGATGTCTTCACGGTATCCCCTTCCGTTTCCACCGGATCCGTGAGACGCTGCAGCACCTGAATGCCCTGCGGCATGGGGGAAAGCTTCCAATGCACCCGCTCCTGATGGGCCAGCAGGTTATGGACGGTATCCACGCGGACGACCCGACCCTTGGATATAATGGCAACCCGGTCGCACATCAGCTGAATTTCGCTCAGCAGGTGGCTGGAGACCAGCACGCTCAGACCTTCCTCCTCCGCCAGATAGCGGATGAATTCCCGCATCTCCCTAATGCCGGAGGGATCGAGGCCATTGGTCGGCTCATCCAGAATGAGCACCTTCGGCCTTCCCAGCAGCGCCTGGGCGATGCCCAGCCGCTGGCGCATGCCCAGCGAATAGGTTTTCACCTTGTCGTGAATTCTCGCGTCCAGCCCGACCAGCCGGATGACTTCATTCATCCTCGCCTCATCGATCCCGTCCATCATCCGGGCAAAATACTCCAGGTTCCGCCAGCCGCTCAAATACGTATACAGCTCCGGATTCTCGACAATGCAGCCCATATTGCTCATCGCTTCGGAATACTGCTTATGAAGATCATAGCCGCAGATGTGAATAGAGCCTGATGTCGGCTTGATCAGTCCGACCAGCATGCGGATCGTTGTCGTTTTTCCCGCTCCGTTGGGTCCAAGGAAACCGAATACCTCTCCTCGCCGCAGCTCAAAATCGAGATTATGGATAATTTCCCGCTTCCCGATAATCTTCCTGAGACCCTGGACAGCCAATGTGATCTCGCTCAACCCTTCACCCCCTGCCATGTAATCAGCGACGCTACCCGGTCCCCGATCAGACGGTATCCGGCTGCGTTGGGATGGAATAAGTCACGGGCCAAATAATCCTGAACCTTCAGTTGAAACAGATCAAAGGTTGGAACAAGCACAGTCTGCGGATAGTCTGCCGCAACCTCGGCAGCTTTGTAGTTCCAGTCCCGGACAATCTTTGTCGTAGCTTCCGCATTCTCCAGGGCGCCAAACGGATTGTAGAGGCCAATGAGAAAAATACGGGCATCGGCATTATTCTCCCGAAGCTGCTTCAGAATGGATTTCAATTGAAGCAGATAAGCATCCTCAATCTTCTGTATGTGGGCAGGCTCCAGATTGCCCAGAGTCTGTCCCCCCTGGAACAAATCGTTCCCGCCTGTACTGACCACAATGACATCAGCGGCCACCACTTCGTCCTTAATCCTGCTCTGCCCAAGCTGCTCGGCCAGTTGGCTGGATACTTGTCCGTTCACGCCATAATTGCCCAGCACAATATCCTGCCCGGACTTCTCCTTCAGATCCTCCAGCAAATAACCGACATACCCCTTGCCCTCGGTATCGCCGGTTCCCTTCGTTAACGAATCCCCAAGCGCCAGCAGCCGGAACGAACCGTCGTCCACAATAGGCTCAGGCGCCTCTTCCTCTGTGCCGGGAGCGGTCCCTTCTATAGGCGGAGCCGCTGCCGGCGCTCCGCTGAAGGTATCCTGCAGTGTCCAGGCCAGGCCCCCCGCCCATATCAGACAGGATAATGCCGATATGCCAATCAGCCACTTGATGGCTTTTTCCCTCATCATCTTCCTCTTGCCTCCCCTGCTGGGCGCTGCTTCAGACATATATAACATATTAAGCTGAAACCATACTTAAAAACCTGCCCCAAAAGAGCTGATGTTTAAAGAAAATATAATTATAGACTGAAAAATATAGTATGAGTCCATGAAAAAAAGTTGTAGACTGGGAAAGTAGCGTATTAGACAAAATTTTCATGCATTTGTCGAAGATTGTCTATTATTACGGGTTGGATGCTGTATCTTGCAGTTTCCAAGCGGATGATAGGTATCTTAATATATAAAAAGTTGAACGGGCAGAGAAGGGGGATTGAAGTGAAAAAGAGTATGACGTTATTTTTGATTGCCGTCATTACGGCGCTTCCATTAATTGGATTGTGGCCGGTTCAGGCGCAAGCAGCCTACAGCTTCAGTGACGGGGATGGATCGCCGGGAGATCCTTATATCATTAAAACGGCGGAGGATCTGGATCATATCCGGGATGACTTGACGTCAAATTACACACTTTATGGGGACATTGATCTGTCATCCTATGGAAGCTGGCAGCCGATCGGTTCAGGTCCCAGCGATATGTTTACAGGCAATTTTGATGGAATGGGCAACACCATTACCGGATTGACCATCCATTCGTCCGATAATTTTATTGGACTCTTTGGTTATGTAGGCGGAGCGGCAACGTTTAAAAATGTGCGGTTGGAGAATGTGGATATAACATCGTCCAATGCGAACGCCCAAATCGGTGGACTTGCCAGTTTAACCGTTTCCTATCAAAATACCATTGACCGATGTTCAGTAACCGGTAACATAGAGGGTGTTGGTTTTACGGCGGGCGGCTTACTCGGACAATTGTCTCAAGGCACGCTCACAAACAGCGATGCTCACGTCCATTTAGAGCTTGACAGTACTAACAATAGTTTTGCAGGGGGAATAGTCGGAGCTTTCCAATCGGGTAAAATGGAGAATAACCTTGCAACAGGCGATGTTTCAGGCAAAGGGTACGCCGGAGGTCTGGTTGGATACCAACAGTCAGGAGACATGATCAACAGCTATGCAACCGGTAATGTCACGGGGGCGTCGACCTCTACTATTGGCGGGCTGCTAGGCTATTGGACCAATGGGGACATTAAGAATAGTTATTCAGCTGGAATTGTAGGCCCTGCCGGCGTTGCAGGGGGCCTCGTTGGTAAAGAAGACAACACATTTGGCATTGGCCCCATTATCAACTCCTATTGGAACCTCAGCGATAATCCCACTCTGCAGACGATAGGTTCTGAAATAGAAATGGACGGAGCCGTCACTAGTGACGCTATGAAGCATTGGGCCACTTACACCGGATGGGACCCGTTGGTTTGGGGAATTCAGGAAGGTAAAACCTCCCCCTATTTGCTTTCTTTTTCTCCGGCATTAAGGGTAGATCCGCTTCCATCATCGGTGGTATATTCCACTGAACCCGGGAGTAACCAGTTCGCGCTCTCTGGTTATATGCGTGACGGCAGCATCGGAGAAATATTTGAAGTCGGTTACTTCATAGAGGACGCTTTGAACACCACTGTAGCCCAGGATGTGTATGCCACTGACTCTACAGGAGATAATCAGAGATTTCAATTTCCGGTTACGCTCGACGAGAGCAGTTACACAGCCGGTACCTACACGATACACGTAACAATAAACGATACCGTATCGGGACATGCGAGCCAGCAATCATTAACTTTTAATGTAATAGATATAACAGCTCCGGCTGCTCCTGTCTTCACAAGTCCAGTCAATGGGCAGACGGCGAATGATGCGACACCAACCTTCAGCGGTACAGCAGAGCCTGGCTCGACAGTGACGATTGTACTGGACGGAGCTTCAGCGGGAACGACCACGGCTGCGGGCGATGGAAGCTGGACATGGACAACGGCACCCACGCTTGCCGAAGGTGCGCACACGGCCAGCATACGGGCGACGGACGCTGCGGGCAACACGGGCGCCGATTCCACTATAACCACGTTTACAGTGGATGTGACAGCTCCGGCTGCGCCTGTCATCACAAGCCCAGTCAATGGGCAGACGGCGAATGATGCGACACCAACCTTCAGCGGCACAGCAGAGCCTGGCTCGACAGTGACGATTGTACTGGATGGGGCTTCCGTGGGAACGACCACGGCTGCGGGCGATGGAAGCTGGACATGGACAACGGCACCCACGCTTGCCGAAGGTGCGCACACGGCCAGCATACGGGCGACGGACGCTGCGGGCAACACGGGCACCGATTCCAACGTCATTGCGTTTACAGTGGATATGACGGCTCCGGTTATCACGCTTTTAGGGGATAGCGCCATCGCACTGTTTGAAGGTGACGCTTTTGTCGATCCGGGCGCGGCGGCAGACGATAACTTTGATCGGGATCTGTCGGATAGGATTACAGTGACCGGAACGGTATACAACCAAATTCCGGGAACGTATACGCTGCGCTACAACGCACAGGATATTGCCGGCAACGCGGCGGCAGAAGTGACGCGGACGGTCTATGTGAGCGCACGGAGCAGTTACTCCGGCTGGTATCTATCCGGGAATGCGGATCTCAAGCATCTTACCGTCACAGCCGGCGGGGATGACCTGGCATTAAGCCCGGCTTTTGCTGCCGGCACCACAAGCTACAAAACTGAAACCGCTGCGGAGCAGATCGCGATTCAGGCGGTTCCATCTGATGCCAACGCGTCCGTAACCTTGAAAAGCGAAGCTTTAATTGGCGCAAAAACCGTTCCATTGGAGGATGGGGACAATCGATTTGAGTTTTCCGTCAAAGCGGAGAACGGTACGATCAAGACGTACGATTTGACCGTATACAGGCAGGAGATACCGGAAATTACACCTTGTACGTATGTTGATATTGAAGGCCATTGGGCAGAGGCGCAGATTTGCGAAGCGTTCGCAAAAGGCATAGTCGTGGGCGATTCTCCGACCGTTTTTCGTCCGAACGGGATGGTGACGAGAGTGGAGTTTGCCGCCATGCTGCTTCGTTCGCTGGGGTTAGCCTCTGGATCGGAAGCGGATGATCTGCCGTTTACCGACAGTGGACAAATCCCGTCTTGGGCAAAAGGAACCATCAGCGCAGCGGTGGAGCATGGCGTACTGGATGGCTATCCGGACGGCACGCTCCGGCCGCAGCAGACAATAAACCGGTCCGAAATGGCAGCTATGCTTGCCAAATCCACGAAATGGAAGCCGGATAGCACGCAAAGCTCTTTTGCCGATGATGCCGATATACCCAACTGGGCAAAAGGCTACATTCAGTCCGCTGTCTGGCATGGCGTGCTGGTCGGGCGAGAAGGAAAACGGTTTGTTCCGGACGCGCGAGCGACAAGGGCAGAAGCAGCGGTAGCCCTTCTCCGTTTGTGGAAAACAGCGTCCACCAACGGTTAATGTTCAATAAACGCAGCAGCGGCAGTTCTGGACTAATTTTTCGTCCAAAGCCTGCCGCTGTTTCCTTTATTAGAGTCAGTTTAACACTTTATTTTCATCAAACAGCCGGAACCGGTTCATGACGATTTGATTTTATATTGAACCAGGCAAGTGCCGGAAGAAGCCTGCTATTGCCTTTCTTCCTTTATCCCGCAGCAATCCTGCCCGGGCCGGCTGGTTTGGATTCCTTGATTTGCTTGCTTCTGAGCTGTCCGCACGCAGCATCGATATCGGTGCCGTGCTCCAGGCGGACGCTGCAGCTGACGCCCTGCTTCTTGAGCGTATCATAGAAAGCCCGTATCGACTCCTGCTCGCTTCTCTGATATTGACTGTGCTCATCCACGGGATTGTAGGGAATGAGATTCACATTGGCCAGATGCTTGTTGTCCCCGATCAGCTCAGCCAGCTCAAGAGCCTGCTCCCTGTGATCATTGACATCCTTCAGCAAAATGTATTCCAGCGTGATCCGGCGGTTGGTTTTATCCCAGTAATATTGGATCGCCTCCATCAGCTTCTCGATGGGAATTGCACGGTTGATTTTCATAATCCGCGTGCGAAGCTCATTATTGGGCGCATGCAGGGACACCGCCAGATTCACCTGCATATCGGAATCGGTGAATTCGATGATTTTATCCGCGAGGCCGCTGGTCGAAACCGTGATATGCCTTGCTCCGATAGCAAGCCCCTTATGGTCCTTAATGACCCGCAGGAAATCGGACAGATTCTCAAAATTATCGAATGGCTCGCCGATACCCATCACGACTACGTGGCTGACTTTGCCCTCCTGTCCGGCTTGATCAAGATGAAGCTGAACGTTCATGATTTGTTCCACGATTTCGCCGCTTGTCAGATCCCGGCTCTTGGGCAGCAGTCCGCTTGCGCAGAAGCTGCAGCCGATGTTACAGCCCACCTGGGTCGTCACGCACACCGATAGTCCGAATTTATGCTTCATGAGCACCGTTTCGATCAGATTGCCGTCCACCAGCTTGAACAGGAACTTGATCGTGCCGTCAGCCGATTCCTGCTTCACATGCTCGGTCAGAGTCTGGATGACAAAATGCTCCTCCAGTACGGCAATGCATTCCGGATGGACATCGGTCATGTCCGTGAAAGCCGTTACCCGCTTCCTGTACAGCCAATCCCATACCTGCGCGGCGCGGAACTTCCGATGTCCACGCTCCGACAGCCAGGCCGTCAGCTGATCCAGGGTCATTCCATATATAGATGCTTTATTCATTGGATATCCTCTTTTCAAAAGCTTCGAAATGTAGGGCCGTTTCTTATGACAGAGAAGGGCTATGTTCGCCCATCTATTTATTATTGTCCCAAATTTTTTTTGCTAACACAAGGGGAGATCCATGAAAGGTAAGGCGAATCCCCGCCATGAACCCGTTTTATTTCAAAGCCTTGCGGACCTTCAGCAGCTTGCCCTTGATGTTCGTCGTCTGCATGACTTCAAGCACCAGCGGCCCTTTGCCATTCAAAATATCCACATAGGACACATTATCCTGGATCGTAATAATGCCGATATCCTCTGCGGTTACCCCTTCAATTCTGGCAATCGTGCCGACAAAATCAACGGCTCTGAGCTTCTTTTTCTTGCCGCCGTTGAAATTCAGCTTCATAATTCCCGCATTAATCTGCTCATTCTTGTCTTTCTTGAGCGTAGTCCGGGCATGCGACTTCGCTTCGAAGGCTGGTTCTCTCAGGGCAACCTGTTCTCTTGAAGGAGCCTTCATAACCGGAATCGCAAACCCGATATAGCGTTCAATGTCCGCCAGAAACTTGCCCTCGTGAGGGGTTGCGAACGTTATGGCCTTCCCCTGCTTGCCCGCGCGGCCGGTTCTTCCCGTACGATGGACATAGCTTTCCTTCTCCATGGGGAGATCATAATTAATGACCAGCGATATATTATCGATATCAATGCCTCTGGCGGCGACATCGGTAGCGATCAGGTAGCGGAATTGTCCGCGCCTGAAGGCGTTCATGACCTCGAACCGGACCTCCTGCTCCAGACCTCCATGGATCTTGTCGCATGAATAATCCAGCGCGGCCATTCGTATGAACAGCTGGTCCACCTGTTCCTTCGTCCGGCAAAAAATCATGCAGCTGTCCGGATTCTCGACGATGGTGACCGCCTGAAGCAAGGGCCACTTGTCGGCATCCTTCACCTCGATCAGAGAATGCTGAATCTGGTCCGTCGTGACCCCGGCTGCCTCAAGCTCGATATGAACAGGATTGTTCATATATTTCTGGCAAAGACTTTCCACATCCCGCGGCAGGGTCGCCGAGAACAGCATCGTCACCCTGCTTCCCGGCAGCGCCTGAATGATCGCCTCCACCTGCTCGATAAAGCCCATATTCAGCATCTCGTCGGCCTCATCAATAACCAGGCAGGCCAGACGGTCCAGCACAAGCGTGCCTCGCTGGATGTGGTCCAGCACACGCCCTGGAGTCCCGACGATCACATGGGTTCTCTGCTTTAATTCCGCTGTTTGAATGGTAAAGGGCTGCTTGCCGTAAAGAGCCGCGACCTTAATTCGTTTGAACCGCCCGATATGGGTCAAATCCTCTTTCACCTGGACCGCAAGCTCCCGTGTGGGAGTCAGAACCAGCGCCTGCGGCTTGTTCTCATTCCAGTCCGCCAGCTCACAGACCGGAATCCCGAATGCCGCGGTTTTTCCGCTTCCGGTTTGCGATTTCACCACCAGATCCTGCCTTGCAAGCGCCGCGGGCAGGACTTCCTGCTGCACGCTGGTCGGCGTTTCGTACCCGAGGCTGTCCAATGCTCTGATGATCTCTTCACTTATCGCATAGTCTTTGAATGACTGCTTACTCATAGTCCTGCCTCTTCCGTTATAGTTTCACTGCCGGTCGTTCATACAAACGGCGCCGCCTCTCTCGTCATGAAAGAAGCGGCGCCAGGTTCGAATATTAGAGAGAAGTCCACAACGCCACACAGATTGAATATAAGAATGTTGATGCCGAGTATCTCTTCTTACATGGCTTTGATTTCAAGCAGTTCGTATTGGATAACGCCCATCGGGGCATTCACGCTGATGATGCTGCCCACGGATTTTCCCATCAGCGCTTTGCCGAGCGGGCTCTCGTAGGAGATTTTATTATCGGAAGCATCGGCCTCGCTGGAGCCGACAAGCATGTATTCTAATTTTTCGGAAAATTCAACATCATTCAGGACCGCAATAAGGCCGATCTGAACAGTGGAGATATCCATGCTGTCATCCGCGACACGTGCTTTATTCAGCATTTTTTCCAGAACCATGATTCTCGTTTCCATGAAGGATTGGTCATTTTTGGCGGAATGATACTCACTGTTTTCCTTCAAATCGCCGTAGCTGATCGCGAGTTTAATACGGCTGGCCAGCTCCTTGCGTTTGACCGTCTTGAGATCATCCAGCTCGAACTCCAGCTTGGCCAGGCCTTCTTTGGTTAATATAATTTCTTCTTCCTTCGACATTCCCACAGCTCCCAATCGATTAAAAGCTCTATTTGTTATACTCTGCTTAATTCTAACCGATATGCAGGAATATAGCGATGGTTATAAAGGATGCCCTCTTTTTCCCTCATGCGAAAGAATCACAATTGCTATTTGTGCTGCCAGCGGCGTTTCGGCAGTAGGAGAGCAAATAGCCGTACATGATGCACGGCTCTTTGCTTGCCCGGTCCCGGATTCGTTTCCTTGTTCCGGATCTATCCCTTATACGAGCTGCCTGTCCCAGTGGCGGCGAGCCGCTATCGCATCCAAGAAGGCTTGGGCAAAATTCGCTGCAGCTTGTCCAATGATAACGTCTGGAACGCTGCCGATCCCGCCCGCTTCCAGCCAACCCTTGCCGTCCTCGGCAGCGCCGATCGGCTTCGTTCCCGGGGGAAGCGGTTTACGACTCAGCAGGCGGAAGCTTTAGGGAAAATCCAGCGATGAAAACACTCAAACCGAATTGAAACTCCTCGTCCCAGTTGGAATTTGTCGTATAGGAGGCCAGACGGATCATATAGGGGAACTGATCCTCCGGTAATTGCGAATAAAATTGATTGAAATTCCCGCTCATCTTCTCCTGCGTATCCCCGTCTTCTCCGGCAAATTCCCTCAAGCGGGCCTCTTCCGCGACAAACCCAAGTACATGGTTTTTCAGCATGGAAGCCGCCCAGGGAATTTGATGATCTGGGAACCCCGCCGAGGCAAGGAGCTTATACAGCTTCTCGATTTGCAGCAAACGGTGATACCCCATAGCGATCGTGGTATTGAAAATATCGACCGCGTCCCGGTAAGCATGGAGCGCCCGCCTGAACTGCTCCCCCCACTGCAGAATCTGGTCGGTCCAAGGCAGGTCGGCATCCGGCCATACCATTTGTTCGCTTATTTTGTCAGCCAGCAGCTGAAGCAGCTGGTCTTTGTCTTTGACATGGTAATACAGGGAGGCGGTTTTGACCTGCAATTTATCCGCTATTTTGCGCATGCTTAATTCCTTCAGGCCGATCTCATTCAATAAAAGAAGAGCCGTCTGCGTGATCCGGGCCTGGTCCAGCGGGATATGGGTTATCTCCTGCCCCTCTGAGCCGGAGGCTAAATTCTGAGGATAAATTCGTCTTCTCGCCATAAAGGATCTCCCCCTTTTATATGAGAAGTATAGCATAGCACTTCCAAAGATCACCTGACCTGCAGCAATGGGAATTACTCCGGATGTCCGTCTGTATGTGGTCGGACAGCCGTCATGCAGCGCCGCACCGGGCGTTGGGAGCTGCGCGCGGTGCGGGCGCCTGGACGGGAAATCCTCTTTCATTTGAGAAGAATCTTTGCTCAGGAATTATGCCTCTTCACCAGCTGCAGCAAGAGGTCAATCAGCTGCCCCTTATCGTCGCCGATGCTCTCGAAAAATGCACGATCCGCCGCTTCGACGACTTGTACAGCCCGGGTGGCGAGATCATTGCCGGGTGCAGTCATCGTAATGACCTTCGCCCGGGTATCGATCGAATGGGGACTTCGTTTGATATAGCCTTTTTTCTCAAGTGTTCTCAGTACCTGCGAAGTCACATTCACATCCATCTGGGCGTGATTCGCCAGCTGGACTTGCGTCACACCGCCATCGCTGCCTTTGCCGTTCAGCCACTGACAGGAGAAAAGCAGCACGAACTGGGGGTGTGTCAGCTCGAGGGGCTCCAGAACACGCCGAATCTCCCTTTGCCAAATATTCGTTGTCTGCCACAGGAGAAAACCCGGGCTATCCCTCGATTCCTTAAATTCTGAGCTCATTTCATTCCTCCAGCATAGCGCCGGCAATCGTCTGAAAATCCCAGGCGCTCATTTATTGCATTACTTGGCATGCTGCTGCCGCTCTCTGTCCAATGCTAACGAGGCTAGGCACTCCATAGTATCCGGGATGCCTTGAACCATGTGGGCCCCTATCTGCGGGCCAAGCCGTTCTGCCTCGGGACCTGTAATCTGAACCCGGTGCGTAATGGCCGTCCCTTCGCCAGTCTCTTGAAGACGATGAGTGAAATGGATTTGAATCCCCGCTTCCGGCATGTCGGTAACATCCGAGAAGCCGCGCCGGGGCTCCACCTCTGTAAGTTCAAAGGCCAAGCGCTCCTGCCCCTCTGGCTGCAAGATTCCACGGGTACCCGCGGTGAAAGTACCTTCCAAGGAGACATAGGCGATTCCCTTATCCCAGACTACCCATGACGAGATGTCGCTATAAAGTTCCCAGATCGTCTTGGCTCTTGCCCCTGTCGTTATCGTGTGCTCGAATTCCCACATATAATCACTCCTCATTTAATATATGTATTAATTATATGTATACATATTATATGTGTAAATAATGTAATCCTGCCAATAAAGCCCCCGACTGAACAAGCTGAATCGAAAAAGAGCCTTACGCAAGCCGATTATACGGTTTGCGTAAGGTCCTTTAGTGGTGCAGGAACGTTTAGAAATGCAATAAACCAAATCCTCAATTACTTTCAGTTCCGAACCTTTTCGCGTATCCGGCGCGGGCACGCTGAATTACAATTTCGCGGTTGCGCGGCTCAGCATTCGTCACCAGTGACTCCAACAGTTTGCCGGCCACCAGCGTTACCTCCATAATGGCCTGATTGAACGCTTCCTCGTTCGCCTTGGAGGGCTTGGTGAAGCCCGAGATTTTCCTTACAAATTGAAGCGCAGCGGCTTGAATCTCATCTTCGGTAGCAGGTGGGTCAAAGTTGAAAAGCGGCTTAATATTCCGGCACATAGGCTTTCTCCTTTGCACGTGGTTTTTTTATTATCTTACTATACACGAACGCTTCCGGCAAAAATAGTATCCGGGCCCTTAATAGAGATTATTGATTATGGGAACCGATTGATCTATTAGACGGTCTGCTGGTCCAATGTTAGAGTTTGGATATTCGAATCTAAACGGAGGAGTATGCGCATGATTATTGATTTTCGCATGAAACCGCCCTTGCCTGCCTGGGAGCAGCTGTTCGCGGAAGGCCGGGATGCCTTGACCGGCTTTTTGAATCTGCAGGGACTTGAACCCATCAAGTCGGAAACACTCGGGCAGGTAATTGGGGAAATGGACGCGTTTGGCATTACTCACGCCGTGGTAATGGGACGCGGCAACGAGCCCGGCTCCTCCAATAAGGAGCTCGGAGCATTTTTGGGCAGTCAGCCGACAAAGCGGTTTATTGGATTCATCGGCTTGGACAATATGGATGTGGAAGGTGCAGTAGAAACCATCGAGACCTATGCGGCTTCGCAGCTGTTCCACGGCGTATCGATCAATCCGGTGACCCTCCAGCCTCTTACCCCGATTGGAGACCCGTCGTGGGATCCTATCTTAGAAGCATGTCTGAGGCATAATCTGCCGTTATCCATTACGTTAAGCGGATTTCTTGGGCTGATCAGCCCTTCACCGGATTACGACTATATAAGACCTAACCGCCTCATTCGCGCTGCCAGGAAATATCCGGAGCTGAACATCGTTATTTCCCATGGAGCATGGCCATTCGTCAGCGAGGCCGTCACAACGGCTATCTATTGCCCGAATATCTACCTCTCACCGGATTTATATCTCGGCTTCCCCGGCAGCCAGCTGTATGTGGAAGCCGCGAACTTCCCGCTCTCGGACCGGATTCTCTACGGCAGCTGCTATCCGAACATGCCTTATGGATTCGCGCTGCAGCACTTCCGCAGCCAAAGCTGGAATGAAGGCGTGTTAGACAAAGTGTTGTATGAGAATGGAGCCAGGCTGCTGGGTCTCGGTCTTCCTGATTGATTCATCCAAGCTTGCCGTAGTTCTCCGGTTAACAGCACAAACGGCGGTCCGGGAATCAATAATGTCCGGACTGCCGCTGCTATTTGCGGACTATTATATGGAGTATTGTCATTTACACTTATTCCTTCTGCGCTTTTGAATAAGCAAGAACCAGCCGGCGGAAATTCAGCTCTTTCTCCGAGATATACTGTGTCATATAGTCATTGCCGTTTCTGGCATTAAACAATTCGGCTATCGACTGAATTTCATTATCCAGCCAGCTCAAGGTGACCGTGTCGGATTCCAGCAGCTTTTTTCTGCGTCTTGTTTTACTCCATTCCTGAAGGAAGTGACGAAGAGACAGCAGATATTGCAATTGGTCCCATGGCACTCTGCTCTCCAATCCCAATCGAATGGTCCGTTCATATAGTTTGACGGCCTTCCTCATATCCGTCACCGTGAAAAACTCCATAAAGATGCCGTATTCGGTCAAATACCCGGGACCCGTGATCGTTCGGAAAGCCTTATTGGCCGTACTGATGGCCCGCTCATATTCGCCCAGCTTGAGTAAAGGATTAATGATTTGACTGTAGGTGTTCTGCGGTATGGAGCGGCATTGCAGCTTCCCTTCCAATATCGGTTTAACCGTCTGCATGCCCTTTTTATTTTGATTGATCATAAAGTGGTATCTGCCGAACAAGTTCTGCTCGCAGGCCTTGCAGTCGGATAATGAGTCCCGATTTGCTGCTCTCCACTGCTTATAATGAATGGCCGCTTCCTCCATATTGCCTTGCGACATCTTGAAATTCACTTGCTGCTGGTAATAGGCCCTTAGGGAATAACCGTACTTGCTGCACTTCTCTTTGAAATCGTCAAATATCTGCTCGATCTGCTCCAGACTGAATTGCGGAATCCGCCAAAGCTGGCCCAGTATCCATTTATAATGCCACATGATATTGAAGGTGGAATATACGCCAGGCGAGTTCTCGAATTTGGCCAGGCACCACGAGAAGGAGATGAAGATCCTCTCCGGGCAGCCGCATTCCAGAGCGGCATTAGAATAATCCATTCGGGCGTCATAAGCATTTTCTTCCGTCAAATATTTATCCGCGATATGAATGGCTTCTTCCAGCAGCGCAAGCTTTTGGACGCCATCGGGCATACTCCACGTCTGTCTCCGCAAATGATTAAACCGGTTCTTCATAGGTCTGCCCCATTCGCCCGATCCAAGCCCATGTTCATGAATTCCAGCAAAGAATCGTTCATTAATCTCAATTCCTCCGGACCTAGAGGGTGATTGCCCATCAACAGGGACTGCGTATAGAACAGCTCTATGCATACTTGCTGAATCCGGATATCGTTGGATGCGATGGCTTTGCGCACAATCTGATTATTATAGTTGTAGCACAGCCGCGCATAAGGCTTCTCATACAGCTCTGTCCGAATGACATGCACGATATCGGTAAAAAGCGCGTTCGCTTCCTTCTCGCTTTCTTCCGCCAGCTTAAAAAAGTTCACTTCCTGATTCGTATTATAGAGCACAGGCAAATCTGCCGGTTCAAACCATCTGATCAAGCTTTGGCATTGATATTTCATCAGCAGACGATCGGATAATTCCAGAAATGGCTGGACGTCCATCTGTTCTTCCCGGCCCAGCGGCTCGAACCGGTTCGAGAATTCCAATATATCCAGAACCGTCAATTTGACATGCTCCATAACGCTGGCAACTTTACGGACAAGCTCAAAATCATGGACATACCCGCCGTTGATGACCATTAATTCCTGCGACTTCGCTACTCTGGAGATCTGCCTGAATTCATCGAGCGTCGGGGTCAATAGAATCGAGGAATGAAGACTCGTAATCGCCGCCATATCCATTGTGCCGTAAGAGGTCTCAAAGTTCAGATGGCGGATAAATAATGCATACAGCTCCTCGTCCTCTACAGCCATGGCTTTGATGGAGGCGTAGTGCACAAGAATAATGCGTTTGAACAATTCCGGATTCTGCTCTGCCAGCCCAATCAGATGGGACTTGATGCATTCCCCCAGCTCATCCCTGACCGTGAAGAACAGATCATTCTCCTGGAAAGCTTCCCTCGAAGCCGTCGGCCGCAGGCTGTCTGTGTTCAGAATGCCATTCACGAAAAAAGCCCATGGCGGCAGGATGTTGTTCATTTTGTCGGAAAGCAGCATGTTCTTCAAGTAAACCTTATGCTTCTTCTCGTCCTGCAGGCTGACCGCAAAGGGAAGAATGTGGGCAACTCCTTCCACGCCGCCAAGAATCGAACGCAGCGGGATAATATCCAACGGTTTATTGTAGGTGGCATCCTCCACATAGGTCATGGCAGCCTCTTTATCCATCCGCCAGGGAGGCAAGGACTCATTGATCCGCTGCTCATATTTCTCTTCAATCAAGTAGATGGGAGCGGCCAGAAACTCTCCAAACTTCTGGAGCAATTCCCGCACCCGGTAAAATTCGAAGTATTCTTCATACTCAGGCTTGGCCTTCAGATAGACCGTTGTACCAACTGAAACATCCTTCTTGAGCTTCTTGATCTGATAGGTGCCGTCAGGCTTGCCCCGCCATTCCAGGGAATCGCCTTCAAGCGCAGAACGCGTAATCAATACAATTTCATCGCTCACCACGAAACAGGATAAGAGTCCCACGCCGAATTGACCGATGAAATCATCGGATGCGTCCAGATTGTCCTTCTTCGTTGTGCTCCCGATTCGCGCGAGGAACTGTTCAATCCCGGACTCCGTGAGTCCGCAGCCGTTATCCTGAAAAGAGAGCGTGTGGGAAGACGGGAATATCTCCGCCTTCACCTTCTCCTCAAATGAGTGGCCCAGCCGCTTCCTGGCCGTAATCGCATCGACTCCGTTCTGAAGCAGCTCGCGGATGAATACGCCGGGATCGGAATAAAGATGATTCGACAATAGATCGATAACGCCTTGCAGGTTTACTTGGAAATTCATATTTGTCATCGGCAATGTACCCCTAGGATGGTTAAATTATGGTCATTGCCTACTAATTTCGATATTGTTTTGGATTTCTCCTTGTCCCGCTATGAGTCCGTTCTCCCATTTACAAATATTTATAGGTCAGGTGAAAAGGACAGGCGGAGCAGGCCTTTAAAAAAGCAGCAACCACGGACAAGCAAAAAACTAGTCTAGTCCAGAACTGCTACCGCTTATGACGTATACCATTTGCCTTTTACGTATGCTTTAGTTCTCTTTCAAATAAGTCTGATCCTGATGCTGCAGATGGTAGTATCTCGTTCCCGGCGGATTATGAATGCGCTGGATTACCTCGGTCCGGTCAAATGGCCTCGCTATGAAGTCATTGGCTCCTTCATCCTTCATGGGCTTCATCTGCCTTGGCCAAGGTCAAAAAGAGCCCATTCGAAATTACGAATAGGCTCATGTTATTGAGAAACCTCGACATTGTGGATGCCGTTTCCAATCGCAACAGTCTCCATTTGAATCAAGCTGTGCTTTTCCGTTACCCTTTCACGGCTCCGACGACAAGTCCTTTCACGAAGAAACGCTGGAAGAACGGATACGCGACCAGCAGGGGAATAACCCCGATCACGGCGATTGCCATTCTGACCGTTTCGCTTGGCATCGGACCGGATTTTACGCTGCTGCTCAGATTGCTGGATGACAGGAACTGTATATCCGTCAATATGCGGTTAAGCATATTCTGCAGGCTGTACAGCTTGCTGTCCGTGATATAGATCATGCCGTTAAACCAGTCGTTCCAGTAGAGCACGAGCTGAAACAATCCGATTGTCGCGAGAATGGGAGTGGACAGCGGAATGACAATAGAAAAAAAGGTTCTGAACTCCCCCGCTCCGTCTATATTCGCCGATTCGATGACGGGCGCAGGGATGGACGTGGTGAAGTACGACCGTACCAGCATTACATTAAACCCGTTGGTCAGCAATCCCGGTACGATCAGCGCCCAAATCGTATTTTTAATCTCGAACGCTTGCGTATAGATCAGATAGGTGGGAACAAGCCCGCCATTGAACAGCAGCGTGAAAAAGATCAGAAACGCAACCACATTCCGATAGGGCATGTCGGGCTTGGAAATTGGATAGGCCAGCATGGCGGTAATCGCTACCCCTACAATGGTGCCTGCGGCGGTAATCAATACGGTGATTCCGTAAGCCCTTGCAATTTCACCCATTTTATTGCCTAAATACGTGTAGGCATCAAGACTTAATGATTTTGGAAAAAAGGAATACCCTTCGCGGATGATGTCATGTTCGCTTGTGAACGAGGAGACCACAAGGAGCACGAACGGAAACAAGCACGCAATTGAAACAAGCACCATGACGATATGCGAAATCCACTGCCAAACTTGGTTTTCTTTATTCATTCGCTGCTCCCCTCCTTAAAACAATGAATTTTCCCGGTTGACTTTCCGGACGACGTAATTGGACAGCAGCACCAGAATCAGACCAACCAGGGACTGGTACAGCCCTGCGGCAGACGACATCCCGATATCTCCGAGCTGGATCAGCCCCCGATAGACGTAAGTATCGATTACGTTGGTCGTATCGTAGAGCGAACCCGAATTCATCGGAACCTGATAGAACAGCCCGAAGTCGGAATAAAAAATGCGTCCGATCGCAAGCAGTGTCATCACAACGATCGTTGGAATAATCAGAGGAAGCGTAATGGCACGGATCTGCTGGAATTTGGACGCGCCGTCGATCGTAGCCGCCTCGTAATATTCGGGGTCGATACCGATAATGGAAGCCAGGTATACGACGCACAGAAAGCCGACGCTCTTCCAGGTATTGACGATCGTTAAGATAAACGGCCAATATTTCGCTTCATTGTACCAGGAGATACCTTCGGCATGAAACCATGGCAGTATGGTGTTGTTGATAAAGCCGGTTTCCGTGCTGAGCATCGCAAAAACCAGATAACTGATGATAATGGTGGAGATAAGATAAGGGATCAACAGGATGCTTTGATAAAAACGCATGAAAAGCTTATTCTTGATTTCATTCAAAAGAATCGCTGCGGCGATAGCCGCCACTGTGTTTATCAGGATAAACGAGCCATTATAGAGGATCGTGTTGCGGGTGATGATATAGGCATCCGTCGTTTTAAACAAATATTCAAAATTTTTCAGCCCTACCCAGTCGCCGGCAAGAAAGCCTTTGGAGAAATTGACATCCTTGAATGCGACAACCAAACCGAACATCGGCAAGTAGTTGTTGACCAGAAAATAGATTAGCCCCGGCACCATCATCAATGCCAGAATCCCATACCGTTTGAGCTTTCTTCCGCTTCTGCCTGATGAAGCCATGGGTGCAGGGGCGGCTGCTGTGTCTTGCGCCATCTTCAAAATCCCCTTTCAGAGGCGGTATGCCTTATTCCGTTCAAAAAAAAGTGACCCGCCATTCATGCCGCCAAGCAGCGCGGATCACAGTTTTCGAACGTATCGTGGATCAGTCTTGCTCTTATCGGAGCACGACCGTTGTCTTCTGTTCGGCGGCTTGATAAGCGGCTAACGCCACCTCCGTAGCCCGCAGGCCGTCGAGACCCGTGATCAAAGGCTCTTTGCCTTCCCGGACGCTGTTGATAAAGTGTAGAAGCAATCCCGCGTCCATGTTGTCTCCCCAGGGATCCCATTTCACGCCTGCGGTTTCGCTGTACAGATTGACCTTCTGACCGAAAGCATCCACCAGCAGAATGCCGTCCGTTCCGATGATCTCCATGGTTACATCCCCCCAGGTCGGGTAGGCCTTGGTGCGGGACCAGCTGCAATCGATCGTAGCGAAGACGCCGTTCTCAAATTCCAAAGTAACGATGCCGCAATCATCAATCGGGTTGTCCGAGAAGCGGCTGTCATGCTCTGCATAGACATCTCTCACTTCGGAACCCATAAACCATCTCATCAAATCCACCAGATGCACGGTATGGTCCATAACCGCTCCTCCCCCCGATAACGAAGGATCCGTAAACCAGCCTCCCGGAATAAATCCGTGATTGGTTCCTTTAATGGCCAGGATGCTCCCGATTTGCCCGAGGTCAATGGCATTCTTGGCTGCCGCAACAGGCGTACTGAAGCGGACCGGAAAGGCCGTGCTGAGAAATACGCCGTTCTCCTTGCAGGCATCGATCATTTCCTGGGCGTCCTTCAGGTTGGTCGCGAGCGGCTTCTCGCATAATACATGCTTGCCGGCACGCGCCGCAGCAAGGACATGCTCATGATGCTTTACATTTTCCGAGGTTACGATGACAACGTCGACGTCCTGCTTCAGCAATTCCTCATAATTCTGGAAATAGGGAAGCTTGAACTGCTGGGTCCACTGCCTGCCTCTTTCCTGGTCTTCGTCGGCAACTCCGACAATTTCCACATCCTTCATTCCGAGAATGACGCTTATATAGCCAACCGCATGCAAATGCGCGAGACTGATAATACCTATCTTCATGGATTGCCCCTCCTTATTTGAGTACATTATGCGTGAACGCCCAGCGTAACCGGCTGACCCGTTTCCATCGACTTGATGGCTGCAAGCACGATTTCTATGGCCTTATAGCCGTCTTCCGCCGTTACTCTCGGAATGGCGCCCGTCTCAAGACATTCAATGAAATGCTGCAGCTCACGGGCGTAAGGATTAGGCTCGACCGGACTCACCGGCACATAGACGCCTTCGGCCGCTTCCTTGGTCTTACGGCGGGTTAATGTCAATGGCTTATCCCGGTCGCTGTCATAATCGACGATCCCTCCAGAGCCTGCAAACTCCACCTTCGTTGAAAAATTCTCATGCGCCCAGGAGCCTTCGACATGCGCGATCACACCGTTCTTAAAGCGGAGCGTGACCAATCCATAGTCCATCTTCGTCGTATTTCTCTCACGTCCATGCAGGCTCTTCGCATAAACGCGCTCCACATCGCCGAAGCACCATCGGAGGAAATCGATGTCATGGATGGATAAATCCATGATTACACCGCCGCTGAGCGCGGTATTCCCGTACCAGTCCTGGTATCCTCTTGGCATTTGTCCGACGCGGCTCATCCGGACGACGCCCGCTTCTCCGATCGATCCGCTGTCCAGATGGGATTTCAGCTTCTCGTATTCCGGAAAGAACCGCACGACATGTCCGACGAACAGCCGCACCTGTTGGGATTTGCAGTACTCCATCATCTCCATGGCATCCGGCAGATTTCCGGCAAGCGGCTTCTCGCAAATCACATGTTTTCCCTGCTCCGCCGCTTTCATCACATACTCTTTATGCAGATAGGTAGGGACGCATACGTCAACAATATCGACCCTTTCCAACGTCTGAAGGGCCTCTTCGATCGTGCTGAACGCCTTCGCTCCGTTATGCCCCGCCAATTGCTCTGCCTTCTCCAGATTCTTATCGACGATACCGACGAGCTTCGCCCCGGGCAGACCCAGATAAGAGAACGCATGAACGCCGCCCATCGCGCCGCAGCCTATTAACAAAATGTGAACCATCTTTATTCCTCCTTATAGGGATACACATACACCAGCCATTATTGGTTGTTCTGAGCCCAAGTGTCCAACTGCTTCTGTTTCTCGGCCATGATGGCGTCCAATCCGGCCGCCTTCAGCTTGTCCATAAATTTCGGGAGCGTTTCCTTCGGATCCAGCGTTCCGGTTTCCAGCCCGCCCTTATATTGATTAAGGACATTCAGCACGGCTGCCGATTCCGTCTTCACCGGCTCCACATTGAAGGTAAATCCAAGCGCTCTGGATTTCTTCGCGCTTTGGTTGAACTCCTGCAGCTTGCTCCAAATATCCGGCTCATTGCCTTTGAACACATAGGAGATCAATTGATTTCCGAAAAATATACCCGAATTCGTATATCCGCTGGTAGCCGCGGTTATGCCCGAAGGATAATCGATCATGGTGTCGGATGTCTTGATATAATGCTTCTCTTCTATTCCATAATCAAGCAGATTGAGCAGCTGGCTGTCGGAATACAACAGATTCAAAAACTGCATCGCTTTCTCCGGGTTTTGGGAATTTTGCGCAATGCCCTGCATGATGATCGTAATATTGCTCGTTTGGGTCACCGGTTGGGCGAATGGCACGGATACCAGCTCATAGCCTGTCGCCGCCGCTTCCTGCGCTTCGATGCCCGGCTTGATTCTGCAGAAATAGGCAAAAGCTTTGCCCGCACCCATCAAGGTCTGAGCGCTGTCGCTCGACGTCGCAGCGTCCTTCGAAATGTACCCGTCCAGATACCATTGTCTGACAAGGCCCAGCCGCTGCTGATATTTGGCGTTCTCGAACAGATTTACAACTTTCAGATTATTATCCAGATCGGGAAGAACGCCGATCGAATCATCCAGCGTGTCGAAGTCGCTGGTATCCATCAAATCCGTTAAGGTCAGGGAAATACTGCTCCCGCTGAGAGGAACAAGCGGTGTGACATCAGGCTCGTTCTTCTTGATCGTTTCGAAAACCTTGCTCAGGTCCTCATAGGATTTGATGCTGCTCACATCAATGCTGTATTTATCGACCAAATCCTTTCTCATGAGAATGCCCGGGCCGGCTGCGAAGTCCCGAATGCTCGGCAGCGCGTAGGTTTTTCCGTCAATCCTGGCGGCATCCAGATAGGATGGCTCGACAGCCTTCAGAATGTCCTGTCCGCTCTGGGCCAGCAAGTCATCCAATGGCACCAGTTGACTCTTCGCGACACGCGTGGCGTAGTCGCTGCCGAGCACCGTCATAATGTCCAGCTTCTCATTGGAGGAAAGCATCAGGTTGATTTGCTGCTGCCATGCCCCGAAACTGATCGGCAGCAGCTTCACCGTCGCTCCGATCTTATCCTTGATCAGCTTGTTCATCTCATCCTGAATTAGCGAAATATCCTTCTGGTCGACCCCCGGGTAAGCCATTGTAATTTCATACAGATCTTCTTCGGGGGCGGGATCGGAGCCTGACGATGTCTGGGTGTTGCCGGAGCCGTTGCCGGAGCATGCGGCTAACATCATCATTACCAGGAGCGTACAGACAAACAGCGCAGTAATCCTTTTTCTTTTTTTCATATGTCACTTAACCTCCCTTGTAGATAGACTCATCATAATCAATTTCACTCTGTCTTCTCTACCTGTATCCCGACTAATCGCTGTGCGTTTTCCGACATGTTAGAATTTATGACATAATGCGATAAAACAACAGCCGGAAGCGCTGCGCTCCCGACTGTATTCCATTCCTATTTATCGTGGGTGTGACGGTATTCTTGAGGGGTAAGCCCCGTGCTCTTTTTGAAAATACGGGAAAAATGGGAAAAGTTCGAATATCCGATGGAGCTTGCGATGCTGTTAATATGTTTATTCGTCTTGCGCAGCAGCTCCTTTGCAAGCTCCATCCGTTCCCGTACCACGAAGTCGGAAATGGTCATCCCCGTCTCTTTCTTGAAGATCCTGGTCAAATAGTCCGGATTCAAGTATACATGGGCAGCGATATCCTCCCGGGAAAGCTCGGCATCCGACAGGTTGCGCATCATATAGGATTTCGCCTTTTCAACCACGTTCACGGTCTTCTCCACATCCCGCGCGTGCTGAACCGATTGGCGCACCAGGACTTGAATCCACTGAAACAGATGGTCGATGGAACGCGTTGCGTTAAGGGAAATTTCCATATGCTCCTCAAAAATTTGATGGGCCTGCAGCCCTTTCAGATGAAGCACATGATAGACGATTTGCAGGAAATTCTGATAAAACTCCCGCAGCCATTTCGCGCTCAAGCGCTCGTCCCGATCCGGGGCATTCAAATAGACATGAATTTCGGACAACAGCTCTTTTTCCGAATTTTGCTTTAACAGCTCCATCCAGACATGCATCGGAGGCTCCAGGTTACCGGCCTTGCCGGCATTGGGCAGCGGCTTATACGAAAGGGTCAGCACCTGATTCTTCTTCCGGATATTGTCGGCATCCATATTCATAAGAGCCTTATACATAGCTGCCATCTCATGGGCGGGCACAGCTTCCCCGACATAACAGCACAGGTCGCAGTTCAAATATTCGCCGGATACGCTGATGAATGTGCGCAGGAGAAACTGGAGCGTTCCGGGAGCAGACACATCATCGGCCAAATCGTCCATGATCAGGAGCTGCACCTCTCGGTTCACCTGCACAAGCTGCCCCTTGATGCGGTGTTCCCCCAGCAGTTCCTTCATGACGTTTTGCAGGGGAAGCTCCCTTGCTTGCGCTTCATGGACGGGGATTTCCATATGCCAGCGCTGGATCCGTATCAACACGGGCAGATGCTTCGCCTCTTCACTGTAAGCGATGTTTCCCTTGGCAAGATACTCCCGGATATTGCGAGGCTTAGGAGGTATGATGTCAGTCAGCAGATCCCGCCAGAAATGCTCGATAAACACAGGCTCATGGGATGACCATAACTCATGATATTTTAAATAGTTCTCCCGATCAGACAGCTTTTCCCGTTCAACGGAGATCGCTGCGAGCGCTTTGCCGGCAACCTTCTCAATCTCGGGGAACTGTATCGGTTTCAGCAAATATTCAAAGCTGCCGAGCTGAACCGCCCGTTGGGCATATTTGAAATCGGCATGGCATGTCAGGAAAATGCAAACGATTGATGGCTCATGCTCCTTCACCCACTCCAACAGCTCCAGGCCGCTTCCCTGCGGCATCTCAATATCGCAGATGATCAAGTCGACCTGATGATGCGCGATAACCTCCTTGGCGCGCCGGATATTCGTCGAGATGTGTACCGTTGAGATTCCCATTCGCTCCCACTGCACGCCTTCCGCGATAACCTTGGCCGTATAGGCCTCGTCGTCTACAATTAGCAGCTGATACATAGATGACCTCCCCCTTGCTACTCTGCCCGGGGAAGCATAATTCGAATTTCAGCTCCCCATTCTTCTCCGTTGGCAAATGTAATCTCCGCATGTTCTCCATACAGCAGTCGAAGCCTGTGCCTGGCATTCCAGATCCCTACATGCTCGCCCGTCTCACTTCGCAGATCCTCCTGCAAGGACAATTTATGCAGGATCTCATCGGGGAAGCCCCTGCCCGTATCCTTAATGAGAAGCTGCATCTTCGTCCGATCCGGGTTCGCGCAGACGATGTCTATCTGGAGATGAATCGCTTCATCCATCGTCAGCGTATGCTTGATCGTATTTTCCACGAAGGTCTGAATGAGCAGCGGCGGCACGAGGCAGGACATCAGCTCCTCCGGCACCGCAATGTCATAGGTCAGGCTTTCTCCGTATCTCATTTCCTGGATGCGGAGATAATTGAAAATCTGCTCGATCTCATCCCGGAGCGGTACTTTCATCTTATCGCCCTGAAACAGCATATACCGGAAATAATGGACGAGGGAGAGCGACATTTCCTGAATAATGGGGTAGTTCCGCACCTGGGCGGAATTATAAATGATATTCAGCGTGTTCATGAAAAAATGGGGATTGATCTGAAGCTGCAAATGCATTAGCTCGGCGGTCTGCTTGCTGATCTTCTCCTCATATACGTTGATTTTCAATTCCTGGATCGTCCCGATCATCGTGTTGAAGGTTTCGTGCATCACTTCAAATTCCATCGAGGAGGAGAATTGTTCAATTCTCGTCTCCCAATAACCGTTTTTCACCTGCTTCATCGCAAGCATAATACGTTTGACGGGAAGCAGAATCATCCTTCGGAAGGCCAGGACAATGAAGGGGAGCGCAATCAGAGAACCGATGCAGATGAGGGCAATAATATTTTTAAAATAAGGCAGCCTCTCCAGAATCGCACTGTCCGGAATAATGGCGGCCAATCTGAATGCTCCCTGGCTTGATTTCGCCTGCGCAACCAGGAATTTGCCGCCGCCGGAACCGGTCAAGTCGTCCGATGCCAGATTGATTTGGTGCTTGTTAATAAAATCCTGATCGCTCATGGCCGTATTGCCCGTGTCGTCAATAAGGATCGCTCTTCCATCCTGTCCAAGCCGAATCAGCTCCAGAGGAACCATGATCTTCTTGACATTGACCCAGCCCACGACATAGACATCACCGGCCTTCACGATATGATACAGGAAATACTCGTCTCCGATCCTGTGGGAACTCCAGCGGTCCCTGGAGATCTCATTCTCTTTCTTATCCGCTTTAAGCCAATCCTGGATGCTGTCGTCCAGGCTTTTGCGGTACGCATAGGATATATTCAAATTTTCCGTGATGATCATATCGTCGTTTGTTTGGGAGTAGACAATGAAGGAATCAATCGATTTATAGTAGGTGATATCGCTTGTAATTTTATTCGAAATCGCAATTTTCGCAATATTGTATTCATTTCTATTCCGTTCCGCGGGCCTGTCCAGCAGAAGCAGGTCCGTATCCGCGGCAGCCAGGGAATACAGGTAATTATCCACTTCCTTCAGGCTGGCATCGATTTGCCCCATATACAGGCTCATCATATTCTCGTTGGACTGCATCACCTGATTATGAACAACGCTTATCGCATAGAGATTGTTGCTGATCAGCAATCCAATCAGAGGGATGGTGATGAGAAGGACGCCAAATAATAATTTAAACCGGATCGATTTAAAGACGGCTTTGTTCAGACCCCTCATGCCGTAGTCCCCCTGCTGCTGCTTTTTTTAAAAAGTATAGCATGATCCCGGTGAATGGCAACTGGTAATTAGGAGGTTGATGGGGGGTAAATTCCGGTACTGAATACTTGTCGTTATAGCTCCGCTCCTTCCCTGAACCTGAATAACACTGCAGCCGGCGGCTGCAGTGTTATTCAGGTGGATCCTATTGCAAAAGCTCCTCAATGCTTCGATCCGTCTTCAACGAACGGACGATCAGACTTAACGCCTCGGCACGGGTGGCCTTACTGTCCGGCGCGAACTTATCGGTGCCTATGCCCTGCACGAGACCTGCGGCCGTTGCGTCCCCAATGGTTTTTTGAGCCCAGTACCCGCTATTGACATCCTTGAAGCTGGAAGCCGGCCCCTCATGGCTCATTTGCTTCAAATTCAGGATCCGGGAAATGATCGTCAGCATCTCTGCCCGCGTGATCTCTTGGCCCGGCTTGAACGTTCCGTCCTGATAACCGCCTATAATCCCGTTGGAAGCTAATATCTCAATATATGACGTGGACCAGCTCTGTTCCCCGATATCGCTGAACGAGACTTGGCTGCTGCCTGCCGTCATATGGAAGGCTCTTGCGATCATGGCGCTGAATTCGGCGCGGGATACGGAGGCGTTCGGCTTGAAGCTGCCGTCCTGATAGCCTGCGATTATCTGCAGGCGCATGGCCAGCGCGATATCATTGGCTGCCCAATGTGACGCGGTATCTGTGAATGAAACCTTCGCATCTTTATTCGCTGCCAGCGTTTCCTGAATGCTGGCGAAGAGCTGCTCCTTATTTACGACGGACGAGGAGAAGGGACTTGTCTCCGGGGCAGGTGCTGGCGCCGGGGCAGGTGCTGGCGCCGGGGCAGGTGCTGGCGCCGGGTCCGGCGTTGGTGCCGGGTTTGACGTTGGCGTCGGGTCCGGCGTTGGTGTCGGGTCCGGTGTTGGTGTCGGGTCCGGCGCTGGTGTCGGGTCCGGCGTTGGTGTCGGGTCCGGCGTTGGAGTTGGATCCGGTGTTGGTGTCGGGTCCGGCGTTGGTGTCGGGTCCGGCGTTGGTGTCGGGTCCGGCGTTGGCGTTGGATCCGGCGTTGGTGTCGGGTCCGGTGTTGGTGTCGGGTCCGGCGCTGGCGTTGGATCCGGCGGGATAACAGGTGCCGCAGCCCGGATAACCGTAACCGTATAGGTTTGTGTATTTCCATTCTGAGCTGTAACGACGGCTTTAATCGCATTAAAGCCTACATCCAGACTAACCGGGTTGCTTGCCGGGGCATCATTCAGCAGCAGCGCAACCGTGGCATGACTTTCTGCCGTAGTATAAGCGACCGTCGTCTCAGCGATATCGTTGGTCGCATCTGCTGTGTAGTTATAAACATTGGCACTCATCACCGGGTCCAGCGTAATGCCGCCTAGATCCAGCGAGCTCAACAAATTGTTGTCGCTTTTGCCGGCTACAGACAGGTTGAACGTTTTTTGCGTAAATAGATCGTTGCTGGACACGGTAGCCGTCATCGTCACATCGGTATCTGCACTGGGAGGATTCACGGTTCCTGCCGAAGAGACAACGTCCGGGTCACTGCTCGTCCATGATATATCGATGTCATTGTCCCCCGTAACCGGCAGCGTCAAATCCTGAGTAACATGCTGTTCCGTATCGCCGGAAGCAAATCCGATCGCCAACGAATAAGCAGCCTGACTAATTATCGGGTCATAGATTAGACTGGAACCCGTGTATAAGGAAAGAGGGATGGAGGAGAAGCTGTCAATATCAGACTGAATCTCGAAGGTCACCTTTCCATTGACTGTGTATGAGGAGAATCCTTCCTTTACCGTGTCGGTCCTTGTGTATATTCCTTGATAGCTGGTATCGCCGGGATCATTATTATAGAATGTAACATCGGGATCGGAGGAATGGGCAAATACCTCTGATTGGCCCGTCACCAGCTGGCCATCGGCTCCATATACGTCGAATGTCACGCATACAAACCCTTGATGTGTGCTATTGATTACAGGTCCATTTTGAACAACATAACGTACAGGGTGCGTTGGTTTCAGCAGCGAAATATCATTCATATTAATAGTATTGGGGATTTGATAGCTATGAGTCGGAACCCAATTTATATTCCCGTCGCTCAAATAACCGCCTACGATGGTTTTCTCAGTGGCAGTCGGCACGGTTATTAGCGCCGGATTGGCTGGATTGAATGATGCGGTTGCGGTTTCTCCTGTCGAATATCTTACGTACACCTGCTCGGAATCCGTAAAGCTAACCCCTTGAACAGTTCTAAATTCAACCGACCCCAGATTCGTCGCCACACACCCGCTTAACACAAGCATGATCAAGACCGAGACTAAAACTACCGAGTAATTCGAATAACGTTTCATTGTCTATCTTCCTTTTCCATCTGATTTTAGTACCCACTATGTCAATAGCTCTCCGGATACAAGTATATCTATGACCAATGACAGCAAAATGACAAAATTCGGGCCAAACGCGACAAAAAACATGCTGCTGCATCCGGCCGCCGCAAAAAAAATAGAAGCCCGGGAGCTTGGCTTCTACTTTAATGCTATCATTTGCGGCAGGTAACATTTTATCATCACAGTGAATGTCATGTTCCGCTGCGCCTGTATATTACAGCAGATGCATCTTCGCCTCCGCCTCATCCCAAGCCACCGTGTAACCATGTCCCTTGGCGCAAAAAATCGAAGAGGAGCTGTACAGCGGATCCGCGTCCTTCCGGTAGCCTTTTCGCTCGATGACCTCTTGTTCGTTATGACAGCGATCGTAGCCCCCGAAGACGAAATGAACGCTCCCTCTGCCATGCGTAAAAGAAGCGAGCTCCGTACTGTACTTCATAAAGGTGGCTACAGGGACTCTGCCCGTAATGACAGCATGGGCGGTCGTGGTTTGCGGTGGATCAAACTGACCGGAGGCCCGCTGAATATCGGATAAGACCCTGCCCATATCGTCCGCTTCCACTTTAATCTTAAAATCATAGTAAGGCTCCATCAGCAGGTTTTCCGCTTTCTCCAGGCCTTGTCTTAGCGCGCGGAAGGCCGCTTCGCGAAAATCGCCGCCATGCGTATGCTCATTGTGCGCGCCGCCCTTCAACAGCGTAATCCGGATATCGGTAAGCGGCATACCCGTTAATAAACCATGGTGATCCCGCTCATAGAGATGGGTTCGGACCAGATTTTGATTGCCCACGCTCAAATCGCTCACATGACACGCGTTCACGAAAGTAATGCCGCTGCCCCGCTCCCCCGGCTCCAGCCGCAGATGCACCTCCGCATAATGCTTGAGCGGCTCGAAGTGGCCGTATCCGTTCACGGTCGACCCAATCGTTTCCTTATACAGAATTTCCGGGCTGCCGAAGGAGACGCCGATTCCGAATCGTTCCGCCACAAGCTGCTCCAGCACTTCAAGCTGAATAAGACCCATAACGTGGATGTGGATTTCCTGCAGGCTTTCCTCCCAGATGACATTCAGAGACGGATCCTCCGCATCCAGGATCCGGAAGGCTTTCAGCACATCCTTCGCGTTCAGGGAATCGGCGAAAATCACCTTCGACGTGAGCGTCGGCACCAGCTCATAGGCCAGCTTGTCCGAATAGATGCCGAGGCCTTGTCCGGCTTCGGCACTTGAGAGCCCGGTTAACGCGAACAGATCGCCCGCCGAGACCTGATCGACCGTATGCGACTTGCTACCGTTGAAGATGAGAAGCCGTGTCACCTTCTCGCAAATTTGCACATCTCCGCCCCTATAGCACAGCTCATCGCGAACCTTCAGCGTCCCGCTTAACGCCTTGATGAAGGTCAGCCGCACACCATTGTGGTCATGGCGGATTTTATAGACGCGTCCCCCGAACGGAGCCTGCCTGTCATAATCCACTGTCGTCAGCAGATGCAGCTGATCCAGAAATTCGACAACGCCAATATCCTGCAAAGCAGAGCCGCTTGCGCAAGGAAAGAGCTGATGGCCGCGGATCTTAGCCTGCAGCGTCCGCAGCCAGAATGCCTGGTCCCCCGTTCCCGCGATAAACGTCTCCAATAACTGTTCATCCTGCTCCGCCATGCTTTCCAGCAAAGCCTCCCCGATCTCGCCATCCGCGAAGTTCCCCGTCAGCATGCACACATCCTCTGTCAGATGCATGCGGATTTCCTCGATGACTCTGTCTGCATCCGCGCCAACCCGGTCTGTTTTATTGATAAAGAAGAACGTCGGAATGCGATGCTTGTGAAGCAGCTGCCAGACCGTTTCGGTATGACCCTGGACACCTTCCACCGCACTGATGATAAGGATTGCATAATCCATGACCTGGACAGCCCGTTCCATCTCCGGCGAGAAATCGACATGCCCTGGCGTATCGATCAAATAATAGGTTGATCCCTTATACGACATGACGGCCTGGTCTGCAAATACGGTGATGCCCCTTGCCCGCTCGATGTCGTGGCTGTCGAGGT
Source organism: Paenibacillus sepulcri (assembly GCF_042647105.1). NCBI lineage: Bacteria > Bacillati > Bacillota > Bacilli > Caryophanales > Paenibacillaceae > Paenibacillus > Paenibacillus sepulcri. The sequence goes on along the minus strand of NZ_JBHRUP010000001.1, from coordinate 4,114,786 downwards.
AAGCGTCCTTATGATCGACCCTGCCCCGCTCCCGAATGCTGTTTGTATGGTAAAGCAGCTGTTCGGCAAAGGTGGTCTTGCCCGCATCCACATGGGCGAACATGCCAATCGTTTTATGATTCATCGTATCCCCTTGATTTCACTATAGTCTGGTTTCATCTAGCCAAGCACGATCCGGTCATCCGACAATTGATGTCCGCTGATCCGTTCGAATTCGCCAAGCAGCTGCGAGACGGTCAGGCTGCTTTTCCGCTCCTCGGGAACATCCAGTATGACGCGTCCTTTGTCCATCATGATCAGCCTGTTCCCAAGCCTGATTGCCTGCTCCATATTATGGGTAACCATTAAGGTTGTCAGCTTCATCTCGCGGACAATGCTCTCCGTCAGGCTGGTGATCAGCTCGGCCCTTGCGGGATCAAGAGCCGCCGTATGTTCATCCAGGAGAAGGATTTGCGGCTTCGTGAATGTAGCCATCAACAGGCTCAGCGCCTGGCGCTCTCCTCCCGACAGGAGCCCGACTTTGGCGTTCAGGCGATTCTCCAGACCGATGCCAAGGCGCTGCAGCTGTTCCCGGAAGATCCCGCGCTTCGTGAAAGTAACGCCCCGGCCGAGCCCCCGTTTCTTCCCCCGCGAGAGGGCCATAGCGAGATTCTCTTCGATCGTCATCCGGGGAGCTGTACCCGCCATCGGATCTTGAAATACCCTTCCAATCCAACGGCTTCTCCGGTATTCCGGAAGCTGCTGAATGGCATTGCCTTCGATCCGTACCTCGCCGAGGTCGGGCTTCATAACACCGGATATCACGTTCATCAAAGTGGACTTGCCCGCTCCGTTGCTTCCGATGACCGTAACGAAATCGCCAGGCTTGAATTGCAAGCTGATATTCATTAACGCGATTTTCTCATCTGAGGTGCCAGGGTTAAACAGCTTGGTAATATCCGTTAGCTGCAGCATTATGCGCTCCCTCCCTTGCTGGAGGCAGTCAACAATTCAGATGCCCGTTTGCGGGCAAGACCTCTTTGCTTCAACGCACGTTGAATGGTAGGCAGCAAGAGCGCGATTATGACGATAAGAGCCGTAATCAGCTTCATATCTGATGTTTCCAACCACTCGATACGCAAGGCCAAGGCGTATATGATTCGGTACAGGATGGCTCCAAGAACAACGGCAAGCGTCGCCCGAAATACCGTTTTATTGCCGAATATCGCCTCGCCGATGATAACCGAAGCCAGTCCAAGGACAATCATCCCGACCCCCATATTGATATCCGCAAAGCTTGATTGTTGTGCAATCAGCGCTCCGGAAACAGCAACCAATCCGTTCGACAGGCTCACGCCGACAATCGTCGTATTATCCGTATTCGCACCCAGGCTGCGGATCATTCTGGCGTTGTCGCCAGTCGCTCTAAGCGCAAGTCCGATGTCCGTATGAAGAAAAGCGTCCAGCAGCAGCTTGATAATCAAGGCAGCCAGGATCAGAACGGTCATATAAATGTATTTATCCTCCGAAATCGTTGTGAACATCGTGTCGATTCTGGAGAAGCCAATATTAGGTTTACCCAATATCCGCAGATTAATGGAATATAAGGCGATCATCATGAGAATTCCGGATAAGAGCCCGTTTATTTTCCCTTTCGTGTGGAGGAGACCCGTACACGCTCCGGCGGCCAGTCCAGCAGCGAATGCCGCTATGGTGGCGATCCAGGAATCATAGCCATGTGTAATCATAATCGCCGCTATGGCGCCGCCCGTCGTAAAGCTGCCATCGACAGTCAAATCGGGAAAGTCCAGAATGCGGTATGTAATATAAACCCCGAGTGCCATTACAGCGTACAAAAGACCAAGCTCACTTGCCCCTTGTATGGCCAGAATCATGTTATGCCCTCCTTAATAAAAGAGAAAAGGGGTGAACGACAGGAGCCGTCCACCCCGATTGCAATTATTGAATAATATTATTTTCCTTATCCTGTACCTTTTCCTTCATTGCATCCGTCACAGTGATTCCGAATGCTTCCGCTGCTTTAAGATTAAGAATCAGATCCAGCTTGTCCGGTATGGTGATTTTCATATCCCCCGGGTTTTTGCCGTTCTTCAGAATGTCGACAGCCATTTGGCCAACCTGGTATCCGTGATCGTAGTATTTGAATCCCACCGTTGCAAAAGCTCCAGCTTCTACCGTATCCCGGTCACTGGAGAAGAATGGAAGCTTGTTATCGGCAGCTACCTTAATAATGGCATCCACGGCGCTCACGACTGTATTATCCAGCGTGATGTAAATGGCGTCCGCCCGGCCAACCAGGGATTGCGCCGCCTGCTGGACTTCGGAGGTGTTGGTAACCGGCGCTTTGACTAACTTGATATCATGGGCGGCCAAGGCTGTTTCTGCTTGCTTCGCCATAATCACGGAGTTGGATTCCCCTTCGTTGATGACAACGCCGACCGATTTAACAGTTGAAAAATTCTCGGCAATGAAATCCATTAATTGCGTAATGGCCGCCGGATTCGAGTCGGAAGCTCCCGTGATGTTGCCGCCCGGTTTATCCAGATCGCTCACAATCTGGGCATCAAGCGGATCGGTAACTGCCGCAAATAAGACAGGCTTATCCTTGACATTATCAGCAAGAGCCAGTGCGGAAGGAGTGGCAATGCCCAGAACCAGATCGAACTTCTCCGAACCAAATTTCTGGGCGATTGACAGGTTGTTGCTTGACTCTCCCTGAGCGTTGTTATCATCGATTTTCAGGTTCTCGCCTTCAACAATGCCCGCATCCTTAAGCGCTGCCAGAAAACCTTCTTTGGTTGCATCCAGGGAAGGATGCGGCGCGTATTGGGAGATACCGATCGAATAGTTTGTTGCCGCAGGGCTCTCTGATGTTGAAGTATTTGTGGGGCTGGATGAACCGGCGTTTTCCTCTTTGGCTCCTCCACAGCCGGCTGCAGTAAGCAATAAAGCAGTAGATAGCGCAATAGTCGCCAACATTTTCCTCTTCATTATCAATACCCTCTTTCTATGTCCTATTTTAGTTTACAAATAATTAATCCTAGTTTAATAGCCGCCTCTCCGATCGTCAATTCATATGAAATTGAAAGCTTCTGCCTCCTCCCCTCCAATCCAGAGTGTCAAGCCCGCTTCCGTATGGGCGAGCACGCCATAGGTTTTATGATTCATTGTATCACTATGATTTCAATATAGTTGTCTTCCAGCTGTATAAGAGGCTTTGCTCTTGTATACTATTTCATTATTATGAAAGCAAATCCTCTATCCGGTTCGAAAAACTGTCCACTTTAACACTGTTTGTGGAGGATTCTCTCCGAATCCATTCTTCAAAATCACACAGGGGCGTCCCGATTCCGTCTAACCGCCTCAGCTCACGCTTGCTTCTCTGCATTCGATCCATCCTACCGGACCGCATCCGACGAACAAACCAAAAACCCGGCCAATCTCCTCTACAGGAGACGACCGGGCTGCTATATATGCAGGAATATCCGCAAACGCGCGGACGCTGCTCAACCTTTATTCGCTTAACGCTTCATCGAACTCGAGCCGGATCACCAACACCTCATCGGATAACTCATTGACAGGAACGTTCCGAATCCGCAAATACGGTTTTTCCCTCCAGTACCACGGCGTGAAATCGACGCTGGTCTCAAGCTCCCGGCCGTCGTTGAGCAGAACCGCCCGCTTCGGCACGACATCCCACGGCTTCAGCACAACCGCCGTCGTCTGCATGTCGCGGTACAGATGAATATACAGCATGTGGTCCCGCTTCGTCGCCAGCACATGATCCCGCTCGATCCGGTGGCCGGCCGAGGTGACGATCTCATCCTTGTACACCAGCGAGGACGCCGGAAAAGTCCCATCGAAGGCTTCCTTAATCCGGTTGTACCAGCCGCCGATTTCCTTCAGCGCCGCGACGCTTTCCGCCGGAAATGTGCCATCGGCCTTCGGCCCGACGTTCAGCATATAGTTGCCGCCCATAGCCAGCACTTTGTCCACGCTCTGCATGACATATTTGTAGCGGTAGTAGTCCTCATTCTCCCGGTAGCCCCAGCTTTCCCGTCCAAGCGACTGAACCGCCTCCGCCGGCTTGTCGAACTCGTTGCCTTCAGGCACGACCCGCTCCGGCGTGTTGTAATCGCCCGGTCCCGGTCCGCGTTCATTGATGAGGATGCCCGGCTGCAGCTCGCGGATCATCTCGTTCAGGCTCGGATCGTAGTGCTCAGCCACGTTGACATCCCAGAAGAATTGATAGATTTTCCCGTACCTCGTGCACAGTTCCTCGACCTGCTTGCGGACGAAATCATAGTACTTGTGGATGTCGTGGTCGTCCCCCGCGCGGGCTCCGAACATCTCATGATGCCGGCCCAGGTTGGGGTAATTCGGATGGTGCCAGTCAGGGCAAGAGTAATAGAGACTAAGCGGAAAATTCCGCCGCGCGCACGCTTCGGCCAGCATTCCCAATATATCTTTGCCGTACGGGCTGTTCATAATATTGTAGTCCGTATATTTCGTGTCCCACAAACAGAAGCCATCATGATGCTTCGTCGTGATGCACATATACTGCATGCCGGCCGCCTGCGCCATGTCGATCCAGGCATCCGGATCAAACTCCTCCGGATTAAACTGATGAATGAGCTGCTCGTATTCCTTGCGCGTCATCATCCCTTTGCCGCGCCATAAAATCTGTTCGTGCCACGCGGGAATCGCGTACAACCCCCAATGAATAAACATCCCGAACCGCCGCTCAAAAAACACATCCCTATCATCGCCAAACCGCTTCATATCTTGGTCCTCCCTCTCCATCTAAATTCCGGTGAGAAAATCTGGCCGCGCATGCGCGAACGTCTTCCGATACATACTCGCAAGTGCTCCGAGCATGTCTACCGCTTGTCACTTGACTGGATCGCTGTTGTCTCAGCCGAATAATCGCCAGACTGGATACTTGCTGTGCAGGCCAGAGGACGGCGGAGCCCTTCCTTCATTGTGCTGTCAGCTCTCAAGCTCTACGAGCACGCTTTCCCAGATGGTCAGCTCGTCCAGTACAACGGTCAATTGGCCGTCCTCCAGCGTGTACGGCGCCGGCTTCTCCGAAATGAGCAGCCGTACGCCTTGCAGCCGTGAGGCCTCGGCCGCCTGCAGATGCATGACGAGCTGTACGCCGCGCAGCGGCACGTTTACCGCCAAGGGCCTGCGCCCCGTTCCGTTGACCAGATTGACGAGGTACTGCCCCTCTTTGCGGAACGCCGCAACCTGCAGCCCCGGATAGGAGCTGACGCGAATCCATCTGTCCCCGCCAAGCAGCATGTCCATCAGATTAGCCAGAAGAATATAATGATCGGGCAGCTTATATTGGCTGATCAACCCGCTCAAGGAGAAAGGCAGATAGACCGCCTTGCCTTGTCCATAAGCGGAGACGCAGACCAGCGGCAGATCGGTGCGGCCGACCGCCATCGACGCCCGCTCCGGCGGCGAGCCTACGCTTTCCATCGGCGAGAACGGCGGCACCAGCGTCGCCAGCACCTCCGTATCCGGCAAAGGCGTGCAGTAGACGACCCGTCCGCGGTGCGGGATAAGCTCCGTCTCCTCCAGCTGCCGCTGCAGCGGATTGTCCGCACCCTCGAACCGGAGATACGAGGCGGCCAGCGATTCGCCCGAAGCGGCCGAATCCCGCCCGATCCCGAGCAAATCGGACAGCTCCGGATAAGCTTCGTCGATCGCACCCTCGAAGACGAGCCGGCCCCCCTTGTCGACGTAAGCAAGAAGCTCCCGGACCAATCGCGGCGTCAGCGAGAAGCCATCCGGTATAAGGAGCACCGAATAGGGTCTCAGCCGGTCCGCCGTCGCTTGTTCCTCCAGCAGCAGATCGAACGGAATTTGCGTGTTCAGCAGTCCGTCCGCCCAGTCCTCGCTGGCGCTCTCCGATTCCCACATCAGCGCCACTTGTGAATGCGGCACCGCGTCGTGCAAATAAGCTTCGACTTTCGCGACCATGGCGTTCATCTGCGCAACGGCAGACAAAATCCGTTTGTCCGTGATGGTGTCCGGGATCCCGGTCAGCGAGTGCCAGATTTGGCCGCCGTGCGCGGGAACCTGGCTCATCCAGAACAAATACTCCGCGGCCGGCAGTCCCGTATGCCGCCAATCCATACCCGGACTGGAGTGTACGATCCCGAATGCCGCGGGCTTGTCGATAAGCGTCCGGCCAATCTTGACGTTGGCCGCCGGAACCCAGAATTCGGGGGCTTCCTTATGGCCCCGCGACAGGATGTTTTGCGCTTCCGTGCACATGATATCGCTTGTCGCGGCGCGCGCATGCAGATCATCCTTGTAGAAATAGTACAGAATCATCGGCAGATCGGGTGCTTTCTCTTTGACGAAGCTGTAGATGAGGCTCATGTTGTCCTTCAGGCTTGCGGAAGCCCAGTCGGGTTCGAACTGCTCCGAGGACCCGGGCAGGTCGCGGCCATAGCGTTCCCGGTACTTGCGGCGGCAGAAATCGCAGTAACATTCCAGGTACTGCGGCGCGTTAAAGAAAATGCCATCGACCTTGTAATTGGAAAGCACCTCATCCAGCACCGGAATGGCGACGCTTTCATTTCGATAAGGCGTATTGATGCAGGTGGACATGAGCAGGGACCACGGTCCCGGCCGCAGGCTGCCCGAGATATGAGGCTCACCGTTGCGGTTTCTCACAAACCACTGGGGTCTGCGCTGATAAATGCCGTCGTCCGCCTTGCTGAAGTCGAAGCGCGCAATGAAGCGGATGCCCTCGCTGTGGCAGGCTTCGATGACTTCCGCCAGCAAATCGCGATCCGTAGGCAAAAATTCGTTCTGATAATGTAAAGGCACCTGCGTACGATACCATGCGTAAATGCCGCCAACGTTAAAGACAAGCGCGGTCGCTCCCAGCTCCTTCATCTGCCTGGCAAGCCTCCGCGGTTCGATCATCGCCGTATCGCGAACCTGCAAATTCGTCTGAATGACGCGAGTCGGCTGTTTCCACCATAGTTGGTTCATCGCTTTCTCTCCCATTTCATGAATTTAGACTGATTCGATTATATACCAGCCTCACCCCCCGCAGGGTAGGAGACATCTCCTGAGAAAAGGGGAAAATGGGAGCGAAAAACACATAGTTGGGCGATGCGGAGACGAGTCAGCGGTCAAATGACCACGACGGGGAAATTTTATGTCCACTTTATACAAAAGGGACAACAACAAACGGAGCCGTTACATTTAAGTCGCGTCCTTACCACTATTTGTGAATGGTTCAGCTTACTTCCTGTTCCATCCACTCTTCGGCGGTGTCAAACTCCCCCCAACAAACAGAAGAGCTTCTCCAGCTATACGAAGCGGAGAAGCTCTTCTGTAACATTAACATTCAAGAACCTGAGCATCCGTATACGCCGGGTCCATTGTGTCTCATCCGGTCCTCTTCCTATGACTCAACTGCCCTTGTTTGTTTCAGTGTGACTCCGGTTTCTTCTTCATCGGCCTGTCCTACACGTTTAATGAAGAAGGAAAGCAGGAGACCGACTATTCCGATTCCAATAATAACAAGGTACGCATCATTAATACCCTGAATAGAGGCCTCCATCACCATATGCTCCTGTGTGCCTGCGCCGCCTGCAGCGGCCATATCCTGAAGATGAGTCTTGGTTCTGGTCGTCATAATCGTGACAAGCAGAGAAGTACCTATCCCGCCCGCCACCTGCTTGATGGTGTTGGAAATGGCCGTACCATGCGCATACAGTCTTTTAGGCAGCTGGTTGAGGCCAGCCGTTGTAATCGGCATCAGGAACATGGCCATCCCGAAGCGCCGTCCTGTGGACATGAGCACCAAATACGTATAACTGGTGGAATCGGTTAGATTAACGAAGCCGATTGTCGTCACAATGGTGATAGCCATTCCGATAATAGACAGCCACTTCGCTCCGAACCGGTCGAACAGCCTGCCTGTTACCGGCATCATAACGCCCATCAGAAGTGCGCCGGGGAGCATCAGCAGCCCGGACTCCAGAGCTGTATATCCACGCGCATTCTGCAAATACAGGGGAAGCAGCATCATATCTGCATACATGACCATCGTAACCGCAATATTAATGATAGTCGTCAGGGAGAACATGCTGTGCTTGAACGCCCTGAGATCAAGAAGCGGGCTCTTGGATACCAGCTGCCGCCAGGTGAACACAATCAAGGAAACAACACCGACAGCAAGAGATACGATCACTTCTGCGCTGGACCAACCCTTGCTTCCAGCACTGCTGAAGCCATATAGAAGTGCGCCAAACCCGATTGTCGAGAGGATGACACCGCCAATGTCGAGCTTGGGATAGCTTCGTTCAGCAACATTTTTCAGATAAATAAAGGCGACAATAATAACAATAACGGCAAACGGAGTCATTCCATAAAACATCGTGCGCCAGGAATAATTCTCCATAATATACCCGGCAATAGTAGGCCCGATAGCAGGGGCAAAAATAATGGCGAACCCGACCATTCCCATGGCGGCTCCCCGCTTGTCGGCCGGGAAAACGGTCAGGATGACCGTCATCAGCAGCGGCATGATAATACCTGCGCCAGCGGCTTGAATCAGGCGTCCGGCGAGCAAAACGTCGAAATTGGGGGCAACGGCCGAAACAATCGTTCCTCCAAGAAAAATAATCATGGCTGACTGGAACAGCTCACGAGTCGTAAACCGCTGCATCAGAAATGCGGTAATCGGTATTAAAACCCCGTTAACCAGCATATAGCCGGTTGTCAGCCATTGAGCCGTAGACGCCGCAATGTCAAAGTCGACCATCAGCTCCGGCAGCGCGACGCTCATAATGGTCTGATTCAAAACGGCGATGAACGCCCCCAGAATCATGACAAACAATAGTGGGCCTTTCTTAATGGAAGAACTGTCAAAGGCTAAATCTTTACTCATCCTGCTCAATCCCTTCAAATTCATCGTGAAACTAATAAACACTTTGTTGTATACTATACGTAATGTAGAAAATTATAATCATCTCTCTTCCATTTCACAAGCAACACATTTTCGAAAAATGTATATTAGTTTACATTCGAACGGGATCTGTCGTCCAGGCGAAAAATAATTTACAAAGTGTGCTGCAATTGTCGTTCAGAGCACTTATGGGGAAAGGAACTTGAGAGCGCATGTCAACAAAAACACCGCGTACGGATCCGCGTGTTCTTCGCACACGCCAATTGATTCAAGATGCCTTTATTGATTTGCTTCAGGAGATGGAGCTGGAGAAAATAACTGTGAATCGTATTGCGGAACGCGCTACCATTAATCGGGTCACCTTCTATCTTCATTACCGGGATATTCCGGATATGCTGGAGAGGATGGCGGATGACATGATTAATAAACTTCATTTTATCTTGAAGGATATTTCGCATCCGAACGATTTCAGAGGCATGGATTGGCCCAAGCAAGGGCATCCTATTCTGGTCAAAATGCTTGAGCATATCGCAGAAAATTCAAAATTTTACAAGGTTCTGCTCGCTTCAAAACGTATACCGGTATTCACCGAACGACTTTTGGAAGTGATTGTCGATGTGATCACCAACAATATTGAGAAGCGACACGCTTCCTTATCGGATTCAGCAGTGAGCGTTCCAAAAGATATCGCAATCTGGTATGGCTCCTCCGCCTTGATCGGTACAATTGTCTTCTGGCTCAGCAATGATATGCCCTATACGCCGCTGTTTCTCGCCAAGCAGTTTTCTCTCATTCGTATCCTGCAAAATACAGACCAGCCCATTAATCTGGAATGATCTCATCAAAAAAAGAGAGGCGCATGCTTGTGCATGCGCCTCGCTCAGATATAGTTGGTAAAGTAGGGACTTTATCGTTCATTCCGCGTAAAGGAGCGAAGTGACTGGCCGAGGGTGTGTTAAGCAGTAATCTGTTCCGGTTACCAGGTTTACTTCAACTTTTCTTGAAGTTCGGGGGTGATTTTTCTGTCAGGCAAGCTTTCCTCATCCAATTGTCTGTAAAAAATCTAAGGTTGATAATGGTGCAACAAATCCCTCGCCTTTGCTTTTGTCTCTTTACTCACAGCGTGGTGATTGGATTCAATGGTTGCTTTAAGCATTTCTTTCTCCCATTTATTCGAGAAAATTGCAACGGTATAGTTAATTCTTGTGTACTGACCAGTAATTGACGTAGCTTTTGGATTCGAATCCAGCAACTTCTTTGCAAGGTGCTTCTTATCTCTCTTTAGTGTCGTCGATTGTTGCTCATAGTATTTTCGGTAGTCCTCGTAAAATTCCACAAAATTTGATAATCCTACAGAAGCTTTCGCGCGATCAAACGTAATCACACTCATTCATCCTCCCATTCCTTTTGCAATAACAGTATCACAAAATAATGCAGCCGGATTAAGCAATTCCACGGTTAAACATCATGTTTAACCATTGACAGTTAACCTAGGCTACGAGTACTTGTATGGTATAATTATACAAAACGAAGAACTACTGGGGGTTCGCGATGACAAATAAGGATCGAGTTATTACTGCTTTATCGATCGCAGAGTTGTGTGACGATTGCTTGGCCGTTTCATCTGGCGTAATGCCTAGACAAACGGTTAATATCATTTGTCGCACACTGTTCAACGACTCATCTATAAACCGTCATTATGGAAAATGCGATCATTGTCATAAACTTAAGACGACAAATAGACTACTTGATGTGAATACCGCCCCACTAAGTGCCGTTTCTGAAGAAATCGCTTCAGTTAATACATTATCAAAGCCCTGGTATTGGGAAGGCAATGTGCAAAGTCATGTCATAAACTATCTTGTTCAAAATCAATACATGATTCGTAGGGTGGCGGATACCGTCGCTCGAAATCCCGGCAAAGATATAATTGCTGTTTCTCCCGACGACAAGGAGTTATGGATTAGTGCAAAAGGTTACCCAGAAAAAAGCCCCAACATCCAAGCCCGTCACTGGTTTTCAGGAGCTGTTTTTGACCTCGTTTTATATCACGGAGAAAATCCCGATGTGCAGCTAGGTATAGCATTACCCGATGGTTTCATTACCTATACCAATTTACTTCCTCGAATCAGATGGCTAAAAGTATCCATGCCCTTTCAAATCTATTGGGTTAATAAAGATGGGGCTGTCAGAGTAGAATAATTGCCTCCCCATCAAAACAGAGATCTGGGTGCATGTCCAAGGAGGAGAAGGTCTAAATGCCAAATAAAAACTGGGCTGTTCTTAATTCATTGCAACTGGGACGATACGCCGAATATTTTGCAAAGATGGAGTTCGCATCCTTTGGATTAGAAGTATTTTCATCGGAAGTGGACGATCGCGGTATTGATTTTATCGTTAAAGATAAAAAGGGCAGATTTTCAGAAATCCAAGTTAAATCCTTAAGAGGAACGGGTTATGTATTTGCTCAAAAGAGTAAATTCAATATTAACAATCGAAACTTGTTAATGGCTCTCTTAATATTCAAGGAAGGTCAAATGCCTGATTTCTTTCTAATCCCTGCCGAAGCTTGGAAAGTTCCGAACGATGTGTTTGTAGATCGAGATTACAATAAGCCCGGACAAACAAGCAAGCCCGAGTATGGGATAAATATCTCAAACAAGAACTACAGCATTCTAAAAATATTTGAATTTGAAGAGTCCATTAAAGACTTTTTACTGACACTTCCTGAAACCGATAGCGTTTGATGTCCCTTGTCTCCCAGACTGTCATATTTCTTCATAAGAGCCCATTGAAGCAACAACCTTTTCTTCCATAACTATACTGGTTCTCCTTAACGGTCATAACGGCGAAAAATGCGAAAGGAGCTTGCCGCGGCAGCTCCTGGATTGTTATTATTCCATATTGTTCCTCGTTATTTTAATGGCTCATCCACAATCTCATGTATGTTTTTATATGCCCTTACCATTGCCGCTTGTTTCTTCACAAACTATTTCACCGATACTTGTGGGAGGGCTCTATGCGGCGTCTGCGGGTGCAAGAGTCCCAACGAAAAAGACACCTGCATGAAGGTGTCCTCTAAAGATTTCAATGTCTTATTGTTTCGTTTGCATAATTCGATTTAAAGTACGTCGTCGGCCTACTCTTCACCTAGGAAGCCTTTCTTGAAAATACCCAGCAAATACTCAAGTGTTATCGGATCGCTGTAGGAAGAAGCCTTAGTATCGATCTCAATGACATGATTGTTCTTGACGGCCGGGATACTCTTCCATACTTCTGAATCCATGAACGATTTTTCGCTATCCAGATCTCTGCTAAGAACGATATAATCGCCTGCATATTTCGGCAGAACCTCTTGAGAAAGCGTATAATAGCCGGGTCCGAGCGCATCTTTCTTGACACTGTCAGGCATATGTAACCCCATCGCTTGATACAGGATCTCTGTGCCGCGCGCCCACTTGTCCCCAAATACATAAAAGTTTTTCGTATCCGTCTCAAATACCGACACGGTGACGTTCTCGCCGACCTTGGCTTTGATTTCCTTGCCTGCCGCTTCCGCACGCTGCTTGAAATCGTCGACCCACGCTTGCGCTTCCTTTTCTTTGTTAAGCAGCTTTCCGATCGCCAGCTGCTGGGCCAAATAATCCAGCTTGCCCCATGTATAAGCAACGGTAGGCGCAATTTTACTCAGCTCGTCAATATTTTTCATTTCGGTGCCCACGATGATCAGATCCGGGTCCTGCGCCGCAATTTTCTCCAAATCCGCTTCCGATACGACCTCAACGCCCTCCAGCTTCTCCGTGAATAGAGGATTCGCGTTCGTCCATTGATCCACCCCGACCAGCGCTCCACTGAGCGCGAGCACATTCGGCGCATTCGTCAAGGCTACAATCCGCTTCGGCTCCGCCGGAACCTCCACAGGACCCCGTTCGGATTGATAGGTTATCTTTCCAGACTCGTTGGAGTCAGCGGCCGGTGCGGGAGCGGCATTCTCTGAAGGTGCGCTCTCATTATTGCTTGCTTGGCTGCCGCATGCGCTGGATATGACCAGCAACAACAGGATCATCGGGATTAAAAGCTTGTTTTTCATGTTCAATTCTCCTTGTGTTGGGCTACAGAAAATTTATAACGATAACGATAATGATTATCATTATCATATACTTCTATACTATATATTCTCATGCAATGGTTGTCAAATGATTATTTTCAATCATTTAATATGTTCATGTGCCCCGTCCTATGAGGCATATTGATAATGAAAACGACGGAAGTGATCTCCTTTCTATCACCGATTCCGGCGTGTGATTCCGCAGGTTTATCCTCTAATAGAAAAGCCGAAATCCCCTTCGCGAGAGGATTCCGGCCTTTCTATTTCATGATAAAATTTTCATTTTGGGCAATGAAGCAACCTTTTTTGCAGAAGGCACGTCTATGATGACACAACAAACAACACACTACTACACGAGGTGAATGAAATGAAGAAACCATTCAAGATAATTACGCTGTCCACCGCCGCTGCCCTGCTTCTCAGCTTTGCCGGACAAGAAATGGCTTCCGCCGCATCCTTCAAGGATATCAATAACGTTCAAGGCAAAGAAAAGATTATTGCCCTGCAGCAAAGCGGCCTGATCAAGGGAATCAGCGCCTACCTGTTCGCTCCTCACAATACCATCTCGGAGGTTGAAGGCGTTCAGATGATCGTCAATGCGCTGGGACTGAATCTGGACCTGGTTCGATTCGTTAAAGAGCCCAAGGCTTCGGACTATTTCGCAAACGCCAACGATTCCTCCTGGTATTCGAAAGCGCTCATTATCGCTGCAGTCAACGGACTGGACCTTCCAGCGGATTTGAAGCCGAACCACAAGATGACGCGCGAAGAATTCACGCACCAACTCATACATGCGATTGAAGCCAGCGGCAAACTGCCTATGGTGAAGCCCGTTGTTGTGGAATTTAAAGACCAGAATCAAGTCAAATTGAATTATTCCGCTTCGATCCAGCGCGCCCTGAACTACGGTGTTGTGAAGCTGGATGCGCACGGAAAGCTTAACCCCAAGAAAGAAATTACCCGGGCCGAGGCAGCCGTAGAGATTAGCAACGCGCTGGCTTACCTGAAGGCTCACCCGGCGCCGCCCGCCAATAGCGAGACGCTCACGGCGGAACAGGCCGTTCAATTGATCAAGGAAGCTGCCGGTCCCGATGCGGACCTGCAGATCAAGATCGATCCGAATGCCAGCGTGACGCGCGAGTCGTTCACGTACCTGCTGGTTCATACTCTCCAAACAGGCGGCCAGCTGCCGATGCTGAATCTGAAGCCGGTGGAGATCAAGGATGAGGCTCAGATGGACATCTTGAATTCAGGCGCCATCCAAACGGCGATTGCCCTTGGCTTCGTTGAATTGGATCAGGTCGGCAACTTTAATCCGAAGGCCAACATTACCCGTACCGATGCCACCGGGATCGTCAACAAAGCCGTGGAATACTTGAAGGCTCACCCGGCACCTGGCGACGAGAGCACGACCCTCACGGCGGAACAGGCCGTTCAATTGATCAAGGAAGCCGCCGGTCCTGATGCGGATCTGCAGATCAAGATCGATCCGAACGCCAGCGTGACGCGTGAGTCGTTCACGTACCTGCTGGTTCATACGCTCCAAACAAGCGGCCAGCTGCCGATGCTCAATCTGAAGCCGGTGGAGATCAAGGATGAGGCTCAGATGGAAATCTTGAATTCAGGCGCCATTCAAACGGCGATTGCCCTTGGCTTCGTTGAATTGGATCAAGCCGGCAACTTTAATCCGAAGGCCAACGTTACCCGTACCGATGCCACCAGAATTGTCAACAAAGCCGTGGAATACTTGAAAGCTCACCCGGCACCTGGCGCCGAGAGCACAACCCTCACGGCGGAACAGGCCGTTCAATTGATCAAGGAAGCCGCCGGTCCCGATGCGGACCTGCAGATCAAGATCGATCCGAATGCCAGCGTGACCCGCGAGTCGTTCACGTACCTGCTGGTTCATACGCTCCAAACAAGCGGCCAACTGCCGATGCTCAATCTGATGCCGGTGGAGATCAAGGATAACGACAAGATCGATATCCAGAACGAAGGCGCCATTCAGACGGCGATTGCCTTGAAGATTGTGGAACTGGACTCAGACGGCAAGTTTAACCCCAAGGACGGAATTACCCATGCAGATGCGAAAGCTATGGTCAATCACGTGCTTGAGGTCTTGAAACGGTACTCGAATCAGCAAAAATAAGGGTTGCCCTTGAAGGGAGAGGACGCTAGTCGTCCTCTCTTTTTAATT
The DNA here is from genome assembly GCF_042647105.1 of Paenibacillus sepulcri. Classification (NCBI taxonomy): domain Bacteria; kingdom Bacillati; phylum Bacillota; class Bacilli; order Caryophanales; family Paenibacillaceae; genus Paenibacillus; species Paenibacillus sepulcri. The sequence continues at coordinate 4,099,537 of NZ_JBHRUP010000001.1, read as the reverse complement.
ATTTACAGCTCGAGTTTGGATGAAGCAGAGCCACGTCAAAGACGGGCGCAAGGCTGATGGCATCAAACTTGAGCCTGACCCGACCATCCAAAAGCATTTTTTTGAACTGGCCCCTTACACCAAAACGGCGAAAGGCATCTGCTTTGCACAAGAAAACACGATAAATCCCCGTTGGTCTGCGAACGGGGATTTATCGTATTTCAGTATGTCGAAACTAATTGAAATAAACGATACAGGACAACAGATGCCTGTGCCCTCGAAGCAGTCTGCTTCGGATTAAATGCGCTGCTTCCCGCTCCGGTTAATAGTCCGAGGCCGGACGAGAGTCTGACATCTTCTCGGGCCCAATTACTAATAGTGGTTTCATCGCTATACTTTGTTCCTTCTTTGACGATTAAATCCGAAAGCTGCTTTCCGCTTGCGTATTGGTAAGCGTTCATTACCATCACTGATAGCTGCTCCCGCGTAATCCAATCATTAGGCGCGAAGTGACGTTCGTCCATTCCGCTTACTATGGCGGCTTGATAAGCGGCGTATACATCCCCATACCACGCATTGTCATCCACGTCTTGGAAAACCTGATCATGAGGGTTACTCTTCAAGTTCAGTGCCTTCGTGAGCAAAGTTGTGAATTGAGCCCTTGTTACGGGTGAATCTGGTTCGAATTTTTCGTCGGTCACACCGGTAATGATCTGCTTCGCCGCAAGTCGTTCGATTTCGGTACGGGCCCAATGGTCCCCAATATCTTCAAATGATTTGTTATACTCCATAACAGCATAGCTTGAGAAATGCGGAAGAGATGCCGAAACGGTGCCGTCCCCATTGATTTTCCCGCCTACGTAGGTCCAAGTCTTTGCCTTTTCATCAAAATAAAAAGCACCGAGTTTATTTACGTCCTGTACAAGGTTCTGGTCGTATTCGAAAGTAACCAGTACCGGTTCTCCAAAAGAGGTAACGGGTTTGTCGTCAATCATGAGAGTAAAATCGTAAATGTTTGTTACCAGCTTCGCTCCCAATGGCAATCCGCCAGTTGACGACAACGAATTTGAAGCAGAAGCAACTAGACGAACAATCGAATCACTATCCTTAATATCAACTGAACCTGATGGGATAAGGATTTTTGCATCACTGGTTTTAATCACGATCCCTATCTTCATTTCATTCGCCTTTTCGATAATACTCGCAGGAATCTCGACCTTCACCATTTCCGTGAGCTTCCGTGTGGAGACATCGACTATGATTGGGCCGGATAAAGAATCATTCAATTGATTCAGCAGATTATCTTTATCAGGCGTGAAGAGAGTTTCATCACTCGGAGGCTGTTGCGGCGAAACGGAGCCGCCACCGCCACTACTACTGATGAGTCTTTTTCAAGTTTTCATACGGAATTTCGCACTACTTACGATATGGTTCACCATAACATCTAAAGTGCGAAATTGAAAGGGGCCGCTCCCGAGTAATACTTTTACTCGGGAACGGCCCTGTACACTTAACTACCTGACATTTGCATTGGTAATCAGCATGGCCTTGACCATTATCCGCTGAACAATGGCAGCCGTCTGACCATGTAGGTGCCCTTGTTTACAATAGCGCCGCTTCCTTGACTTTAAAGCGAACGGCATCGAGAAAGAAATGAGTCTGTAAAATAGTTTGTGTAAACTCTCAAACCCATTACAATGGAAGAATAAGAGAGGTTGGGGAGAACACATGGGATTATGGACGAAACAGCAGCTCCGGCAGTTCATCAAGGAAAATAAGTTGGTCTCGGCACAAGATGCACAGAATGCATTGAAAGAGCTGTTTGCCGAAACGCTGCAGGAGATGCTGGAAGCCGAGATGGATGAACATCTGGGCTATGAGAAACACGACATGCAGAACAAACAAACGACCAACAGTCGTAATGGCAAGAGTAAGAAGAACATCGTCAGCGAGTATGGGGATCAGGAGATTGCTGTTCCTCGTGACCGGCAAGCGGAATTCGAGCCGCTTGTCGTCAAGAAGCACCAGTCCAATGTAACGGGGATTGAGGATCAAATTATCGCCCTCTACGCCAAAGGTGTCAGCACGCGAGACATTCAGGATCACCTGCAGAATCTGTATGGCATCGAGATCTCGCCCACCTTCATTTCCAACGTTACGAACAAGATCATTCCCCTAATCAAAGAGTGGCAGAACCGGCCCTTGCAAGGCGTGTACGCGGTTGTTTTTCTGGATGCCATTCACTTCAAGGTGAAGCAGGATGGGGCCATCGTGAACAAAGCAGCGTACATGGTTATCGGCATCGATTTGGACGGCAACAAGGATGTGCTGGGCATGTGGATTGGCGAGAATGAGTCGGCCAAGTTCTGGCTCAGTGTTCTCAATGATCTCAAGAACCGGGGTGTGCAGGATATTCTCATCATCTGTGTCGACAATCTGACGGGTTTCAGCCAAGCGATCCAAGCCTGCTACACGAAGACGGACATCCAGAAATGTATCATCCACCAGATCCGCAACTCCACTCGTTACGTCTCGTACAAGGATCTGAAGAAGGTAACAGCTGACCTGAAGCCGATTTACAAGGCCGCGACGGAGGAAATGGCGCTGCTGGAACTCGATCGCTTTGAAGAAACCTGGGGGAGTAAGTACCCGCTTATTATCCGCTCATGGCGCACGAACTGGGACGAGCTCGCCACCTTCTTCAAGTACCCACCCGAAATCCGCAAGCTCATCTATACCACGAATATCATTGAGAGTTACCATCGTCAGCTTCGCAAAGTGACGAAGGGAAAAAGCATCTTTCAGGGCGGATGAGTCGTTACTAAAAATGCTATATCTGGCCACCATGGATGTCACCCGTAAATGGACAGGCCGTGTTCAAAACTGGGGTCAAATGCTCCTGCAGCTCTCGGTCTTCTATCCGGATCGCATCGGGCAGCATTTACGATAAATCCCCCTCGGGGGGAGCCTTCAAAAAAGAGTTTACACAAAAGATTTGACAGACCCAAAGAAATCCTGCAACAGCCAATTTTCCCACTATAGCCGTCCTCCAATGCGAGAACTCAAAATATTTTTAAACCATCATCCATTGAGGTATGCCCCATTTAGACATAGCTGTATTAAACCTCTCTAAATAGCTGAGATTATCTGGATCATTTATAATACCATGCTTAACGAGTAATCCCAATACAAGATGACCTTCTACATCTTTTCCTCTCGTTACTGATTCATACCACCAATTTGTCGATAATGAACACTTAAATAATCCTTCTATTAAAGAGTTTGCAATTTTCCAATTACTATCATTCGAACTATCTTCATCAATAAATGATATTGCCAGGTTAATTATTGCAGTATCACTGTTAGACTTTAATGACTTCTCTAATAACGAATAGAAATTATTAGTGGAAATATTTCCTCTAACTTCATTTCTTCTTAACATATATGCTAGTGATGTCCCGGATTGCTCAAATCCTTGTTCAAATGACTTTACAAATAGTTCTGTTGCAGTCTCATAGTCATTAAGATTGTAAGCAATTATCCCAAGTGAGTGATATTCTTTGGTTGATGAAATTGCTCTGTCCATATATCTTTTCCCTTTTAATATATTTTTACCGACCTTAATACCTTTCTTTAATCTTATCCCATAATCTAACATCGCAAAACTTAACCCACTATCTGCAAGCTTCTTTAGTCTATTGATACCATCAGATACATGTTTTTGTACTCCATTCCCATCAATTAATCGAGTAGCAAAGTTATATCCAGCTTCTTGATTACCTTCCTGAATTAACTGACGAATGAGTCTCTCTGCCCTGAGCGTATCCTTCCTTAAATAATTCCCATCGAATAATAATTCAGAATATAGTAACACAGCTGACCCACGTTTTGCCTGGATCAACTCTTCAAACAACTGTGTTGCTTGTTTAACATCCCTATCCATTTTGTCTCCAAATGCCAGTGATTTTGCTAAATATTCTTTTGCATTTTCATTGCCATCCTCTACGAGTTGCAAAATTAATTCTAATCCTTCTTCGTACCTATTAGTTATAAGTTCTCTCGATAAGTATATCTTTGCTAATTCGTATTTCCCTTTCATATATCCTCTGACCAGGGTCTTTTGCAAAAGTAAGATACCTCGATCTATGTCTTGTGTAATAACTTCTCCTTCTATTAATTTAATACCATAGTTGACCAAAGATCCATCATCTTCGCCCATGATTGACTCTTCTAAGAGTTCTATAGCATATTCATTATTTTTTTCAACCTTTTCCCCACTCAGGTATAAATCAGCAAGTATTTGCATTGCTTTGTAGTCATTACTATCGCATGCTTTCTTCAATAATTGTATGACCTCAGTCTCATCATTCGACTTTATCATGTTATCGTTTATTAATTGGACCAATAGTATTCGCGCATCTCTATGATTTTTTTCTTCGGCTTCTCTTAATAACCGCTCCCCTTTTCTGAAATCCTTTGTCACACTTTCAGGCCCTATTATTAGTGTCCGTCCTAAATAATACATTGCATCGATATTGGTATTTGAAAGATCATTTAGCTTAGATATACCAAGAATAATATTCCTATCTAATCCATCCCCGTATATCAATCTGTTAGACTCTTTAACAATCGCTTTTTCATATCCTTTTCTTGTCATCTCATATAAAATCGCCTTCCCTTCCTCGGTATTCTTCACCAAGTAGAGGCCATCTAGCAACATATCAACTAAATTAATACCAGCACTGTTATCACCTTTGCTATACGCTTTTCTTGATAACTCTTCACCCTTTTCTTTGTCTTGCTTCACACAATCTCCACTTAATAACATCATTCCAAGTATCCTCATTGCATTTACATCTTCTAAAGCTGCTTCTTCTAGTAAAGTAATTCCATATGTCATATCCTTATTAACCTTACCCTGAACGATCCCATGACCAAGGATTGTTTTTGCTAATAGATTTCCATGATTTATTGAGCTGGTTAGGAGTTTAACTGCGACATCTTCGTCTCTTTTTAGTCCCACACCATTTAAATATCTATAGCCTAGTTCTCGCATAGCTCCTGAATCATTTAATTCTATTGCACTATTAAAATAATTTATTCCCTTCTTAACATCCTTATCGACAAATTCTCCATCTATATACAACTCTCCGAGATAAACTTTTGCTTTAAGGCTTCCTGCAGTTTCAGCTTTTTCTAAAAGCTCAAATGCTTCGCTAACACTCACTAATCCTTTGTCCTTTGACTCCTCAATAATAAGTTTTGCAAGATAGTACGCTGCATCCCTATCACCCAGCTTTATTAAATCCTTAAAAATTTGAGTACTCTTTCTAATATCTTTAGGAATCCCGTATCCATACGCATACCTCAATCCAAGTTTTCGCTTTGCGTACTCATCACCAATATCTGACACTTCATGAAGTATAGATAATCCTAGGGCAGGATTTTTATCATAAAACTCACCATCAATAAGTAGCTCACCATAGTAAGTCTTCGCATCTATATAATCTCTTTCTATAAGATCTTGTAAGATCTGCTTTGCTTCCTCAATGTTTTGTTCAGTAAATTCTCCTTGAAATAAATACATAGCGTAGTCAAGCTTACACTCATCTACACCTTCATTCACAAGATCTTTCAATAATTCCATACCCTTTGAAACATCTCTGATAATGAGCGGTCCTGCAATAAGTATCTCTGCATAGAATTTTTTAGCATCCTTGTTGTTTGCCACAATTAATTCACTTATTGTTTTTATACCTTCTTGTAATTCTTCATCAGATTTTCCTGCTCTAATCTTGAACTTAGCTAAAGTAAGTTTTGCTTGTAAACTTCCCTGAGTAATAGCCTTATCTAAAAGATCTTTACCTTTAAAAATATCCACATGTATCCAATGGCCATATAGATATCTCGTACCCATAATACGAATCGCTTCAGTTTGACTTTCTTCAAGTAGTTCTGATAAGAGTTGATCTGCTCTTTCAATGTTTTGTTCAAGATGCTTTCCTACTAGTAACCTTATCGCCAATTGGAGTTTTCCGAATTTATCTCCTAGTTTAGCTGATTGTTCAAGTAGTTCATTGGATTCTTTGAGTTTTTCCTCACTTACTTCCCTCTCAAGAATCAATACCCCTAAAATTGCTTTTGCGCTTCCATCGTTAAGATCCGAAGCTCTCCGCAGGTTCTCTTCAGCTATTTGCAAGTTTTTATCTACTTTTTTTCCATCAATATATGCAAGAGCTACGAAAATCATTGAATCAATATTATCTTCACTTGCTGCTCTTCTTAATAAACTTAAGGATGTGCTCACGTCATTGTTTGATTCCATAAATAAATACTTACCATAAGAGAATAGTTTAAGAGCTTGCTGTTTGGAAACCAGTTTGTCTACATACTTTCCTAATAGGCTATCAAACTGTTTCTTTTTTATCAGTTCACCAGTTTCTAGATGCCTAATGAACTCACAAACAAATGGAACTGCTAATTGATCCTCTGAAGATATCCACTCAAATACGTAGGCTAAAAAATGTTCAATATCCCTTTTACTAAAATACGTGGTTAGTAAATACAGGGCTAACCCTTCTCTTACAAATTTTAATCTCCCAAATCTAAGGTCACTTATCACACTTTCAATTTTCTTAAGTTCCTTTTTGATCGTTGGCATCCTTACTTGGATACCTCTATGCTCTAAATAGCTCTGAATATACTCTAAGGCTATTGGTTCTATACTCTCGAACACTGAAAGTAGCAACAGTGATTCTTCTAGTATGGCATTATTCAAACTTGCTTCGGCCGCATTAATAATATCGAGGTCGATTTTAGAATTATCCAGGATGAACTCATCTATATTATCTTCCGTTAAATCAACACCTAAACTAACAATCTTTTTGATCTCGCTTATCTTTCCCTTTGTTTTATGATATATCTTATCATTAACTGCCTTTTGCCCTGATATATCATCAGACAATTTTGTTATGAAAGGTATAAATTTTCTATTTACTGGATCTATATCAAAAGCACTTACTACAATTCCCTTATGAAATAACCAGGATAAACCCTCATTTTTAGACCCTGTTACTAATAATGCTGAACAGTTACTTGGTATATCCTCAAGTAAATGTTTGATCTTATCACCCATATTCTCGACGAATTCCAGAGAGTCAATAATTAATAATGTTCTTCCAACTTCTTTTGAGACTCGACTTAGCGCCTCAATAAAATACGGCTTTAACAATTTATAATTAGCAAAAAAGGACACTTCATTGCTAGCATTATAGTTAGTTTCAGGGTTAATTAATTGATTAATTTCTTTTGTCTGAATTTTATTTATGACTCTTACATTACACTGCTCAATTACAGCAAGGATAAACTTCAATAAATTATTAGAATACTTGAATGAGTAAACAATGGGAAGAAATCTATGTGGTCCGCTAAACTCACTTTCCATTACACTCATAACTGAGGAAATAATGGCAGACTTCCCTACGTCTCGTATTCCTCTAATTATGGTGTATTTATTTCGTTGGGTATTATTAATAATAGCGCGTACTATTTCTTCTCGTCCTAAAATAAAATTCAAATGGGATGTATATTCTTCTTTTATCGATGTCAATATTTGCACTATGTCCTTTGATTCAATTAAATTAATATCAAAACTAGCGCTAACATGTTTATAAGTATCTAAATTGACTATAACAGGGAAAGAAAACAATATAATTGCTTCTCTAATGAGACTGAAGCTACTCTTAAGCGATAGCCTATTTAATTGATTGTTTCTTATATATTGGAAAGTTTCTTTTGATGCCCACAAGATAGTTTCTATAAAATCATCATCTATATAATCCATAGTATCTGGGTAAATTATATCAAATATGTCTTCATTAACATTTCTATTACTATTCGGCATGTTACAGTATATATATTTTAACCATATATCCACATTATTAAATAATTTTATAACACTTAGATTCGAGTAATCATTTCCTTCAATTTCCAAAAATATTTGATCAATATTTTCAACGCAATTAATTAATCCATTATCCCCCAAATCATTTAATAACCTATCCATCACTAATAGGCATGATTCAATTTCTTTCTCGTAATTTGAGTATTTTTTGCTCTCCTTTAGCATTTCTTTCATATATTTATTAAAAAATTTGCTTATCGAAAATTTTAAATCATTACTATTTCCAATAGACACTACATCTAATATAGCACTATGGTATCCAATGCTCTCGGTGCTAATTTCCTTTAGTTCACTATTGTAAATAGACTCGGAGTGTAAATTATCAAACTCCGTTTGGCTATAGTCTTTCTCAACTTTAATATTACGAGTATAATTATTTTTTATATAAAAAGTCTTGGTCCCGTTAGGAGGCGCCAATTCAGAGTCAGGAAAATAACTTTCATGTTTTCTAGAGTATTTTCTATTTTGAACAGTGATGCATCCATCCGTTGGGTTGAAATCTATGATGCTATATCCGTTAAGGTATCTCTGATCGTCATTCCATATATTAGCAGTTGTATTGGATGGTGCGACAGACATGAATACATCCCCGCATTCACTACCTCGATTATAGTTACTTCCTCTGTGTACATGACCGCAAAAAACCATATCGTATTCTCTTTCTATAAATGGTTTAACCGCTTCCATATCAAATTCTTTTAACAAATCAAACTGGTGATGCATCAATGCAATTTTCACTTTACATTGATCAATTTTATTTCTGGATTCTGTTAGTTGACGATTCCCTAATAAAATACTACCATGGTCTTTACTGCTATCATAACATCGCCACGAAGTATTAAGTGCTGATACTCCAACCTCAAAACCATCAATACTATAAATATAATTAGATTGAAAATTTGTAATATAACTTTTCTCAGTGTCGCTATGTATTAGTTTCTCAAAACGTTTAAACGGCAAAATTCGTTTGATTTTTGTTTCTGGATTCGCATCTATAAATTCTATTACCTTTTTTTCGTCGTTTAAATCATTTGAGAGGCCAATTTCTGTATGCCTGTCATCTGCATATCTATCAATATCGTGATTACCTGGTACAAATAAAAACTTACTTTTATCAATTCCAAGCTTATTAACAATAGGAGTAATTACATGCTTATCAAATTCCATAAATGCTTCATCAATATTGTTGAAACTTTTGCCTCCCTGGTCAATTAAATCACCAGTAAAAAAAACAAGGTCTATCTTTTTTTCAGCATTGAAATTCTCTAAATCAACCAATAATGCTCTAATAATCATATCATTTAAATCTTTAATGCCTGATTTTGAAAGATGAAAATCTGACAAGTGTACAAACCTCACAAGATCACGCCCTTCTACCTATTTACATTTCCAGTATATCAATGTAAAAATGAATTTCAATAACGAAAAAATAGGCACTTTAGATGCCCTTAATTAAAATCCACTAATCGTGTGGACAATGTACCATTCTGAGGGAACTTTCTTAGTTCATTTTCTTCTGAATTTGGAAGGCTGACAGCTTATCATTCAGCCCCAGGACTACAAAATTTCGCCCTACTTATGATATGGCTCCCCCCGATTTATCTTCACCGCCCGATAAATCTGCTCCACCAGCACCAGCCGCATCAGCTGGTGCGGCAGGGTCATGCGCCCGAAGCTCAGCTTCTGCTGGGCGCGGCGCAGCACGGCGGGAGACAGGCCCGTGCTCCCGCCAATAACAAAAGCCACGTGGCTCCGCCCATACGTGGCTAATCGATCGAGCTGGCCCGCGAGATCCTCGCTGGACCATAGCTCGCCCTCCAGCGCAAGCGCAACGACATGCGCTTCCGGCTTAAGCTGCGCGAGCAGCCGCTCACCCTCGCGCTCGCGGACCATCGCTTCCTCCGCCGCGCTCATCGTCTCCGGCGCGCGCTCATCGGCCACTTCCGTGAGCACCAGCTTCACGTAAGGCCCGAGACGCTTCGCATACTCGGCGATCCCCATCGCCAGGTATTTCTCCTTCAGCTTCCCTACCGCCGCAATCTGAATCAGCATCGGCTACACCACCAGATACTCGGCGGCCCGCTCGCACAGATCGCAGGTATCCGGCTTCGTCCACTCCGAGAACGTCGTGGTTTTCAAATCGACAATATCAGGTGCATCCTCATAATCGTCGACAAATTTATCAATCGCCAATTCAACATGCTCCTTGCATACACAATACATTCGATGCTTGTCCCCCCATGATGGATTCTATCGTTATTTGTCCGTCCGCTTACATGCGAAAGGATCAGCCCACCCTGAGCATCCCTCACGCCGGGACGCTTGCACAGGAACTGATCCGCTTCACGCCTATCCTCTAGTTTTCCGTATTTTCACCCAGTTTAAACGCAGCCGTCTTCTTCTTGCCGTCCCGGTAATACGTAATCTCGATCTCGTCGCCGATCGTCTTCTTCCCGTACAAATATTTGCGCAGGTCCATCGTGCTCCCGATCACCGTCTTATCCAGCTTCACGATTACATCATTGAACTTCAGGCCCGCCTGCTCAGCCGGTCCCACCGCCTGCAGCACGATAACGCCAGACGTCACGTCCTTGGGCAGCTTCAGCTCATCAGCCGTGGCTGGCGCCTGCTCATCGGCAGCAGAATCCCCATCGCTCTCCGTGCTGGTGTCTGGATTCGCACTGGAATCCGGGTCTTCCCCGGTATCCCCGGAGTCGTCCGCATTCGGATCCCCCAGCCCCAGCGCCTGCTGGGCAAAATACTGATCCAGATCCATCGTGTAGACGCCCAGATAAGGCCGGTCTATCTTTCCATTCTTAAGCAGGCTCTGCACGATCGGCATCGCGATATGCGAAGGAATCGCAAAGCCGACACCCTCCACGCCGAAATCCGCTACCTTCATGCTGTTGATCCCGACAACCTTGCCGTCGAGATTAATCAGCGGCCCGCCGCTGTTGCCCTGATTGATGGAGGCATCGATCTGAATAACCTCCTGCTCCCAATCGTACACGCCATCCTGGCTGAGCGAGACGGGAATGACCCGCTTGGTCTTGCTGACAATCCCGAGGGACAACGAATCGCTGAGACCCAGCGGATTGCCGATCGCCATAACCCACTGACCAGCCTGCAAATCGTCCGATTCGCCAAACTCCGCCACCGTGTCGATTCCCTTGCCGTCAATTTCCAGCACCGCGAGATCGGTTATCTGATCCTTGCCGACAACCTTCGCATCCAGCGTTCTCCCGTCGCTCATCACGGCCTTCAAGGCTTCCGCATCCGCCACCACATGATAGTTCGTAATAATGTGGGCCTTGCCCTTCACCTTCTCAAAAATAAATCCCGAACCGAGGGCGGCCTGCGCCAATCCGCTGTCACTATCTTCTGTCCCCGAGGATGCATCGCCGCCGTCTTCGTTCCCGAAGGCAGGCAGCGATTGTTCATTAATAATACTCACGACCGCCGGGCGCACCTTCGCCGCGGCCTGGATCGTCTTATCCATCGGATCAGCCGCATTCAGGGAACTGACCGGAGCCGATGCGCCGCTTACCGTATTTCCGGACCGGTCGAATCCGGTAACCATACCGAACACCAGCACGACCGCAATCGCGCTGACCAGCGACGACGTTACGACAATACTGGTATTGGACCACTTCATGCTGCTTCTCCTGCGGGATGAGAAGGGCTTTTCTTCCTTTTTGGCCGAACGGGTGCGGCGGGATACGCGTGTGGAATAGAAATCGTCGTCGAACAAGCTCATCTATAATCGCTCCTCTCGATGCCTCGGACATCAAGATCATTTTTTTACAAATCTAGGAATGATATCGGAAGAATAGACTAGAATAGTAATAGGAACACAATAACGGTTAGGCTGATATTTACCAGCCTCTGTTATTGTATAGACTAACTGTTAGTGTGGTATAAGCCACAGTCAGTTGGTGCACACAATAACGGTTAGTGTGGCCACACTCAGTTGGTGCACAGAAGACAGCAACGGTCCGTTAGATGCATCTGCACGCCTCTACTCCGTTATTACCCTGTATGTACATTTAAAATCTTTTATTTTTAAAGGAGCGAAAAAATGATATGACAGGCAAATCATCCGCCGCGCTGGATCATCTGAATCTGGCCGCCAAGCTCGCCGATCTCAAGAATGACCATTACCGTGTCCTGCTGACGCTCAGCGCCTTATCCGACATTCTGATCGAGAAAGGCTTGATGACCAGAGAGGAGCTTGAGCAGAAAGCCGCAATGCTCGACGTTCAGCTTGAATCGCTTATCGACGCTTCACTTCATCCCATGGCGTAGGCTTATTATGATAGGTTTCCCGCAGGGGATACTCGTCCTTGCGGAAGAAGAAACCATTGCTCTCTAATATGTTATTCACCGTGAGCTTGGCCAAATCCATTAAATTATGGTCAAGGCTCAAATGAGCCAAATAAACACGCTTCGTCCGGTCCGTCAGCAGCTGGCACAGGGCCTCGCCGGCCGCTTCATTCGACAGATGGCCGAGATCGCTCAGTATCCGTCTTTTGATATTCCAGGGATACCGCCCCATCCGCAGCATGTCCACATCGTGATTGGACTCCAGCACCAGCACATCGGAATCCTCCAGCACCAGCCGCACCTTATCGCTCACATAACCCAGATCGGTCGCCAGACCCAGCTTCTCGCCTTCATAATCGAAGGTGTAGCCGACCGGCTCCGCAGCGTCATGCGAGATCGCATACGAGGTTGTCTTCATTGACCCGAAGGTGACCGACTCTCCCGTCTCGATGACCACCCGCTTCTCGGCGGCGATCTGTCCCACATGGCGCTCCAGCGCCTCCCATGTCGCCTGATTGGCGTAGATCGGCAAATTAAATTTCCGCGCGAATGCGCCCAAGCCCTTAATATGATCGGAATGCTCATGCGTAACGAGAATTGCGTCCAGGTGATGCCCGGCAACACCGCGTTCGCGCATGAGCTCCTCCATCTTCTTCGTGCTTAGTCCCACATCGACCAGCACGGTCGCACTATCGCATTGCACAATGGTCGCATTCCCCGTCGACCCGCTGGCAAGCACCGTAAATCGAAGTCCCATAGCTTCTCGAACCTGTCCTTTCCCCTGCTCCCCATCCTTCTCGACGACCCAACCGTACTCCAAGTTGCACCTGATACTTAATTCTAACATTTCTCATCTGATAGTTTCACAGAATTGTTTCCATAATCCAGGAAGAAACGGCTGTCGCCGTCCTTTTGGCGGCGCAGTTCATTTCTTCCCTTAGACCTTATAGAACTGTACAAGAGTAAACTTATGGATTCTATAAAAGGTTCAAAAAATCACGAGACCGTCTCCACCTCGCCGCTGACTGCGTCCACGTAATAATAGGAGCTGTTATCCTCCAGAAGCACACGCCAGGAAGGCGACCAGAACTGCGTCTCCGAGTCAAAAGGCTGACCGTGATAGCCAAGCTTGATCTCCCGGATTACCGCCCCGTTAGGCAGATGAAGCTCAATCAGGCTTCCCAGCGCCTTCGTTGCCGAGATCACAGTCTGCGCCGGCGCTTCCTCGCCTGTAACAAGCTCGATCGCATCCTGGCGGTACGCCGTAATCTTCTGGTTGCTGTAGAACAGCTCAAGCTTCACATCGAACATCGGCCGGTTATCGACCATCCGGTTAAAGACAAATTCAACATCCCGGTCGGAATCAAAGCCATATTGATCCAGATCCGGAATAACCGCGCCCAGATCGCTCTGCAGCTCCTTCTCGTTGAACACGATCTTGCTCTCGACCGGCTTCTCCAGCTCGTGACGCTCGCCGATGCCGAGCTTGTTCGTCACACGGAAGGTCAAATCCCGCAGCTTGGGGGTATCCGACGGAATATGCATGTTCGCGGCAAAAGATATATCCTTCTGCTGCATAATAGCCAGCGTATCAGGCGGCAGGGAATTGGCGCCGGCGTTCGCGCTTTGCCCTTCCCGGATGTTCAGCCAAAGCTGATAGCCGAGTATGACATTCAGCAGCAGGAACGCAAATATGAGCACACTCTTCGCCCTGCCCCAATCCATCGGTTGACCCCCTTCGCATGCTTATTTGGTCTTGCCATCCCCCGATTCCAAGGCAGTGCCGTCAACCGGCGGCAGCGCTGCTCCGCCCGGCTCGCCGGGCTTCGGCTTCCTGGTCAATGAGGCGATCAGCACCTCCTGCGTACCGTCATCCAGCCGGACGGTCCATACAGGCTCAAGCTTCAGAACATTGTCATCCTCGGTTGTGGCAAGCACAGCCGGATAAAGTGCAGCAACCTCGCCCCGCCGGCTGTAGTGAGCCAGCTCGCTCTTCAAGGATTCACCGCCGGGAAGCCATCTGACCTCCTGGGATTCCGCCTTCTTATCCAGCGTAATAAGCGATCTCGCATATTCGGATACGACTCCCTGCTGCAGCCTGAGCTTCATCTCTCCGAACATGAACGGATAGTTCGGCACAATCGGATAGGCGCCATAGAACTGCGTGCTGTAATACTGCTGGTAGCTGACGCTCAGCGTATTCATCGACTCCGAATGGATCAGCCGGTGAAGGCCGTCCCAGCCGCCATGCTGATTGATGAATTTGATCGATTCATACACGTTCTCGCTCTCGCTGTCGCTCCCGCCCTGGCCGGCGACAGGATCGGTATAGCTGATCCATTTGCCGTTCTGCTCCACCTGCAGGCCGCGCTTGCCGTCTGTGAAGATCTGCGAACCGCTGCGGTCGACAATCGCCCGCGTTACGCCGGGATCGAAGAACAGATTACGCTGCATTTGCTCCGGTGAGTACGTCTGGTATTTGACCATCGCCTGCTGGGATTCAATCGGACCTGCCGGAATGTACAGATCATCCTCGACCGGTGTATAAGCGGTCTGAAACTCGCCGAATCCGACATACATCTGCACATCCTGCGCGGTCAGATCCGCCTTGACCGACTCATAGACAGTCGTCCCGTTCGCGCTGAAGAAATACGTCCGCACCTCTTCCCGTTCGCTGCTCTTGAAGATCCAGATCCGGTCAATCACATCATCCAGAAACTGCAGGTCGCCCTCGAGCTTCAATACCTTGCCAAGCAGCTCTACCGGAACGCCCGTGCCAAAGCGCAGCTCGACACCCTGGTCATTGTTGCGCACCGCATCCCAATCGAGCACAGAAACGGTATTGCGCTGAAACCCTTTGAATTCGCGGCTTTGAATTTTGGTATAGATCAGATTGAAGAAATTCATCGCCGGATAAAGAACCGTATGTTTTCCTTTACCCATATGAAGCACAATATCCTCGGGAAAAATAAGATTTTCGAGCTTCCCTTCCTGCCCCATCGACTCCGTAGGAACATAATCCTGCGCTGACGATGTCGTAACCCCCAAGCCCGGCATGCTGTAAGCCAGCAAATAGCTTTGCAGCAGACTCATAATAACGAGCGCGGCAAGCAGCCCGGTCTTCGTTTTTTCCATCATGCCCGCTCACCTTCCTCTTGCGGAGCCGGCAGCATGACCGTAACCGTAGTCCCTTCATTCAGCTCGGAATCGAGCGAAATCGAGCCTCCATGCGCCTTTACAATTTCCCGGGCAATAGACAGCCCAAGACCAGTGCCGCCCATATTGCGGGAGCGTGCTTTATCAACCCGGTAGAAACGCTCGAAAATGCGGTTCAAATCCTTCTTGGGAATGCCGATCCCGGTATCCTTGACGCTGATTGCCACCATGGCCGGGTCCAGCCTGCGGGCGGAAATCACGATCCGTCCGCCATCCAGCGTATATTTAATCGCATTGGAAACCAGATTGTCGAGCACCTGATCGATCTGGTCGCGGTCGAGCCAGACGGAATCGATGCCTTCCTCGACATCTACCTCCGCACGAATCGACTTGTTCCGCAGCTGAAATGAAAACCTGTCCGCCACTTCCTCCAGCATCTCGGGAACCCCGGTCTGCTGCCTGCGGAGCGGCGCCTGATTGGAGTCCAGCCGGGATAGATGCAGCAGGTCGGTAACAAGCCGGATCATCCGCTCCGTCTCATTGCGGATAACCCCGACGAACCGCTGACCAAGCTCCCGCTCCTCCATGGCCCCGTCATCCAGCGCCTCGGTGTAGCTCTTGATCGTCGTCAGCGGCGTCCGCAGCTCATGCGATACATTGGCTACGAATTCCCGCCGCGACTGCTCCAGCCGCTCCTGCTCGGTGACATCCTGCAGCACCGCAATGGTGCCGGAAATGCCCTTGTCCCGCCGGTGAATCGGCGTGAACGTCACGCGCATAAGCTCGTCCTCGTCGCCGGCTGACTGGACGTGATGGTGGACTACGGCCACTTCCTCATTGCCGCTGAGCAGCTCGGAGAGCTTCTCCCCATCCAGTCCGAACAGCTCGTTCAGACGCAGGCCCTCGCACTCATCCTCGCGCAGCATTTCCCGTGCCCTGCGATTGGTGATCATGACGATGCCATGCTCATCAGCCGCAACGACGCCGTCGCTCATATTCGCCAGAATGGAGGAAATCTTGTCCTTCTCCTCCTCATTGGCCGAGAGCGCATCGCGCAGCCGCATCGTCATATCGTTGAACACGGCGGATAGCCGTCCGATTTCGTCGTCCCCAAGCACCGGAACCTGCTGGTCGAAGCGGCCCTCGGCGACCGCCGCCGCCTGACGGGTCAGCCCCTTGATCGGATTCGTGATCGTATGCGCCAGCAGCACGCCCAGCACGCCGGTCAGTCCCAGCGCGAAGATCATGCCCGACATGAAGATCCGGTTAATGCGGTCGACCGTCTGGTACAGATCCTTCATCGAGGCCACCAGATAGACGGCTCCGACAATTTTCTCCCCGTTCATAACCGGCTTGGCGATAATTTTCTTGCGGACCCGGTCTTCATCAATGACATCTTCTTCATTGTCGCGGATCCCCTGCAGGGCGCGGCTGACTGTAAGCGAAGTATTCTTCTTTCCTATATACGACTGGTGGGCCTGAAGAGAGGTGGCCAGCACCTTCCCCGTGGCATCCAATACCTGGATTTCCGCTTCATTGATGCTGAACAAGCTGCGCACGAGCATATTCAGATCTTCTTCAGTCGTCTGTTGACCGCTTGTTTCTGCCGTATTGCCGGGCTGGCCGGATAACGTCTGGGCCGCAAACTCCGAGAGCAGGTTAGCCTGTTCATTCATGTTCTTCGCAAACGTACTTGTCAGCGATGTCTTCATCGTGCTGATGAAGTAAACCCCGATCAGCTGCATCGCAATAAGAATCAGCAGCACATAAATGATAATCAGCTTCACCTGGATGCTGCGGAAGAAACGAATTCCGTTCATCCGTACCCGAATCCTCCGGACTTCGGATTACGCATCAGATAGCCAAGGCCCCGGCGTGTCAGAATATATTCCGGACGACTCGGATCGTCCTCTATTTTCTCCCGCAGCCTCCGGATCGTGACATCGACTGTCCGTACATCGCCGAAATATTCAAACCCCCATACCGCCTGCAGCAGATGCTCCCGTGTCATCACTTTCCCGCTGTTGCGGGCCAAATAATACACAAGCTCATATTCGCGATGCGTCAGATCCAGCGGCTCGTTATCCTTATACACCACATACATATCCGTATCGATGAACAAGTTGAAAATTCCGAGCCCCTGCTTCTCGTCTTCCGCGTTCCCGCCGGAGGTATTACCGGATATGGTAACGTCCGCCTTCTGCCGCCGCAAATGCGCCTTCACGCGGGCAAGCAGCTCCCTTGTGCTGAACGGCTTCGTCACATAATCATCCGCACCCAGCTCAAGACCCAGCACCTTGTCGAGCTCCGTATCCTTGGCGGTCAGCATAATGATCGGCGTCTGGAGCCTGCTCCGCACCTCGCGGCAGACATCCATGCCATCCTTCACCGGAAGCATCAGATCCAGCAAAATCAAATCCGGCTGCTCTTCAAAAGCCAGCCTGACTGCTTCCCCGCCGTCAAAAGCGCAAATGACCTGGTAGCCTTCCTTCTCCAAGTTGAACTTCAGAATATCCGCAATCGGCTGTTCGTCGTCTACGACCAGAATTTTACCGTGCATCGTCACACCGCCCCATCACTTGTGGCTAGTTTTTATTTATCGTAATATCAGGGTTGCCCTGTTTCATTATTGTAAACTCCCTTCTATTCTATCATAGGAGCGACCCTGTTCCCAAATGAAACTTCCCTCATGCCTCCTGTCCATATCCAGGCAGAAAAACCGACAAAAAAAGCACCCTTGCGGCGTTTAAGCCGAGGGTGCCGATAAGTGCGAAACCTATAAATATTTGATCGGATTTTGCAGATCGCCGTCTTTATGAATCTCAAAATGCAGATGAGTGCCGAAGGAATGACCGGTATTTCCCATGATGCCGAGGACATCGCCCTTCTCCAGCGTCTGCCCCACCTTGACGGAAATTTTGCTTAAATGTCCGTAGAGTGTTTCATATCCGTTTTTATGGTTAATAATTACACAGTTGCCATATCCGCTTTTCTCTCCGGCAAAGCTCACGACGCCGGTATCTGCTGCCATGACGTCTTTGTCGCCAACCATATCGAGGCCCTTGTGCATGCTTCCCCAGCGTCCGCCGAAGCTGCTGGTAACCGTATGTCCGCTTACCGGCCAGGAGAAGCTGCCCGTGCCTTCGCCAACGAGCTTGGTGCCCTTCATGACGATTTCAGGGATGGTTTTCTGCAGCACCTGTTCACTGACCAGCACCTCCTTCATGAGGTAGCCGTTCTGCTTGACAAGCTGATAGAGCAATGTTTTCTTGCCGCTTTTACCTTCGCGGATCACTTTGGATTCGCCTATTTTCATATTGCTGTTTTTCTGGACCACCGTGCTCGGTTCAATGATCAAGGTTTCCGTTACATTCTCTACCGTCTCAACGGTCACCTGCGGCTTGAGCACGCTCAGATCGAGCACTTCGCCTTCTTTGATCATATCATCTTCAATCCAGTTGTTGCGTTCATAGATCACCTGGGGCGAAATATTGAATTTGGCTGCGATACAGCCGATGCAGTCGCCTTTTTGGACCGTATACTTGGTGGGGGTAACTGTGCCTTTTACGAGCTTTAAATATAAGGCGTCAGGATCGGCAATGTCTTTGGGCTGCACATCCGCCGTTTCCGTTTCGACCTTCTCCAGAATCTTCACGGATTTGAGCGCCGTGGTCGGCTTGTCGGTTGACTCGGTACTGGTGGCGTTGAAGGAAAGCGCCTTAACCTGGGGCGATTTGGCCTTCGCTGCTTCCTGGGGAGCGAATTTGTTCTCCACCTGCTTCAGCAGCGAATCCGCCGTTGCCTGATCCTTCACGATTCCGACGGTCTTCCCGTTAACCTTAAGCTCAACTCCGGTAGCATGGCTGGTTATCAGACTCTCCAGCTTGGCCAGGGTCGCTTCACTTTGCGGCTCTGCTTTGTAAGCGCTTTTATGCTCGTATGTTACCTCACCGGTTTCCACGACCATATTCACATTGGGATTGGCGGCTGTAATTTCCTCTTGCTTGCGGCTGATGAGCGCATTAACCTGATCCTGGGAGCTTAAATCGCCGATAAGCAGGCCGTCCCTGTATACTTGAACAAAATCGACTGTATGTGCTTTTATGTATTGGCTGCCGCTGAATCCTGCAATAACCAGCAGAACAAGGGCGCCGCCAAGAATTGCGAGTGGTTTCTTATGCTTCAAAACGGTCATGATTGGCTCCTTTTCGCGTTCTCGTTCAGTCAAATGACCAAATCCGACATTGGAAAATTGTACATGGATGGCTACGAATTACTTTAGCACATGCCATATACGGGGATCAACCAAACCGCTCTTTATCAAAAATTAATATTTTTTCAGAATTTCCATCATCCGGTCGTATTCGGTCCTGTCCAGATTTTGCGCGATCAGCTGCTGAACCTCCGTCATTTCCTCCGCAGTAAGCCCGCCCTCGATTAAAGTGGAGATGCGCTGCCACGAATCCGCCGGCAGTTTTTTCATAATAACGCTAAACATTTCCTGCTTGTCCTCGTCGCTTATGCTGTCCTTTGCGGCATTCAACTGATCCGTCGTCATCGCCATGCCTTCCTCCGACGCTTCGCCTGTCTGGCCTGAGCTGCCGCTGGAAGCGCTGCTGTTGCCTTTGGGTCCCGTTCCACCGCCAATGTCAGTCAGCGTACCGGGCTCATCGCCGAACGCGTCTACGGCCAGCGGCGTATCTTCCCCTCCCGGACCCGCAGCATCCTCGTCAGCCGGCGGCGTACCGCTCCCGCCAGACGTTTCACTTGTCGAAGTCACATCGCTATTTCCAGAGGGTTCTTCGCCCGCTCCATCGCTGCTGCTTCCACTGCTGTCGCCCGCTTCGGCCGTAGAGTCTTCTTCAGTCACGGTATTATCCGTATTCGAGCTGGAGTCCCCCAGTCCCGGGATGACGGAATCATCTGTTCCTGCTGTCGAATCCGCTTCGGAACCCGTCTGGCTTGCATTATCCGACTCTTGATTCTCCGATTCCTGATTTCCCGATGCTGTCTCCTGGCTCGCAGACTTCTCCGGTGCCTGATCGGCCCCCCACAGTCCGCCCCATACCCCGCTCATCGCAAAAGGCGTTTGTTCCAAAGGAATGTTATACTGCTTCAGCAGCGTTTCGACATAACTGTTCACCACATATCCCGTCGTCCAAATGGACAGGAAGCTGATAATCAGCCCTGCTGCAACCGCCCTGCCCAGCCATCCGGCCATTTTCCACATTGTAATCATCCTCCGCATGCTCTACCTGCTTTCTTCTTTCGAATCTATGATGGACTCTACCGGAAACCTATACTTTCCAGTATGGGCAGTCATGATAGGAACCATTCAATCGAAAATGGAAAATGTTTCATTTCATTCCCGCTCCCGGCCCAGGATGAATGGCATCGGACATGCAGCAGGACTTTTTGCAGCTACCGTAACCGAAGAGGAAAAGCAGCGTTTATCATTCTTTCAACCGCGCAGCCAGATTGTTCTCTCTTAATTAAAATGGAATCTATAAGGACGCTTCGCTCAGGGTGGAATGGCCGTATCCGCTCTACATTTAGAAGAAGCAGCGGAACAAAGGGATAAAGTCCTCTGTGACCTCACCCCTTTGGCCCTAAACATCTCATAACGAAAAAACGGTCATTTTTATCTATTCTGCAAAACAGATCCCATCCTCGTGTATAACAGCAAGCAGCTAGTTTCTCTACCCTATAACCCTTAATTTCGAAAAAAAGACAAAGTCTCCCTTGGAAGGAGACTTTGCCTGATTGCTTGCTTATTTCCAGTGCAGCATACGCTGCTATTGGATGTCGTTCACCAGCACAAACTGCGGTCTTTCACTCACGTTAACCGTTACCTTGCCGCTTGTGATCGCAATTGCCGATGGAACTCCGTCGGTGTCTCCGGAAGCCATCGCAACCTTCGTCGCGCTCGTTGGCGAGCCTGTCAGCGTAAGCTGATAATTATTAACGGTCGTATTATTGCTGGTAGGCGCCCATACCGCATAAGCCCCGCCGCTTCCCGTCGCGCTCTTGAATTTATAGATTCGTACGTTTGTGTTACCCGAGGCGACTTCGCCCGAATACCTCATGCCGCTCAGACGGTTCTTCAACGTGTAGACATAATACCAGGAGATTTTCGGCGCCCAGTTCGTGTCCGGACTGCCGGTCAGTCCGCTGGAAGCGAATCGTCCTGCGTCCGCGCCATCCACATCGCGCAGCATATACATGGCCGCTTTATCGACACCTGCCGCCGCTGCCGCCAGATAGGAACGGACCAGCCACTGGGCCTGCACTTCCTCTCCGGAATTCGGGCCGATAGCAGGCGCACGCTGAATGGAAGCGGCGTTCGTATCATAGCCGAACTCGGTAATCCACACTTCTTTGCCCTGCATGTACTGGTTGCGGTAATCGACGAACTTCTTCAGCAGACCCTTCAGATCGTCGTCTTCCGGGCTGATGCCGATCGTACCGTCGGTCTGGTTCGTTCCATTGCTGCTGTAGTGGTGAATATTAATCGCGTCGAAAGGAACGCTGCCTGCCCGGTTCCAATCTGCCCAGAACTTCATGGCACGGATATATTCGAGGTTCGGATCAGCCAGACCGCTCATGACCAGCTTGGCGTTGGGATCGGCGTTTTTCACCCCGTAGGTATTCCCCATCGCCCCTTGATGTCCATCGTAATCCGCGCTTGTCATCGCCGAATATTCATAGGGGTTAAAATAGGGCGTGCGTCCTGCCCACCACTTGTCGTTCTCATTGCCGTTCTCGTAATAAGTCAGCAGATTGAGTCCCGTGCTGCGCGGCTGACCGGAAGCCAGCTTCAGCTTGCTGTCCGCAACCGCCGTACCGCCGTATCTGGCCGCATATTGGAACAGATGATCGGCATGCTCCGAATAGGAGGCGGGAGCAAGTGAATCCTCCCCTGCAGAGATTGGCTTGTCGTCTGACTGGGCCGTCAGCCAGCCGACGCTTCCTTGAATGGCGGGGCTTACGGTGATGCCGGCATTCTTCAGTCCCGTGTAATAGGAATCGAAGTTCCAGCCGCCTCCGGCGTAGCTCGGGTTGAATTTGTTCGTGCCGGGCGTGTATCCCGTCTGAATCGAGCCCCAATTCCACAGATCGCCTTCATCCCAATTCCAGTTATGATATTCACGGACAAAGCCCGCCACCTGCATCTTGTCAAGCGGATCGTCGATAAAAGCATTGATCCCGATCAGCTTATCCATCGTTGGCAGCGTTGGCGCAACTGGTGTCGGCGGAGCCGCTGGCGTGCCCTGCGGCGTGCCGTAGAGCACGATTTCACTGGCGTTCAGGCAGCAGCCGTCTATTTTGAGCTGCAGATAACGCGTTGTGAAATTCACCGCATGCCCCACCCAGTTATCCGGCGAATTAGACAAATTATCGGTAAAACGGGAGGTCCAGCTGAATGGCGTTCCGCTGGAGACCGTCACGCCCGAGCCGCCCCAATCGCTGTCATACAAATAAATATCGCTGAGCGCGTAGTTGGTACCCAGATCAATGACCACGCTCGCGGGATAATAGATGCTGTTCCAGCCCGTATCCCAGATCGTGGCCGGCGCCCCGCCGGTTCCGCCCTTGGGATTGCCCGCAGCGGACTGCTCGTCGACCAGCCTGGTCGCGTCCCCGACTGCCGATTCGTTAAGAATCATGGAAGCGGTAAGCGTGATTTTGCCGCCTCCCGGGGATGACGTGGCGGTGGCTTTGCTCACCACATTGGACAGCGCCGACAGATTGGAAGCCTCATCCGCCGTCTTGAGGGCAAAATAATAGGTGGTGCCGGCAGACAAGCCTGTCACTGTGAAGGTTTGGCTGCCTCCCGCCGCTTGCGGCGACGGCTCTCCTGCCGCTTGCACCGCGCTTGACCAATTGCCGCTTGTGATTGCCGCCGTGCTGTATCTCACATCATAAGAGGCCGCTGTGCCGGTGTTGTTGTCGTCCCCTGGCGCTGTCCAGGTCAAATTGACTGAACCGGACGCTGATGCGGGAGCCGCCAGGTTCGTTACGGCGCCTGGCGCTGTCGTATCCCCTCCCCCGCCGGAAGCGGGCGTTCCATACACCACCACCTCCGCTGCATTCGCCCCGCCAGTAGCCAATGCGACCCGGATATACCGGGTAGTCACCGTTACGGGATGGGAATTCCAGGTCATATAATTTGTCATCGGATCGGTAAACAGTGCGCTCCAGCTTCCGGGGCTGCCGGCATAAGCGGTCCAATCCCCTGTGCTGTTCGTATCGTAGACATAGATGCTTGTTAAATTATAATTCTGGCCCAGATCGATATACGCATACATCGGGTAAGTAACGCCGCTCCAGCCGCCGAACCAGGCCGTCGTGGGTGTTCCACCGGTCCCATTGGCGGGATCCCCTGCCAAAGTCTGCTCGTCCACCAGCTCCGTGGCATCTCCCAATCCCGATTCATTCGAAACCATGGAGGGAGTAATCGTGATTTTAGTGTCGGCCGCATAGGCTTTTCTCGTACCAAACTCCAGTGCGCTTACCATGACCGTGGAGAAAGCAAGCGCCAGCACCAGCACAACCGAAACAATCCTTCTCATCCGTAAACAGCCTCCTTATTATCCTTTTGGCCTTGAAGATGGCATGCGCGTCAAGCAAGAACTTTCGCGGGGTGTCAAAAACATCTGCCTTACGTTCAGAGGTCATACCGGCATCTGCCTGCCTTTTGGTACAAGCCTGCCAGCAGCCCAGCCGTCCCTCCCCTCGCTCGGGTTTGTTGAAGATAAGTTCATTCTAGCACGCCCTGAAAGCGCTGTTATATATTGATATCTTTACCTTGTTGTCTTTCTATGTCCAATTTGACCGGCAATAAAGGAATCGAAAAACCCGGAGTCGAAATGTAACCTAGGCTGCCGCTGAAGATATGACGGGATTGGCATAACCCCTTCTGTCTCCTGCGCGGCGTGAAAGTTTCGTCCCACCCTGATAGTAGGAGCGTATACGTGAAATGTAACCTTTCTGAACGTTCAAAACAGGGGGTGCCCCGTGTATCGGTTGTTGATTGTGGATGACGAGCAGATTATTGTCGATGGGCTTCATCTGCTGTTTCAGGAGCTGAATACGATTGATTTGGATATCAACTGCGCTTACGACGCTCACGATGCCCAGAAAGTCGCTTCGGAGATGCGCATTGATATTGTCCTTTCCGACATTGCGATGCCGGGCATGAACGGCTTTGAGCTGCAGCAGGAAATAACCCGCCAATGGCCCAGATGCCGGTTCATTTTCTTATCGGGCTATAATGATTTTCAATTCATCCAGTCCTCGCTCCGCGGCGGAGCTGTCGATTACGTGCTGAAGACAGAAGGGGATAACGCGATTATCCGGGCTGTCGAGAAGACGGTCCGCCAAATTGAAGCGGAACTGCAGCAGGAGCAGCTGATCGGCAGAGCCCGGCAGCAGCTGCAGCAGACTCTCCCTGTGCTGCGCAGAGAGTATCTGCTGGAGCTTTTGGAGGGTGCGGAGTCCACACCCGAATCCCGCTCCCGCCGGTTCAGGGAGCTTGCGGTCCCGCTTCAGCCCGCTGCGCCGGTTATCCTTACGGTGGGCCGCGTCGATGCATGGCCGGAGAACCTGCATCCAGGCGACAAGGAGCTTTTTCTATTCTCCATCAACAATATATTTGAGGACTATTTTGCCGGGGCGTTCCACTGCGTCTACGTCCTGTATGCACATCACCGTTTTGCGTGGATCATGCAGCCGGCTCCCGGCGCCAAGGATCAGTCCCGCGAGCTGATCCGATTCGTACAGGGGACGATCGAATCGATTCAGGCGGCCATCAAAACGTATTTGAAGCTTCCCTGTTCCTTTATCGCGGCCAGCCAGCCCTGCTCCTGGGAGGAGCTTCCCGAGACGCTTGACCGGTTCTCGGTCCTGTTCGCAAGCGGTCTTGGTACAGGCAGCGAAATGCTGCTGACAGACCGGCCTGCCCTTGGAGCCTCCGGCCGCCAGGAACGGGTGAAGATCAACCGGATTCATCTGCTTGGCTCCTACCTGGACCGCAAGGAGCAGGAACGTTTTTATGCCCTGTTCGATGACATTATGGAATCGGTTCCGGTGCATTTTGGCGTGCAGACCGGGATTGCGCTGGAGGTATTTTACTCGCTTACAGCTATTTTCTCCGGGTATTTAAACCGCCGGAATCTCTTCGACGAAATATCGCCGCACATCAATATGAAGCAGCTCTATGCCATTCAGGAGCATGCTTCATGGCCCAAGGCGACAGCCTTCTTCCGCCTGCTGGCCGCGCTTATCTTCGCTTACAGCGATAATGCCAATGAGCGGGAGACCAACGAGGTGATCCGCAAGCTTCACGATTATATGGACAGCCATCTGGATGAGCCGCTATCGCTTAATCAGCTGTCGGAGGTCGTCTATCTGACCAGCTCCTATCTGTCGCGCCTTTACAAGCAGAAGACCGGTCACAGTATTACGGATTCCATCACCACCCGCAAAATAACCGAGGCCAAGCGGCTGCTCACCGAAACCAACCGGAAAATCCAGGAGATTGGCGAGCAAATCGGGTACGGCTCTCCCTCCTACTTCTCACGCTTTTTCAAGAGAGAGACGGAAATGACCCCCCAGGAGTACCGCGACGCATTCCGGTCGACGTGATAGAGCGATCGCCCATGGGGCTGCATATTCATGCAACCGCTTCATCAGAGGGGCCAGGAGCCGTGTTGTCTAATTTCAATGAAAAGAGAGGCTGATCTGCGATGAAAATAAGTCTGAACCGCTTTCCCGGCGGCCTGCAAAAAGCGTTCACCATGAGTTATGACGACGGTGTCGACCATGACCGACGTTTGGTAGCCCTGTTTAACCGGTATGGCATCCGGGGTACCTTTCATCTGGTATCCGGCTCGCTGGACAGCCCCGGATATTTAACCTCAGGCGAGATCGCCGCTCTCTTCGCTGGCCATGAAGTGTCGGGCCACTCTATTCATCACCCCCATCTGACGCTCGTTCCGCCGGAAATCCGGGTGGCCGAGCTGTATAACAGCCGTCAGATGCTGGAGGAGCTTGTCGGCTATCCCGTCAAGGGTATTTCCTATCCTTATGGCACCTACAATGAGGAGCTTGCCGCCGGACTGCCCTATCTCGGCCTCCACTATGCCCGGACTGTTACTTCCCATGGCCAGTTCAGGATGCCGGATGATTTTCTGCGCTGGTCCCCAACCTGCCACCATGATGATAAAGTGATGGAGCATGCGGAGCGGTTTCTGAAGGAAACACCAATGGAGCGGATGAGTCTCTTTTACGTTTGGGGACACAGCCATGACCTTGAGCGCAATGGAAACTGGGCGTTGATGGAGGAATTCTGTGCTTTTATGAGCGGACATGCGTCCGTCTGGTATGCTACGAATGCGGAGATTACAGCGTATATGCGCGTCCTGCGCAATCTGGAATTTTCGGCAAACGGACACATTGTTTACAATCCCTCTGCCGCCTCTGCCTGGATCACGGTGGACGGGAAGAGCGTGGAGCTTCCTGGCGGGGCCACTACCCTTGTTTGATCCCTCTGATTCCCCCTAAATCCCCCAGAGGGGGACCCCAAAGGGTCTCCGACCCTCTGGACACCCGGAATGGGATAACGTTGGAGCCTCTGAGAAGCGCGCTTTAGTTACTTCGTACCAGGAGCGTTTCCGTCCCTCTCGGGACACACTTTCATTATGCGCTCCTGTGGCGCCTGGTGGACTTCGTCCCTGAATAACGTTGGCGTGTTTGAGTTGATCGGATGAGTATGTTTATGAATGAGCCTACTTTATCTTTGGACACTCGGATGAATAACGTTGGAGCCTCAGAGAAGCGCGCTTTAGTTACTTCGTTCCAGGATTCCGTCCCTCTCGGGACACACTTTCGTTTTGCGCTCCCGTGGCGCCTGGTGGACTTCGTCCTTTGGGGTAGTCAGAGGATCAGATTTCATAGATTTTCGCTCCTTTTTCGATGCGATTCAGAAACCTTCTTTTGTTCAAGTTACCACGATGTGCCGGACCTAAATCACATTCAGGTGAAATCTCTATTAATTCCAGTCCCTGACCGGGAGGATTGAAAAAAAGGATATCGGCTCACGCCTTCTTCTAACGGCGAAGCAAGAATCCCTGCAGACTTGGCAGGAATGAGAATTTTGTATTCTAAATAGAATACAAAAAGGACAGCGCTCCTGGCGCTGTCCTTGGAATATATGGATCAAGTGCTGCGGCGATAGGGTCAATGCCCCTAATGACAGCAGGTTTTGCTGGTTGCGGCTCACGGCTTTAGGGTCAGATCAACGTACCGCCCAGAGTGTTATTGCCGCTGCTGCAATATGTTATTTAAATGTAGATCGGCTGTACCTGGTTGGTTTGCTCACGGTTGCGGCCAACGGAGAAGATCGAGATCGGGATGCCTGTCAGCTCCGAGACGCGTTCCACATAACGGCGCGTATTCTCCGGCAGATCGGCAAGTGTTTTCACGTCGGAAATATCCTCGCTCCAGCCCGGCATTTCCTCATAGACCGCTTCGCATTCGGAAATCAGCTTCAGGCTTGCCGGGTAAGTCTCGATGATTTGGCCGCGCAGCTTGTAGCCGGTACAGATTTTGACCGTTTCCAGGCCGGACAACACGTCCAGCGAGTTAAGCGAAAGTCCTGTGATGCCGCTAACACGGCGCGCATGGCGGACAACTACGCTATCGAACCAGCCAACACGGCGAGGACGGCCCGTAACGGTACCGTATTCATGGCCGCGTTCACGGATCCAGTCTCCTGTTTCATTGTTCAGCTCAGTCGGGAAAGGACCGTCGCCCACACGTGTTGTATAAGCTTTGGCTACGCCGATAACCTGTTGAATCTTCGACGGGCCAACGCCGGAACCAATGCAGACGCCGCCTGCCGTCGGATTGGATGAAGTAACGAACGGATAAGTGCCTTGGTCAATGTCGAGCATAACGCCCTGCGCGCCTTCGAATAGAATGCGTTTTCCGGCATCAATGGCATCATTCAGTACAACAGACGTATCCGTCACATAATGGCGAAGAATCTCCGCGTATCCCAGATATTCTTGAAGGATAGCCTCGCAATCCAGCGGCTCGCCGCCGTAGACCTGCTCAATCATCTGATTCTTCTCTTTCATAATAACGCGGAGTCTGCTCTCGAACTCCTCAGGGTCCATCAGATCGGCGATCCGAATGCCTGCACGGGCGGCTTTGTCCATGTAGCACGGGCCAATTCCCTTGCGCGTGGTCCCGATCTTGTTGTCGCCCTTGCGCTCTTCTTCCAGACCGTCCAGCACCAGATGATAGGGCATGATGACATGCGCGCGGTCGCTGATTTTCAGGTTCTCTGTGCTGAAGCCGTTATCTTGAATATATTTAATTTCGTCGATGAGTGCGGATGGATTGATAACCATGCCGTTACCGATGACGCTCACTTTATTCTCGTTAAAAATACCCGATGGAATCATCGTCAGTTTATATTTTTTATTACCGATAAGAATCGTATGTCCGGCGTTGTTTCCCCCTTGGTAGCGGGCTACGACGTCCGCGCCTTCTGCCAGAAAGTCAGTGATTTTCCCCTTGCCTTCGTCTCCCCACTGCGTTCCGACCACAACTACTGTTGACATAGTTATACCCCCATTCGACGTTAAGCGCACATCGAAAATTACCGCCATTCGCAGGCAGCATGTTCAGTTTAGCAGGCACTCCCAGCAAAGTCAATAAAAAACGAACAATTGTATGGCTGCCCATATAATTGTTCGGAATTGTCTCGTCTTATTTCCACAAGCCTCCTATTACGATGCTTGTCCAGGTTCCTGATGCGAACGGTCCAGCCCCACAAACTTATTATAATTTTTTAGAAAAGCCAGCTCGACCGTGCCGACAGGCCCGTTCCGCTGCTTGGCGATAATAATTTCAATGATATTCTTCTTCTCCGATTCCTTATCGTAATAATCATCCCGATAGAGGAAAGCCACAATATCCGCATCCTGCTCAATAGAGCCGGATTCCCGCAGGTCGGACATCATCGGCCGCTTGTCCTGCCGTTGTTCAACGCCCCGGCTTAGCTGTGAGAGCGCAATAACCGGCACTTCCAATTCGCGGGCAATCTGCTTTAGTGTCCGCGAGATTTCGGAGACTTCCTGCTGGCGGTTCTCTCCGGCCTTGCCCCGGCC
Source organism: Paenibacillus sepulcri (assembly GCF_042647105.1). Lineage (NCBI taxonomy): Bacteria > Bacillati > Bacillota > Bacilli > Caryophanales > Paenibacillaceae > Paenibacillus > Paenibacillus sepulcri. The sequence continues at coordinate 4,069,936 of NZ_JBHRUP010000001.1, read as the reverse complement.
TTGAATCAGCTGCAAATAGTCAATCAGAATCATGCCGAGGCCCCGCTCCTTCTTCAGACGGCGGCACTTGGCGCGGATATCGGCTACGGTAATCCCGGGTGTATCATCGATATAAATTTGAGCCTCGGAGAGCGAGCCGATCGCCATAGTCAGCTTCTCCCAGTCATCGCCCTCCAGATATCCGGTACGCATTCTTCCCGCATCGACGTTGGCCTCCGCGCAGATCATCCGCTGTACCAGCTGCGCCGCCGACATCTCCAGACTGAAGATCGCAACGGTCTCGCGCGCACGCACGCCCACATTCTGAGCGATGTTAAGCGCAAAAGCCGTCTTCCCGACGGAAGGCCGGGCAGCCACGATGATCAGATCATTCCGCTGAAAGCCTGACGTCATCTTGTCCAGATCGCTGAAGCCCGAGGGTATCCCGCTCGGTCCGCCTTTGTTGGTATAGAGATGCTCGACGCGCTCGAATACTTCCATCAGCACATCGCGAATGGAGATAAACCCCGTGCTGGACCGGCGGTTGGACAGCTCCATAATCCGCTGCTCCGCTTCATTGAGCAGCATGCCAACATCGTCCGCGGCCGCATATCCGTTGGAAACAATCTGCGTTGCCGTCCGGATCAGGCGGCGCAGCATGGATTTCTCCTCCACGATCTGCGCGTAATAATCGACGTTCGCCGCCGTTGGAACCGAATTGGCTACTTTAGACAAGTAACTGACTCCGCCCATTTCCTCCAGCTGCTGCCGATCCTGCAAATATGCCGTCAGCGTCACCAGATCAATCGGCTGGTTGGCCTCGCCGATTTCAACCATCGCCTCATAAATCAGCTGATGAGCCGGGGAGTAGAAATCTTCGCTGCGCAGCCGTTCCATGGACGTGATCAGCGCTTCCGCATTCAGCAGAATAGCGCCGATTACGGCCTGCTCCGCTTCGATATTTTGCGGCGGAACACGGTCAAACATCAGCTCATTGCTCATCTGCTTGTTGAACCCCTTTACCCGTTATTATTCCTCTGCCGCCTGAACCTTCAGCTTCGCCTTCACTTCCGGATGCAGCTTGATCAGCACCTGGGTGACGCCAAGCGTCCGAATCGGCTCATCCAGCTCAATTTTCCGCTTATCGACCTTAACCGCATGTCCCGCTTCCAGCGCTTCAGCGATTTGCTTGCTCGTAATGGCACCGAATAACCGGCCGCCCTCACCCGCTTTGGTCTTGACGACGACAGTCAGCTCTTCCAGCTTCGCCGCAAGCGTCTTGGCGTCTTCCTTTTCCTTGTCCTTGCGTTTTTGTTCCGATGCCGTCTGCAGTTCAAGCGTCTTCAAATTGCCGTCCGAAGCCAGTTTGGCCAGCCCTTGCGGAAGCAGAAAATTGCGCACATACCCTTCTGATAAATCCTTGACATCGCCCTTCTTGCCCTGCCCCTTAACGTCCTTCAATAAAATAATTTTCATTCGAATAACCCCTCTTCCTTCTCGATTTCTTGCAGAACCTGTTTAAGCCGCGCTGCCACTTCCGCAACGGTGCCTTCCTGCTGCACCGCGGCATTGGTGAGATGTCCGCCGCCGCCCATCCGCTCCATGACGAGCTGAACATTCATACTGCCAAGCGACCTCGCGCTTACACCGATCAAGCCGTCCTGCCGCTGGCCGATCACGAACGAGGCCAATATGTCTGTCATGTTCAGCAATGTGTCTGCCGCCTGGGCAATAAGCAGCTGTGAATACTGCCGGTCCTGCTCGGTTATCGCAATTGCAATATGCTCATAGACGATCTCCGCATGCTTGATAATCTCCGCTTTCTTGATGTACTCGGTCAAATCCTCCTTCAGCATCCGCTGAATGAGCATCGAATCGGCTCCGTTGCGGCGCAGAAATGACGCAGCCTCGAACGTCCGGGATCCGGTACGCATGGAGAAACCTTTGGTATCGACTGTAATGCCTGCCAGCAGGGCGGTCGATTCTCGGACATCCAGCATGACCCGGTCATGAATGTACTGCAGCAGCTCTGTTACCAGCTCGCAGGTAGAAGACGCATAAGGCTCCATATAGACGAGAATAGCGTTATTAATAAACTCTTCGCCTCTGCGGTGATGATCGACGACAACGATCTTGCTTGTCAGCGTCAGCAGCTTGGGCTCCTTGACCATGGAGGATTTATGCGTATCGACCACAACAGCCAGCGTTCCGGAATCGATTAGTCCCATTGCCTGCTCGGGGGATATGAACCGTTTATAGATCCGCTCTTCTTCCCTCAGCATCTCCATCATCTTCTGAACCGCGGGATTGAAGCCCTCAATGACAATAAAAGCTTCTTTGTTGAACATTTGAGCCGCTTTCAGAACACCGACTGCCGCGCCGATGGAATCCATATCCGGCATCTTGTGGCCCATAATCACCACATTCTCGCTCTCCTTGATCAAGTCCCGAAGCGCATGGGCGACTACCCTTGCGCGGACGCGCGTCCGCTTCTCCACCGCGTTGGACTTGCCGCCGTAGAAGGATTGGCGCTGCCCGACCTTAACCGCCGCCTGGTCGCCGCCGCGTCCAAGCGCAAAATCCAGACTCGTCTGGGCCCACTGCCCAAGCTCGACAATACTTTCCGCACCTGCGGCGAACCCGATGCTGAGCGTCATGGGAATCTTGATCTCGGCAGACATCTCCCGTACTTCGTCGAGCAGGACAAAACGCGATAGCTCAAGCTGCTTCAAGGTCTTCTGATTGGTAATAATCAGAAAACGGTCGGAGGTGAGGCGCTTCAAATACAGATGGAACTTGCTCGCCCAATCTGTAATTTCCGCGGTTGCCCTGGAGAGAAGCGCGCTGCGCTGCTGGTCATCCATGCCCTGGGTCACCTCTTCAAGGTTATCCATCATGACAATGCCGAGCGCAATTTTCTCTTCCTCATATCGCTTCGCCAGCTGCCAGCGCTGGGTGATATCGCGAATATAGAGCAAACGCTCATCGAAGCGAAACATCAGCTCATAGACCGAGCCGCCAATTGCCGTCTCCAGCGTGCCCTCCCGCTCCTTCGCCTGCGATAACGTAGGAAAAAGTTCATCCATCGACTCTCCGATGACCGATTCCTTCTCCAGCATCCGGCTGACAAAGCTGTTATGCCACTCTACCTTGTTGTCCTCGTTGTATAGAATGATGCCAAACGGCAGCTCGCTTGTCACCTCGCTCCCGGCTTTTTTGACCCGGTACGACAATGTTCCCAGATAGGTCTTCAAGTCGCGGCGAAAAGCGCGCTCGGCCAGAACCGAATAGACGCCAACCGCAGCCGCAAGTACAAGGCTGATCAAACCATACAACCAATCATACCAAGCCAGCGCTATTGTAAGCACAATAATCAGCACGAATGCCCATAGCTGGTGCATTCCATGCCATCGTTTTATTAGAAACTTCGGCATTCATCATTCGCCCCTGTTGTCAAGGTTTCTTAAACGCTTTGCGGATCGGAAAACCGGCATCAATTACACCGATCAAGCTAAGCGGCGGGAAAAAAGCAACAAGCGCCGACAGCAGCAGCGGCACCGCCTTGTTCCATTTGCGTTCATGGGCGATAAAGAAGAAGAAGCCCATCGCCTGAATGGAAAAGGCGAGACGCATAAGCGGAACCAGATTAAGCAGTGTAACCGTCAGGAAAGAATCTCCTCTGTCCGGTGTCGCCATATCGACCAGGAGTACGATGAGATAATAAAAAACAAAAATTCGTGGAAGCATCCAGTCTTTGGCGGGCTGCAGCTTGGGTACCGATACGCCCATGGACCGCAGCACAGGCCTTGCAATAGCATGCGCAATGACCGCCAGCACGAACGAAACGGTAATAAACGCCATAGGAATGGAGTGGATCAGCATTTGAATGTACGACTCCGTCAGTTCTGCATTCCATCCCGCCGGAAGCAGACCATTCGCACTAAGCTCGCTCACCGTATCCATAATTAATTGACGGATTTCACGAAGCAGCGAGAAGTCAAGCAGCACATCAAACAGAACCAGCTCCAAGAGGAATAACCCCAGCAGGGTTAACAAGGTCGATGTCAGCACCTTGCGGGCCGATGCCCTTTTGAGATACATATGTCCCATCATGATTGCCGGTACAAGGAAGAAGAGACCTACGATTAGTGCCGCATAACCGATTACCGCGACTGCGACAGCATATACAACCAGCATATGCAGCGCGAACGCCCGCCTGGATAATGTGGTGTACAAAATAACGGTCGGCACCATCATCACGGCAACAATTAAAGCATTGAACAGCGGAACTGCGATCGCTAGTAATAAGAGAAGCGCCGCTGCGCTCCATAAAATAGATTTTATGCCGGTTTTCAAACCGTTCACCTCTTGCTTGGTTACTTGTACACAGCTTTAGCTTTACTCCCCATTATAACATAAAACCCCAGACAACACAGAGTGCGTTGTCCGGGCGTTAGCGTCTCCTGGGGAGGGAATGTTCCAAACTCGCTCAGGGAGCTGATTCTTACGCTTCAATAGACCAGGTGTCACCGTCGTTTTCAGGCCTCAAGCCTATGGACTCAAGGAATGATAAGGGTACGAACGCACGTGCTCCGATGGACAAGAGCTTAAACGTGGCCGCTTCTGATTTCGCCAGATAGCCGCGATCCAGCATAAGCTCGCCCTTGGCGGGCGGCTTTGTCGGATCGGCTGAAGCGTCTCCGCCTGCGCCTTCGGCGATGGTGAAGGTGTGAGCCATCTCATCCCATGTGATGCTGTATTGGTGTTCGTCGAGTGCGGCCAAATCCACATAGGTCGCATCATTATAGCGGATAAGCGGGTAGCTGCGCTCTTCCCATTGCAGTGCGCCTGCCGTTTCCCCAACACGGTCAAAATGGCTGCGTATCGGCTCGCCGACGCGGATTTTTTTGTTCAGCTTCCCGTTCTCGAGGGCAATTTGCCCGCCAACCAGCACATATTTGATGCCGGCGGACATGATATCGGGATGCTCCACCGTAGATTTGTCATTAATCGTGTTGTAATCGAAAATGACCAGATCCGCATCCATGCCTTTGGCGATCCGGCCTTTCTTGCGCAGTGCCGGAGCCTGTTTCTCCAGCCGCTGCGCAGGCAGGAGGCTCAGCTTGGCAATGCCGTCCATCAAGGACATCACATTCTGATCGCGCACATACATACCGATGGTCCGGGCGAAGGCGCCCGATGCCCGCGGATGATTATTGAATCCCGGCTCCAATATCGCGTCGCTGCCAATCATCACATAGGGCGACCGGAAGGCATCGACAATGGCTTCAGGCGGAATCGCATACGCGACTGCGAGCTTGCCCTGTTTTTGATACATGCTGAAGGTTTTATCCGTCAGACGCTCCCTTGTGCCGGCAATTTGCAAATCTTTGTACGTGATGCGGAAGCGCTCCTGCCAGCCTTTGTCAAAACGGGCCGAGTTGAGATAAGTGCCCCAGTAATTATAGGGATAGGTACAGGCCGTTATATCGAAGCCCTGCTCCCTTGCCTTGTCGATAATAGCCAGCGCCTGAGGCATCGTAAAAGTTCCGCCGGTGCTGTTGATATGATCAATATGTACGGCAGCTCCCGTTTTCATGGCATAATCCACAAGCTCCTGCGTGCCTTCCAGCTCCGTTCCCGGCTGCTCCATGTCGGAATAACGGCCATGAAAATAGACGGGAACGTTATATTCACGGGCAAGCTCCATCAGCGGCACCACTTCCTCCGCAGAGATCCCCGGCACATATTCGAGACTGAAGGAGATGCCCAGCGCCCCATCGTTAAGCGCCTGCTCCGCCTGCTTGCGGATTTCCTGCACCTGTTCGGGCTTCGCCGCGTCATAGCGGCCCAGCTTGAACTGATTGCGCGCCTGCGTATAGAAGAAGGACGCTCCAAAATGGACCGGTGTCTCATTGCGTTCGTAGTAGCTGTACCACTGCTTGGGCGTCAGCGTTCCCCCATGCATCGCGATATTCGCCGTCACGCCGTCTCCAATCTTCTGCCATACCCCAAGCGGATTTGGGTCATACGAGAGATTGTCAATGAAGCCGGGAGAGACCACCAGACCCTTGGCATCAATCTCATGCGTCCCCTGCAGCGGCCTGGACGTGACAATACCGATCTTCCCGTCCTTGATTCCCACGTTCAGCCCTTCCTGATCCAGCTTCGTCTCCGGATTGATGACTCTGCCTCCTGTAATGATCGTGTCGTACAAGAGACCGGTCTCGGCATCGGTTACTTCCCGTTCAAGGGCTTCGGCCGGACTTGGCGGTTCAGCTGCCGCCTTCTCTTTGACGCCTCCCGTGCCGCCGGTATTGGGAGATGAGTTGTCCTTTCGTGCCTGCCCGCCCTCTTGGCTTGTCCCGTCTGCGGCATTCCCCGGTGAACCTTCATCAGGTTGTGAATAGGAGTAAACGAGATAGCCGGCCAATCCAATAATCAATATGGCAGCAATGGCCATAAACGCGCGGAACGGCCCCCTGCCGCCCCGCCTATGTTGTTCGTACCTGTTCATTTTACGCGTGCCCCCGCTCTATCTATATAATAAAAAACACCGTCCCCCACAGGAGGACGGTGCCCGTTTACCAACTGTTTCCTATATCGTACTATGCTTCAGGTTCGAACGCAATTCGCGTTACGCTCACCCTGCAGCCATTTCCTCTTCATCCACCGATTTGCCGCTTACGATTATTTTCTCGCAATAGTCAATAATGTCGCTGCGTCTGACGATTCCGATAAACCGGTTCATATCGTCAATAACGGGCACGAAATTCTGTACTTTTGCCAGGGAAACCAGGTCTTCCATATTGGCATCGATGCTGACTGCCTTATTGGCGAGACGCATATCGATATCCGCAAGCTTCACTTTATGGGTCTGATCAAACGATACATTCGGATTATTTTTCATAAACCATAACAGATCACCCTCGGTCAATGTACCGGCGTATCCGCCGTGATCATCAAGGATTGGAACTGCCGTGTACCGGTGATGCTCCATTCTCTCCAGCGTTTGGCGCAGTGTTGCGTCTAAGGTCATACAGACAACTTCTTGTTTTGGAAGTAAGAAAAATGCAATATTCATTCCATCATTCGCCCACTTTCGTACTAGTCGGTCTAAACTGCGGATCGATCGCTTTTGGGCACTAAACTTACTGTTCTCCAGCCGCGGGGGAAGCATCAGTGGACGCCGAGGAAGTCGATGCGGACAATGATTTCACCGGCTTCTCCGTCTTGTTCTGATATTCTTCAGGAAGCGGCAGCTGGTCCTTCTGCGTTGAAGGGTTCAGCCAAGCCTCGATCAATCCTTTACTGCTTGCAAGATCATCTTCATCAGCAAAAAAGTACCAGATACCATGGTCGGTCAGCCGGCGCCCTTCCCCTTTGAGTGTATGGCTGTAAATCGTGCGGTTATCCGATTGAAGCATATTTTTGGCCAAATCAATCATATGCTCCGGCGTCAGGTCTGTGCTGAAGTTCTTGCCCATAATATCAATAAGTTCAGGTATCTGGCTCCACTGCCCTACTTGAGCCGCTTTGTCCATAATGGCATTCAGGAACACCTGATGCCGCCCGGAACGGCTTGTATCACCACCGGCGTCTTCCCGGTAACGCACATAATTAAGCGCGTCCTTGCCGTTGTACAAATCCTGCCCGGCTTTAACCACAAACTTCTCGTGATCAGCTTCTTTATTGACCAGATCCTCCGTAATAGGCAGGGCAATACCGCCCATCGCATCAATGACATCACGGAAGCCTGTAAAGTTAATTGTAGCATAATGGTCCACCTTGGCGCCAAACAACTTCTCAACCGTTTCCACGGACATTTTGGCTCCGCCAAATGCGTAAGCGTGCGTTATTTTATCTTCATAGATATCGCCCGACTTTGTTTCCTTACCCACAATTTCCGTATACGTATCACGGGGAATCGATATCATCAGAATGGCTCCGTCCGCCGGCCTGATCACGGTATAGATCATGGTATCAGAGCGGCCGATTTCCTTATCCCGCTGATCCACCCCCAGCAAAAGCAGGGAAAACGGATCCTCTTTCTTATACACGACAGGCTGCGGTACCGGCCGGCCTTCGAGCGGCTTATAGGAATTCTCCAGCTTCTTTTCCACCTTCTTGGAAAGAAAGGCATCAAAGCCCCAGAGAGCCAGAGCGGTCCGGTTATAGTACCCGGCAATCCCGGCAACTATTACAAAAGTAAGGATGGCGATCAACCATTTTCCTTTTCGAGATAATCGACCTGTTGGTTGTGTCATGTGCTTCAAGCACTCCTATTCATTAAACTTGATCGGCATTCCTGAAAGAGGCGCATAATAGTGCCCTTATCCTTAAAGATAAACTGTTTCTTCACTAGTTTAAACGATTATTTTCGACCGAAAGTTACAATTCATTAACGATTTGTGAATGCTGCCGGATAATCATTCTCCAATGCCTGTTTCTGCCGCTGAATAGCATAGATTTGGTAGTAGTAGAATACATTACATAGAGACTTTTAGTTGGGAAGGGTGATTATTCATGGCGCCGGATCCATCTTCAACCGGACTTGACCCCAAAGTAGCCGGATTGCTTTGTTACCTTGGCTGCTTCGTTACCGGGATATTATTTCTCATTCTCGAGAAAAAAAGCCGCTTCGTTAAATTTCATGCCCTGCAGTCCATCTTTGCCACTGTTGCTCTTATTGTTATTAATATTGTACTTGGTTTTATTCCCGTACTTGGCTGGCTTATCGGACTTCTCCTGACACCGGCCACCTTCGTGCTATGGATCGCGCTCATGCTGTTTGCTTTGCAGGGCCGTTGGTTTAAGTTACCCCTAATTGGTGACTATGCACAGGATCAAGCCGGAAAATTTTAAAGATGCACGAAGTTCCTTCAGCGATGCCATGGTGACAGCAATCCGCTCCCGCGTACAGTGAGCCTGTGCGACCAAATGTTTATTTAATCCGGGAGCTTGTCAGGCAAATTCAGCAGCTCGGGAACAGTAACGAACGTATAACCCTGATTGGTCAAATCGGGTATTAATTGTTTGAGTGCTTCGATCGTGTTGGATAAATGGTCCTTGCCGCCCGAACAGTGCTGCAAAATAATACCGCCGGGATACAGCTCTTTATGAATTAATGTCATGATTTCATCTGTCGGGGCGCCCGACCAATCCGTAGTATCAACGGACCAATCAATGATATCCATCCCCTTCCCGTGAATAGCTTTTTCCTCTTCCTTGGAAAGCGCCCCATAGGGAGGGCGGACTATGCTGGGATAGTAACCTACGATGGATTTCAATTCCTCCTGCGCATCGTCTATCTGCTTCAGCGCTTCCTCTGTTGGGATCTTGTCAAAATGCGGATGTGACCATGAATGATTGCCGATCGCATGACCTTCCTTCTCAATACGGCGCACCATATCCGGGTGTGCCTTCGCCTGGGTTCCAATAATAAAGAAAGTAGCCTTGATGTTGTTTTTCTTCAGGATGTCCAGAATTTTCGGAGTGGCTATCGAATCGGGGCCGTCGTCGAAGGTCAACGCCACTTTCTTTCCTTCAGACGGCCCGTCATAAAATATTTTTTTGGGGCTTGGTTGAATAACAGCCGGTTTATTGACGACAGGCTCTTCCTGTCGGGGCTTTTCCGGCTGAGCTGCGGCAATTGGGGCCATCTTTTCCTCCTTACCGGAAAAGTTATCTCCAAACGCGACTATAGTTCCACTGATTATAAAAATGAGGAATAAAAAGGGGACGATTCTGACCATTCTGAGCTGCCTTCTGTTCATTCGATTCATTCGGTTCATTCTCATTCGAGTGACTCCTTTTTAGCTAACGCCAGTTGGAATAGAAGCTACTCTTAAGTTATAAACCTCAGATATCTCCGCAACGTCTATAATTTGCAACTAATTTGTATCTATTTATAATCGGTATTATAGTGAACCGTATTGTACTATCTATGATTGATGTGAAGAGTAATCCTCTTCGCATGAATAAGAATGACAAACAAAAAAGACAGCCGCCATAAGCGACTGTCTTCGTTGTTTTGAAAATGCTGTTTCCAATCTATTCCGTTGTGTATGGCAGCAAAGCTACTTGACGCGAACGTTTGATGGAAATGGTCAGCAGACGTTGGTACTTCGCACTTGTTCCGGTTACACGACGCGGAAGGATTTTCCCGCGTTCGCTGATAAATTTACGAAGCAAGTCCGTATCTTTATAGTCAATGTGTGTAATTTTGTTAGCAGTGAAGTAACATACTTTACGGCGCTTGTTACGGCCTTTGCGGCCGCCGAATTTGCGTTCTGGACGCTCATCGCCACCACTATCTCTTTGTTTGAAGCTCATTGTTCATCCGTCCTTTCATTTAGAATGGCAAATCATCTTCCGATATATCGATCGGGCGTCCGTCATCTGAGAACGGATCGCGATTGTCGTTCCTCGGTGATCCTCCGGAACGGCCTCCACCGCCTTGCGAACCTCCGCCGCCGTAGCCGCCGCCTTGATTGCCGCCACCTTGCGAGCTTCCTCCGCCTTGGCCGCCATAGCCGCCGCCTCCTCCACTGCTGCCTTCCTCACGCGAATTTCCGCCATCGCGGTTAGGAGACTCCAGAAAACGCACGTTATCAGCAATAACTTCCGTCACATAGACGCGCTTGCCTTCGTTGTTCTCATAGTTCCTGACCTGGATACGGCCCTCGACCGCGGTTAAACGGCCTTTGCGCAAGTAATTGGCGCATGTTTCAGCCAGCTGACGCCATGTGACAATCGGGATAAAATCCGCTTCCCTCTCGCCTTGACCACCACTGGTAAAAGGACGATCCACAGCAAGCGTAAATTGCGTTACCGCAACGCCTGCGGGTGTATAGCGCATTTCGGGGTCCTTTGTTAATCTGCCAATGAGAATAACCCGGTTCAACATCGTTTATCGCCTCCAATCGAACAATCCTTGCGTTAACGTATCGCTTGATTAAGCAACGTCTTTGACGATCAAGTAACGGATAACTTCATCCGTAATTTTCATGACGCGGTCAATTTCAGCAATAACTTCAGAAGTTGCGTTGAAATGGACCAGTACATAAATACCGTCACGAATCTTGTTGATCTCATACGCAAGTCGGCGTTTGCCCATCACGTCATGCTTTGTGACTTCTCCGCCGTTTCCGATGATGCCTTGGAACTTGTCGGTGATTGCTTGAACCGCCTCTTGTTCCGCATCTGGACGAATGATATACATCACTTCATATTTGCGCATTTGTTTCACCTCCTCTTGGACTAGCGGCCCCCGAATGGGAGCAAGGAGCGAGTTTTAACTCGCATACCTAACTACTATATCAATTTACAGGGCTCCTGGCAAGCAAGCATTTGGGCTGCATCCTCTTCCGTATTCTTCCGTTCATGTTCTGCTGGTCGCATTCACACACTAATGTGCCGGGCTTGTACAGCCGGCCAAATCTTATGTAGGTGGTGCCAAAGATAATGGGTGAATGGACCGAGTTCAGACCGGGTGACCGCGCTCCTAATGAAGGAACTTATATTGAGGTAGGAGAAGCTTCCTTCCATATGGGAATCAACAACCCCAAGAAGGTACATCTGGACAAAGGCGAGAAACTTCCAAGCACGTCCAACAGCGACCGCAAGTGGAAAAAAATGACTCATTAATCGAAGCTGGAAGAACCGGCTAATGCCGTCCTTAGGCGAGAGAGGCAGGCTTTTACCCTTATAAATATAAGCAAAGTATAGATCGAAATTGTACTTTCTTATATTTTCAAAAAATTTCTTGCATAAGAAACCGTCCGGTGGAGCATCATAGGTTTGACGGTGTAAAGAGAGGTGTGGTTCCGTTGGACCTTATGGAGCAAGGACCGCAAGGTAATGTTGTTCACTCAGCTTAGAAGCAAAGGGTTGTGCCAAAGACATTGTCTGCAACACATATGCGCCGGATAAAAACGGCGTACCGAGGTTTCTAACCAAAAGCATGAAGTGTAATACGTGTGCCTATTCAATGAACCACCGTCAGGAAGAGCTCGCAAGAGCTCTTCTTTTATATTTATGCTGCAGGATGAAAATAAAAAAGACGATTCATGGATGAACCGTCATCTTAGGTAAGTTATGGCGGAGAGGGTGGGATTCGAACCCACGCACGCTGTGACACGCCTAACTGATTTCGAGTCAGCCCCCTTGGGCCTCTTGGGTACCTCTCCATTTGCGTCAGCGAGAATTATCATATCATGATGCCCGTCCGATTGCAAGCCAAATATTAGTGACTTTGCTCCCCGACCGGCCCATCCGGAGCTGCGGCTGAACGCAGCACTTTTTTCATGTTTTTCTCGAATTTTGCCCGGGGGATCAGTACACTGTGCTTGCAGCCCACGCACTTGATTCGAATGTCCATTCCCATCCGGATGATCTCCATCTCGTTGGTTCCACAAGGATGCGGTTTCTTCATTTGTACAACATCGCCGAGCTCAAATTGTTTACGCTCCATCCGCATTCTCTCCACTCTTTTTTCTGTTTCAACCGCTTTTTTTCAAACTCTCCTCTGCAGCTAGCAAATCCTCAGATATGAACCTGATTATAACCGCCCTCCACCTGCTCAAACAATCCCCTTATTTCCACATGCTCATTCACAAGAATCTGGTTCACCTGGATCAGCTCTTCATCTGGAAAATGAATCGTCAGCGCACATCCGGCTGTAATTTCCTTCGGAGTGGGAAACAGGTCTATCTCAATATCGGCATATTCTAGCAGCATCTCCGCCCGCAGCGCCTGTTGTGTAGAATCAAAAGCAATCAGCATGCCTTGCGCCTCCGCTCATTTTATCCTTATTAGTGGTACGATGAACCGGCTGTGGACTCCTCTGCAGGCAGTGCAAGCTCCCTCCATCCCGTACAACGGAACGATGCTATGCAATGCGCACCTTTCTGATGTTTCAAGTATAAAATGGTTGTCCCATCCATATACTAGTAACACAGATAGACGGGAGGAGATTCTATGAAATTAGCAGGAACGAAAGATACCCCTTTGAAAGTGCCTTATACCGAGCCGAACGTCTCCGTCATGCTCGTCAATCGACTGATGTATCTGCTTGATCATGTGCCTTCAGACCGCAGGCTGGTTGTTGTCTGCGTGGGCACTGACCGCTCCACAGGCGACGCTCTGGGCCCTCTGGTAGGCGCCTCGCTCAGCAAGTACCGCAGTCCGTACTTCGACCTCTACGGCACGCTTGAAGAGCCTGTACACGCGATGAATCTGGATGAGACTCTCCAGGACATCAACCGTTTCGTCCATAAACCTTTTGTCATTGGAATTGATGCTTGCTTGGGCCAATCTACCAGCGTCGGATGCATCCAGGTGGGCAGCGGACCCGTTCGCCCCGGAGCCGGCGTAAATAAAGAACTGCCGCCTGTTGGTGACATCCATATAACGGGTATCGTCAACGTCGGCGGCTTCATGGAATATTTCGTCCTGCAAAATACCCGGCTTCATCTGGTTGTGCGTATGGCGGATATTATCGCGCAATGCCTGTTCTCGGCTATTGTCAAATCCGTTCGATCCGCTTCTATTCCGGCTGCGACGCCAGAGTAATCGCCTGCTGCTCCTCCGGAGTCAATGGATAGGGAGACTCTCCGCGCTTCAGCGGTTTGACGTACATAAACGTCTGATCGCGGCTATGAAGACCGGTCATGACCATACCGTCATTCTGTTCGTTCACAATGGCAAGTGAAAAGCTAAGATCATTGCCTCTCTCCGCAAAGGCGTTATAGCGCTGCAATCCTATATTGCCCTTTTTCATTTTGAGCGCGTGCTCGAACGTTTGAAGAGCAGCACGCACAGCCGTGCTATTTTGCTCCTGCAGGTCGAGTCTTTCCTTAATGCTTATAATAACCTGTTCCAGATCATTTACACCGGTCTCACCCATAAACCGGGCATAGCTGGCTGTAAGCTTCTTCAATCTGCTGCCTAAACGTAACGTTCTAATGAAAAGAAACAGGACGGCAAGGACCAATGCGACCGTTACCCAATCCATCGGCCGTTGTATGACTACTTCCATCTTAAACTTCGCTCCCCCATTTGTCTGCCCATAAGAGCTGTCCTGTCAGTTGTAATGCTGCTTGATTTCCTTGATCGCCTGAATGAACGCCTCAACCTCTTGCTCCGTTGTGAAGCAGCCTACACTTGCTCGGACTGCGCCCGTCTCCATCGTACCGGCAGCCTGATGCGCGAGAGGCGTGCAATGAAAACCGGAGCGAACCGCTATTTTATAATGCTGATCCAGAATAAACGCTGTCTCGGAAGGATCAGCACCCTCAAGGATAAATGAGACAATTCCCGTTCTGGGCTTGCCTGCATGCGGCCCCAACATCCTCACGCCATTCACGGCAATCAGCCCTTCCATCATCAACTGGGCCAAATGCCATTCCTTTTGATAAATCCTGGCTGCGGTTTCCTGCTGAACATACTGAACACCCGCTTTAAGTCCTGCCAGTCCAGGCGTGTTTTGCGTCCCTGCCTCGTACCGGTCCGGCCGCACGGTTGGCTGTTCAGGCGACTCCGATTGACTGCCCGTACCGCCGTGCAGGAGCGGCTCCAGATCCACGGAGGGGTGAATATACAGCCCGCCCGTTCCTTGAGGCCCCAGCAGCCCTTTATGGCCCGGAAACGCGAGCATATCCACTCCCATCGCCTCAACATCAATCTCAACCGCCCCTGCCGTCTGCGCAGCATCCACAAGCAATTTAATACCGCGTTTCCTGGTGATTTCCCCAATCTCTGCAACCGGCAAAATCGCCCCTGTCAGGTTGGAGCTGTGATTGACAATAACAAGCCTTGTATGAGGCACAATAGCCTGCTCCACCTGCCTGGCAGCTACTCCACCCTGCTCGTCAGCTTCCAGATAGGTGACGGCTATGCCCAGTGTCTTCTTCAACAGCTCCAAGGGACGGCGCACTGAATTATGTTCAACGCCGGTAGCAATGACATGATCGCCTGGTTTCACGAAACCTTTGATCGCCGTATTTAATGCCATGGTTGTATTCATCGCAAATGCTATATCGTTGGGGTTGGATATATGAAACAATTTAGCAATCGTCTTTCTGGTATCGAACAGGATTCTACTGGCCCGTACAGCCATCTGATGACTGCCTCTGCCCGGATTGGCCGCATCATGCTCCATCGCCTTGACAACCGCATCGATAACGCTTGGCGGCTTTGGCCATGAGGTGGCGGCATGATCCAAATAGATGACGGGATCTTGAGCATCTGCGCGCATCGGCAGTACCACTCCTTTTATTAAAGTTATCGTAGATTATATCCTTCTATCATATAGGAACATCAAAGAAGGAACTGTTAAGAACGTGCTTCTCCGGCGCAGCAGGTTTCTTCACCCTCGACAATATACAAAGTATAACCTGATAATATACTTTCATAGGTTTCAAGATGAACCTGTTCTGTCACACCTTCGACAGCAGCGTTAATCCCCCCTCAATCCTCATAGAAAATGGCAGGAATGAAACCAAAAAGCACTTGCTGTCGCTATCCTCTGGCGACAGGATCGTTTTATTCACTAACCATCAGAATACTGAGGTCTGGCCTGGTTTCTCCTGTTATTCAAGAATTCCATGCCGCTCCTCTTAATAATAGCATACTTAAGCATCAACCTTAAATCTCAAGGCTCCGCTCAAGTATGCTATATAGGCCGCGCTATTTTTGTCCGATTGCTGACCTCAGGGTAAACAACAAAACGTCAACCCCGCTAAAACCATGTACCTTTAAAATCGATAATCAATGCATTCTGTTGCATTGGCTTTCCCTGTATTTCATTGTCCATAACATCATCGTATGGCAGCAATTACTTTCCTCATTATATCTATTCATCTAGCCGCTTTATTCAAAGTCAGAATTGTTTAGATCAGTTACCTATTTTATTGCAGAAGTTCAAGAAGACGTTCCAAATCCTGCTTATTGTAATACATCAATTCAATTTTCCCTTTGTCCTTCTGCTGTTTGATTTTTACAGTTGTCTTAAACTGCTCCCTCAATGTCTCTTCCAGCTGTTCGATATAAGGATCACGCTTGCTGGCTGTTGTCTTGGCTGGTTTAGCCTGATTACGATCATCCAGAGATTGAATGGCTGCTTCCAGATCACGGACACTCCACTCGTTGGCAATAGATAATTCGGCCAACTCTTTCTTCCTTTGATCCTCTTTCACCCCAACCAGTGCTCTTGCATGTCCCATTGATAATGTTCCACGTGAAACATTTTCTTTAATTGAATCAGGCAAGGTGAGCAGGCGCAGAAAATTAGCGATATGCGATCTGGACTTCCCTACCTTCATGGAAAGCTCTTCCTGTGTTAAATTAAATTTGTCCATTAATGCCTGGTAAGCTAATGAAAGCTCAATAGCATTCAGGTCTTCACGCTGCAGGTTCTCAATCAAAGCGATTTCCATTACCTGTTGATCGGAGAAGCTTCGAACAACCGCAGGTATGGTCGTATTCCCGCAAAGCTGGGAAGCGCGGAAACGTCGTTCACCAGCTATAATTTCATAGCCTTTTAGCACAGTTCTTACGATAATAGGTTGAATAATGCCATGCTGCCTTATTGATTCCGCAAGCTCCTTAATCGCTTCTTCATCAAATGTCTTCCTTGGCTGATAGGGATTGGGACGCAGCTGAGACAAGGGAACTTCAATGACTTTATCATCTTCATTTACAGAAAGCGATGGGATAAGAGCATCAAGTCCTCTACCTAGTCGCTTGCTCATACATGATCACTTCCTTCGCAAGTTCAAGATAAACCTCGGCTCCTTTGGATCTTGGATCATACGTAATAATCGATTGACCATGAGAAGGAGCTTCACTCAATCTGACATTCCGCGGAATAATGGTTTGATAAACCTTTTGTTGAAAATATTTTTTGACTTCCTCAATAACCTGAATGCCCAGATTGGTCCTTGCATCAAACATCGTAAGCAGCACCCCTTCAATCTGAAGAGAGGTGTTCAGATGCTTTTGGACAAGCCTCACAGTGTTTAATAACTGACTCAATCCTTCAAGCGCGTAATATTCACATTGAATAGGAATAATCACCGAATCAGAAGCGGTCAAAGAGTTGATGGTAAGAATCCCGAGTGAAGGCGGACAATCAATCAATATATAATCATACTGATTTTTCACTAGAGCAAGAGATTTCTTCAATCGCAGCTCACGCGAAATAGTAGGCACCAACTCAATTTCCGCACCTGCGAGCTGGATCGTAGCAGGAATAATATTCAAGCCCTCTATATTAGTAGGCACGGTTGCATCATTCGGATGAACATCATTAATAAGCACATCATAAATGCAATATGCCACATCAGCCTTATTGATTCCAATTCCACTGGTTGTATTGCCCTGCGGATCTATATCCACCAACAGAACCTTCTTGCCAAGCGATGCCAGACAAGCACCCAGGTTGACTGACGTTGTCGTTTTCCCGACACCGCCCTTCTGGTTCGTTATCGCAATCGTTTTAGACAAACCTTTCACCTCTATAGTTAGCTTGATATTCTTCTCAAACCCATTTCTGTGAAAATGAGTTTTCATTCTGTATGAATAGGGTAAATGTTTTTCAATTAGACAAAATGGCGATGCCGCCCGATAAACACGGACGGCCATGGTTGCCATTATGAAATGAATCAAAAAGAAACGGCTGCGCCGTCCTGGCGGCTTAGTTAGTTTCTCTCCTCAGAAATATAAGAAATAGTATGAACTATAATTTATACTTTCTGATATCTCAAGAAACGGCTGTGTGACATTTCAGTGGAATCCAACCCAGCGAATATCAATAAGGCCAACCCAATAGATGTATGCCTTAGAATATTTGAAGTAATGGTTGGTCTATTTGTCCTGCCCTTAAAATCTATCAGCGTTTTGGAATTTTTATGACAATCTCGTAATGATCTTCATAGTCTTTTTCATTGGTCTTGATCTGCAGCCCCGAGCCCGAAACCATATCAATGGACTGCCTGATTGTATTAAGAGCTAAACGAACATCTTTCGTAAAGGAAACTCGTTTCGATTTTCCGGCTTTTGTTACTTCCTTGTAGAATGCGACACGGGCTTCGGTCTGCTTGACGTTCAGTTCCTTGGAAAGGACATCATTTAGCACCTTCGCCTGGAGTTCTTCCGTATCCAGCCCGAGCATTGCTCTGGCATGTCTTTCCGTAATTTTCCGTTCCATCAGAGCCGTCTTCACTATTTCGCCAAGACCTAACAATCGAATCTTGTTGGCAATCGTAGATTGGCTCTTTCCTAACCTCTGAGCCAAACTCTCCTGAGTAAGGTTATGTAGATCAATCAATTTCTGATAGGCGATTGCTTCTTCAATAGCCGAGAGCCCTTCACGCTGAAGATTTTCAATTAATGCAATCGATGCAGCTTGAGAATCATTGAATTCGCGAATAATTGCGGGAATCGTTTCAAGACCAAGTTTTTTAACAGCTCGATACCGACGCTCGCCTGCTATGATTTCATAACGCTTATTGCGAATTCTCACAACGATCGGCTGAATGACGCCATGTGTCTTAATGGTTTGACTCAGTTCATCAATCCGATCATCGTCAAATACAGTTCGCGGTTGATAAGGACTGGCATCAATTTCACCTATGGCGATATGCTTCACTTCATCCTGATTACTGCTCTTTGGATCGGCTAGGCCGAATAACCTGGAAAATTGTTCTTTCATCGCTTCAACTACCACCCGAATTCAAAGTGCCGAGTATTGTCGTTATTACTAATTCGTCGGCTGAAAGTTGATTTCCTGCTTGACATAGGGATAATGTAATAAAAAAGCCGACGTTAATGTTTCACGTGGAACATTTCATTTAAACCAAAGGCTGCTTAAGCGGCACCCCCGCTTTGCGAGGATATTGCAATGGAGTTGCGCCTTTTTTATCAATGACAATGATGCTTCGATCAGCCTGTTCGAAAGGAAGCTTGAACAGATGAGTTTCACGCAACTGGCCTTTGAGCAAAGCCATGCTCTTCCTTGCTTCCAGCAGTTCTTCTTCTGAGTTGGCACCCTTCATGGCGGCAAAAACACCGGCGATCCTGGCAAAGGGCAGGCAAAGTTCATTAAGCGCACTTAACCTCGCTACCGCACGAGCTGTTACCAAATCATAAGCATCACGCTGGCCGGGAAGCCTTGCGACATCCTCCGCTCTTCCATGAATGCATGTAAAGTCAGCAAGCTTCAATTCCGCGGCAACATGCTGCAGAAATTGAATCCGTTTATTTAAAGAATCGACGATTGTTACTTTCAGGTGAGGAAAACAAATTTTGAGCGGAATGCTTGGAAACCCTGCCCCGGAGCCGATATCTGCCAATGAACTTACCGCTCCCATATCCAGAAAGAAAGAAAGAGAAAGCGAGTCGTAGAAGTGCTTCTCGTACACCGCTTCTCTTTCTGTAATACCGGTTAAATTCATTGTTTCATTCCATTCGATAAGCAGGCGGTAATACTGGTCGAATTGCTTCACCTGGTAGTCGGAAATCATTATATTATTATCGTGCAGCAGCTGCACAAACCATTGTTCTGTTTGATCCATTATTACCCCCGCGCAGCTGTCACCCTATTGTAATGTTCAAGATGGACCAGAAGAATAGAAAGATCGGCTGGTGTAACACCCGATATTCTTGACGCTTGCCCAATGGAAAGCGGACGAATCAAGGCAAGCTTCTGCTTTGCTTCTATCGCAATCCCATGCACGAGCGAATAATCGATATCCTCCGGTATCCGTTTCTTTTCCATTTTCCCAAGACGTTCAACCTGGACCAACTGTTTTTCGATATACCCAGCGTATTTAATTTGGATCTCGACCTGCTCCTTCATCTCTTCTGTAAGCTCGAACGGAGAAGGAATAAAAGGTTCAATATGAGCGTAAGTCAATTCCGGACGGCGAAGCAGCGTTAAGGCATCCGTAGTAAATTGCAGCGGAGTCGAACTAAGCTCCGTAAGAACAGGTTCAATGTCTTCTGGTTTGATTTTCGCTGTTTTCAATCGTTCAATCTCTTGTTCAACCAACGCTTTTTTGCGCAAAAACCGTTCGTGACGCGCTTCAGGAATCAGCCCGATTTCGTAACCGAGCGGCGTCAATCGCAGATCCGCATTGTCATGTCTGAGCAGCAGCCGATATTCGGCACGCGATGTAAGCAGGCGGTAAGGCTCATTGGTTCCTTTCGTCACCAAATCATCGATGAGGACGCCAATATATCCTTGCGCACGGCCGATTATGACAGGCTCAAGCTGCTGAACCTTGCGTGCTGCATTAATGCCTGCCATAATGCCTTGGCCTGCTGCCTCCTCATAACCGGACGTGCCGTTAATTTGTCCGGCTGTAAACAAACCCGGTACAATCTTCGTTTCGAGTGAAGGCCAGAGCTGCGTAGGAACCACGGCATCGTATTCAATGGCATATCCGGTCCGCATCATCTCCACTTTTTCCAGACCAGGTATCGAACGCAGAATGCTTAATTGGACATCTTCCGGCATACTTGTCGATAATCCCTGCACATAATACTCCGATGTGTTCTTTCCTTCCGGCTCCAGAAAGATCTGATGCTTCGGTTTGTCGGCGAAACGAACGATCTTGTCTTCAATCGACGGACAATACCGCGGACCGGTTCCTTCAATTTGACCCGAAAACAAGGGAGAGCGATGGAGATTATCATTGATGATCCGATGCGTCTCTTCTGAGGTGTAGGTCAACCAGCACGGCAATTGTTCGTTGTCGGAAGATACCGTATCGTAGGAAAAGAATTTAGGCTTCTCGTCGCCGGGCTGAATTTCCGTTTTGCTAAAATCAATCGTGTCTCCATGCACCCTTGGCGGCGTACCCGTTTTGAATCGCACCAGTTCTAGGCCGAGCTCCTTCAAACTGGCCGACAGCTTGACAGAAGGCTGTTGATTATTGGGGCCGCTCTCGTACATCAGCTCACCCATAATAACTTTACCGCGAAGGTAGGTTCCTGTTGTCACTACAACAGCTTTCGCCCGATAGACCGCACCGGTCTTCGTGACTACCCCTAAACATGCCCCGTCCTCAATTACCAGCTCCTCCACCATCCCTTGACGAAGTGTCAGATGGTCGGTCTCTTCGATTGTCTTCTTCATAAAATGCTGGTACATAAATTTGTCAGCTTGTGCACGCAGTGCATGAACAGCAGGCCCTTTACCTGTATTCAGCATCCTCATTTGAATAAATGTTTTATCGATGTTGCGTCCCATT
This sequence comes from Paenibacillus sepulcri, assembly GCF_042647105.1. Classification (NCBI taxonomy): domain Bacteria; kingdom Bacillati; phylum Bacillota; class Bacilli; order Caryophanales; family Paenibacillaceae; genus Paenibacillus; species Paenibacillus sepulcri. The sequence continues at coordinate 4,048,700 of NZ_JBHRUP010000001.1, read as the reverse complement.
TCTCCGCCAAGCGCATCAATTTCGCGAACGACATGCCCTTTAGCCGGTCCGCCAATCGATGGATTACATGGCATAAAGGCAACCATATCCAAATTGATTGTCAGCAGCAGCGTTTCGCTTCCCATCCGGGCGGCTGCAAGTGCCGCTTCACAGCCGGCATGACCTGCTCCTACAACAATGACATCGTATTGTCCTGCTTCATAACCCATTTTTCATAAACCCTCCTTGCTTCATAAATTATTTACCTAAACAGAACTGAGAGAAGATTTGATCAATTAGAGACTCAGATACCGAATCGCCTAGCAATTCTCCAAGCTGCTCCCACGCCAGACGAACATCTATTTGCACAATATCAATGGGAATGCCAATTTCCGTAGCATCCATTGCATCAATAAGAGATTGCTTTGCATGCCCAAGCAGCGTAATATGCCTGACATTGCTCACGTAGGTCAGATCCGCTGATTCCAGCTGTCCATTAAAGAACATCCGGCTGATCGCCTGTTCAAGCTGATCCAATCCGGTTTCCTGCAGTACAGATAATCGAAGGATCGATTCCGGAGGAAACAACTCTTCAATTTCTGATGTATCCATTGCCTGGCGCAAATCAGTCTTGTTCAAGAGAACGATAACCTGCCGCCCGCGAAGCTGCTCCATCAACAGCCGGTCGTCCTCATGCAGCGGCTCCCCGGCATTGAGCATAAACAAAATTAAATCGGCATCGGCAAGTGCGGATCTTGAACGTTCCACACCAATCTTCTCGACAACATCGGTAGTCTCCCGGATACCTGCCGTATCAAGCAGTCTCAGAGGAATGCCGCCGATTGTGACAAATTCCTCGATCACATCCCGGGTAGTACCGGCGATTTCCGTCACGATAGCCTTATTCTCCTGTACCAACGCATTCAGCAGTGAGGATTTGCCGACATTGGGCCGCCCTACAATGGCCGTCACAATACCTTCTCTTAATATTTTGCCTTCAGCAGCGGTTTTTAGCAACAGGTTGATTTCGTCAATTGCCTCCCTGCTGCGTTGGCAAATATATGCATTGGTCATTTCCGTTACATCATGCTCCGGATAATCGATATTGACTTCAATATGCGCGAGAAGCTCGACAAGTGAATGGCGCAAGGCTTTGACCTTTTTCGACAGCGCGCCTTCTGCCTGCTTCATGGCAACCGTGAACGCCCGGTCCGATTTGGAGCGTATCAGATCGATTACGGCTTCAGCCTGCGTCAAATCGATTCTCCCATTCAAGAAGGCCCGCTTTGTAAACTCGCCTGGCTCTGCGATCCGCACTGAGCCTGCCTTTAGCAAAAGCTCCAGAACGCGCTTGACCGCAACCACGCCTCCGTGTGTGCTCAGCTCCACAACATCCTCGGCCGTGAAGGAACGCGGCCCCCTCATGACGGTCAACAACAGCTCCTCCACGACTTCTCCGCTGGCAGGATTCACAATATGACCGTAATGAACAGTATGCGAGGGCGCTTCCTCTATATTCGACTTTGACCGGAACAGCTTTGCCGTTTCACGGACGGCTTCATTTCCGCTTACCCGTATAACGGCAATGCCGCCCTCTCCGACAGCTGTCGAAATTGCGGCAATCGTATCTTCATTCATCATGACGTTATAAAGCCTCCAACCCTTTCTTTATAAAGAAAAGTACTCCGTTCATTCAAAACAAAACGAGCAATGACCGTTAAAGAGCCATTGCTGGGAAGAAGTTGTGTTATCCAGGTGTTTATTTAAGTGTAATCACAACACGCCGGTTGGGTTCGTCGCCTTTGCTGAACGTTTTTATCTTGGCGTGATTCTGGAGCTGCGAATGAATAATCTTCCGCTCATGAGGCGACATCGGTTCAAGAACCACTTCTTTTCTTGAACGAATGACCTGCCCTGCCAGTCGATCGGATAAATCCTCCAGCGTCTTGCGTCTGCGTTCCCGAAAATCCTCAGCATCGAGCACGATGCGAAGATGGCTGTCGGCATAACGGTTAGCTACGATGTTAACCAAATATTGCAAAGCATCAAGTGTTTGACCCCGCCGGCCAATGAGCATACCAAGATCTCCACTCCCAGACAGCGAGAGAACCAGCCCGTCCCTCGAATTATGACGGTCAATCGTGATCGTAAGTCCCATCGTACCCGCCACTTCGGTGACAAATCGCTCAGTTTCCGCAATAGGATCGATTGTTTCCTGCGGAGATTCCGGCAGTTCCACCGGCACCGGCTCTGGCTCGGGCAGCAGCGTAAGCTCCACCCTGGCCGCCCGCACACCAATCAACCCGAACAACCCTCTGGAGGGCTGTTCAAGCACGGACACATTCACACGGTCCGCCGTAACTTGTAACTCCGTTAATCCGTTTCGTACAGCATCTTCGATCGTTTTGCCCGATGCTACGGTTTTCTTCATTTCGCAGGTACACTCTCCTTACCCTTGGTTGAGGTGCGTACGTACAGAAAATAGTTTTGAACAATGGTATAAATGTTGCTGAAAATCCAGTACAGAGGCAGCGCAGCCGGGAATGACAGCGCCATAACGAAGATCAGGACCGGGAATATCATCATGATCCCCTGCATGGCCGGCATTGCTTTTTGCTGAGACTGCATCATCTTGGACTGGACGAAAGTCGTTATCGCTGCAAGGACCGGCAGGACGTAATACGGATCCTTCTCTCCCAGCTGCAGCCACAAAAAAGTATGTTCCCGTATGTTTTCATTCATATAAATCGAGTTGTAAAGCGCGATAAAGATAGGCATCTGCACAAGAAGCGGCAAACAGCCGGCCAGCGGATTAACCTTATGCTGCTGGAAAAGCTTCATGGTTTCTTCCTGCTGCTTCTGCGGATTATCCTTGTTTTTTTCTTTTATCTTGGCAAGCTCAGGCTGCAGGGCCTGCATCGCTTTGGAACTGCGGTACTGCTTCAGCGTCAGAGGCAGAATGATCGTCCGGACAATGACAACCATCAATAGAATGGCGATGCCGTATTCGCCGCCAAACCATTTGGCGAAATTCTCAAGAGTCAGTGAAAAGTAATAAACGACATTCCTCTGCCAGAAATTCCCGTTTGCCAGCTGATCCATGGATACCGGATGTGTGGTGGACGAGCAGCCGCTCAGCAGCAGCATCACTGCAGCTAACGCGAAAAAAGTAAACCAGGTACGTTTCGAAATACGGGACAACATGTAAAACTCCTCTCTCTGGCACCATCAAGCATGATGACCGGGCGGGTCAACCTTGCTAATTCTTTATCGTAAACTATATCACATTTTATGGCACAAAGAAACAAGCCCGGACATCCTTGATAAAGCGATTACAACCCTATCGCGGCATCTTGAGAAGACCGGCCTTTTTAAGAATATGCAGCATGCTTTTTTCCAGCTCAGCCATCTTCATGCCGACAGCAGGTTTGCGGACAATAATAATGAAATCAAGCTGTACGATTATTCGTTCCGCATTTTGCCTGACGATTTCCTTCACAAGCCTGCGCATCCGGTTACGAACGACGGCATTGCCTATTTTTTTGCTGGCCGAAACACCAAGCCGGAATGGATCCGATTTGTATTGGCGCGACCAGTAAACGACAAACTGGCTGTTGGCGAACGATTTACCGTGTCGGTAAATCCGGCTGAAATCTTCGCGGTTTCGTAAACGCAGCTTTCTTTGCACGGCTCTTCTTCACCGGACCTTTATGTTCAATTATTCCCGATTAAATTAAAAAAAGACCACGGTAGTGGTCTTATGCTTAAGCACTCAGTACTTTTCTGCCTCTTTGACGGCGGGCGCTCAGCACTTTACGTCCATTTTTGGAAGCCATCCGTTTACGGAATCCGTGAACTTTCTTGCGTTTGCTAACATTCGGTCTAAATGTCGGTCTCATTTCTTGCACCTCCTGTTTTACGTACTCCCTCAACCAGCGAAAATCTATTCCTCGCCGTTTTCACGAGCGTTGATTATCACATTCACCAAGCATGAACGGCATTTCAGCCATTGCGAGCAGAACCACGTTCATCTTTAAAAAACGCCTTTTTCAATTAAACCATGATGCCCGCATAATGTCAATCATTCCATATTTCGAAGGAGTCTCTATATAGAAGAGAAAAATATTTGCCGCTGCCGCATATTGTGGATAATTGGCAAAACCGCACGGCTGCGGGCAAAAGTTAATAACATGTGGATGGATTTTCCGGCTATTCCTCGGCAATTGTCGAATTCTTAACATGATATTAACAATATCTTGTGTTGTCCATAACTTTTATACACAACCTATAGAATTTGTGGATAAATTCCGCCAACTCGTTGAAAAACAAGGGTTCTTTTGCTATGATAGACTTGTTTTCTGTGTGGATGACTCCATATCCCCCTCAGCTTTATCAACAGCCTGTGGATAACAATGTGAACAACATTCATCCCCTTTTGATAAAATTCTAGTGTCCATCCTACATAATGTGGACGATTGGTTCCCAATACCCGAAATTTCGACATCTTTATGCACAGCCATGCCGACTTTCGGCGAATTGGATAAGGAGTGACAATCTGTGGATAGCCATACGCACGAAATGTGGCAACAGGTGCTGTCGATCATACAAACAAAGCTGAGCAAGCCAAGTTTCGACACTTGGTTCAAAGCGACAAAAGCCTCGTTCAGCGGCGATTCTATGGTCATTGTGACAGCACCTACGACTTTTGCGGCCGAATGGCTCGAAAGCCGTTATACGAAGCTTGTGCGGACAACGCTGCAAGAATTTCTGGGCCGCCAATACGATATCAAATTTGTGATTGAAGAGAATAAACCGCCGGAGCCTGCCATTGAACAGCCGCAGATCATCCCTACCGTTCATGTCGGACCCGAAGAAACGTTCTCCTATATGCTCAATCCCAAATACACATTTGATACCTTTGTCATTGGGGCCAACAACCGTTTTGCCCATGCAGCATCCCTGGCTGTCGCCGAGGCGCCGGCCAAAGCTTATAATCCGCTTTTTCTCTATGGCGGAGTTGGACTCGGCAAAACGCATCTGATGCATGCGATCGGCCATTATATCTTGGAGCATGTTCCCAGCACACGGGTACTTTATTTGTCTTCAGAGAAGTTTACCAACGAATTTATCAATGCAATCAGAGACAACCGCGGGGAGAGCTTCCGCACGAAATACCGCAACATTGATGTGCTGCTTATCGATGATATTCAGTTTCTGGCCGGCAAGGAACAGACGCAGGAGGAGTTTTTCCATACCTTCAACGCTCTGCATGAAGAACGCAAACAGATTGTGATCTCCAGTGACCGGCCGCCCAAAGAGATTCCGACTCTCGAAGAACGGCTTCGTTCCCGTTTTGAATGGGGACTTATAACAGATATTCAACCGCCAGACCTGGAGACGCGGATTGCTATTTTAAGAAAGAAAGCAAGAGCGGAGAACCTGGATATTCCCAATGAAGCGATGGTTTACATAGCCAGTCAAATAGATACGAACATCCGGGAGCTCGAAGGGGCTCTAATCCGTGTGGTGGCCTATTCTTCCCTTATTAACGAAGATATATCCTCCCATTTGGCAGCGGAAGCACTGAAGGATATTATTCCATCCAGCCGTCCGAGAATGATCACGATGCAGGATATACAGCAGAAGGTCGGCGAGTTGTATGGACTTAAGCTGGAGGAGTTCAAAGCACGCAAACGGACCAAGGCGGTCGCTTTTCCGCGTCAGGTTGCCATGTACTTGTCCCGTGAGCTGACGGACTTCTCGCTTCCCAAAATAGGCGAGGCTTTCGGGGGCCGGGATCATACAACCGTTATTCATGCCCACGAGAAAATTACACAGCAGCTCAAGATTGATCAGGACTTATATAAAATCGTCCAGACGCTTACCGATAAGATCAAAAATCACACCTGATTTTATACACAAGTGGATACGAAAATTCTCCAAGCCTATGCACAGCCTGTACACATGTGGATAGGCTTGATTTATCAGCATTTTATTCACTTATCCACATATTCCGGCCCCCTACTACGACTACGGCTAATAAATAATTAAATAAACATCATCAATTTAGAGTGAAAAGGGATTCACAAACAAAGCCCAAAACCGTGCTCAATTGACTCTATTTTTCAGGAAGCTATTTTAGGAGTGAAACCAAGATGAAACTAATGATCAGAAAAGACCAGCTCAATGATGCCATCCAGCAAGTTTCCAAAGCCTCTTCATCGAGGCCTGCTATTCCTATCCTTGGGGGAATCAAGTTTGATGTCACCCATCAAGGCGTCACCCTAACAGCAAGCGACACCGATATTTCGATCCAAAGCTTCATTCCTGTGGAAAATGGAGAATTTGTCGTCGCCCGAATCGACAAGCCGGGAAGCGTTGTGCTTCCAGCCAAATTCTTCGTCGAGATTGTCAAAAAACTGCCGTCGGATGAGCTCGAAATCGAAGTGAAGGACAATCACCAGACGATGATCCGCTCCGGCTCCACTGATATTCAAATGATTGGCCTTGATCCGGAGGAATTTCCCATCCTCCCGACCATAGAAGAGAAAGACACGATTTCCGTTCCCGGCGATATGCTCAAAATGATGATCCGGCAAACGGTATTCGCCACCTCCACCAGTGAACAAACGCCTATTTTGACCGGTACCTTATGGAATCTGGCTGAAGGACAGTTGAAATTTGTCGCAACGGACCGCCACCGCCTGGCCAGCCGTACCGCTAACGTTCAAACGGAAGCCGACTACCGGTTCTCCAATGTCGTTATTTCCGGCAAAACGCTCAATGAACTGTCCCGGCTCATCCCCGACGACAACAGCCATGTGAATATTTTTGTCGCCGACAACCAGGTTTTGTTCAAAATTGGACATGTCCTGTTTTATTCGCGTATATTGGATGGGACCTACCCCGATACTTCTAAAATTATTCCGCAGCAGTTCAAAACAGAACTGGTGCTCAACACAAAAAAATTAACGGATTCGATAGACCGGGCCTATTTGATGTCCCGGGAAGAGAAAACCAATATTGTCCGCCTGATGACGCAGGAGGACGGCACCATCGAAATTTCCTCCAGCTCGGCTGAGCTTGGGCGGGTTACGGAGCAGCTGGAAGTCAAGGAAATGAACGGCGAGCCGCTGCGTATTGCCTTTAATTCCAAATATGTGCTCGATGCCCTTAAAGTCATCGACAGCGAATATTTGTTCATCGGATTTACCGGAGCGATGAGCCCGATTATCATTAAGCCGACGGACCATTCACACAGCCTGCATCTCATCCTGCCGTACCGGACTACAGGCTAAAGGGAGCAATCAGAACATGACGGAAGTTGAAATTACGACGGAATATATCGCGCTTGGGCAGTTTCTAAAGCTGTCAGGGTGCATCGATACGGGCGGGGCTGCAAAGTTTTTTTTGCAGGAAGCCGAGGTCAAGATCAATGGAGAAGCGGATAATCGGAGGGGCCGTAAGCTTTACAGCGGTGACCGGGTCGAAATAAAAGGACATGGCCTCTTTACGGTCGTAAAGCGTTAATGCGTCAATGCAATTAAGCATAGGCAGCAAACGGGAGGCAGCACGGTGTATCTGAATTCCATACAATTGCAGCATTACCGCAACTATGAACAGCTGGAAGTGAAAACAGACAGTCAGGTCAATCTGTTTGTCGGCCCTAATGCCCAGGGAAAAACGAATCTGCTGGAAGCGATATTTGTGCTGGCGTTAACCAAATCCCATCGTACCAGCAAAGACAAGGAACTGATCGGCTGGCAGTCCAGCGACGCAAGAATTCTTGGGGAAGTGGAGAAAAAATACGGTACGCTCAAGCTGGATTTGACCTTGTCCACTCAAGGGAAGAAGGCCAGGATCAATGGCCTGGAGCAGCGGAAGCTGAGTGATTTTGTCGGATCGCTTAATGTTGTCATGTTTGCACCCGAGGATCTGGAAATTGTAAAAGGAACACCTGGCATCCGCAGGCGGTTCCTGGATATGGAAATCGGCCAGGTGCAGCCTGGTTATTTGCATTCGCTGGGACAGTATCACAAAGTGCTTTTGCAGCGTAACAATTATTTAAAAGCCTCCTCCCCGTCAAGCTCCCAGCAGGCCATGCTCGACGTGTGGAATATGCAGCTTATTGAGTATGGTGTTAAAATTATGAAAAAAAGGCAAAGCTTTATTCATAAGCTGCAAAAGTGGGCTCAGCATATCCATTCCGGCATAACGGCGGGCGCGGAGGAATTGACAATTGTCTACCGTCCCTCCTTCGATACGGACGCTGCGGAAGAAGAATCTGTTTTATTTGAGCAATTTATGATAAAGTTAACACAGGTAAAAGATCAAGAACTGCGCCGTGGGATGACGCTCGTCGGCCCCCACCGCGATGATCTGGCCTTTTTTATAAATGGCAAGGAAGCTGCCGTCTACGGTTCACAAGGGCAGCAGCGTACAACCGCGTTATCGCTCAAGCTGGCTGAGATTGAACTCATTCATGAGGAAATCGGAGAATATCCGCTGCTGCTGCTGGATGATGTTTTATCGGAGCTTGACCAGAATCGGCAGACACAGCTGATTGAAACCTTTCAGAGCAAGGTACAGACCTTTATTACCACAACAGGTCTGGAGAGCGTCGATGTGAGCAAGCTGCAAGGCTCTCGAATCTATCATGTCCGCAATGGCGAAGTCATTCTTTAATGCGGCACGAACGAAGGGTGGAAGCTATGTATATACATTTGGGCGGAGAAAAAATAATTCGCGCCGCGGAGCTCGTGGCGATCTTTGATATTTCCATCGAACAGTCCTCCAAGCTTTCCAAGCAATTCGTAGCTCAAGCCCGCAAACGCAAGGACGTTGAAGTGATCGGTGAGGAAGAGGCAAAATCAATCGTGGTCACCCAGCAAAAAATCTATTATTCCCCGATATCTTCCTCCACATTGAAGAAGCGATCGCATCATTTCGCGACCAATTAACTGTATTCGGTAGACCCGTAAGCTTAGCTTATGCTCGTATAGAGATTTAGGATCAAGGGTGCGTCTTTTTCTATCTGCCGCCAGGGCATTTGAGGTGCAATTTCTCACGAAAGCGCCGAAGATTATGGTTGCGAAGTTGCGTTTTCCCACGAGAACGCTCAGGTATCAAGCATTGAGAGGAGCAGTGAATTCCAGCATGTCGTTGAACCAGAATACGTATGATGAAAGTCAAATACAAGTCCTGGAAGGTTTGGAAGCTGTTCGTAAGCGTCCCGGGATGTATATCGGCTCCACCAGCTCCAAAGGTCTTCACCATCTCGTATGGGAGGTTGTCGACAACAGTATCGATGAAGCGCTGGCTGGTTACTGCGACCGGATCCTGGTTACTGTGCATGAGGATAACAGTGTAACCGTCGTCGATAACGGCCGGGGGATTCCCGTCGGGGAGAATGCCAAGCTGAAAAGACCAACTGTTGAGGTCGTATTGACCGTTCTACATGCCGGCGGTAAATTCGGCGGCGATGATTCCGGTTATAAAGTGTCCGGGGGCCTTCATGGCGTCGGAATATCCGTTGTTAACGCTCTGTCCGAACAGGTCATTGTGACCGTCAGCCGCGAAGGGAAAATTCATCAGCAGGAGTATCGCCGGGGAGTTCCTCAGTATGACTTGAAGATAATCGGGGAAACCGAAGAGACCGGAACCACCGTTCATTTTAAGCCCGATGAGGAAATTTTCAAAGAAACAACAGTCTTTGAATATGAGGTTCTGCAGTCGCGTATACGAGAGATTGCTTTTTTGAATAAAGGCATTGAGATTGTACTGCTCGATGAGCGCACAGGCGCGACCAATACGTACCGGTATGACGGCGGTATTATCGAGTTTGTCGAGTATTTGAACCGTAATCGCGAAGCTCTGCATCAGCAGCCGATTTATGTGGAAGGCTCCAAGGATAATATCCAGATTGAGGTCGCCCTGCAGTACAATGACAGCTACAGCGAGAATATTTATTCCTTTGCCAATAACATCAATACCCATGAGGGCGGGACGCATGAATCCGGCTTTAAAAGCGCATTGACGCGGATCATCAACGATTACGCTCGCAAAATGAATGCCATCAAGGATAACGATTCCAACTTGTCCGGTGATGATGTGCGTGAAGGGCTGACTGCGATCATATCCGTCAAGATTCCCGAGCCGCAATTTGAAGGGCAGACCAAGACAAAGCTCGGCAATAGTGAAGTCCGCGGTATCGTGGAGTCCTGCTTTGCGGAGAAGCTCCAGGAATTTCTGGAAGAGAATCCGGCCGTCGCTAAGAAAATCATTGAAAAAGGGCTTCAGGCCTCCCGGGCCCGCGAGGCAGCCCGTAAGGCGCGTGAGCTGACCAGACGCAAAAGCGCCCTGGAAGTCAGTTCGCTTCCGGGCAAGCTGGCAGATTGCTCCTCCAAGGATGCCTCTATAAGCGAGTTGTACATCGTTGAGGGTGACTCGGCAGGCGGTTCCGCCAAGCAAGGACGGGATCGTCATTTTCAAGCCATCCTGCCATTGCGGGGGAAAATTCTCAACGTCGAACGCGCGCGGCTGGACCGGATATTGGGTAATACCGAAATCCGTGCGATCATTACTGCACTGGGCACAGGCATCAGCGACGACTTTGACCTTGCCAAGGCGCGTTACCATAAGGTCATCCTAATGACGGATGCCGACGTCGACGGTGCCCATATACGGACCCTGCTGCTCACCTTCCTTTATCGTTACATGCGCAAAATCCTGGAGGCCGGCTTTATCTACATTGCCCAGCCGCCGCTGTTCAAGATTGAACGCAATAAGGTCATCCGGTACGCGCAAAGCGAGAAGGAACGCGACGATATTATCGCAGGATTCGGTGAAGGCGCCAAGGTAGGCGTACAGCGGTACAAAGGTCTTGGAGAAATGAATGCTGTGCAGCTATGGGAGACAACCATGGACCCCGAAAGCCGTACTATGCTCCAGGTTTCAATTGAGGATGCCATGGAAGCCGATCAGATGTTTGAGACCCTTATGGGTGATAACGTCGAACCACGCCGCGAATTTATTCAGCAGTATGCCAAACTTGTCAAAAACCTGGATATTTAACCAAAAACAAAAAACCGCGCTCGCTTGAAACGAGTGCGGTTTTTTTCTGCCAACAACGAATGGGAAGGACAGGTTCACGAACGTTTTTTTGTGGATTTGAAGCGTCCATAGAGGAGGCCGTAACGATATATTTTTCGAAATACCCGTTTATCCGGAAGTTTACGAAACAGGAACGGGTCGGGCAGCGTATTTACTTCCAGAATCCACGGCTTGAATGAGGTATCTACAGCGACATCGACGCCTAATTCTTTAAGTCGTGGATAATCGTTTTGCAGCTGTCTGGCTACGGAGACGCCCAGCTTCCGCAGCCGGCTTTTAAGATTTCTAGTTTGAACCTTGGTGAGATGGCTTTGCATTAATCGTTCGATGGTCATAGGGGTGCCCCCGCTGTGATAATTCGTAACGATTTTGGAAGGATGGCTGAGCCTGCCGATAATGCCCGTTGATTCCCACTCATGCCTGTCATTTTTTTGAACCATGACGCGGATATCGAATCTTCTCCCTTTGTGCTTAAGGAGATGGATTCCCCTCTGTACCAGATAAGTACGGGATTTTATGACCGTCTGCAGACTTGCTGCCATGGCCTCGAATCCTGAAAAGTTCCTGATCCGGGTACCGAGCTGGTAGGTGTAGTGATTCTCTAGCTTTTCGACCCGAATAACGCCGCTGCCGAAGGTGCCTTGATCGGGTTTCACATAAACCATTTTATATTCGTTTAGCATTGATCGGAGTGTTTCGCTGCTCCATTTTTTCGTAGTGGGGATGGAATCACGCATTTCTTCTGACTTTACCAGGGAATTTGTTTTCGCCCATTTGCTTTTTACACGTTGGATCGCCAAAGCGGCTCCGCCTTTCGGAATCTATTCTTGACCAGTGGTGAAATACAGCGCATGCAGGAGACAGAGGTGAAAAACGATGGTATAATAGGGATTATGCCTATTTTTGCTTTCTCCCTGTTTGAACCGGAATATGCCTGTCAAAATCCATTCCCCATCAGTTTATGCGATAGCGTTGAAGTGGAAAGTGCATTCACCCATAATTTGGAGTTTATTGGGCCTTTCTGCAGATTTATAACAGCAGCAAGGTTTAACCTCGGCAGTATTGTGAAATGACTATAAGGTTCTTTCTATGTATCCCTCGTACAAGCATTCAACGAAGAAACCTGCAAGATTTCTCTGCTGAATCATTTATGATAATCAATCAAGAAGTATTTTAGGAGGACCACAATGGCTGAAGAACATCGTTCGCAAGTAGTAAATCGCGATATCGGCGTCGAGATGCGGGATTCGTTCATGGATTATGCGATGAGCATTATCGTGAGCCGTGCGCTCCCCGATGTCAGGGATGGCCTAAAGCCGGTTCATCGACGCATTCTGTTCGCGATGTCTGAGCTGGGCATGTCCCCGGACAAGCCATATAAGAAATCCGCCAGAATCGTCGGCGAAGTTATCGGTAAGTATCATCCTCATGGAGACTCGGCTGTTTATGAAACGATGGTACGGATGGCGCAGGACTTTTCGCTGCGTTATATGCTGATTGACGGTCATGGAAACTTTGGATCCATTGACGGCGACATGGCAGCGGCTATGCGTTACACGGAAGCTCGCTTGTCGAAGATTGCTATGGAGATGCTCCGCGATATAAACAAAGAGACGATCGATTTCGCACCCAACTATGATGGGGAAGAAAATGAACCTGTCGTTTTGCCGGCGCGCTTTCCAAACCTGTTAGTCAACGGGGTTACGGGTATCGCGGTTGGGATGGCCACCAATATTCCCCCGCATAACCTGGGTGAGGTTATTGACGGTGTTCAGGCGCTCATCCGAAATCCGGAGATCACGCCGCTGGAACTGATGGATTATATCAAAGGCCCGGATTTCCCTACAGCCGGTTTCCTGATGGGGCGGGAAGGGCTGCGTCAGGCCTATACTACGGGACGCGGATCGGTGACGATGCGCGCACGAGCAACTATAGAAGATAACAATGGCAAAGGACGAATCATCGTCCATGAACTGCCTTATCAGGTCAACAAGGCACGTCTCGTAGAGAAAATTGCCGAGCTCGTTCGGGAGAAAAATATTGACGGAATTACCGATCTCCGCGACGAATCCGACCGCAACGGGATGCGGGTGGTCGTGGAACTGCGCCGTGATGTGAATCCCAGCGTTGTTTTGAACAATCTGTACAAGCAGACCCAGATGCAAATGAATTTCGGCTTTAATATGCTGGCATTGGTTAATCACGAGCCTCGTGTATTAAATCTCAGAGATATTTTGTATTACTATTTGCAGCATCAAATTGAGGTTATCCGCCGACGTACCGAGTTCGATCTCAGGAAAGCGGAAGCCCGCGCTCATATTCTCGAGGGTTTGCGTATCGCGCTCGATAATCTGGATGAGGTCATTTCTCTTATCAGAGCATCACAAACTACCGATATTGCCCGCGAAGGGCTGATTTCCAGATTCTCTCTCAGCTATGATCAAGCCCAGGCGATATTAGAGATGCGACTGCAGCGTCTCACAGGGTTGGAACGGGAGAAAATCGAAGCGGAATATGAAGAGCTGCAGAGGAAGATCGCGGAGTATCGTGCCATTTTGGCCGATGAGCAGCTTGTTTTGCAAATCATCAGCGAGGAACTGGAAGAAATC
>NZ_JBHRUP010000001.1:3955000-4027500 GCF_042647105.1 Paenibacillus sepulcri | reverse complement strand
GCCGCTAAACGTTTCGCAAACGTTCGTATCCAGTTTTCAGGGTGTAACCACCCTTATGATGATCGGTCCATAGCCGAGCCATCCCGTTTGGTAGCAATGGCGAAGGGGAACCACGCGTACCCATCCCGAACACGACCGTTAAGCCCTTCAGCGCCGATGGTACTTGGACCGCAGGGTCCTGGGAGAGTAGGACGTTGCCAAGCACGAGAAGCCGACCGCAGTTCTGTGGTCGGTTTTTTGTTATCTGCTGGCTTGTTTCTCGCTTGTTGTTTTTTAGAATTCGCTTGTTGTTTTCAGAAGTTGTTTAACTAATGCATGTTGTATGATAAAGTTCCTGCCGACTGGAGGAACAGCATAATTTATTGTCCAATAACAGCTGTTTCTTTTATAACATTCATATAATTATTTTACCGGATAACCGGCACGCATGCGACACCATGTGCTGTGCACGATTATCCGTTTTTTTTCGAGAAAAATCCTCTATACCAATATTTGCGCAATATTTATCTTTTGTTTCCTGTCTCTATGGTCTACTTTATTAATTTTTAAATTCAAGATGTTTGTTGCTTAGTCCTTACACAAAGAAGAGAGGGTGTTCCTGAGCACCCTCTACTTATAATCAATTGACTAACGATGATAATAGCTTACATCGGCTGCCTGGATGCGGAGAACACCGTCACGGCGAACTTTCCGCAACTGACGAAGCAGGACAACCCGCGGTGCCAATGTCCATAAATGCCAGCATATCAAGCTGATCATCTGAGCTTCATTAGCCCAAGGGTAAGCAACGCCAATCGCGCACAGCCCCAGCCAGAACATATGACGCTGCAGACGACGAAAGAGAGCAAGCTCAATATGGGCAATTGGGATATATCCGACCCAAGGCAATATCAATCGATAGCCCCACCGGCGGTTATCCGGCTCATCCACACGAATCAAGGTTAAGCGAATAATTATGAATTGGATCAGCTGAGTTACGATCAGTCCCAGAGCTAGTGCAATTGCACCGTCTACTTGATACAAGGCTAATTGAAAGATCGAAATGATGCATGCTACGCTTAAGTAGCTCCATATAAGCTCTTTGCGCACAACGATTTTACGGATCAGCTGGTATTGATAAATTGTGGCTTTTTCCTGCTCAGCGAGCGTGCCTCTCATTGTGACAATGTCCCCTCCATCCTACTAGAGAATGTATCGGAAACTGCATTCATTTTTTGAAGAGCGGAGCAAAGGCAACATATTTAGATACCATTCACCCTTTTCACTCGTGTATCATATGATGTAGGGCTATTTGAAACGGGCTATGAAACAAGTATATGATGCTAGACTATGTGGCATAATAGTAGCAATGAGTAATTTCCTGTAAAGGCGAGGTGAAGAATGATGGAAGAAGCAATCGGAAGCTGTTGCATTATTTGCGGGCATCATAAGCAGGAAGGTCTGCGAATTATTGATGAATTCATTTGTGAATCATGCGAAGTGGAAATGGTCAGAACGGAAGTCCAAGATGCAAAATACCCTTTCTTTATTCATCAGCTGAAGCAAATTTGGGTTCAAAAGAATGCCTGATTGTGATCCGGATGGCATCAGCATAGTCAATCCTCGCAGATCTCGAAAAGGAAGCTCCAATCGGGATAGCGAGGATTTATTTTCTGTTTACACCCCTTATTTGGTTATATTATAATAATTTGTAAATTATTTGTGAAATGGTCAAGTGCTTAGCTTTTATATTTACAGTTTAATTATCTAAAAGGAGAATTTATATTTCTTATGACTGCTATTGAGCCATTATTCCACGCACCCTTGTATGAAGCGTTAATGGACCTGCACCGCTCAATTCCAATAAGTTATCATGTTCCAGGCCATAAATATGGCCAATCTTTAAATAAGCTGCAAAAGCTAGATACAGATGCAGCTCAGATATTTCAAGCGATTATGGCCTTGGATGTGACAGAGCTGTCTGGGACAGACGATCTTCATATGCCGACAAGCGTAATTGCTGCGGCTCAGCGTCTGGCTGCGGGCACCTTTGGTGCAGAGCACACTTATTTCCTGGTTGGAGGGAGTACAGTTGGAAACCTGGCAATGATAATGGCCAGCTGCAACCCAGGAGATCTTATTATTTTACAAAGAAATGTACATAAGTCCGTTCTAAATGGATTAATGCTTGCACAGGCAAGAGCGGTATTTCTTTCACCACAAACAGATCCAGGAACAGGTTTGCATGCAATTCCAAAACTGTCTAATATAGAGGAAGCTCTTCTCCGATATCCAGAGGCAAAAGCCGTATTCCTAACTAATCCCAGCTATTATGGATTAAGTACGGATTTAGAGCCATATGCAAAGCTTGTACACAGTCATGACTGTCTGCTGCTGGTCGATGAAGCGCATGGCGCTCATTACGGCATGCATCCCTCATTCCCCCGTTCAGCGCTTCAGGCAGGCGCTGATGCTGTGGTACAGTCGACTCACAAAACGTTGTCCGCTCTTACAATGGGTGCTATGCTGCATGTACAGGGAATCAGGATTGATCGTGATGCATTAGGAGAAGCACTGTCAATGGTCCAAAGCTCCAGTCCTTCTTATCCGATTATGGCATCCTTGGATATTGCCCGGGCAATGATTGATACCTTTGGACCTTCTTTATTTGAAGAGGGCATAATGGCAGCAGAGTCATTCAGGCACTGGGCAAACGAATCTTCCGGGTGGATTGAATTGCCTGCTTACGGTCTGAATATGATGGGGGACCCCCTTCGTATTGTGATTAAGGATCGAGCCGGATTATTATCCGGTTATGACCTTCAGAAAATGCTTGAGAAACGAGGATGCTGGCCGGAAATGGCCGATTCTATTCATGTGATTTTGTTGTTCGGTATGTCAATGTCATTAAAGGACAACGAGAAGCTGATCCAGGCATGTATCGAAATTGGAAAAGAGGTACATAGGGGCACTGATTTTGATATGGTAATTCATAGAAATTATGTAAATGAAGCAAAAATAAAAGGATCCATGTATGATACCGTACAATCGATTTCTGAACCAGTACTCTTCAACAGACAGCGGAAACAGCGTGACCAGGTGGAAATGATCAATATTACGGAGGCAGCAGGCCGAATAGCTGCAGAAGCCGTTATCCCCTATCCCCCGGGCATCCCCATCTTGTATTCTGGAGAAAGGATTCATCAGAATGTCGCTTTATATATGAAGGAGCTTGCCCTGATGGGCGCAAAATGTCAAGGAATATCGGATCCGACATTGAAAACGATAATGGTGATTCGGGAGGCCTAGGACATTATGATGATGCTGATAGGGCAGGAATTCGTTTACGCTTATAGCTTGCTTTGTTATGATAGGGACAAGAAACGATTCTAAAGGGAGCTCATATGTTGGAACCGAGAACTTTTTTGACTATTGAGGGCGGTGAAGGCGCCGGAAAATCGACACTCATTGATGGGCTAACGCGTATACTGTCAGCAAAAGGTATCCGTGTGATGACAACACGGGAGCCTGGAGGAATTCCCATTGCCGAACAAATACGAGGCGTTATCCTCGATCAGGGCAATACCGCAATGGAAGCCAGAACAGAAGCTCTTCTATATGCAGCTGCCAGACGACAACATTTGACGGAAAAAATTATACCCGCTCTTGCCGATGGCATGTTTGTTATATGTGACCGCTTCGTTGACAGCAGTCTTGCTTATCAGGGTCATGCACGAGGGCTTGGCATGGATGAAATTTGGTCGATTAACCGTTTTGCTGTTGAGGATGTGATGCCCGAATTGACATTATGGCTGGATATCTCTCCGGAAGCAGGGCTTAAGCGCATCTATGATGCCAAGAACAGGGAAATCAATCGCCTCGATATGGAAGGACTTTCTTTTCATCATCTGGTACGTGAAGGTTATACAAAGCTGCATGCACAGAATCCGGGGCGAATAGTCAGAATAAATGCAGAAACTTCACCTGAAGCTCTGTTAAATGACTCCATTTCGATAATCGCACAGCGTTTTAAAGGATTATTTGCAAACGATGTCAAATTATAATAGTAGTCCTCTTAACATCCTATAGCATGTACATTTACACATATCGCAGTTTTTCTTGAAAGTTCTGCACATGAATAAGAAACCTGCATTTTATTGTTTCTAAACATTACGAATGGCAATATAATTCGGGAGGGATAATCAATGAAATTAGTGATTGCGATCGTACAGGACAAAGATAGCAACCGGTTGTCGAATGCGCTGGTTCAAGAAGGCTTCAGAGCAACAAAGCTGGCAAGTACAGGCGGTTTTTTGCGGGCAGGCAATACGACCTTTATGATTGGTATTGAGGATGAACGGGTACACGAAGTGCTTAATGTGATCCGCTCCAACTGCAAGGTGCGCGATCAGCTTGTTTCGCCCGTATCGCCGATGGGAAGCACAACCGATGCCTACATTCCGTTTCCAGTCGAAGTACAGGTTGGCGGGGCCGCCGTATTCGTTGTACCTGTAGAAAGATTCGAACATTTCTGATTGGACGTGATTGAAGGATGAAGATTAATCCGGGTTATCGACCGTTGGGGCAGGACCGTTCCCGGCTGGATCTGGGCTATAAACCTGCTCAACCAAAAAACTTCACTGACGTCATGATGCATCAGGACGAACAGCGGACGATGGAGCAGCTGCAGCAGAAGCTGCAGGATATCCACAATCAGGGGGAGCGCTTGTCGCGTTCCATGACAGTGCGTGAGCTGCAGCTTTATCGGAGAATGGTTAAGAAATTTCTTGAAGATACCGTAAAACGCGGTGTTGGCATGAAAGAGACGCGTGGGTTTGACCGGCGCGGCCGGACAAAACGTTATAAGCTGCTTGACGAGGTGGACTCGGCGCTCTTATCGATGGGAGAAGAGCTGCTGGACACTGAGGCGGGGCGGTTGGAGCTTTTGCAAAGGATCGGAGATATACGGGGGATTCTGATCAATTTGTTTTTTTAGAATGGAGAGATGTGGAATCTTGTGGACTTCCCTCAAGTTCCAGGATTACGTTTCTTCTCTAAAATGGAAGAAGCTTTCATCGATATTAAGGCTGCCGCCAGATTTTGTACGTTGGCAGCAGGTGAGTGTGGAAAGGAATTATTCATATGAGTATCGCACAACTGGCGGGACAGCCTATGGCGAAACGAATCCTGCAGCATGCACTGCGAAGCGGCAAAGTCTCGCATGCCTATCTATTCAGCGGCCCTCCGGGAAGCGGAAGAATGGCTATGGCCAAAGAATTCGCCAAAGCGCTATTTTGCACAGCGGGTCAAGGTGATGCTTGCGGGGAGTGCCTGGCATGCCGCAAGTTTGACCATGGCAATCAGCCCAATCTTCATGTGGTTGAGCCGGATGGCAGTTCAATTAAAATTGATCAGATACGCGAGCTTCAGCGTGAACTTGCTTATCGGAGTTCAGGAGCGGAGCGTAAAATATATATTATGCAGCGTGCAGAAACGATGACGCCGCAGGCCGCCAACAGTCTGCTCAAATTTCTGGAGGAGCCGCAGACATTGGTGGTCGCGATTTTGCTGACAGAAAACGGACAAGCCATGCTGCCGACGGTACGCTCACGTACGCAGTGGGTGCCTTTTATGCCGCTCGCGCCTACGGATATGCTGCAAACGCTTGTAGCGGAGGAGGTTCCACAGCTTCTGGCGCGGGCTGCCGTTCATTTGGCTTCCGGGCTTGAGGCATGCCGCTTGATCATCCAGCAGAATGAGTTTGCAGAAATGAGAAATGTAGTGATACAATTAGGCAAGGATAGTCTGACCCGATTCACCGCGGCGATGGTATCCGCTCAACAGCAAGTATTCAAGACGGGACTTGGTGAACAGCCGCAGCTGCTGCTGTCACTGCTCGTATTATGGTATAAAGATATGATTCACTTTCAAGCTGGAAGACATGAGGCACTCGTTTTTATAGATCAGGTGGATTGGATCGGCAAACATGCATTCGGACGTTCAGCGGACGGTTGGGTACGGTGCATGGAGCATACGCTGGAAGCAGGCAAACGAATGCGTGCTCATGTACCCCCGCAGCTGGCCCTGGAGCAATTGCTTATCCGCATACAGGAGGGGTGACGGATTGTATAACGTCGTTGGCGTCCGCTTCAAGAAGGCGGGCAAAATATATTATTTTGATCCTGTGGAGTTTCCGGTAGATAAAGATCAGCATGTAATTGTGGAAACGGCCAGAGGTATTGAATATGGTAAAGTTGTGGTTGGGCACAAACAAGTCGGTGAATCGGATGTTGTCCTTCCGCTTAAGAAAGTCATCCGTATTGCAGGTGACAACGATGCCAAGATCGTTGACGAGAACAAGTCGGCTGCCCGCAATGCCTTTAATACTTGTCTCGATAAGATAAAAGATCATCAGCTCAAAATGAAACTGGTCGACGTCGAATTTACGTTTGACCGGAACAAGATCATTTTTTATTTCACGGCAGAAGGCCGGGTCGATTTTCGCGAATTGGTGAAGGACTTGGCCAGTGTATTCCGCACCCGCATTGAGCTTAGGCAAATTGGTGTGCGGGATGAAGCGAAGATGCTGGGCGGGATTGGCCCATGCGGGCGCGTTCTCTGCTGCTCATCTTGGCTGGGCGATTTTGAGCCGGTATCGATCAAGATGGCCAAGGATCAGAATCTATCGCTGAATCCAACCAAAATATCCGGTTTATGCGGAAGATTAATGTGCTGCTTGAAATATGAGCATGATAATTATGAAAGCGTCCGGGAAGAACTTCCGGCCGTTGGCAAGGTCGTTGTCACTTCCCTGGGAGAAGGCAAAGTGACCGGAATAAACGTAGGCACCAAATCCGTTTATGTGCAACTATTCGATGGTGGGAAGCCGAAGGAAATGCCGCTGGATGATGTCGTGATTAAATAAGGCGGGAATCCGTAAGTCCGAAGCTGAACAGTCTTTGGGGTGGGAACTTGAACAAGAAGGATATATTTAACCAAATGGACGAGCTGGAAACGAATATGGGGAGCCTGCATGTTCAAATGGGCGCGCTCAAGCAGCGGGTGAAAGCATTGCTTGAGGAGAACAAACGGCTCAGCATCGAGAATCAGCAGCTGCGCAAGATATTTAAGCGCGAAACGGCGATTCTCTCCGCTCACGTAGAGCCGGAGGCTGCTGTTGCTGCCGACGATCAGGGAACTGTAGAACTGCCTCCTCATATGCCCTTGGACCAAGCGGCAGCTGTCGGCGAGGGCTACGACAATCTTGCCCGTCTTTATCATGAAGGATTTCACATTTGCAACTTGTACTATGGGCATTTGCGTACGGAGGGTGACTGTTTGTTCTGTCTATCCTTTCTGAATAAGGAATGATTACACAACAAGACCCGGCTTCCCGGGTCTTGTTTGTTTTATGTCCCGAGAACACGGATTAACGATATTCCTTCCTGGATTATACCGGGATGTCAGAAAGGCTTGCAGCGGGTAATAATAAGGGAAGAAATGAGGGTATCATGCACGTGTCTAATCCATTTAATGAAGGAACACTGAAATCGAATGAGCGGCTGGATGATTTGTTGACCCATCAGCTGCACATCATCCAAAGCCGGGATGTGTTCAGTTTCTCTATGGATGCGGTTCTGCTGGCGAGATTCGCCGGGGTCCCGCCACGGGGAAAAATACTGGATTTATGTACCGGAAATGGAGTTATTCCTCTGTTGTTATCTACGCGCACCAAGGCGGCTATCACGGGCGTTGAGATTCAACCCCGCCTTGCGGATATGGCCAGGAGAAGTGTGGTATGGAACAAGCTGGAGCACCAGATTCACATTCACGAAGGCGATCTTCGTTATTATATAGAACATAGCGGTTATGGCAGCTTCGATGCGATTACGGTCAATCCTCCTTACATGCCGGTGGGAATTGGCGAGCGGAATGAGAATGAATACGTTGCGAATGCCAGGCATGAATTAAACGGGACTTTGGATGATATTGTTGCCGCTTGCGCCAAGCTGGTCCGGACCGGCGGACGTGTATCCATGGTGCATCGGCCGTCGAGATTGATTGAGATTACGCAAACGCTTCGAAAATGGAAATTGGAGACCAAGCGGATCCGCTTCGTCCATCCACATGTGGAGGCAGAGGCGAATATGGTGCTGATTGAAGCGGTACGCGACGGCAGGCCCGATGTTAAGCTTCTGGCGCCTTTAATCGTTTACAACAGCCAACGTCAATATAATGAAGAGATCATGCAGATCTATTATGGAAATCATCAGCCGGAAACGAGGATCGAGCCAACATGAAAGTTCAGCAAAGCTTTACGAAAGCGAAAGATCAAGAGAGCAAGAAAGCGGGTACGCTCTATTTGGTGGCAACGCCGATTGGAAATCTGGAAGACATAACTCTTCGTGCGATCCGCACGTTGAAGGAAGTCGATCTGATTGCGGCGGAGGATACCAGGCAGACACGCAAGCTTCTGACTCATTTTGAAATCCCGACCAGGCTGGTAAGTTATCATGAGCATAATAAGTCGGCAAGCGGCAGCGAGCTTATTCGCCTTCTCTCTGAGGGACTCTCGATTGCACTGGTGAGCGATGCGGGGCTTCCCGCCATTTCTGATCCGGGTGCAGAGCTGGTAGTAGCGGCAGCTGAGCAGGAAATCGCGGTTGTTCCCATACCAGGGGCAAACGCGGCGCTGTCGGCACTTATCATATCCGGCCTGCCTACAGACAGATTCCTGTTTACAGGATTCCCCCCGCGCGAGCGCAAAGCACTGCAGGAGTGGCTGCAGCAGCTGAGGAAACAGGATGCGACTATCATCTGCTATGAATCGCCTCATCGGGTGGCCAAAACCCTCACGGCTATGCTGGAGCTATGGGGCGACCGTGACGTAGCTATGGTGCGGGAGCTCACGAAACGATTTGAGGAGGCGGCGAGAGGGACAATATCGGAATGTCTGGCTTGGCTCAGTGAACATCCGCCGCTTGGCGAGTACTGCCTGGTCGTTGCCGGAGCCAATGCATCGGATGCGAAAGATCTGGAGGGGGATGACAAGCCCTGGTGGACGGAGCTGAGTCTGGAGGAGCATGTAAGTCGTTATGAAGGGCAGAATCTGGATCGGAAAGAGGCCATCAAGCTGACCGCGGTTGATCGAGGGTTGGCAAAACGCGACGTATATAATGAAATCATGCGAAAGTGAATGCCGTTTCTTTCTTGGAGCCATAAAAAAAAGGACCTTCCTGATAAGCAAACTCAGGAAGGCAAGGAGTATTAAAAAGGTTAGAATTAACAAATGTAAGTTGATTAATTATATTATAACGCATGATTCCGGTTTTGTCTCTTATTTTGTTACAGGAGTTGGCATTTCGGATAAACAAGCGTTACATACAATTTTTCCCTTGAAGTAAGTGACATTCTCGGCATTACCGCAGAAGATACAAGCGGGCTCGTATTTTTTCAGCATAATGCGTTCGCCGTCCACATAAATTTCCAGGGCATCTTTTTCACCGATGCCAAGCGTACGGCGCAGTTCAATGGGGATTACAACACGTCCGAGCTCATCCACTTTACGCACAATACCTGTTGATTTCATCATAATCTATCCCGTGCTCCTCTCAAAATACTTATTTCGTCATTTTTCGACAAAGTTCTATTAATTCTTGTTTTTATAATACCAACGTTTCCCATAATAGTCAACCTTGATTCTGCTTGCAAATACGCCGTTTTTCTCCGTTTTATCCATAAGGATAGGGTGTATAGCCTTACATAAATCATACAACGATACTGACTATTTGGTAATGCGTTTACGACACAATTCGACACATTAAAAAGAAATTATGTCGAATAATTGAATATCGGAGGGGAAAAAGATGAATCCTAGACATCATTCGCTAGCCGAGGAGAAAGTATTTAAAGATCCGGTTCATAAATATATTTATGTGCAGGATGAGACGATATGGAATCTCATTAATACGAGGGAATTTCAGCGTCTGCGGCGAATTCGTCAGCTCGGTACATCTTATTTGACCTTTCACGGGGCGGAGCACAGCCGCTTCTCGCACTCACTGGGCGTTTATGAAATAACCAGAAAAATCATTTCCCAATTTGAACGGGGTGGTTATACGGACTGGCCCAGGGAAGAGAGGCTTGTGACGTTATGCGCCGCTCTGCTGCACGATGTGGGTCATGGTCCCTTCTCGCATTCCATTGAGCAGGTGTTTGATACTGATCATGAGGAATGGACATGCCGTATATTACTGGAGAATACTGAAATTAACCAGGTTCTCCGCGAGTGCGACCCCTCCCTGCCGGAACGGGTGGCGGCTGTCATCTGCAAAACGTACAATCAACCGATTGTGGTCAGCCTCATATCCAGCCAGATGGACGCGGACCGTATGGATTACCTGCTGCGCGATGCATACTATACAGGCGTCAATTACGGAACCTTCGATCTGGAACGCATTCTTCGCGTTCTAAGGCCGTATCAGGGACGAATTGTTGTAAAAGAGAGTGGAATGCACGCCGTTGAGGATTATCTGATGTCCCGCTACCAAATGTATTGGCAGGTTTATTTTCACCCGGTCACCCGGAGCTCGGAAATTATACTTCGACAAATATTTCGCAGAGCGCGCGAGCTTTATGGGGGCGGGTATGCTTTCTCATGGATGATCGAACCGCTCCGGCATCTGATGGAAGGTACGCTGGATGTGGAGAACTATCTCCTGCTGGACGAAGCCATGGCTCAAACAGCCTTTACGCAGTGGTTGAAGGAGGAGGATTCTCTGCTGGCAGAATTATGCACCCGATTCCTAAACCGAAAACTATATAAATACATAACCATGGACAATGCCGATGAAAAGCTTTGGCAGGAAATTCGTGAACAATTCCAATCGATCGGTCTGAATCCGGACTATCATCTGGAAATCGACTTTCCCTACGATATGCCGTATGATGTATACCGTCTGGGGCATGATTTCATGGACAAGGATGAACGTCCGCCGATTCTGCTTCTGGGGCAGGATGACCGCTTGTCTGAAATCTCCAGAAAGTCGGATATCATCCGCTCGATTACCGGAATTCATCAGGGCAAATATCATCTGTATTACCCCGAAGAGCCTTTACTTGAATCGGCCCATCTGTTGTCGCCGCATATCCGCGAACGATTCGGGCTCTTATTATAGAAGGGAGATCAACTTGCTTATGTTAATCGACACGCATACCCATCTGGATTCGAAACAATTCGACGAAGACCGCGCGGAAGTGATCGAACGGGCCCGTGCTGCCGGGATCTCGAGAATTATAAATATCGGCTTCGACCGGGAGACCATTCCCACGACAATGGCTCTGGCGGAGCAATATGATTTTATCTATGCGATTGTAGGCTGGCACCCTGTTGAAAGCATTCATATGCTGCCCGGGGACCTGGACTGGATTGCATCGCTTTGCGATCATCCCAAGGTTGTCGGAATCGGCGAAATAGGCTTGGATTATCACTGGGATACGTCTCCGAAGGACGTTCAGCAGCGTGTTTTCCGGGAGCAGATCCAACTTGCGCGGCAGAAGAAGATGCCCATTTCGATTCATAACCGGGAGGCGCATGAGGACGTGCTTCATATACTGAAAGAGGAGAATGCCAAAGATGTGGGCGGGGTCATGCACTGCTTCTCAGGCAGCTGGGAGACGGCGAAACAATGCCTTGACATGAATTTCTATATTTCGTTCGGTGGACCGCTCACATTCAAGAACGCGCGTGTTCCCAAAGAGGTGCTTGCACAGGTGCCGCTTGACCGTATTTTGATCGAGACCGATGCTCCTTATTTAGCTCCCCACCCCTATAGGGGGAAACGAAACGAGTCCGCTTTTGTCCGTCTTGTAGCAGAAACGGTTGCCGAAATTAGAGGGAAATCTGTAGAAGAAATCTCGAAAATTACGACAGAGAATGCTCAGAATTGTTTTGCTTTTAAAGAAAAAGGGCTATAAGAGGCAGCAATCAAGACATTTCGAGTGAAAAAACTAATTTTGAGTCAGTAAATTGGCAGTTTTTCACGTGATTTTCCTTAAAATTCGTTAAAATCGCGATTAATCTCTTCTTTACAATGAGCAGCAAAAGGCGGTATCATTCATCTCAGAGCTTCAAAACTTGCATTCCTTTTCCAAAATATCGCTTAATCTCCGAAGTCGGAGAGCGGGGGAACCAAACATTGATACACTTCGTATCGGACGAAGGGCAGTAAATGTTGAATTCTTCTTGGGGTGAATTTTATGGAAGCATGTGGTAGACATGCCAGCCATGAATAGGGCGACTCTCTCGCCCGAATCCGACAGCTAACCTCGCCAGCGTAATAGTGTTATAAGAGAGATCAACCTCGTGCATTTAATCCATGTCCCGTCGTCATCTGGGAAGCCACGAAACAGATCCTCTGTCGTCGTCGGCTTCTTTTATTTTGAATATTGCGTAAAAAGACGACATAGGGTTTACCATGGAGGTCGAGGTTGGAACGAGGAGTGGCGTGCAATCACGCCAACAAAAACAATAGAACCGTCAAAGGCAATCATGTAACTAGGCGGCGGGGCTATGAAGGAGGACCGAAGAAGTGGGCGCACTCCAGCTTAAGGATACCCATGGTAAACGATCATCCAGCATGTCTTTCGCATTGCGATGGAAGCATGAGAACGTGCGTTTAATATTACTGAGCGCTCTGATCTCAATCGCTATGACTTTCATGTTTCTGGTGTTGTTGTACGGAACGGCTGACAAGCACGTCTCCGTAGTAGTGAACGGACAAGAAACCATTGTTTCGACAAAACAATGGGTCCTTCAACGCCTACTGGATGAACAAGCCATCACGATAGGGCAGTATGACAAGGTGTCCTTACCTCTTAACGGGGGAATAAAGGACGGCGACCGCATCGTCATTGACCAAGCGGTACCGGTCCATGTGAAGGCAGACGGCAAGGTAAGAACGTTGTACACGACAGAAAGAACGGTTAAGGCAGTGATCGATCAATCGGACATACTGATACGCAGTCAAGATAAAGTTTGGCCTGCCCTGGAGGACAGAGTAAAGTCCAACATGAGTGTCACGGTCACACGGATCGAGAAGAAAATTTCGGAGAAGGCTTATACCGTTCCCTTTTCGGTCGTGAAGAAGGAAGACCCCAAGCTTGAGCAGGGCAAACAGAAGCTTATTCAAAACGGCAATGAAGGCAAAGTAGTCAAACAGTTTGAGAACGTATATGCGGACGGGGTGCTTGTGTCCCAGACTATGGTTACCAAGCTGACGAAAGCGGAGTCGGTCGATAAAGTGGTGGCGGTGGGTACCAAGAAGCCGGAAACGAATGTAGTTACGCTCTCAGCGAAGGCGGGCTCTTCTACAGTAACGACCAAGCGGGGCGACAAGCTGAAGCCTAAACAGATATTGAAGAATGTAACGCTGACTGCATATGCTGCGGGCGTTTCATCAACGGGCAAGTCAAAGAGTCATCCGCAATATGGGATAACGGCATCAGGTGCGACGGTTCAAGAGGGCAGAACTATCGCGGTTGACCCGAAGGTTATTCCTATCGGCTGGTGGGTCTACATTGAGGGTATCGGTTTCCGCAGAGCGGAAGATACGGGCAGTGCCGTCAAAGGCAAAAAAATCGATGTTTATTTTGAAAGTGAGTCTTATGCTGAGAAGTTTGGTCTCAAACGAGGATACACGGTTTATGTGCTCGGGCCGAATAAGCCGGAGGCAATTTAACCTTGGGACCTAACTCCCTTAATAAGGGTTTACCTCATTCATATCGTATTTTAAACATAAATATGCCATTATAAGGAGGGGCGATTGCCTCTTCTTTTGTATGTTTGTCTGAAGGGAATGGATGGACGGCATGATTAAGGAAATAATCGTAGTTGAGGGCAAGGACGATACCGTGGCCATCAAGCGGGCAGTTGAAGCGGAAACGATCGAAACCGGCGGTTCGGCTATCGGAGCGGATGTTTTGCGCAGGGTGGAGCTCGCACAGCAGCGCCGCGGAGTTATTTTATTTACAGATCCGGATCATGCAGGGGAGCGCATCCGTAAAATTGTTGCGCAGCGTGTGCCCGGCTGCAAGCATGCTTTTCTCCCCCAGGAGGATGCAAGCTACAAGGGGGATATCGGCGTCGAGAACGCCTCGCCCGAAGCGATTCGAAGAGCGCTCGCCAATGTGCGTACGGAAGCGGGCAACGGCGAAGGGACAAGCCAGCCCGAGATCACCTGGGACGATCTTATGCGGGCAGGTCTTCTTGTGCACGCGAACGCTTCAGAGAGGCGTCTAAAGATGGGCAATTTGCTCGGCATCGGCTATGCGAACGGCAAGCAGTTTTTTAAGCGTTGCTCCATGTTCCGAATTACGCGCGAGGAATTTGAGCTGGCATTGACAGCGATGGAGCAAGAGAGCAGCGAAAGGGGCAAGTCTTGAATGAGTGGTCCAAACGTGCATGAGGATGTAGCTTCGCCAAGACGCACACGCGACATCATTGCCAAATACGGATTTTCCTTCAAAAAAAGTCTGGGACAAAATTTTCTGATTGATCAAAATATATTGGAAAAAATCGTATCGGCAGCAGGGCTGGACGAAACAAAAGGAGCTCTGGAGATCGGGCCGGGCATCGGAGCCTTGACCCAGCAGCTTGCCGAGCAGGCCGGGCGCGTTGCCGCAGTGGAAATCGACAACAGGCTTATTCCGATTCTAAGGGATGTGCTCGCTGATCGCTCTAATGTTCATGTTGTGCATGGAGATGTGCTGAAGCTGAATCTGGGCGAGCTGATTGAGAAGCATTTTGCGGGGTTAAGCGGAGTCAGTGTAGTGGCAAATCTGCCCTATTATGTGACAACGCCGATTCTTATGAAGCTGCTTGAGGAAAAGCTGCCGCTTGAGCGTATAGTGGTTATGATTCAGAAGGAAGTGGCGGAGCGGATGGCTGCAAAGCCTGGCGGCAAAGAGTACGGCAGTCTCAGTGTGGCGGTTCAGTATTATTGCGAGCCGGAGCTTGTCTGCATCGTGCCGCATACGGTATTCATCCCGCAGCCCAATGTGGATTCCGCTGTTATCAAGCTGACGGTGCGCAAGCAGCCTCCTGTTGATGTGAGGGATGAAGCCCATTTCTTCCGTACTGTCCAGGGCAGTTTCGCACAGCGGCGCAAGACAATCTATAATAACCTGACAGCTTTGGTGGGCAAAGAGAACAGGGAGCTTCTGGGACCTCTTCTGGAGAGCTGCGGCATTGCTCCTGCACGCCGCGGCGAGACGCTGTCGCTGGATGAGTTTGCCCGCCTTAGCCACGCTTTGCTGGAAGCCGGACTGCCAAGCTAGAGATCTTCGGACGGCTTAAAAACGCACCATTGACGTTGCTGGCCCATAGGATAGACGAAGAGGTGATTTGCCCATGAAGCAAGGGGACCTGGTCGTCCGCAAATCGTATGGCGGGGACGTCCTTTTTCGCGTTGCCATTCTAGACTCAGAAATAGCAATACTGAAGGGTACGGACTACCGGCTGCTTGCAGACGCTCCGATTCGCGACTTGACGGTTGTTTCCCATCCGGAATCCACCGGTGCGGCCAAAGAGGTTCGCGTTAAGGTAAATGAATCGATGCGGCGCATGAAGGAGCAGCGGGAGAAGCTGGTCATTCATAATGCAAGCGAGTTGAGGAGGGCGACAAACGAAAGCCAGCCCTACTTTGAAGTGCCCGGCAAGGTGCTCCATCTTGATGGAGACGGCAATTACATGAAGAAAAGCATGCAGCTATATACGCAGATGAAGGTTCCTGCACATGGCCTGCATGTGCATGAGTCGCAGATGCCTGAGCTGGTACAGCGTCTGCTGCCGCAGCTTAATCCGGATGTTATTGTAATTACCGGCCATGACGGGGTTTTTAAAAATACGCCGCAGCATGAGTTGATGAGCATCAACAGCTACAAAAACTCCCAGAACTTCTGCAATGCAGTGCGCATTGCGCGGGAGTATGAGAAAAGCCGTGACGGCTTGATTATCGTTGCCGGCGCCTGCCAGTCCCATTATGAGGCTCTGCTGCAGTCCGGTGCCAATTTTGCAAGCTCACCAGGCCGGATCCTTATTCATGCCCTGGATCCTGTTTATGTTGCCATCAAAGCGAGCTATACGTCCATCAGGGAGACGGTCAATCTTGCCGATGTGATTCATGGCACGATCAGCGGGATCGATGGCGTGGGGGGGATTGAAACGTTAGGAAAATACCGCGTCGGACTTCCCAAGCCCAAAACATTGACGGGTATCAAGCCAACCGTATAATATTCCACTTCGCAAAATATATTATGCATCCGGCCCAAAATTAGACTTTTCATTATTGACAATTTGTTTGCCGCACTGTTATAATTATAATTTTTTGACAAACCACCTCTTTTTAGTTATAATGGACAAGGAAAGAGGTGGTAGTGGACAATGGCTAAAAATGCACTGATGGAGATCAAACGCAGTTTGGAAATCCATGTCGGCTCCAAAATACGTCTTCGCGCAAACGGTGGTCGACGAAAGACCATTGAACGAACCGGAGTGTTGGAAGAAATCTACCCTTCTGTATTCATTGTCAAACTTGACGAGGAGCAGCATGCGTTCAAGCGGGTCTCCTACAGCTACGCAGATATTTTGACTGAATCGGTTGAAGTGACTGTAGATAGCGATGATGGCCAAGTTCGCATTACGTATATGCAATAAAAGAATAACAAGCCTGATCGAGTACGGAGACCCTTCAAAAGTCCGTACTCTTTTTTCTGTCCATTAAGCGTCATACCCCAAGCGAATCTCCAAAAACAGCCTGTTTGCCCGCGTGCATGAAGAATTTAAATTCAAGCATACTAACGGTAACTTACAGGTCGAAGGAGGATTCTATTGGGATGAGCCGCAAACGCCGAAGCTTTATGAGCGAGCAGTTGAAGAATGAACTGGCGAAGGACCTTGGATTTTACGATACGGTGCAGCGCGAAGGCTGGGGCGGCATTAAAGCCAAGGATGCCGGGAATATGGTGAAACGGGCAATTCAATTGGCTGAGGAGGCTGCCGCCAAACAATTCACCGCTCCTCAAGCCGCGCCAAACGTGCAGCAGCGCTTCACAGCATCCACGCCGCCAGTCGCCGTTTATGTGCCGCAGGGACAACCGGAAAGAAGCGCAGGCAGTTCTTTCTCGCCGGCTTTTGTGCAGACCATGCAGTCGCGTCAGCCATATCAACCACGCCATTAGCCGATTGGATTTCGGGAGATGAACTCCTTGGATGACCGGATATATTTTATCCAGAAGCTAAGATGCCTGAGCGGACATAAACGCCGCGCAAAGGACATCTTAGCTTTTCTTATGGCCTTTTGTTAGAATATAAAAAAAGATTCTATTTTTCTATATATAACGAACGGGTGACACAAATGAAGATTTATGAAAAAGCGCCGGCTAAAATCAATCTGATGCTCGATGTATTGCGTAAACGGGACGATGGCTTCCATGAAGTGGAAATGATTATGACGATGGTGGATCTGGCAGATCGTCTGGAGATGGAAGAACTTCCCAGGGATACGATTATTATTTCGAGCCAGGCTGGCTACATACCGCTGGACGAGAAGAACCTTGCCTTCCAGGCGGCTAAATTGATCAAGGACCGGTATGACGTCTCAAGAGGGGTTTATATCCATTTGGACAAGAAGATCCCTGTTGCTGCGGGGCTTGCAGGGGGCAGCAGTGACGCTGCGGCTGCGCTCAGGGGCTTGAACAGGCTCTGGGAGCTCGGAATCTCTGAGGACGAGCTATGCACGCTTGGCGCGGAGCTGGGCTCGGACGTACCGTTCTGTGTGACGGGAGGAACGGCAGTTGCGCGCGGCCGTGGCGAGAAGCTGGAGCCGATCGGCAATCCGCCGCAATGCTGGGTCGTGCTTGCCAAGCCGCCGATCAACGTGTCTACGGCTGACGTATACGGAAAGCTGCGGGCGTCGGAGCTCAAGCAGCATCCTTCAACCTCGGCGATGTTATCGGCTATTGAGCGGGGTTCCTTTTCCGATATATGCGCAAATCTCGGCAATGTACTGGAGTCGGTTACGCTTCATGCCTATCCGGAGGTGCTCCAGCTCAAGGAAATCATGTACCGGTTGGGTGCCGACGGGGTCTTGATGTCGGGCAGCGGTCCGACAGTTTTTGGCCTGGTCAGCAAAGAAGCCAAAGTATCACGGATATATAATGGTCTGCGTGGTTTCTGCAAAGAAGTTTACGTGGTAAGAATGCTGACATGATAAAGACGTTTTTCTTGATTAAATCCGTATAAAAATGATATATTATCATTATAATATTCGGATTTAGCGAGGGGGACGATGCTGTGAAGAAATTAAAACGAAGTGCTAGGTTAGTTGAAATGACGCAGTACCTTCTTACCCGGCCCCATACGTTAATTTCTTTGACAGCTTTTGCTGATCGTTACCAGTCTGCCAAGTCCTCCATCAGTGAAGACCTGGCCATTATTAAAGAGGTATTCGAGGAAGAAGGACTCGGTGAACTGCAAACGCTGGCAGGTGCTGCGGGCGGGGTCAGATATACACCCAAAATGGGCAAGGCAGAAGCATTATCCATTATGAATCATATTTGCCGCCAGCTGGAACAGCCCGAGAGGGTGCTTCCAGGCGGTTACTTATATATGACAGACATGCTGGGCTTGCCTGGTCTCTTGGCCGATGTGGGCCGGATGTTTGCAACCGCATTCGCATCCGCCGATATCGATGTAATCATGACTGTAGAAACGAAGGGCATTCCGCTTGCCTATGCAACAGCATCCTGCATGAACCTTCCCGTTGTGATTGTAAGACGCGACAACAAGGTAACGGAGGGTTCGGCCGTGAGCATTAACTATGTGTCGGGCTCCAACAAACGGATTCAGACGATGTCTCTTACCCGCCGGGCGCTCAAGGAGCAGTCCCGGGTGCTCATTATTGATGATTTCATGAAAGCAGGCGGCACGGTGCAGGGAATGATGGATCTGCTGCATGAGTTTAATGCCAAGGTCGCCGGTGTCGGCGTCTTCGTGGAATCAGGGGAGCTTGGCACGGAAGAGAGGCTGCTGGAGGATTATGTATCGCTTGCCAAGCTTACCGCGGTGGATATGAAGACCAAGCATACGACGATTGTTCCGGGTAATTTTTTTGATGCCAAATAGCTCAGAGCTGCAGCAAGGCCAATTAAATTCACAAACACCTTTAGGAGGTACCTTTCAAAAATGAAGCATATTCCACGCATTGTATCTACAGACAAGGCGCCGGCCGCAATCGGACCTTATTCGCAAGCCATTACACTGGGCAATTTATTGTTTACGTCCGGACAAATTCCACTGGATGCACACGGTCAGCTGGTGGAAGGCGGAATCGAAGAACAAACCCATCAGGTATTCCGCAATTTGCAGGCGGTCCTTGCGGAAGCGGGAGCGACCTTTTCCGATGTGGCGAAAGCGACGGTTTTTATCAAAGATATGAACCAGTTCGCCGCCCTCAATACGATTTACGCCTCTTATTTTGGTGATCACAAACCTGCCCGCTCCACGGTTGAAGTGGCCAGACTGCCCAAAGACGTACTTGTCGAAATTGAGCTGATTGTATCGATAAAAGTCGAATAAAAGTCGAATTAAATCGAAACAATGGAATTGGAAATATTTATTTTAAAATAAGGCATTAATTTTCCAAAAACATGAAGGATTTTGCATTGCAGTGTGGAATTATACACCAAGTCTTTGATAGGCAAAGGTGGTGAACACAAGTGCAAATTACCGATGTCAGACTCCGCCGTGTAAATTCCGAAGGTCGCATGAAGGCTATCGCTTCCATCACCATTGACAACGAATTTGTCGTTCACGATATTCGTGTGATCGACGGCAACAATGGGATGTTTGTGGCAATGCCAAGCAAACGGACTCCGGATGGAGAATTCCGCGATATCGCTCATCCGATTTCTTCTACTACCCGTGAGAAGATCCAGGCTGCAGTTCTTGCTGAGTATGAGCGTGCCGCTACGGAGGAAGAAGAAGTGATTGAAGAAGGAGCGTAATTGACGAAATTGGGGAGAGTGCAAATCAGGGTGCAGGATACTGAAGCCCTTTTATCAACCCGATTTGCGAAGAAAAGGGAGCCTTTTGGGCTCTCTTTTCTTTTTGCCTTGAATACGCTATATTCATTAGAGAAATTTACAAGAACAAGAATAAACAAAAAAGTTCATAGAGGATCCAGATAGACATCATAAAGCCGGGAGGAATTTACATTGGGAAAAATAATGGCAGTCATACTCGCCGCGGGACAAGGCAAACGAATGAAATCGAAATTATATAAAGTGCTTCATCCGGTATGCGGCAAACCAATGGTCGGCCATGTGCTGCAAACGGTGAGGGAAGCGGATTGTCAGCGCACCGTTGTTGTTGTGGGACACGGGGCGGAAGCGGTGCAGAGCTACGTCGGCGACGGCGCGGAATTCGTGCTGCAGGAGCAGCAGCTTGGCACCGGTCATGCGGTTCTGCAAACAGAGGGGCTGCTTGGCGCTGATGAAGGCACAACTGTGATTCTGTATGGGGACACGCCTCTGGTCACGGCAGAGACCATTACAGCGCTGTTGGAGCTGCATACGCGTACGCAGTCGGCTGCTACTGTGCTGACGGCTGTAGTGCCCAATCCGCAGGGTCTTGGACGGATTATCAGGAATGAAGCGGGAGCGGTCCAGCGGATCGTTGAGCAGAAGGACTGCACGCCCGAGCAGGCCTCCATTAACGAGATCAATACCGGCATGTACTGCTTTGACAACCGCAAGCTGTTTGAGGCGTTGAAGCTGGTTACAAACAACAACGCGCAGGGTGAATACTATTTGACGGACGTCATGGAGATTATCCGAAAATCCGGCAAGGTTGTAGAGGCTTACTGTGCGGCGGATTATGCGGAAGGAGTCGGCGTGAATGACCGTGTCGGCCTCGCAGAGGCTGAGCAGCTCATGCGCGCGCGCATTGTCCGCAAGCATCAGCTTGCGGGTGTGAGCATTATCGATCCCGCCGCCACTTATATAGAAGCGGACGTCATCATCGGCTCCGACACCGTTCTTTTGCCCGGTACGATTCTGCGGGGCAGCACGGTGATCGGGGAGGACTGCATCATCGGGCCACAGGCGGATATCACGGATACGGAAGTCGGCAACGGAGTCACAGTCAAGCATTCCGTAACGACGGAAGCTGTCATCGCCGATGAATGCTCGGTGGGTCCCTACGCTTACCTGCGTCCGGGTACCAAGCTTGGAATCGGCTGCAAGATCGGGGATTTCGTTGAAATCAAGAACGCCGAGCTTGGAGCCGGCAGCAAGGTTTCCCATCTTAGCTATATCGGGGACGCCAAAGTAGGCACAGACGTCAATATCGGCTGCGGAGCGATTACCGCCAACTATGACGGGTATAATAAATCGCTCACGGAGATCGGCGACAATGCTTTTATAGGAAGCAATGTGAATTTGATCGCACCGGTCAAAGTCGGCAATGGCGCCTATGTTGTCGCAGGGTCTACAATTACACATGATGTGCCTGATGGAGATCTTGCGATTGCCCGCGAGCGTCAAGTCAACAAACCCGGTTATGCGGATAAGCTCCGTGCGCGGGCAAAAGCGAAGAAGGCAAACAGCAAATAACAAGAAACGGCTCTCTTGGTCCTATCAATGGGCAAAGCAGCATGTGGATGTCGGCGGTTATTCGTTAATTGGGTGCCGCTGCACCCCTCGATTGCAAGCAGTATGCTTCGGTTCTCAAAAAGCCGGAGCATACTGCTTGTTTAATTTTTTGGCGGAGTGGGTAATATGAATATACTATGTACGAATATGAATAAAGCACGAATAAGTACAAACCCAGGAGGTTCCAATTTATGGCTATAACATTCAAGGCAGAGGAACGTGCGTCAGGATCACAGGGACAACTGCGGAAGCTGCGTCATACGGGCAAGATTCCCGGAGTCGTATACGGCAAAAAGCTGGAGAACCCCATCAGCATTTCGGTCGATGAGAAGGAACTGCTTGCCATTTTGCGCTATCATCCCAATGCACTGCTCGAAGTGGATGTACCAGGTGCCGGCAAGCAGCCGGTCATGATGGCCGAGGTTCAACGGGATGCCTTATCTCGCAGCGTTATGCATATTGATTTTCATCAGGTGAATATGAATGAAGAGATTAAGGCGCAGGTCCGCATCGATTTGGCGGGCGAGGCTCAGGGCGTGAAGGAAGGCGGTATCCTGCAGGTGCTGCTGCATGAAATCGAGGTTCATTGCCTGCCGAATGCGATTCCGGATGCTATAGAGCTTGATGTTTCCGCACTGCTTGTAGGGGAGAATCTGCTGGTGAGCGACCTGAAGCTGCCTAAGGATGTTTCTACACGTGTCGATAGCGATCAGGTAGTGGTTGCCATTCTTGCACCACAGAAAGCAGAAGATGATTCCGAAGCTGCCGAGGGTGAAAGTGCCGAAGCTTCCGAGGAGAAGAAGGACAGCGATAACGAGTAAAACCATAGCGGTGGCAAGGGGAGAAGATCTTTGTCATCGGGGAGAAAATATAGTAAGGTGGAGAGGGCTGCGCCGCTGCAGCCCTCTTTCCTGTGTAGCATAACCCTACTGCCTGCTCACAGGCTGGCGATCGGTTTAACTTGTCCTGAATTTTTTCAATATCCGGGACGGGAAACAAAGGTAAACTGCCTTCTGTTGTAGAACACATTATTAACCTTGATATACTGCGGACTGCACTGTTCGACGAAGCCGATGTCACTATGCTCGTTGCCCCAATAGATCTGGACTGGAACCTGATGCTCCGAGTGATCCAAGAAATGAGAATCATCATAAATCAGCTGACCGTTCAAATACATCAAAGTCGCTCCTTTGTGTTCAATTTCGCATTGCCTC
Source organism: Paenibacillus sepulcri (assembly GCF_042647105.1). Taxonomy (NCBI): domain Bacteria; kingdom Bacillati; phylum Bacillota; class Bacilli; order Caryophanales; family Paenibacillaceae; genus Paenibacillus; species Paenibacillus sepulcri. The sequence goes on along the minus strand of NZ_JBHRUP010000001.1, from coordinate 4,004,596 downwards.
GGCAGTCTGCCGCTTATATAGATATGACAATTTACAAGGATGATTCGTTGCATCATTACAAAAACTTTACAGCAAACATTTTTCGCCTATGTAACAATGTCTGAGTAAAAACGTTTAGGAGTTGAAGGCACGCACATGAAATGGATTGTTGGATTAGGAAACCCCGGCACGGCTTATCAGGGGACGCGGCATAATATCGGATTTATGGCGGTCGATGCGCTGGCCAAGCGGTGGGGAATCAGTGTAACGCAAAGCAAATGCAAAGGGCTGCTCGGTGAAGGGAATGTGTCCGGCACGAAGGTGGTGCTGGTCAAGCCGATGACGTATATGAATTTGTCCGGGGAGACGGTGCGCGGGTTCATGGATTATTTTAAAGCCGATCTGGAGGATGCGATTATCGTCTACGATGATCTGGATACGGAAATCGGTAAAATCCGGCTCCGTTATCAGGGCAGCGCGGGCGGTCATAACGGGATCAAGTCCATTATTGGACATACCGGCACCCAGATATTCAATCGGGTAAGGATGGGGATTTCCAGACCGCAGCCGGGTATGAATATTGCAGACTATGTGCTGGCCAATTTCCCTAAAAGCGATGGAGACAAAGTGTCTACCATGATAGAGGACACCTGCGATGCGGTCGAATTTGCGCTCAAGCATCCTTTTGATCAGACCATGGCCAAATTCAACCGTTAAATATTGGCCCGTCCGGGCATACTGAGGGTATAACAAACCTTCAGGAGGCATAATATGGCTGTACATTACATTTGTCGTCACTGCAAGTCCGCTATCGGGACCATACACAACAGCTCCGTATCGGAAATGCAGCTCGGGTTCCATTTCTTGACCACCGAAGAGCGCAGCGATATAATAGCGTATAATCCAAACGGCGATGTGACGGTCAAAGTCGTTTGCGACTACTGCCGCGAGGCGATTGAGAATAATCCGGAACTCGTGCTTATGAATAGTCCCCTGCAGTAGGGGGCTCCTACTCGGATCAGGATTTGAAGAGCCTTGGCGCACGGCTGAGGCTCCTTTTGTGAACTGATTTTTAAAATTTCAGGTTCAGCGGCAGGGATTGTTCTTCTTTTGGCATCTCTTGCGCAAAAGAAGGCAGGCTGTTTCCGTTATGGGTGCTATTTTCCTGAATTTTAATTTGTAACAGTTGGTATTCCCTATTTTATCTATATCGTTCCGCTAGGATAACGCTTGACGCTCGCCCAGGAAACAGGGGGTCATGGTGATATTATAGAACCCGGGTCTTACATCGGGGCAGAGCAGCAAGTCATTATCTTTGGTGGAATGAAACGAGGTGCAGTAAACGTTGAAAGCATTACTAGAGGCTTACGCCGCGGATATGGATTTTCAGTCAGTCGTGTCCGGATTGCGAAAAGGGATGCGGGAACAGTTGATATCCGGCCTGGCCGGATCGTCGCGGCAGGTCATGATTGCTGCTCTCTCCAAGGAAATGAACCAGCCGATGCTGGTGGTTACCCACAATATGTTCGCCGCGCAGAAGATCGCGGAGGATCTGGTGGAATGTCTCTCGCCAAATGAAGTGCTGCTGTACCCCGCCAACGAATTGGTCGCAGCGGAAGCAGCCATATCGAGCCCGGAAACGCTTGCCCAGCGGATGGATGTTCTGATCCGTTTGTCGCAAGGCTTTCGCGGGATTGTTGTCGTGCCCTTCTCCGGGGTGCGCCGCTACCTGCCGATCAGCAGTGTGATGGCTAAGGCGCGGATTGAGATAAAAGTAGGCGATACACTGCCTATGGAAGCGTTTTTACGGCAAATGGTAGAGCTTGGTTATGTCCGGGCCGATAAGGTAGAGGCAAAGGGCGAAATGAGCGTGCGCGGCGGAATTGTCGATTTTTACCCGCTGACTACCGCGAACCCGTACCGGATCGAGTGGTTTGACGATGATATCGATTCAATCCGCACCTTCGATATTGCCGATCAACGATCGGTAGAGAAGCTGGAGCAGTATATGGTTCCTCCCTGCCAGGAGCTTCTTGCCGAGGCCGGCCGCTTCGATAATGCGGCTCAGCATGCCTCGGAGCTGTTGGAGCAGCAGCTTCAGAAGATGAATGACCGTTCGGCCAAGGACCGGCTGCGCTCGGAGATGGGCGCAGAGATCGAAAAGCTGCGCGAGCATCAGTATTTTACGGAAATTTATAAATATATCTCGCTGCTCTATCCGGAGAGGCAAACGCTGTTCGACTATATGCCCGAGGATACGCTGCTTATCTATGACGAACCGACCCGTCTCATTGAGACGGGCCGTCAGCTCGAACGGGATGAGTCCGAATGGGAACTGCATCTGCTGCAAAGCGGAAAATCTCTTCCTGGGCTTGTGCTGGCCCGCCCCTCTGATGAGATTCTGTATCATCGTCCGTTCCCGACCATGTTTCTCTCTCTTTTCTTAAGGCAAATTCCACATACACAGCCGCAAAATATCCTTAATGTCGTCTGCCGCTCGATGCAAAATTTCCACGGTCAAATGAATGTGCTGAAGGCGGAGATGGAGCGCTGGCGCAAATCCGGCGCGAGTGTCATGATGCTGGCCGGCAGCACGGAGCGTATGGACCGCATCAGGCGGATTCTGCACGATTACGGCATTGAGCCGCCGACGCTGATCGAAGGCAATTTGCAGTCCGGTTTTGAGCTGCCATCCATTCACCTGATTGTAATTACCGAGGGCGAGATGTTTTCGCAGAAGCAGCGCAAGGCGCGGCGGGTGGACAAAAAAATTGACAATGCCGAACGGATTAAAAACTATTCCGAGCTGAAGGTTGGCGATCACGTCGTCCACCAGAACCACGGAATCGGCAAATATATCGGGATCGGTACGCTTGAGATTGCCGGCATCCATAAAGACTATATTCATATTTTGTACGCAGGCGGCGACAAGCTGTCTGTTCCGATTGAGCAAATCGACCTGATCCAGAAGTATGTCGGTTCCGAGGAGAAGGAGCCGAAGGTCTATAAACTGGGCGGCAGCGAATGGACGCGTGTCAAAACAAAGGTCCGCTCCTCCGTCCAGGATATCGCCGATGAGCTTATCAAGCTGTATGCGGAGCGGCAGGCTACCAGCGGATTTGCCTTTGGAGGCGACACTTCCTATCAGCAGGAATTTGAAGCGATGTTCCCTTATGACGAGACGCGGGATCAGCTGCGTGCGATTGAAGAGATCAAGAAAGATATGCAGACACCGCGTCCGATGGACCGTCTGCTGTGCGGCGATGTCGGCTACGGCAAAACCGAGGTTGCGGTGCGCGCGGCTTTCAAGTCGGCGATTGAGGGGAAACAGGTCGCCATTCTTGTTCCTACGACGATACTCGCCCAGCAGCACTATGAAACGTTCCGCGAGCGCTTCTCGGGGTTTCCTTTCAATGTGCAGGTGCTGAGCCGTTTCCGCTCCAAGAAGGAACAGACTGATACGATGAAAGGTCTCAAGGCGGGAACGGTGGATGTCGTTATCGGTACGCACCGGCTGCTTTCGCAGGATATTATCTTTAAGGATCTGGGCCTGCTTATTGTGGATGAGGAGCAGCGCTTCGGCGTATCCCACAAGGAGAAGCTGAAGCGGCTCAAAACCAACGTGGATGTGCTTACGCTGACGGCAACGCCAATTCCGCGCACCCTGCACATGTCCATGCTCGGAGTCCGGGACTTGTCGGTTATCGAAACACCGCCGGAGAACCGTTTCCCGGTGCAAACCTATGTGGTGGAATACAGTCCGTCTCTTGTACGCGAGTCCATTGAACGGGAGCTGGCCCGGGGAGGTCAGGTCTATTACCTGTTTAACCGTGTGCAGGGCATCCATCAAATGGCGGAACAGATTCATGCGCTGGTTCCGGATGCCCGCGTTGCGGTCGGGCACGGCCAGATGTCCGAGCAGGAGCTGGAGAAGACGATTCTCGATTTCCTCGACGGGGAGTCCGATGTGCTTGTCAGCACCAGCATTATTGAGACGGGTGTGGACATCCCCAATGTCAATACGCTGATTGTTCATGATGCGGATAAAATGGGACTTTCCCAGCTCTACCAGCTGCGCGGACGCGTGGGGCGCTCCAATCGCATCGCTTACGCTTATTTCACCTACCAGCGGGATAAAGTGCTGACAGAGGTTGCGGAGAAGCGTCTGCAATCCATTAAAGAATTCACGGAGCTCGGCTCAGGCTTCAAGATTGCCATGCGCGACCTGGCTATACGCGGAGCGGGAAACCTGCTTGGAGCGGAGCAGCATGGCTTCATCGCCTCCGTTGGCTTTGATCTGTATTCCCAAATGCTTGCGGATGAAATAGCCCAGCGCAAGCTTGATATGGGCGGAGAAGCCGTCGAGCCGGTGAAGGAAGTCAGTACGGTGATTGATATGAGTATAGATGCGTACTTGCCCTCGGCTTATATTTACGATAGCATACAGAAGATAGAGATATATAAGAAGGTGGCAGCTTTGCGCTCCCTTGAGGAAGCGGAAGATCTGCGCGAGGAGCTGGTGGACCGGTTCGGCGATTTGCCGCAATCGGTGGACAATCTGCTTTCCGTAGCCAGGCTCAAAGTGCTCGGCGCAGCATGCGGGATTGAGCAGATAAGCGGCAAGGGCGATGATATCAGCTTGCGGTTCGCCGAACAGGAGAAGCGGCGGTTTGACACGAAGAAAGTCGACCGGTTGTGTCTGCAGTTCGAGAACCGGATCAAGCGTTCAGCCGGCAACGAGCCTTATCCGCTTGTACAGCTGAGAGGCAAAGGGCTTGAAATGGATCAAAGGCTCGAAGTACTGGAACGTTTTTTGCTTCACTATAAAGAAACCATACAATCGAAAGGGGAACTACAGGATGTTGCGCACTAATTATTGGAAGAAGGGGGTCTTGCTTGCATTGGCGGCCATGTTGGTCGTTGTTTTGGCAGCAGGATGCGGCAAGAAGAATGACTCCGAGGGGACAGCGCCCGGAGCAGGGGAAGGCAAAGCCGTTGCGACGTATAAGGACGGAACGGTAACGGAGACGGAGTTTGCCAAATATTCGACCTTCTTTGGCATCGTACAGCCGCAAACGGAAATGTATTTGAGCATTCCGCAGCTTCAGGAACAATTTCTGCGTGAGTATGTGGGATACAAGATTCTGAAAACCCGTCTTGGGGACAAAGAGGACAAGGCGATGGAAGAAGAAGTAAACAACTTCTATACCCAAATCAAGCAGCAAATTGATGCAACCCCGGAAGTGAAGGCAAAAGTGGATAAAGTCGGCCTTACCGAGGCGGATATCAAATATTTCTATACAATGATTACCTCTATCATGAAGGATGAGGAAAGCAAAGTTAAAGATGCTGATGTACAAGCCCAATACGATAAAACCAAAGACGACTACAACATGATCACGGTTCGTCATATTCTGGTCGGAACCGTCAACCCCGAGACAGGCGAAGAGACGCGCAAGGACGAAGACGCGCTCAAGATTGCCCAGGAAGTGAAGAAGAAGCTTGATGCCGGCGGCGACTGGACAGCACTGGCCAAACAATATTCAGACGATGCCGGCTCCAAGGAGACTGGCGGCTTGTATGAGAATCAACAGGCAAAAGTCTGGGTGGCGGAATTTAAAGATGCCGCAAACAAGCAGGAGGTCGGCAAAGTCGGCGATCCCGTCAAATCCTCTTACGGCTATCATGTCATGAAGGTGGAAAAGCGTGAGCCTACGGCTTTTGACAAGCTGTCCGCCGAGGACAAAGAAGGTCTGAAGCAGGCTGCAGCTTCCGAGATCCTCAATACGTTTATGACCAAAGAGCTCCCGGGTCTGATTACGAAAGTTGATCTGCCTGCACCTCCAGCTGATCCTAACGCTGCTGGCGGAGCAACGAATGGTGCGGCTGGTGGCGCAACGAACGGAGCAGCCAATGGTGCTGCCGCTCCGGATTCGACATCGACTGATAAAAAAGAAGAACCTGCAACGAAGTAAGCAGCGGTTTTTGCCATCAACGCCCGAGGATTGCGGCAGCTTGAAGAAGCTGATCCGCCGCCAAAAGTCGAAGCAGCCGTTTCAGCTATACGGACAAGCTCGGCTGTAAAGCCGGGCTTGTTTTATGCCGGGAGCCGGTAATGTAAAGGCCTAGTATCAGTTGTACGCAGTGGGAAGAGGAGATCGGGGAGGGATTGGCTTTGGGGAAAATGCAGGTGGTTGTCGGATCCTATTCGAGCAAGGAAGCAGAAGGAATTGCTGTCATTGAATTGAATACCGAGAGCGGGGAAATGAGAAGGGTCTCTGGTGTCACAGGACTGGTTAATCCTTCCTATCTGACAATGAATGCAGCACGGACGCGCTTGTACGTGGTCAGCGAGACAGGGGATCAGCCCGGGAAAGTAATTAGCCTTGCTGTTGACCCGGCTGATGGGACCATGTCTGTGATGAACGAGCGCTCGACACTGGGTAATGCGGCTTGTCATATCACGCTGGATCGGGATGAGCAATTTATAACGGTTGTCAATTACAGCGGCGGCAATGTATGCCTGTTTCCCGTGGAGGAGGACGGCTCCATAGGCCCGATGGCCGATAATGTGCAGCATGAAGGAACGGGACCGCGCGAGGACCGCCAGGAAGCGCCGCATCCGCACTCTTCCATAATCGACCCGACGAATGAATATGTGACGATCGCGGATTTGGGAACGGATGAGCTTGTGCAGTACCGGATTCACAGGGAAGTAGGGAAGCTTGTGCGCGTACGTCAGACTGCGGCGGTCCCCGGTTCGGGTCCAAGACATATGGCTTACCACCCGAACGGGCAGCAGCTGTATGTTGTAAACGAGCTGGACAGCACGGTTTCGGTGTATCAGGTCCACCAGGAGGATTTGCGTCTGGAATTGCTGCAAACGATCGGGACGCTTCCGGACTCCTTTACCGGAAACAGCACCTGCGCCCATATCCTGGTCAAAGGCTGCGGGCGTTTCTTATATGCCTCCAACCGTGGGCATGACAGCATTGCCATTTTCCGGATCGCGGAAGACGGCAAGCTTGAGCTCGTGGATGTTGCCACGAGCGGCGGACGGGAGCCGCGGAATTTTACGATCACGCCGGATGATCAATTTCTGCTTTCCGCCAATCAATTATCGGACTGTCTGATTAGCTACCGGATTGATCAGGATTCAGGACGTCTGCTTTCCACCGGTCACCAAATTGAGCTGTCTACACCGGTTTGTGTGTTCGTAAAATAGACTTTTTCCATCGAAAAACGAAAAGCGTCAGGATCTCACCTCGTAAAGGGGAAGAGACCTGACGCTTTTTTCGTTGACCGAACCTATTTCATGTTAGGTATAAGAAGGAAATCGACAAAATCATTTTCTTTTACATAACATTAACATAACATTAAAGTGACTTTTTTATCATATAATGCAGGAAAAAGGAACCATTTATGTGTGAATAAAACTTTTATGGAAACTATATTGACATGAAAGCTGACATGAATCTATAATGAATTCACGAACGATAAAACGTTTAGAGAGCGGATCGTTCGGATTATAGGAGAAAATGGTTAGGGGAGTGGGAAAATGAGGGAAAAAGTATGGAAAAGCACAATTTTTATGCTGGTTGCGCTCTGCCTGGTATTAGCGGGCTGCGGGAACAATGGCGGAAGCACAGAAACAACTGCCAACGGGGAAGCCAATACAAGTAATGCTGCAGGAAACGGCGGAGGTGACAACGGAGAAATAAAAGTCGGCATCCTTCATTCGCTCAGCGGCACCATGGCCATCAGTGAAGTATCGGTTAAAGATTCGGAGATGATGGCCATTGACGAGATCAATGCCAAAGGGGGCGTGTTAGGGAAGAAGCTTGTGCCTGTCGTTGAAGACGGTGCTTCCGATTGGCCGACATTCGCAGAGAAAGCGCGCAAGCTGATATCCGAGGATAAAGTCGCAACTGTGTTCGGCGGATGGACATCCGCAAGCCGGAAAGCGATGCTGCCTGTATTTGAAGAATTAAACGGGCTTTTATGGTATCCCGTACAATACGAGGGTTTGGAATCCTCCCCGAATATTTTTTATACCGGAGCAACAACCAATCAGCAGATTGTACCGGCGGTAAGCTGGCTGCTGGAGAACCGCGGCAAGAAATTTTATCTTCTGGGCTCCGATTATGTATTCCCGCGTACCGCCAACAAAATCATTAAAGAACAGCTGAAAGCCGAAGGCGGCGAGCTGGTAGGCGAGGAATATACACCTCTGGGTCATACGGATTACGCAACGATTATCAGCAAAATCAAGGAGGCGAAGCCGGAGGTCGTGTTCAATACGCTCAACGGCGACAGCAACGTAGCCTTCTTCAAGCAGCTGAAGGATGCGGGGATTACCGCGCAGGATATGACGACTCTCTCGGTTTCGGTCGCCGAAGAGGAAATCCGCGGCATCGGCGTGGATGTGCTGGAAGGCCATCTCGCGGCCTGGAACTACTATCAGACGACAGATACGCCCGCCAATAAAACATTCGTTGAAAACTACAAAAAGAAATATGGCGATGACCGCGTAACGGCAGACCCGATTGAAGCGGGTTATGATGCGGTTTATCTGTGGGCTGCTGCTGTAGAGAAAGCAGGATCCACGGATGTGGCTAAGGTCAAGGAAGCGGCCAAAGGTCTTGAATGGGATGCGCCAGAGGGTAAAATCACAATCGACGGCGAGAATCAGCATATATACAAAACCGTTCGAATCGGAGAAGTGCAGTCCGACGGGCAATTCAAGGAAGTATGGAATTCCGGCGAACCGGTGAAGCCGGACCCTTATCTCAAGGGCTATGAATGGGCGAGCAGCTTGAGCTCCGGAAGTTAAATTAACGAAAAACGTCATAACCAACCTCGTATGAAACGCGGCAAAGGAAGTATTCGCCAAGCGTCAGCGCTTCTTTGGATACTTCCTTTGCCGACTGCAAGAAGTCTGACGCATGAGGGGTGAAATAATGGATGTTATTGTGCTTCAGCTGTTTAACGGAATCAGTATCAGCTCGATTCTGCTGATGATCGCGCTTGGGCTTTCCATTACATTCGGACTTATGAAAGTCATCAATATGGCGCATGGGGAACTGATTATGATCGGGGCTTACACCGCCTATGTCGTCCAGAATATGTTCACCTCTTATTTTCCCGCATCGGCGTTCGGCTGGTATTTTGTGCTGGCCATTCCGGTCAGCTTCGCCGTGGCTTTCGTGTTCGGCCTTGTGCTGGAGATGACGTTGATCCGGTTTCTGTACGGAAGGCCGCTCGACAGTTTGCTTGCGACCTGGGGTGTCGGTCTGATGCTGCAGCAGCTGGCACGCACCATATTCGGCGCTCCGAACGTCGGGGTAACCAGCCCTTCCTGGCTCAATGGCGGGATGACGGTTATGGGTGATGTGGTACTGCCATACAAACGGCTGTTTATCATTGCGCTGGTGCTGGTATGCCTGTTCGCTATGTATCTGTATATTTACCGCAGCCACTCGGGACGCAGGATGAGAGCCGTTATGCAAAATCGGGAGATGGCGGCATGTGTGGGCATCTCCACGCGCCGCGTGGATGCCACGACGTTCGCCATCGGATCGGGGATTGCGGGAATTGCCGGCTGTGCGCTGACCTTGATTGGTCCGATCGGTCCTTCCATCGGCACCTACTATATCGTTGACGCATTCATGGTGGTTGTGCTAGGCGGCGTGGGCAAGCTCGTGGGCACTGTATTTGGCGCATTCGGGATCGGCATGTCCAATACATTGTTTGAGTACTGGACGACAGCTTCGCTGGGCAAAGTACTTGTTTTCTTGTGTATCGTTGCTTTTCTGCAGTGGAAACCGATGGGGCTCGTCGCCATGCGGACGCGTTCGCTGGATTAACGTTAAAGGGTGGGATTGGCATGCAAAGGCGAATGATGACATCCAGGCAGTGGTGGCTGCTGGCGGGTTATGCGGCTTGCGCAACCGCGCTCTTCTGCGCGCCGCTTGTGCTCAGCGACTTCCGGCTTAACCTTCTTGCCAAATTTCTGGCTTATGCCATAGTTGCGCTCGGGCTGGATTTAATTTGGGGGTATACCGGAATTCTGAGTCTGGGGCATGGCGTGTTCTTCGGTCTGGGCGGATATGCCATGGCGATGTATCTTAAGCTCGATGCCGGCGGCGGCAGGCTGCCGGACTTTATGGATTGGAGCGGCTTGACCGCGCTGCCGTGGTTTTGGAAGCCCTTCGGGAATTTCGGGTTCGCCGTGGCGGCGGGGATTCTGCTGCCTGCGCTGATCGCGCTTATACTTGGCTATTTTACCTTCCGCAACCGGATTCGCGGTGTTTATTTTACGATTCTGACGCAGGCGCTTGTTATCATTACGACTACACTGTTCATCGGCCAGCAGGCTTTTACGGGCGGAACCAACGGGGTGACCGGATACAGCCAGCTTTTCGGCAGTTCGCTGGCATCGCCGGACACGAAGCGGACGCTGTACTTCGTGACCGTTGTGGCGCTTATCGCGGCGTACGCGCTATGCCGTTTCCTGGTGAAGAGCCGCTTCGGGAAGGTGCTTCGGGCAATCCGGGACGGGGAGAACCGGGTTCGGTTTATCGGCTATAACCCGGCGCTTTACCAGATGGTGGCCTTCAGCATCTCGGCGGCCCTTGCCGGGCTTGCCGGCATGCTGTTCGTTCTCCATGTCGGCATTATTTCGCCGTCGATGATGGGTATTGTGCCATCGATTGAGATGGTGCTGTGGGTGGCGATAGGCGGCCGCGGCACGCTCTATGGAGCGGCGCTGGGCGCGATTTTGCTCAATTCAGCCAAGAGCGCATTCAGTGAATCATATCCGACAATCTGGCTGTTCTTTATGGGTGCTCTGTTCGTTGTCGTTGTGGTCTTCCTGCCGAAGGGAGCAGCGGGTCTGTTTGGCCAATTCAAACGGTTGATAAGAAGGAGGACGAAGCATGAAGGGGCAGATGGAGTCCGTCATCCTGCAGTGTGATGAGGTGACCGTGGATTTTGACGGTTTCAAAGCAATCCAGGGCATGAACCTGAGTCTGGAGCGCGGTGAGCTCCGATTTCTGATCGGGCCTAACGGAGCGGGAAAAACGACAATGCTGGATGTGATCTGCGGGAAAGTGAAGCCGACGGCAGGAAAAGTGGTGTTCAGCAAAACCATCGATATTACGAGAAAAAAAGAACATCAGATTGCGGAGCTTGGCATTGGGCGCAAGTTTCAAACCCCTTCGATTTTCCCGACGCTTACCGTCTATGAGAATCTGGAAATCGCCATGAAGCAAAAGCGTGGGGTATTTGCCGCCATGCGGGCCAGGATGCGAATGGAGGATCATGATCGGATTGAAGCGCAGCTTGAGATGATCGGTCTGGAAACGAAGGCTGACTGGCGGGCCGGAGGCCTCTCTCACGGAGAGAAGCAGTGGCTGGAGATCGGCATGATGCTGCTGCAGGAGCCGGAAATATTGCTGCTTGATGAACCGGTAGCGGGTATGACGGATAATGAAACGGAGAAGACCGGCGAGCTGCTGAAGCAGATCAGCAGGACGCAGTCGATTGTTGTCGTGGAGCATGATATGGAGTTTGTCCGTAATTTCGCAAGCAAAGTGACTGTGATGCATGAAGGAAAGCTGCTAAAGGAAGGCTCCATGGAGGACGTGCAGCGGGATGACCGGGTGGCGGAAGTGTATTTGGGGAAAAGGCGGGATGCCGATGCTAGCCGTTCAACAGCTTGAAGCAGGATATGGCGAGAGTGTGATCCTACGCGATGTGACGCTGAAGGTGAAGCCGGGGCAGGTGGTTTGCCTGCTGGGGCGCAATGGGGTTGGCAAGACCACGCTGATGAAGAGCATCATGGGGGTGCTCAAGGCGCGTAAGGGCAAAGTCTCCTACAAGGAGATGGATATGACCAGACGTTCCCCGGGAGACCGGGCGAAGCAGGGGATTGGTTATGTGCCGCAAGGGCGCGAGATCTTTGCGCAGCTGTCGGTTTTTGAGAATGTGCTGCTTGGCCTGGAGGCTTCACGGGAGAAAAAACGGGAGATTCCCGCTGCGGCTATCGCCCAATTCCCTGTGCTTCCCACCATGTACAGCCGCAGGGGCGGAGATTTAAGCGGCGGGCAGCAGCAGCAGCTGGCTTTCGCCAGAGCGTTGGCATCGGAGCCGGATATGCTGCTCCTGGATGAGCCCTGCGAAGGCATCCAACCGTCGATCGTCGATGATATCCGCGATGTGATCCGGTTGATTAAAGCGGATGGCAGGACGGCCATACTGCTGGCTGAGCAAAGTCTGGAGTTTGTGAAGAGTGTGGGCGATTATTTTTATATTTTGGAGAAGGGGTCCATCGCCTGGGAAGGCGGTCTGGAATCGCTTGATGACGAGGTCATTCGCCATTATTTAACTGTATAATTAAATGTAATAAAACCTAACATCGACATTGACAAGAGAGTGTCATACCTTATAGAATACTATTAGATGTTAGATAATTTGACAAATTCATAAAGGTTCCCAGCCACGGCAGGTGGGGACACAAAGCTGTCTAGGGTTCCGTGATCTCTCTCGCTATAACCGAGGAAGAAATCAGCCTGGTCCAAGAGGCGGCGTATGGCAGGGGTTGCTCTATTGATGGGAGTAATGGTGCCATATAACACGGAAGGACAAAAGCCTGGGAGATAATCCCAAGGCTTTTTCTTTTTTTTACCCTGGATTTTGCTGCGACAAGACGGCAAGCGCCGTTTCTTCTTCAGCCTCATGCAAAAGGTTCAAGATTTCAATCGTTACAATCGTTTATTTGCACTTGTTGTATATAAAAATAGAGGGAGCTGGAGTTGGATGAACAAAATCAAACGTACGGTTACGATTCTGATGTTGGCGGCGATTATTGCCGCGCTTGCCGGGTGCGGAGGACCCAAGGAGGAATCCTCCTCGGGCGGAGGCTCGGATAAGCCGATCACGATTGCGCTCAGTCCTTGGCCGGGCTGGTTCTTCTGGTATTTGGTGGAGGAGAAAGGCTTTTTCGAAAAGCATGACGTGAATGTCAAGCTGGAATGGTTCCCTGTGTACAGCGACTCGCTGCAGGCATTGGCAACGGGCAAGGTGGACGCCAACAGCCAGACGCTGAGCGATACGCTTGCTCCCGTGTCCAAAGGCATTGGACTGAAAGCCGTGCTTGTCAATGATAACTCCTTTGGCGGCGATGCCATCGTGAGCAAGCCGGAATTTAGCTCCATTGCGGATTTGAAAGGCAAAACAATAGCCACCGAGCTGGGTACGGTTGACCATCTGCTGCTGCTGACGGCATTAGACAAGAACGGGCTGAAGGAAAGCGACGTCAATTACGTCAACATGACGGTCAACGATGCGGGGCCTGCTTTTATTTCCGGAAAAACAGACGCTTCCGTGCTGTGGGAGCCGTTCCAGACGACTGCAGTCAAGGAAGGCAAGGGCAAGGTTCTATTCTCCTCCAAGGATACGCCGGGGCTGATTCCGGATTTGCTGGTTTTCCGCGATTCCGTGATCAAGGACCGTCCGGCGGATATTCAGAAGGTAGTTGACGCCTGGTTCGATGCGCTTGACTACTTCCAGGATCATCAGGATGAAGCGATTGAGCTGATGGCGAAGCATGCTGAAACATCCCCGGAAGACTTCAAGCTGGGGCTCGACAGCATCAAGCTGTTTACCGTAGAAGACAATATTAATGCATTCGGCAAGCGTGATGACTATACATCGCTGCGCTACACGGCTGAGAAAACAGCTGATTTTCTCAAGAACCTGGACATGGTGGACGACATTGACGATTTCGACGCTATTCTGGATTCCCAATTTATTGAAGCAACTGCGAAGAGGTGAGCAGTCAATGAAGACAAAAAAACGACTCAGACCCCATAGATTGCAAATCTTCAAAGATATCGGCGGCAGGCCGTTCGCGTTTACAGCAGGAGCTTCATTCGCACTGCTGCTGCTCGTCTGGTCCCTGCTCAGTTATACCGAAGCGGTGAATCCGGTCTTTTTGCCCAAGCCGCATGAGGTGCTGCTGGAGCTGATTCATCAGCTGGGGACCGCCACTTACTGGCATCATATTGGCATAAGCTTGTTCCGGGTTACCTCGGGCTTCGTGCTCGCCTGTATCATCGGGATCCCGATCGGTATCTTCGCGGGAACCTTCAAATTCGGGGAAGCATTCGTCGAGCCTCCAATGGAATTTATCCGCTATATGCCGGCAGTTGCTTTCATTCCGCTAATTATGGTTTGGGCAGGTATTGGCGAATGGGCCAAGATCCTGCTGATTTTTATCGGCTGCTTCTTCCAGCTTGTGCTTATGGTGGCGGACAACACGCGCCGCGTCTCCCATGATCTGCTGCAGGCCTCCTTCACTTTAGGGGCGGGGCGCTGGAAAGCGATCGAAACCGTCTTGATCCCGGCTATACAGCCGCAGCTGATGAACACGCTCCGTCTAGTTCTGGGCTGGGCGTGGACTTATCTGGTCGTCGCGGAGCTGGTGGCGGTGAACAGCGGTCTCGGTTTTGCCATCATGAAGGCGCAGCGTTTCCTGAATACGGATCAGATTTTTGTGGGGATTATCGTTATCGGGCTGCTTGGTCTGATCAGCGACCGGATTTTTGCTTTCTTAAACCGCAGATTATATCCATGGGCATAAACGGAAGATTTTGCTACATCCTTAAAGGAAAGCTTGGAAGCAGGAGAGGAGTGGGAGTGTGGAAGCGGCGATTCGGAAGCAGAAGGAAGGCAGCCTTGAGGAAGCGGGCGGCAGCGGGTCAGCTGGTCGCGGTCCAGCGGTTGTGCCGGCCATCGGTGAAATTGTCATAAGCGGGCTGCAGAAGGTGTATGAAACAAAAACAGGCGGGTTCGAGGCGCTTAAGGGAATAGATTTGACGGTTGGAAGCAATGAATTCGTGACAATACTTGGCCCCTCGGGCTGCGGAAAATCAACCCTGCTGCGCATTGTCGCAGGCCTCGATGAGCTGACGGAGGGCACAGTCACCGTCGATGGCGGCGAAGTGATTGGTCCGGGAGCCGACAGGGGCATGGTGTTCCAGGGCTACACCCTGTTCCCATGGCTGACCGTGCAGGAGAACATAGAATACGGTCCGAAGCTTAAGGGAGTGGCAACTATGGACCGCCGTGCGATCAGCAGCTATTGGTTGAAGGTGACCCGGCTGGAGGAATTCCGTAAAGCCTATCCCAAGCAGCTCTCCGGCGGGATGAAGCAGCGGGTCGCAATCGCCAGAGCTTTGGCCAACCGGCCGAAGGTGCTGTTGATGGATGAGCCGTTCGGCGCGCTTGATGCCCAAACGAAGCTGGAAATGCAGGAAATGCTGCTTGAGGTATGGGAGAGGGAAAAAACAACGGTTTTGTTCATTACTCATGACATCGATGAAGCGATATTCTTGTCCCAGCGTATTGTGGTTATGGGCGCCGGACCCGGGCGGATATTGAAGACCTATGAGGTGAAGCTTCCTGCCCGGCGATCACCGGAAGTGCGCGAGCATCCCGAATTTCTGGCTCTGAAGCGGGAAATTGCCCAGCTTCTCAAGCATTGATTTCACCACCTGTGGAAGCAGCAAAACGCTATATAATGTGTACGGCGGCGGCTCGATTTCGGGCCGTCGTTTGATGCTGGGTCAGCATTTTATTGAGGGGTTCCCCGGCCTGTGGATATTTTAAAGACTGTGATCGTTTACCACGTGCATAAGAATATGGGAGCGGATGAATACTATGGTCAGATTCGAAAAACACCTTTATTACAAGTTCTCTCCTCTTGTGCAATAGACAAGTATCGGGTATCCAGTCGAATTCAAAACCTTCAATGAAAGTGGGGCAACCAGAACATGAAAGCAACTGGAATTGTTCGTCGAATTGACGATTTGGGCCGGGTCGTCATTCCTAAGGAAATCCGCCGTACGCTGCGTATACGCGAGGGCGATCCGCTTGAAATATTCGTTGACCGCGATGGGGAAGTGATTTTGAAGAAATATTCCCCGATCGGGGAGCTTGGTGAATTCGCCAAGGAATACGCCGAATCCCTCTCGGAAAGCACGAGCCACATTACACTGATTACGGATCGTGACAATATTATAGCCGTAGCGGGGACATCGAAGAAGGAATATATGGAGAAGCAAATCGGATCCATTCTGGAGTCCTGTATGGAGAACCGCAAAACGGTGGTTGAGACCGGCAGCGGCTCATATGAAGTAGTCAAGGATATCGGTGAAGCTTTCAGCTCGTTTGTAGCGGCGCCGATTGTAGCGGGCGGAGACCCCATTGGGACGGTTGTGCTGCTCAGCAAGGATGAAAACGTCAAGATGGCGCAGATGGAAACCAAAATGGCTGAAACAGCCGCCGGATTCCTGGCCAAACAAATGGAGCAATAAAGGGCAAGCTGCCTGCACAGTGACGTTAAAACACTGGCAGCAGCTTGTTTTTTGTTTTGGGGTTGTGTGCCGCCGGAATCAGCCTCTGCTCATGTGGAGGTTAAGAAGCCGATAAGGAGCGCCATTCACATCGGGATGCTTTCGGGTATAATGAGGGGAGGAGTACAGACAGGCAGGTGCCGGGCTTGGAACAAGTGAAACGACATAAGGCCAATGCTTCCGGGCTTGCCGGCAGCGGCAGGTCCGGATTGATGGATGAGGATAAGGTTTTGACCCCTGACGGGGATACATACAGCGGCGGGCAGGAGGACGGTCTCCCGCCTGAAATGGGCGTCCGCCGCTCCCGCGGCCCGCAGATGCTCGGGGGAGCGGCATTGATGGGAGCCGCGATGCTGATCAGCAAGGCGCTCGGAACCCTGCAGAAGATTCCGCTGCAAAATATCGCGGGGGATCGGGTATTCGGCATTTACAATGCGGTATATCCGTTGTATCAGCTGCTGCTTGTCATGGTTACGGCGGGCTTCCCCGTTGCCGTATCACTGCTTGTTGCGGAGCGGATGGCCGGCGGTGACCGGGACGGCGCGCGGCTTGTGCTGAGAGCGAGCGTGATGCTGCTCAGCCTCAGCGGAGCTGCCGGTTTTGCGCTCATGTGGCTGGGGGCGCGTCACATTGCGGGATGGATCGGCGATCCGGATACCGTATCCGCTGTTCGCGCCGTTTCGCTGGCGCTGTGGGTTGGGCCTGTAACGGCTGCGCTTCGCGGGTATTATCAAGGACTTGGCAACATGCTGCCCTCGGCTGTTTCCCAGCTGTCCGAACAGACCATCCGTGTGGGCGCCATGCTTGCGCTGCTGGCCATCGGATGGCATTTGGGATGGAATGACGGATCATTGGCTGCCGGAGCAACGGCGGGCTCCGCTTTCGGCAACGCCGCAGGCCTTATGGTCATGGCCGGGTATTGGCTGCGTGACCGGGCAATTAACCGTCCTGAAGCTGCGATTACGAGTCCTGTTAGCGGTGGAATGGCACCTTCCGGGCAGGCACTTAAGCCTCCGAATAGCGGTGTAATAATGCCGCTGATGCGCAGACTCGCCGGACTTGCCGTACCTGTTACACTCGGCGCACTGGCTGTTCCCGCGCTCAGCGTAGTCGATGCGTTCACGGTGCCGCGCCTATTGGGCGCTGCGGGCGCAGACCCGGCGGCGGCTATGGCGCAGTTCGGCCTGTACAGCCGTGGGCAGCCGCTTGTGCAGCTGGTCGTGATGGTGGCAGGCGCGATGGGCGCCGCGCTTGTTCCGGCGCTAGCGACTGCGCGGCTTCAGGGCGACCTGGCCGGCGTGAAACGGCAGTCGGCCCTGGTGATGCGCGCCGCGTGGGCGGTGGGCGGCGCGGCGGCGGTCGGGCTCGTGCTGCTGGCCGAGCCCATCAATGTCATGCTGTACGCGGACGCCGCCGGCACGCGTACCTTTGCCCTTGTGGGCTGCACAGCGCTCGCGGGCACGGTCGCCGCGATCGCGGCAGCCGCGCTGCAGGGGCTGGGGAGCGCCCGCGCCCCTGCGCTGTTCATGCTGGCGGCCGCCGTGCTCAAGGCGGCGCTCAATGCTCTGCTCGTGCCGGCGCTTGGCATCGCCGGCGCTGCCTGCGCGGGCATCGCCGCGCTCATGGCGGCCGCCCTGCTGAGCGCGGACGCCGTCCGCCGCGCCACGGGCGCGGGAGTGCCCGCTCGCCGTGCCGCGGGCACCCTGCTTGCGCTCGCGGTAATGGCCGCGGCGCTGGTCCTGGCCGAGCGCTGCGGAGCGCCGCTGCTCGGGCTGGCGCTGCCGCCCAGAGCGGCCGCCGCCGTGCTGGCGCTCGGCGGCACAGCCATCGGCGGCGCGCTGTTCGCCGCCGCCGCGCTCCGCTTCGGCGGCATAACCGCGGCCGAGCTGCGCGCACTGCCGGGCGGCCCAAGTCTGGCCGCCCGCCTGATCCGCTGGCGGCTGCTTCCTCCGGCCGAGTAACATGAGGCAGAATGCCTCATGTATAGCCCGCCAGGCACGTACCATCCGGCTTGCCATACATGAACTCGGCCTTGATCAGCCTCACTCATGTATAGCCCGCCAGGCACGTACCATCCGGCTTGCCATACATGAACTCGGCCTTGATCAGCCTCACTCGGGTATAGCCCGCCAGGCACGTACCATCCGGCTTGCCATACATGAACTCGGTCTTGATCAGCCTTACTCGGGTATAGCCCGCCAAGCACGTACCATCCGGCTTGCCGTACATGATATCGGCCTTGATCTGCCCCACTCGCGTACAGCCCCCAAGGCACGTACGCCATCAGCTCTCCAAGAGCAGCTCATGCGCGCTTGGCAGCCTTACAAGAAAAGACCTACCTGCCTACCACTTATTAAGCAAAGGAGGGTTCATTCATGCAACCAACCATTACCGTTGTCGGGCTGGGGTCTGGCGATGCCGACCAGCTGACGCTCGGCGTCTGGCGCAGGCTCCAGAAGACGGAGCGCCGCTTTGTACGGACGGAGAAGCATCCCATGATGAAGATCTTCGGCGACAATGATTTAACCTATACGTCGTTTGACAGCCTGTATGAACAGCTTGATTCCTTCCCTGATGTCTATGCCGCTATTACGGAGGCGCTGATCGGGCAGGCCAAATCGCTGCCAGCCGCGTCTGAGCTGATTTACGCCGTTCCCGGGCACCCGATGGTAGCGGAACGTACTGTGCAGCTGCTGCGCGAACGCTGTCCTCAAGAGGGGATCGAGCTGGTTATTCTGGGCGGAGAGAGCTTCCTCGATCAGGCCTTCACCCGGCTTGGCTTCGATCCCATCGAAGGCTTCGTGCTGCTGGATGCAGCGGAACTAAAACCGTCACAGCTGCGGCCGGAGCTGCACACTCTGATCGGTCAGGTCTATGATGAATTTACGGCTTCGGATGTGAAATTAAGCTTGATGGAGCAGCTGCCCGACGACTATCCCGTCATTGTCGGCCACGCGCTCGGAATCGCGGGCGAAGAACAGATATTGACGATCCCGCTCTATGAGCTGGACCGGACTCCGGGATTTGGGAATTTGTCCCTTGTCTATGTGCCGCGCTCCACCGATGACAAGCTGCGCAACCGATCCTTTGAAAGGCTGCACGAGATTGTGGGGATCCTCCGCAGCCATGAAGGCTGCCCTTGGGACCGGGAGCAGACGCATACATCCATCCGCAAAAACTTCATCGAGGAAACCTACGAAGCGATCGAAGCGCTGGATGCGGACGATCCGGACGGAATGCGCGAGGAATTCGGCGATGTGATCCTTCAGGTTATGCTGCACAGCCAGATGGAAGAGGAGGTTGGCTCCTTCTCCGTCTACGATGTCATCGAGTCCCTCAATGAGAAGCTGCTGTTTCGCCATCCGCATGTTTTTGGCGACCAGGTTGCCAATGATTCCGGGGAAGCCCTGCAGAATTGGGAGCAGATGAAAGCGGAGGAGAAACGGCGCAAAGGCATAAATCCCGGGGAACTGTCGCAGCTGGACGGGATTCCACCGGATTTGCCCGGGCTTATGAAGGCTTATAAGCTTCAGAAGAAAGCGGCCAAGGTCGGCTTTGACTGGGATGATATTCAGCCGGTGCTCGGCAAGATCGAAGAGGAACTGGGTGAGCTGCGGGAGGCCATAGCAGCCGGGAATCCGGAAGAGCAGGCCGATGAGCTGGGCGATCTGTTGTTTGCCGTGGTGAATGCTTCCCGGTTCATCCATGCTGATCCCGAAGAAGCGCTTGCCCGGACGAACCGGAAGTTCAAGAAACGATTTTCATATATTGAAGAGCAGCTTCGTATAAGTGGACGAACCTTTGACCAAACTGATTTAATAGAGATGGACCGGTATTGGGAGGAAGCCAAGCTGCTCCCCTGAAAGCGCGATTGACGCCGGATGCTCTTCCTTGCGATAAGCCCGGGGACAGAATAAGGATGCCCGCTTATCCTAGGGAAGGCTTGAAGCTGATAGACTGCTGAAGATGAGAGGGCCGTTCTTCCAACCCGGCTAAAGGTTCATCGGAAATTCGTCTCCAGTCGCCAGAAATTGCAAAAAAAATTTACAAATGGGCAGGATTTATTTAGAATCAAGCAGAATAGGTACAAGCGGGCAAGTAAACTCAAAGTGGAAGTATAGTGACTATCTGCTATGATAATTAAAAATTTAGGAGGCTATGTTCATGAACAAAACAGATCTTATCAACAGCATTGCAGCTAAAAGCGGGCTTACCAAGCGTGATGTCGAGTCGGTTCTCAATGGTTTTATGGGAGAAGTAACCGATGCGCTGGCAGGCGGCGAGAAAGTGCAATTGATCGGTTTCGGCACATTCGAAACCCGCAAGCGCTCTGGCCGTACGGGCCGCAACCCGCAAACGGGCAATCCCATCACTATCGCGGAATCCAAAGTTCCTGCATTCAAAGCCGGCAATAAATTAAAAGAAGCTATCAAGTAGTTCATGCGTCTTGACAAGTTTCTCAAAGTCTCCCGGCTGATCAAGCGGCGCACTGTCGCCAAGGATGTGTCCGATCAAGGGCGCGTCTGGATCAACGGCCGGGAAGCCAAAGCGAGCAGCACCGTCAAAGCCGGCGACGAGCTCATGATTCAATTCGGCCAGAAAGTTGTCACCGTGCGCATTGAGCGGCTTGCGGAGACGACCAGGAAGGACGAGGCGAGCGGCTTATACACTTTGTTAAAGGAAGAATCGCGCCAAGTCGAGAACAAAATGGAATGGCAATAAAGGAAATGACGGCCTTAACCGGGGTATTCGGTGGGGCCGTCTATTTTTTTTAGAAGCAAGCGAATACGCCTTTATCTGCTGCGGCTCCCGTACCGGCATGCAGCTTTTCCTTTTTCCGGCAGAACGGTAGAAGGATGAATTGTTCTAAAACCTGTCCCACCCCCATAGGCTAGTCTTAAAGGAGGGGACGAGGCGATGATTGATCAAGGAAAAGGGCAAAAACGTCAGGAAATCAAAATGCTTAATCGTAAAATACTCGAAATTACGGGTGTCATGAATGTGGAAAGCTTCGATGTTGAAGAGTTTCTGCTGGAAACGGAGCTTGGCTTCCTGGCCATTCGCGGGCAGAACCTACATATGAAGCATCTGAGCCTGGAGCAGGGTCTTGTTGCCATTGAGGGGCTCGTCCATTCGCTGACTTATCTGGACGGGAATACCGCAGCCAAATCCAAAAGCTTGTTCGGGAAGATATTTAAGTGAGTCTCAGCGTACAGTGGTGGACGATGGCGACGATGCTGCTGTCCGGGATTGGAATGGGCATTGTTTTTGACGGGTACCGTGTTGTGTCGGACGAGCTGCGGATCGGACGATTATGGGTTCCGGTGCTTGATTTGCTATATTGGATTGCCGCGACGATTATTGTTTTCCAGGTCCTCTCGGCAAGCAATGAGGGCGAGGTGCGGGCATATGTCTTTCTCGGGCTCCTGCTCGGAATCGCCAGCTATTACTGGCTTTTCAGCAAAATAGTGGTGAAGCTCGTACATTTTTTTATCCGTGCCGTCCGTACTCTGATTCAAATCATAGTCAAGATGTTTATATATATTGTCGTACGTCCTTTACAGCTGCTCTACCGGCTATGCAAGCTGATTATTTCCTTTTTGATTGCGCTTGCTTTGTTCCTCTTGAAAATTGTGATACAATTAACCCGTCCACTCTGGATTCTGGTTCGCTGGATGATGAGCCCGATTACCAAACCGGTCTCGCGATGGGTGGTTGGCTGGTGGGTTCCGCTTATGGCCAGGTGGCGGGTTGCTGAACGCTGGAAGTCCGCGTCCGGCAAGGCGGCAAGGGTTTGGCAGCGATTGACAAACTGGAAGAAGAAGGACAGTGATGAATAGATAATGTTATGAGTGGAGGTCAAAGAATTGATGATGACGGCTACCGGGAGTACTCCTACACCTTCATACGCAGGAACGAAACGTCGGCTGAAACTATGGTTTATCGTCATTGCTTTATTCTTGGGCTGGGCATCCTATACGTTTATATCCCAGTTGGAGCGGCAAGGTCAGTCCGAGCTCAAGCTCGCCGAGACAAAGCAGATGATCGATACGGCGAACACTCAGATCAATGATCTCAAGCAAGAAGTCGCCAAACTGAATGATAAAGAATACATTGGTCAATTGGCTACGAAAGAACAGGGTATGGTAAAAAAAGGCGAGCAGCAGATACAGGTCATTGAGGATTGATTCGGCCTGAAATCGGGTACACGTCTGTTGCCTTGCACCTCTCGTTCGGTTATAATCACCTTAGTAGCAGCATTTATTGTTGGTTGTAAAATGCCATCAGAAGCTAACAGCTTCACATAACGGTTAGGGAGGAACATTTTTACCTATGGCAATTGAAGTGGGCGCCAAGTTAGAGGGCAAAGTGACAGGTATTACGCATTTCGGGGCATTCGTCGATTTGTCGGGAGGTGTCACGGGACTCGTTCACATCTCAGAGATTGCCGATAATTACGTCAAGGATGTTAAAGACCATCTTAAACTGGAAGATGTTGTAACAGTTAAGGTCATTAATGTAGATAAAGACGGGAAAATCGGACTTTCGATAAAACAGGCAATCGACCGTCCTGAGGGTTCTGTTCCACCTCAACGCGAACGCAGTGCCAGCCCTGGCGGAGGATTCAACCGTACAGGTGGTGGCGGAAGCGCAGGCGGCGGAGGCGGTTTTAGTCGTCCTGGCGGCGGAGGCGGAGGCGGCTTCAATCGTACTGGAGGCGGCGGAGGCGGCGGCGGCGGACGTCCTTTCAATAAAGCAGCAGGCGGTAAACCTTCCTTTGGCAAACCAACCTTCGAGGATAAAGTATCGCGCTTTCTTAAGGATAGCGAGGAACGCATTTCTTCAATCAAGAAGAATACGGAATCCAAACGCGGCGGACGCGGAGCGAAGCGCGTTTAATTGTATATGACTCTTTGCAGGCAGAACCTTTACAGGTTCTGCCTTTTTTGGCTTTTCAGAGATTGTAATGGGTGCAGCCCTTTTTACGCATATTGCGCCAGAAGTTTGTCACATATGTAATCTTTTCTGATATTTTCGATCCCAGAAACTGCGTCAAGCTATGAAGGCGGTTCTGCCATTGCCGATTCATCACCCGATTACCCCAATTCTTCCGGTTTAAATCCGCGAATTTGAAGAATATGCCTCTTTTTCAAAAAAACTTTTCCCTTCTTCTCATCTATTCCCGACAGGTTCGGACGGCGTTTCACTGATTGAGGCTTCCCGTCAGACAATGTTTTTTGTTGAACGGTGGGTCGCCGGCGGCGCGTGCTGCACGTCCAATGCCGCGTAATCCGTGCAACCGCGCTCAGCGCGCGCGTCGTTTCCAATTCACGCATTTTTGTCGGAAAAAACTTTGAGAGTGACAACGCTTTATGACAAACTTTTATATGGACATGCTCCTATACTGAGAACACACAAATCGGGAATGGGTGGTGTCCTTGAAATGAGAGACAAGCAAAATGTCGTGTTGTTTCCAAATGTTAAACGGACGAGCATTATACAGACGGCGATTCAAAAGGGAGTGAATGGTTCCTTTATACGCAGGCTGGGAGCGATGATCTCCTCGAAGAAATGGGCATTTGTTCTGATGGTCGTTGGTTTTCTTCTCGGTCGCGCGGTTATTCTTGAGTCGCTTACCCCCTTTGCGGTTGCTTACTTCACGGTTGTTTATTTTCTAAGAAGGGATTCTTATCTCTCAGTAGGGTTTTCCATTGTTCTTGGCAGCTGCTTCGCCATTTCCCCGGAACCGATGTGGATTGCCATGGAGCTGGCTGTTGTCTATCTGTTGATGAGAGGGCTTGAAGCTTACGAACGGGCGGAATTATCCTACGCCCCGCTCCTTGTCTTCATCTCCACCCTTATTGTAAGGCTGTTCAGCGTCGTCATTGTCGATACGCTTGGCTGGTATCAGCTGATGATGGTGGGAGTAGAGGCTGCGCTGGCCTTTGTGCTGACGCTGGTGTTTGTACAAGCCATACCTGTTCTGACGATGACGAGGAAGACCTCATCGCTGAAGAACGAAGAAATTATATGTCTGATGATACTGCTTGCTTCCGTGATGACAGGTGCCGTCGGCTGGGCGGTATACGGTCTGTCTGTTGAACATATGATGTCCCGTTACATGCTGCTGCTCTTTGCCCTGGTAGGCGGGGCGCCGCTTGGCGCATCCGTGGGCGTGATAGCCGGATTGATTTTGAGTCTCGCGGACTTGAATGCCATCGTGCAGATGAGTTTGCTCGCTTTTGCGGGACTGCTCGCGGGGCTGCTGCGGGAGGGCGGGAGAATGGCAGTCGCCTTCGGCATGCTGCTCGGATCATGTATTCTCTCTATTTATATAGGCAATCAGCAGGATGTGTTAGCCTCCACCTGGGAATCGGTCATCGCTGCCGCATTGTTTCTGGTTACGCCCCGTTCCATTATGCGCACCATTGCCAAATATGTGCCGGGGACACAGGAGCATGTCAAATCACAGCATGAATATGCCAGGCGGGTGCGCGATGTGACGGCTCAGCGCGTCACGCAGTTCTCGGAAGTGTTCAAGCAACTGTCGCGAAGCTTCGGACAGGTCAACCTTGTTGATGAGAGTGTGAAGCGTGAGGAGACTGTCGGCCACTTTATGAATGCGGCTGCGGAGAAAACATGCGCTTCCTGTCACCGCAAGGAATTATGCTGGGAGGGGAGATTCTATGATACGTACAGGGTAATGACGGGAATGATGACGGCTGTTGAAGAAGGGAGGAAGGTCGGACCCAAGGATATACCTAAGGAATGGAGCAATCATTGTATACGTTCGCCACAGGTACTGAGTGTTATGCAGCAGCAATATGAAATGTACAAGCATGATCAAATGTGGAGAAAGCAGCTCAGCGACTCAAGGCAGCTCGTCGCCGAGCAGCTATCCGGTGTGTCGCAGATCATGGAAGATCTGGCGCATGAGATCAAGCGGGAAGGCCAACAACTGCATTTACAGGAAGAACAGATCCGAGAAGCGCTGGAAGGGCTCGGTTTATCCATACATGGCATTGATGTCGTTAATTTGGAGGAGGGGAATGTCGAAATTGAAGTTTACCATACCTTTGCCAGGGGCTATGATGAATGCCGCAAGATCATCGCCCCGCTGCTTTCGGATATTCTGGGTGAGCCGATCGCCGTGATCTCGGAGCGCTATCCCGAGAAGAGCGGCGAACCGGCGCTGGTTGTGTTCGGCACGGCCAAAGCGTTCGAGGTGGAGACCGGTATAGCCGGCGTCGCCAAAGGAGGAGATTTGTTATCCGGGGACAGCTTCAGCACAGTGGAGCTGGGTAACGGAAAATTCGCCGTGGCCATCAGCGATGGGATGGGCAACGGGGAGCGGGCGAAGCTGGAGAGCAGCACCGCCCTGACCATCCTGCAGCAGCTCCTGCAGTCCGGCATGGATGAGAAGCTGGCCATCAAGTCGGTTAATTCTGTTCTGCTGCTTAGGTCGTCCGAGGAAATTTTCGCCACTGTGGACGTGGCCCTTATTGATATGTATACCGCAAAGACGACCTTCATGAAGATTGGCTCGACGCCAAGCTTCATCAAGCGCGGCAGCGAAGTCATTCCGATATCCGCAAACAATCTGCCCGTGGGCATTTTGCAGGAAATCGATGTCGATTTGATCCGGGTGCAGCTGATGGCGGGCGATACCCTCATAATGATGACCGATGGCATCTATGATGCTCCGGGCCATGCGGTCAATAAAGAATTGTGGATGAAGCGGGTTATTCAGGAAATCGCCTCAGACAATCCGCAGGAAATCGCCGACTCGCTCCTGGAGACGGTCGTGCGTTATCATAAAGGCGAAATCATGGACGACATGACAGTCGTCGTCGCCAGAGTAGACAAGCATCAGCCCGAGTGGGCAACCTTCCGCTGGCCGGGTCTGTCCAAGGTCGAGCGTCCAAGGACGGTGAGCTAGAGAATGCTATAGTATGATGAAGCCTGCCGGAGGGCGGGCTTTTTTGCTATGGCGATCTCTATCGATTCGCAAGCGGCGCAAAATGGTTAATGTCCAAGCAGGACATACGATTACATAGGGTTAAAGCCTCTTAAAACTGGGAACGCTGATAGAGATACTCAAACGTTTGCTATCAGTAGATTCTGAAGTTTGTGGAGGTTTGTGAGAAATGAAGCAGATTCTATTAATTACCGATGGATGCTCGAATGTAGGCATAAGTCCGGTTGTGGCAGCTGCACAGGCATATGCGCAGGGGGTCACGGTCAATGTTGTGGGTGTAGTGGACGAAGGGGATCTGGGTGAGTTCGGGACCTCTGAAATCGAGGAGATTGCGCGCGCAGGCGGAGGTCTTAGCCGATTGGCACAGACCAGGCAGCTGTCGCAAACGGTTCAGATGCTTACGCGCAAGACCGTAGTGCAGACAATCCAGCATGCCGTTCAACGTGAACTGAAGCAGGTTCTCGGCTCGTCTTCGATTGAATCGCTGCCGCCGGAAAAACGCGGCGAAGTGGTGCATGTTATCGATGAGCTCAGCGAGACCAGCAAGCTGCGTGTAGCTCTGCTTATTGACGCAAGCGCGAGCATGAAGCCGAAGCTTGCGGCGGTTGAGGATGCGATTCGCGATCTTTCGCTCAGTCTTCAAGCCCGTCAGGGAAGCAGCGAAATCGCTGTATTTCATTTTCCGGGATCAGCCTATGGCGAGGATTGCAAGCTTGATCTGGACTGGACCGGCAATGTCAGCGGGGCCGCGTCTTTGTTCCCCAGGCTGCAGATGCGCGGAACGACACCTACAGGTCCCGCTTTGCTGCATGTCATTGATTTTTACCGGAAATCCGATTATGGTAATAGGAACAATGATGAAACGGACGGGATGATGAGTGACTACGTCGTTTGAATGGAGTTTGTCCCGGGGAACAATTATCAAGGGCAAATGGAAGCAGGGAAGCTACCGCGTGGAACGGCTGTTGGGTGAGGGCGCCAACGGCAAGGTTTTTCTTGTCGAGAGCCAGCGCAACTGGTATGCGCTCAAGATTGGCGCGGATGCAGTGGACCTGCAATCCGAGGTTAATGTGCTGCAGTCCATCGCGGAGCAGAGGCGCAGCTCAAAGGCAGAGTCCTATCTTGTCGATGTTGATGACTTGCGCACGGCTAACGGCAAGGAATATCCGTTTTATGTGATGCGCTATGTCCGCGGCGTAACATTGGCCGATTATTTGTCGAAGCAGGGAGCGGAATGGTTTCCGGTGACACTGTACAGCCTTCTCGGCAAACTGGCTCAGCTGCACGAAGCGGGCTGGGCCTTTGGCGATCTGAAGGTGGAGAATGTGCTCGTGGCTGATTACGGCCGTGTCGAGCTCGTCGATTATGGCGGAGTTACCGCCTTCGGCAAAGGGGTCAGGCAGTTCACCGAAATCTACGACCGCGGTTATTGGAATGCGGGAACGCGCAGCGCGGATGCGGGGTATGATCTGTTTTCGTTCGCTGTTCTTTGTCTGCAATTGTACGAAAGCAAACGGCTGGCCCAGCTGACTGCTTCCATGCTGCCGCAGAACCGCGTTCCCGAAGAGCTGCTGCGGCTGGCTTATGCGAATCCGGTGCTCAAGCCGCTTTGCGGCTGGCTGCGCAAGGCAATGGGCGGAGAATTCAAGAACGCCCGCGAAGCCGCGGCTGCGTGGCAGCAGTGGATGCACCGGCCCGGCGGACGCTCGTCCCCTCCGGTTTCCCGCTGGATCAAAGGATTGTTCGTTGCATCTGCGGCTGTGCTCGCCACAACGATATATTGGCTTTTGCGGACAGGATCGTAAATAAAGCTCGGTCTTTAACGTATAAGGGATGAAAGATAACGCGGCTGCAAACGCTATGGAGGTGGTAGGTATGAACGAGTTGCTCGCCGAGATGTCAGAGCTTGCTTCAAGCGAGCAGCTGTGGCTCCCTGGAGAGACCATCATCGTGGCTGTGTCTGGCGGACCTGACTCAACAGCTCTGCTGCACATGCTTCACCGGCTTGCCCCCTCGGAAGGCTTGACCTTGATTGCCGCGCATGTGAACCATGGGTTCCGCGGCGGGGAATCCGACCAGGAGGAGCAATCGGTGAAAAAATTTGCCGCCGAGCTCGGCCTGCAGTGTGAATCCGTCTATATCGATATGCCGGCTTATATAGAAGAAACAAAGATGAATTCACAGGCGGCTTCACGCAAGCGGCGGTACGCCTTTCTCCATGAGGTCGCACGCAAGCATGGCGCATCACGTATCGCGCTGGCCCATCATGCCGATGATCAGGCGGAGACCGTGCTCATGCGTATTCTCCGGGGGACGAGCCCCGGCGGCCTTGCGGGCATCCCGATCAAGCGTTCCGAAAAAAACGTGGAACTTATTCGGCCTCTTTTGCGTACATACAAGGCAGACATCCTCCACTATTGCAATCAATGGGGACTCGCGTACAGCCAAGACAGCAGCAACGGGAAAAGGACCTACGTCCGCAACGCCATCCGCCTCGATGCGCTGCCTTATTTGGCACAATTTAATCCACAGTTATCGGATGCGCTCGTTCGGCTTTCCGAACTTGCGGCAAGTGAAGACGACTGGATGGAACGGGAGACACAAGCGGCTTTTAAACGCTGCATCATGATAGGCCGTGAAGGATGCCAAATGACCCGCAAAGCGCTGCTAGAGTTGCATGTCGCTTTACAAAGGAGATTGATTAAACTAATATTAAACCATGTTGGAATGGAAACTGCGACCATCTCATTCGACAGCGTTGAGACTATTCGACAAGCGGTCTCGGACCGTGCATCGACGACCTGGAGCTATGATGCGGGAAGTGGCGTGAAGTTCGTACGCGAATACGAGAGCTTGCATTTTATCCGGGCAGATTGGACGTCGGGCGGCAAACAAGCAGAGGCCGAATACTCTTATATGGTCACGGAAAGCATGGAGCTGCTGGAAATGCCTCTTGCGCATGCTCAGCTCAGGCTGGATATGATGCTTCCTCCAGGCGAAGATAAGCCCGTTGACCGGCGGGAATCATGGTTCGATGCCGACCTGATTCATTGGCCGTTGACAGTCCGCAACCGGCGCCCGGGAGACCGAATGCAGGTGCTTGGTTTAAACGGCACCAAAAAAGTACAAGATATGTTCGTTGACGACCGAATCGCACCTTCGCAGCGCAATAAGCTGCCGCTGCTTGTCGATGCCGAAGATTGCATCCTCTGGATCCCGGGCGTAAGACGTTCGCGGTTTGCGCAGGTTACAGGGCAAACCAAGCGGATCCTGCGCATCAGGGTGAATTTTAGAGACGAATGGTAGGGTCTTGAATAAGTTGCACTGATCCATTCATAAGTATAGGTGAAAAAGTAGGAGGTCCCGGCATTGCTGAATGACATTCAAGAAGTATTGTATGACGCCGACCAGATTCAGCAGAAAGTAAGTGAGCTCGGAGCTATCATCAGCCGGGAGTTCGAAGGACGCAATCCACTTGTCATTTGCGTTTTGAAAGGTGCATTTATCTTTATGTCTGATTTGGTCAAAACGATTGATATTCCGCTCGAAATCGACTTTATGGCGGTTTCCAGCTATGGACAGTCCACCAAAACCTCCGGCGTTGTCAAAATCATCAAGGATCTCGATTCACCCGTTCAGGGACGCGACATTGTGATCGTTGAAGATATCATTGACAGCGGATTGACACTCAGCTATTTAATCGATGTACTGGAAAGGCGCAATGCCAAATCAGTCACACTCGTTGCGCTTTTTGACAAGCCGACCGGCCGCAAGGTGGAACTGGAGGCTGATTATAAAGGCTTTGTCCTGCCGGATGCATTCGTGGTCGGCTACGGGCTTGATTATGCGGAGAAATACCGTAATCTGCCGCTTATCGGCATTCTCAAGCCGGAAATATATGAGAAGTAAAGCTTGTGGATTGACCCTGTTGTCAGGAAGCGGCTCGAAGTGGTACGATTCACCAGCAATCATGTCCCTCCCACGACCTACTCTGGTTTGTGACGGAAATCATGCTGTGGTAAAATATTTGGAACGTCTTGAGAGGAGGTAGGGGATGAATCGGATCATCCGGAACACTGGATTTTATTTGATTATTTTTTTGGTGACTGTCGGGATATTCCAATTTATCAGCAGCCAGAACGATACCACCGTCGAAATTCGATACGACCAATTGAGACAAGCGTTGAACGATAACAATGTCGCCAGCGTCGATCTTCAATTTGACGGCTATTCCTATTTGGTTACAGGTAAATATAAGACAAAACCAGCTGGCGCGGAGTCGGACCAATTTTATGCCCACTCCAATGTAGAGGAATTTGCAGTCAAGGAAATTTATGACGCACAGGCCAAGAATGGATTCGAAATCGATGTCAAACCAACCGAAGGCCCTAGCATCTGGCTGACGTTCTTAACATCGATCATCCCATTCGTGATTATTTTCATCTTGTTCTTCTTCCTTATCAATCAAGCGCAGGGCGGCGGCGGCAAAGTGATGAACTTTGGCAAAAGCAAAGCGCGCTTATATAACGAAGAGAAGAAGCGCGTCACGTTCGAGGACGTGGCAGGCGCGGACGAAGAGAAGCAGGAGCTTGTGGAAGTTGTGGAATTCCTGAAGGATCCCCGTAAATTCGCAGCGGTCGGAGCGCGTATTCCTAAAGGGGTTCTCCTTGTAGGACCTCCGGGTACAGGTAAAACGTTGCTGGCCCGTGCCGTTGCAGGGGAAGCCGGCGTACCGTTCTTCAGTATATCGGGTTCCGATTTCGTCGAAATGTTCGTCGGTGTCGGTGCGTCGCGTGTGCGTGACCTGTTTGAAAATGCGAAGAAAAACGCGCCTTGTATCATCTTCATCGATGAAATTGACGCCGTAGGGCGTCAGCGTGGTGCGGGTCTTGGCGGCGGGCATGACGAGCGTGAGCAAACGCTCAACCAATTGCTCGTTGAGATGGATGGATTCGGCGCCAATGAAGGCATCATCATCGTGGCGGCTACCAACCGTCCGGATATTCTTGACCCGGCGCTTCTTCGTCCAGGCCGGTTTGACCGTCAAATTACCGTTGACCGTCCGGATGTTAAAGGACGTGAAGCGGTGCTCAAAGTACATTCACGCAATAAACCGCTGACCAAGGATGTGAAGCTTGACATCATCGCGAAGCGGACAACAGGCTTTACAGGCGCGGATTTGGAGAACCTGCTCAATGAAGCGGCGCTTCTTGCGGCCAGACGCAACAAGAAGGATATTGCGATGACTGAGGTGGACGAAGCGATTGACCGCGTACTGGTCGGAACTGAGAAACGCAGCCGCGTCATCAGTGACCGCGAGAAACGGATAGTTGCTTATCACGAAGCCGGGCATACCATTGCTGGTTACTTCCTGGAGCATGCGGATGTGGTGCATAAAGTTACCATCATCCCACGCGGTAAAGCAGGCGGTTATGTTATCATGCTTCCTAAGGAAGGCGACCGCATGCTGTCAACCAAGAAGGAGCTGCTCGATAAAGTGACGGGACTCCTTGGAGGACGTGTTGCCGAAGAGCTGTTCATTGGCGAAATCGGCACAGGCGCTTACAGTGACTTCAAACAAGCGACCAGCATTGTTCGTGCCATGATTATGGAATACGGGATGAGCGACAAGCTCGGACCGATGCAGTTCGGCAGCTCGCAGGGTCAGGTATTCCTGGGTCGTGATATCGGACATGAACAGAATTATTCCGATGCCATCGCCTATGAAATTGACCAGGAAATGCAGAGCTTTATTCAATCCTGCTACGATCGTGCCAAAGCGCTGCTTACGGAGAAAAGCAAAGAGATGCATCTCATTGCATCAACTCTGCTGGAAGTGGAAACGCTGGAGCTTGATCAAATCAAGCGTCTGATCGAGACGGGCTCGATCGATGGAACAGGTACAGGAACTCCATCCGAAGGCACCTCTGAAGAACCTCACGGGGAGCCAATCATTGATAACATCGGTGGTGTGAAGGTTCGCATTCAATCCAAGGAAACAGAAGATCTGTCGCCTCCGGACGATCCGGATAGCGGCAACGACAACGGACCCAAATAAAGACCAGATCAAAGCCATCGAAGGCTGTTCGCAAGCAGACAACTGCGCGGGCAGCCTTTTTTGACTCGGTAAGGATGACAAATGATTTTTTTCAAAAATATTGTGTAAAAAATTTACTTTGCCGTACCAAAGTTGATGCAGCCGTTTCTTCTTGAAAACAAGCCTCTGTAGAAGGGTGGATAAGATTTGCAGCCCCTATGTGTTCAATGAAGCGCATTGTCTTCGCAGATGGCTCAAAACGGTCCCTTTTGTCGGTTGACAGCAGGAAGCACACTGTGTAAATTAAATGTTAAACAATCGAAAACGCTTTGTCATGATTGTGCGGCAGATTGAACATCTATAAGTCATGTAGGGGTTTGTGCATCTGTTCACAAAGTCAGTGAAAAGAGGAGACTTAAGACTATGGAAGCATTGGCTCTCGAGCGCAAAGCGGAACAAAACCGCGAGCTGCGGGAACGTTTAATGCAGCTTAAGAAAGAACGCAACGCTATTATATTGGCGCATTATTATCAGCGTGACGAAATACAGGAGGTGGCTGACTTCCGCGGGGACTCGTTCCTGCTCGCACAGAAGGCTGCTCAGACCGACGCAGATGTTATTGTTTTCTGCGGCGTCCATTTTATGGGGGAAAGCGCCAAGATTTTGGCTCCAAACAAGACGGTCATTATTCCTGATGAACGTGCCGGTTGCCCAATGGCCGATATGGTCAATGTGGATGGTCTGCGCAAGCTGAAGGCGCAGCATCCCAATGCGAAAGTCGTGACTTATATTAACTCCTCTGCTGAGATCAAAGCGGAAACGGATATTTGCTGTACCTCGGCCAACGCTGTGCGTGTGGTGAACTCGGTGGATTCAGATGAGATCATCTGGGTGCCGGACAAGAACCTCGGTCATTATGTTCAGCAGCACACAGACAAAAAAATGATCATTTGGGAAGGCTACTGCAACACCCACGATATGCTGACCGTCAAAGATGTAGAAGAGATGAAAGCCAAGTATCCGAATGCGCAATTTGTCGTTCATCCGGAATGCCGCCCGGAAGTCGTTCAACTTGGCGATTTTGTAGGAAGCACGACGGCGATCCTGAAATACTGCAAAGAGTCGGACAACAAAGAATTTATTGTAGGCACGGAGGATGGCACCGGTTACCAATTGCGTTTGGACAGCCCGGACAAAACCTTCCATTTTGCTTCCAAGTACCTGGTTTGCCCGAATATGAAAGTGAACAACCTCAAGAAGCTTGTAAAAAGCCTTGAAACCATGCAGCCGCAAATATATGTTCCCGACCATATTGCCGATCAGGCACGACTATCACTGGAGCGCATGCTGCTGGTGAAATAAGGAATGAACTTTAGAGAGGAAAATCTATTACGATGATCCCACGATATTTAGTAGATGTATCGCTCGCAGATCTTCCTGTTATCGACAAGGATGTTATCGTCATCGGGGCCGGCATTGCCGGCCTTTTTACCGCTATTAAGTCCAGCAGCGATAATGATGTGCTGATGATAACGAAGAAGTCTCTTCTGGACAGCAACACACGATATGCCCAAGGCGGCATTGCTGCCGTCATATCGGAGGATGATTCTCCGGAATATCACAGGCAGGATACGCTCATCGCAGGTGCGGGACTCTGTTCCCATGCGGCAGTTGATGTGCTGGTTCATGAAGGAACGAAGGGTGTTCAGGATCTGGTGCGGATGGGCACGAAGTTCGATCAGGAGAACGGTGAATTTGCGCTTACCAAAGAAGGCGCTCACAGCCAGCGGCGTATTCTGCATGCCAATGGGGATGCGACCGGCTTTGAAATTGTTCGCGCCCTCTCGCTGAAAGCGATTGAGAACCCGCGTATCGAGGTTTGGGACGATCATTTTGTCATTGATCTGATTATTGATGACGGTCAATGCATTGGAGCGGTTGTTCAGAAACCGGAGGGCGGAAGGGTATTTGTGCGCGGTAAAGCAACGATTCTCTGCTCAGGCGGGACGGGTCAGCTGTACCGGTACACAACAAATCCGGATGTAGCGACCGGCGACGGGATTGCGATGGCTTACCGGGCGGGAGCTAACATTCAAGATATGGAATTCGTTCAATTCCATCCCACATCACTCTGCTACCCGGGAGCACCGCGATTCCTCATTTCGGAAGCAGTACGCGGAGAAGGCGGTATCCTTCGCAATATTAGAGGCGAACGGTTTATGGAGAAATATCATGAGCAGCTTGAGCTTGCTCCCCGGGACGTGGTTGCCCGTGCGATCGTCACCGAGATGGAGGAAACCAAATCGACGTTCGTTTATATTGATGTCACCCATGAGTCGCCGGATATGGTGAAACATCGCTTTCCTAATATTTATGAGTTTTGTTTGAGTTTTGGGCTGGATTTGACAACCGACTGGATTCCAGTCGCTCCTGCGGCGCATTATATGATGGGGGGCGTCAAGACGGATCTGAACGGGGAGACCAATATCGGCCGTCTGTTCGCCTGCGGCGAATGCTCGTCAACCGGTGTACATGGAGCAAATCGTTTAGCCAGCAACTCCTTGTCGGAAGCCATCGTATTCGGCCGGCGTATTGTGGAGCGGATTAACAGTCTGGAGCCGTTGAAACCGGGACTGACCATAGAAACCCCTGCCATTCCGCGAAGCGGAACATCGATGCAGGCCGTAGTGGAAAAACGGCTGAAGCTGCAGAAAATTATGGTCCGGTATGCGGGATTGCGGCGCGACGGCAAAGGTCTGGATAAAGGGCTGGAGGAGCTGCGCAGGCAGCTGCCGATTTTTCAGGCTGTATTGACCAAACGTGAAGAATTTGAATTTGCCAATTTGCTCACCTGTGCCATGCTGACCGCTGAGGCTGCTCTGGTACGGGAAGAAAGCCGCGGCGCACACTCACGCGAGGATTTTCCGGAACGTGACGATCTGTTTTGGCGCAAACATATGGTGCTGCATCGCGAGCATGGCTTGACCGAGGAGCGGATCGAAGATGTATGATGCGAAGGCGGGACTTTTTGCCGTTGGTGGGACAGAACACGCCCTGCGGGAGCAGATTCGCGCATGGCTCGATGAGGACGTCGGTGCGGGAGATGTGTCCAGTTGGTCAACGATTCCCGCAGGCAGCCAGTCCAGAGCTGTTATTCATGTGAAGGAAAACGGTATATTGGCCGGTATGCCAATAGCCCAGCTTGTATTTCATGTTGTGGACCCGTCGCTGACCTTTCATGCGCTTGCCGCTGATGGGGACAAGGTGCAGAAGGGGACTGTGATTGCCGAGGTGGAAGGCAATACGCACAGTCTGCTGACCGGAGAGCGTCTGGCGCTCAACCTGCTGCAGCGGCTGTCGGGCATCGCAACAAAGACAAGCTCCTTTATTGAAGCGCTGGACGGGCTCCCGGTTCGTCTTACGGATACCCGCAAGACAACGCCGGGTCATCGTTTGCTGGAGAAATACGCGGTTCGAATCGGAGGCGGCTCCAATCACCGCTTTGGTCTCTATGATGCAGTCATGATTAAGGATAATCATATTAAAGGCTCCGGCGGTATTACCGCTGCCGTAAGTGCAGCCCGTCGACAGATCCCGCACACGATGAAAATCGAAGTGGAAACCGAGTCGCTTGCGCAGGTGGAAGAAGCGCTCGCCTGCGGAGCCGATATCATTATGCTCGACAATATGTCCTATGACCTGATGAAGGAAGCGCGGCTGCGGATCAAAACGCACTCACCGCATGTTATAATAGAAGCCTCAGGAGGCGTCAACCTTAGCACTGTGAGAGCCATCGCTGAATGCGGCGTCGATGTGATTTCCGTCGGCGGTCTAACTTACTCGTTTCAATCGCTTGATATCAGTCTTGATCTAAACGGGAAAAAAGGAGGACCGCAGGCGTGATTCTAGTCATTGATGTAGGGAATACCAATATTGTACTTGGTGTCTTTAACGAAAAGAAGCTGGTGCAGCATTGGCGCCTGAGCACCAACCGTTCGGCAACCGTGGATGAGTACGGTATAATGATTCATAATCTCTTCCAATTCGCCGGATTCAAGCTGGAGCAAATGGAAGGCGTCATTATTTCCTCGGTTGTCCCTCCGCTTATGCGAACGCTTGAGCAGCTTTGCGCCAAATACTTGCGCAAGATGCCGCATATTGTAGGTCCGGGTGTGAAGACGGGACTGAATATCCGGTATGAGAACCCGCGCGAGGTTGGCGCCGACCGTATTGTCAATGCGGTAGGCGGTATTGAGAAATATGGCTCTCCCCTGATCATCGTTGATTTTGGAACGGCAACGACTTTCGATTATATCGACGCCGCGGGCGATTATCTGGGCGGGGCCATTGTGCCGGGCATCGGCATTTCAACGGAGGCTTTGTACCAGCGGGCGGCGAAGCTGCCGCGCATTGAGCTGGTTAAGCCGAAGAGCGTTATTGGCCGCAATCCGATTACATCGATGCAGGCAGGGATTATTTTCGGCTATGCCGGTCAGGTGGACGGTATTGTCCGGCGTATTCGAACGGAATTTAATGTGAATCCGCGCGTCATTGCTACAGGAGGATTGGCGGAGCTGATCTCATCCGAATCGGAAACGATTGAGGAAGTCGATCCGCTGCTGACGTTGGAGGGACTGCGTATCATTTATGAACGAAATCAGGAGCACTAACAGCACAAGGAATAGCCGTTAAAGCTCGCCGCATATGCGGATATAAGGAGGGGGAGAAATAGTGGAGGCAGAACAAATGAAGGATTTCTTGGTGCGGGGTACGGCATGGGGCGGGAAGCTTCGCGTATTTGCCGCAAGCACCACGAATTTGGTCAATGAGCTGCGCAGGCGGCACGGAACGCTTCCCACAGCAACAGCGGCCCTTGGACGGACCGCAACGGCTGGCGCTATCATGGGAGCTATGCTCAAGGGAGAGGAAAAGCTGACCATCCAGGTGAAGGGTGACGGTCCAATCGGGCAAATTGTTATTGATGCGAATGCCCTTGGAGAGGTCCGCGGTTATGTGGATAATCCCGAGACGCAGCTGCCGAGCAACGCTCTTGGCAAGCTGGATGTTGCGGGTGCTGTAGGGCGTGAGGGCCACATCCATATCATCAAGGATTTGGGGCTTAAAGAGCCATACCGCGGCAGTACTCCGATTGTATCGGGCGAGCTTGCAGAGGATTTCACCTATTATTTCGCCACATCGGAGCAAACGCCTTCGGTTGTTGGTTTGAGTGTTCTGGTGGATGAGTACGGTCAGGTGATGAATGCAGGCGGGTTCATTGTGCAATTGATGCCTGGTGTTACAGAGGAAGAAATCGCCAAGCTGGAGCAGGCTGTCACTGCGCTGCCGCCGATTTCGGCTCTGCTGGATCAAGGTGAGACTCCTGAAGGGCTGCTTCGCTGGGTAGTGGGTGACGATATTCAGATTTTGGATACGCTTGACCTTGTGTTTGCTTGCAAATGCTCCCACGAAAGAGTGGAACGTACCCTTATCAGCATGGGCGAGCACGAGCTGCAACAGCTGATTGAAGAAGATGGAAGAGCGGAAATCATCTGTCATTTCTGCAATGAGACCTACGTGTTTGAGAGGCCGCAGCTGGAAACGCTGCTTGACCTGGCGAAGCCGAAACCGATTCAATAATCGAAAGGCCGAGGCGATAATGAAGAAAGATCAGGTTTTGAAGAGCGTGGTGCTGCTTCAAGCCGTATGTATGATCATTTTGGCCGCAGTGGTCATCACTCGGGTGCTCTCACCAGGAGACCATGCCCCTTTGCCCAGTGATGAATCAGATGACGTCAATCAGGATCCGCCTTCTGTTATGGATCATGTTGCAGCAACTGTGGGGGAGGAACAGATCGCTTCTTCTGAGCTTGCCGATCAACTGCAGAGCCAATATGGCGACACGGTACTGCACACCTTGATGGTCAGAGCTGCAATCCGTCAGGAAGCGAAAACGTATGATTTGAAAGTTTCAAACTCGGAGCTTGAGAATGAAATACAGAGCATGATGGCAGGTTATGAGAGTGAAGATCAGTATTACGAGTCAATGAAGGAGCAGCTTGGCTTGACGCCGGAGGCCATTAAGACCGACACAGAATACCGGCTGCTGCTTGAGAAAATCGCCACACGAACCATTGCGGTGAGCGATGAAGAAATTGAAGCTTTTTTGGAAGAGAACAAGGATCAGTTTGCCCCGCACACGCAATACCGGCTTTCCTGGATAGTGACGGAGAACAAGAAGGATGCGCAGGACTTGCTGGACCGGTTGTCAGATGGGGAGGATTTTGCGCTGATGGCGAAGACCTATTCCATTGACACGGACACTTCGGATAGCGGTGGAGACCTGGGTCTGATTGATGAGGACGATCCGTTTATGGACAGCGGGGTTCTGGATGAAGCCGCCAAGCTTGAGGTTGGGGAGATCACCGGGCCGATTGCGGTCGAAAAAGGGCAGGCGGTCATTCAACTGACGGAAAAGCATACGACAGAGCAGCTGGATGAGCAGACGCAGCGGGATAACGCGCGAAGACAGCTTGAGCTTTCCAAGGCAGATCCCCTGGATCAGGTTGAGGACGAGCTTCTGGTCAAATACAACGCCAAAATCATGCCATAAGTGCATGTTCATGAATAGCAGGCAGAGAATGTCTGATTTCCCAAATTGGACAAAAAGCAACGCTTGACAATGGGTAGTTTTGACTGATAAGATGTAGGTAAAACCAACTGAATTAGTCGGAATAAGGAGGAGCACTTATCATGGCTAGAATTGTACAAAATATAACCGATCTTATTGGTGACACGCCTCTGGTGCGTTTGAACCGCCTGGTGCCTGAAGGCAGTGCAGAAATCTACGTGAAGCTTGAATATCAAAATCCGGGAGCGAGCGTTAAGGACCGTATTGCCATCAGCATGATAGAAGTAGCGGAGCAGCAGGGCTTAATTAAGCCGGGCGATACGATTATTGAGCCGACAAGCGGCAACACCGGTATTGGTCTTGCGCTTGTAGCAGCCGCCAAAGGCTATAAAGCAATTCTTGTTATGCCTGAAACGATGAGCCTTGAGCGCCGCAACCTGCTTCGCGCTTACGGTGCAGAGATTATTCTGACGCCAGGATCTGAGGGCATGAACGGTTCGGTGCGCAAAGCCGAAGAGCTTCAGAAGGAGAATCCTTCCTACTTCCTGCCGCAGCAGTTCAAGAACCAGGCGAACGTGAAGATTCACCGCGAAACCACAGGTCCTGAGATCGTTGAAGCGATTAACTCGTTTGACGGTAAGCTGGATGCTTTCGTTGCGGGTATCGGTACAGGTGGAACGATCACAGGTGCTGGTGAAGTGTTGAAGCAAAATTTCCCTAATATTAAAATTTATGCCGTTGAGCCTGAGGCGTCACCGCTGCTTTCCGGCGGTAATCCCGGCCCACACAAAATTCAAGGTATCGGCGCCAATTTCATTCCTGAAATCTTGAACCGCGATATCTATGATGAAGTCATCACCGTTGGCAATGAAGAGTCCTTCGAAACGGCGCGCCGCGCTGCCAAAGAAGAAGGGATTCTCTGTGGAATTTCTTCCGGTGCAGCGATTTTCGCCGCATTGAAAGTGGCCAAAGAACTGGGCGAAGGCAAACGTGTTATCGCTGTTGTACCTTCCAATGGCGAACGCTACCTGTCCACACCGCTGTTCAATTTCGAAAACTAATACGGCTTAACGTGGCACTGGCCCGCTATAGTGCCGGTATCGATTGGATCTCCATCACAAATGGGGGTCCAATTTTTCTTTTCTTTTGGCCGCTGATTAGGTATACTAGCTTCCAAATGAAAGACCGGATTGATGCAAAATGATGAGCGGAGGACAGCCTATGAAGCTGACGACCTTTTCCCAGTGGCAGGATTGGAAGGAACAACAATATACAACGCTCCCGCTGCTGGTCCAGCGGGCGCTGCCTCATGACATAGACAAACCCCTTTCATGGGAGAGGGCCTGGGAAGCGGCGTCTCCTTATTCCTTTGTACTGGAGAGCGGCAAGGATGGAAGGTTCACCTATCTGGGTCTTCAGCCCACATCTATTATCCGCGGCAAAGACAACAGGGCAGAGGCAACTGACTTCAGGAACGGACAACAGACCACCTATAACGGGCGGCCGCTGGAAACGGTCCGCAACTGGATGAGCGGCTTCAAAGCGCCTCGTATGAAGGATGCACCGAAATGGACAGGCGGGTGTGTCGGTTACTGGAGCTACGATGTTATCCGTTCCATCGAGAAGCTTCCCACATTGGCGTCGGATGACCTGGGTTTGCCTGATTATTTGTTTCTTCGGATCGATGAGCTGTGGATTGTGGATCATGTGGAGAAGAAACTTTACTGCGCCATTCATACGCCGATTACAGGGGAGGAATCCTCTGAACAGCTTGGAGAGCTGTATGAGGGCGCCTCTGCCCGGGCGGAAGCAATGACGGTGACGTGGAACGGGATGATGACTGAAGCGTCAACTGGCCTGAATCATGGGGAGAATATCCAGGACGGCCAGGAAACATCCGGCAAGCCCGCATCAGGAAATTCAGCAGCGGCGGGTTCCGGGTCCGAGGCTGCCAGATTGCGCCAAAGCCGCCTGGAGCTGATGGATAAGGAGTCCCTTCATATTGATGTTGAGGCCATTGGAGGGAGAACGTCGCCCTTTTCCAAGGCTGCCTATATGGAAGCGGTAGAGCGCATTCGTTCTTATATTTCTCAAGGGGATGTTTTTCAGGTGAACCTCTCGCTGCGGCAGAGCCGAGAAACAACGGCATCGCCTGAGGAATTATATGAATGGCTCCGTTTATTCAATCCCTCTCCATATATGGGTATGCTGCGCTGTCCGGATTTTCAACTGGTTTCGGCATCACCCGAGCTGCTGGTGGAGCTGAGCAGCGGAAAGCTGGTTACGCGGCCGATTGCCGGAACGCGCAGGCGCGGGCATACCGAAGACGACGATCAGGCTATGGCTGAAGAATTGATGATCAGCGAGAAGGAACGGGCGGAGCATATTATGCTCGTCGATCTGGAGCGCAATGATTTAGGGCGAATTTCCGCCTATGGTTCTGTTCAAGTGAAAGAACTCATGGGTATTGAGCGGTACAGCCATGTGATGCATCTGGTTTCGCAGGTTGAGGGAAAGCTCGCTGCAGGGAAAGATGCCTACGATGTCATTGCTGCGACTTTTCCGGGCGGGACGATCACCGGCGCCCCCAAGATCCGCACAATGGAAATCATTGAAGAGCTTGAGCCCGTAAGAAGAGGCCCCTATACGGGATCACTTGGTTGGATTGACTATAATGGAGATATGGAATTTAATATAATAATAAGAACGATGACGATGAAGGACCGGATGGTCCATATTCAAGCCGGAGCGGGAATTGTTATTGATTCCGACCCGGAGCGGGAATACTACGAGTCATTGAACAAAGCCAAAGCGCTCTGGAAGGCCATTCAATACAGTGAGCTTTGGGCGGCGCAACTTATAAGGGGGTAATGCAAATGATTTTGGTTATCGATAATTACGATTCGTTCACGTATAATTTGGTTCAATA
This sequence comes from Paenibacillus sepulcri, assembly GCF_042647105.1. NCBI lineage: Bacteria > Bacillati > Bacillota > Bacilli > Caryophanales > Paenibacillaceae > Paenibacillus > Paenibacillus sepulcri. Next base: position 3,962,626 of record NZ_JBHRUP010000001.1, on the reverse strand, counting down.
TTTGGGAGAATTGGGCGAGAATATCGTCGTGAAGAGGAATGATGAGATCGATCTGGACGGTATCGCGGCGCTTGCCCCGGATCACATCCTGATTTCACCAGGTCCCTGCAGCCCCAATGAAGCCGGGATCTCACTGGCGCTGATCGACCAGTTCAAGGGCGAAATTCCCATATTCGGCGTCTGCTTGGGTCATCAGGCTATTGGACAAGCCTTTGGCGGCGATGTGGTGCGTGCCGAGAAATTGATGCATGGCAAAACATCGCCGATCCTGCATGACGGCAAGTCGATTTTTACAGGTGTACCATCCCCTTTCACAGCTACTCGTTACCATTCCCTTATTGTAAAGCGGGAGACGCTGCCGGATTGTCTGGAGATTAGCGCCCAAACAGCGGAAGGCGAAATCATGGGCTTGCGCCATAAGGAGTACCCGATTGAAGGTGTCCAGTTCCATCCGGAATCCATTATTACCGAGAACGGTCTTGCTTTGCTTCGCAATTTCTTAAGCATGCGTACAGGGGCAGCGAGATGAATATAGGCTGGAACGGAGCGGTTAAGCCAGCGGAGGAAGCCGTGATCTCGGTCTATGATCACGGTTTTTTGTATGGGATGGGCCTGTTCGAGACATTCCGCACCTACAAGGGTAGTCCTTTTTTACTGGAGCGTCATCTGGACAGGCTGACCGATGGCTGCCGTTCGCTGGGCATCCGGTACCAGGCAGACGCGGATACTGTTCGGTCCTGGCTCCGTGAACTGATGCGCGCTAACGGGCTGGAGGAAGCATATGTGCGGCTGACCGTAACGGCAGGCGCGGGCGAGCTGGGTCTTCCTCTGGAGGATTATACAAAGCCTGACGCATTACTGCTTGTGAAGGCATTGCCAGCGGTGGATGAACGGTTATATGAACAGGGCCGGGAGCTTGCGCTGCTGCAGACCAGGCGCAATACGCCGGAGGGTGATGTCCGTTTGAAGTCGCTGCATTATATGAATAACATCATCGCCAAGCGCGAATTGCTGTCTCTGGGAGCGTCACCAGGAACGGAAGGGCTGATGCTGACAAGCGAAGGCTGGATGGCAGAGGGAATTGTCAGCAATCTGTTTTTTGCCAAGCGGCAGGTGATCTATACTCCGTCCGTTGCGACAGGCATATTGCCCGGCATTACGAGGCAGCGGGTAATGGAGCTGGCTAGGGCAGCGGGATACGAAGTGGTAGAGGGCCTATTTGGCTGGGAACGGCTTATTGAAGCGGATGAAGTGTGGGTGACCAATTCCATACAAGAGCTGGTACCGGTCACAAGACTGCGCGATCAGCAGGGTCTTGTTCATACCGTTAACCATGCCGGTGCGGGACCGCTCTATAAGCTGCTGCTTGCAGCCTACCGACAGGAGACCGCAAGCTCACAGATATGACGGAATTGAAAGGGAGGTTACGATGCAGCAGAAGGAATTCAATACGGATGTCAGCTGGCCATATTTTCGTACTTATGATTTGAATGACGGTAACAAGCTGCATCTGGGCTCACGAACGCTGATTATGGGAATTCTGAATACAACGCCGGATTCCTTCTCGGATGGCGGCAACTTCCATACCGTAAAGGCTGCGGTCAAGCATGCTACGGCGATGGCGGAGGAGGAAGCGGATATTATTGATATCGGCGGCGAGTCAACGCGCCCGGGAAATACGCCGGTATCCCTTGCTGAGGAGCTGGAGCGGGTAATTCCGATTATCCGTGCTGTGCGTGAAGCGCTGCCGCAGATCCCCATTTCGATAGACACGTATAAAGCAGAAACTGCGCGCCAGGCCCTGATGGCAGGCGCAGCTATCATTAACGATATATGGGGACTAAAAGGCGATCCGCGTATGGCTGAAGTAGCAGCCGAGTTTGGTTGTCCTGTTATACTGAGTCATAACCGCCATCAAATGGATTATACCGATCTTGTGCAGGATGTTATCGCCGATCTTCAGGAAAGTATTTCAATTGGGACTGCAGCGGGTATACGGCAGAGTAATATTTGGCTGGACCCGGGAATTGGTTTTGCCAAAGGATATGAGGAGAATTTGTTATTGATGGGCAATCTGGAAAAGCTGGCCGCTTTGGGCTATCCTGTCCTTTTGGGCACATCGCGCAAACGTTTTATCTCGCATACACTGAAGCTGCCAACCGATCAGCTCGTGATGGGAACTGCGGCTACAATCACAATCGGTATTGCGAAGGGCTGCCAGATTGTGCGTGTTCATGATGTGCAGGATATGAAGCGCAATGCTTTGATGGCTGACGCAATTATATATAAGACTTAACTACAGGAGGAGAAACGGATGGACCGAATGATATTGAATGGAATGCGCTTCTTTGGTTATCATGGCGTAATTCCTGAAGAGAACAAGCTGGGACAGCAGTATATCGTCGACGTGGAGCTGAAACTCGACCTCACGCAAGCGGAAAAAACCGATGATCTGGCCCATACGGTGAATTATGCAGAGACCCATGCGCTGGTGAAATTTATTGTAGAAGGACCGCCTTTCAAATTAATTGAAGCTTTAGCCGGTCACATTGCATCGAGGCTTCTCGACGCTTATACTAGTGTAAATGAAGTGACGGTCCGCGTGATCAAGCCTCATCCGCCGTTTGATATTCATTTTGATGGTGTTACTGTCGAACTCTGTAGAAAGCGGGATGACTATGAACAACAAGCACCCGCTGAATAATAATGCAGCAAGCGCTGATCTGAACAAGACTTCTCAAGCTTATCTGGCGCTGGGCTCCAACATTGGAGATCGCGAGCAGCTGCTCCGCCAGGCGCTTCACCTGCTTGATAGTCATCCTGGCATTCAGGTCAAGCGTATATCCGGTATATATGAGACGGCACCGGTAGGCTATACCGACCAACCGGCTTTTCTGAACATGGCGGCATCTGTTTGTACGACGCTGGAGCCGCTGGAACTATTACGCACGATGCTGGATATTGAGAACCAGTTGGGCAGAACGCGCGATATCCGTTTTGGTCCGCGCACGATCGATCTTGATTTATTGCTGATGGACGATGTTCAAATGTCGGAGGATGAACTGACCCTGCCCCATCCAAGAATGATGGAACGCGCTTTTGTGTTGGTTCCGCTGAGCGATGTGCTGAGCAGCCATCATCCGCTGAAGGAGCAGGCAGATCAAACGGCATCACGGGCGTTAGAGGATGGAGGGGAAGGCATCACGTTATGGAATACGATCAATTGGCACAGCGCGTCCGCGCTTTCCGAAAGCTGAAGGGATTTACACAACAGGAGCTTGCGGAGCGGCTCGAAGTATCGGTTGCTGTCCTGGGTTCACTGGAGAGGGGTACACGCAAGCCCGATCCCAAGCTGCTGGAGCGTATTTCCGAGACCCTGGGAATCTCTTACAATGAATTGACGGCTGACAACAGCCGGTAATGGAGCAGCACATTTGAAGTGCGGCACTAAGCCGAACTTCTAAATATAAATCAGAAGGGAGTGAGCAGCATCATGCTCAAAATCGGTCATATTGAAATGAAGAACAAGGTTGTACTGGCGCCGATGGCCGGCGTGTGCAATCCGGCTTTCCGACTGATTGCCAAAGAGTTCGGCTGCGGCCTGGTGTGTGCCGAAATGGTCAGTGACAAAGCGATTGTTCACGGCAACAAGCGTACGCTGGATATGTTGTTTGTCGACGAGCGGGAGAAGCCTCTTAGCTTGCAAATCTTTGGAGGAGACCGGGAATCGCTTGTGGAAGCAGCGAAAATTGTCGACAAACAGACCAATGCCGATATTATCGACATTAACATGGGCTGTCCGGTTCCCAAAGTTACAAAATGCGACGCAGGAGCACGCTGGCTGCTTGATCCGAACAAAATCTATGAAATGGTTTCGTCTGTAGTGGATGCTGTAGACAAGCCGGTTACCGTGAAAATGCGGATCGGCTGGGACAGCGAGCATATTTATGCCGTGCAGAATGCCCAGGCTGTTGAGCGGGCTGGCGGCAAGGCGGTAAGCGTTCATGGACGAACAAGGGAGCAATTGTATACCGGCAAAGCGGATTGGGATATTATAAGGGATGTTAAAGAGGCGGTAAGCATTCCCGTTATTGGAAACGGAGACGTATTTTCACCGGAAGATGCGAAGCGTATGCTGGACCATACGGGATGTGACGGCGTGATGATCGGCCGCGGCGCACTCGGCAACCCATGGATGCTCTACCGGACCATTCATTATTTGACAGAGGGAGAACTGCTCCCGGATCCAAGTCCGCGTGAGAAAATGGAGATAGCCATCGTTCATATGGACCGTTTGGTGAATCTCAAAGGTGAGTCGGTTGCAGTGCGCGAGATGCGCAAGCATTTGGCTTGGTACCTGAAGGGACTTCCCGGCGCCGCACGAGTCAAGGATGTCATTATGGAAGAGACGAGCAGAGACGTAATGGCTCAGATTTTGGGGAACTACATTGAATCGTTGGGTGCGGAGGGCGAGCTGCCAAGTCTTTCTCAGCATGCTTCAGGTGAAGTTGTCTACCAATAGCAGATTTAAGGCCAGACCTTCTACGCTTGTTACACTGGCCTTCGGCTATAAAATATAAGCAGCGGCTGTATTTTTCCTCTTGTTGGAAGCTTTGTTGATGGGTGGGACTTTAAATGTTCATATCCGGTAACTGGCTTTCGTTGACATTCGGGGCAAATTTGAAATATAATTTCTCAATAATCAGTTTCGCGCGATGAAAATCAACCAGATTAAGTAAGTAGGGCAACATGCTTCCATACGCTGTCATCAAGGGGATGATGCGTAATATATTAAGTAAACGGTGAATTCATACAGGGTATGAAAAAAAGTCACTCGACAGGAGAATCAGTAGCATGAGCGATAAAGAGATCATTTTGACTCAGGACGGACTGAAGAAGCTCGAGGAAGAACTGGAGACGTTAAAATCTGTCAAGCGCCGTGAGGTAGCCGAACGGATTAAAGTGGCTATCGGTTATGGCGATATCAGCGAGAACTCCGAGTACGAAGACGCGAAGAACGAGCAGGCCTTTATCGAAGGCCGCGTCATTACGCTGGAGAAGATGCTGCGCAATGCGCGCATTATCAATAATGACGACATTAACATTGATTCGGTAAGCATCGGTTCAATTGTAACGGTTGAGGATATGGAGTTCGGCGATACGATGGAGTATACGATCGTGGGTACAGCTGAAGCGGATCCGCTGCAAAACAAAATATCCAATGAAAGTCCGGTCGGGAAGGCCATTCTCGGCAAAAATAAAGGGACTGTTGTTGAAGTGAACGTGCCAGCCGGCGTTATTCAATATAAAATCGTTGATATCAAAAAGTAACCGGGCACCTTTTGGAAAAGCTTCCGACTGGAAGCTTTTTTCACAAGTTTAGTGAGTTTGGTGTTTTTCCAATAAGAGAAGTAGCATGCCCAGCCCCGTTTGGGGCTTAGCTTGTTTGTTCTTGATATTTGGGGCAAACGCCAAGATGAGCTGCTTGGAAATGAACAAGGAGATGAATGGTAGTGGAGCATCAAACGGAAGAGCAGGAATTAAGCGAGCTCCTGCAGATTCGCAGAGACAAGCTGGATGAATTACGGGGACTTGGCATTGATCCGTTCGGCGGTAAATACGAGAGAACTCACCGTGCCATGGGAATTGTTGAGACTTACAACGAAGTGAGCAAAGAGGATCTGGAAGGACAAGCTGTTGAAGTCAGTGTGGCGGGACGAATCATGCAAAAGCGTGGCATGGGTAAAGCCGCATTTGCGCATATTCAGGATTTAAGCGGAAAAATTCAAATTTATGCCCGCAAGGATACCGTTAATGAAGCGGAATACGAAGCATTCAATTTGCTGGATATCGGAGATATTATCGGAGTTCGCGGCGTTGTGTTCAAGACCAACACAGGAGAGGTATCGGTCAAAGCAAAAGAGATCACCGTATTATCCAAATCTCTGCTGCCCCTTCCCGAGAAATTTCATGGTCTGAAAGATGTCGAACTGCGTTACCGTCAGCGGTATGTCGATCTGATCGTCAATCCTGAGGTGCAGCAGACATTTATTGCCCGCTCGCGTATTATTCAATCGATGCGCCGTTACCTGGATTCCCGTGATTATTTGGAAGTAGAAACGCCAACCCTTCATTCCATAGCAGGAGGAGCCTCCGCGCGTCCCTTCATTACCCATCACAATACACTCGATATGCAGTTATACATGCGAATTGCCATTGAACTTCATCTGAAGCGTCTTATTGTCGGCGGTATGGAGAAGGTCTATGAAATTGGCCGTGTTTACCGCAACGAGGGGATGTCAACACGCCATAATCCGGAATTTACAATGATTGAGCTGTACGAGGCGTATGCTGACTACAAAGACATCATGGCTTTAACGGAATCCCTTATTGCCCATATCGCACAAGAAGTTCTGGGTACAACCAAGATTACCTACCAGGGGCAGGAAGTGGATTTGACGCCATCATGGCGGCGTGTGTCCATGGTTGAACTGGTCAAAGAAGCGACAGGCGTCGATTTCGCCGTTGAAATGACAGACGAAGAGGCACATGACCACGCAAGGAACCATAAAGTAAAAGTCGAGCCGCATATGACATTCGGTCATATCCTCAATGCATTCTTTGAAGAATTTGTGGAGCATACGCTCATTCAGCCGACCTTCGTTACCGGACATCCGGTGGCGATTTCTCCGTTGGCTAAGAAAAGCAGCAGCGATCCGCGGTTCACGGACCGTTTTGAGCTGTTTATCGTTGCACGCGAGCACGCAAATGCCTTTACAGAGCTGAACGACCCTATCGATCAACGTCAACGTTTTGAATCTCAACTGGTTGAGCGTGAGCAGGGCAACGATGAGGCGCATGAAATGGACGATGATTTCATACGTGCGTTGGAGTACGGCATGCCGCCGACTGGCGGGCTGGGGATCGGGATTGACCGGTTAGTGATGCTGTTGACGGATGCTCCGTCCATCCGCGATGTCCTGTTGTTCCCTCAGATGCGCTAATGCATCTGCCGGCATTGCTTTCATATTGACATGAACCGCTGAGAGCTTTCATAGTCCACAGCGGTTTTTATGTTTTTGGGGAAGCATGAGTATTCACAATTGTTTCTTTAACTGGGGACCCGTTCTATCTTCTAATGATGTAGTTAGACGTCACTTCCTATGAGTAATAAGGGGGCACTAAACGGCGCAAATTGATTGTTATTCAAGCAGACATAATCGGAGCCATTAGGTATAGATACTTGGTAATGATTAACGTGAATAAAAAAATGAAAATAAGTGTTGCATTTAGATATAGGCCTATGATATATTAATCAAGTCGCCGCTGAGGCAGCCGACATAAGCTTACTAAAGAGGGCCAAGTTACATAGTGCCTAACTGAAGAAGCATTTGTTCTTTGAAAACTGAACAATGAGCGACCTGTCAAACAGGTTTTAAAGAATGAGCTGTTTTTAGCTTATCTGTAAGTTACGAGATCTTCGGATCTCTTTTATGGAGAGTTTGATCCTGGCTCAGGACGAACGCTGGCGGCGTGCCTAATACATGCAAGTCGAGCGGATTTCGTTGAAAGCTTGCTTTCAACGGGGTTAGCGGCGGACGGGTGAGTAACACGTAGGCAACCTGC
>NZ_JBHRUP010000001.1:3807500-3950000 GCF_042647105.1 Paenibacillus sepulcri | reverse complement strand
TATCCAGTTTTCAGGGTGTAACCACCCTTATGATGATCGGTCCATAGCCGAGCCATCCCGTTTGGTAGCAATGGCGAAGGGGAACCACGCGTACCCATCCCGAACACGACCGTTAAGCCCTTCAGCGCCGATGGTACTTGGACCGCAGGGTCCTGGGAGAGTAGGACGTTGCCAAGCACGAGAAGCCGACCGCAGTTCTGTGGTCGGTTTTTTGTTGTTTACTGCTATCTTCCCTGAGTGGTATCTCACCCGGTTTGTTCCTCGCCCTCCAGTGATCCCCACTTCTGGCTATAACTCCTTTACAACTCCATGTATCGGTATGCTCATACTACATATAAGAGCAATGATTGAGGATGATGGGGGGTATTTATTATCATTATGACTATATGGATTAAACGATGCTTGGTCTTGGTGCTATCAGGTCTGATGATATCAGGATGTACAGGATGCAGCGCCAATCATCGAAGCGGCAAGTCATCGGCTGAAATATCGGAAAAGAACCAAGCACAACAAACAATGGAACAATCATCCAGCCGTTCATTATCTACTCACTTTCAATCCCAACGAAAAGAACCTGCTTCTCTCCCCACTGTATTGAATGCTGATCATGAAGAGCAGATTAGAAAGCCAAGCGAACCCGTCAGAGGGATATATGTCTCCGGATGGGTCGCAGGCAGCCGGAAGCACATGGACCGCCTCATTCACCTAATAGATACGACGAATCTGAATGCCATGGTTATCGATGTGAAAAATGACTATGGCGAACTAACGTATCGTTCCAATATTCCGGAAGTACGTACAATGGGAGCGGCCTCTCATCCAGCCATCAAGGATATTCATGCTTTAATCAGCAGGCTGAAATCCAGGAATATTTACTGCATCGGCCGTATTGTCGTGTTCAATGATCCGTTATATGTTCGGAAGAAACCAGAGTTGGCTTTTCAAAAGAAAAACGGTGGTGTTTGGCTTGATCATCAAGGAAAGGCATGGATCGACCCTTATCAACCGGAACCCCGTTCTTATAACATCGCGATAGCAGAGGAGGCGGCCAGCCTCGGATTTGACGAGATCCAGTTTGATTATGTCCGTTTCCCGGATAATGGGGCAAAAGTGGACACGGAAGTGCGGTATGCGGGTATAAATGGCAGCAGCAAGGCTGAGGTTATTCAGTTATTTTTGCAGCAGGCCAAAGATCGTCTTCACTCTGCGGGAGTACGCATTTCGGCGGATGTATTCGGCTTGGTAACATCATCCAGGGATGATATGGGGATTGGACAGTCATGGCCGGCTATAGCGAGCGTTGTCGATGTTATCTCACCCATGACGTACCCTTCCCATTATTCGCAGGGAATGTATGGAATAAACAGTCCTGATCTTCAGCCCTATAAGGTTATTCGCAAGGCCATGGCGGATGCGATGCGGCGCAATAAAGCGTTGAATGCCACCCCCAAAAAACAGGCTGCACAAATCCGCCCTTGGCTCCAGGGCTTTACAGCCACCTGGGTACACCCGCATCAGCGTTATGGGGCGCATCAGATCAATAAACAAATTCAGGCTGCGAATGAGCAAGGTGTAAAAGAATTCCTGCTTTGGAGCTCCAATTGTAAATATGATTATCGTTCATGATTGGAGTATTAAGAGGGCATCGCGAATCCTTGACAGCCCCTAACCCCTCTGCTAATATTGCAATAATATAAGTGAGTCGAATCAATTCATTCACAATAAGAAGCCCGATTTTGAAATATAAGAAAGTATCGATTAGCTCTATACTTTAATTATATTTTTAAGGGAAGGAACATGGCATACCACCGAAAAGGAGAAAAGGCGAGCGTAAGATGAAATGACTTTTCGGCTCGTCTGCGTTAACAATGTTTTCTTGCACAGCGGTGGCCGTTTCTTCCCTCTTTCGGAAACCATTTGAAGGAGGATCATAACAGTGTGGGAAAATAAATTCGCCAAAGAAGGATTAACCTTTGATGACGTTTTGCTTGTACCCCGTAAATCGGAAATTTTGCCGCGGGAGGTTGATGTTTCAGTCAGCCTGAGCGCCAACGTGAAGTTGAATATTCCGCTGATCAGTGCGGGCATGGATACAGTAACGGAATCGGCTCTGGCGATCGCTATGGCCCGTGAAGGCGGTATTGGAATTATCCATAAGAACATGTCCATCCAGCAGCAGGCCGAGGAGGTTGACCGGGTTAAGCGCTCCGAGAGCGGCGTTATCACGAACCCTTTCTCCTTGACGCCTGATCATCATGTCTATGACGCTGAGGAATTGATGGGCAAATACCGGATATCCGGCGTTCCGATTGTAGATGAGAATCAGAAGCTGGTTGGTATTTTGACAAATCGCGATTTGCGCTTTATTCACGATTATTCGATGAAAATCAGTGAAGTGATGACCCATGAGGAATTGGTAACCGCTCCTGTAGGCACTACGCTGCAGCAGGCGGAAGGTCTGCTCCAGAAGCATAAGATTGAGAAGCTTCCGCTGGTTGACGATACCAATACCCTTAAGGGACTTATTACGATCAAGGATATTGAAAAGGCGATCCAATTCCCCAACGCTGCCAAGGATACACAAGGCAGGCTGCTCTGCGGAGCGGCCGTTGGCATAGCCAAGGACACACTGGAGCGCGCTGAGGCGCTTGTACAGTCCGGTGTGGATGTTCTTGTTGTGGACACAGCGCATGGACATCAGATCAACGTGCTGGATATGGTGAGAAAGATTCGTGAGAAATATGAGAATCTTGTTATCGTAGCCGGCAACGTGGCGACGGGTGAAGGTACGCGCGATCTGATCGAAGCCGGAGCATCGGTCGTTAAAGTGGGCATGGGACCTGGCTCGATCTGTACAACACGGATTATCGCCGGTATTGGGGTTCCGCAAATTACAGCTATTTATGACTGTGCCAGTGTGGCACGTGAATATAATATTCCGATTATCGCCGATGGCGGTATCAAATACTCCGGTGATGTTACCAAAGCAATCGCTGCGGGTGCAAGTGCGATTATGATCGGCAGTTTGTTCGCCGGAACGGAAGAAAGCCCGGGCGAGTCCGAAATTTATCAGGGACGGCGCTTTAAGGTTTACCGGGGTATGGGTTCATTGGGGGCAATGAAAGAAGGCAGTAAGGATCGTTACTTCCAGGAGAATGAGAACAAGCTCGTGCCTGAAGGGATTGAGGGACGCGTAGCATACAAAGGACCGCTTGCCGATACGGTACATCAATTGATTGGCGGTTTGCGTTCGGGTATGGGGTATTGCGGAACGAAAAGCATCGAAGAACTGAAGCATGATACACAATTCGTTCGCATCACCAATGCCGGTCTGCGCGAGAGCCATCCGCATGATGTTCAAATCACTAAGGAAGCACCAAATTATTCTCTGTAATCTATCATTAGAGTTATTTAATCATATTGTCAGCTTCGCTTGTTGTAAACCGTGATACGGATCGGATAGAATTCTAGATAGTAGGTTCGTGCCCAGGCAGGAAGATGGTGGGATCACCATTTTCCTGCCTCTCTTTTTTCATGCGCGTTCCATGTGGTACAATAATAGATAGACAATCTACTGGAAGAGGGAGAGAAGACGTTGGAACGGAATAAAAGACCGGTACGTCTCGTATCGGCGATATCCGCATTGTTAGTCGGCTTGCTTTTTACTACGATTATAGGTTCGACGTCGGCTTACGCCGCTGCTGCAAAAGATGCATTCACACCGAATTCACTTGGACTTGAGGTTCAATCGGCCATACTTATTGATGCGGATACCGGTCAAGTGCTTTATCAGGTAGCGCAGGATGAAGTACGCCCCCCTGCCAGTATGACGAAGATGATGTCGGAATATATCGTTTTGGAAGAAATCCAGCAGAAACGTATTAAATGGGACGATATTGTAACGGTAACGAAGGAAGCAGCTTCCACGCCTGCGGATGGATCTCAAATCTACTTGGCTGAAGGCGATAAGCATACGGTAAAAGACTTATATATTGCCATGGCAGTAGGTTCAGCCAATGACGCGACGGTCGCGCTGGCGGACCATATCGGCGGCGGTACCGAGCAGGGATTTGTTCAGAAAATGAATGATACCGCAAAATCGCTGGGGCTGAACTCCGCTCATTTTACAACGGCAACAGGACTGCTCGACACAACGGTGATTTCCGCAGCTGATCTGGCGAAGTTCGCAAGGCTTCTTCTGCAGAAGCACCCGGAATTCCTGGACTATTCTAAAATTCAATCCTATAAATTTCGTGAGCGCGACAAAGAGCCCATGATCAACTGGAACTGGATGCTGGGCAGCAATAAGGATGTGCCGTCCTTTAAGAAATTTGCCTATGAAGGTTTGGACGGAATGAAGACAGGCTACATCGGAGCAGCCGGCTATTGCTTTACGGGAACAGCCAAGCGCGGCGATTTGCGCCTGATTAGTGTTGTCATGGGAACAAGCACCAAGGAAGCCCGTTTTTATGAGACAGCAAAGCTGCTCGATTATGGCTTTAACAATTTTGAAAAGAAAACGGTAGTCGCTCCAAAAACAGTGGTAAAAGATGCGGAAACGGTCAAAATAAACAAAGGCGTTTCGAAAACTGCGCCTATCGTGACAGCGAACGATATCACGTTCCTGGTCAAAAAAGGTGCAGCGCCGCAGATCTCCGCTCCTAAAGTAACCTTGCAGACAGAAGATAAGCTTGTAGCTCCAATCAAGCAGGGGCAGGTTGTCGGAACAGCTACCTATTCGTATAAGGATGCAGATACAGGGGAAACCATTGAAAAGAAGGTTGACCTCATTTCTTCCGAGAATGTTGATAAAGGAAGCTGGTGGCGCCTGATGTTCAGAGCGATCGGCACTTTCTTTGCCGGACTGTTTAATGGGATAGTGGACTTGTTCTAATTTAAGCAAATACCAAGCATTTCACTATGGATTAAATGGTTGTCGATTTTGATTGGATCATGTAAAATAAATGGTTAGAGCTAACTCGGATATTCGAGGGATGAGAACATTATTTTAGGAGGACTCGGGAACATGGAAACAGGAACATCACGTGTAAAAAGAGGCATGGCGGAAATGCAAAAAGGCGGCGTCATCATGGACGTTATGAGCGCCGAGCAGGCCAAAATTGCTGAAGCGGCAGGAGCTACAGCGGTTATGGCGCTTGAGCGTGTGCCTTCCGATATTCGCGCCGCAGGCGGCGTTGCCCGCATGGCCGATCCAACGATTCTCGAAGAAGTTATGAAAGTCGTATCCATTCCGGTTATGGCCAAAGCCCGTATCGGACATTATGTAGAGGCAAGAGTGCTTGAAGCACTCGGCGCTGACTACATTGACGAGAGTGAAGTGCTTACGCCAGCAGACGAAGTGTTCCATATCGATAAACGCGACTTCACTGTTCCCTTCGTAAATGGCGCCAAGGACCTGGGAGAGGCGCTGCGCCGCATTCAGGAAGGTGCAGCTATGATGCGGACCAAGGGTGAGCCGGGAACGGGTAATATCGTTGAGGCGGTCCGCCATATGCGTATTATTACAGGTCAAATCCGTAAGGTGCAAAATCTTGCCAAGGATGAGCTTTATGCGGAAGCTAAAGTGCTGGGTGTGCCTTACGATCTGTTATTAGAGGTTCACGAGACGGGCAAGCTTCCGGTTGTAAACTTCGCGGCAGGCGGTATTGCGACTCCTTCCGATGCTGCACTCATGATGCATCTGGGCGCTGATGGCGTATTTGTAGGCTCGGGTATTTTCAAATCCGACAATCCGGAGAAATTTGCCCGTGCTATCGTAGAAGCAACAACCCATTTCACCGATTACAAGCTGATCGCGGAAGTGTCCAAGAATCTTGGCGCTCCGATGAAAGGTATTGAAATATCCAAGCTTGATCCAGCTCAGCGGATGCAGGATCGCGGTCTGTAAGAGCAGCTAGCCGGTAAAGAAAGAAGGCATAACGAATGAAGATTGGCGTATTGGCGCTGCAGGGTGCTGTTGCCGAGCATATGCGAAGCATTCAGGCAGCTGGCGGTGAGCCTGTTGCGGTCAAGCAGTCCGGGCAGCTGGACGAGCTGGACGGTCTTATTATTCCTGGTGGAGAAAGTACTACGATCGGCAAACTGATGCGCAAGTATGATTTTATGGATGCTATTCGCAGCTTCTCTGATGCCGGCAAACCGATTTTCGGTACATGCGCAGGGCTTATTGTGCTGGCCGACCGGATAGAGGGTCAAGAAGAAGCGCATTTGCAGCTGATGAATATGACGGTGGCGCGCAATGCCTTCGGACGGCAGCGGGAAAGCTTTGAGACGGATTTAGCCGTTATCGGAATTGATGAGCCGGTAAGGGCCGTCTTCATCCGGGCCCCGCTTATTAAGGAAGTGGGCGAAGGTGTTGAGGTGCTTTCCACTTATAACGATGAGATCGTAACCGCAAGACAAGGGCATCTGCTTGTATCTTCCTACCACCCGGAACTTACGGATGATTATCGTCTGCACGCGTATTTTTTGGACATGGTTAAGGAAGCGGCTGCCGAGTCCGCGCGTTAGAAGAGCCGGAGACTGCGAATTCGCAGTCTCTTTGCCAATAGATACGAGTGTTTAATTAGAGAGGGGTTACCTTTTCGTGTTGGATGTTAAATTGCTAAGAAATGATTTTAGTAAAGTTGAACTGGCGCTCAAAAAACGCGGGAAATCTGCCGAGCTCATCAGTGAATTCCCGATTCTGGACACCAAGTGGCGCGATCTGCTGCAGGAAAGCGAGCAGTTGAAAAGCCGCCGCAACACCGTCTCCCAGGAAGTGGCCAAGCTGAAGAAAAGCGGCGGCGACGCAGAAGCCCTTATTGTGGAAATGCGCGAGGTCGGGGACCGGATTAAAGTGCTCGATGAGGAAGTGCGTGTTGTCGAAGCGGAAATTGCCGAGCTGACGCTGGCTATCCCGAATATTCCGCATGAAAGCGTGCCTGTTGGCTCTTCAGAGGCAGATAATGTGGAGATTCGCCGGGTCGGTGAAGTGACGGAGCTGCAGTTTGAGCCAAAAGCCCATTGGGAGCTTGCTCAGGAGCTCGGTATTCTTGATTTTGAGGCAGCCGGCAAGGTAACAGGCTCGCGGTTCGTGTTTTACCGCGGCTTGGGTGCCCGTCTGGAGCGTGCGCTTATAAACTTTATGATGGATTTGCACAGTGACAAGCATGGTTATGAAGAATTGCTTCCACCTTACATCGTAAATCGGGATAGTCTGGTTGGGACCGGTCAGCTGCCGAAGTTCGAAGAGGATCTCTTTAAGCTTGCAAATACCGAGTATTATTTGATTCCGACGGCGGAGGTACCGGTAACCAATATTCACCGCGACGAAATTTTGTCAGTGGATGATCTGCCCAAAAATTTTGTCGCCTACAGCGCGTGTTTTCGTTCGGAAGCCGGCGCTGCCGGGCGCGATACCCGCGGACTTATCCGCCAGCATCAATTCAACAAGGTGGAGCTGGTAAAGCTGTGCAAGCCGGAGGAGTCGCATGCGGAGCTCGAATCGCTGACTCTAAACGCAGAGACTGTGCTTCAGCTGTTAGAACTGCCCTATCGAGTCCTGACGCTCTGCACGGGCGATATGGGCTTCTCGTCGGCCAAGACCTATGATATCGAGGTCTGGCTGCCAAGCGGCGGTACATACCGGGAAATTTCCTCCTGCTCCAACTTCGAGGACTTCCAGGCCCGCAGAGCCAACATCCGTTTTCGCCGCGATTCCAAGAGCAAGCCGGAATTTGTGCATACCCTTAACGGCTCCGGACTTGCTATCGGCCGAACGGTCGCCGCGATTCTGGAGAATTATCAGCAGGCTGACGGCTCGATTATCATTCCACAAATCCTTCGTCCTTATATGGGGGGATTAGAGGTAATCGGCGTACGTACCTGATCTGTTGCCACAGGTCAAAATTGGTGTTGCATATCCATTTTGGCCTGTGGTACAATATATCTTGTGGCCTAAAGCCACATCTTATCTGGAGAGGTACCGAAGCGGTCATAACGGGGCGGTCTTGAAAACCGTTAGGGCGCAAGTCCACGTGGGTTCGAATCCCACCCTCTCCGCCAACTATAAGAAACCAACGCCCGGGCATTTTGCCCGGGCGTTTTTTGCTTTCTCTGCTGATATGCCAAATTTCATAAGAAAATAGCGGGTTTCGCTTTCTTCTTTGTGTCCGCATCTACACCGGAGGGACTGCATAAAAACCGCCCCATGTCGGCATATTATCCGCATGGAGGTGGTAAGGGATGAGTAAACAAGACGAGCTTCAGATGGATCAGCAGCAGTTGGTTGATGCCTGGCAGCGCACGCTTCCGGAGTATGTGAATGAGTCGGATCGTGTGTCTGTTTTGGCAGATGAGGCTGATGAACAGACACTGCGTATTACGTTGGATACCGCAGGCCATCAAATGTACAGCTTTGACTTTAAAGCGACCTATGTGGACAGCCGTGAAATCAAGGTCACATTGATCGATGTGGAAAAAGACGGCCGCTCGGTTGACGAGAGAACGCCGATCATCCAGCAGCTTGTAGAAGATTACACCCGTCATATACATGAATGCGCCCAGGCGCTTCATGTACTGACGAATGCATAGATAGACGATTGCCAGCCATCTGAAGGGGAGGCTACACCGCTATGACTAAAAATAAAGGCAGCGCCGATAAAAACTTGAGCAACGTTGTAGAGGCGCTTGATATCAATCCCGTTAACAGCCATCATGCCCAGCAGCTTCAGCAGGACAAGAACGATCGCCGCCATCAGGATGCGCTCAATCATGATGAGCCGACCGATTTGAAGCATCCGCGCAGCTAAAAACCAGCAAGAAAGGAGGGCAAAGCGATGAGCAAGCCAGACAGTACTCCGGTCCCTAATCCTTATGACCATCAGGAGAAGCCAAAAACTCACAATCAACAAGAGCCATTATCTGGATCCAAGAAGGTGAAACAGCTCAATCATACCCGTCATCACAATCCTCAAGGCTGATAAGCTAAAGATTTGGTAAATATTGATTATAGCCCTTTTTTTCCGGTTAATTAACCGGGAAGCAGGGGCTTTTTTTATATGTCTGAAAAACAGACAATAGTCTTTTCGAACTGGCAATTATGGTTTAGAATGAGAGTTGCGTTAGAAAATGGAGGGGAAATCCGAGATGAAGAGAATCAAAACCGGATTTATTGTTTTACTGGCTGTCATGATGGTTGCCGTGGCAGGCTGCAGCAAGGGGAAGCCGCCTAAAGAAGCTGTTACATCGGCATTAACCAACATGCAGGAAGCCAAATCCATGAGCTTCAAAGGAACCTTTGGCATTGACAACGTTACGCTTCCGGACAGTGCCGCAATGGACAATACAAATGCTGCCGTGGCATCTGGAGTCGTTAATTTTCTTAAAGGCGCTACGATCAATATGAATGGTGTCATTCAGACGGACCCGCAGCATGCTGAGTTCACACTGGATATGGCGCTTGGCAGTGAAGATATGAAATTCAATATGAAAATTCCGATTATCGTGACGGATGAAAAGGTATGGGTTAAAGTGCCAACTATCCCGGGCTTCCCCATTCCCGAAACGATCGCCGGGAAATTTGTCGAGATTGATGTGAAGAAGCTCGCTGAAGAGCAGGGCGGAGCTGCCATGCCGGATGCGGCAACCATACAAAAAATGAGTCAAGACATGATGAAAACAACCCTTGATAATTTTGATGAAAAGACCTATTTCAGTGAGCCCAAAGCCGGAGATATCAAGTGGCTGCCGGAGGACTATAAAGCTGACCAATTTGTCCGCTTTTCGATTAATCCGCAAAACTTTGAGACAGCGATCACCACTGTAATTGAAAAAGTTGCACCCCAGATCATCGATCTTATTCTTAACAATGAAGCGTATATGAAAACACTCCAGACCAGCAAGGAAGATCTGGAGCGGGCTAAAGCGGAATTGGAAGGCAAGGAAGAAGGCGAAGTGAAGGATGCGATCGCTGAGGTCAAGAAATCCCTTAAGGTCAATGAATTCACGTTGACGAGCGGTATCAAAGACGATTATCTGACGTATCAGGATATGACGATGAACATGGATTTTA
The DNA here is from genome assembly GCF_042647105.1 of Paenibacillus sepulcri. Classification (NCBI taxonomy): domain Bacteria; kingdom Bacillati; phylum Bacillota; class Bacilli; order Caryophanales; family Paenibacillaceae; genus Paenibacillus; species Paenibacillus sepulcri. Next base: position 3,939,925 of record NZ_JBHRUP010000001.1, on the reverse strand, counting down.
TTGATGAAGCCGATACAACCAAGCTCGCGGCTCATATGTTTATGACGTATGCGGATATCAACAAGGACGTGACATTCGAGTACGGAATCCCGACAGATGCGATTCCTGTGGAACAGCTTCAGGAACTGCTGGTCCCGCAAGGATTGGGCGATATGTCTGGCATAGAAGAGCTGCCGGATTCCACGAAGGGACTTTGAGTTGATTTTGCGCATTGCCATGCAATAATTTAAAAAGTGCATTCTTCGAGCCCGGAGCTCAAGAACGCACTTCTTTATTATTTAGACGAGTTATGGAACCGTACCCTGCTTATTGTTTGCTGATTTGGCGGTAGCCGGAGGGTGTGAAGCCGCTATGCTCCTTAAACAGTCGGGAGAAATAAAATAAGGTCATCCCTACACGCTCTGCCACTTCGGAGACAGGCATGTCCGTGGTAGACAGCCATTGTTTGGCTTTGTCGACACGCATGGCGTTGAGATATTGAATGGGAGAACTCCCGGTGAACTGTTTAAATACCTGGATGAAATAATTAGGATGGTAATGAACCAGCTTGGCCAATTCGTCGATTGTCAGCTGTTCTTCAAACCGCTGCTCCATGTAAGAGATCGCGGTATGGATTTTATCAACGACAGCAGAGCTCCGATTGAGCTTGATTTCCCCGATTTGCTCGATGAAGCAAGCCATGATCTCCATAATCAGCGAATTGACACGAAAGCTCGCGGCGATCGTATCACGCTGGATATATTGCTTCAGCGAGGCGAAAAGAAAGATCCAATGCTTCCAGCGTTCTTCGTCGTCGACAGTGAGAATATATGGAGTTTCCATAATATCGAACAATCTCAAATCTCCCAAAGTCGCGGTGAAATGACACCAGTACTTTCCGTAGGTTTCATCGCTGATGGTGGAATAGCTTTGGCGTACGCCTGCAGGCATCAGTACCACCTGTCCCTTGACGGGATAATACTCCTCGTCCTCGATACGAATGAGACCTACACCCTCCTGGATCAAATAAAAACGGTTAAAGGTGGGAACATGATCGAATTCCTGCCAGGAACGCTGTACTTTGGTATATTCTGCGGTCCACACCTGGAAGCGGGCAGAAGCCAGAAGTTCTTCCCACAAGCGGCTGTTTTCATCCGGCATAAAGGTTGTACTCTCCCTTTTTGGGCATATATTTAGAGATATCCTGAAAAAATAATTGCCCTGCTTCGATGGCAGAGATCGAGGCAAGGCAAGAAGGCTTCTGGTAAAATGGCGCGCCCGATACGATTCGAACGTACGACCTGCAGTTTAGGAAACTGTCGCTCTATCCTGCTGAGCTACGGGCGCGCGGCAACATTTATAATATCACGTTTCCTTTAGGCCGTGCAAGCCTTAACGAGGAACAGTGAGAAGCAAATGCGGGGAAACAGTTAAACAGCGGTAAACGGTTGGAGTAAGAACAAGGTACTAGAATTTCATGATCCTCCACAAATAATCCTGACAATCAAACGATTTTCATCGAAAGAAGCGGGTTCCTGTTGTTTTATGTCGAAATATTCCCTAAAATACTGTCGAATCCTCGACATGTTTTTACAAAATCCTGTAATCGATAGGGGTATAATTAACTTGTTACTGTTTGTAACCCAAGAGGTGATAGGAGCGATTAGCAAGGAGTCATGAACGACAAAAAAAAGCTGCTCGACGAGTTGCACGTTCTTCGCATCAGACTTTTGGAGGCTGCGGAGACGCGCGGAAGTTTAACCGACCCAGAAGTTCTTGCTATCAGTGAAGCAGCCGATCAGCTTATTGTCACCCTACAATATATTCAGAAAAGAGAGTTAAACCGGCAGAGGCATCCTACTCCTTTATCATAGCAAATCATCATCTACAACCGCCCTCTTAATCGACGAAAAAATTGCGTGAGCAAAGCTGAGCATTCTTCCTGCAATAGTCCGCTGACAAGCTGGGTCTCATGATTGAACCGCGGTTCCTGCAATAAATTCATTAATGTACCCGCACAACCTGCTTTAGGGTCTGCTGTGCCGTACACGACTTTTTTTACACGACTTTGGATAAGGGCTCCCGCACACATCGGACAAGGCTCCAGGGTGACATACAGGGTGCAATCCAGCAGACGCCAGGCGCCAAGCTTGCGGCTGGCCTCACGTATGGCAATGATTTCGGCATGCGCGGTGGGGTCCATAGAGGTCTCACGTAAATTATGTCCTCTACCGATGACTTCATCGCCATGTACGATTACCGCCCCGATGGGAACCTCCCCGAGCCGTTCGGCTTTCAATGCTTCTTCAATTGCTTCCTGCATCCATTGCCGGTCTTTGTCCTGAAAATAAAAGTTATCCATAGAACGTCTCCTTCATCTACTCGACATATTGTGCCACGAACAGATATTCGTTGTTAACAGCATGTGCATAGAATTGTGTATAACTCATCCGTTATGCACAGATTTATACACATTGCCGAAATTAATTTGTGGATTTGGGGATAAAATTGTGGATAACTATGTGAATAGTCACTTTTTTGACCCATTTCTAGTCTGTAATCATGGCTGCAGTTACTTTCATTTTATGACAAATATGTTATGATCCAAGTAGATGTCCACAAGCGTGCAAAAGGGTGTGTCGTTAGTTGTCGGTAAAAACGAAGCTATCGTTCATGATTTCGTTCATCGTATTTTTGCTGCTGATTGTTAATGTGATTTTGAACGAATATTCGACCAGAGTCAACATAAAGGCTGAGGTTGAATCAAATATGACCCATATCAGCGAGCAAATCGCCGCCTCCGTAGCCCAGCACACCAGAGAGTATGAATTATTGCAATCGGTATTCGACGAAAAACTGAAGATGGCTTCAGCGGAAACAGCCAAGCGGCTGCAAGACAGCGCAAATCCCGTTACCAGTGAACAGCTGGGACAGCTGGCCAGTCAGCTGGGTGTGACCCAGCTCTCGCTCATTGTACCCATAGATGGAGAATATATCATCAAGCAATCTTCCGATTCGCAGTTAAGCGGACTTAATATGAAAAGCCTGGGGAAGCCCGAGCAGCTGCTAAAGCAGGGACTTACCAATCATTCAAGTGAAGCGCTGCAGAGATTGGGTTATTATTTCTGGTCCGGACCCATCGAAATAAATACAGCTTCAACGACTATGGCCTATCCCGGCAAGTGGGGATTCTATATGCTGAACGATCAGGAATCTATCATTGGCAGCTATATTCAAAATAATCAAACGGAGGGCTATGGGGAAATTAACAGTCCCACTTCCGTATTATCCCAAACCATGACTAATAATCTGATTATTCTGGAGATCAGCGGCTTCAATCCGTTATTATTTGGCAAAGAGCCCGTCGGTGAAATCCCGAAAATGACCAGCGCGCAGCAGATGGCGGAACATCCGGTTTCATTCGGCAGCTATCATTACAGGCAGCCCCAAATGGATGAGAGAAATATTCTTGCGGCATCCCGGGGCCAGAATGTTTTTCGATATACCACCGTTCAGGGCAAGGATGTGATAAAAAGCTTCGTCAAAGTCGCCGCTCCCGTCCCTTATGTCATTGGCCTGGTGTTGGATGGACAGCCGCTAACGAATAAAATCGATGAACAGCGCAACAACCAGATTTTTATTTCCGCTATTCTTCTTATTATTGTCGTGTTCTGCAGCTATTGGTTGTCCGATATTCTGATACGTCCCATCCGTTCGATTTTGTGGAAAATCAACGAAGTTTCCTATGGACGTTTTGATAATTCAATTGAAGTCAAGCGCAAGGATGAGCTTGGGCAGCTGGCCCAGCGGGTCAATGCCATGTCCAAGAACCTCGGGATTTATATGACCAAGCTCAAACTGGCATTCGAAGAGAACCGTTCAATGAAAGAATATTTGGAATCCTTCATTAACCATACGACGGATGCGATCCATGTGGTTGATCTGAGCGGACGCATTACCCAGGTGAACCGGGCATTCGAGCAGCTGTTCGGATATACAGCGGATGAGGCAACAGGTCATACCCTTCCACTGGTTCCGGAGCATTTGCATATGGAAGAGCTGCAAATGATGGAAGGGCTCAAGTCGGGCAAACATTTGACAGCCAGGGAAACGATCCGGGTCAACAAAAGCGGGGAGTGGATCGCCGTCAGTGTGACGACATCGCCGATCAGGGACAAGCATGGAACGATCCACGCGATTGCGAGCATCACCCGCGACATGACGGGCCGCAACAAGATGGAGGAGCTGCTGCGCCGGTCAGAGAAGCTCACGACGGTCGGACAGCTAGCGGCAGGGGTCGCCCACGAAATCCGCAACCCGTTGACCACGCTTCGCGGATTTCTGCAGCTCCAATTGGAAACAAATAAGCTGAATACCCGGCATGTCGATATCATGCTCTCCGAGCTGGACCGGATCAATCTGATTGTGGGAGAGTTCCTGATCCTCGCCAAGCCCCAGGCTACCCGGTTTGAGGAGAAGGATGTCCGTTTTATTCTGGGGGATGTCATCTCCCTGCTCGACAGCCAGGCTCATCTATGCGATATCGAATTTATTGCCAACTTCAACATGGACTCCTGCCTGATCTCCTGTGAGGAAAATCAATTGAAGCAGGTGTTCATCAACCTGCTGAAGAACGCCATCGAGGCGATGCCGGACGGCGGGGAAATTCAGGTGAGCATCGACAGCAAGGGAAGCAGCGAAGTGTCCGTATCCATAATCGATGAAGGAATCGGCATCCCGGAGGAGATGATCTCGAAGCTTGGAGATCCTTTTTTTACCGGTAAGGATAGCGGCACGGGGCTTGGGATTATGGTCAGCCAGCGGATTATTGAAAGCCATCATGGTATGATGGAGATCAAGAGCAAGGTCGATGTCGGCACAACGGTAACGATCACCCTGCCGCTTATTCAGAAGCCTCGGGAAGAGACAAGCGAAGATCAACCGAATCATGTACAATAGTAGCTGCAGCGACATACAAAGCAAACGGTGCGGGGTGAACTTTCAGCTTGAGAATTAACAAATTTATTAGTGAAACCGGATATTGTTCCAGACGGGAAGCAGACAAGCTTGTCGAGTCGGGACGCGTGACGATTAACGGCATAACAGCAGAGCTCGGGAGTCAGGCGGAGCTTGAGGATGATGTAAGAGTGGATGGGGAGCCGATAGGCGAGCAGAAGAGCCATGTATATCTTGCGCTCAACAAGCCGATCGGCATTACAAGCACAACCGAAGCTCATATTGAAGGCAATATTGTTGATTTTATCGGTCATGAGGAGCGGATATTTCCGATTGGGCGTCTGGATAAGGATTCGGAAGGACTCATTCTGCTGACCAATGACGGAGATATTGTGAATCGTATTCTGCGGGCAGAAGGAAGGCACGAGAAAGAATATATCGTAACCGTTGACCGGTCGCTTACGCCGCGGTTTCTCAAGGCGATGAGCGAGGGCGTCCGGATTCTGGGCAGCATGACGCTTCCCTGCAAAGTGACGAAGGAAGGGGACCGTGTCTTTCGGATCATACTGACTGAAGGAAAAAACCGCCAGATCCGACGGATGTGCGCAACCTTTGGTTACCAGGTGCACGGCCTTCGCCGCGTCCGCATTATGAATATTCATCTTGGCGAGCTCGGAAGAGGCAAGTGGCGTGACCTGACAAAAGGCGAGCTGCAGGAGCTGATGGCACTGCTGGAGAATCATGGGTGAGAGGGCAGGCAATAACGAGCTTTATATACCAATGCCTCTTGAGAGCGGCATAGCTGAGGTTGGCCCGCAATCTCGCATATAAATGAATAAACCAAAAACCAACTTTTCCGGCAGATATGCCGGATATAAGTTGGTTTTTTTGTAAGGTACCTTTATATAAGGTATGCGGAGGATTGACCAAGACTTGAAATAATAAGAGTCTTTAGGCTTTTGGGGTTGCCGGAATTTCCTGGGCCTTGGTGGCATCCATGAATTTACGGATAATGGATACTTCCACGCGGCGGTTCTTGGAGCGGCCGAGCGCCGTATCATTGGTGTCCACGGGACGATACTCTCCGTACCCGATAGCGCTGAACAGCTTCGGATTCAGGTTCTTGTTGAGCAATAAGACATCCATGAAGCGTATGGCACGTGAGGAGCTCAAATCCCAATTGGATTGAAACTCCGCGGTCGAAATCGGCTCATTGTCGGTATGCCCGGATACGACGATTTCATAGTCGGAATAAGGCTGCAGCATGTTCGCGATCGCTTTCGCAAGTATGCGCGCTTCCGGCTTGACTGTGGAGCTGCCGGATGGGAAGAGCGCATTGTCGCTTATCGTAATCATAAGCTGCGATTGATTAAGCTTTGTATCGAGCTGAGTTGTGAGGCCGTTCGTCTGGATGTATTTATCAATCTGCTTCTTGAGGTCCTCCAGCTCCTGCTGCTCCTGCTTCATCAGCTCATTGCGCTTCGCATCGGTGGTGGCATCCTCCGGTTTGGTCTGGTTTTTGTCATCCCGGTCCAGATCCTCGCCATTGCTGACGACGGAGGTATTATCCAGAACGCCGACACCGCTGTCGAGAGCCACGTTAAACGCTCTGCTCATATCCTCAAACTTCTTGGAATCAACGGAGTTCATTGCATATAATACGATGAACAAGGCGAGCAGGAGGGTAAGCAAATCGGCATAGGGGATCAGCCACGACTCGTCGGCATGTTCTTCGTGATGCTCGCTTTTATGCCTTCTGCTCATTGCCCTCCGCCCCCTTCTCACTCATTTTCAAACGTTGAGTAGGTGTTAAGTATACAGACAGCTTCTGATTGATTGCGATGGTCGATACACCGGATTGAATGGACAGGAGGCCTTCAACCATCATCAGTCGAAGCTCGACTTCACGTTTGGAGAGACGCTTGAGCTTGTTGGCAATCGGATGCCACAGCACGTAACCGGTGAAAATCCCGAGCAGGGTAGCAATGAAGGCCGCTGCGATCGCATGCGCCAGCTTCTCCATGTCGCTCATATCTGCCAGTGCGGCAATCAGACCGATAACGGCGCCGAGAACCCCAAGCGTAGGAGCGTACATGCCAGCCTGGGAGAAAATAAGGGCTCCGGCGCGGTGGCGCTCTTCTGTAGCGGATATATCCTCAAGCAGCACGTCGCGTACAAAATCCTGATCGTTCCCGTCTATAATCATCCGCATTCCGTTGCGAAGAAAAGGATCCTGGATATCATCGACCTGGGTCTCAAGTGCAAGGAGGCCTTCGCGGCGGGTGATGGTAGCCCAGTCCATGAATAAGCTGATAAGCTCTTCACGCGGCAGCAGCTTCTGTGCGATGAAAGTCATCTTGAGCAGCTTAGGGAATTTTGCGATCTCGTTCATGGGAAAAGCAATGAAGAGAGAAGCTGCGGTACCCACGATAATGATCGTGAACGCAGCGGGGTTGACCAGACTGTTGAGCGGCGCATGCTTGAGCGCCATACCAAGAATAACAGCCACGAGCCCAAGCACAATACCAATAATCGTTGATTTTTCCATGACACACCTCGTCCGATAAAATATTGACAATGGGATAGCTGCCGACTAAAGGCATCTCGGATCCCGTTGTTAGAATTGCAGGGCGGTACACGGAGTGTCCGGCTGACAAAATAAAACTTCTTTCGACAATGCAGTCTATATCTATTTATCGTCAAAATCAGCGTGTAGATTAGAGCAATTTGGATGTTTTAGAAGCAATTGATTATTTTTTATGTGATATTCGTGTAAAATGATGATGAAGAAGCTCCATTTGAGGGTAAAGGTGGTTATAAGAGATGGGCGTTAAGCACGCTAGAGAATATACCGACATTTTGAAGGATCTGACCGAGGCAATCGGGTCGATTGAGGACAGTTATACTTTTTTTGAAATGGAACGGGCGGACTGGATGGCGCTTGAGCCGCAGCAGCGGACCGAGCTGATGGAGGTTCTGGCGGATGACCTGTTCTACGCGCTTGGCGAGGATTCCGTCATAGAAGTCGGGCAGGGAGTGGTCAATTACCGTTCCAAACACCATTGCATCGAGGTTTCGGTCGATGGGAAGGAAAGCCGGATTGTCCGCCTGATTTAAACCCGTTGGATGAAGGAGTGAGTATCGTGGCCAGAGTGGAAAAACTGCCGAAGGCGATAGTGGATGAAGCGATATCGGGGCTTGAGAACTGGGATCGCGAGGATGAGAAATGGATACGGGGCAGCTACAAGCTGGGATCGTTCAAGGATGCGATGGCATTCGCCCAGCAGGTCGCCGTCATTGCCGAGGAGATGGATCATCATCCATATTTCATCATCGATTACAAGAAGGTCATTCTTCGATTGAGTACTCTGGATGCTGGCGGCTTGACGGAACTGGATATCCAGGCTGCCAAACGCTACAATGAAGCCTCGCTTGCTTATCTTTAGGGAATAGAAGGCAAACAAACGGATGTGTGGACTCCAATGCCGTGTGCCTATGGCAGTTCTGGCCCTTTACAACGATTCGACACTATTTTACAATAAGAAAAAAGTGTTAATTGTTAGTAAACATGACATTAAGATATCATGAGGGGCGCGGCGGCGATGACGGAAGCACACAGCATGACGTGGTCAATGGAAGAGAATACGGTTGATCAACTCATCCCGTTTTACCAGCCGGTGCTTGCGCTCGATACCAGGCTGATTATGGGCTACGAGGCGCTTGGCCGTATTCGAACCCGTCAGGGAGTACGCAGCCTCGGGCCATTTTTTGAAAACAAGACGATATCGATGGGGGAGCAAATTCGCGTTGACAGGCTCCTGCGAGAGCAGGCGCTGGCCAAATTTGCCGCGGATCCCGCATCGTCGGACCGGGGGATGCTGTTTCTGAATTTAAAGCCCTCCTGGATTTTTCAGACCTATGCGGATACCGGGGAACTGCCGACGCTTCGGCTGCTGGATAAGTATGGTGTCGATCCTGGCCGTGTGGTGATCGAGATTACGGAGGAGTCGTTTCTGGATCCTATGGAGCAGCTGCGGGCTGTTGTCGATGTGTACCGCAAGGAAGGCTGCCGGATTGCCATAGACGATGTAGGCAGCGGATTCAGCAATATGGACCGGATTGCGCTGATTCAACCCCATATTCTGAAAATCGACATCCATATGCTCCAAAAAAGCGAGCTTCACAGCGGCTATTACGGCGTTCTTCGTTCCTTCTCCACGCTGGCCGACCAGATTGGCGCTTCGCTGCTGCTTGAAGGTGTGGAAACGGAACAGGAGCTGCAGCGCGCCATCGAGATTGGCGCGAGGTATGTGCAAGGGTATTTGTTTGCTCCGGCAGAGCCGGAGTTCAGGCCCTCGGACAGCTTTGCCGGATTGATCGAAAAAGGGCTGGAACAGCGCCGCTCGCGCATCATTCTGGCTGAGCGTTATTGGACTTCCGAGGCGGAGAAGCTGCGGCTTATTGTGGAAGCGGCCTGGGAGGCAAGAGCGGAAGGGTGCCCGGAAGAGGCGGAGGATACCGTTATCGAGCAAATTCTCCCTAAACTGGAGGCATCCTGTATCCGCGTTTATATGTGCAGGGAAGACGGCATTCAGATCTCATCCAACTATCATCGGATTATGGGAGAAGACTGGAAGCGGGAGGCAGCCTTCCGAGGGCTGAATTGGAGCTGGAGGCCTTATTTTATCCCGACTTCAGTGGAGCTCGAGGGAACGATGCGCGCCGCGGTGTCCCGAACCTACACGGATCTAGACTCCTTCGACCGCATTCGAACAATCTCTATGCCGGTAGGCAAACGCGGCCTGTTATTCGCGGATTTAATCGACCCTGAAGGGGAAAGCTGACAATCTCACGGCATGACATAATAAAGAAGACATACCAGCTGCTCGGCGAGAGGAGCGGGTATGTCTTTTTGTTATGATCGAGGGAGGAAACTAAGCTAGCGCCGCCAGTGGACGGTGAAGCGATCACTTCTTATAAAAAACGTGATGTTAGGTCTCAGAGGATACTTTAGGAAATAAGGACAGGGCATAGAGCGCGGACAATCCCACGATAATGTAAACGATTTTGGCGCCGACTGTGTCCGAACCGTCGAAAATTTCCGATACCACATCATACTCGAACAGACCGACCAATAGCCAATTCAACCCTCCAATGATGAGAATAATCAAGCCAATGATATTCAACGTTTTCAAAATGGACCCGCCTCCTTGAAAATGGTATGCGAAGCACGAGAACGAAGCTGATGGATATGCTGCGCTCTTCACACCCCATAATACGATTATGCAAAGCGGGGATATTTTAGTACGTATCGCGAGTGCCCCGCATTCTTATGAGGCATTCATCGGCTCGGGAGAGTAGGTCATGCAGTGCACTTCGATTGGGCCGTCAACCGTCCTCCTGATATAGGTATCGGTAATCACAAACCCGGCTTTCTCATAGGTGCGGATCGCCCGCAGGTTCCATACATGCACTTCAAGATCCAATATATCTTCAGGCGCGCGGCTGATTCCTTCTGCGATGATAGTTTGCAGAAATTGCAGGCCAAGCCCGTGTCCGCACAGATCCGGACGCATGCCCAGACCAATCCGGGTAACGCCGAGCAGAGGGAAGAACTGGATAAATCCGATCAATTCGCCATCCGCATCCACGACTGCGCAGTACTGCTTCTCCCGGATCTCGGGATCGCCGAACTCCAGACCGAGCTGCAGCATGACCTCCCATGAAGACCAGTTATAGAAATCAAAAGGAGGCTCATAACGCCAGCTGCAGAGCTCTTCGGCCTGCTGGGGCGAGAGCGCCGTTACGGTAAAGCTGGAATTATTGGCTGTACGTATGAGATTCATGTTTAGGCAAGCCTCCTAATGGGGATCATGACGGAAAGGATGATTGTTATTATAGCAAATTGGTACGAATTCTAGTGGAGGAAATATCCGCCTGATCGGTTTGAAATGTCTTCCTGACGGTTAAATAATAATAGGTATTGCCGAAGATGTCCACACAAGGAGGAATTACCATGCTTTTTTCTCATATCGTGGTCGCTTATGACGGTTCTATGGCTTCTGTTAAAGCACTTAATACCGCAATTGAGCTGGTGGAAAAGAAGCAGGCGAACAGAATTACCGTGGTTCATGTATACAGTGTTCCCTACATGGCGATTGCGGATTCGGTTGTATCGGTGCCGAACTCCGTACAGCGGGAATGGCTGGAGAAGGCGCAGAAATTGCTCGCTGATGCCAGCGAGAAGATCTCGCAGCTGCCTTATGCAAATACGGTTATTCTGGAGGGCAGTCCGGCTGAAGCCATTCTGCAGTATACGGAACAAAACGGGGGCAATCTGATTGTGATCGGCAGCCGCGGACTTGGTGGACTACGCGAATTTATGATGGGCAGCGTAAGCCACAACGTCGCCCAGCATGCGAGTGTCCCGGTGCTTATCATTAAATAAAATTGCAATGAAGATGTCCATTAGGAAGCAGTTAGAATAGATAGTAAAAGGGCCGTAATCCCGCGCTGCAGCGTTGGATTACGGCCCTTTGTTCACGAAAATAACCAGAAAGGCTGCTCCTGCTTGCAGCAGGGTTTATTTGCCCAGCAGAATCCGGGTGTAAGGCGAATCAATCGGCATGAGAATAACCGGCTCGTTGGAGAGCGTCGTCACATAGCTTTCCAGGGTACGGTAGAAGCTGTAGAACTGAGGGTCTTTTCCGTACGCCTCGTTATAGATTTTGGCGGCTTCCTGCTCGCCCTGGGCAATAATTTTCTTGGCGTCGGCTTCTGCCTGGGCCAGAAGCTCGGTTGCCGTGCGGTCGGCCTTGGACGTGATTTTGCGGGATTCCTCGTCGCCTTCGGACAAGTAGCGGGCCGCGATCGACTGCCGGTCCGAAATCATCCGGTTATATACGCTCTGCTTGTTCTCTTCCGGCAGATCGGTCCGTTTGATCCGGACATCGATAATTTCGATGCCGTAGTTATCGCGTATGAGGGCAGTGGAAACGTCAGCCGTAATTTCATCGTTAATATTGCCGCGTTCCGTATTCTCGCTGATAATATTATCATAATTGATTTCCGACAGCTTGCGCCGGACCGAGTTGTATACGGCTTCGTCGATCCTCTGGATACCCACCGATATGGTCTGGGCAGTCTTGAGGAAGAATTCAGGGTTGTCGATCCTCCAAACCGTGTAATTATCGACGATGATCGGCTTCTGGTCTTTGGTCAGAATGGCGGTAGGATTGCTTTCATATGTCATCTGGTACTTGGGCAGTGTAGAGACATTTTCGATAAAGGGAATTTTGAAGGCCAGGCCGGGTGTCTTCTCTACCCTGACAGCCTCGCCGAATTTGAGCACCACCTTGTACTCGCCTTCTTTGACAATGAACATGGAGGTGAAGATCAGGATGATCACCACGACAGCCCCGGCTAAACTCAGAATCATTCGTTTACTCATGGCGTTGAACCTCCCGAGGTCGTACCGGATGATGTGGCAGAAGGTGTGGTCGTTGTCGTGGTCGTTGTGCTGCCGCTGCGCAGAAGCTCATTGATTGGCAAATATTTCACGGTATCCCCGGCTGAATCAGAGATGAAGATTTTGGCCTTCGGCAAAATTTTCTCCAGCGTCTCGACGATCAGACGGCTTTCGGTGACATCGGGATTTTTCTTGTATTCGGTGAAAATGGCGTTAAACTGGGCGACATCGCCCTCTGCGTTCAGAATCCTGGATTTCTTCGTCCCTTCCGCATTCTCGAGCAGCGCCTGCGCTTCACCGCGCGCTTTGGGGATTTTGTCATTCTCATATTTGGTTGCGTTGTTGATCTTCGTATTCTTCTCCTCGCGGGCGTTGGTAACCTCGCGGAAGGCTTCCTCGACCTGGCCGCTTGGCGGTTCGATGTCCTGGAATTTAATATCGATGATCTGCATGCCGGTGTGGTATCTGCCCTGCAGCTCCAGCAGTCTTTCGCGGACTTTATCCTGGATCTCGGTCTTCCCGTCGGTGATGGCATAGTCGAGCTTCTCTGACCCGATAACCGAACGGATGGAGGAGCTGGAGGCATTGCGCAGAAATTGCTCCGGATTATCAATGTTGAATAAGTATTCATGAATATTGCTGATTTTCCACTGGACGACGGCGTCGGCAGAGACAATATTCTCATCGCCGGTAATCATCATGGCTTCTTCATCAACCGGCGTAATGGTCGCCCCGTCCTGACGGTAGCCGATGTAAATGCGCTGCGTCAGCTCGGCGGGTACGATAATGACCTGCTGAATTGGAAAGGGCCATTTGAAATGCAGCCCGGCCGTTGTCTCGCCTGTATATTTGCCGAAAGTCAGAATAGCGGCTCTTTCCTGTTCCTGTACCGTGTAGAAGCTTGAATATCCAATAATAATGACAAGCAGGATCACGACCCCGATCGCGATCTTTTTGAACAAGCCTGGCGGCAATTCGGGTTTGTTCTTTTTACTTTCCATTCCCACAAGTTCCATTCAATCACGTGCCTCCCTCATCTTATTTCTGTATAAATCTGTCTCTGTAGGAAGTCTATACGCAGCCAGGGGCATATAGGTCTCATAAATAAATTTTACCCGGATAGTTAGGTCTTCCTTGATAAATTCCCCGCGTGGTATGATAACGGGGTCTGCATATGGGAATCAGGAAAGGAATTATACGTATGGCTCGATTGGTTTTTCTAGGTTGTGTCGCTTATTTTGTTGTCGGGTTAGGGCAGCTTGTTGTTGGAGCTGTGATGGAGCCCATGGTCCATGCTTACGGGATTCATTACGGAGATGGCGGACAATTGGTCATGAATTCGTTCCTGGGCGGCATGGTGGGCGTTCTGCTGGCACCCTGGATGATCAGACGGATCGGCAAGAAACCGCTGCTGCTGCTGGCGCTGGGCATCATTGTCGCAGGGGAAGCGGTATACGCGCTGCAGCCGCCCTGGGGATGGATGCTGTCTGCGGCGCCGTTCGCCGGATATGGTCTGGGAACGATGGAAGCGATCGTCAGCGCGTTCATCATTGGCGCATCGGCCGGCAATGCCAACGTGGCGATGAGCCGGGTGGAGGTGTTCTTCGGCGTTGGAGCGCTGCTGATGCCATTCGCCGTGGCGGCGCTCATTGCAAGCGGGCATTGGGTCGCGGCGTTCGGCGTCGTAGGCGGAATGGCTATCGTAACTTTGGTCCTGTGGCTGCTGTTCTGGCCGTCTATTCTGGATCGTCCAGCCGTTCATCAGGCTCATGAAGCGAATGAGGCAGGGCAAATGCCCAGCCGTTCGCGCATCATAGCTGTGCTGACCGCTTGCTGCACCTTCTTCATCGTGTATGTCGGGATGGAGATGAGTTTTGTTCATTATTTGCCATCGCTGCTCGTGCAGAGTAATGGACTTACGGAGGAAGCGGCTTCGCTGTCCTTAAGCGCCTTCTGGGGCGCGATGGTGCTGGGCAGGCTGGCAGCCGGCCAGATGGCGGACCGATGGGGCGGCGCGGCGTATCTGTTCACAACCTGCGCCGTGACTTTTGTGCTCTTCGTGCTGATGGGCGGCTTCGGGGGGCCGTGGGCGATGTTTCTGTTTACCTTCGCGGCTGGGCTCGCGATGTCGGGAATGTTCGCCATTGCGCTTGTGTTCGCCAATCGCGCGCTGCCCGGCATGACAGAGCGGACCATCAGCCTGCTGATGGCCTGCGGCGGGATTGGCGGGGCGTTCATGCCCCGGCTAACGGGATGGTTCCTGGACGAAAATGGTGCGGATGCTACGCGCTGGCTGTTCGCAGGCTATGCGCTTCTCATGTTTGGTGTCGTGATTTGGGCCCTGCTTGTATCAAGGCCAAAAAAGCAGTCCATGCAGACTGCAAACCATGTTAGACTTCATTCCACTCATTCGTAAAGGAGACAGGCCTATATGAAAGCTATTGTAACGGCAGCCTGGCTGGCCGAGCATGCACAGGACAAGGACTTGATCATCGCGGATTGTCGATTCCGACTGGATGATGTCGCTGCGGGAGACAGCGCTTATCAAGCGGCTCATCTTCCCGGGGCTGTCCGTCTGGATCTGGACCGCGATCTTACGGGGGCGAAGGGAGAGCACGGGGGCCGGCATCCGCTGCCGGATCTGGCGCAGCTGGCCGCGAAGCTTGGTTCGCTTGGCATCGGCAACGGGACAACGGTCGTGGCTTACGACGACCAAGGCGGCGCTATGGCCTCGCGTCTGTGGTGGCTGCTGAGGTATATGGGGCACGATGCCGAGGCTTATATTCTGGATGGCGGTTATACCGGCAGGGAGAAGGCGGGTTATCCGCTGGATTCGGCGGTTCCTGAGCCGAATCCGCAGACGTTCCGTCTGCAGGTCCGCGAGGGGCTGACCGCGGACGTGGAGGAAGTGCGCGGCAAGCTGGGCCAGCCGGGCGTCGTGCTGGTCGATTCCCGCGAAGCGCCGCGCTACCGCGGCGAGGCGGAGCCGATTGACCGCGCAGCCGGGCATATTCCCGGCGCGGTCAACCGTTTCTGGGGCGAAGGCCGCGGCGCAGACGGAGCCTGGAAGAGCGCCGAGGCGCAGCGGGAGCGCTTCGCGGATCTGTCCAGGGACGATGAGATCATCGTCTACTGCGGCTCTGGCGTAACCGCCTGCCCGAACGTGATGGCATTGGAGGCGGCGGGTTTTACCCGGGTGAAGCTGTATCCGGGGAGCTGGAGTGATTGGATTTCGTACGCGGACAATCCGGTTGCGGTGGGGGACGAGTAAGAGCGGAGAGGCCGCGTCGGACGCGGGTTTGGGGGCTGTGACAGGTTGCCGATGGGTAGCCTGCTGCGGCCCTCTTTGGGTTTCTCTGCAAACAGCTTGCAAACAAGAAGTCGGAGAAAACAGTTGCAGGAACCCCGGAACCAACCACAGTCGGGTGCCGCCAAAGCTATGGTGGCGTTATTTCTGTTCATTTATAATAATATAAATTCTGGAAATTCCAGAGAGCAAGATATCTACGTAGAACGGAAAGGTCGCTACGAAAGGGCAGGATACCACGGTGCTCAGCACAATCGAGGCGAAGCAACTTCTTTGGGCACAAATCGTTGCGAAACGATTTTCGGCCCCGACTATACTTGAATTCGAGAGGAGGGGATGAGATGGAGTGGTTGGAGCGGATGAACAGGGCGATAGACTACATTGAAGAGAACCTAGCCGGGGAGATTGAGCTTAGCGAGGTGGCCCGCATGGCCTGCTGCTCGTCGTACCAGTTCCAGCGAATGTTCTCGTTCATTACGGACGTGACGCTGGCGGAGTATATTCGGCGGAGACGGCTGACGCTTGCTGCGCTGGATCTACAGCACGGCGGAGCGGCGAAGGTGATCGATGTCGCGCTTAAATACGGTTACGAATCTCCGGTCTCGTTCGCAAGGGCGTTCCACGCTCTGCACGGGATCACCCCGGCCATGGCACGTCAAGATGGGATTGCGCTCAAAGCTTACCCCCGTCTGTCCTTCCTTATCACGATCAGAGGGGCAGATGCGATGAATTATCGGATCGAGACGAAGGAAAGTTTTGAAATGTTCGGTATTGAAGGTGTATTCCGCACCGATGGGGGCGGGGAGGCGCCGCAAACGCCGGCCAAGCTTTGGGAGCAGAGCCATGCGAATGGCGATGTGAAGCGTCTTGAAGCGTGTACGGGCGTTTTGCCATCGTTCGTCAGCCAGGACCTGTATCCTGTGCATGCGGTATGCAGCTACAGGATGACCGGGCCGGACACGTTTCCGTACATGTTGTGCGGATTCAAGGAAGGAGCCAGCAACACGGAGGGGTACACCCCGGTAACTATTCCCGCGCATACGTGGGCGATCTTTCCGTCGGAGCCGCACCAGTGGGATCAGTTCGATGAGACGATCGAAACGCTTTATCGCCGCTTTTACACTGAATGGCTCCCTACGGCGGGCTATAAGCAGGTGGACGGGGTAGAGTTCGAAATGTACGGTAACAAAAACGGCCTCAACTATATCGAGCTCTGGTTCCCGGTTCGCAAAGTGTAACTGGTGTGTAGGAGAAATCCAAATGAGCTTGAATTAGGCTGTCGAGAAATTCTCGACAGCCACTTATCTGTAACGTTCAATATTGATTATTTTTCAAACAATCCGTCAACAACTTGCAAACAACTCTTGTTCGTCATCCTCCAGCCCCACACGGAGCCAGTAGCTAAAGTAGCGAACGTGTTTGCTTAACAACCTTCAAAAAACAATGGTGGTGTATAAATAAACATAATCAGCTTGCTGGATGACAAAACGCTTAAGGCGATCGAAAAAAGAGAAGCGATCATTGACGCAATAAAGCTCAAGGTTATTACGATTAAAGAATTGCAGCTTTTTAAACATGGGCTTGACGATAAAAAATGGTTTTGATTCTTGAAGCTATGGAAGCCGTCACCGGAAAAAATCCTGAAATCGCTGATCTGGAATGGCTGGAATTTGCTCAAGAATGGATTACCTCAAATCGAATAGCCTAAGAAGGGAATCTTCCAGGGTTATATGCGCTTGCAAGAATTATTCTTATCCCTCAGTACGCAAATAGTGACCTGTATGATGTTATAGCAGCTTTATGCGAACAAGAACAAGAAAATGGTGTGAAAAATCAATATCTCAGTAGTCTTCAATGGCATATGAATTCCGGGTACAGAGCGCGGGGAGAAAACGACCGCTGCTCTGTATTTTTTTGAACGATCAGAAAGGCTGAAATGTGGCCTCATCTCTTCTGATCGTTGTGAGGAAGAAACTAACTTTACGCATAAGGACGGCGAAGCCGTTTCTTCTTGATATATACACAAGGACGGCCGGAACTCCTTTTCTAAGGAACGGCTATTTTAACAACAAAAATATATCTAATATCGTCATAAACATATTGTAAAACGATAAATATATGTTAAAATCGAATTAATTCTTCTAAAGTGAGGGGCTTTTTTATGAAACGAGGAACAACACTATTTTTAAAGGTAGCTGTTATTCTTATTGGAATCCCAGTTCTTGCTTTATGCATCTTTTTGGTGCCTAAGATCGCGAATTATGCGGTGGAATTGTATCCGGATATGACGTATTTGAAACTTCTCGTGTTTATTGATCTTTATGCATCGGCGATCCCTTTTTACTTCGCTCTGTATCAAGCTTTTAACCTTCTGAGCTACATTGACAAGAACACGGCGTTCTCGGAATTATCCGTGCGGGCTTTAAAGACTATCAAAAACTGCGCGATCGCAATCAGCGGCTTGTATGCGGCAGGCATGCCGCTCTTTTATCTCATCGCGGAGAAAGACGATGCCCCGGGAATCATCGTCATTGGATTGACTATTATTTTTGCCTCTATGGTGATTGCCGTTTTTGCCGCCGTTCTCCAAAAGCTCTTAAAAGAAGCTATCGATATCAAATCGGAAAATGACCTGACGGTCTGAGGTGAATATTATGGCGATCATAATCAACATTGATGTGATGTTGGCTAAACGAAAAATGAGCGTAACCGAACTTTCGGAGAAGGTTGGAATCACAATGGCTAACCTTTCCATATTGAAGAACGGAAAGGCAAAAGCGATTCGATTATCCACTTTAGAGGCGATTTGTAAGGCTTTAGCATGCCAGCCGGGGGATATTTTAGAATACAAAAGCGACGAAACCCAAGCATAAAGGAGGCATAACGATGGACAATAACAATCTCATTACCGAAAACATGGATAATCCCCGTGAGCTGGAGAGAATGTTTAGAGAAACCCCCGAAGCCTTTAAAAAGTCATTCTCCTATGCATGGGAACAAAACCCCGATTCGCAGGTTCTTGCCGTTTGGCAGGAAAGACTGCATTTCAAGGAGACGGAAAATACAGAAAAGACTTCTTTGATTCAGAAAAATTTCTTATTCGTGGGTATTTTGGCAATCCTGGCCGGGATTAGCACGAGGCTCCTTTTTCATTTTACCGAACAGGAAGCAATAGCCCCGATTAACCTTGTTTTCGGCATACTTCCCTTTATGGCTATCTATTTTGTATACAATAACCCCTCCAAAAAAAATGTGATCTACACCCTTTCATCGTTATTCCTGATCTCCGGATTTTATCTGAATATGCTCCCGCTAGAGAATAAAGACAGCATTATCATGGCTTATCTTCACCTTCCCATTTTCTTGTGGGTAGTTATGGGGCTGGCATTTACAGGAAATGAATACGGCAGAGGCAGCGCAAGATTAGCCTATCTTAAATTTAATGGGGAATTTGGCATCCTGTACGCCTGCATGGCCATCAGCGGAATGGTGCTAACCGCAATAACGATGCAGTTATTTAGATTTGTCGGTACGGATATTTCGGAATTCTACTTCAAAAATGTCGTTTTATTCGGTGCTGCCGCCCTGGCGATCGTGGCTGCCTATTTGGTATCAAGGGACATTAAGCTTGCAAAACATATAGCGCCCTATATAGCCAAAATTTTCAGTCCGCTTGTACTGGCAACATTGCTGGTCTACTTTATAGCGGTTATTTGGATTGGAAAAAATCCATTCCTGGACCGCGATTTCCTCTTGGTTTTCAACGGAGTGCTCCTTAGCGTATTGGCCGTCACCATTTTCTCCATTACCGAACGCGGCACGGACGAGAAAATGAATGTTTCCGATTATATTAATTTTGCCCTCATCGCCCTTGCTCTTATCATTGACGGTGTAGCTTTATCGGCCATCGTGTTCAGGCTTTCTTCCTATGGGATTACGCCCAACAGACTTGCTGTTTTAGGCGTAAATCTACTGATCTTTGCCAATCTCATTTGGATTATTCTCTCTTATGTGCGTTTTCTACGAAACAAAACCGGACCGTCAGCTATTCAAGATGCCGTTACGAAGTATTTGCCGGTCTACGGACTGTGGGCTGCTTTCGTTACCTTTACTTTCCCTTTGTTCTTTAATTAGAAAGGCTTTGCATTAAAAACATTTCTATTGCGACTGTTATTCAGCATATTGGCGAATGCCACAAGATCGTGCAGTGAATCCGAAATGAGTGAGGTAGTGCAGCTGGAGTGACTGGATCAGCTATAAGGGAATCCCCGCGTGCAGCTGATTCAGCTCAAGTTATCTTTCGACCTCGACCCTATCAAGTAGCCGATAATCGTCGATTCGACGGGGATCACCACGAGCGTCCACATATCCTTTAATCCAAAGTCGGCCGAACGGTATCGGTCGGGCGTCAACGTATAGACAAGGGCGATGAGAAGAACGCCGAGTGCGATCGTCCCTACGATATACAGGCGAACATTTTCTCCTGATCCGAAAAATTTGCCAAGAAAGCCGAGCTCCGCTTTGCGTTTATCACTTTCCGCGTTCGCCGCTATGATCTTGCTCGCTACTTTCGGGTCCTGGATTTCGATCTTATTCATGCTCCGTGACCCCCTCGCCCGAGAAAAATGTAAATGTCAGCGCCCAAGACGACGCATCGAAATTTATGGTCACCTCGTAACGCAGAGAGAGTTTGCGGTTGTTCAGGACGCCAAGATGGACCATGTCGTCGTTGCCGGTCGGCTTGCCTCTCGGAAAGTTGACACACGCGATCCGGACCTCATTGTAACGAACAAGCCGGATATCCGTCATGAAATCGTCCCTCGACGGTTCGTGTTCGACACAGAATACGAATGTTAACGGATCGTTTTCTTCCGACAACACGATTTCGATGGGACTCATCCCATAGGCGAATACTCTGCCGTGATACACAACTTCGAATCCTCCAGACGTAATTTTCATCTTTATCCCTCCGAGGCGATCTGTCATTGTACGAGCTTCCTTGATATAGTGTACGAACGAGTGGACGGGTTCATGTCAACAGTCGGTCTGCCCGCGTGAATTGCACATCGGGGAACGATCGGCTGAACGATAACTGTATGGCGAGACGGCTGTGTTTCTCCTTGCGCCAAGGGAACGGCCTTTTTGTTCACTGCATAATTTTTCGTTCTAATAGTTGCAATAACCTCCTATCTCGCATATACTGAAATTAGTTGCAATAACATCCTATATAGGAAGGTGAATCTGATGGAAGCGGATGGGGCCCATGAATCCAAGGGGGCTGTTGAATCGCACGGGAAGTACATTTCGGCCATTTATCGCCATATGCAGGTTCTGATCGCAGCCGAGCTGGCGCCTTTTCGCATCGGGAGCGGGCAGTATATTTTTCTGATGGCGATCGCAGGCCAGGAGAAGATCACGCAGAAGGCGCTGAGCGAGGATCTGCTCATCGATAAGACAACGACCGCGAAGGCGATCGCCAAGCTTGAAGCCGAGGGATACGTGCGGAGGGAAGCCGATCCCGCCGATAACCGCTACCAGCTGCTCTATCTGACAGAAGCGGGCAGGGCAGTGGTTCCGAAGGTTCAGGAAGGATTGAACCGCATCAAGAACATCGCCCGGAAGGGCATCAATGACGAGGAGTATGCGTTCATGCTGAGCCTGTTGAAAAAAGTGCTCCGCAATGTGAGCGAATAGAAGGGGGGGCGCTGATCCATGAGTGCGAGTGAAAAGGCCGGCTTGACCGATGAGCTGCTGTCTTGGGCAGGGGTGACAGTGCAGCCCCACCGGTTCGGAGGAATTGAGTTTCAGCTGGAAGGCAAGGAAATCGGACATCTTCACGACGATCGCCTCTTCGATCTGCTTTTGCCGAAGGCTGAGCGCGATGTGTGGATTCGTGCGGGAAAAGCGGAACCGCATCATATTTATCCGGAGTCGGGCTGGATATCCATTTATATGAGAACTGAGGAAGACATTGCCCATGCAATCGAAATTGCGCGTGCCAAATACGAACGAATGATAAGAAGGGGGATGGAATCATGATTATGGCTTGCCCGTTTATCGTGGTCGATAATTGCAAAGAAGAGATCAAGTACTATCGGGACGTGCTTGGCGGCGAGATTAACATTTTGAGAAAACAGGGGGATGAGGTCTTGAACGCGGATCTGCATCTGGGCGGCGTTACAATTAAATTTGGCGACACACAGGCAGCCAGGCCTTCATTGAAGGGCGATTATGTGAGGGTCTTCCTGAAGATCGAGACGGAAGAAGCGTTTCGCCACATATACGGACAATTCGCGGCAGGCGGCCATATTAATACGGATGTGTACGAGGCTCCGTTCAACGGATTGCTGGCCGTCGTCACGGATCGGAATGGCGTTTGCTGGGTGCTTTCTTACTACCGGGAGTAGTTGAAAGGACTGGGGTCAGATAGGTGTAAAAAATTATAAAACCGGGAAAGCCTCCGCTGAAAGGGAGCTCCCGGTTTTTTGTCAGCCTTATCTTCTTATATCCAGCCGTATTAGACGCACGTAAACGATTCGATCCGCTGAAGATCGAGGCCGGAGAACATCCAGAAGAAACCGTTCCAGCGAAATCCGGCCACGGACGTCCGGCCGACGAAGACCGGGTAAAACCAGAAGCCTGCGCCGCCGCGCGGCCAAATGTACGTATAACGAAACATGCAGCGGGAGATCGCGCCCGGATCAATGGCAAGCGTCGACGCTAGGGGCTGCACTGGGATGTTTTGAGGCGGCGGTGAAGAGGGGGGCTGCTGCCCGCCCTGCATTTGGAAGGGAGGCGTAAAGGCCAAGATAATCACTCCTTAGTGGTTGGTCAGTTGCCCTGCACCCTTAGAGCAGGGAGATGGTGAGAAGGTTAAACAGAACGAGAGGGAGCACAAATCTGTTGTAATAAGGATTAGGGGGAACGGGAAAGAAACCGCGGTTGTGGACCTCGTTCAACAGGCAGATGTAGACAATTCCCCTGTCGCAATGAACGATGTGCCCCTCGAAGACATCGCCGTCCATGGTCTCGATCCTGACCAGCCGGTTGGCGTGGCGGCCGCACAGCTGATGCAGATGGTCTCTAATGGACCGCAGCGTCTCATGATGGTTGGAATCACACTGATAGATCGGGCTCAGCTCGGGCTGAACCGTAGTTTTCGAGCTCATGGCAAAGACCTCCGTATTCATTCGAACATGGAGTATTCTATGCAGGAGCCCAGTCGGGCGTTACAGATGCCCCGAACAAGGGCAATCACGCGGGGATGATCGGGCAGATTGCAGATGGTCAATACGTGGAGCTTCCCATTTACAATTCCAGCAGGGCGCTTGCGTCCGTTCAGGTTTCAAAAATCACTTCACCCGTGCGGGACAAGTCGTAGCCCTGGATGGATTTGAGTTCATGCTTGAAGGAATCGGACCGCAGGATTTGTTTTAAATATTCGATCCATTCGAGGTTTTGCGGCAGTTTTAGCATCACAAGATCATATTTTTCCGTAATCAGCGGGATAAAGTCAACCCCTGCCACCATATAGGCTGCTTTCTCGATTCCAACGCCAACATCGGCCTCACCCAAAGCGACTTTTCCGGCAACGCCCATATGATTGGATTCCTCTGTCTCATAGCCCTGCAGGTCCCCAGGCAGGATATTATGAAGCCGGAGCTGCTCGTCCAACAGGATGCGCGCCCCGGATCCCGGCTCACGATTAACCAGGGAGAGACCCCGTTTTCTCAGATCCGCCCATGCCGTTATATTTTTCGGATTTCCCTTTTGCACATAAATGCCTGCGGACCGCATGACGAGATTGATGACCAGCAGCGGGCGGCCGGTAAGGATTTTGCGAATATAGGATATGTTATACTCCCCGGTGTCTCCGTCAAGCAGATGGGTGCTGACCAGATCAACCTCGCCCCGGTAGAGGGCGATCAAGCTGTCCAGGCTGCCTACATAGGAGCGAAGGGGGCGAATGGCTTTGGTCGTTTTTTCAAAATGCTTGGCCAGAATATCCAGACTTGCATCCTGGCCGGTGATGATCATGGATTTTACGCCCCCATACTGGGTCTCCCCACTCCTGGATCCATGATCGGCTGACACTGTTGATTGCGCGAATGAATCCCCTTTTTCCCTCTTTTTATACGCCTCCAGATCCACCGCATCCACCCGCATCTGTCTGCCGACCCGATAGGAGGGGAGCTTTCCTTTTTTAATCAGATCGTAGACCGTCAGCTTGGAAATTTTCAAAAGCGCGGCGATTTCCTCGGTCGTATAGGAATCATTGTTCATTCGGCTGTCCACCTCAATGTATAGCTTGATGTATTCTATGATAGCAGGTTTTCATTTTTCCGTGAATATTTATGTCTGTTTATGTCTATTTATATGTAAACCCTATTAGATATATTTAAAAAGCTAAAGATCTGTGCTAATATTCTTCCTATACCTATCAAGTTGAATAAGGCGGGATGAAGCGGATGAAAAAGAAATATTTCATTGTTTTTAGTTTGGTATTGATGATGGTGATGAGTCTGGTTCCGGCGGGTGCATTCGCTAAAGAAGCCCGGACTGAACTGGTGATCTCTGCAGCGGCCAGCCTTCAGGATAGTCTGCTTGCGATCCAGCCTCAATATGAGAAGGAGCATCCGGGGGTCAAGCTGTCCTTTAATTTTGGCGCATCCGGAACGCTCCAGAAACAAATCGAGCAAGGCGCGCCTGCCGATGTTTTCATCTCTGCCGGCGCCAAGCAGATGAAGTCGCTGGTGGATAAAGGCCTCATCGATTCGGGCGATCAGACCACTATTCTATCCAATGATCTGGTGCTGGTCATGCCCGTTAATACCAAAATCAAGCTTGCGAAGCAAACCTCCACAGAATTGACAAAAAGCGAATTCAAGCATGTTGCCATTGGGATTCCTGAAACGGTTCCCGCTGGACAATACGCGCAGGAAACGCTGCAATATTTGAAGATTTACGATAAATTGGGACCCAAGCTGGTGCAGGCCAAGGATGTCCGCCAGGTGCTCACTTATGTAGAAACGGGCAACGCGGATGCGGGATTCGTATACCGGACCGATGCTTTGACCTCCAAAAAAGTAAAGATCGTGCTTACGATCGCCCAGAAGGCCTATCAGCCGATTGTTTACCCTGCCGGCATCATTCAAGATACCAAGCATCTCAAAGAAGCAGCGGATTTCTACAGTTATATTCAAGGGAAGGCCGCAACAGCGGTGTTCCTGAAATACGGATTTAAACTCCCTGCAGCATCTTGATATGACGATCAACTGGCATGATTTTATATCGCCTGTTCTATTGTCATTGAAGATCGGATTCGTATCCAGCATTGCGGTGTTTCTGTTAGGGACTGCTGCTGCATGGTTGATGACGATAAAGCGGTTCTATGGCAAAACGCTGGTGGAAACCGCGTTTTTGCTGCCGCTGGTGCTGCCCCCGACGGTTGTCGGGTTCGTGCTGCTCATTGTGATCGGCCGAAGAGGCTGGGTTGGCGAACTATTCGAGCGGCTTTTCGACAATACCCTGGTATTTACCTGGTGGGCTGGCGTTCTGGCTTCCATTGTCATTTCCTTCCCATTGGTCTATATGACCATCAAGACAGGCTTTCTCTCCATCGATAAAGACCTGCAGGATGCCTCGCGATCCATCGGCGCGGGAGAGTGGCAGGTGCTCCTCTGGGTAACCCTGCCTTTATCGGCCAGAGCGCTGGTGTCAGGCTATATCCTGGGTTTTGCGAGAGGGCTGGGGGAGTTCGGAGCGACGATCATGGTTGCCGGAAACATTCCGGGCAAAACCCAAACGGTACCTACCGCCATCTATGTGGCCGTCGATAATGGCAAAACGATGCTGGCCTGGTATTGGGTCATCTCGATTGTAATTACTTCTTTTTTCATGTTATTGATCGCAAATTTGAAGAGGAATTAAATGATAGTTGCCATATTGCGCTATTATGGCGAAATAGAGGAGCGGCTGCAGTCTTGATGGATGCAGCCGCTCTTTTTTGCATTTCGAGCCGATGCAGCCGCATTCTTGCAATACGGAATGCGGACAAGGAAAATACCAGTTATTTGTAGAAGTTATTGGAGGGATATATTGAATCAGAAGACAATGGAACCAAACGATTCCCACTTTGCGTGTGAAAGGATAAATATGGCGATATCCGACCTTGACCTGACTCAAATCAAGCAGAAAATAAATCGGTATTGTTTGAAGATTACGCAAAATCAGTGGGAGGCTGAGGACTTATCGCAAGAGGTTCTCATCAAGATATTTCACGCGGTGGAAGCGGTCCCCCCAAGAACGGTAACGAATGCCTATCTGTATCGCATCGCCAACAACGCATGGAAAGATAAAATGAAAATGGATAGGCATCGCGTGCAGACAACCGACGCGGCTTTGATCGATACAGCCGTCCATGATGGAGAACTATCCACAAGGGAGCTGCTGGAGGCTCTGGCTGACCGGATATCGCCACGGGCTATGGTCATTCTTTTACTGATGGATGTGTTTGATTTTACAGCCAAAGAAACGGCAGAATTCCTTTCATCCACAGAAGGAACCATACAAGTGACATTGGGGCGTGTACGGACAAAGTTGAAGAAGCTGGCTCTGCTTGCGGAAATGGATATGAAGCCGGGAGCGCATGATCGGAATTCGCATGCAGGGTTACTGGATCTGGACTCGCTTGTAGAAGCCTTTAAACGGAGAGATCCTGAAGCGATATGCAAATCGTATCTGGGGCTTGTCAGGCAGCGGGTGAGAATCAGCAAATTAAGCTGGATAGAGGGCAAGCTTGCTTTCTATATTGAGGATTCTGATGGAAACCGGTTCTTGGTGACGGAATAATAAGATAATTAAGGGGAGGCTGATTATGAAAGGTCCGGATTATAATTTCGATCAACAAGAACAGGTGCAGGTCATTGAGGCCGCGGAACGATTTGCCAAAATGGCACTGGAGAACGATCCAACGGGGCATGATTGGTGGCATATCTACCGGGTTGTCAATATGGCAGGAAGATTGGCGCGGGAGGAAGGGGCCGACCGCTTTATCTGTGTGTTGACCGCACTGCTGCATGATGTTGCGGATGAGAAGCTCAACGAGTCCAAGGAAGCGGGACTCCGGAAGGTCAGCGATTGGCTGGAGTCCCAACCACTATCAACCGTGGATCGTGAGCATGTGATGGAGATCATCTCCACGATGTCTTACAATGCCGGGACAAACCCGCCCATGCGTACGTTGGAAGGAAAAGTGGTGCAGGATGCGGATCGTCTTGACGCGATCGGGGCCATAGCAATCGGAAGAACGTTCCTCTACGCGGGATGGAAGGGACATCCGATTCATGACCCGCACCTGCCGCCGCGCGATGCAATGACAACCGGGGAGTACCGACAGGATAAAAGCTCGGCCATTAACCATTTTCATGAGAAGCTCCTTAAGCTCAAGGACCGAATCAATACCTCTTCGGCCAGAGTGATCGCGGAGGAGCGGCATCGCTATATGGAGCAGTATGTAGAACGGTTTTATCAGGAGTGGGAAGGACAAGTGTAAGCGGGAATGCAGGCGCCGCAAGTAATAATAGTATTCAGGGGCTGTGACAGGTTGCCGCAAGGCGGCTTGCTGCAGCTCTTTTTTTCATAAATGGTGTTAAAAATAAAAGTTTCCTTGTTGACACTCTGTTGTCAACAAGGATGGTCTAAAATAAATATAATTTTGGTAATGAAAGGGGGTATGGAAATGAATCGGAAGTTGGAGATGCAAGATACGAGTGAAAATCAGCAGTCAATAACAAACTCCGCAGAGAATTTCTTTGTGAATTCAGCTTGCATTGGCTGCGAGGTCTGCAGTCAGTTAGCGCCGGATATGTTCTCCGTAATAGTCAGTCATGCGGTCGTCATTCAGCAGCCTGAGCAGCAGGAGGATAAGCGCCGCGCTTTCCATGCATTGTTGGCCTGCCCGACAGCAGCCATAGGCAGCAGGGAGAAAGAAGGACTCTCCACAGCGTTAACGGACTTTCCGTTATTGCTAGCGGAGAATGTATATGATTGCGGCTTTACATCGGCCAAATCCTATGGGGGCCACAGCTATTTCATTGAGCATCCGGATGGCAACTGGCTGATTGATTCCCCCCGCTTTGTTCCGGCCTTGGCCAAAAAACTCTCAGAGCTGGGAGGGGTGCGAACGATCTTTCTCACACATTATGATGACGCCGAGCATGCCGATGCCGTTATTTATGCCAAAAAGTTCGGAGCAGAGCGTATTGTTCATATCGAGGAACAGTCAAGGATCGGGAAACAGTCAAGGACTTCACAGCAGGAGGCAGCCGAGCATTTAATCAAAGGGAACGCCCCGGTAAATTGGCATCCGGATTTCCGGTTTCTAATCGTCCCGGGACATACCAAAGGTCATATGTTACTGTTATATAAAGGGAAATACCTGTTTACGGGAGATCATCTCTTCTGGCAAAAAAGGACACAATCCCTTGGAGCCATCCGCGAATACTGCTGGTATTCCTGGCCTGAGCAGGTGAAGTCCATGGAGCGCCTGGCCAAAGAAGAGTTCGAGTGGGTTTTGCCGCGTCACGGCGACCAGATTCAACTCGAAGCAAGTCAGATGAAGCCGGCAATGGAACGGTTGCTCCAGCATATGAATGAGATCGACTGAACCGCCGCGGCTTGGCGTGGGGCGGTGTCTTGCACGAATTGCCGCTGCCTCGTGCTGAGAGCGGCTGGCACCGTGCCGGAGTATGGGCGAATCGCCGCTTAGGGTGAATATTCGGGATTGGGAGGGGCTGCAATGAAGCTGGAACGGCTTATGGCGATCACGATGCTTCTATTAAACCGCAAACGTGTGCAGGCGCAGGAGCTGGCTGAACGGCTGGAGGTGTCCTTGCGTACGATTTATCGTGATATGGAGTCATTGAGTCTCTCCGGAATCCCGATTGTATCGCACACGGGGACGGACGGCGGCTTTGAAATCATGGAAGGCTATCGGCTGGACCGCCAAATGCTTACTTACGATGAACTGACTGCCTTGATCACCGCTCTGCGCGGTCTTCAGTCGACGCAAGCGATGGATCGCCTGAATATGGATCGTCTGCTTCAGAAAGTTGGCGCATTGGTCTCGCAGGCGGAACAAGGGCGTCTGGCTGATCGCGAGCACATACACATTGACTTTACTCCCTGGAAGAACAGTGAGTCTGAACGAAACAAATATGACGCTCTGCTCAAGGCTGTTCAGGACAATAAGCTGGTCAGCTATGCGTATACCGACGGTCAAGGGGGGGATACGAAGCGGCGCATTGAGCCGATAGGGCTGGTGCTCCGGCGGTATGATTGGTACCTGCAAGGTTATTGTTTGGACCGTGAGGATTATCGGACATTCAAGCTTTCCCGTATCCGGGACCTGTACGTATTGGAAGATTCTTTCCAACGCAGGAATGTGGCGCTTTCCAATCTGAATGAACGATGGAAAGCGCCCGGGTATACGGAGACAATCGACCTTGTACTCAGATGCTCAGGCGAGTCTATAGCTTCGGTCGCGGACCATTTTGACGAGAGTGAGCTGGAAAGGCTGCCGGATGATTCCATTATGGTGCGGACTACACTCCCGAATGAGAAGTGGGTGATCGGTTTTTTGCTGCATTTCAAGTCCGATGTGCTCGTTCTTGAACCCGCTTACATTGCCGCAGAGGTCAGGAGGATAGCACTGGAAATATCCGCTTTGTATCGCGATTCCGGACAGAGAAGTGTGATGGGCAGCCCGGAAGAACCGTCGGAAGAGTAGAGGCCGGTATCAGGGGGATTTTCACTTGAGCGCTGAGGGAGGCCGGGTTCAGCCGGTTCTTTTTATGGATTTTATACTTTGTTTATAGTTTGTTTACAGATTGCAGAGAGCGGGGGATTAAGATAAGAATAAGAACGTCAGCAGAATGAAGCCTGGAGTTGAATTCGTGAAACAGAAGAAAAGCTGGTGGATTTTGATTTTGGTCTCTTTTGGAATTATGATCCCGTTCATGACTCCCTATTTGACCCTGAACCCTGCGAACAGCCGTATTAGCATCACATCGGGGACGGTGCAGTATCCGGTGCTGGTTGCTCATATTGCTTTTGCGTGTATAGCGTTAATCGCAGGGTACCTTCAATTTGCGGACCGTATTCGGCTTCACCGCCCCAAGCTGCACCGCTATGCGGGCCGGGTTTACGTCGGAAGTGTTTTGATAAGCAGGCTTCTTGCCCTGGTATTGGTCTTCTATGTCGGGGATTTCACCATAGCTGTGTCTTTCCTGGTGTTATCAATTCTGTGGATGCTCACATGCTGGAGAGGCTACCGGACCGCTGTTCAACACAAATTCGACGAGCATGCATATGGATGATACGCAGCTTCGGGTTCACGTTAGTGGCTGTTAGCGCCAGGCTGCTGGTGCCCTTTCTTCTTCTGACCTACTATATGTTGAATGATTTCTCCCTGCCGGGCGGCCGGGAAAGGATGGTCGGGGAAGTATTGAACGTGAACATCTGGGTCGGCATCGCCTTGAATGTCGTGATTACAGAGTGGGTTGTGCTGCGAAAAATCAAGAGAGCAGGAATATAAAATAATTTTCGTCCCTGTTTGGTTTTCATTCGCATTCTCGTTTATTAGAGGTGAGTCTATAAGGAAAGGGTGTTAGGTATGTCAAGTAATAAGCTGCAAGGCAATGGCTTGAAGTGCATCTGCTCGGTGTATGTGCCTGTCAAAGACCCGATCAAATCTGCCCATTGGTGGCAGCAGCATTTCGGGTTGGATTTTGCCGTTCCTTTCAACCCTGAGGAAGCGCAAGCGATCATGAAGCTTTCTGACGGACAATGGCTGCATCTGGTTGAAACGAAAGGCAATATTGATAATCAATTTGTCAACAAAGCAGGCTACGAAATGTTCCGCTTAACGTTTGAGGTCAGGCAGATCGAGGTGCTGCATGATCATTTGCTGGCGAATGGCGTGAAGGTTGACGAGCTCAAAGACCGGGGCAGCTGCGGCATTAACTTTGTATTTTACGACCTGGATGGGAATAAATTTGATATCAATGAAAATGTGAGCGTGCAGCGGGAGCCCGAAGAAATTGACAAAGTGAAGCAGCATTTATTCTCGCATGCGAGATAAGAAGGGCAACAAAAAAAGGAAAATGCGATCCCGAAGGACGCATCTTCCTTTTTTTTGTTTATAATCGGTTATTAATAAGGTGCAGATATGGCAACCGCTTGGTAGGATTTCGTTCCATAGTTCCATACAATATAGGCAATTACACAGCCATCGTTTGCGGTGATGCTCGTTGAATAAGGGCTGCCTGCATCAGCCCACTGCCATCCGCCGTATTTATACGTGCCAGAAGGATCGTTTTGAGCATTCTCCGCGTTCTCAAAAACGCCAACCCAGTCCCACCTTCCATAGACTTGAGGCGTTACGCTCCAGTTAAGTATAAAATCTCCTTCATGTACCCCCAAATTAACAGAATAGGAAACGTTACTCTCGGATGCCTGCAACGGTGCTGCTTGATCTTGCAGTAGTTTGGCTTGTTCTGCCGGATTCTCGGCTCTTACAATTAGATCTTCACTCATCATCCATGCCTCCCATCAAATATAAATACTTCTATATTTTAGCATAATTACATTTTATGTATATGATCCTGAAGTATGTAACATGCGACAAACCAGAAAATAAAGGCTAGGATTTTGCAGCTGATACCACATCAAATCAGGTTATGTGTTTTGCTTCTCCTGCAGCAAGGTGATCCAGCCCTTTGTTTATTCCCGTACTTAAATATTTCCATTTCCAATCAGAAGTTCTCCGCTGCCGGGCCGCCCATGCAGGGCCATTGCTCAACTCTTGTCCGTTTGCCCATGCAAGGCGCTTCACAACTATGCGGTCATTTTGAAAAAGAGAGCATTATCGGTTATTCACAAATGGGACGTATCCTACTATACTGTTTATAGAGAGAATGATAATCAATATCAATTAAAATGAGTAGGGAGTTAGAAAAATAATGAAGGTCATAAACCGTTTCATGTACACTGCTATCACGATTGTAATCATCAGCATGCTGGCGGCATGCGGCAGCTCTGTCAACGATCCGGAGCCATCCGCCTCTGCAAATACGGAGCAGCCTGCCAACGCCGCAGATACTGCAAATTCTGCAAATACTGCGGACAAGGAAGGAAGCGCCCCGGCCGATGCCGACTCATTCCGTCTGCTGACGGATGTCATGGGCCATGAAGTGAAGGTGCCGACCCATCCGCAGCGCGTTATTGCTCCTTTCATAGAAGATCCGCTAACAGCCCTCGGCATAAAGCCCGTTGCCCAATGGGGCGCAGCAGGCGTTCCGCAGCATTATTTGCAGGACAAGCTGGCGGATGTACCGGTGCTGGACATGGCGGGAGGCTTGAAGCCGGAAGAAACGCTTTCTTACAATCCGGATCTCATTATTTTTCTGGCTCCAACCTATCTGGCCAACGGCACCTACGAGCAGTATGCCAAAATAGCGCCAACCTTCGTGCTGTCCGACAATGAGGCCGATTGGAGAGGAAATCTTCAGAAGCTCGGCGCTTTGCTTAATCAGGACGAAGCGGCGGAGAAGGCGATTGCCGACTACGATCAGAAGCTTAAAGAAGCCAAGGAGCAGCTGGGAAGCATACCTGGCAGCAAGACGGCCATTCTCATGCAGGCGGGCGACGAGAAAGGCTTCAAGCTGTTCGGCCCCAAATTTTATGGAGGCTCGATACTCTATGAGGCACTGGGCTTCAAACAGCCTCAGGTGCTTAAGGGCGACTACGAAACCTACTCGCTTGAGACACTTGCACAGTTAAATGAGGTCGACTATATCTTCGTGATTTCGGGCGAGGGACGCGCCAAGCCGCCGGTTGACAACCCATTGTGGCAGGGATTGCCTGCGGTCAAAGCAGGCAACGTCTTCGAGGCGGATTCTGGGCATTGGTTCAATGCCAATCCGATTGCGAACGGCTTGATGATTGACGATGTATTACGGGATATTCATGAATAACAAGCGCGAAATCGACCTGCAGCATTCTGCTGCGGGTCTCATTTGCTATAAGCTGCTGAATGTTGGAATCGTCAAGAGCAGCTTGCGGTCTCCCCTGCAGGCGCGTCATTTTGTGGAGACGAAGTCACATCTGCTCATTCTCTCCACTGCCCGCAGCGGGCAATTGGTCATCGATGGACGTCCCTGCCCCCTTCGCCCCGGAGCGGTATTCGTCTGTTCGCCCGGCCAATTAGTGGAAGTGACCAACTATTCAGGCAGCGAATCGGGGCTGCTGCTGCTCTATTTTCAGATCCATGTTCTGCTTCCGGAAGATGGGGCCGTACCGCACCCGGAAGCTGCTTTTCCCTTTTTGGGTGAAGCCCTGGTAAGCCGGACTTCACTGGTTATCCAGCTGTTCGACATGATAAGTTCCAACTGGAACGAAGGGGTTTCCTCGGCCAGGCTTCGCTGTGAAGCGGGTCTCCTCGAGCTTCTCAGCCTTGTATTGGGTTATCAGGAGCAGCAGGTGGCCCTTGCGCTTGAGAGCGCCCGCCTGGAACTGGAGCGGCATTACCGGAGTGAAATCACCATAGACAGGCTGGCGGGTATCGCCGGTCTGAGCCGGTATCATTTTATGCGGTTATTCAAGGAACGCTATGGCAAAGGCGTTATGGAATACCGGACGGATCTCCGGCTCATGGAAGCCAAACAGCTTATGGAGGGACCGGCTGCCCTCCCGCTAAGCAGCATAGCCTATCAGATCGGCTATAAGAATGAGAACTATTTCAGCAGCCTGTTCAAAAAGCAGACCGGCATTGCCCCCGCTGTCTACCAGCGAAACCAGAAATGCAGGATTGCCGCCTACAGCTGGATCAATTTCGGACAGCTGCTTGCGCTGCAGATCATTCCCTTCGCCGCGCCGTTCGATCAATACTGGACGGATTACTACAGAAACAGGTACAAATATGAAGTAAAGGTGCCCTTAAGCCATCAGTATGAATTCAACCGCGAGGCATTGCGCAAGGCGGAGCCGGACTCTATTATCGCTATGGACGGCCTTGTTCCGCCGGAGGAGCAGGAGAAGCTTCGGCGTATTGCGCCGGCCCTGTTCCTTTCCTCGGAGGAAGACTGGCGTCAGCATCTGCTGCGCATAGCGGAATTTCTGGGAAGAACGGAAGAAGCGCTCCAATGGCTGAACCGATATAACCGCAAAGCGGCTGCGGTACGGGAACAGCTAAAGCCCGTTGTAAGCGGAGATACCGTACTGGTTCTCCTGATCAGCCGCGACCAGCTGCATGTTTGGGGAAGCAGGGCGGGAACGGTGTTGTATGATGATCTGCAGCTTGCCATGCCGCAAGCTGTGGCTGATTTTGAATGGAAGAAGCCGATTGGATTGCATGAGCTGGAGGCTTTCCATGCGGACCGGATTCTGCTTCATGTTGAGGGGGACGATGTATCGCAAGCCGCATGGAGCAAGCTGTCCCAGAGGGATGGCTGGAGAAATCTAAAAGCCGTTCGAGAGAACCGGGTTCACCTGATTTCCGGCTATCCGTGGTTCGAGGTCCCTTGGAGCGAGTATACGGCGGATAATTACGACCGTTTTATTGGTGAGGTGCCGGGGTTGTTTGACAGTGGGCCTTTCTAAAATAACAGGCAGCAATCCTTTCTGATCGTTTTTAAAAGACATTTTCATACCTAATCCGGAAAGAGGCGAACCCATTGCACACGATACTAATCAACCCTCCGATCAAAGATCACGAGGTGCCCGACCTGAGAGAGCTGGTTGGTTGGGAGAGACGGGATCAAGATTTCCCGGCGTTATTGGAAAAATGTAATTTCTGGGCTGGATTGAGGGACGCAGAAAATACCCTTATTGCTTTTGGATATATTTGTGGAACGGGATTACAGCATGGCTATATGGAGGACATCATGGTGCACCCGGGTCACAGGAAGCAGGGGGTTGGCGTGGCCTTGGTAAACGGCTTATTGAAGGAAGCGGAGCATAGAAGACTGGAGATTGTAACTGTGACCTATGCTCCCGAGCATGCCGAGTTTTATAAGCAGGGCGGATTTATCCACTGCCCTGGCGGAATTTGGAGAAAGTAATTTTGTATGCGGTCCCGCTTATCTAACCTGACGGTTAGACAGACGGGGCTTTCTTTTTTCTTATACAATTATGTATAGTAGTGTCTACAACGACATGACGGAAGGGAGTACAGGATTTGATCAACCTCGGACGCTTAAACACGCTGCGCAATCAAATCTTCCTCGGTTTCATGCTCGTTATGGTGATCGTGCTGACATCGGTGGGGGTTTTTATGTATGATCAGGTCTCGGTCCTGCTGCGCAACAGTGCGGAGAAGCATATTCAACAGACCGCCGTTCAGGCGACGGGCAAGCTGGATGTGCTGCTGCAGCAAATTGACACGCTCACGGGGCAGGTGGCGACGAATGCATCGGTCCAGCGGCTGCTGACGCAGGAGACCGAAGGGAACCCGATCAGCTTCGAAGAGCGGCAATCGCTCCAGCAGGAAGTGCGCAAGTATGAGGCGTATGCCACCGGCATACGTTCGCTTGAGCTGTATACGACCGATTACCAGCGGCTGCTGCCGCTCGACGACGTCAGTTTGAACAGCCGGGTGCCGGATGAATGGATCCGCCGCGTGGACGATGGAAGAGGCCGCCTTGTCTGGTTTGGGCTTGATCCCCGGGATCCGGATGTTGTTATCGCGATCCGCAGCATCCGGCTGATCGACCGTTCGTTCTCGCACGCCGGATATATCATGGTTTATATTGAGAAAAGCAATTTTCAGCTTACGGATCGAGCCTCGGCTGCAGGGAGCGGAACACGCGAATCGATGGGGCTGTTCGATGAGGCGGGGCAGCAAATCTTTTCCGATTTCACCAAAGAGGCGGATGCGGGCGAGATGCTGAATCATGGGGGAGAGACAATCACAGTGGGCGGCGAGGATTATATTGCCGTTCAGAAGCTGTCGGAGGCAACAGGGTGGAAGCTGGTCATTCTGACTCCGGTCGATTATGCGACAGAAGGCATCTCCGTACTCCGTACGGCTGTTATCGTATCCGGCGCTGTTGGCGGCCTGCTGTTTCTTGTTTTCACCTTTATTCTATCGACCATGATTACGCGCCCGATCCTGAACCTGATCAAGGTGATGCGCGGCGCCCGGTTCGGGACGCTCAAGCCGAGTACGATAACGTCCACGACGATGGAAATCAACGAGCTTAACAATACGTATAACCAGATGGTCGCTTTTCTCAACGAATTGATTGATGTCGTTTATCAGAAGGAAATCATCCAGAGCCGTACCGAGCTCAAGGCGCTGCAGGCGCAGATTAATCCGCATTTTCTGTTCAATACCCTGGAAGCCTTCTATTGGGCCCTCGATGAAAAAGGAGAAGAGGAGCTGGCGCAAATTGTCGTCGACATGTCGGGATTATTCCGGTATGTGATCAACCGGACGGACGATGACGAATGGGTGACGATCGGGGATGAGCTGGATCACGCCGAGCGGTATTTGAAAATCATGAAGATGCGCATGCTCGACAGGCTGTCGTGGCGGATCGAGTCGGATGCCGCCAGCCGAAGTGTTCCCCTGCCGAAGCTGCTGATTCAGCCGCTCGTCGAGAATGCAATTTTACACGGAGTGGAGCAGCGGGTAGGCCCGGGCAGCGTTATCCTGCGCGTCGAGCCCTCCAATCGTCCTGGATATACGCTGGTAACGGTAACCGACGATGGCCCGGGCATGGATGCCGATAAACTCCGTTCCTTGTATGCTTCCATGGAAGCAGGCCGCAGCAGCTCCACCAAGGGCAAAGGGATAGGCATTGCTAATGTAGAGCGGAGACTCAAGCTTATATATGCATCGGAAGCAGGCGGACTGGATATCCGGAGCGGGGAAGGTCAAGGCACTGCCGTCTCCTTCGAGATACCGAATGAATACAGGG
The DNA here is from genome assembly GCF_042647105.1 of Paenibacillus sepulcri. NCBI lineage: Bacteria > Bacillati > Bacillota > Bacilli > Caryophanales > Paenibacillaceae > Paenibacillus > Paenibacillus sepulcri. The sequence goes on along the minus strand of NZ_JBHRUP010000001.1, from coordinate 3,903,234 downwards.
AGGATATTAGACGTGAAGACGATATTGATCGTGGATGATGAGCCAAGAACGAGAGAAGGCGTTTGTAAAACATTGAAAGCGTGGTCATTGGGCCGACATCATATCGAGACCGCATCAAGCGGTGTTGAAGCGCTGGCCTGGCTGCAGGAGAACGATGCCAACCTTCTCGTAACGGATATACGGATGCCGGAGCTCGGGGGACTTGATCTGGTAGAGAGGATCAGCGGTATGGCTCACCCGCCGGTCGTCATCTTAATCTCCGGCCATCCGGAATTCGATTATGCGCATAAGGCGCTGCAGTTTGGCGTCGTGGAGTATTTGCTGAAACCGTTGGATAAAATAAAGCTGGTTCAGGCGGTGGAGCTGGCTCTTGCGCGCGAGGAAAATATGAATCGGATCCAGCGGATGGAGAAGCTGGTCGATTCGAAGCTGATGGGAACGGCGCAGCAGGACAAGGTCTACAGCGTACAGGTACGCGAGGCGATCCGTTACCTGGACGAGCATCTCCCGGAATCGGTAACGATGAGCGAAATGGCGGATCATCTGCATATGAACGCCAGCTACTTCAGCGTCCTGTTCAAGGAACAGACGGGGCTGACGTACAGCGAGTATCTGACTAGACGCAGAGTGCAGCTGGCCAAGGAGCTGCTCGCGAACACGCGGCTCTCCATAGCTGAGATCGCCGAACGGGTCGGCTACCAGACGGCCAAATATTTCGTGAAGGTCTTCCGTGCCCTCGAAGCTGTGAGCCCCAGTCAATTCCGCCAGGGTATCATGGATTCCAAGGAGGATCGAATCCAATAATAGTGGTATTAGTCCCAATCCCTGTGACCTTATGGCGCTGCCGCGACCTTGCTATACTTTTATTAAGCGGTTTCAAGCCGCCTGACATCAATAGAAATGGGGTTGTAAACGTGTTCAACAAAAAATGGACGGTACTGCTGCTGACATTAAGTCTTGCCCTGTTTGCCGCAGGCTGCGGTCAAAGCGGGAATGGCGGAAACGGCGGAAATGAAAGCGCCGGTGAATCCCAAGGCGGCGCAAACGAAGGCGCCGAGAAGATTACAATCAACTTCATGCATCTGTGGCCGGAAGGCGTATCCGCCGGACAGAATAAAATCGTCAATCAGATCATTACGGAATATCAGACCGAGCATCCGAATGTAACGATCAAGCAGGAAGTGCTGGAGAACGAGCAGTACAAGAACAAGCTGAAGGTGCTGTCCGCATCCAATGAGCTGCCGGATGTAGGCGTAACCTGGGCAGCGGGATTCCTGCAGCCTTACGTGGACGGACAGCTGTTCGCACCGGTAGACGATCTGCTGAGCGGCGAGCTGAACGGGAAATTCGTAGCGGGCACAACAGAAGCCTATGCGATTGGCGGTAAAACGTATGCGCTTCCACTGGAGTTCAACATCGCGCCGATCTATTATAACAAAGCTATCTTCGAAAAATATAAGCTTGAGATTCCGCAAACCTATGATCAATTCAAGGCTGTTGTGAAAACGTTGTCCGACAACGGCGTCGCTCCGATTGCGCTCGGCAACAAGGACCGCTGGACCGGATCGCTCTGGTATATGTATCTGGCTGACCGCATCGCAGGACAAGAGGCCTTGACCCATGCGTTCAGCGGCGCCGGATCATTCAAAGACGAAGGGCTTGTGAAGGCTGCTGCCGAGGTTCAGTCGCTTGTTGACAGCAACGCCTTCATCAAGGGCTTCAACGGCTTGTCGAACGAGGAGGCCAAGTCTGAGTTCCTGAACGAAAAAGCCGCCATGTACATGATGGGGACATGGGAGCTTCCGAACTTCACGACAAACGAAGATATTCCGCAGGAGTTCCGCGACAGCGTAGGCTTCTTCAAATTCCCGACAGTCGATGGCGGAAAAGGGAACATCGACAGCTGGGTAGGCGGTCCGGGTGTAGGGTTATTCGTCGCCGAGAACTCCAAGGTCAAAGAAGAAGCGAAGGCATTCGTAGAATACTTTGTCACCAAATGGGGCGATCAATCCGTAACCGGAGCGGGCGTTATTCCGGCAACGAAGGTCGATACGGCCTCGCTGCAGCTGCCGCAGCTGTACATCGATCTGTTCAATGAAATGAATCAGGCAAGCAGCATCACGTTGTTCGCAGACGTTCAACTGCAGGCGAACGCTGCGGAGACGCATCTTAATATGATCCAGGCGCTCTTCGGCAAGGAGACAACGCCGGAGAAATTCTCGGAGGAGCATGACACGGCCGTCTCCCAAGGCAAATAACGGTTTTTGACAATTGTGCAAATGGAGCCGGACTTGAAACCCGTCAGAACCGCGGTCTCAAGCCCGGCTCCAAATGACTGTTAAAGAAAGGAGCCTGGCCAACTTGGATAAAGTGCTTTCCAACAAAAAAATAATCGCATTGTATGTGCTGCCTTCCCTGCTTCTGATTCTGGCTATTATCTACATTCCGATTGTTCTGACCGGCTATTACGGGTTAAACGAGTGGAATGGAATAGGCGCCATGAAATTCATCGGGCTGGACAATTATGCAGCCTTGATCAAGGACCAAACGTTCTGGAACAGTGCCTGGCACTCGTTTCTGTTGGCCTTATTTTCCGGCATCAGCCTTATTTTCTATCTGATTGTTGCTATGGTACTGGCCGCCCGCATCAGGGGTGCGAATCTGTTCCGCAAAATCTACCTGATTCCTATGCTGCTGTCGTCCGTTGCGATTGCGCAGCTGTGGCTTCGAATTTTTCACCCGACGAACGGGATTGTGAACAGCTTATTGGAATCCATCGGCATTGCGAACCCTCCCGCCTGGCTTGCAGAACCTTCACTTGTTTTGTTTGCCTTGTTTATTCCGATTTTATGGCAATATGCGGGTTTCTATATTCTGATTTATTACGCTGCGCTCAAGAATACCCCGGCTTCTCTGGAGGAAGCGGCGAAGATCGACGGAGCCAACGCGCTGCAAATCGCATGGAAAATCAAGCTGCCGCTAATTATGGAAGTATTCAAAGTGACTATTGTGCTGGCAGTTGTTGGTTCATTAAAATATTTTGACCTGATTTTCGTTATGACGGATGGGGGTCCCAATGGCGCGAGCGAGGTTATGGCATCTTATATGTATCATGAGGCTTTCCGGGCTTATGATTTTGGCTATGGCAGCGCGATTGGCTTCTTCCTGCTTGTTATCTGCCTCGTCGTCACTTGGGTCATTCGTAAACTAACTGTTACGAAAGATACGATCCAATACTCATAAGGAGGGAACATTCATGATTTCCGGAACCGCAGGGAAGCTGCAGGGATTAACGAAGAGCCCGGGAGCAGGAATGGTTGGCAAGCTTGGCTACGCCTTGCTGTATGCGGTGTTAGCCGTCGTGGCCGTGCTGCAGTTGTTCCCGCTTGTGTGGCTGCTCTTCTTCTCGCTCAAAAATAATCAGGAAGTCTTCAATCTTCCGCCATTGTCATTGCCCGTGCATCTTCGCTGGGAAAATTATGAGAAGGTATGGAGCGCCGGAAATATCGATGTTTATTTCTTCAACAGCGTATGGATTACGATTGCGGCTACGCTGCTTACCGTTGTCCTGGGCAGTCTGGTCACCTTCGCCATTACGAGGATGAAATGGAAGGGAAGCTCTCTCGTGCTTGGCCTGTTCATGGTGGCCATGATGATTCCCGTCCATTCCACACTCATTCCGCTGTTCAGTCTTTTCAATAACACCGGCTTGACGGATAATCCGTTATCGCTCATTTTGACTTATGTCGCGTTCAATATGCCGATCACCATTATGATCTTGTTAGGCTTCTATTACGCATTGCCTCGTGAAGTGGAGGAAGCGGCGGTCATTGACGGCTGCTCGGTTAACCGGATGTTCATCCAGATCGTATTCCCGATGACGAGCTCCGTTCTGGCAACGACTGCGATCATTAATATGATCTACAACTGGAACGAATTTATTTTCGTCAATACGTTCATCAGCTCGGATGCCTACAAGACGCTGACCGTCGGCGTTCAGAACTTCATCGGCCAATATTCGACCGACTGGGGGGCCATCGGGGCGACGCTCATGATCAGCATTCTGCCGATTCTGGTCACCTTCCTGTTCCTCAGCGACCGGATTGTGGAGGGCATCGCCGCAGGCTCGGTCAAAGGTTGAGGCTTCGATACGGTCCAAGGCTAATCGGCCCCAGCTGAATTCCATCCTGGGAATGGCTGAAATTCATCAGCCTATAGGGGATGAGAGGATTGTGTAAGGAGGTCATTATCGTCAGCTAAGCTGACGATAATGACCAATAATGGAATATAGACCATCTGAAACATAAAAGCCGGGTTCCTCCTAACTGGAGGAACCTGGCCTTTTAACGTTTAGGTTCTGGGAGGAAAGACGCCTTCAAGCGAAATAATGAAGGTTAAGCCCAAATAAGACTGGTTTGGACTACTTCTTTGTGTGCCCTCCAGGAGCTTCGGTTCAAAAACGTCTGACAGTGGAACGAATCATTGACAGCCCATCAGAAACAGCTTAAATTAACATTGACTGACTAAATCAATCTGTTATCTTTTGCTATTTTTCCACTGTGTAACTTGAGACTCGGAACTGCTATGATGAGATCAGAATATGTCCAAGAGGGAATGAGAACATTGGCGCCATTAAACGAAGAACAATTGATACACATCCGCGATGAACGCACAGAACAAATTATGGCCGCGGCACTTCAAGTATTCGCTCGCAGGGGGATCATCGGCACCAAAATGAGCATGATCGCTGCGGAAGCGGGCATTAGCCACGGTCTTCTCTACCATTACTTCAAGTCAAAGGACGAGCTCTTTACGACACTCGTTCAGCGTGCGGTGACGGAGTCGATATCCGCATTGAAGAATGTTTACCAGCTGCCGGGATCACCGATCGACAAGCTGAGAAGTTTGACCGAATCTATGATTGAGGCGGAAGGCGCTCCTTTTTTTATGCTGGTTCATCAGGCGCGCACGTCGGATGGCGTTCCGGAGGAATCCCGGCAGCTGCTTAAAGAATATCCGATGAACGCCTATGTGGATATCCTGCTTCCTCTATTGAAGGAAGGCCAGGAGGCCGGAGAGATTGCGCCGGGCCGGCCGGAGGATCTGATTGCAGATTATTTGTCTGTGCTTTCCGGCCTTATGGTGCTGGATGCGAAGCAGACGGAGGATTACCGGATGCCGGAGGTAGACAGACTGCTGCGGATATTAACGTAATGAAGTCGAGAGCAGCAAGGGATAAATTCAATGACTTCACTGGCCGTTATTGTCAGCATAGCCGGGGTATAATGTTGATATAAGCGTATCGAATGGAGGGACCAGGATGGAATGGAATTACTATAATACGTTCATCACGGTAGCCCGTGATTGTCCTGCGGAGAAGGGCATGACACCGCCCGACAAGAAAAGCGGAAAAACAAAGCCCGGCATTGAGTTCGAGCTGGTCGCGGATCATCCCTATGCATACACGCAAGAGGAACTATTATTTGAAGTGCACATCAGGCATAAGGAAATACCGGAAGAGGAGCTGGAGGCGCGGGGGACGCGGATGAAAGATGAATTTTATCAGAAGCCGATGCCCTGCCTGCGGGCATCCATGCTGCCGAAGAAATACGGGTGGGGCATCCATTTCAACGCCGAGGGGAAAATGGCGCTCATCCCGGTGGACTCCCCGGAATATCACCGTTTTGTGAACGGGGAATACGAGGATGTAAGGATCGTGCCGGCGATGAGCAACAGCAAGGCAAAATAACACCGCGTACGCATCAAACAGGCCGGGAAACGCCGTCATGGGTTCCCGGCCTGTTTGTGTTGACCTTTGCCGCCATAGGACGGTCAAGCCGTTTCTTCTTAACCTTATAGCATTTATAGTTTCACGCCTGTAAATGTCTATAAGGTTTGAGGGAAGAAACTAACTTTGCGGCCAAAGGACGGTCAAGCCGTTTCTTCTTACGCGAAAAAATCTGGCTGCTCATGCGAAGAAATGTTCGGCGTCGCTGCGACAGTTAATCATGCTCTCATAAGGAAAGGTTTGTATTGACAGGAGAAATGAGGTCTGATATCATGCTAAATGATAATGATTCCCATTATCATTTAGTGGTGAATGATTAACTGATGATTACTCCGGGAGGTTTACCATGTTAAAGAGAAAGTCGTTTTTTATTACTTCGGCAATCATTATGATGCTGTCCGTGCTCATCACTGCTTGCGGATCAACGAACAGCGAGACGAACGGCGGCGCTGAGCCGAACACACAGGCAGAAGCAAACAAGACCGAAGAGGAAGCAGCGGAAACCGATAAGGAAGAGGAGCCTGCGGCTGCTGAATTCCGTACCTTCGAGACTGATAAAGGGCCAGTGGAGATACCGGTGAAGCCGCTCCGCATCGTGACGGATTATTATGGCGGGGAACTGCTTTCTGTAGGAGCAAATGTAATCGGCATTGAGTCGACGACCTTCGACAATCCATTCCTGAAGGATCTGCTGAAGGATGCCAAGGATGTAGGTGCGCCTATCAACTCGGAGAAGGCATTGGAGCTGGCGCCCGATCTCATTGTCGTCATGTACGACGACAGCTACGAAGCGTTATCCAAAATCGCGCCGACGCTGCATATCCCCTTTGGCACCGCAACCAACATTCGGGAAACAGTGAGATTGTTCGGAGACATCGTAGGTGAACCTGAGAAAGCGGAGCAATTCCTTGCGAATTACGAGAAGAAGGCCGAGGAAGGCCGTGCGAAGCTGAAGGGGGTTGTGGATGAGAATGCAACCGTGGGCCTGTACGAGCTGACCGATAAAGGGGAATTATGGATATTCGGCGACAATGCCGGCCGGGGCGGACAAGCGGTATACGACGCGCTGAAATTCAAAATGCCGCATCAGGAAAGCTCGGGCGAGCAAACGCTGCAGCTGTCCATGGAGGTGCTGCCGGAATATGCGGCCGACTATATGTTCCTGACGACCTACGATCCCGAGAAGAAAGGGGATCAGCTCAAGAAGCTGAAGGCCTCTGGCGTCTGGTCGGGGCTGGATGCCGCGAAGAACAACCGGATTTTCTATAATGATTATGATACCTTCTACCGTTATGACCCGATCGCCATTGTCGGACAAATTGATCTGATTGCCGATATGCTTATTGAACAAGCCAAGGAGAGTCAAAAGTAAGACTCGCCCTCGTCCCCGTCCCCGATCAAAATGAGAAGGCGACTCCCCGCTAAGCTCAAAGAGCCCCATACCAAGGCAGCCTGCCTCGGATGGGGCTCTTTGAAAGCTTCAGGCTTGCGTGTCCGCCAGATTCAGAACAACCGGACAATGGTCGCTTCCTGTAATATCACAGTCGATCTGCGCATCAAGCAGCTGGCTGCCCAGCCTTGTGGATATCAGGAAATAATCGATCCGCCATCCGACATTGCGCTCTCTCACCTTCGGCATATAGGACCACCAGCTGTAAACATCTGTCCGCTCCGGGTAGAGATGCCGGAAGGTATCGATAAATCCGGCCTCCAGCAGCCGGGTCATCTTGTCACGCTCTTCCGCGGTAAAGCCCGAATTGCCGTGATTGGCTTTGGCATTCTTCAGATCGATCTCCTGATGGGCCACATTCAGATCGCCGCAGACAATAACGGGCTTCTTGGCATCCAGCTCCAGAAGATAGGTCCGGAAGCGGTCTTCCCATTCCAGCCTGTACGGCAGCCGGGTCAGATCGCGCTTGGCATTGGGGGTATAGACATTCACGAGGTAGAAGTCATCGAATTCCAGGGTAATGATGCGTCCTTCGGGCTCTTCATCCTCCTCCATGCCGTAACGGACCGACAGCGGCTTGATCCGCGTGAATACGGCTGTTCCGGAATATCCTTTCTTAACGGCATAGTTCCAATACTGTGTATAGTCTTCCCCATGATCCAGGCTGATTTGTCCTTCCTGGAGCTTCGTTTCCTGAATGCAAAATATATCGGCTGCCGTTTCCTTGAAATACTCATTGAATCCTTTGTTCACGCACGCTCTCAGGCCATTCACATTCCATGACACCAGCTTCATAATTCCCAGGTCTCCTTGCTGATCGTTAGATGATTGCTTCTACCAGTTTATCATAGAAAGCCGTTCTTCTTGCTTCGATTTAGTAGATCTCGTCATTCTTCCCCTTCGTCGCAAGTTAAACAAAGGCCGGGATCACTCATCCAGTGTGAACTGTGACCCGATTTATGGACCATGTTGAAAAAAGACCTATAACCCTAAGCCGTCAAGAGGTGACTTCTGAATTCGTCAGGAGTCATTTTTTTTAATGTCCACTGATAGCGTTCGGAGTTGTAGTACAAGATGTATTCATTCACACGTACTCGTAGTTCCTTTAACGTCTGACAGTCGCTGTACAGGAGCTCGTCTTTCATATGGCCAAAGAAGGACTCCATAGAAGCATTATCCCAGCAATTGCCCTTACGGGACATCGACTGTTGGAAGCCCGCCTGCTGGATGAGGTGGCGGATTTTAGGGTGCGTGTAGTGCATGCCCTGGTCCGAGTGAAGGATCGCTTCGGGGTGGAGGGTTCCATCCAATCGCGTTTGCAATCTTTCCAGCGTTCGTTCCACAATAGAAAGCTCCAAGGTCGAAGATAAGCAATGCGCCAGGATCTGTTTTGTTGCTCCGTCCTTCACACAGGACAAATACGCCCATTGGCCTCCACCATAACGCATATAGGTAATGTCTGTGAGCAGCACCTTTTCGGGTTCGCCCGGATTAAACTGCCGTTTCAAAAGGTTTTCGCACGTCCGGTGTTCTTGCGTCGCTCTGGCCATTTTGCGATAAGGATTGGCTTGACGTACCGTGGCCCTTAGCTTGAATTTTCGCATCAAACGACGAATTTTCTTGTGGTTCATGACAACACCGTTAAGTCGTTCAAGCCGCATTTTAATCCCCAATGCACCGGCTTTGCCATTGAGCTGGTTAAAGTGGGTTTGAATAAGCTGCACATCGTATTCATCTACAACCTCTCGAAGTTGACGCTCTTCTTCGGCTCTGCACCAGCGGTAATAGCCACTTGTACTGACCTCAGCTGCCTGACACAGAAAGCGGGTTAAACGCCGCAAGCTATGCCTACGAATGGTTTGGTTAATGATCTGAAAGCGCCCGGAAGACGTTAAGGCCTTATTGGTTTGCCTTTCGAGCGCTTCGAGCTTTTTTAGAAGATCGTTTTCGGCCTCAAGAAGCTTAATTCGGGCTTCCGCGCGTCTGAGTTTCTCTTCAACCGATAATTCCCCGGCAGTTGTTCTCCCCGTACTTTCTTTTCCACGCTTTTCCTCCAATAAGCCAGCTTCACCCTGAGAGGCGTAGACCTGTCGCCAACGTAACAGACACTTTTTGGGTTTCTCATGCCCGATGACGTCCATATTAAAACCGGCTGCGTAGAAGATTTCCATGGGCGTCTGCCCCTCCAGATAGGCCTGAACAGCAGCGGTTTTAAATGTTGGAGCGTACGTGATGGTGGTGTCCGATACACGGCGTACATTCGGATTTAACTCCAGCTGCCTCATCTCTTGTTCCGTAAAGGTTCTTGATGCTCCCCTAGCTTTTCCCATGATCCCATACCTCGCTCGTCGTTATATAGTTCGATTAAAACACAAAATGACCCGTAAGAGGGGCACTTTTTTCAAAGTGTCCATCTTACGGGTCACAGTTCAGTGAGAGATTCCCGGCCTTGTTCATGCTCTGCTTCAAGGCAGCGCATAACGCTTCTTAAGCTGCGCGCACATCGCCTCCAACGCGTCTGCCTCCGGCATGCGGAAGAGTCCCGCTGGAGCAGCTGTCTCCTGCGGGTTCCGGTTCGCATGGACCGCTTCCTGAACAGCATGCGCGAATACGGCTGATCCGCCGGCTCCGACGACGGATCTTTCCTCCAGGCTGGTCATCCGGTCATCCTCGACCTGCGGATAGGCAGAGGGGGCCGCCCCTGCGGCTGCCCGCGCATAGAAGGCCTGAACCAGCTCTGCGCGTGATCGTCCCGAGCCTTCCACTATAATGAAGGCCTGAATGATGGTGGCGCGAAGCTGCCTGCGCTGAGCAATTCCGCAGAACTTTAATCCCTGGATATGCAGGTCATAATCGCCCGGGCAATAGGAGCCCGCTACCTCGCCCTTATTCGCTTCAGCGCCCAGAGAAGCCACGGCTCTCCGGATCAAGGCGTACAGCCGGTCAAAATCGCGGTAAATCCCCTGTCCCTTAATGCCCTCACCAGGCAGGATCAACGAAAGATTCACGACGCCCATGTCCAGCGGAACGGCGGCTCCGCCTGAATGGCGGACAAGCGTCGAATAGCCCTCGCCCGCAAGCCAGCGCATAGCATCGGCAGCGCCGGGCAAACGGCTGTCCCGGGAGCCGATCACGAAGGCCCGGGGATGCCGCCAGAGATGGCATACCGGCGGGCCGCCATCTCCGGTCTGCCTCCCGATCAGCTCGTCCAGAGCGAAGGGATAGCTTATATCTTGGTCATTCTTTTCATTCGTGCGGTCGAGCAGCACCATGCCGCGGGTCCAATCCCATTCATCCTCGGTCACTGCAAGCTCCCCTGTCCGGTCCTATTTTCCCCATGAAGAGGAATGCAAGCTAACAGGTTTCAGTATAAACAACAAAAAGAGACTCTTCAACCGGATGGAAGAGTCTGATTTTGCCGCTATGCAAGGAACTTGCCGGCACTCATGGTTTCGCCAGCCGATGAATATCCTCACACTCCAGAATGGATGCATCATAGCCCTTATTTACGGTATGGATCATGGCCATTCCCAGTTCATTCAAGGAAACCGCGTATTTGGGCAAAAACCGCTTCAGGAAGGGATAAAACAAGGACAGGACGGCGTAATAGCCATGCGTGTTTTTCATTCCCTTGATGGGATGGATATAACCGGGGCGGAACATATACGCTTTTTTGAAAGGGAGCAGCAGCAGACGGTTCTCCGTTTTTCCCTTTACCCTGGCCCACATACTTCTGCCTCTTTCGCTGCTGTCTGTGCCGCTTCCCGAGACGTAGCTGAACACCATATCCGGATTTAGGCGGGCAAGCACACTGGCCGCATGAAGAGTGAGATCATAGGTCAAGCGGCTGTATTTAGCCTCCTTCATACCCGCCGAGGATACGCCCAGGCAGAAGAAACAGGCATTGTACCCGGTTAATTGCGGCTCTATAGGGGACAAGTCAAAGAAATCCTGGTGCAGAATTTCAACAAGCTTGGGATGGGACACGCCGCAAGGCTTCCGGTTGATGACCAGAACGCGTTCCACATCCGGATGCGCAAGACTCACATGCAATACACCTTCTCCAACCATTCCGGTGGCGCCTGTAATAATGACTCGAATGTTGGATGTATCAGAACGCAGAGGCATCATGTTCTCCTGCTTTCTTTATAGGATTCATCTCATAACTTGCATGTTAAATGATCATTCAATTAAAGTCAAATTGTAATGATTAAACCGGCTGGAAGAGGCGGTCCAGATGGCCGGAGATAATAGACATCATCTGTGCTTGGCTGAGCTGCTCCGGGTAGACGGTATGATGCAGGACCAAACCGTCCACAAGCGCATGGAGCCTGCCCGCCTCGTACTCAACATCGATGCTTTCCCTGATCAGCTTGCCGGTAATCAGAGAATCGATCATTTGGCGAAAAGCGGCACGAAGCTCGTCATGAACCTCATGACTCAATGCCCGGATTGCAGGATCAGAGATCGCTTTCCCCGCAAAAACCAGCCAAACCTCGGATTCACAGCGCCGTTCTTCATCAAGAGGTACCAGCTCGGCAATGATCATTTCCATATCAAGCCGCGGATTCCCGCTGAACGGCAGATTTTTAATGCGATGGTTTGCGCGCTGTGAAACAAGCCTCATGGCAAAAGCCAGAAGCTCATCCTGGGTAACAAAATAATGCCGCAGGGATCCAAAGGAAATACCTGTTTCCTCCGCAATCCGGCGGACGGTTGCACCATCTAGGCCATCCCGGCGTATGACCCGCCAAGCGGCTTCGGCAATTTGTTCTTTTCGCTGCTGGTGATTCACAATTTTAGGCATAATTTATTATAACACGGTTGTATTATAAAACAAACGCGGTATAATTTATATCATACAGTTGTATTAAGAAGAAACAGATGAAGTCTATATATGTATAAAAAAGGAGAATCAAGATGATCACTGTCGTTATCATTGGCTGCGAAATTGCATTCTGGATATTTGTGCTGGCCGGACTGGTATGCCGATACATCCTGAAAGCGAAGAGAACAGGCGCCATACTGCTGTATTGTACCCCTGTCATTGATCTCATACTCCTTATTGCTGCCGTCACCGATTTGCGGGGAGGCGCAGAAGCCAGCGCTGCTCACGGTCTGGCTGCCATCTACATCGGCGTCTCCCTGATCTATGGCCACGGGATGATAAAGTGGGCGGATATCCGCTTTGCCCATCGTTTTGCCAATGGTCCGGCTCCAGTCAAGAGAGTCAAGCATGGAAAGGAGCATGCCAGGAATGAGCGGAAAGGCTGGTTTCAGCACGCGCTTGCCTGGGGAATCGGCTGCGCGATCCTATATGGAATGATTGTGATGGTGAACGCAGGAGACCGGACAGCGGGACTTATGCAGATAATTCGGATATGGTCGCTCGTGCTTGCTATAGACTTTGTGATCAGCTTCAGCTACACGTTGTGGCCAAAGGCCAGGAAGGATACTGCCTCTTAATTCACCGATCGGATTGATTGGCGGGCAGTGCAGCTTATGAGCCTGGCTTCAATTATGAGGCGAAAGATACCTTGAATTAGCGGGGCAGCTGATGTGGAAGCAGCCTGAAAGCCGCGGTTTTACTGGGCTTTTAAGAAGATACTGCTTTTTTGTAATCCCGGGAAATACTAAATATTATCAAGTATTACTATTCGCTAAAGATGATTTTTTCAACCAATTGAAATGGAAAAATCTTGCTTATCGATCGGAAACATTCGTCACCCGGGATCATTTTCTCTGCCCTCTGCAATGAGGACGGGAGCATCAACGCCAAACGGAGGGATGTCTGTCAGCTGGCTGTTTATGGCTCAATTAGGTTCGGTTAACCCTTCTTAATCGGATCATAAGGGATGTATATGTCATCAGCACCGGGATGCTGATGACAGCTCCGAGTGCAATCAGGACTCTCAGCGTTTTTGCCAGAGCCACAGCAGCCTCGTCAATGGATGGAACAAACAGAAGCAGCGCTAGCAGGACGAGCGTCAGGACAGGCGCCAGCAGCAAGGGTCTCATCATCTTGACAGAGCTATTGTACTTCTCGTAATGGGTGTCGTTATCCGTGTAAATTGGCGCGGTTCCCTTCCTGGCGGAAAAGATGTGGATTCGCTCGCTTGAGCAGACCTTGTGCCAGCCACCAGCTTCGAATAGTTCCACGTAATCAGTCATATCGCGTTCATTCACCTGGTTGTAATCCACGCAGTAGGTTAACTGCTGCGGCTCGCTTCGCCGCAGGCGGTATCCAAGGAAAGCAAAGGATTCGAGAATCCATCCCTTGGCCGCCAGGCGGCTCAGTCTGTCCATGTCTCTTTCCTCGGTGAAGGCAAGTCCCCCGGAAGCCATATATTTGTATCGTTTACTCATAACCTGATTCCTCCTTCGAAGAATGTAAAGCTTGCAATCCATGCTGCGCCATGCGAGAGCGGCGCTCAATCTCCTCCGCGACAATTCGCCTGCCTTTCTCCGTAATCATGTAAGTTTTGCGCCTATCGTTATCCTCTTCCTCTGACAGCACGATATATTGGCTTCCCAGCAGCTTCTTGATCAAGGTATAGGCCGTAGCAGGCCCGATAATGACTTCTTTATCCGTCAATTGCTCGATGTAGCTCATAATGCCATATCCATGTCTGGGAGCGAGCACGGACAGCAGAATATAATAGGCGGCATCCGTTAACTGCTCATTATCCAGAGAGTTGCTTCGGGACAAATAAATACCACCCTTCCACTTTTTATATCCATAATGGATATATCTATTACGGACATAATAACAAGCCGTTTTGCGGCTGTCAAGCTCCCTTGTGAAAAATGGGCAGCGAAAGCGCGAAAACAGCGATGCAGAGGACGGCGAAGCCGTTTCTTCTGAGGATAAAAAGCAAAAGCCGGGCACCGCTCACTATGGAGGGGGAACCCGGCCTTTATTTTAAAATATCAGAAAGTATAAAATATGGCCTTACCTTTTCTGATATTTCTGAGGGACGAAACTAACTTGCCCGCCAAAGGACGGCGAAGCCATTTCTACTCTAACTGCGTTGCCAGAGGTTTTGCGGCGCCTAACCCTCGATCAGGACAGGGGGACCCTTACCGAGAAATTGTCGAGGATCTGGACCTTCTGGCGCTCAATCGTACCCATATAATAGATTCCGTCAGCATCAAGCGGCGGGTAGGCCATCACATAGGAATAATCGGAATCCGCGGTTCGGATGCGCTTCGGATAACCGTCCACAAGGCGCTCGCCCGCTTCCGTTTCCAGCCAAAAGGATGATTGCTGCATGAACGGATCGCTGCCTTCAACTTGGTAATGAATCAGGGTTTGATCGGTCTGAAAGTCGATTTCCGTTACCGTCAATGTTCCTGCATCGCCCTGGGAGAGGGTCACGGGGACTTTTCCGTTCCATCTGGCCCTCACAATGACCGGCTCAACCGGCTCCTGCAATTTGACATATGGCTGTACGATTACATAAACCGGCTTGACCTTCAAGGGTTCGAACAAGTAGGAAAATTCGCCCGCTCCGCTCTCCAGGAGATTCCCTGAGCCTGATAGATCCGGGATAATCAGACCGCGGTCATCCATCAGCCGGAAGCCTTGAATGACAGAGCCTGCCGGAAACACTCCTTTATAACTTAATTCGATCTGTGTCGCGGAAGCGCCAAGCAGCACCTTGTGGACCGTGACACTTTCATTTCCAGCATGGGCAGCGGCCTGAGTCAGGTATACGCCTCCCACGCTTTTCTGGTTCACCGGAACCGTCAGCTCCCATCTGCCGGAGGTTCTGCTTGCCTTGCTGCCATCCTCCCGGCCATACAGGTTTCTGATAACCAGCTTCAGGTCGAAGCTGTCCGCTAGTGGGGACGAATCCGTGCCCGTGCCCGGATCCGGCAGGATGCTCATCACGCCGATATATGTCCGGTCGGTCAGCCATTGTCCCTTTGTCTTATATCCGGCATCCAGCCGGACGCCCTGAACCGAGAAAACCGTGTCCTGAGGCGATTCCGGATGCTTCCGGCCATCCTCCGTATCGATACGGTAGCCAATGACAATGCGCGAACCGTCATAGAAAGTGTCCTGAACGGAGAAGGTGATTCCCTGATCAACCGCTTTGACCGTTTCCGGCAGGCGGCTTGCAGTCTTCCCGGCGGCAAGCTTGACTCCGCTATCTCCCGCAAGCTCCAGAATCGAGCCCGGCAGCATGGATCCCAGCAAGGGCACCTTATGCATCGCTTGGGCAAAGACTGGACTTGCAAAGGCGGCGAGGATGGCGAGGATGTAAGTGGCACATAGCAGGCAGGCGGTCAGAACAACCCTCCTGACTCTCCCTTGAAAGCGGGAAACCATGGGTCGCCGCAAACGATGCTGTGGAAGCTGCCTGATCCGGTTCATAATGCGCGCCTCTGCGGCAGCATGCTGGCCGGGAATGGCCATATTGGTCAATCTGGCCTTGAGTTCCTCATCGGATATTGAGATAGGGCTCAAGCTCGTCCGCCTCCTCTTTAAGCAAATACGCCTTCATTTTTTTCCTTGCCCGCTCGAACAATTTTCTCGCTCCCGGCGTCTTCATATGGAGAAGGGCTGCAATCTCCTCATAATCCCGGTCCTCTATCAGCCGGAGAACCACGACAGCCCGCTCTTTGGGCGGCAATTGGAGCATGGCTCCTCGCAGCAGATGATCGGCATAGGTTTGGGCATAGCCATCCGGTTCGGCGCGGCTTGTACTGTTCTGCAGCCGGGCCAGCAAGCGTCCAAGTATTTTCTTCTGCTTCAGCCGCGTCATGCAGCAATGGTAGGCAATCCTGTACAGCCATGAGGCAAAGGATGAAAGGGGCCGATACTGCCCGATGTTCTCGAACGCTTTCACGAAAATATCCTGCACGGCATCCTCCGCCTCCTGCGCATGTCCGAGCATATGATAACAGTAGACATAGATTCTTCTCTGATATTCCCGGACGATCCCGGCAAAAGCCTCCGTATCGCCTTGCTTGACGCGGGCAATGATATCCTGAGTCTCCAGCCTCATCCCTCCCTCTTGTCTTTCCTGTTTTACCACGTATAACAATAGAATGGGATAAAATGTGACAGATCCGCCAAAATATTTGACGGAGTACCCGCTCACGGATAGTTCTGGCGGCCAGAAGAAAAAGGCCTCCTGTCAACATGCACAGGAAGCCTGGTAATCAATG
This sequence comes from Paenibacillus sepulcri, assembly GCF_042647105.1. Classification (NCBI taxonomy): domain Bacteria; kingdom Bacillati; phylum Bacillota; class Bacilli; order Caryophanales; family Paenibacillaceae; genus Paenibacillus; species Paenibacillus sepulcri. The sequence goes on along the minus strand of NZ_JBHRUP010000001.1, from coordinate 3,886,819 downwards.
TTATTTTTTGCGCCAGGGGAAATGTATAAGAAGGCAGAACAGTGCTGGCTTCCGTTACATATACGGGCCAGGGGCCGTGATCCTAAATCTTCTGGCATCCAAATTGTTGGGCCAATAGAATAGCGAGGCCAGAGTCCATTTTGCGTCATGGACTGCGCTGCAACTACAGCTGGTCAACGACCAGCTGGCTGTCATAAATTAATCTCCGCCTCATCCACTTTCCGTTGGCCGGAGGTTATGGCGGGAGCGTCTTCAATGACCGGCGCCGCTTCGCCTGCCTGCAGCATCCGTCTGATCAGTGTTTCACGTAGATGGTCCGACACCGCGCGGTGCGAATCGAAGCCGGCCAGATTCGTAAGCTCATAGGGATCGGCATACAGATCATATAAAAATTGCTCGATGTACCGGTCAGCGGATGCCGCAGGTGGCGCGGCGGTATCCGAGGCTGTTACGCCGTACTTCCAGCGCTGCGTCCGAACTGCCCGGCCCGTCTGGGATTCGCTGATCTGCACGAATACTTCGCCGGGCCAATCGCTGCGCCCGCCATTCAGCAGCGGCATGATCGATCCGCCCTGCATATGCCCGGGAACCGGAATACCGGCAGCCGCAAGCAGCGTCGGGGTAAAATCGACCAGACTGACCAGCTCCCTGATCTGGCCGCCTCCGGTAAACCGGCCGCCGTAGAGCGCGGCGGGAACGCGGATAGAGCTTTCGTGGCAGGAGCGCTTATATTCGGAGTTGCGCGTTTTGAAATGCGAGCCGTGGTCGGAAGTAAACAGAATGATGGTGTTCTCCGTCAAATGCAGGCTTCGAAGCGCGTCCCGGATCCGGCCCAAGGCCTCATCCAGGCGCTTCACCATGCCGTAATAGCCGCCAAGCTGCTGATGCGCCGTTCCTCCGAGCGCGGCCAGGTCAGGCGGAATCCATCTGCCGGTATAGGCATCGCGGTACACATCCGGAGCGGGATAATCGTCCCGGCGGTTCTGATGGTGGGGCTCCAGATAGGACAGGAACAGAAAAAACGGCTTGTCCTTGCGCTTGTCGATAAAGCGCACCGCCGCATCCGTTAGCGCGTCGACGCGGTATCCCGGCAGGCTGACAGGCTGCTCATCGTTGTCATAAAGCAAAGTCTCGTACGCATCCGACGTATGCTCCAGCGCGTCCGCGGCCAGCCAGTAGTTGTAGCCGCCGCGCAGATGCTCCGGCACCGGCTTGTCGCGGGTGACGGCCAGATGCCACTTGCCGATATAGCCGGTGTCGTACCCGGCTTCGTTGAAATAATGGGCGAGCGTCGGCAGGTCCTGACGCAGCGGTATCCCATTGCGGTAGCAGCCGGTCTCGGTGGCATACAGCCCGGTCTGCAGGCTGGAACGGGCCGGCGCGCATACCGGCTGGCATGTGAAGGCATGCTCCAGATGCGTTCCGGAACGGGCCATCTGGTCGAAATTCGGCGTCAGCCCCAGCGGATTGCCGTGCACGCCTGTCGTGTCCCAGCGCTGCTGGTCGGTAAAAAACACAATCACATTCGGCTGCTCTGCCGCTTCTTTTCCGGTTCTGCGGGCAGCAGCGTCCTTTTCCATTTCCGCCACTACGATTCCTCCTAAAAGTTATTGCATGATTAACCTTAAGCATTCCGGCCCTGCTGGATGCCCAGGCGACCACTCACTTCGAAAGCGATACTTAAGATAAATCATGTTCAACCCTTCAATCCCGTTGTGGAAATTCCTTCGATAAAATACTTTTGCGCCAGAAAAAAAACGAGCACACAGGGCAGAATGGCCACGACGGACATAGCCATCACCTGATTCCAATGAACCGCCCCTTCATTGTCAAGCGTCATGCGCAGCCCGAGGGAAACGGGGAACTTCGACACGCTGTTGATATAGATCAGGGCGTTAAAAAACTCGTTCCATGTCCATATAAACTGGAAGAGCGCAGCGGTAATCAGAGCCGGCAAGGTCAGGGGCACGAGCACCTTGGTCAGAATACCCAGCGAGCCGCACCCGTCCATTACCGCGGCCTCGTCCAGATCCCGGGGAATGCCGCGCAGGAACTGGATCAGCAGAAAGATAAAAAAGGCGTGTACGGCCAGCAGAGCGGGAACGTAGAACGGCAGATACGTGTTGAGCCAGCCGAAGCGGCGGAACAAAATATACCGCGGGACGAGGACGACCGCATCAGGCAGCATCAGCGTCGAGATCATCAGGGCGAACAGGAGCCGCTTCAGCGGAAAGCGGAAACGGGCAAATCCGTACGCCACAAGTATGCTGGACAGCACGGTCAGCACTACTACCGGAATGACCAGAATCAGCGTATTGCGGAAAAAAACGCCAAAATTATTCGCGCCGATCCCCATCCAGCCCTTGCTGTAAGAATCCCATACAAAAGATGACGGCACAAGGCCGATCGAGGAAAATACTTCGGCGTTCGGCTTGAACGATGCCGACACAAGCCAGATCAAGGGATAGACAAACAAAATGCCGAATACCGACAGCAGCAGAACGACTGTCGTATTTCGCCGCAGCGTCACAACCGCCCACCCCCGTCCTCATAATACGTCCAGCGGCCCGAAAGCTTCATCAGGACGTAGGTAACCGTCAGAATAATAAGGAACAAAATCCACGACAAAGCGGAAGCGTACCCCATTTTGAAATAGTGAAAGGCGTTATCATACAGCATCAGTCCGTACAGGTATGTCGATTTCACGGGTCCCCCGCCCGTTATGACGAATGCGGCGGTAAACTGCTGGAAGGCGCCGATCGTCTGCATCACGAGGTTGAACAAAATAACGGGTGTAAGCAAAGGCAGCGTGATATGAAAAAACATGCCAACCCTCGATGAGCCGTCTACTTTTGCCGCCTCGTACAGCTCCTTCGGAACCTGCTTCAGGCCGGCCAGAAAAATAATCATGGATGAGCCGAATTCCCAGACCGGCAGCAGCGCGATCGTAAATAAGGCAAGCTTCGGATCGCCAAGCCAATTGACAGGGGGAATGGAAGCCGCCGCAAGCGCATGATTGACCAGTCCGTCACGCATGAACAGAAACTTCCATAACACGGACACGGCGATGCTGCCGCCCAGAATGGATGGCAGATAATAGATTGTCCGGAACCAGGCGATTCCCCGTACCGGCAAATTCAGCACAAGCGCCACCAGCAGGGCGAATATCAGCTTCGCCGGAACGGCCATCGCCACATAGATGGCCGTGGCCTTCAATGATTTGAAGAAATCGGGATCTTTGGTGAAGATCCCGATGTAGTTTTGCAAGCCCACCCACTCAGGGGGACGGATCATGCTGTAATCCGTGAACGAATAAAACAGCGACGCGCCAAACGGATAAAGCGTCAATACGAGGAAGCCGATCAGCCAGGGACTTATATAGACCAGTCCGATATATTTCTTCATCGTCTCTATTTAATATCCTTCAGTTTTTCCGTCATTCTGTCCATCAGCTCCTGGGCCGCCTGCTCCGGCGTTATCCCGCCGAACCCGACCTGCTGCAGATAGTCCGTCGCCAGATCCGACAGCTCCTGATTGCCGCTGATGCCGTTCACGGGATCCCCTGGCTTGGCCAGCGCCAGCTTGACTGCTTTGGCGACCGTCGGGTCAATTTTGTTGTTCTGGACCAGCAGCTCCGAATTGCTCTCCACCGGCGGTACGCTGTAGACGTCGCCCAGAATAAGCGCGGCTTCGGGATCGGTCAGCAGCCAGCTCGCGAATTTGGCGGCTTCCTCCGGATGCTTGGAGGCTTTATTGATGGCCAGCGGATTGCTCGGATTGACGAGCACAGCCGAAGTCTTCGCATTCGCGGGAATCGGGTATGTCGTGACGTCGATATTCGGAATGACCGATTTCAAGGCGACCAGCGTGGAGGCGAGGCCGAAGCTGAGGCCAATATTGCCTTTTTGCCATGCGGTATTCTGCGTGATATCCGGATATAGACTGCTCTCTGCCAGAGGCTCAAGCACGCCGTCGTCCAGCAGCTTTTTGTAATACGTCAGCGCGTCGGTCAGCACAGCCTGATCAAAGCCAAGCGTCTTGTCGTCCTGAATCCACTGCTTGTTTGTTTGCTGCCGGACGTAAGGCTGCAGAAATCCGCGGACATCCAACGATGCCAGCAGATAGGCGTCCGGATCCTGCTGGTGAACCTTCCTGCCGATTTCGTCAATTTTCGCCCAATCCCAGTTCGTGTCCTCGGGGATGCCGAATTTCTTGAAGAAATCCTTGTTGTAGGCGATTACCATGCCGTTGACGCCCATCGGCAGGCCTACGAGCTTCTGATCAAACACCGTATACTTATTCAGAAAATCGGGATCAAACGCATCCAGATTGATGTTTTGCTTCTGCGAATAAAGATCAAGCACCAGATTGCCCTTAACGGCGATATCATCGATCCAGTCAACCGATAGCGGCGTCAGATCAGGCGCGGTACCGCCCGAGAGCTGAGTCACAAGCTTCTGGTAATAACCGTCAAATCCGCTGTATTCCGGCTCAATCGTAATGTTCGGATTCTTCTTCGTATACGCGTCGATGGCTGCCAGCAGCGCTTTATGCCGGTCCTCCGAGCCCCACCAGGCAAATCTCAGCGTCACCTTTTCGTTAGACTGTCCCGCGTCATCCGCCTGTGTTGCATTGCCCGTCTGGGCCGGATTGTCGGCAGCGTTTGTCCCGTTTTCGTTTGCTCCCGTGCTGCAGCCCGAAAGCGCGGTCGTCAACAATAATATGAAGCTTATAAGACTTATGAGTTTAATCGGATTTCTCATTGCAGGTTTCCTCCCCTTTGTCTGTTCATGCCTATATTCAAATATAAGCGGAATACTCGGAAATAAAAAGATGTGCTTCTTGGTATTTGGTATCACTCGCGGGCCATTTGCGGTTGAAAGGTATCCTGAACCGGGATCGCACCGGCTGCGGAGAGTTTTTCCCGTTCCCGCAGGCGATAAGCGGAGGCAAACGCCGCCGGATGCAATTTTTCTGTACAAGATCCGAAAAGTCCGCTATCCTTTTTAATATATCCGATAGGATTACTCTTATTTAAAGAGGCTTGTATTCTGCAGGAGATGAGCGATAATGTACAAACTTGTATTGGTGGACGATGAGGTCGAAATCCGCAGCGGATTGGCGCAATATTTTCCCTGGAATCAACTCGGGTTTACGATTGCGGGGACGTTCGGGAATGGACGCGAGGCGCTCGATTATATTTTGGGGCATCCCGTGGATGTTCTGCTGTGCGACATTGCCATGCCGGTGATGGACGGACTTGAGCTTGCCAGAACACTTCATGAGAGCGGCCGCCGCATCCGCATCGTGCTGCTCAGCGCCCACAAGGAATTCGAATATGCCAGGAAGGCCCTGGCTTATGATGTGAGGAGTTATATTGTCAAGCCTACCGGCTTCGAGGAGCTGTACGGCGAGTTTTCGAAAATCCGGTCAGAGCTGGATGAAGCAGCAGCGGCACAGCCGCATGACGGCGGACTGTCTGATTCAGACAATGGCGCTTCCTTCCACGAGAAAGTGATCGAAACGATAAAGCGATATGTGGAGCAGCATTATGCCGAAGCGTCCCTGGATGAGGCGGCGCGGCTCGTGAGAATGAATCCGGACTATGTCAGCAAGTTTTTCAAAACGAGGACGGGCCGGAATTTCTCGGATTATATCGTGGAGGTCAGGATGAACAAAGCGGCCGAGCTGCTGCGGGACATCCGCTACAAAACGTTTGAAATCAGCGAAATGGTCGGCTACAGCTATCCCAAAAATTTCACCCGCACCTTCAGAAAATATTTCGGCATGAGCCCCCGGGAATACCGTAATGGCCGGGAACAAGAAAGAAGCCCCGAATGAGGACCCGGTTTTTTATTAAAAATCTGCTGCTGTTCCTGTTTCCCCTCCTGATCCCGGTCATCATTCTGGGCACATTGTCGATTGTCGTCACCAAGCAGTATATTCAGGGCGAAATCAATAAAAACAATCTGGTCTTGTTCAATCAGATCGACCGCAATATGGAGCTTATCGTGGACGAAATGAATTCGCTGAACGTCAGTCTGGGCAACTCGGAGGTCGTCTTCAGACTGGGAGAGATCATGCGCACCCAGACCCTGACGCTGGAAAATCTGCGGCTGATGAAGACGATGCTCAACTACATCAACGGCCCCTCCAACGCGAAGCCGTATATGGAGTCGATCTATGTCTATGTCAACAATCCCTATCGCCAGTTCCTGGCAAGCGGCGAGGGGCTGGTCCGGCTGCAGGGATTCAATGATCCCTCATGGATGGACAGCTTTGCCGCGCATCCGGATCGGACGGCCATATGGACGGAATCCAGGAGGATCAGGCGTTATTCGTTCGAAGCGCCGGTCGCCGTCACGACCTTGTATCAGAATCTGGTGTCGAATGTGCAGAATCGTCCGAGCGGCGTTATCGTGCTCAACATTGATACCGGTTATATTGAAAAGCTGCTTGCCGACATGACGACTTATCCTGACCAGCAAATTTTTGTTATGGACGAAAGCGGCAGCCCTGTCTTTCAGACGCATACACAGACCGGTTCCCCGATTCCGGATATCGGCCGGATTCCTTATTCGGACCACTCCGCCAACTGGAAGACGGGAGGGACGACATATCTGGTCTCCCAGTTTAAGGCAAAGTCCGGCTGGACCTACATCTCGGTGACGCCGAGGCTGTCGCTCAACCGGATTCCGTTCCAGCTTAGCGCGCTCACTGTGTTTTTCGTCCTGCTGTCCTTTGTATTGGGACTTGCCCTGACCTGGCTGCTGACGCAGCGCAGCGTCAGGCATATCCGCCGCATTATCGAGCTTATAAAGCATGCGGAGGCTGGAGCGCCGCTGCCCGAAACCGATTCCGTTCGCAAGACGGACGAGTACGGCTATATCGCGCAGAGGATTATCAAAAATTTTATCGAGCGTCATTACCTGAGTGCTCAGCTCTCGGAAAAAAAATATAAGCTCCGGACGGCCGAGCTGCTGGCGCTGCAGGCCCAGATCAATCCCCATTTCCTGTTCAACACGCTGGAAACGATCTATTGGAAGGTGCTGGGTCTGACGGGCAAGCCGAACGAGGCCAACCGGATGCTGGAGAATCTGTCGGCACTGCTCAAATATTCGCTGGACACGCCCAATGAGATCGTGCCGCTGGCGCAGGAAATCGAGTCCGCCAAAACCTATATCCGAATCCAGCAGATCAGGTACAAGGACCGGTTTGAAGCCATCTGGCAGTATGATATCGAGGAGCTTCAGGATGCCGGCATAGCCAGATTGCTGCTGCAGCCCCTCATCGAGAACTGCATGAGCCATGGGCTCCGGGAGCAGGAGGTCAAGCTGCGGATTAAAATCAAGCTGGCGCGCCTGCCCGGCCATATCCGCATTGCCGTGATCGATGACGGGCCAGGAATGGATGCTGCGCTTTTGCAGGAGGTGCGAAGCCGTCTCGAATCGGAGGAAGAGGTATACCGTCATATCGGACTGGTCAACACCGACAAACGGATCAAGCTGACGTACCAATCCGCTGAGGGTCTGACGATTCGCAGCAAACGACGCTGGGGAACCGTCATTACGATGGCTGTTCCGCTGCAGCGGCCGGATGGAGGCGGGGAGGCTGAATGAAGCGTTCCCCGTTTATCCTCGGCTTTCCGGAAGGCAGGAGCTTGCGAGGCGCCGCCTGAGCATAACCTGACGATGAACCTTTATGAAGGTCAGCGGGATGGCCAAACCTCCCCGCTTCTTGGGGTATCGTGGCGGAAATCGGAATATTTGCGTTCCAGGATTTCACGCCCAAGCTGCTCGGCGGCAGACACGGGGGAGTTCGGGTCGCGCGTTACCTCGCCGCGGCTGTTGCCAAAGCCGCGGACAACACCTGCAAATTCAGAGCGGGTATAACGGGAAAACTCTTGAAGCTGATGAATGATGCCGAGCGACGCACCCGGATACGTTTCCTCGGAGGCAAGAACGAGACCGATCCGCTTGCGGGTCATTCCCTCGGCGACCTGGACGGATTCCGGGTGCGAGGCTGCATAGTAGCAGAATGTACGATCGAAAAAGGATTTCATCTGGCCGGACAAGCCGTACCAATAGATGGGCGAGCAGAAAATCACGGCCTGCGCGGGAAGGAACCCGTCGATGAACAGAGAGCGGAAGCTGTCGTTAATGGAGCATTCGCCGCTTGGAAGACGGCAGGTCCGGCAGTCGCGGAGAAAGCTGGAGATATAGTCGTCAACGAAGCGGAGCTGAACCTGCGTACCCCCTTCCTCCGCACCGCGTTGAACGGCGGCGGCAAGTGCCGCTGAATTCCCGTCGCGCCGCGGGCTGCCGACAAGAATAAGCAGTTTTGGTGATTCGGTCAATGTATTCATTTCTTTTTCCCCTTTGCTCTTCGATTCGCCTATCCGTATGGCTGATTTCATTGTAATCAAGGATTTGCATATCGTATAATGATTGATATTCATATTCCTATCATTATTTTTGATATCAAATCGGAGGATCTGCTCATGGAATTGACTGATCTTAACGTTTTTAACATAACCGCTGAGGAGGGCAGCATATCCCGCGCGGCTGAGCGGCTGCAGTACGTGCAGTCCAATGTCACGGCGCGGATTCGCAAATTGGAGTCTGAGCTCGGGGTAGCGCTGTTTCACCGGCATTCCAAGGGCGTTGTTCTTACGGAGAAAGGAGTCCTGTTTCGGGAGTATGCCCACAGGATTCTGAGCCTGTCCCAGGAAGCGGTAAATGTCGTTCAGGAGACATCTTATCCAAGCGGCCCGCTGGCTATTGGAGTTGTGGAGACCGTAACCTGCGGCAACTTCATGAATGCCCTGTCTGACTTTCAAACCAGCTTTCCCGATGTCTCGCTGTCGTTATCGACCGGGAACCCTACGGAGCTGCTTGCAAAAGTGGTGAACCACCAGCTGGATGGAGCGTTCATTACCGGTGAAATAAAGTCATCCAGGCTGGTATTCGAATACAGCATGCAGGATGAAATCAAGCTGCTTACCAAGCATACGCTGGAGGGCGATCCGGATTTATCGGGCATGAAATGGGCGGTTTCTCCAAGGGGCTGCCCCTTTCGGGCGATTTTGGAAGAGTGGCTGTACAGAGAAGGGATTCCACTTGTGAATATGATCGAGATCGGTTCGCTAGAAACGCTGCTGAGCTGCGTGCGGTCCGGGCTTGCTTCCACGCTGCTGCCGGAAGCCGTCTTGGCGGGAGAGTATGCGGTTCTGCGCAGCAGCCCCATTCCGGAGGATTTCCGGTATATCCAAACGAGTCTGGTCCGCCGCAATGACCGGTATTCCAGTAAAGCCTTTGCCGCCTTCGTGGAGCTCATTAAAGAAAATGGCTTGTAATCCTGCCCCACGCCCGATCGCCGGAAGGTATCCCTATTGCTTGACTGACTGCAGCTGTCAGTGAAGGCTCTGTATAGTTAGCGGTGTAAGGAAATTGGAACCGGAGGGATCGGATATGTTTACAAAAATCGATGAGTTCGTGCAGGAATTCGAAATGGAGTCTGCTGTCACCATGCGGGTTCTGGATTCGCTTACCGATGAATCGCTGACACAAGCCGTTTCGGCAAATCAGCGTACTTTAGGCCAGATTGCCTGGCATCTCGTAGGCTCCATTTACTACATGACCTATCTTGGATTATCCTTTGACGAGCCTTTGAAGGATAATGGCGCGCCTGCCTCGGCGGCAGAGATTGCCGGTGAATACCGCCGTATCGGACAAGCCATGCTGCGCGCGGTGAGAAGCCAATGGACCGACGAATCCCTTGGTCAGGTTGTTAACATTGGAGGCGAGGATTGGCAGAACGGCGCTTCTTTACGGTATACGCTGCGGCATGAGATTCACCATCGCGGCCAAATGACGGTCCTGATGCGTCAAGCCGGTTTGCGCGTTCCCGATGTGCTGGGCCCGACTCGCGATGACTGGATCGATAAAGGAATGGAGCCTTATGCCTGATGGAACAAGAGCGCCCCTCGCGAGGCGCTCTTTCCTTTTCATTACCAGTACGACAACTCTCCGAAAAAAACATCGACCCAACGATTGGAGTCGGTGTTTGCATGAACCGATTCAGTTTGCGCCTGCATTCATGTAAGCACGATGCCTGAGTCCAATGAAGCAGCCCCAATATGCCTGCCATGCCATTCGTCGACGGCGTAATCCTGCTTGGCGGTTGGCAGGTAGGCAGAAACGTTATTAACGATAGAGAAGAGGTATAAGCCGCACAGGAATCAAACGTTTGTCCGCTGACTGACGCCGCCTGCTATAATAGAATCAAGCAAAATAGAGGCAGAGGAGTGTTTAGAATGGCTAAGCTGGTGCCTTACATTTTTTCTGAGGATGCGCATGCGCAAGGGAATTATTATGCAGAGGTTCTGCGCGGCGAGATCGTAAATTTGAGGCATTATTCCGATCTGCCGGATATGCCGCAGGAGATGCAGGAGAAAGTGCTCCATCTGGAGCTCAGAGCCGGGGATCTGAAGCTGTATATGGCGGATACGACTCCGGCAAGAGCGGGTAACCGGATTGACCTCACGCTCGAATGCAGGTCGGAGGAGGAGGGCGCCGGTATATTCGATAAGCTTGCCCGGGAAGGGAAGGTTATTTTTCCGTTTGGAAGGATGCCGTGGGGCGCCTTGCTTGGGCGGGTGGAGGACCGGTTCGGCATTACCTGGCAGATTGCCGCCGACTAATGAAAGGTTTAGGCGGGCTTTAGCTAATACGGCTTAACCGCGCAGGAAGTCCGGTCCCATTTATCCTTCGTGTTGACGTTCTGGCTGCCAGCTGTTATGGCTATTGCCGCCAGGTCGGGGAGTTTCTTTTTTACAAAGATCTCATGGGAGGATACGGTACTGGCCTTTTGTCCAGATGCCCCTCACACTAATGAAATTGGATATCATGTTCGGCGGCGTCAGCTGCAGCGAAGCCCAGCAGCCGCTGGCCTTCCTGGGCAAGAGCGGCAAGGTCCTCTTCGGACAGCGGCTCAAAGGGCTCGATAACCAGAGTGGCGCAGTTCCGGCGGCGCTCTATTCTCCATACTCCCCGGGCCAGCCCGTCAACCAGTATCACAGCCCGAATGATTCCGTTGATGGTAAAGACCAAGGGCCGGTGCCGGTCGGCGATGATCCTGCTGCGGTCGGCATAGGATAGCAGCATGTTGTCGAACTCGCCGAGGAACCGCGGCGGAATGGGCGTATCCGGGTCCGGCAGCGGGGCGTCCGGCAGGTCAAACAGCTCCCGGCCATGCTCGTCGCGGAATGTTCTTAAGCCGGGCCGCATAGCTTCAATGACCCCTCGCAGCCGGGTAAGGCCCGACCACACCTGCATATCCTGAACAGACGCGGGCCCGAATGCCCCCAGATAGCGCAGAAGGATATCGGCGACCGAGGTCTTTTGGTCAAGCTCCTGTCCGAGCCAGGACTCGGCGGAGGTATGGGCAGCCTGCCCGCTTTCGCCCCAGATTCCTCTGGGCGGAATCTGGACGAGCGGCACCCAGCTGCGTGCGGCCGCTGCAAGGGCGCCGGGCTCGCGTCCGGGCCACCGCTCGCTGAGCTTTGTGCCGAGCTCACTGAAGGTCAGGGGATGCTCATCGGCCAAAGCCCGGGCGGCAGAAGCGAGCTCTTGCGGATCCAGCCCTGTCAGATGCTTGCCGTGGTTGCCCTTCAGTCCCCGTTCCAGAACAGGCTGCAGGAGAGGGCGCAATGCCAGGCAATCACGGGCGGTGACCAGATGGATCGTGGAGCGCATCAGGGCTATGCGCACGGCGCTCCGATCCCTGATCATCGCTGCCAGGTCGTCCTGATGGAAGCCGTGCAGCCGAGACCACAGCCCGATATAAGGCGGATTCGGCGCCTGGGCCTGCATGCCGACCAGATGCTCCAGAGCATCCGGAACAGACAGCTTCGAGCGTCGCAGCAGAAGCTGCCGCTCAAGCAGCGCCCGTCCCAGCGCCCGAGGTCCCAGCACAGCGGTCTTGCCGCCCGTACCCCGCCCATTAGATGCGCCTCCCGAAACCTGCGATCCCATCGTCAATCCAGCGGAAGCGGCTGAAGCCGGAATTGAGCCGGACAGATCGTCTGTGGGCGGATTTGATTGATCCGATGGAACGGCGGCGATGGCGGGCGGATATATGTCGTTCTCTGATGCAATTTTACTGCTGTCTGAGGGTAATTCATTGTGTATGTCCATTTTGGATAACCTCCTTGTACACGTCTCTCATGCCTTTACAAGTATGAGTATATAACAAGAACCCTGACCACCTATTGTCAGGGTTCCCATTGAGGCTAATCAAAATAGAAGCTATACCACGCCTTGGTCAATCATCGCATCGGCTACTCTGATGAATCCTGCGGTATTGGCTCCGGCGAGCAGGTTGCCGGGACGGCCGTATTTCTCTGCCGCCGCCACGCTGATATCATAAATATTTTTCATAATGACATGCAGCTTCGCATCGACCTCTTCGAAGGTCCACGACAGGCGCATGCTGTTCTGTGACATTTCCAGGGAAGAAACGGCTACTCCGCCTGCATTTGCTGCTTTAGCAGGGCCAAACAACACATCATTGCCCAGGAATAAATCGATTGCATCCAGGGTAGAAGGCATATTGGCTCCTTCGCCAACCGCTTTGACCCCATTCGCCACCAAGGTACCCGCCATCTTGACATCAATTTCGTTCTGAGTTGCACAGGGAAGCGCAATATCGCATGGAATGGACCAGATACCCTCACAGCCTTCGGAATAAGTGGCTTCGGGGTGTTCATTCACGTATTCGCTCATGCGGCCCCGCTCCACTTCCTTGAGGCGTTTAACGGTCTCAAGGTTAATTCCGTCCGGATCATAAACATAACCGGCTGAGTCGCTGCAAGCCACGACATGGGCTCCCAGCTGCTGCGCTTTCTCAATGGCGTAGATGGACACATTTCCTGAACCCGAAACGATTACCCTGCTGCCTTCGAAGCTCAGACCCTTGGAGGCCAGCATTTCTTTTACGAAGTACACGCAACCATAGCCGGTAGCTTCTGTCCGACCCAGGCTTCCGCCATAATGAATGCCTTTGCCTGTGAGGACGCCGGCTTCATTGCCGCCGCGGATTCGTTTGTATTGGCCGAACATATAGCCGATTTCCCGGGCTCCCACGCCGATATCGCCTGCCGGAACATCGGTATCCGGACCGATATATCGATATAGTTCCGTCATGAAGCTTTGGGTGAAGCGCATGATTTCGTTATCCGATTTGCCCTTGGGATCAAAGTCGGAGCCGCCCTTGCCGCCGCCGATCGGCTGACCGGTCAAGGCATTTTTGAAAATCTGTTCAAAGCCTAAAAACTTGATGATGCTTGCGTTGACGGAGGGGTGAAAACGCAGGCCTCCCTTGTAAGGGCCAAGCGCGCTGTTAAACTGTACGCGGTAGCCGCGGTTTACCCGGACCTTGCCGTTGTCATCAAGCCAGGGGACCCGAAAGTAAACAACACGCTCCGGCTCAACGATCCGCTCCAGAACGCTGTGCTCCATATATTTGGGATGATGCTCAAACACAGGGACAAGGGAATCCAGTATTTCTTTGATTGCCTGGTGAAATTCGCTTTCATAAGGATTGCGGTGAATGACTGTTTCATAAACAGACTGGACGTATTGTTGGGCTGAGGTTTGATTCACAGTAGTTATCAAGTAAACAGCTCTCCTTTTTTGGTAACTCCAGATTGGTGATGACAAGGTCCAAGGTTATTTACAGCAGTCCGCGGCGAAGCTCCTCCGGTGATTTGGGAGATAAAAGTCCAAAAGGAATATCGAATACGGTTTTGGCTCCGGCAACCCCTTCGCTGCTTAAACGGTAAGCTGCCCGGGCATAGGCGACCAGGACGCTGGCTGTAAATTCCGGATTGCTCTCCAGCTTCAAGCCGAATTCCATAATTTGCTTCGTTCCTTCACCCGTGACGCCGCTGCGGATAACGAAGCCGCCATGCGGCATGCCCTGATGCTCCGCTGCCAGCTCCTCTTCAGTAATGAAGGTAACCGTGGTGTTATAATCGGAGAAATAGTTCGGCATGTTAACGATGGTTGCACGGATTTGTTCCTGATCCGCGCCTTCCTCCGCCACAACATAGCATTCTCTCAGATGCTTCTCCCGGGTAGGCAGTTCTGGTGTTTCCCCGGAACGGATACGGTCAATGACAGACTGAACAGGGACGGTATACTGGACTCCTGCCTTCACGCCCGCAACGCGGCGAATGGCGTCGGAATGGCCCTGACTTACGCCTTTGCCCCAGAAGGTGTAATCCTTGCCTTCGGGAAGGATCGCTTCGGCCAGCAGCCGGTTAAGCGAGAACAATCCCGGATCCCAGCCTGTCGAAATAATGCTGACGTTGCCGCCTTGCTTTGCTGAAGCATGCACGTTATCGAAGAATTCGGGAATTTTAGCATGGGTGTCGAAGCTGTCGACGGTGCTGAACATCCGTGCGATGAACGGGGTTTGCTCAGGGAGATCCGTTGCCGATCCGCCGCATAGAATCATGACATCTATATGGCCCTTGAATGCTTCGATCGTAGAAATATGTTCAAAACGGGTGCCATCTCTGCCTGCGTCTAATTGTTCGGGTTGTCTGCGGGTGAACACGGCAACCAGCTCCACATCCGGATTCTGGCCAATTGCTTTGTGAACCCCTTTACCGAGATTTCCATAGCCTACAATTCCGATTCTAATAACTTTTTGCAGAAAAAGCCCTCCTTGTGCCATACTTCAGATTTTTTTAAAGATCTTTATTCATTATAAAGATCTTACACGAAATGTAAACTATGAAGCGGTGAAAATGGCTAAAATAACGGTTAAATGCCATGGGCTGGGCGCTCTTTTTAATGAATTCCTTGTATCAGCAGACAGATGCATTCCAGTAGATTCACCACCTGATTTTATTTGCCGCATCCTATACATAAACAGGCTCTGTCCTCCCGATGAAAGGAAGGCCAGAGCCTGCAGCTTGTTCATTATGCAGATTGCTTTCGTGAGTTTATAGCGGATTCTCGCCCGTACTTTGGAACAGCTCGATAATTTCGCCATCCGGTCCCTTGAAGAAGGAGAGGCGCACCGGTATTCCGCCAAGCACGGCATTCTTAGGCTCTACCGTAATTTCCATGCCCGCTGCTCTGGCGAGCTCTGTCGCGGCATCCACGTCATCCGAACGCAGGGCCAGATGGAGAAAAGCGCCTTCCGGTTTCGGACCTTTGGTTCCGCCCGCGAAGACCTCCAGATAATTGCCGTCGCCGGTATCGAGCATAATCGCCCGGCTGTCGCCTTCGCCCCAGCGGACTCTGTCCGTGAAGCCAAGAACTTCCGTGTAGAATCGTACGGTTGCGTCAAAATCATAGACCCGAATCGCGACATGATGAAAACCGCCGCCGCCTATTTTCGTATTGCTGCCCATAAGGCCACCCGCTTTCATAGAAAGTTAGTCCTTCCCTAGTATAAACGGTCCGGGTATGGATGCCAACGGGTTGGGGCTGGACAGCGGGGGAGAGGCATGATAGCATTCACGAACAAGGCCCATATGCATGGATGATTTCCGGATAATTTCCAATCCGGAACGGGGGCTTCATCATACAATATCAATCGATAGGGATGAGTGGACAGGGAAATGAACAATTCAACCTCTATAGCCAAAACAAGCCGATCTGCCAGCCGGCTGCGGCTTGCTGTTATACTTGGCTCGCTGGCTGCTTTCGGACCGCTTTCCATGGATATGTATCTGCCTGCGCTGCCGGCTCTCGCTGCTGAACTGGGCTCCGCCACCTCTGTCACACAGCTGAGTTTGACCGCCTGTTTGCTTGGTTTGGCGCTTGGCCAGCTGCTTGCGGGTCCGCTCAGCGATGTGCGCGGCCGCCGGATTCCTCTCATAATCGGTGTTGCTTTATATGCCATTGTCTCTCTTTTATGTGTATTCTCCCCGAATATATGGGTCTTTATCGGGTTGCGGTTCATCCAGGGTCTGGCGGGCGCTGCGGGAATAGTAATCTCCAGAGCCAGTGTGCGCGACCTCTATTCGGGTGTGGAGCTGACGAAGTTTTTTGCCCTGTTAATGCTGGTCAATGGGGCGGCCCCCATACTGGCGCCGATTATCGGTGCCGAAGTGCTGGAATTCACCTCATGGAGAGGCGTGTTCAGCCTGCTCAGCATCATCGGCGTGCTCATGCTGCTGGCAGTCCTGTTCGGTATGAAGGAAACATTGCCCGCAGAGCGGAGATCAAGCGGCGGAATGCGCCACACACTGACGACCTTCCGGCGTTTAACGCGTGATTCGATGTTCATTGGTTATGCCTTGACGCAGGGCTTTGTGATGGCGGCGATGTTTGCCTATATCTCCGGCTCGCCTTTTGTTCTGCAGGAGTTATTTGGTGTTTCTCCACGAATGTTCAGCCTGATCTTCGGCATTAACGGGGCGGGTATTATCGCGGCCAGCCAAATCGCCGGCCGTTTGGCCGGCCGGGTTCATGAGCGGAAGCTGCTCGGCAGCGGCCTGATGATGTCATCGGCCGGAGGAGCTTTGCTGCTGCTCGCTGCCGCGCTGCAGGCAGGGCTTTATATCGTCATTCCGGCCTTCTTCCTGGTGGTTTCGAGCGTGGGCCTGATTGCAACGACGACCACATCCCTGGCTCTGCAAAGCCAGGGCCAATCCGCAGGCAGCGCTTCCGCTCTGCTGGGAATGCTCTCTTTCATTATCGGGGGAGCGGCGGCTCCGCTTGTCGGTATCGGGGATAATCAGAACGCCTGGCCGCTGGCCATTGTTATGTCGGCTCTGGTAGGTGCAGCGGTGTTATGCTTCTTCTTCGTTGCCAGAACGAAGAAACAAGCTGAAGCTTCTCCGCACCCCCGATAAGTTATAAGATGACAGAAACCCTGTCCGGCCCTGAGGCTGAACAGGGCTAGGCTTTATTTTACACGCCGGAATGTATACGTTTCACAGTTATTTATTTCGATAAGGTCTAAGGGAAGAAATTTATTCTGCTGCAAAAGAGCCGGTTCTTCTTTTCTCCTGCTGCTCAAAGGATTGTGCCAGCCCCTGCCTCGAGTATCCTCTTGAGCTCCCTGTTCCGGTGCTCCAGGAATTTCTCCATATAGCGCTTTAATACAGCGCGTTCGGCTATCCGCCCGACCCACCCCAGCGGAGTTTCAAAATATAACGTATCCTTCATCATAGTGATGCCGCCATGCTCCTCGAAAGTATGGATATGCTTCAAATATTTGAAGGCACCCCGCTGCATTTCATCGACGAAGCGGAATGGCGCGTTGAATTCCGTTATTTTGGAGGTCAGGCTCTGCCGGATGCCGAAATGGGTCGCCCGGAAGGTGACCGTCTGATGGGCGCCTATCGGCCCCGATGTAACGCCGCCGACCGCTTCTTCCTTCGTATGCTTCCATACTGTACGGGTATGGAGGCTGATATCTCTTGCCGAGTCGAAGCATTGCGTTATCGGAGCTTGAATGGCGATTTGAGTTTGTACCGTTACCATAGCGGTATTCGCCTTCCTCTCTTAAGGATCAGGATCGAGGCCAGCCTTTGAAACAAGAATACTGATCAGCGGGGAGAAGTCGATTCGGACACCTTTGGCCAAAAATGAATTCTGGAGCATCGCAGCTGTTTTTGTTAGAATGAGAGCAGTTGGTTTTTGTACACGCGCAAGCAAATTTCTATAACCAGACAAAGGAGCTGAACACAGATGACGCAAGAATGGATCCAGCATTCCGTTATTTTCAATTTGAAGCACAAGAAGGGCTCCGAAGAGGCCAGGCAGTTCCTTGCCGATGGTCAGGAAATTCTCAGCTCCATACCGGTTGTGAAGAATTTTCGCGTATACCGTCAGGTCAGCGCCAAGAACGATTACGACTATGGCTTCTCCATGGAGTTCGCGAATCAGGAGGAGTACGAAACCTATAACGCGCACCCGCTCCATACCGCATTCGTACAGGAGCGTTGGGTGACAGAAGTGGAGCGTTTCCTGGAGATCGACTACCAGCTGTAAGCACTTCACTTCACACGCAGCGCGCAGCAGCAGATTTCATATAAAAAAGAGCGATGAGCGAAGCCGGGCTTCCGTGCATTGCTCTTTTTTGCTGCTGTCAGCCTAATGTCCGCTGCAGAAATTCCATCACTTTGCGGCCGTGCTCTTCTCCGGTCTCATGGCCGTTAAAGGGATAATCGAGGATCTGCTTGCTGCATCGCAGCTTATTATAGACCGCATAGATCGTTTCGGGAATGCACACCGTATCCTTCCAGCCAACAGACATTAGCAGCGGAGCGGTGATGCGCGGGGCCAGATTCAGCATGTCAAAATGGGCTAGCGTATCCAGGACGCGCTCCAGCTGATGGGGATGCCGCTTCAAATATTGGGCAATTTCCGTCAGCGAACCGGTTGAATGCATGAGGCCGTAATCCATATGGCACATATTGGGGATATCGGCAACGACGGCAGCCACCTTGGGATTCAGCGCGGCTGCGAGCAGCGAGAGCCCGCCTCCCTGGCTGCCCCCGACAACCGCGACTCTTGCCGGATCAATCTCCGGCTGCTGCGCTGCGGCATTGACGCCGCGGACAGCATCCAGCGCCAGCGCTTGATAGTAGCTGTGCTCCTTGTCCAGCACCCCCATGGATACCCAGCCTTTGGATGATCCATAGAGCTCCTTCATCTCGTTGCCGGTTTCTCCGCCCTGGCCTCTTGCATCCAGCGCCAGAACGGCATAGCCCAGCAGCAGCCAGGCGGCATAACGCTCAGGCAGTCCGCGGTCGCCCGTATATCCCTGAAACAGGACGATGCATGGCGGCTTGGCCTTCCCTTCGGGCTGCTGGTGCGGTACCATAAACCAGCCATGAAGTGGCGTATGATCATAGCCTTTGTAGGTGAGCTTATCAACAGCAATAGTGGGAAAAGGAGAGTCCTGTTTTTCCCGTTTCACCTCCAGCGGTCTCTCTGAATCCTGCCGCAGAACCGTTTCCCAGTACAGATCGAGTTGTGCCGGATCCATGGTGGAGGCTGGGGCATATTGCTCCAAATCCCTTTTACGCCGCGCTATCGCGTTCATCCTGATCTTCCTCCTTCAATTGGACATGCAAGAAGAGATGTGTTCGGCCCATAACAGACACGTATTTACAATAACATGATTGCTGGCGGCCGAGTAGACTTCTCTTTCAACCAGGTACTCCGGCGGGCTCTGCACGAGAAAATAAAAGAAGCCAAGCCCAGGTCCGATTGGACCCGAGCTTGGCTTCTTCGAATGCATAGAAATTATATAGCTAAAGCACCTATAAATTTCTATTATACGCTGCTTATATGTCGGAGTGAAGAAACCTGGCTTGGCCGCCAACGGACGGCGCAGCCGTTTCTTCTTATCCGGCCATTAACAAAGGCAAGGCAGCTTCTTTGTCCTAATCCTGATGTCTGGAGGGATCGGAGGAATTCTCTTCGAATACCTCTGCGGCTTCCTCCGCGGAGAACTCCGTATCTTCTTCCTCTGCAAGAGGCATTTTATTCAACTCCGTAGACTGTACGTCTGCTTTGGATGCCTTGTCTTGTGGGTTTGCCACGTAGACACCTCCTTTTTCAATATAACAACAATCATTAGTTTGCCGTATTTTGGGGATTTTATGCAAACTTCCCATTCATTGAATTTCTCCATGCGCGTCCTGAACTCAGTTAATGTCGCTTGCCCACAGGACGAGCGCCCGATTGTCGCGTTCGGCGCCAAGAGCGCGCAGCTCGGCGGCCATATCCGATTCGGCAATATCCTCTCCGTTCCAGCGTTCAATCTTGATCCTGCTCAGCCCCTGCTGGCGCAGCACGGTCCGGAACATATGCTTCAACAAATCGGGCATATCCGCAGCTTTGGTTATGGCTTTCGACTGGGCAGATCCGGTTTCGGATTCGGGGGGAGATTCCAGCTCCACGATCCGGCGGCCATTATTCTCGATCCAGAAGCGCCACTGGCCCCGGTATAGCACCATATAGTTGCCCCTCTTGCGGGAGAAGCTTGCCCCCTGGACGGCAGGCCAATCTGCGGCCAAGCCAAAAGGATTGGCGGGATCGACGGCGGAAAGCACAGTGATGGAATCGTCATTGCGGGCTAATACCGGCTCGCGTACGGAAGCGATCTGCTCCCGTCTGGCAAACTGCAGATTAGGCACGCCCTCGACAAGAAGGCCGCGCGTTACTACGCCCCAATGCTCCAGCTGCCGCAGCACGGGCAGCAGCTCATCCCAGCTGAATGGCGAGAGATGCGAGACTAACTCCTTGGATATAATGCCGTAGCTGTCCAGTAAATGCTGGGTCCAGTACAAGGCAGGCTCAGCCCCGGCTTCAACCGCCGCCGGATTCTGGGCAGCTTCGGGCTGCCCGCGACCGGGCTCTGCGCTGTCATGATCGTGCAGGGAGCCAACCCAATACCAGCGCCCAAGGCCTGATCCGGTCTTGGCGTGCTGTTTGCCCTTGGCGATCAGCTGCAGGCGCAGCGGCGCGAACTGATCGTTCGAGACGCGGCCCTCCCACACCAGATCGATCAAGTCTGCCAGCAGCTCGGAAGGCAGCTTGCCATAGTCGCGGCTCAGCTTGGTGAGGAAGCTCGCTCCGCTGTTTTGAAGCAGAGCGAGCAGCTTCGGGTTGCCGGACTGCTCATCCGGCGGCTGCTTCACATAAGGCGTATAAAGCGGCTTTGCATCAGCGAGGAAAAAGGCGATTTTACCTTCCTTCTCGCCCTCATCCTTGCGCCCCAGCCACAGGACTTCGCCGGATGCGCAGAGCAGATCCAGATCCTCCTTGCGGTAGCCCGTGATCCGGGCAGGGAAAATAATCGATTCCCAGTGCGATGCCGGCAGATAAAATCCCTGCAGCCGCTCAATAATAGTCCGCAGGCCGTCAATGCCGCTGAGCTGCGTCCCGGGCAAAGCATGCTGCAGCATCGACATATGCGCGCACCAGCGAATCGGATCGACGGGCTCCGCCTGCTTGCGAGCCTGCTCCATGGTCAGCCGGATCAGCCGTTTAGCCACGCTCCGGCTCGTCCAGATCCGCTCGTCCCTGTCAGCGGCGAAGGGGGCCTGCTCGATAAGATCCAGCCGGATCAGCGCCAGAATAACATGCTCGGCATCCGCTGCAGTGAGGGCCGGATACCGCCCGCGGAGCTCCTCCTCGGTGAAGGAGAGCCGGTGCTGGGCGAACCGTCCGGCAACGAAGGCAATCGAGCCGTCCGTCCCGGGAAAGCTCTCGTACATATCATTCTCGTCCGTACAGATATAACGGACTTCCCCGCCGAACGTCATGGTCATCACGCTGCCCGATTGCTGCAGAATGTTAAGCCAATCCGAACAATCCCCGCCAGCGCCCGCAATTGCTGCGATTTCCCCGAAAGAAAGATCCCCCCGCCATTTGAGCAGCGTGTACAGCTCGCTTGAGGAAGAGGGGATGAGATCCCCGCTTTCCAGCCGCTTGGCCTCATCGTCGGCAATCAGCGGATCGATGGCCCGGCGCACGGCATCCTCGCCGAACAGCTCGCCTGCAAGCGTCCTGCTGACGCTCATCAGCTGCAGCTGCGTAGCTTCGCTTAAGCCGTCGCCTTCATAGATTTGCGCATTCACGTATTCCCACAGGAACTGCGCGGCAAAAGGCGACGGGTTATTCGTTTCCTGCACCACGATATCCATATATCCCGTCGAGATGTCTGTGAGCAGCCGCTTCAGGCCGTTGATATCCAGGTACAGATGAAGGCATTCCCGCATCGCTTCCTGCAAATAAGGAAAATGCTCCGCGTACGGCAGGGATTGCTTCAGCAGCTCTTCGCTGCGAAGGCGCTTCTGCCACATTGGCGTCCGGGTAAAGCTGCGCGAGAGCAGCAGGGACGTCTCGGCTATACGCCGGAAGGCGATGGCCAGCAGCGGCGATCCGGCGATCGCTTCGGTCATGAGCGGCTCGATGCTCTCCGGCGTGATATGCCACAATGTCTTCAGCCAGGAGGCATCCCATTCCGGCAGCACCAGCTCGATTCCGTTGTCTTTGGCATTGCCGTACATCTTGTAAGGAAGCAGCCGCTTGAATTGATGTTCAATGGCAAGCAGCCAGGTCCGGTTGATCCGGCGGCCGAACGGATTGTGGATAATAACCCGCGTCTGGTTCATCAGATCGCGGTAATGCTCAATGACGATCCTGCGGTCAGTCGGCAGAGCCAGCGCCCGGTGCTGGGATTTGGCAAATCCGATGAGCTCTGCCGCAGCATTTGCATCGAGTCCGTACTCCGTATCCAGCCAGTGGATGGCCGCGATTTCCGATTCATCCGACGGGGGCTGATCCGTCCCGCCCCCGCCTGAATTCCCCGGCAAAGAAGCGGGCTGCACGCCGGTGTCCTCTTCGCCCCAATGCATGCGGGCCTCCAGCTCGCCCATGAATTGTCCCAGCTTTACGCCGAGCTCATAGCCCCGTCCCCCGGATTCCGCACGCCAGAAGGGAATTTCACTGAAGCGGTTCGGCGCTTCCCTTACATAAACCCGGTCGTTCTGGATGGAGCTGATCATCCATGAGGACGTGCCGAGCTGAAACACATCTCCAACACGGCTCTCGTGGATATATTCCTCGTCCAGCTCGCCCAGATGGACGCGGCTGTCCGCGTGGTGAACCGGATACGCGGAGCTTTGCGGAATCGTGCCCGCTCCGGTGATCGCGGCCATGGCGGTATTCGCCCGCTTGCTGAGCAGGCCGCGGCTGCGGTCCCAATCCATAAGCGGCTTGGCGAAGGGATAAAAGCCGGCCAGCACCTTCAGTGAAGCCTCCAGGCGCCCCATTGGAAACCCGCGGTAGCATTCGCTCCGCGAAATAAGCGCGTGGAGGCGGCTAACCTCCAGATCCTCCGCCGCGACCATCGCTGTAATCTGCTGGGAAAGCACATCAAGCGGCTCCTGCGGCAGTACGATCTCCTCGATATCACGGCGTGTGATATCGCGGCAGAGCACGGCGGATTCCGGCAGCTCGCTGCGGCCGCGGGCCAGGATGAAGCCGCGGCTCACATCGCCCACGGCATGGCCGGCGCGCCCGATCCGCTGAATGCCGGCCGCGGCCTGCTTCGGGGAATCGATCTGAATGACCAGCTCGACATGTCCGACATCGATGCCAAGCTCCAGGGACGAGGTGGCCACAAGGCAGCGCAGCTCGCCTGCCTTGAGCATGCCCTCGATCGTTAGCCTGCGCTCGCGCGCAAGGCTGCCGTGATGGGCGCGCGCCATCTCGTAGCCGGCGTGCTCGTTGAGCCGGAGCACAAGCCGCTCGCACAGCCGGCGGCTGTTGACGAAGATCAGCACAGACCGGGCGTCGTTCATTAACTGGAACACCCGGTCAACGATCGGCAGCCAGACGGCTTCGCGGGTCTTGGCCGGCTTGCTGAGATCGGGCATCGTAACCCGAAACTCAATGGACTTTGACATTCGGCTCAGGACGATCGTAACAGGCCGCTGACTGTAGCCAAGCGGGTGCGGGCGCTGCCCGGTCTCTGCACCTGCTCCGGCAGCGGGCGGCGGGGAGCCGCTATTTTGCACGGAATCCGGTAATGCAGGGTAGAGAGAACGTCCGTCCGTCATGCGCCCGGAGCTCGTATCCGCTTCCTGCGGGCTGACGGCTTCCTCCCGTCCGCCGGCCGCCCCAGGAGCGTCCACGGCTGGATGACCGGCCGCCGCATCGGCCCGCTGCTCCCAGCCTCCGAGGAAGCGGGCAACGCGTTCAAGCGGCTTTTGTGTCGCCGAGACTCCGATGCGCTGCACCGGCTTCGGGCATAACGCACTGAGCCGCTCCAGCGACAGGGATAAATGAGCTCCCCGCTTGTCTCCGGCCAGCCCGTGGATTTCATCCACAATGACCGTTTCCACCGTCTGCAGCATGCCGCGTCCTTTCTCGGAGGTAAGCAGGAGGTAGAACGATTCAGGGGTGGTAACCAGCACATCCGGCGGATTGCGCACCATTCTGGCGCGCTCGCTTGAGGACGTATCCCCGGTCCGCACGGCTGAGCGTACTCCCGGCCATGCGAGGGTCTCCGCTCTTTGATGCTCTTCATGGAAACGTTCAATAGCTTCCATAAAGCCGATGATATGGTACTGAATATCGTTATTAAGCGCCTTCAAGGGCGTAATATAAAGTGTGCGCACGCCTGGCTTCCAGCTGCTGCCCGGGGCCGTGGCGGCGATTTTGCCTACTGCGATTCCGTTCAGGCAGGGCAGCAGCGCCGCAAGTGTTTTACCGGAGCCGGTCGGTGCTGCGATGAGCGTATGATGATTGTCCATAATTGAAGCCCACGCGTCCAGCTGAATATCGGTCGGCTCGCCGAAGGCCTGCCGGAACCACCCCGCAAGAGTCGGATGAAACACCTGCAGCGCAGGGGAAAGCTCTGTCATCACCTAACAGCTCCTTTCATTCATACATCAAGGTTGGGATTGTGGTTATATTATACCCATTTTCCCTCTGATTGCGAGATTCGCCGGCACCCTCCGCACAACGCCCGGGTCTATCGGGTCCATTTTGACGGCATCCAGCATGCGCTGGACTGTTTGAATACCGGAACATACGGGGTATATATAAGAGCCGCTTCTTATTTCATACACCCAAATGAAAAAGCAAAAACCGCAGCAGCTTGTCCAATCGGACAAGCGTCTGCGGCTATGCATCAGCATTCGTTAGCGAATGCTCATTGACACTGATCAACCAGCGTCTTCGCTGTCAACCAATTCATCAGAAGGTTCGTCAGCGTATTTCTCGAATGTCTCAGGGCTCATTACGCGGCGGGCAGTAACATAGCGTTTAACGTAGTAAGAGTCACTGAGGCTGCTAATGGTAACGCCCTTGCTGGAGGAGGAATGAGCAAATTTGCCGTCTCCAACATAAATGCCGACGTGCGAAATGCCGCGACCATTCGTATTAAAGAATACGAGATCACCAGCAATCAAGTCGTCCTTGACTACTTTCTTGCCCAGCTTGGACTGAGCGGAGGATGAATGCGAGATCGAGACGCCGAGTTTGTCAAACACGTACATCGTAAATCCGGAGCAGTCAAATCCTTTGGTAGTCGTCCCTGCCGTGCGGTAAGGAGTGCCGATCACATCACTGATAACGCCGTCCATTTTGGAGTCTGCTAGTGCGCTCCCAACTTGGAATAAGAGTACCAATGCTAGACCGATGAGTAGTGCAGAAACTTTTTTCAAAAAATGTGACCCCTTCCGGTTGCCTGCGAGGTTAGCTGTGGGGTTCGGTTGAAGGCTCCCTATGATACCCTCTGACATTCGTTGCAGCAAATGTCGGGATCAATTCACCCAAGATGGTTCCCCCGCTTCTCATCCAAGAGAATTCGGCAATTTTTTCATGCTGGCATACTAATTCTGTTTTTTTAGCGAATCTCCTTCCAAATTCACAATTTGTTCACAAATTAGAATTATTAGAGTGAAACTTTTTGACAACTCGTCTCGTTATCTTATTGCAAAAAATGCGAAAGGGCCTTCCGGCATCTGCATGAGCCTTTTTTTTGTGGTCTAAACTTGAGTCTTAAGTCCATGCGGCAGTTGAACGCTTCCGATTTCACCCGCATTATCGACAATATCTGACTGCGCCTGTTTCTCTAATTCGCCTTTCAGATGTCATATTTTCAAAACAAAGAGGGACCAACCGCATCAAAACGGCTGATCCCTCTTTGATATTTTTAAGTTCTCACCGGCAACTGAACCGACTTCTGCCTGCTGCCTGTTTCGCTAGTAAGAGCGGTGGTCAGGTCTGCTTGGAATGCCATACTTCATATTGCGAGGCTACCGTCCACACTTTCATAACCGTACGAACCAGATGATAGCTTTGATGCAAAATGAGTGCAATCAACCCGGCCCAGAGCATGGAGGCCGAGGCCATGGTCAGACTGAGCGCCATTCCAATGGCCCACATTAGCAGCGAGATGCCGGCCAGCGGAATAAGATGCCGCACCCCGCCCCAGAATGAGCGAAGCGCGCCGTTTCCGGACACAACGCCGAACTGCATGGCGAGGAAGAGCAGGTGGAGCAGCGCCGCCCACACCAGCCAACCGCCGGCCCAGGGCCCGATCTTGTTGGCGATGTCCGCCAGACTGCCGCTGCTGAGCAGGGCATCAAGCGCTTTGGGCAGCAGCCATACGCCCGGAGCCAGCGTCAAGGCCGTTTCGATGCCGTATAGCAGTGCAATCGGCTTCCACGCCGTACGGATTCCTTTGATAAATCTTGTGCCGTTCTCATCCTGGGCATGATGCAGGGAATGGAACAGGCCGGCGTTCAGGAACGGGGTCAGGAGCATGCGCCCGAGCAGCAGACTTGCGAAGAGCCAGATATAGGGACGAATGAGATCGGTCTTGAGCAGCTGGAACTGCGCCTCCGTCAGGAAAAGCGCCACAGCTCCGTCCGAGGGTGCGCTGTCCGGGTAACGCTTCAGCAGCGGGACCATAATTCCTTCAACCGAACGGTAGAGGAAGAAGCCCCACAGCAGCTCATACAGGAACAACATAATAATGATGTAAAAATGCTTCATCGTCAGATGCCAGCCTTGCTTCACATGATGGTTCATGCAAGCCTTCACCTCCTTTTTTCTCCATTTGTTTGGCGGGTACCTGCCGGCTCCAGGTCGCCAGGCTACCAGGCAAGTGAAGTGAAGATCCCCTCCAGCAGCTTGGCAACGCCAATGCTCCAGCGCGTTTGTACCTTCTCCGGAAGCTCGGCTTTCATGAAATTGTTAATATGCTTGTTGTCGAGCACGTTCTCATTCTGTGGATCAATCGCTGCCCAAAGCAAAGGAGAGGAATGCACCAGCGTATATTGAATGTGCATCTGCGCCGCATCCCAAACCTTCGGCAGGGTCGTCCCGTCGGCAAACTGGAAAACAATCGGGACAGGTCCGTAGCTGCCACCATTCTTGCGGATCAGCACGGTTGACTCATATTTCACAGTGCCGTTTTCCTTCACAGGCTTGACCGCAATCGATTCAACCGAATAGTCGGACATCTGATTGCCGTAGACAAACTGGCTGAAATAATCGTTCCACTTGGTCTTGGTGACCTGCTCCACAACATGCTGGAAATCCGCCGTTGACGGATGCTTGAACTTGTATTTCTGGAAGTATGTCCGCATGATCTTGCTCATGATCTTCGGACCGACCTGTTTCTCGATGCCGAACAGGACAAGCTTGGCCCGCATGTACACATTTTCCGCATAATGATTATGGCTGTGGTAGGACCAGGAAAGCTGCTTCAGCGGTGCGGGATCGGTCATGTAGCTGGCTTCCACAGGAAGATTGGGAGCTACGCCGTATTCGCTCTCCATCACCTTGTCCTCGGAGTAGGAGGTGAAGCCTTCATCCAGCCAGGCTTCTTCGAATTCATTGGAGGCGACCATGCCGTACCAATATTGATGGCCGATCTCGTGAACGACGGTGCGCTCGAGATCGTAGCCGGGATTGTCCGTCTCGGCGGCGAACGAAGTGATCAAGGTCGGATATTCCATTCCTCCCGCTCCGTTGCCGCCTTTGGGAGGGACGACGATCGAGAGTGTGGAATAGGGATAAGCCCCGTACCACTGGGAATACTTGGCCAACGCTGATTTGGCGGCATGCATGTAGCGGTCCTTGAACTTGGCATGCAGCGGGTCGAGGTACAGCTTGATGCGGACACCGGGGACATTGTCGGTCGAGAACGGTTCTTCCGCATAGACAAAGTCGGGAGAGGCGCTCCAGCCGAAATCATGCACATCGTCCGCATAGAAGGAGAAGATTTTCCGGTTGTTGTCGGCTGCGGCAGGCTTCGTCTGGAATCCGGTTGCGGCAACCTTGTAGGAGGCGGGCACATTGATTTTTACGCTGTAAATGCCGAAGTCGCTGTAAAATTCAGAGTTGCCGTGGTACTGATGGGCATCCCAGCCTTCGGTCGTTCTCCCCCTGGTGCCTACCGTCTCATAGGCGGCAAGCTTCGGAAACCATTGGCCGGCCATAACGAAATCCCCCATGTAGCCCATCCGTGCAAAGACTTCCGGAAGCTTGACCTCGAAGGCCATTTTGAGGGTGACGCTTCTTCCGGGCGCTACCGGCTCGGGCAGGCGGAGCTTGGCCAATGTTTGGTCATTCGCATTGCCGTCATCGGGCTGCACATAATGAAGCCTTGGCAGAAGGCTGTCATTCTCGCTGGTGACCAGCGAATTGATCCGCATGTAGCCGAGGCTTGCTTCCGTGGCCTTGTCATTCCTGAGCTGGCCGCCGGATTCGCGCATGAACGTCGAGTCTTTGGACTGGAATGCGTTGGGGTACAGGTGAAAATACATCTCGGAAACCTGCTGTTTGCCCGGGTTTGTCCATGTGATCGTCTGCAGACCCTGCAGCGTATGCGTATCTTCCTGCAGCCGGACATCAATCTGGTATTCGACGACCCGCTTGCTGAGCGGCGCATCCGGCCCGGGCTGCACCACCGGGTCGGGTTCCGGCATATTGATGCGCGGCGGGGGTGTCTTGGGCGACGTATCTGTTTTGTCGGGGGCAAAAGCATACGTATATTGCGAAGCCCAGGCATCCCCGAATCCATACTGGGCACTCACGCCGAGCAGGACGGCAGCTATTGCAAGGAGCAGCAAACGTTTGGTGTGACGTGGCGTCATTGAACCATTCCCTCCCGTTGACAAGCATCTACAGCATGTATATGTTGGCTTTTCCCGGATTATTAGCTAAAATGGAATTAAAGTGTGGACAGGCGAAGAAGCCTTGTCGGACGCGGGATTTGGAATCATTGGCGAGCATGCGCGGCAATAAACGGGCGATGCTTTTAAAATATAAGAAAGTATAAGATTTCATCATACTTTGCTTATATTTCTGAGGGAAGAAACCTGGCTTAACCGTCAGAGGGCGGCGGCAGCCGTTTTTTCCTGGCGGCATATACGGGCTTGCAGAGAAGGAGAGTGGAACCACAGATGACCGAACAGGATCAAGGACAGGATAAGAACCCGGAACAGGCGGCGCCTGCGCCGGAGAAGAAAGAGAAGAGGCAGCTCTCGCTCAATGTGGTGAGCAACAAGGAGCATCGGGGTTTCGGGGCGGGAACGATCGACCTCAGCGCGGTGTCATGCGTCATTATCGATCAGGGCGAGGCTTATATTGATGTAGGCGCCATGCACGCCAAGAGCAAGGTGGAGAAGGGCATCAAGTTCAGCCCGGATAAAGAAACGGTACCGAACGGTCGTCTTTGCTGGATTGTGTGGGTAGCGGTTGACCGGAATGAGGACGGCTCTTATTATGCGGGTGCGACGGCCTGCCCGATGCTCGTGGATACGGAGGCGCGCCGCGGGTGGAAGATCCTCGCCCAGCACGTGAACAATCTGGACTATGCAATCAAGCGGCGCTTCGTGCTGAGCGAGCTTTCAGCCGAGGAGAAGGCTGCGCTGCGCAAATTGCTGATCGCCAACAACGAAGAGTGGTGGGACCGCTCGCCGGAAGAGCTGAAGCAGGGGCTGGCTTAATTGAAGCAGCAGCTGCAGGCGAGCGTCATCGCTTGGCTTTTATCCAACGCGTATCGCTCCGCCGCGCTCTGGGACTATGGAACGTGGAGAGCACATGCATGATCTGCTTTTCTTCTATTAATAGTTGGGTATAGTTACGAGGGGATACTTCTTTGAGGTATCCCTTTTTTTGTCATTTGTATATCTATTGTAGAAATATGTGTTAGGTGTAAAGGACTATTTATTTGTTGTATTTTGGAAGAATAGATTTTAATATGGAGAGAAGAAAATCGGCGGCCTATAATCTGGGTTTTATCAATGGCCAGGGAGAAAACAGATTTGCTCCCCAAAGCCCTGCAACCCGGGCAGAAGCGGCGCAGATGATTGCCAAACTTTAGTTTTTCTCAAGGATTGCAGATAATCGTTTTATCTTAAATATCGATCATGAACAATCGCGCACCTCCGCTTAGGCTTCCTGGAGGTGCGCGATTTTTTGGTTGTTAAAAAAGCGGCATTTGTTTGAAAACCTGCCACCCCGTGTAATTGGAAATAGAAAGGCTTTACCAGATTTAGGGTTGACTAATGAATAGGAGGCGTTATAGCCATGGATAAGAAAATTGTAGGCGTGTTCAGTACCCATGAAGAAGCGGTAAGAGCGATCGACGATTTGAAAAGCCAAGGATATTCCTCTGATGATATTTCAATCGTAGCCAAAAATAACGAGGTCATGGAGGAGATTTCTGAGGAGACGGCTACCAATGCGGAGACCGGATTTGCAGCGGGAGCCACTACGGGCGGCGTGGTCGGCGGCGTGACCGGACTCCTGGCGGGGCTGTTTCTGATTCCCATTCCGGGTATCGGCCCAATCCTCGCGGCTGGCCCAATTGCCGCAACATTGACGGGTCTGGCCGTTGGCGCGGGTGCAGGCGGAATCGTAGGGGGCCTGATTGGGCTGGGAATTCCGGAGGACGAGGCGAAGGAGTACAACGACTACGTGGACAGCGGGAAAATCCTCGTCATGGTCGATTCGGATGCGCAGCGGGACTTGCGCGCGTATGATACATTCCGTACTCATAACTCCTTAAATGCCCACAAGTACAACAATTACAGCCGTTAATCCCGGTTATGCTTATTATGTGAAAAAGCGGAATTCGCCGCTCTTCTGGCGGCTAAGTTCGTTTCTTCACCTGAATAAAAGCCATCTATTATGCCCTATTGCGGCAGGATAGATGGCATTTTTTATGCGGAAAATCACCACTTCATTAAAACGGTTTAATGATTATTTTCCCTTTATTTTACCCGTTAACCCCTCGTATAGAAGAAAAAACCACTATTTAAAGAGAAGTTTCAGGTCCTTTACATAAAATTCATCTCAAATTGAAACCCCACTAACAAAACCGGTTTAATCTTAAGCAGTCCGAAACGAAAGATTATTCTGCTTCATCGTTAAGAAAACATGTACAGCGTGAATGCTGCAGGGAAAGCGAGGCTGGATATGGTTGGCGACAATAGATGATGTTGCGAAGGCGTCGGGAGTTTCAAAAGGGACTGTGTCCAACGTCTTCAGCAAGAAACGGCCCATCAGCAAAGCGGTATCCGAGCGGGTGCTGGCCGCTGCCAAGGAATTAAATTATAAGCCGAACTACTGGGCGAGAAGCCTGGCGAACCGATCCACACGGATTATTGGACTCAACATGATGGGGGAATCCGCCAAATTCAGCCAGTTTCACCTGTCCTTATTGAATGGTGTTTTACGAATTTGCTACGAACACGGCTACCGCTTGCTGGTCAATACGCTGTCTCCGGATTATTCGAGCCAGCTGGAGAACATCGCGTCGAATCCCGTGGATGGGGAAATTGTACTTGATCCGTCCGTTGGGGATACACGCGTGGAAGATAAAATGGCGGAAGGAGTGCCTATTGTCCTTGTCGGACGTCCGCCGATTTCTTTCGAGGCACAGGTAAGCTACGTGGATAATGACAATGCAGGCATGGCGGCTCAGGTTACCCAATACCTGTTGTCTATGGAGCACCAGGATATTTTGTTCCTCAATGCTGCTCCGGGGCGGACGGTTGCAGAGGACCGGGAGTTTGGATACAGATCGGCCTTTCGTACGAAGGGACTCACTCCCGAGCCAAGATTACTGCTCAACATACCGGTGCCAGGGCCTACATCTTATGAGTTCGGTTACCGGATGACGCTCGCCAAGCTGAAGGAGTTTCCTTCCATCACGGCGGTCATCGCCGATACGGACGTTATGGCGCTTGGCGTTTATAAGGCAGCGGAGAAACTGAATTTGCGTATACCGGAGGACCTGTCGGTATTGGCGTTTAGCGATGATTCCGTATTTTCCCCGGAATTCTCACCTCCTTTAACAGGAGCCAGACTCCATTCCGAGCAGCTTGGCATCGAAGCGGCCCGCCTGCTCATTGAACAGCTGACGAAGCCAACGAAAACAGCGAAGAGGGTCCTGGTGCCAACAGAGCTGATACTGCGCGGTTCCTGCGCCGCGGCCCGCAAGCCAATATAGACAGATAGCTTAAATGTAAGCTTACAAAAGCCCGTTAAATGTTTTGCGATAAAGAATATTCCATTCCGTTTAACAGATGACTTTTAGGAGGAAAAAAACAAAATGAACAAGATGATGAAGACCGCTTCTGCACTGGCACTGGCAAGCACACTCCTGCTCTCCGCCTGCGGAAACGCCAATACAACGAATAACGCCGCCGGCAATTCCAATTCATCCGGAAATGCGGCAACGAATAACAGTGCAGCCGGCAATTCAACAACACCCCCTGCCGGGGACATGAAGCTGCGTATTCTGACCGCTAATGTTGGCGGCAAAACGCCGGATGAGAACGTGAAATTCGAAGAAACCATCAAGGCGCAAACAGGCATTGAAGCTACTCTGGAGAAGCCAGCGAGCGACTATGACCAGAAGGTGCTGACGGCGCTGGGCTCCGGTGAGAAATACGATCTGATTGAACTAAGCGATCTGGGCAAATTAAGCGAGTTTGTCGATCAAGGCGTGGTCTCCGATCTGACGGACTTCGTCACATCGTCTCCCGTTCTTTCCGATCCGAAGGTAATTCCTGCAGCAGAATGGGATCAATTAAAGGATAAAGACGGCAAAATCGTAGCTGTTTTCTCCAAGTTCCAGGGCGGGACGATGCCGATTATCCGCAAAGACTGGCTGGACAAGCTGAAGCTGTCCGAACCGAAGACTCTGGATGAATATTATAACGTGCTCAAGGCCTTCAAGGAGAAGGATCCCGATGGCAACGGCAAGGATGACACATATGGACTCAGCACATCGGGACTTTATGACATTCAAGCTTTCATGAGCGCTGCCGGCCTCAAATACCGGTATGTGATGGAGGATGGCAAGCGCACGATTCCTTATGCGACAGAAGCGGCAATTCCGATGTATGAGTGGTTCGCGAAGCTGACCAAGGAAGGCATTATGGATCCGAACTTCATTACGAACGACACGGGTAAAATGCGCAACCTGTTCCTCGCCGACCGCGTCGGTATGGTCACATACTGGGATGCATGGGTGGGCACATTCAACAACCTGCGCCAGCAGGAAGATCCGAATACAACATTCGAAGCAAAAGGGATCGCGAGCATTCCCGGTCCTGATGGAACGATCATGATGCGCCGCGGCGACCCTGATTTCTGGATCATCCCAAGCAATGCCGAGCATCCGGATGCAGCCAAGAAATTCCTGGAGTACTGGAATTCGGAGGAAGGCATTACGCTTGGCAGCCTTGGCGTCGAAGGCCTGGATTATACGAAGGAAGGATCGACGATTACACTGACGGATCTGGGCAAGGAGCACAGCATGGATCACGGCGTGCCGTTCTGGTACAACGAGAATGTGAAGCCGGCTTTCCCTAAGCTGCCGGGCGTGCAGGAAGCGCAGGATCTTGTGAAGCAGTATGCGACGCTTGAGCTGGCGCAGCCGGGCTGGGCGGACGCGGAGAAAATCATTCAGAATTATGCGCTCAAAGCGATGGCGGGTCAAATGCCGGCAGACGAAGCAGTCCAGAAGATGCACGATGAATTGTTAGCCAAAAAATTAATCGACTGATAGACATAACACCGCAATCATCATAAAGCCGGTTTGAAGGATTGGACGTGTTAAAGAGATGAGAAACATCCGAAAATATGGGGCTCTTTATCTCATGATGGTGCCGGTAGTAGTCTACTTTCTTCTGTATGGCTACTACCCCCTCATCAAAGGGCTGCAGATCAGCTTCCAGGATTATAAACTGATGGGTGTTCGGCCCTACGTCGGCTTTGATAATTATAAGCTGGTATGGGCTGACCCCTCCTTCTGGGAGGCTTTCTGGAATACGATTATCATCGGCGGCGGTATTCTGCTGCTCAGCTTCATCGCTCCGCTGATAATCGCTTTATCTTTGAATGAAGTGCTGCAAACCTGGTACAAAAAAATGGCGCAGCTGATTATTTATATTCCTCATCTTCTCTCATGGGTCGTCGTCGGGGGCATCTGGATCTTCCTGCTGTCTCCCGATAACGGTCTGGTTAATCTGCTGCTTGGCAAGCTGGCCGGCATTGCGCCGATTCATTTCCTGGCGGAGTCGAGCTGGGCCCGCTGGATTATGATCGTGCTTGCCACCTGGAAGGACATGGGTTATTTCTGTATTTTGTTCCTTGCAGGTATCATTTCCATCAGCCCTTCACTATATGAGGCGGCCCGGATGGACGGGGCTTCAAGGTGGCAGCAGCTTTGTTACGTCACCCTGCCCCAGCTGAGCGGCACGATGAAGGTTATTTTTCTGCTCAACACATTGGGTATTCTGCGTATTTTCGATCAGGTATTTATTCTGCGCAACCCGTCGATTGCGACCAAGGTTGATGTATTGATGATGTATACCTTCCAGAAAGGGATTCTGGATATCAAGATCGGCCCTGCCGCAGCGGCGAGCTTCTTTGTTGTCCTGATGACGCTTGTGCTCACATTGATTGTCCGCCGACTAACGCGTTTTGATGAGGTGTAAACCATGAATGGAGAACGATTTGACCGACTGGGCTGGAAAAATAAATGCTTTGACGCGCTAAATATTATTTTTCTGCTTGTTCTTATGCTGACGATGATTATTCCGTTCCTGAACGTCATATCGCTGGCGTTTTCCTCCGGACTTGCGTCCATGCAGCCGGACATTATCCTGTTTCCGAAAGAATTCAGCGTCGAAGGCTTCACCATAGTATGGAAAAGCCTTGATATTTGGCGGCCGCTGATGAACAGTGCGATCGTTACCGTGGTTGGAACTGTTTTGCATGTGCTGCTGTCGGCGCTTGCGGGCTATGTATTGATTCATCCGCATGTGCCCGGCCGGAAGGTAATGGTTACGTTTATTCTGATCACCATGATGGTGCCGCAGGAAGCCGTCATGATTCCGCTGTATGTCGTGAACAAGGATTTGCATCTGATTAATACGTTGTCTGTACTGGTTTTGTCGGGCCTCGTGTCCGGCTTCTCCATCCTGCTTATGCGTAATTTCTTTATGAATGTTCCCTATGAGATGTCCGAATCGGCCAAGATCGACGGCGCCGGGGAATTCCGTATTTTTCTGACGATGTATATGCGCCTTGCCACGGCAGGCCTGGCTACGGTTACCCTCTTCGAGTTCGTCGGACGCTGGAATATGTTCACCCCTGCGGTTATGTTCATTAACGACAATATGAAATATACGCTGCAGGTGGCGCTGAAATCGATGATTATCGATACCAGCTCCGTATCCAGCAATTATCTGGTGACGACCAATGTGCGGATGGCGGGCATTCTGATCAGCATTATTCCGCTGCTCGCGGTTTACCCGTTTG
The DNA here is from genome assembly GCF_042647105.1 of Paenibacillus sepulcri. Lineage (NCBI taxonomy): Bacteria > Bacillati > Bacillota > Bacilli > Caryophanales > Paenibacillaceae > Paenibacillus > Paenibacillus sepulcri. The sequence continues at coordinate 3,851,468 of NZ_JBHRUP010000001.1, read as the reverse complement.
TGCAGAAATATTTCATGAAGGGCATTATGCTTGGAGCGAACAAGGAATAAAGGAGGAGAGGTTATAGTGGCAAAATCATTCACGCAGCATGAAGCGCAGCCGGGAACCCTTCATTTGATTCAAGAACGGTTTATTACGAAGGAAGAGGAGCAGACTTATATAGAGGTTCCCTTCGAGGTGGCAAATGAGCGGTTTGAACGGATAGAAATCCGTTACCACTATGATAACCGTTCCGCTGGTTCCGTTGTCGATATCGGCTTGAAATCACCGGAGCGGATTGTGGGCTGGAGCGGAGGCGCGCGTGATTCCTTCTTCGTCGGTGTGGAGAAAGCGACCCCCGGTTATTTGGCGGGGTCGCTGCCCGCCGGAACGTGGGCGGTACTGCTTGGAGCGTACCGCGTGCCGGAGGCGGGCTGCAGAGTCACGGTGGAAATAACTGCCGTGCCCGCTTACAGCCGATGGATGAAGGGTGATTTGCATATGCACACCATTCACAGCGACGGCAGCTATACCGCTGCCGAGACGATCGAGCTGTGCGCTCAGCGCGGCCTTGAATTTATCGCTCTGACGGATCATAATACGGCATCGCAGAACCGCTTCACACTCGCCAATGACGACCGTCTGCTCTTGATTCCAGGCGTAGAGCTGACAAGCTACAGAGGGCATGCCAATCTGCTCGGCCAGCTTGATGCGCTCGGCGATTTTCGCGTTCTGACGCCGGATGCCGCTGCGTCTGAGCTTTGGAAGGCGCGCGATATGGGCGCATTCGTATCCCTGAATCATCCGTTCTGCGATCTCTGCCCTTGGGAGCTTGGCTTCGATGTTCCTTATGACGCCATCGAAGTATGGAATGGGCCATGGCGAGAGCTGAACGAAACGGCTGTACGGTGGTGGCAGGAGCAGCTCAGCAGGGGAGAGCGTATTGTGGCGCTTGGCGGCAGCGATACGCATCGCGCAGAGCGCTTCGTCATGCACGGCAGACCGGTGTCCTCGATCTGGACCGAGTCGGAGACAGTAGAGGGCTTGCTGAATGGCATACGCAAGGGCCGCGTAGTGCTGTCCGCTGATCCGGATGACAGCTTCATCACATTGTCATCCGGCATGCAGGGTATCGGCGATACGATTGCCCCGGTAAGTCCTGCGGCAGTTGTGCCGCTGCTTATTGAAGCCAGCAAGCTGCAAGGAGGAGACCGGATCAGTCTCTGGTCCGACCGGGGCGTGGAGGCAGAATGGACAACGGATGATGAAGAGGCTGTTTTCGCCTTCGATGGGTCGGCAGACCGTTTATTCTACCGGGTGGAGTCCAGGCGATATATTAAGGAAATGGAACGCACGGTTATGACATGTTTGACCAACCCAATCTATATAGGCAGAAGCATATAGGACTTCGATTGACAACCGGCTGCGCTCTTTTGATCGTTATTGTCGCTTGATCCTTGAATACGGGTATTCTGTAATGGCGGAGATTCCGCTGACACGGGACGGCGGACAGTTGCTTCCGAAGCAGGCTTCCCGCAATGGCAGTTTTCCTGCAAAGTATGTTCTGACCGTTCGATTTATAGGTTACTGCATGCTCCCGCCCGCTTCGCTGCTCCTGAACATGAAGAAGGTCTCCTTTGGCAGGAGACCTTTTTTGAATATTCACCGGTACAAATTTTGCCTATACTCTTGGAAGCCTGTGAGCGCCTGTAGATGATGGAGTCAGCTAGTAGAACCTTTGAAATATTTTTCGGGTGATTTGCAGCTCAGCTTCCAAATTATTTCTTGGTCAGCCGACTTGTCGGCAGCATTCATCTAAACGGCAGCGATGGCTGCTCTCAATAGACTTTCCATTGCTTATGTTCTCAGATACATAGCTGCGGTGCTGACTTATTACCAGGAAAGCCCAAACCGCAGCTGCAGCAAGGAAAATCCCGCGTACACGAACCGCAGCTCCGGAAACCGGCCATAGAAGCCGGAAAAACCTTGCTGCAGTGCCGGTAACACACCCACAGGGCTCCAACGACCTCTCGCAGCAAGGAAAATCCCGCGTACACGGACCGCAGCTCCAGAAGTTGGCCATAGAATCCGGAAAAACCTTGCTGCAGTGCCGGTAATACACCCACAGGGCTCAAACGACCTCTCGCAGCAAGGAAAATCCCGCGTACACGAACCGCAGCTCCGGAAATCGGCCATAGAAGCCGGAAAAACCTTGCTGCAGTGCCGGTAATACACCCACAGGGCTCAAACGACCTCTCGCAGCAAGGAAAATCCCGCGTACACGGACCGCAGCTCCGGAAGTCGGCCTTGGAAGCCGGAAAAACCTTGCTGCAATACGCTCGTCCCTTTGAGAGCTACCTTGGATCTTCGCGTTGTGCCGCCATCCCCAGGAACGGCGGCAACTTTCTAGGACTGACCAGTCGGAAATCCCCAAGACAGGCCAAGCCTAATCCGTCCACCAGCGCTTAAGCTGCTTCCACCACGAGGTCTCTTCATGCACCGCGCCGTCGCCGGCCGCTGCAGGAGCGGTATCCCCGTGGTCGCCGCATACCTCAGTCGGCTGGGTGCCGCTGACGAAGGTCTCCAGCCGCTTGTTGGCACAGGAGTTCGCAGCCAGCTTGCCGCTGGTGGGGTCGATATAGACAGACACGACGCCGCTTGGCATCGGAAACAGCTTGGGCGGCACGGCTTCAAGAGCCTTCTCCGTATAGGAGGCGAAGATCGGCGCGGCGCGGTGCGCTTCAGCCGTGGTAAGCTTGCGGTCCTTGTCGTAGCCGACCCAGACGGCGGTGGCAAGCTCCGGCGTATAGCCGACCAGCCAGGCATCGGTCGCCGTCGTTCCCGTCTTGCCTGCGACGGGCCGCTTGATCATTGCCGCGACGCGGCTCCCTGTGCCGCCAGTGTCAAAGACGCTCTCCATCAGACTGGTCAGCACATACGTCTGTGCCGGGGAGACCACCTGCGCGGACTCCGGCTTGGCCTGATACAGCACCTCGCCCTTGCTGTCCTCGATGCGCAGGATCGCCGTCGGCTCCACGTGGACGCCGGCGTTGGCAAAGGTGCCGAAGGCCGAAGCCATCTCGAAGGGACTGATTGGAAAGGTGCCCAGCGCCAGCGAAGGGAGAGGCTGCATGGGGCTGTCGATCCCCAGCCGTCGCGCCATCGCAATAACCTTCTCCGGTCCCACAGCCATAATGGTGTTCACGGCATAGATATTGTCGGAGCTGGCGATCGCCTGCCGCATATCAATAAAGTCGCCGGTATACTTGTCGTTATAGTTGCTCGGGGCGTAAGTTTTACGTCCTTCATCGTAGGTAAAGACCGTCGGCGCGCTTTTGAAGCGGGATACCGGCGTCATGGCTCCTTCCTGAAGCGCCGTCAGATACAGCACCGGCTTGAAGGATGACCCGGGCTGGCGCGTATTGGCGAAAGCGCGGTTGAATTGATTGGTTTTGTAATCGCGGCCGCCGACCATCGCCTTGATATAGCCGTTCCTCGGATCGATGGATACGAGCGCCGCCTGCTGCTCCGAGGTTGCGGGAATGCCTGCCGCGACGGCGTCCTCGGCCGCCCGCTGGGCATCCCCATCGAGTGTTGTAAAGATGCGGATACCGCCCTCGCTCAGCAGCCGCTCGTCAATCCCGAGCTTGTCAACGGCAATCAGATGAACATAATCGCGGAAATACGGCGCGGTTCCATCCTGCTTGCTCGTGCCCAGTGGCTGAAATTTCAGCACCTCGGCCCCGGCCTTGTCCGCAATGGTGCGCGTGATGATGCCTTGATCGACCATCGTGCCCAGAATCGTCTTCTGCCGGTCCTTGGCATTCTTCATATCGCTGTAGGGCGAATAATATTTCGGCCCCTTCGGAATGCCCGCAAGCATGGCGCTCTCCGCAAGCGACAGCGCGGAAGCATGCTTGCCGTAATACAGCTGCGCTGCGGCTTCCGCTCCGTAAGCGCCGTGACCGTAATAAATCTGATTCAAATAAAGCGAGAGAATCTCGTCCTTGGAGTAGGTCATTTCCAGTTGAACCGTATACATCGCTTCCTTCAGCTTGCGCGACCAAGTCCGCTCATGGGACAAATACAAATTGCGGGCAAGCTGCTGGGTAAGCGTGCTGGCCCCCTGTTTGGCTTTCAAATGCTCAATATTGACGACAGCCGCGCGGGCCATTCCTCTGATATCGAAGCCGAGATGGTCATAGAACCGCTGATCCTCGATCGCCAATGTCGATTCGATCAGATAGGGCGATATGGATTTAAGCGGAACGGACTGCCTGTTCTCCTCCGCGTGGAAGGTATCGATCACATTGCCCTGCAGGTCCAGCATCTGCGAGGTCTGGCTGATGGAGGAGACGGGCAGCGCCTGCGTGCGCAAATAGAACAGGAAGGCGAAGGCCGCGACCAACAGCAGCGCGAACGCTGCGCCCGCATAGATGAAGAGGCGTTTTACGCGGCGCAGCAGCGGCATCCATTTTTCGAGGCGAATACGAAAGGGCAGTCGGCGCTTTGCTCCACCCTGCCCTGAACCTGTTATTTTCATCCAATTGGTCCCCTTATGTGAAAACCGTTTATGCAGCTTCTTCTTCCCTTAGTATGGAAATTAGTAGGACGGGCTATTCATCAATCGGCAAATGTCACATTAATTTTTTGTGAGGGGCTGCTGCAAAGGTTGCATTTTCGCGGGGTTCTACTATAATACAGATTGAACCATTGACGAGGTAGAATGGGCCGTATGAACCATGAGGATATCATTTGAGCCTGTATATAAAATGAAGGTAGGGACAACCATTATGGAATTGTGGTACACCGAGAAACAAACCGAAACCTATGGCATTACCGCGAAAATAAAAGAAACCTATGTAAGCGAGCAAACCGACTTTCAGAAGCTGGACATGATCGAAACCGAAGAATTCGGCACGATGCTCGTTCTGGACGGCATGGTCATGACAACGGACAGGGACGAGTTCGTTTATCACGAAATGGTTGCGCATCCTGCGCTGTTTACGCATCCCAATCCTAAAAATGTGCTGGTAGTCGGCGGCGGAGACGGCGGCGTAATCCGCGAGATCATGAAGCATCCGAAGGTGGAGAAGGCTGTACTGGTCGATATTGACGGCAAGGTTATTGAATATTCGAAGAAATACCTGCCTAACATTGCAGGCGAGCTGGACAACCCCCGTGTAGAGGTTATCGTGAACGACGGCTTCATGCATATTCATGATCACAAGAACGCATATGACGTCATTATGGTGGATTCCACCGAGCCGGTTGGTCCGGCTGTCAACCTGTTTACCCGCGGCTTCTACCAAGGCATCTACGATGCGCTCAAGGAAGACGGCATTTTCGTTGCGCAAACGGATAACCCTTGGTTCAAGGCGGATCTGATCGAAAGCGTCAACCGCGATGTGAAGGAAGTATTCCCGATCGTCCGCGTATATTGGGCGAATGTGCCGACTTATCCGAGCGGTCTGTGGACCTTTACAATGGGCAGCAAAAAATACGATCCTCTTGAGGTGGACGAGTCCGCAATTCCGGAAATCGACACCAAATATTACACCCCGCGCCTGCACAAAGCGGCTTTTGTGCTGCCTAGATTCGTGGAAGACCTTATTAAGTAGGGCAGAGAGGATATCAACCATATGAAACTGGATCAAAAATATTCCGGCAATGTGTTCATCCTCAGCTCCGAGGATTACGCCGCTTCCAAGGCTGTTATCTACGGCATGCCGATGGACTTTACCGTTTCGTTCCGTCCGGGCTCGCGTTTTGGACCGCCGCGCATCCGCGAGGTATCCGTCGGCCTGGAGGAATACAGCCCTTATCTGGACCGCAGTCTGGAGGATATCGAATACTTCGATGCGGGCGATCTGCTGCTGCCGTTCGGCAATGCGGCGCGTTCCCTTGATATCATTGGCGAATTCGTTCGCGATGTGCTGAAGGACGGCAAGATGCCGGTCGGCCTTGGCGGCGAGCATCTCGTATCCTGGCCAATCTTTCAGGAGGTTTATGCCAAATATCCGGATCTTGCTATCATTCATTTTGATGCGCATGCCGACCTTCGCGAGCAGTATGAAGGAGAGCCGCTGTCCCACTCGACTCCGCTGCGCAAGGCGGCAGGCCTGATCGGCGGCAAAAATATCTATCAATTCGGTATCCGCTCAGGCTCGCGCGAGGAATGGCAGTTTGCCCGCGAGAACATCAATTTCCATCCGTTCGAGGTGCTTGAACCGCTTAAGAAGGTGCTGCCCGAGCTTGCGGGCCGTCCGGTCTACCTGACGATCGACATCGATGTGCTTGACCCTTCCTGCGCGCCGGGTACCGGTACCGCGGAAGCGGGCGGCATCACGTCGAAGGAACTGATTGAATCCGTACATGCCATCGCGCGTGCGGGCATTAACATCGTGGGCTGTGACCTCGTTGAGGTGGCTCCGGCGTATGATCCGACCGAGCAAACCCAGATCGTGGCGGCGAAAGTGATCCGCGAGATGCTGCTCGGGTTTATCAAGTAGATTCTTTTATAAACGTGCTATTGCAGCCGATATTCCGGTATTGAACCCGGCTATCGGTTGTTTTTGTATTCAGATGCTTCAGATGCTTCAGATGCAAAAGTGGAGGTGTGTGTGAATGGAGGTTCAATCGTTTCCGCCCATTATTGACGGGCAATCGACATTGCTGGTGCTGGGCAGTATGCCGGGCACCGCATCGCTGGCGAAGCATCAGTATTACGGCCATCCGCGCAATTATTTCTGGCCGGTGCTGTATGGTTTGGCGGGGCTGGTGGTTGCCGGGGATTATGGGCAGCGGTTGGCTTTTGCGAAGGAGCGGGGCGTTGCGCTGTGGGATGTGATCGCAGCCTGCGAGCGTGAGGGCAGTCTGGATTCCAGCATCCGCGAAGCCGTTCCCAATGATTTGCCGGGGCTGCTGGCCGAATATCCCGCTATCCGCGCGCTCGCATTCAACGGAAACAAGTCATATGACACGTACAAGAAGCATTTTGCCGGGCATGCCATGAACGACAGAGTGACCCTGCTGCGCCTGCCGTCCACAAGTCCGATCCCGACAGCCCGGATGCGGACAACGGAGGACAGAATTGGAGCGTGGCGGCCCATCGCAGACTATATGCGGATGCCATGACAGATGCCGAATATGAGAACGCAGCAGGCTGTTTCTGTATAAAGTAATCCTACCAGCATCAATATATCCTTTGGATGAAGGCTTCTGCCAGTTTCTTTCCTTCATTAATCTGCGGACAGGAAGATTTTGTTCTTCTTTTGGCCATAATGGCTGGTAGAGGAGGCGAAAAGCAGATGGGAATTTTTCCGATACATGAGCGATTAGCGGAGCTGTGGACCCTGAAAGGACGGCGCCGCCTAAGCGAAGAGGAGCAGGCTGATTTTGAGCACTGCATGGCTGTCAATGCTTCTTACTGCAGGCAGCTGGCTAATTTGTACAATTTATCGCTGCTTGCGTCCATGACGGGAGATACACAGTGGCAGCACGAGATTTGCGAGAAAATCGAGAAGCTGGACGGGCGGCCGTCGCCGCGCCTCTGAAACGAAGCCGGAACTGAGCCGCCGCCGTCGTCGTCGCCGCGTGCAGCACTTAATGGTCCGCTTGCGGACGTGTATAGACTAATCTGCCGTGCTTATACGTTTGCACGACATTCAACTGATGACCCGACCATTCGAACGCCGCCAGATCCGCAGGGGCGCCAATCGTCAAGCCGCCCGCTGATGAAAGTCCCATGAGGGCGGACGGGTGAATCGAGGCCATATCGCAAGCCTCGGAGAGGGGGGCAATCCCTCTGCCCGCGATATGGCTTATTCCGCGATGCAGCATTTGGGCCGATCCCGCAAGCAAGCGGGGGTTTTGCTCCAGATGCAATCTTCCCTCCGGTGTCAGGACAACCCTTCCGCCAATATGGTTTTCATATGTTCCTGGAGCCATACCGCATAAATAAACCGCATCGCTGACGAGTATGGTTCGTTTTCCTTTGACGCTGCGGACGACTTTAAGCACGGAATCGGGCAGATGGAAGCCGTCGGCGATAATGCATGTCCACAGCTCCTCTTCGGCCAGCTGCGCCCACAAATAGTTCGGATGGCGGGGCAGCATCAGATGCGCGCCATTGCCCAGATGCGTCGATAAGCGGGCGCCGGCTGCGGCAGCCTCTCTGATCTGTTCCTCCGCAGCCGCTGTATGGCCAATGGAGACCTGCACGCCAGCCTTCGCGCACTTCTCGATAAAGCTTGCCGTACCCGGCCATTCCGGCGATAGCGTAATCAGTTTGATTTTCCCCCGGGCAGCGTCCTGCCAGCGCTGAAACAGCTCCCAGTCCGGAGCTTTGGTATGCGATTGGCCATGTGCGCCCCGGGGGCCGTCCTCCGGCGAGATAAAAGGTCCCTCCAGGTGAATCCCCGCAACTCCGGCCTCTGAGGCGGGATCCTCGAGACAGTCCCCGGCAATGCTGCGGACCGCCTGTTCAATGGCGTCGTCCCCGTTGGTAATGACCGTCGGGTAATACGAAGTAACACCTTCCTCCCACAAAGCCCTCGTCACCTGCATGGTGGTCCCTTTTGCAATGGGAATCGTGTTGAAGTCCAGTCCCCTGCAGCCGTTGATCTGCAAATCGACGAAGCCTGGCGCAAGCCAGGGCAGCAGCTCGTCGCCGGCAGTCCGTTCTTCCCGATGAATCCCGCTGATGACGCCGCTCTTCATGGTGACGGCAACAGGCTCGCCGCTTATATAATGAATTCCCCGGATAACCGTCGTTTCTGGATAGGACATCTCTCAGTCCTGCTTTCCATAGGAGTCGGTATCGGTATAAAGGGTGCAGTCCGGATGCCTGCGCAGTATGGAAGAAGGGCAATCCGTAGTGACAGGCCCGTTCAAGGTCGCTGCGACAGCAGCCGCCTTCGTCCGGCCCGGCACCATACAGAACAAGTGGGCTCCGGAGAACAGGGCAGGAATCGTCAGAGTAATGGCGTGAGTGGGAACAGCGTCCCGATTGGGGAAGCAGCCGTCGTTGACCTGCTGCTGCCGGCAGATCTCATCCAGCTCGACGCTTTTCACAAATACATCATCCTTAAAGTCGGCAACCGGAGGATCATTGAAGGCAATATGCCCGTTCTCCCCGATGCCCAGACAGACAATATCAATTGGCTGCTGCTGCAGCAATGAAGCATAACGCAGGCATTCCTCCTCTGCGGAGGAGCTGCTGTCGATCAGATGAACCGTGCCGGGATGAACCAAATCGAATAGCCCGTTGCGCAGAAAAGCGCTGAACCGCTCCGGCGCCTCAGGAGATAATCCGATATATTCATCCATATGGAAGGCGGTAACGCGGGACCAGTCCAGGCCGTCGGTCGTGCGGAGCGCTTGCAGGAATTCATTCTGGGAAGGCGCCGCGGCAAAAATCATGCGAATCCCGTCCTGCTTCGCCAGGAGCTCCTTCATCTTGGCCGCTGCCGCTTCAGCGGCCGAGTGTCCCATCGCCATCCGATTCTCATAAACCTCCACCTTCAACAGCTCGACAGTCCGGTTTTTTACAAGCCCTTTAGTTAAGCTCATTCCGATCATCCTCTCTTGTCCGTCAATTTGTCCTACATTAGGACTAATTGCTATTAAAGTATCATGCGCGCATCTGCCCGTCAATCCTTTTTCTCTGCTGGAAGTTCCCTCTCCACGGTCAATCAATGTTTTGATAGAATAGAATGGCAGCTAAAATTTTCCACCGAAGGGAAGGGGATTTATGAACAGCAGGCGCGTTACTTATGACGAAATCAAAGGAAAATTGCAAACGGGGGATTTGCTGCTTTGCCACGGAATCTTTCCCGAAGCGATCCAGGTAGAGGCGGTCGAGGGCTCGCTCTGGTCGCATATTGGCATGGTCGTCAAGCTGCCGGACGTGGAAGAGCTGCTGTTCTGGGAATCCACCACGACACAGACGCTTCCGGATGTGGAGCTGCACCATATCAAGACAGGACCGATGCTGGTGCTGCTGCGGGAGCGCATCGCGACGGATGTCAGCGATCAATACGATGCCCTGTTCGCCTTCCGCCTGCTGGAGGGGGACCGGAACGCGCAAATCCCGGATAAGCTCACGCAGTTTATCAACGAGGTGCACGGAGCGTCGTTCCCTTCGCTCGAACGGATGGCCTTTGAGCTTCTGGAAGGAAAACTCCATATCCAGGCAGGCGCATCCAGCTTTTTCTGCAGCGAGCTGGTGGCTGAAACCTATATGCGCCTGGGCATCATGGACCGTTCTGAGCCGTCCAACAGCTATCAGCCGATCGATTTCTCGAACAGAACCGACCTGCCGCTGAATGCCGGCTATCGGTTAAGCGACGAGCTGCTTCTCCTCAATGATGTCTAAAACCATGCGGCTGCTGACGCTGCTTGCCCTTGTCATTATCGGGTTGGCCGGCTGCAGTATGGCTTCAAGCGGCGGGGAGCCGCATCCGGATTCCCGGGCGGCGGCCGGCACCCTCGACTTGTCGGGGTGGGACTTTCAGCGGGAAGGGGCGGTTTCCCTAGGCGGAGAGTGGGAATTTTATTGGTCGGAGCTGCTGACGCCGGATGATTTTCGGGAGCCCAGGAAGCCCGGACTTACCGGATATTTTACATCACCAGGATATTGGAATCGCGAGGCGGTGAAGGATCTCAGCTTCCCTGCCGGCGGTTATGCGACGCTGCGGCTGCAGGTTCATGTGAAACCGGAAGAAGGCGCCCTGGCGCTTAAGATAAATAATATTTTTACGGCTTACCGGATATGGGTTAACGGCGAGCCTCTTGCGTCTGCAGGGACAGTCGGGACGGATGCGAAGAGCGCGGTTGCCAGACAAATCGTGCAAACGGCGCCGATTCGCCTGTCTTCCGGTCAAGATATGCTGGAAATTGTAATACAGCTGTCGAATTACAGCTACACGAAGAGCGGCTTCCAGAACAATATACAGCTCGGCACTTCGGCACAGATCGAAACGTTATACAGAAAGAATATGGAGGGAACATTTGTCTCGTTCGGAGCCTGCACCATTATGGCGCTTTACCATCTGGTGCTGTTCATTCTGCGAAGGCGTGAGCGTTCCGCCCTGTATCTGGGAATCTTTTCGCTGCTTGTGGCGATCCGTATTCTGTTTGTCAATGACCGGTACATTTACAACTGGCTCCCGGGCCTGAATTGGGAGCTGTTTTGCAAAGTTCCTTATGCTGTATTCTTCTTCGGTCTTGTCATGATCGCCATGTTCGTACAGACGCTTTATCCTCGGTATTTTGCCCGTAGGGCGGTTACGGTTACCCAGGCGGCGGGCGGCGGCGCGACGCTGTTTTGCTTGCTGACCCCGCAGCGGTGGTATGACAAAATATTGATACCGTTCGAGTTATTCACCTGCGCCCTGATCGCATATACCTTATTTGTACTGGTTCGGGCAATGCGGGACCGGCAGGCGGGCACGCTGGTTTTTCTCATCGGGTATGCCGCCTTGGCGGGAACCATTCTGCATGATTTTCTATACATGAGCGAGATGACGCATCTGGGATCGCTGGCTCCTTATGGCTTGCTTGTCTTCATCTCGATGCAGTCGCTCATTCTGGCACGCAGATTTGTCCAGGCGTTCACCGAAGTCGAGCAGATGTCCAGCAGGCTGCTCGCCATGGATAAGCTGAAGGACGAGTTTCTTGCCCATACGTCTCATGAACTGAGAACCCCTCTTCACGGCATGATCGGACTGTCCGAGTCGCTGATCGACGGGGTAGCCGGGGAACTGCCGGATCAGGCTGTCCGCAACCTGCAGCTTGTCGTCGCGAGTGGGCGGCGGCTGACCACTCTGGTGGGAGATGTGCTGGATTATGCCCAATTAAACAACAGAGAGCTGAAATTGCACCGGGCGGAGATCGATTTGCGCAGCGTCGTCGGCACTGTGCTGCAGTTGAACGAACCGCTGCTGCCCGGGAAGAAGGTTAAGCTGGCCAACGAAGTGCCGGAGCAGTTGGCCGTGCTGGCCGACGGGAACAGGCTGCAGCAAATTTTGCATAATCTGATCGGGAATTCGGTCAAATTTACGGAATCCGGCAGCATTACGGTCACCGCTTCGGCTCTTGGGGATGAAGTGGAAATACGGGTGACGGACACGGGAATCGGCATTCCGGATGAATTGCGGGAACGTATGTTTACCGCTTATGAGCAGGGAGAGGGCGCTGCGCACGAAGGCACGGGGCTTGGTCTCTCCGTTACCAAGAAGCTCGTCGAGCTGCATGGGGGAAGAATCGGCGTGGATTCGACGACCGGCGGAGGGGCAAGCATCGTCTTCACGCTGCAAAGGCCGTCCCGGCACCCTCAGCCGCAGCGGACTGAGACTTTCGAGAGCCTGCCGACAGACACCGCCGCCGTTCAAGCAAGCGGCGTAACGCCGCAGGAGTCATGGGAGACAACGGCAGGTGGCAAAAGCGGAAGCCCGGAACGGATCCTGATCCTGGATGACGATCCGGTCAACCTTCAAGTGCTGCGCAATCATTTGACGATGGCAGGCTATACCGTTATCGAGGCGTCAGACCCGATCCAGGCGCTCCATATCATCGAGGGCGGAGACAAGCCGGATCTTGCGGTGCTCGATGTCATGCTTCCCAAAATGACAGGCTTCGAAGTATGCTCGCGCATTCGCAGGCTGTATTCGGCCAACGAGCTGCCGGTCATTTTTTTAACGGCCAAGCCGCTGGACAGCGATTTAATCGAAGGCTTCGACGCCGGCGCCAACGACTATGTGACGAAGCCCGTCGTCAAACGTGAGCTGATGGCGCGAATCCGGCTGCATCTGCAGCTCGCGAAATGGAACCAGACGCTGGAGCAGCGGGTGAAGGAGCGGACCGAGCAGCTCGAGGAGACGCTGGCCTCTCTCCGGCAGGCGAGAAACCGGCTTATCCAGTCGGAGAAGCTTGCTTCGCTTGGCGAGCTCGTGGCGGGCGTTGCGCATGAAATCAACACTCCGGTCGGGATTGGCGTGACGGCATCGTCCCATTTGGTGGAGAGGTCGAAGGAGCTGCTGGACAGCTACAGTCAGGGCGTGCTGCGGCGGAGCGATCTGGAAGCGTATTTTGCCGAGTGCGGGGAGACGGCATCCATTCTGCTGGATAATTTACAGCGCACCGAGAAGCTGATTTCCAGCTTCAAGCAGGTTGCCGTTGATCAGACGTTCGAGCAGCGGCGCTCATTCCGGGTGAAGGCCTATATCGGTGATATTTTGCTGAGCCTTTCGCCAAAATTAAAGCAAAGCCGTCACCGGATCGTCCTGAACGTCGACGACTCGCTGGAGATTGACGGGTACCCGGGCGCTTTATTCCAAATCATCACGAACTTGCTGTTGAATTCGCTGCTGCATGCATACGACGAATCGCAGGAAGGAACGATTGTCATTCGGGCCGAATCCGATGGACAGTCGCTGATCGTCACCTTCTCGGACGACGGCACGGGCATCGAGCCCCGCTTGCTGCCGCGGATCTTCGATCCGTTCGTCACGACCAAACGCGGTCAAGGAGGGACCGGTCTTGGCCTTAGCATCGTGTACAACCTGGTGGTGCAAACCTGGGGAGGTACGATTGTGTGCGACAGCGTCCCGGGCTATGGGACAGCGTTTCAGATGGTGCTGCCATTACAAAGCGTACAGATGGAGGGAGCGGGATGAACGATACGGTTTTAGAGGCTTCCGATATGCTTCTGCTGCCTGATGAAGAGCCGGCGGATCAGGAGGCGGTCCGCTATTGGAAATTTTTGATTGTCGACGATGACCGGGATATTCACAGGGTAACGAAGCTGGTGCTGGAAAGACATATGTTCGAGGGCAGAAAATTGCAGTTTATGAGCGCGTACTCCGCTTCCGAAGCGATCGGATTTCTGGGGGAGCATCCGGATATCGCCGTGGTGCTGCTTGACGTGGTAATGGAGCAGGACGATTCCGGACTGACGCTCGTCAAGGTTTTGCGGGAGGTGCTGGGCAATCAGCTTGTCCGCATCATTCTGCGGACGGGTCAGCCGGGGCAGGCGCCGGAGCATACGGTGATTCGGGCCTACGATATCAGCGATTATAAGGAAAAAACAGAATTGACCAGCACCAAGCTGTTCAGTACGGTGTACACCTCGATCCGCACCTACCAGTTTCTCAGCGGAGTCGTCGCCGACAAGGAGACCCTGGAGGAGAAAGTGCGCGAGCGGACGCGGGAGCTGGAGCTGCGGGCAAGAGAACTGCAGGCATCCATTCGGCAGGCTTACGAGGCGATGATGGAAATCTCGGTGCTGGAGGAACGCAACCGCATCGCCAGAGACATTCACAACGTCGTCGGCCATACGCTAACGGCGGCGGTGGTCCAACTCGAAGCAGGCAAATATCTGATCGAAATCGACGCATTGCGGGCTTCGGAGAAAATGGAGCTGGCGCAGCAGCTCGTCCGCAAAGGCCTGGACGAAATCCGCAGCTCTGTCCATCAACTGGCGGAGCAGCGGGAGACGATCGATCTGCAAAAAGACCTTGAACGGATCGTTCGGGAGACTGAGGCGTACGCGGGCGTTCAAATCAACTGCCGGATCGAGCCGCTGCCACAGCTGACGTTCTATCAAATCAAGCTGATCTGCCACGCGCTGCAGGAAGGGCTGACGAACGGCATCCGCCATGGGAGAAGCACCTGCTTCCATTTCCGGTTGACCTGCGGCGGCAGCCTCATCGATTTTGCTCTCCGCAACAACGGTCTGGATCCTGATGGCTTCCGCTACGGATTCGGCCTCACTGCGCTGCGCAACCAGGTGGAGTTTGTGCATGGCACGTTAGCTTTGCAGGCGGCTGCGGATGAAGGCGCGGAGCTGCGCATCCGGCTGCAGGTACCGGAATCGGGGCAGGGAACATGATACCCTTGCGCATATTGATTGTCGACGATCAGGCGCTGATGAGGGACGGCCTGCAGACGATTCTGGAGCTCCAGCCTGATTTGGAGGTGGTCGGCACGGCGGAGAACGGTCTTCAGGCGCTTGAGACCGCCCGCGCGACGAAGCCGGATGTGGTTTTGCTCGATATCCAGATGCCTGTCATGAACGGAATTGAATGCACGAAGCGGTTGAAGGAAGAATCGCCGGATACCGTGATCCTCCTGCTTTCCACCTTCGCCGATGATCAATATATCCTGGACGGTCTCGGCCACGGAGCCAGCGGTTACCTGCTGAAGGACATGGAGGGCAGGCGCCTGATCGAAGCGATACGCGACGCCGCAGCCGGGCAGCTGATGATGCCTGCCGTTATCGCCGCCAAGCTGGCTGCGAATTTGACCAGGCTTTCGGCGGCCGCGGAGCTTACAAGCGGCTCTCTCCACGCCATTCAGAACGAAATCCGCCTGACCGGGCGCGAGGCGGAAATCGCAAGTCTTATGGCGCAAGGACTGACCAACAAGCAAATTGCCAAAGCGCTGTATATGCACGAGGGCACCATTCGCAATTATGTCAGTGTCATTTACTCGAAGATCGGAGTAAGCGACCGGGCGAAAGCGATGCTTGTGCTGAAACAATTGCAATTATAAATAGCGATAGACACGCCGACCCTTGCGGGTCGGTTTTTTGTTTTTCTTGTCATATGACAAGAATGCCGACATCCGTAACTGTCGGGATGACAATCATTCCCTGTATAACTGAATCAGCAAGACCATCTTACTCCAAAGGAAGAAGGGAGGAGCGTCAATGGGAAAAGGCGTCGATACGACGGTCAACTGCCATTCGCTCGCCGCTGCCATCAAGGAAGCGGGATATGACTTTGTATGCAGGTATTACAACCGGAACAACCCGGGCAAGAATGTGACCCGCAAGGAGGCGGAGGCTTTGTCCGGGGCGGGACTGCATCTCGTTGCGGTATGGGAGAACGGATTTCCCACTTCACCGGGCTATTTCTCGTATGCTGCCGGGAAAAGGGACGGCTGCGATGCCCACCGGTATGCCCGTTCCATCGGTCAGCCTGCGAACACGCCGATTTACTTTACCGTTGATTTCGATGCCTCGCAGGAGGAGCTGTCCGGTGGTGTAAGCCGGTATATGCAGGGGGTCATCGATGCTTTCCGCGAGGAAGCGGCAGCCGGAACGTTGTATGACATCGGCATCTACGGGTCCGGTCTTACCTGCCGGCATATGCGGGATGCTTTCAGCGGCGGCATTGCATACGCCTGGCTGGCCGAGTCAAGGGGCTGGAGCGGTTATGCTTCGTTCAGCGATTGGAATATCAAGCAGCTGGCGGGCGCTATGGTAGCTGGCATACCGGTCGACACGAATATATCTTCGGGCCGCGGCGGCGGCTTCCAGGTGCAGGGAGAGTGACCGGAACGATGGCACAAGTGCGGCTTGCACCCTCGCCGAAGAAGATCGGCTTCACCGGAGCTGCCGGCCTGCTCGCTATTTTATTGCTGCTGCTCATTCTTCCAGGCGTCCTTGCCTATGTGAATCTGGCCAAACCGGAGACCAGATCACTCGTTATCGAACTGGAGCAGCAGCTCTTCGGCAGGGAGCTGACAATGCAGGACGTCTCCTATATCCCCTTGATGAAAACCGAAATAAACCGGATTCTCGCTGTATTCCAGGCCGACCCGCAGCCAGCCGCTGCCCAAGCGGTGCAGAAACAGGCGGCTGACCTAAGCGAGCAGGCAAGCCGCGGCCAGGGTGCCTTGTGGATCGGATCGATTGCGCTCATATCCAGTTTTTTTCTGATCGTCAGCCTGCATATTACGGGCAGGCCGCTGGGCCTGCTCGTGAATGAACGCAATTTAATCAGCTTGTCGAGATTTCAGACGCTGCTTTGGACGATCATGCTGCTGTCCGCTTATTACTCCGCAGCATCGCTGCGCATTTACGGTCTGCAGGATATCGGGAATGCCCTCAATATCGCGATGGATTGGCATTTATGGGCGCTTATGGGCATCAGCTTCACTTCTTTGGTCGCAACGCCGCTCATTCATACGACCAAGCAGGCCAAAACGATTTCCCCCGACGAGGCCGATAAGCTTCAGCCCGCGGACGTCGAAGGAAGCGACGGCATCTTGTACGCCAATGCGAACTTTTCCGATGCGTCATGGACCGATATGTTCAAGGGCGAAGAAGTGAAGAACGTGAATATTGTCGACATGGCGAAGCTGCAGATGTTTTTCTTCACGATCATTGCCGCGGCCAGCTATGCTGCGCTGCTGCTGCAGCTGTTCAACAGCCGGGCTCCCGGCGGCCTCACGGAATTTCCGGCCGTCAGCGAAGGCTTGCTGGCACTGCTGGGCATTAGTCACGCCGGATATTTGACCAGCAAAACGATTGACCGGACGAAGAGCACACCCTAACTTTTGCAAAGGAGAGATTGAATATGAACGACAGTAAAAATCTGCTTACGGACTTCGATTTGTGCCTGGCGATTTCCCAGAAGGCGATCAACAGCCAAATGGCTTATGCGTGGAAGGCGTGGAAGCGGCGGAAGCAATTTAGCGACACGCTGGACATTTATCCGAAGAAGAATGACGGCACTCCATCCAGATTCGGCTTGACGGCCGAAATCGCTCCGCTCGAGGTGAGCCTGAATGTAGAGGACGGGAAGCTCGGCCAGGTGAAGGTGACTTTAACGTTGAAATCGGGCAATGTCCATTACTATGACGAGGACGAGGAGCAGGCTGCGGATCAAGCGATTTCCAACTGGAGCTTATCGTTCATTACGGATTTGGACAAAAAGCCGGTCGATCTCGAGACGATCGCCTCGATTGATCCGGCCGCGTACGAAACGGTCCAGAAAACGATCGATGCCAGCGGGCTGCCGGATGATGTATTTTCCATCGAATATTTATTTATGAAGCTGACGGAAGTCGATCTGCTCTTGTCGGACAACAAGAACGTCTCCATACCGGCCGCTGTCTCCCAATATGCCCGCACCAGAACACTGAGCTGTCTCAACAATCTGCTTCAAGGCGAAATGGGCGAATTTATGCTCGGTACCGTCGTGCGGCGCAACACCAAGCATCAGACCCCGACGTTTGCGATGACGGACTTCGTGTTTGACGTTCATGCCAATTGGAAGGCGGCTGACGCTGCGGCGCTCAGTTATCTCGGGATGTTCTCGGGACGGAATTTGCCGGATGATCGTAATGCGGCGCGGATCAAGCTTTCGGATGACTGGATCAATCCGGCGATGATCGACGGTACGCAGGGACTCGTATCCGGCATCATGGCGATACGCAAGGAAGTGCTGCTGGACAATTATCTGATGCCGCAATTTATGAAGGAGCTTGGCGCAAGTCCCGTTGTCGACGGCTTGAAGCGGCGCTTTGTCTTCCAGGATTCCAGCAGCCATACGAGCCGGGATCTCGTTGACCGGAAGGTGGAGCAGTCCCGCAGCTATTGGCTCGAAATCGCAATCGCCCCGGGGACGAACCGTTTGGATATCTCGGGCAGTATCGAAGGATCGTTCTCGTATACGGAGCATACGCTGGGTCCTCTAGGCACGGAAACGGCCCGATTGGAAGCAGCGGGAAATCAGCCTGTCAGCGGGTCCGTTACGCTGACGACTCCGGGAGGAACATCCGATTTCTCCGTGAATTCGCAGCTGAATTACAGCATCGGCGATTTCAAGCAGACCAAAGACGATGCCAGCGGCTTCGGCGTCGTGGAGAACGGCGTATCCTGGATCCCGAAGCTGCTTGGCATCAGCAAAGGAACGATGCTGGAGATGCTGGGCGGAATCGTCGCCGATAAAGTGAGCGTGCTGCATACCGCGCTGCAAAATGCTCTGGGCCATGTGGAAGTCGACATGTCGCAAAGCCACTTCATCCCACCGGGCGGCGGCGTGTTCGCGTTCCAGAATCTTCGTTTTTCCAGCCAAACCGGCGATCTGCTGCTGGACGTCATTTATAAAGCGCCATGAACCGATTGATAATCTTGAACAGGAAGGGAGTCTCGCAATGAACAAACCGCGAGTGGTACGATTATCCGCTAATGATGTGAGTGGGAATTCCATACAGTTTACCGTTTCGAACGATATTATCGATCATATGGAGGCGGCCCGCACGTTTGGCCGCGAGGACTTGGCAGAACCGGCTGCACATGGGAGATTTCAACGGCGTGTTATTGCGCTGCCCGACCGCAAATCCGGCGTCGTAACGCCGATGGTGCTGACGATCGGCAATCAGAACGGGCTTTATCTTGTGCGTCAAGACCATAAGGCGGACAGCGGATGGAGCTTGGCCGATCTTGGCGCGTCGCTTGCTTCCGCTGTGGGAGGGGCGCCGCAGGTGCGGGCCGTCGGCGCCGGCTGGACCGATGACGACCGCATCACGATCGCCGTAGCGGTCGATGCGGGTCCCGGCCAGACGCAAAGCCGCATATTCGCGGCCTATAACTTATCCAGCGCAAGCAGCGACTGGGAGCAGATCGCCTGGTCGGACTGCGGGACAAGGGAAAATGTCCGCGTTGAAGGGATTCGGGTATTGGATGAAGGCGACAGTTTGTGGACGGTCGTGCTGGCAGGCAGCAGGGGGCCAAGCGAGGCCGTATATCTGCTGCGCAGTGACAGAGCAGCATCATTCGCAGGCGCGCTCGTCTTTAATCCCGCCGTTACGCTGGAAGAAGTTCTTGATTTCGAGGCCGGCGTTCATCCGACATACGGAGGAGGGCTGCATGTGCTGGGCATTGGCAGCGGCGACCACGTGCTGGCCTTCCGGCCGTTCCCCGAATACGACGGCGCGGGCAAGCCTGCAACCATACCTCCCGTCGTGGGTTTGCCCTGCCCGGCTGGAGCTAATGTCCTGGAGACGGGCGTTATGACGGAGAACGGCACAAATTTATATATTGGCGGACAGGGCCTGCACCTGATCCCTGCTGCGGAGCTGGATAATGCCGAGGACGCCCGGGTCAGCCAGATTGCCGCTCCGGATACGGCGGCGAATGTACAGGATGTGATCGTCGGCGAGGCAGCGGACGGGAGTGTCTCCCTGTGGGCGCTGCTGCAAAATGGCGATTTGAATGTCGTCAAGCGTCCGAATGCGGACACGGATTGGGAACCGCCCTTACGGCTGCGGAGCGGGGTGCAGGAAATGGCGCCGGTCCCGGGAGACCGGCATACGACGGCATCGGTTCTGGCGGTATATACCGATGCCCATGCGGGATACATCTGGCAGGATAACAGAACCGGCGTCTGGCAGGAAAGCCCCCTGCATGTATCCGATCCGGACCAGGTGATGCAGGTAACGTGCTACGGAACCTCGCTTCGCGTCCTGGATGACGCAGGTGCGCCGAAGCGGGCGGTTAAAATCTCGGTGACGGCATCCGTGTTGTCCAGCGTTTCGCTCAATGGGGACGCCGTGTTGATCGGCCCTGGCGCGGCTGTCGATACGTTCACCGATTTGAACGGCGGCATCAGCCTGTTCAACCGGGTGAAATCGCTGACTCCGGCTGTCTACCGTTTCTCTGTTGACGGCGTCGACGGTCACATCGACGTCAATCCGGCTTCCGGGGTGTTCGACCGGTTCAAATCGATGACGGCGGATGAGCTTCGCGCCGCGACGGTGAGGACGCCAAGCGGCGACACGCCGCTGCTGCCGGACAACTTCCGGACCGGCCCGGACCAGGGGCAGGTGGATGCGGTAGCCGCCTCGCTCAATCAGGCGGCCGGACTCGCCCTCTCCTCGAACGGAGCCGCTCCGGATGTGCGGACAGCTCCGGCAGGCGCCCCATTCAGCTCTGTGCTGCGGGCAGATGCATTGCCCGATGCGTACCGCTGGGGCATTCAATCGGATGCGCAGGGCGTGCGCGTTATCCACGACGACGCCATTTCGAAGCTGATCGGGGCCGCGGAAAGCGCGGAGCATTTCTTCGTCAATCTTGGCCATACGATTGCCGATTTCTTCGAGGGGATCGGGGAGAAAATGAAGGAGGGCTTGACCTTCGTGCTTCATAAGGCGGAAGGCGCGTTCCAATTCATATGCGCCATCGGCGACAAGATTAAGAAATTCGTGCTCACAACGCTCGAGGAAGCGGGTGCTTTCTTCAAATGGCTATGGGCGCAGGTGAAGACGGGACTTGAGAAGCTGTGGGATTACTTGAAGTTTCTGCTCGAGTGGGAAGATATCGTGCTGGTCCGCAGAGCAATGGTGGAGGCAGCGGATGAAGCGTTGACATCCCTGAAACAATCCGTCGGCCGTATGAAGACTGCAGCGGCGGGCGGTTTCGACAAAGCCATTGCGCAAATCGGACAATGGCGGGCGGCGGGCGGCGCCGTTCCGGCGAAGCCGAGCCGACCCGGTCCGGGACAAAGCATTATCGACGATATCGGCAAAGCGGCCGCTCCGATTCAGAAGCTGCTGGATGAAGTGAGCGGCAACAGCGTGGTCGGATGGGTCACGCAGAAAATCGGTAAGCTCGCCGATGATATCGTCCATGTGGAAGGTCCGGACGTGACGGCCGAGGCGATGGCGGCGGCGGAGCAGTTCGTGGAGGGGCTCCTGGGCGATGAGATGAACGATCTGCTGACCATGTGGGATAAGCTGCAGACGGACATCGGCCGCCTGTTCGACGGTGCGATGCCGAAGCCGGGAGAGCTCAATTTCGGAACAGTTAAAGAGGTGCTTGTTGCAGTGGGAACGGATGTGCTCGAGGGCGTACTGGCGGGCTTGCGCGATTTTGTTCTGCGGACCCTCGACTTGATGCAGAATTTGATCGGAGTCGCCCGCGACGCGCTGTTCGCGAAAGTGAGCTTTCCGTTTATCGAGAAGCTGGTGGAGTTCGTCGCGCCGGGCGCCCATATCGACACCTCGTTCCGGATGATTGACGGCGTGATGATGCTTTGCGCCATTCCGGCCACCATAGCCTACAAGCTCATGCTGGGAGAGGCGCCTTTCAAGAAAGGCGATGTCATTCCGCTTTCGTTCGGGAATGTAACCGTTCAGTCGGGGGTTGACGGGCTGCGCAAATTTTCGTGGGCGGGTGGACTTGTAGGCTCATTCATGAGCATGATTCTTACGGGATATCAGTTATACGTGCAGGGCAATGTTGTAAGCGAAGGAGGCAGTTCGAAGCCGGCTGAAGCTTGGCAGCTGTGGCTTGGCGCAGGATTGGGCGTGCTGGGTCTGGCAACGGAAGCGTTGGGCATGCATGTGAACAAAGGCGAGGAGGTTGAGGCCATGGAATGGACGATGCTGGCTATTACGGGCATCCTGTCGGTCAAGACGGTTGCGCTCCTCGTTGCGGGAAATAAGAAAGAGGCTCCTGATCGCAAAAAGCTGCAAAAAGTCGGCTCCGGCATCGAGGTCGTCGGCAAAGTCATCCACTTCATAATGCGCACGGCCGTGTTCGGAAAGGTTATCGATGATGACAGCAAATCAAGCTCATCTTCCGCGGGCGATGAGAAGTCGACGGAATCGCTGGCATGGATCCAAAGCTTGTTCGATCACCTGGGAGCGGCGCTCGTATCGTCCGCCAATCTGGACGACGACGAAGAAACGAAGGCGATCCTGCTCGCAGCGGGCGAGGGCGGCAAGGGCCTCTCATTCGTGCTTAATCTGATCCGCGTGCCGATTACAGCCCAGAAGCAGCAGCTCCTGACCAATTAATCCAGGAACAGCTCGCCCGGATCGATAACAGGCCAGAGAAGGCCGTTCTCGTCGGCGGCTTCCCGGCCGAAGCGGAGCAGCCGCCCGACCAGCGCATCGACCGAAGCATCCGGATCGGCTTGCCGCAATGCGGCAAAGCATCCGGAGACAACCGCGGCGGCGCCGCTTGTCTCTCCCGGATCTCCGGGCCAGGTAAACAAGGTTGTGCTGCAGCCTGTATGAAGACTTTGATGAAGGCGCTGGCTCGTGTTTGCGAGCCGGACGCCTTCTTCCCCGTTGTCGAGCGCGCCTGCACTGACAGTTTCACGGAGAATGGCAGGCCACGCCATGCCGTGAAGGCTGCGGCCGCGGTGCTCCGGGTACCAGTTGCCTGCGGCGGTTACCGTAGGGATGCCCGCTTCGCGCAAAGCGGCAACCTGCCGCTGCAGCGTCGATCCGCGCAGCGGCTCATCCGAGGTGCGGTGACTCGAATCGGCGAAGGCGGCGCAGACGACGCCGATGCCGAGCTCTTCCCTGTGCTCTATGATCCACGCCAGGGCCGATTCAATCATGGCCGTATCGCGTAATACGCCGCGCCGGTTCATCAATTTCACCGGCAGAAGCCGGGAGCCAGGGGCAATCCGGGCAATCGTCGCCGCTACGGCGGTACCGTGTCCGGCATAATCGCGGGTGTCCCCGCCGTCGCCGTCGCCGCTGAGGTTGACTCCGGGCAGCATGGCGGTACCATGCTGCAGCCGATCCGGATCAATCCCGGAATCGATGACGGCAACGACGACTCCCGTAGTGGAGGAGAACGGATTTTCTGCAGCTCCGCTGGTCAACATGGCAAGCGACCTTCTTTCCAATTAAAAAATAGTGAAGCACCTGAACAACTTGACCCGTTTACTCCTTCTCGAAATCCAGCACGACCGCATATGCGGCGCCAATGCTTGCAGAGAACTCATTACGGATGAACTGCAGGCTCGTCTTTGCGAGCGGAATTCGCAGCGCTCTTCGCTGCATGGTCTGCTGGACCGCCAGCTTGAAGGGGGCGAGTGTGGCAAAAGGACTGTCGATGATGATGTTCTGCGGGTTCATCAGATTCACGATTTGGGCCAGCGCGAAGCCGATATGTTCACCGGATGCACGCAGCAGATTCAGGACGCATGCTTCATGCTGAAGTCTGGTCACCAGTGACAGCAGACTTTCTTCCGGGTTCGCCGAGGGGCAGCTGGCGCGCAGCTGCTCTCTCACCGCAGGCATGCTGACGAGCGTCTCCAGGCATCCCCGCTGTCCGCAGGCACACAGGGGTCCGTCCATCTGCACGCACAGATGACCGATTTCACCCGCAGTGAAGCTTGCGCCATCATAGACGCGGCCGTCAATAATCTGGGCTCCTCCTACTCCTTCATCCACCCGCAGATAGAAGAGATTGCCGGAGCCTCCCGGGGGCAAGGGGACAGCAGACGAAGCCGCCAGCGCAGACGCTTTGACATTGTTCATGACGATGGTTTTCACCGGGAGGCCCTCATCCAGCCGCTCCTTGAGAGGGACGTCCCGCCAGTCCAGATGGGACGAGAAGTGCACAAGGCCCAAGTGGGGATCGACCAGCGCAGGTATCGCCGCACCGATGCCGAGTGTCTGAGGGTATTTGTCGAGAAGCCCGCCGCACAAGCGGATCAGCTGCCCGATAAAAGGGTCCGCCTGCATCGATGGGATCGTCCATTCACCGCTCTCCAGAATGGTGGAGCGGTAGTCGGTGACGACAAACTGGCAGCTTGAATGGCCAATGGAAATTCCGATTGCGGTATGAAAAGCCGGAATCAGCTGCAGCTGAATTCTTGGCCGCCCTGCGCCGCTTTGCTCGTCCAGTCCTTTTTCCTCGACGATCCCCTGCTTGATGAAGCTGTCGATTATGAGCGAAATGGTGTTTTTGCTTAAGCCGAGCAGCTTGGACAGCTCCTGCCGGGAGTGATGTTCCCCGGTGCGAAGCAGCGCCAGGGTGCGTTTTTCATTGCGCTGCCGTAATAATGCGGTTCCTTTGCTCATTGATCCTGCCGTCCTCCAAATAAAATTGAAATCCCGTTGTTCAGTTCAGTTTAGTATATGCTGTTCATGAAGCCGGCAGCAAGTCGCATGAATGGGCCGTTATGCCTTCCCCTTGCAATTTCTCTTCGGATGCATATAATAAACAAATAACAGCTTACAAGCGATGAACGGGACAGTACTTTGCAACGCGCTGCAAGCAGCGAGCCGGGGCGGTGAAAGCCGGTGCAGCGAGGCATGGGAAGCGGGCCCGGGAGTTGATTGTCCGAATGCGCCTGCCGCTGTAGGATAATCCGGTCACCCCGTTACCGTGTTCAAGCGGCCCCGCTAATGAGGAGAGGCAGCCGGCCAATCGGCCGGCCCCTTCTATTCAAGGCGGGAGCCAGAAGAGTGGTACCACGGACCAGACCTCCGTCTCTTTACAGAGACGGGGGTTTTTGTGTTTTTTCAACATAAGCGTCCGTTAAAAATCGAAGGAGGAGAATAAGATGAATCTTTTGCTGAAATGGGTGGCAGAGCGCCTGCAGCCTCATACCGGGCTTTCGCAGGCGGAGATTGCCGCTGTGTTGGAGCTTCCCCCGAATCCGGCGCTTGGTGATGTGGCGTTCCCCTGCTACCTGCTGTCCCGCCAATGGAAGCGTCCGCCTGCAGCCATCGCCGGGGAGCTTGCGCCGCTTGTCCAGGACCCGTCTGCCGGTGTGCTCGCAGAAGCCAAAGGTCCCTATTTGAATCTGTTTTTTGAACCTGCCCGCTTTGCTCCAGAGCTGTTTGAGACCATACTGGACGGGGATTTTGCCAAGTCTTCGGAAGGAGAGGGGCAGCGGGTCGTCATTGACCTGTCCTCGCCCAATATCGCCAAGCCGTTTGGAGTGGCGCATCTGCGCTCTACGATGATCGGCCATGCACTCGCCAATCTCTACCGTTTGTCGGGGTATAAGGTGATGACGGTCAACCATATCGGGGATTGGGGAACGCAGTTCGGCAAGCTGATGGAGGCTTACACGCGCTGGGGCGACGAAGCGGCGCTTCAACGGGAGCCGATCCGCGAGAGCCTGCGTCTCTATGTGCTTTTTCATGAGGAGGCCGAGAGGGATCATTCGCTCGAGGATGCGGCGCGCCTCTGGTTCTGGAAGCTTGAGAACGGGGATGCGGAAGCAAAGCGGTTGTGGACGTTTTTTGTATCGTTCAGCATGAAGGAATTCGACCGGATGTATGCGCGTCTTGGAGTTGCCTTTGACCATACGCTGGGAGAGAGCTTCTATAATGATAAAATGGCGGCGGTTGTGAGTCAGCTCACTGAACAGGGGCTTCTTGAGGAGAGCGACGGCGCTCAGGTGGTGCGGCTGGATGAAGAGGGTATGCCGCCCTGCCTCATTTTGAAATCCGACGGCTCGACGATTTACCCGACGCGCGATTTGGCCACCGCACTGTACCGGAAGCGTGAGATGGGAGCCGACCGCCTTCTTTATGTGGTTGGTTCAGAACAGAAGCTTCACTTCCAGCAGGTGTTTGCCGTTCTGCAGCGGATGGGAATGGACGGCGTGGATCGCTGCGAGCATGTCGCCTTCGGATTAATGAAGTTCGAAGGCCGCAAGATGTCCACACGCAAAGGGCAGGTGGTCTTTCTTGACACGGTGCTCGATGAAGCGGTCGCCAAAGCGGAAGCGCTCATCGCCGAGAAGAATCCGGAGCTTGCCGGCAGGCGGGAGATTGCCGAGGCTGTCGGCATCGGCGCCATTATCTTCGGCGATTTGAAGCACGGTAGGCAGCTGGAAGTGAATTTCTCGCTGGACGAAGCGCTTCGCTTTGAGGGGGAGACGGGGCCTTATTTGCAATATACCGCTGCAAGGGCGTATAAGCTGCTGGACAAAGGCGGCTTGACTATCGATGAAGCGATGCAGGCAGTTAGGGATGGCGCTCTGCAAAAAGAGGGAAGCTTCTTATCCCTTCCCGCCGCATGGACCTGTCTCAAAACCTTAACCGCCTATCCGGTTGCCATCCGCGAGACGGTCAAGGCGAATGAGCCTTCCATCTTGGCCAGATATTTGCTCGACGCTGCCAAGGACTTCAACCGATTCTATCATCAGGAACGGATTCTATCGGAAACGCCGGAAGCGACACGGGCGAAGCTTGTGCTTGTGGCTGCCTGCGCCAAGGTCATCCGCAGCGGGCTGACTGTGCTGGGTCTCCAGTCGCCCCGCCAGATTTAGCCGCTGCTTCCGGCGGCATTGAAATCCTTGTTGCTCCTGTATATAGTAGGTATCATAAGAAGCAGGACAGGAGACTAACGACGATGACAGGCAGAGCGAAAGTGCGAATCAAACTAACGAGCGAGCTCGACGGAGAACAGCAAAAGCATGCTTTCATCGGCGAATGGTTCCGCAAAGACCGCACCGTCTATGTCCGTTACGACGAATCCGATGAGAATGGCCAGGTGCGGACGGTCGTTCGCTGGCGCGAAGGCGAGCTCAGCGTCAAGCGTCACGGGGATGTGGAATCGGACCAGTCCTTTGCGGCCGGAGCGCGCCGCTTGGGGCATTACGCCTCGACGCATATCCGTTTCCAGCTGGAGACGGATACTACGCTGCTGTGGATGCAGTGCGGAGATATGGCCCAGGCGGAGCCTGCGGATGAACCGCTGGCGCCGACGCTGCCGATGCTGCTGGAATGGCATTACAGACTGTGGGTAGACGAGCAGCCGTCCGGGTTGTTTGTCATCCGGCTGCGTGCGGAAGAGCTGGAAGACGGGCATGCTTCCCTCCTGACGGAAGAATAGAAGTTTGCCTGTTTGGTAATGCGAATGATGAAGAGGAGCTGGATTTTTTAATGGAAGCAAATGCGATTGATGTACTGGATATACTTGTTAAAGAAGCGATAGCGGATGCGGTGGTAGCCGCTGGGCTGGCGGCACGCGAGGAGCTTCCCTCCTTCGTGCTGGAAGTGCCCAAGGATAAGTCGCATGGCGATTTGGCGACCAATGCCGCCATGCTGCTCAGCAAGCTGGCCAAGAAGAATCCGCGCCAAATTGCGGAAGCCATACTCGCCCATCTGGATAAAAGCAAGGCATCCATACAGTCCGCGGAGATTGCCGGACCGGGCTTTATTAACTTCCGGATCGACAAGAGCTATCTCTATCCGGTGATCAGTCAGGTGCTGGGCCAAGGCCAGGAATATGGCCGTGTGAATGCGGGAGGCGGACAATCCGTCCAGGTCGAGTTTGTCAGCGCCAATCCGACGGGCAGCCTGCATCTGGGCCATGCCCGCGGCGCCGCTGTGGGCGATGTGCTTTGTAATCTGCTGAATTTCGCCGGCTACCGGGTCACACGGGAATATTACATTAATGATGCCGGTAAGCAGGTAGCGAACCTGGCTTACTCTATTGAGGCCCGCTATAAGGAAGCGCTTGGTCAGGAAGCCCAAATGCCGGAAGACGGTTATTATGGCGAAGATATTATTGGCTTCGCCAAGGCGCTGGCCGAGTCGGAAGGCGACCGGCTGCTGTCGATTCCGGACGATGAGCGTTTTGCATTCTTCCGCGCATACGGCCTGGAGCGGGAGCTGAACAAGATCAAGCGTGATTTGGCGGAATTCCGCGTCGAATTCGACGAATGGTACAGTGAGACGAAGCTGTATGAGAGCGGACAGGTCGAAGCGGCGCTTGAGGCGCTGCGTGAGCGTGGGCAAGTGTTTGAAGAGGAAGGCGCCACGTGGCTGTCCACGATGCCTTATGGCGATGACAAGAACCGCGTGTTGGTGAAAAATGACGGTTCCTACACCTACCTGACGCCGGATATTGCCTATCACCGGGATAAATTCGCCCGCGGCTACGACCGGATGATCAATATTTGGGGCGCTGACCACCACGGCTATATTCCCCGGGTCAAGGCAGCGATGGCTGCGCTCGGCAACGATCCGCAGAAGCTGGTTGTGCTGATTGCCCAGATGGTCAGCCTCTTCCAGAACGGCGAGAAAATGAAAATGTCCAAACGGACCGGCAAGGCGGTCACGATGGAGGATTTGATGGCGGAAGTGGGCATCGACGCCATTCGTTATTTTTTCTCCATGCGGAGCATGGACTCGCATTTGGATTTTGACATGGATCTGGCTATTTCGACATCCAACGAAAATCCGGTATTTTATGTCCAATATGCCCATGCGCGCATCTGCAGCATCTTCCGCCAGGCACAGGAGCAGGACATTCAGCTTCAGCCGCCCGCATCGGTGGATCTGACCCGTCTTGCGACTGAGCATGAATTCGATCTGCTGCGCAAAATGGGCGAGCTGCCGCAGGAAATTGCGGAAGCGGCCGAGCAGTATGCGCCTCACCGGCTTGTCCGGTATGTCTATGAGCTGGCATCCCTGTTCCACAGCTATTACAAGGCGGAACGGGTTATTACCGAGGATGCTGCCCAGACGCAAGCCCGGCTGGCGCTGCTGGCCGCAGTTCGTACAGTGCTGTCGACGGTTCTGCGCCTGATTGGCGTCTCAGCCCCTGAACGTATGTAGATTTGGCAGCTTCCGCGCGTTGAATTGCAAGCAAACCGCAGACCTACCGGTCCGCGGATGCGAGCATGCGCATTACATCCAGCTCCCCGGTTAACCGGGGAGCTTTTGTGCCCCGCAGCGGGAGCATG
The DNA here is from genome assembly GCF_042647105.1 of Paenibacillus sepulcri. Classification (NCBI taxonomy): domain Bacteria; kingdom Bacillati; phylum Bacillota; class Bacilli; order Caryophanales; family Paenibacillaceae; genus Paenibacillus; species Paenibacillus sepulcri. Next base: position 3,822,237 of record NZ_JBHRUP010000001.1, on the reverse strand, counting down.
GAACGCTTTAATATGGCTTTAATCTCGGACGGCGAAAGTCCCGGCTGGTGGGCCAGCAGCAGCGCAATGGCGCCGCTGACATGCGAGGTTGCCATGGAGGTGCCGCTCATCTCATGATATTTTCCGCGCAGCCATGACGACATGATTTTATCTCCGGGAGCATAGATATCAATGTAGATGCCGCGGTTGCTGAACGGTGCAATACGGCGCAGGCGGTTAGTGGCTCCGACAGAAATGGTCTGCGGATATTTGGCCGGATAGTCGACGGACTTTCTTTTCCCGTCATTTCCGGAAGAAGCGACAACAATAACGCCGGCATTGTACGCATTGGTCACCGCTTGGAGCAGTGACTTGCTGCGCGTTTTCATGCCGAAGCTCATGTTAATAATATTCATCCGGTTGCGGACACACCATTCGATGCCCAGAATGATGTCCGATACAAAAGCGCTGCCGTTATGATCGAAGGCTTTTACAGGGTAAACGATGGATCGTGGAGCGACCCCGATCATGCCGCGCAGCTGGTTGGCCGCGGCAATCGTTCCTGCAATATGTGTGCCGTGCCCGTTATCATCATGCGGAAGTGCGGCAGGGTTCAACAAATTGATACCGCGGGCAAGCGAATGCTTAAGGTCGGGATGGCTGAAATCCACACCGGTATCAATTACGCCGATTCTAACCCGGTATCCCGTTGTCATGCCCCATGCTTGCGGGGCTTTAATTTCATTGACACCCCAGGGAATACCCTTTTCGCGTGCGGTCTGCTTGACTGTCGCGGCATGAACGCGAAGCAGGGGGTCATCCTCGATCAGGATGCCGTCGCGGGAACGGGTTTTCAACTGCTCATCGGGTATGGGAAGTGAAAAAGCTTCAATTAATGGAAGATGTCTGGGAGCCTGCTCTTCGGCAAGCGGCTCGCGCAGCTCCGACCATTCCTGGAGGAAGCGCCGATAATCGCTGCGCTGCTCAAAGCGGATGATGCGGCGCTTAACGTGAGACGAGGACTGGGCTTGCGAACTGTGCAGCAGGCGGAGAATTGCGGTTCTGTCCAAGGCTGGCCTCTCCTCCCGGGTGGACTATGCTGCAGTATTGTATGACGGCAAGCGGCAGGCCGTATGAGCAAGTGACCTTTTTTCCTATAATTAGGCTGAATAACCGTGTCATTCGCCGCTGAGGTACATAGAATAAATCAGGAGTCCTTTAACGGCTCTTGCATCCCGGGTGGGCAGCAGCCGGATCATCCGGAAGGATACAGTCAAAGCGAAGGGTTGTCCTTCGCTTTTTCTTTTTACATACAAAAGGCCTGCCGCTTGCTTTTTTGAAAGAAATAGGTTTTACTAAAAGTTGATAATGGATTGTCTGCGTAGTTTTGTAGTAGATTGACATGAGAGGAAGTGTCCAATGAGCAGCGAAATCACCTTGAAGATCGATCCTGAACGCGTCAAGGAAATGCCAATGGTTGATTTGGCTTTTGAACTGCTTAAAGCGGCCAATACGCCGTTTTATTATCGGGATATTATGATGGAAATTGCCAAGATCCGTGGCTTGTCCCAAGATGAAACCAACCAAGTGATTGCGCAAGTATATACGGAAATCAATATTGACGGTCGTTTTGCCTGTGTTGGTAACAATACCTGGGGCCTCAAACGCTGGTATCCGGTGGAACGTTCCGAAGATCCGGTGGGCAACGCCAAACGCCCTCGCATTATCAATGATGATGATGAGGATGACGAGGTTTATCCGGACGAGGAAGAAGAAACCTACACCGCCGAGGAAGAGGATTTCGACAGCTATGACGAAGATCAGGAAATCTTCGACGAGGCGGAAGAGGAAGCTGAGGTTGACGAAGAGGTACTGATCGATGACGAAGAAATCGATGAGGATACCGATGACGTGGAAGAGGATGAGGCGTCGGATGACGAGGATTCCGAGGAAGCGGATGATTTTGAGGATGACGACGAGGACGACGATAAATAGATAAATCTCCAGCGTTTGTCAATTCCAGAAGGTCTTTGGCGAAAATCCCGACGAACCGCCAATGGACGGCGAGCCATTCTTCTGTAAGGGGCGGAAGACCCTTCTTCTTGTCTTGACAGGGGATAGCCGCGAAGAGTAAACTATTGCATGGGCTTTAAGTTCGGACATGCAAGTAATAAGCCAATCCAGAAAGTGCCCCGTCTATACGGGTGTCACTTTTTTCTTTTTTTTATCCTTTTTTCAAATATAAGAAGGTGGGTTTCGACCATGCTCTGCTTATATTTCTTGAGAGAAGAAGCTTGTCTCGCCGCCGAGACGGCGCCAGCCGTCCCTGAAAGTTCAGAAGGATCAAGCTTTATCTATCCTTCTCTGAACGTAATTGAATTGCAGAAACTAATTTCGCCTTCAGCAAGGCAGTGGAATTCGTTTCTTATTAAGGAATTGGGCAATCCTATACTTTAACATCCTAGCGTGGAGGGTATCATCAGTGACCAAGTACATTTTTGTAACCGGCGGTGTCGTGTCGTCTTTGGGTAAGGGCATAACGGCAGCATCGCTCGGCCGATTGCTCAAGAACCGGGGTTTGAAAGTAACGATTCAGAAGTTTGATCCTTATATTAACGTGGACCCGGGAACGATGAGCCCCTATCAGCATGGGGAGGTATTCGTAACCGATGACGGTGCGGAGACTGACCTTGATCTTGGCCACTATGAGAGATTTATTGACATCAACCTGTCCAAGAACAGCAATGTAACGACAGGCAAAATTTACTCCTCCGTTATTACCAAGGAGCGTCGCGGAGAGTATCTTGGGGGCACTGTTCAGGTCATTCCTCACATCACCAATGAAATCAAGGAACGCGTATTCCGTGCAGGCAAGGAGACGGGATCCGATGTGGTGATCACAGAAATCGGCGGTACGGTCGGGGATATTGAAAGCTTGCCTTTTCTGGAAGCGATCCGTCAGATTAAAAGCGATATCGGACGCGATAACGTGATGTATATCCATGTGACGCTGATTCCTTTCATCAAAGCTGCGGGCGAAGAGAAAACGAAGCCCACCCAGCACAGCGTCAAGGAGCTCAGAAGCATCGGCATTCAGCCGAATGTCATCGTGTGCCGGACGGAATACCCGCTTGCGGACGAGTTGAAGCGTAAAATCGCTCTATTCTGCGATATCGACGCCAGTGCAGTTGTGGAATGCCGCGATGCCTCGACCTTGTACGAGGTACCTCTTAACCTGCGCGAGCAGGGTCTGGATGAGATCGTCGTCAACCACCTTAAGCTGACCACCCCTCCGCCGGATATGACGGAATGGGAGAGTCTGGTCACCCGTGTCAAGCAGCTCAGCCGGACCACGGAAATTGCCATTGTCGGCAAGTATGTAGCGCTGCATGATGCTTATCTGAGCATCGTGGAATCGCTCAGCCATGCAGGCTTTGATTCCGATGCGGATGTGAAGCTGCGCTGGGTTAGCGCGGAGGATGTGACAAGCGAGAATGTAGCGGATTTGCTGGATGGCGTTCATGGCATTCTGGTGCCTGGCGGCTTCGGCGACCGGGGGATTGAAGGCAAAATCACGGCGATCCGTTATGCCCGCGAGAACCAGATTCCATTTTTCGGCATTTGTCTCGGCATGCAGGTAGCCGTTATCGAGTTTGCCCGCAATGTTACGGGGCTTGCCGATGCCAACAGCTCGGAGATCAACCCTTCCACCAGCTATCCGGTTATTGATCTGCTGCCGGAACAAAAGGATATCGAGGATTTGGGCGGAACCATGCGCCTTGGCTTGTATCCGTGCAAGCTTGCTGCCGGGTCGCTGGCCGAACGTGAATATAGTGACGAGCTTGTATATGAGCGCCATCGTCACCGTTATGAATTCAATAATGAATTCCGCGAACGCATCGAATCGGGCGGACTGCGCATTTCGGGGACTTCGCCGGATGGCCGTCTGGTTGAAATGATCGAGCTGCCGGAGCATCCATGGTTTTTGGCCGTACAGTTCCATCCCGAATTTACCTCCAGACCAAATCGCCCGCAGCCGCTTTTCCGCGGTTTTGTCAGGGCAGCGCTGCTAAGATCCGAGAGTTTAGAAGGAAAGATGTAGTTTTTCACTTTTTTTCCAGCATGAAGCAGGATATTGAATGCCACTTCGCGAATAAATTAACGATTATGGGAGTGTTGACCAAATCGTGCGGCAGGATTTTAGCGCATTCGTAGGAGGGTTTCGAGTTGGATAAGAAGAAAGTGTTAATCGTCGACGACCAAAACGGTATTCGAGTCTTGCTGATGGAAGTATTTAGCAGTGAGGGTTATGTGACCTTTCAAGCCTCTAACGGCAAACTGGCGCTGGAGATCGTAAGGAATGACGTGCCGCATCTTGTCTTACTAGATATGAAAATTCCAGGCATGGACGGACTGGAAATTTTGAAGCACATCAAAGCCATTAACAAAGACATCAAGGTGATCATGATGACCGCTTATGGCGAGCTCGACATGATCAAGGAGGCAACCGACCACGGTGCCCTGATGCATTTTACCAAGCCTTTCGATATCGATGAGATGAGAATGGCCGTTAATTTGCAGCTGCGCGGCGGTGAATCCAACAACTGGTACGCAGTAGGGTCCTGATTATTCAGGGCCTTTTTTCTTTAGAGGTTAGGCAGTTGGCCTGCTTGAGAGGAATGCTTCTGGGGCGGTGGAAGGCCTGCTGACCACGGAGCCAAGCGTTTCAAAGACCTGTACCAAACAATAAACGGTTGTGGTATACTAGCGGGGTATAACAAGCAGAACCGTGATTTATTCCGTTTTACCCGCAGAGTGCTCCCGCTGCAAGCTTTCTGAAAATACCGGAAAAGGACGAGTCTTACGCTCCTTCTCTGTATTTTTGCGGGAAGATGCTTGGGTCGCCAGAGCGCAGTTAGCGACAAGCAGCTCGCAGCAGGCATAACCTCCATCTTATTAATCTATAGGAAACGTCCAGCTTTTCGTTATGCTTTCTCTTATAGATTTGAAGGAAGAAACGATTTTCACCATCACCGGAAGGTGGCGGGGCGTTGCTTCATTTCAGGGGTGTTTGTTTGTGGAGAATGGCGCGCAGGAGAGAGAAGCACCGCATGTCAGAGCCATGCTTCACACCCTTAAGCTCGCGGCTTTTTGCAAGCTGATTGCTTGATGGAGCAGGGCCAAAAACTTTTAGGAGGAACAGAGAATCTATGCCACTCGTATCAATGAATGAATTTTTACCAAAAGCCAAAGCCAACAAATTCGCAGTCGGCCAGTTCAACATGAACAACCTCGAGTTCGCGCAGGCGATCGTCGAAGCAGCAATGGAGGAAAAATCACCGTTTATTTATGGTGTATCCGAAGGCGCACTGAAATACATGGGTATTGAATTCACTGTTGCCATCGCACAAGCAGCCGCGAAACAATCCGGCTTGCCGATCGCGCTCCACCTTGACCACGGAAGCAGCTTTGAAGTCGCCATGAAATGTATCCGCGCAGGATTCTCCTCGGTTATGTTCGACGGCTCCCACTACGGACTGGAAGAAAATATCGAATTGACCAAGCAGGTTGTAAAAGCTGCACGCGCAATGGGCGTTTCCGTTGAAGGCGAGCTGGGTACAATCGGCGGCGTTGAGGATGATCTGAGTGTTGATGAAGCCGATGCTACGATGGCCAAGCCTGAGGAAGCCATCCGTTTCTACGAAGAAACCGGTGTTGATTGTCTGGCGATTGCTGTAGGTACCGCACACGGTATGTACAAAGGCGAGCCGAAAATCCACTACGATATTATCCAAAAAGTAGCTGATGCCATTCCGGTACCGGTTGTTTTGCATGGCGGTTCGGGCGTTCCAGACGAAGCCATTCGTCTGTCCATTGCAGCCGGCGTAGGCAAAATCAACGTTAATACCGAGAATCAGGTTGCATGCACCAATGCAATCCGCGAAGCATTAAGCGCCAGCGCCTCCGTGATTGACCCGCGTAAATATCTGACACCTGCCCGTAACGCTATGAAAGCAGTTGTTCAAGAAAAAATCCGGCTGTTCGGCAGCAGCAATCAAGCGTAACATCCGGAGCATGGTATAAACCGCCACATAGTACCTGATGAAAATCGATGTCCTCTTTCACTCAATGTCCCGTAATATTTAAGGTGTGAGTAATGGCGTCGAGCGTTCTTCAAAGGATGCGGCGGTTTTTCCTTTGCTCCCTTCCGAGTGGGAGGAAAATGAGGCTGATGGAAAAATTAATGATACGCGGCGGAAAATCGCTGCGGGGCACCGTGCAGATCAGCGGGGCAAAAAACAGCGCAGTCGCGCTTTTGCCAGCTGCCATCCTGGCGGAGTCAACAGTTGTTCTGGATAACTTGCCGCTGATCAGTGACGTAGCGGTTTACAGTGAAATACTGCGTGAGCTTGGCGGAACGGTTACAAGAAGCGGAGATGCGATTTCGATCGATCCATCCGGAATGCAATCCATCCCGATGCCTAACGGAAAAGTAAAGCTGCTTCGCGCCTCTTATTATTTGATGGGTGCCATGCTTGGTCGTTTTGGCGAAGCGACAATCGGTCTTCCCGGGGGCTGTAATTTCGAGCCCAGGCCCATTGAACAGCATATTAAAGGATTTGAAGCACTTGGCGCCAAAGTGACGAATGACCATGGATCGGTTCGTATCGTAGCCAAAGAGCTGCGGGGTGCAAAAATTTATCTTGATGTAGCCAGTGTTGGAGCAACCATTAATATTATGCTTGCGGCCTCCCGGGCCAAAGGTTCCACGATTATCGAAAACGCGGCAAAAGAGCCTGAAATTATAGATGTTGCCACTCTTCTTAACGCCATGGGCGCGAAAATTAAAGGAGCCGGGACAGAGACGATCCGTATTGAGGGAGCAGACAGCTTGCATGGTTGCCGTCACTCGATTATCCCCGACCGCATTCAAGCAGGAACCTACATGATTGCCGCTGCGGCGACCCGCGGCGACGTACTTATTGATAACGTGATTCCCAAGCATATGGAGGCCGTTACAGCCAAGCTCCAGGAAATGGGCGTTCATGTGTATGAAATGGATGAATCCATTCGTATCGTCGGTCAGGCCGACTACGAAGCGATTGATGTCAAAGCGCTTGTGTACCCCGGATTTGCCACCGACTTGCAATCTCCGATGACCAGTCTGCTGACCCAAACGAAAGGCGTTAGTATTCTGAGCGACTATATTTACAGCAACCGGTTCAAGCATGTTCCCGAATTAACGAGAATGGGCGCCAATATCAGGGTAGAGGGCCGATCGGCCATTGTTGAAGGCGGACCTCTTACCGCGGCCAAAGTACGTGCTGCCGATTTGCGGGCAGGAGCTGCGCTGGTTGTGGCGGCACTGACTGTTCCTGAGGGCGTGACGGAAATAACCGGAGTTGAATATATAGACAGAGGTTATGACAATCTGGTGGATAATTTACGTATGCTTGGCGCGGATGTTTGGCGTGAGCAGGAACAAGAGTAAAGAATAGTAGGATGCGAGAGTAGAATCGGCTTTGGAATAGACAAGGCCGATTCCGGCAATGATGGATGGAATAAGATGGATTTTGATCATTGAAAAGAAGTGGTGATAATATGTCCGATCTTCAGATCGCCGATCTTGAAGAATTGAAGCTGACCGAGCTGTACAAGCTGGCTAAACAGTTTCAGATACCGTATTACGGTACATTGAAGAAGAAAGAATTGATTTTTGCCATCCTGCGCGCTCAAGCAGAGCAGGGCGGACTCATGTTTATGCAGGGTGTACTTGAGATCCTGTCAGAGGGATACGGGTTTCTCCGCCCGATCAACTATTTGCCCAGCACTGAAGATATTTATATTTCTGCATCCCAGATCCGCAAGTTTGACTTGCGAACAGGCGACTTGGTTTCCGGCAAATGCCGTCCTCCCAAGGAGAACGAACGTTATTTCGGATTGCTTCAAGTCAACGCGGTCAATGGAGAAAGCCCCGAACAAGCCGGAGAACGTCTGCATTTTCCTGCCCTTACTCCTCTTTACCCAGAAAAGAAGCTAGTCCTTGAAACTTCCCAATCCAAACTATCCACGCGCATTATGGACCTGCTTGCACCCGTTGGACTTGGTCAGCGGGGACTTATCGTTGCTCCGCCGAAAGCGGGCAAGACCTTGCTGCTCAAGGAAATTGCCAACAGCATTTCCACCAATCACCCGGAAATTGAATTATTCGTGCTGCTGATCGATGAGCGGCCGGAGGAAGTAACGGATATGTCGCGTTCGGTCAAAGGAGAGGTTGTAGCCTCAACCTTCGATGAATTGCCGGAGAATCATATCAAGGTTACGGAGCTGGTTCTGGAACGGGCGTTGCGGCTGGTAGAGCACAAGAAAGATGTTGTTATTTTGATGGATAGCATAACGCGGCTTGCACGTGCCTACAATCTCGTGGTTCCGGCTTCTGGACGGACGCTCAGCGGCGGTATCGATCCTGCTGCGTTCCATCGCCCCAAGCGGTTTTTCGGTTCCGCGCGTAATGTCGAAGAGGGCGGAAGCTTGACGATTCTGGCGACGGCGCTTATCGAAACAGGCTCGCGTATGGATGATATTATTTATGAGGAATTCAAGGGAACGGGTAATATGGAGCTTCATCTGGACCGCAAGCTGGCAGATCGCCGCATCTTCCCGGCCATGGATATCCGCCGTTCGGGAACAAGGCGCGAAGAAATGCTGCTTACCAAGGAAGAGCTGGATAAAGTATGGGCGATTCGTAAAAACATGAATGATTCAATCGAATTTGTCGACGGGTTCCTGAAGAAGCTCGCGGATACAAAAACGAACGAAGAGTTCCTGGCTTCGCTGGATACCTCCGCGTTGATACAGCCGCCTAAACGGCCGCAAAGCAGCCACTCGTCGAATTCAGGGAGCAGCAGCACGGGAACGAGCGCTGCAAGGCGTCCAACGACCCGTTCAACCCCCGTTTCCTAGGGGAAGAAGGAGGACAACATGAATCTCGTATATGCGGACGAACAGGGTAATTTGTTCGATCATCCGGATTGGTTAGCGCTTGGACGAAGCGGTGACATGATCATTGAATTAATGGAAGATGAATTGATTCCGCTGCCGGAAGGAGCCACACTGGTCGGATTGCCGCATACGCGGCCAATCGGCATACATGCGGCCTCCGGCGAGATGCGGCCGCTTCCTGGCGATGTACAGGCAGTAGGAGCGCTTCTGCCGCAAGGATTTACACGGTTGTGCATTCCCAGCTACATGAAGACAGACAAGACGCAGAAGCTGCCCTTGTTCGGTTATTCAGCTGTCGTCTGGAAGGATGATGGCTTCTACGTAGCGGCGCATAAGTCTGACGATCCGGAGCGGTGGAATCCTCTGAACTGCGACACGGATGAGCTGAATCTTCAGGTGGAACGATTGCTCTCCAAATATCCAGACAATCGTCTTTATAAGCATCTGTCCAATTGTGCCCTTGGCTATGAATGTCTGACGGCATCGAATACATTTTTACAGCGGTGGGAAGGGGCGGTACCGGTATCGTTCTCCTGCAACGCAGGCTGTTTCGGCTGTATTTCCGAACAACCGGACGACAGCGGGTTTCCGGCGCCGCAGACACGGATGAACTTTAAGCCGACTGTCGATGAAATCGTGGACATCATGCTTGAGCATCTGCGTACGCCTGAAGCGATCATCAGCTTCGGCCAAGGCTGTGAGGGTGAGCCCTCGACCCAAGCCAAGATTATTATAGATGCCATGCGGAGGGTCCGCGATCAGACGCAGCTTGGTTTTATTAATATCAATACAAATGCCGGATTGACCGATCATATCCGCGGCATCGTGGACGCCGGATTAAATTTGATGCGGGTAAGCACGATCAGCGCTTTGGATGATCACTACAATGCATATTACAAACCGCGCGGCTATAACCTGAAGAATGTAGAAAAATCACTCCGTTACGCGGCTGACAAAGGGGTATATACGTCAATCAACTATTTGATTTTCCCCGGCGTTACCGATCGTGAGGAAGAGATGGAAGCTATGATCGGCTTCATCAAGCGGACAGGCTTGAAGTTTATCCAAATGCGCAACCTGAACATTGATCCAGAGAGCTACCTGGAGCTGATTCCGAAGCCGCAGGGCGAGATATACGGAATGAAGCAAATGCTGGACATCTTCGCAGAGGAACTTCCGGATGTAGTCATTGGTTCCTACACGCATGTTCCGCCTATGCCGGTTAAATAGGGAATTAACCGCTTTAGTAAGCAAAAGGAATTCATTGCGCGTTTGACGTGAGCCATGCTATACTACTTTGAGTGTGTATTTTAACTCTGGGTCCGCCTGTGACTCAGGGCAGAAAGAGGTGTGTACGATGAAACAAGGTATTCATCCGACCTACCACGTCACCACGGTTACTTGCGCTTGCGGGAACACATTCGAATCAGGTTCGATCAAAGAGAATCTGCGTGTAGAGATTTGTTCCGCTTGTCACCCGTTCTTCACGGGTAAGCAAAAGTTCCTGGATGCCGGCGGCCGCGTCGACAAATTCAAGAAAAAATACGGTATCTAATTCCATTGAACCGTCTCTGCCTTTAATTAGCAGAATACAAGAGCCTCCCTTAGCCATCCTATGGCTAAAGGGAGGTTTTTTTATGAAGTTTTCACGCAAATCTACAGTTCTTGCCGCCGGGCTGGCGCTGCTTCTCGTACTTGCCGCGCTTGCCGGATGCGGGGTGAAGAAAGACGGCAGCAACAATATGAACACCCGCTCTTACGGTCATGACGGCTATATGGGCCTTTCCAACAGCAACCCTCATTTGCCCAATCGCAACGGCAATGATCTCAATTATGGATCGGATGGCGATTTCGCGGAACGGAAGCTGAAGGAAATTCCCGGAGTTGCGGATTATAACATTATGATTCAAGGGCCAAAGCTCAAGGTATCGGTCAAGGCTGCCCCGAATGTGGATGAGGCGCAATTGAAGGAGAAAGTATTATCCACTCTGCAGAAAAACATGCCGCGCTATAAGGTATCTGTTACCTCGAAGAAGTAAGGGGAGTTTCTCTTTTTGTGACTGGTTGTAAAAAGACGGCATAGCAGCGTTTCCCAATGGACTGTCATTTCTTCTTATAGTTGCACTTTAAGACAGAACACGCTATAATTATTTCTGCCGTGCTAGACGGGGAGGTAGCGGTGCCCTGTAACTCGCAATCCGCTGTAGCGAGGTTGAATTCCTGTCCGAGGTTATGCCGATGCGGGGCTGGTTTTTAGGAACAGTGTTGACGGTTTGGTCCTCCGCAATGGACGCTTGTGAACCCGGTCAGGTCCGGAAGGAAGCAGCCGTAAGCGGGTACGTTCATGTGCCGGGGGAGTGCCTGGCCAGAGCTGGGAATAAAATTGCCGCCCGGGTCGCATGTATCGAAGACAGGTGCGCGGTTTAACTCTATAGTAGCCACCTAAGTAAAACATAAACATCCAAGCGAAGCGTAATATGACTTCGTGTGGATGTTTTTTTCTTTTTCTGCAGGAATTTGGTAATTATGGAACGAAAGGAAGAAACAGCATATTAAAAAAGAGGGGATCACCATGTACAAAGCGCCATCCTTGCCAACCGGCTCAATAAGTATGGATATGCTTGATGATTACTCCAGTCATCTGCCCGGAACTATGGTTTTGGTGCTGGATGATCAAGGTATGATTACCGAGTGCAATTCCTTATTTTTAAGCGAAACGGGTTACACCTCCTCGACGATCCTCAATCGAAGCATATCATCTCTTTCCGACAGCCAATTATTTAATACAGAAACGGGCGGAGATGTGCTCAGCATCGGGAACCGGAATATTATTAAACCGGCTCCCACGCGGTTGAAAAAAGCCAACGGTGAAGTTCTCATCCTCCATGTGATGCCTTTAAGAATGGAGAACGGGCATGACCTGCACCACTTGCTGCTTCTTTTCAGCCAGGAGCCTGTAAAGGAAGGGAATCTGATCCAGCGCTTTGGAGAAACGATGCTGCGGGACGATCACATTGGAGTGATTCTGCTTCACCCCTCAGAGTCGATCATTCTGGATATTAGCCCGCTGGCATGCAGGCTGCTTGGCGCTTCGAAATCCGCCATTGTGAATGAGCCGCTCCATCATTTCTTTGCCTCCTCCAAGGAATACAAATTCATTCAAAGCGCACTTGCAGGCGGTCCGGCCGTGCGGAATTACCCCATGACCTGGATTCAGGGCAGTGAACAGACAGAGCTGTTGATGGATGTCGGACTTTTTCACAGTTCCGGGGGCGTAGTGGAGGGCGCTTATATTCTGTTCAAGGATGTCACCAATTTACGATCGCTGGAGGTGCAGGTTCAGCGCAGCGACCGCCTGGCGATGATTGGCCAGATTGCCGCTGGAGCCGCTCACGAAATACGCAATCCGCTCACCGCGATACGCGGATTTATGCAGATGTTTCAAAAAACAATGACCGCGCGCGGAATGACCAAGGAAGTGGAGTATACGGAGATTATGCTCACAGAGCTTGATCGGATCAACAGTCTCGTCGGTGAATTTCTTATGCTGAGCAAACCCAGGCATGTCACCCAGGATCTGATTCAAATTGATGCCGTATTTCGCGAAATTATGCCGATGGTTGCCAGCGAAGCCCTGCTTCACAGCGTATCAGTGTCATGGGAATGGGGGGCGGAACTTCCCGTTGTTAAGGCTGATCCGGAGATGTTGAAGCAGGTGCTGCTGAATATTTGCAAAAACGGTATTGAAGCTATGAGCATCGGGGGGACATTGACAGTACATGCACAAGTGGAGAATAACAGTGAAGGGAGATGGCTGATGATTGAAATCCAGGATACGGGACCGGGAATTCCCCTTTCCATGCTGGATAAAATATTCGATCCGTTCGTGACAACGAAGGCTAACGGAACCGGACTCGGTCTTTCGGTCTGTCAACGGATTTTGCATGATTTCGGGGGATCGATCCGGGCGGATACGACAGAGGAAGGCGCTCTTTTTACCATTATGCTGCCCTGTTAAAAGTTCCGGTCCCGGCTGCGCCATTCTCTTACGGAATTGTTTTTACCAAACGTATATCCAGCCGCTCCGCTGCAAACAGCGGAGCAGCAGCGATTGCATAGAGGGAAAAGAAAGAAAGCCCGCAGGTTAACGGTTTTTTTGGCGGACGGGTTCGTGTATAATGAGAATACCGGGCAATGCCCATAATGAGCCGAAAGGAACGTTCCGTGTGACACATATCGCTTTATATCGCGCCTGGCGTCCACAGACGTTCCAGGACATGGTCGGCCAGCAGCATATTATCCAGACGCTGCAAAATGCGATCCGGGAAGACCGGGTGTCGCATGCATATCTGTTTAACGGTCCCCGAGGGACAGGCAAGACAACGGCGGCCAAAGTATTGGCCAAGGCAATTAACTGCGAGCGGGGGCCAGCGCCGGAGCCATGCAATGAATGCGACGCATGTCGCGGAATCACTGCAGGAACCGTCATGGATGTCGTTGAGATTGATGCAGCATCCAACCGGGGTATTGACGAGATTCGGGATATCCGGGACAAGGTCAGGTACGCACCATCTGAAGTCCGTACCAAGGTGTATATTATTGACGAGGTTCACATGCTTACTACAGAAGCGTTTAATGCGCTGCTCAAAACGCTGGAGGAGCCGCCAGGCCATGTCATTTTCATCCTGGCGACTACGGAACCGCATAAGCTGCCGGCTACAATTATTTCGCGCTGCCAACGCTTCGATTTCCGCCAGGTTTCACTGCCGGAGCAGACAGAGCGGCTGCGCCGAATATGCGATGAAGAAGGGATTGGCGCGGAGGATGAGGCGCTGGCCTATATTGCACGTCTCTCCGATGGCGGAATGCGTGATGCCATCAGCCTGCTGGAGCAGGTTTCTGCTTATGCGGCAGAGCAGATTACGCTTATCGATGCCGTCGAAGTAACCGGGGGGTTAGCGGCAGAGCAGTTTGCCCAGTTGGCTGAGGCTGTACGCGACCGTAACGCCGGGGCAATACTGCCGTTAGTTGAAGGACTTATGCAGGCAGGCAAAAGTGCGGACAAATGCCTCGAGAATTTAGTATACTATTTTCGGGACCTGCTCGTTATAAAATTGGGTCCGCAAGGCCGCGCCTCAACGGAGCGGATTGTAGATCAGGAGCAGTTCAAAGCTATGGCTGAAGCTTTCAGCTCCGAGCGGCTTTTCCGCATGATTGATGTACTGAATCAATATCAAACGGAGATCCGTCATGCCACGCTCCCTCAAACGATTTTTGAAGTCGCTCTGATGAAGATCTGCACGCTTCCGGAGACACCGGCTTCAGGTCTGCCGGACGATCATGCTGGCAGGGGAGCGAACGCGGCGCCCGCTCAGGTGTCCGCTGCTGCAGCTCCCCCGGAAATGCTGCGGCTGCAGCAAAGGGTCGAGACCTTGGAGCGCAGACTGGAACAGCTGCTGCGCACCGGTGTTCAGCCTGCCGGCGAAGAATCCAAAGGTACTGCTGCAGAAGCGGCGGGTTCAAGCCAGACACGAGGCGGACGCGGCGCAGCATTCGGCAATCGCGGCGGTGCTGCTTCACCTTCAGGCGGAACCGTTCGTTCGAATGTGAAGCTGGAACCCTTTCTTGCAGCTGCTGAAGGGCAAGCGATTGCCCAGGTGCGCATGAAGTGGAGCGAGATTTTGCAGCGAGTCAAGGAAATGCGTATTACAGTGCACGCCTGGCTGGTTGATGGGGAGCCGGTATCGGCTGCAGA
>NZ_JBHRUP010000001.1:2600000-3800000 GCF_042647105.1 Paenibacillus sepulcri | reverse complement strand
TTTATACACACGACATTTTTTTAATTTGTCGAGTTCCTGACTTTGCCGGCTGACCCCAGTCGTTGTAAAGGACAAGCAGTTTTGGGGCATTTTGTGTGGCGGTGTAGCTCAGCTGGCTAGAGCGTACGGTTCATACCCGTGAGGTCGTGGGTTCGACTCCCTCCGCCGCTACCACACCTATTATGGAGGCTTAGCTCAGCTGGGAGAGCATCTGCCTTACAAGCAGAGGGTCGGCGGTTCGATCCCGTCAGCCTCCACCATGAATGTTACATACGGAGCTGTGGTGTAGTGGCCCAACATGCCTGCCTGTCACGCAGGAGACCGCGGGTTCGAATCCCGTCAGCTCCGCCATTCATCCCAATAATGTAAAGAGCTTGTTTTTACTTTTAGGGAACCCAAAATAAACGTGGCTCGGTAGCTCAGTCGGTAGAGCAGAGGACTGAAAATCCTCGTGTCGGCGGTTCGATTCCGTCCCGAGCCACCATTTTTCAGTACAGACTTGCTTTTGTTTTATGACGTGGAGGGCTAGCGAAGTGGCTAAACGCGGCAGACTGTAAATCTGCTCTCTTACGAGTTCGGTGGTTCGAACCCATCGCCCTCCACCATTCCTTATTCTGCAAGAGCCATTAGCTCAGTTGGTAGAGCACCTGACTTTTAATCAGGGTGTCGAAGGTTCGAGTCCTTCATGGCTCACCATTTCTACACTTTTGATGATGAACAGCATATATCAGAATCCATGGACAAGATGTCCATGGATTTTTTTGTTAGGCGCCACCAGCTATGCATGAAGCTGAAATCCTGTGGGATGTATGATACAATGACGCAGAAGCAAGCTGTCTTATGTTTTGTTGTCCGTAGTTGTTTGTAGCTTTGACCGCAACTATATTTTGGATTTCAAGAAGAAACGGCTGTCAACGTCTTTTGGCTGCACAGCAAGTTTCTTCCCTCAAAAATATAAGCAACGTGTAGGTTGAAATCTATACTTTCTTATATTTTAAAAAAAGGACGCAGTGAGCGTTCTACGGATAGGGGCCAGCCGATGAGTGAAGCAAAATGGATCGAGCAGTTGCAAACGATACTCGATTGCCCGGTGCGCCAACTCCAGCTACCTGTGCAGCAATGGAAAGCGCATGTCGATGAAAGTGAAAGCGCTCTGAGTTTTTTTTGTTCAGCCGGTGCGGTTACTCCTGGAGATTATATGGTTGTTTCCAAAGGGCCTTTATGGTTTGCCCTTGGCAGTGATTCCGAGTATGTCGATTATATTGAAGTAGAACGCGCAAAGCTCTCGGATAAGGAAATGAAGCTGATTGGATGGACATTAACGCAGATTCGTTCCTCAAACGTGAAAAATTTCGAAGGCGTGACGGAGTCGGAGCGTTATGCGCGTGAGTTGGGTGCCTGGATTGTGGAGCAGTTGGAAACCAGCGAATCCCAGGTATCGATACCCGACAGACTAATGGCAAGAGGCCGGTTGTTCTCTAATATGATTCCTTTCCTTCTCGTGTCGGAACAGGTAGATGTCGGCAGGACAAGCTATATTGATCTGGAGAAGCTGCTGCGTACGTTTTTGGCCGAGGATATGATGTTGATACCTTTAAAGGAACAGGAATGGCTGGTACTGGGACCTATCTCGCTGATTCGCGATGCGCAGTCAGAGGAGCGTGACGAGGAAGCGGAGGAATCGGTCGAAGAAAGCCTGGAACCGATTGCATCCGGGCTGCATGAGATGCTGGCCAGCGAATGGCTGGGGGAATGTCACCTGGCGGTTGCACCGCCAATATCTCCGGCAAATTCGATAGTGGCCACGACTGCGCTGCTGCGTGAGACTGTTCATCTGGGCCGAGCGTTCCATGTGGGCTCGAATATTCATCTGCCATGGCTTCTGCATTTGGAAAGACTGCTGAATACAATTCCTGAGGCTCAGCGGGCCAAGTTTGTGGAACAGGCGCTGAAGCGGACCGATTTTTTTCTGGAGACGGAGATTTTGACAACGTTGGAAACGTTCTTCTCCCTGGACTGCAATGTCAGCGAAACGGCAAAAAAACTATATATCCATCGAAACACACTGCTTTACCGGTTGGACAAGCTGAAACAGGAAACAGAACTGGATGTGCGTTTGTTCCGGGATGCGGTATTGGTGAAAATCATATTACTATTGTACAAAGTGACGAAAAGAAAGTGAGTTTTTTGTAAAGTATGTGCATAGTCATATAGCCTGTGCTGATATAAGATGTATATAGTAGTGATGAACAATATCCGTTTAGGGGGAAATACAAATGGCAGGTGTACGCTTAGAACATATTTACAAAAAATACGCTGGTACTGATCTTGCTTCGGTTAAGGACTTTAACCTTGACATTAAAGACAAGGAGTTTCTTGTTCTTGTAGGTCCGTCCGGTTGCGGTAAATCGACCACGCTTCGTATGATCGCTGGCCTGGAAGAGATTTCCGAAGGTAAATTGTTTATCGGCGAACGTCTTGTAAACGATGTCGCTCCTAAAGACCGCGATATCGCGATGGTATTCCAATCTTACGCTTTGTACCCACATATGAACGTATATCAAAACATGGCCTTCGGCCTTAAACTTCGTAAATTCAAAAAAGCGGATATTGAGAAACGTGTTCGTGAAGCCGCTAAAATTCTTGATATCGAGCATCTGCTTGAGCGTAAACCAAAAGCATTGTCCGGTGGACAACGTCAACGTGTCGCGCTCGGCCGTGCAATCGTTCGTGAACCGCAAGTCTTCTTGATGGATGAGCCGCTTTCCAACTTGGATGCTAAACTTCGTGGCCAAATGCGCGCGGAAATCAGCAAACTGGTTAAACGTCTTGAAACCACTTGCATCTATGTAACACATGACCAAATCGAAGCCATGACGATGGGTGACCGTATCGTTGTTATGAAAGACGGTATCATTCAGCAAGCGGATTCGCCAGAAGGCTTGTATAACAACCCTGTAAACCTGTTTGTGGCCGGTTTCATGGGAGCTCCTTCGATGAACTTCATCACAGGCGCGCTGACAGAGCAAAACGGAGCCGTTCTTTTCAAAACAACGGGTGTTGATGTTATCATTCCGGAAGGCAAAGCCAAATTGCTGCGCGACAAAAACTTCATTGGCAAAGATATCATTCTTGGTATTCGTCCGGAAGATATCCATGAAGAGCCGGTATTCCTGGAAGCATCGCCAAATTCTATCGTAAACGCTCATATCGAGGTTTCCGAGAACTTGGGTCATGAAATGTACCTGTACCTGAACGGAATTGGTAAAGACACCATTATCGCTCGCGTAGATGGTCGTTCAGGCTTGAAAGAAGGCATGAACGTGAAGCTTGCGCTTGATATGAACAAAGTTCATGTGTTTGATAAAGAAACTGAATTGAACCTGTTTGAAGTATAAGATAAGACGTTTAGCCTTTCGAACAACCGTCCTGCGAGGGGCGGTTGTTTTTTTGTTTGTCCCTGACTGCGCCGCAATGCGCGGTGAAGCTGTGATTGAACGACGCCAGCAGCGGAAATAGCCTGCCTGATCAAGGCCGATAATGACCGAAGCGCTGGTTTGAAATTGACGAAACAGACTAAAATGTCTTGAAGATCATGGGAGACGTTGATTTCAGCGCTTATTTCCTATACGATGATTACATTGGAAATGTACATAGCAATTGCAGATGCAAGGGAAGCGATTAGGGAGGCCGGACAATGGCTAAAAAAGTTAAGGTGTCGGAGCTTGTCCAACAATTTCAACTTGAAATTGTCAGTGGGGAAGATGGTCTGCGCCGCAGCATAACGGTCGATGATTTGTCGAGACCAGGCTTGGAGATGGCTGGTTATTTTCATTATTACCCTAAGGAACGGGTGCAAATTCTGGGTAAAACGGAGCTTGCATTCATGGACACGCTCAGCAATGAAGAGCGGATGGACCGGATAGAGCGGCTTTGTGATGATGAGACGCCTTGTTTTATCATAACTCGTGGTCTTGAAGCGCCGCTTGAACTCATTCAACAGTCAAACGCAAAACAAATTCCTGTACTGAGAAGTCATGTTGCGACCACCATTCTGATTGGCCGCATTACAAACTTTCTGGAACGCAAGCTTGCGCCATCAGCTACGATTCATGGTGTACTGGTTGACGTATATGGAGTTGGCATACTGATCACCGGGGGCAGCGGCATTGGCAAAAGCGAAACAGCGCTGGAACTGGTCAAACGCAGCCATCGTCTGGTTGCGGATGATGCTGTGGAGATCAGACAGACATCGGATGGACAGCTCCACGGAAGTGCCCCAGAGCTGATCCGGTATTTACTTGAGATTAGGGGACTTGGGATTATTAATGTGATGACCCTGTTCGGTGCCGGTGCGATTCGTACGATGAAGCGGATTAGTGTGGTCATTAAGCTGGAGAACTGGCAGCCGGACAAACAATATGACCGTCTGGGCCTGGATGAAGAAACGACGCGCATTATCGATACCGATGTTCCGCTTGTAACCGTTCCGGTGAGGCCGGGGCGCAACTTGGCGGTTATTATCGAAGTGGCCGCGATGAACTTCAGGCTCAAGCGTATGGGCTATAACGCGGCGCTTCAGTTTACGAACAAGCTGACCGAAACCATTGCTGACGATTCGGATGATTTTGATTGATAAAAGGAGCCGTTGTGGATGTATGAATTGCTTTTAAATCCAATCGCTTTTTCATTGGGGCCGATTAGTGTCCATTGGTACGGTATTATTCTGGGCACGGCAGCGCTTGTTGGATTGCTGCTGGCTGTTCAGGAAGGAAAGAGATACGGGTTGTCGCCGGATTTCTTTATGGATCTGCTTTTACTCGGTGTTCCCTCTGCGATTATTGGGGCGCGGATTTATTTTGTCGCCTTCAAGTGGGACGAGTACAAGGACAATTTCCTGGACGTGTTTAAAATATGGAATGGCGGTATTGCCATCTATGGCGCCTTAATTGGCGCCATGATATGCGGTATCCTCTACTTCCGCTATAAAGGCTACAACCCATGGCGGATTTTGGATATTTGCGCCCCTTCTCTGATTGCCGGACAAATTATTGGCCGCTGGGGCAATTTTGTCAATCAGGAAGCCTACGGAGGACCTGTTGACGAGAGTACACTCCGCAATACCCTTCATCTTCCCGATTGGATCGTCAATCAAATGAATGTAGGCGGTGGCTTCCATCATCCGACCTTCCTGTATGAATCCTTATGGAATCTGATTGGGATTATTCTGCTGTTCGTGCTGCGCCGCCGCGCATTTATGCGGGCCGGGGAGATGCTCATGACCTATTTCATTTGGTATTCCATCGGACGCTTCTTTATCGAAGGTCTGAGAACGGACAGCTTGGCTTTTGACGGACCGGCTTGGCTGGTCTCAATTATGAATGGTTTGTGGTCACCGATGACCGTTGCGTTTGAGCCTGGCAATCTTGACGCTGCCTATGGTGATGTCCGTATTTCCCAGCTGCTGGCTGTTTTGTTAATTATCGCTGCGATCGCGATCATTATCATCCGTCGTGTTACGGGAGCCGCATCCGAGCGGTATGCGGATCCTATTATCAACCGTCGTACGGGTCTGCCAGCGGGGGTAAAACCCGGCGTTGATCCCGATGCAGAAGCAGCGGCTCCGGATATTGCTGAGAAAACGATAATCGAACCGCGTGAAGCCGACCGCAAAGATACACCGGAGCACAAGGATGAAGGCATAAAGGGGTAACGGCTGATCATGACTTTAAAAATACGAACCATTTTGTTTGACCTTGACGGAACCATTTTGGATACGAATGAATTGATTATTCATTCTTTTCTGCACGCGCTGCGTGATATCGTACCGCCGCAATTCGGAAGAGAGCATATCATTCCGAGTATGGGGCAGCCACTGCAGGACCAGATGCAGTTATTCTCAGGGCTGGAAGAGGTATCTCATCTTATTGCGGCTTACCGTGAGATCAATTTGAGGATGCATGATGAGTATGTGAAATCATTTCCAGGGGTAAACGAGGTATTGGCCAGGCTGCATGAAGCAGGTGTTCAGATCGGAATCGTCACAACCAAAATGAGGCTGACGACAGAGCGGGGCCTTCGATACACAGGCCTGTATGATTACATTCAGCCCCATGCGATTGTTACGATTGATGATGTGACGCATCCCAAGCCTCATCCAGAGCCTGTTCTCATGGCAATGGAAGCTTTGGGCGCGCAGCCGGAAACAACGATGATGGTGGGTGACAGTATTGTGGATATTCAATCTGCCGAAACTGCCGGAGTCATCTCTGTTGGGGTTGCCTGGTCGCTCAAAGGCGAGGCCATGCTGACGGAAAGCGGGGCGCGTCACATCATTCATGATATGCGCGATCTCTACGCGCTCGTCGGATTGGAGCTGTAGTCGAATTGAGGAACGTGGAGCGCTATCCGGTTGAAGGGCCGAATGCCTTATGGCAAATGTATCATACAGTCAGCCGGTTCAAGGCTGTGCGTAATTTCATATGTATACAGATAACGCGATATTGTCCGTCTCTGCCCATGAAGAATTGGATCTACAGGCACATACTGGGTATGAAGGTCGGGCGCGATACGGCCTTTGCGCTTATGGTGATGGTTGATGTTTTTTTTCCGGAACGGATTAAAGTCGGAGATAATACGATTATCGGGTACAACACCACGATTTTGACACATGAGTATTTGATCCGGGAATATCGACTGGGTGATGTGGTTATCGGCTCAGATGTCCTGATCGGCGCAAACACCACGATACTGCCAGGGGTGAGCATCGGAGATGGCGCTGTGGTGGCTGCAGGCTCGGTGGTGCATAAGAATGTAGCTGCCGGGGCTTTTGTAGGCGGCAATCCTTTAAGGGAAATTAAACCGTCGGAGTAAGGGTTATGGCATTCGAAAAGAACGGCCTTTCCAGTCTGAAGGTCGTTTTTTTGTTGGAGGAGGCGCCCATTCGAGTTCTTGACGAATGGAAATGAGCGTGATATCATTACGTCTAATCACTTTATTTTGGCAGTATGGTAACTTGGTAGCACGTTAATAAACTAAAGCGTATGTGGGTGAATATACATGTCCAAACCAAAAGGTTTTGAGAAGCCGATCGGGGTTAAAGATTACCTGCCGCATGCTGTATCCAGACTGCGGCAAATTGAAAACCAGGTGCTCGCCTGTATGAGCGCATGGGGCTATGAGCAGATCATGACGCCAACCATGGAATACTACGATACGGTGGGCGTGGCAAGCTCCACCTCGGATCAGAAGCTGTTCAAGCTGCTGAATAACCGGGGAACGACGCTTGTCCTGCGTTCGGATATGACGGCGCCGATCGCCAGGGTCGTTGCTTCCCTGCTTAAGGAATCCGAGTTTCCTCTTCGTTTATCTTATCACTCGAATGTGTTCCGGGCAATCGAGGAAGAAGCGGGGCGCGAAGCGGAATTTTTCCAAACTGGAGTGGAACTCGTAGGTGACGCATCGGCGGATGCTGATGCGGAAGTTGTGGCGCTTGCCATCGCTTCTCTAAAAGCGGCGGGAGTTGACCGGTTCAAGATCGCGATTGGTCATGTAGGCTTCCTGAATGGCTTGTTCGAGGAAACGCTCCAAGGACGGGAAGAAGCCCAGGAAGAGCTGAAGGCCTGCCTGCTGGGGCGCGATTATGTCGGTTACCGTGAACGGCTGCTCGCACTGTCGCTGGCTGAGCCGGTTCAGAAGGAGCTTGAAGGCATTCTGAGGCTGCGCGGCGGTCAGGAGATATGCGAACAGGCACTGCAGCTTGGCGCCAATGAGACAGCCCGGGCAGCGATTCATCATCTGCGTGAGATATGGGATGTGCTCGAGGCTTACGGTGTTTGCGAGCATGTGCTCATTGATTTAACGATGATCGGGGATTTTAAATATTATACCGGAATGACCTTCGAGGGCTATGCTGCTGATCTGGGTTCACCGGTAGCAAGCGGAGGCCGTTATGACAATCTGCTGCAGCAGTTCGGCAGACCTGCTCCGGCAACGGGATTTGCGCTAAAGACGACGCGCATTCTGGAGTTAATCGGTGACAGTACAGCGACAGGACCTGCAGAGCGGATATTAATCGGTTATGATGCGGCAGGAAGAAAGCAGGCACTTCTGGAAGCCCAGCGTCTGCGTGAGGAAGGCTCGGCAGTGATTGTCACAGAGAAGATGGATCAGGACGCTCAGAAGGCTGCTGCTGCAGCCGCTGATGCTGGGAGCAAACAGGAGATCGTGTATAAGGGTATAACGTTCTCAAGGCTGCTGACATTTTTCGGAAGAGGAGGTCGCGCATGATGAGCTTGCAGGTTGGATTGTGGAATGGAGCATCGAGCCTGACCGAAGGGACCTCCTCTGGTGGTGATCTGTTGAAGGTAGCCATGCCAAAGGGACGTATATACAAGCAGGCGTCGAAGCTTTTCCGTGAGGCCGGTCTTCCCATTCCCAGCGATTTTGACGATACGAGGCGGCTGATTATCGAGATGCCCGAGGTGGGCATGTCGTTTATTATGGCCAAACCGGTTGATGTGCCGACTTATGTGGAATATGGTGTGGCGGACATCGGCATTGTCGGCAAGGATGTGCTGATGGAGGAAAACAAGGATGTTTATGAGCTGCTCGATCTGGGCATTGCCAAATGCCGCATGTCGGTTATCGGATTGCCGGATTGGAAGCCGGTTATTCATCCGCGTGTAGCCACGAAATATCCAAGTGTAGCCTCGCAGTATTTCCGTGAGCGCGGGCAGCAGGTCGAAGTGATCAAGCTGAACGGCTCCATCGAGCTGGCGCCGCTGATCGGTCTTGCCGACCGGATTGTCGATATGGTCGAGACCGGTCAGACACTGCGTGAGAATGGTCTTATCGAGATGGAAACGATCTTCGGCATTACAAGCCGGCTGATTGCCAATCGCGTCAGCTACCGCATGAAGAATGATGCGATCCAGAGCTTGTGCGACAAACTGCAGCAGACGATTGCGGCCAAAGCGGAAGCTTGATGTAATCCTAACGATTGCCGGTTCCACAGAGCCGTTGGCTGGAGAATCGAGGTATCCCCGATGGGTTTGGGATTGGAGTCAGCCTGCGGCAAGCGGGACTAAAGAGACGCTGCACAGTTTAGGTGACAGTATGATGAAGGGAGCGATGCGTCATGCGTATGCTGCGCGCGGAGCAGTATGGTTTAACCCGCGAGGTGGAATACGGGACACCGGAGCAGAACGAGACTGTCCGGCAAATCGTGGAGGATGTCCGGACTGAGGGAGATGCGGCATTGCTGCGCTATACGGAGGAGCATGACCGTGTCAGGCTGGACGCGCAGTCGCTTCGTGTGACGGAAGCAGAAATTCATGCGGCGTACGACCTTGTGGACGAGGCATTCTTGACGGCCATTCGGCAGGCGGCCGTGAATATCCGTTCCTTCCATGAGAAGCAGGTGCGCCAATCGTGGATGGATGTGCAGCCCGATGGGACGATGCTGGGACAGCTCCTGCGTCCGCTGCGGCGGGTAGGGGTTTATGTCCCTGGCGGGAAGGCAGCATATCCTTCCTCCGTGCTTATGAATGTCATACCCGCTCAGGTGGCTGGCGTACCGGAGATTGTGATGGTGACGCCCCCGGCAACCGGCGGAAAATCGGGCATCGATCCTTATATTCTGGTAGCGGCTGCCGAGGCTGGCGTCAAGGAAATGTACCGCGTCGGCGGGGCGCAGGCCATAGCCGCGCTTGCTTACGGAACGGCAAGTATTCAGCCTGTGGACAAAATATGCGGGCCAGGCAATATCTATGTGGCACTGGCCAAGCGGGCCGTCTTCGGCGCTGTAGATATCGACAGCATCGCCGGACCCAGCGAGATCGTTGTATTGGCCGATGATACGGCTAACCCTGCTTATGTGGCAGCCGACCTGCTCTCGCAGGCCGAGCATGATGAGATGGCATCCGCCATTCTGGTCACGACCTCCAAGACACTGGCAGAGGCTGTTTCCGCAGAGGTTGAGCGCCAACTGGCAAGCCTGCCTCGGCAAAGCATTGCCCGCCAATCAATCGACAGCCACGGGGCGGTGCTGCTGGCGGACTCTATCGCAGAAGCAATTGCGGTAATCAACCGGATGGCGCCGGAGCATTTGGAGATTATGGTGGCGGAGCCGATGGCGCTGCTTGGCCGCATCGAGAATGCCGGGGCGATTTTCCTTGGCCCCTACAGCTCGGAGCCGGTCGGGGATTATTTTGCGGGACCGAATCATATTCTGCCCACCAACGGGACGGCAAGATTCTCATCGCCTGTGAACGTCGACGATTTTGTCAAGAAGTCGAGCCTGATTTATTACAGTAAGGACGCGCTGCTGGCCAATGCGGATAAAATTATGACGCTTGCGCGGCATGAAGGTCTGGAAGCGCATGCCAGAGCCATTGAGATCCGTCTGGAGCAGGAACGGGAATAAGCAGCTGTGGTATTAGGTATATAGGCAAGTAAAGTATCTATGTAATTATTATCCTCGAGAGCGAAAGAAGGGCATCTCTTATGGCGGATCATGTCATTCGCGCAGCCGATGTGGCGCGGAAAACGAACGAAACGGATATTAAGCTGGCGTTTGCTGTTGATGGCAGCGGACAGGCAAAGATCGAAACGGATGTGCCGTTTCTGAATCATATGCTGGATCTGTTTACGAAGCATGGCCACTTTGATTTGAATGTCGAGGCGCGCGGCGATGTCGATATTGATGATCATCATACGGTGGAGGACATCGGCATATGTCTTGGCCAAACCATTCACGAAGCATTGGGCGATAAACGCGGCATCAAGCGTTACGCCTCTGTTTTCGTTCCTATGGACGAAGCGTTGGCGCAGGTGGTCATTGATCTGAGCAACCGTCCGCATTTTGAATATCGGGCTCAGTATCCTTCCGCCCAGGTCGGGAGTTTTCAGGTGGAGCTGGTCCATGAGTTTCTGTGGAAGCTGGCCCTTGAAGCGAGGATGACCCTGCATGTTATTGCTCATTACGGCGTGAATACCCACCATATGATTGAAGCTGTTTTCAAGGCGCTCGGCCGTGCGCTTGATGAAGCAACAAGCATTGATCCACGGGTGCAAGGAGTCCCTTCAACGAAAGGAGTGCTGTAGATGATTGCTGTCATCGATTACGGCATGGGCAATTTGCACAGCGTCAGCAAAGCGGTGGAGCGTCTTGGCTATGAGGTGCTGGTCACGGCGGACATGAAAGAGATAATGGAGGCGGATGGTGCGATTTTGCCGGGCGTCGGGGCTTTTGGCGATGCCATGCAGAATTTGCAGAATACGAAGCTTGAGGATGTCGTCAAGTTCTATGCGACTTCAGGCAAGCCTCTGCTAGGTATTTGCCTGGGCATGCAGCTCTTGTTCACCGAAAGCGAAGAGTACGGCCAGCATCAAGGGCTCGGCTTGTTGCCTGGGAAGGTCGTTCGTTTTCAGGGGGACTATAAGGTTCCGCATATGGGCTGGAACAAGCTGACGTTTCATCGAGAGAGTCCGCTGCTCGGCGGGTTGGAGGAGGGACATGTCTACTTCGTGCATTCCTTTCATGTCAGACCAGTGCAGGCGGAGGATCTGCTAGCCACGACTGATTATCATCAGCCGGTGACCGCCATTGTGGGACGCGACAATGTGTACGGAATGCAGTTCCACCCGGAGAAGAGCGGCGATCTGGGCATGCAGCTGCTGGGTAATTTTCTTGCGTTGACTGCGTCCCGTCAGGTGGTCCGCCAATAACGGTTATAGCGGATGGATTCATGGAGCCGGCAGGCTTTATAGGAGCGGAAGTTCGGGTTCTGAACTTTCTTGCCGGAGGGGAAAAATATAAAAGCTTGCTGTCAAGAAGTGTAATTATAATGAATGCGAGCTTAATGGTGGCTTAATCGGCGATAGTTCAAATCGGTACACATAAAGGGGGATGGCGTATGTTGGCTAAACGGATTATCCCCTGCTTGGACGTGAAGGATGGCAGGGTAGTTAAGGGGGTCAATTTCGTCAATTTGCGCGATGCTGGGGATCCTGTAGAGCTTGCGGCGACCTACGATAAAGAGGGAGCCGACGAGCTGATATTTCTCGATATCTCGGCCTCTTATGAAGGAAGGGCCACGATGGTGGAAGTGGTCAAGCGAACAGCCGGTGAAATTACCATTCCATTCACGGTTGGCGGCGGAATTGCCCATGTCGACGATATGAAACGTCTGCTTCGCGCAGGAGCTGATAAAATTGGCATTAATACTGCGGCTGTCAAAAACCCCGCCCTCGTCAAGGATGGTGCGCGTAAATTCGGTTCTCAATGCATTGTTGTAGCAATAGATGCGAAATTCAATCCGGAATGGGGAGAATGGGAAGTCTATACGCATGGCGGACGAAATGCAACCGGGATGAAGGCTTTGGCCTGGGCGAAGGAGGTTGAGCTGCTCGGCGCGGGAGAAATTCTTCTGACGAGTATGGATGCGGACGGCACGAAGGATGGATTTGACCTTAAGCTGACGCAGGCCGTGTCAGATACGCTGGGCATTCCGATCATCGCCTCCGGGGGCGCAGGCCGGGTGGAGCATTTCTATGATGTGTTTGAGCAGGGACACGCCGATGCTGGGCTGGCGGCGACTATTTTTCATTACAAAGAGATGACGATCCGCGATGTGAAGGATGATTTGCGGCAAAAAGGAGTCGAAGTTCGATGAGCAGCAGCAATAAGGGAATAGAGGCGGCAGCGGAACAAATCAAGTGGAATGATGACGGCCTGGTGCCGGCAATCATACAGGATGCCATCAGCAAGGAAGTGCTGATGATGGCCTACATGAACCGGGAATCGCTGGCAAAAACAGCGGAGTCGGGAGAAACCTGGTTCTGGAGCCGCTCACGCGGTGAGCTCTGGCACAAAGGGGCAACGAGCGGGCATACCCAGCGCATTGTCTCGATGCATTACGATTGTGACGGCGATACGCTTCTTGTCCGAGTGGAACAAAAAGGCGTGGCTTGCCATACCGGCCGTTACAGCTGCTTCTATAATGAAGTGGAGGGAATTTCCGGGGCTGACGCAATCGAAGTGGAACCGACCGGTGACCGTTTTGCCATGCTGAACCAGCTGGAGGCCGTTATTGCTCAGCGTTACGCGGAGCGTCCGGAAGGGGCCTATACGACTTATCTGTTCGAGAAGGGCGTCGACAAGATTCTGAAGAAGGTCGGCGAGGAAACGGCGGAAGTGATCATCGCGGCCAAAAATAAAGATAATGACGAGCTGCGCTGTGAGACCAGCGATCTTATATTTCACTTGATGGTGCTGCTGCGCGAACGCGGCATGCCGCTGGATGATGTTATGAGAGAGCTGGGGCACCGTCACAATAAATCGAAGCAATCCTCGTAACATTTTTCTAGGCGGGCGGCTGCAGCATTCAAGACTAAAGAAGGCGGTGAACCTCTTTATGCGGATTGACTACCATACCCACCATGAAAGATGCGGACATGCCGTCGGTACGCTGGAGGAATACGTGCGCAAGGGGATCGAGATCGGGCTGGACCAGCTTGGGCTTTCCGACCACATGCCGTTAATTCACGTCGACCCGGCGACCTATTTGCCGGAGATGGCGATGCCGATGGATGAGCTGCCGCGTTATGTGGAGGAATGCTTCGAGCTGAAATCCAAATATAAAGGTCAAATTGATCTTCGCATCGGTCTCGAAGGCGACTATATCGAAGGCTGGGAAGAACAGATTGAAGCCATAACGACTGCCTATCCATGGGATTATGTGATTGGCTCGGTCCACTTTCTGGGCACTTGGGATATTACCGATTTCCGCCAGACACAAGGCTGGGAAGGCCGTGACCGCCTTGCCGTATACGAGCAGTATTATGACGCAATCGGAAAAGCCGCGGCCTCCAGGCTGTATGACTATATCGGGCATATCGATGTTATCAAGCGCTTCGGCTATCAGCCGGATAGCAGTGTCACTCATCTTGAGGATGCTGCTTTGGAGGCCGTTAAGCGCTATGATGGCGCGCTTGAGCTGAATGCTTCTGGTCTTCGGACACCTGCTCAAGAGATGTTTCCGAGCCGCCGGATGCTTGAGCGGGCTCGCGATTTGGGGATCCCCATTACGCTTGGCTCCGATGCCCATCAACCGGAGCGGCTTGGCCAATATTTGGACGATGCGCGGGCGTTGTTGAAAGAGTGCGGGATTACGCAATTAGCGACCTTTGATGGCCGAAAAAGGCATATGATCCAAATATAAGAAATTAATATCTATAAGGTCTGAGGGAAGAAACTAATCCGCCGCAACAAAACGGCGGGAAGTTTCTTCTTGTTTTTGAATTATTGCCGTTTCCATGTATAATGAAACTTGTCGAACTACAGAAACGTATGAATGAATGATGCATCAGGCAGATGCAAATTCAGTAGTTTAATCGCTCAGGAGGGTATCATGTTTAGCGACAAGCTGCGTATTTTCTCGGGTTCCTCGAACCCGAAGCTTACCGAACGGATCAGCGAGGAGCTTGGTCTGCACCTCGGTAAAGTCAAATTGTCCCGTTTCAAAAGCGGCGAGATCTATGTCCATTATGAAGAAACGATCCGCAATTGCGACGTCTTCATCGTGCAGTCTTTTTCTCATCCTATCAATGATCATTTTGTCGAATTGCTTGTCATGATCGATGCTGCCAAACGCGCTTCCGCGCGAACCGTCAACATCATCGTGCCTTATTACGGTTATGCGCGCCAGGAGCGGAAAGCCGCACCGCGTGAACCGATTTCGGCCAAAATGCTTGCGGATGTTTTGACGACCGTCGGGGCCAATCGCGTTATCACCATCGATCTGCATGCGCCGGCCATCCAGGGCTTCTTCAATATCCCGGTTGACCATCTGACTGCGCTTGACCTGATCAGTGACTATCTGAAGGGCAAGGATATCAAGAATCCGGTTGTCGTATCGCCTGATGCCGGACGGGCCTCCACCGCTGAGAAGCTGGCTAATTATCTGGATTCGCCTTTTGCGATTATGATCAAGAAACGTCCCACGCATAATGAATCCATCATTACCCATGTTATCGGGGATGTTGAAGGTCAGACGCCGATTATTATTGAGGATTTGATTGATACCGGAACGACGATCGTCAATGTTGTGGAAAGCCTCAAGGAACGCGGTGCAGAAGATGTATACGTATGCGCTACGCATCCGTTATTCTCCGGGCCTGCCCTCCAGAGATTGGATCATCCCAATATTAAAGAAGTCATCGTGACGGATTCCATCGCTCTGCCTGACAATCGCTCCGACCGGTTCACATTGCTGTCGGTTGCGCCAATGCTTGCAGAAGCAACCCGTATCATTACGCAAGGCGGCTCGATCAGCACCTTGTTCAAAAACGCGGGCGTGTAGCTTTTGGCAAACAGCGCTTTTTGCGGGATAATAGAAGAGCTCTTTCTTCTGGCTGATCGCAAATTGCTCTATATATGACTGCCTTATCCGGCAGCACCTACCCCTGAATCGCGTGTGCTCCCCACTCCTATTAATCGCCCTTTTATTGGAAGCGGTTAGTTGTCAGTGCGGGCAGTCCGCGATTTTGCCACATTTCTTTCGTGTATGGATAGGCCGCGCTATGGTATAATCGTAGAAACTTTGAAGTACCGGGGAGGTGCCTTGCGGATGAAAGAAAAGAAACGTGCGGCCGTGAATAACAAAACGAAAGTTATACCGATTCAATGGGATGCTACGTTCTTCTTCGAGCGAGCTGTACGCTCGCTGGATCGTTATCATTATGACAAGGCACTGAAGTATTTCCGGCGTGCGGTCGAATACGAACCGGATAATCCGGTTAACCATTGCAATATGGCTGGCATTTTGTCTGAAATGGGCAATTATGAAGGGTCTAACGATATCCTCCGTATGATCGTGGAGGAGATGGATCCCGAAATGACGGAATGCCATTTTTATATGGCGAATAATTTTGCCAATATGGAGATGTATGAAGCGGCAGAGGAAGCGCTGGTCCGTTATCTGGAAGGGGACGAGGAAGGACAGTTCCTCGAAGAATCCGAAGAGATGATGGAGCTGCTTCATTATGAGCTGGAGCGGCCCACCAAGCTTGCCTTTATCAAGGCGCGAGAGGGTGTCTACGAGCATGATCAGGCACGCTCGCTACTGGAGGAAGGCAAGTTTGTAGAAGCGGTGAGGCTGCTAGAGAGCATCGTGGAGAAGAACGCGAACTTTCTGGCTGCACGCAACAATCTGGCGTTGGCTTACTATTATATGGGGTTGTTCGACAAGGCGCTTGCGACGATCGGAGACGTTCTGGAAATTGAGCCGGGCAATCTGCATGCGCTGTGCAATCTGGCGATTTTTTATCAGCATTCCAACGATCAGGTTCAATTGAAGCCTCTCGTCGAGCTGCTGGGCAAGACGGTGCCTTTTCATGAAGAGCATGTGTTTAAACTGGCGACAACGATGGGCATACTTGGCGAGCATGGGGAAGCCTATCGGCATTTCACGAGGCTGCTCAAGGACAGCTCGCTGCAATCGGATGCCTGCTTGTATCATTACACGGCTGTTGCCTCAAGCAATATAGGCAGATTCGCTGAGGCAGAGCGTTTGTGGCTGCAGGCTGGCAAAATGGATCCGACATCCAATGTTCCCGGCTATTATCTGGAGCAGCTTGCCAGTGTGCGTGCAGGGAAGCATCCTGCCCCCATCAACTACCATTATCACCTGCCTTTCGAGGAGCAGTTCAAGCTCTGGGAGAAGTCAACCGACGCAATTCCTGATCATCTGAAGCGGGATCCGCTCGTACGGTCCTCATTCTTCTGGGCGCTGCGCCACGGTGATCGGCATACGAAGCTTCAAGTCATTCAGGCGCTTGGTTTAATTGCAGACAATGAGGTTAAAGATGCGCTGCGTGAATTTATAATAGAGCCGCAGGAAGAGGATTATCTGAAAAGAATCGCGATCTTTGTACTTCGGTCCATTGGCGTCCATGATTCCCTCCATGCGATACTGGAAGGGGAAGATACGGTTATTGAACACAGCCGCATGCCTTCCCGTCTTCCGGTCTGGGAGGATAAGTGGCAGGCTGTGCTTGAAGCTGCGCTTGTCCGTATGAAAAAGCACTATGATCTGGTGCAGCAGCATGATCTGCTGACACTCTGGATTGAATTTCTGTCACGCGTTTATCCGGACGTGCCCAAGCTCGGCAAGGTCGAGGGCTGGGCAGCCGCATTGGAATATTTAACTGCCAAAATGCACCGGCGGGCGATTTCGTACCATGAGGTTTCCCAGCGTTATGGAACGTCCATTGCGACCGTAAGCAAATGCGCCAAACGCATTGATGAAGTATGCGGTATCAAGGAAAAAATGAAAATGATTTTTCCCGCTTTAACTGCAGATCACCAAGAATAAGAACATGCGAATGTGAAGGAGGAATTTTGTATGTATAAATCAATCATTATCGGAACAGGACCTGCCGGACTGACGGCAGCCATCTATCTGGCCCGCGCCAACATGAACCCCCTTGTCATTGAAGGGCCGGAGCCTGGCGGACAGCTGACAACCACCACAGATGTGGAGAACTTCCCCGGTTTCCCTGACGGAATCATGGGACCGGACTTAATGGCCAATATGCGCAAGCAGGCAGAGCGGTTCGGAGCGGAGTTCCGCACAGGCTGGGTAAACTCGGTTGATATGTCCAAACGTCCGTTCACGATCCAGGTTGAAGGTCAAGGCGAGCTGCAGGCTGAATCGCTTATTATCTCGACTGGAGCATCGGCCAAATATCTGGGCATTCCCAATGAACGGGAAAATGTCGGACGCGGTGTCAGCACCTGCGCTACCTGCGACGGATTTTTCTTCCGCGGCAAAAAAATAATCGTGGTCGGCGGCGGCGATTCCGCAATGGAGGAAGCGAGCTTCCTGACCAAATTCGCTTCCGAGGTCGTACTCGTTCACCGCCGTGAGGAAATGCGCGCATCCAAAATCATGCAGGACCGCGCTCGCGAGAACAGCAAAATCAAGTGGTCTCTGAACCGTACTCCTCTTGAGGTAGTGGCTGGCGAGCACAGCGTAACCGGCTTGAAAGTGCGCAATAATGAAACGGGCGCCGAAGAAATTATTGAAACGGATGGTATTTTTGTCGCTATCGGCCATACGCCGAACACCAAGTTTCTTGGGGGGCAATTGGAAACCGACGAAACCGGCTATCTGATTGTGAAGCCGGGAACCTCAGAGACCAATATACCGGGTATATTCGCTTGCGGTGATGTGCAGGATCATAAGTACCGCCAGGCGATTACAGCAGCAGGGAGCGGTTGTATGGCTGCTCTGGATTGCGAGAAATTCGTTGAGGGTCACGCTGTTCATGACTGGAGCGAAATCCTTAATCAGGATTAATCGACTCTGCAAAAAAAAGTTCATCAGACAGATCCTGATGCAATATGATGATAAAAAGACGCTGTCCACCCAGCATGGACGGCGTCGCTTCATGTAAGGCTTCCGAGGTGAGTGCCTCCGGCAAGCAGGGGGCTATCTTTAGGCTTTTCAACGTTTTCCAGATGCTTGACCAGTTGGTAACGTTCGCTTATAGTTGAACACAGAAGCCCCCCATCCCTATATTATTGAGGTGTCCTATTCATGTCTGAGAAGATTGTAATTGGCGTTGATATCGGCGGAACTACGATTAAATTAGGAATTTGCAGTAGTGAAGGCGAGCTTCTCCATACGTATGAAGGGCCGACAGGTGTTGAGAACGGCTCGGATATTGTATGTCAAAATATTGCGGATTACGCCCGTTTAATCGTAGAGCAATCCCCATTCAGCTGGGATCAGGTTGAAGGCGTGGGCGTTGGTATCGCCGGTTTCCTGGATATACCCAAAGGAATCGTGAAATTATCGGTAAATCTTTATTTTAATAATGTGCCTCTGAAGGAAATCCTGGAAGAAAAGCTGCAAACCAAGGTCCTCGTTAATAATGATGCGAATGTTGCGGCGCTTGGCGAAGCATGGGCCGGCGCAGGACGCGGGATATCCGATTGCGTATGTTACACGCTGGGAACCGGTGTTGGCGGCGGGGTCATCATTAACGGTAAAATCGTCGAAGGCTTCCGCGGAATGGCCGGGGAGCTTGGCCATATGTCTGTGGTGCCCGATCTGGAAGCCATTCAATGCAACTGCGGCAAAATGGGCTGTCTGGAGACCGTATCCTCAGCAACTGGCATTATTCGAATGGCCAAGGATGCTGTAGAACGTGGAGACCGTACATCATTATCCTTTGTACCGGACATTATGGCGAAGGATGTGCTGGATGCTGCGAAAGCAGGCGATGAAGTGGCGATCCGGATCGTTAATCGTGCCGCATTCTATTTAGGTAAATCCATGGCTGCCGTTGCAGTCATTCTGAATCCTCAGCGTTTCATTATTGGCGGCGGAGTGTCTAAAGCGGGCGAATTCCTGTTCGAACAGATTCGGGAAGTGTTCAGCAAATTGACACCGGAGATGGCCCAGGAGGGTGTCGAAATCCTGCCGGCTATCCTTGGCAACAATGCCGGAGTCGTAGGGGCTGCCGGTTTGATCATTCGTTCTTAAAAGCTTCCAAACTGACCGAATAAATATCGTGCCCGTTGTGTAATATGGGATTGAGTAGACGCACGTTAATATACCTGAACTTGGAGTTAAAGGTTGGCAGGGTTGCTGACAACCGAATCGCAAAAAACTGCGATTAACGGTTGCAGTGGTGCTGACAACCGAATCGCAAAAAACTGCGATTAACGGTTGCAGTGGTACTGACAACCGAATCGCGAAAAACTGCGATTAACGGTTGCAGTGATACTGACAACCGAATCGCGAAAAACTGCGATTAACGGTTGCAGTGGTACTGACAACCGAATCGCGAAAAACTGCGATTAAAGGTTGCAGTGATTGGGAGGAATAAGCGATGGATGCGGGAACAGCGATGGCAAAGCTGGTCATCATCACGGGCATGTCCGGGGCCGGAAAGACGATTGCAGTGCAGAGCCTGGAGGATCTCGGCTATTTCTGTGTCGATAATTTGCCGCCGGTTCTGATTCCGAAGTTTGCCGAGTTAATTGAGCAATCTAATGGCAAAATAGGTAAAGTGGCGCTTGTTATCGACCTGCGGGGACGCGAGTTCTTTACGGCATTATCGGAATCACTAAGCTATGTGAAGGACCATTTTACAATCGGCTATGAAATTTTGTTCCTGGATGCTACCGATAGTGTGCTTGTACAGCGATATAAGGAAAGCCGGCGGCGCCATCCTCTCGCTCCAGAAGGCCTCCCGCTGGAAGGCATCAAGCTGGAGCGCAGAATGCTGGAGGATTTGAAGGGCTGGGCGACACAGGTCATTGATACGAGCAATCTGAAGCCGGCCCAGCTCAAGGAAAGAATCATGTCCCGGTTTGCCAATGCCGATCTGAGCATAATATCCATTAATATTACTTCGTTCGGCTTCAAATACGGCATTCCGATTGATGCGGATTTGATCTTCGATGTCCGTTTCCTGCCGAATCCGCATTACGTGGAGCATCTGCGGCCCAACACGGGGCAGGATCCCGAGGTTTATGAATATGTCATGAAATGGCCGGAGACGCAGACCTTTCTTGCCAAGCTGCTGGATATGCTGCAGTTTCTGATTCCGCTTTACCGCAAAGAGGGCAAAAGTCAGGTTGTCATTGGGATCGGCTGTACAGGCGGCAAGCATCGTTCCGTGGCTCTTGCTGAATATTTGGGCCGTACGCTGGGCAGCAGCGATACAGAGCTGATTCGGGTCAGCCATCGGGATGCTGATCGTGATCGGCACTGAGGTGGGCCATGACTGAACAAGCCAACAAAAAACGACTGCCCCGTATCGTTGTTATCGGCGGCGGCACGGGACTATCTGTAATGCTGCGGGGACTCAAAGAGAAGCCGCTCGATATTACAGCTATCGTAACGGTTGCCGACGATGGCGGGAGTTCGGGCATTCTGCGCAGCGAGCTGCAAATGCCGCCGCCCGGCGATATCCGGAGTGTGCTTATTGCCTTGGCTGATGTGGAGCCGCTGCTGTCTGATTTGCTCAAATACCGCTTCAGCAATGGTACTGGCCTTGCCGGCCATAGCCTTGGCAATCTGATGCTGGCCGCGATGACCGACATCGCAGGTGACTTTGTATCCGCTGTTCGAGAACTGAGCCGGGTACTTGCGGTTCGCGGACGCGTTCTGCCGGCGGCCGGGCAGGCGATCGTGCTGCACGCGGAATTGGCGGACGGCACGATCGTGACCGGGGAGTCGAATATCCCTAAGGCGGGACAGCCAATCAAACGGGTGTTCATCGAGCCTGCTGATGTGGAGCCCCTGAAGGAAGCGGTTGAAGCGATTCAGGACGCCGATGCCATCCTGATCGGTCCGGGAAGCTTGTACACCAGCATTATCCCGAATCTGCTGGTTCCCAAGCTGGCACAGAGCATTATGGACTCGGACGCGATCAAAATGTTTGTATGCAATGTCATGACTCAGCCTGGAGAGACGGACGGTTACTCGGTCAGCGATCATTTGGCGGCCGTTCATGCCCATGTCGGGCATCATCTGTTTGACTATGTTATCGTGAATAATGGTGAAATCCCACCTCAGGTGCAGCTGAAATACGCGGAGCTTGGGGCCAAGGCCGTACATCTGGATCTGGATGAAGTGAAACGCCGCGGGTATAAAGTCATCGCCGACCGGCTTGTGCTGTTTCGCACCTATTTGCGTCACGATGCAGTACAGTTAAGCCATCATATTTATCAGCTGGTGGAAAACTGGATGGAACGAAAGAGGTGAGAGAACGATGTCATTTGCGGCCCAAACGAAAAAAGAACTAACCCTTATAGAGTCGGAGCCCTGCTGTGAGCGAGCGGAATTGTCTGCCCTCATTCGGATGAACGGATCTGTGTCGGTATCCAGCCGCAAAGTCATTCTCGATATCTCTACCGAAAATGCAGCCATTGCCAGACGGATATATACTCTTATCAAAAAGCAGTTCGATGTCCATACAGAGCTGCTTGTCCGCAAGAAAATGAGACTCAAGAAGAACAATGTGTATATTGTCCGCATACCGGCCAAGGTTCAGGAAATCCTGAGCGATTTGCGTATTGTTTCCGAAGGGTTTATGTTTAATCAGGGGATTGACAAAGAAA
Source organism: Paenibacillus sepulcri (assembly GCF_042647105.1). Taxonomy (NCBI): domain Bacteria; kingdom Bacillati; phylum Bacillota; class Bacilli; order Caryophanales; family Paenibacillaceae; genus Paenibacillus; species Paenibacillus sepulcri. Next base: position 3,777,856 of record NZ_JBHRUP010000001.1, on the reverse strand, counting down.
TGCTCCGCAAGTCCTGCTGCAAGCGTTCCTACCTGCGAGGGGCTTTTCTGGCCGGAGGTTCGGTCAATAACCCGGAAGGTTCTTCATATCACCTGGAAATTGCCGTCATGTACGAGGAACACTGCAAGGCGCTGGTGGATTTGGCGAACAAGTTCGACTTGAACGCCCGCTGCATCGAGCGTAAAAAAGGGTTCATTTTCTACATGAAGGAAGGCGAGAAGATCATCGAGCTTCTGAACATCATTGGTGCCCATCAGGCGCTGTTCAAGTTCGAGGATGTCCGGATTATGCGCGATATGCGCAATTCGGTGAACCGTATTGTTAATTGCGAAACAGCGAATCTTAATAAAACGATCGGTGCTGCTGTCAGGCAAATTGACAATATTAAACTGCTCCAAAGGGAAATGGGCCTCGAGAATCTGCCCGAGAAGCTGCGGGAAGTGGCAGAGGTGCGCCTCATGCATCCGGATATCAATTTAAAGGAAGTCGGCGAGATCCTCAAAGGGAAGGTCAGCAAGTCAGGCGTGAACCATAGATTGAGAAAACTCGACGAACTTGCGGAAAAATTAAGGAACGGGTAGCATAAGGCTAGTTAAGTTGCAGCAAAAGTGGTATAATGGAGAATAAAATGACGTTTGCAATCTCAATCGCACGATTGAATTAAGTTTAGGGGGTAAGGTTTCCATGACAAGGCATCCGGTTGTCGTTCGACTGAAGACAGGTCTTCATGCAAGACCGGCCGCACTTTTTGTTCAGGAAGCGAACAAGTTTTCTTCCGAGGTGTTCGTCGAGAAAGACGAAAAAAAAGTGAACGCGAAATCGATTATGGGGATTATGAGTCTTGCGATCAGCTCGGGGACGGAAGTAACCATTAGCGCGGAAGGTTCGGATGCCGACCAAGCTGTAACCGCTTTAGTCAATTTGGTCAGCAAAGAAGAGCTGGAGAACCAATAAACAATAAGAAATGAACTGGTGCCTCCAGTTGAGGCAATAGAAGTTCTTTCGAAGCAGAGAAGTCCCAGGATGGGGCTTTTTTCTGTGTCAAAAAGGCTGTGGATACAGATAACTGCAACATCCCGGCCGACTATGACGTTATAGAAAATGTAACCAATTTTTATGCAAAGGGGATGATTGTAATGGTTGAGAAGAAGACCGAACAAACTCAGACCGGGACAGAAACGAATCGGATGGCAAAACCAAGAGGCCGCTCGAAGTGGGTATTAACGGCTGCGCTCGCTGTCGCTGTAGGAATTGGAGCTGTCATCGGGGCAAACGGAGGCAAAGGCGACGTATATGCTGCCGGGGAGGCTGGAGAGGTGCAGAAGGGGATTATCACCGTTAGCGGGCAAGGGGAGCTGCAAGCGGCGCCAGATGTGGCTTACGTCAATGTAGGCGTGGAAACTCGGGCAGCGACAGCCAAGGAAGCGCAAGCAAGCAATGCGACGAAGTTTGCCGCTCTTCAGACCGTTCTATTCGAAAAAAGCAAGTTGGCCGAGAAGGACGTAAAGACGACGAACTTTAATGTCCAGCCGCAGTATACGTATAACGAAAAAGACGGCACGAACAAAGTTACCGGTTATGTGGCTACCCACAGCATCCAAATCACTACAAGAGACTTGATTAATATCGGTCAACTGCTGGATAACCTTTCGGCTGCAGGCGCGAACCGGATGGATGGCGTGCAATTTGATACGGAGAAGCAGGATCAATACGAGCTTCAGGCATTGGAGAAGGCAATGGCCAACGCAAAGGCCAAAGCCGAGACATTAGCCAAAGCAGCAGGCAAACAATTGAAGGCAGCCGTTAATATATCACAATCCAGCTCAGGCAGCATTCCCGTGTACAACAAAGGCTTGATGTCAGCTGTTCCTCAGGCCGCGGCGGATAGTGCTTCCACAACGATACAGACCGGCGAAATTACGCTGTCTGCTAATGTACAGGTCTCTTACGAAATGGAATAACAATCGCACCATGGGCAGGGATAAAAAGAAGCGGAGTGCTTGGATTTCCAAGCGGCTCCGCTTTTTCTTTGTGAAATGGATAGAAAGCGTCGTGCCGCCATCCTAAAGGATAGCGGCACGACGCTGGGTTGAGAGCGTTAGTCAGGTAGGACGAGCGAGCCTAATCAGACTCGGATAAACCACGCTGCTCGATGGCTTGCTCGATTAAAGAAATAAACTCTTCCGAGAGCCGCATCGCTTTGGCTTCTTGATAGACTTCGATCAAATGTACGTCGCTGAGCGGTCGTAAAAGAAGGGATTTATCCTGCATCGGCAAATAAGATTTGCGATTTTCATGTAGGGTAACAGATTGATCAAAGGAACGATCAAATGCTGGCGTGAAATGGTTGTAAATGTAACCAGGTTCACTGGGACGGATGAAATTTCGCACGCTTGCGAAAGGATTTGATAGTTTCATGCGTGTGCAACTCCGTTTGTTAGATTTCAATAACAGCCTAAGTGTCGGTGAATCTGGAATCATTTAGTACATATTAACATGAAAAATTAATGGAGTCGTTACCAATTCAACGCGCCGAATTTTTCTTGACATTGGTCAAATACTGTGATAATAAAGCTATGCCTAAGGATAAAGAAAGAGTGCAGGTCCATTTTCTGGATCGGCACTCTTCTCTTTCGTTATATAAGGGAATAACCGGAATAGCGGTATCGGATTTAGGAAACCTTACAGCTTCTCAATAACTTTATCGACCAGACCGTAAGCCTGTGCATCGGCAGCAGACATGAAATAATCGCGATCGGTGTCGCGCTCGATTTTCTCAAGCGGCTGACCTGTACGCTCGGCCAGGATTTTGTTCAAGGTATCGCGGGTTTTCAAGATATGCTTGGCGCGGATTTCAATATCGCTCGCTTGTCCTTGCGCTCCGCCCAGCGGCTGGTGAATCATGACTTCGCTGTTGGGCAGCGCATGTCTTTTGCCTTTTTCGCCGGCAGCAAGCAGGAAAGCGCCCATGGAAGCAGCCATACCAACACATATGGTGGATACGCTTGGTTTGATGAACTGCATGGTATCAAAGATAGCCAGACCTGCAGAGACCGAGCCGCCAGGACTATTGATGTAAAGCGAGATATCCTTCTCAGGATCATCCGCAGCCAGGAACAGCAGCTGTGCGATGATGGAATTAGCGACAATGTCATTCACAGGAGTGCCAAGGAAAATAATGCGGTCTTTCAGCAAGCGGGAGTATATATCGTAAGCGCGCTCGCCGCGGTTGCTCTGCTCAATAACCATAGGTACAAAGTTCATTTCCAAAGTAATTCCCTCCTAATAAGTGTTATGCGCTGCTCTTCTGCTGTATTAGCTTTTTCGCGGACACACGGCCCGTATCCAAAACATCGGCTTGTTAGATCAGCTGTATATCCACATCATAAACCATTGTTTTTTAAAAGTCAAAGATGGTCAAATTAGTGGTATTAAAAAACCGGCAGATGCCGGCAGATGTGTTATTTATGGCGCGCCCGCGAGGAATCGAACCTCGATCTCAGGCTCCGGAGGCCTACGTCATATCCATTGGACCACGGGCGCAAATGTGATAGCGAAAATAAGTATATGTGATTGCTGGAAGAAAAGCAAGGGCTTATGCAAAGATAAATTTGTGTAAATCGTGACGGAAAGCGGTTTCTTCCGTTAAACCTGACTTGCCCCTCATAAATTTTTGGAGTACAATAACGGTGGGACTTAAAATGATCATGCGGGACGAAAAATGTCCACGAGAACCGGATACCGAATTCGGCGCAACTGGAGTTGATGTTGAAAGATGCAATCTCTCATCGAAATTCAGCAGCAGCTGCTGCCGGATCTGCTTGCCGTCATGAAAAAAAGATATCTCATTCTCAGGCAGGTGATGTTATCCGACATGATTGGCCGGCGGACGCTTGCCGCATCGCTGGATTTGTCGGAACGTGTGCTGAGAGCCGAGACGGACTTTCTGAAGGAGCAGGGCCTGCTTCACGTCGAAACGGCAGGCATGCGCATCAGCGATTCCGGAAGACGGCTTCTGGAGGATATGGAGCCCTTCTATAAGGAGATGTTCGGCCTCACGGAGCTGGAGCAGCGGCTTCGCAAGTATTTTGGACTCAAGCATGTGTGGATTGTCCCGGGTGACTCGGATTCCTCTGTGCATACCAAGCGCGAGCTTGGGAAGGCCGGATGCGCCGCACTCCGCAAGATGATGAACAAGGACGATGTCGTCGCTGTAACCGGCGGTTCGACGCTCGCTTCGGTGGCCAATCAATTAACCACTCAGACACCTTTGAAGGGAAACTGGTTCGTACCGGCGCGCGGAGGATTGGGCGAGAGTCTGGATTATCAGGCGAACACGATTGCTTCCACAATGGCCAAACGTACAGGAGCCCAGTACAGACTGCTGCATGTACCCGATCATTTGGGTGAGGAAGCCTATCTGACACTCATGCAGGAACCGAATATTCGCGAGATTGTCGATGTGATCCGCAGCGCCCGCATTGTCATCCACGGCATCGGAGACGCTATGGTCATGGCACGGCGAAGACGGGTTAATGAGGAAGTTATTGCAGCCATGACTACTGAAGGCGCGCTTGCCGAATCCTTTGGGTATTATTTTGACCGTGTTGGCGCGGTTGTTCATAAGATGCCGACGGCGGGACTGCGCCTGGAGGATATTATGGAGACGGAAGTGGTAATAGCCATTGCGGGCGGAAGCAGCAAGGGCGAGGCGATCGCCGCTGTGATGCGATTCGGGCATGATGATATTCTCGTGACGGATGAAGCTGCGGCCCTGGTTATTGTAGCAATGCTTGATGAAGAACAGCAGTAAAGCAAACACATATAAGCGAGATCTTGACGGTTGCAGGCGGCTGACCGGCTGCTGAAGCAGACGTCTTAAGATATAAATTAAAATCAAACCTAGGAGGAAACAACAATGGTAAATGTAGGTATTAACGGATTTGGTCGTATTGGTCGTAACGTTTTCCGTGCTGCTCTGAACAACCCGGAAATTCAAGTGGTGGCTGTGAACGATTTGACAGACACGAATACACTGGCTCATCTGCTTAAATATGACACGACTCATGGTACGCTTGACGCAAAAGTTGAAGCAAAAGAAGGCGCCCTGATCGTTAACGGACGCGAAATCAAAGTATTTGCAGAGCGCAACCCCGAGAACCTGCCGTGGGCTTCTGTAGGCGCTGAAATCGTTGTAGAATCCACAGGTATCTTCACAGCTAAGGAAAAAGCCGAGCTTCACCTTAAAGGCGGAGCGAAAAAAGTTATCATCTCGGCACCTGCTACGAACGAAGATATCACGATCGTTATGGGTGTTAACGAAGATAAATACGATCCTTCCGCACACACTGTTATCTCCAACGCTTCTTGTACAACGAACTGCCTGGCACCTTTTGCCAAGGTTATCAACGAAAAATTCGGAATCGTCAAAGGTATGATGACGACCGTTCACTCCTACACCAACGACCAATCCGTTCTGGATGTGCCGCATAAAGACCTGCGTCGCGCCCGCGCAGCCGCTGAGAACATCATTCCTTCATCCACCGGCGCTGCAAAAGCAATCTCCCTGGTTCTGCCTGAACTGAAAGGCAAACTGAACGGTATGTCTATGCGCGTTCCAACGCCAAACGTTTCCCTTACCGATCTGGTTGTTGAAGTAAAAAGCAATGTCACCGTTGAAGAAGTAAACAGTGCTCTTAAAGAAGCTTCCGAAGGACAGCTGAAAGGCATCCTTAACTATTCCGAAGAGCCGCTTGTATCGAGCGACTACAACGGCGACCCTGCTTCTTCCACAATCGATGCATTGTCAACGATGGTTGTTGAAGGCAACATGGTCAAAATCATTTCCTGGTACGATAACGAGTGGGGCTACTCGAACCGTGTAGTTGACCTCGCTGCTTATATTGCGTCCAAAGGGTTGTAAGATACTATCCCCCTAAATCCCCCTTGGAAAGGGGGACCCCAAGGGTTCCCCTCTGGACACCCCATATTCGCGAAGGAGTTGCCTGTGGCAGCTCCTTCGCGGCGGTTTACGGCTGGCCCGCTTTACGTCCATGGAACAACCCTTAACGGGTTGTTCCGGGACCCAGCTCTGCTGCGGCGCTCCTATGCGACTAGACTAAACCGAAAGATAGAGCTGCTTAACGCGAGTGCGCAGCAGCGTGAAAGATGTGAGCAAACACGAAACATATTTTTGATATAGGTTCTTGCTCCCCCATTTTGGGGGAATAATAGAGATAGATAACCTGCGCTACTGTGTAAGTGAGGCATTTTTTGCGGGATGGATAGGGATTTGGAGAGCTTTGCATAGATTTAAGAACCTTTATCATGTTCCCTGAGTTTTGAGGACGGGAAAGATTTAAAGGTTACTTAGGAGGGTTACGGGATGAACAAAAAAAGTGTACGTGATGTTGAGGTAGCCGGCAAGCGCGTGTTTGTGCGCGTGGATTTCAATGTACCCCTGGAAAACGGTGTAATCACGGACGACAAGCGCATTCGCGAAACGCTGCCGACAATCAACTATCTGATTGAAAATGGCGCAAAGATCATTCTGGCCAGCCATTTGGGCCGTCCGCAAGGACAAGTTGTGGAAGATCTGCGTTTGACGCCTGCGGCTGCTCGTCTCTCCGAGCTGCTTGGCAAGAAGGTACTTAAAGCCGATGAGGTTGTCGGCGATGCCGTGAAGGCTCAAATCAGCGGGCTGCAGGCCGGCGATGTGCTGCTGCTTGAGAATGTCCGCTTCGAAGCGGGCGAAGAGAAGAATGATCCGGCTCTTGCGAAAGCTCTTGCCGAATTGGCTGACCTGTTCGTCAACGACGCATTCGGCGCCGCCCACCGCGCCCATGCATCGACCGAAGGCATTGCTCATTTTCTGCCGGCCGTATCCGGTCTGCTGATGGAGAGAGAGCTTGATGTGCTCGGCAAGGCATTGCTGAACCCTGAGCGTCCGTTCACGGCAATTGTCGGCGGCTCGAAGGTTAAGGACAAAATTGACGTTATCAACAAAATGATCGAAATCGCAGATAATATCATTATCGGCGGCGGCTTGTCCTATACATTCTTCAAGGCGCAGGGCCATGAGATTGGTCAATCGCTGTGCGATGACTCCAAGCTTGAGCTTACGAAGGAGTTTGTCGAAAAAGCGAAGAAGCTCGGCAAGCAGTTCCTGCTGCCGGTGGACATCGTGATCTCTGATGATTTCAGCGCAAGCGCAAATACCAATATCGTGGATATTGATGGCATTCCGGCAGATTGGGAAGGCATTGATATCGGACCGAAAACCCGCGAAATCTACGCGGATGTCATTAAAAACTCGAAGCTGGTCGTATGGAACGGACCGATGGGCGTATTTGAAATCGAGCCTTTCTCCCACGGTACCCAAGCCGTTGCCCGCGCTTGCGCGGAAACGTCTGCTTATACGGTCATTGGCGGCGGCGATTCCGCAGCTGCAGCAGAGAAATTCGGCCTCGCCGACAAAATGAACTTCATCTCCACCGGCGGCGGAGCTTCGCTTGAATTCATGGAAGGCAAAGCGCTCCCGGGCGTTGTTGCATTGAACGATAAGTAGGTCTGGCAGGTTCTTTGGTTAAGATGCTTTGCGGATCAAGCATGGCTTGGCGCAGAGCCCGAATGTAACGCTTTGCGGAGCAAGCTTTGCTTCGCAAAGCCCAAGTAACGCTTTCGAAGCAGCTTTGCTTCGCAAAGCCTGAGGAGCTGACGTATGCGTAAACCGATTATTGCGGGCAACTGGAAAATGTTCAAAACGATTTCCGAAGCGGAATCCTTCTTCGCCGATGTGAAGGGCAAAGCCGAGATTGACGGCGTCGAAGCTGTTATCTGCGCGCCTTACCTGGCGCTTCCTGCACTTGTGGAAGCAGCGAAAGGGACAACGATTGCAATTGGCGCCCAAAATCTTCATTTTGAAGACAGCGGCGCATTCACGGGTGAAATCAGCGGTGTGATGCTTAAGGATCTTGGCGTGCAATACGTCATTATCGGCCACTCCGAGCGCCGCGCTTATTTCCTGGAGACGGACGAAATCGTGAACAAGAAGGTTCATGCCGCATTCAAGCACAGCCTCACTCCGATTGTCTGTGTAGGCGAGAAGCTGGAAGAGCGCGAAGCGGGTCAAACCAAGGATGTTTGCAACCTGCAGACCGTTGCAGCTTTCCAGGGTCTTTCGGCAGAGCAGGCGGCTGAAGTCGTCATTGCCTACGAGCCGATCTGGGCTATCGGAACAGGCAAATCCTCCACTTCCGCAGACGCCGAAGACGTCATTGCCTTCATCCGCGGCGTGGTTGCCGGATTGTATGATGCTTCCGTCGCGGATGCTGTCCGCATCCAGTATGGCGGCAGTGTAAAACCAAACAATATCAGCGAGTATATGGCTGAACCGAACATAGACGGCGCGCTGGTAGGCGGTGCAAGCTTGGAGGCCGCTTCTTACATTCAACTCGTGGAAGGGGCGAAGTAAGATGGCTGCTCCAAAACCGGTCGCTCTTATTATTCTCGACGGCTTTGGCCTTCGCAATGATGTGACGGGCAACGCCGTCGCACAGGCGAATAAGCCGAATTACGACCGTTACTGGTCAAGCTTTCCGCATACAACGCTGACGGCCTGCGGTGAAGCAGTCGGTCTGCCCGAAGGTCAAATGGGCAATTCCGAGGTCGGCCACCTGAACATCGGTTCTGGCCGGATTGTGTATCAGGAGCTGACCCGCATCAGCAAATCGATCCGCGACGGCGATTTTTTCGACAATGAAACACTGGTCGGAGCGGTTCGATACGCCAAAGCGCACGGCAAGAAGCTTCATCTGTTCGGTCTTCTCTCCGACGGTGGCGTACACAGCCATATCCAGCACTTATTCGCGCTGCTTGATCTGGCTAAGAAGGAAGAATTCTTCGAGGTGTATATCCATGCGTTCCTGGATGGCCGGGATGTTGCGCCTGACAGCGCGTTTGGCTTCATGGAGCAGTTGATTGCCAAGATCGAACAGGTCGGCGTCGGCAAGATTGCAACGGTGCAAGGCCGCTACTATGCCATGGACCGCGACAAACGCTGGGAGCGTACAGAGAAGTCCTATCGTGCGATGGTATATGGCGAAGGGCCGCAGAGTACGGATCCCCTTCAGGCGATCAAGGGATCCTACGAGCAATCCGTAATGGACGAGTTCGTGCTTCCAACCGTCATTACAGAGGAGAATGGCGCTCCTGTCGGTCTTGTAGAAGATGAGGATGCGGTTGTGTTCTTCAATTTCCGTTCCGATCGGGCCATTCAATTATCGCAGGTTTTCACCAATAAAGAGTTCCATGGCTTCAAACGAGGCTCCAGGGAGCCACAAAAACTGCATTTCGTCTGTCTGACCAAGTTCAGCGACACGGTCGAAGGCTATATTGCCTTCACGACGAAGAATCTGGACAACACGCTTGGCGAGGTTTTGGTGCAGAACGGCAAGAAGCAGCTTCGTATTGCCGAGACAGAGAAGTACCCGCATGTGACTTTCTTCTTCAGCGGCGGGCGCGATGTGGAGCTTCCCGGCGAAACGCGGATACTGATCGGCTCGCCGAAGGTGGCGACCTACGATCTGAAGCCGGAAATGAGCGCATACGAGGTTGCGGAAGCGGCAGTTAAGGAAATTGAGGCAGGCAATCAGGATGCCATTATTCTTAATTTTGCAAATCCGGATATGGTAGGTCATTCCGGCATGCTGGAGCCGACGATCAAAGCCATTGAAGCGACCGACGAATGTCTGGGCAAGGTTGTAGAAGCGGTTCTGGCCCAGGGCGGCGTCTGCCTGATTACGGCGGATCACGGCAATGCGGATATGGTTATCGACGAGGATGGGCTTCCCTTTACCGCACACACGACCAATCCGGTTCCTTTTATCGTGACCAAACCGGGTGTTACGCTCCGCGGTGACGGTATTCTGGCGGATATCGCTCCAACCATTTTAAGCTTGATGGAGCTTTCCCAGCCTATCGAAATGACCGGAAAATCCATGATTCAGGAATAACGGATATGGTATAGTAAGAGAAGCTTTTTTTAAAATATAAGGAAAGTATAAAATTTCTCGATACTTTGCTTATATTTCTAAGGGAAGAAACTTGGCTAAGCCGCCAAAAGGACGGCAAAGCCGTTTCTTCTTGGCAGCAGCATGTGTTATAAATGAATGCGCTCGACCTATCCTAACTATTAAAGGAGTGTTTGGTACATGTCTATTATCACTGATGTATATGCTCGCGAAGTGCTTGATTCAAGGGGTAACCCGACTGTAGAAGTAGAAGTATCCCTGGAGTCCGGCGGCAAAGGCAGCGCAATCGTTCCTTCCGGCGCTTCCACTGGCGCATACGAAGCGGTTGAGCTTCGTGACGGCGACAAAGGACGTTACCTCGGTAAAGGCGTTCTGAAAGCCGTTGAGAACGTCAACACCATCATTGCACCGGAAATTATCGGACTGGACGCACTGGATCAAGTGCTGATAGACCGCAAAATGATCTCCCTGGACGGCACGCACAACAAGGGCAAACTCGGCGCAAACGCAATTCTTGCGGTTTCCATGGCCGTTGCCCGCGCAGCTGCTGACGCTCTGAACGTATCTCTGTACACGTACCTGGGCGGATTCAACGCCAAGACGCTTCCGGTTCCGATGATGAACATAGTCAATGGCGGCGAGCATGCCGACAACAACATTGATGTTCAGGAATTTATGGTTCTGCCGGTTGGCGCAGAAAGCTTCAAAGAAGCGCTTCGCATTGGCGCTGAAATCTTCCACAACCTGAAATCGGTTCTGAAGGACAAAGGCCTGAACACCGCTGTCGGCGACGAAGGCGGCTTCGCTCCCAACCTCGGCTCGAATGAAGAAGCGATCACAACCATCATCTCGGCCATCGAGCGTGCCGGCTACAAGCCAGGCGTCGATGTATTCCTGGGTATGGACGTGGCTTCCACGGAATTCTTCAAAGACGGCAAATACCACCTCGAGGGCGAAGGAAGATCGTTTACGCCTGCTGAGTTCGTAGACCTGCTTGCTTCCTGGGCGGACAAGTACCCGATCCTTACGATCGAAGACGGCTGCTCCGAGGACGATTGGGAAGGCTGGCAGCTGCTTACCGAGAAATTGGGCGGCAAAGTACAGCTGGTCGGCGACGATCTGTTCGTAACGAACACCGAGCGTCTGTCCACGGGTATCGAGAAAGGCATCGGCAACTCGATCCTTGTGAAAGTGAACCAGATTGGTTCGCTTACCGAAACCTTCGACGCGATCGAAATGGCGAAACGCGCTGGTTACACAGCTGTTATCTCCCACCGTTCCGGCGAGTCCGAGGACAGCACGATCGCTGATATAGCGGTTGCCACAAACGCCGGTCAAATCAAAACAGGCGCTCCGTCCCGTACGGACCGCGTAGCGAAATACAACCAATTGCTTCGCATTGAGGATCAATTGGGTTCAACTGCGATCTATGCAGGCAAAAGCGCATTCTACAACTTGAAGAACTTCAAGAAGTAATCATCAATAAAGCCAAAATGGCAAAAGAATGTCCCAAAAGGCGCAGTAGTAACCTTTAGGATGTTCGTTATAATAAGAGGAGAGATGGCGGGGCTTTGGACCGCCTGATCTCCTCTTTTTTGCTGGCAGGGGAAATTGGAGCAAAGCAAAAACGCATAACCTTCGAAGGTATGTTATTTGCGATGCCAAAAGAAGTGTGTGCTTTCCAGTGTTATATGTTATTTTGCTTCACAAAAAAATTGAACGAGGTGGATGATATGGCAAAACCGGTGGTTGGACTACAGTTATATACGCTGCGTGATTTGACGGATAAGGATTTTCTGGGCACGATCCGCAAGGTGGCCGATATGGGCTATAAGGCGGTTGAGTTTGCAGGTTATTTCAATACGCCGGCGAAAGAGCTGAAATCAGTCCTTGACGGCACAGGATTGGAAGCGCCTTCTGCTCATGTGGGTCTGAACTTCTCCTCCCCGGACAAGATTCAGGAAGATCTGGCGAAGCAAATTGAATATGCTCAGGAAATCGGCCTCAAGTACATCGTAACGCCTTGGGCGCCGCTGCCGGAGAATCCGGCGGAGGAAGACGTGAACAGCCTCGCGGCGATTCTGGAGGCCGCAGGCAGACAGGTGAATGAGGCAGGTCTGAGATACGGTTATCACAACCATGCTTTTGAATTCAAGCTGGTGAATGGCCGGCCCCTGATTGACCTGCTGCTGGAGCGTGTGCCGGCTGAGTATTTGTTTGCCGAATTTGACCTGGGCTGGGTGCATATGGGCGGACAGAAGCCTATCGATTATGTGAACCGGTACGCCGGACGTGTGCCGCTCGCCCACTTCAAGGATTTCGGCGAGGGAACCCGCGATACGGAGATCGGCAAAGGTGTGGTCGATCTGAAAAGCGTTCTTGGTGTAGCTGAGCAGGCCGGAATTGAATACTTTATTGTAGAGCAGGAAGAGTTCAATTCCTCGTCGCTTGAAAGCGCGAAGATCTGTCTGGAATTTTTCCGCGAGAACGGGTTTTAAATAAGGGCCCTGCCCGCTGTCCGTCTTGTATTAAAATTTTTGCCGTGATATAATAAAAATGCTGTTTTACTGGTCTTGTCCTCGTGTAACGACAAGGCAGCGGCAAAATGATGCTCCTTGTTTGGGAGGTGGAACCATGGAAATTACATTTAGAATTTTGCTTGTTATTTTCGCAGTGGGCTTGATCTCTGTAGTTCTTCTGCAAAAAGGTAAAAGCGCAGGATTATCGGGTGCGATCTCTGGCGGTGCCGAGCATTTGTTCGGCAAGCAAAAGGCTCGCGGTCTGGATTTATTTTTGCAGCGCTTGACAATCGGCATTGCTGTCGGATTCTTTGTGCTTGCATTGGTTGTTGCTTACTTAGTCAAATAAGTTAAAGCTATGCAGCGAAAAGCGGGATGACCCCCGCTTTTTTTATTTGCCCTAAACGACTGCGGATGGTAGCGGCCACTTTCGTGTATACTATATAGTATATGGAAATCTATCAACCGACTGCTGCATACTCATATAGACGGCAAAGCGGTACACGAGGTGAGAGGAATATGGCGACGGAGCAGCAGCTTTTGGATTTTATGCACGAGCCCGCGTATAAGCCGATGACATATAAAGAACTCGAAGAGCATATGGGCGGCGGCGATGCCGAATCCTTCAAAGCTTTTTTGATTCTGCTCAATCGGCTGGAGGATGAAGGAAAAATCATCCGTACCCCCAAGGACCGCTATGGCGTTCCCGAGCGGATGAACCTGCTGCGCGGCCGAATTCAGGCGCATGCGAAGGGGTTTGCTTTTCTGATCCCGGAGGACAAGGAGCACCCGGATGTCTACATCGGTGCCAATGATTTGAAAAGCGCCATGAATGGCGATACGGTTCTGGTCAAAATCACCTCCAGGAGCGAGAACGGCGGGCGTATGGAGGGTGAAGTCAACCGGGTTGTGGAGCGCGCTGTAACCCAGGTGGTGGGTACATTCGACAGTCACGAGGCTTACGGATTCGTGGTGCCGGACGACAAGCGGATCAACCGCGATATTTTTATCGCAAAAGGGGAGTTCAAGGGGGCGGTCTCGGGCCAAAAGGTTGTCGTGCGCATCATCTCTTATCCGGAGGGCCGCTCGGCTGCAGAAGGCGAGATTGTCGAGGTGCTCGGCCATAAAGACGACCCCGGCGTGGATATTCTATCCATCATCCGCAAGCATCAGCTGCCCGAAGGCTTTCCCGAGGATGTACTCGCTGAAGCGGAGGCCGCGCCTGAATCCATCAGCGATGAAGAAATCGCGCAGCAGGGACGCCGGGATTTAAGGAATAAAGTGATTGTCACGATCGACGGCGAGGATGCCAAGGATCTGGATGACGCGGTTAATATCGAGCGTCTGGAGAACGGCAATTATTTGCTGGGCGTGCATATCGCTGATGTCAGCTATTATGTGCGCGAGAAGTCGGCGCTGGATCAGGAGGCATACCGCCGCGGATGCAGCGTCTATCTCGTGGACCGGGTGATTCCGATGCTTCCGCACCGGCTTTCCAACGGCATCTGCTCGCTGAATCCGCAGGTGGACCGTCTAACGATGTCCTGCGAGATGGAGTTCGATGCCACTACGCTGAAGCGGGTCAGGCATGATGTGTTCACCAGCGTCATCCGGACCAAAGAGCGTATGACGTACACCAATGTGCGCAAAATCGTGGCGGATAAGGATCCGGAAGTGATGGAGCGCTACGCCGAGCTGGTGGATACGTTCACATTGATGGAGGAGCTTGCCATGCGCCTGCGTTCCACGCGGATGAAGCGGGGAGCGATCGACTTTGATTTTGTGGAAGCCAAGGTCATTGTGGATCCGGAAGGCAAGCCTGTCGACATTGTGAAGCGCGAACGCTCGGTCGCCGAGCAGATCATTGAAGAATTCATGCTCGCCGCCAATGAGACCGTTGCGGAGCATTTCTACTGGCTCAAGGTTCCTTTCCTTTACCGGATTCATGAAAATCCGGACTCCGAGAAGCTGCTGCATTTTGTGCAGTTCGCGGCGAATTTCGGTTACACGGTGAAAGGCAAAGGCGGAAGTGAAATTCATCCGCGCGCGCTGCAGACGCTGCTGGAGGATATCCGCGGCACGAAAGAGCAGACGGTTATTTCCACCGTTATGCTGCGCTCCATGAAGCAGGCCAAATATGATGCCCAGAGTCTAGGCCATTTTGGGCTTGCCGCCGAATTCTATTCCCATTTCACATCGCCTATCCGGCGTTATCCCGATCTGGTCATCCACCGTGTCATGCGCGAGGTGCTGGAGAATGGCGGTACGCTGCCGGAATCACGGATTGAGGCGCTTGCGGCCCGCATGCCGGATATTGCCCAACAGTCCTCCGAGCGAGAGCGTGTCGCGGTCGATGCGGAGCGCGATACGGAGAAGCTGAAGAAATGTGAATATATGCTCGACAAAATCGGCGAGGAATTCGAGGGCATCATCAGCGGCGTGACAAGCTTCGGGATATTCGTGGAGCTCGACAATACCGTTGAAGGACTTATTCGTCTCAGCAACCTGAACGATGATTATTACCATTTTCATGAGCAGCATATGCTGCTTATCGGCGAGCGGACATCGAAGATGTACCGGATCGGCGACGAGCTTCGCGTCCGTGTTGATGCCGTAAGCATGATCGAGCACACGATCGATTTCGCTATTGTGGAGAGCAAAGCGGAAAGCGTGGAGCGCGGCGGCCGCGGACGCGAGTTCACAGACGCGCTGCCGGGCGGCGGACGCGGCAAACGCAGTCAAGGCACGGCTGCCGGTGGTCTGCGCAGCGGGCGGGGCGGCAAGAGCGGCGGAGCGGATGCCCGCGGCGGCGAGCGTGGGCGCAAGCCTGGCGCGGCGGCACTAGGTGGCGGGCGCAAAGGCGGCGTGAAAGCGAAACGCGGGCGCAAGCCCGGTGAAGCGGGCGCAGACCGCGGACCGCGCGGCGCGGAAGCGGCAGGCCGTGGTTCGGCCGAGGGCGGACGCGGACGCGGAGCAGCAGGCGGAACGGCCAGTGTAGGTCCGCGTGGGAGAGGTCAATCGGAACCAGCCGCTCAGCCGCGTAAGGCAAGACGTGCCGGCGGAGCTGGAGAAGGCAGTGAGATAAACAGAAGCAAAGGCGACAAACGCGCCTGGAAACCGGAGGATGATTATAACTTGGACCGAATATTGGGGAATGAAGATAACAGCAAGGGAACAATAGCAGCAGCGGCGGAGCAGATTGATTCGAATGCCGCGACTGCGCGCCCGGTGCGCAATGATATGTGGGGCCTCCCGATTCGCGGGACGGGCGGCATTATTGATGATGGTGAAGATCCGGATGACCGTAGCGGCAAGAGAGGCCGCGGAGGCGCTTCAGGCCGGAATGGCCGTTCGGGCGGCGGGCGGGGCATGGGCCCTACCACGACTCGCGTTGGACGGAACCAGTCTTCAGCAGGCAGGTCCGGAGGACCCCGGGCTAAGAAACCGGCGGGGAGTGCAGGCGGCGCGAGCGCAGCAAGCCCAAGCGGCAGCCCGCAAGGCAATGCCGGCAGACCGGCCAAGAAGAAGAACGAAGGCGGCGGCCCGGCAGCTGTTGCCAAGAATAACGAAAATTAAAGCCGAAACCGGCTAAAGCAGCTGCTGGCAGTTCTTGATTTCAGCCGGTAAAGTTGCTACAATGGACTCCTGACTAAAGGCTGTCAGGAGTTTCATTTTGCAGCCGAAGGACATGATTGTATCTTGAGTAAAGAGGTGATTGGCATGGGCAAGAAGAGTGACGGGAAACAACTGGCCCAGAACAAGAAGGCTTCCCATGACTATTTCATCGAGGATACGTTTGAAGCGGGCATTGTGCTCATGGGAACCGAGATCAAGGCGCTGCGCCTGGGAAAAGCAAACATAAGCGATGCGTTTGCGACCATCCGCAACGGCGAGATTTTCATTCACAACATGCATATCAGCGCTTTCGAGCAGGGCAACCGGTATAATCCGACCGATCCGACGCGTGCGCGCAAGCTGCTGCTGCATAAAGCGCAGATTCACAAGCTGCTGGGCCTGTCGAAGCAGGATGGATATTCAATTGTGCCGCTCAAGATTTATGTGCGCAATGGATATGCCAAGCTGCTGATTGGGCTGGGTAAAGGTAAGAAGCAGTATGACAAGCGCGAGACGTCAGCCAAACGGGATGCTCAGCGGGATATTCAACGGGCGTTGCGCGAGAAGCAGAAGGTGGCAAGGTAGCGGCTGCTGGTTAATATGGCGGCGGAAGCCAAGCTTTCCAGAAAGACATCTGATCTTTCCTGATCAAATGTGTTATACTATAGAAGTATTAACGAATGATTAACTTTTGCTCGAAGCGTTGAAGCTGATGTAATGATTGATCGGCGACATGTCTATTGAGCGTCTCACCTGCTAGACGGTGGCAACGATGCCGTTTATGCAACATTGGGGGCGTTTATGGATTCGACGGGGATAGTTCGAGCACGGGTTGCGGGTAGTGGGGACGCGTCCGCTTTATCAACGCTAAAGCCTATTAAATGGCAAAACTCAAAACAACTACGCTTTAGCAGCCTAAGAAACTGTTGGCGTGCTTCTACCCAGCATCGTCCATGTGACTGGGATAGGGGCTAACATATAGTGGAATACGCTGTCTCATCTCCGCCTGCGGTGAGCTGAAGAAGACAATCAGGCTGACCTTGGCGATAGCCTGTTGCGGGGCGCTTGCTAAGGTGACATCAAAACCGTGACTATACCCGTAGATGCCTGTGTGGCGTTATTTTCGGACAGGGGTTCAAATCCCCTCGCCTCCACCAAATGTAGAACCCGACCGCAAGAGGTCGGGTTTTTGCTTTATAATTGAGCAGAAATTTGCTAGTATGTACATACCGTTATAAAAGTTATAACAGTTATAAGGTATAACCTATTGAGTGCAGGGTATACTTATAGAGAGGGGAAAATCAATGAATGGTGTGGTCAAAGTGACAAATGATAAACCGAATGTGATGCGTTATTCCCGCAAAATAGGGCGAATGGGCAACAGCCTGGGAGTAAGCTTGCCGAAAAGGCTTGCTGAAAAGTTAAATGTCTCACAAGGCGATGAGATCGAATTTATTGAGAATGATCGTGGTGAAGTGGTATTGAAAAAGGCGAGGCAAGGTCAACTCCCCGATAATGTAAGACCAGAGGTTCTTGAAGCTTTCTTTGACGTATTTGAAGAGGACGAAGGTATCCTAGAGGATTTAAGAGACCGATGATATGACAACATTTCTGACCAAAGAAGAGATTATTTCAGCCCACTACTTCATGATGAAAAAAATGAACGACGCAGACCAAGCGGGTGTGAAGGATCACGGCCTGCTGGAATCTGCGGTACATAGACCGCAGCAAAGTGTTTTTGGGGAAGATGCTTATCGAAATTTATATGACAAAGCTGCAGCCTTACTAGAGTCTCTAGTGAAGAATCATTGCTTCCACAATGGCAATAAACGGACAGCCTATCTGGTTACAAAATCATTCCTTATGTTAAATGGAAAACATCTAAGAATGGAACGTGAATATGCAGTGGAGTTTATTGTAGATATTGCAAAAGGAATATGTTCGTTGGAGACTGTTGCATATATTTTGAAAGAACATTCTGTAGACAGATGATTCACAGGGTGCTTGCTAAGGTGACATCAAAACCGTGACTATACCCGTAGATGCCTGTGTGGCGTTATTTTCGGACAGGGGTTCAAATCCCCTCGCCTCCACCAAATGCAGAACCCGACCGCAAGAGGTCGGGTTTTTCTATTGCTTTAAATTGTGTCGCCAACTTAAAACACGATTATAATTTTTTATAACAAAGTTTTAGCTGCGGGGTTCTCTTGTTTTCTCATCCTATTTTAGGTTATCAGTCAGCTTGATTATTTTGATTTTTCTGAATTTAGTTGGGCAAATAGTTCCATTTTATGGTATCGTTTATGATGGATGTCTTAATTAGGGGCTGTAAAAGATGACAGGGAATACGAAAGAGAACGAACGGACGATATTTGATCATACTGGAAATACGATCAAGACAGAAGATCGAGAGATTCGAATCCTTGCCAAGTATGAGGAACCTCTGGTTGTCGTACTAGGAAATGTGCTTAGCAATGAGGAATGCGATGAGCTGATTAAACATTCCAGAGAACAATTGCAACGTTCAAAAATAGGCGGGGACCATGTAGTCAATCAAATTAGAACGAGCAGCGGGGTGTTCTGTGAGGAGAATGAGACGATTACAAGAATCGAGAAGCGTTTCTCTCAAATTATGAATATTCCTATCGAGCATGGTGATGGCTTGCAAGTTCTGCTGTATACCCCAGGCGAAGAGTATCGTCCTCATTATGATTTCTTCGCAGAAACGAGTCGAGCAAGTGCCAATAATCGAATTAGTACGCTCGTGATGTATTTGAATGATGTGGAGGAAGGCGGAGAAACGGCATTCCCTTTGCTTAATATTTCTGTTATTCCTAACAAAGGCATGGCGGTCTACTTCGAATATTTCTACAGTAGTCATGAATTAAACGATTTGACCTTGCATGCAGGTACACCAGTGATCAAAGGGGAAAAGTGGGTTGCAACGATGTGGATGAGAAGACAAGCCTTGCGCTTTTCCTAGATGGATAATCATGTATTGAGTGATTTGGAAGCAATGGAAAGTCAGGTCGTTATTATTACTCTTAAGTAACATCAAGACAGTGACTACACCCTTAGAAGCACATGTGGCATTGCCTTTGGACAGGGGGCTGATCCACCTCGGCTCCACCAATACCATGAGAAAGAGCAGCGTTCCAGGTGCTCTTTCTGCGTTCTAATTAATCAACGAAGCATACACCTTTCTCAAGGTAAGCAATAGATACATGTTCCGCCTCTTCTTTTAATACGAGCCCATCAGAATGTTGACGCAAGCACTTAATGATGTGGATAGTACTATTTTAACGCATGGTAGCAACTCTCCTTCTCGTTCCATGTCCATCACCTTATTCATCGGAAGATTCTCCTTAATTTAACTGTTATAGAACAAAACTGGCTGGTAGAATTTTGCTTAAGCGGCGAAGCTATGCTATCTTCTTATTAAGAAGGTAAAGGGGGTTGTTTATTTGAACCAGACTATTCCGGAAAAGCTATTGAACGATGGTTTGAGAGTACCAGTCATTGGATTTGGCACTGGTGGTTTTAGGGGTGCAGCTGGAGTGAAGGTGATTGAAAGCGCGATAGATGCAGGATTCCGTCTGATTGATACAGCGTTCAACTATGAGAATGAGGGGACTGTTGGACAGGCTGTCCGCCAGAGTTCTGTAGCGAGAGAAGAACTGTTGATCTGCTCGAAGCTGCCTGGGCGTCGACAAGCTTATCAGGAAGCCATTGTAACGATTGAGGAGTCATTATATAGAGGAGGGCTGGATTATTACGATCTATATTTGATCCATTGGCCTAATCCCAAAATTGATTTATATGTGGAAGCTTGGCAGGCGATGATTGAAGCTAAGAAGCGGGGCTATATCCGTTCCATCGGGGTCTGCAATTTCCTGCCGGAGTACAACGAACGTTTGATTCGGGAGACCGGGGTTGCACCAAGTATAAATCAAGTTGAACTCCATCCCTATTTCAATCAAGAGCATCAGCGTGCGAAAGATGCTGAATTAGGTATCGTATCGGAATCGTGGAGCCCTCTGGGCCGCGGTCATAGCATGCTGAAGGATGAAAAGATTGGAGCAATTTCTGCGGCTCATGGGAAGACAAACGCACAAACGATTTTGCGTTGGCATATCCAACTTGGAGCGCTTCCGATCCCGAAGGCTAGTTCTTTAAAGCACCAGACTGAGAATTTGGATATTTTTGATTTCGAATTGTCGGAAGAGGAAATGAAAGCAATCTCAGCGTTCAGTAGTGAGGACGGACGCTTATGGGGGCAGGATCCAAAAACGCATGAAGAGTTATAATACGCAAGCGTGACTACACCCGTAGAAGCACATGTGGCGTTGTCTTCGGACAGGGGGTTGATCCCCCTCGCCTCCACCAATACCATGAGAAAGAGCAGCGTTCCAGGTGCTCTTTTTGCATTCTAATTAATCAACGAAGCATACACTTTCTCAAGGTAAGCAATAGATACATGTTCCGCCTCTTCTTTTAATACGAGTCCATCAGAATGTTGACGCAAGCGTTTATAGATGTGGATAGTACTCTTTAACGCATGGTAGCAACTCTCGGAACTGTGTAAAGGGATCGTCTTTTTTAGTTCTGCTATTTCACTGACGCCATACTGTTCCAGCTTTCTAACTCCTCTGGGAAGTTGGCCATTACGCATCAACACCAAAGGACCTAATACAGTACCGCGAATAAATGTAATATGATCGATTAATTCAAACCATTCTCCTCTTCCTAACTTTGTTGCGCCGTAATGGATCCAGACCCAGAAGCGGTCCTCTATCCATTGTGCACTTGGATATGGATGTGAGGGGGAGGTTTCTTCAAAAATTCTACTGATTTCCTGATCCCTCTCCCATAAAATAAGAGGGTTTTCAATCCGTATATTAAGCTCTTCCAATGTAACGAATTTAAGATCGACATGCAGAGGCTCTGGTCCATATAAGCAAATAACCACACGAGGTTCACCAACGTGTTCACCTGTGAAACCAGAAAGCAGCTTGCCCAATCCTTCTGCAATATCAAGCCGTTGATTCATGACTTGCTCCTGATAGGCGGAGTCGTATACGATGATAAGGTCTAAATCGCTATACTCATCCATGGTCTTCGTCATCATGGAACAGCCTGCAAGGAGGCCCCGAACTCGTTGATCTTGACTGAGCTTTTCCTTTGCTTGATTTATGAATCGTTCATGCACAGGTAAAAACATACAAAGCACCCCTTATAATATGACCCATAAAATGGGTATTACGCCAACTTATCATTTCAAATAAACTTTGTCAATAATAAACGGGACGATACTCGGGTGACATCAAAACTGTGACTACACCCGTAGAAATACATGTGGCGTTATTTTCGGACAGGGGTTCAAATCCCCTCGCCTCCACCAAATGTAGAACCCGACCGCAAGAGGTTGGGTTTTTGCTTAATCATAACTTTGCCCATGTCGAACAACAACTTGCACCGAAGGTTCAAGAGTGAATGTCAGAGCTAAGGTATTAACTGGTCCTACATACATATATAAAATTGCAATATAACAGCAATGAATTTCAGAATTTCTTAGGAGATACAGAATGCCTTGTTATATGTCCATAAGGTTTCTCGACTTTAACAAGAATGCCCTAGAGTTTTTAATTCTAGAGCAAATTTTATTTTATATGATTTCACTCGCTCGTAGCCCGTATCTTATAGTTGGTTTTAGGAAAGGAAGGTGGAATGGATGTCTGTACGTTGCGCTTGGGTCAATGAAGATCCGTTGTATATGGATTATCATGATCATGAATGGGGAGTACCGGTCCATGATGATCAAAAACTCTTTGAGTTACTTCTGTTAGAAGGAGCGCAGGCTGGTTTAAGCTGGTATACAGTACTGAAGAAACGCGAGGGCTACCGGCGAGCCTTCGACGGATTTGATCCGGACAAAGTGGCAGAATATGATCAGGACAAGGTGGAGGAGTTGATGGAAGATGGGGGGATCATCCGCAATCGCTTGAAGATTCAGTCGGCAATCACAAATGCTCAAAACTTTTTGAAGGTGCGCGAGGAATTCGGCAGCTTTGATGCGTACATTTGGCAGTTCGTCGGTGGCATACCGATTCGTAATCATTGGCGCAACAAAAGCGAGGTTCCGGCGACTACAACGCAATCGGATGCGATGAGTAAGGATTTGAAAAGGCGAGGTTTCAAATTTGTCGGGTCGACGATTTGTTACGCTTTTATGCAAGCCTCTGGAATGGTAAATGATCATACACTGGACTGTGAATTTATGATTAGAGAAGATTTCCGTAAATAGAGATTCATCCATCGGGGTAACTGGCTTCACGAAGTACCGATTCACAAACCCGATATCAGATGCTTCAGGAGATTTGGAGCGTCACAATGGTATCGAAGCAGTTCGCAGACATGTATCTTACACCGATGATATAAGCGCCGCTAGCATTGAGCCGCAGCAAAGGTGGGAGGTCAAGTTTCGCAATATTTTACGGTTTGCCATTTGAACCCTGGACTAGAACATGTAGCATTAGCCCTGCAGTGCCCGGTTTCCTGATGCATACATGTTCTCGTTCTCCTGCATTAACAAGATATAGACGGGTTAGCAAAGAACTTATTACGCGTCTCTATATAATATTTATTTCTATCAGCGTAGAAATGTCCGTCCAAGCTGGGCGTACAAATCAAAAGCGGTGACGAAGTCAGCCTTTGTTTGTATACATCCCTTTATGCCTACTCAACTTCAGGCCCTTCAGCTTTATTTGGATTGAAATTTTTCAGAACAGCTTCTAATGCCTTCGAATCTACCCCTTCGAGACTTTTCAGGAGATTAGGAAAACTGACCGGATCGAAGGCTTCCCCACTAAGACGGCCTTTTGTTAATCCTGAGAGTACATCGGACAATTTTATGCCAGTCATATCCTCAACAACTTCAGGTAGGAATTTCATGAGGTTTGTTACTTGACCTGTGATTTTCCCCATACCACCTCCACCTTCACTATTGGTGTCGATAATCGTGATTTTATCGATGTTGCCCATTGGTTCGGCAATCTTACCAGCGATTTCTGGGAGAACGGCAGTAATAAGTTCGACGAAGCGAAGTTGGCCAAGTTTCAAAGCTGCTTCAGCAAGACCCATTTCTTTTTCTACCTCGGCTTTAGCCTTAGCCTCGAAAACCCTCGCTTCTGCAATACCTTTAGCTTCGATAGCGAATGCTGTTGCTTGACCCTCAGCACTCAAGTTATCGATACGGGCTTTTTCAGCTGCGGCTTCCATCTCGCCCTGTGCTTTGAGGATTTCCGTTTTGGAGATCTCAGCATCAGCGGTAGCTTTACCTTTCGCGCGTTCTACATCAGCGGCTGCGGTTCCTTTAGCCCGTTCTGCTTCTGCTTCAGCAGTCGCCCGGGCTTTTTTGGCATTGGCGTCTGCTTCAGCCTGCAAACGCAGTGATTCGGCATCAGCAGCGGCTTTTGTTTCTTGCTCAATACGAGCGGCTTCGGCATCCTTAGTACGCCGGTAAAGGTCTGCATCGGCTTGTTTCATTATCGTCCCTTCCAGCTCCTTCTGCCTGCGGAGGGACTCCTTTTCAGCCAATTCAATATCTTTCTCTTTCTGGATTTGCTGCGCTTTCATCTTCGCTTCAATGACGGACTGTTCCGAAGTAGCTTGCTGAATGCCATAAGCTGCATCTGCTACAGCTTTTGCCGTATCCTGCTCCTTTTTAAACGCTGCTTTTTTCAGTTCCATATCCTTTTCAGCTTCAGCAATAGCCGTTTCTTTTGTGATCTCCGCACGACGAGCATGTTCATCATTTTGCGCTCTCTTTACAGCAGCTTCTTTATTGGCCTCCGCTTCGGCGATCTGTGCATCACGTTTGACAGCTGCAATACGGGGTTTACCAAGGGCATCAAGATAGCCGTTTTTGTCCCGCACATCCTTGATTGTGAAAGAGACAATGGTAAGACCCATTTTTTTCAAGTCGATGTGGGCTACCTCTTGCACCTCAGAAGCAAACTTCTTGCGGTCTTTGTAGATCTCCTCAACAGTCATTGATCCAAGAATCGAGCGAAGATGACCCTCTAGAACTTCCTGCGCTTCAAGTCTGAGTGACTCAACGGGTTTACCAAGATATTGCTCGGCCGCCGAGAAGATATCTTCCATTGTCCCGCCGACTTTAATGATAGCGGTTGCATCCGCCATGATCGGCACCCCTTCCTCCGTGTAGACTTCAGGAGTCGAAACACCGCCACTTATGATCTTCACCCTACGTGGATTTGTAGAATCGGGATCAGATGAAATAACATTTCTATTGCCGAGGTAGCTACCTGTTACGATCAGAGCCTGGTCTGGAGAGACTGTTTTGTATTTTGAAATAAAAGTCAAAAACCCCACAACAAGAATTAGAACCACTAACCCACCACCAATAAGAATAGGCATCGACATTAAAAAACCTCCTCATAATCAATTTAATTTACTTACTTGATAAACACCTTCACTAGTGATACTTACAACCACTACTCTCGTATTTACGGGTAAGTCTTCACCGTCAAAACTCGATGCTATCTGGTTGGATCTGGCAAGCTTCGCATTCATAAGAATCTCACCAAATCCTTTGGCAGGTACAAGCGAAACTACTGTAGCAATACTACCCACATGACTTGTACGAGAGATTGATGTGGAACTTTGTACCTTTCTCAATGGGGCTATAACCAAAAAATGGATTATAATAGTGAAGCCTAACGATATTGTCGAAGTTAATATCCAATTTTCTATTATCAATCCCAGCCCTCCGAAGGTGACAAAGAGACAAGCGAGAGAGAATGTTTCCACCCCGATGTGATTGCCTAATTCAAATCCGAATAAGCCTAATGCCACCAGAAGCACACCTATGACGAGGCAAATAACATATAAGTCAATGATGACCACCCCTCAACCAAAATTTTAATTTATTCCCTATAATGTAAAATAAGAACATTTCTTTAATTTTCTCATAAAGTTGAGGTAAATGTAAGTTAGATTTTTAAAAGAGGGAGTTTTCCAGAATGCCCCCCAGTTCCTTTACAGAAAACCTTATAATTAAAGATCTATTCTGGCATTAGGGGAGGTATGTATTTGTCCGAGTGGGAATCCATGATTAATAAATCCAGGCAACGATCAAAACCCATCGCTGTTTCGCCCAACAAGATCATCGAGCAGTTGAAGGATGAATGTACTCATCAGTCGATTAATCGCAAAAGCGTAAGTAAGATCACGGTGAAGCTTATTTGGCATTAAAGAGAAAAAACAAAATGAGCCCAGCCATTTGTAAGACGGCTGGGCTCATTTGTTATTTACACTTGCGAGCTAAAACTTTATTTACACGCGTGTTTTCATGGGTGAGAGGAAGGGGCTGCGCCCCCTCCTGCTTGATCAGCTTTCTTGGCTGCGATTACAGATTCCAGATGCGGTACAGGATGACTGCCGCTTCAGCGCGGGTGAGCGACTCGTTTGGCGCAATCATGCCGTTCCTGCCGTTCACAACTCCGGATTTTACCAGACCTGCAGCGCTGTCTTTGGCGTAATCGGAAATGCTTGCCGCGTCAGGATAAGCGTCTGAAGCTCCGTTGGCATCGAGCTGTTTGCCGGCTGCCGCCAGCGCGCGTGTCGTCAGCACCATCATATCTTGACGGGAGATATTGCGGCTTGGTTTAAACGAATTGTCTTCAAAGCCAGTGGCGATTTCCAGCTCCTTCGCAATGACCAGCTCATCATAATAATAGGCGGTTTTCTGGACATCGCTGAACATCGCTTCGTTCTTGCCTGTACCTTGCAATTCAAGCGCTCTTACGAGGAGGGCGATGAAGTCCGCTCTCTTGATGGAAGCTGCAGGAGAGAAGATGTCCGCGGATGTTCCTTTGATGACCTCGCGGGCTGCCATGGCGTCAATCGCTTGCTTTGCCCATGGGACATTCTTCAGGTCTCCGAAGGTTTTGATGACGGAGGTCACAGCATAGGTGCTGAAGTGGGTCGTTTGGAATACAACTGTTCCGGTTGCTGCCTCATATCGGCCGTTCGGGACCGATGTCACTTCGCCATTGTCAGCGATGTACCAAACGACAATCGAATCCGGATTGCTGAGCTCTTCTGCTGTCGGCGTGTAAGGAACAGAGATCGTTACAGGCGCATTCGGATTGTTCCAAGCGATGACTTTGTCACCGGCTACCACGCTCAGATCCAGTACCGGACGGTCACCGATCCGTTCTCGGACAGCTGCAACCAGATTGACTGTCGAAGCTTTGGCTACGCGGATGGATACTTGCTCCGGATTCTCTGTCACATTGGACAGCATGTTGCCTGGAATTTCAATCGTTGCATGTTCTGTCTTCATCAACAGCACGAAGTTTTCTTGACCCTTCAAGCTTTGAGATGGCAATTGGACTTCATATGAATTTGCGTCCGCTTGCTTCGGCACTTCGATTACGATATGTTTCTTGCCGTTTGCTGCTGGAGCAGCCTGTTCAAGCGCGCTTTTCAAATTTTCGGCGGAAACGACGCCTGTTACTTGGCCGCCCACGTTTTTCACTTCAGGGTGGATCGTAACATTGCCGTCTTTGACCTCAACGCTTCCTGTCGACGGGTTAGATCCGTAGCCAATTATGCCGCCCGGATTAACGGGATCAACGGGGTCAACGGGGTCAACGGGATCAACGGGATCAACGGGATTGCCGGGATTGCCAGTGAGGGTCAGTACGCCGTACACGGAAGTGTCCATATAACCATTGCCTGTCGTATCGTTCCATGCGGCAACGCTTTGACGGGCGCCGTCTTTGGCGTCATTGATCTGTATGTCAAAACCCAGTTTCTTATCGGTTCCTGGCGTTACCTTTTTGAACGGAATCTTCACTTCAACCGTGTAATTTGTACCGGAAACCTTGGTTGCCGATACGAAACCGTCTGCGATGCTTGTCGGATTGAATGAAGTCTCGTTGTCGAAGTTAACTCTGTATTGTCCATCGTCATCCTGATAGAACGATGTCTTTGCATTGTTTTCGTCCAGGAAAATTTCGATGGAATCCTGTTCATAGGCAGCTGCGTTAGTTTTGTCAAGCTGCGCGTCGCTGACCTGGATCAGAACATACAGGTTTTGATTATCCCAGAGAGCTTTTGCTGCTCCGGTCGCACCTTGCCACGCCATTTGATAGCGATTAACCGGTATTTCGGCCGCTTCGCTCCAGACAGCGTCAACAGTACCGTCGATTGAAGGTGTAGCAAAATTAGCAGTGGATTGTTTGGCTTCTGCCAATACAGGCGGATGCTCCTCCATAAATTTAACCGGATCGATTACACCGTAATAAGCCGGTTTGGCCTGCAGGTCCTTATCAAACAGCAGCGGATTGTTAGCGGCTCTCCAGCTTGAACTGTCATCCATTCCCCAGAATGTTACCCGCTTGATACTTGCCGCGTGGGCCTTGAAGATTTCAAACAGCTGAGCGTACAAGTAGCCCTGGGCATTCGCAAGCTGCTCGGGGAGCTGGCTGCTGCTGCCTGCCTGAATGTCAAGCTCGGTTATGCTTACTTCTACACCCAAGGAAATAAACTTCTCCAGGGACAATTTAACATTGTCCGGATTCGTGTTTACATTGTAGTGCCCCTGCATGCCGACGCCGTCGATGAGGAGTTTGCCAGGGTGAGACAGCGCATACCTATCATTGATTTCTTTGACCATGCTGTAAATGGCCTGAGATTTACTTTGATTATCTTCGTTATAATCATTGTAATAAAGCTTGATATCCCATTCCGGATGCGCGTCCAGCACCTCTCTTGCCGCCAGGAACGCCTGCTCCACATAATCCTGTCCGATGGCAGTATACCAAGGGGATTGACGCAGTGAGGCTTTCCAATCCGATGGGTTGGGAGGGTTATCGTTCATCGCTTCGTTGACGACGTCCCAAGAGATCATCTTATTGCCGAAATGCTCCATGACCGTTTTGATATGGGTCCTCAAATTGACGAGAGCTTCATCCCTTCCCAAGGGGGAACCGTTGGACGTATTCATCCAAGCAGGCGTCTGCTGATGCCATACCAGCACATGCCCATGCATCTGCAATCCCTCGGCCAGAGCTGTATTCACAAGCGCATCCGAGGAGGTAAAGGTAAAGTTGTCCTTCACAGACTGCAGCTGATCCGGTTTCATGGCATTTTCTGCTGTGGCGGCATTGTGATGCATCTTGAGAAGCTCAAGTCTGACGCCTTCCAGATCATCCGACGATATCGCGTTTCCGATCAGGAACTCGTTTTGATAAGCATTCTTGATCGGAGTTAGATCTTTCTGTATGGCGATCGGGTCCGAACCTGTACGTTCAAAGCTGATATCGTCGATATAGAAGGATGCTGTTCTATTATTGGAGCTTTCCACATAGATGGTCAAAAATTCGTTGCCTGCATTTGTATAACGGTATGTTCCTTCGAACGGAACCCAGCCGTCGCTGGTGCTGATTGTTTTTGATGTAAGGTTAATATAACTGGGGCTGTTCTGACCAACCTGGGTGGACAGCTGGAGCTGCGAACTGGTAGGGGAGATCAGCTTAACCCAGAATGAAATTTTATATTCGGAGCCTATGTCGACATAATTCTCCACATGCAGTGTCGGCCCATGCCAGGCATCGGATCTGTTCTCTACTTTCAAAGCGTATGAACCGCCGTCGGTATGATTGGCTTCATTGGTGACGGTAAGCGTTTCGGTGCCTGCACGGCCTTCAAAGCCGCTTGCTGTTTGATCCTCGAAATCTATTGTGGTGAAGTCTAAAGCAGGCGGTCTGGGAGGTTCCTCTTCACCGCCGCCTGAAGATGCCTTCTCGGTGATTAATACATCTCCAATGTAGAACGGAACAGCGGCCCCGGCAGAGTTGGATTGAACGCGCAGGCTCGTATCTTTGCCGGTATCCACCGTAAACTCTTTAGTTAAGGTAAAAGCTTCTCCGGCTGCAAAATCTTCACCCGCCAACCAGCCGTAGCTGCTCACCGTTTGAAGATAAGCTTGCGCGCCCTCAGGCACGACCGCATCAGCGTCAACATAGCCGGTAACGGTTACCGTATAGGTTTTGCCGTTGGACAGACCGATGTCGGCGAATTTGAAATCAGCCGCATCGTAGTCGTTGCTTCTGTTGCTTACAGATAAAGCCGCTCCGTCCGCATTGCCGGCAAATACTTTACCGGTGGCCTGCGCCAGGCTGGCATTGCCAGATTGCGTTGCAGCTCCCGTGCCGCTTGCAAAGGTTTCGTGATAAACCGTATCTGATTGTTCTTGCGGTGCAGGTCCGCCAACCATTGCAGCGAATTGGGCCAGGGTCGTGCTTCTCATCATATAGTGGCGGCCCATAGCGTAGTTCCCTTGATTCGGATAACCTACTTTAAAGGCATACTTGATGCTGTTCTCCTGTGCTGCTGCCTCTGCGTTCGCATTGAAGGAACCGTAGGGGTAAGCCAAGAGAACAGGGTCCTTGCCCGTGATATTCTTCAGATATGCATTCACGGCGGCAATCTCGCCTGCAGCCTGCTCCTTGGTGATATTTCCCGTCCAAATCTCTCCGGCTGAGTTATCCTCGCTGCCGTTATGCGTCTGGGAATGGTTCTGAAGGCTGACGCCGGGCTCTGCCGCAAGCGCTTGCAATTGCGCCGTCGTCATGCTGTAATTGCCGTCGATCCAATCGCTGACAACGAACTGAACGGATTTCATTCCATATTCCCTCAACACCGGGAGTGCATGGGTAATGAAGTCAGGAGTCGCGTCGTCGAATGTCAGCAGGATCGGCTTATCCGGGGTCGTTTCGGTTCCTTCGAGGATATTGACATACTGTTCTGCAGACAAAGTGTCGTAACCATTGTCGCTCAGGTATTTCATCTGTTTCGTGAAATGATCCGCACTTGTATGAGTCCAGTCGTCCGTCGCATCATTATCGACAATCCGATGATACAATATTACGGGTATTTCCGGCGCTGCGGCTTCCGCGATCGGCGCGAGCCAGCCTGAAGGGACAAGCAAGGTTGCAGCGAGTAAGATCGAGAAGAACTGTTTGAGCTTTCTACTCATTGGATTACATTCCCCCTACAATAATTTATTTAATCATATTAAGCGCTTACATTTCTTGGTCTGGTTCTCCTTTCCAGAGCTTTATTATATCGTGTATGCTTAAAACGTTTTACCAGAAGAACTATAGAATATACTCTACTTTTTAAATATTGAGTTGAAATGCGTTATAAAATAAGGTGAATTTGCTGATCCACGGTTCGTTGCCGCAGAGTATCTTTTGTGATGGCTGCTTTTTCTTTTAGGGGAGACCTTGAGCAGCTTGCACCGGTACATTCCTGTCAGACGATTATCAAGAGCTCAGTTATCAATCCAAATTAAATCGAGGAACACCTCTGCAAACTGAAGGATAGAAAAAAGCAGCCTCTGTCTAAAAGGACATGAGGCTGCTGGGCTACAAGGCTTATGCCTGTATGTTTAAGGAAGCACATTGCCTGCCGCACGATAGATTTCGTACCATTCTTCGCGCGTCAGATAAATCTCGCTTGCTCTGCAGCAATCAATCAGCCGCTCTATGTTCATCGTACCGGTGACCGGCTGCATGTGTGCCGGGTGACGCAGAAGCCACGCGATTGCGATGGTTGTATTGCTGACATCATATTTCCCTGCGATTTCATCGATCTTCTTATTCAATTCAGGGAACTTCTCGCTTCCGAGGAAAACGCCCTCAAAGAATCCGTATTGGAAAGGCGACCAAGGCTGGATGGTGATATCGTTCAGCCGGCAGAAATCAAGTATGCTGCCATCGCGGTTTATAGCTGACTCATTTTCCATGTTCACATTCACGCCATTGGAGATCATGTTGGCGTTGGTGATGCTGAGCTGCAGCTGGTTGGCCACAAGCGGCTGCTTCACAAACTTCTTGAGCAGCTGGATCTGTGTCGGGTTTTGATTGGAAACGCCGAAATGACGGACTTTACCTGAGCTTTCCAGAATATCGAAAGCCTTTGCCACCTCTTCCGGTTCCACCAGCGCATCGGGACGGTGAAGAAGCAGAATGTCCAGGTAATCGGTTTTAAGCCGCTTCAAGGCACCGTCCACCGATTCCAAAATATGCTCAAGGGAGAAGTCGAACGACCCCTTGCGAATGCCGCACTTGGACTGCAGGATGATTTTCTCGCGAATATCATCGTTCATATGGATGGCATCCGCGAATATTTCCTCGCATGCTCCACCGCCGTAAATATCCGCATGGTCGAAGAAATTCGCACCCTCTTCCAATGCTTTTTGGACAAAGCGTTCCGCCTCGGGCTTGTCCAGTGAATTAATACGCATGCAGCCGACTGCTACGACCGGCACCTCCAGAGTGCTGGTTCCCAGTTTCATTGTTTTCATGAATGAATTTCCTCCTCATTTTGCATGGTGACTCGCGTCCGGGATCTATGTAAGCTTCACGTGGATATTCTGCATATCCTATATTGATTGTGACACATTAGAACGGTAGTTATCAAGGCTTACGCATTTAATTGTATTGTCAGCTGATTGTCATTAACCCAAAATCATCTCTCAGAAGTTTCCATCTGACCGGGAACAGTACGATGAATCATACATTTGGTGGAATCAAATGCGGTGGGTTCCTATATATTGGGAGAGTATAACGGTATAACATACTTACTTCACCTGTTTTGAAGGCGGGCCATAAAAAGGCACCCCTTAGATTTTCACTGGAACCCCGAAGGTTTGACCAATGTCTATTCTAAGAAGTGCTCTTTAGAGAACCTGGTTTCATTTCATACAAATCTTCCGTATTTACAACGAAGAACTCAACTGGTTTTTTTACTTCGCTGGAGTTGATATTCACCAATAAAATCTTCGTATGGTTGCAAATAATCATCAATAGAGCCTTTTTTTGCAAGAAGTACAGTCATCACGGCAAATATGTAAATTAGAATTTGATAGAGTATTTGGAGAAGTAGTTGTGGGTCCCAATAAATGACCTGTTTTACGACCACTGCCAGCCATATACCAAAAAGTCCACCAGTAAGCAATCGAATCGGTGTCGTCGATTCACGCCATTTAAGAGTTTGCGTCAACCAATCTATAGTTGCCGGTAAGGGAAGGAGGTATATAACGATAGCAGGTTCAGTAATTTTGATTTTCATACTCCAAGCCAAGTAAAGAAACATCATACTGTACTGACCAGTGCAGCGAGTACAGAGAGAAATTGTTCTCCCGAAAAACGAAATTCGTAGCGTCCTATTCAACTGACAATAAGGATGATGAGAAAAAAAGATGTACCAAAAGCTTGGTTTCTTATTTGGGCAATACATTATTAAACACGTTGGGGAGGCCTTGGAGCCGAAAGGTGTGTAGTGCCACAGATTGGACATCTTTTCGCTTTAAACGGGTAATAAAGCATGTAAAAAATCCCACACAAGAAAATAAAGACAAGCCAGTTGAATTTTTTTGTCGGTTCCACATTTCGATCACATAGTTCACAATGCCTAATATCAGCCATTTCTTCCCGCCTCTTTAGTTATATTTTACCACAACGATTATGAATTCGAGTAAATAATACAAATTCCTTCTATTTGTGAAAAAAAAGTGAGACTAAACTCACAAATTTTCCGCAAAATTTGACATTCATGTCTATTCGAGATTTGCTATCTTATTGTAAAAATTAGGCTGTATTTACTATGCAATATTTCAACAGTGAAAATCTTGGGCTTGTCTGGACATGCCTTCACAATGAAAAAAGAGCAACGTGCGGTACTCTTTTTGGTTATGCGAATTAGGCCAAACGGAATGTTTGTGAATAATGGACCAGTTCAGTTCATCAAACGAATGCACACGATTGATCTTGCGTCATGTAATATTTTATTGAAATAATTTATATATACTCCTATTACGGCCTTGCTCTCTATGAAAATATTTCTATGTCGCCATACTTTCACCATGTTCACTAACCGGCTAATGAGCGAAGATAAGTTCAGGTTGAGTTAAGATTACTCTCTCTCGAATTGACTTTGGTTAGGGGAAGATGGAATTGGCTATTGTACAATTAAAATCTACGAACCCGAGGTTTTCCTTTCTCATTAAGAAGAATCCGGGGACAGGCATGCTGTTAAGAAGTGTCCGCAAAGGAATGGCTTACGGCTGGTATACCGACGAAGCAACCTTCAATGTTTATTTCAAGGATGCGGACAATGAGATCTCGTATAAACAGGATGAGAACGAGAATTTTGAATACTTGAATGTTTCCCGTTACAACACGCCGCTGTTCCCGCTGAATGCGATTAACGAGTTTTTTGCCACTCCGTTTAAGTCGCAGGTTGAGCGAGACGCCGAGGGATACGAGCATACCTTCTTTATCAATATGATTCATATCGAGCGTGTTCGTTACATCGATTTCTTCGAAAAACATCTGAAGGATTTTACCTTCACTATCGAGCATCAAGCGCATAAAAGCTATTCGCTCACCATTACGACGCAGAAAAGCTTATACCATCTGCTTCATGCCGCAAGTGTGCTTTGCTTGTTCCTGTCCAT
Source organism: Paenibacillus sepulcri (assembly GCF_042647105.1). NCBI lineage: Bacteria > Bacillati > Bacillota > Bacilli > Caryophanales > Paenibacillaceae > Paenibacillus > Paenibacillus sepulcri. Next base: position 3,744,134 of record NZ_JBHRUP010000001.1, on the reverse strand, counting down.
GTTCGGCAACGAATATATCGATATCTCGGATTCGATTCTGGACAAATACCTCCGAAGCTTCATTGTCATTGATGCGCCGTTCTACATCCGCAGCCTGTTCGTGAGGAACTTTCTGTCTTCCAGGGAGCGCTTCAAGAAATACAAGGCTGAAATCGAACAAACCGGCCGGTATGATATTTCGTTCCAGTACGGCGGTACCGCGATGCAGCGAAGGAATTTTATCTCAGGCCATCTGCCGTTCAACAAATCCATTCTGGATATAGGCTGCGGAGAAGGATTTTATGCAATTCCGTTCGCGGGTAAAATCGAGAACACCTACTATGCAGTCGATATCAATGAGGATTTGTTGGAGGTTGTCACACGCAAGGCAACCACGAAGCAGGTGGATAACATTGCGACACACCGGACAATCGATCATTTTCTGGAGTCTTATAACGGTGAGCAAGTGGATGTTATTTTGACGGAAGTGATCGAGCATATGAGTCTCGAGGAGGCCGAAGCGCTGATTCGCCAAATTTGCGCTCAGGTGAATTTCGAGCGGCTGATCATTACGACGCCTAACGCCGACTTTAACCACTATTATGAGCTGGACGGATTCAGGCACGAGGATCATAAATGGGAGTTGGGTAAGGAAGCGTTCAGGCTGTGGCTTGCTCAAGTGTTTCAAGGGATGGATGTAGAGGCGGAATGGGTTGGGATGGGCGATGGCGTTAATGGTGTTCAGACGACTCAAGGAATCATTGTCCGCAGGAAGGGGGATTAGTGCATGGAAATGCTGACAAAAGTTCATACCATCTTCATGATGGTCGGTACGACGGAATGCGGTAAAACGACCTTTGCCAAGGAATTGCTGATCCCTCAGTTAAGTTTGGAGGAGCGGGACCGGAATGTGAAGACGAACGTGCAGTATCTTTCGTCAGACGGCATTCGCCAGGAAGTGCTTGGTTATGAGTATGACAAATACGATCAGATCATGCTGGAAGCAAGCTCGCATGCCTTTCATTTGTTGTTTGAGAGGCTGAAGATGGTGACGTCTTTTCCGATTAATGCAGAGTTTGTTGTGGTGGACACGATTGGCTTGAACGAGGATTTTCGGACCAAGGTCCGCGAGATTGCCCAGGAGAACAATTACAATCTGGAGGTCATCCTGTTCGATTACCGCAAGCGGGAGGATTACTACGCCTCGGAACGCTCCAGGAAGTTTATCACGAACCATATCAACCGGCTGCGGAAGGATGTTCTGCCGGTGCTATCCCGTGAAGGTTACGCGAGGATTCATAAAGTGCGGGCCAAAGATTTCTATTCAGCGGAGCTGAGCAGGACGAATCCGGATTATAAAATAGTGGTCCAGGATTGGGAGACCTACCTGTCGATGTTTCTGCCGCAGGATCAGAGGTACATCATCGTCGGGGATGTCCACGAATGTGTACAGGAGCTTCAGGGTCTCTTGGTGAGCTACGGTTATCGGGTCGATGCGGGAAAGTTGGTGGCGACGGATAAGGTACGGAATACCAAAGTGATCCTTGTCGGAGACTGGATTGACAAAGGCAAACAAACCGGTGCAGTCATTGAGTTTCTGCATAAGAATCAGGAACACCTCCTGCTTGTCGCAGGAAATCATGAGAACTTCGTCGACAAGTATATGAAAGGCGAAATTCAAGGCGCGGATCAGGAACTCCTGAATACGTACTTTGACTCGACACAGGTGCTGTCCCGCGATGGAGGGCTGCTTGAAAAGTTCCATCAGCTTGTGTCGGTATCCAAACCCTTCTATCGGCTAAATGGTAATAGCGGGCCTTCCTTCTATGTGACCCATGCACCATGCCGCAGCAAGTACATTGGCAAACTGGATTCCAATTCTCTGCGTCATCAGCGCAGTTTTCGAATAGACCGTGATGCGCCGATTGAGGGGCAGCTGGATTTTCTGAGGGCAGAGGCGGTGGGGAACCATCCCTACCATGTTTTCGGACATGTGGCTGCGAAAAATGCATTCCGGATCAAAAATAAAATCCATCTTGATACGGGGAGCGTCCATGGCAATATGCTGACCGCGGTTGAGATTTCATTCAGGCCCTTCTTCAAAAGCCACAAGTCCCGGCAAACGGCTCTCCAGGAAGATCTGCCGACATTGTTTCGGGAAGAGAAGAAGGTATCGCTGCAGGAATTGGATGACGAGGCGGTCCGCAGGCTGCATTACTGCTCAGAGAATAAAATCAATTACATCTCCGGTACGATGTCGCCAGCGGATAAGGATGAGGGTACGGGGGAACTGGAATCGCTGAGGCGGGGGCTTGATTATTTTGCGGGGCGGGGTGTGACGCAGATCGTGCTGCAGCCCAAGTATATGGGATCCAGGTGTAATATCTATTTGCACAGAGACATCGAGCAGTGCTATGCGGTCAGCCGCAACGGCTACAAGGTCAATGCTGTAGATCTCGCGCCTGTTTACGAGCAAATGCTCGGGAAGTTAGGCACATATATGGTGGAACAACAGATCGAGATGCTGATTCTTGATGGTGAACTGCTGCCATGGAAAGCAATGGGGGACGGATTGATTCAAAGACAATTCACCCCGATCGGGAAGGCGTTGGAGACCGAGCTCGAATTCCTGCGGCAGAATGGTTTTGAGGAAGCCTTTGGCCAGCTGTCGGAAGCTTGCCGGGAAAGCGGGTTCGAGAAGGATCAGCACCATTTGTCCAAGGCTGTGTTAAGCGACAAGTATGGCGCGGGAATGTATCAGAATTACAAATACGTTCGTGAGCTTCTGGAGAAGTTTGTGCCGCTGGCACAGCATCAGGAGGCTTACCGTATCTACAAGCGGCAGATGGAATTGTATTCCGGTGATGCAGAGCTTGCATATAAACCGTTTGCGCTGCTTAAAGAGATCTACCGGAACGGGGAAGAACGATTGCCCGACCGGAAAACCTCAGAGATCTACCGCTTACTGTCGGATGATGAATGCCTGGTGCTTGATTTGGCGGAGCCGCACAGCTATGAGAGGGCAGAACAATATTTCTCGAGGCTGACGCTTGAGAACCATATGGAAGGTGTCGTCATTAAACCTGAGAAGATCGACAGTAGGACGGTACCCTATCTGAAGGTCCGCAATGCGAGCTATCTGTCGATTATCTATGGATATGACTACAAGTTCCCGTACAAGTATGCCAAGCTCATGAAGCAGAAAAATATCAGCTCGAAGCTTCGGACCTCTGCCAGTGAACATCGCTTGGGGAATCGGATGCTGGCGGTAAGACTTGACGAGATTACAGAAACTAACCAAGACTATAGGGAAGCCGTGGCAAACCTGCTGTTTGAGGTTGCGAAGGAGAAAGAGATAGATCCGAGGCTGTAAATGAACCCGGATTCCGGGTTTTGCAGGGATACCCTTACGGAGTTGAAAAAAATCAGAAGAGGCTATGACAGTTCCCCAGAAGGCGGATTGTCATAGCCTCTTCTGATTGCCACATATTAGTTGGTGCAGCTCAAGTAACATTAAGGTTACTATTCTGTCAGATTAAATGTCAAAAAGGGTAAACCTCACATGAAACGTGAAATAATATTTTATAAATCGATTGATATTTATGAAATAATAATTTATTATGTGATCAAGAGTTGTTACCGGTAAACAACGATTGTCATTTTTATCAATTTTTAACACGCAGTTACTGAAAGTGGGGGTTTACATGCATGGTGGACTTGTAAGCATTAAGGAGGCTCTTCATTTGTTAAAGCCTCAGGAGCAGATAGTGGCCGATTTCATACTGGAGCATCCGGAACAAATCGTGAATCTCTCTGTTCAGAAGCTTGCAGAGCTTACGGGTGTCAGCGAGGCTACCATTGTCAGATTGTCACGTTCATTGCAATTCAAAGGGTTTCAGGATTTGAAAATGCGGATTGTAGCGGACCTGGCTCAAACCGCGCAGGCTTCAAAGGAAACAGATACTTATCAGGAAATTCAACCTAATAGCTCAGTATCCGCTTTAATTGACTCTATTTCACACAACAATGCCCAGTCCATTCAGGATACGCTGTCGGTACTGTCGGTCCAGGAAGTGGAGAAAGCTATAGAGTCCATCGGCAAGACGAGAAAAATTTGCATCTTCGGCGTTGGCGCATCAGCTGTTATTGCGCAGGATTTTATGCAAAAACTGACTCGTATCGACCGATGGTGCGAGGCTGCGTATGATTTTAACTCGCAGGCGACTTTGGCGGCGAATTTGAGAGCGGGGGATGTGGCGTTCGGTATCTCGTATTCGGGGCAGACGGAAGATATTATCGGCTCGCTCTCGATTGCACGGCAGAACGGAGCTACGATTATTACACTAACCAAGTTCGGCAGCAATCCCGTATCTGATCTGGCGGATGTCCGGCTGTTTACCAGTTCATTAGAGAAGAGCATACGAAGCGGAGCGATGGCGTCTCGAATTACGCAATTAAATGTCATCGATATCCTGTTTGTGGGGATCGCTCAGCTGCAGTATGACGAAACGGTAGAATTGCTGGAGAGAACGAGAAAAGCGGTGAGCCGCTCTAAGCGCAATGGAAACAATAAATAAATTAATTAACCGGTGGGTTCAGGACAACCGGATTCCAGGCGCTGTACTGGATATTCGGTTCAAGGGCAGGCAGCGGGTTCAGGCTTCTTATGGAAGTGCTGAATTAACGACACTGTATGATGTGGCTTCGCTAACGAAAGTAGTCGTCACCCTGCCGGCTGTTATGAACCTGCTCCAAGCATCAAAGCTGTCGCTGAGTGATCCGGTACAGAAGTATATTCCGGAGTTCCGGCATGAGAAGGTTACAATCGGCCACTGTCTGCAGCATACTTCAGGGCTGCCTTCATCGCTGCCGGGTTACCGGGAGCGGTATGCCGCAAGAGATGTCAGGCAGGAAATTTTGTCTCAAGCACTTGATTTTGAACCAGGCGAACGTGTGCAATACAGCGATCTCGGAATGATACTCGCCGGATGGATGATCTCTCGCATATCCGGAAAAAGCCTGGATGTATTTGCAAAAGACGAAATATTCAAAAAATTAGGCATGGCTGATAGCTGCTTTAATCCGCCAGCGGCCTGGAAGGATCGGATTGCTCCAACGGAATGGGACGGCAGCAAGTACATCGCAGGTGAAGTGCATGATGAAACTTGTTATCGTCTCGGGGGAGTATCCGGAAGCGCAGGGTTATTCTCGTCAGCCGGGGATTTATCGCTTTATGCCCAGTGCTGGCTTTACCCTGAACGCTATTCGTTATTAACCAGGGGTTGGGTAGAATCTTGTACGAAATCCCCATTTGAGGGGCGGGGCATTGGCTGGCAGGTCCAGGACGGCCGGGATTCGACACTCGCTTGCGGTCCGGCCTGGCCGATCGGGAGCTTCGGGCACACGGGTTTTACCGGAACCAGCCTTTGGATTGATCCTGTTCGGGAGATTACCGTTGTATTTCTTACAAATGCGGTTCATTACGGCAGGGATAATCCAATTAAACAGCTGAGACCCATCCTTCATGAAGCAGTAATGGCCTCATTAATAGACTAGGTAGCGGGAGAGGAAGCATGAAGATGAAACGTTTATTTAGCCTGGTAACCCTATTATTCATTACCACGTCTGTTATTCTATCCGGTTGCGGCAGCAGCAATAACGCAAATAGCCCATCGTCCGAGAACGCTGCGGCATCTTCGGGATCATCCAATGGCGAAAAAGTGAAGCTGACCATGGGAAGCTGGCGAACAGAAGACAAGGCTGTCTATGAGAAAGTATTTGCGGAATTCAACAAACAGAATCCGAATATTGAAATTGAATTCGCTCCAACGAAAAGCACGGAATACAATACGGTGTTGAGCACTGCCTTGCAAACCGGAGAAGGTCCGGACATCATTCATCTGCGTCCATATGCGGCCGGAACATCGCTCGGCGATTCCGGTTTCATTGAGCCGATAAACGGCCTGCCTGGCCTGGATGCGTTCCCGGCTGACGTACTGGCGGCATCTACGGGGAAAGACGGCAGTATCTATGGTGTGCCTATGGCGCTAAACACAGTCGCAATCATGTACAACAAGAAGATCTTTACAGACAATAGCATTGAAGTGCCGACAACTTGGGATGATCTGATTAAGGTTTCCCAAACCCTGAAGGACAAGAAAGTGATTCCATTCGGCTTCGGCGGGAAGGATGGCTGGATTCTCTCGATTACACAAGGTGTAATGGGTCCTGCAGGATATGGCGGTAACGACTTTACAAGCAAGCTGCTCAAAGGCGAGAAGAAATTTACGGATCCGGAATATGTGCAATCCCTGCAGCTAATGAAAGACTTGACCCCGTTTTTCCCTGATAAATTCATGGGTATAAGCTACGAGGATATGAGAACCCTGTTCGTAACGGAGCAGGCGGCGATGTATATTATGGGCGATTTTGACGTAGCGGTAATCCAATCGATGAATCCTGATCTGGAATTAGGAGTGTTTCCGGTTCCTCCCATAGCGGCCGGCGGTAAACCAACCGTATCGACTTATGTAGATGGCTCCTATGCGGTCAATGCGAAATCAGAGCATAAAGAGGAAGCGAAAAAATTCCTCGAATTTGCAACAAGCAGCGAATTTGGCAATTTGTTCGCTAATGAAATGAAACGCGTCAGTCCGATTCCCGGGGTAACTGCCGATGATCCGATCATCGCCCAGTTCGCTGAATATGCCGGTACGATTTCGACTCCGTATATGATGGTTACAAATTTCAACAGCGGCAACCCGACAACCAAGGTTACGCTTGAGAATTCTATGCAGGCCTTATATCTGGATAAATTGAATGCAGAGCAAGTAGCGGAAGAGCTTCAGAAGAACGCGGATACCTGGTTTAAACCGTAAACCGGACCATCTGATTCGACATTGACGGCAAGCCCCGGAAGTTAAAGTCCCGACATGTGGGGATATTCGTCCGCTGGCGGTGTTTACTTTTCGGGGCTGCCGCTTGTTCTATTCATGTTAGCGAGGTGTAAGCTTTTCTATGGCCGACAAACCGAAACGACTTCAACGAAACAGATGGTCCATTCATCTGTTCCCGATTCCAGCCCTCGCCATTTATTTGCTGTTCATTATCTATCCTATATGCGCAGCGTTCTCGTACAGCTTGTATGACTGGAAAGGCATTCAGCGGCTTGGTTTTATTGGACTTCAGAACTTTAAAAACTTATTTACGCTTGAGCCTTTCAATACGATGTTTTGGAATGCGATTGAACATAATGTCATCTATTTTGTCGTACAGATGGTTGTCCAGAACGGTATTGCCTTCCTTCTTGCCTATCTTGTGTTTCAGAAGATTAAAGGCTCGGGCTTTCTCAAAGTGGCTTATTTCCTGCCAAGGCTGTTATCCGTCATTGTGGTGGGATTCTTGTGGAAATTGATTTTAAATCCGACATATGGAACGGTTAACGTTCTTCTTGATAAATTGGGTTTGGATTCATGGACAATGGCCTGGCTGGGCGATCCGGGCACCGCTCTGCTCTCGATTATTTTCGTAAACTCCTGGTTCGGAGTCGGGTTGTCTCTGCTTATTTTTCTGGCGGGCCTGCAATCGATTCCTGTCGAGGTGATGGAAGCGTCCCGTCTGGACGGCGTCAGAGGACTCAAAATGATTCGCACCATCGTTCTTCCTTTGATGATTCAACCCATTATTATGATTACGGTGCTTACCTTTATTCAATCCTTCGAGGCCTTTGAGCTTATCTATGCGATGCAGGGCTCGATGGGAGAACCGTACTATTCAACCGATACAATGGCTGTATTCTTCTACCGTACGGCATTCGGGGGCTCATCCAGCGACTCGGTCGCTATCGGACTTGGTTCAGCGCTTGCTGTTGTCATGTTCGCGATTATTTCTATTATTTCAGCCGCTTTCCTGGCTCTGACAAGGAAGGTGAACCAGGTATGAGACCAAGCGTATCGCTTCGAGTTGTACAGTACGGAATCGGCTATCTGTTTGCTTTCCTGAGTCTGTATCCGGTGTTTCTTATGGTTTCCTCCTCATTAAAGACGACCATTGAGATATTCAAGAAACCTTTGGCATTTCCCGGGAAGCTGTCTTTTGCCGCTTATGCGAATCTGCTTGACCAGCTTCCATTCGGCAGGTTTTTATGGAACAGTATTTTCGTTTCGGGAATCAGTGTCATTATTATTCTGATTTCATGCTCGTTGGCCTCCTATTATATTGCGCGAACGTCGTTTAAATGGAACGGGGCGCTAATGTTTATTTTTCTGCTGGGCATGATGATTCCCATCAAATTAGGGATTGTACCTTTATTTTTATTGATGCGGGATATCGGCTTCATCGATTCGTCCTGGTCGCTCATCTCGATATACAGCGCTATGGGAATTCCGCTTGGCGTTATGATTCTAACGGGATTCTTTCGAACGCTGCCCAGGGAGCTGGAGGAAGCGGCCAAGATCGATGGTTGTACCGATATGCAAATTCTGGGGCGTATTATCTTGCCGTTAATGCGTCCGGCACTGGGCACCGTCATGATTATTAATTTTGTAACCGCCTGGAATGATTTCTTCTTCCCGCTCATCTTTATCCAAAGTGAGATGAAGAAGACGATTCCTGTGGGAATGATGTCCCTGTTCGGTGAATATGCTTCCGATTGGAGCACTTTATTCGCAGGGCTTACGCTTGCTTCGCTGCCGATGATTGTCATATTCATCATTGCATCCAAGCAATTCATGGACGGGATGACGGCTGGTGCGGTCAAGTAGACACAACGACAGGGAAAGACTACAGGAGGAATGTTTTATGGACACATTGCAGCATCTTGTGACCGAGCAGCGCAATGAACGAACGCTTGACTTAAGCGAACTAAGCATTAAAGAGATTATCCATATCATGAATGATGAAGACGGCAAGGTTGCTGAAGCGGTTCGGCAAGCACTGCCTGAGATAGAGGCCGTAATCGCCAGGATTGTGCAGGCTTTGGAGCAGGGCGGCCGACTGGTCTATATTGGAGCCGGAACAAGCGGGAGATTGGGCGTACTTGACGCTTCCGAGATTCCGCCTACCTTTGGCGTCGATCCTCAAACCGTTGAGGCGTTGATTGCCGGCGGAGAAGGGGCATTCGTGACTGCCGTCGAAGGGGCCGAGGACGATGAGCATCAAGGCGCGCTTGATTTAGAGAGCAGACAATTGAATGCAAAAGATATTCTGGTCGGATTGGCCGCGAGCGGGAGAACGCCCTATGTCAAAGGCGCCTTGCAATATGCCAGGCAAATTGGTGCGTTTACCGCAGCGGTGGCTTGCAACCGGAACTCAATCCTGGGCAAGTATGCGGATATCGCCATTGAAGTGGAGGTCGGGCCTGAGGTTCTGACCGGCTCCACGCGTCTCAAGGCGGCAACCGCTCAGAAAATGATTCTTAATATGTTGACCACGACAGCGATGATCAAAAGAGGCAAGGTTTATCAGAATTTAATGATTGATCTTCATGTGAGCAACCAGAAGCTGCAAGAGAGGGCGCGCAATATCTTGATGCAGGCAACAGGCGCAACGGCCGAAGAGGCGGAGCGCAAGCTGCTTGATGCCGGCAATCATGTGAAGACCGCAATCGTGATGATAGAAACGGGTTTAAGCAAGCCGGAGGCGTCTCGGTATCTTGAGGAGGCGAATGGCTTTGTCACCAAAGCAATTGCAGGAGCCCGGTCGGCGCAGGGCAGGTAGGTGGATGGACAAATGAAATACGTCATTGGAATTGATGGCGGAGGGACCAAGAGCATTTTGCATATGATGGATTTGGACGGCAATCAGCTGTTTGAACTGCAGGGCGGGCCGACTAATATATATGCGACCAGCGTGGAAGAGGTTGAGCGGGAGCTGAGCGAGCTGCTTGACCATACGGCGGAGATCTCGGGACGGAGTATAGCTGATTGTGCCGCGCTTTGTCTTGGCAGTGCCGGTGTTGACCGCCCTTATGAGAAGCAGGTATTAAGCGGCGTGTTTGAAAAATGCGGGGTGACGGGCAGTCTTACCATTACCCATGACGCAGAGGCTGTGCTTGTTGCCGGAAGCGGGAAGCAAGAGGGAATCACGCTCGTATCAGGAACGGGATCGTTTGGATTCGCCCGGGATTTGAGCGGCAACCGCGCGCGTGCCGGCGGCTGGGGGCATCTGATCGGAGATGAAGGCGGCGGCTATGACATTGGCATTACTGCCATTAAAGCAGCCATCCGCAGCTATGATGGCCGTGAGGCTCCGACCCTGCTGCTCCCGATGATCATGAAGGAGATTGGCATCGAGCGGCCAGAGCTATTCCTTCAATATGTGTATAAGACCGCGGGCAAGCCGCAGATTGCCTCGTTGGCCAAAGTTGTGTACGAGGCTCATCTGGCGGGGGACGGTAGGGCGAAGCGGATTTTGGATGATGCGGTGAACGAGCTTTATTTGATGTCGGCAACACTCATTCATACGCTCCATTTTAAGGATCGGGACATAACGCTTGTGGCAAACGGGAGTGTTTTCACTCATATTCATTATGTGTATGAGAGGCTTGCGGAGCTCGTCCAGGCGGAGTTTCCCCGGATCACGGTCCTTAAGCCTGCCCGCAATGCGGCCTATGGGGCGGCGCTGATTGCCCTGCAATCGCTGCAGAAGTGCTAGGATAGACAAGGTATCGATATAAACGGTGAAAAAACGGAGTCCTGTGAAAGTGCAGCTCCGTTTTTTCTATGTATATATGAGCTGGCAGGCTGGAGTCAGGAAGCTGTCCTGCAGCCCATTCAAGAAACGGGCCGTATTTCATTTCCAAAAGAGGAGCATATTTTACGTTGACAGACTTCTCACCCAGTGATAGCATCTATCAGAGGAAAAAGCGTGCGCGGGTCACGCATCGGTATTTATATCATTCCTGCATATTGCCTAAAAGCGCAGCTCTTCTACGTGAAGGGTTTTTTTAAATATAAGCACGTATCACGAGGGAAGAAAGTGCAAAGCGGCCCAGAACGGGCACGGGCGCCAGCAAGCTTCTTCTTAATCCAACAAAAAGAATGTGATGAGTTGAATCAAGCCCAATTGAAAATCCGGACGCAGGGATTCCTGGAGAAACATTTGTCCGGAGAATCAATCGATTATCGTCAAATTATTGCCCTTTTCATTCCGATTCTGATTGATCAGGCCTTCATCGTATCTCTGAGTCTGGTGAATACCGCTATGATCAGCTCGTCAGGCGTGGCGGCGATCAGCGCGGTCAATATGATCGATTCGCTCAATATGTTTCTGATCGGGGTCTTCGTCGCCGTATCGACCGGAGGAACGGTTGTGGTTGCGCAGTATAAAGGAAACGGCAATGATTTGATGGTTTCCAAAGCTGCAGCCAGCTCCGTGTCCTCGGTTTCGTTGTTGGCCTTGGCCATCAGTCTGTTTATCATCGTGTTTCACCATCCGGTTCTGAATCTGCTGTTCGGAGCGGCTTCAGAGGATGTATTCGCCAATGCCAAGGTTTATCTGGTTGGAAGCAGTATGTCCTATGTTGGAATTGCTATCGTGGAGGCGGTCTGCGGCGCGCTCAGGGGGATCGGGAAGAGCAGGGCTTCGCTGGGCCTTTCCTTATTCATGAACTTGTCTTACGTGCTGCTCAATATTGTTTTTATCAACTTCCTGCATATGGGTGTCCACGGGATGGTCATTGCGGTGAACATTGCCCGTTATCTGGCTGCAGTCTGCGCGATCCTCTTCTTGTTGAAGATGAGCACCACCCTGCATATTCAAATTCGGGATATGCTTCATGTGAATGCGGTCATGCTCAAGAGGATCCTGTTCGTCGGTCTTCCCTTTGCGGCGGAGCAGATGTTTTTCAATGGCGGAAAAATTTTAACCCAGGTGTTCATTGTCGGTCTCGGCACTTTCGCCATCGCGACCAATGCCATCAGCGCTTCATTCGCCGGCTTGTCCCAAATTCCCTCCAATGCCTTGACCATTACGCTCATCACAGTGGTCGGTCAATGCATGGGGAGACGCAATATCGAGGACGCCCGCAAATTCACAAAATCGTTCCTCTGGCTGTCGTCTTTTGCCTTTATCCTGATGGGTTTGATCATTCTCCCCTTGTTTGGGCCGCTTGTCAGTTTGTTTCATCCGCCTGCCGAGATCGTGGACGATATCTTTACGATCGTGCTGATCAATATCATTGCCCAAATCCCCCTCTGGTCGATCAGCTTCATCATGCCGTCAGCGCTTCGGGCAGCGGGCGATTCAAGATTCACATCTATCGTCGCCATGCTGTCCATGTGGTTGTTCCGGATTGTGCTGGGTTATATTCTGGGCATTGTGCTGGACTTTGGAATTATCGGCATCTGGCTTGCTATGAACTGTGAATGGGGAGTGCGCGGCTCCATCTTCCTGTGGCGGTTTGCCGGGAAGAAGTGGTATCAGCACCGGTTGATCGACTGAGCCTCTCTCTTCATTATAAGAAGATAAAGTCCAGCTGAGCGCTGGCGTCCCTAACAAGCAGATGCCTGCTGTCCGGGCATAATTCTTAGGGAATGTATCACATGTACGCTGCCACCGATTGGTCGAAAGGGATGCCGAACAGGCGTCCCTTTTTTTGCAGCTTATAGAGTTTATAAGCTTCACTCCTATGCTTGTTCTATAAAGTCTAAGGGAAGAAACCAACGGGGCCTTCAGAGGACGGCGGAGCCGGTTCGTCTTGCTTATTATTCTGTCTCAAGTCTTTATTTTACACATATAGTAAGACGGAAGAGGTAAGCAAGCAGGACGTGCACATTAATTCAATAAGGTAAGGAAGAGGGGACGACAATGAAACAAGCCAGGGACATAATCTCCATTACGGAGCGTCTTGGAGCTCATAATTATCATCCGCTGCCAATCGTCATTGCCGAAGCGGAGGGCGTATGGGTTGAGGATCAGCAAGGGCGGCGGTATATGGATATGCTGAGCGGCTACTCCGCGCTGAATCAGGGGCACAGGCATCCGCGGATTATCGAAGCTTTGAAGCGTCAGGCCGATCTCGTTACGTTAACGTCGCGTGCCTTCTATAATGAGCCGCTGGCAGAGCTGATGGAGCTGGTGACAGAGCTGACCGGCAAAAATACGATGCTGCCGATGAACACGGGAGTGGAGGCGGTTGAGACTGCCGTCAAGGCAGCCCGCCGCTGGGGATACCGGGTGAAGGGGATTCCTGATAACCAGGCGGAAATTATCGTGTGCGAGGGCAACTTCCACGGAAGGACGCTCGCCGCCACTTCGTTCTCCTCGGAGCCTGCATATCGTGAGCACTTCGGTCCGTTCCTTCCCGGCTTCAAGATCATTCCTTATGGGGATCTGGAGGCGCTTGAGAAGGCGATCACGCCGAATACGGCTGCGTTTCTGGTCGAGCCCATCCAAGGGGAAGCGGGGATCGTTATTCCGCCGGACGGCTATTTGCGTGGAGCGGCGGCGCTGTGCCGGGAGCGGGGCGTACTGTTGATGGCGGACGAGATCCAGACAGGCTTCGGCCGCACCGGCAAGCGGTTCGCATGCGATTGGGAAGAGGTCGTTCCCGACGTTTACATCATGGGCAAAGCTCTCGGAGGAGGCGTGTTCCCGGTATCGGCCGTTGCTGCGGACAGCAGCATCCTCGGCGTATTCGAACCGGGCTCGCACGGCTCGACCTTCGGCGGCAATCCGCTTGCCAGCGCGGTTGCGGTTGCGGCGCTGCGGGTAACGGAGGAAGAGCAGCTGGCGGATAGATCCTTATCGCTCGGTGCAGATCTGCTTGCAAAGCTGAGACAGCTTCATCACCCCGACATCATTGATATCCGAGGCAGGGGCTTGTTCGTCGCGATTGAGACAGCCGGCCCTGCGCGTCCCTATTGCGAGAGGCTGAAGCAGGCCGGGCTGCTGTGCAAGGAGACGCATGAGAAGGTTATCCGTCTCGCGCCCCCGCTTGTGATTTCGGAGGCTGATTTGCAATGGGCGGTGGAACGCATACGGCATGTTTTCGCTTCTTAAGGATTAGAGTTGCGGAATGGTTTCTTCAAGCATATCGGGTTGGAATTGATTTCCCTTCTGTGATAAGTTAATAAAGAGAGTCACGAAGGAAAGGATACTATCGAACATGTTCAATTTTGAACAGTTGTATATTGATTCGTCTTTTGCCCTGATCGAGAAGGAGATTTCCTTGGCGGAAGTGCGGGTGCTGCTGGAACAAAACCGTTTTGTCGTCTTTATAGATAAGCTCGCGTATGTTGTAGCTGACAGTGAATCCGTACTGCTGGAACTATCGGATCCAAAGATGCAGCTGCGGGAATGGATCAAATTCACGAAATCTCCCGGATCGCCCATTTGTCCGTTGAATCGCCTTATGGAGCTGGAACTGACTTCGGACAGGCCTGTCCTGATAGGAGAAAATCCGTCGGAGATTCGGGGCGTGACAACTGCCCGCAGGATCGCAGAATGCCTGATAGATGAGAAGCGGCGGTTAACCTCATATTTTATCGCATTGGTCGAGACGGTTAATGAAGCTGTAACGGCAGTTGACCAAAAAGGAAAAGTGATCTATTGGAATCAGGCGGCAGAACAGGTTTACGGGATTCGCAAGGAAACGATCATCGGCAGGAAGATCGGCGAGCATTTTGACCAGGAGTCGATTATGCTCCAACGGGTATTGGATGAGGGGCGCCCCGTCCGCCAGGTCTATCATCAGCCGACCCCCGATACCCATGTGCTGATCAGCGCTTCCCCTATCATGGAAAACGGCAGGATCATTGGCGGTATCGCCACGGAACAGGACATTACCCGAATTGTCCGTTTGAACGAAGAGCTTTATTCCGCTGTTCCCGCAATGGTTGAGCAGGACCGGTCTTTTGCCGCCATTATCGGCTCGGGGATTATGTTTAAACGCGTTTTGGAGCTTGCGAAGAAATTCACCCGCGTTCATACGCCCGTTCTTTTGACAGGCGAAGCGGGATCTGGCAAAGAAATGCTGGCGCAGGCGATCCATGACGGAGCAGGGGGGAAGGACGCTTCCTTCCTTACCATTCATTGCGGAGCGCTTCCGGGAGGACTTCTGGAAACCGAATTGTTCGGTTATCAGGGAGGAGCGTTTACCAGTCAAGGCGACCAAGGGAAAGCGGGCAAGCTCGAACTGGCGGCGGGAGGCACCCTCCTGCTGAAGGATATCGACAAGATGCCGCCTCACATGCAGCTGAAGCTGCTGCAATTTATAAAAAGCGGCTCCTTCCTCCGGATCGGCGGGGAGGAAGCCGTCCGAGCGGATACTCGAATCATTGCGACGGCATCCGCCTCCTTGCAATCCCGGATGGAGGAGGGTTACTTTCTGGAGGAGCTGTATTATAAATTAAATGTGATGGGGATTGAAATGCCGCCCCTCCGTGAACGAATGGAGGATATTCCCGAGCTTGTGCAGGCGTTCTTGCGTGAATTTTCATTGCAGTACAATAAGCTTATTCCCAAACCCGACAAGGATGTCATGACTGCGCTGATGAATTACGATTGGCCCGGTAACATAAGGGAACTGCGCAATGTCGTAGAACGAATTGTTGTACTCGGGGATGGCGGCGCCATATCGGTAGAACAACTGCCCCAAGGCTTGGTCTCGGAGCTCCAGCACGATAACGGCAGGATTGAAGAGGGAGATATCTTCCTGAAAGCGAGACTGACCGATCAGGAAGAGAATGCGATCATTTACGAAGCGCTGCACAAGGCTTACGGGAATAAAAGCGCAGCCGCAAAGCTGCTTGGTATTTCCAGAGGAACGCTTTATAACAAAATGAAGGAATACGGAATCAAGTTTTGAATGTAAGCTTATGCTTGTTCCGGCAAAAAAAGCCTGCCCCGAAAAGGGGAGGCCACTGAAGAACTTAAGCTTTTCCAGTGACCCAAGTTATATTTAAAAAAAAGCGACACTTACCCCGCGGATAGGTGTCGCTTTTTATGTGGTATTGCTCTGTTTTTTCTTAATTTAAGTGCGAAATGCAGTGTAATAGGAAAGGAATTTTCCAAAATAAAAAAGAACAATGGATGTCATTGTATGTGTATAATGGAAAAGCAAGAAAGCCCTGAGCACTTAGCTCAAGGCTTTCTTTATTAAATATCATAAGTCCAATTAGTTGCTTCTCCAATTACCAGTAACAGTAACGGGGCCTTGCAATAAGCCTGTGCTGAATTGTAGGTGTACATCTGACCCTGATAGTTGTGGGCTATTGATAGCATAAGTCTCACTAGATGTTACGCCATCTTTCCAACTACCATCTCCATTAGGAGATTCTGTTCGTACATCCAGAGATGATCCACCTGTAGAGTTCATCTGCAAACCCGCTTGTGCACCTGAAGTAGATTTTGTTTGAGACCCAGTTTCACCCCTTGAATCATTAACATTATTTCCGGGTACTACTAAACTAAAAGATTGGTAATCAGTTCCTAAAACTTGAAAATCACTAGCAAAAGCAGCAGAAATACCACCAGTTAATAATAAAGCAGTGGTCAGGCTTCCTACCAAAAATTTCTTCTTAAACATTATTACATCATCTCCTTTTTTTTCCTTACATCCATTATTATACATGGTTAAAAACGGAAAAAAAGGACTATCTTATATTATTTATTAGTGCTATATTATTTGCGCTATGTTTATTTTGGTGTTATACTTTTTTTTGGAAATGGATATTTTTGTATTGTTTGAATAGTTGATTGAGAATAGAATTAGTTATATGACTATCAATCACTAGCTTAGAACACCGATAGAAGAAATGAATAAGGACATGAGATGTCCGAGAGTCCGATTCATCAAAGTTTAGATTGAAGTGATAAAGAACTCATTTAAATAAGTCTTCGGGTGCTTATATAGTCTAGGGAGAGTGAACCAGACAAATCTTCTTGGGTAAACAAATGAAAGGGGGTTAATTTTACAAAGTATGGAATACTATTTCCTGACAGCGCTCTTCTGAATGTTCAATCAGTATCGTTGGTTATTCTCTCGCATTACTTCGAACGAATGGGATCATCAAAACAAATGTTTGTTCGTATATAAAAGTGATCTAAAATTGAGAGAACAGTCAAAAGTGATCTGATTGAGGAATAGCCAAATTAGTATATTAGTATAATAGAAAGGATGAAAATAATGCTCAGAGAAGTAATGCGGGAAATTAAAAGTAAAATAACGCCAATGTTTCTATTTTTTTCTATCTTAGTGACAATCGCTCTGATTTCTTTTGCTGTGTACAGAAGTCAGAATTATCAATTAAGAGATTCGTTGAATTATTTTACATTTATTCTGGATGGAGGATTACCAATTACTTTTCCGATTATAGCCATTTTGGTGTTTGTAGCTTCATTTTCGGGGGAAGTAAAAAATCGTTTTTTGACCTATAGCCGTATGCGTAGACCAATAATGGATACCGTGTACATCAAACTAACTGCTAATATAATACTAACGTGTTTATTCTTTTTTATTCTAATTTTTGTTTCCTTCCTCTTTGCTTATTATATTGAACCTCATTTGGGCGTTGCAGAATATGACCCAGAAGGGTATGGGCTAACAAAAGATAATATAAAAGCAGATACCTACACGCGTCATACATTTACACAGCTCCTCAAATATGGCACTTTTACATACGGCATTCTATACTCGCTCTGGGTAGGGATTAATGCAGCCGTATATTCATCAATTGGTTTTTTTCTAGTATTGATCATGAAAAATCGATTCCTGGCTTTAACTCTGCCTTATATTGTTTATTTAATTGTGAGCTTCACGCTCGCTTCATTGGGTATAGAAACTTATCGGCCCAACTATGTTATCTTCCCTTTCGACTATTTACAAAATCCGATTTGGACTGCATTTGTACCATTTTTCGTTCTTACTGTTGGCCTTTTCTGGCTGACCACATATGTAAAGCGAAATACGTCTAAAGTAGATAGCCTCACATGATGTATTTTAAAAAGCTTTTAGATGAATGGTTGACTTGGAAATGGTCATTTCTTTTTATTCTTATGTTTATTTTTGGCTGGAGTAAGCGTCAAAATGTTATTGATTCTTCCATATTCATTCAATCGAGATTAAATCAGTGGGATATTCTCATTGGCATTTCCGGTGACCCCTTCATGCTGCTTTACCTAATTCTCCCTGTGTTGCTTCTCTTATCCTGTGTATCCATAAGGGAAACGTTTGATATAACCTACTTGGTACGTGTGCAAAGCTGGTCGAAATGGGTTATGTATTCGGTAAAATTATTTAGTCCAATTGTTGTGGTCATTACAACGATATTGTTGATTACCTCAGTTCTTCTAACTGCGGGGTTACCTTATGAAACAACATGGAGTGCCTTTAGTTCAGCAGACCTCTCTACTTTTAACTATATGAGTTCATTTTCGATGCAATCTAACTTGTCGCCTTACGTGGTCCTTTTTCTTCAACTATGTTTACTTATTATTTTTATGCTAGTAGTACATGCTTTTATTGCGGCTCTATATCTGTATTTTTCCAATCTCATATATTTAGGAATTATCAGTTTCACCATTTTATTATACGCTCTGGTATCTTTTAGATATTTCCCAGAGTTACCGCAGTTGATAGCTTTTAACTATATGACGTTCCCCTCAAGTTACGGAACGTTTCGTGAAATTTATCCAGCATTTATGATCTTAGTAGGAATCCTAATAATCTGTATCTTTCTTGTACCTTTGCTAAAAAAATGGCGGTTGCCGACGATCAAAATGTGGATTAAAGCTCACTATCCGTACTTAGGTTATGCGTTGCTATGTCTGCTGGGCATCACCAGCCCGTATCTTAATCCGGGGGTGAAGCCGGTTACGGTATGGGATACTCTATATCTTCGTTTCTCCGGTGTTTCGCCAGAAGGTGGGGTTTCGTTATTGTCTTTTCTGTTTTATGTTATTGTATTTATGGGTTTTGTGTATCTGTTTCAGGTGTACATTACGGAATATTTATCGGGCCGTTTCTATTATGTTGCTATCCGATATCGATCATTGCCCCGCTGGTTGGCCCGTTTAGGAGGCAGAATCGGACTGGGTGCTGTTGCATTGCTTGTAGTATTGGTTGTCCTGACAGTGATCGTGGGTCTGATCTCCGGTCAAACCCTTGAGCCGAAAGTTACGATACTGCCTGATTTGAATTTCAGTCAAGTCTTGTATCAGTTTCTGTTCAATGGCTGGTTGCAAATCATAAGTGGAATCATGATTGTATTTATCACTGCCTGGTTATTTAAGGATGCGTCCTATAGTCTTATAACGCTGGGCGTGTTGGTACTCGCAGCTTTGCCGATGATTAATGTGGGGGGCTGGCTACCGGCAGGGCTCAATAGTATGGGTTACGTTAGCGGACAGTGGGAGGATTTACTAAGGATTACAGGAGTGCTTGTCATATATCTCCTAATCGAATTCGGCGTAATTTTGTATTTGTTTAGGAAGAAAAATATAGCATTTTATTAATATAGTTAAATGAAGCGAAATACTATAACAAATAAGGACTGGAGATGATGTGATGAAGCTGATCGAGGTTGTGAATGTTAGCAAATCTTTCAAAGGAAACCTATTGCTGAATCATGCAAACGCTACCTTTGAACAAGGAAAAATATATGGAATTACAGGTCCGAATGGCTCAGGGAAATCCGTTTTATTCAAGCTAATCTGTGGGTTTATCAAGCCAGATCAGGGAGAAGTGCATATTCATCCCAAATATCGCAATAAGCAATCTGATTTTCCAAGTAACTTTGGGATAATTATTGATCGGCCAGGCTATATAGCGGGTCAGACAGGATTTGAAAATTTGAAGAGGTGGGCAGACATTCAGCACAAGATTAGTGATCAAGAGATTCAGAGTACGATGCGTCTGGTCGGATTAGATCCTGCCGCTCGCCAAAAGTTGAAAAGCTATTCGTTAGGAATGAAGCAGAAAATTGCGCTTGCCCAAGCAATTATGGAGAATCAGGATGTGCTGATTCTGGATGAGCCATTTAATGCACTAGATATCGATAGTGTAAAGAATATTCGCGAGTTGCTCCTAAATTACAAGCAAGACGGGAAGACCATCATCCTAACAAGCCATAATCAGGAAGATATCGATCTGCTATGTGATCAGGTGTTTCGAATTCGAAATCAAAAGCTGGAAAATGTAGAGCCCAAAGTTACATAGAAATGAATTACCAATAATAAAATTAATATTGATATTAAGCAGTTCATCGACGCGGGCACCGGTATAAACAATGAAAAATTCGGAGTAGCATAATTTTAATACGGATTGAGAAGAAGAGTTTATTAAGCTATCTGGGTACAATAGTATGGAGCAACTGCCACAGCAGCTGCTCCTTTTTTTAAGTAAGCCTATCGCGGGATCGATCGTAAGTTGTGAATGAGGTAGTTTTTTAGTCACGGCATAGGTGTAAATCTGTGGGGGATGTCATTGACTTTCAGAATGATTGATGTTACGAGGGATAGGAATACTATTGTCGCTTTTCGTAAAGATTCGTACGTTTGAACGTAAAGCGATGAAGGCTTTGGGGATGAAAAAGATATTGATTCGAACTAGGGATGGAGTTAATCTCTTCCCTGAGAGATTGATTCTAGGTGCGTTTTTTTGTGTTACACAAGAAAAGAAAATAAGCTCCATTTGATAGAAAGAAGGATTAAAGGCATGGTTAAAAAAGACTCGCTCATTAGAGGGAGGCCACTGAAGAACTTAAGCTTTTCCAGTAACCCAAGTTATATTTAAAAAAAAGCGACACTTACCCCGCGGGTAGGTGTCGCTTTTTATGTGGTATTGCTCTGTTTTTTCTTAGTCCGCTAACTTCATGATTCGTTTTAAATTCACTGCAAATATCGCCATAGCTCCTTGTATTTGCATCCCTAACAGACCCGAGGACGACGCTACGTCGTACCCGTGCCGATGTTTAAGCTCACTGTTTTTCGCTTCAATTTTGTAGCGTTCTTTTGCTTTTACCTTGAAATACTCACTTTCCTGGAAGGCCATCTGTTCCGCATGTTCCCCGGATTTAATACTTACGGAGTACGTTTTGGTTTTGGATCCTTCTTTGTAACATCCCACTTTGAAGGGGCACCGTTTGCAAAGCTCCACATCGAAATAGTAGGTATCCGTCTGGTTTTTTCCTTTGCCCTTCGTTCCTTGCCTTGCTTTGCGGATCGCCATATGGCCGGCTTTGCATACGTACATGCCTGCATCTTTGTTGAATTCGAACTCGTCTTTCTTCTTGCGCATACCTTGCGAAATTTGCGGGTGAAGCCTTGAAATCAGTTCGATTTCATTTTCCTTGCTGTACGCTAAGTTGTCCTTCTCCGAATACGCCGTATCGCCGATCACAGTCGTTATTTCCATACCCGTGGCTTTGCTTTTCTCGATAAGGGCCTGCAGTTGTTTTCCGTCGTTCTTCTCGCCTGTTGTTACGATTGCCGCTGTAATGATTCGTTCCTCGGTCATAGCTATATGCGTCTTGTAGCCAAAAAACGAAGAGTCTGCGCTCTTATGTCCGACGCGGGCGTCTTGATCTTGTGAAATGCGCAGTTGCTCCACGTCATCTTCAACGGTTTCTTTGAGCATGTTCAGCGGTTCCGTGATCTTAGGCAGTTGAGCGATGCCAAGTTTCGTTTCGGTGGCCTCAATGAGTTTCTGGCAATAGTCGATCTCGGCCTCGAGCGTATCCACCGTATTTTTGGCGGTGCTCTTTAGGATTCCCTGTGCGATAGCCAGTTCGACCGTCTTGCCGATTAACAGATCCAAAAGATTGAGGTCTTTCAACCGAATTTTGCGGAACTTTGTGAGCGAGCTCGGGTCCATGACCGGCTCTTCCGGTGCCATCTGAAGAAAGTATTTGAATGACATGTCGTACCGAGAGCGTTCGACTAAATCGACATCCGACACCTCGAAAATGGCTTTAAGAAGTAGATATTTAAACATCCGCAAGGGGTCAATGGCGTTTCGGCCATTATCCAGACAGTAGTTCGCTTTCCATTCATCGTAGACAAAGGAGAAGTCTACCAGCTCATTAATTTGGCGTAGCATGTTATCTTTCGGCACAATGAGGTCATACAACGCTGTATAAGGGCTAAACGCAAATGAGATTTGAGGCTGGAACAATGGGTTCACCCTCTCGCAATGATACTTAAATTATACAAGAAAAAAAGGCACATCTCCTCAAAAAAATGAGGGGATGTGCCTTTTTATTCAGAAGGACCTTTTCAGTGGCCTTCGAAAAGGGGGCAGGCTTTTTTGCGCTTGGCAGGGCATAGACTAAAGGATGGAAGTCTCCTCACGTCGTGGGAAGACAACCTAGCGGCCGCGGTTTTATAGAAAGCGGTCAAACAAATTCATATACAAATATTGTACGTCAATGTACAATAAAGATACAAAAATGTTCAATATAGGACATATACTGAACAGTCTATAGTCGGACGGCATAATCTGATTTATCCTAATCATTTTGTTTATACAATCCTCAAAAATAGGAGCGTGGGAAGATGAAAAACAGCATGAGTACTTCTTTTGTCAACGAACCGTTTACCGATTTCTCATTAGAGGAAAATCAGCGTGCGATGAAAGCCGCCCTGGACAAAGTCAGGGGACAGCTGGGCGGCGAATATCCGCTTTTCATCGGTGCCGAAAAGGTGATGACAGCAGAAAAAAACGTGTCGATAAATCCGGGCAATCTGGATGAGGTCATCGGGCATGTGAGCAAAGCTTCGGTGGAATTGGTCGAGCGTGCTATGAACGCTGCGGTTGCGGCGTTCGAAAGCTGGAAAAAGACGCCTGCCGTCGAGCGTGCGCAATACCTTTTTGACGCAGCGGATTTAATGCGCCTGAGAAAACATGAATTTTCGGCTTTAATGGTATTGGAGGCGGGGAAGAACTGGCCGGAAGCCGATGCCGATACGGCGGAAGCCATCGATTTTCTGGATTTTTACGCAAGAGAAATGATTCGCTTGAGCGAAATCAATACGCTTCGGCCCTTGACGAAGCTCAGTGGGGAAACAAACAGGTTAACGTATATTCCGCTGGGGGTCGGCGCCATTATCCCTCCATGGAACTTTCCATTAGCCATCCTGGCAGGGATGACATCCGCGGCGGTCGTATGCGGCAACACCGTCCTGCTGAAACCGGCAAGTCCTACCGCGGTTATTGCGCACAAGTTCGTGACTTTAATGGAAGAGGTCGGATTGCCTGCGGGCGTCATCAATTTCGTTCCGGGCAGCGGGGCGGAAGTGGGCGATTATATCACCTCTCATCCGCAAACGCGATTCATTAATTTTACGGGCTCCAAGGAAGTTGGCTTGCGAATCAATCATATTGCTTCCGGGACGGCAAAAGGTCAAATCTGGATTAAACGCGTCGTAGCCGAGCTGGGCGGGAAGGATGGTATCGTTGTGGATGAGACGGCGGATTTGGATCAAGCCGCCTCCGCTATCGTCGCTTCGGCTTTCGGCTTCCAGGGACAGAAATGTTCGGCAGGCTCGCGCGCCATCGTCGTCAAATCCGTTTATGATCAAGTTTTGGAGAAAGTAGCCGATCTGACGAGAAAGCTGCAAATCGGGCTTCCGGAAGACAATTACCCCGCAGGTCCGGTTATCGACCGCAAATCCTATGACAAGATCTTGGAATATATTGAAATCGGCAAGGAGGAAGGGCGGTTGGTCGTCGGCGGAGAAAAGGCGGAAGGGAACGGATTCTATATTCAACCGACCGTGTTCGCGGACGTCAAATCCGAAGCGCGTATCATGCAGGAGGAGATATTCGGTCCCGTTCTGGCGATTGCGGCAGCGGAGGATTGGAAAGAAGCGATCGGCATGTATAACGATACGGAATACGGTTTGACTGGCTCTTTCTTTTCACGCGAAGAGCAGAGGATTTCCTGTGCGCTTGAAGAAATGCACTGCGGAAATTTGTATATCAACCGCAAATGTACGGGCGCTTTGGTAGGCGTTCACCCGTTCGGCGGCTTTAACATGTCGGGAACCGATTCCAAGGCGGGCGGCTACGATTATTTGCTTCAATTTACTCAGTCCAAACTGACATCCAGAAAAAACGAAGCCTAAATTCATCGGGTCGCCGGAGCGCCGAAACGGGTAGGTGCGAAATGGCCATTATATTATTTTTATCTTCCCGGAACCATTAGCAAAAAAAGGCTGCCCTTCCGTGTTCGCAAGAACGCCGTGAGGGCAGCCTTTTTCATGCGGATATGGTTGTATCCCGGCGGGCCGCAAAAATAAATTCATGAAATGGGTATTGGATTGGATCGACTTCTATTAAACAGGAATATCTTGGTTTAAAAGGAGTTGATAGATTTGGAGAAATTAACTCTCAGCTTGCTTGGCAGCGCCGGAGGTGTGGCCAAATCCATTCTTGCTATATTGGACAAATCGTTTCGGGACGCCGATGATCCCATCCACTCGTTTATCGGCAGCGTTCATATTCATTTGATCGATCTGAAGCAAAAGGAAATGGAGTACTACGAGCCATTCATTCCTCATCTGAAACACGCGGTTACCTTGCATCAGTTCGATTTGAAGGATTTGAGTCTGTTCCGTCAGCATTTGATCCAGACGAAGACGACGCTCGTCGTTGATATTTCCTGGGCAGATACAGTCGAAATGCTGGATTGCTGCAATGAAATGGGCATTCGATATATCAACACCGCGCTTGAAAATACAATGGTGGACGATAGCGAAGAGCTTGAAGGATTTACGCTGTTGGAGCGGTATCGTATTTTCCAGGAAAATAGAGAGCGGTTCACCAATATGAAGGCGATCATCGGCTCCGGAATGAATCCAGGTGTCGTGCAGTGGATGGCCCTCGAGATGATGAAGCAGAATCCTGGCGAAGAGCCTCTCGGCTGCTATATCGTTGAGCATGACAACTCGTTCTATAGCGATTTGACGCAGGTGAAGAAGAAGACGGTTTATACCACATGGTCCCCCGAATGTTTTTTGGACGAGGCGATATTGAACTATCCGATGTTTATGAAGCAGCATATGCCCCTTATTCTCTATAACGCTGTTTACGAGCTGGAGTTTAAAGTGGCGCTTGGAAGCAAGCAATTTTACGGCTGTTTGATGCCGCATGAAGAGGTTATCACGCTTGGGAAAGCTTACGATATGGAGGTTGGCTTCATTTACCGGGTGAATGACCATACGACGGACCTGATCCGTGCCAATCTCGACAATGCGAACGATTTATGGAATTGGAACCATAAGGTGCTGGACCCTTTGGATGCCGAGCTGGAGGGTGAAGATCTGGTAGGCGTGCTGCTTGTTTATAAGAATAAGGAACAATACATGTACAATGTCATGAGCAATGCCGGCATTTTTTCCGAATACAAGACAAATGCCACTTATTTTCAGGTAGCATGCGGGATTTATGGGGCCATATCCGCGATGCTGCTTGATGATATTCCCGATGGTGTTTATTTTGTGGACGAACTGCTGCATCAAACAGATACCGGATATGGCACATACCTTTCGTATTATATGAAGGACTTTGTTACGGGTGAAAACAACGGATCGGACGGGCTTT
Organism: Paenibacillus sepulcri; assembly: GCF_042647105.1. Taxonomy (NCBI): domain Bacteria; kingdom Bacillati; phylum Bacillota; class Bacilli; order Caryophanales; family Paenibacillaceae; genus Paenibacillus; species Paenibacillus sepulcri. The sequence continues at coordinate 3,718,612 of NZ_JBHRUP010000001.1, read as the reverse complement.
TGCTGGATCGCATGAAAAAATGAGAGGGGTGAGATGAAAGAATGACGAATCATAAGTATTCGCTGACCGGCTATCACAAAGAAGAGAATGAGGAGCTGTGGTTATGGGACGATCTTCCCGAGCTCGATATGGAAATCGGATATAAGGTCGGATCGCTGCTCCACTATGAGCATTCCCCGTTTCAAGAAATCAGTATCGTCGAGACGAAAGCCTTCGGGCGTATGCTCGTTCTGGACGGGACCCCGCAGGTTACAGCCAAAGACGGGTTTATCTATAACGAAATGATTACGCACATCGCGATGGCCGCGCATCCTAAACCCCAAAAAGTGGCCATGATTGGAGGCGGAGACTGCGGGCCGGCCCGCGAAGCGCTGAAGTATGAAAGTGTGCAGCAGATCGATGTGGTCGAAATTGACCCGAGAGTGATTGAAGTCTGCCGGACATGGATGACAAAAGAGACTGGCCAGGAGCGGGAAGGGCTTATTCGAACGGTATTAAAGGACGGATATAAGTGGATTCAGGAGCAAAAAAATATGTATGACGTGCTTCTGGTGGACAGATCGGACCCCTATGGCCCGGCAGTCAGTCTATACAAGCCGCAATTTTATCAATATGTTTATGACAGCTTGACTGATGACGGGATTGCCGTATTTCAGTCCGGTTCTCCCTACTATTCGGGTATTCTAAAGAAGACAAGCAGCAGCCTGAGAAAGCTGTTCCCCATCGTGCACACGTATATCTGCTCGATCCCCTCGTTTCCCGGCGGAATATGGAGCTTCACGATCGCTTCAAAAAAATGGGATCCCCTGGAGGCGGATTTGAACGGGCTGCAGTGGCAGGATGCGAAATATATAAACCCTGAGATTTTCCAGGCGTCCTTTGTATTGCCCCAATATATAAAAAGTGCATTGGAAGAGAAATGAAAAGCTGGCTTCTCCATGAAGGAATAAACAAAGCCAGCCTGATTCCAGGCATGGCTTTGCTTTCACTAACCGGCTTCTTCCGCCTTATCCGCCCATCCAGTCCCGCCGCAGCGTGAACAAATCCTTCAGCGCATCGGTCGACAGCTCGGTGATCCAGCCTTCGGAGGTAGTAATCACATTATCGCTAAGCTGCTGCTTGTTCTCCAGCATTTCGTCGATGCGCTCCTCCAGCGTTCCCAAAGAGATGAACTTGTGCACCTGGACATCCCTGGTCTGGCCCATCCGGTAGGCGCGGTCCGTAGCCTGATTCTCAACGGCGGGGTTCCACCAGCGGTCAAAATGAAAGACATGATTCGCCGCCGTCAGATTAAGGCCGACCCCGCCCGCCTTGATCGATAGAATAAACACATTGGGCTGTTCTTCAACTGGCAGTGTCCGGGACTGGAACTGGTCAATCATGCGGTCGCGGGCGGTTTTGGACGTGCTTCCGTTCAAATAGAGCACCGGCTCCTGAAGCTCCTGCATCAGCACCATCTGCATCAGCTGCCCCATGCCGACATATTGGGAGAAAATCAGGCAGCGCTCGCCCTCCTCCCGAACCTCCCTCACCATGGCGAGCAGACGCTCCAGCTTGGAAGAACGGCTGATCAAGGTCTCCGTGTCCAATTGTCCGGCTTTGGCGGCAGACAGCTCCGGTAGCGTCTCCTTCGTCAGCAGCATCGGATGGTCGCAGAGCTGCTTGAGCTGCGTCAGTGCGGCGAGAATGGCGCCTTTGCGTTCAATTCCCTCCAGCTCCTGCATGCGTTCCATCAGCTGGTTGACGGTTTGGTCATACAGTGCCCCCTGTTCGGTGGTCAGGTGGATGTAAGTCTTCATCTCGTTCTTATCCGGCAGATCCAGCTGGATGGCCGGGTCCTTCTTCTTCCGGCGGAGCATGAAGGGCTTGACCAGCTTCTGCAGCTCCACGGTGCGCTGCTCATCCCGCTCCTTCTCGATGGGATTGCCGAACCGGTCGTTAAAGCTCCGAGGACTGCCCAGATAACCCGGGTTGATAAAATCATAAATCGACCAGAGCTCCGACAGCCGGTTCTCGATCGGCGTCCCGGTAAGCGCAATGCGATGACGGGCCGGGAAGCTCCGGACGGCCGAGGACTGCTTGGTCTGGGCATTTTTGATATTCTGGGCCTCATCCAGACAGATCGTCGACCAGGTGAAGGATTGCAGCAGCTCCTGATCCAGCGTTGACGTGGCGTAGGAGGTCAATACGATATCCGCCGCTCTGACTTCATCATGAAAGTCATCGCCTCCAAGCCGCCTGCCCCCGTAATGAAGCACGACCTGCAGAGACGGAGCAAAACGGCTTAATTCCTTCTGCCAGTTGCCAATTACCGAGGTGGGGCAAATGAGCAGAGACGGCCTGTGGTCGGCAGGATCGGCCGTCGTTTCCTTGAGATGCAGCAGATAAGCGATAAACTGTACGGTTTTACCCAGGCCCATGTCGTCCGCCAGACAGGCGCCAAGCCCGAAGCGCCGCAGAAAAGCAAGCCAGGCGTAGCCCTCATGCTGGTAAGGCCGCAGCTCCGCCCGTAAGCCCGCAGGCACGGCGAGTGTCGGCCACTGCGACTGCCGGCTGATCTGACTGATGAGCTTAATAAGATGCTCATTCAGCTGAACCTCAAGCTGAACCCGCTCCGCATTTCCCGGCTGATCCTCCGCTTCGCCGTCCTGCTCCCCGCCGCCGCTTCCCAATAAATGCAGCTGCATGACATCCTGGAAGGACAAGCCCTGCTTGCCGTCCACACCCGCCATGAGCTTGCGGATTTGGGCCAGCAGAGCCGGATCCAGCGGGACCCATTGTCCGCGGAAGCGGACCAGCCGTTCATTGCGGGCGACGAGCTCGGCGAACTCCGCCTCGGTGAGGTCGGCGTCGCCGATCGCGATGCGCCAGTCAAAATCGACAATCGAGTCAAGACCGAACAAGGAGCCGCCTGTACTGCCTGCGCCGGAGCGGACCTTGGCGCGGAGCCGGGGCTTATTCCGCTTGGCCGCTTCCCACCAGGCGGGTAGCAGCACCTGCCATCCGGCGTCGAGCAGCTGCTGGCTCTCCGCCGTCAGGAACTGCCAGGCCGCTTCATCGGCAAGCGGGCTGTTCAACAGGTCGTCGCTGCTGCCGGATAGCCGCTCCGCAGGCAGGATAGCGCTTAGACGCGCCAGCCAGCCGGCCGAGCGGTCAGAGACATGAGCCGACCAGGCAGCCGGCCAGGATCCGAGCGCTTCGCCATCCCGGGTCAGCCGCACTTGCGCGAGTATCGACGGATCCTCCTTGTCCTGCAGGACAAGCTTGAGACTCCATGAGGCGTCGTCCATGTCATCCTCCGGCTCAAGCAGCTGCAATAAAGGCCGGAATGGCGCGGTATCCGCCTTCCAGCCGATGGCAATCAGCCACGCCCGTTCGTCCAGACCGGAGCCGGCCGCGCGGTCTTTGGCGAACAGAAGCGGGAATTCCCTGCGCAAATCGGCCGCAGTCGTTTCGGTTCCATAATAACGGTTAAATACCGCGGAAGAGAACGAGGCGCGCAGTCCGTCCCTGAAGCCGTTATCGGCGCTGATCTGCCCAAGCGCCGACTGCGTCTCCTCATCCAATGCTTCCTGATCCCAGGTCCAATTGAGCTTGCCAGCCTGGAAGGCGGATAAGCCCGGTATATATTTCTTCTCCTCGATGCAGGCGGCAAGCATCGGGGCAAGCTCAATCAGCTGCGCCGCATCGCCCTCCCATACCCACTCGATATGTGCCAGCAGCTCGCGTTCGGCAAAGAAGGGAATCACAAACTCGGAGGGAAGGAGCACAAGCTCGATCCCCTGAACGGTCTGGACGGACAGCTCCGTTCCATAGAAGGAAGCCTCATGCCAGGCGAACAAGCGCTGTTTCAGGGATAAACCGGATATAAAATCATGATTGCCGCTTGACCCGTAAATAACCGCATCTCCATATGCGCTCAAGCTGATCTGGATGGTGATGGTGTCCATATAGATGCTCATGGAATCAGTTTTCCTTTCCGAAGCTCCTCCTGCAGCGCCCGAAGACGGCTGTGGCGGTCGGTGAATGCGGTGAGAAACAGTTCCCAGCGCGATTCCTGCTTCGTTTTTTTGTACAGCTTGAACAGTCTCTTGAGCAGCTTCACCGCTGCCTTGTAGCTGTCTCTGTTCTTCTGTATAATATATCGCTCCACAGCCTGATGGTAGAAGGGCAGGAGCATCTCCGGGGCATGCTTCTCAATGGGCTGAAACACGCTGACGCGAAAATCCAGCGGCTCCCTGCCGGCGCTGAGGTGATAATCCATCCACTCCCGCCATTTGGCATGCGCAAGCAGAGCTTCTTCATAGATATCCCGCGAATACGGAAGCATGCCGGCAAGCGTCTGCCACATCAACGGCTCCGAATCGGGCAGCTGCTCAAGAGCCGTCTCCCAGTAGACCGCATACTGCGTCAGGCCATCCCTGCGGTAGCCGGTCAGCAGCGGGCTGATTTCGGCCAGCCAATCCACCAGGCGCTGCCACTGCTCCGCTTCGGCCAGATCGCTCAGGAAAGGATACAAATCATCGGGACGGACATCGAAGCCGGATGATGCCTCGCGCAGCAGCTCCCAAGCCTCCTGATCCTGGGTCATCAGGAAATGCATCCGGCACCGGGCCAGCATCCAGGGAAGCTTGGATAGGGCAGCGCCCAGCTCGGGAGCGGCAGCCTGGAGGGCATCTAATTCCTCTGCATACATTTTCGTATCGCCCCGGGCCGGGTGGAGCCAGTTCCTCCACAGCAGATCGTAGAGTCTGGAATAGTAATGGAGCTTCGGGGATTCCGTCAGCATCTGCCTGCGCAGATAGGCCAGCGTCCCTGCCATTCCACTCTGCGGCTCCTGCCCGGCCGTGCCGGCAAGCTCGCCTGACAGGATGCGCACAATCGCTTCCTGTACATCATCAGCGGCAACATGAGTGTGAAATCCCATATAGTAGGCGGACCACTGGCTCTGCGACTGCTTGATCAGCTTGCCAAGCACGAACAAGTGGGCATGCAATCCTAACAGCTGCTCTACAAACGGGGGAAGCGGGGGCTTTATTTTACGGATAGAAGCCAATGCGTCCTTCACATATTGACTGGTATAGGTATTGTCTGACAGCTCCGCGGTACATAACTCAAACAGCTCATGCCACTCCGGAACGGACATGCTGTCAATACGGCTTGCCTGCTCCATTAACTTGGCTTTGGCCTGGGCTTTTCTGTCATCGGGCGGATTCGGTTTGCGGCCGGCTGCAGCGGCAGAAGCTTTCCCTGTTTGCGCCGACGCTGTCAACGATCTCGCATTCGCGAGTGCAGGGATCGGTCTATCCTGCAGGTCGGCATATTGAAGAAGCACGGCTACCATATGCTTGCAGCTGCCGTTGACCGGACAATCGCAGCGGCTTTCCGACAAGCTGTCCAGGTTGATTTTAACGTAATAATCCTCGGTTCCCTCAACTACGGCTTGAATATGCACGGCGTCGGGCATTTTAAAATCAAGGACGCGCTGCTGTTTGAAATATTGGAACCCGCGTTTGATCGTGATATCATCAAAATATTTGGCGGTGTTCTGAATGAGCTGCTCCCATTGCAGGTCATCTATGGTACCGGTTGTTTTCATGGTTTATTAATCTCCTGATAAAGAGTATAGTCTGGTAGGCAACTATTTTCTCTATTATATCAGGTACCCTTGGAAAATAAGAGCGAAGCCGCATATTGGACAGCTGCGAAGCCAATACTTTGGAAACGCGGCAAGGTGGGCAGTTAAAATCCGTAGGGTAAGGGAGGCAGCGGAATGGATCAAATGGATCATCGGGATGTGCAGGGAAGGAAATTGGCTGCAGCTGCTTCGAATGAGGATATCCGGACTGCAACGCTTGCAATGGGATGCTTTTGGGGGCCGGAAGCCTTATTCGGCCATCTGCCCGGCGTCGTCAGGACGCGCGTTGGCTATGCCGGAGGCACTTCGGAGTATCCTTCGTACCGCCAGATGGGGGATCATACCGAAACGCTGCAAATTGATTATGATCCTGCGATTCTCCCGTTCGAAGAAATCCTGGATACGTTCTGGAACAACCATAATCCGATGAATATTAACGATTATAAAGGCCGCCAGTACATGTCCCTCTTATTCTATAACGATGAGAATGAGAGACAAACGATCCGGCAGGTCCTCGAGAAGCGCAAGGGGCAGGGAAAAGGTGAGCCGGATACCGGGATTGCCCCGTACTCCGGGTTTCACCTTGCTGAGGACAGACATCAGAAATATTATTTGAAAAGGTACCCGGATGCCATGGAAAAGCTGGGCACGCTCTATCCTTCAGGGACGGATCTGGCCAACTCGACGCTTGCGGCCCGCTTGAACGGATTGGCCAAAGGATATACGAATCTGGAACGGATCATCAGTGAGATCCGGCAGTGGCATGCGTATCCTGACGATAGGGAAATCATGATTAAGCTGATTAAACATATACGATGGTAAATAAGAAAGAGCGCCATGAACGACGGTGCTTTTTTTAAAAATGGCTATGTTAAATCCTGATGTTGATCTTTACGATAAGAAAACCGCCTCGTTGAAGAGGCGGCTTATTGAGCTATCGTACCCGTTATTTGAGTCCCTTTAATTTGGTCGCCCAGACCCGGAGCGTGAATGCGGTGTTTATATGATGCACCCGACTTCTTCGAGATACTTTCACACTGCTTTTCTGTTTCTATTTTACTCTAGTAATGTATATTTCAGTTAAGTCTTCTTTTAAACGTTACTTATTTATTACCGAGTTGTTCCGCCAAACCGATTAGAAGTCCTTCATTTCCACGAATGTAGCAGAGCCGATACGAGTCCTCGTACTGAACCACTTCGCCAACGAGCTGAGCACCATACTTAGTGAGTCTGGATACCATTTCGTCAATGTCTTCAACGGTGAACATGACGCGTAGATAACCGAGGGCATTTACAGGAGCAGTTCGGTGATCTGATATAGTAGGCGGGGTGAGAAATCGCGATAGTTCAAGTCGGCTGTGGCCATCTGGGGTAACCATCATAGCAATCTCTACACACTGTGAACCCAGCCCGGTTACGCGACCAGCCCATTCACCTTCGACAGTAGCTCGCCCTTCGAGCTTCAAGCCAATCTCCTCGAAGAAAGAGATTGAGTCATCAAGGGATTCTACAACGATGCCAACATTGTCCATTCTTAGTAATTTGTTTTTTGCCATAGTTTTATCTCCTTTTGTGTACAAATTTATTACCTGATCATCTTCATATTTATTCTATCAAGAATTACTAATTCCTTCCAAACGATTAACATCTTGTCACAGTTCATGAACAGAAAACAGGCATGATTTCACCAACATATTTTTCTTATTCGATGCTATATTCTCATATTCCTTGCTGTCTAAGTAACGAAAGCAAGCCAAATAATGTTGCAAATATTTAGTTGCAACGCCGGTAAAGCGATCCATCCACTTTTTTAAGCGGCTGTGGTAGCTGTTTACGTTTTGGACATGGTACACGCCCTTTACACGTTGCTTTCCGTCGGACTTAAATCGGTAATGAGCCAAGCCCTTTGAATTCGCATAGGAACTGAATGCTCTCCACGAATCAGTGCAAAGCACGTTTGAGTCAGATATATGACCACCAATCGCTTCATCCAATTTTGTAGTCCGAATACGTCCACGCCCAAGTACGCCAGAGTAAGTCATTTTCTGACGGTCACGGGCAACGAGTACACATACTTGGTCATTACCAATACCACGATATTTGGCTTTTCCGCCGCGTTTACGTGGCTTACGATCGGCAATATTCCGTTTGCCCTTTTCGGAGAATAAGAAATACGTTTCGTCCACTTCAACGATTCCTTGGAACGCTTCAGTTGGAATCTGCTTCAGAGCGGCAAGAATCTTATGTCGCCAGTAAAACAAGGTGACGTGCGTGACTTCACCATTTAACTGCTCTGCACATTTTCTCAGTGAATAACCCTCAATCATACATTCAATAAAGCGAATCCAAATATGAGGTCTCCTCGTTCGTTTCAGAGGGGTACTTGTAAGGTCATTGAACGTTTGGCGACAGGACTTACAACGGTAACGTTGACGTTTAACCTCTCCAGTACGGGATTTTACAGCGTACTTCCCAAATCGCACAACAGAATGGTTTTTGCAATGCGGGCAAACGAGTCCCTCTTTATGCTTCTGCTCTTGAATTTCATCAATCGCTCGAACTGGAACCGCCACGTCCTTGGTTCGGGACTGCAAAAAGTAGATAAGCTCTCGCTTACCATTATCGTCCAATGCATCAGCAAGTCTCTTCAGTTCCTTTAAATCCATGGGTAAATCATCTCCGAACAGTGATATTACCCTAATTATAGAACATTAGTTCGTATGTTTAACATAGCCTTAAATAAATGAGGGATGGTCAAATTTGTCCATGATATGTTCGTTTCGTTCTATCGACAGTGCGGGGCCGACTTTGGCATCATTAGATTCATCAATGATATCCGTATCACGGAAGGGGAGCTGGGATGTGATCAAGTTTGCCGGAATTGCCAATCCATATCATGTGGGCGCTTACAGTGTGGAACGAAATGCAGCCGTGCTTCAGCGATACCGCTATCTGCATGAAGGGCTGCTGCGGGCCGCCGCGGGACAGCTGCCGGGCCGCGAGGACTGGAACTTGCGCATGTGCATGTGCAAGCATTTATACGAGGACGCCGAGGCGGCGGATCTGCTCCGCCGGCGCATTCCCGAGCTGCGGACATCCTCCGCCGTGCTGAGCAAGGAGCCTGATCCGCGGCTGACGCTGCTGATGGAGGAGCTCGTCCAGGCCAGGACCGATCTGGAGTGGGCAAGCGCGGTTTATGAGGTGATCAAGCCGGCGATGCTTGAGGCATTCCGCTTCCATCTGGACAATACGCAGCAGATCGTAGATCAGCCTACGATCCGGCTTTTGCGTCAGGCGGCTGCCGATCTGGAAGCCCAGCTGGAATGGGCCGCTGCTCTTCTGGCAGATCTGCGCGCCCAAGCGGAGCAGGAAGGGGAGGAGCGGGAATTTTGCGGCGTCCTGCGCACCATGCTCCTGGCAGCAGGCGGAGTAGCAGGCGATCTGCCCCGCTCTGCAGATGTGCCCAGACGCTGGCGCTCGGGCACCCCGTATGCGATCCCGGGCAAGTCCAGACGGGACCCGCGCCGGATGGGACCGACTACCCTGGTCCGCACTGGCGTCGAGAATCCTCCTGCCGATCCCGTTCTGAACGAGCTGGTCATCAAAATGCGCGTCAGGCAGGAGGAGATGACGGCTTGCGATCTGATTGCCGGCGTGCTCTACACCCAGAGCAGCATGCCGTGGAGCTTCTATTACGATCTTGCCCGTCATATTTGGGACGAGGCCCGTCATGCGATGTTCGGCCAGGCTGCGCTGGAGGAGGACGGCTACGAATGGATGACCCGCCCGCAGTATACCTCCGACTATGACATCAATGCCGAGAAAATCCCTGCCGCCAAGTACGCCTGGCTCAGCATCGGGATTGAGGAGGGGGCCATGATCAGCCTTGGGAAGAAAAAGGAATATGAATGGTGCCGCGATGAGGCCAAGCATCCGCTGATGACGCAGTTTCAGGATTACGACTGGGCAGACGAAATCGTGCATGCCAATCTGGGCCGCAAATGGGCGCCTGATCTGATGGGTGAGCCCCTTGGCTTTGTGCGCGAAATCGCCCAGAAGGAGCTGGACCACTTCTGGGCGGAGGTCAGAAAGGCGGAGCAGCAGGCATGAACATCTATAGGATGCAAACATCCAGGATCGGATCTTTTGTAGCGGATCGGTTTCAGGAGCTTCTCGCAGCCAAGCCGGCTGCCGTCATTGGCTTAACCACGGGAAATACCCCGCTTACAACGGGGATATATCAGGAGCTGGTCCGCAGAGAAAATGCGGGCAGCCTGGATTTTCGGCCATGCGTATTTGTGAATCCTGACGAGCAGATCGGCATTGCCCGGAATCATCCCGAGAGCTACAGCACATATATGAACCGGCATTTTTTTGACTCGATCACGCATGCTGCCAAGAAGCGCTTCATTCCGGACGGAACGGCAGCGGACCCCGATGAGGAGTGTGAGAGGATGGAACGGTTTATCCAATCCTCCGGCGGCATTGACTACCAATTGACCGGACTTGGCACCAATGGTCATATCTGCTTTATTGAGCCGGCTCCTTCCCTTCCTTCGCATAGCTTCGTGACACCGATCGCTCCAGTGAACCGGGAGCTGTACGCGCCGCTGTTTGGTTCACTCGAAGCCGTACCAACGCATGCCGTAACATTCGGCTGGGGCACGGTCATGCGCTCGCGCAAGCTTTGTCTTGTCGCGGTCGGCGAGGGCAAAGCGGATATTGTCGCGAGGTCGCTCCTTGGGCCTATCACAACGGAGCTTCCGGCCACATTGGTGCAGCTGCATCCGGATGTTGATATTGTGCTGGACCACGCGGCTGCGAAGGTATTTGAGGAGCAATATCAGTCGCGCGATACTTCAAATATTCAAATTCGGCATCTGGGCTGAAACGGTTAAAATTTAGATGCAAAGAGTTGAAACTTTTACGATGCAAAGAGTCATCCGGTAGTTTCATGTTAAGGTCAGTCCTGTCGTGGACTGGCCTTCTTTTATAGCTGCGCGCTCTCCTGATATTTCAAGCAGAGGGGCTTTGAAACAATGCCCGAAATACGGTGCAGCCGGTTATTCAAATTCAGAATGGATAAGCTTTCGTCTGATCCATAATTTATTATTTCAGAGGGTATTAATTTACGCTGAATTTAGTTAAAATGATTCAGACCAAAGTGATAACTGTACGGGCTTGAATATATGGAAATCAGGATGATCTTGCGTGAATATAAGACAGGATTGAGATTCAGCCGTACTTTGTTTAATGAATAAAGTAACTCGTTTACATTATCCGGGGGCGCTCCGCCACTGCTCCAGTAAGGTTATTCCGTGCTGGAGCGTCTGAAAAGTGGCGGTGAGGCGGTGCAAGCGGGTAAAACCCGCTTTGAACTTACTTCGAGCGGGTTGGGTGAGTACAGCGGCTGCTGTAGTCAGGTATATCCGTGCTGGAGCGTCTGAAAAGCGGCAGTGACTCGCTGCAAGCGGGTAAAACCCGCTTAGAACTAACTTCGAGCGAGTGGATGTGTACAGCCGGCGCTGTAGTCAAGGAAAGGCTGCTTTATGTTTTCAGGGAAGCAAATCGTCATGAAGGATGGCTTACACATCACGCTATTTTTAAGGCAGGGAGAATGATCGTGGACAAACAGCTCGGGACACTTCGGGGACTGCAATTTTGGCTGTATGCGGCAAGCGGCGTGGCAACGCCGTTCCTGCCACTTTATTTTGCGGAGAAGGGCTACTCCTCTTCCCAGATCGGGGCGATGCTGATGGCGGGGCCGCTGATCGCTATTTTCTTTCAACCGATTTGGGGTTATGTCAGCGACAGGATGCAGACCGTTAAGAAGGTGGTCTTCCTTCTCTGGATTCTGACAATTCTCTTCAGCATCGGCCTGTTCGTCTCCGAGGCCTATGCCATGACGTTCATGTTCATTATACTGATGTATGTGTTCTTCCAGCCCTCATTCCCGCTGCTGGACAGCATCACGATACAGGCGGTCGAACGGCGGGGAGCGACATACGGCTCGATTCGTCTGTTCGGTTCGCTGGGCTTCACGGCGATCGCCGTGGCAGGGGGCTATATATTGGAGGCTATGGGTGGAATTCAGCAGCTGGGCTACCTTTTCTGGGGAGTCTGGATTATCCCCATTCTGCTGCTGTTTCGTCTGAAGGACGAGCCCGCCGAGGGAGAACGTATGACGCTGCGTTCGATCCAGGGAATCTTCGGAAACAAGTCGTTTCTCTTATTCCTGCTTCTGGTCTTTGTCATTACAATTCCCCATCGCATGAACGATGCCATGTTTGGGTTGTACATGAAAGAAAATGGCGCATCGGATACGCAGGTCGGCTGGGGATTCGCGCTCTCCGCCATCGTGGAGCTCCCTGCCTTCCTGCTGCTCAGCCGGTATCTGAAGCGTATTCATGAATTTGTGCTTATTGGAATTGTCGGCATTCTCTATTCCATCCGCTGGCTGTTCTACGCCTGGGCTTCAGAGCCGTGGCAGATCCTGCTGCTGCAGGCGGGTGCTTCCGTAACCTTTGCGATTTTCTGGATTTCCGCAGTACATTATACGGTGCGCGTGCTGCCCAGACAGCTGGGCGCCACCGGCCAATCGCTGCTCGCGATGGTCTTTCTCGGTCTGGCCGGTATGACGGGCGCTACCGTAGGGGGTTGGCTGAACGACAACTACGGCGGCTCCAGCATGTATTATTTTGCCGCTGTGGTGTCATTAATCGGGGGACTCGGCTTCCTCGCGGCCGAATATGCGGCAAGAATGAAGAAGCCCGCGCGAGCATAAAAGCTGTGCAGTTGCGATGTGAGCCCTGCCGTTTTAGAAGAGCGTTCGTTGAACGGGCTTCCTGAATGGAATCGCAGCAGGTAAAGACGCCTCCAAAACCACTAATGTCAGTGGGTGCGGGGGCGTCTTTTTGCATATAACTTCAGCTCGGAGTGGCGGTTCGAAATTGCAATTGTTCCTCAAGCCCCATAGAGCGCATGATGCTTCGCTCCAATAAATCTATATTGGATTTGAAGGAAGAAATTCACCTGGTCGCTAGGGGAAGGCAGGAGCCGTTTTATCTTTTGCATGGTTCTGATTCAGTGGAATCGGTCCCCGGTCTCTTATTTTTTATAGACCATCAAGGAGAACCGTCTCTGGCGAAAAAGCCTGTCATTATGCGGGATTTCCTTGGATGTGCGCAAGCGCGGCGGGAGAGGGATCAGTCTGCTGACCGCAGGTTTATCGATTTGCCAATCGCCTTAAGGCATATAACTTGTATATAATGATCTAAAGAAACGAATGCAGGGGCTGACCGCCCAGAGAAAGCTGACATCGAGGCAATGGTGGAATAACGCTGGAAATACGACTGGACAAGTGAAGAGTTCATAATTTGGCGGAGGAACACGGCATGACCAACATTTTGCGTTTTTTGGGGAAATACAGGCTTGCAGCCGGCATGGCTGTCGTTATGGTGCTGGTTGAGCTGGCGGTGGAGCTGATTCAGCCTTATCTGATTTCGGTCATTATTGATGAAGGTATTTCGCAAAAGGATACATCGGTGGTGCTGCTGTGGGGCGGAATATTGGTTGGAGGCTCGGTTGCCGCATTCATCGCAGGTATTCTGAGCTCTTTTTTTGCCTCGCATGCCAGTCAGGGGTTTGCGTTCGATGTCCGGGAGGCTCTCTACACCAAGGTGCAGGGATTCGCATACCCGGTTTTTAACCGCTTTGCCACCTCTTCCCTCATTACCCGGTTAACGAATGATGTCACGCAGCTTCAGGATACGGTATTCATGGGACTAAGGTTCATGCTGCGCATGCCGCTTGTGGTCATCGGGAGCATCATTATGGCGCTTGTCGTGCATGTACAGCTGGGATTCCTGCTCACCTTGACCGTTCCCGCGCTGCTCGTATTCGTCATCTGGATCATGAAGAGAGCTTCCGTTTTATTCAAAAGAGTCCAGATGAGACTGGATACGCTGAACCGCGTGATGCAGGAGAATTTGACCGGCATGCGGCTGATCCGCGTGTTTGTCCGGCGCAAGGAAGAAGCAGGCCGTTTTGCACGGCTGAGCCAGGAATTAATGGGGAGCACGGTCTCCGCTTTGCGTCTGACGGAGATTACCATGCCTTTTATTCTGCTGATCATGAATGCAGGGATTATTGCCGTGCTGTGGTTCGGGCATAAGCAAATAAGCATGGGGACTGCGACTGCGGGCGAGGTGGTTGCGGTTGTGAATTATTCGCTCCGAACGGCGGGTGCCCTGTCGGCCTTCTCCATGATTGTGGCGGCCTTCTCCAGAGCCCGCGCGTCTGCCCAGCGGGTTGATGAAGCGCTCAATACGGACAGCGAAGCGCCGGCCAGGTCGGGCCGAAAGCCCGAAGGGCTGTGTGAAGGGGGCGTGGAGTTCGAGAATGTCTCCTTCCAATACCCGCAATCGGAGGCTCGCGTGCTGGTGGACATTTCCTTCAAGGTCCGTCCGGGCGACACCGTAGCGATTCTGGGGGCTACAGGCTCGGGCAAATCCTCGCTGATGCAGCTTGTTCTGCGCCTTTATGAGGAAACCTCCGGGGTCATCCGCATCGACGGCCGGGATGCCCGCGAGCTGGATATGGAATTTTTGCACCGCTCCATCGGCTATGTGTCCCAGGAGGTGCTGCTGTTCTCGGGCACGATACGCGATAATATCGCTTGGGGCCTGGAGGACGCCAGTATGGAGCAGGTGATGGAGGCAGCCAGGCTGGCGCAAATTCACGAGACGATCGAGAAGCTGCCGGATCAGTACGATACCCTGCTTGGACAGAGGGGCATCAATCTCTCCGGAGGGCAAAAGCAAAGGCTGTCCATCGCCCGCGCCCTGATCCGCAAGCCGGCTATTCTGCTGCTGGATGACAGCACCAGCGCTCTTGATGTACGAACGGAAGCGGGCTTGCTGCAGGCGCTCAAAGGGATGTCCTGCACGACGCTCCTGATTACGCAGAAGATCAGCTCCACGATTGGGGCGGATCTGATTCTGCTGCTGGATGAGGGCAGTCTCATTGCACAGGGAACCCACGGACAGCTGATGGCCAGCGACTACTTGTACCGGCGTATTTATGAATCCCAATTCGGGAAGGAGGGGGCAGCGCATGTGGGAAGCTTTAAGTGAACCCTTCCGGTATCCCAGGCCGCGCGTGACAGATGCCGTTCCTGACGCTTCTCCAGCGGGCAAGCGGGCCAAAGCCCAGGCAAAGGATTGGCAGGGAACGCTCAGACGGATATGGCATTATCTGTCCCACCGCAGGGGACGGCTGTCACTGGTCATGCTGTTGGTTATTGTAAGCTGCGGGCTCACGCTGCTTGGTCCGTATCTGATCGGCATGGCGATTGACGATTATCTGGAGGGACCGGGAGGCAGGCCATGGCTGCTGTTTCTGCTTGGATTGACCTGTGTCTACGTGCTTCAGTCCATTGTGGGCTGGCTGCAAAATATCTGGATGATCCAGATCGCCCAGGAAACCGTGCTGCGGATGCGCACCGATCTCTTCGCGCAGCTGCACCGATTGCCGATCCCGTTCTTCGGGAGAAACCGGCAGGGCGATCTCATGAGCCGCATGACCAACGATATCGACAGCGTGAGCTCCACGCTCAACAGCTCGGCGATCCAGCTGTTATCCAGCGTGCTGATGCTGGCGGGCACGGTCATTGTCATGCTGCTGCTCAGTCCGCTGCTTACGCTGCTCACCTTTTTGGTGGTTCCGCTGATGGCGCTCGGCATGCGGTGGATTACGCGGCGGACAGGCGCGCTTTTCAGGGAGCGGCAGCGAAATCTGGGAGAATTGAACGGGTTTGTGGAAGAAACGCTGTCCGGCCAGCGGATTATTAAAGCGTTCTCCCAGGAAGAACGGGTTATTCAAGAGTTCCATGAACGCAATGTGCGCATCAAGCATTCGGGTTTCTGGGCGCAGACCATATCGGGCTTCATTCCCAAGCTGATGAACGGGCTCAACAATCTGAGCTTTGCGATTATTGCCTGTGTCGGCGGAATATTGGCTATTCGCGGGGCCATAACCGTTGGGGTTATTATCGTTTTTGTCGAGTATGCCCGGCAGTTTACCAGGCCTCTTAACGATCTGGCGAACCAGTGGAATACTCTTTTGTCCGCCATTGCTGGAGCAGAGCGGGTATTCGAAATCGTGGACGAACAGGAAGAAGATATAGACGAGAGTACGGCGGTTGCTCTTGATGCCGTGGCAGGCGCGGTTGTCTTCCATAAGGTGTCCTTCGCTTATGAGGAGGGGAGAAATACGCTTAAGGAGATCAGCTTTGAAGCGAAGCCTGGCGAAACGATAGCGATCATCGGTCCCACCGGAGCCGGCAAGACGTCGCTTATTCAGCTGCTCTCCCGTTTCTATGATACGAATGCGGGGACGATCACGCTAGACGGGCGGGATATCCGGACGGTCCGGCGGGAAAGCCTCCGCTCCCATATGGCCTTTGTGCTGCAGGATTCCTTTCTGTTCGAAGGCACGATCCGCGACAATATACGGTATGGCAAGCTGGATGCCACCGACAGCCAGGTGGAGGAAGCCGCCAGACTCGCCAATGCCCATTCATTCATTATGCGGCTGTCCGGCGGATATGACCGGGTGCTGATTGCCGATGGCAGCGGCATTAGTCAGGGACAGCGCCAATTGCTTGCCATCGCGCGAGCCATTCTGGCGGATCCGGCTATTCTCGTACTGGATGAGGCGACCAGCAGCATCGATACCGTTTCCGAGATCAAAATCCAGGAGGGCTTGAAGCGGTTGATGGAGGGGCGAACGAGCTTCGTCATTGCCCACAGGCTGAACACGATCCGCGAGGCCGACCGCATTCTGGTGCTCAAGGATGGACGTCTGGTGGAGCAGGGACCTCATGAAGATCTGCTGGGCCAGGAGGGGCTGTACAGCGAGCTGTTTCATGGACAGCTGGAGCAGTAAGCTGTGAGCAATGGATCCGGATATCACTGTTTGAAAAGAAGAGCGTCTTCCTGTCGGGGGGCGCTCCTTTTTGCGTGCAGTATCATAGCTAAGAAGTTAGTTGACGTTAGCTGCATGGCCAACAAGCCGGGTATACTCCGCCAGGATATATGTGTAGGGCCCGGGAGGCCGCGTCCTGACTGGGCCCTACAAAAGATGTGTGTTCTAAAAAAGTTGTGGCTTGTGGGCATTCCCCGCCTGCTTTAGCATGGGAGTTGGCTGCAGCCGAAAGAGATTTGCATAAAGGCGGTAACGAAAAATGGAAAATACACTGGCCCGGAGGCGCGCGAAAGACCGCCGAAGACTGTTCGACCGAAAACGTCTTCTCATAAACGTCCCTTTATTCGTGATGTTTATCCCGATCATCGCGTACTTCCTCGTATTCAGGTACATCCCGATGCTCGGGCTCGTGATTGCCTTCAAAGACTATAATTTCACCGACGGGATATGGGGAAGTCCCTGGGTGGGACTGGACCATTTCAAGCTGCTGTTCTCCAATCCGAATATGCAGAACATCCTGCGCAATACGTTTATCCTCAGTCTTCTGCAAATCGTCGTCGGCTTCCCGTTTCCCATTCTGACGGCGCTGCTCATTCATGAGGCGCGTAAGCTGTGGTTCAAGAAAACGGTCCAGACCGCGGTCTTTGTCCCGCACTTTCTGAACTGGGTTATCGTGGGGCAGATCGTGATTACGATTTTCTCCCAGCAGACGGGCATCGTCAACACGGTGGTGGAGGCGCTGTTCGGCGAACCTTACGCTTTCCTGTACAATGAAGGCTCCTGGATCTCGATCTTCGTCGGGGCCGGTATCTGGAAGGGAGCCGGCTGGGGAGCGATTATTTATTTGGCGGCGCTCGCGGCCATCGATACGTCCCTGTATGAGGCGGCAAGTATGGATGGTGCCGGTAAATGGCGGCATATCTGGCATATTTCGCTTCCTTCGATCATCCCGACCATCGTGATCCAGCTGATCCTGACGATCGGCGGCGTGATGGAGGTCGGCTTTGATCAGGTGTATGTGCTTCAGAACTCGGTCGTATCCAGCATATCGGAGGTTATCTCCACCTGGAGCTACAAATCCGGAATCAACGGGGGGCAATTTAGCCTGGCGACGGCTCTTGGCCTGTTCGAATCACTCATTGGGCTGACACTGGTGCTGGTAACGAACTGGGTCGCCCGGCGCTACAATCAAGGATTATGGTAAGGCAGGTGGGACATAGATGAGAGATTCACGAGGAGAGAAACTATTTTATTCACTGAATGCCATTATTCTGTCGTTGTTTGCCCTCAGCTGCATTCTGCCGATGGTGCATCTGCTTGCCCTGTCGTTCAGCAACCAGGATGCGATTGTGTCGGGGCTGGTATCGCTGTGGCCGGTCGGCTTTACGGCTGTCGCCTACGACAAGCTGGTGAATGGTACCCAGATTGTGAAAGCACTCGGAAACAGCATTCAGATTACGCTGGTCGGCACGTTCCTGAATCTGCTGTTTACGCTGCTATGCGCCTACCCGCTGTCGCGGGGTTATATGTACGGCAGACGTTTCTTCACCCTGGCTATCGTCTTCACCATGCTGTTCTCCGGCGGTTTGATCCCAGGTTATCTGCTGGTCAAGTCGCTGGGACTGATCAATACCTACGGGGCGCTCTGGCTGCCGGGTCTGGTCAGCGTATACAATATGCTTGTCATGCGCACCTTCTTCATGGGGATTCCCGAGGAACTGGTGGAGGCGGCGCGAATCGACGGCTGCGGGGAGTGGAGGCTGCTGTTTCGGGTATTCCTTCCGCTGTCGCTGCCTGTCATCGTGGCGCTCGGTCTGTTCTATGGCGTCGGCCATTGGAACTCCTTCTTCAATGTCATGATGTTCATCAATTCGCCGGAAAAATTCAATCTCGCCGTGCTCGTCCAGCAGATGATTCAAAGTCAGTCGCTGCTTCAGGAGATCGGCACCATGTCTCCGGAGGATTTCGCTTCGATTACGCCGGAGTCCATCAAATCGGCGGGAGTTGTGGTCATGATTGTGCCGATGCTGATCCTTTATCCTTTCCTGCAAAGGTATTTCATCAAAGGGATTTTAATCGGTGCTATTAAAGGATAAAACCGTTTAACAGGAGAATTCATTGAATAGGGAGAGTGTCTCATGAAAGGTTATATGAGAAAAACGGCAGGCTGCACATTGTCGGGTCTGCTTGCTTTGACGGTCATCCTAGCCGGCTGCTCCAAGGATGAGCCGGCATCTTCCGCCTCGGGCGAAACCGGCGGGGCCGGGAAATCGAAACCGTCGATTACCGTGTCGATGTATGACCGCGGCAATATTCCGCAGGATATCGGTACGGTGGATAATAATCTGTGGACCAAGTGGGTCAACGAAAACTCGGGGGTCAACGTGAAGTTCATTCCGGTGCCCAGATCCGACTCCGTTAAGAAATTCAACACGCTGCTGGCCGCAGGCCAGGCGCCAGACCTGATACTGGAATACGACACGAACTTCCTCAACCAGTTGTACACGCAGAAGCAGATTATGCCGCTCGATGATCTTATCGATCAATACAGCACGGACTATAAGCAGCTGCTGGAGCAATATCCGCTGCTTCGGACGCTAGGAACGAAGCCGGACGGCAAGCTTTATGGAATCGGGCGGGTGCTTGGCTACATTCCCGGCAACTTTCTGTTCATCCGCCAGGACTGGCTGGACAAGCTGGGTCTGAAGGTGCCGGAGACCGATGAAGAAGCTTTCGAGATCATGAAAGCGTTTTCTGACAAGGATCCGGATGGCAACGGAAAAGCGGATACGTTCGGTGCCAATCTGAGCGGCGCCGGCGGCGGCTGGGTCGACACCATGTTCCAGAATGTTTCCTGGGTTATCAATGACGGCAGTCTGGTGAGGGACTGGGAGCGGGCCGAAGCGGCAGCTTCCTACAAGAAGAGGATGTTCGAAGAAGGACTCGTCGACAAGGATTATCTGACGGACAATGTCGGCAAGAAATCGGAGCAGGATTTCCTCCAGGGTAAGACCGGGATCTACGGAGCGACGGGTAACGTGCATCTGATTTATACCCAGTATCAGACGTTCAAAAGCAATAATCCCGATGCCAGACTGACGGTTATCGCCGTTCCGCGCAGCAAATACGGCCAGTTCAGCCCCGGCTTCAATGCGCCGATACAAATGTCCGGTGTTGTGAATGCCAAAGCGGCTTCCCCCGAGGGGGTGATACAGCTTGTTGATTTCCTGAGCAGCGCATCCACAGTCAAAACGATGAAGTACGGCCTCGAGGGCGTTCATTACAAAATGGAGAACGGCAAGGAAGTCACCCTCGACAAAGATAAATATGACAAGGAGATCAGCTGGCTGGGCGATTTCCGGATGGTCGGATCGCAGCATCTGATCAATGAATTTACCAAATATCTGGAGGATCTCGACCAGTCCAAGCCGCTGGACAAGGATGTTTATGACATGATGAAAAAAGCCTACAGTCTCTACATCTCCAAGGATCAGCCTATACCGGCGATTACGATGGACGGTTATATGCCGGGTCTGCCCGCAGACATGCTGTTCATCGCCAACAACGTGAACCAGCCGGTAACCGACCTGTGGAACAAGGCGATTGTCAGCGGCAAAGGTTATACAGTGGAGCAGGCCGCCGCCGATGCGAAATCGCTGTGGAAAAAGTCCGACGGCGAGAAGCTGGAGAAGTGGTATGCCGACTGGTATACGGCCAATAAAGACAGTTGGGTATTCACCAAAGATCTTTACGATATGAAATTTTAATGGAATGAAGGACCTTCCCTACCGGCTGCGTATGACGCGATACCGGTAGGATCTTCGCCTTTACCGGAGATTGGCTCGGAAGGAAGGGGGATGCCGATGAAAACAAAATCGTGGTTTCAACGGCTGCTGTCCACGTATTTGCCGATATTTTACCTGGTCATTTTCTTCCTGATCTTCGTATTCTTCATGACCGTCAGCCAGATGTCGCGCCAGCAAACGGCCAAAGCCAACGACAGCTATGCCAAATATGTCATGCAGGCGCTGGAGTCTGCCCTGCAGAATATCGACCGGGTATTCTACAGGGAACTCGATACCGATCCCGATATCCAGGCATTCCTGTTCCGCAAAGAGGACACTGGCGAAAGCGAATACCTGCTCAACAGCCGGCTGGCGAACAAGTTTAAAACCATGGGAGTCAGCTACCCGCTGATCCACTCCATCTATCTGTACCGTGACTCGGACCGCCGGGTACTGACCTCCAATGCGATCATGTCCAGCGACAACTTCGGCGATCACGAGTTCGCGGAGGAGCTGGCAGGCGGAGAAGCTCCCTATACATGGACGGGAGTGCGCGATTACAGGCTTTTCAGCTTCGATCCCCTCACTTCGGTCGTCTCGCTGGTCCGCAAGGTGCCTTTGCAGTACGAGAGCCGGGGGTTTCTCGTCATCAATGTCTCGGTCAGTGGAATTCGGGGCATGGTGGATGAGATGGCAACTCAGAATGTCGGCTCCACGGGGGTATATGATGCTTTGGGTAAGGCGATTGTCGGTTCGGTCAACGACAACCTGCAGGGTATGTCTTTGGTGAAATCCTCCTACATGATGTGGGAGGTGCGGACCGGCCTTATCGGCGGGTCGGCATACGGGGTAATCCTGAATTTCTTCTATGGCTGGATTGCGCTCGGCTTTGCGGTGATTCTGCTCGGAACGGTCGGGATCGTGTTCGTTACCCGGCGTTATACCTCGCCGCTTGACGCCATAGTCCGGCGCATCAAGTCCTACTCCAAATCCAGATCGAAGGAGCTGGCGGTGATGGCCAGCGGCCAGCCGCAGTTCTTCGAGACGGCATTCGATCATCTGCTGGAAATGGCGAATTTGTACACCGATGTTCATCATGAGAATCTGGTTTACCGCAGAAAAACCTTCTTCATCGAGCTGGTTGGCGGGGAACGGAGAATCGACGCTTCTGCCTGGGAAGAAGAGACTGGAAGATTCGGAATGACGGCCGGTTACCGGGAGCTTGGGATCGGCATTCTGGATATCGATAAATATCCCGGCTTCTGCGGAGCTTACAGCTATCAGGATCAGAATCTGATCAAGTTCGTCATCTCAAGCGTCGTGAAGGAAACGGCTGCCGAGATGCGAGTAGCCGTTTGGTCGGAATGGCTGGAGAACGAGCGGCTGACCGTGCTGTTCCGCACGGAAGAGCCAGAGCCTGGACTCCGCTCGGAGGTTGCCGTCTTGTGCGACAGAATCCGGCTCTGGATTCAGGATAATCTGGAGTATACGGTGACAATCGGGATCGGGTCAGTTGTGGAGGAACTGGGAGACGTTCCGCGCTCCTTCGATGAAGCCGAGGAGGCACTGACCTATAAATCCTCTGCGGGTATGAACCGGATCATTGCTTATAGCGATACTGAGCGCGGTTTTCAACTGGATTCGTTTGTTTATTTGCAGCTGATCCGCAGCATTGCAGATTCTTTCAAGCTGAGAGATGCAGACTGGAAGATCAAGTTTGCCGAGCTGGTGGATCATATGCGAAGCCGGCTGTTTTTGCGCCAGGATATGGTCAATCTGCTGCAATACATGATTTTTCATATCTCCAAGGAGGTATGGGACCTCCCCGTTCCTTACAAAGAGGCATGGGACCGGGTGACCCCGGAGCTGAGCGGCGTGCTGAAGGACTTCGACACGCTGGAGGACGTCCGGGAGCGGCTTGAGGCTCTGCTGGACGAGGCAGCCGCACGGTTTGAACAACTCCGTCCCGGCAAGCAAAATCAGGAACTGATTCGCAATGTCAAAGCTTACATCGAAGCTCATTATCACAGTCCTGATTTATCTCTGGGCTTGCTCAGCTCCGAATACGGCATCCATCAGAGCAATTTGAGCCGTCTGTTCAAGGAGGAAATCGGCGAGAATTTCGTCGACTATTTGGCCCGCATCCGGATTTTGCGGGCGAAGGAGCTGCTGCAGACGACCGTTGATTCCATCCAGGATATCGCGGGACGGGTGGGGTATTTGCATTACTTTTCCTTTAACCGGGTATTCAAAAAATTAATGGGCCTGACGCCGGGCGAATACCGCAGAAGCGCAGCGTCAGAACTGGAAGGCCGATAGGAGGCATACATGAATAAACATTGGCAGGCGCACTGGATCCGGCATCCGGAGTTTCAAGGCATCGCCCCGATCGGGCTGCTGCACAAGGAGGCAGATCCACAGCCTGGAAGCGTGCACCCTCCGGAGCTGAAGCATCATCATACCCTGTTCCGCAAAGAGATTGACCTGGCAGCGGAGCAACTGGAGAAGCTGCGGCTGGATATCAGCGCGGACGATTATTACAAGCTTTATATCAATGGAATATTTGTCGCGCAGGGTCCGGCCCAGGGATATCCGTTCCATTATCATTACAACCGGCTGGATGTCACTCCTTATATGGCGGTCGGACGCAATGTCATCGCCGTCCATGTATATTACCAGGGGCTGGTGAACCGGGCTTACAACAGCGGGGATTTGCGGCAGGGATTGATTGCCGAGCTGACGACGGCGGGCGAACCAGAGCCGCTCGCGGAAACGGACGAAAGCTGGCGCTGTGCGCGCACGATGGAATATGGCGCCGGGGACGCAGCCACGACCGGCTACGACACCCAATATATCGAGCATATCGACAGCCGACTTGCCTTCCACGGCTGGCGCGCGGCGAGTTATGACGACTCCGGCTGGCTGACGCCAGCCGCGCTCGGGCTGGAGCATACCGGTTACATGCTCTTCGAGCAGCCTACGCCTCCCGTGGAGGTATACCGGAAGAATCCAGCCCGGGTGCAGCGGATCGGGGATGATCATTATCTGGTAGATTTCGGAGAGGAGATTACAGGCCAATTCACGATGAAGGCCCGCGGCGAAGCAGGAACGGTCGTTGAAATACGCTGCGGAGAAGAACAGGATGATGAGGGACATGTACGTTATGAAATGCGCTGCAACTGCAATTACCGGGAACAATGGACCTTGTCCGGGCACGAGGACGAGCTGGAGCCTTTCGAATATAAAGCGTTCCGCTATGTGGAGGTCATCGGGCCGGACGGGGCTCTGGACGAGCAGACGTTCGCGGCTGTCGTGCGCCATTATCCGCTGAAAGACGCGCAGAGCGGCAGCTTCCGCTCGGAGGACCGCTTGTTAAGCGGCATCTGGGATATTTGCGGCCGGGCCGTCCGCAACTGCGCTCAGGAATCTTACGTGGATTGTCCGAGCCGGGAGAAAGGGCAGTATCTCGGGGACAATACCATTACCGGCCATGCGCATCTGTATCTGAGCGGCGATTCGCGTATGGTCCGGAAGGCGCTTCGCGACTTTGCCTTAAGCACGGCGGTATGTCCGGGTATGATGGCGGTGGCGCCGGGGAACTTCATGCAGGAAATTGCAGACTTCTCCTGTCAATGGCCGATGCAGCTGCTCACCTATTACCGGCATACAGGGGATGCCGAATTCTTACGTGAGATGCTGCCTTATGCCGAAGGCATCGTCGAATATTTCCGGAAGTACCGCCGTGCGGACGGTCTGCTGGCCGATGTCAAGGACAAATGGAACCTCGTCGATTGGCCCGATAATCTGCGGGATGGCTACGACTTTCCGTTGACGCGTCCGGCAGGAGACGGCTGCCATAATGTGATCAACG
Organism: Paenibacillus sepulcri; assembly: GCF_042647105.1. Lineage (NCBI taxonomy): Bacteria > Bacillati > Bacillota > Bacilli > Caryophanales > Paenibacillaceae > Paenibacillus > Paenibacillus sepulcri. Next base: position 3,694,332 of record NZ_JBHRUP010000001.1, on the reverse strand, counting down.
CGCTCTATTACGGCTGCATGAAGTCGGTGCAGGAGATCAAGGATGAGCTGCAGATGGAGTATGAGGACGCGCTCCCGGGATTCAAAACCGCGTTTCTCGCAGCTTTCTACCGGCCGGAGAGCAGGTTGTTCACGGATGCAGTGAACAGCGGGCACAGCTCGCTGCATGCGGTTGTGTTCCCTCTGCTGTTCGGACTGGCGCCGGAGGAAGCAGTGACTGCGCTCGTTGCCGAAATCCGCCGCAAACGGTTCAGCTGCGGCGTCTATATGGCTTATTTTGTACTGAAGGCGCTGGCCGGCGTGAGAGAATACCCTTTGATCTATGAGCTGATTACCGGAGATGACGAGCATTCCTGGAGCCAGATGCTTCGTGAGGGAGCGACCACCTGCTTTGAGGCCTGGGGCAAGGACCAGAAATGGAATACCAGTCTGTGCCATGCCTGGGGCAGCGCGCCGATTCCCGTGGTCATCGAGGATATCATCGGCCTGAAGCCGGCGCGGCCGGGATGGGGAGAGGTTTCGTTCGAGCCGCAGCTGCCTCCGGGTATGAAGCCGTTTCATCTGCGCATCGCTGTCCCCGGAGGCACGGTAGAGGTGCGCTACGATGGCAAGGCTGCGGAGCTTGTTCTCCCTGATCAAGCGGTGAGACGGCCGGCGGGCCGGTAAAGCCATAGATGTTTAAAGGTGAATATTCAAAGAATAAGGACGGGATGCCGGCAGCCATGCGCTGGCCGGGTCACGTCCTTTCTTAGGGATGCTTGTTTCCCTCCGCTTCCCGGAAGGTCCAATATCCCGAAACGTAATTGAATTGATTATTTTCCGCTTGTCCTTGTGCTGATTGTAATCAGTCTCAAAGGCTTCAAGGCCGCGACGGCAGGCGATGTATTCTTTTCACCTTGTTGGTAGGGTTCGTGGAGGAGACCGTTTGCCGGGGGCTGATTCTGAAGACCTTGCTGAACAAAAGTGTACAGTCGGCGGCCATCACCTCCAGCATCCTGTTCTCGATTACACATATGTTGAATGTAATGTCAGGTCAAAGCACGGAGCAGACGATTTTACAGCTGGTATATGCCCACCTGGTCGGTTGCGCCCTGGCTCTGCTGATGGTGAAGAACAATAATATCTTTTCAGTTGATCCTATTCCATTTTCTGCATAATCTCATCCAGTTCCCCGGCAATGAAATTACCGGAATGGGTTATGATTTGATCGTTCTTTTCCTTCTCCTTGTTCAATGTATTTGGCTTGCGATGAGTATGAGGCCGCAGTCTGCTGCCCAGCCTCAATTTTCCTGAATTCCGAGCGACATCGGAACATGATAACAGACGTACGTTGACGCTATCCCCCATAGGAATGGCAGCGGCAGTCCCGGAGCACTTGCATGCCCTGGGCTGCCGCTAATGCCAGTCTGCAACCCGTTTAGGCTTGCAGACTGCAGCGCACGGTCTTGACCTCGAATGGAGTAAATGACAAAGCAATCTCACGTTTATCTATCGAATCTTGCAGATCCGCGATTACACGTTCCTCCAGCATATCGGTCTCGCTTGCGCTTATGATGTCGAAGCCCAGACGGAGCCGGCTGCGTCTGGACGCACCCTTGGCCTCATACAGACGGAGGACGAGATCGCCCGAGCCGTCCTCAGCCAGCTTGACCGTGTCGATGATGATATTGTCCCGGTCGCATGAGGCTAGTCCGGCAGATGGTTCCGCTATGCCGGGAGCCGACAGTACCGGAGCATTCAGCTCGTACGCTTCGCGAATGACTGGACTGCTCATGAACCCTTCGTTCCAGACATGCAGCGCGTATGAAAATTCATGCAAGCCCTCGTCCGCACGCTCATCCGGCCAGGTCGGCGCACGCAGCAGCGTCAGGTTCATCCGGCTGCCCTCAGCATTCAGCCCGTATTTTCCGTCGTTGAGCAGGGCAAAGCTGCGGTTGCCTTCTACCAGCGCTGACCACTTGTGCTGGCTGACCTCATACCGGTCCGCATCATGCGGGCGGGACAGGTGATTGGGCCGCCGTGCGTAGCCGAACTGGATTTCGTTCAAAACTTCATGGGAATGAAGATTGACATCAAAGCCGACCTTCAGCAGCTTATGCTTCTCCCGCCAGTCCACCCGCGTCCGGAATTCGACCCGTCTGCTCCCCGTCTCCAGCCGGATTTCCTGAATGACAGTGGACTGGTTCAGTATTCTCTCGACCCGAACGGCTGCATACAAGGGGCCTTCGGCGAGGACGGTGATACTCGCACTCTCAGGGAGTGCCAACTCCGCATCGGCATAACGGCGGTCAATCTCCCAGGCATCGAAGTTCGACGGCTGATCGCGGAACATCAGGAACTGGTTGCAAAGTCCCTTGGCCCATTCCGACTCTGTGTCTTTATCCCAGATGCTTGTGAGCTCACCGCGCTCGTTGAGCATTATCCTCAGGTGCTCATTTTCCAGTGATCCGGCAGTCGCCTTCACTCCGGTGGTACTCGCATCCGCCTCAACTGCTGTCTCCGGTTCACTGCCTGCCGGTTCCAACGATATGCATCCCATCGCCGGAAGGGTTACGCGGGCATATCGTTTCTCCTGCTGCGGCTGCACATAGAGCGGACCGTTCTGCGCGGACTGTTCAGCCGCGGCATAACGTGCGTGCTCCCAATTATCCGGCAGCTCAACAACCGCTGCGCGCTCCCATGGCAGGGAGTTGAAGAAGGTAATGCCTTCGCCGGTTCCGGAGCTATCCGTCAGCGCGGAAGCCGCCTGCCGTACGAGCCCGCTTGCCGAATGCAGCAGCTCGTCGAACTCCCGCTCGGCTTCCTCATGCACCCGCGTAATCGACGTGCCCGGCAAAATATCGTGAAACTGCAGCAGCAGCAGTTTGTACCAATTGGCGTCGAGCTTCGATTTGGGATACGGCGCTTTGCCGCCAAGCGCAGCCAGCGCGCTCCATATTTCCGCTTCCCGCAGGGCGAACTCACCTCTCCGGTTGCCCTGCTTCATTTTGGCCTGCGAGGTCAGCGTGCCGCGGTGCGCCGGATAATAAAGCTCGCCGACGTAATGCGAGTCCGGCATTCCGCGCTGCTCCAGATCCTCGAAGTATTCCCGCGGCGCGCTGATAGCCGTCCGCGGAACGCCCTCCAGATCGCCCATCCGGCGCAGGAATTCCAGATCGTCGCGGTTCGCGCCGCCGCCTCCGTCCCCGTAGCCGAACTGCACAAGACGGGTCGATATGCCAGTCTTCTGAATCCGCTCGTTCCATTGGAAGAGCGCATACGAGACATCGGCCGGATTGGGGAATGGGCCGTAGTCGAGCAGATGAACGGGCACGCTTGAGCCGTCGATGCCTTCCCAGGTGAACGTATTATACGGGAAAGGATCGACGATATTGTCATATGTCTGGTACATCTTCACGGAAGCAAAATAGCGGATGCCGCATTTGCGCATAATCTGCGGCAGGTTGCCTGAATAGCCGAATACATCCGGCAGCCACAGCATCTCGCACTCCGCGCCGAATTCCTCGCGGAAAAACCGTTTGCCGTACAGAAACTGCCGGACCAGGCTTTCGCCGCTTGGTATATTCGTATCCGGCTCCACCCATGCGCCGCCTTCGGGGATGATTCTTCCCTCCGCGACATACTGCTTAATCCTTCCATACAGCTTGGGATGCAGCTCCTTCGCCAGCTGGAACAGATACGGCTGGCTCTGCATGTAGCGGTATTCGGGGTATTCGTCCAAGAGAGCCAGCTGATTAGAGAATGTGCGGGCGATTTTGCGTTTGGTCTCCTCGATCGGCCACAGCCAGGCGATATCCAGATGGGACTGTCCCATCATGAACAGCTTGGGCGCCGTCGAGCCGTTCACACAGTCCAGCAGGGGCTTCAGGATGGAACGGCCTGCGAGGGCGAATTCCTCCGGAGCAGACGCCGCCTCGTTCCAGTCCAGAGCCGAGATCAGCTTCAGAAATCCGGTGTCGATCTCCGACACGCGAAGCGAGCCTGGCGCAAGGCCATTGCGCAGCTGGAGCAGGACCTTCAGGTCGATGAAGAATTGATACAGCTCTTCATTCACGGCGACCAGCTGCGCATGCCGGTAGACCGGCAGCTCCCGGTCATGCCCTGCATAGGCTTCCGCCACGATGCCGAAGGAATCCCCCACTGCGGCGCTGCGGGTCAGGGTCAGCGAAGGGTGGCGGTCATCCTTCGCGCCGGCCAGCCGGCCGTTGACGTAGACCGTGCTCTCCGCGCCAAGATTCAGCTGCACTTCTATCCGCTTGCCCGCGGCATCGGCGGGGAGCTCGAAGCTGCCCCGGAACCAGCCGTACAGCCATTTGTCCCCCCATTGTGCGCCCGGCGCAATCGGCGTGAACGGGCCCTGGACCGCTTCCTCGTACGGCAGCAGGGAATCGGTTATATAATAGTCGAATTCCGCCTCGCCAATTGGACGATACAGACAGGCGTCTTTTTCCTTCAGCCATTTCTCAATATGGTACAGCCATTCCTTTGATTGCATGTCAGGCTCCTCCGTGTTGTTTGATAAGCTTCTTTTTGTATTGCGCGCAGCTCCCGGCTCGCGGCGTGGTGTTGCATGACGGCGGTCGGCCACCCGGTGTCGTTTCATCGCGCCGGGTCCAGGCATCCCGGATAGCAGCAGGGCAGGGCAAAACAAGGCACTTCTTACCCCTTGGTCGCTCCTGCCGTGAGCCCTTTGACAAGGGCCTTCTGGAATAAAATAAAGATAAGCAGAACGGGCAGCGTTGTGACGATTCCTGCGGCGTTCAGCGGTCCCCACTGAATACCGGATTTGGTGATGAACGTGTTGATTCCCGCCGGCAGCGTTCTCATGGAATCCGTGCTGACGAACGTCATCGCAATCAGGATTTCCTGCCATACCGTGATGCAGACTGTCAACCCGACCGCTACCAGTCCCGAACGGGCGAGGGGCAGCACCATGCGCAGCAGTATGCCGAACGAGGAGCAGCCGTCGATCGTGGCGGCTTCGTCAATATCCTTCGGTATGCCTTTGAAGTAGCCGGTCAGCAGCCAAATCGCCATCGGCAGCAAAATGGCGCAGTACGTGAGAATAATGCTCGTATAGGTGTTCAGCAGATGGAGCTTGCCCCACATAATATAGAGAGGAACAATCAGAGTCGTCAAGGGCATAATCTGCGCGAACAGAATAATGGTGAAATACGCCAGCTTGCCCTTGAACCGGTAGCGCGTCATGCTGTAGGCGGCGAGGCTGGCGATAGCCAATACGACGAAGACGGTTACCGTTGTAATCAGAATGGAATTGAAAAAATACGTCGGAATTTCCGAACCGCGGAACACGCTGGTATAATGCTCCCAGCTGATTTGCCTGGGGAACAGGGTAGGCGGATCGGCGAAAATTTCTGCGGACGGCTTGACCGAGGTCACAAGCAGCCAGTACAAGGGAAACAGAATAACAATAGCAATGACGATCAGGATCAGAACATGGCTCCCAAGACGTATGCCTCTCACTTGATGCTCACTCCCTAATAGACTTCAGCATGGCCCGCATATACGGCGAGCAGATGATTCCGATGATAACAAGACTGATAAGCGCCATAGCGGACGATTTGCCAAAGTCAAAGAAATCAAAGGCCAGGCGGTAGGTATAGATAGGCAGCGTGGAGGTTGCGTCCATCGGGCCGCCTTTGGTTGTGACCCAGATCAAATCGAAATAATTAAGCGTCCATATGGTGGTGATAACTCCAGTTGCCCCAATAATGGATTTCAGGTGGGGGATTTTCACATACCTCACAATGCCGAACCAGCGGGCGCCGTCGATTCGGGCCGCCTCCACCTGATCGTTCGGAATATCCTGCAGCCCCGCAAGCATCATGAGAAACCAGAACGGGAACGCTTTCCACGTATTGACGAAAATCAGTGTTCCAAGCGCCATATGCTCGGAGCTCAGCCACGAGACGTCATGGTCGATAATATGAAGGGACTTTAAAATTTCATTCACAATCCCAAGATCAGACTGCAGCATCCAGCTCCACATCAGCGCGGTGACAACGCCCGGCAGTACCCAGGGAAGGAGCAGCAATGATCTGAGCAGCCCCTGGCTTCGGCGCCGTTCATCCACATAAAGTGCGGAGAGCAGACCAACCGCCATTTGGAGGGCGACGCCGGCTGCCGTCCAGATGACGGTGGTAAGCAGTACGGTTTTGAACAGATCGTCGGTCAGAACCGCCCTGAAATTGTCCAGTCCGATGAAGGGTTTGTCGGGCCGGCTTAACTGCCAGCGGTGAACGCTCACATATAAATTGTAGACAAGCGGATAGGCAAGCAGGCTTGCGATGACCACTATGGAAGGCAGCAAATACAGGTAGGGAACCGCATTTCGAAAAAATCGTTTACGAGTCATCCTCATATCTCCCAGGCTGTTCATTATGCGAAGAGGGGCAGATGGCAGAAGAACCTTCCGCCCCCGCTAGGCTTATTTCTGTGTCGTAATTTTGTTGATTGCACTTTCCAGCTCGGTCACGGCGTCATCGACCGCTTGATCCTTCAGCAGCACCTTCGATACCGTATCATAAACGGAGGAATCGATATCCTTGTAGAACAGCGTCTTCGGCTGCGATTGACGGGCGGATTTGATTTGATCCATGAAAATTTTGTAGGCCGGGTCTGTCGCAAATTTGGATATAGCCAGCGAAGCATTGTTGGCAGGCACATCGCTCATTGTACGGGAGTTGAAGTCGACCGACGTCAGCATTTGCGCCAGCTTAAGCGCTTCCTGCGGATGCTTGCTGCTTGCGGATACCGCGATCCCGAAGCCGCCTCCGAAGGAGCCGTCCGGCGCGCTCTCATTATATTTCGGCACAAGTGCCTGGCCGTAGAATGGTTGGATATCCGGATTCTGGTCGGTAACCCATGTTCCGGCGATTACCATCGCAACCTTCTGCTGTGCGAACAGCGTACCCAGCTTCAAATGATCCAATGTGGCATAATCGGGCTCCAGCGATGGTTTCAGATCCTTCAGCAGCTGAAGATAATCCTTGAATACCGGCGCATTGACGGTTGGAGTAATTTTGCCGCTGTCATCAACTTGAATGATCGAGCTGTCTGAAGCCGTGTATAAGCTTTGGGCCGGGAATTCCTTCAGACCCAGATCCAGGCCGAAGCCCGCTACCTTGCCGTCCGTCGCTTTCGTGATCGTTTCGGCGTCAGCCTTCAATTCGCTCCATGTCACAGGCGGTTTCTCCGGGTCCAGTCCGGCCTGCTTGAAGATGTCCTTATTGTACCAGAGCACCCGTGCATCAGTGGTATACGGCAGCGCCATGTTTTTGCCGTTCCACTTGTACATGGACAGGATGCCCGGGAAGAAGTCCTTGAAGTAATCCTCGCCAAGCGTCGCGCCCATATCGAGCAAATAGCCGGAATTGGCAAAGGTCGGGAAGTCGGGATTGTTTACGATGAAAAGGTCCGGCGCGTTGCCGCTGGCAAACATGACTTTATATTTCGTCTCCCATGTGCCGTACGGATCGCTTTGGAATTCGACCTCGAAGCCGGGATTCTCGGTTTCAAATTTTGTCTTCAGCTCTCCGAAGACGGGCGCATAAGCCGGATCGGTAACCCATTCCGAGAATCCGTAATACGTCAGCTTCTCCTTCTTGCCTGATGGAGCCGCACCGCCGTCCGCCGGAGCCGGACCGGAATTTCCATTGTTTGTGCCTGCTGAATTATTTCCGCATCCGGCGGCTACAACCGTCGTTAATACGGCAGTCAATAATACAAGCGACAGCTTGCCAAACCATTTTCTCACGTATGTTATCCCCCTTATAAAATATATTGCAGAGCTGCGCCGCATAATTGCGGACGTTAGCGCTTACAATCATGCCGGTTAAGAAATCGCTTGAGGCAGTATTTAGCCATAATTCATCTGACTGTATCAATTATTTGATACATAAATCAATAATCTGTATTACTTTTACAACATAATAATAGCTCCATTTATTATCTGTGTCAATACATCAATTGATATTTCATATTGAATTAATACAGATGACACAAATAAAGAACCGGGCGATAGAGTCCGGTTCTTTATTTAAGAAAATTGGCTGTTCGCAGCCATTATTTTGGAGGGAAGAAGCTTGGCCTGGCTGCCAAGGGACGGCAACAGCCGGTTCTTCTTGAAATATAAGAAAGTACAAAATTTGACCTATACTTTGCTGCTATTTTTGAGGAAAGAAGCTTATTGCGCCGCATAAGACGGCGAAAGCCATTTCTTCTATCAAGCAGGCTTAGCTTGCGTTTGTTGCGCTTGCAGCAGGGTGGCCGACAGAAGTGCCGTAATTGATCTCAGCGCTGCATATTTGCCCCAATACAGAGAGATGATCCTTGCCATTCAGCAGATTCATCAACTGATTGGCGGCGGTTCTCCCCATATCATAGAAGGGCTGATTGACACCCGTGACGTCAAGCTTCAGCTTGCGGTTCAGGTTCAGGGCATCGTATGTCACCAGGGACATATCCTCGGGAAAACGGATGCTGAGCCGGTCAAGCGCATCAATAGCGGCTTCTGCGATCTGGTCGTTCGCCGTGAAAATGGCCGTGCAGGGTATTTCCTTGATTTTCTCGGCTATTCTGGAGCTGTAGGACTCGAATTCCTCCTGGAAGTTCTCGAATTCCGTCTGAAGCAGCACATCCAGGTCCGGGTCAAATTCAATTCCGGAGTCGAGAAAAGCCTGCCTGACCCCGAGCAGCCTTTCGTTGAATGTGCTGACATCGGAATTGCGGATGAACAAAATCCTCCGGTGTCCCTTATCGATCAGCATTTTCGTCAGCTTGTAGGCGCTGGCCGTGTTGTCGCTGGTCACGAAAGGAATGTCGCTGTTGTACAGATGGCGGTCCAGAAAAACGACCTTGATGCCGCTGCTGGTCAGCAGATGGTAGAGGCTCTGATTGCGTTCCTCATGATGTTTGCCATAGATCGGACTGAGTATCACGCCATCCACCCGCTTGGCTACCGCTCCCTTGACCAGGGCTTCCAGCTTGTCGAGACTCCGGTCGTCGCTGTAGCTGAGCAGATGGAAGCCGTGCAGGTGCAGGACGTCCTCAATTCCTCTGAGCGCCGTCGCCCACAGCGGATTCTCGATGCCAATGACGGATGCAGCCACAAGACCGGACCGGTTATGCCCGAGCTGGGAGACGACTCCGTTCTCGATGAAGGTGCCTCTCCGGTTGTCCCGCTTGAGCAGTCCCTCCGCGGATAATTCCTTGATTGCTTTCTCTACCGTGTTGACGCTTGATTTGTATGCCTGGGCAAAATCGCGGCTGGAGGGCAAGCGTGAATCTCCGAGCCATTCCCCCTCCATGATTCTTCGCTTGATATCATCCTTGATTCGGGAGTACGGATAATTCGACATATAATTCCTTTCTTCCTCGCAAGATCATATACTGACTATATTGTATTTGTATCAACTGTGTCAAACATTGTTGGTAATATTACCTTTTTTCTTATACAGTTTATGCGGGAGAACAGCGAATTCCAGACAAGGGCGAGCAGACATCAGCCTGCAGTTGTAAGCTGTAACTGAAGTAGACTATACTGAATGTAAATGATAATAATTCTCAATGAATAGAAGGCGATCCTATGAACGATAAGCCTGGTAGCGCCAGCTTCCATCCGCGCAGTCTGCCGGTTGTGAAGGAGGCCAAGGTCAAGATTGAGAGAACGATTATGTATATGCAGGACCACCTGGGCGAGAATATCTCCCGGGAGCAGCTGGCTGCTCATGTTGGGTTGAATCCGGAGCATTACTCCAGGATGTTCAGAAAATATACTGGCTCAAGCCCGGTTGATTATATGACGGAGCTGCGGATGGAGCAGGCGAAGAAGATGCTGTTGCGTTCAACGATGTCCATTCGCGAGATTGCCCGGCAGGTCGGCTACGGAGATCCTTATTATTTCAGCCGCAGGTTCAAGAAAATGGCCGGCATTGCGCCTTCTGATTATATGAAAAGCCCGCAGCGGCGAATCGTTACACTGGATTATTACGGCCATTGCCGGGCTCTTGGAATTGAACCGGTGGGGGCGGATGTCCGGGATGTCAGTGGCTATTTTCCCGATTGGACTGCCCGGACACAGCATGTCGGAAGAGCGGATGAGCCATTCTTCGAAACGGCCCAAATCGCAGCCCTGAAGCCGGATATGATCCTCACCTCAAGGAAGGAATTCCTGGAGCAGCTCTCTGACCTGGCGCCCACCGTTGTTGTCGGTATGAATCAGGACCCGATTCATGAGCAGTTTGTGTTGATTGCCGGATGTCTGGGCAAAGAGAAGGAAGCGCTGGATTGGGTGAGCGCTTATGAGGAGCAGGCGGCGCTGCTGCGGGAGAAAGTTGCTGCTGCTGTTTGCGGCGGAACGGTAGCTGTCCTTAGAGTCCGGGATGGACTCCTGCAGATGTACGGAGTCATGAATATGGGGTATCCGTTGTATCGCTCCCTTCAATTAAAGCCCCCGGCTAAAATCCAGTGGCAGATGGAATGCAACGCTTATTTTCACTCCAGTGTGATCGAGCTGGAGGAATTGCGCTTTTATTCGGCCGACCATGTTTTTGTCGTTCTTCAGCCTGATGCGGGTGCGAAGCGGATGTGGGACAAGGTACGTTCATCGCCGGCATGGAATGCGTTTCCCGCCGCCCGCAGCGGACATATCTATCATTTGGATGTCCGGTGCTGGCTGGCGTTCGATCCCGTCTCGATCCAGATGCAGATGAATGAGGCGGCTGCGCTGCTGCTTGGGCATTAACGGGTGACGTCATAATAATCCATCATCCGCGCAATACAAGTGTATGGATTAGAGGGATCGGGTGCGCTACAATACTAAATGATATTAATTATCATTATCATTTGGGAGGGCGTTATGCAACAAGCTGCAAATACAACCGGAAAGACTATTTTCACTTGGGTCAGCATCGTCATGCTGATTGTGCTGCTGACTGCCTGCGGGTCGGATAAGCCGAAGCCGTCTGAGTCACCGCAATCGCAAGGAACGGATGATGCAGGCGCAAGCAAGCAAGAAAGTCCCCCCGCCGCCCCGGCTGAGAAAGAAGAGCCGGAGACAAGGATCGTCAAGGATGATCTGGGCAGAGAGGTGGAGATCCCCGTCTCCCCGAAACGGATCATAGCCTCAGAATTCTCCAGCGAGCTGATGGCGGTCGGCGTGAAGCCTGTGGGGGCGGGACATAATGATTTCAAAGTCGTGTTCACACAAAGCCAGATGGAGGGGGTGGAGCCAATCGGCGATCCACCCAATGTTGAGAAGATCCTGGAGCTTGCTCCTGACCTTATCATCGCACCGACCATCTTTCCGGAAATATACCCGGAGGCGATTGAGCAGTTATCCAAAATCGCGCCGATTTTCTATATTTCCTTTGATCAGGATCCCATCTTTGATATTTTTCCCAAGGTGGCCGACCTGGTCGGGAAATCGCAGGAGGCGAAGGCGTGGATTGAGAGCTACGAGAAAGAGGCTCAAACGGCACGCGAGCAGGTTCATGCCGCGATCGGCGATGAGACTGTTTCTGTTTTCCGAATTGAAAAGGGGCGGCTGCGCATCTATCTGAACCGGAACTTTGCCGGATATATGCTTCACAGCGGGCTGCAGGTCAAGTCCCCGGAGGCTGTGCTGGCCGAAATCGAGAAAAACAAGAATGGCTCCGCCGTCGAGATATCGCTTGAGAAGCTGCCGGAATTTGCCGCTGACCATATGTTTATTATTGTGCGTACGGAAGGCGACGATCAGGGCGCATTCAAGGAAATAGAGCAGTCGGCCCTTTGGAAGAGCCTTCCCGCGGTCAAGAATAAACAGCTCTATTTTATTGATACGGACAAGTACTACGGATCGGATATAACGACCATCCGCGAGACGATGAAAGAAGCTGCCGGTATGTTAACCAAGGGGCAGGCCGATTAAGGAGCCGGCAGCTCCTCCGGTGCGGGGAGGGTTTGTCGGCGGGGAAAGGCAGGTAACCACATTGCATAATCTGAGCAGAACGATCCGTGAGCGGAGAACCATACGTGACTTCAATGGCATGAAGCTGGAGAAGGAAGTGGTGATGGAGCTTTTACGCGAAGCGGGCTGGGCGCCTTTTCATTCCAGGAAGGAGCCCTGGCGGTTTATCCTTTTTCTTGGGGAGGGGCGCAGGAAGTTTGCCGAAGCGGTGAAGCTGACCTATTCCGAAGGAGTTTGTGGACCAATACGGAGAATGGGCCAAGAAGCAATACTGCCATCTGATGCAGGCTCATCTGCTGGTCGTCATTAAAGCCGATCCCCGGCAAAAATACTGGGAAGACGCATTTTCAGCCGCGGCTGCGCTTATCCAGAACATCCAGCTGCTGGCATGGGAGCGGGAAATCGGTGTCGTCTGGAAAACGAATGAATACAATTGGGATCCCCAATTTCATAAAGCGGTCGGCCTCATGCCGGAGGAAAGAATCATAGGCACGCTGCATCTGGGTTATTTCGACAAAACCCCCCGTCCCAAGCCCAGAACGCCCCTGGAGCAGCTGCTGACGGTTATTCAGGATTGACGGATATGAAAGTCCCAAATACTCGGCTATCAACCGGCCCCGATTCGCATAATTTCCACCCATGCAGAAGAACCTAATCCATAAATAATGGAAAAGGTGGTATCTCTCGCATGCTTCGCAAACAAACGTCATACCGGGCCGCCCTGGCTGTCAGCATGACAATCCTGATCGCGTGGGGGACAGGCTGCGCCAAAGAGCATCTGGGGATGGATACCGCCAGTGCGCCGGGGCTGACCGTCCGGGCAGCCAATCTGCGGGTGGCGAATCATTCCACCTTCACGCATGTTCCTGTATACAGAGAAACCGGTGGGCTGGTCTGGATCCCCTTGAAGGAAAGCGCAGCGTCCATGAGTCTTGACGTGCATAAACTGGGCGGCCGTCTGGCGCTGGGGAATACGGATGCTGCCTATTGGCTGAAGGTGAATGACAAACAAGCTTTCTCCGGAGACAACATCATAACGCTGCCGCAGGCTCCCAAATTATTCAATGGCAAGCCGTATGTCACGACAGATGCGTTATCATCATTGCTGGAAACTCCGGTGAATTGGAATGAAAAGGGATCGCAGATCATCATCACACCCATTGACGACCGCACCCGAATTCCACTCAAGCAGGTTGCCCCGCGGCGGGAGCAGATCAAGAGCTTCTCCGTATCGGTCAATAAAAGCGATTTAATTGAATATGCCAAAAAATATATGGGCACGCCTTACGATTTTGGCTCCAGCAGCTACAGCGAAACCCATAAATTCGATTGCTCTTCCTTCGTCCAGTATGTATACGGCCATTTTGGCATTGATTTGCCAAGAACGGCAAAGGAGCAGTCGGAGATTGGGCAGACCGTGCCGGCCAGTCAGCTGCAGCAGGGGGATTTGATGTTCTTCTATACGCCCGGGCGGTTCGACACGAACCGTATCGTAGGACATGTGGGCATTTATATGGGCGGCAACCGGATTATCCAGAGCTATGGCGACCCTGGGGTGACGATATCGGAGTTCGATAATTCGTGGAAGGAACGTTTTTTATTTGCCAAACGTGTCAGCGGGTAGCGCGGCGAACGGGAAATGAAGTCAGTGTTGAAATGAGAAGAGGGCTTAAGAGTAATTGCCGGGCTTCTGATGTGGATTTGCTTACAAAAATGACGCCTCCATCTCCACCTGTACAGTGGTTATGGAGGCGTCTTTGCATGTTGTGGACGTTCTCGGCCGGCTGGCTTCTTATTGTTTGCGGACAGCCTTATTCATGGAAGGTCTGTCGGTGTTCTGATCTGGACGTAATCGAGCCGCAGGCTTTCCGGTTGACCGTACACGCGCAGAGAAAAAACGCCGTTCGGACGTTATTGTTACGCAATTTCATTCGGTTTGTTCACCAGTCCGTTGTATCTTGCGATCGCTTCCTGCCATTTATCGGCCTCGGCCGGCTCGTAAGATTGAAGCGGAAAGGATCGTTTGACCAGTTCCTTGCCTTCTTCAATGCTCCCGATTTCGCCGCCAGCCTGGAACTGAACGAGCAGATTGCCGATGGCGCTGGCTTCGACCGGACCTGCCCATACCGGGCGGCCGATGGCATTGGCAGTCAGCTGGCAAAGCAGCTCATTCTGAATGCCGCCGCCAACCATGTGCAGCCCGGAGAAATGCCTGCCGGTCAGCCGCTCGCATTGCTCCAGCACGATGTGATACCGCAAAGCAAGGCTCTCGAGAATACAGCGCGCCGTCTCGCCCTTGTCCCGGGGGACAGGCTGATCCGTTTCCTGACAGAAACGGTGGATTTCCAGCTCCATGTCCTTCGGATTCATGAAGCGAAGATCATCGGGATTGATCAGGCTGCGAAAAGCCTCGGCATTCCCGGCTTCCTTCGTCAGCTCCGCGAATGAGATATCCGAGCCTGTTTTGATCCATTTGCGCCTGCATTCCTGCAGAATCCACAGGCCCATAATGTTTTTGAGCAGCTGAAACGTATGGCCGACTCCGCCTTCGTTGGAAAATTCCAGCTCCCTGACCTCAGGCGTGAGCAGGGCGTCCGGAAGCTCCGTGCCAAGCAGGGACCACGTCCCGCAGATCAGATATGCAAATGACGCCGAATCGGACGGAACAGCCGCCGCGGCGGATTCCGTATCATGCGAGCCGACCGTAATCGCCCGCATGGATGGAACGCCAAGCTCCTCGCAGATCGCATCCGTCAAACGGCCAATCTCCGTACCCGGGTGAACAGGGTCCAGAAACAGGTCCGACGGGATGCCCAGACGCTCCATCAGCGGCGTATTCCACGCACGTTCAGCCGGCCGGAACAGCTGGGTTGTCGTGGCCATGGTGAACTCGCAGGCCTTCTGTCCGGTCAGAAAATAGTTCAGCAGATCCGGCGTCAGCAGCAGCGTCTCTGCATGCTCCAGAGCGACAGACCCTGCCTTCTTCATCGCGTACAGCTGGTAAATCGTATTGAAAGGCATCAGCTGCAGCCCGCTCTTGCGGAACAGCTTATCTTCCCCGATCAATCCGCATACTTCCTCAATCAGTCCGGTCGTGTGCGGATCGCGGTAATGGTATGGGTTGGCCAGCAGCTCTCCATTGCGGTCCAGCAGGCCAAAGTCCACACCCCATGTGTCGATTCCGAAGCTTGCCGGCTCAAAGCCCTGCTGGCGGGCTTTGAGTATGCCGGTTTTGAGCTCCTTCAGGAGCATTAAAATATCCCAGTGCAGATGGGGGCCAACCTCCACCGGTTCATTGACGAACCGGTGGATCTCCGTAATCCGCAGCTGCTGGAGGCCGTTCTCCCCGGTGACCAGCTCGCCGACAAGCGCTCTGCCGCTGCTCGCACCCAGATCAAAGGCCAACGCCGCAGGGGGCTTCTTCATACAAGGTCACCGCCTTCTTCAAGAGTAACTGACCGATTCATGCTTATTTCATCTGCTGAAGCAGCTTGATGCGGTAGTCCTCGCTCTCAAGCGAGGCAATTTCCTTGAATTCTTCATCCGTCAATACTTTCAGAGGACCGACGGCTCTTGCGCTCATGTAAATTTTGGCGCTTTCGTCGACGACCTGCGTCCGGTAGTAAGCCTCCCGCAGATTGCGTCCGGTTGTGACCAGTCCATGATTGCCGAGCAGAATGGAGCTGGCCTCGTTCACCTTATCGGCAACGGCAACAGCGAGCAGATCCGTTGTCGGCAGGACATAAGGAACATATGCGGTTTTGCCGACAAGCGCCGCCTGGTCGGGGAACATGATCGGCAGCTCGGTCTCCACCAGGGTGAAGGCGATGCAGGAAGAAGGATGTGTGTGCACAATAGCGCCGATGGCCGGATTCTTGCGGTAACAGAACAGATGCATCAGCACCTCGGAGGACGGACGAAGTCCATTGTCTGTAATCTCTCCTGTCGGAATATCAACCTCAACCCACTGCTCCGGCGTGATTTCCTCAATGGCGAAGCCGCTCGGGGACAAATACATCTTGTCCCCGGCGCGCGCGCTGATATTTCCGCCCGGTCCCACAACCAGTCCGTTCACAACCGTTTTCACGGCATATTTGCAAAGCTCATTGCGTGTTTCCATGTTTTGCATGTCGTAAATCCCCTATCCGTGCTTATTTATAAAGCGGTCCAAAAGTTGCACACGCTCTGAAATCGGCGCTTTCCACACTTTCGGTGCCGAACATGCCCCATGTACGAGGACGGAAAATCTGATCCCCCGATACATTGTGCATGCTGACCGGGATGCGCAGCATCGAAGCAAGCGTCAGCAGGTCGGCGCCGATGTGGCCGTACGAGATCGATCCATGGTTCGCTCCCCAATGATCCATTACGGAATAGACGCTGGTGAACGCGCCCTCGCCGGTCAGATTCGGCGCAAACCAGGTGGTCGGCCAGGTCGGGTCTGTACGGTCATCCAACGTTTTGTGAACATCTTCAGGCAGATCGACGGAATAGCCTTCCGCGATTTGCAGTACAGGTCCGAGGCCCTTGACCAGATTAAGCCGCGACATCGTCATCGGCATGCCGCCGCGCGTCAGGAAGTCGCTGGAATACCCGCCTCCGCGGAAATATTCAACCGACGCCGGCCGCCAGGATGTAGCGTCCAGACACTTCTGCGCTTCTTCTTCGCTGATTTCCCAGTGCGGCTTCATGACAGGCTGGCCGTCCCGCTGCTGCTCCCCGGTTCCATCAAGCGTAGCAGAACCTGAGTTGATCAGGTGAAGCAGACCGCCAGCGGCTTTGCCATCCAGAGCATGGCCGGTTACGCGTTTGACGGCGTCCGGACTCCAATAGGTGCGGACATCCGCAAAAATTTGCGCCGTATTGGTCAGCAGATAGCCAAACAGCATATTGACGCCGTTCAGGCTGTCGTTCTCCGTAGCGACCATAAATGGCGAGCGGATGCCGTTCCAGTCGAAGGAGCTGTTCAGGATCGCTTCCAGGAAGTCGCCGTTAGGGAAATGGTCGGTCCATTGACGCTGGCCCTGGAATCCGGAGACAAGGGCATTATGTCCATTGGCTTCCTCGCCAAAGCCAAGCTCTGCAAGCTTCGGATTGCCGATCATCAGGTCTCTTGCGATAATCGTCATTTTGACGACCGTTTCCCAGTCCTGATCCTTCTGCTCGCGCGAGGTGCGGATGGCCTCAGGGTTGTTGTCCGGGCCTTCAATACAGTTCTCTTTGGTCCAGGCAAGCGCTTTCGCAAATTCCTCTTTATCATAGATCTCTTCATTGATGCGGCGCACGAATTCCGTCATGTCAATATATTCGTTTCTCATGCCAAGGTATTCCTGGAAGAAACGGTCATCCACAATGGAGCCAGCGATGCCCATCGATACCGAGCCCATGGACAGATAGGATTTTCCGCGGATATTCGCGACGGTAAGTCCCGCTTTGGCAAAACGAATCAATTTTTCCTTCACGTCTTCCGGAATGACCGAATCGCCTTCGTCCTGAACGTCTTTCCCGTAAATGCCGAAAGCGGGGAGGCCCTTCTGCGCATGGGCGGACAATACAGCTGCCAGATAGACGGCTCCCGGACGTCCCGTTCCGTTGAAGCCCCATACCGCTTTGGGCAGCGAAGGGTCCGTATCCATCGTTTCGGTGCCATAACACCAGCATGGTGTAACGGTTATCGATAACCCTACACCGGCCTTTTTGAAATTATCCGCAGCTGCAGCCGCTTCTGCTACGCCACCGATGCAGGTATCGGCAATGACACATTCAACCGGCTCGCCGTTCGGATAACGGAGCTCGGACGAGAGCAGCTCTGCAACCGTTTTCGCTAAATTCATCGTTTGATCCTCAAGGGATTCGCGAACCCCTCTGCGTCTTCCGTCGATCGTCGGGCGAATGCCTATTTTAGGGAATCCATCTTTCCATCTGTGATCCAAAGTCATGATTAAACCATTCCTCTCCTGAATAAAATCGTTAAGGTTACCGATAACCTTAAATTAGCAACAAGCTTACTTGCTGTCAACCCTTTTCTTCGTTATGATAAAAATAGACAAACGTTAAGAAGGAGTAAAGAAGCTTGACGACCATATATGATATAGCCAGGAAAGCCAATGTCTCGGCCATGACCGTTTCCAAGGTCATTAACAATACGGGAAGCATCAGCCAGAAGACGAAAGCCCGGATCAAGCGGGTGATGGAAGAGCTCAATTATGTGCCGAATCAGATGGCGAGGGGTCTTGTGCTCCAGCAGACGCGGCAGCTGTTCCTGCTGATTACGGACATCAATAATCCGTTCTATACGACGCTGTCCAGAGGAGCGGAGGATGCCGCCAAGGAGAAGGGGTACCGCCTTTCTTTTGGAAACAGCGATGAGAATATTGAGAAAGAGGGCGAGTACCTGGAGATTATTCTTGGTAATCGGGTCGCCGGGGTCTTGTTCTCGCCTGCGGGGGACCAGTCTGCCTCTCATCTGGAGACGCTTCAGCGCCACAAGGTGCCCTTTGTCCTGCTGGACCGGGAAGTGCCGGGAATCGAGAGCGATGCGGTGATCGGGGACAGCCGGGAAGGGGCCAGGCGCATTGTTGAGCATTTTATCGAGAACGGGCACCGGCACATCGCGCTTATTAACGGCTCTCCCAGCATATCCAGCGCGCGCCTGCGGCATCAAGGCTACATCGAGGCTCATAAGCTGAATGATCTTCCCTTGCACGAAAACTATCATCTGGCCTTCGGCTACGGCTCCCGGACGGATCTGTCGGGGATAATGGATTGGCTCGACAGCTTGACTCCGCGTCCCACAGCCATTATGGCAGGCAATAACGTGCTTGCCGTCGAAGCGATCCGGGCGATTCAGGAAAGCGGCCTGCGGGTGCCGGAGGATATTTCAGTCGCCTGCTTCGACGATCTCGGGCCTTTCTGGCAGATCTCCCCGTTCCTGACTGTGGTTGCCCAGCAAGCCTATGAATTCGGGTATCTCGGGACCCAGCTGCTGATCGAGCGCATCGAGAAGAAGGAAGAGAACCGTCCTTTCCGCAGAATCAATCTGCCGGTCGAGCTGATTTCCAGGAAGTCCGTCGCGAAGCTGGATGCAAGTACTTAGAGAGGTTTTGCAGTTAGTATCCGGGCGGCTGTAATAACCAACGTTCATGAGGAGAATTCAAAGCTATAAAGGAGCAGCCCTAGGCAGCTCCTTCTCTATTTCATATATCGTTTCAACTGCTCATAAAAGTATTCTCGGGTACCGGCCAGGATAATTCTATGATCGCATCCAGCATTGCATTTTTAATGGTTAATCCATCAGTTTTCTGAAGTACCTGGCAGCTGGAGAAGATATCCGACAACTTGAATGCTGCAACTACAAAAAGAGACCGTCCCTTGACCATTTTTATGGCTTAAGGGACGGTCCTTTGTTCAAAATTTAGGAAAGGTTAAATTGAGCTACGCTTTCCAGGCCTGCGGGTGATCATCCGATACATAGTCAACGGCAGCCGCATTGGCGATGACCTGATCAGCATCCTTGCAGCCGGGAATAACCGTCGTCACCGCGGGATTTTCCAGGCACCAGGCCAGAGCCCAGGATGCCATATTCACATGGGCGGGAACCTCATTCTTGCGGATTTCCTCCACTTCGCGGAGCAGACGCTCGCGATTCTCGACATCATGCCGATTACGCACGTCATTGTCTGCAAACGAGGCCCCCGGCTTGTATTTGCCGCTCAGGTAGCCGCTTGCGAGCGGGACGCGGGCCAATACGCCGAGATCCTGCTGGATGCAGGAAGGGAATACTTCTTCCTCCGGCGCGCGGTCCAGACGGTTATAAACAACCTGAATGGCGCTTGATCCGACCCCGGTTGCCCGGGAGGTTTGATGAATGTTTTTATTGCTGCCTATAGAAATGCCAAGATGGCGGATTTTGCCTGCCTGCACCTGCTTGTCCAAGGTCGTCCAAAGCTCGTCGTTATCGAACTTGTCATCCGGTCCGGAATGGAATTGATACAGGTCGATATAGTCGGTTTGCAGCGACCGCAGCGACTCCTCCAGCTGTTTCAGCACATCGCCGACGGACCATTTGTCATCGCGGTCGAAATTTCGGTTGAAATGATGTCCGAATTTTGTCGCGACAATCCAGTCCTCCCGCCGGTGATCAGCCAAATATTGACCGATGAACCGCTCCGACGTATGGTCGCCGTAGCATTCAGCGGTATCGATCAGATTGATTCCGACCTCGCCTGCTTTGTCGAGAATGGAGTTAGCTTCATTCTGGTCATAGTTACGGCCCCATTCGCCTCCGAACTGCCATGTGCCCACGCCAACTACCGATACGCGCAAATCTGTCTTGCCCAGTCTTCTGTATTTCATCGTGTGCATCTCCTCCTGCATAATCATGAAAGAACGGCTCTGTAATCGAACAAAACATACAGCTGGACTGCCTACAGTTATTCTAGACTTTGGAAAGAGAATAGGCAAGACACTAAGCAGGTCACAATGTTTTACCCTATCTTCCGGGCCAGCGAAACCGCTGCACATGCTTCACCATCGTATCGTATACGATCGCCCACTGCCGCTCGTTCAACCGGCATACCGGCATGCCGCGGTCAACGCCGAGTCTCGCGGCCAGATGCTTCAGCTGCGGCGGCGTGAAGATGCCGGTCAGCGCATCGTAAATGGACCGCTCCGGATGCTTAAGCCCATATTCCGCAAGCGCCGCAAACCGGCCGCAATGCTGGTGGTGAAGACACGGCTCCGGTTTCCGCCGAATGCTGAAGATGACCGAGTCTACGCTTGGCGGCGGCGAGAAAAAACTTCTGGGCACGATCCCCACAAGCTCCATCTTATACCACATTCTCCAGGTCAGAACCCGCGGATGGCGGATCGTCTGCGCCGTTAATCCCTTGGCTGCCCCTTTATCCATAATAAGCACGGCTCTTTGCAGGGAGCTGCTCTGCGGATCAAGCAGCAGCTTCAATATGGGGGTCGTGAGAAAAAAGGGGATATTCGCCACAACCTGATAAGGCTCCCGCGGAAGCCGTATTTGCAGGAAGTCCTTCTCAATGACCGTTATATGAATGTGATTCTGTAATCTTCTGCGGAGGATCTGTGCAAGCCGGGGGTCATTCTCAACCGCCAGAATTCTGCGGGCTTGCTCCGCCAGCTGTATCGTGATGGCTCCGGCTCCGGCTCCGATATCCACCACTGTATCGCCGGCCCCTATCTTCGCCACTGCGATCATTTCCCCAATTACCCGTTTGTCCTGCAGAAAATGCTGCCCGTGAGCCTTGGGGACTGCCTTCTTCCGCAGTACTCCGGGATGTCTTTCGGTTCGTCTGCTCATTTGTCATCCTCCGTTACCGTATAAAATAAAAAACACAGGCTGACTGCTGCCTGTGTTCTCGGTAAACGAAAGGTCATATGACGGCAGAATAAGCGCAAGGCTATCAGCGCCTGGCCTGCCGTATTCTGGTCTTTTACGAGGAGAACGGATAAGATGATGCCGGGAAGAAGGCGGGTCATGCCAGCTTTCCGAGCCTTATAGAATTAACTATATTCCACTTCTTATAAATTTCCCTAAAATTCGAGTAAAGAGCTTGCTGCAGCCGCCAGAGGACGGCATCAGGGCAGCTTCTTCCCTCAGAAATACAGAGATTTATAAAAATGAAATTCATAAATCCGATAAGTTTATCGTTTCCGTGTCAATGCTCGTATCGTTAATAAGGCGCACTGTACCGCCTTATTAGGGCGTACAGGTTCCTTCCCTCTAATCGTACCGGGAAAGAAACATCAACCGCCGCCCATGGCGGCTGGACATGCTTCTTCCCCAGAACCTGAAAATAGGGCAGACCACTTTCGAGTCCTCTGCACACAGGCAGAGCCTTTGGCATATTCAATTAGCCGCGCAAGGTTCGAACTCGAAAGTATTGATCTACCACACGTAACCCTCCGTTCTTCTGGTTTCATTGATCAGGGTGCAGGCATGCCGATTCTTCCAAAGCGGCCTGCTATCGGGATAAGAAAGGACTGCCATATTTCTCAAAGTCCGCCGTTGTGCATTCCAGCTTAAGCCGCGTTCCCTCTTCCTCATAGCTCGTCGATTGAACCCAGGCATGCTCATTAAAGTAGGAAACGACCTGACCTTGATCGAAAGGGATCAGCACCTCGCATTGAATATAATCCGTCAGCACATGGCCGCGGATAAGCGCAATGAGCTCGTCAATCCCGCTTTTTTGTTTCACGGAGAGGTACACGGCATCCTTTTGATCGGGGTAGGGAGTGCCTCCAATAGTCAAATCGGTCTTGTTGTAGGCGTAAATAACAGGGATTTGATCGGCACCCAGTGCCTTCAATGTATCCTCTGTAACGGCAATCTGTTCGGGATAGGAAGGATTCGCATAATCCGCCACATGAATGAGCAGATCCGCTTCGGCCACTTCCTCCAGCGTAGAACGGAACGCTTTGACCAGGTGATGGGGAAGGCGGCTGACGAAGCCTACCGTATCGGTCAGCAGGAAAGCCCGGTGATCCGGCAGCTCGATGCGCCTTACGGACGTTTCCAGTGTAGCAAACAGCATATTCTGGGCGAGCACCAGTTTATCCGATTGCGGATTGTAGCGTTCCAGCAGGGCATTCATCAAGCTTGATTTGCCCGTATTGGTGTAACCGACCAGACAGACGACAGGAAGCTCGTTCTTCTGCCGCTTCTTGCGCTGCGTCTTGCGGCGGGCGACCAGCTTCGCAAGCTCCAGCTGCAGGGCGGTAATTCTGTCCTCAATGCTCCGGCGGTCCAGCTCCAGCTTGGTTTCACCGGAGCCTCTGTTTTTGAGTCCCGAGCCGCCGCCCTGCCTGCCCAGCGATTCCCGCATTCCGCTGAGGCGCGGAAGCATGTACTGCAGATGGGCGATTTCCACCTGAAGCTGGGCTTCCCGCGTTTTTGCGCGTTTCGCGAAAATATCCAGGATGAGCATGGTGCGGTCGAGTACTCTCCGCGACAGAGCCGCTTCCAGATTGCGAATCTGGGAGGGCGACAGCTCATCATTGCAGATGACGATGGCATTCTCATGCCCGGCAAGCAGAGCGGACAGCTCCTCCAGCTTGCCCTTTCCCATATAGTGGGAGGGGCTCGGGCGGGCGGCCTTCTGGCTCAGTTCCCCGACCACCTCAATCCCGCATGCGGCAGCGAGGCTGCCCAGTTCTTCCATAGCCGCTGCAAAATCCGGCTGGTTCTGCAAATGGATGCCGATTATGACGGCTTCTTGTTCGTATCGTTTCATTTTTCATCATCCTCCAAATTGAAAACAAAATAAAAACACAGGCATAAAGCTGCCTGTGTTTTCAGTAACTGGAAGAGAACTCCGGTAAGCCCGCAGGGAGACGAAGCTCCCCGCCTGATGGATTACTGGTCTTCGGGTAGGGTGAGAGGGGGACCTCTCATCGTGGAAACAAAAAATGTCTTATATCCACGAATGGCAGTCACGCCGCCAACCATTACCTATGAAGTTTTTCCAAGGTTGCGCAAGGAAAGGGGTTCCGGCCGCCGATAAGACGGCTTCAGCCGGCCTTTGCTTCTCCGATGTTCAAAAAAAGCCAACGCTCGCAAGCAGCCTTTTCTGAATGTATCGGGCAAAGGGCTGCCATCATCCCAGCGTATGGTATAACGCTGTATGACGGCGGCCAGCCGTATGCCGCAGCAGGCGGCACGGGGCAGATCCTTCCTTGTGCCGTATATAGGGGTTACCTTGAAAAAAGACAGACCTATCCGGAGTTCTCTGCACACAGGCAGAGCCTTTGGCACTATTCAATTCCAGCTGCGCCTAAAGACCAAATCCGGATAAAATCTATCACACGTAACCCTCCGTTCCATTTTAAGTAAGTTGATTCTAACATAAGAATGCAGTATTGACAAATGGTGGACCAGCCCGAAATACGGGTATTAATGATTTGTGGAGGCGGATAGGGCTATAATGTAGGGAGTCATATTGGCATAAGTAGTATTCAAAGGAGGCGTATCAGGATGGATCTAGGATTAAACGGCAAAGTCGCTCTCGTCGCGGCATCCAGCAAAGGGCTGGGAAAAGCTTGTGCGGTGGAGCTTGCGCGTGAAGGGGCGCATGTCATGATCACCGGGCGCAAGGAGGCAGAGTTGCAGAAGGCCAAGCAGGAAATGGCGGGACTCGCAGGAGAGGTGGAGTATCTCGTATGCGATATTACCAAAAGCGAGGATATTACCCGTACCGTTGAAGCTGCCGTTCAAAGATTCGGCAGGATCGATATCCTGATTAACAATGCAGGAGGGCCGCCTCCGGGCAGTGTGGAGTCGCTGACCGATGAGCAGTGGTACAACTCGTTTGAATTGAATTTGCTCAGCTACATCCGTTTTATCCGTGAGGTTCTCCCTTATATGAAGGAACAGAAAAGCGGCAGAATCATCAATCTGGCCTCATCCTCGGTCAAACAGCCGATCCCGGGACTGCTATTATCCAATACATTCAGAACAGGCATTGTCGGACTCGCCAAAACCTTGTCTCTGGAGCTTGCTCCCTACAATATTCTGGTCAACACCGTGTCGCCCGGCAGGATCGCAACCGATCGGATCAAAGAGCTGGATGAAGACAAGGCGAAGAAGACGGGGAAGACGGTCGATCAGGTTGCGGAGGAAGCGCATAAAGGCATCCCTCTGGGAAGGGATGGCCAGGTGGAGGAGTTCGGCCGGACGGTCGCTTTTCTTGCTTCCGCCGCTTCCTCGTATACGACGGGTGTTTCCCTGTTGATTGATGGCGGTTCGGTCAAGGGCATTTAAGGCTTATTGAGCCGACTCCAAATAAACAGAAGAAAAGCACATTTCGTGCCACTATTCATGCGTGGAGACGAAGGTGCTTTTTCATAATGCAATGATGCGTATAATGAGGGGCTGAAATTCCCGGGATGATGCCTGGAATTCAGTACTTTGTTGTTTTAGAGCGTGAACACTTCTTATAGATAGGGTCTGGAAAACCCGGCTTCACCCAACGCCGGCTATACGCCGCTTCTCTCGGCGGATATTTGAGCCGCCGCTTCGGGCTTGACGGCTGATACGGGCGAATACGAAGGACGCTTGAAGGGCTTTTGCGACAGATAAAACAGTACGCCGGTGAACAGCACGCCGCCCGCAAGATTGCCGACCAGCACCGGGATCTGGTTCCATAGCCACCAATCCGCCATGCTTACATGGGCGCCCAGCATCATCCCTGCGGGGATGACGAACATATTGACCACCGCATGCTCAAAGCCCTGCGCGAAGAAGGTCAATACAGGCAGCCACATGGCCGCGATTTTGCCGATGGTGGACTTGGAGGTCATGGCCATCACTACGCCGAGCGTCACCATCCAGTTGCAGAGGACCGCCTTTACCGCCACCAGAATCATGCCTTGAGCACCCATGCTTTTATAGCCGAGCGTCTTGGCTTCACTCGTTTTAATGAGCAGCTGGACAAGTGGATTGTCCATATCCGTCCCCATCCTGGTGGCCGACATGCCATACAAAGCGGCATACACGGCGCACCCGATCAGATGGCCGGCGATGACCCAGCCGTAGTTGGCCAGCATACGGGGGAAGGTTGTCCTGCGCTCGATAACGGATAGCGGAATGAGCGCGAAGCTGCCTGTCACAAGCTCCAGTCCAAGCAGCACAATAATCACGAAACCAACCGGGAAGACCAGAGCGCCCACAAGGCCCAGTGACGTTTGAGTTGTAGCTGTATAAGCCAATGTCGTGGCAAATGCCAGTATGGCGCCTCCGAGAAAGCCGCGGATGAGCATTTGCATCACAGTCAAATTTGCTTTGGCTGTACCGGAATCGATCATCGCCTCGAGAACTTCAGCGGGTTTAATGTAAGCCATTCCTGTTGTCCTCCTAAACCGTGATATAAACGGCTCCGCTCGCTTGATCGATTTCAGTCGGGTACGTGGTGACGCAGCCATCATCGGGCTCGCTCACCAACCCGCTGTTCAGATCGATTTTCCAATCATGGAGGGGACAATGAACGACCGCACCGCAGACCATTCCCTCCGACAGCAGTCCGCCCTTGTGCGGGCAGCGGTTCTCTACAGCCAGCACGCTGCCGTCCGTCAGCCTGAATACAGCAATTTCCGTATCCTCCACCTTGATCGTGCGCGAGCCTCTCTCATCAATATCCGATACCTGGCCAATCAGCACCTTAGTCATGGATGAACCTCCCCTAATGTTTATGTGATTGATGTCAAACGGGCAGTGGCCGTACAGAGAGAGCGTCAGCGGCAGCAAGCCTCTGACGCTCTCAGCTTGCATAAGGGACCGGGCCTTTATTGCACCGGCTGTACACTGGAAATCGGCTCGAAATTTTTACGCAGATGATCGTTTTCCACAATTTCCTTCCAGGGATCGGTTGTCAGGCTGAGCGTCTTCTCGATGCGAGCAACAAGCGCAAGCCGGTCTTCTTTGTTCTCCAGCGCTTTCTTGATGGACGCCAAGCCGACACGCTCCAGCCAGGCAGCCGTCCGCTCGTTCCACTGGGCATTCTCGCGGTAATACTGCAGGTAAGCGCCGGTCCATTCCATGACCTCGTCTTCGGTCTTCACGGTGCCCAGCAGATCGCAGGCCCTTACCTTCACGCCGCCGTTGCCGCCGACATACAGCTCCCAGCCGCCGTCGATCGCCACAACCCCTAGATCCTTGATCGTCGCTTCGGCGCAGTTGCGGGGGCAGCCGGATACGGCGAGCTTCACCTTGGCCGGCGTATTCAAACGCTCAAAAGCCTTCTCCAGGCGGATGCCCATGCCGATGGCGTCCTGCGTGCCGAAGCGGCAGAAGGTCGAGCCGACGCAGGTTTTGACCGTCCGCAGCGTCTTGCCGTAGGCATGGCCGGATGCCATGTCCAGCTCCTCCCAGATCTTCGGGAGATCTTCCTTCTTCACGCCCAGCAGATCCAGGCGCTGACCGCCAGTGAACTTCACCATAGGCACGTCATATTTCTCGGCAACGGTGGCGATTTTTTTCAGGTCCGCCGGAGAAGTAACGCCTCCATAGATACGGGGGACAACGGAATACGTGCCGTCCTTCTGAATGTTGGCGTGGTAACGCTCATTGGTAAAGCGGGATTCCTTCTCATCCACATATTCCTCAGGCCAGAGCATGCCCAGGTAATAGTTCAGCGACGGCCGGCACTTGGAGCAGCCGTCCTTGTTATCCCAATCCAGCACATGCATCACTTCCTTGACGCTCATGAGCCGCATCGTTTTGATTCCCTCAACGATCTCATCGCGGCTCAGCGTGGTGCAGCCGCAGATGCCTTCCTTGACAGGCTCGCTGATAGCGTCGCCTGCGTAAAGATGCAGCAGTCCTTCGACCTCCGGCTTGCAGCCTCCGCAGGAAGCGGAAGCTTTGGTGCAGGCTTTGATTTGGCCCACGGTGCTGCAGCCCTTCGTTTGAATCGCCGCGGCGATGGTTCCCTTGGATACACCATTGCAGCCGCAGACGATTTCGTCGTCGGCCATGTCCGCAAGCCTGCTTCCGCCGCCAGACGACTGCCCCAGCATATCCGAAGAAATACCGAGCAGCAGCTCCTTCTCCCGGCCTGCAACAGACTCGCCCTTCTTAATGGAAGCGAATAATGAAGCGCCGTCCGCAATGTCGCCGAATAATACCGCGCCAACGAGCTTGCCATCCTCAATGACAATCTTCTTGTAGGTGCCGGCCAAATCATCCTGTATCCGCAGCGCCCTCGTTCCCGGCGTCTCCGCAAAACGGCCTGCCGAGAATACGTCGACACCGGAAACCTTCAGCTTGGTGGATGTGACCGAGCCTGCATATCCCGAGGTTTCTACTCCCGCCAGGTGCTTGGCAAGCACGGCTCCCTGCTCATACAGAGGCGCAACAAGACCATAGGCAATGCCTCTATGCTCCGCGCATTCCCCGAGAGCATAGACATCGGGGATATTGGTCCGCATGTAATCATCCACGACAATGCCGCGGTTGATCTCGATGCCTGAGGCTTTGGCCAGGGCAATGTTGGGCCGGATGCCAACCGCCATGACAACCAGATCGGCGTCGACGCTGCTGCCGTCCGTGAACTGCAGCTCCTTCACCCGGCGTCTGCCTGTAATGGATGCCGAATGCTTGTGCAGCAGAAACTTCATTCCCTGCGCTTCCAGCTCGCGCTGCAGCATTCTCGAGGCCGGCTCATCCAGCTGCCGCTCCATCAGGTATTTGTGAATATGGATAACCGATACATCCATTCCCAGATGCAGCAGGCCTCTGGCGGCTTCCAGTCCCAGCAGGCCTCCGCCGATGACGGCGGCTTTCCTATACTTCCTGGAAGCATCAAGCATCATTTCACAGTCGCGGATATCCCGGAACGCGATCACGCCTTCTTTGTCCGCTCCGGGAATCGGCAGCATGAAGGGATTTGAGCCGGTGGCGACCACAACGGCGTCATAATCCGTCTCCAAGCCCTTATCCGTTATTATTTTTTTGCGCTGCGTGTCGATCCTCGTTACTTTATGGCCGGTATGCAGCTGAATATGATTGTCCTTGTACCAGTCCCAGTCGTTGATAATGATTTCCTTCATATCCGCGCCGCCTGCCAGTACGGAGGACAGCATAATCCTGTTATAATTAGGATGGGGTTCTGCACCGAAAATCGTTATTTCATAGGCTTCCGGAGCAAGCTTCAGCAGATGCTCGATAGCGCGGACTCCCGCCATTCCGTTTCCGATAAGCACTAATTTTTTTGGAGTGGTCATCTGTGCCGCTCTCCTCTCAGTCTTGGTCTAAGGGTTAAAAAAATCAGAAAAAGCCTGCTCCGCTCCAAAGGACATACGTACGCTCCTTTGAAAAACGAAGACAGGCTTCATTGCCGCTTCAACCGAACACATCGTTGTATCCGGGAATAATTTTAGGTTGTCGATAATCTAAATATACAACGGTCTTGATCTCCATGTCAATATACCTGACATAAAATATTGGCACATATTCATTATCGACATTTCCGTCGAGGTTATGTTATAAATATTCACAATAACCTTGAAGAAGCTGATAATCGTCAAGTGTCGCATAGAAAGGAGCATTCATGCATGCGTTCTTTGCTGCTGATTAATAACCAGGCGATGCCGGTTGTGCCGGATCAATTGGATACGGCCATCGGCGAGCCTCTTCCCGATAGGGTGTTGGAAGCGAACGGCTATTATATTCTGCATGCGCGCATTGAAGAACAAGCCATGCGGCAGATGGGGAATGCCGATGCCATTGTTCTGCATATCCCTCTGGGAGATATCAAAGCATGTTTCCCAAAGCTGTCCGCTTCCAGGAAATTGCCAATATTCTGGTGGTGCGGCGCTTCTACCTCTTTTTTGTCCGCGGCATTCTGCGAGGACGATGTGCCGGTTGACGGCATTCTGACTCCCTCCATGAGCGAGCGCGAGCTGCACTGGGCGCTGCATTTCGGCTCCAAGCAGTGCATCGAGCGGCAGCAGTGGCAAAGCGAACGCAAGCAGCTGGAGGCCAGGCTTGAGGAACGCAAATGGATCGACATGGCGAAGGGAATCCTGTGCGACATCAAAAAAGTATCCGAGGCGGAAGCCTATGAACTGCTGCGCAAACAGGCCATGAATGAACGCAAACGATTGGTCGACGTTGCGACATCGATCGTCAAGGTCTATCAACTTTTGCAGGAGCAAAAATAAGGGGGCTTTACTTATGATCACAAAATTGCTGAAGGAAGTCGGACGGGGAAAACGTGGAGCCCGCGATTTAACCTATGATGAGGCTTATCAGGCAGCGGAGTGGATTATGAACCGTGAGGCTACTCCTGCGCAGATTGGCGCATTTTTCATGGCGGAGCGCATCAAGATGGAGAGCGTGGAGGAAATGGAAGCCTTCGTGGCCGTATGCCGCAATCATGCTTACCGCTCGCCGGTCCAGCAGGGAATTGATTGTGCCGGTCCCTATGATGGACGGAAGAAGACCTTCTTCGCCACCTTTCCTGCCGCTTTCGTTCTTGCTGCGGCCGGTCTGCCGGTCACACTGCACGGCACGGCTTCTCTCCCTCCCAAATGGGGCGCAACCCTTCAGGATCTTCTCCTCGAAGCGGGGATTGATGCCGCGGGGTTGTCGCGTGAGCATATTACGCAGGCAGCCTCTCTTACCGGGATCTTGTTCGTACCGGCTGAACAGTGGTGCCCGCCGCTCAAGGCGCTGCGTCCGCTGCGCGAAGAACTTGGCATGCGCACGGTGCTCAATACGGCCGAGAAGCTTGTTGATTACGCCTGCTCCCCCTTTTTGGTCTATGGAGTTTACCACAATACGGTCTTCGAGCGGATGTCGAAGCTGCTGCTTCATCTCGACTACAGCAAAGCCCTCATTGTACAGGGCTGCGAGGGCTCCGAGGATCTCTTTATCGAGCGGCCTACCCGCACTTACCTCGTCGAAAACGGGGAAGCTCACCTTCATGTCATCGATCCCGAAACCTATGGTCTTGATACCCCTGTTCCGGATGTGGAATGGACGGCTGCCGGGCAGCTCCAGGCCGCTGAAGCGGTCCTCCAGGGCGGCGCTCATCTCGCCTTTTTCAATCAAGTCTTGCTCAATTCCGCCGTCAGACTTCAGCTTGCAGGCCGCTGCGAATCGGTAGAAGAAGGGTTGTATATATGCAAATCCATATTGGATAATGGGGCGGCATGGGATCTGTACAAATCGTGGAAAAACGCGATGAAATCCAATAAAAATAGCGAGTCTGCTGAGGCTGTAACTTTCAAGTGAATGTCCAATAAATTAGTTGTGAATATGCAAATGTTTTAATTGTATCGGATTATATGCCGACTATTATTTTTATCTGGAATCACATAAGGCGACAAAAAAGAATTTTATCCAATTATGGGTATAATATCGAGGCTGGAAGGGGAAATTGATTGAAACGCCGAATAAGCTTTAAGGAAAGCTCAAGGAGGTGACAATTTTGGGAGAGAAAATGACGCACCGTATTATTGTCCATTTTAACGGCGGAGACAAAGTTGTGATCGGAACGAATGATGTGGATGACACGCTCGCTCAAATCCAGAAGCAAACCAGCGGCTGGCTGGAGCTGGATGGCAAAATCATTTATTTGAATAATGTGACCTATGTTGAAACGGATGAGCAGCGCGACCGCTCTGTATTGGGTTTTACTTAAATGAAACGTTAGACCAGGATTCGGATTGATCGGCATGAATATACGAAACCATAATGGGCACCCTGCGGGTGTCTTTTTAAATTTAAGAAAGTATAAATGTGGTCGGTGCGTCATTTTCAAAAAATATCGTTTGACCCTGACATTAATGGCAGGGTTTATAATAATGCCAGCAGGTTATACAGGAGGTGTTTCCTTGAAGATAGGCGAGCTGTCGAAAGAGACCGGGGCGAGTATAAGGTCCATCCGGTATTATGAGCAGCAGGGTCTGATGGCGCCGGCGAGACTGCAGAACGGGTACCGGGAATACAGCCGCTTGGCTGTCGAACAAGTGCAAACGATTCAGTTATACCTGTCGCTTGGTATAAGTACGGAGCAGGTTGCGGGCTTTCTGCATTGTGTGATGAAGAATAAAGAAGAATTTTGCAGGGAAGTGCTGCCTGTCTATAAGGGGAAGCTCGCAGAAATTGATGAGCAGATCAAGCAGCTCACAGCAATCCGCTCAAATCTGGCGGAGAGGATTGCGTCCATTCACAAAGAAAATAACGGAGGTGTCGATCGATCATGAGTAGTCTGCAGACGATCAATAAAGTGGAATATGAGGAAATGATGGCGAAGAAAGGGGTAGTGGCCATCGAATTTGGAACGGCGTGGTGCCCTCCGTGCAAAACCTTGCTGCCCATATTGGATCAGCTGGCGGCCGGTTACGGGTCATCCGCTTCGATTGTGAAGGTCGATTGCGAGGAATCCCCGGAGCTTGCTGCTTCCTTCGGCATCATGGGCATGCCGACAGTCATTGTCTTCCGCGACGGAGAACCTGTTGACAAGCTGGTGGGGCTGCGTCCGGGAGAAGCCTACAAAAGCATCATTGACCGTCTGCTGCAGGATCAGGCGGTATAAAAATGTAATGCGCCCCGTTATGTTTCCTGTTATTCTATAAGCAAATGCATAAGATGAGGCGGATGAATCACAATGAATACCCAGGAAGTAATCAGTGCCGTTCTGGTAGGTCTTGTTGCGCTTATTCACATCTATATCCTGTATCTGGAGATGTTCTTATGGAATACGCCCAAGGGACTCAAGACCTTCGGGATGACCCAGCAGGTTGCGGATCATACGAAGCAGCTTGCGACCAATCAAGGCTTGTACAACGGCTTTTTGGCGGCAGGCTTGATATGGGGCTTATGCTATCCGGATGAAGCGGCGGGACGGCATATTCAAATGTTCTTCCTGATTTGCGTGCTTGCAGCAGGATTATTCGGGGGCATTACGGTGAAGCGCTCCATACTCGTTTTCCAGGCGCTGCCTGCATTGGTGGCGCTGATTGTTCTTATTGCCGTGGCGTAAAACCACTCTTTGCGGAGCTGCGTGCCGTTTGCTCCATGGAAATCGCAGCCTTCGACCGCAATGGATCCCGGGGGCGAGCTCCTCCTTGTTCATGAAATTAAGGACCGTCGGGGAGACGTTTCGCCAGGAAGCGTGCCTGTCCCGGTGTCAGAAGCCCATCCGGCTGCTATTGCTGGCCGGGCTTCTTTTTATTCCTTTGTATGCATGAGGGCATCCTGCGGGATGTCTCTTTTTGTTTGCGGAGGTATAATAGCCTATATAGAAAATGGATGATGTAGACCGGAAGGAGCCATGACATGTCCATCGGGGAATTGCGGGAGGATGAGCTGCTGCAGCGCCTGAGCGGGAATAGCGGCTATGAAGCGGTGCTGTTTCATACGGTGTTTTGCGGAACCTGCAAGCTTGCGGAACGGATGCTGGAAATCGTCCAGGCGGTCGGGACAACCGTCCCTGTTCATAAGGTCAATATTAATTATGCGCCCGGCCTGCGCGACAGCTGGAAAATATCAAGCGTCCCATGTCTGGTTCTGCTGCGCGGGGGCGAGCCGGTCCGTTTTGAATATACGATGAGGTCCGTTGATCATCTGTATGCTCTGCTGAAAGAGCTCGAAAGCAGCGCCGCGGAAAAAGAATAGGTTATCCAGACCGGAACCGGGCCAAGGTCGACGAGAAAACCATAGCCAAGGCCCTGTACGGTTAGAATGAGGAAGTGTTAACGGCTGCCTTGGGTAAAGTAGTATCCTTTGCGGTAATAATACGCATGAACCTGGAAGGATTCAAATAGGACGGAGGCGATTGCAAGTGAGGGAAACAGTGATGGAAGGCAATAGTTTTGTCGTGAGGGATGATGGCGCATCCGTAGCGGAAATCACGTTCGTGCCAAGCGGAGATACGTATATTATCGATCATACTTATGTATCCGAAGCTCTGCGCGGTCAGAAAATTGCGGAGGATCTGGTCAAACGGGTCGTGGAGCATGCCCGGGAAAATCATAAAATGATTGTTCCCGCCTGCTCTTATGCACTGGCCCAGTTCAAGCGGCGTAAGGAATATCAGGATATCTGGAAGCGGTAGCGATAACCTGGATAAACAGGGAAACTTTGATTGACATGAGCACCTCTTCTGCGGGTGCTTTTTGCGTGGACGATGATTTCAAGGAAAAACAAGGGTTTCCGCCTGCAGGGTGGAAATTATTATATCGTAGGGAGAGGGTATCAGGCATGGAAGGTTCAGCACAGGAAGCGGCGCAGTGGATGATCGAGGAAATTAAATTCAAAGGCAGTCTCCGGCAGGAGGATGCGATAACCCATGTCCGGACCCATTTTGGCGAGGAGCATGTTTTTGTGAATGAGCAGGGCAACACCTCGCTCTCCAAGGATGTGAAGAAAGCCTTCCGCAAGCTGCACGGCGGCAAGGTGGCGTGGGATAGGGACGGTTTTTTCTGGGCGTGGACTTAAAAAGGTCATGACGCTAGCGAGCCTGTCCGAAGATAAGGGTTGCGCGAAGCAGTTCGTCCGAAAAAATTGTGGTAAAATAATGATTCTGCTGTAACCCGATAAAAACGTCTCCCGCCAAGGAGACATAAGGAGTACATAGATGGCAAAACAAAAATTTTACGTCGTCTGGGTTGGAAGAAAACCGGGCGTGTATACAAGCTGGACAGATTGTCAGAATCAGATCAATCAGTTTGAGGATGCAAAATACAAATCCTTCGAGACGAAGGCTTCAGCCGAGGAGGCCTTCAAAGCCGGCTGGAAGAAGCATTGGGGCCAAGGAAAGTCGGCGGGAAGCGGCAAGGGCTCATCTGCCCCGCGTACGGCGTATGCCGTAGGGGAGATTGACTATAACAGCATCTCGGTAGATGTCGGTACAAGCGGCAATCCCGGCCCGGTGGAGTATAAAGGGGTGGACACGCAGACAGGCGAGGTTATTTTCTCCTACGGCCCAATCAAGCGGGGAACGAACAACCTTGGCGAGTTTCTGGCTATTGTCCATGGCCTGGCTTATCTGCAGAAGCTTGGCAGCAGCAAGGTCGTGTACAGCGACTCGGTGAACGCGATCAAATGGGTGAAGCAGAAGGAAGTGTCTTCCACACTTGTGAGAGATGAGTCCACAGCGGAAATATGGACGTTGGTGGACCGGGCGGTCAGCTGGCTCAAAACCAATAAATACGACAATAAAGTGCTCAAATGGCAGACGAAGGAGTGGGGCGAGATTAAAGCGGATTATGGCAGGAAGTAGAGGCATTTGATAATCGACAGGAATTGGGGGATGCGTGATGTCGAAGGCTAACGGGGATGACCGGGATTTGTCGAAAAAATTCGATGCCGGGGATGGCGTGCGGCTGAAGGACGGGACCGTGCTTCCGAAGCTCGGTCAGGGAACCTGGCATATGGGGGATCAGCCGTCCCGGAGGAAAGAGGAGATCCGCAGCTTAAGGCTGGGCGTGGAGCTTGGAATGAAAATGATCGATACGGCTGAAATGTACGGGGACGGACGCTCCGAATCCTTGATCGGTGAAGCGATTCAAGGAATCCGGGAGCAGGTATTTCTGGTATCCAAAGTGTATCCGCATCATGCCGGTCTGAAGCATATCGCCAGAAGCTGCGACAACAGCCTCAAGAGGCTCGGAACCGATTCATTGGATTTCTATCTCCTTCACTGGAGGGGAAATGTTCCGCTTGGCGAGACGATTGAGGGGATGGAGCGGTTAAAGGAAGCCGGGAAAATCCGCCGATGGGGCGTTTCCAATCTCGACACCCGCGATATGAAGGAGCTGCTGTCACTGGAGAACGGTACCGAATGCGCCGTGAATCAGGTGCTCTACCATCTGGGGTCGCGGGGGATCGAGTTTGATCTGCTGCCGCATGCGCAGAATAACGGAATACCGGTTATGGCCTATTGCCCTCTGGCTCAAGCAGGCACCCTGAGGGATGGCTTGCTCCGCAGCGAGGCGGTTCGGGACATCGCGGACCACCATGGCATCAAGCCCTTTCAGCTGCTGCTTGCGTGGTGCATCCGGCATGCTCGCGTAATCGCCATTCCCAAAGCCTCAACCGAGGATCATGTACGGGAGAATGCGGCTGCGGCACTGGTAAAGCTCACGGATGCGGATCTGGCAAGGCTGGACCGTGCGTTCCCGCCGCCTTCCCGCAAAATGCCTCTCGATATTGTGTAGCGGCTAGCATAGATGAGCTTTTCCTCATATACGGCATCGATTTGTGGTATAATGAGAATAACTATGCAAATTGATCATGAATGTAGAGAGGTTGCCGGCACATGAATGGATTTGAAGATCATAATATGAAAGTGAAGCGGACATTCAATGCAACAAGCAATGAAGTCGTGCTCACGCTTACGGAAGCTGGAAATACGTTAGGTCTTTCCAAGGACCAAATGAAGGTGTATGTCGACAAAAATAAGCTGACCAAGGTTCCGATCATGCGAAGCGTTCATAGGTATCTTCTGCTGAAAAGTGAAATAGATGAAATTATTGGCAATGGTTAGTTTCTGCATGCGGATTATGTAGCGGCGTGTAGAATAAGATAGGAATGAAAGGCACCTCTTTCCGAGGCGCCTTTTTTTTTGAACTTATGGCATTATAAGGTTTCAAGGAGAAGCTGACTTAGCCGCCTGAGGACGGGGAAGTTAGTTTTTTCTTATTTGCAGCAGCCATGCTGCTTTCGAAGCGGGCGAAGAAGATACAGCTAGTTCCTGACGGCCGCGATCAGGAGGAAGATAGGGCGGCGGGTCTCATCCTGCATGGCAGGGTTATGGGCCAGCATTTCTTGAGTCGGTTGCGGCTCGGACAGTCTCATAATGCTGAAGCCTGCGTCGATCAGCGCATTGATATGAGTGGCGACGGTCCGATGGTATTTGACGACATCGTTGTCCAGAAATCTGGCCTGCCGCAGTCCCTCATTCTGATAGTGGTCGACAGGCCAATGCATTCTCTCGCCCTGGGGGCCGTAGTGCCAGTCTTGCGCCGCAAGCGCAGTGAAGACCGGATGTTCGACTGAAAGGATGAAAGCTCCTCCCGGCACAAGGCAGTGATGAATCCTCCGGCAGACGTTGTCGAAACGCTCGACGTAATGGAGTGCTAGCGAGCTGATCACGACATCGAATTCCTCCGCGGCAAAATCGATGTCTTCAATCGCGAGGCGGCGATACTCGATCCCCGGATCGCTGGTGCTGGCTCTTGCCTTCGCCAGCATATTCTCCGAAAGATCTACACCCACTACCGAGCGGGCATGCTGCTCGCGCGCATATCTGCTGTGCCAGCCAAACCCGCAGCCCAGATCGAGCACTCTCTTGTCCTGAAGCTCGGGCAGCATGGCACGAAAAGCCGGCCATTCCCCTGCGGCCTCCAGTCCGCCAATGGAACGGGACATTTGACTGTATTTTGCATAGAATGATGAATCATCGTATTTGTTCTGCTTCATGATAGCTGATGCCTCCTCCGGCCTTTCCCCCAGTGTAACACTTCATTTTTCAGTCAAACAATAGTTTTCACTGAGAAGATATATTATGTCGGACGGAGATGAAGGAGCTGTAGTTGACAATCATTATCAACAATTCTATAATAAATATTATACTAATTATAAATTAATAATTATTATTATTTAATTCATGCTCCTCATACTAATGGAGGTGTAAGACTCATGACCAACAACAAATTGAATTCAGCGCTCAAGAAGCTCGAACAGCAAAACATTCATTTGTCTCCGCAGCGTCTCGCCGTTCTGGAATATTTATACTCCGCCGAAGACTATCCCGGAGTGGAGGATATTTCAAGATCACTTGCTGGCAAATATCGCAATTTGAATGCTTCAACGGTATATAATCATCTTCGGGTATTCAACAGGCTGGGGCTCGTCAAGGAAGTGACGATGGGAGATTCTTCGCGTCGTTACAGTACAGCCAGCTAATATGACTATAAGGAGAAACGAACTACGCCGCCCATTGGCGGCGTAGTTCGTTTCTTCCTTAAAAATATCAGAAAAGGTGAGACCAAGTGTTACCTTCTCTGATATTTAAAAAAAGGCGTCTATCCGCAACTTGCGGATAGACGCCTTTTTCAATTAAACGCTGCTCAATCGAAATCCTTGTGATGCCATTCATCATCGGGGATATTCAGATCTTCGCCGGAGAAACGCTGCTCCGCAAAGGGCTCCGCCTTATTGTGAAAGCCAAGCCGCTCCCAGTAGCCATGGCGGTCTTCGGTTATATATTCAATGCCGCGGATCCATTTGGCGCTTTTCCAGAAATAGAGAGAAGGGATAACAAGCCGCAGCGGCCAGCCGTGCTTGGGCGTAAGCGGTGCCCCTTGAAAGCTGTAGGCCAGCAGGGCGTTATCGGCCATTAGGGTTTGGGCAGGAAGATTGGTTTCATAGTCATGGTCGGCGTGTATCATGGCAAATTCCGCCTGGGGCTTCACGTCAAGCGTCTTTAATAAGTCGCGGACAGAGATGCCCTCCCATTCCGTATCAAATTTCGACCAGCGTGTGACGCAATGAATATCTGCCTTGATCTGCGTTTTGGGGAGCTTCATCAGCTCGGCGTACGATATTTCCTTAACCTCATTCACTTCTCCGAAGATGCGCAGCGTCCAGGTGTCCATGTCATAGCTTGGAACATCCCCTTCATGCAAAATGGGAAACCGGTCGGTCAGCACCTGACCTGGCGGCAGACGGTGGGCAAGCTCGGGCGGGACAGGCGGAAGCTGCATTTTCTTGATGCGATTTACTTTGTCGTGCATGTTGATCCTCCTTGGGGCAGGGTGCTGCAATCAGCTTACAGTAAGCCCTCCCTTGATAGTACAATAACCTGCTGTGAATGGGAAGAGGCCCGTCCAGTGAGAGCAGGCAGCAGGAAACAGCACAAGAACAGCCATCCTTTCGGATTGGAAAGGATGGCTGTTCCGCTTGTTATATGTGTCCGTGCACGCTGTTTGCGATGATTTCCGGAAGCTCCTGCTTCTGTGCGTGATAGGCTGCAGGCGTGAGACTTCCGCGCTCCAGGCGGGCATCCAATTGCTCCGTCAGCTCGGCGATTTGCAGATCGATGATGCGCTGAACATCTGCATCGTGGGCTGCTGCTATGTCGGCCAGTGAATTTCCATTGTATAAGGCTTCGTAGATTTCCTCATCGGAGGTCGCTCCTAGAAGCTTGCGAAAGTGATCGTCTGCTGCTGACGCCTGCTTGGGCGCAGCCAGCGGGGGGTACTTCATTTTGGTGCCGATCGCTCCGAGGGGGTCTGCACTGCTGGTATCGCTGCTCCAGAGGCTGCTTCCAACGGAGATGGCGAATGCCATGGTGCCCACTAAGATAAAACGTTTCGGACTCATTTGATTATCCTCGTTTCCAGCTCTTCTTGATGAATGAGCTATAAAGGTGACAAGATCATTGTAGTCCCCATACCTTAAGACAAGCTGAACAATTATTTAAAGATACCTAAAAGATTCATTAACATCATACTTTATATTCATGCTATACGCATACAGTTGAAGTATGATTACAGTAGATGAAATGCAGCCTGCGATTATGCTGCTTTTTTATTTTGGCGATCCCGGCTAATCCTGTGATTCAAGACAGGCAGGCGGGCGTTATAACTTATCAGTATGAATCAAGAATGAGTCAAAAACCAATGATAAAGTGGGAGTGAACGATTTTGAAAATGAAGAAACTGCTCGTTTCCGTGCTGGGCTTATCCCTGCTGCTGCCTGCAATTACAAGTGCCGCGGCCGCTCCGGTTTCCCCGATCAAGGCATCGGTCAACACGCCGGCAGCCGAGCTCCGGGCGACCCTGGATTACCTGCTCTCCGAACATTTCACTCTGGCGGTCAATGCATTGACCAAAGGCTATAGCAAATCCAAGGACGCGGCAGAGGCTTATCAAGCGCTGGACCAGAACGTGACAGATATGAAGCCTGTGATTGCATCGATCTATGGGGCTGCCCGGGCGGCTGAATTTGTACGCATCTTCCGTGAACATAATACATACACCAATGACCTGATTAAATCCTCCCGAAATAATGACAAAGCGCTTCGCGGCAAGGTGGAAGGAGAAACAGCGAAGTTTGTTAAGGAATTTGCCGCTTTCCTGAACGCGGTCACTGCCGCCAAGCTCCCGAGAAAGACCGCGGAAGAGATGCTCCAGCTTCATGAGAATAAGGTTCAGAAAGCCTTTGATGAGTATGCGGCAGGAGATTACCAGGATGCTTACAAGGCATACCGTGAAGGCATTTATGAGGTGTTCAAGCTCAGCAAGGTCCTGTCCTCTGCGATCGCAGCTCAAATGCCGGATAAATATCAGCAGACTCGTGCAGACACAGAAGCAGCAGATCTGAGATCCCTGCTCAGCCGCTTGTTATCCGAGCATTTTGCGCTGTCTACTTTGCAAATGCAGGAGCAGTTCGATACAAGAGGCGCGTCCGATGCTTTACTTATTGCGGAAGCCGCCAATACCGAGGACTTGAACGTGGCCATGGCTTCCGTATATGGTGCCGCTGACGGCATTGCGTTTAAGAAAATTTGGGTCATTAATCATCTTAATGCTCAAAGCGATTATGTGAACGCTGTGAAAAACAACAATACTCCGAATTTAGAGAATATAAAGTCGCGAATCGATGACAGCACGACCGAATTGGCTGCCTTCCTGGATACCGCCACCAATAAGAATCTGCCATTGGCTGCGGGACAGGCGGCGCTGCGCAAGCATGAAGGCCAGGTACAGCAGGTGTTCGATCAATATGCGGCCGGCAATTATAAAGGTGCCGCCAAAACAAGCCGCGAAGGGTTCAAATTCATGTTTGGCATAGGCAAGTCGCTCAGCAGTGTGATTGTTCTCCAATTTAATGAAAAGTATGCTGAAAATATGCCTGTCACTCCTCCGGATCCAAACCCTGTGCCGTCGTCACCTGCCGCGACTACGATCTGGATGAAGGTAAACAGTAAACAACTGAAGCTGAATGGTATCGTCTCGCAGATGGATACGACTCCCTTCGTATGGAACGGCCTTACATTCATCCCGCTCCGTTTTCTAAGTGACGGGATCGGCGCCGAAGCGGTATTCGATGCCAAAACAGGCATGATTACGGTGAAAGCCGATAAGGATGTGCTGAAGTTCTGGGTCGGCAAGGATTATATGACCGTTAACGGCGTTAATAAATCAGTTGGCACGAAAGTCATCGTGAAGGATGGCCGTACAGCCATTCCGCTCCGCTTCATTGGCGAACTGCTCGGCTGGGATGTCCATTATCAAAAATCGGACCAATCGATCACGTTGACCAAACCGATGAGCTGAACAACCCCAATAACGCATGCTGGATAAGACCGCCGGTTCATGACGGTCTTCTCTCTTCGCGTCCGATTGTCCGACATCAGCTTTACCAAAGCTGAAACAAGGAGCGCAGAAGGCTGCGTTTTTTGCGGTGGGATTGAAGATCCGGCAGATGGATCTCCTTGTCCAACGGGCGAGATCTGGTCCATTTATTCTCCAATTGTTGAACAGATTCCATGAGCTGATTTACAATCCGGTTCAGATCCTCAAGCTCCTTG
Organism: Paenibacillus sepulcri; assembly: GCF_042647105.1. NCBI lineage: Bacteria > Bacillati > Bacillota > Bacilli > Caryophanales > Paenibacillaceae > Paenibacillus > Paenibacillus sepulcri. The sequence continues at coordinate 3,653,290 of NZ_JBHRUP010000001.1, read as the reverse complement.
CGGTGCTGCAGTACCTGCATGGACACGACATCATCGGCTTTCTGCGAAAGCAGGTGCTCCACCTGCTGAATGCGGAGCAGCACCTCATCGCTATACCCGGCCGCGCTGTCCATAACGGATTCGGGTTCAACAGCTTCCTTACAGGCCGCACTTTCCAGTTCAAGCTGATCGAGACTTTCCCCCTGATCGATCCTCTCCTTCATATAACGCAACCGTGAGATATCCTGATCGGTAAAAATATAATGTCCAAACCGGTCTTTTATGAAATGGGCAGGGAACATGGAGACCCATCGTTTCACGGTCGTCTGGCTGACTCCGAGCGCTGCTGCTGCATCCTTCGTCTTTAAAACATCCATTACGATCACCCCGTTTTCGCTTAGTTATAGGGTATTCGTGTTGTGTACAGGTTCTCCCTGCATGGACGACAAAGGTAGTGTCCGTTCGATAAACAAAGTGCTTTTGCGAGCCAATCTGTGAAAGGGAGCGGATTATGGCTTGGGAATTTGCCCTTTGGCTTTGGCGATCACGTCGGATACTTTCTTCTCCAGATCGAGAATTTTTTTATTCTGCTCCCCGAGCTGGCGCGCTGTCGTGACCATGGAATTAAGCGAAGCCAGCACGCCGCTTGCCGATTTTTGTTTGATCGCCTGGTTCAGGTTTTTGCCAAATTCGGTGATCAGCTTCTTGGGGGTGGACATGGCGCTTTTCTCCGCTGAGATGCGCGCTCTCAGGGGATCCGCTTCATCGAGGGTGGCGCGGATTTTTTTTGCTGTCTGCGAGGTGCTGTCCTTGACGGCCTTCAACGCGGATTCCTTGATTTTGATATCGGCGCGGGCAAGCTGTACGGCGGATTGAACGATATCAGCCTGGGAGCGGAGGATGGAGCTGTATGTTTTGCTGTTCAAGGCGCGTGCCGCTGAGATTTGTTTGTTGAGGGCCGTATACATGGTGAAGAGCGGCTCATATTTATCCCGGGTCTGCTTCACCTGCGCCTCCAGCTGGCTTCGTTTAACGGCGTTGATAGCCGTGATCTGCTTGCGGACCAGCGCCTCCGCGTCGCTGTTGGCCTTGTGCAAAAGGGTAACCGCGCTCTCGGTCTTGCTTGTTTCCGCCTGCACCTTCAGCAGCTCATTATATTGGCTGGTTATTTTACCGCCTGATGTTTTGTCCGAGGCGGCAAGCTTATCCATAGCGGTCTTGGCGGTGGCGGACAATTTGAAGGCTGCTGCCATGACGGCATTGGGCACGGCTAATAGTAGCCCTGCGGTTAATAACAGAATCAGCATTTTCTTTAACATGATTAATACAATACCCCCTAAAATTTTATGGCCAAGGAGCCAGAATAGTCCCTCGGCAGGCATGCTTGCTTGCGCTTATGGCGGTGACAGCGCCCATAAGGACAACAAAAAAAGCACCAGCAAGAAAGGCTGAACGCCTTTTCTTACCGGTGCTTCCGCTGTAAGAGTTACACTTCATAAAAGTTGTAGTTCGACTATACGTTAAGTCAGCGGCGCGTGTCAAGCTCTTAATTGGAGCGAATTCCTCATGCCGCTGCCCTGCGTGAATACAAGTCGATGATTAGAATGAAGGAGGCATAGGAGCCATAAGCGGCTTGATTCTGCTCCTATCCGGTTCTTGGCGAGCCGTTTTTTCCTGAGTGCCAAGATGCAACAAAATTTGGAAAGAACACGTTTTTAACATGAATAATAAACACCCGATTTGCCATTATAAAGGGGGCGCAAGTATATGCGAATAGGAATGCTTATACTGCTTTCACTTGTCTTATTGATGTCCGGATGCGGGAATAACATGATTGACGTTGGAACAGCTCCCGACCCTGCTCCGCCGTCGAACGCCGACAGTGTGAAGGCAGATCAAAAACAGTCTGGCAGCCAGGCTTTGGAAGCGGAGCCTGAGGCACAATCCGGTCAAGCTCCCAAAGAGGAGGATTTCGAGGTGAAAGTGAAAATAATGGACGAAACGTTGAAAATCAACAAGAATATTGAGGTTGTTGCGGAATTGACAAATAAGTCCGGGCATAATATAAAGCTCCTGCACGCTTCGCCGCTGATTCAGGTCCAAATCTATGATGAACAGAACAAACCGCTTATTAATGCCTTGCTTACGAATGATATCGGCATAATGGGCACATTAAAGCCGGGAGCCGTTTACAACCCCGACAGCAGCGCGTTTAATGGCGGGAAGAGGTTGATCAAGATCGACACTCCCGGAAATTATAAACTGGTAGGAACAGCGTCTTTTTCGGTTGAGTTGAGCGGTGGAGAGCGAAAAGACTTCAAGCTGTCGTCAGAGCCCTTTGAATTCAATATTCAATGTACCCCGGGAAGCTGCTGAAAGAGGATTGAAAAGCGAAGCAGGAGCTAGCGGATCAAACTGACCACCAGCGACATAATTATCATGCACACAAGTATTCCAAAAAAACAGTAGCCGATCATTCGTATGGGAACCGGCAGGTTCTGCATCTTGACCTGTTTGGGCGACTCGCCTCCTTCAATTCTTTGGATGGGCAGCAGTTTCTCGTCCACATATCCTTCTTGATACAGGACCTCAGGGGCTGCCTGCGTTTCGTGGACCTGTTGATGTGACTTTTCCATGTGCCTGCTCCTCTCGGATTTTCGGAAAATTCAGCTTTGTTTTATTATACCTGATTGTTGCTGTTTCCAAATACAACAATAAAATTACTGATAGCACCTCTGCGGGAGGTGCTATTTTTTTATGAAAAGTTCCACCGTATACATTTTCAATCACACAATGAACATTTCGCCAAAACAGACATGTTAGAATAAAAACAGAAAGCGCTATCATGAACTGCAAATGCAAGGGAGGCACATCGTATGTCCAAGATAGAGCCCGAGACGGGGAGAGCCGCAATTGCGGCACCGGCAGCGCAACCGGCAGACGCCAAGCTTGCAGGGGGGCGGCTAAAAACCTCATTGTGGAAACGCATACAGCAGCATCGGACACTATACCTGCTGTTCATTCCCGTTTTCTCCTATTTCGTCGTATTCAAATACTGGCCGATACTGTTGGCCTGGGTGGTAGCGTTCAAGGATCTGCAGCTGGGCTCGGGCGTCTTCGCCAGTCCCTGGATCGGCCTGCAGAATTTCAAGGATATCTTCCTGTCGCAGGAAATTCCCGGCGTCATCCGCAACACGGTCGAAATTAGTGTATTGCGGCTGGTTATTGGCTTTCTCCCTCCGATTATACTGGCCATTATGTTCCACGACATGATGAGCAAGCGGCTGAAAAAATGGCTGCAGACTCTGATTTATATTCCGCATTTCTTCTCGTGGGTCATCGTGTTTGGCGTCGTATTCGGTTTCTTCTCGGTAGGATACGGCTTCATTAACAATATGCTGCAGGCCTTCGGCTTCGAGCGTCATGAGTTTCTGCTGGATTCCTCCTGGTTCCGGCCCATTCTGATCAGCTCCGCGCTGTGGAAGGAAATCGGCTGGAGCACCATCATCTATCTGGCTGCGCTGTCGACTGTCGATGCCCAGCTGTATGAAGCGGCGGTTATCGATGGAGCGGGTCCGCTCAAGCGCATGCGGCATATCACGCTGCCAAGCATTATGCCGGTCATGACCTTCGTGCTGTGCATCAATCTCGGGTTTCTGCTTAATGCCGGAGGGGAGCAAATCCTGCTGTTCTACAATGATGCCGTATTCGATACGGCGGATGTCATCGATACCTGGGTGTACCGGGAAGGCTTGGCGAGACTCCAGTTCAGTCTGGCTACCGCTGTCGGATTATTCCAATCGGTGATTGGGCTTGCGCTTGTTGTGATTTGCAATTATTTTGCCAAAAAGCTGTCCGGGCGCGGCATATGGTAGCCCTTAAACAAGCCGGGTTGCTGCTGATTCCGCCCGTCTGCCGCCGCAGATACACAAACTGCCCTGCAAGCTCTGCACCAATCCTGAGGAGGACGAAGCATGTATAAATCCAAGGCGGAGAGAACCTATCAGATCATCATCCATGTCATCGTCATTCTCATCGTGGCGTCGGCGGTATTTCCGCTCCTTTATGTGCTTGGCATGTCGCTCACCGGTCAGGTGGAAATGATGCGGCGCAACTACTTTGTAATCATTCCGCATGATCCGACATTCGCCGCTTATGAGCGTATTCTTTCGTCGCCGCTGATCTGGAAGTCCTTCGGGGTATCCATCTTCCGCAGCGTGGCAGGCACCGGTCTGATGCTTCTTCTGACGGTCGTCGGCGCTTATGTGTTGTCGGTCCGCACGCTGCCCGGCCGCACCATTATGCTGTTCCTCGTCGTTTCGACGATTCTCTTCAATGCCGGTCTGATCCCGACCTATCTGGTCGTCAAGCAGCTGGGGCTGATCGATTCCTTGTGGTCGCTTGTTCTGCTTTATCTGGTTGACAGCTTCGGCCTGCTGGTGATCAAGATCTTCATCGAGAACCTGCCGGATGGGCTGATCGAGGCCGGCAAGATTGACGGGGCTGGCGACCTGCAGATGCTTGTGCGCATCGTCATTCCGCTTGCTGCTCCGGCGCTGGCCGCCATCGGCCTGTTCAATATCGTCTTCCACTGGAACAGCTGGTTTGACGCGATGGTCTATTTGAATGACGCAAGCCTGTTCCCGATGCAGCTTATTCTCAAAAATATGCTGACAGCCGCTTCAGGCGATGCGATGCAGTCGCTGATCATCAACGGAAGCGCCGTAACGCCGGAATCGATGAAAATGGCTACGGTTATCGTGGGAACGCTGCCCATCCTGATGGTGTATCCGTTTCTGCAGAAGTATTTTGTGAAAGGTGTTTACATGGGGGCCGTTAAAGGCTGATTCGCGAAGGCGCCCATTCATATAATTAGTTGCTGGTGAAGCACCGCGGGCTTCTTGGCATAGATGACAACCACTATTTTACGAATGAAAAGGGGATATGGCATGTTCAGAAAAACAACCGCCATCACGATCTCGCTGCTGCTTGTTCTGACGCTGCTGCTGGCAGCATGCAGCAGCAATTCGAATAACGGTTCGACATCTACTGGCACGACCAATGGATCCACTGGAAACGGCGATAAACCGGCAAATGAAACAGGCAATGAGGGCGCGGCAGGCAGCGCTTCTGAAGAAGGTATAGTCAAGCCGGAGGATCTCAAGTATCCCGAAGCATTCCCGGATGTCCCCGCTCCGGTCGATTACGACAAGAGCTATGCGTATGACGATATGAGCAAATCCTATGCGATCGATATTATGCTTCAGGGCTTTATTAATCAGCCGGCTACCAAGGATATGATCAAGGAGTTCTATGAGAAAACCTTCAATGTGAAGATTAATTTCACGAATCTGGCGCAGGAGGATCTGGTCAACAAGACCAATGTCCGCTTCGCGTCGGGCGATGCGCCGGACGTGGTGCTGCTGGGCGACAGGCCGATCGCCCAGGCGCTGTTCAAACAGGATCAGCTGCTTGACGCCACGCAGATGCTTCCCTACATGCCGCAAATGATGAACTATGTGACGGAGGAATACAGGAAATGGGCAACCGACGACGGCAAAATGATCGGGATCCCGCGTCTGCCGACATTCCCGGATGTGTGGGGCAACTTTATCCGCCAGGATTGGCTCGCCAAGCTGGGCATGCAAATGCCGAAGACGGCGGATGAGCTGTTCGCTTACGCCAAGGCGGTCACCGAGCAGGATCCCGACGGCAACGGCAAGGCGGACACCTGGTTCATGGGCGCTGCCGGCGCGGGACAGGGCTGGGGCATGATGGCCGGTCTCATCGACATGTTCGGTCACCGCAGCTGGAATGTGAAGGATGGCAAAATCAATCATCCGATGCTTGACGGAACAACGAAGGCATTCCTGGAATATGCCAAGAAGCTCAATGACAATAAGCTGCTGGCGCCGGATTGGTATACGATTCAATGGGAGCAGTTCAAGTCGTATACCCTCCAGAACAAAATCGGCATGGTCAATTATCCAGGCTGGAACCTGCTGCAGGAGCAGTACTCCGCTTCGCAGAACAATGCGGATACGATGAAGAACTGGGCGCCGATTCCGCCGCTCACCTCAGACATGAATGCTGAAGGCAAGCTCGGACCGGGCGGTACGCCAGGGGGCATTATCATCGTCTCGAAGAAGGTTGGCGACGACCCAGGCAAAATGAAACGGATCGCGCATTTCCTGGATGCGGTGCAGTATCCGAACAAATATTATTGGGTCGGCAACCAGGGAGGCGGACCGGAAATTTGGCCGGATTACACCAAGGTGACCAAGAATGACGACGGCACTTATTTCTATGACTCCGATATGGTGAAGCTGCAGAACGAGATGAAGCCTGAGCTCAAGGGCATGATGGATTGGCAGTCGGTCGGTTATACGCTCATCTGGGAGCGTCACAAGTATTCCGCCGAATTCCCGTATAACGAACCGGGCGACAAATACCAGGATGAAGTCCGGGCATATCCGCGTGTGACCAATTACGATATGCTGCTCAATTTGGATGGGCCAACCACGAACCGGCTGCAGGATTTTGTGCAGAAAAATGAGATTTCCTTCGTGCTGGGCAAACGGAGCTTTGATGATTGGGATCAATATGTGGAGGAATGGAAGAAGGCAGGCGGCCAGATGCTGATTGATCAGGCTGCCGGGCAGCTGGGGGTAGAGAAGCCGTAGTCTGAAGTCTTATCGGACCAGGCACAACCAGTGCATACTTTAAAGGTCCGGTAAAAAAATCCGGCTGCGCATGCATTTCCCCCTGCTCCGCCAGTTAATCACCGGACTTTCAGAGGATTGGCGTTTAACCGGTTCCTCCTGCACAGCTGACTTTATCATCGGACTTCTATGGATACCTGCCAACGCCTTGACCACCGGGCGGCGGCAGGTATACTTTGATTGTACGGCGGTGTCAGTCTGAAGGAAAGAAGGTGCAGGCCATGCGGCGAAGCGGACGAATCGGGGCGCGGACCAAGCTGCTCATCTGGCTGATTATGCCGAGTCTCATTCTGGAGGCGGCAGTCATCCTGCTCGCGCAGTCCAATACAACGTCCTTTCTGCGTCAGACGCAGGACAGCGCTCTGAACGGTATGGTCGTGCAGTCGGTAAGGTTAATGGAGAGCCAGATGAATGATCTGGTGCTCAATGTGCTTGGCATTGAGAATGACATCCTGTATGGGGAGAAGGGGCCGGCGGACTGGATCCGGTCCATGGAGGCTGCCGCACAGACTAGGCCGGAGCTGGTCCGGGGCGTTGTCTATCTTCGCCATGACGGATTGATTGCCGGTTATCCGGAGTATTTCTGGGATAGCTTCGGGCAGAAGGAAATAGGCGTTATCCGGGGACAAAGCACGGATTCCAGGAATGGCGTCGTCTGGTCGGAGCCGTTTACATCAACCATGGGTTCAACGGGGCCGAACAGCCTCGTCAGCATCGTAACCAAGCAGGTTATTGATGAGGACGGCAAGCAGGAAGGGGTATTGGCTTTTGTCACCGACGTGACCAGCATCGTGCAGCGGAGCGCCGCTTTTGCCGGCAGCTATGACACGCGCACGCTGCTTTATGACCGCAATGACAGGCTGATTTATTCCATCACGATTGTAGCGCGCAACAGCTATGAAACGCTGGAATACGCAGAACGAAATACGCAAACGCTTTCAGCAGCCAAGGCGAACTTTGAGCGAAACGGGGAATATTACGTCATCTCCGACATGAATCAGGCTCCGTTCTGGAAGGTTGTCATCGTCGGCGACGTGAAGACGCTCGAAAATAAATACAGGCCGATCGTTCAATTCGCGATCATGATTCTGCTGCTTGGCTCGGCAGGACTTATTTTTCTATATATCGGCGTCTCCTGGTGGTTTACGAAGCCCATTACATCGCTCACGAAGGGCATCCGGCATATTGCCACAGGCCATCTGGATCATCAATTCGAGGTTGCGCGGCAGGATGAATTCGGGGAAATGGCGCGGGAATTCAACCGGATGATGCGCACCATTCAAGAGCTGATCGTGACGCTGAAGCAGACGGAGGAGCAGAAGAGGCAGGCAGATTTTCAAATGCTGCTCTCGCAGATCAACCCTCATTTTCTGTACAACACGCTTAATACGATCGATATTATGGTTGATTTCAAAAGCAGGGACGATATCCACCGCGTCATGGCGGTCCTGATCCGCCTGCTCAAATACGGACTGGACCGCACCCATGTTCTGCGGCGGCTGGACGAGGAGCTGACCTATGTGAAGGATTACCTGTACATCCAGTCCGTCCGTTACGAGGACCGCTTCGAATTCTCGGTGGAAGATCCGTCCCGGGAGCTTGCCGCTGTACCGGTATTGAAGCTGGTGCTGCAGCCGATTGTGGAAAATGCGGTTTTTCACGGTTTGCGCCCTCTCATGGACAGAAAGGGAAAGCTGTCGGTCACGGTCAGACAATCAGGCAAGGATCTGGAAATCATCGTCGCGGATAATGGTGTAGGGATGAGCAAGGAGAAGATCGACGGTCTGCTGAGAAAAGGAGTCGGGGCAGACGGCGCTTCTCAAAACAGCAGCAATCATATCGGGTTCCGCAATGTGCATGAACGGGTGCAGCTGTACTATGGCCACGGTTACGGATTATGGATCGAGAGCGATTCAGCAGCAGGCACGATCGTGACTGTCAGACTGAGGATGATTGAAACGGAGGATGGACCAGGTGGACCAAACCGTCAAATTACTGCTGGTTGATGATGAACCGCTTGCGCTCCGCCGGATTCGCGGATTTGAACTGGCCTCGCGCGGCTTCGAAATTGTGGGTGAAGCGGAGAACGGGCTTCAGGCGCTCCAATGTGTGAAACGGCTGAAGCCGGATATTGTCGTTACGGATATCGGCATGCCTGTTATGGACGGACTGGAGCTGCTCCGGCAGCTTCAGCAGCAGCCCTCGCCGCCGAAGGTGGTGCTGCTGACCTGTTATGAGGATTTTGACAAGGTACAGCTGGCGCTGAGGTTTGGGGCGGGGGATTATTTGACGAAGGTGATGCTCAGCGAGGAAGAGTTTGTGGGTACCCTTCAGCGGACAGCTGCTTCGCTTCGCAAAGAGCATGTGGAGACCGAGCTTGTTGTGCGCATCCAGCTGCAGGAGCTGTTGTTGTTCCCTTCGGAGCAAATGCTGCTGAGCTTGAAGCAGGCGGGCTTTGTCCATCCCGTTTATGCGGTTGCCGTTATCCGGACGGCGCTGCCGCTACAGGAGGCGTGGTCAGAGGAGCTGTTCGGGCATGAGGAGGGGGATCAAGAGAGGAGGTACCTTCCGGTCCGGATGACACCGGACACTTGGTGCTTGTATTTTTATTCCACGCAGCGTGAAAATGATGCTTCCTTCTACGGATGGTACAGCAGGCAGTGCAGCCGGATCGAAGAAAAGCTTCACAGCAGCCCGGGTTTCGGCGATTATGTGGTCGCTGCCGGGGCGGTTTATCACAGGCCATGTGAATTGCCCCGCGCGTATCAGCAGGGGCTGGCGCTATGCGACAGGGGCTTCTATGCTCCTTCAAGAGAAATTGTCCGGGAAGAGGAGGCTGTTGGTTTCACATGTTTTCCGCAGGAGCGCTTCCGTGTGCTGCTGGCGGAAATGGGCAATGCCGCCCGCCAGGTTGACGGCCCTCAGGCCGGAATTTTGCTAAGAGAGTGGGGGGACCAGATCGGTACCACGTTCCGGCCTGCGCCAGGCCAGGTCAGACAGATGGCACAGGCCATTCATGCGCAGCTGGAAGCCTTCGGGTGGGAGCAGCTTGGGGAGACGGGCAGCGAAGCGCTGCCGGAGAGATTCAAGCAGGCGGCCGAGACGGCGCTGCATGCTTCCGCTTTAATTGGTGCAGCAAGACAAATCGCCGACAGGCTGCTTCAGTGCCGCCCCTCTGCTTCATCTCCCGGACATATGCGCACGGAGATCCGTAAGGCCATTTCCTTGATAGCAAGCGATTATGCCCGGATCGAACTGGCGGAGACCGCGAGGCGCGTAAGTCTGAGCCCCAGCTGGTTCGCCGCGCTCTTCCGCACGGAAACCGGGCAAAGCTTCCATGACTATGTCCAGGAGGTCCGTCTGAATCAGGCGAGAGGGCTGTTGAGAACGACGGATTTGAAGGTGTATGAGGTTGCTGAACGCGTTGGTATTCCGAATTCACGATACTTCTCCAGATTGTTCTCGGAGCATGTCGGTTTAACGCCGCTCGATTACCGCAAGAATGACCGGACAGTCCGTCAGGAGGGAAGGTGAATTTAGGAAGTCAGCCCGCCAGAATATGGTATAGTTATTGGCGGATATGCAATTTTAAAAAGGTGGGGTAAAAGTGAATTTGTTCCTGCGGCTTATACGCTTTTGTCAAAAGAAGCTCTGCTGTCGCATATCAAAGATCATTATAAGTTTCAGGAGCCTGTTTCTTTGCAGTATTTTCTAAGAGGAATGAACGATACTTATATCGTGGAAGCGATACATGCCAAATATATGTTCAGGGTTTACCGTGCCGACAGAAGAAATAGGCAATAAAGCATATTAAAGTAGGGCTGGACTGGGGAATATGTCATGGGACTTGCATGGCAATACCAATACGGCTTTTACGGACGATGGGAAATTGACGCATAAACGGCTACAGAGACATCAGGTCAATCAGCGGGAATGACGTGAAAGCCGTCCCGATATTTGTTGCGCTTCGACAGCTCTGGCTCTTTGGCTTATGCTTCAGTGAATCGGAATTTATAGGAGCAGCCGACTTTGATAATGGATTCATTAACAGCAAAATGGAATATTTCAGGAAGCTGGATCTTTCTTAAGGGTGGCGTCACAGCTGCGGATCTACGCTGACATCCTTGACATAAGTATGGATATCCAATAAAATTTACTCATTGGTACAAAAATAAAATCAGTGAGGGGGAGCTTGCAATGGCCAAGGGACGTCCCCGCGCGTTTAATATGCAGGAAGCGCTGGAACAAGCTATGCATTTGTTCTGGGAGAAGGGCTACGAGGGCACGACGTTATCTGATCTGACGTCAGCTATGGGGATCAACCGACCCAGTTTGTACGCCGCTTTTGGCAACAAAGAGGAACTGTTTTATAAAGTTGTTGATCTTTATGTGGATGAAACATCGGGTGTCTTTCTGGTGGCGCTTCGTGAAGCGAAAGGGCGCGATGCCATAGAGAAAGCATTGTACGGTGCGATTGTGACGTTTACGGAGGACAGCCACCCGCCAGGTTGTTTGACTGTTCACGGTGCGCTTTCCTGCGGAGAGGAAGCGGAGCCGATCCGTAAGGAACTGATTCAGCGCCGTGCGGCAACCGAGGCTGTGATCCGGCTGCGCATTGAGCGTGCTAAGGATGAAGGCGAGTTGCCGGACGGCACCGATACTGTAGATCTGGGCCATTACTTTTCAACGGTACTCTTTGGCTTGGCTGTAGAAGCTGCCAGCGGGGCTTCCCGCGAAAAGCTGAACCGGGTTGTAGGACATGCGATGAAAGCGTGGCCGGCATCGGAATAGGACACTTACCGGATTGTAATAATTTCCAGACAGGAGCCGCTATCGGAGAAAAGAAAACGCAGTCCTCTCTGCGCAAGAGAAGCTGCGTTTTCATTTTTTTATCCGGGGTAAGGTTTCCGGGATTAGATCAAGTCCCGATCATCACAGCATATCGGTATCGATAATGCGCCAGTGGTATTTCAGGGTGCATTCCAGCTGCTCCTTATCCTTGAGGCGGAGCAGCTCGACGATTCTGCGGTGCTCGGAGTTTACCTCATTCATTACCGCAGCAAGCTTCTTCTTGTCTTCGCTGGAGTATGATTGCCGGACGAAGCCGTTCTTCAGGGATACCAGCATATCGATCAATATTGGATTGTCGGATTTATGGGTGTAGATTTCATGAAATTGGTATTGGTCCGCATGGTAATCGGTGAAATCAAGCCGGTTGATGTCATGATCCATTTTATTCACGAGCTTCTCCATCTCAATAAGATCGGATTCCTGCAGATGATCTACGGCAAGTGTGGCGGCAAGTGCATCCAGGGTGCCGATAATGCGCGAGAAATCCAGCTTTTTTTTGGAATCAAAGGCTTTTACCGTAAAGCCCCTGCGGGGCAGATACTCCAGCAGATTATCGGAAGTCAGCTGAAATAAAGCTTCCCGTGTCGGAGTACGGCTGATATCCAGCTTCTTGCAGATCTCCGCTTCATTGATTTTTTGGTTGGGGAGCAGCGTGCCGTCCTGTATTTTTTGGGCAATGTAATTGTACACATGATCTTTGAGTGATTGATATTTTGGCGCTTGCATGCCAGTCTCCTTTTCGACCGAGATAAGTCTCTCCACAAGATTTCATCCAACAGTCTAGGTTATTATGGATATCATTTAGCAGAGATTTTCTATGGAAAACGCACATGGATCTGCAAGAACCAATTATGCTGTCAAGAAGCAATATACCCAATTCCCGCCAAGGGAGCATTTAATCGAATTATAGGTAATTGGGTCGAAAGATGGAAGGGATGAAACAATATTTACCTATATCTTATCATTGCTTTCCTAGTTGTTCAAGCAACCTTGCCCCCGCAATATGTAAGGTATCATAACATTGTAAGCGTTGTAAATCCTGCTAATGGGAGGGGCGAAAAATTATCTTGTGGACATAAAAGACTGGTGTTATAATAGTTTACGTAAACAACGTATATTGTGCAATGTATATTGTATACAAATTTAAATGTTGAGCCTGACGGGGGACATATCGAGCAGAGCCAAACAAAGATTGGGAGAGATGAGAGAATGAAGAAGATGCTGTTATTGCTGGTTACGGTCATGGTAGTTCTAACCGCTTGCGGACAGAACGGAAATGGAACCGGGAACGGAAATACTTCCGGAAATGCTTCCGGAGAGACCAATGCCAGCGGTGGTAATGCCGCTCCTGCCCCAACAGAAGAGAAAACGAAGATTGTACTCGGAACAAGCGCCGACTATGCCCCATATGAATTTCATAAAACGATTGACGGCAAAGATACCATTGTCGGATTCGATATCTCCATTGCCAACGAAATTGCCAAGGATATGAATGCGGAGCTGGAGATCTCGGATATGGATTTTGACGGTTTGCTGCTGGCTCTGGACACAGGCAAGGTGGACATGGTTATCTCAGGTATGACGCCAACGGAAGAGCGTAAGAAGAATGTGGACTTCTCTGATCTTTACTATTTGGCCGAGCAAGGCATTCTGGTGAAAAAGGATCAGGCCGAGCAATATAAAACGCTCGATAACTTGAAAAACAAAAAAATCGGCGTTCAAAAAGGTTCTATTCAAGAAGGGATCGCCCAAGAGATTGAGGGAGCAAAGCTTACATCATTGGCCAAAATTCCGGAAATTATTCTTGAATTGACGAGCGGACGCGTAGACGCGGTTATCCTTGAGAAGCCCGTTGCGGACCAATATGTTCTGACACAATCCGACATAATCGTCTCTGACGTGAAGATTGAACAGTCTGCGGAAGAAGCCGGAGCGGCAATCGCGGTTAAGAAAGGCAACCAGGAGCTTGTTGACAGCATTAACGCCACGATTAAACGTTTGAAGGATGGCGGCGATATTGATCGTTTCGTCGTTGAAGCGAATGAGCTTGTCGGGGAATAACGAACGGACGGAGTCGAAGTTAAATGGATTTTGACTTTTCATTTCTGGCGGACCACTGGCGGACTTATCTGCATGGCGCCTGGTATACCCTCCAGCTGTCGTTCTTCGGCGTTCTCCTCGGAACCTTGCTTGGCGTGGGCTTTGCTCTGATGCGCATTTCGCGCATTTGGTCGCTGAAGTTCGCGGCATCGGCTTACATTGAAATCATCCGGGGAACGCCGATGCTGGTGCAGGTATTTATCATCTATTATGGTCTGACGGAATTCGGTATAAACCTGTCTCCCTTTATTGCCGGTATTGTTACTTTGACCATCAACAGTGCCGCCTATATGGCGGAGGTTTTCCGGGCGGGTATTGAGGCGATTGACAAAGGACAGACAGAGGCGGCACGGTCGCTTGGAATGACGCGGAGCATGACGATGCGTCTGATCGTGCTCCCCCAGGCTTTTCGCAATATGCTGCCGGCGATCGGCAATGAATTTATTGTCATCATTAAGGATTCCTCGTTGATTTCTTCAGTCGGCATTGCAGAGCTGATGTACAGCGCAAGAACGGTTCAAGGTGTTATATTCCAGCCGATGGAGCCGCTTCTTGTAGCTGCTGCAATCTACTTTGTCATGACATTCACGTTGTCCAAGCTGCTGGGCGCGTTGGAAAGAAGGCTGAGAAACCAATGATCAAGGTACAGGGATTACGCAAATCGTTTGGAAAGAATGAAGTCCTCAAGGGCATCGATACAGAGATTCACAAGGGCGAGGTCGTCGTTGTCATCGGTCCGAGCGGTTCGGGAAAAAGCACGTTTTTGCGCTGCCTGAACCGGTTGGAGGAGCCGACCTCCGGAGAAATTCTGTTTGAGGACCGGATGGTTACCGGAAAGCAGACGGATTTGAATGCGATCCGCCAGAAGATGGGGATGGTATTCCAGCATTTCAATCTGTTTCCGCATATGAGCGTAATGGACAATTTGACGCTTGCGCCGCGGAAGCTTAAGAAGATGTCACCAAAGGAAGCCGAAGGCATTGCGGTTGAGCTGCTGCGCCGGGTGGGGCTGGAGGACAAGCGCGGCGCGTATCCGGATAGTCTGTCAGGCGGACAGAAGCAGCGGATTGCCATCGCCCGTGCGCTTGCGATGCAGCCGGATGTTATGCTGTTCGATGAGCCGACCTCGGCCCTCGACCCGGAGATGGTCGGAGAAGTGCTGGATGTTATGAAGCAGATGGCGCAGGGCGGCATGACGATGACAATCGTTACCCATGAAATGGGCTTTGCCCGGGAAGTGGGGGACCGGCTGTTGTTTATGGATGGCGGGAAAATCGTGGAAGAGGGCGTTCCGAAGGAAGTGCTTCTACATCCGCAGCACCCGCGGACCAAGGAATTTTTGTCCAAGGTGCTTTGATTTTGACATAGCTGAAGAATTGCCATAATCCTGGAGAGTGATGCCGCAATCCGGGATTTTTTGAAAGAATATATGAATATAGTATTTTGTATACATAATACAAGGGGGCTAACAATCAGATGGAGACCAAGGGATCACAGGCCGTAATGGAGCTGTCGGATCGCTACGGGGCACATAATTATCATCCGCTGCCCATTGTTATTTCACATGCGCGCGGGGTATGGGTGGAGGACCCTGAAGGAAACCGTTATATGGATATGCTGAGCGCTTATTCGGCGCTGAATCAAGGTCATCGCCACCCCAAAATCATAGCGGCACTGAAGGAGCAGGCAGATAAAGTAACACTGACCTCCCGGGCTTTTCACAGCAGCACGCCGGGCTTGTTCTACGAGAAGCTTGCCCATTATACCGGGAAACCGAAAATTCTAGCGATGAATACGGGTGCGGAAGCCGTGGAAACGGCGGTCAAAGCTGTAAGGCGCTGGGCTTACCGGCATAAGGGCGTGCCGCAGGATCAGGCGGAAATCATCGTGTGCGCGGGTAATTTTCACGGCCGCACCATTACAGTCACTTCTTTCTCGTCCTCGGAGGAGTACAAGAAGGATTTTGGACCGTTCACGCCAGGCTTCAAGCTTGTTCCTTATGGGGATATCGATGCGCTTAAACAAGCGATAACGCCGAATACGGCTGCATTTCTGGTTGAGCCTATTCAGGGAGAGGCGGGAATTGTAATTCCTCCTGCCGGATATTTGTCGCAAGCCAGCCAACTGTGCCGCGAGCATGGGGTTCTGTTTGTCGCCGACGAGATCCAGACGGGGTTCGGACGAACAGGCCGGCGCTTCGCCTGCGATTGGGAATCGGTCGTACCGGACATGTACATCATGGGCAAGGCGCTGGGGGGAGGCGTAATGCCGATTTCCGCCGTTGCCGCAAGCAATGAGATATTGGACGTATTCGAACCGGGTTCGCATGGCTCGACTTTCGGCGGCAATCCGCTTGCTTGCGCAGTGGCCATTGCGGCTCTTGAGGTTCTGGAAGAGGAACAGCTCGTTGAACGCTCGGCGTCCCTGGGCAGCTATTTTGCCGAAAGGCTTGCTGCGATCAATAGCCCGCATATCCGTGAAATCCGTGGAAGGGGATTGTTTATCGGAGTCGAGCTGGACACGGCCGCCCGGCCGTTCTGCGAGGAGCTGATGCGGCATGGACTGCTCTGTAAGGAGACCCATGAGACGACCATCCGTTTTGCCCCTCCCCTGACCATTGAGAAAGAGGAGATTGACTGGGCCCTGGAACATATCGAACTTGTATTGACATAAATCATAAACTTGAAGCACAACATGCTCAAGCCATAAGGAGAGTGAGATTACGATGGAATTGAACCTGAACCGGCCTTCAATGAATTCGCAGAAGCAAGGCTCTGGAAGTGAACATAAGAAAGTGAGGCTTATCAGCGTTCCATTCTGGCTGGGAAGCGGCCGTGCCGGAACGGAGCTGGGGCCCGAAAGCATTATTAAAGCCGGGCTTGTGCGTAAAATCCGCAGTATGGATATTCACCTGGAGAGTGAACATGAGGTCGATTGTCCGATTAAACCGTTTTCGCAAGGAACGCCGTCCAAAATAAAATACCTTCCGGAAGTGATGGAAATGAGCGGACTTGTTGGCGAACAGGTGTACCGCGCTGCCATTAATGATTCCTTCCCGCTTATTCTGGGCGGAGATCACAGCGTCGCCATTGGTTCGCTTGCAGGCTTGACGGGCCATTACAACAATCTCGGCGTCATTTGGTTCGACGCGCATGGCGACTTGAACACAGAGGAAACGACACCCTCGGGAAATCTGCACGGGA
This sequence comes from Paenibacillus sepulcri, assembly GCF_042647105.1. NCBI lineage: Bacteria > Bacillati > Bacillota > Bacilli > Caryophanales > Paenibacillaceae > Paenibacillus > Paenibacillus sepulcri. The sequence goes on along the minus strand of NZ_JBHRUP010000001.1, from coordinate 3,636,435 downwards.
TGGCGCTCGCAGTGGCTATCGGAAAATCCAATTTTAAGCTTACGGATATTCCAGGTGCAGGCTCGCTGATCAAGAAGGAGAATATTGTCATCGTCGGGGCAAGGGATCTTGATCCAGGCGAGAGGGAGCTTATACGCTCGGAAGGAATTACTGTTTTCTCGATGCATGAGATTGACCGGATGGGTATTGAGACGGTCGTCAAGAAAGCCATTGAAATTGCCGGGAATGGAACGGACGGCATTCATCTCAGCTTTGATATGGATTGTCTTGATCCGCAGGAGGCGGCAGGAGTCGGCACGCCTGTGCCGGGCGGGCTGAACTACCGGGAAGCGCATTTTGCGCTTGAGCTGCTATCGGAATCGCAGCGGGTTACATCGATGGACATCGTAGAAGTGAACCCGCTTCTTGATTATGACAGGCGTACGGCACGTCTTGCGGTGGAGCTGGCTTCCTCTCTGCTTGGCAAGCGAATCCTGTAAGCACGGAAGGATGGGCAGGGGATGGAAGCGTTAATGCGCAATTTTTTCTTGTCGCTTGGCCGCAGCAGACGGGCCGGGCAATTGGCCGCAAGGTATGGACTACGGATGGGTGCGCGCAGGTTTGTGGCGGGCGCGACCATCCGGGAGGCGGTCGAAACCGTGAAGCGGTTGAACGAGCAGGGGAAGCTGGCGACACTGGACCATCTCGGCGAATTCGTAGGAGATGAGAAAGAAGCGGCCATTGCGGCCGATATGTGCCTGCAAACGCTTGATGCGATTGCCGAAGCGGGCGTACAGTCGAATCTCTCCTTGAAGCTGACCAGTCTGGGGCTGGATGTGAGTCCGGAGCTATGCCGCCATCATATGAGGCTCATCCTGAATCGTGCGGCATCCCTGGGGAATTTCGTGCGGATCGATATGGAGGATTATGCCCATTGTCAGCCCGCGCTTGATTTATATAAGGAGCTCCGGCAGGAATACGGGAATGTGGGGATTGTCATTCAGGCATATCTGCGGCGGTCAGGGCAGGATATCTGTGAGCTTGGGGAGGCATCGGCATCTAATTTGCGGTTGGTGAAGGGTGCCTACAAGGAATCGGAGCAGGTCGCCTACCCGCAGAAATCGGAGGTGGATAAGCAGTTCGTGATGCTGATCCGCGAACAGCTGAAGTATGGATACGCGGCAATCGCCACCCATGACCGGGAAGTTATTAAAGCGTCTGCCGCCTGGATAAAAGCAAATGATATTCATCAGGATCGTTTTGAATTTCAGATGCTGTACGGAATCAGCGAAGACCTGCAGGATCAGTTGACCAAGGAGGGCTTCAGGGTCAGAATCTATGTGCCCTATGGGGGAGACTGGTTCGGCTATTTCATGCGCAGGCTGGCGGAGAGGCCCGCGAATGTCTGGTTTGTATTAAAAAATATGTGGAAATAGGGGATTTCAGTATGCCGAAAAATGAGTTGTTTGCACCGTTCGTCAATGAACCGTTGACGGATTTCAGTCAGGAGGAGAACCGCAGGGCCATCACGGAGGCGATTGCAGGCGTGAAGTTGGAGCTTGGAAAGGAGTATCCCCTTCATATTGGCGGGAAAGCGATATTGACGGCCGAGAGAACTGTGTCGATTAATCCTGCGGATACCAGCCAAATTATCGGATCGGTGAGCAAGGCGAGCCGGGAACAGGCCGAACAGGCGATGCAGGCTTCGCTGGGGGCATTCGAATCGTGGAAACAGACGCCTGCAGAGGAACGGGCGGTACTGCTGGTTCAGGCAGCGGGCCGGATGCGCGCGCGCAAGCATGAGTTTTCGGCCTGGCTGGTTATGGAATCAGGCAAGAACTGGGCGGAGGCTGATGCGGACACGGCAGAAGCGATTGATTTTATGGAGTATTATGCGCGTGAAATGGTCAAATTGGCGCAAACCAACGACAGGCAGCCGCTGGTAAGGATGGCCGGCGAGGATAACCGGCTGCATTATATCCCGCTTGGGGTAGGCATTGTCATTCCGCCATGGAATTTTCCGCTTGCGATTTGCGCGGGAATGGCTTCAGCGGCAGTTGTCTCGGGGAACACGATCATTATGAAGCCTGCTTCCACGACGCCGGTCATTGCCTACAAGTTCTACGAGCTGATGGTGGAGGCGGGATTCCCGGCCGATGTCATTCAATATTTACCGGGAAGCGGCGCGGAAATTGGCGATTATTTGACAAGCCATCCCAAAACCCGATTTATCAGCTTTACAGGCTCGAAAGAAGTAGGGCTCCGCATAAACAAGCTGGCTGCCGAACAATCCGAAGGACAAATTTGGATCAAAAGGGTCGTAGCGGAGATGGGAGGCAAGGACGGGATCGTTGTGGATGAGACCGCGGATCTTGATGCTGCGGCTGACGCCATTGTAGCTTCTGCCTTCGGTTTTCAGGGACAGAAGTGCTCTGCGGGCTCGCGTGCCATTATCGTGGAATCCGTCTATGACGAACTGACAGGCAAAATCGCGGAAAGGGCAGGCCGTCTGGCCATCGGCAGTCCTGAAGATAACGCGCCAATAGGTCCTGTCATCGACCGGAGCTCCTTCGAGCGTATTCTGGACTATATCGAGACGGGCAGAGCGGAAGGAAAGCTCCTCGTTGGCGGAGGACGCGGACCGGAAGGCGGTTATTTCATTCAGCCGACGGTGTTCTCGGACGTGGAGCCTGATGCGGCAATTATGCAGGAGGAGATATTCGGACCGGTACTGGCTATCGCCAAGGCCAAGGATTGGCAGGATGCGATCCGCATCTATAACGATACGGAATTTGGCCTGACGGGAGCATTCTTCTCAACTGACGAAGGACGTATTGAAACGGCGCTGGAGCAGATCCATTGCGGGAATTTGTACATCAACCGCAAATGTACGGGGGCGCTTGTAGGGGTCCATCCATTTGGCGGCTTCAATATGTCAGGCACCGACTCCAAAGCCGGTGGTCACGACTATTTGCTTCTGTTTACACAAGCGAAGCTGACTTCACGCAGAGTGTAGAAGGCAGGCCTTTTGAGACTCTTGTGTAATATTTAATGACATTAAATCTCGAATTTTTGGTTGAATGCACACATCATGTCAGATAAAAGGGAAGGAAATGCATTTTTCTCTATAAATCTACGGGATTTTACCAAAAATATGTTGTGAGGTTTCAAGGTCAATGTTATAATACTTAACGAATATAATATATTGTGTTATGTATATTGTATACATAATTAAAAGAAACCTATCTGGCTTAAGAGTAGAAGAACAGCCAGGCAGGCAGCGAATGGAGTGATGTTTAGCGGACATGAGGGCAGCGATGTTTTCTGGGGGAAGTTTTCGATCAAAGGCGGCACAGAAACGAACAGGTTCGTTGCAATGGTTCGTCGATTGAAGGCTTGCATTTTTTGTGCACGTTTCGAGTCTATGAATCTTTCATCCGTTTTGTAGAAAAAAGGAGGAATACCATGTTTCGAAAGATGCTAGCAAAAAGAACGATTTCTCTGCTGTTGGTATTCATGCTGGCGATCTCGGCGCTTGTGCCGGCAGCCGCATTTGCAGAAGAAACAGGCAGCGGGGAACCTGGAGTAGTCGTTGATTCTGGCGAAACTCCAGCCGGAGAAGATACTCCTGCAGCTGATCCTGACGCTGTCACCGATCCGGAATCGGGTGATCCGGATAGCTCGGCGGATCCAGGTGACACGGTTACAGATCCATCGGTGGATCCGGACGGTGTACCAGCGGAGCAGACTGAGGGCCAGCCAACGGATCAACCGCAGGATGAGCCACAGGATCAGCCGGTTGATGTACCGACGGATGAACAAGCCGAACAGCCTGTTGACCAACCAACGGATGAAATTGCAGACGAACAGGCAGACGAAGAGCAGTTGAAGGCTTTGGCGGCGCCAGTGCTTAACATACCGGAAGGACAGCCAGGATATGCGGCTTCACAATATCTGACTTACCTGGCGACAACCATCGGTACTCGTACTGCAGGCAGCCCGAAGGACCAAGAAGCTCGTGATTATATTAAAGGCGAGTTCGAGAAAATCGGTTTGCAGACAACCCTTCAACCTTTCACTTACACTCGCGGAGGAAATACCGTTAATACCAGCAATATCATTGCCGTCAAACAGGGGATATCCCCTAGAACGGTAATCGTCGGTGCGCATTACGATTCGGTTAGCTCAGGCGGAAGCATGGGCGCGGATGATAACGCATCGGGAATTGCGGTTTTATTGGAGGCTGCCAAGACGGTAGCGCTGAAGGATACGCCTTACACGATTAAATTCATCGCATTTGGCGCAGAGGAAGCGGGCCTGAGGGGCTCCAATTATTATGTATCCCAAATGACGGACGATGAGAAGAAGAACACAGTCGTCATGATCAACATGGATAGCCTTGCTGTCGGCGATTATATGTATATGTACGGCAGTGCAGGATTTTCGGGTTTTGCCCGTGACCAGGGTCTGGCTATTGCTAAGCGCCTGGGCCTGGAAATGCAAACCAATCCTGGTCTGAACCCGGAGTATCCGGCGACGACAACCGGCGACTGGAGTGACCATGCTGCATTCGAAGACGCAGGTATTCCTTACGGCTACCTGGAAGCGACGAACTGGACCCTTGGCGATTTGGATGGCTATACCCAAACCGCGCTTGAGGGAGAAGTTTGGCATACCGGTAAAGACAAGCTTGATCATATTATTGAAACCTACCCTGGCAGGATTGAACAGCATTTAAGTACTTTTACCCAAGTGCTCTCAACGTTGTTGATGGAAATCCAGGAGCCTCAAGAGCTTAAATTAAGCTCAAATGTCGCGTCAATGACCTATAAGACGACGATTGACGTACAGTTCGATCTGCCTATCAATACTACAGTTAATGACCTGCAGTGGACTTACGGAGGAAAACCGCTCTCCGAGTGGAAGAAATGGAGCACAGTTGCTCCTGCCGGATACAATGGAGATCCTTTTATTTATCTGGAAGGAACACCTGTTGTTGAAGGAAATACCGTCAAAGCCAAAATCGCATTCGATGTGCTTTATGGAACGACCAATCTTTCCGGCACGTTCCGCTCAAGATACCCTGAGATGATTGCCACAAATGACCTGGCTGTTCAAGGTCCAATGGGCAATGTCATCGCAGGCGGACCAATTAAATTAAATCCGTATGAATCTTATCATACGTATGATGAGATTAAACCGGAGATTGAAGCCATTACCGCAGCCGCTCAATCAGACCGTTACATTGAAACCCGTGTACTGGGCAAGTCTGTTGAAGGCCGCGATATTTACTTCACGATATTGGCTAAAGATAAAGCTTCTGTCGACCAATATGTGAATGAGACGCTTCACGACATGATGGAAAAACCCGCTGAGCTTCAAAATAAAATCAAGAGCGGCAAGCTGACCAACTACAAGGTGCCGATTTGGCTGAATAATATTCATCCGGATGAAGCGCCAGGTATTGATGCTATCCTCAATATGTTTAGAACGATGTCAAAAGAAGACACGGTTGAGTATGAAACAACCGATGTCGCGGGTAAACCACAAACAGTAACGATTAATGTGGACCAGGCGCTGGACAATGTCATTTTCCTCATGAACTATACGGAAAATCCGGATGGCCGCTACCACAATGTCCGTCAAAACGCCAACGGCTTTGACCTGAACCGGGACAATTCCTACCAAACACAACCGGAAACGCAAATCGTGGCCAGTGAAATCGCAAAATGGTCTCCGCTTTCCTTCCTGGATTTCCATGGTTTTGTCAAAGACTTTCTGATTGAGCCTTGTACGCCTCCGCATGATCCGAACTTCGAGTTCGATCTGCTGATCAACAGCATGGTCGACCAAGCTAACGCCATGGGCCGGGCGGGTGTTGCCAGTACGGACAATAGAATTCCAAAGTACCATATTCCGTATGAAGAAGCCCGGAAAAAGGCCGAGGATCCAAACTACAAGCCAATTGCCAATGCAACGGGCTGGGATGATGCTTCTCCTGCCTATACCGCCGTATTCGCGATGCATCAAGGAGCTCTTGGTCATACACTTGAAATTCCTGAACTTAATGAAGACTCGGTAACTGCACTCTACTCTGCTGCTTTGGCGTCAACCAAATATGTAATGGACAACAAGAAACAGCTGTTCCTCAATCAACTGGAAGTGTACAAACGCGGCATTGAAGGAACGGACAGCTATTCGGTTGACAAATATTTGGTGAATGCAAAATACGAAGAAATCGGCAGACCACGTAACGGTGAAGAGAACTTCTTCCCTGAATATTATGTACTGCCAGTAGACAAAGAACTGCAAAAGAATTCGCTTGAAACCTACAAAATGGTGCAATACCTGCTTCATAACAGCGTCAAGGTAGAAAAATCTACAGCCCCGGTTACAGTAGGGGATAAGGTATATCCTGCCGGAAGCTTTGTCGTCAACATGCATCAGGCCAAACGGGGTTATGCCAATCTGGTTCTGTATGACGGCATCGACGTATCCGATTTTAGCGAGATGTATGCGGATATCGTGCAGAGTTTCTCTTATATGAGGGGCTTCGACCGCTATATTGTCCGTGATGCAGGTGTATTCACTGGAAAAACAGATGAAGTAGAATCGGTGGAAATTCCGTCGACGACAGTTCCTGGCTATACATCTCATTATGTCATTCGCAACACCAATAACGAGGCTGTACAAGCCGTTAACGAATTGATCGGCCAAGGAAAATCAGTTACCCTGCTGAATTACGGCGGAGAAGGCTATGAAATGGGCGATTTCCTTGTCTCCTATTCCAACCTTAAAACCGTGAAGGAGAAATACCTGCTGGATGTCGTGCCGTTCGACGATAAAGGCAATAAAGACGGCAAGGTGCTTAAACCGGTGACTGTAGCCGCAACAGGCGTTCCTGCTTTCGCGCTCAAAGGTCTTGGGTTTAATGTTTCCACTGACCCTGCAGCAAGTGACGTCCTCGTAAATTCAACTGGAAGCAACAGTCTGATCAGCGCAGGGAAACCATATATCGGCTATGGAAGAACGGCCATGAATGGATTGAAAAGCTCCGGTTTGCTGCCTGGTTTCAATTTTGCAACGACCGGCAATGCGCATGAAGGTCTGTTCAAATCCATCTTGGCGCAAAACAGCCCGATTACGGCTCCTTATGATGAGATAGATTATTTGTACACCGTATCGGGATCTTATATCACAGCTCTTCCTGAAGGAGCAAATGTACTCGCAACTGCAAGCTCGGATGAAGATTTCTTCATCGCCGGCTGGTGGCCGAAACATGAAGTGATTAAGGGCCAAACAATGGGCTTCACCTATAAAAAAGATCTGGTCAATGTGACGGTGTTCGCCAATGAATTGACGAACCGTGCACATCCGCAGGCCCAATTCCGCCTGCTGTCGAATTCGATCTTTACGGCAGCTCCTTCAGCTGACCCTGGATCAGTCGATGATGGAAATGGTGAGACACCTGAACAACCGGAACCACCTGTAGAACCGCCGGTAGAACCACCGGTGAACCCGCCAGTGGATCCTCCGGTAGAGCCTGGTGACGATGGAGATAACGGAGACATTCCATACTATCCATACTATCCTGTAACTCCAACGCCTGATCAACCGAAACCGGCTGATCCGAAACCAACAGAGCCAACTGAACCGACAACACCTGTCGAACCAACGCAGCCTGTTGACGTTCCGGATTTCAAGGATCTCGGACCTGTAGCATCCTGGGCGCAAAGCGCGATCGAAAACCTGGCTGCCAAAGGCATCATCAATGGAGTGGACAAAGAGAATTTTGCTCCGCTCAAGCAAGTGACAAGAGCAGAATTCCTGACCATGCTTGTCCGTGCTTTCGATTTGACGGATGAGAAGGCGACGGTATCCTTCACCGATGTGAAACCGGAAGCCTGGTATTACAGCTTCGTAGCATCAGCAGTCAATGCAGGCGTGGTTAATGGGGTCGGAAACGGTAAATTTGATCCTAACCGTCCAATTACCCGCGAAGAAATGGCAATTATGGCAGCTAACGTGCTGAATAATGTCAAAAACATTGCTGTAGGCGATGCGGCGGCTGTATTGTCCAAATTCAAAGACAATGGCAAAATTGCTTCGTATGCCAAGGATTCAATTGCACTATTGGCAGAGGCGGGTGTCATCAACGGCACAACAGCCGACACCTTTACACCTAAGGGCATTGCTAATCGTGCTCAAGCGGCAGTTATTATCAACAGAATGCTGGAACTGCTGTAAGATATGTTTGTTTTAAAAGAATGGGAGCTGCCTTCGAGGCAGCTCCTTTTCTTTTTGCAGCTAAGATTCCGGATCCAGAAGCAGGTACAGATGGCTATTCTATGTTGGAGGAGGGCATATTTTCCGGCTGCCGTGGCATAATACCGCTGTACATACCATACGGACAGCCTCACGGGCCTGTTCATTAAGGCGGGATTTCATGACAAAACGATATGCAGCAGGTGCAGGCGCTTTTCTCATCGCAGCCATTGTTCTCTTTGCAAGCATAGGAGCCGTATCCGCCGCACCGGGCGGAACATTCCATTTTGGCTTCAAGAAAAGTGTAAAAGGCGCGCTGCCTTCCATCAGGGAAGAAGGGTTTCAGAGCCTTCTTCAAAAGCAGGATGCCATCTTCCTGGGGGATACAGCGAAGAAAGAGCTGTATCTTACATTCGATAACGGCTATGAGAATGGCTATACGGCAGGAATTCTGGACGTGCTGAAAGAGAAGCAGACGCCGGCGATCTTCTTCGTCACCGGCCACTATATTAAGGATCAGCCTGAGTTGGTCAAAAGGATGGCTGCTGAAGGGCATCTGATCGGCAACCATTCATGGAGCCACCCGGATATGAGCACGATCACAAGCGAGCAGATTGCAAATGAACTCGCGCGTGTGAAAAGGGGCGTGACGGAGCTGACAGGGCAGGAGGAGATGAATTATCTTCGCCCTCCTCGCGGCATCTTCAGCGAGCGCGTGCTCACAGCGAGCAGGGAGCAGGGCTATATCAGTGTCTTCTGGTCTGTGGCCTACAAGGACTGGGATACGAAAGCGCAAAGGGGCTGGAAGCATGCCTATGACAGTGTCATGTCGCAGCTTCACCCGGGCGCAGTTATCCTGCTGCATACCGTGTCGGAGGATAACGCCAAGGCGCTGGGCAAAATCATAGACGATGCCCGTGTACAGGGGTACACCTTCAAGCGTCTGGATCAACTGGCCGCAAAAAGCTATTAACGGATATCGAAACTTAACATATTACAAATCGGGCATCCTGCGGGATGTCCTTTTTCTGTGTGGCACAGTCCGCGGCGCGCATATTTTTACGCTTCATGGACCGGGGGAAATTGCTTTATTTCTAAGATGAAGAAGCTTGACTTATCCGCCAAAGGCGTACCAGCTGTTTTATCCTGGGATGAAGGGGAGCGTTTGAACCTTGAGAAAATTCAAAAATAGCGGCAAAATACGCTGGAATCGTTTACTTATCCTGTGCCGCAGTGCAATATGTCAAATATGAATACATCGTTTATGCCGTAAATTCTACACATTCCATCTTAATAAAGCGCTCTCAATAATCCTTATGCCATATGGCTTCGCGTGTGTTTGGACATGACAATTCATATTCTACATATTTACCGGCCCTGGCCGGTCTGTCTACAATTTGATTGCCGGCATCAGTGCGATGCAGGTATATATTCCGGCAGAAGTACATGACACACAGGATCAATTTAGAAACGAGGGGATGGATGCCATGAAACGAAATGACCAGGATGCTCTCGCGTTCGAGACCGCCGCTCCCAAGAAGGGAGTTCTCCCGCTCGATGCGGGGCAGCTGAACAGACGAAACCGGAACCGGATTTTGCGGAACTGGGAACTGTATTTATTTATGACTCCCGCACTGCTTTATTTCATTATTTTTCATTACATACCCATGTACGGCATTCAGATCGCTTTCAAAAATTTCATTCCCACAAAGGGGATTGCCGGAAGTCCATGGGTCGGCTTCGATCACTTTGAACGCTTCTTCCATTCGTATTACTTCCGGGACCTGCTGTGGAACACCTTCAGCATCAGCCTCTACGAGCTGGCAATCGGATTTCCGCTTCCCATTATTCTGGCGCTGGCCTTCAACGAAGTGCGCAGCGGGTTTTTCAAACGATCTGTGCAAACGATTACTTATGCGCCGCATTTCATTTCGGTCGTCGTAATGGCCGGAATGATCATTACCTTCCTGTCGCCGACCTCGGGCATCATTGTGCGTATTGTAGAGGGACTTGGTTTCCAGGCGGCTGATTTTCTGACGGACCCGGCATGGTTCAAGACGGTTTATGTCCTCTCCGGAGTCTGGCAGAGCGCAGGCTGGGGTACGATAATCTATCTTGCCGCCTTGTCCAGCGTTGACCCGCAGCTTCATGAGGCGGGCATCATGGACGGCGCAAGCCGTTTTAAACGAATGCTGCATATCAACATTCCGACCATTGTGCCAACCATCACGATCATGCTGATTTTGAATATGGGGAATATTCTGGGCGTTGGCTTCGAGAAAATTCTGCTGCTGCAAAATCCGCTTAATATGAGCGCTTCGGATGTCATATCCACCTTTGTCTATCGCTCGGGTCTGGTTAGCGCCCAATACAGCTTCTCAACGGCTGTAGGGCTGTTCAATTCGGTGGTCAACGCCATCCTGCTTATTGCCGTCAACCGGATCGCACGCCGTACCAGCGAAACAAGTCTTTGGTAAAGGAGGAGGTTTGAAGCATGCTTTCAGGTGTAAAAGAAACAAGAGCCGACAAGCTGTTCGTCCTCATGAACTACATCTATCTGTTCATTGCGCTGATCGTGGTGCTGTATCCCGTTCTGTTCATTATCAGCGCGTCGGTCAGCGATCCGAAATATGTCAGCTCGGGCGAAATGTGGCTGCTCCCCAAGGGTCTGAATCTGGACGGGTACAGCCGGGTATTCGGAAACTCCAAAATCTGGAGCGGTTACCTGAATACCGTGATCTATACCGTGCTCGGAACAGCGCTGAATCTGTTTGTTACGCTGCCTGCGGCATACGCCTTGAGCCGTTCCGATTTCGCAGGCCGCGGATTGTTCATGGGCCTGATCCTGGTCACGATGTTCTTCGGCGGCGGACTGGTGCCCACCTATCTGCTGGTGAAAAGTCTCGGCCTGATGAATACGATGGGCGCCCTGATTCTGCCCGCTGCCGCAAGCGTTTGGAATATTGTCGTGGCGAGAACCTTTTTCCAGACCACGGTCCCAAGAGAGCTTCAGGAAGCCGCCCATATCGACGGCTGTACGAACACGGGGCTGTTCCTGCGCATCATCCTGCCGTTGTCGGGACCGATTATTGCCGTGATGGCGTTGTTTTATGGCGTCATGCATTGGAACAGCTATTTTAATGCCCTGATCTACCTCAACACGGAGTCCAAATATCCGCTGCAGCTTATTTTGCGCCAGATTCTCGTGCTTCAGGAAATGTCCGCCGAGACAACCGGCGCTGCGGTCAGCGGAGATATGGCGGCAGCGATGAACAATAAAGCCGAGGTAGCCTCGCTGGTGAAATACGCGGCTATTGTTGTGTCCACGCTGCCGATTATAGCGGTCTATCCTTTCCTGCAGCGCTATTTTGTTCAAGGCGTGATGATCGGCTCGGTAAAAGGCTAGCCCGGACCATCCTCTCCGGCACCGGCCGGGAGATGAATGACGGCTGCCAGGGAGTTATTTTATGCTTAAGCAGTTTGGCCAGATCACATATGTTTAAGGAGAGGGGTTTAAGTATGCGGGCATTTAAAAAAAGCACAATTCTGATCGTAACGGCTGCGCTTATCATCACATTGGCCGGCTGCAGCTCATCGGATTCCGAGACCGGAGGGGCTTCGCAAGAGTCGGAGCTGGTTCACAAGGAAGGCTTCCCTATTGTGGATGATCCATTAACCTTAACGATGATGGCCCCCGACGTAGGGATTCAGAACTGGAAGGATATGCCTGTTATTCAGGAAATGGAGAAGCTGACGAATATCCGCCTGGAATTTCAGAATGCGCCCAAAGACAGCTTCGAGACCAAAAAAAATCTGGTGTTCGCCAGCGGTGAATACCCTGATATTTTCTTTGCCGCCGGTCTGACTCCCGCGGAAGAGCTGAATTATGGAAGCCAAGGCATCCTCATTCCGCTTGAGGATTTGATCCCTCAGTATGCGCCGAACGTGAACAAAATTCTCGAGGACAATCCTGATATCCGCAAATCCATTACCGCACCCGATGGACATATCTACTCGCTGCCGAAGGTTGATCTGGCTCAGCCGTGGTACCGCAATCCGCTCTGGTACAACGGCGATTTTCTGAAGGCGCTTAAGATCGATAAGCTGCCTGAGACGACCGAGGAGCTGTACACTTATTTGAAGCGCGTCAAGGAAGAAGACCCGAACGGAAACGGCAAACAGGACGAGATTCCGCTGTCTCTGGTCAAGCTTAAGGAAATCCGCGCATGGCTGCTCGGCGCCTTCGGCATCTATGAGGACAAAATTTATGTCGACGATCAGAGCAAAGTGCATTATACCCCGATGGAGGAAGGCTACAAGGCCTATCTGACCTATCTGAACCGCTTGTGGAGCGAGGAGCTGCTGGACCACGAGACCTTCTCCCAAACCGCGGATCAAAAAAAGGCAAAAGCCGGTAACAATCAGATCGCGCTCTTCTCGGACTGGCATGCTTACTTCACCCTTGGCGGAGAGCCAAGCACCGACGATCCGATGTTCAGCCCGGTCAGGAGCGACAGCGTCGATAAGCCTGCCATCGCCAGGAATAAGGGCGTTACAGGCGGCGCTTACGCCATTACCAACACCAATCCATCGCCCGAAGCCAGTCTGCGCTGGGTGGACTACATGTACGCTTACGATGGCGCCGTATTGTTTGACAAGGGTCCTGAAGGAACGCTTTGGAAATATACCGATAAAGCTGCACACACCAAAGAATGGCTGCCTGTTCCCGGCGGAATCGAACGGGAAGACTTCCGTGCCACTCTTACGCCAAACTATGGGATTCCGACTCCCGGCATGATGACCGGAGAGATCGGTAAAGGCCTTGCGACGGATTTTGACAGATGGGTGGAGAAAGAGTCCAAGGAAAAGCTGCTTGACCGCGGAGCGCGCATTCCTTTCCCTGTCTTGTTCCTGACGCCGGAAGAGCAGGCCGAGGTTACCAGTCTGCAGTCTGATCTTGACACTTATGTCGAGCAGATGGAGGCCAGGTTCGTTACCGGACAGGAGCCGCTGAGCAGTTGGGATTCCTATATCGGGACGATCCGGAAGATGGGCGGCGAACGTATGGCCGAAGTGTATCAAACGGCGTACGACCGCTGGAAAGCGAACTAGCCGAAATGCAAGGAAGAAGCCAGCTCTCTAGACTCTGCCCAGAGGCTAAGGAGCTGGCTTTCTTAAAATATAAGAAAGGTTAAAATTCCTCCATACTTTGCTTCTATTTCTAAGGGAAGAAACCAGCTGCGCCGCCAAAAGGACGGCGGCAGCGGTTTCTTCTTGAGCCTTATAAAATGTAAAGATTTCATCCCCCTCAAGGATACCCGCTTACCGGTAAGCGGCAGGCTTCAGCCGTCTTCACCTGTTCTCAGCTTCCTGTATTGGCCGGGTGTATATCCGGTTTCCTTCTTGAACTTGCGGATAAAATTGGGCGTATCCAGATACCCGACCTGCTCAATGACATCCTTCAGGGGAGCATCGCTGCTGACCAATAGACGCATCACCTCCTCCATGCGGAGCCGCCAGATGTACTGGGAGAAGGTGGAGCCCGTCTTGTCCTTGAAGCTGCGGCTTAAGTACGAAGCCGAGATGGAGAATTTCAACGCCAAATGCTCCAGACTGAGCGTGTAGTCGGCATACTGCCGGTCGACATAGGAGACGATGTCGTCCAGCAGCGAATGCTGCTGGATTTCGGCTTGACGCTCAACCTGTCCGCAAATTTGGGCAGCCAACGCTTCCAGCTTGCGTTCCAGCTCCTCCAGCGTTTCAAAAGCGGTCAGGTTCGGAATATCGTGGATAATGCCGTTCATTCCGAGCTCAGAGGCGTTCTTGAGCAGCGCGTTCAGCACATCGAAGCATATGCAGCGCATCAGGGCAGCCGATAGCGTCTGAGTCCGCAGATCCGCGATGATCGATTGAATCATCTGAAACGCCACCGTTTCATTACCCTGTTTGAGGCTTTGCTCCAGCTTCAGCAAAGATTTTTTGGATATCCAGAAGGTCTCGGACTCCGGGGCGCTAAGCTTCTCAAAATAAGTAACGCTTCCAAGCTCCCCCAGCATGCGGAACTCCAGTGCCGTTGCTGCCTCGATGAAGGATTGGTTGAGCTCCCCGAGATTGCCGTACGGCGACCCCACTCCAATGGATGGCTGAAGAGATGACCGCTGAAGGATACTGCCGCGGATGTGGTCCACAATTTCTTCTATGCGATCCTGTGAGCTGCGGGCGGCATCGGGTGCAAGACTGATCATGACCGCAAATTGATCGGCCGGTGAAAAATCGATGCCGTAAGCACGGGCTTTCAGCTGCGGCATATCCAGGTCATGCAGCAGCTGGTGGATGTCTCTGCGGTCCGGGCCCGCGGTGGAAGTGCCGGAGAATGCATCCCATTTCAGCAGCATGACCCAATACTCTCCCTGCGTTCCGGGAAGCTCCAGGCCAACACTTTTGATCAGCTGCTCCAGGTCGTGGTCATTCGGACTCCCGTGCTTGAGCAGCATCATCAGAAACTGGGTGCGCGCATAAGGCTCCTGAAATTGGATGCGGGCGCTGTAATCATGGATGGTTTGCCTGATCCAGTCCCATTCGCTGGTCGATTTGGCGGAATCGGACGTCCTGGAGCCTGTCTTAAGCCGCGTAAACTCCATCAGGTCCTTGACCGGATGATACTGGCGCTTTGCCAGCATGACAGCCGCCGTAATTCCAGTAAGCGCCACGATGAAGAACACCAGCAGAATGAGCGTCTGGATATGAAAGATGCGGCTGAAAAACTGGCTGCTTGGCATCGTCGTCACATAGGTCCAGCCATTCTCTTCCGACTGCACGGCGACGACCGACTGCTGCTTGCCGTCCAGCATGAGGCTGTGGATACCTGCATCAAGAGAGGAAAGAACGCTTAACTCATTGCCCGGAATGGCTTCACCGCGCCGGTTCTTCGTCAACACCCGGCCCTGATCATCGAAAATGTAGCTGTTGCCGGAAAATTTATTGAGGATGGAGTCCATCACGCCGGTCAGCTTCTCTTCTTCCATCAAATAAACGACGGTGCCGTACGGATAGGGGTCATTCGGTTTGATCGGCACCAGAAGCGCCAGCATGGACTCCTGTCTGGAATTGACAATTACCTGCCCGGCGGGACGCATGAGCGGATGCTCCGCATTATTGAGATCCTGCAGCACCTGAGCGGCAGGCCAATCCGCAAACTTGTATTTTTGCCTGAAGATGGTGCCGACATCCGTCATCCCCTCCGAGGAGTAAATCACCGAATCGTCGTGATAGTACAGGAACAGATTGTCGAGAATTTGGCTGTTGGCTTTGTAATTGGCCAGTGTGTCGATCGCTTCCTTGCTGTAGTAGGGATGGCGCACCATGTAAGGTGTGAGATGCACGTCAAAGGATATCCGGCTTGCGGTCTCCTGAAGCTCGGCCATCCGCGCGTCAATGTTCATCCGCACCTGATTCAGCTGGTTCACATTGGATTGCTCGATTTCCGAACGCAGATTGTCGACGGCATTCTTGTATACAAAGATGGTTACTCCGGTGAGCGGAATCAAGAAAATAAGGATGTAGGACAAGGCATAATTCAGCAGAAGCTTGGACTTGAAGTAATTCCAGTTCATCCGGCCTGGGGCAAATCCGGACAGCTTGCGGATCGGTAACCTGATCAAATGTACTCCCCCGGTCTTATAAAATGTAGTAGGATTACATCCTTTGTAAGCTATGAAAGCGTTATATTTTTCTTTTTTTATCATTATGCAACAAAAAGTGCGTCAGGAAAAGGAAAAGCCCTATAAAGACTGCAATTGGGTGCAAAATCACGGGTATCCGACATTTGACTTTTCTGATACTCGGACCATGGGATTAATGGTATAGTAGCTGCAAGAGATTGATACGGGAACGAAGGAGATCAATCATATGCAGACAAAGCAGAAGGTTATGATTGTTACAGGGGCCAATTCCGGTATGGGGCTGGCGACCGTTGTCGCCTTGGCCCGCCATGGCATCCGCGTCATTATGGCGTGCCGCAGCCGGAAGCGGGGAGAGGCTGCGCTCCAGGATGCGGTTCGCCAGAGCGGCTCGCAGGATATCGAGCTTATGATCTGCGATCTGGGCTCGGCTGCCGGCATCCGCGAATTTACGCGGGCTTTTCTGGCCAGATATGAGCAGCTGGACGGACTGATCCATAATGCAGGGGTGTTTCCGATCAGGCGGGAGACCACTGCGGACGGGTTTGAGCTGGGAATCGGCGTCAACCATTTGGGGCATTTTCTGCTGGCGCATCTGCTGCTGGATGCGCTTGCCCGCGCCCCGCAAGGGAGAGTCGTGGTGGTCTCCTCCAATGCGTACAAAGCAGGCCATATCCATTGGAGCGATCCGCATTTGACGAAGGGCTATGTTTTCTGGAGAAGCTATGCGCAGTCCAAGCTGGCCAACATTTTGTTCACGAAGGAGCTGGCGCGGCGGCTGAAGGAGACGAGGGTAACGGCGAACTGTCTGCATCCCGGCGCAGTTGCGACACAGATTGGCGTGAACCGCAATACCGGCTTTGGCAGGCGCATACTGGCCATGATGAAGCCATTCTTCCTCACACCGGAGAAGGGGGCGGAGACGGCGGTATATTTGGCGACAAGCGATAAGGTTATGTCGACAAGCGGGGAGTATTATTACCGCAAAAAGCCGGTCCGGCTGACAGCCAAAGCGGCCGATCCGGAAGCGGCCAAGCGTCTGTGGGCATGGAGCGAGCGGGAGCTGGGGCTCTAAGAAGCAAAGGCATTCGCGGCCAAATGGAGCCATTCCCTCCGGAAGAGGCTTCTTTTTCTTTTCTGCGCCGGCTTCTTCCCTTGAAGATGGGAAGAGTGTAAGACAACGGAAACCGCGGTAAAATAGAGGTACCCAGTAATGAATGAAAGGATGAAGACCGATGACGCTGCAGCAGTTGAGGTATGTGATTGAGGTTGCCAACCGCGGTTCCATGAATGAGGCCGCCAAGCGGCTGTTTATATCCCAGCCCAGTCTCTCCAACGCCATCAAGGAGCTGGAGGAGGAAATTCATGTTACGATTTTCGAGCGCACCAACAAGGGCATCTCGCTGTCCAAGGAGGGGGCGGAGTTTCTCGGCTATGCCCGCCAGGTTATCGAGCAGGCCGAGCTGCTGGAGAACCGGTATCTCAATGCCAAGCCCTCGCCGCAGCATTTTTCGGTGTCCACCCAGCATTATGCCTTTGCAGTGAACGCTTTTGTGAAGCTGGTTCGCGAGTATGGACAGGATGAATATGAATTGGCGCTGAGAGAGACCAAGACGCATGAAATCATCCAGGATGTCAAAAGCCAGCGCAGCGAGATCGGCATTTTGTATATTAATGAATTCAATGCCAAGGTCATCAGCAGGCTGCTCAAGGACGCAAATCTGAAGTTCACCAGCCTGTTTACGGCCAAAGCGCATATTTTCATCAGCGTTAACAACCCCCTGGCCAAGCACTCCATGGTTACGCTCGACCAGCTTCAGGACTATCCGTACCTGTATTTTGAACAGGGGGAGTATAATTCGTTTCATTTTTCCGAGGAAATTCTAAGTACGCTGTCGCATCGAAAAAGCATTCGTGTAAATGACCGCGCGACCCTCTTCAATCTGTTGATCGGCTTGAACGGCTACACGATTTCCACAGGGGTGCTGAGCGCGGATCTGAATGGCAACGAGATTATTCCTGTTCCGCTGGCAAGCGACGAGACGCTCCATGTCGGATGGATCAGCCACCAGAATGCCGCGCTCTCGAAGCTCGCCTCCGCTTATATCGAAGCGCTGCATCAGACCATATCCGAGTAAAATTGTTTGGTATAGCTTCAGGCTATAGCCAGCTATAGTTAATGGGAGTTACGCTATAGCTGGAAAGGTATGTTATCTTTCTCGTATCGAGAGGAGAGAACAAATCTTATGAAAAGCGGCAATCTGGGTTATCCCCGCATCGGGCGGGGTCGGGAATGGAAGAAAGCGCTGGAGGCCTATTGGTCCGGCATGCTGGAGGAAGAGGCTTTCCATGCGGAGCTGAAAGCGATCCGTCTAAGCAATCTGAAGGCCCAGCAGGACCGGGGAATCGAAGTCATTCCTGTCGGGGACTTCACGTATTACGATCATGTGCTGGATACGGCGGCTATGTTCGGCCTCGTTCCCGGACGGTTCGGCTATGAGGAGGGAGAGCTGAGCCTGTCCACCTATTACGCCATGGCACGCGGCAATCGCGAGGCTACGGCCTGTGAGATGACAAAGTGGTTCAATACGAACTATCACTATATTGTACCGGAGCTCACGGATATCAAACCTGTTCTGACCCGCAACCGTCTCCTGGATGCTTACCGCGAGGCGAAGTCGGAGCTTGGCATCGAAGGAAGACCGGTCCTCGTCGGCCTGTTCACCTTTCTGAAGCTGTCCAAGGGCTATGCCCGGAATGAGCTTGACGGCTGGATCGACCGTCTGCTGCCGCTGTACGCGCAGGTGCTGCGCGAGCTGGAAGCGGAAGGCGTGCAGTGGGTTCAGGTCGATGAGCCGATTTTGTCCACAACGCTTGAGCCGGCGGATCTGAACCATATCGCCCGCATATATGAAAGGCTCACACAAGAGGTGCCAGGCATCAAGCTGCTGCTGCAGACGTACTTCGAGTCCGTCGACGACTACAAGACCGTCGTTTCGCTACCTGTTCACGGCGTCGGTCTGGATTTTGTGCATGATGGCGGGCGTAATCTGCAAGCTGTCCGCGAGCATGGCTTCCCTGCGGACAAGGTGCTCGGCGCGGGCCTGATCGACGGCAGAGGAATCTGGAGAGCCGATCTGCAGGCCAAGCTGGCGACGTTGAAGGCGCTTGGCGAAGCCGTGTCAACCGACCGTATTCTTGTGCAGCCTTCGAGCAGTCTGCTGCATGTTCCTGTTAGTGCTGCGCAGGAGAGCGGGCTTGAGCAGACGCTGCGCGAAGCGCTTGCCTTTGCCGATGAGAAGCTGGAAGAGATTGTGCTGCTGACCAAGGCGGGCAATGAGGGCGTTGAAGCGATTGCTGCCGAGCTGGCGGAAGCGGACCGCAGCCGCAAGGCGCTGCAGCAGTCGCCGTCCCGCGCCCGCAAGCAGGTGCATGAACGCATCGCCGCACTGGCATCGCAGCCGTCGGCAAGGCCAAGCAGCTTTGAAGTCCGGAGCGAGGTGCAGAAGAAGAGATGGAATCTGCCGCTGCTGCCGACGACCACGATCGGAAGCTTCCCGCAGACGCCCGAGGTTCGCAGCGCCAGGCAAAAATGGCGCAAAGGGGAATGGAGCGGCGCACAGTACGAGGCGTTCGTCAAGGAACAGATCAAGACGTGGATCGACATTCAGGCGGAACTGGGACTGGATGTGTTCGTCCATGGAGAATTCGAGCGGACCGATATGGTGGAGTTCTTCGGCGAGAAGCTGGCCGGCTTCGTTTTCACTGGATTCGGCTGGGTGCAGTCCTACGGCTCCCGCTGCGTAAAGCCTCCCATCATCTATGGAGATGTGGAACTGGTAACGCCGATGACGGTCGAAGAAACGGTCTATGCCCAGTCGCTGACGGAGGTTCCGGTCAAAGGCATGCTGACAGGTCCGATCACGATTCTGAACTGGTCCTTTGTCCGTGACGACAAATCGCGCGAAGAGGTGGCTTATCAAATTGCGCTGGCGCTCCGAGGCGAGGTGGAGGCGCTCGAAGCAGCGGGCATCGGCATGATCCAGGTGGATGAACCTGCGCTGCGCGAAGGGCTTCCGCTCAAGCGCAAGCAGTGGGCCGATTATCTGGATTGGGCCGTGCGGGCATTCCGTCTGTCCACCTCAACAGTGAAGGACGAGACGCAAATTCACACGCATATGTGCTACAGTGAATTTCATGATATTATCGACTCGATCAGCGCGCTCGACGCCGACGTCATCTCGATTGAGACGTCACGCAGTCATGGTGAATTGATTGGAAGCTTTGAGGCGTATACGTATGACAAAGGTATCGGCCTTGGCGTCTACGATATTCACAGTCCGCGCATGCCGTCGGTCGGGGAGATTGGCTCGATGATCGACCGCGCCCTGCGGGTGCTGGACCCTGCCCAATTCTGGATCAACCCGGACTGCGGCCTCAAGACGCGCAAATACGAAGAGACGGTCGCAGCTTTGCGCAATATGGTTGAGGCGACCGAATTGGCCCGCAAGAAGTACGCCGTCAAGGCGTAAGGAGCAGCTATCCGGCTCAAGTCTCACCAAGTGTCACTATATTTTCGATTTCGAATTGGCGATCCGGCGTGATACCAATAATACTTAAATGTTGCAAAACGCGCTGGAATCCTCCGAACCGCACCAAGGCCGGCCGCTCCGGTTTCTCCGTACAACCGAAACCAGCGGCAATCCCACAGAAGCTTGACGGGATTGCCGCTGGTTTCATGCCGTGGGAGCACCCGCTCCCAGTATCGGCTTAGATACTCAGTCTGTACGGTTTTTCCTTCACTCGGACCGCTGGCGCATCGAGTAAGAAGTTACGAGGAGGGCTCGGATATCTAACGGATTCGGGTTACGTTCCTCGTAGACGAAAGCATATTTGTTGCAATTCAAAGTCCGCTTCCCAAGGAAGCGGACTTTGAATTGTGGAGAACGGCGGCCTCATGCAGCGTATGCAAAGGAGTCCGCCGCCAAAGTGCTCTCACACTGCGGGGAGCAGCGTGAGAAACTGTATTGAACAACCTTAGATTGCCGGGAAAACAGAACCCCATAAGGCTTTGAATGTATGAAATGGATTCAAAATATAACCATTTAAGCAGTATGGATATAGGACGCAACCCGCAGCAGCAGCACGATCGCTTCTGCTCTGGTCGTGAAGTCAAGCGGACGGAACCGGTTGCCCGTATTCCCTTGTATGAGATCAGCTTCATAAGCTGCATGAATATAGGGCAATGCCCATTCCATAATCGCAGAATTATCGGCGAACGGAGTTTTATGGGCATCCTGAATTTGCAAACCTGCAGCTTTGGCGATCATGACTGCCGTTTCCAGGCGGTTGATGTTCGCGCCCGGACGGAACGTATGGTCCGGATAACCGTTTATAACGCTGGCTTGAACGGCCGCCGCAACCGCCCCGCTCGCCCATTCGGGAATATCCCTCTTGTCCTGGAATAACGGTCCTTTGCCTTCCGGCCATGCGAATACCCGATGGAGCATTAAAGCGAATTCTGCCCGGGTCACGAATTGGTACGGACGGAATGTTCCATCTGGATAACCTTCCATAAGTCCATTGTCGACGCCTTCTCGTATTAGGGTCTCGCCCCAGTGTCCGGCAATATCGGTCAGAACGATATGCGGTTCCACTTCGGGTTCGTTAGCGATCGGCATTACTGCAAATTTGGTGAAATGATCGGTTTCGCCAGTCAGGATACCGTTCGTGACTGTGCCGCCGAGTTCTACCCATTCCCCCGTCTCTTCGTCATAATAGACTAACGCCGGATTCTGGTTGTCGTCCCATCTGTCACTTGTCAAAGCAAGACTCAGGCGAACCGGAACAATAAATTTGCCCGGAACGTCTTTCGTCAGTTCGTAAACGCCGCTGATCAGCAGCTGACCAGGCTGCATCAAACCGGAAAGATCACTCGTCACCTTCCGAATGGTTATCGTCGTAGCTTTCTCGATTGCACCAGCCGGAATTTGCAAAGTGAGTCCAGGGACCTTTAGGGTATATTCCTTGCCGGGTACAAGGGAGAACTGCGTTGGATCTTGTATCGCATCTTGAGGAGGACCGCTTGTCGTTCCCGAAAACACGATAATATTCGTAATTTCAATCGTCTCAATCTTTTCGTTGCCTGCCGAGTCAGCTGCGTAGACCGTATAAGTCCCGTTAGCGGACACATGGAATTTATTGAAAGCAGGCACATCGGTGCCAAAAGTTGGTGAGTCGAAGTCCGTTTCGGTTAACGTTCCTGCTGCCCATTTCAACACCTCGATTTCATTGCCTGCGGCTTCATCAGAAACGGAAGCTGTCACCATAATGTCCACTCCGGCATTCGTCGGAGTCTTCGGAGAATAATCAAGCGATATCGTCGGTTCTCCCATCACAATATTAGAAATAACGATCGTTTCCGTCTTCTTATTCCCTGTCAAATCCGCTGCATATACGGTATAAGTACCGTTCGCTGTTACATGAAACGTTCCTCCGACCGCCACATCCGTGCCAAATGTAGGAGAGGTAAAATCCGCCGTTGTTCGCTCACCCGCCGCCCACTTCAACGTCTCTATTTCATTGGCGGCGGCATCATCAGAAACAGCAGCTGTCACCGTAATGTCCACTCCGGCATTCGTCGGGGTCTTCGGGGAGTAATCTAGTGAAATTACCGGTTCTCCCGCAACGATATTGGCAATAACGATCGTTTCTGTCTTTTCATTTCCTGCCGAATCCGCTGCATATACGGTATAAGTACCGTTCGCTGTTACATGAAACGTTCCTCCGACCGCCACATCCGTGCCAAATGTAGGAGAGGCAAAATCCGTCGTTGTTCGCTCACCCGCCGCCCACTTCAACGTCTTGATCACGTTTCCCGCAACGCCGCTGGATACGGAAGCTGCTATCGTCACATCGACCCCCGTTCGAACTGCTGTCTTGGGATTGTAATCCAGGATGACAGTCGGCGCCTCCGAGATGATATTCGTAATCGCGATCGTCTCGACCTGCTCGTTACCGGCTTCATCCAAGGCATATACGGTATAGCTCCCGTTCTCATTCACGGAAAACGTCGTCCCGGAGATGACGGTCCCGGTCCCCGTGCCGTTAAAATACAATACGTCCCGTGTGCCTGTTGCCCACTTGAGTTGTTGAATGCCGGTTCCCGTACCGTCCGCATTTACCGTGACCGTGACCTCGCCGGTAACCGGACCTGTCGGCGACGGCGTCAGTTCAATCTCGGGATTCACCCCGTCGATCAGGACGCCGCCCGTATCCGGCAGCGGGGTTGCCAGATTCAACGATACAGGGTTTCCAATAATGGTTACAGCCGAGGGGGACGAAGCGGCCAGGGCATCCCCGATCCCGATTCCGTTAATGTCCTTGTCACCGGATTGCACGGTGTAACGGAACTGCAGCTTCTTCGGATCGCCGCCGTATATCCCGATATAGGATGCCGCTTTTCCGGTGCTGCCGTCCATTTCAATCGGTAATTCAGGCGTGTCGGAAGAATCGACATCCACCGGATAATCGTACGCGACGATAAAATCCAATGCGTCACCGATCCCGTATTTTCCTGACGCTGGAACCTGTTCGAGTGCCGCGGCTGGCGAAGGCACCGAAAGCGTTAGCCGGTAAACGCCTGTCCGGCCATCGGCTCCCGTCACCTCGATTTCGACCGGTTGATTACCCAGGTCCAAATCCACGTCCAATTCATTTCCGGAAATATGATTAATCGATACCGACTGGCCCGCGGCTGGCGTGACCGTCACTTTCGCTTGAGCAACCGGCGCGGCAAGTGTCGTAACGTAAAGTCCTGTTGCGGGATCGAAGGAGGAGGGTGCTGTTGACACTGTCGTTCCCGGCGCTGTGACCGTCACCGAAGCCGGACTCACCCCTTGGTAGCTGGCATAAGGCATCGGATAAGTCGTGCCTTCAATAATACCCCATCGATTGCCGCTGCCGAACTGCCAAATGGAGCCAGAATAATCGGTATAAGTGCCCTTCTGCATCATCTCTGCGGTGCTCTTGGGAATTCCCCCTCCCAAAGAGGAAGTCTGCCCGCTTCTTTCGCTGTCCCAGAACGATTGGGTGACCGAGCCGGAGGTTGCCCCGGTGCCAATCAAGCCCCCGGCTTCGCTGTCTTCGGCAGTGACAACAGTTGCCGCGTAGGACTCGGCGACTGTTGTCTGGGCATCCGCAGATCCGATCAAGCCGCCTGCACCGCTTGTGCCGTACGCGGCTCCGGTTACCGACACTCCGCTTACTGCGGTGTTTTGCGCCTGGCCGATCAAGCCGCCGACATTTTGATCCCCTGATACACTCACTTCAAACAAAGAGATATTCATAACAGCCGCACCATCGGTGAACCCGAACAAACCCGTATCATCCGATCCCGGACGATTGATGGCCATTTGCGAAACGGTATGATTGTTTCCATCAAAGGTGCCTTGGAACGGGTTCGCCTGACTGCCGATTGGTGTCCACCCTGCACCTGCGCCGAAAGCCGACAGATTGAGATCCGCATCCAGCTCATAGGCATGCTCCATCCCGTAGCCTTCAGCCGCATCGCCAATCTTGGATAACTGGCTGGCGGTCGTGATCCGGTGCGGATATTGCGGGGTGCCTGCATCCCGATAAACGGTCAGCTTGTAGGTCGCGTTCAAGCTTGTCGGATCGATCGGGGAGCTTACTTTGATCTCAAACTCGTTTTTTCCCGGATTAAGAGCCAACGTGCTCGCAGCTGTACCGCCTTCAACGGAAACGACAGAGCCGGTATTTATCGGCGTTCCCGATACGATTAGCTGATCCGTCTTACTAACGACTTGTGCGGAATAGACTCCGTAATCGCTCGCAAAGTCGCGATTGAGCGGTTGCGGCACACCGTCAATATCCGTGACGGTAAGCGATGCCAGCGCCACCTTCTCATAATCCCTGTAGTGGAGCGGATACGTGGCTTCCTCAATCATGCCCCATGTCGGATCCGTCGTGCCGCTTCCTGTAAAGTCCCAACCCTGATACGTTTCCTTGCGCAGCATCTCGGCAGTGGTCTTGCCAACCCCGCCGTCCGATATCGTCTGTCCGCTGGTCTCTCTATTCCAATAGGAGGAAGTCACGGGTGCGGCACCTGTTTTATCACCGATCAACCCGCCGGAGGCGGTGCCCGTTCCGACCTCAGCCGTGGAATAGGTTCTGGTAATCGAGCCGGAACTGTTGCCTGAGCTGTAACCGATCAACCCGCCGAAGCTGTCAAGGGGTGAAGAACCGATGATCGTTTGTCCTTTGGCATAGCTGTCCGACAGGTTTGAGTAATCATTGTAACCAACCAGCACGCCTACGGCTTCGTTCCCCGTAATCCTTCCTTCAACGGAAGAATTGGAAAGGGAAGAAGCAATGAAATCGCCGGCTATCCCGCCGACATAACTATAGCCGACAACCTGGGCATTCACCATGCGTAAATGGGTGATGGTCGCATTCTCGGTTGCCCCGAATAATCCGACATCATTTTCGTTAGGCCGGTTAATGGTCATATTACGGATCGTAAATCCATTTCCGTCCAGTGATCCCGTAAACCCAGCCGGGTTTCCCCCTATCGGGTTCCATCCTTTTTCATCCCCGTTATTATATCCCGTCAAGTCGATATCTTGCGTCAACCTGTAATGGCCAGCCAAATTCAATCGAATATCATCGAGCTCCGCGGCGCTGCTGACAAGCGTCCAAGTGATGTCTTCTGCGGCTACTTGGCGAACAGGTGCCACCAAATTCTGAATCAGTGACACTGTCATCGTGACGAGAAGCATGAACGTAACTTTTTTTAATCTCATCTTACTTTCTCTCCTTGAACTTATGTATTCTACTGCATGAGCTTGGTCAACCCTTGAACGAGAACCTGGGGATTAGCGCCTCCGAACAATGTGGAAAAAATCGTATAACCTTCGTTAAAAGCGATAATTTGCATGGCGATCGGACCGGGATCTTTGTCTTTTGATATCCAGCCCTGCTCCTGCAAGGATAGGACTAGACTTTCGATACCGGCTATCCATTGACGATATTTCTCCTTGAGCACTCTTTGAATCTCCGCATCTTGTTTCGTTTGCTGGTAGAAATCGACAAGAACCACGATCCAATTGTCTATGCCCATCAGCAATTGGCCAAGCCTCTTCAGCGTATGTTCAATCACTTGCTCCAGCGTTGTGTCCGCCGGGCTGAAATCTGCCGCGATGTTCCACCAACCTTCTGTCAATTCAGTTTGATAATCCAGCACATGAAAAAACAACTCTTCTTTACTTTGGAAATGACCGTAAAACGCGCCCTTCGTATGGCCGGTTCGCGCCACGATATCTCCAAGCGTTGTAGCCGCGTATCCTTTTTCCGCGAAGCAATGCCACCCTGCTTCGATCAGCATTCGATACGTCGCTTCTCTTTTCAATCGAAACTTATTTTTCTTCAAGACATTCCCTCCTCGTAATTGCAAGTTGTTCTCATATAGTTAAATACATTACGTATAGTATATAAATTAATAGACATAGAAACTTGTTGAAACCTTTCATAATGTAATATTTTCCAATCTAGTATGCATGACTTCGCGAGTCCCCGTCAAGATATTTAGATGAATCAAGCTCATAAAATCGTTTTTTTCAGTGTTCGTCGATCGAACGAATGATAAAGTTGCTTCTTCGGCTCTTCTTCCATGAACACGTCGCTCGAGCTCCTTCAAGCGGAAGTTCCCACAGGCCACTTTTGGCAGCCAAATTCCGCAATTCGGAGCAGGTCATACTTGAAAATGATAAACACGAATGAATTTCTAAGTATGGAGGAGTGAGCAGGTTTGAAAGATTAGATCTCAAATATTAGCCTGCATAGTAAGGAAAAAGTGTTGAGCGCCGATATATAACCTGCCGGGCAGCAAGTGTGAAGAAACCTGCTGTGCCGTCAAAAGGACGGTGGCGTTTTTGGAAGAAACTAACTTGGCGCCCAAATGGCGGCCAAGCCGTTTCTTCTAATGCCCTTAAATAACATATCAAGCAAATGCTGCTCGTATGATCGGGTGAAAGGGCCACGGGTGTACGGCCCTTTACTCGAATTTAACGTGGTTAAAGAAGGAAATCACGGGAGGAGACCCGAAGTACTAGCGGATCTTCCATGGAAATATTGGGCGATTGCATTCCAGAACTGCAAGCGCTATCATTTTTGTGTATGATCCATCATCCCCGAAATATTGCTAGGAGGCAGAACAATGATGAGGTTATGGTCGCTGCTGGCGATGCCGTTTCGCGGGTTGCTGATCCGCAACAAAATTATCGCGGTCTATATTCCGCTGATCATTGTTCCGCTGTTTGCGCTGGGGTACTTCACCAGCCATTTGTTTACCGGCTCCCTGATCGACAAGACGAAGCAGAATGTACGGGATGAATCCGCACTGATTCTGATCCGCATCGATTCGATGATCCACAATTCGGAGAGCAGCGCCAACATTATGATGGAGGATTTCAATCATATCTATGAGAACTACTCCGCCGCCGCAACTCCATTTGAGGAAAATCAGCTGCGTATTCAAATCCAGTCGCAGTTCGGCGTTGATTTGCTCAATTTTCCGGATATCGATTCGGCCGCCTTCATCGATACGCATGGCCGGCTTTACACCTCATATTTCCCGTCCAGGGAGAAGGACAAGGAGGTATTCACGAGCGGCCTGCTCGACAAGATTGACGATCTGCCGGGTTATGGCACCAACAACTGGTTTCCCATGCAGCTCCGGGACTATCTGGTTACCGACCCGGACGTCCCGGTGCTCTCGATTGGCAAGCAGATTATCGATCTGAAATACGGCCGTTCGATCGGCATTCTGATCGTGAACATCAAGGAAAGCGCCATTTCCAACGTATATGCCGATATGGGCGAGAGCGCAAACGAGCGCTATATGATTATTGACACTCAAGGTACGGTCATTTCCTCGTCCGACAAGTCGGAGCTGTTGAAGCCGATGCAGGATGAACGCCTGCGCAAGCTTGTTCTGTCCAGGGATTCGTTCTCGGAGACGCTCCGCACACAGACAGGGAAGAATCTCGTGACGACTACGGATTACGGAAAAATGGGCTGGAAGCTCATCAATATTGTGCCGCAGAAGGCGATTACGGCGGACATCCGCAAAAATAGCCGGATGACGGTTCTTATCGGCGCGGTATGTCTGGTCTTCGCCCTGCTGGGAGCGGGCATTCTCTCGCGGATGATTGTCCAACCGCTGCAGAAGCTGGCGAAGGCGATGCGCCGGGTAAGGGAAGCCGAGCTGAACGTCTCGGCACGGATCGATACGGCGGATGAGATCGGCCTGCTGGCGTCGGTCTTCAACTCCATGATCGCCCGTATGAAGGAACTGCTCCAGCGGGTGGAGGAGGAGCAGCGGAGAAAGAAGGAATATGAGCTGGCGCTTATCCACGCCCAGATCAAGCCTCATTTTCTGTACAATACGCTGGATCTGATCTATCTGCTGAATGACCTGGGGCGCAGCCGCGAGGCGCGCGACACGACCAAATCGCTGGCGGACTTCTACCGCGTCGCGCTCAGCAAAGGCAGCGAGATGATCACGGTCGGCGAGGAGATCAGGAACGCCAGAGATTATCTGTCCATTCAACATGCCCGTTATCCCGATGTGTTCGACTTTGATATCGACCTGCCTCCGGATATGCTGGGGACGATGATTCCGAAGCTGTCGATTCAGCCTCTAGTGGAGAATGCGATCTATCACGGTCTCAAGCTGAAGGGAAGTCCGGGGCATCTGCGGATCGGAGGATTCCGCGACGGGCAATCGGCGGTAATCGTCGTCAGCGATAACGGCGTCGGCATGCCGGAGAGCAGGCTGGGCGAGATCTGGAACCGATCCACCGGAGACGACAAGCCGGTCTCGTTCGGCATATTCAGCGTGCATGAGCGGATCCGTCTTTATTTTGGCGAGGAATATGGGGTATCTATCGAGAGCCGGGAGCATCTGGGCACCGAGGTCAGAATCCGGATACCTATGGAGAGAAACCGGAGGGATTGGATTGTATAAGGTCATAATTGTCGATGATGAGCCGCTGTTTCGGGAATATTTGCAGAAGAAATTCAATTGGACGGCACTTGGCATGACCGTCGTCTGCGAGGCCAGACACGGCATTGAGGCGCTGGAGCTGGCGGCGGAGCACCGGCCGGATATTGCGCTGGTCGATATTAATATGCCCTTCATGGATGGGCTGGCTCTGTCCGAACAGCTCAAGCTGCGTTATCCGGATATATCCATTGTGCTGGTGACCGGACACAATGAATTCGAATATGCCCGCCAAGCGATCCGGATGGGGGTCAGAGACTATCTGCTCAAGCCCTTCGACGAGGAGGAGTTCGTGGTAACGCTGGGCAAGGTGAAGAGCTTCATGGAGGCGGCGCGCGAGGAGAAGGTCAGTTCGCAGGACCAGTCCGCCCTGCTGCGCGAGAGCTTCCTGCTCAAGCTGATCAGCCGGGACAGCGACATGAAGCGGGAGGAAATCGAGACCGCAATGGCGCGGTTGCGGGTATCTCTGCCTCCGGGGCGCTGCCTTGTTGCCGTGACCGAGATTGACCGGTGGCGCGCGCCTCAGGCCGGGATGACGGCGGCGGGTCCACACGGACCGGACAATCCGGAGGACCAGTCCTTGTGGAGGCATACGGTGGACAATATGCTCCGGGAGCTGGTTGCGGCTTGCGGCGAGCATTATCTGTTCCACGATGCCGAGGGCCGCAGCGTCTCGATCATCGTCTTCGACGACGACGCGGAAGGCAGAGCCTTCGACGGACAGCCCTTCGAGAGGCTTGGGCAGATGGTCGAGCGTCATTTCAAATTTACGGTTACGGTTGGTCTGGGTCGGTTAACCGACGATTACATGGAGCTGCGCCAGTCTTACCGCGATGCTCTCCTTGCTATTCGCAGCAAGCTGACAGCGGGCCAGGGCGGTGTCATCTGGCATGAGCGGCTGGGCGGCGATCCGGGACGGTTCGAATTCTTCTCCGTGGAGCTGCAGGAGAAGCTGATCTATCATCTGCGGATGAAGGACCGGGCGGGGGTCGAGGAGGGTCTTGACCAGGCGTTCGCCGATTTGGGCAGAGCCCGGGTGACGGTGGATAACGCGCTTACCGGACTGATGGGGCTGGTGTCGCTGATCCTCTCGTTCGCCATCGAATCCGGTCAGGAAATCGATGAACTGCTTGGGCCCGGCTTCGCGCCTTATCGGGAGCTGCGGCGCATGGCGACGATCGGGCAGTGCCGGGAGTGGATGACGGAGCTGTACCGCTGTGTCATGGAGTCGAGCTTCGGCCAACGGTCTTCAAAGTCGCATAAGCTTTACGAGGCGGCGAAACGGCTCATTCATGAGCGGTTTGCCGACTCCGAGCTGTCCATTGACGCGGTCGCCGGAGCGCTGTATATCGATTCCAGCTATTTGCGGAAAGTATTCAAACGGGAAGGGGGCATGTCGGTGTCCGACTACCTGACCTATGTCCGCATGCAGAAGGCAAAGGAGCTGATCGGCGTTGGAGAGCTGAAGCTCACGGTCATTGCCGAGCAGGTCGGATACAGCGAAGCCGGCTATTTCAGCAAATGGTTCAAGAAGCATTTCGGTGTGACGCCTTCCGAGTACGAGAACAGGAAACGGCGGTGACCACTGGCAGCGGGTGAGTTGGCCCGTTTTGTACAGATTCGGCCCGATTATTCCGTGTTCTCCCTGAGGTCCAGATTCTATAATGGGAAAAAGCCGATGAAACCGCTTGCATGATTGGAATACTCCTGGCTTTTACAATTCAAACGGAAGAAGGGGAAACGATATGAGAAACAAACGTTTCAAAGCATTAGCAATAGCAGCCATGCTGCTGCTCGCTTTCTCTCTATCCGCCTGCGGCAGCGGCGGCGAGAAGGCGGCGGAGAACACGAATACGCCCCCACCGGACAATGCGGCGGCACCGGCCGACCCGGCTGCTCCTGCGGCGGATGAACCAGTCAAGCTGAGAATCTATGCTGCGTACTTCGATGACGACACCAAGAAGCCTTACGATTACGCGGTAGCGGAACTGAAGAAAGAGATGCCGAATGTCGAGCTGGTACTGGACCCGGCCATGCAGGATGATGGACAAAAGCTGCGGACCTACGCGGCCTCGGGCAATATGCCGGATATTTTCCAAGCCGATTTCAAGACAATGAAAGCGTTCGCAGAGTCAAAAAATATCGAGATGCTCGACAACGCTGCACCGACTGCGCAGTTCAAGAGCGACCTGAATCCGGGCAATGAGCCGATTATGATAGCCCCGGACGGACATATCTACTCCTATCCGTTTGCCGGCATCGAATTCCAATTGCTTTATTACAACAAGAAGCTGTTCGCCGAAGCGGGCGTAGAAGCTCCAATCAAGACTTACGATCAGTGGAAAGACGCCATTCAAAAATTCAAGGCGAAGGGCATCGTGCCAATGGCCATTTTCTCCAAAGAGAAATGGATCGGCAATTCCTTCTACAAGGGTCTTCTGACAAGGGAAGAGCCGCAGGGCTACGCCGCACTCACCGGGACAGAGCTGCCGGATTCCTTTAAGCTTGCGGCGCAGCAGTTCAACGAGCTGAAGGAAGCCGGACTGTTCGATGCGAATGCTACGAACACGAACTATGACCAGGCATCCTCGATGTTCTATACCGGCAAGGCTGCAATGTTCGTTAATGGTCAATGGGAAATCTACAGCTCTGACAAAAACCTCGGCGCAGACGTGGACTGGATGTACTGGCCGGCCAAGGATGAGGCAACCTACGCCGCCGCCAAATTCAATATGGACGGTTCAGGTGAGCCAGGCGGATTCTCCATCGCGCCGACGAGCAAGAATAAGGATACCGCAATTGAGGTTGCCGCGTTCCTGGCCCGCAAATACGCGGAATACAAGTATACGCAGCTTGGCAATCCGATCGTCTCGGTGAAGATCGACAAACCGATCGTCGCCAAGCCCCCTGCCATGATGCAGCGTCTGATCGACGAAACGCTGCCGAATATCAAGAACTTCGCGAAGCTGAATGAGAATATCAAGATCAATACGGCTATCGACGATAATACACAGAATTTGATCGTCAAAGGCTTCAGCGACCAGGATTTCACGAAAAACTTGAACCGGGTACTGGCTGACGCCAATAAATAACGGGGGAACTAACCAATAGATTGGAATGAGCAACGATGAGAAACTATTTTGGTAACAAATGGGCGATTGCCGCATTTGCCCTGCCGGCGCTGCTGCTCTATTCGCTGGTCGTCTCCTATCCGGTGGCGCAAACCCTGTACCGGAGCTTCTACGACTGGGACGGGATCGGAGAGGGAACCTTCAACGGATTGAGCAACTACGTCGAGCTGTTCAACGATCCTTTGCTTGTCACCTCGCTCCGGAACGGCGGATTGTTCGCCTTGGTGCTGGTTGTCTTTCAGATCGGGCTGGGCACTATCCTGGCCCTGGTCTGCTCCGATATCAAAGTCAAGGGACGGAAGGTGCTGAAGGTCGGCTACTTCATTCCGGTTGTGCTGTCCGTCACAGTGGTCTGCCAGCTGTGGATCGCTATTTATGATCCCACCAACGGATTGGTCAACCGATTGTTCGATATCCTGGGGATTTCGTACCGTCAAAACTGGCTCACCTCGCCATCCGTCTCGATAATCGCGATTGCCTTCGTCAACGCATGGCAGTTCATGGGCTATCAATTCAGCCTGCTCTATGCGGGAATCAAGTCGATTCCGGAGCAGTATATGGAGGCTGCGATTATCGACGGCTGTACGAAATGGCAGGCGCACCGCAAAATCACGATTCCGCTGATGGCGGAAACGTTCAAATTTTGTCTGATCGTTGCCATTACGGGAGGGATCGGAGCATTCGTCCAGATGCTTATCATGACAAGCGGAGGGCCGGGAACAACCAACTACACGCTGACGTACATGATTTACCGCTACGCCTTCAGCGAATTCGATTATGGCTATGCCTGTGCGGTATCTGTATTTCTGGTTGCGATCAGCCTGCTTGCCACCGTCATCATCAACCGGCTATTCCAACAAGAACGAATAACCCACTAATTCGGGAGAAGGGGGCTGACGGCAATCTCATGCTTACCAGAATCAGGACCGGACAAACGCTGCTGCAGAGTCTGCTGTGGATTTATTTTCTGATTTCCGTCTATCCGCTCTTTTGGATGGTTTCGTATTCGCTTAAAAATAACGATGAAATCTTTGTTACGAACCCGTTCGGCATACCGCTTCATCTTCATCTGGAGAACTATGTTAATGCGTGGACGCAGTTTAATGTGCCCCGCTACTTTCTGAACAGTCTGGTCGTCTCGACGGTGAGCACCGCCGGCATTCTGATCCTGTCGGTGATGTTCTCCTATGCGGTGGCCAGGATGGAGTGGAGGCTGCGGGAGAGCGCGCGCATCTATATGCTGATCGGGATGTTCATCCCGCTGCAGGTCATTATGATTCCGCTGGCCATTCTGGTGAAGAATTTTCACCTGGCGAACACGTACGGCGCTCTGATCGTGCCGTATATCGCCTTCGGTCTGCCGTTCTCGTCGCTTATCTTCTACGGCTTCATGCGGAGTATTCCGGTGGAGCTGGAGGAATCGGCGTGTATGGATGGAGCGAGCATTTACAGAACGTTTTTCCGTATTATCGTACCGATCGTAAAGCCGGCAGTCGCGACCATCGCCATCTTTCAATTTCTGGGGGCGTGGAATGAATTCTTGCTGGCGTATATATTGATTTCCGACGAAGCGATGAAGACGCTGCCGCTAGGGCTGCTTTTCTTCCAGGGTCAGTACAGCACCGACTGGGGCGGAATGGGCGCCGTCATGACGATTGCGAGTCTGCCGATGGTTATTGTCTTCCTGTTCTTCAGCGATCAGGTAGAACGGGCGCTGACAGTCGGTTCCGCTGTCAAAGGATAGGATTTGTACCCGGATGAACCTTGTTTGTGACAGTAGAGAAGAATCGAGAAGAATCGAGAAGGATGTGACGAAAGGATGAGTAGACCACTCGGTATCGGCGTTGTCGGTGCGGGAGCCATTGCGACAAGAATAATGGCGCACCTCGGCCTGCCGGATGCGGCGGAGAAAGTCAGGCTTGCCGCCGTATGCGACCCTGTTCCGGGAAGAGCGGCTGCGGCTGCGGCCAAATTCGGGGTAGCTGCAGGATATGAGAGCTATGAGGAATTGCTGCGGGACCCGGATGTGGATCTGGTAACGATCTGCAGCCCGATCGGCCTTCATTACGAGCAGGGCGTTCAGGCGATCGAGGCAGGCAAGCATGTTCATTTCAATAAAACGATGACGACGACGGTAGCGGAGGCGGACGATCTGATCCGCCGGGCGGCCTCCGGGAATGTGCGGATCGTGGCCTCGCCGGGGATGATGATCAATCCGGCGGCCAGACGCAAGCGCAAGCTCTATCTGGAGGGGGCGCTTGGACAGCTGTCCTGGGCGATTACGGGCACCGCGATGGGAGACGGCTCCTATCATCTGAGCGAAGAGGTCCGCACAGGCGACGACGTGCTCAGCAATGTGAATCCCGGCTGGTATTTCCGCAAGCCGGGCGGCGGACCGATGTATGACGCCACGGTCTATCCCTTGCATGATCTGACGGGGATTGTCGGACCGGCCAAGCGCGTCACCGCCCTGTCGGGTATCGGCATACCGGAGCATTTGTTCGGCGGGGAGCGGATCCTGACGGAGATGGATGACTCTACGATCCTGCTGATTGATTTCGGCCATGCATTCCACGCCGTTGTGTACGCGACGATTGCCGGCTCCGTCACGGAGTGGACTCCCAATATTTATGGAACCAAGGGGGCGATCATCGGCTCCAAATTCGGCGATACGGATCTGAAGCGCGAGGACGATCGCCTGCCGCATGTATCCAACGCGCATAACGGTCTGCGCGAAGCGCATGTCTATGAGGATATTATGCAGCTAGTTGACTGGATACAGGAGGACGTGCCTTCCGTGGCTTCCGCCGAGCATGCGCGGCATGTAATCGATATTATCGAATCAGGCTACAGGGCGGCGCAGACCGGGCAGACCCAGGTGCTGACCACGACCTTTGAGCCGCTGCCTTTGTCGGATCTGTAGGATTTGCAGGTACACCGGGCCAACTTTTGTTAACGGCCAGGAAAGCTTATCACGCGGGTCGGAATCCTCCTTACAAACCTCATTTCATTCAAAGGGTGGTAATGAAACGATGAAAATCAGCCAAGCCGAGATTGACAGCGGCCGCCTCTTGCCGGAAACGGTGGAGCTTGCCGTCAATCTGATTGAAGTCAACGGATATGTCATTTTCGAACGGGTAATGCACGCCGAGAAGGTGGAGAAGCTGTATACCCGCTACATGGAGATTCTGGAGCCCTATCTGGAGGAGCATGGCGAGGAAGTCTACAATCCTAACAACGGCTTCAATGACGGAACGAACCATATCCGCTTGTATTTGCCCTTCGAGCAGCCCTTCATCGACGAATCCATCATCGCGCATCCGTTCGTTACGGCAGTGCTGGACCGCCTGCTGGGAGAGGACTGCATTCTGCATTATCTGGCGACCAACACGTCGCTGCCGGGCGGACGCAACAGTCAGCCGGTGCATGCCGACACAAGCGCGCATTTCGGCGACCGCTGCGGGGTGAACCTGCCGATCTCCAATCTGGTCGTCAATTTCCCGCTTGTCGATACGGACGAAACGAACGGACCCATGGAAATCTGGCCCGGCGGCACTCATCTTCATCCGGATTTCCGCTACAGCCGCAGCGCCTACAGCAAAGAGAAGCTGGCCGAGCATATGCATTTCATCAAGGCGCTTATGCCTGCCGGCTCGATCATGATACGCGACGACCGGATGTGGCATCGCGGTACGCCGAACCGCTCGGACCGGCCGCGGCCGAATATCGCGATGATCTATGCGCCTGCGCCGAACGGGAAGCACAGCGGAACGATCCAGATTCCGTCAGACACCTATGAGAATCTCCCGGAACGCGCCCGCAAGCTTCTGCGGTTTGAGAAGATCGGCTTCCCGGTCATTGAGCCGTTCCATTAGGCGCCGGCGGGATTACATTTGCAAAACTATAGTAAGAGGCTGCCTTAAGCGGGAAAATTCCTGCTTCATGGGCGGCCTCTTTTTCCTATGAGCCTGCATGACTGGAAAAGATACGCGAACATGTTCGATTAATCCAGCTTGCCGAAGATCCTGGTGATCTTGGCGACCGCATAATCCAGATCCATCAGATCCTCCTCGTCAAGTCCGCTGATCCGCTCGCTTCACTCGCGATGGACATTCAGCCAGTGCTCTTCCGCAATAGCAGCTGCTTTGGAATCGTTAATGTGGATAATGAAGTTTATCTGGAATACGCGAAATATCTGAAGGAAGAGAACAATCTCCGGCTCGATGAATGTTTAGGCAGGTTAAGCAAGCAAGCGTGCCTGTCCATCATTTCCTCCGGATGCAATGCGGCAAGATCGGGCTCCATCATAGCTGCGCATTCCCTCCCTTTATGTGCTGATGACTTTGCCCATTATTATACACAAATTCTCATCACTATTTCAGCCGGAATTGTGATACGATAGCGATTGCTGAAATGAATGACTCCTTAGGAAAGAACCAGGTGATGATATGGAATCCGGTATGAAGCTGTTCAAGCTGACATGGCCGATATTTTTGGAATTATTTTTGTTTATGCTGATGGGTACGGCCGATACGTTAATGCTGAGCGGCGTCTCCGACGATGCGGTGTCGGCGGTCGGGGTTGTGAACCAATATATGTTTATCTGCATTCTGATCATGGAAGTGATCGGCAACGGAGCTTCCATTGTTGTGGCTCAATATATCGGTGCGCGCAGAATGGCGGAGGCTTCCAAAATCGCGGGACTGTCCATTACGCTGAATCTGTTAGTGGGGCTTGCGGTCAGTTCTTGCCTGTTTTTGTTTGGTCCGATGATATTGGGTGAGATGAATTTGCACGGGCAGGTGCTTGTCCATGCCAAGACCTATATGAGCATTGTCGGCGGATTTCTTTTTGTGCAGGCGCTCATTAACGCGTTCTCCAGTGTGATCCGGACGTATGGATTCACCAAGGAATCCATGATGGTCTCACTCGGCATGAATGTTCTGCATATCGTATTCAATTATGCGCTCATATTCGGACACTTTGGTTTTCCGGAGATGGGTGTCGCTGGCGCAGCGGTATCCACGGTGGCCAGCCGTGCATTCGCGCTCGTTGTGTTTATCTGGATGCTGTACCGGGTGATGGAGGTCAGAATCGCTTTTCGCTACTATCTGACGTTCTCCAGGGAATATATCCGCAAAATGCTCAAGGTGGGCATTCCGGCGGCGGTGGAGCAGATTACCTACCACTGCTGCCAGATGGTATTTCTCTATTATGTTACCTTCCTGGGCTCTAACGCTTTGGCCTCCAGGCAGTATGCGATGTCGATTTCGCAGTATGTGTTCCTGTTCAGTATTGCGATCGGGATGGGCACCTCCATCGTAGTCGGCCGTCTTATCGGAGCCAGACGGCAGGAGGATGCGTACCGTAGAGTTCTTAGCAGCCTGAAATGGAGTGTGGCGATTACGCTGCTGGTGGATGTGGTCGTCATTATTTTCCGCGTTCCCATCGTGGGAATGTTTACCGATAACCATCAAATTATCCTGCTGGCTTCGCAGGTCATCATCTTCAGCATGGTGCTGGAAAGCGGGCGGTCCTTTAACCTGGTTCTCGTCAACTCGCTGCGGGCTGCGGGCGATGCCAAATTCACCGTATATATGGGTTTCCTGTCCATGGTCTGCATGAGCCTGCCGCTTGGCTATCTGCTGGTGTTCAAGCTGGATATGGGCCTGCCAGGCGTATGGCTGGCCATTGCGGCTGATGAATGGATCCGCGGCATCATTATGTGGTTCAGATGGAGAAGCAGAGCCTGGGAGAAACAGGCGCTGGTGGAGCCGGCGGAACAGCCGGCGGCGCTTCAGTCGTAGTCCAGCCCGTGGTCTGGAACACGCGGCAATCGTAATCGGCGGAGGAACCGGCAGCCTGTGAGGCGGCCGGTTTTTGCTTTTTCATACGATTATCGTTCGATGCGGTTAGACGTTCCTGAGAGAAAGTGTCATATAAACTAACGCTAAATTAAAAAATATATAACATGAATATTACATATGGAAGAAAAGGAATTGACGAATGGAAATAGGGCTGTTACTATTGCATTATTAACATGATGTTATTAATTATTAGCAAACATGCTCTGTGATTGTCCAACAGGGGGGGCAAAAAATCGGTTTATTGTGGAAATATATTTTTTTTCGGCCTAATTAATAACACGGTGTTATTAAATGGATGGAGGTTGTTTTGGGAGTGGATATAAAGCAAATGGTGAAGCAGGACCAAGAGGTAATCAAGCTGCATAACAAGCAATTGGTACTCGAGGTCATCCGCAAACACCGGCCTATCTCCCGCGCAGAGATATCCAAGGCAACAAAAATGAGCGCCACTTCGATCGGTCGCATCGTGAACGAGCTGAGCGGGGAAGGTCTGGTTAAAGAGACGTCACTCACCTCTACCGGCGTAGGGCGCAAAGCGATCAAGCTGGACATTGAACCGGGCGGAAGATATTCCATTGGTGTGGATATCCAGAAAAAGCGCATCCTGATCGGCGTTATGGACTTCAGCGAGAAGCTCGTATTGAAGGAGCAGGTCGTCCATACCGCCGAGGAGGCTGCGCCTGAAGCAACGGCTGCGCTTATCGCACAGACCGTCCGGCAGTGTCTGGAGGATCGGGGAATAGAGCGCTCCAAGGTTGCCGGCATCGGGGTCGGGACGCCCGGGGTGATCGATCATGCCGGAGGCATTGTCCTGCTGTCCGCGACATTGGGATGGAGGAACATTCCCTTGTCGGCGATGCTTTTTGAAGCAACCGGCTTCAATACCGTGATCGACAACGATTTGAAGGTGAAGATTCTGGGGGAGTACTTGTTCGGCTCAACCAAAGGCCTGGATAAGACCGTGCTGATTAATGTCGGTACCGGGATCGGGGCTTCCCTGATTATTAACGGAGAGATCTTCCGCGGGGGTTCCAACAGCGCCGGGGAGCTGGGCCATACAACCCTGGATCCGAACGGCAACTTGTGCTCATGCGGCAAAAGGGGCTGTCTGCAAACCTACATCGAGGAATCCGCTCTGCTCGCCGAAGCCCGCAGAATCAAGCCGATCGAGGATATTATGCAGCTGTTTGAAGCCGCGCGGGCCCAAGAGACGTGGGCAATGGAAATTATGCACCGCACATCGCTTTACATCGGGATCACGATCAATAATATTGTCTGCCTGTACAACCCCGACACGGTCATTATCAGCGGAGACCTGGTGGAGAATTACGGAGAAATTCTGGAGCTGATTCAGGAACAGTGCAGGACCGTGATTTGGGAGCAGTTCAGGGACTCGCTGAAGGTGATCGCTTCCGAGCTTGCGGGGCAGGCGATCGTGATGGGAGCCGGCGCACTCGCTTTACAGTTAGACAAACAACCTTAAAGAAAGTGTGAGAAAAATGAAATTGAGCGCTTTGGTCGAGCAGTACCGCGGCAGCGTACTGGAAAATGTTCATATGGGTGTTCTTTGCGGCGTGAATGAATTTGGTGAAGTCCTGTACGAGGTCGGCAATGCGGACCATCCGGCATTTCTCCGCTCTTCCGCCAAACCGTTCCAGGCCATTCCCGTTATGCAGGGCAAGGTTGTCGAGACATTCGGATTGGCCGGGGAAGAGGCGGCGCTCTTCGCAGCCTCGCAAAGAGGCGAGAAATACCAGATAAGCGCGCTGGAGTCCATTCTCCGGAAAACGGGCATATCGGAATCGCAATTGATTACCCACCCCACGATTCCCCTGAACGACGAGCCGAAGCTCGATTACCTGATGAAGGGGCTGCCTCCAAGGCGCATCTGCCACAATTGTTCCGGCAAACATTTG
Source organism: Paenibacillus sepulcri (assembly GCF_042647105.1). Classification (NCBI taxonomy): domain Bacteria; kingdom Bacillati; phylum Bacillota; class Bacilli; order Caryophanales; family Paenibacillaceae; genus Paenibacillus; species Paenibacillus sepulcri. The sequence goes on along the minus strand of NZ_JBHRUP010000001.1, from coordinate 3,596,514 downwards.
GGCATACTTGCCTTATGCAAAGTGATGGGATATCCGACCGAAAATTACGGAGACATCCAGCATCCCGTGCAGCAGCGCATTTTGAAGGTTTTGTCCGAATTATCGGGATGTCCGGTTGAAGATATTCATATCGCTGTCGACGGATGCGGCTTTCCCGTATTCGCCTTGCCTCTGAAATTCAGCGCAAGCGCCTATCTGAAGCTTGCCTGTCCGGATCTGATTGCCGATGAATCGGTCCGCGAGGCGGCTATTCAAATTACGGGTTATATGAACGCCCACCCGGATATGGTCGCAAGTCACGGTTTCATCTGTTCCGAATTGCTGCGGGATCCCAATATTGTAGCGAAAGGCGGAGCGAAGGGCTTCTATGCCTTCGGTCTCAAAAAAGAGCGGATCGCTTTCGCGCTCAAGGTCATTGACGGCTCGGAGAACCCTTGGCCGATCATCGTCGCTTCAATTCTGGAGCAAATCGGATACTCGAACAAAGAGACGATCCGCCGGATGTATAAACTAACCCCTTTAGAAATCCGCAATGATAACGGCATTATAGTAGGCGAGAATAAAGCGGCCTTCCGGCTGTAAAAAAACATCATGAGGTGAACGGGATGAAGAAGAACAAATGGTTAGCTTCGCTCAGCTTTATACTGATTCTTACTGTCGTTTTGACAGGCTGCAATTTCTCGGGAGGCAATACGAATTCGCCGTCCACAGGAACGGATACGAATGATACGAACGCTGCGCCGCCTGCCGCGGCTCAAACCTTGAATGTGTATGTCGAGAACGAAATGAAGGATTTGAACCAGCTGTCCGCTTCCGACGATATTTCCTGGACGATTCTGAACAATGTCGGAGAAGGCCTGTACCGTCTGGATAAAGATAATAATCCGGTAGAGGCGCTGGCTCAAGGAGTCAGCATCTCGGATGACAAGCTGACTTACACGTTCACGCTCCGGGACGGTCTCAAATGGAGCAACGGCACGCCGATTACGGCGGCTGACTTCAAATATGCATGGCTGGCTGAAATGAACGCCGAAACCTCCAAGAACGGTTATGCTTTTATCATGACTGATTACATCACCGGCGGCGAAGAATACGCAAGCGGCAAGGGCAGCGCCGATCAAGTGGGCATTCAGGCCAAAGATGACAAAACCCTGGTCGTTCAGCTGAAAAAACCGACTCCTTATTTCCTTCGCTTGACGACGATGTCGGTCTTCTTCCCGCTGAATGAAGAATTCGTGAAGTCCAAAGGAGCAGGCTACGGATTGGATCCGCAAAGCGTGCTGTATCAAGGACCGTTCGTTCTGACGAAATTCGATCCGGCTTCCGGAGCGACCCTTGAGAAAAACAAAGATTATTGGGATGCGGCAAATGTCCATCTGGATAGTGTAAATGTCCGCGTGATTAAAGAACAAAGCACGGCGCTGAACGCATACAAAGCCGGAGATCTGGACCGTGTCCTGCTCAGCGCTACCGATGTGGACAGCAATAAGGATAATGCGGAGTTCTCCCAATTGATTAATTTCCGGACGACCTATCTGCAGTTCAACCTGAAGGCGGACGGCGTTTCCAATGTGAATATCCGTAAAGCGCTGGAGCTTGCTTACGATACGAGCTCGCTGGCTGATAATGTCCTGAAGAACGGCGCTAAAGGCGCAGTCGGCATGGTTCCCGAGATGATGAGCGGCGATGGCGAGAAAACCTTCCGCGAGCTTCAAGGCGATCTGTTCAAGGTGGATGCCGCGCAAGCGAAAACCTACTGGGAGCAAGGCGTGAAGGAATTGGGTAAAACGCCGAAGCTTACGCTGCTCGTAGCGGATGATTCGGAGACCAGAGACGTCGCTACGTTCCTGCAAAGCGAATTCAAAACGAACCTCGGCATCGATGTTGCCATCGATACCAAAACCGTAAAAGCGCGCAACGAGCTGATGGATAACAGCAATTATCAATTCGGGATCACCGCCTGGGGCGCCGATTACGATGATGCTATGACTTACCTGGATCTGTGGAGCAATCATTCGCCGTACCGCGGCAACTACGAGAGCAAGCAGTATGACGAGTTGATTGCCTCCGCCAAAAGTGAAACGGATGATAAAAAACGTACCGATCTTCTGCTTCAAGCCGAGAAGCTGCTGGTTCAAACCGATGTGGTTACGGCTCCGATCTATCACAGAGGGGTAGCGCAGCTGATTAAACCCGATGTGGAAGGTTTGATTTACCACCCATATGCCAACCCGGTTGAATTCAAATATGTAACGAAAAAATAAGGATTGCGCAAAGGATTATGAGGGAAGGGGGGAGATTCTCTCCTTCCCCATTATTCGGTGCAAAGGGGTGAACAAATGAAGCGGTATCTCGTTGTCAGGATTATTTATTTGATTCTGACTTTATTTATCATTCTGACGGCTACATTCTTCCTCATGAAGCAGCTGCCGGGAACGCCGTTCGATGAGGAGAAGCTGGCCAAGCTTCCTGTCGAGCAGCGTGAGATCATTTATGAGCGGTATGGCCTGAATGATCCGGTCATGGTGCAGTATGTGAAATATGTGGGCAATGTCGCCAAAGGCGATCTGGGCACCTCTTTCTTCTATACGGGGCAGCCGGTCAAAGACATTATCTTCAACCGCATCGGCCCGTCCGCGTTAATTGGACTGCAGGCGATTGTACTGGGGCTTGCGCTGGGTCTGATACTCGGGATGATTGCAGCCTATCGCCATAATACGATATGGGATTACTTCACGACCGTTGTCGCTGTGCTTGGGGTATCGGTTCCCAACTTCGTGCTCGCTGCGCTGCTTCAATATTATGCGGGTCTCAAATGGGGGCTGTTTCCCGTCGCCTTCTGGGAAAGCTATTCAAGCTCCGTGCTTCCTTCGCTCGCCCTGTCCGTCGGGGTCATCGCGGTCATTGCCCGGTTCGTCCGGACAGAGATGATCGAGGTGCTGCAGCAGGATTATATTACGACAGCCCGGGCCAAAGGGCTTGGCCGGATGACGGTGCTGTTCCGCCACGCGATGCGCAATTCGCTCATTCCCGTCATTACCGTTCTGGGACCGATCGTCGTCGGTTTATTGACCGGCTCCCTTGTCATTGAGAACATCTTCGGAATTCCCGGCATCGGCAGCTTGTTCGTCGATTCCATCAAGATGAACGACTATTCGACGATTATGGGAATTACCATTTTTTATAGCGCCTTTTATGTACTTGTTATGCTGATTGTAGACGTGCTCTACAGTCTGATCGATCCGCGCATCCGTCTTGCGGGAGGAAAGGAGTGAGTGAAGCTTGCAGCACAATATAGACAGCTTGTTTGTTCCCGCCAAGGCGAAGGCGGAGGATCAGGAGAAGATTTCCCGCCCGCCTTTATCGGCCTTCCAGGACAGCTGGATACGCCTGAAGCAGAACAAAGCAGCCATGATCAGCCTGTTCATTCTTGCCATACTGGTCATTCTGGCGATTATTGGACCATGGTTGACCTCTTACAGCTATTTTGCGACGGACTACTCCGTTGCCTTCCAGAAGCCCAATGCCGAGCACTGGTTCGGAACGGATAAATTCGGCCGCGATCAATGGGCGAGAGTCTGGTACGGAACCCGGATATCGCTGCTTATCGCCGTACTCGCAGCCGCGCTGGATTTGATCGTAGGTGTGGCCTACGGCGCCATCTCCGCTATTGCCGGCGGCAAAGTAGACAACGTCATGCAGCGTATCGTTGAAATTCTTATTGGCGTCCCAAGCCTGATCATCATCATTTTGCTGCTCATGATCATGAAAGCGGATATATTTACCATTATGATTGCGATGTCCATTACAGGCTGGGTGAACATGGCCCGTCTGGTGCGCGCGCAGGTGCTGAAGCTGAAGTCGCAGGAATTCGTGCTGGCTGCAAGGACGCTCGGCACATCGGGGACGCGGATCGTGTTCAAGCACATGATTCCCAACACGATCGGGATCGTTGTCATCAATACGATGTTCACCATCCCGACCGCGATCTTCACGGAGGCGTTCCTGAGCTTCATTGGACTTGGGCTTCAGGCGCCGAAAGCATCGCTTGGCGTCCTCATTCAAGACGGCTTCCAAATGATTAACTCGCACTATTATTTGCTGATGATGCCTGTCGTTGTTATTGTGGCGTTGATGGTAACATTTAATATTCTCGGAGACGGCCTGCGCGATGCGCTTGATCCACGAATGAGAAAATAAAGGCGGAGAGGAGGAATACCATGGGTGCATTGCTGCAGGTTAAAGATTTGGAAGTCAGCTTCTATACCTATATCGGTGAAGTTCATGCGGTCAGGGGAGTCGACTTCTCTCTGGAGAAGGGTGAAACGCTGGCAATTGTCGGTGAGTCCGGCTCGGGCAAATCGGTGACCTCGAAAAGCATCATGGGGCTGCTGGCCCGCTCCGCCCGCATCAAGCAGGGGGAAATCCGGTTCGAAGACAAGGATTTGGCTTCCCTGCCGGAGAGACAAATGCAGGAGATCCGCGGTTCGGAGATCTCGATGATCTTCCAGGACCCGATGACCTCGCTCAATCCGACGCTAACCATCGGCAAACAGATCCTGGAAGTGATTCAGAAGCACCGGAAGCTCGGCAAGAGCGATGCGGTCCAAAGAGTCATGGAGCTGCTTGCCCTGGTCGGAATTCCGAATCCGGATAAGCGGATGAAGCAGTACCCGCATCAACTGTCCGGCGGGATGAGACAGCGCGTCGTGATCGCCATGGCGCTTGCCTGCGATCCGAAGGTGCTGATCGCAGATGAGCCGACCACGGCGCTTGACGTTACGATTCAGGCCCAGATTCTGGATTTGATGCGCAGGCTGCAGAGGGAAACAGGAACTTCGATCATTCTGATTACGCATGATCTGGGTGTCGTCGCGAATATGGCGGATCGGGTCGCGATCATGTATGGGGGAAAGATTGTCGAGACCGGAACGGTAGACGAAGTGTTCTACGAGTCCCGTCATCCTTATACATGGGGGCTTCTGGCATCCATGCCCAAGCTCCATGAGAAATCGGACGAGCTGATATCAATCCCGGGTACGCCTCCGGATATGATGCATCCGCCTGTGGGTTGCCCGTTCGCCGCGCGGTGCGCACATGCGATGGAGGTTTGCTTTGCCCATATGCCGGAGCAGACGGAGCATTCCCCCACGCACCGGGCGGCATGCTGGCTGCAGGACCCGCGAGCGCCGAAGGTTGCCCGTCCGGCAAGTGCAGGAGGTGAGCAATAATGCCGAAGGATAAAGAAGTTCTGGTTGAAGTGGATCATTTGAAAAAATATTTTCACGTGGGCGGCGGACAGACGCTGAAGGCGGTTGAAGACGTCACATTTGACATATACAAGGGGGAGACCCTAGGACTGGTCGGAGAATCAGGCTGCGGGAAGTCCACGCTTGGACGGACGCTGATCCGCCTGTATGAAGCGACGGGAGGCTCCGTCAAGTTCGCGGGGGAGCCGGTCCACGGCAAGAAATCGAAGGCTGAATTGAAGAAGCTGAGCCGCAGCGTCCAGATGATTTTCCAGGATCCCTATGCATCCCTGAATCCGAGGATGTCGGTAGAGGATCTGATAGCCGAAGGCATGGATGCGCACGGATTGGCGAAGAACCGCACGGAGCGTCATAATAGGGTCATCGAGCTGCTGGAGCTGGTCGGACTGAACAAGGATCATGCCAAACGCTTCCCGCACGAGTTCTCGGGCGGACAGCGGCAGCGGATCGGCATTGCCCGCGCGCTTGCGGTAGATCCGGAGTTTATTATAGCGGATGAGCCCATCTCGGCGCTGGATGTGTCCATCCAGGCGCAGGTCGTGAACCTGCTGCGCAAGCTGCAGCGCGAGCTGGGTCTGACTTATTTGTTCATCGCGCATGACCTGTCGATGGTCAAGCATATCAGCGATCGCATCGGCGTTATGTATCTGGGCAATATGGTGGAGCTGGCGGACAGCGATGAAATATTCGAAGAGCCGCTGCATCCTTATACACGGGCGCTATTGTCCGCGATTCCCGTGCCCGACCCTCATCTGGAACGAAGCCGTGAAGAGCGGGTTCTGCTGCAGGGTGATTTGCCAAGCCCCATCGATCCGCCGAGCGGGTGCCGGTTCCGCACGAGATGTCCGTTCGCTACGGAAGAGTGCGCGAAGACGGTGCCGCAGTGGCGGGAGGCGCGTCCGAACCATTGGGTAGCCTGCCATTTGTATGGAGATGGAGAGATGGCACAGAACCGCCTGAAGCAGGAGGCAAGCGATGAACAATAATTCCGGCATCGATTGGATGGATGAAGTGATGCGGAGCAAAGATCGGCTGCTGGCCGATCTTGTTGCTTTATTGCGCTACGAAAGTGTGAAGGATCCGGGTTCGAGCGCTGTGGGAAAGCCCATGGGGAAAGGGATTTCCGAGGCGCTGCAGTTTATGCTGGATTTATCCGCGGGGGAAGGATTCCACGCCCGCAATCTGGAAGGCTACGCCGGTTATGCGGAGTACGGGCCTTCCGCTCCCGGAGCTAAGGCTTATATTGCCGTGCTGAGCCATCTTGATGTTGTTCCGGCGACGGGTGCATGGACAACTCCTCCCTTCGAGCCGTCCATCCGGGACGGCCGGATTTTCGCCAGAGGCGCAATTGATGATAAGGGGCCGGCGATGGCCGCTTTCTACGCGCTTGTCATTGTAAAGCGCCTGGGATTGCCGCTGAAGCATAATGTCCGTCTGATTTTCGGAACGGACGAGGAGCATGCCAGCTCGTGCATGCAGCGTTATCGGGAGCTGGAACCGCCGCCGCTGTGCGGATTTACGCCGGACGCCGAATTCCCGATCGTCAATGCGGAGAAGGGGCAGATCAACACCAGGCTGATTTTGCAGAGATCGGAACGAACGCCGGGTGCAGGTGAGCATTCAGAGCCGGGTGCAGGGATGTTCGAGCTGGTACGTTTCGATGCGGGCGGCATCGCCAATATGGTGCCAGAAGCTGCCCAAGCCACCGTGCGGGGGCAGAGACAAGAATTGGCAACGATGGCGGCAGCTTATGAGGTTTACTGCTCCAATGAGGGGCTGACCGGCAGAACTGAAAGCAGCGGCGGGGAGATGGTTTTCTCGATGGCCGGGAAATCCGCTCACGGCATGGAGCCTCAGAAGGGCGTCAATGCGGGCCTTGAGCTGCTGCATTTTCTGCGCGGATACCGTTATCAGCCGGATGCGGAGTCGTTCGTCGCCTGTGTGGACGATTCGATGTACCACGACAGCTTCGGGCGTAAATTCGGAGTGGAGATGGAGGATGCAATCACGGGTTCTCTCACCATTAATACAGGCATTATGATATTTGATCCGGAGGGTGAATCCTTCTTCCATTTGAACCTGAGGTATCCCGCATGCGGGGAAGATGCCTGGATTCTTCGGCAAATCGCGGAAAAGGCAGGCCGCTACGGGTTTATTGTCGATCAGCCAATTCTGAAGAAACCGCATGCGGTACCGGCTGATCATCCCATGATCCCGATTTTGCAGCGAGTATATCAGGAAGCTTCCGGTCTGGAGCCGGAGCTGCTATCCACCGGGGGCGGAACCTATGGCTCCCAGATTCCGAACGGCGTCGCCTTCGGCCCGCTGTTTCCCGGAAGAGCCTACATGGCGCATCAGCCGGACGAGTATATGGAGATTGAGGATTTGCTGCGGGCGACAGCTATTTATGCCCGGGCGATTTATGAATTGGCCAATATGGACGAAATCGGCGGCTGAACGGGAATAAACGAACGCATCGGAGAAGCGCCGCGGCGCAGTCCGGTCAAGATCGGCAAGCGGAGATGCCTCGGCGCGTGAGGAAAAGACCGGAAGATATCTGGACTGAACTGTGACCCGATTTATGGACCATGTTGAAAAAAGACCTATAACCCTAAGCCGTCAAGAGGTGACTTCTGAATTCGTCAGGAGTCATTTTTTTTAATGTCCACTGATAGCGTTCGGAGTTGTAGTACAAGATGTATTCATTCACACGTACTCGTAGTTCCTTTAACGTCTGACAGTCGCTGTACAGGAGCTCGTCTTTCATATGGCCAAAGAAGGACTCCATAGAAGCATTATCCCAGCAATTGCCCTTACGGGACATCGACTGTTGGAAGCCCGCCTGCTGGATGAGGTGGCGGATTTTAGGGTGCGTGTAGTGCATGCCCTGGTCCGAGTGAAGGATGGCTTCGGGGTGGAGGGTTCCATCCAATCGCGTTTGCAATCTTTCCAGCGTTCGTTCCACAATAGAAAGCTCCAAGGTCGAAGATAAGCAATGCGCCAGGATCTGTTTTGTTGCTCCGTCCTTCACACAGGACAAATACGCCCATTGGCCTCCACCATAACGCATATAGGTAATGTCTGTGAGCAGCACCTTTTCGGGTTCGCCCGGATTAAACTGCCGTTTCAAAAGGTTTTCGCACGTCCGGTGTTCTTGCGTCGCTCTGGCCATTTTGCGATAAGGATTGGCTTGACGTACCGTGGCCCTTAGCTTGAATTTTCGCATCAAACGACGAATTTTCTTGTGGTTCATGACAACACCGTTAAGTCGTTCAAGCCGCATTTTAATCCCCAATGCACCGGCTTTGCCATTGAGCTGGTTAAAGTGGGTTTGAATAAGCTGCACATCGTATTCATCTACAACCTCTCGAAGTTGACGCTCTTCTTCGGCTCTGCACCAGCGGTAATAGCCACTTGTACTGACCTCAGCTGCCTGACACAGAAAGCGGGTTAAACGCCGCAAGCTATGCCTACGAATGGTTTGGTTAATGATCTGAAAGCGCCCGGAAGACGTTAAGGCCTTATTGGTTTGCCTTTCGAGCGCTTCGAGCTTTTTTAGAAGATCGTTTTCGGCCTCAAGAAGCTTAATTCGGGCTTCCGCGCGTCTGAGTTTCTCTTCAACCGATAATTCCCCGGCAGTTGTTCTCCCCGTACTTTCTTTTCCACGCTTTTCCTCCAATAGGCCAGCTTCACCCTGAGAGGCGTAGACCTGTCGCCAACGTAACAGACACTTTTTGGGTTTCTCATGCCCGATGACGTCCATATTAAAACCGGCTGCGTAGAAGATTTCCATGGGCGTCTGCCCCTCCAGATAGGCCTGAACAGCAGCGGTTTTAAATGTTGGAGCGTACGTGATGGTGGTGTCCGATACACGGCGTACATTCGGATTTAACTCCAGCTGCCTCATCTCTTGTTCCGTAAAGGTTCTTGATGCTCCCCTAGCTTTTCCCATGATCCCATACCTCGCTCGTCGTTATATAGTTCGATTAAAACACAAAATGACCCGTAAGAGGGGCACTTTTTTCAAAGTGTCCATCTTACGGGTCACAGTTCAGACATGATATCTACCGGTCTTTTTTTGTGGTCAAATGTCCAATCATAAATGAGGAGAAAATCCTGATATATTCTTTAATTGCAGAGGACGGCGGGCTAATCGCTGTCCTCTCTTTTTATGGCCTGTATCCGCTGTGAAGCCATGCCTGGAAGGGGAGATTATTTTATAGCACCCGCGTGAAAGACCGGAAGCAGCCTATTTTTTTGAAAATCTGTTGACAGCATCATCTTTCAGTTATATAGTTAGTTACATGAGTAGTTAACCAGTTTGGTGGTGATAAGGAAATGGCATTTTTGATTGATGACAGCCGGCCGATATTTGTTCAGATCGCAGAACGGATTGAAGATGACATTATTGAGGGCGTACTGCCCGAGGAGTCGCAGGTTCTTTCGACGAACCAGTTTGCCGCCTTTTACCAGATAAATCCGGCAACAGCGGCGAAAGGTGTGAATATGCTTGTTGACGATGGGATTTTGTATAAGAAGCGGGGGATTGGCATGTTTGTGGCAGAGGGCGCTCGTGCGAAAGTGATTGAGAAGCGGAAGGAACAATTTTTCGAAGAGTTTGTGGTCACAATGGTCCGGGAAGCGAAGAAGCTTGGGATCACGGCCGAACAGTTAACGGACATGATCCGGAAAGGGGACAATGCATGATGGGTAAAGTAGTCGAGTTGAACCGGTTGGTTAAGGCTTATGGAGATATGAAGGCAGTCAATAATGTCAGCTTCTCCATGGACGAAGAGAAGATCTACGGACTCCTGGGCAGGAACGGGGCCGGGAAGACCACGATCATGCATATGATCACCGCCCAGCTGTTCGCCACAAGCGGGGAGCTTAAAGTATTCGGGGAAGATCCTTACGAGAATAACCGCGTCCTCAGCCAGATTTGTTTTATCAAGGAAAGCCAGAAATATCCCGATGTTTACCGTATTATCGACGTGCTGAATATATCTGCGTCCTTCTTTCCCAACTGGGATCACAACTATGCGCTTTCGCTTGCCGAGGAGTTTCGGCTCCCGCTGAAACGGAGAATGAAGAAGCTTTCCAGAGGGATGCTCTCCTCCGTCGGCATTATTGTCGGTCTTGCAAGCCGTGCGCCGCTCACGATATTCGATGAGCCTTACCTGGGCTTGGATGCGGTGGCCCGCAGCCTGTTTTACGACCGGTTGATTGAAGATTATTCGCTGCATCCCCGGACGGTCATTCTGTCCACGCATCTCATCGATGAAGTAAGCCGCATTCTGGAGCATGTGATGGTGATCGATAACGGGAACTTGATTATTGATGAGGATGCCGAGGCGCTGCGCGGCCGGGCATTCACCTTGGCCGGGCCAAAAGCTGCTGTTGAATCCTTCACGGCCGGCAAGGAAGTCATCCATCGGGAGCCTTTCGGCAACCTGGTCACAGCAACCGTAATGGGCCATTGGGATTCCGGGGAACGCAGGCAGGCAGAAGCATTGGGACTTGAGCTTGCTCCCGTATCTCTCCAGCAGCTGATTATCTATCTGACGAATGGCAAAACGCAAAGAAAGGCGGTCGAAGTCTGATGAACCGAGTCGCAAGCGTTGTGAAAATGCACAGCAGGGATAAATGGTCGTGGTTTATCGTCCCTTGGCTGGTCATGCTTTCCAGCTTCATAGTCAATCTGGGTATCAGTATTTTTATTGAAGAACCTCTCAAGACCGGTGGGCTTGCCTCCATTTACATTTATATGTTTGTAGCCGGTATTATTACGCTGGCACAGACATTTCCGTTCGCGCTTGGCATGAGTGTAAGCCGAACGGATTACTTTCTCGGAACCTCGGCCATGATCCTTCTTTCTAGCGTCGGATCCGCTATTATGCTGTTTCTTCTTGGTCTTGCGGAAGGATGGACGGACGACTGGGGGAGCGATCTGAATTTCTTCCATCTGCCGTATATCACCGATGGTCCGCTCATTAATCAATTAACGGTGCCGCTTGTCATCTTGTTGTTCATGCACTATCTGGGGATCCTGATTGCTGCGGTACACAAGCGTACGGGGAAAAACGGCATGTTTATCGTTTCAGGCATTCTGCTGGTAGCGGGCACCGTGCTGGGGTTTCTGGCCAATTATCTGAACTGGTATCCTGCCATCTTTGAGTGGATGGGGAACCAGACCGCTGTCGACTATATCCTGTGGATGCTTCCTTTCATCGTTGTATTCGCGGCTGCGTCTTATCTGCTCCTGCGCAAAGCGACGATATAATCTCCTGGCTTCCTGGAGCCGTCGTCTATGATTAAAATGACCGCCATATGCGATTGCCGTCCGGTAGCTGCCGGACGGTATTTTTATGCCCGCAGAACATTACGCTCCGGAAGAATAGGACAGCTGGACAGTAATAGTTTCCGGGAGGATGGATAAAGCTAAAGCATACACCCCTTTATTAAGGAGGGTTTATCGTTTATGCGGTTAATAACAGTACAGAGACGGTTTTCGGCATTATTGATCTGCTGTATGCTGGCCGGGCTTTTGACGCACGCCGTCTATGCGGAGGCAGGCGGAGAACTGGCGGGCCATAGTGAGGGCTGGCCATCCCATTTTCACTTTTATGCACGAAATTCTTCTTCAATGTCACGGGAAGCCGTGGAACAGAAGCCTTACGATTTCTCTTTTGTATGGATGTCCGACACCCAGTATTATTCCGAGAGCTATCCATACATCTACAAAGGTATCGTTAACTGGATCGTGAGTCACCGGCAGGACATGAAGATCAAATATGTGATTCATACCGGCGACATCGTCGACGATGCCGGCAAAAAAAAACAATGGGCTGAAGCCGACAAGAACATGAGAGTCCTGGAGAAATCAGGCATTCCGTACGGCATACTGGCCGGTAACCATGACGTGTCGCAGCGCAAGGGCGATTACCGGCAGTACCGGAGATATTTTGGCGAACGCCGGTTCAAGAAGCAGCCTGCCTTCAGCGGCTCCTACCAGAATAACCGCGGCCATTATGATCTGATTTCTGCAGGCGGCGTCGATTTTATTCTGGTTTACATGGGCTGGGGGATCGGGGAGCCGGAGATCGTCTGGATGGATGATGTAATCAAGCGGTATCCTGGACGCAGGGCCATACTCAATCTTCATGAATATTTGCAGATCTCCGGCAGCCGATCACCGCTTGCGGATGAAGTGTATGAGCGGGTTGTAAAGCCGAACAAGAATGTATTTGCCGTATTATCCGGTCACTATCACGCTGCGAAACAACTGATTAATGCCATTGACGATAACGGGGATGGCGTGCCTGACCGGAAGGTATACCAGATATTGGCGGATTACCAGAATGCCCTGAAAGGGGGACTTGGCTATATCCGGCTGCTCCAGTTCAGCGTGAAAACCAATAAAATCTACGTCAAAACATACTCGCCTTATCTGGATGATTATAATTTCTACGATCCGGTGGACCATCCGGGCAAGGATGAATTCGCGCTGGATACGGATTTAACCCCAATGGGGAAGGGGAGCTGAGTGTATTCAAGACCGCCGTAATCATTTGCGGGCCGCTTCCGATCCATTCTATAATAGTCATAAGGATGCTGAAATGGAGAAGGAGCGACCGGGTACATGATTGTGAATGAGAAAATCAAAGCGGCTGAAGTTCAGCTCACCGGCTTAAAGGGCGAGGATCTGGGAGTTGTGCCGACGAGCGAAGCGCTGGCCATGGCCAGGAAGCTGAAGGTGGATCTGGTATGCACCTCACTGATGAGCAGTCCGCCGCCCTGCAAGCTGATGAGCCGGGGATTGGCCAAGCAGGCAGCTGCTGCGGACAAGCGTGAGTCCACCAGAAATCAGCCGGCGAAGCTGAAGGAGATCCGTCTGACGGCGGCCATCGAGGACCATGATTACGATACCAAGCTGCGCCAGAGCGAAAAGCTGCTCTCGTCGGGGAACGCTGTGCAGCTGGTTATCCGCCTGAAAGGGAAGGAAGGCCCCAAGGCCAAGGAGCTGCTTGAGCGGATGCTGAAGGATCTGGCTGCCTCCGGCAAGAAGGATACCGGCATTCAGGTCAGCGGCAAGCAGGCGTCAGTCCGCGTCAATCCGCTTTAAAACGCGGGTGAGCGGTGAAATCAAGAGATTGGGCAATATTGGTCTGAAAATAACACAAACAGCTTCAACCGTCGAGGTTGGAGCTGTTTGTGTTCGAGAAGCTTTTACTCTTTACGGCCCGTTGCTGCATGCGGTGCCTTCGGAGGATGGGCGCTGCTCCTTCTTAAAATATAAGACAGGCCAGGTTTCCACTATACGCTGCTTATATTTTTGGAGGGAAGAAACCTGGCGGCGCCCCCAAAGATCGCCGCTTCTTCTTGTGGAATGCGGAGTCTGCGTCTGTTTATTCCTGCCGCTCCCGTTTGTCTTTCTCCACCCGGGGCTTTCCCTCAAAGCTATGCTGAATGTTATCGACCATTTCCCCGACGGCTTCGCTTATCATATCGGTAACCGCGATGTCCTCGCGATCCCTCGGCGTGTTGATGCCTGCCTCTGTATTGGAGGTTGCATTATAATAGTCAGGATTGGTAATTTCATGCTCCGGTTTCTTCTTGTTCATGGGGGTTCGCCACCTTGTCTGTATGTGATGGTAATAACTTACCCCAAAAAAAGCGGCAGCAATCTTGGCCGTGGTATACTCAGGACCGATTGGTCTTCTCATACAGCACCCGTTCCACCTTGGCGATATGAGATTCCATCAGCTGCGCGGCGAGGCGCTCGTCCTGGTTGGCAATCGCTTCATAGATGCCGGTATGCTCGGTAAGCAGCCGCTCCGCAGAGCGAAGCTCGGCATAAAACCATAAAGCGCGCGTATCCTTCATGCTGTCATGCAGCTTCTCCGATAAGGAGCGGACGAGGTCGGTCAGGACCGGATTTTGCGCAGCCTCGGCAATTTGGAGATGAAACCGGACATCGGCCTGCTCGCCGGCCTGTTCATCGGACAAGTGCTCTCTCATGTCCTCAAGCGTTTCCCGCAAAAGCTGCAGATGGTTCTCCGAGCGGTGCTTGGCGGCGAGAGCGGCGCAGCCGGATTCCAGCACCTTGCGCACCTCAAGGATATGGCGCAGAGATTCCGCGCGGGACATCCATTCGGCAGCGTTATCCGGAGGCGGTGCCGGCTCAGGAGCCTCGGCCCTGATATAGGTGCCGCCGCCTTGGCGGATATCGAGCATGCCCACAGCCTTCAGCGCGCTGAGCGCCTCCCGGATGGTAGAGCGGCCGACGCCAAACAACGCGGCAAGCTCCACGACGGAAGGCAGCTTGTCGCCTTGCTTCCACTCTCCGGCGGCGATTTGCGCTTTCAGATCATTCATGACCCATTCGCTGCTTTTCAGCGGTCTTGTATTTGTCACCTGTATGTAGTCCTTCCCGTTGCTTCTTAAATAATAAGCAGGCGTTGATCCGCGCTTTGACCCTTCAAGTGTCGTTCAATTCTCCTGAAGAGGGACGCACGAGCCCTCCGAAACCTGCGCTTACAAATTATTGTACCCGTTTTTGATCCGGTATGGTATACTTTCGAGTAATTAAGTCATCAGATGACCTGATCAATTATTTTAATGCTGTTAAATGTTTTTTGGGAGGTTGTGGTTAAATGCTAGCTGAAGCAGTCAAGAAGGAACTGCAGGCCATCATGGGCGACCAGTGGGTTAGGGACGACAAGGAAGCGCTCGTCACCCATTCGTACGACGGCACTCCGATGCTGCAATCGCTTCCGGATGGCGTGATTTATCCGGCCAGCACCGAGCATGTTTCGGAGACGCTCAAGGTGCTGAGCCGCCACCGTATTCCGGTGATCAGCCGCGGCTCGGGCACCAATCTGTGCGGCGGCACCGTGCCGGTGAATGGCGGGGTTGTGATGGTCATGCACCGGATGAACAAAATTCTGGAGGTTGACCTGCAGAATCTCACGGCGACTGTGCAGCCGGGACTGAATACGAAGCAGTTCAGCACGCATATCGAGGGGCTGGGGCTGTTTTATCCGCCGGACCCAAGCAGTATGGCAATCTCTACTATCGGCGGCAATATAGCCGAGAATTCCGGGGGGCTCCGCGGTCTGAAATACGGCACCACCAAGGATTATGTGCTGGGGCTGGAAGCGGTTCTGCCGAGCGGCGAAATCATCCGCACCGGCGGCAAGCTGATGAAGGATGTGGCGGGCTATGATCTGACGAAGCTGCTCGTCGGCTCGGAAGGGACGCTCGCCGTCATTACGGAGGCGACGCTCAAGCTGATTCCGCCTCCCAAGTACAAGAAAACGATGCTGGCGATGTTCAAGGATATCTACGACGCGGCGCGGACCGTGTCCAGCATCATCGAGAACCGGATCATACCGGCGACCCTGGAGATTCTTGACCGTCCGACGATCCGCGTGGTGGACGATTTCGCCAAGCTGGGACTGCCGCTGGATATGGAGGCGATTCTGCTGATCGAGCAGGATGGCGACGAAGAGACCGTCGAGCGGGATATTCAGCGGATATCCGAGATTTGCCGCGCCGAGAATGCGGACCGGACGGAAATCGCGGCGAATGAAGAGCAGGCGCTGAAGCTGCTGACGGCCAGAAGGAGCGCCTTCACCGCCCTTGCCCGTCTTCGCCCGACGACCATTCTGGAGGACGCTACTGTGCCGCGTTCCAGGATCGCCGATATGGTGCTGGAAATTAACAGGATTGCCGAGAAGCATAAGGTTCAGATCTGCACATTTGGCCACGCAGGCGACGGCAATTTGCACCCTACGGCGACGACGGACGCGCGCGATCAGGATGAGATCCACCGCGTGGAAGCGGCCTTCGAGGATATCTTCGAAGCGGCGATCCGCCTCGGCGGCACCATAACCGGGGAGCATGGAGTAGGACTGGTCAAGGCGCCGTTCCTGGAGTGGAAGGTCGGTTCCGTGGGAATGACCGTCATGAGCGGCATCAAGCAGGTTTTCGATCCGGATGGACTGTTGAATCCGGGCAAAATGTTCGCCAAAGCGGCGCGTAAACGGGTGGTGATCGAGCATGGCTAAGCAGCTGACGGAACCGGGAATGACCGTTTCCCTTGTTGAATCCCTGCAGAAGAAGCTAGATTACGATGAATTGATGAATTGCATGCGCTGCGGCTTCTGTCTTCCTGCCTGTCCCACTTTCAGGGAGACGGGGCTTGAAGCGGAATCGCCGCGCGGCCGGATTGCTCTGATGAAGGCCGTAGTGGACGGCGTCATGGAGCCGGATCATGCTTTTGAGACCCAAATGGATCATTGTCTGGGCTGCCGCGCCTGCGAGCCGGCTTGTCCGGCCGGCGTAAAATACGGGCAGCTGATCGAGCAGACACGCGATGCCGTGGAGGACCATACGGTCCGTCACCGCTGGTGGGTGAAGTCGGCGCGCAAGCTGGCATTCGAAGGCTTGTTCCCGCATCCCCGCCGGATGCGGCTGCTTGGCGGCGCACTGAAGGTCTATCAGAAGTCAGGCCTGCAGAAGCTGACGCGCAGCACCGGAGTGATGAACATGTTCCCCGACCATATGAAGAATATGGAGAACATATTGCCTGAAGCCTCAAGCGCCGGAGTCGTCAAGGAAATTGGCGTCCGCCACCCAGCCAAGGGCGAGCGGATCGCAACCGTCGGACTCTTCCGGGGCTGCATCATGGACGTTATGTTCACAAAGACGAATGTGAACACAGTACGGCTTCTGACGGAGGCAGGATTCGAGGTTGTCATTCCTGACGAGCAGACCTGCTGCGGGGCGCTCCATGCCCACAGCGGCGAGGCTGGCGGCGCGCAGAAGCTGGCGATGACCAATATCCGCGTATTCCGCGAGGCGGGCGTGGAGTGGATTGTGTCCAACGCCGGAGGCTGCGGGGCGCTGCTCTGCGAGTACGACCATCTGCTGCATCATGATCCGCAGTGGAAGGAGGATGCGGCCTGGTTCGCATCGCACTCGGTGGATGTCGCGCGCCTCATTGTCGAGCACGGCCGATTGCCGAAGTTCGAGCTGAAAGAGGATGAGTCTGCCCGCATCACCTATCAGGACTCCTGCCACATGCGCAATGTCATGAAATCCTCCGACGCCCCGCGCAAGCTGATGCGCAGCGTGGATGGCGCGCAGTTTGTGGAAATGGTGGAGTCGGACCGCTGCTGCGGTTCGGCGGGCATATACAATTTGACGCAGCCGGATATGGCCAATCAAATTCTGGACCACAAAATGGAGCATGCGAAGAATACAAGCGCCGGCTACATGATCACGAGCAATCCCGGCTGCCTCCTGCAGATGAAGCTGGGTATCAGCAAAAGTGGATTGGACAAGGAAATGCAGGCCGTCCATTTGGTTGATTTTCTGTACGAGAACATGACACCGGGCGGGAACGGGTAACCGGTTCTTGCATGGCTGCTGTTTCGATGCAGGCTATAAGCCAGTGAAAGCGGCGTTCCGACCCGGGAATCTGCGAATGCTCCCCCTTTTTCGCTTCAAGGGCAGCACCAAGAGCCTCCAGCTCCATCGTATAGATGGGTTGGAGGTTCTTTTTGATTATTCGCATCATAGATGGTCTATATTCAAGGTTGATTTTGATTTGCATAAATACATGAGTTAACTCTCCTGAGAAAAATCCAGCATTCATTGCTGCAAAGAGGAAGAAACGGTTAGCAGAAGACTACACAGTCAGCCAATCTTGGGCCATTTCACTTCGTAAAACAAAGCAAATTTTCGTCGCCCTCCAGATGCTTGAGGACCGCCTGCTGGATTTGCTCGGGATCTTTGGTTCTGAAAGCATCCAGAAGGGCTTGATGATCGCTTTCGATATGACTCAATTCATAAAAAGGAAGATTCTTGGAAAAATGCAGGCGGATCTGGTTGACGATGCTCTGCCAGGTCAGCATTACGGTACGTTCTGTCGCCATGTCGAGAATGGTCTGGTGGAAAAGCAGATCCAAATCCACGAGCCGGGAATTCTTGCCTTGTTCCACAGCATCGCGCATCTCGCCAATGATCTCCTCCAGTTTCGCAAAGAAGGCATCATCCATTTTATCCAGATAGCGCCGGACGACGAACGATTCAATATGGAAGCGGATGGGAATCAAAATATTTTGAACCTCTTCGGCATCCAGATCGGCGACGACGGTTTCTTTATAAGGAAAAGAAATCAGCAGCCCTTCCCGCTCTAGCTGCCGGATCGCTTCACGTATAGGACCGCGGCTGACGCCCATCTGCTCGGCAATATCCATCTCCTTGATTCGCGCGCCGGGCTGAAGATGCCCGTTCAGGATCGCTTCCCGCAGGTCGTTGGTCACTTTTTCCCGCAATGAGGTATTGGCTTGCTGTTTGAACGTGAATTCAGCCATGTCAGTAAATTCCCTTCTAATTTTCAACAAAATGATCGGATAACATGTAGTATACTTCGAAACCGGGAAAAAATCACGAGGTTGAAAATTGTCAACAACGCCGCAAATGTAGTTAACTAAATATTGTTGACAATATTTAAATAGAGGACTTAATATAATAACAATGGATAAAAATGTTCTATGCAAGCAGATTAACATCTGGTCAGGGTCATAAGATTAATCCGCCAAACAGGTAAGGGCATTAATAGTTAATCCGTAATCAATAATTTATCTCTTGATATTTACAGCCAGTCATCCATCCCAAATAAGGAAGCGCGGTGAGCATCCATGAAAATTACAGAGGTTGAATCCATTTATTTGAGAATTCCTGATCTGGACGCAAGCAAATGCGACGGCACACAGGATACATTAATGATCCGTATCCACACGGATGAGGGTATAACGGGACTGGGCGAGGTTGACTCTGTTCCACTCGTAGCGAAAGCGGCAATTGACGCTCCGCCTTCTCATTCGATTGCAACGGGCTTGAAATCACTGCTTATCGGGGAGAACCCGCTGGAAATCGACCGGCTCTGGGATAAAATGTACCGGGGAACGATTTATTTTGGCCGCAGCGGACCGGCTATTCATGCGATGAGCGGCATTGATATGGCGCTATGGGATATTATGGGCAAGCACGCGGGCCGACCGGTCTCCGAGATGCTTGGCGGCACGTACCGCTCACAGCTCAAAGCCTATGCCAGCTCGCTGATGCCGGACACGATCGGGGAAGCTGTCAGTCTCGCCGACCAGTTTGTCTCTCAAGGCTACCGGGCGATGAAGTTTGGCTGGGGGCCGATCGGCCGCGATGCCAAATTCGACGAGCAGCAGATCCGCTCCATCCGCGAAGCTGTAGGCGATGATATTGATATCATGATCGACGCGGGGCTTGCCTGGGATTTGAAGGGTGCGCTGAAGATGGCCGAAATCTATGAGAAATACGGCGTGTATTGGCTGGAGGAGCCGCTTCACCCCGAGGATATCGCGGGCTACCGGGCGCTGTCGGACCGCACTCATTTGCATATTGCCGGCGGCGAGCAGGAGAGCGGCGTTGCCGCCTTCCGCCGGCTGATAGAGGACGGGCATCTGGATATCGTTCAGCCGGACCTCGGACGCTGCGGCGGTCTGACGGAAGGCAAACGCATTGCCTATATGGCGCATGAGCGTCACAAGAAAGTCGTTCCGCATGCATTCAAGACAGGAATTCTGGTCGCGGCAAGCACGCATTTTGCAGCTTCGATACCCAATGGCTTCATGATTGAGCACACGGTGTCCACCTCTCCGCTTTCGAGGGAGCTGGTTGCGGAGCCGATTGTCTTCAAAGACGGTTATGTGCAGGTACCGAAGCTTCCGGGGCTTGGCGTTACGGTGGATGAAGCGGTTGTCGAGAAATACCGTGTGAAGTAAGGGAGGCGACAAGGGCGATGGCGAATATGCGCAGATTTGAAGGCCAGGTTGCGCTCGTAACGGGAGGAGCGACTGGAGTCGGATACGCCACGGCCAGCCGGCTTGCTTCCGAAGGGGCAAAGGTTGTTATTACGGGCAGGCGCGCTGATCTTGGCGAAGCGGCCGCCCGGACTTTGACGGAGCAGGGGTTCGCAGTGGAATATACCGCCGGAGACGTCTCGGATGAGCTGTCGGTGAGCGGCATCTTTACCCATGTGGAGCGATCCTACGGCAGGCTGGATATTCTGGTGAACAATGCAGCGGCGTTTCAGCCAATCCGTTTTCTTGGCGCAGACCGGGCCGCCTGGCGCAAGGTGTTCGACATTATCGTAGACGGCACCTATTTCTGCACGCAGGCAGCGGCCCAGCTGATGATAGCCAACCGTATTCAGGGCCGCATCATCAATGTCTCTTCCATCAATGGCGCCCGTGCGCTTGAGGAATCGTCGCACTACAATGCCGCCAAGATCGCGATGGACCAATTAACCCGCAGCACGGCGCTTGAACTGATGGACGAGGGCATCCGCGTGAACGGTGTCGCGCTTGGTTTCATTGACACGCCGATGTCGGTCGTGGATGGGGTTAAGGAGCATGAGACGGAATGGTTCCAATCCATTTATGCCGCACGCGGCAAAATCATCCAAAGACGTTCCGGGCAGCCGGAGGAAGCCGCCGGAGTCATAGCTTTTCTCGCGTCGGAGGACGCCTCGTACATATGCGGTGCGGTCCTGCCGGTAGACGGCGGGTTGTCTGTCACGTTTTGACCGGCGAATACGAAAATGAGCTTGTAACCCTGTTGTTTATTGGGCATACTCACGCATACTTTAAATATTGAACGGGATGTTGATACGGATTGCTCGAAGGAAGGAGATAATCGAATGCAAGCACTTATCTATGAAGGTCCCCGATTGATGAATATGAGAGAAACGGAAGAGCCCGTGGCCGGTGAGGACGAGGTCTTGATCCGGGTTGCCTTTTCGGGTATTTGCGGTTCGGAGCTAAGCGGGTATCTGGGCAAAAACTCGCTCCGCAAGCCTCCCGTCATATTCGGCCATGAATTTTCCGGCACCATCGCCTCGCTGGGCAGCCGGGTTGAGGCATCCGGTCATTGGGCTGTGGGCCAGCGTGTAACGGCGAACCCGCTAGTCACCTGCGGACAGTGCGGGAAATGCCTGAGCGGCAGGCAGCAGCTGTGTGTGTCGCGCAAGCTGTTGTCCGCCGCGCTTCCGGGGAGCAATGCGGAATATGTGAAAATTCCGGCTGCTTTCCTCCATGCGCTGCCTGGCGGAATGAGCCTTCAGCAGGCGGCTATGGTCGAGCCCGCCGCATGCGCGGTCAGGGCCGCAGAGCTGGCCGATGCGAAGCCGGCATCGACGGTGCTGATTCTGGGCATGGGGCCGATCGGCCTGCTTACCCTGCAAGCCGTGCTCCAATACGGCGCAAGAGAGATTATCGCCGTTGATATGAACGAGGAACGTTTGGCGATTGCGCGCAAGCTTGGGGCAGCGCACCTGATCTGCCCGTCGCAGACCGATACGCTGGAAGAGGTCAAGCGTCTTACAGGCGGAGCAGGCGTCGATACAGCCATTGATGCGGTAGGAGCGGGATTGACGCGCAGGCAGTGCCTGCTCGCATGCGCATCGGGCGGACGGGTTGTGTTTACAGGCCTGCATGAGGACGAATCGATGCTGCCGGTGAATGTGGCGATCCGCAGCGAAATTTCGCTGACAGGGTCTTTTGCTTATTCGCAGCTTAATTTTCGCACAGCTCTGAGCTGGGTGCATGAGGGACGGATGGGTCTTGCGGACGGCGTTGTCGAAGCGCCTCTTGGCGAAGGGGCCAAGTGGTACGAAACCCTCTTGAACCAACCCGGCCATGTGTCCAAAGTGCTGCTGGTTCCATGAAGCGTCCGCAGGTGACCGCACATGGCTACCAGCGTCAAGGACACGTGGAGCTGAGTGTCCCTTGGACGTCGTCAGCCGGGATAAACGGTAAGCTGCGCCATTATTGCCACCGTGTATGAAGGGCCTGCATCCATGGGTCATTCCGGTGAAGTGGTTGGACAGCCGTCATGCAATGCCACACCGCGTGCGGGGAGCTGCTTGCGGTGCGGAAAAAATGCGGAGGCTGCCCGGGGCCGGATGAGGGAATAAGAACTGCAACTCAAGCAGCAGGAGCGCCATGCAGGCTTTCGTAGGAACGCGGCTCTGTGTTATACTTACAAGCAAAATTGAACCGTGATCCTGGAGGCTGTAATGGAATGCTTAGTTTTGAAGAAAAGCTTGCGATAATTGAATCCTTTCCCCAGCTGGAGCGAAAAAACGTCTCGCTGGGACGTGTGAATTTCCACTTTGAAGAAAGCGTCCATGACAAGAAGATCGTTGTTTATCATCTGCATCCGGGCGGCAACGGGTTTGTTTATGCGGGACTGCTAAGGGGTTATGAGACCGATGAACGGGGCTTCGCGAATATCCGCGAGAGCTCGGCGGAGGAGCTGCGCTCCCTGATAGACGAGTCGATCCATTCGATGTCCATGAAAGTGCCGCAGGCGCCGCAGCCCAAAAGCCGAAGGAAGCAGGCTGCGGCAAGCCAAGAAAGCGGGCAGGCGGGCAGCTGGAAGGGGCCGGATGATCAAACTCTGGATCTGAGGCTGGAGGACGATCTGTGGTATGTCTATGCCGGACTGAATCTTGAAATGGTTTTTGAAACCTACGATGAAGCGGAGCAGTATTTGCAAGAGGAAGGCTTCGAGCCGTCATAAAGGGACCAAAAGCCCGGTGTATGAAGCTCAAATAGGGGTTCCATGATACTTTGCTACAACTTCCGGGGGAAGAAACGGCTGCTCCGTCAAAAGACGGGAACAGCCGTTTCTTTTTAGAATCTAAGAAAGTAGAAGATTCCTTTTACTTTGCTTATATTTCAAGAAAAGAAACTTGCTGCTACGTCAAAAGGACGGCGAGCAAGTTTCTTTTTGTTTTGTCTCGTTTAAACAAGCGGCTGAAAGAGGCAGCCTGCCGCCGGTCACTCGCGCAGCAGCTTGATGTTGTTCTCATGCCGGCGGGTCAGACTTAAGGAATAGCGGTAGCCTTGCCGTTCCACAAACCGTTCAAAAGGCTGCCGGCTGCCGGAAACCGCCTCTGCTTCAGCCAGATCCAGATAGGCGAGGGAAGCTTTCACGCGCCGCTCCATCTCGGCCTGTTTCTCCGTCACGGAGCCGTGACCCGGAATCATGACGCGGACCGATCCGCCCGCAACCAGACGCTGCATGGTGTTCAAGGTCTCGCGGTACTCGGGGAAGCTGTAATAGACAAAAGGGAACTCGATGTCAGAGGCATAGTCTCCGGCGATAAGCAGTCCCAGCGGTTCAACAACGGTCAGGATGCCGTCCGGATTATGACCGTGTGCGATGTAGAAGGTTAATTGGGTATTGCCGATATGCAGAGTTTGACCTTCTTCGCGGATGACATAATCAACAGGAGGGTAAAGCAGTTCATAAGGCCGGTCCAAATAAGCTTCATCGTCATAAAGCTGGACATCCCGGATCGCCTGTTCCTGATCGGTTTGCTCGGCAAAGGCTTGTCCGGCGATCGTAATGGCATCCGTGAAGGCTCCATATCCGGCGATGTGGTCAAAGTCGGAGTGGGTGAAAAGCAGGTAAAGCGGCCGGGAATCCCTGATTTCATCAATATGATGGCGCAGCGCCTGAATTTCGGAGGGCAGATAGCCAGGGTCAACGAGCAGCACCAGATCATGTGTTTCAATGATGGTGGTGTTCATTCGGTACATCATGCTGCTGTAAACCGAGATGAAGCTTCGTTTATAGATGATATTCATGTCATACTCGACCTCCCCGATCATAAGACAACAGTTCCCCCGTTCGCGTGTTTTGGTACCCGCAAGATGATAGATTGATTAACCGCTTACGCTGGTTCTTCTATTTTACATGCTGTGATGGGATGTTGCTACACTTTATGCATGCGTAACATGCACGAAGCCTCCCTTCGGAGGTGCACGATGACTGCTGTGCTTCTCCGGGGGAGGCTGTTTCCTTACCGCTTCTATATGATCGCTATAACTGCAATTATAGCGGAGTATGCACGCCTCGGGGTCTTAGGCGTTTTCAAGAGGACGATTCGTCAAGCCTGCGTTCTCTTGCGAAGCTGCTCCAGCTGCTCATTGATGAGTGAATCCTTCGTCGACTGTTCCTCGGATTCCGAAGGATATGAACCTGCGGCGCCTGCTGCTCCGGCATAGCCGTAAGGTGTTTTTTTCACCTGGGAATAAGCTTCCCATTGATTGATTTTGTCTTCCATCCGCTGAAAGCCGCGCGCAGCGGTGCCTTCCTCGAAGCCATTGCTGAAGCTTGGCGTGGATGTATGGGATTTGGCCTGCGTTTGCTGCATGCGGGCAACCAGATCGTCGCGTTTCTTCTGCATGACTTTCAGCTCAGCCTTGGCATCTTCCAGCCGCGGTTTCAGCTCGGCAATCCGGACCTTCGCATTTTCCTGCCACGCTGCGGCCTCATGTGACTTCTCCGTATAATGCAGCTTTGCCGAAAGGGCTTCGCGGGCTGCCGTCTCATAACCGTTCGTCATCGCTTCAAGCGCCTTCGCATCATACATGTCCGCAATCCGGCCGGCCTCTTCCGCCTGCTGTCCATGCACGCGGACCGCAGCCTCCTGCTTGTGAAGCTCTGCCTGCAGGCCGTCGATTTCACTTTGCATATTGCGTACGTAATGATTCAGCATCATGCCCGGCTCTTCCAGCTTATCCATCAGCTCATTCGCTGCTGCTTTTGTCATATCAAATAGTCTGTTTAAAACTCCCATTGTTCATACACTCCCTTATCATGTTTGGTTTTGAAATCCGGTGTTCTTGCCGATCGCCTCTGCTTAGTTGTATGGATTGTAATGAAAGTGGTTCATGTTCATGATCGGATTCTCGGGCTCTTTTGGAATGATAAAGCTCGCGAGCAGATAGATCAGGAAGATGGTGCCGACGCTGAAGCATGCCGCCGCAACCAGGATGACTCTGAGAATCGTGGGGTCAATGCGCAAATATTGGCCAAGGCCCCCGCATAATCCGGCAAGCTTCCGATCTGTTCTGGAGAGATATAGTTTGTTCATGTGTGACAAACTCCTTTCTTATTTTAAAGGCGATTTAAGATTCTCTTCTTTCGATAGCTTTATTGTAGCTCCCCGCCGGAATGTCTAAAACAGTCCTGCGGCGGTTTTTCATGCTGGGCTTAAGTCGGGGACCCTATCCGACTCAAGGGGCACACGAGGAGAAATTTATCATTTACAGCCAGGCGCGCGATCTGGCATGATGGGATCAACTGAATTGGAAATCAACCAAGGAGAGGGGCATGAATAATGGAAACGCAAAATTCGTACAGCTGTCAGGAGCTCGGAGAATCCGGGGTGGTTTGGGAGAAGATAGAGCGGATTGCGCTGTCGGATGTCGTATCAGGCGGGGTTCCCCAGGCACTTACTTATGTGCAGATGCACTGGAACGCTGAGGGGCTGTACATACGCTTCACAAGTCAGGATGATTATGTGGTTTCCGACTTCACGCAGCATGATGAGCCGTTATATGAGCAGGACGTGGTGGAAGTGTTTATCGACGAGGAGGGGGACGGCAAGGAATATCTGGAGCTGGAAGTCAGCCCGCATAATATTGTCTTCGATGCTTATATCACCAATGATCTGAAGGGTAAGATTGAGGCCCGCACGGAATGGCATTTCGATGGCTTGGTGAATAGTGTGAGGACCCAGGAGGGCGGATGGACGCTCTATGATATCCATATTCCGATGCGGAATTTCAAGCGGCCGATAGCTGCCGGAATGAAATGGCGGGTGAACTTTTACCGGATTGACGACAAGCCGGATGGCGTACGTGAGTTCAGCGCATGGCAGCCGACGGGCAAAGTGAATTTTCATATGCCGGGCAAATTCGGATGGTTGGTGTTTGTTTAATCATTCTTCTGCCATAACGTCCCCAAGAATAGCCTCAGGAACCCCTTTTTCTTCTGATAAAGGGGTTCTCGAGGCTGTTTTTTGTCCTTAAAACATGCAAACGTAACTGGCCCTATAATGCCTGTCAGGTTTCAGGGATGAGAAAACTCAACACGGTCACTGAGAGGAGGCAAGGTTTTTTCTTGCTTAATGTCCGGGTTTACAACCGGCGGATACAGCGGTATACTTGCATGTACATAAGTGTATTACATGAACAAATGTACACAGCATTCAATCAGGAGGCATCGAAGACAAATGTCGGAGATCAATCATGAACGTTTTCGGCTGCTGGTGAAGATATGTCAGCTCTATTATGAGGATGGCTTGAACCAGCAGGAAATCGCCAAACGGCTTGGTATTTCGCGTCCGCATGTCAGCAGGATGCTGACGGCTGCCAGGAATGAAGGTATTGTGCGCATCTCCATCAACAACCCCTTCTCAACGGAGCAGGAGCTTGAGCGGGCTTTTATCGAAACCTTCGGTATCCACGATGCGCTCATTGTCGATTCGGCGGAAGCGGAAGGGGATAAGCTGTATGCGCAGCTTGGCCGAACAAGCGCTGCCTTGATGGAGTCGGTGCTGAAGGACGGCGATATCGTCGGCGTGATGGCTGGCAGAACGGTTGCAAGCGCTGCGGAGGAGATGGATTATTTTGCGCGTGAGGAACTGCAGTTTGTGCCTCTCGTCGGCGGTTGGGGTCCGGCAGGCGCTTCATGGCATGCCAGCTCGAACACGATGGCTTTTGCGGGGAAGCTGAAGTCCAAATACTGGATTATGCATGCACCCGCTGTTGTGGCCAATGAAGCGACAGGCCGGCTCCTGCGGCAGGAACCGGAAATCGACAAGGTGCTCCAGCTTGCGCGGCGCTCCCGTGTCGCGGTTGTCAGCATTGGCGAAGTGGGCAGGCAGGCAACCATGGTCACCTCGGGCAGCTTCAGCGCGGAAGACATGACAGAGCTGCGGAATAGTGGTGCGGCGGCAAACCTGTGCGGTTCTTTTCTGGATGGAGATGGACAGGAGATGTTGTTTCCCGGGAGAGGCCGGTTCATCGGACTGTCTGCCGGCGAGCTAAGAGGCATTCCCAATGTTATTGCGATTGCCGGGGGCATGAGCAAGGTCGAAGCGATTACAGCTGTGCTGCGCGGCAAATGGATCGATATTCTGGTGACGGACGCAGCGACGGCAAGAGCCGTTATGGAGTTTCATCACAAGCATTGAGCACAGGAAGCAGGAAGGGGAAATGAATTCAAATGATGAAGCATGCAGCGGGTTCTATACCCGAAGCGGCCAATTCTCTGTTCACGGAGAACGGCTATTACGGTTCCTATGGCGGATCGTTCATCCCGGAAATACTGGTTCCGGCCTTCGCGGAGATCAACCGGCATTTTGAACAGATCCGGCATGACGAGGCTTTCTGGCAGGAGTACTGCGCGCTTCTGGCCGATTACTCCGGACGGCCAACGCCGCTGACCTATGCGGACAGGCTGAGCGCGCATTTTGGCCGGGCGAAGATCTATATCAAGCGGGAGGACCTGAATCATACCGGGGCGCATAAGCTCAACAATGCGCTCGGTCAGGCCCTGCTGGCCAAGCGCATGGGCAAGACGCGCATCATTGCGGAGACGGGAGCGGGACAGCACGGGGTGGCGACGGCAACGGTTGCGGCGAAGCTGGGCTTGTCCGCAACCATCTATATGGGGCGCGAGGATATGGAGCGTCAGTATGCCAACGTCTTCTGGATGAAGCGGCTGGGAGCCGAGGTGGTGGGTGTCGATTATGGCTCCCGGACCTTGAAGGATGCCATTAATGAGACGCTGCGGGATTGGGTATCAAGCTTTGAGACGACCCATTATGTACTGGGCACTGCATCGGGGGCTCATCCGTTTCCCGCTATTGTCGCTTTCTTTCAATCGATCATCGGCATTGAGGCGAAGGAGCAAATCCTGCGCTCAGCGGGGCGGCTGCCGGACCGTGTGTATGCATGTGTAGGCGGCGGCTCCAATGCGCTGGGGGTATTTCAGGCTTTTTTCCCTCATGATGAAGTGAAGCTTGTCGGTGTGGAGGCCGGGGGCCAAGGCAAGGAATCGGGCCAACACGCTGCCCGGATTGCTTACGGCGAAGGAAAATCCGGGATTGCGCAGGGCTATAAGACAATGTTTCTGCAAAATGGAGACGGCCAAATGAACGATACGTACAGCATTGCCGCTGGCCTTGATTATGTCGGGGTCTCGCCGATTCTGGCTGATTTATCCGAGAAGGGGCGCGTGCGCTTCACGGCTGCGACCGATGCGGAAGTGGTGGAGGCGCTGCAGCTGGTTATGAAGACGGAGGGGCTGATTCCGGCACTGGAGTCGACCCATGCTTTTGCCGGGGCATTCCGGGATATTGCCGAAACCTCGAAATCGGACATCTTCATCATCAATATGTCCGGACGAGGCGACAAGGACATCTTTAACATAGCGGAGGGATTGCAGGATGAAGAATGGAAAGCTTTTATCAAGCGGAAAAGCAGCGGCCTTGAAGACCAGTCTTGCTGAACGGATCATCCAGGGGCGCGCTGACAAGGGAATCCAGCTGATGACCCATCAAATTCTGGGCTATCCCGATTTTGACGCCAATTACGAAATGATCCGTTTGTTCCATGAGAGCGGCGTGGATCTGGTCGAGCTTCAGCTGCCCTTCTCGGAGCCGATCGCCGACGGTCCCGTATTCCTCAAAGCCAATCAGGCCTCACTGGCAAGCGGCACGACGACCCGGCAGTGCATGGACTTTGCCCGGCGCGTGGCGGCGGATTTCCCGGATATCTCCTTCCTGATCATGACCTACTATAATATCGTGATTCAATACGGCACGCAGGCATTTGTGCAGGAATGTGCGGATATGGGCATTCGCGGTCTGATCGTGCCCGATGCCTGCCCGGAGGAAAGCGGATCCTTCCTGGAGGCCTGCCGCGAACATGCCGTGGAGCCTGTTCTGATCGCAACGCCTTACACATCGGCTGACCGCCTGCGCTATCTGTCGGAGCAGACGGGAGGCTTCCTGTACTGCGCGGCGCGCAAGGGTGTTACCGGCTCGAAGACATCCTTTGGCGGGGAAACCGATCACTTCCTGTCGCGGGTCAACGGCTATGCGAAGACGCCAATCGCTGTCGGCTTCGGCATTCAGAGCGCCGCAGATGTGGCTTTCCTGCAGGGGAAATGCGACATTGCCATCATTGGGACGCAGCTTCTTCATGTGCTGGAGCAGGATGGGCTTCCGGGCGTGGAGCGGTTTCTGAAATCGCTGCAATAATCTGGACGTATCGTTTGTCCCTATATATACATAAAGAAGCTCGGGCTGCCAACGGGCTTCTTTGGTATTTCACAAGCTATGCGGCAGCTGCAGTGGTCCATTCAGATGGAATCAGGATTGATTTTCATTTGCTTCAGTGGCGGTCCTCTGCAATACGCCGAATTTGACTTCAGGCTGGCCCGATAAAGCCCCGGCTGGTATCCCGCTTCCGACGCTGTACAAGTTCTCATTCGTCTTTCTTTGCCGGAGGCATAGGCTGTAAGACACTATAAAATTGGGTATATCGACATAGTATTCTAAATTTCATCTAAAATATGCAAGAATCGTGTTGGAAATAACATCATACATGGTAATATTAGCCTATTGAAAACGCTCTACTTCTAACTAATTTGCTATAAGGGGTGGTTTCTGAAGTCTAGTCAGAGTTAGTTAGCGGGGCATTTTACAATCCAACAACCAGATAGAAATAAAGGGAGAGAATGAAATTGGGACTAAGATTATTACATAAGAAAATTTCCGCTGTGCTTGTTTACGCTATGATCCTGTCTATCATTTCCACTCATTATGCATTTGCTGCCGCTGAATCCGGCGGCGGGACACTATCAGATATCAATCAGTCTTATGCAAAAGCCGAGATCACCGAATTGGTTAACAGGGGGATCATCTCCGGCTTTAGTGATGGAACCTTCAAGCCCGCCGATTCTGTCACAAGGGCGCAGCTGGCAAAGATTTTGTCGCTGTCGCTGAACCTGGAGGAGGATGCAGCGGCAGCTGCAGGATTCAAGGATGTCGCAGCATCCAAATGGTATGCCGGTTATGTGGGAGCACTGGTGAACTCGGGGATTTCCCAGGGGACCTCCGCCACTTCTTTTTCTCCAGACAAAACAGTAACCAGAGAGGAACTGGCGGTCTTCTTTATCCGTGCTTTCGGCTGGGAGACAGCTGCCAAATCATTGAAGCTGGATGAGAGCCTGTCAGATCTGGCCAAGGTGTCGGACTGGGCTCAAGCCTCGGTGTCCTTTGCTTATCAGATCGGATTCATTAAGGGGATTGCGGGCAAGGATGGCTCGTTCCGCTTTAACCCTTCGGGTATTGCCGACCGTCAGGCATTGGCGCGGCTGGCTTTCGAGTTTATCGTGAATAAAGCGGCTTACGCGGACAAAGCTCTGCTTTTGAACCCGGATAAGCCTGAGGACACAACAACGGACGAAACTGCGCCACCCAAAGTCAAAGACGACTCCGGTTTTGTTTATTGGGGCCCCGGCAGCGGCAATGACGGAAAACCTGACGGCAGCAACAACGGAGGGGACAATGGCGGGGACAAAGACGATGACAGCGATAACGGCGGCGACCAGGGCGGCGACCAGGGCGGTGATAACGGCGGCGACCAAGACGGTGACGATGACGGTGACGAACCGGCAGCGATGGACATTACAGCACCAGGTGAATATTCACTGGGCAATGTTACCGGCGATGTCACAATCAGCTCGCAGGATGTGGTCTTGAAGAACACAACCGTTGACGGGGATCTTTGGCTTCTTGGCGATATCGGCAGCGGCAATGTTACGCTTGACCATGTCACAGTAACAGGCAACACCTGGGTTGAAGGCGGCGGCCCGAATAGTATTCATGTAGCCAACTCGATTCTGGCTACTGTCTTCGTGAATAAGAGTGACGGAAGCATCCGTCTTGTGCTTGAGGATGGAACAAACGTACAACAAATCCAGCTTGATTCCGGCGCTATTCTTGAAACGACAGCAGCTGTAGGCGATATCGGCCCAGTGGACATCAGCAGATCCATTCCTCATAATGCCGCAGTTACGTTGAATGGAGCGTTTGATTCGGTCATGGTTCATGCGGAGCAAATTGCCATTACTCTTGCTGCCGGATCCACTGTCGGCGACTTGAATGTATTCGAGCAGGCTTTGAATACTTCTTTCCATCTGGCAGAAGGCTCGACAGTTTCGCACTTGATCGCGGATGCGATTGTTTCCTTTACCGGACAAGGTTCGGTCCAGTCGGCACAATTGAATGTGGACGGCATAAGCTTCGACGGACTATCCGGCAAGCCTGTCATTGAAGCAGACCCGACGGTCATCAGCACCACATACACGCCAGCGGAGTTTTCCCTTTCTGCTGTGGGAGCAACCCGTCAAATCGTATTAACCGGCGTTAAAAATGACGGAAATAAAGACATCACCTCCTTCGCAGGGTGGAGCAGCGACGATCCTTCTGTGGCGCAGGTGGTTTATGGGGATGTTAAAGCTGTTAGCGACGGAATCACCTATATTAAAGCCGATTACGGCGACTTTCATATTCAGGTGCCGGTCACGGTCTCTGTTTATAAACCCGGAGAGGCTTATCCAACCCTTTCATCCATTCATGTAACGAACGGAACCATCAATGTTGATTTTAACGGTGATGTGGCTGATGAGACTGCGGCTGATTTTGCCGTAACGGCTGTATTGAATGGTACGGATTATGAGCTGAACAATTTGCAGTACACTGAAGGACAATTCACGTTTGATCCGGTGGACAGCTATGGCTCGACCTTGTATATCACAGTGGAATCCAATGCGGATAAAACAAGATTTGCGGGAAGTCAGAGCGATTCGGTCAAATTGACCGGCTTTGGCGGACATATCAAGAATGTTGCCGGAGAATCGGTTGCAGGACTTGATATTATTTTCCGCAAGGGCCTGGACAAGACGGATGGCGACATTGCCGGCACTGCAACAACGGATGCTTACGGTAATTATTTCATATACCTGCAGCCAGGCATCTATACAGGTGAGCTGGGGGGAGAAGGAACCGGATATATTAAAACGTATTTGATCGGGGTAGCAGCTGTTAATGTGAAAAACACAGATGAGGATCAAACCGCAATCGGAGTACCTAATGCTTCGGAGACGAGAATTGTATTGACATGGGGAAAAGATCCCCATGATCTTGATTCCCATCTTCTTGGGCCAACATTGGATGGCGGACGATTCCATACCTGGTACGTGGAGAAGGAGTATGAGCATGAAGGTGAAACCATTGTTGACCTGGATTTGGATGATGTCAGCTCCTATGGACCGGAAACGACAACAATTCGCAGGGATATCAATGGAACCTACAAGTTCTATGTCCATCATTTCTCAGGTACCAGCACATTGAGAGCATCCGGCGCCAGGATTGAAGTGTTCAGAGGCGCTGTGACTGAACCGACACAGGTCTATACAGTACCGGAGGGCACCGGCAGTGAAATCTACTGGATTGTGTTTGAAATGACAATCGGAGAGAACGGCCAAATCGCATTCGAAGAGGTCAATGAATTAACGAATGCCGATCCGCTTACCAATCCGGGGACTTGAGAAAAGAATCACCAGAATATTCGAGCGTGTTGTCCAGAGCTTCTGGATAACACGCTTTTTTTATGATTCGCGGCGAGTGGCTCCATGAATGTGTGAAATATGAATGTATTCCTTGCAATGGCGGGACCGTTATCCTCTTCTCCATGAAAATGAAGGATTTTCCAGCTCCTCGCTGAATATAGGTAATATAGAGTCAAAGGAGGTAATGAGGATGGCAGATTCCCAAGATCGCGCTTTTATATTTGTATTTACCGGACCGGATGGATCGGGGCGTAAAACAATTGCAGATAGCGTAGGTTCTACCCTTGGTCTGACAAAGGTGCTGTCGTATACGACACGCAAGCCCAGACCAGGGGAAGTCAACGGTCAGGATTACCATTTCATTACTCCGGAGCTGTACGAAGAGCTGGATGCAAGCGGTGATTTTATTGAAAGTGTGACGATAAATTCGAATCTCTATGGACTTCGGGGCAGTGATATCCAGCGCAGCTTCAAAAATAATGGAAGCGTCTACCTGGTGCTTAATCCCGAAGGTGCGGAAATGCTCAAACAGACCTATGGCAATCAGTTGATCCGTTTGTTCATTTACGCCGATCGTCAGACGGTTGAACAGCGCCAGCAGCAGAAGGGAATCGGCGGGGAGGTCATCGAGCAGCGCCTGGGCCGTTATGAGACAGATATGATCGCGCAAGCAAGATGCGAGCATGCTTTTGAGAACTATGATCTGGCGCACACGGTGTTCGAAATCACCAACACGCTGGAGCAATATTTGCAGCGGAATCTGGAAGAGCGGGATTAAGAAAAAAGGCTCACCCCATGCGGGCGCGGTACGTCCTCGGAGACACCTCGGCGACTTTCTTGAACAGCCGCGAGAAATAGAAGACGTCCGCGTATCCCAGCATGGCGGCAATTTCCTTGAGCGTCTTGTCCGTCCGCAGCAGCAGCATCTTCGCTTCGGCGACCTTCAGCCGATGCACGAACTCGCCCAAAGGATAACCTGTGTATTCATGCACCATACGCCGCAGCGTCGGGATCGAGATATGATGGCGGGCAGCGACCGCCGCACTGTCCAGCGGCTGGTAGACCGAATCGGTCAGATCGCCGATCAGCTTGTGGACGAACAGGCTGCGGCTGGTGGCAGCCGGTTGGCGCGCACGGTCCGCCATCTCGTAGAGCAGCGCTTCAAGCGCCAGCGACGCACGGTCCTGATTGGCCGGTATGCCGCTCTCCATGAGCATGAATACCATCTCCATTTTGCTGAAAAAAGCCTCCTCAATGCCGATCGTCTTGACGGTCTCCGGCTGATGGCACCAGTTGGCCAGCCATTCCTGCACCCGCTCCCCCTCCAGGGTAAAATAATACTCGTCCCAAAATCCGTCCTGATCCGGCCCATAATGAAACGTCGTGCCCGGATACAGGCAGAACATGGTCCCGGCTTCTACCGTTTGGCGCGGACCGTCTCCGGCCTGGTAATAACCGCGTCCGGCTCCGATATAGACGAAGGCCCAATGGTCGAAGGTGGTTCCGTTGCGCTGCAGCGTCCGGCCCGGCAGATGGCCGGCATGCAGAATCACCAGCGATTTGACGCTGAGCTTGCTGTGGTCAACCATGCACTGGAATATCCGGATCGGCAGCGGGCTGATCATATAATCCATGTATGTTGGCATAACGTGCATTCTCCCTCCGCCGAAGCCGTGTTATCGTAAGGATTAAGGTGAACGTTATTACAAGCGTCCCATGCAGATGAATTAATCATGACGTTCATGAACTTATTATATCCGGTTTCAAACCAGGGTGAAAGGATGGAATGAATGACAATTCAGGCTCGGAAGACGAAGTTGAATATTGGTGTTGTCGGTGCAGGTTCCATTTCCAGCGCGCATTTGGGGGCTTACGCGGCCAATCCGGACGCGCGTTTGGTTGCGATTTGCGATCTGAATGAAGGACGGGCGAAGGAGGCTGCTGTCAAATACGGGGCTGAGAAAATATACACGGATTACCGGGAGCTGCTGGCCGATCCGGAGATTGACGCCATCAGCGTATGTACATGGAACAATACGCATGCCGAGATCAGCATCGCTGCGCTGGAAGCCGGCAAGCATGTCCTGTGCGAGAAGCCGCTGTGCAAGACGGTCGCCGACGCGCTCCGAGTGGAGGAAGCGGTAAAGCGGTCCGGCCGTCTGCTGCAGGTCGGTTTTGTCCGCCGCTATGCCTCCAATACGGAAGTATTGCGCCGCTTCATTGATGCCGGCGATCTTGGCGAAATTTATTATGCCAAAGCTTCATGTCTGCGCAGGCTGGGCAATCCGGGAGGCTGGTTCTCCGATAAGGAACGCTCCGGCGGCGGGCCGATTATCGATCTTGGCGTCCATATTATCGATGTATGCTGGTATCTGATGGGCAAGCCGAAGGTCAAATCCGTCAGCGGCAACACTTACCGCAAGCTGGGCAACCGGTCGAATGTACAGAATCTGTCTTTCTATAAAGCTGCCGATTACGACGCGGAGCGCAATGATGTCGAGGATATGGCTAATGCGCTGATCCGTTTCGAGAACGGCGCGTCGCTGTTCGTGGACGTCAGCTTTACGCTGCATGCCAGGAAGGATGAGCTGACGGTCAAGCTTTATGGCGATAAAGGCGGCGCAGAACTGGAGCCGGAGCTTGCGATTATGACGGAAAGCCACAATACCATCGTAAATATCGCGCCACAGGTCGATCATTTGGGCTTTGATTTCCAGCAGGCTTTCAGCCAGGAAATCGCCACGTTCATCAACAGCTGCCTGGGCACGGCGGAGACGCTCAGTCCGGTGCAGGACGGCGTGGAAATTACAAAGCTGCTGTCGGCGATCTATGAGTCGGCGGGCCAGGGCAAAGAAATTCATTTTGGCTGATGCTCTACATGAAAGGAGAGACCATGGTGAAATTAACGAATAAAATCGGCGTCATTGTGGACAGCTTCAATCTTGGCGTTCGCGATGGCTTGTTGAAAGCAAAAGAGGTCGGGGCGGAAGGCGTGCAAATTTATGCCGTTTCCGGCGAAATGGACCCTGCCAACCTGTCCGCTGAGGACAGGCGCGAGCTGCGCAGCATGATCGGCGGCTTGGGGCTGGATATCTCCGCGCTCTGCGGCGATCTGGGCGGCCATGGCTTCCAGGACCGCGCAGCCAATGCGGTCAAAATTGAGAAATCCAAGCGCATTCTCGATCTGGCGGTCGAGCTTGGCACGGATATCGTCACCACCCATATCGGCATTGTGCCGCATGAAGGCAGCGGCGCAATCTATGAGGCGATGCAGGAAGCCTGCGACGAGCTCGGCCGTTATGCGAAAAGCATGAATGCCTATTTTGCGATTGAGACCGGACCGGAGCCTGCGGCCCATCTCAAGAGCTTTCTCGACACGCTCAGCACGAACGGCGTTTCCGTCAACTTCGACCCTGCCAATATGGTCATGGTGACAGGAGATGATCCGGTTCAGGGCGTCCATACGCTGAAGGATTACATCGTACACACGCATGTGAAGGATGGCAAACGGCTACGTATCGTGGACCCGCGCAAGGTCTACGGATTTCTTGGCTACGACGCCATGAGCCATGAGCATATTGCCGAGATGGCTGCTTCAGGCGCGGATTTTGAAGAAGTGCCGCTTGGCGAAGGCATGGTTGACTTCAAGGCTTACTTTGCCGCGCTTCAGGAAATCGGCTACAGCGGCTATCTGACGATTGAACGCGAGGTTGGCGACAAGCCGGAGCTGGATATCCGCCGCGCCGTCGATTTTATCAACGCCTACCGTTAGCGCCGGTTCTCCCCAAGAAACGAAAGAGGAGCTGCACGAAACCTATGAAAACATCGCTTAGTGTCTGGAGCTGCCACAAATATTTGTTTGACAAATCATGGACCAATGCCGACTTTATCGATTTTGCAGCCTCTACGGGTGCGCAGGGGGTTGAACTGCTCAGCGTATTTTGGAATGAGGAGACGGATATTCCTGCTGTCCGCGATGCGCTTGCCCGTACAGGCATCCAGCTTGCCTGTTTCGGTGCCTGCAACAATCTTGTCCAGACCGATGCCGCCGCGAGAGAGGCACAGGTGCAGGATATCCTGCGCTCCGTCGATATGGCGGTGGAATTTGGCGCCAGGGTCGTACGTGTATTCGCGGGCGACAAGAGGGATGGCATCAGCTACGAGCAGGCAAAAGGCTGGATTGTGGACGGTCTGAAGCAGGGTGCGGATTATGCTGAATCCAAAGGGGTCACGCTCTGTCTGGAGAATCACGGCATCTTCGCAGGCAGGGGAGACCAGGTCGTAGAGCTGATTGAAGCAGTCGGCTCCTCCGCACTGCGGAGCACCTTTGATATGGGCAATTTCCTGCTTGTTGACGAACAGCCCGTGGAAGCCCTCAATCAGGTAACCGCGTACATTCATCATGTACATGCCAAGGACTTCCGCAAGGTTGGACCGGAAGAGACGGAAGGTGTGTACCGCTCCATCGCCGGCGATCCTTATGTGGGAACCGTTCCTACCGAAGGCGATGTTCCGGCCGCAGTTCTTGTGGGCAAGCTGGCGGAGACGGGTTACGACGGCTGGTTGTCCGTGGAGTACGAAGGACTGGAAGAGCAGCGTTCGGGATCGGAGCGGGCGGTGCGAATCATCAATCAGCTGGTTCATTCGCAGGGTTAATGTTTAACCTGTTATTCCGGGTAGATGAGCTTCATCATAATATACGGCAGGGGTATCGTTGTCTTACAGACTGCGGAGCCCTTGCCGTTTTTTGTTCTACTATGAGAAAGGTTAAAATTCCTTCATGCTCCGCTTATATGCAGATTCATTCAGGAGGTACTTAATTATGTTAAAATGAATGAAATCGTATTTCCGCCAGATGACTAGGATAAGGCAGGTGAGCGAATAGAATGCTTTCTATCAGAAAATCGCTGCTGAGGAGAACCATTTTAACACTGGCAGCGGCTGCAGTTTCCATCTCTATGCTTGCAGGCTCCGCTGCTTATGCGGGCGTCGATCCGCATACCTCTTATGTGGGCAATAACGTCGATACCCCTGTACAGACCAAGACTGTGAAGGATTATTGGGCAATCGCCATGGATAAGCCTGTGGATGATGAGTCCATGGGCGGCGGCGTGGTGGCCTCCGGGGAGAACAAGCTGTTTTTGATCCAGGGAGGCCAATTGCTGGCGGTGCAAACCACAACCGGGAAGAAGCTGTGGTCCTTCGGCAGCAGCCTGAAAACAACCGTTGTGTATGAGAGCGGACATGTATATGTCGTGTCGAACAGCGGCGTGCTGTACGCGGTTGACGCCGCTTCGGGCAAGAAGCTGTGGACATCCGCCGTGCCGAGCAAAGGCACTTCGCAGCTGTATGTGAATGGGAAACAGCTGTACGCACTGAATGGAGACATCCAGGCCTACCAGGTCTCAGACGGCTCCTTCCTGTGGCGCGATGACTATAAGGAGCCGCTGCCGGGGCCACTGTTATTTGCCGGGGAGCGCATATTCGCGTCCAACATCGAGTCGGGCGCGTATTCCTACGAAGTGCTCCATGCCTTCAATCAAGAAACAGGCAAAGAGGCCTGGCAGAAGATGAACAAGAGCTTTCCGATTGCGGTTGAGAACGATACGATTATTGTGCAGCGGCAGCAGACCATTATCGATAAAGGCATGCTGGTCACGCTCGATACCCTGGGCATTGAGGACGGGAAGGCGATAAAGTCCGTCGATTATAATCCGGAAAATATCGATCTGGATAAAGAGGAATTCTATTCTCCCGGGACAGCCTGGATCAGCGGCAATCAAGTCTATATCGCGGTGGGGATGAAGGTATACGCATATCCCCGGAATGAGGTTCCCGCCGAAGCCGTGAAGCAGACCTATCTGTCTCCGGCAGCCGGCGATGTCCGTTATGCGCTTGGCCCCTTTGAAGGGCGGCTGATCTTCTCGGACAGTCAAAGTATTCTTGGCGTCAAGCTGGCCAACAAGGGGCCAGTCTTCTATAATGGGGGCCTCTCCAATCCTATTGCCCGCATCGATTTGATTGGAGGCGGCATGTATGTCGCCCAGACCGACGGGCGTCTGATTGCCATCGACCTGCTCAAAGCCGAACCAGTCGAGCAGTTGCTGACCTACGGCCGCGTATTCGGGCCGACCTTTGCTGCAGACGGGATGATCGTTGTGCAGACCAAAGGCAAGCTGCTGGCTTTTCCGCAGCCGAAAAGCCTCAAGTAGGGGGAAGATGGCACGCGGCGCTGGCTTGCGCTATGCGGCAGCACAGCAATAGGAGAAGCTAGGGTGTGAAGCCGGTTTCAAAACAGATGTCTCTCATGGTGTGCGACTTAAGGTGATGGTAAGCTGGTCCACATATTTAATCCGCTAAAACAACTCGCTTCAAGCGGTTGTGGAGTCATCTGTCCGTCATCAGGCTTCTCTTGCCTGGGTGAGAGCGGATAGGATATGCTCTATATATCCAATTTTGTTTTGTACATGAAAGACATAAGGAGCCTGCTGACAGAATGACCAAATTAATCCCTCTGTATGCCCAGATTCAGAATTATATCCTCGGCCAAATCGATTCCCGGACCTGGGAGCCGCATACCCGGATTCCGGCAGAACGGATGCTTGCCGAGCAGTTTCAGGTGAGCCGGATTACGGCCAAGAACGCCATTCTGGGTCTGGTAACGCAGGGTTATCTGTATCGGATGCGAGGCAAAGGCACCTTCGTTTCCGGGCAGAGCGTTCCGGGAGATTATACTCAGGATAGCCTGCCCGTGGAAGCGGCTGACGCTCTGTCTCAACGAGGCTCCTCCAGGAGGCTGATCGGCTTGATCATGCCCTGGATGGAATTTCAATATGCCGCCCGCCTGGTCTCCGGGGTGGAAGCCGAGCTCGGCAAAATGGGCTATCATCTTGTATTCAAGCGTATCGGTGAGGCTGACCGGCAGGCTTCCGATGCGCTGCGCGGGTTTCTTGATATTCCGGTCGATGGCCTCATCATTGTCGCTACACGGGGGGAATACTTTCATGATGACATGATCCGGCTGATTCTGGATAAATTCCCTCTCGTCTTCGTCGAGAAGTATGTCAGCGACTATCAGGCGAGCCGCGTTTACTGCGACACGGAGAAGGCAGGCCGCCTGATGGGGGAGTATTTGGCAGGACAGAATTACAGGAGAATCGGGTTGATTACGTATCCCCCGACCTACACGGAGGGCGTGAAGGAAAGGCTGTTCGGCTTTCAGTCCGCTTTGGTGGAACGGGGTATTCCGCCTGTCTCCGGCAGCCGGTATCTGACGGTCTCCTCCGGTATTATTGAAGGCTCGGAGCCTCTGGTTCCTGAGGACGTGCCTGTGGAGATAATCGAATATCTGCGGCAAAATGCGGATCTCGAAGCTATAGCGGCTGTCGATGCCCATCTGATGCGCTATATTGGGAGAGCGCTTCATGAGCTTAACAGGAGCGGATTAAGCCTGATTTGCTTTGACGAGCCCGGATTTGCGCCGGACGGCATGCTGCCCTCCGCTTATATTGATCAATCCCCCTCGGAGATGGGAAGCCGGGCGGCGCAGCTGGTCGTCGATCAGATAACGGGTTTTGTGGAAACCAGGCATATCCGGCTGGATCCGAGGCTGGTGGAAATCAAAAGCATTGCATCAGACAAGGGAATGAAATCATTGTGAGACTATAAACCGGATTTATCAGATTAACGATAAAAGGGAAGCTCCGCGTGCAGGCATCCAGGCTGCATATGCGGGGCTTTTTGTCTTCATAGGGCGGCTTTCGAATATAAATTGAGGGAGACCTGATGATGGTCCAAGGACAGCCAAAACAGGCAGCCCCAGAGGATGCAAGCTCGAGAATGAAAGCTGTAATCGCAGAGAATGAGCGCATGAATAATTGGATATAAAAAAGTCATGTTAATCGGATATATTGACATATAACCAGAAAGAAAATAAGATTTACACAGGAAGGCCAGACAACTGGAGGTGGGTTATGAGGGGGCTCAAGAGCAAGGTCGCGATTGTCACAGGAGGGGCTCAGGGCCTGGGGGAAGCAATTGCCCTGAGGCTGAGCGAGGAAGGCTGCATCGTCTGGCTGCTGGATCTGCAAAGCGAGGTGGACCAGACGGCAGAGCGCATTGGACGCGCCACCGGCAATGCCGTATTCAGTGCCAGGGTCGATATTTCCGATGAGGTCCAGGTGAAGGACATTTTCACAAAAATCGGCTCGGAGCATGAGTCCGTGCACATTCTGGTGAATATTGCGGCGCTGTTCCTGTTCAAAGGGGTTGAGGCCACGCCGGAGGATTGGAACAAAATCCTCAGCGTCAATGTGATCGGCACCTCGCTTGTGACGCAGAACTGTATTCCTCTGCTGAAGAAATCAGGCAGCAGCGCTATCGTCAATATGTCTTCTGTAAGCGGATTCATAGGACAGTCCCAATTTGCCACCTATAATGCCACGAAGTTTGCCATACGCGGATTGACCAAATGCTGGGCCGTTGATCTGGGAGGTTTCGGCATCCGGGTGAACAGCGTTTGCCCTGGCTATATATGGACGCAGGCGTTCGAGAACAGCTGCATCGCGCTTGGAATTGATATGGAGGAGGAGAATGGGCGGGTATCCGCGCTCCATATTCTCAAGCGTCAGGGCCGACCGGAGGAGGTCGCAGGCGCGGTGGCGTTCCTGGCATCGGACGACGCCTCCTTCATTACGGGGGAGGATCTTATGGCTGACGGCGGATATTTGGCCAGATAGGAGGAGATCGGGAGGATGGCTGCAACATATGGAGAGGGAGGCAGGCCAATGAGTGAACAAGCGTTAACCATTGCGGTGACCGACTACGGTTTTCCAAATCTGGATCAGGAGGAAGCGATCCTGAGTCCCATGGGTTTCACATTCATCAAGGGACAATGCCGAACGCCGGAGGAGGTGGCGGCATTATGCGGGAACGCGGATGCCATTCTGACCCAGTGGGCGCCGCTGACCGCAGAGGCGATTCACGCCCTCAAGCGCTGCCGCATTATCGTCCGTTATGGAATCGGCGTCGACAATGTGGATCTGGAGGCAGCGGCAGAGCGGAATATTCCGGTCGTGAATATTCCCGACTATGCCGTCCACGAGGTGGCTGATCATACGCTGGCGCTGATGCTGGGTTCTGTGCGGAAAATCCCCCGCATCGTGGCGCAGGTTCGTGCAGGCGAGTGGCAGATTGCACCCTGCCGACCAATTATGGGGCTGCAGGGAAGAACGATCGGCACAGCCGGCTTCGGCAATATTGCCAGAGCCGTTATCAGGCGGGCCCAAGCCTTCGGACTGCAAGCGATCGCCTATGATCCCTACGCCCCGGAGGAATCATTCCGCGAGCTTGGGGTAGAAAGGGTGGATTGGGAGACATTGCTTCGCAGAAGTGATGTTCTCTCACTCCACCTGCCGCTCACAAGCGAAACGCGGGGGATCATGTCGATGGCTTCTTTCAGGCTGATGAAGCCGTCGGCTTTTCTGATCAATACCTCCCGCGGAGGCATTCTCCGGGCGGATGATCTGGTCACGGCGCTGCAGGAGGGAATGATTGCGGGCGCAGCGCTTGATGTGCTGGAGAACGAGCCCATTGATCCCGCTCATCCTCTGCTCCAGCTGGAGCAGTGCCTGATTACCAGCCACTGCGCCTGGTATTCCGAGGATTCCCTGATGCGGCTGCAGGAATATGCCGCT
Organism: Paenibacillus sepulcri; assembly: GCF_042647105.1. Taxonomy (NCBI): domain Bacteria; kingdom Bacillati; phylum Bacillota; class Bacilli; order Caryophanales; family Paenibacillaceae; genus Paenibacillus; species Paenibacillus sepulcri. Next base: position 3,554,000 of record NZ_JBHRUP010000001.1, on the reverse strand, counting down.
CTGGAAATCAAGAGGTTGTTTAGCGGGGAGCGGCCGCTGCATATTGTCAACGGCGTTGAAGCTCGGCTGTAAAGCGGGCAGACAGCTTACATCAAGTCCGGCCAATCTCGCGCCAATGAAAATTCTGGAGGCAAGGAAGTGATGTTACATGGAAGCGTTAGTCTATCAAGGGCCGGAGCGGATCACACTGGAGGAATTGGAAGTGCCCGTTCCGGGAGCGGATGAGGTTCTGATTGAAGTGAAGTCGGTCGGTATCTGCGGCAGCGAGCTGGAGGGATTCCTGGGACACAGCAGCATCAGGGTGCCTCCGCTGGTTATGGGGCATGAGTTTTGCGGTCATATTACGGAGCTTGGAGCGGGGGCCGGCAATCTGTCCGTGGGCGATAAGGTAGTCGTCAATCCGCTTATTTCCTGCGGAAGCTGCGACCGCTGTCTGGCGGGAAAACACAATGTATGCCGCAGCAGACAAATTATCGGCATTCACCGTCCCGGTGCTTTCGCCCGGTTCGTTGCCGTGCCGGCAGCCAATGTGCTGCAGGTCCCGCAGGAGCTGGACAGCTCCCTGGCCTCTCTGGCGGAGCCGCTCGCTGTCTCCATACATGCGGTGAAGCTGGGCCTTCACCCTCTGGAGGAACTGCTCATTTTCGGAGCGGGCCCAATCGGCCTGCTGACCCTCCAGGCGGCGCGCCATATGGGTGCAGGGGAAATCACCGTAGTGGACCTTCAGCCTTCCCGGCTGGCCCATGCCGCGAAGCTCGGGGCGAGGACTGTTCACGCAAGCGAGCTTGCGAACCGGTGGTCCGGGCTGTTTCCGCGTGGAACGGACGTCATGATCGATTGCGTCGGTGTTCAGCCGACTCGAGAGCAGGCTGTGAGGCTGATCAATCCAGGCGGTCGCATCATCATGGTCGGCCTGGGGCAGCAGGTGAGCAGTCTGCCGGTCAATGATCTGGTCAGGCAGGAGGTTGCGCTGCTGGGCTCCTACACGTATTCCGATCTTGATTTCAGGCAGGCGCTTGCGCTGATCACGGCGGGCGGCATTATGTCTGAGGGCTGGACCCGGAAGCTGGCGCTGTCCGAGGGGCCAGCCGCTTTCAGGGAGCTGGTCGACGGCAAAGCGGATGTAAGCAAAATTTTTCTGGCGCCATCGCCAGAGTGAACCCACAGGAGAGGCGGTTGAAATGTTATGAACACGTTTATCGACTTGTCGCTGGACATCTACGAGGGCGCGCCTACGTTCGCCAATGACCCGGAATGCCATGTCGAAGCCTATCATACCATTGATTCCTTGGGCTACAATATGACCCGGCTGTCCTTGAGCACGCATCAGGGGACGCATCTGGATGCCCCTTTTCATTTTGTGCGGGGAGGCAAAACGGTCGAGCAGCTGGATCTGCACAAATGCATCGGAGAAGCGCTGCTCATCGACCTGTCCCATAAGCAGCCCAAGGAGGCGCTCCGGGTTGAGGATTTTCTGCCCTTTGAGGCCGGGATTGTGAAGGGGGCGAGGGTGATTTACCAGACAGACTGGGACCGCCAATTTCCGAATCCGCATTATTTCTCGGACTTTCCTTATATGACTTTGGAATTGGCCCAGTGGCTGGCCTCCCGGGAAATCGGCATGATCGGCATGGATGTGCCCACGCCGAATCCGGTCGATTTTGACCCTGTGCACCAGGCGCTGCTTGGCGCGGAGATGGTCATCGTGGAGGGACTGGCCAACCTGCGGCATATTCCCCATAACCGCTTCTTCTTCATGGCGGCGCCGCTTAAAATCAAGGGGCGGGACGGTTCGCCGGTGCGGGCTTTGGCTATGGTGGAGGAAGGGGAGCGTTAGTTCAGCAGCTCGCTGCAACTATAACGGATAAGAAAAAGGTGCGGATGAGGCTGCCGGTATGGCGGCCTCGCCGGACCTTTTTTCTATTTAGTCCGGAACGTACGCCGACTCATACGACACTTGGATGCTTGGATGCTGACCAGTTATCCATTGCGGCCGTCCGACCCGGGCACAAAGTCAATTATTTGTGCCAACCACGCCCTTAGTATGGACAATACCGACTGACTTGGTTCTTGCCAGCCCCAACATGAAGCCCCGGCAAGGAAAAGCCTTCTTGCATTAACACCAAGCCTGGAACGAGGCCCCGCAAGCAGGAAAAAGCTTGCTGCAGCACTGAACTGCTCGCTGCTCTCAAATGCTTGCCAAGGGCAGAATCGGTCCGTGTTTCAGGGTTCCCTGTTTTGAATGAACCTTCAACTGAATCCCCGGATTAGCATGTGATCGGGCCAAGGTTCATACAGTGCCGCACCGCGCGCCGGGATGCGCATGGTGTGAAAGGTATAACTTCGGGCAGCAGTCTAGTCCAGCGGTTCGTTCAGCCGGGAAGTCTGCGTTTCAGACAGATACGCCGAGCATCGGCCAACTGACGGGTAAGCGGGAAGCGGAATCTGTTAGTAACGGCAGTCCATATCAATGTGATACCAAGGCATTCCAATGAATGGTGAAACGCTCTTTCTTACTCGGGTTTTCGCATCTGTGTCGTGTATCTGATAATATTTGCCTCAGCCGCCATAGACGCGGCATTAACCGTTTCTTCATATCCTTGTTTTTCCGATGGATTGACGTTGTCCGCCGCTTAACGTAATAATAGGCGATATAAAAGCAATAGTTACTCTACAAGGACGGGGATGAGGGCTTGGCCTTCCTGAGAAGATTGTCGATCCGCTCACAATTGTTTATATTGGCGGGTTCGTTCATCATTGTGATCCTGATTATTATTTTTCACAGCTACTCCACCATGTCCGGGATGATTACGCGGAATCATGAGGAATATGTCAAGCAGACGATATCGGAGATCCAGAAGAATGTAACCTCCAACAAGGATGTCATCTACAGGCTGATGCAAAATATATCCTACAATGAGGAAGTCCAGAACTACCTGGTGGAGAAGAACGCTTTGCTCAAATACGACATGTTCAAAAAATTAAACAAGCTGTTCATCAGCCAACGAGAGCTGAAGGAGGGCATTCTGGATATCGTCCTCTCCGGAAATAACGGGCAGTGGGTGGATCTGTACGGCGGGAACAAGTATGTATCCGCACTCAGAGATGCCGTTCCGCCCAAGGTAAATGCCTATTACTCGGGTGTCCAGCGGTTCGGAACGCTATTCGGAGGGGAAGAGGGACTGGTCTTCGCCACCAGCATTTACTACATGAAGCAGGGCGAGCTGTTCAACACGCGGGTCGGCACGATGTTCTTCATCGTGGATCCGAAGGCGCTGGTCGGCGAGCAGGATTATTCCTCCAAGCAGACCAACACGCAAATTTATTTGCTGGACCGGGACCAGAAGGTGATTACGAGCAATCTGCAAAATGTAAGCGTAGGCACCCAGTTGACGGGTTTGCCCAGCGGCACTTCAGACGGAAGCGATAAAGCGCTTCAATGGAACAACAAGCTCTATGTGATGCAAAGGCAAAGTCTTCCGGACATCGACGGAAGCATTCTGAGCATGGCGCCCAAGGATGAGCTGCTGCGCGATCTGCTCGACATCCGCAGGCAGGAGCTGCTAATTCTGGCCATCTGTCTGCTGATTCTGGCGATCCCCTTCATGTTTATTATTAATAATATTCTCCGGCCGCTGAAAAAAATGATGTTCTTCATGACCACCGTCAAGCGCGGGGACCTGCTGAAGTTCAAAAAAAGAATTTCCCTTCAGGGCTATATGGAAATCAGCATCATGGCCTCCGAGCTGAACAGCATGCTGGACGAAATCGACCAGTTGACGCAGCGTCTGATCGAGACCAATACCAGGCTGTATGGCATCGAGCTGGAGAAGAAGAAATCCGAGCTTGCTTTCCTGAGAAGCCAGATCAATCCCCACTTCCTGTACAATACGCTGGAAGCGATTACGGGGATCGCCGTCGTCAACAAGCAGAACCAGATCAAAACGATGACGCGCGCCTTGTCGAGTATTTTCCGCTACAGCATCAAGGGAACAGGCATGGTTCCGCTCAGCGAGGAATTGGGCATCATCAAATCGTTCGTCAGCATTCAGCAGATCCGCTTCAAGGACCGTTTCTCCGTCGATTATGAATGTACGGAAGAGGCTCTGGCGTACCGGGTTCCGAAGATGATTCTGCAGCCGCTCGTGGAAAATGCGGTATATCACGGATTTGAGCCCCGTTTGAAGCACGGGCTTCTGGAGATACGGGGATTCGTCGACGAGCAGGGAAGTCTTGTCGTCAGAATCGTGGATGACGGCATGGGCATAGATCCTGTCCGTCTTACGGAGCTGCGCGCCCTTCTGGCGGCCCCGCCGTCCGCTCTTGCGGAAGAAGACGAGGAGCAGAGGAGCATCGGGCTGGTCAATGTCAATAACCGGATCAGGCTTATGTTTGGAGAGGCATGCGGCATGCGTGTGGAGAGTACGCTTGGCAGCGGAACAGCCATCGAGCTGACCATTGCGGGGAGGAGAGAGCTGAATGCTTAAAGTGCTGATTGTCGATGACGAGAATTGGGTCGTGGAAAGCTTGAAGGATATGGTCGATTGGCAGAGCCACGGCTTCGAGGTGGTCGGCCAGGCCTACAATGGGGTAGATGCGCTTGAGGCGATGAACAGGCTTAAGCCCGATGTCGTCTTTACGGATATCCGGATGCCGGAAATGAACGGCCTGGAGCTGATCCAGCGGGCCAGAAGCCTGGCCTTTCCCATCCATTTTGTCGTCGTAAGCGGTTACGCCGAGTTTGCCTATGCGCAGAAAGCGCTGACGCACGGGGCTCTGGCTTATTGCCTGAAGCCCTTTGATGAAATCGAGATCAACGGCGTGCTGGCGAAAATAAGCCGGATGCATGCGGTCGCAAGTCCTGCGCGCGATTCTTCTCTTATCCATCTGCTGGAGGATCCAAACGCCGGGAATCAGCTGAAGCTGCAGGAGGAGCTGGAGAAGGAGGGGTTCTCCGATTGGAGCAGCGCAGGCATTGCAGCTGTTGTCTCCGTCGGTTCGTCCGAGCTTGAAAGCATCCAGGGGCCCGTCATCAAGCTGAAAATCGGCACCGCCAAAACCGCCTTCCTGCTTCAAGAGCGTCAGGCGGCAGCCCTCAGGGACAAATGGAGGACGGGCGTCCCGCAAGGAATCAGAGGAATCGGCTTCAGCGGCAAAATAACGGATTTGGGCGAGATCAGAGAAGCGATCTCAGGCGCCGATATGCTTGCGCATCAATTTTTTGTTACCGGGAAGCCCGCGGTCTATGATCAGCAGCCGTTCCGGGATCAGGAACTGAACCGGTATATGGTGGATATGAGCACCGCCGTCCGCGACAAGGACAATCCGGCCATTCATCTCGTTTTTGAACGGATTGGGGAGCTGTTCAGAGCGCAGGCTCTGTCTATCCGGCATGCCTTTCAGGTGTATAATATGACGGTTTCGTTCCTGTTCAAGCTGGGACAGACGGAAAGCATTCTGTACAGCTACGAGCAGCTGGTCCAGTCATATGAGCATGTATTTGCGATGCTGGATGAACTGGAATCGCTCGCCACCGGATATTCCGGCACCGCCGACCCGCTGTCTGTCGAAACCAAGAACCGGACCTTCAACGCCATTCTCCGCTTTGTTACGGACCATTTCACCCAGGAGCTGTCGCTGCAAAGCCTGGCGGATCAGTTTTTTATGAATCCGAGCTATATCAGCCAGCTCTTCAAGAAAGAGGTCGGAGAAACCTTCACGGCCTATATCTCCAGACTGCGCATCGCTTACGCACGCGAGCTGCTGGATCATGAACAATATTCCATCCAGGAGATTGCCGAGAAAATCGGTTATCAGGACTATTTTTATTTTGCCCGCATTTTCAAAAAAATGACGGGGACAACACCCAGCCAATACCGCAATGACCGGGAGTGACGCCCCCGGCTATGCATTATTTTTAGAATCCATATGGATTATCTTTAGAAAACTTTCCGGGAAAGTTTTCTTTTTTTGTGAGCGCTTTATTTTCGGCTCCAAAACCATAAATTGCGTGCATAGACGCATTGGGCCGGCAGGGGCGATAATAAATGACGAGATCATGGTAACGCTTACGAGGAGGTCCGAGATGGAAAAATTATTAGGGAAGGGCATTTACAAGCACAGGTTCCTGTACATTCTGCTCCTTCCTACCGTACTTTATTATTTGCTCTTTCAATACTTTCCGATGTATGGAATTTTGCTCGCTTTCAAGGAATTTCATATCAAAGCGGGCATCTTGCAAAGCCCGTGGGTGGGACTGGCCAACTTCGGAGAGCTGGTCAAACAGAGCGATTTCTGGCAGGCGTTCAACAACACCATCATCATCAGCCTGGGAAGGATCGTCATCGAGTTTCCGGCGGCCATCATTCTGGCATTGCTCATCAATGAAGTGATGAAGGAGAAGCTGAAGAAATTTTACCAGACGGTATATACGTTTCCGCATTTCATCTCCTGGGTTATTATAAGCGGGATTATGCTTAACTTTCTCGGCGAATCGGGCGTGCTGAACCAGATCATCTCCGCGCTTGGCTTTGAGAAGCATACGTTTCTGACCGATCCCGGATTGTTCCGGCCGATCGTCTTCCTGTCCAATATGTGGAAGGAAGTAGGCTGGAGCGCGATTATTTATTTGGCTGCCATTGCCGGCATCAACCCGGAGCTGTATGAAGCCGCATACGTGGACGGCGCAAGCCGGTTTCAGCAGTTGAAGGCTATCACATGGCCGTCTATCCGCGGTACGGCGGCGATCCTGCTCATTCTTGCTGTGGGCAATGCGATGAATGGCGGTTTTGAGCAAATTTTCAACATTTACAATCCCGGCGTCTATAAAACAGGCGATATCATCGATACGTATGTGTACCGCTCCGCGTTCGGCGACGGCTTAAGCTTCGGGGTTACGACGGCGGTCGGGCTGTTCAAGGCTGTCCTCAATTTCGCACTCTTGTATTTCGCGAACTTTATTGTCAAACGATTGGGTGGGGAGGGGCTGGTGTAATGGAACCGGCATTGAATCAAAAAAGCAAGGCACCGGTTGTGGATCATGCAAAATGGGCGCAAAGACGGGGCAAACTGAATGCGGCGGATATGATTATCCATGCGATCCTGATGCTGCTGACTCTTTGTACGATATTTCCGTTCTACAATGTTATTCTGATGTCGTTCAGCAACACGGTTGCGATCTCCAAGCAGGTCGTATATTTGATCCCGACGACCTTCGACTTCTCGGCCTACAGCTATATTTTTCATGAGCCGAGGTTTCTGAAAGCTTTCTACGTCACGCTGTTCGTGACTGCAGCAGGCACGGCCTTAAACATGCTGGTCACCGTGTCGGGCGCCTATGTGCTTTCCAAAAACGGATTTCCTGGACGGAAGTTTATTATGTCGGCCATCCTGTTCACCATGTTTTTCAACGGAGGCCTGATTCCGTTCTACCTGATGATGAAAAATTTCGGCCTCATCAACAATCTCCTGGTCATGATTTTACCGGTGGCCGTCAATACCTTCTATCTGATCATCTGTATCGCTTTTTTCCGGACGCTGCCGGCAGCACTAGAGGAATCGGCCAAGATCGACGGTGCCAACGAGATTCAGATTCTCTATAAAATCATTCTGCAGATATCCAAGCCCATGATCGCCACCATCGCGCTTTTCTATGCGGTGGACCGCTGGAATGAATGGTGGTACGGCGTCCTGTTCATGACCGATGTGCAGCTGCTTCCTCTTCAGGCGCTGCTGCGGGAGCTGCTGACCAATTACCAGCAGCTGCTGTCAGGGATCAATGTAAGCTCGGTTGTAGCGCAAAATTCGCAGCTTCGTCCGGAAATGCTGAAAATGGCGGTTCTGGTCGTCAGTGTGCTGCCGATTGTCTGCCTGTACCCTTTCCTGCAGAAATATTTTTCCAAGGGCGTCATGATCGGCTCGATCAAGGGATGATAGAAGCGCAAGGCTTTTATTATAAAAAAATAAGATTAAGGGGATACGTAGAACATGAAGAAAGCAAAACTGCAGGTCCTGTTGTGTTTAATCGCCGCCTTGATGGTTACGCTCATTGCCGGCTGCGGCAGCAATGACAAGGGGAATAATCAGCCGGCGGCAGATGCGTCGAATTCGTCAAATGCCGCAAACCATACGGATACGGGGGCTGCCGCAGATAATCCGTTTGCGGAGCATATGGATATTTCCCTGTCCTGGTGGGGGATCGGCGTAGGCTTCGGGAAGAATGACGAGGTGCTGCAAAAGATTGAAAAGGATTTCAACGTTACTCTGAAGCCAATGGATATCGGATGGGATAACTATAAGGAGAAATCCCAGGTGTGGGCGGCAGCCGGACAGCTTCCGGATATCATTACACACAGCATCACCAACGATAATCCGGCTACGTACAATGACTGGGTGAATCAGGAGCTGATTCATGCGCTGCCGGACGACCTTAGCGCTTACCCGAATGTGGAGAAGGTTGCCAAGGCGGAAGACGTGAAAGGAATCTATAAAGACGGCAAGCTGTATGCGATTCCGCGCATGACTTATCCGAACACCGATATGTGGGCGGTTGACCGCGCGCTTTACGTCCGCAAAGACTGGATGGATAAGCTGGGCATTAAGGATCCAACAAATTTCGACGAATTTGCAGCCATGATGAAAGCGTTTGCGGATCAGGATCCGGACGGCAACGGCAAGAACGATACAACCGGTGTTGTTATGAATACGCTCGGCTATTTTAAATATGTATTTATCCCTACATTCCCGCAGTTCGACAATTCAAGCTGGGTGAAGGAAGACGGCAAATGGATTCCGTTCTATGCCTCCAAGCAGATTGAGCAGGTTATGGTACAGGCCCGCAAATTATATACGGACGGCGGACTCGATCAGGATTTTGCGGTTGAGAAGGCAGGAGAAGCCAACCAGAAGTTCTACCAGAACAAAGCGGGCGCTTTGTCGCTTAATGTGGATTCCATCAAAGGCGCAACCGGCGTTAAGGCAGAGTGGGAAAAGAACAATCCGGGTGAAAAATTCGACGACCACGTCAAGCTGCTTCATCTGTGGCCTGCGGCGGACGGCAATATCTACCGTCATACGACAAACACATGGTGGTCTGAAACGATGATTAACGCCGATGTCGATGACAAGAAGCTTGACCGCATCCTGCGCATCTATGACTGGCTGCTTTCGCCTGAAGCCCAGGATCTGTACAACTACGGCATCGAAGGCAAGGATTACACGAAGGATGGCGACAAATATACGATTACCCGTCCAAAAGACGATAAAGGCCAATATGTTGATCTGAAGGAGGAGTATCCGTCCCTGGATATTATCTCGCAGCTGGCTGCCTGGAGAAATGCAAGCACGCTGGAGGACAGCGAGGCGAACAGAGCGGCATTCGGCGATGAATCGGTGCAATTTATCCAGGACGAATTGAACTGGCAGATGACGAACGCCAAGCCGATTCCAACCGCTTTTGAAATTTATACGATGTCCACGCCGGCGAAGGATAAGCTCTCTGGCATCAACTTCGACGATGATTTCACAAGAGTGATTCTCGGCAAGGACGATCCGGTCAAAATGTGGCAGGAAACCCTGAAGGGCTACGACAGCAAAGGGCTGCAGCAGGCGATTACAGAAGTAAACGCCGAAATGGCGAAAATCAATAAATAATTTTCGTTAAGGGAGGATTCCGCCTATCATATGCGGAATCCTTCTTATTGTCCTGGAGCTACAATCTCAAATCAATGGCGGATTTCCAGCTTCGCAAACGGTGACCAGGGTGGTATTTTGATTATGCTTGTCATCGATGTGACGGAACGAAAACGGCCAGCTCCTTGTTGAAAAACGGCCCTATTAATTTTTCAAGCTTGGTTTATTTCGTCAAGCGCCGGCTCCCCGGCCTGTTCACAGAACATATACAATCAAACAAAGGATGGTTCATAGAATGCCAACTGAAGAAAAGGGAACACTTCCCGCTGCCGCAGTCATCCAGCTTACCGACTATGGCGTGCTGCCGGATTCCGGGGCGGATGCCATGGTTCCGATGCAGCGTGCGATTGAGGCTGCTTCCCGAATTGAAGGGCCAGTCATGCTGGAATGCCAGACAGGGCGGTATGATTTTCACCCGGAGCACGCGACCAGAACGCCTTATTACATTTCCAACACGGCCAGTGAGGAAGAGAATCCGGATGTGACCAAGACGATCGGGATCCTGTTCAAAGGCATGAAGGATATAGTAATGGAAGGGAACGGCTCTCTGTTCGTCTTCCATGGCAAACAGACGATGATTGTGATCGATTCCTGCGAGAATGTCACAATCAGCTGTGTCCATACAGAGTACGAAAGGCCGACTGTCGCGGAGATGACCATCGAGGAAAGCGGGAGCGATTATTTCGATGTCAGGATCCATCCCGATTTCCGTTATGAGCTTGAAGCGGGCAGGCTGTATTTTCTTGGCGACGGCTGGCGTTTCCGGGAAGGTCCCATGCAGGAATATGATCCGGTTATCGACAAGACCTGGAGGATCGATAATCTGATGGAGAAGGCCGTCCGTGTTGAAGAGCTTGAGCCTTACCGGCTGCGGCTGCATATGGAGGCTGCCCCGAATCAGGTTGTGGGTCGGGTTCTGCAGGTTCGCGACGGCTTGCGCGATCAGGTCGGAGCTTTTATTCTGAAGAGCCGCGACATAACCTGGGAAAATGTCGGCATGCACTTTATGCATGGGCTGGGCATCGTATGCCAGTACAGCGAGAATCTGAGCTTTGACCGGCTGAATCTGGCTCCCCGTCCGGAAACCGGCCGAACGGTCGCGGCCTTCGCCGATTTTATCCACTTGTCAGGCTGCCGGGGCAGCGTGAGCATCAGCAGCAGCCGGTTCATCGGCGGGCATGACGATCCAATTAATGTGCATGGCACGCATTTGCAGATTATCGGTACGCCTGCGCCTGACCAATTGCATCTGCAGTTCATGCATCCGCAAAGCTACGGCTTTGACGCTTTCTTTCCCGACGATGAAATTGAATTTGTCAGAAGCAGCTCGCTTGCCGCCTATGCCGGGAATGTAGTAAAGGCTGTTAAGGCCGTCAATCCCCGGGAGATCCTGCTTACCTTAAGCGAGCCTGCTCCGGAGGGGATAATGCCTGGCGATGTTGTGGAAAATATAACCTGGACGCCTGAGGTTGAAATTACGAATAATTATTTTGCACGGGTTCCCACCCGGGGCGTACTTGTGACGACGCGTCGGAGGGTTGTAATCGAAAATAATCACTTTGAACGCATGACCATGAGCGGCGTGCTGGTTGCCGATGATGCAGAGAGCTGGTATGAATCCGGCAGGGTGAAGGATATTGCGATTCGCGGCAATCGTTTTATCGAGTGCGGGAGCAGCAGCAATCCCGTTATTTATATCGCGCCTGAGAACACGGAAGTTCATGCGGATAAGCCTGTCCATGCCAATATCCGTGTAGAAGGCAATTATTTTCTGACGGCTGACGCAGCGGTTCTGGGTGCCAAGAGCACACGCCAATTAAGCTTCACGCATAATGAAGTTTCCTTAATAGGAGAATCATCGGCTATCCCGGATATAATTCGCTTGAGGGCCTGCAGTGAGGTGACAATTGCCGATAATTCGTTCTCTGGCGGTGGAGCGGACCATAAACATATCCGAATTCAGGATATGAAACGGGATACGCTGGCGGTGTCGCCGGAGCAGAGCTTGCCGGTTATCGGCTAGCGCCAAAAAGCAAAATCTCCATCTATTAAAACCATGAGCCGATCAATGACGCTAGGCGGCAATGATCTTCCGATTGATCTTGTACCCTCAATTTCTGAATTTGGATCGCACAAAGCTGAAATTCGGGGTACAAAGGCGATCGTTGCCGCTTCTCCAGATTCAAATGCAGAAAAAGGTTGACATGAGGTGCCTGAATATTTGATAATGAGAATCGTTATCATATATTTGATTCGGAGGGGTTTATAACTTGAACATATTTAAACGCAAATTTCCGGCACTGCTCCTTGCAGCAGTAATGATCATCGGTCTGCTCGGCGGGTGCGGTGCTTCGGAAAATCAAGCCGCCGCTCCAGCCGGAGAATCGGGCAAGGGAACCACCGACAATACAACGCCTGCAACAAGGACGGTCAAGCATCTGAAGGGGGAAGCGACGATCCCGGCCGAACCCAAACGGATTGCCGCATTGGACTATCGGGTGGCCGACTCGCTGCTTGCCCTGGGAATCAAGCCCGTTGCGACGGGAAGCTATGCCGGTACGACGGAAATTTCTTATATGGACGGCAATCCACTGAAAGAGGCCATAAATCTGGGAGATACGCCGAACCTGGAAGCGGTTCTGGCTGCCCAGCCGGATCTGATCATAGGGACGGATGTGCAGAAGCTCGATTATGACAGCCTGACCCAAATCGCTCCGACCATCATTGTATCGGTGACGCCGAAAGACTGGCAGACCGCGCTGCGGGAACTGGGACAAATGCTGAACCGGGAGAGTCAGGCCGACGAATGGATCGCGCAATATTCGGCGAAGGTGGAAGAGGCGAAGAAGCAGATGAGCGAGCGGATCGGACCGGACGAGACTGTCATGTTCATTCGCGTGCTCAAAAAGGAATACAGGCTGTATGGAGAACGGCAGCTGACTGGAACGCTTATGTATCATGATCTCGGGTTGAAGGCGCCTCCGCAGGTGTCGGCAATCGAAGGGGTTAACCAAACGATTTCCTTGGAGACGCTGCCTGAGATCAATCCGGACTATATTTTACTGGATGTAGGCGCCATTGTGCAGGGCGGCGACAAGCAGGGCGAAGCGTTGTACAATGATTTGCAGCAGAGCTCATTGTGGAAAAATATGAAGGCTGTGCAAAACAATCATGTGTACCGCGTTCCCGACTGGTTTTTCCGCACGGACTTTCCGCTTGCCCGAAGCAAAGCGCTGGGAGTTGTAGTCGACGCGCTCGTTAACGGCGAACAGGCGCTGCCAAAGTAAACCCGGCGTTAACCGGCCGCGATGTACTTGCTTTCCCATAACTGCAATAAAGGATCAGGGCTGTTCCAAAAAGGTCGTAAAACGGACCTGAGAGAGCAGCCCCTTTTTCTGCGTCAAGAGAGGCAAACAAAGGCGATCTTAACGTCACTTTGCATAAATCCAAGCAGGACACATCCGATGCTGAGGCCGATCTTCTGGCTTCTTAATCGTTGGAACTTTGCGCTGTCCAGTATCATAGATAGTTCGAAAATATTATTGTAAAACGCACCGCGTGCAGCTCCCAGCGCGCGGTGCGGCGTTGCATGACGGCTGTCCGACCACATGCGGATCAAAGAAATAGGTTGATTCGCTGCTCGTTCAGACCTATAATAAGTTAAGCGCTTCACCTAATTATTATTGTATGGTATTAGTTATTAATATCATTAAATAGAAAAAGCGCTTAATCCAATTGCTGAGGAGGATAAAATGAGTACAATCCGGTTAACGATGGCACAGGCTCTTTTACGGTTTCTGGATAATCAGTATATCTCGATCGATGGCGAGGAAACGAAATTTATTGCCGGGGTTATGGGGATTTTCGGTCACGGCAATGTGACGGGAATCGGCGAGGCGCTGGAGCGCAGTCCCGGCAGTTTGCAATATGTGCAGGGCAAGAACGAGCAGGGCATGGCCAATGCGGCGACCGCCTACGCGAAGCAGATGAACCGCAGGCAGATTTTCGCCTGTACCTCTTCCATAGGCCCGGGTGCCTTGAATATGGTGACGACGGCCGGTACGGCTTCCGTCAACCGCATCCCGCTGCTGCTGCTGCCGGGCGACAATTTTGCATCGCGGCAGCCAGATCCGGTTCTGCAGCAGCTGGAAGTCAGCAGCGACTATACGGTAGCGGCGACCGACTGCTTCAAGCCGGTCAGCAAATATTGGGACCGTATCGTTCGCCCCGAGCAGCTGATGAACGCTGCGATTAACGCAATGCGGGTATTGACGGACCCGGCGGACACCGGCACGGTTACGCTCGCGCTGCCGCAGGATGTCCAGGCCGAAGCCTACGATTATCCCGAAGCATTCTTTAGTAAGCGCGTTCATTATGTTGAAAGACGCCTGCCGGCCCGCGATGCCGTTCAAAGAGCGGTCGAATTAATCAAGTCCAAGAAGCGTCCGATCATCATCGCCGGAGGCGGCGTCCGTTATTCCGCCGCATCGGATGAACTGAAGGCATTCGCGGAGGCACTGGGTATTCCGGTAGCGGAAACACAGGCGGGGAAAGGCTCCATATCCTGGAAGCATCCTCTGAATGTCGGAGGCATTGGGGTAACTGGAGCGCTTGCCGCGAACAAGCTGGCCAAGGAGGCAGACTTGATCATTGGCGTAGGGACTCGGTATTCGGATTTTACGACAGCATCCAAATCGGCCTTTCTCCATCCGGAAGCGCAGTTTCTCAATATCAACATCAACGGAATGGATTCCGCGAAGCTGGGCGGACTGTCCTTGACCGGGGATGCGAAAGAAACGCTGGCTATGCTGAAGGACAGCCTGGCGGATATCAGCTTTTCCGGCAGCTATGGGGGTGAGGTCGCCAGGCTGAGAACGGAATGGGAGAACGAAGTCGACAGGCTGTACGCACTGGAATGGGAAGGCGGCCTTGCGCAAACCCGCGCACTTGGCGTCATTAACGAAACGATTGGCGAAGATGCTGTTGTGGTTTGCGCCGCAGGAAGCCTGCCGGGCGATCTGCAGCGTCTGTGGAGAGTCGGCAAACCGGGCGGCTATCACATGGAATACGGCTTTTCCTGTATGGGCTACGAGGTTAGCGGCGCATTCGGCGCGGCTTTGGCCGAGAAGGACCGGGATGTGTACGCTCTTGTCGGAGACGGCAGCTACCTGATGCTTCACTCGGAGCTCGTCACAAGCCTCCAGGAAGGAAGAAAGCTTACGATTCTGCTGTTCGACAATCACGGATATCAATGCATTCATAACCTGCAAAGAGGCAACGGCAGCGACGGGTTCGGCAATGAATTCCGCTACCGCGAGGCGGAGACAGGCCGTTATACCGGCGATTTCATGCCGATTGATTTTGCTGCTCATGCCCGCAGTCTTGGGGCGGCGTCCTATAAGGCCAATACGGCGGAAGAGCTGCGCGAGGCGATTGTTCAGGCGAAGCAGGAGACGAGGACGACGCTAATTGAGATCCCGGTCGTGCCGGGAACCAATACGGACGGCTACGAGTCCTGGTGGAATGTCGGCGTACCAGCCGTGTCGGAGAGCGGCAAGGTGCTTGAAGCGCATGCGGAGATGCAAAAACGGCTGCAGACGGCGAAAGCTTACTAAAGGTTGTTCAAACAGCTGAATGTTTGAACACGAATTATTAGGAGGGCATAATGGTACAATTTCCTTTTCAATTAGGCGCTCATCCCATCAATTGGGTTGGCGAGGACGTCAAAGAGCACGGGGACGACACGACCTACGAGCAAATTCTGGACGATATGCAGTCGCTGGGTCTGACGGGCACGGAGATGGGGCGCAAATATCCTACGGACACCGCGCTGCTCAAGGAAGAGCTGTCCAAGCGGAATATTCAGCTGGTTTCCCAGTGGAAATCCGTTCTGTTCTCTGATCCCGGCTATCGCCAAGCCGAGCTGGATGCCTTCCGGGAGCATGCCCGGTTCCTGCAGCAGCTGGGCAGCACGGTGATCAGCACCTGCGAAGTCGGCGGTTCCCTTCATTTTGACCCCAGGCGCTCGCCCAATGAGCGCGAGGTGCTGCGGCTGGATGAAGCTGGCTGGAGCAGCCTGGCGGAAGGATTGAACGCGGCAGGCGAAATCGCCAGGGAATACGGATTGAAGCTTACTTACCATCATCATGGCGGCACCGTTGTGGAACGTCCGGAGGAAATCGACAAGCTGATGGAGCTGACGGATCCGGAAGCCGTGTTTCTGCTTTTCGATACGGGACATGCGATGTATGGCGGGGCAGATCCCCTGAACGTGCTGCGCAAGCATTACGACCGGATCGCCTATATTCATCTGAAGGATGTGCGCCTGAATAAGCTTGAGCAGGCCAGAGCGGAGCAGTCGGATTTCATTACCTGCATCCGCAATGGGGTATTCACGGTGCCGGGAGACGGCGTTATTGATTTCCGCCCTATTCTGGAGGAGCTGGTCAGCCGAAATTACAGGGGCTGGGCAATGCTTGAAGGCGAGCAGGACCCGGCTGCGCATCCTGCGCGAGAGTATGCCGAGAAAGCGATCGCATATTTGCAATCTCATATGCAGTCCATTTTGACAAGCGGGGCAGGTGACAGAGCATGACCTATGTGACGTTTCCCTCGGGAAGAAGCTTTGACTTCACGGCGATCGGACGGCTGTGCATCGATTTGAACGCCAACGAGATCAACCGCCCGATGGAGCAGACGATGACCTTTACCAAATATGTCGGCGGCTCTCCGGCCAACATCACCATCGGCATGAGCAGACTCGGCCACAAAACGGCGTTCATCGGCAAGATAGCGGACGATGCGATGGGGCGGTTCATCACCGGTTATCTGGAGAAGAACAGCATCGACACCCGAAACGTGGTCACGGACAACACGGGAGCGGTAACGGGGCTTGCTTTTACGGAAATCAAAAGTCCCACCGACTGCAGCATTCTGATGTACCGGGATAACGCTGCCGATCTGAAGCTGACTCCCGTAGAGGTCAGCGAGGAGCTGATTGCGGCGAGCCAGGTGCTGCTCATCTCCGGTACCGCGCTTGCGGCAAGCCCTTCACGCGAGGCTGTATTTCTGGCACTGGATTATGCGCGAAAGCATGGAACCACGGTCGTATTCGATATCGATTACCGTCCGTACACCTGGATTTCCGCAGAGGAAACAGCCACTTACTACAATCTGGCTGCTGAAAAATGCGACATCATTGTCGGTACGCGGGAAGAATTCGATATGATGGAACGATTCGAGCAAAATCCCGAGCGCAGCGATCAGTTTACGGCCTCCAAATGGTTCAATTATGCGGCTGGCATCGTTATTATCAAGCATGGCAAGGAAGGCTCCATTGCGTATACCCGCGATGGCGCGGAGCATAAGGCCAAATCTTATCCGGCCAAGGTCGTCAAGACCTTCGGCGCAGGGGATTCCTACGCGGCCGGCTTCCTGCACGGCATCCTGTCCGGCTGGACGATCGAGCGGAGCATGGAATTCGGCAGCGCTGCGGCCTGTATCGTGATTTCAAGCCACAGCTGCTCGGATGCGATGCCTTCTGTGGAACAAGTGGAGGACTACATCGAACGCTGCAACCGCGGTGAAATTACAGCGGGGTGAGGCAGTGCCCGTCATTCCTGTCGGGCTGGCTGGAACCACCTTTTGCATCATAAAACATAAAAGAGACTGGGGATTTGGCTGGTGAAGCGGGCGGAAACCGAATGGCCGCTCTTTGAAAGTCCGCGGGATAACTATCACCGAAAGTTAAGCTCCCCGCGAACAGCGGAAGACTTTTTCGCAAGCGCAGCCAGCTATCGCCAGTCTTTTAGAATGAGGAGACCTATATGACACAGACGCTGAAAAACTGGATCGGCGGCGAATGGATCGCCGCAATTGCTACGGAAACCGAGGATGTTTATAATCCCGCAACGGAGGAAGTGCTCGTCAAGGTCCCGCTGTCCTCGCAGGTGGATGTCGATCTGGCGGTCCAAGCGGCAAAGCAGGCTTTCCCGGCATGGAGCAAAACTCCCGTACCGCGCCGCGCGCGGATATTGTTCAAATACCAGCAGCTGCTGGTGGAGAACTGGGAAGAGCTCGCCAAGCTGGTTACGCTGGAGAACGGCAAGAGCTATGGCGAAGCCTACGGCGAAGTGCTCAGGGGCATTGAATGCGTCGAATTTGCCGCCGGCGCGCCTTCTCTTATGATGGGCAAGCAGCTGCCGGACATCGCGACCAATCTGGAGTCGGGCATGTACCGTTACCCGGTTGGCGTTGTAGGGGGCATTACCCCGTTCAACTTCCCGATGATGGTGCCCTGCTGGATATTCCCGCTGGCCATTGCCTGCGGCAACACCTTTGTATTGAAGCCATCCGAGCGGACGCCGCAGCTGGCGAACCGGCTCGCAGAGCTGTTCCACGAAGCGGGACTGCCGGGGGGGGTTCTGAATATCGTGCACGGGGCCCGCGATGTCGTGAACGGCATCCTGGAGCATCCGCATATTAAGGCGGTTTCCTTCGTCGGCTCCCAGCCGGTTGCCGAGTATGTATACACCACCGCTTCCAGGCATGGCAAACGGGTGCAGGCATTGGCAGGAGCGAAGAATCACTCCATCGTTCTGCCTGACGCCGATCTTGACCTGGCCGTGAAGGAAATCGTGAACGCCGCTTTCGGGTCGGCGGGAGAACGCTGCATGGCCTGCGCCGTCGTTATCGCGGTAGGCGAGATCGGGGACGAGCTTGTCCGCAGGCTGACCGATGCGGCAGACAGCCTGACCATAGGCAACGGCCTGAACGAAGGAACGTTCCTGGGGCCGGTGATCCGTGGACCGCACAAGGAACGGACGCTCCACTACATCGAGTCCGGCGAAAGCGAAGGCGGCGTGCTGGTCCGGGATGGACGCAAGGACGCTGCGGCAGCGGGCCAAGGCTATTTTGTCGGACCTACCGTATTCGATCAGGTCAATACAAGCATGAAGATCTGGAAGGACGAAATCTTTGCGCCGGTGCTCTCTGTCATGAGGGCCGATACGCTGGATGAAGCCATCGGGCTTGCCAATCGCTCGGAGCTTGGCAACGGAGCCTGCCTGTTTACACAGAACGGCAGCAGCGTGCGCCAATTCCGGGAGACGATTGAGGCCGGCATGCTGGGCATTAATCTGGGCGTTCCCGCCCCTATGGCGTTCTTTCCGTTCTCAGGCTGGAAGAATTCGTTCTACGGCGATCTGCATGCCAACGGAACGGATGGCGTTGAATTCTATACCCGCAAAAAAATGGTGACCGCCCGCTGGTAACAGGGGCAGTCACACCTATATAAAGCAGCCCGGATGGAGCGGAGGACGATGAGCATGAAGAAGATTAAAATAGGTGTGATCGGCGCAGGAAGGATCGGGAAGATCCATGTCGATAATTTGAGGAGAATTCCGGAAGCCGAGATTGTCGCGGTCAGCGATCTTTTTGCCGGTGAAGAGCTGCAGGAATGGGCCGGGAGCAGAGGGATCGGGATCGTCACGAAGGACAGCGAAGAGATCCTGTCCAACCCGGACATTGACGCGGTGTTTATCTGTTCGTCCACGGACACGCATGTGGAGCTGATCAAGAGAGCGGCGCAGGAGGGCAAGCATATCTTCTGCGAGAAGCCTGTCAGCATGGACATCAGCCTGACGGAAGAGGCGCTTGAAGAGGTCCGCAAGGCAGGCGTACAGCTGCAAGTCGGGTTCAACCGCAGATTTGACCATAATTTCAAACGGGTTCGCGAGCATGTACAGGCCGGAGAGATCGGCAGCCCCCATCTGATCAAGATCACCTCGCGTGATCCCGAGCCGCCGCCGGAGGCATATATCAAGGTGTCGGGCGGCATCTTTATGGATATGATGATTCATGACTTTGATATGGCGCGTTTTCTCTCCGGCAGCGAGGTCGAGGAGGTCTTTGCCCAGGGCAGTGTCCTGATCGATCCGGTTTTCTCCAAATACGGAGATGTGGATACGGCCATTGTGACCCTGCGGTTTGAGAACGGCGCATTGGGGCTCATTGACAGCAGCCGCCGGGCGGTATATGGCTACGATCAGCGTGCCGAGGTATTCGGCTCGAAAGGGGCCGTATCCGTCACCAACGATCATCCCAACACAGCTGTCCTTACGACAGAGAACGGCCTCAGAAGCGATAAGCCGCTGCATTTCTTTCTGGAGCGTTATCAAGGCGCTTATATGGATGAGACGGAGCAGTTCATTGACTGTCTGCTGAATGGAAAACCCGTACCGGTGAATGGAAACGACGGCAGACAGGCGGAGCGCATCGCTCTGGCCGCCAAGCTGTCCCACCAGCAGCAGCGGGTTGTGAAGCTCTCGGAGATTGAGGACCTTAAATAAGGAGTGTGAAACTATTGTCACAGCTGATAGTTAGTCCCGGGCAAAAGCCGCTGGAAGACGGCATGCTGATGTCGATTACGCCTGAATCAGCAGGCTGGACCTATGTCGGATTTGAAGTGTACCGGCTGGAGGCCGGCCAGACCCTGAGCCGGGAAACCGGGGACAAGGAGGTCTGTCTGGTCCTGCTCAGCGGGAAGGCAAACGTCAAGACGGCAGACCAGGAGTGGCGGAATATCGGACAGCGGATGAGCGTGTTCGAACGGATACCGCCTTACTCGGTGTACGTGCCGAATGACAACCGTTATGAGCTGGAAGCCTTGACGGAGCTGGAGCTGGCGGTATGCGCGGCTCCCGGTTACGGCAGCCATGGAGCCCGTTTGATCGGTCCCGACGCCGTTGGTGTAGAGGTTCGCGGACAGGGGAATATCGAGCGGCTGGTCCATAATATCCTTCCGGAGCAGGAGCCGGCCGACAGCTTGCTGGTGGTGGAGGTATTCACGCCGGAAGGACACTGGTCCAGCTATCCGCCTCATAAGCATGACCGTGATGCGCTGCCGGACGAGTCCTTGCTGGAGGAGACCTATTATTTCCGCGTCCAGCCCGAGCAGGGTTTTGCGATGCAGCGCGTCTATACGGACGACCGTTCGCTGGATGAGACGCTTGCCGTCCAGAACGGTCAGGCGGTGCTTGTGCCGAGGGGTTACCATCCGGTTGGCGCGCCTGCGGGCTATGATGTCTATTACCTGAACGTGATGGCGGGACCTTCCCGCGTATGGAAGTTTCATAATGATCCGGCGCATGAGTGGATTATGAAGAGGCTTGCCGGGAAACGTGAGGAATAGGGGAATATTGCATTGCTCCGGGAAACAACGGATAATAAATCAAGATATGACGGTAAGCCGTTCTTTCAATCCGATTGTTAATGAGGTTTAACCATGAAAGCAACCACGATCTATGATGTCGCCAAGGAGGCGGGCGTTTCCATCGCCTCCGTCTCCAATGCCATTAACGGCAAGGGGAAAATAGGCAAGAAGAAGCGGGAAGAAATATTTAAAGTGATGGAGCGCCTGCAGTATCAGCCGAGTGTGATCGCTTCCGCCCTGATGGGCAAAAAAACCTATACACTGGGGCTCCTGATTCCGGATGTATCCAATCCCTTCTTCTCCGAAATTGCACGCTCCGTAGAGGATTTGGCCCATCACGCGGGCTATAGCGTCATTACATGCAGCACCGACAATAAAGATGAGCGGGTGGAGAAATATATCCGCCTGCTGGAGCAGAAGAGTATCGACGGCATCATTATCGGAACCGGTGTGGAGAATACGGATATTCTGATGCAGCTTGCCGAGAAATCCGTCCCGATTGTCATGTTCGCCCGGGAGGTCTCCGGCTTGTCGGTGCACAGCGTACTGACGGACGATTTCAAGGGCGGCGCGCTTGCGGCCGGGCATCTGCTGGAGCTCGGTCACCGGCAGGTCGCCGTGCTGTCGGAGAACTTCAAGGTAAGCAGCAGCATGGAGCGGGTGAAGGGATTCAAATTCGCGCTTTTTGAGGCGGGTGAGGGCATAGAGGAGGATCGTATTGTCTCCTGCGAATCGAGTATTGCGGACGGCAAGCGTGCGGCGGGCGAGCTCCTTCGCCGGGCTGAGCGGCCGACAGCGCTGTTCTGCTGCAACGATTTGCTTGCGATCGGCGCGCTTCAAGCCGCCCGGGAAGCTGGAGTGGCGGTTCCGGCCGAGCTTTCCATTATCGGCTTCGACAATACGATTCTTTCTACCGTCACCAATCCCGCGCTGACCACCATTGCCCAGCCGATGGAGCAGATGGTGAAGCTGGTGTTTGAGCTGCTGATCAGCAACCTGGGGGACAAGGCCTCTCTCAAGCAGCGGATTGTCATGCAGCCTGAATTGATTCTGCGGGAGTCCACCTCGAAGCCGGCAGAAATGTAAACGACAAAAGGGAGCGGGCTGCAGCCTCTGCAAAGGTTCGCTCCTATTCATAGTAAGGAGATATGCTCCATGAATGAGAAGAAGCTTATCCTGTTTCTGGATAGCGGAGACACCATTATTGACGAATCCACAGAGATCAGAGACGAAGAAGGCATCGTAATTAGTGCAAGCGTCATTCCGGGCGCAGATGTGATGGTGAAAACCCTCTTCGAGAGGGGGTACACGCTGGTCCTGGTCGCCGACGGCGATGCGCAATCCTTCAAGAACGTGTTCAAGCAAAACAATCTCTATGATTATTTTACAGCCATGATTTATTCCGAAAATATTAAAGCCAGCAAGCCCAGTCCCCGCATGTTCAAAGCGGCGGCGGGCGCCATCGAGCTGACCGAGGCGGATTACGCCAAGGTCGTCATGATCGGCAACAATCTGAGCCGCGATATCAAAGGCGCGAATGCGCTGGGCATCACCAGCGTTTTTCTGAGCTGGACGTCCCGCTATCCCCATACTCCGGCCGACGAAAACGAGCATCCCGATTATACGGTAAGCGAGCCGCTGGAGTTTCTTGAGCTGGTGGAGCAGTTGAATGATAAATTGACGGTAGGACAAATATAGAGCTTTTTATCGTAACCCCTCCGCATTTCGGAGGGGTTTATTTATGTCCATTTTTTTTATATAAGCGAGCAAATACCCGATCGGGCTTTTCAACGGTCCGGCGGTTATAATGGAAGGTAAGACGATAGAATGAGGTGATGGGCCTTGAGTATTTATGATTTTAACGTATTGACCATTCATGGCGAGCGGCAGCCGCTTGCCGATTATCGCGGGCAGGTGCTGCTCATCGTGAATACCGCCACCAAATGCGGTTTCGCCCCGCAGCTGGACGAGCTTCAGAAGCTGTATGAGACGTATAAGGATCAAGGCTTCACCGTTCTCGGCTTTCCCTGCAACCAGTTCCAGAATCAGGAACCGGGCAGCAATAATGAGGTTGAAGAAGCCTGCCGGATTAATTTTGGCGTCACATTCCCGCTGTTTGCCAAGATTTTGGTGAACGGACCGGATGCCGATCCGTTATTTGTCTATTTGAAGAAAGCGACCGGAGGGCTCATGGGTTCGGCGATCAAATGGAATTTCACCAAATTTCTCGTCAACCGGGAGGGGAAACCCGTCAAACGGTTCGCCCCGATGACCGCGCCGCTCAAGTTCGAGGATCGTATTGTCCAGCTTTTGAAATAGGGGAATACTTGTAATACTGCGTATGCGGAATATATTCAGGGGGTAAACGCTATGAACGCTTTGGCTTATATGCTGCTTAGCATGCTTGTCCGTAAATCTTACACGGGCTACGAGCTGCAGAAGCTGATGGAATTGTTCTGGCAGGCCAAGCACAGTCAGATCTATCCGTTATTGGCGAAGCTGGTTCAGGAGGGACTGGCCACCTTCGAGGTCGTGGGGCAGACAGGCAAGCCGGATAAAAAAATATATACCGTCACGGATCAGGGCATAGCCGCCCTGCAGGATTGGATAGCCAACCAACCGCCGGCAGCGCCGGTCAACCGGGATGAGTTCATCATCAAAATCTATGCAATCGGCTTGGCCGAGCCGCAGACGGCTTTTCGTTTATTTGAAGACCGCATATCCAGTCTCACCGCAGCGCTCGCCTACCTGGAAGAGGAAATACAGCGCATGAAGGAACAGTACGCAGAGGCTCTGACGGAGCTTGATTCCAGGCATTTCGGACGCTATCTCGTTTTTCAGCGGCAGCTCCAGATCAATCGCGAAGAAATCTCGTGGTGCCGGTGGGCGATGGAGCTGTTCTCCCGCCGCGTGTAGCGCTACTGGCAAATAGAAGCCGATATATAAGGTAAAAACGCTTCGCGTCTTCAGGCGTGAGCCGCGGTTCGGGAAACTCCCGCGTTATCAAAACTAGGAGGCTGTATGGGGCATGTTTAATTTTTCTTGGGGAGTTTTGTTTGTCCTTGTCAATTTCTCGTTGTTCCTGCTCTGCTACCGCATGTTCGGCAAGAATGGACTGTATGCCTGGGTAGGTGTGGCAACGGTGCTCGCCAATATTCAGGTGGTGAAGACGATTGACCTGTTCGGCCTGACCACGACGCTGGGCAATACGATGTACGGTACGATTTACCTGACAACGGATCTTCTGAATGAGAAATACGGACAGAAGGATGCAAAAAGGGCGGTCTGGTTCGGCTTTTTCTTCATGATCATGTCGATGGTTGTAATGCAGATGGCATTGATCTTCAAGGCTCAGGAAGGCGACTTCGGCCAGGAGCCGCTGGAAGTTATCTTCGGCCTGCTGCCCATGATCGCGCTTGGCAGCTTATGCGCCTATTTCACCAGCCAGTTCCTCGATGTGCGGATCTATTCGTTCCTCAAGCGGGTATTTCCGAGGCCGGGCCAGCTGTGGATCCGCAATAACGGGAGCACAAGCATCAGCCAGCTGGTGGATTCACTCATCTTCTGCGCGATTGCCTTCGGCGGCGAATATCCGTTTGAAGTGTGGCTGGAGATTTTATTGACGACCTACCTGATTAAATTCGTTATTTCCGCAGCGTCGACGCCGGTCTTATATATCGCGAGAAGCCTCAAGGTTCCTTCATCATAAAAATGTTCCCGTCCAGGCGCTGCCGCATTATGCGGTTGGCGCTTTTTTTGGTTTCTCTCCTTTGACCCGCTGTTTGCCCGGTCTGTGCCGGCAGCATCGAATTATTCGAAGCGGCAGGTTTAAGTTGGGAGGAATACAGTCATATTTATAAGTGACAGCGTTCTTCGGGAGGGGTGGGGAATTGAAGCTTGAACAACTGATTTTGGCGGGAGTCTGGATCGTCTGCATTCCTGTTCTGCTGCTATTCCCGCGTGAGCGCTACCGGGAGGTTATACTGCTGTTCTTATTCAATCAGGCCGTCACATGGCTGCTCAGCCTGATTATTACGGAGCTTGGAGCCGTAAGCAATCCGGTAAGGGAATTTCCCCGGGCGCTGGCAGCCAATTTCAGCTTCAACTTTGTGTTTTTTCCGACGACTGCCGTGTTCTTCGTCTGCTTCTATCCGCTGCGGGGCATATGGAGAAAGCTGGCCTATACTGTGGCGTACGTAGGAGTATCATGCCTGTTTGTTTACATTGTCGCCCGGTATACGTTATTAATCCGTTTTGACCATTTTCCATGGATATGGAGAGCGTTTATTTATCTGGCCGGATTTTTTGCGACTCTCAAATATTATCAATGGTTTTACCGGCTGCCTGCAAAAGGAGGCCTCCACGATGGGGATCGGAGCTGAGCATTATATACTTATGGCGATTAATGCCTTATGCATCATCGCCTTTCTTCTGGCCCCCCGGGAGAGACGGCGGGAGACGCACATTATCCTCTTGTTCCACCAGTTTTTTACCTGGATACTGGGTATAATGGCAGTAGAATGGGGGCTGCTGGCTTACCCGGTCAGAGAATTTCCCATGGCCAACCATACCAGCTTTACGTTCGAATATATAGCATATCCGGTCATTGCCGTCTATTTCAATCTGTTCTATCCGGCAGGCTCCCGGGCTTCCATGCAGACAGCTTATTACATGGGCAGTTCTATGGCTATCGTCCTGCCGGAGCTATGGTTCAAGTATCATACACAGCTCATTGTGTATCTGCATTGGCAGTGGTATTGGACATGGATAAGCGTAATGGTGACATTCTGGATTACCCGCATGTTCTATTTGTGGTTCTGCCGCACATCCGTTACGGGCAAGCGCAGGATTGTCTTCAAGACGGAAGAGTCCGTTCTGCGCGAATCCGACAAATAAATTTCATGATGCAGCCCGTTTTGCCGAAGCTCCTGTTCGGTCATAAAAGCATGGATCCGCGCTATTGACGCCGGCTCCTCGCTGTACGGGCCAATATGCAGCATTTGAACGCAGCTTCCTTCCGACAATGCCTCATAGCTGACCTGGCCGGCGGATGAAAGCCTGGAGACCACCTGGCTTCTGGCCTGCTCTACGTTGCCGGAAGTGACGAAATCCGGCTGGCGGATCAGCAGCTTCCAGTTCCATTCTACGCGGGGGAACGAAGCCGCAGGCAGATCGGAATCAAACCACCACAGCCCTTCAAGCTTGGCGACCGTAAAGTCCCGTGCTTCTTTCTTGCAGATGGCTTTAATGGCGTAACCGACCTTGTATAATGCCTCGACCGCCTGGCTGAAAACCTCACCTCCCGGTTCTCCTCTTCCCGTACAGGTCAAATAGCTAATGGCCCCCAGCTCTATAAGCTGCGGCGTCTTTACTGCGCCGTAATAGGTTTTGTCCGCTTTCGTCAAATCAAGCTTATCCATCATGTTATGTTCCCTCCTGAAAATGTTGTCCAGGTCAGGATAATCCATCTCCCCTGTCAGAAGCAGTCAGTGGATAAAGAACGGATTGCGGCGGGCCTGCGGAAGTTCCGTCACCCGCAAGCTTGACTGCAGTCGCGGGGGAGGCCGTGTAGACGGCAAGCTTCATTCCCGTAACTGTTGTGACTTGAAATGCCGCATACTCAAATTCCAGATCGCCAAGCTCGGGGTGGTTGAATTCCTTATGGCAATCCGGCATTTCCATCACTTGATGCTCCGACCAGAAGCGGACAAAGTCCGGGCTTGCCTCCTCCAGATCATGCTTCAATTCTTCAAACCAGGGATCACCCGGGTACAAAGCATAATCTGCGCGGAATTGGGCTACCAGTCCTTGAGCCATCTTGGACCAGTTCGGATTCTTCATCAGCTCCGGCATGGCGAAAGCGCGCCACAGCATATTTCGCGAATGGGGTCCCGGTATTTGCGAAAGGTTGAAAACGGTCTCCGCCGCCAGGTTCCAGTGAAGCAGATCCCATCTCCTTCCCATTACATAAGCAGGGTGGGGCTGCAGGGAGCGGAGCATCCGCTCCAGAGCGGGTCCCGCCTGTTCGGCTGGGAATGGCGGATCGATAAATAAGGGTTCCCGGGATAATGTGAACAGATGCTGCTGTTCGGCACGAGTCAGATGAAGCGCTTGAGCCAGGCTGTTTAGCACTTGAACGGAGGGCTGAATATTTCTTCCCTGCTCCAGGGCGGTATACCAGGAAACCCCGATATGCGCGAGCTCGGCAACCTCCTCACGCCGGAGTCCCGGTGTGCGTCTGCGCGTACTCTCGGGCAGGCCAACGTCCGCCGGCGTCAGCCGCGCGCGGCGCGTACGCAGGAAATCGGCGAGCGCCAGACGCCTCTCCTCATCCTTCTGCAAATTCTCGTTCATGATCAGAAGCCCCTCCTTATCCTGACACTCGGCATCCTACGATAACGGGCATGTGGATGCCTCTTCAGGCATGCATCATACTGGTATTGTATCAATTCGCGGGCAGCTATGAAAATAGACCCCGGTTGGAGCGAAGCATAAGAAAACGCCAGGAAAGAGGGAAAAACCATGCATATACTTGTTACAGGAGCGACGGGGCGCGTAGGAAGCAGGCTTGTTCGCAGATTGCTGGAACGCGGGGATAAGGTACGCATACTTGTCCGTAGCCGGCAGACCGCACAACCGCTGCAGGAGCTGGGAGCGGAAGTGGCGGTGGGGGATCTGCAGCAGCCGGATACCTTGGCTGACGCGGTCAGGGATGTGGAGGCCGTCATTCATCTGGCCGCCTTCTTCCGGGGAGCATCGGAGGCGGAAATGAAGGCTGTCAACACAGCCGGGACGCTTGCTCTGGCTCATGCCGCAGTACAAGCCGGGGTGAAGAGATTTGTATTCGCCAGCACGAATCTGGTGTACGAAGGTCTGGAAGGGCGCGCCCTGCGTGAAGATGACAGGTTCACCCCGGCGTTTCCCTATCCGGCAAGCAAAATAGAGGCGGAACAGGCGCTTATGGAGCTGCATCGTACGCATGGGCTGGGGCTCCGTATCATACGGCTGGCATTCGTTTACGGCGATGGGGATCCGCATCTGGAGGAAGGCATGAGATGGTTCGGGCAATGGCATCCGGCGAAACGGATTCATATGATCCATCATGCAGATGCGGCGCAGGCGATGATGCTTGCTGCCGACAGGACCGGCATCGATGGCCGTATCTATAATGCCGCCGACCTGGAGCCGGCTGCCGCCGCTGACATTATCGCGCTCTTGGGGAAAAAGCTTGACGAGGGCGCCTATGAGCGGACGCTTGAGCGCCCTTGGGAACATATTGTCGATGTTTCCCGCATTCAGAGCGAGCTCGGCTATATGCCGGTGTTTCCATCCCTGGCCAAGGCCGCAGAAGCCGGCGTGCTTTGAGGAATGCGGAGCAGCCCTTGTTATGGAGTTAGAGGGTTCGCATCATAAAAAGTGAAGATCATGAAGAATTAACAGCATAAAACCGCCGCTGCGCATGCATGGGCGGTTTTATGCTGTTATTTGAAGCTTGTTTCGCCTCTGATCCCTCAATTCCCGCTGCAAAGCCGTAGACAACGCAACAGCTTTATACTAATATATGAGTTATAAAAGAACATTATATGTTATTTTTAAACATTATAAGGAGCTGGTAATGATGTCGGTAACCCCGCGTTTGAACAGAATGTTCAGCAGACAAGGGAAATGCTTTGATGTTGCAATCGATCATGGGTTTTTTAACGAGTTCTCATTTCTATCGGGCATCGAGAATATGAAGCAGGCGATCCGGACGATTGTGGAAGCGAGTCCGGATTGCATTCAGCTCAGCACCGGGCAGGCGCGCCTGCTTCAGACCATCCCCGGCAAGCAGAAGCCGGGACTTGTGCTTCGCACGGATGCGGCGAATATTTATGGCTCGGAGCTGCCGGGCTTTCTGTTCAGCGAGCTGATCGACCGCGCGATCGAACAGGCAGTCCGCCTGGACGCGGTTGCCGTATGCGTGAATTTGCTGCTGCTTCCCAATCAGCCCGAGCTTCATCATCAATGCGTGAGGAACATCGCCCTGCTGAAAACCGAAAGCGAGAAATATGGCATGCCGCTCATGGTTGAACCGCTCGTCATGCTGCCGAATGAGCAAAAAGGCGGCTACATGGTGGACGGCGACATCCGCAGAATTATGGCGCTTGTACGTCAGGGCGTCGAGCTCGGCGCCGATGTGATCAAAGCCGATCCATGCGACGATGTCTCCCAATACCATCGTGTCATTGAGGTGGCATCCGGCGTTCCGGTGCTGGTGCGCGGCGGGGGCAGAGCGAGCGATGAGGAAATCGTGGGCCGGACTGTGGAGCTGATGAATCAGGGCGCGTCGGGAATCGTATATGGCCGCAATGTGATCCAGCACCCGAACCCGGCGGGGATGACCAATGCGCTGATGGCGATTGTGCATCACGGGGCTTCGGCTGAGACTGCACTTGATTTGCTGAAGGGAGAAGGGCAATAATGGGGAAAAAGCCAATACGCTTCGGCGTCATCGGATGCGGCCTGATGGGCAAGGAGTTCGCAAGCGCAGCTGCGCGCTGGTGCCATCTCGCGGATGTAGATTTTCAGCCGAGCATTGTGGCGGTATGCGATGCCAATCCTGCCGCAACGGAGTGGTTCACCGAGCAGGTGCCTAGCGTAAAATCCGCGTATTCCGACTATAAAGAGCTGCTGGCTGACGAGTCGGTGGACGCCGTCTACTGTGCCGTCCCCCATAATCTGCATGCGCAAATTTACGTGGATATTATCCGGGCAGGCAAGCATCTGCTCGGCGAAAAACCGTTCGGCATCGATGCGGAGGCGAATGCCCTGATCGCGCAGGCGGTGCGCGACAATCCCGGCGTTATCGTCCGCTGCTCCTCGGAATTTCCGTTCTTCCCCGGCGCACAGCAAATTGTGCAGTGGGTGAATGAGAACCGGTTCGGCCGGATCATTGAAGTGGAAGCCGGCTTCTGGCATTCCAGCGACCTTGACCCCACCAAGGTGATCAACTGGAAGCGGAGAATTGCAACCAATGGGGAGTATGGCTGCATGGGCGATCTCGGCATGCATGTGCTGCATCTGCCGATCCGCTTTGGCTGGAAGCCTGCCAATGTACGGGCGCTGCTGTCCAAGATTGTGAAAGAGCGCCCCGACGGCCGGGGCGGCCAAGCGGCCTGCGAGACTTGGGATAATGCCATTCTGGCCTGTGAAGTCGAAACGGCGGATCAGAAGTTCCCGATGGTGCTGTCCACCAAGCGCATTGCGCCAGGCCACGCCAATACCTGGTTTATCCGTATTCAGGGGACGGAATTCTCCGCTGAATTCTCGACGAAGAATCCGAAGCAGGTGGCTTCGCTTCCCTACTCCCCTGGGGGCGTGCAGGCATGGCATGTCGCTGACGCGCCGTACAAATCCGCCTACGGCACAATAACAGGCGGAATCTTCGAATTCGGCTTCTCCGATTCCATCCTGCAAATGTGGGCGGCGTTCTGCGATGAGCTGACCGGCGGCTCAGAGATGAAGCAGCCCTTCCACTGCGCAACGCCGGAAGAAGCGGCGGGAAGCCATCGCGTGTTCACCGCGGCGCTGGAGTCGCAGCGTACCGGACAAACGGTCGCGATTGATTGGAGGGATTAATTTGAGCGGGCCAGCGGCTGAGGTTGTTGTCGCAGGGCATATTTGCCTGGACCTGATTCCTGCCCTGCATGCCAAGGACAGCAGCATTCTCGTACCCGGCAAGCTGGTCGATGTCGGACCGGCTGTCATATCGACAGGAGGGGCTGTTTCCAACACCGGACTCGCGCTGCACCGGCTTGGCGTCGCTGCCCGTCTGATGGGCAAAATCGGCAATGACTGGTTCGGCAAAGCCATTCTGGAGGTGCTGTCCGGCTACGGCTCTGTGTTGACGGAAGGAATGATCCGCTCCGAGGGCGGCCACAGCTCCTATTCGATCGTCATCAGTCCGCCCGGCGTGGACCGTACCTTCCTGCACTGCACGGGTACGAACGATACGTTCGAAGCGGCAGATGTAAGAGCGGAGGCGCTGCAGGGCGCCCGAATGTTTCATTTCGGCTATCCGCCCCTGATGCGCAGCATGTACAGCAATGGCGGCGGGCAGCTTGCCGGGCTTCTGTCCCGGGTCAAAGCGGAAGGCCTGACGGTTTCCCTCGATATGGCGAAGCCCGATCCGGATTCCGACGCGGGCAAAGCCGACTGGCAGGCGATATTGGCGCTTGCGCTGCCCCATGTGGACGTATTCCTCCCGAGCTTCGAGGAAATCCTCTATATGCTGCGGCGGGATACCTACGAGCAGTTTGAAAGCGATAACAGCACGGGAGATCTGCTTGGTTATGCGGACGGCGGGCTGCTCTCGTCGCTGGCGGACGAGATGCTGGGCATGGGCACGGCCGTCGCCGCTATCAAGCTGGGCGAGCATGGGCTGTATGTGAAGACGACCGGGGATGCCGGGAGGCTTGCCGTCATGGGCAGATGCGGTCCGGATACGGATAGTCTGATGGACTGGCTGGGCCGCGAGCTCCTGGCGCCATGTTATGCCGTGAAGGCAGCGGGCACGACTGGAGCGGGCGATTGCACGATTGCCGGTTTTCTGACCGCCATGGTCAAGGGATTATCCCTTGAAGAGGCGCTTCGCAGCGCCGTCGGCGTCGGGGCCTGCAATGTAGAGCAGCCCGATGCGACAAGCGGCATCCCGCCGTGGGAAGCGGTGCGCGGACGCATCGAGGCAGGCTGGGAGCAGCGGGACGTCACTTTGATGCTCCCGGGGTGGCATTATGATGCGCCAAAGGGCGTGTGGTCGAAATAAGCGGTTCGTCTTCGAATTGGCCCGCGCCTGGCCGGATTGTGGTGCAGGCTTCATAACCTGCGCTTCTCCCGGCATGCGTTTGGGGAACAGATTGGCGAATGAAGATTCTCGGGTAACATTCTTACAGGTTTGAGCGATATCATTGAGGGAGGTCATCAGCTTATGTTGAGAAGCGAAGTGAGGCAAGCGCAGCAGCGTGCGGCTGCGATGTTCGCAGAGGCAGGCATTACCCTTGCGCCGGAGGAGGAAGCTGGAATTGAAGTTGCGGGTTTTGGACTCGGCCAGCTGGAAACGCAGGGCCTCGAGCTTGTTACTTATGTGAATACAGACCGCTACTGCGCCAAGGAGCTTGTGTTATTTCCGCGGCAGACCTGTCCGGAGCATATTCACCCCCCCATTAACGGGGAGCCGGGGAAAATGGAGACCTTCCGCTGCCGCTGGGGCAAGGTTTTCCTTTATGTGGAAGGCGAGCCTTCGAAGAATATATCGGCCATAGTGCCGCTCGGCAGCAGCCCGTATTATACGGTTTTTCACGAGGTGGAGCTGAATCCGGGCGAGCAGTATACGATTGCCCCGGGCACCAGGCATTGGTTTCAGGGAGGGAATGAAGGTGCGATCGTATCCGAATTTTCCAGCACCAGCCGGGACGAATACGATATCTTCACCGATCCGGCGATTCAACGGATGCCCGTCATTACGGAAGACGAAGCCTGATTGCATCCAGGGAAGCGGTATCGGCCCGAACCGCGGGCAGTTGCCGGCGGTAGACGTCAGGCTTGCATGACGGCGGTCTGTTACGCTGGAAATCCGGTTCCGAACGTACTTTGGGAGGATGAGCTCGAATGCATTTATACGGAAGAAGCTGGACCCGCCGGGAGCTGGAAGCGCGCGTTGGAAGCATCAGCCAGATCGGTGGAGTACGGAGGATGCAGCTGACGGAAGGCAAGGAGAGGGATGTCGAAGCCATTCAGGTGCGGACCGGCGCCGGCTTGACTTATTACGTCATACCCTCCAAGGGTCTTGATATATCGCTTGCAGAGCTTGGGGGAATGCCGGTCAGCTGGCAGTCTCCCAATGGGGATGTTCATCCGGCGTATTATGAAGCGGAAGGCACTGGATGGCTGCGCACTGCTTCCGGCGGATTGCTGATGACCTGTGGTCTTGCCCATGTGGGCTCGCCGGCCGAAGACAGCGGAGGAAGATACGGCCTGCACGGCCGGGTTCATCATACCCCGGCCAGTCAGGTCAATGCGGCCGCCGTCTGGAACGAAGACGAGCTGGATTTGATCGTTTCCGGAACCGTGGAGGAGACGGCCATGTTCGGCACGAAGCTCCGGCTGGTCCGCACCATCACCAGCAGATTGGGGCAGAACCGGATCGCCATTGAGGACCGGGTGGAAAATGCCGGCTTCGCCAGCTGCCCGCATATGATGCTGTACCATTTCAATTTCGGCTTCCCGCTGCTTGGCGAAGGGACGCATATCTCGTTTCCCGAGGCAGAAGTGATACCCGTCACCCAGGGAATTCCGGTTGAAGGCTATGACCGTTGGGAGAAGCCCGATCCGGCTGCAGCCGAACATGTGTATGAGCATCATCTGGCGGAGGACGCGGCGGATAGCCAGGGGATGGCGGAAGCCGTGATTCATTGCCCGGTTTTCCCCGTCGGGGCAGGCTCTCAGCCGATAAGCGCAAGCTTGCGCTGGTCGGTGGACTCGCTGCCCCGTCTGCTGCAGTGGCGGATGCCCGGGGCGGGCGAGCATGTGCTGGGTCTGGAGCCGGCCAACTGTACGGTGGACGGCGTGCGCGGCCCAGGCTGTTACCGCGAGCTTGAACCAGGTGAGTCGGTCCTTTACAAGCTGGAGTTGAACCTTGCCTGGAAATCGTGAATAATAGATAAAAATCAGACAAAGCCGTTTGGCGGGAGGACCGCATACGATGAGCATCACGCTTAATGATCGTCAGCAGCAAATATTGGAGCGGTTGAACGCTGAAGGCGAAGTGAAAATCGCCGAGCTCAGGGAAGCATTCGCTGTGACGGAAATGACCATCCGCAGGGATCTCGAGAAGCTGGAAGCGGCCGGACATGCGAAGCGCACCTTTGGCGGGGCCATTGTGTTCGGCAATGACATTGCGCTGCAGGAACGCGCAGGCTATATGACCGAGGAGAAGCGCCGGATCGGAAAACGGGCAGCCGAGCGGGTTCTGCCCGGCGAGTCGGTCTTTATCGACGGCGGTTCCACAACACTGCAGGTGGCTCGCTATCTGAAGTCCGCCGCCGGCATTACGGTCGTGACCAACGCCCTCAATGTGGCGGCCGAGCTTACAGGCAAGCAAATTCCGGTGATTGTCACCGGAGGAACGCTGCTTGATGCGACGGCATCGCTGGTTGGCCCGATCGCTGCCGGAACGGTGGCCGGCATGGCGTTCGACCGCGCTTTTCTGGGGACAAGCGGCGTCAGTCTGCTTCATGGCTTCAGCAATTCCAATATGTACGAAGCGGAAATCAAGAAGCTTGCGATCAGGCAATCCGCGGAGGTGAATGTGGTGCTCGACCACAGCAAATTCGGGGAGAAGGAGCTGGTATCCTTCGCGGCTTTTACCGAAGTGCACCGCATTATTACCGAAGAGCTGCCGCAGGGAGAACTGGCTGGTGTTTTTCAGGAGGCCGGTGTGGAGATCATGCTGGGCTGATCGTGCGGACATGTGGTCGGACAGCCGTCATGCAACGCCACACCGCCACAGTGATGTTAGGCCATCATAGGGCGGCAGGACCGAGAAAGACCATGGAAGCGATAGGCTTCTATGGTCTTTTTTCTAAACGATCAGGAAAGGATGTCTCATCCTTTTCTGATCGTTTAGGGGGAAAATAGCGTTGCCGCCAAGCACGGCGACAGCCGGTTCTTCTTAAAATATAACAAAGTATAAAACTTCTCCATACTTTTCTTCCCTTAATAAGGGGAGAAACTCCCTCTGCCGCCAAAAGGACGGCGACAGCCGTTTCTTCTTGCATACCCGGCTCAAGTCGGGGCAGTTATGATCACCTTAAGTTCTGACGGCATTGAGGAGCCGATACAGTAAGATTCTTCCTTGCTGGAGAGTCCAGCCGGCGGCGGATATATGCTGTTAGCAGGAAATTCCCGCTTGGAGATTGTTTCGAGTGGCGGGTTATGAGATATCTGGCTGGTAGTCAGGTTTTACCTTGCTGGAGCCTCCGATCAATGGCAGATTCACACTCCAGGCCGGAATTTCCTGCTTAGAGATCGCTTCGTCGGGCAGTATCGGACGACGGACGCCGAGGTTCCGTAGGTTCATGTTCCCGCATGAGCTGAGAATCATCAACAACAGATATCACTGCTGAGTAAGGTACGGCTTTTTCATCATAGAATGAAAAGTTCAGATTCTCGGGTTCTGTTCCTCCATAAAAATAAATATCATTCAGGCTCCTTTCAGAGGTACTATTACAAACAAGGATAATAGTTACAAAGGAGGTGGAGTCATACAATCGAACAAACAACTGTATTTCCGTCTAATATTTTATCCAATAGTAATTGTACTATCTTGTTTCATTGTTATTAGATCTCCTTTTCTCTTCGTGAAGATTATTCAGTTATTTCTTATTGTAGTTGTTTCAGGCACTCTCGGGGCTTTAATAAGAGAGCTGTTCTACCGGAAGGAACAGTCGAAGGCAATCCGGCAGGGACTGACTGAAGAAGAACATACAGATTTCTAAAATAAGGCCTGTCTCGTACTGCTGCCTTTTATGCGCTTGAAAAATATGTTAAAAGACTTCAATGAATTGATTTTGGTTGTCCTGCGCTTTAAACTTATAGTAGAGCGACCTCCTGGATGGGTTTTTGAGGCAATGACCTCGTACGCGATCCCATCGTAACGAGGCGCTCGTTTGTTTGCCCAGGTGAAAATCATAGCCGAATACCGCAATCTTTGAGCTGCCGCGTACCCGTGACGTATGACCGCTGCTTTCCGCCGAAAAAAATTTATTAAACCGCATGTCGATCCGTTCGTCTTTCGTTCGTCGTCTATATAGAGGCAGGTTAAACCGCCCGAATCGGGTGGTGCAGCAGGCTTTAGCAAAATAAGAGGAGGCATACCACGTATGCGATTTATGATGATCGTCAAAGCCACAAAGGATTCAGAAGCCGGCGCAATGCCGAGCGAAGAGCTGTTCGAAGCGATGATGCGGTATAACGAGGAACTGGTAAAGGCCGGCGTGCTGCTTGCTGCCGATGGTCTGCATCCGAGCTCAAGCGCAATCCGGATCTCTTATCCGGAGCCGGGCGGCAAGCCAAAGGTGCTGGACGGACCGTTCACCGAGGCGAAGGAGATGATCGCCGGTTACACGCTGATTGAGGTCAAATCGAGGGAAGAAGCCATTGAATGGGCGATGCGCATGCCGGATCCTCACGGCTTTGGCGAGGGACAGATCGAGCTTCGCCAAGTATTCGAGGGCCCGGAGCTGACGGAAAATCCGGAGCTGCTGGCGGATCATGATGCGCTGCGTGAGGAAATGGAGAGGCGCAGCAGGCCGTGACGCACTCCGCTTCCCACCGGACAATCGATGCTGTATGGCGTATTGAATCGCCGAAGCTTATCGCGGGATTGACCCGAATGGTGCGCGACGTGGGACTCGCCGAGGATCTCGCGCAGGATGCGCTCGTCATCGCCCTCGAACGGTGGCCGGATTCCGGAATTCCGGACAACCCCGGCGGCTGGCTTATGGCTGCTTCCAAGCGGCGGGCGATCGACTTTTTGCGGAGGAGCAAGCTGCGCGACCGGAAATATGAGGAGGTCGGACGCAGCGCCGATTTATACACAGAAGATGATCTGGAAGCTGCGAAGGACGGGGAGATCGGCGACGATCTCCTGCGTCTCATTTTTATGACCTGCCATCCGGTTCTGTCCCGCGAGGCTCGGATTGCTCTGACGCTTCGCCTTCTGGGCGGGCTTACAACCGATGAAATTGCACGGGCCTTCTTTGCTGCTGAACCGACCATCGCGCAGCGGATCGTCCGCGCGAAGCGGACGCTCCGGGAAGCCGGGGCTGTATTCGAAGTTCCATCCGGCAGTGAGCTCAAGGAACGTCTTGCGACGGTGCTGGAGGTCATCTATCTTCTGTTCAACGAAGGCTATGCGGCAACGTCGGGAAGCAGCTGGATACGCCCGCTGCTCTGCCAGGAAGCGCTGAGATTGGGGCGCGTCCTTGCGGAATTTGCGCCAGCGGAGCCGGAGGTTCACGGCCTGGTTGCCCTCATGGAAATTCAATCGTCGCGGTTCAAAACCCGGGTGAGCCCCACAGGCGAGCCGGTTCTGCTTATGGACCAGAACCGGGCGCAGTGGGATCAACTGCTGATCCGCCGCGGCTTGGCTGCGCTCAAGCGTGCCCAGATGCTCGACCGCCCGCTCGGCCCTTATGCGCTGCAGGCAGCGATATCCGCATGCCATGCCAGAGCGCGTAATGCCGGGGAGACCGATTGGGCGCGAATTGCCGCGCTCTATGAAGCGCTGTCGCGGGTGATGCCGTCGCCGGTGGTCGAGCTGAACCGCGCTGTGGCCATTGCGATGGCGTTCGGGCCGGCATTCGGCCTTCAGCTCGTCGATGAGCTGACTTCCGAGCCGGCATTAAAGGAATACCACTTGCTGCCGAGCGTTCGGGGCGATCTCCTGGTCAAGCTGGGGCGCCGGGAGGAAGCGAGGGAAGAGTTTGAGCGCGCGGCATCGCTGACGAGAAATGAACGCGAGCGCGAGCTGCTGCTTAGGCGTGCCGCTGAATGCGAATCGGGAGGATAATGGGAGGAGGATACTTATGAGATTTATCCTGATGACGAGAGCGACCAGACACTCGGAGGCGGGTGTCCGGCCAAGCCGCGAAAGCATCGATGCAATGAACGCCTATCACGAGGAGCTGGAGAAAGCCGGCGTGCTGCTCGCTGCCGAGCGGCTGTATCCGAGCTCAAGCGGACTGCGAATGTCGTTTTCCAGGCCCGGGGGCCAACCCTCCGTAACCTCGGGGCCTTTGGCAGAGGTGAACGAGCTGGTGGCGGGATTTACGCTCATCGAAGTGAAATCCGAAGAGGAAGCGATTGAATGGGCTTTGCGTGTCCCGGATCCTCACGGCTATGGCGAGGGTGTAATCGAGCTGCGCCAGCTCTTTGACCGCAGGACACCGGCACAGGATCCGGGAATGCGGGTCCTGGAGGACGAGCTGCACAGCCAGATCGACATGCTGAAAAAAAGTTAAAACATTATTTTTCCGGTTTTGTCGATTTAACGGTTTTTCATTCGTTGTGTAGATAGGAGACGGATTTTAGCAGGTAACAACTCTTTAACTACATTAGTGAAAGCGGCTGATTACCTGGCGGTAAGAAATATTCACCCATTACATCTTGCAGAGGAGAGTCTCAAATGAACCAGGAAGTAACGGATTTTATAGAAGCGGTGAAGGAGCCGTGGCAGGGGCAGCTATGCGCCAGTCTGCGCGAGGTTGTGCACGGGGCGATTCCGGATGTTCATGAGCGGATTCAATATAAGAAGCCCCATTTCTTGAAAAACGGCAAATATGCGGCTGTCATCTCGACGTCGAAGGATGCGGTAAGCTTCACGATCTTCAACACCGCGGAGCTTGCGCTTCCTGCAGGCTTCGACGGGCCGCCGGAGAGGAAAACGATCAAGCTGCGGCAGGGGCAAGCGATCGATGCCGAGATGTTGTCCTCCCTGGTCTGCCAGGCGTCGTCGACATTATAAAATATTTTGATGAGCCGGTTATATGATGTGGAATTAAGATGAGCGTCAAATAGCTCCCACCTGGCGGCGGGAGTACATGCTGTTGTTCCCGTTTTCTTCATTTGGCAATCAGCCGGAATCGAAGCTGACCAGGGCATGAACAGTTCAAGCGGTTACGGATTCCGTGCAATCAGGAGCTGACCTTTCTTACGGCCGGCTGCGCTCGCGCGATGCGCCTCCGCAATTCCCTCGGCGCTGAATGGAAAAATTCGCTCAATATGCACCTTCAGCTTTTTGTCCTGGACATTGCGCATAAGGGATGACCAATCGCTGCTGTTCGGCTCTGGGCGGACAAATTGGGCTTCGATGCCGCGAATGCGCGGATTCTTGCTGATTGACGGGGATACGAGGGATAGAAGCTTGCCTCCGTCCTTCAGGACCGTGTAACTTTTCCGCTCCGTTTCTCCGCCGTCCCTCACCATATCGAGCACGATATCTACCGGGCTGACAGCTTCCGCAAAATCGGTTGTGACGTAATCGATCACCTCATCAGCCCCCAACTGCCGTACAAATTCTTGATTGTCGCCACGCGCCGTGGCAATCACGTAAGCCCCGTGCCGCTTGGCCAGTTGAACGGCAATATGACCCACAGCCCCAGCACCTGCGTGAATCAGAATGCGCTGTCCCGGCTGCAGCTCGCCGTACTGAAACAACGACTGCCATGCGGTCAACCCGACAGCCGGTAACGCGGCGGTTTCCTCGAACGAAAGCATAGACGGGATAACTGCGAGTCCCCTCTCATCCACTGCCGCATAATCCGCATAGTCTCCGCCGGCTGCAGTCAGCCCTATGACACGGTCGCCCTGCTTCACATGCTTAACCTTCTCTCCGACTTCTCTCACCACGCCGGCGATTTCAATACCAAGAACATGCGGAAACCGGAGAGGAATGATATTCCGGAACGCCCCTGAGAGGATAAGATGGTCCCCGGAATTGACCGTCGTTACGTACATTTCCACAAGCGCCTCCGTTTCTTTCAACTCCGGTTTGGCTGTTCCCTGTTCCTGCAGAACCTCGGGAGTCCCGTAATCGACCATAACGACCGCTTTCATATTGCTTCCTCCTATCCTGATCTAACAATAGAGAATACGTCTTTATCCGATAGTCATCCATGCTCCAGTGAGCGTAAATTGACCTCGGTTTTATGGAGAAGTATACTTTAGTAAAACATTTAGCCCAAGTGTAAAACTACACCTGGACCTGAATGAGGGGGGAAAGTCGTGCATGGAAACCGGAGCCCGCAGCATAAATGGCTGAAAGCCGCATTGGGAGAAATCGAAACGCTTCGTATGAAGCGCCAGCGTCAATATGCCGATCAATCCCATCCTTCGTTAAAACGATTCACGCAGCAGGAGCTGAACGACGAGGCCTGCCTGACGTATAAAAACCTGCTGGTTGGACGTTCGCACAGATTGCCGGACCGTCAAACGATGCTTCGTATTGCCGAATATCTTGAATGCACCTCCGATGAGCGCAATGATCTGCTCGCAGCTGCCGGATATCTTCCGATCCTGCCCGAAATGGCGGGACGATCCCTGGAGCTTGCTCTGGAGCAGGCGCATCAATTGATGGCAAATTTATCTCTTCCAGCCATGATCGTAACCCCGACGTTGGATATCAAGGAGTTTAATGAACCATTCCGCGATTTATTTGATATTCCCCGCGAATTATTTTATGAGAACCGTATGAATCTAATCGATTTTCATTTCAATTACGATCTTCCCATACGGGCTCGCTCCACTTACGATGCAGCATCGTTCGAACAGTGGGAATCGCATGCCATCAATGGGATACAAACTTTCAAGAGGAACCATCTGCTTTCCCGGCACGATGACTGGTATCAAAGATTGATTCGAAAATTCCATCAATACGGCGATACCGATAAGTATTGGAATATGGAGCCGAAGACTCCGGAACACCAAGAAAACTACTCCAGAATCATATTAGCCAGAACGGAAAGCGCAGGCGGGTTAGTTCCGATCCGTTACAGGCAAGTCTTTCTTTCCGCCGGCAGCAGCATGTATCCGGGAATCGGAGTTTTCCTGCCGGTTGACGAACCGGCGCGCCAAGCGTTTGCTCACTTAGGTTGTCCTGCCGTGTGATGTTTCGATTCGAAGAGGGCTGAAGCTGCTTTTTATCTTAAATTGTTCTCCAAGCGCGCGTCCGATCAGGACGCTTTTTTTTGTCGATGCTAAAATGAGCAGTCCTCACGCAGCATGGACGGGCAGTTTACGGCCGCCCTGCAGGGGTAAAATATAATCATTAGTGGCATGTGCACGGACAACAATAAGAATACAGGGGGATTGTTGCAGATGAATGAAGCCTTCGGCAGACCCGGGGAGCGTCCGACCTGGACGACAGGGGCCAAATCCGGTGTGGGTACCGCGGCAAGTCCCGAATCGCTGGTATGGTTCACTTTTTCGCAAGGGATAATGAATGAGGTTTATTATCCGCAGGTCGATACGGCAAATATAAAAGATGCGCAGTTCGTGGTGGCGGGAGATGGATTTTTCTCTGAGGAGAAGTCGGGTACCAGGCATAAAATGGAGCGGTTGGATCTGTGGGCGCCCGCTTTCCGGATTACGAACACCTGCCTCTCGGGACGGTATGAGATTACCAAGGATGTGATCACGGACCCTTCCCGAAATACGCTGATTCAGCAGGTCCGCTTCATTCCCCTGGAGGGAAAGCTTGCGGATTATTCGCTGTTCGCGCTGACCTCCCCGCATATCGGAAATCAGGGTTACCACAATGACGCGCGGATCGGCGAATATCGGGGTAATCCTATGCTGCTCGCTTCCTCCGGCTCCATCACGCTTGCCGTTATGTGCTCCTCCGGTTTCAGCAAACGCTCGGTCGGATATGCCGGTACCTCCGGCGGCTGGCAGGATATCGCCGCAAACTATAGAATGACGAATGAGTTTGATTCGGCCCCGAACGGCAATGTTGTGCTCACAGGACAGATCGATTTGCCGGAGGATGGGGCGTTTACGCTTGTTTTCGGCTTCGGGAAGACGGAGGAGGAAGCGGCAGGCCAGGCCTATGCCACGATAGAGGCAGGCTATGAGAACTGCTACACGGCCTACGTGGATCAGTGGAAAAAACGAACGGAGCCTATTCGTAATTTATCCGCCTGTACGGGGGATGACGGGGCATTATTCCGTTCAAGCGTCCAAGTGCTGCTGAGCCATCAGGACAAGCTCCATCCCGGCGGGACGATCGCTTCGCTTTCCTTCCCGTGGGGGGAGACAAGCACGGCGGACGGTCAGACGGGCGGTTACCATCTGGTATGGCCGCGGGATTTGGTACAGACGGCAACGGGCCATATGGCGATTGACGATGTGGAGAGCGCCCGGGCGATCCTGCTCTACCTGGCCGGAATTCAGCAGGAATGCGGAGGCTGGCATCAGAACAACTGGATTGACGGACGCCCTTTCTGGGATGGCATTCAGCTGGATGAGACGGCTTTTCCGGTTATTCTCGCCTGGCGGCTGAGTGAACGAAATGCGCTGGAGGGCTTCGACCCTTGGCCGATGGTGTTCAAAGCAGCGGCTTTTCTGATCCGGCAGGGGCCGGTGACCGGGCAGGAGCGGTGGGAAGAGGACGGCGGGTATTCCCCTTCGACGCTGGCGGCCATGATCACGGCGCTGATCTGCACTGCCGATCTGGCTGATGCACAAGGCGAACGGGAGCATTCCGTCTATCTGACAGAGGTTGCGGATTGGTGGGCGAGCAATCTGGATGCGTGGACCTATACGACGAACAGCCTGCTCGATCCGGAGCTGCCTGCCCATTACGAGCGGCTGAACACGGTTGTGGTCGGCAATCCGGATCACGATAGTCTCCATCAAGGCAAAATCCCGATCCGCAATCTGGCGCCGGATGTGCAGAGCGAGTTCCCGGTGGATGATGTGGTGGATGCGGGATTCCTGCAGCTGGTCGATTACGGCATACGCCCGCCCCATGATCCGCATATCCTGAAATCTGTGCAGGTGGTGGATAAGGTAATTAAAGTGGAGCTGCCTGCCGGGCCGAGCTGGTACCGGTATAATCATGACGGCTACGGCGAGCATGAGAACGGTGATCCCTTCCAGGGCTACGGGGTCGGACAGGCATGGCCCCTGCTTACGGGAGAACGGGCGCACTATGAATTGGCAGCGGGAAATAAAGCGGAGGCGGAGCGTCTGGCGCGCGCCCTTGAGGATTTCGCCGCCGGTAATAAACTGCTGCCCGAACAGCTGTGGACCCTTCCGGACATTCCGGACAAGGGACTGCACAGGGGCAAGCCGACTGGCTCCGCTATGCCGCTGGTATGGGCTCATGCGGAATATCTCAACCTGCTGCGGAGTCTGCAGGATGATCAATTATTCGACCGCGTGCCGATCGTTGCCGAGCGCTATAAGGATGGGCCGCCTGCGCTGCGCAACGTCTGGCGTTTCAATCATAAGGTCAGCTCGACGAATGTGGGCGAGCCTCTGCGGAT
Source organism: Paenibacillus sepulcri (assembly GCF_042647105.1). Lineage (NCBI taxonomy): Bacteria > Bacillati > Bacillota > Bacilli > Caryophanales > Paenibacillaceae > Paenibacillus > Paenibacillus sepulcri. Next base: position 3,511,013 of record NZ_JBHRUP010000001.1, on the reverse strand, counting down.
CGAGGTTCTGGCTCAGGCGCGCATTCACTGGAGCATGGATAATTGGCACACCGTACATGATGATGAGATGCGGGGCAGCGGGTTCGGGACTTATTGGTTTGATATCCCCTTATCCGCCAGCGACAAGCTGACGGGCGTGGAGTTCACTTTCTATTGGACGGACTCCCGGACCTGGGAGAACGCGGATTTTACGATATGGATCAGGCATCCTTTGGCGGAGAATCGCTAAGCCATTCTCCGCCCTGGCCCTTCATCATCAGGATGAAGCCCCTGAAAATTAGTCGACCCCCGCTGATTAATCAGCGGGGGTCATTTGTATTAGTCGCTTAGCCTGCGCCGTCAAACCGATCGATCGATTCAGCGGAGCGCATATGCGATGTATATAATAGCGTAACATTTAGTGGTCTTCGATTCACTTGCACGAAAACAACGAAAGCCCTTACCTCTCAGTCGTCCTTGCGGTTCCAATGACCGCGCCAGTTTGAATCCGTGTTCCTTAAAGCAGCCGTGATAAAAGGAATGTGTTAACTGGATGGGAGGATAACCATCTTAACTAAAACTAAATCGGGGAAAACCATGAGGTTACACTACATATAGATTTATAATATATCACATTCTATTAATAATGTCAAATTCCATTCAAAGAAATTCGCGTCTCCCTGACCGCACTGCTTCCCTCCCTGATGGATCCAACCTGTATGACATTTGTCATGCGCAAGACATTACATTCGTGAATACCTGCCGGCATCACGTCTTGGTAAGATGAAATCAACAAAGAGGCCGCAGCACAAGGCCTACTGCAAACAAGGAATAAGGGGTGGGAATCCATGACAGCAGCCATACAGCTGGATCAGGTGACGAAGATCTATAAAGGGAAGAAAGCAGTCGACGGGTTATCCTTGACGATTGAGAAAGGCAGCGTAGTGGCGCTTCTTGGCCCCAACGGCGCAGGCAAGACAACAACGGTCTCCATGATACTTGGCCTCCATCAGCCGACCAGCGGCAGCGTCAAGCTGCTCGGGGGAGACCCCCGGGACCCGCGGATCCGCGACCAGATCGGCGCGATGCTGCAGGATGTCAGCGTCATCGATAATCTGAAAGTGAATGAAACGATAGAGCTGTTCCGCCATTATTACGAGAAGCCGCTGCCGCTTGAGCAGCTGCTGCGGATTTCCGGCCTGGAGAAGGAGAAGAACAAGATGGCAACGGCGCTCTCCGGCGGACAGCAGCGCCGGCTCGGATTCGCGCTGGCTGTAGCAGGCGATCCTGAGGTGCTGTTTCTCGACGAACCGACAGTCGGGATGGATGTCTCCTCGCGCCAGCTCTTCTGGGATACGATTCGCGCCATGGCGGGAAGAGGCCGGACTATTGTGCTGACGACCCATTATCTCGAGGAAGCGGACAGTGTAGCCGACCGGATTGTGGTCATCAATAACGGGAAGCTGATCGCCGATGGCACGCCAAGCGAGATCAAGGCGGAAACAACAGGCCGTGTAATAACGTTCACTGCCGGAGCCTCCGTCACCCCGGATTCGCTGGCGGCAATGCCGGGAGTCACGGATATCCAGTGGAGCGGACGGAAGGTCAGACTGTTCAGCGGCAATACGGACGGATTGATCGCCGCCCTTGTAGAGAAACGGATCGATATGCGCGATATTGAAATTGCCAGCGGCGGACTTGAGGATGCTTTCCAGGCGCTTGTTCAGCAAACTACCCAACGATAGGAGAGATTGATAATGAAAAACACAAGTATGCGGGCGACATGGGCGCAGTGCAAAGCGGAGCTGATTCGCACGGCACGGAATAAACGGTTTGTTTTCTTCTCGGTCATCATGCCGGTAGCTTTCTTCTTTATCTTCACCAGTGCGATGGGAAGCGATACAACGGTCGGGGGTGTGGATTTCAGCTCGTACTATCTCATGTCCATGACGGTATACGGGGTTATCGGGGCAAGCCTCATGTCCTTTTCCCAGCGGATCTCCAAGGAGCGCTCTCAAGGATGGATCAGACTGCTGCATATTACCCCTCTGCCATCATGGTCCTATATCTTCTCCAAGGTGGCGGCGCAGGCGTTCATTAATTTGATTATTATTGCCATGATGTTCATCATCGGCGGGATTGCCAAGGGCATCGATTTATCCCCGGCCGTCTGGATCGAAAGCGGTCTGTGGATATGGATCGGCGGCTTTTCCTTCATGGCGCTTGGCACGCTGCTGGGCACGATCAAGAATGCGGATGTCGTACAGGTGATCAGCATGATCGTGTATATGGGGCTTTCGGTGCTGGGCGGTCTGTGGATGCCGACCTCCACGATGTCGGCGGAGCTGCAGAATCTGGCCCAATTCACGCCGACCTTCCGGCTTGGCCAGGGAGCCTGGAATCTGGTGGCCGGAGGTTCCCTCGACTGGAGAGGCGTGCTGATATTGGCAGCGTATGTGCTGGTATTTATGGTATTATCCTCTTATATCATTAAAAAGCGGGAAGCGGTGTAATATGAAGCGATCGGCCGTGCGGCCCCGTAAAGGGCCGCCCCTTTACTTTTCATTTGTTTTTTTGTTTTACTTGGCGTTTCCGCTCACCGAGCTGTTTAGCCGTCCCGTTGGGGAGCTTGTGATCGGACTCCTTGTCCTTGCCGTATTTACAGCCCTGTATCTCTACAGCTCCAAAGTGAACCGGGGAAGGCTTATTTCTGTTTTTTTGCAGCTTATCATTATAGGGCTGTTCTGCTACCGGTATAATGCGGGCTTCATTTATATGGCCTTCTATCCGTCCCCCATCATCGGATTGATATCGTCGAGGAAGCAGATGTACGTTGGAATGGGCGCGATGGTTGCGCTGTTCATTGCCGTGGGATTGTACTATCAGCTGTACCTGAGCGCTAATGACATGATCCAGATTGTACCTGCGATGCTGGTGATGCTCTTCCTGCCTTTTGCGCTGCGGCTGGGGCAAAAGTCATTTGAGCTGCGGGAAAAGCTCAATCTGGCGAACGAGGAGATTGCGCGGTTGTCCAAGAACGAGGAGCGGCAGCGGATCTCCCGCGATCTGCATGATACGCTGGGTCATACCCTGTCGCTTATCACGCTCAAGAGCGAGCTTGCGGAGAGGCTGATCGTGAAGAATCCGGAGCGCGCCGCGCAGGAGGTCAAGGATATTCACGCCACCTCGCGGGCGGCGCTGAAGCAGGTGCGGGAGCTGGTATCCGGGATGAATGCCGTAACGGTCCGGGACGAACTGGTAAACGCGAAACAAATATTGGCTGCGGCAGATATTGTGCTTGAGGTTCGCGGCGAGCTTGCGGAAAGCATGGCATCACCGCTTGCCGACAATATTCTGGGCATGTGCCTGCGCGAAGCGGTCACGAACATCGTCAAGCACAGCAAGGCGAGAACATGCACGGTGGAGTGGAGGGGGGAGCCGGATCTGCTTCATCTTAAAGTTTCCGATGACGGCCGCGGCATCGACCCCGCTGCGGGGGTCACTGACGGGAACGGGCTGAACGGCATGAAGGAGCGGCTTAAGCTGGTCGAGGGCGACTTGAGCTTCGCGCCATTCAAAGGCAGCGGCACTTCTGTAACCTTCACAGTGCCGCGGGTTACCAAATCGATGGAATAAAGGGGGTTAATAACCATGAAAGTCATTGTGGCGGAGGATCAAGCCATGCTGCGCGGGGCACTCAGCGCGCTGCTTGATCTGGAGGACGATATTGAGGTGATCGGCCAGGCGGAAAATGGCGAGCAGGCGCTCTCCATGATCGAGTCGCTTGTACCGGATCTGTGCATCCTGGACATTGAGATGCCGAAGCTGACAGGGCTCGACGTGGCCGAACGCCTGAAGGCGCAAAAGCATTCCTGCCGGGTGGTCATTCTGACGACTTTCTCGCGGGCCGGATATTTTCAGCGCGCGATGCGTGCCGGTGTACAGGGCTTTCTGCTCAAGGATTCGCCGATCGATGAGCTGGGCGCAGCGCTCCGCAGCGTCCATCAAGGCGGCCGGGCAGTCAGCCCCGAGCTTGCTATGACATTCTGGGAAGCGGAGAACCCGCTCAGCGAACGCGAGCGCGAGGTGCTGAAGCTTGCCGCGGAAGGGTTATCGGCGGTCGATATGGCGGGCAAGCTTTTTCTGACAGCCGGAACGGTACGGAACTATTTGTCGGAGGCAATCCAGAAGCTGGAGGCCAAAAACCGGATCGATGCGATCGGAATTGCCCGGAAGAATGGCTGGCTGGATTAATCAATGGCTGTATTCCACGCCGCTCGCCTGCTGCTGGTCCCAGTTCCACCAGTCCGTAGACCCCACCAGGGGAGTGTCGAGCTCGGATTCCTGTTTGAGCTTGAGCAGTTCCTTGGTCGGGCCGGTCAATACGGCGCCGTACAGCTTGACGCCATTTTTCATCAAATAGCTGTAGCGGTCCTCCAGGTTCGCTGCTTTGAATTGCGGGTTCTGTGCATTATTGCGCAGCAGCGCCTCTGTCAGCCTTCCGTGGTCAAGCAGATAACGGATCTCCCTCAAATAGGTCTGTGCGCGGCGTTCGCCTTCCGCGTTGTCTTCTATGGTATAGCTGCCCGGGTTATCCTCATCTCCGTACGGCAGCGCATCCGGAGCATAACCGAACACAAGGCCCGAGCCCAGGAACGGATTGCTTGCGGACAGCTTGCTTTCCACCCCTGTATCGACGGCGAACCAGATGGTGTCGAGGTCGTATTTTTTGATGATCGCGAAATATTCGTCATGTGTCAGCAAATGCCGGAACGAGACGGCAAGCTGGGAGACGGTTCCCTCCGGAAGCTTCTCCAGCGTCAGCCATCCATTCCCGCTCGAAGGTTGAGGAGCCAGGTCGGTGCCTTCTGCCGGGTACCGGAAAAAGAAGGGAAGGGCATGCTGGCCGCCTGACCAGTCATAGCGGCTCGATACCTTGGCAAAAAACCAATTTTCCCGGTAATAGCCGACGGTATTCTCGCCTCTGCCCACCTGCTCCCGGAGCTCATAATCGCTTGTGAACGTGAGCAGCGCGCTTCCGGTTGCTGAATTGCCGACCTTGATGCCAGGCTTCGTGAATGAAATGACATCGCTGGTGACCCGGATCATGGCATGGGCATCCGGACCAAACCAGCGGGTGGCGAAGAAAACATTGGAATACCCATACAAAACAGATACAAGGAAAATGGCGGCCAGCGTTGTAAAGGTGATCGAAACCACCGAGAACCGGCTCTGCAACTTGCTGCGGCGGATGATGTTAGATTGCATGGCAATGGGCATGCCGCCATGTTCCGGCTTTTCCGATTCGCCGGGAGGCGGTCCCAGCAGCAGCAGCTCCAGTTGGCCGGCAAAGGTCTCGTTTTGTTCCAGCTCACTACGCAGAAGATTGACTTCTTCCCCTGTAAGCTCCCCCCGCAAATAAGCCGCGATCCTGCTGTTCAATTGTTCATCGGATGGCTGGGTCATCGTTATCCTTCCTCCATAACTGACGTAATTTTTGTCTGCCGCGGTAGATCGAAATCTTGACATCGGCCAGCGGGATACCCAGAACCTGGGCGATTTCCTCATAGGTAAGCTGATGATAGTAAAGCAGCAGCAGCGACTGATGCTGTTTATGCGGAAGCTCCCGGGCAAGAGTCTCGAATTGCTCATGCAATTCCTGCTCAAGCATTCTGCTCTCGGGATCGCTGTCTGGCGGACCAGTGGCTTCAGGCTGCATAACCAGGGGAAGCTCGCGGCGTCGGGCTTTCTTGCGGTGCCAATCGATGAAAGCGTGATACGCTACCTTGAACAGCCATGGGCGGACCTTGCCTCCGGTGTAGGAATCCAGAAATCGGAAAGCGCGAAAATAAGTTTCCTGGGTGAGATCCTCAGCGGTCTGCCTGTCTCCAGATAGTTTATATAGATAAAGGTAAATGTCATTCATATGCTGGCGGTATAAGTCATCCAAGCCCGCTGTCACAAGCGCTTTCCTCCTTACACCACTGCTTGATGCTTCACTTAGTACCACGTTAGCAAGAACATAAAAGTTACACAAGCGACAAACGGCTGTCGACATCCTTTGGCGGCGCTGCAGGTAACTTCCCTCAGAAATAGAATGGACAAAAAGGCTGACCGCGCCGTTGCCTTTTCGATTGCTGTTGGTATAATATTAGGTATTGCCTTAATAAATTAAGTGTTGCCTAATTAATCGGCTGAAGAGGAGTGGAGATATGCTCGAATGGATGTTGAGACAAGTAATGGCTGAGCGGGGCATTTGGTCCGGGGCGGCACTGGGTCGTCTTTTGCATGAAAAAACAGGCTACCGTCTGTCCGCGCCTTCCATCAGCGCTTTGCTGACGGCAGCTCCGAAACAGATGAAGGCTGACACGCTTGATGCGTTGTGTACAGCGCTGGAATGCAAGCCGAATGACCTTTGGGTGCACACCCCCAATCATCAAATGAGAGGAGCTTAAAGCATGAGCATCAAAGCAATCCTGCCGTTCGGCGATCCGATCCTGCGCAAGAAATCCAAACCCGTCGAGGAGATCACGCCCAGGATTATCAAGCTGCTGGAGGATATGGCAGAGACGCTGCACGACTCCGATGGACGGGCAGGCCTGGCTGCTCCACAGGTGGGAATTCTGCGCCGGGTCGTGGTGATGGACTGTGGTGAGGGTTTGACTGAGCTGATCAATCCGGAAATCATCCGTGCAAGCGGCGAACAGACCGGGCCTGAGGCCTGCCTCTCCTACCCGGGATATGCGGGGATTGTCAAGCGGGCACAAACCGTAGCGGTGCGGACATTGAACAGGGCCGGAGATCAAGTGGTGATCGAGGGAGAAGGATTCCTCGCCAGATGCATCCAGCATGAGGTGGATCATCTGGACGGTATTTTATTTATCGATCATGTCACGGAGGATACGCTGTTCCACGAGGTTATGGATCAGCGCATCAGCGTGATGGAGGTCAAGCGGATCGCCAACCGGCCAGTTTGATTTTACTAAAGCAGCTTCATTAGGGTTCGGTGAAACCGACAGGCTGCGCATGCGGAATCATCTTTCACATCCAGCTTACAATAGGAAAGCCTTGGGACCCATTTGTCCCAAGGCTTTTTTGAATCCGTCAGAAGCAGAAACGGCTTTCCGTTTCTTCCGGATCGTATGGATGTTTTTATACAGAACTCATTCGACATCATAACATACGGTTTCGAAACAGTCTATATTTTTATCGGTATTTTGTTTACGATAGTCCGGAAGCATTCGGGCTTGAGCAGATTTTCCCGAGATACTGCAGCTCTTCCCGGGCTCGAGGACAGACTCAAGAGAAGGAGTGGAGCATCATGTCGCAAAACAGCAGCGGACATATTAGCCAGGCGGATTTGGAGGAGCATATCAGGGAGATTGGAGGAAACCGGTATCGTCTGAAAGACATTAGCCGGATCAGTGATAGGGGCGCGCAGAAAGCGGTCTACAAGCTGAATTGTACGGAAGGACTGTGCTTGATTCTGTTTGTTTGGGACCTGTCGGCGAATTATTTTGAGCAGGATTTGCGGGAGGGAGGGGTAACGGATGCGTCTTACGGGGCACTCCAATTCGAGACCAATACACGCCTGCTGAGCCAAATTGGCGTTCGCGTGCCTGCGATTCGTTATATCAACAGGGAGAGGAGACGCTACCCTTTCGATTATGCCATTGTCGAATATGTTTCCGGCATGAATCTGGAGGCCTGTGAAGAGGCAACGGCGGATGTGAGGGAAAGGGATGGAATTTATGGAGATCTGGCAGAGATGCTCCAAGCCATGCACGGCAGCTGCGGCAAGGCGTGGGGAAAGGCGCAGCCCGGCGGAGAAGCGCATCATCAAGCACCGGCTAATCCCTGCCATAAACAGATATATGACCATGCGCTTAGGGAGCTTGCTTTCACGGTGCCGCGTATTCAACAAAGCGAATGGAAGGAGCATCAGATTATGAAGCATCTTGAACATCTGATGACCGGTATTCAGCCGCGTGAGCAGTATGGCTTTATCCATGGTGAGCTGGGCCCCGATCATGTGCTGGTGAATGAACGGAATGAGCCGTATCTCATCGATATTGAGGGCGCCGAATATTTTGATATCGAGCATGAGCACAGCTTCATGCAGTTCCGCTTCGGCGGGCAGTATGAACGGTACCTGCAGCGGAGCGGGCTTGATCCAAACCGGATGCGTTTCTACAAATTCCATCATCACCTCTCCTGTACGGCCGGAGGCTTGAAGCTGCTGGAACGGGGATTTCCCAACGTCAAACTGGCCGGATTGATTTACGAGAGCAATCGGAAGAGCGTGCTGGAGATGATGAAGTCCGGGTAAAATTGCTCCCTGAAATCTCCAATGCTACAATGAAAAGAAAAGTCGGATGGAGCACGGATTATGATTCGTACGTTAGTCATCACGAAGGACAAACAGCTGATTGAGCATACGCCGCTTCTTGAGATCGACCGTGAGCAGGCAAAATGGATCTGGGTTGATTTTTGCAAGCCTACGGAGGAGGAAGTGGAGCTGCTCGACAGCTATTTTCATTTTCACCCACTGGCGATTGAAGACTGCCTCATGCACCTGCAGCGTCCGAAGCTGGATCATTACGATAATGTCCATTTCTTCGTTCTGCATGCGATGGAGGAGCAGGGCCGAAGGCCGGTGGAAGTGGATATGTTCGTCGGTCCCGGCTTTGTGGTCACCTTCCATTGGAAACCGCTGCAGGAGATGGAAGAAGCCTGGTCCAAGTTCCTGCGCAAGCCGCAGTTCGAAGAGCAAGGCCCCTTGTATACGGCATATCTGGTGATGGATGAGCTGGTCGATCATTATTTTCCGGCCGTGGAGGCGATTGAGGACCAGCTGCTGGAGTTCGAGGGGGAAGAGCTTGAGTTTAAGGTGCAGGGGAAGCTCAGCGACGTATTTGAAATCCGCAACAAGCTGCTGAAGCTGCGCAAAACGATCGTGCCGATGCGGGATTTGTTATACCGGATTGTGAATACGCAGCGTATTGACGGGATGAGCCATTATTTGCTGTTTTTTACCGATGTTCACGATCATCTGCTGAAGCTGTCGGAGATGGTGGATTCCAACCGCGACATGACCTCCGATATGCGGGATCATTATATGTCGCTCAGCTCCAACCGGATGAACACGATCATGAAGACGTTGACCGTCATTACCACCATCTTCATGCCGCTCACCTTTATCGCCGGCGTCTATGGGATGAATTTTCAAAATATGCCCGAGCTGGCCTGGCATGGCGGTTATTTTGGAGTCCTCTCTGTCATGGTTCTTCTCGGTGGCGGCATGTTCGCCTGGTTTAAGATCAAAGGATGGTTTGACTGACTTGGCAGTAGATAAATGATTTCAAAAGCTCCGTTTAGTCGCCGCAACAAGCGGGGATTAAACGGATGCTTTTTATGATGCGCATGATTCCGTACCGCACCGGGCAACCTATGCCTAGATAAATCCGGATGGGCAAAAGGAGTGAGTTATACAATGGCCAGAAGAGGCAGAAGAACGCATGTTGTACCTGGCGTAAGCCAGCAGATGAGCGCCTTTAAGGCGGAAGTGATGCGGCGCGAGGGCTATGCAGTGGACCCGAACAGGCCCGACGATGTGAAATACGAGGTTGCCAAATCGCTTGGCGTACCTATGGAACATGGCTATAATGGCGGTTTGACCACGGAGTCTGTCGGGCATGTGGGTGGACGGATCGGCGGATCGATGGTCCGGGAATTGGTGCGGATGGCGCAGGAGCAGCTGGTGAAGGAACCGCGGCAATAATTGCCGGTGAAACGGGGCTTCGTCAGAAAAGCGGGACATCTTCTTTATGCGAGTAATATTCGGTGCAGAAAAAAACCGAATTTATTCCATAGAGACGGATGTCCTTTTTTCTGTCCTGCCGCTTCATGCGGCATTCATTTTAATTTCATATTCACCGTTTATAATAGGCCTATTCCAGTAACAAGGGGCTGCTGCGGTTATGCCGGCACATATTCTCGTCATAGAGGACGATCAATATATTCAAGAGCTGATAGCGGAGTATCTGCGCTCCCGGCAGTATGAGGTGGAGGTCGCAAGCGACGGACGGGAAGGCTGGGACAAGATTCGGCAGCAGCCCTACGATTTGGTTATTCTTGATATTATGATGCCGCATCTCGATGGATTTACCGTATGCAGGATGATCCGGGAGCAATCCGACATGCCCGTGATCGTGCTGACGGCGCTTGGCGAAGAGAAGGATCAGCTGCGCGCTTTCGAAATGCATGCGGATGATTATGTCGTGAAGCCATTCTCCTTCCAGGTGCTGATGAAGCGGGTGGAGGCGGTGCTGCGCCGGACCAAAAGCAAAGTGAAGCCGGGCGGGATGTTGTTTGGCGGCCGGCTGCGGCTGGATCCGGATGCCTATAAAGTGTATGTTGACGGTCAATTGATCGATACGACAACCAAAGAGTTTGATATCTTGAGCGTGCTGCTCAGCAACGCCGGCCGGATTATGACCCGCGATATGCTGCTTGATAAAATATGGGGTTATGACTACTTCGGCGATTCCAGAATTGTCGACGCCCATATCAAAAATATTCGCAAGAAGCTGGGTGTTATCTCGGTGATTCGAACAGTCAAAGGAGTCGGATACGCATGGGAGAACGAACCGGCGGAAGAGGAAGGATGAGGCGCGGGGGCGTCACGTTTAAAATATTCACCATCACAGCGGCGCTGCTTGTCGTGTCGGCGCTGCTGATCTATTTGACGCTGTATTTCATGCTGCCCGGCTACTACAAGTCCATCAAGCAAGCCCGGCTGGACAGCGGTGTGAATGAGCTTGTTGCTGCTGTCGACGGACAGAATTACGCGGATGCCATTCCGCTGATTATAAAGTTCGGAGAGGAACATAACGCGATGCTGCGTGTGCGGGATGTGAACGGTCAAATGCTGCTGCCCGCTGATTTGATGTGGTTCATTCAAGGCGGCGGAGGCAGCATTGATTTGCCGGGCTTCCGCAAGCTGAGGCAGAATCCGGACCGATTCGTTCCGGCAAGGCCAGCGGTAACGGCAGGTCCGAATACGCTGACGGTGAACCGGACCATTCATTTCGCCGAAAGCGCGGAGTCCTTTACGCTTTCGGTAAACGCTCCGCTCCAGCCGATTGATGAAGCTTCCGAGGTTATTCTGCGGTTCCTTCCCTACATGCTGATCGCCATCCTGCTCATTGCTGTCGGCGGAGCGGCCCTTTATTCGCGCCTGATCGCCCGTCCGCTGCTTGGCTTGAACAATGTGGCGCGCAGGCTGGCGAAGCTGGATTTCTCCGCGGCGGCGAATCCGCTGAAGTCGGGTGATGAGATTGGAGAGCTGTCCCAGAGCTTGAGCAAGCTGGCCTCCAACCTGCGTTCGACCATGGCGGAGCTGCAGGAGGCGAATGCCCAGCTGAAGGATGATATCGAACAAGAGCGCGAACAGGAGAAGAAACGGCGTGAATTCGTGGCGACGATCTCGCATGAGCTGAAGACGCCGATTACGGCGGTGAGCGGCCAGCTGGAGGCGATGATCGGCAATGTCGGCGCTTACCGGGACCGTGACACCTACCTGAGACAGTCCTATAAAATCATGCGCGACATGGATAAGCTGGTGCACGAGATACTGGACCTGTCCAAGCTGGAGAGCCGGGATTTTCTGCCCTTGATGCGGCAGGTCGATCTGGCTGAGCTTGTCCGCGAGTCGGTCGAAAACATCAGTTATCTGGCTGAGGTTAAGGATATGACGATTGAATGCGAGCTGCCGCAGGAAGCCGTCATTGCCGCCGATGAGCGGCTGATGGCCAAGGCCGTATCCAATATCATCGGCAATGCCGTACAATATTCCGGCGATGGCGAGCATGTTTACGTGCGCATTACGGAGATGAAGGAGCCGCAGGCCGGAGAAGCGTTCATTCCTCTGAGCTCTGCTGCTGGCAGGGGCGTAACCTCAGGGATGGGAGCAGGCATGGAGCAGGACGGGGCGGATGCGAAGGCCGGCCGGATGAAACGCCAGTATAAGCTGGAGGTCGTGAACACCGGAGCGCAGCTGGATGAAGCGAAGCTGCCCAGGCTGTTCGAGCCCTTTTATCGCGTCGAGGAATCACGGAACCGGGCTACGGGGGGCAGCGGTCTTGGACTGTATATCGTCAGCAAGGTGTTCGATGCCCATGGCGCCTCTTACGGAATCGAGAATACCCCCCGGGGCGTAAAATTCAGCGTCGTGCTGCAGGTGGCTTAGGACATACGTGAGATTGACAGCCATCATGCACCGTCATACCTCGCGGGGGGAGCCCCGCGAGGTGCCAAAAGTGAGAAGACATGCCCGGCCGTTTGGTGGTTACTTTGAATCTTATAGAATTCATAAACATTTTCCAACGATAGATTTCTATACGCGCGGAAGAAGGATAGGTGCAGCGCCGTCAGTGTACCGCATCAGTCTTTTTTTCTTACAGTGGTTTATAGTTTATGTCTATAAAGTATTTAAGATTAATATATTTCATTATGCGAGCCATTTCAGTCATAATAGAGATATGACTATTCCTGACGAGGTGAAGCGAAATGGGAAAATTGTTTGATGCGATGCTGCCGGAGCATGAGGCCTTTATCCGAAAACAGCATATGTTCTTCGTAGGCTCAGCTCCGCTGCAGGGGGACGGACATGTCAATATTTCACCAAAGGGCTACGATGTGCTGCGTATTTTCTCCCCGACCGAGGTGGCTTATCTCGACCTTACCGGAAGCGGCAATGAAACGAGCGCGCATTGCTGGAGAACGGCAGGATTACGCTTATGTTCATAGCGGTGGAAGGTCCGCCGATGATTCTCAGGCTGTACGGAACAGGCCGCATCATTCTCTCCGGGTCGAAGGAATGGCAGGAGAAGATCGGTCATTTTCAACTGCTTCCGGGTGCCCGCCAGATCGTATCGGTATCCGTTGAGTCGGTGAAAACCTCATGCGGCTACAGTGTTCCCTTCTTCACCTACGAAGGGGAACGAAGCACCCTGAAGCTGTGGGCGGAAAAGCAGGATGTTGAGAAGCTTGCAGCTTATCACAAGGAGAAAAACACCTTCAGCATGGATGGGTTGATTACGCCGATGGGGCGAGAGGCCCAGTCATAACCATTCCTATATGATTGGAAAAGGGTACCTGCTCCAAATGAGCGGGTACCCTTCGTTTTGCATGGATCAGGCCAGCTTGAGGCGAATGACATTCCACGAGGCTTTGCCAAGCGACGCTTCTATCGAGCTGCCGGCAACAACCGCGCTGCCTTTGTTATGCGGAGTGACGTGATCCGGCCTCTCCAATGTATTGGCTGCCTTCAGGTCCTCATGCTCCAGCACGATATGCTCGATCAGGCTGAAATTACCGAAGCTGCGCAGATCGGCGGCGAGCGGCAGGGACTCGGTCAGATTGCGGTTGACCGCAAAGATCGTGACCTCGCCCTGCTCTTCATTATGGACCGCAACGGCTTCCAGATAAGGCACATCGGTATAGTCCTTGGCATCGTATTTCGGTGACTGTATCAGCGGCACAAGAGCCGTCCCCCGTCCGAAGATGCTGGCATGCATGTAAGGATAGTAGATCGTTTGCTTCCACGCCGCACCGCCATTTGCTGTCATAATGGGGGCAATGACATTGACCAGCTGGGCGATACAGGCCATTTTGACCCGGTCCGCGCGCTTGAGCATACTGATCAGCATGCAGCCGACGAGCAGCGCATCCTCATGGTTGTAGATGTCTTCGAGCTGCGGAGGAGCGACGGTCCATGGCTCGAGTTTCTTATCGGCTTCATTGGAATGATACCAGACGTTCCACTCGTCGAAGGAAAGATTGATTTTCTTCTTGCCGCGTTTCTTTGCCTGGATGTAATCCGCTGTGGAGATAACGGTATTGATGAACGAATCCATCCCCATCGATTGAGCCAGGAAGTTGGCCGAATCCTTGTCGCGGTTGCCATAATATTGATGCAGTGAAATATAATCGACATTGGCGTAACAAAGGTCAAGAACCGTAGCTTCCCATTCGGGGAAGGTAGCCATGCCAAGATTGGAGCTGCCGCAGGCGACAAGCTCAAGCGAGGGATCGACCCATTTCATCACTTTGGCCGTCTCGTTGGCGATTCTTCCGTACTCGGCTGCTGTCTTGGCGCCGATCTGCCATGGGCCGTCCATTTCATTGCCGAGGCACCAGGTCTTGATGTTATGGGGCTGCTTGTAGCCATGCTGAATGCGCAGATCGCTCAAATAGGTCCCGGAGGGATGATTCGAATATTCCACCAGCTGTCTGGCCTCATCAGGTCCACGCGTGCCGAGGTTGACGGCCATCATCGCTTCCGTGTCCGCCTTGCGGCACCAGTCTATAAATTCGTTCAGGCCGAACAGATTGGGTTCAACCGTCCGCCAGGCCAGCTCCAGCCGCCGCGGTCTGGATTCGACCGGACCGACCCCGTCCTCCCAATTGTAACCGGAGACGAAGTTGCCGCCCGGGTAACGGACGATCGGCACATCAATGCCTCTGACCAGCTCCATAACGTCGCTGCGAAAGCCTTGTTCGTCTGCCGATTCATGACCCGGCTCGTAGATGCCGCCATAGACGGCTCTTCCCAAATGCTCGATAAACGATCCATAGATCCGTTTGTCCACTTCACCGATCTTGAAATCCTTGTCCACTACCATTTTGGCTTTGTTTGACATGGTCATCACCTCATGTTAAATTAACAAATATATAAATCAATTAACCTGAATAGTTGCCTGCATCATTATTAAACACGAACAATAAACCCATTACAAGCTTTAATTTTCAATCTTGATGAATTAATGGTTTTGTTAATCGGGATAGAGGGAGAATGGAATGATACGCGCAAATACAGACCGTAAATGGCTGCCTTTATACGAAGCTCTGGCGAGCGGGGTCCGGCTGCATATTCTGGAGCTGCTGGCCGGTCAGCCCATGAATGTGAAGGAGCTTGCATCCGCGCTGGGACTAAGCAGTGCGATCGTGACGATGCATACGAAGAAACTGGAGAAAGGGGGGCTTATCCATACCCAACTGGTCCGCAGGGGCGGGGGGACGCACAAGATCTGTTCCCTTGCCGTCAGCCGGGTGGAGCTGAATATACCGCAGATGGGCGAGAAGCAGCGCGAATATCAGGAGGTCTCGGTACCGGTTGGCCACTATTCGAGCTTCGAGGTCCATCCGACCTGCGGATTGGCGACACTGGACCGCATCATCGGCCAATATGACGACCCCCGTTATTTTCATGAGCCGCAGCGGATGCATGCCCGCATTCTGTGGTTCGGCAAAGGGTATGTGGAATACCGCATTCCGAATTATGTGCTCAGCAGCCAGCAGCTTGAAGAAATCGAATTTTCGCTTGAAATCGGATCGGAGGCGCCTGGCGTTCAGGCGGATTGGCCTTCGGATATCCACTTCTACCTGAACGATACGCTGCTTGGCGTATGGACCAGTCCAGGCGATTCCGGCGAGGGGCGGGGTATGCTTACGCCCTCGTGGTGGACGGTGAACCAGTATGGCTGGCTCAAAATCATACGCGTTACGAGGGAGGGGACGTATCTGGACGGCCAACGGCTGTCGAATGTGAGGCTTGAGGATATCATAATGACCCGCAATGAATGGATGCTCAAGCTGGCTGTGCCCGAGAACGCCGTCCATGTGGGCGGATTGACGATTTACGGGGAAGGCTTCGGCAACTACAACCAGGATATTGTGTTCCGTACTTATCTTCAAACGGGCGCAGATTAGGGCAATTTTCTTATTTGGACCGGACGGAGTATCGGTCAGTTGCAGCCGAGAGCCAGAACCGCCGGTTCTTGGGGAACGATGAGACAAGGCGAACCAGGTGCCTGAAGCCGTTGTGCGCACCGGGAAGCGCAGCAGAAAAGGAGCATAACGTCAGTTCTGACGCCATGCTCCTTCTCGTCCGCTGCAGCGGTTTCTATCGTTTGCTGTGGTCCGCAAGCTCGGCAAGCTCGCGGATTTCCTCCTCTTCGAGCGCAAAACGCATCGCGTTGACGTTCTCTGTTGCATGGTGAGGCTTCGATGCGCCGGGGATGGCGAATACGGTTTCGCCATGCGCATGGATGAGCCAGTTGAGCGAAATCTGGCTGGGGGAGGCTCCGTATTTGCCGGCAAGCTCGCTCAGCCGCGTAATGAGCGGCTGTGTGCGCTTCAGGGCATCCGGCTTGAAGCCGCTGGACCATTTGCGCGGGCCGCTGATCTGCTTGACGAGCTCAGGATTGCTGTGGAATTTGCCGCTCAGAATCCCCTGCTCCAGAGGGGAGTAGGCGATAATCGCAACGCCAAGCTCTTTGGCGGTCTGCATAATGCCATTGCGTTCAATGCGGCGGTCCAGCAAGCTGTATTTGACCTGATTGGATATAAGCCGCAAGCCATGCCGGCGCAGCGTCTTGTCTGCCTCCACCATCTTCGCGGCCGAGAAATTGCTGACGCCCACATGCCTGATCTTGCCCTGCTCCACGAGCTTCGCCATGGCATTCATTTCACTTGAGGCGGAAGAGAAGGAATACGGCTGGTGAACCTGATACAGATCGATAGTCCAGCCCTTTAAACGGCGCAGGCGTTCATCGATCGTCTTTCCAATGTTGCCGGCAGTCCGCATAGCCGGCCACCATTTTGTGGCGACGTGTGCGCCTTTTCCTGCATCACCGAGCGCGCTCAGCGCATCGGCCAGCATTTCCTCGGATTGTCCGCCGCCGTAAGCTTCGGCGGTATCAAACCAGTTGATGCCGCCTTCCCAGCTGATCCGCGTGATATCGCGGATGACGCTGTCCTCCAGAACAGGCCAGAACTTCCCGACGAGGCCCCGCCCCTTGCTGAACTGCCAGCAGCCCAGACCAAGCGGCGAGAGCGCAAGATCCGATCCGCCGAGCGAACGCAATATACCTTCCGCCATGAACATCCCCTGCTTTCAAAGTGGAATTTTTTTGACCGTATAGAACGTAGTCCGCCAAAGGACGGCTGCAGCCGTTTCTTCTTACATATACGAACCTTATCAGCGGGTATATCCGATCGACAACTGCGCCTTGAGCGTTTCGCCGGCGGGCAGCATAAACAGCTCATCCTTGCGGTTGAACTCGGCATTCAGCGCCATCCATGGCTCCACACAGACGAACGGTTTATCATTCACCTGCCACAGCACCACATATTTGAACACATCGCTATAGGACATGTGCACGCGCCCGGTGCCGCCCGGACCGGGGAAGGCAATTTCGCGCTTGTCCGCATCCAGCAGGGCGACGGATTCCTTGAGTCCGCCCAGATCGACGGCCCCGCGAAGGGGCTTAACCTCATTATCGTTATAATCGAGGTAACGCGTTGCATCGGTGTCATAGACAAGCGCTTTTGAGGTGCTCTTGAAATAAGGATGAAAGCCGGCGTAGAACGGCATGGCGGTGTCCGATAAGTTGCGGTAGCTCTGGCGGATATGCAGCGCGCCGTCGACCAGAGCGTAGGTAAACAGCAGCTCGAATTCAAAAGGAAACTGCTCCCGCGTGCCTTCGCCGCTCTGAAGCCTCAGTGTTACTGAGGCTTCGCCTTCCTCCGAGGTCGAGACGACCTCCCATGCGCGGTTGCGGGCCACGCCATGGTTGCGCATCGTATATGTAGCGCCATCCAGCTCGTACACGCCCTCTTCAAGCTGCCCGCAGATAGGGAACAGCACAGGATTGCCGCCGCGGATATTGGCCTCTGGGTCGTTGAAGGATTCGCGGTCCAGATAGAACAGCTCCTCGCCTTTCAGCTGGCAGCTGATGGCGATGCCGCCGCGTTCCGGACATACCGTCACCGATGAGTCCGTGCCCGGTTCTTTGAGTGTATAAAGGGTGTAGACATCCTGCTTCACATCGACTTCATAGCTGCTGCTCATGTTCATGCCTCCACATCGCATTCATAGTTTAAACAAAGCATATCATATTGCGCCTGTTCACTAAAGCGGATCGGCATCCCAACCGATATTAGCAGTACCGGCTGGTATAGCGGGAGAGAGCATACAACAGAATGGAGGATGAACCGTTAATGGACATCGGAGGAATTGGAGCTTTGGTAACCGGCCAGTCGTCAAGCGCTCTGCAGCAGCAAGTTGGAATCGCTGTTCTGGGCAAAGAGCTTGATTCGCAGCAGGAGAACGCGCAGTCGCTTGTTCAGATGATGGAGCGCAGCGTACAGCCCCATCTGGGCGGAAGCATCGACATTCGCATGTAGGACGTAAAGCAGGCAGGATGAGAGGCCTTCCACCTTGAAAATTACGCTTGTTCACGAGCGGACAAGACAGGGCGGGAGGCCGATTCCAAAAATATATGACCGTATCAAATCCGGTCTATGCGCTGCTTATCTTTCTGATGGAATAAAGCTGGCTTAACCGGCAAAATGACGACCTAAGCCTTTTTTAAAAAAATACTGCTCCACTATATTGCATAATTGAATAGCAGGTGATATATTATAGCTGCAGGAGGTTATTTTTTTGCCTCGCTATTCTATAATGATGAATACCATACAATGTATCATAGGGAGCGCTGTGAATGAATGTACAGTTTAAAAAAGGCGTCCTGGATCTGTGCGTGCTCGCTCTGACCGCCTGGGAAGACCGCTACGGCTATGAGCTTGCCGTATCGATCTCCTCCAAATTCGAAGTGGCGGTGGGAAGTGTTTATCCGCTGCTCGCCAGGCTGACGCTGGAGGGATATTTCTCCACCTACCTGAAAGAGTCCACTGAGGGTCCGCCGCGCAAGTATTACAAGCTTACACCGCATGGCCATGAGCATTTGATGGATCTGATCCGGGAATGGCGGTCCTTCTCCATATCCGTGGACCAATTGATTAAGGAAGGTGTGGAACGATGATAAGAGAACAATATTTGCAGCATCTCTGGGACCTGCTTGCGCCGGTTCCCGAACCGCTGCGCCGTGAATGGATGTTTGATTATGAGGAGCATTTCCGGCAGGCTGCCGAGCATGGCCGCAGCGAGGAGGAGGCTGCCCACGAGCTGGGGGATCCGCGCCTTATAGCCAAAGAAATGCTGCTGGGATACCGTGTGGAACAGGCCGAGAGCAGGAACGGAGGCATTACCCATGTGTCTCGCGCGGTGCTTGCCGCGGTAAGTCTGGGATTTTTTAACCTCATATTCGTACTTGGCCCTTACATTGCACTTCTAGGCGTTCTGCTGGCCTTGTGGGCATCCTCCATCGCCATCGGAATAGCCTCGTTGTATGCCATTTACGAAGGGACGATCGGCGGGACGTTCACACTGATTCAGTCCGTCTTCATCGCTATCTCGCTGCTGGCTGTAGGCATGCTGCTCGGGGCGTTCACGAAATGGCTGACCGGTGCGGTATCAAAAGGGACCCTGCAGTATCTGAAATTCAATTCGAGAATGATAAGGGTGAAAAAACAATGAGAAACTGGATCATTATTGCCTTAATTCTGCTGGTGGTCGGAATAATTGGTACGGGCGCAACGATGGGCAGGGACGGATTCTGGAATTTCGGAACGGTCGATATCGCTCAGAATCAGGCAGTTGACGGCACAGGCGCGAAGAATATTATCCTTTCGATGGAAAGTATGGATGTAACGGTCGTGAAAGGCCCGACGAATGAAATCAAGGCTTCTCTCAGCGGCAAGGTGAGCGAGAAATTTGTGAAATCCACAAAACTGAAAGTCGTTCGGAATGGCGATACCGTTACGGTCGGTGTTGATGCGAAAAACGGATTTTCCTTTGGAGTGAGCATTTTTAACGCCAAGCTCAAGCTGGAACTGCCAGAGCAGCAGTATGATTCCCTCGCTCTGGACAGCGGCAGCGGCAACACCAGCATAACGGATTTGGCTGCACAGACATTGGATGTCGAAGCAGGCTCCGGGAATGTGAAGTTCAACCAATTGACCGTCGGCAAGCTTTCTCTCGATATAGGCAGCGGGAATTCGACAATTACCGATGTAACGGCCGACACGGCGGAGCTGGATATGCGATCCGGGGTTATCACGGTCGAGAAGCTGAAGGCCCGGGAGCTGTCGGCTGAAGCGGGCAGCGGAGATATCAAGCTGTACGACGTGGATGCCGAGCTGGAGGCGAAGACCTCAAGCGGCAACATCCGCGTGGAGCAAAGTGCGATTACCCGCCCCATGGAGCTGTCAAGCGGCAGCGGCGATGTTACCGTTAATACGGATGCAAGGCCGGAATCGGTCAGATTCAAATTCGACGGCGGATCTGGAGACCTGCGCAATCATTGGGATGGCGCAGTGCAGTCAACAGACGACGATGATGAGAAAAATGTAGTATTCGGTGATGGCGGCATCCTGGTGAGCGTCGAGACAGGATCAGGTAATTTAACGATTGGAGAACGGTAAAGATCAAGTGTTCATGCAGGACCTGAATTGATGATTACAAACAGCCGGCTGTGTTCGCTTCTGCAATTTGCGGGAGGAATTGCAGCCGGTTTTTTGACCTTGCAGAATGCCAAATTAAAACGATATATTACGACAAAATTTGACTGATATTTGTGACTATAGACCTAAATTCTTGGCTAAGAAAAGCCGATATAGAGAAAAAGAGCTTTCTTCCAGGACAGTGAAGTCCATTGCTTCCTGGTGCCACATATATGAAATTCGTTTTGCGTATTTAATCAGGGAAACGGGAGGAAGCTTCATGCAGGATAAGGGGAAGTCGATTATCTGGCCGCTGACGATTACGATAGTGCCATTGCTGGTTTATGAGCTGCTTCGTTCGTTCCAGGGTACTGACATTTCCGTGAACGCTCCTACAGGACATTTCTACATTGTGAGCGCCATCGCCGCGCTTGCCCTCATTGTAGCGGTAGCGGTCGGCTACACCGGACATCGGCTGCGCAATATCAAGGTCGGGTTTCTGTCCCTGTCCTATGTGTCGATGGCTGAAATAT
Source organism: Paenibacillus sepulcri (assembly GCF_042647105.1). Lineage (NCBI taxonomy): Bacteria > Bacillati > Bacillota > Bacilli > Caryophanales > Paenibacillaceae > Paenibacillus > Paenibacillus sepulcri. The sequence continues at coordinate 3,490,092 of NZ_JBHRUP010000001.1, read as the reverse complement.
TCGTTCTGCATGGCTTGTCCACTCCCGGCTTCCTGATGCATGAGCAGCATATAGCCGGAATCGCCGCACAGCTTAGCGTCATGCTGGCGGTCATGTGGCTTTGTTTGTCGGCAGCGTCTTCGGATCATCCTCTTGTCCGGCTGCTCGCCAGATGGCGCCGATGGTTAATCCCCGGCTGGGTGCTGCTGCTTGCTGCCTTTACCCTGTTTACATTCCTTCGTCCTGATCTGATGGATAGGCTGATGCTCGCGAACCAGCCCTATAACTGGATTGCAGCCGGTTTGACCGGAGCGGGATGCATATGGACGATGTACCGCTACTGGCATTCATACCGGGCTGCGCGCTTTCCGCTTCAGCAGGCAATTGTATACAGCTCGGGCTGGCTGCTGGTTACCCAATATATTATCGTAACCGGAATCACATGGAAGCTCAGCTGGTGGCTCTATCACGGGCTGCTGCTGGGATCGATGATGATCATGATCGGCGGCCTGATCCGCCAATACTTCTCCAGAGGATCCTTCACCTCATCTCTGAAGGTATTGTTTCAATCGGATCCCCGCGTCTGGCTGGAAGCCTGCATGACACCGAGTGTCCGGGCGTTGATTATGGCAACTGAGGTCAGGGATGCCTACACTGCCGGCCATAATATGCGTGTTGCGCTCTATGCGCTGCGGCTGGCGGAAGAAATGGAGCTGACCACGGAGCAGCTTCGCGCCATCGCACAGGGAGGCGTTGTCCATGATGTCGGCAAGCTGAAGGTGCCGGATTCCATTCTGAACAAGCCCGGCAAGCTGCTGCCGGAGGAGCGCATAATCATTGAGCTTCATCCTGTCTCCGGCTATGACATGTGCAAGCGGCTCGGTTTCCTGCAGGATGAGCTGACAGTCATCCGCTCGCATCATGAGAAATGGGATGGCACGGGTTATCCCGACCGCCTGGCGGGAAATGACATTCCGCTGCTGGCCCGCATTACGGCGGTTGCGGATGTCTATGATGCGCTCACTTCGTCCCGTTCATACCGGAGGGCCATGTCGCATGAAGACGCTATGGCGATTATCGTGAAGGACAGCGGAGTGCACTTTGATCCGAAGTGCGTCAAGGCGTGGGTTCGCCTGGCGCAGGATGATGTCGACTTCTTCGAGGAGATTTCCGGCAGCGCCCGCACCCTTAAGCTCGTCAAGCAGACTTCCTGACGAAACAAGTCTGGACCTTGCAAATCAAGCATAACAAGTAAGCTTAATGACCTCCGATCCGCTTATGGAACCGGAGGTTTTTCTATAGATCGATTCTATAGATCGCCAGGAACGGCAAAGTCGGTCATAACGCCTTTTACCCCTGTGCTGAACAGGGTGTGAATCCGGCCGACATCATTAATGGTATTAATATACGTATAAATTCCTTTTTGCAGCAGCGCTTGAACAAATTCTGGCGTATAGCGGTTTTCGTCCATTACGACAACACCGATTCCTTTCCCGCTGGCAAAGTTGACCACATCCTTCATGGAGTCCCCGTTCATATATAAAGTATAGATGTACTGCCTGAATGGATATACCCGGTTGACCGCGTCATAATTATCCTGCTTGTACAGCTGCGGAATGAATTGGCGCAGCACCTGCGCATCCACCCCGTTGGCCTCGCTGACGATCTGTTTGAACAGTTGGGTCGCTTTGGTTGAATCGGCTTCCTTCGTATCGGTGACAAGCAGCATATCGGGATGCTCCGACATGAAGACACATAGCTCCTTGAAGGTCATGGGAGTGTACTGCTGCTGAATTTTCGTTGATTTGAACCGGGCTAATGTCATCGGCTCCAGGGGGCGCGCGTCCGGAATGGCTTGTCCAAGCACCATGTAGGTGCCGGCTTCCCAGTCATGCCTCAGTACCAGATGGCCATCGGAGGTTGCGGTAATATCCGTTTCAAACACGCGAAGCCCGCTGTTATAGGCCCGCTTCAGCCCCTCGATGCTGTTTGTCCCGGAATATCCGCCTATGCCTCCCAGCGCATGGGAGATCAGCGGCTCCTGATTCACCCAATCATAAGGCATGCTTTCGATAGCGGGCTGAATCGCTACCGGGGCGGTTTCCTTCCCGGAGACTATAAGGGAGGCTTCAGTCGCTATGCCGGGCAGCACCTGGGCAAAGACGAACGGAGAAATAATCAAGGTTGTCAGTATAAAGCCGATAATACCGTAGAAGATGATTTTTTTGTTCATAGCGGGGGCTCCTCCTCAGATGTCTTATCTACCATTGGACAGATCCTCCGCCGCGCGAACCATATAGGAAAAAACTTGCTGCCATCCTCCTATGGCGGCAAAGCTGGTTTCTTCCTTCGGAAATATCAGAAAAGACAGGATAGAGTTCATACGTTCTGATAGCTCAAGAATAGGATGTTCCCTCTTGGGCTGCCCCGGTTCTACTCCTGTTTTTACGTCCGGGTCCCTATCTTGTCCGTCTATGAAGCTATTGGCATGAACGGTATAATAGATGCAATAAAGCCTGCTGCTGCGAAAGGGGTATACCCGGGGTGAAAACGATATCGCTGCGTACCAAAATTCTGGTTCTTGTCGTGCTCATTACATCCATTCCGCTGTCTATTGTCGGCTACGACAATTATAGAATGACCAAGAAGACGGTGCTCACGGCGATCACGGACAATGCGTTCGCCAAGGTGAAGAACAATGCGGATAATTTGGCCGAGTGGGTAAAGGCCAGAAGCACGGAAATTGAATTGATGAGCCGCACCGATATTGTCCGCTACGGGACGGATGCCGAACGCCTGAACTATTTCAGCAAGGAGACGGGGCGGGTCGATTCGGCATTTGTTACGATGGGATTTGCGGATCCGGACGGGGATCTGACGCTCTCCAGCCAGAAGCGGATCAATATTGGGGAAGATCCCTCGTTCAAAAGAGCAATGAGCGGAGAGACGATAGTCACAGACCCCTTCCTCAGCGATTGGACCCAAAACCGGATTGTGGTCTTCCAGATTCCGGTCAATGACGAGGCGCACCGGGTAATCGGCGTCGTCTGCGCCGCTATCCTGACTGACCGGATTTACCGGGAGCATCTTAATTTTCATATAGCCGAATCGGATAATATTTTCCTGTATACCGATTCCGGAGATATTCTGGAATCACCGGATCTTGAAGCAGCAGATAAGGGCTCTGTCATGTCCAGGCCTTTTCTGTTCAGATCGGAGACCCAAGACCTCCTCGGCCGTGAGAGCGGCTACATCCAGCTGCAGGAACCGGGGGGAGATTCATTCGTTTTTTTCGCGAAGGTGCCGGGCACGACATGGCGGATTGCCATGCATGTGCCGTTGAATGAAATCGAGAAGCCGCTGGGCTCTATTCTGCTGCGGACGGTCCTGTTGATCGCGATAGCGGAAGTGGTCATGATTGTGCTGCTTTTCTTGTTCATGAACCGGATTGTGATGCGGATCAAGAAAGTTCTCAAAGCGACGGAGGCTGCTGCGGGGGGAGATTTTGACGTCAAGGCGGTCGCCGAAAACGGCGGGGACGAAATTTCGCAGCTTTCCCATTCCGTCAACGACATGCGGCTGCATCTGCGTGACATGTTCGGCCGGTTGGAGGCCATTATCAATCAGAATCAGTTCGCTTTTATCGTGCTTGACGATCAGTACCGGGTCACTTACTTCAGCAAGGCCGCCGAGCTGATGCTTGGCTATAAGGCAGAGGAAGTGGTCAATAAGGCAACCGCCATCACTTTTATTGACCCGGATGACCTGCAGGCGGAAGCGAGAAGGCTGAGCCGCAGGCTGCTCCGCAGCGTTCCCCCCGATCTGTCCGTGCTTCGCGAGCTGAGGCGGGAACAATTCACCTATGACCGGGAGTGGATATATGTCCGCAAGGACGGCGGCCGCTTCCCGGTAGCCTATAGCTCCAACGGCATCCGCGATCAGGATGGCAGATTCATCGGGGAGGCGGGCGTCGCCCGTGATATTACGATTCAGAAGCAGGCGGAGAAGGCCCGCAGCCAGCAGCTTGAAGTCATGGGGGCTGCGAAGGATCTGATCGCCACCTTCGATGAATTGGGGCGTCTCTTGTATATGAACAATGCGGGCCGGCTGCTGCTGGGCGTGGATCTCTATGCCGGCACATCGCCCAAGGAGCTTGTTCCGCAGCGTACGGTCAAGGAGCTGCTGCACGGTCTTGCGATTGCCAAGGAGCTGGGCTTTCATGAGAGCGAGGCGCTTCTGACAACGATGAAAGGAGAGAGTGTTCCCGTCTCCAAGATTGTGGTGGCGCACCGGGACAGCCGGACGGGCGATACGTTCTATTCCTGCATTGCGCGCGATATCTCCGAGCAGAAAAGAGCGCAATCCGATCTTCTGCAGGCGAAACGCGAGGCCGAGGAGGCCAATACCGCCAAGGGCAACTTCCTGGCCCGCATGAGCCATGAGATCAGGACTCCGATTGCCGGGATTATCGGGCTGACGGGCCTGCTGCAGAAGACGGAGCTGACCAGTCTTCAGCAGGATTATCTGGACAAGACCCGCGCCTCATCCGAAGCGCTGCTCCGCATTATTAATGATATCCTTGACTTTGCCAAAGTGGAGGCGGGCAAAATCAAGCTGACGGAGGTGCCTTTTGATCCATGGGAAATGATCCACCGGTTCGCGGATCTGCTTGCCGTCTTCGTTGGCGGCAAGGAGCAGTTCGAGTTCATTATCGAGATGGATCAGGATATGCCCACGATGCTGGCGGGGGATTCCCTGAGGCTGGAGCAGGTTCTGCTTAACTTATGCATCAATGCGATCAAATTCACGGACCGGGGGCATGTCCGGCTGCAGCTGGAGCTGGTGAGGATAACGGAGGAAGGCCGGGCGGAGATCCGTTTTCTCGTCGAGGATACAGGAATCGGCATGTCCCGGGAACAGCTGGACAAGCTGTTCGAGCCTTTTATGCAGGTGGATGGCGCGGCGAGCCGGAAGTACGGGGGAACCGGCCTTGGACTTGTCATCGTCAAAAGCCTGGTAGGCATGATGGGCGGCTTGATTGAGGTCGACAGCAGCGAGGAAGAGGGCAGCTGCTTCTCCTTTACCCTGAAGCTGCCCGTTACGGCCGGGGCGCATGAGGAACGGTATAAAATAAGCCGCACCGGTGAGCTGTCGGCTTGGGTGGTCGAGGACTATTCGCTCATGAGCGATCATCTATGCGCCGAGCTGGAAGTAATGGGATTCTCGGCGATTGCGCACGGATCCTGGAGATCGGTGTACGAGCGTCTGCTGCGGGCCGGCATCGGCATTCTTCCCAGCGTGCTCCTGCTGGATTTTGAAATGCCGGATATGTTCGGCGAGGATACCTGGCGCACCCTCCATAGAACCGCAACGCAAAGAGGGGTTCCCACGGTTGCGCTGACAACGGCTTATGGCCGGGAGGAGCTGCTCAAGCTGCCGGAGGCAGACCGGCCCGATGCTATCATCGTGAAGCCGGCAGACCGGATCAGCCTGTACCAGTCGCTGCTCGCGGTATGCCAGCGGTCATCCGATGTATCCGTCGCGGCCCAGACAGCTTCCGCCGTGGAAATCACAAAGCCGCCCAGCGGAACGGTCCTTCTTGCCGAGGATAATAAAATCAATCAGCTCGTGGCGCTGGAGCAGCTGCGCGAGTGGGGCTTTATCGTGGAGGTCGCCGAGAATGGCCTGCAGGTACTAAGCAAGCTGGAGGAGCAGCGATGGGATCTGGTGCTGATGGATATTCATATGCCGGAGATGGACGGGGATGAAGCGGCGCGCATTATCCGCTCGGACTCCAAATACGACCGGATGCCGATTATTGCGCTCACGGCGAATGTAATCCGGGAGGATCACGAGAGATACATGCAGCTCGGTATGAATGATGTGCTGACCAAGCCGATTCAGCCTGAAAGCATGCTGCAGATGATTGAGAAATGGCTGCTTGCAGGCAGAGAGAACCGGCTCGGCGCTGCCTCCGCAAGCAGAGAGAGCCAGCGTGAAGCATATGAACCGATTTTGGGCCATGAAGAGGAGCTTCCTTACGAGGTTCCAGGAATGGATCTGGGCGCCGCCATCATGCGGGTGAATGGCAAAAGGGATATTCTGGGCCATATGCTCAAGCTGTTTGCCCGTGATTATGCCGAATTCGAGGTGCGGCTGCGCGAAGCGCTGCAAAGCGGGGATTATGGTCTGGCGCGAAGGATGACCCATACCTTGAAGGGAGTGGCCGGCAATTTGTCCGCGGCGGAGCTTGCGGCCATGGCCGATCAGCTGGAAACGCTGCTGAAGGCCCCTGTGGAGTCCCGCGAACCGCTGGCGATCGCTTCGGCTGCCGCATGTGTCCAAATTGTTTTGACTCCGATGATATCGGCGCTCAACCGCAAGAAATAACAATTTCGACAAATTCCCCTAACATTTTTCTAACAATCTATTGTTGACGGGTCGAACCTTATTGTATATTGGATATAACGTTGACGAAAGAAGCCATCTTCAATTTCTTTTCCATTCCGAGGTGAAATCATTGAATAAGGTACTCGTAATCGAAGATGATGTCATGATGAGCGATATGTTAGCGATGTATTTGTCGGAAGAGGGCTATTCCGTTAAGCAATCGGCCACTGGCGACTGCGGGCTCAAACTGCTGGAGTTGTATCCACCCGATGTGGTTCTGCTCGATCTGATGCTGCCCGATTGGGACGGCATGAAGCTGTGTTCTACGATTCGACAAGCTTCGGGTGTCCCCATAATGATTGTGTCGATGAAATCCGAGGTTTCCGAACGGGTACAGGCTCTGCGCGCGGGCGCTGACGATTATTTGTGCAAGCCGTTCAGCATGCACGAATTGACTGCGCGGGTGGAAGCTTTGATCCGCAGGACGCGAATGGTGCAGGCCGTTCCCGCGAGAGCTGCCTCTCCGGAGGTCCCGGAAGCAAGACTGCCGGAAGAGCAGATCCTGCTCGATGCGGACCGCCGGCTTCTGCTTGTCCGTGGAGTAATGGTCGAAACGACATTCTCCGAATTTGAGCTGATGAAATTATTTCTCTCGCATCCGGGAAAAGTGTTCAGCCGGGAGGATTTGATCAATGCGATTCGCGGATTCGATTCCTTCGTAACCGACAGGGCCATTGATGTACATATCGTCAATCTCCGCCGCAAGGTGGAGCAGAATGCCAAAGAGCCCAAATATATTCGTACAGTATGGGGTGTCGGGTATAAATATATGACGGAGTCTGACGGGTAAATTTCAAATTGTAATTGTGGCCTATTTCGCAAACCGGCGGATAAGGGCCTTTTTTGTTTATAGGGTAAAAAATAACCATACCTTTACGTAAACGTTAGGTATATAATGAGGAGAGTTGAAATGCAGAATAAGAAATACAGCATTGAAGAGGTTACGGAACGTCTGGGCGTAACAGCGAGAACCCTTCATTATTATGAAGAAATCGGCCTCATCGGGGAGGTCGAGCGGACTGGCGGAGGCCACCGTCTCTATTCCGAGGAAGTAGCGGAGGAGATGGAGCATATTTTGCGGTTGAAAAATGTCCTCGGCTGCTCGCTGCAGGAAATCCGGACGATTCTCGACGCCGAACAGCAGCTGACGGCTCTGCGGGAAACCTACCGCCAGGAAATATCGGACTCCAGCCGCTCAAGCCTTCTGGATCAGGCTGCTGTTCTGCTGAACCGGCAAATATCCCTGATCGATGAGAAGGTGAAGGGAATGCTGGAGATGAAGCAACGATTTCAGGAACGGCTTCAGCGGGTAGAAGCCAAGCAGCCCGCGAAGACGAATGACTTTGCAAAGGAATGATAAGCATATGAATGACCGGAAATGGTGGATACTATCGGTAACCAGTCTGGGCGCGCTGCTCTCGGCGCTTAATTTCAGCACATTAATTATTGCTCTGCCGGATTTAATCAAGGGCATGCACGCATCCGTTCTTCAGGCCATGTGGGTTATGCTCGCCTATATGGTTGCCCAGACCGTTGCTGTGCTCATGGCAGGCAGTCTGGCTGACCGCTTTGGACGCAAGCGCATGTATATGTGGGGAATGATCATCTTTACGATCTTCTCGCTCGCTGCCGGGTTCTCGTCCAATGCGCCCATGCTGATCGTATTTCGCATTCTGCAGGGGATTGGCGGAGCCATGGTTATGGCGAACAGTACCGCTCTCGTCGCCGATGCCTTCCCCCGGGAGGAGCTCGGACGTGCGCTGGGCGTGAATATCATGGTGGTCGCCGTCGGGCAGATCATCGGCCCTGTGCTTGGCGGGTGGCTTACAACCGAGTACGGGTGGGAATGGACCTTCTGGTTCAATGTGCCTTTTGGCATAATCGCTATTGCCTGGGGCATGTGGGCTATGGGAATGAAGGATGTGAAGAGCACGGCTGCCGCGAAGAAATTCGATTTTGCCGGGTCGGTGCTGTACATGATTTTCATGACCGGCCTGCTGCTTGGACTAACCTGGGGCCCTATCCAGACCTGGAACTCCCCGGTTGTCTATATCTCTTTTCTTGCCTTCATTATCGGATTTCCGCTGTTTATCCGAACGGAGAGACGTCAGGCTTCTGCGCTGCTGCATCTGCCTTTGTTCAAAAACGTCGTGTTCTCACTTGGCATCGTCACCGCTACACTGAATGGACTTGCACGCATGGGCGTTATGTTTATGCTGATCTTTTATTTTCAGGGCGCGCTGTCCTATGACGCGCTGATGGCCGGAATTCTGACGATTCCGCTTGCTGCAGGCATGCTCGTGGTATCGCCTGTCGGCGGCTGGCTCGGAGACCGTTTCGGCGAAACGACGCCGGCAACGGTCGGCATTATTTTCAGCTTTGTCGGCCTGGTCGGGCTGGCGATGGATACGGGCCTTCATACGCCTTATTGGCAGCTTGCCTTCTGGATGACGCTGATGAGCATCGGCTCAGGACTCTTCAATTCGCCGAATTCCAGCAGTATTATGAATGCCGCTGGCCCCAAATTTCGCGGAGAAGCTTCCGGAATCCGCTCCATGACCGCCAATCTGGGGATGATGCTGAGCGTCGCCTTTACGATTCCGCTTGTGACCCAGAGTATTCCCCGCGAAGCCATGCTGGCGATTTTCTCGGGTACCCAGGTGGGTCTCGCCAACCCGGATCAGTCGCTTGCGGGATTCATCCACGGCCTGCATGCGGTATTCTGGGTTATGGCCGCATTGATGGTCATCGCCTGCGTGCTATCGCTGATGCGGGCCGGGCGCACGGAGAAGCGTCAGGTCAAGACCGGCAGCGCCCTGCAGTAAGTTTTTGTTTTGCAGATACAACAAAGGACAGCTGCATGTTATCCGCCTGGTCGGGAACGTGCTACTGTCCTTTTTTTTCAGATAAGTTCAACAAACTTCCATGTATAGCTTTGTGCCGTCATTATATTGTAAAATCGCCACGTCGCGAATCATCTCCACGGACGATATACGTTTCCATTTTTTGCGAAAGTCAAAGTTGTATTCCATCTCAAGCAATTTATTGTGAAGGAGCTCAATGTAGCTGATCTGCTCGGAAGGGTAATGAACGGGAACGGAATGTTTTTTAAAGGTAATGATTTTAGTCATTGCGGTAACCACCTCCGATCTTGAATTAAACTTAGTATACCCCAAAATATTTAATCGCTTATAAAGGAGACATGAGGTACATGTTTGCTTTGCTAATGCCGGTCTAACAATTTATATTACCCTTTTCCTGTCGGTTTAGATCACATTAGCGCTGCTTTTTTTGCGAGAAACTGGATGTTTATGGAGTTTCATGTAGAATAATGGGCAGTTCGGAGATGGGCGGACATTCGCATGAGGCATAAAAACGACAGCGCACAGGGGTCGCCGCCGAAGGCTCAGGCGTCATGAGTCACCGGATATAAAGAAGGGTAATTGACCCTATGTCATTTACATTTAAGGCGGCGAATTAGTTGTTCAGACCTGAAGCATCGGGGCGGAACTTTGAACATATTGGTGCATATTCTTGCACGGCATTATGGAAGTGTGTTCGTATAGGCCGGGCTCGGGCATGATACAGCGGGATCCTTGAAAATGATGAGCACCCCACACAAGCATATCCCGTATATGGTATTCTTTCTAATAGGTATGCGGGACGATCATCTGAAAAGAACGCTGTGTGCGCGCATGCAAATAGCGGAAGGAAGCCGCCGTCGTACCCGACTATGGCAGGAGGAATCGCGCATGATGTTTGCCAAAGTTTTTTTTGCTAATCTGAGTCTGTTGATTGCCCTGGCCTATCTGTTTAATCTGGGGTATAAATATATTTTCCAGCACGCCTCCGTGAGGGTGAAATATGCGCTGACGGTTGCCGTGTTTATTATAGCCGGATGGCTGACGATGGTGTTCGGCAGCAAAATGGCGGGTACGGCGCTGGTTGATATGCGTTTTGTACCGTTGATTATCGCTATTCTGGTGATGCCGAATCCATATTGGATTGCTTTCATCGGGGTCGGTATCGGCGCGGGACGCCTCTTCATCGATTACGATCCCCACAGCTGGATGGCTGCTCTGAGTATGGGCGTTATCGGGCTTGTCGGTACGGCTCTGAATATTTGGCTGAGAAAGCTGCGTTGGCGTTTTATTTGGAAAAGCGCTCTGGTTGTCGTTGTCGTGAATCTCTTGTATTCCATTAATTCAACCGTCATCATGTGCGTTTCCGATACGATGGATGCTTACGAGTACTGGCGTGAGATTGGCGGTTATGCCCTGCCGATCCGAATGGTTTTCAGCGGCCTGCTGGTCTTTATTATCCGCGATTTTCAGAAGGAACAAATCCGTGTCGACGAGCTGCGCACGATGAATATGCTCTTAAGACGGCAGACGCGCGAGCTGCGCCAGGCCAAGCGCGAGGTGGAGGAGAAGGCGCGCGAGCTGCTGCTGGCCTCCAAATACAAGTCGGAATTTCTCGCCAATATGTCCCACGAATTGAAAACGCCGCTTAACAGCATCATTCTGCTCTCCCAGTTTATACGGGATAATGATGATGAGCGCTATGAAGGGGACGAGGTGCGGTACGCCGATCTGATTCATGGAGCCGGCAATGATTTGCTTCAGCTCATTAACGATATTCTGGATTTGTCCAAAGTCGAGGCCGGCAAGATGGATATTGTCTTTGAGCCTGTGTCCTCGCATGATCTGGTGCAGATGCTGCACCAGCAGTTTATGCCGATCGCGGATCAGAACAAAGTATCCTTCGAGCTGGACATCGCGCCAAATGTGCCGGCCAGCCTGCAAACCGATGCTCTGCGGGTGAACCAGATTCTGCGGAACCTGCTGGTCAATGCGTTCAAGTTCACTGAAGAGGGTACGGTCCGCTTGGCGGTGCGTCTGGAGGGCGGTGCCCCTTCTATCGAGCCGGGACCGCAGGGAAGGCGGCGCATCCTCAACTGGAATCCCGCCACCTGGGTGCGCCCTGCAGCACGGCCGATTGCGCCTCAGCGGGTGGCCTTCACGGTGCATGATACCGGAATCGGCATCGAGCCTGAGAAGCAGAAGGTCATCTTCGAAGCCTTCCAGCAGGAGGACGGCGCCATCAACCGCAAATACGGCGGCACGGGGCTCGGACTCTCCATCAGCCTGCAGTTGGCCCGCCTGCTGGGCGGTACGCTGACCTTGAAAAGCGAGAAGGGCAAAGGCAGCTCATTCACTCTGCATATTCCCGTGCGCCCGCCTGTCCAGACCGATTAACAGCCGCAGCATTGATGGATATTACCCATTGTAGAGCGTTCGCCAGAGCTGTAAAAAAAGGTCATATTTACCCCCGCTGCGCGGTCCCCAAAAGGCTTGACTAATGATTTGTTTTTGCGATATATTATAAAAGTCGCGTCGCTTAAGACGCGCAATATGCTGATGTAGCTCAGGGGTAGAGCAACGCACTCGTAATGCGTAGGCCGGGGGTTCAATTCCCTTCATCAGCACCATACAATGCCAGTAACGGCGCGGTTTTCCTGAATTTCGGGAACCGCGCTTTTTTTGTTTCATCTACCATTCATCTACCCTTTAGTTTGCCAAAGCGGAATTTCGTTCTCATTTCTGCCCCTGACAATGGAGTCGCCCAGTCCCTTTAACACGGCTTCTTGAAGATTGGGGAGAACATGAGAGCAGATATCCAGTGTAACGGTGATGTCGGAGTGTAAATCAACATCTACCCAACGCAGTCCCAGAATTTCGCTCGTTCGCATTCCAGTAGATGCTGCCAGTTCGTAGACAATATAATATCGTTCCCGCTCGGCAGCAAGAAGGAATGCACCCAACTCATCCTCGTCCCGGACATCAAGCTTTGACAAGTTCTTGTCCATTTCCGATGACAAGAACTTGTTCCGATTCCCGAGGGCATCCGCCACAGGTCTTAACTTACTCCTGTCGCCGTGGCAGGGCGATCAACAAATGAGAACAAAAGATTATCATGCAAATACCTGCGCTTATTGGTCTGATTTTCTTCACTATAGGAGTCTTTATTCCGATAAAATGTAGGAGGAAGACCTATAATAACCCACTATCTATAGAAAGGAGCATACTGGCATGAAAAATATTTAGCGCTTGATTGAAGTTCAGGAAGATGAGTCATGCTAGCGGCTGTGATTTGGAAAGGAAGAGTGGAATGGATGAAAGGGTGCGGCGTTCAGCCGCGAGAACCGGACAATATGCTTTGGGCAACACGCTTTTGCTTGGACTGACCGGCGTCCGGTCGCGGTATGCGGAAGACGCGACGATGGGAAGTGAGGTATGAAATATAGATTTCGGCGGCGGGCGGCGCGATTATTGTGGAGGAGAGGGATACACGGAGCAATCTGCCTGATGCTCTTGTTCGGACTCTTGTCTGTAGTCGGCGGCCGACCGGCACATGCAGACGCGACGGTGTTGACATGGGAAACATTGACGAATGCGTTCGCCAACGAAGGCAACGGTAGCGTCATCACGTTGGGCGGCAACATCCAACAATCGTCCGGTTCGCTCTCCGTCCCGTCGGGGAAAAGCCTCATACTCGACCTGGCCGGATACACGCTGACCGTGCATGCGGTGTACGGCGGGAGATTGGCCGCAGTTCAAGTTCCTGTCGGAGCGTCTCTGACGATTCGAGACTCCGGCGGCAACGGAATGTTGGTGGCCGACGCATCCGCCGCTTACGGCTCCGGCATCGGGGGCGATTATCAAGCTGGCGCCGGGACGATCGTCATCGACAGCGGGAATGTAACGGCCACCAGCGGCAACGGCGCAGCGGGTATCGGCGGGGGATCGGACGGCGGTTCCGGCGGAACGACAATAATCAACGGCGGGAATGTGACGGCTCTCTCCACCAACGGCGGAGCCGGTATCGGGGGTGGCATTGGCGGCGGCACCGGCGGAACGATAACGATCAACGGCGGGAATGTATCGGCAACCAGTAAATTTGGCGGTTCGGGTATCGGCGGCGCTTACCAGTCTCCGGGAGCCAATGTGACGATCACGGGAGGAACTGTGACCGTATCCGGCAGCGGACAAGGTTCGGCCATCGGCGGCACTCCTTTCGGTTCCTTAGTCAACTCCGGAACGATTCTGGTTGCGAGCGGAAGTCAGATATCGATTCCATCGGATGTTACGGTTATGAACACCGGAACGATCAACGGGGCGATTGACGGAGCCGACCATATTGCCGGAAATAACTTTACCGTAAATTTCGACTGGAACGGCGTGCCTCAAACGAATCCGGCCCCCGTGCACATTTACACGGCGTCATTGGCAGCGGCGGGCAAAACCTTGCCGGTTTTGTCGCTTACAGGTTATATTCTGGACGGATGGTATACGCAGCCTGCCGGCGGAGAGCAGTTTACGGAAACAAGCGTAATCAGCGGCAGCATGACGCTTTATGCGCATTCGATTGAAGATTTGATTCCGCCGATGGTGGAGCTTACTACGCCGGCGGGAAGCAGCACCAATCAGCCTTTCACGGTGACCGCGAAGTTCAGCGAAGCGGTAAGCGGCTTCGAGGATGGCGACGTGACAGTAACGAATGGCGCCGTGGGAACGATTGAAGGAAGTGGGGACACCTACACGTTTTTGGTGTCGCCGACCGCAGATGGACCGGTAACGGTGAAATTGGCGGCCGGCGTGGCTTTGGACGCGGTAGGCAACGGTAATGCGGCCGCGACAGACCTGGTGCGAACGTACGATCATACGGCGCCGGCGGTGACGCTCACTACACCGGCGAGTAACAGCACCAATCAGCCGTTTACGGTGACGGCCAAGTTCAGCGAAGCGGTAAGCGGCTTCGCGGACGGCGACGTGGCGGTAACCAATGGAACCGCGGGAACGGTTGAAGGAAGCGGGGACACCTACACATTCCTGATCTCGCCCGCCGCGGATGGACCGGTTACGGTGAAATTGGCGGGCGGCGTGGCCATAGACGCCGCGGGCAACGTCAATACGTCATCGGCAGACCTGGTGCGAACGTACGATCATACGCCGCCGACGGTGACGCTCACATCGTCTGTGGGAAGCATTACCAATCAGCCGTTTATAGTGACGGCAAAGTTCAGCGAAGCGGTGAACGGATATACTGTATTGACATCTAACAGCACCGCAGGAGCCTTTACAGGCAGCGGCACCGTAACGTTCAAGGTTACGCCGCGCGTGGATGGACTGGTGCAGGTGAGCATACAGGGAGACAGCGGTGAAGATGCCGCAGGCAACCGGATTGTGGCCTCTTCGATATTGAAGGTCACGTACGACCATACTTCGCCGACAGTGACGCTCACTGCGCCGGCGGGGACCGGCACCAATCAGCCGTTTACGGTGACGGCGAAATTCAGCGAAGCGGTAAGCGGCTTCGAGGATGGTGACGTGACGGTGATGAACGGCACCGCGGGAACGATTGAAGGAAGCAGGGACACGTACACGTTCCAGGTATCGGAGATCGCGGACGGACCGGTAACGGTGAAGCTGGCGGGCGGCGCGGTACTGGATGCCGCAGGCAACGGGAATACGGCCGCGGCAGACCTGGTGCGCACGTACGATCATACGGCGCCGACGGTAATGTTGACAACGCCGGCGGCGAGCATTATCAACGAGCCGTTTACGGTGACCGCGAAATTCAGCGAATCGGTAAACGGCTTCGGGGATGGCGACGTGACGGTGACGAACGGCACCGCCGGAACGATTGAAGGAAGCGCGGATACGTATACGTTCCAGGTATCGCCGATCGCGGATGGACCGGTAACGGTGAAGCTGGCGGGCGGCGTGGCACTGGATGCCGCAGGCAACGGGAATACGGCCGCGGCAGACCTGGTGCGCACGTACGATCATACGGCGCCGACGGTAATGTTGACAACGCCGGCGGCGAGCATTATCAACGAGCCGTTTACGGCGACCGCGAAATTCAGCGAATCGGTAAACGGCTTCGAGGATGGCGACGTGACAGTGACGAACGGTACCGCGGGAACGATTGAAGGAAGCACGGATACGTATACGTTTCTGGTGTCGCCGACCGCGGATGGACCGGTTACGGTGAAAGTGGCGGGCGGCGTGGTACTGGATGCCGCGGGCAACGGGAATACGGCCGCGGCAGACCTGGTGCGCACGTACGATCATACGGCGCCGACGGTGACGCTGACAACGCCGGTGGCGAGCATTACCAACGAGCCGTTTACAGTGACTGCAAAATTCAGCGAAGCGGTAAGCGGCTTCGAGGATGGCGATGTGACAGTGACGAACGGTACCGCAGGAACGATTGAAGGAAGCGGAGATACGTACACGTTCCTCGTCTCGCCAATCGCGGATGGACCGGTAACGGTGAAGCTGGCGGGCGGCGCGGCACTGGATGCCGCAGGCAACGGGAATACGGCCGCGGCAGACTTGACGCGCACGTACGATCATACGGCGCCGAAGGTGACGCTGACAACGCCGGTGGCGAGCATTACCAACGAGCCGTTTACAGTGACTGCGAAATTCAGCGAAGCGGTAAGCGGCTTCGGGGATGGCGACGTGACAGTGACGAACGGCACCGCCGGAACGATTGAAGAAAGCGCGGATACGTAT
The DNA here is from genome assembly GCF_042647105.1 of Paenibacillus sepulcri. Taxonomy (NCBI): domain Bacteria; kingdom Bacillati; phylum Bacillota; class Bacilli; order Caryophanales; family Paenibacillaceae; genus Paenibacillus; species Paenibacillus sepulcri. The sequence goes on along the minus strand of NZ_JBHRUP010000001.1, from coordinate 3,474,079 downwards.
ACGTTTCTGGTGTCGCCCACCGCGGATGGGCCGGTTACGGTGAAAGTGGCGGGCGGCGCAGCACTGGATGCCGCGGGCAACGGGAATACGGCCGCGGCAGACTTGACGCGCACGTACGATCATACGGCGCCGGCAGTGACGCTCACTACGACGGCGGCGAGCATTACCAACCAGCCGTTTACAGTGACCGCAAAATTCAGCGAAGCGGTAAGCGGCTTCGGGGATGGCGACGTGACGGTGACGAACGGTACCGTGGGAACGATTGAAGGAAGCGGGGACACGTATACGTTCTTTGTCTCGCCAATCGCGGACGGACCGGTAACGGTGAAGCTGGCGGGCGGGGTGGCACTGGATGCCGCAGGCAACGGGAATACGGCCGCGGCAGACCTGGTGCGCGCGTACGATCATACGGTGCCGACGGTGACGCTGACAACGCCGGCGGTGAGCATCATCAACCAGCCGTTTACAGTGACTGCAAAATTCAGCGAAGCGGTAAGCGGCTTTGCGGATGGCGACGTGACGGTGCCGAACGGTACCGCGGGAACGATTGAAGGAAGCGGGGACACGTACACGTTCCAGGTATCGCCGATTGCGGATGGGCCGGTTACGGTGAAAGTGGCGGGCGGCGCGGCACTGGATGCCGCGGGCAACGGGAATACGGCCGCGGCAGACTTGACGCGCACGTACGATCATACGGCGCCGGCAGTGACGCTCACTACGACGGCGGCGAGCATTACCAACCAGCCGTTTACAGTGACCGCGAAATTCAGCGAAGCGGTAAGCGGCTTTGCGGACGGCGACGTGACGGTGACGAACGGCACCGCCGGAACCATCGACGGGAGCGAAGATTTGTACATGTTCGAAGTGACCCCGATTGCGGATGGGCCGGTTACGGTAGTCGTGTACGGCGGTGTGGCCGAGGATATTGCAGGCAATGAGAATACGGCCGGGGCAGTATTGAGTCTGACCTACGATAGGACGGCAGCGACAGTCGCGTTTAGCCCGAACGGTAACCCCGATCCGGCAACAACCGCGGAAACAACAGTGTCGGTGACGGACGCGGCAAGCTCCCATTTGACGTCTCTGAAATATATGTGGACGCAAAGCGCGGCTGCGCCTGACGAAAACGCCGAAGACTGGACTTCTTTCGCAACCGGCGGCATTCTCAGGCAAACCGGCGGGGAAGGCGAATGGTATTTGCACATTCACTCCATCGATGAAGCGGGCAATGTCGGCGGCCGGGTATCGGAACCTTTTGTTCTCGATAATACGGTGCCGGTGATCGAATTGCGCGGCGATAATCCTTTCTATGTACCGCAGGGAGAAACGTATGAGGAACCCGGAGCGATGGCGACGGACAACCTTGACGGTGAATTGCCGACCTCCTCAATCGTCATTACCGGCGACGTGGATACCGCGGCGTTGGGCGATTACGAGCTTCAATATGCCGCTAACGACCGGGCGGGAAATACAGTCACGGTGACGCGAAGCGTATACGTCTATGACAGTGATGCGCCGGTCATTCGCCTGAACGGGCCGAATCCGCTGACCGTCGCGGTGGGAAGTGCGTTTGCCGACCCCGGCGCGAAGGCGCAGGATAAGCAGGAGGGCGACCTGACCGGGGCTATTACGGTAACGGGTGCGGTTTACACGGAAGAGGTAAGCTTTTATTATCTGGATTACAACGTAATGGACAGTACGGGCAATGCGGCGCCGACCGTAACAAGAGAGGTGTACGTAATCGCACCGCCAGTTGTTGCGCTGCTTGGCCTTTCGGCGATTACGCTGACGGCGGGCGAGAAGTTCGCCGACCCCGGCGCCAGGGCGTCTGACGCCTATTTTGGCGATCTGACCGGGGCAATTACGGTGACCGGAACGGTCGACGTCAATCGGCCGGGCCTCTATACGCTGCAATATAACGTGCAAAATGCAATCGGCCAACAGGCGACGGCAGCCCGGACCGTAACTGTGGTAAGCGCCGACGATTCGGGAGGGACGGATGATCCCGGCGGGTCTGATGACCCCGGTAGCCCGGGCAATCCCGGCAGCGGTCCGGATTATCCGACCGGCCCCGTTTATTTCGACGATGGACAGGACAACGCTTCAGGCACGGCGGACATCATGATCAACGGAATCCGTACCGCGGCACGTCTGAAGACGGAAACGACTGCCGACGGGCAGACTGTGGAACGGCTTCTGCTGACAGCAGAGCAAGTCATTTTGGCGTTTGCGTCCGATCGCCGGGAGGCGCTGCTGGAGATCGAGGGGCTTGGTCCGGCGGTCAAAGTAAGCATGCCGGCGGCAGCTCTGCTGGATGCGCTGCAGGCTCGGTCTGACGCGGCCATCCGGGTGAGCGTGGATGGCCGCAGCTTGCTTCTGCAGCTTGGCGCGATCGGAAACTTGCCGGAAACGGCGAACGTTTCGGTGACGATCACTCAAGCATCGGACGCGGCAAGCGCAGCTCTGAAAGAAGCGTTGAGCAGGCAGGGGGCGATCCCCCTGCTTGAGCATCCGATTGCTTTCGCATTGGATGCGGATGGTCGGTGGATCGATAACGGCCGCTACGCAGAGCGTTCAATCGCCTTGCCCGCGACGGCCGACCCGGACAAGACGACGGCGGTCTGGATCGATGCAAAGGGCGGACTGCACTTTGCGCCATCCGTTTTTGCGGGCGCCGCGAAGGGCGAAATACCGACGGTTACGATTAAATCACTGCAGAACGGCCTTTATACAGTCATACAGTCGGACGAGTCCTTCGCGGACATGTCGGGACATTGGGCAAAGCAAGAGGTTGAACTGCTGGCGAACAAACGGATCGTCGAAGGACGGCCGGATGGCCAATTTGCGCCGGACGATAATATTAACCGCGCCGAATTTGTGGAATTGCTCGTGCAGGCGCTGGAATTGAAGGAACAGAGCGAGGATCGGCCGTTCTCGGATGTGTATTCGGCCAGCTGGTATTCCGGCGCTGTCGGGGCGGCGCGGCAAGCGGGCCTGATCGACGGCTACGGGGATGGGAGCTTCCGGCCGAACGAAAGCATCACGCGCGAGCAAATGGCGGCAATGATCGCCAGAGCGCTGGCTTTTGCCGGAAAATCGCCGCAGCCGGATGCTGCTGCGCTGCAGCCGTTCGCCGACGGTGCAGACATCGCGAGCTGGGCTGCCGATGCGGCGGCCCAGCTGGCTGCGACGGGCATCATTCAAGGGATGGCCGGCGCAGCGTTCGCGCCGGAAGCGGATGCTTCCCGCGCGCAAAGCGCCGTCATGCTGCAGCGGATGCTGGTATATTTGCAATTTATCAATGAATAACTGAATGGATAAAGACAAGGTTTGAATCGAGCAAGCTTCGTTGCCTGCGGGTGATGAACAATGCCAATAACGGCGCGGTTTTCCGAATTTCGGGAACCGCGCTTTTTTTGTTTTTTTCGATAACCGGCCCCACTCCTATGGTTGACTAATCGGTCGATATCCGCCTGGCTGGATTGCCGGGCTGCGCCCCCTCGAGATAGGCTAACGCTCCCGCTGCGGCTTCACGCTGCATGAGTCTTGTTGTGTGTTGGACAAACAGCTGGTCCAGGCTGTTCAGGCTCCCCTTTTTATACATAAGAAACACATTCTCGGGCGGGAAGGGGTTGGATTTGATGGGAATAGCCGCCATTTCGCGGCGGATCAATTCGTCGCGGAATATAAGCGCTCCGGACAGGAATGCCCCGCTTCCTTCCATGATCCAATGCTTGATGAGGGACAGGCTGTTGCTTTCGTATTTGATCTCATGGCGCAGGTTCAGATTGCCGAGAGTAAGCTCCAGCATTCTTCGATAGAGCGTGTCGGAATGATAGGTGATAAGGGGAGTCTCTGCGACCTGCTCCATCGTGATGAGTCCGCAGGCGGCCAGCGGATGATCCCGCGAAACAATCAGGCGGACGTCCTCCTGATAGATGTTTTTGAAAGTCAGGGCTGGAACGTTCAAGGCATAACGGCTGATGCTGAGCCGAAATTCGTTGTCGGTTATTTTGCGTATTTGCTCCCGTGAGGAATAACCGAGAATACATACGGAAACCTCCGGATAGTGGTCTTTGAATTCGGTCAGTATCCAGGGCAGCAGCGTGCCCGCGAAAGAATTGTTGCAGCCGATGGACAGCTTGCCGGTGAGCCCCAGCCTCAGCTGATCGATTGCGCGGCGGCCCTCCTCGATTGAGTTCACCGCCCGCCTCGCAAAAGGCAGAAAAGCGAATCCCTCCTCGGTTAATTGGATCCCTGTTTTGCTGCGGACAAAGAGCAGCTTGTTGAGATCCTGCTCAAGCTGTTTAATCCGGTTGGAGACGGTGGGTTGGGGCAAATATAGATGCTCGGCTGCCTTCTTGTAGCTCCCCAGATGATAGATAGCCAAAAACGTCGTGATCTGCTCAAATGTCAATTTGTCCACCCCTCGGTCAGAATTTATGTCACTATGCTGGAATATTGCGATTTATTTTCACAGCACTCAAGTAACTATAGATGACATCATATCGCCAATTAATGCGTTTACATCCAAATATCTGATCTGAACATTCAGAATACGTTATTTACGAGTCAAGTATACGGACTTATTATAGGGGTACCAACATAGAAATGCCATATATACGTAATTTTATATTACATAGAGAGGATGCGAGGGGGCGGCGGTGTTCATCGGATTTTAAATTCAGAATATTCAGAAATAATTATGAGGGTTGCTGAAAGCGTCATGGAACAGGGCGGTATGAAAGAACGGATCAACGGTTACAAGTAAGCTTTTTATTAGAGGAGGACTTGTATGAAATCAAGGATAAATCCTGATAAAAGGATCTTAATTCCCATCCTGCTGGCTGTCATGATCACATTCCTGTTAAGCGGCTGCGGCGGGGAGGCCGCTCCTGTGTCGAATGTGCCGGAGACCTCCGCCGAAGCGGCTGGAGGAAAGCTGAGAGTCGGCACGATCTCCGATTTCGGCACACTGGACCCTGCGAGATCCACCAGGCTGATCGATGAAGAACTCTACAACAATATTTACGATCCGATGGTCAAGCTGACCCCCGACGGCAAATTCATTCCCGGTCTGAGCACGGAATGGAAGGTCAGCGATGACGGCAAGACCTATACCTTTACATTGAGAGAAGGTGTCAAATTTCATGATGGCACCGACTTTAATGCGCAGGCCGTTATCGATAACTGGAACTGGATTATGGATCCGGCGAATGCCTCTCCCCGCAGCTCCGATCTGGTGCTGGTGCAGGAGCTGTCTTCCCCCGATCCTTATACGCTGGTGGTCAAGCTGAAAACGCCGTTCACGCCGTTCATTGCCACGATTACAGGCCGTACCGGTTTGATTGCGTCTCCGACCGCGAGGGAGAAATACGGCGATCAATACGAGATGAATCCGGTAGGGACGGGGCCGTTCCAATTCGTGGAATGGAATAAAAATGACCATCTAACCATCCGCAAGAATCCCGACTATTGGGAAAAGGACCAGCCCAAGCTGGATGAAGTCGAATTTATGCCGATCGTCAATCAATCGCAGAAGTTGAACGCGCTGCTTGCGGGACAGGTGGATCTGGTGGATTCGATTCCCTTCCAGGACATACCCAAGGTGGAAAATACGCCGAATCTCAAGCTTGGAACGCTCACCTCTTTCGGTTATTCCCGATTATCGTTCAATCTGCAGAAACCGCCGTTCGATAACGTCAACAACCGCAGGGCGGTCAACTATGCCATCAACCGGGACGAAATCAACCAGTTGATCTATTTCGGCAAATTCGTTCCGGGGTACTCCTTCTTCTCCCCGGCTGGCTTTGCCAACGACCCGGACATAAAAATCGATTATTCCCTGGAATCGGCCAAGGAAGAGCTGAAGAAAGCCGGCAATCCCGATGGCTTCACCTTCACGCTGCTCAGCGCCAATGATCCTCAGACGCTGCAGCTCAGCCAGCTTTTCCAGAGCCAGCTGGCCAAGGTAGGGATCAAGATGAATATCGAAGCGCTGGACTCCACGGCTATCACCGAGAAACGCAACAGCGGCGACTGGCAGACGACCGGCGGCGGCTGGAGCGGTATGATCGATCCCGACCAGAACAGCTATGCGTTCATTGTCACCGATGCGCCTTTCAATTACGGCAAATACAGCAATCTTGAAGTCGACAAGCTGATGCAGCAGGCGCGCGAATCCAGCTCAACCGAGGAGCGAAAGAAGATTTATTCACAGGTAGCTTCCATTCTTCTGGAGGAGGTACCTGGCGTGTTCACCGGTTATCAGCCGGTTGTGGATGTCTGGACCGACAAGGTTCAGGGCTTCGAGGTATACCCGGACCAGCTGCTGCGGCTGCATAAGACTACCATCAGCAAGTAAAGGAGGGACGCTTCAATGACCAGTTATGTGGGACGTCGGCTTCTGTGGTTTATCCCGGTATCCTTGCTCCTGATTATTTTCACCTTCAGTCTGATCCATCTGGTACCGGGGAATCCGGCACACACCATTCTGGGCGAGGAGGCGAGTCCGGACGCCGTGCGGCTGCTGGAAGCCAAGCTCGGTCTGGACCAGCCGCTATCAGTTCAATTCTTTGATTATCTGTCGGATACGCTGCAGGGCAACTTCGGCCATTCGCTTTACGGCAGCCAGCCGGTGCTGGAGCTGATCATTACCCGGCTGCCGGTGACGCTTGAGATCTCCGTCCTGGCGATTCTGCTGTCGCTGGCCATCTCGCTGCCCTTGGGCATTCTGGCGGCCAGACGCCCGAATTCCTGGATCGATCATACCGGGCGCCTGATCGCACTCGCCGGAGCGGCCGTGCCTACCTTCTGGGTGTCGCTCATTCTGGTCTTCCTGTTATCCGTCACTGTCCGGTGGTTCCCGGCGCTGGGATGGGTTCCTTTGTCGGAGGGTATCGGCTCCAATTTGTACCATCTGGTGATGCCGGTCATTGCCCTGTCGCTTCCGCTCGCCGCTATGGAATCGAGAATGCTGCGCGGTGAAATGCTCGAGGTGCTCAGTCAGGTCTACATTCAGGTAGCCCGCGCCAAAGGAATGCGCGAGAAGGCGGTGCTGCTGCGGCATGGACTGCGAAATGCCATTCTGCCGGTTATCACGGTGATCGGGCTGCAGATGGGAGGGCTGCTCGGAGGGGCCGTTCTGATCGAATCCATCTTCTCCCTCCCCGGGATGGGCCAGCTGGTGCTGAATGCGATTGTGCAAAGGGATTATCCGGTGGTCAACGGCACCGTCCTGTTTATGGGAGGTACCATTCTGTTTACGAATTTGCTGGTCGATGTTATTTACGCATTCTTGGACCCAAGAATCCGTTATTCCTGATGGAAAGGGGTGCAGCACGATGTCCATGGATCTGACAAGAAGGGAAATCGAGCTTGGCCATCTTCAGGCCAAGCCGAGGAACCGGGCCCGCAAGCTGCTGGCCAAAATCCGTAAAAACGGACTGATCATGTCCGGACTCCTGATGGTGCTCGGCTTTGCTGTTGTGGCTCTCATTCTGCCGTCCTTCGTCCCGTATTCGCCGTTTGCCACCGACTATACCGCTGCGCTTAAGCCGCCGAGCCTGTCCCATCTCCTGGGCACCGATAATCTGGGACGCGATGTGTTCAGCCGGGTCGTCTGGGGAGCGAGGGAGTCGCTCGCATCGGGACTTCTTATTGTCGCGCTGGCTTTTCTGATCGGCGTTCCGCTGGGACTCATATCCGGATTTTACGGCGGCTGGACGGACGAAATATTGATGCGCGTCGTTGATACATGGCTGGCTTTTCCGGGTCTGGTGCTCACCATGGCGCTTACCTTTATTATGGGGCCGTCCTTTATTAACGCTTCTGTCGCCGTGGCTGTAATCATGGCGCCGCAATTCATCCGGATAACCAGGGGACAGGTGCTGAGCATCCGGGACCGCGAATTCGTGCAGGCGGCCCGGAGCCACGGCGTGCGTACCTGGCGGATTCTGCTGCGGCATATTCTGCCCAACGCATCCACATCGCTTACGGTGGCCTGCAATCTGAATATGGGCCATGCGATTATGGTGGTGGCCAGCTTGTCCTATCTGGGCCTCGGCACACCGCCGCCATTCCCGAGCTGGGGAGAAATGCTCCAGAGCGGTACGACGTTCCTGACGATGGCCCCCTGGATTTCCTTTGCGCCGGGTCTTGCGATCTTCCTGCTGGTGCTTGCTTTCACCCTGCTCGGAGAAGGCATACGGGACGAGTTCGATCCCCATTCCAAGGTCAAGTCAGGCTAGAGCGGGAACATAATTTTAACTGATGGAGGGTTATCGATGAAATTTGGAAACGGAGCAAACTATTGGATCGTGGAAGGCGATGATTTCGATGTCAGCAGAGGAGCGGCCAAAGCCGTCACCATTGACATGAATGAGAATCGCACGTTGAAATTCGATCCCGCGCGGTCGGCCTTTATCATTATCGATATGCAAAATTATTTCTGCTCTCCTCTGCTGGACCGCCCGGAAGGCGCGTTAAAGCTGGTGCCCGCCATCACTTCTGCCATCAAAAGCAGCCGGCAGCTGGGGATGCGGATTATATGGGTGAATTGGGGACACCGCCCCGATACGGCCAACCTGCCTCCGAGCCTGCTGTACGGTTGGCAGCGCAGCGGACGGCCGGGCATCGGCCAGCCATTGCCGGACGATCTCGGGCTGACGCTGATCAAGGACTCCTGGTCTGCCGCATTGACGGGCGATCTGGAGGAGCTGCGCGAAGCGGACGATTATTGGGTTGATAAGTACCGGATCAGCGGGTTCCCGGGCAGCTCGCTCGACCCGATCCTGCGCTCGAACGGCATCACCACGTTATTCTTCGCGGGAGTTAATACCGACCAATGCGTCATGGACTCTGTCCACGATGCCGCTTATCTGGGCTACGACAATGTGCTTTTGATGGACTGTACGGCTACGACATCTCCGGCGCATGTGCTGGAAGGCTCCCTGCACAACATGAGGTCGAAGGCGTTTACCGCGCTTTCCACCAGCCTCACGGCTGCTGCGGCGAGCTTTGTGTAATCCTGATATATATCAGCGAATTATCCCGGGTAAAGGCGGTGGCACCATAATGGAAACCCTGCTTAAGGTAAGCAACCTGAGAACATGGTTCACCTCTTCAGACAAAGTGGTGAAAGCGGTCGACGGCGTCGATTTTGAAGTCGGGAGCGGCAAAGTACTGTGCATCGTCGGCGAATCGGGCAGCGGGAAAAGCATGACCTCCCTGTCCCTGATGGGGCTGGTGCCGGGTCCTCACGGGCGCATTGTGGACGGCGAGGTATTGTTCGACGGCGAAGATCTGGTCGGCTTGAGCGAAGCCCGTCTGTCGGATTTGCGGGGCAACAAGATCGCGATGATTTTCCAGGAGCCGATGAGCGCGCTTAATCCGCTGTTCAAAATCGGGGAGCAGATTATCGAGGTGCTGATGCGCCACCGCAAGCTTTCCAGAAGGGAGGCTCACGCCAAAGCGGTCTCCCAGCTCCGCAGCGTCGGCATCCCGCAGCCGGAAACGATCGTGCATTCGTACCCTCATCAATTATCCGGGGGCATGCGACAGCGGGTCATGATTGCCATGATGATGGCTTGCGAGCCGAAACTGCTTATCGCCGACGAACCGACAACCGCTCTGGATGTCACTATACAGGCGCAGGTGCTTGACCTGATGCGCAGTCTGAAGGACCGGACGGGTACGGCGATCATATTTATCACCCACGATCTCGGCGTTGTGGCGGAGATGGCTGATGATATGGCGGTTATGTATGCCGGTCAGATTGTCGAATCGGGCTCCGCCGATATTGTGTTCGACAAGCCGATGCATCCGTATACACTGGCTTTGATGGGCTCCGTTCCTTCAATGACGGAGGATAATGAGCGGCTGATCGCCATTCCCGGTACGGTGCCGAGCGCCGCCGATTTTCCGCCGGGCTGCAGATTTGCCGAGCGCTGCTCTATCGCAAGCTCCGGCTGTCACACAAGTATGCCGGAGCTGCGCGAGATAAGTCCCGGACATTATGTCCGCTGCGCTCTGATCTAGAACTCGAATGGAAGGTGGCTTGCCAATGACACTTGCAGAGCAGACCGTAACAGAAGCCGGAGGGGCCGTGGGCGGCAGCGATAATTTGCTGGAGGTCCGCAACGTGAAGATGTATTTCCCTATTACCGGCGGCATTTTGCAGCGCAAGACAGGCGAGGTCAAGGCGGTCGATAATGTTTCGTTCTCCATCAAGAAAGGCGATACGCTGGGACTCGTCGGCGAATCCGGCTGCGGGAAGTCGACGACGGGCAGGGTCATTATGCGGCTCTACGAACCGACGGAGGGTTCGATTATATTCGACGGGCATGATATTACGAAAATCAAGGGCGATCGGCTCCGCCAGCTGCGGCAAAATTTTCAGATGGTTTTTCAGGACCCGTTCTCCTCGCTGAATCCGCGGATGACCGTCGCTGCCATTATAGCGGAGCCGATGATTGTAAATACGAAAATGACGCAAAAAGAAGCCATGGAACGGGTCGCCTATCTGCTTCGGGTAGTCGGGCTGCCCCAGGAGGCCGGCTTCAAGCATCCGCATGAGTTCTCGGGCGGCCAACGCCAGCGGATTGCCATTGCCCGGGCCCTTGGCCTGAATCCCAAGCTGATGGTATTGGACGAAGCCGTCTCCGCGCTCGATGTGTCCATTCAGGCGCAAATCATTAACCTGCTTGACGATCTCCGGAGGCAATTCGGCCTGTCTTATCTTTTTATTTCTCATAATTTATCCGTCGTCAAGCATGTAAGCAATAAGGTCGGAGTGATGTATCTGGGCAGAATGGTGGAGATCGCGCCCAAATCCGATCTATATGGCGCGCCCCTCCATCCGTATACCCAATCGCTGCTTTCCGCAGCGCCGGAGGCAAGCCGCAGGGCGAAGCGCGAACGTATCGTGCTTGCGGGAGAAGTGCCGAATCCTGCCAATCCGCCTTCGGGCTGCGCTTTTCATACCCGCTGTCCCAAAGCGATGAGTATTTGCCGGGCAGCGCGTCCCGAACTGCAGGAGATAATGCCGGAACAATGGGTTGCATGTCATTTATATTAAGGAAGCGGGCTATGGAAATTTGGCAGAAAAATCTTTGGGTTTTATGGTTTGGCACCTTTGTCGCATCGGCAAGCCTGACGATGGTGATCCCGTTCCTTCCGCTGTTTCTGATCGATATTGGCGTGAGGGACAATACGGAGATGTGGGCGGGGCTGCTCTTCAGCTCCACGTTCCTGGCTTCTTCCCTGTCATCTCCGTATCTTGGTTCGCTGGCTGACAAATTCGGCCGGAAGAAAATGATTATCCGGGCAGGCATTGTTCTGTTCGTCGTGTTCACTTTAACGTCAATGGTAACCAATCCGTACGAGCTGCTGGCCCTGAGGGTGCTCCACGGCCTCCTGGCCGGATATATTCCTGCCGTAATCGCGCTTGTCGGCACCAACACGCCGGAAAATAAGGTCGGCTATGCGCTGACTACGATATCTACGGCAACGGCGTCGGGACGCATCATGGGTCCTCTGCTGGGAGGCGGGATAGCGCATCTGTTCAACAACCGCGCGGCGTTCGTGAGCGCCGGAGTTCTCATTTTGTTATCCACGCTGCTGGTTATCCTGCTGGTCAAGGAGGAGAAAATCGGCGAATCCAAAGGGCGGAGCTCAGTATTCGAAGCGTTCAAAATCGCAGCGTCCAACCGCTCCTTCTCCATGATCCTGATCCTGACCGCCTTTGTCTCAATTTCGGTGATGACCATCGAGCCGGTAATCAGCCTGTATGTGGTGGAAATCGGCGGGGCGGCAGGAGATGCCTCGCTGCTCGCGGGCTTCGTGTTTTCCCTCGTGGGCATTGCAGGCATTATTTTTGCGCCTTTCTGGGGGAGGCTGGCGGATAAGGTCGGCTTCCGACACGTCCTGGTCATCGGACTTGCAGGCGGTGCGGCGGGAAACTTGTTTCAGATGGCCTTTCACAATATTTGGGGCTTTGCCATTGTCCGCTTTGTGTACGGCGCGTTCTTCTGTGCGGTCATTCCTGCGTTGAACGGCATGCTGGTCCGCAATACTCCGAGCGATTTCCGGGGGCGGGCGTTCGGGCTTAACAATACGGCGTCTCAAGTCGGCAATATGATCGGACCGGGCATCGGCGGAGCGATTGGGGCGGCATTTACAACTCATGTGATCTTTGCCGCTACCGGAGCGCTTCTGGCGGGCTCTGCCATGCTGGCCCATCGCCTGACCGAAACGAACAGGCCGGAAGCCGCAGCCGCCGGCATAACGCAAGCAAAATAAGCCGGTCTTCAAGAACCGGCATAGCTGAGGTATAGAGGCTGGCTGCAGTTTCGGCTTTTGTCAGGAGGCCGGCACTCCAATTATGATTAACGATGTTAAACGGTTCTGTCATTAAGAATCCCCGCTATGCCTTGTGGCTATCGGGGATTCTTATTTGGCGTTACATAATTTTCCATGCCCCTTCTTGGGCAGGGTATTGTGCCTGATGCTTCAACCCCGTTGTTTTGGAGCCGTTGTGTAGACTTGAATTTCCGTATCTCCTCCTGCAGATATCGATCAATGTTCCTATAACAATTTCATGCAAATAGTATCAAAGTACTACATATCCCTGAGTCTCTAATACCGATAATATATCATAGTGGATATTAGTAGATAGATACTGTGTGTTAAGGAGATGTCGATATGACAGATAGACCCCATTCTGCCGGCAAAGCAAAAGGGTGGCTGAAAAATGCGTTGACAGCGCGCACCCAAAGCTATCGTGAGGCGGAATTCTCATCTGAAGCAGAAATACAGTCATCGCTCGCCGAGCACCCGGCATCCGAAATTTCCTTGCTGGATCAGGACAAGGCAGCCCTGGACCTTGTGGTTGCGGTCGAGAATCTCTTGAATGACCGTCAGCTTATCCACTTCAAAAGCAAAGATATCGAGCAGCAGCTTGCCAATGCGAACGAAGATATCAGTCGTCTCAAAAACGACCTGATGAAGAAAGAACAGCTCATTGCCGACAGGGAGCAGGAGTTCAAATTGCTGGAGGATAAGCTGACTGCGAAGCAGATGGGCTATGACCAGCTTCTGGAGGACTACAAGGAGTTCCAGAACGCCTCCAATTCGGGTATCGATAATCTGAAGTACCAACTGGAGAAGGAAAGAAATAAATACGCCAAGCTCCATGAGGATTCGCACCGTTTTCAGCAGGACAGTCTGCAGAGAACGAAGGAACTGGAAGAGAAGCTCAGAGATGCGGAAGCGGAGAACCTGCAGCTGGCCAGCCAATATCAGAAGGTCACAGAAGAAAAAACGAAACTGCTGCAGTCCGTCACCGACTTTACAGCACGTATGGCCTTCTCATTATCTCCCCCGTCTGAGTGATTTTTTGTCAGCGAGAAGGGATTGAAAGGGGGAATCCACAATGGCATCCTATACGGGGAAATGGCTGGAGGTCCTATCCGTAGAGAATGGATCCGAGAGCCACTGCATTCATATACAATTAAATCTGGAACAATCCATGAATCTCAAATGGAAGCTGGATTCCTATACGGCCTATCATATCCGCGCCTTGATCGGATCCGTGGAAACGGCTAAATATAGATTGTCCTTACATAGCAATTGGAATGCCTTGAACAACCATCCTTCCGGCTCGCTTACCAAATATGACCGGGGCTCGAGTGAAAAAAGCATATTTCCCTGTTCCCGGCAATTTGCTGAGGAGCTCGCCGCTTTGCGGGAGATTCAGGACTTGTCCCAAATAAAACGATTATCTTCTTTTATCTGCACGGAGGATGTTTCCGAATGCCATGAACAAGCGGCTAATCCGAAGACGGTGCTTGAACGCTTGTCATGGAAGCCTGCATTTCCCGGACGGGCGCTGAGAATTCTGGCGGCTACGTTCGTGGTCGCAGCCTTCTTCCTGATCTTTGTTCCCGACTACCCCTCTACCAATCAGGCGGTGCTGGCCAAGGTCGATACATCGGTATTGGAAGAGAGAACGCAGCAAAAGGGAACGTCATTCACACAGCAGCTTGCCGAGGCGAGAAGCGAGCCGGTCCCGGCTCCTGCCCAGGAGGCCGTCGTCGTACCCGCGGTTGTAACTGAATCCGCTGCTGTCCCTGAGGTTAAGCTGGGCGGATTGGTCAATTTCAGCCTGCCCAAAGGCTCCGTTGCGCTTACCTTCGATGATGGGCCATCCAAGTATACCCGGGAGATTGTCGATATTCTGGAGAAGCACAAGGTCGGGGGAACGTTCTTCTTCGTGGGGACGCAGGTCAGGAAATTCCCCGAATATGTAAAATATGCCGATGACCATGGATTTTCGATCGGCAATCATTCCATGACGCATGCGGATTTTGAGGACCTGACATCCGACAAGCGGCAGCTTGAGATTGCCCGTACCAACCAGCTGCTCGAAGCGGTCACGTCAGAGCCCGTGGTGCTTTTTCGCCCGCCCTATGGAGCTACGGATGACGCGCTTTCGCAGCTTGTCGAGAAGAACGGAATGAAGATTGTTCTCTGGAACAAAGATTCGGAAGACTGGAAGGCCTCCAGCTCCCAGACGATTATGAATTATACCAGGCACACCGAGTTATCCGGATCGATCCTGCTCCTGCATGAATCGAAGCAAACGGTGCAGGCGCTGCCTCAACTGATCGAATATTTGCAAAAGCAAAAGCTGCAGTTCCCTAATCTGCGTTAGAGAAAAACAACAAGAAACCAGTCGGACACTAATGGTGTTTGGACTGGTTTTTGTTTATGCAGGGATGGACACGCCTGAACCTCAATAAGGAGTTTTGCCTCAACCGGTGCCATGATTCATGGTTTGAATGAACCCACAGGTTGTGCTACCATGTCGTTAGAATGGGGTGAACCGCATGGAGAAAGCCAAGATCCTGATTATTGAAGATGAAGCAGCGATTGCGGATTTGCTTGCCTATGGCTTGAACAGGGAAGGCTTCGATACGATCACCGCAAACAGCGGGGCGCATGGCTTGCGGCTGGTGGAGCAGTTCAGACCGGATCTGCTGCTGCTGGATTGGATGCTGCCGGATGTGAGCGGACTGGATGTTTGCCGCAAAGTGACGGAGACCCTCAATATCCCAATCATTATGATTACAGCCAAATCGGACATCGCCGACAAAATTGTGGGCCTTGAGTTCGGAGCGGATGATTATATTACCAAGCCGTTTGATCTGAGGGAGGTCATCGCCCGGATTCGAACGGTCCTGCGCAGATTGCCCCAGGCGGCACGCCCTTCCGGCGATCAGCCGGCATCCAGCATCCGTTTTAAAAATATCGAAATTATCAAAGAAGAGCGATTGGTAAAAAAGGATAATGAAGTGGTCGAATTGACGCCCAAGGAATTCGATCTGCTGATGACCCTGAACAATTACCGGGGCAAAATCTTCTCCAGACCGGAGCTGCTGGATGTGGTCTGGGGCTTTGATTATTTTGGAGACACCCGCACCGTCGATATCCATATCCAGCGCCTGCGCAAGAAGCTGGATATTAATGATGTGATCCTGACCGTTTTTGGCGTGGGCTACAAATTTGACAAACAGGTGGACTGACGGCGCTGCTATCCGGAGGCCGCCAACCGATCGGGGGGACAAGCCGGAATGATCCGTACAATCAGAGCCAAATTCATCATCGGCTTCTTCCTGATTTTCTGCCTCTCCTTTCTGCTGCTTAATCAGATCGTCGCGCGTGTCATCCAGACCAGCAACCAGAATATCATCACCGACGATTTGATCGGCTTGAAGAAGAACAGCAATGTCTATGTCCAGCAGGCGTTTATGATCAACCACTTTACGAACGACGATCTCTATTTTGGGCAGATGGCAGAGGAAATGGTAGGCGACCTGCAGCATGCGACCTCCAGCAATGTCACGGCCTATACAGTTGACGGCGTGTTGTTGTATTCATCCGATCAGGGCGCTTTTTCAGGCGTTACGGACGATGATCTCAAGCAAGCGCTTCAGGGCAAAACGGCCTACACCATCTCCTACGAGCACGGCATTGCATCCGTTCTGTATTCGTACCCGGTCATCATCGGCGGGGTCAAGGTGGGGATTCTGCGTTTCTCCAAGGATTTTACGCTGCTCTATGAGCAAAGCGGGCATATATTGGATATCATTTTCTATATTGCCTTGGCAGTATTCGCTGCAGCTTTCCTGTTCTCCTACATGCTCTCCCGGCATATTACGATCCCTCTGGTCAAGCTGGCCAAGGCCTCCACGGAGGTGATGAACGGGAATTTGGATATCCGCATCGCCTTTCGGCGAAAGGATGAAATCGGCCGGCTGACCGCCAATTTCAACGATATGATCGAGCAGATCAGAAGCCAGATTGCCAGAATCGAGCGGGACCGGGACCGGCTCGAGGGGTTGAACCGGCAGCGCAAGCGTTTCTTCGACAATGTCACCCATGAGCTCAAGACTCCGCTGACCTCCATTCTGGGGTATGCGGAGATCATCCGGGAGAACGGGGAGAGCGACCGCGACTTCTTCGATAAAGGAATGAACCATATTGTGGAGGAGAGCCAGCGTCTGCACGAAATGGTGCTGAGGATGCTGGAGGTATCGCAAGGACCGGTCAGCCGCGATGAATTCGCGCGCGTCGAGACAGGCCGGATTCTGCACGATGTATGCGATGCGATGGCCTTCAAGGCCAAGCGCTATAACAAGACGATTCGCTGCGACACGGAGGAGGGGCTCTTCGTTCACGGACATTCGGACAGGCTCAGACAGCTCTTTATCAATCTGCTTGACAATGCGATCAAGTATGGCGACGCTCATTCGGAGATCGGAGTCAAGGCGCTGCTTGACCTCGGAACCGTCCGTTTTGCCTTCGTTAATTCCGGAGAAACGATAGAGCCCGAGCATCTGGCGAACATTTTCGAGTCCTTCCATCTGGCGGATCACAGACCCAAGGAAGCGGGCAGTGTAGGCCTGGGTCTGGGCATTGCCAAGGCCATTGTTGAAGATCATGGTGGAAGCATCCGCATGATCAGCGAGAACCGGCAAACGGGCGTCTATGTGGAAATACCGTACATGAAGGCGGTGAGGTAGCGATTATGAGCAGACGGATTGCGGTCTTGTGCGCAGCGCTTGTGCTTCTGGGCGTCCTTCTGTCCGGATGCATGAGGCAGCTGCGGTCCGAGACGATCATCATACCTGATACGGAAGAAGACAGCGCGGTTGATCAGGCCAGCGGGCCGTTCAAGGTCAAGACCTATTACCGGCTGCCCGCCCAGGCTGCGGAGAACCTGTACCACATCAGCTGGCTCGGCCGGGATACCGTTATCGGCTTGTTCGGGGAAGCAAGGCAGGAGCTGAGCATTGAACGTCTTGTTTCCCCATACGAGACGCCGGAGAAGCTGCGCGATGTGGGCGGGAATAGCTTATTTGCCGGACTGTCGCCGGATGGCCGGTATGTATGCACGATTGCGCTTGCCGACAGAGTCTATACGATTACGCTGATTTCAACGTCCGACCAGCAGGCGAAGATTACCGATACGCTTACGTCCAAGCAGCTGCTGGTATCAAAAAACCTGACATGGTCGGATAACGGCCGATACGTCTCGTATATGCTTTCCGACAATGGCCAGGGCAGCATCGGCGTCATCGATACGGAGACCGGAACCGCGAAGCGTTATTCACTGCCGGAGTGGAAGAGGAGCGATGTCATCTACTCCATTAAGCTTTCGGATGACGGACAGCGCGTGCTGATCGTCAAGGGCGGGGGCAGCCGACTCAGTTTCAGCGTCGGCGCCTGGAGCGGCAGCGGGTTTGTGAGCCAATACGAGCATGAACTTGGCGGCGACAGTTCGGCGATCTGGGTGGGCGGCAGCAGCCAGGCCGACTGGATCAATAAGGATCAGATCGCTTATATAGGGCCGGATGGATCTCTGTATGCGTACGATCTGCGCAATGCGGCGGTAACCGTCCTGCTGGGGCGGGTCGGAAGCTTTCAGCTGTCTCCGGACCGGAAATATATCGCGTACTGGAAGGGCAAGGGTTCGACAACCAAGGATATGAGAATTTATGCGGGCAAGCTGCAGGGAAACAACATCTTGAACGAAACAGCGGTTTATCAGGGAGTCGTTCCTTTCCAGATGGCATGGAATCCGGACAACAGCGGACTTCTGATTGAAGGACAGAAAGTGTATGCGCGAGAGGCGGGTCCTGCGCAGCCTACGCAATCTGCGCCTAGTACTGTGCCTTCTGACCTGGTCCCGCTGCACGATAATCAATCCTTTATTATCGAATTTGAATGAACCGCCCGCCAAGCGGCGGCAGCTGCAGTACCCGATGCATCTTGTTGGAGAGCCAGGAACACTTTTGGTGTTCCTGTCGGCTGTTCATCAGGATGTTTTTTCTTAAAATCATTCAGAAAGTATACAATATGGCTCTACTTTTCTGATATTTTTGAGGAAGAAACTAACTTTGCCGCTGAAGGACGGCGAAGTTAGTTTCTTCTTATTGGAGATAAATTGTTTACAAGTCAGTGAAGTTATGTTGACATCTTCGCCTTAGACTGAGGGGGCCCGGATACGCCAAGTTCTCCGGCAGGAAAGGTGATCAACGATGAGAAAAATGATGATTATGTTGTTGGGGTTTGTGCTTCTGGTTAGTTTGGCTGCCTGCCGCAGCGGCGGCTCCGGCAGCGGGGGAACGGCTCCAGGGCAGGGATCGGCGGTAAGCGACACCGGAACAGCCGCCGCCGATACCGGAACAACTGCCCCCGGGCAGGGGAAGGACGCCGATGCGCCCGGGAAAGATTCTCCCCCTGCCAAGGGAGGGAAGACGACAATCACGTTCTCGACGTTCTGGCCGGATGCCCGTTTCCAGGAGGCGAAGAAAAAGTATGAGGCGCTGCATCCGGATGTCGAGATCAAGCTTACGGATTTGCCGACCGACAATGCGAATGTGGAAGCAGATCTGGAGAAGTACGCAACGACTATGAACACGGCTATGCTGGCCGGTAAGGGGCCGGATCTGCTGGAAATGAAAGAACTGCCCGTAGCCAGCTACGTACAGCAGAAGCTGCTGGTCGACCTGGATACGATGATGGATCAGGATTCGGCATTTAAGAAAGAAGACTATTTCAGCAACATTCTGGACAATGCCAAAATCGGCGGAGGGCTCTACGGCCTGCCCCTCTCCTTCTTCCTCTACGGCTTCGCCGGCGATATGGATGCCATCGCGCAGGCAGGCGTGCAGATTGACGACAAATCCTGGACCTGGAGCGATTTTGCCAAGGCTACGAAGAAGCTGGCGGAGGATGGCCCCTACAAGAACGTGCTTAACAGCACTCCGGAATATTTGCTGGCGCAGATGGTGTCCGACAACTACTCCCAGTTCGTCGACGCGGCAAGCCGCAAGGCGAATTTCGATTCGCCATCCTTTATCGGACTGATGCAGCAGGTGAAGGGGATGGGCGATGACGGTATCATCGGCGAGGGCCGTCCTTATTTCTATCCTATCCAAATCAATTCTCCCGGAGATTATATGACATCGCTCAAAGGATTCCTCGCCAAGAATATGAAGCTGCTCATTATGCCGCATCCGGAGGAAGTGGCTGCCGGGGGCTATTTCATGAATTACCTTACCATCGGGCTTAACGCGAAGTCGCAGGTGAAGGAGCAGGCCTGGGATTTCCTCAAGTTCATGATGTCGGATCAGATCACTACCCCTCCCAATACCGCCGGGTTTCCCATTAACAAGAAGGCGTTCGCCGCGGAGCTTGCCCAGCTTAAGGACGATGGGTCGGTTCCAACGGTTAAGGAGGGGCCGCTGAAGGGTGTGCCGGTCAAAGTCGACAACGGGAAGCTTGACCAGCTGCAGAGCTTTCTGGAAGGGGCGATTCATCCCGCGTTGTTCAGATCCGATCAGGTCGCGCAGTTCGTCACCGACGAGTCCAAGGCTTTCTTCAGCGGCCAGAAATCGGCGGAGGATGTTGCCAGGCTGATTCAGAATAAGGTGACGACCTATCTTAATGAATAGGACAAGGTCCTCCTCTTCACATCAAGATCCTTGTGTCCGCGGCTGGTTAGCGGATGCAGGATTTTTTTATGGACCCCACATATTTCCTGTGTTGCGAACAAGCGTTCTTGTATATAATAAGAATATACGTTCGCAGATGGAGGGGTTGCAATGGACTTCAAGAAATATGTCGGGCAGCATGCGGAAATCATTTATCAGGATGCCAAAAATAACATAACGCAGCGGCGGGTGTTCGTGTATTCACAGAATGATAGCTATGTGCGCGTATTCTGCTTGAGGGCCAAAGCCTACCGCACCTTGAAAAGCGATCAGGTATTGGCCATTGTCCCGGCTCCGGCGAGACGCCATGCCATCTAAAGAGAGAACCATCTTCCTCGCGGACTGCCGGAGCTTCTATGCCAGTGTGGAGAAGGCGGATAATCCGGAGCTTATCGATAAGCCGGTAGCGGTCGCAGGCGATCCTGCGCGGCGCTCGGGAATTATTCTGGCAGCCTGTCCGCTGGCCAAAGCTAGGGGTGTTACGACAGCCGAAAGGCTTGGCGATGCGCTTGGCAAATGCCGCGATCTGGTTGTCGTCAGGCCGCGGATGCAGCACTACATCGATGTCTCTCTTCAAATCACGCAGATTTATGAAACCTACACGAGCCTCGTTGAACCCTATTCGATCGATGAGCAGTTCATCGATGTGACCGACTCCCTTCACCTGTATGGCGATGCGCAAACCACCGCCCATCTGATGCAGCAGGAAGTATTGGCCTTAACCGGCATATATACGCGTTTTGGAATCAGCCATAACAAAATTCTCGCCAAGCAGGCCTGTGACAATTACGCCAAGAAAAATGACTCGGGCTTGTATGTTTTGCGCCGCGGGGAACTGGCCGATTCCCTGTGGCAGCTGCCGATCAACAAAATGTTTATGGTCGGCGGCAGGATGACGAACCATTTTGTCCGCATGGGCATTCATACGATCGGAGATCTCGCCCGGATGCCGCTTCCTGAATTGAAGCGCAGGCTGCGCAGCAAGTTCGGCAAGAACAGCGATATTCAGGCGGAGGTGTGCTGGCGAATCGCCAATGGAATTGACGATTCGCCGGTTCTGCCGGGCACACATGCCGGGGAGAAATCCGTCGGCCACATGATGACGCTGCCGCGCGATTATGCGGCACGCGATGAGATCAAGGTGATCATCCTGGAGCTGTGCGAGTTGGTGGGCCGGCGCTGCCGGTCGATCGGCAAGATGGGCCGGACCTTGTCGGTGAACTGCCGGGGAGCTGATTTTGATAGGCCGACCGGCTTCAGCAGACAGATGACGATGCCCTATCCCTCCCATGTGACCAATGACCTTTACTATCATGCTCTTGAGCTGTTCGACCGTCACTGGGACGGCCTGCCCGTCCGCAGGGTAGGGGTGTCGGTAACCGGCTTCCAGAGCGACGAGCAGTACCAGCTTGTCATGGACGATACGAGGGAGCGCATGGGCGCTCTGGAGGCAGTGACAGACCGGCTTAAGGACAAATACGGCGATGATGTCATTATCCGCGCCGTCTCGGGAACACCGGCCGGGCAGGCGGCGGACCGGGCCAGCAAGATAGGCGGCCACTACAAATAGGAGGGCGGGGCAAGCGATGGGCAAAACAAAGAAGCTGACACCAGGCGGCAACTGGATGTGGGAGGACAGCCGGATGATGCTGCCCGAGCACAAGCTGGAGCATAACCGGCATCAGCAGAATCTGAAGCGCCGGGAGCAGAAGGTATTGGACGAAGCGCGGTGGAGCGAGATTGCCATGCTTTTCAGCGAGTCGCTGCACCGGCACAAGGAGATTCGCGTCAAGCTGTTCGATGCGTTCGAGGAGCTGTCCGTAATCGGGATTGTGGAGCGGATTGACCAGCGGGGCGGCCAGTTTATGGTCAATGGGGACTGGTTCAGGCTCTCCGATGTCGAGGGTGCCGAGCTGGAAGCAGAAGATCATGATTTTTTCGATTCATGAAGATCCGCTGAGCAGCCCCTATTGAAGGAGAGCTCCTTAGCGTAAAAGATTACCCTGGAGGTATATTTGTCTTCGGCTACTGACGCCTATGCGGGAACAGCGGATTGAAGAATATGCGGGTTACGGGGCATTCTTGTCCATGCTTTTTACATGTCCTCCTCATAAATTGGATTATGTACATCCGAGAGGAGGGAAGACAGATGTCAGCCAAAATGAAGTTTGCCAATATTAAAGTTGCGAAGAAAACCCGCAGCCGTGCGCGGATTTCTTCCAACAGCTGCTGCAAAAAAACAGACAGTGCCGTCGAAGGCATCCAGGAAGCCGGTCGTGATCTGTGCAAGCTGTTCTGCCAGCTGAAGGATGCCGATAACGCAGCCGCACTTGTCCGCGCCATTCGCTGTAAAAACCGTAAAGTGGTAGACAGCATTATCGGGGATAACTGCAGCGTGGTCTGCTTCTTCAATCAAGGCAGAAGCTCTTGCGTACGGATCAGCTGTGTTTTTGGAGAATGCTGCGACGTCCGTATTACCTTCGATATTTGCGTATCGAATGGCCAATGCAATATCCTGTAAGACCGCAGCCCCCTTCACCTATCCGGCTTCAGGCCGCAAAGGACCGTCTTGCGTCTTTATGCGCGGACGGTTTTTTTGTGCTGCATGCGGCAGGGAAAAGAACCAATAGCGGCAACCCGCATAAAATAGCATAAACGGATGTACGGCAGGAGGGAACAGTAATGCCCATTATTCCTAATTTTCCGGCGGCGCTCCTGGAGGAGCACCGTCTTTGGCATCATACAAACCATCACAGCAATCCGGCAAACTTGCCGCCTGGCTATGGGGAGAAATTTCTGCAGTTCCACCGGCAATATATCGCCAAGGCTCTTCAGTGGTATGAACGGCAGGGGTATGATATGCGCCTTGTTGCGCCCTGGCAGGAAGTGCCGGAGGAGATTCGCAGCGCCCCGTGCTACGATCGGAATGCCGAGATGCGGATCCGCAATAATCCGGAATCGTTTGCGACTGCGGATGAGCTCGGCTTGTTTCTGGAAGCGTCCAATTTGCACGGCTGTATCCACGAGACAGCGGCCAAGCTCTATGGGCAGCCGGATTTGAACGATTTTGACCTTGCTCCGGCGAATACGATATTTTATAACATACACAGCATGATCGATCAGTGGTACCAGAATTGGGAGCGCGCGAAGGGCATGCGTTTGAAGAACGCGGCCAGGAACGGCGGAGCCAGTGTGCGGGCGGCTGGAAAAGCGGGCAGACCAGGCAGTATGCGCGCAGCATCGGGCGGCAGGAGCAAGTCCGTGCGGCGTTCCGCCGGAGGCAAGCTTCCCCGCAAAGCGGGAGGCAAGCTGGTGCAGTCGTCCAGCCGCCGGCAGTCTGCGCCCTGGCACCGGCCGGCCAGGAACGGAGCAAGCCCATGGCGTCGGCAGAACGGCATGAGCCCGCAGGAGAAAGGCTAGAGGAACCTCTTCCCGAGCCGGCAAACCTGGCATGCCTATGATAAGAACCCGGGAGCGGGACCGTAAGGGAATGTTCCGCGAAGGGGATGTGCCGGAGGCGGCATATCACAATTTTCGCTTAGGGGATCCGAGAAGGATGGCGGCACCCCTCTCTTCTTAGATTTGGGAGAGCAGGGCGCGAAACACATCCGTATAATAAGGCGCCGGCCGCGGTACAAAATGCCCGGCCTCCACAATCAGGGAAACGCGCTGAAGCTGGCCGCCGCTCAGGGCTGCGACGCCTTCGGCGTTCAGGCTCTTGCAGCGTCCTTCGAACAGATCGATCATTCGGGCAAGCTCCGCCTCGTAAACCCCTGCCACCTCCTCGGCCTGCAGCCGCAGCGAATCCAGGGGGGCATGGTACACCAGCCCGAAGACGTCGCTTATTTCCCGGTCGATGAAGGGGATGCCCTGCGCCGTGCCTTCCGCCTCCTTGCGGGCGGTGCCGAGCGGAATAAGCTCGGAGAACGGCGCGCGGACGCCGAGCTCCTCTTCAAGCTCCCGGGCAGCCTCCGCCATCGTCTCGCCGGCAGCCAAATGGCCGGCAGCCGTAATATCCAGGAAGCCGGGGAAGGTATCCTTGCCGGACTGCCGCTGCTGGAAGAGCACAAGGCGCCGGCTGCCTTCCCGGCGGACCAGCCAGCAGTGGAACGAGCGGTGCCAATGACCGGCGGCGTGAACCTCGCTGCGGCTGGCTGTGCCGATCGGCGCGCCTGAGCTGTCATAAATATCGAAGAATTCCTCGGCGGCGGGTCGCTTGTCGTCATGGGCCGCCATGCTAGGACAGGCCCTCCTGCACGCCCTCAAGCTCTTCATCTTTCAAATGGGAGGTACAGTGGCCGCAGCGGGTTGCTTTTATCGGAATTTTGGACAGGCAGTACGGGCATACCTTCTCCGTGGGCTCCGTGACCGATTCCGGTTCCCTGGCGTTCAGCCGGCGCAGCGCGTTCGCGCCCTTCACGATCAGAAAAACGCAAAATGCGACAATGGTGAAGTCGAGGATGACATTAATAAAATTGCCGTAAGCGATCACCGGTTTGGAAGCAGCCTGAGCATCAGCCAATGTGTCGAAATGCTCGTTCAGAGATAAATTTATGAACAAATCCTTAAAATTCACTCCGCCGAGTATTTTGCCGATTGGCGGCATGATGATATCATTGACCATCGAAGTGACAATCTTACCGAATGCGCCTCCTATAATGACACCGACTGCGAGGTCGAGCACATTGCCGCGAACCGCAAATTCCCTAAATTCCTTTAAAATCTTCATCATGGGTAAATCCTCTCCTTGAGCTGCTGATCTCTCGATTGAATTCTATTATAACGTAAAGCCGCACCGCAAAAAAAGCGTCGTCCCATGCTTTAATCCCACATTTCATGTCACAGAAAAAAGGATTATTTGGAAAAATGTCGAATTGTCACATGAATATAACAGAATTTCTAGGTAATCGAGGATAGGTATGAGCGAATTGATCGTTTCGGACAAATGGATGTACCTGCTTTTGGCATTAGCTATCAATCTATTTGCCTCTTTTACAATGTACAATATGATCGGTCATTTCAAGCTAGTCAGAAAGCTCCGGCATTATTGGCTGCTGAGCGGGGCTGCCGTATATGCGCTGGGGCTGTGGGTTTGCCACTTTATTGTTCTGATTGCAACGGATAATATGATTGTGATTGATTGGACATCCGTCATCAACCTGTTTGGTATCATGTGCTGCGCTTATTTCTCCTTATGGCTGCTTGGCTCGGCCCGGATCTTCGTCATCAAACTGCTGCTGAGCAGCCTGATTATGGCGGCCGGGACCGTATTCTTGAATTATGCCAGTCTTCTGAGCGACCAGGTCCAGGATTACAGCGTCCACACCGGGCTGGTTTGCTTCGCCTTTGTCTTGAGCTTTCTGGGAACGGCCTACTCTTTCCATCTGTTCGAGCAAAAGAACGGCACCTACCTGATGCTGCCGGGCCTGATGCTCGGCTTGTCAGGGTTTGCTACGCACTTGATCGGCCTGCTTGCGATAACCATCCTCTATTCCATTGTGCTGACAACGGACCGGCTGAACGAATACATGCGGCTGCTTGCTGTCATTCTCGGAATTACCACCCTGGTCATCTTTGCCTTCAGCCTGCTGGCGAGCTTCGTTGAGCGTCGCTACAATGCCATGAATGAACGCTATAAGCTGCTGGTGGAGAATTCCATGGATATGATCGCGATTATCCGCGATGAATATTGGGAATATATCAATGACTCGGGCCTGCAGATGTTCGAAACGGATAATGAGTCGGATTTGCTGGGAAAGTCGATTTATATGCATCTGCAGACCAAATGCCATTCGGACATGAAACGGATGCTGCAGGTAACCGCGCAGGGTCTGGGACAGGGGCCGACGGAGCTGATATGGAACACGGTCAAAGGCAAGCCGCTGTTCACGGAGGTGGTCCAGACCAGCACGAGAATGTCGGGCAAGCCCGTCTTTCAAGTCATTGTCAGAGATATCTCGGAGCGCAAGAAGAATGAGGAATTGCTCATTAACTCGGAAAAGCTGTACGTCGCGGGGCAGCTGGCGGCAGGCATCGCGCACGAGATCCGCAATCCGCTGACCTCCCTGAAGGGGTTCCTGCAGCTGCTCGCCTCCGGCAGGCATAACAATAAAAACTATTTTGATATTATGAAATCGGAACTGAACCGCATCGAATCGATCGTCAGCGAACTGCTTATGCTGTCGAAGCCGCAAATTTATGAGCTGTCCCACAAGGATATCCGCCAGATTATGAATGATACCATAACCCTGCTGGAAGCCCAGGCGATTCTGCACAACATCGAGATGGAATGGAGCCCCGGCCAAGAGCCGCTGTGGGTGCTCGGCGTTGAGAATCAGCTGAAGCAGGTGTTCATTAACGTGATTAAGAATGCCATTGAAGCCATGCTTGATGGGGGCAGGATTCTGATCCGCTGCATCCGGGAAGACGACCAGATCATGGTACGGATTGAGGACTACGGACCGGGCATTCCGGAGGAGCAGATGGCCAAGATCGGTCAGCCCTTTTACACTACCAAGGAAAAAGGCACGGGGCTTGGCCTCATGGTCAGCTACAAGATCGTCGACAATCATCAAGGCAGCATTCAAGTCACCAGCAGGCTGGGAAAAGGGACGACCTTTGAGATCGTGCTGCCTTATCTCGAACCTGCGGCAGAAGCGGAGGGCGGCCCCGGCAAGGTGACGCGGATTCGCCGGAGCCGGACGGATGAGGGGAAGCTCTAGCAGGAACTGTGCTTTAACCAAGCAGAGGGAAAACGCGCCTCTGCTTTTTTGAACTATAATAAAGGATAAAATTCCATCAACCTTTGCTTATATTTCCAAGGGGAGAAAATTGGTTTAGCCGCGATAGGACGGGGTAGTCGTTTCTTCTTGGTGAATTCGGCTATAATAGCGTGAGGAGGCGGTAATAAAGAAATGGCACAATCTTTGAGAAAAATGTTTGACCTGCTTGTGGAAGAAGAGCTGCGGCCGCTTGCGGAAGGAGGCGGAGCATGACAATCGGCGCACGCGTGATGAAGACAGGCCTTGCGGTTGCACTGGCCGTTTATATAAGCGGTATGATTGGTTTCTCATCCCCGATCCTTGCAGCGGTTTCATCCATTTTCACGATTCAGCCTTCAATTTCACGTTCATGGAAGCAGATCCTTGACCAGCTTCAGACCAATGTGCTGGGCGCAGCTATCGCGCTTGCAGCCGTTCGTTTATTCGGCAATACGCCGATTTCGCTGGGACTGGTATGCATTATCGTTATTTTGTGCTGTATCCGGCTGCGGATGGAAGCGACGATCGGACTGACGCTTGTCACTGTAGTAGCAGTCATGGAAGCGGATGGAGGGAGCTGGCTGTATGCGCTGGAACGTTTCTCCATGGTCCTTACCGGGATGGGGGCGGCTTTTCTGGTGAATGTGCTCGTCTTTCCTCCCAGGCCGCGCAAGCAGTTCGTCAGGCAGGTCCATGACGCCTTCGGCCAGTTGTCGCTGCTGCTGCGGATGGCGATATCCAATGAGATGAAAGAGGATATCCACCGGCAGGAGAAGGAGAAGCTGCATGGCACGCTGCGCAAACTGGAGGAGCGTTATACGCTGTTTGAAGAAGAACGGTCGCTGCTCCCCGGGCGCAAGCAGGCGCGTATCCGGCAGCTGCTGCTCTCCAAGCAGATGATAAGAGCGCTGCAGCAGGGAGCGGATCTGCTTGAGGTTGTGGAAGAGCATTATTTTGCCGCGCCGGGATCAAGAGAGTGGGCGCAGCGGTTTGATCAGCAGATCGAGGAGCTGACGAAGTACCATGAGCAAATTCTGCTGAAGCTGGAAGGAAAGATGAAAGCCGGTGCCGATATCGAGCCTGAAGAGGAGCGGGAGGCGCGCCTGGTGAAGCAGCTGACGGATTACTTCAGCGATGATCTGAATGAGCATAAACGGCTGGTATTTGTCGCTTCTTCGATGTTTGAATATGCCTATCATCTGCGGCGGCTGGACAGGCTGGCGGAGCAGGTTATTGAGCGGGAAGAGCAGGAGACGCCGGTACTGGGGCATTAGTGAAAAAAGCGAAACGCCCATGACCGGCAGATGAGAGATCTGCGCGGCATGGGCGTTTTCAATTCGTTGAACGGCTGGTACAATTGCCAGCCTTTGCTGCGGGCATGCGGAAGCAACTGTGCTGCCGCCAAAGAACCCGCCTCGTTCCTAGTCCTCTTCTTTTTTGTCCGGATGGCGGCGCGGATGCTGCAGATGCGCCTCCTTCTGGGTGATTTCCTTCTTGGGCACCAGCCTCTTGTCGGTACGTCCTTCATGGTGATTGTCAAAATCAAGCTCGACAAGCTCCCATTCCGATGTGCCAAGCTGCGGATCGGCGGGAAACAGGTCGCCGCGTTCAAGCTTTTCCTCGCGCCCCCATTGGTTGCGGTAGACGCCTTCGGTTTCTACGCGTTCACCGGACATCGGGTCCATCTCTTTATGACGCTCATCGCTCATTGCTGTTTTCCTCCTGCAGAGTCATTATAGATCGGTCTTTCCTCATAATTTCAGTATGAGATAGCGCAGCTAACTCCGAATTCTTCTTTAGCATGCCGCGGGAACAGGCAAACTATGTATAAGGAGGCAAGTATTGCTCGGGATATCATGAAAAAAAGCCCCGGATGATCAGAAGGATCATTCGGGGCTCTGTCCGGTTTTATAGCGTTCATCAGCATCATGGAAACGCGTCGAGGTGATTGCAATCAAGACTGCCGCAAGGAAGGACACAGCCCTAGAGCAGCCGCAGGCCGCAAGCGGGACAATCCCGATGCTCATGGGTGACTGGCTCGCCGCAGGCGGGACAGAGCTCGCTGAAGGGCTTCAGCGGGCTGGCCAACGTGCTTGTCTCATCCTCTTCGGCAGCGGGCTCGTCCCCTCCGCTGCGCAGATGAGCCGGTGTGCCGAAAACGGTCTCCATATATTCCTTCATTTGCTTGTACTTGTCCGAATCGTCGCTCATAAGCCGGATAAGGAAGAGCATTCCCCCTACCAGCGCCGCTGTAAACAGCAGCACGACCGCCGTAGCTAGCCCGCCCATGATGCTTACAAGCGGGAACATCCCCTTTTTCAAAGCCCACTCCCCCGCCTTCTTGGGACATTTCCGATATGCGTTTGCATTATTTCAGGTGATAACGGGCCTCGACTCTTTTGCCGCCAAGCCACATGCCCAGAATAAGAGCGACTGTAAGGATAGGACGCCAGGGCTCCTGCGCGATGCTGCTGATGTCGAAGCTCAGGAGCGAGACGCTGAGAATCATAACCGCCTTGCCCAGCATAATCGCCAGCATGAATGAGCGGAAGGAAACGTTGCTGAGTCCGGAAACAATATTAATAAGTGCGGAAGGCGAGAACGGGAAACAGGCGAGAAAGAAAATAGGGGTGAAGCCTTTCTGCTCGATCCAGTCAAAGAAACGGACGCTTTTGGGAAAGCGTCTCCGGATCCAGCTGCCAAAACGTTTCCCCAGCTTGCGGGCAATCCAGAAGAGCAGCATCGATCCGCTGCACACGCCAATCCATGAATAGAGAGAACCCAGCCAGAATCCGTAAATATTGGCGTTAGCCGCCACGAAGACCAGCAGCGGCAGAACGGGAATAAACGATTCCAGCAGCGGCAGAAAAATCCCCGGAAGCGGCCCATATGCAGAATAGCTCCGCAGTGTGCGCTGAAGATGCTCCAGATCGATCTGCTTCATCTGCTGAATCCATTCTTGTATTTGACTCATTGATTCCAATCCTCCTGCTATTCCACACGGGCGCCATTATCCGCGAACGCACGGAACGGGAACCATATATAGAAGAATCCAATAATCAGAAACATAACCGCACTGACCCATATGACAAGCGACTCGCCGTGCCAGGAGGCAAGTGTGCCCCCAACGACAGGACCTATCATACCCCCGATGCCTTCAACGGTCGAGAAGATACCCCAGCCAAGGCCCTGCTGCCTGGGCGGGACATAGTTGGCGAGCAGCGCATTCCATGCCGGCAGCAGCGTTGCATAGGAAAGCCCCAGCACGCTGGCCAGCAGGATGCTCTCCCATAAGGGCGGAGCAAGCCCGATCAAATACAGACCAAGTCCGATGCCGCCGAAGCCAAGCACGAGGAACCATTTCTTCCCGCCTAGCTTGTCCGACAAACGGCCAAGCGGAATGAGGCTGATCACGGTAAATGCGCCTCCGGCGAGCAGCAGAAACGAATACTGCGTGCCGCTCATCCCCAGATGGTCCTCGGCGAAGCTGGGCAGAATCGGCACGAGCATGCCGGCTCCCATCGTCTGCAGCACCATGCCCGGCAGCAGGAGGCGCATGTGGCGCAGCCGGTCTCTCAGAATGGCGAATTGCTCACGCAGGGGCAGGGAAGTCACTGTGCTGTTCTGACGGTTGCTGATGAACATAGCCAGAATCCAGGCGGCAAATGAAAGTCCCAGCAGCAGGTAGTAGGGTATTTTCGTACTGTAATCAAGCAGGATATTGCACACGATGGGGCCGGAGCCGAGACCGATAAACCAGATGGTGTACAGAAAGCCCATTTGGGTAGCGCGCTGATCGTCGGACACCTTGGTCAGGCAGACGATCCATATCGGGGAGATGCCTACCCCATAGACGGCTGCAGCCACAATGAAAATCCAGGGCTGGTAGGCGAATTGAAAAAGCAGCACGCCGACCAGCGAGAACAAGAGACCGATATGGACAACAAAACGGATGGAGAAGCGGTCCAGCAGATACCCGATCGCCATTTTCAGCAGAGTATCAATGAGGTAGTGGGCTGTGATCGCGATGCCTATAATATCAAGCGTGAGGCCGAGCTGCTTCTCTCCGAAAATCGGCAGGAAGCTGATCAGCATGGCCCCTCGCATAAATTCCACCAGAAACAGAATCGCCGAAAACAGGATGATCTCCGGTCCAAACCATGTTTTGCGAATCGTACTCACTCCTATAAGGATCGAATGTGCTCCTCCCATTATATGCAAGTTGGGGCAAAAGTCCAAGAAGAGGGCATCCGTCAGGCAGGGAGCCGATAACTTATTAAACGAGCGTCAGCGGACAAAAGATGCAATTTCTTCAATAATAGCCAATAAGACCGTTCATCCTGCAAGATTATTCTGTCGAAATGTTAAAAAGAGGCCGCCGGGAGCGAAACGTCCTTGACGGTTCGCTCCCGGCGGCCTCTTTATTTGAAGGACGGCCAGCCGCTGCAGCTATTCTCAGATTAGTAGATTATACAGCAGCGGATCCTTGTTCAGCTCCAGGAACTGCAGGTCCTTCCGGCGCATTCTCTCGACCAGCGGTTCATAGTCTTCCCGGTGCTTGAGCTCAATGCCGACCAGGGCGGGACCATTGTCCTTGTTGTGCTTCTTCGTATATTCGAATCTTGTAATATCGTCTTCCGGACCGAGCACTTCATCAAGAAATTCGCGAAGAGCCCCGGCGCGCTGCGGGAAATTAACCATGAAATAGTGCTTTAATCCTTCGAATATAAGAGAGCGCTCCTTGATTTCCTGCATCCGGTCCACGTCATTGTTGCCGCCGCTGATGATGCACACGACCGTCTTGCCGGCAATCTGATCGCGGTACAGATCCAGCGCGGCGATCGGCAGCGCGCCGGCAGGCTCCGCGACGATGGCATTTTCGTTATAGAGATCAAGCATCGCCGTACAGGCTTTGCCCTCGGGCACAAGCAGCACATCATCAAGCAGCTCGCGGCACATGCGGAAGGTCAGGCTGCCGACCCGTTTGACAGCAGCCCCGTCTACGAATTTATCGATCGTCTCAAGCGTCTTCACCTCGCCGGCATCCATCGATACCCGCATGGATGGAGCGCCTTCCGGCTCAACGCCGATCAGTCTTGTCCCCGGCGATACCGTCTTGACATAAGCTCCGACGCCTGCGGCAAGACCGCCGCCGCCGATCGTAAGGAAGATGAAATCCGGCGCCGCCTCGACTGACTCCATTATTTCTTTGCCGATGGTTCCATTGCCCGCAATGATCTTCGGATCGTCGAAGGGATGGATGAAAGCCAGATCATCCTTGCGGCTGGCTTCAATCGCTTCATTGAAGGCATCGTCGAAGGTATCTCCGGTCAGGATGATCTCCACATCGGGGCCGCCGAAGAAAGCGACCTGGTTCACCTTCTGCCGCGGCGTGGTGCTGGGCATATAAATCTTGCCGGGAATCCCGAGCGCATGGCACGAGTAAGCTACTCCCTGCGCATGATTGCCGGCGCTGGCGCACACAACGCCGCGGGCAAGCCGCTCGGCAGGCAGCGACTTCATCATATGGTACGCCCCGCGCAGCTTGAAGGAGCGCACCACCTGCAGATCCTCGCGTTTGAGCAGTACCGTGCAGCCATAACGGGCGGATAACACGCGGTTATGCTGGAGGGGGGTTCTTGCTGCAACCTCCTTGACATGCATTTGGGCCTGTGCAATCTCGGTAAGGCCCACGGTATAGCTGTTCGTGTGAAGGGATTCATTTGCCATTTGCGCCTCGCCTCGCTTTCTTGTTCCAGCTATGAATATAAAAATACGCCAAATATACAAAAAAACCCCGTCCCTCAAGGGACGAGATGCATCTCGTGTTACCACCCTAGTTCCGTCGTCAGCCCTCATGGAGCTTGCGACCGGCGCTTAGTCGCGTACCAGCATACGCGCTCCGTGTAACGGCGGATTCCGTCCGGGCTTATTGTTTCCCTCGCGTCCCGTTATTACAGGACCGGCTGGTGCGCCAAGGCGCAGCACCCTAAGGAATGTTCAGCAAGGCTTCTTCGGGAGGATATGTCAATTGACGGCAAACGTTGGCTTTCAGCGGCATGCCAACTCTCTGGGGATTGCCCGGCTCAAACGCACCTGTTCCCATCAGCGAATTTCTCAGGATTTCGGATTATTATTGTTATACTCCCGCGCGAGCGTTTTTGTCAACCGGCAATCGCCGTTATCTATTTGAGAATGGCATCGGCGGGGCACATAACCTTGGAGCCCGCCTCATAAATTAATTAAATGTGAACCCGATACCTGACCGGAGACAACATATAAGCTGCAGATGGATGATGGGGCAAAATGCGCAATTTGAACAGGAGGGGAATTTGTTTATGGAAGATACACCGAATCAGTTAAGGGGCAAAAAAGTCGAAATACCGGAGCCTATACGCCGCAGTGATGGAGCTGGGGCAACGGACCCGGGGCCGCGCGATATTATGCGCGATCTGGAGAACCCGGATATGCTTGTTCCTCCAGTCACGGATTCAGGTCTTCTGCCGAATATGAAATTCTCATTCTCCGATACCCATATGCAGCTGAATCAAGGAGGATGGTCGCGGGAAATTACAGTCCGGGATTTTCCGATTGCGACTACGCTTGCGGGCGTGGATATGCGCCTGACTCCGGGCGGCGTTCGCGAGCTGCATTGGCATCAGCAGGCGGAATGGGCGTATATGCTGTGGGGTAGTGCGCGGGTTACCTCGGTTGACCAGAATGGGCGCAATTTCATTGCCGATGTCGGGCCGGGGGACCTCTGGTATTTTCCCGCCGGAATTCCCCATTCCATTCAGGGGCTGGAAGAGGGCTGCGAATTTCTGCTGGTCTTTGACGACGGCAGCTTCTCCGATCTGAATACCCTCTCGATATCCGATTGGTTCGCGCACACGCCCAAAGAGGTGCTTTCCGCGAATTTCGGCGTGCCGGAGCATGCCTTTGACGCTATTCCGTCCGGGCAGGTCTACATTTATCAGGGCAGCATTCCAGGCTCGCTGGAAAGCCAGGCGGTCCAGTCGCCGTATGGAACCGTTCCGCAAAGCTTCACCCATAAGCTCCTGGCCCAGACGCCGCTCAAGACGCCGGGCGGAAGCGTGCGGATCGTGGACTCCAGCAATTTTCCCGCGGCCAAAACGATCGCTGCCTCTCTGGTAGAGATTGAACCGGGAGCCATGAGGGAGCTTCACTGGCATCCCAATAATGACGAGTGGCAGTATTATCTCACCGGGCAGGGGCGCATGACCGTTTTTGCCGGCAACGGGATCGCCCGGACCTTCGATTACAGAGCCGGGGATGTGGGCTATGTGCCGTTTGCATACGGGCATTATATCCAGAACACAGGTACTCAGACCTTATGGTTTCTGGAGATGTTCAAGAGTGACCGCTTTGTTGACGTATCGCTCAACCAGTGGATGGCGCTGACGCCCCGCGAGCTGGTGGAGAGCAATTTGCATGTCGGACCGGAACTGCTTGATGCGCTGCGCAAGGAGAAATGGCCGGTCGTCGAATATCCGGGCTTCTCCTTTATTCCCCCAATAAACAGGTATTGAATTAATAATTTAAATCGGTTAAGTTGGAATTATCTGAACGAACAGGGGAGGTGGCACGGTGAAAGAAGTGCCGATGCCCTATATTAAGGCCAACCAGGCGGGAATTGTGCTGCTGGCTGCTGCCGCTTTTATTTTTCAGGAGCCATGGATCATTGCCGCGCTTTGGGT
The DNA here is from genome assembly GCF_042647105.1 of Paenibacillus sepulcri. Classification (NCBI taxonomy): domain Bacteria; kingdom Bacillati; phylum Bacillota; class Bacilli; order Caryophanales; family Paenibacillaceae; genus Paenibacillus; species Paenibacillus sepulcri. The sequence continues at coordinate 3,439,540 of NZ_JBHRUP010000001.1, read as the reverse complement.
AATTCAGACTGCAGGTCTGCTGCTTGGGGGACAATGGAATCTGTTTGTCCGGATCGCGAAGCCGTTCCTGACCGTGGCTGGCCGGGAAACGCAAGCCCTGGAGCTGCAAAGGTTCAACAACACCCTGGCGGTCTTGTTCCTTACACTGTCGCTGGCGTCATTTGCTCTTGGCTGGACCATTGCGGGTTATGCGTTTACCGCGCTGCTGGTGATCGCCGCCGGAGCTGCGCTGCTGGGAGCCTGCATCGGCTGCGTGGTCTATTTTCAGTACAAACAGTTTATGGCCAGAAGACGCCTCAGAACGTAAGCCCGGCTTGATGATTGCGGTAACGGCAGCCAGGCGGAATAAGACATCTCAAGGCACCTTTGGGGGTGTCTTTTTTTTCTATCGAAACATAAGGGGAGAGGCTCGCGTCCAGCGAAGCGCGGAATGGGCGATGAGTGGATTGTATGATACGATAAACCAAGGTGATGAATAATGAAAAAGATATTGTACATAGAGGACGATCCGGAAATCGGAAGCTGGGTTGTGGAAGAGCTGGAGCAAAGGGGGTTTGCAGTGAAATGGCTCATGTCGGGCGAAGGGGCGGACAAGGAAGGCCGCAACCATGATCTTGTTATCCTTGACGTCATGCTGCCCGGCCTGGACGGCTTCACGGTTGGACAGCGCCTGAAAAAAGAATCTCCCCAAATACCCGTATTCATGCTGTCCGCACGATCGGCTGTAGACGACAAGCTTCAGGGCCTGCAGTTTGCGGACGATTATTTGACCAAACCGTTTCATCCCGACGAGCTGGCTGCGAGAGTGGAGGTTTTATTGAGGAGGTCGGGTTCGGTACCTTCGAATACGGTCATTCTTGGGCATATTCGCGTCAACCTGTCCGAGAACACGGTCAGGGACGACCGGACGGGCGAGGAAATCAAACTGACAGGCAAGCAGTATCAAATATTGATGTATTTCCTACGCCATCCGAATCAGATTCTGATGAAAGAACAAATCTATGAAGCGGTTTGGGGCGAGCCCTATATCGAAGGGGATAAGACATTATTGGTCCATATCCGGCATCTTCGGGAAAAATTGGAGCTGAATCCGGGCTCCCCCGAAATTGTGGAGACAATCCGCGGCCTGGGTTACAGGGTAAAGCAATGAAACCGAAAAAATCGTTATTGAATCCCTATTTATTGATTAATTTTTTGACGGTGACGCTTTTGCCAATCCTGATTCTGGTAGTGTCCGTTGGTGTTTTTCCAAACTTCAGCGAATACAATCCTTATCTTAATTATATGATCGCAATCGTAACGATCCTGGGTGTCTTTATTCTGATCTCCTGGTTGTTTTTCTACAAAATAAGAAAAAGACTGATGCATCTGCAGGAAGCGATGGCCAAGCCGGCCGGCAATGGCATTCCTCTTCCAATCCGCATTGACAAGAGAGACGAGATTGGCCAGCTGGGGGATTCCTTCAACAAAATGGTTCATGAGCTTGAAATCAGCCGTCATCGCGAAAAAGAGGAAGAGGCGCTTAGACGGCAGCTGATTTCCAATCTGTCCCATGATTTAAGAACGCCTCTAACTGCGATCAGAGGTCACGCCTATCGGTTGAAGAAAGAATCTTTAAGTCCGAAGGGGCGGGAGTCGCTGGACGCCATCGATCATAAAATCAGTCATCTCGGGCAGCTGCTCGAAAATCTCCTCTCCTATACATTGCTGACGTCGGGAAAGTACCCGTACCGCCCGGTGAAGACAGATATGATCCGCCTGCTGAAGGCCTCCTTTACCGGCTGGTACCCCGCTTTTGAAAATATGGGCTTCTGCATTGAATTGAAATGGCCGGAAACCGCTTTTCACTGGGAGATCGACCCCCAATGGATGGAACGAATACTGGACAACCTTTATCAGAATATTAACCTTCATGCCAAACAGGGAAAATATATCGGGATAAGCGCAGATGCGCAGCTGGAACGGATTATCATTGAAGACCGCGGACCGGGGATGCACGTTGAATCATCTGCCGGAGGAGCCGGGATCGGTCTGTCGATAGCGGGTCTGATGCTGCAGGAAATGCAGCTTCATTGGGAAATTGAAACCAATGAGCACGGAACGAAAATATGGATCCAAAAATGAATGCAGGAGCAAAAGGGGCTGAAGCGGGTTTCAGCCTCTTTTTTTGTACGCGGATAGAGCGGAGAAAATTAACCCAAATTTAAACGCGCCGCCCCTGGTTCTTAACCTTGACAAGCTAATATGAAGGCCGGGGTGAGGATCAGGAGTGGAATGATCGAAACCATCAATAAGAGAGGAGATGCCGTCAGAGTGAGCGACTACGTTCTGAGAACGAATCAGCTGTCCAAGGAATACGGGGGTCATAACGCGCTGGACCATGTCGATCTTTCCATCCGCCGAGGCAGCATTTACGGTTTTATCGGGCAAAATGGAGCGGGCAAATCGACGCTTATGCGGATTGTAACCGGACTCGCCTTCCCGACAAGCGGTTCGATCGAGCTGTTCGGGAAAAGCGGAGCGCAGGAGATCATGGGGGCCAGATCGCGCATAGGCACAACCATTGAAAGCCCGGCCTTGTTCCCGTTCATGACCGCTTACGAGAACATGGAAGTACAGCGGCTGCAAAAGGGAATCAGGGATAAGGAAGCCATTGAGGAAACCCTTGCGATGGTCGGGCTGCAGGAGACCGGCAGGAAGCTGGCGGGAGATTTCTCCCTGGGAATGAAACAGCGGCTTGACCTTGCCATCGCACTGCTGGGACAACCGGAATTTCTTATTCTCGATGAGCCCACGAACGGGTTGGACCCGATGAGCGTCGTAGAGCTAAGGGGGCTGTTAAAGAGGCTGAACCGTGAGAGCGGGATAACTATCCTGATTTCCAGCCACATTTTGAGCGAGCTTCATCTGCTGGCCACGCATTATGGAATCATTCATCAAGGAAAACTGCTGGAGCAGCTGACATTGAAAGAGCTGAGCGGGAAGTGCCGGCAGTATCTGCATATCAAAGTGGACGATTCCGGGCGGGCTGCCGAGGTGATGCGGCGGGAGCTTGAGGGTGCCGAATTCAAAGTGATGCCGGATGGCATCATCCGGCTGTTCAACCCTGTCGAGCATCCGGGCAAAATCTCATCCATGCTGGCAGCCTCAGGTCTCGAAATCGAGCAGTTTACGCCGACGGGCGAGCATCTGGAAAGCTATTTTGTCCAGCGGATCGCCGGGTGCGGGGCATGAGCCATTTGATAGCGTCGGAGTGGTACAAGCTGAGGAAGAACGGCCTGTTCCGTATCATCTGCTTTTTTATGGTTGCGGCGGCGGTCATTTTTCCGTTGTTTACTTATTGGAGTTATCCGAAGGACGGGGGATCGGGCATCACGCTCACCGGAATCGAAATGTATGTGAACGCGATGATGATGAATCAATTTTTTCTCAAAATTTCGCTTGGCCTTCTGGCGGGGTTTTTCATTTCCAGCGAATATTCCTCCGGCGTGTTAAAGAGAACCGTATCTGCCGGGAAAAGCAGAGGGCAGGTTTATGTTTCGAAGCTTATGATTTACTCGCTTGGTGTGGGCCTGACCTCCCTGCTGGCTCCTGTCCTCAGCGTCGTCATCGAAATTCTGATGAGCGAAGCCGGCCTGCTGTCCGGATTCGGGCAGCCCACGGGAATTTCCACGATAGCGTATGTGCTCAGAACGCTGGGGTTTACCGTCCTGTTTGCCGCCGCTTTCGCATCCATCGCAGCATTTGCTGCCGTTATCCTGGCTGACAATGGCAAAACAATCGGCTTTTCCATCCTTTTTTTCCTTTTCGTCGATCAGATTCTCCATTCTTTGGGTAATTACGTGCCTCTTTTCAAGATGGTGTATGATTACTCGCTTTTCAAGCTGTTCACGGCGACGATCGAATTCAGAATGGATAACAGCGATCTGTTCCTGTCCATTGTCATGCCGGCCGCAACATTCGCGGTCTTTGCGTTATGGGGGATCTATATTTTCCGCCGGAAAGAAATTCAATGACGGCAAGTCCGGCTCGTGCAAAGGGGTGATATCGTGAAAAACAGCATATATATTATAGTCGGAGTCATTGTAGTGGCGATTGTGCTGCTCATGTTTCTGATGCCGGCCCCGAATAACTAAGACAGATGGACGAGGTTAATCGTCCTGGATAAACAAGCAGGCAGCCGGGAGTTTTCCTTGGGCTGCCTGCTGCTGTATGGAGCGGTTCACAAGAATATCCGGATTGCCTGCGTATTCCGAGGGTTTATTTGGTAAGATGAAGAAAGAATCGCCAACACGATAAACAGGATGTGCTCATAGATGGATATATCGTCGCTGCTTACGGAAGACAATCTGCAGGATCTAATGGAGCGTTACCGGTCATTCGGACCGCTTCCGGGCATCCTCCTGACGTTTCTGAAATCCTTCATCCCTCCGCTCCCGACGCTGGTTATCGTGGGAGTCAACGCTGCCGTGTACGGCTTGTGGCTTGGTTTCTTCTATTCCTGGCTGGGCCTCATGCTGGGCTGCACGGCGACCTTCCTGATTGTCAGAAGAATTGCCCGCCACCCTTACATGCAGCGTTTTGCGGATAAGCCCAAAGTGAAACGCAGCATGGAATGGGCCCGCCGCAATGCGTTCAGCTATGTGATGCTGCTCAGCCTGTTTCCGGTAGGTCCTTTTGTTGTGATCAACATTGCCGCCGCCTTGGCCGGAATGCGCCTGCGGTCGTTTGCGGCGGCGCTTGCAATCGGTAAAGCCATTATGGTGTTCGCCGTTTCCTATATCGGCTACGACCTGTCCCGTTATGCGGAGCATCCGGTTCAAGTGCTGTATGTGGTTGTGTTCCTTGCGGCTTCCATCCTCGTAAGCAAGAAAATTGAGGCCTTCTTCGCGCGCAATGCCGCAAAACAGACAGACCCGGATCAATAGGGAGGCCGCCGGCTGCTTCCTTCCTGCTCCATGAGGTTAGTAGTAAGTAGCTCATCCGTGGAGGCGGTGAAATCATGAAGAGACCCGTACCGCGATCAAGAATGAGACTGGCGGCAGGACGAACCTATTTTATGTGGAAAAGGTATCTGCAGTGGGTGCTGGACCGCACAGCATTCGCCAGGACATTCTCGGAGATGGATTTGGCGCACTGCATTTTCCGGCACGAAACGCCAACCCTGCGGGAGCTGAAGGATGTCGACATGTGGCTGCAGCATAACAAGCAAACGAATTTGCAATTGGCTGCAAAGCGCCTGAACGGGCTGATTCTCCGTCCCGGCGAGACGATGTCTTACTGGCGGCTGATTGGCAGCCCCAGCAAGCGCAAGGGCTATAAGCCGGGAATGGTGCTGTTCTACGGCGGCTTCAAACCGGGCATCGGCGGCGGCTTATGCCAGCTCTCCAATCTGATCTACTGGATGACGCTGCATACACCGTTGTCCGTCATTGAACGTCACCGCCACAGCTACGATGTGTTCCCGGATTCCAACTGGACGCAGCCGTTCGGAAGCGGCGCAACCTGCGCTTATAATTATCTGGATCTGATGATTCATAATCCGACGGAATCATCGTATCAGCTTAAGGTTGAGGTTAGAGACCATCAATTAAAGGGCGAATGGCGCGGGACGGAGCAGCAGGTGTACACCTATGAGGTATACGAGAAGGATCACTGGATTACACAGGAATTCTGGGGCAGCTACGTCAGACATAATGTGCTTCACCGGCGGGTTTACCGGTTCGATGGGGAGCTGCATGACGATGAATATATTACGGAAAATCATGCACTCATGATGTATTCGCCGCTTTTGGAGCAATCTAACAGAAGCGAACATGCATAATTACGTTTAAGGGGGATTCCGGAAGTGACGAGGCAAAGCGAAACCGAACCATCCATGCAGGTTAGAACGGTTGTGATTGAGAAGATCCATCTGGTCGGTCTGCTGAGTCGGGACGGGCTGAAGAAGGAGCCGGAGCTGCGCGGGGAATTGAGTGCGAGGGCGGCCGAGATTGCAAACCGCACCGGGGAAGACGAGTATCTGGTCATTATCCCCGGGGGGCTGCTCGCAGCCGTGCCTGTGACGAGCATCGCGGATGTTCCTGATGGAATGATGGGCTATACCCTCATGGGGGATGAGTATGTATCGTTCAGCTTTGAAGCCGGCCAGGCCGCGGCATTCTGGGATTTTTTCGGCAAACCGGAGAATCTCGCACGCTATCATCTGGATACTGAAAAGCCGCGTTTTGAAATAATGAGGGAGGCACTGCAGCTCTCGGGCAGGACGGAGGTCTATTTTCCGTTGAAGGAGCGGGATGTGAAGGTGGTTGTGCTGCCGGAGCTGAAACTGATCGGTATTCGTGTGGCGGCCGCAGATGCCGCGGGATACGCGGAGCAAATTCCGCCAGCCTTTGAACGGCTGCGGGCACGGCGGGAGGAGATTGCCGGCAGAGTGGAGCCGGAGAAGCTGTACGGCGCGTTTTATGTCAGCAGCGAAACAGAGCAGGAGGAAGGCTACTGGGCCTGCGCGGAGGTGGAGGATATTTTGTCTGTCCCAGAAGGAATGGAAGCGGTGAAAGTGCCGCCGCAATCGTATGCGGTTACGGATCATCGGGGACAAATCAGTCAAATATTCCAAACCTATGAGCAGCTGCATAAGTGGATTGCGGACAAGGGCTATGAGCGCGTCCTGCATGCCTGGCATCTGGAGCAGTATGAAGCTGCCGGCAGGGGGGCAGTGATCGTTCATCTGCATGATACGATTACCGTAGATTAAGGGGGAGAACCATGATTCGACTTGGAGGATCCATACCTGGAGCTGGCGGAGATCCGCAGCAGCTGGCCCGGGCATATCGTGAATTCGGCTATCGCGCCGCGATTTGTCCGGAGGTTGAAGCAAGCGATTCGGCGGGCATCCGCAGCATACGGGATGCCTTCGCCGGGGAGGACATCCTGATCGCGGAGGTCGGCTGCTGGTCCAATCTCGTAGACTCGGATGAGGCCCGGAGGAGGCGCAACCTCAACTTTGCTTATGAGCGCTTGAATTTGGCGGAAGAGGTCGGCGCGCTGTGCTGCATTACATATATCGGCTCCGCCGCTGCGAATACGCAGTATGACCCGCACCCGTTCAATCTGTCGCCGGAAGGCTTCGAGCTGGCGGTCGATACCGTCCGCGGCGTGATCGATACGGTGAAGCCGAAGAGAGCCAGGTTTGCGCTGGAATTTATGCAGTGGGTGCTGCCGGACAGTCCGGAGGCCTGCCTCGATCTGATCAAGGCTGTGGACCGGCCGCAGTTTGCCGCGCATCTGGACCCCGTCAATATCATTCTGACGCCGCGTCAATATTTCAGTAACGGAGAATTGATCAAACGCTGCTTCGAGCTGCTGGGCCCATATATCGTGAGCTGTCATGCCAAAGATATCAAGCTGGGCAACAAGCTGTCTTTGCACCTTGATGAGACGCTGCCGGGAACGGGGAACCTGGATTACGGAACATATCTGCGCGAGCTGAACAAGCTGCCGGGCGAAATCCCGCTGCTGCTCGAGCATCTCCACACGGTTGAGGAGTACGCGCAGGCCCGAGATCATTTGACTGCCGTCGGCAGGGATGAAGGCATCCTCTTCTACGGAGCGGAGCAATAGAGTCCGCCAGTCTGCGGGAGCTCGAAGCTGTGGAGGCACATGAAAAGGGTTTATGGCTGCCTGCAGACGATAATCTGCAGCGTCCATAAACCCTTTTTCAAAATATAGAATGTATAAACTCTGCCATACTTTGCTTATATTTCTAAGGGAAGACCCCCCCCCCTCTGCCGCCAAAAGGACGGGACAGCCGTTTCTTCTTGAAATATAAGCAACAAGTATAAACTCCTCCATACTTTGCTTATATTTTTGAGTGAAGAAACTTGCTGCGCCGCCAAAAAACGGCGAAGCCGTTTCTTCTAAAAATACCGGCAAGGTATAAATTTTATCCTGTCCTTTCCGATATTTCAGAGAGAATAGCTTTTTGCGGGAGCCGCCAGGGGACGAATCTCAGCCGTTTCTTCCTGCTGCTTGTGCAGCAGTTCCCCTGTCACGCCGCTGATTTCCCTGCTTGGGTCGCTTCAGCACTCCGCTTTGGTCATTTCATTGGTGAAAATCCGTTTATACTCCTGCGGTCTCAGCTTGACCGCCGATTCCGGGGCATAATGGAACTGAAGCGCGCGGCGGCGTTTGTCCGAGAAGTTGTACGGCGTTCCGTGATAGGTCAGGCCGTGGAAGAAGAGAATGCCGCCTGGCTTCAGAGGTACGGCAGCATCCCGGTCCACAGGGACATTGGTATCGCAGATCTGCCAGTCGCGGACGGCGTAATGAGGCGTCGCGCCGATCATATGGGAGCGGGGGATCACATGCATGCAGCCGTTATCAATACCCGCCTCGTCCAAGGCAATCCACACGCCGATCACCGGCTTGTCGAAGGCCAGCGGACCGTAAGCCATGTCCTGGTGCCAGGGCTTCTCGCCGCCGCCGTGCGGAGGCTTGAGCAGAGCCATGTCCTGGGCCAGCTTCGATGCTTCTCCCAGCAGCTGCTCAATGATGGCAAGAATACCTGAATGCCCGGCCAGGACGCGCAGCCGCGGCTCCACATCGACAAAGTTGTGGACCTTGCGGACGGCAAGCTCCATCTCCTCTCCGGGTGCAAGCTCGCTCCGCGGTTTGACGAATTCCACTTGCGCACCCGTGTCGGGATCGCCGATAATATCCGAGATTGCCTGCACAGCGGATTGGATTTCCGCATCCGACAGCATGTTCTCAATGGCCAGGAAGCCCTGCTCGTAGAACTGTCTGATATGCTCTCCGGTGAATTCAGCTCCTGAGGCCAGCGGAGTGTGTACAGTCTTGATCGGATACAGCCGTTCGTTGATTTCCTGCGGATTGACGGCAACTTTTCTCATCTGCTTCAACTCCCGTTTCGTGGTTGGTTTCTATCTCCAATTTAACCGATCAGGGGGCAGATCCAAATGGCGGAAAAGGCTTTATTTTTGTAGGAAACGGCATAAGGGCAAGAAATGGGGGAAAAGTGATGGAGCCTGGTATGGAGGATATAGGAAGCTGGCATTTCAACAATGCGGGCGCTTGCGGCAAAGCGGTATGCGAACCGGAGTGGCGTTGGGACCCTCCTGCCCCCATGGAGGATTATGACATTTGGTACGTGATGGAAGGGCAGGGAATGATCCAGATCAACGGAACGGCTTATCCCGTCAGCAGGGGCACCTTTGTACTCCTCTATCCGGGGGACGTCATCCAGGCCCGCCACGAGCCGGATGACCGGTTGACGGTCATTTATGTTCACTTTCAGTTTGAACCGGAAGGAGGGCTTGCCCCCGGACAATCCGGGCTGCCCCGCTATTTGCGTCTGGAGGACCCGCAGTGGCTGGAAATGTACCTGCTGCGGGTGCTGGAGGTGGATCGCTGGGAGAGCAAATGGAAGGAAGAAGAGTTTGACCTGCTGCTCAGGCTGATCATGATCCGTCTTATACGCGAGACGGAGCTGCAGGAGCAGGAGACGCCTGTCTCCCGGATGAACCGTCAGCGGATACAGAAGGTGACCGATTACATGCGCCAGCATATGCGCGAGCGGCTTACTCCCGGGCAAATAGGCGATGTCTTCGAATGCTCCCCCCGTTATTTAAGCAGGCTGTTCAAGCAGTATACGGGAATTTCGCTGAAGGAGTCTATCACCCGGATCCGTATGGAGCGGGCGACGGTGCTGCTGGCCGAAACCTCGATGACCATCACGCAAATAGCGGAAGCCGTCGGCTATTCGGAGCTTTTTTATTTCTCGAAGCTCTTCAAGCATATCCATGGTGTCTCCCCGCAGCATTTCCGCTACAAGGGCGTGCTGTCGGAGAAGCATACCGTAACCCACGAGCCGGATAAGAGCTGAATCAGCCGTAAGCGGCCTGTTGGATTATGGTATAATAAGGAATACTTTTGCGAATTTGAGGTGTGATTTTGTCGAAGATTGTAAAAATAATAACGTTTGCCCTGCTGGCTGTTACCGTGCTGGGCTCTCTGCCGCTGCTTGCGGAGCGCTGGAAGGCTGAGCATAACGACCGCCTGCTGGAAATAGCCGTCCCCGGAGCCTGGGTCCTGGGAGCTGAGGGACAAGCGGACGGGCCGAAGGCGAAACGCTGGAAACAGGCGGGAGCAACGACCGTTATGCTGGATACAGCCTTGCTGCCGGGGAAACAGGCAAGCCCGGATGGACAGCTGCCTGAGCCGTATCGCGCTGCGGCAGCCGCGCTGCGTCAGGAGGGCCTGCAGGTTGCCGCTTATGTCCGTGCGGAGGCTGTTCCCGAGGATGAGGCGCGAATAAAGGAGCTGTTCCGCGGGCTCGCGGATGCCGGAATTGACCGCGTCCAGTTCGCGGGAATGGAGATTCCGGGCTACCCGGACAAGCTGGGGGCGCTTGCAGGTAGCATTGTGGACAATGGGCTCCATTCCGTTCTGGTGAAAAGCCAGAGAGGGGCGCTTGAGCTCTCGCGGCAAAGCGGTTATCTGTCAATCCGCAGTTTGTTCTTCGACATGCCGAAGCTTGCGTCAATGACGGTCAGAGAAGCTGCCGACGCTTTTGAGCTTGGCGTCCGTGAACGGGGAATCCGCCTTATTACATATATGCCTGAATCGCCAGGCAGTCTGCAAGATAATGGGGGAGAAGCCTCCGGTACATATCAGGACCATGCTCAAAGCATCATAGAGACGCTGCGGGCAGAACTCGGTCCCGAATTTGCTTTTGGCGGGGCAAAGCCGATTACCGATCATATGGAGGCTCCCGGCAAGCTGCCGCGAGCCATTCCGGTTATCGGAATAGGAGCCCTGTTCCTGCTTTTGGGCAGCTGCCTGTTCGGCGCTTTAACGCGGACACTGCAGAGAGCTGTCGTGTTCGTCGTGGCCGCGGCGACTTTGCTTCTATTGGCGGCATGGTTATTCGCGCCTGCGCCTTGGGATGGCCGGATAGAGAGCGTCATCGCCTTGTGGGGCGCCGTATCGGCGCCATCGGCTGCGGTATTGTGGCTTCGCGGAAGATTGCGCAGCTTCCATTGCGCTTCGGCTGCGGATCGGCAGCCGGGAGAGCGGCCGCAAAGTCCAATCGTTTCGGCGATTGCGTCATATATCGGTGCTTTGGCCATCACCCTGGCCGGCATCGTCTACGTAACTGCGCTTCTAAGCGATATCTCCTATCTGGCGTATGTCGATCTGTTCCGCGGCGTCAAACTGCTGTATGTCGGACCGATTGCGCTTATATCGGCCTGCCTGCTGGTCGATGGCGGCTGGCGCGGCATATGGCCCAAACGTACTTCCACAGCTCTGAAGGGCGGCGGCTCCTTGAAGCCACGCAGATTGTGGCTTGGCGGAGCCGCCGTGCTTGCCGCCGCGGTGCTGCTGGTCTTCCTGCTTGCCCGCACGGGCAACAGCGATCTGGTGCTTCCCTTTGAAGCGGAGCTGCGCCAGCAGCTGACAGACTGGTTCGGCATCCGTCCGCGGACGAAGGAATGGCTGATCGGCCATCCGCTGCTCATGGCTGCCGCATGCCTGCTCGCCTATCGGAACAGGGGCGCCATTGTTCTTCCGGTGGCGGCGATCGGCCTCTGCTCCATGATGAATACCTTCACGCATATTCATTCCCCGCTTGCGGTTTCCCTGACCCGCTCATGGACAGGGGCATTGATCGGAGGAATACTCGGACTTGTGGTCTACATCGCAATGTTCAGCAGGAGTGCGCAACAACATAGATCCAAGAAAGCTGCGTTGGAGGGAAACAAACTGTGATTGTAACAGACACAAAGCGCCGTAAACGGCCGGTTTGGCTGTGGATTCTGTGCGGGATTGTCATGCTGATGCAGCTGGCGATGTTCGGATATGTAGGCTATAACCAATACCGGGTTGTAGATAAGAAGGACTGGACAATCCGCACCAGCCTTAGCGATTACCCGCTTGCCAAGGCAGAGCCGGTCGAAGGTATTTATCTGGGGGGCTATGTGCTGCAGAACCCCGCCATCGAATTCAGCATGAAGACGTTTAACGAACGGACAGGCCGCCCCCACGCCAGCTTTTTCAAATATGTCGGATACGGCCAGCCGTTCCCGGCCAAATGGGTGGAGCAGGTGAAGTCAATCGGCGCTGTGCCGCATATCGCATTCGAGCCCAATGGCGGGCTTGATGAAGTGCTCGATGATGTCTATTTGCAGGGCTTTGCCGATGAAGCCGGCAAGGCCGGCGTGCCCATATTCATGCGGTTCGCCTCGGAGATGAACGGGACGTGGACGGCCTACAGCGGCGATCCGCAGAAATATATGGAGAAGTGGAAGCTGGTGCAGGGTATTTTCAAGGAAAGGGCGCCTAACATTGTCATGGTCTGGGCCGTCCTGTTGGTCCCCGAGGAAACGATAGAGAGCTTCTACCCGGGGGACGACTATGTCGATTGGGTCGGAGTTAATATTTATAGCGTTAAATACCATAACGACAGCCGGCTTCATTCTTCCGACTTTGAGGATCCGCTCGATCTCCTCAATTTCGTCTATAACCGCTTCAGCCGCACCAAGCCGATAATGGTCTCGGAATACGGGGCGACGCATTATTCGGTTACCGACGAGAAGACTGACCTCGCGTTCGCTGCGGATAAGATCAGCCGCTTCTACCGCGAATTGCCGGACAAGTACCCCCGCGTAAAGGCGGTCTTCTACTTCGATGTCAACAATACAGCCGAATACAACGCCGATCGGCGGATTAACGATTATTCGGTGACGACGGAGAAGGATGTGCTTTCCGCATACAGCGGGACGATCACGGGTCCGAAATATTTAAGCAAGGTTGAACCGCATAGCATTCAGGGCACGAAGACCGAGCAGCTTTTCACTTACAGAGGGCTTATTTACAGTAAAGGCGATGAGGTATATGCCGACCAGACGTACTTTACGCGCACGCTTGGTCTTCGTCTTGAGCAGGATGGCGCCGCGGTCAAGGTCAGCAAAGGAGAGCAGTCCGTACAGGTCCGCTCCGGCAAGAAACGGATCTGGGCAGGCTATCATTATATGAATTATCTTCCCCGCTACCGTTCCATGGTGATGCTTCCGCTGAAGCGGACGCTTGAGCCTCTCGGGTACAAGGTTGGAGTCACCGGCCTGGATGTGACTGTGAAAGAAGCGGCAGGGGACTCCGGCAGCGCGCCATAACCAAATAAAAGACAGCAGACAGGGTATGAACGCACTGGTTCAAGGCTCTGTCTGTTTTTTGAAATTCCAGAACGTATAAAATGAGTTTTCCTTTTCCGATGTTTCTGTGAGAGTCACTGGTTTTACCGTCAATGGTCGTCTTCCGCCGTTTCTTATTAAGGTGGGAAATGATCTCAAGCCGTGTTCCGGTTCACCCCGTTCCCCTAACGGGTATAGGATGCATAAACGGGATATTCTGAAATGGGGAAGCGCTATGGATTATACGTATATTGCGGTCAAATTGGTCACTGCATTTGTTGGATTATGGATCATGACCAAGCTGCTGGGAAAGAAGGAAATTTCACAGCTGACGCCTTTTGACTTTATCTCGTCCCTGATGTTGAGCGAGCTTGTCGGGAACACCATTTATGACAGGGAAGTCCGCTATGGGGAGCTGCTGTTCGCTCTTGCCCTATGGATGGTATTATCGCTTGCGCTGGAAAAAGTCGCGGAGATCTTCCCGCAGCTGGCCACAACTTTGAGCGGCAGACCGGATATTATTATACGGGATGGAAAAATTGACGAGAAGGCCATGAAGCGCAATAATTTGGATATGCACCAGGTCGGAATGCTGCTGCGGGAGCAGGAGGTATTCAGCCTGCGGGATGTGGCCTATGCGATCTTCGAAACCAACGGCAATTTGAGCGTGCTCAAATCGTCTGCTGCGGAGAATATCACACGCAAGGATCTTAAGCTTCCTGAGGAACCTGTATATCTGAGCCGTATCCTCATTGATAAGGGCTTTGTCGAGAAGGATGAGCTTCATGCGATCGGCCGCGACGAAGCCTGGCTGCTTGGGGAGCTGCAGGCCCAAGGCATAACCAGACTGGCGGACGTCGTCTATGCGGAATGGTCGGAGGACAGCGGCTTGTACGTACAGCGAAGATAAAGATCAGTTCTGCGTTTCTTCGAGATTGAACAGGCTGGAAGCGTCGAGATCGACCTTGGGATAAGACAGCTTCAGGTCGCGCACCGCTTTGACGATAATTTTCAGCACCAGATAGTCGCGGAACCAGCGGTTGTTGGCCGGCACGATATGCCAGGGACAGTCCTTCGTGCCGGTTGCGGCGAAGGCATCCTCGTAAGCCTGCTGGTAGTCATTCCAATACCGGCGTTCTTCCAGATCGGTCGGATCGAACTTCCACAGCTTTTCGGGATTTTCCAGCCGGTCTTTAATCTTGTTCAACTGAAAATCACGGGAAATATGCAGAAAAATTTTGATTACGGCAATTCCGCTGCCCTGCAGAAGCTTCTCGAAGTGGCGGATATGCTTCAGTCTGGACTTGACCTCTCTCTCGTCAATCAATCCGTGGACACGGGTAATCAGCACATCCTCGTAATACGAGCGGTTAAATGAAGTCAGGTAGCCTTTGGCCGGTGTAACCTTGTGTGTGCGCCAGAGAAAATCATGCGCCGCCTCGTCGGTAGTCGGCTTCTTGAAGCTTTCCGCCCGAAATCCCTGGGGATTCAGGTTCGCCAGCACCTTCTTGATAACCCCGTCTTTCCCGCTGCAGTCCATGCCCTGGAATAAAACCAGCACGCCGTTTGTTTTGCTTGCGAACAGCTTTTCCTGCTCGTCCTGAAGCTCTTCCTTCAGACGCTCGAATTCTTCCCTGATATCATCTTTACTGCCGATCGACGCGGTGTCTTCGGGATCGAAGCTGCTCAGCCTGACCGTCTCCCGCTTGTTTAACCGATAGTGATTCAGCATGGTATGAAACGCTCCTTTGCTTACAAACAGGTATGGAATGCATTTACCTCAATGGGAACGGTTGAATCACGATTCTAAAGAGGAACAGCCTGTCTAAATATGGGCTCTCCTCTTATTATAGTTCAGTTTTAAATAATTATGGATTATAATGATGGCAAATAATTGAATCGAGAGGGTGGTGCCCCAAATGGAACAATTGCGATTTCCGATCGGAGCGTTCAAGCGTGAGGACGCGCTGGATGAAGTGCGGCGGGCAAGCCTGATCGGCGTGCTGGCACAAGCGCCGGCCTTACTGGGACAAGCCGTATCGGGACTAACGGAGCAGCAGCTGGATACTCCCTATCGGCCTGATGGCTGGACAGTGAGACAGGTGGTCCATCATTTGGCGGATGCGAGTATGAACGGCTATATCCGCACCAAGCTGCTGCTCACGGAAGATCAGCCCATGGTGAAGACGTTTGACGAGCAGAGCTGGGCGGAGCTGCCGGATGCGAAGAGCGTGCCGATTGAGCTGTCTCTGACGCTGCACGACCGGCTGCACCGCCGCTGGGTGATGCTGCTGAAGTCGACGCCTGCCGGAAGCTATGCGCGCCAATACAATCATCCTGAGAACGGTCTGTGGTCATTGGATGAAGCACTGTCTTTCTTTGCCTGGCACAACCGTCACCATATCGCGCATATTACCTCGCTGCGTCAGCGGAAGGGCTGGTAAGCAAGGAATGTACCGGAACTCAATTTAATCGACAAACGGAGGTAGATGACGACAGCAGCAAAAGATCATGAACAAGCTGGAGCAAATGGGAACGGAGCAAATCAAACGGACCCCTGTATCTGTTAACATGAAGAGTGACTAACCTGTCACAAGAGAGCAAGGTGAGCATTTGACAAGCATAGTGGTGCGTGAAGCGAAGGATTTGAACGAATATGATTTGTCTTCTATGCTTCAGGAGAGTATGGAGGAAGGGTTCCGGCATGTGAGCCGGCTGCTGCAGGATTACGCGGACGGAAGCAACCGTTTCGACCGGGAGGGCGAAGCTCTTTTTGCAGCTCTTCATAATGGAAGCGTTATCGGAGTCGGCGGCTTGAATCTGCTTGCGGCAGAGCAGGGAGGCCCAAGCCGGGTCGGCCGCGTGCGTCGGGTTTATGTCCTGCAGAGAGCAAGAAGACTCGGGGCCGGCAAGCTGCTGATGGAGGCGATAATGGAGCATGCCCGCCCCTATGTTTCGGTGCTGGCTCTGCGGACGGAAAATCCGGCCGCGGACCTGTTTTACCAGACTCTTGGTTTTGTGCCCGCCCCCGGAAATGAGACTGTTACGCATCAGCTGCTGTTATAGAAAAGGAGTATTGCGGTGACAATTAAACCCAAGGTTTTTATCGGTTCTTCACGGGAAGCGATGGCTTATGTGAACGCCATTCACGATCAATTATCATTCAGCGCAGAAGTCACCCCGTGGCATGCCGGCGTGTTTCGGGGGAATGATTACCCTATGGAAGCGCTCGAGAGACAGCTGGAATCCAATGATTTTGCCGTATTTGTATTATCCCCCGATGACGTCATCCGAATGCGGGGGAAAACCTATTTTATTGCACGGGACAATACGATGTTCGAAATGGGGTTGTTCTGGGGCAAGCTCCGGCGGGGGCGTGTGTTCTTCATGATTCCGGATCAGGTTCAATCCGGCAGGGACGGCCAGGAAGTGGATCAGTATCATCTGGCAAGCGATCTGGAAGGCCTGACGGTGCTGAAATACGAGGCTCACCGGACGGACGCCAACCGCATCGCGGCAGTCAACCAGGCATGCTCGTTCCTGATAGGCCGCATTCATGAGCTTGGGTTCTTCCTGACACCGGATAAAGAATTGGAATCAGCCCATCAGGAGTTGACTCTTCTTCGCTCCGTCGTTCATTTCTACCGGGATTTCAACAAGGGAATTCTGGAAAGGGACAGGCATGAGAACGAGCTTATCGATGCCGTCCGCAATGCCTATGAAGCAAGCTGCATCCACTATAAAGTAAAAGGCGCCGCCCTCTGGGAGGCAAGCTCTGATGAAATCCGGCAAATTGCGGGTAATGTAGGTAAAGAGCGCATATACTCCATTCAGGCCAATAATAAGCTGGGAGCAGGAGAGCCGCGCAAGCTTGTGGTGGATGCCTACCTGAACAGCAAAATTGAGTTCATCCAGATCGGTCAGGATGTTGTAAACGAATATTTGCTGTGCTATCCTATTAGCAGTTCGCATGTAATCAGCATTCACATCACGGGGCATTCACCGGTTAGTCCCGATGATTTTGAACGGTTGTTTCAACAGAATCAGGGACTTATGGGAATCATACATCATTTATTTGGAGGGGATTGGGCATGAACAGATCATTCGACCGCAAGAATGGCGCGAAAGGCATACCTGTTTATACCGTCCATGGATCCAATGCGCCGCTCAGGCGGGAGAAGCAGGCTGTCGGCTCTGTTCCGACTACGGATGGCGATAAGGAAGGCATCGTCGTTTTTTCCAGAAAAGCCGTTTACATGAAACCTTCCTTTCTATAACCAATAAGGACTCCTTCCAGTTTGCATGAAGGGTTTTATTGACAAGACAATCGCTCCTTCAGGTCTACCTGAAGAATTTTACTCTTTTGCCGACAATGCTCCCTCCGGTTTCCCGGAGGGATTTTTTTTATTGACCCGGTTCTATTCGCCGCAAGGTTGGAATAAGATTAGCAGGTATGGCAAATATTACAATGTTACAATTTTGTAGCAAGTTGTCCATTGGATTGAAAGCGTTCTCCCTATCCCCTATACTTAGCCTAGATATTGATTTCACTATTTTAAGATTAGGGAGGGCGGAAAGTGGTTAAAGAATGGGTAACCATAAGTGTTATTGCGTTTGGTGTGATTATCGCCGTTATCGGCGTGGTTGCCTATCTGCGTATGTACAAAAAAATCGCCTGGACGTCCTCCCCTCCGCCGGAGCAGCCCCAGCAGACGATTGAGACTGTAAATGATTCAACCGCCCGGCCCGAGTCGGGTCAAGCCCCCTTAAAGGATGAGCACAATACACCTTAAACAAGAATAAATTAAAGAAATGCCTCATGCAGATTAAAAATTCTTAACAGAAATTGTATATACTGTTCGCTTTCCATACGAATTCAGAACTGTTATAATTAACTGATAAATCAATCTTTTTCAGTCTATGAGCTCGCCTCAAATCAGCCGGATCGTTCGATACAGATGGGGTGCCAGCCGCACGGGTATTCCGTTGAACCGTGTGCGCTCTCGTACATGAAGTGTTAGGACCACCAACCGATGATAGGGAGGGGATTTCATGGCTAAACGCAGCCACAATGAAGTCAAAGAAAGCCTACAGGAACTGACGAGGATTTTTCAACCCAAGGATTCACGAAAATTTGTAAAGGATTATATCCGCAAGTATCGGATCATGGGCGGATACGAGGACGAGCTGACTATGGTGGTCGATCATGAGATGGGAAGGCTTCGGTCTTCAGTTAGCTAAAATAGGTCAACTATCTGCCTTGCCCATATTTTTCGGGTCAAGGCTTTTTTGTGTTTATCGTGCAAGTTCTGGAAGTATCAAAATATATCAAAACAGCAAAAAATGAGGTGCAAGGCAGCCCGGACAGGGTAATAAAAAGATGGATAAGTACCAGGATCCGACATTTATTGCGAATTTACACCTGCTCAAACATTAAATGAATATAAATTCTTGTCTAATGATGTGAAATCTCCTGTCATTTGCGGTACTATTAAGATGGTTAATATAAACGGTGTTTCAACTTTGGAAGAGAACTTAAGGAGGAGAAGTATGAGTAATTTTAAAAATTGGCTGAACAATTCCAAAAAAAACCTGGGCGATCAGGTGAAAAAATTCAAAAATAAGGATTTTATGGATGCGGTCGCGGCCGGATGCGCCGTTGTAGCCTATGCGGATGGCAAAGTAGATGTGGAGGAAAAGAACAAAATGGCGGGGTATATCAATCTCAGCCAGGAATTGAAGGTTTTCAATATGGCTGATGTCATTGACCGTTTCAATTTCTATGTCAATAATTTTGAATTTTCCGCAGAGATCGGCAAGCAGGAAGCGTTGAAGGCAATCGCAAAATTCAAAAGCAAGCCAGAGGTTGGACGCGTCATTGTTGGCGTTTGCAGCGCAATCGGGGCGGCTGACGGCGATTTTGACCTCCAGGAGCAGGCGGTAGTGCGCGATATCTGCAACGTTCTGGGCCTCAGCCCAAGTGAATTCAGCCTGTAAATCATTAAACCCTTCAAATATATTAATTAATCTAATGAAACTCTTTATCCATGTGATGCGTACAGTCTAGTATCTTCATTTTTCTACATTATCTGATAGACTTCATCACAAATTTGGGAAGGAGGTGACGTAAGCAAATGGCTTCCATAAGTTTGGTTAAAGGCCAAAAGATTGACTTGACCAAAGGGAATTCCGGCCTGGCGAAGGTTGTTGTGGGACTGGGCTGGGATCCGGTGAAATCCAAAGGATTCTTCGGCGGCGCCAAGAAGAATGTCGACTGCGATGCATCGGCCATTCTCTTGAACAGCGAGGGCAAACTTGCGAACGATAATCAGGTTATCTGTTTTCATAATAAGAAAAGTCCTTGCGGCTCCGTGGTTCATTCGGGTGACAACATTACCGGTGAAGGCGACGGCGATGACGAACAGATTTTCATCGACCTGGCCAAGGTCCCCGCAGATGTGCATAAAGTGCTCGTTGTCGTCAATATTTACGATTGCGTGAACCGCAAGCAGGACTTCGGCATGATTCAATCCGCTTATATCCGCATTCTGGACGGATCCGGCAGCAACGAACTGACCAAGTTCAATCTTTCCGACAACTATGCCGGCTTGACGGCTTTGGTCTGCGGTGAGCTTTACCGTCACGGAACGGAATGGAAATTTGCCGCTATCGGCGAAGGTACCCACTCCCCTCATATCAACGACTTGGCTGCACGCTACAAGTAAATTGCTCGACCCTTATACTTAAAATGACGAAAGCGGGTGCTTTATCAGATGGCAATTAACTTATCCAAAGGTCAAAAAATCGATCTCACAAAATCAAATCCGGGACTTTCCAAAATCACTGTAGGACTTGGCTGGGACACCAATAAATACGATGGCGGCAAAGATTTTGACCTTGACGTCTCCGTGTTTCTGACGAATGCGGAAGGTAAAGTCACCAGCGACAAAAACTTTATTTTCTTCAACAATAAGCAAAATGAAAACGGATCGGTTGTGCATGCCGGCGATAATCTTACCGGCGAGGGTGAAGGCGACGACGAGCAGGTTAAAGTGGATCTGGGTTCCGTACCTGCCGATGTTGAGAAAATTGCCTTCACGATCACGATCTATGAAGCACCTGAGCGCAATCAAAACTTTGGACAAGTCTCCCGTGCCTATGCGCGCATTGTCAATGATGCCAATCAGGAAGAATTGGTCCGTTTTGATCTGGGCGAAGACTTCTCGATCGAAACAGGCGTGGTTGTCGGCGAGCTGTACCGCAATGGCAGCGAGTGGAAATTCAACGCGATCGGCAGCGGCTACAAGGATGGTCTTGCCGGATTGACGCGCGATTATGGACTTGCTTAATAAGCTGTAAGTACTGCAGGGCCGCCTGACACGGGCGGTCTTGTATTCTTTATGAACGATGAAACGGTAAACAGCCGGGAAGGAGCATACGATGTCAATTAATCTTTCAAAAGGACAACGGATTGATCTTACCAAAACAAACCCGGGTTTGACCAAGGTGGTTGCCGGTCTGGGTTGGGATACGAACAAATACAGCGGCGGCCAGGATTTTGACCTGGATGCATCTGCTTTTCTGCTCTATGAGGACGGCAAGGCCAAGGGCAGCGACGATTTTGTTTTCTACAATAATAAAAGCGGCGGAAACAACTCCGTTGTTCATACGGGAGACAATCGTACGGGGGAAGGCGACGGGGATGACGAACAGATTCTTGTCGATCTGAGCCGAATCCCGGCTGCCATTCATCGTATCGGGATTACGGTCACGATCCATGATGCCGATGCCCGCGCCCAAAACTTCGGACAAGTGACGAACGCGTTCGTGCGGGTAGTGGATGAAGCCTCAAACCGTGAAGTTCTGCGTTTTGATCTGGGGGAAGACTTCTCTACGGAAACCGCTGTTGTATTCTGCGAGTTTTACCGTCACGGGGCAGAATGGAAGTTTCAGGCGATCGGAAGCGGCTTCTCCGGAGGCCTTGCCGCTCTTTGCCGAAACTACGGGTTGGACGTTTAACGCTCCAGGCTCCAGGGTGGCAGGTCATTATATGACTTCGGCCATCCTTTCTTCTTCATCTTTATCAACCCTTAAGGAGGACGCTTAATGGGCACCACGGTAATTAAGGGGCAGAAGGCGGATCTGACCACTGCGGTACCAGGATTGCAGGACATCACTGTAGGAATCGGATGGAACGCGCAAGCATCGCTTGAGCTGGATACCTCCGCCTTTTTGCTGGGAGTAAACGGAAAAGTTTCCAGCGATGATGATCTTATTTTCTATAACAATGCTTCCACCGCATTCATTAATTATCAGGATGGACAAGCTGCTCCTGTCCAGAAGCAATTCAAAATCCAGCTGAACCGGGTACCGGAGAATATAGCGAAAATCGCCTTCACCCTGACGATCTATGAAGGCGAGAAGCGTCGGCAGAACTTTGGCCAGACCAGCGGCATTTTCATTCAATTCCTTAATAATCAGAACGGTACGGAAGTGCTCCGGTATGATCTGGCAAATGACTTCTCCGTTGAAACGGCCATTGTGGCAGGGGAATTATACCGGCACAATGGTCAATGGAAGTTCAATGCGATTGGCGCAGGCTTCTCGGGCGGTTTGGACGCCCTGTGCGGAAATTTCGGCATTGAGGTCAGCGAGGCCGCGCCTGCTCCGGTACCAACGCCGCCAGCATCCAAGCCTGCCACTGCGCCAGTCCCTGCACCGCAGGCGGCTGCTCCAACCCCAGCTCCAGCCCCGACGCCAGCTCCGGCTCCGCTTAATCTGACCAAGATTGAGCTGAAGAAGAAGGGCGACACCATCAACCTGAAGAAATCAGCAGGCGGTCTTGGTGAAATTCTGATCAACCTGAACTGGAATCAGAAGAAGAGCAAAACTGGATTATTTGGCCGCAGCAAAGGGGTTGACCTGGATCTGGCTTGCCTGTTCGAGCTTAAGAACGGCGATAAAGGCGTCGTCCAGGCGCTGGGCAGCTCATTTGGCTCCTTGGACAGGCCTCCTTTTATCGCTCTGGATGGGGATGACCGCACCGGTACGGTATCGACCGGCGAGAATATGAGGATTAACGGCGCCCGGATAGCGGATATCAAGCGCATTGTCGTGTTTACGTTTATTTATGAAGGAGTCAAGAACTGGTCTGACGCCGATGGCGTTATTACGATCAAGCAGGCCGGCGGCCCGGAGATCGTTGTTCATATGAACGAGCATGACAACAGCAAGGGAATGTGCGCCATTGCCATGATTACGAATGTGAATAACGAAACCTTCAGCATTGAACGGCTTGTACAATTTTTCAACGGCCACAGAGAAGTCGATGAGGCTTATTCCTGGGGCCTGAGATGGAAAGCGGGAAGTAAATAAATCGGTTGAGAGGCGGCATTAAATGGATTGGTTTATGGATTTCTTTACTAATATCGGCGATAGCTATGGGCAATTCTTCTCTTGGGATTCAATTGTCAATACCTTATCGGATCCCGTGAGCTGGGGAATCATTGCAAGCCTCGTGCTGCTGGAAGGGCTGCTGTCTGCTGACAACGCCCTGGTTCTGGCGGTCATGGTCAAGCATTTGCCCAAAGAGCAGCAGAAAAGGGCCCTGTTCTACGGTCTCCTGGGTGCCTATATTTTCCGGTTTATTGCGATCGGATTGGGAACCTTTCTCGTCAAATTTACACTGGTTAAAGTGCTTGGCGCTGCCTATCTGTTCTACATTGCCTACACCGGTATCTTCAAGAAATCGGAAGCAGCAGGAGAAGAGAAGGTCAATAAAGGTCATTCCTTCTGGAAGACCGTTCTGCTTGTTGAACTGATGGATATCGCTTTCAGTATAGACAGCGTCGTAGCCGCATTCGGAATAAGCAACGAGGTATGGGTATTGTTCGTCGGCGGTATTCTGGGCGTATTGATGATGCGGGGCGTTGCCCAGGTTTTCCTCAAGCTCATCGACAAATTTCCGGAGCTGGAGCGGGCAGCCTTCTTCCTGATCGCCATCATTGCAGCGAAGATGCTGGCTGGTGCGTTCGACTATCATCTGCCGCATGTCTGGTTTTTTGCCATTATTATCGCGGTGTTTGCCGGAACGATTATCTACAGCATGAACCGACAAAAGAAAGAAGCGCTGCGCAAGTCCTGATGCATGCCAGGCCTTCAGGCAGGGCAAGAATTCAGCCGGAGGCCTGATTATTTTAGGAAAGTAGTAGAGACAGATTTGCTTGGGATGGAAGGAGGAGATCAGGCTGAGATACTTTAATTATTTATCGCGTGAAGAAGAAAAGTCGTTGTTTTTCAGCCCGCCGATTTCATTTAATCACTCCTCCGATAAGGAATTATTAGCCCATGCGGTGGGGGCTGCTTTGTACATGCCGGCAACCAGGCCGCATATTGCGGATGATATTATTTCCGGGAAGAATGAAGGATTGGTCACCGCCGTCATGGATCTTGAAGATGCCATTGGCGACAAACAGGTGGAGCTGGCGGAAGAATCCTTAATGCAGCAGTTGTTCCTGATTGCCTCCTATATCAAGATCGGCACCCTGCTGGAATCGGAAGTGCCGCTTCTGCTTATCAGGGTACGCTCCGCCGCGCAATTGAAACGTCTGCTCGTACGTCTGGCCGATACGATTACATTGATTACCGGCTTTGTCCTTCCCAAGTTCACGCAGGAGAACGGACGCGATTATTTTCAGCAGATTGCGGATTACAACGAGAACAGGGCTGCTTCTGCCCCGGTGTTGTACGGTCTGCCGATATTGGAAAGCTCCTCTGTTATTTACCGCGAAAGCCGATTGGACTCCTTGCTTGCGATCAAAGCGATTCTCGATGACTACCACGACTACGTACTTAATGTAAGGGTTGGCGCCACGGACTTCTCCAGTTTGTTTGGTCTGCGCAGGAGCCCCGACATGACTATTTATGAGATTGCCCCGATCCGGGACTGCATCGCGGATATTATTAATGTGTTTGGTCGGGTAGAAGCAGGCTATGTGATTTCCGGTTCGGTCTGGGAATACTTCGCCAAGCGTGAGCGGGTAATGAAGCCGCAGCTGCGGGTTACGCCTTTTGAGGAAGCCTTCGGCAGCACAGGTCACGATCTGAGATCCAGATTCACTAAGGATCCCATGGATGGACTGATCCGCGAGGTTATTATGGACAAGGAAAACGGCATTATCGGAAAAACCATTATTCACCCCACCCATATCAAGCCTGTACAGGCGCTTTATGCGGTCACGCATGAGGAATATGCCGACGCCACCAGTATTGTTGCTCTTAATGATGGCCATCATGGCGTGCTCAAAAGCCAGTATGCCAATAAAATGAATGAAATGAAGCCGCATCAGAACTGGGCAAGACGAATCCTGCTCCGATCACAAGTATATGGGGTGTTACATGAACAACAGCATTTCATCACCCTCCTCCAAGGGAACGAACGTGCATACGTATAAGCTCTTTGAGGATTTGCAGATCAAAGTTGCCGAGACCGATAACCCCTTCCAATTGCCCGTGGAGCTTTTGTTTTCCATGGCGGCACGAATCAATAAGAAACGATCCTTTCTGTTTGTCAGCAAGCTGCTGGGCAAGCATATTCCGGTCCATCCCTATACCCCCCTTCTGAGTGGAGCGGCGCTGGCGTTGTTGATACATGCCCGGCTGTTTCAATCAACCAGGAAGGTCATTGAACCCCTGCTGGAGGAATTGCTGTCCGGTCTCAGAGACCCATCCCGGGCCGAGGAGGCTTACCGCCGCCTGATGCGTGATAAGCCCCGGCTGCCGGAGTCCATACTCTGCATTGGTTTTGCAGAGACGGCGACTGCGCTTGGACACAGCGTGTTCCATGCTTTCGCGGACGGCGCCTCTTACATCCATACGACACGTGAGTATATACCGCAGCTGAACTCGCTGATTAATTTCGAGGAAGAGCATTCCCACGCGGTAGCTCATCGCTGCTATGCTTTAGATCCCGAACTTTTCTCGGGTCATGAGCCCATTGTGCTGGTGGATGATGAAATGACAACCGGTCAAACAGCCTTGAACATTATTCGCGATATCCAGTCCAAATTTCCACGAAAACAATATGTAATTGCTTCTCTGCTGGATTGGCGGACAGCCGATAACGAGCAGCAGGTGCGGGAGCTGCAGAATGAGCTTGATATTGACATCCAATCGGTCTATTTGCTTAAAGGACAGATGGAGGTTGATGGCGCACCAAGGCTTGCGGCCGAGAATGCATTTACATTGATCACCCATAAAAAGGCTGCCGATCTGGTTGTTATGCATCATGCGAAGACTCTTGAAAGCATAGATGCCGTATCCGCCAATTCCGGCGGCGAATTGAATCCGGCGCCTTATATGAAACAAACCGGCCGCTTCGGAATACAGTCGGAGGACCATGCGGCTGACGATTACCATATCAGCGGGCTGGCCGAGTGGCTGAAGACATGCCGCGGCAGCTCCAGTACGCTTGTCCTGGGAACGGGAGAATTTATGTACGTTCCCATGAGAATCGCCGCTGGGATGGGCGACGGCATCAGCTATCAATCCACGACAAGAAGTCCGATCTATTCCGCCGATCTGCCGGATTATGCGGTTGCCTGCGGATATCCGTATCCCTCGCCGGAGGACGAATCGGTCAGAAACTTCATCTACAATATTTCACCCGGGCAATACGACGAGATTTTCGTCTTGTTCGAGCGGGATATGCCGCCCTCGCGCGTGAAGCCGATGCTGGACATTCTGCGGCAGCTGGCAGGCAGGAAAGTGTTTGCGGTATTTTTCTCAGGAAACGTCCATGGATGGGAGACATTCGAATCATGAAGCAGACGATAACCGGGCAACTCAGTCAGACGCGCATTGCTTCTCCAGAGCCTATGGGCAGCTATGCGCCGTCGGATGTCATATTCCTGCTCAAGGATCTGAGCGGGGTTCAGCTGGAGCGGCCCACCGAGGATCGGGAAGAAGCCATCCAGTCGGGCGTGCATTATTCGGAAATGCTGCCGGTTGAATATCAGCCGACAGCCGAATATATCGAGCTGTTTCACCGCACGCTGACAGAGTCGGCGGGGAAGGTGGCGCTTGCGGCGGCTGTAGTCGCGGAGCGGATCGTTCTTAAGCGGGGGCTCAAAGGGGTTCTGGTCTCCCTGGCGCGTGCAGGGACGCCGATCGGCATTCTGATCAAGCGGTATATTGCTTACCGCTATGGCGCAGATATGCCGCATTACAGCATTTCCATTATCCGCGGCAAGGGCATAGACGAGAATGCGGTGCTTTATATGCTGCAGCAGCA
Source organism: Paenibacillus sepulcri (assembly GCF_042647105.1). Lineage (NCBI taxonomy): Bacteria > Bacillati > Bacillota > Bacilli > Caryophanales > Paenibacillaceae > Paenibacillus > Paenibacillus sepulcri. The sequence continues at coordinate 3,413,038 of NZ_JBHRUP010000001.1, read as the reverse complement.
TGGATTGGATAGTTATCTCCAGTTTGTGGACGGCTGGACAGGCAAGGGCGCCATTCGTCAGGTGCTGACGCAGGCCTCCAATGATTTTGCGGAAAAATACGGCTACCGGCTGGATGATGATCTGGCTGTGCTGGCCGATCCCGGCTTCTGCTGCGAAACCTACGGAACGCGCGAGGATTTCCTGATCCCGAGCGCATGTCTGAATTCTACGGTATCCGGCCTGATGAGCCGCACGGTGCTGCGGGATGATCTGATCGGTCCGGATGAATTCCACGGAGCCAAATTTTACAGGGAATGGCTGGAGAACGATCTGTCCAATCTGTTCGTGGATACCGTATCGGATTTCTTCCCGGCTGTCGCGGAGACTGCGTATCAGCAGGCGGTTGCGATGACGGAGCGGGAGGCGGAGGTGTCCTGGAAAGGACTCGCGGATATTCGGGCGATCCAGCAGGCCTTCGGCATCGACGATGTGAATCTGGTGAAGCCGGGCGTAGGCGAGACGACGCGAGTGCTGCTGCGCAGGGTTCCCTGGCGTATTCTCGTGGACCGGATGGACAACCCGTTCCTGCAGCATATTCTGCTGCTGGCCAAGGACCGCGGCGTGCCGGTTGAGGTATATCCGGGTCTGACCTATTCCTGCTGTGGCATCATCAAGCCGCTGAAAGGCGGCACGGAATGATTTACGCCAGCGATTTGGATCAAACCCTGATCTATTCAACCCGTTCCATGGGCGCTCCTCTCGAATCGCCGGATATCCTGCCGGCAGAGACCGTGAGCGGAAAGATCGTATCCTACATGTCGAGGTATACGCTGTCCCTGCTTCAGGGACTGCCCGCGGGAATGGAATTCGTTCCCGTAACTACCCGCACGGTGGCGCAGTATGAACGGATTCATGTCTTCCGCGATCATGTTGTGCCGGGTTATGCCGTCACCAGCAATGGGGGCAATATTCTGCTGCACGGCAGGGTGGATGAGGATTGGCGGTCGATGATCCGCGGGAAAGTATCTTTGCTTGCAGCCGATGCCGTAGAGGCGCGGAGTTATTTTGAACCGATTATGAATGAGCAGTGGGTTGTAGGGGAGCGGTTCTGCGATGAGCTGTTCTATGCTTTTGTTATAGAGCGCGACCGGATGCCGCTTGAGGCTGTTCTGGAGAAGGCCGAACAGGTGAAGGCGCTGGGCTGGGAGGTCTCGATTCAGGGGAGGAAAATCTACCTGGTCCCCGCTGCCGTCAATAAGGCGGATGCGGTTCATGAAGTCCGCAGGCGGCTTGGAGTCAGCGAATTGATCGCCTCCGGCGATTCTCTTTTGGATCAATGCCTGCTGGAGATAGCCGATTATGCGATTGCCCCGAGCCACGGTGAATTGTTCCGCGAGAAGCAGCGTAATCCGGACTCGATACCGGAGCGCTTCACAGCGAAATCGGGGATTTTTGCAGCGGATGAAATTCTGGATTATGTTCATGCGGTTTATCAGACGAAGGAAGCGGTGAAGGGTTCTCTATGAAGAAGAAGGTCCATATTTATTTCAATCGCTGGTTCTCTGTTGCGTATCATTATATGAACCTGATACGCAATAACGCGGACGGGCTGGAGGTCAAACTATTCGGCACCCACCCCGACCCGCGGCATATGTCGCTGCAGGCCTGCGATCATGCCGAGACGGAACCGGCGCTCAAAGGCATGGAATATGTCGAGTTTTGCGTGGAATTCTGCAGGAAGCATGAAATCGATGTGTTCATCCCCCGATTGCATATGCTCGATATTGCCAGGCATCTCGACCTTTTCGAGGAAATTGGCACCCGCGTTGTGGTATGCCGGGATACCGGGCTGCTTGAGATGCTGATGGAGAAGGATCATTTCTACAAATCGGTCGAAAAGACAGGGGTTATGGTCATTCCCGATTACGAAGTGGTCAACGATGCGGAGGGCTTCAAGCGCGCCTACGATAGATTAACCGCTTTGGGTCACCGCGTCTGCTTCAAGCCGACTAATTCCGAAGGGGGAGTTGGCTTCCGGATCATTGATGATACCAGAGATCCGCTGGAGGAGTTGTTCGGAGTCTCGACCAGACTGGTCTCGTTCCGCGATGCTTATCAAGCCCTGGGCACCGTACATGAATTCCCGAATCTGATGGTCATGGAGCATCTCCCGGGACTTGAGTACAGCATAGACTGCTTCGCAAGCAAAGAAGGGGAGCTGCTGGCGGCCGTGCCCCGGCGCAAAGCAGGGGGCCGTCTGCGCCTTCTGGAGCGCAATGAGGAGCTGCTGGCCATAGCGAATAATGTAGCCAGGACGTACCGGATTCCCTACAACTTCAATATTCAAATGAAATATAACGGAGACACCCCCAAACTGCTCGAGATTAATCCGCGCATGTCCGGCGGATTGCATGTCACCTGCTTGTCGGGAGTGAATTTCCCCTATCTCGCCGTGAAGGAAGCTCTCGGCGGGGAAGTGGGCCCGCTTGCGCCGGAATATGACATTCTGGCTAGCCATATCGAGCAGCCGATGCGTATGGCGGATTGGTCGTAAGGGATGCCACTGATTCTGAGAAAGCCGCTGACTGTGTGATGCAGTCGGCGGCTTTTTTGCATATTCAGAAAGAATGACATTTGGCTGCTGCTATTCTGGATATCTTTATGGGAAAAAACGAACCTGCCCGCAAGGACGGGATGAGCCGTTTCTTCTTTCTTATGCAAATATAAAATAGAATAAATCCTGTCTATACGCTGCTTTTATTTCTGAGAGGATGAAGCCTGCTGTGCAAAGGACCGCATCAGCCGGTTCTCTTGGCTTGACAGCATTTAGAAGTTTCACTTCTATGAATGTCTGTAAGATCTCAAGGAACATGACCGCGAAAGGACGCGATAAGCAGGTGTAATATTTTACAGGAAGCCTGCTTTGTTGACAGCGTTCCACTGTATTTCTACAATATAGATAAGCCAGTCCTTATCGAAGGGGGTTTACGGTATATGCTTTTCAGATCCAATATGCTTATTGCTGCAGCGATCGGTTACGTCGCAGCTGTTGTAACCAGTCCGCTCGTTCCGGAGCTGGCGTCGCTGCTCATTCCCGTTATAGCCGCAATCATCGGCAGCCTGCTGCCCAAGAGGAAGAAGCGGAGCCACAATCCCGCCATTTCTCCCGAATTTTTGCCTGATGCTTCCTTGAAGCCGGGCGACTCTCCCTCCAAACCCCCGGTCCGTCAGGCTGGCAGTGAACCGTCCTCCGGGGAACCGCGCGCGTCCGCACCGTCACCCTTATCTGATCAGTCCGCTGCCGCAAGTGGAGGACATAGACAGGAAATCAGTCCCGAATTTGCCCCTGTTGTGGAGTACCTGGAGGTACTGGAGGATATGGTTATATCCGAAGGCCAGAAGAACGCGCTGGACGATGAGATCGTCCTGAAATCTCTCGCCCTGTTCGCCAGACTGCAGCGGATTATCCCGCTTCTGCAGGAGCTAAAGGACAGCAACGTGAACCATACGGTCAAGCGACTGATTCTCAAAGATTTGAACGGCATTTTGAATCCTTTTCTGCGTTTGGGCGGCGAAGCCAAGACCCGCAACCGGAGGATGCTGCTTAACGGCATTAAGGAAGTGGATACGAAAATTTCCGATATTGTCTCCACCATCGAGCACAAGGATTTGCTTGAGCTTCAGACCAAGGCAGAGCTCATTCACCAGCGGTACAGCAGTTCCGAATTATAAGAGGAGGGGTTAACGAATGGCTGCTCAACTTGTAGAGTTAAAAAAAGAAGACCAGCAGAAAGTTGCTGAGGAAGCGTCGCTGCTGATTCAGAAGGTCGCTCATACGGATACGCTGGAGCTGGACTCCCTGATGGACGAGATTGGCAAGCTGGGAGCCAAAACGCAGGAAAAGGCCGGGCAAACGCTGAAAATGCTGGACCGTCCGGTTAATGACCTGATGTCCGGCGACCGCGCCGAAGTATCGAACATGATCTTGAAGCTGCGCAGTGAATGCGAAAGCCTGCAGCAGAGCAAGAATGTCAGCCTCTTCGGCAAGCTGCTGCGCAAGAGCCCGCTCAAAAATTATGTCTACAAATACCAGAGCGTCCGCACCAATGTCGACACGATCGTCGCCGGTCTGCGGGACGGCAAGGATTCGCTGGAGGAAAATATTATCAATATGCGCCAGCTGAAGAAATTGGCGATCGCGGAGATTTACAATCTCCAGACCAAGATCGCATTTGGCAACAAGCTCAAGCATCTATTTGAAGCGGAAATCGCCAACCCTGCGCGCGAATCGCGCAAGCCGCAGCTGGAGCGCGGGCTCCGCAAGGTCGTCACGCGGATTCAATCGATGACCGAGATGATCATGCTCTATAATCAGGCGATTGCCGCAACGGATATCATTAACGACAATAACGACAAGCTGATCGATTCCGTGAGCAATGCCATCGACAAGACCGTTAATCTGATCACGGTGTCAGCGATGATAGCGCTCGCCCTTAATGACCAGGAGAAGGTCATTGCGGCGGTGGACGCCACCAACCGGACGATAGAGGAGCAGTTCAAGGAAAATGCCAAGCTGCTGAGGGCGACGACGGAGAAGACGACTGAGCTCTTGTCCAAGCCTGCCATGTCGATGGAATCCGTCAATCAGGCGATTGGCGACCTTGTAGCGGCTCTGGATGCCTCGGAGCAGTCGAACCGCCGCATTATTGACAGCTGTAATGATTACACCACACGCATGACAGCCATCAATGGCCAACTAAGCGACCGTCTCGGTCTGTCTCAGGGGGAAGCGCCCGTACCAGGCGGCGTCAAAGATATTGCTGCGTCCAAAGAGGCGAGCAGCTTTCTTGAATAGTGCGGCAAAACCGCATTCTGCGGATGGCGGCGCAGCTCGCTTCATCCTTTCTTTCCGCCGCGGTTGATCCACTTTCACTGCAGCTTGCCCGGCTCTTGAGGGCGAGCTTTTTTTGTGCGGCTGACCGGGAACGGATGGCGGAGGTTCTCTCCCTTTACCCCTTTGTCCCTGCTGTATTTATGTGGATCATTTTGGTAGAATAAGTGACAAGATACCATGTGAATAAAGGGGGAGAAGTCCGATGCTGGATTTTTCTTTTGAGCTGATAGACGATTCCATTATTAATATCCATTATCAATACGGGAGCACTGTATTTATCTTTACTCTGTTTATGCGCGATGAAGAGTGGACGCTGCACCCTTTTGACGGCATTCTGCTGCAAAATAAGGAAATGTGCGCGATCGTGGTAACGGATCTGCTGAAGAACAAGGATTTTCATGTGCTGTTGGCCCGTGAGAATATTACGCTGTCCGCGCTCCGAACGTCAATCGATCTGCGGCCGGAGGGCTCGGATGAATACACCAAGCCTTCCCCCCAGCCGGGGCGGGATGAGAAGACTGATTTTATCGAAGCGCACAGCTTTGAGGAGGTCCTCCAGCTGGAGAAGGAGATGGTGCAGGAGCGCATCGCTTTTTTTCAGGATATTATACAGCGGATGTATATGGACGGCTATGGGCCGGAGGATAATGAATTCAACAAGGTGCAGAGCCTGATCCGGATTTATAAGGAGACCTATGAGCGGCTCGGGACGCTTGACGATATTGATTTCAAAGGGAAGCCGGGCAAACGGTGGTAGGTACCCGCGTATAATTGTTCTCTCGCATGGTGAAACTATTCATATTGCTAGACTCACTGACATAGGATAGAACATCCGATGTCGAAGAGGAGAGGTCCTATGGGTGTTTCACTTATCATTGGCTGCTTGATTGCGGTTCTGCTGGTCGTCGCCAGCAGCGAGAAAGCAGAAGCGATTGCAGAGCTGAATGATTGAATCGAGGATTGAAACAAAAAAAGGGACTGCTCCAGGGTGTCATGAGAATGACATTCCGGAGCAGTCTCTTTTCGTCGAGATATCAGAAAGGTTAGAATTCCCCATACTTTGCTTCTATTTCCGAGGAAAGAAACTTGTTGTGCCGCGAAAGGACGGCGAAGCCGTTTCTTCTTGATTAATCGACAGGGCGGCAGGCACCCGGTTTTTCAAATAATCACGAGCCGGCAAGCTTCAATAGGTGGAGTTGTCGTCGGATTTTTTTTTCAGCATCAACAGAACACCGGCTACAACCAGGGCGACAGCCGCTGTCGTTTGTCCAATGAAGTGAAAGCTGAAGATTGTTCCCAGCGTGAAGGCGACAAAGAAGATGATGGAGGCGCTCCCGAGAATGAAAACCGGCACAAGCATCCAGCGGTTTCTTTTGCCGAACCAGTAGAATTCAAACAGTCCGAACGCTACAGCCAGCGGGAAGCCCGGCCACATATAAGCCCAGCCGTCGAACAGCATGGAGATCTGGCAGACGATGCCGGCCCCGAACAAAATGCCTCCCGGAATTAGCAAGCCGATCCCCCTGCGCTCTGTCGCATAGAAATACATCCAGTGAAACAGCAGCCCAAGCGGAATAACGAATAAACTTGGCCAGAAGTAAGCCATGACCTTGCCTGGTCCCATGACGTTGTCCCGGCTTGTGAACAGGAATATTCCGACCAGAACGAGCAGTGCGCCGAGTGGTGCTTTTTTAGACATAATCTTTTCCTCCGTTCGTTTTATTAGGCTTCCTAGATCGTACCATAGATATCTTTATTGAAAAATATGCTTTAGGATGATTTCTTCTCGGTCTTCAGACCGAGGCAGCCGGCAGAAAGTTATTGACGGTTTAATAACCATTGGTTATATTATTACCAATGGTTATTAAACCTGTGCCAACAAACGTCCATCTCAAATGAAAGAAGGCTGCTCTTATGATCATTATTCAATCTGTACTGCTGCTTGTGGCGTTCCTGGTAGAGCTGGGTGCTCTGGCCGCATTCGGATATTGGGGCTTTCATATCGACAAAGGGATACTCGTGAAAATCGTTGCGGGGATCGGCGCTCCGCTGGCGGTTGCCATCCTGTGGGGATTGTTCATCGCCCCCAAAGCATCCATTCCTGTCACTCCGCCGCTGCGCGCCGCGCTTCAGATTATCGTATTCACACTGGCGGCAGCGGCCTTATATACAGCAGGGCAAAAGCAGCCCGCCGCTGTATTCCTGGTAATCGCATGGGTGGATTGGGCGCTGGTGCTCGCGTTGAAGCTGTGAATCCATCAGTCTCCTGTCATTTCCGGTTATTTCCTTCTGGTCAGAGTGACGGTAACCAGAACATCCGCGCTTGAAGGACTTCTTGTATAGTCGGAGTATGAATAACTATACCTGGAGATGTTGTTCGTACCGTTGAACGCCTTCTTGATGTCGGCGGCGAGCGTTCGTTTGTTCGGATAGCGAATAGTGAAGCTGTTCTGATTTGCTTTGATGGCATTCGCGATAAAGCCCGATAGATCGGCGGCATTAACGGCTGTATGGGCGGCTTCCATATAATGCAGGCCCAGCGTTTTTTTCAGATTTTGATAGAAAGCCGCATTGCCGGCATCCGATTTCCTTTTCGCTTCGAGTGTGGTTTCGAACAAAGTAACGGCAGCCGGATAGGAGGCGGATTTGTTCCAGGTGTGCGAGGCTTTCATTTGAGCATCCGTCAGGTTGTAATAATCATACATAATTCGTCCGGGCTTATCCGGAACCGGGTCATTCCATGTGGTGTCCAGATGGTACCATTTCCCGTCCAGCTTGACCAGATTCCACGTATGCAGTTGACCCCCCGCATTCCCTTCGATAATTTTATTCTCAATGCCCGCCTGCGACAGCATCTTGAACGCGAGCAGCGCATAGCCCTGGCAGACTGTCTTCTTATTGCCAAACAGACCGGCGTACGCGGAGTACTGCCTGAGTGTCGTATCATAGGACAGATTGGATTCGATCCAGTCGTGGATCGCTTTTTCCTTCTGAAAATCATTCATATTCCGGGTAATGATTTTGCCCAGAACCTCCTTGACCTTCAAGCTCACCTGATTGGACTGGGCCTGGGTTTCCCAATATTCAAACGTATAGCCTACGGTTGTCTTGCGGCCGTCGGTTGAGGCGGCGTACCGGTATTGCCTGGTGCTGTAGTGAAGATAATCGTTCGCATTGTGAATCCGTTGGAGGATGCTCTCCAGCTGATCCATTGTCAAGGTGCCGCCCGTATAAACGATGCTGTATGCGGCAGGTTTCCGGAGCATCGCGGCTCCCAGCTTCTTCTCATAGTCTTGGATAGTGGCCGCAGAATCGCCGGCGGCGCTGGCCGCATCACCCCGCCATAAAAACATCATCAGCCCCAAACCGAGTAGTAAAATGAACGTTGATCCTCGCTTGCCGTATGGAGAATTCATCACTGCCCACCCCCGCCAATAACTGCTTCAAACCTTTGCATGCCTTCAATAGTTGTCCTTTATTATATCGACCGAACTTTTGAAACATGAAGAATTCTTTTGTGCGATACAGCAAATTTTCATGTTTTCGTACATGGAATGGGGGATATAGGCAAATACTAGTCAAAACATGAAGAGGTAGGTGATTTTGCATGTGCCAATCTATTTCCATTATGGCTGACGCTTCTGAACTGACGGATCGCTTTCAAATCGATCAGGTGATTTACCATACGGCAAACCGCCGTGAAATCAGACCGACAGAATCGCTTTCCGCCATATTCGAGCACAAGGAAAACCGGGTCATGGATGAGTGCCGCTGGGGGCTGATGCCTTTCTGGGCCAAGGATTCGTTATGGATGGACAGCAGGACCATGCTGTGGAAGCCGATATTCGACCGTGTTGTGAAGAAACAGCGCTGCGTCATTCCATGCAATGGCTTCTACCTGAGCAGAACGGTTGGCAAGGAGACGGAAAGAGTCAAAATATCGATGCGCAGCGGGACATTCGGGATCGCTGGTCTGTATGATGTATTCCGCTCAGCCTCCGGTGGGGAGATGCGCACCTGCACCCTGCTCATGACCCGTGCCAACGCCCTTGTTTCTCCATATCAGGAGCTTATGCCCGCAATTCTGGAGCAGGAGGATATGGATAAATGGCTGAAAAAGGATGGGGTAGAGCTCTCGCCGCTGCATCCTATGCTCCGCTCCATGGACGTCATGCGCATGCTCAGCATTCCGCTTTCTGCCACGGGCAGCGACAAAGTCGAATTTGATTCTCCGCGTCCCGAGGTTATATAGCGTATTGCCGCCATAGATCAGGCTCTCTGTCTTCTGCATTTTGTAGAAGGGGAGGGCCTTTTTTTCATATAAATTTCAGTATTCTCCTGTAAGCTGAGTGCAAGAAGAGCCTGACCTGGGCCGGCATGACCATCTTGTTATTGCGTCTGTGTCCCTATTATGGGCCAGGCTATTATACTGGAGCCAGGCATGGAATGGACTGACGTAAGGGAGGAGTGCAGCGTTTGAGAATATTACTGGTTGAAGACGATATCAGGCTTGGGCCTCTGGTGGAGTACAAGCTTGCCAAGCAGCTTCACTCGGTTGATTGGGTTACGGATGGAGGTATGGCTCTCGACTATATGGAGGCCGCCCGCTATGATCTGTTCATCCTGGACTGGATGCTGCCGGGAAAAACCGGTCTGGAGCTCTGCCAGGAAGCGCGGAGCCGGAATTTGCATACGCCGATTCTTATGCTAACGGCACGGGACGCCGTACCGGACCGGGTAAGCGGCTTGCTGTCCGGGGCTGATGATTATTTGGTCAAGCCCTTCGCATTCGAAGAGCTGCTCGCACGCATTCAGGTGCTCGCGAGGCGAATAGAAACGGATTGGACCAGCGGAATTTACCGGATCAGCGACCTGGTTGTCAATATGCAGACTTTCGAGGTGCTCCGTCAGGATATCCCGGTTACATTAACCAGACGGGAGTTTCAGCTGCTCGCTTATTTGGTGATGAACGCCGGACAGGTGCTGAGCCGGCAGCAAATCATGGATCAAGTGTGGGGCTTGTCCGCAGATATAACGCCCAACGCCGTTGACGCGACCGTCAAGCTGTTGCGCAAAAAAATCGACGGACCCTATGAATCCAAATTAATTCAAAGCATCCGCGGCTTCGGTTTTCGGCTGATCAAATAAATGTTAACCAGGGGGCTGCCATGTTCCAGAAAACACGCAGTATGCTGGCGCTCAGCTACGGGGGCATTATCGCTATCATTCTCATCATTGTAGCGCTGGCTTATTACCTGCTGCTCAGCCACACCTTGAAGAACAATGTGTCCACGCAGCTGAAGCAGGTTTTTACACAAGTATCGGGTCAGCTCGAAGGGGTATCGCTCAAGACGGGTCTCAGTATCCCGGAGCTGCTGCAACTGACTTATCCCAAGACGGTGGCATTCAACTGGGGCTTTCTTGAGCTGGATGAATTCTGCATCATGGTCGATTCCAGCGGACAGCTTCTGACTTCTTCTTATAAGCAGAGCACGAATGGAAGCATACCGACGGAAGACATTCTCGCATGGTCCAAAACAGATATTTCCAGTGGCGGTTTGAATGCGCTCACGGATCATCATACGCCGGAAGGCAGGGATTTCACCACGATGCTTGTACCGCTGGATAAGAGCACGGTGGATTACGGCTATTTGTTCACGGGCAAGGAAGTCACGAGCAATCAATATGTGCTCAATCAAATGCGGATGATTATGATCATTCTGGGTGCGGGGCTGCTTGTCATCGCTTCGGGAATCGGCTATGTATTCGCAGGACGGGCGATGATTCCGATCCGGCAGGCATATAAGCGGCAGCAGGAATTTTCGGCGGACGCTTCCCACGAGCTGCGGACGCCGCTTGCCGTCCTTCATTCGTCTGTGGAGGTAATCGGGGAATACAGGGACAGATTGCCGCCTTTTCAACAGGATGTGCTGCAGAAGATGGAGGAGGAAATCAGCAGAATGACTCAGTTGGTTGAGGGACTGCTGACATTGTCCCGCAGCGATTCCGAATATCCGCAGCTGCTGCTCGAGCCGTTCGAGCTAAGAGCGATTGTGGCGGAAGCGGTAGAAATGATGCGCCCGCTTGCGCTTGGCGCAGGGGTACGGCTGTATTTTGAAGATAAGCTTGCAGCGGGTGCTTCAAGCAGCTTTCATGGAGACAAGGCTCGGGTCAAGCAGCTTGTGATCATTTTGCTGGACAATGCGCTGAAATACAACAGGCAGGAGGGAACAGTCATGATCCGGCTGGAGGCGGGCGGCAGCGAGGGCTGGAAGCTGACCGTGTCGGATACCGGGACCGGCATTCCCGCGGATGAGCTTCCGCTTATATTCGAGCGCTTCTACCGGGCGGATAAGGTACGATCCCGCAGTACAGGTGGAATGGGACTCGGCTTGTCGATTGCGGCATGGATTGCCAAAGCGCACGGGGGAAGAATCACGGCGGAAAGTGAATACGGCAAGGGCAGCCGGTTCACCGTTATTTTGCCCGGATAAGCAAACAAACAGCGGGGTTGTGCGTGAGTTTCACGTGCGGCCCCGTTTTTTCATGGTTGTTTCATAAACGGCGGATAAGCTGTGGGTAGTCGCAGCAGGAAAGGGGGTGATTGCTTATGGCACAGCGCCGGAGCCGGGGGATAAAGGAATTTGTCGCGGTCAATTTGTTTCTGGCACCCAGTCTGATCGGCTTCTCGGTCTTTTATCTCTTCCCCTTTATGGTTGGCTTCCGTTATTCGCTGTTTGACAGTCCTATTGACGGTTCTTTCGTCGGCATACAGAACTATCTTGACCTGCTGGCTAATCCCGTCTTCCGGCAGGCGGCCCGGAATACGCTCCTCTTCACAGGCATCAGCGTTCCGCTTAATATGCTGTTGTCGCTGGGCCTTGCCATGCTCCTGAACCGCAAGTTATATGCCCGGAACTGGCTGCGGATCGGATTTCTGATACCGCTCGTCGTTCCTGTCGCTTCGGTTGTGTATGTCTGGCAGATGCTGTTCGATCTGAACGGCTCCCTCAATGGCATCCTTGCCGGATACGGGCTGGAACCCCGCGATTGGATGGAAAGCGGCTCGGCGATGGCCGTTGTGATCGTCGTCTATTTATGGAAGAACATCGGCTACAACATGGTGCTGTTTCTGGCGGGGCTTCAGAACATTCCCGTCGATTACTATGAAGCGGCGTCCATGGATGGTGCGGGGAGCTGGAAAAAATGGAGATCCATTACACTTGTGTATCTGACGCCGACGACGTTCCTTGTCTTCATCATGTCGATCATCAACTCGTTCAAGGTATTCCGGGAAACGTATCTGATCGCTGGAGATTACCCGAATGAGAGCATTTACATGCTGCAGCATTTCATGAACAATATGTTCAAATCACTGGATTATCAGAAGCTAACCTCCGCCGCGTTCTTAATGGCAGTAATCATTGTGCTTCTCGTGCTGCTGCTGTTTCTGGCGGAACGCCGCATTGGCAAATCGATCGGTTAGAGGAGGTGCGAACGTGGGGAAATTGGAGGCGGACCCAGCTGGTCATAGGATCATCATCATTGCGGGGCAAAAGCGCTGGAAGCGTCGGATTGCGGTATGGGCCGGCGGATGGGGGGCCATGCTGCGCACGATTCTCCTGGCGTCGGTGGTTGTGGCATTCATGATTCCGCTGCTGTTGACCTTTACGAATTCGCTGATGACCGAAAATGAAATCTCCGCGCATTATTCCGCGATATCCGGCGGCGCAGCGGTCCTGGATGACTCCTCTTCGGGCGGAGACAGATTTGTGGGCATGCAGTTCATACCCGACCGGATCACATTGTCGCAATACTATACCGTTCTGATTGAGAAGCCGCAATTTCTGTTTATGTTCTGGAATTCGCTGAGAATCGTCGTGCCGATTATTGCCGGACAAATCGCCATAGCCTCGCTTGCAGGGTATGCGTTCTCCCGTTTCCGCTTCCGCGGCCGGGAACCGCTGTTCTTCCTGTACATTGTGATGATGCTGATGCCTTTTCAGGTCACGCTTGTACCCAATTACATCGTTGCCGACCGACTGGGCCTGCTGAATTCATACTCGTCTATCGTGCTTCCTGGAATATTCAGCGCATTTGGTGTATTTCTGCTCAGGCAGTATATGAGCTCGATCCCCCATGCGTATGCCGAAGCCGCCAGAGTGGATGGGGCTGGACACTGGATCATCTTCAGGCGGGTGATCGTGCCCATGTGCAGACCCGGGATGGCGGCGCTTGCGATTCTCGCGTTTGTCGACAACTGGAACATGGTGGAGCAGCCGCTTATTTTTTTGCAGGATGCCATCAAGCAGCCCTTGTCCGTTTATCTGTCCGTCATTGGAGCGGAAGAACGCGGTATCGCATTCGCCGCTTCTACTATTTACATGCTGCCGATGCTCCTGTTGGCCTTGTACGCGGAGAAGGAGCTGGTGGAGGGCATCCAGCTGTCCGGCATTAAAGGGTAACCTCTGTCGCCGGGTTGTTTTTCAAACCTATGCTTGCAACGTTTTGCCGGGCAAAGCGGGGGTTAAGCTTACGAGTAATGATTTTGCCCCGTGCAAAATCGAAGGAGGTTCAATATGCAGCTGCCGGAAACAGCCGGTCCACTCCCGGCATCGCCCGGACGGTCTGGCAAACGATACCTGCGCAAGGTAATCTTCTTGTTCATCGTTGGCATTGCATTGCTTACACTGTTCTCAAACACGCTGCTGAATTACTCGGTTCCGCAGGTTACGCTGCAGCAAGCGGCGCCAGGTGCGCTTCAATATGTGATTTCCGGCTCTGGAGCTGTGGAAGCGGCGCAGACTCATGATCTGTATACGAGTTCGGTCTGGCCGGTCAGTAAGGTCTATGTCCAGACCGGCGACCAGGTCAAAAACGGGCAGACGCTTGTCACATTCGATACCAAGTCGGCCAGGGAGGCGCTGGAGGACGACCGGACGCGGTATGAGCAGCGGCAGATCGCGCTTGAGAAGCTTCAGGAGCAGTATATCGAAGCCCAAAGAAGCTCGGATGGACAGCTTATCCGAACGATTTCGCTGGACATCAAGAGCATGCAGCTTGATTTGGAGATGATGGAGAGGCAGATATCCCGCCAGGAGGACTCCCTTCAGCAGTCTTCCGTCATCAAGGCTCCTATAGATGGAATTGTCATTGAGCTGAATGCGGACAGAGGCGCTGCAGTTCAGGCAGGGATGGCGGCGGTCCGGCTGGCCGATCCCGCCGCTGGCCAGCGCATTACGCTTCTGCTCGATTCAAGTCAAGCCGACCGGATCAGTGTCGGCGATCAGGCGGAGGCTGTCTTTGAATCGCTCGATAATGCGCGTATTCCCGCAGAGGTAGCGATTGTCCGTGCTCCCCCCGTTTCCGGGGACGGAACGGCCGGATCTGCCGCAGAGCCCGCGAGCGGCAGGAAGGAAGTTGTCCTCACATTGAAGGACGAGCGGCTGAAGGGTGGAGAAACCGGAGAATGGACGCTTGTGAAGAAGATGCAGCCGTCCGCCATGCTTCTGCCCAGCGGTGCTATTCGCGAGGATGCCGACGGAGAATTTGTGCTGCTGCTGAAGGAACGAAACGGTCCGCTTGGCAGCGAATACTTCCTGCAGCAGGCAGCTGTGGAAACCGGAGATCAGGATGAAACAAAGACAATCGTGGTCAAAGGAATCACTCCCCGGGACCAAGTAGTCGTATCGAGCAGTAAGCCAGTGGCAGACGGCGACAGGGTGCTTGCTGCGGAGTAGCCCGCGGACCGCAGAGCGAAGGGCTATGCGGGATGACTATGGAAAGGAGGCCCACGCGATGCGCCGTACACGCTTGGCTTCTTGGATTGTTTTTGCAGGAGTGCTGCTCCTGATGTCAGGTGCGGGATTATCCACTGCCATAATCCGCAGCTGGGAAGAGGCAAACGGAACACAGAAGCTTGACAGGTTAACTGTTCGGGTTAATCCCGAATCCGCTTCAGCGGCTTCTGCCGATCCAACGGGCTCCGCCGGATGGACGCTTCGGCAAATGGAGCGCATCGCCGCTGCCTGGGCGCCTTTGCCTTCATCCTGGTCGGCAAGCAGATCCGATACGATTGCCTATGGGCAAGTGTCGGTGACCGGAGATGTGATTGGCGTCAGCGAGGATGACGGCCTGTTCACGCAGAGATGGATCAGATCCGGCAGTCCGGTTACGGAAACAGCCCTAACGGGGCACAGCAGAGTGGCGGTGCTTGGTACGGAAATGGCGGAGATGCTCTTCCGCTCTACCGATGTAACAGGGAAAAGCGTTGAGATCGGCGGTACTGCATTCCATATCGTCGGTGTGTTTGAGGAGTCCTCTTCACTGCTGCGCAGTATGACGAATGACAGCAGACCGGACATAATCGTACCGGTTACCACCCTGCTTGACCTTTACCCGGGGCTTTCCATACAAGAGATGCGCATTGCTGCTGACAGCGGGTCCTGGATCGCCGACGAAGACAGGATTAGACAGCTTCTTGCAGCAGCAGGCAGCCGATCCGATTCCTTTGTGATCGACAGTGACGTGCAGGAGCATCGGTGGATTGCGCAAAAAACACAGCTCCTGCTGTTTGCTGCAGGAGTTGGAGCCATGGCTGCTGCCGCGAGGGTCCTGATTCTCCAGCTGAGCCAGGCTTACAGGCGAATTCAAGCGTCATTGGCCAAGGACGATTGGATGGATGTGCTGCGGAGCAACCGTTTATGGCTGCTTGGAAGAACCTTGATTGTTTTAGCTCTGGCAGCAGGTATCGGCATGATGTGGCTGCTGATCCGTTATCCCCTCTATCTGCCGGCTGAAATGATTCCCGACCGCTGGATCGATTTATCGTTCTTTCGGGATTTGGTCGGCCAGCGGTTTCTGGCTGTTGCCAATCAGGCGGGAGCGGCCTCGCACGATGGGCAGACGCTGATGCGGCAGCGGGTCAATGAACTGGTTAGCGGCCTTGCAGCAGCCGGTCTGCTGGCAGGCTTGCCTTTTACATGGATCGGAATCAAATTATGGAGATCTGCCGGACTCGGCAGCGGCAGCATGGCCGTTCGAATCTTCCTTTACATTCTGGCAGCGCACCTGGTTATGCTCGCTGCAGCCAGGCAGGCGAATATTGATATCATAATATCCCCTCACGATCCGATCATTTTATGGGGATGGTTACTAAGTGTTACCGGGCATCACCAAATTATAACGAATAAGAAGGAGTGGTAATTCAGGATGTCCAGTCCAATGGTTATAACCTTGCGAAAACTTGCCATGAGTTTGGTTGTGCTGCTGCTCCCGCTTCTGACAGCAGCATGCAGTACAGCGAATAATGAACCGACGATACCCGCCGGGGACACAACGGGACCGGTATCGGCGGACCCCATTGTTCTGACGATCGCCGTCCAGTCGAATGAGCCTTTTTTTGACTCGCTGAAAGCGGCATTCGAAGCTTCCCATCCGGGAATCGAGGTAAATTTCAAAGAGTATGTCGCGATGCCGGGCGATAAAACCGCCGCAGGCGCATCAGCGCAGATTCAGCGGGATATGGATAAATTCGTATCGACGGTCACGACGGAGCTGGCCAGCGGCAAAGGTCCGGATATGCTGGTTACGAACTATTTGCCTTATAAGAAATACGCAGACAAGAATATGCTCGCCGATATCGGCGTAATGATGAACAGCGATCCCGATTTTAAGCTGGACGATTACTATGCCAATGTGTTCGATACCTTGAAATATAACGGTAAATATGTGACGATTCCAACCTCGGTGCAGTTCACCAACCTGTGGATCGGCGACAGCTCGGCCATCGGACAGAGCGATGTGGGCGACAAGGATTGGAGCTGGCAGCAATTTATCGACCGGGTCAAGCCGCTCGTTCCGTCAGGGGGTTCGGCCATCAGCCAGATGCCGGCAGATACGCTGCTGCAAACGATGCTGAACCCCGGCATCGGACAGTTCGTCGATCAAGAGGCCAGGAAGGCCTCATTCGATGGGGAGGCATTCATCCATTTGCTCAAGCAGGCGAAGCAGATGGTTGATGATGGTATGGTCGCCCCGGATGCGGGGACCAATTTGAATTTGTTTTTGCCCTATCCCTTCCGGTATTTGAGCGATCTCATCACGATTCCTCAAGTGATGCTGGGTGCGGAGGGGGCGGTTTACAGAGCTCCGGGCGCAGCCCCCGGATATGCTTTCCGCTCTAATTTGACCCTCTCGATTAATGACAAGTCGCCCAACAAGGAGGCGGCGTGGGAATTTTTGAAATTCATACTGTCTGATGAAATTCAATCCAACAGCTCAAGGAGCGGCATGAGAGGTATGCCCGTAAGCAAGAAGGCATTCCACGGCCTTCAGGAGGCGCTCAAGCAGCAGGAAAACACCGGTGCCACGAGCAAGAAGACGCTGGACGGACAATCGATTGTGATTGAACCGCCGACAGATGAGGAAATCGACAAGCTGGAGAGCTACATGACCGGTATTAATGCTGTTCAGGAAACAGACAGCAAAATCGCCGAGCTGATTGCAGGCGAGACCGGTCCATTCTTCAAGGGACAGAAGAGTGCGGAGGAAACCGCAGGCGCTATCCAAGGCAAGGTCACCACCTACTTGAATGAATAAGTGAGGCAGCACTTACCCGTTTCCGCTGTTTGCCGGCAGGCCTGCCGTACCATTGGTGCCGGGCTTGCCTTGTCCTGTATAATGTACTCAGTCAGTGCATGAAGAAGGAGAACAGGCAATGGAAACAGCTTTACGGGGGATCAAGGCGGTGTTCTTTGATCTTGATGATACGCTGTATGATCAGATGCAGCCTTTTCGCGATGCGGTGCATCATACGCTGCCGCAATTGGAAATGGAGGAATCAGCAGCGGAAACTTTATTTCGCAGGGTACGTCATTACAGCGACCGCCTATGGGACAAGTACAAGGCGGGGGAGCTCAGCCTTGAGGATGTAAGAATTCAGCGGCTGACCCTTGCCTTCGATGAGCTGGGGCTCGGACTGGATAATGAGCAAGCTTCGCTGCTGCAGAGAGACTATGAACACCGGCAGCAACATATCAGCCTGTCCAACGGAGCGGCGGAACTTATCGGAGCCCTGCAGCAGAAGGGAATCGATACGGGCATTATGACCAATGGGCCTTACGGGCATCAATGGGGCAAAATCCGGGCATTAGGGCTGGATCTTATGATCCCGGAGGATCGGATCTTTGTGTCCGATGCACTGGGAATCGCGAAGCCGGACCCGGAGGTATTTCATCATATCAGCCGTATCATCGGTCAGCCTCCGGCAAACTGCCTGTACATCGGCGATGCCTGGGTGAATGATGTCACAGCTTCAACTGCTGCCGGCTGGCGCGCGATATGGCTCAACCGGAGAGGCGGTAATCCTGAGGACGCCATTCATAAGCCTGTCCGGATTGTGGGCGACCTCCGTGAATTAATTATTTAATATTCTAAAAAAACGGTTTGAAAGATGCAGCTGAGCCTGCGCTTTTCAAGCCGTTTTTCATGAGAAGCCGCAGCTTGTTCCCGCATTCCCGCCAAGGCAGTATAAAATAATATGGTTTCTAACCAAATTATAGCGAAAAATATCGAAATTAATCGAAATAAATAGTAATATATAGGACATGAGATCTATATACCGTCCATTAGGAGGAGAATATCATGATTCCGATAAAGAAAAAAAGGAATTTATCGATTCGGGTCAAATTAATTCTGGTTTCGCTGCTGCTCCTGCTGACTCCTGTTCTTGTGCTGGGCATTATCAGTTATCAGGTTTCGTTCAAGGAAGCGGATCTGTTGATTAAAAAAAACCTGAGCAATAGCGTCCACATGGCTATTGAAATGACGGAGGCCTTGTCACAGCAGGTGAAACAAGGCGGCATGACGCAGGAAGAAGCTGAGGAGAACATGAAGCAGCTGCTGCTGGGGCCGAAGGAAGGCGATACGCGGCCGATTAACGCCAATATCGATATGGGGGAGAACGGTTATTTCTTCGTGCTTAATGAGAACGGGGACTTATTGGCGCATCCCCTGCTGGAAGGCCAGAATATAGCCGAGAAGCAAACGAGCGACGGATTCTTTTACATAAAAGATATGATCCAGAAGGGACTGAGCGGCGGAGGATTCTCGACCTTCTTGTGGCCGCTCCCGAATTCTGCCAAGGAAGCGGAGAAAATCGTCTACGCCGAGGCAAGTCCCGAATGGGGCTGGATTATTGCGGCAGGGTCTTATATGCAGGATTATAACAGCGGCCAAAAGCATATCCGCGATACGATTATTATTACGCTGCTGTGCTGCTGGGTAGCGGGCGTTGTTGTCATGACACTGTTTGCCCGCCATATCTCCCGGCCGGTTCGAAAGCTCGCTGCACAGGCCAGAGTATTCTCAACCGGAGATTTGCGGACAGCAGACCTGAAGGTAGGCAACAAAGACGAGCTGGGTGAGCTTGCTTCATCGTTCGAGGCGATGTATACCAATCTGCGGCAGCTGGCTTCGGGGCTGCTGAAGGGCTCGGATTCTTTGTCGGCTTCCTCCCGCGAATTAAGCGATGCGATTGAGCAGACGACACAGGCGACGGATCATATTGCCGAGTCGGTGCTAAGAAGCGCGACAAGCAGCGAAATGCAGGCGCGAAGCATCAAGGAGAGCTCGATGGCGATGGAAGAGATGGCATCAGGCATTCAGCGTGTGGCCTCAACCTCTGCCGCGGCATTCGAGTCTTCGACCTTGACGCTGGAAGAGGCCCGGCAGGGCAATCTGCTTCTGGAGCAAAGCACGGAGCAGATGGCAGCTGTGAATATGACGGTCGATGAGCTGGCTGTCATCGTGACCAGGCTCGGTGAGCGCTCGCACCAGATCGGCGAGATCGTTGAGGTTATCACCGACTTGTCGACGCAGACGAATTTGCTCTCGCTGAACGCTTCCATAGAGGCGGCGCGCGCTGGTGAGCAGGGCAAGGGCTTTGCGGTCGTGGCGGGTGAGGTCAAGAAGCTGGCCGAGCGTTCCAAGGAATCGGCGCAGCAGGTCGCGGAGTTGATTCAAACGATCCAGGGCGATATCGGACAAGCGGGCGTTGCGATGGAGAAGGGCGAGCGGGAAGTCCGGGAGGGAACAAGGTCGATCCAGCATACCAGCGAAGCGTTGACGCGGATTCTGGATGCGACGCAAAGTGTTGTGGATCAGGTGCAGGAGAGCTCGGCCGCCGCAGAGCAGATGTCCGCGAGCTCGCAGGAAATTGCCGCCTCGCTGCAGGAAATAGACCGTATATCGGAGCAAAGCAATACACTCGCTCACGGCATTTCCGATTCTACGGAGAAGCAGTTGGCCGCAATGGAGGAGATTGGCGCTTCCGCTGAATCACTAAGCGGCATGTCCAAGGAAATGCAGGAGCTGGCCCACCGCTTTAAGCTGTAATGACAAGCAAAATTCCCGTACCGGATGGCAAGCTTTCCGCTGCTTCAGCGGATGACCGCCATCCTGGATACGGGAATTTTTTTGAATCAGGCCAATACGTCGTTTAGCGGCTGCTATCAAATATCAAATACACCTTAGATGCCGGCTTGATGCCGCGCGCGGATACAAAAGGCGGATGCTTATTGCAGAATATATTCGCCTGCTCCGCCGGCTTATCGCAGGTCTTCTAGGCATGGGCGATCCTCTGCATGGCCAGCGGCTCCTTGCCAAGCTCGGCCCATATATATTGGAGCAGCAGCTGCTGCTTCAAGGCTTCATGCTCCGGTTCATTCCACAGATTATGAATTTCTCCGGGATCCTCCTTCAGGTCAAACAGCTCGCCGTAAGTCTGATTGTAATAAACGGTTATTTTGTAGCGCTCATTGATATAGGTTTTCTGATGAATGGTGGTAGGTTCATGCCGGAACTCCACGATAGCATGGTCTCTCGCTTTTGCCTGCTGGCCGAGCCACACCTCCCGCTGATCGACTCCTGTCATGGGGAGAGGAACCGCAAGTCCGCTGAAGGACAGGAAAGTAGGGGCGAGGTCGACCAGCGACTGTATGGCTTGGGAGGTTTGCCCTGCAGGTACATGGCCGGGATATCGGACGATGAACGGAAGCTTGATCAGATCCTCATAATGAAATCCGCCCTTGAACTGCAGGCCGTGCTGGCCGAAGAAATGTCCATGGTCCGTGGTGAAGACAACAATCGTATTGTCGGTGAGCCCAAGCTCATCCAGTTTATCCAGAATGCGCCCGATGTATTTGTCCATCATGCTGATCATCCCGTAATAGACAGCCACCAGCTTTTTGCGATGCGCATCCGTTAATGGAAAATCCGTCCCGTATCCATAATGAAGATGGGAGCGATAGCCGTGAATGCCGAAGCCGGTTTCGCGAAGGTCCGAGAAGTCGGGCGCTTCCTCCTGGGTTTTGGCAAAATGAGGAGGGTTGCGGTCATGCTCGCCGGGATAAATAGACGGGATCGTCAGCTTGTCAGGGTCATACAGAGTATCCCACGGCTCCGGAACAAGGTATTCCGGATGGGGATCGAAGAAGCTGGACCAGAGGAAGAAGCTCTCGTCGCTTCCGGCATGCTGCTCCAGCCTGGCAATCGTGCGCTCCGCAATCCAAGTATTGTAGTGGTACTCCTCCGGAATCGGCCATTTGTAGGTAATGGAGGAATCCATCGTTCCGGTTGGGGGCAGGAAATAGTCCCGCCAGTTGGCGCAGCCCTGCTGCTCCAGCCAGAGGGCGTAATGCTGCCCTGCATGGGCCTCGTTGGTATGATTCCGCGTCAGCTCCACATGGTCGAAGCCGTAGAAGGGGCCGTTGAATTGCTTCCAGAATTCCTGATTATGCATGAGCGGGTATGATTCCACGGACGGATAGTCCTCGGTGGAAACGAGCGGCTGAAAATGAGCCTTGCCGATCAGCCCTGTTTTATATCCTGCCTTGCCCAGGTTATTCGTGATCGTATCCTGATCCTCCGGGAGCTTCGTTCCCAAAGTCCATGCTCCATGCTGGCTCGGGTATTTGCCGGTCAGGATGGAGGCGCGGCTCGGGGTGCAGGTCGGGTTGGGGCAATAGGCGTTCTTGAAGGTAGTGCCCTCTCTGATCAGCCGATCCAGATTGGGAGTGGAAATTTCATGGTTAAAGGCTCCGAGCGTGTTCCAATGCTGCTGATCGCTTGTAATCAGCAGGATGTTCGGTTTGTTTTTCAAGTACTCGTCCTCCTTGAGATATTATTCTCTTCCTGTCCCATCCCGCTCGGCGAGGAGCACGGAGGGCAGCTTGCCGACGATCCGTTTGAACACGCGGTTAAAATAAGAAGGATCGCTGTAGCCCAGATGCTCGGAGATATCCTGCACCGACAGCTGCGAGTGCAGCAGCATATACTGGGCGGTTTTCATCCGCTTGAGGTGGACATATTCGCTAATTGTCAGCCCCGTCATTTTGCGGAACAATGCCGCCGCATAATTGGGACTGACGCCGATGCAGGCACCCAATTCGACCTTGGTAATATGGCTGCGGTACTGATCTTCAATATAATGCTTCATACGTTCAATATGCCGGATGGAGGAGGGAGCCTGCTCCCCTTCATCGACTTCGCGGTTGACGGTCACGATCAGCTCGGTCAGCAATGCGCCGCACATCACGCTAAAATAAGGATCGCGCTCGCTCCAATGCTCGGCCAGCTGGAGCAGCTTATCCAGCAGCAGCTCCGGCATATGCGTCATCCAGCGCAGCGGCTCCCTCCGCGCGAGCAGGGGAAGCAGGCCTGCTGCCCCGCTGCTGGCCGGACTGAACCTGACGGTGATGCTCTCGCGAATACCGCCGGCTCCGCGCAGCTCGGCGGCGGGCACGCCTGCGGGGATCAGCAGCAGCTCGTTCTTGCGGCAAAGCGCGATGCTGCCCCTGTATTCATAGTTGCATTGCCCGAAGCGCACCCAGATCAGCGTGTAGCAGTCACTGCCGATCGGCCTTCTCTCTCTTGCCGGAATTCCCCGGTCCTGTGAGATCTCAAAGATGTGGAACATGCTTATCACCGGTTTCTGTCATACTATAATACAATTACTGTACTATAGTGAGTCCTCTTGCCGCAAGGGTTCTTCTATAATAGAAGAATAGAGATATATACAAGGAGAGAGAGTGACACGGATGAAAAAAACAACAATTGTATGTACAATGGGACCGGCTTGCAATACCGATGAGCTTCTGGAAGAGATGATTCAAGCGGGCATGAACATTGCCAGGCTGAATTTGGCTCATGGCGAGCTGAACGATCACCGCGAACGTATTGAGAGAGTGCGCTCGGTTGCCCGGAAATTGAATATGCCGATCGCCACGATGCTGGATATCAAAGGACCGGAAATCCGCACAGGCTTGCTGCAGGAGCCTTCCTATCTGCTGAAGACCGGAGAAACGCTGACCTTGACGACAGAACAGATCACCGGCACGGACAAACGGATCTCCGTCTCGTATGATTTGACGCAGGATGTGACGCCGGGCTCGCGCATTATGATTGACGACGGTCTGATTGAGCTGCGGGTTGTCTCCGTTGAAGGCTCTGAGGTCGAATGCGTCATCAAGAATGGCGGCATCATCAAATCCCGCAAGGGCGTCAACTTGCCGGGTATCCGCACAAGTCTGCCGGGCGTAACGGAACGTGACAAGCTGCATATCCGGTTCGGCGTTGAAATGAATGTGGAAATGATCGCCATGTCCTTCGTGCGCCGCGCCGAGGATGTGCTTGAGGTGAAGCGGATGCTGGCTGAGCAGGGCGCCGGACATATTCAGATCGTCTCCAAAATCGAAAACCAGGAAGGGCTTGAGGAGCTGCAGGCCATTATCGAGGCTTCCGACGGGATTATGGTGGCGCGCGGCGATCTGGGCGTGGAGATTCCGCTCGAGGATGTTCCGGTTGCCCAGAAGCTGATGATCAGCGCTTGCAACAAAGCGGACAAGTTCGTCATTACGGCGACGCAAATGCTGGAATCCATGCAAAGCCAACCGCGTCCGACACGCGCTGAGGCTTGCGACGTAGCCAATGCGGTATGGGACGGAACCGATGCGGTGATGCTCTCCGGGGAGACGGCTTCAGGCATTTATCCGGTGGAAGCGGTGCGTACGATGGCCGCGATTGCCTTCAAGGCGGAGCAGTCCGCAGCCGCCTATTCAAAGAAAGATTTGATTGAAGCTTAGCTTATCGTTTAAAGTGGATAGAGGACAGGGAATGCACATGCGTGAATTCTTTGCGATCGACTCCATGTTAGGCGGGATTAAGGTATGCATGTATTAACGATTGATCACATTGCCAAAAGCTATGGTGAGAAAATATTGTTTGATGATGTGTCGTTTGGCGTTGAGACAGGCGACAAGATCGGGATTATCGGTGTGAACGGCACCGGCAAGTCAACTTTTCTGAATGTTGTTGCAGGAATAGAGCCCCCTGATTCGGGCTCTATTCTTGTTGCCGGCGGGGCTACTGTGCAGATGCTCTCGCAGAACCCGGTATTCGATCCGGAGCTTACCGTGCTGGAGCATGTGCTGAGCGGCGATTCGGAGCAGATGCGCGCCGTCCGCGCTTCGATCCAGGCGCTTCATGCGCTGGAGCAGATGCCCGGAGACAGCGGCCTGCAGGAGCAGCTGGTACGGGCCAACCAGCGGATGGATGAGCTGGATGCATGGACGCTGGAGAGCGAAGCGAAGACTGCGCTGACGAAGCTTGGCATTGCGAGGTTCGATGTGCGGCTGGGCACCTTGTCCGGCGGTCAGCGCAAACGCGTCGCCATGGCGGCCGCTCTTGTGCAGCCTGCCGATGTGCTGCTGCTGGATGAGCCGACCAACCACATCGACAACGAATCCGTTGCCTGGCTGGAGGGCATGCTTCAGAAGCGCAAGGGCGCTCTCTTGATGATTACCCATGACCGGTATTTCCTTGACCGTGTCAGCAACCGGACGCTGGAGCTTGACCGGGGCAAGGCGTACTTCTACACGGCCAATTACAGCCAATTTCTGGAGCTGAAGCTCGACCGCGAGGAGCGGGAGGCGGCGACGGAATCCAAACGGAAAAATCTGCTGCGCAATGAGCTGGCATGGATGCGCCGGGGTGCCAAGGCCCGCTCGACCAAGCAGCAGGCGCGCATTCAGCGCTTCGAAGCACTGCAGGATGCTGCGCCGGAGAAAGCGAATGGCAAGCTTGAGGTGTCCGTCGCGTCCTCGCGGCTGGGCAAGAAAATTATCGAGCTGGAGAAGCTGAACAAATCGTTCGAAGGCAGGACAGTGATTCGCGACTTCAGTTATATTGCCGTTCCGGAGGACCGGGTGGGAATTGTGGGCCGCAACGGGCTCGGCAAGTCGACGCTGCTGAAGCTGATTGCCGGCAAGCTTGAGCCGGATAGCGGAGCGGTATCGCTGGGAGCCACGGTTCGGCTCGGCGTATTCTCGCAGGAGCGGGAGGAGATGAACGATCAGCTGCGCGTCATCGAGTATATCCGCGAAAGCGCGGAACGCGTGACGACAGGGGATGGTTCAACCGTAAGCGCGTCGCAGATGCTGGAGCGGTTTCTCTTTCCTCCCACCCAGCAGTGGACGCCGATCGCCAAGCTCTCGGGCGGAGAGAAGCGGAGGCTGCAGCTGCTGCGCGTGCTGATGGAAGCGCCCAATGTGCTGCTGCTTGATGAGCCGACCAATGATCTGGATATCAGCACCTTAACCGTGCTGGAGGATTATCTGGATGACTTTCCCGGTGTTGTGTTCGTGGTCTCCCATGACCGGTATTTCCTGGACCGCACCGTCGACCGCATCTTTGCCTTTGAGGGTGACGGCGTCATTACCCAGCATGTCGGCAATTTCTCCGATTACGAGCAGGTCGCCGCGGCGGCTGGCGGAACGGGGACTGGCCGCAGCGGCGGAGTATCCGCGGAGGGAAGCGCAAGACGCGGCAGCGGTTCGGATGGAGAGGACGCGAAGATCGGCGGGCAGCCGGTGCCTGACAAGGGCGGCAGCCCGGCAAATGAATCCTCCCAGGAGGGAGGTTCCGGACGGCCGCTCAAGATGTCGTTCAAGGAGCAGCGGGAGTTCGAAACAATCGACGAGGATATCGCGAAAGCGGAGCTGGAGCTGGAAGCTACAACGGACAAGATGGAAGCGGCGTCCAGCGATTCGGCCCAGCTGCAGCTGCTGATTGCCCAGCGGCAGGAGCTGGAAGCCAAGCTGGAGCACTTGATGGATCGTTGGACTTACTTAAATGAGCTGGATGAGCGGATCGCGCAGAGCAAGAAAAAATAAACCCAAAAGGTTTATTAGAGTGTGTGCCGTTAACGATAAAAAACTTGCTTCGATAGTTCTATCGGGGCAAGTTTTTTTTGTTTGGAACCTATTGTCCTATATTCTGCGAGTTCTGCACATGTACGATTTGCTCCGTAAGGACCCCGGACCGGGACAGTCGCTGCTGATCACCGCCATGCCCGAAGGCTGCTCGCTCGCTGCCCGTTTGTCCGAGGTTAGTGTAAGCATGCTTCCTGCCCGATCAGGAGCGGCCGGCCGCTCATTGATCGTTAAGGTGATAAATCATTCACATCATTTCATTTGTTTGTTCCCAAGGGGTATGGTCAAAAAGTAGTCAAGATGCTTGTACAGCCGGGAGACAAGATCAAGCTTGTCCTCATATTCCAGCCACTCCCCTATGGCGACACGCAATGAAGCCATATAGATGGCCACCAGGAAGCGCATCTCATTGCGGTCTGCCGCAGGTTCGAGGCGGGAGCAAAGCGCGTCACAGATGGCAGGCTCTGTTTCCAGCAGGGCATACAGAAACAAGGATGCGATCGAAGGGGTCTGCATTGCGATCTGATATCGGATTAAAAGACCGGAACGCTGCTGCTGATACCGGCTGGCCAGACAGCCAAAGAGCTCCCGCAGCGCATTATGCGGCGATGCCGTTGACTCAACGTGATAGAGGGAGCGGATACCATCACGCTGTATTGTACGAATGAGCCCGGAGAGAATCTCCTCTTTGGACGCAAAATAGCGAAAGAAGGTGCGTGGAGACATCGTGACCGCATCGGCAATATCCTGGATAGAGGTTTGTTCGTAACCCTTTTGCTGAAAGAGCCGGAGTGCTGCTTCTTCAATCGCTGCTTGAGCCTGACGCTTCTTACGCTCCCGCAAGCCCGCTTGCTGTGTTTCCTCGTATTGTAAAGATTCTATGTTATCCATATCATTTCTTCCTTCATTGACATTTGTCACTCAGTGACATTATACTTTGTTGCAGAGGCAATTGACAATGTAAGAAAGTGAAAACGCTGTATTGATTCCGCCGCTGAGGTTGTTTCTGGACGGGCTGCGTGGTTCTCTATCTTGAATTCGGCATCCAGACATGTGACTTTGAAAGCTCAATCCCCGTTTTTTTAAAAAAGCAAAGGGTTCTTGAGAAAGGATGGTTATCATGAATAATTCGGATCAAAGCGTATCCAAGAAGGCGGCACTCAGCCTGTTTAGCGGTGAAAGCGATGAAAACCCGTTTTCGGTATTCGCGCAGATGCGGGCTATGGGACCCATTATTTCTATCCCGTTTCCGATGGGTGGAACCGACCGCCAAGCCTGGATGGTCACGCGTATGGAAGAGGCGGCGCAGATACTCAAGGATCATGCCCGCTTTACTGTAGATGCGAGCACCATCGACGGCCACAGCGACATCAGACAATCAATTGGCGTCAATGCGGATCCATCCGCTCCCCCTACCTTCTTTACCGGAAAATCCATGCTCTCTGTCGATGAACCCGATCATCGCCGGCTGCGCAGGTTGGTGTCCAGAGTCTTCACGCCCAGATATATGGAAAGCTTGCGCCCTCGCGTACAGGAGATTGCTGACGAATTGCTTGATCGGGTGCAGGCTCAAGGCGAGATGGACCTCGTCAAGGACTATGCCTATCCATTGCCGATCAACGTCATTTCCGACATGCTCGGGGTACCTGAAGCAGACCGGGAACAGATCCATGCCTGGTCCGCGACGATCGCGCACGGCCTGGGCCTCGGAAGGAGAGAGCCGGGGGTCGAGGAGCAAATGCGCGCCTTCGGCGAATATACCGCGCAGCTTGTGGCCGACAAGCGCCGCCATCCTGATGGTCGCTTGATTAGCCAGTTGGTCGCGATCGAAGAGGAGGGGGATCGGCTCAGCGAAGCAGAACTGATCTCGATGATCACCTTATTGATCTTTGCCGGCCACGAGACAACCTCGAACCTGATCGCAACAGGCACCTTCACGTTGCTGGATCATCCCGAGCAGCTGGAAAAGCTCAAAGCCAACCTCAGTCTGGTTCCTTCGGCCGTCGAAGAACTGCTGCGCTTCAATGGGCCTGCCACCATCGCGGGACCGCGTTACGCCACTGAAGATATCGAGTTCGCCGGGCAGCAGATCAAGAAGGGTGATGTCGTCATTCCCGTTTTGAAATCAGCGAACCGGGATGAGCACCAGTTTACGCAGTCGGAGGATCTGGATATTACGCGCACCATCAATCGTCATCTCGCCTTTGGACAAGGCATCCATATGTGTTTGGGGGCGCCGCTGGCCCGCTTGGAGGGAGATATTGCGTTTACCACCCTGCTGAAGCGGATGCCTGACCTGCGGCTTAATATCCCTCGAGAAAGTGTGGTCTGGAGCTTCACGCTGAGCTCGCAGGGGTTAGCCACCCTTCCTGTCGCTTTTTAGCGGAGGAAGAAGGGGAAGTGCCGAAGCAGCGGAGCCGTTTCTGAGCGTTCATAAAAGGCAAATCATGAGAAAGCGCCCGTCTCCCCGGTTCTGGAGATCGGGCGCTTCATTTATTTATAACGCGGAATGCAATAAATATTGGTCGGAGTACCGCTTATATTTAATAAGGCGGGGCTTCATAGCTCCGCTGCTCAATCCCCCGTGGCGGTTCTGTGTAATCTTGCATAAATGCTCAAACCGGACTCATTGGAGAACCGCGGTTTGAACATTTGATGTTCTATGGCAGAAAAAAGGTCTATTGGCTTATGCTCATCGCCTGCTTCCAATAATCGGCGACGCTAGCGGAGTCGGTGGTTTGGCCGAATACCATATTAATCATATCCAGCGTATTCTGATGGGCGGCCGGACTTGATCCGGCGCAGGCGTCGGAGACGAGGGTTATGTTGTAATCCATCATGAAGCCGTCTCTTGCCGTCGATTCCACGCAGACGTTCGTCAGAACGCCGGTCAGGACAATGGATTTGCGCCCAAGAGAGCGCAGAATCAGATCCAGATTGGTGCCGATGAAGGCGCTGAAGCGGTGCTTCTCCACAATGTAGTCGCCTTTCTGCGGCTGCAGCTTGTAAAACTCTGTTCCCCACGTGTCCTTGACGACAATGGAGCCTCCGGGAAACTTGTTGGACCATGCTTCGGAAATCGTGCTCTCTTCAAGCGTCATCATGACGAAAATCACGGGTACAGAGGCTTCGCGCGCCTGATCGATCAGCGCGTTAATCGGGGGCACAGCGGCCTGAAAGGCCTTGATATCCCCGGTCCCCATTTTGGCGGAAGCGCCCTCCTCATGGCAGAAATCGTTCTGCATATCAATAATGACTAAAGCGGTATCCTGTGGATTCAAATAATGTTTCATAGTGAATCACTCCTTTTTATAGTTTCTCATGTGAGGAAATTGGATGCTGACCAGCCATATAAAAGCATATCCGCTTTCTTATTTCATAATCATGTAATAGAATATGACATATAGTTCTCGGAATTATCAGACTTCCACTTATGATAACGAAGGGATGTGAGGAAAGATGGATATGGAAGGCCTGCATTCATTCATTGTCGTTGCCCGTGAGAAAAGCATTTCCAAAGCGGCTCAGCTGCTGCATGTGACCCAGCCCACATTGAGCGCCCGTCTGCGCAAGCTGGAGGACGGTCTTGGCGTCACTTTGCTGGAGCGCAACTGGGACGGCATCCGCCTGACGAAGGAGGGGCGCTTCTTCCTGGCTTACTCCGTTCAGCTGTTTCAGGAGCTGGAGGAAGCTTCGGCTCTGCTTCGCAAGCAGGAGAACAGGGAGCTTGAGGGCCCCTTCGAAGCAGTCACGGATGCCAGGAGGCTGAGGATCGGCGTCGAGTCCTTCTTCCATCCCGCTTTCATGTCTCCGATCATCGAAGGGATTCAGCAGATTGCGCCGGAGATCGAATGCAAGTTTATTCATAAGCATTCCGAAGTGCTGCAGCATCTGCTGGATTGCGGAAGCCTTGATATTTGCATCCATACGCCGACGGACAGCTTTGCCCGTCAGGACTCTCTTTTTGTGATGAGAGATAAAGTGGTCGTGCTTACGCCCAAGGAGAATTATCCGGTCATCGCGCCCGACTTGAGCAATCTGCCGCTGCTGCGCAGCATGCCGTTCGTGCTGTTCGAGAATTCGCCCTTGCTGAGTTACCATGAGATGACAGAGCGCATGCTGATCAGTATGTTTGGCGGCGTTCCGGAGCGTTTCCATATCGTCAATGATGTGGGGGCGGCGCTGGATATTGTCATAAGCGGCTTCGGGCACACCTTCCTGCCGGCGACCAGCATCGCGCATTTGATCGGAAAACCGCTCCCCTTCAATATGGTTCTGGTCGAATACGATTTCGTCAATCTGCCGGTTCTGGTCACCTACTCCGCTTCCCCCACATCCGCACATCCCACCGAACAAATCGCCCGTCGCATTCACAGCAGCCTGGTCGAACGCGTCAGCTGCTTATTCCCCAATGCCTATCAGATAAAGGGATGACGGCGCTTAATCCCTGGAATAGCGCTCTGCCTTCCAGGTGGGGGGCAGGAGCGGCTCGATGCCGGTCAGATCCAGCTCCTTCAATCGCTTTATCTGCGAGGCGAAGGCGTCGATAGCCGAATCCTCCTTGGTGGTCTGAATATCAACGGTTGTTTCCAGGGCTTCCGTGCCGGAAGTCTTTTTTTGTTCTGTCATGTTTTTTATCCTCCTTATGAATGGAATGCTGCTGTCCGTATCAGGAAAGCTCGGGATGACGGCTGTGCCAGGGCGTATTTTGCTCGTACACATAGCCTGCGGCGAGTACGCCGGCATCATCGAAGGGCTTGCCGATGATCTGCATATTGATAGGCAATCCTTCGCTGGAGAAACCGCATGGCATGGACAGGCTCGGGAGTCCGGTGAGATTGGTGGGAGCGGTGAGCCTGGCAAGTCTCATTCCTCCCGCAATATCATCCGCACGCGGTGCAGTCAGGGGAGTGGCAGGGGTAAGCAGCACATCCACTTTGCTAAAGGCATTCAGAAAATCCTGCACGATCAGATGGCGCGCGCGCTGTCCCTGCAGATAGGTGGATGCGGGAAGATTGCGTCCTCTCTCCAGCATGAGCCGGACATCCGTGCCGTAATCCTCTATGCGCGAATCCATCCATTGTTCGTGGATCGCTGTAATTTCCCCTAACAGAACAGCGGATAAGGCGGAGGCCGCGTACTCGATTTTCGGCAGCTCCACATCGATGATTTCTGCGCCAAGCTCCTTGTAAGTGGCGATAGCGGCGTGAAGCGCGGCTTCCACTTCCGGGTCCAGCTCTTCGTAATAGTAGGTAGCAGGGATGCCGATCTTTAGGCCCTTAAGCGAGGGGAGCAAGGAATCGGCATAGCGTGGAACGGGGATATCCACGGTGGATTCATCCTTGGGATCGAACCCGGCCATCGCCTCCAGACAGAGGGCGGCATCCTTGACGCTGCGGGTTAACGGGCCTGCATGGTCAAGCGACCAGGCCATTGGAAAGATGCCGTAACGGCTGACCCGGCCATAGGTCGGCTTCATTCCGACGACTCCGCAGCAGGCCGCCGGTATCCGGATGGAACCGCCCGTATCCGAACCCGTTCCCATATAGGCGAGTCCTGCCGCAACAGCCGCACCGGAGCCGCCGCTTGAGCCTCCCGGCACGCGCTCGAGATCCCACGGATTTTTGCATGGGCCAAAATGAGGGCTTTGCGTCGTTGCGCCAGAGGCGAATTCATGAGTTTGAACCTTGCCCAGCAGAATGGTGCCCGCTTCATGCAGCTTGGCAACGGTCGTGGCATCATAATCCGGGACAAAGTCCCTCAAGATCTTGGAGCTGGCTGTGGTGCGGATATCCTTCGTATAATAAAGATCCTTGTGTACAATCGGAATACCGTGAAGCGGTCCCTTGTATCCGCCGTTCATAATCTCGTTCTCGGCTTGACGGGCTTCATCCATTGCGAGCTCGGCGGTTAAGGTGACGAAGGCATTCAGCTGCGGATTGAGCTGTTCGATCCGCTGGAGCAGCTGCTCCGTAATCTCCACGGGAGAGACTTCGCGCGTGCGGATCTGATCGCCAAGCTCGTGGATGGTGGAGAAGGAGAGCTGAGGGTTGATGGTTTTCATTTTATTAATTCCTCCTTGACTCGGATTGTCATAAAACATAACGCAATGAACATTTTGATAGATAAGAAGAAACGGCTTCGCCGTCCTTTGGCGGCAAAGTTAGCTTCTTCCTTCAGAAATATCAGAAAAGGACAACGAATTTTGCACTTTTTGATAGTTCAAAAAGACTGTTCAAGGCGTGATGATGTTTTATTGGTAAGAAATATAACACAGAATTCTTTGAAAACGACGGAAGGGAGGGTATAGAATGTTTTGATAGCCTGTTAGGATAATTTATGTGTTAGTATTTATGACATCAAGAGTTCCGCACCTAATCGCAAGGAGGGAGCACATATGTCAGAGATGCTGAAAATGAGCCAATTGGTTACGGAGTTTTCCATTCGGGGTAACAAGGTGGCTGCTGTCAGAGGCGTGTCATTAGAGGTACGGAAGGGCAGGACGCTTGTTGTTCTTGGGGAATCGGGATCGGGGAAAAGCGTGATGCTTCGTTCGATTCTTGGCCTCAAGCCGTCGGGGGCTGCGATATCGGGCTCCATCAAGCTGGGTGATGAAGAGCTTCTGACCAAATCGCAGAAGGAAATGAACCGCATTCGCGGCAACCGGATATCCATGATTTTCCAGGGTGCCTTGTCGGCTCTGGACCCGCTGTACCGGGTAGGCGACCAGATAGCAGAGACTCTTCTTACGCATCAATCCATCAAAAAGGATGAAGCCAGACGACAGGTCGTCGAGCTGCTTGGAAAAGTGGGAATCCCTTCGCCGGAGGAGAGAATGCGGGCTTTCCCGCATGAAATGAGCGGCGGGATGCGGCAGAGAGCCGTCATCGCTATGGCGCTCGCCTGCAAGCCGGATTTGCTGCTTGCGGACGAACCGACTACGGCTCTTGATGTGACGATACAGGCGCAAATCCTCCGGCTGTTCAAAGAGATCCAGGCGGAATATGGTATGTCGGTCGTACTTGTCACTCACGATATCGGGGTAGCGGCTGAAATGGCGGATGATATTGCGG
Source organism: Paenibacillus sepulcri (assembly GCF_042647105.1). Classification (NCBI taxonomy): domain Bacteria; kingdom Bacillati; phylum Bacillota; class Bacilli; order Caryophanales; family Paenibacillaceae; genus Paenibacillus; species Paenibacillus sepulcri. The sequence goes on along the minus strand of NZ_JBHRUP010000001.1, from coordinate 3,379,822 downwards.
TGATGTACGGAGGCAGAATTGTGGAGTACGGCAGAGCCCGCCAGATTCTCTCGGCTCCGGCACATCCCTACACGGTCGGGCTTATCGCTGCGACACCGAGACGGGGCCAGCAGGGCAAGCTTTCGACTATTCCGGGGCAGCCTCCGCTGATTACCGCCATGCCTGAAGGCTGCTCGTTCGCGGACCGCTGCCCGCTTGCCCGAAGCTCATGCCGTGAGCAAGCCCCTTCGTTTACTTACTACGGCGAAGCCCATGGCGCTGCATGCTTCCTGCTGGATCAGGAGCAGCCGATCGCTCAATAATCGGTAAGGTGATGAGAATAGGGTTGCTGGAGCTAAAATAGACAGAATAATCAGAAAATAAAGAGGCGCAAGAAGCGCCAAATCATGGAGGGGTTATGAGATGAGAAGCATACTGGGATTCATGTCGGCACGAAAATTAGCAGGATTTCTCCTGATTGCTGCAATGGTGATGATCACCGCATGCGGGGATGGCGGCAGTGGAGGAAGCAATGCCGCTGCAAGCGGCGGAACCGACTCGGGCTCCGGATCATCCAAGGAGCAGACGCTCATCATCGGCATGTCAGCGGCCAATATTCCGGTTCCCGACACATACCCGACAGAGGGCTACGAGGGTATGCGGTTTGTCGGCTATCAATTATATGATGCGCTGGTCAATTGGGATCTGAAGCAGGGCGATAAACCGGCCGAGCTGGTTCCCGGGCTTGCGGAATCATGGGAAACCTCAACAACGGACCCCACGATGTGGACCTTTCATCTCCGCCAGAATGTGACCTTCCATGATGGAACTCCTTTTAACGCGGATGCGCTCATCTTTGCTTTTGACCGGATTATGAATCCAAAATCGGAATATTACAACGCACAGCTGGCAGGTACCAGCGCCAGCGCATTCCGGTATGTCGAATCGTACACCAAGGTTGATGACAGTACGGTCACGATCAAGACCAAGGGGCCTTACAGCTTCCTGCTGTATGACCTGTCCGGTTTATTGATCGGCAGTCCCGATGCCATTAAGAAAAGCGGAGCCGACTATGTCAATCACCCCGTAGGCACCGGCCCGTTCAAGTTTGACAGCATGAAGCAGGGGCAGGAGCTGACCATGGTCAAGAATGAGAACTACTGGAACGGCGCGCCGAAGCTGGATAAAATCGTGCTTCGTCCGATCAGCGATCCGTCTGCCCGTCTGGCGGCTCTGCAATCCGGCGAGGTCGATTGGGCGGAAGTGCCGCCGACCGAATCCATTGAGCTGCTGAAGAGCTCGGGCTTCCAGGTATTGACGAATCCTTACCCGCATATCTGGCCGTATGTGCTCAATCTGCAGGATGGTCCATGGAAAGAGAAGCTGGTCCGCCAGGCGGCCAACTATGCGATCGACCGTGACGGCTTAAGTACGGCTCTGCTCGGTGGCGCAGCGGCTCCGGCTACACAGCCGATGTATAAAGGCCATGCCTGGTTCAGCGATAAAGGCGAGCCCTACACCTACGATCCGGAGAAGGCCAAACAGCTTTTGGCGGAAGCGGGTTATCCGGACGGCTTCACGACGACCTTCGTCGTTCCCACCAGCGGATCAGGGAATATGTGGCCGATGCAGATGAATGAATATATTCAGAAGAATCTCAAGGATGTCGGCATCAACGTCAAGCTCGAATCGATTGAATGGCAGACGCTGCTGACGCAATTCCTGTCCGGGTTTCCCAAGGATAAAGAGGTGGGAGCTTACAATATCTCGCTTCCGACGATCTCGCCATCCTTCTATTCTCAGTTTTTCGCAACGTCTTCGATCTTTCCGAACGGGATCAATCTGGGCGGCTACTCCAACCCTGCTTACGATGAATTAATCAACAAAGCGACTGCGAGCTTCGATCCCGCGGAGCAAACGGCCCTGCTTAACCAGGCTTCCGCCATCATTGCCGACGACGCGCCCTGGATCTTTGTGGTCCATGACATGAACCTTCGCGCATTGGCGCCGAAAGTGAAAGGCTTTGTGCAGCCGCAATCCTGGTTCGCCGATTTGACCACGATTTTCATTGAATAGATAAGGGGGCACGCGCCATGGGTTCATTCATCTGGAAAAGACTGCTGCTCATGATTCCGACACTGCTTGGCGTTTCCGTCGTCGTCTTCCTGATGCTCAAAATTGTTCCGGGCGATCCCGTCAATTCCATCCTTCCGCCGGACGCCTCCGAAGCGGAGCGCGCGGTCATCAGAGCCGAGCTCGGCCTCGATAAATCGATTGCCATTCAGTATGTGGATTGGCTGGGACGTATTCTGCAGGGCAATCTGGGCGACTCCATTGTCAGAAGGCTGCCGGTGACGGATCTGCTCCTGCCGGCACTGAAGAATACATTGATTCTCGCCCTTGCATCAGCAGTCATATCCTTCATTATTTCATTGGTAATCGGTGTCTTCAGCGCCTATTATCCCAAATCCAGGCTCGCTTCCATCGTGAATGGACTCAGCCTTGCGGGTATCGGACTGCCGAATTTCTGGGCCGGGCTGATCCTGATCGGAGTCTTCTCCGTCACGCTGGGGTGGCTGCCCTCCTCGGGGATGACTTCCGTTGGGCAGGGAGGGGCGGCGGACCTGTTCCGCCACCTTATTCTTCCGACCATTGCAACGGTATTGTCGACAGTCGGCGTCATGACCAGGATGATACGGAGCACAGTATCCGGTCTGCTGCAGCAGGATTTTGTGTTTGCCCTGCAGGCCAAGGGAAGCGGCTCGCTGACAGTGCTGCGCCATGTTCTCCGCAATGGCATGCCGACCATTCTTAACGTAACGGGACTTCAGTTTGGTTATCTGCTCGGCGGTTCCGTGCTGGTAGAGACGGTATTCTCCTGGCCGGGCGTCGGTCAGGTTATCTATCAGGCGATCGGGCAGCGCGACTTCCCGGTTGTGCAGGCTGGCGTATTGATCATTGCGATTGCATTCGTCATGATCAATATGATCGTGGACGCCATTCATGCGACGATGGATCCCCGTGTTCGTCAAGTGTAAGCAAACTCAAGGCCTATGCTTTCGAAGCGGGTTTTTGCTTATCAGGGAGCAGCTTCAAGAAGCAGCGCAAAATCTTTTAAGGAGGCGGTAACAATGTCCACCAATGTTCAGACGGTACGTGATGCGGTATTGGTGCCGGGTGCGAGCCGGGAACCTTCCCGGCTTGCCAATATATGGCGTGCTTTCACGAAGAGGAAAGTGGCCGTCGGTGCGCTGGTGCTGCTTATGATCATTATTCTCGCCTGTCTGCTGGCGCCCGTTGTTTCTCCCTATGATCCCGTTAACGGAAATGTCCAGGACCGTCTGCTCAAGGTTGGCTCTGCCGGACATTTGCTGGGTACGGATGAGCAGGGGCGGGATCTGCTGTCCCGAATCCTGTATGGCGGAAGGCTCAGCCTGTTATCCGGGATTCTGCCTGTGATTCTCGCAGTCGTGATTGGAGGCGGGCTTGGAGTTATCGCCGGTTATTTTGGTAGGTGGATCAATACGATTATTATGCGCTCGCTGGATATCGTATTTTCATTCCCCGCGATTCTGCTTGCCATCGGGATATCCGCAGCGCTTGGGCCGGGAATTAGCAATATTATCATTTCCGCGACGGTCGTCTTTATTCCGCCGATCGCCCGGATTGCCGAAAGCGCAGTGAAGGAGGTCCGCAAGGAGGAGTTTATCGAAGCGGCCCAATCCAGCGGAGCCGGTAATCTGCTCATTATCCGCTCGCATATTTTAAGCAATATATTCAGCAAAGTCTTCGTATTCAGCACATCGCAGATCGGCGTATGCCTCATGCTGGCTTCGGGCCTCAGCTTCCTGGGACTGGGCGTTTCGCCGCCAACCCCGGAGTGGGGCTTCATGCTCAATAATTTGAAGCAGCTGATCTTTATCAACCCGCTTGTCACCATCGTGCCCGGGGTTTTCATTTTCCTTACCTCACTGTCGCTCAATCTGGTATCGGATGCGCTCAGTGACGCACTAGAAATCAAGCGATAAACGGAGGGATCGGTATGGAGCATATACTTGAGGTTAATGAACTGGGCAAAACTTTCCCGATCCGCAATTTCTTCGGGCGTACGAAGGGCGGCGTGTCTGCCGTGGACCGGGTATCCTTCAAGCTGGGCGAACGGGGAACGCTTGGCATCGTCGGCGAATCCGGATGCGGCAAATCCACGCTTGCCCGTCTGCTGATGCGATTGATCGAACCGGACCAGGGTGAAGTGAAATATCGCGAGCAGAACATTCTGGATCTGAAGGGCCTTTCGCTCAAAAATATGCGCCAGCGCATCCAGATGGTGTTCCAGAATCCTTATTCCTCGATTAATCCGCAAATGCCGGTGATCGATAACATCGCTTTCCCGCTGTGGGCGAGCGGTGAGAGCAAAGCGGCTTCCCGGGCGAAGGCCCATCATTTTATGGAATCGGTCGGCTTGTCCCGTACGCATGCCGGGCGGCTTCCGGCCAGTCTCAGCGGCGGACAGAGGCAGCGTGTAGCGATTGCCCGCGCGCTCATTCTGGCCCCGGATATCGTCATTGCCGATGAAGCGGTCTCCGCCTTGGACAAATCCGTTCAGGCTCAGGTGCTGAATCTGTTCCAGGATCTGAAGCAGGACCTGTCGCTGTCGATGATCTTCATATCTCATGACCTGCATGTGGTCGAGTATATGAGCGATGAAGTCATGGTCATGTATCTCGGGCGTGTGGTGGAGAAAGGGCCAACCTCGCAGATTTTCGGCCGTGCTGCCCACCCGTATACCCAGGCGCTGCTTGCCTCTGCCCCCTCTCTGGAAACGGCGTTTGAGCATCACAAAGGAAACGGGGAACCTGTGCTGAAAGGGGAGCTGCCAAGTCCCTTGAATCCGCCATCCGGCTGCCGGTTTCGTACGCGCTGCCCGTTGGCGACAGATCGCTGCGCAGTAGAGACACCGGTTCTGCAGGAGGTATCGCCCGGGCATGAAGCGGCTTGTCTGCTGCTTCAGGAGAGTATGCCGGCTTAATAGAGGTATCACGTTTTCTCATAAACTCAAATATGGAAGGGTTGGATGAACAATGGGGTATGAAAATATCGTTACGGTCGCAAGTGTGAACTTTAATGCGGAATGGGGCAATAAAGCAGGCAATCTGGAGCGGATCAAAGGGTATATTCAGGCGGCGGCAGACCGCGGCGCGAAGATCGTCCTGTTTCCCGAGACGGCGCTTACCGGGTACGATGTGAAGGGCGACTCCATCGAGATGCAGGTTGGAATCGCGGAGACCATTCCCGGACCAGCCTCAGACGGGTTGGCAGCGTTGACGAAGTCGCTTGGCCTCTATGTTGTACTCGGCATGATAGAGAAGGATGCGGAAGATCCTGCCCTTATCTACAATTCCGCCCTGGTATTGGGTCCTGAGGGAGTGATCGGCTCCTACCGCAAAATTCATCCGGCCGGCAAAGAGTCGATGTGGGCGAAGAAAGGCAGCGAGCCGCTGATGTTCGATACGCCATGGGGTCCGGTGGGTGTGGGCATATGCTATGATTCCTACTGTTTCCCCGAGCTCACCCGGCATTATTCGGCGCTCGGCTCGCGGCTCTATCTGAATCCGACCGCAGTCTCGGAGATAGAGGGCTGGCAGGAATTCTATTATACGACACTGAAATCGCGGGTGATCGAGAACGGAACCTTCCTCGTCAGCTCCAATCTGGTCGGACCGGATCTGGGCAGTCTGAAATTTCCCGGAGGCAGCATGATCATCGGCCCATCCGTGAATATGCTGTCCACCCGATACTATGCAGAGCCGGTTGAGCAGCACGAAGAACTGCTGGTGGCAACGCTTGATCTGTCCCTCGCCGACAAAGCGCGCAAGCTGCTGACACTGTTCAACGACAATCCGATTACGGGCCTGCCGGACTGGAGACCGGATATTTATGTGAGAATGCTGGAGGAAATCAAGCGCCACAAAAAATGGGGAGGGAAGGAAGAGGCGCAGCCGGAGCCGGCTCTGAGCGTACATTAAAGAGTAAGAATGAAAAAGCGCCCGTCTCCCCGATTTCGGGAAACAGGCGCTTCATTCCTATATAATAGAAGAAAGTTTTTTTTTGGTTTTTGCAAGGCTTGTATTTCGTAAGGTGAAGAAGCTTTCTTCTCGCCATAATCGGGTGATAGCGCTTCTTCTTAGTTGTTAAGAAGAACAAGGAGATCAAGCCTTCTTCGCGAAGGGCTGAAAGGTTTAACGGCCGTTGAAAGCCTTCAGCATCCACAGATGCTTTTCCAGCGATTTATGAACGGCAAGCAGCATATCGGCTGTCGTTTCGTCGCCTTTTTTCTCGGCTTCCTCCATGCCTTCCTTCAGCTCGCCGGCGACTACGGTAAAGTCATCAATGAGCGAATCGACCATCTGGGTCGCTTCTTCTTTGCCGGTAGCCTCCTTTACGCTGGAGAGCTTCAGATGTTCCGTCATCGTAGCTACAGGTTTGCCCTCCAACGCCAGCAGGCGCTCGGCAAAATCATCCACCACCAATGTCGCTTCCTCGTACAGCTCCTGGAATTTCACGTGCAAGGTGAAGAATTGGTTGCCCTTCACATACCAGTGGAAATTATGCAGCTTCACATAAAGAACGCTCCAGGTGGAAATTTGCTTGTTTAAAATATCATGCAGCTTCGTCATTGAAAACACGCTCCTTAAAAGTTGATTTCTCTTATCTATTTGATGAACCTCCGGCCTTGCCGGAAAATTATCAACGCTTAAGTTAAGGGGCATTATGCTAAAGCTGCTCAGTCTCCGAAGGCGATTTCCTGTGTAACGAGCTCCAGATCCGAGCTCATTAAAGCTGCATCCGCATCTTCCAGGAACCGTTCGGCATCCAGCGCAGCCATACATCCGCTCCCCGCGGCGGTAATGGCTTGGCGGTAATGGCGGTCCTGAACATCCCCGCAGGCGAATACGCCCGGCAGATTGGTTTTCGACGTTCCCGGCTGAACTACGATGTAGCCTTGATCATCAGTCGTGACCTGCCCGCCCAGAAAAGCGGTGTTCGGCGTATGGCCAATCGCTACAAATACGCCGTCTGCTTCAAGCAGTACGTCTTCGCCGGTTGCATTATCATGAACGCGAAGGCCGCTCAGCCCCTGATCCCCCGCAACTACCTCCTGCGGAGTTACATTCAGGCTCCACACAATTTTATCATTGGCTCTGGCCCGGTCCTGCATGATTTTCGAAGCGCGAAGCTCGTCGCGTCTGTGAACCAGTCTGACCTCGGATGCGAATCGGGTCAGGAAGGAAGCTTCCTCCATAGCGGAATCGCCGCCGCCGACAACAATAATTTTTTTGCCGCGGAAGAAAAATCCGTCACAAGTCGCACAGGTGCTGACTCCTCGGCCAACGTTGTCGCGTTCCCCGGGCACTCCCATATATTTTGCCGAAGCGCCGGTGGAAATAACCACAGATTTCGTAAAAATTTCACTGCCGTTCTCCAGCTTCAATTTATAGGGTCTCTCGGAGAGATCCGCCTCATCCACCCAGCCGGTCTGAAAACGGGCCCCGAAGCGCTGCGCCTGTTTGCGCATATTGGACATCAGCTCGGAACCGAGGATGCCGTCCTGGAAACCGGGATAATTCTCGACCTCTGTAGTTGTAGTCAGCTGTCCCCCCGGCTGAGGTCCTTCCAGAACCAACGGGCTGAAGCCGGCGCGTGCAAGATAGATGGCAGCCGTTAATCCGGCGGGCCCGGTACCTACTATTGTGATGTTTTCCATATCGTTTCTCTCCTCTCATTAACCAAGCCGATTCACCTTGAACCATATCGATAATTATTTCTACATTAAAATTATTATAAATAAGGAAAGTTGTCAATAGCATTTTGAAATAATGAAAAACACGCAATCTGCAGGCGGTCATTTCCAGCTCTTGTGAGATGGAGGAATGCCGTAAGCACTGCGTGCTTAGGGTTGCTATGGCCATGTATCATGGATCTCGTGCATCAAATATAACTGGCTGGCTTGCGGTCTGGCGTTGCAAGAAGGCAGGCATTTTCTGCCGCTGGGGCAGTCGAGTTCCTGGTGGTTGGGCACTATCAGTCTGCAATCAGCTTCACATAATATTCGCGTGAGCGGGGCCCGTCGAATTCGCAGAAATAAATCCCCTGCCATCTGCCCAGAAGGAGACGGCCCTCTGCGATAATGACCGTTTGCGAGGTGCCGGTCGTCATGGCCTTCAGATGGGAGGCGGTATTGCCTTCGCCATGCCGGTATTTCGGGTGCTCCCACGGGTATACCTCATCCAGACGCATCAGCACATCATGCTTCACATCGGGATCGGCATTCTCCTGAATCGTAATTCCGGCGGTCGTATGCGGGCAATAAATGACGGCGAGGCCGTTTTCTATCCCTTTTTGACTGACAATGGCTGCGATTTCGCGGGTAATATCCATCATCTCATCGTGCCGGGACGTGCGCAGCGATCGGGTAATCAGCATGATTAGTCCTCCTTTATACGAGTAATACGCGGAAATATCCATCGTTTTCAAGTGTGTCATGAGGCAGGAGGGATGTCAAACCGGGACCTGATGCCTATTTTACCATGGTGCGATTGTCCGAATGGGAGTATTATGGAAGTAGTATAAATAACGCTTATGGGGGATATGAAAATGATGATGGGAAAACGCGTACGCAAAGCCATTATTCCGGCGGGGGGACTGGGTACCCGGTTTCTGCCCGCTACCAAGGCACAGCCTAAGGAAATGCTGCCGCTTATTGATAAGCCTGCCATACAATATATTGTAGAAGAAGCAGTCGCCTCCGGAATCGAGAGCATCATGATTGTGACGGGCCGCAACAAACGGGCGATTGAGGACCATTTTGACAAGTCGGTGGAGCTGGAGGCTGAGCTTGAGGCGCACGGCAAAGCCGAAATGCTGGATCTGGTCAAAGGCATCTCGCATATGGCGGATATCTGTTATACACGCCAGCGCGAGCCGCTCGGACTCGGACATGCCGTATTATGTGCGCGCAGCTTTGTGGGGGACGAGCCCTTTGCAGTGCTGCTTGGGGATGACATTCTGCTGTCGGAGCCGCCTTGCCTGAAGCAAATGATCGACGTTTACGAAACGAACGGTTCCTCTGTCGTGGCCGTTATGGAAGTGCCGTGGGACCAGACGCATAAGTACGGTATTGTCGAGCTGGACCGTGAAGCGGAGCAGGGCCGTATCAGGGGACTCGTGGAAAAACCGCTGCCCGGCGAAGCGCCGTCCAATCTCGCAGTAGTAGGCCGATATATTCTTGATCCGGCAATCTTCGCGCTGCTGGAGAGGGCCGAACCCGGCAAAGGCGGCGAGATTCAGCTCACCGACAGCCTGCAGCGTCTGAACTGGGAATCGCCGCTCACCGCATTCCGCTTCCAGGGCCGGAGGCATGACGTCGGCGATAAGCTGGGATTTGTACAGGCTACGATTGATATGGCATTGGAAAGAGAAGATCTCTCGGAAGAGGTAAGGGCATTTATGATCGAGCGCCTTGGGACAGGTGTACGCTAAGCGAGGTTTATAATTGAGGTTTATAATTAATGAAGTAAATAATGAACTGCTTTAAAAGATTGCCTGGCGGAGCAGGCGGAAAGCAGTCTGCCGAAGTGTCAGTCGATCGACTTTGTAACCTGCAACTAACATAAGAACGATTCCGCATGCGCCGCCTGACTTTCTCGCCCCGCCGTAAGCAGATTCTCTCTTTGCCAGCATGTGCACCCAACACCGTCATAACGTCTTGAGACGTAAGAGGCTTTTGGGTGACGAAATAAGGAACGCTTTATAAGCCGTTTGCCCAGGGCACGATCCTTGGCAGACGGCTTTTTTTTACTTCTTTAGCTGCCAGGCAGGAGACAACTGAAAATTGAATCAGACCCGCCCGCTCCTCCAGGCGCTGAAGGCGCGTTTTACTGCGATCATTGAGATCCAGAACAGCAGCAAAGCGAGCACAGGATGAAGCGCGGCCAGCTCGGGAATCCGGCCTCCCATATGAGCCGTTAGGTACTGCATGATGATCAGAATGACCATTCCAAATCCCAAAAACCGGATGGTGCGGCCGGTTGGGCCAATAAAGGTTAATACGAGCATAGCCAGTGGGATCATTTCGAAATAGTGAACGAACGACCGGTGATCCTGCCAATGCGACGAATCGACGAATGAAGCCATTCCTGCCAGGAATACCTGCATGACGACACATACGGCGAAGACCGCTGCAAGCAAAAACAGCGCCAGCCGGATATAACTTGCTCCCGTTTGCTTGGCCTTGATCTCGGCGTCAGTCTGATTCTCCAGATCAGCCTGGTTTGTGGGCATCGTCCATACCTCCCTTATGTTGTATATCTCAATTCTATATATCTGTGATCCATATGTTAGGGATAATCCGGTTTATTGTCAAAACAATCTTGCAGGCTGAAAATAATGGAGCAACCCGCGAGTATGTACGTACAAGTTAAGCGCATGATATAATATCAAACATACAAGCTGAATGCAGGAATCGAGGTGCATCGTGAAGGAACAGCTTCCGCCCAAGTATATGCAACTAAAGGAAGAGATTTTGACCTGGATCACGGCGGAACAATTCAAGCCGCATGACAAGCTTCCTTCGGAGAACGAGATTGCCGCAACGTTCAGCCTGAGCCGCCAGACTGTCAGGCAGGCGCTTGGGGAACTGGAAGCGGAGGGCTGGCTTTATCGCTCACAGGGAAAAGGAACATTCGTAGCTGACGCAGGGTCTGCGGCTGCCGGCAAGCATCCGGCCCAGCAGGGGCTGACCATCGGATTGATGACGACGCATATCTCCGACTATATATTCCCGACGATCGTGCGCGGGGTGGAATCGGCGCTTCGCCTGCATGGGGCCAGGCTGCTGCTGGCCAGCACGGACAATGAGAAGAACAAGGAAAGGGAGAGTCTGGAATCCATGCTGCAGCAGCAGCCAAGCGGACTGATCATCGAGCCGACCAAGAGTGCGGAGGGAAACCCTAATCTCGACTATTATCTGTCGCTGGAATCCAGAGGAATTCCGTTTGTTATGCTTAACGAGCGATACAGCGATCTGGATGCGCCTTGTCTGAAGGTTGACGACGAGCTTGGCGGATTCCGCGCGGCAGAGCACTTGATCAGGCTCGGCCACCGGCGGATTGCCGGATTTTTTAAGACCGATGATTTTCAGGGGATTTACCGGATGCGCGGTTTTCTGCGTGCTTTGCGCGAGCATCAACTGACGCTGCGTTCCGAGCACCTCGTCCGGTATACTACCGAGGAGAAGCTGGTCAAGCCTGCTGCGGAGCTGTCGGCACTGCTTGGCCAGGCAGCCGGGGAGCGTCCGACGGCGATTGTTTGCTATAACGACGAGCTGGCTGTGAAGCTGCTTGATGTGGTGCGGGGGAAGGGCTTGACGGTGCCGGAGGATCTATCCATGGTGGGATTTGATGATGCCACATTGGCTACAGCAACGGAAGTGAAGCTGACTACACTGGAGCATCCCAAGACACGAATGGGTGAGGATGCCGTGAAGCTGCTTATTCGTCTGTTGGGACAAGGCGGCAGCCGCAAGCCGGAGGCGGATATTATATATGAACCGCGATTAATTGTAAGGGAGTCTACCGCCCCGGATGGAGAAGAAATAAAAAATTAATCGTGACACACTTGTACGTACAAGTTATAATAATAGCGAATGAAATTCTATGGAATCTATTTTCAGGTTTATGAATAAATAGCCAAGCTGCCGCGCTGCTATGGATGAATGCGGCGAAAGGAGAACTATTTTATGCTGGATGCTTTAAGACAAGCCGTATGGGAAGCCAATATGGAGCTGCCCCAGTATGGCCTTGTCACTTTTACTTGGGGGAATGTAAGCGGCATTGACCGGGAGAGAGGTCTAGTGGCCATCAAGCCGAGCGGTGTTCCTTATGATGAGCTGAAGCCTGAGCAAATCGTCATAGTGGATCTGGAAGGGAATGTTGTCGAAGGGAATCTTCGGCCCTCTTCGGATACGCCGACGCATGTCGCTTTGTATCGCGCTTTTGATGGCATTGGAGGGATCGTGCATACCCATTCTCCATGGGCCACGAGCTGGGCGCAGGCCGGACGGCCGATTCCCGCGCTTGGAACGACGCATGCGGATTATTTTTACGGTGAAATCCCTTGTACACGTCCAATGACAGAAGCCGAAATTCAAGGCGCTTATGAGCTGGAGACAGGCAACGTCATTATTGAGACCTTCACTCAAGGGGACATCGATCCCAATCAGGTACCGGCTGCGCTCGTATATAGCCATGCGCCCTTCTGCTGGGGGAAGGATCCGCATAATGCGGTGCATAATGCGGTTGTTGTGGAGGAAGCGGCCAAGATGGCGCTGCACACCTTCCAGTTAAATCCGAATATACAGCCGATGGATCAGCATTTGCTGGATCGTCATTACTTGCGCAAGCACGGTAAAAATGCTTATTATGGACAAAAGTAATCGTTTACAAGGACTACATTTCAAAGGGGGATCCCTGAATCATGAGCAGCAAATATGCAATTGGCGTGGACTATGGAACGGAATCCGGCCGCGCGGTATTGGTGCGTCTGAGCGATGGTGCGGAAATCGCCGAGCATGTGACGCCCTACCGTCACAATGTTATTGATGAGAAATTGCCGGAGTCTGGTCTCAAGCTGGAGCATGACTGGGCGCTGCAGCATCCGGCCGACTATATTGAGGTGCTGACGACGTCGGTGCCTGCCGTTATGAAGGAATCCGGTATTGCGGCAAGCGAGGTCATCGGTCTTGGCATCGACTTTACCGCATGTACCATGCTGCCGATCGATGGGGCGGGGCAGCCGCTCTGCTTCAATGAGGCGTACAAAGCCAATCCGCACAGCTGGGTGAAGCTGTGGAAGCATCATGCGGCACAGGATGAGGCGAACCTCATTAATGAAATCGCGGCAAGCCGCGGCGAGTCTTTCCTCCCCCGTTACGGCGGCAAAATATCCTCCGAATGGATGCTGGCCAAGTCATGGCAGATTCTGAACGAAGCTCCGGAGATGTATGAGGCTGCGGATAAATTCGTGGAAGCAACCGACTGGGTTGTCGGCCAGATGACGGGAAACATTGTGCGCAACAGCTGCACGGCCGGATACAAGTCCATTTGGCACAAGCGGGATGGATATCCAAGCAGCGAGTTCTATAAAGCGCTTGATCCAAGGCTGGAAAATCTTGCGGATACGAAGCTCCGCGGCGATGTTCTGCCGCTTGGCTCCAAAGCGGGCGAGCTGACGGCGGATATGGCTGCGCGCATGGGCCTAACCGCAGGTATCGCAATTGCGGTCGGCAATGTCGATGCGCATGCAGCGGTTCCCGCAGTAGGTGTTGTCACCCCCGGCAAGCTGGTAATGGCCATGGGGACCTCGATCTGTCATATGCTGCTCGGCTCGGAAGAGAAGCAGGTTGAAGGCATGTGCGGCGTTGTCGAGGATGGCATCATTCCGGGCTATTACGGTTATGAAGCCGGGCAATCGGCCGTTGGCGATATTTTCGCCTGGTATGTGGATGAGGCGGTTCCGGCTTATGTCGTCGAGGCAGCCAAGCAGGAAGGCATCAGCATCCATGAGTGGCTGGAAAAGAAAGCGTCAGAGCTCAATGTCGGCGAATCCGGCGTGCTCGCGCTCGACTGGTGGAATGGCAATCGTTCCGTGCTTGTCGATACGGATCTGACAGGGATGATGGTTGGTCTTACCCTGCTGACCAAGCCTTATGAAGTCTATCGCGCACTGCTGGAAGCGACGGCTTTCGGCACTCGTAAAATCGTGGAAGCCTTCCACAGCAACGGTGTGGCTGTGGATGAGCTGTACGCCTGCGGGGGCCTCCCACAAAAGAACCGTCTGCTCATGCAAATCTACGCAGATGTGACCAACCGCGAGATCAAAATCGCGGCCTCCCGGCAGACGCCTGCGCTGGGGGCGGCGATGTTCGGCGCTGTGGCGGCCGGTGCGGAAGCAGGCGGCTACGACAATGTTGTCGACGCGGCGGCCGCAATGGCCCGCGTGAGGGAGGAGACGTTCAAGCCGATTCCGGCTAACGTCGCGGTATATGATAAGCTGTACGCGGAGTACAATCAGCTTCACGACTACTTCGGCCGTGGCGCCAATGATGTGATGAAACGGCTAAAGGCCATTAAAGAACAAGCCAGCGCCCACTAAGCGCAAGGAGTAAATAGAAGGCCCGATCAGGCGTCAATGATGACGCTGTAGTCGGGCCTTCTTCATTTAAATACAAGAAAGTTTATATTTCCTTTCTTATAGGTGAAGTTGCTGCGCCACCAAGGTGACAGCGAAGCCGATTCTTGGTGGCATCTCATGGGAGGATGATCAACTCTTGTAGGTGAAGTTGCTGCGTCACTAAATGGACGGCGGAAGCCGGCTCTTTGAGGAATTTCAAAGGAGCATAATCAACGCAAGAGATTTGGAGTAATCGGACCATCATCCTTCGTCTTGTTTAAAGGTCATCTTCCGAATCGTCGGTGATGAGATCATAATTATTTTCCAGCTGCAAATTGTAAGGCAATGCAGTCCCCGCATCCTGGATGCTCCTCGGTATGACTGCGCCAGCGCCTGTCAGAATGAGCTCGAGTCCGACTGTATCCCCTGACTGTATGGGCAGATAGAGCTGGGACTCCGCAATCAGTCGTCCATTCAGACGCAGAATCGTTCCAATATCTCCAACTATAGCTATGCCGCTGACAAAGATGATCTGGCCAAAGTTATTGAAACGAACAACACCTGTCCCGGCCAAAGCCTGATAAACAGTCATCCCCGGAAAATGGCGCACGGTATAGGCCTGAGTAATCTGAGGAAAGAAACGTCCTCCATTAATGACCGCTGTCACGAAGCCAGGGAATATTGGTGGCCCGGGAATCGGGATAGGGATAGGGATAGGGATCGGAATTGGCCACGGCCCGGGCGGAAACGGTCCTGGTCCAGGTGGAAATGGACCTGGTCCCGGAGGGAATGGCCCTGGCCCCGGCGGAAACGGTCCCGGTCCGGGTGGAAACGGTCCTGGGCCCGGCGGAAACGGTCCCGGTCCGGGTGGGAACGGCCCTGGGCCCGGCGGGAAAAGTCCCAGTCCGGGCCCGGATTGCAGGCCGCCACCGGGGCTACCCATCATTCCACGCGGTCCGCCGCCACAACCGCAATCCCGGCCTGCCGGAGCAGGGGGGATATAGGCAACGCTATATCCATCCTGAACGTGGACGGGAGTGTAAAAGTTATACCACATGCATATTCGTCTCCTTCATCAGAGCGTATAGGTCGATATCATGATAAAGCTTATGCGGCAATCGCCTATTCGGTGAGAAGGAATTACAATCAGACTACAGAGCAGCTAAGCTTGAAAAGCATAAAAAAACAGGACGATGGCAAGTTTGCCTTCGTCCTGTTTTTAACTGTTCCAAAGCTTATTTCGCAGCTTCGTAACGTTTGCCAACTTCCGACCAGTTCACAACATTCCAGAACGCTGCGATATAATCAGGGCGTTTGTTTTGGTAGTTCAGGTAGTAAGCATGCTCCCAAACGTCAAGACCAAGGAGAGGTGTATCGCCTTCCATGACCGGGCTGTCTTGGTTAGGCAAGCTGTACACTTTCAATTTGCCAGCTTTATCAGCTGCAAGCCAGGCCCAGCCGCTTCCGAAACGGGTTGTAGCTGCTTTAGCAAAATCCTCTTTGAATTTATCGAATCCGCCAAGCTCGCTTGCAATCGCATCGGCAAGTGCTCCGCTTGGAGCGCCGCCAGCGTTTGGTCCAATGGTTTCCCAGAAGAGGGAGTGGTTAGCATGTCCGCCGCCATTGTTGCGAACGGCAGTGCGGATGGCTTCAGGTACACTGTTAAGATCAGCAATAAGGTCTTCGACCGATTTGCTTTGCAGATCAGGAGCGGACTCCAGAGCAGCATTCAAATTCGTTACATAAGCATTATGATGACGGTCGTGGTGGATCATCATCGTTGTTTCATCAATGTGGGGCTCCAGTGCGTTGTTCGGATACGGTAAAGCTGGTAGTTGATGTGCCATGTTCAAAAAACCTCCTATTATATGTAATGTCTCTATCCATTACCCATTATCCATCTTCTCTAATAATAAATCAACAAAAATGTTTAGAAAGTCTGTATTCATGGATATATTTGCATCAACTATAGGATGATCAATAATGAAATATCTATACATTCCGGATAACAAAAAAACGACCCCGAAGGATCGTTTTTAAGTCACTGGATTAGTTGTTGATAAAACCAGCGTTACCGAGCAAACGAATTACCATTGTAGCAGCTTCAGCACGGCTTGCGCTAGCGTCACCTACCACTTTCGTAGTAGTTTGGCCAAGAACAATACCGGATTTAACTGCTGCAGCGACTTCAGCTTTTGCCCAGCCGAGACTGCTTGCATCAGTGAAGGCAGCCAGCGCAGCAGATGCTTCCGCATCAGTAAGCGTTACTTCCTTACCAGCATAACCAAGGGCGCGAACGACCATGGCCGACAGCTCTTTACGGGTGATGTTAGCGTTCGGGTTGAATTTACCTTTGTCATCACCTTGTACGATACCAGCTTCTGCAGCCGTAGCTACAACGCCAGCGTACCATTGGCTCGAACTTACGTCCGAGAATTTAGATGTGGTTCCAGTAGCATCAAGACCGAGTGAACGAACGATCAGAGCCGCGAACTCAGCGCGAGTAATGTTGCGTTTTGGTTCGAACTTGTTAGCGCCCGTACCTTCTACAACCAACTTCGCAGCAAGAGTTTCAATATCTTCTTTCGCCCAGTGGTTAGCGAGATCCGCGAAGGATACGTTATCCAGTTGGATGACAGTGTAGATACTTGTGCTGTTGCGGAGCAAAGTAGCGATTGTTTTGTCTCCCTCAGTTGCGAATGTAGCTGGGACGAAGCTCAGCTCTTTCGTATCCGGGTTATACACAACACCAGTTACTTTGTCGGAGTCAACAGAGCCTATTACCGGAAGCGTACGTTTAAAGTAAACATCCAGTTTAGTGTACTGTTCCTCTTTACCGCCACCAACAGCAATGATTTTGAAATCAACTGGAGTTGCCAGTGGTTTCGCATCAATTCCGTATACAGCATCAGATACCGCTTTAGCAGCGTCGCCAGTAAGCTTCTTAAGTTCTACCTTGATGTCCAGAGCGCTCAGTTCAATCCCAAGGGATTTAGCCTTCTCTTCCAGTTTCAGAGCAGCGATCGGCAGGGTGATGGATGTACCATCTTCCAGTTTGATCGTAAGAGTTTCACCTTTGATCAATGCATCAGCAGGAATTGTTACTACATCGGAAGTTGATGTAATAGTAGGGTTCTTATCGGTTGCAAAGAGATTAGTCAATTGCGTACCATCTACATTGCCGTTGCCGTCAATAACGCCACCACTTGGGAATCCAGGGAATCCACCACCACCGTAATACGGATTATAGTATACGGCTTGAGTTACATTGTGGTAGTTCAAGTAGTAGTAGGTAGAGTATGTTACAGAAGGTACATCGAAGTCGATATCATAACGGCCATTGCTTGCGTATGTAGCGTAAACCACATCGACAACCGTTTTATTATCTTCTCCATATACATAGACAGGAATTGTCTTACCTGTTGTGTATACGCTATCTGTAACATAAACTTGACCTGTAACATTAGTAGTTCCAGACAATGAAGTAGGAACACCCTCGAAAGAGTTAGCAAAAGCCAAGACAGGCACCAACGCTGACACGATCATCAATGAAGCGATAAGAGCTGAAATTTTGCTTGCGAAAATCTTTTTCATTTTTTGTTTTCACCTCCTTTCATTGAAAAGGATGAGACAACCTATCGGAGAACAATTATATATCATGACTGATAGGAAAGAAAGCATCATTTTTGGAAATAGTATTTAGTTAGTATTTAAATATAAGTGAAATACTGGGTTATGATATCAAGTTATTTATTGGCTGTCAATAAGCTGCTGTACAGCTGTCTTTTCATTTTCGTCAGATTCTATCAATTTGTTTAGTAATTCCTCATCATTCTGGCCTATTGCATGCAATGAGGCGAGGTAAAATCTAACATTAATACGTACCGTTTCGTTGCTCAAATCTCCAGCAATATCTTCTTTCAAAAGGTTATACGCATCTTCATAGCTTTTGTTGCGGTAAAAAATTTGTCCAATTGCTTGTCGGATTAAAGGAGTAACGGTAAAGTCGTGTCCTTGCAGCTGTCCCGCGGGAAGTGACTTGAGGTGTTCGATATGATCAAGCACCTCTTTATACAAATCCAGGGAGTGATTCCAGTTGATATTTGAGTCCTCTGAATCGGTTGCCCCCTGCTGCTGGCCAGCTATAAAATACTCCATAATACCAGCTTCGTAGAAGTTCATATCCCAAGGGGATTTAGAAATAGCTTCATCGAGCACTTGAAGTACCTTTGCAGAATCACCAACATTTTTGTAGTACTTATACTCCTCTAACAATAACGAACGATTGTAAGGGGCAAAAGGTTTCAGTTGATCCATCAATCTTTTGAATTCCTGCCGATAAGCTGGATCCTGGGAAGAATTAAAAGCTTGATCCATCCAGTTCATTTTTCTTAATGTATATTCAGGATTATCGGGAGCAATGGAAATAGCGTGATCAATGGTGGGCAATAATTCATTGAGTGGTTTCTTTTCTTCAATGGCCATGGTCAAAGCACGTTGATAACTAAGATTGGCATCGTACTCTCTGTACACCATAGTGAAGAGCACGATAGCCAATAAAGAAATGGAAATAGGGTAAATAATGCGCCACTTCATATCTTTATAATTTTCAAATGCCGGAATAAGAAGTTCTTTATGCAAAGGTGCAAGCATACAGCCCAGGCAAAGGAATACCAGTACAGATAAATAGCCGTAGCTCATATCAAAATCAACGATACTATGTGCCAGAATAGATAAAGAAATGATAAAGAATAAAAGATTGGTGCCTCTTAGTTCCGGATTTCGAATGTAAGCTTTAATAAATAGATAATAGACCCAAATAATAAAGCCAAAAAGGATTACAACCCCGATCCAGCCAATTTCAATCAAGGTCTGGAAAAAAAAACTGTGTTCCTGATTACTGCTGTATGGATTGTTCTGGTACTTTTCATAAAGTGCGGACCAGGCGCCACCACCTGCACCTGTAAGAGGATAATCTGCGGATATTTTCAATGCGTCTCTATAGAAGGTCTCGCGTTCCAGAACACTATGCTGTTCGAGATTGATGCTTTCGATTCGGTCGGCAATACTTTGGGGTAAGACACCTCTTATTCCACTGCTGGAGAATACTAATACCGCTGCTAATGCTCCAACTATAATGAAAAGGATTGGAACGGCAAAAAATGACCATTTGGTTTGTCCGAATTTAATTGTGCTGGTTTCTAACAAGTGGGAGAGTTTGTGGTGAAAAAAGGAGATAAGTAACATAAGAACTACAGATACACCCAAAAGCAGACCCCAACCCTCGAGAGGAATGGAATTCCATAAAGATAATGTTTTACCGGATTGGGATGCTGGATCCAACAGCTTGGAAATTTTATCAGCTGCTACTGTAATCTTACTCAGAATGGCGAAAGATGAAACAATGGCCAGAAACATGTATATTAAGAAAGATAATTGTTTGCCAATCTTCATGAAGGGAAGAATAATCAGAACCAATATAGGAATAAAGACAAGTGCTGCTCTCGAATAAGTTAACATGAGTGAAATCCAGATGGGAACCAGCATAAAGCTATGAATGGCACGCCAATACCATTGTTTTGTATGCGTTGCTGAGAATAAAGCACCTAGAAAAATAGCAACAAGGAATGCCGCATAGGAATTAGAATATTGAAAAACTGAAGTCAGCCGGTAACCATTATCTGCAAGCCATAAAGCATTATTGAAATAGGTTTGGCCGAACAAGTTCATGAATCCAAAAATAACGATAGCATAAGAGGATATTTGAATAGATAACTCAACTATTCCTTGATGAAGTTTACTTGAGGCAATGTATAAGCCAATTATGAAAAAGGCGGCATACATAAACTCGAGTTGCAGCATTATTTTGGCATTATAAGAGGATGCTGCATTAATGGATGATATTAAATACATGATCGGAAGAAGCATTACAGTAATGGACAGAATAGATCTATAGTCATTCAACTGCCACGTTCGCAAGTAGCGAATTCCAACAATCACCAAAAGAATAAAAGCGTAAATCATGGATTCTAGCAGCGGACCTTCGAAGGTTAACTGAAATCCATTAAATAATGCGATTTGAAAGGGGAAGATGAAAAGGAATAGACATGTACCAATTAATATTGCCCATTGAAGTAATGAAATTTCGGAGTTGAGATTTTTGTTGGATCTTGACGTGCCTTTCTTTTCCATTGTGCTGCTCCTTTGTGTAGACATGCTGGATTCTTTGATCATGCAGTCCTATTTTAGCAAATCATAATATGTAAATCTACTTGAGTCAGTAAATGATTGGAATACCTCATAGTATAGAAGAACTTTTTTACAAAATTGAAGTCTATATAAACAAGACTGACAAGAAGTTGAAACTACTGTCTTTAAGTTGCCATTTTAGGATAGTGTATACTTATTACAATTCTGATCATTCTTTGGTAAGATAGCAATAGAAATTTGGCGAAATATCGGAGGATATAGGGATTAATGAAAATAAGAAAAGCAATTATACCCGCGGCCGGGTTAGGTACTCGCTTCTTACCGGCTACAAAGGCGATGCCAAAAGAAATGCTGCCTATCGTTGATAAACCAACTATTCAATATATTGTTGAAGAGGCAGTTGCGTCTGGAATTGAGGATATCATTATAGTCACTGGAAAAGGGAAACGGGCAATCGAAGATCATTTCGATAGTAGTTTTGAACTGGAATATAATCTTCGTGAAAAAGGTAAGTTCGAGCTGTTAGATGAGGTGCAGAAATCATCGCAAATGGCTGATATCCATTATATTCGGCAAAAAGAACCAAAGGGACTTGGACATGCGATATGGTGTGCTAGAAAGTTTATAGGGAATGAGCCCTTTGCAGTATTATTAGGAGATGACATTGTTAAATCAGAAACACCATGTATAAAACAATTGATGAATGTTTTCGAGGATACTGGAAATTCAGTCGTAGGAGTTCAACCTGTAGGTAATGAAGAAGTCTCCAGATATGGAATAGTCGAATTTGAAAATAGGAATGAGCGGCTCATTCAGGTAAAAGGTATGGTTGAAAAACCAACTTTAGAAAATGCTCCTTCAAATTTTGCGATCATGGGCAGGTATATACTCACTCCAGATATTTTTAGTATATTGACTCATCAAGAAGCAGGAACTGGTGGGGAAATACAATTAACAGATGCGATAAATGAATTGAATTGTAAAGAACTGGTTTGGGCTTATCATTTTGAAGGAAAACGTTATGATGTAGGAGAAAAATTAGGATTTATAAAAACAACCATTGAATGCGCGCTGGGCAATAAAGAAATAGGGCCTGATCTTCTGGAATATTTAAATAAACTTGTTAAAAACCAAAGCTTGGAAAGGACTGAAAGTATACCTCATGCATAAGATCATTGCAATAATTCTTGTTTTCGGATGTTTTTTATTGATTCAACCACATACATTCGCTGCTGATTCTACAACCAGCAAGATATTTGAAGGGAAACGCAGCCCAGAATTCAAGGACAACCAGGACTGGCTAAATATTCAATCAAGCGAAGGCGGGACACGATTCATTACAAAGGATGGATCGAAAGAAATCATGCTGATGGATAATTACGGTGGGACCTATATTAATGGTGACCTATTTCTAAATAATGAGAAAATAAATGACAAACTGAATAACACTGTAAGTTCAGGCGTTTTTCAAACAGCATTTATTGTTATCATTGTTTTAATGGGATTTTTGTTGCTAGCACTTTTATTTATTTATTTTAAAATGAAAAAACAAGTGAAATTATTAGAAAAGCAGCTTAAATATTCACAAAACTAATTTCTGTTATCTAGGAAGGAATATCTATAATGTCTTTCATATCTGATTTATTTAAAAACCATAAAATGATTCTGGAACTGACTAAAAATGATTTCAAGGCCAAGTATTTAGGTTCATATCTGGGGATTTTTTGGGCTTTTATTCATCCAACAGTAACAATTCTTGTTTTTTGGCTTGTTTTTCAATTCGGCTTTAAGTCAGTTCCTGTTAATGATTATCCTTTTGTGATTTGGCTCATATCTGGTATTATCGCTTGGTTCTTTTTTACGGAAAGCCTTGGAAACGGTACAGGATCGATTGTAGATAATAGTTTTTTAGTTAAAAAGGTTGCATTTAGGGTGAGTCTGCTCCCAATTGTGAAGATATTGTCGGCTCTAGCAATCCATATATTTTTTATTTTTTTTGTAGTTATTGTTAATTGGTGCTATGGATTTGAACCAACTGTGTATCTCCTACAGTTATTATATTATTTGTTTTGTCTAATTACTTTGTTATTAGGACTTACATGGTTTACATCAGCTATTTATGTTTTTTTCAAAGATACTGCACAAATGGTAACAATAATTATTTCTTTAGGGTTTTGGGTAACGCCTGTTTACTGGACATTCAGTATGGTTCCTGAGAAATATCAGATCTTTTTTAAGATTAATCCAATGATTTATATCGTTGAAGGTTACAGAAGTTCGTTTTTATATCATAAATGGTTCTGGAGTGACATGCCGTCTTTTATTTTGTTCTGGTGTGAGACTTGCCTGTTTTTAATTGTGGGAGTGTTTGTATTTCGCAAATTACGCTCTCAATTTTCTGATGTTATATAGAAATGGGAGGAAGTATTGTGGAGCAGGAAATCGTGATAAAAGCAAACAATATCTCGAAAATATATAAACTTTATGCTAAACCAGAAGACAGAATCAAAGAAGCGTTCTCAGTATTCGGTACTAAAGAATATCATAAAGATCATTTTGCATTGAAAAATGTATCTTTAGAGATCAAGCGCGGCGAAACTGTGGGTATAATAGGAAAAAACGGCTCAGGTAAGTCCACACTTTTAAAAATACTGGCTGATGTTCTTTCGCCGACAAACGGGACCGTTTTCGTACATGGTAAAGTGACATCGTTACTAGAACTCGGGGCAGGATTTAATCCAGAGTATTCTGGTATCGAAAATATTTATTTGAATGGAACTATTATGGGATATTCAAAGGAACAAATGAATGGGAAAATGAAATCCATTTTGGATTTTGCTGATATTGGCGAATACGTCCACCAATCAGTTAAGACATACTCTAGCGGTATGTTTGCAAGACTTGCATTTTCTGTGATGGTTCATCTAGATCCTGATATATTAATTGTGGATGAGGCGTTGTCTGTTGGGGATATATTTTTTCAACAGAAATGCAATATGTACATGAAAAATAACATGAAAAACACAACAAAACTATTAGTAACTCACGATATGAATAGTATTGCAAATCTTGCCGACCGATGCTTCGTTCTAGATAAAGGGCAAGTTGTATTTCAAGGAGAACCATTAGAATCAATTGAATATTATATTAAAAGCTTGCATACAGAAACTTTTGGATCTACGGTAAAAGATGAGGTCAATATTCTATCGAATGCTGACAAAACGTCAGAGATACTTGCCTCGTGGAATGAAGTAGATAGAGATAAACTTGGGGGGGCTTTAGAAGTCAGAATCGATAAATATTTAATCGAAGTCAATGATGAATTATATAAGGGCTATATTCAAGAAGGCGACGAAATCTCAATACAATTTTCTGTTGTAACTGAAAAGGACATTGATTCTGCGATTTTTGGATATATAATTAGCGATAAATTCGGCAATAATATATTTGGTGAGAATACCGTTACTTCAGGGTTCAAATCATTAATTTTGAAGAAAAATAAATCTATTGTTGTTACGATGCAAATTGCTTGGCCTGAAATTAAGGAAGGTGAATACTTTCTTACTCTTGGTATTGGTGAGGGAGAACATGAATTGCAGCATATTATTCAATGCTGGGCGCATAACGTGCATAAATTTGATTGTATTACACCAAAAAAAACTATACATTGTCTATTCAATAATAAAATTAAGGATGTACAATTGTTAGAAATCGGGACTTAGAAGGATGTGCAATAATGAAGAGATGGACAATAGCAAACCCAGTGTTCGAGGCAGATGAATTAAACTCCAAGCTTGGGGTATCACCTTGGTCTGGCCATAGGAATTTTGCTTATGATCTGGTTAATTTTATGAAGCCCAATAGAATTGTGGAATTAGGAACTCACTTTGGCTGTTCACTTTTTTCCTTCTGTCAGTCGATAAAAGACTATGAGATAAATTCTGAAGTAATTGCAATAGATACCTGGGAGGGGGATCCCCAAGCTGGATTCTATGAGCAGAATGTACTCGAACTTGTGAAAAGAACAAAAAGCAAATTTTTCTCTGAAGTAAAGCTTAGCCTAGACCGCAGGACATTCCAAGAGGCTTCAAAGGATATTGCTGATAATTCGATAGATCTTCTTCATATTGATGGATTACACACGTATGAAGCTGTTTCTGAGGACTTTAATATATGGCTGCCCAAGTTAAAAGAAGAGGGTATTATGTTATTTCATGATACTGCGGATTATACTGGTTACGGATCAAATATATTTTGGAAAGAAATCAGCAAATTATACCCTTCTTTTGAATTTCAACAGAGTTGGGGATTGGGAGTATTATTTCCCAAAGGTGATCAATGGTATCAAAAGATGTTAAATGAGAACATGATGGATAAAATCGTTTTGTATTACTTCAAGGCGGAAAACAGACTGAATAGTATCAAAGTAAATGATCTTGAGAGCATGGCAACTGAAAGATTTGAAGCTATGCAGCAAATGGAACAGATGATAAAAGAGCGGGATGAAATAATCGAATCACAAAAGGTACTTGTTGAAGAACGTTATGATGCGGTGCAACAAATGGAACAGATGATAAAAGAGCGGGATGAAATAATTGAATCACAAAAAGTACTTGTTGAAGAACGCTATGATGCGGTGCAACAAATGGAACAGATGATAAAAGAACGGGATGAAATAATTGAATCACAAAAGGTGTTGAGTGTAGAAAGATTTGAAGCCATACAGCAAATGGAACAGATGATAAAAGAGCGAGATGAAGTAATTGATGCTCAAAAAAAATTAGTGGAAGAACGCTATGTGGCAATGCTTGAGATGGAACAAATGATCAAGGAAAGGGATAATTCATTGAATTTACTTGCAGAGGGAAATAAATGATAGTATTTGATATAAAGGAGATTTAACTTTGAAGAAAATAGCTTGGTTTATCCCTTATCCAACTGAAGGCTCAGGTGGCCATCGCACAATATTTCAGAACCTTCAGGCCCTAGTCAACTGTGGTTATGAGTGTCACGCATATATTGAAGATATCGGTTCTGGAGAAACGCCTAATCAATTAAAAAGTTCAATCCATAAATATTTTGGAAATATAGATGCAAAAGTGTATCTAGGATTTCAACCTCAAGAACAGTACGATTTAATATTTGCTACAGCGTGGTACACTGCAAAATTTGTTAGAGATGTAAATCAAAACTGCAAGAAAGCATACTTTATACAAGATTTTGAAGCGTATTTCAACCCGATGGGTGATGGGTATTTATTAGCTGAAAATTCTTATCGTTATGGCTTGATGCCAGTGACGATCGGAAAGTGGCTATCAAATAAAATGATTAATGAATTCAATACTCCATCAAATTATTTTGATTTTTGTGCGGATAACAAAGTCTATAAGAAGCTTAATAGCAATAAGGAAAAAGCTGTTTGCTTTATATATCAACCCGAGAAACCAAGAAGATGTAACATTATTGGAATAGAAGCATTAGGTATTGTCAAACATCTTATGCCAGATGTTAAAGTATACTTGTATGGCTCAAAACAAAAAACGAATGTATGGTTCGATCATATTAATCTTGAGCTCATAAATATTGAGCAGTGTAATGAATTATATAATAAGTGTATGGTTGGCTTGTGTATCAGTTCATCAAACCCCTCTAGAATTCCTTTTGAAATGATGGCTGCAGGTCTACCGGTGGTTGATATTCACAAAGAAAATAATCTTTATGATATGCCAGACAATGGTGTTCTACTAGCGGATCAGACTCCGGAATCCATAGCTGAAGCTATCATAAATATAATTTCTAATGAAGAACAACAACAGGAAATGTCAGATCAAGGTGTTAAGTTTATGGAGAATAAAGATCTTGAAACAGGTTTTAAACAATTTGTGGAAGCTGTAGATAAAATGTTTGAGGCGAATTATACAGGTAATACGTCCATTGATAGAATGTATCTAGCTCCTCCTGTTATTGCGGATGTATTCTTACAAAGCAAGTCTAAGGATATTGCTATTCTTTCGAACCAATCGGTGCCGAGTATAAGGCGAAGTATACTATATAGGGGTTTACGAAAGGTAAAACGATCTATTAAACGATTAATAAAGAATTGAGGTTGATTTGTTTTGTCTCAATCTAACGTACTTAGCTTCGATATATGGGATACAGTGATTAGAAGGGCATGCCACCCTGATGAAATAAAATTATATGTATCTCGTTATATATATTTAAAGTTTAATCGCTACCTTAACACATCGTATAGAGATTATTACGATATTTATTTTGAAAGATGTAAACTAGAAGGTGAAATAGGAAGTCAAAGTAAATTATCTGGTAATGATGATGAATATATGCACTCAGAAGTATTTCGGGCACTACTTAATCAAATATCTGATGGAACGATTCCAGAGAGCGAAGATGTAATAGGCGAACTCATAAAAATTGAACTTGAACAAGAAAAGTACGTTACCTATCTCGATTCTGAAATAGAAGATTTAATTCATTCTCAGCAGCGGAAGAGAATATTCTTTGTCTCAGACTTTTACTCAAATAAAAAGTTTATTGAAGAACTGCTTGCTCATGTTGGTTTTAAGGTTGAGTATAGTGGGGGTTATGTATCTAGTGAAGTTCGTCTCAATAAACGATCTGGAAAACTGTTTCAATATTTTCATACAGAACAATCGATTAATGCGGATGAACATATTCATATTGGTGATAGCTTAATTGCTGATGTAGAATCACCTCAAAAATTGGGAATAAATACAATTCATTATTTTCATGAAGTGGAAGAAAAGAAGCGTGAAAATAACCGTATTAAGTTTGAACAAAGAATGGCCAATAAGGGATTCAAAATCAATATTTCAAAAGCAAATGAGTCAATTGTTTTGCAAGAGAATTCCTATAAAGAACTTAATGAAATAGGTCGAGAAAATGGAATCATATTTTTCACTTTTGTTATGGAAATCATTGAAGAGGCTGTTAAAAAAGGATACTCAAAAATATATTATTTAACTCGAGAAGGAGAGTTTTTCAAAAAAATCCATGATGTTATCTTAGATAACAATCTCTATGGATTGAAGTTGCCTGAATCTGAAATACTGGAAGTAAGTAGAGTTGCTACTTTTGCTCCTTCTATTCAGAATGTTACACTTGAGGAATTTATGAGACTCTGGAATCAATATTCAACGCAATCTATGGATGCGTTCTTTCAATCATTAAATATTGATATAAAGAACTTTGCGCAGTTTCTTGATGACTATTCTATCGATTCAAAAGAAGAAATACAATATCCATGGTTAAATTTAAAGATACAATCATTATTTCATGATATTAATTTTTGTGACAAGCTTAAAGAAGAATTAGAAGGAAAAAGAAGTTTGCTTCTGAAGTATTTTGCTGAGAAGGGGATTACAAAGAATACGGAACGGATATTTCTCGTGGATATTGGATGGCGCGGTACGATACAAGATAATATAGCAAATATATTTAATGAAACGATAGTTGATGGATATTATGTTGGTTTATACGACTTCATTAATAAACAGCCATTTAATACAACGAAGACAAGCTTTATTGCTAAAGAAGTGATGAATAGTGTATTAAGGTTTGTTTCACCGTTCGAGATGATGTGTAACTCACCTAGCGGAAGTGTTGTGAGCTATGAACTCAACGAAAATCATATCAAAGTAAAAAAGGTTAATGATCGTGCAGAAGATTCCGTTCATATGCAGTTTATTAAATATTTCCAGGACGGCGTGCTGAGTATTGGAAGAGAATTAACTCATTTAGTTAAAAACCATGCTCTTACCTCACAAGATCTAAAAAAACAATCCGTTACTACATTGCAATTTCTTTTACAGGAACCCCCTAAGATATTGACAGCAGCTTTCTTTGAATTGGCACACAATGAGACGTTCGGGCTAGGGAAATATGTTGAAAAAAAAGTGAAATTTCCATACTTGCTCACTCTGATGGCTGTAGTGTCTAAAAACCATAGAAGGAAATTAAAACAGTTTATTGAAAATTCTTCTTGGCCACAGGGCTTGCTTATATATAAAGGGCTGGATTTACTGAATCGTTATTACAATAAGCACATGAGTAAACTATTTCAATCGACAAATGGCATTATTAATACTGGGAGCTCTGATCTGGTTAATCTGCAGAATGAAGTTGAAGATCAAAATCGATTGTTAGGTGAGCGATACTCAGCAATGATGGAAATGGAAGCTATGATCAAAGAACGAGATCTTACGATCAAAGAACAGGGGAAATTGTTAGAAGAAAGATATAATTCGATGATGGAAATGGAAAAGTTAATTAAAGAACGTGATCATCTAATAAATGTGCTTGAGGAAAAGCTTCGACATAAACTAAATGGTTAAGGTGTGATTGAAGGATGAAACAAATCGTTATAATTTCACCTGACCATATCGGGAAGCAAATGGCAGGTCCTGGGATTAGATACTGGAACTTTGCTAAGGAAATGACGAAAGAGTTTGATGTTATACTATTTACCCCGAATCTCTGTGAAATAAACGCAGATTTCCAAATCGAAACGTTAGACAAAAAAACGCTAGCAAATGCGCTGAAAAAGGCTGATGCTGTATTGGTACAGGGTATGACTTTATGGGAATACCCTATAATTAAAAAATATAATATACCTGTTATCATTGATTTATACGATCCTTTTATCCTTGAAAATTTAGAAACTTTTAAACAGAATAAGCACGAGGACTCGCTTCATAAAGTTGGATTATCAGTTTTGATAGATCAATTAAAATTTGGCGATTATTTTATCTGTGCCTCAGAGAAACAGAAGGACTTTTGGATTGGGATGCTTGCAGCTATTAATCGTGTTAATCCAGTCGAATATCATATAAGTAAGGATTTATCATCTCTTATTAATGTGGTACCATTTGGTTTAGACGCTGAAATGCCTGTTCATACGAAGAGTGTTATGAAAGGGGTAGTCCCAGGGATTAATGAAGAGGATAGGGTTATACTATGGGGCGGTGGTATTTGGCCATGGCTGGATCCCCTTACGGCTGTAAAGGCGATGAAGCTTTTGGCAGAGAAGCACCATAATATCAAACTTTTCTTTATGGGTACAAAACATCCTAATCCAAATATATCTTCAATGAAAATTGTTGATGAAGTAATGAAGCTTAGCGATGAGCTACAATTGACCAATCGATTTGTATTCTTCAACGATTGGGCTGATTATAATGATAGATATAATTATTATTTGGAATCAGATATAGGTTTAAGTTTGCATTATAATCATTTAGAAACGAGGTATTCTTTTCGAACTAGAATGCTAGATTATATTCGTTGTCAATTACCGATCATTGGGACTTATGGTGATGGTTTTTCTGATTTAATAGCTCAGTATAATATAGGCGCAGTTGTCCCACCAGAAGATGAGAAAGCATTAGCAGCGGCTATTGAAATGATACTTCATTCGGATCAGCTTAATGAACAATATGGTAAATTAATAGAGGATTATCACTGGGATAACTGTGTGCAACCTTTAATTCAATTCTGCAAAGATCCAGTTGTTTCTAATGGAAAGAGCCAATCGTTAAATATTAAACAACTTAGTAAAATAAATTATTACTGGACAAAGGGAAAGCATTATCTTTCTGAGGGGGAAATAAAATTTCTAGTTACAAAGATAATTAGTAATTTGAAGAAATAGTGGCTAAAAATAATAACAGTGCTTGACTTTTAGATTCATTGCACTGTTGCTTGGAGCTAACATTTGAGATTTCTCTTATTAGAGTATTATTGGAAGAATCGATTGCTTATAATCGGAATGATGAAGCGAAAATGTTTATAGAAATTAACCAATAGAAAAAGTTGTGGATAACCCTTTTGCCTACTTCAAAGCTTCTTATTATAGCCATGCTATTATCTTTAAACTTGGGGTTGGACGGTAACATGGAAACTAGTCTGGCCTGCGATTGAAGGGTCATTCTGGGCCTTGTTATTAATATCATATCTTAAAGAAATTCAGGATTAATCTTCAGGGTCTTCTTTTAGGGAATTAAGTAATTTTTTTCAATATAGCTAATACATTTCATTGTTGCACAAGTTATTAGTAATAAAAGGATGGTAAATCTTTTTCAAAGTGCGATTATCAATTTAGTACTAGTGATTTTCCTATGACTCTGACGATTTCTTATATTACATATGTAGAAATTGAAAAATCTATTTAGTTTACGAAGGAAACCTAAAGAACTTAAGTGTATAGTCAAACATTCACTTTGAATTTTTATAATTCTTCTCCTTTATTCATACTCCAAAAAATTGTAGATCAAGACCCCCAGATCACCGTAATGTTTATATCTCAAATTCAAGAAAAGCCAATTAAGTTTTAAAATAAAAGAAATGATTAGATAATGGGGGAGAAGATTTTGAATGAACACCAAGGTAATAACTAACAGAATTGAAGGCCTTGACCTTCTTAGATTTGGAGCAGCATTTAGTGTTCTTTTCTATCACTATTTTTTTATTGGTCCTTTACAAGGATTCTGGCCAATCAACCAATTTTTTTCATTGTTTCACTTTGGAGATTTTGGTGTGGATGTATTTTTTATTATAAGTGGTTTGGTAATTTCCATATCTGCAGAAGGAAGAAGAGTTTATCAATTTGCTGTCGCGCGATTTATTCGGATTATGCCAGCTTTTGTAGCTTGTTCAATAATTACGGCAATCTCTTCTTCATTATTGCCAGGAGTAGCTGCATCTGAAATTTTTATAAGATGGCTTGCAAGTTTGACATTCTATCCACAATTGTTTGGGCTAGAGTCAATTTCTGGCGTTTATTGGACCCTCCAAATCGAACTTAAATTCTATGTAATAGTTGCATTGTTTCTTGCATTTAGAGTTTGGAGTACATATAAATTTTCAGTAATAATTCCTGTCTGGTTGATTATATCTTTAATTAATGTTTTTTATCTTCACAACCTTTTTTTGAAAGATTTTCTTATAACAGAATATACTGGTCACTTTGTAGCAGGGATGTTATTGTATCAGATTCGAAGAGGAGAACAAAATTCCTTCACACCTCTAGGATTTCTATTGTCTGGAATATTGATTTGGAACCACTGTGTGGGTTTTGAGAGTTGGATCGGTGGAACATTTAAGTACTCGTTTTCCGATATAGGTACGTTTTTAATTGCCCCAATTTGTATTGCACTTGTTTATTATGTATCTGGCATAAAAACTGTTCCAATCAATTCAAAGTTATTAGCTTTGCTTGGAGGAATGAGCTACACATTGTATTTGCTACATGCTGATTTTGGATTTTTTATCAGGGCAATGACTGACCGATGGTTATTTGCTAAATTTCCTGGAGCAACTTCCATTATTAACAACCAACTTGTTGTGTTAATAGCTATATTTAGTTCACTTATTTTAGCGGCTGTTGTAGTCATATATATTGAACCGCCTTTAAGAAGAGCCTTGAAGAGAGTATTCACCCCCAAAGTGCCCGAAACTACTGTTGACATACGATAAGAGGGGGCTTTATCTTTTGAAGAGTCTTCATACAGAAGAATACTAATTTAAAATTTCAAATATCTGATCTTTTGTGGCGGTTACAAAAAAAATTGCCAAAACAATATATAGGCTTAACTGGAGGTATAAAAATGAAGGGTATTGTACTTGCTGGAGGTACAGGCTCGCGTCTATTTCCATTAACGAAAGTAACAAATAAGCATCTATTACCCGTGGGAAAATACCCTATGATTTTTTATTCAATTGCGAAGCTCAAAGAAGCAGAAGTACAGGACATCCTTATCGTAACTGGTAAAGACCACATGGGTGACGTAGTCAATCTTCTAGGCAGCGGGTATGAATTTGGAATGTCCTTCACTTACAAAGTCCAGGACGAAGCAGGCGGAATCGCTCAGGCTCTGGGTCTTGCGGAGCAATTCGTCAACGGCGACCAAATGGTTGTCATCTTGGGTGACAATGTATTTGACGATAGCATCGCAACATTTGCAGATAACTTTCGTCAACAAAACAGAGGGGCCAAGATCCTCATTCAAGAGGTTCACGATCCTCAACGTTATGGCGTAGCTGATTTGGACGGGGACAGAATTCTCTCTATTGAAGAAAAACCGCTAAAACCTAAAAGCAGTTACGCGGTAACTGGAATATATATGTATGATAGCCGTGTGTTTGAGATTATTCGAACATTGAAGCCTTCCGGTCGAGGGGAATTAGAAATTACAGATGTGAATAACGCATATATAAAAAACAACGAACTTTCTTATGATATCCTAAAAGGCTGGTGGACAGACGCTGGGACACATTCATCCCTCACCAAAGCCAATGAACTGGCTAAGGATATCATTTTGGGCGAAGAATTCGGCAAGCTTAAATTGTAAAAAGCAGGTGTGACTCAAATGAAAATCATAGAAACCAAGCTACCTGGTGTGAAGCTGATTGAACCGGCTGTGTTCGGTGATCACCGGGGCTTTTTCACGGAAAGCTACAATGAAGCCACTTTTCATTCCAACGGTATTCTGCATGCTTTCGTCCAAGACAACCACTCCCTTTCCGTTGAGACAGGCGTACTGCGAGGACTTCACTACCAGCTCAATCCGAAAGCCCAAACCAAGCTTGTACGCGTAACGGCAGGCGCCATCTACGATGTTATCGTAGATATTCGCAAGAATTCTCCAACCTTTGGGCAGTGGCAGGGATTTATCCTCAGCGCAGCCAACAAACGCCAGCTCCTTGTTCCTCAAGGCTTCGCTCATGGATTTTGCACAATTGTCCCCAATAGTGAAGTACAGTATAAGGTGGATGCCTTGTATTCTCCCGAGCATGACCGCGGCATCGCCTGGAATGATCCGGCACTTGGAATCGACTGGCCGACGTCAACACCGATCTTATCCGAGAAAGATACGAAGCATCCGCTGCTGGCTGATGCCGAGATGAATTTTGTTTACGAAGGGTGAGTTATAACGTCATGAAACTGTTAATCACCGGCGGTGCCGGCTTTATTGGAAGCAACTTTGTGCTTTATATGGCCAAGAATTATCCCGGCTATACGATCATTAATGTTGATGCCCTGACTTACGCGGGTAACCTGGAAAATCTTCGTTCGGTCGAGCAGCACCCGAACTACCGCTTCGTCAAAGCGGATATCGCGGATCGCGCAGCGCTGGAGCCTTTGTTTGCAGAGGGGCTTGATGTTGTTGTGAATTTTGCTGCGGAATCGCATGTGGACCGCAGTATTCTGGATCCGGAGATTTTCGTCCGCACGAATATTATGGGAACCCAGACCTTGCTCGATCTGGCGAAGAAGTATAACATCACCAAGTTCGTCCAGGTGTCCACCGATGAGGTGTACGGCACACTCGGCGACACAGGTCTCTTCACGGAGGAGACGCCGCTTGCTGCGAACAGCCCATATTCTGCCAGCAAAGCAGGCGCGGATCTTCTTGTTCGCGCTTATCATGAAACATTCGGCATGAATGTCAATATTACGCGGTGCTCCAACAATTACGGGCCGTATCAATTCCCGGAGAAGCTTATTCCACTGATGATTCAGAACGCCCTTAATGATAAACCGCTCCCCGTATACGGCGATGGTCTGAATGTCCGTGACTGGCTGTATGTGGAGGACCACTGCAGCGCGATCGACCTGGTGCTGCATAAAGGACGTCCAGGAGAGGTCTATAATGTTGGCGGCAATAATGAGCGCAATAATCTGCAGGTGGTCAGAACGATTCTGGCTGAGCTGGGCAAGACGGAATCGCTTATCACTTATGTTACGGACCGCCTTGGCCACGACCGGCGTTATGCGATCGATGCCGACAAGATCCGCAATGAGCTGGGCTGGAAGCCGAAATACGACTACGAGAACGGCATCAAGGAAACAGTTCGCTGGTATTTGGAGCACAACGACTGGATGGAGCAAATTCTCTCCGGTGCCTACCAGGATTATTTCAAAACGCAGTACGGCGACCGCCTGGGGACAAAGTCATGACAACAGCGCCGAACCTGAAGATTCTTGTCACCGGCGCTAATGGTCAATTGGGCGCAGAGCTCGTTCATCTCTCTGAAGAAGGCTTCACCATTCAAGGCTATGGCCGTGATATGCTTGACATCACGAGCCTGGCGCAGTGCCGGCAGGTGCTGGCCCGATTCCAACCGGATGCTGTTATCCACTGCGCCGCCTATACCGCCGTTGACAAGGCCGAGTCCGAACCGGACGAGGCCTTTCGCGTGAATGCGGCCGGAACGCGGAATTTGGCCATTGCGTCTAGAGAAATCGGAGCCAAGCTGTGCTACATCAGCACCGACTATGTGTTTGACGGCACAAGCGTGATTCCTTACAATGAAATCGACAATACGAACCCCCGTACCGTGTACGGCAAGTCGAAGCTTGCCGGTGAGCAGGCGGTCACATCTCTGCATGACCGCTATTTTATCGTCCGTACCTCATGGGTGTACGGCAAATACGGCAATAATTTTGTGAAAACAATGCTCAAGCTTGGCAGCGAGAAGGACCTGCTGAAGGTGGTGCACGACCAGATCGGCTCGCCTACGTATACGCTCGATCTGGCACATTTTCTGCTGGAGCTTGTCCGGACGGAATGCTACGGTATTTATCATGCCTCCAATACAGGCATCTGCTCCTGGTTCGATTTCGCCGCGGCGATCTTCGAGGAGAGCGGCTCCGCCATCAAGCTTGAGCCCTGCACGACAGAAGATTTCCCGCGTCCCGCACCCAGACCTGCCTACTCCGTGATGGATCATTCATCCATTCGGGTGAACGGCCTGACTGATCTGCGGCCTTGGCGGGAGGCGTTAATTCATTTTCTAAAGGATGATCAGTAATGAGCCCAGCTGCGGCGACTGCCAGTGTATGCATCGTAACCTATAACAGTGCTTCCGATATCCAGCGATGCATTCAGGCTGTCCTGCAGCAGTCGCATCCGGTCGCAGGAATTGTCGTTGTGGATAATGCCTCAACCGACAATACCTGCGACATTGTTCGCGGTTTCCAGGAATCGACAGTCAGGCTTGTCGCCAACCGCGATAATGTCGGATTCGCTGCCGGCCAGAACCAGGCCATCAGGCAGACGGATTCCGATTATGTGCTTGTGCTGAATCCTGATGTGGAGCTCGGAACGGACTACATAGCCTGTATTGTGGAATTTATGGAGCAGCACCCGGAGGTTGGCAGCGTGACAGGCCAGCTGGTGCTGGCGGCCCGTCCGGACATCATGGACAGCGCCGGCATTAACATGGGCGGCACGCGCAGAGCCTGGGATCTCGGCGGCGGGGAACCGGCTGCGCAGTGGGAGGAGTCCCGTTATATTTTTGGGGTATCCGGTGCGGCATCGGTTTACAGGCGTCGGATGGTGGAGGATATCAGCATGGACGGGCAGTTCTATGACGAGTCCTATTTTGCTTACAAGGAAGACGTTGACGTGGCATGGCGGGCCCAATTGCTGGGCTGGAAGTCGTATTATCTGGCGGAGGCCAAAGCGCTTCATGAGCGGGGCTGGAAGTATGAGGGACGCCGCAGCCGCAAGCAGATCCCGCTGTTTCTCAGAAGACATTCTTATCAGAACCGGATATTTACCATCATTAAGAATGAACCTGCGGGCTGGAAAATGTTTCTGTCGATTCCCCGATTAATCGGTCTTGAATTCGTTCAAGTCGGGTATATATTACTGTTGGAGCAGGGCTTATTGCGGTGCTGGGCGACAATTCTCCGCCGCATGCCGGAGCTGCTCAGGCAGCGGAGCGCTCTCTGGCGCCGAATTGCTGAAAGAAAAGGTAAAACCTAACAAATCTCAAGGTTGGTTCCCTCTCGTTTTTTTGATACAATACTGGTAGATTCGTCATTCGAATACTAGATAGTAAGGACTGAGAGACTTATGATCCGACAGAACCAACGATTTCTGACTCAAATATATGTACTCGCGGATCTCTTGTGCACCCTGATTATGTTCTTGGCCGCATACTGGCTGAAGTTCAACAGCGGGCTCCTGTCGCATTATAATAATCTCCCACTCAAAAGCTATCTCCTCTGGGGCACCATCTATTCATTCGCCGCCATTCTTGTTGGCTTTTACGTGCGTTTCTACGCGCCGCGTCGCCGCAAGAGCTTCTCCTACGACATTCTCAAAATCTTCCAGGTACATGGCTTAAGCTTCCTTGGCCTGCTCAGCTTGCTGTTTATTGCCAAAGAAGTTCATATATCGCGTGAGTTTCTGGCCATCTTCATCGCTGCCAATATTATGGGCATGATCCTTTACCGCTATGCCGTGAAGAGCATTCTGACCCGTCTCCGCCGCAAAGGGTTCAACAGACGTTATGTGCTCATTCTCGGCGCAGGCTCGGTGGGGCGCAGCTTCTACGACAGCTTGAAGCAGCATCCCGAGCTCGGCTATGAGGCGATCGGCTTCCTGGATGATTTCCAGACTGAGCATGCGGCCGAGCACAGCGGGCTGAAGCCCATTATCGGGACTACAGACCAGCTGGATGAAATGCTGAATAAGTTTATGATCGATGAGGTCATCATTGCGCTGCCGCTCAAGGCCCATAAGAAATATGCGACGATTATCGATCAATGCGAGAAAACGGGCGTCAAGACGCTCATTATTCCCGATTTCTTCGATATGCTCCCGGCGCGTCCCTTCTTCGACAATTTTGCGGGTATCCCGCTGATTAATGTTCGCGACATCCCGCTTGATGAGCTGAGCAACCGGCTTCTGAAGCGGGCGTTCGATATTGTGTTTTCCCTGTTTGCCATCACAATCGTCTCGCCGATCATGCTCATGGTATATATCGGCATTAAGCTGACATCTCCCGGGCCTGTCCTGTTCAAGCAGGAGCGGATGGGGCTGGATCGGCGCACATTCAATATGTACAAGTTCCGCTCCATGCATATCTCGGACCCCGGCACCTCGGATACGCAGTGGACGGTGGAAAATGATCCGCGCCGGACACGCTTCGGCAGCTTTATCCGCAGAACGAGTCTGGACGAGCTTCCGCAGTTCTTCAATGTGCTTGTCGGACATATGAGTGTCGTCGGTCCAAGGCCGGAACGCCCTTTCTTCGTGGAGCAGTTCAAAGAGGAAATTCCGAAATATATGGTGAAGCACCATATTCGTCCCGGCATTACCGGCTGGGCGCAAACCAACGGTTTGCGCGGCGATACATCCATTCAGGACCGCATTATGCATGATCTGTTCTACATCGAGAACTGGACCTTTTTCTTCGACCTCAAAATCATCGTGAAGACGATAACGAAAGGTCTTGTTAATAAAAATGCATACTGACACAGCAGTGATGACATCAGGCGGACCCCGTGTGTCCGTTATTATTCCAACCTACAACGCCGGTCCCGCTTTTGACGGGCTCCTTGGCCTGCTGCAGAGCCAGACGCTCACACC
Source organism: Paenibacillus sepulcri (assembly GCF_042647105.1). Lineage (NCBI taxonomy): Bacteria > Bacillati > Bacillota > Bacilli > Caryophanales > Paenibacillaceae > Paenibacillus > Paenibacillus sepulcri. The sequence continues at coordinate 3,341,984 of NZ_JBHRUP010000001.1, read as the reverse complement.
CCATGAAATTATCGTGGTTGATTCCTCGTCGTCTGACGGGACGGCTGAGAGAGCGAGGCGGGCAGGGGCTCGTGTATTTACCATCCTCCAAAGCGAATTCGACCATGGAGGAACCCGAAACTACGCAGTGAGTCTGGCGGCAGGCGATATATATGTGTTCATGACACAGGACGCGCTTCCGGATAATGAGTTCTTGCTGCAGGAGCTTGTGCGACCATTTCAGGACGGGAAGATATCCTGTGTCTATGCCAGGCAGCTGGCAAGGCCGGAGGCGAATGTGCTGGAACGGCTGTCCCGCGGATTTAATTATCCGGAGCAGTCTTCCACCAAGGATAAGACGGATATCCCCCGCTTGGGAATCAAGACCTTCTTTTGCTCCAATGTGTGCGCAGCCATCCGCAAGGACGTCTTCATGGAGGTTGGCCGCTTTCCGGAGCCGGTTATTTTTAACGAGGATCTTTTCTTCGCGGCAAAATGCATTCTCCAGGGTTACACGGTTGCTTACGCAGCTGAAGCCCGGGTCGTGCATTCCCATGATTATACGCTCATTCAGCAGTTCAGGCGTTTCTTCGACAATGGCGTATCCATGCGCAATAATGACTGGGTCTTCCAGTACTCGGCCGTGGGCAAAGAGGGCTCGCGTCTCGTACGCACACAGCTGAGCGAGCTGCACCGGCAGCGCAAATGGCACTGGATGCCGCGCTTGTTCGCTGAATCGGCAGCCAAGCTCCTGGGCTACCAGCTGGGCAAGCGTTACCGAAGCCTGCCAAACGGACTTTGCGTCAGATTCAGCATGCACCGCAAAATTTGGGACAAGTTGAACGCCGAAAGCGGAGTCAAGGGAAAAGGGATGTCCGTGTAATCAGTGGCAAGCGTTAGGTAAAGCTCTAATCCTTCAATAATCGTCAGGCTCTGGATACAATCTGGAGCTTTTTGCTTGTGTCCAAGACCCTTTGGGTCAGCAAAAGAATCTAGACATCAAAATATATATAGTACAATCATCAAAATAATCTTCGACATCAAAACAGAGTGAAAATTGCTTCATTTTAATGAAAACGCTTACTATAAAGCGCTTACATGAGAAAAACAAAGATTTAATGAACTTTTTAAGGTTTTTTTAACTTTTTAGAAGGAATTCGCATGATTTTGTCGTATTATTAACTTTACCTAAATTTTTTTATACTGCGTATAGAGGGGTTTTAGTTATGGACGTTCGTACTTTCCAATTGTCAGACTATCGACCTGTCACCCAATTGCTCGAAACGGTTTTATCGGCAGAATGCTACGAATTGACCATGGAGGCTTTTGGCCGGCAGCTGTCGTGGGACAGCGAGCTAGTGCTTGTAGCTTTGGTGAACGATGTTGTTGCGGGTATCGTAATTGGCACAATCGATAATAATAAGGGTTATTACTACCGTATCGCCGTTCATCCGGATTACCAGCGTCAAGGTATTGGCAAGTCGTTGATTCGCGGGCTTCAGCAGCGTTTTGAGAAGAAGAATGTAACTAAGATCTTGATATCGGCGGACGAGCATAACGAGCCGATTTTGTCGCTTTATGAGTCGCTGGGCTATGCGGCATCGGATTTCTTCCGGTCGTTTCAGAAGCTTAGCATCGTCGCAGGATAACTCTTACGCCCTATTTGAATACATTGTCATCATGGACAAGCATATCTCGAACGTCATTGATTTTGGCGGCGAGATATGCTTTTCTTAACTTATTAAGCAGATTCAGGCAGCGATTCATTCAGACTTCCACGGGAGAGCTCGCATATGGACAATTATCGCCCAAGTGTGATCAAAAGCTTCAAGCATAACGGCCGGCTGCATCGGATGTGGCTGGAGAATTCCCTGCTTCCGGATCAGCTGACGGCACCTGAACATGCAGCGGAATCCATGTATATTTTGATTAACCGGCAGACGCCTATTCAGGAGGCGGATGGCGGGATGTGGACGAGCCGCGTGCCGGCTGTTTCGTTCTTTATCCCCGGACAGTGGTATAATATTGTTGCTCTCTTGGAGAACGAGGGGATTCGTTATTATTGCAATGTGGCCTCGCCGCCTTATTTTCAGGATGATGTGCTGACCTATATTGATTATGACCTGGATGTGATTGTCGCGCAGGATAGATCGGTTCATGTTGTGGATGTCGAGGAATATGAACTTCATAAGGCGATGTATCATTATTCGAAGGAAGTTGACCGAAAAGTACAAGAGGGGCTTCATGGTCTGCTGGATCGGGTGGAATCCGGGAAGGCACCGTTCAACAACAATCAAGTCGCCGCTTATTTCGAGACATGGAATAAACAGACGGGCGAGGTGTAGCAGCAGCATGGACAATTTTTCGGATTCAATGCAAGAAACAGAGCCTGGCTCTATCGGTTCCCGCAAACGCTCCCATTCCACATCGAGGAACAAGGCGCAGTCAGGGAAGCCTGACAAACCGGAGAAACCCTCCAGAGAACATACGAGCTGGGGCAAGGAATTATGGGATTGGGCCCGTACGCTGATCGTCGCGGTCGCGGTCGTATTGCTGTTTCATTTCTTTGTGTTCAACCTGTCCACGGTAGAAGGTCATTCAATGGAACCGACGCTTTACGAGAAGGAATGGCTGTTCGTGAATAAGTATTCCTACCGCTTTGGATCTCCTCATCTGGGAGATGTGATCATTTTGAAGGATCCTTCCGCGGGAACAGACAAGAAAGAGTTTCTGGTCAAGCGGATTGTGGGAGTGCCGGGAGATAAGATAGAAATTCGCTCAGGTCAGCTGTACCGCAACGGGGAGCTGGTGGTGGAGCGGTTTACGGACACGGCGATTGAGGATATCGATTATGGACCCTTTGTGGTGGAGAATGACCGTTATTTTGTCATGGGAGATAATCGTCATGCGCGTGCAAGCAGAGACAGCCGCTCATTCGGTACCGTGCCTGCTTCGATGATTCGCGGGCGGGCGGATTATATTCTGTGGCCGATTACCAAGCTGAATACGCTGTAAAGAAGCTGCTGTTTGAGAAATAGTGCAAGCTGGAAGGAGGCTATCGCAGTGGACAATGTGACATCCTGGGAGAAGCTGAAGCATGAATTGAAAGCTGCGGCGGCCGGCCTTGGAATTGATAAAATCGGGATCGCCTCGGCGGATCCCTTCGTTGAATTGAAGCAGCGGCTGATCCGCCACCGTGAGCTGGGTTACGAGTCGGGCTTCGAGGAGCCGGATCTGGACAAAAGAACGCAGCCCTCGCTGCTGCTCGAGAATCCGCAGTCGATTATTGCAATCGCGGTGGCCTATCCGTCGAAGCTGAAGAATCCCCCGAAATCCGAGCCGGGAGCGCGGCGCGGGATCATGTCGCGTTCCGCCTGGGGCGAGGATTATCATAAGGTGCTGCGCGACAGAATGCGCAAGCTTGAGGATTGGCTGCGGGAGCGCGTTCCTTCCTTGCGGGCGGAGAGCATGGTTGATACTGGCGCGCTCTCGGATCGGGCGGTTGCCGAGCGTGCCGGCATCGGCTGGAGCGCCAAGAACTGCTCTGTTATTACACCGGAATGGGGCTCATGGGTATACCTGGGCGAAATGATCACGAATTTGCCGCTGCCTCCGGATGAACCCGTTGCGGAGAGCTGCGGCGACTGCACCGCCTGCATGGATGCATGCCCGACGGACGCGCTGGTGGCGCCCGGGCAGCTGAATGCACAGCGGTGTATTTCATTTGTAACGCAGACCAAGGGGCTTGTCACGGACGAACTCATGCGCAAGATCGGCAATCGTCTCTATGGCTGCGATACCTGCCAGACGGTTTGTCCCAAAAACAGGGGCAAAAACTGGACCCATCAGCCGGAGCTGCAGCCGGATCTTGAGAAGGCCAAGCCCCTGCTTGTCCCGCTGCTGACGATGGGCAATCGCGAATTCAAGGAAGCTTACGGCCAGACGTCCTCGGCCTGGCGCGGCAGAAAACCGATCCAGCGCAACGCGGTAATCGCGCTGGGCAATTTCAAGGACCCGAGCGGGGTGCAGCCCTTGGCGAATGTGCTGCGGAGCGATCCGCGGTTCGAGCTGCGGGCGACTGCGGCCTGGTCGCTGGGCCGAATTGGCGGCGCGGCGGCGCGTGATGCGCTTGAGCAGGCATTGAAGCTTGAGCGGGAGGAGGCCGTTCTGGAAGCCATATCCGCTGCACTGGCGGCCGGCAGCCCCGGCAATCGGGATGCCGCCCAGGAAGCGTTAGGAGCGCCTGGAGAGGATGACGGATTGGTGAAGCGTGAATAATGCTTTACATGGTTTTGAGGCTTCAGAGGGGCTTCTAAGGGCTTGTAGCAGCATGGCGTGCCAAAGGGAGGTTCGAAATCCATCCTTCTGGCAGCGGTCATGCAGCATGCTGGGATTTGCGCGATTTTGCTTAAATATTAACAGGAAGCGGCTGTCAACCGATATATGTTTTGATTGCAGCTGGCATGCCATAAGCCATATCCGGCATGGCCAAAGTCTGCAAATCCATAACGGCAACAAAACATAAGGAGGGACTTTAGAGGATGAGCGAGACCATCTATTGGACCGAATTGAAGTCGCCTGTAGGGCCGCTTGTGCTGCTGGCAACCGATGCCGGGCTGTGCCGCATTGAATTCGGCGATTTTGCCCTGCGGGAAGAGAAGCTGCGCAATTGGACGCGGACCTGGTTTACGGGCGACGCGCAGTGGGTGCAGGTGAAGCCGAATGAGCACATCATGATCAGCGAGTCTGCCGGGCAGCTGGAGCGTTATTTTGCAGGGGGACTGGAAGCGTTCACCGTCAAGCTGGACATGCGGGGGACTCCTTTTCAAACGAAGGTGTGGCAGGCGCTGCTGGATGTTCCTTACGGGGAAAGCCGGTCGTACAAGCATATCGCGGAAGCCATTGGACAGCCGAAGGCGGTCCGGGCAGTCGGCGGGGCCAACAATCGCAATCCCGTTCCGCTGATCGTCCCCTGTCACCGTATTATAGGGGCAGGCGGGGCCCTGGTAGGCTATGGAGGCGGACTGGATGCGAAAACCTACCTGCTTGCGCTTGAACGGCAGAAGGAAGGCGGGGGAGCCTCATGAGATACATTGATATGGAATCCGTTGAGCCAGGCCATCTGCTGGGAAAGACGATTTATGCGACGAATGGAACGATTCTGCTGTCGGCAGGAGTCCAGATTACGGTATTTATGATCAGCACGTTGAAACGAATCGGGGTTACGAATTTATATATTACGGATCCGAGGCTGCAGGATATTGAGATCGAGGAAGAGCTGCTCTCGGAGGAGACCAAGCGGACGCTGATCCGCACCATGTCGGAAACGATGGATTCGATCCGTTCAGGCAAGGATTTCAACTCGCGTTCGGTCAGCCTCTCGGTGGAGGATATGCTCGAGGATGTGCTGCGCAACAAAGACGTGCTCATCCATCTCAATGATATCCGCACGCGTGATAATGCTGCCTTCGTCCATGCGATGAATGTCTGCATGATCTCCGCTCTGCTCGGCATTCATATGAACCTGAATCAGGTCCAGCAGAAGGAGCTCGCCATCGGCGCGCTGCTGCATGATCTTGGCAAACCGCTCGAAGAGTCCGAGTTCGAGTTTGAGCCCGCAGATGATGAAGCCGCGAAGAATAAGAAGATGGCCATGCATCACACATGGAGAGGCTTCCAGCTGCTCAAGGCCAGACGTGAGTTCAGCCTGCTGATTGCCCATGTTGCGCTGCAGCATCATGAGCATATCGACGGCAGCGGAGAGCCAAGAGGCCTCGCCGGCGAGCAGATTCATCTCTATTCGCGGATTGTTGCCGTGGCCAATGCCTACGACAACCTGCTGCAGGAGTTTGATAACGGTAAAAGAATGCTCCCGCACGTAGCCTGCGAGCGGCTGCTGGCGATGTCGGGAAAAGAGCTCGACCATGCGGTCGTCGTGCAGTTCATGCGCGTGGTCTCGATCTATCCCAACGGGGTATCGGTGCGGCTGTCCACCAGGGAAGCCGGGGTAGTGGTCGGGCAGCATCGCGGACTGCCGGGTCGGCCGGTTGTGCGGCTGCTGGAGCGCGAGGGCGACGATTCCATCGGCAGCCGGGAGATCGATTTGGCCAAGGAAAACACGGTGTTCATTGAGCAGGTAATGGGTTGATTTTATTGTCGAATCCGGGGTTTGCGGTAGGCACCCGTACATGCTATGATAGGTTGCAATATGTACATTCATAACGATCAGATAAAGGTTGGGTGAGAGACGGGCATGTGGAATATTATTATTCCGATTGTAACGCTCCTCTTGGGAGCGGTTGGCGGATTTTTTATCGGTGTCTTCTATTTGCGCAAGCAGCTTGAGAAGATGCAGAACGATCCGGAAATGCTGCAGAAGATGGCGAAGCAAATGGGTTACAATATGAACAAATCGCAGCTGCAAAAAGCACAGAGCATGATGAAAAATCAACGTCCGGGCGGCGGACGCCGATAATCAGCGCGTCGCTTGCAGGGAAGGGGGACGAAGAAGGATGGCGGGCAAGAAAGACTACGTCAATTCTGTCGTTTCGGATAACCGTGAACAGATTGAATATCATATCAAGCAAATATTAAGTCTCATCGGTGAGGATGTCGACCGCGAGGGACTGCAGGAAACGCCTGCGCGCGTAACCCGCATGTACGAGGAAATTTTCGCAGGCTACGAGGTTGATCCGCGGGAAGTGCTCGGGGTCACCTTCGATGAGCAGCACGAAGAGCTGGTAATTGTAAAAGATATCGTATATTACAGCCAGTGCGAGCATCATATGGCTCCGTTCTTCGGAAAAGCCCATATCGGCTATATCCCGAGCGGGAAGATTGCCGGTCTGAGCAAGCTGGCTCGGCTGGTCGATGCCGTCACGCGGCGCCTGCAGGTGCAGGAGCGCATTACCTCGCAGATCGCCAACATCATGGAGGAAGTTCTGCAGCCCCATGGCGTTATGGTGGTCGTGGAGGGCGAGCATTTGTGCATGTGCGCGCGCGGGGTCAAGAAGACCGGCAGCAATACGGTAACCTCGGCCGTGCGGGGTGAATTCCGTACGAGCGCAGCACTGCGTTCGGAGTTCCTGTCGCTGCTGAAGCAGTCATAGGGCGAGGCTGCCGATTGTACCGTACGCAGTAAAGCTTTTTGATTTTTGAGAAAAGATTGCCGTTCCCTCTCATTCAAAACAGGGAACCGGCAATCTTTTTTCAGCTTTTGGAACTCCACTGCATTGGCATGCTTAGTACGGCTCCCAAACCAGTTTCCTGGCCTCGGAGAAACGGCCGCTGACGTAGGGCCAATTGACGACCTTCCACCAGTTCCGGATATAATCCGGCCGCTTGTTCTGATGCTTGAGATAATAGGCATGCTCCCAAACATCGAGGGGCAGCAGGGGCACGACATCCCATTGGGATAAATTTTGATGCTTCTCGGCGGTCAGAATTTCCAGTCTCCGGCTGCGCGGACTCCATACCAGAATCGCCCATCCGCCGCCTTCAACCTTCTCCGCTGCTGCGCTGAATTGTCTCTTGAAGGCGTCATGGCTGCCGAAGTCCTTCTCGATTTGCTGAGCCAGCGTACCGGTAGGCTCCTCTCCTCCTCTGGGCGACATGACGGGCCAGAATAAAGTATGAAGATAGTGCCCCGCCCCATGGAAGGCGAGCTCCCGCTCCCAATGCTTAACCAAGTCAAAATTATTCGTTTTCCTGGCTGTCTCCAGTTCCTTCTCCGCTTGATTAAGTCCATCCACATAGCTCTTGTGATGGATATCGTGATGAATCCGCATCGTAGCCGTATCGATATGCGGCTCCAGCGCATCATACGCATAAGGGAGCGGGGGAAGCGTATGCCCGCCGATAGGGACAGACGAAGCGGCGCGGCGGCTGCCGAATTCGGGCAAATGCACCTGCCCGGGCTCCCCATCCCCGCCCGAATGCTGTGTGGGCACGGAGACGTCGAACTCTTCCTCGAGTTGCTTTTCTTCATAATCATGAAGTTTGACGATTTCTTCTATCCCGTTATCCTCTGCCGTCTTACTGGATGGACCGGGCTGCCGCTCCTCAATCTGCTCATCGCGGGGATGAAGCAGCGACTCCAGAACACATAGAAAATAGTCCGACTCGCGGATAATATGGCGGATGACGATCCCTGCGAACGGGCTTGAAGCTGCTGCCGCGCTGTCCTCCAGCATCTTGGTCAGCTGTGCGACGAATTTCCGCGACTGCAGGGCGGATACCTTCAGCAATTCCTCACTGCTCTTGACCAGATCAGGCGGAATGTCCTCGGGGTTTGCCAGCGCGGCCATGAGCAGCTTCTCCGCCATTTGCTCCGTACGGGCAAATATGGGCTCCCACGCCTGAAGCAGCTGGACATAGGCCGGTTCCAGGTGAGGAATAATCTCCCGGATAACGGCGGTATGCTCCTTCTCCTGCGTTTTCCAGAACTGAATCTCCTCCAGCACTCTCAAGGGCATATAGCCTCCATAAACAAACAGCACAGATTTCGGCTTCCCTCTTATTCACGAATTACTAAAAGCAAAAATGTCGCTTATTTTTCACACAAAAACCTGTCTCTCCTGGCGCGTCCAGCGAGCGGCATGACGGTGGCTGCCAGCGCACGGTGTGGCGTCGCGTGACGGTGACAGCCAGCGTGTGGTGTGGCTGTCGCGTGACGGTGGCAGCCAGAGGCGGTGTGGCGTCGCAGGATGCGGTCATCAACCGCTTCCGGCAGGAATGGGTCTGCTCTGCGGCATAAAGGAAGAGCCGTCCGGCAATCCGGACGGCTCTTTATCCTCTTACATCCGATGGCATCCATAATCTAGATGTATTCGGATCAGGCTTTTCCTATGTCGCACTCGCCGTCAAGGTCGGCTGATTGCTCTTCCAGTCCGCATCCACCTGGCTGAGGAACAAGGCGGCGCGCTGAATATATTCTTTCGGACGTGTCTGGAATAACAGCTCATGCTTGCCCCCTTGGACGACCCACTCCCTGGATAATGGGTTCAACTGGCTGGATGCGATATGCTCGGCGGTGGCAATCGGCGCTTTGACGTCGTCGGTGCCGTGCATAATAAAGGTCGGAATCGTATAAGAGGTTTGCATGACCTGCTGGGCAGGGATCTGGTTAAAGCTGGTTCCCGTCCAGAATGGCAGCATCAGCTGAACAAGCGGCAGGGATGGAAAACGCGGCAGATCCAGATACTGCCTGACATTGTTGAACAAGGATTCCGGACTCGGCAGAAACAGACTGTCGAGAATCAGGGCGTCGATATCATCGGATGCGTCGGTTTGCAGCGCTGCCTGCAGGGCGGTTCCAGCTCCCATGGAGAAGCCCCATACGACCACCTGCTCTGCCCCCTGGCTGCGGGCATATTGGACAGCTGCGAGCAGCTGCTGCGCTTCTTCGACTCCGCCCGTGGCCGGAGACCGGTCAGCTTCGGACGCATAACCGTAATCGAACATCAGGACGTTGTAATGCAAACGGTGCAGCAGAGCGGCGAGATCATACATCGGGACCCAGGTCTCTTCGCGATTGGCCCCGTAACCGTGGCTGAATACAACGGTCCGGTCAGAGGCAACAGGAGCGGCTGCAGCTTGATCATCTCCGCCTGCTGCTGCGGCGATTGTTTTAGCTGGCAGCAAAGCGGCTGCGTCAGCAGCGATATACCAGCCATGAACGGTGGTGCGGCCGCTTTTGCTGGGAAAGACGGCATCTGTATAATCAAGGCCTTTGGCGATTTTGGGATTAGAGGTCAGAGGTGCGACATAAGGATGAGCGACGATCCAGGCCACATAGCCGTGAAAAGCAATAAGCGTGACAAACAGCAGCGCCATAAATGCGGAAACGACAGCAATCGCGGCATGTCTGCGGCGCGTCCTGCCAATCGTCCTGCCGGGAGGCTTGAGAGAATGCCCGGGGGAAGGGAGAAAGCCTTGCGGCGTAAAGCCTGCAGGCAGCATCGGAGTGACGGATGTGCTCATGATGGAATCCCCCTTAGGATGGAAAAATATGAAAACGCTTTATAGTCCTATATTCCTATGATAGATGTGGGGACAACGGCCTGTCAATGGATATACGCGTATTGTTATCAACTTGTAATCTACCTGTAAACTGAAATGAAATTATCTCCACCCGCTTTTACTAATGCCGGGTCATGAGTTATACTGGTTGTAACTTAGTTTCATTGAATGAAACTGATGGAGAAGGTGGGATCACATGTCCGAGGATGGAAAATCAACCGTTCGCGCTGTTGAGCGCGCGCTCGATATATTGCTGTGCTTCACCACCAAGAGTGAATGGCCGATGACGGAGATCGCGGACAGTGTCGGCCTGCATAAAAGCACGGTCCACCGGATGCTTGCGACGCTGGAGGACAAAGGATTTGTCATTCGCGATCCCGCTTCCGAGCGCTACAGGCTGGGGCTTCGCATCTGGGAGCTTTCCGCCAATATGTCCGGCACGGACGATCCGGCTGTGCTTGGACTGGCTGAGATGGAACGTCTGCGCAATATGCTTGGCGAGACCATCAGCCTTTATTTACGCGACGGGAATGAGCGGATCCGCATACAAGCCGTTCAGAGCAGCCAGGCAGTGCGCAGAGTCGCTCCTGTAGGCGTCCGTCTGCCACTCTATGTGGGAGCGTCCAGCAAGGTGCTTATTGCCTTTGAGGAGCCGCAAAAACAGGAGGAGCTGCTCCATGACGAATCATGGCCTGCCTATTTCGACAAGGCGCAATTCCGCAAGCAGATTGAGGAGATAAGAGGACTGGGCTACGCTACAAGTGTTGAAGAGCGGGAACAGGGCGCTGCAGCAGTCTCTTCACCGATCTTCAACCGGGCGGGAAAGCTGGTTGCCGCCTTGTCTGTCTCCGGCCCCGCGAACCGGCTGACGCCGGAGAAGATGCGCGAGCAGGCTTCGGCTGTTATTGAAGCGGCTAACCATATTGGAGCCATGCTGAAGTAGTGCCTTGGCGGGCAATATGAATGCAGTTAATGTTTAGCCATGTAAAACAGCGGTGCAGCCCGACTATGTGTCGAAGCGGCCCCGCTGTTTTTTTTGACTTTGGATCCGTGTTTGATCCGCTTGCTTGCCGATATTTCAAAAAAAAACGGTCCCGCTCCATCCAGGAGGGGACCGTCTGTCTATACATCAGCCAATATCCGGCTCATTATTATTGATTGGCAATCATTTGGCGCAGAACAGCTTGCAGAATACCGCCGTTGCGGTAGTAATCCACATCCACCATGGAATCCAGACGAACGATCGCCGGGAATTCGAACGTGGTGCCGTCTTCGCGGGTGACGACGACATGAGCTTCCTGACCGGGCTTCACGTCATTGTCTAGCCCGATAATGTCGAAGGTTTCGCGGCCTGTAATCCCAAGCGTGCTCCAGCCGTGTCCTGCCTGGAACTGCAGCGGCAGCACGCCCATTCCGACGAGGTTGGAACGGTGAATCCGCTCGAAGCTCTCGGCGATAACGGCTTTTACGCCAAGCAGCATGGTACCTTTGGCTGCCCAGTCGCGCGAGCTGCCTGTTCCATACTCTTTACCGGCGATAACGACCAGGTTTTTGTTTTTCTTCTGATACAGCATCGAAGCGTCATAGATCGACATAACCTCGTCTGTCGGCAGGTAAGTGGTCACGCCGCCCTCAGTGCCTGGAGCAACCTGGTTGCGGATACGGATGTTGGCGAACGTACCGCGCATCATGACTTCATGGTTGCCGCGGCGCGAGCCGTACGAGTTGAAATCGATTTTGTCGACGCCATGCTTGATCAGGTATTCGCCTGCAGGGCTGTCGGCTTTAATGTTGCCGGCTGGCGAGATGTGGTCGGTCGTTACCGAGTCGCCGAGCAGGGCAAGCACACTTGCGCCTTTGATCTCGCTGATATCGTCGATATCGGGACCCAGGTTCTCGAAGAACGGCGGGTTTTGAATATAAGTGGACTTGTCGTCCCACTCGTAGCTCTCGCCCTGCGGCACATCGATTTGATTCCAGCGTTCGTTTTGCGTGAAGACATTGGCATATTTCTCGCGGAAGGATTCAGGGCTCATCGCAACGCCGATCGCGTCGGAGATTTCTTTGGATGATGGCCAGATATCCTTGAGATATACAGGCTGGTTCTTGCCGTCATAACCGATTGGATCGTTAGCCAGATCGATATTGACCGTACCGGCAATCGCGTACGCCACAACAAGCGGCGGAGATGCCAGGTAGTTGGCTTTGACCTGGGCATGAACGCGGCCTTCAAAGTTACGGTTACCGGAAAGCACGGCAGCTACGGTCATGTCGTTATCCGTGATTGCCGAACTTACTTCATCAGGCAGCGGGCCGGAGTTGCCGATACAGGTTGCGCAGCCGTAGCCTGCAACGTAGAAGCCCAGCTTTTCAAGCGGCTTGAGCAGGTTGGCCTTCTCCAGATAATCGGTAACGACCAGCGAGCCCGGCGTAAGAGAAGTCTTGACGTAAGCAGGACGTTTAAGGCCAAGCTCAACCGCTTTTTTGGCCACAAGTCCGGCAGCCATCATAACGCTTGGATTGGACGTGTTTGTACAGCTGGTGATGGCGGCGATAACGACAGCGCCTGTTCCCATTTTGCTGACAGAACCGTTCGCATGCTTCACTTCAATCATTTCTTCAATCTTGTTGTCGGACAGGCCATAGCCGCCCTTGTCGATCGGAGTGCGGATAATGCCATTGAACTCTTCTTTCATCGCTGTCAGCTCGACGCGGTCCTGAGGACGCTTCGGACCTGCAAGCGACGGTACGATCGTTGACAAGTCCAGCTCCACGATATCGGAGAAAACCGGCTCTGGCGTATCGTCGGTGCGGAACATGTTTTGTGCTTTATAGTAAGCTTCGACAAGAGCGATCTGTTCTTCTGTACGTCCGGTGTTGCGCAGGAAGCGCAGCGTTTCGGAGTCGACCGGGAAGAAGCCGATGGTTGCGCCGTACTCGGGAGCCATGTTGGCAACAGTCGCACGGTCTTCCAGTCCGATGTTGGACAGGCCGGGACCGAAGAATTCAACAAATTTGCCGACAACGCCCTTCTTGCGGAGAACCTGCGTAACGGTCAGCGCCAGATCAGTCGCCGTAGCGCCTTCCGACAGGCTGCCCGTCAAGCGGAAGCCGATAACCTCTGGCATTACAAAATAAAGCGGTTGTCCCAGCATGCCGGCTTCCGCCTCGATGCCGCCTACGCCCCAGCCAACAACGCCAAGTCCGTTGATCATTGTCGTATGGGAATCCGTTCCAACCAATGAATCCGGGTAGACAACGGTTTCGCCGTCTTTTGTTTTGGTTGCGGCAACCGATGCCAGATACTCCAGGTTTACCTGGTGAACGATACCCGTTCCCGGCGGTACGGCGCGGAAATTATCGAAAGCTGTTTGCGCCCAGCGGAGGAAACGGTAACGCTCTTCGTTGCGCTCAAACTCAATGTTCATATTGTACTCAAGCGACTCGGGACTGCCGAATGCGTCAACCATAACGGAGTGGTCAATAACGAGATCGACCGGCACGAGCGGGTTGATTTGCTTCGGATCGCCGCCTGATTTCTTGACGGTGTCGCGCATGGCGGCAAGGTCAACGACAACCGGAACGCCGGTGAAATCCTGGAGCACGATACGGGCAGGAATGAAAGGAATCTCTTTGTCCTCGCGGCCGTCGGCCCAGTTTGCCAATTGCTTGACATGCTCAGACGTGATGGCGCGGCCGTCAAACTGCCGAACCGCTGCCTCCAGCAGTACTTTAATGGAGAAAGGCAGTTTGGAAATATTGCCTAATCCTTGGTCTTCAAGACCCTGCAGGCGGTAATAAACATAAGGTTTACCTCCGACTTCAAGCGACTCGCGGACAGAGTAATCGTTCTTTGATGTCATTTACGTTTGACGCCTCCTTGTACAATTGGGTAAAAAATAAATGGTTCGATGCTGTTTGTGGAGTGCAGCAAGGTATTTCCCCCTCAAAAATATCAAAGAAAAATGGCATGAAGATAACCATGTGATATTTTGAAAATGGTTTTCTTGTTTCACTCTGTAAAACACGATTTCAAAAATCGCTGCTTTTCTTAAGTATAACGTTTTTCGTAAATATAAGAAAGTATAAATTCGCCCTATACTTTGCTTATATCTCAAAAAGGAAGAAACTAACTGTGCATCCAACAGGTGGAACCCATCATTTCCTCTTATCCATTTGGAAATTACAGTCCCTTCAATCAGTCGGAATTGATCTGCTGAGCGTTTTCTGCATCAGGTTGTTTTCTCTTCCTCACATGAATTTGCCGTTGGTCTCATATAATGAACCAACTTTGTCAGGCACAAAAACTGCAGGGAGGGAATAGTGATGCCTCAAGCGAGAACGCGGACCGGAGTAAGAAAACGCAAAGGGGTGCAAACGTCAAGCAGGCCCGCAGTGCGCAGCAGCCGGGGGACCGCCAGGGCGAAGGAGGCGACCGGCCTCAAGGAGCCGGAGCCAAGCGGGTGGAAAGCTTGCGTGCACCATTATGTTCAATTGGTTAACCAGGCCGAGATTGACCGCTTTACGCCGGAATCGGAAGGTATCGTGACCGATGTGGACCATCTGTCCCGCTATCAGCGCAAGCTTTCACGACTTCGCGAGCAGGAGCTGCTGCGCGGCGTTCTGCCTCTGCGCAGCGAGACGAGCGCGGAGCTGCTGCGGATCAGTGAATCGGAATCTCTGGCTGAGGCGACGGCCCTGATCGAGCTGAAGATCAAGCGGACGATGCAGCAGCTTGGCCGCACCTATACGGAGGACAGGCGGGAGCGGGAGCGCCTGTGGCTGTCGCTGGACGGCGAGAGCTACCGGATTAACCGTGTGGAGCCGCTCGTCATGGAACGGCGTCCCAGATATAGTATGTCCGATTCCTTCGCTTCACAGCTGTCTGCCGAGCAGCAAGTTGAAATGGAAGATAAGCCGACATCCATACCTTTTATAAATTATGATGTTTTATCGCGTTTCAAACATGGCCGCGCTGGAATTCGTTACCGCCGGGACTTGGCCGCTGCCTATGCGGATCGGTGGTGGAACGAAGGCAATCCGGCTTATGAAACCTTCGATGTCAATTGTACGAATTATGTATCTCAATGCCTCTTTGCAGGCCACGCGCCTATGAACTATACTGGTAAAAGGGATTCGGGCTGGTGGTATCGGGAGAGAAGCGCAGGGCGCGAAATGTGGAGCTACAGCTGGGCCGTTGCCGGTGCGCTGCAGCTATTCCTGTCGGGCTCCCGCCAAAGCGGCCTCCGGGCGACGGTCGTGGATTCAGCCGATCAGCTGGATCTGGGCGATGTCATTATTTATGATTGGAGCGGAGACAACCGCTTTCAGCACAGCACCATCGTGACCGCTTTCGACGCGGCGGGCATGCCGCTTGTCAATGCCAACACTGTGCCAAGCCGCCACCGCTATTGGGATTATAAAGATTCTTATGCGTGGACCGAACGTACCAAGTATCGCTTTTTTCATATTGCCGATGAATTTTAAGCATTATTCCTTTAAGGATGCATGTCAGATGCATGATTATATCCTGATGTGGGAAATTATTCGTAACCGGAGGATTAGCCATGGGGAAGAAAGTGCGCGTCGGACTCGTTTACGGGGGCCGATCGGGCGAACATGAGGTATCGCTGCAGACTGCGCTTGCAGTCATGAAAGCTTTTGATTACAGCCGTTACGAAATTATTCCTTTCTATATTACAAAAGAAGGCAAGTGGCGTGCAGGACAGACGCTTCTGGCGCCGCCTGATGAACTGGAGCCGCTCCGGCTTGTTGGCGCTCAAGCTGCCTCCGGAACGGAAGCGCTTATGCCGGTTTTCAACGCTTTGTCGGCGGAAACCGCCGCTGCCCTGGATACTGCGCCTGCTGAGGCTGGTCCGGCTCTCGATGTTGTTTTTCCTTTGCTGCACGGCACGTTCGGAGAGGACGGTACGATACAGGGTCTTCTGGAAATGGCGGGTATCCCCTATGTGGGAGCGGGCGTATTGGCTTCGGCAGTCGGCATGGACAAGATCACGATGAAGAAAATTTTTGCCCAGGACGGACTGCCGCAGTGCGTGTACCGGTATTTTAACCGTACCCAGTGGGAAAAGGATCACGGCTTTTTTATTATGGAGATCGAGGTTGCACTGGGCTATCCCTGCTTCATCAAGCCGGCTAATCTGGGATCGAGCGTAGGCATCTCCAAGGCCCGCAACCGCGAGGAATTGATCACGGCGATCAATTATGCGCTGCGGTTTGACCGCAAAGTAATTGTGGAGGAATTTGTCGACGCCCGGGAGATTGAGGTCAGTGTGCTCGGCAATGACGAGCCGCGTGCTTCCGTGGTGGGCGAAATCACGTCATCCAGTGAATTTTATGATTATAAAGCCAAATATGTTGACGGCAAATCGATGATGCATATACCGGCCAATATTCCGGCGGAAACAGCGGAAGCCGTCCGCGAAATGGCCATCCGCGCTTTCTTGTCGATTGACGGCTCTGGCCTTGCGCGCGCCGATTTCTTCCTGCGCAAAAGCGACGGAAAGCTTTTCATCAACGAGGTCAATACCATGCCGGGCTTTACGCCCTACAGCATGTATCCTCTGATGTGGAAGGAAAGCGGAGTCTCCTACACGGATCTGCTGGACACGTTGATTGGACTTGCGCTTGCCCGCCACACGGAGAAGCAGCGTATCGAGTATGGGGGAGGAGACCCGGTCTGATACAGGACCGGAGTCTGTTTCTTCGATGATTGTTGGCAAAACTTGGTTGATTGTTTTCAGGCCTAGCTCCTGAGGACAAGAAATACGCCACAATATAATTGCTGGAGGAAATGATATGGGGTTCGAAACGGAGTTTAATTCGGTCTGCAAGTTCAAGAATGACAATGAGCTGAACGAGCTGCTTGAATACGGCCGCAGCAAAATAGTCAAGAACGGATTTCGCGTTTATCCTACCGGACAGAAGGTTATTGCATACACGCCCAATAATGAAGCGATTGCGATTGTCCGCATTCTGGTGTCGATCGCGGAGATTAATTTTCAGGGCGAGGAGATTACGCAGGTTGAAATGGAGCTTATCCGAAAGCTGACAGAGGAGGAGGCGCGCGTGCAAACCGCCCTTGCCTATGAAATGTTCTTCGGAGAGCATGCATGATTGTCCGCTTTGGCTTTGTCGCGATGAGTCTGCAGCTTGAGAATGCTTCGCCGTCCCGCACCATGACCTACACCAGCTTCTCAAAGCTGCCGGATCGTGAAGCAGCTCTGCGCAGACTGGAGCGCATCGCCGAAGAAAATCTGCATAATACGCTGCGTTTGCTGCGCCATTGTCATGCCCATGATATCAAGGTTTACCGCATGTCCTCCAAGCTCATTCCGCTGGCTACGCACGAGGAGCTTCAGGACTGGTCGCCATGGCCGGCGCTTGCAGAAGGCTTCGCCGCTGTTGGCGCGTTCGTGAAGGACAAGGGGATGCGCGTATCCTTCCATCCCGACCATTTCTGCGTCCTGAGCACGCCGCGTCCAGAGGTGCTTGTAAAGTCCGAAGAGGACTTGCGCTACCACCTGCATATGCTGGAAGCGATGGGACTGGACGAAAAGGTAAAATGCAATATTCACGTAGGCGGAGCATACGGGGACAAGCCTTCATCAGCTGAGCGTTTTGTCCGCCAGTTCTCGCAGCTGCCTGGGCAGATCAGGAACCGGATAACGCTTGAGAATGACGACAAGACGTTTACCGTCCGGGAGACGCTGGACGCGGTCGAAGCTGCGGGCGTTCCCATGGTGCTTGATATTCATCATCACGCTGTCAATAACGGGAACGAGAGCAACGCAACGCTTGTCGGCGAGCTGTGGCCGCGCATTTTACGGACATGGGGTGGCGCTCTTCCTGATGCGGACTCTGAACCTGAAGAAGTCTCTGACGCAGAGCGAGCCATGCTTATACCTGGCGGACAACCTTCAAGACCTCTTCCGCCGAAGCTCCACGTATCCAGTCCCAAGAGCGAACGGGACCCGCGCGGTCATGCCGACTATGTGGAGCCGGCTCCGCTCCTGCGGTTTTTGCAGGAAACGGCTGGTTCGACTGATAAATTGGATGTGATGCTGGAGGCCAAGGGCAAGGATCTGGCTTTGTTCAGGCTGATGGAGGATTTGCGCCGGCTGGCACAGGACGAACAAGGCATACGGATCATCAATGGAGCAAGCATTGAAGTGAACTGATTCAACTGCAGTCCGGTATTGCCGCTGAATATAGCATAAGCTCTCCGGACAACCGCCCGGGGGGCTTTATTGCCTTATGGGAGGGCAAGGGAGTCTTGCATGCGAGGAATCGGGGTAAAATATAGATGTCATTAAGTATCAGGCGAGGTGACCGGCGTGCTTGAGATTGTCCTTCTCCTCCTTCTGGGTCTGATCGCCGCAATGTTCGGAAGCATTGTCGGTTTGGGCGGGGGAATTATCATCGTTCCAACCCTGGTTCTTCTTGGGCCGCAGCTGACCGGGTCTCCAATCGGCCATACAACGGCTGTGGGCACCTCGCTGTGCGCGTTAATTGTGACAGCGCTTGCTTCCACGCTTTCATACGCCAAGAAGAAAAGAGTGGATTTCCGCAGCGGATGGCTGCTGTTCGTGACGAGCGGGCCTGCAGCTATGGTCGGCTCGGCTCTGACCGGTTATTTGAAGGATGGCAGCTTCCAGCTCGTATTTGGAATCTTTATGCTGTTAATGGCCGCTCTGCTGGTTGCCAGGGATTATATCAGGCCGATCACGCGAAAGTGGCCTGTGGAGCGGCTCTATACCGATCAGGACGGGGTCGGGCATGTCTATGGTTATGCCGTAGGGCCAGCCCTGGTCATCGGATTTTTTGTCGGACTCATCTCAGGCTTGTTCGGCATTGGCGGAGGTTCGTTATTTGTTCCGGTGATGGTGCTCCTGTTCCGGTTTCCGCCCCATCTTGCCACGGCTACCTCGATGTTCGTGATCTTCCTCTCCTCTGCATTGGGCAGCAGCGTACATATATGGCTCGGCGAAGTAGACTGGCGCATTGTGCTGGCGCTTGTTCCCGGGGCATGGATCGGCGGCAAGTTCGGCGCTTACGTCGCAACCCGGATGAGCGGCAGAGGGCTTATGTGGCTCCTTCGCATTACGCTGGGCCTTCTGGCTGTTGAATTAATTATTGAAGGAGCAGCGAAATTATAGACGGTTTCCTGCAAGAACTGGGCGAAACTTTGAAGATATGGTAACGTATACTAATAAGCATATAGCAACTCATAGGAAAGTAGTGTGATAGAACCGTGAGTGACGAGAGCAACAATACACCTGCAATAGGGGGCAAAAACTTTACCGTAGTGGCAATCAATTGCGCGGCAAAAGCGGGTGAATGGATCAAAACCAAACTGGGAAATCATACAAGCTTGTCTTTAAAATACTCCCCTACCGATCTAGTAACCGAAGTGGATAAGGGTTCTGAGATGATGATCCGCAACCTGGTGCAGACGCATTTTCCACATCATTCCTTTCTTGGTGAAGAAGGCGTGGAGCCGGGGCCGGAGGCCTCTGCAAAAGCGCTCAATAATGTGCGTGACGCCGAGTATTTATGGGTGGTCGATCCAATCGACGGGACGACGAACTTCGTGCACGGCTTCCCTTTCTTCTCTGTGTCGATCGCTCTGGCGCACAAGGGAGAGGTCATTGTAGGCGTCGTGTATGATCCCATGCGGGATGAATTATTCGTAGCGGAGAAAGGCAAGGGCGCCTATGTGCATGGCAAGCCTATGCAGGTAGGCACGGAAAGCCAGCTTGGCGAGAGCCTACTGGCTACGGGTTTCCCGGCCGATCAGCAGTACGCGCTGCCGCTCAATATGAAGGGGCTGCAGGCGCTTGCGCCGCAGGTGCGCAATATCCGCTCCGGCGGCTCGGCGGCATTGCATATGGCGTATGTGGCATGCGGACGGCTCAGCGGCTTTTGGGAAATCGGTTTGAATTCCTGGGATCTGGCAGCGGGCTCGCTCCTTGTCTCTGAATCCGGAGGGCAAGTCACCGACATGTTGGGCAGCCCCTATGAACTGGGAGTGCGTAATGTTGTAGCGACTAATGGAGCGATTCATGGGCAGCTTGTAGACGAGCTTAAGAAAGTGGAAGCTGCAGGCTAGATCAGGAAGAGAAGCTGTCATATGTCTGCTGATGTGCAGAGCAACAGGGCTTCTCTGAACGGATATGCAGCGATATCGAGAGAATTGGTTTTGCAACAGCATAATAAAATTGTAAAAGGCGTATTCCTGCCATGGTCAAGATGACTTGGGGAATACGCCTTTTTTCCTGTGCTTTTGGAAATGCTCCTTGCATGAAATTTGACTATCTGTTATATTCGATGTATAACAGACAATCAAGATAACACAGTCATCGACAGATTGAGGCAGGGCCAGGAGAGGCAGATGAATCATCATGTTTATGGAGTTGGATTTGCAATCGGAGTCGCCGATTTACACGCAAATTGCCGAGCAGCTTATTGAGGGCATCGCCAAGGGCGATTTGAAGCCGGGAGATGCGCTCCCGTCAGTCCGCAGTCTGGCAGCAGACCTGGACATTAATTTGCATACCGTTAATAAAGCCTACCAGACCTTGAAGCAGGAGGGCTTTCTCCAGGTCCACCGCAAAAAGGGGGTCGTCGTACAGCCTGGTGAAATGCCTGGCGTGACCGCCGGGTTCAAGGATAAAGTGCAAAGACAGCTCCGCGCTTTGTCAGCTGAAGGAATCGTCAGGGGCATGGCTGAGGAGGAATTTCTGAGGCTCTGCCAGGATGCTTTCAACCGGAAGAATACGAAGGAAGGGGAGTAGGGGCGTATGGATCCGACATGGGGGATTTGGCTTTTTTCGATTGTAATGTATGTCATGATGGGGATTGTGTTTATGCTGGTGCCATTGATAAGCACACGTGTTTTGTTGTTCGGTGTTTTTGTTCCCGAGCCTATGCGGGATGACGAGGCCGTAACAGCTGTGCGCAAAAGCTACATCCGAATGTCTGTGTTCATTATGGTATGCGCTGCAGCTGCAGGCGGCTTGGTGGGCTGGTGGATGAAGGGGATGTCCGAAGCCGTATTGCTCAGCGCCACACTGGTTCAAGTCATCGGATTCGTCCTGTCTCTCGCGGCCAGTCATCGCAGGGCGCTTCGCATCAAGCTGGAAAAGGGATGGGAGCCGCCGCAGAGCACCAAGCGGGTCGCCAATTTGAATTTTCGGAAAGGACCTCTAACGATCCGTGATCGCTGGTATCTCGTTCATCTGCTGCTCATCATCATTTCAGTGATTGGCGCCGCTGTTCAATGGGACAGCATTCCCGATACCTTAACCACTCATTATAATGCCAGCTTTGAAGCGGACGGCTTCTCTGAGAAGAGCTTCAGCTCCGTGTTTATGATGAATATTACCCAACTCCTGCTGATCGGAATATTTCTATTTACGAATTTTGTCATCCGTGCGGCCAAACAACAGCTGGATCCAGCCAAACCGGATGAATCCATGATCAAGCAGCAGAAGTTTCGCCGCATCAACTCGATATTTCTTTATTTTCTCTCCCTGTTCATTGTGGCGTTGTTCAGTTATATTCAGGCGACGATACTCTATGGCTGGTCCGCTGAGCTGCTCATGCTGACATCGCTGTTTCTGCCTCTTATTCTGATCGGATGTTCTATTGGATTAATCATTTATTTGAGGAGTAAAGGCATCGATCAGGTCTTAGCTGCCGGGGTAAGCGACGACAGTCACTGGAAGGGCGGCTTCTTTTATCATAATCCGGAGGATCCATCCTTTATCGTGAATAAGCGGTACGGGATGGGGTGGACGTTCAACATGGCTCATCCGGTCAGTTGGGTTGTTCTTGGAGGTATACTGCTGATTCTGCTTGTTATCGTGCTGATCACTTCCATATTGGACACTTGACTTGATGGTACTGGAGCTGTGAGCATGCTATGCCTGCAGATGTATCAGT
Source organism: Paenibacillus sepulcri (assembly GCF_042647105.1). Lineage (NCBI taxonomy): Bacteria > Bacillati > Bacillota > Bacilli > Caryophanales > Paenibacillaceae > Paenibacillus > Paenibacillus sepulcri. Next base: position 3,320,018 of record NZ_JBHRUP010000001.1, on the reverse strand, counting down.
AGTCAAAGCTCCCAGCGTTCTTGTTAACATGAAGCTTTAGAGGAATTCAGAACAGCAGCAGTATTATATGAGAAATCGCGTAAAAGGCCGTCCAGCTGTGGACGGCCTTTGGCGGCTTCTATGCATAGGATGATGAAACAGGAGTAAGGATAACGGTAAACCGCCGCGCCGGGTTGAAATTAATCCTGGCCCATCGTCTGGAACGCGACCCGGGCAGCAGCCAGGGTCTGGTCAATATCCGCTTCGGTATGCGCGGTAGTGAGGAACCAGGCTTCATATTTGGAAGGCGCCAGACATATTCCCTGCTCCAGCATCAGCCGGAAGAACCGTGCGAACCGCTCGCCGTCGGCAAGCTGGGCCTGTTCATAATTCGTCACGGGATTTGTGCAGAAATGAGTCGAAAATGAGCCTCGGATGCGGTTGATCGTAAGGGGGATACCCTGATCATCCGCCAACTGCTGCAGTCCTGCGCTGAGCTTGAGGGCGAGAGTGCTCATTTGTTCGTAAACGCCGGGAGTCTGAAGCACTTCCAGACAGGCGATACCTGCCGAGATCGAGGCCGGGTTGCCGGCCATCGTGCCCGCTTGATAGGCAGGCCCGAGCGGCGCAACCTGGGCCATCACGTCCTTGCGCCCGCCGTAAGCGCCGATTGGCAGACCTCCGCCGATGATTTTGCCCAGTGCGGTAAGGTCGGGCTCAATCGCCTGCCGATCGGGAAAAGCCTCATAGGTCTGGGCGCTGCCGTAGTGGAAGCGGAAGCCGCTGATGACCTCATCGTAGATGACCAGAGCGCCTGCTTCGCGCGTCATCCGGCATAATTGCTCCAGGAAGCCGGGAGCGGGCATGACCATGCCGAAATTGCCGACGATAGGTTCTACCATCACAGCGGCCACATCCTCGCCCCAACGCTCCAGAGCCTGGTGAAGTCCATCCGGATCGTTGAAAGGAACCGTAATGACTTCACTGGCAATGCTGGGCGGAATGCCGGCGCTGTCGGGAATTCCGAGCGTGGAGGGACCGGAGCCGGCAGCCACAAGCACCAGATCGGAATGGCCATGATAGCAGCCCGCGAATTTGATTATTTTATTGCGCTTTGTATAAGCGCGGGCAACGCGGATTGTCGTCATCACCGCTTCTGTGCCCGAATTGACAAAACGGACCTTGTCCATCGAGGGAATGGCGGTCTTCAGCATCCTGGCAAGCTGAATTTCCAGCTCAGTCGGCGTGCCGTACAGGGTCCCATTCTTCGCCGCACGGATAATGGCATCCGTAACATGAGGATGGGCGTGGCCGGTAATAATGGGGCCGTAAGCGCAAAGATAATCAATATACCGATTGCCGTCAACATCCCAGAAATAAGCGCCTTGTGCGCGTTCCATAAAAACAGGGGCACCGCCGCCGACCGCCTTGAACGAGCGCGAAGGGCTGTTCACACCTCCGACGATATGCTCCAGAGCCTCGGTGTAGAGCGCCTCCGAACGGGTATGATTCAAAGACATGTTGTTGCCTCCTGTCGAATTTACTTTATTATGTACTTCTTACGGAAACGGCTTTCGCTTATCCGCCGGATAACAAAACAAAAGGGCGATCCGCTCGCGAATTCACCCTTTTGTTTATGATGTTACCGGTTATTCGTTCGTTTTGCTGCTTGAGTCGGTATTGGAGCTTGAACTTGTATTGCCTGTATTCGTGCTTGAACCGGTATTGCCTGAACCGGAAGTATTTGCGCTTGCTCCGTCTGCATTGCCGGTACCGCTTGCCGTTGCATCCGGTACTGCTGAGTCCTCTGTGAGGATTTCCTGCACGTATGTCAGGAGCTCATCATCATCGCGGATAGAGAGCACCGAAGCGCCGGAGACCTTGCGGTCACCGATGTTATCCATCGGGGGAACCTGCGCTTGACCGGCCAGCTGCGTCTTCACTCCGAGCTGGGCAAGCTTGAGCATATCGGAAATATCCAGATTCGTTTCGATATAAGGATTGACGCTCTCGAGAATTTGTTTCATTTTCAACAAATTCCATCCGTTCTTGAGCTTGTCTGCAACAGTATCCAGAAAATTGCGCTGCCGCTCAGTCCGTGTGAAATCGCTCATCGCATCATGGCGGAAGCGCACATACATGAGCGCATGCTCGCCGTCCAGATGCTGAAATCCTTTTTTGAGATGGATGTCGTAGCGGTTGCCGTCGGCATTGTCGACATAGTTCATGTTTTTCTCAACGTCAAAATCAATTCCGCCGATGGCGTCGATCAACGATTTGAAGCCTTCGAAATCTGTATACACATAATATTGAATATCAAGTCCGAGCATACCGCCGATCGTCTTCATGGCCAGATTCGGTCCTCCGAGCGCAAGCGCGGTATTGATCCGGCCCTCGCCATGACCTTCAATCGGCACATACGTATCGCGCAAAACGGAGAACAAATGAGCTTTCTTCGTTACCGGATCGATAGATGCGACCAGCATGGAATCAGATCGTGCCGCTTCATTCTTCTCCAGCCCGCGGTTGTCGCCGCCCATGAGCAGAATGTTTACGCGTTCCGTTCCTTCCCATTCAACCGGTTTTTCTTCTTCTTTCACTTCAAACTGTCCGAAACGGGATTCTTCTTTTGGTTTTTGCAGGGTGTCCAGTTGATTATATATACCATATCCTTGATATGCTGCGTAGGCGCCAACGCCTCCCACGACAACAAACAGGATGGACAAGACAATAATAAGCGGTTTTAGCCATGGTCTTTTCTTGTTTGATTTCACCCGCGGCATCCTTTTTTGTTCCCCTCCTTGGTATGATTCACGTTTGTTTTTGGAATTGTCTGCATGGATTAACGAATGATGAAAGGTACTGGTGATTTCTTCTTGATTGAAAGAAGAACTTCCGTGAAGCTGTTCTTCATCATAAAATTATAAAATGTTTTGACATGCAGAAGCAAGTTTTATCTTGTATTTGGTGTGTATTGGTCGTTAAAAAGCCCACTTAATACAATAAAATGTCGAAAATAAAGCTGAAACGGCTCATTTCGGCCAGCCTTGTGAGATGGAATGAAAACTTTACTATACGGTTTCAGTACTCATAAAGGAAAATTATAGAAACCGAAGATTGGCTTTGTTTAAGAAATCTTTGTAAAGGACCCCGAAAAACCCCGTGAAAAACGCCGCAATGGAGAAAAAAGGAGGACTTTCCTGCTTGAACTCGCCTGGCTGACGGCGTATAAATAGATAGAGAAATCGAAAAAAACCGAACATTTCCCAGGAAATGTCGAAGAGAAAAGAGGAAGCTTCCGCAATGCTAGCGATTGATGTCAAAGATTTGCGCAAGCAGTTCAGTGTCCAGAAAAACCGCGAAGGACTCGGCGGGGCGCTGAAGGATCTGTTTAAGCGTGAATATAATGAAATTACAGCTGTAAAGGATATTTCCTTCCAAATACCTCAAGGTCAAATATGCGGTTATATTGGAGAGAACGGGGCCGGCAAATCAACAACCATCAAGATGCTGACCGGCATCCTCGTTCCTACCTCCGGACATATTCAGGTTAACGGCTTCGTCCCGTTCAAAGACCGTGAGAAATTTGTGAATGGAATCGGAGTCGTGTTCGGTCAAAGAAGCCAGCTGTGGTGGGATATCGGAGTTATTGAGTCCTTCCAGCTGCTGCGCAAGGTATACCGTGTTCCGGAGGAGGAATTCCGCAAGCGTCTGAATGAACTGGTGGAGCGGCTGCAGCTCGGGGATCTGCTGAACCGGCCCGTACGCAAGCTCAGTCTCGGTCAGCGGATGCGCTGCGAGCTGGTTGCGTCGCTGCTTCATAATCCTTCCATTCTATTCCTGGACGAGCCCACTATCGGGCTGGATATTGTCGTAAAAACTGAAATCCGGGATTTCCTGAAGAAAATCAACCGGGAGCAGGGGACGACCATACTCCTCACCACGCATGACCTTCAGGATATCGAAGCGCTCTGCACGCGGGTTATTATGCTGGATGATGGCAGAATCATCTACGATGGCGGCCTGGATGAGCTGAAGTCGCGCTGGAGCAAAGGGCGTGAAATTCAATTCCAGTTCGGCGAACAGCCGGATATCCGTGTGCTGAAGCAGCAAACGGAAGGCTTAAGCGGAGTGAGCTGGTCCATCGACAATGAAGTAACGGCGACTATGTTCCTGCCTCATGAAATCAATGTTTCCGATGCGCTCTCGCGTGTTGTCGGAGGAGTCGCAGACATCCGCGATATCAAAATCATGGAGACCAATACAGACGAGATTGTCCGTGAAATTTACAAATCCGGCTCGGCTTCGCAGGAGACGGCGGATAAGCTCAGCCAATATATGGGGGAACGGACACCGGAAAGCTCTGACGGGACAGCCGCTCCAATAACAAAGGACAGCAGCAGCGAGAAGGAGCCGGTACATCATGGGTAGCGCATATCTGGATCTGATCCGGATCCGTTTCCTGATGATGCTCGCTTATCGCGTTAACTATTACAGCGGTATTGTTATTTATGCCATTAATATCGGAGCTTATTATTTTCTTTGGGAAGCGATCTTTGGCGATCAGAAGGTGCTTGGCGGATTTACGCTTGGGCAGATGACCACCTATGTGGCCGTCTCCTGGATGGCCAGAGCGTTCTACTTCAATAATCTGGATACGGAGATAGCCAATGAAATCCGGGACGGCAGCGTAGCGATCCAGTTTATCCGGCCTTATAATTATTTGATCGTAAAGCTGATGCAGGGCTTCGGGGAAGGGATTTTCCGCCTGCTGCTGTTCATGGTTCCGGGGCTTGCGATAGCCTGCCTGCTGTTCCCGGTCAAGCTGCCTACGGATCCCGGCGTATGGGCGCTTTATTTTGTCATGCTGGTGCTCAGCTTTCTGATCAACACTCAGATTAATATGCTGACTGGGCTGTTTGCTTTTTTTGTGGAAAATAATCAAGGGATGCTGCGGATGAAGCGCGTCCTGGTTGACCTGTTCTCAGGCGTTGTAGTACCGATCTCGTTCTTTCCCGGGTGGCTTGCCGTGACGATGAAATGGCTGCCCTTCCAGGCGATTACCTACCTGCCGAGCTCGGTATTTACCGGCAGGGTTGCGGGCTTCGAGGCGATCCGGGTGCTGGGCGTCCAAATAATCTGGTTTCTCGTGCTGCTCATCCCGATCGCATGGGTATGGCGGCAGGCGCGTTACCGGCTGTTCGTTCAAGGAGGTTAAGGCGCAATGCGATTCTATTGGTCATTATGCGCGGAATACATGAAGAATTATGTCAAGACCAGACTGACTTACCGGATGGACTTCTGGGTCGAGGTGCTTTCGGATTTATTGTTCCAGGGCGTGAACCTGATCTTCATTCTCGTCGTGTTTCAGCATACCGCATCGCTGGGCGGCTGGTCGGAAGCCGAGGTGGTGTTCGTCTATGGCTTCTTCATGGTGCCATCGGGCATCTTCGGGATTTTCTTTAATCTATGGGGCTTCAGCGAGCGTTATATAGTCAAGGGCGAGATGGACCGCATATTGACCCGTCCAGCCCATAACCTGTATCAGGTACTGCTGGAAAATATGGACCCGCCATCCCTGTTCGGCTCCATTGTCGGCGCGGTCATTATGGCAATAAGCTGGTCGCAGCTGGGCCTTCCGTTCGAGCTGCTCGATGCGCTCATGCTGGTGGTCTTCACGCTGGGCGCTGTATTTATTTACGCTGGTCTGTATATTGCGCTGACCGCCATTTCCTTCTTCTCGGATGCGCCGACGGGTATTTTGCCGCTTATGTACAATATCCAGAACTATGGACGGTATCCCGTCAACATTTATAATAAAACCATCCGTTTTCTCCTGACGTGGCTGCTGCCCTTTGCCTTCGTCGGTGTCATCCCGGCTTCTTATTTTCTCGACCGCAAGGAAGACGGGCTGTCCACGCTGTCGCTGCTGACGCCGGTGATGGGAATTGTCGTACTGACAATTGGGCTCATGGTCTGGAACTACGGAGTCAAGCGCTACCGCGGGGCGGGCTCTTAGGCTGAGCCTGACCTGGATGTTATATGGAAATCAAACGAGGAAGGGAGAGAAGCGAACAATGCCGGCAAAAAAAGCAAAGGCGCGCATTGGAAAACCGGCACCGGATTTCTCTCTGGAGACCATTGGCGGGCGCCGGGTGAAGCTGAGCGATTATCTCGGTCAGAAGGTGGTGCTATTCTTTTATCCAAAGGATATGACTCCAGCGTGTACACAGGAATCCTGCGATTTTCGCGATAATTATGCCGGATTTGGCGAGAGCGGGACGGCTGTGCTCGGGATCAGTCTGGATACGGCAGAGCGGCATGAGCGCTTCGCAGCCAAACACGAGCTGCCTTTCGAGCTGCTTGCCGATACCGAGCATGAGGTTTGCGAGCTGTACGGTGTCTGGCAGTTGAAGAAGCTGTATGGCAAAGAATATATGGGTTTGGTCCGGTCGACCTTCCTGATTGACGAAAAGGGCAAACTGGTCCGTGAATGGCGCAATATTCGGGTTAAAGGGCATGTGCAGCAGGTGCTGGAAGCGGCGCAAAGCCTTTAACCGGTGCAGGCAGGCATGCCAGATGCGAAGTTTATATGGGCGGGTTAAGAAATGCCGTATTGCCGGTGAGGGCAATACGGCATATTCTATTTTTGCAAACTATTTGTGCCGGTAATAATTGAATGGGGATCCGGCGCTAACAAAGCCAAATGACGGCTCCAGTGAGGAAAAACCTGCTTACATGCAGGCCAGCCTCGATTCCGGGCACTGTAGGCGGGAAAAACCTTACTGAGTGGCCGTTTCGGGGCCAGGCAAGCCCTAATGACGGCTCCAGTGAGGAAAAACCTGCTTACATGTAGGCCAGCCTCGATTCCGGGCGCTGTAGGCGGGATAAACCTTACTGTGTGGCCGTTTCGGGGCCAGGCAAGCCCTAATGACGGCTCCAGTGAGGAAAAACCTGCTTACATGCATACCAGCCTCGATTTCCGGCGCTGTAGGCGGGAAAAACCTTACTGCGTTGGCTGGCCCGGGGCCAGCCAAGCCCTAACCTCTATAAAATGTGAAGCGACTTGTGCAAGCCGCCAAAGCAGACGAGAGCTTTTTTAAACTGTACAGATTATCCGGCCATGACGGTACTATGAGCTCCATTCATCCTTGGCAGCAGTACTGACCTAATGAACATGTGATCTGCCGCTTGCGGCATAGACCTCCTGTTTGCGGACAAGCAGAGCAAGCGGCACCAGTGAGATAAGAAAGAAGCAGGACGCAAGAATCGGAAGGACCGAAAACTCCATAATGGAAGCCCCGTTAACGGTCTGCCAACCGATGGCGCCTAATCCAAGTATAAAACCGATACCCGTGATATGGATCAATCTTCTGCGTTTCTGGCTGTTAAGGGATGAGCGTTCCGTCAACCATGCAACCAGGGGTACAGCCTGCAGCGCATGGAAGCCGAGGCCGTGCAGCCAGATAATATTGCCGCTCATCCCGACGAATCGGCTTTGATTGACTGAAATCCAGATACCGGCCGCAAAAGAGAGCAGGACGGCAATCATCGCATAGCGGATTCCCAGCACCAGCTCAGGACGAAGTCCGGAGGCTTTCCTGCGGAAATATTGAATGCCCAGGAACAGATAGAACAAAACAAGCAGCAGGGCAACGAAAGCAAAGCCGGAACCGACCGCGACATCAAAGCTCGAACCGCCCTCTACGAATCTCGGATTGACCCCGCGGAAGTTTTGGATCGTTTCCGCCCCGTATGAATAAAGCCCAAGCGCGATATAAAACCAACGGAAGAAAGCTCTCCCTCGCGTCCCCATCCCGGATAACGGACTGATAGCGGCTGTCGACAGCAAGAATAATCCCAGCGCCGCATCGAAGGAAATGGCTTTGGAGACATCCCCATTCGGGGCTACAGGACCTCCGTATAGCAGAACCCATACCGCACATACCCCTGCAAGCACAAAACCCAGCAGCCCGGTAAGCACCAGCCATTTCTCCCCTTCAAAAAATCTTGCTCCCGTACCCGTTCTTGCCATTGTTTGTTTCACTCCTTAAACACCCTTCCTTCTTATAAAATTGTTACTCTTATCTTATAAGGAGGGGTGGTCTTGACGTGATAGGCGTAAGGATGAAATCCATGCGGTCTCCGGCATGATTTTATGCTCTGTCTCCAGACTTAGTAAGGCCCGTCCTCAAGGGTGCTTATTTTCAATAGCCGATAATGACTGGACTATCGTACAAACCCCGATTGATCAGGCTGGGGCTTCTCGCAAACTATGAGACTAAACAGGAGAGGATGTGGAAATGCTAGCTGATAGACAGATCGCGAGCGAAAGCGATGAAAGGATTGTGATGCGCAGTGATTCCGAATCAAACGGCAAATGAGCTGAAATCTTCGGTTTTTCAAAATTATGGGGAGCCTGAAGGCTGGCCGGAAGCGTCCAACGGACTGTTGAAGCTGATGATTGCCAGAATCAATAGTGTTTTTGTAGGCAAAAACGAAGTTGTCGTTCAAGTGATGGCAGCGCTGCTCGCCGGGGGTCACGTGCTGCTGGAGGATGTGCCGGGCGTTGGCAAAACGCTGCTGGTGAAGGCGCTGGCCCGTGTGATGGGCGGGGATTTCCGCCGTATTCAATTCACTTCCGATATGATGCCGGCAGACGTAGTGGGAGGTATGGTGTGGGACGGGAAGCGCGGAGAGCTGGTGTTCAGGAAGGGACCGCTTATGGCGAATGTTGTCCTTGCCGATGAGATCAACCGTACTCCGCCGCGTACCCAATCCGCGCTGCTTGAGGCGATGGAGGAACGGGGCGTAACAGCCGATGGAGAGACCATGCGACTGCCAAAACCGTTCATGCTGCTGGCGACCCAGAACCCGCTTGGCGACGACGGGACTTATCCGCTGCCGGAGGCGCAGCTGGACCGTTTCATGATGCGGCTGTCGGTCGGCTATCCGTCCGCGGAGGATGAGCTGTTCATGCTGGAGTCCGGCGAGGGGCGGCTGCAAGCCGAAGAGCTGCGCCCGGTTATTATTCCGGAGGAATGGCTGCGCATGCAGAAGGATGCCCAGTCGGTGCATGTACACTCGGCTCTGCTGACCTATGCTGTAATGATCATCCATGCCACGCGCTGTGCGCCGGAGCTGCTGCTTGGAGCAAGTCCGCGGGCCACCCGCGACTGGGTTCGCGCCGCACGGGCGACCGCTTATGTGGCGGGACGCCGTTTTGTCGTGCCGGATGACATGAAGGCGACAGTCGAGTCCGTTCTGGCACATCGGCTCATTGTTAGGGATGAGTCGCTTGCGCAAGGGCATTCCGCAGCCGCTGTGCTCAGACGGATTCTGGAGGAGACCCCCATACCGGCTCCAACCTCGGATGGCGGCCGAACCCGATGATCCGGTCCGGGGACAGGTTTGGAGGATTGAACTCCAATCTTCAGTCAACGAGCAGCACAAGGGGGATCGGCGGGACGGCTGAACAAGCGGCCGGAAGAGGGGTCAATCCCTTGGCCGAGGCCCCGACTACTGTGAAACAGTTGGGAACCAAGCCGCGCAGCCGCCATCTTGCACGGCTTATGCTCGTTATGCTGGTCATTGTCTGCCTGCTTGCTTTGCAATCGCGGGGAGGTGCTGTGGAGTGGCTGCTGACCGCAGTTGTTTGTGCTGCCGCCGTTTGGTGCCTCATCATCCCTTATGCGGCTATAGGCAGCATTCAGATTGTACGGACCATCAAGGAGAAGGGAACTCTCTCCGATGGGGGAACGATACAGGTCGAAGTGACCGTCAAGACGACAAGGCCGCTTCCGTTAATGTGGATTTCGGTACATGAAGAGCTTGAGAATAGTTTCGCCTCCAATGGAGATGGCCGCGCATCGCTCCAGCGGCGGACGCTGGAAATTCCCTGGCTGCGGCGCAGCCATTCTTTTTCATATTCCGTGAGCGGGTTGCACAGGGGAGAATGGCGTTTTCGTCCGGTGCAGATCAGCGCAGGCGATTTGCTTGGAGTAAGCATACGGAGCTTCACGATCCCTGCACAGGGAAGCGTAACGGTAGGGGCGGATGCCCCGCAGGGAGAGAAGCTGGAAGGCTTGCCTGCTTCTATGGAGGGGCGCAGCCGGACCTATGAACGCCGACCCATCGACGCGACGGGCATGGCTGCCAAATTTGCCCGCCGCCGATCGGGGGCAGGCTCGCAGTCTCGCGGCTATATCCCTGGAGATCCGCTTTGGCGCATTGATTGGCGGGCGATGGCCAGAGGGCTTGGCATGCAAACCCGGCTGCATGACAATGATGCGCCCAGTGATATCATTGTTGTGCTGGATGGGAATTTGAGCTCGTATGGCGGCGACGGGCGCTTGTTTGACGCCAACTGCGGGCGGGCGGCCCAGGTGATACGCCGCGCATTCTCGGCAGGAAGCGGTATAACGCTCCTGATGACGGGCCATGAAGAGGAGGTTCTCCATGTTCATGCCCTGGATTACAGGAGCCTGCAGGCTGCAGAGGAACGGCTTTTAAGATTGCAGCCGTCCGGCCGCCAACCGTTTTTCGACCAGCTTGGGAATATCATTGCCCGCCTCCCGCACGGCTCAGCTGTCATCTGTTTGACAAAGGCGCACAGCGGCGGCAAAAGGGCAGTCGGCGGAACAGCACTGACGGCAGGCGCTGTACAGGGAACAGGCCAGAGTGCCCACGTACAGGCAGCAGGTGGTTCCGGTTATATGGCGCATGCTTCAAGCGAAGCTTCTATGAATGGCGGAGAGCCGGAGAGCAGGGACAGGGCAGCCTATGCCGCCCGTTTGGCCGCAGCCCGCCGGGGCAAGCTGCATATGCTGCTGGCATGCGCGGGGGATGCTGCAGATAGCGAACGGCTGTATATGGAGGAACTGATTAAGCGCGGCTGCCGGGCGGTGCTGCTCCCGCTTCCCGCTGCTTACCGGAGGGAGCCTGAAATTCTGGAAGGGGGAGACGGCTATGCCAGTGTCCGTATCTGATACACCGGCCCGAGTCAATAAGGATATGCTGGCCATCGAGAAGGAAAGCGGATTTTTTGCCAGCTTCCCGCGCCGTTTTATAACGAGTCTGCTGCTGTTCGGTCTCCTGTCGGAGTGGCTTTTGCCCCTGGAGCAGTTAAAGGCTTATACCGAGCTTTACCGGATTTATCCCGTTATTGCGGCGATCGGCTGTTATTTGGCGATCGGCCTTTTTGTGCCCCCGCTGTGGGTTTCGCTGACGCTGAGCAGCCTTGTATGCCTGACAACGGTATTGGTGCTGTTCGGTGTCCAAACTCCTTCGTTGACGGATGCTTTTGTGCAGCTTGTGGAGGCGCTGAGAGCTGACGCTCTGGGGCTGCTGCAAGGAAATCTGCAGCTTAGCGGAGAGACGCGCACCCTGCTGTTGGTTGCCGGACTTGGCATGATGGCCGCCGCAATCCAATCTCTGGTATGGCTTCGTCAATGGGGGATCGGTCTCGCGGTGCTGACTGCCGCATATTTGGTGGCCCTATCCGCATTTCTCGGCGTGGATGTGCTGCCTGGTCTGATTCGTACCTGCCTGGAGGGCTTGGTGCTGGGCATGCTGCTGACCCTGCCGCGCGTGGAGAGAACCCTTGGACCGATCGATGCCTACAAAGGGCGCGGCGGACTTCTGGCGGGATGGCCGTCAGGCTGGTGGAGCGCGGCAGCCTGGGCAGCTGTGCTGCTGATGGCAGGCGGATTATGGGCGGCGCAGGGAGCGGAGTCTTCAGGCAAGCAGGCGCCTTGGGCAGAGCAAGCAGTCGAATGGGGAACCAGCCGGTTGAACGGTGAACATTCGCAAGGGGCAATGAGCGGCCAAATGCCCGGAGACCTGCAGACAGGCGCGGATTGGGGCGGTGGCGCGCTGACCGGCTACGGCTTCGATGACCGCTCCCTGGGCGCGCCGATTTCCCCGGATGACACTATATTGTTTAAGGTGCTCACTCCGCAGCCGACTTATTTGCGTGGAGAGAGCAAGGATACCTACGACGGACAGGGGTGGATTCAAAGCAAACAGCGTCTGGAGAGGCGGGCAGTCGCCGGCGGTGGCTTGATAGCCGGTGATGGCGGCGCTGTTCATGTGGCCAGCCTCTCCGCCGGTCCAACCGCCAGAGAAGCCGGGCAGGAGGGGGACTTGCTCCGCCAGACCGTCACGGCCGTTTATCCCGCGGAGGGCTGGCCGCTGTTCAGTGCAGGGGCGGACGCCAAAGTATTGTCGCTGCAGCTGGCTGCTGCCCATGGTGATGCCGACGTCTTGGGCTATCGGGCCGATACGGCAACCGGAGCTTTATACCCGGAGACGGCCAGCCAGCGAATCTATCAATATACAGTGGAAACCACACTGCCGGATTTGCAGGCCATATCATCTGAAGCGGGTAAGCCAGGGCTGCTGGACCCGGAAGATATTGTACGCGACTATACCCGGCTGCCCTTATCCCTGCCGCCTCGTGTCGGCCAGCTCGCAGGAAACATTGCAGGCGCAACCGATGGCGGAAGGTATGAAATTGCAAAGGCTGTCGAAAGCTATTTGCGCAGCCATTATGCGTATACGCTCAAGGATACGGCGATTCCCCGAAAAGGGGAGGATTTCGTTAATCAGTTCCTGTTTGAGCAGAAGCAGGGGTACTGTGTCCATTTTGCCACGGCCATGACCGTGCTTCTCCGTACACAGGGCATTCCGGCCCGTTATGTGAAGGGATTTGCGGCATCCGGGGAGACGGATTCGGATACCGGTCAGGCAGAAGGGCAGCAGAGTGGAGGGCAAGGAGTCAGCGTCGGGAACGCGGAAACGGCGAAGCTGCAAAGCTACAACGTGCGTGCAAGCGACGCGCACGCCTGGGTAGAGGTGTTTTTCCCTGGCGCCGGCTGGGTGGCTTTTGAGCCGACGCCAGGTTTTGCGGCGCCGATTGGCGAAGCCGGCGGAGGAGCATCGGCTGATTCGGCCGATGCTGCCCAGCAGGGGCTTGCCGCGCAGGCGGGCGATGCCGCCGCAGAGGGAAGTGCCGCTGGCGCGCCGGTCCGCGTTATGCGCGCGGCAGCTCAGCTGCAGGCGGCCGCGGTGCGGGCCGCCGATGCCGCTCTGCGCGAGGCGGATGCCCTCGCGCAAGCGGTTCGCGGCGCAGTGGCGGCCAGGCCATGGGCCGTGGCCGCGCTGGCCGCAGGCGCCACAGCCGCCGCCGTGCTGCTGGCGGCGGCGTGGCGCAGGAGCGAACGCCATGCGTTCGCCACAGCGCTGCACAAGTATGGCAGCGCTCTAGCAGCTGGCCGGCGCACAGCGGCCCGCGCGTATTTCCTCGCGCTCGCGGACGCGTGCTGGCGCGAGCTGCAGGCTGGCTGCGGCGCCCGGGGAACCGGCCGCACGGCGCGCGAATATACGGCGGCGCTGAACCTGCCGCCGGACACTGCACGGCTGATCGCCGACTTCGTCCGTTGGGACGAAGAAGCCCGCTACGGCGACGACTGGCGCGAGCCGCCGTCCGTGGAGCAGCTTCAGCTGCTGATTAGCGCGCTGCAGCCGGGCGCATTTGGCAAAGCCGTGCAATCGCAGCAGGCCTTGCAGCGGAGACTGGCAGCCAAATAACTTTCGGCACCCCGCACGGATCCCCGCGCGGGGTGTGACGGTGCATGATGGTCATCAACCTCATTCCCGCCCAGCTGCCCTTTTCTTTCGCGGCGGAAGCTTTTTAGGATACGAAGAAACAACTAAGCCTGGGCGTTCAAGCGCCCAGGCTTTATTTGAAGCTTCGCAGCGTTTTGAAGTTCCACAACGTTTCGAAGCTCCGCAACGGTTCAAAGTTCCACAGCTTTTCGTCGTTTCGCCAACGTTTTGAAGTTTCCCAACGGGCTTTTTCGTCGTTTCGCAGCGTTTTGAAATTTCTCAACGTGCAGCACCCGTCAATCTTTTGCCGGAGGCTGGCGGCATCCGCCATCCCTTTATTTTGCCTGAAGCATTTCGTGAACAGTATGCCCTGACAGGCATTCCCTCCCCGATTCCGGACGGCGCTCAACAATCGCCTTTACTATGCCTTGACTGTCCCAAACGACGTTATATATAATGATCACATTGATTTCTAGTATATGCTTCCGAAGCGGGATTGTTTGGCTCGCAGGATCAGATATCCGAAGTATAGCAAAAAATCCTGAGGAGGCACGGCATGGACAAGCCAAATGAAATGATTATCGTCCTTGATTTCGGGGGACAGTACAACCAATTAATCGCAAGACGTATCCGGGATCTGGGCATATACAGCGAACTGCTCCCTTATAACACGCCGGTGGAGCGGATCCGCGAACTGCAGCCGAAAGGCATCGTGTTCTCGGGAGGACCGGCAAGTGTCTATGAGGAGAAATCGCCGCTTGTGGATCCCGCTATTTATGATCTGGGTCTGCCGATCTTCGGTATCTGCTACGGCATGCAGCTTATGTCTCATCAACTGAACGGCAAAGTCGAACGGGCAGGCAAGCGTGAATACGGCAAGGCCGATGTGGACTTCGTTATGGATGCCACGCTTGTACAAGGACTGGAAGGCCGTCAAACCGTCTGGATGAGCCATGGCGATCATGTCGTGGAGCTGCCGGAAGGCTTCCGCGTCGATGCCAGCACGGACCATGCGCCAATCGCTGCGATGAGTCATGCCGAGCGCAAGCTGTTCGCCGTTCAGTTCCATCCGGAGGTTCGCCACTCCGTTTACGGCAATGAAATGATCCGTAATTTCCTTTATAATGTATGCGGCTGTGAAGGCACCTGGAGCATGGAAACTTTCATTGACGATACAATCCGCGATATCCGCGCCCAGGTTGGCACCGGCAAGGTACTGTGCGCGTTATCGGGCGGCGTTGATTCTTCGGTTGTGGCGATTCTGCTGCACAAGGCGATCGGCGACCAGCTCACCTGCATGTTCATTGATCACGGTCTTCTGCGCAAGGGCGAAGCGGACAGCGTCATGGAGACCTTCGTCGGCAAATTCGACATGAAGGTGGTCAAAATCGACGCCCGCGACCGTTTCCTCGGCAAGCTGGCCGGCGTTGACGACCCGGAGCGCAAGCGCAAAATCATCGGCAACGAGTTCATCTATGTGTTCCAGGAAGAATCCGATAAATTCGAGAATTTCGAATTTCTTGCCCAAGGCACGCTTTATACCGATATTGTGGAGAGCGGCACGGCAACGGCGCAAACGATCAAATCGCATCACAATGTCGGCGGGCTGCCGGAGGATATCAAATTCAAGCTGGTCGAGCCGCTCAAAGCGCTGTTCAAGGACGAAGTGCGCAAGGTCGGCGAGGAATGCGGACTGCCCGATGCTATCGTATGGCGTCAGCCGTTCCCGGGTCCCGGACTTGCCATCCGTGTACTGGGCGAAGTAACGGAAGAGAAGCTGACGATCGTCCGTGAATCTGATGCCATTCTGCGCGATGAAATTGCCAAAGCGGGCCTTGACCGCGAGATCTGGCAGTACTTCACGGCGCTGCCGAATATGAAAAGCGTTGGCGTTATGGGCGATGCGCGCACCTATTCGTATACGGTCGGCATTCGCGCCGTTACCTCCATCGACGGAATGACGGCGGACTGGGCGCGCATTCCCTGGGATGTGCTGGAGAAAATTTCGGTCCGGATTGTCAATGAGGTGGACAACGTCAACCGCATTGTCTATGACATTACATCGAAGCCGCCGGCGACGATCGAGTGGGAATAATCAAGCGACACTCTATACACTGAAAAACGTTGATTTTACGCTGTTTAGGTAAAACTCATATGACTTTCTGAGTCCAAAATTCTTTTGAATTGTCTCCAAGATTGTCGCCAAAAACTCTCGCCGAATGATTGTCGGTGGGAGTTTTTATTTAGGCTTTAGCTGGTTGAGTGCTTGAAATGCGCGAAACATAAAACCACCTGCTATTGAAGTGATCCCTTAAAGATAGACATTATCTAACTATTGAAGGTGCAGTTCATTGGACGGGTGGTTCTGATTATGGCTGAAAATGTAGACAGGTTGGAGACATGTGATTGCAGGAGAAGGATCTAATGAAGTATTGTATACAGATGACAAAAATGCAAGTCGAATCCAGTCACGACACATGTGGAGTCGGTCATATTGATGGTTCGTAAACGAGATGTGGCAAGTTCGCTTAACTTATCGATGTGTGTTCGATAATGAGTAAATCTGAAGGGGGAGTGCAAGGTGCACTACCTCTTTTTCTCGACATCAAATCCCATATATTTGCATTTTCCATAACAAAATATCCACATCTAGCTCTCATTGTAGTACACTAGTCGTATTATAGAGAGGTTATGTCTTAATTTAATTACTCCCAATATTTTGGACAGAAACGAGCTTCTTGGAAACGGGGGAATTACATATGAGATTAATAGATTTGTTTGCTGGGCTTGGTGGCATTCCTCTAGCCTTAAGTAGCCTAGGACATACATACGTTTTTCACGCTAGAAACATTGATATCGAGACACATGGGGATATAAGAAAAATAAAAGTGGGGGTTTCCTTGTCAACCGTTTTCAAAGGATGGTGAACAAAACGGTTTTAAAATGAAAAGTCAGGGAACTTGTTTTACCACATATTAAAAGTTTTGAGATACCATAAGCCCAACTTTCTAATTTAGGGTAATGTTCCCAACTTTACAGAACATGAGGGGATAGCGAAAGAGCATAACACTATTATTCCTTATTCGATAATCTTGTTGCCGGTGAAGAATTCAGGAAAAATCTTAATTACGGGGGATTAAGCAAATGAACCACGAAGCCCAAACAGAAAAGAGTTTCATTGAAATCTTAACTCAAAGGGAAAACCAATGGACATATCGTGATGATATAAAGACCGAAGCTGCTCTGTGGGATAATTTGCGAAGACATATCAATCGTATTAACTTGGCGCGACTGGACGGTGTGCCGCTTACAGACAAAGAGTTCGAACAGTTAAAAGTTGAATTTATGAGACTGACAGCTACTCCCTTTAACGCTTCTCAATGGCTACGAGGCGAAAATGGTGTTGCCGCCATTCATGTTGAGCGAGAAGATGTGAAACGTGGTAGGGTGTCGCTTGTGCTATTCAGCAATAAGGATATTGCTGGCGGCATTTCAAGCTATGAAGTTGTAAACCAAATTAAGCCAGATACAACTACTGATATGCGTGGCGATGTAACCCTATTGATAAATGGCTTGCCGATTATTCATGTTGAATTAAAAGCTGAATCTGCCAAAGATGGTTATATGCAAGCGTTCGAGCAGATACAACGGTATGCAGAAGCTGGATTTTTTGATGGCATTTTTGCGACCACCCAAATTTTTGTAGTTAGTAACAAAGTATCTACAAAATACTTTGCACGTCCTGGAGCCAACACTTCTAAAGCCTTTGAAGCGGCAAAGAAATTCCTGTTCAACTGGAGAACGTCGGATAATGAGCCTATCGAAAATCTTTACGATTTCACAAGGCAGGTTTTGAGTATCCCTTCTGCCCACGAATTGATTAGCAAATTCACTATTTTAGTGGACGATCAGAAAAGCCAAAAGTTTTTAATGGTTCTAAGACCGTACCAAGTCCACGCTATTCAAAAGATTATCGGTCAAGCGGCGAAGCATGAGGGAGGTTTTGTTTGGCACGCCACCGGCTCAGGGAAAACAATAACAAGTTTTGTGGCAACCAAACTTTTAGCACAGATATCCATCGGCGTAGACCGCACCGTTATGGTTGTTGATAGAACAGATTTAGACAGCCAAACCAAAGATGAGTTTAGTAAATTTGCATCTGAGTTCCACACAGGGTTGGCATCGGGCAATGTTAAAGATAATGCGCTTATTGTCGGCGTTGATAATCAACGTCAACTTAGCAATAGCCTATTAAGCAATAAAAATAACAACACCATTATCGTCACAACCATTCAAAAATTGAGTGCGGCCGTCAGAGGTGCTAAAGAAACGGAAAACAATAAATTCGAGAAGCTGAAAAGCGAACATATTGTTTTTGTGGTGGATGAGTGCCATCGTGCAGTTAGCGATGAGCAGATGAAAGAAATTAAAAAGCTCCTGCCTAACTCAACATGGTTCGGCTTAACTGGCACGCCAATTTTTGAGGAAAACCAAAAACAAGAAAACGGAACATTCGCAAGAACAACACAACAACAGTATGGAAACTTACTCCATGCCTACACAACGAAAAATGCTATGGACGATAACTCCGTTTTGAACTTCCAAGTGGAGTACCATTGCCTATTAGATGAGGATAGCAAAGCAAAATTTTTGTATAGAACGGTAAAAGGAAAATACCCGAAGCTTGATCCTATCAAAAAACTTGCCGACATGACAGAAATTGAAAAAGAGGAGCTGCAAGACAGAGAGTTATTTGTGCGTGATGAATATATTGAAGCGATGCTTAAAAAAATATTCAAGCGCCAATCCGTGATAGAGCGTTTCAAGGTGATAAACGGATACCCGACTATGAGTGCTGTTTTAACAACACACTCTATCGCTCAAGCTAAGCGTATTTATCACAAGCTACAAGAAATGAGAAGTAGTGGAATTTTGTTAAATGGGCGAGAGTTAGATGAACGCCACACGCTTCGTGACCCTGATTTTCCGAGAGTGACAATCACTTATTCCACTAGCGAAACTCAAGGTGAGATGAACGAAGCGCAAGCAGAAGTCAATGCCATTATGCAGGAATACAACACTGTTTTTGGTACGAATTACACAGATACCGATCAGTTTAACAAAAATATTAATAACCGTTTAGCAAGAAAAGACGCTCAATATCAAAAGGACGGAAAATGGCTTGATATGGTTATTGTAGTTGACCGTCTGCTGACAGGATTTGACGCGCCTACGATACAGACTTTGTATGTTGACCGAGAACTGAAATATCAAAAGCTGCTACAGGCATTTTCACGCACAAATCGTATTGCACTTGGCAAAGAGCATGGCATCGTGGTATCGTTCCGAAAACCTGCTACTATGCGAAAAAATGTAGAGGATGCCATTCGACTTTTTACGAACCAACAGCAAAATTGGGAAGCCTTAGTGCCACAAGAATATGCTGAGGTGAAAGCCGCATTTTTAACGGCACATGAAGAACTTCAACAAGCAAAAGACGATCTGGAAGACGACCCAAATAATATAAAAAACAAGATTGCACAAGTAAGAGCCTATCAAAAACTTGAAAAAATTCAAAGAGCCATGAAAAGCTATGAGAATTATCAAGAAGATTTTGAGGAATTTGAACATATTGTGAAGGTTCTTCCCGAAGAAAAAGGACATTGTGAAAATCTAAAAGCTGAAATTCGAGCCGAGTTAGAGGATCAAACTGGGGATGAGATGGAAAGCTTGCTCCAAGACATCGAATTTACGAGCGGACAAAGGGCTGTGCATGAGGAACGCATTGATAGCTTCTACATAAATCAGCTTCTGAACAGATATCAGAAGTCTTCGGACAAAACAGATAAATATGATTTGCGCGGAAAAATTATGAAAGAGATTAATACAAAGCCCGCATCCGTTCAGGCAATATATAATGCCATCTTAGACGACATTGACAACAATCGACCGACAAAGGATTGGACGTATTATTTCGCTGATGAGATTGATTATATACTACAGAATACTGCTGAAATATTGAAAGTGCCTGTCGCTAACCTGCAAACCAGCTTTAACGAATATCGCCCGAATAGCGGGGTTGTTCCTTTCATCAATGTAATAAGCGAAGCATCAGGGTTAAGCAAAGAAGATTTTGAAGCTATGTTTAACGAAAAATACCGAAAGCGTCTTCTCGTTATAGAACAGTATTGGAAAACTGTTTTAGATGAAAAATTAATACCGCTAAAAGATGAGTGTTAGGGTGGCGATGATATGGATTTGAGTAAATTATTGAGAAAACCGCCAGCGGAGGATTACCAACAAGTTGACACGTTCTGGTTTCCAGAAGAATGGGAAGACTATGAATATAGTGATGAAAATGATGATACCTCCCTGCTAATTGGGCAACATATAATATTAGAGGCTGGACAAGTATCTTTGAACTACTACTGCACAGAATGTGAGGACTTACGCACTTTTAACTCTGATAAAGGGCAAGGGCTTCGAGGAATTATTGTAAATAAACAAGTAATTAGCATTGATTGCATTTTGCAATGCAATTGTGGTTCAGTTGTCCATACTTGGTATTTAGTCGAAGCCGAAGAGGATATTCGGTATCAGTCACCTAAAGTACGCATATTGCATTTTAGAGAAAAGTTAACCGAACGTGTGAAATTACAATCTGAGAAATACGGTGAGTTTAGCGAATGGCTCGAAAAAGCAAACCGAGCACACAGAGATGGACTTGGTTCAGGTGCAATTATTTATCTAAGAAAGGTATATGAATCTATAACCTACAGCATTGCAAATGCCAATAACATTCCTCTTTATAGGGGGAATGGAAGCAGACGCTCTTTTTCTGACATACTGAAAGTGGTGGATGAGCAGCACTCAATTATCCCAGTGTCTTTCTCGGCAAATAGATATAAGCTCTTCAGCCAACTCAGTGAAATAATACATGGCGATGGAAGTGAGGAAGATGCACTTGAATATTTCGGGGCGCTGTATACATTAGTCACAAGCGTGTTAGATAATGTAACCCAGAAAGAAGAGTTAAAAAGTGCCGCACAGAAATTCAACTGGTCTACGAATAATGTAAGTACAAATTAGTGGTTGTGTCTGCAACCAACTTTCAAATAATCTGTCAACAGGAAGGAAGTAAATATATGAGTCGTTTAGAGCAACAACTATGGGCAAGCGCCGATATTCTTAGAGGGAAAATGGATGCGAGCGAATATAAAAACTATTTGCTCGGTCTTGTTTTCTATAAGTATCTTTCCGATTTAGAGTTGCGCGCTGTGTACGAAGAAGCAAACGGAAAGCCCAAAGAATACCCATCCCGTGATATACAATTTGCCGAGCTTACGGATTGGTATAACGATGATGCCGAAGAGCTAAAGAACACCATGCGCCGCAAACTCGGATATTTCATAGAGCCGCAATATCTGTTTTACATGCTCCGCAATAAAGCGTCACAATATGAATTTCAAATTGATGACTTGCAGACTGCCTTTATCGAGCTTTCTCGTCAAGGCGAAAGTTTTATCAGCTTGTTCGATGATGTTGACTTAAACTCTACGAAGCTCGGATCACACGCACAGCAAAAAAGCACAACCATTATGGAAGTTATAAAAACTTTAGATGAGATAGATTTGTTTGGGCATGAAGGTGACGTTATTGGCGATGCTTATGAATACCTTATCGCCCAATTTGCCGCAGGCGCAGGCAAGAAAGCCGGAGAGTTCTATACCCCGCAAGCTGTTTCGAAAATCATTTCAGAGATTGTTAGTATCGGGCAAGAGGAACTAGCACCATTCCATATTTATGACCCCGCTATGGGTTCAGGCTCGCTGATGTTGAATATCCGCCAGTTTCTAAGCAATCCCGAAAAGGTATATTTTCACGGACAGGAGCTAAACACCACCACTTACAACCTTGCTCGAATGAACCTGATTCTACACAACGTTGACCGTGAGCAAATGCGGCTCAATAATGGCGATACTTTAGATGCAGACTGGCCGTCAGACGAGCCTTTCCTATTCAACGCTGTTGTTATGAATCCTCCATATTCTGCGAATTGGAGTGCTTCCGATAAGTTTTTAAGTGACCCACGTTTTGAACGCTATGGAAAACTCGCACCGAAGTCTAAAGCCGATTTTGCGTTCTTGCTACATGGCTATTACCACCTAAAAGACAGTGGTACGATGGGAATTGTACTGCCGCATGGTGTTCTGTTCCGTGGTGCTGCCGAGGGGGTCATTCGCAAGGTGCTTCTTGAAATGGGTGCAATAGAAGCTGTAATTGGCCTGCCAGCTAACATTTTCTTTGGAACAAGCATACCAACGGTTGTACTTATCTTGAAGAAAAACCGTGCAAGTCGTGATGTGCTTTTCATTGATGCTTCTAATGATTTTGAAAAGCAGAAGAATCAAAACAACTTACGTCAGCAAGATATTCTGAAAATTGTGGATGCCTATAAAAGGCGTGAGAACATTGTAAAATACGCACATTTAGCAAACTTTGATGAGATCGTGGCGAATGAATACAATCTCAACATTCCTCGCTATGTAGATACCTTCGAGGAAGAAGGAAAAATCGACATTCAAGCACTTGGGCGTGAAATGTCGGACTTAAATTTGCAAATAAAACAAAAAGAAACGGATTTCTTAACCTTGCTTGATGAGATTGCTATGACTGACGAAACAAAAGAGATAATCGAAGCTACAAAGCGGATGTTTATGTGAGGTGGTGGTGGTGATGACAGAAAACAAACAGAAGTTAGTACCAGCAATTCGATTTAATGGCTTCACTGACACTTGGGAACAGCGTGAGTTGGGGGAAGTTGTACAAATAAAAGATAGTGCTAGAGTACCTAACGAATTATGGGCAAAGTCTGGTGTTCGGTATTTGCGTTCAAGTGATTTGGAGAATAGTGGACGAGATGGTGCGTTGTTTATCTCTATTGGTGCATATGAAGATTATAAGTCAAAGACAGGTGCACCAGAGCGTGGTGATGTATTGTTTAATAGTGGAGGTAAAATAGGATTATCTTTACTAAAGACTGATGATACGCCGGTTTATGTACAAGGTGGAGCAATTTTATATGCTCGCACATCACAATCAAAAGATGTAGAGGGTGGCTACCTTAATGTATATTTTAGTACTCATCGGATGACAAAATATATAGATATTTCATCAGCAGGTGGAACAATAAAACATTTCACTTTGAAACCTGCAAATGCTGCACCATTTATATTCCCTAATGTTATAGAACAAAGGAAAATTAGTGAGTTTTTCACAGAACTCGATCACCTCATCACCCTTCATCAGCGTAAGCTGGATGGGCTCGTAACGCTGAAGGACGGATTTCTACAGCAAATGTTCCCGGCAGCCAATGAAGTCATGCCAAGAGTAAGATTCGCAGGATTTACAGGTAATTGGGAAGAGCGGCGGCTGGAAGAAATGCTTACTGAAAGAAATGAGCAATTTGAGGAATCGGAAGATTACCCATTGATGTCGTTCGTTGGGAATGTTGGTGTTGTACCCAAGGGGGAACAGTATGACAGAAGTTTTTTGGTAAAAGGTGATGGAAAAAAATATAAAAAAACCGAACTGAATGACTTTATATACAGTTCAAACAACTTAGAAACTGGGTCTATTGGTTTTAATAGAACAGGCAAGGCAGTAATATCGCCCGTATATAGCATTTTTTATTCAAGCAACGATTCAGAGAGTCTATTTGTTGGATTACTATCCAAACGGAAAGACTTCATTAATAAAATGATTCATTATCGACAAGGTGTAATGTACGGACAGTGGCGCATACACGAAAGGGATTTTTTAAAGATAATCGTTTTAGCACCCACAATTTCTGAACAAAACAGAATCATTGACTTTTTCAAGAATTTCGACGAGCAAATCGCCGCCCAAACCGCTAAACTTGAGCAGCTACGACAGTTAAAGGCGGCGTATTTACAAAGGATGTTTATATGAGCTCGGATAAATGCCGTACGATTTTATCGTTATCTTGATTCTCTAACTCTTGAATGATGTGCAAATATGCTTTCTGCAGGAAAACACAGCAACTTCAATAAGAGCAGTTAGAAATTGGTTCGCGCGCTATGACTCGTAAGCTGATCGATGATGATACGTTTCAGATGAGCAATACCGCTTTAAAGGATGAACAACATGCTATGAAGGCAAGAGCGACAATCTTGCAGGCGATTCTGAGTTAGTGATTGTAATAACTTAATTAATTTAAACCGCTACGCGGTAGGGAGGTTTATTATCAGCAGAGTGTTTTTCAGAAGATCTCTGCCCTTTGTAGATAAGTTTAAGGGAGTAAGCGGAAAGATCTAATAAAACTAAAATAGCGGTTAAACACCAGAATATTTTAGTCTCATTCTAAAGGAACAGAATTGCATTGGTGGTGGTGTAGAATTATTTCAGTCTACATCATCACCTTTTTATTTTCCGCTAAAATTGTATTTGTTAATCACTCAACTTTCGCAGCCTGAAATCGGTAGATAAGCCTTGATGTAGCTGGGTAAAGCGGCAATCCATTGCTGGAGTTGACGTTGAATGAGGGATGAAAGCTTTTTGCTCGCCTTCGAAGCGACTTCCTGGATCAACTCGAGCAACTGTTGTAAAGCGATCGCCCAATCGAGCGTGCCCACTTCGTCGCACAGCAAATAAAACAAACCGCCAAACGTGCGCGAGTCCGTACTCTGCCGGTGCTGCCAAGCCAGCAGGATGTAGCGTGAAAACACAACGGTGGTGTGGCTTACGAGCAAATCGTATGAGCGGCCTTGGAACTCTTTTTGCAAACGCAGCAGCGTCTTCGTGCACTTAAAGAAAACTTCGATGTCCCAGCGCATCCGGTAAGTCCGGATGATCTCTTGGGCGGTGAGCGTCAGGTCGGTCGAAAGCAAGGCCAGCCATTCGTTTTTCACAGAGCGATGACGAACAAACACGATCACCATGGGAATTCCCGGTGCGAGCTGAGTTCGGATCAGGCGAAGGATATTGCGGTTCTTCTCCTCCACACGCGGTGCGACGGCGTAGAGTTCCTTCAGACTCAGGCGCTCTCCGTTCACCAAGTAGCGTTTGTTATCGTTTTTCACCATGCCGATCACATGCAGCTTACGCCGGACGACCTCCGCAATCAACGGCGCATGCG
Organism: Paenibacillus sepulcri; assembly: GCF_042647105.1. NCBI lineage: Bacteria > Bacillati > Bacillota > Bacilli > Caryophanales > Paenibacillaceae > Paenibacillus > Paenibacillus sepulcri. Next base: position 3,295,273 of record NZ_JBHRUP010000001.1, on the reverse strand, counting down.
TGAACCAGCTGTCCATCAAGACATACGAGGCCGAAAGGCCCGCTTGCAGCGCACGATCCAGCATGGCTGCGATCACTTGCGGAGCCGAACACAACGCTTCCTGCCGACGCTTGTACCCGTGACTGCGCTTGTCGATCCCATCCGCCATGCCGTTGATAGCAGACTTCGAAGAACTGAGGAGCGCAAAGTCCACAGGGACAAAAGAATGGCCATCGGACCAGCCCATGGTCAGCATGCGGAAGCCTTTGTAGAAAGCGCCAGTTGCATGATCCTTGAACCGCGCCAGCATCTCTACGGCTTTGCTCCGGTTGCGCTCAAACATGGAATCGTCGAAGATGAACGCGGTCTCTCGGGTCACCGAAGTCAAAGCTTCCATTCGTGCGATCGTTTCGCCGCTAAGCGATAATAAAAAACGCCGCCACGCATAGCTGCTATGATTCAGGAAGCGGTAAACCGCATCGTTGGCCGGGCCAGCTTCAGCTTTCTTGCTCTCCAGCAGCCGAAACCAGTTTTTCTGGTGAAAGAGCAACAGGAACACAAGGCGGAATAAGTAGGCGCAGGTAAAACCAAATTTCTTCTTGAAACCCGCGTCACGCAAGTGTTTCAGCACATTCAGTTCCTGAAAAGCCGATTTGATTTCGTTTGGCAGTTGATCAAGTGACCCTTGTTGATCTATCATAGAGAAGACACCTCTTCTGTGTGGTAGTGGTAGCTCGACACTCTCACTTTACCAGACGAAGGGGTGTTTTTCTATTCCGTCAAGCTCACTAACAAATTGCCTTCAAGCCTATGCTACATCAGCTGCTTTGCCAATTCTGGCTCTGCGAAAGTTGAGTCTATAAGTAAGGAAATTATCGTTTTGAAAGTAAGTAAAGCAAGGATGAACTCCAAATATAGTTACACAGTCAAAGCTTTTTAGCCCCCAAATGAATTTGGACAGTACACCCCTTACTCCGGTACAATTATTTTGAGGCGGAGGGGAACAAAATGAAGAAGAAGCAGTATGATCTGAATTTTAAGAAGATGGTAGTAGCCAAAGGGAAAGAGATTGGCAACATGACCGCAGTAGCCAGGCAACATGAATTGGACCCGAAGATGGTGCTCCGGTGGGCTAGAGAAATGAATCGTAACGATCTCGATCAGTTGGACGGGACAAGCGTCAAGCAATCGAAGTTCGTTCCAACAGCCGAAGATTATGCACAGCTGGAAAAAGAGAATGAGAAGCTTAAGAAGCTCTTTGCTGAGCAAGCCCTGGAGAGGGACATTCTTAAAGACCTACTAAAAAAAACGAACCCGCACTTGCGGATAAAATAGAGATTGCCCAGAAGTATATTACATTGGGAAACAGCATTAGCTTCGTCCTTCGCGTGCTCGAAGTGGAGCGATCAACCTACTATGCCCATGTAAAACGGGAGCAGCAAGCAACGCCAGCAACTATCCACAGCAGCGCTCGTCCCGTGCCGGGCCTTTCGTACACGCAAGATGGAAATCCGGTCAGTGACGAGCAAATTTGCGAATGGCTCATGGAGTTTCTGGCAGACGAGGGCGCGTCGTATGGCTACCGGAAGCTCACTGTGCTGCTTAGAAGGCGGCATCGACTACGGATCAATAAAAAGAAGGTTTACCGCCTTTGTAAGCGAATGGATGTCCTTCGTCCGCAGCGACAGTTCAAGATCAAATATCCCAGACGACTGGCTAACAATCGCGTGATTACAGGTTCTAATCAGCTTTGGGAAACCGATATAAAGTATGGTTGGCTCCACGGCGAGCAGCGATTCTTTTTCTTGATGAGCATCATCGATGTGTTTGATCGTGCTATTATCGCCTATCACATTGGCTTAACCTGTGAAGCAAGGCATTTGGTGCAGATCACGCAGGAGGCTTTAATGAAGCGTCAGCGCTTTGATAAAGCGAACATGCCAGTCATCCGATCGGACAACGGTCCACAGTTCATAAGCCACCGGTTTGAAGAGGCGTGTGATACGTTCAACCTTATCCACGAGCGCATACCGCCAAGGACGCCGAACAAGAACGCTCATATCGAATCGTTTCATTCCATTCTGGAAGCAGAGTGTTATCGTCGCCATGAATTTGAGACCTATCCACAGGCATATGAAATCGTTAGTCAGTTTATCCAGGATTATAATCGTATTCGAATCCACGGCAGTATCTACGACTTGTCTCCATACGAGTACATGCAGGCTGTTAAGCAAGGGACAGTAGCACCAAAGCAGATCAAGGTCTAATTGAGCGTAAGACGTTGCGAATTAGAGAAAGACTACGGGCGAGATCGATTAAGAGGTGTGTTGTCCATAATACGGGGGTTTAGCCGCTTTTTTATAAAGAACGAGAGCTATTATTAGTACCAAAAGCAATTGTAACATTTATTTCAGAATATAATGCACAGAAATATGGCTGGCATTATGTTGTAAGTGATGAAAGAGAAGAACAACTAAGAAGAAGATCGACACTTGTTAGGTATAAAAAATATAAAAACGGTAGAGAGGAATACTATCTTCCTAAAACGGTTGTAGATAAGGATATAGGTAGAAGGATTGAAAATGGCGAATTTGAGAGTAGAAAAGATTTCCTAAGAAAATACACACAAAGAAAACCTGAACTATTCGAAAGATTTAGGAAAACCAGATCAGGAGCAGTAAAATCCCTCTCCAATGATGAAATTATGCAGTTTACTGGATTTGAGGACATAAATAATATTATTGATGCTCTTATAGTTAGTTTAGGTAATATCCCAATAGGTACAAAAACGGCTTCAGAATATCACAAGTTCATAAAATCTATATTGGAAATTCTTTTCTACCCTCATCTTAATAATCCAACAATTGAAGAAAAAATACATCAGGGCAGAAAAAGAGTAGATATAGTTATGAATAATATTACTCAGAAAGGTTTCTTTTTTAGACTACAAGAGATAAATAAAATCTTTTGTCCTTATATCTTTATAGAATGTAAAAATTATGGGAAGGACATTGCTAATCCTGAAATAGACCAATTATCAAGTAGATTTGCTTTTAATAAAGGGAAGTTTGGGATTTTAATGTGTAGAACAATTGAAAATAAAGATTTGTTATATCAAAGATGTTCTGACACTTATAAAGATGATAGAGGACTCATTATTCCTTTAGACGATCAAGATATTATTACAATGCTTGAATCAATCAAAAATAACGAGAAGGAGGGCATAGAACAACTACTTGAGAGTATTAAAAAGAAAATAATACTAAATGGATAGCATTAGAGGAAAACAGCACGTAGTCCATTGACTAGGTGCTGTTTTCTTTGTTATTCCCGCTCCCACCGAATATTTCAAACATATCCTTCAATATTCGATAAATCATTTTAACTTCTTCTGCATTCCTGTCTTGAAGAAGAGCATTGATCGTTTCTAATGTTGCTTTCTTATCCGCTGTTCCTTCTAAAACTTCTGTATCAGCAAAATTGAATATCTGCATTGGGTTAATATCCAGGGCATTGATGACCTTTTCAAGAGATTCAATGGATACATTCCTTGTACCTCTTTCCATTGACGAAAGGTAGCTATAATGTAAATTTGCTTTTTCGGCTAATTGTTCCTGCGTCCAGCCGCGTTGCTTACGCAATATTCTTATACGATTTCCAACAGAAAATGAAAAATCTGATATGATAACCACCACCTTAAACAAAAGGTTAGGTTAGTTTTTTAATTGTAAACAGATAACTATCGAATTATTTATCGTTGAATATTTTACTTATAAGAACTAATATTGAATGTATGTATAACGGAATAGGAGAATGGTTACATGAGTGGAGGAAAGATGAAGTGAAGACCATTTTATGTGTATTTTTGCTTGTGTTAGTACTTACAGCTTGCGATGCAGGAGGGGGTAATGAACGACCAAAAGATATACGACAGGAAATATGGGATGAAGGTCAGCAAATCGCTATAACCGTTAAGCATAATGTAGACCAAGGTATGAAAGAAGAATTAAAAGAGTTAGCGCATGTATCTGGTACGTATAGCAGATACCAGCATAGAGATGATGCTGTAGAGAGTGAAGTCCAATTGGTAGAAGCAGTTGGTGAACTTTTTCAGCAGTCGTTGTTCTACGGAATTTTTGGAGAAGGAGTAGAGAACAACGAAGCTTACTTCAAGGCTTTGAAGGTAGTTGAAGGTTTTTATGGGGAAAAGGAACTTGATTATTCGAATTATGATGCTACGAAATTAGAAGCATTGATGCTAACAGTAGCTAGTGATCAATTAAAATGGGACGAACAGGAGTCAGAGAGTACGCCAATTGAGTTGTTCAAAAAAGAAAATCAGATAAGCCTCGATGCAAAGACTGTGCAGTATGATATGGCGAACAATTTAGGTAAATCCTTTGTATTAAGTGGAATAATTGAGTTGGATGATTACTTTAATTATGGATTTGAAGAGGAAGAGACGAACTTCTCCACATACATAATACCTGACGATGGTACATATTCTGATGGATGGTTTTTGTATTTCTCGCGTAAGGATTTTGAAGAACTGTTCAACGACCTCTTAAAAGGCGAGAAGCATGTTTTGGTGAAAGCAATGATTCCAAGCTATCAATATGAAGAAGGTCAAGGCAAGATGGCTAATGTGTATACTGCAAAATGGTGATTCTTTCTCAAAATGGATTGAAAATACTGCTTTTACCTGCTACGATTGTGTTACAAAACAACTGGATAATTGAATAGTAATTTACTCTATTAAAGCGTACTTACTCCTACACTGTAGGCATTCGCGCCGTTACCTCCATCGACGGCATGACGGCGGACTGGGCGCGCATCCCTTGGGATGTGCTGGAGAAAATTTCGGTCCGGATTGTCAATGAGGTGGACAACGTCAACCGCATCGTTTATGACATTACATCGAAGCCGCCGGCGACGATCGAGTGGGAATAAATTTCAAGAGCCTGGACTCCTCGATTGATGGGGTTCCAGGCTCTTTTTAACAATTGAGGCTTCGCCAATCCTCTATGAAGCTGTTTATTTTTTTAATTGACAGTTTTGCGGCAACGTCCTTAAAATGATGTATAGTCATGTTTGACTTTGACAATTGCACAACTTTTCGTATAATCCCAGGAATCGGCCTGGGAGTCGTTTGCGAGGTCACCGTAAATGATCTGGCTACGAAAAGCAGGAAGAAGGAAAGTGTGATAACGGTCCGCCACGCGCCTGTCATGCTGTCACATGGACAGCGGCAGTCCTGATTCCTGTTTTACCCGGAACCTGGGGAAGATGCTGACTTATAGGCATATATTTCTCAGGTTTCTTGTTGTTCTGCACACATTTTTTGGGGAGGTTAAAAAATGGATGGTTTCTTTCGACTAAAGGAAAACGGAACAAATGTACGGACAGAGATTATGGCAGGCCTCACGACTTTCATGACGATGGCTTATATTCTGGCTGTAAACCCTAGTATTCTCGGCGGAACGGGGCTGAGCGTATATTCCGTATTCCTTGCCACTGCGCTCGCGGGCGGTATTTTTACCATTGCGATGGGCTTGTTCGTCAATTTTCCGGTCGCGCTTGCGCCGGGGATGGGACTCAACGCTTATTTTGCAACGACTGTTCTGGCTTCACAAGCCACAAATTCACCGATTTCTCCAGAGATGGCTCTTACGGCCGTATTTATCTCGGGTATCATCTTTCTGATTCTGACGCTCACGCAAATCCGCCAAATGCTGATCACCGCTGTTCCGGACAGCCTGAAGCATGCGATTACGGTCGGAATCGGTTTGTTCATCACGATTATCGGGCTCAAGAACAGCGGGCTGCTCACAATCGGCGTGGAAAATACGGCAACGGACATTCCGAAAGCCCAATTCACCGATGTACTTAGCTTTGAGACGGTTATTCATATGGGCAGCCTGGAGAATCCAACCGTTTATTTAACGCTGGCAGGACTTGCCCTGATAGCCGTGTTGATGGTGCTTCGCGTACCGGGAGCGATACTGTGGGGCATTTTGGCAACAACAGTCATTGCGATTATCACCGGCGATGTGAATGTAAGTGCAGCGCTCGAAGGGCAAACATGGGCGCCGAGATTCGGCGAGTTGAATTTCTGGGATTTTGATTTCGAGGGCGTATGGCAAACGGGTTTGATCTCTGTCATTGCGACCTTTACGTTCGTTGAATTGTTCGATACCTTCGGTACGCTGGTCGGTACGGCCAACCGTGCAGGTATCATGAAAGACCCCGTAGAGGGCAAGAAACGGGTCGGTAAAGCGATGTTCGTCGACGCAGTTGGCGTAAGCGGCGGAGCAATGCTTGGAACGAGCACGGTCACAGCATTCGTGGAGAGCTCCGCAGGTATTGCCCAGGGCGGACGGACAGGCCTTACAGCCGTTACGACGGGTGTAGGCTTTCTGGTTGCCTTGTTCCTGTGGCCGATTATCGCGCTCATACCGGGCTCGGCAACGGCCGCTGCGCTGATTATTGTCGGGGTGCTGATGGTGCAGTCGGTGAAGGAAATCGACTTCAAGGATATGGTTTATGCCATCCCGGCGTTCCTGACCATTGCGATGATGCCGTTCACGTACAATATCGCCAACGGCGTTTCGTTCGGTATCGTCACCTATGTCCTGCTCGCGACTGTGGCTAATTTGTCGGGCAAAAGCGATGTTAAATACAAGATTCATTGGCTGATGTGGGTTTTGGCGATTCTTATTATTGCCAGGTATGCCTTTATTGGAAGCGCGGGCTAGATCAGCGCGATATGCCGGGTACTGCCAACTCTTTTATCACGATCGTGCACAATGGTTCGTAATTAAGCAGACTGGTTTAGTCATGTTAGCAAATGTACAGGGTATATATGGGAATCACATTATAAACACGAACTATTTTATTAAAATGAAGGTTAATGTTCGTCTTTCTTCGTTGACAATCTGACATGGGATTGTTACACTAGAAGAGCTTTGAAAGTGGTTTGTCGATTATTGCTGATGCCTCGTATATCCTTGGGAATATGGCCTGAGAGTACCTACCCGAAGACCGTTAATTTTCGGACTATGAGCTCATGAAACAAAAGAAGCAGGTTGCCGCCTATCAGGGGCAGCCTGATGTTGTCTTTATCCAGTCCAATCCGGTTTGCAGCGCCTGCTTGCAGGACGCCATGCTGCCGGAATCATGAGATGAGATAAAGCTTCTTGGTTCCATGGTTGTTCATGTCCCGAAGCCTTCCTCCAAAATTGGAACAGGTGCTGAGGGGCTTTTTTTCTTCTTTCAGGCAGCTTTAAAGCAAGAGACAAGGATAACGGAACAACATTTTATATAAAAGGTGGTTATCAATCGCATGTCAGCGAAGGTAGGCGTCATAATGGGCAGCAAGTCCGATTGGGAGACGATGAAATTAGCCTGTGACGTTCTGGATGAGCTTCAAATCGCTTACGAGAAAAAGGTTGTATCGGCGCATCGCACGCCGGATCTCATGTTTGAATACGCGGAAACCGCCGCATCCCGGGGACTTAAAGTCATTATTGCCGGAGCTGGCGGAGCTGCACATCTGCCCGGTATGGTCGCTGCCAAGACGATTCTTCCGGTTATTGGCGTGCCCGTCAAGTCTTCGACCTTGAACGGTCTGGATTCCCTGCTTTCCATTGTGCAGATGCCTGGCGGCATACCGGTCGCCACCGTTGCCATTGGTAACGCAGGGGGGACGAATGCAGGACTTCTGGCAGCGCAAATGATCGGGGCCTTCGAGCCGGAAGTGCAAGCCCGCGTTCAGGCAAGGCGTGACCGGGTACAGCGCGAGGTAATGGAAAGCAGTGAGACGTTATGAGCGGTCAAGACAAGCAGGTCCCTATTCTTCAGCCGCTTGACCTGGAAGGTATCGAGGGCGGACTCGGAAGCTGCGGCATAGACGGATGCGAGCCGGCGGAGAAGCAAGCTGTTGTTGATTCCCCGCCGGTGCAGGTCATTTTGCCCGGATCCACGATCGGTATTCTGGGCGGAGGCCAGCTGGGCCGGATGATGGCACAGGCCGGCAGCGCGATGGGTTACCGGTTTGTCGCCCTCGATCCGACGCCTGATGCGCCTTGCGGCCAGGTCGCTCAGCAAATAGTTGCCGCTTATGACGATCGTGAGGCGGCAGCGGAGCTTGCCCGGAGGGCCGATGTCATTACGTACGAATTTGAGAATGTCGATGCCGATGTGGCTGCGATGCTCATGGAGACCTCCTATGTGCCGCAGGGCAGCGGGCTGCTGTACACCACGCAGCATCGTCTTCGCGAGAAGCGGGCGATCGAAGCGGCCGGCGTGCGTGTCGCACCCTACAGCGAGATCCGCAGCGTGGATGAGCTGAGAGCGGCTGTGGACCAATTCGGTCTTCCCTGCGTGCTGAAGACGGCAACGGGCGGATACGACGGCAAGGGCCAATGGGTTATCCGCAGCGAAGCGGAAATCGGCGAGGCATATGAGACGCTGAAGCAGGCAAGGACGGAGCTCGTTCTTGAGAAGTTTATCTCATTCGACAAAGAATTATCCGTCATCGCCGCAAGAAGCCCGCAGGGCGAAATCCGAACGTTCCCGATTTCGGAGAATGTTCATGTGGACAACATTTTGCATCTGTCGATCGTCCCTGCGAGAATTGATGAGGCTGTTCGGCAGAAGGCGCAGCAGCTGGCATCGCAGATTGCCGAAGGGCTCGGCGTTGTCGGACTGATCGCTGTGGAGCTGTTTGTTACCGGGGATGGGGAACTTTTCGTTAATGAACTGGCTCCAAGGCCGCACAACAGCGGTCATTACACGATGGAGGCCTGCCGGACCTCACAATTCGAGCAGCATGTCAGAGCGGTTTGCGGCTTGCCGCTCGGCGATACAGCGCTGCTGACTCCTGTGGTCATGGTCAATGTGCTTGGTGAGCATATGCAGCCGCTTGTCGAGCGTATGGCTGAGCATGATGCTGCCGCTGAGTGGCTGAACGTCGCACCGAAGGTTCACTTGTATGGAAAGCATGAAGCCAAGCATAAACGGAAGATGGGACATGTCAACGTATTGGCGGATGACGTCGATACGGCGCTTGCCTGGATCGCCGAAACAAACATTTGGAGGGTTTAAAATTCATGTTAGAACGTTACAGCAGACCGGAAATGAGAGCCATTTGGACCGAAGAGAATAAATTTAAAGCCTGGCTGGAAGTTGAGCTTTGCGCTTGCGAGGCCTGGGTTGAGCTTGGTGTCATTCCACGCGGTGATGTAGAGGCGCTTCGCAAGGGAGCAAGCTTCAGCATCGACAGGATCAACGAGATTGAGCTGGAGACGCGGCATGATGTCATTGCCTTCACCCGCGCCGTATCCGAGACGGTCGGTCCGGAGCGCAAATGGGTTCATTACGGTCTGACCTCCACGGATGTGGTTGATACGGCGCTTGGCTACCTGCTGCTTCAGGCAAATGAAATTCTGGAGCGCGACATCACGAACTTCATTGAAATCCTCCGCGGACAAGCGGTTGCATATAAAGATACCCCGATGATGGGGCGTACGCACGGCGTTCATGCCGAGCCGACCACATTTGGTCTTAAGGTAGCGCTTTGGTACGAGGAAATGAAACGGAATCTGGAGCGCTTTCGCCATGCGGCGAATGGCGTGCAGTTCGGCAAAATCTCCGGTGCGGTTGGAACGTATGCAAATATCGATCCTTTCGTAGAAGAATTTACCTGCCGCAAGCTTGGCATCTCGCCGGCGCCGATCTCGACCCAGACGCTGCAGCGCGACCGTCATGCGGAATATATGGCGACACTGGCGCTCATCGCCACATCGCTTGATAAATTCGCCACCGAGATCCGCGCTCTGCAGAAGAGTGAGATCCGCGAAGTGGAAGAGGCTTTTGCCAAGGGGCAAAAGGGTTCCTCGGCCATGCCGCATAAACGCAATCCGATCGGCTGCGAGAATATTTCCGGTCTGGCCCGCGTGATCCGCGGCCATATGATTTCCGCGTACGAGAACGTTACGCTGTGGCATGAACGCGATATCAGCCACTCCTCCGTCGAACGGGTGATCCTGCCCGACGCGACGATGCTGCTCAATTATATGCTGAACCGTCTTGGCAACATCATCAAGAACCTGACCGTATTCCCTGAGAATATGAAACGCAATATGCAGCGCACATACGGCGTGCCTTTCTCCGGCCGCGTGATGACGAAGCTGATCGACAGCGGCTTCAGCCGCGAGCAAGCCTACGACACCGTGCAGCCCCGCGCCATGCAGGCATGGGAAGAACAGCGTCAGTTCCGCGAAATTATCGAATCCACTCCGGAAATTACGGCGGTTCTGGGGCCCGAGGATATCGACGATGCCTTCAATCCGACCTGGCATCTGAAGCATGTGGACACCATTTTCAAAAGGCTTGAACTGATCTGATCCGGAGGCTTACTGCCGGATTAACACTGATAACGAAGCTGCATGAACTTGCAGCTAATAGTTGCAGCAGCGCAACGATTACTGATAACAGCAGCACAACATTTACTGACAACCGAGCTGCCGAAATATGCAGCTAACGGTTGCAGTACCAAGGAGAGATAACCAATGACATCACCTGCATTGTCAACGGCTGCAGATTACGTTAAAGCTCCGCTGGTCTATAAAGGGAAAGTGCGGGAGCTGTACGATCTGGGCGAGCATTTCCTGATCGTGGTAACGGATCGCATCAGCGCGTTCGACTATGTACTCGATCCGGCTGTCCCGGAGAAGGGCAATGTACTGAACCGCCTGTCGGCTTTCTGGTTTGAGGAAACGGCAGCCATCCAGCCCAATCATGTTGTACATACCGATGTTTACAAGCTAGGCGATATCGTGACCGAACCGGAGCTGCTGAAGAACCGGATTATGGTCACCCGCAAAGCGGAGCGCATCGATATGGAATGTGTGGTACGGGGCTATATCACCGGCGGTGGTTGGAGACAATATGTTCAAACATCCGCAATTAACGGAATCGAGCTCCGGGAAGGGCTGCGCAAGAATGAGCGGCTGGAGCAGCCTCTGTTCACGCCAGCCGCGAAGAACGACGTGGGCCATGACGAAGATATTCCTTTCGAGCGTATGCAGGAGCTGATAGGCGCAGATCTTGCTGTCGAGCTTCGCGACCGCAGCATCCGGTTGTATGAATTCGCCCGGGCCTATTGCGAAGAGCGGAGCATTATTCTTGCAGATTGCAAGTTTGAATTTGGTCTTATTGATGGTCAGATCATTCTGATCGACGAAATTTTCACACCGGACTCTTCCCGTTTCTGGGCAAAAGAAAATTATGAGTACGATATCGAAATCGACAGCATGGACAAGGAACCGGTCCGCAAGTATTTGCTTGATTCGGACTGGGACAAGGAAAGCAGGCCCGACCCGCTTCCGCAGCATGTCGTTGAAGAAACAACACGCCGTTATCTTGACATTTATCAGCGCCTGACCGGCTCTTCTCTATAAAGTCAACAAGATTAAAGCTTTATAAGCTAAAGTCATACCACATGACCCGCGGGGCAAGCAAAGATGTCCCGCACCCCTAATCCTGCGAACGTCATACAGCCGGCGATAAAACGTGATCAGCAACAGAGAATTCAGGAGGCGAACCATCGACATGAAAGCAAAGGTTTACGTGACCATCAAGCAAAACGTACTGGATCCGCAAGGAAGCGCCGTTCAAGGCGCGCTTCACTCCATGGGCTTTGAAGAAGTAGCCAAGGTGCGAATCGGCAAGTATTTGGAGTTTGATCTGGATACAACCGATCGCGCTCAGGCGGAAGCCCGTTTGAAGGAAATGTGCGAGAAGCTGCTGGCCAACACGGTAGTCGAAGATTACCGCTTTGAATTGGAGGGATAAACGATGAAGTTTGCGGTACTCGTTTTTCCAGGATCGAACTGCGACATTGACTGCTTCAAGGCGGTTGAGGACACAATCGGCGAGCAGGTTGAATATGTTTGGCACACCGCGACGGATCTGTCCAGCTTCGACGCCATCCTCGTTCCCGGCGGGTTCTCCTATGGCGACTATCTGCGCTGCGGCGCGATCGCGACATTTGCCCCTGTCATGAATGAAGTGAAAAAGGCGGCCGAAGCCGGCAAGTTCGTTCTGGGCATTTGCAACGGATTTCAAATCCTGACGGAAGCGGGCCTCCTTCCCGGAGCGCTGCTTCGCAACACGGGCATGAAATTCCGCTGCCATTCCACGCTGCTGGAAGTGGTGAACAACGAAACCTCATTCACAAATCAATATGCCAAAGGCGAGATAATTGACATTCCGATTGCTCATGGCGAAGGCAACTACTACTGTGATGAAGCGACGCTTGCACAACTGAAAGCCAATAATCAAATCGTATTCCGCTACAAAGCGGGTGCGAATCCCAATGGCTCCACAGAAGATATCGCCGGAGTCAGCAATGTCCGCGGCAATGTCGTCGGCATGATGCCGCATCCGGAGCGCGCTGTGGACCAGCTGCTGGGATCGGAAGACGGCAAACGGATGTTTACATCGATTTTGAACGCATGGAGGGAACAGCATGGCGCAGCAGTTAACAGCTAAGGAACCGTCGGCGGAACAAATCGCGGAGCAGCGGATTTATACGCAATTCGGCGTGACGGACGAGGAATACGGATTGATCTGCGGCTTTCTTGAGCGCAAACCCAACTATACCGAAATTGGCGTATTCAGCGTCATGTGGTCCGAGCACTGCTCCTATAAGAACTCCAAGCCGATTCTGAAGAAGTTCCCGATTACCGGACCGCGCGTCTTGATGGGACCGGGGGAAGGAGCGGGAATCGTCGATATTGGCGACAATCAAGCGGTTGTGTTCAAGATCGAATCGCATAACCATCCTTCTGCGGTTGAGCCTTATCAAGGTGCGGCGACTGGCGTTGGCGGCATTATCCGCGACATTTTCTCCATGGGAGCCCGTCCTATCGCGCTGCTGAACAGCCTGCGGTTTGGGAAGCTTACGAATCCGCGGGCAAAATATTTGTTCGAGCATGTAGTCAGCGGCATCGCGGGCTACGGCAACTGTATCGGGATTCCGACAGTCGGCGGCGAAGTGGTCTTCGACGAAAGCTATGAAGGCAATCCGCTCGTAAACGCGATGTGCGTGGGCCTGATCGATCATGATAAAATCCAGCGCGGCGTCGCCAAGGGCGTAGGCAACCCGGTATTTTACGTAGGCCCCGCCACCGGCCGCGACGGCATTCACGGCGCTACCTTCGCTTCCGTTGAATTGTCCGAGGAATCCGAGGAGAAACGCACAGCGGTTCAGGTCGGAGATCCGTTCATGGAGAAGCTGGTTATGGAAGCGACGCTGGAACTGATCGACTCTGGCATTGTTCTCGGGATTCAGGATATGGGCGCGGCAGGGCTGACCTGCTCCAGCGCGGAGATGGCATCCAAAGCCGGCAATGGCCTGGAGCTGTATCTCGATGAAGTGCCGCAGCGTGAAACGGGCATGACCCCTTACGAAATGATGCTCTCGGAATCCCAGGAGCGGATGCTGTTCGTCGTCGAGCCGCAGCATGAAGCGCAGGCGAGGGAGATTTTCGAGCGTTGGGGGATTATTTGCGCCAAGGTCGGCAAAGTAACCGATGATGGACGTCTCCGCTTGTTCCACCAAGGGCAGGAAGTTGCAGACATGCCGGTTACGGCGCTCGTCGACGAATGTCCGGTGTACAACAAGCCTTCCAAGGAGCCTGCTTATTACGGGGAGAACGCGTCAGTGGACACCACTGCCTATCCGGAAGTGACGGATTTGACGGATGCGCTGAAACAAGTATTGGCTTCTCCGACTGTAGCAAGCAAGGAATGGGTATATAATCAATATGACTACATGGTTCGTACGAGCACAGCCGTGCAGCCGGGATCCGATGCAGCCGTTGTCACTATCCGCGGTACCCGCAAAGGGCTTGCGATGACAACGGACTGCAACGGACGTTATGTTTACCTTGATCCTGAGGTTGGCGGGCAGATTGCCGTTGCGGAAGCGGCGCGCAATATCGTGTGCTCCGGTGCCGAACCGCTGGCCATTACCGATAATCTGAATTTCGGCAATCCCGAGAAGCCGGAAGTGTTCTGGCAAATCGAGAAGGCAGCCGACGGGATTTCCGAAGCCTGCCGGATTCTGGATACGCCTGTCATTGGCGGCAACGTCAGCTTGTACAACGAGAATGCCAAAGGCGCAATTTATCCAACCCCGGTTATCGGGATGGTCGGCCTGGTGCATGATATTGATCATATTACGACACAGGGCTTCAAGCATGCGGGCGATGTAGTCGTCTTGCTTGGCGAGACGAAGAATGAGCTGGGCGGCAGCGAGCTGCAGTACGTTCTTCACGGCAAAGCCGAAGGACGTCCGCCGCAGATTGACCTGGGTGTAGAGAAGAAGCTGCAGGGCGCTGTGCTTGGCGCAATTCAGCAGGGACTTGTGGCTTCGGCCCATGACCTCGCTGAGGGCGGTCTTGCCGTGGCGCTGGCGGAATCCTGCATCAGCGGCAAGCTGGGAGCAGAAGTGAACATCACGACGGATCTTCGTGCCGACGCTGCTTTATTCAGTGAAACACAATCACGTATCCTGCTTTCTGCAAGTGCGGAGCAAGCGGCTAAGCTGACGGATTACCTAACGGAGCAAGGCGTACCAAACGCAATTATCGGCGTTGTCCGCGATAGCGGGCTGACCCTTAACATCAATGGCAAACCGGGCGTCAACGCACCGGTTGAGCAACTGGAGAAGGTCTGGAAGGATGCGATTCCATGTCTGATGAAGTAATGCAGCTTTCTAAGCTGTGGGCAGGCTCTCATTACAATGAGGGTATAGGACGGGACGACATTTTTGATAAATTGCGCGAGGAGTGCGGCGTGTTCGGGGCTTTCAATATCCCTCATGCCTCTTCTCTTGGTTATTACGGGCTTCATGCCCTGCAGCACCGTGGCGAAGAAAGTGCCGGCATGTGTTCCGTGGATTCCAGGAACGGCGGGAACTTCAACTACCACCGCGGTATGGGACTGGTCAAGGAAGTATTCAACCAGGAGCGCCTGGATGCGCTGCCTGGAGACCGTGTGATCGGGCATGTCCGTTATTCGACATCGGGCGCCAGCAAGCTGGCGAATGCCCAGCCGCTCATCTTCAAGTATCGTGATGGCGATCTCGCTATTGCGACGAACGGCAATATCGTGAATGCCCCTTCGATTCGCGAGGAATTGGAGCGTCAGGGCTCGATTTTTCAGACGACCAGCGATACGGAAGTTATCGCCCATCTGATTGCGCGCTCCAATAAGGATTTTGTATCAGCCGCCAAGGATGCTCTGCAGCGTATAATCGGCGGATTTGCTTTTCTTATTATGACCAACGGCAAGCTTCTGGTCGCATCCGATCCTCATGGGCTGCGTCCGCTCGTTATGGGCAAGCTTGGCCAAGGGTATGTGTTTGCTTCCGAGACCTGCGCATTGGAAACCTGCGGAGCCGTCTACGAGCGTGACGTACAGCCCGGCGAGCTGATCATCCTGGACAGCGACGGCATTCGTCTGGACCGTTTCGAGAAGCTGGAGCGCCGCGCGACCTGCGCGATGGAATATATTTATTTTGCCCGGCCCGATAGCGACATTAATGGCATTAATCTTCACTCGGCCCGCAAACGGATGGGGCAGAAGCTTGCTCTGGAATCCTTTGTCGATGCGGATATCGTCACGGGGGTCCCGGACTCCAGTATTTCCGCTGCGATTGGCTATGCCGAGCAGACGGGTATTCCTTATGAGCTGGGCCTGATCAAGAACAAATACACCGGCCGTACGTTCATACAGCCATCCCAGGAGCTTCGCGAGAAGGGCGTCAAGATGAAGCTGTCTGCCGTCCGCAAGGTAGTGGAGGGCAAGCGTGTGGTAATGATTGACGATTCCATCGTGCGCGGCACCACCTCCCTGCGTATCGTCAACATGCTGCGTGAAGCGGGAGCGACCGAGGTGCACGTGCGGATCACATCGCCTCCATTCATGAATCCCTGCTACTACGGCATCGATACGCCGGACCGGAAAGAGCTGATTGCCTCCCAGAAATCCGTTGAGGAAATCCGGCAGGCGATTAATGCTGATTCCATCACCTTTCTCAGCCATGATGGCTTTATTGACGCAGTAGGCGGGAATGATGGGGAATACAATCGCGGCATGTGCATGGCCTGCTTCGACAATGATTATCCGACTCCGGTTGATCCGAAATCGGAAAAAAGCTGCAGCTGCTAGAAATCCATCAGGTGGATAAGGCCAGTGAGTGGTTTAACAGAACAGGATTCGAAATTATGTCATGTATTATAAATAGAATTAGCCCTTTGCGGGATTAATTGACTAAGCGTAGGGAGTGACCCTGGTGGCAGAAGCTTACAAAGAAGCCGGCGTTGACATCGCGGCAGGTAACGAAGCGGTCGAACGGATGAAGAAGCATGTGAAAAAAACGTTCCGCCCGGAGGTACTGACCGAGCTCGGCGGCTTCGGAGGTCTGTTCGGACTGAATAAAGACAAGTACGAGGAACCGGTGCTGGTCTCGGGAACCGACGGTGTCGGCACCAAGCTGAAAATCGCCTTTGCCATGGACAAGCACGATACGATCGGTATTGATGCAGTCGCAATGTGCGTCAACGATATTGTGGTTCAAGGCGCCGAGCCCTTGTTCTTCCTGGACTATCTGGCTTGCGGCAAAGTAGAGCCGGAGAAGATCGAAGCGATCATCAAAGGAATCTCCGATGGCTGCCTGCAGTCCGGCTGTGCCCTGATCGGCGGCGAAACTGCGGAGATGCCCGGCATGTACCAGGGCGATGAATATGATATCGCCGGCTTCACGGTAGGGATCGTCGATAAGAAGAATATTATCGACGGGTCGACAATCGCCGCAGGCGATGTGGTGATTGGCCTGGCATCCAGCGGCATTCACAGCAATGGCTTCTCTCTGGTTCGCAGGCTGCTGCTGGAGAAAAGCGGATATTCGCTTGACCAGGCACTGCCTGAGCTGGATGGACAAAAGCTGGGCGACGTTATTTTGGAGCCGACGCGCATCTACGTGAAATCAGCGCTTGAGCTGATCAAACGCGTGAAGGTTAAAGGCATGGCGCATATTACCGGCGGAGGCTTTATCGAGAATATTCCGCGGGTGCTGCCTCAAGGCGTTAATGTGGAAGTGGAATACGGCTCATGGCCGATTCAGCCGATTTTCCAGCTGATGCAGGAGAAAGGCAATATCACGAACCGCGATATGTTTACAACGTTCAACATGGGCGTCGGGATGATTGTTGTCGTCCCTGCCGAGCAGGCGGAAGAAGCGCTGCAGGCGGCGAATGAGCTGGGCGAGAAGGCTTACCGCATTGGACGTGTCACGGAAGGAAGCCGCATCGTAACCTTCACAGGAGCGGATGTCTAATGGCGGAATTACGCATGGCCGTATTTGCATCGGGGCAGGGGACGAACTTCCAGGCGCTTGCAGATGCGGCCAAACAAGGACGGCTCGAGGGCGCAAGCCTCGAGCTTCTTGTATGTGACAAGCCGCTCGCCCCCGTGGTGGAGCGTGCACGGCGGGCAGGCATTGATCTGCTTTTGTTTCAACCCAAGGAATATTCCTCGCGTGAAGCTTACGAGCAGGAAATACTTGAGGAGCTTCAGCGGCGCGGGATCGAGCTCATTGTGCTTGCCGGCTATATGCGGATTATTACCCCCGTGCTGGTTGAGCCCTTTTATGGGCGGATGATTAATGTGCATCCGGCGCTGCTGCCGGCTTTTCCCGGAGTGAACGGGGTTCGCCAGGCTCTTGACTATGGGGTGAAGGTGACGGGCGTCACGGTCCACTATGTCGACGGCGGCATGGACAGCGGGCCGATTATTGCACAGCGGGCTGTGGAGGTGCAGGATGGCGATACGGAAGCAACGCTTGCCCCGCGAATTCACGCGGCGGAGCAAGAGCTGCTTCCCTGGGTTGTGGGACGCATTGCAGCGGGCGCAGTCGCCCTTGACGGAAGGCAGGTTGCAATTAAAGGCATGCATGCTGCAGCAGGAACCGAAGAGAAGCAGAGATAGCGAACCAAGGCGGCAATAACAGTAAACTCAATTCATAGTTAACAATAAAACTTTTGGGAGGGTACCCTTTTGGCTATTCGCAGGGCATTGATCAGTGTATCGGATAAAACGGGCATTGTTGAGTTTTCGCGGGCACTTGCGGGACTTGGCGTACAAATTATTTCAACAGGCGGGACAGCAAGTCTCCTGGAGAAGGAAGGCGTTCCGGTTGTCGGTATTTCCGACGTGACGGGTTTTCCGGAAATTCTCGACGGACGGGTAAAAACGCTTCATCCGGCTGTGCACAGCGGACTGCTTGCCGTTCGCGACGATGAAGAGCATCAGCAGGCGATGAAAAACCTCGGTTTGGATTATATCGATATGGTCGTGGTCAATCTGTATCCGTTCGCGGCTACAATTGCCAAACCGGATGTTTCGTATGAGGATGCCATTGAGAATATCGATATCGGCGGCCCGACTATGCTTCGTTCGGCTGCTAAGAATCACGCTTTTGTGACGGTTGTCGTAGATGCCGGCGATTATGCCGGAGTGCTGGAGGAAATACAAGCTGGCGGCGATACAAGCCTTGACACACGCAAACGCCTGGCGGCAAAAGTATTCCGCCACACGGGTGCTTATGATGCGCTGATCGGCGATTACCTCTCCAAGCTGGGCGGCGACCCGCTTCCTGAGCGCTACACGGTCACCTACGAGAAGGTTCAGGATCTCCGCTACGGGGAGAACCCTCATCAGCAGGCTGCTTTCTACCGGAAGCCGTTGGCGGCTGAAGGCAATATCACAACAGCCCGGCAGCTGCACGGCAAGGAGCTGTCCTACAACAACATCAACGATGCCAATGCGGCGCTTGCCATTGTGAAGGAATTCAATGAGCCGGCTGTCGTAGCGGTCAAGCATATGAATCCATGCGGCGTGGGTATCGGAGCGGACATCCATGAAGCCTATCAAAAAGCCTATGCCGCCGATCCTACCTCGATCTTCGGAGGCATCGTCGCGGCGAACCGCACAATCGGGCTGGATACCGCGCAGCTGCTCAGCGAGATTTTTCTGGAAATCATCATCGCTCCGGACTTTACGCCCGAGGCGCTGGATGTACTGACGAAGAAGAAGAACATTCGCCTCATGAAGCTTGGCGAGCTGCAGGCTGCTGCGGAGCGCAAGCCGGAATGGCTCGTGACCAGCGTAGACGGCGGCATGCTCGTACAGGAGAGCGACGTTCACAGCTTATCGCCGGATGATCTGAAAGTCGTAACCAACCGCAAACCGACTGATGAAGAGCTGAAGCAGCTGCTGTTTGGCTGGAAAGTGGTGAAGCATGTCAAATCCAATGCCATTCTGCTGGCGGCTGACAACATGACAATCGGTGTCGGCGCAGGCCAGATGAACCGTGTCGGCGCAGCGCGTATTGCTATTGAGCAGGCAGGGGAGAAGGCCCAGGGTGCAGTGCTTGCATCGGATGCTTTTTTCCCGATGGGCGATACAGTCGAATTGGCAGCTCAAGCCGGAATCACGGCCATCATTCAACCAGGCGGTTCGATCAAGGATGAGGAATCCATTGCGGCAGCCAATGCCAACAATATTGCGATGGTGCTGACGGGCGTCCGTCATTTCAAGCATTAAACTTGGGGATTGGTTATCGTTTTAAACTTTGGGGAGGGTTTCCTTTGCGGATTATGGTCATCGGCGGAGGCGGGCGTGAACACGCCATCGTCTGGGCGCTGAATAAAAGCGATAAAGTGAAGAAAATCTACTGCGCTCCGGGCAATGCCGGAATTGCGGAGCTTGCGGAGTGCGTGCCGATTGCGGTTAACCGGTTCGCCGATCTGATCCAGTTCGCATGCGATAATGAGGTCGATCTGGTCGTTGTTGGACCGGACGATCCGCTTGCCGACGGTATTGTGGACGCATTCGAGGAGCAGAACATTCCCATCTACGGTCCGCGCAGGAATGCCGCGGCTATTGAAGGCAGCAAAATTTTCATGAAGAATCTGCTCAAGAAATACAGCATTCCAACAGCCAAATACGAGACATTCACGGATCATGAATCAGCGCTTGCCTATCTTCGCGGGCAAACGGCACCGATTGTGGTCAAGGCGGATGGCCTTGCAGCAGGCAAGGGCGTAACGGTAGCCTATACGATTGCGGAGGCGGAGCAGGCTCTGCATGACATGATGGTCGGCAAAGTGTTCGGGGAATCAGGCGGACGTGTCGTCATCGAGGAATTTCTTGAAGGACAGGAAATGTCGATTCTGGCCTTTGTGGACGGCGAAACCGTTCGTGCCATGGTGCCGGCCCAGGACCACAAGCCGGTCTTCGATAACGACAAAGGCCCGAACACCGGAGGCATGGGGACGTATACGCCGCTGCCTCATATCGATCCGGCGCTGGTGGAGGATGCAATCGAGAACATTATCAAGCCGACTGCCCGGGCAATGGTCAGCGAAGGCTGCCCGTTCCGCGGCGTGTTATTCGCCGGCCTGATAATCACCAAGGACGGTGTGAAAACGATCGAGTTCAATGCGCGTATGGGCGATCCCGAGACACAGGTTGTTCTGCCGCGGCTGGAAACGGATCTGGTGGATATCATTCTGGCTTCGCTTAACGGCCGGCTGGATCAAATCGATATCACCTGGAGCAACGAAGCAGTCGTTTGTGTCATTGCCGCTTCGGAAGGCTACCCGGCTGCTTATCCAAGGGGCCGCGTTATTACAGGCCTGGAAGCTGCCAAAGCGCAGGGAGCGCTTGTATTCCACGCCGGCACGTCCGAGCAGGACGGGGAAATTGTGACGAACGGCGGACGGGTGCTCGGCATCGTGGGACGCGGCAAGGATATTGCCGAAGCACGGGCCCGCGCATATGAAGCGGTCTCGACCATCCATTTCGACGGAATGCACAGCCGCACGGATATTGGGGCTAAAGCGCTGAAGAACTAACAAATAGCAGGAATTTTTATAAAGCATTCATTCATACGTTCAAAGCTATATGAGCTGCCTTGTGAAGATTGATGCATTTACGCCGCTTCCTTAAACAGGAGGCGGCGTTTCTGCGCTTAATAGCTGGTTGGTTAACAGGGGAACAAAGAGAAAGGAATCGAAGATGAGGAGGGGAGACCTCTACTACTGTTATTGAAAGTCCTTGCATGCACGTCGGCCATGGATATGTTATTGGCTTTGTAGAAGCGGGTAGAATTCTGCTGCGGCACGAAAAATTGCCAGCCAAGTCTAATCGGTATCTCTAGTAAGGAAAGTCCTTCTTAGATGTACCCCAGCCACGAATACTGCCTCTGTATGCGGGATTTTCCTCACTAGAGGAAGTGAAGTGGCAATTTTGGCCATGAAATGAGGCTGCAAACCGGAAATTCCTTGTTATAGCGCTGGAAAGCGGAGATAAAGCGCTTTAAGCCGGAAAATCCTTACTAGAGTGCTGAAAAGGTGGACATAATGCTGTAACGGGAAAATTCTTGCTAGAGTGCTGAAAAGGCGGACATAGAGCTGTAACGGGAAAACCCTTATTAGAGTGCTGAAAAGTGGGATACAGCGCTGAAGGCTGGATAACCCTTATTAGAGTGCTGAAAAGTGGATTTTCTTATGGGACTATTGCCAAACTGCGGGTCTGACTCGAGCACCGCGCGCAGCTCCCAGCGCACGGTGTGGCGTTGCATGACGGTGGTCGAGCCTCGCTGTTCCAATAAAGAGCCTTGATTGCTGAGCCAAGTCGCTCACCGATCAAGGCTCTTCTTCATCCCATCATCAAAATCTCCCGTACATCCTGTTCCGTCAGCGTAGACAACGCCTCCTGGCCAGGCTGGATCACTTCGTCGATGAGATTTTTCTTCTTCTGCTGCAGCTCGTACATCTTGTCTTCTACGGTGCCCTGCGTTACGAGGCGGATGACCTGGACCACATTCTTCTGCCCGATGCGATGGGCACGGTCCGCGGCCTGCTGCTCGACAGCGGGGTTCCACCAGAGATCGTACAGAATAACGGTATCGGCTCCGGTCAGGTTTAATCCGGTGCCTCCTGCTTTCAAGGAGATCAGGAACACATCCCGCTCTCCCTCATTGAAGCGGCTGCACAGCTCGACGCGGTCGGCTGCAGGCGTTTGTCCATCCAGATAGAAGAACGGCACCCCCTGGTAACCCAGTTCCCGCCCGATGAGGTCCAGCATTCGGGTGAACTGCGAGAAAATCAGCATCCTTTTTCCGGAGCTGCGGCATTCCTCAATAATGTCGAGCAGCTGCTCGAACTTGGCGGAGCCTCCATCGTAGCCTTCAATGAACAGGGCGGGATGGCAGCATAGCTGGCGAAGCCTGGTCAGGCCGGCCAGAATTCGGATCCGGTTCCTCTGGAAGCTGTCCTCGCTCAGATGCTTCAAGGTTTCCTGCTGCAGCTCGGCCAGATAGGCCGCATAAAGCTTCTTCTGTTCGGGCAGCAGCCCGGAAGCCTGAACCGACTCAATCTTGTCCGGCAGCTCCTTCAGCACATCCGTCTTCAGCCGGCGCAGTATAAATGGCCTGACCCGCCTGGCAACCGCCTGCCGCGATAAGTCGTGGAATGCCCGCACACTTTGGAACAGCTCGGGAAACACCACATCGAAGATCGACCACAGCTCCTCGAGGGTATTCTCCACAGGGGTTCCGGTCAGCGCAAACCGGTACCGGGCTTGCAGCGCCTTCACTGCCTGCGCGGTTTGGGTGGCGTGGTTCTTGAAGGTCTGCGCCTCATCCAGAATAAGCGTATGGAAGGGCAGCTTGATATACGTGTCAATATCCTGACGAAGGAGCGGGTAGGAGGTGATGAAAACATCCACCCGGGAATCATTTTTCAGAGCGGCAATCCGTTCGGTTCTGCTTCCGTCAGCAATCAAGCAGCGGATCCCGGGAGCGAATTTCTTCAGCTCGTTCTGCCAATTATAGATCAGAGAGGCAGGAGATACGATGATCGCAGGCAGCTTCTGGCTGCGAATCTCAGGCAGAACGGAAACGAGAAAAGCGATGCTCTGCAGCGTCTTGCCCAGCCCCATGTCATCGGCCAGAATGCCGCCGAAATGATAATGGGCCAGCGTTTTCATCCATTGGTAGCCATATTTCTGATAATCCCGGAGCACTGGCTCCAGGCTTTCCGGCACAGGAAAATCCAGATTATCGGGATTCCGCATGTTCTCCAGCAGCTTGCGGAAGGATTTGCCCAGCTTGACTTGTCCATTTGCTTCGGCATCCATCATATGCAAGCCGCGGACAACCGGAAGACGAAACTGATTTCCCTTCAGATCCTCCCTGATGAGTCCGGTTTCGTTGATGAAGCGCCTGATCTCCTCGTATTCCGCATTCTCGAGGGGAAGCAGCGCTCCGCTTGGCAGCCGGTAATATTTGCGCTTCTCTTCGATGGCCTGAACCAGATTGCGGATGTCCGCTTCCGGAATTCCATCCATGTCGAAGGTAAACTCCAGCCAATCCGTCCGTTCATCCAGCTCGACCCTGATCTTCGGAGGGACATGTCCGGTGTGAAGCCTGGTCTTCACCGCTGTGGTCGCATAGACCTGCAGCAGCTTCTCCAGCAGCGGTATGACATGATAAAGGAATTCATATTCAGCTTCTTCATCATCCATAAAATAACCGGCTTCCGTCCGGGTGAACGCGCTTTGCTCCATCAGCGACAGAATTTGTCCCTCCAGCTCTCCGTCCCGCATAAGAATGCGGCCTTCGCCGCGCTTCTCTCCGGTTCCCTCCAAGGCGTTGATCACAATATCCCCATATTGAAATTCCAGTCCGGCAAGCAGGCGGTTCTTCACCCGGTCCAGATAAAGCCTTGCCTTGAGCGGGGTCTGCACAATACGCTCCGATACCGCCTGAGAGATGTGAACAGCGCCCAGCTTCATCAATCCGGGAATGACCTTCTCCATAAAAGGCTCCATCTGCTCCGGTAATATCTGCACATGCGGCTTCCCGGAGGCGCTGAGCATCTGCTTCAGATCGGACAGGCGTTTGCATTGATCGGCTGGGAGCCTCAGCATTCTGCCTTCCGAGAGCACAAGCCCATATGATTCCATGACGATCAATGGATCCAGCCCCTGGATATCCAGTTGAAAGCCGCCATCCTCCCCCTCATTGAACCCGAATTCAAGGGGAAGCGCCTCATTGGATATGCCAACCCCGTCTACGATCTGCCCGTCCTGCTGAAACCGCACAGATGGAGCTGCTGCCAGCAAGGGATGCATGGTTTCCCAGGAGACAGGGGGGATGAGCAGGGTACGGTCGCCGCCTGTGGGGTTGGCACGGGCGGAGTAGGCGCCGGATGATTCCCGATACAGCCTTTCATGATTCAAAATATGGATCAGCTGCCCAAGGACGGCATCATGCTCAGGCTGGAAGCAGTGAAGCTGCGGGTCATAGGTGAAATGCCGGGAGAACCTATACGGTTCCTTCCGGTCAACGCGGTCCAGGAAATCTCTTATGTCTGGTACGATATACAGCCGTTTGGGACCGACCTTCATCTCGAGGCCGAGCATATGCTTGTCATAGCCGTAAGCGGAGGGCTTGCAGACAAACTCGGCCTGCAGAACGGTACGGTTATTGAAAAGAGGTCTTGAAGTACGGACAGGCCGCAGCGTCCTGTCTCCGAACAGCCCCAGCATGCCGTTTACGAGCTTGGCGTCTGCTGTGGAATGGGATGCCGAGCCGTCATATCGCTGAACAAGATGACCGGATTCGCGGGGGAAGGCATCTGCGGGCTGCAAAGCCGCTGACGCCTGCGCAGATATGCGGCCATCCTGCTGCAGATCATGGAGATGGAGCAGCACGGCTGCGATATGCTTGCAGTATTTGTCATAGGAAGGCAGAGCCGGGCAGCTGCAGGTCGCATGCACTTCGCCGCCGCCATCGATCTGGACGCTGACCTGGCAACTGCCATTGTCCTTGACGATGGCCTCATAGACAGGAATCCCGGGATCGAAATCCTGAAGCATAACTTTGCCGGAACGGTAATAGGCTTTTCCTCTATCGTAAGAGATCTGGCCGCACAACAATTTAATGACCCTGTGGGTCAGCGAAATGCTCATGGCCTTCTGATCCTTTCTTCTGTGTGAACTGTGATTGGTTATCATGGGCGTACAGCCTTTATGATACCAGATTTCGCACATCTGTGCGGGGAGTAAGGCCCATAGGGTAATCAGGACAGGATAGGCCTCCTCATGGAAGAGAATACTTCCTAATAAAAATCTTATTTTGGACAGAACTGCATTAATCTCTCCCTTTTTTAATTGGATACAGAGCGCTATGATGAAGGGATGTGGATGGACAAGCGGCAGACGCGGAAGGGGGCGCCAATGGGACTCAGAAGAGGATATCGCAACTACGTCAGCAATAATCTGTTCGTGAAAATGATCCTGATTTTCTCCGCAATAGCGGTTCTTACCATCATGACGCTCTCTTATTTTACGTTTTATTTCATGTCCCGCTCGATTGTGCAAAGCGAGCTTACGAATCAGAAGAACGCGATGGAACGTGTCGACCGTTATATCGCGGCCAAGCATGATTCGGTTCAGCTGATGGTTCAGAATATTTACAGGGATCAGCAGCTTTCAGATAATATGACCTACCTGCTCAAGCATTCCTTTCAGGAGTACGTGAACCGCCGCCTGGATCAGTTTATGGGCAGTCAGAACAGCTCGACCGACGGCATTGCCTACTTGAAGAATATGATTGAGGACGATCAGGATATGGAAAATTTATTGCTGTACAGCACGGAGAAGCAGTTTCTCTATGTACAAAGCCAGCGCAATACGTCCCGGCTGATCACAACGAATCCGTCGAGGTCCTTCATCCCCGATGCGATGGCGCTCCAGAACGGGAACATCTCGGTGCCCAATGAATGGGTGCGCAAAACCATCAATCAACCGGACACGAGGCTGTATTCGGTTCAGAGCTCCATTAACGATCTCGGCACATTGAAGGCGGTCGGGCAATTAATCGTGTATTTCAATTCCGACAGCATCCTGCAAGCGATCTCGGGCTACGAGAAGGATTTTCACGGTTATATTCTCGTTCTGGCATCGGAGGGCGGCGTTATTTTCGACTCGTCGGGCAACTATTACGGGACCACCTATCCTTATGCGGACAAGCTCAATTCACTGAATATCTCAGGCGAGCTGGAGCAGGATTCTTATATCTCCACGCTGACGCCAAACAATCTGGGTTATGTTGTGGTAGGCGTGGCTCCCAAGCAGGAGGTGGCGGAGTCCTACAGGACGCTCCGCAATCTGATTCTGTTTGTCAGCGCGGCGTGCATTCTCGTTGCGGTCATCGTTCCTTCGCTCGTTGTGATTAATTTCGCCAAGCGCACAAACCGGATCATCCGCTCCATGCGCAAGGTTGAAACCGGCGATACGTCGGTGCGAATCCAGGACACCAAAGAGGATGAGCTCGGACAGATCTCGCGCAGCTTCGATCAAATGCTGGAGGAGCTGACGCGTCATATCGACCGTGTCTATAAAGCGGAAATCAAGCAGAAGCATACGGAGCTTACGGCGATGCAGGCCCGCATCAATCCCCATTTTCTCTACAATACGCTGGAGGTCATCCGGATGAGGGCCATCTCGCAGGGCGTGACGGATGTGAGCGAAATGATTTACAGCCTGGCTGTGCTGTTCAAGAGCTTCGTACAGCAGCAGACCGTGGTCACGCTTCAGGAGGAGATGGAGAACTGCCGCCGTTATCTGGAGCTGTTCCGCATCCGCTACAAGGACAAGTTCAGCTACACGATTGCGTATGAACCGGAGCTTGGCAGCCGGAAAATGATCAAAATGTCGCTGCAGCCCATAGTCGAGAATTATATTGTTCACGGCATACGCGCGGATGATACGGATAATGTGCTGGCTGTGCGTGCAGAGGAGCGGGAAGGCATTATCCATATTGAAATTACGGATAACGGGACCGGCTTTGCGCCGGACAAGCTGGAGCGCATCCGCAGCTCGTTCCTGCTCCCGGAGGACGACGAAACAAGCGGATCGCTGGGGCTTAGAAGCGTATACGAACGGTTGAAGCTGGTGTATGCGGACGAATGCGGGGTTGAGCTTGCAAGCACGCCCGGCAAGGGCACAACGGTGAAAATCTGGTTTCCAAACACATCAGAGGGGGAAAGCTGATATGTATAAGGCATTTCTGGTCGATGACGAGCCGTTTATTCTGGATGGTTTGTACGATGCGGTGGATTGGTCCTCGTATGGCCTCGAGCTCACCGGCCGGGCAGAGAACGGGAAGCAGGCGCTGGAGCGGATGAAGGAGGTTCCGGTGGATATTCTGATCACCGATATCACCATGCCGGTAATGAACGGCCTTGAGCTGATTTCCGCCGCGCGGCAGCTGTATCCGGAGCTTCGGATCATTATCCTGAGCGGCTATAACGAGTTTGATTATTTAAAGCAGGGCATGAGGCTGGGCATTGAGAATTATCTGCTTAAGCCCATTAATTTTACCGAGTTGACGGAGACCCTGCAGAACACGGTGGAGAAATTGAACGCCTCTGCCTCGCAGTCCCTGATTCCCGCTTTCACCGATGATGAGATCGGTATCCTGAGGGATAATATTCTATACCGCTGGATGACCGGCCAGATTGCGCCAGCCGAGCTTGCGGAGCGGGCGAGACTTCTCGGCATCGTCTTTGAATGGCCTTATCTGCTGGCGTCGATCGTCAGGCCCGACGATGAGGATGAGCAGATGGTGCTGGAGCTGAGGCGCGAGATCAAGCAGCGGGTGGCTGCGGACCGCGCCACCGTTTGTTTTACCAATCTGGAAGGGGATATTGTCATTGTTTTTATGGGCGATAGTCCGGAGGCCTGCAAGCTAGCGGCCCTTGACCTTCTGACCAGGCTGCGCGATGAGCTGGGTGAATCCTACCGGTCGCGGATTTCGCTCGGCACCGTGAAGCGCATGGGGGAGGAGCAGCGGCAGAGCTACGAGCAGGCGCGGCGGGCGCAGGAATATTTTCTGATGCTTGGCCGGACGGACATCGCTGAATATGAAACGCTTATTCCGGACCGCGATGCGCAGCTGACGCAAATTCCCGTCGATTGGTCCGATCTCGGCAAGCTGATGGTGGCCAAGGACAAGGAGAATCTGTTTACCCGGATCGAGGAGGAGTTCCAGCAGGCGCAGAAGCAGGAGGGAGTCACTCCCGCGCTGCTGCGCAGTCTGGCCATCGAGATGATGCTGCGGCTGAAGATGGAGCTGAACGATTTGAAATCGGCGCAGGCTATGGTCAGCGGACTTTATAAGGATGTGTTCGGGAAAGCGGCCCTTGCTTCTGACGTGGCGGAGCTGGTCTCGCTCGTACAGGAAGCGGCGGGGATGATGATCGATATTCTGGGACAGGATGACAGAAGTCCGATTGTCAAACAGGTCCTGAACCATATTCATGAGTTCTATATGGAGGAAATGTCCCTGAAATCGCTGGGGCGCAAATATAACATTCATCCGGGCTACCTGGGCAAGCTGTTCAATAAGGAAACCAACGAAACCTTCACGGATTATATCAATAAATACCGGGTCCAGAAAGCGAAGGAAATGCTCAAGGAAACCAATCTGAAGGTGCATGAAATCGCCCGCGGCGTCGGATATTGGGAAACGGGTTATTTTCACAAGCAGTTCAAGAAATATGTGGGAATCTCGCCGACGGATTATAAAGGGCTTATTTGATGGCCTTTCAGTTGAAGAAGATGATCCTGCACCGGTCGCAAACGACGGTGAAGGATCATTCTTACTTAGGAGGAGAAAAGTCCTTCTTTGTTTATTTTGAACACGATATGTCTAGTTTAAGCTCTATTTGTAACGGTTTTCATCAGTTAATGTAAAGAAGAGCCTAAGAGGCATGAAAGAAGCAATCATTAAACGGGAGGGTTAACAAAAATGACAAGAACAAAAAAAAGCGTTGGTCTGGCGCTTGCGCTGATGCTGGTTGTTGCTATGGTCCTGAGCGGCTGCGGCAGCAAGAACAATAACGGCAATACAGCAGCAAATAACGGCGGCAGCACGAACGACAGCACCGCCGGAAATAGCGGCGGCAGCACAGAAGAACCGGTAAACCTGGTCTGGTATACGATCGGTGCTCCGCAAAAAGATATGGACAAGGTTATGACTGAGGTCAGCAAATATACAGCTGAGAAAATCGGCGTCACCGTAACGATGAAAATGATCGATT
This sequence comes from Paenibacillus sepulcri, assembly GCF_042647105.1. Classification (NCBI taxonomy): domain Bacteria; kingdom Bacillati; phylum Bacillota; class Bacilli; order Caryophanales; family Paenibacillaceae; genus Paenibacillus; species Paenibacillus sepulcri. Next base: position 3,266,045 of record NZ_JBHRUP010000001.1, on the reverse strand, counting down.
TTGGCGACTATGACCAGAAGATGAAGGTCCTTACCGCATCTGGTTCGCCAATGGATATCCTTTTCTCCTGCTCATGGGCTTTTGATTATGTGCAGAATGCCCGCAAAGGCGCTTTCGCACCGATTGACGAGCTGCTTACGCAATACGGTCAAGGTATTGTGGATGAGCTTGATCCGGCCTTCCTGGAAGGCTCCAAGGTCGATGGCCATAACTACGGCGTTCCGGCCAACAAAGAGCTGCCTACTCAAGAAGTATGGCGTTTCAACAAAAACCTGGTCGACAAATACAACCTGGACATTTCAAACGTGAATACGCTTGAAAGCCTGGAGCCGCTGCTCAAAACAATCAAGGAAAAAGAGCCGCAGGTTGCACCGTTCGCGGTCAACAAAGATCATGTTCCAGTTGTACCTTATGACTATATTATCCAAAACCTGCCGATGGCGGTAAAATTGGATACGACGGATTTCAAAATCGTCGATGTGCTTGAAACGCCTGAAATGAAGCAAGCGCTGGAAACGATGCACAAATACTATACAGCCGGCTACATCTCTCCGGAAGCGGCAACGATCAGCTCGACAGATGACCTGACGAAATCAGGCAAATGGTTCCTGGACCGCGCGTCTTCCCAGCCTTTTGCCGACATTCTCTGGTCGCAAAGCTATGGCTATCCGGTTGTTTCCAAACCGGCTAACGATTCCGTTATTTACAACTGGTCGGTAATGGGTTCCATGCAAGCAATCTCGGCGAACTCCAAACACCCGGACAAAGCGATGCAGTTCCTGAACCTGCTTAACACCGATCCTGTACTGCGCAACATGGTGGATTCCGGTATCGAAGGCGTACATTACAAAAAAATCGATGATACGCACATGGAAAACCTGCCTGACGCCAAAAACTACGATATGCCTACCTTTGCACTGGGCAATATCATGCTGACTTACCTGAGCGCCGCAGATCCTGCTGACAAATGGGAGCAATTCAAAGCCTATAACGATGCCGGCAAAGCTGCTCCGACGCTCGGCTTCAACTTCGACAGCTCCAAGGTGGTCAATGAACTGGCTGCCATTCAGAACGTGAAAGGCGAATTCTGGCCAGCACTGATGACCGGAACCGCTGATCCGGATAAATACCTGCCGCAGGCGATCGAGAAATTCAAAGCGGCCGGACTGGACAAAATCATCGCTGAGGCCCAGTCCCAACTGGACGCATGGAGAGCAACGCAAAAATAAAGCTTTATGAATCACACAGGAGGGGGCGGATGCATGCGTCCGCCCCTCCTTTTGTTACCGGATAAGGAGGGATAGAATGAGCACGCTTGGGAGAATTCTGAAGGATATTGCCAAAAATAGAGCGATGCTGTTCATGGTGCTTCCGGGCACGGTATGGTTTTTCTTTTTCTCCTACTTGCCCATGGCCGGCACCATTATCGCATTCAAGGAATACCGCTTTACACAGGAAGGTTTTCTGGCCAGCATTCTGCAGAGCAAGTGGGTGGGCCTCGATAACTTCAAATTTCTGTTCAGCACCGAGGATGCTTACGTCATAACGCGCAATACCGTGCTTTATAATGTAGCCTTTATTATTCTGGGCCTGATATTCTCAGTGGGTCTGGCCATCATTCTGGTGGAAATCGTCAATAAACGCTTGTCCAAAATTTATCAAACGGCTATTTTCATGCCTTATTTTCTGTCCTGGGTTATTGTCGGCTACTTCGTGTTCAGCTTTCTGAGCGCGGACAAAGGGCTCCTGAACCAGATTCTGGGCTACTTTGGCATGAATCCGATCAATTGGTATGCGGAACCTCACAAATGGCCTTACCTGCTTGTTATTATCAACTTGTGGAAAACCATCGGCTATAGCAGCGTTGTTTATTTGGCAGCCATCATCGGGATCGACAAATCCCTGTATGAAGCGGCCATGATCGACGGTGCAAGCAAGTGGAATCAGATCCGGCATATTACGATTCCGATGCTTACGCCGCTTATGACCATCTTGACCCTGCTTGCAATCGGACGCATCTTCTATGCGGACTTTGGCCTGTTCTACCAGGTTACGCGCGATTCAGGCATGCTTTATTCAACGACGAATGTTATCGATACCTATGTGTATCGTGGACTTAAAACGACCGGCGAGATCGGCATGAGCACGGCGGCTGGCTTGTACCAATCGGCAATCGGCTTCATCCTGGTGATCTCATCCAACTGGATCGTACGCAAATTCAACAAAGACAACGCCTTATTCTAATCAGAAAGGAGAAGCGGTCATGTCGAAGACTCGAAGCAAGTCCCGCGATTTCCAGCGGTTGTCTCCCCCGGCCAATGTGGTGTTCAACATTATCGCCGCGTTGTTCGCTTTTGCCTGTGTATTTCCTTTTGTTTTCGTGCTGATTATTTCATTTACGGATGAGCTTACGCTGGCCAGCAACGGCTATGCGATTATTCCGGACGTGTGGAGCCTGGATGCCTACCGGTATATATTCAGAACAGGCGATTCCCTGCTTCATTCATACGGCGTCACGATCTTCATCACCGTCGTGGGAATGCTGATCAGCCTGATTTTTATCACCCTGTATGCTTACGCGATTTCCCGCAAAAGCTTCAAGTACCGCCATTTCTTCAGCTTTCTGGCTTTCTTCACGATGCTGTTTAACGGCGGACTTGTCCCGACTTATATCGTCGTAACGCAGCTGTTGCACCTGGGCGATAATATCTGGGCGCTTATTCTGCCGATGGCGGTTAATGCGTTCTACATTATGATTATGCGCACCTTCTTCAGTACGATGGTGCCGGACGCGATCATTGAATCGGGCCGGATCGATGGAGCAGGGGAGCTGCAGACGTTCATCCGTCTGGTTCTGCCGCTCTCTCTGCCGGGTCTTGCGACGATCGGCTTGTTCAGCACGCTGGGCTATTGGAATGACTGGTTCAACGCCCTGCTCTATATCGAAAATCCGGACCTCGTTCCGCTGCAGTCGATGCTGATGCGGATTGAAACCACCATGCAGTTCATTACGCAAAATTCCAATAACTTCAACGCAGGCATGCTTCAGGATATGCCGCAGGAAACCTCGCGTATGGCGATGGTGGTCCTGGCGACAGGGCCGATCATTCTGGCTTATCCGTTCTTCCAGCGGTATTTTGTGCAGGGCCTGACCATCGGCGCGGTAAAAGAATAAATGTATAGGATGTTCAAAACGTCCGACTTCGATCGCGAAGATTACCAGGAAACGGATCTTCTCGGTGCTAAAAGTAGAACGTTTTGAACTTATATTTAAATGATGATCATATCCCCGTGGGGATGCGGGAGGACATAAGAGATGAAGCAGTTCCGTTTACCGAAAATCACTCTGCCGGAGCTTCCGCTTCCGGCCGCTGTTCAGGCAGTATTGGATGAGGCGGAGGATAAGCTGGCCCATCGTCCCAAGCTGCTCCAGCTGTTCCGAAACTGTTTTCCCAATACGCTGGAAACCGCAACGAAGCTGATGGACGACGATACCACCTTTATCCTAACCGGCGATATTCCGGCCATGTGGCTGCGCGATTCCGTCGAGCAGGTCATCCACTATGTGCCGCTGGCCGCTGAAGATGCGGATCTGCAGCGGATTCTCGGCGGCTTGATTAAACGTCATATGGCATCGATTATCATCGATCCGTATGCCAATGCGTTCAATGAATCGGCGAATGACTGGCATTGGAATGCCACAGATGAGACGGAGATGGGACCGTGGGTCTGGGAACGCAAGTTCGAGCTCGACTCCATCTGCTTCTCGGTCCGGCTGGCCCATATGTATTGGAAGGCTACCGGCCTGACAGACATCTTCGATGCGAATTTCAAGGCGGCGATGAAAGTCATTGTGAAGTTGTGGAGAACCGAGCAGCGACATGACGAGCTTTCATTTTACCGCTTCACGCGCAATAACGGCGTCGCAACCGATACCTTGCGCAATGACGGCGCCGGGATGCCGGTGAATTACACGGGAATGATCTGGTCGGGCTTCCGGCCAAGCGATGATGCGTGCGATTTTCACTATAATGTGCCTGCCAATATGTTTGCGGCGGTCTCATTGGCCCAGCTTGGCGAAATTGCCGAGTGGGTGTTCCGGGATTCCGCGCTCGTGCAGGAGCTTGGCAGGCTGGAGGCGGATGTCCGCCACGGCATTGAGCTGTACGGCATCTACCGTCATCCGGAATTCGGCTCGATCTATGCGTATGAGACCGACGGCTTCGGCAATTACTGTCTGGCTGACGATGCCGGCACGCCGGGGCTGATGTCGATTCCTTATTTGGGCTATACGACCGCCGACAATCCGGTGTATCAGAATACGCGAAGGTTCGCTCTGAGCCGCAGCAACCCTTACTATTACGAGGGCAGTGCGGCCCGGGGAATAGGCAGCCCGCACACGCCTCCGGGTTACATCTGGCATATGGCTTTGTCGATGCAGGGAATGACCGCCTCATCGGATGAGGAGAAGCTGGCGATGATCGCCATGCTGGAGGCGACCGATGCGGATACGGGCTATATGCATGAAGGCTTTCATGCCGATGACCCTGGCGTGTACACGAGAGACTGGTTCGTCTGGTCAAACAGCCTGTTCTCGCAGCTCGTGTATAAAGCGATGAAGGAAGGCATTTTATAGAGCGGATGAAGATGAAAGACGCCGGAACGGTTGCTGTTCCGGCGTCTTTTTATGAAAATATAAGAAAGTATAAAATACCTCCATACTTTGCTTCTATTTCTAAGGGAAGAAAGTTGCTGTGCCGCCAAAGGACGGCGAGAGCCGTTTCTTCTTACAAAAATATCGGCATTTGTTTTTGTTTGTATGTTTTGGGCAGTATAAAGCTATTGTGGAATGAGTGTATGGCCGAAGCCAGGCGCTGCCTCCTGCCCGCCTGGAAGGGAGGCCGAGCGGACGAAGTACCCGCTTTTTATTTATACCGCCGCGCAATCTCGATGTCCTGGAGCACATGATCGTAGTAAAGCGGATACCCGAATGTCATTTTTATCCGGGCCATGAAATACGGCTTGTTGTGACGGCTCCACCATTCGCCCAACCGCTTCCAATGCGCGCTTCCTTGTTCCAGCAGAGAAACGGCCGCTTCCCGATGAGTCCCGTCTCCGTTCAGGTGATACCGGTTCAACTCCAGCGCGGCGGAAAATTTGCAGGCATAGTAGCCGCCCAGCTCCGCGTATGCGTACAAATCATACAGCGTGCAGGCCAGATGCCCCGCCAGATGCACGCCCAACGATTCCGCCAGCTTGTCGGCAGCCGCTTTCGTTTCCGCTGCGGCCTGCTTCAGCTTGAGGATAATGTCCTCTGGTGTCTCGTCGTACAAGGCGGCCAGCGCTTCCCGCTCTCCGCTGTGCTCCGCCCTGGCAAACTCCCGGATTCCCGCTACCCCCGCTCCTGGCATAGGCGAGGCATGCACAAAATCATTGATCGTCTTGAAGCCTCCGTGCCGGGGATGAGACAAGCAGCTCTCCGGATGCCATTGCATATCATAGTTGAGCCAGAAGAGGCGGTTGACGGCCGGTATGATGGCGGAAGCATGCTTCAGCCCCAGCAGAAATTCCCCCGTATGCAGCGGCCCATACGTATCCGACTGCAGCCAGTGGAACGTCCCGTCATCCGTATTGGGATCAAAGGAAAGCCGCCCCCACAGCTGAAATTGATACAAATGCCGTTCGAAATCGTACTTCCACGTCTTATGCCCGTGATCGGCATGCTGAAAATCGATGCCCCAGACGTACCCGTCGGCTCCCCAGTAGAAGCCTTTGACGTAGGGCTTGGCCGCCATGCCCTCGATATACTCCCTGATGTATTCGGGGTCGCCCCAGCGGTGCGTGTGCACATCGTCATTGCGGACCGTGAAGAGAATTTGCGTCCGGTCCAGATCGATACCCTCCCATGCGTTCCAGAGGCTCTCGAATTGCGGCCGGGGGTGGGAGTAGGCATGGGCATTGGAATACTTCCAGCTGATATAAAACCGGGAAGGTTCGAAATGCTTTAGCACCACGTCCTTGATTTCCTTCCCCGCGCTCTGGGTGTTCGTACGGTGGATAAAGGGAATATCCCGTCCAGATTGGCGGATGGCTTGCACGTACGTATCGTAAATCCAGCGCTCGCGGTCATAACCGTCGCCGTCCATCCATTCGCTGGCTGAGGTGCCCAAACCCTTCAAATCGGGATAAGTAAGCAGCAGCTGCAGCACCATTTCGTGAATATATCGCTTGACAAGCTCCGAATTTTGTCTGAACCGGTTCAGCGGAAAGCCAATCCTGCGTGAGCGGTCCGCAGCATCCGGGGCGAAATCTCCGACCTGTTCGGGCAGTCCGAGGCCGCGCGCCACTTCGGGAATAAGGCGAATATTCCAGGTGAACAGGTAAACGTCGATCCCGCGGTCAGCGGCATGGCGCATCATCTCGCGCCAGAAGCGGATATTCCTGTCGATCTCCGTATCGTCAAACGGATTGGCTTCCCGGAATGCCGGGGATACGACCATCAGATGGAACGGATGCTCCGACCATAAGCTCAGACAGTTGTACCGGTTCAATGCCAGCATGTCGAGATAGTCGCGCCAGAATCGGATATCCATGCACGTATCGAGATTCGCGGTGAACGGCTCCCCATATTCGAAAGGCGCGTAGGGCAAATTGAACTTGACGCCGCGCATGGGGAGCCGTGGCGCAACGCGGATGCTCTCCCCATCCTCCAGCTCCCTGCTGCGGCCGATCCGTTCCGCCCATTCCAGACAGCCGTAGAACAAGCCGCGAATATCGCCGCTTTCGATAAATAGAACGCCGCCCCGGCGATGAATCGCGAAGGCCTGCTCCTCCCACTGCGCCGCAGGCTCATCCCGCGGCGGATCCTTGCGGACGGAGAGGGCCACGACAATCCCTTCGTCCGGCGGGACTTCCGGCGGATGGGAAACCCACTGCTCCACATAAAACAGGCCCCGCCGCGCAAGACTCGTCTTGATTTGCCCGACACCGAACCGGAGCAGTTCGACGGAGCCGTCATAAACTATTTTCATGGTCTGACACACCTCCATCTAATGGCATTCGCCCTTCCGAAGGCATCAGCCCTGCTGGCATACGGCGATAACGAAGTACGGGAATGCATGCTCCGGATGGAAGATGCCGGGATACAATAAGGGTTCTCCGGCCTCGTCCCGGGTGGAGCAATACACGATCAAATCCCATTCCGGCGAGATGTAACCGCCGGGTACGGTCCCCTGGAAGCCGTCTTCCGTGCGGGTCATCGCGGCTGCGAGGAAGGCCCCTTCGGTCTGGTCCGCCCTGCGGTAATGAAGGACGGCTTCTTCGGGCAGCCGTCCGTTCTCCCCGCTTCGCAGGCGGATTTCCAGATCGGAGCCCGGGCTGCACGCGGCGGGAACGTCAATTCCGAAGGAAGCCGGCTTGACCCATCGCGGCGGGCGGTTGTAATCGATGACAAGCCGGGGCGACAAGCGCTGTTCTCCCGCAGTCGTTGACGACTGATCGGCCCCAAGCTGCTCCAATCTGCGGATATCGGCTTCGATTTCAGCCAGCCGGTCGCGCCAATGTCCGCTTCGTCCAAGGCCCGATCCCGCCCCGGCGTTAAATACCAGATTGTCCTGGAATTTGCCGCCCAGATGCGCAAGGTGCCGCCACTTCGACTCGGCTTCCTTCATGAACCGCAGTGCCTGCTCGAGATGAGCGGCCTGCTGCCCGATCGTGTACAAATGGTATTCCATCGCGGCTGCAATTTTGTCTGCGTGATACTCCGCCAGGCAGGCCAGCATGGCAAAATCATGCGCGGACGATTTCCACTCTAGATGCTCCGCAAGCTCCGGAAGCCCGTTGATCCGTTCTGCGGTTTGATGAATACCGTCAGCGAGGGCCAGCAGCCAATCCCGAACCTGCAGCGGTGTATATTTGGCCTTCAGGCGACCATCAAGCGTGTCCTGGACGAAATCGGTTATCCGGTAGAACAATCCCGGATCGCTGGGCTCGGTATCCGTATAGGTAACATTTTTCTGGACCTTGGAGTTGTAATTATAATCCTTCGTATAATTGTGCTCCGCAAACAAGGCGCCGCCGGTGCTCAGCTCCGGCCAGTAGCATAGTGAAGGATGGACAGGCATATGAAACGCGGTAATCAATGGCAGGATTTTGCCCGACAGCTGGTAGAGATGTTCCATTTCGGCTGCTGCCTCGTGCCCGAAGCGCGCTTCGAGCTCCCGCATCCAGATTTCACTGCCGGCAGCAGAGGAGTACCCCAGACGCCCAAACAGCTTGTACCAAAGCCAGTACCGCTCATCCTCCCATCTGTGGTCCTGGTCCGGCTCCTTGTACAGCTTCCAGGGAGCCATCTGCTTCTGGACGGTGGCATGGCCGCCCTTCAGGCTGAGAGGCGCAGACACCTCGTAGCCCATGGCATCTCCTAGTCTGCAGCTCTCCGAGAACCGCCGGACATAATCCGGATCGGCCCACAGGAACAAGGTGGAGCTGCCGTAATTCCACAGCCGGTAAATCACATCATAGCCTCGCGGCTTCCTGAGCATATCCCCGTAGCTGTAGCGGCGGCTGGAGTTCGGATTGCCGATATCGGCCAATTCCTCATGCCTCAGCTCCGTCGGATGATAGGGCAGGCCCAGATGCTCGCACCAGAACTTGGTGGGTACGGTTACATCGAGTCCCGTCTCCACGGCGTATTGAATCATCTCGTCGGTAGCGCCTTTGGCCCGAAGATCGAGCTTGACCTTTCGGCCAGCCTTGGCGATGCCCTGAATGCAGGTGTTCCAGAAATCGTTGTTCGTATCTTTGAATTTTCCGATACCGGATTCCATATTGACCCTGAATTGAAAGCCGTCAATGTCCGGGAACTGATTAATCATCGCCTGGAGACCGGCGGCGCAATACGAAGAGAAGGCCAGCTCGTCTTCAGGTATGCCCTGCAGCAGCACCTCCTGCGAGCCGGTCCAGGGCTTCTGCTGCCAGATGCCCAGGAAGAAATCCAGCCCGTACTGATGGCATAAAGCGCCGATCTGACGCAGCTGGTCGCGGTTGCGCGCCCGGTCGTCCGCGGAGAAGCCTGCGACTGTCATGTCCGTAAATCCCGGAATCTCAACGAAAAAAGGATAGGGCGGCGAGAAGTGGGAGGTATCCCATCCGGTGATCAGTACAAACCGGTTATAGCGGCTGTATGCCAGCCGGCTGAAATAATAATGCCAAAATTCGGCGGAGTAGAACCATTCGTCGTCATGCGGACCCATAATGTACCGGTCCAGACCGCGGACGGCATGATCCGGATTTGCCAGCTCATTCTCCGTGCGGTTCAAGGCTTCTGCTCCGCCGGATTGGATGCGCTCGGCCAACTCCAGCAGTCCGTACATCAGTCCGCGCCCGTCGGTACCGGCCGCAACCAGAACCGGCTGGCCGCCGTAAGCGCACCACTGATAGATCAGACCTTCGGGCTTGTGCGGAATATCCGCCTGCTGCCGCTCCAGCAGCACCCGGATTTGTCTGTTTTCCATTGTGCCGATGACCAGGCAGCCGGAAGAGCCGGCTGAGGACCAATGGGGAATCCGTTCAATCCGGATCCCCCGTTCGGAGAGGACGCGGTACAGCTCGCTTGTACCGAACGCCGCGGGTCCCGTCGATTCCGTCTTGTCTACGATATAAAGCGAATGTCCGTCTGTAAGCTTTCTCATTTTCGTCGATTCCTCCGTTATGAATGCAATTTGTCGCGGCAATCTGCCGCGCTTCCTTCCTCAAGGGGCGGACAACTCGAATACGAGTATGTCGTAATCCGTCAGGAGGGGAACGATGACCTTGCAGCCGCCCTCTTCCATAGAGAAGGGCAGCTCCCGCCGGTCGGAAGCCAGGTATGCCCGCAGCAGCGGCCGGTCCGGACCGGTCTTGAGTGTGACGGCAATGTCGCGCAGCGGAACGAGCCTGTTGAAGAAGCGCCTGCCGCCAGTCAGATTGACCATATGAACGAGCTTCCGGTTTGTTTGCTGGCGAAAGGTCGTATACAGGGTCGGCGGAGCGTCGATGGCAACGGTCTGCCCGCCTGCCGTCCATGCCACGGCATTGGCGATCAGGGTTCCCAGGTCGGGGAAGCCCACCTTCCAGAAATACCGGTCAGGCTGGCCGTTGAAATAGACGACGCGGCCGCCGTTCCCGTGTTCCGACAGCAGCGACATGGGACCGGCGGCTTCGGTCTGCCGGGGATAGGCGAAGCCCTCCGGATTGAGCAGGTAAGCCGGCGCCCTCATCAGCGGCGTATCCACGTCGGCCGGATCATATTCGACGGCGCAGTAGGAGCCGGCCAGGGGAAGGAAGTTTGTTTCCTCCAGGCCCGCGACGAGTGGATGCTCCCGGCCGGCAATGGTCATATAGGTTTGCCGTTTCAGGACATCCCCGTCATTCATCGGAAGGGTCTGCCCGGCGTAATCGGCGCGGAACAGATCTCGCAGCAGGAAACCGCCATGAGGGTTGCCTTCCTTATCGTAAAGCGAGGTTTCGAAGGAGGCGATCAGTCCGCCCCCGCCGTGGACGAAGGAGGAGACCGCCTGCGCTTCCTCCTCCGACATGCAGGCCATTGAAGGAAGGATAAGCGTGCGGTATTTCTTCAGCTTCTCCACACTGAGCAGCGTGCGGTTGGAAATGATATCGAATGGAATATGCGCTTCCTGGAGGCTCTGCTCCACGCCCCGGATCGCCTCGACATAGTGACGGGCGCGTCCATCCCCGTAGAACAGCAGCGTCGGCTGGGAGTAAACGATGGCCACGCCAGCCGCCGAACATTCGTCGTCATAAAACTCCCGGTGCTCTTTGACGAAGCCATAGAGCTCCCCGATCGCCCGGAAGCCGCGTTTGTCGTCATGGGTGGCGGGCGCGCCGCCGGAGAGATTCACTGCCGGCCAGGCGCCGTTAGCCACAATCTGGGCAAAATAGGCCTTCTGCTCCGCGGGCGGGACCGCGATTCTGCGCCAGGGCCACGCCACGAAATAGGAGGCGACGACATAAACCGGCTTGTCGTCGATCACCGAGGTCAGGAAGCTCGCTTCCTCTGCCGTCCAGTGAATCCACTGCCAATCAGGGTTGTCCTGCTCGATATTCGACTTGATCCGGGTCTGGGCTTCCACCTTGACGATATCCTCGAACTCGGCTACGCCTTCCTTGTCGATCGAAGATCCGAGCACCCAGTCGGCATCGCCGAAGCAGGCGCTGTTGCCCATGAAGGGCAGCTCCGGATCGACTTTCTTGACCATCCGGCGCATCCGCTGGGCGCCCTCGTTCGTTTTCATCTCCCTCCAGCGCATAAACCGGCGGAATACGGGGTCGCTCCAGTCTTTGCGTTCGGGAATTTCTTCTCCGCATACCCTGCGGAAATCGCTGCGGCATCCGGGGCAGTAGCAAATGCCTTTGCCGGTGAAGCCGAAATTATTCAATTGTATTCCGTCGGCGTCGTAGCGTCCGAGAATTTCACGGACCATCCTGAAGCCGTAATCGGTATAATACCCGCCCATCAGGCAGGCGTTGTACAGTTCTCCCGGCACGATAACGTAGGGCTTACCGTTGATATCCGTCGCGCACCAGTCCGGATGGGCCTCGGCGGCATGGGCCGGCAGGACGCCTAGATCGATGGCGGCAATGGCCTTGATGCCGTAGCGGTGAACGGCTTCGATGACATCCTTCGGAAGATCCCGTTGTCCAAGTCCGGGCACCTTGCGCTGCATGGGAAGCTCAGTGGGATAGTTGGCAATGTAGCCGCCAACCAGAAAAGAAATCATCGTCACGTTCATGTCGTGCAAATCCCTGGCCAGTCGCTCGGCATCAAGCCCCGGCACGTCGATATCGCGCGGGGTCATGAATACGCTCAGATTCCGTTTGCGCAGCCAATCCGATTTACCCATCAGCCCCGCCTCCGTCCCGAATGTAAGGCATTCATCGCGTCACCGCATATTCGGCTTCCCGCAGCCAATCGGGGTTGACCGATATGCCCCAGCCCGGACCCTCGGGCATCACGTAATGTCCCTCCTGCACATCGAGCGGTTCGTTGAACAGTCCCTTCGTGATTGTTTCGTTCTCGATGCTGAACTCCATGCGTTCTCCGCCGTTGGGAATGGAAGCAAGCAGATGGGCCGTAAATACGGTCAGCAGCGATTTGTTCGCGGCGTGAGGCATGCAGAGGATGCCTGCGCTGCGGGCCAGTCTGGCTACCTCAAGCGCCCGGCTGAAGCCTCCGACGTAACCGATATCGGGCTGCACGACATTAACCGCGCGCATCGCAATCATGCGGCGCCACTGGGCCATGTCGTTATCCTGCTCCCCGCCGGTCACGGGAATAGACAGCGCCTCCGTAACCTGTCTGGTCCATTCCAGCTCGGGAAACGGACAAGGCTCCTCATAGTGGCATACTCCCCGGTCCAACAGCATGCGTCCGACCTCGATCGCCTTCTCCGGCTTGTAGGCGCCATTGGCGTCAGCATAGAGGGAGGTCCCTTCCCCAAGCGCTTTGCGGACGACCTCCACCACCCGTTCTGTCCGGCCGGGGAATACGTCCGCATTGTCCCCCAGCCCGGAGCCGATGCGGATTTTGAAGGCGTCGATCCCTTTATGGTTCTGCAAGGAGACGAGCCGCGCGGCCTCATCCTCGGGCGAAATGTCCCTTTTCATGCTGGAGCCGTATACCGGCAGGGGCCGCGGAGCGCCTCCCAGCAATTCGCAGACGCTTTTGCCGCTGCGCTTGCCGGACAAGTCCCAGAGCGCTGTCTCCACGCCCGCGACGGCCCGGCAGATGTAGGACCAGGCGAACTTATAATGCCTGGAGATATGCGATTCGGCAAAATCGGCGATGCCGCCGGGCTCGCCGATTTCCGCGCCGATCATCGCTGGGGCAACCTGCTGATGCAGCACAAGTGCCGTAATGTTGGCATGGAAGGGGGCCGTCTGGCCATAGCCCTCGCTGCCGTCGTCGCCTTTGACACGGACAATGCACAGATGGCGTGTCGTGAAAGATTCGATACTGACAATTTTCATTGGATATTCCTCCCGAACCGGATTTGCGATTATGAATAGCAGGCGGCCATATCTCTATACTAAATAAATGTTAAGGGCAGACATGAGCGAAAGAAATAAAGAAAAGTTAGTGATTCCGTAACAAAAATTAGGTTCTTCGGCTGGTGAAGTTCTAACTTTTATGATAATAATCCTTATTTTTGTTGATTCAACTGAAAGGGCTTTCAATCTATACTGGGAATCAGATCAAACAAGGGAGGCATTTGAATTGAACAAGAAAATGGTATCGATCCTGCTGGTTTCTCTAACGCTCCTGCTGGCGGCATGCAGCTCGAAATCCGGCAGCAATGAGCCCGGGACGGCAGCGCCGGGACAGAATCAGGCGGCGGACGGGAAGCCGCAGAATGTAGAGCTGCGTGCTACATGGTGGGGAGGGCAGGAGAGGCATGACGCGACGCTGAAGGTCATCGATCTGTTCGAGAAGAAATATCCCAACATTAAAATCGAGGCCGAGTATTCCGGGCTTGACGGATACTTCGACAAGCTGTCGACACAGTTTGCGGCAGGCAACGCTCCCGACATTATTCAATACGGCGGCAATCTGAACGATTATGTCGGGCAGGGCGTCGTGCTCGATCTGAACCCCTTTGTGGGCAAGGAGCTGGATCTAAGCAAGCATGATCAAAGCATGGTGGACGCCGCCACGATGGACGGGAAGTTCTATGGGGTCACGCTGGGCTCGAACGCCTATGGCATTTTGCTTAATAAAACGTTGTTCGAGCAGGCCAATGTGCCTTTGCCGGGCGATACGTGGACCTATCAGGAATTTGCCGATACCGCGGCCAAGCTGACCAAAGCGCTGGGCAATGTGTACGGGACCGAGGATTTTCAGCAGAACGCCTTCTCGATTTACCTGGAGCAGCGCGGGAAAAGCGAGTATGTCGACGGCAAGGCGGGATTCGATGTTCAGGATGCGAAGAACTGGTTCCAGATGTGGGCGGATATGCGCAAGAGCGGAGGGATCGTGCCACCGGAAATTCAGGCGGCAGCTTCCACCACGCCCGAGCAGTCGATGCTGATTAAACGGGAGGTTGCCATGCAGCTCATCCCGAGCAACCAGCTTGGCGCTTACCGCAACGCCACGGAGGACGAATTGGTAATGCACATCTATCCGTACGACAACGGCAAGAACGGGATCGCCTTGAGACCGAGCCAGTTCATGGCCGGCTATGCCAAGACAGAGCATCCCAAGGAGGTGGCCATGTTTCTTGATTTTATGGTCAACGATCCGGAGGCCACGGCGATACTCGGCAACGACCGGGGAGCTCCGGTCAATTCCGACGTGCGGGAGAATCTGATTAAATCCGCCAATGAAACGGATCAGGCCATCTTCTCTTATATCGATGAGGTCAGCAAGACATCCGATGCCCCTTACAGACCGAATCCGCCGGGCTTCAACGAGAATCAGGCGCTCTACCAGAAGCTGAGCGAGAAAGTCGCTTTCGGGCAGGAAACGGTAGATAAAGCGGCCGAGGAATATTACGCGGAGCTGCAAAAAATCATCGATAAAATGAACGCAGCCAGTTAGACCGTAAATTGAATTCAAGGGAGGATCGGTCTTCAAGGTCGATCCTCCCGCGTTAATGCGAAGGATGGGATGCTCACAATGAATAAACGCCGCAATAAAGGTTCGGGCAGCGGACTGATCGCTTATATGTTTTTGCTTCCGTGGCTCATCGGTTTTTTTACCTTTGTTCTGGGACCGATGATCAGCTCGCTGTATTTGTCCTTCACCCACTACAATTTGCTCTCGCCGCCGCAGTGGGCCGGCTTTCAGAATTATATCGACATGTTTCACGACTCCGACTATTGGGATTCCGTCCGGGTTACGCTGACCTATGTGTTTATTGGCGTTCCGGTGCAAATGGTCGCCGCCCTGCTCGTCGCGGTCCTGCTCAACAAGGGATTGCGCGGGCTGGGCATATACCGCACGGTTTACTATATCCCCTCCCTGCTCGGAGGAAGCGTCGCCATCGCCCTGCTATGGAAGAACCTGTTCGGAATGGACGGCGCCATCAACGATGTGCTGGCCGTCTTCGGCATTCAGGGCAGGGGCTGGGTCGCGCATCCGGATTATGCCCTGTATACGCTTATTCTGCTGGCAGCCTGGCAGTTTGGCGCCTCGATGGTTATTTTTCTGGCGGGCCTGAAGCAGATACCCGCGGAGATTTATGAAGCGGCTTCGGTGGACGGGGCCAGCCGGTTCAGACAATTCGCCAGCATTACAACGCCCCTGCTCACACCGGTTATTTTCTTCAATCTGGTCATCGAGCTGATCAAATCGATCCAGGCGTTCACCTCGGCTTTCATCGTCAGCGGAGGAACAGGCGGGCCGGTCAACTCGACTCTGTTTTATACCATGCTTCTGTATAAGAAGGGATTCACCTTTTTCGAAATGGGCTATGCCTCTGCCATGGCATGGGTGCTGGTCATCGTGCTGGGCGCCATGACGGCTTTCGTATTCTTCACTTCAAAATATTGGGTTTATTACGAGGATGGGGGGAGATCCTGATGGCGCGCCCGATCCGGTTGCAACGGCTCTTGACCCATTTGTTCATTATTTTATTCGGATTCTGCATGCTCTACCCGGTGCTGTGGATGATCTCCAGCTCGTTTAAGCCGGAATCGCATATCTTCTCCCAGCCGGGGCTGCTGCCCCATGAAACCACTCTGCAAAATTATGTCAAGGGATGGCATGTCGTCCGCGACCAGACGTTCGCCACCTTTTTCAAAAACTCGTTCATCATCAGCAGCCTGTGCGTGATTGCCAATCTGGCCACATGCTCCATGGCGGCTTACGCTTTCGGCCGTATGAATTTCCGCTTCAGAAAGCTGTGGTTCGCCTGCATGCTGACGACGATTATGCTGCCGGCCCACGTGACGCTCATTCCGCGGTATGCCATCTTTCATTATCTGGACTGGGTAAATACGATCCTGCCCCTGACGGTGCCCAAGTTTCTGGCGACCGACACCTTTTTTATTTTTCTGATGGTCCAGTTTATCAGGGGCCTTCCGAAAGACCTGGACGAAAGCGCGACGATCGACGGCTGCGGTCCGGTGCAGATCTATTGGCGCATCATTCTGCCGCTGTCAGTCCCGGCGCTGATTACCACGGCGATCTTCAGCTTTATCTGGACCTGGGACGATTTTTTCAGCCAGATGCTGTATCTGAATTCGGTCGATCATTTCACAGTTCCGCTTGGCCTGAGGCTGTTCCTCGATTCGCAGGGCGCTTCGTCCTGGGGGGCGGTGTTTGCCATGTCCGTGCTCTCCATGATTCCGGTCATTATCGTCTTTTTCGTCTTCCAGAAGTATATCGTCGACGGCATTGCGACCACAGGAATTAAAGGGTAGGATAGGGGTACACATTTCACGGGGCTGGAAGAAGGGCCGATCCTATGTTCAGAAAGCTAACCACCATCATCGTGATCAGCTTTGTCGCGTTCAACGCGCTTTTTCTTGCAGGCGTCAGCATGATGTCGTATAACATTTTTTTCGATTTTACTTCCAGGGAAGTCAGCGAAGCGCGTCTGACGCTGCTTAATGAGGATGTCAAGAAGGTATCCAATTTCAACAACAGCGTCAGCGAGGCGGCCATCTATATCGCGGTCAACCGCTCTGTCATTGAGACCTTCTCCAAGGATGTCGAGGACACGTACGATGCCATTGTCGAACAGCGCGATTTGACCGAGATGGTGGCCAATATGGTCAGCCTGAAGCGATCGATCCAATCGATCGAAATTTATACGGACCGCTACAAGAGCTACCCCCGGCTACAGGAAGGTCTTGTATTTCCGATGGAGGAAATCAAGAAGGAGCCCTGGTTCAAGCTGTTCGACAAAATGGACAACGGCTGGATTCCACAGCGGAGCTCCCCCTCTGGGCAGTCCGTCATCAGCTATGTCCACAGGCTGGTAAGCAGCTGGGGGAAGACGGTGGGCTACGTGAAGGTGGACGTGTCGTCGGATATACTTTTTGAAAATATAGCGGATGACGAGCTCTACCGCCATACGGAGGAGCCGCTGCTGCTGCTTGATGCGGGAGGGAGGGTCATCGCGCGCGCGCATTCCCCGGAAGGCCCGGGCGTGCTTGACGCCATTACCGTTTCCAAGCCGTCCGAGCTGTACGATATGCTGGATCCGGAGTATGAGGCTCTCTCCAATCATCATCAAATCGTGAAGCAGGGCGATCAGAGATACCTGCTTCTCATCTCCGAGCCGAGCTATGAGCGTTGGCGTCTTGTGCATCTCATTCCTGTCGACACGCTGTACGCGAAGACCCGGGCGCTGGGCTGGTTTGTCGTGCTGCTTGGCGTTTGCGGACTGCTCCTGTCAGTTCCGCTCGCGTATTGGGTGAGCGGACGGATCATCGTGCCGATCCGCCGAATTATCCAAGGGCTCCGGAAGGTGGAAAAGGGTCGCTTCGATGTGCGGATCGGGCCTCATTTTATCGAAGAATACGATACGCTGGCTACTGCGTTTAATTACATGAGCGCACAGCTTGAAGAATCGCTCAAACAGATGAAGAAGGATAACCGTGCCCGCAGGGATGCCGACTTGCGGCTGCTGCAGAACCAGATTATGCCGCACTTTCTTTACAATACGCTCGATACGATCCATTGGAAAGCGATGGATCATCAGGCCGAAGACATCAGCCTTATGGTCAGCCAACTCGGCAGGATGTTCCGGATCGGCCTGAGCGGAGGCCGGAAGTTCATCCCGCTGCACGAGGAGCTCGAGCATGCCAAATGCTATATTCTCATTCAGCGGGCCTGCCAGAAACGGACGATTGAGTACGAGGTGAAGATATCCGCCGCAATCAAGGCCTATTACGTACCCAAGATCATTCTTCAGCCCTTTATCGAGAACAGCATGAGACATGGTTACGCGGAGGGCTTCGGCGAGAAGATAGAGGTTGCCGTCTCTGCGGCGCTTGTCACCGAGCAGGGCAGTGAGTATTTGGAGATCGTCATCTCCGACAACGGCTCGGGGCTGCCGGAGGACTGGAAGCTGGAGGAGGTCAGGGGCATCGGCATCCGCAATGTGCAGGAGCGTATCCGGATGTACTGCGGGCAGGCCTTCGGGATCTCGTTCTCCAACCGTCCGGAGGGCGGGACCGCGGTTCGGCTCAGGCTGCCGGTTCTGCGCCATGCGGCAGAGCTGGAGGAATGGCTGGAGAAGGAGACCGATTAATCCGGAGGGAGGTACGAATCTTTATGAAATCGATTATGATCGTGGATGACGATACGAACGTCATTGATGGCTTGTCCCGCCATGTCTCCTGGGAGAAGCTGAATCTGCGGGTAACGGATTCGGCGCGCAACGGGGAGGAGGCTTTGCTCAAAATCAGATCATGCCCCCCGGATATCGTGATCACGGATATTTATATGCCGAAGATGAATGGACTGGAGCTGATCCGGACGATCCGCGAGGAATTTCCCGCCGTCTATATTATCGTTCACAGCGGATACGACGATTTCGATAATGCGAGGCGCGCCATGCGCTTCGGAGTACAGCACTTTTTTCTGAAGCCTGCTGCCGTAAGCGATATCGAGACGGTCATGTCGGAGATTTTGCGGGATATCGAAGTGGAGGAGAAGCAGAAAAAGCTTCTGAGCCGGTACAACGAGCATATGAAGGAGCATCTTGCGTACGTCAAGGATGCCTTTATCAAGGAAATGCTGACGACACGCTACAGGCGTTCCAATATTCCGACCGAAAAGCTGGCGATGCTGCAGCTTTCCCAGCACACCAATGTCATTGTGGCAACGGTCAATTTGATCCGCCCGCCGTATTTGACCAAATCGAAGGAGCGGGACTGGCAGCTGCTGAAATTCGGCTCGGGCAATATTATCAAGGAGCTGGCAGCCGACAAGGGAGTCACCCGGCAGGCGGATATACATGTCGTCGACTATTCCGATTCCACGTTCGTGCTCGTCTTCTTCGCCAAGCTGCAGGGCGAGGATCTGACCGCGATCAGCCAGCAGTTTACCAAGGCAATACTGGACAATATATTGCTCTACCTGAGGCTGTCGCTGTCCGCGGGTATTGGCGGAGAGAAAGCGGGGATCCACCGGATTATCGATTCCTATCTGGAAAGCCAGCGGGCGCTGGAGGCGGCCGATTATCAGGAAATCAACAAGGTATTTACTTTCGAGGAGGTTTACGGCAAGGAGCAGGCGGTGAGGTATGCATATCCGCTGGATCTGCTAAAGGAGCTGCACGATGCCATTCACCGGAAAGAATACGAACAGATAGGAGAAATTTGGGGAAAGTTCGAGCAGGATCTGCTGAAGGATCAGAATATTCCGCTGTTTATAACCCAGAACATTTGCATCAGCACGCTCAGCGCGCTGATGATCGAACATGTTCCGGATCATCAGCTCAAGGAAGATTCCCAAACGATGTCTGAAATCGTCTCGCAAATCTATTCGCAGCCGACAACGAAGGAGCTGAGCCTCTGGATGAGGCAGAAGCTGCAGGACAGCTTCCGGCAGGCGAAGGAGGAATTGACGGGCAAGCGGAGCCACATGCTGATCCGCAAGGTGAAGGAGCATGTTCAGAACTGCTACGATCAGGAAATCATTCTTGCGGATATTGCCGATGAGCTGTTCGTCAACCGCAGCTATCTGTCCCAGCTGTTCAAACGGGTGACAGGCGAAACGTTCGTCACCTATCTGAACAAGTACCGGATTGAGAGGGCGAAGGAAAAGCTGCAGGGGAAACACAATCTGATCTATGAGGTCAGCGAATTGGTAGGCTACCAAAACCCCACCTATTTCAGCCAGGTGTTCAAATCGATTACGGGCGTCAGCCCCTCCGAATATTACAAGCTTACCGAGTAATCCGGGACAAGCGGATACGTGCCGCTGCTGCTAATGAGAAGCTTTGCCAACGAGGAAGCAAGCTGTCCCGCACGCGCGGAATGTTCGTTTGGCATAAAACGAAAGAAGAGGTGAAGTCGGATTGGAATCCGTACTGAAAAGGCTTCGGACGCTCGATATAAACGGCCGTATCGGGCGTGACAAGAAAGTCTCCGGCTATGATGCGATAGCGGAGTTCACTCGCTCGGGCGTGAAATTCGCCGTATCTTCCGGTTCGTCCGGGAGGCTTGAGGATGTTTATTACGATGCGGTCAGGAGACTGCCGGACTGCATCGCTGCTGCTGAAGCAGGCGGCGGAATCCTGCAGGAGGGGGGCGTATACCACGGCTGCTGGCTGGAAAGCACAGGTACGATCAATGCGGAGCTGTTGTCGCGTTTTCTGCCCTCCGTGTCGCGGGCAACGTACGAGCAGTTCGCCGATTACCAGCGCGGGGATGGGCTGCTTCCCTATAAAATAACGGCAGACGGTCCGGTATTCAAACAGATTCAGCTGGTTACCCCTCTGGCCAGAAGCGTGTGGAACCATTATCTGTCCAACGGACGGGACGACCGGTTTCTGCGCAAGATGTACGACGCCATGACGCGGTTCGACGGCTGGCTGGAGAAATACCGGAATACGAGAGGAAGCGGCTGCGTGGAAGCGTTCTGCACCTTCGATACGGGACATGATCTTTCCGCACGGTTCTGGCATGTGGCGGACACGCCGCATCTGGACGACCCCAGGCGATTTCATCCCGACTCTCCGCTTGTCCCGTTCCTTGCACCCGATTTGACGGCAAACGTATACTGTTCTCGTAAATATTACATTTTAATGGCGGGGCAATTGAATGAGCCGGCAGACCGGTGGGCGGGCAAAGCGGAACAGTCGCTTCAAAGTCTGATGTCGTTCTGCTTCGATCCGGTCGACTCCTTCTTCTATGATGTGGACCGCAGCGGGAGGTTTGTCCGCATACAGACCGATGTCCTGCTGCGCGTGCTGGCCTGCGAGGTGGGGGACGATGAGTTTTTCGCCGCTGCGCTGCGGAGGTATCTGCTGAACACGCGTAAATTTTTTGCCAAATATCCATTCACCTCGGTGGCGATGGACGATCCCCGCTTTGACCCGCATTCGTCGTACAACAGCTGGTCCGGCGCTGTTAATTTCCTCAGCCTGATCCGGGCGGCGCACGCGTTCGAATATCACGGACGTTTCGTCGAGCTGACCTGGATACTGACGCCTATTGTCTCCGCGATATCGCGCCTTACGAGGTTCGGACAATGCCTGAGTCCCTGGACCGGTGAAGAAGGCTATACCGAATCCTATTCGCCGGCGATCTTATGCGTGCTGGATTTCATCGAGCGTCTGTGCGGGATTGTTCCGACGCCTGAGGGGGAGCTCTGGTTTACGGGACTGCTGCCGTATCCCATGGACCACGGTGTCAGACTCGGTGAAGAAACGGCCTATTGCAGACTAGTCGACGGGAGGATGATGGAGCTGGTCAATAACGCAGAGCAGGCCGACATTTACGTCGAAGAGCGTCTCGTTTGCCGGTTCCCGTATGGAATCAGGGTGATCACGGACCGTCGGGGAGCTCTGAAAGCGATTGCAGGCATGGTTGCCCGCGAGGTGGAAGGCATTGTGGAATACGAAGGGATCGCATTTCCCATACGTATCGGTGGAAATGAGAAGCTAGTGTTCGAAGACGGTATATTCAGCCGTGTATCGAACCCGGGTGTCGTTCTTCCGGAATTCGAATGATTCGGCAGGCGGGAATACAGAAGCATTTTGCGGTATTTCCGCCAATGCAGGATGCCGGGAAGAGCATAGCTTCTCGTCAGGAGCATCTGTAATTTATGAACGGGCGCCGGCAGCCGGTATGCTGCCGGCCAATGGCTCCGATTCACCGATGGCGAGGGAGGTCTCGTAATCTCTCGGGCCAGTCATGGGAAGAAGCTGAGATTCGGGTGAAGCGCGATCCGTACGTTATATCAATACAGCGCGCGCGCCGATACGAAAATCCATGGTTGGGATATCGTATTGGCCGACTGAACTGTCATTTCTCCCCATTCATCCGTATTGTCCGCCATATGGCGCGATAATTCCTGGACGTATGCCAAGCACACTCTTATAAGGTACGTCCCCCGGATTAAAAATGGGCTATATCTTGCCCAGTCTGCCGCCTCCCCTGTTCTTTAAACCATAAAAAGCTCTATTTCACTTAATTCCTATGCTTGAGCGAGGCTGACAGCCGTCACGCACCGTCACACCCCGCGCAAGGTGCCAACACAGCTCTCTTTTGAAATACATATCCGATGTTACACTTTTGTAACGACTTATTAGCATCGCTCCTTTACCATAAAGGTATAGCAATGAACAGGGAGAGAGCGATATGATACCCAGAGAAACAGTCACAGCCAGAAACAGAAAGACACGTCGTCGGTTTGTGCTGCTCATTATTTCGATAGCCGTCATTTTCTTTATTGCGGGATACAATACCCAGTCTGCATGGGAGCTGTGGGCGGATGAAGGAGTGAAGGGCGCCGTCGAAGGCACTGAGGCTCTTGGCGGAGCGGGGAACGCAGCATCCCATGAAGGCGGTAATGTAGCGTCGGCAGCAGGCAGGGACGATGGAGCGGAAGCGGCGCAATCGGAGGCGCAAGTCCGGGAGACTGCTGGCAGCAAGAATACGGCAAGCGGTCAGATTCAGAAAGCGCCTGAGGGCGGCAATACGGTGCAGAAGACGAATGACCCGGGTGGTGCAGCGGCAGTGAAGCTGGATAAACCGACTCTCCCGGTTGTACAATATACAGCAAAGACTGGGAGCAAGCTGGTGGCTCTTACGTTTGATGACGGGCCGGATAACCACTACACACCGGCTATTCTGGATATTTTGAAGGAATACAACGTCAAGGCAACCTTCTTCACAGTAGGCACGCAGGTTAAGAAATACCCCGATATGATGAAACGCATTGTTAAGGAAGGCCATGAAATCGGCAATCATACCTATCATCATAAGGATTTGACGAAGCTTGACAGCCTGCATATCGGCAATGAAATCATGTGGACGGACACGTTGATTCAGAAGGCGGTGGGATTCGTGCCCCGTCTGGTCCGGGCGCCTTACGGCGCGACTAACAATATATTGGATGCAATGATCGCCGGCAGCAAACGCGATCTTGTAGGCTGGACGGTCGATACGAGAGACTGGGCGGGCGAATCGGTAGCGAGCATCAGGGCCAACGTGAACAAAAATACGAAGCCGGGCGGTATTATTCTCATGCACTCCTTCGGCAGCAGCCATATTAAGAACTCCGTTGCCGCACTGCCCGGCGTGATCAAGGACCTGCAGAAGAAGGGTTATACCTTTGTAACCGTGGATCAATTATTGGCTGCGAAGAAGCATTAGGCTGCATACAGCATGAGGCTTGGAATGCCATAGGTCGTTCATTCATAAAAGCAGTTTTGCTGCTGCGTACAGAGAATGGCACAATATACAAAAGAAGACATCTACCCTTCGTAAGTGCTGCAAGCGAGTTTGCCGCTTGCCGCTTGCCGAAGAAGCTTTTTTAGAATGATACAGCGGATGTCTTCTCCTGCAGCGGTTATGACGACCGGAAGGGACGGGGCAATAACAGATGAAGCGACGATATAAAAGGGGGCGCCCCGGCTGGATGCCGGGGTTAATCATGATCGGTATGCTCGTTCTTTCAGGCTGCCAATACACGACTACACCGGCAGACCTGCTGCTCAGTCCGCAATCGACGCCGGAGAACGCGAAGCTGGCTTCAGCGGTGCGCGACGCGCTTCCGGTCCGGGCCAAGCTTGCGCTTCCGGTTCAGGAAGCATCGAATGCCGCCGTCAACAAAACGGATATTGACGGCGACGGGGAGCAGGAAGCGATTGTCACGTTCGTCACGGAGAATGATACGGAGCAGGTTATGGTGCTGAAGCAGCAGAATGACCGCTGGAAAAAATGGTTCACATTCGACGAGTCTTCAAGCTACGGCATTGATTTGCTGCAGGTGGCCGATCTGGATCAGGATGGGCTGCCGGAGGTGCTGATTGGCTGGAATCAATACGGCGAGCCTCAGCATAGTCTGGCTGTCTATCATATTAATGAGTCGTATAACGGCGATAGTCTGCCCGGCCCCATTGCCGAGCTGCCCTATGACTCGCTTGGCATTGGCGATGCGGATGGCGATGGCCGCTCGGAGCTGGTGTTGATCCAGCTGGACCGCGAGCAGATGAAGGCTTCCGCCCATTTGCACCGCATTCATGAGGGCAAGGTGGAGGAAATCGCTTCGGCCCCTTTGAACGGCAATGTGAACGGGTATTATAATATCGTAGTGGGCAAAATCGCCTCAGACCGCTATGGCATCCTGGCTGACGCCAGTCTGGGGGCACACTCCTCCAGTACAGTCATGCTGGCCTGGAATGAAGGGAAGCTCAGCAAAATTTATCCCAGGCCTACCTCAAACGGCGAGGTCGTAGAGAATAATTCCCGGCAGACCGTAGGCGGAGACGGGAACGGAGACGGCATTCTGGACATTAACGTGACGCTGGAGGCTCCAGGACAAGCTCCGAACCTGCCGTACAGCGATCTTCTCTGGCTCGAACAATATAAGCAGTGGGATGGCGGGGAACAGTTCCAGGTGGTGCAGGAGAGATATGTGGACGAAACGGACGGTTATGAGCTGCGGTTTCCTGCGGAATGGCGTGAGAAATATACGGTGCATCTTACCAATGGCAGCGATGTGAGAGAACTGGCTGTTGATTATTACAATCAGCAGACGGAGGACCGGGCGGAGCTGTTCGCGATTGAACCGGTGCCTCTGGCGGACTGGAGCGATAAAGAGCAGGAGCTGAAGGATGATTCCAGAAGAGTGACGGTGCTGACGGAAGCTGGCGGATTTGTGTATGCTGTCGTCTGGTCGGAGGCTCCGGAGGACTGGACCGCTGACAGCAAGCAGGATTATGATCAGCTGCAGCTGGATGAAGTGACGCTGAAGCAGATTTTCAAGCTGATTCCCCAGCATTAATTATTCATGGGATTAATTATAAAGGTAGTCGTTGCATCAAATGGACGGTCCGCTCAAGGTTTATCCCGGGTGGCCCGCCGCTGTCGGGAGGTAGAAGCCATATATGCGAATATTGCTGCTGGAAGACGAGGAAGCCATTCGCGGTTTTATCCGCATTAATTTAAAACGCAACGGAATGGATGTAACGGAAGCCGGAGATGGAGAGACCGCATTGGCGCTTGCCTATGCGGCTTCTCCTCCTTTTGACGTGGCGCTGCTGGATGTGATGCTGCCGACGATCAGCGGTTTTGAAGTGTGCGGCGAGCTGCGCGGGAGATTTCCGAGCATGGGAATCATTATGCTGACGGCCAAGTCCCAGGAGGAGGACAAAATCCGCGGCCTGGAGCTGGGGGCCGACGATTATGTGCAGAAGCCGTTCAGCCCCGGCGAGCTGATCGCCAGGCTGAACGCCCTGCACCGGCGGATGATGCCGGGCGGCTTGACTTCGCAGGATGCCCGGGCGGCGGCGGGCAGCGGCGGCATTGCCGAAGCTGGAGCGCCCGATGACGCAGCCGGAAGCACAGGTGCTGGCGGTTCCGCTGCCCAGGGAGCCGGGCAGGGCAGGCAGCCCGGCTCGCCTCATCCGGGGGAAGCGGCGGCGGGAAATACGGCAGCTGATATGGGGCAGTCTGCCGGAGAAAGCCCAGGCATGCTGAGCGGAAGCACGCCGGCTCAAGCGGGGCAGCAATCTACCGGCGAGCGTGCAGGCGAGCTGCGATCAGGACCGTTCCGGCTGTCGGCGGCGGAGCGGCGTCTGTGGAAGGGCGGCGAGGAGATCGTGCTCACGCCGACAGAGTGGACGCTTGTCCTGCTGCTCATGGAGCGCGAAGGGGAAGGACTCAGCCGCGACGATATTCTGGATGCGGTATGGGGGAGGCATTTTATCGGCGACCTGAAAATCGTCGATGTGAATATCCGGCGGATCCGCCAAAAGCTTGAGGACGAGCCATCCGACCCGCGATATATTGAGACCCTCTGGGGCTTTGGATACCGCTGGAAACGGAGCGGATTTTAGATGAGCAGCCTGAGGACTCGCATGGTATGGAGCTACGGGGTGCTCATTACGCTTGTTGTGGTACTGCTCGGCGCCATGTTCGTTACCCTGGTATGGAATTATTATTATGGAAGCGCCGTCGGTTCCGTCATCCAGCGTGCGGAGACGGAGGCAGCCCTTCATAACCGCAATATTTCCTACCAGCCCATGGAGGATAAGGCAAGCTATATGCTGCAAAATATGTCCGAGGGCACCGCGCATCTGCAGCTGCTGGACTACACGGGCTACCTGGTGGTGGACAGCGACGGCCTGCCGGGAAACGGGGAAGTGGTTGAAACGCCCGATGTGCTTGAGGCGATGGGAGGCAAACGCGGCGTCTGGCGCGGAGTGGATCCTGTGACGAATGAGCGTATTGCGGCTGTCACGCTGCCGGTCAAACAGGATAAGCATATTGTCGCCATGTTCCGTTACACGGCCTCCTTGGTGAGCGTGGATGAAACAGTCCGCAATATGCTGTGGATCACGGTGCTGGTGGGCTTCATTGTGGTGCTGCTGTTCTTTGCCATGAGCGTGCTGCTGGCGAACCGGATTGCCAGGCCGATCCGTAATTTGACGCGGGTAGCCGAGCAGATGGCGGAAGGAGACTGGTCGCGCAGAGCCACCCCGCATGATCACGATGAGATCGGGCGGCTGGCGGAGACGCTCAATACGATGGCCTCCGAGCTTACCCGGCGGGAGAAGCTGAAGAATGATTTTATTTCTTCCATTTCCCATGAGCTGCGGACGCCGCTGACCTCGATCAAGGGCTGGAGCGAAACGCTCGCAGGCGACCCTTCCGATGCGGAGGAGCTTCAGATGGGCTTGACGATTATTGACCGGGAGACCGACCGGCTGTCGGGGCTTGTGGAGGATCTGCTTGATTTCTCGAAGCTTTATGCCAAGAGCATCATTCTGCATCCCGAATCGGTGGACCTGCTGAAGCCGGTCAAGGAGACCATGCGCCAGTTCGATGCGCGCGTCCAGAGGGAAGGAATCCGCCTCACGGCAAACTTCGGGAATACGCCGCCGCTGCTGGTGGAAGCCGATGCCAACCGGATGAAGCAGGTGTTGATCAATGTGCTGGACAACGCCTTCAAATTCACCCCGAGCGGAGGAAGCGTGGTTGTATCGGCCGAGCAGGAACCCGGCTGGGCTCGTATTGCCATTCAGGATACGGGCTGCGGCATATCGCCGGAGGATCTGCCCCATGTACTGGACAAATTCTACAAGGGCGGGAGCCAGAAGATGGGCAGCGGTCTGGGGCTTGCCATCTGCAAGGAAATCGTGGAGCTTCATGGCGGGGCTTTTCGCGTGGACAGTGTATGGGAAGAAGGCACAACGGTGACCATCCGTCTCCCGCTCGCGGTCCAGGAGCCGCCGTCTCCGGAAGAGCCCGGCATCTAAAGGGAGCGGGCTGTTATTCTTTATAAAAGAGGGATTTGCGCTTCGCGAATATGTAGGCAACAGCCGCCGCTGCTCCTATTATCAGGACGATGACAAGCCAGTGGCGGCCCGTCCATTCAATCAGCTGGGGCATTATGCTTCAGCTCCTTTTTTTTGAAACATCAGAAAGCATTAAAGTTGACTTGTCCTTTACTGATATTT
Source organism: Paenibacillus sepulcri (assembly GCF_042647105.1). Taxonomy (NCBI): domain Bacteria; kingdom Bacillati; phylum Bacillota; class Bacilli; order Caryophanales; family Paenibacillaceae; genus Paenibacillus; species Paenibacillus sepulcri. Next base: position 3,238,398 of record NZ_JBHRUP010000001.1, on the reverse strand, counting down.
CTTCCCGCAGGAAATGAACAGGTCTTAAGTAGTATGGAAACTTAGTGACACAGTATACCCACGAAATTGGCGGTATCCCCTGCCTGCTCAGACTCGCTCAATTGACATCAATTCCATTTGCATACTAATCTCTGTTCTGCCCAATGATATCCTCTCTCCAGAACGGACGCTCCTTGTTCGGCCAGGCGGACATCCATGAAAAACAAGACAATCCTCCTTTGCGTATGGTTTAATAAGGAAATAGGAAAAAGGCAGTCATCACAAGCAAAAAGGTGGTTTACTCATGGTTGATAAAGGCCGTACAACCTTTCGGCGCATCGCAGGCAGCGGGCTGATTGCCCTGTTCCTGCTGCTTATGGGCAGTCTCTCCGGGTGCAGTGGAGCCGATAAGCTGAATAGTGATCCCAAGCCGCTCACCGAGGAGAAGCCTGTCCCCATCCCGGAGCCTACTCCCAAGCCGGAGCCGGAGCCGGACCCCGTCCCTGCCTTCAGGGCGTCGCTTACGGGACTGCCGCTTGAGCAGGAAGCGTTGGAGCGTCCGATAGCGGTTATGGTCAATAATATGGCGCTGGCTCGGCCCCAGTCCGGTCTGCCCCATGCCGATATGGTGTGGGAGGTGCTGGCAGAGGGTGGAATCACACGGCTGGTGGCGATTTTTCAGAGCGATGATTTCAAGGATCCGATCGGTCCGATCCGCAGCAACCGCCCCTATCTGATTGAAATCGGAGATACCTTCAACGCGATTCTGGCGCATGCCGGGGCAAGCACGGACGGTTACGATATTTTGCAGCATCAGGGCAAGGCCTATCTCGATGAAATCTCCAATGCGGGCAGCTACTTCTGGCGGGAGTCGTTCCGCAAGGCGCCGCATAATTTATATTCCAACATCGAGAAACTGCGGGAAGGCGCCGCCCACAAGAAATACAAGGACGCGGTCACGATACCGACCTATCCGTTCTCCGATGTAGGTGCGACGGTCGGAGGGATGGCCGCCACGAAGGTAGAAATTCATTTTCTGCTGAAGGATTACAAGGTTTCTTATGCATTCGATGAAGCCAGGAAGATCTATGCACGGTCGATCAACGACAAGCCGCATACGGATTTGACCACGGAGGAGCAGCTGACTGCGACGAATCTGGTTATTATCGGGGCTGCGCACCACACCTACGACGATTACGGAAGACTGGAAATTGATCTGCAGTCCGGCGGCCCGGCGGTGCTGTTCCAGCTGGGGCAGGCGGTCGACTGCGAGTGGGTGCGGGCCGATGACGGAGCGATCAGGCTGATGAAGGACGGGCGCGAGCTGCCATTTGTCCCGGGCAAGACGTTCTATCACATTGTGCCGATGACCCCCTCGTTTGAGGAGCATCTGAGCTACAACTGATCATTTCACATGCTTAAGGCATGGTTTCAGACAGATAAAGACGAGTGACCGGGCGGCTGACATGCTGACCCGGTTTTCTTGTGTATCCGGTCAATCGGGAGCATCCGGCTGGGTTATTCCGTGCGGCGCAGTTAAGCCGGAAATATCCGGTTTACCTTGGCAGCGGGGATGGCCTTCAGCAGATACACAATGATGATGCGGCTATGCCCATTTGCACCGAATGTCCACAAGACTGGTTATTTTAAGCGGTTAAGGAAAACAATAGCGGTGCGGGCTGGATTTTTACTTCAGTCATGCAGGGGTATTCGGGCAGGAAACGATTCCGGAATCTTAGGCGGCAGATCCTTTTCTCCTTGAAAGGACCGAAAAAAATAGCTGGAAAATTTATTTTTGCTGTTTTTCATAAAAAGTCATAAAACCTTTACAATCCCTTAACAATTGCAAGGTAAACTATGTTAAGCTATTGTCGGTTTCATATGTTCACTTAAGTGCATGTTTTTCACAATAAAGATAAGGGCGAAGGGGAATACCGATGTTTAAGAAAAAGGACATTTTTTTTACGACTTTGGAAGCGATGGCAGATACGATTCTTGAGGCTGTTCAATATTTTGAGGTCAATGTCGCGAAAATCAGGGATGTTACCCAGTTCGCAAAGGATATGAAGGAGTATGAGACCACTTGCGACAGCTATGTACATACAATCCTGACAGAGCTGAACAAAACGTTTATTACGCCGATTGAGCGTGAGGATATCATGGCGCTGACCACATCGCTTGACGATGTGCTGGACGGTATTGAAGCATCTGCATCGCGCTTTGAGATGTACAATGTCACGGAGCCCGATGAGTATATTACCTTGTTCGCCGAAATTCTGCTCCGCAGCGCCCAGCAGATCAAGAAGGCGATCTATCTATTGTCGGAGAAGAAGCTTCTGGCAATCCGGGAGCCGGCTATCTCGATTAATGAACTGGAGAACCAGGCCGATGATCTGCTGCGGGTATGCATCAAAAGTTTGTTTGCCAATGTGAAGGATCCCATTGAACTGATCAAGCGCAAGGAAATTTATGAGCGGCTGGAGCAAACGACCGATTGCTGCGAAGACGTTGCCAACACACTCGAAACCATCATCATGCGCAACAGCTAAGGAGTAGGTGACGAGCGGGTATGGATATGATGTACATCTGGGTTGGAGCAGTCATTTTTCTCGCTTTGGCATTTGACTTTATAAATGGGTTTCACGATACGGCCAATGCCATCGCAACGTCCGTATCGACAAGAGCGCTCTCGCCGCGTATGGCGATCGTCATTGCGTCCGTCATGAACTTCACAGGAGCCATGCTGTTCACCGGCGTAGCCAAAAAAATCGGCAGCGGCATCGCCGACCCCGCCACGCTTGACAACGGGGTACAGGTTATCGTCGCCACACTGATATCCGCCATTATCTGGAACCTGGTCACCTGGTGGTTCGGCATTCCTTCCTCCTCCTCGCACGCTCTGGTCGGTTCGCTTGCCGGTGCGGTTGTTAGCGCGGACGGATTTGGCGCCCTCAATGAGGGCGGCTTCACCGAAATAGTAAAAGCACTTATTTTCTCGCCGTTAATTGCCTTTGCAGGCGGCTTTATTGTGATGTGGCTCCTGAAGAAGATTTTCGCCAAATCCAGCCCGCATCAGATCAACAAAGGCTTCCGTACGGGGCAGATCATAACGGCTGCCTTCCAATCGTTCACGCACGGCACCAACGATGCGCAGAAGGCGATGGGAATTATGACCTTCGCACTGGTGACGGCAGGCCTGCAGGACAACATCGAGCATATACCGCTGTGGGTCAAAATATCCGCAGCAACCGCCATGGCGCTTGGCACCTCCATCGGCGGCTGGAAAATCATCAAAACGATGGGCACCAAGATTTTCAAAATCGAGCCGATCAACGGCTTTGCGGCAGACATCACGTCGGCATCGGTTATCCTGACCGCCACGCTTACGCATCTGCCGGTCAGCACCACGCATGTCATTACCTCCTCGATTCTGGGCGTCGGCAGCGCGAAGCGCTTCTCGGCTGTGAAGTGGGGGCTTGCCGGGCGGATCGTGGTCTCCTGGATCGTAACCATTCCGGTGACGGTGCTTCTATCCGCACTGATCTATCAGATTATGCTGCTGTTTATGTAGCTTCCCGTGAATGATAACAGGCTGGCTGTCAATGCCGCAGGCGCATCAAGCGTCCAGCGGCTTCTGACATCCAGCCTTTCTTGTTCAATGTTGGTTACATTTGCTCACTCAAGTTCGTTTTATCCCATAGAATGTTCTTGAATGTCGGGCATCCCAACAGGTTGAGTGCCCCCAGGCCGTTTGCGATTTATTAACGCTTCCGTTTCTTGCTAACAGGGCGCCGCTTGCGCTTGGAGCCGGAACCTGCCCCTCTTGGCCGCCGGCGCTTCCTGCGCCGCGTTATTGCCGCATCATCCTCTTCGTCTGCGTCTTTTTTGCCGAAGGAGCCTGCCAGCACTTTGATCAGCGGGGCCATCTGGGTAATGCTGCCGACAACCTTCTGCACCTTGGTCATCGTGCTGACAATACCCTCGATGCCGCCCATCCGGTCGACAATTCCTTTGATATCGCTCAGGCTGGTAGGCAGCGAGAAGCCGCCTACTTTGGCCGGCACTGCCGTTACGCCTTCGGTAATCGTCTCCGCAAGCGGAACGATGGCGCCCGGACCGGGGTTCTGAAACTGCCCGGGATTGAAGGGAGCTCCCTGGTTAAAGCCCATATTTCCTCCGCCGAAGAAGGGATCGGAGATGCCCGGAAAGGGGCCGGGACCCGGCCCCCCGAGAGGCGGCTGCTGAAAGCTTCTATGGGACGGATCGTAGCGGTATTTCACGCGGATCACAACCTTTTTCCGTTTTGTTTATAGTCTATGGCATAGGCAAACATAAGGATTGGACGAATGCCCGGTTTTGCCTTAAAAAATTCCGCAGGTGCGGGTATTTGCGAGCCGAACGGTTCTTCTATCCTGTAATGCGTGAATACGGTAACGCTTGAAAAGTAAGCCTGAAACCGATACAATGAGAATATTAGTTCGGGTAGGGGGAAGCAAACGATGCAGCTTAAGAAGCTTAACGATAAAACGGTCGATCAGCTGTTTGAAGCGGTATTGACGCTCAAAACAGTTGAGGAATGTTATGTTTTTTTTGACGATTTGTGCACGGTGAATGAGATTCAATCGTTGTCGCAGCGCCTTGAAGTGGCGCGAATGCTAGGCAAGGGTTCCACATATAATCAGATAGAGGCGGAGACCGGCGCAAGTACGGCGACGATTTCGCGCGTGAAGCGCTGTCTGAATTACGGCAATGACGGGTACAAAATGGCGCTGGAGCGCGCAGGACGCTAATCGATGAAGCCGGGGGTACTGGTCATCAGCCACGGTTCGCGGGAAGCGGATTGGGTACGGCTGGTGGATGACGCGGTGGAGTCGGCAGCCTCGCTTGTGAAGCAGCCTTTGGCGAGCGGTCAAACGCAGGCAGGAATATCACCTATCGTACAAGGATCTTCATCACTTTCAACGGCGGCCGGGAAGCGGCTGGAGATGGCTGCTGCCTCTGGCGGACAGACGGTTCCGGTCGTTTCGTCCTTTCTGGAGATTGTCGAAGGGCGGCTAATACAAGATGGCATTGACAAGTTGGAAGCGGAAGGTGTGACGGATATTTACGTCCTTCCGCTCTTTGTCTCGTCCGGCAGCACGCATGTGGATGACATCGCCCAGGCCTTCGGCCAGGCGCCGGTATCCCCGGCGCGGACCGGCGAGCTGGAACGGTTTCGCTGGAACCCGGGGACGCGTATCCGGTTCGGCGTGCCGATCGACGATGATCCGCAGATCGCCGATCTGCTGCTCGCGAACATCCGCGGGCTGTCGGAGGCGCCGGATCGGGAACGGCTGCTGGTGGTGGCGCATGGCTCCCGCGAAGCGGTCTTTCATGACCGCTGGCGAAGCGGCATGACGAAGCTGCAGCAGCGGCTGCAGCAGCTTGGCGGCTTCGCTGGCGGGGATATTGCCATGCTGCTGCCGGATCAGGCGGCAAGCAGGCTGGACGCGATGCTGCGCAAGCGGCCGGATCAGGCGGTTATTGTGGTGCCGCTGTTTCTGAGTGAGGGATATTTCACCCGGACGGTGATTCCGTCAAGGCTGGGCGGACTGGTTTACCGGTATAACGGACGCGCAATGCTTCCGCATTCCAGCTTGGCCGGCTGGATGGAGCGGCAGATCAACGGATGGCTTGCCGGGTTGGGTTAGAATCGGATCGGCTGCCGGCGATTCGCAGGGCCGGAGATTGGTTTAATCGATAGAAGTAAAGATATATGATAAGGGGAAGGGTAACAGGCCGGTTTCACTTGTAGCCAAGCGGCCGCGGGAGCGGCGCTTGCACGGTTGGAACATGCCGTAGGTGGCCACAATGTCAATTAAACGGGCAAGATTAATTTATAATCCGACCTCGGGGAGAGAAGAGATCAAGCGGCGGCTGCCGGATATTCTGCAGCGGCTTGAACGGGGCGGCATCGAGACCAGCTGCCATGCTACTGAGAGCGAAGGGGACGCCACCATAGCGGCATCGGAAGCGGCGGACCGCGGCTTTGACATGATCATTGCGGCAGGCGGAGACGGAACGCTGTATGAGGTTATCAACGGTCTGGCAACCAAGGAATCGCGGCCGCCGCTCGGGATTTTGCCGCTGGGCACAACCAACGATTTTGCCCGGGGACTGGGTATTCCCAAGCAGTGGGAGTCCGCCTGCGATCTGATCATCCAGCAGTTTAAGCGTCCAATCGATCTTGGGAAGGCAAACGAGCGGTATTTTATCAATATTGCGGGCGGCGGCTCATTGACGGAGCTGACTTATGAGGTGCCCAGCAAGCTGAAAACGATGATCGGGCAGCTGGCCTATTATATGAAGGGCCTTGAGAAAATGACGCGTCTGCGCCCGACCGAGCTGATCCTTCAGGCCGATGAGATTGGCGAAATGCACGAGGAGATTATGCTGTTCCTCATCTGCAACAGCAATTCGGTCGGCGGCTTCGAGAAGCTCGCGCCGGATGCCACGATTGACGACGGGCTGCTCGACGTCATCGTGCTGAAGAAATGCAATCTCGGCGAATTCATCCGGATTGCCTCGCTTGCCCTGCGCGGCGAGCATCTGCATGATCCGCATGTGGTTCATTTTCAGACCCGTGCGCTGCAGGTAACGACGCCGGATTATATTCAGCTTAATCTGGATGGCGAATACGGCGGCACGCTGCCTTGTACGTTTAATATATTGCCGTCGCATCTGGAAATCTTCGTGGATGAAGAGGGCAATACAACCTATAAGTAAACTAGAGAATAACGGAGCGATCGAAGGCAAATGAGTGTTCCAGTCAGCAAAAATGATGAAGTCGTCGTCGACATTGTCGGCTTGACGCATGAGGGAGAAGGGGTAGGCCGTGCAGACGGCTTTACCCTTTTTATACAGGGAGCGCTTCCCGGCGAGCGCGTGCGCGCCAGAGTGCTCAAGGTCAAGAAGCAGTATGGCTATGCCAAGCTGCAGGAGCTGGTTGCGGCCAGCCCCGACCGTGTCGAGGCGCCGTGTCCGATCTATATGCAGTGCGGCGGCTGCCAGCTGCAGCATATGGACTACGACGCCCAGCTGCGCTGGAAGCGGCAGCATGTGGTGGATAATCTGGAGCGGATCGGCAAGCTGCGTGTTGCCGCGGGTGAGGGCGGAGATAGCGGAGATGTGATCGTGCATCCTGCTATCGGGATGGACAAGCCCTGGCATTACCGCAATAAGGCGCAGGTTCCGATCGGGATGGTGCCGGAAGCGGGCAGAGCGGCTGATGGTTCGGCAAGCGTCAGGGATATGAGGCTGGTTGCGGGATTTTACGCGAGGGGCAGCCACCGTATTATCGATATGGATCAGTGCCTGATCCAGCATTCGGTCAATGATGAGATTGTGGCCGAGGTGAAGGCCGTCGGCCGTGAGCTTGGCATCACGGCGTACGACGAAGAGACAGGCCGCGGGCTGCTGCGCCATGTGATGGCGCGGGTCGGCTTTGTCTCCGGTGAAGCCATGGTCGTGCTGGTGACGAACGGACAGCGGATTCCGCAGGTCGAGCGCTGGGTAGAGCGTATTCGCGAGACAATTCCGGGTGTGACGAGTATCGTGCAGAACGTCAATACGCGCAAGACGAATGTGATCTTCGGCGATGAAACCCGCGTCCTGTGGGGCAGCGATGTGATCTATGACGAACTGGACGGGATCCGCTTCGCGATTTCGGCCCGCTCGTTCTATCAGGTGAACCCCGTGCAGACGGTGGAGCTGTACCGTAAGGCGGTAGAGTATGCGGGGCTGACCGGATCGGAGACGGTCATTGACGCATATTGCGGGATCGGCACAATCTCGCTGTTTCTGGCCCGCCAGGCGGGCAGAGTGTATGGCGTGGAGATAGTGCCGGAGGCGATCGAGGATGCGCGGCGCAATGCCGCGCTGAATGAAATCGGCAATGCCGAGTTCGAGGCGGGTCCGGCGGAAGTGGTTATTCCGCGCTGGCGGCAGGAAGGCATCGTGCCGGATGTGATCGTAGTCGATCCGCCGCGCAAAGGCTGCGACGAAGCGCTGCTGGAGACCATTCTTGCGATGCGGCCGGAGCGGGTCGTGTATGTGTCCTGTAATCCTTCGACACTGGCGAGAGATCTGCGCGTGCTGGAGGATGGCGGGTACCGGACGGTTGAGGTTCAACCGGTGGATATGTTTCCGTGGACGGTGCATGTGGAGTCGGTCATATTGATGGTTAGAAAATGAGATGTGGCAGGTTCGCTGAATAAATATGATTTTTCATTCGTCCAAGGTGTATATCACTTGGACTTTTTTATATTCTCATTGTGCATATCTAATCTGTATTGGCTTGTAATACTTACGCACTACTCAGCAGCAACTTTATAAGAGATAATGAAAAATATATTTGCCTGGGGATTATTTGAAAGTAATTAAAGAATTAAACGAGGATAGAACTGAATGATGTGGAATAAACTTTGGGAGGTAATTATCAATGTCAAAATTGACAGATATAAAACAAAAAATCTTACAACTTGATGGCGGGGCTTTTCAAGAGCTGTGCGATGCATATTTATTTAAGTTGGGATATGAGAATATATTGTCATTAGGAACAAAAGCTGGAACCACGAAGACTACGAAGGGAATTCCGGATACATACTTTCTTGACCCCAGTGAAAAGTATATTTTTGTTATGTACACTACTCAGCAATCAAACATATATGAAAAGATATATGAAGATATTTGTGACTGTTTGAAACCTGAGAAAACAGGAGTACCAATTCAAGGAATAACGGAAATAATTTATTGCCATACTTCGTCTAATTTGTCCGCAGGGAAAAGCAAAGAGTTGCGGGATTTTTGCTCGGCTAGTGACATATTACTTCGCTTGAACGGGATAGATGAAATCGCCAGTAACATATTTACTAGATTGCATGGAATATCAAGAGACTTTTTAGGAATATCTATTAGTACCGAACAGATCTTTGAAGTTAAAGAGTTCATATCCGTTTATGATTCGAATGGTATGGCTGCTCCATTATCAACTATTTTTCAGTTTAGAGAGAAAGAGGTCATCGAAGCATTAACTAAAATTGAAAATACTAAGGTAACAGTGATAACAGGGCCTGCTGGAGTAGGGAAAACACGGTTAGCCTTGGAGTGTTGTCAAAAATACGCGTTTGAAAATAATTATAGATTCTTCTGTATTCAAAGTAATCGACTTCCAATATATGAAGACTTGAAAGTGTACTTAGATACTCCTAATAAATATCTTTTGTTAATTGATGATGCGAACCAAATTACGGGTTTACAACATATTCTTCAGTATCTTACAAAGCATAGTCAAGGCTACGATGTGAAAATCGTAATTACAGTGAGGGACTACGCAAAGCTAACAACAATTCAAGATATTCGAAATTTTACAATTCCAGAGATCTGCACAATCAGTACATTTTCGGATGATGAAATAAAGAAGCTATTAGAGGCTAACTTGCAGATATTAAATTCAACCTATCTTGATAAAATTGTCAGAATTGCTGAGGGAAATGCAAGGCTTGCTATCATTGCGGGAAAACTTGCGATTGAAACACAGTCATTGTCTAGTATTAATGACGCAACTCAACTGTATGAAGGATATTATGAAAAATTTATACAAAGTAATATTTTTGATCGGAATAGAGACTTGTGTGCAGTGGCGGGCATAATTGCTTTTCTAACAGCAGTTAACCTCGAACATCTTGAGAATTTGATGCCACTACTCGATCAATTAAATAGTTCGAGTAGTTTGTTTGTTAAATGCGCTCATCAGTTGCACGAACTAGAATTGGTTGACATTTACAATGATAAAGCTGTAAAAATATCTGATCAATGTCTCGGCAATTATCTGCTTTCATATGTATTTATGAAAAAAAGAATCATTCCGCTATCAGTTATGTTAAAAGTATGTTTTGGAAGCTATAAGCCGCGTGCAATAAACGCAGTCAATACTCTTGCTAATATTTTTGCTTCTAAGGATATGCACCAACAACTCGAAAAAGAAATTAGCATAGTTTGGGATGAATTCGAAAATTCGCATAGCCCTTTGTTCTTCGATTTTGTAAAAGTATTTTATAGTATTAGACCTACTGAAACGCTGCTGATGTTAAAAGAAAGAATTGATATCTTACCTCAAGGGAGTCTGGATATTAATTTAATAGATTTTGACAAGGAAAGTCGTAATCATAGTGTAAATGACGATATTTTAATCATTTTAGGTGGGTTTAATGATAGAAGTGACCTGCCAGTGGCTCTGGATTTATTGTTTGAGTATTACAAAAAGGCACCGCAAAATTTTATGAATGTTTTTCATGCGATAATAGACTCGTTGGGTATTAGAAAGGATTCTCATCGTTATGACTATTGGACACAGACTCAATTAATAAGTAAATTTATCGAGCATGCTGATGAATGGGAGAATCAGTATGTTAGCACCCTTTTTATTAAAGTTTCTGCTAAGCTTCTTAAACTGCACTTTTCACCTACGGAGGCTGGAAGAGGACGTACATTCATAATGTATCAGATACCAGTTCAATTAAGTGATGGGTCTAAAAAATATCGAGAACTAATCTGGAACAGTTTATTTCAACTATATTGTAATAATGAATCCCATCAGTCGGAAATCGAGCAAATAATTAAAGAGTATGGACAATTCAGCGGGGATAAGGTTGAGAAAGAACTGGTTCAGTTTGATTCGCAGTTCATAATCTGGTTCTTTAGTCAGTTGTTTTCTTCAAATAAGCTTTCACATTGTATTATTGCAAAAATAGTAACAGATCAACTAAAACGTATCGCTCTCGACGTACAGCCATATCTATCCGATTACCTTAATAGCTCTGATTTTCTCATTTATAAGATTTTAAAAGGTGAGCGTCACTTAGAAGAGTTTGACTGGGAGAAAGAACAAGAACTTAAGAAGGCTGACATCCAAGGATTATTATCGGACGGTACAGAAAAAAAGATTCTTAGAATAATTCAAATATGTTCAATTTATCAGGATTACAATAGTAAAAATGTTTGGGATATTAATGAAGGGTTATCCTATGCCTTTATTCAACTGGCAACAAATAAAAAACTTTTTTTGTATGCAGTTAATATGTATCTAGCTCATAACACACCGATTAACTTATATCTTGACACTATAGTTAATAAGTTGTTTGAATTGGTTGGTACTGAGCAAACCTATGGAATTATTAATAATTATGAATTCGATCAGAAGAATGCTTGGCAGTTTTCTTTCTTTAAAAATCTTCCGTTTGAATCTATTTCAGAGAAAATGGTTCAACAGTTATACGATTTTTTGTCAGAGAACGAGCGGAATATTACATCGTCACCATACAGAGAGATTGAATTTCTAGATAAGTATAGGCAGTTTGACAATGATGTTTTTGTAAAAGCGAGCGATATAATTTTGAGTAAGCATGAATACTCTCTATTTATGTTCTCGTTGTATTTTCATTCAATGTTCAGTCCTTACGGTCATGGTACTAATCCGGACATACTAATGGATCGATTCAATAACGGTTTTAGCTTACTCAAAGAAATCTATCTTAAATTGATCTCCTATGATAAACATACAGACAATGACGGGCGATATTTAGTTTATTTTGTGCAGAACGAAATTTCATTTCTTGATGAGTTTATTGAATTTACTTTGAAGGATGATGATGCACTTTGGAATGAGGAAAAACGATTAGCTGCGATTTGGAATTGTGACAAGTATATTCAGTACGCCGATTATATTTTTAAAGCGTATTGTTGTAATGAAAATCTACTCAATTGGAGAATTGCGGAGTATGTAGGGCACCTTTTTATGACAGAAAATAATTCTGAAACAATAATTGCGTGCCAAGATGAATGGATATCACATTTTATCGAGGTCAATTTTAATGATGCCGAGTTTATGAAAATAATTTTCTCAGCAATTTCCGAGGCTGAGTTTTCACCAGAGCGTCGAAAAAAGCACATTTTGCACTTTATTAAGTTAAATACGAATCCGCTATTGTTTGATGAAATTCAATTAGAACCAAGAGGTTATGGCGGAGTAGTGAGCATGATTCCGTATATGGAAGCAAGAATATCATTCTTGGAATCACTGCTTCCAGCTTTAAATGGATTGACGTATTTAAATCACAAACAGAGAATTGAACGATCAATTGAAGCATGGAGACGAAGTATTGAACGAGAACAGATTGATGAAGTTTTAAGCGATATATAGGAAGAGATCTAAAAGCCAGTAATGGGTCGTTAATGCACACTCAAGCCTTATTATTGATGGTACGAAATGAGATGTGACAGTACTGCTCAAGTATAAAGTAAAGGAGACCTTGCTATATTTATTGGTATAATAGTATTTTTATGTTTTATAAAGTGAGTTGTGAATCATTTTAGTTCTTGTGATCAAGTTACTACTGCATGGTGTAAATGGAATAGTACTTCCTATACTACAAGGGGGTATAGTGTTTATGGAAAACAACGTTAATTTTTATTATGATGAATCTGAGCATAGTAGAAAAATTAATCATTCTACAGTTGTTTCTGATAATTACTACGATAATTTTGTTACAACAATTGTTGGATGGCGTACAGAAGATGAAAATTCTATATTTCAACGATATCTCGAGTTTGAAGAGAAGCATTCAGACCGCAAATCAAATGGAGAGTTAAAAAGCGCGACATTGAAAACAAAACAGTTAAAAAATGGATTGGCTTCTTTAAGCTCCGACAATGTAGCATTTATTCATGACTTTTTAGATGTGTTTGACAATCGCATCTTTTTGTATTTTTCTGTAACAAGCAAAATAGAATATATCGTAAACCAACTCTTTCTAAATTATAAGAATAGTGTATTTATAAATGCGGATGCCTTGAAGTATTCAATCGTTAAGGCAATAGTGATGTATAGACCGCAGGAAATTATTAGTGGAATGTATGAAAACACAGGAGAATTGGTTCAGTTATTAAAAGCATTTTTCCATAAACGAATCACTGCGAATCGAGCAAACACAAAATTGAAGAGGCACGAAACATCAGCTTTTTCGCAAATAGTAAGGTTACTTGAAGATATTAATGAGCACAGGGATATTAATTGGAACTATCAAATTGCTTTTGATGGTTTTAAAAAATATTTGTTAGAGAAAAATATTTCTAAATATGCGCTGTTTATTGATAAAGAAGGTGATGATAGTGATACGCTGAAAGCGGCAAAACAAGTAGGACTCTCCCCTGTTACAGAGGTTGATTCAAAAGAACATGTAGGGGTTAGGATGGCGGATATTCTGGCTGGTATAATCTCTAAATTGCTTAAATCTTTACATACTGAATTGCAATATGATTCCTTTGAAGATGGAGTCAATAAGAAAATATTAGGAGAAAAGTGGTTTGAATTAAATGATCGTCAACTTTATTTATATAAACGATTGTTACATGTCATATGCCGTTTGAATAATGCGTGGTATAAGGCTTTTTCAGGAAATTACTCAGATGACCTGATTGCTATTATTTCTTTGCTCGATTATATGAGTAGCTACAGGACAATTGATGATGTTAGAGCCATTGATAAAAAGATGCATGGCGAATACTTTAATACACTGGTATGTGAACGCTTAGCAAAACATTATGATGATATGAGATCAAAATTGCAGCTTGATCCGATAGCAGAGACTGATAAGGATTATTTTTTTAACCAAAGAGGAGGAAAAGTCTTCTTTGATTCGAGTAAGCAACCGCCATTAAGAATAAATGAAGGTTCCAACACTTTGGATGTTTTATCAGTTGGTTTTATGAAGGACGGGACTCCAATGATTACAGTTAGTGAAAGTGAGGTTCCTTTTTGCTATAAGCTGCCCCAAGAATTATATGCGTGGGCAATGGACTGTGTAGCTCTAGCAAACATGGGGATTAGTAATTTTCCCTCAAAAGTAGCGATTACAAAATGTAATGACAGTTTGTATGCAGATTTTATAGTCTAATAGGTTGAAGGAAGTATTTATTGATAAGATTGAGATAAACATCTTCCACCAATGGTATACTAGCTTTTTAGAGCATCATTATTATCTACTCAAGGCATGTGAGTCGGTCATATTGATGGTTCGAAAATGAGATGTGGCAGGTTCGCATAAAATAAAGACATGTGAAATGCTGGTGAGGAAATAATCTTGATCACATTTACCTAAAGTAAGAACTCAAGTTGATCGTTTGATGATCGTTACTTGAGTTCTTTTCTGTTGTAGGTTTTTGGCGAATGTCGTTGTCGAACTGAAGCAATTATTTGGTGAATGGTATAAAATGGATACACAATGCACTGTTTTGTAATCCACACTTGTCTGTGAGACTGGAGGAACTATGACAATGTTTCTTGATAAAAAATTACTTATTGAAAAAGAAGAAGGATGGATTCTTCCTGCCGGACTACACTCTTGTTGGAATGTAAGGGGATTGTACAGCCCAACTCAATTTGTGTTGAGGCTTCGACCAGATATTCATCTTGAACTTCAGTCAATAGAACCAGGGATCAGATCCAATAGCGAGTTAAGCTTTCAACAAATTCAAGCTTTTTCCACATATTTTCATGAAACTATACATTGGTGGCAGCATGTAGGTTCGACGCTAGGTTTAATGTTAAGCCTTATATATCCGGCCCAAGCTCATATCAACAACAGGGATCTTAAGCATTTAATTCAGGATATCGGGCCTGTTAAATCAATTTTGAAATATGATGCCGTACATAAGGGTTCTTTGAAAAATGAAACAGGTAGTAGAATAAATCGTGTGTTAAATAACTGGCATGATATTGAATTTTTTATGCGGCTTGCAATTGATCCTAAAAAAGCCTCACATATAATTAACTCTCCATACTTTGAGAGTGTTGGACATTCATATAATATGGCTTGGGGTTCTGTACTATGGCTGCTTTCATCCACATTCGATAGTAATTTGGTGTTTTTACCAGATGCAAGGAAGTGGGAGAGGGAGTTTGAGCAACTTAATAAAAATAAAGTGTTTGGTTACTATCACGGTTCTGATATTCGACTATCCCCAATAGGCGCAAGAGAGATATTCGAAGGGCAAGCTCGTTTTTCGCAATTACAGTATTTGTATCTCTCATCAGGCAGGAAGATGAGTTGGGATGACTTTGAGCACGCAGGAATGCTCAGTCAACTATATAGAGAGGCGTTCGATATTTTCCTCAAAATTCTTGACACACCTTGGCCCGGTACACCAGAAGATTCGGTAGTGGGGTTATTTTTGTTAGTATGTGATCTTGCTATTAACCCAACTGACGGTTTTCCTTTTGACCTATATCATTTTCCGTCATTTGTTTTTTCAGTAGATCCAGGGATAAGATTTTTAATGTTATGTGAGTCAATAAAGAAAAAGAGTCCAAATTTAGTGAATTCGATTCATGGCTACACAAAGGAAGAATATTTAGAAGTTTCCGAAATCCTTTGTGGCTATATCAGTTGTAAAACGCCTTATTCTGCTTCTGAAAAATTAAGTGATTGGGCAAGTACTAACTGTAAGGAATTAATGGAAGAAGATAATTCTTTTGAGTTTGGTTCTGAAAACCTACCTGTTCGATTGCTTTTCGCTAGATTTTTAAGATTTCAGCAGGATAAATTTACTACACCTGAGTTTTTTTGCTGGCCGGGGATCTGGTCTGTTGGTGAAAGAAAAGCAGGTATTTCGTTAGAGAATGCTCGAGAGTTGTTTGAAGAGCACAAAGCCCTTTTTTGTGATGGTATTGATGGAGATATTTACCCGAGTACTTTTCCAGATAAAGATGAGCAATCTGTTCAAAACACCTTTAATTCGTTCTATTTTTGGAATATGACATATGATATGACGAGGCAATGGATCATTCAAGAGGGACATTTTGAGTATAATTTTTCTTGGTTAACATCGAAATATTCAAATTCAGAGGTTACTACTTGGGTACGTAATCAATTTAGAGATGTATATGGTGTTGATCCAAGCACATTCCAAATTGTATGAGAGTAGCCTGTGTTTAGGAAAGTTTAATTGATAACTGAATAGTGTTTGAAATGTAGTCAATTTTGGGAGGAGGAAGAGCTATGGCAATGTATGTCTATAAAGATGCTGCTAGAACAGAGAAATTATTAGCAAAAAATGCTCAGAAACAAGACAAGGGTAACCGCTACTATTGTCCAAACCATAGTTGTGATGCTCACATGCATATATGTAATATTGAAGGGGTTTCCGCATCATACTTTAACGCTAGCCGTTCATATGGGCACATTGAAAAATGTCCATATGAGGCTTCAAATGGATTTAATCCAAGTAACTATAATGAAGGAAACTTCGAATTTGAACTGTAGCCCAAATTATGCACATTATAAAAAGAATCTATGATGCAATAAGATGGCTTCTGGATTCATCAGGAGTCATCTTTCAACTAACTTTATCAAAACCAGAATTTTAAGAAGATTATTTCATGTAGAATCGTGGGTTGAAAATGCTGAGATGGAACCAATGTGTGACGTCGAATCGTTTTGCTGTGTTATAATTGTAAGTAAATGTAGATACTAGTGGTGGAAAGGTGAGGCCTGTGGATAAATTCAAAGATTTAGAAAAGCTTATTAAGCTTACAGGAGATCGTGCAAAGTTGGATGCAAAAGCCAATGACACTTATATCGTATATAAAACCGTTGAAGGCCAAATTGTAAAGGAATATAACAACGGGGATATTGTTCCCATTGCCAACTCGGATAGTTCTCATGCATGAACAAATGCCGATTATGTATATATTTGCCGGTAATAATGGCAGCGGTAAAAGTACGATTCGAAACCTGATCGTTGATCGGCTAGGAATCAGTGTGAATATTGATCCAGATGCTTTGGCACGAGGGATTGATTCTTTGCGTCCTGAAAGCCGAAAAGTATCGGCGGGCAAAGAGGCCATCAAGTTGGCCAGAGATTGTATTCGTCATGGTAGAGATTTTTCGGTTGAAACTACATTGGCAGGAGGCAATGGCATTCGTCTCATTCAAGATGCTAAAGCTTATAAGTTTGAGATCACGATGTTTTATGTAGGTTTAGGTGATTATCATTTAAACATAGAGCGAGTTGCAGTGCGTGTTAAAAATGGCGGGCATCATATTCCAACTGAGGATATTGTTAGAAGACATGACACTTCAATTCAGAATTTACTTAACAATTTGCACCTTATCGATCATCTAATTGTCATTGATAACAGCAGCGATGAAGGTGATAGGGTGCTTCAGATAAGCCATGGTTCAATTGTACATCGTATGGATCCACTTCCTAGTTGGATTGAACAGGTTGAAAAAAGATATTTGAAGTGATTGCAGCCGTATGATATACAGCGAGTGATCCATGTTCCTATTTCCCAGAAAACACATGTGGAGGCGGTTGTATCACTGGTGAGGAATTAAACAGGATGCTGGGAGTCCTTATATATCAAGGGGTTCTGGCTATAATGTCCGTTGATCTGAAAATGATGTGAAAAACCTGATTAATAGATATTCGACACAATTGATTACAGTGATGACGCCGGGAGGAGTATCCTCGAGCGTCTTTATTTTTGTGCTTTTGCTTTATGGAAAAACAGGGATTCGAGCCTATCCGCTGCGGCCTGGCCAAGCTGACTGGAGGGCATGACCGTAAATGTTCATCGTGGTCGATATACATCGCTTAACCTACTTAAGCGAATACGCAAGGGAAAATGAACCACTCCGTTTCCCGCTTCAGCGGATAAAAGAGTGGTTTTATATGATGTAACAACCTCCCCATATTGAGCCTAGGATGTCACTTGATATTCAAGGCTTGCTGAAATATTCGTTTAGCGAATTTTACGACCGTGCTCCGAGGCAGTAAACGCGGCAGCTGAGCCGTAATATAATTATTTCGTCCAACTATGATGTGGCTGCGATTCCTTTCTACCGCTTTAAACGCCGCGTTCACGACATCAATCGGCTCCATGCGCTTACTTTTCAAATTGTCCGAACCGGATGCTGCATGAAACGAGCTCTTCGTTTCTCCAGGGCATAACGCAACGATTTGAACGCCGCTATCTCTATACTCGGCCCATAACGCTTCCGTGAAAGAGAGAACATAAGCTTTCGTGGCACCATACACAGCCATGTACGGTACTGGCTGAAACGCTGTCATTGAAGCAACATTGATAATAATGCCGTCCTTCCTCTCAATCATGGAACCAATGAATTTGTGAGTTAATTCAGTCAGGGATACTACATTTAGCTGAATTTCTTGATGAACACGAGTCGGCGAGATTTGATTAAACTCCCCCAAAGTTCCAAACCCGGCGTTATTAATAAGAACATCAACCGTCAAGCCGAGATTTTCAACTTCCTGGGCTATTTTCTCCGCAGCGTTGACTGAAGAAAGATCAACCGAAAGAGGTATCGCATGGATCGAATGCGTTTCTTGAAGTTCATGTGCAATTTGTTTGAGTTTATCCTCTGACCGGGCAACCAATATTAAGTTACATCCTTTTTTGGCAAGCTCGTTTGCGAAAACCTCCCCTATTCCGGATGATGCGCCTGTTACCAAGGCTGTCTTCTTTGAATAGTTCATTTGTATTACCTCCGTTTATTATTTTAAATGCTTAAACATTTAATCATTATGATTTAAAAAAAGGACTTTCTTCATTGATTGCGAGAAAGTCATGTCTGTTATTCAAGCGCTTTAGCAGGGTCATTCGATAGGCTTTCGGCAGCAAGAATGATTGCTTTAAGCTGCTCAATAACCGAGTTCTCAAAGGTAAGACTATAATAAACTTCTGTCCTTTCCTTTGAGGAGATTAAGATGCCTGCTTGTTTAAGTATTTTTAGATGATGAGATATTGCCGGTCTGGATAAATGCGATTGCTCCACAACTTGTGCAACATTCATTCGTTTAGACAACATAAACATCATTAGAATATCCTGCCTTACGGGATCGGCAAGTGCTTTGAAAATATCTGTGGACTGACGAATCTCATGAAGGAGAGCTTTCTTTTTTTCCAACAGTTTGCTTTGCTTTAGTTCCTTCAACGCACCACCTCCAGATCAAATGATTAAATGCTTGATCATTTATTTCAATATAACGGATAGCTTTTAAAAAAAGCAATCTAGTTCACGATGCTCAATGGGAAATTATAAAAAACCTACTTCCACTGGACGAGAAACAAGGGGGAAGACCTCCAAAGGACATTCAAATGATGCTTAATGCTATCCTATGGATCGACCGTACTGGGGCTCCCTGGCGAAATTTACAATGCGGCAGAAGTAGAGCCTGTTGCCGCGGCGATATTAGTGAATCGCATTCGATTCGCAGTCGGCCGCCAGTATGCTGGGAAGCCTTATATATCAAGGGTTTTTGGCTCTAGTACAGGCTGTTATTTCACTATGGTACAGCTTTCAGAAATGTCCGTTGATGTGAATATGATGTGAAAAACCTAATAAATATAAACAGAGATAATTCGACACAATAGATTACAATGATGACGCCGGGAGGAGTATCCTCGAGCGTCTTTATTTTTGTGCTTTTGCTTTAATTGGAAAACAGAGATTCGAACTTATCCGCTGCAGCCTGGTCAGCTGACTGGAGCGCATGACCGTAAATGTTCATCGTGGTCGATATGCTGCCGTGCCCGAGCCGTTCAGAAATGATCTTAGCATGGACGCCCTGGTTAATCAGGAGCGTAGCGGAGGTGTGGCGCAGACCGTGAAATCGGATATACTGAAATCCATTCTTCTTAATTAACTGTCGAAACCACAGGTAAGGGCGCTCACGATGAAATGGGGCGAAGGCAATCGCGTCGCCGACACCGGTACGGGACGCCAGCATACGCCGGTATGGCTGGGGAACAGCGTCAGCGGGTTTCGCTTCGACGATAAAACTTCGCTCCACTAAGCAATCCTGGGAAGTATCAGGATATCGATACCTCTTATAATTCGGTTGATAGAGTCCGAGAAGACCTTACCTCCACGATAAGGTGGAGACTAAGATTTTTTTGGCTGGTCATATAATGATTCGAAGGAATAATGTCGAAATAATCATATAGGACTTATTGCACTCGAGTTTTCCCTGGAATCATGTCATAGATTTGAGCTTCCACTACTAAGGTAACATTTTATCGTTACATCAGCAAAGTCAGAAATCTATGAAAAGCGCCATAAGCGGCTCGGAACTGGGTTTTGGCGGCGCAGAACGCTTGAATAGCCCCAAAAATGAAAATCATGGTTCGTTAGTCCTGCTACTTCTTCATATCCGTTTTTAATACCTGGACATCTGAACCATGGCAGACAAGCACTTAAAATACACCTAATTCGGCAATGAACTCGACTTGATATGCGGCAACTACACAACAAGGGCTCTGCGCGAGCAAAAATGCGGCATCCGGTACATCGTTCGTTGTTCGAATCAGTTTTCGGAAAGGGAGAGGAAGATGAAAGAAGGTTGGCGGCGATCGGCCACGTGGAAACAATGGAACAAGGGGGTGCGCACTGCACTTATCCCAATTTTTATCAGTGGAATAGTGTTTGCGGCCGGGGAACGGCCGGCACAGGCGGCGGGTACGGTCGAGGTTAATGACTGGGCTTCGTTGGCTTCGGCGTTTGCGAACAGTGAAAACGGCTCGATCGTTCACTTGAAGGAGGATATAACCCAAGCGGACGGGACGCTCATTGTCCCTGTCGGGAAGGAACTGACGCTGGACCTTGCGGGAAAAGAGTTATCGATTACGGCTTCTGCTGGTCCTGCCGTCCAGGTGGAAGTAGGAGCGGCCATCATTATCGAGGACACGAGCGAGGCGGAAAGCGGCAGGCTGATTGCAGTATCCACTGGCAGCAGGAATGGCGCCGCAGGAATCGGCGGCCGGATTAGCCAATCCGCAGGTACGGTCACCATCACGGGCGGCACGGTGGAGGCGACAGGCAGCAGTGCCGGCGCAGGAATTGGCGGAGGTTCGAATGCCAACGGCGGCCCTGTCACCATTACGGGCGGCAAGGTAACGGCGAGGGGAGGCGATTATGGAGCGGGAATCGGCGGCGGGTACGGTGGCGGCGGTTCCGGCGGTTCCGCCGGCCCCATCACCATCACAGGCGGAGAAGTAACGGCGACGGGAGGCTTTGAGGCAGCGGGAATTGGCGGCGGTTGGCGAGGTTCAGGCAACGAGATCACGATAGAGGGCGGCACGGTAACGGCATCGGGAGGCGATTATGGAGCAGGAATCGGCGGCGGGAGAGATGCTCCCAATACCAAGGTCACCATTAATGGTGGAAAAGTAACGGCGTGGGGCGGCAATCAGGCGCCGGGAATCGGCGGCGGAGCGAACGGATCCGCCGGCATGATCACCATTACGGACGGAGAAGTGAAGGCGACGGGCGGCTCTAATGGAGCAGGAATCGGCGGCGGTATTGGAAATACCGGCGGCGAGATCACGATAAAAGGTGGAACGGTGGGGGCGACGGGCGGCTTTTTTGGAGCAGGAATCGGCGGCGGTTATCAGGGTGACGGCGGAACGATCTCCATAGAAGGCGGCACAATAACGGCGAGCGGCGGCTATTATGGAGCAGGAATCGGCGGCGGTCAGCAAGGTGACGGCGGCACGATCTCCATCACGGATGGGAATATAACAGCAAATGGTGGCCTTCAGGCGGCGGGAATCGGCGGCGGTTTACAAGGCTCCGGCGGCGATATTACGATAGAAGGCGGAACAGTCATCCCTTCCTCAGGAAGTCCGAATGAGGTTTCGGTCATCGGTGCAGGATCGGGAGCGGCCGACAATTCATTCAGCTTGGATAACGCCGGCACGATTACGATTCCGGGGGGACAGCAGTTAATTATTCCGGAGGGCGTTACAATCACGAATACGGGAACGATCAATGGGAATGGAAAACTGAGCGGCTCGGGCACGATCGATAACACAGGTACGATCGACAGTTCCGTTCTGGGCAGTTCCGCTCCCGTCGTAATCGGAAATGAGTTTGTTCTGAGCTTTGACTTAAACGGCGCAGGGGGAACACCGCCGTCCTCGGTTCGCGTTTTGGCTACGTCAATGGAATCGGCGGGCGTGACCTTGCTGCCTCCTGTTACCCCTGCGGGACTCAGCTTCGTAGGATGGTTTACGGAATCTAACGGCGGCGATCAATGGACAGAGTCGAGCGTCATCGGCGAGGATATAACCCTCTACGCACATTGGATTGACGTGAGTCCGCCGACGTTGACGTTAAGTACAACAGCAGGGAATCCGACAAATGCGGCGTTTACGGTGACGGCGGAGTTCAGCGAGAACGTGACGGGCTTTGCCGCCGGTGATGTAACAGTAGGGAATGGAACGCTAGGCAGCTTCAACGCGGAGAGCGGAACAAAGTATACGTTCGTGGTGACGCCGAGTGCAGACGGTCTGGTTACGGTCGATATGGCCGGCGGTGTCGCAGTCGACGCAGCAGGAAATGGAAATACAGCGGCGGCGCAGCTCAGCCGGAATTACGACAAGACGGCGCCGACGGTGACGTTGTCGACGACGGCGGTGAATCCGACGAATGCGGTGTTTACAGTAACGGCGGACTTTAGCGAGACTGTGACGGGCTTTGCCGCCGGTGATGTAACGGTAGGGAACGGAACGGTAGGCAGCTTCAACGCGTTGAGCGGAACAAAGTATACCTTTGTGGTGACGCCGACGGCAGACGGATTGGTTACGGTCGATGTGGCCGGCGGTGTCGCAGTCGACGCGGCGGGGAACGGGAATACGGCGGCGGTACGGCTCAGCCGGAATTATGACAAGACGGCACCGACAGTGACGCTGTCGACGACGGCAGTGAATCCGACGAATGCGGCGTTTACGGTGACAGCGGAGTTCAGTGAATCCGTGACGGGCTTCGCCGCCGGGGATGTAACGGTAGGGAACGGAACGGTAGGCAGCTTCAACGCGGTAAGCGGAACGAAGTATACATTCGTGGTGACGCCGACGGGAGACGGGCTGGTTAGAGTCGATATGGCCGGCGGTGTCGCAGTCGACGCGGCGGGGAACGGGAATACGGCGGCGACGCAGCTCAGCCGGAATTATGACAAGACGGCACCGACAGTGACGCTGTCGACGACGGCAGTGAATCCGACGAATGCGGCGTTTACGGTGACAGCGGAGTTCAGTGAATCCGTGACGGGCTTCGCCGCCGGTGATGTAACGGTAGGGAACGGAACGGTAGGCAGCTTCAACGCGGTAAGCGGAACGAAGTATACATTCGTGGTGACGCCGACGGGAGACGGGCTGGTTAGAGTCGATATGGCCGGCGGTGTCGCAGTCGACGCGGCGGGGAACGGGAATACGGCGGCGACGCAGCTCAGCCGGAATTATGACAAGACGGCACCGACAGTGACGCTGTCGACGACGGCAGTGAATCCGACGAATGCGGCGTTTACGGTGACAGCGGAGTTCAGTGAATCCGTGACGGGCTTCGCCGCCGGGGATGTAACGGTAGGGAACGGAACGGTAGGCAGCTTCAACGCGGTAAGCGGAACGAAGTATACATTCGTGGTGACGCCGACGGGAGACGGGCTGGTTAGAGTCGATATGGCCGGCGGTGTCGCAGTCGACGCGGCGGGGAACGGGAATACGGCGGCGACGCAGCTCAGCCGGAATTATGACAAGACGGCGCCGACGGTAACGCTCAGCACAACGGCGGTGAATCCGACGAATGCGGCGTTTACAGTAACGGCGGACTTTAGCGAAACTGTGACGGGCTTTGCCGCCAGTGATGTAACAGTAGGGAACGGAACGGCGAGCAGCTTCAACGCGGTGAGCGGAACAAAGTATACGTTCGTGGTGACGCCGGGTGCAGACGGGCCGGTTACGGTCGATATGGCCGGCGGTGTCGCAGTCGACGCGGCGGGGAACGGGAATACAGCGGCGGCGCAGCTCAGCCGGAATTACGACAAGACGGCGCCGACGGTGATGCTCAGCACGACAGCGGTGAATCCGACGAATGCGGCGTTTACCGTAACGGCGGAGTTTAGCGAAACTGTGACGGGCTTTGCCGCCGGTGATGTAACGGTAGGGAACGGAACGGCGAGCAGCTTCAACGCGGTAAGCGGGACGAAGTATACCTTTGTGGTGACGCCGACGGCAGACGGGCCGGTTACGGTCGATATGGCCGGCGGTGTCGCAGTCGACGCGGCGGGGAACGGAAATACAGCGGCGGCGCAGCTCAGCCGGAATTACGACAAGACGGCGCCGACGGTGACGTTGTCGACGACGGCGGTGAATCCGACGAATGCGGTGTTTACAGTAACGGCGGAGTTTAGCGAAACTGTAACGGGCTTCGCCGCCGGTGATGTAACAGTAGGGAACGGAACGGCGAGCAGCTTCAATGCGTTGAGCGGAACGAAGTATACCTTCGTGGTGACGCCGACGGCAGATGGTCTGGTTAGAGTCGATGTGGCCGGCGGTGTTGCAGTCGACGCGGCAGGCAATGGGAATACAGCGGCGGCGCAGCTCAGCCTGAATTACGACGGGACCTCGCCGACAATGACGCTCAGCACAACGGCGGTGAATCCGACGAATGCGGCGTTTACGGTAACGGCGGAGTTCAGCGAGAACGTGACGGGCTTTGCCGCCAGTGATGTAACGGTGGGCAATGGAACGGCAGGTAGCTTTAATGCGTTGAGCGGAACGAAGTATACGTTCGTGGTGACGCCAAGTGCAGACGGGTTGGTTACAGTCGATGTGGCTGGAGGCGTCGCAGTCGACGCGGCAGGCAATGGAAATTTAGTGGCGACGCAGCTCAGCCGGAATTATGACAAGACGGCACCAACGGTAACGCTCAGCACAACGGCGGTGAATCCGACGAATGCGGTGTTTACGGTAACAGCGGAGTTCAGCGAAACTGTAACGGGCTTTGCCGTCGGTGATGTAACGGTAGGGAACGGAACGGTAGGCAGCTTCAACGCGGTAAGCGGAACGAAGTATACTTTCGTGGTGACGCCGACGGGAGACGGGCCGGTTACGGTCGATATGGCCGGCGGTGTCGCAGTCGACGCGGCGGGGAACGGGAATACGGCGGCGACGCAGCTCAGCCGGAATTACGACAAGACGGCACCAACGGTGACGCTGTCGACGACGGCGGTAAATCCGACGAATGCGGCGTTTACCGTAACGGCGGAGTTTAGCGAAACTGTGACGGGCTTCGTCGCCAGTGATGTAACAGTGGGGAACGGAACGGCGAGCAGCTTCAACGCGGTAAGCGGGACGAAGTATACCTTCGTGGTGACGCCGACGGGAGACGGGCTGGTTAGAGTCGATGTGGCCGGCGGTGTCGCAGTCGACGCGGCGGGGAACGGGAATACGGCGGCGACGCAGCTCAGCCGGAATTACGACAAGACGGCACCAACGGTGACGCTGTCGACGACGGCGGTAAATCCGACGAATGCGGCGTTTACCGTAACGGCGGAGTTTAGCGAAACTGTGACGGGCTTCGTCGCCAGTGATGTAACAGTAGGGAACGGAACGGCGAGCAGCTTCAACGCGGTAAGCGGGACGAAGTATACCTTTGTGGTGACGCCGACGGCAGACGGGCCGGTTACGGTCGATATGGCCGGCGGTGTCGCAGTCGACGCGGCGGGGAACGGGAATACGGCGGCGACGCAGCTCAGCCGGAATTATGACAAGACGGCACCAACGGTGACGTTGTCGACGACGGCGGTGAATCCGACGAATGCGGCGTTTACGGTGACGGCGGAGTTCAGCGAAACCGTGACGGGCTTTGCCGCCGGTGATGTAACGGTGGGCAATGGAACGGCAGGTAGCTTTAATGCGTTGAGCGGAACGAAGTATACCTTTGTGGTGACGCCGACGGCAGACGGATCGGTCACGGTCGATGTAGCCGCGGACGTCGCGGTAGACGCCGCAGGGAACGGGAATATGGAGGCGGTGCAGCTCAGTTGGAATTATGACAAGACCGCACCAACGGTGGCGCTCAGCACGACGGCGGTGAATCCAACAAATGCGGCGTTTACGGTAACAGCGGAGTTCGACGAAGCCGTAACGGGATTCACGGTGGTAGACGTTACAGTAGGGAACGGAACGGCGGACAGCTTCAGCGCTGTAAGCGGAACAAAGTATACCTTTGTGGTGACGCCGACGGCAGACGGTCTGGTTACGGTCGATGTGGCTGGAGGCGTCGCAGTCGACGCGGCAGGCAATGGAAATACAGCGGCGGCGCAGCTCAGCCGGAATTACGATAAGACGGCACCAACGGTGACGTTGTCGACGACGGCGGTAAATCCGACGAATGCGGTGTTTACAGTAACGGCGGAGTTTAGCGAAACTGTGACGGGCTTTGCCGCCGGTGATGTAACGGTGGGCAATGGAACGGCAGGTAGCTTTAATGCGTTGAGCGGAACGAAGTATACCTTTGTGGTGACGCCGACGGCAGACGGACCGGTCACGGTCGATGTAGCCGCGGATGTCGCGGTAGACGCCGCAGGGAACGGGAATATGGAGGCGGTGCAGCTCAGTTGGAATTATGACAAGACCGCACCAACGGTGGCGCTCAGCACGACGGCGGTGAATCCAACAAATGCGGCGTTTACGGTAACAGCGGAGTTCGACGAAGCCGTAACGGGATTCACGGTGGAAGACATTACGGTGGGTAACGGAACGGTGGGTAGCTTCGATCCGATAAGCGGAACGAAGTATACCTTTGTGGTAACGCCGATGGGAGACGGGCCGGTCACGGTCGATGTGGCCGACGGCATCGCGATAGACGCGGCGGGGAACGGGAATACGGAGGCGGCGCAGCTCAGCCTGGTGTATGACAAGACGGCGCCGACGGTGACGTTGTCGACGACGGCGTTGAATCCGACGAATGCGGCGTTTACGGTGACAGCGGAGTTCAGCGAGAACGTGACGGGCTTTGCCGTCGGTGATGTAACAGTAGGAAACGGAACGGCAGGCAGCTTCAACGCGGAGAGCGGAACGAAGTATACCTTTGTGGTGACGCCGACGGGAGACGGGCCGGTAACGGTCGATGTGGCTGGCGATGTCGCAGTCGACGCGGCAGGCAATGGAAATACAGCGGCGACGCAGCTTAGCCTGGTGTATGACGAGACGGCGCCGACAGTGACGCTTAGCACGACGGCGTTGAATCCGACGAATGCGGCGTTTACGGTGACGGAGGAGTTCAGCGAGAACGTGACGGGCTTTGCCGCCAACGACGTAACAGTAGGGAACGGAACGGCAGGCAGCTTCAACGCGTTGAGCGGAACGAAGTATACGTTCGTGGTGACGCCGACGGGAGACGGGCCGGTAACGGTCGATGTGGCTGGCGATGTCGCAGTCGACGCGGCAGGCAATGGAAATACAGCGGCGACGCAGCTTAGCCTGGTGTATGACGAGACGGCGCCGACAGTGACGCTCAGCACGACGGCGTTGAATCCGACGAATGCGGCGTTTACGGTGACAGCGGAGTATAGCGAAACCGTGACGGGCTTTGCTGCCAGCGATGTAACGGTAGGGAACGGAACGGTAGGCAGCTTCAACGCGTTGAGCGGAACAAAGTATACCTTTGTGGTGACGCCGACGGCAGAAGGGCCGGTTACGGTTGACGTGGCTGGAGGAGTCGCGGTAGACGCGGCAGGCAATGGAAATTTAGTGGCGGCGCAGCTCAGCCTGAATTATGACAAGACCGCGCCAACGGTGACGCTCAGCACGACGGCGGTGAATCCGACGAATGCGGCGTTTACGGTGACAGCGGAGTTCAGTAAAACCGTGACGGGCTTTGCCACAAGTGACGTAACGGTAGGGAACGGAACGGCGAGCAGCTTCAACGCAGAGAGTGGAACGAAGTATACCTTTGTGGTGACGCCGAGTTCAGACGGACTGGTTACGGTCGATGTGGCCGGCGGTGTCGCAGTCGATGCGGCGGGGAACGGGAATACGGCGGCGACGCAGCTCAGCCGGAATTACGACAAGACGACACCAACGGTGACACTCGGCACAACGGCGGTGAATCCAACGAATGCGGTGTTTACCGTAACAGCGGAGTTCGACGAAGCCGTAACGGGATTCACGGTGGTAGACGTTACGGTAGGGAACGGAACGGCGGACAGCTTCAGCGCTGTAAGCGGAACGAAGTATACCTTTGTAGTGACGCCGATGGGAGACGGGCTGGTCACGGTCGATGTGGCCGACGGCATCGCGATAGACGCGGCGGGGAATGGGAATACGGAAGCGGCGCAGCTCAGCCTGAATTACGACGGGACCTCGCCGGCCGTAATACTCAGCACAACAGCGGCCAGTCCGACGAGTGAGGCGTTTGCCGTAACGGCGGAATTCAGCGAGAACGTAACGGGATTCACGGTGGAAGACATTACGGTGGGTAACGGAACGGTGGGTAGCTTCGATCCGATAAGCGGAACGAAGTATACCTTCGTGGTGACGCCGACGGGGGACGGGTCTGTCACCGTCGATGTGGCCGGTGGTGTCGCAGTCGACGCGGCAGGGAACGGGAATACGGAGGCGGAGCAGCTCAGCCGAGTTTACGACAAGACCTCGCCGTCCGTGACCTTGTCAACGATGGCAGGAAGCCCGACGAATGCGGCGTTTACGGTGACGGTGGAGTTCGACGAGAATGTAACGGGATTTACGGTGGAAGACGTTACGGTAGATAACGGAATGGTGGACAGCTTCGACCCGATAAGTGGAACGAGGTATACATTCATGGTGACGCCGACGGCAGACGGGCAGGTCACGGTCGATGTGGCCGAAGCCGTCGCGCAAGATGCGGCGGGGAACGAAAATACGGCGGCGGCGCCGTTAAGCCTGACGTATGACGCCAGTGCGCCGTCTATCATTTTTAGCCCTGCCGGCAGCGCCGATCCGAAGCAACGGGTGGAAACGACCGTGACGGTGACGGATGCGGTCTATCTGCCCACGCTATCCTATGTATGGACACCAAGCGAGGCTTCCCCTACAGTTGAAGCATTGGAGTGGCAGCCCTTCTCAAACGGCGGCACGCTGATCCAGAGCGGTGGAAACGGAGATTGGTATCTGCATATTCACACCATCGACCAAGCGGGAAATGCAGCCGATGCAACATCCGGTCCGTATTTGCTGGACAATACCGCACCAGTCATTGTTCCGGTCGGTGACAATCCGTTTTACGTGCCGGCGGGAGCGCCATATGCGGAACCGGGTGCGGAGGCGACGGACAACATCGACGGGGCGCTGGATGCAAATGCGATTGCATTTAGCGGGGATGTGGATACAAACCGTCTGGGCCGCTTTGAGGTCCGGTACGAGGCGGGCGACCGGGCGGGAAATGTCGCGACGGTAACTCGAAGCGTTTATGTATACGATGGCGATCAGCCGTTGATACGTCTGAACGGCGACAATCCGATGGTCATCGCGCTGGGCAGTACGTTCACAGATCCGGGAGCAACGGTACATGACGCGCAGGAAGGCAATCTGACGGATGCGATCACGGTTACTGGAGCGGTCTATACGAATACGGTGAATACTTATTACCTGACTTACGATGTGATGGACGGTGCAGGGAACGTGGCGCCGACGGTAACACGCTCGGTGTATGTCATTGCGCCACCGGTCGTTATGCTGCTGGGACTGCCTGCGATTACGATCGAGGCAGGCGAATCGTTTGCCGATCCGGGGGCGACGGCGACGGATGGCTATTACGGAGACCTGACCGGCCATATCACGGTGAGCGGAGCGGTCGATACGGACACGCCCGGCGTGTACACGCTGCATTACGAGGTGCACAATCCAATCGGCCAATCGGCGGAAACGGTTAGAACGGTGACGGTGAATAGTGTCCCACTCCCCCCTTGGGGTGCCGGTGGCGGTGGAGGTAGCGGTGGCGGCGAAGGAGCGGTAATCGTTCCTCCTGCCGTCATTAACCCTGCAAACCGCTTGAGCATTACGATCAACGGAGTCGGCAATTTGGTAGAAGCAATATCGGAAACGGCAAGCGACGGCCGGACCGTGACACGGCTGCGGCTTACGGTTAAGCAGACAGAGGAACTGTTCGCCGCTTCGGATGAGGCGGTCATCGAGGTCGCCGGGCTCGGCGATACGGTAACGGTCGAGTTGCCGGCAAAACCGCTTCTTGACGCGTTGAACTCGTATCCGAACGCGCAACTGCAAGTCATCGTGGACGGCAGCGGCCTGCGCATTCCGCTTACTGCCGTGGAAGCCGTGCAGGCGGATGCGATTGTGGAAGTGTCGATCGGAAAAGCTGCGTCGGCAAGAAGCGAAGCGCTTCGCAGCTCGATTGGCCGATCGGGGGCGGAAGCGCTGCTCGAGCGCCCGATCGAATTTACGCTGCAAGCGGACCATCGGGCCATTGAAGGTTGGGACGATTCTTACCGGGAACGGACAATGGTGCTGACCGTACCGGCCGTTACGAATCACGCAACGGCCGTATGGATTGACGAGAACGATACGCTGCATTTCGTCCCGGCCGTATTCGCCGACGACGGCATGACGGTGACGACTCAATCGACGCAAGACGGCCTGTATACGATTATTGAGTCGGATCGGACATTTGCGGATGTGCAAACGCACTGGGCCGAGAATGATATCGAGCTGATGGCGGACAAGCTGATCGTTAACGGCCTGCCGGACGGAGGATTTGCACCGGACGCTCCCATCACTCGAGCCGAATTCGCAGCGCTGCTCGTGCGTGCGCTCGGCTTGCCCGAGGAGGGCGAAGATGGATTTTTCGCGGATGTGGATGCGGCGGATTGGTATGGCGGGGCGATCGGGACTGCGCAGCAAGCAGGCCTGATCGGAGGGTTCGAGGACGGAACATTCCGGCCGAATGCCACCATCACCCGCGAGCAGATGGTGACGATGATTGAGAGAGCGATGGCATACGCAGGGAAATCACCGAAGGCGGACGCCGGCTCGGTATCGTTCGCCGACACAACGGACATCGCAAGCTGGGCCCGGGATGCCGTTGCGCAACTGACCGGGACGGGAATCGTGCGGGGAATGACCGAGCATACTTTTGCGCCGAAAAAGAATGCCTCCCGCGCAGAAAGTGCAGTCATGCTAAAACGATTGCTGGAGTATATGCAGTTTATCAATTCATAGCCTGTTAAGCTGCTTCAGTTCGTGGCATTGCGTCCTGTCGCAGCTGCGCAAAAATGAACAGCGACAAGCGCCGCGCATCCTGGATAGACGGATGCGCGGCGCTTTGTTTGTCCCGGCCATGCAGCTGATTCGATAAAGTCGTGTGCGGCTCGGAGCGCGAGCCGGCGGGATGGGCAAGCCGCCTGCAGTCAAAAGAAAATTCCTTTCTCTGATATATAACCTTGGACGATTGTTCGCAGCGAGAGCGGAGTTTACCGCCATGCTCGTCCGGACTTTGGGACGGGGCACCTCCACCGGCAGTATAGAACTTTATAACGATGTAGATCCAGAGCATGGTATTTTGGAGTCCTGGCAGCAGCGAAGGAGCTTGGACTGTTAGGTTTCGCGAGCGGGAACAGCTTCAAGCCGGATCAACCGCTCACCCGCGAGGAAATGGCGAGTATGCTGGCCGCCGCGATTGCCCTTAAAGAGGTGCTGGCTGATCACTAAAGAATGGGTGAGCTTGGACGGCTACAAGGGTATCGGAAGTGTGGACGCGTCCTATCTGGAGAACGTTCGTTTGATGGTGAAGCTTCAGATCATGACAGGCACAGGCGAGGATACTTTTAGTCCCAAGGGCGTAACGACACGCGCTCAGGCGGCGGTCGTATTCATTCGTACGCTGCATCAGCTTGGAATGATCGACTGATCCAATCGTCATATGCAGTTCAATCCCGCCTGAGTGGATAACTTCATTCGGGCGGGATCTGGTATCTTCGGCGGTCGTGGGCCGGCAATTCAAGTAAATGGCTGAAGAATGCAGGCGATGGCTCAGTGGGGTTAGTTCATCGCGAACGTTTCGTTTAATTCGTTAAGTATTTAATGTAAAATTGATGTAACAAAGTAAAAACAATAAGGGGGAAACTAACATGACCAAGAAAAGTGAAGTCAGCAATAAACAAAAGTTGTCACCAGAACAACAAGAAGAACTACTCCGAACATTGAAAACCCGTTTTGATAAATACATGAACCGCCATAAAAGTCTTGAATGGACAAAAATACTAGTAAAGCTTGAAGCTAATATTGAAAAATTGAGGTCGCTCAATGAAATGGAAAAAACTGGAGGAGAACCGGATGTTGTTGGTCATGATAATGAGACAGGCGAATACATTTTTTGTGATTGTTCAGCGGAAAGTCCCAAAGGCCGCAGAAGTGTTTGTTACGACCGTGAAGGGCTGGAGTCAAGGAAAGAACATAAACCGGAGAATAACGCGATTGATATGGCTGCTGCCATGGGCATTGAGCTTTTAACGGAAGAACAATACCGGGAGCTGCAGAAACTTGGAAATTTCGATACGAAAACATCAAGTTGGGTGAAAACACCTGCCAATATTAGAAAGCTCGGCGGGGCCATCTTTTGTGATCGTCGCTACGATACTGTCTTTGTATACCACAACGGAGCAGATTCCTACTATGCTGCAAGAGGGGTTCGTGGCTCGCTAAGGGTCTGACAGATAGTGCCAACATTCTATATAATTGTAAAGAGCTTAAGCGACCCAGGAGCTCGTCATATCAAGGTTGCAGCGGATTGCAACAGATAACATCCCAGGTCAGAATGTTTCAGCATACGTGCTTAATATTGATGGTTCGAAAATGAGATGTGACAGTATCGCTCAAATGCATTGATTTTAATGTCTCTGTACACTTAGGTGTATTATTAGACAAACGAGCAGTTAAGGTAAATCGCGGTGAACCTTGCCACAAGTGATGGCAAGTTTTTGGTGAACAGCATTAAGTTTCAAGGGGGGGCAGCCAATGAACAAAACAGACCGTTTATTAGCCATCGTGCTGGAGCTGCAAAGCAGAGAAGTGGTAAAGGGCGAAGATTTGGCGGACCTATTCGAAACCAGCGTGCGGACCATCTATCGTGACATTCAGGCACTTAGTGAAACGGGCGTACCGATTATAGGTGCCCCAGGCACAGGATATTCTTTGATGAAAGGCTATTTTCTGCCGCCGATCAGTTTCACGGTAGAAGAAGCCGTAACCTTGCTTATAGGAACGGACTTTATCGAGCAACGATTTGATGATGAGTATCGTGTCAGGGCTCAAGGCGCTCGGAGGAAAATCGAGGCCATTCTATCGGAGAGCGTTCGCAATGAGACCTCTCGTGTGCGCAAGACGCTGCGCTTGCTCTCTCCCGGTAAACGGGTCGCGCTGTCAAAAGAAAGGGAATATTTCGAAAAGATCCGTCGAGCGATATTAGATGAACGAAAGATCAGATTTCATTATTCGAAAGGGATTGGGGATTCCAAGGGGAATCACCATAGTGATCGTACCGTCGCTCCCTATGGCCTGGTACTCGTGGAAGGATCTTGGATGCTCGTGGCCCGTTGCGATCTACGCCAAGACATTCGCCATTTCCGTTTGTCCCGAATGACCGAACTTATCGATCTGGAAGAACGATTCGAACTACCGGCGCATTTTAACTTAAGGGAGTATACCCCTCCGGATGATCGCCACTTGCGGGTTCGCCTTCGATTTAACCATGAGATCGCAGATAAGGTGAAGGAATCGAACTATCATTACATGGAGGATATGGAAGAGCATCAAGATGGATTGCATGTGGTCTTACGCGTTCGTCAACTGGATGAATTGCTGCAATGGGTGCTTGGCTGGGGAGCGGGTGTGATCGTATTGGAACCTGAATCATTCCGAAATTGGATTCGTGAGGAAGCCCAAAAAATGTTAAAACGCTACTGACATAACGTTGTCAGTAGCGTTGTTTTATAATCGGGTATGTAAACGTAAAGGAGTGGTGAGATAAATGCGAAGTACGTCTTGCATCGGTTGGGGGACATAGCCAATCTGTTTTTTACAGCTACTATGCCCCTTAAGGAAGCTTCGCTGGTTCTGGCCCACGATATGATACGGTATTCTATTATTTATTATAGGAAGGATGATGTCTTGTGAATTTCGCTTCTGTGCGCATCATTACCGACGACGTGGATCGTCTCGTCGAGTTCTATGAGAAAGTCATGGGTGTTTCGGCGGAGCGCCCCGCGCCCGTTTTTGCCGAACTCGTTGTGCCATCATGCACCCTGGCAATCGGCCACTCCCAGACGGCACAACTATTCGGCGCTGGTTCCGTAGTGGCGGCCAACAATCACACTGTCATCATCGAGTTCCGCGTCGACGATGTCGAAGCCGAATACGCGCGCTTGAAGCCATTTGTCGATGATTGGGTAAAGGAACCGACCACGATGCCGTGGGGGAACCGTTCTGTGCTTTTCCGCGATCCCGACGGCAACCTCGTTAACCTCTTCGAGCCGGTGACCGAGGAAGCGATCAAACGGTTCAGCGGTAGGCGTTGACGGACAGTTAAAGTGAGTGAGGCTTCAATTTAGGGAGCGGCAACGATTCGTAAAATATATGACCATCTAGTGCAGAAAGTCTTAACGAGCAAATGTGAAAATTACGCATGCTAAAGAGGAATTGAATGAGGTAAATAAGCAGCTGAGGCATTTAAACGAAGGCTCCATACATGCGTTCCAAACACCTATCTTCCTCCTCATCGGGAGGTTTTTTTCATGCGAACATATACTCAGAGATAGGGGTTCGAATTCAGAAGAAAATTGAGAAACGCAAGGTGCTTGTATTTAGTATGATCAATGTGTTGGTTATTGTATTATGGATAATAGAGCGACTGCCTCAATAGAGGTATTTTTATAATATAGAACATAGGAGGATACATGTCCTGGAGCAAATTGAAGCAACATCTGGAGAGTTTTCTCTGTCCTGCGTTATATGGAAGGGTCGAATACCGTGCAACCAGCTACCGTTATTTACCCGATAAAGCAGGACTTTGTTATATTACGGTAGATAAAAAGAACGTACTCAATATGAGTGACATAACTACCTTAATCAGATGGTATCAGACGGAGCTGGAAATTAAGAATGATTCAGATATCCAAATTCCTATCAACAATGAAGAAATTGAAGCGGTCAGAAAAGATACCAAGGGGATAGTTCCGGAGGATCGTCTAAAAGTAATTGCAAGAAGTAGAAAAATATCAGAATATGCAAAGGAGCTTTTGTCAGCACAGTCATCATTAAGTAAATCAAATTTTATCGTTGTAGCTAATAAGTTTTTATCCGCTTCTATTGAGGAAAGCTTAGAGAGCAATGATATCTTATTGAATATTCTAGCTTTGGTGGACAGACGAGTGGGAAAAAAGCGAATTTTAAACATGACAGAAAAGATGAAGTTAAAGCATCCCATTGTGCAGTATTTTTATGAACTACGGCTTAGTACGTTATGAAAATAAATAACTCATTCACCTCCAATCTGGAGGTTTTTTCATGCCAGTTAGCGCTCATTTGAGACGTTTGCGGGATAACTTTTTTTCTATATAACGATTTGAAAGCTATGCAATTAGCTGGCAACAGTGTACAACACACTGGAGATCGCGGAGCATTCGTTAATTTGACTACGAGATAATAGCATATGGTAAGATATTCAATAAATGAGAGGAGCTAAAGATATGGAAATTGAAAATCGAATCCAGGCATTGGGACTGTATCTGCCGGAGCCTGCTAAAGTTCCGCCGGATGTCCGCATCCACTTTGCATGGGCACGCGTCCACGGCAATAGGGTGTATATATCGGGACATGGCCCGCAAGCGGCTGACGGCAGTGTAATCGGTCCGTTCGGCCGGGTAGGAGCCGAGGTTACGCCGGAGCAAGCTACAGAGGCCGCGAGACTTGCAACACTGGCCATGCTGGGGAGCGTTAAACGCGCAATTGGCGATTTGGACCATATTGCCGCTTGGCTCCGGGTTGACGGTTTTGTCCTGTCTGCACCGGGCTTTGATCGAACGACCAATGTGGTGAATGGCAGCTCCATGCTGCTCACCGAATTATTCGGTGAGGATATTGCCAGGCACGCACGCACAGCAATGGGCGTTGCAGCCACGCCTCTGAATTGCCCAGTGGTGATCGCGGCGGAGCTTGCGCTGCGCTAATAATATTCAAAAGGATGAGGGAACGCCGTATCCTGCGACATTCCCTTCTCATACAAATAATGGCCGGGCGCCTTGATTATTCAGAGCAGCCGGCTTTTTGCGCTGCAGCGGATTCGATCGGGCTGACCGGGGGGCTGCCAGCCGCTGTGCGATCATGCCCGGCGCCGTTACCTACTCGTTTGAAGTTTGGGCTATATGATTCAAATGAGAGGTTAGAACTTCCGGCTGCGAGAAGAACGGCGAGTGAGCCGTATCCATGGTGATGACTTCTTTGCAAGGAGACTGAGCGTACATTTGTCTTTGCAAACCAATCGAGATCGCTTTATCTTTGAGGGTTTCAATATATACCCGGGGAATCGATCCGAAATTATCGTCCGTTAGATGGACAGGCGTGATGAAAGGCCCCATCGGATCAAGGCAAATCCTTTCTTTGGCAAAAAGAACATCCTCATCTGAGCAATCGTCATAAAAGCTCGCCTTGACGAGATCTCCGTTGAGTGACATGTACGTCTGATCGTCGCTAAGCACAACGGCAGAAGGCGTTTCGGAAGTTGTATCTTTTTGCTCACTTTGAGCGATTTGAAGTAGGGTCTGCTCATTTTTTGGAAGATACGCGCATAGATACACAAGCGTTTGAATTTTTTCCGGGCGGTACTCGGCTGTCTGGGAGATGGCGTATCCACCCGAGCTGTGCCCTACCAAAATTACCTTTTTAGACTCGTTGTCTAAAACGCTGCAAAGGCGGTTCGTGTAGTCCTTAAAGGTAACCTCTTGTACCGGTGTTGTATCTAATCCATGTCCAGGCAAGTCTATGGCGATGACTCGATGTCCTGCATTTTGCAGCGAAGGGGTAATTTTATCCCAGCACCATGCTCCGTGCCATGATCCATGAACCAATACGAAAGTACTCATGGAACAGTAATCCCCTTCCAATAATAAACATATTGTATGTTTATATAATTAAATCCGAATATAACCTTAAAAGAATTTAATTTTATTGTCAATAAGACGGTGAGGGATTGCGACGTATGGTTCTATTTTCCAGATTTTTAAAAAAAACATAAGACCAAGAAAGCTGGCTTATTCTGTTCCCGAAGCTGTCCGTTGGAGCAGCATATGGGGTTTAGGTGTCCCCTACAATTGCTTATCATATATGTTGGAACTGCCTCTTCAACAAACGTGGAGGCGGTTGCTTTACAGGTGAGGGATTAAACAGGATGCTTGTTTTTTCTTGGGAAAGTTTGGTAATCTGATAGAGATCCCGATCACTGGACGCTGAGGTATTGTGAATAATAGACGACGGGACGATGTGAACTCAGAAGTAAATCTTAACATTACCTACCATTAATGCTATTAAAGGCAGGGTGACATGTATGAAATATGGAAGAATAATAGGTGAAGGCAATACGGCAACTGTATATGAATGGGAAGAAGGTACAGTGCTTAAGCTTTTCGTTCAGGGCTATCCAAAAAATGCGGTGGAAAGAGAGTTTCAAAACGCCAAGGCAATTAATGATATGAACTTTGCAAAGCCAAAGGCATATGAAATTATTAGCTGCGAAGAGCGAACGGGTATTGTCTATGACAGAGTGGAGGGCGAATCCCTGCAGGATTGGGTTTTGAAAACAGGCGACCTTCAGGGCTGTGCAGAATATATGGCGAGGCTGCATAGGACAATCGTTCAGAACAATGCCCGTAATGTACCGAATTACAAGGAATTTTTAAAATCCAATATATTAAACGCGCAACCGCCTCATTTAATGGAACAGGAAGGAGCATTAGAAATCCTGGATAAATTGAAAGAAGGAAATACGCTTTGTCATGGTGATTTTCATCCAGGAAATATATTGCTGTCTAATGGGGATACCGTGGTGATAGACTTCATGAATGTGTGCCGCGGAGATTTTTTGTACGATGTTGCAAGAACTGTTTTTTTGGTGGAATATACGCCTGTTCCTGCAGAAGCGAATGATCGGGAAACCCTTCTGCATTTTAAGAAAACACTGGCAGACTTATATCTGATCGAAATGAATGTTACCCGGGAAATGATCCAGGATTATTTATCCGTCATTATTGCGGCCAGAGCGGGTGAATGTCCCAACGAATAAGGCCGGGTTTTTCTAAGAAGCGGTTCTGTAGAAGCCTGTCCAAAGAAGAAATGTTAGAAAACAGCCTTTTGGTGAATGGCGAGCAGATTTACGGCAACAACATATGCCATGTATTCTGGTCAATCGTACAGACATGAAGGACGTATTGGAGAAAAACCAAGATCATGTCCTTCATGTTTGGAAAACAACTTATCGACTATTGATTTCATTACCTGTCCGCCCGCTGTAGGCATGCGAATGGGGACGACTGCCGTCTATTGTCGTAAACCCCTCAAATAAGTGATAATGCCCACCGCCGGGAAGAGCAATGGCGGGGCCGGTAGTTCCCTGGATGTGGTGGGTATGGCCTTGATTCAAGGAAGTAACGGTATTATAGCCGTGTACGTGAGGAACACCGGTTGGGGCAGGGGCAGTCCAGCTTGCATATTGATGGGAATGTCCGTTATTTATAGAAGTTATACCGGACAAGGAATGAACATGAACAGGATTGCCATTCCAAGACGTTATATAAAGCTTGTGTGAATGATGAGTATCGTCATCATCTCCGGAGTTCAATACGAATCCGGATACAGGAATTTTCATAAGAGGCTCCTTTCATTAAAAGGGTAAAGTACAGATTAGTGTATGGTGAATAATGTTAGGGGAAACGGCTTAAGCCTATGATAGTAAGACTTTCAGCGGTACGGATTGCGATAGCGTCATGAAGAAGGCTGCCGATGACCGGCAGCCTTCGCTGCAGGGTTACCGCAGACCGCTTAGAGGAAGTGTTATAAGAGATTGAACTGGCATGCGTGCGAAGAACCTGTGGGCAGCAAAAGACCCCGTTGAACCAGTTCAATGGGGTAATTGTAATATTGAGTAACAGGTCTCCATTCAGGTTTTAAAAATTAAATAAGCAATAATCCCTTGCTGGTTTTTTCCATCAGACATGAGAAAATCTACTTAAGGAGAAGATGCTATGAATATTGGTGAAAAGCTAAAGGCAAAGCAGGATATACCCAGGAAGAAATAGCAGAAAAGATGAATATCACAAGACAAACGCTGTCGAATTGGGAAGTCGGTAAAAACTATCCTGACATTGATTCCATCATTAAGCTAAGCCATATTTATGAGCTCTCCTTAGACGAATTGCTGTTAGGAAAAATCTTTTTTAAAGGAGCGTTTCCAATGATAAAGAAGTTAGCTGAAGTGGAAATTGGGGCTTTGATCAAAAAACATTATCCCGCTGCATTAAATATTAGAGAGCTTCACGGCGGGCTGGTTTCACAAACCTACTCCTTTCAGGAAGGCGAGAATCGCTTGATTTTCCAGGCAGGAAATAGCTTGGAAGCATATGAAAAGGAAAAATGGATCGATAAAAATATTCATACCATTCTCCCGGTACGCAAAGTGTTGGAGGTACACGTGACTGAGAACGAGCTTGTTTACTCCTTTTCAAAATTTATAGAAGGAAACAAATTGTTTGATTTAAACAGTCAGGAGTTACTTGATATTGTTCCTGCCGTAATAAAAACCTTGGAAGCTCTGGAAAAAGTTGATGTGACTGAGTCGGAAGGATATGGACGTTTTGACAAAACGGGATATGCGACTTATCCCTCGTGGTTAGATTTTATTAAGGCAGTCTATAACGAAAATATTTATAATTGGTCGGCCTTGGAGAATAATGGATTAGACTCGGAAGTAGTAAGAAATGCCATTCAGGAACTAAAGGTTCATATTAGCAGTGTCACATTAAAGAAAAAAAATATGGTTCATGGGGATCTGGGCTCATTCAATTTG
The DNA here is from genome assembly GCF_042647105.1 of Paenibacillus sepulcri. NCBI lineage: Bacteria > Bacillati > Bacillota > Bacilli > Caryophanales > Paenibacillaceae > Paenibacillus > Paenibacillus sepulcri. The sequence continues at coordinate 3,198,412 of NZ_JBHRUP010000001.1, read as the reverse complement.
TTGGCAAAAGACGATCAAATTACAGGAATTATAGATTGGAGTCTTGCGTTATATGGAGACCATTTGTATGACAAGGCAAATATCTTGTTCTGGAATGAAGATAAGCTTCAGCCGCTTGTTCAACAAATTACTCAACGGTATATTGCGTCTCCCGAGTCCAAAGAACGAATCTATTGCTATATGCTCCGCATTGGATTAGAAGAAATATACAATACAGTGATTCTTAAAGAAGTGGGCTATGACATTGAATGGGGTGCAAATCGATTGCAAAGAATTATGGACAATGATTTGAAGAATTGACAAAATAGAGGCGGCGGGTAAATGATTTTCAAGGTATAAGCTGAATATCCTGCTCTTGGAAATATAAAAGCTATCAATGACGATCTAACGTGAGTTACGCATAAACGCCGAACCCCCAAAAAGCCCTCCCCGATATTATTTTCGGGAGGGCTTTTGCGCTTGCTTGTATCTTCAGGCAGTCGGTTCCGCGGTGGTGATCATCCACATGATGCCGTACTTGTCTTCGATTTGTCCGAATAAGGCTCCCCAGAATGCCGGCTCAAGCGGGCACTTCACATTGCCGCCCTCAGCCAGTTTATCGAAGGCTTCGCGGGCTTCGGTTTCTGTTGGAAACTCGAGACTCAAATTTATGGCGTTTCCCCGAATGATCGGCTCAAATACGGAATCGGACATTAAGAAATTAATTCCTCCTGCCATCAGACTCAAGTTAACGACTTTGTCCTTGAGCTCTTCCCTTGCTTCAGGAAGCTGCTCATGCGTCATAACGGACAGAATCTCTCCACCGAGCGCATGAGTGTAGAACTCAGCTTGAGCTCTTGCGTCCTCCGACATAATATAAGTGGTGTGTTTTGCCATCTCATAACATCCTTTCATCCCTTGGTTTGGACTGTCTTGTCAGCCTCTATGAAGACAACGAATGAGATAGGGTAAAATCGACAGATTCCAAAAAAAAGTTTGAGATATCCAGGAACATGATTGTTCCAATTATAAAGGGTCATGGGAACAATCATTTAGATAAGAATTCCTGCAGAAGAAATTGATGTATTTTTTGGTAGAGCCGCAATTGCTCCGCTTAACAAAAACTTAAAAATTAGCGGCATTATGACAGGAGGAAGTATGGTATCCATAGAATAACCAGAAAGACGCTGCAGCAGCTACATGCCATACAAGTGAGAAAGCGGTTGCGCGGAACAAGGCGTGTCTGCTTTTTTTTTGAATAAAAGAACAGGGGGAAAAAATAATGAAAGCGATGATGCGGATAATCATGAGTTCGATCTTCGCCAAGCTGGTCGGCGGCTTCCTGCTCGCCATTGTTCCGATGTACATCGCCGGTATCTTCATGAATGAGCTGGGATCGCAAAGTGTCAAGCATGAAATCTCACAGTCATTAAGCGCACGCTCGAATTTCTTCATGCACACCTTCGAGCAGGAGCTACGCAGCACGGATCTGCTGATCCATGACTTGTCGCAGGACAGCGACATGCAGAAGCTCAGTACGATTGCGCCGGCCATGTCCCGTCTGGAATACTACCAGGCCTTTGACCGGATTCAGAACAAGATGCGTCTCCTGAAAAGCTCCAATCAATATATCACCACGGCGGAGGCCTACATCCCGTTAATCGAGAAGACGATCCAGGAGACCTCCTATCTAACGGCGCTACCGCAGGAGCAGATCGATGCATTGGAGCGCAAATCGGATGGTGTTCTGGTGGAATGGAATGGCAGGCTCCAGATGGGGACGGTCTATCCGGATTACCCCCGTAAAAATAAAGCGCCGAATTTTGCGATATTAACCGAGCTTAATAGGGGCAAACTGCAGGATTCGCTGGACAAACTGGTCGGCGCTGGCGGAGGCGGTGCGGCGCTGGTGGGGATCGACTCGAGCCTGTCGGTGTGGAACGATGGGTCAGAAGCATCGGCAAGGCAGATTGCGGCTGAGCTGAATGAGAAAATGTCGACAGACTTCTCCTCCTATGAGACCCAGCTGGAATTTGAGGGGACGCGTTATTGGATCAATATGGAGAAATCCGTTTATCTGGATACCGTTCTTATTGTCTATGTGCCTGCCCATGAATTTTTGGGACCGCTTTCCAAGCATCGGGTCATCTTCTTTGGTCTATCAGGGTTCTCCTTGCTTGTCATTATTATTTTTTCCTACTGGATCTACAACCGCATTCATCAACCGCTGCATCGGATGGTGCGGACGTTCCGCAAGATGGATCTGAATAACCTGCAGCAGATTGAGCTTCACCACAGTCACGAGGATGAATTTCGCTATCTGTATGAACAGTTCAACCAGATGGTTCGGCGCATTCGGATTCTCATACAGGAAGCCTATGAGCAGAAAATCCGCTCGCAGCGCTCGGAGCTCAAGCAGCTGCAGGCGCAGATCAACCCGCATTTCCTGTACAACAGCTTCTTCACCCTTCACCAGATGGCACAGATGTATGATTTTGACCATATTGTGCTGTTTACGAAGCATCTGGGCTCTTATTTCAAATTCATCACCAGGAATGCCTCGGATGAGGTATCCCTCTCTGCGGAAGTGGAGCATGCCAAGTCCTATGCAGATATTCAGTCCATCCGGTTTCAGAGACGGATTGCCGCCAGCTGGGATGCCGTCCCTCCCGGATGGGAGCATCGCGAGGTGCCCCTGCTCATTCTCCAGCCCTTGCTGGAAAATGCCTATGGACATGGACTCGAAGAGAAGGAGAGGGGAGGAGAAATTGCCATCGGGATGACAGAGATCGACGGGCAGCTGCATATCTCCATCGATGACAACGGCGAGCGATTAACGGATGAGACATTGAACCTCATGATAGAAAAGCTGGAGCAGCCAGTGGATGTGGGTGAAACGACGGGACTGTATAATGTCCATCGCCGGCTGCAGCTGAAGTATGGCCATACTGGAGGCTTGGCATTCTCGAGGAGTCCAATTGGAGGCTTGCAAGTCAAAATAATTCTGCCCGGAGGTGCGTGATGTATAGAATATTGATCGTGGATGATGAACCCTTCATCGTTGGAGGTTTGGCCAGCTTATGCGCAGACGCGGAGCATCTGGAGCTTGAAATCTACACGGCGGCCTCTTCGGCCCAGGCCATGGAATGGCTCAGAAGAGTCAAGATCGATATTGTTCTCTCGGACATCAAGATGCCAGGGCTGAATGGACTTATGCTGCAGAAGGAGATTGAGAAGCAGTGGCCGCACTGCAAAGTGATTTTTCTGACGGGCTATGATGACTTTGACTATATTCAGGAAGCGTTCCGCGCAGGAAGCGTGGATTATATTTTGAAGACCGAGGGGAATGATACCGTTCTTCTGGCCCTCGAGAGGACGCTGCAGCTGCTTGATGAGGAGAGGGCGATGGACAGCGTTCTCGAGAGAGCCGCAGAGCAAACGAAAAAAGCCTTGCCCTATCTGCAGAAGCAGTATCTGATGGATCTGCTCGAAGGGGACTCCGTTGCCCTGAAGGATCTGAAGAGATGGTTTGCTGAAGTGGAGATGGAGCTGCGTTTTGACCGTCCCTGTATGCTGCTGATTTGCCGCGTCGATCAGTTTAGGGAGAATACGCCTACATCCCGTTCTCTGTATCTCTACATGATTCAGAATGTTGTGGAGGAGCTGCTTAGTCCAAGCATTTCATTAATGCATCTGGAATATGATCGTTCCAAGATCGTGTGGCTGCTGCAGGTCAAGCATGATTCCTCTTTGGAAGAAGACTCGAAGGAGCAGGTGCAGGAACGGGCGATGCGATTCATTCACGGTACGCTGGAGCAGATCCAGCAGGTCTGCAAAACGCTGGATCATCTCAAAATCTCATTGGCTGCCGCCAGCGAATGGGTGGATTGGGGGCAGCTCCCTTACTCGTTTGAGAGGCTCAAGCTGCTGCTCAGCAGCGGTCTTGGTATTGGGGAGGAATCCCTTCTCACCGGGAATCCGCAGCAGCAAACGGCGAATGAGAAGGATAAGCCGGAGCGTATGCAATTATCGGAGAAGAGGCTGAATATGCTGCGCTCCTGCCTGGACAACGGGGAGAGAGAGGATTTCGATTACACGCTGTCCCATATGCTGAGCACCTCCTTTCGGGCGGAGCAGACCGATCATCTGTTTAATATGATGCTCTATTATCGTCTGGTCTCCTTGTACCTCCCCTATATATCATCGATAGAGACCTACAGCGCAAGAGAGAATGGACATCTCGTCGATCTGGACAAGCTGACGCGCCATGACGGGCATGGCTCATGGAACGAGGCTGCGGATTATTTGCAGGAGCTGACGGCTGTCATATTCTCTACGCAGGAGAAAGGGAAGGATGAGCAGCAGCATGAGGTCATCAAGAAGGTGAAGCTGTTAATCGATGAGCATCTCTCCGGAGACTTGTCCCTGACTCATATCGGGGAGGCCGTAGGCCACAACCCGTCTTACTTGTCCAGACTCTATAAGCAAGTTACCGGTGAAGGATTATCCGAAGCGATAAACAGCGCGCGTCTTGGCAAGGCGAAGCAGCTCCTGCAGGAGACGAATGATAAGGTTCATGAGATCGCTGCGGCTGTCGGCTTCGTCTCACCTCCGTATTTTTATCGTTTTTTTAAGAAAGCGACCGGGATTACCCCTCAGGAATACCGGGAGATGATAAATACGTAAACAAAAGATAGTAAAGTCAAAAGATTGAAGTAGATGCCTCAACTTGCCGTCATCTATACTTTTTAGAGAAAGAGCAGTTATAAATTCAGGAGGGTGACGCGAATGAACAGGAAGAAGTCAGGTATCATGATGCTGCTTGTTTACACAGTCATGTTCGCTCTTATTCTTGGCGCCTGCAGCTCAAACAATGGTAACGGGAGCGGGGGAGAGGCGGCCGAGCCGGCTGGTAATCAGCCGTCAGGTCAGGAAGAAGCCGGCGCGGACACGAGTCCTCTTGGAGCTTATGATCCGCCGATTACCATCGATGCGGTTCGATATGTCGGAGAAGAGGTCAAGTTTCCGCAGGGTGATGATATTGAAAGCAATGTATGGAGCAAATTGTACAAGGAAATGGGCATCAACGTGAACTATAAATGGATCGTAACGGGCAGTGAGCAGTACGATTCCAAGCTCAATATTGCAATTGCATCCAACGACTTGCCGGACTTCATGCAGGTCAATGAGATTCAACTGCGCCAGCTCGCAGATGCGGACCAGCTGGCTGATCTGACCGGAGCGTTCGATCAGTATGCCAGTGATGATCTTAAGGCCGTCATGAACATCGATGCCAATGCCTTGTCATCGGCCACCTTTGATGGCAAGCTGCTGGCCATTCCATCCACCCAGCCTGTAATTGGTGGCTCGGCTCCGCTGCTGTGGGTGAGGCAGGATTGGATGGAGAAGCTGAAGCTGGAAGCTCCAAAATCCATGGATGATGTGGTGAAAATTGCTGAGGCCTTCGCTAAAGAAGGGAAGTATGGGATTGCCTTGACCAAGGATATAGGCAGTAACGCCAGCTCCATCGGACTGTTCAACGGATACGGCGGTTATCCGCGGATCTGGGTGGAGGATGGCTCCGGCGGGCTGCAGTACGGCAGTATCCAGCCAGAGATGAAGGAGGCGCTGGTCAAGCTTCAGGAGATGTACAAAGCCAAGCTAATCGATCCCGAGTTTGGCGTCAAGGATACCGTCAAGGTATTCGAATCCATCACGAGCAATCAGATCGGGATGATCATTGGACCAAGCTGGTACCCGGCCTGGCCATTCTGGGACATGGTGAAGGAGAATGATGCTGTTGATTGGGTATCCTATCCGATCCCTTCTGTAGACGGAGGGGAAGCCACGGTGCAGATGCCGTTCTCGGTCTCCCATTACTATGTCATGAAGAAAGATTACAGCAATCCTGAGGTCATCGTGAAACTGGCCAACCTGTATTACGAGAAATTATACAGTGAGCAAGCAGAGTTTGATACATACGGACAGGTCGTTACGGCTGACGAATCCATTGGCGTCAATAAATACTCCCTGGTAGAGGTTGTGAATCCAAACAAGGATTTGATTCGTCAGGAGGAGCTGGAGAAGGCCCTGGAGAACGGCAGCGATGCAGATATTTCAAGCGCCGAAACCAAAATCATGTTCAAGGAATTTCAAGGTTTTCTGGATGGCAGCAATCCCGCAGGTTGGTCCGGCTACAAAGCAAGCGGGCCGGAGGGCTCCATGAAGCAGCTGCGGACGCTTAATGACAACCATAAGGTGCTCAGCAATGGCTTTGTAGGCGCGCCAACCGAGACGATGGCTGAGAAGAAAGCCACGCTGGACCGGATGGAGGAGGAGACGTTCACCAAGATTATTATCGGAGAGGCTCCCATTGAAGCATTCGACAAGTTTGTAGCGGACTGGAAGAAGCTTGGCGGAGATACGATCACGGAGGAAGTCAATGAATGGAAGGCAGGCAAGTAACCCGATGATATTCAAGAAGAGAGGCTCCATTAGGAGCTTTTCTTTCTTATAGCGGCCTGCTGGACAGTTCAACAAAGGAAGGACGCCATCAGCGAAGAGAGCAGAATTCGCACAGCTAGGAGGATTGCCATGCTTGGACAAAGCCTGAAGCGGCAGTGGCCGCTCTATCTTATGATTCTACCTGGATGCATAATCGTATTTATCTATGCTTACTGGCCCATGGCGGGGATTGTTATGGCCTTCCAGAAGTTTACGCCCTTCAAAGGCCTGTTCGGATCCGAGTGGGTGGGGCTGGATAATTTCACATATTTATTTGCCCTCCCTGACATCTGGCAGGTCATCTGGAATACCGTGTTTATTGCCTTTATGAAAATTGGCGGGGGACTCATCGTTCCTGTAATGATCGCGCTTCTGTTAAATGAAGTACGCGGCACATTGGTGAAACGCGGTGTGCAGACATTGATTTATCTGCCGCATTTCTTGTCCTGGGTCATTCTGGGCGGGATATTTATTGATATTCTCTCGCCCGCTACAGGGATTTTCAATCAGATCTTAGGGCTGCTCGGGATCGAGCCAATCTTCTTCCTTGGCAGTAATACTTGGTTTCCCTATACGCTTGTAGTGACAGATATCTGGAAGGAATTCGGCTTCAGCACCATTGTATATCTCGCCGCCCTGACTTCGATCGATCCTTCCTTGTATGAAGCGGCGACCGTGGATGGGGCGGGGAGATGGAAGCAGACATGGCATGTAACGCTGCCGGGCATGCTGCCGATTATTATTCTGCTGTCGACACTGAGCTTGGGCAATGTCCTGAATGCCGGCTTCGATCAGGTTTTTAATATGTACAGCCCGATGGTCTACGAGAGCGGGGATATCCTGGATACTTTCATCTACCGTATTGGTCTGCAAGGTGCGCAGTACAGCGTGGGGACGGCAATCGGGTTATTCAAATCAGTCATTTCCCTGGTCTTTATTTTGACATCGTATGCGCTGGCATCGCGATTAGCCAACTACCGGATATTTTGATAGGGGGGAGCATTATGCATCATGACACACCAGGACGCAAACTGTTTCTCACTGTCAATAATGTGATGCTGATTGGGCTGGCGCTGCTGTGTTTTCTGCCCATCATTCATATATTGGCGGTTTCTTTAAGCTCCAAAGGCGCGGCTACCGCGGGGCTGGTGAAGCTATGGCCGGTTCAATTCACGCTGAGCTCTTACGAGTATGTATTAAATAAACCGCAATTCCTCATATCGATGTGGGTGACGGTGCAGCGGGTGGTGCTCGGAACGTCAATCAGTATGCTCCTGACCCTGCTGGTGGCGTATCCGTTGTCCAAGGAAAACCACCAGTTCAGATTTCGCACCGCCTTTGCCTGGTATTTTGTATTTACGACGCTCTTCTCCGGCGGCTTGATTCCCTGGTATATGACGATTCGGGATACGGGACTCATCGACCATATCTGGGCACTCGTTATTCCTGGCGCGGTGCCGGTGTTTAATGTCATCCTGCTGCTGAACTTCTTCAGGGGCTTGCCCCGTGAGCTTGAGGAGTCCTGCTTCATGGATGGCGGGAATTACTGGACCAGCCTGTGGCGCATCTATGCGCCATTGTCTCTGCCGGCGATGGCCACCGTTACGCTGTTCACGATTGTGGGCCACTGGAATTCCTGGTTCGACGGCTTGATCCTGATGAATTCACCGGACAATTACCCGTTATCCAGTTACCTGCAGACCGTCATTGTACAGGAGAATCTGTCGAATATGACGGCTGACCAGGCTGCCGCGATGGCGGACGTGTCCAACCGTACCTTCAAGGCGGCACAGATCTTCATCGGCTCGCTGCCGATCTTACTCGTCTATCCCTTCCTCCAGAGGTATTTTGTGAAAGGGATCGTCCTGGGCAGTGTGAAAGGCTGAAATGGATAGGGGACCAATAAGAGTGCATGTGTCACGTATCTGTGGCATATGCACTCTTTGTTCAGCTTTGACCATGGAAAAACCGCGGTATATCCGCAAGCTCAAGTTGAATTACAAGAGAAAATCGGGGGAAAAAGTGTTTGTCAATGCGCAACCCAACTGATAATCTTAATAATTAATCCATACACAACAGAGAAGGTGCCATCTGTGTCCGAAGGACTCCATCATTCAAGTTTCAGGAATTCCTCACCGCTGCTCAGGCGGCTCTCCATCAAGCACCGGCTGCTTGCGGCTTTTCTGATTACCTCCCTTTTGCCGGTTTTATTCGTTGCCCTGTATTCCAATATGAAGTATGAAGCATCGATTTCGGGCAAGCTCAGCGCCTCCTCCGTGCAAGTACTCACGGAACTGGCCCAGAACGCCAAGCGTGAGCTGGAGCAGTATGAAACCTTGAGCGAAGGCATTATTATCAACGGATCGATTCAAAGCGGCCTGCCGGCATTCGGGACAATGACCGACTATGAGAAAAACGGGCTTCAGACCCGGATTAAAAATGAGTTGGGTCAGCAAATTTTCCGTCTGAGCAATTTATCCAACGTGGTCATCCTCACGAACGACGGACAAACGGTATTCGATTTGGGCTACGAATGGTACCCGGACAATCAGCTGAACAAGCTGGCGGAAGCTGTCGACACGTCGCCCGGCAATGCATATTGGACGTATATCCGCTCCAATCGGGGGACGAATAGGATTGCGCTCAGCCGGATGATTTACGCGGAAGACAATATGAATGAGCGGCTCGGATTTCTCATTATTCTGATCGATGAGAAGGTGTTCTCCAGAAATACATATAGACAAGTCGATTTGGGAGCGGGCAGCAGCATCTACATTTCCAATGCGAACGGAATGGTCGTGTCCTCCGTATCCCCGGAAATTCCCCAGGGCACCTTGTTCGAGAAGAGCGAAGTATTCGACAAGGTAACCGGGCAATTCAAGGAGCAAGCCTTCTATGCCCGCGTTGGCGGAAAGAAGACGCTGGTGGTGAGCAGCTACATCCGGTCTGCGGACTGGTACCTGATCGGATTGGTCCCCCACGCTTTTCTCGTGTCGGAATTATCCGAAATGCGGGGTGACATCGTATTTATCTGCTTGCTCACGCTGCTGCTCTCCGGCATGCTGGCCTTGTGGATTTACTTCAGCATCAGCAGTCCCATGCGATCCCTGCTGCAGTACGCGAACCAGATTCGCCTTGGCCAGCTGGAGACCAAGATCGGGACGTCGCACCCGGACGAAATGGGCAAGCTGACAGAGACGATCAACAGGATGGTTGAGCAGCTTAAGCTCCTGATCTATCAGGTCAAGACCGGGCAGCAGGCGAAGCGGGATGCCGAGCTCAAGATGCTCCAGGCGCAGATCAATCCGCACTTCCTGTTCAACACGCTGAATTCGTTAAAATGGAGCGCTATGATGAGCGGCAACGAATCCGTCAAGCAGGGAATCGAATCCTTGTCCGAGCTGCTGCGCAATACGATTCTCGTCAAGGAAGAGCTTATTCCGCTGGAGAGCGAAATAGAGAACCTGCTTCACTACGCAACGATTCAGCGCATCCGATATGGGGATTCGTTCAAGCTTTCCTGCGGAATGAGCCATGAAGAGCTGTACACCTGCCTGGTACCCAAATTCATTTTGCAGCCCATCGTCGAGAATTCCATTCTTCACGCGGGAAGCGAGGACGGACGAAGAGTAGGTATCAAAGTAGAGGGCTTCAAGGATGGTCCTTTCCTTCGGATAAGGATTGAGGATGACGGTAAAGGCTTTGACATGAAAGATGTACAGGCCCGGGAAAAGTCGCATGCCAAGCTGTCCGGGATAGGAATGGCCAATGTGGATGAACGGATCCGCATCCATTTCGGAACCGCATACGGATTGATCACCCGGAGCGAGGTTAACACAGGAACGGAAACCATTATTACGCTGCCTATTCTGACGAAGGAAGGTCAGGAACATGTATAAGATACTTATTGTGGATGACGAAATGATCGTCCGCCATGCCGTCAAAACGTTAATCCAATGGGAGAGCTTCGCCTATGCCGGTTCCGCCGCCAACGGTTTGACCGCCCTGGAGATGGCCCATAAGACGGGCGCGGATATTATTATTACGGATATCAAGATGCCGGAAATGGATGGACTGGAGCTAATCAAACGGCTATCTGCCGAAGGGTTCGACGGGGAAGTGCTCGTACTGAGCAACTATAACGATTTTGATCTCGTACGGGAGGCTCTGAAACGCGGGGCGCACGACTACATGCTCAAGCTGACGCTGAAGACAGAGAGCTTCATGCAGACGCTGGAGGAGATGGCCTCGAAGCTGGATGGCAGAAGGGCGAAGCGTCAAACTGCGCCGAAAGCCTCTGCAAGCCATTCCGGGACACAGGATCGGATCCGCACGATGCTTCAGGAAATGGATTCGGTTCAAGCCGGGCTGCCGCTGCGGCTGCCCGCCCATGCGAAAGAGGATTTCTCTCTGGAACAAGGGCTGCGCATCTATTCGTTCGTCGTCCTGCTGCACGGCGATGAACGGGGGCTCCGCCAGTCGGGCGGCTTCCAGGAGACCTTGGTCAAGCTGGCGGACGGCTTGTTTCCGGGCAACCGCTGGACGAATGTCATTCGCACCGGTCAACTGCGGTTCCTTCTGGTCACCGCTTATCAGACAGACCAGCTCTCCGCTGATCCGCAAGAGCTGGCACGCCGGATGATGAGCCTGGTCACTATGTATTACAACGTGCGGATCGGTGTGGTCTATGCAGCGGTGGCAGCGGGAGTGGAGGAGCTCTCTCTAGAAATGAGCCGGAACCGGCAGGCGGAGGGCTTGCTTTTCTATTCGCAGCCGAGAATAGGGGGCATTTCGAACCGCTTGGCCACGATAGAAGATGACGAGGAATTCCGGGGTGCGGAGGCCAGGCTGCGCGACAGCCTGCGAAAGCCGAATAGCGGCGCGATCGATCTATGGACGGAGAGCGCAATGAGACTTGTCGAGACTGCAGCCGAGCGGCATATCCATCCCCGCGTGCTGAAACGGGCTTTGAGTGGAGGCATATGGAGCGTGGCCAACGCGGAGGAGCTCGGAATCCGTTATGCCTGGGACGAGAAGCCGTGGCTTAAGAAGGTGGAAGCAGCGGATACGGACGTACAGCTGATGGAAACGATCCGGGAGCTTGCCGAGGAAGTCTCCGAATCCATTGGGAAGTTTCCGGCGCTGCCTGGCGCACGGGAAGAAGTGAGAGAAGCGCTGCTCTATCTGGAGAAGCATTATTCGGATCGGGTTTCCATTGCGGACGTTGCCGCCCATGTCAACTTGTCCGGGCCGTATTTGTGCCAGGTATTCAAAGCAGAGACCGGACAGAGCATACTGACCACCCTTAACGAAATTCGCATGGTCAAGGCCTACGAGATGCTCGCATCCGGCAAATATCTGGTCAAGCAGGCGGCCATCGAGGTCGGAATTCCCGATCCGTTCTACTTTAACCGCCTGTTTAAAAAGCGTTATGGAATCGCACCGAAGCATGTGAAGTAGGAAGCGGGCCGGGAGCCGGATTCCTGTACGATCCTATAATGCCATCGACAAAATGTCCAGTTCCTGTCTTCACGATGGAGAGTCAGGATGAAAATTATCCATGAACATCATGTCTTTTGTTCATTTGTGCGGAATCCCTTGGAGCTTATAATAATACCAACACAGGATGAGGGGGTCATAAAAATAAAACACAAAAAATGGTTAATGACGATTGCTGCATCCATCACGGCATTCTCGATATTGGCAGGATGCGGTTCGAACAACGGTAATTCGAGTGGCGGGTCTTCCACAGCTAATGAGCCATCCACGGCGAACAGTTCTTCTGAAGGCGGGAAGCAATTCGAAAATACCGAATTGAACGTTGCCGTGTTCCAGGGCGGTTACGGCCGGGAATACTGGGATACGATTGCTGAGGATTTCATGAGCGACTATCCGGGTACGAAGATTACCATTACCGCAAGCCCGAAAATCGCCGAGCTTGTCCGGCCGAAGATCGTCGCGGGCAACCCGCCCGATTTCATGTATATTGCGGGCAGCGATAATACCCCGATCCTTGACGGATTAATTAAAGACAAAGCGCTTACCGATCTTAGCGACGTATTCAACAGCCCTGGAGAGGACGGAGGAGCGCCGCTCAAGGACAAGATCCTGCCGGGCGTACTGGAATCCAGGTCGAGCTCTCCATACGGCGACGGAAAAGTGTACATGGCGCCTTACAACTATGGCGTTATGGGCCTGTGGTACAACAAAGCCTTATTCGACCAAAAAGGCATTGCGGCTCCAAAGACATGGGACGAGTTTTTCGCGCTTAATGCCACTGCCCAGGAAAACGGCCGCGAGCTCTTTACTTATCAAGGCTTATATCCCGGTTATCTTGAAGAGATGATCGTTCCTACTATCTACAGCGTCGGAGGTCAGGAAGCGCTCGACCAGTTCTACAACTTCGATCCCGAGTTTTGGAAAAGCGATACCTTCAAGCAGGTTTGGGGTGTGCTCGAGAAAATCGCAAATGAGGATAACGCGCTGATGAAGGGTACGATCGCGTTGAATCATACGCAATCGCAGACGGCGTTCATGCAGGGCAAATCCATGTTCATTCCGAACGGAACGTGGTTTGAGGATGAAATGAAAGATGCGCCACGCGAGGACGGCTTCCAGTTCGGCTTCCTTGGAGTGCCGGCCTTCCAGGCGGATAAGCCCGTGATCGCATTGACTAACGTTGAGCAGCTGGTCATTCCGGCAAAAGCGAAAAACCCTGAACTGGCTAAAGAATTCCTGAAATACCTGTATAGCGACAAAAGCGTCAAGCTGAACGCCGAGAAATCGAAAGGGGTGCTGGCCGTCAAAGGCGCTCCGGACATGGCGAAGGCATTTATTTCCGAATCGACTTACAATGTGTATAAAGCGGTCGATAGCGGAATGGGTACGGTTAACGGTGCATTCAGATCGGTAGCCAAAGGAAGCAAATACAACCCGAGCGACGAAATCTACAAGCCGATCTCATCCATTATGAACAAGCAGCTTAGCCTTGATGAGTACAGTGACCAGCTGTACAAGGTCTACACCAACATTCAAACTGAGTTGAAAGAAAACGGAGATCAATAATAAGGCTCCTATTTTTCCGGAAACCTGCCGCGCGTTCGGATGAACCCGGCAGGTTTTCCTGCATCTTGAGGGCAGAAAGGAAGGCTTTAATCCATGAATATGAGCATGAAAACGAGACGGGGGCTTTTCATCGCAGCCTGCCTGATTCCGGGGCTGGCGCTATTTTCCCTGTTCAAAGTATATCCGGCCATTCAGATCTTCCATAAATCGCTGTTTCGTTGGACCGGCGTCGGCGACGATATGAAATTCATCGGCATGAAAAATTTCGTGGATATGTTTCACGACGATACCTTCCTGCTCGCGCTCCGCAACACGGGCTTCCTGATGCTTATCGTACCGGTGCTCACGCTTCTTATTGCGCTAGTCAACGCCTCCTTGCTGACGCAATCGAAGCTGAAGGAGATCAGCTTCTACCGTACGGTCTTTTTCTTCCCGAGCATTCTGTCGTTCGTCGTCATCGCCATTCTGTGGTCGTTCATCTATCATCCCACGATGGGATTCGTCAACTCCGGTCTTGAAATCCTCGGCCTGAGCGATTGGGCGATGGCATGGCTTGGCGACTCCCGCACGGTGCTCTGGGCATTGGCAGTTACGCTCATCTGGCAGGCGGCCGGTTATTACATGGTCATGTACATGGCCGGGATTGACAGCATCTCTCCCGACTTATATGAAGCAGCGGACCTGGACGGCGCGACCCGAATCCAGCAATTTTTCTATATCACCATTCCGATGCTTTGGGAGATCATTCGCGTTACGATTGTATTCAGCATCAACGGCGTTCTCTCGATCAGCTTCGTCATCGTGTCCATTATGACGGCCGGAGGTCCGGACCGCCATTCGGAAGTTGTGATGACCTACTTGTACAGCCAGGCGTTTACGAACTCGAATTTCGGCTATGCCATGGCAATCGGCGTGTTTATTTTCGTTATTTCGCTTCTGCTTGCCATGATCAGCAACAAATTAACGGAAAGGGGATCCAACTAAACATGTCCGCTTATCCTTCGACCGTCCAGGCAAGAAGTCAATCATCCAGGGGTATCGGCAAGCTTGTGCTGCGCATCTTCCTGATCCTGCAGGCTTTGATCGTTTTATACCCTTTAGTCTGGAACGTACTCGCCTCATTCAAGACGAATGCCGAGGTCATGGAAAGTCCATGGTCCCTTCCTTCCGCCCTTCATTTCGGTAATTACGCAAGGGCGTTCACAACGGCCAGGATTGGCGACTATATGGTCAACTCCGTGCTCGTCGTCGCCATGTCGATGGCAGTGCTGCTGTTTACGGCTGTTCCGACGGCATACGTGCTCGGAAGGATGAATTTCCGCGGCCGTTCTTTCCTGACCAACTTCTACATGGCTGGCTTGTTCATCGGCGGCGTGTATATTATCGTACCGCTCTTCCTGATGATGAATGATCTTAATATGCTTAACAACCGTTTTTGGCTCAGTGCCGTCTACGCGACGGGCAGTCTGCCTTTCTCCGTCTTCCTGCTGACGGGATTCATGAAATCCATTCCGCATGATTATGAAGAAGCGGCCATGATCGATGGCTGCGGCTATTTTGGCACATTGTTCAAGGTCATTATCCCGATGGCCCGCCCGGGAATCATTACCTTGATCGTATTCAGTTTTTTCGATTTCTGGAACGAATATGTGCTGGCCATGACCTTCATAACGGACGACGTGAAGAAAACAATCCCGATCGGCCTGTCCAACCTGATGCAGATCCAGCAGTATGCCACGGACTGGGGTTCTTTGTTCGCCGGGCTGGTCATCGTCCTCGTACCGACGATACTGGTATACGCGCTGCTCCAGAAGAGGCTCACGCAAGGCATGATGCTGGGTGGAGTGAAAGGATAATAAAGAACAGATAAGAGGGAAGGGTGTGCTGAATTGGCTGTTTTCGGAGTAGAAGGGAATCAATTTGTCCTCGACGGCAAGGCTATCCGTCTCTTGTCGGGGGCGATCCATTATTTTCGCGTTGTTCCCGAGTATTGGCGGGACCGGCTGCTCAAGCTGAAGGCCTGCGGATTGAACACGGTGGAAACCTACGTGCCGTGGAATCTGCATGAGCCGAAGGAAGGCCAATTCCAATTCGAAGGCATCGCCGGCATCGAGAATTTCATCCGGCTTGCGGGGGAGCTGGGGCTGCATGTGATCGTGCGGCCAAGCCCCTATATATGCGCGGAATGGGAGTTCGGCGGCTTGCCTGCCTGGCTGCTGGCGGACGCCGGCATGCGGCTGCGCTGCTTCGACAAGGCTTATCTGGACAAGGTGGATGCTTATTTCGACGAGCTTCTGCCCCGCTTAAAGCCGTTGTTAAGTACGAACGGCGGGCCGATTATCGCGATGCAGGTCGAGAATGAGTACGGAAGCTACGGCAACGACAAGAAATACCTGGAATATATCCGGGATGCCATGCGCAAGCGCGGCATGGACGTGCTGCTGTTCACATCGGACGGACCGGAGGACCATATGCTGCAGGGCGGAATGGTCGAGGGCGTGCTCGGGATGGTCAATTTCGGCTCCCGGGCGGGGGAAGCCTTCCGCAAGCTGCGCGAGTATCAACCGGATGGTCCCTTGATGTGCATGGAATTCTGGATCGGCTGGTTCGATCATTGGATGGAGAAGCATCAGTCCCGCCCGGCTCCGGAGGTGGCGGAGGTATTCGAGGACATTATGCGGGAGGGAGCTTCGGTTAACTTCTATATGTTCCATGGCGGCACGAATTTCGGCTTCTACAATGGCGCCAACCATATCAAGCAGTATGAGCCGACGGTGAACAGCTACGATTACGACGCCCTTCTGGACGAGTCGGGGGAGCCGACGGAAAAATTTTATGCCGTGCGAAAAGTGCTGGAGCGCTATGTGGATCTGCCCAAGCTGCAATTGCCCGAGCCTGTCCCCAAGCGGGCCTATGGAGAAGTCCGGTTGGACCAAACTGCCGGATTGTTCGATCAGCTGGACCGCCTGTCATCCCCGATTGGGCGGACATGCCCGGACCCGATGGAGACGGTTGGTCAAGAATACGGCTTTATCTTATATTCAACGCGCATAACCGGGCCGAGAAGCGGGATGCAGCTGATGCTTCAAGAGGTGCGCGATCGGGCGCTCGTATTCGCGGACGGCATGTATGCCGGTGCGGTGGAGCGTTGGAATCCGCTCGCCCTCCCGCTCGAAGTTCCGCCGGACGGCGTCCGGCTTGACATCCTGGTTGAAAATATGGGACGGGTTAATTATGGCCCCCTGATGCGTGATGCCAAAGGCATCACCGAGGGCGTGAGGCTGGACAACCAGTTTCTATACGATTGGACGATCTATCCGCTGCCCCTGGATTCGTTGGAGGGACTTGCCTTCGAAACGCTAATCGGACAGAGGCAGCCCGGAACAGATCGGCTTCCGGCTTTCTACAGGGGAACATTCCAGGTTGATGACCGGGCTGATACTTTCCTCCGTCTGGACGGGTGGAGCAAAGGAAGCGTCTTCCTCAACGGCTTTAACCTGGGGCGCTATTGGGAGGAAGGGCCGGCACGTACGCTGTACGTACCCGCCCCGCTGCTTAAGGAAGGCAAGAATGAATTGATCGTATTTGAGCTTCACGGTACGATAGATTCTGTAGTCAGACTGACGGACAAGGCGGATTTGGGATAATAGCCAGCGGAGAAGAAGGAGAGTGTTCTTAAGTGGGAGTATCGATTCGGGAGGCCGCCGGGACAATCCCGTCGCAGCGGCAGCTGTCATGGCAGGAGCTGGAATTTTACGGCTTTATTCATTTCACGGTCAACACGTTTACCGATCAGGAATGGGGCAATGGCGATGAGAGTCCGTCCATATTCGACCCGAGGGAGCTGGACGCTGCACAATGGGTGGAAGTGTGCCAATCGGCAGGAATGAAGGGACTTATCCTGACCTGCAAGCACCATGACGGGTTCTGCTTGTGGCCAAGCGCGTATACCGGTCATTCGGTTAAAAGCAGTCCGTGGAAGGACGGTCAGGGAGATTTGGTCCGGGAGGTATCCGATGCCTGCCGTGCAGCCGGCCTGAAATTCGGTATTTACGTATCACCGTGGGACCGTCACGAGCCGAGCTACGGCAGCTCCCCGGAATATAATACTTACTTTGTCAATCAGCTGAGGGAGCTGCTCACGAATTACGGGGAGCTGTTCTGTGTCTGGTTCGACGGTGCATGCGGGGAAGGGCCGAATGGAAAGCGGCAGGTTTATGACTGGGACGCCTATTACGGGATCATCCGGCAGCATCAGCCGAATGCCGTCATTTCCGTCTGCGGCCCGGACGTACGGTGGTGCGGCAATGAGGCTGGCCATACCCGGACAGCGGAGTGGAGTGTCGTACCGGCCAGCATGAAGGACAATGAGAAAATTCAGGCAAATTCGCAGCAGGCGGATGACCGGGAGTTCGCCAAACGGGTCGGATCGGAGAATGATGATCTGGGCAGCCGGAGGATACTGGCTGATACGGATGAAGTCGCCTGGTATCCGGCTGAAGTGAACACTTCGATCCGGCCGGGCTGGTTCTATCATTCGTCCGAGGATGACCTTGTGAAACCGCTTGACGAGCTGATGGACCTGTACGAACGGATCGTCGGCGGCAATTCCGCTTTTCTGCTTAATTTGCCTCCCGACCAAAGAGGGCTCATCCATGAGAATGACGCCCGCAGAATGAGGGAGCTTGGCGAACGAATCCGGGAAGCTTATCAAACCAATCTGGCAGCCGGAGTCCGCGCGGTGGCTTCACAGGCCAAGGACGACCCGCATCGTGCGGAGATGGCCACCGACGGTAATTCTCTGACGTACTGGTGTCCGCCTGAAGGAGTGGAGCAAGCGGAGCTCGAATTCGATCTTGGCAGCGAACAGGCTTTCGATAGAATCCTGTTAGCCGAGTATATCAGGAAGGGCCAACGCGTAGAGAGTTTCCACATTGAATACCGGGACGGGCAGGACTGGAGGCCGCTCTGCGAAGGTTCTGTCATTGGGTATAAGAAAATTTGCCGTTTTGACGAAGTACGGGCCAGGCATGTCCGTCTTATCATATCGGAATCACGTTGGTATCCGACAATCAGCCGTTTTGAAGTGTACAGGAGCGGTCCCACCCGGACTCTATGAAAATTGAGAATTAGATTTGTAAACCGCGAGAAAGCGTCAGGGCAGCATTGTGCCAGGACGCTTTCTTTATGCGTTGGCCTTGAAAACTGGACAATAGCATTAAAAAGAAAAGAATATCCAGTTTCTAGTGAAGATCCTCAATGTTAACGGCGCCGATGTGGCCATATAATAGAATATAATACCACTTTTGATGGAGGTGATAGGGTGACTAAGAGAAAAAGCATAAAAACAAAAGCCGCACAGAATCACGCCGCCATGCCTGTTAAGAAAAGATTTATCCTGCTGTTATTATCCGTAATAGCTGCAGTACTGGGAACGGCGGCCGTTGCTGTATCGACGTTAAGTGAAACGGATTTTAAGCAGGTTGCAGCAGTGAATGGTGAACCCATTGCAGCAAGAGAACTGGAAACGCAGATGAAGAGGTTAAAACCTGATGTCCAGAACTATTTTAGAGTCCAGTATGATGCAAGAATAAATGCTGATTTCTGGAGCGGCGATTTTAACGGCGAGAATCCAATGAAAATACTTAGAGAACGGGCGCTGGATGAAGCGGTCAGAAGAAAAATAGAATTATTGCTGGCAAAGGAACATAACCTGGTCGATTTTAGCTCCTACAAGGATATGCTGAACCAATTGGAAATCGAGAACGGGAGAAGAAAATCGGCAATAGCGAAGGGGGAGGTCGTTTACGGACCGGGGGCCTATAGCGAAAGCGAATATTATAATCACATTATGAGCAATTTACGCCTTAATCTGAAGGATTTACTGAGCAGGTCAGACAAGGATCTTTTTTTTGTTACCGAGAATGAAGCCCGAAGCAGCTATCTGGATAACGAGGATCGTTGGTCAAGCAAGGATGTTTCCTATAAGATCCTTAAGATCTCTATCCCTTACCGTACTCAGGAGCATATGGAGGATGCGTACAGCAAAGCGCAAAATGCGCTTGCTGATTTGGATAAAGGAATGAGCTTCGATGACGCTTCCAAAAAATATAATGAGAGCAGCAAGATACTCACTCAAACCTTCAATCAGGATTCTTACCGCTCGGATGTACGGTCTGCCTTTAACTTGCGGTCAGCTGCCGAATCTTTGCAAATCAATGAATACAGCAAGGAGATTCTGGAGGACAACGGCAGTTACAACCTGATTATGTTAACAAGCAAAGAAAATGGAGAACCAGAGGCCTACGCACAAAATAAGAATGCTGTAAAGAGCATGGTCATTGACGAGAAGTACGAGGCCTATATCAAGGAGCTGATTAAAAAAGCGGAAATCAAAATAAACGAAAAAAATTATAATAAAACAACCTTCTAAAATCATGAGAAATGTCCATGAATAAGCAAGGATCTTCTATGTTGCGCGCTGATCAACCTATGTATGATGGTAACAGATACCATCGAATTCATATTTACGAATTGAAAGGGAGTGCATAATGAGATGAAGAAATTTTTATCGTTTTTAATGGTTTTGACAACGTTTTCATCGTTGGTGGTATTTTCGCCCAGCGCATCAGCGGAAGAAACGAACACTGCCGGCACCGACTATCATGTTGATGCTACCCATGGCAATGACAGCAATGATGGAACATCGCCCGATTCGGCATGGCAAACCTTTGCGCCTGTCAACGCAAAGACCTTTCAGCCGGGAGACCGGATTCTGCTGAAGGCGGGAGAGGTGTGGGAGGATCAGCAGCTTTGGCCTAAAGGCAGCGGACAAGCAGGAAAGCCGATCATTATTGACCGGTATGGCGATCCGGGTCTGGGCAAGCCGTATATCGCTGTAAACGGCAATGTGCCTACTCCTGTCTATAATGAAGGGAATGTATGGTATAAAGATATGGATTTAGTAGGAAAGACAGGAGCCGTAATTCTGATCAATCAGCAGTACTGGGAGATTCATAATCTTGAAATCTCGAATGATGATGATTTTGACGTCGACATTAACGTACCGGGAACCGAGAGACAGGTCGTAAGAGACGGTATCAGCATATCCATTAATGCAGACCAGCTTCAATCGGATGATAAGATCATGAACTACTTTAGAATCACGAACAATGACATTCATGATATTGACGGGGTAACAACCTGGCAGAAAATACATTACGGCGGAATCAACTTTCAGATTTTCGGTGAAAAGCCTTATACGGAATATGCGGATGGCGCCAACTATTTTCAGGATGTCAGAATCGACAATAATTCTATAATCAAGACAGAGCTCCATGCCATTCAATTCGGATTTAACTGGTTCAATGATCTTGGACAATGGGAGCAGGGTTGGATAAAGGACAAGGACCTTTACAATCGGGACGTGTATATTGGACATAATTACGCTGAAAATATCGGGCAGGGTGCCATTCAACTGGCTGATACCAAGAATATGCTTGTGGAGTACAATGTTGTAAACGGCTTTCTCAAAAGATATGACTCTGTATCGGCCGGATTATACTCATGGGCAAGCGCAGACGTAACCCAGCAGTTTAACGAGGTTTATGACGGGGTTTCCGCTTTCTACGATGGAACCGCGTTCGACTTTGAATTCTCCAGCTATAACGTGAAATATCAATACAACTATACGCACGATAATCCGGCAGGCTGGATGTCTTATATGGGAAATGCGGCTGGCAATGTCGCAAGATACAACTTAAGCGTGAACGATAATGGAGTATTAATTAAGAATCAGCTTCATGTCAACAAGTCCCCTGCCTATTTTGTAAACAATGTATTTGTTTATGACGGGGCCAAGATGGAGATTCACGATGAGGAAATAAAATCAGCGATGTATCTCTACAACAATATTTTCTACAATTATAATGAAACAACCCCTACCACATGGGCAAGACGTGTGTCCGGCGGCATTCCCGGTATCCAGAACATGAAGTTCCAGAATAACGCTATTTATGAGGCGAGTGGACAACGGGGAGCTTTTGAGCCCGTAGATTTGTACAAAGTAACGGCGGATCCACAGTTTGCCGGCGACCCGACCGTTTATACGACCGGGCTTTATGAAGGAACGAATAGCTATAAGCTCAAGGAAACCTCCCCGCTTATTAATGCCGGAAGATATGTGGAGCAATCAGGCACCGTAGATTATTTCGGGAATCCATTGTATAGAGATGGTGGAATCGATATAGGTATTCATGAAGTTCAGACAGGCAGCTTCACGGACCCGAAGGATTTTGTAGTTGATGATTATCAGCCGCAATTAAGCTATGCGAGGCCGGGGAATTTGGTATCGGATCTGACGGCATCTGCGATCTCGGTATCTCATCCTCTCCAGGGCGAGAATATCGCCAATCTGGTTGACGGGGACCTGGATACACGCTGGCAAACGGCGAGCAGAAGGCCTACGGCAAGCAATCCGACAACCATCACCTTTGATCTGGGAGAGCAGCAAACGTTCGGGCGGTTCGTGATCAATCAACAGGAGGCAAGAATCGGCAATTACTTCCTGGACTACTCGGTTGACGGCGTTAACTGGACAGTTATCAAAAGCGGAGCCCTGGTCAATATCCGTGATTATACGCTGGACTTTGATAATGTTACAGGACGTTATTTCAGGTTGAATGTGACCTCCAGTCTTGCAGCGGGATCATTGCCGTTTAACGATGCTGCCCTTTATGACCGCACTCCGACAGCGCCTGCTCTTCATATAGACACCATTAAGTATGATAAGGCTGCGCTGAACAGGAATACTTCTACCAAAGCTTTTCTTGAGAAAAACGGCCATGACTTTAGCGGCATCAAGCTTGACGGTGAATTATTGGTTGAAGGACAAGATTATATATTAAACCAGGTCCGGATAGATCTTGCCAGGGATTATCTTGATTCTCTGACTGTCGGCGAATACGGATTTGATGTTGAATTTACTTTAGATGGTGAGAATACGGTTGTTCCCTTAAAAGTCGTTGTGGCGGACAGCGCCTTAAGGTTCAGCGGCTTCCTGCCTCCGGTGAAGCCAAATGATACGTATCATCAGGGCCGTGTCATCCCGTTAAAATTCGAGTTGACTGACGCTTCAGGGAAGAATGTCAGTCATGCAGCTGCTACGTTGTCCATTGTCTACAAAGGCGATGATCCGAATGTAGTCGTACCTGCCGAGTTATCCAGCACTGAAGTTCTGGCAGGGAATACCTTCCGCCTTGCAGGCAAAAAATATATGTATAATCTGGACACAAAAAAACTTGCTCCAGGTTTGTATGACTTAGTGGTAACCCTTCATGTAGAAGAACCCTTCCAGATTAATAACGGAAAAACCTTTTCGGTGCCCATTCATCTTAAATAAGTTTACCCTGTTATCGAAAACAGGCGGTCGCTCCCACCCGGGCGTGACCGCCTGTTTTTTTACCCAACCTGCCACTCCGCCGATATAAGCCTGCCTAAACAGAATAGGTCTTGATATAATAGGGGAAAGAGAAAAAGGGAAACATGAGAAATAACCCTACAGGAACGATGGTGATTATGAAGATTGATTTTGAAGCTCATACAATCGAATTTAATGTTCAATATGGAAGCAGAGAAAAGATTTCGATTCAAATCGATTCTTTGGGCCACATAACCGTTAGGGCTCCTAATCATACAGGTGATGAAATAATTAAGAGGGCTGTGGAACATCATGGGCGAAGGATTTTGGATAAATTACAATCCATTGCGAAGGCTCGGGATACCTCAGGGATAAGAGATTATCAAGACAACGGGAAGTTCCTGCATCTTGGCAACTATTATTTTCTTCACGAGCTAATAGAGACCGGGGATTTAAATGAAGAAGAGCTTAAAAGCAGTCTGAAGAGATTCTATTTCGCAAGCTGCAAGAAGATTGTGGGGGAACGGATCAAAATATATCAGGCACAGCTGAAAGTAAAACCCAAAACCATGGAGGTCGTCGAATCTAAAACCAAGTGGGGAAGCTGCAGCTCGGATAAAAAATTAACCTTTAATTATCGTTTGGCCATGGCTCCAATTGAAGTTATCGATTATGTGATCATCCATGAGCTGTGTCATCTCACGCATATGAATCATGATCGTTCATTCTGGCGGCGGGTAGGAAGCGTGATGCCGGATTATAAGGAGAAGGAAGAGTATCTGGCCAGGCACGGGCATAATATGACGCTTTAAAAACAAACAGCAAAGGGAGTTCACAGATGCCAACCATTAGCGCAAAACCATTTGATCCAGGTATGCAGAACCTGTTAAGCGAATTGAAATCCGGCTATCATGCAGGAGAATTGAGCAAGAAAGACAAGTCGGAATTACCGGAGGACATCTATATCATTGAAGCGGATACCGCTATGATCGGGTACGGCGTGGTATGGGAATACGATAACGGGAAACAGTTAATCCGCAAGGCGGAAAAGGATTATTTTAATGATGATGAAAAGTATCTGGAGAGGGACTTCTATATTGATATCAAAAACAGAACCCATTTTATATTTATTGAAGCGTTGGATGTTCTGAAGGAATTTGAAGGCAAGGGATATGCCGCTTTTTTTATGAACTGGCTTAAAGAGAAATATCCCAATAAAAAAATGTACGTATACACGCTGGATAAATCGCGGAACTTCTGGTTTAAACAGGGGTTTGAGGTTTTGGGAGATACAGTATGGATGACATATAATTGAAGGGGTAAATGTAGATATATTAACATTATATGGAACTATTTGAGCGTGCAGATTTGAACACCCGGAAGCAACCGGACAGTCTTTTCCATATGGGAAGACTGTTCCTTTTTCTGTTCCATGCTAAAGCATTCTATAGCCATAGTTGAAGAAGGAATATTCTGGTATTGGTAGAATGTATAGGGCAGGGGATTGGATTCCACCCAGACAACCACTGCAAAAGATAAAAAGAAAGCGTAGATGTTTTTAATGACTTTACTAGCAATAGAAGTGAATATAAGAACTTTATCTGAAATGAAACAAAAATTTTTTCTTGAGGTGAGTTCTTGAAGAAGCTGATTGATGAGATTGTACAAATATATCATCATGAAACAATAGGTCCGTTTCCGTATAAAGACTTTAGACAATTGAAATATGATTTTACAGAAGAATTCAGAAGGAATGCCTCACATGAACTGATTACAGCGGACTTTAATACATACATGATGTTTATTTATGGATTATCATCTGGAGGAATAGTAAAGAAACTTGAAGATCCATTAGAACGATACAAAACAATGGAATGGCTAAATAAATCATTTTTTGAATGGTTTCCAAAGTACAAGTTTCTTGAACCATATGATTTTTCAGAGTATGAGCAGCTACACAAGACGTGGAAAGTGATCGAGAAACTAAGGCAGAAGCTGATCGAATTAATTAAATTGAAAGAAATTGAAAAATAGTGTGTTGAAAGTAACTTTAGGTGAAGTCCCTGCAAAGACTGGAGAAAAAAGATGAAAATAAATTACATAGAAACAAGGCTTTCACAAAGATTTGATGAATCTGATCCTAATAGAGAAAGTAATAAAAATACAATCTTTGCTGATATTTTTATAGATGGTTACTCTTTGTATCAAAGACTAAGAAAGTATGACATGATATCTGCTCTAGGATGGGGCAGTCAAGAACATACCGTATTTGAAAGGATAGATATGAATAAGAATGTAGTAAGAGTTTTATTGGCTTTATTATTTATCATTATTGTTTTGAATATTAGTATTCCAAATGACAAGAGGTATCTCAACTGGCTTCTTGAGGAACACCAGATTTCATGTGCCAGTGCTAAAATAACGGAAGATTGCACAATTCAGAATAAAAAACTGGATTGGATTTCAAGAGCAAAAACGAATACAGGTATTTACCTGAAAATAAAAGATACGTTCAAAGATCAGAATGGAAATATAATGGTCATCAAATCCTTAGGGATAATGAATAATTTCTTTAGGAGATAGTCTTTCCGGTAGTAAGAGAGTATTAGTAAAGGGGTGAAACCAATTATTACCTATGAGGTTACAAATTCGGTTGTTTCGAATCCTATTGGCCACAGAAGAATAGACTTTGGATTGTTTGTATATACAAGCAATGGTAATGCACTTGATCAACAGTTGATTGGCTCAAAATTTATTGAAGTCAAGAAATATAACGACCATTGGTATTGGTTGAGTGGTACGTAGTGTTAATGGCATCCGGATCGAAGCTGGGATCTCAAAGATATTTGACAATTCAGAGCGAATTAAACAACTATTGAAATAAATATAAATGAATGAGACAAAGGGGAGGAAACATTCAATTGCCTTGGCCAATGGTACATTTTGCACTTTCTACGAATATTTCATTCGCAAATCCTTCGCCAAACTTATTAATAGGCAGTATTGCCCCGGATGCGGTACATATGAGAGGGAATATATCCAGGGAAGAGAAGGGGATTACTCATCTGGTGCGTGACAATCAATTACCAGCCAAAGAATTAATTATGGAGAAATGTCTGGAATATTTATCAATTCATTCAGAGGTCGAATGGAAGGATTACATTTTGGGATACTTCACCCATATCTATACTGATTTGAGATGGACCGAGGCGGTTTATAGCGGCTTTGAGAACGATTACCATGGAGATAAAAATGAGATTAGGAAAATCTATAATAACGAAGTCAGCCAGATAGAATTTAATCTCTTGAGGTCAATGGACAATGTGGATAATCTCTTTTCAAGATTGACACAAGCTAAGGCGTATACAATAGAGCCTTTTGTTACTCTACTGGAAGTAAATCAATATCGGGATAATAAGTTAAATTGGCTCCAAAATAATGATAACGAGCCAAAGATAAAACCGGCATATTTTCATCCAGAGACTGTTAAGAATTTTATCAGTCAAACATCAAATGAATTGAAGGATCTATTTAAAGTTTGGGGTATCACGTTTATCGAAGAGAGCCGGATTACCAGCTAACACCATAATCACGCAGAAATTCAATTAACGTCACGAAAAGGAGTCAAGAAAGGAGAAATTATGGACGGAAACAAAATCACGTATGAATCTGTTGATGAATATATCTCAACATTCCCCTCCGAGATTCAGGCTTTGCTTGAAGCGTTAAGAAAAGTGATCCAAGAGGCGGCGCCGGACGCAAAGGAGAAGATAAGCTACCAAATGCCTACATACGCGCAGCATGGGAATTTGGTGCATTTTGCAGCATATAAGAACCATATAGGATTTTATCCGGCGCCAAGCGGCATTGTTGCATTCAAGCAGGAGTTATCGAAATACAAAGGGGCAAAAGGGTCCATACAATTCCCTTTGGATGAGCCGCTGCCTTATGAATTAATAAGCAGAATCGTTCAATTTAGAGTGGCTGAGAATATAGAAGCGGCAGCAGCCAAATTAAAAAAGCAGAGTTAGCTTCCTTTTCTGAGAAATAGGGATACGTTTATCAGATTCTCCGCGGGTCCCATTTGCCATACCCCTGCGGTCTGTGTTATTTTTAACTTACGAATAATGAAGGGGGTGAGGTAGGTGAATCACGAAATGGTTAACAACCGTATTAGCCAGCTGCCGATTGCTATGGCTGGCATTGTTCATGCATTTTCCGCGAACGGGATCAGTCTGTCCAATGAAGATTATACGTTTGAACCATTCGCGAGAAGACGCCTACCTTAACCACACGGATAGCTTTACCATCCTAAGGGTCGCGGGCTTGTTGCCGCGGCTCTTTTTGTGTATTCAAGCTGGGGTCTTCATCCAACAGGAGGCTCTTAATGATGATTATTGTTAATGTTCAACAGATAAAAAAATACCATGCGGCAAACCTGGTGCTGGACGGGATTACGCTGCAGCTCCATGAAGGTGAGAAAGTCGGTCTGATCGGCCGCAACGGGAGCGGAAAATCCACGCTGCTCCGGTTAATTTCCGGCCTTGAGCAGGCAGATGAGGGTTTGCTGACCATCCGGAAGGATTTGCAAATCGGCTATTTGCCGCAAATTCCGGCCGAGTTTGAGGAACTGACTGTATATGAAGTGCTGGCCTATGGCTATCGGGAGCTCACGGCCGCCAAGCAGGAAATGTCGGTGATGGAGCAGCAGATGTCCAGCCCGGAAGCGGCTGCCGATCCGGAAATGATGGAGCGGCTGCTCAAGATGTATGCGCTGCTTCAAGAACGGTTCGAGCAGGCTGGCGGCTATGAAATGGATACGGCCATTGATCAGGTGGCGAGCGGCCTGCAAATCGATCGAAGCCACGACCGGCGAAGGTTCGGCAGTATGTCCGGCGGAGAGAAGACCCGGATTGTTTTGGCATCCCAGCTGGTCGTCCATCCCGATCTGCTGCTGTTGGATGAGCCGACGAATCACTTGGATCTCAAGGGCATCGAATGGCTGGAACAGTTCCTTCAGCGCTATGGCGGCGCATGTGTCATCGTATCGCATGACCGTTATTTTCTTGATGCTGTAGCCACGAAAATGATCGAACTGGAGGACGGCGAAGCCCATACGTATCTCACCAACTACAGCGGGTATATGAAGGAGAAGGAAGAGAGGCTACTGCAGCAGTTCGCGCATTATCAAGAGCAGCAGAAGGTGATGAAAAAGATGAAAGAGACGATCCGCCAGCTTGAGGAATGGGGGCGTATCGGCGGAAACGAGAAATTCTTCAAACGGGCAGCCTCGATGCGAGAAGCATTGGAGCGGATGGAGGCCGTAAAGCGTCCCGTTCTGGAGCGGAAAACGGCAGACTTCGAGCTGTCTCCCCTTGATCGTTCGGGCCGTAAGGTCATCACATTCGAAGGTGTGGTGAAGCAATTCGGAGATCGGGTGATTTTGGATGGTACCGGGGGAAGTCTCCTCTACGGTGAGAAGGCCGTACTGCTTGGGGATAACGGTTCGGGGAAAACGACGCTGTTCAAGCTGCTTTTGGGCGAAGCTGAGCCGGATGCAGGCGAGATCGTGCGGGGAGCGCGTGTGGAGATCGGTTATTTGGCTCAGCAGGAGCCGCTGGGAGAGAACAAGCAGACGGTACTGGAGTTTTTTCGCACGGAGGGCGAACTGGAGGAGGGCGAAGCGCGAAATGTGCTGGCAAAATATTTGTTCTATGGCGCGGACGTCTTCAAGCCGCTGAACATGCTCTCGGGCGGTGAATGGTCCCGTCTGCGGCTGGCATTATTGGTGAGGCGGAAGCCGAACCTGCTTTTGCTGGATGAGCCGACGAATCATCTTGATGTGGCATCACGTGAAGCGCTGGAGGAAGCGCTGGAGGATTTTCCGGGAACGGTGCTGGCCATTTCCCATGACCGTTATTTTATTAACCGTCTGGCGAAGCGCGTATGGGAGCTGCATCAGGGCAGGATTACCGCGTATCTCGGTAATTATGATGATTTTAAAGAAAAGCGTGGGGAACCGCATATTCAGGAGAGCGCACCGCCGCGTGCAGAGACGCAGGGAGCCAAGACGGCATCCGCTGATCGGCAGCGGCCGGGAGCAGGAACCGTCGCAGCAAGCAGTGGCTCGTCCCGGACGGTCGAGCGGAGACGCGAGCAGCTGGAGCTTGAGATTGCTGCGCTGGAGACGGAGCTGGCCCGTACCGATGAAGAGCTGCACCATTTCGATCCCAGGGGCGATGCTGTCCTGCTTGAAGCGAGATGGCGTGAGCGGGAAGAGAGGCAATCGCAGTTGGATGAGCTTCTGGAAATATGGATGGAGCTGTCGAATTGAAGGTGCTGGTCAAGCGGGGGAGGCTCGTTGCGTCGATAGAATCGGCGAAATTTGATAAGCAGCGCTGTTGTTAGAAGCTGTTGGTGTAGGTTATACTGGTTTTCATTACTGGTGCGAAGTGATAACAATTAGTGATTGAGCCCCGGATGCCCGAATTGGACGAAGGGGCTCCACTTATGTGGGCCATATTAATGGGATGAACGATAATAGATCGGAGTGGTCATATGGCTAAGGGTAAAGGCGGAACAGGCAGAGGGACAGACCGCAAGGGCTGGACCCGATGGGACAAGAGCGCCAAGGCGAAGAGCGCCGTGAAGGTTTTTGGGAAAGGCAAAGGCAAAGGGAAACCGGCGGAAGCCGGGAAAAGTGATGGCGGTACAGGCGGGAGCGGGGCTGATGGAGCGAAGGGCAAGAGTTGATGATTAACCGTGGATAGGATAAGGCGTTGAAAATGAATATTTGATCTGGCGAGAGAAAGAAACAACCTGCAAAGATGCTTAGGATGTTTCTTTTTTGCTTTTAAACGGGCAATAAACCTTCTGGAGCTGCATAGAATCTGTTCGCATTTGAATTCCCTTTATTTAAGACTGGTTAGAGTTTAGGCTTTAGCGTTTTGAGGAGGTTGTTCGATGAATCACGTTCAGGCGACCGGTACGTTTATCAAAGTAAACGAACATATTTTCAGGACGGCAGCAGAACTGCGCTTTGGGAATGGATCGGGTAAGAAAATCAAGCTCACTATGTTGAATCCAGGCGGATCGCGGCTATCCGATGAAGAGGAATGGACAAATTTGCTTTGCCAAGACGGCTCCCCCGTTACAGGAACGATTGCCCTCGATCAAACAATGAAAGCAGTTTGCGAAATTATGTATCAGGCACTTCCCGGGTATGAAGGAGTTGTTCGCATTGAAAATCTTTTTAACCTGAGATGCGGCAATCTCGATAAAGCGCTAAAGTTATATTCAGAGCTCAAGAATAAGGGGAGTTACATCAAAGTTATTGAAACGGATCTTCATTCCATGTCGGCCGGAACTTACGTTTGCAATTGGGTTGGCTGGTCACTGAAGGAACATAGCTTGCTGAATAAAAGAAAGCGGGAGGTATTCGACTTGTTAAGCGTGGAAAAATCCGGTATTCCAAGGATTGGTAAACACCGGAATGACAATGTTGACAGTATTCATATGTGGCATGTCCGTCCGCAGTTGAAGGTACAAGCAGAAGCGTACAAAACGTTCATCGTTCCTTTATTGCAGCGTTCTTTAATTTAGCAGATTCTTGATAGGATTAACAATGGGTTCATGGGCCAAGAGGCGCCGGGACGATCACAGCTCTACCGGCAAATCATAAAGATACATCCGCAAGCAATCCGTATTCCTCTTCAGGGCATCCATCGTTTTCCGGTTGGGCACTGCAAACAGGAACGGATAATCTTCCTCGCCATATTCCGCCCGGACTGGGAAGGCCAGCTTTTCTTCCGTAATGGAAAATGCAGCATGGACGCCAGCCTTATTGCCGCGGGCGTCCAGACGAATCCATCGCTGCTGCGCCGTAAGATATACGCCGTTCAGGGCATGGATACAATACCCGGTCTCCGGCGTATCGCCAATCGTCAGCTTCTGATAGCAGAAACCTGCCGGAATCCCCTGCAGCCGGAGCAGTGCGGCCAGCAGATTCGATTTTGCGTAACAGATGCCCTCCCGGTGGAACAATACCTCCGAAGCCTTCCTGGTGATGCGGCTGCTCTGGATATCCCAGGAATGCGAGACTTCGTCCCTCACGAATTCATAAGCGGTCCTGATCCGGGAGTATTCATCCTCATCCCCGTTTGCATGCAATTTGCTGACTAATCGTTCAATCTCAGGGTGATGATAATCGACTTCTTCTGATTCCTCTACATAATGGGACAAGTATGGGGATTCTGCGATTAGCTGCAAAGGGTCTCCCTCCTGAACGGGTTAATAGGGATGCTAGCCATTCCTTCGCGAGGGTGTCCGCTCCATGGGACGCCGGCTGTCCTGAACGCCTGCCAGAACGGATTGGGCCACATCCACGAGCTTTCTTCTTTCTGCCATAGCTTGGGTGCGCATCATCTCGTAGGCCTTGGTTTCGCTCATATTATTAATGGTGCTAAGCATGATCTTGGCATTGTCTACCACCTTGCGCTCCTCGAACTTGGTAGCCAGGAAGGAATATTCCCGCTCGAGATGAAGCCGCCGTTGGTAGTTTTTGATGCTGACCAGCAGCGACCATTGAAGCTCGTTATCGTTCATGCCGCAGCAGAGCACCCCGTCGATCTTGTCATGGGGAACGGCTGTTGCAGGCTTCCTCTCCTCGCACCACCATACAAGCGGCACATTATAGTGATTATTGGCCTCATAAAGCCACTGTTTGAGCCGGCAGGCCGGGACGTCGAGCACCATGAATTCGAACCGGGTTGATTTTAATGTATCCATCGCATTTGCTTCAATAGAGGATACCCTGTAATTCAGTTCCTTCAATTTCTGATCAACCCGGCACTTGGGGGTCGGGATATCATGTACATGCAGCACTCTAGTCTTCATCGTAATCATCACCTCGGGCATAGGATAATAATAAACGAGTTATATATGTGTTAAGTATCGACCATTTTCTATAGGAATGTCAACATCGATGTAATATTATGCAGCTGGGAAAGTTTGATTCCATTAACGGCGTAATTTATATGTTAAATATGTTGACATTACCAAAAAAATCTCCTATACTAGCCATATCAAACAACTGCATATCACAAATTCCCGCCCGGTGGGGATTTGTAAAGGCAAAGAGGCCACTTCTCAAAGAAGGGCCTCTTTTTGTCTTTTATTAGAAGAAACGGCTGACGCGGTCCTCTGACTGTTAAAGCAGATTTCTTCCACACGAAAACATCAGAAGGGTGAGGCTGCATCTTAACCTTTCTGAATATTGCGAAAACAAGGATGGAGTGATGGGGATGAAGTACCGCCCGCAAATCGAGATTGGTACAGGTAAGCCGCAGTTCGCAGGGATTTATACGTTTATGCACCTGCCGCATGTTCAAACGCTGGAGAATGTAGATTACGCAGTAATTGGCGTGCCGTTCGATACGGGCGTCAGCTATGCGGTCGGCGCCCGCTTCGGTCCTTCCGCCATACGCACCATGTCGCAGCGGATTATGCCGATATCCAGGCATCATCAGATTAATACCTCCGACTATCTGTCGGGTATCGATTATGGTGATCTTAAGGTCTACCCGGCTTATATCGAACAATCCTACACGATTATTGAAGAACAGCTGAAGCCGGTCTTCGAAGCGGGAATCGTCCCGATCCTGCTTGGCGGCGACCATTCGATTTCATTGCCCCATCTGAGAGCTGCCGCTGCCGCCCATGGTCCGGTATGTCTGGTTCATTTTGACTCCCACTCGGATACGGGGCGCTCGGATACACCCGAACGGATGTGGTCGCATGGCGCGGTGTTCAGCTATGCCGTGGACGAGGGGCTGCTCGATGCCGAGCACTCCATTCAGATGGGAATGAGGGGTACGGCGTATCGGGCAGGCAATCTGGATGAAGCCCGGAAGATGGGCTTCGAGGTCATGACGACAGATGATGTGCGTGCCATCAGCATTCCGGAGCTCTGCGAGAAGGTCAAGCAGCGGGTTGGGGATCGGCCCGTATTCCTCACCTTCGACATCGACTTCCTCGATCCGGTGTATGCACCGGGAACGGGCACGCCGGAGGTTGGCGGGTTCACCACCTACGAAGCGCAGCAAATGCTGCGGGGCCTGGCAGGGATCAACTTCATTGGCTTCGATCTGGTAGAAGTGCTGCCGGACCGGGATTCCAGCAGCGTCACGGCGCTTAATGCCGCTAATATTGCGTTTGAGTTTGTCAGTCTGCTGGCAGTCAGACGGCGCCTTGAGGGGGCTTCGGGGATTCAGGAGGAAGCCCCGGCCCTATAGCAAGCGAAAGTCGAATCACATGCATGATCCAAAAAAACATAAGGGAGAGGATCCACTTGTATCGTCCTCAAATTGAAATGGGTAGACCGTTGTTCGCCGGCATTCATACTTTTATGCATTTGCCTCATATACAGACCTTGGAAAATGTAGATTTTGCAGTAATCGGCGTGCCGTTCGACACCGGCGTGAGCTATGCAGTAGGCGCCCGCTTCGGCCCTTCCTCGATCCGCACCATGTCGCAGCGGATCCGGCCGATATCGGTCGTTCATGACATTAATATTTCCGATTACCTCTCGGGTATCGACTATGGAGACCTGAAGGTGTATCCGGGGTACATTGAACAATCCTATCAAATTATAGAAGAACAGCTGACTCCTATCTTCGAAAAAGGCATTGTGCCGATCATGCTCGGCGGCGACCATTCGATCTCCTTGCCTCATCTGCGGGCGGCTGCGAAGAAGCATGGTCCGGTATGTCTGGTCCACTTTGACTCCCATTCCGATACGGGACGCTCCAAGTTCCCTGAGCGGATGTGGTCGCATGGCGCGGTATTCAGCTACGCCGTTGACGAGGGATTAATTGATGCCCAGCATTCCATCCAGATGGGCATGCGGGGAAGCACCTTCAAGGCAAGCGGGCTGGACGATGCGAGAGAGATGGGCTTCGAGGTAATGACGACCGACGATGTCCGGCAGCTCAGCATACCGGAGCTGTGCGAGAAAATTAAGCAGCGTGTGGGCGACAGGCCGGTGTTCCTGACCTTTGATATTGATTTCCTTGATCCTGTCTATGCTCCGGGTACAGGTACGCCGGAGGTCGGCGGATTCACAACCTATGAAGCGCAGCAGATGCTGCGGGGTCTGGCTGGTCTGGACTTTATCGGCTTTGATCTGGTGGAGGTGCTGCCGGATAGGGATTCGAATCAGATTACAGCCTTGAATGCGGCTAATATTGCGTTTGAGTTTGTAAGCCTCCTGGCAGTCAGGCGGCGCATGGACAGCATGACTGAACTGCAAAGCGGGATTACGGTGTAGAAGACCGGTGAAAAGCCTGGCAGCCCGCGCGTATCCGTCTT
The DNA here is from genome assembly GCF_042647105.1 of Paenibacillus sepulcri. NCBI lineage: Bacteria > Bacillati > Bacillota > Bacilli > Caryophanales > Paenibacillaceae > Paenibacillus > Paenibacillus sepulcri. The sequence continues at coordinate 3,164,079 of NZ_JBHRUP010000001.1, read as the reverse complement.
CGGGTATTCGCGGGGGCCTTCCGGATCAGGTGAGGCAGTTCACACACAAAAGGGGATAGATGGATGAGGAGACTATATAAACAATGGGCCGTGTTATCGCTATTGACTGCATTGCTGGTCACCGGCTGCAGTTCAGGCGGCAGTAAGACTGAAGGAACTGCGCCCGCCGCGGGTAATGCCGGCGGTACAGCAGCCGCAGTCAAAAACCAATTGAATATCGGGATTACCAATCCCCCGCTTATGTTCAACCCGATTGATTCGGACGGCAGCGGCTCGAGCGGAGCGGTGTTCGCGTACCGTTACTTCTTCGATTCCCTGGTCAAGACCGTCGGGCCGCTCGATTTCAAGATGATGCTGGCTGAATCCTTTGACACCAAGGACGATCAGACCTTCAGCATCGCGATTAATCCGAATGCGAACTGGACGGACGGCAAGCCGGTAACGGCTTATGACGTTGAATTTACATTGAATCTGATTGCCAATCCCGCTACCATCACGACACAGCGTTCTGCAATCTTCGCATTGGATGGACTTAATGAGAAGGGGATGCTGCCGGAAGGCCAAGAGAAGCTGAGCTCGGTTAAGGTCATTGACGACAAGCATCTGGAGATCAAGACGGCGAGTCCGGTCGATCCTAATCTGATTTATGAGCGGTTCTCCGATGTGTTAATCGTTCCGAAGCATGTATTGGAGAATGTCGATCCGGCCCAGCTGAACCAGAATCCGTTCTGGAGGAATCCGAACGTCACATCGGGCGCTTATAAATTCGTGAAATATGAGAATAAGGCTTATGTCGAGCTGGCTGCCAATGCGGATTACTACAGAGGCGCGCCGAAAATCGAGAAGGTGTTCATCAAAATTATGCCGGCAGCGAACATCGTCGCCCAGCTTCAGTCCGGCGAGCTGGATATGAACGCCGCGCAGGGAACCGGGAATATTCCGGCCGCGGAATGGAAGACGGTGAAGACCTTCGCGAACCTCAAAACAAGCGAGGAACAGACGCGGCGCTACAACTCCATCGAGATCAATACGGAGCGCTTCCCGGATAAGAAGGTCCGACAGGCGCTTGCTTACGCAATCGACCGCCAGATGATCGTGGACCAGTTAATGCCGGAAGCCGGCGAGCTTCAGGACGGTCCGTACGCGAATTCCCATCCGTATCACGACAAGAATGTGAAGAGCTACGGGTATGATCCCGAGAAAGCGAAGCAGCTGCTGGCGGAAGCGGGCTTTGATATGAAGAAGCAGATCGAGCTGATCGTGCCTACCGGCGACCGTACACGCGAAATGGCGGGAAATATCATACAGCAGAATTTGCAGGCAATCGGGCTTAAGGTGAAACAGACCAATTATGATTTTCCGACGACAGTTTCCTATCTGATCAAGGGTGAATTCGATCTGACGCTCAGCAGCTTCGGGAGCATCATGGACCCGGATGGACCCGCTACCGTCTACCGCTCGACAGCAGCTCTGAACGATATGAGATTTAAGAATGCACGGGTGGATGAGCTGTTCAATCTGGGGATGAAAGAGACGGATAAAGACACGCGCTTCAAGCTGTACTCCGAGCTGCAAAATCTGATTCAGGAAGAAGTGCCGCTTATCACGATCTATTCGGAATTTAATCTCATGGCGCTGTCTAAGGATGTTCAAGGCAAGGGTGGCGTCGTGGACGGCATGCATTATGACGTGAATGAATGGTCCCGTTAAACCAATAACGAAAACAGGGTGAGGCAAATGGGCAATCTCTTGGAAGTCAGGCAGCTTCGAACGGCCTTTCGCACGGAGGACGGGGAAGTGACCTCGGTGGATGATGTGAGCTTTTCCCTCGAGCAGGGTGAAATTCTGGGAATCGTAGGGGAATCCGGCTGCGGCAAAAGCGTGACCTCGCTGTCCATTCTGAAGCTGCTCGGACGCAACGGTTACATCAAGAGCGGATCGGTCATGTTCCAGGGCCAGGACCTTGCGGCTTTGTCCGAGAAGGAGCTGGAAGCGATCCGCGGCAAGGATATTGCGATGATCTTCCAGGATCCGATGTCTTCGCTGAATCCGGTATACACGATCGGCAATCAGCTGACGGAGTCGATCCGGCTGCATCTGGGGCTTGACCGCAAGGAAACCAGGAAGCTGGCTGTAGAGCTTCTGAAGAAAGTGGGATTCGCAAGGGCGGAGGAGCTGATGGGGCAGTATCCCCATACGCTCTCCGGCGGGATGAAGCAGCGTGTCATGATCGCCATCGCGCTGGCCTGCCGGCCCAAGTTGCTCATTGCCGACGAGCCGACAACCGCCCTGGACGTTACGATCCAGGCCCAGATTCTGGAGCTCATCAACACGATCCGCAAGGACGCGAACACTTCCATTATGCTCATCACGCATGATCTGGGAGTCGTTGCCGAGATGGCGGACAGGGTCATTGTCATGTATGCCGGCCAGGTGGTGGAGGAGGCGGATGTATTCGAGCTTTTCGACCGGCCCAAGCATCCCTACACCGTTGGATTGATGGGCTCCATTCCGCATATAGAGTTAAGCGATGAGAAGCTGAGCTCCATACCAGGAACGGTTCCTTCGCTGCGCGACATGCCGGCCGGCTGCCGTTATCAGGCGAGATGCCCGATGGCAGCCGAGAAATGCGGGGAGGCCCCGCCTCTTGTCGAGGTGAGGGAAGGACATAAGGTACGCTGTTGGTTCGCAAACGGGAAGAAGACGCATCACGACTTCAAGCAGGTCGTACAACTTTAACGGGAAAAGGGGAATTGCGATGCTGACGACGATAAGACCGGAAATGGCTTTGTCAGAGCCTCTTTTGAAGCTCGAGGGCGTGAGGAAATATTACCCCATCAAGAAGGGCGTGTTCTCAAGGACGGTTGGCCAGATCAAAGCGGTGGACGGCATCGATCTGAACATCTATCCCGGTGAAACCGTAGGGCTTGTCGGGGAGTCGGGCTGCGGCAAATCGACCCTTGGGCGGAGCATTATCAAGCTGGAGGAATTAACGGAGGGCCGCGTTCTCTATCAGGGGCAAAATCTGGCGCCCATGAGCATGTCGCAAATGCGCAGTCTGCGCACGGACATTCAAATGATCTTTCAGGACCCTTATTCATCCTTGAACCCGCGCAAACGGATTGTGGATCTGATGACCGAGCCGATGAAATTGCTGCTTGGCCTCAGTGAATCGGGCGCCGTGCGCCAGGCGGCCGAGCTCATGGAGGTTGTGGGATTGTCCGCCCAGAGCCTGGGCAAATACCCGCATGAATTCTCCGGCGGCCAGCGTCAGCGCATCGGCATCGCAAGGGCGGTGGGGCTGAAGCCGAAGCTGATTGTATGCGATGAGCCGGTATCCGCGCTTGATGTGTCCATTCAGGCGCAAATTCTGAATCTGTTGAAGGACCTGCAGAAGCAGTTCCATCTCACGTACCTGTTTATCGGCCATGGACTGGGGGCGGTTAAATATATGAGCGACCGGATTGCCGTGATGTATCTGGGGAAGATCGTCGAGCTTGCCCCGACGGAAATGATATTTAACGCGCCTAAGCATCCCTATACAAGAGCGCTGCTGGATGCCTATCCCGTGCCTGACCCGCATTCAAGAAACAAGCCGCGCATCGTTCTGGAGGGAGATGTGCCAAGTCCGGCCTCCCCGCCAAGCGGCTGCAGCTTCCACACCCGCTGCCCGATGGCTACGCAGCAGTGCAGAGAGCAGGAGCCCGCTTTGACAGGACAACAGGAGCTTGTCGCCTGCCACTATCCGCTAATGGATGATGCTGCCGTCCGGATTGCAGCTGCTGCCCATGGTTAATTATATTATCCGCCGGCTGCTGATCTCGATTCCGGTACTGCTTGGTGTTACCTTCCTGAATTTTGTCCTCATTAATATGGCGCCAGGAGACCCCGTCGACATGTATGTCAATCCGGATGTATCGGAAGCGGATAAGGAGATCCGCCGGGCGGCGCTCGGACTGAATGATCCTTTTATGCTGCGTTATGTCAAATGGCTGTGGCTGCTGGTCCACGGGGATCTCGGACATTCCTTCAGCTCGTTTCAGCCGGTCACCCAGATGATCGCCGAGCGTCTTCTGCCGACACTGATTTTGATGGGAGCATCCATCCTGTTCGGTTATTTGATCGCCATTCCGATTGGAATCTACTGCGCGGTCAAGCAGAATACAAAGTTTGATTATCTCATGTCCGCCGGTTCCTTCATGGGCGTATCGATTCCGAGCTTCTTCCTGGGGCTTGGCCTGATTTATGTATTCGGCGTCCAGCTTGGCGTGCTGCCGACCGGAGGGATGAATACCATGGGCGGAACGGGCGGCTTCTGGGATTCGCTCAAGCATCTGATTCTCCCGACGGTCACGCTTGGAACCGGCATAGCCGGGGGGATGGTCAGGTATGTCCGCTCAAGCGTCATGGAGGTGCTGGGGCAGGATTATCTCCGGACGGCAAGGGCCAAGGGAGTCAGCGCATTTAAGGTCATTAACAAGCATGCGCTCAAGAATGCCCTCATCCCCGTCATTACGATCGCAGGACTGGATATTCCGATTCTGATTGGCGGCGCCGTGATTACGGAAAGCATTTTTCAATGGAATGGAATGGGGCAGCTGACCATCCAGGCGATTTTCTCCCGCGATTTCCCGCTGCTGATGGGGGTTAATATGCTTGCGGCTCTGACGGTGCTTACCGCCAATCTATGGTCGGATGTGATGTATGCGGTCGTAGACCCGCGAATCAAATACGATTAATTCTCACGCGAAGGGAGGAAAACAAAATGACGCCTGAGCTGCAAAAGGAAATGAACGCGCCGGATTCTCTGCTCGCCTTTCTGAAGCCCGAGCCGGTCGTGTATAAGTCCGACAGTTATATGAAGCTGATTGCAAGGCGGTTCGTCCGGCATAAAATGGCCGTAGCCGGGCTTGTCGTATTCGCCCTGTTGATTCTGATCGGCATCTTCGCTCCCTGGATCGCGCCTCATGATCCCAATATAATCGGCAATGCCTTCTCTGCCGCTCCATCCGCAGCACACTTGCTCGGAACGGATCAGGTAGGACGCGATGTGCTCAGCCGTCTCATTTATGCGACGCGGGTATCTCTGACAGTGGGTGTAGTTACCGTTGCCATCTATATGGCGGTCGGGATTATTATCGGTGCGATTGCCGGCTATGTGGGCGGATGGGTGGATATGGTGATCAACCGGATCATCGATGTGTTTATGTCTTTCCCCAGCCTGATGGTCATATTGGTGCTGGTTACGGTCCTGGGTACGGGCTTGTCCAATATTATTATTGTACTCGCTTTGCTTGGTTGGCCGGCTGTAGCGAGGCTTGTCAGGGGCAGCGTGCTCTCCTTGCGGCAGACGGAATTCGTCAAGGCCGGCGTTGCGCTGGGGCTGAACACGCCGCGGCTTATCTTCGGTCATATTCTTCCGAATGCGATGGGGCCGATTCTGGTCAATGCGACGTTTGGCGCGGCAGCGGCCATTTTGTCCGAATCCTCGCTAAGCTTCCTGGGCATGGGGGTTCAGCCTCCCACTGCAAGCTGGGGCAATATGCTCAATGCCGCCCAATCCATCACGGCCCTGCAGAGCCAGCCCTGGCTGTGGATTCCGCCAGGTGTGATTATTGTGATTTCGGTGCTCTCGATCAATTTCATAGGCGACGGCATCCGCGATGCCATGGACCCGAAGAAAATCAACGCTTAATACGGGGTGAAAATAACCTTAAATTCTAAAAATGGTGGTCCAACATGAAGCCTAACCTGCTAATGTTTCAATCCTTGTCCGTCCTGCGGACATTCCCGAGAGATGCCTTGTTCTTCCTCATGGCAAGCTTCGTCAATTCGACCGGAAAGGCCATTATGTGGCCGCTCACCACCCTGTACGTGCATAATGTCATGGGCAAGTCGTACGGGGAAGCGGGTTTGATCCTGCTGTATCAGGCGCTGGCAAGTGTAGTCGGAGAATTCATCGGCGGCAATTTGTATTACCGCGTCGGGCCCAAAACGCTGATCACGGCAGCCTTCACCGTTTCCTCAGCAGCCTTGTTTACAATTGCCTTTACACATAACTGGCCTCTCTATATGGTGCTTGTCTGCCTGCTTGGCATATCCAACGGGATCTCCATGCCCTCTATGAACGCCTATGTGGGGTTCCGCTGGAAGGAGCATCGGCGCAAGCTCTATAATGTCATGTACGTGTGCAATAATTTCGGCTTATCGATCGGCGCGATGGTCGGCGGGCTGATTGCCTCGATTTCCTTCTCCTTCACCTACATGCTGACGGGAGGCACGACGTTTCTGTTCGCTGTGTTTCTGTTCTTCTTTATGAAAGAAAGCGCTCCGGCTGACCTGCTTGCCGATGCGGGAGATGGCGGTAAGCCCGGGCGGAGATCGCGTCGCGCTTCATCCGGCCCGATTGAGATGGATCGGATAAAGCTGCTCAAAAATTTCCGGATCTATTTGTTTCTGGCCTTCGGGTCGATGTTCTTCTGGCTGTCGTTCACCCAGTGGTCGACCGGAGTGGCTCCTTATATCGACCAGAAAGGGCTGGATCTGAAGTATTACAGCCTGCTCTGGACGATCAACGGCGTCGTCATCCTGGTGGGTCAGCCGCTCACCAGCTGGATCAAGAAGCATGCTGCCCCGGATATCGTGAGGCAGATGGTCATCAGCGCCATATTTACCGTGTCGGCTTTCTCGTTTGTGCTCGTCTTCCACGAATACTATATTTATCTGGTCGTCGGCATGATTCTGGCCACTTTGGGAGAAATGATGCTGCTGCCCACCATCCCGACCTTCTTCTCGGAGCGGACGGGAGCTTACGCGCCGTTCTATATGGGCTTGGCCGGAGGCTTCGCCAATCTGGGGCGTATGGTCGGTCCGCTGATGTTCGGCCATGCGTTCGATTTATGGGGAATCGTTCCGGTGTTCCTGATCGGCACCATCGCTTCCATTGCCGCGCTGCTCATGTTCTATATTCATGCGAATATGAACAAGGAGCCGGATCCATTGCCGGAGCTGGAGCTGCGCACGTCTTCGCTGTAGGGAAAATAGCCGGCATTCGCGAGCGCGCATCACTCCCGGTGCGCGCGCATGCTGCTGTATAATAATGGTCAGGCCGCTGCCTTTAGGTAAGTGCCGGCGAGGGATTATTTGACGCAAAAACAAGAGCTCAAGCCGGATTCGGCTTGAGCTCTATGTTATTTAATCAGCTGAAATAACGAATATGAATTCGCTTTCATTCAAAAAACCGCAAACCACATTCAAATCCGCACATTTACACGCTTTTTCCAGTCGATTACGATAAAGCTGAAACTAAATGACTCGGAGGGATGCGTAATGACCAAGTTAAGTTGGTACGATTTTATGACCGAGCAGGACAAAGCACATGATGAGCTTCTCGGCAAGAAAGAGCTCGCCGGATTCGGCGAGACGCCGGCATTGGTGCTGATCGACATCTATTACAGCGTGCTTGGTTTTCAGCGGCTGCCGATTATGGAGTCCGTACAGACATGGCCGATGAGCACGGGCCTCGAGGGCTGGGAAGCGGTGGACCGGACGGTCACACTGCTGGCATCGGCGCGCAAGAATGGCATTCCCGTCATTCATGTGAAGGGTCTGCATACCGGCGTCAACACCTGGTCGCGGGGCGGCAAGAAACGCCGCGATTTCTCCAAGCTGACGGAGGAAATGATGATCAAGGGACGGGAGATCGTCGAAGAGGTCAAGCCGCTGCCGGGAGAGCTTGTCATCGAGAAGGCGGCTGCGAGCGCCTTTCACGGAACGCCTCTGCTGTTTCAGCTGGTCAGCCTCGGCATCGATACGGTTATCGCCTGCGGCGAGACGACAAGCGGCTGCGTAAGAGCTTCGGTGGTAGATGGTGCCACCTACCGGTTTAAGATGGGCGTTGTGGAAGAGTGCGTGTTCGACCGGACGCAATCCTCGCATTATATGAATTTGTATGATATGCACCAGAAATATGCGGATGTCGTGGATCTTGGCTATGCCACCCAATATTTCGATACGATCGGCAGCCGGAGCGAACAAACCGTTACGGCCTGATTCGCAGTGTAAGCTTGAAGAAAGGGGCGTGCTTCATCCTTGGGCAGGATGGGTGCGTCCCTTTGGGTATTTTAGGGACTTTCAGAGGGGCGGGAACAGCAATGGAGCATCGGCAGCTTGGGAACAGCGGCTTGCGCGTGTCGCAAATTTCGCTGGGATGCATGGCCTTCGGTCGCTGGATCGGAGAGAAGGAATCCGAAGCGGTAATGGATGAAGCGATCGAGGTGGGTGTTACGCTATTCGATACGGCGGATATTTACGGCAAAGGGATGGACAACGGCAACCCGCTTGATTCGGGGGAATCGGAGACGATTTTAGGCCGCATATTGAAGGGCCGCAGACCGCAGATCCTGCTCGCCACGAAGGTGAACGGCCGTACCGGCATAGGGGTTAATGATGCTGGACTGAGCCGGTTTCACATCTTTCGCGCCATTGAGGCAAGCCTTCGGCGGCTGCGGACGGATTATATCGATTTGTACCAAGTGCACCGCTTTGACCCGCATACCCCGCTTGAAGAGACATTGGGCGCCTTGCATGATTTGATCGCGCAGGGCAAGGTGCGCTATATCGGCTGCTCCAATTATGCCGCCTGGCAAATAGCCAAAGCGCATGGCATCAGCGCCGTGCATCGCTGGCATCGATTCATTTCTGTTCAGCCACCATACAGCTTGCTCAGCCGCGGTATCGAAGAGGAGCTACTTCCGTTCTGCGCCTCGGAAGGCGTCGGCGCAATCGTATACAGTCCGCTGGCCCGCGGCCTCCTGACCGGCAAATACCAACAGGGCCAGGAGGCTGCATCCGGAACGAGAGCGGCGGCGGGGGATCGTGCGCTCATGCGGCTGCTGGATGAGCCGGAGAATTTCCGTATTGTCGAAGAGCTGCAGGCCTATGCGGAACTGGAGAATATGAGCCTGCCGCAGCTGGCGCTCGCATGGGTTCTTGCCCGGAAGGGAGTCGCGGCTGCGATTGTGGGGGCATCCAGGCCGGAGCATATCCGGCAGGCTGTTCAGTATGCCGATACCAGGCTGTCAGGCGCGCAGCTTGATGCGATTGAGCGCATAGCTTCACGGGGGCAGGCGCCGGAGCGTTGACCGCAAGCTTCAGCTTGCGCCTGTCTTGTGGAAAGCCGCGAGAGCGGCGCTTGTCTGGGGCTTCCAGTTGATCCGGTCCTCGAAATGCTTGATGAACAAATAATCCAGACTGTGAAGCTCATTCTCGCGGTAGGTGACAAACACCTGGCTGAGCGGGAAAGGATTGTCTTCAATTTCCAGCTGGACCAGCTCCTTGTCGTTAATCTCCTGCAGCATATAAGCGCTGCCGGACAGAAACACGCCTGCATTGCGTTTGAGAAAATGCTTGATGAGCTGAAGGTTGTTTGTTTCCAGCTTCGCCTGATAAGTCAGATTAAACTGGTTCAGCGTCACATCGATCATGTTGCGGTACTGGGTTTCCTTCGGATAAGTCAGTATCGGCTCCTGCAGAATCTCCTCCAGCGTAACCGACTTGCGCTTGGCAAACCGGTGCTCCGGCGACACGAACAGCATCGCCTTCTCGCTCAGGACCGGACGGTACGTCAAGTTGCTGTCATTGCTTGTGTAACGGGTGATGCCCAGCTGAAAATGCTGGTTTTTCATTAGCCGGACCAGCTCGCTGGAGGCATAGGTGTACACCTTAATGGATACATGGGGATAATCCTTGCTGAAGGATTCCATCACATCGGGCAAAATGTAAGCGGCGAAGGAATTGTTGCAGCCAATGGACAGCTTGCCCTTCAATCCTTCGCCAACCCGTTCCACGGCTTCCTGTCCTTCCTTCAACGTCCCCAGAATACGCCGCGCGTAAGGCAGGAATGCCTTGCCTTCCTCTGTCAGCCTGACCTTGCCTTTGCCGCGAATGAGCAGCGACTTGCCCAGCTCCTTCTCCAACTGGTTGATCCGGTGGGAAACAGTCGGTTGAGGCAGATACAACAATTCCGCTGCCTTCTTGTAGCTTCCGCTTTGATAGACTGTCAGAAACGTTGAGATTTGCTCCAAGTTCATGATCCCGGATTCCTCCTGTATTTTATTGTTAGTATTCTTAACGCAAGTCTAACAAAATTACAACATATAAACAATGGAATTCACTGTATAATAGTCAGAAAATTCGTTTATGTATCCGCTATCATTCGTTTTATGAATAAAACCATTCAAAACCGATTATTTACCCCTCCAATAATCAACTGTATGATGAGGTCATCACAAGAACGAATAAGAGAGAAGTTAGTTTCGAGTTAGATTTTATAACGCAAAATGTTTGATGAGGATAGCCGTAAAATTAAGAGGAGGAGTAGGAATGAATTCAAAAGGGTGGGAAAAGTATTTTTCGGAGCGTGACAAGCAGCACAATCGACTGACAGGCAAGAAGGAACCGGCTGGCTTCGGGGAGAAACCGGCGCTGCTGCTGATCGACATTTATTACAGCGTGCTGGGAACGAAGAGAGAACCGATCTTTGAATCGATGAGCTCCTGGCCGGGCAGCACAGGGCTGGAAGGCTGGGCCGCCGTGGACAAAACCGCGGAGCTTGTAGCTGTAGCCCGGGAGGCCGGAATACCGGTCATCCATGTGAAAGGGATGCAGAGCGGCATCACCCCGTGGATTCACCGCAAATCCCGTCCATCGGCCCAAACGGAGGAGCAGCGCAGCATAGGATTCGAGATTGTGGACGAGGTAAAGCCGGCCAGCGGCGAGCTGGTCATTGAGAAAACGGCTCCGAGCGCATTTCAGGGCACGCCTCTCCTGTTTCAGTTAATCAGCCTCGGCATCGATACGGTCATCTGCTGCGGCGAAACGACCAGCGGCTGCGTCAGAGCTTCCGTCGTGGATGGCGCCACGCACCGGTTCCGGATGGGTGTCGTTGAGGAGTGTGTGTTCGACCGGACGGAAGCCTCCCACTGGATGAATCTGTACGACCTGAATCAGAAATATGCCGATGTCGTGATGCTGGATTCCGTCAAAGACTACTTCCGCAAGGTGGGCGCCAAGGTAACGGTTTAGGTGCCAAATGATGACCACTATTAATCAAAGCCAAGTGCAGAGCGTAAAACGAAAATCAAATTTCAGGAGGTCATGGACATGTATGGATGGGAAACGTATTTAAGCGAGCGGGACAAGGAACACGACAAGCTATGGGGCAAGAAGGAGTTGTATGGCTTCGGAAGCAAGCCCGCTCTGGTTTTGATCGATATTTACTACAGTGTATTGGGCCTCACGCGGGAGCCGATCTTCGAATCCATGCAGATGTGGCCAAGCAGTACGGGGCTGGAAGGCTGGGAGGCGGTCGATAAAACGGCTGAGCTGCTGGCGGTAGCCCGCGAGAATGGCATTCCGGTCATTCATGTCAAAGGACTGCATAGCGGAGTGAACCACTGGGGCAGGAGAAGACGCAAGCAGGTGGAGATGTCGCCGGAAATGCGGCATCGGGGCACGCAAATCGTCGACGAGGTGAAGCCTCTGGATAATGAGCTTGTGATCGAAAAAGCTGCGCCGAGCGCATTCCACGGCACGCCGCTAACCTTTCAGCTGGTCAGCCTCGGCATCGATACGGTTATTGTGGCAGGGGAAACCACGAGCGGCTGTGTCCGCGCATCTGTCGTAGATGGAGCTACCCAGCGGTTCCGGATGGGCGTCGTCTCGGAATGCGTTTTCGACCGGACAGAGTCTTCCCATTATATGAACCTGTACGATATGCATAACAAATATGCCGATGTCGTGTTCCTGGAAGATGCCAAGGCGTATTTTAACGGCATCGGAGCGGCCAATAAACAGAAAATCCACGCGTAGCGTAAAAAAGGATAACGCTGCTGCCGGTAAATGTATGATCACAGGGGGAGAAACCATATGAAAAAACAATGGAAGCTGAATCTAGGCATTTGGATCGCTTTTGTACTTCTGTTATCTGCTTGCTCCAACAGCGCAGATCCATCTGCGGACAATGCGCCGCCCGCCGATGCCTCCGCCTCCGGGGATGAAGCAAGCGGGAATGCCGATACCGCCACGGCCGCAGCCGGTGAGCCCAAGGTGCTCAAGGTCCGGTTCTACGATGATCCCGCGGGATTTGATCCGGCCAATATTTTCCGCATCGAGAACGAGAACATCGCCTTTAATATTTTCAGCGGACTCACCAGCTACGCCTCCGATACGGGGGAAATCATACCGGATCTCGCGGAATCTTGGGAGACCGAAGGCAACAAAGTCTGGACCTTCAAGCTGCGGCAGGGTGTCCAGTGGCAGAAGGGCTATGGGGAGTTCACCTCCGCCGACGTGCTGTATTCGTACAACCGGATTCTCGATCCGGCCACCGCTTCGCCATACGCTGCCGAGTTCAATAACGTGGACAGCATCGAAGCGCCTGATAAATACACCGTGGTGATCAAGCTCAAAACGCCGGACGGCAACTTCCTGCATCAGGTGGCGAACTATCATCAGGGACAGATCGTGAAGAAGGAAGCCATTGAGAAATTCGGAGATCAGGTCAAATGGAATCCGGTCGGAACCGGGCCGTTCGAAGTGGAGAAAATCGATCCGAGCTCGGAAATCATTCTCGTCCGGCATGAAGCATATTATCAGGGCCCGGCGCCGATTCAGAAGATTATCTTCAGCATCATCAAGGATGAAGCGACAGCCAACATCGCGCTTCAGAACGGCGAGATCGATGTCATTATGCGCGCCAACCGCGAGGAAAATCTGGATATCCTGGAGAAAGCCGGCTTCAAACTGAATCATGTGGACAATTATGCGGTTTCATTAAAGGTCTTCAATCTGGACAATCCGATTCTGGCCAATCTGAAGGTCCGTCAGGCCTGGGCCTATGCTGTGGACTTCGATGCCATCTCTGAAGGCGTATCCCCCCGGCTGCAGAAGGGAGCCAAGAGCATCCTGCTGGACTGGATGGAGGGCTACAGCGAGAACGCGACGCAGTACAGCTATGACCCGGAGAAGGCCAAGCAGCTGCTGGCGGAAGCCGGTTACCCGGACGGCTTTACGATCAAGCAGGACGGCACTTCGGCGACAGGGGTTACCGAGCAGATGCAGCTGGAGCAGGAATACCTCAAAGCCGTCGGCATCAATCTGGAATTTGATCTGGTCGACACGCCGACCTACAACGAGAAGCGCAACAGCGGGGATTTCGATGTATCCGGACGGCTGCTGCCTGCGGTGAACCCGGACACGATTTTGTTCAGCTACCTGCATCCCGACAATATTGCTCCGAAGGGGCTGAACGGCGCCCGTTACAACAATCCCGAGCTGACGCAGAAGCTTGAAGCTGCCCGTGCCGAGACGGATTCGGCGAAACGGTTGAAGCTGTATGAAGAGGTGCAGCAGATTGTCATGAACGACCTGCCCTACCTGCCGACATACGCGAGCAACGTCTATTGGCCGAGCAAGGCGAACATTGAGGGCATTGTCATCAACAAGCTGGCGCAGGTCAATTTCTACGGCGTTGATATCAAATAACGGGCAACTCCATTTTTGATAAAGCACGATAGTGGAGGTGAAACGCGATGCTGAGCTATACGATGAAACGGATTTTGCAGCTGGTTGTCACCATGTTTGGCGTCGTTACGCTTGTATTCTTCGCCATCCGCATGATCCCTGGCGATCCTGCGGCGGCGATGGCCGGCGATAATCTGTCCGGCGCCGCGCTTGAAGAATTCCGCCAGAGGCTGGGGCTTGACGCCCCCCTCTGGCAGCAGTATACGGATTATCTCCTCAGTGTGGTCCGCTTCGACTTTGGCAGCACGATTACCACATCGCTGCCGATTGCGGGTCTCATGTTCAAGGCGCTGCCGATTACGCTTATGGTTGCGGGACTGACGGTACTGCTTGCGGTGGTGCTGGCCATACCGCTTGGAACGCTGGCTGCATTTCTGGCGAACAAAGGCAGGAAAACGCTCGATAACGCCATCACCTGGACGGCGATGATCGTCGATCTGATGCCGGCCTTCTGGACGGCTCTTCTCCTGATGCTGTTCCTGTCTCTTAATCTGGGGCTGCTTCCGGCAAGCGGAGCGGTTTCCTTCGACGATCCGGCGCTTATGCTGAGGCGCATTGCGCTGCCTGTAATCGTGCTGGCCATCTCCCAGGTCGCGACGCTTGCGCGCATCACGCGGACAGCTGTGCTTGAAGTGCTGAACGAGGACTATGTGCGCACCGCGCGGTCGCTTGGAATGTCCGAGATCGTGGTCGTGTTCCGCCATGCGCTCAAGAACGCCATGCTCCCGATCATTACCGTCGTCGGACTGAGCTTCGGCAATCTGCTTAACGGCACCGTCATCGTTGAATTTATTTTCTCTATTCCGGGCATCGGCACACTGCTGGTTTACGGCATCAACAGCCGCGATTACCCGCTTGTGCAAAATGTCATTTTATTCTACGCGTTCGTCTTTGTCGCCATTAATTTCATTACGGATATGGTCTACAAAAAGGTTGATCCGCGCGTCCAGTTCTAAAGCTCGGTTGCTTGCGGTGCATCGAAAGCACAAAGCATGGGCGACCGAATCTGAATATGAAGTATCGCAAAAACCTTAGGAGTGATGAAACGTGGAACAAGATGCTGTAGTCAGTGCGGCCCGGCAGCCGGTTGCAGCGGCACCGCCGCGAACCCGGATCCAGCTCCCTTATTTGCGCTTTCTCTATGTCAACAAAAATGCCAAATGGGCGATGATCATCCTGCTGCCCATTCTGCTGTTGACCTTTCTGGCGCCGGTGCTTCCGCTGCCTGCGCCGCTTGTGAGCAATATCCGGGTAAGCCTGAACCCTCCATCGCTGGATCACCCATTCGGCACCGACAAGCTGGGCCGCGATGTCCTCAGCCGTACGCTGTCCGGCATTCAGGTGTCGCTGCTCGTGGGCTTCACGGTCGCGCTGATCGCCCTGGTGTTCGGCATTGTGCTTGGCACAATATCCGGATTTTTCGGAAAAGCTGCCGATCGCATCATTATGGGTGTCGTCGATATTTTCCTGGCGTTCCCGTCGCTGCTGCTCGCTATCGGCCTGGTTGCGATACTTGGCGCGGGAACGGTGCCGGTCATCTGTGCGATTGCGCTGGCCGACGTGCCGCGCTTTATCCGGCTGCAGCGGTCGCTCGTGCTGAGTCTGAAATCCCGGACCTTCATCGACGCCGCCCGAACGGTGCAGGCTCCCCAGCTGTGGCTGATGGCCAAGCATATTGTGCCCAACACCATCGCTCCGCTGCTCGTCGCCGCCAGTATTGCCGCCGCCAACGCCATTCTGATCGAAGCGAGCCTGAGCTTCCTGGGTCTGGGTATTCTGCCCCCCGAGCCGTCGCTGGGCAACATAATCAAGGATGGCCAGATGTATCTGCAGCAGGCATGGTGGATTTCCACGCTGCCTGGAGTCGTTATTCTCCTCATCGCCATTTCCCTTCACTTCCTGTCCGACGGCATTCGCGAAGCGCTTGATCCAAGAGCCCGCAAGTAGCTGTTTACATTCGGTATGCTGCGATGACTTCAACCATGTAAAAGGAGCTGACAGCCATGAATAACGGGGCAGCAGCGGGTACGCTAAACCGCCCAAGCGACATTACGGCTTCACCTTCTCAGCCCTTGCTGCAGGTCCGCGACCTGCACACCCATTTCTTCACCAACTCCGGCGTCGTGAAAGCCGTCAACGGCGTCAGCTTCGAGCTTCAGCGCGGAGAACGGCTGGCGATCGTAGGCGAAAGCGGCTCCGGCAAAAGCGCAATGGCCATGTCGCTCATTCAACTCATTTCCTATCCCGGCAAGCTTGTGTCCGGCAGCGTGCAGCTGGATGGCAGGGAGCTCGTCGGCTTAGGCGAGCCGGAGCTCAACAAGCTTAGAGGCAGCGCCATCGGAACCGTATTCCAGGACCCGATGTCCTCGCTGGACCCTGTCATGCGCATTGAAGACCAGATGATGATGCCTATCCGCATGCATCTGAAGCTTGGACCCAAAGAAGCGCGCAGCCATGCGGTGGATCTTCTGAGCCGGGTGGGAATCCCCGATGCGGCCAAACGGATTTCCTCCTATCCGTTTGAAATGAGCGGCGGCATGCGGCAGCGGATCATGATTGCGATGGCGCTCTCCTGCAATCCGAAGCTGATATTGGCCGATGAGCCGACAACAGCGCTGGACGTGACGATCCAGGCGCAAATCGTCGAGCTGCTGAAGACGCTGACGGAAACGACCGGCAGCGCGATGATGTTTATAACGCATGATCTTGGACTTGTCGCCCGGTTTGCCCAGAAGGTCGCAGTCATGTATGCGGGCAAAATCGTCGAATTCGGCACGGTCGGCGAAATCTTCGGCTCGCCCAGGCATCCGTATACCCAAAGCCTGCTGATGACCATTCCGAGCATCAGCGGCGAGAAGCGGAGGCGGCTTCTCCAAATCCAGGGCTTTCCGCCGGATATGAAGCTTCCCGTCAAGGGCTGCTCCTACAAGGAGCGCTGCCCTGCCGCATCGGAGCGCTGTTACCTGGATGCGCCGGAATTAATGCCCCGTCAGGGCCAGCAGGCAGCAGCCTGCTGGCTGGAGGAAGGGCTTATGACCGAAGGATACGAGAGCATCACCGCCATGCTCAGCAGGGGGGAGAAGCCTGCGCCTGCCGATAAGGCGGCTGCACCGACGGCAGCGGCTGCTGCAGATTCCGGATCCATGAATGCTGTCATTCGCGGCGAAGCGGAACCCGGCAGCGGAGCTATGACCTTCGAAGCAGCCCCAGGCGATACAGCTTCTGCAGCTGCTTCCGATGTTGTGCTGGAAATTACCGATTTGCATAAGCATTTCACCAAAACCTCGATGCTGCCGTGGAAGAAGGATTCGGAAATCCGGGCCGTCAACGGCATCAGCTTCAAGCTGCAGCGCGGCGAGACCATCGGGATCGTGGGGGAAAGCGGCTGCGGCAAAAGCACGACCGCCCGCATGCTGCTGCAGCTGGATGAACCGACAAGCGGCCGGATCGACAGGAACGGCAGTATCCAGATCGTGTTTCAGGATCCGTATTCTTCCTTCAATCCGAAGATGAAAATCGCGGATATTATTGCCGAACCGCTGCATGTCCGCAAGATCGGCACACGCGAGGAGCGGAAGCAGCGGGTAAGGGAGCTGATTCTGAAGGTAGGGCTGGACCCGTCTTATCTCGACAGATATCCGAGCCAGCTGAGCGGCGGGCAGCGCCAGCGTGTCGGCGTCGCCAGGGCGCTCTCTCTGAACCCTTCCGTCGTGGTGGCCGATGAACCGACCTCGGCGCTCGACGTGTCCGTGCGCGCACAGATCATCAACCTGCTGTGCGATTTGAAGGAAGAGCTGGGCCTGAGCTTCGTATTTATTTCACATGATCTGTCCACCGTCCGCTATATTTCCGATACGATTGCGGTGATGTATCTGGGCGAGATTGTGGAATACGGCCCGGCGGAGGAGATATTCGTCAGCCCGGCGCATCCGTATACGCAGGCGCTGCTTGCCGCCGTGCCGGTTCCCGATCCGGAAATTGAAGGAGCCAGAAGCATCGAGCTGCTCAAAGGGGAGCTGCCAAGTCCCGCCAATCCGCCGTCCGGATGCGCCTTCAGCTCCCGGTGTCCGCATGCGACCGATGTGTGCACCTCGGCCAAGCCGAAGCTGAAAGGGCATATGCAGCGCCGGGAGGTCGCCTGCCATGCTGTCTCCTGAGTTTTACCGGAAATTCGGCATCTATGGCGGGGGACTCTTCTTCACGATTACGGGAATGGCGCAGCCGTTCTTTACGCTTTATGCGCAGGAAATTGGCGCCTCGACCGCAGCGATCGGCTTCATGGTGACGCTGCGGTCGCTGCTTCCCATCTTCATCGCTATGCCGATCGGCCAGCTCATCGATTCCATCGGTCCCATCCGGATGCTCAAATACGGCAGCGTGCTGCTCATTCTATCGCTATTCATCAATACGATGGCTACGGGCTTGTGGATGCTGAGCCTGTCGCAGATTTTCATGGGCGCATGCGTCATCATCATGGCTTCCTCCTTTCAGGTGCTGGTATCGGAGGGGGAGAAAACAGAGCGGAACGAGAGCATCAAGAAATACTCCATGTGGATGTCGGGCGGCGGGATGCTGGGACCGCTTATCGGCGGCGGACTGACTTCCCTCTTCGCCAATGCCCTGTTCGGCTACAAGTTTTCCTTCGGGGTGGCCTGCGCCGCCTCTCTTCTCTTCTTCATTGTGCTGATGGTCACAGCCAGAGGTTACCGGAACACGTCCTATGACGGAGCTGCGCATCCCAAAGAGCTGCTCAAGATAAAAGGCATCGCTGACAGCTATGCGAGCGGCTTCCATTTGACCAAAATCCGCTCCGTCCAGTTCGGACTGATCGGAACGTTCCTCATTATGTACATTCAGTCGCTGTATATGAGTTTTATGCCGATTTATCTGAATGAGCTGGGCTACACGACCCTGCTGATTTCTATCATTATTTCAATCAATGGACTGGCTGGCATGCTGTCGCGCTACGGTCTCGGCTGGCTGATGGCCAGGACGCATATGGAGCGGATTCTGCTGATCGCCGGTCTGACCGCTGCTGTATGTGTCGTGTTTACGCCGATTGCCGGTTTTCATATCGCGGGAGTGATTATATTAGTTCTCGTAATGGGCGGTGCGGTAGGCATCAATCTGCCTGTCAGCATTATGATTGTGGTTAACGATACGAAGGATTCCGACCGCGGAAAAATCATGGGGCTGCGGCTGATCATGAACCGCTTCTCGCAAATTCTAAGTCCCGCGATGTTCGGGGTGCTCGGCCAGTGGTTCGGCTTGACGATCGCCTTCTACGCCGGCGGGGGCTTCCTGGTTGCGACAATGCTCGGCTTCTCCGCCTATACCTCGATGAAATGGAAGCTGCGGACGCGCGGCTCTGATAATAAAGGGACGGCAATCGGCAAGGAGCGCGCGAACGGCCACGCGCCGCCCGCGGAGGAGGTCAAACCGGTTGGCATGTAAAGACGGTCCCGTCGAAATTGAGCGGATATACCCGTCCTGATGCTTTAACGCTGCAACGCTTTAAATAAACGCCCGGAAAGCAGCCCCCTGACAGGCTTCGCTTCCGGGCGTTTTAGCGTAATCCAGAAGTCCGGTGATGAACAGGCGCAGCCGGATTTTTTTCACTGGACTGTTAGCGGACGGCAGAAGAGGCATAGAACCAATTCCAGATCATATTCATCGTCTTCGCGAGATTCGATACGGCGCCTCTCCCCGCTCTGGGGGAGAAATAGTTCGGCGATTGTCCTTCCATATCCAGCATGGCGACATTGTCTGGCGCGTAATAGCGGCGCCCCTTCTCCTGCGAGTTATACAGCAGGCCGGGGTATCGGTGCGAGGCGAAGCGGTACTTGGCATGGGACCAGCTCCCCTGCCAGGCCAGGGGATCGCCTTCCAGCCACGCTCCCTTCTTGACGATGTAGCCGACTCTCCCCTGAAAATGTCTGCCGATCGGCACCTTTGGCGATCCCACCTGGGCAATGAAGCGGATATCGCAGCCATCCTGCTCCAGCAGCTCGGCGGCATGATAGGCCGCGGCTCCTCCGATGCCGTAGCCGATAAGCAGAATGGGATCGCGTGCGCCAAGCGTCCGCACAAGCGTTCTGACCTGCTGTCCCCCGGCAGATTGCTGCACCTGCTCGGGATAGAGCCGGACATCCCGGCGCGCCGACCGGATCTGCTTCATGGTGCTGTTATGCTCGCCTCCATACGGAAACAGAATGCGAATGGTCACATTCAGATTTTCCTGCCCGAATCGGTTGCGCAGCGCATCCGCGAGCGGCCGGAACACCGGCTCCGCCGTACGAATGCCCGCCACCAGATAGATATTCACCCGTTTGAGCTCAGTCAATTCAGCCATCTGTACGACTCCCTTCCGCCAACGCCTATCTGTTCTATGTCCTTTCGACAATGCGGCAAGCGTATCCTGCAAGGAATATCCCCCGTTTATCCATGGCGGGCCGCGGCGGGGATTGCTCTGGCGTTCGCGTGTCTATTTCGCACTGCGAACTAGCTGCCAGCGCGCGGTGCGGCGTTGCAAGATGGCGGTTGAAACATGCCGGACAGGCATGGCCGCTTCTTGCCATCCCCTCCGGAGAGCGGTATAAATAAGCTAGCACAAATATTTTCTGTTTATTGCCGGGACGGAATTGTTTACAATGAAGCCAAGTACGAATAAGCGGGAGGAATAATAATGAGCTCAAATCAGGTTAAGCCAGCCATCGGTTTTATCGGGATCGGCGTGATGGGGAAAAGCATTGTACGCAATTTAATGAAAGCCGGGTATTCGCTGCATGTGTACAGCCGGACCAAGTCCAAGGCGGAGGACATCCTGGAGGAAGGCGCCCGTTGGCATGATAATCCGGCGGAATTGGCGCAGCATTCCGATGTGGTGATGACGATGCTGGGCTACCCGCATGATGTCGAAGAAGTTTACTACGGCGAACAAGGGCTGCTGAAGCACGCCAAGCCGGGCACGGTGCTGGTGGACTTGACCACCTCAAGTCCGGAGCTGGCCAAGCGGCTGGAGGAATCTGCCCGCGGGCAGGAGTGCTTCAGTCTGGATGCCCCCGTATCGGGCGGAGATATCGGCGCGCGTGAAGCCCGGCTGTCCATTATGGTCGGCGGGGAAGAAGAGGTATTCCAGCGCATCAGCCCTATTTTCGAAGCGATCGGCACGAATATTGTGTATCAGGGACCGGCGGGCTCGGGACAGCATACGAAGATGTGCAACCAGATCGCCATTGCCTCCAACATGCTCGGGGTGACCGAGGCCATCCGTTATGCGGAGAAGGCGGGGCTTGATCCCGATACCGTTCTGAAAAGCATCGGAAGCGGAGCGGCAGGCAGCTGGTCGCTCAGCAATTTGGCGCCGCGGATGATTAAGGGAGACTTCGATCCGGGCTTTTATGTGAAGCATTTTATCAAGGATATGGGGATCGCCCTGGAATCGGCGGAAGCGATGGGATTGCAGGCGCATGGCCTCAGCCTTGCCAAGTCGCTGTATGAGCGGCTGGCCGCATCCGGCGAGGAGAACAGCGGGACGCAGGCACTCTATAAATTATATGAATAGTTCAGGGGGCGAAAGAAAATGAGAGCGGAGCTGCTTTACGGCAAAAGCGGATTGAGCATCGAGGTCCCGGACCATGCGGTCATTATTGAGCCGGCGGCCCAGGCTGGACTTGCCGATGAGAAGGGAGCCGTGACGGAGGCGCTGCGCAGACCGGAAGGTCTGCCTCCGCTCCGGGAGCTGGTCCGGCCAACTGACCGGATTGCCATCGTAATCAGCGACATCACAAGACCTACCCCCAATGAGAAGCTGATTCCCTGGATACTGGAGGAGCTGTCTTTTGTACCGGAGGCGCAGTTCGTCATTATCAACGGAACGGGAACCCACCGGGACCAGACCCGCGAGGAGTTTGTCCGGATGCTGGGGGAGGATGTGGTGAACCGGATTCGGATCATCAATCATCACTGCCATGAGAAGGAGGAGCTGACCCATGTCGGTACGAGCTCCTTCGGCTGTGAGGTATGGCTGAACAAGGAATATGTGGAGGCTGATTTCCGAATTGTAACCGGTTTCATAGAGCCGCACTTCTTTGCCGGATTTTCCGGAGGGCCCAAGGGCATTATGCCGGGAATAGCCGGTATCGAAACGATAATGACCTTTCATAACGCGAGAATGATCGGCGATCCCCGGTCGACATGGGGCAATATGGTCCAAAATCCGCTGCAGGAAATGACGTCGGAGGTAAACCGGATGTGCCCGCCGCATTTTATGCTGAATGTTACGTTGAACAAGGAGAAGGCGATTACCGCGGTGTTCGCCGGCGAGCTGTTCGCTGCCCACGCAATAGGCTGCGCCTATGTGACGGAGCACACGATGGTGCCGGTCAAGGAGCGCTTCGACGTGGTCATCACCTCCAATTCCGGCTATCCGCTCGATCAGAATTTATACCAGGCGGTCAAGGGGATGAGCGCCGCCCACAAAATCGTCAAGCAGGGGGGAACCATCATCTGTGCGGCGGAATGCTCCGACGGGATTCCGTCTCATGGGAACTACGCCGATATCCTGCGGATGCGTCCAACGCCCCGGGAGATCCTGGACATGATTAATGATCCCAAGTTCCGTCTGTTCGATCAATGGCAGGTGCAGAAGCAGGCGGTCATTCAAGTCTGGGCCGATATTATAGTATACTCGACACTGTCTGAAGAGGATGTGCGGGCTGCCATGATGACCCCGACGGACAGCGTGGATGCCGCCTTGCAGGGCTTGACGGCTAAATACGGCCAGGAGATGACGGTGGCCGTGATGCCGCAGGGGCCGCTGACCATTCCTTTCGTGCAGGGAGAGCAGGCCTGATAGGCAAACGCCTTAAATCGCCATCCTGAGTTCACAAAAACAAGAAACATGGAAGCGTAAAATCGTTTATGATTAAAGGAACTCACTTCAGCGCATTCAAGCTGTCAACTTGAATGCGCTGTCATTATTGGAAGGGAGAAAGCGGGCTGGTGCTTAAGCATTCAAGAATATTTCGCAGATTTCTGATTTCTTATATTGTCATTCTGATTATTCCAAGTGCGGCCGGCTATATGTCCTATCGCACTTCCATCAATGTTACGCAGTCGATATCCATCGATAACAGCGTCATGCAGCTTCAGAAGAGCAAGGAGATTCTGGAGCGCAGAATGGCTGAGGTCGAGGGCTATACGAGACAGCTGGCTTTGAACCAGGACTTGAACGTCTTGATGAATGAGGATATGAAAGGCGACAAGACGAATGTATACGGGGTATGGAAGGTCATGCGGGATGTGATGGCGGTCAGCCAGACCAATGATTTCCTGCAGCATTTTTTCATTTATCTGAAAAACTACAATGCGATCCTGACGCTGGGTTCGTCCTATTTTCGGCCGGAATACTACTATGAGACCTCTCATTATACCGATATGTCTCTGGAGGAATGGAAGAAGACGGTGCTCGGGGAAACGCATCGAAGTCAGATCATGCCGCTTCGCTCCTATATGGATAACGGCGCGCAGACCTCCGTCATCTCCTATATGCAATCGCTGCCACTGGATAGCTTCAGCGATTCTTCGCCGGCGACCGTGGTGATTACCATTGACCAGAAGCTGATCAACAGCCTGCTGTCAGGCGTGACTGAGCGTTATAACGGCTGGGCTCATATCAGCGATGCGGATGGACAGACGATCAGCATACAAGGGATCAAGGAGCAGGAAATCGACACTTTAGCGGCGGATCCCAAGTTCGATGAATCCAAGGTCAATCAATTCTATAATGACGATCTGGTCATCACGATCCGTTCCAAAACAAACGGCTGGGTCTATCAGGCGGGAATCCCCCGTCATGTTCTGATGGAGAATGCCAACAAGATCAAGCTTATTACCTGGTGGGTCACCGGCATTGCGCTGGTGCTCGGGCTGCTGGTCGGGCTGCTGCTCTCTTACCGCAACAGCGCGCCGATCAACCGGCTGCTGGGGATCATGAAGGAGAATTTCGGCAAGGATGAAGTTCCGGCCGGCCGCAATGAATATGATTTTCTGCAGGGAAATATATCCAATATGCTGATCAATAACAAGCGTCTGGAGACCGAGCTGAGCCGCCAGATGCCCCTGGTCAGGGACGCTTTTCTCAAACGGCTGATCGCCGGCGAATTCCAATCGCGGGAGGAAATTATCGCTGCGGCCGGTCAGGCAGACACCGGTCTGAGCATGAACAGCGGCTATGCCGGCATTCTGCAGATTCACGGCTACTCCGGCATGGACAGCGTGGAAATCCTGAACGAGCTCAGCGCCGCCAGGCTGCTGCTCAAGCAGGCTCTGCAAGACAGCGGCAGCGATATCCAGATGACGGATCTGGGCTCCGACCGCATGGTGCTTGTTTTCACATCGGGGGAAGAGGAGCCGGGCGAAGAGAGCCGCAGAGCCAAGATCCAGCACCTTTTGGAACAGCTTGCTGACTTCGTGCTTCAGGAATACCGCATTACCGTAACCGTCGCCCTGGGCGATAGCTTTCCTTCCGTCATGGAGGCCAGCCATTCCTTCGAGCAGGCCAAGCAGGCGCTGGAGTATGCGGCCTATATGAACCGGAAAGGGATTTTGTGGTTCAGCGATACCCGGATGGAGAGTGCGACCTATTATTATCCGCTGGATATTGAGCTGCGCCTTATCAGCACGATCAGCAGCGGGGATATCGAGGAAGCCAGGCGGATTGTCGCCTCTGTCATCTCGCAGAATGTGGAGAACAGGGAGCTTTCCATCGATATGAAGCAGCAGCTGATCGAGGAATTGAAGGGAACGCTGCTTAAGCTGCTGGATCAGAAGTCCTTCATGGAGTCCGAGGTGTTCGAGAATGTCAAGAATCGGATTATCGGCATTCAGGCCAAGGAAGCGATCGAGCCGGTTACACGCGAGATCGATGGCATTATGGAAGCCCTGTGCGGGGTTATCACAAGCAAGAGGAATGATGTCCACACCAGAACCATCGAGCAGATTACGCTGTACATTGCCAAGACGTACATGGACCCGGATCTGAATCTCTACCGCATTGCCGAGAAGGTGGAGCGTCCCGAGAAATATATCTCCCAGCTGTTCAAGGATGTGACGGGAACGAATTTATCGGATCATCTGGAGAAGGTGCGGATGGATCATGCTGCCGTATTATTAAAGAAGAACGATTACACCGTCGACGATATCGCTTCCCGTGTCGGCTATAACAGCTCGCATTCCTTCCGCAGAGCGTTCAAACGGGTCATGGGAGTCTCCCCAAGCTCGTACAGACAATCTGCCGGTGAATGAAAATCCCGACTGCCTCGTGCAGCCGGGATTTTTTTCTAACGATTGCGCAGACGAATACATCCTCCTGACGCTGCTGCTCCCTTGAATGCCCGGTACCTCCCAAATCCCGCTTCGCGAAAAGGCGCAGATGCCCTTTCTCCTTGATATACAAGGGATTAGAGGACGCTGCTGCGGACAAATGGACCTCCGAAACAAGGAAATCTGTACGCAAAACGCCCCAGATGTACCTATTCATTGCCCGGAATAATCACATACAATCAGTGGTGTAGAAAGCGCTGTCACCTTTCATAAGGCATCGATACATTAGGGGGTATTGTTTTGGATACGGACACACTAACCAATCAAAGGACGCTTCCGCGAAGCGGCAGGGCAGGCTTCGCGGAAGCCGCGGGGAAGAGCCTGAAGAAGCATTGGCAGCTGTATATGATCGTGCTTCCGCCGGCTTTGTTCTTCCTTATATTCAAGTATTACCCGATGCTCAACGCGGTTCTTGCCTTCAAGGAATACAACGTAATGAAGGGCATATGGGGCAGCCCGTGGGTCGGATTCGACAATTTCAGACTGTTTTTTGATAATCCGATGTTCTGGACGCTGATCAAGAACACGATTCTCATCAGCGGCTATCAATTGCTCGCCGGATTCCCGATTCCCATTCTGCTGGCCCTGGGCCTGAACGAAATACGTGTCGGAAGGTTCAAGCGGCTTGTCCAGCTCGTTTCCTTCGCGCCTTATTTCATCTCTACGGTTGTCATGGTCTCCATCATTATGCTGTTTCTGGCTCCGCGACTGGGTTTTGTCAATATAGCGATGAATGCCATGGGCATGGATTCCATCAATTTCCTCGGCGAACCGGGAATGTTCCGCTCCATCTATGTGTGGTCCGATATCTGGCAGACAGCCGGTTACTCGGCCGTCATCTACCTGGCGGCGCTGGCCGGCATTGATCCCGTGCTGTACGAGGCGGCCAAGGTAGACGGAGCGACGCGTTTCCAGAAGATACTGAATGTGGATCTGCCCGGGATACTGCCCACGATCACGATTGTGCTCATTTTGAATGTGGGAAGCATTATGGCGATTGGTTTCGAGAAGATCTATCTGCTGCAGAATCCGCTTACTACATCCACTTCGGAAATTATTGCGACCTATGTGTATAAGGTCGGGCTGCTTAATGCGAACTACAGCTTTGCGACTGCGGTCGGCCTGTTCAACTCATTCATCAATCTTATTCTGCTGGTAGTCGTCAACGGGATTGCGAAACGGGTATCCAACAACAGTATCTGGTAAAAAGGGAGTGCAGCTATGTCGGCTATGAAAACAGCGATCAGGGATTCAACAGGCGATAAAATATTTTTGACAGCGATTTATGTCGCATTGGCTTTTGTGCTGGTAATTGTCTTATATCCGCTCATCTATATCGTAAGCAGCTCGTTCAGCAGCCCGTCGGCCGTCACATCCGGGCGCGTCTGGCTGTGGCCCGTCGATTTTTCGCTCAAGGGGTATGAGACCTTGTTCCATACCCCGCAAATCATGCAGGGCTATGGCAATTCCCTGTTTTATACGTTAGCGGGAACGTTGATCAGCGTATTGCTGACCATCATGATTGCCTATCCGTTATCGCGCAAAACCTTCTACGGGCGCAATGTGCTCATGATGCTGATTACGTTCACGATGCTTTTCAGCGGCGGCTTGATTCCGACGTACATGGTTGTAAAAGAAATGGGAATGATCGATTCACGGTGGGCTCTGCTCATTCCGAACGCCATCTGGGTGTGGCAGGTCATTATTACCAGGTCATTCTTTCAATCCTCCATTCCGGATGAGCTGGTGGAGGCCAGCGAAATCGACGGCTGCAGCGATCTGCGCTTCATGCGCAGCGTAGTCGTCCCGCTCTCGAAGCCGATCATTGCCGTGCTCGTGCTGATGTATGCCGTCGGCCAATGGAACGCTTATTTTGACGCTCTGATTTACCTCAAATCGGCGGAGCTGTTCCCGCTGCAGCTGATCCTCAGAAGCATCATCGTGCTGAACAACAGCGCAAGCTCCATGGACGCGATGAAAATGGTCGAGAGACAGCAGCTCGCCGAGCTCCTCAAATATTCGTTGATTGTCGTAGCAACGCTGCCTGTTCTGATCATCTACCCGTTCGTGCAGCGCTTTTTCGTCCAGGGGATGCTGGTGGGTTCGGTTAAGGGATAATAACTGGGGTTTATCCCCATTGATGAAAGGGGTGATTTTTATGTAGTATAGAACCCGAGCCAAAACAACCATAATCATGAGCTTTTAGTATTTTCAGGCTACTTATTCATAGGGGAGGAAATAAGTTGAAAAAGAGATTGGTAAGCTTATTCATCATCGTCACGATGGTCAGCATGTTCCTGGCAGCATGCTCGGAGAAGAATAATACAACAGGAACGGCATCCAATGCCGCAGCCGGAGCGGGGACAGGGGAAGCGGGCGCGAAGCCGGTAGAGATCAGCTTATTTGCCCAGCAGGAGCAGGGCACGGATCTCAAGACGAATAAATTTACGCAATTTCTTGAAGAGAAATTCAACGCCAAATTCAACTGGGAGATCATCCCTTACGATGGCGCCAAAGAAAAACGTCAAATCTCCCTTGCCAGCGGAGACTATCCGGAAGCGTATATGCTGACGGCTTACATCGACCAATTCTCGCAAGGCGATGTTCTGAAGTATGGCAAACAGGGCGTGCTTATTCCCTTGAACGATCTGATTGACCAGTATGCGCCGAATATTAAAGCAGCCATGGAAAAATACCCTGATTTGAAAGCGTATAACACAGCGCCTGACGGCAATATTTATGGACTTGTTGCTTTCACCCAATGCTTTCACTGTTCATATCCCAACAAGATGTGGCTGAACAGCAAATGGATGAAGCAGTTGAACCTGGAAACGCCAAAAACGACCGAGGATTTCAAAAAAGTGTTGGAAGCGTTTAAAAATAACGATCCAAACGGCAACGGCAAAGCGGACGAAGTGCCGCTTAGCGGATCGAAAGAGGATTTCGGCGTTCACGTCATCCCTTATCTGATGAATGGATTCATTTATGACGACGACCGGAATTACCTGAGTCTTGCCAGCGGAAAAGTGGACACGGTGGCTAACAAGCCGGAGTGGAAGGAAGGCCTGGCTTATATTAAATCCCTGTTCGACGAGGGCTTGATCGATCCGGGCGCGTTTACGCAAAATGCCGACACGCTCAAGAAAATCGGCGAGAATGCCGACGCGCAAATTCTGGGTGCGGCGGCAGCCATGCATCCGGCGATCTTCGTGAATACCGATGCGGGCAATAAGAATGGCAGCGATTACGATGCGATTCCTCCGCTGACCGGACCTCATGCTTCCTATGCGACTCATGATGGCGGCGGCGTTTCATCTGGCGCGAAATTCGTCATTACGAACAAGGCCAGCAAGGAAGCGCAAATCGCTTTAATCAAGATGGTTGATTACATGTTCACGCCGGAAGGCGAAACCAATGCATCAAACGGTATGAAGGGCATCGGCTGGAAGGATCCGGTGGAAGGCGAGCAGGCGCTGGGCAAGGATGTGAAGCCTCAATTTACGCTGATTCCTGCGGTAGAGGGAGCTGCTCCTTCCAATGCGGGCTGGAGCGGCATGGGACATTTCTACCAGCCCAAAGAATACCGTGACAGCTTCGTACAAGGCACGGATATTTATGCGCCGGACGGTTATGAACGCAGACTGTACAATGCGACGCTGCTGTACGAAGGCAAGGAGCCGAAGGAGCTCTTCCCGATTTGGGCACTGTGGGTAGATGCGGCGGATGCGGATGAAGCGAGCATTCTGCAGACGAACATCAAGAGCTATGTCGATCAGAGCGCGCTTCAGTTCATCACCGGCAACAAGGATCTGGACAAAGACTGGGATTCCTATGTCAAAGGGCTGGAAGATTTGAAGGTTGGCCGTTATCTGGAAATCATGCAAAAGGCGTATGACGCTTCATTTAAATAAGCTTTCATTTGCGGAGCGGGGGCTTTGTTTCAATATGAAGCCTCTGCTTCCATGATCACATCCCATATGATATCCTTTAAATCGTAAGTCCTCCCGCTCTTGTCAAGGGAGGGCTTTTTATCCAAATCATACGAAGATGAAGAAACCTGCTTCAGGAGCCAAGGAACGGCGTTAGAAAGGTGGTCAAAATGATGGAAAATCGTATCAATAATCCGGGGGAACAAGCAGGAGAATTATCCGGTGCCCCCGATAGCAGGCTTTGCCTGTGGTACAGACAGCCGGCTGAGGATTGGATGCAGCAGGCGCTGCCGGTCGGCAACGGGATGCTGGGAGCCATGATCTTCGGTGGAATGCAGCGGGAGCATATCCAGTTCAACCATAAGACCCTCTGGACGGGGTCGGCGGAATCATTGGGCAATTACCAGAGCTTCGGGGATATCTATCTGGCGTTCCCGTATGCGGAAGAGGCAGCGGAATACCGGAGGGAGCTGGACCTTGCACAGGCCGTGTCCCGCGTCAGCTACCGCATCGGAGCAGCGCGGTTCAAGCGGGAATATTTCAGCAGCAGCCCGGATGATGTGATTGTGGCCCGGTTTACAAGCAGCGAAGCGAATAAAATAAGTTTTGTCTTCAAGCTGGTTGACAGCCGGGATGGAATTATTGCCTATTCGGGAAACCGGGCCTCGCTGACAGGGAAACTGACGGTTCTTTCCTATGAAGCACAGTTTCTCATCCAAAGTGAAGGCGGTTCCATTACTTCAGACGAGAATGGAATTATCGTAAGCAATGCCAATGCCGTTACGATTCTGGCGGCGGCGGGAACCGATTATGACCCCCATTCCCCAAGTTATACGGGAACGGGACTATCCACAGCGCTTACGGAGAAAATCAATGAAGCTGCTTCCAAGTCGTACGAGCTGCTATTAGAGCGGCATAGGGACGATTACCAGGCGCTGTTCGGCAGGGTTCAGCTCAGTCTGAATGAACAGAAACCGGAAATTCCGACAGACGAGCTGCTGGCCGGATATTCCGCAGGCAAGCTTAATCCCGCATTGGAAGTACTCTATTACCAGTACGGGCGTTATTTGCTGATCAGCTCTTCCCGGGGGCTGCCGCTTCCCGCGAACCTGCAGGGAATCTGGAATAACTCCAACACGCCGCCATGGCAAAGCGATATCCATACGAATATTAATGTACAGATGAATTATTGGCCTTCCGAATCCGCGAATCTGTCCGAGATGGACAAGCCTTACCTGGACTTTATCTATAATCAGGCCATTGTTCAGCCTGTATGGCGCAGCACGGCGCAGTCGATGGGCGCAAGGGGCTGGACCGTTTATACGCAGATGAACATTTTCGGCTACTCCGATTGGCGGTTGAATAATCCCGCCAACGCATGGATGTGCATGCAGCTGTGGGAGCATTACCGGTATACGCTTGACCGTGATTATCTGGCGCGTACCGCCTATCCCGTCATGAAGAGCGCTTGCGAATTCTGGCTTGACCGCCTGGTCCTCGCTCCGGACGGCAGCTGGGTGGCGCCGATGGAATGGTCGCCGGAGCATGGCCCTGACGAGGATGGCGTCGCCTATGCGCAGCAGCTGATCTGGGATCTGCTGAGCAATACGATTGAGGCAAGCAAGGCGCTGGATGAGGATGCGGCATTCCGGGAATCGCTGGAGACGAAGCTGGGCAAGCTGGATCCCGGCGTGAAGGTTGGCAGCTGGGGGCAGCTGCGGGAGTGGAGGATGACGGAGGACGATCCGGACAACTCGCACCGCCATGTGTCCCACCTGATGGGCGTATTCCCCGGCAGGCAGATATCTCCTTCGCTGGATCCCGCTTTGTCGGATGCGGCCAAGGTTTCGCTGGAGGCGCGGGGCGACTTCTCGACCGGCTGGAGCATTGCCTGGAAAATGAATCTCTGGGCGCGTCTATTGGACGGAAACCGGGCCTACCGGCTGTTGACCCATGCCTTGAGAGTGACCACGGTATCCGAGGTGACGATGGATGCCAGCCAGGGCGGCGTCTATGCGAATTTGTTCGACGCCCACCCGCCTTTTCAGATCGACGGCAACTTCGGGGCGGTCTCGGCTGTCAACGAGCTGCTGATGCAAAGCCATCTGCATGCGGTACAGCTCCTGCCGGCTCTTCCGGACGCCTGGCCAAGCGGGCATGTGCATGGTCTGGCAGCCCGGGGCGGCTTCGTAATTGATATGGAGTGGGAGCAGGGGACGCTGAAGCAAGCGGTAATCCGCTCAAGGAAAGGGCAGCTGGCGATTATTCAGCATCCTTCTTTTGCACATCGCCAACCATCTGTCACCGATCAGTCGACAGGCTCGCAGGTCGAATATGAGTTATCGGGAGATACGCTGTCCTTCCCGACTGCCAGCGGTTCAGGCTATGTTATTTCGCTATAATGGCGAATAACCGGCAGAGCTGGGTATAACAGCTTCTTCAACAAGTGACAAGCAGATAACCCGCTTGTAACACCTGCGAAGCATCGGAAGACGTTTGCGCAAGCGGAGCTCGCACAATTATCGTTGATACAGCAAGACAAACCGCATGAACCACGACCGGATTAAAAATCCAGGGCCGTGGTTCTTTTTTTAACCCTCCTTCTGTGCCATGATAGCTATGGGGGCGATGAACCGTGTTTAAGGATTTTAAACTCATAGATGAACGTCCGGTAGCCATTCAAGTAAAGGACTACATGAAACGATTAATAATAAAAGGCGCCCTGCAGGCGGGGCAGAAGCTTCCGTCCACGCGCGAGCTTGGCGGGCTGCTGAAGGTCAGCCGCAATACGGTGATGGCGGTCTATGCGGATCTGGAGGCGGACGGCTTCGTCTATGTGCTCCAGGGCAAAGGCAGCTACGTGGCAGCGCTTGCCGATAACGCCAGTGCGGCAGCTCCATCCTGGCAGATGGACTGGACGGCCCGGTTGAACGGGAATGCCCGGCTGGCCGAGGAGCTGGATCTGATGAAGCACGGCATACGGGCGGACAGGGGAACGATTTCCTTCACCAGCATTGCGCCCGACGAGAAGCTGTTTGATCTGGATAATGTGAAGCGGGCTTTTCTGGACCGGATGTCAGTGGAGGGCAATGTGCTGCTGAATTACGGTTATGCCAAAGGCTACAAGCCCCTGATGGACTATTTGCTCCGCTACATGGATCATAAGGGAGTCGATCTGAAAGGCAAGGATATTCTCATCACGAACGGGTTTACGGAGGGCTTCGACATTGTATTATCGGCCCTGAGCAGGCCGGGCGGCTCCGTAATCTGCGAGAATCCGACTCACCATACGGCGCTCAAGAACCTCAAGCTGCACGGGTTCGACATAACCGGGATCGCAATGGAGCGGGACGGGATCCACCTCGGGGAGCTGGAGCAGGCGCTTGCGCAGCGTGCCTATGATTGCGCGTATTTCGTTCCGTCTTATCATAATCCCACGGGCATTGTGATGTCGCCGGAGAAAAGGCTTGCGCTGATGAAGCTGATGGAGCGCTATCAGATTCCGATTATAGAGGATGGCTTCAACGAGGAGCTGCGCTACTCGGGCTCTCATGTGTCGCCGCTCATTGCAGCGGCCGGCCAGGGCAACAATGTGGTTTATATCGGCAGCTTCTCCAAGGTGCTGTTTCCGGGACTGCGCGTAGGCTGGGTGCTGGCTGACCGGGAGCTGATCTATTATTTGGAAAGCGTCAAGCGGGCCCGCAGCATTCATACCTCTACGCTGGATCAGTCGATTCTGTACCAGTATCTGTACAACGGCAATCTGGAGAAGTATTTGAAGAAAGCGAGAGCCGAGTATAAACGCAAATACGAATGGACGATGCACTGCTGCCGGGAGCATATTCCCTATACCTCGCTTTCCGGAGACGGGGGGCTGCACCTGTTTGTCACATTCCCGGAGGGCTTCAGCACAAGGGAGCTGCTGGATGCATGCCGGAAGCAGGGCGTTATCTTTACGCCGGGCGATATTTTCTTCACGGACGGCGGAGGGCAGAATACGATGAGGATCGGATTCTCCCGGGTATCCGATGAGGATATCGGCAGGGGAATCCGGATGATCGGCGGGACGGCCAAACAAATGATGAGCTGAAGGGGAGCGTTTGAGAATGGAAGTTAACACGATGAGCATGAATGATTTTATCACGCCGCATGTACGGGATATACCCCTTTCGGGGATCCGCAAGTTTTTTGAACTGGAGGCAGGCAGCGATACGATATCGCTTGGCGTGGGGGAACCGGATTTTGTAACGCCTCTGCATGTCAGAGAGGCCTGCATGCGGGCATTGGCGGAAGGCCGAACGATGTATACGCCCAATGCCGGTCTCCTGGAGCTGCGCGAGGAAATAGCCGGTTATCTGGGCAGCAGCTTTCAGCTTCGGTATGACCCCGCGAGCGAGGTGCTGGTGACGGTTGGAAGCAGTGAAGCGGTTGATTTGGCCCTGCGGACATTGATCGGTGCCGGCGATGAGGTTCTTCTCAGCGCCCCCAGCTATATTGCGTATTCGCCGATTGCCAGTCTGCATGGCGGAGTCGTCGTCGAGGTGGAGACATCGGCCGAGCGGCAGTTCAAGCTGACGGCGGAGGCTCTGCAGGAGCGGATTACGCCCCGTTCCAAGGTGCTCATCGTGAACTTCCCGAACAATCCCACCGGAGCCGTCATGTCCAGGGAGGATTGGCTGCCCATTGCGAAGCTTGCGATCGCGAACAATCTGATTGTCATCTCCGATGAAATCTATGCGGAGCTGACCTATGACCGGCAGCACTTCAGCATCGCATCGCTCCCGGGAATGAAGGATCGGACGATCGTGATCAGCGGATTCTCCAAGGCATTTGCAATGACCGGCTGGCGGGTTGGATATGCCTGCGGCAACCGGGAGCTTATTGCCGCCATGCTCAAGATCCATCAGTACACCGCCATGTGCGCACCTGTGCTGGGGCAGATTGCCGCAATCGAATCGCTGCGCAGCGGCCTAGCGGAGAAGGACCGCATGATCAGCTCGTTCAAGGAGCGGCGGGGCTTGTTCGTCCAGGGGCTGCGGGAGATTGGACTGCCTTGTCATGAACCGCAGGGTGCCTTCTATGCTTTTCCTTCTATTAAACACACGGGACTCACCTCGGAGCAGTTTGCCCTGCGTCTGCTGAAGGAAGCCGGAGTTGCATCCGTAGGAGGCGGCGTGTTCGGACCGGGAGGGGAAGGCTTCATCCGCTGTTCCTACTCGGTTTCACTGCCGAAGCTGAATGAGGCGCTTGCGAGGATGGAGCGGTTCATGCGGATGCACTTCCCCCATAATAACGTTTCACCGTGTTTAGCTTAACTGTTGTACTCCATCGTTTGATTCTCCCATGGAATGGTTGTCATGATGACACCGTCCCATGGGCTTTTTTTATCCTTATAAAATTTATAAGTTTCAATGAAATGCCATTGTTCCTCCCCCCTCAGGAGCCTCGTATCCATGACCCCAAGCTCAAGGTATCCTTCTGCGGATTCCGATTATATCCGATTATTTCCGTTTATGGGACAAGACAAATGTTAAAAGTTGTCTCAATAGACTATAAAAATGTCTTAGTAGACGATGTCAGATACGTTTCAACCCCTTATTCTAAAATAGGCAAAAAGAAAACGTTTACATGTAAATTTATACTTATTTTAGGAGAATGGAGGGAGGTTGAAGAAGGATAAATAATCAAATTTTATAGTGGAATAGTGTAAGGCTGCAATAAAAAAACTCAAACATTTTCAAAAATGGAGGGCAAAAGATGAGGAAAACGAGTTTGATCATCCTCTCAATAATACTCGCGGCTATTGTATTATTAGCTGGTTGTGAGGATTCTGCAACGACTGTCAATACCCCAGCAGCCGAAGAGAACAAGACCCCCTCAGACAATGCCGACACGGAACAGACACCTGTAGCGACAGAACCGGCAGAGACGGCTGAATTGAAGGAGATTACCGAGTTCAACCAATCTCCTTTTCTGAATGACAAATCCCTGCCGCCTGTCAAAGACCGCCTTCCCAAGGATTACAAGATTACCAATGAGATGCCGGCAGGCCTGCTGAAATATGAGAATGGCACCTATGGCGGCACTTTAAGAACCATTACCTCTGCCGTAGACTGGGATGCCGATGTTTTTGTTATGAATGACGAGCCTCTCATCAACACGCCCGGTATCCTTGGAGAAGAAATAACAGGCAATGTGGTGAAGGACTTCAAGATGAGCGAAGACCAAAAGACGTTCAGCTTTGTTATGCGTGAGGGACTCAAGTGGTCGGATGGCCAGCCCGTTACAACGGATGATGTCAAATTCACAGTTGAGGATGTTCTGTTGAATACGGACATAACACCCATCTTTCCGGTTTATCTTCGTGGGGGCGGTGTTCCCGAAGGCGCGCCGTTCAAGCTTGAGATTGCGGACCAATATAACTTCAAGCTGGTTTTTGACAGGCCTTATGGCGGTCTTGCAATCCGTCTTGCCATTCAGGGCTGGAGAGGCTACTCCGAACTGCTGCAGCCGGCACATTATCTGAAGCAGTTCCATACCAAATACACACCGCTTGATAAATTGGAGCCCTTAATTAAAAAAGCGGGATTCCAGCCTGGCGAGTGGGCGAAGCTTTTCAATGAAAAGGACATTACCAGCGGGGAGCTGACTAGCAAGAAGGCCATCGGCTTTCCTGTCTTGTATCCGTGGGTTTTTGTGAAAAGTACTGAGACAACCGCTACTTTCGAGAGAAATCCTTATTATTTCAAAGTAGATACGGCAGGGAATCAGCTTCCATACATCGATAAGATTGTGAGCACCATGGTGCAGGATATTGAAATGGTCTCATTGAAAACCATTGCCGGCGAAGTGGATTTTTCCCGTGAATCGGCTGCATTGGTCAAAATGCCCTTGTATAAGGAAAATGAAAAGAGCGGCTACAAGGCTTTACTTGCCAATATGCATGTCACGCCAACGGATATTTTCCTTAACATGACCTTCGATGATAAATCCTGGCAGAGCGTTGTGCAGGATGTACGTTTCCGCAAAGCGCTCAATATGGCTCTGGACCGGGATGAGATTATCGATGCCATCTATTATGGCTTTGCCGCACCGTCCGTTATCGCTGATCCAACCTTCAATGTCGATGAAGCAAATAAACTGCTTGATGAGATGGGGATGAAGAAGGGTGCTGACGGAATCCGCACGGCCCCGGACGGCAAGAAATTTACGATTCCCTTTGAGGTAGGGGCACAGGCTCCGGATATCGTTCCCATGACACAGCTTGTTGTAGAAATGTGGAAGGCGCTGGGGTTGAATGTAACGATGAAAACCATAGACCAAGCCCTCTGGACCACCCGCAACACTGCAAATGAGCTTCGGGCGACCATGATCTGGACGCATACCCCCCTGTGGTATATGGGCGACTGGGGTATCGGAAACTGGGCGCCAGCCTGGGAAAGATGGCGGACAACTGGCGGCAAGGAGGGTGTGGAGCCGCCGGCCGAAGTAAAAGCCCTATTCACTCAAATTGATACCGCGGCGGCCGCTGCGCCGGCAGAGGCACAGAAAGTTTTTGCGCAAATCAAGGCGGACTTTGTTGAGAAGAACTGGTATTTCATCCCGATTGAAGAAGTGAAGCAGCCATTGATCGTCAATGACAAGCTGCATAATATTCCAACCGAGGAGTCCTTTGCTATTGCCGCAAACTTTAGCGGGGAGCAGTTCTGGTTCGGCAACTAGGCAGATGTCCGCATGAGAGAGCCCGGCGGGTTTTAGTAGGGGCTGGGTTCTCTCAAACATTTACCTGGAATAACAAGAGGCAGGAATGCTTGGCATGAAGGAGGAAAGTGCTTGTTAAATTATATCGGTTATCGGGTTCTTCAACTTATTCCGCTGCTGGTCGCCATCAGTATTATTGTTTTTGTCATCATTCAACTGCCGCCGGGCGATTTCCTGACCACATACATTGCCAATTTAAAGCTGTCCGGTACGGATGTGAATGACAGTGCCATTCTTAATTTGAAGCTGCAGTATGGTCTTGATGAGCCTATGTACATGCAGTATCTGGTATGGGTGAAGAATATCATTCTGCACGGAGATTTAGGGCGGTCCTTCCAATGGAACATGCCGGTAACGGAGGTGATCGGCGAGCGGTTGGCCCTGACCATGACCATATCCATTATTTCGCTTATTTTCGTGTGGATCCTCGCCATACCGATTGGCATTTATTCAGCAACAAGGCAATATTCGGTTATGGATTATATATTTACGTTTATCGGCTTTATCGGTCTTGCCGTTCCCGGTTTTCTTATCGCCTTGATCATTGTTTATGCGGTTTTTGCCCAGACCGGGATATCCATAACGGGGTTGTTCTCGCCGGAGTATCAGGATGCGCCCTGGAGTATCGATAAAGTGTTGAATATGCTCCCAAGACTCGCGCTGCCCGTCGTTGTAATCGGGATGAGCGGAACAGCAGGCCTCATCCGTGTCACCCGGGGAATGCTGCTCGATGAGCTCAGCAAGCAGTATGTGATCACAGCCAGGGCAAAAGGCGTCTCTGAACGTAAACTGCTGTTTAAATATCCAGTCCGTATGGCGGTTAATCCCTTAATCAGTACCATAGGATGGACTCTTCCCGCGCTGATTTCCGGTGAAGCGATTGTCTCCATCGTGCTCAATATGCCTACAACAGGACCGATGCTGCTCAAGGCGCTGATGTTCCAGGACATGTATCTGGCCGGCAGCTTCCTGCTCATTATTAGTGTATTGACCGTAATTGGGACGCTTCTCTCGGATATTCTGCTGGCGGCGTTGGATCCGAGGATTAGATATGGAGGAGGCACTGAATGAGCGCGATCACCCAGCTATCGAGCAGATTTCGGAGGAACAGGAAGCCAAGGCCCGACAAAAAAAGCAGGCTTGAAAATGTGGAAGTAGCCTCTCAATGGCAGCTGATGTGGTGGAAATTTAAAAAGCATAAAATGGCGGTCGCTGCAGCTATTATTCTTCTGCTCTTTTATTTGGCAGCCATCTTCTGTGAATTCCTGGCGCCAGGCGTTCCGGCCTTACGGTATCCTGAATATAAAAATGCTCCGCCGCAAAAAATCCATTTCACCGATAAGCGGGAAGGCTTCAGCCTGCAGCCCTTCGTCTATGGTCTCAAAGAAGAAATGAATGTGGAAACCTTCCGCCGCACCTTTGTTGAGGATACATCGCGGAAGTACCCGATTTCCTTCTTTGTCAAAGGCGAGCCTTATAAAATGTGGGGGTTTATTCAATCGGATATTCATCTGGTCGGCCTTCAGGATTCCAACGAGGCATTCATTCCGCTTGGTACAGATCAGCTTGGCCGGGATATGTTGTCGCGGATTATTTATGGATCCAGAATTTCTCTTTCCTTCGGACTGCTGGGTATTGTATTTACCCTTATCCTGGGGCTGCTCCTGGGCGGATTCTCCGGTTATTTGGGCGGGGTTACCGACACCATCATTCAGCGGACGATTGACTTGTTAATCTGTATTCCCACCATTCCCTTATGGATGACGCTCGCTGCGGCGCTGCCGAGGGATTGGACAGCGCTGCAAATTTACTTCGGGATGATCATCATCTTCTCCGTTATCGGCTGGACGGGTCTTGCCCGGGTGGTGCGGGGGAAAATTCTATCCCTGCGCGAAGAGGATTTTACAATGGCGGCCCGGCTCTCGGGCGCTACGGATTTACGCATTATCCGCAAGCATCTTCTTCCGTCCTTTGCCAGTTATATTATTGTCAGTACAACGCTATCGATTCCTGCGACGATTATCGGGGAAACATCGCTTAGCTTTCTGGGATTGGGGCTTCAGGCGCCAGTCGTCAGCTGGGGCGTGCTGCTGCAGGACTCGCAGAACCTGGAGACGCTTGCGCATCATCCATGGCTGCTGATACCCGCTATCTTCATTGTCATTGCCGTACTAATGTTCAATTTTCTGGGTGACGGACTGCGTGATGCGGCAGATCCCTACAAGTAGAGGAGGCTTTCCATGGTTGTTAGCGGAGATATCGTTCTGGAAGTGAAGGATCTTACCACACATTTTCATCTGGATGAGGGTATTCTGAAAGCAGTGGATGGCGTGGATTTAACGATTAAGCGGGGGAAAACGCTCGGGATCGTCGGTGAAAGCGGCTGCGGGAAAAGCGTGACCTCCCAGGCATTATTACGCATTGTACCCAAGCCGGGAAAAGTAGAAGGACAAATTCTGCTGAACAGGAAGAAGGATCATGATCAGGCCAGAGTTACGGATCTGGTCAAGCTTGATCCCGTGGGAAAGGATATCCGCGATATTCGGGGCGGCGAAATTGCTATGATTTTTCAGGAACCGATGAAGGCGTTCTCGCCCATTCATACGATTGGGAATCAGATTATGGAAGCCATAAAGCTTCATATTACCAATAATGAGGAGGAAGCTAAAGAAATTGCTATTCAGACCCTGAAAAATGTCGGGATGTCCAATGCGGAGCAGCGGATGAACGAATATCCCCATCAATTATCAGGAGGAATGAGGCAGCGGGCGATGATCGCGATGGCGCTCTCCTGCAAGCCCTCGATATTGATCGCCGATGAGCCTACAACTGCGCTGGATGTGACTGTACAGGCGCAGGTTCTGTATTTAATTAATGAGCTTAAAGCCAGGAATAATATGTCTGTCGTCTTCATCACGCATGATCTTGGGGTCATTGCCGAGATGTCGGATGATGTGGCGGTCATGTATCTGGGCAAGGTTGTGGAATATACAGATGTCGATACCTTATTCCATGGAGCGCAGCATCCGTATACAAAGGCCCTGCTTCATTCCATACCAACCATTAATAGAGTAAATGAGAGGCTTGAATCCATCGAAGGAACGGTACCTTTTCCGATGAATCTTCCGGCGGGATGCGGTTTTTATACACGGTGCAAGCATGCGATCGATGGGGTATGCAATCGGGAGGACATTCCCTTGATTGAAGTGAAGGAAGGGCATCGCGTCAGATGTGTGCTGGCTGAAGTAAACCTGGAATAAAGGAGATGAGGCAGCTGTGGAAACATTGGAACGGGTTCTGGACGTCAAGGGGATGAAGAAGTATTTTCCGATTACAAAAGGCTTTTTTCAGCGGACTGTCGGCTATGTCAAAGCGGTTGACGATGTGAGCGTGTCTATAGGTCCCGGGGAAACCTTTGGTTTGGTCGGGGAGTCGGGCTGTGGTAAAACAACCCTGGGCCGTTGTATTTTGCGGGCTATTGAACCGACCTCGGGCGAAGCGCAGTTTCAAAAGCGCAATGGGCAAATGGTCGATATTACAAAGCTCGATACCAAGAGCCTGCGTGCGATACGAAGAGATATGCAGCTTATCTTCCAGGATCCCTATTCTTCGCTTAATCCAAGAATGACCGTGCTGAATATCGTAGGGGAGCCCCTGGTATGCAATAACCTGGCCAGCGGAGACGAACTGAAGGAACGCGTTCGTGAGCTGATGGAGCTTGTCGGGCTAAACAGCCGCCACATGGAGAGATATCCCCACGCTTTCAGCGGAGGGCAAAGGCAGCGGATCGGTATTGCCCGTGCATTGGCGACGAATCCCAAGTTTATCGTGTGTGATGAAGCGGTATCCGCCCTTGATGTATCCGTACAGGCTCAAATCATTAATTTGCTGCAGGATCTGCAAGCCAAACTGAATTTAAGCTATTTGTTTATTTCCCATGATCTTGGTGTCATTCAGCATATTTCCAATCGGGTCGGCGTCATGTATGTCGGCAAGATGGTGGAAACAGCCGGCACCAGGGAGCTGTTCAACCGTCCCATGCATCCCTACACGGAAGCGCTCTTGTCGTCCAAACCGATACCGGATCCCCGGAAGAAATCCAACCGGATTATCCTTGCAGGGGAAGTGGCTAATCCCGCCAATCCTCCGTCCGGCTGTTACTTTCATCCGCGCTGCCCCTATGCCCAGGATGTTTGCAAGAAGGAAAGTCCGCCCTGGGTCAAGGTGGATGAGGGTCATTACTCCGCCTGTCATTTCGCTGGAGAACTCAGCTTGAGGGGAGTTGATCATTTATGACGCCAATTCTAATTACCATCCTTGGCTTTCTTATTCTTCTGGGACTGACCATGGCAGGTTTGCTATGGTACCTCAGAGCCATAACCGGCGTGCTCGTCGTCAGCAAGCATAAGCAGCTGGAGCGGATAGCAACGCTGAATGATATTCCTGAGCAATGGAAGGCGAAGTATAACGAACGGATTATGAAGCTGCATCAGCGAGGGGACCATGTGAAATCCCGGAAGCTGCAGGAGGCGGCAAAAAGAAGTTATGTAAGAAGACTGAGGCGGCTTTCCCTGTATTTAAGAAAAACACGGCTTGTCGATAGTGAAGAAACAAGAGCCTATACGCTTACGCTGCTCGATTCGGTCAGAATGAAGTGGGAGGATCAATCCTCCCATGGATGAGTTTTTGAAAAGGAGTAACAGGCAGGCAAAGGCGGGCATTTATTCTTATTTGCTGTCCTTCGCGACAAGTGCTCTGGGGATTTATCTGTGGTTCGAGCTGCGTGATTTGATTTCCAGTTTGCTGATCGTCTTCAATATCAATCCTTCAGCATGGCGTGCTATTGACAACTTTTCCTTTCTTTTGTTGGGTATTCTATGGCTCGCATGCGTATTCTTTGTGCAGCATGTCTATCACAAGAGCTACCTGGCAGGCTGCCTGTTCCGCCGCGTTTGTCTCGTGATCGGCATCCAGATGCTCATATGGTCTGTTATTCGGCTGATTTCCGTCCTTGTTCGATCCGTGATAATGGATGCGCTGGGCTGGACTATCCTGATCTGCATTGGAGGTGTCGGGATATCCCTGATTTATTACACCAGAAATAAGCGGACGGCCATGAATGCAGAGGAGATCAAGGGGTGATGAAATCATGCTTGCTGCTGTGAGATACCAGCGGATTGTCGACCTGGTCAATGAGCGCGGGAGTGTCCGGGTAACGGAGCTCAGCCAATTATGCCAGGTAACGGAGGAAACGATCCGCAGGGATTTGGGCAGATTGGAAAGCGAAGGCAGACTCTACCGCAGCTTCGGGGGAGCGCTTGGCATTCGAACGTATACGCCGGAAATCTCCTACAAGGAACGGGAGATAACCAATATCAAGGAAAAAAGCAAAATTGCCGAAGCGGCTATCCAGCACATCGCACCTCATGAGCGAATCGTTCTGGATGCGAGCACAACGGCTTGGTACATGTCATCGAAGCTGCCTGACATTCCGTTAACCGTCATCACCAACTCGCTCAAGGTGAGTCTGGAGCTCAGCATGAAGAAGAATATTCAGGTCTTCAATACAGGCGGTACTATGCTCTCGCATTCGTTGTCCTTCGTAGGTCCGATCGCTGAAAAAACAGTGGATGATTTCCATGTGAATAAGGCCTTTATCTCCTGCAAGGGTGTGCATCTGGAACGCGGGATCAGCGAATCCAATGAAATGCAGGCGAGGATCAAGAAAAAAATGATGCAGATGGCAGAAGAAGTGTATGTATTGGCAGACTACAGCAAATTCGACATTCAGTCCTTCGTTTCTGTAAACGGCTGGCAGGGTATTCATCATCTGATCACCGATGCCAAGACCAGTCCGGATATAATAAATCAACTAAGAGGCAAGCAGATTCAAGTCATTCAATTAATGGAGTGATCGTACAATCCGGGTGAGTGTTCACTACTCAAACTTCAGCATACTTATGCAAAGGGGAGTTGGCATGCTCAATTACTCGAATCATTCATATTTGGATGAACATAAATTACCCTTCTCGATCTCCCGTGTTTTTCTGGACCAACATAATAGTCCATCGATGCAGGAGCATGATTGTGTTGAGCTGGTTTTTATCGTACAGGGCGATGCAAGGTATATTTGTGAAGGGGAATGTTATGATATCCATACTCGTGATGTCATTATTATCAAT
Source organism: Paenibacillus sepulcri (assembly GCF_042647105.1). Lineage (NCBI taxonomy): Bacteria > Bacillati > Bacillota > Bacilli > Caryophanales > Paenibacillaceae > Paenibacillus > Paenibacillus sepulcri. The sequence continues at coordinate 3,121,238 of NZ_JBHRUP010000001.1, read as the reverse complement.
CCGGGTGAAACTCACAGGTATGAGGTAGGGCACGGCAAACCATTTGAAATGATCAAATGCCAGTTTAACTCGGAGTTCATCCAGGAGAGTTTATTGCGGCAGCTGGAAATCACAACCTTAATGGACGGTTCATATGTTCACTCCTTGTTGAACAAAGGGGAGCGCCGCTATAATCGGTTGAATCTCAAAAAGCAGGATAGCATGCGCGCCATATCACTGCTGAATTGCATACAGCTGGAGTGGAAATTCAAGCAAGCCAACCATCATACCCTGATTAAAATTCTGGTGCTGGAGCTTCTGGTGCTGTTGTCGCGCTACAAAAGCCAGAATACATCCTTCCAGCCGGAACCCCGGCTCCAGCGGAGTAGTCACAACCGGATATTAACACGCCGGGTTAACGGCTTTCTCGAGCATCACTATGCCGAAAAATTGTCCATATCCTCCATATGCGAACTATTTAATATAAGCACGCGCCAAATGAATCGTATTTTCAAAAGAGAAACAGGACAGACGCTCACGGAGCGTGTGCATGAAATCCGCATTAACCGGGCCAAACAATATTTGATGGAAAGCGATGAGAAGGTCATTCAGATTGCGATTCTGGTGGGCTATGAGGACCCTACATTCTTTTCCAGTTTATTTCGCCGCCAGGTAGGCTGTCCTCCAGGGAAATTCAGGAAATTTTATCAAGAGCTGGGGTGAGCCCTTCCAGACGGTCCAACTTCCGTCGACGTGCAGCCGGATATTCAGATAAAGCTGTTGTCCTGGCTTAACAAAGAAATCATTCAAGGTCTTAATAGTCAATCACGTTAATCAAAGAAACGGTTTGAGCGGGAGATGATTCTCTTCCTGCTCAGGCCGTTTCTTCTTGTTTGATGAAGATTTGCCCGTCCGTCAGGGGCGGTCAAGTTTCCCAGGGAAAATTGAGTCGTCGATACTTGAGTGCTAAACTAAAAAAGAAAACACTCAAGCACGATGAGGCTCGACACGGGGGATAACGCATCGATATGTCCCGATTATGAATCAAGGAGGATGTCCTATTGAGAGCAATAATAGTTGAACAGCCCGGAGGGATCGAACAATTGAAGGCAGGGGAGTACCCGAAGCCGGTTCCCGCGGATCGCGAGCTATTGGTCCGCGTAAAAGCCACGGCCATCAACCGGGCGGATATTCTCAAGCGCAGGGGACTTTATCCGGCAGCTGCAGGCGCAAGCCCGATTCTGGGTCTGGAAATGTCGGGGGTAGTTGAGCAGGCGGGAGCAGCCTGCGAAGGCTGGAAGGCTGGCGACCGCGTATTCGGGCTGCTTCCCGGCGGAGGATATGCGGAATATGCCGTCATTCCAGGGGAGATGGCGATGCGCATCCCTGACAGGCTGTCCTTCGAGGAAGCGGCGGCCATTCCCGAAGTATTCCTGACGGCCTATCAAACCCTGTTCTGGCAGGGCGGGCTTGCGGCCGGTCAATGGGTGCTGATTCATGCAGGAGCAAGCGGAGTGGGGACGGCTGCCATTCAGCTGGCCAAGCATAAGGGGGCCAAGGTCATTGTCACTGCGGGAACCGACGAGAAGCTGGCGGTCTGCCGGAGCCTGGGCGCCGACATTGCGGTTAACTACAAGCAATCTTCCTTTGACGAGGAAGTTAAGCGGGCAACAGGGGGACAGGGAGTCCAGCTCATTCTTGATTTTATCGGCGCTTCCTACTGGGAGCGGAATATCGCCAGCCTTGCTGTCGACAGCCGGATGGTGCTGATCAGCTCGCTTGGCGGCTCCAAGGTGGAGAATGTAGACCTGGCGGCGATTTACGCCAAGCGGATCACCATCATCGGAACGCTGCTCTCCACGCGGAGCGTCGAATATAAGACGCAGCTAACGCGCGATTTTGTCCGGGATGCCCTGCCTGCTTTTGCCGACGGGAGTCTGAAACCCATTATTGACACCGTTTATCCGCTGGAGGAGGTTGGCGAAGCCCACCGGCGTATGGAAGAGAACAAGAACATCGGCAAGCTTGTGCTGACCGTGTAGGATGAAAGGTTACTGACTCAACCTCCTCCTGGCCGGGGGAGTTTTTCTTATGCGCCAGCCAGACGATGCCAGAAATTCAGCTGCAGGAGCATGATGCGGCGCTGCGTGGCGGGGTTAAGCCGTATTTGCCTAGCTCCGTAACCTGTTGTAAAGTAAATTTATAACCTCGCGGGGAAGACCCACCATTGACCATGAAAATGGAATCGCTTTCAAAAATAAGGGGCGGCTAAATGATGAAAACCAGGTTTTCCAAAACGTTCAGAAGATTTCTGTTATCCTATCTCATCATTCTGATCATTCCGAATATAGCGGGATATATCACGTATCGGACTTCTATTGACGCCGCTGAGAAGAATTCAATTGACACGAGCCTGCTGCTGCTCAAGCAAAGCAAGGATATTTTGGAGAGACGGATGGCCGAGGTGCAGAATTTCACCAGACAGCTGGCCATCAACCAGGATATCGCGCTGATCATGAATGAAAATGTAAAGAAGGACTCTTATAATATTTATGGGTTATGGAAGACCTGGCGGGATGTATCCTATTACGATAAGACCAATGATTTTCTGCAAAACTATTATATTTATCTGAACAATTATGACGTTGTGCTGACCCCGGCAACCATCTATTACCGTCCGCTTCATTATTATGAGCAAAATTATTACAGCGGTCTCTCGTTCGATGATTGGAAGAAGACGATCATTCAGACAAGCCATCAGGATACGATTCTGCCTCTGCGCTCGTATATCCGCAACAAGACGGAATCCTTCGTCATGACTTATATTCAATCCCTCCCGCTGAACAGCTTCACCAAACCGAGCGGAACGGTAGTGGTGGTCATCGATGAGTCCAAGATCAGCAGCATGCTGATGAGCTTCTCCAGCCAATACGGCGGTTGGGCGTATATAACGGACAAGGATGGGAAGCCGCTCGCTTCGGCGGGAATCGACAATGAGCAGATTGACCAGTTGGGGCTAAAGACGACGCCTGAGGAGATGGAGACCCAGGAATTCATCGATGATACGCTGCGGATAACCGTCCGCTCGGAGAGCAACGGCTGGGTCTACGTTGCCGGCATTCCGCGAAAGGCTCTGATGGAGCAGGCCGACAAGATTCAGCATATTACGTGGACGGTTACGGTTGTCGCGCTTGTGATTGGTCTATTGATCTGTCTGCTCCTGGCTTACCGCAACAGCACGCCCATCAACCGGCTCGTCCGCATTGTGCGGGAGCAAATCGGTCAAGACTCGTATGTCGCTTACAATGATTATGATTTCCTGCACGGCAATATATCGAGTCTGATAAGCGACAACCGGCTGCTGGAGACAGAATTGAACCGGCAGATTCCGCTTGTGCGGGATGCCTTCATGAAGCGGATTCTCCGGGGAGAATTCCATTCGCTGCACGAAATCCGGGCCGCCTCTTCGCAGTCGGGCACGGAATTTCAAGGCGATTACGGTTATGTCGGCATGATCCGGATTAACGGCTACAGCGGCATGAATACGGAAGAGATTCTTAATGAGCTGCAGGCCGCACGTCTCCTGATTACACAAACCATGCGTACGATTGATGCCGCAGCAGCCATAACCGATATGGATTCCGACAAAATCGCGGTGATCAGCACATTTGCCTCGGAGCCGGGCACGGAGCAGCGGAAGGATTACGAGAAGAAGATCGCCGGGCTCAGAGCGATTCTGGAAACGGAATACCGCATATCCATCTCGGTTTCCGTAGGCTCCTCCTTCCACAGCCTCTCCGATATCAGCCGGTCGTTCGAGGAGGCAAGACGGGCGATGGATTACGGGGCCGCCGCAAGCAGTGACGGCAGCATTACCTGGTATCACGAGACCTGGAAGGAAACCACAACCTATTATTATCCGATTGATCAGGAAATGCGTCTCTTGAGCGCCTTGAAGGTTGGGGAAACCCTGGAAGCCAAGCGGATCGTGGATCAGATCTTCGTACAGAACTTCGCCGAGCGCGGCTTGTCCGCGGAAATGTCGCAGCAGCTCATCGGGGAGATCAAAGGAACGATACTGAAGCTGATCGATCAGAAGGTGATTCAGGATCCGGATGAATCCGAGCACCTGAAGAACCGGACTGTTCAGATCATGCTGTCGGAAGGCGTCGAGCAGGTGCGCAGCGAGCTGGAAGAAATTATTGAACAAATCTGCGAGCTCATCGTAAGGAAGAAGACCGAAAAAGAAAATGAAACGGTGGACAAAATAAGAAAATCCGTTGAAGCAAGGTACGGAGACGCCAATCTGTCACTATACCAGATCGCCGACTCGGTTGGCAGGCCGGAGAAATATATTTCCCAGCTCTATAAAGAGCAGACCGGTGAGCCTATCTCGGATTATCTGGAGAAAGTCCGGATCAAGCATGCTTCCGGCCTGCTGTTTGACTCCAATTTGACAATTGATGAGATTGCTGCTCAGGTCGGCTATAACAGCTCTCACTCCTTTCGCAGGGCGTTCAAGCGCGTTCTGGGCGTTTCCCCCAGTCTATACCGCAAATCCACAAATGAATAACCATTCCTTATCGCGAGCCCGACCCCATCAGGTCGGGCTTTTTTCTTAAACGGTTAAGAATGAACCCACTGCATTGATGATCGTACGGCAGTAAAAACCGTGCTGCGGCGCAGATCCGGAGCCAGCCAGGCCTAAACGGGCTGCCCCAGCAAGGAAAAACCTGCTTGCATGTCCCCCTGCCCCGGTTGAAGGCCCCGCAAGCAGGAAAAACCGTGCTGCGGCGCGGATCCGGAACCAGCCAGGCCTAAACGGCTGCCCCAGCAAGAAAAAACCTGCTTGCATGTCCCCCTGCCCGGGCTGAGGGCCCCGCAAGCAGGAAAAACCGTGCTGCAGCGCTGCAAGATTGACTTATTGCCAATGCCCGCCTGCAAAGCTCCGAATGGTTTATATGCCTGCTTCTCAATTGGATGAAGCCTCAAGCCTCATCCGGTTAACAGTGGGTATTCCGGCTCCACGTGATGGTCTTGCCCATGACCCCATTCATCGGCATGCGGTCCGTCACAAGTCTGGTCATGTGCCGCCATGGCAGACTGCAGCCGCATCTTTCAGCAATACGTACACTGGAAAAATCAGGGTACAGTATGCTGCTGTACCCCGATTTCTCAACTGTACCTTTACGCAGGTGCTTGCTAACCCGTAATATTTGCGTAAAGAAAGCGCTACCATTTCGATTGGAATTGCGGGTTGCAGCATGCCTTCCAACTGCCCGCCATTATCTATGAAAAACGGTATGCACGATGACGAAAAAGACGATGAGGAGGGAATCCATGGAAACGGTTAGGGCTGTGCAGCCTGGAAAAAAAACGACCGCCTTAAGAGGGGCAAAGCTTCGTGCTGACGCCAGAAGAAGCTTTAGAAGACATTGGCAGTTTTACCTGCTCATTATCCCCCCTGTACTTTTCTTCATCATATTCAAGTACGTCCCCATGCTTAATGCGGTCATTGCTTTCAAGGATTACAGCATTGTTAAAGGAATCTGGGGAAGCCCATGGGCCGGGTTCAAGCATTTCAGGCTGTTTTTTGACAATCCGGTCTTCTGGGTGCTGATCCGAAACACGCTGATTATAAGCCTTTATCATCTGGTTGTTGCCTTCCCGATTCCCATTCTGCTGGCGCTGGGGCTTAATGAAATTCGCAGCGGCTTCTTCAAGCGCGCCGTGCAGCTGGTAACGTATGCGCCTTATTTTATTTCTACCGTCGTGATGGTCTCTATTATTATGCTTCTGACATCCCCGCGGCTTGGCATTCTCAATATACTCATGCAGAACATGGGAATGGAGCCGGTCAACTTTCTGGGTGATCCCGGGATTTTCCGGTCGGTGTATGTATGGTCGGATGTATGGCAAACGGCCGGTTATTCCGCAGTCATCTATATGGCGGCGCTTGCGGGTGTGGACCCTGCGCTCTACGAGGCTGCCCGGGTTGACGGCGCGTCCAGGATGCAGAAAATCCTTCATATCGACATTCCGGGGCTGCTGCCGGCGGCTGTCATTATCCTGATCCTGTCCGTCGGCAATATTATGGCGATCGGCTTCGAGAAAATCTATTTGCTGCAAAATCCGCTCAACACCAGCACATCCGAGATCATCGCCACCTATGTGTACAAAATCGGGCTGCTCAATGCCAACTTCAGCTTCGCTACCGCAGTCGGATTATTCAACTCCGTCATCAATCTTATACTGCTTGTGCTGGTCAATGCACTGGCACGGCGTATATCCAATAATAGTCTCTGGTAAGAGAGAGGAGTATCCAAAGATGCAAACCAGCCGAGTCCGCATCCGGGAATCTCTAGGGGACCGGATCTTTCTGACAATCGTCTATATCCTGCTGATAGCCGTACTGCTCGTTGTGTTGTATCCGCTTATTTATATCTTCAGCTCATCGCTCAGCAGTCCGAATGCCGTATCGTCCGGCCGCGTATGGCTGTTCCCGATTGACTTTTCCCTGGTCGGCTACAAGGCGGTTCTGGAGAACTCCCAGGTGCTTACGGGCTATGGGAATTCCCTGTTCTATGTCATCGCGGGGACGCTCATAAGCGTGTCGCTCACGGTTGTTCTGGCATATCCGCTGTCGCGCAGATCGTTCTTCGGGCGCAATGCGCTGATGATTTTCATTGTGTTCACCATGCTTTTCTCCGGCGGACTGATCCCGATGTATCTGGTGGTCAAGCAGCTCGGCATGATCGATACCCGATGGGCGCTGCTTATTCCCCAGGCCATCTGGGTGTGGCAGGTCATTATAACCCGGACGTTCTTCCAATCCTCCATCCCGGACGAGCTGGTGGAAGCGAGCGAGATGGATGGCTGCAGCGATCTGAGGTTTATGTGGAGTATTGTCATCCCGCTGTCGAAGCCCATCATTGCGGTGCTGGTGCTGATGTATGCCGTGGGTCAATGGAATGCTTACTTCGACGCCCTGATCTATTTGAAGTCGCAAGCGCTTCATCCGCTGCAGCTGGTGCTGCGCAACATTCTGATCCTTAATACCGCTACCGGCAATATGGAGGCTTCGGAAATGCTCAAACGCCAGCAGATGGCGGATTTGATGAAATATTCCCTGATTGTCGTCGCCAGCCTGCCCGTGCTCATCATCTATCCGTTCGTTCAGCGCTACTTTGTGCAGGGCATGCTGATCGGCTCCGTTAAGGGCTGACGAATCAGGCGAATGGCCTTGAGAGGGGGAGTTTGTATGTAAGTGTAAAGGGGGACTTATGATTACACAAACGGGAGGGATTAGATTGAAAAAGAAGATGGCTTTGATCGTGTCACTCATGCTTGTCTGTACGCTGGTGCTGGCTGCTTGCTCCAAGGAAAACGGCGGTGGCGCCGCCAATAACGGAAATGGCGCCAATGCAGGCGGTACGGCTGCGGAAGGCAATGCGAATACCGGCAGTGGCGATGCGGCGGCGGCTCCGGTAAAGATTTCGATTTTCGCCCAACAAAACCCCGAAACGGATTTCACAACCAATTCCTTCACCAAAGAAGCGGAAAAGCAGTTCAACATCCAGTTTGAATGGCAGACCATTCCGTATGACGGTGCGGCTGAGAAAAGGCAAATCTCGCTTGCCAGCGGCGACTATCCCGACCTGTACATGCTGATTCCGTGGGTAGACCGCTTCTCGCAGACGGACCTGCTTCGTTTCGCCCAGCAGGGCGTCGTTCTCCCGCTCAACGATCTGATTGACAAATATGCCCCGAATATCAAAGCGGCTATGGATAAATATCCGTTCTACAAGGCGATGAATACTGCGCCGGACGGCAATATTTACGGACTTTCCCAGCTGATCGAATGCTACCACTGTTCCTTCCCGAACAAAATGTGGCTGAATACCAAATGGCTGGATAAGCTTGGCCTTGAGATGCCGACGACCTCCGAAGAGTTCAAGGCCGTGCTGAAAGCGTTCAAAACGCAGGATCCCAATGGCAACGGCAAGGCGGATGAAGTGCCGCTTAGCGGCGCCAACGGAGAGTCCGGCGAGCATATTATTCCTTACTTTATGAACGGCTTCATCTATGACGACGACAGAACCTATCTGCTGCTGGACAACGACAAAGTGGATATTGCGGCCAACAAGCCCGAGTGGAAGGAAGGCCTTGCTTTCGTCAAGTCGATGTATGACGAGGGTCTGATCGATCCGGGAGCCTTTACGCAGAATGGCGAAGCCTACAAAAAAATCGGCGACAATGCGGAGATTCAAATCCTTGGCGCCGGTGAGGCGATGCATCCGGGCATCTTCGTGACCACGGGCAACGATGCCCCTTACGGCGCGGATTACGATCCGGTGGCACCGCTGCAGGGACCCAAAGCTTCTTTTGCCACCTACAACTATCCGAGCGATCCCGGCGCAACCTTCGTGCTGACGAACAAGGCAAGCGAAGAAGCCCAGATCGCGGCGATTAAATTAGTCGATTACATGATGACGCCGGAAGGGAATCTTCGTGCCAACTTTGGCGAGGAAGGGGTGGATTGGAGAAAGCCTGCCGAGAGCGAGAAAGCCATTAATGATGCAGTTGCTCCTTACTTCACCACCATTCCGCTCAAGAAGGATGAGAAGCCGCATAACACCAACTGGGGTGCGATGGCGCAGTACTACAATCCGAAGGAGTACAGGGACAGCTGGGTAGCTGCCGATGATATCTATTCCTCCGAAGGCTATGAGCGCAGATTGCAGCAGGCGACAGAACTCTACGACGGCAAGCAGCCGGAGAATCTGTTCCCGCATTGGGCAATCTGGATCGATCCCGCGACAGCCGATGAAGTGGCGATGATGAAGACGAACATTAAGGATTATATCGATCAGAACGCCCTGCAATTCGTCACGGGAGCCAAGGATCTCGACAAGGATTGGGATGCTTACGTCAAAGGCTTGGACAACTTGAACCTGAAGCGCTACCTCGAGCTTATGCAGACCGCTTACGAAGGCACGAAATAAGGATACAACCAGAAGTGCAGGCATATGATCGTTACAAGATCATTTTTTGCATAATTGCAACTTGAATAAGGCGGCAGTCCCCCATGCCTGGGGATTGCCCATAGAGGAGGATATACACATTATGGCCAATGAAAGACAACAGTTGTTGATTCTTCATCTTGCTATGCCCGATCTGGATTCCCATACGGTGGCCTGGGCGTTATACGACGGCGCGCTGCCTGCCGGCCAGCTGCAGATGAATACGGGGGATCAGAATGAGCCTCCCTATAAATCGGTCATTGATGCCATGAGAAACGGCTGGTTTGTCATTCAGTTGGCTCCTGCCCCCACTTATCTAAGGGGAGCGGAGCATGAGAGCGGTCATCTGCCCTATGAATATGTGCTTGAGAGGAGAGTTGCAGTATCATGAACATCATTGGAAGCGAGCTGAAGTCTGAGCAGAAGCCGCAGCCCGTGGGCCTGGAGCATCTGCTGACAGCCAGGCAAATGGCCTCCTTCGTCACCGACGGTTATTTGCATATTGAGAACCTTGTGCCGGATGAGCTGAACAGGCTGGTGGATGAGGAGCAGCGCAGCGGACGCGTCAAGCAGCGGGGGTATTGGCAGAATTCCCAGTACATGCAGCAGGTATTCAACCTGCCGCAGGTGAAGGGGATTATCCAAAGCCTGGTCGGCCATTATCCGGTTTATGACCATTCCGCCCTGCATATCGTGCAGCCGAAGCATCTCAAGGCGCAGGAATGGCATGCCGATTCGATCATCAACACGCGCAAGTACGGCTTTGACATTCAGGCGTTCTACTTTGCCCACGATGCGCCTGACGAGATGGGGCCGACCCTGGTGCTGCCGGGTTCGCATCTGCGGCGGGTCAACACCTCCAGCATCGGACGGTACAAGAACATCGTCGGACAGAAGCGGATGGTATCCAAGGCAGGCACCATGTTCTTCGTTCACGAAGGAATCTGGCACTGCGCCCAGCCGAACCATACGGACGACACTCGTTATGTGTTCAAGCTGCGGCTGCGCCCCGGCCAGGAGCAGCGGGGGCTGTTCAATACGGAGGGCTACCGGGACGAGGAAGTATCCAACATCATCTATAGAGGCTATGAGATCTGGCAGGGCAACGAAGGGCGTCTCGATCATGTGGCGCGGGCGAAGCTGTGGCGCTATGTTACGGGTGACGACACCATTGATGTCTCATTCGAGGGAGCGCTGTCGAGGATGAACATCCTGCTTTGATGTAAAAAAAGAAACTTGCTCCGCCGCTGCAGGCGGCAGGGCAGGTTTCTTTTTTTGCTTCCGGGCTGTCCTCCCGGCCGGTCAATCGCTGACCCGGCTCAAGCCATTCCATTCCAAGAAGAGTCCTCGTAGCTCTCTTCATTGGCGATATCCTGGATCTCCTCCGAGCTGACGTTGATATAGCGGTAGCCCTCCGCCTGCTGCTTCTTCAGCGCCCGTTCCTTGTAGAAGCGGGGGCTTCCTTCGCCGGCATCCTCGTCATAGACCAGCAGGATGCCGTCTGTTTTGCGGAATAACAGATCGTCTCTGGCGGCGAACTGCCAGGTGCCGCTGTACGGTTGATTGCTGACGCTGGCGTAATGATCCACGCCCTTAAGGATTTCATTGTAATATTCCTTCTTGGCGTCGTTCCATTTCTCCTCGGGATTCTGAAAGGCCGCGATAATGGATAATTTCAGCTGCGGATAGGTATGCTTCAATGCGATCACGACCTCGCAGGCCCACAAATCCACACCGTACTGGCCGGGTGTAATGACCCATTCCAGCCCTTCTTCAACAAGAGGGAAGAGGCGCCGGGTCAGGGCTTTTTGGATATAGGGAATGCCCACATGCTTTTGGTTGAAAATATTCAGTTCATGCGCGCGGTAGCCGGTCACCAGAAGATTCTTCAACGCTTAACGCCCCTTCGGTTTATTAGACCTATTATAATAAACGTTCCGGGTGCAAACAAATCCTGCCTTCGAATATCATGCAGCCGGTCTGGCCCCTCTTTAAACATTTAGTAAAATATGTCGAAAACAGGAATATTCTATGATAATATAAATGAATTAAAGTCAAGAAATAGAGAGAATAATAGCAGTTATAGGGGGATTGCGAGTGGAGAACAACAGAATCATACTGCCTCTGACAGGCGCATTGCTGGCTGCCGTCATCGGAGGGGTGCTGTGGGCGGTTATCGTGGTGCTCACGGACTATGAAATTGGCCTTGTCGCATGGGCTATCGGAGGCTTGGCCGGGTATTGGGTAACCTTGTTTGCAGGCAGACAAGCGAATCGGGGACATCAGGCAATTGCGGTTATCGGCAGCTTGGCCGGGATTTTGCTGGGCAAATATTTTATGTTCGGCTACATGATCAATGGCGGCGTGATCGGAATGTTCGATAATGAGGTGATTACCTTATTCAGTGAACATTTCGCTGAGTTCTTCGGCGGGATGGATATTGTTTTTGTCTTGCTTGCGGTGCTGACGGCATGGCAGCTGCCGGCCAGAATGTCCAATCGTCCGGCTCCAACGGGACAGCCTTTCGGCGCGTAACGTTCTGCAGCCAATGGATTGCATTCGTCTTGAACGGTCATAAGCAGTGAGCGGTGGAGGACAGGCCTCCATCGCTTATTTGTGCTTCCGCCAGTCCATGCTGCTGTTCTTCAGCAGATGTCCAAAATCATTCTCCAGCCGTTTCTTCTCGGCATTGGCCGCTTCCTCCGCCCGGAGCCGCTGCTCTTCCTTCGCCTTGGCCTCATCGGCCTTCAAAGCATCGCTTTGCGCTTTTAATTGCTCCAGAACATCCGGGCGCAGCAGATCCCTCAGCGTTGCCGGTTTATCCTGGGCCTCCGCCTTGGGGGTCGGCTTTGTTTTATTTTTCTTCGCCACTTGGCTCCACCTCGTTTTTTTCATTCTATCCTACCAGATAACTGTCATCGGAACCAGCAGCAGATGCCTTGGCAGCAATATTGCAAAAAATTAACTTTAAGGAATCGTAAAAAGCAAATATAATTGTGATCACCCCCCACACAACAAAAGAAGGTGATCATTTGTGAAAAATTGTGCCATATACAGTACTCAGTTTAATGTGGATCAGGTTGCCGGCATCATCGAGAGTCTATATCCAAAGGCGTCTATACAAATGAATGTGGATAAGACGGAAATCAAAGTTTTGCATAAAACATGGCTCAGTAAAACTGAAAATACGTTTACGGTGCTGACCAGCCGGGCCGACCCGGAAGCATTTACTGTAATGGTCGATGAAATCGGATATTTCTTCAGCAGGATCAGAGCCGGGAATGAAACGCTTCATAAGAAGCTGCTGCTACAGATCTCATCGCTTAATATGGTCATTGGCGTCAAAGCCGAGAAGAAGATAGCGGAGCCGTTCTACTCGGAGCTCCTCCACATCACGCAGCAGTTAAACGGCATGATCCTGATGGATGACCGCAGACTGTTGAATGAAAAGGGAGAACTCATTATGGATATCGACGGCCGCTCCCAAATCGAGGACATGCCAGTAACCGCTCACACCAGCTATCTGCACAACGACCTTCACGTTACGGATCCCGCGCTGCAGCGCAAGAAACAATCCGAAAGACTGCTCACGCAAAAGGGCATACCGTTCAATAAAAGCCTGCCGGTCTTTGCGTCTGAAGACGCTGTCATGCTCCGAAGCAGAGAAGAAACCGCCAGACGTGCGATCGCACTGTGCATTGTCGCCTTGAAGGGAGAGTGCTGCGGCACTGATTATACGCCTGAGGAGACTCGCTCGCTGATCAATCAGGTGATGAATCAGTTTAATGCTTCATCCTGCTTCTCCCCCCGGGAGAGCCTGTTCATCGGGAAGGATCATCCGGATCAAACGGAGATTGTGCAGTTCGCCTGGTGCTATGAAGGATTTTGGGTCATGCTGTGGGCTCTGGGGTATGTGGATCAGTTGGATACGCCTACCGGCATATGCGATGTAGAGGCTGCCGTGTCGATTTTGCACCGATACGATAACTATGACGCTTTTCTGGCAGATGCAAGGATGCGGCCGAAAAGCGAGATTCTGGATGCGGCCGATCTTATCTACAGGATTGACTGGGCATGTGTGGACGCCCGGCTCCATAACAAACCGGTCCCGGCCGGTCTGGACAGCAGCGTCGTCTATGAGAGGCACCGCGCCTTGAACTGGCTCACGACCTATATGGATCAGGAGTGGGACGAGGTTGCAACCCATACCTGATTGTCCAAAAGCCTGGCTTCATCCGGATCCGTCCGGAAGTAGCCGGGCTTTTTCTTTGTGCTGTCTTGAAACTGATGGGATGATGGACTTGAAGCATTCGATGGGAATTAAGAGCAGGTACTATAAAAAGATGGTACTTATGCAATCATGGTATTCCTTATAAGATAAGGACATCAAGAATAACGAGTCAACAAACGGGAGGGCTTCACATGGAGACCATGCAGCAGCAGCCGCAAGCACAGACACAATCACGGAAAACGATGAATTTTTACCGCAGACGCAATACACCCACGTATACCTTTATGGCCTGGTCGGCATTCCTGCTGGCATGCGGCTTCGAGTTCGTCGGGATCTATACCTTGAAGCAACCGCTGTCGGTACAAGGCTATTATGCGGTTACCGGGTTTCTGATCATCATCACCTCGTTCCTTCTCCAGAAGGTTGCCAGAGATAACGATGAGGATAAATTTCTGAAGGATCAATCGCCAAATTACAGAAGCCGCAACACCTCCGCCTTTACCTTTATGGCCTGGGCCGGTTTCATAATCGCCATCCTGGCTGAGTATATCGGGCTGTATACGCTGGAAGAACCCTTCCATGTGAAAGGCTACTATGCCATCGGCGGCGCCTTCCTGATCGTTGCCTGCCTGGTGCTGCAAAAAACAATCCGCGACAATGAAGAGGATCATATGCTTTTGAAAAGCGAGGACGAATAGAGAATGATTGACATCATGAAGGATTATAGAAAAGTTCTTCGTGATGAAGCGGAAATAAATACACAAAACGACAAAGAAGCAGCCGGGGATTTCCCGCTGCTTCTGAAGGTAACTACATGTCCAAATTTTTTTCTGAAGAGGGCTTGTCAAAATAGCTGGAGACATGTTATATTCTTGTTCTAGGCCCTAAATATTCACGCCTTAACAACTGTGCCGTTGTAGCTCAATTGGTAGAGCAACTGACTTGTAATCAGTAGGTTGGGGGTTCAAGTCCTCTCGACGGCACCATGATTGTATTTGAAGCAAGAAGAGGGTTATGGGCACCGTGCCCATTGTCCGCACCAATCAGGTTGCGCCCTTAGCTCAGCTGGATAGAGCGTTTGACTTCGAATCAAAAGGCCGGGAGTTCGAATCTCTCAGGGCGCGCCATCATAACGGGATGTAGCTCAGCTTGGTAGAGCACCTGGTTTGGGACCAGGGGGTCGCATGTTCAAATCGTGTCATCCCGACCATAATGCAATAACCAAAATTCCTTGTATCTGCAAGGTTTTTTTTGTTGTCTTCAGAACCTCTACAGTGATGGCTGCGCCCTAAGCTTGTCCGTTCGATCCAGGAAAGCGGAGACCTTCGCATATAACCCCGTTTTATCAAAATTCACATATTGATTGGCAAAATTCCGCGTGGGATCTCCAGCGTAGAAGCGCTCATACAGCTCATGGCGGGCGCCCAGCTGGCTGCCGATCAAATCCCAGGCAAGCTTGAACAGCCGCACCCGCTGATCTGCATTGACCGTTGTGCCGTTCAGATACTTCCGGATCAGGTGGGCAATGGGACTCTCGAGATCCGCACAGCTGGATGGGACCTGGATGAAGCCGCCCGCGCCGATTGTTTTCAGAATTTCAATGGCCCGGGGATAATAGCGGGTGCCAAGGTTTCTCGCCGTTTCAATGTAGCTGAATTTGGGAATCAGATTCCCGAATTCGTCCAGCCTGGCTTCCACCTCGGAGGCGATGATGAGCGCTTTGATCGATTCGATCTGCGAGACAAGCTCGCCCAGCTTCTCCTGCACATTAATATAGCCGTCCACGCCAATCTCGCGGGCAATGAAGAACGTGATGCCAGCGACAAACTCCAGCTTGGTCTGCAAGCGGACAATCGATTGGTGATAGGCGAGGCTGTTCGAAGCCTGGTTCGTCCTTATTTTCCACAACGCTTCCGGATTGTCATACAGGAGAACTCTTTCCCATGGGACAAGGACATCGTCGAAGAACAGGATCGCATCCATCTCGTCGAACCGGGAGCCCAGCGGGTGATCCTCATTGGGATGATTCTCGGCAAAGGATTCCCGGCATAAAATATGCAGCCCGGCCGAGCTTGCCGGAACAATCAGCATGTTGGCGCATTCCGGATGCGACTGCGGGATTTTCTGGACAGGGTAGACGATAAAGTCGTTGGCGTATGGCCCGGCTGTCGCGATCATTTTGGCTCCGCGGATGATTACGCCCTCCGAGGTTTTCCTGATAATGCGCAGAATGGCG
Source organism: Paenibacillus sepulcri (assembly GCF_042647105.1). NCBI lineage: Bacteria > Bacillati > Bacillota > Bacilli > Caryophanales > Paenibacillaceae > Paenibacillus > Paenibacillus sepulcri. The sequence continues at coordinate 3,105,769 of NZ_JBHRUP010000001.1, read as the reverse complement.
TCGGGATCCTCGCCGAGCGCTTTCGACCGGTCGGTCTGCGGTTCCCGCTGGACAGCGGTAAGAAACAGATCCCTGGCCTTGGCTTCCGTATAATAGGCTGCGATCTTCCCATCGAACTGCTTGTCGAAGGAAGTGTAGCTCTGACGTGTCGCATACCAGCCTGTCAAGCGGGAGCGGGCATAATCCGACAGGCGGCTCATGACTCCGAACGTGCTTTCCGACCAGATTCGGGCGGCGGCGGACCTTTTGTCCAGATCCTCTTTATTATGGGGCACCAGAAAAGCGTGATGTACATAGCTATCCGTCGACGAATCGTAATGGGCGAGCTGCTCCCGGGTATCGGGATGATCCGCCATATCGAACAGCTCACGAATGGTAGCAAGCGTTCCCCGGAATGCGGGATGGCTGCCCACCTCGATCCGTTCTCCATTCATCCAGACGTTCCGGTTATCGTTCAGGCTGTTCAGAAAAGCTGAGCCTCTGGTCATGTTAAAGCCACATCCCCGCTTATAGAATGAAAGCTGCCTGGTTTCTTCAGATTGCCTGTAATCAGATCCTCCAGAGTCGTTTGCTCCAGAACGAAAGCGATGACCTCGCGAATCAGCACCCACAATGGCTTCAGCATGCAGCTCCCTTCGAGCTCGCATGGCTCATAGGCCGTAACACTTGCGCAGCCCATCGGCGCCAGAGGCCCCTCCAGCTTGCGGATCACATCCCCGACGACAATATCCCTGGGGTGAAGGGCCAGCTGATAGCCGCCCTGATGGCCTCTTTTGCTTTCCACATAACCCAAACCTTTGATTTGTAGCAAAATCTTCTCCAGATAGTTCTCCGTTACGAGCGTTTTTTGTGAAAGCTCGCTGATCGCATACAGATGGGGATAGCTTTGGCCTAATACAATCAACGCCCGCAGCGCGTATTCCCCTCTTGAGGAAATTTTCATCATTTCTCTCCTTTTTCAATTATGACTGATTCAGTCGGGTTTAAAGCAGACTGAATTAGTCTGCATTGAGCCGTCATAGAAATGATAAGGGAGAGAGGGATTTACTGTCAACGATATGAGAGAGTTTTAACGTTCAGAGGATTTTTTGTTTCCCATATAAATTTCTTCCAAATCCTTTTTAATATGACGAAAATAAAGCGGGACTATAATGAGCATGCTTCTTACTTTATTTTGTAATCATAGATTGGGAGAATGCCCATATGCGCTGGAAAGACAGAATAAATCCCATATTCACCAGGTGGAAGCTATTGATGTTCATATTGATTTCGCTGCTGATTTTATTTCTGCTTTCTTTCCAGGGTTATGTTGTCAGCAAGGAATCGACCAAAACGATCGAAGGGCAATATTATCAGACCATTGTTGAAAATATGAATTCCATTTCGGTCAACTTGTCGAATTATTTGAACTATATTGATGATTTTGCCCGAACGCTGTCCAATAACCCCGATCTGCTGAATGTGCTGCAGCATCATGATACCGGCACCAAACAGAAGACGGAAGAACAGATTCGGCTTTTCTCGGAATATTACCATCTGCGGCTCCCCTTGAATATTCAGGTTTTCAACGACCAGGACGATATATTTGCCTATCCCTCCCTGAATCTGTCGGAAGAGAGCAGCTTGAAGGCGGCGGTTTCGACGTTCCCGTGGTTCGAGCAACGGATCGTATTGGACAACAGCTTTCTGCACTGGAACGTAGCTCCGGATTTTCACAATCAATCCTCTTCAAATGTTCTTTATGTGAGTAAAAACATCATCCTGAACGATCATTCGCTTGGTCTGCTCGTCATGGAGCTGAACGGAACATCCATCGAACGGATGCTGAACCGGGCCCGGATTGACGACAAGAATCCGATCTTCATCTTTTCCGGTGACATGCAGACGCTGTTTCACAGCGATCATGTGCCCTCTCCTCTGAGCGAGGATTCGGGTCCGCTCCGCGATGACTATCAGGAGATGAAATTAAAGCTTCAGAATCAGGATGCCGGGTCGATGGACATCCAGCTGTCGGGGCAGAATTACCGCCTTCTGTACAAGCAGGTATCATCGACGCCCTGGACGATGGTGTCCCTCATTCCCTCGTATTTGCTGCATTCCGGCAGCACGGGCATTTGGCGGATCACCGCCATTATGATGGGAGTATCCTTTTTGTTCATCCTTTTATTTTTTTTCATTCTGTATACGAAGGTCACACTTCCGGTTCAGCATTTGTCGAGAATCGTGCGCAGCGCAGGGGATGGCCGGCCCCCCATCAGATATTCGTACAAAGGTTTTAAGGAAATTGAAACCTTGAATTTGGGGATTTTTCAGTTTATTGACGAAATTCAGCAGCAGGTGCAGACGATTAAACGGGGAGAAGGCGAAAAGATGAGGCTGGAGCTCCACATGCTGCAGGAACAGATGCGGCCGCATTTTTGGCATAACTCGTTGAATTCCCTGCGGTTTCTGGCTGTTCTGCATGGTGACCATACGATGTCGGAAGCCATTCTTTCTCTGTCTAAGATGCTGGACTACACGCTTAAAAACGCCGAGGTGCTGTACAGCACGCTGGAGGGCGAGAAGGACTACGCGATGAGCTATGTCCGCTTCCAGGAGATCCGGTCCATGCAGCGGATTCGGGTTGATCTGGATCTGGACGAGCTGTCGCTCGATGCGCTCATTCCGAAGTTTACTATTCAGCCGCTTGTGGAAAATGCGATTATGCATGGATTCGCCTCTCCGTTCGAGGGAGAACCGCTGGTTCGCATCACGGCACGTCTTCAAGATCGCCGGTTGATCGTCAGCATAACGGACAATGGGAACGGAATCGATTCCGCTGCTCTTGGCAAGCTGTTCCACCGCAGGCAGAGGCAGACCCGGCAGTCTTCCGGACTCAGCCTGATCAATTTGCAGCAGCGGTTCCTGCTGGAATACGGGGAGCCTTACGGCATTTCAATTGAAAGCGAGCCTGCGCAATTCACGGAAATTACAATTATCCTCCCCTATCAAACGGCAGACAACGAGAAAGAAGGGAATGCGTCATGAAGGTGATGATTGTCGAGGATGAAATTCTGGTGAGGCTTGGTCTCAGAAAGGCCATTCCATGGACAAGTCTGGGGATGGAGCTGGTCTGCGAAGCAAAGGACGGGGCCGAAGCTTACGAAATGTTCAAGCAGCATCTCCCCGATATTGTGCTGGTGGATATTGAGCTCCCCAAAATGGATGGGCTGAAATTTATCCGCTTTGCCAAATCCCATCGGTCCGAGTCGCGCTTCATTGTGCTGACCTGCCATCAGGATATGAAATATACGCGGGAAGCCATTCAACTTCAGGTGAGCGACTTTCTATTGAAGTCGACGCTGGACATGAAGGAATTATGCGATATCCTGCAAAATATTTCCTTTGCGATGGCGGTTGAGCGGGGCGACGCGGAGAAAAAGAAGCTGCTCAGCATACCGGTGGATCTGACCATGCAGGAGTTTATGAGGAACTGGCAGAGCGGTGCCATGGATTCCAATCAAATTCGCCATCAGCTTGCAAGAATGGGAATGGCGGAAGCAGGCCGCTATCAGGCCTGTGTCCTTCAGTTGGATCTGGAGTCAGAGTCTCCGCCTATGTCGCAAGATGACAGTCCCTTCATGATCGGCGGGGTGGAGGATGCGGGGAACCGGCGGTGGCACTTCATTCTCTCCGGCGATTCTGCGCAGCCGCAGCTCCTGCATTGGCTCCGAGCGATAGCCGGCCGCGCCGGAATGCCGGTGACTCTGGCCGTAAGCGCCCCATTCTCCGAGCCCCATGAATGGGCGTTAAATGACCGGAAAGCCGCGGAGATTCTCCAGCATCACTATTACGATGAAGAGAGCGGCATTTATTTTGCCGGAAATCAGCTTCACGAGATTCAGGAGGCAATGCCGCCAGCGGTGCAAAAACTGAAAAAGGACATCTTCGACTGCATCGAATCGCTCCAGTTCGCTGCAGCCAAACAGAAGATCAGGGACATGCAGGATGAATTGAAGCGCCTGCCCCGCCTTCATCCAAGCGTTGTCAAAAATATGCTGACGGAATTTCTGTTCCGCACGTGGACGGCCTGCGAAGAGCTGGAGGGCGGCAAGCAGACGGCCAACCATCAGCTGGTCGATCAGCTGTACACGACGCGGAGGCTCGTGCAGACGGTTTCCCTGATCATTCAGGAGATGGACAGATTCTCCTCGTTAACCCATACCCTGGAAGACAAAAGCAAAATTATTGTCCTCATTACGCAATATATCAAGACCCACTTGCAGCAGGAAATTACCCTGCAGGAGGTTGCGGATACCTTCTATATAAGCAGCAATTACTTGAGCCGGCTCTTCAAGGAGGTCAGCAGCATGAGCTTCACCGAATTTGTGCTGTACGAGAAAACGGAGCTGGCCATCGTGATGATGAAGAACGGCAAAAGCCTGACTGAAATCTCCGAGAAGCTGGGCTATTTGAATCTGAGCTCGTTTACCCGCATGTTCAAGAAGGTCCGTGGAGCTTCGCCATCCCGTTATTTGGATTCAGTATGAAGTTAATCCGGTATCCAATGATAAACCGTAAGATACAATCAGATAAAAGCCGGCGGCGAATTAACAATTCGCTAACAGAGCCGGCTTTTTTGTTTTCAATACCGACATATGAGGACGCGAAAGATAAACTTATGGTCAAATCCTGTAGTGTCCGGTAACCGTCCCATCTTCTATTCTTAAAAAGCAGGAGATATAAGACCTTAGGAAGCGGGAGGAATGGAAATGAATGTCGGCAGATTTGCCATGCACAACGTGAGGGTTGTAATCACTGCTGTACTCTTGATAGCCTTGATCGGCCTTGGGGCGGGTAATTATGCCTTCGGATCGGCTGCCGGGGCACCGTCCGACCTGGTCGGTCATTGGGCGGAGCCGCAATTGGAGCAGTGGCTGAAGGACGGGCTGCTTACAGGCTATCCGGACGGAAGGGTGGAGCCCGACCGGCTGCTGACGAGAGCAGAATGGATGGCTCTTGCCAATAGGGCTCAAGGTTACAGCGCGACGAGCGACATTGCTTTTTCGGATTTATCCCCTTCGGCCTGGGAGTATGAGGATGCTCGGAAAGCGGTGAAGGCCGGATACATAATCGGCTACGGGGACGGAACGATCCGTTCTGGAAGCAGCATATCCAGACAGGAAGCGGCCGTTATGCTCGTCCGTATGTTCGGGCTGGATTCCAAGGCAGATGGAGCTGCCGCAAGCCGCTTTACGGATACAGCTTCGATTGCGGGCTGGAGCAGGGCGGCCGTGAGTGCTCTCGTTGGCGGCAATCTCATTGCCGGTTATCCCGACGGCACGTTCAAGCCGAAAGCCTTTGTCACGCGGGCGGAAGCGGTTGTAATGCTGGACAATGCGATGAAGACGTTGCACTCTGCGGCCCCGGCCGTTTATGACAAGCCGGGTATCTATGGCAGCGTTAATGAAATGACCGCCCTTGAGGGCGATGTTGTGATTAATGCGGCAGGTGTTACGCTGCAGAATATGAACATTAAAGGAAAGCTGATTTTGGCGGAAGGCATCGGAGAGGGGGACGTAGTCCTGAACCATGTGACCGTTCAAGGTGATACGAGGGTCCAAGGCGGCGGAGAACACAGCATTCATATCGCTGATTCTGTTATGGCCAGGATTATCATCGACAAGAAGACCGGTACGGTCCGAATCGTCGTTGAAGGATCGACTAGCGCTGCCGCTGTCGATATTCAATCCCCGGCTGTGCTGGAGGAAGCAGCCGGTCTGTCAGGCGCGGGATTCACTGCCGTCAGTCTTGCCAATGCTTTGCCTGCCCATTCTGCGGTAACACTGAAGGGGAAATTCGATTCCGTTACGATTGCCTCCAGCCAAATCGAAGTCAGCGTGCCGCAAGGCTCGATTGACCAGCTGACGGCAGGAAGCCAGGCGCAGGGCTTGTCACTCAACGTCGGAACGGATGCGAAGATCGTATCCATGGTTCTTGACGCGATCGTCAAGGTATTGGGCCAGGGCATGATTGAGAAAGCGACCTTGAGCGAACATGCGAAAGGCACATCGTTCGAGAAGCAGCCTGTTCAGACTGTAGATACGTCCTCACAAGCGCCCGCTTCCAATTACGGTGGCAGCACGGGCGACAACGGTGGCGGCACAGGGGATAGCGGTGACGGCCCGGATAATGGCGGCGGCACAGGGGATAACGGTGACGCCCCGGATAACGGCGGCGGTACTGGGGATAACGGTGACGGCCCGGATAATGGCGGCGGCACTGGGGATAACGGTAACGGCCCGGATAACGGCGGCGGTACTGGGGATAATGGTGACGGCCCGGATAACGGAGGGGTTGGCAGCGTCGTGTTCTATTCGAAGAACGACGCATCGATCCCGCAGGTACTGGGCGATTACGACCAGATTTTGGCCGGAACCAAGAAAATCGACGCCGCGTTTACGATGCGGGCTTCGGTATTGGCCGTAGGCAGCGGAGGCATTGTCTCCTGCTTCGACCAGGCCGGCAAAATGTGGGTGGGATCGGGTACGGAGCTCAAACGCTTTGACGCGTATTCGATGGATAAAAGCCAAACCGAACTATTTGCCCAGGAGACATATGTTAAAGGACAAATCAAAGCTCTGCTGGTGGACGGCGGATATATGTGGGTCTTGACTGACCAAAGCGTATCCCGGATCCGTTACCAATAATCGCGAGGAATCAGGAGGATGGCGATGTTTACAGTGAAGAAGGTTATGAAAATCGTTCCGCTTGCCTTGTTGGTCGCAATCGGCTCGCCGCTGCAGGTATTCGCGGATTCCATCAACCCGGTGCAGACAGCTTATGCGCCTGTCGCCCTTGAGGCGGCTTTCCAGAAACAAATGGTCTATTACGCTTCCAGTCAGTTTGCCTCCGCTGCCGATCTGACGGACGATCAGAAAACAGCCATTCAGGCTGGACTGGCAGCTTCAAGAACCATTCCGGGAGATATGGAATTATTGAATGTTATTGGAGCTGACAATGTAACGGCTTTTACCCGCGAAAGGGATACGCTGTGGATCGGAACCAAGTCAGGGCTTCAGCGCGTTAATCTGAAGGAGAAGGATCCCCGCAACTATACGGAGTATCTGGCAGGCCCACGCTATCTGTATAACGGAGACGATCAGGTAACCGGTCTATATGCTGACGGCGACAACGGCGTGTGGGTGGAGAACAGCAAGGGTATCGTTCATATTATCATGACTGCTAAGACGCTGAAGCAAAAGGCAGATACTTACGAGCAGATGACGCAGAGCGTGAACGAGCGCCGGGGCATGGTTGCCGAGGATATCGGTTACAGTCTTGCAGACGGTCAGTATACGGGAAATCCGCAATCAAACGACAATGACGGCTTGTGGACGGGTGAGTATGCATTGGGAGAAATTTACCGCTATCTGGCAGCCAAGCAAACGGGAGACACAGCCGAAATGGCTGCTGCCAAGACGGATGCGACCCATGCGGCGAAAGCAGTCATGCTGCTTGCGCAAATTTCCGGCCGCGGAGACGGATTTCTGGCGCGCTCCTATATTTTGAAGGGCGTTGAGAGCCAGCCTAACGGTTTATGGTTCGAGAAACAGCCGGGTGTGGACGCGGATGGGAATAAATATGCGCTGGCGGTTAATACGGGAGACGCCTCCACGGGCAAGAAAGATAACTTTATTGTCCGGGATCCCGCGCAGATTGCCGAAGCCAAGGCTGCTTATGTGGCGGCAACCGGCAGGAGCTACGATACGGATTGGGGCGGCGATTTTGGCGAAAAGGATGACGACAACAATCCCGTTCTCGACACGGACGGAGCGCCGATTGTTGATGTGTACCCTGTTGTGCTGGACAAGCAAAATCCCTCGAACGCCGTCTGGCGTCTGAAATCCGTCATTCATGAGGATGTGGATCCGCTCCTTGCCTCGTTGTATACGGATATGGGTTATACGGATTCCGACGTGATCTACAAAGCGGACACGTCCTCCGATGAAGTGACGGGACAAATGTCGCTGCTGTATTTTGCGGCCAAGTATTTATTTGACGGTACGGGGACTGAGGATGGGCAGCTGAAGGCGCTGGCCATCAAGCTTGGCGACAAGCTGGTGAAGCATATCGTAACCAACGGCTTCCGCTTCGTCGATGCGCACGGCAATGCGACCAAATGGGCCAGATGGTACGCTTCTTATTTTGCGGAGTCGATTGATCCTACGCTGAACGTAAACGGAAATCCTCCGGGCGAATATACCGGCGGATATGAGGATGCGACGCTCAATGCCGCAGAAATCATGAGCTTCGTGAAAGTGGCGGCGTACTTGACGTCGCTGGATGCCGCCTACAGCGAGGACCATGCGCTATTCCAAGGCGTCTATGAGGATATGTGGGGCGAATGGAAGGGCATTTATGACGATTCAGAAAATGGCAAAGGCTATATTCACGTGATGGAGGAATACATCAAGCGCAAGAAAGAGGTTATCTCCAGCGACTTCGACGATTATCAGGACATCAACAGCATCATTCATGCAAGCGGAGACTGGACGCTGGTCGTCAACTATTCCGATGAGAATCTGTTCGCCATGTCCTTCCTGCCGCTCATTGATATCGAAATGCAGGAAAACCCGAACTCCGACAGAGTTGCAGCGTTGAGAGGCGTGCTTGAGCAGTGGTGGACGAACATGAAGCGCGAGAACAATCCGTTCTATACGTTCCTGTACCAGTATGCCAATCCGCAGAAGACGGACGTCGACCTGAGCTCGGCAGCCTGGATGCTGGAGCGCATGCCGCAGTACCGGATCAACTTTCCGGTGAACAATTCCAGCCGCAAGGACCTGTTCCTGATCGATTACTTCAATTACCGCGATAAAGGTTCAAAATCTGTAAACCGGGCGCTCCCCTTTGACGAGAGTCTGAACATCAAATTCAATTCCAATCCGTTCACGGCCCATACAGGCACGAACGATAAGGTGAATCCTACCGCTTATAACAATGTCGATTACAGCTCAGGTTCGATCCAGAGCGGAACATGGTTCACGCTGCCCTATTGGATGGGACGTTATTACGGCATGCTGCAAGGAGAGTAGATCCGGCAGGTCCGGCGATGCTTGCAAATGACATATGAAGACAAACCAAGGAGTGAATCAGATGGCAATAAAAAAAACATGGGCCGCACTGACGCTGGCTCTCTGCGTTGGGCTGCTGGCTGCATGCTCAAGCGGCAATACGAACAATGGGTCATCCGCCGCCGCAAACGACAGCAGTCCGGACAAGAAGATCAAGCTGGTATTCTGGAATACGTCTTATCCGACCATCGACGAGAACGACAAAACGAAGAAAAAAGAAGATTTCTATATCTACAAGGCGATCAAGCGGTATGAAGAAGCCAACCCCAATGTGACGATCGATATTCAGGATATTCCGGACGGGGCGAATGCTATGACGAAGTTTCAAACGGCCGGCATCGCCAATAACGGCCCGGACATTACCAATCTGTGGTCGGGAAATTATACGCTTGATCTGAAATCGTACATCCAGCCGCTTAATTCGTATCTGGATCAAAGCGCCATCGATGCCACGACGGGGTGGAACTCCGTGACGGAGAATTTTGCCGATCAAGGCACGATCTATGGAATTCCCGACGGCAGCGACGGTACGATCGGCATTCTGTACAACAAGAAGCTGCTTGCCGCCGCAGGCGTCGATCCCGAGCAGAGCCCTCCCCGGAACGCGCAGGAATTCATGGATATGCTGGGGGAAATCAAGGCAACCGGCGTGACGCCGATCGGGTCGGAGGAGGATGGAGACTTCGTTTATTTCCTCGACTACTGGTTTGCGCAGACAGTCGGAACGGCAGGCATTAACGATATCGTGAACGGAAAGATGAACTTCAATACCCCCCAGCTGCTTGATGTTATGAACGGCTACCTGCAGCTGTATAGGGACGGGTATGTCTTGAACGATCAGCCGCAGACGCAGTTTTATAACGGCAAGGTGGCGATGATCTTCGGCGGGTTCGGCTACATCAACGATGCGCGCGCTGCGCTTGGAGACGACCTCGGGATGATCAAAATTCCCGACTTTAACGATTCTGTCATGGTGAAAGGCGGAGGAGTGGGAGGAACCGGAGCGGATTTCGTCGTCTCCAAATCCTCCGAACATCCAGAGGAAGCGGTGAAATTCATTCTCTTCCTGGTCAGCGAAGAAGAACAAAGCGCACGATTCAAGGACGGCTACGGCAAACTGCTTAATATGAAGGATGCCGACGTAGGCAGCCTGACGGAGGATCCGCTTATCGTGAAGCAGCAGGAGTGGGCCAGCGAGCCAAGCACGATCTTCTGGCCTGACAATATCTATCCGTCGGAGCTGTCCAGCTATATCAGTTCCATGAATACGCTGGTCATCAAGCAGCAGCTTTCCACCCAGGATTTTCTGTCCAAGCTGGACCAGAAACGCGATGAAATATTGGCCCAGAAGTAATCTCAAGTTCCGCAGGCCTTCATAGGCATCCCCTGTGAAGGCCTTATTTTCCAAGTTAAGGAGAGGGATATCTCCATGCATTACCGTACCAGAGAAATGATTGCAGGCTACCTGTCCATTCTGCCGGCGTTCCTCGCTTTGACCGTGATTGTGTTTTACCCCATGGCAGGTACCTTCTATCACAGCTTTACCAAGTGGGACGGCGCTGTTTCGCACTGGATCGGCCTGAGAAATTACAGCTTCATATTTACCAATGGCGAGTTATGGACGCTTATCCGCAACAATATCATCTTTCTGCTGTCGATTCCGGGCATCCTGCTGCTTTCGCTGATCGTGTCTGTGCTGCTGTTTGAAGAAGTTCCCGGCTGGCGTTTCTTCCGGTCGCTCTATTATATTCCGACGATTCTGTCTTCCGTCGTAGTTGGCTTATTAATGAAAACGATGTTCGCCCAGTCGGGCGTGGTCAATCAGTTCCTGCATACGCTTGGACTGTCAAGCGGAAAGACGGAATGGCTCTCGCAGACGCCAACTGCCTTTATGGTATTGATTTTTTGCTTCTATTGGCAAACGCTCGGACAAGGCGCGCTTATTTTTCTGTCCGGCCTTTCTTCCATTTCAACGGAAATTTTTGAATCAGCAAGCATTGACGGGGCCAATTGGTGGCAGCGTCTGTTCCATATTACGATCCCGTCTCTCATTCCTGCCATTGTGTACTTTACGATAACCAATACGGTGTACTGCTTCATCGGATTATTTTCGCTCGTTTACTCCGTGACAGCGGGAGGGCCAGGGCTTGAGACGACACCGATCGACTATATGATTTATATCAAAGCTTTTCAATCGCCCGACCAGCTCGGCTACGCCAGCGCATTATCGATTGTGCTGTTCGTCATTGTGCTTCTGGTTTCTTGGGTTCAGCTCATCTTGTCCAACCGATTTCAGGAATGAGGCGTTTACGCTATGGCTAATAAAAAATCGCTTATGGCAAAGAGCATCGTTTATATCATTCTTATCGCCATTGCCATTATCGACTTCTATCCGGTTGTCTATATGGCTCTGAACAGCTCCCGGTCCGCCGTCGATTTCTTCAAAAACCCCGGCGGTTTACCCCGGCATTGGGATTTTATTAATTTCAAGGCTTTGTACTTGCGGTTTGATGTGCTTCGCCTGCTCGGCAATACATTGTTTAGCGCTATTGCTTCTTTTCTGCTGACGATGGCAATCTCCATACCGGCCTCCTATGCGTTCGCCAAGCTGAGATTTCCTCTCCGCTCCGCTTTGCTGATGCTTATTATTGCCACGATGGCGATACCGAGCATTACGTTTATTGTTCCGAATTTTCTCTTGATGTCCCATCTGGGACTCGTGGATCATTTGGGCTCTGTCATCCTGATGTGGGCCATTACAAGCATTCCATCCAATGTTTTTTTGCTTGTATCGCTGATGCGGGGCATTCCGGGCGAAATTCTGGAGGCGTCCAGAATCGACGGCATCGGCTATTTTCAGACCATCAGCCGCATTGTCATTCCTTTGTCGGTGCCCGGCATTATCACCTTGGCCATTTTCAATACTACAGGCTGGTGGAATGATTTGTTTACGCCGCTCATATTTTTGCAGTCCGACGAGATGAAGACGATGACTCTGGCGGTGGCTACGATTCTCAAACGGTTCGATACCGATTATCCCCTGCTGCTTGCCGGGCTGTTCATGACCTCGGTTCCGCCGATCATCATTTATATCGCGCTGCAGGGCTATATCAGAAAAGGACTTGTCATCGGTTCGGTCAAATAAAATCAATCAGAAATCCGGAGGTGCTTCCAATGACTCATCAACCGCTGCGCCTCGCCATTGTAGGCGGGAATCGGGGAAGCCGGTTCAAGCAAACATTGTCTGCGCTGGCTGAACATATTCAGCTGACGGCTATTTGCGATATTAACGAAGAAATGCTCCATCAATGGAAGCAGGATTACCCGGGGATCGAGCTGTATCGGGATTACGGGCAGCTGCTTCAGAACTCAACGATTGATGCGGTATTGCTGGCAAGTCCCATGCTGCTTCACGCACGCCAGTCGATTGACGCTCTGCGTGCCGGCAAGCATGTGCTCAGCGAGGTCATTGCAGCACACACGGTGGAAGATGCCTGGGAGCTCGTCGAGACTGTTGAGAAGACGGGCATGGTCTACATGATGGCCGAGAACTACTGCTTCGAACGTTCCAGCCTCACGGTGAAGCATATGGCAGAACAAAGGCTGTTCGGAGAAATCACCTACGCGGAAGGGGGATATATCCACGATTTGCGGCATAGCGTTCATCACAAGGATGGTTCCCCGACATGGCGGGGTGACCTTCATCATACCTATAACGGGATGAATTATCCGACGCATTCCATCGGCCCGATTGCGAAGTGGCTGGGTCTGAACGAAGAAGGCGGAGACCGGATGGAGCGGATGTCCACCTTTGTTTCAAATTCCCGCTCGCTGCGCCATTATTTTGCTGATATGTTCGGAACCGGCCATCCCGCCGCGCAGGAAGGATACTGGAAGCAGGGCGATTCGGCTGTTACGACCATTACAACCCGCAGGGGCGTGCTCATTGTGCTGCGTGTGGACTGGACCTCAGCGCGTCCGCATAATATGCGCCACTATGCGCTCCAAGGGACGGAAGGCGCCTACCTGTCCGGCCGCTTCGACGGGGAGGATGATTTGCTCTGGATCAAGGGCAGGTCCCCATTCAAGGAGGCTATACCCGGACAGCCGTCTGACGGCGAGGTTGAGGAAATGTGGGAACCGCTCAGCCGTTATCAGCCCAGGTATGATCACCCCGTCTGGAAGCAGTGGGGGCAGCAGGCGTATGCATCCGGTCACGGAGGAGGGGATTTTCTGGTGCTGGAGGAATTCGCCGCGGCAGTGCGCGGCAAGAGGAAACCGCTCATTGATGTCTATGATGCGGCCGCCTGGAGCAGTATTTTTCCCTTATCTATGGAGTCCGCCGCGAGAAACGGACAGCCTGTCGTATTTCCAGACTTTCGGAGGGCCCTGCGATGACAGAAGACAGAAAGCTGCCCCAATTGGTTATGCGAAGGCCGGCTTTGTCCGATTTGCCTGAGGTCGTTCTGCCTGAAAACCTCCAGCTGCGGCATTTCAAGCCTGGAGACGAGGATCAGTGGGAGTCCATTGTGGATCAGGCCTTCGGATGGCAGCGGAACTTTCAGCAACATATGTCATCGCATCCGTATTTTAAACCGGAGAGGGTGTGGTTTGTTTGCGACGGGGAAACACCAATCGCGACTGCCGGAGCCTGGTATAAGCCGGAGTGGGGGGAAGCTTGCGGTTATCTGCATATGGTCGGCGCATACTCATGGTATGCCGGGCAGGGCCTGGGGTATGCGGTCAGCCTTGCGGCTATGCTGCAAATGCGTGAAGACGGCAGGCAGGAGGTCGTTCTGGAGACCGACGATTTTCGGATTCCAGCGATCAAGACTTACCTGAAGCTGGGATTTCATCCCGAAGCCGGAACAGCGGAGCTTCAGGAACGATGGAGGCACGTCTACCGCAGCTTGCGTTTAACATTTGGAGAAGGGAGCTGATGAGATGTACGCGATTCATCATCGTGACGCCTATATTGATGTACAAGCCGGCACAAGACCGGGAAATCCGTTGAAGATGAATGAAGACGCGCTTGTCTTCAATCCTTCCGATGATGTCTATGGCGTTATTGACGGAGTATCCGCCTTGGCTTCCTATCAGAGCGATCTGGGATTTACCGGAGGCTACCTCGCAGCCCAACTGCTCGCGGAAGTGCTGCAGACCGGGAGTCCGGATTTGAATTTGAAGGAGACGGTTCTCAAGGCTAACGCGCAGTTGAATAAACGGATGCGGGAAGCCTGCATCGGTTTGTCGGACAAATGGGCATTGTGGGGGGCTGTCTTTGCCGTCATCAAAATCCACGATAGCGAAATTGAATTCGTACAAAGCGGAGACTGCATGCTGCTGGCTAAATACCGGGATGGCGGCGTGCGGGCCTTTACCCGCAATCAAGTGGCCGCATTCGACCGGATCACGCTGGATGCCAAACGGCAGCTGGCGGAATCCGGTAGGCTGACGGATGAGGAAATCGTTCAGCAGCTGCAGCCGCTGTTCAAGAAGAACCGGAATAAAGCCAATACTCCGGACGGCTACTCCGTCATGAATGGAGATCCGGCACTTGCAGATTGTATGGAGTCGGGCCGTTTTCCCAAGGGCGACATACATAAAATCTATGCTGTTTCCGATGGCATGTTCCATTTTATCGAAAATGACGATGATCCGGACAAGTGGCAGAAATTTGCAGTACAGCTGGAGGAACAAGGGATTGAATCCTTTATGGACCAGCTTACCCTGCAGGAAGAGTTTGATGTCTTATGCTTGAAATATCCGCGGCATAAGATATCGGACGATAAATCCGCAGTTGTTCTGGAGCTTTTGTAAATAATTGTTTGAATTTAGAAACCGGGAATGATTGTGATATGATGGTCTTGAAAAGGACCCTTACATATAGAGGAGAATCAATCCTATGGCTTTGGAAATTGAGCGAAAGTTTCTGCTTCATGAGTATCCGCAAGCTCTTATCAAGAGCGGGGAGCTTGCCGTACGATCCCGAAGGCGGATCGAGCAGACCTATCTGGCGATTGAGGACACGCAGGAGCTGAGGGTCAGAAGAATTACCGATCTGGTCACCGGTGACGTTGAATATACGCAAACGTTCAAGCGGGGGCATGGGATTAGCCGCGAGGAGATTGAATATTCCATATCGGAGGGCCTGTATGAGCAGCTCACCCAAGCCTTTCTAGCGGTTCCGCTAACGAAAGAGCGGACAACGGCCGACTTGGGATCGAATGTTATCGAAATCGACGAGTATGATCAGCTGGAGCTGCTGGTGGTAGAAGTCGAATTCGACTCCATCGAAGAAGCGCTGCAGTTTGAGGCTCCGGATTGGTTCGGCGAAGATATCAGCCAGAGCAAACGCTACAGCAATAAAACCGTGTGGCGGGAGCTGCAGCAGCAGGCCGCACTGAATAATTAAGCGCATATTGGCATAAAGAAACCCTGTTATGGATCCCTCATCCATAACAGGGTTTCTTGCTGTTCATGCATTATCGCACCCACCAATACCGGCAGTACAAAAAATCAAATACAGCGTAGGACCGCGCTCCTGATAATCATCAGAGGAACGGTCGTCTTTTCTCTGAGCTGGCTCTAGGAATCTATCGCTTGGCGTTCAATCTATTTCGTGATTATTTCCTCATATTGACTATAATAGGAAATACAACGGCCGGAGGTGAACCCCTTGTTTAAAGTGATGATCGCGGACGACGAGTCCTGGATCCGCAAAGGTTTAAAAGCCATGATCGAGTGGGAGCGCTTGAATCTGGAATGCGACAGCGAGGCGGTCGACGGACTGGAAGCGCTTCAAATGGCAGAGGAGCGCATGCCCGATATTCTGATTACGGACATCCGGATGCCGGGGATCGACGGGCTGCGCCTGGCGGAGAAAATGCTCAGAATCGCTCCCCGCCTCAAGGTAATTATCGTAAGCGGGTATAGCGATTTCCAATATGCCAAACGAGCCATCCAGCTGGATGCGATTGATTATATTCTGAAGCCGATCAACCCTGCGGAGCTTAACAAGACGATCGAGAAGGCAGCCGCGAAGCTGAGCTTAGAAATGCAGGAGAAAACGGCAAGCGGCCATTTAGCGGTCGTCCTCGAGAGACTTGCAGGGGATATCTGCCGCTGCGGCGACCTGCCCTCTGCCCGGAAGTTCTGCGAAGCGCTGAAGCTGCAGGGCATTGAGCCGGGAGAAGCGGCGGCGCTGTTGATCCATTATGACGAGGATCAATATGACGTACAGGCGATAACGGGTCTGTTAGAACGGGCCGCAGCTGCCTGGGGCACGGCCGGCAGGCGTCTTATTATATGGGAACGGAGTCCCCAGCGGCTGAGCGCAGTCGTTCTTGGCGAGAATGGAACGGCTGTCCACAAGTATGCCAAAAACATCTGGTGGGCGCTCAAAAAGCAAAACGTCTCCGGCATTTGGGGCGCTCTCGGCCATCATGTCCCGCTCTCGGATATGCAGTTGATCAGCCGCTCCTATCAAGAGGCGCTTAGCGTATCGGAGAGGCATGCCTTCAGCAAGCCGGAGGATATTATCCCGTATTCGCGGGAGGAGGAAGAGCAGCTCTCCTACAAATATCCGCTGCATCTTCAGAAGAAGCTGAACGAGGCTTTGATCCGGGATGACACGGACGCCTATGAGGGCATTATCGCCGACATCGAAGGGTACTACCTGCACACGGAAGGGGCTTCCCTCAAGCATGCGCGCAGTTTTTTCCTGTCCGTTGTGTCGGATGCCGTCAAGCTTATGCTGACCAAGCCTTCATTCGATGAGAATATCGTCAAGGCCGGCTTCGACTTCTGCCTGGGGATAGACAGCTATGACGATTTGCCCGGGATGACCGGATGGCTCAGAGGCTTCCTGGGGAAAATCAGCGATTTCATGGCTGGCTCCTCCCAGGGCGATGTCCACCGGAGCGTCCTGCTTGCAGCCGAGTACATCCGGGAGCATTTTGCGGAAGAGATCAGCCTGAATTCCGTGTCAACACAATTCCATGTGACCTCCAGTTATTTCAGCAGCATGTTCAAAGAAATTATCGGGGAGAATTTCATCGAGTACCTTACCGGTGCCAGGATGGAGAAAGCGAAGGAATATTTGACGGATTCCGGCATGAAGATCGCTGAGGTCGGCGAGAGGGTCGGTTATGCGGACAGCCGTTATTTCAGCAGGCTGTTCAGGAAGCACACGGGACAGATGCCGTCTGAGTACCGGCAGAGCCCTCCGGCTTCACCGGCAGACGGACAGCACGAAGCATGATACGGCTGCCCGCGTTCCGCAGGAGCATCCAGACCAAGATGCTGCTCAGCTTTATGACGGTCAGCCTCATTCCTCTTGCGCTGCTGGGCTGGTTCTCATACAGCTGGTATGCCGATCTGGTGGAGAACCGGACAGCGGAATATAACGCCAAATTGATGCAGACGGTCACGGCGGATATGGACCAGCTGCTTATTCAGATTGAGCAGTACTCGTATACGGCCTATCAGGATAATTTTCAGGAGCTCTGGAAAGCAAGCCGGACCGCGGATAATTTTGGCAGGATCCGCAATCAGCTGGAGATGAATGCCCTGTTTCTGAGGCAGGAGGAATTTTATAATTTTCGCGGAATCATCCAATCGGTCACGCTGCTGAATGAACAGGGCTACGTATTCTATCAGAACAAGGAAACGGTAGATCCCACCTATCCTTTCGGCAATGAGCCATGGTTCTTGGAAATGCGCGGCGGACGCAGCAGCGATAAGCTGATCGGTCCGTATTTAACGCAGGCATGGCTGCCCGAGAGTCTTGTCCCGGAGGAGAAGGACGTCGAGGACTTTCATTTGACCTATATAAGAAAGGTTTCGGATCTACAAAGGCCGCAGGAGGCTCTCGGGTACATCATGCTCCACTTCAGCCTGAAGGAAGTGCAAAAATTTCTTGAGCCGCTTATGCTCGACTCCTCAGGCTCCATGATCATCGCGGACGGGGAGGGAAAAATCGTTTACGATACCGACTCCCGGCAGATCGGACGTCCGATATCCGCCGCGCTTAGCGTTTCGGATGACAATAAGGAGGGTTATATGGTCGTGCCGGAGAACGGCAAGAAATATCTGGTTACCGCTTCCTCGCTCAAAATGGTCGATTGGAACGTCTACTGCAAGAATGACCTCGCCATTCTGCTGTCGGACAGCCGCAGGATGCGGGATATCACGCTGCTGTTCGTGCTGGCAAGCTTCGGTCTGGCTGTAGTCGTCTCGCAGTTTCTGTCCGTCGGCCTGGTCACGCCCATTAAGCGCCTGAAGAACGCCATGCTGAAAGTAAGCCAGGGCTATCTGAGCGTACAGACAAGCAGGCTGTCCCAGGACGAGATCGGGGAGCTCGGACGGTACTTCAATGAGATGATCAGCCGGATCAAATATTTGATCGAGCAGGTGTATCAGGCGGAGCTGCATGAGCGGGAAGCGAAGCTGAACGCGCTGCAGGCGCAGATCAATCCTCATTTTCTGTACAATACGCTGGAGACCATCAACAGTATTGCCGCCGTAGAAGGCGTGCCCAAGGTGAGCGAAATCGCCAGGGCTTTGTCGGATATGTTCCGCTACAGCACGAAGGCCGGGGGTATTAAGGTTGACGTGGCTGAAGAGATCAGGCATATAAGGAATTATCTGGATATTGTGTCGATCCGTTTTGAGGATAAACTTTCATTCCGGCTGGATATTCCCGAGCAGCTGCTTGCCTATAAAATGATCAAGCTGGTATTTCAGCCGATTATGGAGAATGCCGTATTTCACGGCATCGAAGTGAAGCGGGGCAAGGGCGAGCTCATCATCGGGGCGCGCAAAGAAGGGGAGGATCTCGTCTTCTCCATACGGGACGACGGGGTAGGCATGACAACCGGACAGCTTGCCGCTCTGAACAAACGTCTGGCTGACCATTCCAGTCTGGACCAGTCCGACCACGCTTCCGGCAAAGTAGGAATCAAGAATGTGCATGACCGGATCCGGTTTTATTACGGGGACCATTACGGAATTACGCTCAGCAGCGTAGAGGGAAGCGGAACGGAGGTCATCGTCCGCATCCCCGCAGTCTCAGAGTAAAAAAGTACACCCAAGCGCATAAATCTGTCGCATTGCCCGGGAATCCCGGCCCCTTCTATAATAAACTCAGAAGAGTTTGGATATAGAAGGGACTGGCACCCATGAATGAATTCGCTTACAGCAAGCCTCGCGGGAAAGGGTTATTCCACCGGATATGGAAACACAGAACCGCTTATATCTTCCTCATACCCGCTTTACTGCTGCTTTCCTCGATTAAGTATTATCCCTTCTTCACAGCCATATTTGAATCCCTGTTCGAATGGAACGGAGTTAATATCAATAAATTCATCGGCTTCGGAAACTATGCCGAACTGCTCAGGGACGAGAAAATAAGGGTCGCCTTCGCGAATGTATTCAAAATTTCGATCGCCACCATCCTGGTTAATCTGACGATTCCGATGATCGTCGCCCTGCTTGTGTTTCGCGTGAAGCACGCTGCCCTGCAGAATTTCCTCAAAATCGGCTTCATCGTGCCGCTTGTCGTCCCGATGATGGTGCTCGTCCTGCTGTGGAGGTGGATGTATTCCGGCGATTTTGGAATGATCAATCAGCTGCTGGATACCGTGGGACTCGAAAGCCTGAAGCATTCCTGGCTGGGAGATCCCTCAACCGCGCTCTGGGCCATCGTATTTGTTGGGTTCCCCTGGGTTGCCGGGCTGCCTTTCCTTCTTTACCTGGCAGGTCTGCAGGGGATATCGGAGGATCTGTTCGAAGTCTCCCGGATCGAGGGGGCAAGCCCGATCAAGAGGTTCTTCTCTATCGAGCTTCCGCTCATGGCCAGTCAGATCCGGCTTGTGCTCATGTATTCGCTCATTCAGGCCTTCCAGGTATTCGAAGCTCCTTACATCCTGACGAACGGGGGGCCGGGGATCTCCACCATCACGCCATCCCTGCATATCTATGACCAGGCCTTCAACTACGGCCGGTTCGGCTATGCTTCGAGCATAGGGGTGCTGCTGTTCGCGGTGCTGCTTATTCTGACCTTCGTCATTCAGAAGCTTATCAAAAATACAGAAAAAATCGATTAGAGGGTGCAGCATGAAAAAAGGAAGCTTGGGAATCAACCTGACCGCCGTTGCCATTCTCGTTCTGTCTCTATATCCGTTCTTCGTGATGCTGGTCTCGGCATTCAAGCATCAGATGCAAATTTACGAGAATCCCTGGTTTTTCTCGATGCCGCTGCATATGGATAATTTCTCGAGCGCGTTTGAGCAAATTTCGCGTCCGATCGTTAACTCGGTCATCATCACGCTCATCGGCATCGTCGTTACGCTGACCGCGTCATCGACGGCTGCCTATGCATTTGCCAAATTTTCATTCCCGTTCAAAAATTTCTTCTATACCTTCATCGTGATGCTGCTGATGATTCCGGGCTTCGTTATCCTGGTTCCGCAGTTTATCAATATCAAGAATCTGGGCATGTACAATACGCTGATCGGCCAGGCGCTTCCGCCGGCAGCGAGCTATACGGCGATGGGGGTCCTGCTGATGCGCACCTTCTTCGAGGGTCTGTCCAAAAGCCTGTACGAGGCTGCTGAAATGGAAGGAGCCAGGGATGTCCGGATATTCACGCAAATCGTCATCCCGCTCTCCAAGCCCATTCTCGCAACCGTTGCCATTATGTCGGGTCTGCAGATCTGGAACAACTTTGTATGGTCCCTGGTTGTGACCTCGGGCGACAGCGTCAAGCCGGTTATTCTGGCGATTACCACAATTGCGGGAGGCGTAAATCAAGGCGACGGAGTGAAGCTGGCCGGTTATATCATCGCATCGCTGCCGCTCCTGATCCTGTTCTTCGCGGCCACGAAGCCGTTCGTGTCCGGTCTTACCCAGGGAGCCGTGAAAGGTTAGCCAAATAACCCTGCCCGAGAGGTCAACCTCCGGGAAAGGCTTATATATAATCACCATCCAAATTGAATCATGATCATCAGGAGGGGTATTGCAGGATGCATAAAAAACTAAAGTCGGGTCTTCTGGCGGTGAGCCTCATCATCGCGCTAACCGCATTATCGGCATGCGGAGGGAACAATGCCAACGTGAATTCTTCTGAAGCTTCGACAGCCGGGGAAGCAAAGAACACGGGCGGCGAAGCAGCCAAAATCACCGTGGCCTATTGGGGCGCCGAATTCGCCACCGCGCAGAAGGTCGAAGAGACGTACAAAGAAATATTCGACGAATACAAAGCGAAAACGGGCACAGAGGTGGAATTCACCTTCATTCCGGACAACAACTACAGAACGTGGATGGTTACGCAGCAGGCTGCCAACAGCATGCCGGAGGTGGTCCTGACCCGGATGGCATGGGTCTGGGAAGACTTTGCCAAGCAGCAGGTTCTGGATTTGACGCCTTATATGGACAAGGAATCGCCGTACAATCCGGGGAAGCCATGGAAAGAAACGTTCCTCCCGTCCTTTTACAAAGACAGCATCAACCCGGCTAACGGGATCATCAACTCCGCTCCGGCGTTTACTGCCATGATCCGGATCCTGTATAACAAGGAACTGTTCGAGCAGGCGGGAATTGCCAAAGCTCCGGAAACCTGGACAGAATTCATTGACGCATGCAAAAAGCTCCAGGAAGCGGGCATTACTCCGATGGCGATGTCGGGACAATCCAACAGCCATATGAGCTGGTTCTTAACCTCAATATTCGGTCAGCTTGATGAGCAGCTCCGCAAAAAAATGGACACGGACGGAGACAACCAGGTTATCAAAAACGAACTGGCGCGCGCTACGGACGAAGGCCTGGTCGACTATACGAAATATCCGTTCAAGGACGGACTTGAGCTGTTCAAGGACTTCTCGCAGTACTGGAATACGGATTTTAACGGCATCGACGAGAAAACGGCCCAGCAGCTTTGGCTGACAGGCAAAGCCGCTATGCTTCCGCTGAATTCCGCCGATCTGTCGCTTGTGGAAGATATGGAAGGCCGGAATTTCGAATATGGCGGCATGCCGATTCCGGTTATCACGAAGGAGCAGTTCCCGGAAGCGATGGGCAAATCCGTTATGCTGGGCGGAGCCGCGAACGAATCGTGGGCAATCTCCAGCAGCGCCAAGGACGAGAAGCTGGACGCAGCCGCAGATCTGATCATGTACCTGACATCGCCGGAAATTCAGGGCAAGCTTGGAGAAACCTTGAGCTACCTGCCGACGATCAACAATGCCAATCTGCCTGAGAAGCTGCAGGGCTTCGTGATGCAGAATGAAGACATCCGCAGGGCGAATTACACCGGACCTGCCACAATCAAGGAATTTTCCGATTTCCTGGTGAAATCGCTGCAGCTTTATCTGGGCGGTTCGGTAGATGTTGCCAAGCTGACGACGGAACTGAATATGGAGTGGAAAAAAGGCATGGACAACGCGAAGACGACAAATGATTGGACGAAAGAGAACGATTACGGCATGAAAAAGGCCGAATAGCGCAGGAGCGCAAGGCGGGAGCGGATCTAATGAAACAACCCAATATTCTGCTGATCATGTGCGATCAGCTGCGTGCGGATGCCATCGGCGCGCTCGGGGACGGCATTGTGAAGACCCCAAATATGGACCGGCTGGTTGCACGCGGACTTACCTACGACAAAGCCTATTCCACCTGTCCGGTCTGTGTGCCCGCGCGGTATACGATCCAGACGGGAAGGGAGCCTTACCATACCGGGTATTACGATAACGGCGGTCTGCATCTTTCGGACCGCCAGCCCCGGGGCCCCGAGGAGCGCTGCGGGGATTACTTGCCGCGCACGATGAAAGCCATGGGCTACAGGACGTTTGGTGTCGGCAAGTTTCATACGGATCCATGGAATGAAGATCTGGGGTATGAGGTTCAGCTGCGAACCGAAGAGCTGATGGACACCGAGGATCAGCTGCGGGGAGACGACTACGCCAGATTTATCGCCGAGCAGCATCCGGAGTACAGTCATATCGAGCAGCTGCACGGCGAAAGGACCGAAATGTACTACATGCCCCAGACCAGTCCGCTTCCGGCTGAGCTGACGGTGGAGGCTTGGGTAGCGGACCGGGCGGTTGAGCTATTGCAGGCAGAAGCGGACGAACGGCCCTATTTCGGGTACGTTTCGTTCATCGGCCCGCATCCGCCGCTCGCTCCTCCCGTTCCGTTCAATCGCATGTACAATCCCGACGCGATGCCAAGTCCTATCCGCGGGGATCTGGAGACGGATTTCATGGACGAGCAGCTCAGCTGGATGAATCATCTTATCTGGGCGGAGAATATCGACGATCCGCGCGCCAGGGCGCTGAAGGCGCGTTATTACGGGGAGATTACCTACATCGATCAATGTCTGGGCAGGATCCTCGATGCTGTAGAGAGCAGACCCGATGCGGATGAAACGCTTATTTGCTTTTACAGCGACCATGGCGACCATATGGGCGACCATCATGCCTGGCAGAAGGAAAGCTTCTTCGAAGCGTCGGCCCGCGTGCCGTTCATGGTCAGTTGGCCGGCGCGGCTGCCGAAGGGGGAACGAAGAGATGAGCTCGTCTGCCTTACGGACCTGTTCTCCATCGTCACGCATGCGGGCGGGGACCTTCAGACGAGGGACGGGGTCGATGTGCTGGGAAGCGTAACCGGCAAGGCGGCTCCCCGGGAATTGCTGTTCGGCTGGTACGGCAAGCCGGGAACCCCGAACTTTAAAGTCATGGTCAGGGATCAGGATTATAAGTACATCTACATGTCGAACGGCGGACGTGAGCAGCTGTTCCATCTCACGGAAGACCCCAACGAGCTGAACCAGCTGGCGGATCTGTATCCTGAGATAACGGCAAGGCTCAGACTGGCGGCTGTCGATGAAATAAGCAGGCATGAACCGCTTGCCGGGGCGCTCACGTTCGGCGGCTTAAGGAGCTTCCCCTTTAAGGAAAGGCCTCTTGCAAGAATCAGGCAGTTTAATCTGGCAATAGGCGTGAAAGATTTTACGGTCAATTAAGGCAAAAGCAGGCAGCAAAAGGCGCCACCAAGTCGGATTCTGGCTTGGCGGACGCCTTTTTTCTATTCATGTAACAGGGCTTCCCGCCTGATCTCGCTTGGTGTCATGCCGGTCTGCCGTTTGATCATCCGGGTGAAATGGTAGACCGTCTTGAATCCGGCCTGCCCGGATACCTCGCTGATCGACAGACCCGTGCTGCGCAGCAGGCCCAGTCCCTGCTGCAGCCTGTAGCGCCACAGGTACTGAATCGGCGTTACCCCTTCGTCCCGGCGAAACAGCCGGATCAGATGCTCCGGCGACAGGCCTGCGGCGCGGGCGAGGTCATTCAAGCTCAGATTATCTGCGTATCGGATGCGGATTTCATCCTTCGTCACCAATACCGAGGGATGCTTCCGGACATTGGCGCTAATGCGCCTATGCTCCTCCAGGAAGAGCTGCATGGCGGCCCATCCCAGCGTGCGGATCACGTCCGCCTCCGGAGCGGAGCCGCTGCGCTGCAGGGCGAGCATCAGCTCCGCCAGCCGGTTCATTTCATCGGACAGCGGCAGGGCTAACGGCAGCGCGTTGAAGCCGTCCAGCAGGGAAGGAGGCAGACCGTCAGGACTGACGTTGATCCATAGATGCAGGGTATTCCGATGGGTATCGAATTGAAAAGCTTCATGGTGGTTCGGCTTCAGCAAGGCGGTGTGGCCTGCAGGTACCGCATAAGGACGGCCATCGATCGACACGGTCATGGAGCCGGTAATCACCAGCACCAGCTGGAGATCCTGCTGCACGCGCGGGCCGAAGGTGCCGCCGGGCGCGTAGGTGACAGAACCCGCAGCAGCACGGCGGACGTCAAACCATGAAGCGGTCGGCATTTCATCGTGGCTCAATAACGCTCATCCTATTCAAGAGAATATTTTTTCTTCAAATCCTCCCGCTCAATTTTGGAATCATGGCGGATATAATGGCAGACATAGGAACGCCGCCAGCGCTTAGAGCGGTTGCGGGTCGACGAATGGATCAGCAGGCTGTCGAAGAACAGGATATCCCCTTTATCCAGCACGACGGCAGCCTCCCGGCTCAGGTCAACGCCTTCGACCTCGTCCGTCCAGGCCTCGTGCTCCTCCAGATTCTTCACCTTGCCATGCGGAAGAATGCCGATCTTGTGCGAGCCGGGGATGACGTAGAGGCAGCCGTTCTCCTCGTCCGTGTATTCCATCGCCACCCAAGCGGCCGTGAGCGAATTGGGTTCGTTGCGGATATAGTAATAATCCTGATGGGCGGCCTGACCGGGCGCTCCGGGCTCCTTGTAGAAATACATGCTCTGAACGCCGGCCGCCTCATCCCCGAGAAGCTGGGCAAGAGCGCCGCGGATAACAGGAAGCTTCATCATCTGCTTGGCGAAACCATCGTGCAGATGAGGATTAAAGAGACGCAGGGAAAAACGGTCCTTGTCTTCCACAACATCCTGTCCCCTCCTGGGCTTTGCCCATTCCGGCATATCCTCAGACAGGCGGATGCTCCGGATATGAGCATTGAAGGCGTCGATCAAATCGTCGCTGGCGCTTTTGCGCAGGATGAGATAGCCGTTATCCTTATAAAATTGAAGCTGTTCCCGGGTAAGCGGGGTCAAGCGGTCAGTCGATGTGGACATATTCATGCAGGCACACTCCCTTATATCGGATTAGTCTTGCCTCTTTACGATACCTGCAAATCCGTCTTGTGGAAATGGTTGCAACCGGCATGTTTTTGTCTGAAATTGATATGGGCTGGCGCATGCTTTGGATGCGCTCCATCAAGTTCAGATTTTGTTCAGAATGTACCTGTATGATAGTTTTGAACATCTGAACCGATGTACCTATAAAACATTCTGTTTCGTCATCTTTTTCTATTCTTTTTGAAAATGGATTGTCGAAGTAGTTGTTTTTTTGTGAGTTTATAAGAAAAAGTTCAGATGATTTAGAATAAAATGATTCTGTAAGACTAGGTTTAAAGAACTATGTCTATCAGAATCGACATGGAGGGATTGCATGAGGAGGCGGAGGTAGCGAGGCTGCTTCTGGTAGAGAAGGTTTCACTGTTTGATGTCATATATTCAATTAAAGTCAACCGAGAGGAGAAAACAAATTTTGAGAAAGAGAACAACGAGCAAACGTATAGTCTCGCTTGTAATGGCCTTGTTTCTGCTGCTGGGAGCGGTCACGCCTTCATTTGCGGCGGAGGGAGGAGTACCTGAGGTTTCCGGCGGTGCTACTTATTTTACCGACACTGACAATTGGGGTGGACTGGATTCCGAAGGCAGCGATAATGCCGTCGACGCGGATCTTGATTTTCCTTCTAAAATTGGAAATGGCGATGCCAAATATCCCATTGAATTCAAGATTGAAGATGTTGATCAGCTTCCGGCAAAAAGCGCCTATCTGTTAATTCGTGCTCTTGATGTGGACGAGTATGATGGTAACAGCGGTACGGGGGAATGGGATCGTGCCTATTTATCTTCCGATCCCGGGGAAATTGTTCTTGGAACCCCGTACACCGATTGGAACCAAAGTCCGAACAGCAGCTTGAAAGGTCAAAATGCGACTTATAAAAGAGAGTTCAATCAGAATGCTTATGTGGGAGCTCTTTCCGGTAACAACGATAAGTGGAATACAACAGTGCTGAAAATTGATCCCGACGATTTTGGTAAGATTCAAACGGGAGATAACTTTGTTGGCATTTCCACCCATCACTATCTTTGGGCAGAAACTACTTTCTCATCGTGGATCGTTAATGTTGACTGGGGCCAGCTTGTAATTGACGGCGGATCCCGCACTACCGGGGAAATAACAAGTGCAATTGTCAAGGTTGAAAATGGCAAGATCACTGTCGACCCGGAATTTTTGCCGAAGAATAACGGCGATTTTGCAATGGAAATCAACGTTATTGAAGAAGTAACAAATGGTGGAGATACCGTTGAGCAGAATCTTGTAACGGGGCAGGAATTTTTCCCGGATGCAGAGCAAGGTCAACCTGAATCCCCCAACCAGCCTATTGCGCTTTCAAATCCAAATATTGATCCAAGTAAAGAATATACCGTAAATATTATTTTGTTCGATAACAGGGATGACGAAAGCTTCGACCCCGGCAAGGCGGAGCATATTTACTCGCTGTCGACCTTTGATCCAATGGTGTCGAACATAGCGAAATCCGGCAGCCAGTATGAGCCGACTGCATTTGCCAAAGAGGAATTCAAAAGCAAATTCTCCAAAATTAATGGCGCCACAGACAACGATCTGGAAAAGGTGAAAATCGTTACGCTGCCGGACCCGGGACTTGGCGTCCTCAAGCTTGGAGCAGCGACTGTCACCGAGGGAATGGATATCGACTATGACCAATTGGACGAGCTGCAGTTTATCCCCAATTCGAATGGCAGCTTCGATGAGCCGGTCACATTCAAATGGAATGGGTATGACCCTGATCAAGGGAAATACGCCCAATTCGACGCTGATGTTACCATCACGCCTAATCTGGCGCCAACGGTTGATAATACGGTAATACCGGTCAACAAGGGTACTGAAGAAATTCCTTTGGGTGAAAATATTTCAGATGCTTATGCCGATCCTACTGTTCCTGACGAACCTCTGGAACAAGTGAAGATCGTCCATGTGCCGACGTCCGGCAAATTGGTATATCTTCCTGATGGAGATACAGAAGAAAAGGTTGTCACAGACGGAGATATTATTTCTGCAGACGAGCTGGAATCTCTGAAATTCATTCCGGACGAAGGCCAATCCGGAACGGTAACCTTCGAATGGAATGGATCGGATGGAACGCAGTACGCGCAGACACCTGCGACGGTCACCATCAAAATCAACACGCCGCCGGTCGTTAATGCAGTAGCTGAAACGGGACTTGAAGGGCAAAATGTTGCCATTGCGAAGAACGATTTGGGTTATGTGGACAATGACGGCGATGTATTGACCAAAATCCGTATAACAGGTCCAAGCAGTGACAAGGGAACGCTGAAGTATAATACGGTCACTGATGCAACGTATATCGACATTCCGGTTAATAATGAAATTGATTTCAATGAATTGAACAATCTGATTTTTATTCCGGATCCGGGATTGACTATTGATGAGCTGGTTACTTTTGAGTGGGAAGGGTATGACGGCAAGCAATATTCCGAAGCACCTGCCGCAATTGTCATTACTTATGACGGTATCCCGATCGCCAAACCGCAAACAGTAAATGTGGAAGAAGGCACGCTGTCCATTCCGATTGAGCTGATCGGGGAAGATGCGGAAAATTCGCCTTTGACTTATAGTATTACGGTTGATCCGGACAAAGGCGGACTGCAGCAGATAGATTCCGGACATTGGATCTATACGCCGAATGAAGGCTTTAAATGGGGAGAAGACGCATTCTCATTTACAGTAACGGACGATACTTATCATCAGGTAAGCTCCCCTGCCGAAGTCACCATCAAGATTCACCGGGCTCTTGACGGTTGGGTTGGCTTCAAGGGGCTGGGGGACCCGAACGTCGTTAAGGCGATTCCCGGGGAGCCGCTTCTGCTGTCAGCGGTAAGCTCGCTGCTGGCTGATTCGGTAACAGCGATTGTGAATGGACAGCCCGTTGAGCTGACACTCGCGAACCCCGAAACGTACCTTCTGGATGGTTTTAAGTCATGGATGGATAACAATTTCGTTCTCCCGTCCGAGACGGCAACCGGCGTATACACGGTAGCCTTCGAGGCGAGAAAATCCGATGATTCCCTGCTGCCGGCCGAGCCGGAGAACAAGCTGGCCGACAATAAGTTCGAGGTTGTCGGAGTGGATCTTGCGCTAACCGCAAACCCGGATAAAATCGTGGGAGACGGCAAGTCGACTACCGAGCTGACCGCTGTGCTTAAGGATGCAGACGGCAATCCGCTTTCCGGCGTTGAGGTGGAATTCAACGCACCAATCGGAGAGTTTGTCGGATCCAATAAAGCCGTTACGGATGAGCAGGGTAAAGCTGTCGTAACCTACAAGTCGGCCAAAATTACCGGCATCGACGAGCAGCAGATTCCGGTTACGGCTACAGTCTATGATCCAGAAAAGGGCTTGAGCGGCCAAGAAAAAATTATGGTGACCTTCCAGCCCGCTACGATCAAAGGGGTCATCACCAAAGGCGATACGAACGAGCCTGTTCCCGGCGCCAGTGTGAGAGTGACGCTTGATCTGAACGGAGACGGCAAGATCGAAGCCGGCGTCGACTTTGACGGAACGGTCGTAACCGACGCCAACGGCGCTTATTCGATTCCTGTTCCCAAGGGCGATGCGGAATACGATCTGGAGGTTACGCAAACCGTGATTGTCGGCGGTGTTGAGACGCCGGTAACCTTTAATCAGAAAGCTCATGTCGGTACGGTTACCGGCAGTGAGGATGAGAGCTTCGATTCCGAGAAGACCGTAACCGGTATCGTTTTGTTCCAGAAGCCGGATGGCAAAACCAGCCTGATCAGCGATGAAATGCTGGGCAAAACGAAAGTATATCTTAAGGATGCCGCCGGAAATTACGTTTCCGAGAATGGCGTTCCCAAAGCATTCGAGCTGCAAGCCCAAGGTCTGTTTAATGCAGATGGGTTGGCGGTAGGCGACTACACGCTGGAAGTCAGCTACGAGCTTGCTCCAGGCCAGGAAATCATTATCAGCCGCGGCACTGTAGGCGTTAAGGCCAACGGCGAAATGAACATTACCGAGGAACTGGTCGATCCGTACGGTACGATCACGGATGCGGTGACAGGAGCCAAGATTGAAGGTGCAAAAGTCGTTCTGCATTTTGCGGACACGCAGCGCAACAAAGACAAGGGCAGAACGCCGAATGGCGAGGTTACACTGCCTCTCCTTGTGGGCTTCGATCCGAACGACAACGCGAGCCCGGAACAGCTCAGCGATGAGCATGGCTTCTATGCGTACATGGTATTCCCGGAGACGGATTATTATCTGACCGTTACAAAAGACGGCTACGACAGCTATACAAGCCCAACAATCTCGGTTGAACGGGATATCGTGAAGCATGATCTGCAATTGGCTCCGGTTACCCCAGGGCCTGGGCCTGTCTACATTCCGCCGGCCGCACCTGATGTAACGCTGAATTTTTCCGTGGACAAGAACCTTGTGGAAGCAGGCGGCCAATCGACGATTACAGTCGATTACAAAAATCAATCCACAGCCCAACTGGCTGCGGGAGAAATTAAAGTAACGCTTCCCGAGGGCGTGGAAATTATTGATGCAAGTGGCGGCAAAGTAGAAGGCAGCACGATTACTTGGCCGGTTAAGGAGCTTGCGGCAGGAGGAACGGGAAGCTTCAAGATCGTTGTGAAATGGCCTCAGCTGGATGCGAAGGACGCGTCATTCGACGTATCGGGCGAGTTTACTGTGAACAATAATTCAGCCGCTCCTGTAAAGGCGCAATCGGCTGTGAAAATTCAAGTATTCTCCATTGAAAAGCTGGAGCATCAGCGTTACATTCTGGGCTACCCGGATGGGCTGTTCAAACCGAACCGCTCGCTTACACGTGCGGAGCTTGCGGCGATCGTTGCCCGTCTGACGGAAAACAATCAGCTGGAGGATACGCTCAGCTTTACCGATGTGCCGGCCGATTACTGGGCGGCAAACTATATTAAAATTGCAACGAAGCACGGCTACTTCAGCGGTTTCGAAGACGGCACATTCCGTCCGGACGCTGCTGTAACAAGAGGGGAACTGGCATCGGTTATGGTGCGCTTCCTCAAGCTTGATGTAAGCAAGCCTGGGGAATTGCATTTCAACGATGTTATTGGCCACTGGGCGGCGTCTGCGATCGAAGAATTGTATCGCAGCAATTTCGTCGCTGGTTATCCGGATGGATCGTTCAAGCCCCGCAACAGCATTATCCGTTCCGAAGCGGTTACCTTGATTAACCGCATGCTGTATCGCGGACCTTTGAACGGCCTGGGTGCCATGTTCCCGGATGTACCGGAGAGCCATTGGGCGTTCGGAGATGTGCAGGAAGCGACAGTATCTCATGAATCCGTCCGGAATTCAGACGGAAGCGAAACCTGGGAGAAAAACATCGCGGATGATGTTGAATAAGTAAAAGAAAGACCACCAAAAACCAACCTCCCTCTTGAAGGGCGGTTGGTTTTTGCCGTTTCCCGCAATGTTTGGTCCGGTTTATAGACCTGGATTAAGAACCTGCACGTGAAGCGCTGTGTCCATACGAAAAGGCCCTGGTCGGCGGACTGATCAGGGCCTTTTCAAGCATTTACCATATTGCAGTTTCTGCGGGATCCCACCCTACTGGAAACCTCCGGGATCTTCCCTATTTGCCGGATTCAACAGCAACAGCTTCTAACCCGCCCGCTGTGTGGCCGCCCGGGACGAAACGCCGTAGAAGGCGCGCATTAGGAATAACCGCGTCAGCTTCAATTAATGCCGCGGCAGGCAGCATTCCGTCATCGCCCCCGGTCACTCGCTAAAATACCGCCCGGCCTGGAGATTGTTGACGAATTCCTGCAGCCATGTGTAATAGCTGAGCCCATGCCGAAGCTTGTGCAGATCCTTCAGGCACAGCTGACGCTCCTCCTCCGGCGTATCCATCGCCAGAATCAGCTCCGTCAGATCCGGAAGAACCCCGTTGATCGCCTCCGTCATCACATCCACTTCGCGCTGCAGCTTGGTCGTAAAGAAGTTCTGGAACGCGAGGAAGAAATCAGTCTCCGCAAGATACAAATCTTTGCGGTCCTCTTTCTCATCCAGCTTGGTAACCATTTTGGAGGCCATCAGCGAACGGACCGCATAGCTCATATTGCTTTTGCTCATATTCATATGGGTCTTCATCTCTTCGAGTGTCATGGGCTTGTCCTCGAAATACATAATGCCATACAGCTCGCCGAATGAATGGGTAGCGCCATACAAATCCATGGTATCCGCTATCGCATCAATGACCTTGCGGCGAAGCTCCCCGCGCTGCAGCGGCGAGCGCTCTTCCCCATCCGAAGCCGTTTGTTTCATAAGTTCACCTGCAATCGCATTGAATTCATCATGGTTCTCCTTGTATCATTATACGTTTTAAGCACAGGAATGAACATGCGGCATTTATCCTTTTTTACATGATCTTAAATTCTATTTTACACTAAGAAAACCAAACTCTACACTTTTAACTGTACAATAAATTTTGAACGAACCCACTTGATTATGCGGAGTGAGGGGGAAAAACGAGAAAGTTACTTGTTAATGTTAAAAATATATTGAACGATTAGGAGGGGCAGATTTGAAACAATCGAAACTTGCCGCAGACGGAAAGGCACTGCTCTTCACCCTGCCGGCGATGGTTCCGCTCACGGTTTTCTGGCTCGGTCCGCTTGTGTACGCCTTCTACCTGAGCTTCACCGAGTGGGACTTCATGAGCCCGGACAAGCTGTTCGTCGGCCTTGATAATTACACGGAGCTGATCAGCAATCCGCTCTTCTACAAGGCGCTAGGGGTAACGCTGCTGTTCTGTGCCGGAAGCGTGGTGCCGACCCTGATCGGCGGACTTGCCTTTGCGATGCTGCTGAATAGCAAGCTGCGGTTCTCGGGTCTGTACCGGGCGCTTATCTTCTCCCCGTGGGTGACGCCGACTGTCGCGGTCTCCATAGTATGGTCGTGGATTTTCGAGCCGGAGGTCGGTCTTGCCAACAATGTGCTGCGGGTATTCGGCTCGGATGGCATCGGCTGGCTGAATGATCCCGATTGGGCGCTCGCCGGCATCCTGATCGTTACGATCTGGAAAGCTGTCGGCTGGGCGATGGTCTTCTATCTCGTGGCGCTGCGCAATGTTCCGCCGGATCTGCTGGAGGCGGCCGGGATTGACGGAGCGGGAAGCTGGCGCAGATTCATCCATGTTACGGTGCCGCTCATCTCTCCCACTACCTTCTTCCTGTCGATTGTTCTGATTATCCAGTCCGTGCAGGCCTACGATCAGATTAATGTCATGACGCAGGGCGGACCTTCCGGATCCACGCGGACCTTATTGTACATGTATTATCAATCGGCGTTCGAATCCTACAATATTGGCGAAGCGTCCTCTGTAGCGGTGGTGCTTGTCATCGGCTGCGTGCTGCTCTCGCTGGCTTCGTTCACAGTCAGCCGGCGAAGCGTGCATTACCATTAATAATCAAGGGAGAAGGAGAGAGCACACCCATGACTGAGAGAAAAACAATGCCTGCCCTCACAAGGCATCTGCTGCTGGTGCTGGTCGGCGCCGTAATGGCCTTTCCTTTCTACTGGATGGTTACGAGCGGTCTCAAGACCAATGACGAGATCTGGCAGTTCCCGCCAACCTTCTGGCCGGATGCCCCCAAATGGGGCAATTTCCTGGAGGCCTGGGAGGCGGCGCCCTTCTGGCGTTATATGACCAACAGCATCGGCGTGGCCTGTGCGATCGCATTCATTCAGGTGATCAATTCCGGCATGATGGCCTACGCGCTGACCCATATGAAATTCCGGCTGAAGGGTCTCTTGACCGCCGTGATCCTGCTTGGTTATATGGTGCCGAGCACCGCCGTATATCTGCCCAGCTACATCGTGCTGGCCAAGCTGAATCTGCTTGATTCCTACGCAGGCATGATTTTGTCCAACTGCGTCAGCGTGTTCTCGATCTTTCTGATCAGACAGGCTTTCCTGCAGGTATCCCATGAGATCGTAGAGGCCGGGCAAATCGACGGGGCAGGGCATTCGCGCATATTGTGGACCCTTCTTATTCCGCTTGTGCGTTCCTCGTTTGCGGTACTGGTGCTCATCACGTTCATTGAGCAGTACAACAATTATTTCTGGCCCATGCTCATCACCAAGAATCCGGATCTGCAGCTGGTATCGGCGGGTCTGCGCAGCTTCTTCGTGGAGGGGGGTGCTTATGGCTTGAAATGGCCGCTGATTATGGCAGCCAGCTCATTCACGATTGCGCCGTTACTGCTGCTGTTTCTGCTGACGCAGAAGACGATTATGCAAAGTGTGAATTTATCCGCGGGAGTCAACAAGGGTTAACAAAACGAATGGAGTGGGGGAAATGAACATGATAGTATTCAAAAAGGGTCTGCTGTTCACGATGGTAATGAGCTTTATCCTGCTTGCGGCATGCGGTACCGGTGGGGAAAAAACGAATAATACGGCCAATACAGCGGCCGGGAATGAGGCAGAGACAGCGGTGAACACCGAGCCTGCAGCGCCGGAGGAACCGGAAGTCAAGGAGCCGGTTACCATCGAGTTCTGGTACGGGCTGGGCGGCAAGCTGGGCGAACATATGAAGACGCTCATCGACGAGTTCAACGCGTCCCAGCAGGAAGTCATTGTGAAGGGAATCGTCCAGGCCGATTACGCGGAGACCGAGCAGAAGCTTCAGGCTGCCATCGCCGCAGGCAAGGTGCCGGCCGCCGTTCTGGCTTCCAATGTAGATTGGGCGCGCAAAGGTTATTTTGCCCCGATGGACGATATGATCGCCCAGTATCCGGATTATAACAAAGAGGATTTCGTGCAGACCTTCCTGACGCAGGGACAGGTGGACGGCAAGCAGTATTTCATTCCGATGTACGGCACAACCCAGGTCATGTACTACCGCAAGGATATGTTCGAGAAGGCGGGCATTAAGCCCGAGGAAGTCAAGACCTGGGAAGACCTTGCAGCCGCAGCCGCGAAAATGACGCAAAAGGCGGATGGCAAAACAACCGTATACGGCTGGGAGCCGATGTGGGGCTACGAGAATATGCTTGATGCCGTATTAAGCAAGGGCGGACGCATTCTCAGCGAGGACGGCAAGACGGTTATGATCGATTCCCCGGAATGGGTGGATACCTGGTCATTGTTCGGCAAGTGGATTCATGAGGACGGCATTATGAGCATTCACTCCGGCGGACAAGGCTGGGAATATTGGTACAAGACGATCGACGATGTGATGAAAAGCCAGGCGGCCGGCTATACCGGTTCAAGCGGCGACCAGGGCGATCTCGACTTTGCGCAGCTTGGGGCAATGGAGCAGCCGGGCTGGGCGGGCGTTGGCGAAGGCAAGCCTGTAGCGAATGCGATTATGGCAGGCATTCCGGCAAAAGCAAGCCCGGAAGAGCAGCAGGCGGCGTTCAAATGGTTCGCGTTCTTCAACAATGCCAAAAACACGGCATTCTGGTCGATGAACACCGGCTACATCGCCGTCCGTCAATCTGCGCTTAACGATCCCGATTTTGTGGCCTACAGCGAGCAGAATCCGCAAAGCAAAATCCCGCTGATGCAGGCGTCGCATGGCTCCGCTCCTTTCCAGGATCCAACGGGAGGCAAAATCAACGATGCGCTGAAGATTGCGGCCGACAAGGTGCAGATCGAGAATGTACCGGCGGAGAAGGCGCTTAAGGAAGCGAAGGAAACCGCGCAGAAAGCGCTGGATAATTTGAAATAGGAGTGACTTGTAAAATGCCTGAACTCATGATCCATCATCGCAGCTATGGTATAACGGGCATTTTATTCGATAAGGATGGAACCCTGCTGGACTTCATATCCATGTGGGGCGGCTGGAGCGGGCATATGATGGACAGCTTCAGAAGACGGCTTGCGGAGCAGGGCCTGGAGCTGCCGGCGATCGAGCCCTCCCTGTGGGGGACGATCCACAGGCCGGATGGCTCGATCAGCGGCTATGACCGGGGCGGCCCACTGGCCATGGGGACGATGCAGGAGCTGTTTGCCCTGCTGATCTGGCAGGGCTACCGCCTCGGCCTGTCATGGGCGAAGTCCAAGGAGTTGGTTGAATTATGCCGCTTGGATGCGGACGAGGAGCTGGAGCGGGTTCGTCCCGCCCGGCCGATCGCCGGGATTGTGGAATTTCTTGCGGCATGCCATGCGGAGGGTATCCCGCTTGGCGTGGTAACCGCCGATGAAACACAGGCGGCGGAGAAGCATCTGGATTGGCTGGGCATCCGGCAATACTTCGGCGCTGTAGTCGGCACGGATCAAGTGGAGCGGGGCAAGCCTTTCCCGGATATGATGGAGCTTGCCTGCCGCAAGCTATCCATTGACACCCGGGGAGCGGCGCTGATTGGCGACACGAACGGCGATATGCGGATGGGCCGGGCCGCAGGAGCAAGGCTCTGCATTGGGCTTGGCGAAGCCGGTTCCGAGAATGCGCGGGCTGACGATTTTCCCGATGCGGATATCATCATTGGCGATTATAGGGAGCTTCGGCCGGGGGGAGGAGCAGCATGAAGACGGAGAGCAGTATAGGCTGGCTGTTTCTTGCCCTGGCGATTGCTTTGGAGCTGTCAGGCACGATATCGATGAAAATGTCCGAAGGGTTCACCCGGCTGTGGCCTTCCGTGCTGATGTTCCTCTTCTACGGTGCGAGCTTTACGTTCCTGAATTATGCGCTGCATTACATGAATATGAGCGTTGCCTATGCGATTTGGTCCGGTATCGGCATCGTCCTGATTTCGCTTGCGGGCGTGAAGCTGTTCAATGAGCAGCTTCCGCTTTCCTCTATTATATGGATTATTGTAATTGTCATTGGTGTAATCGGATTAAATATCAGCTCCAAGGTTCATTAACGGCGGTAAATATACAGGGACATATTCGAAGTGAGCAGCTTATGCAATAAGATGCACACATGAAAAGCAGCTAATGCGAAAGATGCACATCCGCAAAGCAGCCTATTTGAAAAGGAGTGCGGGCATTCCAATGAGGCGAAACGATCATAACGAAGCGGGGAAGCCGCTGGTTACCTTCCAGGTCATAACAGACACTCATGTGACTGCAGATGCCGATCATGAACACAACCGGAATTTGGACAGAGCGCTGAAGGATATTATTGCCAATAGTATGGGCAGCAGCGGTATTATGCATGTCGGCGATCTGACGGATCACGGTTTTATAAAGGAATACGAGCAGCTGAACCAAATCATAGAAGCGAATAAAGAAGGGCTCCCCGCAATCCGGTTTGCGGCGGGCAATCACGATGTCGCTTTTGGCGAATGGGCTTCGAGGCTAGGGAATTACACCGCATACAGCGGTATGACGGGCGCCTATCATGATCACTGGATTGACGGGTATCATTTTATCTTTCTGGGGACGGAGCAGGGGCTGAAGGACTTCTGTCATCTGACGCAGGAGCAGCTGGAGTGGCTCGATATGAAGCTGGGCGAGGAAGCCTCCGCGGACCGGCCGGTATTTGTTTTCCTGCACCAGCCGCTTATGGACACGGTGGCAGGCTCTTTGCAGGCTCAGGGGTGGTACGGCGTTGTGCAGGACAGCGAGCTGAAGCAGGTGCTGGGCAAGCATCCGCAAGCGATTATGTTCAGCGGGCATACGCATTGGCAGCTGGAAGCCGGACATACGATGTTCGATGGCCGGGGGGCTGCGGCAACCATGTTTAATGCGGCCTCGGTCGCCTATCTCTGGACGGATGAGGACGAGCATCTTGCGGGCAGTCAAGGCTATTACGTGGAAGTATTCGCAGATAAGGTGCTGGTGAAAGGCCGGGACTTCGCATCAGGCAGTTGGGTGGAATCCGCGCAATTCCAGGTGGATTATCCGGCTTCCCGGTGATGGCTTCGGCGGTTTGTCCCAAATCCGCCTGACGTTTCTCCATTGTTAGAAACACGAATCTCCATTATTATAGCTATAACGATAATGATAATCATTATCGAATATGGCTATGATGCTGGAGGAAAAGAACAGGCTATGAAGACGTGGCAGAAATTTTTTATGATGGCAGGCATAATGGCATTGATGGGGACATTGCTTGCGGCTTGCGGGTCAGGCAAGAATGAAACAGAAGGTTCAGCGGGGACAGCCAGCGTTCAGCCGGAAAAAGAGCAGCAAGCAAGTGCAGACACTGCCGAAGAACCGGCATCCCGCTCTTATACGGATTCCAAAGGCCATTCGGTCGAGATTCCGGTTCACCCCCAGCGGATTATTTACACCGGAGGCGAGCCCGGAGACCTGTTGGCATTGGGCGTTAAGCCCGTTGGCGCGGCGCTTGGCGTCATCAAAGATCAGGTTGCCTATCCGGAGCTTCTTGACGGTATTGGGGATGTGGGCGACCTGATGGGCAATCCCGAGAAAATAGCATCGCTTGAGCCGGATCTGATTCTCATGGATGCGGGGGGCAGTTATTACGAGGATGGCGATTACGATCTGCTGGCCAAAATTGCGCCGACAGTCGCTTATGACAGATTATCAACGAATGAACGGCTGACCGTGTTCGGCGAGATTCTCGGCAAGCAGCAGGAGGCCGAGGAGTGGATCAGTTCCTATAATGCTGAAGTCGGGAAGGTAACCAGCGCGATCGGGGTCAAGTCAGGCGAGACGGCGACCGTTCTCCTGCAGCTGGGCAAAGAACTATACGTCATGGGCAACAGCGGTTTTGCCGCGACGCTTTATGAGAATTTCAAGTTTCAGCCGTCGGCGAGGGTGAAATCGGATTTGATCGACAAGAATGAGCGTTTCGCCCAAATATCGGATGAGGTGATGGCTGATTTTATGGGTGATCGGCTGTATGTCCTGACCGATGAAGACGATGCGGCAAGAGCCAAGGCTGATTCCTTCGCCGCAAGCGCGTTATGGAAATCGATTCCCGCCGTCAAGAACGGACAAGTATTTTATGTCAGCACCAAATGGAATTTCGACGATCCCGAGACGAAGAAACGTCTATTGACAGAACTCCCTGTTATCATGAAAAAATGACTGGGATGGTCTACTGCACACCCGGTGAGAAAAGAGGCTTTCAACAATACGTTGATAAGCTTCTTTTTTTTGATTACAATAAAAAGGATTATATTGATAATCATTCTCATTTATCTGCATATGCTGGGGGGAAAGCTGTTGAACACGCATAATCCGCAGGACTCCGTGCTTCACTCGCTGCTTTTTTCCATCGAAGCCATTAACAAGCTCAGCGGGTTGCCGGCAGGAGAGACGAAGAAAATCCAAATAGCTTCTACTCATTCGATCCTCGCGATTACCTGTGGGGAAGGGATGATAACGATAGACGGCGAATCGCTTCCTTACCGGCAGGGAACCGGCTTCTTCATGAAGCCGGGCAGCGGCGCGGCATGGATCAGCAGTGTAAGCGGAGCAACCAGTGGCTATCAAATCACATTCAGTATCTATCGTATCGGGGAGGGCAGGCCGGTCCAGTTCCATGAACTACTTCCATATGGCGAACCCGTTGCGGCAGCTCCCTTCTCCAGGCTTCACGATTATCTGGAGCGGATGATGAATCAGGAAGATGTGCAGCCGGGCAGTGCTGACTTGAACCGTTTCAAACAGCAGATTGCCCTTCAGGAGCTGCTTGTATTTCTGCTCGAAAGCCGCCGCTCCAACCCTGACCGATTGGACAAGGAAGCGGCCGTTCAGCAGACGGTTGCCTATATGGTGGAGAATTACCGGGAGGACCTCACAGTAGAGAAGCTGGCTCGTTCAGCAGGATTGAAGCGCTGGCAGTATACCTCCATATTTCAGACGCTGACGGGGCGCAAGCCGCTTGATTATTTGACGGAGCTGCGGATGAAGCGGGCCAAGGAGCTGCTGCTGCTCTCCAATGATCCGCTGAGGGAAATTGCCCGCAGCAGCGGCTTCAAGGATGAATACTACTTCAACCGGCGTTTCCGCCAAACGATGGGATTCCCGCCGAAGCAGTATGCGCGTGCATATAATCATGGCGTCAGAAGAGAAGACTGGCGCGGCCGGGAAATCGAAATTCCTCTCCACCCCGCACGGGTAGTCGCCATCGGCTATGCGCTCGGGGAGATGATTGCCCTGGGCATCAAGCCGCTGGGCGCGGATCTGACCGTTATCGGACGGCAGGTAGTCTATCGGAACAAGCTGGGCAGCATTTCGGATGTGGGCACTGTGGGAGATCCCAAACGCATTCGCGAGCTTCAGCCTGATCTGATTCTGCACAGCAGCGATCTGAATGAATCGCTTGAAATTTTCTCGGATATTGCGCCGACGGTGAGTATCCGCAGGAGTGAAAACTTATTTGACCGGCTGCGGCTGACGGCGGAATTATTCGGGAAGAAGCGGCAGGCGGAGAATTGGATTGCCCGATACGAGAGCAAAGAAAACGACTTTTGGAGGAATTACGATTCAGGCAGAACGGTCAGGGAAACGGCAGCCGTTATTTTGCAGCTGCAGGAGCAGCTTTTTGTAATGGGGAACCGCGGAATCGCGTTAACGCTTTATCACCCGTTGACATTCAGACCGGCCAAAGAAGTGGAAACTATGATCGGGGACGGGATTCCCTTTCTCGCGATAGCGGCTGCGGATCTGCCGGCTTACGCCGGGGATCGGATATTTCTTCTGATCGGCGAAGACGGGCTGTCGCAGAGCGAGGCACGCAAGCTGACTGGCAGCAGGCTCTGGCAGGAGCTGCCTGCCGTCCAAGCCGCCCGGTACCATGTGACGGATGCCAAATGGAATTTCGATGATCCGATTACAAGGGACATGCTGCTGGCCATGCTCCCGCAGCTTTTGAGCCAACCTTCGTAAGAGGTTGGTTGAATAGAAAAATTGCGCCTGGAGAAAAAGCGGGGAATGTGATCGGATCGTTGATAGATGCCGGCCAACGGACATTATACCCAACCTGGGATGTGCGCATGTAAAGGAGTGAATTTGTGTGTAAATATGCAAAAAATACTCTTTCGCCCATAAGGGGAAAGAGTATTTTTTTAACTTTACAGCATATATAAGTTTCACCTTTATAATTGCCATTAAGGGTAAGCGAAGAAACTGGCTTTGCCGACGGAGGAAGGCTAGAGCCGGCTCTTCCGACCTTTTAGAACATATATATTTCGCTTCTATAAGCCAGATACGTAAGGTGTATCTTCCTGAACTGACAGCACTTGATTAGTCTCATTCTTCGCTTCAGCCAAGCTTCTTACAGCTCTTAAAGCCCCGGCGGAACTTCCAGTCCAAGCCCCTCTGCAACGCGTCTTCCGTATTCCGGATCCGCTTTGTAGAAGTGGCCGATCTGGCGGAGCTTGATCTCGTCCTTCTCAACGGGAGCCATGGCGCCGACGATGTTCTTGATGAGGCGTGCCCGTTCCTCTTCGCTCAGCAGGCGGTACAGGTCTCCCGGCTGCGTATAATGATCATGCTCATTATAAGCGACGCTTGCCGCGAGGCCGGATACGGGGTACGCGGCTTGCTTGCTTTCCGGGGACTCTGCAGGTCCGCCATAGCTGTTGGGCTCATAGTAGACGGAGCCTCCGCCATTGCTGTCAAACCGCATTTGGCCGTCACGCTGGTAGTTGTTCACCTCATTGCGCGGCCGATTGATCGGCAGCGCCTGATGGTTGGCGCCTACACGATAACGATGCGCATCCGCATAAGCGAACAAGCGGCCCTGAAGCATTTTGTCAGGCGAAACATCGATGCCCGGCACGAGCGTGCCCGGCGAGAAGGTAGCCTGCTCCACCTCGGCAAAATAATTATCCGGATTCCGGTCGAGAACCATCCGCCCGACTTCTATGAGCGGATAATCCTTTTGCGACCATACCTTCGTCACGTCGAAGGGGTCGAAGCGGTACGTATCCGCATCTTCAAGCGGCATAATCTGCACGAATAATTTCCATGCCGGGAAATCCCCGTTCTTAATGGCGTTAAACAAATCCTCGGTATGATGATCGGGATTTTCTCCCGCTATTTGGGTGCCGACCTCCTCGGTCAGATTGCGGATGCCCTGCTCCGTCTTGAAATGGTATTTCACCCAAACGGCGTTTCCCTCCTGATTCACCCATTTGAAGGTGTGGCTGGAGAAGCCGTGCATATGACGGTAGGTGGCGGGAATGCCGCGGTCCGACATCAGAATCGTGACCTGGTGCAGCGATTCCGGGGAGAGGGACCAGAAATCCCATACCGCGTTCGGATTTTTCAGATGTGTGGCAGGGTGGCGCTTTTGCGTATGGATAAAGTCCGGGAACTTGATGGCGTCGCGAATGAAGAAAACCGGTGTATTATTGCCGACCAGATCATAATTGCCGTCTTCGGTATAAAATTTCAGGGCAAAGCCGCGCGGATCCCGCACGGAATCGGCAGAGCCGTTCTCGCCGGCAACGGTAGAGAACCGGGCGAACATGGGGGTGCGTTTTCCCACCTGGGACAGAAAGCTTGCTTTCGTATATTTCGAAACATCCGCTGTAACCTCGAAGTAACCGTGCGCACCTGCGCCTTTGGCATGAACGACCCGCTCCGGAACGCGCTCTCTGTTGAAATGAGCCAGCTTCTCGAGCAGGTGGACATCCTGGATCAGAGTCGGTCCGCGGGAGCCTGCCGTAATGGAGTTCTGATTATCTCCAACCGGAGCGCCCCAGCTTGTGGTAAGCTTATTTTTATCTGTGGTCATCGTTCAATCACCTCTTCTGTTTGATTATGTTTTTAACTATAAATTATATGATAATAATTATCAATATAAAACTAATATTAAATTATAATAAATATAATTAAAAATTTGGAATTAGGGATTTACAACACAAAAAGACTGGGAGCACAACTGAAAATGTGCCGCCCAGTCTTTTTTTCATGTGTAATTGCGTTGACCCTTAGGGTGCTTGGTTTACAGGTTGTTCACCTGGTTTGGGCCAAGATGGCAATACCCCGTCCTGTTTTTAGAAATA
This sequence comes from Paenibacillus sepulcri, assembly GCF_042647105.1. Lineage (NCBI taxonomy): Bacteria > Bacillati > Bacillota > Bacilli > Caryophanales > Paenibacillaceae > Paenibacillus > Paenibacillus sepulcri. The sequence goes on along the minus strand of NZ_JBHRUP010000001.1, from coordinate 3,063,003 downwards.
TAGGTTTAGACTGGAATTATTTTGACGGGGTTCTGGGCATTCGGCGATGAAAGCCGGAAAACCAGGAAAAACCTTGCTGCAGCGCAGATCGGGGCCGCTCGAGGCCCAATAGTCAGCTCCAACAAGGTAAAATCGGTTTACACGCTCGCCAGCACCGGCATCCGGCGCTGTAAACCGGAAAAACCTTGCTGCAGCGTAGATGGGTCCGTTCGAGGCCCAAAAGTCATCCCCAGCAAGGAAAAATCGGTTTACAAGCGCCACAGCACCTGTATCCGGCGCTGTAAACCGAAAAAACCTTGCTGCAGCGCAGATGTGGGCCGCTCGAGGCCCGAAATTCATCCCCAGCAAGGAAAAATCGGCTTACATGCTCGCCAGCACCGGTATCCGGCGCTGTAAACCGGATAAACCTTGCTGCAGCGCAGATGCGGGCCGCTTGAGGCCCAACAGTCAGCTCCATGAGTGTCCATTTTTCTCAAATTTCTCCTTGTCGCCATACTTTCACCATGTTCGCACACGCTGTAATAAGCGAAGATAAGACACATCAGAGAGAGCGCGGGGCGCTGAACTTGAAGCATGAGAACATTGGAGGATCAAGCAAATCATGAATAGGAATTATAGCTTTCACGGAAACAATCATCACGAAATGGAGCTTGCGCACGGCAAGCTTCATGTCTATGCCAATGAAGAGATTTTTCAATCTTTCCATTCGAATATGTATGAGATGGCGGATAATAATCTGCGCATCCCGCGCAATCAATATATGAGCTATACGCCGGATGCGCATATTGGCGTTGGAACATGCATTGGAACAACGGCGGTATGGAATATGAGAGATGGCTGCGTTTCCCCTTCCATTGTCGGGGATGACATCGGCTGCGGCATGCGCGTCCATACGACGCAGCTGCGCAAGCAGGATATTCAGGATAAAGCGGTCCGCCGCGACTTGATTGCCGCTATCGAGAAATATGTGCCCACCAATGAACGCACCAACACGAATTATGCGGATATCGAAATTATGAACGTGGTCCGCAACGGTCTGAAGGGGCTGCCGGCCCGATATATTCCCGATGCGCAGTGGTTGACGCATGTGGAGGAGTCCACCTTTTCATACGATCATGCTTATCTGGAGCAGCTTCCCCCGAAAATCCGCAGAAACGCCCACGGGCAGCTGGGTTCTCTTGGCGGAGGCAACCATTTCATAGAAATTCAGGTCCTGGAAATTAGCGGGTCCCAAAAGCACCTTGCTGCCCAGTGGGGGTTGTTCGACGGACAGGTGGTTGTGATGATCCATTCCGGCTCCCGGGCCTGGGGTGCGATGCTTGGACGGGAATACAACCGGATTCTCAAGCAGGCGATGCATTTGTGGGGAGTCAGCAATCCCGATCCGAATCTGATCTATGCGCCGATCGCAAGCCAAGAAGGGCAAACCTATTTGAACCTGATGTACTCCGCTCTGAACTTTGCTGTCAGCAACCGGCATATGATTGCTTTCGGCGTACAGGAGGGTTTCCGGGAGGTGTTCGGGTCGGGCCTGCAGATGCCCGTTCTCTATGATCTGATGCATAATTATGCGCTGCAGGAATTTCACCGCAACCAGCCCATGCTTGTCCACCGCAAAGGGGCGACCCGGGCGCTGCCGCCGAAGCATTTTATGAATGCGCCGGCCTACAAGGCTACGGGCCATCCCGCCCTTATCCCGGGCTCCATGGGAACCTCCTCCTATATCATGGTGGGAAAAGAGGAAGGCCTGAAGAACTTCTACTCCATCTGCCACGGCGCAGGGCGGGCAAGATCGCGGAAGGCGACGAAGGAGCTGGTCACGGTCGATCAATTCCAGCAGTCCCTGAAGGTAGGGACAGAGGAAGAGATTCTGGTCAACCATCCATCCCTGCAGACGATTCTGGACGAATGCCCGCAAGCCTACAAGGATGTGGATCAAATCATCGACAGCATCGTCGGGGCATCCCTTGCCGAGGTGGTCGCCGTATGCAAGCCGATGGCGGCTATCAAAGGCATTTGACTTTAGATGCAGCTAACAGCATCAATCATCAGCGCTATTAAAGATAATATCAATAATAGATTGGATTCGTGAAATGGGCGGCGTACCTTGGCTGGGATGTCTCATTCATCCCGCAGTGCCTGCACATGCTATGTGCTTGTATGCTGTACGACCGTACCGGCGCGGATCCCACCATCTGTAGGGGTTCGAATCCCCTATCGTCCCCAACTGGGCGATTAAGCTCAAGTGGTAGAGCACTCGACTGAGGATCGAGAACTGCAAATCTGAAGCTTTTACCAAGGAGGAAGTCTCATGGCGGGCATTCGTGCCCTGTCGCTGCGGCAGCGGCTATGCAATGGGGCGGATACCGAACCAGCGGCCATTCTCTAGGTCCCGGCTGTCAGGACAGGGTGCGGGGAGCAGGCGGAACCATCGCAAGTAAACGGCAGTTTGACAAGACACCGAACCCGAGGAGGGCGCTGTTCTCAAGCCCGATTCCGTCTAAGCTGCAGGAGGCTTCCCAAGCGTAAAGGCAACAAACGAAAAAAGAGGTGCAAACAAACATGTTGAAAAAAGTGATCATAAAAGCGGATGAGCGGGGATTGCTGTTTCGCAAAGGCAGCTATGCCAAACATCTTCAGCCCGGTACATACCGGACATCCGTCTTTTCCGACGATACCATAACGATTATGAATGTGGCGAAGCCATTTGATGTGGCAGGCAAGGAGCTGCAGCTGTTTTTGCAGGATAGCCAGCTTGTTGAGGAATTGGCGGTCGTGGATGTGGCGGATCATGAATACGCGCTGCATTACGCGGACGGCAAGTTCATATCTATCCTGAAACCAGGCGTATACGCCTACTGGAAGGCATGGAAGAAACACAGCTTTACGCATGTGGATACTGGAAAGCCGGAAATAACGGGCGAGGTGGATGCCGCCATTCTGCCCAGGCTGAACGGGTATGTGCAGACGATTGAAGTTGCGAGCTACGAATCAGCGCTGCTTTACTTCAACAATGTCCTGCAGCGGGAGCTGCATCCAGGCAAATATTATTTCTGGCGCGGCCCCGTTGCCGTTACGGCGAAGCCGGCAGATCTGCGGCAGCAGCAGTTGGATATGACCGGGCAGGAGATGCTGACGGAGGATAAGGTGACGCTGCGGCTTAATTTTGTTTGCCAATACCGGATCGTGGATCCGCTGAAAATCATGGCCATCAAGTCCTTCGATGACCAGATTTATATTGTGCTGCAGCTCATTCTGCGTGAATACGTCGGCACGCTGAAGCTGGATGAGCTGCTCCGGATGAAGCAGGAAATTGCCGCATTCGTGCTTGCCCGCCTGAACGAGAAAAGCGGCCAGTACGGCGTGCAGTTTATCTCGGCCGGTGTGAAGGATATCATATTGCCCGGCGAGATCCGGGATATCATGAACACGGTTCTGCTTGCGGAGAAGAAGGCGCAGGCCATGATTATCACCCGCCGGGAAGAGACCGCGTCGACCCGCAGCCTCTTGAATACGGCGAAGCTCATGGATGAGAACCACACGCTCTACCGTCTGAAGGAGCTTGAATTTCTGGAAAAGATCTGCGAGAAGGTCGGAACGATCTCGCTGACAGGAGGAGGCAATCTGCTCGAACAGCTCAACGCGCTGGCGAACGCCGCCCAGCGCCACTCCTCGAGCCGTTTGGCCGACTCTTCGCCCCGGGGCGAATCGTAATGAGCGTGATGACAGCGGAGGCGAGCGCCGTCGATGCGATAATGGTAAAAAGCAGTACCATCGACCGGTCCATCAGTAGTGCGCTTGCCGGCGGTCCTGCCGCAACCCCGATAAACCGCATGCTGCTGTACAAAGAGGTCACTGTACCTCTTTGTTCCTTTTCTATGCCTTCCGTGATCAGGGCATCCAGGCTTGGCAGCGCAGCGCCGATTCCGGTCGAGGAGACACCCAGCATAGCGACCATCCACCACGTATGACTCCACTGCAGCCATCCGAGTATATACAGACTTGCGGCCGCAACAACCAATCCGGTGAAGCACGACCATTTCATAACAACTTTATTCTCGCCGATCCATTTGCCGCTCAGATACGAAGTCAGGCAAAGGCAGGCGAGCGGAACAGCGAGCACCAGCCCTTTGATGATTGAATTCAGCCCCCGGTCCTCCAGGGTCTCCGACAAATAAAACAGGCTGCCAAAGATGACAAACATGCAGATGCCGCCAATCGCGAAGATGCCGTACAGCCATTTGCCCTTCGACCGCAGCAGGGAGCCGGTGGTTTTCAGGAAGGTCCTCAGGCCGGTGTCGGCTGTTTCCCGCTCTTTGGAAGGGGATTTGACCAGAAGAAGGACCAGCACGAATGAAATCATACTGAATAATGGAATCGCGAAAAAGGGAATATACCATGCCCAAATCGCCAGTGATGCGCCCAGAATAGGGCTAAGCACCTTGCCGAAGGTATTGGAGGTCTCCACCACACCCAGCCCGCTGCTGACATCTTCTTTCTTCTTGAACAGATCTCCGACCAGCGGAATGACAACCGGAAAACATCCTGCAGAACCGAGTCCCTGGACCAGACGAGCCACGATGATCAGCCCGTAGGGGTGATTGGCCCACAATGCCGCGAGGCCAGCTCCCACGCCGGCAGCCGAGACCAGAATAAGGCCGGGAAGAATAACCGCTTTGCGGCTGAACCGGTCTGATAAATAGCCTGCCAGCGGAATGAACAGAATGGCCACCGCCGCGTAGACAGTGATGATCAGACTGGCCCGGAATGCACTGATGCCCAAAGCCTTCTGCATAGCGGGAAGAATGGGAATGAGCATGGAGTTGGCCAGTGTCATGGTTAAGGGAATTGAAGCTATCGAGAGCAAATCCCATTTCTTTTTCGCTTCCATGCCGGCTGATTCTCCTTATATAAAGTTTATCGGTTTAGACGGAATTAGGGCTTCCGGTGCTTGTATTCGGCGCGCTGATACTCAAACAAGCTTAACCATATTGGTACAGGATTATGCAAAACAGGGCGGTGCTCTGACGATAGCTGAATTCAGGCGACGCTATATGCGGCCGGTACAGAAAGAATACGTTGACAAATGCTGGGTGACGGCATTATGATAGACAAAATTAATGAGAGGAGGCCGATGAATATGACCGCATACCAACCGTTTTATACAAATAGGCAAGGGAAGTCCATTCACGGCCCTCTGACGGGCTCTGTGGGCATTAAAGAAGATTTTACGCGTATGAACGGTGAAGCTTAGATAATGAAGCTGCTTGTGAAGCTGTGGACCCTGGCAAGACGGTCCGCAGCTTTTTTACGTTAGTCGTATTCTATTATGCGGGCAGCGGAGTCTGGCTGGCCGATCAAGTCCCTGCCGGCTGCTGCAGCCGCAAGGAAAATTAGCTCGAATTGCGGTATTCAAAGACAAGGTGAAAGGGATGCTTCTCTCCCGCAGCCTTGTCTTTTCCTTCTGCGCGTATTTAAATAGGAGTAGCAATTACGCTTCAATTGGAATCGAGATCGTGTTTGGAGAGACGATGAATACAGGATAGACATGAATACAGGATGGAGGAACAAAATATGCGCAAGCTGGTCTTTTTTATCGGGGGCGCCGGGGCGGGGAAAACAACGGTGGCCAAAGCTTTGGCGGCCAGGCGGCATGCACCCTTATTCGATATGGATACGTTGTCGAGGCCGGCGTCCGAGGCGATTATGAGGCTTTCCGGCCTTGACCCGAACGACCGCGATTCCCCTGTTTACAAGACGCTCTGCCGCGATCTGGGGTACAGAATCACGATGGACGCCGCGCTGGAGAATGTGGATCTGGGCAGCGACGCTTATGTGATCGGACCCTTCACCAAGGAGACCGAAGATCCGCTGTGGCTGGAGCGGGAGCTTGCCGGCATTGGAGCGGCGCTTCAGGATGTGGAGGTCAAGGTCATCTTCGTTGAGCTGCAGAATGAGGAGCTCTATCGCCAGCGGATCCAGCGCAGAGGCTCCATTCTGGATGCCTGGAAGCTTGCGAACTGGAGCGCGTTCAGCCAGTCTCTTGCTCCCCGCCATACCCGCTGGAGGCTGCCAGCTTCGTCCGTGCTTCATTATGACAATTCCGCATCATTGGATCATGAGAGACTGTCGCTAATTGAGCAGTTCGTCTATGGCGGCAACACCGACCTTATTGAAATAAACCCATGAGCCAGGGAGCTGCGCATAAGGTAATGAAGGCGGTGCAAATCATCGCAATTCCGGCCACCGAGCCGGATACCGCACCGTACTCCAATGCTTTGCTGATTCCGGCCGCGTGGGCACCGGTACCAAGCAGCAGTCCCCGGGCAATGGGATGCCTTATGCGGAGCCATTTGACAAGCAGCGGCCCCATAATCATTCCCACAAGTCCCGTAATGACCGTAGCGGCAGCCGTAATGGCGGGGACCCCTCCGATCATCGAGGACACCGAGACGGCAATCGGAGTCGTTGCCGAGCGCGGCGCGAGGCTGCTGGCGATTTCATCAGACAGTCCGAACAAATGGGCGAGCCCCGCAGAAGTCACAATCGCAGCAAGAGCGCCGCATCCGACACTGGCGAGGATGACCGCGGCGTTCTTTTTTAATAGATCAACATTCTTGTAGAGGATGACGGCAAGCGCAATCGCAGCAGGCTCCACCATATCGGAGAGAAGGCCCGCGCCTTGATCATAGTCCGCATAGGTGACGCCGCTTAAGCAGATAACCGCGATGACGATAATCGGCGTAATGAGCAGCGGCGTCAGATACGTTTTGTTGAACGTACGGTAGAACCGTTTCGCTGCCCAATAGATGGCAATCGTGCAGCCAAGCCAGAATAATGCCTCCATCAGCTCATCCCCTCCCTCTTTTGCCTCCCGGATATCCATTGACCGATCAGTCCGCTGAACAGCATAACGGCAATTGTGCTCGCGGCGATCGTAAGCATGATGACGAAGCCGCTGTGCACGATCAGACTTGTATAATTCATAATCCCCACCGTGGCCGGAATGAAGAACAGCAGCATCTCTGCAAGCAGCCACCTGGAGCCCCGTTCAATCCAGTTCAGGCGGACGAGCTTCAGCTTGAGCAGAGCGAGTGTGAGCAGGATGCCCGCAATGCTGCCAGGGACAGGAAGATTTAGCCATTCCACGAGATGATCCGCGATTTGAGCCATTAATATGAAGAACAGGATCTGCAGAATCAGGTTAAATAATGATTTCATGGCCTTCTCTCTCCTTCGTTTGTAATGCTAGTATACGAAGTCACCTTTCATGAGTAAAATGAATATAATGAATTGTTTACATTCCATTCGTCTATGTGAGAAGGGGCAGGGGCTATAGCTATCATGGAAATTCGCCATTTGCAGGTCGTCGCCGAAATTGTACGCCAGAAGAGCTTCACCAGAGCCGCCGAAACGCTTCATCTCACGCAGCCGACCATCAGCAAGACCATCAAGAATTTGGAGAACGAACTGAACGTTGAAGTGTTCGTCCGTGACGGCAAGGCTATAAAGCTGACGGATGCGGGACAGGCCATCATGAATTATACCGGTCCCATTCTTAAGCTGTTCGATCAGCTGCAGTCGGAGCTTCATGATCTGACCTATTTGAACAAGGGGCATATCTCGCTGGGTCTGCCGCCTATGGCAGGGGCGAATTTCTTTCCCTCTGTAATCAAAAGCTTCCAGGAGACTTACCCCGGGATTGCCATCCGGATGGTGGAGGAGGGTTCCGTTAAAGTGGAAGAGAGCGTCGCAAGCGGAGAGCTGGATGTTGGCGTCGTGCTGACCCCGGTCGATGATGAGCTGTTTGAATCCTTCCCCGTCATTGAGGAGGAGCTTAGGGTGATCATGCACCCGTCCAATGCGCTTGCTGGAAAGCAGCGGGTGGAGCTTGCCGAATTGGCTGAGGAGAGGTTTATTCTGTTCAACAGCGATTTTGCCCTGCATAACCGCATTATTGCGGAATGCCGCGCGGTCGGTTATACGCCGCGCATTGAATATGAAAGCACGCAGTGGGATTTCATCGGGGAAATGGTAGCGGCGAATCTGGGTATCGCCATGCTGCCGGATACGATTTGCCGGTTCTTTGATAAGGACAAGATATGCTCGGTTCCGCTTGTCAGTCCCGTCATCCCTTGGCAGCTGGCTATGGTATGGAGGCGGGAAGGCTATTTGTCGCGTGCCGCGCGTGAATGGATTTTATTTACAAAAGATTTATTTGCGGACTCAAGCCTGAATAGAACGAATCTGAGATAATGCTAGGGACGGCTTGGGATGAGGGGCGGGGTTCATCACTTGGCTTTAGTTATGGATTAATGGGTAATATATTAGAAGAATAAGGGTGCTGCCGGAGGAAGAACGGCTCTGAAACCATCAAAAGAGAGGTATTCCACGATGAAATTGACACCAGAGCAGCTCATCACGCTGCACGGTTTTAACAATCTGACTAAATCCCTGAGCTTCAATATGTACGATGTTTGCTATACCAAGACCAAGGAAGAACGAGAGGCCTACATTGAATATATCGACGAGCAGTACAACTCCGACCGGCTGACGGGGATTCTGCAATCTGTTACCGATATCATAGGCGCCCATGTGCTCAATATCGCCAAGCAGGACTATATTCCGCAAGGGGCCAGCGTCACCTTCCTGATTTCCGAGGGTCCTGTGGAGGAGGCTCCGACCGAATCGTTCGAGCAGTCTCCTGGGCCGCTGCCCAAATCCGTGGTGATGCATTTGAATAAAAGCCATATTACGGTCCATACTTACCCCGAATACCATCCGGACGAAGGCATCAGCACCTTCCGCGCGGATGTGGACGTGTCGACCTGCGGCGAGATTTCTCCGCTGAAGGCGCTGAATTATCTCATTCATTCCTTCGATACCGACATCATGACGATCGATTATCGCGTGCGCGGCTTTACCCGCGACATCCACGGCCATAAATTGTTTATAGACCACGATATCAGCTCGATTCAGAATTATATTCCGGATCAAATCAAGAGCATGTATGATATGATTGATGTCAATGTCTATCAGGAGAATATTTTCCATACCAAATGCAAGCTCAAGCAGTTCGATCTCAACAATTATTTGTTCGGCTACACCAAGGACAAGCTGGGCCCGGGGGAAGAGCAGGAGATTACGGAGCAGTTGAAGATGGAGATGGACGAAATTTTCTACGGCAAAAATATGAGCGTTGGTTCCATCGGGCAGGGCTCTAAGGAGTGAAGAATTGAACAACAGCATTCTGGACAAATATTGCATCGTGATGATCGGCTATGCCGTCTCCCGAATCGGCCAGGTCAAGAAAGTAACGGGCCGGACGGTGCATGTGGATTGGGGCAACAAGACGATGATCTATATCAACAAGGATTTTAAATGGATTCCCGTGACCAGGGAAGAGATCGAGACGAAGTACAGGAAGAACAAGTTCACTCCCGAGTCGCTGAAGCGGGCGGAGGAATTGGGACTGGCTATTCGGTAGCGGGGAGCGCGAAAGTACATTGTGGTCAAGAAAATCGCATTTCCAGCCAACGAGCAAAATCTTGACCGGCTCGAAGCGTATTTACAGAAGATGTCCGTCTGATCGCTAAACACTTATTAATGTAAATTATAGTATTGGAATAGACGAAATAAATTTAAAATAGAGAATAAAATTTCTATAACAGACTTTGGAAGTGAAAACACTTATGTATTCCGCTAAATAACGGAGTGCTTAAGTGTTTTTTTAATCTTATTTATAGCAATGTTCAGATTTTGTATAGATTTGAAATGTAAAATTAATCTAATTGTTCCTGTTCAAATGATGATACATGTATGGAAGCAGTCTGGCTTGTGAATTGGTAGAGAGGATTTCGAGGAAACGAATCCATCCAAGAGGCTGGACATCCATCGTTCACTAGGCAAATTTGAGCATTCAGGAACGATTCGAAGATATGAGGAGGATTTCAGAATGTTACTAATGAACAGACAGATTCGTTCCGGGATAGCGAAAGCGCTGAGCACCGCGCTAGTGTTCTCCGCTATTGCCGGAGCAGGCTATGCCAAGCCCGTAAATGCTGATCCAGGTCCGGGCGGGGCAGTAGGTCCCGGCGGGGTTGCCGGTGCCGTTTTGTGGTTGCGTCCCGATGCAGGCGTGAATGATCCAACCAGTGGAAGTAAAGTGTCCGAATGGGCAGATCAAAGCCAGAGCGGAAACCCGAATAAGGCAACCCAGGGCAACGTGGACAATCAGCCCGCCTATTGGGATGACGCCGAGCATAACATCAATTTTAATCCGGTAGTGGAGTTTTACGGAACCCAGCTGGATCATCAAGCCGAACCCAATGTTCCCAAAGAAACGTATCTTGATCTCGATGTAAGTCATCTACCGCAAAATACGAGCCCAAGATCCATTATTACAGTGGCCAAATCCAACATAGACGGAGTGGCCCAAGCAGCACACTCCACCCGGTATATTATTTCATGGGGCACAAATGATACAAATGCTTTCTCCAACATGAGTATGATTCAAAATGGAACCAGGGGGGGCTTAACCCCTGCGAATGGCACTCAGAGCCAGACGATGTATAGTCCCGATGGATTGGTGAACACAACCGATCCGTTCGAGCTGTTTATTAATTGGGGCGGAGCGACCAATAATGCTGCCCATTTATTCAGCAAAATGAAACAAGTGCAGGACAGCACATGGGGACAAGATGTTCCAAAGAACTGGGATACCGGCCAGGATAATGGTGCCAGAATTGGAAGTGTAGTTGGAACCCCCCAGCAAATTGAAGATTCATATTGGAATGGCAAGATCGAGGACGTCATTGTATACAATCGTGAGCTTATGCCGGAAGAGCGTCAGAGGATCAGCACTTACCTTGCGCTCAAATACGGCTATACGATTGATGCACAGCAAGGCGCAAACAGCAATTATCTGTCTTCGAACGGTAATATTGTATGGGATACGAACGAAGATAACCAACTTTATTCCAACAATATCGCCGGTATTGCCCGCGATGACGCAGGTGGTTTGAACCAGAAACAGAGCCGCAGCGTAAATTCAGGCATACCGCAGATTGCTGTCGGCCTGGGCAGCATTGAGGAAACAAATTCCCGGAACCAGGCTGCGTTCACGCAGGACAATCAATACCTGATCTGGGGAGACAATGGGCAGCAGCTCTCGCCTGAGACCATTGACCAATCCGTTGCCGGCAATGTTTACCGCGCGCAGCGGGTCTGGAATGTACAGAATACGAACGGCGTCGGCGCTGTGCAAATTTCCGTTCCGGATGAAGCTGTTGCGGATGATGCAAAACTGATTGTCAGTCACGACCCGGCATTCAGCGACTACACATTAACGGATATGCAGCATGAATCTGGCAGTTATGTGGCTGATAATGTCACATTGAATGACGGCGACTACTTCACATTTGCGCGTGTGAAGCCCGAGGCAGGTTCGCGTGGATTATTTACTTCTTCCGATGATACAACATCGAATGACGGATCCCTCGTAAAGGTTGATGAGAACTTAAACATTATTGACCTTATTGACTATGAAACAATAAATGGCGCCACGGTTGTCATTAACAGCGGATTGCAAAATGGCGATGCGCTCCACTTTGTTAATCAGAATGGCATTACTGGAAGCTATAATTCCGCTAATGGCGTTTTAACACTAACCGGCGAGGCGTCTGTTGCAGACTACGAAGAAGCGCTAAGAAGCGTTCAGTTTTCAACTACATCCGTTAACTTGGCGGGCGACAGAGACATTTCATTTACACTTGGCAGCGCCCTGCCTTATAGTAATGGCCATTTTTATGAATATATCGTCAAAGCTTCAAACCTTACATGGAACGCAGCAAAGGCTGAAGCCGAATTGCGGGACTATTTCGGTCGCCAAGGCTATCTCGTAACCATAATGGACGAACAGGAAAATGACTTTGTGGCACAAAAAACACAGGGTCTTGGCTGGATTGGCGCGCAAGATATTGAACGGAAAAATGGAGAGCCTATCGTCACTGGAGACTGGCGTTGGGTGACAGGACCTGAAGGAACGGAGGATGCTGGGAATGGCACGCCATTCTGGAAAGGCTACACATCGGGATCAACTTCTGCAGATGCTGGAACGGTAGACGGCGGGTATTCGAACTGGGTTACCGGAGAACCGAATAACAGCAACGGAGAATACGTCGCGCATATTTTTGGACCAGGGAGCACAGCGGGACAATGGAATGATTACTCTCCGACTAATAATACCGTTCGCGGTTACGTCGTCGAATACGGCGGATTGGCTGCTGATGATCAAACGATCAACATTAGTGCAGCCAAGACGGTTGCCGTCGTCCTGCCAAGTCCTGAGCTTGCAAGTGCAGCGCTTGGGAGCAGTGAAGAGGACGGGAATACGATTACACTCACATTCGATAGAGCGGTTCAGAACCCAAGTGACGGATTCACCGTCACAATAGATGGGGAAACTTTTGAACTGACGAGTGACGCGGTTTCAGTGAACGGTACGAAAGTGACGCTTAAATTGCCGGACGAGATCGATCTGACGGATGCTCATAAGGTTTCAGTAGCATACGATGCAGACAAAGGCGACTTGCAAGGAACGAATGATACTTTTGTCGACAGCTTCACCTTCGATTTCTTCGACAAGACGCTGCTTCAAGACAAAGCAGATGAGAGCGAAGGCTTGAACGAAGACGATTACACGCCGGCAAGCTGGGCAGCTTATCTGGAGAAGCGGCAGGATGCTCAAGCCGTGTTGGATAATCCGGCTGTAACGCAAGCGGACATCGATGCTGCGTTGACAGCACTGGAAGCTGCATATGACGGGTTAGTAGACAAATCGGCCCTGGCGGAAAAAGCGGCTGAGGCTGAGAGCCTGAACGCCGGCGATTACAAGCCGGACAGCTGGCAGGCATTTGAAAACGCGCTGGACGCTGCACAAGACGTGCTGAATAGACCAGACGCAACGCAAGAAGAAGTGGATGCTGCTTTGGCGGCGCTGACAACAGCTGCAGACGGTTTGGTGACCGTTTCGGATCCGGAGCTGGCCATCGTGCAGCCGGCCGGCAGCGTAGTGAACATCACGCAGCCGACATTCGAAGGTACGACGACACCCGGCGCTGCTATCTCGTATACCATTAAGAATAAAAATGGAGATACGATCGCTAGAGGGACAGCAATAGTGGACGAAGAAGGCAGCTGGAGCTTTACACCGGATGCGGTCCTGACCGACGGAACCTATACGGTGGACGTGATCTCTGAGAAGGATGGCCGTACCACGACCCAGAGCAAGACGCTCAAGGTTCAGACAGAAGCGGGAGGCCAGCTGGCTGATCTTGACCTCGCGGGCCACACTCCTGACGGAGATGCAGCCATTGACTTGGCTCCGGCGTTCTCGCCGGATGTATATTCGCTTTATAAAGCAACTGTAACAAGCGCTACGTATAGCCTGTCCATTGCTCCGGCCGCATTCGTCTCGGAAGATACGGATGTCAAGGTGACATTGAACGGCGAACAGATCGATCCGTCCGATTGGGACAGCCTGCCGCTTGTCGAGGGCCGAAACCTGATTAAAGTCGGCGTCTATGCCAAGGACGGAACGCTTCTGAATGAATATGAAATCGAGATTATCCGCACGACGAACAAGCTGGTTGGCCTCGCGTCTTCCTCGGGAAGCCTGAGCCCGGCTTTTGATTCGGATACAACGGCTTACTCGCTCAGCGTGAGCAACGGCGTTTCGAACATCCAATGGACGCCGACCGCTCTCGATCCGAATGCGAAAATCGAATTCAGCGTCAATGGCAGCAGCTGGCAGCAAACAGCCAGCGGAGCGATCAGCCCTGAATTGCCGCTTAATGTCGGAACGAACACGGTTACGGTCAGAGTCACTGATGCGGACGGTCAAGTGAAGGAATACACTATCACCGTTACCCGCGATGCCTCTGGATACGGGTGGGGCGGCGGCGATACTCCTACACCGCCATCGGCTATCGAAACGACTGTGAATGATGCGGACAGCACGTTCGCCAGCGGAACGACAACGGATGCGGGTACGACAGTAACCATTGACAACGATCAATTGTCGGAGATACTTGCCAGGGAAGACGGACAGCAGTTGAACGTCCGTGTGCCGGGCGAAGGCAGCATCAAGGTTGAAGGTCTGACCGCAGCAACGGTGAAGCAGCTGGCGGATACCGGCTCCACGCTGAATATCGAGAATCTGCTGGCGATTTATCCGATTCCTGGAGAACAGCTGGACCTGGGTTCGATTACGTCGCAGTGGAACGGCGCTCCGCTTGGCGATATTGCGGTTAATATCGACATCAAGCATTCCCCGGATGCATTGAAAACCGCTGCCGGCGAACAGGCGGCAAAAGCTGGTTATGAATTGCTGGTGAACCCGGTTGATCTGTCCCTCAGCTTCACGTATCAAGACCAAACGGTTGCGCCCGATCAATTGACGGGCTACGCACCGCGGTATATCGCCCTGCCGGAAGGCATTGATCCAAACAAGATTACGACCGGAGTCGTAGTCAACCCGGATGGCACCGTGTTCCATGTGCCGACGGTTGTGACCCAGATCAACAACCGGTATTTTGCACTAATCAACGACCTGCGCAGCCAGGGAAGCTATTCCGTCATCTGGGATCCGCAGGACTTTGATGATGTGAAGGGCCATTGGGCACAGGAGAGCGTCAACAATATTGCGGCCAGACTGCAGCTTGAAGGAACCGGCAATAACACCTTCTCTCCAAGCCGCAATATCAACCGTTCCGAATTTGCTGCGATTGTGGCTTCCGGACTCGGCCTGATGCGTCAGGGTGTGACGGAAAGTCCTTATGGTGATGTGGCATCCACGATCTGGTATCACGATGCCGTCACAATTGCGAGTGAGTTTGGCATCATTAAAGGTTATGATGACGACTCGTTCCGCGGCGAGCAGCAGATTACGAGAGAACAGGGCATCGCGATGATAGCCCGTGCCTACAATCTGATTGCGCCGCAAATCGCTCTGAGTGAGTCGGAGATCAGTCAGATCCTCGCTCCTTACGGCGATTCGGCGAAATTCTCCGGATATGCAAGAGAGTCCGCAGCTTTGCTCATCAAGGACGGCATCCTGCAAGGGATGGACGGACAGCACCTCAATCCGCAAGCGACGATGACGCGCGCGGAAACGGCTGCACTGATGGAAAGACTGCTCAAAGAAACGAAGCTGATCGACTAGCACACCAGAACAGCCACTGCCGCTTCATGCCGGCAGCGGCTGTTTTTTTTACGACTTTCCAATTCCAAGAATCGCTCTCTATCCACATGTTTATAATCGAAATCGATATATTTCACACCGAATGGATACCCGGACTTGAGATAATTCCCGCCGCAACGAAAGAGAAAATCCACTTAATAGGATGTAAGTACGGCAGGCATCTGGTAGAATACGAGTATAGAATTCCACCTGCCATGTGGTGCTTGGAGTGAAAAAAAGGGAGTCCTGTGACCATGCTTCAGCAGTTTAACCGCCGCTTAGAGCGTTTCTTGCCGCTGCTTACACCTACCAGTGTCCTGATCGGAGTGCTGCTGGGGAATCATTTGTCGGGTTTTACTTTCTTGTCCACCTGGATCTTCGCCTTCATGACCTTCTCGGGGAGCATCAGCTCCAGCTTCAAGGAATTTATTAAAGTACTGACGCAGCCCGTTCCACTGTTCATTACGCTGCTCATTCTCCATATCATTATGCCGCTGGTCGCCCTGGGAGCGGGGCATCTGTTTTACGCGCAGGACGCGTTTACCATGACTGGCTTCATTCTGGCCATGGCGATCCCGACCGGTATTTCAAGCTTCGTGTGGGTCGCCATTTACAAAGGAAATACAGCGCTTACTTTGTCGATTATTCTCATCGATACGATTCTGTCGCCGCTGGTCGTACCTTACACGCTGTCGCTTCTTGTCGGAACCCAGGTCGAGATGGACACCTATGCCATGATGCGGGGGCTCCTGCTGATGATTGTACTGCCGTCCATGCTGGGAATGCTGCTGAATCAATGGACGGGTGGCGGCATCCGGGATCACTGGGGACCGCGCCTGAGCCCTTTCTCGAAAATCGCGATGGGCATCGTCGTCGCGATCAACAGCTCGGTCGTATCCCCCTATCTGCGTCACTTCAACGCCAAAATCCTGGGGATTGCCTGCACGACGCTTGTCCTGGCCAGCTTGGGCTACATACTCGGCTGGCTCATAGCCAGGCTGCTGGGCTGGGAGAAGGATCTGGTCATTGCCCTCACCTTCAACGGGGGCATGCGCAATATTAGCGCCGGAGCCGTAATGGCCGTGTCGTATTTTGCCGCACCGGTCGCCCTTCCTGTCGTGCTCGGGATGCTGTTCCAGCAATCGCTAGCTTCGCTGTTCGGGTATCTGATCAACCGGCGGTATAATCTGAAGCGGAAACCGGAGTCCGGGGTTGTGGCTGACAGCAATTTCTCGGCATAATCTCTCTTACGGTTTTCATATACCTTTACAAAAACTCCATCCCTATTTAACGGATAATCAATACTTGCTCTATAGCATGAGGGAGTGAGTTACAAATTTGGTTTAAGCCAGGAGGAGAAAAGTAATGAGATTGGTTCTGATGGGCGACTTGCATTATCACGAGATTGATGCAACGATTCCGGGACTGCCGGAGGCTAGGACTGCTTTCTATCACACCTTGCTGGAACATTTTCTGAATACGGATGCCGATTTGCATATATCGCTCGGAGACCTGACAAATTTTGGATCACCCTCGGAGCTGCAGGAGGTTTATGAGCTGCTGCATCGTGAGGAACGGACATTCATTCACGTGCTGGGCAACCATGATGTCTACTCGCAGACACGCAATCAAGTGCTGGAGATTACAGGGCAGCAGCGCTATCACGCGATTGACACGGACTCGGCCTTCCTGGTCTTTCTGGATACGGCCAGGGAGATGGACACCGCCGATTGGAGCGGCTGGATCGACGAAGAGCAGCTGCATTGGCTGGAGGCCATGGTGGAGGAGTCCGGTACGAAGCCGCTGCTCGTCTTCGGCCACCACCCCGTCTATCAGACGACGGCAAGATCGGAGATGGACAAAGGCTCCATTCATCCGAGCATCGACATGTGGCGCATTCTGAACCGGAAAAACGGGGCAGGCGTCTATTTCAATGGTCATACGCATGTGAATTCGATTGTGGCCCAGAATAACTGGACCTTCGTACAGCTTGCCGCCTGTCTGGATCAACCCGGCTTCCGGATTATTGAGCTTGAGGGCGAGAAGATCCGCATCTCCGCTGTGGATATGATGGACGAAGCCATGCTGGAGCATGCTTCTACGATGCACCGGCATATGTCGCATTTTCACCACAATCCCAACGCTCGCGGCCTAGACGCCGACCGACAGTTCGAAATTTCCTTGCCGACAGCGGCACAGCCCCAATAGTGGAGGTTAGAGGAATGAAGAACGACGTAAACCATGCCGCGTTCCTGAAGGGTCTCGCCGCGCACAGATTGATCGCTTCGATCAAGGATCCGAGGCATATTGAGATCGCCCTGTCGCTGCGCGGCCAGTTGAGCGGCATCTTCTTGCTGACCGGCCACATCGGCGTTGTGAAGGGTTACGTGGACGTGTTCAAGGAGCATCAGCTCCCGGTCTTCCTGCATCTGGAGAAGATGGGCGGCCTCAGCACGGACAATTACGGTCTGGATTATTTGGCGAAGGTGATCAAGCCGACCGGCATTATTTCGACGAAAACGAATGTGGTGAAAACCGCAAAAAAAATGGGTCTGATCACTATTCAGCGCTTCTTCCTCGTCGACAGCGAAGGCCTGGACAACATCGCCAAGAGCCTCTGCCAGAGCGAGCCGGATATCATCGAAGTCATGCCTGCCCGCATCCCGGACATGATCGGCAAGGTGAAGGCATTCACCTCGCTGCCTATCATTACAGGGGGGTTGTTGTACGAGCAGAGCCAGGCGGAGGAATGCCTCAGGTACGGAGCGACAGCAATCTCCACGTCCAAGCCCGAGCTGTGGAGAGGGGCAGGCCCCTCGTCGGACAAGTCCAAGGACCGGCAGGTTATATGATAAGTCATTCTATTAGTGAATCTAATGGACGGTGACTAACTGGCGGAGCAGGCGGAAATAGTCTGTAGAAGCGTAAGCTGAAAAGCTGCATCGAATTTTACCGCCAAGCCCGAGCAGTGAAGAGGCGCGGGCCCCTTGTCTGACAAGTCCAAGGACCGGCAGGTTATTTAGGCTCCTCCCCCTCCTGAATAGTAAGCCGGTGACTAACCGGCGGAGCAGGCGGAAATAGTCTGGAGAAGCGTAAGCTGAAAGCTTTCGTAAGAAAGCTGCTTCGGAAGCATCTACTTACGACCTTTGTACCCCGAATTTATCAGATACAGGTGACAAAGCGATTCACGATGTTGATTGTGGATCGCTTTGCACCAAAGGTATCCAAAATAAAAAAAATTCAGGGGTACAACAGCTCCTCGACAAGTGACAAGCGGCTAACTCGCTTGTAACACTTGCGAGTATCGGAAGACGTTTCCGCCTGCGCAGCCTGCTTTTATTCTCCGCACGAATCTATGAAAATTCATATAATCTTAGCAATCAGATAACATAGATTTAATAAACATCACGTATCATTCGATATGAAAAGTAAATAGCAATCGGTTGGAGTATTGGAGAAACCTTATCCGCTGGAGGACATGAAATGTCCTCGGCAGGATTAAGGTTTCTTTTTTTGCGCCCCGGTTGTAACTCAGGAAAAGAAAAGGTGGAGGATCAGACAATGGTTAAGAAGCTTACTGCATTAACGCTGGCGATTTTCATGACGGGGGTGCTCTCGGCTTGCGGAGCGGGCGGCGCGAACACGAACAACACCGGCACGAACGCAAACACAGGCACGGACAACGCAACAACCGGGGCTGCAGCCGAGCCGGCAGAAGCCGACGCATCCAAGAAGGTTGTCATCAAGTACTGGTACGCGTTCGGTGAGAAGATTGAGGAAGCGAAGCTGCACATGGTCAAGGAATTCAATGAGTCACAGGACAAAATCGAAGTGGTGGCCGAGCACCAAGGCAACTACGACGACCTTCACGCCAAAGTACAGGCGGCATTCGCAGCCGGAGACGCACCTGCGGTAACCGACCTCGAGATCGCATCAACCGGCGTATTCGCACGCTCGGGCATGCTGGAAGAGCTGACGACCTATGCGGAGCGCGACAAGGATCAGCTGCAGATTGATGACTTCAATCCCGGCCTGATGGGAAATGCCTATGTGGACGGCAAGCTGTACGGCCTTCCTTTCATGCGCAGCACCCCGATCTTGTACAAAAATGTCACCATGCTCAAGGATGCCGGCCTCGACCCGGCTGGTCCGAAGACATGGGATGAGCTGGAGCAATATTCCCGCGTCCTGAAGGAGAAGGGCAAAGTCGGCATGACCGTGCCCATAGATATCTGGTTCTACGAAGGTCTCGTTGCCCAGAGCGGCGGCCAAATGCTGAGCGAGGACGGCAAATCGGCTGCGTTCAATTCGCCTGAGGGCGTGGCGCCGGTAGAGTTCTGGAAGAAGCTGTCCAGCGAAGGACTGATCAAGATCCCGATGGGCGACGAAGCGGGACCAACCGCGGATAAAGACTGGTCCAACCAGCTGTCGGCCTTCAAATTCGCTTCCACGGCCGGCGTAACCGGAAGCCTGGAAATTGCCAAAGGCAATGGTTTTGAAATGGAAACGTCGTTCATGCCTTCCAACGTAAGCTATGGCGTTCCGACAGGCGGCTGTCAGCTTGTCATTACGTCGAAGAGCAGCGATGAAGAGAAGCAAGCGGCTTGGGAATTCCTCAAATGGATGACGTCGAAGGAAAACACGATTTACCAGCATAAGCATGTCGGTTACCTGCCGACCCGTCTGTCTGCCGTAGAGAGCGATGAGTTGAAGGCGCATTTTGCCGAGTTCCCGCAGTTCAAGGTAGCCGTCGATCAATTGGAATTTGCAAGACCGCGTCCGATGGAGAATGCGTATCCGGAAGTGGCGAAGATCATCAAGGAAGCCATTGAGAAGGCGATTCTGGATCCGAAGGTGTCTCCGCAGGATTCGCTCAATCAAGCGGCGGAGAAAGCCAACAAGCTGCTTAGCAAATAATTTTTTGCACATCCCGCCATACGCTTCGACTGCATCATGCACCATCACTAGTATAGGCTGGGAGCTATTGAATACTGAAGTAACTGTTTAAACATGGAGGAGCTTCCGCTTCATCGGAAGTCGGAAGTCTTCTCCTTCCAATCATAAGAGCTGAGAGGTTACACCCTATGTACAACGAGAATTGGTTGTCCGCGATCAAAGTTATTATTTTCGATATGGACGGAACGCTCTACCAGGAAGATACCTTCCTCGAGCGGTATATCCGTTATCTGCTGGAGGAAACGGAGCACGAAGGGGAAACCGAAGCGGCTATGAGCATAGGAAGAGCCATTCTGGCAGGAGAGCATGCGATCCAATTCGGCCATTTCTATCATACAGAGGATGATCTCGGATTGGTGCGCGAGGGGGACCGTTTCGTCCAGGGCTTTACCTGGGATGGGGCTGCAATCGATGAACATGCCTGCGCTTATGGACCTTTATCCTCCCAGGCGCCCCATCTGATTCATATTGGCGACCCGTGGGGAATTGCGACGGTTCTCAGCCACAAATACAAGCTTACCGAGCAGAAATTAAGATCGGCGTTCGATCGTGTCCGCAAGGAGATGGTCCTCACCCCCTATCAATTCGAATGCCACAGCGACCTGTTCCGGGCCATTGAAGAGCTTACTGCTGTCGAGAAAAAAAGCCTCATGACCAACACCCACCTCGAATCCGGCGTCGAGTTCATGAGCTACATGCAGATCCGCCATTTGTTCGAGGATGTGGTTTACGGCGCGAATAAGCCTTTTGGCCTCCAGTCGTATTTCACATCGCTGCTTGCGCAAGGTTACCAGGCTCATGAAATTCTGTCGATCGGGGATAACCCGTGGAATGATCTGCATCCGGCCAAGAGGCTGGGCGGCAGAACCTGCTTTATTTCCCCTTACCCGAGCAGCGATCCGGAGGTCTGGGATTTGCGGCTTAACCATCTGGAAGAGCTGGAGCAGCTCATGCGTGCGATTCAGGAATCCATCACAAGGAGGAACATATCGGATGGCGAAGATCGAGCTGAAGCATATAAGCAAGAAATTCAAGGATGAGACCATTATTGAGAACTTGAACCTGACCATCAAGGACGGTTCGTTCACCGTTCTTGTCGGACCGTCGGGCTGCGGCAAATCCACGACACTGCGCATGGTAGCCGGGCTTGAGAAGGTGACGAGCGGCGAGATATGGATCGATGACAAATGCGTGAACGATACGGCCCCCGGATTGCGGGATGTCGCGATGGTGTTTCAGAACTATGCCTTGTATCCAACCATGACCGTCCGCGGCAATATTGAATTCGGGCTCAAGAACAGAGGCATTGCCAAGAGCGAGCGCGAGAAGCTGATCACGGATATTTCCGAGATTGTCGGCTTGACGCCGCATCTGAACAAGAAGCCGCAGAATCTGTCCGGCGGACAGCGTCAGCGGGTGGCGCTCGCACGGGCGATGGTGAAGAAGCCGAAGGTGTTCATTCTCGACGAGCCGTTGTCCAATCTGGACGCCAAGCTGCGCAACCAGATGAGAACGGAGCTGATCCAGCTTCACAAGCGTCTTGGAACCACCTTCGTCTACGTTACGCATGATCAGGTCGAAGCCATGTCGATGGGCGATGAGATCGTCGTCATGAACAAGGGTGTCATCCAGCAGGCGGATACGCCGATGAAGCTTTATCACGATCCGGCCAACCAGTTCACTGCGGAGTTCATCGGAACACCGGCCATGAACATGATGAATATGCGGGATGTGCAGGGGATGGATATCCGGTCAGCCGCCACTATCGGCTATGTAGGGTTCCGTCCGGAGCAGGCGCTTATTGGCGTAGGAGCAGAAGTCGAAGGGTATGACATAGAAGGCGAGATTCTGACCCGCGAGAGTCTGGGAGCGGAAAATATTTATCAGATCCAGTCGCGGACCGGCGTCTTCTTCGTCAAGACCTTCCTTGCGCCTCTGGAGACGGCCGAGCGCGTGAAGGTGACGATTCCGCATGACCAGCTCTATTATTTCGGGCTGAACGGGGAAAGGCTGCGCGGCGTCGAGGCAAGCTCGAAGCGTCTTGTGGCGGCTGGAGGAAGATGACATGACCGTATGGGAAAAGCTGCGTCCGTACAGCATGGTCGCTCCGGCCATTATCATTTTCTCCCTGTTCTTCATCTATCCGATCTTCTATATGATCTACCTGAGCATGTTCGACTGGAATTTTGTCAGCCCGACCAAGACGTTCGTGGGCTTCCAGAATTTCAAGGACCTGCTGACAGAGCCGGATTTCCGGCAGGTGCTCACCAATACGACCATCTACACCCTGCTCACGGTGACGCTGACGACCGGAATCTCCTTGCTGCTCGCGCTGTGGCTGAACCGCAAAAGCTTCTTTCACGGCTTCGTGCAGGGGGCGATCTTCAGTCCGCATATTATTTCGCTCGTGTCCATCTCGCTGCTGTGGAGCTGGCTGATGGATCCCGAATACGGGCTGCTCAACTGGGTGATCGGGCTCGTGGGCTTCGGCAAGCTGGACTGGCTGTCCCATCCGAGCACCTCGCTCATCTCGCTGGTCATTGTGGCCGTATGGAAAGGGCTCGGGTATAACGCTCTTGTGTTCATCGCGGGGCTGCAGAGCATCCCGTCAGATATCTACGAAGCGGCTTCCCTGGACCGTTCCAAGCCTTGGACGACCTTCACGAAGCTGATCCTGCCCATGCTGTCGCCCTCGATCTTCTTCCTGGTGGTCATCAACATGATCGGATCGTTCCAGGTATTCGAGACCATCGCAATCATGACCCAGGGCGGTCCGGTCAATTCCACCAACACCCTGGTGTATTACATCTATGAATACGGCTTCCGGTTCTTCAAGATCGGCTATGCCTCCGCGGCAGGCGTTATCCTGCTGGTCATTGTCGGCGTACTTACGATTATCTACTTCAAACTGCTGTCGAATCGCGTTCATTACCGTTAGGAAGAGGTGAAGCTCTTGAAAGCTGTAGACAATACGATCGGCGGAGCCCCGATTGGGACTGCCACTGCCGGCAGCCAGTTGAGCCATGTCCGTACCCGCAAAACGACGATCAAGAAGGTGATATCCGCCATACTGAGCGTATTCAATATTGCCGGCATGCTGGCGCTGGTGCTGATCTTCGCTTTGCCGTTCATCTGGATGGTCTCCACATCGCTCAAGACGCTGCCGGAGACGATGATTTTCCCGCCGGTGTGGATTCCGACGAATCCCGTCTGGCAGAATTACGCGGATGCCTGGAATACGGGACCGTTTCTCAGTTATTTCACAAACAGCATCATCATTGCAGTCGGCATCCTGATCCTGCAGATGCTGACGATTATTCCGGCCGCGTATGCTTTTGCCCGGTACAGATTCATCGGCTCGGGCTTCCTGTTCGGCATCGTCATGGTGACGCTGATGATTCCCGCCCAGCTGATCTTCCTGCCTGTTTACCTGGAGCTGAGCGCGTTCAAGCTGCTCAATACGCATCTAGGCCTTATCCTGCCATTCGCGTCCAGCGCCTTCGGCATCTTCCTGCTGCGGCAGGCGTTCATGCAGATCTCCGATGAGCTGCTCGAAGCGGCGCGACTGGATCAGGCGGCCGAGTGGAAAATCATCCTGCGGATCATGGTGCCGCTCGTGAAGCCGGTGCTGGTCACCTTCGCCTTGTTCAGCTTCATTGCCCATTGGAACGACTACTTCTGGCCGCTCGTCATGACCACCAACGAAACCGCGAGAACGCTGCCGCTCGGCATCGCCAAGATCCGCGAAGTGGAAGGCGTCGCGACCTGGAATATCCTGATGGCCGGCAACCTGATTCTGGTCGCGCCGATCCTGGTTGTGTTCTTCTTATCGCAGCGGCAGATTATCAAGGCGTTCGTGTATAACGGAGTGAAATAATAGAACCGAAGGGATGGATGAAACGATGATTACGATCGTGGCACACCGCGGCTGTTCGGGAGACGCGCCCGAGAATACGATGGCGGCGTTCAAGCTGGCTCTGGCCGAGCCGGATATTGCGATTATTGAGCTTGACGTGCACCTGTCCAGAGACGGAGTTCCTGTCGTTATTCACGACCATACACTGGACCGGACGACAAGCGGGACAGGCATGATCCGCGCTTACACGCTTGCGGAGCTGCGCCAATTCGATGCGGGCAGCAAGTTCGCTCCCGAGTTCGCGGCGGAGGTGATCCCGACGCTTGACGAAGTGCTGGAGCTTGCGAAAGGTCGCTGCAAGCTGCATGTGGAGCTGAAGATGCTTGGCGATGAATATGAGGGCATTGAGGAGAAGGTTATCTCATTGATTCAGCAGCATGGCATGCAGGAGGAGGTCGTGCTCTCCTCCTTCAATCACGATTCCATGAAGCGGGCGCACGAGATCGACCCCTCCATCCCGACGGGATTGATCTTCCTGGGCAAGCCGACACTGCTTGCAGAGCAGCTTCGTTATACGGGGGCGTCGATCGTGTCAATGCATTATGCTTTTGTGACGCGGGAGCTCGTGGACGAGATGGCTGGGCTAGGAATTGATATGGGTGTGTGGACGGTGGATGAGCCGGAGATTCTCGAGCGGATTATTAGGGAGTATCCGGGGATGAGGATTACGACGAATTATCCGGAGCGGGTTCTGCGGATTGTGTGGGGGGATGGGGTTAGGGGGTAGAGGGGGCATTAACTGAGTTCCAGGAACCTAGCAAGCCGAAAAGCGTCTATTGTGTATTATATGGTATAGCGTTGGTTACTATTGCTTGTCTTGTGCTGTACGGTATTATCTTATCTGCCTCTGCTCCTCATAGGGACAATGATCAATTGCATATTGCGGGTATCCGGGGGAGTTAGTGTGATCTTTTCGCGTCTCCCTGAATGAAGTATCAACAATAGAGCGGGACCAGGCTGGAGAAGCCTGCGTCCCGCTCTTATTTTTTATTAGCTCTGTTCAAATGTCCTCTGATATTCACCTTCTACTATCTTAAAAAAGTCTGAGGGCTTTATTTTGAGGCCTTTACACAAGTCGAATATTTTCGTAACAGAAGGTTCGTTACGACCGACTTCAATCATTGAGATATAGGAACGATCTACATCGCATTCATATGCCAAATCCTCTTGACTTAATCCTTGCTTCATACGTATGGCTTTAACGGTTTTTCCGATGATTTGTTTAATGATAATGGGCTGTTCGCTCAAGGAAAATTACTCCTTTTAAGATCATTATCAATCTGCTATACTAGCTAGAACAGATAAAGTATTCAACAAAAAGTAATAAAATAACATTTTATTTCAAGGGTTATGGGAGCTTTGATTGGTTTCGTATAGACCATTCAGGTCACTAACAACAAAACGTGCATGTTATTGTTAAGAACTTCAGATGAAAATGTGTCTCCTAAGCTAGAACCGGAACAGTTCAGTTTCATTTGAGCAATCAGTCTATCCGATGGTAGAAGAGTTCATTTCCTTACTATAAGCGACTGGCGAAAAGAGGCTGTAGGATGGAACGATTGGATGAATGGTTTTCCTTATCACAAAGCTTGTTATTAAGCCCTCAATATTGGCATGACATCTCTCAAAGATACATGGATTCGGCTGCAATTTTTTTGAATCATGGAATGTATGAGCAATGTGAGTCAGTTGCAGGTATGGCTGTAAATGCGATGCTCAAAGCTTTTTATTTAAAGGAGAACGGTATTCTCCCGGAAATTCCACATATATCCGATGTCTGGATAAGTAATGCCCACTTACTTGCTAATATAAACGCAGGTATTTATAGGTGCCCAAACGCCATTTGTTTGCAATACCATACATCCGATATGAAAATGACTTATGAATCTTCTGAGGAACAGACAAAAATTTTGTTTGGCAAATCAGATTTCTTCTTATGTCAACTATCACCAAGAGTGGTGGAGGCTGGCGCGGTTCCGTATAATTCTGTTCTATAATAAATTTTGCCAATATTAAGGGGTTAAACATGTACATTCCTGTTAAAGACGCGGAAGGAAATATTCAATTACTCCATGTTTCTCAGGACACGTTGTTTATGCAGACCGATCAAAGTGGGAACCTTCTATTCCATACGGATCATGGGGCATATCAATCGATCCGGAGGGTAGAGGAGTGGGCCTCATTACTGCATAAGGTGGGCTTCTTGCGGGTGGACCGGGGGACCATAGTCAATCTGAACAAAGCTTGGTTGTTTGATTCGACATTACGTGTGTTAAAACCATTGGGAATGATTGGTTCCATTGTTATCCCGGTATCGGGAAAGTCGGTTGATAAATTGCACCAAACATTAAATGAAGTGCTTTAACTGCAAAGAGGGTACATGAGGAATGACTAGGTCCTAATGTTCATGAAAATGCATGATGGCTGAAGGTGAATATGAAGGAGTCCGTCAGTTTTCGTCGAAATATAATTATAGAGATAATAACAACATTATTGCGAATATTTTAGATAATCCGTACTTTAGATAGTACCTATGGAGTTGGAAGAAATTGAATCGAGATAATATTCAGCATACATATACGATAGGAAGTCTATTTGCAGGAATTGGTGGCTTTTGTAGAGCATTTAAAAATGAAGGTTTTAAAGTGGAATGGGCGAATGAATTAGATCCTCATGCCTGTGATACATACAGACATAATTATCCAGAGACGAAACTTTATGAGAAATCTATTGAGGACTTATCGGTTAAAAGCGATGGATTGGAACCGGTAGATATCCTTACTGCGGGGTTCCCCTGTCAATCTTTTTCTCTTGCAGGAAATAAACTGGGTTTTGAAGACCCGAGAGGTAAACTTGTTTTTGAAATAATAAGATTGCTTAAAGAGTTCGGAAGAAATAGACCTAAGATACTTGTTCTTGAAAATGTAAAAAACTTAATTTACCACAATAATAAGCAGACAATTAATACTATTGAAGAAGAAATAAAGAGAGCAGGATATTGGTTCAGGGTTCCCTTAGACAATAAAGGAAATCTAATATCGGATAAAAGCAATGCAGTGATACTTAATACTAGGGAACATACAGATATACCTCAAAACCGAGAAAGACTATATATGGTTGCTTTTTCTCAGGATTTTTTCAAAGTCAACAAATTTAAGTTCCCAGAGTCTGAATCAGGGCTAAGAGATGTCAGGGAGTTTTTAGATTTGGATTTCGAGGCAGATCCTGATTTCTACTTCGATGTGAATTCTAAATACGGTAAAATGTTTGTGGAAAAAATGGCAGAAGGTAATAGAGATTCCGTCTATTTATTGCGGAGAGCATACGTCAGAGAGAATAAAAGTGATTGTACTTTTACGCTTACAGCAAACATGGGTGAAGGTGGCCATAACGTTCCTGTTATACAGGATGATTGGGGGATAAGAAAACTGACACCCAGAGAATGTGTCCGTCTTCAAGGTTTTAAAGATCAACAATTTTCATTTCCGGAAGGGATGCCAAAATCGAAACAGTATAAGCAGATCGGCAATGCTGTTACGGTCGATCTTGTACAAAAGCTAGCAGCAGAATGTCTGAAAAAATTAGACAGCTTACAAAAATGAGGAGAGCGTTATGATTAATTGGAATTTTCCATCTAATAACTATGGCCAGGTAACAGGATTAAACGATGCAGGAATTGAAACGTTTCGTGGGAATCCTTTGGATTCTTTGGCAAGGGAAATCATCCAAAATTCTTGCGATGCAAAAGATAAAGATAACCTTGGACCGGTAGAGGTTCATTTTAAATTAAACTATATTCCCTCTAACCATTTTCCGAAAAAAGATAGTTTTATAAGCATTCTTAAATCCTGCCAGGAATACTGGAAAGATAATAGTAAAACTGCACGATTTTTTGACAATGCACTCTCAACTATGGAATTAAATCAAATCCCATTTCTAAAAATTAGTGATTATAATACAACTGGATTAACAGGCGCAGTTGATGAACAGAGAGGTGGATGGCATAATCTGATAAAATCAGTTGGATCATCGGATAAGGATTCACAGTCAGGGGGATCTTTTGGAATTGGTAAGCACGCTCCTTTTGCATGTTCTGACCTCAGGACGGTGTTTTACGGAACAAAAGAAGTAGGAAATGGAGCAGAGGCATTTCAAGGTGTGGCTAAGCTGGTAACTCATCCTAATGAAAACGGGGAACCTACTCAGGGCACAGGCTATTTTGGTGAAGTTGAGAAAAACAAACCGATATTAGCAGTAGAGGATGTATATGAGCAATTCAGAAGAACAAATGTTGGGACAGATATATACGTTGCTGGTTTTAATGAAAAAAACGGGTGGGAAGAAAGAGTAATTAAATCTGTTCTTGAGAATTTCTTTATTGCTATATTAAATGAAAAGTTGATTGTCAAAGTAGGGGAAACAAGCATTAATGCTAATTCATTATCGGGTCTGTTAGAAAAATATACAAAAGATGATCCTGATTGCCTTTCTTATCATTATTATGAGGCTTATACTCTCTCCAACAGACACCATTTTTCTCAAAATGACTTTTTGGGGCTTGGTGAAATTGACTTGTTTGTACTCTCGGGAAAAGCCCTTCCTAAACGTGTAGCTATGGTCAGAGGGACTGGTATGAAAATTTATGATAAAGGGAATTTCCGCACACCGTTTAAATTTGCAGGTGTAATGATTGCCAGGGGGGAAGAGTTAAACGATTTTTTAAGAAAAATCGAGCCCCCTACACACAGCGCTTGGGAACCGGAACGACACGAGAATCCGGAAGACGCTAGAGGCATCATAAGAAAACTTTATGCCTGGATAAACGAAAAAGTTCGTACCATTTCAATTACTGATAATGTAGAGGAATTGGACGTAGAGGGATTAAGTCAATATCTACCTGATAATTACGATGCTTCGGTAGAAGTTGAGGCTCGGCTGGAGCTCGCTCAAAACAGTTTAGAAGGTGAAAAGACAGCTCACGAAGATATTGAAATAGAAATTAATCATCGAAGAATGAAGCCAACGACAGTTGTTGGAGTTAATGAAGGCGCTGCTGTTTATCAGGAAACTGCCACTGGATCAGAAGATGAATCACATGGAAGCGAAGACGGTGGGGCTGAAGGGACAGAAAAGGGATCTGGCGGAGGAAGCGATAGGACACCAGACAGAAATGATAAGAATGATCAAACTGATTCCGGGGAAGGAAATTCGACTAAAGGTAAAAATAATAATACTCCTACACCGGGAAGAAAATTGCAATTGGTACGCTCGCGTATATTCTGTATTGATCCTACTGCTGGAACTTACAAAGTATCAATGCAAACAGATGTTGATGGCGAAGGATATATCGGGATTAAAGTCATAGGCGAAGTAGGCGGTGAAGCAGCTCCTGTTCGATTTGTTGCCATTCAGCAAACCGGAGAGAGTGTATCTCTAGGGAGAAATGGAAGGATCGGACCGATATCTTTTTATAAAGACAAAAAATGCGATTTAATAGTCACGTTGAATGAACCACTTCGGTGTGCTTTGGAGGTTGCGATTCATGCAAATTAACTATCGTCAGTACCCACATCCGGTTCTATCATATTTCGCTGATGATGTTATTGATAGTGATTTTCAGGCATCACTTAAAAGCACTAAAACCCAAAATACTTATATTTTTGAGACCTACTGTGTAACTAGCTGCGATGGGATCAATCAGCTTATAGCAGAAAAAAAGGCCCGCTTTGCCCTTCATTTTGAATGTTCAACAACTCGCTTTCGTAAAGTATTTGCCTCATTTGAATCTAATTTTACTTTTCAGCTCCCTGCTGATTCAATAGAGGGGAAAGTGCAGATATGTTCTTTTATTTTAGCTGCAGAAAATATAGATAATTACTCATTACCTGAGTTTCACCCAGACTATGAAGGTCACTCCTTTATTATAAAGAAGGGTGATGTATTAGCTATAGATGCGGAAAGAACATTTTTTGCTGAAAAAGAGATTGATCCTTTAAAAAGGATACCTTCTATTTTTTCTGTTCAACCTAATCGCAATGAGAATGCACTGCCCTTCGACATGGACTCTTCGGGTCATAAGATTGTCATTAAGCTCTCTGAAGATAATTTTGAGCATTACAAGACAATTTCATTAAATCAAAATTTACAGCCATTGCTATCCTCATTAATTATTATGCCGGCGTTAGTATCCATATTAGAAATTATCAAGAATGCAGAAGATCAGGATTTTGATCCTGAAGAATGCAGATGGTATCAAGTAATTAAAGTCAGACTTAAGGAGTTAGGAATTGATGTTGAAAATAAAAACACATTTTCCGACTCTACTCTAGCTATTGCACAAAAGCTTATCGGGGATCCGCTAACTGTATCGCTTTTAGCTCTTGTAAATTTTGAGGATGAAGACTGAGGTGTATGGTTGTGGAATTAAATTATATTAACGAAAGTTCACTTGAAGAGTTAAAGGTTAATATTTTAAGCAACCTCGATAAGTATAAATCAGATGGGGTTTGGCTTGATCGATTCTTTGGAGGAAGTGCATGGAGTTTCACATCAAACATTAGAATTGAGAACATAGATCTACATATGCCACAGAGCAGTACACTTCATTTTGATTTCGAGAACACAAAAAAAATATATACTTCACTAAAGGGACTTTCGGTTATACAAGCTACTGACGAAAGATTATGGACTTATTTAACTCATACCACCTTCTGGAATTATATGAGAAAAAGATGGCCTGTAGAGTCATATTTAGAAAAGGACAAACCGGTAGATACAATTAAAGAACGATATTTCTTCATGGCCAATCGTGATAGAGCTTTGATACGAAACGGTATTGCACGATTATGGTGGTACGGATATGTTTCTTATGATGAAAATAGAGAAGATCCCTTTGAACTAACTAAGGTGCTCCTCTCTAAACTTGACATTGCCCAAAGCCTTCTTGAAAGAAGTTTTTCCAGAAATCCTGATATAACGAAAGCGGTTCTTTCCGTATTAAAACAAAAAGAACAAGATTCTTCCTTTATTGATCGTGAAAACTTTAGGAGTCTGATGATGTACATCAATCAGCTTGGAGGAGTGACAATATTAGATACCTTGGATCGAGAGGATCTGGAGGAGCTTGTTAGGAAAAAAATTGAAGTGTTGGCTTGATAATAATCCCACTCATCCCAAAATGGGTGGGATTATTATTTTTTCTATAGCATGTTCTGTTGAAATGTAGTAGTCTAGTAATTTACGACGAAGCACTTGAAAATTATATTAAGAGATGTTAAGCTGCTTATATAAGGAACGAATGTTCGTAGGCAAGGGGTGGATAAATAATGAGCAACAGAAAGCTTTTAGCGGTTGATTTGTTTTCCGGAGCCGGAGGATTAAGTTTAGGATTTTTACAAACTGGGCAGGTAGAAATTGCAGCCGCGGTAGAGAATAATGAATCTGCTCAAAGAACCTATAAAAGAAATCATGAACGTTATAAGAGAGAGAGCAGCCAAAATATAAAATATTTTGATGACATTAAAGAACTAGACTTTAAGGAGCAAATAATCAAGGATTTCAAGAAAATAGATCTCGTTTTTGGAGGACCTCCGTGTCAGGGTTTCTCAAATGCAAACCGGCAAAAGAGTGAACTCATTTCAACTAATAACCAGCTGGTCAAAGAATATGTAAGAGCAATAAGGGAATTGGACCCAAAAGCCTTTGTAATGGAAAATGTCAAAGCAATGAAATCATCCAAACATAAATTCTTCTATTCATCCAAAGATCACCAAGAAGTAGTGGAGGAACTAGGACTTAATCTTTTACCTGAGAAAATTATATTAGGAAAAACAACGGATCTGGCTGATGATTTGATTCTTTTTCTACAAGAATCACCTCAACACGCTGAGCTCTCTGCATATACAATAACCGATAAAAATTTATTTTCTAAGTTAAGTCATGTTTGCAGAAAAGAGAAAGAAGCTCATGTATATCTCGTTAAAGCTGAAAAAGCTTTACAAAAGTACCTTTCTACTTGGATGGAGCAGCATGAGGTTTATTTGAATGAAAGTTATCAAGAAAAATGGATGAGGCTCGGGGATCTGATAAAAATGAAAGATCACACCGACTCATCGAAAGCAATTCTTTTCAAAAGTTTAAATGAAATTATAGAGATCCAAAAGATATTAATGAGAATGAATGAAATTAAAGCAAATAACATTGAGATAACTAATATTGGATATGAGCATAAGAATGTATATATTGAAGTACAGACATATGGAGTTCTGGATTTTTTAATTTCAAAGTTTAAAAAGCTTGGTTATACTATTAACGAAGAACATATCTTAAATGCAGCACATTTTGGTGCACCCCAACTTCGAGAACGTCTCATTCTAATTGGAGTCAAGAAAGAGTTCGTGGGGGACAACTCTGTAGAACTACCAGAATCGATTATTAAAGATCCAAATCAATTTTATACTGTAAAACATGCGATTGAGGATCTTGAAGAAATTGAACCATTCACATCAATGGAAGTTAATCTGCCTATTATTAAACCATTATTTAAATATAATAATAATCCACTTCTTCAATATCTAAGTGGAAATGTTGAAAGAGTTGAGAATCACGTTATGACAGAGACAACTCCGACAGCTTTAGAAAGATTCAAGGTTTTAGAACCAGGTCAGAACTTTCATCATCTAGATGAGTCGCATAAACAAACATATTCTAATCCGGGTAGAACTCAAAATACTGTATATCTGAGGCTTAATTACAATACTCCTTCCGGAACTGTTTTGAACGTTA
Organism: Paenibacillus sepulcri; assembly: GCF_042647105.1. NCBI lineage: Bacteria > Bacillati > Bacillota > Bacilli > Caryophanales > Paenibacillaceae > Paenibacillus > Paenibacillus sepulcri. The sequence continues at coordinate 3,030,106 of NZ_JBHRUP010000001.1, read as the reverse complement.
GGAAGTCAATGTGGATACACCCCCATAAAAATCGAGCTATAAGTATTAGAGAAGCGGCGCGGCTACAAACTTTCCCTGATGATTTTGTGTTTGAAGGCTCTAAAGACTCACAGTACCAGCAGATTGGCAATGCGGTACCTCCTCTTTTGGGAAGGGCAGTAGCTGAGCAAGTGTTAAAATATCTTAATTCTCCAATCAATGAACAGTTGGAGAGTATTGTTAAACCACAGGAAATAATTCTATATTCTTAAAGCAAAAATAGCCTCTACTCACTATGAGTAAGAGGCTATTTGTTATTATACAAGCACTGATCATTTAGATTACATTCAAAGCACTTAGGTCTATTTGCAGTACATATCAAACCGGCAAAATCGAGAACTGCAAGATTTGCTTCTTTATATTGTAGTTCCGGTAGGAAATGTTCTCTAATGCGGGAAGCAAGAAGTTTATCAGTTCTAGGGCGTGGATTATCAGACGTCAAACCGAAATATCGACAAAATAATCTAATTACATTGGTATCGATGGGAATTGTCCTTTGAAGATATCCATAGCAAAGGACTGCATTAGCGATGTAGTCTCCAACACCTGATAGTTTGATTAACTCATCGTAATAAACGGGAACCTTGCCGTTATAGCTAGTGAGTATGGTTTGAGCTGTTTTCTTTAAGCGTTCCGCTCGGTAAGTTAATCCAATTGGAGTAATAATATCAACAACTTTGGATTCAGGTGAACCCGCAAGTTTTTCGATTGTTGGGAATGTAGTCAGCATCAGATGATAAATAGATTCTACTTTTCTAACATGTGTTTGTTGGAGTAAAAACTCAGCAATTAAAATATGGTAGGGGTCATCTGAAAAACGCCAAGGATAGGATCTTTGATTCTTATTAAACCATTTCATTAAGGTAACCCAAAAGAAATCAGTTGCTTTATTCATGATGTCACAACCTTGCTATTTGTATTAGCATTATATCTTATTGATACATTTTATTTTAAGAGAAAGAGCTTTAAATTAGAAGCTGTTGAGGTCAATTAATTTACTGGAAGATTCAGTTAACAGTTTCTATTTCGCAGGGAATTGTAATATATGTCGAATAAATAGGATAAATAACTTATATTCGAAAATGTAGAAAAAGATGAGGGGCAGTTAATGGACACCGAAATAGTTAATCCTAAGAATTTTATCAAATCTTTGAGAGACATAGATTATACAGTAGCTGTTGCTTTGACAATTGTATTGCAGTAAATTCATCAAGAATAAATATCTATACCGTATCTGAGCCGGAGCCAATATTTTGCATGCTGGGTGACGGGATAGGAATGTTAAAGTTGGAGCTTGTTAAGGCACTGTGTTTAGCAACAAGGATCCAGAATATTACCACAAAATAAAATTGAAGAGGAAATTATAATACTAAAGATTTAATGTCTAAGCTTTGATTGGATATTTTTGGCTTAAGATTTATCTGTAAAGGCCAGGCCATATCATCATTATCTGGTAATGATTGGAAACGAATGAGAAGAGAGTTTGAGTTTCACTTTCAGACGGCAACAACTGATCGCGGAAAGAATTTGCCTGTTATGATTCGCTAGAGAACGTTCACTGCATCAAGGTTTATTTTGCAGACCCGTATTCCTCTTAGCTGCGAGTTTCTAACGAGAACGGAAATGGCCTCCTGCGGAATTTTTTCCCAAGGGTTATGATTTGGCTGCGGTTTCGGACGAGGAACTGGCGGAGGCCGTCCGCCTCATCAATCTTGTAAATGCCATGGGTGGAAGTGTGCTTACGAATCTTTCGTGGGTGAACTGTCGAACTTAGATTGACAATTCGTCACATAAATAAGTATTGGAGCGTTCATCTTGCTGAAAGACTGGTCTAAAAATGAAGTATAGTTACAGACTATATGAGTATGCTGATCTCAGAACTAAAAGGGAAACTTATAATAAAACGGTAAATGCCGATAGTCTTAAGCCAATGTTATCCGATCGTTCAAGGATCAATTGAATTTAAACACTGTAATATCAGTGCAGCTATGATTGAGAAGGGCTTACCGTATATAGAAGGATATAAGCCAAGGGGAAACTACCAAACATTGGTTTCCGATGTTATAAATGGATGGCCCTAATTGAAAAATAGGAATAATACACTTGGCGAAATGGGAAAGCAACTGTCCTTTCAATATGAACAAGAACGTTTACAATCCTTTGTCGATCATATGCAAGAATTCCTACACATTTTCGTGGGCACTTCTGAATATAAATGACACTGACTTCCAATATGAGAACGCTGGGGGACTCATTACCGAAGTGTCGGTTAAAATGTCTTCCCCCTCTCTGCTCAGAGGCTAAACAGACTGCCGAATTACTACGGCAGTCTGTTTAGCCTTTTAAAGATTATTGCTCTATATTAAATATATTTGAATAATAATTAACCTAATTTACATTGAAAATGAATATCCCTTTTTTAATTTTATCTAATGAATCATACGCAATAAAAATTAACTACATTTTTAATATATAGTACTATATTTTATAAATATATTGACTATAAATCGATATGGAATTATAGTAAGGAAAAGGAAACTTGGTAGGAGGAACAGTCCTTGGAAGAAAAAAGAGAACGCTTCGAAAGGCTCGCTGAAAAAAGAGTAACTGATGTCATTCATAAGTTGCGTTTGATAGGTAACCTCGCTAACAAAAACAACTATGATTACACAGACGAGCATGTGAAACAAATTCTGGATACTTTGGATCTAGAACTGCGGTCTTTAAAGGGTCGCTTTAAAGAAGAATCATCTTCAGAGCAGTATTCATTCTCTTTCAAAAAAAATCGATAGGAGGAAAAAATCGTGGCCTACAATTCATCAGTGAACTGGAACTTTCCTTTGAATAATGGCGGTTCAAAAGACGGCTTTAATAACCCGGGGATGTATCATTTTAAAACCTCAAAATGGGACTCTTTAGCCCGGGAAACCATACAAAATTCAACAGATGCCAAGAACCCAAATATTGATGGGCCAGTTAGGGTTGAATTCAAAATGCACACTCTGCCTGCCTCAGAATTTCCGAGAAGAGATGAGTTTGAATGCATTCTGGAACAATGTAAGGCAGCTTGTCTTAATAACGCAAAAGCATTAAGATTCTTCGAAAAATCACTGCAGACCATCGCTGGTGCCGAAATCAAGATGCTGAAAATCAGCGACTACGGCACAAAAGGAGTTGATGGTTCAACTATCGAGGACGGTGACTGGGATTCGCTTGTAAAATCAACGGGGGTCTCTAATAAGCCGAGTGGTGACGGCGGTTCATACGGAATCGGCAAGCATGCTCCCTTCGCTTGTTCCGATCTACATTGTGTATTTTACGGAACTCTTTCTGAAAAAGAAAATGTAACTGCCTTCCAAGGGGTATCGATGCTCGTCTCGCATCGAAATGAACAAGGGGAATTAACGAGAGGCACGGGATGGTACCACAATGCGCAGGATAATCTTCCTCTATGCCTTTCCGAACTGCCACCCTTATACAACCGAAATGAACCGGGAACTGATCTATATATCGCGGGGTTTTCCTATGAACTCGACTGGATCGAAGAAGTTATTAATTCCGTTCTGGAGAACTTTTTCCTGGCGATCGCAGATAACCGACTGGTAGTAAAGGTTGAAGATACGCTGATCGATGCGAATTCGCTTCCTTATCTCCTGGAAAAGCACTTAAAGGGGAATGCCAAATACTATGCGTATCATTACTACAAAGCTTTGAGCTCCCCCTTAGTCATCAAGAATGACATTATGAATATGGGCCAAGTGCGCCTCCACCTTCTCGAGGGAAAAGAATTCCCCAAGAGAGTAGCAATGGTCCGGAAAACAGGGATGAAGATATTCGACAAGGGAGGTTTTCAAATCCCGATTAAGTTTGCCGGCATTTTTGTTGCCGAAGGCGGTAGACTCAATGAAATACTTCGTGGGATGGAACCCCCGGATCACCGCAACTGGGTCCCTGACCTTTACGAGGTAGATCCGAAACTTGCGAAAAAAGTTAAAGATGCAATTTTCAAATGGATCAACGAAAACGTGAATAAACTGCTTTCACTAGAAACATCCGAGGCACTGGATGTCGACCTGATGAATCAGTTTCTTCCAGATGAAGATCAGGAACAAGCACCAGATGCAGCAGGCGGTTCCGACGGCGAAAAGACGGACCCCTTGCCGGTTAACATTAAGGACATTGTCCGTAAACCGTTAGATCCTGTCTCCTACGCCGTGCAGGAAGTGGCAACCGGTTTTGAGTCGTCTGTTGCGGATGAGAAAAACAAGCCGGGCTCTGAGCGACCAGACGGTGAAGATCGCCCAGATGAAGGAGAACCGAGACCCGGTGAAAAGCCGAGCTCTGAGTGGCCTGATGGTGAAGACCGTCCGGAAGAAGGAGAACCAAAGCCTAATGACAAGCCCGGTAGCAGGCTGGGTAATGCACCAAATCCAGGACAGGCCCCCGCGGATAACCCTGCAGGATTCAGAAGCCAGCAGGTAAGCCAAAGAAAGCCTGTTAAGTTGAAAGAATCCCGGGCATTCTGTACAAACCCCGACACAGGAACTTATCAAGTCTCGGTTATCCCGGACGGGGATGGCGAAGTGATGCTCAAAATTGGTATCGTGGGAGAAGATGAAGCAGATGCGGCTGAAATCCAGTCGGCGGTCATGAAGAGCAACGGAGCAAAGGTTCCAGTCCGTGCAGACGGAATTATAGGACCGATTACCATGAAAGCAGGCGAAAAGAGCCTGCTACAAATCGAACTGAAAGACAAATACCGTTATGCTCTGGAGGTTTCTATTCATGAAGCTTAATTCAAGGCATTTTCCGCACCCTGTACTGTATCACCTGAACGATAACTTTACAGAAAGTGAATTTATTGCAGTAATGGAATCGGTATCTTCAAGTGGTGCTGGTAGCTACAGCTTCAAGATTCACTTTTCAACGAATAATGACGAACTCAGGGCTTTAGTCTCTTCGCAACAAGCATTCTATGCGGCTCATTTCGAGTGCTCTGAGACGCGATATCGTAATATGCTCACCACAACTGACGAGCAGTTTACTGTGGATATCCCAGGAGATTTCGTTAACGGAAGAGTAGTTATCAGGTTTTTCATTTTAGCCAATGCTACTATGGACCACTACAGCAACACAAATTTCCACACGGACTATGAAGGATTCAGCTTCAAGGTTATCAAAGGCGATATACTTGCTATCGCGCTGGAAAAAGAGTTCCATGCAATCAAAAAAATCCAGCCTGTCGGGCATATATCCTCCATCTTTCAGGTAATCAGAAATGATGATAGAAAAGCTCCTGCACTTGACTATCTTTATTCCGAAGACAAAATCGTCATAAGATTATCCCGGGAAAACTTCGACAATTATAACGGAATGAGGCGTGCAGGCGGTTATGAATATGTCCTTGCCGCCCTCATTATTACCCCAGTACTCAGTTCCCTGCTTGAGAAGATTAAGAACAGCTATGGTGATTTTGTGCTCTATGAAGATAAACGTTGGTATAAATCGCTCAAAGCACGGATGAAAGCAAAAAATTACGACATGAGCAAGCTAGAGGAGTATGAAAAAGGCGTTGTTGCCATCGCACAGGAGCTAATAGGCGATCCGCTGACTCTCTCGCTATCCAGACTTTTGGCTACAGAAACCACTTCCGAAGAAGGCGAGGTTACGGCATGAAAACATTCTTCATTAAAGAAACCGCACTCAGCCAATTAAAACACAACCTACTACACAATGCGGAGTGGTATCAAAAAGATAAACCTTGGCTGAGCGAATACTTCGGGCATGATTCATGGGCAGCTCCGTCCCGGGTGCCGCTTAGAGAAGATATTAACCTCAAGATGCCCGTCAGTAGTCGTCAAAATTTCGATGTCGAAAACGCGACTCATATCTACACAGCTCTGCAGGATTTAACGCCGGCACAAGCCGTAGAAGAAGGTTTCTGGGCTTATCTGACTCATTTCACATGCTGGCAGTATATGAAGGAGAGATGGCCTCCCGAACGTACAATCTTCAGAGCAAAAGATCCTTATGATCGTTTCTTTATCAAAAACAAACCCGAAACACGTAATGGCATTGCCAGACTATGGTGGTTCGGCTATCTCACTTACGATGAGAACCGTAAGGACCGATTTGAGCTGACCAAGTATCTGGTTTCCAGGCAAGACCTCGCACATAACGTGCTTGAACGCAGTTTGTCCTGGAATCCAAACGTAACCCGCGGGATCATTAATGTGATCGCTGAGATGGAGCGCAAGGGAAAACCGATAAACAATCGGAAGATCTACCGCCCTTTACTCCAGCATCTGAACAATATCGGTGGTGTTACGCTTTTAGATACATTGGATACGGGAGAAATCGAAAAAATATTGGTGAAACGAATTAAGCAAATATCATAATGCGGAAAAGAATATTTTTAATGTCGGACAGGGCAAAGCCCATTTCGGCATTACAATCTTATTTCGAATGAGGAGACTGTTTTCTACTCCTGTATATTCAACCTTATTGATTTGATTTGTTGACAATTTATATCAACAAGTATGCACCTGTTCTAATTGATTCTCAAAGTATTAAGCCACCCTCTCCTTCCTTATTCATGTCCGCTGGATGTCCATTGCAAGTACTCTACGGATCAGATTCTGGCGGCTTTCGGGTTCTGGAATGGGGAGAAGGCCCCGGCTTTCCGCGAGGAGTTAAGTACTTCGAGGATAAGAAGACGGACATTTTCTTCATTACCTTGAACAAATCGGACAAGGATTTCTCGCCTTCCACGCTGTATGAGGATTATGCGGTCAATGAGCGCTTGTTCCACTGGCAGACGCAAAGCCGGATTGGCGAAGAAACCAACACCGCGCAGAGGTATATCCATCATCGGCAGACCGGGAACCGCATCGTCTTATTCGTTCGCGAATACAAGGACGAGAATAACTATACGTCGCCTTTTATATTCCTGGGTGAAGCTGAATATGTGAAGCATGAAGGCCATAAACCGATGAGCTTCGTATGGCGCTTGAAGGAAGAAATGCCGCCATCCTTGGTCCCGGCAGCAAACAAGGTTATTGTATAGGACGTGAGCATATGATCAGAGTAGCCGCAGCGATTATTGAGAATGAACATGGCCAGATCATGATAGCCAGAAGGAAGCAGGGGAAATCCCAGGAGGGCCTGTGGGAGTTTCCGGGCGGGAAGCTGGAGCTTGATGAGAGCGCCGAGGAGTGCCTAAGGCGGGAGCTTCGGGAAGAGATGAATATTGAGATTGAGCCGTATTTGTATTTTAACGAGAATGAACATTGGTATGGTCAGACGCATATCCGGTTGATAGCTTATCGGGCGAGGCTCGTGAGCGGGGAGATCCGGCTTGTGGATCACGACGAGTATTACTGGGTGATACCTAGCCAACTGCAGGAGTTTACTTTTGCCCCCGCGGATATTAAGTTTGTTAAGAAGCTGTCAGAGTAGAATGGGATGAACGATAAGAGCTGGACTTGGGGCTATCACATAGCCTTTTGTCCAGCTTTTATTTGTCTTCACAGTCATGGGTATGCGCGGCAATCATTATTTGCGGCAAATATTCAATTAAGTCGGAAGTTTTGCGCAAATTAATCGTTGACAATTTGCGGAAAATTGCGTAAATTGAGAACAGAATTTGCTGCAAATATTAACAATTTGCACAAACGAGTTGAAGCAGCAGCAAGGCCAAGCGTATGGATTTGGTTATTGCCAGCGTCGGAGGCATGGAATTCCCATAAGCCGTTCCCGCCAAGCAGCACGCAAATCCGGAAGGAGGAGATACGCTCTAATAGATATTCACTACCCACCCAATAACAAATAACACCAACAGGCGAGGACACTTACATAAGTAGAAGACAGCTAGAGCAAGCCAACGTTTGTCGATTCGCAGAATTGAGTACGCTTACATCGAATGGGAGGTTAAGGGAGGCTATGACAATGTTCACAACGATCCACGTACGGCGGTGGCTAGGCTCAACATTAGCGGCTGTTCTCGTGTCTTCTCTGGCTGTTACAGGAGTTTGGGCGCAAGCCCCCGATGCTTCGGCCGGAGCTGGTACAGGTTTTGAGGGAAGACCGGAACAATGGGCAGGCGTGCCTCATGCTTCCACGAGTTTAACGCAATCCTTGCAAGAGATTAAAGCTGTACAACAGGATGGAAAGCTGCAATTGCTGGTGCAAGGGCCCGGATTGGAGGGCCAGAGCGTCTGGTATATCGATACGGATGGCAACGACAAGACCGGATCGGCCGTTTCGATATGGAACAACAGCTTCGGAATCGATGCGAAAATTTCGGAAGGAAAGATATGGCGTGCCGTTGACGGGAGCTGGAATGAGGTCGGAACGGTTCAGCAAACTGTAAAAGGCGATGTCTTGGAAACAGAGGCTGAATTGAGCGTTCTGGGCGATGGAGTACCCGCTAATATAAGGGTAGGCTTCGCCTTGGCAGGCGATCAATACTTGCCGGCTCCAGGGAAACTGATGCTGACTGTTCCGCCGCCGTCCGGCAACGTGTTCGGACCGGATGTGAACGTGACGGTCGATGCGGATGCATCGGATTGGTCGGGTGTAGAGCCAGCCGCCATGTCCGCTGACGGCCTAACTTCGCTGTACGCGGCAGAAGATGCCAATAGTCTGGTGCTGCTGGTGACAGGCAACATGGCGGAATTCAACGACATTTATCTGGATACCGACCGCAGTGCGGACACCGGATACACCGACGTGGGATGGCCTGAATTTGGCGGCAATTGGCTGATTGAGAACGGTGCGCTGTTCCAAAGCACAGGAGCAGGCTGGAACTGGGCGCCAGTCAACGACGCGGTTCTGGAGTACAAGCAGAAGGATGAGAACGGGATCAAGACGGTGGAGTACCGCATTCCGTTTACGAATATCGGATTGACAGGGCCCAAGGCATTCTCGATTGGTTTTACGTCCAATGACATCACGGTACCGGACAGAACTCTTCTGGCCCCGCTTGTGGCCCCTCCGATTCCCAAAATAACGGTGGACGGCAGCTCCGAAGAGTGGAGTTTACTGCCTGTGACGGCCCAGGGGGAAGCATCTGTCTCCGCGATGAAGGCGTTTGTGAAGGACCAGCAATTGTATGTATTGGCCCAGGCCACATCCTTCGATGTGGAAACGAACGTATTCATTAATAGCGATAATGATCCGGATACCGGATACCTCGGCTGGGAGTTCAAACGCACCGGGGCCGACTATCTGATTCAGAACGGCAAGCTGCTTCGCAGCGCCGGCCCAGGCTGGACATGGGAAGAGATCGGTCAGGTGGACTGGAAAGTGTCGGATACGGCTGACGCTTCAGGATTCCGTAGCCTGGAAGCTCACGCCGACCTGTCCGCATATCCCAATGCCGGCAAATCGATGCGTGTGGCGATAGGCGTCGGTGAGAACTATGCGCCGTCCAAATCTTCCGATGGCGAGTATGCTCTGGCTTCCGGCGGCAGCGGCGCGCCGATCGTGATCGACGGCGAGGCAAGCGATTGGGCATCCATTGATAATTCAGTTGCCGGAACGGGTGAATCCCTGGAAGCAAAAGTGGCTCAGGATGATTCCAAGGTTTACCTGCTCATTGACAACGATGCCGTGGATACCCGGAACATGTTTTATCTGGATACCGACAATAACGCTGCAACAGGCTTCCGCGGAACAGGCTGGGATGATCTGGGGGCAGACGCCAAAATCATGTATAACAAGCTGTACCTGTACAACAAGAAGAACGGGCAATGGAACGACGCCGGTCCCGTGCGTGCGGAGATAAACGACAGCTACGCTCTTATTTACTTCTATCAGGATCAAATTGGAAGAAAAAGTGCCAAGCCTTTGAAAATGGGCTATACCGGCAAGGAAGTCTATCATCTTCCCGCAGCGGGAGGCCACTCTCTTGCCCTTAAAGAGGAGATACCGGTCAAGAAGCATAACGATGACTTTGTGCCACAGGAGCGTTTCGATGTCCTGGATAACCCCTTCATGGGCTGGGCCGGATGGGGCGATACTTCGGAGCCCCTGCCACAGCCACACAAGCTCGTGTACGCGAACATTAACTGGCGGGATTTGGAACCGGTGAAAGGCACCTTCGATTGGGTCGGGGTGGAGCAAAAGTTCCAATTCGCCAAGTGGCGCGCCGAGGGCGACCGGTTGATACTAAGACTCGTGCTGGACGATCCCGGCAACGATCCGGAGATGGATATTCCGCAATGGCTGTATGACGAATTGGTTCAAGCGGAAGGCGAGAGCGGCGCCGGCAAATGGTACGATACTCCGTCTTCTGTGGTCGGTAAAGGGTTTGCGCCAAACTACAGCAGTCCGCTGCTCATTCAAGAGCATGGACGGGTTCTCCAGGAATGGGGCAAACGCTACGATAATGACCCGACTATCGCATTTATTGTGATTGGGAGTCTCGGCCATTGGGGGGAATTTCACAACTGGCCGGAAGAAGTATCCGGTAAATTTCCGAGCGTGAAGGTGTCGGATCAATATGTGCAGCAATACATCGACGCGTTCCCTCATAAGAAAATCGGCATGCGAAAGCCATACCCAATCGCCGCCTCCAATCAGCTTGGACTGTTCAACGATGTGTTCGGCAGCAAAGGGGCAACCGACACCTGGGTGAATTGGACCGTCGACGGCTGGAATGAGATCGCTCCGTATGTGGAGGAAGGCGAAGATCCGGCTGCTGTGCAAGCCGCATCGAAGATGCCGGATTTCTGGAAACACGGTTATTCCGGCGGGGAATTTTATAACGGAAATCCGTTATTGTCCCTGGGCGATGATACAATCATGGAGACATTGCGTGAAACAAGGGCAAGCCATACCTCCTGGTTGGGACCTTCTTCACCAGCCAGGTATCAGCTTGGCGAGGACATAACGGAAGGCCAACAAGCCAATATCGATTTGATGCATAACACCATGGGGTACAGGTTTGTGCTTGAATCGGTCGCTCATGACAAGAAAGCCAAGGCCGGTAAATCCTTGGGAATCCGCATGAAATGGAACAACAAGGGAGTGGCTCCGTTTTACTTTGAATGGCCGCTTGCGCTCGCGCTTGTCGATTCCAAAGGAAAGCTGGTATCGGGCAGCATTCAGCGAGTGGGGTCGGAGGACGTGACCGAATGGCTCCCGGGTCGTCGCGATGTTAATGTCAGCTATACACTGCCGCGTAATCTGCATCCGGGAAAATACACATTGGCCATCGCAATTCTCGATCCGGACACCGGACTTCCGGGCGTTAGCTTGGCTGTTGAAGGCGCAAGAAAGGACGGCTGGACAACGCTGGATTCCTTCCAGGCAACCCGTTGATCGTCCTTGTGAGCATTGACTTATAAATATCCGATAAAGAATGGCCGTTGACCCGAACCCCGGGACAACGGCCCGTTTGTCGTCAAGTAAAGCCTCTATCATTCCAGATCGGCATCAGGCAAAAGCGTGGATGAATTGTGCACTAAGATTCGTTCGACTTTTACACCCTTTTCCATAAAGGTTACAAATTTGATACCAAATTCATAATAAAAAACCGCATAACAACGCGCTTTTTCGTAAATCTGTAAAGTTGCAAACCATGTAAAAAAAGCTTCCCTGGTCCCAGGCTGGGCTCAGCGCTTTTCGTCGTTTCGGATTACGAACTTTCGTCAGGCCAAGCAGGCCGGGTTGGCGACTTATTTCCTAAAATGACGCATTCCTGTCCGTTTTCGCCTCTATTCTTATTAGGCAGTTAAAATCAGCGGTCTGTCCGGCGTGATTGCGATCGTATGCTCATATTGCGCCGACAACTTGCCGTCGGCCGTTCTCGCCGTCCACTGATCGTCGTCGATCGTGATACGGAACGTACCTTCGTTGACCATCGGTTCAATCGTAAACACCATGCCTTCCTTTAACCGAATGCCTTTGCCGGCTACGCCGATATGCTCGTAGTTCGGCTCCTCGTGCAGGCTCCGCCCGATCCCGTGCGCCAGCAGATCGCGTACGACCGAAAACCCGTTCGCTTCCGCATGCTGTTGAATCGCCGACGTTATGTCCCCGAGCCGGCCCCCGGGGAGCGCCCGGGCGATCCCCAGATCCAAGCATTCCTTTGTCACCTTCATTAATTTTTGCGCCTCCGGCCGGATATTGCCCACCGCATAGCACCAGCACGAATCGCCGAACCATCCGCCGTATTCCACGACGATGTCGAGCTTCAGCAAGTCGCCGTCCATAAGCGCCCGGTTCGAAGGAATGCCGTGGGCCACCACATCGTTGACCGAAGTGCAGGTTTCGGCGGGGAAACCGTTGTACCCTTTCGTAAACTGCTTGCCGCCCAGCTTGGTGATGTGTCTGGCAACAAAGTCATTGATTTCCCGGGTGGTGATCCCAGGCTTGATCAGTTTGGCCACCTCGCGGTAGCAGTCCGCAACGATTTGGCTCGCAGGCTTCATCTCTTCGATTTCCCTAGGTGATTTTAAAATGATCATCTTTTGTTTATTCGCTCCTTATTAATTCTATAATTTTAAAAACCGGACGATATCCCTGGCCTCCTCGTGCAGCTTTCCGCGGCGAAGCGAAAGCGAGGCGCAGCCGACCAAGGCGGCCAGCAGCATTTCCGCGCGCTGTAGCCGATACGGCGGCTCCGCCGCACGCCCGGTTTCCAGCAGCGCGGCAAGCGGCGCGAGCACCTCCCTGCGAAAGGCGTCCGAGAGCGGGGTCGAGCGAGCTTCAGGCAGCGAGGCAAAGCCCTCACCGGCCAGCTTATGCAGCAGGTACAGGGCGTGGTCCTCCGCCCAAAGCTGCAGCAGCCGGGCGGCGGCGGCGGCGGGGCCAAGCTCTGCGGCAGCGGCCGTTTCGCGGCTTCCGCTTCGGGAATCCGCGGCAGCCGAGTTCCCGGTGTCCGCCGCAGCAGCCAAGCCGAAATGCCCGCCCGCCGGCACCTCCCCCGAAGCCGAAGCGCGCGGGACCTCCAGCGGGGCCTCCAGCCATTCCCCGGCCCGCTCCAACGCATCCCATAACAGATCGTGGAGCAAATCGCCCTTATTGCTGTAATAATGGTATACCGTGCCATAGCCGAGTCCCGCCTGCGCGGCCACATCGCGGATTTCCAGTAAAGGCCCTTTATTCAAAAACACATCGGCAGCGGCTTTACGGATTTGCGCCAGACGCCGCAGCCGGATATCTTCGTTTTGTTCCTTCGTGCGTGGAGTCATCTCGTCCGTTCACCTCTTTTATTTTTGACCTACTATTATGTCAATATAAAACATCGGCTTGCGAATAACAAGAGATCAGCTGGAGAATTTCCGGCTCAACCTGGAAATCGGTGCTTGACCAACGGGTTAGCCTCGAACGAGTGACCTGTTTGGAACATTGCTAAGCTAACGGTTGTCATAGCGCTTAATCGGCCCAAAAAACGGAGGTTTCTTCTCTAACGGTTGTATGCGCGCTTATTTGGACGAAACAGCCCCTCTGCCTACGAAAAAAGGGGAAATAGGCCCGCTGGCAACCGTTACATTTTGTAAATCTCTATTTTCACCCAAAAAGTGTCGCTCACAACCATTAGATTTTTCGCCCGCTTTTATGCACTCGCATCTACTCCTCTGGTCAAGCACCGATATCGGTTTTGAGCCGGAATTCCCGTTAATCCTCGGGCTGGGGCTTAAGCACGTTATTTCAGGATCTTTCTACTAGTTCCCATTGTCAGCTCTATAAATCAACAGATGCAGCTGTATGAATCTATGGTATTGTAATAGATATGACAGGAATAACGAGAGGTATCCATGCAAATCATTCGTGACGTCCGCAAGTTTGTTGTGATCCCCGGAGCGGGGACGCTGCTCACCATGTTGTTTCTCTACGGTATAGGAACCGGCATTTTGGCTCCCATGAACGCTGTATATCTTGACGAGAGCATCGGGCTTTCCAAAGTACAGATCGTTGCCGTCTTCGCGGTATCCCTGTTCTGCAACATGGCTATCACCATTACAGTCGGCTGGATCAGCGACCGTCTGAAGAACAAGAAGCGGCTCCCGGTATTGGCGGCTTTCCTGTGCATGATCGGGCTGTTCATCTATATGAACGCCACGGACTTCCGGAGTGCGCTCATCGGCATGACGATTACGGTCGCACCATCGGGATTGATCATGGGGCAGCTTTTTGGCATGGCCCGCAATCATTTCTCCCGCACTGCCGGCGACATTGTGGAGATGGCCCAGTTGTGGCTTCGGGCCTCCTACAGCGTTGGATTTTTTGCGGGGCTGCTGCTCGGAGCGAACATCTTCCTCATTGCCACGTTTAAAGGCGTGCTGTGGGGCAATTTGGCAGGCTATGTGTGTCTGGTGGTTCTGCTGCTGTTGTTTAAGGAAACGACAGAAGAACCGGGAGTAAAACATGTGGTCAAGGGAGAACCGTTCTCCCTGATTATGCTGATTGCCCTATTGATGCTCTCCTGCGCCGATGCCATCCGCGGATTATATTTGCAGCTTGTCGTACTCAAGCTGTTCGGCAAGCCGGAGATCATGTCCTACATATGGAGCGCACAGGCGGTATTCGAGCTGTTGTTCATGACACTGGGCGGATATTGGGCGGCACGGTACGGCAGTAAGAAAATTATTTTTGTCGGCGGCTGCTTCGCGCTCGCCACTTATTTGATTTATACGGGCAGCTCCGCGCTTCCTGTTTTCTTTGCCGTACAGCCGCTCTATTCATTCTTCGTATCCATTCTGTACGGGGTGGCCATGGGATATGTGCAGCGGATGTTCCTAAGCCGGACAGGCTTCGGGGCAAGCTTGTACGTGTTCATCTCACAGACGGCGTCTCTCATTGGATATTTCCTGCCGTTGTTCATTGAGGGCATAACGCCGGACATTTTCTTCATACCGAGCGCTCTGGTAGCTCTATCCTTGCTCATGATCGGAATTGTGCTGTACCGGGAGAAAGCGAGAGGCTCGATGATCAAAGCTTTAGAAGGATAGGGGAAGCATTGATGACGGATTATAGCTACTATTGTAATACGAGAATCGAGATGGGGATGGGCAAATCCGGCCAGCTGCCCGAGCTGCTGCAATCCTTGCAGATCGGTTCATCCATTCTGCTGGTCAGTGATCCGGGCGTCGTGAGGGCGGGATTATCCGCACCGATTCAAAATGCGCTGGAAGCGTCAGGATACCGGGTTGTTCTGTTCGATTCCCTCTCGCAAAATCCAAGGGATACGGAATGTCTTGCCGGGGCCAGGCTGTTCGCTGAGCAGGGCATGGATGCTGTCGTTGCCATTGGCGGCGGGAGCGCGATGGATACGGCCAAAGCGATTGCCCTGCTGGGTCCGAATGGAGGCACCCCGGTTGACTATTGTGAGGGAAGACGGGCTTACACCAATATCGCCCCGATCATCTGTATCCCGACCACGGCAGGCACCGGATCGGAAGTGACGCGTTCCTCGGTCATTACCGAGTCTTCCACGCATCGCAAGCTCACGCTTAAGCATGCCTCGCTGCGGCCGCTGCTTGCGGTTCTTGATCCGCAATTGACCTTCACTGTGCCGAAGTCCGTCACTGCGGCAACGGGTGTTGATGCCTTGGTTCATGCGATTGAAGGCTATACATGCAAAGTGACCAATCCGATCTCGCAGGCGCTTGGCGCAAGGGCGATGCAGACGATTGTTGCTGCTCTGCCGACCGCCTTCAGCGATCCGGCACATGAACAGGCCCGTTATAGCATGCTGGAGGGCAGTCTGCTCGCGGGATTGTCCTTTGGCTCCAGCGATGTTGCGGCTGTCCACTGCCTGGCCGAGGCGCTTGGCGGATTGTACGATACCCCTCATGGGGTGGCGAACGCGGTATTTTTGCCGTATGTGCTGAAGTTCAACACGCAGGAAGAGAAGCCGATCCATGCCTCGCTGGCGCGTATCATGAGGTTTGCCGCAGAGTCGGATAATGACGAGGCCGCCATTGATAAAATGATTGCCGGAATCCGGGAGTTTACGGCTAAGCTCGAAATTCCGAAGCTGAAGGACCTGCCGGGCGTGCGGAGAGAGGATTTTCCCCGAATCGTCGAGCTGGCTGTGCAGAATAATTCAACGCCCAGCAATATCCGCCCGATTGGCGCCGGGGACTACCTGCATATTCTTGAGCAAGCCTACGATGATGTGATTTGAGTGATCGGAATTAGCGGGTAGCGATCTTAAACTGGAAAGCATCCGCGGCGCTGGCGGCGATTAAGAAAGCAGGACACCGGAATATGCCGCCTTCACTAAAAACGCCAGTTGCATGATCAGGGCTCGGGTAATAAAGTATTGGCAAAATGAGGGAACCATGGCATGATGGATACGAATCGCTATCTCGAAAAAATTGGAGGGATTCATTTATGCGGATTCGGAAATCTATCATTGCAATGGCTATAGTTGTATCAATACTCTTTGCTTCACAGTCAGTATCTGCAGCTCCTGCTTCAACTCTCGAAACGACAGATGTTCATTACTTTATTGGTTATGGGTATCATATTAAGTCGAATGAATTCTTTATGGGTTATCTTGGTTTTTATTGGGATGTCGATTCATTTATATGGACGAACAATACAGATCATGATATTGCAATCGAACCATGGCTGTATTCTCCGTCTGGCCTACAATATGATATGGACATTGCTTCAGTTGATTATTATCAATTGCCTGATGGACGATTGGGGGATTTATTGGTTGAACCCGACAAAGAAGGTCAATATGTTTATAAAAAATCACTTGGCCCAAATGATGGTCCCGCTAGTCCGATAACAATAAGGCCTGGCAAAACAGCTTACTTTTGGATTGAACCAGCAGAGCAGGACTTCAGTAAGGAAAAAAACTATGTATTTTGGATAAATGAGGTGCCTGTTAAAAAATAACGCATACGTATAATTGGGGCCGCTCATACAGAGTGGCTTTTTATGTCGTGTGACTAAAACGTTTATTTTACGACAATTTCTAACAAAGAAAAGGACCTTAGTCTAATTATCAAGAGAGGGGAAAAATGGCATTCTTACGAATAGATAGCCGGCTGGCTTCGCGTTATTCCCGCGATGGTTCGGGGCGCAAAGCTCGTTCAATAAGACAAAAAAACACAACAGCTTCCTCGACAAATGACAACGCACTAGCTTGCTTGTAGCAATTGCAAAATATCGAAAAGACGTTTCCCATGCGCAGCCTGTCTTTTTCACCGGGCTTTAAGGAGCAAGCTTTTGACTCTATTCGACAGCGTAAAAGAACTTTCCATGCTATACTAATCGGGAAAATGAATAGATTGGAGGAATATGGTATGCGATATCGGAATTTGGGAACAAGCGGATTGGAAGTTTCGGTGCTGGGATTGGGAACGAATGCATTCGGTGGACGGGCAGACAAGGAAACATCGGTTCGGGTGCTGCATCACGCTGTTGACAACGGGATCTCGTTTATTGATACCGCCAACATCTATACAGGCACCAAATCGGAAGAGATTATCGGCGAAGCGTTCGAAGGACGGCGCCATGAGGTGATCCTTACGACCAAAGTGGGCATCAAGCGCGGAGAAGGTCCGAACACCAGGGGTTCTTCGCGTCAGCATATTTTCAAGGAACTTGAAGAAAGCCTGCGCCGCTTGCGGACGGACTACCTGGATTTGTACCAGATCCATGTTTTTGATCCGAAGACTCCGCTTGACGAAACGCTCCGCGCTCTGGATGATCTGGTTACATCCGGAAAAGTGAGATACGTCGGGGCTTCGAATTATGCCGCGTGGCAAATGATGAAATCCCTGGCGATCAGCGAAAGTCAGCATCTGATCAAGTATATATCGGTTCAACCCGGCTATTCGCTGGCAGACCGCGGCGTGGAGCGGGAGCTGATTCCGTTCTGCGTGGATCAGGGAATCGGGGTCATTCCTTATTTTCCGCTGGCAGGTGGAATTCTGACCGGCAAATATTCGGGAGGCTCCGTTCCAGACGGCTCGCAGCTGGACAAGAATCCAAACTTTGCAGGGCGGGTAAGCTCCGCACGGGTGCAGCTAGGCGAGCAGGTGGCCAAGATCGCGGCGGAGATCGGAACATCTGCAACAGCGCTCTCGCTGGCCTGGCTGATGCACCAGCCTGCGGTAAGCACCGTCATTGCCGGCGCGACCCGTGAATCGCAAATCGACGAGAATTTGAACGCGGTAAACCTCGATCTCTCTGCGGACGTTCTGCAAGCGCTCGATGATATAAGCAAAGATTTTATCTACTCGCCTCCGTTTTGAAGCATACCGTGCCGGAACAGAAGTGTGAATTGCGCGTGAACTAGTAAGATTTAGTTTCCTGAATCAGGGTACCCTCGGGTGCCCTACATTTTTCTAAAGGTGCCTGCCTGAGAGGAGCCAAGTCAATGAGTAACGTCCAAATCAATGAACAATCGCTAACCAAGGTATACGAACAAATTCCAACCAGCCACTATTTGACAGAGTGTCATAAAGGGCCGTATTACACAGGAGATTACAAGCTGGGCCTTAACTTATACAGCTTCAGCCATAATTTGTTTTCATGGCTGCAGGGCAAGACGGATGGCGCGCCTCCCGTCGATACAATGTCGCTGATTCGGTATGCCAAAGAGGCGGGCTTCGACTCGGTGGATATCACCTGCTACTTCATCCCCGGCTATGAGAATTTCACGCTGCCATCCAGACCGGATGAGGAAATCTATGAATATGCCCGAACTATTAGAAAGCTATGCGATGAGCTGGGCCTTGAAATAAGCGGTACGGGAATCAAGAACGATTTTGCCGATCCCAGCGCCGAGAGACGGGCTATGGACATTGAGCGCATCAAATATTGGATGGATGTGGCGGTCGTGATGGGGGCGCCTGTCATGCGTGTGTTCAACGGTGAAATCCCCGCAGATATTCTAAGCACGGATTGGGAAGCGGTTGCAAAGGAAAGAATTGTCCCTGCTCTGATTGAGTGTGCCGAATACGGTGCGCAGCGGGGAATCAGGATCGGTATGCAAAATCATGGAGATATCACCTCGACTGCCGATCAGGTCATCCGGATTCTGCAGTGGGCCAATCTCCCCAATCTGGGTGTGGTTAACGATACGGGCTGCTACAAAACGTTCGGAGCACCCACCGGTGAAGGCTATGCCTGGTATGATGACATTGAAGCCGTTCTCCCCTACACGTATAACTTCCAGGTCAAGAAATTGCCCGGCGGACTTCATACGGAGACCGTGACGGATTTGGACGAGCTTTTTACCCGAATCCGGTTCAGCGGTTATAGAGGCCATATTCCATTGGAGACGATATGGGCGAACTCGGATGCGAATCATCCCAAAGCGCTCTCCGGGCCTCCTTATGATCAAGTCCGCGGGTTTCTTGAACAGATCCGGGCTGCGATGAATCGTACGAAGGTGCAAAAGTGATCGTCTGAGGGAGGAAGCATAATGAACAAGCGGATTGGTTTTATCGGATTAGGCATTATGGGCAGGCCGATGTCCCTGAACTTGATCAAGGCAGGCTATCAGTTGACTGTATATGATATTAATCAGGAAGCGATAGATCAATTGGTTCTTGCCGGCGCCGCGGCGGCGGATTCTCCCCAAGAGGTTGGCGAAAACAGCGATATTATCATTACCATGGTTCCAAACTCGGGGCATGTCAGAGAAGTGGTGCTGGGGGATAACGGGGTTATCAAGGGAGCGAAGGCAGGAGCGGTCATCATTGACATGAGCTCGATTACGCCCGTTGCTTCCCGGGAAATTGCCGGCGAGGCGGCCGGGAGCGGCCTGCATATGCTGGACGCGCCGGTGAGCGGCGGGGAACCGAAAGCGATAGATGGAACCTTGGCCATTATGGTGGGCGGCCGGGAGGATATTTTCGAGAATGTAAAAGATGTGTTGAACGTGATGGGACGAGATGTGATTCTGGTAGGCGGGAACGGTGCGGGCGCAACGGCGAAGCTGGCGAATCAAGTCATGGTGAATTTGAATATTGCCGCCATGTCCGAAGCCCTCGTGCTGGCTGCAAAAGCCGGAATCGATATCAATAAAATGTATCAGGCCATTAGAGGAGGACTTGCTGGAAGCGCTGTCCTGGATGCGAAGCTGCCGCTGATTCTGGAGAGGAATTTCGTTGCAGGCGGAAGAATCGATATTAATTTGAAGGATATCGCCAATGTGATGGAAACCGCCCATGAAATTGGTGTTCCGCTGCCCCTGACAGGTCAGCTTTTGGAGATCTTCCATGCCTTAAAGGTCGATGGCAAAGCCCATCATGATCATGGGGGCATCGTGCAGTATTATGAGAGATTGGCGAACGTCACCGTAAGCGGTACGGAGGAGCGGCAATGAGGATAGAGGGTAACGGGTTGTCCTATTCCACGATCCACTCGCAGCTGCCGCCGGTATGGCAGGGGGATAATCTTCGGGAGCAAATCATGCAGGCCAATCAATCCGGCAATCGGAAGATTATTGTATTGGATGACGATCCGACAGGCGTTCAAACCGTTCATAATATTGACGTCCTGACGAAGTGGGACAAGGCTCTGCTGCGCGAGGCGTTTAATAATCCCGAGACGGTCTTTTATATCCTGACCAATACACGCGGCGTAGAAGCGAGCGAAGCGGAGCGAATAAACCGCGAAATTGCCCGGCATGTGCAGGAGGTGGCGGATGAAACGGGAAAGGGTTTTGTTTTCGTCAGCCGGAGCGACTCCACCCTGCGCGGATATTACCCCTTGGAGATCGATGTTTTATCTTCGGAGATACACCGCTTAACGGGCAAAGCTTATGATGGACATCTGCTGGTTCCGGCCTTTTTCGAGGGCGGGCGCGTAACCTATCAGAATACCCATTTCCTTCTGGAAGGTGACACGCTGATTCCGGTTCATCAAACCGAGTTTGCCCAAGACAAGGTCTTTGGCTATGAACATGGGGATTTGACGGAATGGGTCGCGGAAAAAACAGAGGGACGGATTCAGCCGGAGGATTGTACGGTCATCACCTTGGAGCAGCTTCGCCGGGGGCCCGCCGCAGTAGAAGAGATTCTTCTCCGGGTTGAAGGAAATGTGCCGGTGATCATCAACTGCATGTCCTATGAGGATCTCGATGTTCTTTCCGTGGCGCTCTTGCAGGCAGAGAAGCAGGGGAAAAGGTTCATCTTCCGGACCGGAGCCTCTTTCGTTAAATCGTACGGGGGCATCGGGCATCTGGACTATCTGCCAAGAGAGCGGCTGACGGCGAAGGGACAGGAATCCCGTGGCGGGTTGGTTGTTGTCGGGTCCTATGTGCAGAAGACCACGCGCCAGCTGGTGCAATTGCTGAGCGGCACCGACATATTCCCGTTGGAAATGGAAGTGGGGCGGATTTTGCAGCCTCGTGAGCGGGTGGGCGAATTGGGCCGGCTGATTTCCGAGGCGAACCAGCGGCTGGCTCAGGGGCAAAATGTCGCGGTATACAGCAGCCGCAAACTCGTAGCAGCGGGCAACAAGGCGGAGAACCTGAAAATCAGCCAGGCGGTATCCGCGGCCCTCGTGGAGATCGTGCGCTCCCTGCAGGTCATCCCCAAATTCATCATCGCAAAAGGCGGGATTACAGCAAGCGATGTCGCGACGAAAGGATTGAACATCCGCAAAGCGAGAGTGCTCGGTCAAGTGTCTGCGGGCGTGCCGGTCTGGCTGACCGGTGAAGAAGCGAAATTTTCCGGAGTCCCTTATATCGTCTTCCCTGGAAACGTAGGGGATGACCGAACGCTCCTGGAAACGGTCCGGAAGATAGATGGTCAACTGATAGAGTAGAATTGGAGTTAACCATTAGAGCTGGACTTGGACTGCTGCGGCAGCCTGATGTCCGGCTTTTATTTGTCTTTGCCCGTCATGCTTGACGGAATCAGTGCTGCAATTCGCTCTTTTTTTTGCTGGAGGAACTCCGGTTCGACAGGATGATTGGGCAGAGGGGATAAATGGTAAGGACAGAGCATTACGCAAACCTGTTTATTTTGATAAACTGAAGCCATAATCAGGCTTGCTTTAAGAGGAGGAATATGACGGTGCCATCATTTGCGCGTACGGATTCAATCGGAGTCATTCAAGGGAACATCAATGTTTTCCAGGCCAAATCGGAGGATACGGAGGATGTATTGCAGCTGCTCGTCCGCACGGCCGAATGGCTGCGCAGCAAAAATTCCACGCAGTGGAGCGGCTTGCTGCAGGGCGAGGATTCCCACCGGACACCGGAGGCTATCAAGCGCGGCGAGGTTTATATTTTCATGCAGGGAGAAGTATTGGCGGGCATGGTCATGCTTATGCTGAAGGAGAGCGCCTGGGACCGGGAGCTGTGGGGGGAGGAGGGTCATGAATCCTCCGTCTATCTGCACCGCCTTAATATCAATCGGGAAGCTGCGGGTACTAATCTGGGCGAAGCTATCGTACGCTGGGCCGGCTCCGGCATTCATTTTGCGGGCAAGGACCGTATCCGACTGGACTGCATCGCGAATAATCCGGTGCTGAACCGGTTCTACCGGAGCTGCGGTTATGAATATATAGGGCTGGCCTCCAATTCCATGGGAGAATTCAGCAAGTATGAGAAGCGGTATGACTGAACGGGCTTGCCTTTGCCAGAGGAAGTGCACCATTATCTGTCATGGGTTTCATTTCTGTCCGGATATGAGGGGCTTAAGACAGACATCGATAATCGGAGTTCTATGAGCTGCTGCCGGCACTTACCGCATTATTCGGGCTGCCGTGGGACGGCAGTATGCCGCGTTAAATTGATGATGAGGAGCAGAGGCTGCCCGTCAGGTCTTGATCGACCTGATGGGCATTTTTTTTGACCTTATAGAATTGATAGTTTTACGCCTGTAAATGCAGGAGATATGCCTCTTTATGTTGAAAATCTAAACTTAGATAGAAGAACTGAGTTTTATTACTCGAGAATATGGCAGGTAAAGAACATGACGATAATAAAGGATTTTGTGCTGCAGCTGACGCTTATAGCACTGCCTATGTTTATTTACCATACATTTGTCAACGACAGGCTAAAGAATGATAAAACTCAGAGGTTGGTATTGTCAGCTTTATGGGGACTCTCGCTTATATTTTGCATGTCCTTTCCCGCGATTGCTTCAAATTACCGATTGGACCTAAGGATCGTTCCTCTGCTGATGGGGACGTTATACGGTGGATTTGGAACAGGTGTAATCCTGGCAGTTCTTGTCATCCTATATCGGCTTTATATTGGATTTGACACCGGGTTTTATACGACAGTTCTTGCTCTGCTAACCACTATGCCGGTCATATTATATTTCCAAAAGCCCTTTGAAAAAGCAAAAAAAGCCAAGAAGGTCAAAATTGCCATATTTCTTTCTCTTTTCTATACGCTTGTTGGCATTACCTGGTTTTGTACGCTTAGAAATGTTTCGTGGGAAAGCCTTGGCGTACAGGCTGTTCACCTAGCTTTTATATTGCTCGTGATCTGGTTCTTCACCACCTTGAACGAAAATATGAAAGAGATTCATCAGCTCCGATTAGAGGTGCAAAACGCGGGGAAGCTGCAGGTCATCAGTGATTTAACCAGTGTTTTCGCACATGAAATAAGGAACCCCATGCAGGTTACCCGCGGTTTTCTTCAGCTTCTGAACGAGCCTGATCTAACGGATCAAAAGAAGAAATATATCCGGTTATCCATTGAAGAATTGGACCGTGCGAACGAAATTATCAATGACCTGCTGTTATTCGGAAAACCCTCAACAAACTGCACGGAAAGAGTAAATGTGGGAAATCTGCTGCAGCGTATCCTGAATATACTCGACAGCTACACGACATCTCAAAATGTTGCGGTCACTACGGATATCAATGATGATTGCTGGACAAATGCGGTTCCCCAAAAATTGAATCAATGCTTGGTCAATATCTTGAAAAATGCCATTGAGTCCATGCCCAATGGGGGAACGGTCTGGGCAAGCTGTGCCCCAACGGGCGATGGACAGATACAAATCAGCATTAAAGACCAAGGGATCGGTATGACAAAACAGGAGATTGACAGGCTTGGTTCACCCTTTTATTCCCTGAAAAAAAGCGGAACAGGATTAGGCATGATGATCAGTTTTCAAATAATCCGGTCCTTTCACGGCAAAGTTCGGGTAACCAGCGAGAAAAACATTGGGACAGAGATTATTATTCTTCTGCCGAAAGCAGGCTGAGACGAAGTGCCGGTGCATGAATGGACCATTGACTCTCGGCCGTCACGATTTGGTCGTTATATTGGGAGTGCCGCATCCCTGGTTTAATTAAAGCCTGATTGTGACAAAGCAGACTTTCTCCGGAAGCAACACCGCAAATTCAGCGCCGCCTCCGACGGCGTTCTTGACTTCAATCCCCCCTCCGTGGGCAATCACGATTTGCCGGGCAATCGCAAGACTTAAGTCCCGCTCCTGACGACTTCCGTTCTCTCGTGCCAACGCGATAGAAACGGTCTAATACGGTCCCTCCATACAAAAAGCATGAGTTCTCCAACTGTTCTACACATTCGTCTCGTACACTAATGATCAAACCGAAACGAAGGAGAACAACCGCTATGAGAATCTGGCTGCTGATTGAATATGAGATGACTTTTTTACTTGTGTTTTTTTGGTGGATGGCTTATGCAAAAGCCAAAGGCTTGCTTCGTTCGCAAACAGAGGCCGCTTTGCGCTCCAATATCCGAAAGGTCCATCTATGGCTGTACACGGCGATCGCGATGACCGGGATCAAAGCGGGGGCGGCCATTATGCTGTGGTCGACGGATTGGGCATACGTGGAGGATAAAATTATGATCCAGCTTCCGCTGTTTCTGTTATCCATTGCCGCCATTTTCACATTCTCGCTGCCGTTCATTAATGCAGCGGCTGCCGACTCCGCCCCGTCCATGGAAGGGCTGCTGCCGGGAAACCTTCGTTTGCGGCTTTTCGATCCGGTTATTACCATTCCGTTCGCCGCGGCTTTTATAGCCTCTGTCGTCAACTGCCTGCATATGCTGCTCTTCTCGCAATCGCCGCTCCGGTTTGGAACATTGTTTTTGATATGGAGCGGATTCGGGGTCTGTGCTGCCATTCTATGGTATAAGAAATCGAGAGTCTATGAACGTATAGCCGCAAGTGGAGCATTCCCGCCAATCCAATCGCATCGCCAGAGGCTTGTGAGAACGGCAATCGTAAGTCTGTCCATTGCCGCCTTGCTCGCAATCATTATTCTAAGCGGCATGAACGCTTCGCGATTGCCGGATCGTATCAATATGGCAGATCGTGGCGGCCACCCGCAGCACGGGGCAGATCCAGCTTCCATGATCAGTGTGGACAGCTTGAATATCCCGCGGAGCGGAGCACTGGATCGCATATGGCGTTTTGGTTGTGGAAACCCAAGCTTCGGATAAGATCGATATGTGGATCTGCTGTGATCTCGCATCAGCATAGAATGAGCCATGGAACGAGCGTCGCACCCGGATTGCCAGGGGAGATGCATCTGAACGAACGGCTACAGCCAATCTACCAGAGTGACACGGGGGAGGATTGCTGCGCCAATTCTACCCGGTTGCGTCCGCCTCTTTTGGCTTCGTACAACGCCGCGTCCGCGGCCCTGAGCAGCGATTCGAGCGTATCGCCGTGCTCGAAGGATTGCGCGGCGCCGAAGCTGGCGGTCACCGTAATCGTCCCGTGATTCGTGACCAGGGGCTCGTTCTCCAGACTGGTCCGGACCAGCTCTGCCAGCCAGCCGGCTTCCTGAAGGGTAGAGGAGGGCAGAGCCAGCACGAATTCTTCGCCCCCGTAACGGGCGAACAGCATATCCTGCGTGATCACCCGCCGGCAGACCGTCACCATATGCACGATCACCTGATCGCCGGTTTCATGTCCATAGGTGTCGTTGACCTGCTTGAAGTGGTCGATGTCAAACAATATAAATGACGCGGGCTGATCCTGGAGATGGGCCTGCAGCAGGATTTCCTTGCTTTGCTGGATAAAGTGCGTGCGGTTATAGATTCTGGTCAAGCCATCGTAGTAAGCGAGCTGCTTGAGCTGGTCCTGGAGCAGCCGTTGTTCTGTCACATCGATCAGCATGAGCAGGCTTCCCGCCCGTTCGCCGCCGCGGCTTCTGACCACGGAGGAGCGGATCTGGTAGTAAGCGGTTGTGCCGTCCTCCGTCCTGATGCTGGCTTCCTGCACACTGTCCGTGCTTTGTATATCCGGAAAAGGCGAGCCTGTCAGCCGCGTCCAGCCTTCATCCAGCTTTCTGCCGATCATCCCGATGCTCAGCCCCGGAAGCATTCGGCTTACGGCGCCATTGAAATCGATAAGCCGCTCCGCTGAATCCAGAACGATTACCCCTTCCCGCATACTTTCAAAAATGCTTTCCTTGGCAATCGGCACAATTGTCAGCATCCTCGTCGTTACGATCGCCCATATGTACATCGAGGACGTGATGCAGACAACGAGAGGTACAGGGTCCATGCCCTCGGGCGTCAGCCCCATAAGATAGATGAAAGCGGATATCATGGGGATGAACTGTCCGCAGATGAGCGTCGCCAGCTGCTTGCGGTAGGCTTTCTTGGTTGCTTTCCATTCCCTGGCAAGCAGCACGACTCCGGCGAGCAAGCATCCGAATGTGAAAGCCCCATGCACAATATACCACTCTCCGATGACCACATCGGTTGCGTGAAGCGGAGAACCTGCTCTGAGCTCCAGAGATTTATAGAATAAATGGTGGAAGTCGTTGGTTGCCACCATCCCAAGCGTAATGACGGGAATAACGAACAGCAGCGCCGCGGTCATGCGTGAAATCGGCCTGTCTATGTATCGCAGGATAAGCATCAGGCCAATCACAGGGGCGAACGAGATTCCGATATACTCTACAATCGTCCACCCTTTGATCGCTGCGAGCGTGGTGCTTGACATCTGGAAGGCGTAAGCGAATATATAAATGGCCTGTACCGTCATATAGATGATAAACGTACGCGCACCGGGTATTTCCTGTTTTTTGAAAAACGCATAGAAGCCTAGAAAAATGCAAAGTACGCCCGAAGTCGCGATCAACGAAATATACATCGTAATTTGGGATCCCATAATCTTTTTCCCCATTATCATTATAGTTTATTGGCAGGGCTGAAAAAGTCGAATCAGGGGGGAAGTTGCGGATAGCACAATCTTACCATATTGGACGTTCAAACTGTAGATTCGACGCGGCGGTCCTTACCAATGAAAGACTGTCACAAAAAAAACCGTAAATCGTTGTGTATGCAAACTGATTTAAGGTGATTCTGATCGGCAAAGCTTGGCTGGCCCATGAGAACATTCACTTCGGATTCGGCGAGTGATAAAATAAGGCAATCAGCTGTAGAGGACCAGATTGGAAGTGGTAAGGTGCAGGAGTTATATGCGCAGTATAAAGGGCTGCTGTTTGCGCTTGCTTATCAGCTGACCGGATCGGCTTCCGATGCGGAGGACGTTGTGCAGGATGTATTCGTGAAGGTGTATGACGTGAAGCCGGAAGGTTTGGCTGAGGAGCCGAAAGCTTATCTGTGCAAAATGGTAACGAACCGAGCCCGCGATTTGAACAAGTCGGCCCGCAAGCGGCGGGAGCGGTATTTTGGAGAATGGCTCCCTGAGCCCATTCCTACAGACGATGAAATGTTCGAATCGGTTGTCCGCGGTGAGCTGTTATCTTATGCCATGCTGGTGCTGCTTGAAAAGCTGTCTCCGTCGGAGCGGGCGGTGTTCGTGCTTCGTGAAGCGCTCGGCCTCGGATATCCCGATATTGCCGGGATTGTGGGCAAAAGCGATGCGAACTGCCGCAAGCTGCTCAGCCGTGCGCGCGGCAAGATGGGAATAGGTCCGGATGAGACGGTCCATTCTGAAGCTGCAGGCGAAGAGTGGGTCCGCCAGTTTCTGGAGGCCCTCGAGCAGAATAATGTGGATTCGGTCATAGCCATGCTCGCCAAGGATGTCGTGCTGGTTTCCGATGGCGGAGGAAAAGCGTTCGCCGCCGTCCACCCGATCGCATCAAGCGATTTTGTCGCAAGATTCCTTCTCGGTCTCATTCGCAAGGCTCCCCATTATGAGGGAGGCATGCGTATCGAGATAAGGGATATCAACGGCCAAACAGGGCTTGTTGTCCATTCTGGCGAAGGCATCGAAGCCGTTGGACTTATGCATGTCGTGGGTAATTTGATCCGCAATATTTATATGATCCGCAACCCGGATAAGCTGGGGCGCTTATAAAGTGTCCTCCCGGCATTGGCAGGATTTCGGGAAGGAACGAAATCAAGCAGGCATCTTTTGCACACTTATCTGGTGCAAAAGATGCCTGCTTTTGCTATGCAAAAGGCGCCGGGAGGATGATAGCCGATTCTTCCCGCAATCCAACTATAAAGAGACTTTCAATCCGATTTGATTAAAAATGTCTTTTTTATGATCATTTAATTCACAAAAACGATATATTTACAAAAATAAAATCATATTTTTCTGCTGGCGAGCCTCCAAAAAAGGGGGTAAATTCCAGTTAATTTTTACACAGAGCTAACAAAACCCGGACAACCATTAATTTCCTGACGCATCCTTCGCAAGATTTCGGTAAAGCGATACCATTGCCCGCGCGACTGAAAGCAATAGAAATACCACAAAGCCCGCAGGGGTGGGACTATTTATACAAAAGAATTTTCTTTCTTACAAATATAAGGAGAATTGAGGCCATGAGGCGGTTGTCAGCAAGAAAAAATTTACAATCTGCGGGAGATGGAGCTTCCCCAGTTTACATAGAATTGACTTTCGCTTAACACAACATGAATTGAAAGTATCGGTATGAATCCCTATATTGATCTATTGGAATCAATATATTTTTATTGGGAGGGAAAGAGAAGTGAAAAGGAGTTTCGCGCTGACAACCCGCGTGCTTGCAGCCATCATGCTTTGTACTTCGTTGTTCTCCGCAGGCTATTTTCTGTATGGCCCGGCAAATGCGGAGCCTTCCTCAACGAATGTCTTTGCTGAAGCCGGGGTAACGGCAACCGCGAATGGATACATGTCGGAGGAGGTCGCACCATCCCGTGCAATTGACGGCGATATGGAGAGCGGCAAATGGATGTTCGAGGGTGACAAGAATCTGCCCGGTGAGGCAAACCCTTATTGGCTGAAAATTGACGCTGGCGCAGAAGTGACGGTTCATCAGTTTGTACTCGCCCATGCGGGC
This sequence comes from Paenibacillus sepulcri, assembly GCF_042647105.1. Classification (NCBI taxonomy): domain Bacteria; kingdom Bacillati; phylum Bacillota; class Bacilli; order Caryophanales; family Paenibacillaceae; genus Paenibacillus; species Paenibacillus sepulcri. The sequence continues at coordinate 3,000,898 of NZ_JBHRUP010000001.1, read as the reverse complement.
GCGGCAGGAGAACCGGACAGCTACAATACACGGGATTATACAATTGAGACCAGTGATGACGATGAGAGCTGGACTCCTGCAGTAACCGTTACAGATAATACATACGGCATGACGACTCATGATCTGGATGTTCCGGTTACGGCAAGATATTTCAAGCTGAGCATCACCGATCCGGGAGAGGCGGATTCGTCGACCGCTCTCTATGCCGCCAATATCTATGAATTTCAGGCCATTGGGCACACGGGTTCCGAACCTGCCGCTGCCGAGGCTGCGCCGCTTGCCGCTGGTGAAAATCATGGCTTGATCGGTGAATATTATACAGGCAACGAAGATTTCAGCTTCAAGGATCTGAAGGCGAAGACGATAGACCCGCAGATCAACTTTACCAATCTGGATCCGGTGCTGCAGAACTGGACCGGACAGGCGGATCATTCCAATGCCCGCTGGACGGGCCAAATTATGCCGCCGCAAACGGGCGACTATACGTTCTACATGATCGGCGACAATGGCTTCCGTCTGTGGGTCGACGATCAGCTTGTTATTGATCACTGGGTCAATGATTGGGATCTGGAGCAGACGGGCACTCCAATATCGCTGGAAGGCGGGAAGAAATACAATTTTAAAATCGAGTATTTCGAATACTCGGGCGGTTCCAATCTGTATCTGCGCTGGTCCGCGCCAGGCATGGCCAAGGATATTGTGCCAAGCTCGGCGTTCTATCTGCCGGCGGATTACACGGGACCGGCAGCGGCCAGCGTCTCCAAGGACGGTCTCGACATTTTGCTTTCCATGAGCTCGAATTTGAATGCACTTCCTGGCGCATTGCCGCAGCACTTTACTGCAACGGCCGACGGTCAGCCCATTCCGATTCAAAGCGCGGAGCAGGGGGCGGATCCGTCCGAGCTGAGGCTGCATCTGGCGGAAGCGATCAAGCCCAATCAGGCCGTGAGCCTGGAGTATGACGGACAAGGCGGCTTGCAATACGCCGATGGAACGGCTGCCGGAAGCTTCAAGCTTGCTCCGGTCAATCTGTCCGAGCTGGTGGATTATTCGCCGATCGCCATCGCGATGTCATTCAATGGAAGTCCGATGACGAACCGCGCTTTTGCCTGGTATACGAGCTATGAGGTACCGCAAAACGCGCCGGCCAACATTATGGACAGCATTGTGGAGGTTGTGCCGGCCGATCAGGATTTCGACTCGGCCAAGGCGCTCCGTTTCACCGGCAAGCCGGAGGAAACCAAAGCCTTGAATCTTAAAATCACCAATTCGACGAACGGCTCGTTTATCAGCCACAAGGTGCTGGCGGACGGCCTGACCCCGGGAACGGCCTATAAGTACCGGGTGGGAAGCGACGGCAACTGGAGCGCGGCCGGAACCTTCACGACCGAAGGGGATAACGAGAACAGCTATGAATTTCTGTATATGACAGATTCGCAAGGCTCCAACTCGCAGGATTATACAGTCTGGGCCAACACCTTAAAGAATGGCCTGGAGGATTTCCCGAATGCGAAGTTTCTGGTGATGACCGGCGATCAGGTGGATGCCGGCTCCCTGGAATCCCAGTGGCTCGATTATTTTGGAAAGCCGCAGGATATGCTGATGAATTTGCCGTTGATGGCTGCGGTGGGCAACCACGAAGGGCCTTATAACGATAACTATTACTATCACTTCAATTATCCGAACGATTCGATCAAAAATCCATTGCCGCCGGGCAGCGTGTATTCGTACGACTACGGCGACGCCCACATCATGGTGCTCAACACGATGGATATCGCCTGGGATGACAGGCAGAAGGAGTCGTTCCGGCAGGAATTGGAATGGCTGAAAAAAGAAGTGGCCGAAACAGATAAAAAATGGAAGATCGTAACCTTCCATAAAGCGATCTATTCGGTCGGCAACCACGCGAAAGACAGCGATATTCTGGAGATGAGAAAGATGCTCTACCCTGTCTTCGACGAGCTCGGGATCGATGTGGTTCTTCAGGGGCATGACCATACTTTCATGAGATCCTATCAGATGTACGGGGACAAGCCCGTTGCGGATATTGATATGGACGAGAATGGCAACCCGTTGAATCCAGGCGGTACGCTGTATATGATCAACAATTCCGCGGCTACCAAGTTTTACGATGTCATGCCAAATGTTGACCGCTATTACGCGGCGAAGTTTGAGCAGCCGAGAATCGCGATCTATTCGGGCATCCGGATGACAGAGAACAGCATCACCATCGATTCCTACAAATCCGGCGAGGACAACCCGTTCGATACGTATACCATTGTCCGGAATGACGGCAGACCTGATCCGGTCGAGAAATTGACCGCGGTCAAGAACGATGACGGGAAGACGGTCCTCTCCTGGGACAAACCGAAGAATGTGAGCGCGGAGGACGCGGTCAGAGGCTACAGAATTTATGAGGCCGACGGCAAGCTGGGGAACTGGAGTGTTTACATTCCGGCGGTTGATGGCCAGGAAAGCTATCAATATGCGGTAGAGGGCACAGATCCGGGACAAGTCTACAAGTTCGCAGTGACCGCTGTCGACAAGCGGGATAATTCGGAAGCAAGCATCGTAAGCCAGACGCCGATGGCACCGACTACTCCGGTGGTGGATGACTTAAATAATACATTCGGCTGGACGAACGTCCCCGGATTTGCCGAACCGGCAGATTACGAATACAGTGTGGATGCCGGAGCAAGCTGGCAGCCTGCAGCTGCAAATCCGCAGCCGGTTGGAGATCATGATTATGCCGCGGGCTCGGTAGTGGTGCGCGTTGCGGCGGACGAAGCCGCAGGCACTGCCGCGGGTCTGACGCTTGCTTCGAATAAGCCGTTCACGGTAAGCAGCATGGAGGGCACCTATACACTGACAGGCGACACCAAGAGAACCGGGGATCAAATTCAGGTCAGCGTTGAGGTGGAGAAGGTGGCCGAGTACAGCGGGGACGCTTATGTGGTGTTTGAGCTGCTAAATGGAGAAACGCCGGTTCTGATCAATGCCGTCCCGCTTAAGCAGACCAAGTCGACAATTTCCCAATACTTCAACAAAACCGGATCGGAATATAAGGTGAAGGTATTTGTATTTAATCAATTCAACAGTGATCTTGCCAAACCGGAACGATTGGCGAAGCCTCTTGTGCTTCAATAACGGATAGAATAGAGAGGACTGGATACGGTGAAAAGATATTTGGCGGCCATTGTGGCGTTGTTCTTCGCGCTCTCACCGGTTTCAGGCTACGCAGCGGCTTCATTCTCGCTCAACTTGAGCGGGAATGAAGTCCTTCGCGGCGGTGAAATCACGCTTTCCGGGATGGCTTCGAGCAATGCGAACGATGTTGTGGTTAAGATAGTAACTCCCAATCAGACGGTATTTTATATTGATGTTATAACTCCTGTGAATGGCAGCTATTCCGTCAAGGTGGCGATTCCCAAGGACGCGGATCTTGCTCCATTTGGCGTCTATAAGGCAGTTGCCGGCAGCGGCGGCCTGACGGAAACCAAGACGTTCTCGGTAGTCGAGAAGCTTGGGGATGGAACTGGTGATCCAAATGAACCGGATGATCCCGAAGGACCGAGCGATCCTGAAGGACCGAGCGACCCTGAAGGACCGAGCGACCCTGAAGGACCGGATAACGGAAATCAGGGAAGCGGCTCAAATGGCAGTACCGCTCCGACGGGTGCTACTATCCCGTCCGATGCAGGCACTGCGGCTGGCTCCACCGTTCAACCGGTGCTGGATAAAGACGGGCGCTATGTGGTTGGCAGCGATACAATGACCAAAGCGATACAGCAGGCAGCTGACTCTGTAACGATCCAGCTGCCAGCATCGGCCGGTGAAGCCGGCAGTGCTCTGGAGTTTCCTGCAAGATCCTTACAGGATCTGAAGGATAAAAACCTGGATTTGATCGTCATATCCGGCAACCGTACGGTCCGTTTCCCGGCCGGCTCCATAGCGGCTTCGAACGAGCTGCTGTCGCGGGTCCGCATTGTGCTGAACACGGTTGAGACGGATGAGGCTAAAAACATGATTAAACAGTCGCTTCAGTCCAATCCTGACTATACTTCGACTGGAGCTGTCATCTCCGTCGAAATTGAAGTGATTTCCGGAGGGAAGGTCGTCGATATTCATGACCTGGACAAGCCTGCTGTCGTCACGATGAAGCTGACGGACGAACAGGCGAAATCGATCTCTTCCGATCTTGCCGGCGTCTATTATGTGAATGGCGATCAAGCTGAATATGTGGGGGGCACCCTCAGCAGCGGCATGTTCACGTTCACGGCAGAGCATTTCTCGTATTATACGATTCTTGAATATAACAAAATCTTTTTGGATTTGGCGGGGCATTGGGCGGAGCAAGCTGTAAAGTCGCTCACTGCCAAGCATATTGTCAATGGTGTGGACGAGCACCATTATGAGCCGAACCGGAGCATCACCCGCGCAGAGTTCGCCACCATGATTATGAGGGAGATTGAGTGGACGGGCAAAGTGACGGTCAAAGCCGAAGCCAATCCGTTCACGGATGTGGCAGCCAATCAATACTACAGCGAACCGATTGCAAACGCGGCATCGCTTGGCATTGTCGAGGGTTATGGCGGAGCATTCAGACCGGATGCAAAGATTACGCGTCAGGAAGCGGTTGTAGCGCTTGTTCGTGCGGCCAAGTATTTTGACCTTGCCGGATCGGACAAAGGAAAGCCTTCCTTTACGGATGTGAACGGGATCGCCGCTTGGGCCGCTGCTTCTGTTAATGAAGCCTGGTCGAAAGGATTGATCCAGGGAGACGGCTCTCATTTCAATCCGAGGAAATCGGTAACTCGTGCTGAAGTGGCGGTCATGATCAATCGGCTGCTGCCGAACGGTTCTTTATAAAACGAAAGCGGGAGGACCCAATCGCAATGTGGAAAAAGCTTATTTCAATTGTAATGACGGCGTTGTTCCTGTATGGCATGCTGGAGCCGTTAACCTGGAGCGCCGTTTCGGCGGCGCCTGTTGATGCGCAGGCAGTTGAGACCAGGAACGTGGCTTTGAATGCGACCGCCACATCTTCAGGGCAGTGCAACGCTAATGAGGCTGCAAGCTTCGCTGTCGACGGCAAGGCGAACACGAAGTGGTGCGACAATTCCACAACGGCCAAGAAATGGCTGGAGCTGGATTTGGGCCAGGTCTATACGATTAACGAATGGGTGATGAAGAACGCCGGAATCAGCGAGAATACCAACAGCCCGTTCTGGAATACGAAGGATTTTCGTCTGCAGAAGAGTACGGACGGCGAGACCTGGGAAGATGTTGATGTCGTGACGGGCAATGTGCAGACGATCGTCGACCGGTATTTACCGGGAGAGCAGGCGTTCTCTGCCCAGTACGTCAGACTTTATATCGATAAGGCGGCATATGACAATAACACAGTCCGGTTGTATGAACTGGAAGTATACGGGGTGGAATCCGGACAGTCGCCCGCGTATCCTGCGACTAACCTCAAGCCTGTGGATTACGTGGACCCCTTCATTAACACACTGGGCGACAACGGACAGACGAATCCGGGTCCAACCACTCCTTTCGGTCTGGTTTCGCTGGGCCCTGACAGTGATGGAGGAGCGTTCAGCGGATACTACTATCAGGATAAAGCTATCAAAGGATTCTCGCACCTTCGCTTCAGCGGAGTAGGCTGCAGCGGCGCAGGAGGCAATATCCTGATGATGCCGGAAACAAGGGCTTTTACGAAAGACAGCAATCAGTATAAACAGCCGTATGATAAAAGCAGCGAGGAAGCTTCTCCCGGCTACTATGCCGTGAAGCTTGGGTCCGGAATTGACGTTCAACTCACTGCATCGCAAAACGTCGGCTTTCACCGTTATACGTTTCCTGAGAACAATACCGGCTCTGTGCTGGTTGACCTCTCAAACTCTTATGCCGGGATGGTAGATGCCAACCTGACCGTTACGAGCAACAACGAGATTTCCGGTATGATCCAATCGAAGAATGTGTGCGGACATGGGTATTACACCATGTATTATTCCATTCAGTTCGATCACGATTTTGACTCCTACACGTCCTGGCAGGGCGACGCGACGGGAGCCGTGCCTACGCGCACCGGTTCGAACAGCGGAGTTTGGGTGAACTTCAATACGGCAGACAACAAAGTGGTTCAAGCGAAAGTAGGTCTGTCGACGATCAGTGTCGATCAGGCCAAATACGAACGCGATCACGATGTTGAAGGCTGGGATTTCGATGCCCAGCATGAGAAAGCCCGAAACATTTGGAGCGACGTGCTGAACAAGGTTGAAATCACGGACTCCAATGAAGAGAACAAAACGGTATTTTATACCCAGCTGTACCACTCTTTCCTTCACCCGAATAATGTAACCAGCTCGGATGGAACATTCCGTGCGGGAAGGGATGAGAACACGATCCGCCAGGCGTCGGAGCTCGGCGACGACTTCGAATACTACAACGGCTGGTCCACCTGGGATGATTTCCGCAAATATTCCCTGTATTCGCTGCTTGACCCGCAGAAATATCAGAACATGGTGAAGTCCATGGTGGATGTGTACGATACAAGGGGCTCCTATACGCAGTGGGGTGACGGATACTGGCCGAGTCCGACTGTACGAAACGAGTTCAACGGCGCCGTAATCCTCGATGCCTACTCGAAAGGTCTTGATGATTTCGACGTGTCCAAAGCGCTTAAAGGAATGGCGGTGGATACCGACAACTACGCGGTAAACAACGGTGATATTTCCAGCGGAATGGAAAAAGCGTTCAGCGCTTCTTTCCCGATGAAGCTTGCCGCCATGACCGGAGATAAGAAAACGTATGAGAAATATAAGGATATTGCCTTGTCCTACAAGGATCTCTGGAATCCGGATCAAGTGGACGAGAAAGGCGTTAAACGCGGTTTCTTCACGCCTAACGCGACAACGGTCAACAAAGGGGATATTACCCAGGTTGACAAATATGCCTACCAAGGGAATCTCTGGACATACCGCTGGTTTGTTCCGCAGGATTTCAACGGGCTCGCCGATCTGATCGGCGACAAGACGGAGATGGCGAAGGAGCTGAAGCACTTCTTCGACATCGATGAATACATGGCTGTCAATGAAACGGATTTGAATGTGCCGTATATGTTCGATTATCTGGGTTATCCTTATCTGACCCAATATTATGCGAGAGAATATACGACGGAAGTGGTTACCCAGAAATACCATAACCACGGGTTGTACGCTTATCCGATGAATACCCGTATTTACCGCGATGATCCGGAAGGGTATATCCAATCAATGGATGATGATGCAGGAGCAATGGCTTCCTGGTTCGTGTACAGCGCCATGGGCTTGTACCCCGGAAATCCGGGAGACCCGTATTACTTGATCGGTTCGCCTATATTCTCCGAGATGACACTGCATCTGGACAATGGCAAAAGCTTTACGATCAAGGCCAACAATGTGTCCAGCGACAATCGTTTTATCCAGTCCGCTGCGCTTGGCGGCAAGAACTTCAATCAAGCCTGGATCAACTACGATGATATTATGGCAGGCGGCACCCTTGAATTCCAAATGGGTTCGCAGCCGAATATGAGCTGGGGCGCTGTAGCCAGCGCAGCTCCGCCGACAACGGATTTCTCGGCAGATATTGATGATACGCTGACTCATCAAGAGCTCATTTCCGAGGGATCGGAATGGAAGTATTACGATCAAGGCCAGTATGCCGGCAATGGCTGGACAACTGCGGCTTATGACGACAGCGCCTGGGCTTCCGGGCCGGCGATGCTCGGTTACGATAACTACAATAAAGTGAAGACCAAGGTAAGCTACGGTCCGGATACGAACAACAAGTATACGACCACGTACTTCCGCAAAACCTTTGAGGCTTCAGATGTGAAGGATATCACCGAACTGGATGCCAGTCTCATCCGCGATGACGGAGCTGTTGTATATTTGAATGGACATGAAATTATCCGGACGAATATGCCGCTGGGCGATGCGACATACGGCACCATAGCGAATGCGACCGTCAATGACGAACGGGACCGGAACAGCTATATCATAGATCCGTCCTATCTGGTGGAGGGTACAAATGTATTGACCGCAGAGGTTCACCAGGCTGCTGCGAACAGCTCGGATATCGCATTCGAATTCAGTCTCGATGCGGCTAAGCAAATGGCGAAGCCGGCTGCGCCGACCGCTCCTGTAGTGGACGATAAAGCCAATACCTTCGGATGGACGTTTGTTCCTGGATTCGAACAGGCAGGCGATTACGAATACAGCACCGACGGAGGCTTAACCTGGAAACAGGCTGCTGCGAATCCATTGACCGTAGGTCCGCTGGATTTCGAGGCAGGCAAGATTCAGGTAAGAGTCAAGGCCAATAAAGACCTGGGTCAAACGGCCGGACAAGTGCTGGTATCGGACGCCGCCTATACTTCTGACGTCAAGTGGGATGTTTTTGATCTCCAGGCCGATATCAAACGGGACGGAAACATGGTTGTAGATATTAAAGGCACATTGAAGGGCGGCTATGCCGATTCGGCAGTTGCGGTCTTTCAATTGATGGATCAGGATGAGAAGGCCCTGATGTCCAGCGCTGTGCCTGTGGACACCGGAAGCTTCGAGCTTTCGAATATTTTCAACGTCAATGCAAGCAAATATCAGGTGAATGTCTACCTGGTAGATGCGTACGACGGCAACATCTACAATTCGCTATGGTTGGCGGAGCCGATTGAATCGAAGCCGGAGCCGGTGACCGATCCGGATCCGAAGCCGCCGGGCGAAGAAGAACCGCTTCCGGAGCCGATTCCGCTGCCGACGGATGAACCGGACGTACCGGATGAGCCCGAAGAGCCTGGTGAGGACGGACTGACGATTCAGTTCGAAGGCAGCACGGATCGGTCGTCGGAGCTGAATCAATTTAACCAGGGTCCGTTAAAAACCGAACAAAACAATGGAGGCACGACTGTCAGCAACACGTTCACCGGAGCATGGCTCGCTTATGACAATGTCGATTTTGGAACCGAAGGTGCCAATCACATTACCGTTGAGTATGATGCTCCTTCGACGAAAGTACCTGCAGGCAGCACGCTTGATATCCGATTGGGAGCTAAAGATGGCGAACTGGTCGGAACGGTCAATCTGCCGAATACGGGCAGCGGCTGGGGAACCTACAAAACAACGGATGCGCAATTGAACAAAACGTTAACCGGCAAGCAGAATCTGTATATTGTCATGAATGGAAATACGACCCAATCACTTCCTTACATCGGCAACTTCGACCGTTTTACGTTTGATTACGTGAAGATTAGAAACGACTTTGCCAAGCTGGAGCTGGAGACTTATGATGAATGGTCGACGGAACTTAATCCGGCTAAGAACAGTCCGCTGAAAACAGAAGGCGGAAAAAGCGGACAGCAGGTTGCGAATACCTTCAATGGAGCATGGCTGGCCTACAAGAAGATGGACTTCGGCAGCGAGGGAGTCAATCAACTGTCCATCGAGTATTCAAGCAACAGCTTAAACTGCGCGCCCGACTCAGCTGTTGAAGTTCGTTTGGGCAGCAAAGAGGGCACATTAGTCGGTACCATCGCCGTACCTCCGACAGCTAGCGGCTGGGGTACCTACAAAACGGCAACAGGCGACTTGACCCAGACGTTTACCGGTCTTCAAGACGTTTATCTCGTACTTACCGGCACGACCGATGGCACTTATACGTACCTGGGCAATTTCGATAATGCCAGTTTTACGTTAAGTGCCGGTGAACCGGATGAGCCAGGAGATGAACCCGTTAGAACCGACTTTGCCAAGCTGGAATTGGAAAGCTATGACGAGTGGACAACGGCAACCAATACGTTTAACAACAACACGCCGCTTAAAACGGAAAATGGTAAAGGCGGACTGGGGAAGCAGGTCGCCAATACGTTCAATGGCGCATGGTTGGCCTACAAGCGAATGGATTTCGGCAGCGAGGGCGTCAATCAGTTGTCCATCGAGTATTCGGGCAACAGTGCGAGCTGCCCGGCTGACGCGGCAGTTGAAGTTCGCTTGGGTGGACCCAACGGTACTTTAGTGGGCAAGATCGCAACACCTCCGACAGCGAACGGATGGGGCACGTATCAGACCGTAACAGGCAAGCTGACCCAAACGTTGAGCGGACTTCAGGATGTCTATCTTGTATTTACCGGTACGGGAAGTTCGACCTTTAAGTACATCGGGAATTTCGACAATGCCAGCTTTTCGTTGAGTACGCGAGCGGACTTTGCCCAGCTGGAGCTGGAGAGCTACGACGAGTGGACAACGGCAACCAATACGTTTAATAACAACACGCCGCTGAAAACGGAAAATGGTAAAGGCGGACTGGGAAAGCAGGTCGCCAATACGTTCAATGGCGCATGGCTGGCCTACAAGCGAATGGATTTCGGCAGCGAGGGCGTCAATCAGTTGTCCGTCGAGTATTCGGGCAACAGTGCGAGCTGCCCGGCTGACGCGGCAGTTGAAGTTCGCCTGGGTGGACCCAACGGTACTTTAGTGGGCAAGATCGCAACACCTCCGACAGCGAACGGATGGGGCACGTATCAGACCGTAACAGGCAAGCTGACCCAAACGCTGAGCGGACTTCAGGATGTCTATCTTGTATTTACCGGTACGGGAAGTTCGACCTTTAAGTACATCGGGAATTTCGACAATGCCAGCTTTTCGTTGAGTACGCGAGCGGACTTTGCCCAGCTGGAGCTGGAGAGCTACGACGAGTGGACAACGGCAACCAATACGTTTAATAACAACACGCCGCTGAAAACGGAAAATGGTAAAGGCGGACTGGGAAAGCAGGTCGCCAATACGTTCAATGGCGCATGGCTGGCCTACAAGCGAATGGATTTCGGCAGCGAGGGCGTCAATCAGTTGTCCGTCGAGTATTCGGGCAACAGTGCGAGCTGCCCGGCTGACGCGGCAGTTGAAGTTCGCCTGGGTGGACCCAACGGTACTTTAGTGGGCAAGATCGCAACACCTCCGACAGCGAACGGATGGGGCACGTATCAGACCGTAACAGGCAAGCTGACCCAAACGCTGAGCGGACTTCAAAATGTCTATCTTGTACTTACCGGTACGGGAAGTTCGACCTTTAAGTACATCGGAAATTTCGATAATGCCAGTTTCACATTGAGTGAATAATTTTTGCACAAGTAAGTCCAGCGGTGCCGCGGAGATTAAATAGTTGAAACAGGTGCTGCCATTTAAGAGATTAATTGAAGAAGCTGCCCGTAAGTCATTCATGACTTAAGAGCAGCTTCTATTTTTCTTTTTAAGATGTTCATCAAACTTCCGTTGGGGCCAGCCAATCGAATAGAGGGATATTCCTTACTATACCAAAAGCCACAGTTACCGTAAGCATAACAGTCATTATTGTCTTGCTTATCCGGGGCTTTTGTTTCTTGTTTGCGACCAAATAAGCCGCATACAGAGGCATAATGAAATAAATCAAGGGGTTGTATCTGAAAGACTGATTAAAGTCCAATTGCAGCAAGGATAGTGCACTCCTCGTTATTCCGCATCCCGGACAATACTGCCCCGTCAGCTCGTGAAATACGCACGGGACCCCGAGATTTGTCGCAGGCAGCCATATCTTCAGGTAGATAAATCCCCCGGCGCCAAGCAAGGCACCCCACGCAAGTTTGGGATACCTTGTCGGATTAAGCCCGATATGCCATTTTATTAACATCGGATTGCACCAAAGCATAGACTACGATTCCCAAGCCGACAAATGTGAGAATCAGATAAATAAGCGAATTATCCGAAACCATCAAGCCGCGCTGCCGCTGCGCTTCTCCGACCTGCTTGCCTACCTGATAGGCCCAGACGAAGCTCCAAATTCCGCAAGTCACCAGGCTAAGAAGAAAATGCTTGCCCCCTGTAAACGAGGAATCTCCGCTTAGTTCGCCCGCTTCATTGGTCAAAACAATAAACCAGTAGATTGCATAGATCCCGCATGTGATCAATGACAAAATAACTGCCAATCCGACACTTCTCTGAGTAACCATTACACACCATCCTGATTATTTATTTATATTCAGGCGAAAAATTATGCCATGAAATCTCCGAACAAATTTGATGGGTGAAATGGATGTAACCATCAACTGCGACAAAATATGTCAAAAAACGACATTCTGATTATATGAAATTATGAACATAAATACAAGTTAAAAATGGATATCTAATAGATTAGTTGCCACCTCCATTTTTGCCCAAGGACGGCGGGTGGCTCTCTTCGATTTGTCATATTTTAGCCTAATGTCGTATTTGGTGTTAGTTTTTCTTACGCAATGATTCATTGGATCCTCGGATTGATGTTATTAAACATAACAAACAAACGAAATTTCTGTTGACACTTTCCTTGATTTGACTTTATACTGATGTCACCAGTTAGTTTTGTCATCGAACAAACAAACGAACTAACAAATAAAAAGGGGATGCATATGGTAAAAAAAGGGAATCTAGAGATGATCAAACAGGTGAATAGCTCGCTTGTGCTCAATCTTATTCGTGAGAAGCAGCCAATTACCCGGGCGAAAATAGCACAGGTATTGAGCTTGAGCCGTTCCACCGTATCTCTGATCGTGGAGGAGCTGATACATAAGAAATTTGTCACGGAGCTTGGCTTAAGCAGCTCGACCAGCGAGGGCGGACGGCGGGGCATGAAGCTTGGATTTAATCCTAAATCGGCGTATGGGGTCGGGGTTGAGATTGGCGGCTCCAAGTGTCTCCTTCGCATAACGGATCTGGATGGGGAGATCGTCTTCAAAGAAGATCATCCGGTTCCGAAGCAGCTTCCGGAGATCGTCGCTCTCATTCAGGCGTGCATTGACAGATCGCATATCAGCCAGGATGAAATTATCGGCATGGGAGTGGGTCTGCCGGGTACGGTTGACGCCGAGAACGGAATTCTTATCAATGACTCGCCTGCGCTCGGATATAAGAATGTCAATTTGAAGCAGGTATTCCAGCCGCATTTTTCTTTCCCGCTGTATTTCAACAATGATGTCAATTGCGCAGCGTTCGGAGAAAGCGCGTCAGGCTCCGGGGCCAATGAAAGCAATATCGTCTTCATCTCCATTGGAGACGGGCTCGGCAGCGCGATTATTGCCAATGGCACGATTATTACCGGACACCGGTTCTCAGCAGGTGAAATTGGCTATTTCATTACGCCGGACGAAGTGAGAAGCGGTGTGATAAACGAAGCGGAGAAGTTCGGAACTTTGGAGCATAAAGTTTCCGGAACCGCACTTGCCAAGAGCGGATATGGCGCAGAGGAGATCTTCAGCCTGTATGCTAACGGCGATACACGGGTGATTCCGATCGTGGATGATTTCATGGTGCATTTGTCTGCGGTCATTTCCAATATTGTAAGCTTCATGAATCCTGAGAAAGTGATCATTGGGGGAGAAATTTCCGAATGGTTAAGTCCTTTTTTGCCCGGTATCAAGAAAAGAGTGAGCATCTCCACACCGATTGAGACCACGATAGAACTGGCTCTCCTGGGTAAGGAAGCCTGTGCGATGGGTGCGATCGCTTACGCTTTTCAACAAATACAAGGAAATGAATAGAGGAGGAAGTCAGATGAAGAGGAAGCTTGGTATCGCTTTAACCGCAATCATGTTAGGTGTGGGGATTTTAAGCGGATGCTCCAGCAGCGGCAACAACAGCGCAGACAATACGGCCGCAACTGGAACCAACAACACCAGCACCAATGCAGGCAGCAATGAGGGGAGTTCAGACAAGCCAGTCACACTGAAGGCCATTTTCATGAAGCAAGCCGGATACAGCGAGGAGGCGACTCAGGAAGCGACGGATGAGTTCATGAAATTGAATCCGACGATCAAGGTAGAGCCAACCTTCGTTGCCTATGAATCTCTTGAGCAGAAAATCATTACCGGCGGAAGCAGCTATGATGTCGTCCTGATTGACGCTCCATGGACTGCGAAATTCGCGGAAGCGGGAATCATCAAGAACGTTTCGGACAAGCTCCCGGCTGAAGAACGGTCAGATATTTTCCAAGGGGCGCTAGACTCCGTAACCTACAAGAATGAATTGTACGGAATGCCGTGGCTGAATGATACCCGTTACCTGTTCTATAACAAAGAAATGCTGCAGAAAGCAGGCTTCGATGCACCTCCTGCAACATGGGATGAATTATTGGCCCAGGCCAAAGTTCTGAAAGAGAAAGGGATCGTGGATTATCCGCTCGTTGCAACCTGGAAGCAATCCGAAGCGCTGGTGTGCGACGTGACTTCGATTACGGAATCGTTCGGCGGACATCTGGTAAAAGACGGAAATATTACGATTAACGATCCGGCCAATGTGGATGCTATTAATTTTATGGCGCAATCGATTAAAGACGGTTTGACGAATCCGAACTCGCTCGAATATTTGGAGGATGACGTAACAGGCGTGTTCTCAAGCGGCAAAGCGGCCTTTGCCTTGAACTGGACCTATATGTTTAACGCAGCGAACAATGATACGGAAAAATCGCAGGTTGTCGGCAAGGTTGGCATTGCGCTCAGCCCGGGAACTTCCAAAGCGGTAAGTGCGACGGTAAATGGCGGCATGGGGCTTGCGGTAACCAAAGGCAGTAAAAATGCCGATGCGGCCTGGAAGTACATTCAATTCCTCGCGGATAAAGACTTCCAGAAGAAATATGCCAAGGATGCACTGCCGATCTGGAAATCTCTCTATGAAGATCAAGATGTCGTTGCAACCAATCCTGAGCTTGTTAATTTGGCAAAAACGCAATACAACTATCTGGTCAACCGTGCAATCGTACCTTGGTACGGAGAATTCTCCACAGAAGCCCAGGTTGCGGTGAGCGAGGCCTTGAACGGGTCGAAAACGGCGCAAAGCGCATTGGATGAATTGCAGAAAAAAGCCACTGATATTTCTCAAGAGAGTTAATATTTGTCAAGAAAGGGCAATGCCATGAGAAGAATGAGTGATACAACCTACGTCTGGCTTAATATCACTCCCGCTGTTCTGGCGGTATTCGGTATTATTCTCTTCCCATTGATTTATACGTTCATCCTAAGCTTTCATGATATGTCGTTAAATGTTGAATCGATGGGCGATTATGTAGGATTGAAAAACTACTACGAGATTCTTACAGATAAGAGTTTCTGGGAATCCGCAGGCAGAACATTCTATTTCTCTTTCGTTTCGATCAGCTTTGAGATGGTGTTTGGCATGCTGATTGCGCTGCTGCTGAACGAGCCGATCCGGGGAATTGCTTTCCTGCGCACCATCATCATCCTGCCCTGGGCCGTGCCGACGATTGTGAACGGGGCGATGTGGAAATGGATTTATCAGCCGGAATACGGGGCATTGAATGCTTTTCTGACGCAGCTGCACCTTATTCCGCATTATCAATCCTGGCTCAGCAAGCCCTGGCTTGCGATGAACATGGTCATTCTGGCCGATGTCTGGAAGATGACGCCGCTTGTCGTAATCTTTCTATTGGCATCGCTGCAAATGAGCAACAAATCCGTGTATGAGGCGGCAAGCGTGGATGGAGCGGGGCGGCTGCAGCGGTTTTTCGTTCTGACGCTTCCCCATCTGAAGCCGACTATACTCGTCCTGATCGTCATGAGGACGATGGAATCGTTCAAGGTGTTCGACCTGATCTATGCTTTGACTATGGGAGGACCTTCGGACGGAACCAAGGTGCTCACCTATCAAGCCTATATCAAAGCATTCAACAACATGCATTTTTCACAAGGCGCGACGATCTCGTTCCTCATTGCATTGATTATCGGCATTATCACCTTTGTCTACGTCAAGGTGCTGAAGGCAGAGGAGGAGTCGGCATGAGGAGCGGCAAACGATTCAGGCTGGTGCAGTATCTTTTCGGGATCCTGGTTGCTTTCTGCACGCTGGCTCCCTTTCTCTGGCTGTTTATCTCCAGCATCTCATATCAGGTCGATCTGACAGCGGTGCCGCTGCGTTGGATTCCAAGCCATGTCACGTTTCAGCGATATATCGATATCTTCGTAAATTCGGACAACGATATGGCGTACACGTTCCGGCTTTCCATGGGCAATAGTCTGATTGTCGCCTTATGCACAACACTGCTTGCCTTGATTATCGGAGGACTGGCTGCGCACAGCTTCGCGAGATACCGGTTCAGATTCAAGCAGAAGATGCTGTACCTGTTCCTGTTCTCTTACATGATCCCGTCCGTCGTTATCGTGATTCCGTTGTTTTCGATGCTGAATAAATTCGGCATGATGGATTCCAGATGGACCTTGATTCTATTGGATTTAACCTTTGTCATTCCTTATGTCATTTGGGTTATGCAGAGTTATTTGAAATTTCTGTCAAATGATTTCTATGAAGCTGCGTATATGGACGGTTGCAGCCGGTTCCAGACCATCAGGCTTATTATTTTTCCGATTATTCGTCCCGGCGTCTTGTCCACCTGCATATTCGCGTTTCTGCTGGCATGGGATGAATTTTTCTTTGCACTGTTGTTTACGTCCAGTCTCGATGCCAAAACCGTGCCCGTGGCCATTGCTGAATTCAGCGGGAAAAACGGAGTGGACTATGGAATGATCGCAACCGGCGGGGTGCTGGCTTGCCTGCCGCCAATTCTGATCTCATTCATTTTCCAGAAGCATATCGTAACCGGGATGACGGCGGGCGGAGTGAAGGAATAATCCCGCATGCAGGCTTGGCACTCTTGCACGAACCATAATGAGGAGGAAGCAGGAAATGGTAAAAAGCAAATCATTCAAGCAGGCTTACCACATTGTAATGGCTGTATTGCTTATATTTACCGGCTTTAACAATCCGCTCAGCACGAAGGTTAATGCAGCACCAGTGGTTGATAATGGCCCTTTGCCAGGCTCTTCGAGCAAGGCCGTCACGTTAAGCAATGTCTATCCGCTCAAAGACAACTGGAAAATCCAGTCGGCCACCAAGGCGACCTACGGTACAACCGTCATTCAGGCGGCATACGGCGGAAATATCTCCACGACGGGTTATGATACCTCAGGCTGGTACGATACTCAGGTACCGAGCACCGTACTGGGCGCCCTCGTGAATGACGGAAGTGTTCCAGGTATTCCAGCAGATCCGTATATCGGGGATGGAATGTCCAAAATCGACGAAGAACAGTTTAAAGTACCTTGGTGGTACCGCACAGATTTTACATTGCCCCAATCGGAGCAGGGTAAAAGAATCATCGTAAACTTTCAGGGTATTGCGTACAAAGGGAATATCTGGGTCAATGGCCATCAGATTGCCGACTCCTCCAACATTGTAGGCAGCTTCCGGACGTATGAGCTGGATATTACCGATTATGTCACTGCCGACGGCGTGACGAAAAATACCCTTGCCGTATCAGTAGAGCGATCCGACTACGGAAAAGATTTTTCCATCTACTGGGTGGATTGGGTGCCAAGACCGGCCGACAATAATATGGGACTTTGGCGGGATGTTTTCATTACCACGACCGATTCGGTTGAGGTGCGCAACCCATATGTCGGTTCCAAGGTGAATAATGAGCTGAACCTGGCGAGCCTCAACGCCTATGTCGATCTGAGCAACAAGACAAGCTCCGAGATCGAAGGAACCTTATCTGCAACGATTACAGATCCCGGCGGTGCACCGGTAGCGGCTGTTTCGCAGCCTGTTACGCTGGGCGCAGGGGTGGAGGATCAGGAGTTTAATTTTGGCTCTGATAAGTATGCCGAATTGAACATCGCAAATCCTCAGCTTTGGTGGCCGAAGGATATGGGCGGTCAGCCGATGTATTCCATTGAATTCAAATTCACTTCCAACAATGTGGTCACAGACGTGATCAAGCAAAAATTCGGGATTCGTGAAATTAATACGGAGATGAACGTTTCGCCTTCCGATGAAAACAGTCTTAAGGATATGGTGCAATTTTATGTCAATCATAAGCCGATTCTGATTAAAGCGGGAGGTTATTCCCCTACGGATCTGTTACTCCGCCGCAATCAGGAGAACAACGTTGCCATCATGCAGTACATTGACGATATGGGACTCAACGCGATCCGCGACGAAGGCATGTTCTTCGATGATCGGCTGCTCGACCTTCTGGATGAGAAGGGGATTCTCTACATGACCGGCTGGGTATGCTGCAGCAGATGGCAGCAGCCGGCAGCCTACAGCGATGCAGAGCTGGATATTGTAAAAGATTCCTTGCAGGCGCAAATTCAAAATGCCCGCGTTCATCCAAGCATGATTGCCTGGCTGAACGGAAGCGACAATCCTCCTTCTTATGGAGACGATCTGCCAAATGGTGGAACGATCGAACGGGGCAAGCAGGTCGAACAGGCATTCCTGGATCTGGAGCATAAAATCCATTGGGATGAATATGGTGCCATTATTTCCAGCGGCTCCGCCAAGAAGGCGGAATTGACGGGTACGTACAGCGGCATGCATATGGATGCCACGTATGATTACGCTCCGCCAGCGATGTATTTCGAGGATATGAATGACGGCGGCGCATTCGGCTTTACTTCGGAAGCGGGTCCGGGCCCGAGTATTCCGGTGATCGAGACGATGAAGAAGATTTTGCCGGCGAATACGCTGTGGCCTTACAATGTGGGCGGCGACAATTTCGCCCAATGGAATTACCATACGGCCAGAGGAAGCTTCAAGGATCTTGCGAATTTCAACAGAGCTTTGGACAATCACTACGGGGAGTCCAACAGTCTTGAAGAATTCAATATCAAGGCCCAGGTTCAGCAGTACGACGCATTCCGGGCGCAGTATGAAGCGCTCCAGGTGAACAAGTACACCAATGCGTCCGGCTGGGTGCAGTGGATGCTCAACAATGCATGGCCGAGCTTGTACTGGAATATGTTCGACTACTATCTGAACCCGAACAGCTCTTATTTCGGAACAAAGATCGCCAACGAGCCGCTTCATATTCTATTTGATTACGGCACCAAGCAGGTCAAGATCGTCAACAGCACGCAAACTGCCTATTCCGGATTGAATGCGAAAGTGCAAATCTACAATATTGACAGCAAGAAAGTATATGATAAAACCTTCAACCAATTGGCAGTTACGCCAGACGGGGCTGCACCAGCCGAGGGCGGGGCTCCGAAAACGGTCGGCTATCAGGATATTGATTTCGGAGGGAAGATCAACGAGGCTTATGGCATTACAACGGTTGATCAGATCGACGAGGCTGATTTCACCCTATCGCCGACTTACTTTATCCGCTTGGAGCTCAGGGACGACGCAGGAAATCTTGTGAGCGTGAACTCCTATGCGGAATCGCTGAAGAAGGATGTGGTCAAATACTCAAGCCACAACTGGAATGCAACCCCGCAAAATCAGTATGCGGATTATACGGATCTTCAGAAGCTGGGACCGGCTGAGCTGTCGATTGCAGGCACACCTGCTGCTGTAACTAACGGCGCTGAGGAGACGCTCACCTATACCATCAAGAATGATGGCAGCAACATCGCTTATTCGGTATTCGCCAAAATCAGGAAAGGCGAGGGCGGGGATCTGGTTGCTCCGGTGCGGATGGATGATAACTACTTCATGCTGCTGCCTGGAGAAGAGAGAACCCTTACCGCCCAATACAAGGTGTCGGATCTGGGGAATGCTGCTCCTGTCGTTGAGATCAGCAGCTACAACAATATCGTTGTACCGCAGAAAGGGCTTCCGACTTCTACGAATCTTGTATTCAAAAAGACAACCGCAACAGCGTCCACAACACAAGGCTCGAATAACGCGAATAATGCGCTGGACAGCAGCTCATTGACTACCAAATGGCAGAGCTCCACGAATGCTGCAACCGGAGCCGACCCGCAGTGGTACAAGGTTGATCTGGGAGCACCCACAACCTTCAGCCGGGCAGTCATGAGATGGGATTATGCGAATTATGCGCAGAATTTGACTGTTGAAGTATCTGATGACAATACGAACTGGAAAAAGGTTCTTATCGCAACAAACAGCAATGGTTCAGCCATGAACGATTTGCAGTTTGCTCCCGTCACCAAGCGGTATATCCGCGTTACGATGGAAGGCAAACGTCCGGGCAGTCCTCAGATCGGTTCCGGAGGGACGGGTCAAGGCGTAACCGGCCTTGCAGCAACGAACCCGGCAACGAGCTTCAATCTTGCCGCATTCGAGCTGTATGGACCGGCAGCAACACTGACCGGAGATGCATCTGCAACAACCGGCAGCACGTATTCATTGGATCTGGGACTGCAGAACGTGACAAGCTCCGTATTCGGGGAAGATGTCAATGTCAACTACGACAGCACGAAGTTTGACTTCGTATCTGCCGTATCTGCAGAAAAAACAGTGTCCGTATCGAAAGTGGATAAAAGCGTTCCAGGCACAGTTAAGTTGAAGCTGGCGGCCTCAGGTCCGAGAACGAGCTTGAGCGATACGATCGTGAAGCTTCAGTTCAAAGCCAAGGATGTTGCTTCAATTGACAACGGGAATGCAGAATTTACGCTGACTGGGGCGTCATTAAGCTTCCCGTCACCAAGTCTCGTCTCAGCCCCTGAAGTTAAAAATCAGGCTGTGAAGCTGGTGCTCCGTGATTCTGCCGAGGTTCAAAATGCCAAAGCGGAATATGACGGCGAAGGAAAGCAATTGAAGGTGACCTGGAAGGATCCGGATGACATTGTATTCAGTAAAGTCAAGATTACAGTAGATACCCCGGCGAATATTGAACCGGTTATTGTGGACAAAGGCGTGCAATCCTTCGTTCTCGGCGGATTGAACTCCGGCGACAGCTATAGTCTCCGAATATCGGCGTTAAACGGGAATGGCTCCGCTTCAGAAGGTATTGTTCTGTCGAACAAAGTGGCTAGCCCGGTAACAGGCATCGTCATTAAAGCGGATGGCGATGGTACCTCGATTATGAGCTACCAAGGCACACTTCAGTTAACTGCCGAGGTAACGCCGTCGTATGCGAGCGATCCTTCAGTAACCTGGTCGGTCTCTGGAATGGGCGGTTCGGCATCAATCAGCGAGACAGGGCTGCTCACGGCAGCCGGCGATGGCGATGTACTCGTGAAAGCAGCGGCAAATGACGGTTCAGGCGTCGTGGGAGAACTGAAGATCGCGATTAGCGGGCAGAATACTTCAATCCCTTACTATCCTGCACCTCCAGTTTCGACTCCTGGTACAGACGGGAAGGAATCACAGCAATCATTCAGCAAAGAAGAGCTGGCCCATGTACAGGACGGCAAAGTGAAACTGGAATTGAAAGACGGCAAAACGGAAGCTGTGCTCCCGATTAACGCAGGAGAGCTTCTGGCTGGAAATGCGTTGGAGGTTCAGGCATCCGGCGTAACGCTGACGATTCCGGCAGCAGTCATTCAGAAATTGGCCGGTCAGCTGGAGGGTCAATCTGATAAGGCTCAGATTATCGTAAGAATGAATCCGGAAGAGAAGGGTCAGGTTGACTCAGGCTACAAGCTTGGCGGATCGTCCTACAACCTGGAGCTCGTTCTCGTGGATCAAGACGGCAAAGAAAGCAAGCTTGCATCATTGACGGAACAGGCAGAGATCGTATTGTCTTATCCATCCGATCTTGATGAAGCCTTGCTGGGAGTTTATACGTTCAATGAAACAACCGGCAAATGGGATTACGTCGGCGGCGATATCGATATAACGAACGATACCGCAGCCGTGAAAGTATCTCATCTTGGTACCTATGCAGTGATGCAGTATGATAAAACGTTCATAGATGTCCCATCCAAGCATTGGGTTTACAGGTCACTGCAGATCCTATCGGCCAAGCATCTGATTAACGGAGTGTCCGATACGCAGTTCAAGCCGTCCGCTCTGACGACGCGCGCTGAATTTGCCGCATTATTGGTAAGAGCGATTGGTCTTGACGCGACTGGCAGCAGCACCGCTTTCGCGGATGTGACGGCATCGGACTGGTTTGCAGCCGATGTGGCAGCAGCTTTCGACGCAGGCTTGATTCAAGGCCTGTCGGACACGGAATTTGCGCCTAATGCGACAATTACGCGGGAACAAATGGCTGTATTGATCGTTCGTGCTTATGAGTATAAGAACGGTAAGAAACAGATGGATGCCAGCAGTCTTGCAGACTTCAAAGATCATAATCAGGTATCGTCATGGGCAGAAGCAGACATTAGCAAAGCGCTTGAGCTTGAGCTAATGCGCGGTCAATCGGCTGCAAACTTTGCTCCGAAATCAAACACTACCCGTGCGGAAGCCGCACAAGCATTGTTGAATCTGATCGATCTTATGGTCGCAGAGTAATTCTGGATTGAAAATTTAAAAAAATATGAACAGTGAGGCCCCGGAGACCCGATCACGGGGCTGTCACTGTGAAATAAGGGAGGATGAAGTGAAGTTGGGGGATATAGTTGCTGATGGAGTAGGGGGAAGCTGACGGTTGCCCGGATAGTTTGAAAGATTTGTAAGATTCGGTATGGAGGTATGACCATGAGTAGAACACAAGAGAGCGGATATACGGCAGGAATTGACGTTGGGGGGACGAAGGTATTTGTTTGTGTAGCCGACCCTCAAGGCAATCCGGTTATTAAAAGTAAACTTCGCACCCCAACAGAATCTGATCCCGAGAGTTTTTTTCGCTGGCTGTTCGAAGAGCTTGCTCTTTTGTTGGTTGAACGGGGTTTGCAAGTATATGATCTTTCCGGCATCGGAGTTGGATTTCCGGGAGTTATTGGAGATAACGCGGGCATTCTGACGAATGCGCCTGCCTTTAGATGGCCTGCCATTGACGTAAGGCCGATTATCCTCAAATATTATACAGGCTCTGTTTATTTGGACAATGATGTCAACATGGCGGCCTGGGGCGAGAATTGGATGGGCGCTGCCCAGGGCAAGCGACATGTGATGATGATAACTATCGGCACCGGAATCGGAAGCGCGTTTATTTTCAACGGGGAGCTGTATAAAGGAGCAAATAATGCAGCCGGCGAAATCGGGAATTGGGTGGTCGATTCCTGCTTGATCAACAATGATCATGGAAAAGGAGAGAAATTCGGCCCCTTCGAAGAGGCCACCTCCGGTACGGGAATCGGCATTGCGGCGCGCGATTATCTCAGTCAAGGCGGCCGCAAATCGAAGATCCTCGAAATGGCAGGCGGAATACTGGAGCGGATCGAGGCCAAGCATGTTGTGACTGCAGCAGCAGAGGGCGATGAGACTGCGAAGAAGATTATGGACAGACCGCTCAATTATATGGCTGTAGGAATCGCAAATGCCGTTTCTTTGCTCAATCCCGAGGTTGTCGTACTCGGGGGCGGGGTGGTAGACTCCGGGGATTATTATGTGAACGAAGTAAGAGACAGAGCCTCCAAGCTGACGCCGCTGCCGGTGAATATCGTACTGGCGACACTTGGGAATGAGGCCGGCGCTTACGGCGCTATAGCAGCGGCCAGGCTAAAAGCAGAACTTCATCAAAAAAAGGAAAAAATCAACTTTTAAGATTAATAGTGAATGGCTCGGCTTAAAGCTGATGGAAGATCCCTTGTTGGCCATGGGGAACCAGCGATCGCTTTATTCGATCATGAACGCCAATGCAGTACTTTGGCGTTCATATTAGAACAAGCTAACGCGAGAAACCTTGGAACTTGCCGAACGCTTCGGCGGGTTTGATGCCCTGTTAACTTTTAAATAAGGAAAGGGGCCATTTCAAAAGATGGTTTTCAGCCCCTGCCCTGTCATCATTTTATGAAAACAAGGCATCTTCAGACCCCACTCAGTAGTGGTTCTGAAGGTGCTTTGTTTGTCTTTCTACTATGTTCAATTATTATTCACTTCAGGGGCAACTGCAGTTGCCTATTAGTCAACTACCACTTAACACACTTCCGGGCACGCAAGCCGGAAAAAGCTCGCTGCAGCGCCCATCCGGTGCCGAGGAACGCTCCAGTAAGGCAGTTACGAACCGACAGGCCGGCTCAAACATTCACAGAAGATAATTCCAACTAGTAATATGAAACATGAGCCGGATTACAGGATCAGATTTTCTAAGCTTTCCCCGAATATCCGAATAATAGTAATATATTTACATAAAATATATAATTTAGATGAAAATGAAAAAATATAAGCTCACAAGTATTCTGACAATAATTGAATAATGCGAAGGCTTGACCGCATCGCACAGCCCGCTTGATCAGCAGAAAATAAGGAAAGTCCGTACGTTCCGACTCTTCTTGCCTTGTAGCTATGAAAGAGTAGCATTACCTCTGCGTTTCCAACCCTGCCTCTTTGCAAAGCTCTACCAATTGATGAACCCCATAGATTTGCCGGCGGTTGCGCTCATGGATGCTTAACAGGGCATCCTCTGTGACTCTTTTGGCTTTCTCCATGCTATGATGCTCCACAGCCTGAACAATTTCCCTCATATTATCCAGAAAATAGACGGTCCGCCTCAAGGTGCGGATGAGCAGAATTTGTCTGATATGCGTGGACGTAAAAACCCGGTAACCGTTCTCGGGATCCCGGTCCGGCGTCAGCAGCCCTTCCTTCTCCCAGTGCCGGATAGCCGAGGCCTGCACATCGGTTAGAGCGGCAGCCTCGCCGATGTTCATCCTGTTTTTCAGCTTCTTGCCGGCCAGGATGGCGAGCTCGGAATCCTGCAGCAGCGCAAGCGTCTGGTCGGCTACTTCTTTTTCATGATGCAGACTTGCCTGTTCCTTGTTGACCAGCCAGAAGGCGGAGTCCATATCCGATTTCTGAATATGGCGCAGCACGTCACAGGTGACGGCAACGCCAAAGCCGGCGAACATGGTGCGGAGACAGCGGAAATAAGCCAGATGCACCACCGTATAAAGCCGATAACCATTCGCGGCTCGTTCGGGGATCGGCACCACTCCCCAGGATTCATAATGGCGCAAAGCGCTCGTACTGATATGAAGCTCTCTGGCAATCTCATGGGGCTTATAGTAGCGCATATCCCGACCTCCCCGAGGTATAAGTAGATTTAAACTTACCAAAACGGTTTGTTTTAGGCAAACCTTTGGAACAGAATCCTATAGTAAAAAGGATAGCATTCCCCGAAAAAACTCTGCAGCACCCAAAGCCAAATAGAGAGCTTTTTCCTCAGACAGCTGCCCTATGCGATTTCCTTGCCTGCTTTTTTCTCCAATCAAAACGATGGAAATCCAATCGTTGTGATATGGAACTGCTTACATTCAAACCCTATAATGAGTGCAAAGGGGTGACATAATGTTTGCGAGACTGACAAAATACCGCTGGCAGTACACGATGATTGTACCGGCCGTTGTCCTGCTGTTCTTGTTCAGCTATGTTCCGATGGTCGGCATTCAAGTAGCGTTCAAAGATTTTCATATCGGCCTTACGATGTGGAACAGTCCATGGGTCGGATTTGAAAACTTTTCTTTTTTGCAGGATGACCAGTTCTGGGTTGTGGTAGGCAACACGCTTTATATCGCCGTGCTCAAATTTGTTTTCGGTTTCCCTGCACCCATTATTCTAGCGCTCCTCATTAATGAGTTGAGACATACCGGCTTCAAGCGGTTCGTCCAGTCTGTCAGCTATCTGCCCCACTTTTTCTCCTGGATCGTCGTCGCCTATATGCTGCAATCCCTGCTTACTCTGGACGGAGGGATCGTCAACCAGCTGATTGTCAATATGGGCGGCGAGCCGGTCTTCTTCCTCGGATCGACGGAATGGTTTCGTCCGATGATCGTGGCGAGCGGCTTGTGGAAGGAAGTCGGCTGGAATACGATTCTGTACCTGGCGGCCATCACCACGATCGATCCGCAGCTCTATGAAGCGGCCAAGGTAGAGGGAGCCGGCAAGCTGGCGCAAATGCGCAGCATTACCTTGCCCGGCATTCTGCCCACGATCTCCATCGTACTGATCCTGAGTATGCCAAGTCTCATAGCCGTCGGGATGGATCAGATCTATCCGCTTATGAATCCGGCCAATCAGCCGGTAGCGGATGTGCTGGACACGTACATTCTGCGCAGCGGCCTGCAGCAAGGTTATTTCGGTATGGCAACGGCAGTCGGGCTGCTTTCCTCCATCGTCAGCTTGATCCTGGTGCTCTGTACGAATCAGCTGTCACGGAAATTCAACGGGGAGGGGCTTTGGTAAGGAATGAAACGTTCAGCAGGCGACAAGATCAGCCAGATTATTATCATTGCGCTGATGCTTCTATTGTGTGCATCGGTCATCTATCCCTTCATGTCCATGCTTTCCATTGCTCTTAATGTGGGGAGTGATGCGGCCAAAGGCGGCGTTTATCTGTGGCCGCGGAAATTTACGCTTTATAACTTCGAGGTGGTTCTCGGCAATTCCGTCATCCAGCATGCCTATCTGATTACGATCGCCCGTACCATTATTGGAACGATCATTGGACTGCTCGTAACGATTCTGGTCGCGTTCGGCTTGTCTTACCGGCAGCTGCCGTTTCGGCAGGTTATTCTCAGCTATATCCTGATCACGATGCTGTTTAGCGGCGGATTGATCCCTTTATATATCCAGCTTAACGATTTGTCTTTGCTCAACTCGTTCTGGGTGTACATTATTCCATCCGCGTTCTCAGCCTGGAATATGTTCGTCATGATGAAATTCATTCAGGGCATTCCCGAAGCGCTGACCGAATCGGCGGAAATTGACGGCGCGAATCCCTTCCGGATTCTGCTTATCATTATTTTACCGCTCTCCAAGCCCATGCTGGCGGCACTCGGATTGTTCACCGCAGTCTGGCACTGGAATGACTGGTTCGCCGGGGCCTTCTACGTCTCGGACCAGAATCTCATCCCCGTCCAGACGTTTCTGCAGCAGCTTTTGTCCGCGCAGGACATATCGGCGGTTCTTGGCTCGAATAATAATCAGGAGGCGCTGGCCAGAGGCTCGATGATTTCCAATGTCACCTTGATGTCCATCAAAATGGCAACCGTCATGGTCAGCGCGCTTCCGATTCTTTGTATCTATCCGTTTTTGCAGAAGTATTTTGTCAAAGGAGTCCTGATCGGCTCTGTCAAAGGGTAAGAGAAAAGCGGCGGGTATAAGGAAACATCAAATACCAAACGAGAAAAGGGAAGGGGAAGCAATTCATGATTATACGTAAAAAGAGAGCAAGATGGCTGGGGGTCATGACCCTTGCGCTGCTTATGTTTCTGGTGGCGGCATGCTCGAACGGCAGCGGAGGTTCGAATGGCAATGCAGACTCCGGCAGCGGCTCAGCCGCTGACGGCGGAACGAATGCCGCTGAGGGAGCCGGCGGGTCCAAAGCCTTCAAGCTGTGGCTCGGCTGGACGGCAACGATCAACAATGACAGTAAGGTACAAACTTACTGGAGAGAGAATGAGCCGGGCATCGACGTGCAGCTGGAGGCTACGCAGGGCGATGCCATGACAGCGCTTAATCTGAAGCTGAACACCGGAGGCTTTGATGACGCGGCAATTTTTGCCCGCGGCGATGTGGTTACGTCGGCCATGATCCGCTCAAACACGGTTCTTCCGCTTGAGCAATATTTTGATATGCCTGACAAATATCCCGGACTCGCGGCGATCCCCAAGCTGTATCTGGACGCGATGAAGGATAAGGACGGCCATATCTGGTCGATTCCGACATGGTTCGACCAGAATCCCGAAGATCCGTGGCCGGGCTGGGCCTCCCTTGGCTGGTTCGTCCGCTCCGACGTATTGGAGAAAACCGGTCTGACCGTAGACGATCTCAAAACGATCGGCGGCGTGGAGAAATATCTGGAACTCGCGGCGAAGCAGACGGATGAATCGGGCAAGCCGCTCATTCCGCTGAGCTTCCTCTCGGATGCGAATGACGAGAACGTGATTCTGAGTACGTTCGGGGTGTCGACCGCCACTGCGGGAGGCGTCATTCCGGTTCAGAAAAAGGGTGACGGCTACGAATTTATTTATGATAATCCCCAATATAAAGCCGCCTACCAATGGATGAACAAGATGTACCGTGCGAATCTTCTGGATCACGAGGCGATCACGGACAAGAGCGAGCGCTACAAGGAGAAAAACAAAACGGGACGCATCGCGATGAACGCCGGCGGATTCTTCAATATGGACGCGCATTTGTGGGAGGTTCTGGATGGACCGAC
Organism: Paenibacillus sepulcri; assembly: GCF_042647105.1. Taxonomy (NCBI): domain Bacteria; kingdom Bacillati; phylum Bacillota; class Bacilli; order Caryophanales; family Paenibacillaceae; genus Paenibacillus; species Paenibacillus sepulcri. The sequence continues at coordinate 2,972,821 of NZ_JBHRUP010000001.1, read as the reverse complement.
GGAGCCGGCATGGTACTATGAGGCCGTTCCATACCCGCAGGTCGACGGGGTGAGCGCCATCGGCGCCAATCAGATCGTCAATCCGTATCCGGCCGATGATGTATTTATTAATAAAGACACGAAAAACCTGGAAGCCATTCTGAAATTCTTCGATTATACGCTGACGCAAAATCCCGAGCAGCAGCAGGTTGCCGCCGAAGGACCAGCCGGCGTATTCTGGGACTGGGTGGATAAGCCGCTCGGACTATGGGTTTTCACCGATAAAAACTACCAGGAGCTGCACGATTCCGGGGACGCGGCGAAGGTCGCGAGCACGAATCCCGGTCTGTATATGGCCTCTTCCTACAGCAATGAATGGTATCCGTGGTGGAACTACGGCGTAACCGAGCCGAAGGGCCGTCAGAAAACAATCGACTTCTCTGAGCAAATCGGCAAGATGGGCGGAATCCGCATCGCCGAGCCGCAGGATATGGTGAAGGCGAAGGCGGGAGGCCTATGGGAGAAATACCTGCCTGAGCTGGAAAATGTGCGCAAGGAGTTTAAGGCCAAGTTGATCATGGCCAAGGACGACGCCGCATTCGAGTCAGCCTGGAAGGATTTCCAGGCCGCCATCGAGAAGCGCGCGCACTGGAGCGAGCTCAAGGAAGAATGGAACCAGACGCTGCAGGAAACAGCAAAAGCCTAGCGCAAAAGGTCCGGTTGAAATAAGGGAAGCAGTCTTGAAGGGCTGCTTCCGATGAAGCTCGGACATCATTTTAGCTCATCAGGAAACGGGAACCGTCCAACAAGGACGGCTCCCGTTTATGCGTGCTTCACCATGCATATGATATGGTTGGTGCATGTGAAAGGAGTGCAGTGCTTTGAAATTGTGGTTGGAAAGAATGATCATCGGGTTCACCCGCGGGATGAATCTGCGCAGCAAAATTTTAATCCTGTACGGCCTGATCCTGCTGCTGCCCACACTTGTCCTTGGCGGCGGCGCTATCTATTTGGTGATCCGCAGCTTCCATCACAGCTATCTGGTTACGCTCGACGAGACAGTCCGGCAAACCGCCCGCAATGTCGATTTCGCCAAGCAAAGCTATGATTTGCTTGCCGTCCGCACGGCCACCGACGGCGAGCTGATCGCCCGGCTCGAACGGGAATATATGGATATGCCCGAGATTGTGGATACGGTCAATTATGTGGACCGCACATTCCTGATTACGAGCAGATATTTGCCCGGTATCGCTGATTTCCGCATTTATCATACCAATGAGACGCTGGTCCAGGACGGGCAGCTGCTGTGGCGGCCGGAGGAGAGAATGCTGGCAGGCAGAGACGAGCGTTCGTGGTACAACGACGCAATGAAATCGTCGAGTCCGCTTCAATGGAGCAATGCACGCGATAATCCGAAGCAGATCGTCATTACGCGCAAAATCATCAGCGCCTCGGGGAATGTGCTCGGGATGGTCTATATTCTGCTTAATTATGATGCCGTTTTCGGCGAACTGCTTGACCATCCCTTCAATGGCGACGGGAGCCTGTACATTGTGGATGAATCGCGGAGGATTCTCGCAGCGTCGGACAAGGCAAGGATCGGCAGCCTTATGTTGTCAAAAGAATGGCCGGACGCCGGAGAGGATGGGGATGAGGCGGGTGTTTATGATTTGACCCAGGTCAAGGAGCTGCTGATTACCAAGCCCCTCTCCTCCCACTGGAACGTGGTGGCATTAGTTCATATGAAATATATGGGCAGTCAGAACAGGACGGTGCTGTATCTGATTGTCGGCATCACGCTCTTTTTCCTGCTGCTGTCGATCTTCCTCATGATGACCATTGTCAAAAACATCGTCCGGCGCATCCGCAAGCTGGGCAGCCGGATGAGCGATCTTTCCCGGGGCGAATTTGAAGTGAACGTCCGCAATCATGAGAAAGATGAGGTAGGCGAATTGGAGAATATGTTCAATTCCATGTCGGAGCGGCTCGGGAAGCTGGTGGAGGGCATCACGCGGGCCGGGTTGAAGGAGAAGGAGCAGGCCTTTAAGGCGCTGCAGGCGCAGGTCAATCCCCACTTCATCTACAATTCGCTCAGCCTGATCCGCTGGCGGGCGCTCGATGTGCAGGATTCCGAGCAAATTGTGATCATCGACGCGCTGACGACCTTTTACCGGCTGGCCTTGAATAACAAGATCAGCGTCATCCGGATCCGCGAAGAGCTGGAGCATGTCAAAGCTTACCTGGATATTCAGCAGCTCCGGTACCCGGACCGGATTCAGATCGAATGGGATATCGACAGCTCTGTGCTTGACTTCTATACGATCAAGACGGTGCTGCAGCCGATTGTGGAGAACTGTTACTTGCACGGGGCCATTACACGCAGGAAGAATGCGGTCATTCGCATTTCCGTTTCAAGAGAAGGCGGGAATATCCGGATGTCCGTCTATGATAACGGCCAGGGCATTCCCGGGGATATCCTGAGCGCGATTGAAGAGGGAACGCATGTAGGGAAGGGCAACGGGTTCGGGACGTCCAACATCAAGGAAAGGCTTGCTCTCTATTTCGGGGAAAACGGAACGTTCACTATGGAAAGCGCGGCAGGCGAGTGGACCTTGGTTTCTATCGTATTTCCGGTTTGCCCGGAGCAGCCGATCATCAGGAGGGAACAGTAAATTGCTCAAAGTGCTGATTGTCGATGATGAGCCTTCTAATATTATAGGGCTTGTCCGCTATATCAAATGGCAGGAGCTGGGCTATGACGATCCCGTTTCGGCGGAATCGGGGGAAGAGGCGCTGGAGCTGATGGGCGAATCGTCCTTCGATGTGCTTATTTCCGATGTGTCGATGCCCGGTATGAACGGCATTGAGCTGGTAGCGAAGGCCAAGACGCTTTATCCGCAAATTCAGGTTCTGATGATCAGCGGCTATAATGAATTCGAATTTGTCCAGGATGCCATTCATGTCGGCGCGCAGGCGTATGTGTTAAAGCCGCTCAAGCTTGATGAAGTGTCAAGCCGGCTGACTGCGCTTAAGATCACATTGGATAAGATGCGGAGTGTTGTCGAGCAGACCAGCGATCTGGAGAAAAAGGTATCGGGAAGTCTCCGGCTGGTGAAGGAGCGCTTCGTCAGCGATTTGATTGCGGAGATCCCCCAGACCGAGGAAATGCTCTCTTCCTGGAGCAGCCTCATGGAGCTGCCGGGAAGAATCCGGGGTCTATGGATCATGGTTATCGGACTTGATTATTTTCTGTCTTCAGGCAAGGAAGCCAAAGACAGAGTGCTTCTTGGAAGCGGCTTCAGAAAAACCGTAGACGTTGGATTGTCCGATCTGGAGCAGCTCTACATGGCGCAGATTGCCCCGGATGAAATAGCCGTCCTGCATTTGAATCCGACTCCAGAGGCGCGTGTGCGGGTAGAGAGGCAGCTGCAGTTTATCCAGAAAATGATGCTGGAGCAGTACAGCTCCACGGTTACGATCGGCTGCAGCCGGATGGGGAGCCAGTGGAACGAGGTGCCGCTGTTCTACAAGGAAGTCAAGTTCATGATGGCGCAGGCGCGTCTTATTGAAGACGGACAAATTATCCGGCATGAGAACAGGGATTCGACTGAATTCAAGGACTTCCGCCTGCGCGAGGAGTTTATGCCCAATGTCGTCAAACTCATGGAATCGGGCGACGTGAAGGCGGTCGGCGATTATATGAATCAGATCTTTGATCTGCTGCAGGCCCAGGAGACGTTTTCCTTCTCTTATGTGCAGGCGTTTGGCATGAATTTTCTCAGCGAGCTCGTTCGGACCCTTAAGCCAACCAGCGGATCCGACGGGGAATTGAATATTCTGATGTGGCGCCGGCTGCTGGACTGCAGCAGCACAGGGCAGATTATCGAGCTTCTGATCGAGCATGTGGACCGATATATGCTGATCGACAAGAAGGAGCACAGCAACCAGCAGCACAACCTGATCCGGAAGGTAGCCAGCTTTATCGGGGAACGGGTGCAGGAGAATTGGACCGTCAAGCAGCTTGCCGAGCAATTCAATCTGAACGCCAGCTATCTCAGCGTATTGTTCAAAAAGGAAATGGGCAAGACCATCTCCGATTTTGTCCAGGAAACCCGCATCCAGCTTGCCAAGGAGCTGCTGCAGGATCCCGGTATCAAGGTGTATGAGGTCACGGAGAGGGTCGGCATTCAAACCTCGGCCTATTTCATCTACTTGTTTAAAAAATGGGTCGGCTGCACGCCTCAGGAATACAGAGATTATCATTATTCGACCCGCGACTAGCTGCAGGCATTCCTATTCAATGAATGGTCCGATCCTATTCTGAGCTGATCCGATTAATTGGCTCTATCGAACATACTCCTAAGCAAAAAGAGGACGGCGCGGGCCATCCTCTTTTTCTGCTGTTCAATGAATCCGCTATCGGGTAAGGCCAACAGGAGTCGTGCAGCCAAGCCTGCGGGACACTTCATCCGCTGCATGCTTCACCTTGAGGATCAGGGCGGGCATTTGCTCTTCCCCGAACCGTACATTAAGCCCCGCGATACTGATCGCCGCCACGATTTGATCCGAATGGTCGAAGATAGGCGCGCTCAGCTCTGCCGTATAGTTCTCAAGCTCGGAGCGGCTGAAGCTGTAGCCTGTCAGTCTGGACAGCTCCAGCGCTTCGCGCAGCTTCTCCTTGCTCAGGATAGTTCCTGAGCCGATCGGCTTCAGCTCGACCTCTTCCAGATACGCCTCTCTCTCATTCTCCGGCATAAAAGCTAGAAAAATCCGCGAGGACGCCCCCGCATACAGTGGAGCCTTCCTGCCAATTTTTGTGAACAGTCTGACGGGATGATCCGTATCCAGCTTCTCGATATAGATGGACTCATGGCCATCCTTCAGGATGAGATGGACCGCTTCTTCAACATCGTCGCGCAGCTTCTGCATGACCGGCAGGGCAATATGCCGGATGTCCAGCCGTTCCGCGACCAAATTCCCGAACTGCAGAAACATAAGGCCAAGTGAGTATTGTCCGTTCTTATCTTTATGCAGAAATCCCATCTCTTCAAGCGATCCGATCATCCGGTGGACGGATGTTTTGGGCACGCCGGAGTGCTGCGAGATTTCATTAATGGTCAGTCTCGTATGGGTCAAAAAAAGATTAAGCAGATCCATGGACCGGATGATGGTTTTGTTTTTATTTAACACTTTTTCCTCCTGTGCTGCGCGCTGCTTATTCATTTCCATATTCAAAATATCGCCTATCCAGTATACACCAAAATGGCTGGGAGAATGAATCATGCCTGGTTGACATAACATAAATCGACAAAAAATTAATTTCCTCTTGATTTTTGCTGATTACCTACTATAATGATCGTATATATCGGGTTTCAAAATTCGGATATAAGATACCGAAATTCGGAATTTAATTATATAATATGGCTACCCGAATGACAAAAGGCGGTGAATTGGAAGAGAGTTACGATTATCTTTTTGCTTTCAATCTTCAGGAGGTTGTTCATGACATACAACACTAATCGTTATGAATCATTGAGATTATCACCGATGCTGCCGGGCAGGGCATTATTCCCGACCGGCAAGGATGGGTTTAATATGCGAAGAGGTGTCGTTCCGGCATGATGAACAGCGGACTGACCCCTTCAGGGGAAGTAAAGATCGTTCCGCTCGGCGATTCCGGGCTGATTGTTAAATTAGGGGATGTCATAAGTCTGGAGACCCACAAACGGGTCAGACAGCTATCCGACTATCTGGAGCGCCATCCTTTTAACGGGCTGATTGAATACGTGCCGGCGTTCACGTCGGTTACCATCTATTACGAAGGCTTGACGCTGATGACGGAATATGCGGATGAGGTGGGGCAGGAAGATAGGGATTTCCCCTTTCAAATCGCTGCCGCATTAATGAATAACATTATCTTGCAGCTGAAGGATATTTCCGACGAGCCGGAGAGGATTGTCAATATACCGGTATGCTACGGCGGCGATCTTGGACCGGATCTGGATGCGGTGGCAGATCATAATGGATTATTGCCCGAAGAGGTGATAAGCATTCATACATCTGCGGATTATCTGGTGTACATGCTCGGTTTTGCCCCGGGCTTTGCTTATCTGGGCGGCATGTCGGAACGGATCGCAACCCCGCGCAGGTCAACCCCGCGACTGTCGATACCGGTTGGAACCGTAGGAATCGCGGGAGACCAGACAGGGGTTTACCCCATAGAAACGCCGGGAGGCTGGCAGCTGATCGGCAGAACCCCTACACGATTGTTTCTTCCGGAGCTTATGCCGCCAACCTTGTTAAAAGCGGGTGACATCGTCCGCTTTTATCCGATTCCGCGCATGGAGTTCGATCAATGGGAGGAACATAAGTCATGAGTCTGTTGATAAACAAACCCGGGCTGTTGACTACGGTTCAGGATTCCGGCAGATTCGGCGTTCAAAAATACGGCGTTGTCGTAGGCGGGGCCATGGATTCCTTCGCCCTGAGGGTGGCCAACCTGCTGGTGGGCAACGAGGAGACGGACGCGGGTCTGGAGATTACTATAATCGGTCCGGAAATCCGATTTGAAGGTCCGGCTCTGATCTCCATATGCGGCGGCGATTTGTCCCCAACGCTGAATGGCACGCCCCTTCCATTGTGGAGAACGATATACGCGCCGGAGGGAAGCCGTCTGAAGTTCGGCAGGATGAGTCGGGGCTGCCGCGCCTATCTCGCGGTTGGCGGAGGACTGGATGTGCCGCTTGAGATGAACAGCCGTTCGACTTATCTGCGGGCGGGAATCGGCGGCTTCCAAGGCCGCGCGCTTCGCCTGGGAGACGAGCTTCCCATTGGCAGCATGTCCGCCCGCAGTTTGAGCATGCTGGACCTGCTGGCGCCCAAAGCGGACGAATCCGGCGCTGTCAGCCATTGGTCGGTGACGCCGGATATCCTCCCGCCTTATTCCCCGGATCCGACGGTGCAGGTGATCGTCGGGGAGGAATACCAGTTGTTCACAGGAGAGAGCTTGTCCAATTTCTTCAGCGAGCCCTATGCGGTTCAGCCGCAATCCGACCGGATGGGCTACCGTTTTGCAGGAAGCAAGCTGGAGCTTAAGAATAAGGCGGAGATGATATCCGCAGCCGTAACGTTCGGAACGGTTCAGGTGCCGCCGGATGGGAATCCGATTGTGCTAATGGCCGATCGCCAAACGACCGGAGGTTATCCGAAGATCGCGCAGGTCATCTCTACAGATCTGCCGCTGCTGGCCCAGGTCAATCCTGGCGGCAGGGTGCGTTTTCAGGCGATTTCGCTAAGAGAAGCGCAGAAACAATACAGGCTTCGCGAGCTTGCTATCCAGACGCTGCGCAGCGGACTGGAGCAACTGCAGTCCCCTCAGGGACCGGCAAGGGTAGAGAAATCAGTAGGGGAGAAGGTCATCACGCATGGAGAACAGCAATCGTCCGAAACTTGAGATTCGGGATTTAAAGGTAGAATATTATACAAAAACCCAAACCACAGTTGCTCTGGAGAAGGTTCAGCTGTCGGTGGCGGACGGGGAATTCGTCTCGGTGGTAGGACCCAGCGGCTGCGGCAAATCAACGCTGCTCAAGGTTGTATCCGGCCTGCTCCAGCCGGCTGAGGGAGCGGCCTACATTGACGGTCAGATGGTTCAGGGTGTTCCCGATCAAGTGGGGATGGTGTTTCAGAACGACGCCCTGCTGCCATGGAAGACGGCTTTTGACAATGTCCGGCTTCCGCTGGAAATCAAAGGATTGCCAAGGGACGAGCAGATCAGGGAGGCGGAGCGCCTGCTTAAGATGGTCGGACTGGAAGGATTCCGGGACTATCATCCCAAGCAGCTGTCGGGCGGTATGAGGAAGCGGGTGGCGCTGGCCCGCACCTTTGCTTATGATCCGGATATTTATTTGATGGACGAGCCGTTCGGCCCTCTGGATGCGCAGACGCGCGTCAAGATCGGGGAAGAATTTCTGAAGATATGGGAGAAGGTCGGCAAAAGCGTATTGTTTATTACCCATGATATTGAGGAAGCCATCGCATTATCCGACCGGGTCATCGTCATGTCTGCCCGTCCCGGACGCATCAAGGCCGAGTTCAAAATCAATCTGAAGCGCCCCCGCCCTTTTTACGATATCCGCTTCGATCCCGTATTCAAGGAGCTGCAGAGGGAAATCTGGAATCAAATGTCCAACGAAATATAAGCCTCGCTACCGGGAATGCAAGTCAAGCTACGTAAAATTTTTAGGAGGCTTTGAACATGTCATCAAAATCCAAAGTCGTTACTCCCGGACCCCGCTCGTCAAGGCGCGGCGAGGCTGGCAATACCGCCATTTGGCTGGGGAGAATCGCAGTATTCATCGTGACTGTGGGTCTATGGGAGCTTCTGTCAGGCAGAGCCTTCAATTCCTTCTGGGTCAGCAAGCCTTCGCTTATAATCAAGCGGATTTATGATATGACGGTCGACGGTGATTTATGGTTCCATATGAGCGTCACGCTGCAGGAATCGATTGTCGGACTTCTGATCGGGATGGTTGGAGGAACGCTGCTCGGTATTCTCATTTCCTTCAGCGGTATTTTTCAAAAATGGATTTATCCTTATGTCATGGCCTTATACAGCCTGCCCCGGGTGTCGCTTGCCCCGCTCTTCATCGTATGGTTCGGCATCGGCATGTCCTCCAAAATCCTGATGGTTGTCGCCATGGTCATCTTCGTGGCTTTCTATAACGCCTATGAAGGGGTAAGGAATATTGACAAGGACCTTCTGGACATGATGAGTACATTCAAGGGCAGATGGAACCACAAGCTCAAATGGGTGGTGTTTCCCTCCATTACCGTCTGGATATTGACCAGTTTAAGGCTGAATATCGGAATGGCCTTGATTGGTTCCGTCATTGCCGAGCTGGTAGGGGCAAACAGAGGTCTGGGCTTCTATATCTCCTACTCGTCGAACATGCTGGATACGACGGGGATTTTCACCGGACTCGTGCTCATTATGATCATCGCCGTAGTGCTCGAGCAGATTATTATCCAGCTTGAGCGGCGTTTGCTGAAATACCGTTAGGCATCACGATCCAATCAAATCCTAGAGGACAGATTGGGGATTCAAATATAACTTAACCGTAAAGGGGAGGAAACAGCTGTGAAAAGATCAAAATTTGCAATACCCGCACTGCTCGTTCTGATCATGATCGTATTGAGCGCCTGCGGCGGCAATAATGCGCCAGAGAATAATGCTCCGGCCGATAATGCCGGTTCAGGAACAAACAACACAGGAAGCGAAGGCGGGAATACCGGTGCCAACGCTCCACAGGAGGATGTCACGATCCGTCTGGGCCTTGTAGGCGGCGGGATGACTCCGATTATTACGCAAATCGGCATCAGCGACGGCTCCTTCGAGAAAGCGGGCATCCACATTGAAGAGAAGGATTTCACAGCTGGCGCCGATATGGTCCAAGCCCTGGTAGGAGGAAGCCTGGATATTACCCTGGGATCCTACGAGCATATTTTAAGACAGCAAAAGAACGGTCTGGATGTTAAAGCCTACGGCGAGATTTTTAATGGCGTCGGCTACACCCTGATTGTGAAGAAGGATTCCAAGTATCAATCGCTGGAGGATTTGAAAGGCACGACGCTTGCCGTCACCAAGGTAGGCAGTCTGTCGGACACGGGACTTCGCGAAGGTCTGAAGCAGGCCAATATCGATGCGGACAAAGACGTTCAAATCATTAACGGAGGCAGCGGGGCAACGATGCTTGCGGCAATCCAGAGCGGCAAGGTCGCCGGGGGAATGGTGTCGGAGCCGACGATATCCCAAATGCTCGCTACAGGCGAATACCGGGTCCTGTATGATCCGCCGTTCGAATACGCAGGCATTATCATTACAGCCAAGACGGATTGGGTAGAGAAGAACACGGAAACCATGAAGCGTTTCCTGGCAGTCAACAATGAAATTAATGAACGTGTGCAAAAAGATCCATCCATTGCTGTAGCGGCCATGCTGAAAACATTTGATCAAATACCGGAGGATGTCATGCAGTCTGCGGTCAAAAATCAATTGGCGAAGGTTCCCGCAGGCTTGAAGGTCTCCGAGGCAGGTGCGGAAATCGTACAGCAAACCCAGCTTGATCAAGGCATTCTTACCGAGAAGATTCCATTCGAACAAGCGGTGGATATGTCTTTGCTTCCAACAACAACCCCTTAAAAGAAAAGCTTAATAAGTTCGAGCAGAAAGAAGGTAATTGAAATGGCTAAAGACTTACGAACATATTTGGGACAGCTATCGGAATACGATTCCCAAAGCATTCGCGTAGTGGACAAGGAAGTGGACCCGAAATTCGGGATAACCGCGTATGCTGCGGCGCTGGCGGAGAAAGGCGACTATTCGGCTCTGCTGTTCGACCAGGTCAAGGGCTCCGGTCTTTCCTGCGTCTCGAACCTGCTGACCTCTTACGAGCGCATTGCCTTGTATCTGGGCTGCGAGGTGCAGGATATTCCGCGCGTCTACGGCGAGAAGCTGCAAAAGCCGATTGATCCCGTCGAGATTGACCGTTCCCGGGCGAAGGTCAAAGAAACCATCATTTCCGAGGAGGAAGTGGATCTCTCCAAGCTTCCGATCCCTGTCCACAACGAGATGGATGGCGGACCTTACTTATCAGCCGGCGTCATGATTATTCGCGACCCGGACACCGGACTTATCAATGCGGGAATTTACCGCCACCAAATCTTCAATGAACGCGATATGGGCGTATGGTTCCTCGGCGCTCATCACGGCGGGTTGATTTACAAGAAGTACAAGAAGCAGGGCAAGCCTGCACCGATCGCGATCGCGATTGGCCATCATCCCGGCTTCGTCATGGGCTCCGTTTCCCGCGTACAAGGGATCGGCGGCGAATATGAAGCGGCGGGCGCGCTTATGGGCGAGGCTCTGGAGCTGGTTCAGGCCGAAACCTCTGATCTGCTTGTGCCTGCGCATGCGGAAATCATACTGGAAGGCGTCATTCTTCCGGATGAGGATCACAAAGAAGGACCGTTCGGCGAATGGCCGGGCCACTATCTGGGCGGCGGTTCGGTGCCGACGATCCGCATTACCCGCATCACGCACCGGAAAAATGCGATTTTCCAGGATATCGTCGCGTCCAGCCGCGAGCATCTTGTCGTGGGCGGAGTGCCCCGCTCCGGAAGTATTTATCAGACGGTCAAAGAGGTTGTACCCAGCCTGAAAACCGTCAACGTACCGTTCTACAGCCGGATGAACTGCTATATCTCTTTACATAAAGAGAGGGATGCGGACGTGAAAAAGGCGGCGTTCGCCGCCCTGAATACCGAGCCGGAGAATCTGCGGCATATTGTCGTCGTGGACGAGGATATTGACGTCTTCAACGGCGAGGAAGTGGCCTGGGCCATCGGAACCCGTTTTGACGCGGAGCGCGACCTGCTGGTCATTCCCAAATGGAACGGCCCGGGCGGCCTGCTGCCGACGAACTGGGATTATAACGCGGAGGGCAAGAATACCCCGCGCATGTCCAGCGCGGTCATCGTCGATGCAACCAAGCCGGCCCCACCGGTCATATTCCCCAAACGGGCGGTTGTGCCGCGGGAGCAGGTGGAGCTTGCCGATCTGCAGGCTCTGCGCGAGCTGAACAAGGAAGAGAAAGACAAGTGGCTGTAAGGCATTCAGCTGCAATATAAGCTTTATTAGGCCTCAAACGACGCGGCGGACCGGCTGTTATCCGGTTCTGCCGAATGCGTTTGAGGCTGCCCTGTTTCATGCGGGCGGAACGCAAACTGACAAAAGAACGGGGAGGAAGAAACAATGAAGGTTGTGGATTTGAACTGCGATATGGGGGAGAGCTTCGGCGCATACAAGCTGGGAAGAGACGCCGAGGTGCTCAAATTTGTAACCTCGGCGAATATCGCCTGCGGATTTCATGCCGGCGATGCGGCCACCATGCGCCGCACGGTCAAGCTGTGTCTGGAGCATGGCGTAGCCATCGGCGCTCATCCGGGACTTCAGGACCTGATCGGCTTCGGACGCAGGGACATGGATATTTCGCCGGAAGAAGCCTATGATATCGTCGTTTACCAAATTGGCGCATTATGGGGCTTCGTTCGGGCGGAAGGCACAAAGCTTCAGCATGTGAAGGCGCATGGCTCTTTATATAATATGGCGGTCCGCAATGCCGCACTGGCGGAGGCGATTGCCGAAGCGGTATACAAAGTCGATCCTGAGCTTATTTTGTTCGGGCTTGCAGGCAGCGAGCTGATCACAGCCGGCCGCAAGGCGGGGCTGCAGACGGCGAGCGAGGTATTCTCGGACCGCACCTACCAGGCTGACGGTTCGCTGACCTCCAGAAGGCTTCCTGATTCGGTCATCACCGACGACGAGCGGTCGCTCAATCAGGTGATCCGGATGGTATCCGAGGGGAAGGTGCTTTCCCAGCAGAAGACCGATGTTGCCATACAGGCGGATACGATCTGCGTTCATGGGGATGGCATCCATGCTGTAGAATTTGCCGAGAAAATCAACCGTTCATTAACGGCAGCGGGCATAACCGTCCAGCCGCCGGGAGCAACGCCGAGCCGGTGAGCTTAAGCAGACAGAGAGGAGCAAATCGCAAGTGGAAACATTGCATTTACAAACGGATGTGCTGATTATCGGGGCCGGCGCAGCCGGCATGATGGCGGCAAGAGCGGCGGCCGATGAAGGCGCCGACGTCATTCTGACGGATAAAAGCCTGATCGGCCGGGGCGGTGCCACCATACTGGCCCAGATGACCGTAGCTGTTGCTTTGGGGGAAGCCGAGGAAGACAATCCTGATGTTCATTTCGAGGATACGATGAAGGGCAGCCGTGGAATGGCTGACCCGGCGATCGTCCGCGCGATTGTGGACAGAGGGCCGGAGGTCATCCTGGAAGCGGAGCGTTATGGCGTGAAATGGGCCAGAACGCCGGATGGCAAGCATTCGCAGGCATTCGCTCCGGGCCATTCCAAAGCCCGCTGCGTCTATGTGGATATTCTCAATACGGGCGGAGCGACTTCTGCCGGATTGAAGAAAGCGATCTGGAAGGACGCGAAGATCAAGCGGCTGAAGAACATCATGATTACGAAGATCGTCATTGAAGAGGGACGCGCGGTCGGGACAGTCGGTTTTGAAATGGAGAATTACCGTCCGGTAAGCATCGCGGCTTCATCCGTCATTCTGGCAACCGGCGGTCTGACGGAAGTGTATGAACGCAACAGCGCCTCCACCAATATGACCGGAGACGGGTACATTCTCGCCGTAGAGGCGGGAGCCGAAGCGCGAGATATGGAGATGGTGCAGTTCTTCCCGATTGCGCATCTGTTTCCGCCGCTTGTCGGAATCGACCCTATCATGTGGGATCCTTTCCGCTACAAGCTGGGGGGACGGCTCCTGAACGGGAACGGCGAAGAGTTCATGGACAAGTACAACGGCGAGGTTGCCGGAAAATATACCGCCGCGCGCGATCAGACGACGCTGGCGATTTTCCGGGAGGTTGAAGCGGGAAGGGGAACTCCGCATGGCGGAGCCTACCTTGATTTCCGCATGGTGCCCGAGGAAAAGCTGAGGGAAGCCTTCGGGCCGGTCATCGGCATTTTGGCGGATCAGGGTGTGGACCTGACCAAGGATATGGTTGAGGTGGCGCCGATGGCGCATTTCATGCTGGGCGGGATTCAGGTCGACGACAGCATGAGAACCCGCGTCCCGGGTCTTCTTGCCTCAGGCGAGCTGATTTATGGCATGCATGGCGCGAACCGTCTCTCGGGCAATGCCATCACGGAAGCGCTTGTCACAGGGCGCATCGCCGGAGAGACGGCAGCACGCGAACGGGGCGGCACGAATCCGGCCGCTGTCAGGCAGGCGTTGGATACGGAGCTTGCGCGTCTGGCGCAATTTTGGCATCCGCATCCGGTGGAGCGGGACACCGCTTCGCTGCAGGCTTTCAAGCGCAAGCTGCAGCAGGTGATGTGGAAGGGAGCAGGTCCGCTGCGTACGGAAAGCGGATTGCTTGAAGCGCTGGAGCAGGTCCGCGGGCTGCGCGCCGAGCTGCAGGCGATTTCGCTGGCCAAACAGCAGACATATGCCCTGACGCTGGTCGAGAAGCTGGAGGCTGCCAATTTGCTGAAAATCGGCGAGTCGATCATTATGGGCGCATTGGACAGAAAAGAATCCCGCGGCGCTCACGTCCGCCTGGATTTTGAAGATATGCTGGACGTTCCCTTCAGCTCCACCTTCACTTTGGATGGGGACGGGGAATGGGTAATCGGGCAAATTGAACTGCCTGTTAAAGCTTGAATAACATGAGAGGAGAAATCACATGTCGATTGTCAGTTTGAACGTGGTCCGGGGCGATGCCGCAACAGGGGCTTCCCTGGAGCATTTCGAGGTCCCTTATCGGGAGGGAATGAGCCTGCTGGATGCGATTTTCTGGATACGGGAGCATAAGGATCCTTCCCTCTCCGTAAGGTATTCCTGCCGCTCCGCCAATGCCTGCAAGGAATGCTCGGCGATTGTGGGCGGCAAGGCGGGCTATCTCTGCAGCATCCGCGCGGTGCCGGGCAGCGAGGTCACGATTGAGCCCTTGGCTGCACTCCCGTGGATCAAGGATTTGGCTACTTCGCTGGAATAGCCGGACTCTTGCCGGGTTTTCCGGCGAGGCTGCCGTCAACCGTGCATTCATCATACGTTGAGGAGGAAAACTATGGCCTGGCTTCAGCCCCGCAGCTTGACCGAAGCGTTGGAGCAGCTTCAGGAGCGCAAGCCCCGCATCGCATGCGGGGGAACAGATCTGTTTGTTAACGGGCAGAGAAGAGAGTCCGAGAGGACGGGGATGGATTGGCTGGATTTGCGGAATGTGGCCGAGCTGAGAGAGGTCAGCCGTCATGAGGACGGCCTGGAGATCGGCGCAGCCGTTACAGCTGCCGAGATATGGGGCAGCGATACGTTCAGCATCGTTCCGGCATTGCAGCAGGCCGCACAGATCGTCGGCGGCTGGCAGATCCAGAACCGGGCCTCGCTGGCCGGCAATGTAGCTAATGCTTCACCCGCAGCCGACATGGTGGTGCCGCTGGTTGCATACCGGGCCGAGGTAAGGCTGGCTGGAGCTGACGGCTCCCGCAGCGTGCCGGTTGAGGAATTTATAACCGGACCGAAGCAGACCGGACTGCGCAAGGGGGAGATCATCACTTCCCTGTTCATTCCGGAGAGGATGCTGGGTATTCCGCAGATTTTTCTGCGCTATGATCAGCGTGCGGCGACCGATATCTCAATCGTCTCCGTAGCGCTGGTGCTTCAGGGCAGCGCAGGACAGGTCGAGTGGGCTACTGCCGCCATTGGCGCAGCAGCGCCCAAGCCGTTCACCTTGAATGCCGAAGAAGAGCATTTGTGGAACGGGGAGCTGAATGAGGACAAGCTGGAGCAGCTTGGCGATTTGTATTCGCGCCGCAGCTCGCCGATTACGGATATAAGAGCAAGCGCGGAATACCGCCGCTCATTGGTTGGAACGCATATTAAACGGGCTGCCCGTTTGCTGGCAGGGAACCTGTAGATATAGGTGGGAGGAGAAAAAGGATGACAGAGAACAAATTAACGATAGCGATGTCCGAGAGCGACCGTACCCTTAAGCTGTTGACCGGAGCCAAGCGCATACCGGGTTTTGACCTGGAGGTCAAGCAGGAAAGCATCGAGGATATATTCGTCAATCAGATATCCCGGGCTGTATACGATGTGTCCGAGCTTTCGCTGGCATCTTATCTGATTGCCAAGGGCGGAGGGGACACCCGGCTGACAGCCATTCCCGTATTTCTGTCGCGTTCATTCCGGCACAATGCGATTTATGTCCGTTCGGACAGCCCGTACAAGCATCCCTCCGAGCTGAAAGGCCGCCGCTTCGGTTTCCCCGAATTTCAAATGACCGCCGCTGTTTGGGTCAGAGGCATGTTCAGACATGAGTGGGGCATCGGCAATGAGGATATCCAGTGGTTCACCTTCCGTCCGGAGCGCGTTCCTGTCGACATTCCGGCTGTATTGACGGAAGGGGATATATTCGAGGCGCTGGCGGAAGGAAAGGTCGATGCGATTATGTCGGCCCGCCGTCCTCCCGCGAAGCTGTTTGCCGCTTCCGGAGAAGGGGGAGTTCTTCGCCGCCTGATACCTGACGTATGGGATGTGGAGCGGGAGTATTACGGGCGCACCGGGATTTTTCCAATTATGCACCTGGTCTCGATGAAGGAGGAAACAAGCACCCGTCACCCTGAACTGCCCCGGCAGCTGTACGAGCTGATGCAGGAAATCAAGAACGAGGGGATTGGCGGACTCCTGGAGACGATCAAGAACAATACATCGAATCCGTTTGTCTGGGAATCAGTTGAGCAATCCATGGAGCTTATGAACGGAGATATCTGGCCCTACGGTACGGACAAGAATTGGGGACAGATCCGGCAATTCATTACTTATTTGCAGGAAGACGGTCTTCTGAAGCGGGATCTGTCATTGGAAGAGGTTTTCCATGCATCCGTACTGGACACATAAGGATGGGAAGAGGTGCGCGTCAGAATGAATGGTGGAACCGATAGCCCGATTAAGTTGACGATTAACGAACAAGATACCGTCTGGCACGGAGAGGCGACAGATTCGCTTGCGGATGTGATCCGCGAAGGCCAGGGACTCACTGGAACCAAGATAGGCTGCCGCACCGGTGAATGCGGAGCCTGCACCGTTCTGCTGGACGGCCAGCCGGTCGTATCCTGCCTGATTCCCGCCGCTTCCGCCCAGGGGCAGAAGATCGAAACGATCGAAGGCTTGTCGCTGAAGAGTGAATTCCAGTCATTGGTGCAATCCATGCAGGACAACGGCGGCGTCCAGTGCGGCTTTTGCACCCCGGGGGTTATGGTGACCTTATGGGCATGGATGCAGAATCCCGGGCTGTTTGGCGGAGATGTGGGAGCCGCGCTGAAGAACAATTTATGCCGCTGTACCGGTTATCTTGGCATCATCAACGCAGCGGAGCAGGTCGTAGCAGCGAGAGGAGCGGCGCGATGAACACTGTCAAGCCAGCCATGAAGAAGTCTCCCGCCGATTTGAAATTGAAGCTTGAAGGACATACGAAATATGTGCATGATATGAATTTTCCCGGCCAGCTGATCGGGGCCATCTACCGCAGCCCTTACCCTCACGCCCGGATTACCCGGATCAATGTGGACCGGGCAAGGGAAGTTGAGGGAGTCGTAGCGGTAATCACGGCTGATGATGTTCCTCATCACCAATACGGTCCGACCAAATTCAAGGACTGGAATATTCTTGCGAAGGACCGTGTGCTGTTTATCGGCGACGAGATTGCCGCGGTAGCCGCTGAGAGCAGGGAAGCTGCGCAGCGGGCGCTGGCTGCGATCGAGGTGGAATTCGAGCAGCTGCCCGGCGTGTTCGATCCCGAGGAAGCGATGAAAGCGGAGGCTATTCTGCTGCATGACGATGTGGAATTCAACCGTCCCATGCAGATCGCACTGGAACGGGGAGATATAGAGGACGGGAAGCGGCGGGCTGCGGTCGTTAAAGGCGGCCGCTATCTGTCGAACCGCATTTATCAGGGGCATCTGGAGCCGATTGGCGTCCTTGCCAGCTGGTCGGAGGAGGAAGGCATCACGATCTGGGCGCCCTCTCATATTCCGTACCGGGCCAGAGAGACTTACGCGGCCGGATTCGGACTGCCTGAGGACAAGGTGCGCATTATTGTGCCGCCGATTGGTGGATCGTTCGGCTCCAAATATGTGCTCAAGGTGCATGTTATCGCTGCGGCGCTTGCAATGGCGGCCAATCGGCCCGTCAAGATAATTCTTGACCGTTACGAGGATATGATTACTGCGCATCCCCGCGTTCCATTGACCTTTGATATCGAAATCGGGGCGGATGAGGAAGGCCATTTTGTATACAAAGACCTGACTGTATATGCCGATGCCGGGGCGAGGGTATACTGGAGTCCCAATGTGATCTCGACGGCGTGCACGCGGGCGGATAACATCTATCATTTTCAAAATGTGAAGTCGGCAGGGTATCTGTGCTATACCAACAACAGCCCGACGACCTGCATGCGGGGATTCGGCAATGCCGAGATGCTGTTCGCGGTGGAAAGCGTCATCGATGAAATCGCGCTGGAGCTGGGCATGGACCCCGCCGAGCTTCGCCTGAAAAATATCGTTCACGAAGGCGATACGACGATCCACGGCTACCGCCTCGATACATGCAAATTGGAGCAGTGCATCGAGAAGGTGAAGGAGATATCCGGCTGGAGCCGGCGCAGCGAGCTGCCGCCTTACCGGGGATTGGGGCTGGGGGTAGCGAACCATGTGTCCGGATTCCGCGCCATAGATCCCCGATTTGACGGCTCAACAGCCGTTGCCCGCCTGAAGTCCGACGGGCAGGTGGAGATCGAGACCGGCGAGATTGAGCTTGGCCAGGGCATGTCGCTGTCCTATGCCCGGATTGCGAGCCGTACGCTGGGCATCCCCGAGACGGAGATCCTGATCAAATCGGGGGATACGGGACGTTATCCGTTCGGCATTGGAACTCTGGCCTCCCGGAGCACCGTTATCGGCGGCAATGCCGTGAACAAGGCGGCCGAGTCCTTATTGAAGCAGATTGCCGACTTGGCAAGGACGGTTCTTGGAGAAGGAGCGGTATTCGAAGGCGGCTCCGTAATCCATGATGGGCGCATTTACCCACTGAGCGAAATATCGGCCTGGTACCGCGCCCGCCACGCCGGCGAGGAAATGGCCGTCAGAGAAACCTATATCCCGGATACGGAGATGCCGGACGCCACTTATTACGGACATCCATCACCGAACTACCCCTTCGCCGCGCATGTCGCGGAGGTGGAAGTGGACCCTGATACCGGCCGGACCAAGGTTGTCGGTTATTGGGCTGTTCATGACTCCGGGACGATTATCCACGAGGTAATGGCCAAGGGGCAGGTGCTTGGGGCAGTAGCCCAGGGCATCGGCTGGGTGACGATGGAGGATCTGATTGTGAAGGAAGGCCGCGTGATGAATCCGTCGATGATGGATTACCGGATGCCGGGGGCGAAGGACATTCCGCAGATCGAGGTTGCTTTTATCGAGGATGCAGACCCTCATGGACCGCTGGGCGCCAAATCGCTGGGCGAAGTGGCGCTGGACCCTGTGCCCGGGGCGATTGCCAACGCCATTGCCCATGCAACGGGCAAACGCGGTTATGCGCTGCCGTTATCGGCGGAACGGGTCTGGAGATCGCTGCATTCTTAGGTGACGTTATTCTCTCCAGCCCTCGCGCACGCCGGGCAGCAGGAGAAGACAAGACAAGGGGCGGAGGTGACAACGGACATGGAGGAGATCCACCGTACTCTCCTGAATTATCAGGCGGAGGGCAGATCGTGCGTGGTGGCGACTGTGATTGATGTGGAAGGCTCCGCGTACCGCCGGGAAGGCGCAAGATGCCTGATCATGGAGGAAGGGGAAGTGACGGGCATTCTCAGCGGCGGCTGTATCGAGGAGGACCTGCGCGGCTATGCCGGCGAAGTCATGCGAACCGGCGTGTCGCGCAAAGTCTATTACGATTTCCGCGCGGGGGAAGACGATGTCTGGGGAACCGGCATCGGCTGCAACGGGGCCATAACCGTTTGGCTCGAATCATTCGATCCCATCCGTTATCCGGATGCAGCCCGCGATCTGCTGGAGGACCTGCAGAAGCGCGCGGAGACGCGGCTGCCCTATGAAGCCGTAACGGTTGTAACCTCATCCGATCCGCAGCTCTGCCCTCCGGGCACACGTTGGACCCGTCCCGATGGAACGGCCGACAATCCTCTGGGCGAAGGACGCAAGGCAGGGGTTGTGCCCGTATCACTGAATGGCGTTCGGCTGGAGCTGCTGGTTGAAGCCATCACGCCGCGCCCGGAGCTGATCATTGTCGGGGTTGGCGACGATGCCCGGCTCCTGTGCAGCATGGCGGCGATGCTTCAATGGCGCGTCAGCATTCTGTACCACTTGACCGACAAAGCAAGCAAAGAGAGATTCCCGGAAGCGGATGACATCCGGATCATTCCGCGGCTGGGCTTTGAACAGGCGGATATCAGAGGGAAATATGTCGTGGTCATGAGCCATAATCTTGAACTGGACCGCGAGGCGGTAAGGAAGCTGCTGACTGGGGATGTGGTCTATTTGGGGCTTGTGGGCTCCAAATACCGGCTGGAGCATATACTTGCGCATATACGGGCGCAGGATCGGAATTTTGACAGCGGACTGCTCGACAAGCTGTATTCGCCGGTGGGCCTTGATATCGGGGCGGAGACGCCGCAGGAGATCGCCATGAGCATCATGGCAGAGGTCACGGCCTGCCGCAAAGGCCGATCCGGCGGATCCCTGCGAAGCAGCAAGGGGTTGGGGCTGTCCGCCGCTGCCCATCATTTCCCGCCCATTCTCCCGGTGAAGGAGTCCCATCATGTCTGAGCAGATATGGGCATTGATTCTTGCCGCCGGCGCTTCGAGACGGATGGGCGAACCCAAGCTTCTTCTTCCGGCTGTTGAGGGCAGTCTGCTCAAGCAGGCCGTCCTTCGGGCACGTGCAGCGGGAAACTGCCGGATAGCCGTCATTGCGGCGAAGCATGGCCCGGTGAAACGGGAGCATGCGGGGGATCTGCCTGTTGAATGGCTGGAGACCGACCGCTCGCATCTGGGTCTGGGCGCTTCGCTAGCCGCCGGACTGGGAATTCTGGCAGCGAAGCATGCACCCAAGGGCCTTATCGTCCTGCTTGCCGACCAGCCTGACATGAAGAGCGATATGATCAGAAGGGTCGGCGAGGTTTACCGGGAAAACGGCGGGTTGATTGTCCAGGCCCGTTACGTGAACCGGCCCGCACATCCCGTTCTGTTCGATGCGTCTCTGTTCCCGGAGCTATTGGCCCTCAATGAGGATATCGGAGCCAAATCCCTGCTCCGCAAATACAAGGAGCAGGTAGTATATGTCGATACGCCAGAGGATGCGCCCCGGGACATCGATACCCCTGAGGAATACCGGCATTATCTTCGGACTGCCGGTTTGCAGCCATAAATCCCTTTTCACCCCCTCCATCTAAATGATGCATCCAAACATGCTTTACAACTGAAGCAATAGGGAATAAACTAGGCAAACAGGGGTTGCCGGTTTTTTCAACGCCCATGCGCGGCCCTGTTACATTCAATTTGGAAGCTTACGCACTCATTATAGAGGGAGATATCATGAGCCAAATATTTCATAAACAGATCGACAGTCTAGTCAAAGATATTGTTGCCAGTCATCGAGAGCACCCCCAGACCATTTCGCTTGATTCGGCTGACCTTCCCAATAGAGACAGCATTATTGAGATTATCCACCTGCTCAGAGGCTTGTTGTTCCCGGGCTATTTTGGCAAGCAGAAGCTTAGTGACGCTACGATTGAATACCATATTGGCGATATGCTGATTAATATTCACGAGAAGCTTCATGAACAGCTAAGCTGCGTCCTTAAGCTGCAGGAGAGCCAGGATGGCGACTTGTGCCCGGATATCGGGAAAAAATCAGATGAGATCATCTATGCGTTCCTGAGCAAAATCCCGGAGCTGCGGACCGTATTGGCCACGGATGTCCAGGCAGCCTTCGACGGCGACCCTTCCGCCAAGGATACCAACGAAATCATTTTTTCTTATCCGGGGATTCTGGCTGTAAGCATCTACCGTATGGCCCATGAGTTATATTTGCTTTCCGTTCCGCTTCTGCCAAGAATTATGACGGAGTATGCGCACAGCGTAACCGGAATTGATATTCATGCAGGAGCCACGATCGGCAGTTATTTCTTCATCGATCACGGGACTGGCGTGGTTATCGGGGAAACGACAACGATCGGCAATCACGTGAAGATATATCAGGGGGTTACCCTCGGCGCTCTGTCAACCAGAGGCGGGCAGACCCTTCGCGGCGTCAAACGGCACCCTACGCTCGAGGATGAGGTAACGGTTTACTCCGGCGCTTCGATCCTGGGCGGAGAGACCGTAATCGGCAAAGGCGTGCTTATCGGCAGTAATGTATTCATTACCACATCAGTTCCGGTGGGGACCCGGGTTAGCGTGAAGAATCCGGAGCTGGTCTTTAAAGGCCATACGCCGCGGGAATTTATTCAGGAATTCATCGCCGATTGGGTTATTTAACGGTTTGTTTTCCAGTGTTGGATGAAGCAGGATACAAGATCAGGGGAAATCCTTGGTCTTTTTGTCTTTATGGGCGGATTCGGATAATCCGAATGAGGAAGAGAGGGTGGAAAGCGTGGGCGATGCCGGTGCGGTCATTCTCGAAACAGAGCGTTTGGTTCTTAGATGTTATCAGGATGAGGATCTGCCTGCACTGCATGATATATTCGCGGAGCCGGGCATGATGAGCTTCTATCCGGCTCCTTTCACAAGGAGTCAGACCAGGAGCTGGATTGAACGCAATCAGACCCGTTATCTTAAGGATGGTTACGGGCTATGGGCAGTCTGCCTGAAGGAGACCAACGCCTGCATTGGCGACTGCGGCCTGGTTGCCCAGCAAATTGATGGCAGACCTGAAGTGGAGATCGGCTATCATATCAAGCGGGGATTATGGTCGCAAGGGTATGCGACGGAGGCAGCCCTGGCTTGCCGGGATTACGGCTTTGGGCATTTGGGGCTTCCGCGGCTGATCAGCATTATTCACCCCCGTAATACGGCTTCGATCCGGGTTGCGGAGAAGCTTGGATTTGTCTGGCAGAAGGATGTCTATATATTCAATAATCAGCATTCGATTTATTCGGCAGCACGGGAGCGCACCACTCATCCATGTATCGTGGAAGTTGAACATTAAAGGTGTTACCAAATGACATTATTTGCATCTCTCCCATTTGATTATAGAAATACCCATAAAACGCCAAACGGTATGTTCATTATATAGATATACGTCTATTTACAACCTGCTAACAGGAGGTCCGGCATGCTCAAATCACTGCTCGCTATTGAAAACTACCGCCAGGATAAGATGATTGATCCGGAGGATTATCCGTGGCTGCATTATATCGTCTCGGCCGAAGAGCGGATCGTCAATATGGAACGGATTGATTCGCTGGAGGAGCTGACGCATGCCAATCCCGTGCTGGATTATGTGGAGAGAAGCCTTCGCCTGCTGGACGCATCGGGAGTTTCCTTCTGGATGAAGGATGTGCTGGAGGAAGTCCTGATCTGGTCCGAGACGGCCAAAGGGGGAACGTCCCGCGAGCGTATCCGCTGGCAGTCCGAGGGGATCAACTGCTACGTCCACAACATTGGCAGCGCGCAGCTGTATCTGCGGCATCACTCCGATTCCGGCCATGACCCAGTCAATCCGGCCGACAGCAGAACCATTGTCATTCACCGGCTTATTGAGGGGCATGGGCTGATCGGCCAGCAAATACGGGGCGAAGTGCCGGATTCCGAAAGCGTGCTGCTGTCCAGCCTCGTGAACGGGGATTGGATCACGGGCGAGGAGCTGCAAAGCCTGTTGGTCACTTTGAATGCCTGCGTCATTGGCGCTGTTTCCCTGCCGCTCTGGAGAGAGGTGGAGGATGAGGTGAAGCAGCGCATCCATCAGGTGGCATACAATTATATGAACGGGGAAGCCGTCTTTGCCGACCGGCTCAGACGGATGAGGTCCTTGTCCATCGGGCGCGGCGAAGACTTTGATACGGAATATGACAAGCTTGCGGGCTTGTATGATCTTGATGCGCTGTTCTCTCCTCTCTCCGGTACGACCTTCTGGTATGCGGAGCCAGCGCTGCAGGATTTCTCGCTGGAGCAGTTTCTGAAAGTAATGGCGCTCACCTTGCCTGCGGGCAAGCATGGGGATGTGAAGCATATCAGCTTCGAGAAGCTGATGAATGCTATGTATTACGACTATAAAGGCGCCAAGAAAATCAATATTTACAAGAAGCGTATTATTGAGAAATACCTGAGCGGGCTGGAGTGGACAGAGCTCCAAAGCGGACACTGCACCCTGGATAATCCTCATCTGGCGCATCATGCGGGGAGGAAGAAGGGGATACCGGATACGGTTTTCTTTGAATTCGTATTTTCTCCTGCAGCCGGGAAGCTGATTGAATTTTGCGTGGAGGCGGAGAAGTCGGCCATTTACGAGCAGGCTGTGCTGCTGTTGTTTGATCTGTTCGGGCTGCGCCGCGACGCGTATGACCGTTTTCATAATGAGGATGTTTATCTGAGCGATATGAATCGGACAGCCGGTTACAAAAGCGTGATTCTGGAGGATATCGTCGGAGAACGGCTGCTGGATATTGGACCGGGCGGGGGTGTGCTGCTGGATCTGATAGAAGAGCGACTGCCGGACGTGAAGCCGGTCGGCATCGATATTTCCACGAATGTCGTAGAAGCCTTAAACCGCAAGAAGCAGCTGGAGAGCCGCCGCTGGGAGGTTATGCAGGGCGATGCGCTGAATCTCAAGGAATATGTGGAGCCGGGCACCATCGATACGGTTATTTTCTCCTCAATCCTTCACGAGCTGTATTCCTATATTCCGATGGGTGGCCGCAAATTTAACCGGGATACGATCGCAGCGGCCCTGCGCAGCGCATTCGATGTGCTGTCAGAGGGCGGGCGCATCATTATCCGGGACGGCATCATGACGGAGCCAGCGGAGCAGAAGCGGATCATCCGTTTTCTGAGGGAGGACGGGATGCAGTGGCTGGAGCGGTACAGCAAGGATTTTGCGGGACGCCGGATCCAGTTCGAGAAGCTTGCCGGGGATAAGGCGCTTCTGCCGGTAAACGATGCGATGGAGTTTCTGTATACCTATACATGGGGAGAAGAGGCCTATGTACATGAGATTCAGGAACAATTCGGTTATTTCACGCTATCTGAATATACCGGATTTATTGCAGCGGAGCTGGGAGAAGAGGCGGTCATTCTGAAACGCCGCAGTTACCTGCAGGAGGGATATACGGAGGCATTGGCGGGCAAAGTCGAGATTTCGGATGAGCACGGCAATGCGGTTCCGCTGCCGGACAGTACATGCTTGATTGTGATTGAGAAAGCGGAGCGGCAATAGTTTTAGTAGAAAGGGGAGTGCCTGGATAACAGGCATTCCCCTTATTTGTGTATGCCTGCACCCATACGATGAGTGAGGTTTGCAGTGAAGGATTCATGAGCGCAAGCTGCCGAATGAGGAGCAGGAACAAGTCAATCAGGTTTGTTTACGCTTCGCACCGCGACTGAGATGGAAGTGTGTGTTTCGCCTTCAGAAATATTTTGGACCGCTTTACAGTGGCAAAACAAACCGATGTTATAGTAACCAGTACAGGCATATTTTTCTTTTTGTTCACATCAATTTGAACAAATGTCCATTTTTTAAAGCTGATTCCGTGCAAATGCGACATTTTTTTAAATAATTGATAGCCCAAGAGAGATGCATCAGTAAAGGTGGGGATCTATGAAATAGAAGACTACAAATAAATACCGTCTATTCTATGGCTTTTGGCGAGGCGCATGAATAGACGGCTTGTTGTGCGACAACCTTGTGATTGGGTTTATTTCCCATTCAATAAGATGGTCATCAGTTAACTTTAGCAATTTTTCTATGGAAGAGCAATGAGGAACGAGAAAGTCTTAAGAATTGTATTTATGGAGGTATACTGCGTGCAAAAATGGTATGGAAAATATAAGAAATGGGTCAGTATGGCCGTGGCTGCGGTCATCCTGATTACGCTGGTTGTCCCATCCGGCTTGATTGACAAAGCATATGCGGCTTCGCAAACCGTTGCCGGATGGTCTTTTACAGCAACTGGGAACTCTTTCCCTGCAACCAGCGGAACTGCCGACAATTTAAGCAATGGCAAGTTGACTCTAAGCGGTGGCCGGACAGCAACTTACAGTACAACCGGCAATACGATCTATACAAATGGCTGGGATAATCCACTAGGTTACTGGCAGGCGGAAATCAATGCCACAGGCTTCACCAATCTGACTCTCTCCTCTAAAAACTATGGGACAGGTACCGGTCCAAGAGACTTTAAAATTCAATACAGTCTGGACGGGCAGAACTTCACGGATGTTCCCAATGGGACATTTGTTCAAACGACCTCGATTGCATCTGCGGTTAATGGTCTTTCTTTGACAAGTGCAGTCGATAATCAGCCTGTTGTATACATCAGATGGCTGAATTATTCTGCGGCGTCCATCAGCGGTGCGACAACTGGGTCTGGAGGAAATAGCAGAATCGCGGATATCGTGGTGATGGGCGATCCTACCGACGGCACCACGGAACCGGATCCCGATCCATCGGAAGGCAAGACGGCCACTCCAAATACGTCCGCAATCACCTTCAGCGACGATTACACAACAGTAACCGGAGCGGCCGGAGCAGTATCTGTCAGTGCGGCGGTATATGCCTATTACACAGACGGCACTTCGGCTGGTACGGTTAATGCAAATGAATTGGGCGCGTTCGGATTGAGCATCGAGAACCCGAACCACAACACCAGCATCCGGATTTCGGCTAAGGATGCGGCGAAAGAGGAGAGCGATAAGATTACGGTCTCTATTCCGAAGAGCACCAAGCCGGATGCATCCAAAATCTCGTTCACCGATTATACGAAGGTAACGGGACTGCCGGGCGCGGCACCCGCGAATTCGGCGGTTTACGCCTATTACAATGACGGCACTGCTGCAGGCACCACCGCGGCCGGAGCTGATGGGGCTTTTGAGCTGACGATATCCAATGCCGGCCATGATTCTCAAATCAGCGTTACCGATAAGCAAATGGGCAAATTGGAGAGCGACAAGACGATCGTTAATATGGCTGACGGCACCGTATACAATCCGGGCGACGTCATTTTCAGCCAGATTTATGTGAATGGGACCGCCTCCGCCATTTACAAGCAGAAGTTTTTTGAGCTTTACAATACAACCGATCATGATATTAACTTTGGCGGACAGTGGAGCCTGGCGTACAGCTCTGCGACTGCAACTTCTTTTGCCAGCAATACGACTCCACTGACGGGGGTTATCAAGGCACATGGATATTATTTGATTTCAGGATCAACCACGGCAGCTGCTCCGCTTGATCTGCCTGTGCCCGCAGATCAGTCTTCATCTCTTGGACCAAGCGCGACCGCCGGGGGGCATCTTATTCTGGCCCACAAGACGACGGCAGTTACAAGCGATACGGATCCTGATTTGATAGATCTTGCCGTATTCGGAAACGGTACTTCAACGTTCAAGCTGGATACATCGCATTGGGGAACCCCGTTCTTCACATCATTGATCGCCAGCGGTTCAATGCTGCGCAAGACGGAAATCGGATCTGATCCGCGCGGCGCTCTGGGATTGAATGACACTTATTTCACGAAGGATAATTCCAAGAATTTTGTCATGAACATTCCAGGCAATTCCAAAGACCCGAAAGAGATTATTATTAGAAACTCGAAGTATATGGCGCAGCCCGATTCCGCCAAAATCTCATTTGCGAATGCGGGCGGAACAGCGACCGCAGCAGGAGCGGCAGGGTCCGTACCTGGATCGTCAAACGTTAAAGCATATGTTGTTGATGATGGTGCCATCACATCTGCCGGAACAACGACTGCGTCTGCAGACGGTTCCTTTGCTCTGACCTTCAACGATGCCGGCAATCATTCTTATGTCTATTTGACGCATACGGATGCCATAAGGGAAAGTGCTTATACCCGCGTGGATACAGCGCCTGACGCTAACGCGGTGACCACAATCGGTCAGCTTCGTTTGAACGACCAGAATGGCCTTCCCCTGAATATTGGCTTCAATACAACCATTGAAGGTGTAGCGACGAGCGATAATCAGGCGCTGGGAAAAGAAAATACGAATTTCTATCTCCAGGACGCAACTGGAGCCATTAACGTGATCGGCGGATTAACCGCCGCTGTACTTACAGGCGAGAAATACAAGGTTACCGGACGTTTGGTGTTTACTGCGGGCACTTCGCAGTTTGTTCCTTCTTCCATTACGGATGAAGGCGCAGATGCGGCGCCGGCGGCCATTCCTGTCACGTTGGACCAATTGTCGAATTATTCGTCTGCCGAGACGCTTGAAGGCAAGCTTGTAACCTTTAAAGCCCAGGTGACGAACATTCCGGTCAATGTTACCGATTATAACGTGACGGTGACGAACGGAACGAACTCTGCCATCGTGAGCATTTTGGCGCTTACAGGTATTGATGTCGCAGGCGGAGCCGTCAACCTTGGCGAGACTTACACATTCACTGGGATTGTAAGCCAGTCGAAAATGACCTCTCCCTATACGGCAGGTTATGTTGTGCTCCCGCGCAATACGGCGGATATAAGAGGCGAGCTTCAATTAAGCCATACTCCGCTTGTGAAGGCCTACATTCATACAGATGTCACTTTCAAAGCGACAGCCCAATATGCCGATTCGGTTACCTTGTACTATAGAGGCGAGTCCGACAGTACGTATACTGCGGTGCCTTTGTTATCCGGAGATGGCCACAGCTACAATGGAGTGATCCTGAGTGCCGACGTTCCGGCGGACAAGTTCTATTATTACATTGAAGCAGTGGCTTTGGGCGATATCAAATCGCAAGGAACTGCAGCAAATCCGATTGAGGTTCCTCTGGTCGAGGATACCGACGGTCCGGAGGTTTATAATCTTGTCCCCGGTCAAAATGAAGAGATCGAAACGCAGCATCCTGTCATTTCTCTGAACTGGGAGGATCCGAACGCAATCAATACGACGGCTTCGGCAGGCTTCAGCATCCAAATCGACGGAACAGATTTTACCTCCAAAGCGGCAGCTTCGGACAGCGCCCTTAGTCTGGCGCTAACGGCTGCAGATGATCTGAGCTTCGGAGAGCATACTGTCACCGTCAAGGTCAAGGATCTTCTGGACAATGAGACTACCCAGTCCTGGACCTTCAAGATCGCTGAGCGCTTTACAGGCGGCAATCACTATTACGGCACTACCCACAATCACACGAATATCTCGCACGATGCTGCGGGTACGCCGGTTGAGGCCGTACAGGCCGCTTTGGCGCATGACTACGACTTCTTTGCTTTCTCTGACCACTCTCATGATATTGATTCGGATCTCACGGGAACGGATTCTGTCGACCACAATGGGATGCCTGAACGAACAGGCGGCGCCGACTGGCAGGAAACGAAGGATGTAGCCAGCGAGTACACCAAGGACGGCAGCTTCGTCGTTTTCCCGGCATTTGAGATGACGTCTACTACATGGGGACACTCAAACGTATTCGGGACCGATAACTTTATCGATCGTATGCAGGATAATGGCAAATATCAGGATCTTCAGAGCTATTATGCCTGGATTATGACCTATGACAATATCGTAGCGCAATTCAATCATCCGAACGCGCCGACGACCTCATTCAACAACTTCATTCCATACGACAAAAATGTGGATAAGCTGTTTACGATGCTGGAGGTCGGAAATGGTTCAGGGAACTATTCCTATGCCAATTCACAGGATAAATTCTTCAGCGCTCTTGATTTGGGATGGCATATCGCTCCGACTTATGGAGAAGACAATCACGATGCCACCTGGGGTCAAACGAAGCAGCGCACAGTCATTGTTTCGAAGGACCTTACTCAGGATTCGCTGCTGGATGCTATGCGCAAGATGAGAGTTTACTTGACTGAAGACCCGAATGCCAAGCTTGACGCTCTGGCGAGCGGATGGTACATGGGATCGACTGTCGATACGAAAACCTTGTCGTTTGACATTACGGGGAGCGATTCCGTATGGGAAGAGAAAAGCGATCCGAAATACAGCTATTTAAAGACCGTAACCAATGATAATGTTGCCAAAGTTGAGTTGGTTACCAATGGCGGAACGGTTATCGATACGTTTACTCCTACTTCTGAATCCACTTCATTCCATTGGACTCCAACCGTAAATGTCGTTGGCGGGCAGCAGTGGTTTGTGGTTCGTGCAACCCAGGCGGACGGAGACCGGCTGTATTCCGCACCGTTCTGGTCGCCCGAAGAGCCGGTATCTGTAAGAGTCAGTAATTTGACATCTGCAGACGGTGCAATTGTTGGCAACACACCAGCAACTCTGAATGCCGGATTAGCCAATATGGGAAGCGTTGATGTCACAAATGTCAAAGCTGCTTTCTATTACGATGATCTGACGCACCCGATCGGAGAGGTTGAAGTTGGATCGATTGCCTCCGGTCAGAATGCCACGGCAAGTGTCGTTTGGACATCGCCGCCAACTGGCAGCCATTCTATACTTGTGGTGTTAACTGCCGATCAGGATCTGGGCGAGAATAAGTACGTGCAGCAGTTCACAATCAAGACGCCGCTGGGCAAAACAATCTTGATTGATGCTTCGAAGCATAACGAGAACAGTACGCTGGATACAGGAACGTACAAGGACAACTTGAAGTTGTTCACTACCCAGATGAGACAGCAGGGGTATACGGTGGCAGAAAATCCATCGACGCTGACTGATGCTGTCCTGAGCAATGTATCTGTGCTGTATATCTCTCATCCCGCTTCAGCTTACAGTACGGATGAAATCGCAGCGATCAAGAAATTTACAGATAATGGCGGTTCGCTGTGGCTCGCCGACAAGAGCAATTATGGAGGCGCCAATCAAGCTCTGAATCCGATTCTGGATGCTGTTGGCTCGACCATACTGGTCAATAACGACGGTATTGCGGATGAGACGGCATACGGAAACTTTTGGAGCACTCCGCTTACGTCGAACTATTCGGTTCGTTTGCATCCGGGGCTCCTGAGCAACTACCTGACCGACTTCGTGTCGACAATCGAGTATTACAGCGGAGCAAGCTTAGCCAAAAACGATGGAAGCGGCAATAAAGCGGCTCTCACGGATAGTGATTCCGTTACCATTCTGGCAAGAGGCAACGAATCAACATTCCAGATCTCTGGAGGGCAGGTTAAACCCGATACTCAGCAGTATCTGGTGGTACCGTCTCCGGCACCTGCTGATCTGACGGGCGGCTCCGTAATCCCTGCTATCGCATCTGAAACATTGAGCGGCGGCGGAAGAATTATCGTATCCGGAATGAATATTTTTAACGATAAACAGATGGACGAGTCCTTCGATCCGAAGGGGAATAATGAATTTGCTTTCAACTCCATGAATTGGTTATCCCATCTGGAGCCGAAGCTCATCAGCATCAGCGATGCGCGTCAAGGACCTGAAGATACGCCATTTGTCGTACAAGGAAAAGTAACGACGGCTGCCGGAGTATTCTTCGATGCGGTATATGTGCAAGACGATACCGGAGGAATTATGGCATATAACGAAGTTCCGGAGGGCAGTCTGGCTCTGGGCGACGTGGTCCGGATCTACGGCCACAAGAAAATTTTCGAGAACAACACCGAGCTGGAGTTTGACAGATTCGCCAACAGCATCGTCAAGGTGAGCAGTGGAACACCGATCGAACCGAAGACCGTGTCTACCAAGGATTCCATTTCCGATAGTTATCAGGGGCAATTGGTAAAAGTATCGGGTACCGTCCAAACCATCCCGGATAACAATTCCTTCATCATCAATGATGGAAGCGGGCCAGTTCTCGTATTTGTGGATGGTTACATTGTCAATCAGAGTGGTCCGATTCCGGCCATAAAGGTAGGCGATACGCTAGAAACGGTGGCTCTTTCGGGCAAGTACGCAGAAGGAGACAGGCTGCGTGTCAGAAATACAACCGAAATGAAAGTGTCCGCTGTGGATCTGACCGCGGCAGAAGTAGCGGCAGAGCTGACGAGCATCGACGCACCTGCGAAGGATGCGACATCATTGACGCTGCCAGATGTTCCAAGCGGCTTCACGGTAGCGATTAAGAGCTCAAGCAATACGGGCGTCATCGGAACCGACGGCACGATTGTGCCACCGGTAGCGGAAACGAAAGTGAACGTGGTGCTGACGGTCACGAAGACCGCGGACAGCACGAGCGCGGATACGGTCACGATTGAAGTGACGGTACCGGCGAAATCGACTGCCCCAAGTCCAACCGCGGCAGAAATAGCAGCAGAGCTGACGAGCATCGACGCACCTGCGAAGGATGCGACATCATTGACGCTGCCAAGCGTCCCGTCTGGCTTCACAGTAGCGATTAAGAGCTCAAGCAATACGGGCGTCATCCAAACCGACGGCACAATTGTGCCTCCGGCAGCGGAGACGAAAGTGGACGTGGTGCTGACGGTCACGAAGACTGCGGACAGCACGAGCGCGGATACGGTCACGATTGAAGTGACGGTTCCGGCGAAATCGGCCGCCCCAAGTCCAACCGCAGCAGAAGTAGCGGCGGAGCTGACCAGCATCGACGCACCTGCGAAGGATGCGACGACCTTGACGCTGCCAAGCGTCCCGGCTGGCTTCACGGTAGCGATTAAAAGCTCAAGCAATACGGGCGTCATCGGAACCGACGGCACAATTGTGCCTCCGGCAGGGGAAACGAAAGTGGACGTGGTGCTGACCGTCACGAAGACTGCGGACAGCACGAGCGCGGATACGGTCACGATTGAAGTGACGGTTCCGGCGAAATCGACTGCTCCAAGTCCAACCGCGGCAGAAATAGCGGCGGAGCTGACGAGCATCGACGCACCTGCGAAGGATGCGACGACCTTGACGCTGCCAAGCGTCCCGGCTGGCTTCACGGTAGCAATTAAAAGCTCAAGCAATACGGGCGTCATCGGAACCGACGGCACAATTGTGCCACCGGCAGCGGAGACGAAAGTGGACGTAGTGCTGACCGTCACGAAGACTGCGGACAGCACGAGCGCGGATACGGTCACGATTGAAGTGACGGTACCGGCGAAATCGGCCGCCCCAAGTCCAACCGCAGCAGAAGTAGCGGCGGAGCTGACCAGCATCGACGCACCTGCGAAGGATGCGACGACCTTAACGCTGCCAAGCGTCCCGGCTGGCTTCACGGTAGCAATTAAAAGCTCAAGCAATACGGGCGTCATCGGAACCGACGGCACAATTGTGCCTCCGGCAGCGGAGACGAAAGTGAACGTGGTGCTGACGGTCACGAAGACTGCGGACAGCACGAGCGCGGATACGGTCACGATTGAAGTGACGGTACCGGCGAAAACGGCCGCCCCAAGTCCAACCGCGGCAGAAGTAGCGGCAGAGCTGACCAGCATCGACGCACCTGCGAAGGATGCGACGACCTTGACGCTGCCAGATGTTCCAAGCGGCTTCACGGTAGCGATTAAGAGCTCAAGCAATACGGGCGTCATCGGAACCGACGGCACAATTGTGCCTCCGGCAGCGGAGACGAAAGTGAACGTGGTGCTGACGGTCACGAAGATTGCGGACAGCACGAGCGCGGATACGGTCACGATTGAAGTGACGGTTCCGGCGAAATCGGCCGCCCCAAGTCCAACCGCGGCAGAAATAGCGGCAGAGCTGACGAGCATCGACGCACCTGCGAAGGATGCGACGACCTTGACGCTGCCAAGCGTCCCGGCTGGCTTCACGGTAGCGATTAAAAGCTCAAGCAATACGGGCGTAATCCAAACCGACGGCACAATTGTGCCTCCGGCAGGGGAAACGAAAGTGGACGTGGTGCTGACGGTCACGAAGACTGCGGACAGTACGAGCGCGGATACGGTCACGATTGAAGTGACGGTACCGGCGAAAACGGCCGCCCCAAGTCCAACCGCGGCAGAAGTAGCGGCGGAGCTGACCAGCATCGACGCACCTGCGAAGGATGCGACGACCTTAACGCTGCCAAGCGTCCCGGCTGGCTTCACGGTAGCAATTAAAAGCTCAAGCAATACGGGCGTCATCCAAACCGACGGCACAATTGTGCCACCGGCAGCGGAGACGAAAGTGGACGTGGTGCTGACCGTCACGAAGATTGCGGACAGCACGAGCGCCGACACCGTTACGATTGAAGTGACGGTTCCGGCGAAAACCGATATTCCGTATCAATATCCGGGTCCGGGTACTCAGCCGCCTTCAAGCACTGAGCCTGTGACTGAGGATGGAACGACGAAGACGGTTTTGGGTGACGAGCTGAAGGACAGCGGGACAGTGTCGATTGCTTCGACGATAACCGAAGTCAAGCTGCCGTCCAATTCGGCAGAATTGCTCGGAGACAAGCCGCTGGAAATAGCATCTGATGAGATTGTGCTCAGCATTCCATCGGCCGTTATCAAGCAGCTTGAGGGCAAGCTTACCGCTTCGGAATTGCAGGACGGTTCAATATCGCTGATATTAAAACCGCTCAGCAGCGAAGAGGCGTCAGATGTTCTCAAGCAAGGCGGAAATTCCAGCAGCTCCGTCGTCAAGCTGTCGGGACAAATATACGAATTGAGCTTGTCTATCACTTCAGCTGGCGGGAACACGGTCAAGCTGTCTCAATTCGATCAGCCGATTACCATCCGATTGAAGGCTGATGCAGGCATTAATCCGAAATTGGCGGGAATATATTACATCTCCGACAGCGGAGCATTGGAGTATATCGGTGGACAATATGCGAATGGCGAGTTTGTAGCCCAAATCAGCCACTTCAGTAAATACGCCGTTCTTGAGATCAGCAAATCATTTGTGGATCTGCCGCTTTCTCATTGGTCCTACAGTGTTGTGCAGGAACTCATCGCCAAGCAAATCATTAACGGCACGAGCGCTGCAACCTTCGAGCCTGGCCGAACAGTTACCCGTGCAGAGTTTACAATGATGCTTGTGAAAGCATTGAAACTCACGGAGAAAACGGACGTTAGATTCACGGATGTGGCATCGGACGCTTGGTATGCCGATGCAGTCAGTGAGGCTTATAAGGCAGGTATCATAAAAGGCAGGAGCGAAACGGTCTTTGACCCGAACGGATCGATCACCCGGGAAGAGATGGTCGTTATGATGATGAAGGCTTACGAGCTGCTCCATAATGCCAAGCCGGACGCCACTGCAGAAACTGCGTTCAAAGATATGGGCAAGGTTTCTCCTTGGGCGGCCGATTATGTCAAGGCTGCAGCCAATCTTAAACTGATCAAAGGCCGCGCATCAGGCGAGTTTGCTCCGAAGGGCGAGTCAACGCGCGCGGAGGCAGCACAAGTCATTTATAACGTAATAAAGGAATAAAGGGCGACGTAGTTTCAAGGGGATGCCATTCGAAAGAATGGTATCCTCCTTTTCTATCAAATCTACCCTCAACCCTGGAGGAAAATCATGCTTGTACGCCCAACCAGTGCTTTTCGAATCACGCTGATCTTCCTGGCTGCTTTTGCCCTATCCGTGCTTCCTTTCAAAGAAGTGGCAAATGCCCATGCTTACAGTGCGGCCTATAACACCCTTAATTTAACCAAAGAACAAACGGAAATGACCTTTTCTCTCGATGAATTGTCTGTTATTGAGCTGGCTGCCGGCGACATTGACGAAAATAAGATGCTGGATGAAGGGGAATTCGATGCTGTAAAAAATAAGATGCTGGATATCCTTCAAAAAAACATTATTCTCAAAATTGGAGGCGAGCCGCAAGCCTGGTCTGAGATTGAAAGCTTCGTGCTGATCCGTCAGGGAGATGCTTCCAAGATGGCTCTCACTGTCATATATCCGCCTGTCACTGCTTCCCAGTCGATATCCTTAACGGATAATTTGTACAAGGAGGACAGTAAAACCAACTATGTGGATTTGCTGACCGTCAACTATGGAACGCAGAAAAGCACATCGGCCTTGTCGGCCAACAACCGCACCTGGGTGCTGCAGCTGATGGATGCGGAATATTCCGGATTGCCGCAGAATCTAAGCGAGCAAGCGGATGCTGCGCCAGCTGATCCTGCTGCTGCATCGGAACAACGCGAAAACGGCGGCGGTGCCATGTCCGGATGGTTTTCCTTCTTTACGCTTGGGATGCACCACATTCTCGGCGGCTACGACCATCTGTTGTTTTTATTCTCACTGCTGATCGCGCGGCAAACCTTCAAGCAGTATGCAACGATGATTACGGCTTTCACGCTTGCGCACAGCCTGACACTAACCTTAACCGTTCTCGGAATTCTTCATGTATCTCCGAAGCTGGTTGAGCTGGGCATCGCCCTGAGCATCTGTTATGTCGCGCTCGACAATATCATCCGCCAAAACGTATCGCACCGCTGGGTGCTGACCTTTTTGTTCGGGCTCATTCATGGTATGGGCTTCGCTGATATTCTCAAAGAAATGGACATTCCCAAAAAAGAAATGGCGGTTGATCTGATCAGTTTTAATCTGGGAATCGAGGCGGTTCAAATTACCATTGTCGCGGTGTTGATTCCGCTATTGGCTCTGCTTCACCGTTATAAATATGCCAGACAATATGTTCTTGCAGGTTCCGGAGTGGCGCTTGTTCTAGGTGGAGTATGGCTGTTTGAACGGGCGTTCACAGGATAAGGCAGGAAGCAACCCAGGAGGGGATACGATTGCACCAAGCTGCTGCTCAGACACAACCGCGCAAATCGAACGCAGGGTTGTTTGCAGTCTTGTTTCTTTCCGTAATCTGCGTCCTCTATTACTTCTCGAGCCATACACCGGGAGAAGCCTTGAGAGAGCCCAGATTACAAATATTTAAAACCTTGTTTGTCAGCGTTATATTGGAGGCGCTGCCCTTTATCCTGATCGGCGTGCTTGTTTCCGCTGTTCTTCAGGTTTATGTTTCGGACGCATTCATCCGCAGATTGATTCCAAGAAATCCGCTGCTGGGCATACTTGTGGCAGGACTCATCGGGATCATTTTCCCCATTTGCGAGTGCGGAATGGTTCCGGCTGTAAGGAATTTGATCCGGAAAGGGATGCCCCTTCATGCAGCGTCAGCTTTTATTCTGGTCGGGCCGATCCTGAATCCCATCGTCTTCTGGTCTACCTGGACGGCTTTTCGCAGCCGCCCGGAAATTGTTTGGGCCCGGATGGGGCTTGCTCTAGCCGTGGCGCTAGTCGTCGGGTTGATCGTATACCGCTATGTGCGTACGGACGTGCTGAGAGGAAGCGGATCGCAGAATCATCATCAGGATAACGACCATCGCGATCATGCCCATAACCATAATCACGCCCATCACGATCACCACGATCATGTTCATAACCACGACCATCACGATCATGCCCATCACCATGCTCATTCCCCGGGACGGAGCAAGCTGGCAGATTTAATGGGGCATTCGGTAAGCGAGTTTTTTGACATGGGCAAGTATCTGATGTTTGGCGCGATGCTGGTAGCATTGCTTCAAACTTTCGTTGCGCAGAACAGCCTGCTCGCTTTAGGGCATGGCCAGGGCAGTTCCAACCTGTTCATGATGGGCTTGGGTTTTATCCTTTCTTTATGTTCGACTTCAGACGCGTTCGTTGCGCAATCCTTCATGACGACGTTCTCCAAAGGGGCGCTTGTCGCATTTATGGTATTCGGACCCATGTTAAATCTTAAAAGCCTGCTGATGATGCTGGCGGTATTCAAAACGAAGTTCGTCCTGCTGCTGGCTTCCCTCGTATTCGTATTTGTCTATGCGGGTTCATGGGCGCTTGAAGCCTGGGTGCTGAAGTGAGGGGGATCAGATGAAATACCAATGGAATTTGTTGCATCACGGTTTAAAGGCACTCATTATGACAGGCTTCTCGGCATTGATTTTATATCTGGTGTTTACCGGGAATATCCTGCTCTACATTGCGCCCCACCTCATCATTTACGTGGATATAGCTTCGGTAGGACTGTTGATTATGGCGGGCTTCCAATGGTATTTGACCGTCATGTCCATTCGTAACCCTGCAGCCGCTTGCGACTGCGGGCATGACCATGATCATGACGGGCATACTCATGAGCCTCCGCGTTCTCTGCTCAAAAATGTGATAATCTACGGACTGTTTGTGCTTCCGCTTGTATTCGGCGGACTGCTGCCCAATACAGCGCTTGCGGGCTCGCTTGCCAAAAACAAGGGAATGAATCTCGGCGGCGGTGGCGCCGCGGCTGCGGGTGGAGCTCCGGCAGAGCTGGTGGAGTTGGACGGTGATGCCGATCCTGCTTTAAAGCAATTGTTCAAAACAGACGTGTACAATAAAGATTACGCGAAGCTTGGAATCCTGCTATATCAGCAGGATGTTATTGAGATGAAGGACGAGTGGTTTATCGAGAAGCTTCAGGCGATGAATACCTTTGTCGATAACTTCCAGGACAGGACGATAACGATCTCGGGTTTTGTATACCGTCAGAAGGGACTGGCCGGGAACCAGTTTATTGTCGGGAGAATGGCGATGACGCACTGCATAGCGGATATTTCTCCATATGGAATCATTGCGGAGTCTGCCGATGCGGCCAAGTACAAGGACGACAGCTGGATTTCCATCACGGGAACGATTGGCCAGACGGTCTTCGACGGTCTGAAGGTCATCAAGATTAATATCGATTCCATCAAGCCGGCTGCGGCTCCGGAAGTGCCGTATGTATATCCGGATTGGGATTTCGCTTCGAAAATCTAAACGTACGCGCTCTGGCAACCAGAGGAGGACAAATACATGGTGCTCAGTATTAGCAGCCTGGCGATCATTTGGCTGGCAGCAGGTTATCTATTGTTATTAATCAGGCGGCGCAGAGAAAGCATGCCGCAAGCTTCGGCGAAGCTGATCGCTGCAATCCTGAACATTCTGGCAAGCGCGTCGGTCGGCATCGTCTCCATACAGGTTTTTGAATACAATCTGGCAATATCGATGGCCTTCTCCGTATGCTGTGCCTGGGTGCTCGGATATTTAAGCGGCATACGTTACGGATTGCTGTTCTCCGCACAGGCGGCTCTGCTCGGAAGCATCGGGACGCTTGCTTCCGTAACATTGGGATTGCTGTTCTTCTCGTCCGGCAAAGTCGTGTTTGCCGTCGATGTCGTATACATTATTTTGCTTGTGCTGCTGCAAAAAGCGATGGATTGGCAAGCCGCCAAACCGCCGCGGAAGAAGCTTCCGACTACTGAAGGCAATCAGCCGCGGAAGCTGCCGGTATGGACGACAGGACTGCTGGGCGCTGTCGTTGTCGTGATGGCGGCACTTATCCTTGTTAATCAGGACCGGATTTCGGTCGGACAACTGGGCCTCAAGAAATCGCAGCAGGCCGCATATGATGAAGACAATAACCTTCAGGTGGCGCAAATTACAGTAAACACGACCGGATTCAATCCTCAAAACACCGAATTTGCAACGGGCTCTATGATTAAAGCGGTGCTTCATGTCGAGTCTGGCGCCGGCAATAACCTCCGATTGATCTCGCAGGATTTGAATATCGACGCTCCTTTAAAACAGGGCGACAATCTGTTTGTGTTCAACAAGCCCCTGCCCGGAGTCTACAATTTCGCGCTGAGCGACGGACGGTTCAAAGGTACGTTCACCGTCAAATAAGAGCTATTTCAGACCTCCGTTATGATGGTGAAGGCTGCGCCGAACTTGTCCGTTACCGTACCGAAAGCAGTGGAATGGCTTCCTTGGCGTTTCCGCTCATTTTAAAATAAGGGGGCGCTGTTCGATAAGTCATCTTATTCACTCGCCCCTGTTTCCTATCGATTGCGGTCATTCGCAGGAAAAACCCCGGAATCCGAAGATTCCGGGGTTTGAGCAAGAAGACTTGGCTTCAGCCTCCAAAGGGCGGCGGAGCTGATTCCTCCAGCCTTATTTCAGCACAGGCGGGATGCGGTAATGGGTAGCCTGTTCGAACGAATAGGCCACCTTGATCAAAGTCGGCTCGCTGTAAGCCATACCGGCAAAGGTAACGGCAACCGGTTTACCTTCCTTCGTGTAGCCTGCCGGAACAGTGATTGATGGATATCCGGCTTTTGCCGAAATGCCCGCATTCCGGGTATTCGGGAAGAGCAGCGCATCCAGGTTGTGTTTGTTCATGGTAAAGTCAATGCCCTCGGTCCGGGACAAACGCAAGTCCTTGAGACGATCCCGGATATATTGCGATTCCGTCAAGGTTCCGCTCGTAGCGTCGGAATCCGTCAGCAGCGTATGGCCGTATTTCAGGTTATCCACGGAATTCTTATTGTCAAACTCAATAATGTCCGTCAATGTCTTCATCGGAGAGTCTGCCTCCAAGCTGCTCAGGTAAGCATTCATATCCCCCTTGAATTCATACATGAAGACGGATGAGCTGAACTGGGCTAATTCATTGGCTGAAGGGATATTCGCATAATCGACGATAACGGCGCCTTGTGCCTTCAAGTCTGCTACCACTTTGTCAAATATGGCTTTCTCTTCATCCGTAATTCCGGATGTGTAATAGTATTCTCTCGGAATCCCGATGCGTGCGCCCTCCAGTCCGTCAATATCCAAAAATTGTGTGTAGTCCGAATAGGATTTATTCACGCTGGCGGAGGTGATAGGGTCCTTGTCATCCACGCCTGTCAGGGCCCCCAGGAGAACGGCGGCATCCGCCACAGTGCGGGCGATCGGGCCGGCCGTATCCTGACTATGGGCAAGCGGGACGATCCCGTCCCTGCTGACAAGACCAACTGTCGGTTTGATGCCGACAACCGAATTATTATAGGCGGGACTCAGAATGGAACCCGAGGTTTCGGTTCCGATCGCGATCGCGGTCAAATTGGAGGATACGGAAACACCTGATCCGGAGCTGGAGCCGCCGGTGCCGAAGACGCCCGGTTTGTACGGATTGAGCACCTGGCCTCCGCGGGAGCTGTATCCGCCCGGCATGCCTCTTGTCTTATAATTGGCGAATTCGGTCATGTTGGCCTTGCCCAGAATGACGGCTCCGGCTTCGCGCAGCTGCTTGGCCACGAAGGAATCGTCGGGGGCGAACGAATGGGCGAGGGCCAGGGAACCGGCGCTTGTGTGCAGCTTGTCACCGGTATCAATATTGTCTTTGAGCAGAATCGGGATGCCATGAAGCGGTCCGCGTTGTCCCTTCGTGGCCCGTTCAACATCAAGCGCTTCCGCTATGGCCAGGGCATCCGGATTGATTTCGAGAACAGAGTTCAGCTTCGGGCCTTCTTTATCGTAGGCTGCGATGCGTTCCAAATACATGGAAACAAGCTCGACAGAGGTCAACTTTCCCGATGCCATTGCAGACTGCATGTCAGCGACAGTCGCCTCTTCAATCTTGAATGTCATAGCGGGAGCGGCAAATGAAACCGAGGATAGAGGCACGAGGGCAATCAAAATAATGGCAGTGAGCGTGAAAAGTTTTTTTTTCAATTTCATTCCTCCATGATATGTAGTTTTTCTTACATGAAAACAAGGAAACGGGATCGAAAAGGGCGGAACTGAACTCTTCACCTCCATGATATGAAATTTTGTTTTTATTATGTCAGATTATATGTCATCGAGTGTTATTATTATAGGAATAAAATCATCGAATTGACAAACCGAATAAAACTCGATGTAAGCGGATACAATACCGTCGATCATTGTTTTGCTTGCAATTGGTAGGCCATCCCTCTTTTATTACAGATAATTCCTGAATTGGCTCCCTGAATAACGTAATGGCAGAAACAACCTTAGAAATTCGGATGTGCAGGAACTGACGGAATAGTCATATCGAATAACCTCAATAATTTCAGGCAATTACTGGTCCGAAAGAAGAAATAACCTCAACGTGAGCGCGTCGGGGTTATTTCTTCTTGTTTTTTCGACTATGGAATGAGGGACCGTTATTTTAGAATAATTCCTTGACATCTCCTTTAATTATGTCATAATGACATTATCGAATTGAAAATACAGAACGGCGGTGATGAGGGTCTCCATGGCAGAAAATGAATCCAATTACGAAGCAAGCCGCTATCGGACGCCGGACGGTGCGCCCACGGACATTGTTATTTTCACTATTGTTTCCACCGAAAGGGGTACGCTCAAGAAATCATTGCCGAAGCGGGATTTGCAGGTGCTGCTGATCCAGCGCAAGATCTGGCCTTATGAGGGGGCCTGGGCCCTTCCGGGAGGCTTCACGCTGGATACGGAAACCGTATACGACTGCGCGAGGCGCGAGCTCAAGGAAGAAACCGGCGTGGACGATGTACATATCGAATACTTCAATGTTTACAGCGAGCCGGGCCGCGACCCGAGAGGCTGGATCATCTCGCATGCTTTTCTGGCGCTGGTCAATGAGCGGGTGCTGCAAAGGCGCAGAGCCTCAGTCGATGCCGCCGATGTCCAATTGTTTCCGGTAGAGGAAGCGCTGAAGATGGATCTGGCTTTTGACCACCGGCAGATTCTGGAGGACGCCTTGGGCGAGATTCGCCAGCAGATGCTCACGACGACGATTGCCCGGGAGCTGCTGCCGGAGGAATTTACGATCAGCGAGCTTTACCAGGTCATCCAGACCGTCGTGCCGGAATTTCAGGAGCAGAACTTTATCCGCAAGATCACATCCACCCAGAGCCGCCAAGGCATTATTGAGGAAGTCCGGGATGGGAATGGCGGGCTGAAGCAGTCCAATCTGTATTCCCAGCGCGCCGCACAGCTGTACCGGTTCACAGATCTTGAGCCGAGGCTGTCGATATATGGCTAATAGATGAATTTGCGGCGGCGCCGGCGATTATGAATCAAGGAGCGTGACCCAGGATGATTCAGTTAAACGGAGTGGAACTGGCGTTCAGAACCTTCCCCAACGGCGAAACGCTGGTGGATGGCGAATCGATCAGCGCCAATATTCAGGATCTTAACGCCATATCGTTCAAATACGAGAATGACAGTGATCTGATCAAGCTGATGTTTGTAAAGAGTGTGCTGGATGAACGGGATAAGCCGGCTTCCCTGCTGATTTATTACATGCCCTACAGCCGTATGGACCGTGTGGAGGGCGCATCGGTTTTTACGTTGAAATATGCAGCCAATCTGATCAACTCGCTTCAATTTAAGGACGTTACCGTAATCGAGCCCCATTCGGATGTGACGCTGGCCCTGTTGAACCGGAGTAAGGCGAAGTACCCGACGGTCGAGCTGCTGGAACAGGTGGCGGATGAGGTGGGCTTCGACCGGGATACGGATTATCTGTT
Source organism: Paenibacillus sepulcri (assembly GCF_042647105.1). Lineage (NCBI taxonomy): Bacteria > Bacillati > Bacillota > Bacilli > Caryophanales > Paenibacillaceae > Paenibacillus > Paenibacillus sepulcri. The sequence continues at coordinate 2,929,846 of NZ_JBHRUP010000001.1, read as the reverse complement.
CTTCCCCGATGCAGGCGCGCAGAAGCGCTACAGCAAGGTGAAGGGCTACAAGCAGCTGGTCGGCTTCAAGTCGCGCGATTTCCAGACGGGGGACATTCAGAGCCTGGATATCGTCGGGACAGTCCCGGCGGAGCCGTTCAAGGTTATTATCGTGGACGATCTCTGCTCCTACGGCGGGACATTCATCAGAAGCGCGGAGAAGCTGAGGGAGATCGGCGCATCCCCTGTCTATCTGCTGGTCGGTCACTGCGAGAAGTCGATCCACCAGGGTACAATCCTGACAACCGATCTGATAGATAAAGTATTCACCACCAACACGATTCTCGATCAAGCCGGTCATGACAAAATTCAGCTATTTGAAATCGGAGGTTTCTAACATGACACAGCCATTCGTCTATCCAGCTACCCTGCTCTGCGATTTCTATAAGGTCAGTCACAAGAATCAATATCCCAAAGGAACGGAGCTGGTCTACTCTACCTGGACCGCTCGCACCAGCCGCCTGGAGACGATCGACCGGGTTGTGGCCTTCGGTTTCCAGGCCTTCATCAAGGAATATCTGATCCACTATTTCAATGAGCATTTCTTCGCCCGTGCCAAAGAGGAAGTGACGAATGAATATAAAAGAGTCATTCAATATGCACTGGGCACAGTGGAGCCCGATGCGTCGCATATTGAAGAGCTGCACGATCTGGGCTATCTGCCGATCAGGATCAAAGCGGTCAAGGAAGGGACGCTTGTGCCGGTCAAGGTGCCGATGCTGACGATCGAGAACACGAAACCGGCATTTTTCTGGCTGACGAATTATTTGGAAACCCTGATGTCCTGCCAGCTGTGGATGCCGACGACAAGCGCGACGCTTGCCTTCGAGTACCGCAAAATTCTGGAGCAGTTCGCTAAGGAAACCAGTGGCGACACGTCGGGTGTTCCCTTCCAGGGCCATGACTTCTCGATGCGGGGCATGGGCTCGCTGGAGGCGGCCAAGGGCAGCGGCGCAGGCCATCTGATTTCCTTCACGGGGACCGATACGATTCCGTCGATCCTGTTCCTGGAGGATTACTATAATGCCAATATCGAGAAAGAACTGGTCGGCACTTCGATTCCGGCGACCGAGCACAGCGTGATGTGCGCACATGGCACGGACGAAATGGCTTCCTACCGCTACCTGATCAAAGAGGTATATCCAAGCGGGTTTGTTTCCATCGTATCGGATACCTGGGATTTGTGGAGCGTGCTGGATGTGGTCATTCGCGGCTTGAAGGAGGATATTCTGAGCCGGGACGGCCGTGTGGTCATCCGCCCGGACAGCGGGGATCCTGTTAAAATCATCTGCGGCGATCCCGATTCCACGCATGAGTTCGAGCGCAGGGGTGTGATCGAGATTCTCTGGGATATTTTCGGCGGCACGGTGACGGAGAAAGGCTACAAGCAGCTCGACAGCCACATCGGCGCCATCTATGGCGATGCCATCACGATCGCGCGCTGCCGAGAGATATGCGGGAAGCTTGCGGCCAAAGGCTTCGCTTCAACCAACATGGTATTCGGAATCGGATCATACACGTATCAGTACAATACGCGGGATACGTTCGGGTTCGCGCTGAAATCCACCTTCACGATTGTGAATGGCGAAGAACGGAAGATTTACAAGGATCCGAAGACCGACAGCGGAGTCAAGAAATCGCAAACGGGTCTGGTGCTTGTGGAAGAGAAGGACGGCAATCTGACGTTCACCGACAATCTGAGCGTGGCGGAATATGAGGCGAAGCAGGCGGATGATGTGCTTGAAGTCGTCTTCGAGGACGGGAAGCTGCTTGTTGATCACACCATTGCCGATATCCGGGCGAACCTGCTGGCTCATTTGTAAGAGCGGACGGGGCAGTCTAACCGGGTAAAAAACCATCGCCAAACATTGGCGATGGTTTTTCAGGCATTTTAACTCTTATTGATTTATACTGTTCAGTCTGACACATATCGATCAACATAGGCACGTAATTGTTTGTTTTCGACTAACTCGAAACTTCTGCTCAGCGTCCTCCACGTTCCTGCTCCTCCAAATACTTGCGGAGGCGGATGAGATAATCCGGTGCATCCAGTTGGTCAGTGGTAATCAGCTCAATGATGCACAGTTGATTTATTTGCGCTTGCTCTGCCGCAGCAATCACCTCGTCCAGTTCACGGTTGGTGCGCACTTGGGCAGTGAACGCCTTTCCGCCAAAGGCTTCTGCCAGCTGCGTATAATGCCAGGCGGGAATTTGATTGTATCTCTGATTGGAAGTCTTAACGTTCAAATATTTTTCGATCGTGTAGCCGCTGTTGTTGAGGATAAATAGAATCGGCCGGCAGCCGTTGCTCAGCATCGTGCTGATTTCTTGAACCGTCAGCTGCAGAGAGCCGTCTCCCGTAAACAGCAGTACACGCCTGTCCGGTGCCGCGATACATGCTCCTAACGCGGCAGGGGTTGCATAGCCGATGCTTTGCCAGCCCTGTTGGCAAATATAATCGGCTCCCGCCGGAAGCCGCACCTGTGACATTCCATACGCAAAGGTTCCAGTCTCAACCACGACAATATCCTTGTCCTTCATCATACTCTGAAAGCGGGGATAATACGTTGCCGCCCGGATTAACTGATCAGGCTCGCCAATTATTTCATCATACGGGAAGGAGATCTGAGGCAAAGGTCCGCTTCGGGTCCAGCCGCACGCATTCAAGGCAGCGATGAGATCCGCCGCCATAACCTGCTCGTACATTGATTCTCCGACCCGTACAAACTCCGGCTGGATGTCGACGAGTCGAAGGCGATCGAGCTTCGCCGTATTATTCGCCGAATTGACGTCGGTCCAGATCATTCCGACCGCAATCATGCAGTCTGCGCTTTCAACGATATTCCTTACCTGTTCGCTGCCGAAAGCTCCGCCGTATACCCCGATATAATTCGGGTGCCGTTCGTCAAAGCTGCTCTTGCCAAGCAGGAGAGATGCGGCTGGCAAGTTTAAGCGCAGCGCCAACTGCTGGACGGCATCTCTGAATCCGTAGCGGAGCGTCAGCATGTCCGAAAGCAGCACCACGTTGTTTGTGCCGTTCAACAGTCCGCGAATATGCTGAATCGCTGCTTCAAGGGCAGGCTTGCTTGTCGCGCTTTGCATCTCCTCCGGAATAGTTCGACGGACGATGGGCTTTGTCACCAAATCGATCGCTACCATGAGATAGACCGGCTTGCGGGTTCGCTTGGCTATGCGGATGGCCGCCGGGATCTCCTCCTCGGCGTTCTCCGGTGTCAAAATCGCCGTATAGGCGCATAGGTGCGTGTATATTTGCCGGAATACGCCGAAGTCGCCGTTCAGCAGCGTATGGTGCATCAGCTTATGCGCCTCTTGATCCCTCGATTTCGGAGCTCCGACGATATGCACTAACGGCACATATTCGCTGTTCGCTCCCGCTACCGTATTGCAGGCACTCATCTCCCCAACGCCGAAGGTTGTAATTAGCGCCGACAAGCCTCGTAGCCGTCCGTAGCCGTCAGACGCATATCCAGCTCCCAGCTCGTTGCGTCCATTGACGAATCGGATTCCTTCATATCCCTCCAATGTATCCAGAAGGCTGAAATTGTAATCGCCAGGAATGCCGAAAATTTCGGTAATGCCTTCCGCTTTCAGACAATCGAAAAGATACTGCCCCAGTGTAGGCGAAGAAGCCGGCATGGGCGGCTGCATTTTATCCGGTTTGTTTTTAAGCATTGTCAAGTTATACGTTCCTCCTCAGAGATTTCCGATGGATAGCTTGTTTCATATGCACGGAGAGATACAGCGTTACCGCTCTAAATTCCCCCAATTACCGCCTTATCATTCCTGGCTCTTCTGCGGGCATCGCGAAGTCCATACGTTGCTTAGTGTAGAAATCGTTATCAACTGTTATTTTTTATGAAAAGGTAGGAGCAGGCAATTCATCAATTTTCATACGGAGTAAACTATAAGGTTTTTGTCGCAGGTCTTTTCCATAATGATAGCTTGCCTGCCGATGTAATTGGTTCACAATAACATATAAGTATTGATCCGGACCAATTGAGAAAGTATCCGGCCATAAAATTCCCGGTTCATGTGCGATAGTCTCCATTGAGCCATTCGGGAATATCTTTCGGATGCTGTTGTTTTCATAGTCTCCGGCATAAACGATTCCTTTTGCATCGGTGACCATTCCGTCTGACGCACCTTTTTCTCCCCAATATCTCACATGATAACGTAAATCCATATCCGATATCGTTCTGTCTCTTATACGTTCTGTTGGGATCGAGTACAGATGACGACTGGACAGCGGACAAAAAAATAATAGCTTACCGTCAGGGGAAATCGCTATCCCATCAGAGGCCACTCTAAAAGGAGAAGTAGAGCTGTCCTTGTTTCGGTTCATCAAAATTTTACCTTCTACTTTCGGTATAAAATAGGGATCGGGTGAAGTTGAATTTGCTCCATTCAACCGTCTAAACGCATTTCCATTTGCTAAATCTACGACAATAATCGCTCCTGGTCCTTTGGAAGATGAATCCGTTATATAGGCAAAACCTGCTTGACCAACACGAAAATCAAATCGGACATCATTCAGATAAGTTGTTGGCAGGACAACATCTTCTGTAAATGTATATACTTTGCTTATTGTGTTTGTTTTTAAATCTACAGCGACTAATTTTGCCCCGCCTTTAATAGGTTCAGTAGAATTTGGTGCTGCTGTATCTAATACCCAAAGCGTTCCCCTTCCATCAGCAAACACACTTTGGACACTGATGAAAGACATTGTGATATTCCACGGGTTTGCCAAATTGGTTTCTATACTGGGATAAGGCTGCAATCTATCCTCAACAATTTCCGCCACCGTAAAGGTAACGTCGTCTCCCCATCTCGGAAAGCAAATGAAAATACGCCCGGTTTCTGAAACACTAACACCTGTCGGCATAGCCCCATAAAATGAATGAACAAGTTCTAACTTACCGAAATAATGTTCAATGGGTAACATCGGTTTCATGATATCCTCCCCCACCAGATTCGCGCAGATAACACCTATATATGCGGGTTGGGGCTTTTTTATGGATGGAATCGCAGTCTAATCAAGGGAGCTTGGCAGCCCAGTTGGCGAACGCCATAGGGGGAGAATTTTTGCCGCCATACGGAAAAGTCAGCAGTCCAGCTCCGGAAGCGGAGCCAATTCCACGCAAGGATAGGTTTAGGATACAAAGTCTTTTTGGTTTTTTCCCAACTCGGGTTATAATGGCAAAAGATGGACCAGCCCGGATCACCGCCGTATCCTGCAAGGATACTCAAGCGGGGGGAGAACGGGATTTGGTTATATAAGGAGGCCTACCCATGGATTATAAAGCTTATTTCGAGCAGCGGAGAGAACAGCATCTGAACGAGCTCAAGGAATGGATCTCCATTCCCAGTATTTCGGCGCTGTCCGAGCATAAGGAAGATGTGAACAGGGCGGCCAGCTGGCTGTCGGACACCCTGAAGAGGGCAGGTCTGGACAACGTCGAGATTCATCAAACAAAAGGGCATCCGATCCTTTATGCGGATCATCTGCATGCTCCCGGAAGGCCTACGGTTCTCGTCTATGGACACTATGATGTGCAGCCGGTGGACCCTCTGCATTTATGGGAGACGCCTCCCTTCGAGCCCGACATCCGGGACAACAAGCTGTATGCCAGAGGAGCGACGGACGACAAAGGCCAGCTGTTCCTGCATATTAAGGCCATCGAAGCCTTGATCCAGTCGGAAGAGCCGCTCCCGGTCAATATCAAGCTGATTATTGAAGGCGAAGAGGAAGTAACGAGCACCAATCTCCATCCTTTCATCCATACATACAAGGACAAGCTTGCGGCGGATGTGGTGCTCATCTCCGATACTGAGCTGCTTGCTCCGGGCAAGCCGGCGATCAGCACGGGCCTTCGCGGTCTCTGCTCGCTTGATGTGTCCGTACGAACAGCCAAGACCGACCTGCACTCCGGAACCTTCGGAGGCGGCGTTCCAAATGCGCTCCATGCCCTGGTTTCCTTGCTCGCTTCGCTTCATAACGATAAGGGACGCATTGCAGTCGATGGATTTTATGACGATGTGCCTGACCTTACGCCGGAAATGAGAGCCGAGCTTGCCAGGAAAGAGTTCGACGATGAGCAGCAAAAGATCACCCTCGATCTTGATGCGCTATACGGCGAGGAAGGCTACTCCTACGTGGAGAGGACCGGAGCGCGGCCCACGCTGGAGATCAACGGCATGTACGGCGGCTTCCAGGGTGAAGGCACGAAGACGGTCATTCCTTGCGAAGCTCACGCGAAAATCACCTGCCGCCTGGTAGGCAAGCAGGATCCCCAGGATATTCTGGACAAAATCGAACGCCACATCCGCAGCCATACGCCTGCAGGAGCGAGAGTAACTGTCGTGCAGCGGGAGAAAGGCAATCCGTATACCATCGATCCGTCCGTTCCCGTGCTGCAAAAGGCGGCCGACGCCTACGAGCGCGTATACGGCGTACGTCCCGTATTCACCAAAGACGGCGGCTCCATTCCGATTGTCGAAGCGCTGGCCCGGGAGTTGTCCGTGCCGGTCGTGCTCATGGGCTTCGGGCTTCCCGATGAGAATCTCCATGCGCCCAACGAGCATTTCCATCTGGAGAATTTCGATAAAGGATTGCTGACCATCGTAGAGTTTCTGAAAATGGTCTGATTCTCTGATTGTTGGAGCCAACAGCGGTCCCCTGTTCAAGCCTTATATCTATTCAAGAATGGAAGCCGCTGTCCAAGAGGCTTCCATTTTCTTATCGTCATCTATTCATTTATTTCTGGAATGTTTTAAATAATGCACCCTGTCTGTCAATTTCCTCGATCGAATAAACATCCAGAGTACTTTGAAACTGCTGTTCTGCTTTATCAATCAGCAAAGAAATAAACTGTTCAGTTCCTGTGCTTGGCACAGACCAATAAGGCGTGCTTTGCGATTTCCCAAGCACCCGGTAGACTTCGCCAACTGTAATTTCCCGCGGTGATTTCGCCAATGCATAACCACCTTCGCGACCTCCATGGGCGGATACGATTTCAGCTTTCGATAGTGCTGCCAGGATCTTTCGCACATAGCTTGGCTCCGCACCTAATTCGTTGGCTATATTTTGACTCTTCAACAATTTATCCGTTCTAGAAAGAAGAACAAGGGCGCGCAGAGCGACATGAAACCATGTCGGGCCCAGTTCCCCGGATTGAATTAGTAATTGCATGTTCTCCTCCAGTATCGCGGTATTATATCTTACTATATCATTTTCTCTGAGTTGACATCTATTATCGGTTCATGATAATTTTTAATTGTGATTAATAATTCACAATTAAATTGCAGGCCAATTGAATGATCTTGAGGAGGTTTAAGTTGTATGGATTTCATTAGCAGAGTCGTACCGGAGTTAAGACCGATTTTGTCGTTATTGCCGCCTATACATCTGCCTGGGGATTTAGCCATGATAAGACAAGCCCCTATACCTCCCGCCCAGGAATCCGAAGATGTTATTACGATTTCCCGCCATATTTCCGGAGCAGCCGGCCAGGAAATGCTGGTAAAGATTTATGAGCCGAGGAATCGAAATCAAGCTGCGCTTCCTGCTTTGTTATGGATCCATGGAGGGGGTTATGTTATTGGACACCCTAACATGGATGACGGTTTATGCCAAACCTTCGCTATAACGGCTAATTGTATCGTCGTGTCGGTCGATTACCGGTTGGCACCGGAGCATCCATATCCGGCGGCGATTGAGGATTGTTACAAGGCATTAAAGTGGATGTCTGACAATTCTGACGAGCTGAATATCGATGTGACCCGTATAGCCATTGCCGGTGCGAGCGCTGGCGGAGGCTTGACGGCTGCTTTGGCTTTAATGGCTCGCGATAAAGGCGGACCGTCGATCGTTTTTCAAATGCCGCTATATCCAATGATCGATGATCGTAATACGACTCCTTCAAGCTACGAAATAACGGACGAAAGAGCAACCTGGAATCGATCTAAAAATACAGCTGCATGGAGCATGTATTTAGGAGAACATGCAGACGGGGAGATATCCCAATATGCAGCTCCTGCCCGCGCGCATAATTTGGCTGGCTTGCCCCCCACATACACTTGTGTGGGTCAATTAGATACGTTTCGTGATGAAACCATTGAATATGTCGCGCGGCTTGCCCAATCGGGAGTTGACGTGGAGTTCCAGTTGTACCCGGGATGTTTCCATGGCTTTGAGAGTGTCGTTCCTAATGCGAAAGTAAGCCAACATGCCAGAAACGAGTATGTTAACGCATTAGCCGCAGCATTAAAGTGAAGAGTCCTGCTTTAACCAGGAGCACCTCTTGGAAGTTGAATGGGAGCCATTTGTATGATTCCGATTCAATTCTGAGGGTGTTTTTGTTTTTCTTTATAAGATGCGGTAGCCGCGTAAATCGCGGCTATTTTTGTTTATGGGATCAAGTTCTTGTTTGTCCCCATTTTCTTCAGAAAATATTCAGAATTTCCCCCACTTTATCCGCAGAATTTTTGGATAGGATAATAACTGTTGGATAAAGGAGGGCGATAACATGCAGGTTAATATAAGAACACGTATTCAGGATAACTTTCTGTTTCTGTCGAGGTTTCTAAGCTCGCCCGGAATCATCGGGAGCGTGACCCCAAGCTCGAAATTTCTGGCCAAACAAATGATAAATGCTGTCCCATGGAATCAGGTATACCATGTCGCGGAGCTTGGAGCCGGGACCGGCGCGATCACCAAATACATTCAGGAGGCCCGGCGGAAGGATACGAAAGTCTTGCTGTTCGAGCAGGACACGCGTCTGCGTCATAAGCTGCAAAACCAATACCCGGCCTTCTCCTGCTATGAAGACTGCCGAGAGCTCGAAGCTGCTTTGCGCAGTGAAAACATCAAGCAGCTCGACTGTATCCTCAGCGGTCTGCCCTTCTTCAACTTCCCCCAGGAGGTGCGGGACAGGCTGGTCGGTCAAATCGTGGCTTCCTTGAGGCCCGGCGGCTTGTTTATTGCTTTTCAATATTCACAGCAGATGAAAAAGCAGCTGAGCGAGCATTTTGAAATTGAGCAAATCAAATTCGTTCCGCTTAATATTCCTCCGGCATTCGTCTATATATGCCGCAAAAAAGGGTGAGACAGCCATGATCGCGGGAGCAAAACGGTATCTGCCGCTGCTGTGGATGCTGGCCATACCGGTATTGAATGTATTTTATGAGATATTGAACCGCGCAGGGGCCCATGTCAGCAGTTTGGCGACGGGACTGGATGAACGTACTCCTTTTCTGCCCGCCTTTATTATCCCGTATCTGATCTGGTATCCCTTCATTATGATCATGCTGATCGTATTGTTCATGAAGAGCAGAACGGTCTATTACCGGACGCTGCTGGCCTTGAGCCTCGGCTTGATTGGATGCTATCTGACGTATTATTTTTATCAAACGACAATATCCCGTCCGACGATTACGGAGCATGGGCTTTTCTATTCGCTCGTAAATATGATTTACCATTCGGATGGTCCGTATAATTGCTTTCCGAGCATTCATGTTCTGACCAGCTACCTGATGCTCAAAGGCGTGTCGAGCTGCACGAATCTTTCCAGAATGACACGATGGTTTGTTGTCGTCATGGGATGGTCAATCATCGTTTCGACCGTATTTGTGAAGCAGCATGTGTGGCTGGATATGGCCGGTGCCATTTTGCTGGCGGAGATGATGTATTATGCGGCAGGGACATGGCTTCTTCCGCGGACTGCGGTTCAGAGGAGGCAGGTTGAATGAACGCGGATATGATGCTGGGGCTGATTCAGCATTTTGGCTATGCTGCGCTGTTCTTCGTCTTATGTCTGGGCCTTATCAGTATTCCGGTTCCCAATGAGGTCATTGTCATGACAGCCGGAGCGGTGACGGTGAGCGGAAGCCTGCTTCCTTTGCCGGCGTTTCTGTGTACGTATCTGGGCGTTCTGTCGGGGCTAACGTTCGGGTATACGATGGGACGCAGGTACGGCAGACCGATTCTGAACAGATGGGAGCGGAAGGCACGGATCGGGAAAGCTATGAAATTTGCGGAGAAGCTCATATCCAAATACGGAAAATCAGCCTTGTGTGTGAGCTATTTCTTTCCCCTTGTTCGCCATATTATGCCCTATCTTGCAGGGCTAAATCGGATGAGCTTCAAGCTGTTTGCATTTTTTTCCTATGCGGCAGGCTTAGTGTGGACGCTGATTTATTTTTTCCTCGGCCGTCTTGTCGGGAACCACGTGCAGGAGGTGGGTTATGTGATTTATAATTATGGCATGAAACTGCTGTGGCTGCCGATCGTACTGCTCGTTGTTCTGGGCATTATCAAATGGTCTGCCCGCCTGCGCAATGAGAGGAAGGGAACGCTGGGCCGATGAGTACGATTCTTGTCGTTGACGATGATCCGGAAATCCGCGATGTTCTTCATATCTACCTGCGCAATGAAGGCTATCATGTGCTGGAAGCGGAAGACGGGGTGCAGGCTCTGGATACTCTGAAGAGCGGTCAGATCCATCTGATCATACTGGATATTATGATGCCTAATCTGGACGGGATCAAAGCCTGTCTCCAAATCCGCGAGGAGTCGCAAATCCCCATCATTATGCTGTCGGCCAAAGAGGAATATCTCGATAAAATCATGGGCTTGTCGACCGGAGCGGATGATTATGTGACCAAGCCCTTCAATCCGCTGGAGCTTATGGCCCGCGTGAAAGCGCAGCTTAGAAGACAGGGCTACTCCTCCTCCGCAAACCAGGACGCCGATGAGGGGGAGATCCGCATCGATGAGCTTGTCATCAATAAGGATGAACACACCGTCACGGTTCGCGGCGCACCGGTATCTCTTACTCCCATCGAATTCTCCATTCTGGAATTATTGGCGGGGAGCCGCGGGCATGTGTTTAATGTCGATCATATCTATCAGCGGGTCTGGAAGGATCAGACCGGATTCTTCTCGGAAAATACAGTGATGGTCCACATCCGGAATCTCCGGGAGAAAATCGAGCTGAAGCCGCGGGAGCCGCAGTATATCAAGACCGTCTGGGGAGTGGGATATAAGATTGATAAATAAAATCTGGGCCATACTGGGAGGCCGCAACAGTATCCGCGGCCAAATGCTCTGGACGTTTGTCTTAAGCCTGCTGCTTGCTGTGCTCGGTAATTTGCTGGCCAATTTTTTTACGCCGGAATCTGCTGGCACTCTTACCCTTTTTCTGAATCCCCTCTCTTTTTTTCTCTGCTTTTTTATCTTCTTTTTTCTGTTTACCCACCGAATTGTGCGGACCTTCAGGGCCATTACGGATGGTCTGAAGCTGATCGCCAGCGGGAATTTGAGCTGCAGGGTGCCTGCGGCCCGGGAGGATGAGCTGGGGCTTGTGGGCCGGAACATCAATCAGATGGCGGTGCAGCTTCAGCAGCAGATGGAACGGGAACGGCAGCTCGAGAAATCCAAGATGGAGCTGATTACGTACGTATCCCATGATTTGAGAACGCCGCTCACCAGCATCATAGGCTATCTGGATCTGCTCAAGACACGGAAGTATCAGAATGAGCAGGAGCAGGAACGTTTTATTGATAATGCCTATAACAAGACGCAGCAGCTCAAGAAGCTGATTGACGATTTGTTCGAATATACCCGGCTGACCGGCGGCGACGTCCGGTTAGCCCTGCAGGAGGTGGATCTGAACAGCCTTCTGGAACAAATCATCACCGAGTTCGAACCGGTTGCCAGGGAGCAGGGAATTATGATGGTCAAAGAACAAAATCCGGGACCTGTCCGGGTGCGGATGGATGTGGAGAAAATCGTGCGGGCCATCGATAACCTGCTGACGAACGCACTGAAATTCTCTGAGAGGCCCGGAGAGATCCGGATCGAATTGCTGCAGCGGAAAGACCATGCGGTCTTGTCTATCGCCAACCGCGGCAAACCGGTTACGCCGGAGCAGGAGGAGCGGTTGTTCGAACGGTTCTACAAGATGGAGCCTTCCCGCAGTGACGAGAACATGCCGGCAGGCTCCGGACTGGGACTGTCGATCGCCCGTCATATCGTGGAGCTGCATGGCGGACGGATATGGCTGGAGCACCACGAAGGCCATTATAAGTTCTGGATGGAGTTTATGGTATAGAAGGGCCATCATCTGACGCTAACGAGCATCATTTTCACTCATCGCCCCATAGCGTTCAAGCGCTTTTCGGGATGTTTCCAGCATCCGCCGCTTCATATGCTCCCCCTCAACGATCCGCACTCGCTTGCCGAGAAAACGCAGCTTCGAAAGCATGTATTCGCGCTCGTCCTGGGCAAAGCTCAAGCAGATCCGATAAAGCTGATTGTCCGCGTCATAGGTCACGTCCTTCTCGAAGCAGGAGAAGGCATACAGAATACGGGAGAGCTCCCGGTTATACGTCGGCACAACCTCCACGACGGCTGTTTCTTTGGGTAATGCGAGCATGCGGTCCACCTGCTTAAGGGCATGCTCCTTGTGTCCGGGCATTAGTTCATAGCCGGTTGCGGCAGTGATTTTTTCCAGCCTGGTGCTCATGAAGGTACGGTGCCGAAAATGGTACCAGAGCAAATACCACTCCCGCTTCACCATGGAATATTCCAATTTGTACGGAAACCCCGTTTGCTCCGGACATACGCGCCCGCCTTTGAGGCTGTAAACGATGCGAATCCCCTTTTTCTGCAAAATATAACGGCGCAGCGGGCGCAGCAGAGGATGAATGACCTGCCGCTGCAGGCTCTGGGCCTTCTCCAGAAAATGCTCCTGCAGATCCATCGCTTCATCCGGCTCCAGAATCGCTTGCAGCTTCGTGAATGTCTCCTCCCGGAAGGCATCCCTGGCTGAAGGGTGCAGGAGCATGCTCTTCAGCCAAGAGCGCTCATGCGAAGTGGCCATGAAGGTGCCCGAGTCCTCCAGCCGGGAGATAATCTGATAATTAAAGATCTTCTCGAACAGGTTCATAATAGGCCGCTATCTCCTTCCATTCCGCAATCATTTCACGCCTCAGCTGGTTTGGCGCAAGCACCTCGCAGCTGGAGCCGAAGCTGCGCAGCCATGGTTTAATCTCCGTTATGCCGTTCACGAGGATCTCATAGATGAAGGACTGCTCATCCTCATCCGTGATGCTGCCCCATTGCCCCTGGAGCAGAACGCGTTCCTTGATGAAATTCGGCTGCGATGCTTCGGGATTATAAAACCGTACCCGGACGGCTGCGGGCGCTCCCGTATCGATGAGCCAGCTGTGCGCCGTTTTATGGTCCAGCTCCTCCCTTTTCCCCTGGAAGAAGTCTTCGGTGACCTGGTCATCCTCTTCGAATTGGGTGATGCCCTCCAGACGGTATTTGCGGGTGCCTTCCCTGCGGTTATGGGCGAGAAGGTACCACCTCCCATATTGGTGATCGTAGACCACCTTAAGCGGGAGCGTGCGCTCCTGTCTTCCCTCCGTATCGCGCTCGAACAGCGGATTCGTATTGCGGGAGGCATAGCTTTTCTCCGATTTCGGGGAGAAATAGAGAAAACGCACCCTGCGCCGGTTCCCGATCGCGTGAAGCAGCGTGAACAGATGCGCCTCGTCAAGAATACGCGAGTAATAATGATATTTATATAAGAATGGCTCGACGGCATCTCTGCCGTCATGGCTGCGGGCAAGGATTTTCTTCAGGCCGTCTCGGAGAAGATAGCCCTGCACAGAAGGAACCCGGGTATTGGCCATCACATCGACAAAATCAAACAGATCCATCAGCTCGTCGTCCGACAGCTGCTGCACCAGATCGTTTTGCATCCGGTAGCGGAAAGGGCGCGCTCCGGGCTCGCGGCGGATGACGCCAACCTCCTCCAGATATTTGAGGTCCGAGCGGATGGTCTTCTCGTCCGGGAAGGGCAGGTCGTCCGCGAGGCCGCCGCAGCACACATCCAGCAGCTCCATGGCCGTCAGCGGCTGCCCGTGAAGAGCGGCCAGCAGCAGGGAGATCCGCTGGCTCTCGGACTCCTTGAGCGACTTGGCGCGGAACAGAAACAGCAGCATGGGATCGGCGGAATCATAGTATTGGAAGCGGATGGTCTCCGCCAGCTCCCGGCCTTGTTCCTCGGGCTGCTGCTGCTGCACGGCGCCGACGATTTCCTTTAATTTGCGGATGGTTTTGTCAAACGTATGTACAGAGATCCCGAGCCGGTCGGCGAACTGTTGGCGGCTGTATGCCCCGCTCGTCAGGACAAGCATCCGCAGAAACTGGATTTCCTTATCAAAGCTTTCCTTGGCCAATGCGCTCTCCCCGCTTACATTCAAGTCATATTCTTTATTGTAACAGGGGAGTGCAGGGTGGGATATGGAAAAATTCCAAGAACGCTCGCTATACTTTCGCCATGTTCACTGGCCGTGAAATAAGAGAAGATGTTCCAAGGAAGAAGGAGGAATGCGGCATGACCGGATACCAGGCACAAATTATGGAACAGCTGAGGCTGATCGAGCAGGAAGAGGGCGTGAGAATTCTCTATGCATGCGAATCAGGCAGCCGGGCATGGGGATTTGCATCCAAAGACAGCGATTATGATGTTAGGTTCATCTATGTTCGTCCTATAGATGATTATTTGTCCATATTCAACAGAAGAGATGTGATTGAGCGTCCGATCAGCGGGATGCTGGATATTAACGGTTGGGATATGAAGAAGGCTCTGAATCTTTTCCGCAAATCCAACCCGCCGCTGCTGGAATGGCTGCAATCGCCAATCACTTATATGGAGAACGGAGCGGCTGCGGAGCAGATCCGCCGCTTGTCTCCGCTGACCTTCTCGCCGCGATCCTGCATGCACCATTATCTTCATATGGCCAAAGGCAACTACAGGGATTATCTGCAGGGCGAACAGGTGAAGATCAAAAAATACTTCTATGTGCTTCGCCCGATTCTGGCCTGCGAGTGGATTGAGCGGAGGAATACGATGCCCCCTATTCAATTTGAAGCACTGGTGGAAACGCTTGTGCCGGGAGGCAGCGGGCTGAAGATGGCCATTGACCGGCTGCTTGTCCGGAAGAAAGCAGGCGACGAGCTGGATATTGAGGCCCGGATTGATCCTCTCAATGCGTATCTGGAAGAGCGTATCGCTTATTATGAGGGACTGGCGTCAAGTACGCCTGTCTCGGAGGGAGCGACGAACAGTCAACTGGATGAGTTGTTTCGAGCCGCACTGAGGCAAGCTTGGGAGTAACCTTGGCATAGGGGAAGAAGCATGCGCGGCTCGCGGCATGCTTCTTTTTGTTTTCTCTTACGGCTATTTATACTGCGCATCCCGATTCCGAACCGTATAAGATGGGTTATTCAAAGGCTTTCATTTGAGTCCGGATATGAAATTTAAAATTTTGTCGGCTAAGCGACTGTTTTCGACAGGCTTTATTCATTATAATGTACATAATACTCATCCGATAACTATGAATTAAAATGGATATAGCATATAAATGAGGTGAATACGGTTTTGGAAGACTTTCAATCCGCCGAGGCCCAGCGGGAAAGTGCGCTGCTGGCGCAGCTGTTTGAGGAGCATGGGCAGCTCCGGAGCTGCAAGAAGAACGAGTATATTTTCCGGGAAGAGGACAACAGCGATGAAATTTATTATGTCCGCAGCGGGCTTGTGAAGATTTCCCAATCGGCGCAGGAAGGGCAAAGCATCACTTTGTTTCTGCGCCATGTCGGAGAGGTTTTTGGAGCTGCGGAGGTATTGATCGGGGAGAAACGGCAGCGGGATGCCAGATGCATCGTAAGCAGCGAGGTGCTGACGATTGCGGCGCCGGTATTCAAAAATCTGCTGCAAAGCCGCACCGATGTCCTGTACGCGCTGACCTTGTCGAACGCAAGGCGGCTGCTGCAAACGCAGCGGTACGTCGAGATGCTGATTTCGCGTCCTGCCGCCTGGAGACTGGCGCATTTTCTGCTGCAGCTGGGCAGACGCAAAGGCAGCACGCTTCAGATCGCGCTGCAGCTGAGTCATGAGGAAATATCCTTTATAGTCGGGTGCAGCCGGCAGACCGTTACGGAAACACTCAACAAATGGCGGGAGCAGGGACTGATAAGCTACGAGAAGAAGAGCGTGTTCATCCATGATTCCGCACAGTTTCTGTCCGGTGTCTAGTGGAGACTTGGAGGTAAGCCATGATCAAGGTTGAAGGTGTAGGAAAGACATTCAAGCAGAGGGACGCCGCTATTTTTACCGCGATTGAGAACGTATCGTTCACGGTGGAGAAAGGCGAATTCGTATCGATCGTCGGCCCGTCGGGCTGCGGCAAAACGACGCTGCTTAATCTGGTGGCGGGGCTGGAAAAAGCGGAGACCGGCTCGATCGAGGCGATTGGCCGCAAGGTAACCGCTCCGGGTCCCGACCGGATCGTCGTATTTCAGGAGCATGCCTTGTTTCCATGGCTGACGGTGCTGGACAATGTAGCCTTCGGGCTGAAGCAGCGGGGACTTTCGAAGCAAGAGCGGTACGATCTGGCCATGGAGCAGATCCGCATGGTGCATCTCGGCAAGTTTGCCGACCGTTACCCGCATGAGCTGTCGGGAGGCATGAAGCAGCGGGTAGCCATTGCCCGGGCACTCGTCATGGACCCGGAGATCCTGCTGATGGACGAACCATTCGCCGCATTGGACGAACAGACGAGGCTGCTGCTCCATCAGGAGCTGGAATCGATCTGGATGAAGACGCGCAAGACGGTTCTGTTCATTACCCATAATATCCGCGAAGCGGTGCTGTTATCCGATCGGGTGCTGGTCATGTCCACCAGGCCGGGCAAGATCAAGAAAGAATTTGCCGTACAGGCGGCAAGACCGCGCAATTCGGGAGATTCTGTGATCCATCATATTGAAAGCCGTATTCTGGACGCGCTGGCAGATGAACTGGAGAAGGTGGTGAAGGAGGAATACGGCGATGATTACGATTTTCAAAAAGGCAGGTTTTCTAATTCTTCTGATTCTTATCTGGGAGGCAGCCTATAGAATATTTGGCTGGGGCTGGCGGTTTCCTTCCGCGTTGCAAACCTTTCATACCTTTTACGACGGACTGGTCAACGGCCAGCTGCTCGAAGCGGTATACAGCAGTCTGCGCCGGATTATTATAGCTTTCGCATTATCCTGCGTGATCGGAGTGTCCCTTGGCGTGCTGTTTGCCCGGAACCGGTTCGTGGACGAGACGTTCGGCTTTCTGGTCGTCGCGCTGCAGACGGTTCCAAGTATCGCCTGGCTTCCTTTTGCCATCATCTGGTTTGGATTAAATGATTTCTCGGTCGTATTCATCACGACCATCGGCGCGACCTGGACGATGGCGATTTCCAGCCGCAGCGGCTTCCGGAACATTCCCTCCCTGTATCTGAAGGCGGCGGAGATGTTCGGAACCGGACGGGGCGTCAAGCTGTTTTTTCAAATCATGGTGCCGGCCGCTGTTCCCCATCTCATCACCGGTATGCGGATGGCCTGGGCGTTCGCCTGGCGCGCGCTTGTCTCCGGCGAGCTGATTGCCCGAGGTGTCGGGCTTGGGCAGATGCTGGAGGAAGGGCGAAACATCGGCGATACGTCCATTATGCTGTGCGTCGTTCTGCTCATTGCAGTAATCGGAACGGTCTCCGATCATCTCGTGTTCAAACGGATTGAGGACCGGATCATGGTGCGCTACGGCCTCCATTCCGCCAAATCCTAGTCCGCTGCAAGGATTGGGCTGCGCATGCGTAAAACGGCCTTTCGAACCTTGCAGGTGTTACCAGCAAGTTAAGCGCTCATCACTTGTTTTTTATAATAGAGAGGGGAAAGTTTGAATGAAAAAACAATGGTTGCTGTCCATGGTGCTTATCCTGGTGCTCGCGGGGCTGCTGAGCGCCTGCGGCTCCAATAATGAAGGCAGCGCCGGCTCGGACGGCGAGGCGGCCAAGCCGGCCACCGTCAAGATCGGGCTGCTGAAGAATGTCACCCACGCGCCGGCGTTTATCGCCATCAAGAACGGCTATTTTCAAAAGGCTTTCGGCGACGATGTGAAAATCGAGGTGCAGGCTTTCGATAACGGCTCCGATTTCTCGACGGCGATGGCGACCGGGCAGATCGATATCGGCTATGTCGGACCGGGCCCGGTTACGAATCAATATGTGCGCAGCAAAAATATTACGATCGTCTCCGGCGCCAATAACGGCGGTGCTGTGCTGGTAACGCGGAAAGGCGCGAATATTGCCGGCGTGAAGGGCCTTGCAGGCAAGACCGCTGCTATTCCGACCACAGGCAGCACGAATGAAATTTCCTTGCGTCTGCTGCTGCAGCAGAACGGACTCAGTGTAACCAAGGACGTCTCCGGCGTGCAGCTGATCACGATGGCGCCGGCCGATACGCTTGTGGCCATGAAGCAGAATCAGGTCGATGCCGCGCTGCTGCCGGAGCCGTGGGGCACGCAAATCGTCGAGCAGGGAATCGGAGATATTTTGGTCGATTGGGACAAAATTCCGCCCAATGACGGGAACTATCCGCTTACGATCCTGGTCGCTAACAATGATTTTCTGAAAAAATACCGCGGTACGGTGAAAGAGGCCATCCAGGCCAATATAGAGGCGATCGACTATATCAAATCGAACCCCGATGACGCCTACTCGCTTGTCAGCGACGAATTAAAAGAGCTGTCGGGCAAAGGACTTGAGCTTAACCTGATCAAGGCGGCGCTGCAGCATTTGATCTTGACGACGGACATCGATCTGGATGTGCTGGAGCAGATGGCCCAGGTTGCCGTCGACGCGGGCTATATCAAGGATGTGGAAGGCAAGCCGGACTTGAGCGGCCTGCTGGATCTGTCGATATTGGAGGAAGTGAAATCATGACCTTTATTCAACCTCAGCTGAATGTGCTTCCCGATTATCACGAGCATCTGAAGGTGGTTCTGCTCGGGACAGGATCGCCCCGGGCCTTCTATGGCAGGGCCAAGGCCGGCGTAGTTGTGCTGGCGGGGGATAAGACATTCCTGGTCGACTGCGGCGGTGCGGCGGTCGATCAGATGATCAAGGCGGGCGTAATGCCGCAGCGGGTGTCGGATGTGCTTTTCACCCATCATCACTACGATCATAATGGCGGATTCTTCGATGTGTTCATTACCAGCTGGAGAACGCATGTGACTCCGGAGCGGGTATTCGAGGGGCGCTCGACGCCGATGCAGGTGTATGGTCCGGACACGACCCGGGAAATTATCGGCAAAATGCGCGAGTCCTTCGAATTCGACGTCAAGCTGCGTGTCAGCTACAATCTGTCGGACGAAGCCGGCTCGCAAATTCAGTATATTGAACGCAATGAGGGCATTATCTATGACAGGGATGGCATCCGCATTACCGCTTTTGAAGTGGACCATCGACCCGTCTATCCTGCCGTGGCCTACAAATTCGAGTACAACGGGAAATCGGCCGTCATCTCCGGAGATACGATTCCGGTGCCCAATATGGTCAAATACAGCGATGGCGTTGACCTGCTCGTCCATGAAGCCTACAACAAGGAATGGCTTGATTCGCTGATCGTGACCTATCCGGAGCAGGCCCGGGCGCTGTCCAATCCGGCCAAGTACCATACGACAACGCTGGAAGCGGCGGAGATCGCCCGTCAAGCGGGAGCCAAGCATCTCGTGCTGACGCATCATATCCCGGCTCCAACGCCCGACGCGGCCGCAGAAGAAGCTTATATGGCGGGAATGAAAGAGATCTACAGCGGCCCGATTACCATGGGCAGGGATTTGATGGTGTTTGACTTGGCGGAAGCATAACAGGCATGCCGGTAAGAATTTGAACGAATGAGGAAGAATGCAACCTGGGCGTTATCGGGGGCATTCTTCTTTTTTCTTACGCAAGGATGGCAAGGATTTTACAAGAATTTTAGCTTGATATACTGTTAATGGGATTGAACTCATCTATAATAATAACAGCAGATGTTCAGTTACTGACAACCGGGCTGCGGCAAGCCTGCATCCAGCGGTTGCAGTAATATCCCGCGAAGTCACCAGGAGCCAAGAATCATTTGGCATAAGAATCGCTGACTTTTGAACGGGCAATACTGGCAGCATGGTGGTTGTATCCAGACTTGGAGGTAGAGATCATGAAGCATAGAGTTTTATATGAAGGCGCATTCGCGCTTCTTCAGGTAGAGATGGAGCAGGGAGAAAGTGTGAAGGCGGAGATGGGCGCAATGGTTTCCATGTCGCCAACGATTGACTTGAAGGGAACCGTCGATGGTGGAATTATGAGGGGACTCGGGCGGATGCTCAGCGGGGAGAAATTCTTCTTCCAGGAACTCGTCGCAGCACGCGGGCGGGCAGAGGCGCTGCTGGCTCCTTCCTCCATGGGGGATATTCAATCGATCGAGCTGGACGGTACATATAAGCTGTTGGTCCAAAAGGACGGCTTTCTCGCCGGTACATCCGGCATTGAAGTCAACACCAAAATGCAAAATCTGGCGCGCGGCTTCCTGTCCGGCGAAGGCTTCTTCATCATTGAGATCAGTGGAAGAGGTACGGTTTTCCTGTCCTCCTTCGGGGCCATTCATGCCATTAACCTCGCTCCCGGCGAGGAAATGATCATCGATAACGGACATCTGGTCGCTTGGCCGGATTATATGGAGTACAAGATCGAGAAGGCCTCCAAGGGCTGGTTCTCCAGCTTTACGAGCGGGGAAGCCATTGTCTGCCGTTTTCGGGGCGAGGGCGTTGTACTCATCCAAAGCCGCAATGCGGCCGGCTTCGGCAGCTGGATCAAACGGTTTATTCCGACAAGCGGCTAGCGCCTGGTTTTTTGTTGATGCTTCTCCTTGGGGAAAGGCTGCCGGTGCACCCTTTTTCTATGAAAAGACAGTTTAAAAGCAATATCTTGCAGACCTCTGAGACGATCAGAGGTCTTTTTTGTTTGGCGTGCCCAGAAGCACGCATTATCTAGTTGGTGAAAGTCCAACCAAGGGAGGGACCAAGCCACCCTTGTAGCTAGGATGCTTGCGCATGGCGAAATCTGTGCGTAAAAGCGCATCGACAAAGTACTTGTCGGAGACAAGGCGAGCAACATACCAGGCCGTAACATGAAGTGAATCCTGCCGCATCGTCAAAAAGGCCTCGCGAGAGGAAAAAGGGGAAGCCGAGTCTTGCAAACGTAGACGAAGGCCAAGGAAGCTGTGCAGAACTTGGAACAACAGCGAAGGATCTCCCGGTGTAATGGGATCGGCATGGTAGGAAAGATAATGCAGTGAACTGGGGAGACCCTCCCCTGCACGAAAGTTTTTTTTTCGTAGCGAGAGACTCTATAAGTCAAAAAGACGAAGTGAGCCATCTGCAGGAAGGGAGTCCGAGGGGTGCATAGTACCGAAGAATGCAGGACAACACAACCTGCGGGAGGGAAGGCGCCCTGCTTTGTTCAAGCTTTTCAAGGAGGTACGAGTGAGTGATTGCCAAATGGCTAACGACACCTAGGGAAAAAGTTCAACAACTCCAAGAGAAGCTAGGTCATGCTGCCAAGATCAGCAAGCGTAGAAAATTTCATGCACTGTACGACAAGGTTCATCGACTGGATGTCCTTCAGGAAGCGTGGCGAAGATTGAGGGCAAATAAGGGTGCGGCAGGCGTAGACGGTGAGACCATGGCTGATATTGCAAAGATAGGTGAAGATCAATTCGTCGCACAATGCCAAGAACAACTGTTGAAGAATAGCTACCGTCCCCAGCCCGTTCGTCGCCACTACATTCCGAAGAAAGATGGACGAAAACGTCCGCTGGGCATTCCGACGGTGAGAGACCGCGTCGTACAAATGGCAACGAAACGGATTGTCGAACCGATCTTTGAAGCCGATTTTCAGGAATGCTCGTATGGCTTTCGACCAAAGCGCGGCGCAAAACAAGCGCTCGAGCGAATCCGCAAAGCATGCAACCGTAAAGGCAATTGGGTGGTCGACGTGGACATCCAAGGCTACTTCGACAACATGAACCAAGAGAAACGGATGAAGCTGGTGGAAATGAGAATCAGCGACAGACGTATACTCAAGCTGATCCGGCAATGGCTCGGAGCAGGCGTGATGGAGGAAGGGCAAGTAAGACGGACCGACCTTGGCACGCCGCAAGGCGGCGTGATATCGCCGTTACTTGCGAACATCTACCTGAACTACTTCGATCTATTGTGGGAGAAACATGGCAAAGGGGTCGGAGAATTGACGCGGTATGCAGACGATTTCGTCGTGGTATGCAAGACAAGGAAGGACGCGCAACATGCGTTTAAGCTTATACAAACGATTATGGCGCGATTGGAACTGACCTTGCATCCGGAGAAAACGCGGATTGTGGGGCGATGGACGGGAGAAGAAGGCTTTGACTTCCTCGGCATGCACCACCGGAAGACAAAAGCGGAAACGGGACAGAAACGTGTGTATTACACGACCCAACAATGGCTCTGCGTAAAAGCAGAGAAGCATGTACGGGAAGTCGTAAAAGAACGACTCGCTCCGCCTAAGATGCGGCACGTTTCGTTCGAAGAACACGTGAGATGGCTCAACCTGAGAATACAAGGCTGGAAGAACTATTATGCGACGCCGTACAGCACGAAGTGGATGACGAAGCTAGATTGGTACATTCGGCAACGGCTAACGAAGTGGTACGCTAAGAAGCGCCAGCGTAGCAACTGGCGCAGTTCCGGACAAGAAGTGAAGTTGCTTAGCCACATGCATAGATTAAAGGCGCTTGCGTAAATCGCATGCACATGAATGACGAACATCGGAAAGCCGTATGAGGGAAAACCTCACGTACGGTTTGATGAGGAGGGGCTGAAATTATTCAGTCCCTTACTCTAGTTCCCACCGAACATCAGCTGCAGACTGTGACAACTGCCATGTTATTGTCCCGTCATGACGTTAGCCGTTACGGTTCATAAATAAATCCATATATTGTTTATGCAACTGATGCTAACTTAAGGAGAGGATAAAAGATGGCAAGACACAAGAAATCAAAACATTGTTGTTACGATCCCAAACCCTTTTGTAAAACGCAAAAAGTAATCTGGGTATACAAGGTGCGCTATGACCCTAAAATCATTAAAAAATACTGCAAGCCCGTTAAAAAGCATAAAAAGTGGTAATTCATGTAATTAATTTGTTTTAAACATCCATATAAACTATGGATGGCATGAAGTAGATCTCTGAATCTTTCAGAGATCTATTTGTGCTGCGTCAGCATTTTTGATCAGAAGCATGTCACTGGATGATTGCCATACGTTACAGCAGACTTATTTACCCATGGAATCGCTTACCTCTGAGGTACACTTGTAAGGGATTGCCCGAA
This sequence comes from Paenibacillus sepulcri, assembly GCF_042647105.1. NCBI lineage: Bacteria > Bacillati > Bacillota > Bacilli > Caryophanales > Paenibacillaceae > Paenibacillus > Paenibacillus sepulcri. Next base: position 2,906,502 of record NZ_JBHRUP010000001.1, on the reverse strand, counting down.
ATTACACATAAGTGGAGAACATCTTTGCATATTGAACAGTAGAAGGGTGAGATGAAGCAGATGAAGATTACAGAGGTAACAAGCTATCTGTCCAGCGACGGCGTGTTTGTCAAGGTGGAGACGGACGAAGGCATTACCGGTTATGGAGAAGGAACGAACTTCACGCCGAGGGCGGTTATCGGCATGATCGAAGAATTGAAGCCCTATCTCATCGGAGAGGATCCGCAGCGGATCGAGCATTTGTGGCAGTCATGCTTTCGCCGCCTGTTTGCCCGGGGCGGGCCTGTAACGGGTTCTGCGATTGCTGCCATTGATATTGCCTTGTGGGATATTAAAGGAAAAGCGCTTGGCGTTCCCATATATCAGCTGCTGGGAGGGTTGGCCCGCGACAAGGTGAGGGTATACGGACCGGTTGCCGGCAAATCGGCAGAAGAAATTGCCCGCAAGGCCAAGCTGCTGGCAGACCGGGGCGTTACGGCGATCCGTTACCGCGCTTTCCACGATTGGGACGATCTCAATTTGCATGATCATAAACGCGCCGTCATGCAGCAGATTGAATATACAGAGGCCATCCGTGCGGCAGTGGGCGACGAGGTGGATCTGATTATCGAATGCCATGGCCGTTATGATCCCGATTATGCGGTGATGCTGGCGAAGAATGTGGAGAAATTCCGCCCGCTGTACATTGAGGATCCCATCCGCCACGAGAATCCGCAGGCTTACCGCCGGCTCAGACCGTATACCAGCATCCCGCTGGCTACCGGAGAACGGGGACACAATAAATGGGATTACCGCGAATTGATCGAAGGCGGTCTTGTCGATTATTTGCGTCCGGATATTTGCTGGTGCGGAGGCATTACCGAAATGCGCAAAATCGCAGCGATTGCCGAGATGTATTATGTCAACCTGGTACCGCATAACAACTGGGGACCGATTGGAACGGCGGCCAGCATGCATGTATCGCTGGCGTTCTCCAATGTAGCGCTGCATGTATCGCTGGCGTTCTCCAATGTAGCGCTGCTGGAGCTTCCCGCATCGGCCAGCAACGCCGGGGATTTGGATACGACTGTAGCCTCGCCCTATCCGGTCGTGGAGAACGGGTATGCTTTTCCGCTGGATGGTCCGGGACTTGGCGTGACCTTCTCGGAGGAAGCGGCGGAGGCCCGTCCTGCGAAGCGGCTCGGCGTTGTTCCCAAGCTGAATGCGCTTGACGGATCTGTCCGGGACTGGTAGGCCGCAACCGCGGATAACGGGGCAAGCAGAAGCGCACCGACAGTACAGCTTGTCCAAGACCAGCTTGATCAACTGATTCAATTAGGAGGCTGCGGAACATGGAAGCAGATCAGAGAACGGCTGATCTTAAGAAGGTGGTCCTTATGAGGGATCATATGGAACAGGAGGGCAGCGGGACGCCCCTCGGGTGGGCAGTCGAACAGCTGTCTGCAGCCTTGAAGGGACGTTCCATAACGCTCATTCCGCAAAGCGACGCGAATTCATCCGGCGCGGAAGCAGCTATCAGACTTGTTAAAGCCAGTGATGCCGGCGGAGAAGCCGGAAATGTTCCCGCTGCTGCGGAAGCGTTCATCATCGATCGGCAGACGGGACCGGCCCGCACAACAATTGTGATCTATTCATCCGGTGACAGAGGCTTCATCTATGCGCTGCTGGAGCTTGCGGACCGGATTCAATATGCCTCCGATCCTATGGCGGAGCTGCATGATTGGAAGCGAACGGAAGAGAAGCCGGCGAACAAAGTCAGGAGCCTCAGCAGGATGTTTGTCAGCGAGGCGGAGGACAAGCCCTGGTATTACGATAAGGCTTTCTGGAATGAATATTTGAACGAAATCGCCCGGCATCGCTTCAACCGCTTCAATCTTGCCCTCGGGATGGGCTATGATTACGGTCATGATCCGGATATCCGGGACAATTATATGTATTTTGCTTATCCCTTTCTGCTGGATGTCCCCGGATATGACGTAAGGGTTGAGGGATTGCCCGGGGGAGAAGCGGCCCGCAACCTGGACATGCTCCGCTATATCGGGGAGCAGGTAAGCCGCCGCGGTCTCGATTTTCATGTCGGCATCTGGACCAACGCCTACGATTTGCCGGACAGTCCCCATCCCCATTACCGGATCACGGGACTGACGAAGGACAATCACGCCGCTTACTGCCGTGATGCGCTTACCCTGCTGCTGCAGTCCTGCACCTCTATTGCCGGCCTGACCCTGCGGGTTCATTACGAAAGCGGCATTCCGGAGCCCGCTCAGGAATTCTGGAGAGCGGCGTTGTCCGGGATTGCCGCCATCGACCGGCCTGTCAGCGTCGATATCCATTCAAAAGGGGTGGAGGCGTCCATGATAGAAATGGTGCGGGAGAGTACAGGCAGGCAGGTAACGGTCTCGCCCAAGTTCTGGGCGGAGCATATGGGACTGCCTTATCACCCCGCGCATAACCGGGAGAGGGAAATGCCGGAGGCTGATTTCAAGGGCTCCCAATATGCAGCTGTTACAGCGGGCTCCCGCAAGGTAACCCGCTATGGATATGCGGATTTTCTGACGCGCAGCCGCAATTACGATATCCTGTACCGGGTATGGCCGGGGACGCAGCGCGTTCTGCTGTGGGGCGATCCCGTCATGGCAGCGGGAAGCAGCCGGGCGGCGTCGTTCGGCGGGGCTGCCGGCCTGGAGCTGTTCGAGCCGCTGTCCTTCAAGGGCCGCAAGACATCGGGCATCGCAGGCGGCAGGGAGCTGTATGCCGATGAGCCGCTTCGTCTGGAAGGCAAAGACTGGATCAAATACGGTTACACTTATCGGCTGTGGGGAAGGTTGCTGTATAATCCGGATACGGATCCTGACGTATGGAGAAGATATTTGCGCCATGAATACGGGGCATCCGCAGGGGCTGCCGAGAAGGCGCTGGCCTTTGCCAGCCGGATTCTTCCTCTGATTACTGTCGCGCATCATCCATCCTCCGCGAATGTGGATTATTGGCCGGAGATGTATACGAATCTTGCGATCATCAAGACCAAGCCGTCCCAATACGACTACGACCTGCCGGAGCCGAAGACGTTCGGAGCAGCAAGTCCCCTTGATCCCGAAATGTTTTATTCCATCAATGCCTTCGCGGACGCTGTAATAAGCGGAACCCGCAGCGGCAAGGCAACTCCCCAGGAGGTAAGCTTCCGTCTTGACGAATGGGCAGGAGGAGCTATGAGCAGCTTGATGGAAGCCGAAGCCTTGGCGGACAAGCCTCAGAATGCAGCCTTCCGGCGGTTGGCGGCGGATGTGCGGATTCTGGCGGGCCTGGGCCGGTTCTTCGCACGGAAATTCCAGGCGGGAACCGCTTATGCCTTGTTCGAGCGCTCCAACGATGTGCGGTTTTTGTATTACGCCTTGAAGGAGTACCATCTGGCGAAGGAAGCCTGGGAGCAGATTATAGCGGCAGCTGATGGCGTTTACCGCAGCGATATCGCGTTTGGCCATAAGTCTTATATGCGTGGGCATTGGGCTGACCGCCTCCCGGCGATAACGGAGGATCTGGAAGAGATGCACCGGATATACAGGCAGTGGCCGGCCGGTGCCGGAGCTGAGGGACCGAATGAGACGGAAATCGGGGAATATGTAAGACCGCTGCGGGGACCGTCCCCGTCATATGAGCATATTCAGCCTGAGTCCTACAATCCGGGAATGCCGGTCCAAATTGCCGCAACTGCTCCATCGGCCCCGCAGGAGCTGCGGATTTACCTGCATTACCGCCATGTCAATCAGGCCGAACGGTTCGCGGTAGCGGAGATGGAGAGGGACGGCGACCTGTATCGCGCCGTGATACCATCGTCCTATACGGATTCGGTTTATTCCCTGATGTATTATCTGGAACTGGATAACGGGACCGATGCCTGGATCGCTCCGGGTTTTGACACGGAGATGGCGGGCCCTCCTTATTATGTCCTGCATTCCACATTTGTCCTCCGGGGTGGAATAACGTCTTCTAATTAGGGGATATTCGTCCGATATGGGAATATTTACTATGATAAAAAAGCGGTTTCAAGAGCAAACAGAAGACAAAAGTGTATCACGCGGGATTGTCAAAGGGGTTATAATAAAAACAATTCGGTCTAACTTGGAGGTATCCTATGAACGTTTTTCCATTGCAGCAGCGGAATATCACCAGCAGCAGAATCGTTTACGGCACGACTGGCCTTGGGGGAAGCAACAACCATGATCCCCTTACCGATGCGGACCTGTTGAAGGCGGAGCGTGCGGTCGATGCTGCGCTTGAGGCCGGGATTACGATGTTTGACCACGCCGATATCTATTCGGGAGGCAAGGCCGAGGCTGTTTTTGGAAGCGTTCTCGGGAAGAGGCCGGGCTTGCGCGAATCCATTGTGATTCAGTCCAAATGCGGCACCCGGTTCGCGGACGAGCATTCCCCGCAGCGGTATGATTTTTCCCGGGAGCATATATTACGCGCCGTTGACGGCAGCCTGAAGCGGCTGGGTACAGATTATCTGGATATTCTTCTCCTGCACCGTCCTGATCCGCTGTTCCAGGCTCAGGAAGTCGCCGAAGCGTTTCAGACGCTCAAGCAGGCAGGCAAAGTCAGACACTTTGGCGTTTCCAATATGAACGCGGGGCAGATCAAGCTTCTGCAGGCCCAGCTGCCCGATCCGCTGGTGGCCAACCAGCTGGAGATGAGCCTGCTGGATTCAAGCTGGGTCGACCGGGGCGTACTGGTCAATCAGCGCGAGTCCGTCCATGTTGTTTTTCCGGAAGGGCTCCTGGAGCACTGCATGCTGGAGAATATCCAAATTCAGGCATGGTCTTCGCTTGCGAAAGGCATCTACACCGGACGCAGCATGGATAATGCTCCGGAAGAGGTTGTCCGTACCCGCGAGCTGGTTGCCGAGATGGCCCGGCGCAAAGAAACGACGGGCGAGTCGATTGTTCTGGGCTGGCTGATGCGCCATCCGGCGCTGATCCAGCCTGTGATCGGGTCGGCCAATCCGGAGCGCATTCTGAACTGCCGGGATGCCGTGAAGCAGGCCGGGCTCATGACGCGCGAGGAATGGTATGCGCTCTATACATCGTCCAGAGGCAAATCCGTCACCTGACACAGCTGCCAGCGGGAGGCTTGACCTAAGCGCATCTGCGCTTTTCGGGTCAGCCTCCTTTCGTGCTTTATGATTTCCCGCTGAGGCTCGAACGGAAAATGTCTCTACTACCCGGCAGGAAGGGGCACACATGTGAAATCGCTTCTACAGATGCTGAAAGGTCCTCGTTCACTCAAAAGAAAGCTGATTGCCGTGCTGCTGTCCAGCACGCTGATACCGCTTGCCCTTATCGGCGCGATTTCCTACTACACGATCTATTCCATACTGGACCATAAAATTGAAGACGGGGTCCGGAGCACTTTAAGCCAAAAGAAGCAATCGCTCGAAACCTCGCTTCATCATCTCCAATATGTGTCCCAGCAGCTCTCGCTCGATGGCAGCGTCGGCCAGAATTTGTCGGTTTACCTGACGACCTCCGACCTGTATGAAAAAAAACTGATGCGGGACGAAGTCATTAATGAAATCAATCTGATCAGCTTTTCCAACCCGAATCTCAGCATGGTCTGTTATTATATGCCCGGCCCCAAAAAAATCCTGTTCTCCAATTATTGCCCGACATCCAATCTGGATATTCATAGTCTGCCTATGTTTGAGGATTACAGTGCGGACAGGGGCTTCACCTATTACGGGCCTTATGATTCACAGAACTATCAGAACAGAAGAATGGTCGTTTCAGTCGCCCGTAGTGTTCTGATGGAAGGCGAACCGATTTACATTTATATCGAGACCGAAGTGGAGGATATTTTCGACGGGGGCGATCCCAAGAACGGGGCGAGTTTGCTGATTGTGGATCACAGCGGCCGCATCGCCTACAGCAGCTCCGCGTCGTTCCAGGCCGGCAGCAGCTACGCCGCAAACAGCGGGCAGCAGGACGCCTACCTGTTCCAGGCCGCAAGCCAGCAGGGCTGGATGATTGTAAGCGTTATCCCGAAGAAGGAGTACGACCGGGAGATTAACGGGTGGCTGCTGCGGTTCTTCGTGCTTGGCGTTTCATCGATCGGGCTCAGCCTGCTGTTTGCCTGGGCTGTCTGGCGGACGGTCTATCGTCCGCTGCGAAGTCTCAACCGGGAAATTATGCTGATATCCAAGAGCAATTTCAAGTCCGCCGTTACATTTACGGATGTGAAGGAGTTCGATTTTCTGCTCCTGCGCTTTCAGGATATGCGTATCCGGATAAGGGAGCTGCTGCATGAGGTGAAGGAGAAGGAGGAACGCAAAGCGGCGCTGGAGGTGGAGAAGCTGATGCATCAGATCAATCCGCATTTTACCCATAATACGCTGGATACGATCCGCTGGCTGGCCCGGCTGCAGGGTCATGACGAGATTGACCGTCTTGTGTCGACGCTGAACAAGCTGCTTTACTACAATCTCGGAAAAGGCAAGACGGCTACGATTGCCGACGAAATCGGCGCGCTCCGGCATTATGTGGCCCTGCAGCAGATCCGTTATAATTTTCAGTTCGACGTGCGGATCGATACCGATCCGGCGATCGAGGATACGCTGATTCCGCGCTTTATTCTTCAGCCTCTTGTGGAAAATGCGCTGTACCACGGCGGGATGGCAGATGACGGGATTATCCGCGTGATCATTGCCGAGGAGGAAGACGAGAGGATCGGCATCCGGGTTATTGATAACGGCATCGGCATGGATGAGGAGGCAGTCAGCCGGCTGCTGGAGCAGGATCATGCCCCGGATTCGGCGAATGGCTCTAACCACAAGACGGGAATGGGCATCGGCGTCAATTATGTGCGGCGGATGATTGAATTTCAATTCGGCGACAGGGCCGAATTCGGAATCCAGAGCGCAGCAGAGCAGGGAACGACAATCCTTATTCGGATTCCCATGAATGCAAAGGAGCGGGATGACAATGAACGTGCTGATCGTGGATGACGACCATCTGGTGCGCAAGGGAATTGTTTCCCTCATGCCCTGGAGCGAATTCGGGCTTCAGGTTGTAGGCGAAGCGGAGAACGGAAAGAAAGCGCTTCAATTTCTGGAAAGCCATCCCGTTGATCTGATGATCACTGACATCGCCATGCCGTCCATGTCGGGGCTTGACCTGCTGCGGGAGGTCCGGGAGCATTATCCCGGCATCTGGATCGTGATGCTGACCTTTTATCAGGAGTTCGAGCATGTTCAGGAGGCTCTCCGGCTCGGGGCCATCGATTATATCGCCAAGGTGGAGCTGGAGAAGGACAATATGCGCGACATTCTCACCCGGATTCTCCGGCGGACCCGTGAGCAGAAACTGCCTGAAGCTCCGTCTGTCGTTGTCCGCACAGTCGGCGGTACAGTCGGCGAAAGCGCGGAGAGGGTGCTGCTGCTCGCCGCACTCTCGTCGGAAAGGCCGGATTTTCTCGATGAACTGCTGCCGACGGAGCAGCAGGGCGTAAGCGAGATCAACCGGGATGTGTGGCTGCTGCCGGAGCTCTCTCCGGCACGCGAGGATGAGATCGTCGGGAGAATCAGGGAGTGTGAGGAACTTTCGGGCAAGTGGGCGGTGATTCGCACGGTTGGGATCCGGGACCATAACCGGAAGCAGATCTGCAAGCTTCTGGTCGATTATGCTTCGCATGACTTTTTCTATGAATATGAGCCTGGCCGCAGCGTTTATGATGTGGATCTGGACTCTTTTGAAAGAGAGGACCGGCAGATTTCCGAGAAGCTGCTGTACCAGCTGCGCGAGGAATGGTCGTCGCTTGAACTGGTGTACGATGAGGAGCGCTATCTCGCGCTTGTATCGGAGCTGGAGAAGATCCGTCCCTCAGCCGACAAGCTGGAGAGCATGTTCTATTGGATATTGGTGCAGTGGGAGAGATACGTGCCCCTCGATCTGACATCTGTATTTGACAGGGCGGAGCTGCGATGCTGGGCAGATTGGCTGCTGTGGCTGGAGAAGATGCGCAAGGATATCCGCAGCTCCTTCGTGGAAACCCACTATTCCGATGACATGATGGCTAGTGTGATCAAGGCTGTCGATTATATCAACCGCAATATCAGCCTGGATCTGAAGCTGACGGAGGTAGCGGAGGAGGTTCACATCAGCCGCAGCTATTTCAGCGAATGCTTCAAGAACATTACGGGGAAAACCTTCAACGAGTATATAAGGGATGCGCGAGTCGACTATGCCAAGTCGCTGCTCAGCCAGACGAACGAGCCGATTTACCGGATTTCCGAGAAATGCGGGTATCCCGACGAGAAATATTTCAGCAAGGTGTTCCGCAAGAAGGTCGGCGCTCTGCCAAGCGAATTCCGCAAGCGCGGGCAAGGAGCCAGCGTGCAGGAAAGACCATAAAACAAGGAAAACATGGAGGGGTATGAAGTGAAAATGAAAATTGGATTTGTCGGACTGGGAACAATGGGCTTGCCAATGGCAGTCAACCTGCTGAAAGCAGGCTTTGAGGTTTACGGGAAGAACAGAAGCTCCGGCCGGGAGCAGCAGTTTGCCTCGCAAGGTGGCCGTACGGGATTGTCGCTTGCCGAGCTGGCAGCTCAGATGGATGTCATTATAACCTGCCTTCCGCTGCCTTCGGATGTTGAAGAGGTATATTCGGGTGATAGCGGTCTGATTCAGCATGCCCGGGAAGGACTCGTTCTGATTGATTGCAGTACAGTATCGCCGGAACTGAACCGCAAGCTCTATGCGCAGTCCGAAGCAGCCGGCGTGGAATTCCTTGACGCTCCCGTAAGCGGCGGCGAGACCGGAGCCATCGCCGGAACGCTGAGCGTGATGGTCGGAGGACAAGAAGAGACTTATAACCGAGTGCACAGCCTGTTCGAGGCGGTCGGCAGCAGGATCAGCTATGTTGGCGCATCGGGAAGCGGCTCTACGGTGAAGCTGATCAATCAGCTGATGGTGGGCATTCACTCGCAGGCGGTCAGCGAAGCCTACGCGCTGGGCTGCAAGGCCGGTCTCGATCCGGATCTGCTGTTTGATATTCTGAATCACAGCTTCGCCCAAAGCAGGATCATGGAGCGCCACTATACCCAATTTATTGCCAAGTCTTCATTCCAGCCGGGCTTTGCGCTGAAGCTGCTGGCCAAGGATATGAATCTGGCGGCTGATATGGGCGAGCTGTCCGGCGTTCAGCTGAATGCCGGCAAGCGGGTTCAGGCCATTATCAACCAGGCGGTTGGAGATGGCTTCGGGAGTCTTGATATGGCGGCGCTGTATTCCTACCAGATGGCTGGCGACGACAAGCAGCGGGAAGCCGGGAGCAGGAAGTATTTTGCCGTATTTCTGCCTATGCTGGATGCGGATAAAAGCGTACAGTACCGCCCGGATCATCTGCAATTTCTGGATGATTGCCGGGCGGCCGGGAAACTGCATGCCAACGGGCGGTTTGTCGATGGGGCAGGGGGACTTGTCATCTACCGCGCAGGGAATTTTGAAGAAGTGGAGCAGTGGGTGAAGCAGGATCCGTACATCGTGAACGGGGCGCGCAGCTATGAGATTCATGAATGGGATATCGTCCTGGCTCCATAAACCAGGAGAGATGAGGGCAGGGAGTAATCCGGCACGGAAAAAGGGGGAACTTCCCCCTTCCTTCCCCCGGGAAGGCAGTCAAGCGGAAGATGTTTATCTCCCAAACGGACGATGGATGGTACTACTTGGGCTGCCGATTTCCGCCGTATAATGTTCCTATCTTCACCAAATCATGAATCGATAACAGGGAGGTTTACCATGAGAAAGAAGTGGTTTGTCGGAACGGCTTTATTCTTTCTTCTTTTTGCAACCGCTTGCAGCAGCAATACAGGCGGCAATGATGCGAATTCGCCATCAAATGCGCCCGCAAACACAGGGAACGCTGTAAGCGAGGGAGAAGGCGCAGCCCCCGCAGCGGGAGAGGCTGCAGATCCGTACGGGCCGGAGAAAGAGCTTGTCACGCTTAATATCGCACAGGTGCTGCCTCCGGGCGACGCAGGTCTGCCTGCAGGGCAAACCGTCGATAACAATGTGCTGACGAAGTTTTATGAAGACACGCTCAACATGAAGATCCATCGCGAGTGGAGCGCCGTTGATGGCGACCCGTATGACCAAAAGGTTATGCTGGCCATTGCCAGCCGTGAAATTCCCGATGCGATGCAGGTCAATGAAGAGCAGCTCCGCATGATGGTGAAAGCCGGACTGCTGGAGGACTTGACGAATGTCTTCGATCAATATGCTTCACCGAAGGTCAAGGAGCTGCAGGTCGATCTAGCCAAGGGCCAGGCGCTGGAATCCGCGACTTTCGACGGCAAGCTGTATGCCATTCCCAGCATTCAGATCAAGGGTGACGCTTACACGGTGCTGTGGGTGCGCAAGGACTGGCTGGATAAGCTGAAGCTGCCGGAGCCCAAGACAATCGCCGATATTGAAGCAACAGCCAAAGCCTTTGTAGACAACAAGATGGGCGGCGACAAGACGGTCGGCCTCACCGGGCCCAACAAATCCGAGCTTTCCAGCGACAAGGGGAACCGGGCGCATGGCTTTGACGCCATCTTCAGCTCCTTCCACTCCTTCCCGCGCAACTGGATCAAGGATAAGGACGGCAATGTAACCTATGGCTCCATTACGCCGGAGACGAAAGAAGCGCTGGGCCAGCTCCGCGACTGGTATGCCAAGGGTCTGATCGACAAGGAGTTCTTCCTGCGTGAAAATCCCAATGAGCTGTTCCTGAGCGGACAAAACGGGTTGTTCTTCGGTCCGTGGTGGATGGGCTGGGGCGACCTGACCCAATCCTTCGAGAAAAATCCGGATGCCCAGTGGAAAGCTTACGCCGCGCCGACCGATAAGGACGGCAAGCTGCTAACGCATTTGCAGCCGGTTTCACTCGATTATCTCGTTGTCCGCAAAGGCTACGAGCACCCTGAGCTGGTGATGAAGGGCGTCAACATGAGGATCGGCATGAACCGCCAGGCGGCTGATGTTCCAAAGGATCTCTTCGACCGCTGGACGAAGGAAGTCGCTACGACCGAAATCAGCGATACGCTGGATGTGTTCCGCGTCAACGCGGATGATATCGGAGCTGTCTCGAACCGCAGACATGCGATCCTTGATGCGGTGGACGGCAAGATTGATCCATCCACGCTGGAGCCTGAAGTCAAGGATGCTTATGAGCTGGCCAAGAAATATATGGATGACCCGACCGTAGTGAAGAATTATCCGCAGGCGGTCAAGGATGGGCTGACGCTGACCCAAACGGGAAGCTTCCAGGCTTATGTGGTGGGCGGCGCCCCGCTTGACAGCGATTATGAGGAAGTAAGCAGCCTGCTCTATTCGCCAACGGAAACCATGAAGACGCGTTGGGCCAATCTCACGAAGCTGGAGGACGAAACCTTCCTGAAGATCATCATTGGCGGAGCTCCTCTGGATTCCTTCGATACCTTCGTGAAGCAGTGGAAAAGCCAGGGCGGCGACAAGATCATCAAGGAAGTAGAAGAAGCAATCAAAGAATAGCGGAATTGGCGAAGGCGGCGCCGGAGGCGGGTACAGCCTCCGGCACCAGGGGCCGATTTTACAGGATTGGAGTTGATCGATTATGCGCGCTCTGAAGCCGCAAACGCATTATCTGCTCATGCTGCTCCCCGGCATTGCGCTGCTGCTGATTTTCGAGACAACGCCGCTTCTGGGATCTGTTGTGGCGTTTATGAACTATTTTCCCGGCGTGCCCTTCAAGGATCAGGAATGGGTCGGACTGGAAAATTTCCGCTATATGTTTCAAATGAACGACAGTCTCATCATTTTCCGCAACACCATTATTCTGGCCAGTTTGAAAATCATCTTCAATCTTGTTGTGCCTCTTGTGTTTGCACTTTTGCTCAATGAAGTGAAAAATATTCTGTTCAAGCGTTGGGTGCAGACGATCGTCTACATGCCCCATTTTCTGTCCTGGGTTATCCTGGCAGGCATCCTGAGTGAAATTTTATCCTTGAACGGCAGCATTAACGTCGTTCTTCAGTGGTTTGGCATCGATCCGGTCCTGTTTCTGGGCAGCAATACCTGGTTTCCGGTCATTGTAGTCGGCAGCGACGTCTGGAAGGAGCTCGGCTTCAATCTGGTCATCTATCTGGCTGCGCTGACGGGCATTAATCCGGCGCTTTACGAAGCGGCCGAGGTGGACGGGGCAACCCGGATGCAGAAGATCTGGAATATTACGGTGCCGGGCGTTTCAACTACGGTCATTCTGCTGGCGACTCTGGGCATCGGCAATGTGCTGAATGCCGGATTCGATCAAGTATTCAATTTGTATAATCCGGCCGTCTATCAGACGGGCGATATCATCGATACCTATGTGTACAGGGCAGGACTTCTTGAGATGCAGTATTCGCTGGCAACGGCGATCGGGCTGCTCAAATCGGCGCTCAGCTTCATCCTGATCGTCATCGCGTACACATTGGCCAACAAATTCAGCGATTACCGGATTTTCTGACGGAGCGGAGGTGTAGATGTGTCAAATGAAAAAGCTTTGAGTTCCGCTCTGGTCCGTGAGGGAATGGTACGCGACCGGTCCTTCAGCGGACGGCTGGGCGACGGTATCATCATTGCGGTGCTGGCCGTTGTCTCCCTGCTGAGTATTGCGCCGATCTGGCATGCGCTTGCCCTGTCTTTCAGCAGCAGCGCCGCATCGAACGCCGGCCTGGTCGGATTATGGCCGGTTGATTTCAATCTGAGCTCCTATTCGACGGTTGTCGATGACAAAGCCTTTTTCCTCGCCTTCTGGGTATCCCTGAAGCGGGTGTTTCTCGGCGGAGCCGTAAATTTCATCATGACGATCCTGATCGCCTATCCCTTGTCGCGTCCAAAAGCGGAATTCAAGCTCCGCAATGTGTTCATGTGGTTTCTGGTCTTTACGATGCTGTTCAAGAGCGGTCTGATTCCCATTTATCTGACGGTGCAGAGTCTGGGCCTTGTCAATTCCATCTGGTCGCTGGTGCTTCCGGTTGCCGTTCCTGTGTTCAACGTTATTCTGCTCATGAATTTCTTCCGAAGCATACCGAGGGAGCTGGATCAGGCGGCGAAGATGGATGGGGCGGGTCCCTGGTATACGTTGTACAGCATTTATATCCCGCTGTCGGTGCCGGCGCTGGCCACGATCACGCTGTTTAGTCTCGTGATGCATTGGAACAGCTTCCTGGACGGTCTGATCTTCATGAGCAAGACAGAGAATTACCCGCTCCAGACTTATATTCAGCAGCTTGTCGTGCAGGTGAACCTGGAGAACATGTCCGCCGAGGAAGCCGTCCGTATTGCGACTGTTTCCGACAAGACGCTGAATGCGGCGAAAATCATTATCTCCATGCTGCCGATTATTGCGGTTTATCCGTTCATCCAGCGTTATTTCATCCATGGCATCATGATCGGTTCCGTTAAGGAATAGCCGGAACAATGTGGAAAATCATCCGTCATGCAGGATGCAGACCAGAGGCATGGCAGGATGATTGTCGCCTTCTATTGCGACAGAATTGCTCTTAACTATCTCTATTTACGCTATACAATATAGCTGTAAGCAAGCTGCAATCGAAATCCTTCCAGTCGAAAGGGGAAATTCGAATGACCATCCGGCTATCGGACGAAGAAAGACAAGCACAATCCATCGGCGAAGACAAGCTCGAGCTTGCCGCCGCTCTTCTCCACATCCGGGGCTATGTCGTGTTGGACAATATGTTTCAACCCGACCGCCTTCAGACGCTGCAGGAAGCTGTCGGGGAGGCAAGGAAACAAACCGGCGGCAATAATGACGGCAATCCGCTTTCTCTGCCGGCGGCGGCGCCGTTCATTGATCCGGATATTGCGGAGAATCCATTGATGCTTGGTGTAATTGACCAGATAATCGGCGCAGACTGCGTGCTGCGCGTTATCGGAGCGGATATCCGCAAGCCCGGGGCGGCTGTATCTTCCGAGCTTGCTATCGAGTCAAAGCCGCTGTTTCCCGAGACGGAGCATGTCCGCCTGCCTGCGCATAAGCTCCATGTCACGATTCCGCTCATGGATCTAAACGAAGGCAGCGGCGCTCCTGAGCTTTGGCCGGGAAGTCATGCGCAGCCGGAGCATATTGCGCGGCATTACTCGGAGGCTGTTATCCGGAAGCTGGCGGAGGGATCCCCGTCCGTGAAGGTCAATGTGCCTGCGGGCGCGGTTCTGATCTGCGACAGCAAGCTGTGGCACAGGGAGTGCGCGAACGAAAGTGCGGAAGAACAGGTCAGCCTGACTTTGACTTATCAGCGGTGGTGGGATATTACCAGTCCACGGCTTGTGATATCCGAAGCCCTCTACAGCGGGGCATCGGCACGATTGAAACGCTTGTTCCGCTTTGAAGCGCTGCCAGTCCGCAAGAAGGCCGAAATGGGCTCCTAAGGGCAGCCCCATCCCGCAACCGGAAGGAGATTCAAGATGAAAATCCAATTGTCAGAAGAAGAACGCAAGAATGGTCGGTTTGATCCCGACAAGCTGGAATTCGCGACAGCGCTGCTGCGGGCGAATGGCGCCATCATTGTCGAGGATGTGCTGGGGCCCGAACGGACGGATGTGATCAACGAGAAATTCAGCCAGATTCTGGCCGAATTCGAGAAGAATTACAGCTACGGCGACAGCGAGTTCAACGCGCAGGGACAAACGAAAAACATGCGCATGGACCTGCCGTTTATGGCTCCTTTTATTGAGGAGGACGTGGTTGCCAATCCCTTCTTCCTGGACATTGCCGAGCAGATTCTGGGCGAGGATCTGACGCTTCGCTATCTGGCGTCGAACAATTCGATGCCTGGCGGCACGAAGAAGCAACCGGTGCATTCCGATACGGGGCCGCTTTTCCCGGAGACGTATAATTTCACCACGCCGACACACAGTCTGGTCCTTCACATTCCGATGTGCAATTTCACGGAGCTGAACGGAGCAACGGAATTTTATCCGGGAGGCACTCATCTGAATCCCGATCATATATTCAAGAATCCGAAGCTCATCCAGAAGCTCGGCGAAGTGATGCATTTCGAGCAGGCGATCATGCCCAAGGGCTCCTTCCTGATCCGGGACAAAAAAGTATGGCATCGCGGCTGCCCGAACCGGTCGGATCAACCGCGGGGCCTGTTCACCTTCATCTATCAGCGCGCCTGGGATTCCACCAGCGGAAGAATGCCGATTCCTAAGGATGTCTATGATTCCATGACTCCCCGCGTTCAGCAGCTATTCCGCATGGAAGACATTGCGGAAGAATACACGCCGATGGACAATGTATACGGCTTGTACCACATCAAGGGGTAATAGCTGCCGATACCAGGGAGAACGATGCGAGGAGAGCGACGTACCATGAGCGATATCGTTCTCGGCCCGCCCGAAGAGTTCGTGGCGCTGCCGGCTAATATCGAGCTTGAGGGTTATCCTTACTACCTGATCTGGGAACGGAGCCGTTACCGGCTTCTGCCCCGCACTTGTCCAAGGGCGCTGCTTGCGCGGCGCAGCGGTGCTGGAACGTCTTTTCAATGGCTTCATCCGGAGGCGGAACCATTCGCCGTCCTTGTAGCAGACGGTATGCTGAAGGCGCGCCGGATGGGATTATAAATCAAGAAAGCAGGCGGCCGGTTCGGATGGGCCGTCTGCTTTTTGACTTTAAGCATCTATAAGCTTCACTCTATGCAAATCGGTTTATTGTATGTGGGATTTCAGGAATAGAAAGGACTTGCGCCGTGATGGATACCGACAGAAACAGACCAACCCCGCCAACCGGCAAACTATCCGCAGACGCACGGCTGACGCTGCTGCTGCAGGGCTTGTTCACCTTTGCCTATGTCATGTCAGGAACGTTCCTGAATCTATATCTGTGGCGGCTGACGGAAGATCTTTGGGTGAACGGCTTTTATAATTTTATCGTCTTCATCTCGACGGCGATCAGCTTCCTGATCAGCGGCGGCTTTGCCAAGCGGTTCGGGAAAATGCCGGTGTTCCGAATCGGAATCGGTTTGTATACCGTATTCTACCTGTTCGTTGTTGCTGCCGGCACCCAGGTTGTCACCTATTACGAGCTGTTTGCGGTTTTTTTCGGAATCGCCAGCGGCCTGTACTGGATCGGCTTCTGGACGCTGACGTATGAAGTGTCGAACGACGGGAACAGGCTGCGTTTCATCGGCCTTAATTCTGTCGTTTCCACTGCCGCCAATCTGACTGCACCGCTCGTCTCTGCCGGAATCTTCCTTGTCATGCCCGGCTTGCATGGTTATCTGGTCATTTTTGCGCTGGCCTTTCTGTTCTATCTGGCTACGGCATTAATCAGCCACCGGATCCGCCATAAGGTGCCCAGCACGAGGGAGAAACGGTATTACATCCGGCATATGTCCATTGTATTCCGACGGAATAAAGCATGGCGCAAGGCCGTATTCGGCAATCTGCTGTTTGGCGCCCGGCAGGGCGTGCAGCTGCTGCTGCCTGTTCTGCTGCTTTATCAGACGTTCGGGGAGGAGGATCGGATCGGCCTGCTGAACGCGGTGCTGTCATTCTTCTCGATTCTCGCAAGCTATCTGTTCTCCCGGTTCGCCAAAGAAGCCCATATCCGCACCTGTCTGGCAGGCGGAGCTGTATTGACGACGGCGGGGGCTTGCCTGCTGATGACTGGCTTGTCTCCTGTTACGGTGGTCGGTTTTATGCTGGCGGGCGCAATCGGCAATCCGGTCATCCAGTCTTCTCTGGACGGCTATAACTACAAGCTGATCGGGGGGCTTCCCCTGCGGGGAGAGATGCGGATCGAAGCGCTGGTGCTGCGCGAGGTATGCTGGAATATCGGGCGTGCCTGCGCCATGATGCTGATGGTGCTGATCGCTGACGATCTGAGCGGCTTCCGTCTGTCGGCTGTCGTCGTGTTCATTATGGCGGCACAGCTGCTGCTCGCTGTTTTTGTGGAGAAGCCTGCGCGCAGCACGACGGAGCCAGCGGCATCGGCAGCGGGCTAGGAGGATTGTACACTTCACAGGGGGAAGCAACAGCTTTAGCCTTCAACCAATAGCAGGACCGTCGATTTACCGCTCGAGGCAGTAGGGAAACCCGGAGAGATAACCGATGGATCGACGCTGCAGCAAGGATTTTCCGGCTTAGTAGGCCGAAAAGGAGGCTGAATGGGGTGTAAGCGGGTTTTTCCTTGTTGGGGCAGCAGATAGAGTGTGAGGGCAGCCGGATCGGAGCTGGAGCAAGGATTTTCCAGCTTAGAAGACCGAAACAGAGGCTGAAGGAAGTGTAAGCCGTTTTTTCCTTGTTGGGGCAGCTGATAGAGTGTGAGGGCAGCCGGATCGACACTGCAACAAGGATTTTTCGGCTTAGAAGGCCGAAAAGGAGGCTGAATGGGGTGTAAGCCGGTTTTTCCTTGTTGGGGCAGCAGATAGAGTGTGAGGACAGCCGAATCGACACTGCAACAAGTATTTTTCGGCTTAGAAGGCCGAAAAGGAGGCTGAATGGGGTGTAAGCCGGTTTTTCCTTGCAGGAGTCCCGGGGCAGCCGTTAGAGCATGGCGGAAGTCGGATCGGTGCAGCAGGAGCAGGGATTTTCGGTTCAAAAACCCTCCAGTCCTCTATTTTGTCTCAACGGATTCCGGATGCCCAGCTTATCGTTTATCCGGATTCCGGGCATGGATTTCTTTTTTAATATGCAGATTTAAACAGGCATGTCTCTTATTTCTCAAATAATAGGACATTCCTTAATTGGATGACGAGGCTCTTGAGCTCGTATTCCTTCTCCAGATAAGCCAGCAGCGCTTGAATGAGCGGAGCGTTGGGATTTTGCTTCCCTATCTCCGCTCTGAACAAAACCAGAATCTCCTGAAGCTCCTGCCGGTATGCGTTTCCGGATGGCAGCTCGTTGATCAGCAGGCTGATATCTTCACAAATTTTTGCAATCATCTGCTCCTTATCCTCGATTTGGCCATCCATCCCGCGGTTCATATATTTCACAATCATCGTTTCTTTTAGCACCGGCTTTGGCTGGGCAAGCACGATATGTTCGACCAAAGCATCCAATCGATCGATGATCAATGAGGCTGTTTCCTCGACGGAAATCGGTATCCCGCTCTGAATAATCCAGTTCAAATATTCCTTCAGAATGGCCTTGTACAAAGTAACCAGATCCCAAATATGAGATTCAATGAGCTGTCCGTACGTATTCAACATGCGTTCTTTATGCCAATTCAGCAATCTCACTCGTACACGAAGACGCAGCGGGACGAATTTGGCGTTTTGCTGGATGGGCAGCTCTTTAAAATCAACGAGCACAAACTTGTGCTTCATAAAATATTGGAGTTGAAAAATGGTCTGGCGCAGCATCAGTTCTTTCGGAGAGTGTCCGTAAACAAGCTTGAGCTCCTCTACCTGTTCAAAAAAGACTTGCTGGCATTGATCGAAGACATCATTAAATAGATCCTCCTTGGAAGGGAAATACTTATAGACGGAGCCTTTGGCAATTTGGCAATCATCCGCAATGTCCTGAATGGAGGTCGAAGGAAACCCGCGCTCCGAGAAAAGCCTTGAAGCCGAGCTGATAATTTCATGCTTGGTTACAATCATAATTACCATGTCCCCTCACTTGACAACTGTATGACCAATAGTACAAAATAATGAACATCGAGTCAACACGGTCTATGGTTCATAATCATTATTCGTAAGGAGTGAGCGGGAATGGAACCATTATTCAATTGGGAATCAACCGCGCTGATCGTCATCGATCTGCAGAAGGGTGTTGTAAGCGGCAATTATGCCCCGTTCTCCGGGGAGCAGGTAACTGAAAAGGCCAAAGCGCTGGTCGACGTTTTTCGGAAAAAAGGATCGTTCGTCGGTCTGGTGCGGGTATCAAGCCGGGATGGGAAAGACATGCTGAGCCCGAAGGTGGATGCGGCGCCGCCCCAAAGAGACCGTTCGGAGGATTGGGATGAAATCATCCCCGAGATCGGTGTAACCGACACTGACCATGTGATTTCGAAGAAACAGTGGGGCGCGTTTTATGGCACGGATCTTGATTTGCAGCTGCGCCGCCGCAAGCTGGATACGATCGTATTATGCGGCATTGCTTCCGGCATCGGTGTGGATACGACTGCCCGGGAAGCGTTTCAGCATGGCTACCAGCTTATTTTTGCCAGCGACGCAATATCCGGTCTTACCCAGAACGAGCATGATTATGTCATGAGTGCGATCTTTCCGCGAGTCGGACGGATTCGGACAACGGAAGAAATTTTGCAATCCGCCAATAGATGAAAACACAAATGCCCCGAAGGCGCCTGAACCTTCCGGGCTTTTTTGAAATATAAGAAAGTATAAAATACCTCCATACTTTGCTTATATTTCTGTGGGAAGAAACTTGGCTGCGCCGCCAAAAGGACGGCAAGAGCCGTTTCTTCTTGAAATATAAGAAAGTATAAAACACCTCCATACTTTGCTTATATTTCTGTAGGAAGAAACGTGGCTGAGCCGCCAACAGGACGGCGACAGCCGTTTCTTCCTGGCCTTTTTACGAAGGAGACAATGGTTTATGAAAATATTTGAGCGCTTTCGCTCCGATGACTATTATCCCTGGCTGGTGCTGACGGTAACCAGTCTTGGCGTATTTCTTGTCATTATCAACATCGGCACGCTTAACGTCGCGTTACCGGAAGTAAGCAGGCATTTTCATGCGGACGCCTTCACCTCCAGCTGGATTCTGCTGTCCTATATGCTGGTCAATACGATTTTGATCTTGATCTTCGGGCAAATATCGGATATTTTCGGGCGAACGAAGCTGTATCTGATCGGTATGACGATATTTACCATATCCAGCTTTGCGATAGGGTTCTCTCCCAACGCAGGCATATTAATTATGTTCAGAGTGATTCAAGCTGTAGGCGGAGCCATCGTGATTACCAACACGACAGCGCTGATTACGGATGTATTTCCCAAAGCCAAGCTTGGAACGGGTCTAAGTATCAATATTTTGATAGCCTCTTCGGCGCAGTTGTTAGGACCGGTGCTGGGTGGAGTGGTTGCCGCAACGTGGGGGTGGCAGTGGGTATTCTGGTTCAATGTGCCGATCGGGCTGGTGGCGCTGGTTTGGGGAGCTTTTGTTTTACGCCGCACCCCGGTGGCGCGGTCGCAGGAAAAGATTGATTTGTGGGGCGGAGCCCTGGTTTTTGTGGCTCTGGGCGGTTTGGTCATCGCTTTGTCGGAAAGCTCCGAATTAGGCTGGGGAAGCGGAATCGTGCTCGGAGGCATCATTCTGTTTGTTATATTCACCCCCTTATTCATCTGGCATGAGAGGCGTACTGCCTGGCCCGTCCTTGATCTGGGATTGTTTAAAAATCGCGGTTTCGCAATGGCGAATGTGGCGACATTCCTCAATTCCTTTTCCCGTTCGGCTGTTGTTCTGTTATTTGCGCTGTTCTTTCAATTCGCCTATAGGCTCAATGCTTTCGAAGCGGGCTTGAGAGTGCTGCCGGTAACGGTGGGGATGTTCCTCATTTCCCCGGTTGCCGGAATGCTGACCCGCAGAGTCAGCGTCCGTGTGCTGGCTTCGTCGGGCATCATTTTATCGCTGATCGGGCTGATGCTGCTGTTCGGGGTTCTGGAGGCTGAGCAGTCTTACCCGGTGCTGGCATGCGGCATGCTGCTTATTGGAATGGGGACCGGTTTGTTCATGACGCCCAATACGACGGTGATCATGTCCTCTGTTCCCGACAACAGGCGGGGCGTCGCCAACGGGCTCCGCTCGATGCTCAATAATATGGGGCAGGTGCTGAGCACTGCCGTATCCTTGATGATTGTTGGTCTGGCATTGCCGCCAAGACTGAAGGATGTGCTGTATGCCGGCTCCGATGCCGTTCTGAACCGGACGGATCTGCAGCTCATTATCCGCGGCTATCAATGGGCGCTCATAGCTTTGGCGGCCGCTACAATACTTGCGCTGGCCGCTTCGCTATTAAGGGAAGGCAGAGTGCAGCGGATTAAAGCGAATTGAAGAAATTAGACTCCCCGTTGTGTCCAGGCAGCGATGTCGGAAAATTTTCCCAAAAGGGGCCATCCCAAAAAACGATTTTTGATTTCTCGGTCCTCCCTTGACCTGCACACATTTGCGAAAAGAACCTCCGCACCCACTAAGCAGTGGATTCGGAGGTTCTTTTTTATGAAATTTTTGGGACTGACTCATCCATACGAACATTATCGGGACAGCCCTGTTAAATATTTCATCCCCATCATTATATATGCATGCGATGGCAGCATTCCGCCGCTGTGTTGTCAGTCCCGCCGGCTCATGGCCTGAAACGGATGGCGGGTGACGCATTGCTCCAGCCACTGCGCATCCAGGCCGTTTGCTGCCGCAAAGGGGATAAATTCCGTGAACAAGCGGTGATAAGGATTTAACGTCCCGCCGCCCTCCTCTCCCACCGTGTACCAGCCCGTATCCTGAGACAACAAAATACGATCTCCGGCGCCATGTTCGATCAGCTGCCGCAGAAGCCCGGCATGCTTCTCATATGTGCCCGGCAGGATCGAGTCGATGGAGATCCACATGCCTGCTTCCGCAAGCTTCCGGTGGATGGTCAAATCGGTGCAGGTTTGGGCATGCACCCAGATGAACCGTTCCCGCGCAAAATCGGCCTGCTTCATGATTTCGTCCGCATGGAGAGCGGTGTCTCCGCCAATGGTATGGCATTGAATGGGCAGGCCGGTCTCCTGCGAAGTGCGAATGGCTGCGCGCAGGATCTTCTCCTGCGTGTCATTGATGGCTGTTCCGTCATTGAGCGCAATCTTGATAAAGCCGGGATATACGCCGCTGTCTCCGATGCCGTCCTTGGCCTCCCGTATCCAGAGAGCGGCCAATTCGACTTCGTCCGCTTCATAAGCGTAAGCCGGCAAATAGGGGCTTTTGTATAAACCGGTGTTCGTTATGATGTGCATTCCCGATTGTTCCGCGAGTGCCTTCAGTATGTAAGGATCCCGCCCCAAATATTGAGGCGCGCAGTCCACAAAAGTGGAGCAGCCGCTTTCTTTGAGCTTCAGGAGGAGGGGGAGGATGCTTGCAATGACCTCCTCATTATCATAATCGGACGGCTTGAGCTTCCCGTCCCCGACAAATCCGACCATTACATGCTCATGCACGAGAATGCGACCTGCAGCTTGTTCATCGATGGAACCGGTTACCGTTTGAAGCATCGACAACACTCCTCCGCATCATTTGATACTTATGATTATACCCGATTATATTAACCGGAATATAGTATAATTGTAGCATGCTTGATAATGATTTGAGCGGAAGTTATGCGAAGGAGGATTAGGAATTGAACAGATTTCCTGGGAAAAGAATGCGGATGAGAGGGATCATGATTTTATGTCTCATGATGCTGCTGTTATCCGCATGTGCTGTCAATACGCCCGGGAGCAGGCAGCAGGCGGCGAAGCCGGATCCCGGGATGCAGATAGAGCAGAAGGCGGAAGTGCCGCCGCCCGATCAGAAGAATCCTGCAAAATCTGCCCTTCCGGTTCACGAGGCAGAACCGGAGAAGAGTCCCGCAAGCGAAGCAGCCATCCAACCTGTTGCCCAAGAGAAGCAAGCGGCGGACAAGAAGGATGCGGACAAGCAGCAGCCACCGGCGATTGCGAAGAAACGGAATTTGCCCAAAGGTTTGGTCTATCTGGATGAGGCGATCCCCTCCGCACAATTCGATATCCGCTATTATGGAGATTATAATTTTATCGGGAAACGAATCGACGGCTATAATGCACCGTTTGCGATCATGTCGGCCGAGGCGGCCAATGCGCTGAAGGCGGTCGGCAAGGATTTGGCTGCCCAGGGCTATTTGCTCAAAATCTTCGATGCCTACCGGCCGCAGAAGGCCGTGAATTATTTTGCGAGCTGGTCCAAAGACACCAAGGACGTCAAGATGAAGAAGATTTTCTACCCGGATGTGGAGAAAAAGGATCTGTTCAATGGCTATCTGGCAAAAAAATCGGGCCATTCCCGGGGCAGCACCGTTGATTTGACGATCGTCAACGCGAAGACGGGAAAGGAAATCGACATGGGAAGCGGGTTTGATTTCCTGGGACCTGTCTCCACGCATGGGACGAAGAAGATCACGGCTGCACAGACCCACAACCGCAATGTGCTGAAGAATGCGATGATCAAGGGGGGCTTCGAGCCCTACAGCAAGGAGTGGTGGCATTACACGCTGAAGAAAGAGCCTTATCCGAAGAAGTATTTTGATTTTGATGTGGAATAATGCCATCATACCTTACCCGAAAGAAGGGAATGCCAATGCAGCTGAAGTGGCTGGAATGGGCCAAGCAGATCCAGGCCATAAGCCAGGCTGGACTTGCTTATTCCAAGGATATTTATGATCTGGACCGGTTTGAGCAGTTGCGGACATTAAGCATCGAAATTCTCAATTCGTATACCGGCGTGGAGACAGGGAAGATAAGAGAGCTGTTCGCAAGCGAGACGGGATACGCCACTCCGAAGGTGGATATACGCGGCGTGATTTTTCGGGATGACAAGCTGTTATTCGTAAAAGAGCGCATAGACGGGGCATGGGCATTGCCGGGCGGATGGGCGGATATCGGCTTGTCGCCGAAGGAAGTGGCTGTCAAAGAAGCGAAGGAAGAATCCGGCTATGACGTGCTGCCCGTGCGGCTGCTGGGAATCTTGGACAAGAAATTTCACGATCATCCGCCATCACCTTCGCATGTATATAAGATTTTTATACAGTGCGAGATTATTGGCGGCGAAGCGCAGGCAAGTATGGAGACTCTGGATGTTGGATTCTTTGGGGAGCATGAGCTGCCGGAGTTATCCACGGACCGCAATACGGAGAAGCAAATCCGCAGACTGTTCGAATTGTGCCGAATGGGCAGCGGGGAAATCATGTTCGATTAGGGAACCTGTTCCAGTTAATAAAGCTTTAAGAAAAGCCTGTCTGCCCTGGCAGGTTTTTTTGCGTCACCTCAGATGGTCATTGGTGTCGTATTCATGTTACATATATGAAAGCGTTGTACCTCAATAAACCAATGAGATTTTAGATTTAAGTATGAGCTGAATAATCTGTTTTCCCACCAAAACAGGGATAAACTCAAACAATTTTATGTCATCTATGTTGACACCATTAAGATATTCTTTTATATTATTAATATCACTGGAGAATATAAAAGATTGATAGAGCCAATTTTCTTGATTACATTATAAAATTTTCTTGTTATACCCAAATTACAGTAATTTTTCTTTCTATTTAATCCAATGGAGAAAATAAAGAGGGGATCCAGCCTTGAAGAAACATGATCAGGACTTCATGAAGCGGCAGAATCGGCTGACGGTTTTTGAAATTATCAAAAACCAGGCTCCCATCTCACGGGCTGCCATTGCCAAACAAACCGGAATGAGCGCAACAACGGTAAGCCGCATTGTCGGAGAACTGGCTGATCAGGGCTATATACTGGAATCCGATCAGGTGTCGGTTGGCCTGGGCCGCAAATCAACGCTTCTCGGCATCGCAGACACCTCGGTCCTCTCGGTCGGCGTTGAGCTGGACAGCCATCAGATGAATATCGGCATTGTCGATATTCAAGGGAATATCGTATGCAGCAGCAAATACACCCGCACCAGCGACGAGAAGCCGGATGTTACGCTCATGCGGATCAGTGAGGCCATCCATGATCTTATGGAACAACACGGGATTGATAAAACCCGCGCACTCGGAATCGGAATGGGACTTCCCGGCATTGTCAACAACCAGACAGGCATCGTTGTTTTCTCGGTTCAGCTCGGTTGGAAGAACGTGCAGCTGGCAGAGCGCTTGAAGGAGCTCACCGGCTACGAAGTTGCGGTGGATAACGAACTGAAGGTCAAGGCGCTGGCCGAGCATCTGAAAGGAGCCGCCATCGGCTCCAGGCGCACGGCGCTGCTTGGTTTTGGCAATGGCGTTGGCTCTGCGCTTATTCTTGAGGGCGAGATATACCGCGGGGAAACAAACAGCGCGGGTGAAATCGGCCATACGACCATTGACCCGAGCGGCATGATGTGCGAATGCGGCAAAGCGGGCTGCCTGCAAACCTACATTAATATCAGTTCGCTTCTATCCGAGGCCAACAAAATCAGACCGATTGCGACGATTGAGGAGCTGTTCGCAGCAAGGCAGGCGGGCGAGGGATGGGCGAAATATTTGATTGAGCGTGCTTTGCAGTATATCGCCATTACAGTTAACAACGTCGTCTGCATGTATAACCCGGACAGCGTCATCCTGAGCGGCGAGCTGGTGGACAAGTTTCCCGCCATCTACGAAGAGGTGGAGGAGCTGTGCACGAAGGAAATCGTATGGGAACCGCTTCGGGGATCATTTCGCATCTTCCGCTCCGAGCTGAATGAACGGGGTGTCATGATTGGCTCCGGATTGCTCTCGCAGATGAGGTTCTTCAAGCTTGATTAGCAGAAATCCGTAATTTTTTCCTGCTTTAATTAAGAATATTCTTCAGACCTGCCATTCCTTGGCGCTGCACGGTGTGAAGCGATTCTATAGATCAAATATTTCTTTGGGGAGTTGGATAAACATGAGGTTTAAAGGTAAAAGTTGGTCTTTGATCATGCTGCTTATGATCGTTGCAGTTGTCGTGTCGGCTTGTGGAAGCAATAACAGCAATAACGGCGGTACAGAGAATACAGGGAATGCCGCGAATGCGGGAAACACGGCTGCGGATACAGCAGAACAGCCGGCAGCCACGAAAGACGGCAATGATATTGTCATAGCGGTTAACGCCAACTTTATTACACTCGATCCCCATAATACGAGCGATACGCTGTCTATCAGCGGCTCGAGATCGATTTATGAAGGCTTGATGGGCTTTGACGAGAATATGGCCCTGGTCCCGGCCTTGGCCGACAGCTACAAAATAAGCGATGACGGTCTTACTTACACCTTCACGCTGCATGAGAATGTGAAGTTCCAGGATGGAACGGACTTCAACGCAGATGCGGTCAAGATTAATATTGAACGTATTCTGGATGAGAAGAACAACCTGAGAATGCGCAAAAGCTTCACGAAGGTTGCCAAAATTGAAACGCCTGATGCAAAAACAGTGGTCATTACACTGAGCGAGCCGTACAATGCCTTCTTGAACAAAATGGCAATGGCGCTGATGATCAGCCCTGCCGCGCTGGAGAAGTTCGGCGATAAAATCGGCCAAAATCCGGTTGGCACAGGTCCCTTCAAAATGAAAGAATGGGTGCAGGGCGACCGCCTGGTCGTAGAAAAGAATGCCGACTACTGGCAGGAAGGACTTCCTAAGGTAGACAGCATTACCTTCAAGCCCGTACCGGAGAACGGTTCGCGTATCGCGATGCTCAAAACGGGTGAGGCCGATTTCATCTACCCGATGCCGACGGAGCAGGTCGCCGAGGTTGAAGGCAAAGATGGCATCGTAGTGGATAAAGCCGATTCCACGATTGTCCGCTATATTACATTAAACACGTTGAAAGCTCCCTATGATGACGTGAAGATACGTCAAGCCATTAACTATGCGATCGATAAGGATGCTTATATTAAAGTCGTCAAATCGGGTCTTGCCACAAAGCTGGATTCCACCATGTCATCCAAAACGCAATATTATGCTCAGCAAACGGGCTATGACTACGATATCGAAAAAGCGAAGTCACTGCTTGCGGATGCGGGTTATCCGGACGGCTTCGAAGCGGAAATCTGGGGCGAGAATGATTCCGAATCCGTAAAAGGCATGCAGTTCATTCAACAGCAGCTGGCGCTGGTAGGAATCAAGCTGGAAGTGAAATCGATGGAAGGCGCGACACTGTCCGACCAAATCAACTCGGCTGCAACACCTGAGGACGCCAAAATTCAAATGTGGTACGTAAGCTGGTCGCCATCCTCCGGTGATGCGGACGGCGCGACAAGAGGTTTGTTCAGCAGTGATATGTTCCCTCCTGCAGGATCGAACACGGCTTACTACAAAAACGACAACGTAGATAAATGGATTGAGGAAGCCAATAAGGCGACAGATCCGGAGAAGGCGAAAGCCATCTACGGCGACATCCAAAAAACGATCTGGGAAGATACGCCTTGGGCGTTCCTGGGCGTCGATCAAACGATTACCGGCAAGAAATCCTATGTAGACGGCGTTAAGGTATATCCGGACGGCTCCATCAACGTGAAAAATGCCGAAATCAAAAAGTAATCTAATATGTCTTTAAATGATCGAAGAATGGCTTGGGGCTGCTTCTGAATCCATATTCAGATAGCGCCCCTTCCTATTTTGAAGGAGGCTCGCGATTTGGGAAGATATACATTGCAGAGAATTATCGGAGTCATTCCGCTGCTGTTTGTCGTATCCGTGCTGGTGTTTATGTTTATTCATCTCATCCCCGGCGACCCGGCACGGCTCGTGGCGGGAAAAGACGCTACGCTTGAAGAGATCAACGCCATCCGCGCCACGCTTGGTTTGGATCTTCCCTTATGGCAGCAGTATATCCACTATATGGGCGATTTATTGCAAGGGAATCTCGGAACCTCGCTCAAGACAGGGCTGCCGGTGACGGAAACGCTGCAAAGCCGCTTCATGCCGACGATTTGGCTGACACTTGTCAGTATGGGCTGGGCGCTGATCGCCGGCGTGCTGATCGGAATTGTTTCTGCCATTAACCGCAACAAATGGCCGGATTACAGCGGGATGCTGGCAGCGATCTCCGGTATCTCGGTTCCGGGCTTCTGGCTCGGTCTCGTTCTGATTCAATTATTTTCGGTGGAGCTGGGCTGGTTCCCTACGGGCGGCATTGATTCCTGGAAAAGCTATGTCCTGCCATCCATTACACTCGGAGCGGGCATTATGTCCATGCTCGCGCGTTTTTCCCGTTCTTCCATGCTGGAGACGATGCGGGAGGATTATATCCGGACAGGCCGGGCTAAAGGCTTGCACGAATTCATTGTCGTCGGGCGGCATGCGCTGCGCAACTCGCTGATTCAGGTCGTTACCGTTGCGGGCCTCCAGTTCGGCTTCCTGCTTGGCGGATCGGTTATGGTAGAGACGGTATTCAGCATTCCCGGTCTTGGGAGGCTGCTCGTCGACTCCATTTCATTCCGCGATTATACGGTTATTCAGGCGGAGCTGCTGCTGTTCGCCACCGAATTTATTCTGATCAATCTGATTGTTGATTTGCTGTACGGCGTATTGAATCCGAAAATCCGTTATTCGTCGAACTAGACCAGCAAATACTTTAGCGAATCCTTAAGGGGGTATTACAATGAACCATACTCCGACGGTTAATGGAGCCGGGTCTTCCGCGCCGGTACAAGTGCTTGCGCCGGAACCCTCCGCAAGCCGCATCGCGGAGTTTTTCCGCAAATTCAGCAAACAGCGTTTGTCGCTGGCGGCCGGGATTTTTATTATCCTGCTTGTGATGGTTGGCATCTTTGGCCCTTATTTGACGCCTTATAATCCCGATCTGCCGAACTACGATGAACTGCTGTCCGGGCCTTCAGCGAAGCATTGGGCAGGGACGGATGAATATGGCCGGGATATTATGAGCCGCCTTATCGATGGAACAAGGCTGTCGCTCGCGGTCAGCCTCAGCGCGGTGCTGATTGCGGCTGTTGCCGGGACGTTCCTCGGTCTGCTTAGCGGTTATTACGGCGGGTGGACGGATAAGCTCATCATGCGCGGCAGCGACGTTATGTTCTCATTCCCTGATTTATTGCTCGCCATCGGGATCGTTGCAATCCTCGGTCCGGGCTTGTCCAATGTAGTGATTGCGGTAGCCGTATTCGGTATTCCATCCTTTGCCCGTATTATCCGCAGCGTTACGCTGTCGGCCAAGGAAACGCTGTTTGTGGAAGCGGCCCGCTCGATGGGGGCGAAGAACGGCCGTATCATTTGGCGGCATATTTTTCCCGAAACGCTGCCAAGCGTTATTGTGAATTTGACAATGAAGATCGGAACGGCCATTCTTGCGGCGTCTTCCCTGAGCTTTCTCGGTATGGGAGCGAAGGCGACCGAGCCGGATTGGGGCGCCATGCTCAGCATGGGGCGCGATTATTTGAGCATTGCTCCGCATGTCGTTTATTTTCCCGGCATTGCGATCTTTTTGACTGTGCTGGCTTTTAACCTGGTAGGGGACGGCCTGCGCGACGCTCTTGATCCCAAGACGAAAAACTAAGGGGGGATAAGCTGTGACGCAAAAATTGCTGGAAGTGAAAGGCTTGAAAACGGAATTTAAACGCGGCAGCGGAAGTGTAATGGCGGTGGCCGGCGTTGATTTTCATATCAATAAAGGGGAAGTGCTCGGACTCGTAGGTGAATCCGGCTGCGGCAAGAGCGTAACCTCGCTGTCGATCATGAGACTGCTCAAGGATACGTCCGGACGTATCGCCGGCGGGTCTGTCCGTTTCGAGGGGAATGACCTGACCCAAATCAAGGAGGCGGAGATGCGCCGCATTCGCGGTCAGGATCTGGCTATGATTTTTCAGGAGCCGATGACGTCGTTGAATCCGGTCCTCAAAATCGGAAAGCAGCTGATGGAGCCGATTATGCTGCATATGGGCTATGGCCGGAAGCAGGCCCGCGAGCATGCGGTTCATACACTGAAGCTTGTAGGCATTCCCCGTGCGGAGGAAGTGATGAACGATTATCAGCATCAGCTCTCCGGCGGGATGCGGCAGCGGGTCATGATTGCGATGGCGATGTCCTGCAATCCGAAGCTGCTCATCGCAGACGAGCCGACAACCGCGCTGGATGTGACCATTCAGGCGCAAATTCTTGATCTGATGAAGCGGCTGAAGGAAGAACAAAACATGGGCATGCTGCTCATCACGCATGATCTGGGCGTTGTTGCCGAGATGTGCGATAGGGTTGTAGTTATGTATGCCGGGCGTGTAGTTGAAGAGGCATCTGTGAAAGATTTGTTCGATAATCCGCAGCATCCCTATACGAAGGGGCTTATTCATTCAGTGCCGAAGCTTCGCCAGAAGGTGCGCCGGCTCGACTCGATCCCGGGCAATGTTCCGGATCTGTCGCATATGCCGGCAGGCTGCAAATTTGCGCCTCGCTGCCCGTATGTGATGGAACGCTGCCTGACGCAGGAGCCGGATCTGCTGCCGGTCGAGGGACTACAAGGTCGTAAAAGCCGCTGCTGGCTGTCGCAGCAGACGGATCAGGAAGGAGGCGAAAGCGCATGAAGGAGACTCCGCTTATCGAAGTCAAAGGACTCCGGAAGTCGTTTGCGGTCCAGAAGGGGTGGCTGGGCGCCAAAAAATATTTGAATGCGGTCGACGGCATTTCCTTTGCGATCCGCAAAGGGGAGACGTTCAGCCTTGTCGGGGAGAGCGGCTGCGGCAAGTCGACGACGGGCCGGCTCGTGACGCGGCTGCTTAAGCCGGGAGGCGGCGAAGTATACTTCAACGGCCAGGATATTACGGGTCTGAACGATAATCAGATGCGGCCGATCCGCAAGGAAATGCAGATGGTGTTCCAGGATCCGTATGCCTCCCTCAACCCGCGGATGAAAGTGAAGGATATTGTAGCCGAGCCGCTGCTCATTCATACGAAGCTCAGCCCGAAGGAACGGGACAAGCTGGCTCGCGAGCTGCTGGAAACGGTGGGTCTGAGCGGCCTGCATGCCGAGCGCTTCGCCCATGAATTCAGCGGCGGTCAGCGGCAGCGGATCGGAATTGCGCGCGCGCTGTCCGTCCGTCCAAGCCTGATTGTGGCGGATGAGCCGGTCTCCGCGCTGGATGTGTCGATCCAATCCCAGGTGCTTAATCTGCTGCAGGACCTCCAGGAGCAGTACGGGCTCACGTATTTATTTATTTCCCATGACCTGAGCGTAGTGGAGCATATCAGCGACCGGATCGGGGTGATGTATCTGGGTTCTCTGGTAGAAACGGCAGATAAGGACAGTCTGTATGATCGTCCTCTGCACCCGTATACGCAGGCGCTCCTGTCATCTGTGCCTGTTCCCGATCCAAGCGCGAAGAGGGAGAGGATCATTCTGAAGGGAGATATCCCCAGCCCCGTTGATCCTCCGTCAGGCTGCCGTTTCCACACACGCTGTCCTGCCTGTATGGAGGTATGCAAGCAGATAGCGCCTGTTTTCCAGGAAATCGAGCCAGGACATCAGGTGGCCTGCCATTTGTATGACGAAGAAGTAATGAAGCAGGCGCATTGAGCAGGGCGACAATAGCTATTATGGATGGTTTTTGACTATTATAGTAGACAAGAGACCCCGAATATGAATGGAATAGAGGGAGCAGCCATGAAATTGACGATCGAACCCGCCCTGACGGCGGATGTCCGCATTCAGCCGGCATATGTGGAGGAGCCTTATCCCCTCAAGCTGCGCGAAGACCGCAAGCAGGCGGGGGTTGTAACCTGGCTGTACGGCAGGTCCGAAGACGAAACAGATATGCTCTCCATAGGCATGGGTGCACGCAAGAAGGTAACGCTGGAGCATATACGCCGCGCCGGTGGAACCAGCGCCCGCGCTGTGCTGCGCGAGGGCCGCGGTTCGGCGGCGCTTGTCCGGGGCCTTGCGGCTGCGGTCAGCGGCGAAGCGGGCCCGGCAGCAGACGAATGGCTGCAGGCCTGGCTGGAAGGCTGGCTGCTGGGCTTGTACCGGTTCGATAAATATCGGGGCTCGACCCGTAAAGAAGGGACGGCTGCTTTAAACATAGACCCGAGCGAGTGGACGGAGCTGTCGGCATCCGATCTGGATGCGGTAGTGGCGAAGGCGCGCATCCGGGCAGAAGGTGCGATGGCGGCGCGGGATCTTGTCAATGAAACGCCGGAAACGTTGAACCCGGGCGGCTTTGTTGAAGCGGTACTGGCGCGTTTTGCCGGTACGCCCGTTCACATTCATGTTTATCGCGGGCAGGAGCTCATCGACCGTCAAATGAACGGACTGCTTGCGGTTGGAGCAGGCAGCAAGCATCCTCCCGCTTTGATTGAGCTGAAGTACGAAGGCAATGCCGGGCTTCCTATGCTTGCGCTGATCGGCAAAGGCATAACGTTTGATATGGGCGGCATGAACGTGAAGACGGGCCGCGATATCAGCGACGCCCGGATGGATATGGGCGGAGCTGCCGCCGTCATCGGAGCCTTGGATATACTGGTCCGGCAGCAAGCGGATGTCAATGTTACCGCCCTTATTGCGGTGGCGGACAACCTGCCGGACGCGAGGGCTATGCTGCCTTCGTCTGTCATCCGTTATCCGAACGGGCTGACCGTTCAGGTTGCCAATACGGACGGGGAAGGCCGGCTTGTGCTGGCGGATGCGCTGCTGCACGCGGCGAAGCTTGGCGCAGCGGAAGCGATCGACATTGCGACGCTGACAGGCAATGTAGGGGCAGCTCTTGGTCTTGAACTCGCAGGCATATGGGGCGACTCCGCAATGACCAGCCGCCTTGTCGGGATCGGCGAGCGCAATGGGGAGCGGCTGTGGCCGATGCCCTTGGTGGATGAGTATGAGGCCGAGCTGGGCAGCGATTACGCGGACTTGCGCAATGTCGGTACTTCAACGCTCGCCGGGGCCATTACGGCGGCGCTGTTCATCCGGCGTTTTGTTGACGAGTCTATGAGCTGGGTGCATATCGATATGGCTGGTACGGTTCAGTACAAGCAGGATGCCGGCTATTCCGAAGCGGGGGCGACCGGTTACGGCGCCAGGCTTCTCGCGGATTATGCCGTGTTGCGTTCAAGTGAAAGAGAATAGAGAAAACAAGGAGGCATTGTTATGATTCTGGAGGTTATCGCTACATGTGTGCAGGACGCCATATTGGCCGAGCAAAGCGGGGCGGACCGGATTGAATTGATTACAGCCATTACCGAGGGCGGCTTAACGCCTGGGATCGGCATGATTGAGCAGGTGGCGGATACTGTGAGCATTCCGGTCAATGTCATGGTCCGGCCGCATAGCCGCTCCTTCAACTACGATACTTACGACTTGGATGCCATCGTCGCAGAGATTAAAGCCATTGCCTCGACACGCGCTGCAGGCATTGTATTCGGAAGCCTTACCGGGGAAGGAAGGATTGACGAGCACGGACTGGAACGCGTTCTGGCCGCGGCAGGCAGACTGGACGTGACGTATCACCGCGCCTTCGACGAGCTGTCTGATCAATCAGCCGGATTGCGGACGTTGATGCGTTATCCGCAAATCTCGCGGGTATTAACTTCCGGCGGTTTTCCCACCGGAATGGACGCGGCGCACGTCATCCGCAGGCTGGTTAAGGAAGCAAGCGGCAGCAGCCTGCGGATTCTTGCCGGCGGTGGAATGGCGGCGGAGGGAATTGCGGATTTTGTCCGCCAAACCGAAGTGACGGAGGTGCATTTTGGCACGGCAGTCCGTCTTGGGCGGTCAACCCTTGCGCCGATCGATCCTGCCGCGCTCCGGGCGCTGGCGGATACTCTGCATGAGGGAGCAGCCAACTGATTTACTAAAAGAAGCTGAAAATAGGTGAGTTTGATTTGCATAATATAGATAAATATGTAGTTGGAGTGGATCTGGGAGGGACGAAAATAGCAGCTGCGCTTTTTGACTCGAGCGGTAAAATGCTGAAGCGTGAACGTACGGAAACGGCGGGAGCAGCAACGGCGAGAGAGGTTGTCATGCGCATTACCGGCATGGTTCAATCCGTCGCTGAAGGGCGCACGCTCTCCGGTGTGGGGCTGGCATCGCCCGGTGCGGTCAACAGCCGGGACGGCATCGTGCTCCATGGCACGAATCTTCCGGAATGGACGAATATCCCCTTGAAGAAATGGATGGAGGCGGAGCTTGGAGCCCCTGTGCAGGTCGTCAACGATGCGAACGCCGCCGCTTGGGGCGAATATGCAAGAGGAGCCGGCCGGGGTTCTGCAAATATGGTGTATGTGACCTTCAGCACCGGTATTGGAGCCGGCATCGTGCTGGACGGCGAGCTGCTTTTGGGTACGAACTCCTTCGCCGGAGAACTGGGACATAACATTATCGATCCGGGGGGTCCTGTCTGCAGCTGCGGCCGCAATGGCTGCTGGGAGACATTCGCTTCGGGCACGGCCATCCGGAATGCGACTCTGGTCCTGATGCAGGAAAGGCCGTCGCTGATTGCGGAGCTTGCGGCTGCAAGGGGGGAAGAGGTTTCGTCCAGGACGGTATTCGAAGCCCGTGAGCAGGGGGATGCTGTCGCTCTTGAAGTAATCGAGCGGGCCATTCACTATATGGCGCTCGGTCTCGCCAATGCGGTTCATACCTTCAATCCGGACCGGATTGTTATTGGCGGAGGCGTGAGCAAGGCGGCCGGCCAGCTGTTCCCGATGCTGCGCGAGGAGACGGAGAAGCTCGTAATGAAGCCTTACCAAGGTTCATACGAAATCGTTCCTGCCGGCCTGCACGACGATGTCGGACTTATCGGGGCTGCCGCCATGTTCCGGTTCCAGCCTGCTTCAACCGCTGCTAACTCCCATTGACCCGCTATGCCTCGGAGAATTATGATGAGGATAACAATTCGCTTTGAAGGAGATGGGTCCATGGCAGCTTTCGCAAGACCTCCCTGCTAAGCCTTAGACACCAGTCCTCCACGGGCGCCTCCTGATTCCGATTGAGCTTTTTAACAGCCCAATCCGATATCATGAAGGGAGCACCTGATGGACTATACAACCAATCTGCGGATGCTGTACGCATTTCGCTTCTTTTCCAGCCTCATCCCGGCCTATGTCATCGAACGGCTGTACTGGGAGGAGCGGGGCATGACCATTCAGATGGTCGTGTATACGGAAATTATTTACGCCTTGACGATTGTTCTCCTGGAGATTCCTACAGGCGTGATGGCCGACAAATGGGGACGCAAAAGGATGCTGGTACTAAGTGCCGTGCTCGGCTGCAGCGAGTTTGTGATTCTGCTGCTTGCGGATGAATTCTGGCATTTTGCCCTGGTTGTCTTCCTGGCGGGCATCAGCCGTTCGGCCGGCAGCGGCACGGAGAATGCCCTGCTCTACGATTCGCTGGTGCTGCAGGGAAAGGCGGCTTCGTTCGAAAAACAACTGGGCTTCCTCAATGCCTGCGACTTCATTGGCGCCATCCTGGCCGCATTATGCGGAAGCTTTCTCGCCAGCCGGTTTGGCCTGGAGCTGAACTACTGGATTTCGCTCGGGAGCGCGCTGATTGCTCTGGTCATCTCGTTTCTCCTGGTGGAACCGGCAGCGGCAGCGGACGATACTCCGGAAGAAGCAACGATACCTTTCAAACAGTATGTCGCAGTGTCTCTTCGCTTCTTCCGGTCAAACCCCGGCGTCAGCCTTGTCGTGGTTTCGGGAATGGTGACAGGAACAGCGGTAGGCTTCATCGATGAATTCTGGCAGCTGTATGCAGAACGACTGGAGATGCCGGTTGTCTATTTCGGTGTTCTATCTACCGCTCTCATGCTCCTGCGGCTTCCCGGCAACCTTCTGGCCCATCTGCTGATCGGGCGCTTCAGCTACAGGACGCTGCTTTTCACCGTGACCGCTATATTCGCTGTCGGCTTTGCCCTTGCGGCTGCGAGCCGGGACTACGGCGGTCTTGCCGCTCTGCTGCTTGTCTGTCTGTTCTCCGGCGTGATGGAGCCTCTTGTCAGCGGCTGTCTGCATCATCGGATCGATTCCTCCACGAGGGCGACGATCGATTCATTCCAGTCACTGGGACTGAATGTGATTCACATCCTGGCAGGCCTTGGCTTCGGCTATTTCTCGTCCCGGTACGACGTATTCGGCGGTTATGGCTTCATCGGGCTACTATGCTTTGCTTTCCTCGTGTGGTTCATCGCGGCTTCGCGATTGATCAAACATGAGGAGAAAAGCAGTGCCCGTGCGAAGGCTTAATCATCTCTGTGCCTCTGTGCTTGTAAAGCAGGCGGATAAAAAGGGACTGCCCGAGGGTTTTGAAAAACCTGAGGAGCAGTCCCTTTCTAAATTATAAAAGTATGGATCCATGCGTTGTGAAGAAACATGCTGCGCTTCTAAGGACGGCAAGAGCCGAGCTATCTCTTCTGGCATACAAGAAGTCATGATGGAGGCTGCGTCCATCGGGCCGAGAACGGCTCAGCTCGTAATGAGGGCAAGCACAATCACGTCGAGGAAGATCTGCGTGACCTCGTGCTTGAGATATTTTTTCAGCAATCCTTCGACCTTGAACCCGCATTTTTTCAATAAACGGATAGAAGCTTCATTCTCTGGCCGCACATCGGCCTGAATCCGGTGCGCGCCGATATGGTGGGCGCCGTAAGCCGTTACTTCCTCCAGCGCCTCGGTCATCAGCCCCTGATTCCAGTAAGGCCTTGCCAGCTCGAAACCGATCGTAATCGGGAACAGCGGTTCCGTCTCGAACGTTCCTCTAAGGGGCATGTACATAATCGTGCCGATCAGAGCATCATCCGTCTTTCTGGCAATCCCCCACGGCAGGAGCGACTTCATCTCATAATGCTCGTTCCAGGATTGAATCAGCTCCCGTGCTTCTTCTACCGAGCCGGGACCGTACCAATCCAGAAACCTCGTAACCTGCGCATCGGCGTATACGCTGTACAAATCATGATCGTCCGAGATTCTCAACTGTCTTAAATACAAACGCTTGGTCTGCAGCAGCGGGAATGGCTGCGAGCCATTAATCATCAGACATACCGGCTTTCGCTAGGGAGTGGATAGAGTCATTATAGGCCAGGAAGATGAAGAGAAGATGAAGGCGAAGGAATAAAGTGGAAATTGTACGGAAAGCAGGCGGATTGCTTCTATGCCAACATCGAATCCGAAAACAAAAGTTGCCGGCCGGAAGGAATCATGCTATTCTTTTTCTTGGTACTACCAGAATACCAATGAAAACTGAAAGCAAAGGAGCTGCCGCCAAAATGTCCGAACAAACCAGACCTCATCAGCATCTTCCCGTTTATAATACCGAGGATTGGATGTACGAGGAATTCGAGCCCGGAAAGCAGGTAAGATCGATACGCAGAACGATTTCCGAAGGCGAGAGCATGCTGTTCAATTCGCTCGTTCTTGATATGCATCC
Source organism: Paenibacillus sepulcri (assembly GCF_042647105.1). Classification (NCBI taxonomy): domain Bacteria; kingdom Bacillati; phylum Bacillota; class Bacilli; order Caryophanales; family Paenibacillaceae; genus Paenibacillus; species Paenibacillus sepulcri. Next base: position 2,869,423 of record NZ_JBHRUP010000001.1, on the reverse strand, counting down.
TTATGTGGGGGACGAGATATTTGCCAGAGAAGATGGGCTTTTCCAGAAAAGGCTGGTTGCGGGCGCGATGGTCTTCAGCTATGGCTTGGGGTTAATGGCACACAATAATATCCATACTTTCAGTTACGGCTACGACAAGCTTAGATTTATCAAGCCCGTCTTCATAGGTGATACCATCTATACAGTCAGAACTCATATGGACAAAAGACCGAAATACAAGGAAATGGGACTTATCCGCGTGAGCTATGAAATCTATAAAAACGAGGGCGAGCTTGCGCTGTATTGCGAGCATCTGCAAACGGTCAAGTATCGCCATCCGGAGCAGTGGCAGGATCAGGTCGAGAAGAAGTAAGGCATATCTGAATAAGTATGCACAGACTTGGGGTTCACCCAACAGCGGTCCTATGAATCAGTCATCCGAATTTTACACAAAAGAACCTCCGGATCCACTGCTTAAGTGGGGTCGGAGGTTCTTTTGACTACGAAAATAACGCCATGGTCAATTATGACCATCCTCACATCATGACACCGGATAAGAGTATCTGCAGCTTATTCGTTGAGGAACAGGTCAGCTTTGCTCTGAATGAGCTTTGCAACGTCCGCCGCCGATTTCTGGCCCTTAAAAAATGCCTCGCTTTCTTCCGTAATGATATCGGTTATCTTCGAATTTCTGCCGACGGAATGAACCGCTTCCGTCACGCTGCCTTCCAGCCCGTCAAGCAGAGCGGGGTCGAACTTGAACGCGTCGGTTTCCGCGGGGCCGTTCTTGTAGGCAGGCACCTCTCCTTTGGCGCGCAGCTCCTTGATCTGCTTGTCGAAGGCGATTCGGCTGATCGCAAAGCCGGTGTTGCCGAGTGAAAGATCCGGCTCGGCCTCGCCTTGCTCCGACAGGATAAATTTGACGAAATCCCAGGCCTGCTGCTTGACGGGCGAGGCGGCATTTATTCCGATCGTTCTATTGGGGGTAAAATAGCCGCCCGCTCCCAGTTCCTGCGCATGCGGTTTCGTATACAGCTCCCCCTCGCCGTCATAACCGCTCAGTGTCATCAGATACTCCATAGGCGACTGGATTTGCGTTTCCTGGAAATAAGTATGTACTTTTGTCCGTTTGCCGCCGGCCAGAGCGTCGAAAACAACTCCGTCGTCGAACATCTTTTTGACTTGCTCCATCAGGCTGGTGAAGGAAGCCGAATCGAACTTTGCCTTGCGGTTGGCCTCATCGACGAACAGGGCATAATTGTCGCTGGCCATCTCGGTCAGCAAATAGGTAGGGCTGCTGCCCAGCGCGTTCGGATACTCGCCCTTCTCTGCCAGCTGCTTCGCCGTTTCGACGAAATCATTCCACGTCCAATTCGAATCGTCCACTTGTACGCCGGCCTTTGCTATGGCGTCTTTGTCGCCGACCATGCCGTCAAGGAAAAATGACAGCGGTAAACCGTAGAGTCCCCCGCCAATTTGCGTATTGTCCAAAATATTGGCGAAATAATCCTCCTTCCTGAAGGTCGCATCCTGCTTCATCAGATCGTTAAAATCGGCGAGCAGATTCCGGCTTGCATATTGGCCGGCCGGCAGCATATCCAATTCCATCAGGTCGGGTCCCTTGCCGGCCAGCATTGCCGTATTCGTGGTCGTGACAAATTTATCGATATTGGCCAGCTGCGTATCCAAATCCGTAAATTCGGCTTGCGCGGTCTGAAGCTCGATCTCAACATTGGGATGGGCCGCCTCATACTTCTTCTTGGCCGACTGCAGCTGCTCGCTTGGGGTGAACGTCGCAAACACAAGCTTTACAGGGCCGTCCGGCGCTTCGTTCCCGCCCTGCGCCTGACCATTCGTACCCGCCGCATTATTACCGCCTGCATCGGGCTTTCCCGGGTTTTGAACGGATGCGGTATCGTCGCTCCCCGCACTATTCCCGCCGCTGCCGCTGTTTCCGGTACAGGCGGAAAGACAGAGCAGTATCAGACACATTACGATCGTAAATCCGGTTTTCTTCATGATAAGCCACCTTTTCTCATTTGTTTTCAGGCATTGAATTGCCGCCCTATAAGCGTTGACCCATTAAATGTAAAGCAAAGATATGTCCATTTTTTCATCAATTTGTTAACAAATTGTCTCTGAATCCGCCCATCACCGCCCATGGCATAAGAAAAAAACCGTCAGGGAAAATACGTCCCAACGGTCTTTAACGGAGTTTTTATCACAATGTATTATTTCTGGAACTCTTTTGGCGTACAGCCGGTGACCTGCTTGAAAATACGGCTGAAATAAAACTGATCGGGATAGCCGACCCGTTCTCCGACTTCCTTGATCGTCAGATTCGGATGATGGGTCAGCAGATATTTGGCCTCGTTAATGCGCAGAGACGTCAAATATTTGGAAGGCGGCTCCTCCGCGTATTTGGTGAATATTTTGCTTAAATAAGAGGCGTTGAAGTTGAAGCTCCGCGCGATCTGCTCCATGCTGAGATCCTGCTGGAAATTTGCCCGCATGAAGCTCTGCACCAGTTGAACAATTTCCTCCGGATTGCCGCCCGGATTGGGAGAGCCCTTCATATTTTCCTTGAACGCGGAACGTTCATGGTCGATCAGTGTTTTTATGCGCGTCAATACGCGCTTTAATTCCTCGGATGCAATCGGCTTCAGCAAATATTCGTCAACGTCGTAATGCATGGCCGAGCGGGCATATTCGAAGTCCGCATAACCGCTTGTAATGATTTTGCGTACGCGGGGATAGTACAGATGCATGGACTTGATCAGGCTCATGCCGTCCATCACAGGCATGCGGATATCCGTGACGAGCAGATCAGGCTGCTTCACGCGGGCCAGCTCCAGCGCTTCGCGGCCATCCTGGGCAGCGCCGACAACCTTCAGCGTATCGTCTATGCTCTCGATTTTGCGGACCAGACTGTTCCTGATCAGATCCTCATCCTCAGCGACAATAATCCGGATTTGCACACGTTCTTCGATGCTGCTCGCCTCCTATGCTGCAACTCCTAAAAGTTTGATTTTAAGCACCGGAAACAACCTCTATAATGTTCCGCCTATGATGATGGTTGCCCCTGCCCGCGGCCGGTTATCAATCCGGAAAAGCATATCCCCGCCGTAAGTCAGCTTCATGCGGATATAAATATTCAGCAGACCCATTCCATCGAGCTGGAGCACGGGAATGACATGGGTCTCGTTGATCTCCCGGATTCTGCCGTTCAGACTGTTCAGGCTGTCTTCCGTGAAGCCCGGGCCGTTGTCCGACACCTCGATTTGCCACCGGTTATCCTGTATAATCCCTTTGACCTGAATCATCCACGGCGGCTCGTTCGTCGTACAGAACTTCAGGGAATTCTCCACAAGGGGCTGAATGATCAGCTTGGGAATCCTCAGCTTGAGGATGCTCTCCTCAATATCGATGCTGTACTCGAGCTTCTTGCCGTAGCGGATCTGGTTGATCTCCAGATATTTCTCGGTGTGAAGCACCTCTTCCCCAAGATCCACCAGAGATTCGTCCGACGAAAAATAACGCAGGAAATGCGACATATTCTCCGTCATCGAGATGATCTGCTCGTTCATATTTTCCTCAGCCATTGCATGGATCGTGGCCAGCGTGTTGTAGAGAAAATGCGGATTCATCTGCGATTGCAGCGCCACCAGCTTGGCCTGCATCTCCTGCGACTGCGACAGAAGCAGCTCGTCCATGGATTGTTTGAGCCGCGAGCTCATCTGCTGGAAGGAAAAGTGCAAATGATCCAGCTCGGTCAGGCCGCTGTTCAGCTCCAGCGCCGCTACCCTGCCGGTTCCCAGATCCTCCAGGCGCATGCTGCGGATCGTGCGGTGGATTTTCAGAATGGGGAAGGTGATCCGCTTGGCCGCAGCGAAGGACAGCAGAATGGCAAACAGCATGATGATGAAGGCAACCAGCACCGTCCGCTTGGTAAACACGAACAGGGGTGCAAGCAGCTTTTTCTCCGAAACAATGATCACGGTATTCCATCCCGTAAAGCTGGAATGATGGTACGACAGCAGCTCTTTACCGCCGGTATCGGGATTCACGAATGGCAGATAATCGTTCTCCGCCTGCGCCGCCTTGCCGGTCGGCAGCTTCATGTAGGCAGAATATACGGACGTATCGGCTTGCAAGGGATAGACGATCTGCCCCGCATCGTTGTAGACCAGAACCTTGGCCTGGTACGGATTTTGCTTGGAAAATTCAATCATGCTCGCGAAGATCCGGTTGAAATACTGCTTGACCTCCACGATGCCCATCGGTTCGTTGTAGCTGTCGTAGAAGAGCCGGAACAAGGAGATGGAGTACTGCTTCTCGCTGGACGAAATAAAACGGGACATCTCCTCGTCGGGGACGGGAAGCGTGATAGTTTTGCCCTCGGTGTTGTTGATGACCTGCTCGTACCATGGCTTCTTGGAGGAATCATAGGTGCGCTCTCCATTGTCGAAGCCGTTGCCGTACACCTTGTTTTTGAAATCATAGAGGTACAGCTGCTCCACCGGCCTTGAGGGGCCGATTGCAGCGGTCAGAATCTCGGCCAGCTGCTTGGCATTCTCGACGGAATTCATCACGGGATTGGTCAGGCCGGTCGGATCGGTCTCATCCTCTTCCCCGGAGATGAACTTCTGAAAATGGGTTTTGACCAGGTTGGAATACAGGACATTCAAGGAAACATCATTCATTTTCTGAATTTCCGAATCGTTATGCTCCTGCATGGATTGGCCCATGCTCTGAAGCGTGTCGGCCGCGTTCTGCCTCAGCAGATCGGATGCCCACATATAGAACCATATCACCAGAACAGTGAATACAATCACGATAATTAGAGAATAGGTAAAGAAAAGAACGCTCTGGATGTTTCTGAATTTATTCCACATAGCTGCCTCCAGGAGCCTCAGATTACCGATCATGCTTTATTTTCCGCTCTGCTGCGTCATTTGTCAAAAGGTATTTGAAAGCGCATTCGGTAAAAAAAGTACATAAAACGAGTCTATTTTCTCCATGGTGGAACCGCTGCCAAACAATTTATAATGGGAGCACATCGATGGTGAAAGCGGATTCAAGCATGTTACAAAAACGAGTTATCAACCAAGGGGAGCGTGTCACATGAAAAGATCGTTAGGGATGGCAGCAGTCGTTGTTCTCATCATGGCCTTGATTGCCGGCTGCGGCGGCAACAACAATCAGGCATCGAATGAAGGCGGGACGAATGCGGCGGCAGGCAATAATACGGATGCCGGCAATACGGGCAATACATCCGGCAAGAAGGATATCACACTTACTTATATCGCCAGCCAAGGCTGGATCAAGGATGCGGAAATGACGCTTGCCAAGAAATTTGAAGAAGAGACCGGCATCCGCATTGATTATCAGATCGTGCCGGCCGACCAATATTTCAATGTGCTGAAAACCAAATTGAACGCCAAGGAAGCGACCGACCTGTTCGGCGGCCAAAGCGGCCAGAGCGAAATCAGCCTGAACTACAATGTGGAGAAGAATGCAGTCGACCTTAGCGGCGAAGAGTGGGTGCAGCGTGAAGATCCGCTCAGTATCGAGCAGCTGACGCTTAACGGCAAAGTTTATGCGCAAACGATCTGGGATACGGGAAGCAGCTTTGTTATCGTCTATAACAAACAAATCTTCGAGAAGCTGGGCCTGAGCATCCCCAAAACCTACGAGGAATTCAAGGCGATCTGCAAAGCAATCAGCGATTCCGGCGTGACGCCGCTCTACGAGCCGATTGCCGACGGTTGGCACCATACCCTGTGGTTTGCCGAGCCGGGACCCCGCTATGATGAAGTCACACCTAATCTGTACAACGATTTGAACGCGAACAAGAAGAAATTCGCCGATGATCCAACCATGCTTCTGGCGCTGAACCAACTGAAAGAAATCTATGATTTGGGTTATTTCGGCGACAATGCCTTCTCGGATACGGGAGCGGATTCGGCAGCGAAAATGGCAAGCGGACAATTCGCCATGACGCTTGCCGCACAAAGTCTCGTCAACGATATTGAGAAAGCGGATCCGAATGTGAAAGCGGACGGCTTCGGCTACTTCGTCATCCCGCTCGCAGACAACCAGATTTATTACATCAATCCGGGCGGACCAAGCAAATTCATCTACTCCGGCTCCGAGCATATTGAAGAAGCGAAGCAGTATCTGGCTTACCTGGCGAAGCCGGAGAACCTGCAGTACATGCTGGATAATGATCCGACGGTTTCCAACCTGAACTTCTCGGGACTGAAGGACAAATACAATCCTGAACAAAAGAAAATGATGGCGACCTACACCAAGAAGGGCACCGATATCCAGGACTACGTCAACTATGTCAATCCGCAGTGGATGGACATGGGCAAGGATATCGTGGCTATGCTGAGCAATGCCATGAAGCCTGAAGAAGTGCTGACAAGCATCGATAAACGCAGAGCCGACATGGCTGCTGTAGCCAAAGATCCTGCCTGGACGAAGTAAGCAGCGCAGCGCTGAATATACGCAATTCCAGATAAAAAGACGGACGGATCATAACCCTGCCCGAGGGCTTCCTTAGCGGGGTTATGTCCTTTTTCGATAACGTCAAACCAGCGAGTGGGGATGAGATACTGTGAGAAATAAAATCTATCCGCTATATTTTACATTCGGCACATTAGCCCTTTATCTGATATTCTTTGTTGTTCCCGGCTTGATGGGATTTTATTACTCCTTGACCGACTGGAACAGCTATTCGGACACGATTAATTTCATTGGACTGGATAACTTCAAGGTGCTGTTTGCAGCTGATGAAAAATATGTGAGCTACATTATCAATACACTGGATTTCACCGTTTCCACCGTTATTTTGAAGACTGCTCTTGGCCTGATCTTCGCATTGATCGTGAATGAAGGCATCAAGATGAAGGGATTTCATCGCGTCTTGATCTTTATGCCTTCCATCGTGCCCATGCTCGTTGTCGGTCTGATATTCAAATCCATTCTGAATCCGGCTACAGGCCTGCTCAACACCGCACTCCGCTTCGTGGGACTCGACGTTCTGACGCAGAAATGGCTGGTGGACGCCAACTGGGCGTTCAAATCCATCATTGGCGTGGACACCTGGAAGGGCGTCGGCTACATCATGATCATCCTGCTGGCGGGTCTGCAGGCTATCTCGCGTTCCTATTACGAGGCCGCCGAAATCGACGGCGCCAACGCCTGGCATAAATTCCGTTTCGTGACCCTGCCGCTTCTCATGCCGGCGCTTGTTGTCACAACCGTGCTCAATCTGCTGCATGGGCTGAAGGTGTTCGAGGTCGTTTATGTGCTCACCAATGGCGGACCCGGATATGCGACCGATGTGCTCTATACCGCGATCTTCAAGGAATTTTCCATGGGCCGCTACGGTGTAGGTACCGCGCTGTCCTCCATCCTGTTCCTGTTTATGACGATTGTCGGCTATTTTGTCGTACGGCTTATGGCCAGAGAGGAGGCGCGTGACTAATGAAAATGACACCGCTGAAATCCTTTCTACGCAACGGCTTCGCCTGGCTGCTGAGCGCCCTTACGTTTTTGCCGCTGCTCTTGATCATCTTCAACTCGCTCAAAAGCCAGGCAGAGGCCAATACCATGAGTCTGTCGCTCCCGACCAAGCTCCACTGGAGCAATTATTCCGTTGTCATCGAGCAGGGCAAGCTGATCCAGTCTTTTTTCAACAGCCTGCTCTATTCTTCCGCCTCGACCGTACTGGGCATTATCCTGTCGTCCATTGCTGCATATGTTTTTGCGAGGAATGCAACCAGGCTCAACCGTTTTCTCTATTTCTTCGTTATCCTTGGCATCGCGATGCCAATCAATTTCGTCACCCTGACCAAGGTCATGCAGGCGACGCATCTGATCAACACGCAGCTGGGCATCATTATATTGCTGGCAGTCATGTCCATCCCCTTCAGTGTATTTCTGATTTACGGCTTCGTCAGCTCCGTTCCCAGAGAGCTGGATGAGGCCGGCATTGTGGATGGATGTCCGCCGCTGCGGCTGTTCTTCTCCATTGTGCTGCCCCTCCTGACCCCGGTTATCGTGACCGTGGCGATTCTGAATTTCATGGGGGCCTGGAATGACTTCGTCCTGCCGCTGTATTACCTGAACAGCTCGGAGAATTGGCCGATGACGCTGGCGGTCTACAACTTCTTCGGACGGTTCTCGGTCAACTGGAATCTGGTTTCGGCCGATATCGTATTGACCACCCTGCCGGTTATCGTGATCTATTTGCTGGGCCAGCGGTATATCATCTCAGGTATGACCTCCGGCTCGGTGAAAGGCTGATTACCGGCGGGGGCGTGAGTGAGAGAACGGAAGGTTTATTGAACGGAGCACGGGTGATGTGCATGCGCAGCCGGGACTTGTTCACCAGTTCCTAAAGGAGGTCAATGCGATGTTTTTCCATGATTTGAGGCTGGAGCAAGAGCTCAAGATTGAGATGAGAATCGATGGCGAAGTGGAGCATGAGCTGCACATGCATGATTTGCTGGAAATCAACGTCCTGCTTGAGAACAAGGCGCAGTTTCAATTATTGAACAAATCCTATACGGGCGAAGCGGGGGACGTGTTTATTTTCCGCCCTTACGCGCCGCATTATAATCTGGCCGATGAGGCAGACAAGCCGATCAAGTGGATTATGGTCTTGTTTTCCCCTTCCATCGTCCGGCTGATTCCTTACGGCTACCGGCTGCTGTATCCTTTTTATACCGAGTCGGCTTCGCCGCATATCCCGGCTTCCTCGGCCTTTGCGCACAGCATCCAGACTGCAGCGGTCAAAGCGTATGAGGAGCAGGAGAAACAGCTCCCGGGCTGGGAAGCGAATCAATTCATGTATTTCATTGATATCCTGGTCAATGTCTTCCGCTATGCGATGGATGCTTCGGCACGAACCGGGGATGCGGAGGTTGAAATCGACTCCGGCGTCGTGTCCGCTGTGGAATATATTTTGCGTCATATCACCGAGGATATCGACGTTCATGATTTGATCGAGCTGTACGGCAAGGGGAAAACCTATTTTTATACGAATTTCAAACATGCCGTCGGCGTAACGCCGAATCAGTTCATCCATCGTTTGCGGATGCAGATTGCCATGTATCTGCTCAAGACGACGAATAAATCGGTCACGGATATCGCTTTCGAGTGCGGCTATAATTCCATTCATTATTTCAACAAGCATTTTAAGCAGTACCGCGACATATCGCCCAGAGAATTCCGCAATCAGACCAAGCAGGCGATGTGAATTCAGCGTTTTACAGGAGGATTTCGCGCAATGACCGGTAACCGGACAGATTGGTACACACATGACCGTTTCGGCATGTTTATTCACTGGGGCTTGTATTCCATGGGCGCCAGACATGAATGGATGAGATCCCGCGAGTTTATGACCAATGAGCAGTATGACAAATACCGCAAGCACTTTGATCCTGATAGGTATGACCCGGAGCTGTGGGCGGACCTGGCCGCGGAAGCGGGGATGAAATACATGGTCGTGACGGCGAAGCATCATGAAGGCTTCTGTCTGTGGGATTCCAGCCTGACGGATTACAAAGCGACCAACTCGCCGGCGGGACGCGATCTGCTTCGGCCGATGCTGGATGCTTTCCGCGCGCGGGATATACGGGCAGGTTTATATTATTCCTTGCTTGACTGGCATCATCCGGATTATACCGTGGATGTGAAGCATCCAGAGCGCAATGACAAACGATTTGTCGAAGACAGCAAAAGCCGTGATTTCAGCAAATATGTCGATTATCTGCATGGGCAGACACGGGAGCTGCTGAGCGATTACGGCGATATTGATCTCCTGTTCTATGATTTCTCGATTGCGGCAGAGGCCGGCTTCGCGGGAAAAGGCAAGGAAGAGTGGCAGAGCGAGAAGCTGGTAAAGCTGATCCGCGGGCTGCGCCCGGATATTCTGCTGAATGACCGGCTGCAGCTGCCGGGGGATATCACAACGCCGGAGCAGTATCAGCCCCGCGAATGGATCAAGGTCAATGGACAGCGCGTGGTCTGGGAGGCCTGCCATACCTTCAGCGGTTCATGGGGTTACTATCGCGACGAAGAATCATGGAAAAGCGTCGATATGCTCGTTCAGATGCTGATCGATACGGTAAGCAAGGGCGGCAATCTGCTGCTTAATGTCGGCCCAACCGGACGAGGCGAATTCGACGAGCGGGCGATTGACCGGCTGAAGGGCATCGGCGGCTGGATGAAGCGCCACAAGCGATCCATTTACGGCTGCAGCGCCGCTCCGGAATCGTTCCAGTGCCCGGTTGATTGCCGGTTTACGTACAATGAAGAAGCTGGGCGGCTTTATTTGCATATTTTCAACTGGCCGTTCAAGCATATTCATCTTCAGGGCTTCTCCGGCCAGGTGGAATATGCGCAGCTGTTGCATGATGCCTCCGAGATCCGGATGATTCAGGGCGAGCAGGAAATGACAATGGAGGCCGGAGCATTCAATGAAGGCCGCCATGCCGGCACCTTGACGCTGGAGCTCCCGGTCAAGAAGCCGAATGTTACGGTTCCCGTTATCGAGCTTTTCTTGAAGGGCAAGTGAAGGGCAGGCTAGATCTGTAAATCAACAGCATACAATCCATTAGGGAGAGTCAGTCCAGGCGAGATATCGCCTGGTTTTTTTCTTTGCGGTCGATTTTCCAACCCTGGAATACAAACGATATAATAGAACCAATAATGCCGAAGGAAAAGCAGAGGAGAAAAAGGTAGTGGCCCTGAAGCTGATTCAAAGCGGACAGGACAACGCATTTGTCACTAAGATTACCGGATTATCCGTAGATGTGATTGAAGGATTGAGAAAAAAATTAAAGCATGATTTAATGGATTTTAAGCCTCAAGGGAACCATACCTTCGAGGCTTTTTTTCTACGACAGAATAATTAACTAACTATTACAAACGAGATCCCATTCTTTCTCCAGCTTATCCAGATATGCCAGAGGATCCCGGTTAAAACGCCGACTTTAAACGTGTTCGCTCTATCTCATTTTCCATTGGCTCTTTCGTTCCTTGAAAGATGAGTAACCAACTGTGCACAAACGGCCCTTTATGTGCCGATGGTTGAATACGTCATGTACCAAAAACGATCATTTCGCCATTACGCTGAATGTAGGTATTCCAATTCCGTAGACCCGTAATGCGACGATGGCTGGCTTTCGTTTGCCGCCTCTCGGCGTGAACTTCCCCCTTACTTCGATATAGCGAGGCTCCATCAGCCGGATCAGATCGTTCAATGATGTTGACGCAGTCTTCGTGGAAATCCCTGTGATTCCGGAAGCTGAACAGGTACATTTTGAGCGATTTGCTCTCGACCATCTTGCGGTCCGGGATATAGGAAATATAGATGGTGGCGAAATCCGGCTGCCCGGGGACGGGGCAAAGGCTCGTAAACTCGGGGTTGACGAAATAATCCCGGTCCGGATGCTATTCTCGAATGCCTCCAGCACTTCGGCAATCTCCAGCCTCCGCTCGAAGGTGAATCTCCCCACCTGATGGAATTCAAAAAAAATTTTCGACGACTATGATAGAAAATGAAGTTCCATTGTGTCTATAGGTCGAATCCATATCGAAGGCGCCCCCAGCGGGTTCCTGTGATAGGAGAAACCTAAAGAACAAAAGGAGAATGAACAATGAGAAAAGTCGTATTATTCCTGCACGCATCGCTGGACGGCATCGTCGAAGGACCGAACGGAACGATGGACATCAATTGGATTTCCTATGACGACGACTTGGCGAAACACGCCGATAACCTTCTGAGCACGGTAGACACGATTTTGTGGGGACGCGGAACGTATCTTATCATGAAGGACTATTGGCCGACCGTGCCTTCGAATCCGTCGGCCACGCCGCGCGAAGTCGAACATTCAAAGTGGTTGGATCGCACGGCCAAAATCGTGTTCTCCTCCACTTTGGACAACATAGACTGGGTCAACACCCGATTGGTGAAAGACAATGCGGCGGAAGAAATCATGAAACTGAAACAACAGCCCGGCAAGGACATCATGATCCTCGGCAGCCCCGGGTTAGGGCACAGTCTAATGCAGCTCGGCTTGATCGACGAATTTCAAATTACGGTGTCGCCTATCGTGGTCGGCCGCGGTTTGCCGTTATTCAAGGGGATCGACGACAAGCTTCGCCTTAAACTGCTTGATAGCAAAACACTGCCATCCGGCGTTGTCTGCCTCCATTATCAGGTGCAGAAATAATCCGGCAGGAAAGTCCCGCTATTCGTCGAATAACTTGGTTATCCTGATAGGGTGAGCATACAGCAGGTTTCACCATCACAAGGAGGCATCGTGGATCATTCGTTGGATTTGAAGGACTTGTTAACGCGTATCCGACAAGGCGACCATGCGGCATATGAGACGATTTTCAACCGGTATCGCGCTGCGGCGATGTCGTGGGCGCAAAGTATCGTCCGCGATCCCTACTTGGCCGACGATATCGTGCAGGAAGCGTTCATCCGCATGAAAGACAAGCTGCACCAGTTGAAGGACGATCATAAATTCGCCGCCTGGTTCCGTCTGATGATCCGCCGCATGGCGATCAATGCGATCCGCGGAGGGGACAACAGGCGCACGATCGCCATCGAGGAGATGCCCGAGGCGGGACCTGCGAATCGCGGCCGGTCCGACGAGATACGTGAGTGGCAAGAGCAGGAGGCCAGCGCCGAGCTGGTTCGCCGCTCGCTCGCCAAGCTGTCCAAGCAGGCGAGGGACGTTCTGGACGCCGCCGCCAATGAAGAAGCTACGCCGGAACAACTGGCGGACCGCTATAATATGAAGAAAAGCAATGTCTACAACATCCTCTCCAGAGCCCGGCTCAAAGTGAACGACGAGCGGTTCCGGGAAGAGATTGCCGCCTATTTGCTGGAACGGGAAACGCACGGTCACCCGAGCTCCTGTTTGCTGCCGGCGCCGACCTATCCGAGGCCTTATGCGTTCATCTCGGCCATGATCGGCGAAGCGCTGGGCACGGCCGATATTACGAATTTCACGTATACGGATCTGATGGGAATTTCGGCGGAGGCTTTCCGCGTCAATATGCCAGAAAATTGCGATTGGCAGGGCATACTGACGTTCGACTGGAGCTATGCGGCTTACCGGACCGTCGAACGGCTCGGCTTCAGCGGAGTTTGTGTCGGTAGACCGCAGCAGAAGACGATGACGCCCGACATGCAGGTCCGAATGCTGTCAGTCGTCCACGGATCGGTCGATCGGGGGATTCCGGCCGTTATTTGGAATATGGAGCGGAACGAAATGGGCTTTGCCCACGGGTACGACGATCGTTCGCAGGAGATCCGATACAAGGGATACAGCGGGGAAACGCGGGTTTATCGCTATGACCAGTTAGGACGCCAAACCGACGAACGGCCGGTCTTCGTCTTCGGATTGCGAAGAAGGGTGTCGCCGCCTTCATCGGAGGACACGGTGCTTCGGGCGATTGTCGATCATGCCCGGGGCAAGGAGCCGCCGCTCAAGGGCTACGTCTTCGGTCTGGATGGTTATCGCGTCTGGCTGGAAGGGGCTCGGCGCAGCACGCTCGATCTGAGCGGACATGCTTACCAGGTCGCCATTCTGGCCGAGGCGCGCCAGCAAGCCGCAGCTTTCCTGGAACTGCTTGCGGATAGATCCCGCGGTGCAGATCGCAGAACTCAACTTCTGGCGGCGGCCGATTGCTACAAGCAAGTGAGCAAGTGGTTCGTGCGGCTCTACCCGCGATTCCCGTTCGGCTACGGCGGCAGCCCCGCGAATCGGTGGCGGGATATCCAGGAGGGGCTGCAGGCGGCATGGGATGCGGAAGAAGAAGGCATCGCGCGAATTGAAGCTGTCATCGCCGGATCATGATGACAAAAATCCCAATATCCCAATTGAAGGAGGAGTTCAACATGTCTCACCCGATCTCGCCTCGCGTGCCGTCCGTGTTCGTGCCGGTTCGCGATCTGAAGCTGGCAACTGAATGGTACGCCAATTTGCTCGAACGGCATATTGTCCCGAGAGAACATGAAGACGGCATATACATCTTCGACTTCGACGGTACGGAGGTCATCCTCGACAGCAATGCCTGGGGGTCTCCGTCCACCCTCATGTTTGATACGAAGGATATCGCCTCCGCTTACGATTTCTGTGCCGGTCAGCGGTACGACACATTGACCGACGTGTTCAGCGACGAGTATATCTCCGTCTTTACCGTCAATTCGAAACTGATTTGCCAGGCGCACCGGATGCCGGAAACGGCCAAATCGAAGCCGGCGCATGCGCTTCTGTCGAAGATCGGTCATGTGCTGATCCATACCGATACGTTGAATGAAACCGTGGAATGGTACGAAACATTGGTCGCGCGAACCGCCGAGCCGGACTCCAGATTCCCTGAGCTCCGCTGCATCCGGCTGGAGAAGGGCGCGGACCTGCTCTTCGACGACAAGCGGCTTTGCGAATCCGGCAAGCCTGTCGGCATTATCGAGACCCCTGACCTGGATGCGGCTCTGGCTCATGTGCAAGCCAAGGGAGCGACCGTCGCCCGCGGCATGGAAACCCGGCTGGGCGCCCGCTGCTTCGTGTTCGGCGATCCCGACGGCAACGAGTTTATCGTGTGCGAGGCCAATGCGTGACGGAATCTCCTCTGATCGGCCAGCCTTGAAACGAATATCCAAAATTTGGAGTGGTATTTACCACATTCGGGCTTGTCCCGGTCGAATAGCCACAATTCACTGTCGCAATAACCGGGATTCCAGCAGAACTTCGACACAGAGGCTCGAATAACGCACGAAATTGTGGTTATTTCCGATGGGAGGATATCGTGAGAAAGAATAGCCGCCCCTCTTGTGGGTATTCCCGGGAGAGATCGACGGATTGTCCCTCTATGTTTCCGATTAGAGGGGGTTGTTCGTTAATTATGCTGGCATAGGAAAAAAACTACGGTTGACCAATTGACTAACTGGATATTCCAAGACCTCTGTCGAAGTAGTGAGAAGCTAATCGACGGAGGTCTTCCTTATACGCCCTTACCGAAAAATCGAATCATATCTGAGAAGAAAAATTTCTTTCGGGTTGGGAATCGAAACCTGCCCCGACTGCGGTAACAAGTTGAGACGCCACCATACTTGGAAAAAGAATATCGCTACGCTCCACGGCGTGATTCAGGTTTGGAACATGGCTTACCATTGCCCTCATGAGGATTGCGGTAACCTCACCAGATATTTTAGGTCTGCGCAGGCGGATGCTCTTTGCATGAAACATACCTCCTACGGATTTGACGTTCTTGCGCTCGTCGGAGAGCTACGCTTCAAACATCACTTAACCATTGCCGAAATCACCAAGGAGCTGAACGGCCGCGGCATTGCAACATCCGAGCGCAATTTCAATAGAGACTGTACGAGCGTTATCTGACCTTGCTGCGGCTTCGGTTACGGAACAATCTCGTCTGGAATTAGAACGCGTTGTGAAAGAAAACAAAGGGATCATGCTGTCTATGGATGGGGTTCAGCCCGAGAAGGGAAACGAAACTCTTTACGTCGTTCGTGAAGTATTCAGCGGAACCATGTTGGCGGCCCAAAACCTGAAAAGCGGTTCCGCAAGCGAACTCCAAGCGCTTCTGCAACCGGTGAAAGACCTCGAATTTCCCGTCATCGGTCTGGTGAGCTACGGCAAGCAGTCCAGTCGTCCCGCTATGGCGAATCTGTGGCCAAATGTGCCTTACCAATACTGTCAGTATCATTACCTGAAAGACATCGCCAAGCCCGTTGTGGACGAGGATCGCAAATTGAAAATCGGCATCAAGAAAACACTACGCGGCATCCGGGAAATCGAAAGGCAGGTCGAGAAGGAGACGTCTACCGAAGCAGAGATCGCAAAGGATTATTTAGCCGCCGTGCGTTCCATTTTGCTTGAGGACGGGAACCCGCCCCTTGATCTACCTGGTGTTCGTATCTTTGAAAATACTCAAGCCGTTCAGCAATCGCTGGACCGAAGCTTGACTAAAAAAGGGGCTCGCGCTCCTGAAAAGAATTAGCAGAATATTTAGTAAACTGAGTGACTCTCAGCAAACTTACGAGGCCGTTCGTCGCTGGCAGAGCGTCATTTTGCAAATAGCGAAACTCTTGGAACCCTCCCCCGATCAGACGAGCGAGTCCGTGCGCTTCCACATGGAGCATCTCCTCAATTGGATGCAACAGAACTACAACAAGCCCGGCGACGAAGTGTTGGTGAATAACGTGTTAGCGTACACCAAGGGATTTTGGAATGGCCTGTTCACTCGCTACGACGCTCCTCATGTGCCTCGAACGAATAATGACCACGAACGCTTCTTCCATCAGACAAAAACGAAATACTGCCGGATGACTGGCCGCCGCAGGGCTGTGATCTCTAATCCTTGCCGCGAATCATCAATTCTGCCGGACTGCGAAGGTCAGCGAATTTGACGGACTTCAAAATCGAGCGTAAAACCGGCAGAATCGCGTTTATACATCCGCACCTCCGAGCTCCCGAAGCGCTGCATCCAGCAGTCGCGCGCTCCCAGCAGGGGAGAAGCCTGCTCCATCACGGCATCCGCGAGGAAGTCCGTCGTCGGCAGCCATGCTCCGCCTCCGGAGAATTGCCGCGCTTCCTGCCACTGTGGAGGAAGCAGCCACTTCGCCGCAATGACGGTAGCGCCGCCGGATTCCGCTCTCCTGCGAACCGCAAGGAGCGTCTCGTCAGAGACAGACGAGCCTGCTACGACAATCAGCCCGGGATTCCCAAGCTGCGCATCTGTGACGAATTCATCATAGACCAGCACATTGCCCGACGGGTAGAACAGTGGATGCATATTGGCTGGAGCGTCGAGTGTTTTCCCCTCCCAGAGGGGGAACTCATCTGCAGAAACCAGTCGCTTCAGCTCATGGCGCGGGAAATCGAATCCGGCAATATGCATATTATTGCCATGGGCAGGAATTGAACCGCCGCTAAGCAGATGCCACACGTCGAACACCGAACGGGAAGAAGCCGGCACCGCCAGTTCACGAGATCCGAACAGCCGCTCGTTCTGGCCGTAATTGCTGTCGTCGGAATGAATAACGGCAATATCGGGATCCGCATCCCGGTGCGTCCAGCTCAGGGGATTAGCCGGAACGAATTCACGGACAAATGCCTCCCATACCTCGCCGAAAGCCGTCTTGCGGAACACATCTTCCTTGAATTGCAGAAGCACATCCACATTCTCCGTAAACAGGCGGCTTGGACCCATGTAATAACCCATCCGCAGCGCCGACCCGAACTCTTCGGGAGAATGACCGGGAAATCCCGGCGTACGGATCGGCCACGGCCCCACGTCGGGCCCCCATAGATCCGCGCAAATCCACATGTCGCGCCCGTATTGCCTGGCCGCTCCAAGAGCGTTCGCCAGCTGCAGCGGCTGGAACGATTCCTTCATGATTTTCGGGCAAAGCGCCATTCCTCCGCGGGCTTGTGCGTGAAACAGCACAGGAAATACCTGCTCGCTGAGGAGAGGGACCTTCGAAGCGTCGAAGCCCGCCCGGGCCAGAATCTCCCGCACATGGCGGACACGTCGCGCAACCGAATCCGTCATCAGGCGGCGCGCCTCATTCAGATCCTCCGCTTCGCAGGAGCCCCAATGCGGGAACCAGCCATCCTTGCGGTATTGACCCGCATTAATCTGCAGATGCTCGGGCTCGTCGTACAGCAGTCCGATAAGCTTCCCGCTGGCCGCCGCTTCCCGCAGAGCGTCGTCCGGCATATCATAGCGGTTGGTGCCTTCCACCCAGGGGCCGTTAATGTTCCCATATTCATTGCCCAGACATAATTCAATGCCATAAGACTTGGCATCCTCGAGCAGCTCCTTCTGCCCTTCAAGTCCCGGAAACAGATGATGAACATAGAATTCTGCGCTGAGCTCCTGCAGCGCCCGCATGAAGGCATGCCTACCCGGGGCTGCGTCCTGAGAAGGATAGATGCTGCCCGTTCCCGTTCGCATTACCCGGTCCGATGCTTCGCCGGCCCACGGGTCCTGCCAGCCGATTACGGTTCCTTGAATACCGAATTTCATAAATAAACTCCCTTCAAGAGGTTGTTCATAAATTTGATTACAACTAAAGAAAAGCAAACCGATGCACACGTTAGAAACGGGACATCGGCTTTGTCTTCAACTTTGAAGTTATGGTTCTCATCCTATAGGGTATAAATGGTAATAATTTAAAATTTATGGTTATTGGCTCACTTGATTGTATGAACGACTTTCAGCTTCGCCCGTTCCTCGTCGGTATATTGCGCCTGCAGCTGCTCCCAATAACGGGGCGGAGTTGTCGTCTCGCCATGGAATTTGAAGCCGCGCTCGTTAAGCTTGATATCCCCGCTCAGATCGGTCGCGTCAAAACCCATTTCCACTCTTTTCTTCAGCATCGTCTGGATGGCCTCGCGGCGTTCTTCGCTCCAGCCCGGCAGATCCTTGGCCCAGGCTTCAGGCGCATAGCTGTCCTGATACACATCTTCATTCACATAATGCACATAGAAAATCCGTCTTTGTTTGTCGGAATGATTGAAGGACGAGCCATGCGGCGTGGACAGGCAGTGGAACAGCACATCGCCGGGCTCCATCTCCAGCGGTACGGCTCCGCAGTTATTGTACAGGTCTTCCTCGGACACCTGCTTCAAATCCACATGGCCAACCAGATGGCGCCCGTGAATAGCGAATACGCCGCCGTTGTCCGCACCGGAATGATTCAAATAAATATCGGTGGTGAAGTTGGGAATGCCGAAGGTTTCAGATCGCTTGGCGGCGCCATACGGCGGGTCCTGATGCCAATGAACGGGCGCGCCGGAATTGGCCAGCTTGACAACTAGCGAGTCATTCCACGGGTAGAAGGAATGTCCGATGATTTGACCGATATTCTCCAGAAGCTCCTGATTGACGGTAGCCGCCTGAAAAATATCGTCCCGCTGCCACATTTTCTCCGAACGCCAGTAGGTTTCACTGCCGTCTTTATTTTTATAATAGCGGTGCTCCTCGCCTTCCCGCGCTACGCCTTCCGCTTGCGTTGCGTCGGCTGCTTTTTGCAGCAGCTCCAGCTCTTTGCCTTTAAATAAACCTCTCATGATCAAATAGCCGTTCGCATGAAAGTAGTCGATTTGTTGTTGAGTCAACATGGGTTCATGTCTCCTTTATGTTCGTCGTTTTGCTTGCAGGAACATCGTAACATAGCGGGCAACCGCTTACTTTTCTTAACACGCCTCCAAATTTGCAATTTTGTTCAAAATGCTTTTCGTCTGCCAAATGCCGCATAAGTGGTGGAAAATAACAGCCCAGGCGATAGCGGGAAAAGAAGCCTGAAGCTTGGATGAAATCGGGATACAACGGTAATCAACATCGGATTCCTTCAACAATACGTCCCTGCGGCAAACGTTCCAGCAAATGAACCATCCGGATATTGAACAAAATCGCAAATGTAAGGCCATGTCCTGACAAGTTTGCCGGAGCGCATTCCGCTATACTTTTGGTAAGCACACGATAAGGACTGAAGAAGGAGAGATTAATGACTATGAATTATAGAACATTGGGAAAATCGGGCTTGCGTATATCGGAGGTTGGATTCGGCGCATGGGGAATCGGCAAGAGCAGCTGGGTAGGCGCAGAGGATGACGAGTCGCTGCGGGCGCTGAATCTGGCCATTGACCGGGGCATTAATTTTATCGATACGGCAATGGGCTACGGCAATGGACATAGTGAGCGGCTGGTCGGCGAATTGATCAAATCGCGCAGCGAAACGATCCATGTCGCGACCAAGGTATCGCCAATCAATCTCAAGTGGCCGGCGGTTGCCGGAACCCCTGTTGAAGAAGGCTTTACGGCTGAGCATATCATGAAATGCGCGGAGAACAGCCTGCGGAATCTTGGACTGGAGACGATTGATGTTCTCCAGACGCATGTGTGGCTGGATTCCTGGAGCGGCGAGGGCGACTGGCTGGATGCGGTGGTCAAGCTGAAGGAGCAGGGTAAAATCCGCGCCTTCGGGATCTCCATTAACGATCATGAGGCGGACAATGCGATAAAAGCGCTGGAGAGCGGCGTAATCGATACGGTGCAGTTCATTTATAATATTTTCGATCAGACGCCGGAGGAAAAGCTGCTGCCGGCATGCATCAAGCACAATGTCGGCACGATCATCCGTGTACCGCTGGATGAGGGCGGTCTTACCGGCAACGTAGGCCCGGATACGACATTCCCGGAGGGCGACTTCCGCAACGGGTATTTCCGCGATGACCGGAAGCAGGAAGTATACGACCGTGTGAAAGCGATTGCCGGCGATCTGGACGCTTCCATGGAGCAGCTTCCCGAGATCGCGCTGCGTTTTATACTCTCGCATCCCGGCGTATCGACCGTTATTCCGGGCATGCTGAGAAGCCGCGAAGTGGAGATGAACTGCGCGCTTGGCGACGGCCGCGGGCTGCCGGAGGAGCAGGTGCAGAAGCTGAAGAAGCATGCATGGTTCCGCAATTTCTATAAATAGGGGGCGAGTGAATTGACGAAGGTGCTGTGGTCGGAGCTGTTCCCGGATGAATTCCGGCAGCGGCTGGAGGAATGTCCCTTGGTTTATTTGCCGCTTGGCATCTGCGAGCCGCATGGACAGATCAGCGCGTACGGCCTGGACACGATCAAGGCGGAGTATCTGTGCGCACAAGCGGCGCGGCGCGGCGGCGGAATTGTTGCCCCGTCACTGGGCTACCACATTCATGAGGCAGGGTATCACGCGCCTTGGCTGAGGGATGAGGTAGGGGAGATCAATCCGCATATGACGGCAATGCCGCCGCATGTGATGCTGTATTTCTTCCTGTATCAGTTAAGAGCGTTCGTGAATGCGGGCTTCAAAGGAATTATCGTCGTATCCGGCCACAGCGGCGGGAATCAGGAGGATTTGCGGAGGGCTGCGGAGCTGTTTCAGAGCCGGATTCCAGTGGCAATGTGGGTCGGCAGCGACCCCGAGCTGGTAAGAGGGCTCCATGACGGCGACCATGCAGGCAAATATGAGATTTCGCAGCTGATGTATCTGCGTCCGGATTTGATCGATGAATCGCGGCGTGAGCTGGAGAGCCTGCCCGGAAGCGGCGGACGGCTTGCGCTGGGGGCAGATGCCGGTGAGGCGTCGAGCCAGCTTGGCGAGCGGATCATGGAGGATTCGCTGCTCCAGTTAGGAGAGATCACAGGCAGGCTCCTGGCCGAAATCAGGGAGCAGCCGGAAGTCTCTGCGGTTATTGATTATGCGGCGATAGAATCGATATATGCCGAATTGCTTACAAGTAAAAGCCAGTGGCGAACCGCCTCGCCCTATCCTGCCCAGGAGCCGGTTCCGGAGGATTCCCGCTGGAAGCCTTATGAATTTATTAGATAGTCTGCCTTAAAGGCTGATAATGGCCTTCATTGCCGGAAGGTATTCTTCAATATGGCAAAAGCCGGAGCAGCATATAATTGCCGGGAAGCAGTCTTCTTGCCGGTTAGATTTGACGGCAAACCCTCCTTGATAGCGCTCTGGACCGGTATAAAGGCAAACGTGCCTTCATACCGGTCCAGAGCAAACTGTATTTTCGGCAAGCCTGCCTTAATAGTGCTCTAGAGCAAACTGCATGGTTTGCAAACCAACCTTTATTTGGCAGGTACCAGCCTGCCTTCAAATTTATCGCTGAGGAGTTTTATGGATGGAGATCATCAGTTATGAGCAATCGGCCGGCGGCCTGGTTCTGATATCCGCTAAAGGCCGAATCAAGGTGGAGCCTGTTTCCCCTTCGATTATCCATGTCGTTTATACCTTGGAGGAATCATTCAGCACCAAGCCAAGCCTGGCTGTCCTCAAGGAGGCAAGCACCGGTACAAAGTGGGAGATCCAAGAATCCGATTTGACCGTGACTCTGCGCACAACCGAGCTGGTTCTCGAAATAATTAAAGCCACAGCCGCCTTCACCTGGCGCGACAAGCAGGGCGGGCTGCTCACGCGGGAGCCGCAGACCGGCGGCAAAACACTTGTTCCGACGGAAGCGGTAACCTTCATTTATGACGATAGCTCTGAGGTTCAATCGAGCATGTCCGTCGATGGCGTGCGCGTCCAGGCCGAGGCCAAGGAAGCCCGGACACGCCGTGCGTATCATACGAAGCTTGCTTTTGAATGGGAGACCGGGGAAGCCTTGTACGGCCTGGGCTCGCATGAGGAAGGGATTATGAACCTACGGGGCACCAGCCAATATCTGTATCAGCAAAATATGAAAGCCGTCGTTCCCATGCTGGTCTCCACGAAAGGATATGGCGTGCTGGTCGACAGCTACAGCCTGATGACCTTTCATGATGATGTCCATGGCTCGTATCTGTGGTCGGAAGTGGAAGACGAGCTGGATTACTATTTCATCTACGGTCCCGAGCTCGATGAGGTTGTGGCGGGATACCGCCAGCTTACCGGGGCAGCGCCGATGCTGCCGAAATGGGCCTTCGGCTACGCGCAGTCCAAGGAGCGCTATGAATCCCAGGCCGAGCTGCTTGCCGTCGTGGAAGAGTACCGGGAGCGCAAAATCCCGCTGGATCTGATTATTCTCGATTGGCGGTCATGGACCGGCGATCTGTGGGGCCAGAAATCGTTCGACCCCGACCGGTTCCCGGATCCCGATGAGATGATGCGCAAGCTTCATGAGAAGCATGCGAAGCTGATGGTCTCGATTTGGCCGATTATGAATAATGACGGGTCCAATCATCTGGAGATGAAGGAGCATAACACGCTGCTTGGAAACCGCGCCACCTACGATGCGTTCAGTGAGAAAGCGCGCAGCTTGTACTGGAAGCAGGCGAACGAGGGTTTATTCGCTCACGGCATCGACGCCTGGTGGTGCGACTGCACCGAGCCGTTCGAGGCGGATTGGAACGGAGAAGTCCGGCTCGAGCCTGAGCAGCGCCTGCTGGTCAATACCGGGCAATCCAAGAAATATCTCGATCCGGAATATATTAACGCCTACTCCCTGCAGCATTCCAAAGGCATCTACGAAGGGCAGCGCGCGACCACCGAAGAGAAGCGGGTCGTCAACCTGACACGCTCGGCATTTTCGGGGCAGCAGCGCTACGGAGCGATTACATGGTCCGGCGATACGGCGGCCAAATGGGATACGCTGCGCAAACAGATTCCTGCCGGGCTGAACTTTGTTGCCACCGGCGTGCCGTACTGGACCTCGGATATCGGGGCATTCTTCACAGCGAAGAAAGAGCAGTGGTTCTGGGGCGGGGATTATAATGACGGCTGCGAAGATCCGGCTTACCGGGAGCTTTATTTGCGCTGGTTCCAATATGGCGCCTTTCTGCCGATCTTCCGCTCACACGGGACGGACACGCCGCGGGAGGTATGGAGATTCGGCGAGCCGGGCACCGTCATTTATGACACGCTGGTGAAGTTTATCCGGCTGCGTTACCGGCTGCTTCCTTACTTGTATTCGCTTGCGGGGGCTGTTACCCATCAAGCCTACACGATGATGCGGCCGCTGGCCTTTGATTTCCGCCATGATGCGGCCGCTTATAATATTGGCGATCAATATATGTTCGGACCGGCACTGCTGGTGAATCCGGTGCTGGAGCAGGCCGCCGGAGACGGTAATGATCACAGCCGCAGCGTCTATCTGCCGGCAGGGACATCCTGGCATGACTTCTGGACCGGCGATTATTACGGGGGCGGGCAGACAATAGACGCAGACGCCGGACTTGCTACGATGCCATTATTCGTACGCGCCGGCTCCATCGTGCCGATTGGACCCGATGTGCAGCATTCCGGCGAACAGCCCGATGCTCCATGGACCCTTCTGATTTACGGCGGAGCTGACGGCAGCTTTGTCCTCTACGAGGACGAGGGGGATGGTTACGGCTATGAGCAGGGAGAGCATGCAGCTGTGACTCTTCTTTACCATGATCAATCCCGAACGCTTACCTTCGGAAGCCGTCAGGGATCGTACGGCGGGATGAACGTCAAGAGGAGCTTCCAGGTGAAAGTAATGACGGAAGGCATGGGCTATCTGGATGAAGCTGGCATACCGGCCCGGCAGACGGTCGAATATGAAGGCTCGGCGTTGACTATTCAATTGTAGGTGAAGGAAGCGATGATCATGACACAGAAAAAATACAAGCTTGGCGTCATCGGACTTGGGGAAGGCCGCAGTATTATGTCCGCAGCCCTGAACAGCAAACGGTGGGATCTTCAGCTCGTCTGCGACAAAAATCCCGAAATCTGCGTAAGGCGCGCCGAAGAATTCGGCTTCTCCCGCTGGACAACGGAATACCAGGATTTGCTGGACCATCCCGATATCGAGGTCATTGCCATCTATACCCCGGATCAGCTGCATTTTACGCATGTTTGTCAGGCTCTTGAAGCCGGCAAGCATGTCATCTGCACGAAGCCGCTGCTGCCTTCGCTGGAAGGGGCGGGCGAGCTGCTGGAGGTGATCGGGCGGACGGGGAAACAAGTATTTGTCGGCCAAAGCTCCCGGTTCTTCGAGCCGATGATCCGTCAGCGCGAGGATTACGATAAAGGGCGCCACGGCGACATTCAGATTGTGGAGTCCCACTACATTACGGATGGAAGATGGTTTCTGGAAAAGGACTGGAGCCGTCAGAAGGGCTTCAGCTGGATGTACGGCTTTATGATTCATGCGGTTGATCTGGTCCGCTGGTATTTGCCCGGCATTACCGAGGTAACCGGATTTGGCCGTACGAGCGATTCCAGCAGCAAGCTGGGCCTTGCCAGCTGGGATACCATGCGTTTCCTCCTTCGGGACGGAGAAGGACGCATGGCCCAGATTGCCGGGAGCTACACCCAGCCGTCGCTCGGGCAGGAGGTCGAGCCTTCAATCGGATGTGTTATCCGGGGAACGGAAGGAACCAGCCGGGCGGAATACTCCAATATGAGGTACCATACTCATTTTGCCGGTGAAGGAGCGGTTTCGCATTCCTTCGATTATAAGCATTTCTATTATTTCCGTTTTGAAGGAAACACTCATCATGCCGGGGAATATCAGAATTATATCGAATATTTTGCCGATTGTCTGGACGCGGGAATCACACCGCTGCCTGACGCGCAGGAGGCTGTTCATACCCTTGCGCTGATGGTCGCCATGGAACGAAGTATCAATGCGGGTGGCCAGCTTGTCAAGGTCAGCGATATCAAGAAAGAATTCGGGCTGGAGCAACGGTCTTGAAGGAGGCTGCAAATGATGAAATTGACCTATGACATCCCGGCCCGGCTGTGGACCGAGGCGCTGCCTGTAGGGAATGGCCGGCTTGGGGCCATGGTGTTCGGAGGCGTGGATACGGAGCGGATCGGACTCAACGAAGACACGCTCTGGTCAGGCGGCCCGCAGGACTGGAATAACCCGCTTGCCCGGGAGGCGCTGGACGAGATTCGCCAGCTGGTAGCAGACGGACGCTATGAGGAAGCCGAAGCCCTCAGCAAATCCTCCATGATGGGGCCTTATACGCAATCTTACATGCCCTTTGGAAATTTGCATCTCCACTTTTATCACGGCCAGCTGACGGAGGAATACGAGAGGGAGCTGGATCTGGCGGAAGGCATGGCAAAGGTCACCTACCGAATCGGGCAGACTGTTTATACGAGAGAAATAATCGCATCCCATCCGGATCAGGTTATAGCTGTTCGTTTAACGGCCAGCCGGCCCGGCATGCTGACTTTCAAAGCATCTCTAAGCAGTCCCCTGAAGTCGAGGCAGCTGCCTGATCGGGATGCGCTCGTTCTGCAGGGCTATTGTCCGGAGGACGTGCTGCCCAACTACTACGAGACGGATATGCCTCTGCGTTACGGGCAGGAAGATACGACAACCGCCATGCGTTTTGAAGGAAGGCTTGTTGTGCGTCTGGAGGACGGGGGTACATCGAAGACAGACCAGGATGGACTGCATGTCGAAGGCGCGACCAGCGCCGTCCTGTATTTTGCAGCGGCCACAAGCTATAACGGCTATGACCGAAGTCCGGGAACAGAGGGGCGCGATCCGCGGGAAGCCTCAAGAAATATGCTGGACGCGGCGGTTGGCAAACCGGCGGATGAGTTTTTTGAAGCCCATAAGAGGGATCACGGAGCCTTGTTCGGACGGATGGAGTTCAAGCTGGGGCCGTCCCCGGCTCCGGAAGAGCTGCCGACAAACCGCCGTATCGCGGAATACGGAGCGGAGGATCCGCATCTGGTTGAATTGCTGTTTCACTATGGGCGTTATCTGATGATTGCCAGCTCCCGTCCGGGCACGCAGCCGGCCAATCTGCAGGGCATCTGGAATCAGGATGCGCGGCCGGTATGGAGCAGCAACTATACGTTGAATATTAATGCGCAAATGAATTATTGGCCTGCCGAAGTGTGCAATCTGGGCGAATGCCACGAGCCGCTGCTGAGCTTCGTCGGCGAGCTTGCCGAGAGCGGGAAGAAGACGGCGGCGGTTCATTATGGCGCAAGAGGCTGGACGGCGCATCATAATTCTGATTTATGGCGGCAATCCGCACCGCCTGGCGATTACGGACACGGCAATCCGCTATGGGCCAATTGGCCGATGGGCGGCGTTTGGCTGTGCCAGCATTTGTGGGAGCATTACCGCTTTGGCGGGAATCGCGATTATTTGCGGGAGCAGGCTTATCCTATCATGAAATCGGCCGCCTTGTTCTGCCTGGACTGGCTAATCGATGATGGCCGGGGAGGGCTGATTACCTCGCCGTCCACCTCGCCCGAGCACCGCTTCCGGCTGGAGGATGGGCGGACGCCAGCGCTCAGCCAAGCCTCGACGATGGATATGAGCTTGATCCGCGAGCTGTTCAGCCACTGCATGCAGGCGGCAGATGAATTGGAGATCGATGACGATTTGAAGCTGACGCTGCAGGAGGCAAGCTCCCGATTGCTGCCGCCGCAGATTGGAAGTCGTGGCGGAATTCAGGAGTGGTCGCAGGATTACGGGGACGAGGACGTGCATCACCGGCATGTGTCGCATCTGTATGATATCTATCCGGGAAATGGCTGGACGCCTGAGGGTACGCCCGAGCTGTTCGCGGCTGCCCGTAATTCTCTGGAACGCCGAGGAGATGGCGGAACCGGCTGGAGTCTCGGGTGGAAGGTGAATCTATGGGCGAGATTCAGGGACGGCAACCGGGCACTGGGTCTGATCGGAAATCTGCTGAAGCTAGTCGAGGACGACGGACGAATCGATTTTCATCGCGGCGGCGTATATGCCAATCTGTTCGACGCCCATCCTCCTTTTCAGATCGACGGCAATTTCGGCGTGACTGCCGGAATCGCGGAGATGCTCTTGCAATCGCACGCAGGCGAACTGCATTTGCTCCCCGCGCTGCCGGATGCCTGGAAGGAAGGCAGCGTAACGGGGCTGTGCGCCCGCGGGGGCTTCGAGATCAGCATGGGCTGGCGTGACGGCGTGCTGGAATCGGCCCGGATCATCTCCCGTCTGGGAGGCCGCTGCCGGGTCCGGATCGGCAGCGGGCAGCTGTTTACGGTGAGCGGCAAGGGAAATGCTCCAGCTGATGCGGCATCTGCCGCGGAATTTGACACGGAGCCGGGGGAAGTTTACACATTGATATTCCGGCAATAAGCTTTCAAGACCGCTAACCACAGTTAGAAGCTTCATTCCTGTTAGGGGGCATCCCGAAAATCAATTCATAATTTTCATCCCCCGCCCGGCGCTGTATCTCATTGCCAAAAGAACCTCCGCTTCCACTTATGCCAGTGGATCCGGAGGTTCTTTTATGTGAATATTGGAACGGACTCATTCACGAACATTTTTTGGACAGGACCTTCACTCAACCGGAATTGAATCGTACGATGCTGATCCTGCTCAAAAAAAGCTGCTTCCATCACTTATTTGTGAACAAGAATGGGAAGCGGCAAAAGACAATAGCGGCGCAGCAAGGATTTTCCGGTTTACAGGGCCGGTACCCGCGGCTAAAGAGAATGCAGGGCGGATTATCCTTGCTGGAGCCGCCGCTAGGGCTTGACGGGCGCTGAAACGGCGGCGCAGCAAGGATTTTCCGGCTTACAAGGCCGTACCCGCGGCCTAAAGAGAATGCAGAGCGGATTATCCTTGCTGGAGCCGCCGCTGGGGCTTGACGGGCGCTGAAACGGCGGCGCAGCAAGCCTCCGACAGCCAAATACCGTTTAACCCTTACACAATAGAAGAGTGCCCATTGCGCACTGTCATATCATCACTGCTGCCGAACAAGCTTGCCGCAGGACTCTGCCGCTGCAGAGCGGCACAAGCCTGAGCCCAAGCCTTTGCGAGTCCAAGCACCTCGTTTCCGCACACCAGTCTCCTTATACGCATCGAACTTGCACCGGGCCGGCACTTACGGATTCAAGATCATTTGCCAAAGCCGGCATTCAACATTAGAACTGATTGGAAATTAACTGCCCATTTCTAATTTTTACTGTCTGCCAGACCTGTGATTACTTCTCCCACACCTGCGCCTGGCCTTCCTCATTCGAATATTGTATCCGCGAAGCGTGAATGTCGAGAATCACATAATCAGGATCGTCGGGGCCATTAAACCACCGCTTCATCTCAGGATTCCACAGCTTGTGCCGAAGAGAATCATCCTTGGTGATAGAGGCGGTCCCCTCAATTTCTACAATTTCCGGCGACGATTTCCCGTCAAATCCAAGCAGCAGCGAGATATTGCTGTTATGCTGCAGATCTTCCACCTTATGCGTTTTGCGGTCGGTCGCCAGATACACATTCAAGCCATCGTGAAATATGGCCATGTAGCGTGATTTCGGTTTGTTATTCTCAACAGTGGCCAAAGAGCCGAATTTATGTTTGTCCAATGCAGCGGTAATGCGCTGCTCCAACTTCTGCTTCTCAATGACTGCCATGGTCTCATCGCTCCTCATCGGTTCTAAATGTTGGGGGAATGCCCAGAAGATATAATACCCTATTATCCATCCGGCGAACCGCCTAAGGCTGTCAGCCCTGGATTTTTTTCAGACCGGAGAGGGAATGAAAGTTTTGTCCCGCAGCGGGGACTTTGATACACTGTAGAGGGTAAATAAAGTAAACCAAATGTTGCACCCGGATGTGCAAATAATCGGAGCGGAGATGAATCGGTTGAGTTCGGTGCAGAAAAAGCTGAAAATATCACCTCCCCAGTTTCTGGCGATGGGGTTCACCATGATCATTGTTATCGGTACACTGCTGTTATCGCTGCCTGTCGCGTCTATTCCCGGTCAGCGGCTGGGGCTTCTGGATGCGCTGTTTATGGCGGCTTCGGCTGCCTGCGTTACCGGGCTCTCGGTCGTGGATACAAGCACTCATTTTACCTTGTTCGGCCATATTGTGATTCTTGTTATGGTTCAGCTTGGCGGACTCGGCTTCATGACGATGGCGACCTGGTTCGCACTGGCATGGGGCAAAAGGGTTTCCTTGAAGGAGCGCCTTATTCTCAAGGAAGCGATGAATCAGAACTATATGGAGGGAATTGTCCGGCTCTCCCGGAGAGTCATCATCTATTCGCTTACGGTGGAAGCCGCTGCCGCCGTTCTGCTCGCGCTGCGCTGGGCAAGCGAAATGCCGCTGGGCAAGGCCCTTTATTATGGTGTTTTTCATTCCATATCCATCTTTAACAATGCCGGTTTCGTATTGATCAACGGCAGCTTCATCGCCTATACCAATGATATTTATATCAATGTGATCACGATGATTCTGATCGTTCTTGGAGGGATCGGCTTTATTGTCCTGTCCGATTTGATTGAATACCGCAGGACACGCCGGCTTTCTTTACATAGCAAGGTGGTGCTGTCGGCTTCGGGAATCCTGATCGTCTTCGGAGGACTCGTTATTTTCATGATGGAATTCAGCAATTCGCTGACGCTTGGGCCTCTGAATGCCGGAGGGAAGGTGCTGGCCTCCATCTATCAGTCCGTCAGCTTGCGCTCCGCCGGGACAAGCACCATCGATATTACCGGACTTCGCGAGAGCACGCAGTTCTTTATGATCATTCTGATGTTCATCGGAGCAGCGCCGGGTTCGACGGGAGGCGGCATTAAAGTAACCACCTTCGTTATTCTGATCGGCTCCGTCATAACGATGATGCGCGGGCGCGAGGATGTAGTCCTGTTCCGCAACCGGCTGTCCAAGGAGCATACTTACAAAGCCATCATGATTACGTTCATCGCTATCGCCCTGGTCGTATCCGGCGCGATGATCATGTCGACCACACAGTCGCATTCTTTCCTGAAGCTACTGTTCGAAACCACCTCTGCTTTTGGTACGGTGGGGCTAAGTTTGGGGCTGACTCCGGAGCTTACCGCCAGCGGCAAAATAGTGATCATCATCATGATGTTTATCGGAAGGATGGGGGCTTTGACGCTCGCCTATGCCCTTCAACCGCGGATTCGCAAGGAGCTTTACCGCCATCCCGAGGGAAAAATTATTATCGGATAACAGAAATAGGTTAGAAATTCAGGGGAAATAAGAGTAGAATAAAACTATGATGTTTACCTTTTAAATATAATAGGTCGTAAAAAGATGGTGCAGCCGTCGTCTGGGAGGCATGACAGAAGAGATGGAGAAACAAAGCGTTCGAAGCGGAGAAGCGTTCATTCAGGAAGTCAATGAAACACAGGTGCCATACGGCTGCCTGGCGGTCTGGTTCCTTGGTCAGGAAAGCGTCATCATCAAAGGCGATGGCATAACGGTCTATGTCGATCCTTATGTATCGGACTATCTGGCGGTACATTCAGGACTTGATCGCACGTATCCCGCCCCGATTGAACCGGCCCACATTACGAATGCGGATGTATGCCTCATCACCCACGAACACGGGGATCATCTGGACAAGGGGACCATTCCGCATCTGGCAGCGAATAATCCCAATGCCGTCATCGTCGCGCCTGAGGCTTGCAGGACGCAGCTTCTGGAGCTTGGGGCAACTGCGGAACAGCTGTATGCCGCTCATCCGGCGAACTGGCAAACCATCCATTCCAAGCTGCGGATTCTGCCTGTTCCAGCCGCCCACGAGCAGCTTGAAGAGGATGCGCAGGGCAACCACCGCTATGTCGGCTATTTGATTGAGCTCAATGGCGTAACCCTCTACCATGCCGGCGATACGATTGTTTATCCGGGGCTGGTGGAGAAAATACGCGGCCATCAGGTTGACCTGGCCATGCTGCCTATTAACGGGCGGGATTACTTTCGGACCAGCAGGGGGATTATAGGCAATATGGATTACCGGGAGGCAGCCGAATTTGCAGCCCTCACCGGAGCCGACACGGTGATCCCGCTGCATTACGATATTTTCACAGGCAACGCGGAGAATCCGGGTTACTTCATCGACTACCTCTACCAGAATTTTCCAACTCAGAAAGCTCATGTTCTGGCAAGGGCGGAGCGATTCGTTTACGTCGCAAGCCGCACGTTCAGACAAACATAAAGCGAATGTTTTATAAGAAGGAAGCCAATCAGTGTCTCTTGTCATTTTAGGAGATGCCGGGTTGGCTTTTTGTTGCAATCTATCGTCGGACAGATTCCTGGGGCAGCACTTTATTCGTAATCTTTTTTCCCTGAAAGGACGTGTCGATCAATGAAATTCTCATGGGAACGCAATCTGATGGTACTGTGGATCGGGGTTTTCTTTTGCAGCACGGCTTACTCCATTTCCATTCCGTTTCTCCCGATATTCCTGAATACCGATCTTGGTGTGACGGAGCATCTGGAAATCTGGTCGGGGTTCGCTTTTGGCATTACCTTCCTGGCGAGCGCCCTGATCTCTCCCTTCTGGGGCTCGCTGGCTGACAAATACGGACGCAAGCCGATGCTGATCCGCTCAGGCTTCAGTCTGGCCGCGCTGTATCTGATTAATTATTTTATTCATGATCCCTACTGGTTTCTGGTTGTCCGGATATTTCAGGGCTTGCTGGCGGGCTTCGTGCCCGCAGCGATCGCGCTTGTGGCAACGAATACGCCGGAGGAAAAAACAGGCTATGCGCTGGGCATCATGGCGACAGCCGGAGCTACCGGGAGTATTGTCGGTCCGCTTATCGGCGGCGT
Organism: Paenibacillus sepulcri; assembly: GCF_042647105.1. Classification (NCBI taxonomy): domain Bacteria; kingdom Bacillati; phylum Bacillota; class Bacilli; order Caryophanales; family Paenibacillaceae; genus Paenibacillus; species Paenibacillus sepulcri. Next base: position 2,837,348 of record NZ_JBHRUP010000001.1, on the reverse strand, counting down.
GGTCAGCCATTATTACGGCAACCGCAGTGCGTTTCTGTTCTCCTGCGTGGTGGTGCTTCTATCTGCCATTATCGCATTGGTATTTGCAAAGGAACAAAATTTCAACCGCTCCGCCGCGCGTTCGCATGTTCTTGACGATCTGAAGATGGCATGGGCGAACCGCGCCTTCATGACGCTTCTGGGAATGGTAGCCATCAGCACCTTTTCCGTCATGATTCTGGAGCCGCTTATTACGGTGTATGTGCTGGAGATGGGGGTGTCGAAGACCAGCGCCTCGCTAAGCTCGGGCATCATCTTCTCGGCCGTCGGCATCGCGACTGTGCTGATGTCGCCAAGATGGGGCAAATGGGGCAGCCGCATGGGGTATGGAAAAATGCTGTTCATCGGCCTGCTGGGGGGCGGAATCGGCAATCTGCTGCAGTTTTTCGTGACCAATTATATCGGCTTCGGCATACTGCGGTTCGGCTACGGTCTGTTCTTCGCGGCAGTCTATCCGTCTATTAACGCAATGATCGTTCAGAATACGGACGCAGCCTTCCGCGGCAGAGCCTTCAGCCTGAACCAGTCGGCGTCGCAAATTGCAACCATGGCCGGACCTATTATCGGCGGCTTGCTGGGGACCTGGATGCCGATCCGCTGGGTGTTTATCATCAACGGCAGCGCTCTGATACTCTGTGCCATGATCTATAAATTGAAAGGGCAGCAGCGCGCGGTTGCGATCCGTGAGAGCGGAGCCGCGCGCTGATTGAGCGGTATGGCGCTGTGCTGCTTGACAGCTGACCCGACATATTCAAGACGGCGGACCCAATTGTCAGCTGCCGGGGGCTTTGTGATCTGCATCAAGCGGCTCAAGCAGCTGCAGCTCCTCTGCAATGACCAGGGCTTGGGTTCGTGAAGAGACGCCGAGCTTGCCGTAGATCCGGGAGAGATAGACTTTGATCGTGCCCTCGGTCAAAGACAGCTCTCTTGCGATGGATTTATTCGCTGACCCGTTCTTTATCAACTGGATAATGACCAGCTCCTGCTGTGTCAGCGGCTCGATCAGCGATCCCTTGGCAAGTCCCGGCTCCCGGTTCTCCGGGAACAAGCCCAGCAGCTTGGCTAAGTAAGCCTCCGATACGCCCTGGCTAACGTCAGCGCAGCGGCTGCGTTCAAGCTGGCTGGCCCGCAGCAAAGCCGCCATGGCTTTGCCCTCGTCCACAAAGCTGCGGATATAGCCGTTTGCTTCTCCAATCATCAGCGCCTCGCGCAAATATTGCAGAGCAGCGGAGCGCTGTCCTCTTTGCGCCTCCAGAAGCGCCTGCCGGATGGAGATTTCCGTCAGGCTCATCAGGCATTTTTCCCGCTCGGCCTGCGGCTTCATGATACCGAGAAGCCGGAGCGCCTCGGCTTCCTTGCGCCTGGCTCCCAGATAGCGGGCGAGCGCCAGAAACTCGAACAGCCGGTCAGGCGTCGGCCGGTCCAAAGCGGAGAGATGAAGCCCGCTCAGCTCCTGCTTGGCCTTGTTCAATTGTCCGTTCCGGACATACAAGCAGGCAAGAAAAACGCGCAGTGGACGAATCCACTGAAACTCCGACCGCGACGCCACATGTTCCACAGCGTGATGGATCGTGTCAATCGCCTGCTCCATGCTGCCCCTTACCGCTTGCAATCCTGCCAGCGTAATCTGCCCAGGGACATACAATCCGGCAATTTCCTCAAAGCGCGGCGACTGTTCCCCTTTATGCAGGCAGGCCAGCGACTCGTCCAACCGGTTCCATTCATACAACCCCTCGGCAAGCGACTGGTTCACATACAGGTTAATCAGCGAATCCTTCCAGCCATGGGATTCAATCAAGCCCATGAACTGACAGGCGATCGCTTCCGTATCCGGAGACAATACCCCCTTCAGTCCCATTGCCGTGCGTCGGACGAGCGGTTCGGACATATTGTAATTAAAATTATAAAAGATCGGATTCTCGGGCAGAACTTCACCGGTAATCTCCTCGGAAAACCGGTACCAGCCGGCAAAATCATAATTGTAGAAGACCAGATTTGATTTGACAAAAAGCAGTCCGCTCCGGATTTGACGGCGCTCGCCGGCATCAGCTTTCGGCAGATGGCGCTCTTCAATGCGCGCCAGAGCTGCAGCCGCACGGACTAACTGCCCTGTTACAACAAGCATGAAGGAATGCAGAAGGGACAGGCCGGAGGGCAGCTCCGCGCGCTGTTCTATCGCTTCAAACCAGCGCAGCAGGGTGGAGAATTCCCCGCGTTGGAAAAGAACCGGAGCATGCTCGCCCAGAAGATATATGGCATATTCATAATCCTCGCCCAGAATCGCGTGATTGATCGCTTCATCCGTCATCCCCTGCGCCATGAAGGATCTGCTGGCCGAGCGGTTTCCCTGGCTCCACAGCAGAGGGTGGTTCCGTCTGATCAGACTGCGCAGAAATTCGGAGAACAAATGATGGTAGCGAAACCACGTATCGGCTGGATCCAGCGGGATAAGAAATAAATTCATGGTCCTGAGCTTGGTCAGCATGTCCTGACCGTCCGTCTTGCCCGTCACATCGTTGCATAAAGCTGCATTTATACGCTCCAGTACAGACGTTTGCAGCAGAAAGCTGTGGATGGCAGAAGGCAAATTAGCCATGACCTCATTGAATAAATAATCGGCGATATTGCGGTGAAGGCCGCTGAAGCTGTCGATATAGCGGTCGTAGTCCATGGTGGAGCGCAGCGAGATGGATACCAGCTGGAGTCCGGCCACCCAGCCCTCGGTCCGTTCAAACAATCGCTTAATCTGCCCTGGCGAAAGCGGTAAATGGGATACCTCGCGGTAGAAGGCTTGCGTTTCCTCCAGAGTAAACTGAAGCTGCCCGATTGCCAGTTCGTCGAGCTGTTCCCGGACCCTCCACTTGGAGGTGGAAAAGGGAAGCTCTGCGCGGCTCGAAATAATCACATGAATGTGGTCGGGCAGATAATCTATGAAATAGGACAGGCCTTCATGAATCCGTTCATCGGCTATCCGATGATAATCATCCAGCACGATGACAAGGGGCCCGGGAATATCGATCAGTTCATTAATGAAAGCATCCAGGAAGGTGTAAATCGTCATTCCCGGCAGCAGCTGCCCCAAGGGAGAGAGTCGTTCGGACAGCAGGGGAGAACCGGCAGCGATCACGGCCTGTAGGACATAACGCCAGAACCGTATGGAGTCGTTATCCCGGTCATCCAATGATACCCATGCTGCGGAAAGCTGATGATGGTGAATCGTCTGCGTGAGCAGCGTTGTTTTGCCGAAGCCGGCCGGGGCGATGACCGTCGTCAGTTTGCCGGCAAGATTATGTGTTATGGCATCCATGAGCCGGGTCCGAAGCAACTGCTTGTCCCGGGATGCGGGAAGGCTTGTCTTGGTTTTCAGTAAAATGGTTTCGGAAATCATCGTTCCTCCATGAGGCAAGTCAGTCATTGTGATGACTATATTATACTGTAATTTATTAAACTCAACAGGTGATAGTGTTAAATATGAAATAATCTTTATTACCAGAAATTTGCTATCGAATTATAATATATTATGCATATATTGGGAGGGTTTTTGTATGCTATACATTTTTCATGAATAATAAGCGAATTTTCTCATTGAAATGGACCACAAAAAAAAGTGGCTGAGCAGGCGATCACCTTGTTCAACCACTTTCTTTTTCAATTCTTTTGAGCTGCCTTCTGCAGCGAGCCGGCGATAGCGCCAGCTTTTAATGCGTCGCGCTGGAGCCTTGGCCTTCGCTTGCGGGATCCATTTTGTCCCGGCCCATGGCAAAGGCTGCGAAGAAGGCGAGGGCGGCCGGAATGATTGCCCAGGCGAAAGTATGCGTGATCGAGGACGAGAGCGCAATCGATATTTTGTCCAGCACCTGCTCCGGGATATTGGCCCGCAGCTCCGGCGACAAGAGGGCATGAGGGTCGCTCAAGTCTATGCCTTCCGGTATCTGAGCCTCGCCGCTGCCGCTTCCCCCGGCAAAGGATTCACTCATCCTGTTCATAAACAAATGACTCTGAATTATGCCGAAGACCGTGATGCCGAGCGTCATGCCAAGCGAACGGAGGAAATTCAGCGTGGCGCTGGCGGAGCCGCGCTGCCGGGCACTCACGGAATGAATCGCCGCATTGCTCAGCACGGAGAAGGAAGCGCCGATGCCAAGACCTACAAGCACCATATATACACGGATTATGAGCTTGGAGGAATCGGGGCCGATCGTCGTGAGCAGCGCCACACCCGCTGCAAGCAATGCCAGAGTCGGCAGCATAATGGAGCGGTAGCTGGTTTTGGTCAGCAGCGTACCGCCAAGGGTTGCCGTTACGACAGAACCTACCATCATAGGGAGAAGGACCAGACCGGAGTTGGTTGCTTTGCCTCCCAGAACGCCCTGGATGAAGATCGGAATATAGACGGAGGCTGTTATGAACGCCGCTCCGCTGAGCAGGGCCATCACATTGCTGGAAGCATACAGCTTGTCTTTGAACATGGCAAAGGAGATAATCGGCTCCTTGGCGCGCGTCTCGGCGAACAGAAACAGCAGGGCCAGCACGACGAAAACAGCGAACAAACCAAGTATCATTGCGGAATCCCAGGCGTATTGCTTGCCTCCGAGCTCGAGCGCGAACATCAGGCAGACGATGCCGCCGACAAGCGTAAATGCGCCAAGCCAGTCGATTTTTTGCTGTGAATGCTCATGGGATTCCTTGTAGAATAAAGCAACCATCAGGAAAGCGATAATGCCAAGCGGCAGATTAATATAGAACACCCATTCCCAGGCGATATAGTCCGTTATGTAAGCGCCCAGGAGCGGCCCGAAGATGCTGGAGAGGCCAAATACCGCCCCGAACAATCCGCCCAGCTTGCCCCGTTTCTCAAGAGGCACGGCATCGAACATGATGGTGAAAGCGATCGGGATAAGCGCGCCGCCGCCGATGCCTTGAATCGCGCGGTAGATACTGAGCTCTACGATCGTTGTGGCTGTACCGCATAGAATAGAGCCCAGCATGAAGACCAGAATACCGAAGATAAAGAATTTCTTGCGTCCGTACATATCCGATAATTTACCGAATATCGGCATGCCGGCCATTTCGGCAACCATATAAGCCGATGTGACCCATACGAATTTGTCCAGGCCGCCCAGCTCCCCGACAATCGTTCCCATAGCCGTAGCGACAATCGTGTTGTCCATGGAAGCCATGAGAATACCGAGCAGCAGACCGGCAAGAACGATCCCCACCTTATTTCCTTGCGCTGTTGTTGTCATTTTCTTTGAACGCCTCACTCATCTTAAGATTTCTTTTTCTTTTTGCCATCTCTCACTTGTCTGCTTCATTATAGACGAAGACCCCTGACAACAGGGTGTCAGGGAACTTCGTCTACGAAAAATAATTTCAGCCGTTTCGGGTTATTCTTGCTGCTCGGATTCAGGCGAGGGGCTGTTTTTGCTCAGCATAATGCCGCTTTTTGTGGTGGATTCCTGAAGATCGTCAGGTGGATACAAGCCGGAGCGCAGCTGGATCCAGTGGAAGACATGGGTGCAGATCACCTTGAGCACGGCATAGCCGGGAACGGCGACAATAATGCCGAGAATGCCGAACAGATTGCCGGCTGTCAGAATGACGAAGATGATGGTGACCGGATGAATACGCAGCGTCTTCCCCATAATTTGCGGCGAGATGAATTTGCCTTCAACCAGCTGAACTATGGTCCAGACGACGACCATCTTGAGCAGCATGGCCGGCGATGTCACCGTCGCCACAATAAGCGCAGGGGTTATCGCGATTACGGGCCCCAGATAAGGAACGATGCTCGTACAGGCAGCCATAATCGCAAGCACCAGTGAATATTCCAGCCCGATGATCAGGTATCCGATGTACAAAAGACCGCCGATACAGAAGCTGACAATAATCTGTCCCCGAATATAGGAGGCGATCTGATCATTCATCTCCACCATGACACGCCGGGTTTCCTTGCGCAGTCCTGTAGGAATGAACTGCAGAATGAAACGGGGGAGATCGCGGCCGTTCTTGAGCAGGTAAAACAAGATGAAAGGAAGCGTCACAGCCGCAAGCACAACCTCGGTCACCACACCCAAAACCCCGCCGATCCGGGTCCAGGCGTTGGCGAAGAAATCGGATGCCCGCGAAGTGATGGTCTTCGTCAAATCGGCAGTATGGAAACCAAGTGTTGCCTGGACTTCGCTGAAGAAGTCGCTGCCGGTCCACTGTTTGATTTTTTGCTGGGCATCTTCGCTGTAGTCTGGTATATTTTCTATCAAGCTCGTAATTTGGTTGCGGATAAGCGGAATAACAGCCACAACCGCGATGACAATCAAACTGATAATCAGCAGGTAAAGAATCAGAATCCCGTAAATCCGTTTGATTCCTCTGCGCTCCATGTCGTCGACCAACGGATTGACCAGATAGTAGACGACGCCGGAAAGAATCAGGGGCAGCACAACGGTCTTGATCAGCGCAATGAGCGGGTTGAAGATGTAGGACACGTGATTAAAGATCATAATGTTAAGTCCAATTAACAATAGAACAAATAAAAATAGCACAAAGCGGTTATTCAAGAATAAATAGCGAAACCGCTCCGACCAAACACGCGAACGCTCCGGCATGCAACCAATTCCCCTCTTCTTGCGTTAATAACATCATGTTTATTTCATCTCTATGATGTTTCTCCTATTATTGCACATTAGCCTATCGTCCAAACGCAAATTTATACCCGTATGATCAGTTTTGCAAACAATTAACTGCTGGAGGGAGAAGATTAACGTCCAAAACACCAACAAACGGAGGTATCGATCATGTTAAAAGCAAAGACGATGATGTGCGGTGTCCTGTTGACGATGATGCTTACAGCTTGCGGGAATGAATCGAACCGCGCCGCCAATCCGGCGGAGCCTATCGATGTGGATCGGCAGACGAGCCGGGCCGAAGGGGATGGGGGAGCAGGCTATGAAGTGCTGGCGGAGGGGCTGCAATCGCCGTGGGCAATTGATTTTAGCGGGGATCTCATCTATGTCAGCGAGCGCGATGGCGCTATCGTACAGATCAAGGACGGGCAGATGACAAGGCAAAAGCTGCAGCTGAGCAATCCCGTGAAGCAGGAGGGCGAGGGAGGACTGCTGGGCTTTGTGCTGGCCGCTGATTTCGCCTCCACGAAGCAGGCCTACATTTATTATACCTATGAGCAAAATAGTGAATTATTCAACCGGATAGCCGTAATCCGGGAGAATGGGGAGGCCGGCTGGCTGGAGGAGCGCATATTGCTTGACGGGATACCCGGCGCGTCAAACCATGACGGGGGCCGGCTGGCAGTCGGGCCGGACAACCATCTGTACATCACGACAGGCGACGCGCAGCGTGAAGAGAATGCCCAGGATCTGAACAGTCTGGCAGGTAAAATATTGCGGATGAAGACGGACGGCTCCGTGCCGGAGGATAACCCTTTTGAGAATTCCTATGTATACAGCTATGGTCACCGCAATCCGCAGGGGCTTGCCTGGAATGATCAAGGGGAGCTGTACAGCTCTGAGCATGGTCCGTCCGCGGTTCCGGGCGGCCATGATGAATTGAACCGGATTGAGCCCGGTCTTAATTACGGCTGGCCTGAGGTGATTGGCGATGAGACTAAGGAAGGAATGACACCACCCGTCTATCATACCGGAGACAGTACGCTTGCTCCCTCCGGGATGACGGCGAATGCTGAGGGTGAGTGGCTGGTGACGGGACTTCGCGGCGAATCGCTGCTCAAATTCTCGCCTGATGCGTCCACGAACGAAGTGGTTGTGAGAAGCGAGGGCCGTCTGAGAGATGTCAAAATTCATGACGGGGCTGTCTACGTGATTACTAACAACACGGATGGCCGCGGAAATCCGGCCGGGCAGGATGACAGGCTGCTGCGTTTGACAAACGGATGAAGAAAGGCGGCCTGAAAGCGCTTAATATATGGGCTGTTTGCCTGTGATTCTCTTATTTTTCTCTATCAGAATCAGGAATTGTAAAGATTTAGTCTCCAAGAATCCGGTAAATGCTGGTATACTAATAATCCTACGGCTCTATTAAAACGAATACTAAAGGGGACCTCTATGAAAAAAATTGGATATCTGGCAATTTTGATCTGTGTGCTGTTTAGTATTTCATCCATCATCCCGGCTTCGGCGAAAGCTGATGAAAGCTACACGGCCAAGGTCGTCATTAATTTACTTAACGTACGCAGCGAGGCTTCTCTGAAAGGGAACATTGTAGGCGCCTTGAAGAACGGCCAGCTGGTGAGTGTCTCCAAGGAAGACGATTATGGCTGGCTGCAGATCAATTCCGGCAAGGTTTCGGGCTGGGTGGCAGGCTATTATTTGAAGAAGGTTGACGGCACGGTCCAAACTTCAGAAGCGTCCAAGACACAACTGAAGACAGAACCGAAGAAAACTGCCAAACAAACAGAAGCTACTGTTACTGCCGATTCGTTACGAATCCGCTCAGGTGCAGGAACGAAGTACGAGGTTGTGGGCGGTCTCGCCAAAGGCCAGCAGGTTGCCATTATGGGCAGCCAGAGCGGCTGGGTGAAGATCCAGACTTCGAACGGACAGGCAGGATGGGTATCTGACCGATATATCAGCGGAGGCTCCGGCAATTCCGTCGTATCCACGAGCCATTCCTCCAAGAGTTCAAACGGGCTTCACGGAAAAACGATTGTCGTGGATCCCGGGCATGGCGGAGATGATCCGGGAATGATCGGCACGACGCAGAAAACGATGGAGAAGGATCTGACGCTGAGCACCTCGTTCTATCTGGAGCAAGAGCTCCGCGCCCGCGGGGCAAGCGTCGTCATGACGAGAACGAAGGACAAGGAAAAGCCGAGTCTCGGAGAGAGGGTTCAAATTAGCGGATCCGCCCATGCAGACGCATTCATCAGCATTCATTATAATTCTTCCGAAACCAAGGCATCGGGAACGCTCAGCTTTTATTATTCGGAGTCCAAGGACAGGCCTCTGGCCAGAGCGATCGAATCCCGGCTTGCCGACGGGATGGAGCTGGACAGCAACGGCATTTCGTTTGGCGACTACCATGTGCTGCGCGAGAATGGTACTCCCTCCGCTCTGATTGAGCTGGGATTCCTGTCCAACAAGAAGGACGAGTCCCTTGTCCGAAAATCCGGCTATCAGCAGGAAGCGGCAGCGGCGATTGCCAAGGGAATTGAAGATTATTTCGATTGATTGTTGCTATAGCTGACCGATTGCATTTTAAGGGCCGTGACTTCCAAAATACACTTTTGGAAATCACGGCCCTTTTCATGTCTATCCGCTCGCCTGTGCAACACTCTGCGGATATCGATAAGCGACAAACGTCAGACCTGCTTGCAACACTTGCGAGTCTCGACAAGTGACAAACGTCAGACCTGCTTGCAACACTTGCGAGTCTCGACAAGCGACAAGCGGTAAACCTGCTTGCAACACTTGCGAGTCTCGACAAGTGACAAGCGGTAAACCTGCTTGTAACACTTGCGAGTCTCGACAAGTGACAAGCGGTAAACCTGCTTGTAACACTTGCGAGTCTCGACAAGAAGTTTCGCATGCGCAGCCTGTCTATTGGTTCAGAGGCCTTTCTAGGCTTTGGCTTCCGAGAGAACCGCCGGCGCACTGCAGGACAGCCGCTCAATGAACTTTGTATCCACCGCCGTCTTGATTTTGACCCCGCGAATGCCGTCAATGGAATCAATAAGCAGATCTACAGCCATGCGGGCCAGCTGCTCCTTGTCGACATGAATGGTCGTCAGCTCCGGCGTGACAATAACGGACTCGCTAATGTTGTCAAAGCCGATCACAGAGATATCCTCCGGAATCCGGAAGCCGAGCTCGGTCAGCGTCTTCATTGCGCTGATCGCAATATAATCGCATTCGCAGAACAAGGCTGTCGGCAGCTTGCCGCCCTCCTGAATATAACCCTCCAGCTGCTTGCGCATTGCCTCCTGAGAAGAAAGTATCGTAGGCGCGACATAGAAGGTATGATCCTCCGCCACACTGAGCCCGCGCTCGGCCAGCGATGCCATAAACCCCCGCCTGCGCGCATCAAAATTATGAATGCGCACATCCGAAGCCACATAACCGATTTCGCGGTGGCCGATGTCGCACAAGTAAGTTCCCGCCTGATAAGCGCCCATCACATTGTTGATTTCCAGAAAATGAACAGGCAGTGTCTCGAAGCAGGTATCGAGCACAACGAGATTCGGCCATTTGTCCGCCAGACTCTCTACGCTGTGACGGTCCAGATTCGTACCCAGCAGGATGACGCCGCTGGTCTGGTTCTCATCCGCAATCGACTGGACATCGCTGTCGAAGGATTCCATATCCACAGAGGAAAATACCAGCGAATATCCCTTCTGGCGGCAGCGCTCTTCGATAAAATGAATCAATTCCCGAAAGAAAGGCTGCTGGTAATATTTCTCCAGGACGATTCCGGAATTGGAAAATACAAGGAACAGCAGGGATCGGCCGCTTCGATCCGCCGGCTGGCTTTTTGCTTTGAGAGTGTAGCCTTGGTCCCGGGCGATTTGAAGAATTCTCTCGCGGGTCTCCGGACCGATGCCGGGCTTGCCGCTGAGCGCGAGAGAAACGGCGGATTTGGATACCTGGGCCAGCTTGGCGATATCTTCCATTTTCACAACAGGTTACTCCATTCCTGATTAAGCTTTCGTTTATGAAGATTTAGTTGAGTTTAGTGTACAACGTTTTATGACAACTTTGCAAGATGGAACTAAACTAATTACGTGTTGTTTAGTTTATGCAGTTTAATAAATGATCGAATTTACTAAATAATCGTATTGACGGAGCTAAAAACCGGTGATAGGATGAGTTTGAGGAGAAAGTGAAAGTGGATTTGTTAAATCTGTGGAGTAATAATGATGATTGTGTTCAGTTAAATTATTTAGTTATTTTTCTTGATTGTTTAATTTTGTTTAGTGGATCTGAGGCAGAAAAGTTATTGGATGCATCAGAGAGCATTTCGTAACTTGTAATGTTCTGAAGTTTACTGGAGATGAATCTTTCTCCGCGCCAAGGTTACTGCATGGCATCATAAGCAGAAGGAGACCGCCATTAATGAAAAAATTAAAGCTGGGTTACGCGCCTACCCGCCGTTTCGTGTTTAGCGCCGAGGATGCCTTCAAGTATAAGGTGCTTATCCGCGAGAAAATACAATCCTTCGGCATGGATATCGAGATTGTCGATCTTGAGGGGCTGAATGAGGAAGGGCTTCTGTACAACGATAATATCGGGGCCGATCTGATAACCGACCGGTTCCGTCAGGAGAAGGTGGATGCGGTATTTTTTCCGCACTGCAATTTCGGGACCGAGGATACGGTTGCCCGTGTGGCCAAGGCGCTTGGCAAGCCGGCGCTGCTCTGGGGACCGCGTGACGAGGCTCCGCTGGAGGATGGCATGCGTCTGCGCGATACCCAGTGCGGGCTGTTCGCGACAGGCAAGATTTTGCGCCGCTTCAATGTCCCTTACACCTATGTGACCAACAGCCGGGTGGATGATCCGGTATTTGAGCGGGGCTTCAAAAATTTCGTCGCCGCCTCGAACGTGGTCCGGCATTTCCGCTCGCTGCGGATTCTGCAGATTGCCCCGCGACCCGCATCGTTCTGGACGATGATGGTCAATGAAGGCGAGCTGCTGGAGCGCTTCGGCATCGAGATCCATCCCATTACGCTGGTGGATATCACAAGAGCCGCGCAGCGTCAGGAGAAGAAGAACAGCAGCGAAATGCTGGAGGCTGTGGACTTCATCCGCTCCCGGATGGATATTACCGAGGTGACTGATGATGATGTGCGGCGCGTGGCTGCGCTGAAGGTGGCGATGAAGCAGTTTGCCGTCGAAACCGGCAGCAGCGCGATCGCGATCCAGTGCTGGTCTTCTCTGCAGGAAGCGATCGGCATCATGCCGTGTCTGGCCAATGCGCTGCTCACCGATGAACAGATCCCGGTTACCTGCGAAACGGATATTCATGGTGCGATTACCTCCATCATGGTGCAATCCGCAGCGATGAACGAGGCGCCGACCTTTTTCGCCGATCTGACGATCCGCCATCCGGAGAATGCCAACGGCGAGCTGCTGTTCCACTGCGGCAACTTCCCGGTCTCGCTGTCCGTGGAGGAGAAACCGAAGCTGCGCAAGCATTTTCTGTTCGACGATCATTCTCCGGGGACCCATGAGGGCGAAATCCGCGGCGGCGATATGACGCTTGCCCGCTTCGACGGCGACCATGGCGAATATTCGCTGTTTCTGGGCAAGGCGCGCGGCATTCAGGGACCTTTTACACGGGGATCCTATGTCTGGGTGGAAGTCAACGATTGGCCGCTGTGGGAAGAGAAGCTGGTTACCGGTCCTTATGTTCATCATTCCGTAGGCATTCATGCGAACGTTATCCCGCCTCTGTATGAGGCATGCAATTATATTCCAGGTCTGACGCCTGATCCGGTGGATCCGACGGAAGCGCAAATCCGGGCGTGGCTGAGAGGAAGTGTCTAAAACATGACAGCAACAGTGGAGCTCAAACGCAAATCGCTGCAGATTCGCATGGACCTGCTTCGCATCATCCATCGGGCCAAGATGGGGCACACAGGCGGCTCGCTCAGCAACACGGATGTGCTGACAACGCTTTATTACAGCGTCATGCGGCATGATCCGAAGAATCCGAAATGGCAAGGCCGCGACCGTTTTATTGCCAGCAAGGGCCACTCGGTGGAATCATTGTGGTGCATACTGGCCGATCTGGGCTATTTTCCAAAAGAAGAGCTTGAAACCTACTGCCAGTTCGGCACGCGGCTGATCGGGCATCCCAACAACAAAGTGCCGGGTATCGAGATGAACACCGGCGCGCTGGGGCATGGCTTATCCGTCTCGGTCGGCATGGCGCTGGCAGGAAAGAAGGACCAGCGGGATTACCGGGTGTTCTGTCTGATGGGCGACGGGGAGCAGGCGGAAGGCTCCGTGTGGGAGGCGGCTATGGCAGGCGCGCATTACGGGCTGGATAATTTGATCGGTATGGTGGACCGCAACCGTCTGCAGATTAGCGGCAGCACGGAGGATGTGATGGGGATGGATCCGCTGGACAGCAAGTGGGAAGCTTTCGGCTGGCGGGTGGAGCAAATTGACGGCCATGATTTCGGGCAGCTGCAGCGTTCGCTTTCGCAAGCACCGCAGGAGAAGGGCAAGCCAACCATGCTAATTCTCAACACGGTCAAAGGCAAAGGGATTTCCTTCGCCGAGAACCGCCCGGAATGGCATCACCATGTGCCGAATGACGAGCAGCTGCGGCTGGCTATTGAAGAGCTGGAGGCGGCGCTTGGCGCGCTGGCACCGGAAACAGAAAGGAGCGGAGCCCATGCAAACCATTCCTAATCGGCAGATTATGTGCGAAACGCTGCTGGAGCTTGCCCAAGAGGATCGGGATATTATGGTGCTGGCCAGCGATTCGCGCGGATCGGCCGCTATGGCGCCGTTCGCCAAGGCCTTCCCCGAGCAGTTTGTGGAAACAGGCATCGCCGAGCAAAATATTGTCGGCATCGCGGCAGGTCTCGCGCACAGCGGCAAAAAGCCTTTCGTTACTTCGCCTGCCTGTTTCCTCAGCATGAGAAGCATCGAGCAGGTGAAGGTTGACGTGGCTTATTCGGCCACGAACGTCAAGCTTGTCGGCATTAGCGGCGGCGTCAGCTACGGAGCGCTTGGCATGTCCCATCATTCCCTGCAGGATTTCGCGGTCATGCGGGCGATACCTGGACTCACAGTTGTGGTTCCGGCTGACCGTCACGAGACGAAAGCGATGACCAGGGCATTAGCCGGCCATGAGGGCGGAGCTTATGTGCGCATTGGGCGCAACCCCGTTGAGGATGTTTATGAATCGGACGATTATGAGTTCCAGCTCGGCAAAGCCGTGCAGATGAAGGCAGGCAGCGATATTACGCTGATTGCCGTAGGCGAAACCGTGCGCATTGCGCTGGATGCCGCTGCGCTGCTGGAGAAGGACGGCATTCATGCACGCGTGCTCAACATGCACACGATCAAACCGCTCGATGAGGCGGCTATTGTGGCGGCAGCTTCAGAGACGGGTGCCATTATTACGCTGGAGGAGCACAGCATCTTCGGCGGACTCGGTGCCGCCGTTGCGGAAGTAACCGCGGGCAGCAGACCCGTTCCGGTCCGGATTCTGGGAATTCCCGATGAACCGGCGATTGCGGGCAAGACGTCGGAAATTTTTGACCACTATGGCCTCAGTGCCGGTAATGTAAGATCGATCGCCCAGGAGATGGTTCAGGCCATGGTGAGCCAGGGATGACGGTTAGTCCGGCTGAGTATGAACAGGCGGGAGAGCCCGTGTACCTGCTGACCGTGGATCAGAGCACAACAGCGACCAAGGCGATCGTAACGGATCGCGGTGGAAGAATTGTCGGCCGCTGCTCGAAGATTCACAGGCAAATCTATCCGCGCGAAGGCTGGGTGGAGCATGATCCGCTGGAGCTGTATGAGAATGTGAAAGCGTCGATCCGGGGAGTGGTGGAGGAAGCGGGGGTCCCGCTTCATCTGATCGCCGGCATCACCATCACCAACCAGCGGGAAACCGCGCTTATATGGGACCGTGTGAGTGGACTCCCGGTCGGCAATGCCGTCGTCTGGCAGTGCCGGCGAACGGCCGATTACTGCGACCGCTTGAAGCGTGAAGGGCATGAAGCTCTTGTGCAGGCCAAGACGGGACTGCCGCTGGACCCGTATTTCTCCGCCAGCAAATGGCGATGGCTGCTGGAGCATGCCGATCCTGCTGTTCCGAAGGAACGGCTGCTGGCCGGCACGGTGGACAGCTGGTTGATCTGGAAGCTGACTGGAGGGCGTGTCCACGCAACGGATTATACCAATGCGAGCCGCACGCAGTTGTTCAACATTCATACGCTGAGCTGGGATGCTGAGCTGGCTGCGTTGTTCGGCATCCCGCTCGGTATGCTGCCCGAGGTGCGTATGAGTGACAGCGGATATGGATTCATTGCCGATGCGGCTTTGTTGCCGCTTGAAGTAGAAATGCCTATTGCAGGTGTGATCGGTGACTCGCAGGCGGCGTTGTTCGGACAGCAGTGTACAAAGCCGGGAATGGCGAAGGGAACCTATGGCACAGGAACATCTGTCCTGATGCATATCGGCACGCAGCCGATTATGCCGGGCAGAGGCCTGGTACTGGCTGTTGCCTGGGGATTGAACGGAAGCATTGAATACGCGCTGGAAGCGGTAATTCATTCAACTGGCGACTGCCTGAACTGGGCCCGCGACCAGATGGGGCTTTATCAGACCTTTGAAGAGCTGGAGCAAGCCATCACTTCTGTAGACGGGGCAGGCGGCGTGTACCTGGTGCCGGCTTTTGTCGGGCTTGGGGCGCCGCATTGGAATCCGCATGCCAGGGCCGCGATTATGGGGATGAACCGCTCGACAGACCGGCGGCATATTCTAAGGGCTGCTCTGGAGAGCATCGCGTATCAGGTTGCAGGCGCGGTCCGGCTGCTTGAGGAGGAGACGGGAATGCCGCTCAGCGAGCTGCGTGTGGATGGCGGCGCTACTGCCAACGGTCTCTTGATGCAGCTTCAGGCGGATCTGCTGGATGCCCCTGTCGCCCTTCCGGAGGCGGCGGAATTATCCGCTCTGGGCTCTGCCTATATGGGCGGCCTTGCTCTCGGGTTCTGGTCCGGTTCCGATGAGATAGCCGGCTTCTATCGGCAAAATCAAATCTTTGGCCCGCGGATGGAAGCCGATAAGCGCCGGGAGCTGATGGGCGGCTGGAACGCCGCAGTAGCGGGTGTCCTCGCAGCCGAAGAGGCGGGCCGTAGCAGCGGTGCAGCACCGCAGTAACTGGGCAGCTGGCAGCCGAAGTAGCAAGCCGTAGCAGCGGACTTCAGCAGCTGGAGCGCTGGCAGCCGAAGAAGCAGACCGTAGCGCGTAGCGGCCTGCCGCCCCACTGGCTGGCCTGCTGGCAGCTGAAGAAACAAGCCGTAGCGGCGAACTGCCGCAGTAAGAGGTATGCTGGCAGCCGCAAAAACATGCTAGAACGTTGAAGTGCCTTCTAGAGGCTGAGTAAGTGGCCGGTAAACGTTGAAACGCCGCAGTAGTTGGCGTGCTGACGGCCGAAGAAGCAAGCCAAGGCGGCGCACCACACTGTGGTGGAGAAAAATAGCGATTTATTAGCTTGTATTCTTGAATGCGATACGAAGCCAGCTGTTTGCCTGGTAAGTCGGGTAAGCGCAGATCGGGATGAAATCCCGATCTGCTTGAGTATCCACTCAAGCGAGCAAGCTTGGATAATAGTGGGGAGTATTCGCCACAACACGGTTTTTACTTCTTGCGGTGAAGATTGCTGATGTACAGTGGCTGCAGGGAGGATTTTCCTTGCTGGAGCAGCCTTTTGCACCTTTCAAGCACTATATGCCAGATGCAGTAAGGTTTTTTCTTCTTACACGGGATATCCCGAGGGCTGAGGTGCACATAAGAAGGATATTCCTTATTAGAGCAGCAATTTGAGCTTTGCGAGTACTGTCATTGCAGACAGTACCCCTCATCCAAGTTCTGGACGTCGATATTTACCAACATGTTGATTTTACAATGATTAAAGGCGAAGCGGGAGGAAGCATTCTGGAGAAACGAAGTGTTCGCCTTTGTCCGCGGGATTTCCACCATTAGAGGATTCATACATTCAAGGAAATCTGGGGACAACAGCGATCACCGACAAGTGACAAGCTATTCACCTGCTTGCAGCACATGCGGATTTCGGAAGAAACTCCCGCATGCGCAGCAATGTTTTTTATTCCGTGGTTTTCCATAAGTATTGCTACTGTTAAGACACATGTTTGTTACAGCTGTCCTTATGAACTTTCCAATTGAAGGCCAGAATTGTGAAGAGGGGAATGGATCATGATGAACTTTCCGTACGAGGTTCCGGAGTCCAAGAAAATCCGCCTGATCGTCAATACCGATGCTTGCAATGAAGCCGATGACCAATACGCGATTGCCCACGCGCTGCTGACGCCGAGATTCCGGATTGCCGGCCTGATTGGCGCGCATTTCGGCACCCGGAGCGCAACCTCCATGGAGGATTCCTATGCGGAGATTCAGAAGATGCTGAAGATCATGCAAATGGAGCAGCAAGTCGGCGTGTACAAAGGGGCGGAAGCCGCTCTTCCGGATGAAGTGACAGCGCTTCCCTCCCAAGGCTCCGAGCTGATCATACGGGAGGCAATGAAGGATGATCCCGCTCCGCTGTTTGTGATTTTTCTGGGCCCTCTGACCGATATGGCCTCTGCCTACCTCCAGGAGCCGCAGATTGCCGGGCGACTGACTGCGGTGTGGATTGGAGGGGGCGTCTATCCCGAGGGATCGGATGAATTTAATTTGGGCAATGATATTGCGGCGGCCAATGTGGTTTTCCGATCGCCGATCCCGCTGTGGCAGGTGCCGAAAAATGTTTATTCCATGATCCGTGTCAGTCTGGCTGAGCTGGCCGTGAAGGTCATGCCGCATGGAGAATTGGGCGCTTATTTGTTTCAGCAGCTGGTAGAGTTTAATATGAAGTGGGGAGACAAACCCTCCTGGCCCAAAGGCGAGATATGGATGCTGGGCGATTCCCCTGCTGTGTCGCTGCTGTTGGATGATCATGCCTTCGAATATGATCTGCGTGAAGCACCGTATATCCTGCCGAATATGCGTTATGAATTCGGCCATAGCGGCAGGGACATTCGTGTCTACCGTTATGTGGATGCCCGCTTCACCCTTGAGGATCTGTATGCCAAGCTGGAATTGTTTCATCGATACAACAAGCTGAACGCTTAAGGAGGACTTTCTATTATGCCCATTCGGGTTACAGTTTGCAAAACGGAATATGCCATCAACCCCCTTGGGCTTGATGTTCTGGAGCCGCGCCTTTTCTGGCGCGTAGCCGCCACTCAGAATGCCACGGTTCAAAGCGCTTATCAGGTGCTGGTCGCCGAATCGGAAGATAGCCTGAATCAGGATCAGGGTACGATGTGGGACAGCGGCAAGGTGGCCTCCAGCGAATCTATCCATATTGTCTACAAAGGCAAGCCGCTTCAGGAGGAAGGCCGTTATTACTGGAAGGTCCGCGTTTGGGACGGCAAGGATCAGCCTTCAGAGTGGAGTGTAATCTCCTTCTGGACGATGGGCCTGCTGTCGCGTGATGCCTGGAAAGCCAAATGGATCGGCCGCAAAGCGCAGCCGGATCTGGAGTTCCAGCCTTCGCCCTATTTGCGCAAAACCTTTACGCTGCGGGGCAAGGTGCGCCGCGCATCCGCCTATGCGACAGCGCTTGGCGTATACGAACTGTTCATCAACGGTGAGCGCGTCAGCTCGCTGTTCGCGCCGGGCTGGACGGATTACGATACCCGCGTTCAGGTTCAGACCTATGACGTCACTCATCTGCTTGAGGAAGGTCCCAATGCCGCAGGCGTCATTCTCGGAGACGGCTGGTATGCCGGCACGGTTGGCTTTCTTGGCAAGCATGTTTACGGCGAGCGGCCTTTTGGCCTGCTGCAAATTAATATTGAATATGAGGACGGCACCCGGGAGAGCATCGCAACGGACGGCACCTGGAAAACCTCGAGTGGTCCCATTGCCTACTCCGATATGATCAAGGGTGAAACCTACGATGCCCGCCAGGAGCTGCAGGGCTGGAGCTATGCGGAGTATAACGATGCGATGTGGGAGCAGCCGGATGTGCGCTCCGGCTACAATGGACTGCTCGTATCGGCTGTAGAACCTCCCATACGGATCACCAAGACGATCAAGCCGGTTGATATCTGCAAAACGGCAGCCGGTACTTACATTTATGATATGGGTCAGAATATGGTCGGCTGGACAGAAGTGAAGGTGAAGGGCAAACGGGGCACGAAAATCACGCTCAGCCATGCCGAGATGCTGAATCCGGATGGAACCTTGTATCTGGATAACCTTCGCGTGGCGGTGCAGCAGGATCATTATATTCTCAAGGGAGAAGGCGAAGAGCGTTATGAGCCGCACTTTACTTTTCACGGCTTCCGCTATGTAGAGCTGATCGGTTATCCCGGAGAGCCTGGGGAAGATACGATTATCGGGAAAGTCATCCATTCCGATACACCGGAGAATGGACGTCTGGAGACGTCAGACCCCATGATCAATAAATTATATTCCAATATTACCTGGGGCCAGCGCGGCAACTTCCTGTCGGTGCCGACGGATTGTCCGCAGCGCGACGAGCGGCTGGGCTGGACGGGCGATGCCCAGATTTTTGCCCGGACGGCTTCGTACAATATGGATGTCTCGCGCTTTTTCACCAAGTTTATCGGGGATATGATCGATTCCCAGCAGCCGTCGGGCGCATTTACGGATGTCGCTCCGGATGCGGGCTGGATCCGCCACAAAATGTGGAATACCCGCCTGAACTGGTTTGCGCCGGATAATGCCGGTTGGGGAGACGCCGGAGTCGTTATTCCCTGGACGCTTTATCTGATGTACGGGGATGTCCGCATTCTGGAAACCCACTATGACGCCATGGTGCGCTGGGTGGAATATTTGCGCCAGAGCACGGATAAACTGATCCGGCCGGATTATGCGAATTACGGCGATTGGCTCTCGATCAAGGCGGACACGCCGAACGAGGTGCTGGCTACGGCTTACTTCGCATATAGTACCAGACTGCTTGCGAACATTGCCGGCGTGCTGGGCAAGCACGGGGACGAGAGACGCTACAGCGGGCTTTTCTCGGATATCGGCGAAGCCTTCCGCGGCGCATTCGTTGATGAGGAAGGCCGCATTCACGGCGAAACGCAGACGGTATACGTGCTGGCGCTGCAGTTTGGCCTGCTGACGGAGGAGCTGCGGCAGAAGGCGGTCCGCCATCTGGTCGATAATATCCGGAGCAACGGCGACCGTCTGTCGACGGGCTTCCTCGGAGTCGGTTACCTGCTGCCGGCATTGACGGATAACGGACAGCTGGATACGGCCTATACGCTGCTGCAGCAGGAGGCTTTTCCATCCTGGATGTATTCCATCAAGCATGGCGCCACGACGATTTGGGAGCGCTGGGACGGATGGACGGAGGAGAACGGCTTCCAGACTCCGGGGATGAATTCGTTCAACCATTATTCGCTTGGCTCCGTCGGCGAGTGGATGTTCCGGTATATGGGAGGCATTGAAGCCGATCCCGGCAAGCCGGCCTTCCGCCACACGATCATACGTCCGCAGCCGGGCGGGAAGCTGACCCGGGTCAATGCCCAATACGAATCCCTGTACGGTACAGTTGCGACAGAATGGCATTTGAACGAGGAAGGGCATTTCCGCTTGTCCGTGCGGATACCAGCCAACACAACGGCTTCCGTTCATGTGCCGGGCCGCAATATCCGTCTGGTGGACGCTCCCGATGCCATTGGCGCACCGGCGCTTGGCGGACAAGCGCTTGGACTGGCAACGGCAGACCGCGGACCGGATGCCGTAAGCAACAGTCTGGTTGGATGCGAGCTTGTAGCCGAATCCGAAACCGGCTCGGAATATCATATCGGCTCGGGACAATTTACTTTTTTAAGCGAGCTGAACAGCATTTAAGGCAGAATAGTTTGAAACAAGCCAGAGTCTTATAAAGAGGATCGCAAGCGTAAGCTGCGCCGCCTGTTTGGGCTCTGGCTGTTTTTTTCGGAATGTATAAGTTTCAGAGGACGGCGACAGCCGGTTCTTCCAGATTGTTGTGACAGCGGTTTCTTTTTTTGAAGGAGGCTTCCCCCCATGCTGAATCTAAAGCGGGAACGGTGGCTGTCGGGTCGAATCCGCCCCTTCTTTTCCCGGCTCCGCACGCGCCTGCTGCTTAGTTATTTTGTCATCATTTTATTATGTATTGCCCTGGTAGGCGCGGTGTCCTTCTATATCTCCTATCAAACGATGGCGGAGCGGGTGGAGTCGGCCAGTCTGCAGATTATTCGCCAAATCGAGAACAATATGGATAATGATTTTCACAGCAAACGCAATATATTGCTGGCTCCTTATTACACGCAGGAATACATCGACGGCATTAACGCCTACCGGGAAATGAGCGAGGAAAACAAGTTTCTTTTCCGCCAGGAGCTGGGCAATTTATTCCTCAAGAGCTTTAACATTACGCCGATCCGCGATTTCATCCGCTTCCAGATCTATTACAGCGGGGGCGAGCTTATGGGAGCTTCGGATGATTTCAAGCCGGAAAGCGCCGCACAGGTGCGGAATTCGGAATGGTATCTGCGCACCGTGATGAAGGACGGAGAGGTGTTCTTCAGCGGAGAGGTCGGAGACAGCGCGCCGGGCGCCGCCAAGCAAACCGCATACTCTTCATCCATTCTCATTCGTGACTTCTCCAATCCCGACCGGTTCATTGTGGTCCGTGTGGAGTATGCCGCTGATCTGTTCAGCAGTATCGGGCAGAATGACGGGCTTTCGCCGCACAGCAGCATTTTGATTCTGGATGAAAATAACAAGCTCGTGTACGCCTCGGCTGACAGCTCGCAATATGAGTCCGATACCGCACTTCTCAGCCGGATGAACGATGATACAGGGAAGTTCTGGTATAAGAAGAATGACAAGGACGACCTGCTCGTCTCGTATACCCGTTCGGCCTACTCGGACTGGAAAGCCGTGCTGGTCATGCCGCGAAGTGACATTACCGGTCCGCTCAACCGGATCAAGACAACCGTTATCGCTACCGCCATTATCGCATTTGTCGTTACCTTTCTGATCTCGCTGCTGTTCGGGCGCAGCATAACAAGGCCGATCCTGAACGTCTACAAAACCGTAAACCGGATCAAGCGGGGGGACTTCTCCATCCGTCTGGAGGTGGGGCGCAATGACGAAATCGGCAGAATCGCCAGCAATTTCAACGCGATGCAGGATGAGCTGCAGCATCTGATTGAAACCAAATACATGAACCAGATCAAGCTTCAGGAAGTGGAGCTGGCCATGCTCTATTCGCAGATCAATCCCCACTTCCTGTATAACACGCTGGACAGCATTCGGGCCATGTCCGATTACTATAAAGTCAATGATATCGGCGAGATGGCCCAGGCGCTCGCGGATATGTTCCGCTACAACACGAAAACCGGCGACGAAATCGTCACGCTCCAGGAGGAGCTGGTGCAGATTGACGCCTATATGAAAATCCAGGGCATCCGCTTCGAGGACAAGATTGCTTACGAGCTGGATATCGAAGAGGATGCATACCGTTTCCCCCTGCTGAAAATGACCCTGCAGCCGCTGGTGGAAAACGCCGTCTTCCACGGCATCGAGCGCAAGCGGGGCAAAGGCACCATCCGCATCTGTGCAGCGGCTGCAGGGGAGCGGCTCCGCCTCACGGTCAGCGACGACGGAGTCGGCATATCCGAGAAGCGGCTGGGCGAGCTTCGCACCAGGCTGGGCCACCCGCTTCATCAGGAGCCGTTCACAGCCTCGGCGGCTGAAGGAGGAATCGGAATCGGCAATGTATATGCCAGATATGCGATCCGCTATGGCGCTCATTTCGAGTTCTCGATCGAGAGCAGGAAGGGGACAGGAACAACGATTACTCTGTTATTCCCCGAGGCTTGACGGAGGCATCGGGGAAATAAACAGCTGCAGGCCTCCGGCAAAAGTAAGAATATTCAACATTTTGGGTCAAAATCGTGGATAGGGCGGGGGAAAGCGCTTCCTTATAATGAGGATGTAAGCGATCTCAACTATCGAGAGGGTGTCCAAATTGAGAAAAATGAAGACTGCAGCAGCATTATTGACGATTTGCCTTGTTGTCTTGTCGCTGGCCGCTTGCGGAAGCAGCAATAACAACCAGCAAAACAATGGCAATTCGGCAAACGCTTCCAACGCACCGGCAAACAATGCGGCAGGAGCGGATGAAGGAGAGAAGGCGAAGGATCCGGTTACGCTGTCCTTTGTAATCTCCAATACGGAGGATACGGTGCCGTATACGAAGATTTTCGAGGCTTACGAGCAGAAGACCGGCAACAAGGTGGAGCTGCAGGCCCTGCCCGGAGGCGATTATGACAACCTGATCAAGACGCGCTTCTCCACCGGCGACTTCCCCGATCTGTTTCTCATGCAGCCGGGAACGAAGCAGTATGTCAAGCTCAGAGCTGACGAGACCTTGAAGGACTGGTCGGGCGAAGCGGGCGTGTGGGATAACGTTATCGAGTCGATCAAGGAGTTCCAGACGGATACGAATGGCAAGGTTTACGGCGTTCCTTTCGGCAATACCGGCATGATGGGTGTATTTTACAATAAAGATGTTTTTGCCAAAGTGGGCGTTGCGCCGCCGAAGAATTACGCCGATCTGATTGAAATCGCCAAGAAAATCAAAGCGGCGGGCATTACGCCTTTCTATGAAGGGGTCAAAGACGGCTGGCCGTCGCAGGTCTTTTATTTTACAGGCTGGGTGTCGGATGTAGATCCGGCCGTTGGCGACGAGGGTGTCAACAAGCTGAACGCCAATGCGCTTAAGCTGAATGAGATTCCCGAGCTGAAGACGCTGTTCGAGAAACAGAAGGAATTGAAGGATCTGGATCTGTTCCAGAAGAATGTCATGGCTGGCACTTACGATGAGCTGCAGAATGAAATGGGCGACGGCAAGGTTGCGATGGCGTTCATGCTTGACGGCATTGTGCCTCAAATGGAAAAGAAATTCGGCAAAGAGTTCGTTACGGACAAATTGGGCTTCTTCCCGTTCCCTTCGGATACGGATGAAGGCACTGCAATGATTACGCCTCCGAACCAGCTGATGGTTCCGACGAAGTCCAAGCATTACGATGCGGCTGTGGATCTGGTGAAGTTCATGATTGAGAAGGATAGCGTCAATATGTTCTATGCGAACCACCCGGGCATTCCGATCTTCAAGGATGCGACAAGCGTCTTGTACCCGGTGCAGGAAACGGTGCAAAAGTTCATCGATGACGGAAAATCGAAGGTGAATGTACAGAACCGTCTGACGGCCTCCTTCGGGGATTTCGCCAAAACGCTGCAAAATTTCTTCCTGAGCGGCGATGTGGACGCAGCGATCAATGAGTTCTCCGACAATTATCAGAAGGATGGCAAAGCCAAACGTCTGGCAGGCTTCGAATAAGCTTCACCCTAGAGCAAATTAACGTCCCCCAAACATAAAAGGAACAGAAGGCGACTAGGGCCGACAGCTGTGCAAGCTTAAGCCCAAGTCGGCCTCAGCCTAATGAAAGCAAAGGAGGGGGTGGCATGGAGAGACGCAAATACCCGCTTTATTTTGTATATCCGGCGCTTGTCATCTTTCTGATTTTCTTTATCGTGCCTACTCTGTCAGGCGTGTATTACAGCTTTACCGATTGGAATATCAATGCGGATACGATCAAGTTCATCGGCTTTGACAACTACGCGGCGCTGTTTCATGAGCCCCGGCTGAAGACGGCGCTGCTCAATACGCTTATCTTTGCGGCTGCGGTGACGGTGCTGCAGAATGTGCTGGGCATCGCGCTGGCACTTGTCATGAACGAGAAGCTGGCTTTGCGCAATCTGCTGCGGATGGTATTTTTCATGCCGTATGTGATTGCGCCGCTTATTATCGGATATATTTTCCGCGCGATTTACCACCCGGAGCATGGGATCGTCAATCAGATACTGGATGCGGTTGGCCTGGATTTCCTCATGCAGGATTGGCTTAATGATCCCAAATATGCCTTGTTCTCCGTTGTTGCCACCGATCTGTGGCGAGTTGCCGGGTTCTCGATGGTGGTATATCTGGCCGGTTTGCAGTTTATTCCGAAGGATCTGACCGAATCGGCCTCGATTGACGGGGCCAACTACTGGAGCCGCTTCCGGCATATTGTATTTCCGCTGCTGGCGCCTGCGTTTACGGTGAATGTGCTGCTGTCGCTGATCGGTTCCATGAAGGTGTTCGAGATGGTGATGGTGCTCACGGACGGCGGTCCGGGCTACTCGACGGAGGTATTCAACACGTATATCCGCAGAATGTTCAGTCTCGGTGAATTGGGATCGGCAACGGCGGCTAATCTTCTGCTGTTCGTCCTCGTAACCGCGATCGGTGTTCCCGTGCTGATGGCGATGAAGAAAAGGGAGGTTGAACTGTGATGCAAAGAAGCGGAAGGCTGATCGCGCTTGAGGTTGTGGCCATCCTGCTGGCGCTTGTTATTTTGCTTCCCTTTATTATGATTCTGATCAATTCGGTCAAGGATATCCGCGAGTCCGCGCTGTTTGGCTTTAACCTGCCGGGCAAATGGGTGTTTAAGAACTATGCGGATGTCTATGACCAGGCGAATATTCTGCGGGGCTTCAAGAACAGCGTGCTGATCTCCGGTCTCGTCATTGTCTGCGTGAACCTGTGCGCTTCGATGGCGGCGTTTGTGATTCAGCGGCGCAACAGCCGATTTCTGCAGGGCGTCTATTACGCTTTTATTATGGGCCTCATCGTCCCGGTATCGATCATCCCGACCATCAAGCTGATGGGCGATTTGCATATCAAAGGCACGTATTTCAGCATCATTATGTATTATACGGCTGTCCTGCTGCCCTTCTCTGTGTTTCTCTTGGTCGGCTTCATGAAGTCGATTCCCCGGGAATTGGATGAGGCGGCGCTCCTGGAGGGCTGCGGATTTTTCCGGCTTTATTTCCAAATCATCCTGCCGCTGCTGGTAACGATTCTGGTCACGGTCACCATCGTGGTCATGGTCTCGGTGTGGAATGATTTCTTCGGGCCGTTCTATCTCGTAACGGACAGCACCAAGTGGACGATCGTCCTGCAAATATACAACTTTGTCTCCTTATACAGCACGAACTGGGGCATTGTGTTTGCTTTTATGGTCATCGTCGTTGCGCCGGTGCTGATTATTTATTTGCTGCTGCAGCGTTTTATTATCGACGGACTGACAGCCGGGTCATTGAAAGGCTAGCCGCCAAGGGAGGAGCAGGAGATGCGCAGTGTAATGGTTGTGGATGACGAACGCTGGATTCGCCGGGGCCTGATCCAGTCCATCCCTTGGGAGCGGCTGGGTCTTGAACTGGCCGGAGAGGCGGGCGATGGCGAGGATGCCTATCAGATGGCGCTTGAGCTTGCGCCTGACCTCCTGTTTCTGGATATGCGGATGCCGGGATTGGACGGCAAAGAGCTGCTTGGCATGCTGAGCCGCGCCCTGCCCAGGCTGCTCACGATCGTGGTCAGCGGCTATTCGGATTTTGAATATACCAAGGAAGCGATCCGCCACAACGCCTTTGATTATTTGCTGAAGCCGGTGAAGAAGGATGAGCTTGCTGGCGTGCTGGAGAAGGCTCTGGCGCAGCTGGAGCAGCTTGACCGGCAGGAGCAGATGCAGCGCAGGGCAACGGACGGGCAGCTTGAAACCTGGCTGTCGCAGGCGCTGTTCCATGAGGATGCGACAGCCGCACAGGAGCAAGCCAGAGAGGAAGAGACGGATGAGGGGATTCCCGCCTGCTGGAGGGAAGGGGAATTTGCCGTTTGGGTGGGCAAGCCGGACCGCTATGCGGATGATAACACTGATCCGCAGCGTCTTCTTGCCTGTATGGAGGAAAAGCTTGCTCAATCGCGCGCTTTCTTCTTCGGCGGCCAGTGGGCCTTTGCCCTGACCCGGTCTGCGGGAGGAAGCGGGGAGCTCGTGGCCACAATAGCCGCCGGCCGGCTGTCTCAGCCGGAGCTGTCTGTGCTGCTTGCGGATGTGCAGAGCAGGCTGAAGCAAGCCTGCGGAATCAGCGTAAGCTTCGGCGTCAGCGGGAAGGCGGACCGTCCGCAGCAGCTTCGGCAGGCTTACCTGCAGGCGCGAAAAGCGCTGGCGGACAAAAGGCTTGGCGATTGCGGCGTTGTGCTCCCGGCGCGGGAGACCGCAGCCGCCGGAGCCTTCGTTTACCCGCATCACCTGGAGCAGAGCTTTCTCCTCGCGCTGCAGATCGGCAACGGAGAAGCCGCCCGGCAGGAATTCGAGAAGCTTTTCGCCGCCTTGTCAGGACCGGAAATGACGGTCGGGCAGCTGCAGCGGGGAGCATCCATTCTGATTCATTCCATTGAGAAGCAGCTGCAAACGGCGGAGAAAAGCCTGGCTGAGCTGTGCGGCAGCTTTTCGCTTGCGTTGTCCGAGTTGTTCCTTAACCGCAATGACGCCGCATCGGTGAAAGCCGTGTTCACCCGGGAGATTATACCGGCGGTACTGCATTATTATGAGCAGCAGGGCGACAACCAGGGGGAGAAGATTGTCCGCGAGGTGGAGAGGCTGATTCAGACCCATTATGACCAGACGCTTTCACTGCAGCAGATTGCCGAGAGCCGCTACCTGAACCCGGATTATTTGAGCAGGCTGTTCAAGAAAACGACAGGCAGCAATTTTGTCGACTATCTCACGGATACCCGTATCCGCAAATCGATCGAGCTGCTGCAAATCCCCGGCTACAAAAACTATGAAATCGCACAGTTGGTCGGCTACGAGGATTACCGCTATTTCAGCCAGATCTTCAAGAAGAAGACGGGCAAAACCATTGGCGATTACCGCCACTCGGGCTCACATTAACGACAAGGAGGCAGCAATGATGAAAACACGCCAAATACCGGATACGCTGATGCTGGAGGAACGCGCCGGCCATGCCCTGAATGCCATTATGGGAATGGCGGACGAGGACTTTAACGGTATACCTTTTTTTGCCGCCAATCTAATGACCGATCCTGCCAACCTGACACACGGGGATTGGGATTACGGTTCCTCCCACGGCCGCATGATCGATGGATTTATTCTGGCCCGGCATATGTCCGGCGAGACGATCGGCACAGAACAGGAGGCGCAGTACCGCGCTAATTTTCTCTCTTTCTTCCATGAGGACGGCCTCAGCTACAGGCAGATGAATCCCAATCGAAGCTGGGAGCCCAATGCCAATCTTATCGATCAGCGAGCCGTCATTTTGTCCCTCACCACCTGGTTCATGGAAACAGGCGATCCCAAGGTTAAGGAAGTGGCGGATAAGCATGTGGCGGCGCTGAAGCGCATCGCGATCAAGGAACGGGATGTGTGGTACTATCCGGCATCCGAGTACAAGGAAGAGGGCTGGCCGTCCAAAAACGCCATGCTGCTGCGGCTTGCGCCCGATCCGGCGGCATTCTGCGGCAGGCTTGTCATGCCCCTGCTGAAATATCATGAGCTGACCGGCAACCAGGATGCCTTTGAGCTGTGCCAGTACTTTACCGCGCTTATTGTTCAGCGCAGCGGCGTGTTCAACGAGGACGGAAGCTTTAATGATGCGCTTGCCTATCGCAGCGGACATTTTCATACGCGTCTTGGCACGCTGGATGCCATCGCGCGATTTGGCGTGTTCACCGGCGATGCCGCGCTGATCAGCTGGGTCAACAAAAGCTATGAATGGGCATTAACCAAATGCACGGCTTTTGGATGGACCCCTGGGGACCTGAAAGAGCAGGCCTATGAGCATGAGACCTGCTCGCTGGTCGATCTGATCGCAACGGGCATCACGCTCGCCAAGAGCGGCTACACCAAATATTGGGGAACGGTTGAGCGTTTTATCCGCAACCACCTGACCGAGTCGCAGCTGCTGGAGATGGATTGGGTGAAGGAAGCCGACGATCGTTCCGGCGATGTTCCGGGATGGCTTACGCATCATAATATCGCCCAGCGTACGCGCGGCGCGTTCGCCGGCTATTCGGCGCCAAATGATTTCTGCTGCGATGTGAGCCATGGCCGGGGGCATACGAATGACTTGCAAATTTGCTGCCTCGGCTCCGGAACGCGCGGCTTGTTTATGGGATGGAGCAATACGATTACCGAGAAGAACGGTGCAATCAGCGTCAATTTTCTCTTGAACCGCGGCTCGGTATGGCTGGATGTGGACAGCTATTTGCCGCATGAGGGAAAGGTTGTACTGCATATTCACCGCGATCTTCCACGGCTCCAGATACGGATTCCGGAATGGGCAGGTTATGCCAAGGTGAGCTATGTGCGCGAGCGTGAAGGCAGCGAGGCAGTCAGCGGCCGCGGCAGCGATTCCAGCATGTGGGTCAATGAGCATTTTCTAACGCTGGGGGCCGCGCAGGCCGGCGAGACGATTACGGTTACGTTCCCGCTGTCTTCGCGCACAACGATTGAGAACGCCATTGGCCAAACCTTCGAGACGCATTGGCGGGGCGACGATGTCGTGAATATTTCGCCGAAGGGAACCCAGCATCCCTTCTACAGCGGCCGCAAGGTATACGATGAGGCGCCGCTGAAGGAGGGAGATTACCGCCGACTGGAGCGGGAGTTTGTCTGGTAGGGGTGTTGGTCAAAGGATAATGGCGCTTATTGACGGAGATGCCGGCGATGCGGCCCGACCGGGACGCCGCGGTATGGAGGAATCGTCGGATAGTCCAGTGCGATGAGACTGGCAGCAATGGTCCATTGCAATGAGGCTGTCACGGATAGTTCAATGCGATGAGACTGGCAGCAATGATCCATTGCAATGGGACGGATTGCCCGGTGCTGCGACAGGTGTTCTGTCCCGATGCGACAGGCTTGGGGCGATTCGTCTGAGATAATACCGACTGAATTCAGAAGCTTTCTGGACCGGACAGTAACAAATATGAGCCGCAGAGGCCAGGACCCGGTTATGCCCGGAGGTCTGCCTCACGCGCGGACTCGGGCAGCAGGAAATCCGCTGCATCAGGAGAGGGGAACGACAGGGATGAGAACGGTTGTAGCTATTTATACAGGCCAGGGTCTGGCCGAGCCGCTGAAGGCGGTTTTCAAGGAAATGCTGCCGGATTGCCGGCTGGTTAACATTATCGACGACAGTCTGATCGGCGATGTGGTGAAGGCGGGACATGTCCCGCCCGGCGTCGCCCGGAGGCTGGTGCAGTATTATCATAACGGGGAAGAACTGGGCGCGGACGTGATTCTGAACACCTGCTCATCCGTCGGTGAAATCGCGGATGACGCCCGCAAGCTGATCGGAGTGCCAATTGTCAAAATCGACGAGTCGATGGCGGCAACTGCCGCCGCTTTCTATGACAGAATTGCAGTGCTGGCGACGCTGCCTTCCACCCTGGACCCGACGCTTCGCCTGATCGGCAAGCAGGCGGAGCTCGCAGGCCGATCCGTCACGCTTATCAGCGGACTGGCCGAGGGCGCCTTCGATGCTCTGGTAGGGGGACAGCCCGAGGAGCATGACCGCATTTTGCTTGAGACCGCCATTCGGGTTTGCAACGATGCCGATGTGCTGGTGCTGGCGCAGGGCTCGATGGCCAGAATGGAGAAGGCGCTCGCGGATGCTACGGGCAAGCCGGTGCTATCCAGCCCGCGCCTGGGTGTCCAGCAGGTGAAAGAGGTGCTTGACCGGTTGGATGAGGAAGAGCGCCATGTCTGAGGGTATGAAGGAACTTCATGTAAGCAGCGACCGTGTCACGGCAGTCTATCTGGTCGAGACGCCTTATTCGCTGGAACGGGCAGCCGAAGTGATCGCAGGCGAGCAGTCGACAGGCACATTCACGGCAGTGCCGGGAGAAACCGCGCGGCTCAAGGAGCTGCATGGAGCAAGAATCGAGCGTATAGAGCCGCAGGGCGAGAGCGCTCAGCCATCGCTGCCCGGGGCCAAGCTGCCTGCCGGACATGACGGCAGTTATAATCGCGGCCTCATCAGCGTATCCTTCCCGCTGCATAATTTCGGGCCTTCGATTCCCAACCTGATGTCGGCGGTTGCGGGCAATCTGTATGAGCTGCAGGAGCTGTCCGGCCTGCGGCTGATGGATCTGGAGCTGCCGCAGGCGTTCGCGGACCGCTATCCGGGGCCGAAATTCGGCATAGCCGGAACCCGCAGGCTTGCCGGCGTCTATGACAGGCCGATCCTCGGCACGATTGTGAAGCCGAGCATCGGCCTTGCCATGGAGGACCTGCAGCAGCTTGTCGGCGACATGGCCTTGGCAGGGATGGATTTTATCAAGGACGATGAGCTGAATGCCAATCCGCCCTATGCTCCGCTTGCAGTGAAGGTGAAGGCGGTCATGGAAGCGGTGGAACGCGCTGCCGACAAGACGGGCCGCAAATTGATGTATGCCTTTAACATCACCGGGGATATCGAGGAGATGCGCCGCCACCACGAGGTCGTGGTGGAAGCAGGCGGCAGCTGTGTCATGGTCAGCATCATGAGTATCGGGCTTGCGGGCCTGGCGCATCTAAGCAGCTACAGTGAAGTGCCGATCCATGGCCACCGCAATCAGTGGGGGTTAATGACCCGCTCGCCGCTTCTGGGGATGGAATTTACAGCATTCCAGAAGCTGTGCCGGTTGGCCGGGGCCGATCATCTTCACGTCAACGGATTGAACAGCAAGTTCTATGAGAGCAATGAGTCGGTTGTCCGTTCGATTCAAGCCTGCGCGGCCCCTCTTCTGGGCGGCTATGAGACCATGCCTGTCGTCTCCTCTGCCCAGTGGGCGGGCAGCGCTCCGGCAACCTATGAAGCGATCCGGTCCGTTGATGTGATGCATCTGGCCGGGGGAGGCATGCTGGCCCATCCCGATGGTCCGGCAGCCGGATTCCAGAGCATGAAGCTTGGCTGGGAAGCGGCGGTGCAGGGCATCGGACTGAATGAGTATGCGCTGAAGCATCCGGCGCTGAAGCGGGCAATCGAGAAATACGGAAGAAGCTGAACAGCAGTATGGTGCAGCGGCAGCAAGGAGGCGGCCTTGAGCGTATGAACGAAGAGAAGGTCCATGATGGGCGTCAGAAACAACGTAGTGATCAGGAGCGCACCAGTCAGCTGGAGGCGCAGGAATTACGGCGGGACACACAAGGGAGAAGGACTGCAAGCACATCCGGGGAATCGCAGACGACGGACATCTTTCTGGGAACGCGCACGACAGACAATCTCCGGGATGCCCGGATGATGGACGCATCCCGGGACGCCCGGATTGCGGATGCATCCTCGCGGATGCAGACAACGGTCACACCTCATGAGGCATGGACAATCGGGATGTCCATCGATGCCGGCGGGAAACAGCGCCGCCGGCTTCTCTGTTATTACGGCGATGATTTTACCGGATCGACGGATGTACTGGAATCGCTGTTCCGGGCGGGCCTCAAGGCGGTGCTGTTTCTGGAACCGCCCACGTCTGAACAGCTGGAAGACGGGCGCTTTGTGAAGATGGATGCTTTTGGCGTTGCGGGGGTGGGAAGGTCGCTCACGCCGGATGAGATGGAACGGGAACTGAACCCGATCTTCGAGACGCTGAAAGCTGCGGGAGCAGCCGTCGTGCATTACAAGGTTTGCTCAACCTTCGATTCCTTGCCGCATGCCGGGAGCATCGGCAAAGCGGCCGAAATCGGACGCGGGGTATTCGGCGGCCGTTATATTCCGCTGCTTGTGGGTGTTCCTTATTTGAAGCGATATACCTTGTTCGGCCATCATTATGCGGCGGGGGGCGGGACGGTCCATCGGCTGGACCGGCATCCCACGATGTCGCGGCATCCGGTAACACCGATGGATGAGGCCGATCTTCGTCTGCATTTGCAGCGGCAAACGGAGCTTCCCATGGCGCTGATGGACATAACTGAGCTTGAAGGTCCGCTGCCGCAAGTGCGCGGGAATATGGAGAGCAAGCTGGCAGCCGGGCAGCCGGCCCTTCTTCTCTTCGATGTGCTGGATGAGCAGCGGCTGGAAACAGCAGGCAGGCTGATCTGGGAAGAGGCAGGCAGGCTGCCGGCCGATGAAAGTCTTTTTGTGATCGGTTCCTCCGGCGTGGAATACGCGCTTGGCGCATGCTGGAAGGCGGAGGGACTGCTTCCGGAGCAGGCATCCAGAGAGGACTGCGCGCAGCCGGTTAACAAGCTGCTCGTTGTATCGGGCAGCTGCTCGCCTGTAACGGAAACGCAGATCAAGCACGCGCTGGGGGCGGGTTTTGCCGGAATCCGCGTACCTGTGCATGAACTGATCCATCCCGGACGGGCTGAAGCGGCGCGGGAACAGCTGATGGAGGAGGCCCGCAGCCTGCTTGCAGGCGGCGGCAGCGTCGTGCTTTACTCCGCTATGGGCCCAAGCGACGCTAGCATCGGCGAACTGCGGGAGACGCTGGCGGAGCTTGGGATCCGCTCCGAGGAGAGCAGCCGCCTGCTCGGAATGGAGCTGGGCGTGCTGGCCAAGCGGCTGATCGCCGAAACGGGATTGACCCGTCTGTTGATCGCCGGGGGCGACACCTCGGGCTATGTCATGCGCGAATTAAACATCTCCGCTCTTGAATGTATGGCCGCGCTGACGCCGGGCGGGCCGCTGTGCCGGGCTTACTCTGCGGATCCGGTATATGACGGGCTGGAGCTGGTGCTGAAGGGCGGTCAGGTCGGCGGCGAGCGTTTTTTCGAGCAGGTTCTGCATGGTCGTTAATTACGGTTTAATGAAGGGCTGATTAGACGCCTCCCGCACAAGGAGGGGCTATCGGCCCTTTATCTGATAGTCCGGAAGAAACTCGCTTCGCCGGCAGAGGACGGCGGTAGCCGATTGTCTGCTTGTCACCGTTGTGAAGAACATCTCTGCTATGAAAGGACGGATTTAGGATGGATATGACGAAGAAACCGCTGCCGGACTGGGCGAATCTGGCCGTGCAGCAGCGCGGCAGGGTGGAGCCGCATGCGGATTTGATTCCTTATGAGTCGCTTGATACGGCGCTTCAGGGGAAACGCGAGGCTTCCGCTTATTTTCAATTGTTGAACGGGAACTGGCGGTTTCATTATGCGGAGTCTCCAGATATGGCGCCGGGGGATTTTATGGCCCGGACTTATTCCGATAACGGCTGGTCCGAAATTCCGGTGCCGGGTAACTGGCAAATGCATGGCTGGGGGATTCCGCATTACAGCAGCTGCCCGTACCCGTTCCCCGTAGATCCCCCGCATGTGCCGGCAAATAATCCTGTCGGCTGCTACCGCACGGCTTTTCGGGTGAAAGACAGTTGGGCGGACAGGGAGATCCGTCTTATGTTCGAAGGCGTGGATTCAGCCTTTCATTTGTGGATCAATGGAGAGCCGGCGGGATACAGCCAGGGAAGCCATTTTCACAGCGAATTCGATATAACCCGCTTCCTCGTTCCCGGCGACAATATTCTTGCCGTGCAGGTCTATCAATGGTGCGATGGAAGCTATCTCGAATCACAGGATAAATGGCGGCTGAGCGGGATATTTCGCGACGTGTACCTGCTCGCTTTACCTGCTGTGACTGTTCGTGACGCCTTCGTCCAAACCCGGCTGGATGAATCTCTGGAGGAGGCGGAGCTGACCATAAGGCTGAATGTGGCGGAACTTGCGGCTGGCAGCGGGTATAGCAGAAGCGGCTGGACGCTGCAGCTGGCACTGCTTGACGCCGAACATCATCCAGTCGTGTCACGCAGCGAGGCAGTTCAGTTCCCGGACGGAGAGAAGGAGCTGATCATCCCGATCAGCGAATCGGTCTCTGCGCCCAGGACTTGGACGGCCGAAACGCCGTATCTGTATACCCTGCTGCTATCCTTATTCGATGCGGGCGGACTGCTGCAGGAAGTGAAGCGGATTGCGGTCGGTTTTCGCGATATCCGGATTGAGGACGGCAGGCTGCTGGTGAATGGACAATCGGTAATCATCAAAGGCGTCAACCGCAATGAGTTTGATTCCCGCCGGGGTTATGTGACCTCGATGGAATCGATGATTCAGGATATTGCGTTGATGAAGCAGCATAATATGAACGCCGTCCGCCTCTCTCATTATCCCAACGACACAAGGTGGCTGGATCTATGCGATCAATATGGCCTTTATGCCATCGATGAGACGGATCTGGAGACGCACGGGTTTCATTTTATCGGCAATGAAAGCTTCCTGGCGCAGCAGCCGGAATGGAAGGAAGCCTTCATTAGCCGTGCCAAAAGGATGGTCGAGCGTGACAAAAATCATCCGTCCGTCATCATCTGGTCGCTCGGCAATGAGTCCGGCTACGGGCCGAATCACGATGCGATGGCGGAATGGATCAGGGCCTACGATCCCACCCGGCTGATTCATTATGAGCGCGCTTATGAAGCTCCTGTCGTCGACATTGTAAGCTCCATGTATCCGGCGGTCGGGACATTGATTGAAGAAGGGCGCAAGAGCGACAGCCGTCCTTTTCTCATGTGCGAATACGGTCACGCGATGGGCAATTCAACCGGCAATTTGAAGGAATACTGGGAGGCGGTCTACACCTATCCGCGGCTGATCGGCGGGCTGATCTGGGAGTGGACGGATATGGCGGTCTTGCGGAGCGGCGAGAATGGAGAGGAATGGTACGCTTACGGCGGCGATTTCGGGGATGAGCCGCACAGCGGCTCCTTCTGCCTGGACGGGCTGCTGTTTCCGGATCGGAGTCCGAAGGCTTCCATTCTGGAATACAAGAAGGTCATTGAGCCGGTCAAAATCAAAGCAGTGGACGCGGCGGCAGGCCTCATCCTGATTTACAACCGGTACGACTTCCTCACTCTGGAGCATTTGCAGGGCGAATGGATGCTGCTGTGCAGCGGCGTTGTCCTGGAACAAGGCGAGCTTCCCCGTCTGCATACGGCGGCGGGCGCGGAGGAGCAGGCTGTTCTCCCCCTGGTTTGCACCGACTTCGACCCTGCTTCTGAATATTGGCTACATGTCCGTTTCACCCTGCGCAGCGATACTTCCTGGGCACCGGCGGGACATGAAATTGCCTGGTCGGACCTGCCCGTCGGGCCAAAAGCGGCCAAGCTCACAGCTGCTGCATCTGCGAAGGAAGCCGCCGGCAGGCCGCAATCCGGCTCCGCACCTGTGCAGGCGGTCACCGCAAAGCCGCAATCCGGCTCCGCACCTGTGCAGGCGGTCACCGTAAAGCCGCAATCCGCCTCATCAGCTGCCTCTGCGGCAAACAGGCTGCTCTCTGTCAGCGAAACTCCCCGGTCTGTGTCAGTGGAAGGGGAGAATTTCACTTGGCGCCTCAGCAAGCTGGATGGTTCCATCCAGTCATGGGATTACGAAGGGCATGCGCTGCTGCTGGCTGGTCCGAAGCTGAATTTCTGGCGTGCGCCGGTCGATAATGATGTGCACTTGGCAAAAGAATGGGTCAAGGCGGGCTACGACAGGCTCATTACGTGGGGGCGCGGCACGGAGGTGCAAATCCGGGAAGACGGGACGGTCCGCATTCAAGTTGAAGGCGTGGTTGGCGCAAGGGGAGAGCCGCCTGCTTTTCACTCGATGCTCGCTTATACCCTCTTCAGCAGCGGGGAAGTTCATCTGGAGGGTGCAGTTGAGCCGAAGAAGGAAGGTCTCCCGCCGCTTCCAAGGTTCGGGCTGGAGCTGAGAATGCCCGGCGGGTATGATCAGTTATCATGGCTTGGCAGAGGACCGCATGAATGCTACTCCGACCGCAAGGAGAGCGGCAAGCTTGGCCTTTATGCAGGCACGGTTGAGGAGCAGTTCGTCCCCTATATCAAACCGCAGGAGAACGGAAACAAGTCCGAGGTGCGCTGGGCGGCATTGACCAGTGCCGGGGGGAGCGGCCTGCACTTCAGCAGTCCGGGCTATTTGGATATGAGCGCACATCATTATTCCACGGAGGACCTGACCCGGACCCGGCATGTTCATTTGCTGACAAGGCTGGATGAGACGGTCGTCAAGCTGGATATGGCGCAGAGCGGAATCGGCAACCACAGCTGCGGTTACGCGCCGACACTGGACGCTTATCTGATTCAGCCGGGCAAGCAGAGCTTCGAGGTACAGATCAGGCCTTTGCCTAATCAAAGCGGAGTCTGAATAATCCCCGCTTAAATCGCGCCGCCGCGTTTGTGCAGATACCGGTACAGAAGCACGCTGATCAACATGCACAGCAGCGCGCAGAGGGCGATGAACAGATATCCGGCCTGCAGGCCGCGCAGCAGTCCCATGCCGGAGCCGTCCTCCTGCGTGAACAGGTCCTTGGTCCATTCCGTGATTCCACCGATCAGCAGATTGCCAATGATGCTGGCGATGCCCATCATCGTGACGGTGAAGGTAATGGCGGTATCGCTGCTGCGGGAGTAGTACCGGGCCAGGTAAGCCATAACTGTCGGATAGATCGGGGCGATGCCGGCGCCGGCCAGCGCGAACAGGAACGCGCCGGGCTCGCCGGCCGCAATGGCTGCAATGGTGCAGATTCCGGAGCTGCCGGAGAAAATGATGAGCGATCGTATGAAGCCGATCTTGTCGGTTACAGGCCCAAGCACAAGCCGCGCCGCCGTAAAACAGATAAAGAAGGCGGACAGCATGCCGGCAGCGGCCGTAGGGGTCCAGTCGTAGGCTTTCTCCAGGAAATTAACCAGCCAGCCGCCGACGGCAAGCTCCGAGATGACCCCGAACGAGAGAATGCCGACAATCAGCCAGGCTGCAGGGTCTTTCATGTAGGAGGCGTAGGAGACTCTATCCTCCACCGCTACGGTGTCCCTGGGAAAGGCCGCGAACAAAGCGGGTATCATCGGGATGATGGACAAAGACATCATGATCAGATACATGCCGCCCCAGCTTAAGGTCATATCGAACAGATGCACTCCCATCAGCATGGAGGCGAATAGTGGAGCCACCACCGAGCTGAGACCGTAGAAGAAATGCGAGAGATTCATCATCATGCCGGTATTTTTAATGAATATGCGCGCTGTTAGAAGAGCAAGACCGATCTCCAGTATGCCGTTGCCGATATACATCAGAAAATAAGAGGCGGACAATGCCGCATAGCTGTGGGAGAGAAACATAAAGACGCCGGACACGGCCATGGAACCAAAGGCCAGAAGCATCGCAAAGCGCAGTCCGAGTTTATTCGTCAGCACAATCGTAAAGCTGCATGCCAGCAAATAGCCGAGCGAGTTCAAGGAAAGCAGCAGCCCGATTTGCCATTCATCAAGAGCGAAATCCTCCTGCATTCCGGGGAGAGCGGGTCCCTTGCTGTTCTCCGAGAAACCGAAGACCAGGAAGCCGACAAAAACAACAAGCAGCAGCAACAGGCTGTTCCAGCGTTTGGCTGGCTGTGTTCTGGATTCTTCTGAGTTCACGAAGCAGCCTCCATCATCCATGATAGATAATTCCGGTGTATAAGCGGCGATCCGAACAGGTTAGGTCAGTGACATGGAATCTATCGGCTATTGTAACATGAAAGGCCATATAGCTCTATGAATAAGATGCGACAAGGAGAGAAAATAAAGATGCGATGAATGGGATCCAAATAGGAGACGTATTTATCTCTGCCGCCGCAAAAACAGCCTGTTTTCCCGCATATTCCGGTCCATATCGGGATGGAAGCCTTTTTCCCGGCCAAAATCACTTGGAGAAAGGAAATAAAAGCGCTTTCCGCTGTGATACAATATTAGGTATTGTTTACATTGGAGAGGGCGAATGTTGATGCAGCCGAGCACGCGGTTCAGATTGAATTTCTCAAGAGGTACAGGTATCGAGCCCCAGTACAGGCTGAATAATGAAGCGATTACCGCTTTGTTCGTACACGGCTGCTTCCAGTTCGGGGCCTCGATGTCGGGGTTGTTCCTGAATCTTTACCTATGGCGCCTGACACAGGACCTGACGGTTAACGGCACATACAACATCGTGGTTTACCTGTTTACTCCGCTTGCGTTCGCAGCAGGCGGATGGATTGCCAAGCGCAAGGACAGAATGGTCACTTACCGCCTCGGCATTGCGACGATCGCCGTATTCTATCTGCTTGTGGTTATCGCACAGGAGAAAGTCGCGGAATATTACATCCTGTTCGCGATCTTCAACGGTATTGCGGGAGGCTTTTATTGGACGGGGTATCTGGTACTGATGTATGACGTGTCGAACGAGAGCAACCGACTGCGCTTTCTGGCCATCAACATGGTCGTGTTCAGCACCGCAGGACTTATCGGGCCTGCGCTCGCAGGCTTTATTATACAAATGAACGAGGGGCTTCAAGGCTATATCCTGACGTTCCTCATCGCTTCCATCATGTTCGTTGTGGCTGCCATTGTCAGCTTCCGCATCAAGGCTTCTCCCTCGCATCACAAGGCTTATCATTTGCGTCTGATGGGCCTCTTGATGCGCAAGGAAAGACTGTGGCTGCAGGGGCTGATCGCGTTTTTCGTCATGGGCCTATTCCAGGGGATCATGCTGTTTTTGCCGAATATATTGCTGCTGCAAACCGTGGGCAGGGAAGACTGGGTCGGCTACTTAGGGGTGTTTTTCTCATCGCTGACGGTCATTACCGGATATATCATTTCAAAAAAGGCGAAGAAGGAGCAGGCCCGCAAATATGTGCTCATGACCTCGACGGGCGTGCTCATCGGCGCTTCCTTCCTGCTGTTTGAGGTGCATCTCTGGACCGTTATGCTGTTCATGATCATGTTCTCTATCTGCAATCCGCTGGTGGGCAATTCGCTGACCTCCTATTATTACCGGCTGATCGGCAAGCTGCCGCTCAAGGGCCAGCTGCGCGTCGAATCCGTGGTGATGAGGGAGGCTTTTTTGAACGCCGGGCGGGTGGTCTCCATTACGCTGCTAATTGTATTATCCAAGGATCTGGATTCCGTATGGCTGCCGATTGTGCTCGTCAGCATGGCCGTCCTGCAGTATGCCATGTATTGGCTGATCCGCGAGGAGTCCGAGCCCAAGTCCAATCAGGTTCGCACACGAAGAAAGTCAATGTAAAAAAGGACGGACTCAGAGCGAAAAGGATTCCGCTTTGAGCCGTCCTCCGGGCCGGCCTATTGGCCAGCCATCCACTCGAGCAGCCGCGGCAGCTTGATCCACAGCTGAAAGTGGCTGTTTACATATAGTGCGGCTTCATAGGAATCTCCCGGACTGTACAGATCGGGCATCGTCTCCGGCAAAGGCATCAAGCCAAGCAAATAATCCGGCACATGCCTGTTTGCTTTCCGCGCATTCCGGTAGAGCATCTTCAGCCTGGCCGACTTGCCATGGCGCAGAAACTCGAGAATGACGCGGTCATAGGCGAAGGAAGCGTCAATATCGTCCTCATAGGTCTCCAGCAGCCGCTCCGCATCATCCAGCCGCTTCCTGTCCAGATAAACGGCCAGCAGCAGATATCTGGCTCCCACGCTATCGTTCGGGGACAGCGACAGCAGATCTTCGAGATGATGGATCGCTTCTGTCTGATTCTCCAATTCCCAGCACAGCTCGGCATAGGCGAATTTGATCCGGATAAAGGGACGCGTCTCGTCAATAAGCCAGAAATCCCCCCGGTTCTCCGCGATAAATCCTTCACCCAGATCAAGCTCCGCTGCTTGCAGACCATGCCTCAAATAAAGATAAGCCTGCTCCGGATCGGAAGTGGCCCCCGCCAGCAGCAAATATGCGTCGGCACAATACGGGTTCAGTTCCAGCAGATGCTGAATAAGATCCAGCCGCTGCCTGCGATTCGGCTGCAGTTCGGCCCTCTGGAGAAGCTCGTCCGCCAGCTTGATCGATTTCAGCGGCAATGCATCTCTGGATTTCTGCGAAAGCGGCGGAAGCTGGAATACCTCATGATCAAGGTCTTCATGGTCCCCATTCTCGTATTCATCCAGCATATCGCCATAATGGTTCTCGGCAAATTCATTGAGCTCCTGGAACCGCTTGGAGATCGTTGCAACCGATACCTGATATTTCTTCGCGAGCTCCGCTTGCGTGATTATAATCCCGTGCGCCTCGCAGACCAGGTATTCCAGCGCAGCGCAGTAGGCTCCGAATTTGCGGAAAAGGGGCTTCTGCACATTGGAGAATTCGTTCCATAGACTGACCGCTTCAATAATGTGCTGCTCCTCAAAATACGGCTCCATCCCGTCCGTGAGATGATGGGCCAGCATGGGGTACAGGGCATTATGCCATACCATGTCTTCATCTATGAGCGAATGGATTTCGGCTACGGACAGGTGATAATCAAGATCCGGCTCCGGGAGGGCTGCCTCCAGTCCCGCGCGCTCCGCGAGCTGGTCCTTCTCCAGGCAGCAGCGTTTATACTTTTGTCCGCTTCCGCAGTAGCAGGGATCATTTCTTCCCGGTTTTGACAAGATGCTTCACTCCAAACGATTAAATTTAAACAGGCAGATATACGGCTATATGAGCAGGATGACGGCATGCAGCTAATTCGAAGTATATTTGCTGCGGTATTGACGCGGCGTCATTCCTGTTTTTTTCTTGAACAGGGTCTGAAAAAATTTAATATCATTATAGCCTACCTGTATGGAAACTTCACGGACAGACGCAGCAATTCTCAGCAGCTCACAGCTTTTGGCGATCCGCAGCGACTGCATATATTCCGTAAAAGACTGGCCGACGGACTGCTTGAACAACCGCTGAAGATGGCTGACGCTCACATGAATCAGGGCAGCAAGCTCCTCCAGCTTCACATTCCCGTGATAATGCGAATGGATATGCTTGAAAACGGGCTCCAGCTTGCTCACGGTTGACGAAGGGAGTCTTCCCTGCTGCTCGCAGCGGTAAAGCACAGACAGCAGCTCAAGCACCTGTGCGCTCAAAATCATTTCACTGCCGCAGAGGCGCAGCGAGTATTCCATAAACAGCTTTTCCATCATGAAAAGAATCTCATCCTGATTGTCTTTGTAATAGTAATAGGGGTATGGATCGAGATGGAACATCCGCTCAAGCCCGATGGTGGAGGGAATGGAATCCTGAAACCGGCGGATAAAGGACCGCTCAAACAGGCAGTTATAGACAATCAGCCGCTGATCCTGCTCCTTG
The DNA here is from genome assembly GCF_042647105.1 of Paenibacillus sepulcri. NCBI lineage: Bacteria > Bacillati > Bacillota > Bacilli > Caryophanales > Paenibacillaceae > Paenibacillus > Paenibacillus sepulcri. Next base: position 2,795,572 of record NZ_JBHRUP010000001.1, on the reverse strand, counting down.
GACATAGGGCGGAATACATGGGGAGTGCCGATCGCAATAACAAAAATATCGCCGCGTTCAACATCAAGCCGCTCGTTCCCGATGTAATGGACCCCTCTGCCTTCGGCAATATAGGCAATCTCTACAAAGTCATGGACGTGCAGGGGCAGCGTGAAGGATTCCCTTTCTCTGGCTATGAATAGAGGGAGCTGGTCTCTCCAATAAAATGTGCCGTTCAGGGTTGCCGGTATGCCTGTCATGCCGCGAGCATCTCCTTAAGCAGGATGGAATCTACCCCTAATTGTAGCATAATCGCCGGTATGTCCGCTTCCTCCTCTGCTTTATAATGATAAGCAAAATCCAAACAGGAACCCGTCAGGAGGATTACCCATTTATGCTGACTGTGCATCATTTGAGAGTGAATGGACATAAGGAGCCGCTTGGGATCGATAATGGCGCAATCCGGTTTTCATGGCGTCTGGGCAGCGATTCGAGAGGTGCGGGATCGGAATCCGTACGACTATATGTGGCAGCAAGCTATGAACGGCTGCTTAGCGGTTCGGGAGATATATGGGAGAAGGAAGTCTCTGACAGCAACAGGCTGCAGATGGACTACAGCGGTCCTTCCCTCGAAGGATGCAGACGGTACTGGTGGCGCGTGGCGGTAACCGACAGACAAGGCATTCCGGCACAATCCGAAATTGCCTTCTTCGATACCGGGCTCCGTCAGGAGCAGTGGAAGGCCAAATGGATTTGGCGTCCGGGCAAGCGGATGATCAATGATTTTGTCTACTTCCGCAAGGAAATCAATCTTCGCAAGCCGGTGGCCTGCGCCAAAATATTCGCCTCCGCGCATAACGCGGCCCAGCTGTTTGTGAACGGAGAACGGATCGGCGGCAGCGGATCTCCGGCTCCGACCAATCCCGGCAAGCGCAAATATGTATTGGCCTATGATGCCTCCCATTTGCTGCACAAGGGACGGAATTGCCTGGGAGCCATTGCTCATTACCTCGGCGGAGACGGCCAGAATTACGTCAATGGGCTGCCTGGCTTCTGTCTGCAGCTGGAGGTAGATTATATCGACGGCACCTCGCAAACCTTCAAGACTGACGCTTCCTGGCTGGTTCTGGCCGATCCGCCGCACCGGGCGGGGACGAATTATCAGCAGAACCGCCGGATAAGCGCGATTGAGGATGTGGATGCCCGCAAGCTGCCGCCACGGTGGAGCACGGCGGGAGGGGGCGGCAGTGAGGCTTGGTTGAAAGCCAAGCCGGCTCCCGCTTCCGTGCAGCGGTGGGTCCGTCAATGGCAGGAAATCCCCGAAGGAGCGGTCGAGGAGCTGCTGGTTCCTGCGATTGTCCGGCCCTCTCATATCCGTGAGCAGGAGAAGGCGCAAGTATTCGATGTCGGGCGCATTATCTCCGGCTGGCCGCTTATCCGGCTCAGAGGCATTGCGGGGGTTACGCTTCGCATCCGGTATTCGGAGGATCTGGACGAACAGGGCTATGTCAAACACAATGTGTCCAATGAAAAATCAGCTTATTATTATGATCAATATACGATGCGCGGAGACGAAGAGGAAAGCTGGCAGCCGGATTTCTCCTACAAGGCTTTCCGGTATCTGGAGGTGAGCGGATATCCCGGAGAGATTGCCGCAGGCGAGAATCTCTGGGCCGTGTCCGCCCATACGGATCTTCAATATGAAGGGAGCTTTGACAGCTCAAGCTCCCTGTTGAACGACATGTACGAGGCCTGCATCCGCACGCAGAAGAATAATGTGCTGGGCCAGGTCGTGGATTGCCCGCACCGGGAGCAGGCCCAATATCTCGCCGATTCGGACCTGCAGGCCGAGGCGCTGCTGTTCAATTTTGACGGCCGCCACATTCTTGAGAAGGTGGCAGGCGATTTTGCCGATTCACAGTTTGCCGACGGCACATTCCCGTTCGTGTATCCATCCAATAACGGGCATCCGGATTTTAATTTGCAAATACCGGAGTGGGATCTGCACTATAACACACTGCTGTGGAAGATCTATTTCATTTATGGGGACGAACGCGTACTGGCGAAGTATTATGGAACGGCCGAGCGGATGGCGGATTATTACCTGGGCATTCTGGACCGGGGGCTTGGTCTGGTTCCGGTTGACAAGGGCTGGCATATCAGCGACTGGCCTTATCCCACAGTCGATCATGAATCGGAGGTGCTGACCGTGCAGAATATGAAGCTGTACGCGGCCCTCAAGGTACTTGCGGACACAGCCCGCCTGATCGGCCGGGAAGAAGACGGCATCTATTATAGCGGGCAGGCGGAGCAACTGAAGCTCAATATCCTGGAGTACTTGTATGACCGCGGCAAGCGGCGGTTCAGGGATGCGTTGGGGTCGCAGAGTACGCATCAAGGCGTAAACGGTCTCGGGATATATCTGGAGCTTGTCCCGGAGGAAGACAAGGCTGCTCTGATTGAAGCCATTGCCGCAGAGAAGCGGGAATTCAGAACGGTGCTTGGTCTGCCGCTGCTGCGGGCCCTGTTCGAGAACGGCCGGCAGGAAGCCGCATACGGAATCATTGACAACCCGGAATATCCGGGCTGGGGCTATATGATCAGCCAGGGTGCCAGGACGATGTGGGAGGGCTGGGAGGATATCGAATCCCATTCGCATGCCTGGAACGGATATCCGGCGCGTCTGCTGCAGGAGTATGTGGCAGGCATTCAGCCCGCGGAGCCAGGGTTCGCGCGTGTTCGGATCAAGCCATATCTGGCGCCGGGGCTGACCTATGCTGAGGCATCTGTTCCCACGATACGGGGAAAAGTCAGGGTGCGGTGGGAGCGTTTGAATAAGGGAATCCGGCTTATTGCGGATATTCCGCCGGCCATGACAGCCGAGATTGAATGGGATGCTGAAGCAGATGGCGGTCTTGACAGCATTCGGGAGAGTGAAGGCATGGTATGGGAGGAAGGCAGATTCACTGCCGGGGTTCCCGGCATCCTCAGCTGCGACAAACGCGGTGAGCAGATGATGTTGAAGGTGGACTCGGGCCAATATGAGTTCATCATCGAATAGGCGACTTTTATCCTGAAACCATTGACATTGGCAGCCGATTTCCTTATGATTATGATAATCATTCTCACAATCGGTTGTTAAGTTCATCCAGTATCAAGGGTGCTGTTAACACGCAGGAGGAGGCTCTTCTCATTGGAGCATGCAATGGACTTTTCACTGGCGAAAGAAGATGGAGACGCGCCCGGAGGTGCTTGCCCGCTTCAACCATGATTACAAGCTTCAGACCGAGCTGCTGGGCGCTGAGGTATTCAACCTCCGGCGCAATCCGTTTTATCATATCCCCCGGTATATCGAAAGTCCTTACAAGCCCGGAGAACAGATAATGATGCGTTCTTCGTGCTGCATGTACTACTGTCAGGAAGATGGCCAGATGTGTTATACCTGCCCGCGTCTCACAAGCGGTGAGCGTAATGAAATGAAAGAAAAGATAATGGCAGCAGCCAAATAAGCCCGGGTGAGCTTCACACCCGGCAGGTATTGCGATGCTTATCCATTATAGCCTTCCTGTCTGCCCCAGCGCCGTGCGCTCTTCCCCTGCTAAAAAGCAGGACGATGAGCTCACGGCGCTGTATTAATTTGGACGTGCTTCTAGTAAACTAGAGAAAAAGCCCAGGAAAGGAAGGAATCTTTTGCCCCAGTTATCCGTAAGAGGAATAGAGCCGCAGTCCATGGCGCTTGTCAGCGGGCGTTTGGTCGAGGAACTGGCTGCTATTTGCCAGTGCGATACCAATAATTTCACGATTGATTGCCTGCAGATCACCTCGGTGTGGAGCGGGGAGCTTGTGCCCACTTATCCGTTCATTGAGGTGGCCTGGTTCGATCGGGGTACGCAAGTGCGGGATCAGCTGGCCAGGGCCGTGACCCGCCATGTTCAATCTCTTGGTATCCCGGAGCTGGAAATCGCCTTTCGGGTATATCGGGAGAATGAGTACTATATCAATGGACTGCCTTGTGTGTAACCTGCCTGTTTTTGAACGAAAAGGGTGAGCCCTAAAGAAAAATGGGCCGTACGGTGCGAATACATCGCGTCTTACGGGTCTTTTTTTCGACCTCAGCAAAGCGGAATCATTTCTGAAAAAATAATTGGATATTCAGGGGGGACAATATCGAAAATTGTCGAATCAATAGGTACATAGTAACTAAGCGAGGTGCAGGATGAAACCTATATTGAAACGGGTGCTTATTGCCTTGGTTCTTGTCACTTTCCTGATTCCGCTGATTTCTATTGTTGCAGTGGCTGGGAAGGAGATGAAGAAGCAGCCGTTCACCATTATTACGTCATGGGATCAAAAATGGGGGCGCGGCTTCGCATCAAGCGATCCGTCTAATACAATCAAGGCCGCAGACGCGAATACGGAGGGAGAATGGAGACAGGTCCATCTGGCTGACAATAACCTGTCGGTCCACTCCAGGGATGATAGCAGTATTATGATGAACATCAAGCTGCCTGCGCTGGGAAAGCACGACGGCTTATACATAGATAAATTTTATGCCAATCGGATCCGGATCTACGAGAGCGGCCATCTCATCTATACAACGGATTATGATTTTGTATATGACGTCAATCGAATCCTGCTGCCCCTGAGCCCTCAGAGCTCAGACAAATTCATTCAAATCCGGGCGGAATCGGATTCCGAACGGGTAGGCGCTGCATCGAAAATTATTGTTGGCGATTATCAGAAACTCGAAGAAAGCTATGTACGGGAAAATTTATTCGATTTATTTCTCGGCTGCGCATTTATCTTCGTCTCGCTGATCATGATGGTAACAGCTATCTTTTTGAGCCGGCAGCAGCGCAAAAACTGGCTTTCCTTGAGTATTATGATTCTGTCTATCGGTATTCTGATGATTTGCTATGAGCCGTTTCTGTACACCTTCTACGGACAATACGGCATGTTGTTCGTAAGCTCGTTTGATGTCGCCCTGCTGCTGTTTCTGCCTTCCTTGATCAGTTTTTTTGAAAATATGTTCGGCCCGGGCTACTACAGCATATTCAGCAAGCTGCGAAAATTTCAAATGGCTTACTCCCTGTTTGTGATGATTTGTCTGGCTATTGATCTTGCGACCGATTTGCGGTTTCATTCAATTTATTTCTTCTTTTCGGTCCAGGTGCTGGGTCTGATTATGGTTGTTCATTTCCTGGCCATTGTGATCTCGACCATCATTTATGCTGTGAAAGGCAGTAAGGAAGCACTGATCCTTTCCGTTGGAATTGGAATATTTGCGGTAGTCGGCATCGGCGAGCTGCTGTGGTTCTATCTGATTACCGAATTTTACGATTTCAAGTTCTGGAGGTTTGGCGTTGTCGCTTTTGTATGCTCCCTGATTATTCTGCTTGGCCGTAAAATGGCCCATACCCACAATAAAACCGTGCAGTATTCCAAAGAACTGGAGATCTACAGCCAGAAGCTGCAGCTCTCGGAAAAGACAGAGGTCATCAGCCAGCTCGCGGCATCGGTCGCCCATGAGGTGCGCAATCCGCTTCAGGTTTCCCGCGGTTTTCTGCAGCTGCTGCAGGAGCGTTCGGACAATATCAGGGAGCAGGGCTATATGAACTTGGCCATTGAGGAGCTGGATCGCGCATCCGTCATCATTACCAATTATCTCTCCTTTGCCAAGCCTCAGCTGGATACGGTTGAAATCCTTAATTTATCCGAGCAATTGAAGCATGTGGAGGGAATGCTGTTTCCGCTGGCCGACTTGCAGGGGGGACGGCTGGAGATCCAGGTGGGACCGGAGCTGTATGTAACGGGAAACGCGGGAAAACTCATGCAGATCTTTGTGAATCTGATCAAGAACAGCATTGAAGCTACGGGTGAGGACGGGCTTATCAAGCTTTGGGCATATGAGAAAAAAGGTACGGTCTTCATTCATCTGGAGGATAACGGAGAAGGCATGGATGAGATGATGCTGGCGAGAATCGGCGAGCCCTACCTGACGAACAAGTCCAAAGGAACCGGGCTCGGGATGATGGTAACCTTCCAGCTGATCGACCATATGGGCGGGGAGCTGCACTTCAACAGCAAGAAAGGGCTGGGGACAGAAGCAATTATCAAGCTGCCAAGCGCATCCGCCAAATAAAAAAAAGCGTCATAGTGAATGCTATGACGCAGGGGTTCTTATCCGTTATAGAGCAGTCTCTTTACTCTTTACCACATCGAGGCGGCATCGTCCTCTTCGCCTTCTACAGGAGCGGGAGGGATGACCAGATAGAATGATTTCGGTGTTTCTTCCACGACACTGACTTGGATATCGTCAGGTACGTCAATGTTGAAGGATTCCAGAATGGCTGCTTTCGGATCTGCAAGCAATTTTTCCTTGAAAGCCGGATCCTTCCAGGCTTTCTCAATAATTTGGTTCAACAATTCTTGTTCAGCCGACATGTTCATCATCCTTTTCATTGGTATAAAAGACTCAGGAAAATTGTACCATACTTGTTCGACATATTCTACTAAATTATGAACATATTTGACTATTTACCTTATATATCAACAGTCTTTAGTAGGATGGCGAACATATGCACCTCGAACGTTTGGTCCGGGCTCATAAACCATTGTACAAGCTCATCTTCACGATCAGCGGGCAAGGGATGGCCATAATGGTATCCGGTCACGAGCTGCATATAACGGTACATCAAACGCTTGGTATCCAAAGCATCTGCAGCCGCACGGTAGCGGAAGAGCTGCTGGCTGGCGAATCCATGAAACCTGGCCTCCAGCGCAAGTGAGTCCTTCAGCCGCAGCAGTCTCGTACGGCGGAGCGGCCGGCGCATCTGACTGTAAAGAGAGCTGAACAGCGGCAGACTTTCCGACCAGCGGGTTTCTTCGGCATCCTCGATGTCGATGATGATGATCGTGGAATGCGGATGCGTCCGATCCCGCAGCCACCGCATGAAATGGCCCTGATCCTGCAGATGGGCGGCTACCAGTCTCACGAGCACCAGATCGTAGCGGTGATCGCTTTCATAGTTTTCATAAGAGCTGTGGACGAACGACAGATTCGGTGTCTCTTTAAGCACGGCATATTGGTAGATGCCTTCGTCCAATTCCAGGCCGGTGCATTGCCAGCCCGGATAATGCCGGCTCAGACGGGACAAATATTCCCCATTGCCGCAGCCTACATCAAGCAGCCTGAGCGTTTCGGATCCGCCGTACTGATGCAGCAGAAGTTCCATTTCCAGATTGAAAAAAAGATCGGTCGTAGCCGTCAGCATTTGATCAAACCATTCTATCCTTGCCATTCTATCATGCTCCTGCCGTATTATTGCTCAATAGTCTGTTTCTTCCTTTATCGGCAGGATAAACCTGATTTTGAAGGCCGTTTCCTTGCAGCCGGACGGCAGAAACAAGCAGGACGCAATAAAACTGCGCCCGGCGGTTCCTATTCCGCTGGCAGGCGCAGTCCTATGTGTTTTGTCGCAAATTAGAAACGCTTCAAGTATTCTTCGAGCGTCACATCGGCTTTGGTGATTTCTGAAGCGATAAAAACACCCACATAGCGGATATGCCAAGGCTCATAGGAGTAGCCGGTAAGCTTTTCCTTGTCCTTCTGATAACGGATGATAAAGCCGTATTCAGCAGCGTGAGCCTTAAGCCACTTGCCTTCCTTGGTGGTGCCGAAGCTTTCTTCCAGGCCGTAGCCGACGCTGGCGCTGGATACATCCATGGCAAGACCGGTCTGGTGCTCGCTCTGGCCGGGATGGGCGCTTGTTTTATTGGCTTCCTTCTCGCCTTTGAGATCCGCATTTCGGTCGAAGATCGCTTTTTGAGTTCCATACGATCTGTAGCCGGAAACGGCCTTTAATGTGATGCCATCCTTCTTGGCGCCTGCGAACAGCTTCTCAAGCGCGGTGGCTGCGACCTTGCGCAATTGTTTCTTGGGGTTGTTCCCGGAGAAGGAGAATGCAACCTTGGGTACGACCAGATCATCAGGCACATAGGAGGATGGCAGGTTCCGGTACTTGTTTACCAGTTCCACGATGCTGCTTGAGTTGGTGATGACGCTTTGTCCGGAGGCATTCTTCTTGATCGTCAGACTGGGCGCGTTGGCATGCATATAGCTGTTGAAGGTCGGGTAACCTCCGTAACCGCTTGCTGTGGAAGCCGTTTTGGCAGATGCAGCATCTGAGCTTGCATAACTTTTAGACTGGCCAAGAGCGGAAAACACTAGCGCGCCACCCAGTGTACCAAGTAATATAAAGGATAATACCCTTTTATTCGTTTTCATTTCATTTCCTCCTACAATGTTCAGCTGATATCCATAGTAGACGGTTAATATATCGAGACAATGTGCAGACTGTTTCCGACTTGTAAACAAAACGCAAGAATGGAAGTCTATCAAGCAGGCTATTATGGAAATGCTGTCGAATACAAGCAAACAACGACTCGGAGACATGAGGTGCTTCCCCCATGAAGGCCATGCCTAAAGCGATGGTGATTGTTATTGTCCTCTTATCTTTGCTTTCACTTATACCTCCAAAAGCGTACGGTGAAGCGAAAGCAGATCGAATCACTATCCAGGTATGGGAAATGAAATGGGAGAGTGATGCAAGCCATTATTCACCGGAGACTGTGCTCGAAGAAGATGGCTGGCTGCCCATTCAGGCGGATGATCCTGTAACGGTCAAGCCCGATGAGGCTACAGGAGCCTGGATCAAGATCGATTTGCCGGAAATCGCTGATCGTTCCGGAATTTATATTAAGAAGATGTTCGGCCAGAATGTGCAGGTCTATCTGGACTCCAAGCTGATCTACGACAACAAACGCTCCTACAGATACGATGATTACCGGCTGCTGCTTCCACTGAGTGCGGAGGACACGCGGAGGAGCCTGCTTATCCATACGGAGACGACGATGAAATCTCTGGGAATCTCCGAGGAGGTTGTCATTGGAGACTATCAGCAGCTGACCAGCCGTTTTTTTAAGGTGGATATTCTGGATGTTGTATTGGGCAGCTCATTCCTGTTTGTGTCCATTGTCATGCTGACCTGTTCCTTTTTTCTAAGCAGGCAGCTGCTGCCTGCATGGTATTCCCTCAGTACCGTGATCATTTCCATAGGATTGTTCATCATCATTTATTCACCGTTCATGTATACCTATTACGGCACCTACGGCACTGCATATATCTTTCTTTTCGATGTCGCGATGATTATCTTTATGCCGGCATTGACCTACTATTTTGAGTGCATGTTTGGCAGCGGGCCGTACGGGATTATCCGCAAATTCCGAAGTGCCCAGGTCGTTTATTCGCTCGTAAGCCTGTTCTCTATCGCTTTGTACGATCTCTACCCCAACGTCTTCTACCCGTTCTATCATATCTTTACCGGGACCCTGCTGGGCATATCGCTCATCATCCAGTTCATTCTCATCGTCGGAATGACCATCGTGTATGTGGTGAAAGGGAACAAAGATGCGATCATCATATCGACAGGATTTTCGCTGTTTGCGGCTTTGGCAGTCTCCGATCTTATATTCTATTACACCAGGGACAGCCAGTACACCTTATATTTATGGAAATGGGGAGTTGTCGCTTTCATCTTCTCGCTCATTGTCCTTCTGGGGAAAAGATTCACGCAGAATCATGAACAGATCGTCAGATATTCCAAAGAGCTGGAGATGTACAACTATCAGCTTCAGCGTTCGGAGAAAATGGAGGTCATCAGCCAGCTGGCCGCGTCCGTGGCCCATGAGGTCCGCAATCCGCTGCAGGTAACGCGCGGCTTCCTGCAGCTGCTGAGCAGCTCCAACCAGAACGAGAAGGAACGGAGCTATTTGAAGCTGGCGATTGAAGAGCTGGATCGTGCCGCAACGATCATTACGAATTATTTGACCTTTGCCAAGCCGCAGCTGGAGCAAATTAAAGTGCTTAATTTGGCGGAAGAGCTCTCGCATGTAGAAGGAATACTGGTGCCTCTGGCCAATCTGCAGGGCGGCAAAATCGAGATCAATGTCCCCGCCAACTTGTATGTCTGCGGGAATTCATCGAAATTGAAGCAGGCGGTCATCAATCTGATCAAGAACAGCATTGAATCCCTGCGCGGCAATGGACGGATTCATCTTTGGGCTTATGAGAAAAAAGGGGAAATCATCATCCATATCCGCGATAACGGGGAAGGGATGGAGGAGAATATGCTCAAACGGCTTGGAGAGCCGTATTTCTCCAACAAGTCGAAGGGTACCGGGCTTGGTCTGATGGTCACCTTCCGGATCATTGAGCTGATGGAGGGCAAACTGGAATTCAAAAGCGAAAAGGGCGTGGGGACCGAAGCGATCATCCGGTTTCCAGCGGCCTCCGAAAAAATGGAAAGCGCCATGTCCTAAAAGCAGGATATGGCGCTTTTGCTGTTACTGGTTAATGAATTTCTCAAATACGTAGCCGAAATCCTTTTCCTTGTAGTCCTTATGGGTCTCAACAAGCCACATGAAGGCAGCCTGGTTGATTTCCTTGAACTGCTCCACGAGATTGCCCTGCACATTGGCGATCCGGCTCAGCGTGCCTGAAGTCATATCCAGACTTCTGTTCGCGTAACCCGCAATGATGTCATTCTCGTAGGTGACTTCCTCGATTTTGATCAGTGCTTTGTACAGGTCCTTCAGCTCTTCAATATGCTTCTTGTTCACATCGATGGAGAAGTGTTGTGAGCCAAGCGTGAATTTGATCTCCACATCGAGATCCACCGTACCGGCAGTCTCCAGCAGCACATGAGTAAATTTATGAATGCTGTACGGGTAGCGGCGAAGCGTGCGCTTCTTGCTGATGGCGCTCGTTCCGTCCAGATGGATCAGCGCAAGATTGGTAAAACAATATTCATCTGTCTTCGATTTGATCAAAAAGTATATTTTCTCGTTTTCCTCATGCAGCACATAATCGTCGGAATCCACTTTGTCGTAATCCTCTGGCTTGATGACAGCTCCAATGTCGCTGATTCCCAGCAGATCGGCCGCAACTCGTTTAAACATAACCTCATCCCTCTCCCCGTGATGATCGTGTATTACCCTTCAGTATTATACAGGAAATTGGAAGAATGAGGGGCAGAAAATTCTCTTCCGAAGCAGCGATGCGGTTGGGAAATCCCGCTTTCACATCGCCCTGTCACCCTGTACAAAAAGCCCGCATGCCGGATTCCATCCGGTACGCGGGCTTTTGAGAAACTGTTAGGTAAAGCAAATCAGAAGTTAAAGGCCTGTCCTACCAAATTTCTTCGGTAAGAGGCTGCTGTTTGATGCTGTCAGCCGGATTCGGTGGGATGATAAGATAAAAATGGCTTTGGGTTTCTTCCAATGTCGTTAACTGAATGGCAGCCGGAACATCCAGATTGAAAGCTTCCTGAATCGCTGTACGCGGATCAGCGAGCAGCTTCCGTTTAAATTCTGCATCGTTCCAAGCTCTTTCGATAATTTGTTCCTGTAGAACTCCTTTTTCGACCATCGTAGTCATAGAATCACCCTTTTTTTTAAAATAGTTGATTACAATCCTTATATTACCATTAGAGATAGGAAAATACTACTACTGTTTAATAGGTTTAGAGAGCCAGTCGACAAAACCCCCTCTTGCCAATGAGCGCTTGCGCGCCGAGAAGCCGTTGTCAGCCCGTATCAGCTGCTCCACAAGCGATTCATGGAAGGCAAGCAGAAAAGGCGCTTGAAAAGGACCCTGCTGAAGGTCCGTATGACGCTCTGATGCCATCTGGGCAAAGCGGCCTAGAGCGCCGTTCAGGCTGATCGCCTGTTTCACCTCAAGCGGGGCGACCGGGGAATCGGCTGCCAGCTGCTGCTCCCTGCGGATAAAGGATAGCAGGCTGTTGCCGCTGCCTTCGGCAAGATCGTTCTCCCAGTCGGCCCAGTCATCTACCATCTGGAGCGTTGTAAGCACCTTGTCAACTGTATCCGACACGGCGGGGATAAGCGACTCACGGCCTGTCAGAAGCAGTGCTCCGGTACTGGCCAGCTTGACGGGGCTCGCCTTCATTGCCAATGCCCGGTCGGAATAGGGAGCTTGTCCCTCGGTGGCCACAGCAACCGCCCAATCCTCAATATAACTGCGAAAATAGTGCCAGAACGGTGAAGCGGGCGGAAATGTTTCGCGATAAATGTCGAGGAAGGCTACATACAGCAGATTGCCAAGCGCGAGCTGTTCCTTCCAGTCGGCTGGAGAGGTGTCCATCAAATCATCCTGGACAAAGAAATAGAGCATAATATACACATTGGCCAAAGAGAGTTTGCGGCATATTTCCGTGTCCGCGCCGGTTGCTTCCTGCAGCCAGAAAGGCAGCAGATAGCAAATATAATTTTTGGTGCTTTCCGGCACCAGGGGGTTGTATTGACCCAAATAATCCAGCCCTCGTGCCGCCAGCGGCTCCGGGAAAGCGGAGACAACTGCTTCGGCATTCCCGAATACAACGGCAAGTTCCCCATTAAACGACGTTTTCCAGTTCATCTTTGCGACCACAACCCTATGAATGATTTTTTGTACTTTCTGGTCCCTCTTAACTGAGTATAACCTAGTCCATAATACCTAACAATATCCTTTATTTAAAAATCATGGAAGGCTGGAGGGGCTTGCCGGCAGGTATATCACCATTGTGAAATCAAATTATACCCGGGAGCAGGAGTTGTTCTCCGGGTTTATTTCGGGCTACAATAGAGGACAACTGACGGTATGGCGAATGAGATAGGAGGGGACCGGATGGATGAGACTTTGTTAACGGAGCGCCTGGAGCAAGCGCAGCGGGAAATTGCGGCATTAACGGAGGACAAGCAGCGGCTCGAGCGTGAAGTCGCCAAACTGCGGGGCCTGCTTCGACTGAGGCAGCAGGATGCCATGTCCTCGAAACTGAAGGATGCATTGAGAGAATAATTCGCGGCTCCGTGGAGAAACTTGTAGACATGCTATGCCCAAATCCATTAATAAACTGGAAAGAAAGCCGAAAAAGAGCTACAATATAACCAGTACACAACAGATGAGGTGATATCGTGTCAGAGGAACAAACAACACCGAATGCTGAAGAGAAGCAGGAGCCCAAGAAAGTATCGCTGGCTGATGCCGTGAAGCAGAAGCTGGCCCAGAAGAAGCTTGAACAGGCAAACGGCGGCAAACAGAAGTTTGGCCCAGGCGGAGACCAACAAGTAATGAGAAGCCAAAATACAAAAAAAGTGAACAACCAGCGCAAGAAAATGGGTGTATAAGAAACACCGGAAGAAACCGGGGCAATGGATGCCCCGGTTTCTTTTTGACCTTATAGCCTTTGCAAGCTGCATGCCTATAAATTTCTATAAGGTTTGAGGGAAGGAACGAACTCTGCCGACAAAGGATGGCGAAGCCGCTTCCTCTTCATGATCGTTATGGATTCATGGGTGCTGAAAAACTTCATATGGTTGATAAAATCAACATCGTATATACTAAGAGCATCATCATCTTTTGATAGAGGAGTTGAAATTGGCGGCAGCAGAAGCAGTATCACAGATGAAGGAGGGAAATGGCGTAAAGTTTTCGAGCGATTGGCAGCGTTTACAACCCGCCTGCCTGTACCGGAGTCAGAGTCTCGTCTTGCCCGCACATGGGGTTCTGGCATCAGCCGGCAGTCAGTGTATGTGTCGGACTTGAGCTTTAAGAACCACAGAAATAACCCGCTATAACCATCCCTCAGAACTTATAGAAATTTATCGATGTGAAAGGCTATAAATTCTATAAGTTTAAAAAGAGGGGCTGACGTTTGCGGACATCGCGTCAGTCCCTCTTCATTGAATGGCTTAAGTCCCGGCTGAGTTCGCACAGCGCCGGAATTGGACAGCAAGCGCTATTCTTTTCCCCCGGCTATCCATTTGCGGTAAATCGTCAAGCTGTCCAGCAAATAATTGGATTCGTCCTCGGTCAGTGATTCTTTAAACACGCTGCCGGAGCCGCGGTCCTTGGCCATGGGGTAAGTCATCTCCCGGCCAACCAAATCATCGAGAGTCACCGCAAAAAAATCCGCGATCCGGATAAGCGTCCCGAGATCAGGTTCATTAATATTATTTTCATATTGGGAAATGGTCGATTTGGCGGTCTTCAAAAAGGAAGCGAGCTGTTCCTGCGTCATGGACTGGCCCTTGCGCAGCTCGCGTAAACGCTTGCCGATCATTGTTATCAACTCTTTTAATTGAAATGGTCGTCATCATTATCTTTAATTGTACACGGATAACCCCATTTATTGGCGAAGGAAGAGGTTTGTTCACGATACATGTTATTATGTCTTGAAAATGATTGAAATAACCGCTAAAATAAGGAAATAGTTCATGTAATATGAATATAGGCTTGGGATTATTCAGGGGAGGAAAGCAATTTATGTATTGGACGGGAGGCGTTCATCCATTAACGGCGCTTGTCGCTGCCATTGTATTGTCGATTATGCTGTATATTATGCATCAAAATCAGCGAAAACGAGAAAAGCTTATGATATATTGGATTGAAGAATCACAATCCGAGCTGATCTGGCGGGAAGAATTCGACAAGCAGGGAGGGCGCGCTCCGACGATGGAAATGCTGACGGATTATTGTTTGGACAAACCGGGTGCGGTCAAGGAGTACCCGTTCGGTCCAGGGACCATGGTGGTCAAGGTGGGAGGCAAAATTTTCGCGTTTCTCTCGGGACAAGCGATTTCGCTCAAATGCGATCCGGTCATAGCGGAGAATCTGCGTGAACAGCATGAGGCGGTGACGCCGGGATATCATTTGAATAAGAAGCATTGGAATTCGATCCGCGTGGATGGATCGCTCACCGGTGAAGAGATCAAGTCCATGATCGATCATTCTTACGAGCTGGTTTACAAGGGCCTGCCCAAAGCGGCGCGGGAGCAGATGGGTTCAGGAGGGAAATGAACTTTTTGGTTAGGGAATAGCGGATCGGGCAGAAAGTGGAAGCAGGTTGGTCCTGCTTCCACTTTTGCTGTCAGAGGGGGACTATCCGTTTATTTATTCTTCCTCAGCCGAGTCCGGCCCCATCCATTTTTTCACTTTAAACAAGCGCCATTGTCCGTCAAAGTCATGCACAAGCGTGGCCCAATCAATGCCTCCGTCATACAAGGTCGGAAATTCCGCATTCACGGCGCTGGTGGGGATATTCTCCTTCGGCCGGGGAATAAGAATATAGTCGATATCATTGCCCGGCGGGTCTTTCACGGCCTGCTTGAACAAGTAATCGCTGGTGATCAAATATTTGCGCGGATACCGGCTGCTCACGATGATATTGTAAGCGGAGTAGGAGTCCGCCAGAACCGTCGCATCCGGATAATGCTCATCCATATAATCGGCGATCTGACGTTCAAAGGTCTGAGCGGCATAATGCTCGTTGCCGGTTTTGATATGGAGGAAGGTGTTCTCGTCCGGTGCAATCTCGGGATCGGTCATGGCATAGGAAAGCAGCACTGCCGTGCCGAGCATAGCGGCGGTCAGGACTGTGAACGCCAGTCGCTGCCTTGCGCCCTTGCCAAAGTGCTGGAGCTCATAAGGAATCCAGGCGACGGTGACGGGAAACACATACATGAAGTAACGAAACCAGCCAAATGATGATTCCCGCAGCAGCAGCAGGTATTGCAAAGCCGGGACAGCTGCGAACAGCAGCAGCAGAATAAGCATATCCCAGCGAAACAGCCGGCCGCTGAACAGCCGCAGCAGCATGATCGACAGCAGGGGAATGGCGAACCAGAGGGTCTTCTTCAGCACAAACCCCAGAGCAAGAAGAGGGCTGTGGAAGATTTCCTGGAAGGCGGCATCATTCTGAAGCGCTCCGGATTGCGCCACGTTGGAATACTCCGAATTTAGAAAATAAAGCGGGTTCCCCATAATAATATAGTTGAAGAAGATCCACAGCAGTCCTGAGAACAGGGCGGGGAGCAGCAGCAGAATCCAGGTCGCCTCGACCTTATAAAGCTTTTCTTTCAGCGTCCCGCGTTTCTCCACTGCGGATATCCGCATCCACAAGACAGCAATAACCACTCCAAGTGCAAGCGAGACCCCGAAGGGAACGGCTTCATAACGGGTCCAGAAGGCCAGAGAAAGCGCGAAGCCGGCAACGATCAAGGCGCTGGTCTGACGGTTCTTGAGCCATAGGGAGAACTGGATCACGGTCATCATGAGGAAATAGACATAAGGAGCATCGCTGAGACCGTTGGCGCCGAACAAAAAGATAAAGGGGTTCAGGCTGTACAGCAGCGCGAACATCATGCTCATGAGAGCGGACAGCCCGAAGCGCCGACCGGCGTTGTAGAGCAGCGTCGCCGTAAGGCCCGCGAATACCGAGGACTGAATCACAGCAGCGATACCGACGGTGGCGAGCGCTGGAAATAAAGGATAAAGAGTCAGCATGCCGACCTCCAGCAGGCTGGGCAGCGGATTCCATACGAATCCGATCGCACCCAAATGGGGATCGCGGCTGTAGAGCACATAAAATGCATTGGCTACCCGGCTGATCGCATCGGAATGCATATAGCCTATTATGGCGGTTATATAATAGCCAAGCGCAAATTCAGCGCCGAAAATAAGAACGAACAGCAGCAGCGGCAGCGCACGCTTGGAGCGGATCACAGGCGGCAGCCTCCCTTCGGGTCAGGTTGTCAGGGGTAATCTCAATCTTGTTTTCTCGTCCGGTCTGCTGCCTCCTGCAGGCAGATTCGGAACTAACGGAAGGTCCAGTTCCGGTTGAACAGATAATTTTGTACGGGTACGACAACCGTAACCAATACCTGACCAAGCAAATAGGGCAGGTGAAGCCACTCTACGGCGGCATACATAATAAGCGTATTCAGACACAGGCCGGAGCCGGAAACGATGCTGTAACGCATGAACTGCCGGTAACCGGCTTGTTTGCCGTTCTCCGTTTCCTGGAAGGTCCACTGCTTGTTCAGCACAAAGGAGACAGCCAGCACGACTGTGAAGCCCAGTACCGATCCCGCAACGGGATGGAAGCCGGCCCATTCCACCAGAGCTGCAAGCAGAGTGAAATGAAGCGCTGTTCCCAGCAGGCCCACAACGGCGTATTTAACGATCGAGTGCTGCAGCAGCGAACGCATCGCCTGAGTCCCCCGTTTCGTCCCGCGTATAGGCTAGAGCGTTCTCGTGTTTATCAGCGATGAGGTAGCGGGGACGGCCCTTCACCTCATGATAGATAGCGGCAATATATTCTCCGATAATGCCTAGGGAGATCATCAGAAAGCTGCCGATCAGCAGCAGCAGCAGAATAACGGTCGTAAAGCCTGTGACGGCTGTGCCCTGCAGCTTCTGGACAAGGGTGTTGATTCCAAGCGCGATGGACCCGACCAGAAACAACGCCCCGATAATGCTGACGAGACGAAGCGGAATCGTGGAGAAGGATACAATCGCCTGAACGGCGAGCTTGATCAGGTTGAATAGATTCCAGCGGCTTGCACCTTCTTCCCTTGCGGGCACCGAGAAGGAGATTGTTGTCCGTTTGTAGCCCAGCCAGGCGGTCATGCCGCGGAAGAAGGTTACCCGCTCGGGCATCTCACGCCAGGACTCCACCACTTTGGCGTCCAGCAGCTTGAAATCGGAGGCGCCCTGCAGCTTATAACCGGATAGGTAGCTCAGCAAGCCATAGAAGACCTGCGCGCCGAGTTTTTTGCCTGCTGCTTCTTCGCCCCGGTTTTCCTTGACGCATTCGATGACTTCAAAGCCCTCCTCGCGCCACAAGCGCACCATCTGGGGGATGAGCTCAGGAGGATGCTGCAGGTCGCCGTCCATCACAATGACCGCGGCGCCCCTGGCATGCTCCATTCCTGCACAGAGCGCCAGCTCCTTGCCAAAATTCCGGCTGAGCCGGATCGTCGTCAGCTGGGGCAGATCCGCCGACAGTTTGACCAGCTGCTCCCAGGTCCGGTCCCTCGAACCATCATCAACCACGATCAGTTCAAAACTTGCGGCAATGGACTTTAGCGTATCGGCGATGATCCGGAGCGAACGGGCGATATGAGCGGCTTCATTATAGACGGGTACGATGACGGACAACTCGGGCAGGGATCGTTTCACGTCGGTTATGCTTCCTCTCTCGCCTTGCAATCAGGCGGCTGGTAGTTTTGCAAATCATAATGAATGGCATCTAGCCCGCCGAATCCAAAGACTTGCCTGTTTCGGAGGGAGCGGGGGACCCGGTCAGCCCGTGCTCTGTCTTTTCCCAGTAAAAAGGGTTGGTTACCAGCTGCCAGGCTGCCTTGAGCGCAGCGATACTCATGAGCACCCAGTAAACCGGTGTCAGCAGAGCGTACCGAACAAGCTTGTACGAGAAGATCCGCTCTTCGTTGCTCTCCAGCTCATGGATGACCCAGTACACGCCGGCCACATTGCTGAAGATAAACAGGAAGTTGCCGATATAAAATTCGATGCTGGCCAGATAGTAGATGAAGCCTGGGAAAAAATCGCCAATGACCGAAAGCTCCCAGCCAAACCAGAGTATGAGCATTAGCCAGAATATCGGATTCAGGAGCGGCAGCAGCGGTGTAGCCAGTATCATCACCTGGAAGCCGATGAACCCTTTAAAGCCGATCTCGCGAAAAAGCCTGACCGGATTGCGCATATGCACAAGCCAGGTCTGCATATAACCTTTGATCCATCGGGATCGTTGACGAATCCAGCCGCCTGTTCTGCTGTTTGCTTCCTCCCAGGTCCGTGAATCCACGATAGCGGTTTTGTAGCCATGCTTGTACAAGCGGATACCAAGATCGGCATCCTCCGTTACATTGAACGGGTCCCAGGCACCCAGTTCCTTCAGTACGGACATCTTGAAATGATTGGATGTTCCGCCGAGCGGAATCGGCACATCCAGCTGCATGATGCCGGGAAGCAGCAGCTCGAACCACATGCTGTATTCCTGCGTGAACCAGCGTGTCAGCAGATTCTGGTCACTGTTGAAATAGTTCAGCTTGGCTTGAATGCAGGCATAATTATCCGGGCATTGCTTGAAGGTCAGAAAAACCTTCTTCAGCTGATCGGGATCCGGCTGGTCCTCGGCATCGAAAATAACGACATATTCGCCGCGGGCGCGAATGAGTCCATAGTTGCACGCCTTCGGCTTGGTTTTGGGCAAGCCGTCAGGCACGACCAATACCGTATAATAGGCTGGCAGCTTCATCTCCTGCAGAATCGTGCGCATCTCATCATCATCTTCCTCGATCAGGAGGCGCACATCGAGCTTGGCTTTCGGATAATCAAGCTGCTCCAGATTATGCAGCAGATGCGGTAATACCCGGGCTTCCCTGTACATGGGAACCAGAATCGTATAGACCGGCAGCTCCCGCTCATCGATGGCCGCAATATCCTCGGGCGTGAAGCGGAACTGGGAGCCGCGGCGGGAACCGTACATAATAACCGTGAATTTGAAGATGGACATCACAAAATAAAAGAGCTGGACGATCAGATTAAGCGTGAGCAGCGTTGCCCAGAAACGGACGAGCAGACCGATGACGGCAATCAGGCCAATGACAATAAAGCCGCCGATCTGCGTCCTTGTAAAGGTGGTAATCGCCGAATTATGCGGCTGTTCATCGGCAAGCTTCGAGGTACTCTCGTGAAGCATCTCGGAGCCGTAGACTTGCAGCCAGAAGCGTTCCATCTCATCCTTGGTGGCCAGGACCTGCTCGATCGGCAGGCCAAGCAGCCGCTGTACCTCGGCACTCTGATCCGCAGTCAACGGCCCGCTGACCGCAACGAGGAACCGGTTCATATATTGGTGAATGACGATGACCTCATAGCTTCGGGCAAGCGCCTCCGATAAACGTACGGGCGTGTTGATGCTGAGCTCGCTGCCGATCCGGCCGATATTATTTTGCGTGGCGATCGCCCTGTAGAGCGTCTCCGGCTCGATCAGCTGAAGCGAAAGCAGAATGTCACCCAGCAGTCCTCCGCTTTTGATCTGGAAGGCCAGCGCTTTCTCGAGATTTTCAGGCGTAACAAGACCCGCCTCGATCAGCAGGTCCCCGAGCTTGCCTTTGCGCGGCTGCTCGTGGAAGGTCTGCTGAAGCTGTGCTTCAGCAATGAATCCCATATCTATGAGTATATCGCCAAGCCGTCCGCCATGACTTCTCTGCGAGGCCATGGCCGCCTGGAGCTGGGCTGCGCTGATCAGCCCGTCGTGGACAAGCTGATCGCCCATGCGAAGCACTGCCGCCGGCTTGTCCGATGATGCCGCCTGCTGCGAGTAAGCATCCTCTTCTGCAGACGGACGGGACTGCCTTGCAGCTTGAACAGCTCTCAAATCCTCAATGCGGGCATGGGTCAGCTCCAGCCGTTTGGCCAGCTCATCGGCTTCCAGTTCAAGCCGCCTGACAGCCAATGCCTGTGCTTCGCGCTGACTGGACAGCAGCAGCTTCTTCTCATCCATGGCTGCCTTTTCACGCGCAAGAATATGCTTGGCGAAGCTTCTGTTAACGCCTGTCCACTGAGTCCTCAGCCGTATCATAGCGGCTCATTCCCTTCGATCAGCTGACGTTCCAGGGCGAGCGCATCCGCCAGCCCGGCCCGCAGCCGTTCCACCTCAACTTGCTTCGCTGCAAAAAGAATCTCGTAATCAATCCGCTCTTTTTCATGCAGATCTTGCGTAATTTCCTGTTCAAGCCTATATAGTTCCAGCTGACGCTGGACATCTTCAGGACGATAGCCAAACAGGGACCGGCGGTATTTCATTTGAACCTCCTAAAGCTCTTCCTCGCATGAGGCATAACAGAGCATTGTATACACTTCATTTGATTCCCGGAAAGATAACAGTAGCAAGTCCGGCATCAGGCCGGGGTCACCCTGATTTCGAGCAGATCACAGCTGGTGTCAGCCTGGAAGACACCGCCCGGCAGCGGCTGGACATTCTGTCCTTCCGAAAGAGCCCGGTTTTCCCCGGAATAAAGATAAGAGCCATTGCCTGTCAGCAGCACCCATGTAATGGCTGCCGTCTCCCGCGCTGTACAGTCTATCTGTCCGCCTGCTATAACATGAAGGCGTTGTGTCCGCGCGGCGATGTGCCCATCGGCAACGATCATATCCACTGTCCGGGTCCAGCCATAGCTGGTATCTCCGCCGGCATCCCGGGCTTGTCCCTGCATAAGCTCGAGAAGCGGCTTGAGCCCGCCGGAGGCATGTTTGCCGGCCACAAGAATGCCATCGTGGCCCGCAACGACAACAGCATCATTCACTCCGGTAACCAGCACCGGAACAGGCAGCTCGTTGATCACATTCGTATTCATGCAGTTGTGATCCAGCAAGCCTGCTCCATAAATCGCATTATCCATCGAATGGGACAGCGCATCCCAGGTCCCCATATCCGACCAGATGCCATCGTATACGAGAGCGGAGAGGCTCGTCTCGCGCTCCACAACTTCATAATCGAAGCTGATGGCGGGAAGAAGAGCATACTGCCCGCGCAGCTCGCCATAATCCGTTGGAAGGCCGCGTTTGGTGATTTCCTTGATCATGGAGGACAGCCTGAATGCGAATACGCCGCAGTTCCACAGGGCGCCCTGGTTGATCAATGCAAGGGCATGAGCCTCTTCAGGCTTTTCGATGAATTCCCGGATGGCAACAGGTTCTCCCGGCTCCCCTGTCTGTTCCTCCGGCAAGATGTAGCCGAACTTGCCGGAGGGAGTGGACGGACGAATGCCGATCAAGCCCAGCCGGGCAGATTCCGATTGAATCAGCTTATCCAGCTCAAACAGCTTCTGATAAAAAATCAGTTCCGTATGATGATCAACGGGGAGGACGATAACCGTCTCATCCGGGGATGTTTTCATTTCTGTGGCCAGATAAGCGCAGCTGAGCAAAATGGCAGGATATGTATCTTTTCTTTCCGGTTCAACAGTGGATTGAATATGTGTCCCGAGCTGCTTGTGCAGAAGCTCCACTTGCCGGGCGGATGCTGCAACAACGACCTCATGGTCGAGTCCGAGCTGCTTGAGGTGGTTCATCGTATGCTGGACCATGGAGATTTGCTGCCCATCCTGGTCCTGAAGGAGCTGTAAAAATTGCTTGGATCTGCTCTCGGATGAAAGAGGCCATAGTCTTTTTCCGGAGCCGCCGGAAAGTAAAATAATTTTCATGTTGCCTCCATCGCACTGGAAATAATAGTAATTATAAAAAATAAAATAGAAATATAGCATTATCAAAATATTAAATGGAATTAATAGGCGTAGTATAGAATGAAATCAATGCATAATTCGCAAATTAAAATTATTTCAGCTGCAAGTATGGGAATAGAAAGGATGGAGGGATACTATTATAAGTAGTTCTAATTTCCTAATTCTGGAGCTGAAAATCGATAAAATATGCTTTATTCTGACAGCAACAGGTTAATTGTATCTCATTTTTCTAATTAAAAAAAGAAGCGATTGAAATAATCAATAGTGTAATTTATTGGTAAATATTCGCAATGGCGATTTGTCAGGACCTTATTCAAATAAATACAGGGCACCATCCAGGAGGAGCGCTGCACAGGGAAGAGGCAAATACAGGATCCTCAACGGCCAGATTGGCAAAATAACTGCTTAAAATATGGTTGCCGCTCACGGAACCCTTACGGAAGCTGCGTCTGGACTCCCCTTTCACATGAAGATAGTAATAGATATTTTCTGATTTGGGAGGCTGATAAATGAGCGGTGGGAGATGCGGGACAATATCAAATACATTTTGGACGCGGATGTTAATGGGGACGTGCTTGTTGTAGTAGACGGCGAATGAAGGCGAACCGACGCGCGGAGCTCCGAAGGTATATACAACCAGCTGATTATGGGAACGGTTGGTGACGATGTCCAGAGCTGCCAAGGTAGCGAGCGCTCCTCCAAGGCTGTGTCCCGTTATGAAAAGCGGTTTACTGTCCTGAAGACGATCAAGCAGGCTGAAAATTTGATCTCTGGCGGACATATAAACGTCCGTAAATCCTTTGTGGGTGAGACACTGTTCATTGACGGGCTTGAACACCGTCTGCTGCGCAATCAAATCGGTTACCCAGTCCGTTGCGGAGCTGGTGCCGCGGAAAGCGAGCACGGCGGCATGATCGGATTCAATAAGAAACCCGAACGGCTCCCCGATATCGCTGAATACAGCGGCATTGAAGGAGCCCACCACACGGTAGGTGGCGGGAACCAGAAAAAGCTCCTGATGATTCTCATACTGCATATAGGTCTGTCCGCAGACGGCTGCCAGAAAGATAGCGGTGTGAAGATTCATCTCTCCGTTATAGTCCATTGCCTTTCACTCTCCCTACCGTAGTGTATGCCCATACAGGCCGATAGGTTTATGCGGATGCAGATGAAAGCAGGCAGTGGAGGAAAGGAGAAGCCGGGAAGATATCCTTTCTTATAATTGGACAAAAAGAAATCTCTCCTTGGTGTCATGGTTGATGGAGCTTCCATGAACACAAGAAGAGATCTCTGTTCAAATATTAAGAAAGTATAAAACTTCTCGATCCTTTTCTTATATTTCTAAGGGAAGAAACTTGCTGCACCGCCAAAAGGACGGCGGCAGCCGTTTCTTCTTGCTGATTATCGTCCTGAATATCGTCTTTGGCCGATAAACAAGCGAATCAGACTGATGTGTTTCTTCTTCCCGTGATGAGGGAGATGACGAACAGGACGATGAAAATAAAGAACAGGACCTTAGCGATTCCAGCTGCGGATTCAACAATTCCCCCAAATCCGAAGATAGCCGCTATTATCGCAACAATGAAGAAGATGGCTGCATATCGCAACATATGAAACACCAATCCTTTCCTATTATGATCGCAATCTTTGAGCAGATTCCATGGGAGCCAAGGGGCTGCTTGTCCATTCTGCTGCCGGCAAGAGCCTGGCTCGTCCATGTCTGATCGGACTTTAACCGCCTTGTGTGAGAGTTGAAACATAAGATTCAAATCGGATAGGCGGGGGTAAACGAATGTAACAAGCGGTTGCATGCTGCGCCGCAGATCCCTCATGCTAAAGATGCAGAAAACCGGATCAGCAGCAAAAAGCACGGATGATTTTCGTGAACAATTAGGAGGAATAAGTGTATGAGCGGAACTGATATTGCGATGATTTTAATAGGGTTGTCTGTAGCTGTTTTGGCTATCTTTCTGGTCCAGACCCTCAAGAAGGTCCAGACCTCCCTCGATGCGGCAGGCAAAACGCTGCAGGAGGTCCAACTGGCGGTTCATGGATGGAAGGATGACATCGGAGAGCTTGTCGGCAGCGCACGGAAGCTGACAGACCGCGTGGATGAGCAGATCGGCTCCATTGAGCCGCTGATGGCTACTGTCCGCGAGACGGGAGAGGCGCTTCATGAAGTGGCAGGCGTCGCCCACAACTTCTCTTCCCTCTGGTCTGCAAAGCTGCGCAGACGGGCGGAGGCCGCTGCTGTGAAGGATGCTGCCAAGGCGGCCCGGGATGCAGAGGCCAAACGCAATGCGGCATATAGTGCCGTAAATACCGGCGCCGGGCTTACAGGCGGGGAGACAGCAGGCATGCAGACTGCCGTGACAGCAGAAGGAGCATCAACGAATTGGATGGAGGAGGCTCCGCTGGATAAGAGCGGTTATCTCCATACAACCGCAGAGCCGCAATCCACACCGGCCTGGCTGGCATGGATGGAAACGGGAGTTCACGTAGCCAAACTGATTGCCAGGCGCTAGTGGCGGAAGTAAGCTCCAAAAGGTTATGATAAGACAAGGACGCAAGTAGGATAATGAACGGAACAAAGATGAACGTTCTGCTAGGAGATGGAAGATGCGAATTGTTGTCGTTGACGATAATCCGATGAATATTACGGTTGTACAGGAAATTCTCAAGCGTGCCGGCTACACCAATGTTTGGGCGGCGGCATCCGGAACAGAATTATTTGGCTTATTGGGATTGAACGCGCAGGGCCAGGAGCCAGAGGATTCCGCTGCCGACGATAACGGAATCGATCTGATTCTTCTGGATATGATGATGCCGGGGGTGGATGGAATCACCGCCTGCCATGCCATATCACAGTCACCGCGGCTTCGGGATATTCCGATTATTATGGTAACGGCGATCGGCGATTCCAAGAAACTGGCGGAGGCGCTTGATGCCGGAGCCATTGATTATGTCACCAAGCCGATCAACAGGATTGAACTGCTCGCCCGTATCCGGGTAGCGCTCAGGCTCAAGGAGCAGAAGGATTGGCATAAAGAGCGTGATCGCAGAGTCAGGGAAGAGTTGCAGCTGGCGAGAGAGGTTCAGAGCGCTGCGCTGCCCCAGCGGGTAGAGGATGACCGCATTGCCATCAACGCCATTTTCAGGCCTTCCGAAGAGCTGTCCGGCGATTTGTATGCATGGAACCGGATTGATGACAAAAGGTATGGCATCGCTGTCATCGACGCCATGGGTCACGGCATTTCCTCATCCCTTGTATGCATGTTCATCGCTTCCGTCATGCAGGAGGCGATGACGAAGCTCGTAGAGCCGGAGCAGGTCATTCAGGAGCTGAACCGGCGGTCGCAGCAGCTGCAGTTTGCCGATCAGCTGATCCAGTATTATTTTACCGCGCTGTACGCGCTGGTTGATTTGGAGAAGGGAACCATTGAATATGTGAACGCCGGCCATCCGCCGGGTATGATCGTCCGCGGCGGCGGACAGGTCGAAGCCTTCCGGCAGGGAGGTCTGGCAATCGGATTATTCGATGAAATCGAGGTTACGAAGCATGTTCTGGACATCACGGCGGGTGACCGGATGATTTTGTATACCGATGGCATGCTGGATCTGGTAGGAGAGGAAGATGACGACCAGATGGGACGTCTGAAGGAGGCTCTTCAACCCTTCGGAAGTACGGTGCCGTTGGAAGAAGTGGAAGAGATTCTCTTCCAGCGGGATAATGACTCCAACCGGTCCGATGACCGCTGCCTTGTTCTGGTTGATATCAAATAAAGAGGTTTCGCCAATCCTATAATCATCAGGAGTGAACAAACAAACCCGGTTAGCGTAACCGGGTTTGTTTGTTTTGCCTATAGGATACAAGAATCTTAATTCTTTGTCCGATGGGAGGATCTGGAAGGTGTTGAGCTGCGCCGCAGTGTTTCTGTTCCTCCCTGGCTCCCGCTTCTCGTTTCCGTCAAGGTTCCGCCGGAGGATTTGATAATCTGCTTGGGCTTGCGGGCATACAGCAGGTCGCCGGTCCAGCCCTTATGCCACAGCCACCAATATACCAGCAGAGTCATAATGGCAATCAGGAGACTGGCTCCAATGAATCCCCAGGTATTATGGGCGTAAGGTATGATATCGAAATTCATCCCCCAGATCGCCCCGATTACAGTGGCAGGGGCAAACAGCGTGGTAAAGATCGTCAAGGTTTTCATAATGTCATTGCCGCGGAAGGTCGAGATGGAATCATCCATCATGAGCAGCGTGTCGATTTCAACGGCATAATGCTCAAGCAGCTGGCGAATCCGCAGCACCTTGAATTCAAAACGCTTGAACTCTTCCTTCTCCATGACCTCATCGAGGAAAGCTTCTTTGGCAGCGCCATAAATTTCTTCAATCGGGATGAATAAATGGCTCCAGTGGAGGAGATCAAAGCGCCGCTCAAAAATTGAATTCATCAGTCCTGTCCGGTTATTGTGTCGCATCGTCTGCTCGAGCTCCCCCAAGCGGGTCTCGAAGGTATCGAGTCCCCTGTGAAGGATTTCGCCAATATATGTAAGCATCACGAAGAAGGCTTCGGGGGCGGATTGACAGCGTTCGAGCTTCTCCGACCACGGCTCCAGCTGCATCCGGATGGCCAAGCGGTAATCGCTGTGAAGGGTCACCAGCTTCTGATTCGTCATCCAGAAGTGAAAAGGCTTAATATCCTCATAATCCTCTGTAATCTGAAACATCAAAGTCCCGCAGAGAATCGGCCTGCCATCCTCCAGTTCAGAAACCATCACATGGTTATGATCGGAACGCTGCAATGTCTCATTGACCCAATTCCCCATCTCGGGATGAGCCTGCTTGAATTCCCTAAGGATTTGTTCATCCTCCTGGGCATTTGAATTCTGATTGCTGAAAAAGGAATTTTCTATGGAAATGGAGCTGCTGCCATCTGCGTGCGGCTCGGAATTCGTTCTGTGATGGGAGGGGGACTTGCTGCCTCTTCGGCCGAGACCGGCCGCTCCGTCCGGTCGCTGTTTGTGAAGCACGTGCCATTCCCAATTGGCTGGAAACTGGAGCATCCGATGCATCATCATATACGAGCCTCCTGCTGATCCGTTCATGCATTTTATTGTTACCATCATAACGTGAACACGCTGCATGCACAACTGCGGAAGGATAAGATAGTAACCGGACAATGCTGGAAAAAGGCTAAAAAGCAATAAAATGCCGCCGCGCGGATTACCCGGTTGCGGCGGCATCATTGTTTTATCGTCGGAAGAAATCTATTCATTTGTTTGATCCGCGTCATTCTCATTGAGATATTGTTTGAGCTTCTCGATGGCGCGCCGTTGAATACGCGAAATGCTCATCTGTGAAACCCCAAGCTTATCCGCGATGTTCCGCTGCGGCAGCCCTTCCTGATAGACAAGCAGCAGCACCTGCTGCTCCTGAGGCTTCAGCCGGGACATCGCTGACTGAAGATCCAGCTTCTTGTCAACGGAATCGAAGTCATCCGCAGGCGACCCGATCAGATCTCCCAGCGTCGTTGTATTCTCTTCCTCCGAAATCGGAGTATCCAGCGAAACATAGTGATACAATTCCCGTCCGGCCAGAATTTCGGTCGTTTCCTCGACGGAAAGCTCCATGTATTGGGCGATTTCCTCGATGCGGGGCGAGCGTTCCAGCGACACGGTGAGATTATCGACCGCCTGCTGAACCGCGATTCCTTTTTCCTTGATTCTGCGGGGGACCTGCACATACCAGGATTTATCACGCAAATAGTTCTTCATATGGCCGATGATGCTCTTCATCGCATAAGGCTCGAATTGAACGCCAAGTGACACATCAAATTGCTTGAATAAACGAAGCAAAGCGATTTGCCCTACTTGCATCAAATCTTCATACAAATCGGGCCGATTACGCGAAATTTTACCGGCCGCCATTCGAACCATCGGCTCATATTGGACAATAAGCGTCGTTGCCGTCTCATTGTCCGGGTTATCCTGGTAGCTCAGAATGAGTTCCGCATTGGATAACTGTGGCTGCTTGGCCGGTTGCAGATTCATACCATTTCACCACTTTTAACAAGTCGTTTGGTCAGAACCACTTCGGTTCCGGTTTCACTATTTACTTCTACCTGATCCATGAGGGCCTGCATCAGATAAAGCCCCAATCCTCCAGCCTGCAGCTCTTCAACCGATTTTCCGTGCATGGGCTCAGCCCGTCTGGCTGCGGAAGCGGCGTCAAAGCTGCGTCCGTCATCCTTGACAATGATAGAAAGAGCATCGGGCTTCTTTACAAAACGGACCTCTATATGAGGGCCTCCGTTTTGCGGCAGGGAAGTAGAGCCATGAGGCAAATCGCCGTAGGCATACAGCACGGCGTTGTTGCAGGCTTCCGAAACGGCAACCTTCATATCTTCGATTTCCTCGTAGGAAAATCCGATCTTGACCGCAAGACCGTATAGAGTCAAACGGACCAGGTCAATATATTCCGCAGAAGCCGGCACTTGTAAAGTTACAATCTCTTCATTCGCTTTCATGGCGTGTTCTCGTTCCTTTCCTAATAACAATCATGCTTGCCCGGTCTGTTTAAGGAGAAAAGGCGTTATTCCCGTCATATCAAACAATTTGCGGATATTTGGCGGTATGGCTTCCACCGCGAAGGGCGCATTGTTCGCGTGGCGCGCCTTCAGTACGGAGACCAGTATGCCGATTCCTGTACTGTCCACATAACGAAGCTCTCTGAGATTCAGGATAAGCTCGCGATCCGACAGTTCAACGAGCGGAGACATGGCTGCCCGCATCTGGGCAGCGGATTCGAGATCAAGCTCGCCTCCGACATAAACAATACATTTGCCTTCTTTATTTTCGGTACGTAAAAACAGCTTGTCGATTTGCTTCATATAACCTCTCCTGTACCCAAAATAGAACCTGCCGTCCTTTCATCATACCACAGGCCCAAACCCCTAAATAACTTCATTCATTACTAATTCTTCTCTATTTATACCCCTGCCCATTGCGCTTGAAACAAAAAAGCGGAGGAGGAAAAATCTGCTTGCCGCCGCCGATTGAATTTCGCCAAAAGAGGGTAAAACAAACCTGTAAAGACAGGTAACACAGGTTAAGGGATGAATCAACGGGAATTGACGAATTACATCATAATAGGAGGCGTTATTAATGGCCATAAAAATTGGAATCTTCAAAATGCAGCAGCAGGCGCTGGATGCGGTAAAGGGCTTGGAGCAGGAGGGTTTTTCCAAAACCGAGCTTAAGGTGATAGCCAAGGACCGGGAGCATTCACGCCGGCTGGAATCGGAGACGGATGTGCATACGGATGAAATACAGGAGCTTGCCGATACGCGTGAGCATATGGAGGATGGTCTTGGTATTCCCGCCATCGGCGTGATCGGGGCTGGAGTGGGGTCGGCAGGCGGTGTCGGAATCAATTCCGGCGGAGCAGCCGCTCCGTACGGGGCGGGTATTCTGGTGGGCGGCGGCTTTCTTGATAATGATACAGATATGGAGGATGCTCTGCACGCGCTTGGCATCGAGGGAAGCGACGCGGAAAAATGCCGCGATGCGATTGCCGAAGGCGCTATCGTCGTAACGGCCGAGACGGACGGAGACAAGCCCTCCGGCGGCGGACCGGATCTCTCGCGCGGAGGAATTGCGGAAGCCGTGTTCCGCAGATCCGGTGCGGAAACAATTCTGTAAGCCCAATTAAATCCGGTTATTGGACGATGGGCTATAGAGGATACAAGTAAAAAGGACGGGGGCTGAATTTCATCGGCGCCGTCCTTTTTACTTTCGGGCAGAGCCGATAAAGCTGAGGATCGGACGCAGGGATTGAGCAGGGACCCGATCAAGCAGATCCCCTTCCTGACGCAATCGGCTCTCAATATTCAGCAGGTTATAGTCAAGAATTGAAGCGTTGCGCCGCACTTCAGTCCAATGAAGAGGGGTAGAAACGGTTGCCCCCAATCTTGCACGCGGGGAATAAGGTGCAATGATGGTCTTTCCCCTATAATGCTGCAGATAGTCAATATAGATAAGATCGCCGCGGTTTTTTTTCATCCGTTCAACCGTAAACAATCCTGGATGCTTATCGGATAGATAGCTGCCTACAAACTCTCCGATTTTGCGCAGCTCGTCAAAGGTCAAATCGGGAATAACGGGAGTAATGATCTGGACGCCTGTGGCTCCCGAGGTTTTGGGCGTGGATTGGATGCCAAGCGATTGCAGCAGATCCCCTGTCAATGCGGCGGCCTCCATAATCCTCGGTTCTTCCTCTAGAGATGGATCCAGATCAAGCACCCACTCTGTAGGCTGCAGGGGATTGCTGATCCGGTCGAAGGAAGCATGAAACTCCAGGCAGGCCAGATTGCCAAGCCACAGCAGTACGGGCAATGAATCCAGCACAACATAGTGAATGTTCTCATGCTCGCGGGTCCGGACAAAGTCAGGAGCAGGTGTAGGACTATTTTTCTGATAAAATGATTTTCCGCTTACTCCGTTAGGGAACCGGATCGTGGTCAAATGCCGGTCAGCGCAGTGTTTGATCAGCCATGGAGACAAAGCAGCCAAACGCTGCAAATAGACCGCCTTCGTAATACCCATCTCGGGCCAAAGCAGCTTGTCGGGATTGCTGACGGACAGCTCAACACCCTCTACGACAATCGTCCCTTTCACTGTACGGCTCATGCTGAAGGCTCCTTCGGCAGAAAAGTTACCAGCTTGGGATGGCGGAGCTGGCCGGCCAATGTGATTTCGAGACCGGTAACGCGGCATCGGAATGGATTCGGCAGCCACTGCACCTGCTCATGCCTGAGATCCTCCGGCATCGCGGGAAAAGGACATGACGATGCAGCAAAATGGGCGGGATCTCCGTGAAAGGCAGCAGCCAAGGTACTTCTCAGAGCGTCATTCAAACCAAGCGACACGGAACCGATGTAGGTGTTCTCCTGTGACATGACCAGGCTGGCCAGGACCCCGCTGCGCCATTTCAGACCAACAATATCGACATCAAGCAGCAGGGAGGTTTTCTTCTTAAGCCAGTCCCTGTGTTTTTTGCCCTCCCCATAAACGCTCGACCAGCGTTTGCTTACAACGCCCTCCCAATGGTTCGTCTCCACCCAATTCCACAGCGCTTCCCCATCGGAAAACACATCGGCCACGAGAAGGACCGGACTTAGGCCATGACATAACCGCTGCAGCCGAAGGTATCTCTCTTTGCAGGGCAAATGGCGAAGATCGCCGCTTTCGTCCGCAAGCAGGTCAAACAGCACATAAATAAGCGCCCCGTCGCCGGACTTGGCGAAGGCGGGCATTGCTGTGCCAGCGGCGGCGGCTGAGCGTTTGCCGCCCGTGCCGGCGGCCGAACCGCGTTCCCTCTGCAGCACCTTTTGAAAATGGGGGCGTATGCCGTCCCACCAAATCACTTCCCCGTCGAGAAGGCAGCTTCCGAGCTTTTCACTTAGTCCTTCCAGTAAAGCGGCTATCTCAGGGTATGCGGCATTTTTATTCAGCAGATTGCGGGAAAAAAGCTCAACGCCGCGGCTGTCGCTCAGACGTGCAAGCATGCGCACGCCGTCCCATTTCAACTGGTACCGCCACTCCTCTCCAACAGGGAGCCTGGGCTCTGAAATGGGGGCCATCGGCTGTTGGGGGAGAACCGGCAGTGAAGGACCGGCAGTAGTTTCACGTTTCAACAGGCTCTTCAGTTCGTCCCTGTGCTGGTCTGCCATTGAATGATCCATCCCGCTGCTCCTCCCCTCCTTCTTGGCTAATGCTGATTTTTGCTAAGATACAGTCTCCTTCGATGAGGAGTCCTTGCCTTTTGCTTTACGCGGTCTTGGAGTCTTACCGGCCAAGTCATCTTTGGCTGCTTCGTCTGATCCGGTATCGGAATCGTCGGCCTTGGCCGCGCCTGATGACGGATTGCTGTCCAGGCTGCCCGGAGCGTCAGGCGGCAGCTTCACGGCTTCAAGACTGGCCTGCAGGGCCGCCATCAGATCGATCACGTTCGTCCGCTGCTGCTCAGGAGCGACACGCACATCCTCGCCGGCGATTTTATGCTGTATGGCGTCCATCAACCGTGCGCGGTATTCGTCCGTGTATTTCTCCGGTTCGAATGGCGTGGAGAGCTGTTCGATCAGCATCCGCGCCATCGTCAGCTCTTTTTCATTGACGTTGACCGTTTCGGGCAAACCGGGCACCTGCGAAACCGAGCGGATTTCATCGGGATAGAAAATCGTCTCCATCGCCAGACAGTCGTCGATGACGCGAATAGCGGCAAGCGAGCTTTTGGACCGGATGGAGATGTTGGCGATGCCGATCCGCCCCGACTGCCTCATCGCTTCCAGCAGCAGATTATAAGCGTTTCCTCCGGCCTGATCGGGAGACAGGTAATAGGTTTTTTGAAAATAAATCGGATCGATCTCTTCCAGCGCCACGAAATCCAGAATGTGGATCGTCTTGGTGGCATCGTCGCTTAGCTGTTCAAGCTCCTCCTTCTCAAACAACACAAAGCGGCCCTTCTCATATTCGTAGCCCTTCACAATGGCATTCCAGTCCACTTCAATTTCGCAGGTCGGACATTTGCGGATATAGGACACCGTGCTGCCGCAATCGCGGTGAATGAGCCGCATGGAGATATCCTTGTCTTCGGTGGCAGAGAACATTTTGACCGGAACATGAACCAGACCGAAGCTGATCGCGCCTTTCCAGACGGTATGCAAGATAAGACACCCTCCCTAAATGACGAATTTTAATGCCTTTTTTTATGGCTACAAACCGCAAACATGTGCTTTTAAAGCGTATGACTTCAGTATTGCCCGAATGCATGAAAGACAATCGAACCGGGCATATTTTCATCATGCACTTATTCTCCAGCCGGAAAAGAGGGATTGGCATGGCCAAAATTAATAATAGCCAGGACGAGGATCCATTGACGGACAAATTATGCGAAGGCCGGGAAGATTACTTTATGGATATCGACCGGATGGTCAATGAAGGTCTTGGCGGAGGGCAGGTTACCCTGCATAACGGCAAGATCGAGGAATCGACAACGGATACGATGGAACCGGAGACCAAGGATTAACAAACGTTTTTTCCGGGATATGAATCTCCGGTCCGTTTGGATATGTGTTTGGTGCCTGTGCGATTCTGGGTATTAAAGAACATATCAACAACGATCAGGAGATGATAAAAATGGTGGATCGCAACGTGGATATTGAAGAGCGTCATGTGGAAAAGAAATCCGATTCCAGCCTTGTCGCCGCTACATTTATCAAATATGCAGCTTACATCATTATCTTCTTTGGAGCACTATACTTCCTTGTTCAATATGTGTTTCCCAAGCTTTAAGCTTTTTATCGGAAGGAGCAGCCCCGGCTTATGCCGGGGCTGTTTTTTATTATCAGAAACGTATAGAAATCGGAAACGGAATTATAATAATGGCAGAAAAACGATGATAATGAGCGAAAAGGTTTTGAATTCGGTCAAAATTGAGGTATAATGAAGGAACAAGGGGAAATTTGAAGAGTCAAATTAAGTCTTGGGGCATGGGGTTGGACATCATCATAAGGGGGTAAGGCATGGGCAAACAGCATTATAAGTCAACGAAGCTCGAAATTCTGATACGGATTATCTTCATCACGATCGGTGCCGGACTCGTATCGGTGGCACTTGAAATTTTTCTGGTTCCGAACAATATTATTGACGGGGGCATTGTGGGCATATCCATCATGGTTGCCCATTTGACGGGACTGCCGCTCGGACTGTTTCTATTCTTGCTTAACGTACCTTTTCTTATCCTTGGCTATAAGCAAATCGGCAAGACCTTCGCTTTGTCGACCTTGTACGGCGTTGCTGTCATGTCTATCGGCACGCAGCTGCTGCATCCTGTCAATCCTCTAACCTACAGCACATTTCTTGCGCCGGTGGTCGGCGGCGTTATTCTCGGAATTGGCGTGGGACTCGTCATCCGGTTCGGGGGATCGCTCGACGGTACGGAAATCGTCGCGATTGTGTTTAATAAGCGGGTTCCATTCTCTGTTGGCGAAGTGGTAATGTTCCTCAATCTGTTTATTCTCGGCAGTGCGGGTTTCGTATTCTCATGGGACAGCGCGATGTACTCATTAATTGCTTACTATATCGCCTTCAAGATGATTGATATTACGATTGAGGGCTTCGACGAGTCCAAATCGGTCTGGATTATCAGCGAAGAGGCTAAAGAAGTCGGCGAAGCGATCATGAGCCGTCTGGGCCGCGGAGTTACGTACCTGAATGGCGAAGGCGGCTTCACCGGCGGCTCCAAGCGCGTGATCTTCTGCGTTATCACCCGCCTCGAGGAAGCCAAGATGAAATCGATTGTCCAGGAGCTTGATCCTTCGGCTTTCCTGGCTGTCGGCAACATTCACGATGTCAAGGGCGGGCGCTTCAAGAAGCGGGATATCCATTAGACTCATCCCCATTATGTTTGAGATCATAATTTAACAGAAGATCTACAGTCAGCAGTGTCTGCTGTCCGGATTCAACGGGCAGGCGGATGCTGTTTTTTTTGTTATAGTCAAGAAGGTTTAAAATGCGGCCTGTTCTTTGCTTCTACTTATGAGGAAAGAACCTGTCTAAGCAGCCAAAGAGCGGCTGCAGACGTTTTCTCCTGGAATAAAAGCTCGCCGCCGTTGTTGCGGGCTGGAGAATGGACCGATATAATAAGGTCATTGACGGGCGGACAGCCCGGGTAAACGTTATGACATCGCTGTCAGCGGCTGACTGCAGCGATATATGAGGGATGCGACGGGAGGCGGCCTGGCTGGATGAGTTCATGAGTATCCGCCACTGGACGGATGGCCGCCAAACCATGGAGCGGCTGAAGGAGCAGGGCGTCGTCCTGGGCATTGGCGACGACGCTGCTGTGGTGGAAGCGCCGCCGGGATCAGGCGGCGCTCTGCAGTGGCTGCTGGCGGTCGACACGATGGTGGAGACCGTCCATTTCAATGGGGCGACGATGGCGGAAGCCGATGTCGGCTGGAAGGCGCTGGCCGCGAATATAAG
Organism: Paenibacillus sepulcri; assembly: GCF_042647105.1. Lineage (NCBI taxonomy): Bacteria > Bacillati > Bacillota > Bacilli > Caryophanales > Paenibacillaceae > Paenibacillus > Paenibacillus sepulcri. Next base: position 2,760,380 of record NZ_JBHRUP010000001.1, on the reverse strand, counting down.
CGATATAGCGGCCATGGGCGGCGAGCCCCGGCATGCGCTCATCTCGGTGAGCGCGCCAAGGGCCTGGGAGCCGGCGCGGGTACGCCGGCTCTATGACGGGCTGTACGCGTGCGCCGAGCATTACGGCGTCGCGGTGGTTGGCGGCGACACGACTTCGTCGCCGGGGCAGCTTGTTGTGGCGGTGACGGTGGTGGGCACCGTCACGGCCGGCAAGGCTATCCGCCGGTCCGGGGCGCAGCCCGGCGATGCCGTGTTTGTGACCGGCCCGGTCGGCATGGCCGCGGCCGGTCTTCATTATTTGCTCGCCGCAGCCGAGGCGGGCGGCGGGCAGTTCGTGCCGCTGGCCGCGGCAGAGGCCGCCGGCACGGCGGCGCTTGTGCAGGCTCACCGCCGGCCGGCGCCCTCGGTGCGCGCGGCGCGGATGCTTGCTGCGCGCGGAACGGTATCGTCGCTGAATGATATCAGCGACGGTCTCGCCAGCGAGGCCTGGGAAATCGCCGAGGCCTCCGGGGTCAAGATCCTGCTGCGCGAAGGGCAGCTGCCTGTCAGCGGCAGCATGGCCTCGTATGCCAGCTGTGCGGGCATACGACCGCTGGAGTGGATTTTGAATGGCGGCGAGGATTATGTGCTCCTAGGCACCATTTCGGGAAGCGATGCGGCTGCGGCCAAAGCTGAGCTTATGGAAGCGGGGCTTCCGCTGTACCTCATCGGAGAGGTGGAAGCAGGGCAAGCGAGTGTGGAAATGATTACAGAGGGCAAAGCTGGTATTGACCCAAACCGCCAGTATCCCAAGCAGCGGACACGGATCGATAAGCGGGGATACAATCATTTTACGGACTGACAATCACTAGAAAAAATATAGTCTATGTTTCCCAAGGAAGTATTTCAAAGAAGTCTCACAGAAAACTTAAGTCTATGCTTCCGAAGTGTTTTCTGTTCCAAGGAAGTATAACAAGAAGTTTCACAGAAAACTTTAGGTCTATGCTTCCGAAGTGTTTTCTGTTCCAAGGAAGTATAGCAAGAAGTTTCACAGAAAACTTTAGGTGGAATCAAAATGAGTGTGAGTGAAACGCAGCAAGCCGTTTGGATAGCCGAAAGCGAGCAGGATACCGTTGCTCTTGCAGAGCAGTTGGCTGCCTGGGCGGTGCCGGGAATGGTGCTGGCGCTTGACGGCGATCTCGGAGCGGGCAAAACGCGCTTCTCGCAGGCTTTTGCCAAATCGATTGGCATCAAGGGGATTGTGAACAGCCCTACGTTTACCATTATCAAAGAATATGAAGGCGCGAAGCTGCCTCTTTATCATATGGATGTCTATCGCTTGTCCCTGGAGGAAGCGGATGAGCTGGGGCTCGATGATTATTTTTACGGAGACGGCGTCACGATTGTGGAATGGGCCAGCTTAATTACGGATTTGCTTCCGCCTGAGCGGATGCAGCTGTATATCGAGCATCTCGGTGGAGAGAAGCGCCGGATTTCTTTGAGCGGAATTGGCGCCCCTTATGCCGGGTGGTGCTCGCAACTTGAAGCGATGGGAGCAAGCGGCACATGAAGGAACAGATAGAGGAAAACGGCGCGGCGGACAAGCTGGTGGTGCTTGCCCTTGACACGTCAACGGCATCGCTGGCAGCGGCGCTGACAAGAGGCGGCGAAATTCTTGCCTCGGTCCAGTCACTCGCGGAACGCAATCATTCGCTGGCAACCGTGTCGCAGCTGAAGGCTCTGCTGGATGAGACCGGCATCAAGGCGGACGAGCTGGACGGAATCGCAATCGGCCGGGGGCCAGGCTCCTATACGGGAATGCGTATTGCCGTGTCGGTGGGCAAGACGCTTGCATGGGTATGGAACAAACCCCTTGTGGGCATCTCAAGCCTGGAAGCGCTGGCTTATGGGGCATGGCATACTCGCATCGCAGACGATAATTCTCCTCCACTTAATCGCCCTGAATGGTTTATTCCGATCATGGATGCCAGGCGCGGGCAGGTGTATACATCCGCTTTTGAAGCTTCTGAGGGCGGCAGCTGGAACCGGCAGGCCGAGGATGGCGTGCGGCTTATGGAGGAGTGGGTTTCGGAGCTCGACAAGAGGCTCCGCAGTCTCCCGCAGGAAGCAGCTCCTGTGCGGATCTGGTTTGCAGGCGATTTGACCATGCATGAAGCGCAGTGCGAGCGCCTTCGCGCGCTTTGCTGCGGGAGCGGGTCTGAATGCGAAGTCCGGCTGTATCCTTTTACGATGGAAGGCGCTTCGGTTGCAGCTCTGGGCGCTGTCCGCCTTGCAGCGGGGGAGCGGGATGATGTACACGCTTTTGTGCCCAACTATACACAGCTGACAGAGGCGGAAGTGAAGCTGAAGGAGTCCAGGGAGAAAGGGGCTGGTGCTTAATGACGGAGATTGATGCAGATCGTCTTGTTTTTCGCGTTATGACGCTTTCCGACATTCCGGATATTGTTGAAATCGAGCAGGAGGCCTTCACCTGTCCATGGTCGAAAGAGGCTTTTGTGAACGAGATTACGAACAATCACTTTGCGCGGTACATGGTCATGGTCTATGAACAGAAGGTCATCGGCTACGGCGGCATGTGGACCATTATGGATGAGGCGCATGTGACGAATATTGCTGTCCGTGAGGGCTACCGCGGATTGGGTCTTGGCGAGCGGCTGCTGCGGGAGATCATGAAGACGGCAGTCTTTTTCGGGACGAACAGGATGACACTGGAGGTTCGTGTGAGCAATGAGATCGCCCAGGGGCTGTACAGCAAGCTCGGCTTCGAGCCCTCCGGCCTCCGGCCGAATTATTATTCGGACAATATGGAAGATGCGCTCATCATGTGGGCGGAGCTTAAGCAGGGAAGTGAAACATGACAACCAATGAATTGCTGCTCGCCATCGAGACGAGCTGCGATGAAACAGCAGTCGCCGTCGTGCGCGGAGGCCGCGAAATTATATCCAGCGTCATAGCAAGCCAGATTCAAACGCATGAGCAGTTTGGCGGCGTCGTTCCGGAAATCGCTTCGCGCCAGCATGTGGAATCCATCACGCTGATCATGGAACAGGCGCTCTCCGAAGCGGGTGCGACGTTCCGGGATATATCGGCCATTGCAGTCACGCAGGGGCCAGGGCTTGTCGGAGCGCTCCTGGTCGGCATCGTGGCGGCCAAAAGTCTGTCCATGGCTCTGGATCTGCCGCTCATTGCCACCCATCATATCGCGGGCCATATCTATGCCAACCAGTTGGTGCATGATATCGTGTATCCGTCGGTTGCGCTTGTAGTTTCCGGCGGGCATACGGAGCTGGTCGTGCTGGAGCGCGAAGGGGAGTTTCGGATTATCGGCCAGACGCGGGATGATGCCGTAGGCGAAGCCTATGACAAAGTCGCGCGTGCGCTTCAGTTTCCTTATCCGGGCGGCCCCCATATCGACCGCCTGGCGTTTGAAGCGGAGGAGGAAATCGATCTGCCCCGCTCCTGGCTGGAGCCGGATTCCTATGATTTCAGCTTCAGCGGGTTGAAGTCGGCGGTGCTAGCCGTGATCAACCAGACCAAAATGAAGGGCGAGGTGCTGAACCGCGGAGCATTGGCGAGAGGCTTCCAGTCCTCGGTCATTCATGTGCTGGTGGAAAAAGCGCTCCGCGCCGTTCGTGAGCAGGGTGCCAGACAGCTTTTGTTATGCGGCGGCGTTGCGGCTAATAAAGGCCTGCGGGCGGCTCTTACAGCCCGCTGCGAGGCAGAGGGAGTCCCGCTGCTCATACCGCCGCTTGCGCTATGTACGGATAATGCCGCCATGATAGGCGCTGCAGCCCATCTCAAATGGAAAAGCGGCGAATTCACTCCGCTTGACATGAAGGCAGAGCCGGGTCTTTCGCTGGAAAATTGGGCGGTTCGCCATTAATTATTAATTTGGAATTGACAGACGATTCCAAGGGAATTATAATAAGCAGCAATACTTCACACTGCCATGCAGGCAGTCATACTTCTTAAACGCGAAGAACAGGAGCAGTAAGGCAGTGCCGGGTTTAGAGAGCTGCGGATTTGGTGCAACGCAGTCGAAGGCAGGCCAGAAACTCGCCTGGGAGCGGAACATCGGAAACCTCAGGATGGTTACGGCCGAAGGCCAAGGCTGACCTGCCGAGGGTGTACGATGTAACGGCTAACCCCCGTAATCGGGTGTACGGCCTTCGATTTCTAGAGTCGGGGGACGTGCATAAGTGGGCGTTCCGGTAATCTCCTTTTGGGAGACGAGGGCGTCAACAAGGGTGGTACCGCGCGGACTGTTCATAACAGCCTGTCGTCTCTTGCAATAGAGACGGCAGGCTTTTTCTGTTGTTTAGCGGTATGTGCGCAGTTGAAATGTGAAGTAAGTCCATCCCAAGCATTAAGCAATGTACTTAGGAACCTGTCCCTTGAAATTCAATCAATCGATGAGAATAACATAACCGACATAACACAAACGCAATGAACAGGAGTAGTAGGAACCAGTATCCGGGAACACGTTGCCCCAAGTCATGCACTCGTCTTATCGGGTGCGGCTGGAGGCGGCAGCAGAGAGCTGCTTGATTGGTGCGAGGCAGCCGATGGATATCCGAACTCGCCTGGAAGCGGACCGGCGGAAAATAAAAGGAGCTCACGCTTGACCATTATGGTCAGGCGCGGGAGTCAAGTATCGTACGCCGGCACAGTTGACCCCTGTCATCGGGTGCAGCCTTTAGGAAAGCAATCACATACAGTCTGCTGCTATAGTCTGCTGCTGACTGCATGATGGATGTTTTCTCAATGAGGGAGTAAGTCAGCTTTGCCGACTGAAATAAACGGCGAAGCCGGTTTCTTCCTCGAAGGCTGCATAAGCGGGTTCGGACCAAGGTCCGGACAAATGGAGTGGTACCGCGGCAAGCTGCAAAAACAGCCTGTCGTCTCTTGATCAACAAGAGACGACAGGCTGTTTTTTTTTGAAAAATAAGAAAGTATACCACTCCATTATGCTTTGCTTCCAGTCCGGAGGGAAGAAACTTGGCTTAGCAGTCAGAGGGCAGCGACAGCCGTTTCTTAGCAGTTCATTACCAAAAATAATAATGCGTTAAACATTTAAGGAGGCTAATCCTATGACAATTCAACCGGTCAACCCCAATCAAACGTCTGAATCCGTTATGAAACGTATCCGCATATTCGATACGACGCTGCGTGACGGGGAGCAGTCCCCTGGAGCATCCCTTGCGCCGGAGCAAAAAATCATCCTCGCCCGCCAGTTGGCGAAGCTTGGCATCGATGTGATTGAACCGGGCTTCCCGATTTCCAGCCCCGGAGACTTCGCCGCGGTGCAGCAGGTATCCCGCGAGCTGCAAAATGTCGAAATCGTCGGCTTCGCCCGTGCGGTGAAAGCCGATATCGATTCCGCTGTCCGCGCGACCCAGGATGCCGCAAGGCGCCGGCTTCATCTGTTCCTGTCCTCTTCGGACATTCATCTTGCCTACCAGCTGCGCAAATCGAAGGAAGAGGTCGTACAAATCGCCCGGGAAATGGTCGCCTATGGCAAACAGTTTGTGAACGAGATTGAATTCTCCTGTATGGATGCCAGCCGCTCGGACAGGGATTTTGTCATTGAGATGGTGGAGGCTGTTATTGCGGAGGGCGCAACGATTATTAATTTGCCCGACACGCTTGGCTATGCGATGCCGGAGGAATACGGCGAGCTGTTCCGCAGTGTCCGCAAGCAGGCGCGGGGCGGCGAAAATGTGAGCTACAGCGCGCATTGCCACAATGATTTGGGTCTTGCGGTCGCCAACAGCCTGGCAGCCATCCAGGCGGGGGCAACGCAGATCGAGGTTACGGTCAACGGAATCGGCGAGCGCGCCGGCAACTGTTCGCTGGAGGAGCTTGTGATGGCGATTGAGACACGCAAATCTGTTATCGGCGCTGAGACGGGCATTGTACAAGGCGAGATTTTTGAAACCTCGCGGATGGTCAGCCGGGCGATGAATTTTCCGATTGCTTACAATAAGCCGATTGTCGGCCGCAACGCTTTTCAGCACGAGTCGGGGATTCATCAGGACGGCCTGCTCAAAAACCGCAATACTTATGAAATTATGGATCCGGAAGCCATGGGCATTCCGCGCAGCATGATTGTGCTGGGCAAGCATTCCGGTCGCCATGCCCTGAAGCACCGTTTGGCTGAATACGGCATCACATTGAATGAAACGGAGCTGCTGGAGCTGTATAACCGCTTTGTCGAAAAAGCGGACGAAATCAAGCTGGTTCCCGATGATGTCCTGATCCGCCTGGCCAGCGAAACGACGGATATCCAGCATGATCCTTTTGTGCTGGTGGATCTGCAGGTGCTGGCAGGCACCCAGCGCTCCCGCATCGCTTCGGTTACGATTCGCGAGCGCGATTCGCAGGAGGAGCGGACGTATACCGGAACGGGCACCGGTCCGCTCGAAGCGGTTATCCACTGCATTCAGCAGGCGATCCCGGTCGCAGGCGAGTTCGAGGATCTGGAGCTGCATTCCTTATCCACAGGTGAGGACGCACGCGGAGAAGCGATTGTGAGCATGCTGCATAACAATCGCCGTTATCGCGGAACCGCCGTTCATAACGACATCATTCTTGCTGCAGCCCAGGCCTATGTGGCGGCATGCAACCAGCAGCTGCTTGGCGGTCAATCGAATCCGGAGCTGCGTACAAAAGCGGAGTAATCGGGAGGTGAGTACGGGTGGAACCGGTGATCAGCTATTACAGCTCGTTTGATGAGTGGGGAAGGCTTGACCGCGAGCCTGGTGATGAAGCCTGCCGTCAATTGAACCGCATGCTTCTGGAAGCGGCAGAGGATCCTTCTATTCTGGGTGCGTCGTCTCACCTCTTATATATAGGAAGACGAACATGATTTGGGGCCGTTACGGGGATAAACAAAGCGTTAATGCAGGCTATTTTTGGTTATACACATTGTTATCCACAGAAAATGTGCATAGATGTGAATAAACGGCGCAAAGCGGCATTTACAGGGCGTTTACAATGTGCACAAAAGCGGGATAAGTTTTTCACAACCCGATTGTGGATAATGTGGATAATGTGTGTAAAAGTTTCAGTTTTCTATCCACATGTGGGCAGATAAAGAAAAATAGCGGGTTTATTGCTTGTAGTTAACATCATTAATGGCAGAATTGCTGAACAATTCGCCAGCAGCTGTGGATAAACCTGTGGAATAAGTGGATAGATCAAAATCTAACAGAATATCCTGATGTGGGCACAAGCTGCATACAACCGCAGATTACAGGTGTGTGCCATTCATATAAACGAAAACCCCCGCTTCGCTTTGTCGGCGCTGCGGGGGTTTTCGTTATGTTAGATTAACCAAGCAGTTCCTCCCATGCATCATAGGCTGCCTGAAGCTTTTCTCTTCTGCTGTCCATGTCGGACTGAATGCTCTGAACCTTCACATAATCATTGAATATGGCGGGATCGACAAGCTGCTGCTCCAGCTCTGTGATTTCCCCCTCCAGCCTTGCGATATCCTGCTCCAGCTGCTCCTGCTTTCTTTGTCGGCTCCGCTCCTCGCGTTTGGCTTGTTTGTCGGTTTCGTAGGAGGTAGGTGCCGATATTTCGTGAGCTTCGGACGCTTTTCCGACTTTTCCCTGTGAAAATGATAGCGATTCCATGAGCAGTTCACTGGTTTCCTGTTTTTTCTCAATCATTTCGTCGTAATTTCCCAGGAAATGTTGGGTGCCGTCTGGGGTCAGTTCGACAATACGCTCCGCCATCTTGTTAAGGAAATACCGGTCATGGGAAATGAATAGCAAGGTGCCGTCATAATCGAGCAGCGCAGACTCCAAAACCTCTTTGCTGTACAGGTCAAGATGGTTCGTGGGCTCGTCGAGAATAAGCATATTGGCTCGTGCCAGCATAAGCTTGGACAGCGATACGCGCGCTCTTTCGCCACCGCTGAGAGAACCGACGCGTTTCTTGACATCGTCCCCGCTAAAGAGGAAATTGCCCAGCACTGTACGTATGCGGGCTTCCTCAATGCCCGGATATGCATTCCAAAGCTCCTCCAGCACCGTGTTGGCAGGATTAAGCTCCTTGTGCTCCTGATCGTAATAGCCGATTTTGATATTGGTGCCCCAGCGGATTGAGCCTCCGGCAATAGGCTGTTGATCGACAAGCGCCTTCAGCAGTGTCGATTTGCCGATACCGTTCGGACCGATCAGCGCGACATTTTCTCCCCGCTCCAAGCGGAATGTGACATGCTGGAAAAGCGGCTGGTCCCGTTCGGTGAAACGTATCGCAAGATCCGTCACATCAAGCACGTCATTGCCGCTATGGCGGTCGATTTCAAAAGAAAAATGAGCCTTCTTCAGGTCTCCGAGCGGTTTGTCGAGACGTTCCATCTTGTCGAGCGCTTTACGCCGGCTTTGCGCCCGTTTGGTTGTCGAAGCACGCACAATATTGCGCTGGACAAAATCCTCAAGACGCGAAATTTCATCCTGTTGCTTGTCGAACTGCTTCATCTGAGCTTCATACTCTGCAGCCTTGATATCAATATAGCGGCTGTAATTGCCTGTATACCGCTTGGCTGTGTGGCGCTCAATTTCCACGATGGTCTGCACCACTGCGTCCAGGAAGTAGCGGTCATGGGAAACAACAAGAATTCCGCCCTCATAACCGCGCAAGTAATCCTCAAGCCATGTCAATGTTTCAATATCCAGATAATTGGTTGGCTCGTCCAGCATGAGCAGGTCAGGGGCCTGCAATAAAATGCGGGCCAGTGCCAGCCTTGTTTTCTGCCCGCCGCTTAATGTCGAAATAACCGTATCCGGTGGAAACTGGCTGAAGCCCATTCCGTGCAATATGCTGCGGATTCGGGTCTCCATCACAAACCCGCCCTGTTCCCGGAACCAATCCGACAATTTGGAGTAGCGTTCAAGCGTCTGTTCATACAACTTGGGATTCGATTGAAGCTCCGGATCCGCGATCTGCAGCTCCAAGGAACGGAGCTCCCGCTCCGCATCAGTCAAATGGGCAAAAACGGCGCGCATTTCCGCTTCGATGGTACGTTCGGACTTAAGTCCGCTGGATTGGGCGAGATAACCGATGGTTGTCTCCTTCGCTTTGTAGACGGACCCGGAATCGGCTGAGATCTCCCCGGCAATGATACGCAGCAGCGTCGACTTGCCTGCGCCATTGACTCCTACCAGCCCGACCCGCTCGCGGGGAAGGACCTGGAAGGTGATTTGGGAGAGGATGCTGGTTACCCCGTAACTTTTGGAAATATCCGATATTTGAAGAAGCATAAATGAATAAACCTCCAGAATCGTAAACTTGCTGTATCTACATTGTTAGTTTACATGAAAATTGCTGCCGACGCGACATATTCGGGTCATGTTGGCTTGAGTAAAAGCAGCTCTTCTGACCATTGGCGAAAACTGGTCAACAGTGGTAAACTAAGAAACAACTATGACATCAAGAAATGGCCTTTGAGCGAAGAAGCTAACTCTGCCGCCTAAGATTGGTGCAGCCGGTTCTTCTTACATAATCAGCTCTTCAGGAACACGCCGTTTCTTCAGAAAGGCAAGGCTGGCTGTAATGGCGAATGGTGAGGACGCAGCAGGGATTTTGGGACAAAAGAAAGCAGTCCGAACGGCGGCGGCCGCAAGCCGCAGCATTCTTCCAGAGGAGCTTCGGACACAGTGGTCCAGTCAGGCCTGCAGAAGCGCAATTGACTGGTTGAGTCAATTGTCGGACACAATCGCCAGCTTTATGATTTATGTTCCATTTCGTTCCGAGCTTGATACCCGTGAATTGATCGAATGGGGCTGGCAGACCGGGCTGTCCGTTATTGTACCGCGCTGTGAGCCATCTGACCGCTCTATGGAGCTTTATCTGCTCAAGAGCTGGGAGGAACTTGCTCCTGGAGCCTATGGCATTCTCGAGCCTGATGTGAGTCAGGCGGAGCGCTGCGGGCCGGATTTCATTCCGGATGCGATATTTGTTCCGGGACTGGCTTTTGACCTGCAGGGCGGCAGACTCGGGTATGGCGGAGGTTATTATGACCGCTACCGGGAACAGTTGACGGAGCAGGCGCTGCGGGTTGGCAAACCGCTTCCGCCCTGGATCGGACTTGGCTTTGAGTCGCAGCTGCAGGAGGAAGTACCGATGGAGGTGCTTGATGCCCGTATTGGGGCCATGATCACCGAGCAGGGCATGCGCATCATTAACCGCTGACAAATTCTTGTCCATGAGCAGCTGGAAAGGAGCAAACGATGGATTTGACCCATTTTAACGAACAAGGCAGGGCCCGCATGGTCGATGTATCAGATAAAGACGTTACGGCCCGTGTCGCGGTTGCGCGAACAAGCGTGGCTATGGCGCCTGAGACTCTCTCACGTATCAAGGCTGGAACAATCGGCAAAGGCGACGTGCTGTCCGTTGCACAGGTTGCAGGTATCATGGCAGCCAAGAAAACATCGGATATCATTCCGATGTGCCATCCTCTTCCGTTAACCGGCGTCAACCTCGCGTTTGCCGATAATGGAGTGGACGAGTTATATATAGAAGGAACTGTGAAAACAACGGGCAAAACCGGCGTCGAAATGGAAGCTTTAACGGCAGTGTCGGCTGCTGCCCTTACGGTCTACGATATGTGCAAGGCCCTGCAGAAGGATATGGTCATCGGAGCGACGTATCTGGTCTCCAAAAGCGGAGGGAAGAACGGCGACTACATTCATGCAAAATGATAAAATACAGGTGTTTTCTAATCGGTAGCATCGGATCGATCGGGGGAGAAGCACATGCGGTGGAAAGTGGCGTTGTTGACGGCAAGCGACAAAGGATCGCGCGGTGAGCGGGAGGATACGAGCGCGCAGGTGATCCGGGAACTGGTTGAAGAGGAATTGGGCGGGGAAATTATCGATTACCGCATCGTTCCCGATGAGCAGGATGAAATTATGGCTGCGCTTATCGAAATGACGGATTATTATCAAGCGGATCTGGTCATCACGACCGGCGGAACAGGTCTTGCTCCGAGGGACCTGACACCAGAAGCAACCTTGAAGGTCATTGAGCGTATCGTTCCGGGCCTTGCCGAGGCCATGAGGCTGGGGGCTATGCAGCGTACGAGAAGTGCCATGCTCTCCAGGGGCGTTTGCGGAATCCGCGGCCGCTCATTAATTATCAATTTGCCTGGAAGTCCTAAGGGTGTTCATGAGAATTTGATGGCGATTATGGACCAGCTTCCTCATGCCCTTAGCATTTTATCAGGGCGAACGGGGGACCATAACGAGTGAATTTTCCAATAAACGGCACACAGCTTAAGGAAGTGCCGGTTGAGCAGGCTGTTGGACTGCGCTTGGCGCATGATCTTACGCAGATCATACCAGGGCAGTTCAAGGGACGATTGTTTAAAAAAGGGCATGTCATCACGGAAGCGGATATTCCTAAGCTTCTCGATATTGGCAAAGAACATATCTATATTATAGAGCTGGGCGAAGGCGAACTTCATGAAGATGATGCCGCCCAGCGTATGGCGCTTGCCCTTCAGGGAGATGGAACGGCCTTGTCAGAGCCTCATGAAGGCAAGGTCTCCATCAAGTCAAGTCTGACCTCCCCGGCTCTTGCTGTCATTGATGCGTCGCTTGTTCACGCCATTAATGACCTGGGCGAGATTGCGCTTGCTACCCTGAAAACACATTCGGTCGTAATGCCCGGCGGGCAGTTGGCGGCTACCAGAGTGATCCCGCTCGTGGTTCCAAAGGCCAAGATTGAACGTGTCGAGGCTCTCGTCGACAATTACCGCACGCTGCATGAAGGCCGCGGGCCGGTTCGCGTCAGGCCGCTTCGCAGCTTCCGGATCGGTATGCTGACAACCGGCGGCGAGGTCTTCTCAGGCCGGATTGAAGATAAATTCGGCCCGGCTGTCCGGCGCATTGTGGAGCGCTTGGGCTCCGAGATCGCGGAGCAGCGCTTTGCCCCTGATGACCGCCATACAATTGTCAAGGAAATACACTATTTGCTGGCACAGGGGTATGATATGATAGTGGTAACAGGCGGAATGTCCGTGGATCCTGATGATCGCACGCCAGCCGCCATCAAAGAAGCGGGAGCAGAAGTCGTCAGTTACGGAACCCCCATGCTACCGGGTTCCATGCTGCTTGTCGGTTACATCGACGGTGTGCCGATTATGGGTTTGCCCGGCTGTGTCATGCATGATCCGTATACTTCTTTTGACGTCCTGCTGCCGCGCGTTCTTGCGGGCGACATCATAACCAAAGAAGATATCGTGCAGATGGGTTACGGCGGGTTATACAACTGCTGACATGCCGCCAGCGCGAGGCAAGAGACCAGAACGTTAACTGTTGAAGCAGATCTTATAACGGGCTGCGAGAGAGTGAAGCCTGTCAGCTGTACCTGAATTGTGCAGCTCATGCATGCGGAATATGCATTACTTTGTAAAGCCCGGCGGATGCGGAGCAGGTTTTGCTTGCAAAGTCTGGCTTATGCTTACGAATTGAACATTACTTCGTAAAGCTTGGCTTATGCTTACGGGGTAAGCTTTACTTCGTAAAGCTTGGTTTATGCTTACGGAGTGAGCTTTACTTCGTAAAGCTTGGCTTATGCTTACGAAGTGAGCTTTACTTCGTAAAGCTTTTAGGAGGTTAAGAAAACATGTTTAGCGGAATTGGTGTTACAGGATTTATTCTTCTTGTGCTCGTTGCTCTGCTGCTGTTTGGACCGAACAAACTGCCTGAGCTTGGCCGCGCTTTTGGCCGCACATTGAAGGAATTCAAGGCCGGTGCCAGAGATTTGATGGATGATGACGATAAGGACCGTAAAGAAGTGAGCCGGAGCGACGTCAATCGTAAAGTCGATGATCAAACGGACAATAAGCGACTCCCGGAGTAGGGGCTCGCTTTTTTTGTGAGAATGAATCCCTCCCATTAAGAACGAAGTGAGAAAGAGAGGTGCAGGCGCGGTGACAGAATCCGATAAGCTGCCTTCCCGCGAAGTGCAGCTGATGACGCTGTTTGAACATATCGGCGAGCTTCGACGCAGGCTGATCTATATTATTCTTGTGCTGGTGCTTGGCATGATTATCGGATTGCTGGTGGCCAATCCCGCTTATGATTATCTGATGAGTCAGGAGCCCGTCAATGGAATGACGCTGCATGCGTTTTCCCTGTGGGATGGAATTGGCATGTATATGAAGTTTGCGCTGGTAATCGCGCTTGTTCTTGTGCTTCCGTTTATCTTTTATCAGGCTTGGGCTTTCGTGAAACCCGCTTTGGGAATCAAGGAACAGAAGTCTGCGCTTATGTTTGTCCCCTTTGCGCTCATTATGTTTCTGATCGGGCTCGCGTTCTCCTATTTCGTTGTATTTCCAATGGCGTTTACATTTACAACGAGTGTGGCGGAGCATTTGAATCTGGAGGAGACTTACGGGGTTACACAGTATTTTGCGTTTATGTTCAACATTTTACTCCCGATATCGCTGCTTTTTGAACTGCCCCTTGTCATTATGTTTCTAACCAAGCTGCGTATCCTGAATCCCAAGCGTCTGCGCAAAATGCGGCGTCTTGCTTACTTTATTCTCATCTTGATCGGTATTATCATCACGCCGCCGGATTTCATTTCGGATTCGCTGGTAGCAATTCCCCTGATTCTTCTTTATGAAGCGAGCGTATTGCTCTCGAGCGTCGTTTACCGGAAACAGCTGGAACGCGACCGTCAGTGGGAAGAGGAGTTCGGAGCAACCTAAGAGGCTCTTCCGCGTAAAAACGGACATGTTGACTTTATCATCAGGCCCCAATAACCAAAAGGCAGGTTCAAGCATTCTTGAGCCTGTCTTTTTTTACTTTATAGGCGGTGTAAGTTTAATCTCTATCCATGGCTATATGATCTATAGGGGAGAGACCAGCATCTCTGACAGAGGGCGGTGATGGCCGTTTTTTCTTTTGCTTGGCGGAATCCCTAACCGTATTCATTTCTAATTCCAACGGATAATGGAAAAACCTGCTCTTTTTTAGAGTAAACGGGCGCTTTTCTGCTTATTCATGAGCATTTGTGAAGAGGCCCTGCATCATGAACTGTAAATTTCCCGCAAATTGTCCTTTAGGCACTTGAAATTCAGAAGCAAAATCGGTATTATTAAAAATGGTTGTTAGCACTTAACAGTTGCGAGTGCTAATATGAATTGAGCAACAAAATCAAAAGGAGGCTATTTTCATGATCAGACCTTTGGGTGAGCGCGTATTGGTTGAGCCAATCGCGAAAGAAGAAACAACAGCTAGCGGAATTGTGCTGCCAGACACGGCGAAAGAAAAGCCGCAAGAAGGCAGAGTTATTGCTGTAGGAAGCGGTACGCTTAAAGACGGCGCCCGCATCGCTCTTGAAGTAAAAGAAGGCGATCGCGTGTTGTTCTCCAAGTATGCCGGCACCGAAGTGAAATACGAAGGTAAAGAATTGTTGATTATGAAAGAAAGCGACATCCACGCAATCCTGGGATAAGCCGCGTGCTTTGACTCAAACATACATGGTTTTTACTTCATATTTATTGGGGCAAGCCTCCCTTGGCTTGTCACAGCATGGAAGGCGGCGTAGTGCCGCTTGGACGAATTGGAACGATCATTAATTAGGAGGTAATTTGACAATGGCTAAGGAAATTAAGTTTGGCGAAGACGCTCGTCGCGCAATGCTGCGCGGAGTCGACGCTCTTGCAAATGCGGTTAAAGTTACACTTGGTCCTAAGGGCCGCAACGTGGTTCTGGAGAAAAAATTCGGCAGCCCGCTTATCACCAATGATGGTGTATCCATTGCCAAAGAAATCGAATTGGAAGATGCTTTCGAAAACATGGGCGCACAGCTTGTTAAAGAAGTAGCGACCAAAACCAATGATGTTGCCGGTGACGGAACAACGACTGCTACGGTTCTTGCGCAAGCAATGATCCGCGAAGGTCTCAAAAACGTAACGGCGGGCGCTAACCCGATGGTTATCCGCAAAGGTATCGAAAAAGCGGTTCGCGCAGCTGTTGAAGAACTGAAATCCATCGCGAAACCAATCGAAGGACAACAGTCGATCGCTCAGGTTGCTTCTATCTCGTCCAGTGACGAAGAAGTCGGCCAGCTGATTGCAGAAGCTATGGAAAAAGTCGGCAACGACGGCGTTATCACGGTTGAAGAATCCAAAGGCTTCGTAACGGAGCTTGAAGTGGTTGAAGGTATGCAGTTCGACCGTGGATATGTTTCCGCGTATATGATTACCGATACGGATAAAATGGAAGCTGTACTCGATAACCCATATATCCTGATTACCGATAAAAAAATTACGAACATCCAAGAAATTTTACCGGTTCTGGAGAAAGTGGTCCAATCCGGCAAACAGCTTCTGATCATTGCTGAAGATATCGAAGGCGAAGCAATGGCAACTCTGGTTCTCAACAAGCTGCGCGGAACATTCACTTGCGTAGGTGTAAAAGCTCCAGGCTTCGGCGACCGCCGCAAATCGATGCTGGGTGACATTGCCGCTCTGACAGGTGGTCAAGTGATCACGGAAGAGCTTGGTCTTGATCTGAAATCCACAACGATTGAGCAGCTCGGTTCCGCTCGCCAGATTCGTGTAACGAAAGAAAACACGATCATTGTTGACGGCAGCGGCGAAAAATCGGATATTGATGTTCGCATCAATCAAATCCGCACGCAATTGGAAGAAACGACTTCCGACTTCGACCGTGAGAAGCTGCAAGAGCGTCTTGCCAAGCTGTCCGGCGGCGTAGCCGTAATCAAAGTCGGCGCAGCAACAGAAACCGAATTGAAAGAGCGCAAACTGCGCATCGAAGATGCTCTTAACTCCACCCGCGCAGCGGTTGAAGAAGGTATCGTATCCGGTGGCGGTACTGCACTCGTGAACGTATATAAAGCAGTTGCAGCCGTTAATGCGGTGGGCGACGAAAAAACAGGCGTTAACATCGTTCTGCGCGCTCTGGAAGAGCCTGTACGCACGATTGCAGCGAACGCAGGCCAAGAAGGCTCCGTTATCGTTGAGCGTCTGAAAGGCGAGAAAGTGGGCGTTGGTTATAACGCTGCTACTGGCGAGTGGGTTGATATGTTCTCAGCCGGTATCGTTGACCCTGCGAAAGTAACGCGTTCCGCTCTGCAAAACGCAGCTTCCGTTGCAGCGATGTTCCTGACAACCGAAGCGGTTGTTGCCGACAAACCGGAAAAAGACAAACCAGGCATGCCTGACATGGGCGGCATGGGTGGTATGGGCGGCATGGGCGGCATGATGTAATCATCCGACCAAAAACCCTTATCTATCAAGGAAAACGGGACCTTTCGGGGTCCCGTTTTTTTATAAGGTCACGAAAAGGTCACATTCCTTGCAAAACAGCTTTTTTGAGCAGATCCGAAAAGTGAGCATTCACTTGATCCGTGGCTTTCTCTTTCATTTTATCAGTGATGTGCATATAAATCTTGATGGTAGTCTTGGAGTCATCATGACCAACCCGTTGCATGATCGTCGGCAGATCAACGCCAGCCTCGGCCAACATGCTGACGTGCGTATGGCGAAAAATATGGGGTGTGGCTTTCTTACGAATTTCAGTTTTTCTTAAGACTCTCTCCATTCTCGTCTGGACGAATTTCTGGACAAAGGGATAACCTTTGTCATTACAAAATATAAACTTTTTATCGTGGTAATCAGGGTCAAAGTGCTTAGCTACCATCCTGAGCTTCGCACGGCGCTTTATGAGAGCCTTAATCATCATCATGATATTCTCGTCAAGTTCAATCGTTCGAATCGATCCAACTGTCTTAGGGGGCACAAGCTCATATTCAGACATGTTATTGTTGGGATTATATATAGTTTTCGTTATCCGCATTTTCAGGCTTTCAAAATCAAAGTCCGTTTCCTTGAGAGCGCACAATTCGCCGGATCGTATACCAGTGAAAGCGATGAGATAAAATATTTCAAGGTCGTCTTCCAAGCCATGCAATCTAACAGCTCCCAAAAAATCCTCCAATTCATGCCGCTCCAAATATTTTTCCTCAATGGGACTGTTCTCGATCTCTTCAACCGTCCGCCGCTTAATCGGAATAATGGCGCCAGTTGCTGGGTTGTCTTTTATATATTTTTCCTTAATAGCGTGTTTATAAATTAGGTTGGCCGTTACATGAACACCTTCTATTGTGGACTTCGAATAGCCCTCATCGAATAACTTGTTCAGGATATTTTGATGGGCTTTGTGTGTAACTTTATCGATGTTTACCTGACCGATGTGCTCATTTAGAGTGGCGATAGAGTTTTTCCGAAGTCGGATGGTCCCTTTTTTCACACCGGTTCGAGAATAGGCCAGCAGCCATTCTTGAGCGACCTTTTCGAAAGGAAGATGTTTAATCTTTTTTGTATCGATACCATCATCTTTTAGTGAATTAATCGCTTTGTCAGCACGCGCTTCTGCTTCTTTCTTCGTAGTGCCACGCCGTTTGATCTGATTTCTCTTTCCTGTTACAGGATCGGGAGGACCATCCTTAATGCAGATCCACATATATCCCTGTTTATTATTAGCCTTAATTTGTGTAAAAGACGCCATGCTGATTCCTCCAATTAGAAATTAGATAGGTGAAGAAATTTTTGCTGAATATCATAATTAACATCATCTAACCGAACGATCAGATTATTCACTTTGGTACCGATTCGCTGCAGGAGTAGCGGCAAATTAATGCCTAAGCATCCGGGTTTATCCGTTCGGCTAAGCAATACGTCATAAGAAATCTGTGTCGATGTGGTCCCTTCGAGATGATCCGGCTCGATAGATTCGATTTCAGCAGGTATTGATATGTATACCGGTCGAGACCAGTCCAAATTTGTTTGTGCTATTTTAATGACTAATGCAGAGGGCATCTCATTTTCGTGATAATTATATAAGAGGGCGAGTTCATAATTCCTTTCTGTTCGGCCCTGTTTGTTTGAGAAAGTAGATCCAGCGACGTATGAGCGATGCATTTTTTTTCTATATTCTTCCTCAATAATATTTCCGCAAATACGTCTTTGTATCTGAAGCAATCTCGACAATGCGGTGTCCGTTCGTACTTTAAACATTTGGGAAAGCTTAAGTGTGGCCTGCTCTTGATTAGATGGTAAATGAATCTCTCTGAGCATATACAAAGGCAGCGAAGCGTAGAGGGCAAACACCTCTGCTTGCCCCTCTTGTAAATCCAGGAATGGACGCGGCATTTTTCTTTGATCTCCGGCATGCCGGAGAACATGGCACAACTCATGGAAGAAGACGTCTCGCCGATCGATCATGTTCATGTTTTTATTAAGGAATATGACCTGTGATTCATTGCCCGAAAAACAAGCTCCATTATAATAGACAATCGTTACACTAAAAAGTTCGGCGATAACATCAATGTCGAGTTCGCCTGGCAGCAAGAGGTTATGTTCAAGATAATGTTTAGTGATCCATTTTTCCAATTCTGTCTCTGGACAAAATGAAAAATCCATTAGCGTTCCTCCTGATGGGAATGTATGTTCGTTTAATTGTGAAAAAGAAAAGCCATTTCTGGCTTAACCTCATGTTCATTTTAATTCGTCTTAATTCTTCTTCAGCTTCATCTAATCGTCACTCTTTTTGCGCTAATCCTCAGTTTGTTTCTTCTTGTTCTGCTTTAGAAGTTTTTCCTTCTGCTCTCGGTATGCTTTTAAGGCAGCTTCCATCACTTCGATTTCATCCTGGGAATAGGCATCAGGACCACCGTAAAAACTCATTTCTCCAATATTTGTTCGATTGTGTGATGAAGTTGATTCATCATCTACATAACCAGCTTTCTTCATTAGTTCTTCATAAGATGTGTTTTTTAAATAAGGAGCCAAGGCTTTTAAAGTCTCAGGAGATACTTTATGAGTTCCAGCTTCAATTCTGTTTATCGTTGAATGGCTTATACCAGACTTCTCAGCAAGTTCTCTTTGGCTCTTATATCCACTATTCTCGCGCAATTCGGAAAAGAATAAAGCGAATGAGTTTAATTCCACTTCTAACGTCACCCCTTGATTCACTCTCCCTTTATAATAACACAATTTTGTTTCATCCATGAAACACACTTTGTCTCATGAGTGAAATTTAATGTTGCATGCGTGTTACAATATGTGCTATATTGTTTTTGTAACAAGCGTGAGACATAAAGGGGGTGAAACAGGAATGAGGATATTGATAATGCCCGGAATATTAGAGATTTTGCAAAGTAAAATGACGGATCAGGAGTTTGCTGATCATATTGGAATCTCAAGAAGTCAGTTATGGCGAATTAAACTTTCTCCAGATGATAAAAGATTCTCATTGGGACAAGATTTTATCGCCAGATTACTTAGTCGGTTTCCAGATTATAAATTTGAGGATATATTTTTTTTAGATCGAATGTCACACGCGTGTTACGGTAGTGGTCATTCTGTTCCGTCAAGCAATTTCAATAGTGCATAGCGAACCAACATAAAAGAAAGGAGCATCATAAATGTTCAAAGTGGAAATCGACTTGGATGAGCTGCAGACGATAATCAGCGCGGCAGTGGACAAAGCACTCGAGAAACATTCATTTGCCAATAGCCTGCCGCCAATCCTCACCAGGACGCAGTTTATGGAACTGCTCGACATTGGACCAACGAAGGCAGCAGAACTGCTGAATCGTGAAGACTTTCCGGTTATACGGGATTTGGGTCATCCCCGGGTATTAACGCACTTATTCATTCAATGGTGTGAAGATCATACAGATTGGATTCGTAAAAACTCTGGCGACGGTTGGCGCAATAAACGTGGCGGCGTCGCTTAAAACTAAAAATATCAGAAAAAGGAGGTCCGCATATGAATGATATTCAACGTGCAGTCCAGCAGATCAGTGAATCAATAAACTTACTCAAATCAGCAAGGAAAAACCTGAACTATGGCGGTAGTGACCAAGCCGTGTCTTTATCCTTACTGGTATCACACGTGTTCATGAAATTCTGAAAGATCCGAAATGTACGCCGGAAATTGCTGATCAAGAAGATCCTGTCTTTGACGATGAATTCGATTACGACCCAGCGTCCGATCCTTGCATTTGGGATGGTGATCGAATCGATGCGACGAAATCACTTTTGTTCCAAGAAGCCCTTTCTAACGGCGAGCTGTGAAAAAGAGCCAGCCGTACATAGACGACTGACTAATGGGGAACGGCTTCTTAACTTTATTGTAACGGATGTAGTTGTCACAAATCGACGAACTACATGCGCGAGTTCGTCACAAAACCAATTGGCACAGCTTAATAACGGCACAGCTATTACCTAGCATTGAAATGGAAGAAGGGAATGGGAAAATGTCAGTTGGTCAACGATTGCGTTCTTTGCGCTTAGAAAAGAAATTGAATCAGACGGAATTTGCTTCGCATTTATCTATGGACCGCACTCAACTATCTCGCATCGAAAGTGGGGAACGTGACCCAGGGACGCCGATCCGGCAACTCTTGTCCCGTTCATCTTGGAAAATGGCGCTGGAAGTAGCAGCTGAGCAGACAGATGGTTTTTTTGGCAACATCCTGCACGATATCCCGAATCTTGATTTGCATCCAGCAGCGCTTAAGGATGTGCTTTTGAAAGAGCTGGGCGAAGCCGGGACGGCATTGGGGGAACTAGCGATGGCAAAGCATATCGATCCGAGTAAGCGCCGCGACTCAGCCGAACGGGTTTGGCAAGAAATCAGAGACGTGATCGAAAAGGCTGCGGTCATGCAAGGAGTTTTGGAAGAAGAATTCAGGCTTGATCGGCGGCGACTCATCCAGAAGCATGAAATGGAAGTCAAGAGAGGGGAACGGTAAATATGACGGAGAACTTAATGCCGGTCAGAAATCACATTGAGGAGCTGCGCTTTATGTTTCGGCGCTTGCTGCATGTGCAGGCTGCTGACGGGAGTTGGGATGCATGGTTACGTAATGAAATCGAAGAAATGGAAGCTGATCTGATGGAACAGGCAATAAAAAAATCGGCCGCCCTGCCAGGCAGCCAATTCTTAAACGAAGAATTTATTCAACTGTTCCCATTATATATGCCTGATGTACCGCATGCAAGTTTAGGGACTGATGATATACCCATGATCGTCCATCTGTAGGTTGACCTTCCGCATCATGGGACAAGCCACTCAAGAGGGGGTGAAGAATTTTGGCATGGATCGAGCTACACCAATCGTTATGGACGCATCGGAAGACGGTCATTCTTTCCGCATATCTGGATATCAATGAAACGTACGCAGCCGCCCACCTTGCACGATTTTGGACGTGGGCACTGGACAATGCTCAGGATGGCGACTTAACCGGATTGCCGGACAAAGTCATTGCCTTCGGCGCTGGATGGTTAGGAGATGCTAATGTGTTCGTCACATCATTGATTGATTCTGGCTGGTTGGATGACAGCGGTGATGGCTTGATCATTCATGATTGGGATGACTATGCGGGCAGGTTGATAGAAAAGCGAGTAGCGAACAAAGAACGTATGCGGAACGCACGTGCAAACAAGTCAACACGTGCGGCACCTGTGCAACGCACAAACGAAACACGTGACGAAACAGACGTAGCACGTGCAGGGGCTACCGTACCGTACCCAACCGTACCTAACCAAACAGAACCAAAAGATACTACTACTACCACGCAGGGGGAGGAATCTCCCGGATCTGAAATCGCTCCAAAGCCTGAGACCATAGATTCAACATCATCGAGTCAGGCGTTCAACGTGATTTCAGAAGCTTACTGTGAGCTGCATGCCATTGGTTCTTGGCAGTTTAAATCAACGGACGTGACGAGTATTTCCGCGATCTCTTCGGAGGTCCCTTGTGAATTTGCAATTGCCGTTATGCGAGGCGTTTTTGAAGAAAAGCAAAAGCGAGAAAAGAGCCGGTTCAAAAAGCCCAGCTCCTTCACATATTACGCCGGGGCTATCCGTGAAGCATATGCGGCTGATCAAGCGAGGAAGGAAGCACAGGAACACGGTCTTCCAGCTGCCGAGCCATCCAGCGGCGGAAGCCGATATCAGCGGAGTGGTTTCAGCAGAAAGCCAAAGCTTGATGTTATCCAGCCCAGTTCCAGTCCGGATGAACACTTGTCAGTGGACGAGCTGGATGAATTGCGGAAGCTTGCTTTCAAGCTTGATGGCAAAGTGGGGGTGACAACAGGTGCCGAATAGCACGCCTTTAGATTTTCTGTATGAGGACCCACGGCCGGAGTTTAAAAGCGATAGTCATCGTTGGCGGTTATTGTTCCGCCTGATTCCCGCACACATTGCTGACCGGGATATTGCAGAAACGTTATCCAAGCGGCTTTGGACACTGCGAGCTGCAGGCGCGCTCATGCGCCGAGATTTTAACGGCATCAAGTTTGTCCCGACTCCGGCGCCTGTCGGCATTTGGGAGGGGCTGGCCGAATACAAGGAAGTTCGTGAAAAGTACCTCACTCCCTATGCGGAGCAGATCCGCCTGCTGATCGGAATGATTGATGACTAAGGCTGGAAGGAGCGCAACGCATGGGATTTTTAATTCCAGAACGGAGCAGGCGAAACATGTATCTTGCGTGCGAAGAGATGGACCATACCTGGGATGAAAGCGAGGTCCTTTTGTTCGACAACCTATGGCAGGCTGGCGTGAGCGTTTACGAGATTGCCGAATGCTTCAAGCGGGATCCGGACGAAATCGCCCTGCTTGCGATAGACCGCGCCAAGAAGAGATTCATCAAGCGCCGCAGTGGCGGGGCATGGGGCGGAGGATTCCCCCGTTCCAACAAATCCAGTAAGTAGGAGGCAGCCGTGAACATATCCATTCACCGTAACATATTGTCAGGTCCATTAGCGCAAGTGGCGAAGATTGCAGATTCAAAAAGCAATATTCCCATTCTTGCTGGCGTGCTGTTCCGAACCGTTGACGAAGGGCTTTTGCTCATGGCTTCAGACGGCAAGAAGTGGTTGAAAATTATCATTCCATCAGAGGATTTTGTCACAAACAGCCCCGGGGATATCATCCTTACGGCGAAGGACGTATCCGAAGTTGTCGCCCGTATGCCAAACGGTTTGATCAGCATTGAGGTGGCCGAGAAGGAGTTAACGAATTTTGCATCCGGGCGTACGAAGCTGTCATTAATCGGGATGAGGGGACATCAATTCGCCCTCCCCAAAGAGTTTGAGATTTCACAGCAAATCGAGATAGATGGCGGTGTCATGCGGTCCATGATTAAACGGACAGTGTTTGCCATTGCCAAATCACAAACCTCTCCTATGCTTACAGGCGTTCGTGTCCGCCGTGAAAGCGGCGGTATACAGCTTGCCGCATGTGACCGCAACCGGGCAGCTATCGTTCATGAGCAACTTGAAGAGGAGGGCGAAGGGTTTTGCGCGGTTATATCGGGTGAACATCTGAAAGAAGTCGCGGATTTGCTGGGGGATGATATCGTCACCATATCCGTCGGATCCGGGGCGGCAAAGTTTCAGACAGGGAACCTGTCGTTTTACGCCAATGCGCTGGATGGGGAGTACCCGACACAAATCGATTCCTTGTCCAAGATTAAGGAGCAGGCCCGCAGTTATCTCAAATCAAAGCATATTATCGAATCGCTTGAACGGGCGAGAATTACAGCTGGAGAAGATTCGGGAGGGACGATTGTTACGCTCGACATTTCTTCTTCCGAAATCATTGTGAAAAGTAAAAGCCATCTTGGAAACTCTGTGGATTGGGTCGAGACGATGAAGCATAGCGGCACACCGTTGCAGTTGGCATTTAACGACAAAAAGCTGCTGGAAGCATTAAAGGCGCTGGGTACCGAGAATGTGTTAATGCGTTTTGGCAGCGCGGGGCCAGTTATCTTATCTGGCGGCGATGAGGAAGATACGACTTTCTTCGTTGGCGCTACGCGATTTGTGGAAGGGGTTTGAGTGATATGGATGAATCGTATGAGCAACTTGAACTGGTAATCGAGGATGGATTTCTTGTGATGCCTGGTGAACCGGAATGATACGCAAAGCCAGCCTGTTCAGCGGGATTGGGGGGGTGGATATAGCGGCTCATATGGCAGGCATGGAAACGGTGGTCTTTTGCGAACAAAAGCCGTTTCCGCAACGTGTGCTTCATAAACATTGGCCTGCCGTACCGATTATTGACGATGTTCATGATTTTACTAAAGGGAGGCTTGATGAACTTGGAATCGGAACCATTGACCTTGTTTCCGCCGGATATCCTTGCCAGCCTGCAAGTTTTGCCGGGAAGCGAAGAGGCGAAGAAGATGACCGCTGGCTCTGGCCAGAAGTTCGCCGCGTTTTATCCGAAGTCCGACCCCGTTGGTTTATTGGTGAAAATGTGTTTGGGCACGTCTCTTTGGGGCTCGACACTGTGCTTACTGACTTGGAGGACGACGGTTACGCCGCAGAAGCGATCGTTATTCCGGCTGCTGCCGTCTACGCCTCCCATAGACGAGACCGGGTCATTGTTTTGGGCTACTCCCAAGGCAACGATGCGCGGGGACTGCCCATCGGAGAGAGAGCGCCGGACACCGGACCTGCATGCACAGGTGAAAATGTGGCCGACTCCACGGGCGAACGATGCAGAGAAGCGCGGCGAGATAAACGCGGGAGATTCACGAAACGGACTCCCGGCAGCAGTGAAAATGTGGGCGACACCGAGTGCGGCGGACGCGAAGGGGAGTCACGGCGGAGGTCAGAACCGGAGCTTGCGAACGGACATCGCGGAATGGAAAGTGAGCTTGTGGCCAACGCCTCAAACAAGGGATTACCGCAGCGGGGACGATCCGGGAGGCCCCCGGGCGTCGAGGAAGCGGGAGCAGGGATGGACAATAAATTTGAACGATGCCGTGAAGATGTGGCCGACTCCAGCGGCGCAGGACAGCAAAAATGTAAGCCTACCGGCTTCTCAGATCGATCGGGATTCAATTCCGGGAGCAGTGATGCGCGGTGGACAATCAGGGCAGCTGAACCCGGAATGGGTGGAAACCTTGATGAACTTTCCGGTTGGGTGGACGGAAGTGGATTAGACGCGAACCCATTGAATCGGCTTAAGCAACTGATCCACGACTTCCCTCAACCCGCATTAATCGGGCAGCCTCAGTATACCTGGGAGCCGGCTCGAGTGAATGCAGGTGTGAAGAATCGGGTATCAAGGCTGGAGGCGCTCGGAAATGCGGTTGATCCGCTGCAGATATTCCCGATTTTATATGCAATGCGTTTGATCGATGAATGGTTGATATCAAGTAAGGAGGAGGCATATTGAGCATACCGCGTATTCTTCACTATCCAGGCAGTAAATGGAGCTTGGCCCAGTGGATTATCAGTCACATGCCGCCGCATACGACATATCTGGAGCCGTACTTTGGATCCGGGGCGATTCTTTTCTCCAAGGAGCGGAGCCAGCTTGAAACGGTTAATGACCTGGACGCCGAACTCGTGAATCTTTTCTTGATCATCAGGAATAGACCGGACGAGCTGGCGCATGTCATAAAATGGACGCCTCACTCGAGGCAGGAATATTACGAGAGTTATTTGCCTGCAGAGGATGATCTTGAACGTGCACGACGATTGGTAGTCAGATTGTGGCAGGGCAGAGGTGGGAAAACGGCACACCGGACCGGATGGCGCAGCATGATCGAACCAAACGGCCCTTTGCCTGGTAAGGAATGGCTGGGATTCCCTGAAAAAATCATGTCAGTCTGCGAAAGGCTGATGGGAGTCCAAATCGAAAACCAACCCGCGTTGCAGTTATTGGAGCGATACAAACGACCCAATGTGCTGATCTATGCCGATCCGCCCTATGTTCAATCCACCCGGACGACAACCAGTTACAAACACGAAATGAATGAGCAAGATCATGTTGAATTGCTTGATACGCTCGATGATCACCCTGGTCCGGTACTGCTTTCCGGTTATGCTCATCCGATTTACGATGATCGCTTGAAACATTGGCATAGGGAAACAAAGCAGTCAAAGGCAGAAGGTGGAGCTTCCCGCGAAGAGGTTCTTTGGATCAATCCAGTCGCAGTTGATGCAATTGGACAGCAATTATTATTCTAAAAAACTAATGATAAAGGATGGTAATCAAAAATGAATGAAACAATGGAGAAATTGCAAAAGGGCGATAAAGTTGTCATGCATACATGCGTCGAAAGCAAAAATCCCAAATATGCCGGGAAGATTTGGAACGTCACGTCAGACCAATTTGAACAAAGTGGTCATTTCTCTGTCATGCTTGAAGGATTCAGCGGATCATTTGCTACAGAATTCCTCCAACGTGTTCAGATTAATCCCGTGTCAGCAATGGATGACCCTTCAGAGATCGAGGATACCTTGGATCTTGGCAGACTCGTCGAAGTGGCCATGATCGATATCAAGAAAAGCGGATTGGTTCAGAAGGCGGTAAGGGGCCGGTTGGAAGCGACGATTAAAGACGTTATTGACGATGTTTTCAAATCATACGGTGATTTCGGCAAGGAGCTTAAAGAACATGTCAAAAGCTCGTTGAATGTGAATTTCAATAAACTGGATTTGCCTGAATATAACACACTGGTTGCCCATACGGTCAAGGAAAAACTGAACGAGCTAACCTATTCGCTAGGAGTCGAGAAGTTGAAAACCCAAATGGATACGCTCCTTGCTGATATAAAGCCGGAATATAAATTATCTGAGATTATTGAAGAATGGTTGAAAGAGCAGAACGATGACGGGGATAAAGACGATGAGTATTGTACCGTCATCGTAGAAACCAAAAGTTATGGAAGCCAATGGATTTATATCGACGAGGAAGCCGACAAAGAAAAATATGAATGCAATATCAAGATGCTTGTAAGGCATCCAGAAGGAACGATTTCAAATTTAAAAATCGGAAATATGGATATTAACGCTAAGTCCATCATGTGGGGCCTTCATGATATTGAAGGGAAGTTATTCACAATTTATGCACATGGTTCCAAGCTGATTGTGGATGAAGATGATGTCGAAACGGGTTATCCCAATTCTTACGAAGATTAAGTGAGAGGCGATGATTGCAATGAATCCGCAAGCATTGCAAATGATCCATAACGCATTAAAACCAATGATGAAACGAGGATGTAGGATTGAACATATCAAGTTGGTTGTTTGTCCTCATTCTCGTATTGCGGGGACTGATCGTGTTCAGACCCGATATGGCCTGTTGCGAATAAAAACAGGCGAGTATGTACCAAAAGGATTTTCCTATCTCATCGAGGACAGTTATAAGGGCTTTGCTTGGGTTTCAAAAATTGCTAAATAGGAGGCGTTATTTTTGAAAGCTCATTGGGGAGACCGGGGCGCTTTGGAAAATATCACTTGGGAAGGATGCGTTGAGCTGTCGAAAGCAATCCTCTCAAGTCCGCCCGGGGATTGGACACACACGATCAACGGGGAGCCAGTACGCTTAGAACGGATAGTGCTGGTTCCGGGAGAATTGGCAAAGGTGTTTTTCCGGGGCAAAGATTACGGTGGTTCCTGGTCCATTGCTGCATGGGAAAAAGATGCTAAAAAAATTGTCGTTTATGAGCAGATGGTTTTATTCTAAGATGAGGAACATAGAAAAACCACCGGAACGTTGGGGAACGGCAACCGGTGGTTTGTCTGAAAAGTCCATACACCAATTATAACATAAAGGGGTGTATGGGAATGGGCGCATTGGTTAGTGCTTGGGATCAGTGGGATATGTTTCCGGAGGCAACTGAACAGGAAGTCAAACAGACAAAAAAAGTTCTTGTAGGTTACCGCCGAATGAAAATGACGTTAGAATCATTGGCCCCTCAGTATGATTTTCTGAATGGTAAGCAGCTGGCCATATTCAAAGATTTTGAGATCAAAGTAAGACTGATCGAGCAAGCCGTGAACATCATCCAAGACGAAGAAATCAAACGAATCGTCACCTTTCGATTTATTCGGGGGAAACGATACAAAGACACGGTCATCTTCTTCGGCATTATGAGCAATCGTACCGTAGACCGGAAGATAATAGAGGGCATTGTGTCTGTAGCCAATACACTTAAGCTTTGGGAATGATGAAAAATGACGGTAAGTTGGCGGTAACATGTCGGCAGGTTGACGGTCTTATAGAGGTACAGTTGGATCATAAAGGAGCGAAGCGCTCCGGGTGATACCTACTGTACCTTTATCATATGTAGGACTCGGTCATGCTGTGGGTCATTCGACCTTAGACGCTAGTCGTCAAGAGTGTGGTGTGAGGTGGGGTTTGATGCCCCAAAGTTTTTTACAAGAGGGCGTGAACAAATCGTGCTCTGTTGTAGATGACTTTATAATAAGTCGCTTATGCGTTTTTTTATTTGAAGGGGGTGTACCGGTTGCGGTATTTCAAAACAATCAAGAAGTTAGATCATGTAAAGCTGCAGCCGGTTAAATGCCGAGGCTGTATATGGGGGCGCTGGGAATCTTCTTCCCAATACTGCTCCAGGCTCAAATGCGTGAAGGATCAGCAAGGAGGCTTTGCGCGTGAACTACGTTCAGCCAATCCGTGATCCAGAAATTTTGTCCGATATAAGAGACTACTTGAGGGCTACGTGTTATCGAAATTACATTATGTTCCTTCTTGGCACTAATACCGGTTTAAGGATCGGAGATTTACTCAAGCTTCGTGTCCGGGATGTTACAGGGACTCATGTCTCAATTCGAGAACAGAAGACAGGAAAGACGAAGCGAATACTCATAACGCCAGAGCTCAAAAGGGAACTTGAAATCTATATTACAGGAAAACAGCCGAATGAATTTCTCTTGCGGAGTAGGGAGGGAATTAACCGGCCTATTACACGTTCAATGGCATACAAAATTCTGAGATCGGTAGCAGATGAATTCAGGCTGCAGGAGATTGGCTGCCATACACTGAGAAAGACGTTTGGTTACTTCTTTTATCTCCAGTATAAGGACATTGCGCTCCTCATGAGGCTGTTCAACCACAGCAACGAAAAAGTGACTTTAAGGTATATTGGAATCGAACAAGACACCATGGACGTCCATTTAAAACGCTTTAAAGTATAGTGAGTTACTCATATCGAGGATAGGTGGAACTCATTTGAGCCTATTGGTTCTTATCCAGTATTATCAAGCACTTGGGAATTTCAACGGATTACACACAATATAAGATATGGATAACTGAAAGAGGAAATTCAACCCAATAATAGAATATATCAGAGATACAGATATTGGGAGGGAACCTAGTTGGTTAAAGTATCAATAACTGAAATTCTTGAGGCCGTTGGGAAAGGAGAATTATTAGAACATACTTCTCCGAACGTTGAACTAAAGCGTGAATGGAAAAGAGAAGTTGGAGAAGAAGTAAGTGCTCTTGGTAACAAACTAACGCATGATGTATTTTGGATCGTTATAGGCGTTGAAGACAATGGCTTATTATCGGGTAAGAATGAAAAGTGGGTAAAACAAACTGAACAAAATATATCTCAACATTTTAATGAAAACTTAGATCCTGTTCAAACGAGTGATGGCATAACTTGCCACCAAATAAATGGTAGTTATATTGTTATTATAAAAATATCGAACCCAGGATCAGTTGTAAGATGGCGTCACAATTCATACAAAGCTTCTGGGACTACTGTACTTGAGATGACACCGGATGAAGAAATGGAGTTAATAATGAAATTACCTGGATTGTCAGATTTTTCTGCGCAGCCATGGAAAGGAGAAATAAATAAAGAAGTCGCACTCAAATTTGTGGAATGTCTTATTCTTAAGAGACGAGAATTTATGTATGATCAAAAAGAAATAGATGATCCTACAAAAATATTAGATAGACTTAAAATTGGTAATACGAATGTATCGAATATATTATTTGGTGATTTTAAGTTTAGGGTTGTGTTTTATGACGAACAAAAAGAAATAACCAGAAATGAAACCAGAAGTGGGTTGTATAGTGTATTAACAGAAGAATTCATTGCTGAGATCCAGGAATATAGCAGCAAAACTGAAGACGAAAATTTCTCTCACCGCGTCTTAAAAGAAGCAATTGCTAATGCGGTAGCCCATGCTGCATATTACGAAAATCAGGGTGACTTAATAATAGAAGTATATAAGAATAGTGTATGTTTTAGTAACTTATGTCTGCCAGAATCCCAATTCTTTGCCAACAAATGGTTTTCAAGGAGCCACAAAACAATAAATAATTTACTTATGGAAACTCTTAGGACATGTGGCATTGTAGATGAATTGGGAAGAGGTAAGAATTTGATTTATACTTATTCTTTAGTAACAGGAAAAAGGCCACCTGAAGTTTTAATTGAAAAAGCAGGCAGATTCAATAGGTGGAAAATTAATGTTTATGGTGGTATACAAGACCCTATACAAGTCAGACTTCTAGAAAGATTGAGAGAGAAATATAAAAATGAGCATAAAGCATTAATCGCTAATGCTTTGGTTTTATGGAGAGATAAGTCTGTCAGTGAGATAAATAAATACATAGATGGTGAGTCAGCTCCTCTATTTGCAGAAGTCTTGCACGATCCAAATGGACCAATATTTTATTATAGTGAGGAAGATAGAATCGTAATAAGAAGATGGACGAGAGTGTTGATTGAAGAGGGCAAAGACTCTATGAGGCTTAAAATGGCAGAAGAAAATGACCTGAAGAAATTAGCATTTACAATTAGCTCAAAATATCGAAATTATATGATAACCACAAAAGAATTAAGGGATTTAGCTGATATGGGCAATACAAGGTCCGAAATAACACTCACCTCCAATTTAATGAAAAAGTGGTGCTCTGAAGGAACAGTTACTAGAGTGAGTAAGGGTTTATACAAATTTAAGAAGAAACAACAGACATATGAACTGACTTTTGATCAAATAATGGAGTTGTTAAAAGGAAATTCGGAAGCATCCGCTACGATAGAATAAACAGTTTTAGTAAAGCCGCTCTTGTTGGCGGCTTTTTGTTTCAAGTTGAAATAAATCGAAATTAGAGCTATTGAAAGTTCGCTGTAGAGGAGGTGTTTGACGTGCCTTTAGCACCATTTAAACCATGCAGTCGAACAGGCTGCAAAATCCTGACAAGGGACAGGTTTTGTACCGATCATAAAAAGTCTGAGCAACTACGCTACAATCGTGAGCGCGGATCAGCTGTATCACGAGGCTATGATAGCAAATGGCGTACTGAGCGGCTAGGATTCCTTAGTAAGCATCCGCTGTGCATCTGTTGCCAGCAGAAAGGCTTAATCGTCGCTGCTACCGTAGTAGACCATATCAAGCCGCACAAGGGCGACAAAGCTCTATTCTGGGACCGTAACAACTGGCAGCCGATGTGTAAGTCGGATCATGATGCTAAAACAGTGCGTGAGGATGGTGGATTTGGCAAATACATCAAGTAAAATATGTTAAACTAAGTTACAATTACCTTATGTTCCAAAAACGAACTTATAAGGCGGTTGATATAATGAATTTGGGGGATGTGTTGGGAGTAGGTAAATTAAGTGACAATGGTCTAGAGCTAATCAAATTAATATACCCAGATCTAGCTCAACCGGCTTTAAAAAAAGTGGGAATGGCACTCGAGACTGTGCTTGATTTATCTAATACTATTTTATTGCCTTTGAAATTAATGAATGAGAAGGTTCGGATGAACGGTGAAAGGCATTTGAAGTCTTATCAAGAAAAACTCAATAGTTATCCGGAAGAATCAATTGGTTCTGTGCCCCCGGAGATTGGATTACCTGTGTTGGATGAATTGTTAAGAGTCACCAACGAGGAAATAGCCGATTTGTTCACAAATCTATTGGTTAATGCTTCATTGATTGAAAAATCTAAGTTTGCCCATCCTAGCTTCATACATATATTAAAAAATATTAGTGTGGATGAGGCCAGAATTATCAATTATTACAAAGATCAAAGAAATATGCCGATTCTAGTAATAAACTATCTGAAATCCAGAGAGAATTGGCAGGGAGAAATGATTGGGATAAGTGAATTCTTTATTAATTTAGATGAGAATATCGACTTGTTATATAAAGAGAACAGAAGTTTTTATTTTCAAAATCTGAGTAAATTCGGGTTGTTTGAAGATGGGCATAATTTTCCACATAGTATGAGCTCTGTCGTCGAAAATAAAGGTGCTGAAATTTTAAGTGAAGAAAAAAGGCTTCAAGAATTGATAGATAATGAAGTAACAAATGAAAATGGCATTATATATTCGCTGCATGATGTTCGGAGCCATATCTATCTATCAGATTATGGTAAAGAGTTTGTAAAAAGTATAAGTGTTAATTAGGATAATACTATAAGGATTCCTATTACATAGTCGCTCATATGAGCGACTTTTTATTTTGCCCATAGATTGGAGGTTATGGAATGAAAATTGAATCAGTGAATTTGAGCCAAATAATTCCAAGCGAGTGGAATCCAAATGAAATGGATGATCACATATTTCATTCACTAGTGGAAAGTGTTCGAAAATACGGCGTATTACAGCCTATTTTACTACGAACGGACATGAGCATTATTAAAGGAGAAAAGCGATGGCGAGCAGCTGGGATGGCTGGTATAGAAGAGCTTGTATGTGTAATTGTTGAATCGTCGGACGAAGAATCAAAACTTCTGAATATAAGCTTATCGCGACTACGCGGAAAGACAAACGAGGAGTTGCTCGCATCCTTGGTCGTAGAACTATCACAGCATATGAGCATCGATGATCTTTCAAGTCAAACCGGCTATACTGAGGATGACCTTAACAGAATCATCGATGAACTACCCTGTGATACTGAGGTTCCTTTAATTGTGGAAGATGATGAATTCGACGTCAAGAAAGCGTTGGACCAAATCAAAGAACCGACCACTAAGCCCGGCGATATATGGGCGCTTGGTAATCATATCCTAATGTGTGGTGATTCAACATTAAGAAGTGATGTTGAACGGCTAATGAAAGGGTTTAAAGCTAAGCTCGTTGTTACTGATCCTCCTTATAATGTCGCTGTGAAAAGTGATTCCGAAAATCTTTTATCTACTGGCCGAGATAAAATAATGAACGATGATATGGATGAAGAGGAATTTAAGGGTTTTCTTGATTTGGTGTTTGAAAACTATGCGAACATCATGGACAAGAAAGCAGCCATTTATGTTTTTCATGCCTCTTCCTATCAACGTGAGTTCGAGAATTCTATGAATAAGGCCGGGATCATCGTCAGGACTCAGTGCATATGGGCAAAGAACGCCTTCACATTCGGATTTGCACAGTACAAATATAAGCATGAGCCAGTGTTTTACGCGTTTCTGAAGGGACAATCACCCACATGGTACGGTGACTTCAAACAAACAACTGTGTGGAAGTCCGGCCTTCCTGTAGCGGAACCAGAACCCTCAACCTTATGGGAGGTCTCAAGAGGGGATACATCTAAGTATGTGCATCCAACACAAAAGCCGCTTGATCTGCTTCAGATACCCATAGAGAACAGCAGCCAACCTGGTGATATCGTTGCGGACTTCTTTGGGGGAAGTGGATCTACCCTTATGACCTGTGAACAGATGGGACGAACATGCTTCACTATGGAACTCGATCCTATATTCTGTGACGTAATCATTAAACGGTTTAAAGAAATAACCGGCAAAGAGCCTATGCTCCTTGCAAGCATTCAGCCTGTGGCATAGAAAAAAGGAGAGCGCTTGAACGCTCTCCCCGGCCCAGGTCACCCTGGCTTGAGATAGTGGAAAGCCGTGGCCACGGATGTACAAAGCCACTATCTCTGCATCCATCATACAGGATAGCCAGAGGTGACCACAATGAAAAGTTCCCAAGAGATTATGGACGAGCTCGAGAAGAGTAAAGGGAAGTATCGTTCTATCGTGCAGGCAGGCATAGCTAAATGGGTGAAGGACTTCCAAGAAGGCAGCATCAAGATTAACTCTGTTGATGACTTGAAGAAGCTTATTGAGATGGACATTCAGATTCTAAAAGATGATCTCGTTCAACTTAAGCACAATGAATCAGTCCCTCGAAAAGGAACAAGAAAGGGTGGGGGAGGGTCAGAAACTTGAAACCAGTTTCCCTAGTGGACCGCATCGGACTCTAATGTGAAAATAAGTCCCCGACAGAAGTTTTGATGTGGAAGGAGGTGGATACCAATGAATGAGGTCATTGACTTCAATCATATGCGCGTTGGAAAAAAGGGCGGCGGGAAGCATTGGACGACCAAGGAAGTCGAAGAACGGGAAGCAGCTGCCAAGAAATTTGTACGTAAAAAGAAGAAAAAAATGAAAGTCCCCGAATGGTTGAACGATGAAGCACGTAAAGTGTGGCGCAAGACCATCAAAGACATGGAAGAGTTTGATGTGCTGGATAAAGTTGATGAGGATGTGTTGGGCACTTATTGCGATGCCGTTGCCAAATATCAGGAAGCAAACGATTTGATTGATCAGCACGGCTACACGGAAATCAATGCCCAGGGAAATCGCATCGTCAGCGCTCATGTGAAATTGGCCCAAGGGTATGCACGGATCATTCTCGCTTATTCAAACAAACTTGGGCTCAATGCGGAAGCTCGTGCCCGATTAGCGAAGAAGATGGCCGATTCAGAGGAAGATCCAAATGCTGATCTCTTCGATTGATTGGGAGGACGTACACCCTACTAACCAATACGCGGCAGAGATCGTATCTGGCCTTCGTCTCAGCTGTCAGATGGAATGGTTGGCATGCAAGCGTCATTTGGATGACTTAAAGCGGCAAGCGACTGCGGATTTCCCATACGTGTTCGATGAGAGTAGGGCGGACCGAATATTTGAATGGTTCGAACGCTGCTGTCGGCATGTCCGTGGCCCGTTCAGTGGTCAATTGATCCAGCTACTTGCCTTCCAAAAATTCGACCTGGGCAGCGTATTCGGTTGGGTCCATATGCATAGCGGTAAACGGCGGTTCCGTAAAGCGTTTCATTTAAGGGCACGCGGAAACGTTAAATCAACCGAGATGAGCGGCGTGGCACTATACGGGATGTGTGGGGATTGCGTCTATCCTCCTGAAGCGCCTCACCAGAAACGTTATGAAGACATGCCCGAGGTCGAGTGTGCTGCCGTGGATAAGGGCCAGGCCAAACGAGTATGGGGTGACGCCCAGGAGATGGGAAAGAAAAGCCCGGATATTCTCAAGCGCTTGCGAATTAAGAAGACATATATTGAACATTCCAAGCGCGGTGGTTGGCTGCGGCCCTTATCGAAAGAAACGAAGAACAAGGATTCCGGCGCACCGTGTATTGTCATCATTGACGAATACCACGCGCATCCTTCCAGCGAGATTCTTGATGTTCTTCAATCAGGGTTCGGTAAACGGCTTCAATCGCTAATGATGATCATATCAACGGCGGGTAAGGATGCGGAAAACAGCCCCTGTAAAAAGGAATACGATACTCTTTGCAAAATGATGGTCGGTGAACGACCGATGGATGACAGCTATTATGTGATGATCCGCGAGATTGAGAAGGATGATGATCCTCACGACGAGTCAATCTGGCCCAAAGCCAATCCGATTTTGCAATCGGATGACGAATACGCACAGACTTTACTTCACGAGATCCGGGCCGAGCATGATGAAGCGTATAATTCCGGCGACCCGGACAAGATCCGGGAATGGCTGATAAAACGGGTCAACCGCTGGCAGGCGGACAGCGAAAATAAGTATATGTCCGGAATCATGGACAAATGGAAGGCGCACGGTATCTCACGGGACGCTTTTTTGACGTTGGTACGCGGCCGCGATACATGGGCGGGTTTGGATTTATCGAAGACGACCGATTTAACTGCAGATGCGAATGTGTTCAAGTTGGATGATGGACGCTATGCCGTCACCGCGCATGGCTTTATGCCGGAAGAATCCGCGACCAAGCATGAACATTCCGACCGTGTGCCTTATAAAGCCTGGGCTTCTGATGGTTGGTGTACATTGACGGAGGGTGCGGTTACCGATTACCGGTATATTAAAGGACACATGCAGGAAACGGAGCAGAACGAGCAATGGAACGTTCTGGAGGTTTGCTATGACCCCTATAACGCAACCCATTTCACACAAGAACTGGAAACGGAAGGTTATCAATGCGTTGAGATCCGGCAAGGAGTTCAAACACTGTCAGAGCCGACAAAGTTTTTTCGGAACTTGGTGCTCAAAGGTTTAATCGTCCATGATGGTAGTCCCCTTCTTACGTGGTGCCTGTCCAATGCTATCGAAATCACAGACAACAATGGAAATATCAAGCTGTCAAAGAAGCATAAAGATGACAGTCAAAGGATCGACTTAATCTCAGCACTTATAAATGCCATCGTTCGGGCGATGTACATGACGGGCGACACGGTCGATACATCGGAGTTTGCGGAGGAAGAATTCCTTAAGGAGCTATGGGGTTAAGTGTAATGAAAGGATTTTGATAAATCAGGACATGGGTACCTAATTATGGTAATATCAATTATAGTCAAGATATGTAAATTGCAAATACGTTTACATATTGGACGAAACCTTATAAGCAGGTGATTCATGGAACCGATGTATTTACGAAAAGTTTCCGATATAGGTACAGAAAATCCTATAGTTGCAAGACTATGTGTTCAATCAATTGATCTTATGAAGCCTTTTAATTTAGATCAAAAACTTCAGGATGATATTTATAATGTTTTGGGAGTTAACGTTAAAGATAGACTTGTTGCTTGTTATAAGTCTTATATTTATATTTATAATGAAATTATTAGACTTGATAAAGAAATAAGCTTATCCAAAACTGATAAGGTAAATCCGAATATAGTAGAAATTCCTACAATAATTGACTTAAACGAAAAGTGTGAAAATTTTTTATATCAATCAAAATTAGCTTTAAGAGATTTATGCGTTTTGTTTAAGATTATTTATAATAAAACGTTCGACGAACCAAGATTTGATAAAATCTATGATTGGGCAAAAAATGAATTTGGAGAAAACAATTCATTGACAAAGATGATAAAGTCAGATCATGATACTTGGATTCGCAGAGTAATTTCAATGCGCAATGCTGTTGAGCATCGAGGTGGTCATTCTGGCGACTTACATATCACGAACATGGAATTAGCTCCAGATAATAAATTCACTTGGCCTAAATGGAGACTTAATGATGAAGTGAATGGCTCAGTATTAAAAGATATGGAGATATATATTTATAATATGCTTGCATTTTGTGAGGATTTACAGATTGTCATTTTAGAGAGAATTTCACCTGATTCACCTTTTACTTTTGTAGAAATACCAGAAGAAGAAAGGGATATTAACTGTCCTATTAGATTAAAGGTGAGTTTAAAACCAGAATATTTCAAGGGAATCTCCGAGTAACTTCATAATTACGATAAGGCAGACGGTAATAAATTAATTTAACACGTTTTTATATAAGAGCCAGTCTAACACTTCTTGTGTTACGACTGGTTTTGTTTGTTCTGTTTGATCAATATTATTAAATACATATGAGTTAAGGAGGGGATGAAGGTGTGAAACCGAATTTGTTTAGGCGTATGATCGATAATTTTTCCTTAAGTCGGCGCAGCTCAGACGGATTGCTTGGTGTGAATGATCGGCGCCTGTTGGAAATGCTCGGGATTGAGGTTCCACCTGGAGAAATGAACGTGCGCGGCTGGCACGCATTGAAAGTGGATGCGGTTTATGCGTGTGTAAAAATTTTGAGCGATTCCGTATCCAAGTTGCCCCTCAAAGTCTATCAGGAAGACGAAAATGGCGTGCAGAAGGCATCACGTCATTATTTGTACAACCTATTGAAACTGCGGCCCAATCCTTACATGTCTGCATCCGATTTTTTGAAAAGTATAGAGGCTCATCGGGCCTTTGGAAATGGCTATGCCAACATCGAATTTGATAAGCGGACCGGGAAGATTATTGGATTATGGCCGATGGATTCCAGCAAGGTTAAGGTATGGGTCGATGATGCGGGTTTATTACCAACATCGGCTGCAGCCTTCCCGTTTAATCGGCCGCAATTATGGTATGAAGTGGATATCGGAAATGGACAAAAGCGAAAACTGATGCCCGATGAAGTGCTGCATTTCAAGGGCAGTGTGACGCTGGACGGCTTGGTCGGCGTTCGGACCATGGATTATCTTCAAGGTACTGTCGAAAGCGCAGGAGCTGCAGGAAGATTTATCAATAATTTTTACAAGCAAGGTCTTCAGGTCAAAGGTTTGGTCCAATACACCGGCAGCCTGGACGAAAATGCCAAGCGCGTGTTCCGGGATCAGTTCGAGTCCATGTCATCGGGTTTGAGAAACAGCCATCGTATTTCCTTATTACCTATTGGTTATACCTTTACACCAATGGCACTATCCATGACTGACGCACAGTTTATGCAGAACACTGAGCTTACGATTAGGCAAATTGCAACGTCCTTCGGGGTCAAAATGCACCAGCTCAACGATCTATCGCGCTCAACCTATAGCAATGTAGAGCAGCAGCAGCTCCAGTTCTATACGGACACGCAGCAGCCCATCCTAACCAGTTACGAGCAGGAGCTTACCTGGAAGTTATTTACCTACGAAGAGCTCGAAAGTGGCCACTATGTCAAATTTAATGTGGATTCTCTCTTGCGGGCAGACCTGAAAACGCGCTATGAAGCGTATGGGAAGGGCATTGAGAAGGGCTTTATCACGCCAAATGAAGCCAGGGCAGCGGAAGATAAAGCGCCGAAGCCTGGTGGCGACCAGCTATATTTTAACGGCAATGTCATTCCGCTGATCATGGCAGGACAGCAATACGTGAAAGGAGGTGATGAAACTGAGCCAGAATCAGCAGAAGACATCGATGACGATGAAGAAGGAAAACAAGGCGATCCCGATTAAACTGGAGATCCGTGAGGAGTCGGAGGGTGAAGCGAGTAAGCGAACCATTACCGGCGCTATCAAATATGAATCTGATTCAGCGGATATGCAGGACTGGTATGGGGATATCTTCGTGGAACAAATTTCTGCGGGCGCATTCTCAGAGAGT
Source organism: Paenibacillus sepulcri (assembly GCF_042647105.1). Classification (NCBI taxonomy): domain Bacteria; kingdom Bacillati; phylum Bacillota; class Bacilli; order Caryophanales; family Paenibacillaceae; genus Paenibacillus; species Paenibacillus sepulcri. The sequence continues at coordinate 2,721,399 of NZ_JBHRUP010000001.1, read as the reverse complement.
TTGAACTCGCGCGGTGTAGTCGGTTTATGGAGTCATGACACAAGCCAAATCTTGGGTAATACAAAGTCCGGTACACTTCGGTTGTTTGACGGCGAACAGGAACTTCGCTTTGAACTGGATATTCCGGATACGACGGTAGGAAACGATGCATGGACGATCATCCAGCGCGGGGATGTAGACGGCGTAAGCTTCGGCATGAAGGTGACCAAAGATAGATGGTCGTCAGAGAACAGAGATGGGGGCAAGATTTACAAGCGATCCATCCTGAATGCGGAATTGTATGAGATATCACCAGTCGCTTTTCCTGCCTATCCGGAAAACGAGGTATCGGCCCGATCGTTAGACGATTTTAAGGCCGAGGAGCATCGTGCTGCTGATCAATATGATAAAGAGAAAATACTCATGGAACTGGAGCTTTAACCGGTTCCTTTTTGTTTGGCCAAAAAATGGATGAGGTGATGAACGGTGACAAAAGAATTGCGCGCACTGCTTGCGAAACTGGAGCAAATGCGGACCGAGGTACGGTCCATGCTTGCCGAAGATAAAACAACGGAAGCAAAAGTGAAAATGGAAGAGCTCCGAGCCCTGCAGGCTAAAATCGAGCTGCAGCGGGAGCTGGAAGACGAGGAACACAATGGCTCACAACGCGGGACAAGGCTCGATCCTGAAGACAGGGATAATCTTCAATCGCGGGAAGATGCGGAACTGGAAACGGAGTATAGAAGCATTTTCCTTCGCGGCCTTCGCCGCCGTAGTATTTCAAACGACATGCGCAGCGTTATTTCAGAGTATGAGCGCCGCGCAGTTCTGAATGAAGGCGAGACAAATCCGGCTATTCCTGACGGCGACTTGTCGATCCTGGTCCCAAAAGATGTGCAAACGCGTATTAACAACGTAGTTCGCAGCCTGGACGATCTTAGCCAATTCATCAATGTGGTTCCGGTTACGGCATTGTCCGGTTCCCGGGTGTTGGAAGCATATGGGACCATGACTCCCTTCGAGGATTTGAGTGAATATGCTCCGGTAGAGGAGATCGATGGCCCTAAATTCCGCCCGGTTGACTACAAACTTAAAGATCGCGGTGGCTTTTTGCCTCTTACGAGCAATTTGCTCCAGGATACGGACCAAAATTTGTTGGCTTATATCACGGATTGGATCGGTCGTAAAGCGGTTGTTACCCGGAACACCCTGATTACCACCTTATTAAACACACTCACGAAAACGGATCTTGTGGACTTTGATGCCATTAAACGTGTACTGAATGTCACGCTGGACCCGGCAATCAGCAAAACATCCACGATCCTCACCAATCAGGACGGTTTTAACTGGATGGACGAGCAGAAAGACACAAATGGACGGTACTTGCTCACGGACGATATCACGCAAGCTGGCGGGAAGCTGTTCAAAGGTCGCCGGATAGCCGTTGTAGCGAACCGTTACTTGCCGAGTGACACGGTCACTGAAAAAGCGCCGGTATTTATCGGAGACTTACAGCAAGCCATCGTGTTATTTTCCCGTCAGTTCTACGAGTTGGCAAGTACGACAGAAGGTGGGGATGCATGGAGACGCCGTACAACGGAGCTTCGTACCATCATGCGTGATGACATTCAAAAATGGGATACTGAAGCCGTTGTTTTCGGTGAACTGGATATCGCATAAGCCGGAAGGCAGAAAGGAGGCGGCGGGAAGCCTATGCTGACGACTTTGGCCCGGGCCAAATCATTATTAGGGTTGGCCGAGGAGGACATATCACAAGATGCGCTCCTCCTTATTTCGTTGAAGGCAGCGTCCAGAGCGATTGAGGATCGCTGCCGCCGATCATTTTGTTTATTGGAGCACATCGAGCATTGCACGGGCTTGCCGGGTCCTTTTTTATCTGTTCGGCAATACCCCATCCGATCCGTGTCCAGCATCATGAGCGACCATGGAGGTGCATTGGACCCCTTTGAAATAGTGGAGGAAACGCCGGGACTGTTGTATCGGGCATGTGGGTGGCCGCGAGGCGAGCGATCCATTGTTATTACTTACCGGGCCGGTTATGTTTTGCCCGAGCAAGGGACAGAGGAGGAGCCTTCTGACTTACCTGAAACGCTTGAATGGGCTTGTGTGCTTCTGGCGCAGCACCTGCAGCGCACGCCTGGCGTGCAATCGGAGCGGGTTGGCGATATTTCAGTGACTTATTCCAGCACCCCAAATATAACGGATATGCCAGCTGCGGTGGAGGCTCTTATAGCGCCTCATATTCGGATTTTATGAAAGATGGGATAGCCTATGGCACGAAGGACGCGAAACAGGCGGGCAAACGTGGATATTACCGACGATATGGACCTGAACGGGCTGCGGCAGCGCATGATCGAGCTTACACAGCAGGATATCCATGTCGGGATGCAGGGTGACCAGGAACTGGCTATGATTGCAGGGGTCCACGAATACGGCAGCGTCAAAATGAATATTCCAGCCCGTTCCTTTATTGGAACAGGCAAAAAGAAAGCACAGACAGCCATTGGAAAGCTGGTCCGCAAGGCCGTCAATGACATTGCCCGTGGCGAACGCGATCCTGGCACCTTGTTTAACGAGATCGGGGAACTGGCTTTAAGCAAGATGCTCGCCAATTTTGACCGCATCAGGCAGCCGGGCCTTTCACCAATCTATGCAAGACTTAAGATCGGAAATAAGCTGCTTATCGCTGATGATGACCTGCGGAGTTCCCTTGTCTTTAAAGTCGTTGAGCGGGGAGGGTAAAGCGGATGATGCGATTCCGATTCACCGGCATTGTCCGAAAATATGAGGTGCTTTACACCCTGATCCGGCATGGTGAAGGGGTTTATAACAGTGAAGGCGTATATCAACGGCCGGAGCCGGAGCTTATTGCGCTGCGCGGGGTCATCCAGCCTATGGGGGCCAGGTGGCTCCAGACAGATGGCGGGAAATACACGGAGGACGACAGGCTGTTATTTACGGTCCGCCGTCATGAGAATGGCGACAGCATTATGTATAACGGTCACCAGTACACGGTCCATGACGGGGATGACCGGAGCGACTACAGCGATACCTACGAATACCGATTAAAGCGGGTGAGTACCCATGATCCAATACCGGGCAATCCGTAAGGCCATGGTAGAAGCGCTGGCCGTCTATCTGGCCGCGCCGGTCGTTGAAATGAACAGCATCGGCAAAGAGCCGCCCTATCCCTATGTGACCTATGACTTTATCAATCCAGCCGGAGATCCCATTGGTTTTCCGGCTGTTACCATCGAGGAGAACATCATGCAGCATACTGAGAACGTCTCCTTCACCGTTTCTTTTCAATCGTACGCAGATGATAAGGCAGACAGCATCGAACAGGCGATGAAACTGAGAGATTGGTTTATGGTGGAAGGTCGTTGGCTCCTGAAGGATAACGTCAATGTCGTCGTGACCCATATCGGCGGCATCGAAAACCGGGATATCCAGCTGGGGGATGAATGGGAGCGCCGGAACGGGCTGGATATTGAATTTCGAACGCTCAACATTGTGAAGGAAGCCTTGCGTACGATTGATACTGCAACCATAAAAGGAGCTGAGAGGATTGGCTAAAGCGTCAGATGTGACGGTTATTATTGATATTGAACGCCCCACACCCAAGCTGGGGTTTGGGAAGCCGTTGATCTTAGGGGTAAGCACGACAGGCAAGCCGTATAAAACATACCTGGACCTGACAGCGGTCAAGGCCGATTATGCGGAAAACACGGAGGAATATAAAGCCGCCTATGCTTTGCTCAACCAGGGTGATGACTCCCCGGCTGAAATTGCTATTATGAGTCAAAAAACGGGAACGGAACCGGAAACGATCGTGGAAGTCCTGGAGCGGGCATTCCGGGAAGACTGGTATTTTCTCATCTCAACTAGCACGCTGCTGGAGGACATTACCGACATCGCGGACGCGGTCGAGCTGGATAATACAAAGGAGTTTTTCACCCGGAGCTCCGATAAGGACGATATTGCCCTGTTGAGGGAATCGAAATATACGCGGACAACCGTCATTTATCATATCGATACGACCAACTATCCCGAAGCGGCTTGGATCGGGCGTGCGGGGTCGGCTCCGGTTGGTAGCGTGACCTGGAAATTCAAGACGCTGACGGGCATTGCGCCGCTGGATTTATCACCGACTGAGATCAATGAGATCCATACTCAAGGCGCAAACACCTACATCACCAAGGCCGGAGACAATCAAACGAGTGAAGGCAAAACGTTATCCGGAGAGTATATCGACATCATTCACAGCAAGGATTATGTCGGTTTCAATATCCAGTTTGCCGTGCAAAAGCTGCTGAACGCGCAGCCTAAAGTACGCTATGACGATACCGGTATCGCTCAGATCGAAAGCGTGGTGCGAACCGTGCTGCAGCGTGCCTTTAATCAGGGGATTATTGCAGCGGACGCGGATGGGTTGGCCTTGTACGGCACGACCTTTAAGTATCGTGCCGAGGTTGATCCGGCTGACCGTGCAGCCCGTCAGTATAATGATGGCACGTTCTGGTTTGAACTGGCCGGAGCGATTCACGAAACAACCATTCGCGGCCAGATCAGGCTGTAACGGAGGAGATTAACCGATGGCAGAAGCAAAAACATTTGATCCCATGAACGTCAGCGTCATTGTGGCGGGGACCTATTTGACCGGATTTGGGGAGTCCATGGTGGAGGCCGAGCAGTCCGAGAACAATTATGAGGTTAAGGTAGGTGCACAAGGCGATAAATTGCGGACCAAGACCAACAACAACACAGGGACCATTACGGTGACGCTCCAAGCGACCAGCCCGCAAGTGGCCTATCTGGACCGGCTTGCCAACAGCGGACAGATCGTGCCCATCACGGTTATTAATGCCGGTCCGCCAAAAGAAACGATCACATCGGTGGAAGCCTATGTCAACAAGCCAGCTGCCCGCACATACGGGACGGATATCGATGACCGTGAATATGAATTTCAATGCATGGACATTTCATTCAACTAATTTCAATTCATTTTAGGAGGAAATCTCAATGCCAACCTTTAAACAAAAAGAAGTTACAACCAAAAACGGCAAGACTTACACCCTGCAGCACCCCGGCGTCCGTACCGTAACGAAAATCAACGACCGTGTCAAAAATAAATTCGGCGTGAACTCCGAAGAAAAAATCTGCGACGAGATGTTTTCCCATGTGGTTGTGAATCCCAAGGTGACGATGGATAGTTTTGATTCCTATGTTGAGATGGCGGAGCTTGCGAATAAAGCCTATTATTTCATTTCGGGCGCAAAAGATCCGGATGAGGAGCCGGAGGAAAAACAAGATGGCGACGATCAGCAGGCAGGAAGCTGACCGGAGGGCCAGGGAGCGGTGGGCCATATGGCGGTTGCTGCTCAGTGACATGAATATTTCCTGGTCCGATCTCGATCACATGGACGATGACGACATAGCAGAAGCGAATGCGGCTTTGGATATTCATATCAAACAACAAAATAAACAGAACAAGAAATAGGGCGCCCTCGAGGTTGCCCTATTTTGTTGAGGACGGTGAGTGAATGGCAGGCGGCGTCATCAGCAACCTCATGTATGCGATTGGGTTTAAATTTAATTCCAGCGGAGTCGATGAAGCGGATTCCAAAGTCAAAATATTGACCAAAAGTGTCGTCGGCATGGGGATTGCGGGAGGAGCTGCCCTGGTTGGTCTTGGGGCTGCAGCAATTAGCGCTTCATCCGACTTTGAAAACGCGATGTCGGACGTGCAAATGGCAACGGGGCAAACGTCTGAACAGATGCTGGAGACGAAGGAGATTGCCAGGAACTTATATAATCAGAGCTTTGGTGAGAACTGGGAGGACTTGGGCGGATCGATTGCCGCCGTCGCCAAAACAACGCAGCTCACAGGCGACGCCTTGGAAAATGCAACGCGTGAGGCCATGCTTTATGCGGGCTTGGTTGACGGTGATGTCGCGGAATCCATAGCCGGGGTTAAGGTAGCCATGGATAATTTCGGCGTGTCTTCGACAGAGGCTTTCAACTTGCTAACGCAGGGGGAACAACAAGGCACCAATGCCCAGGGCGATCTTTTGGATAGTATCAACGAGTATTCGCAGGCGTTCGCATCGATGGGTTTCGATATGGAAGACACGCTTGCCTATTTAGATAACGGTATGCAGGCAGGAGCGCGGAGCACGGACCTTTTGGGCGATGCAATGAACGAATTTAGCATTTTATCCATTGAGGCTGGGGGGACGGCTGCAACTTCATTTCAAATGTTAGGCCTAGACTCAGACAAAATGATGCAGACCTTCGCGAAGGGCGGGCCAGACGCAAAACAAGCATTCAAGGACATTGTATCCATGGTATCGGACGTTCAAGATCCCGTAGCACAAAATACGATTGGCGTCGGTTTGTTCGGTACAATGTTCGAGGAATTGGGCGTGAAGGCGTTCAGCGCCCTGGATGACGTGAATACAGGCTTTGATAAAGGCAAGGATTCAGTCAGCAACCTGAATAATGGCTTCACGACGGTTGGAGAAGGTATGGAATATTTCAGGCGGCATATCGAAACGGGCATCTTACAACCGATTGGAGATAAGTTGCTGCCCTATCTCAGCCTGTTCGCGACATGGATGACGACCCATCAGCCTCAGATTGAGAAAGTGGGTGATGTGATTGGCTCGATTCTCGGTGGCGCGATTGATGGCGTGACGAATTCATTTCTATGGTTACATGACCAGATTGACCCGTTGGAAGATACGTTTAATTCCATTACAGATGCGATTAAAGATCATAAAACAGAAATCGAAGCCGCAAGCGTTGTGCTGGCGGTTGTATTCGGTCCGGCTTTAGTAAAGGCGGGAGCCGAAGCCGTGACTGCGGGAGCGAAAATCAGCGGATCGTTTGTTGCCAGCATCATTAAAACGGGCGTCGAAGCAGGTAAAACAGCTTTGGTCATGACGGGTAAATTGGTAGCCTCAGTCGTGTCCTTTGCAGCTGAAGGTTGGCGGACGGCTACAGCAATTGGGGCATCGACAGCTGCATGGATCGCCCAAAAGGCGGTTATGGTAACTTCGACTGTCTTGACTTGGGCGGCTACTGCAGCACAGTGGGCGCTTAATGCCGCTTTCTGGGCCAATCCCCTCACATGGATCGTCGTAGTAGTGGTTGCCCTCATTGCTGGCATTGTCCTGTTAATCATGAACTGGGACTGGGTATCTGAAAAAGCCATGGAGATTTGGGATATTATCAAGACGGCTTGGAGCGGGATGACGGATGCCATTTCTGGAGCCCTTCAAAAGGCATGGGATAAGGTGCAAGAGATATGGGGTAAAGTAACAGGGTTTTTCAAGGGCATGAACCTGTTCCAGATCGGAGCTGACATCATTAATGGATTGGTCAATGGGATCAGCTCCAAAATAACGGCCGTCACGGACAAAGTAAAAGAAATCGGCAATATGATCACTGGCAAGGTTAAGAGTGTTTTGGGTATCCATTCGCCATCGCGAGTGATGATGGAAATGGGGATGTACACGGGCGAAGGTTTAGCTCTTGGTATCGATGACACTCAGGACCGGGTTGGGAATGCTTCGAGTGGACTCGCAACCGAAATCATTCAGGGCCAACAAACAAAAGCTTTACCGGATGAGGATTATACACCGGAGTCTGCTCCAGCGGGGCCAGCGCGTAACAGTACCCATGAAATCACCGTGAAGCTGGACATGTCGGGAGTTGCTGCAGGAGTTAGCAGCGTAAGCGGAGCGGATGAGAAACGGATTCGACAAATGATGCACGAAGAGTTTTTAAAGGCACTGCGGATTATGGGCTTGGAGGCGGCACCCAATGGCTAAACTCGACGGTTATTATATTTTAGTTGAGAGCGAAGATCCGGCTTATGACAATGAAGTCACAAAGCAGCCTGTCGAGAAGGGCGTCAACCTCACGGATCATGTCCAGCGGGCACCTCGGAGCATGCCTTTGAGTGGGGTTGTCGCCGGGCCAGACGCAGCCAAGACGAAAGACTATCTTACCAGGTCCTCGGATAGCGGTCGCATTGTCAAATATGTTGGCCGCAACTCCTTCACTGGATTAATAACGGGGCTTACCACCAGTCACGACAATACGGTGGCTGATGGTTTTAATTTTTCGTTTACCCTGATCGAGGTCCAGATTGCAACGTCAACACCGGTTTCGCAACTCCCGGCTCCCATGAAGTCGCAGGCTGCCCCTGTCATTAGTTCGGGCACCAAGCAGCCAAAGACCAAAGATGACAAGAAGAAAAAGACATCATCAACATCCGGGAAGGCAGCCCCTAAAAAGAAGGAAAAACCGGAAGTGAAAAAGGTCCAGTTTAAGAAAGGCAGCAAATGGGAGTGATGGTATGGAATACATCGACATTGAAAAGGATTTGATTCCTTATCGCTTTGATATAACATTGGCCGATGAATTGTTTACCTTCGAGGTCAATTATAATGCCGATTATGACTTTTTTACGGTAGACCTTGAAAAGGACGGCGAGGTCCTGGCTGTAGGGGAAAAGTTGGTTTATGGCGTGCCGCTTTTTACGGATGTGTGGGACAATCGTTTCCCTGGTGTGCCGATCATGCCATATGACGAATCAGAAATCAGCACTGCTGTGACTTGGGACACGCTATCGGTTAGCGTGTTTTTGTTTATCGTGGAGGATGATTCAAATGCCGAATAACTTTGGCCGAGTCGTTCAGGTCATGGTGGCCGGTATGCAATTTGACATGGATAAATACAACCTGGAAGGCAATGTGCCCTTTGATAATGACGTGCTGCCGAATGAATCGGAGATCCGGATTTGGAATCTTGCGCCGGAGACGATCAACAAGATCAAGCGCAATGAAACATTGATGGTTAATGCCGGTTACAAGGGCGATGTGGGGCTTATCCTGCACGGCTTTGTTTCAGCCGCGCGAACGGTGCGCGATGGCGTGGACCGGATTACCACAATCAACGTCCTGGATGCCGAGGATTTATCCAAGCGAACGATTAAGGATATCGCCTATAAAGAAGGGACGCTTGCAAGCTATATCATCAAGGAGATGGCGGGGCAAATTGGCCTGCAGCTCGCACAATTTGATTTGTACCAAGATTACAGGTACATGGACGGATATACAGCAACCGGTAAGGCAACAGAGATCATTGCCAAGGTCGCAGAGGATTGCCGCACTAGCGTTTATATCAATAAAGGCAAACTTTACGTACGTAATCTTAGACGCGGCAAGGATGAGCTGTTCAAGCTCTCAGCAGATACGGGACTGATCGGCACGCCGGAATGGTTTGAGAGTGACGGAGCCCAAGGGTATAACCTCACATCTCAGCTCCAGTATCGTATTACAACCGCGTCCGTGATCGATCTTAAAAGCGATGCCTTCATCGGCCGGTTGTATGTCCGCACCGGGTCGCACACGTTTAGCCGGACGGGTGATTTTACAACGGAGATGGAGGCGGTATTATGAAAAATCCAGATCCCGCGGGCACGCTGGCACGACTCATGGCGGCAGCGCTCAGCGGGCAGCTTGCAGCCCTGAATGTTGCCATCCCTTGTCGGGTAATGGCCTTTGACACATCGACCTGCAAGGCTACGGTGCAGCCTCTTATCCGGTCCGGCAGCGCAAATCCGGCACTTATTCAATCGGTTCCTGCCCTGGGCCAACGGCTTTCTGTGGGTGGGGTGGAACAAGTCTATCGTCCGGCGCTGCATGTAGGGGATACCGTGCTTGTGGTCTGTGCGGATCGAGAGATTAAGAACGCCTTGTCTGGACAGATGGCAAATCCGGATAGCGGCCGGACACATAATATCAATGATGCGGTAATTGTCGGTGTTTTCCCGGCATCGTTGGTGGAGGGATAATATGAAGTCTTTAAAACTGGTTGACGGTGATTTGGTTTTTGAAGATGGACAGCTGCTTATGGTCGAAGGACCTGAAGAGTTAGCCCAAAGCGTTCAACTTATTCTGGGCACCAATAAAGGAGAGTGGTTCTTGAACCTGGAACTAGGCATTAATTTTGATGTGTTTAATGCCAAGCAACCAGATATGGAAGTTATGCGGGATGAGATCCGCGCCGGACTGCATCAAAATCCCCGTATTGCCACGGTCGAAGAGATCAACATTATCAGTGATCGGACATCGAGGATGCAGCAGGTTTCTTTTGTGGCGACATCTGTTGACGGTGAAACGGTGACAGAGGGGGTGGAGGTTAATGCTGGATAGCACAGGGTTTAAGCGGCAGCGGTTTGAGGACATATTTGCAAGCATGGAGCTGAAGACCAAAGAGGTGTTCGGGGAGACAACCAACACCGCCGAGGATTCGCCCATTGGGTTACTGCTGCGAATAGAGGCGTGGGCGCTGGCAATGCTTTGGCAGGACGCCGAGCAGGTATACAACAATGGCTATATCAATACAGCAATCGGTAACAATTTGGATCGACTCGGTCCATATGTGGGCGTGACACGTATCACAGAGCAGTATGCAACAGGCGCTGTCACCTTAACCGGTACACCAGGCTATATTGTGCCTGCTGGATTCCGAGTGGCTGCAGGTGATGTCTACTTTGAAACAGATACCGATATCCCAATTGGTTTGGGCGGCACGGCGACGGTCACGGTGACGGCAGTCAATCCGGGACAAACAGGCAATGTTGCCGCTGGAATGATCGTGGATATTGTTAACCCTAATGCCGATGTGACAAGAGTCACAAATCCGGCCGAAATCAGGGGCGGGCGAGAGAAGGAAACGGATGAAGAATTCCGGGACCGTTTTGAGCAATCCGTATCAACGGGCGGTTCCGGTACCGTGGATAGTATTCGTGGAATACTCTTAGGCGTTGCAGGCGTCCGAGCTGCGGTGGTTATTGAAAACATCACGAATGCCACGGACAGCGCCGGACGTCCTCCCAAATCGTTTGAAGCATACGTGCTGGGCGGATCGGCTGTAGATATCGGCGCTGCGATTTTTTCAAAGAAGGCGGCTGGGATTGAGTCTTATGGATCGGAAAGCGTCACAGTGCTGGACCTTGCGGGCAATGCCCATGAGGTCCATTTTTCATTTGCTGAGACTGTTACCGTATCCATTAAGGTAACGGTCACTAAAAACTCCAGCTATCCGGCAGACGGCGCGGCTCAGCTGAAGACTGCGCTTATCAAATATATCGGCGGTGAGGATGCGGACGGTCAGCTGTATTCAGGTTTGACGATGGGCGCGGATGTGGTCCTTTCCCGGATGATTGCAACGGCACTGACGATTCCTGGGGTAGACGATGCGGCTGTTGAATTGTCCCTCGATGGCGGCTCATCGTGGTTTGCACACAATATCGTCACCGGTCCGCAAGAAGTTGCACAGACGGCAGCGGATCAAATTACGGTGGTGGTTGCGACATGATTGACAACATGATCAAGCGGCTTTCTGATGTGTTCCAAAAATCACCAACCAGCAACATAGGAAAGCTGATTGGCATCGTCACCAACGAAATGCAGAGACTTGACGATACCTTGCAGATCATGGGCGAATGGCGGGATATCGACCAGGCAGAAGGCACAACGTTGGACCGGATTGGCTCCAATGTGGTCCAGCCGCGAGGGGTGGCCACGGATGAAATATACCGGGTGTTAATCAAATCCAAGATTGCTCGAAACTTATCCAAGGGCGATATAAACACGATCATCCAAGTAATCGCCGTGGCCGTCAATGCGCCATATTCGGAAATTGAGATCCGCGAGAAATATAACGACCCGGTTGATCCAGAGCCTGCCGCGTTATCGCTCATGCGTCTGCCATTGGATCGGGTTAATGCCTCCGGAATCAGCCTTGATCAATTTGCGCGGATCATTCAGCGGACCGTGGCAGCGGGTGTGAGGGTAGATGCAGTCGAGTTGTCCGGCACCTTTGCTTTTGGTGCGATCGATGACGCTCCAGATCCTAACAGTGGATTTGCAGACGTAGCGCAGACGACTGGCGGGCGCTTGGGAGCCGTTATTCAGCCCGGCGATGACACAGACTTGCCAATATAGAAAGGAGATCGAGCATGCCATTTATTGAAGAACCTCCAAAATGGTTAGCGCCTGGTGTTGAGCCATCAGAGAGCAAGAAAACAGAAGGGTGGCTTCCGAATGAACGACCGCCTGCGGATTATTGGAACTGGCAAATGTCCCGGGTTTATAAAGTGTTGTTGGAGTTGCAGGAAAAAGCGTTAGAAAACGAAGACCTGGCAACCGCACTTGGAAATGTAGTCAAACGGAGCGGAGACACAATGACAGGCCCATTAATGTTCAAGGATGTAAATGGGGATTTTCTAGGGGCTTTGAGGTTTATCGAAAGTGCTTTTACGTTTTACCACGAGTTACGTGCGAGAATCGAAAGTGAATCTATTGACATCGTATCCAGTGATTCGACAAACATTACGGCAATGGGTGTCAATATAAATGCGTCTGAAGGTGTGTATATAGAGGGGGGATTATTCGCTGACCGTATCAAAACGGTGGCTCCTGTGGCGGGTAATGATGTAGCCATTAAAGCAACGGTCGATAATGCGATCACGGTCGGGAAGCCCCAGCAATCTGTCATGAACGGACAATTCGATATTTGGCAGCGCGGGGCAATTGTTCCTTATGCGAATAATTTTGGCGGTGGAAATTCTGCCGGATATGGTCCTGATAGATTTTGGGGCCAAGTATTCGAGGGTACAGGCGGCACGGGTTCGAATACAGGTTTCCAATTCGAGCGGACATTATTCACCCGTGGTCAAACTGACGTACCGGGCGAACCGTCCTATTTCTGCAGATATTTTGTCAATGCTGTAGGAACAAAAGCCCCATCTAATGCTATTATTCGTGTGCAGCAACAAATTGAGGATGTTTTAACCTACGCGGGCAGAAAGTGCACATTGAGCTTTTATGCAAAGGCTTCAACAAATAGGAGGATTGCCGCCGCTCTCACTCAACAGTTCGGATTAAATGGTTCTCCTGATGTTCCATGTCCGGGCGGCGCTTCGTTTGACTTGACAACAGCATGGCAGAAGTTCTCTCTCACATTTACCGTACCTTCTATTGCATTAAAAGTGGTTGGTTCTGGTAACTCATTAATGATGACATTTGTTATTTACAAGGACGACAATGACCCGATTGCCCTTCCATCAGGACAAGTCGGCACATATGCAACAGGATCTATTGATTTCTCGCAGATTCAGCTAAATGAAGGAGATACGCCGCTGGCATTTCGACCGCGTGCGGTGGGTGAAGAATTGGCGTTGTGTCAGAGGTATTTTGAAAAGAGTTATTCACAACCAAGCAAGCCGGGTGATGTTATCAATAATGGTGCCATGGTCTTTGTTACAGCAGACAATGCAAATAACGGGGCCGCATTCGGAACAACTTCGTTTAGCGTAACCAAACGAACTACGCCATCGGTTAGAATATGGGGCATTCAGGGGAACGAAGGACGCGTTTATGACGGTGATACGGATAGGGTAGTCGATAGTGGAAAGGTTGTAGATTGGGTTTCAGACACGAATTTCCGGTCAGAATTTACGGTTGCAGGCGCAATTACGTCGCGTCGAATGTTCCAATGGACGGCAGATGCAGAATTTTAAGGAGGTTAACCATGGGTAGCTTTTATAAGCATTATTACCGTCCAGACGAAAATGGAATTGTCATTCTTGGCTTCTCAAATGCCGATATTCTGCCAGAAGAAACAGACTTCTTAATAGGCGAAGGATTGCGGCAGTTTACCGAACGGATTGTCAATGATCGTTACCAATACATTTTTAAAATCGTGGGCGGCGTAGTGGTCGAGCGCTCGCAGCAAGAACTAGACGACGAATGGGCCGCACGACCGCCAGCGCCCAATACACCCGATCAGGAGCGTATTGAGGCGCTAGAGACCGATAGCATCAATACGATGCTCGCTGTGGCTGAAGTGTATGAAACGCAGCAGGACGCTAGTGGTGCACAGGAGACGGAGACGGTCAATACAATGCTTGGATTGGCGGAGGCCTATGAAACGATCATCTCCCAAAGCATAGTTATTGAAGAACTCAACGCCCGTATTACAGCCCTTGAAGCTGTCGCAACTCCGGAAGGAGGTGAGAACTGATATGGCCGAGGTTTACGCAACATTGATTCGTAAGGGACTTAAGACCATTGATGATGTTCCAGTAACCAAACGGGAAGAAACACAAGCCATTCTGGATGCCGATGCTTAAACGGCTGATAGAGCGGCTTGTTTTCTTATATCAAGTGGGAAGGGGGATGGACGACATGGCAGTCGTATACGCTACACTTATTATTAAGGGCTATTATACGTTTGACCAAGTACCGGCAAGTCAGCAGAACAAGGTTCGCGATATTCTTGCTGCAATGGATCTCGACGAAAACGGAAACCCGTTATAAGCAACGATCACAAACGGCCCTGCTAAGGCGGGGCCTCCATCTCATATACAGGGGGCCGAGAATGAGTATTCAAGAAATGTCAGCACTTAATGATATCGCGCTCAAGGTCGGTCGCCTTGAAGTATTGCAAGAGGGCAATACACGGTCCATTACAGAGATGGCAACTAGCGTAAACCGGCTGGTTGATAAGCTGGGGCAGTCAGATGACATTGCCCGGGATGCAGATCATCGAGCGAGAACAGCGCATCACAGATTGGACGAAATGACCGAAAGATTAAAGGAAATGCGCACAAACCAATTATGGATGATTAGTACAACGCTCGGTGTATTAACACTTTTTGTTGCAGCAGTCGGCCTTTTATGGAGAGCAGTAGGATTATAAATTGAGAGGATGATAGATATATGGATTGGACAGCTATTTTTGGTTTGATTGACCCGGCATTATTGATCGTGGTTGCAGGTTGTTGGGTGCTCGGATATATTCTGAAACAGACACCGGTAGTCCAGGACTGGGGTATAGTCTACATCGTCAGCGTTTGCGCGATTATCGCGGTCGGCATCATGGAGAGCTGGACCGTGCAGAGCATCATACAGGGGCTTTTGTGTGGCGCATTCGCCGTTTATGGTAACCAGCTAGTCAAGCAGGCTAAAAAGGGGAATGACGATGAATCGTAAAATATCGGAAGCGGGCATCAAGCTGATCAAGTCTTTCGAGGGTTGCCGACTGACGGCTTATCAGCCGGTTTCTACTGAAGAGTATTATACAATCGGCTGGGGGCACTACGACGCAGAGGTCAAGCAGGGCATGACCATCACGCAGGCGAAGGCCGATGCGATGTTCCTGACTGACATCGTACGGTACGAGAACCCCGTGAACGACCTGAACTTGCAGCTCAACCAAAACCAGTTCGATGCGCTGGTAAGCTTCTGTTACAACTGCGGCGCGGGCAACCTTCGGAAGTTGTGCCTTGGGCGCACCATCGAGCAAATTGCTGCAAGCATGCCCCAGTACAACAAGGGCGGCGGCAACGTGCTGGCCGGATTGGTGCGGAGGCGTGGTGAGGAATTGGCGTTATTCAATAAGCCGGAAGAGCTGGACAAGGAGGATGAGAAATTGGAACTGAGTAAATACCAATGGACGACGTTGACAGAGGGCATTCAATCGCTGCTGGAACGCAAGGTGATAACGGACAAGACATGGCTGGATAAAGCAAAGTCGAACAAGCTCACGGTCTCTGAACTGAGCTGGCTGACATTTATCGTGGCAGTCAACAAATAAACGAAACCCCGCTGGCCTCGTGGCTGGTGGGGCTATTTTGTTACCAGGATAAAAAAATCCTCCCACGGGGGAGGAGGAGGTATTAATTTACCCAAACTTACTGATGCTCGTTCGAGCTGCGATCCGTTTCTTAATGCTTGGCTTGCGGATGCCGAATTTCATTGGAGTTTCACACCTTTGGCCGGCGGGGATTTATTCTAAATGATCTATCGCATATTGCGCTTCTTCTTTGGTGAATTTTTCCCCATATTCTGAAATCAATTGATCGTAAATAGCTGAATTTGACATACTCATAGAATCCGCATAGGATTTAGCTTTTTTTAATGCATTTTCATTCCAATCAAAATCGATGTTATCAATAGCGTATTGAGCTGCTTCTTTTGGGAAATTCTCTCCATATTCCGAGGTTAGTTGATCGTAAATACCAGCCTTTGACATATTCATAGATTTTGCATAGGATTCAGCCTTTTTTAATGCCGACGTATATTCTCTTGGTACACTCTTCTCCGAAGCTTTCGCTTCTTCCTTTTTCTTTTCTTCTTCAGCTTTCTTCTTCGCCTCTTCAGCTTTAGCTTCTTCTTCTTGTTTTTTTAGTTCCTCTGCCGCTTTAGCATCAGCATCTGCTTTGGCTTTATTCTCTGCTTCAGTCTTTGCCTTTGCTTCAGCATCAGCCTTATCAGCTGCTAATGCTACATCAGCTTTTTTTGTTTCGTTTTCTGCATTTGATTCTTCGCCACTAACAGCCACCGGTTCTTTATTGGTATTCTCTGCAGTCGTTCCTGTATTAACAATTCCCACAATAAAGACGATAAATAAGACACCCGAGATAATGAAGTTCCTTTTTGCTTTCCCGTTTTTCTTAAAGAAAGCTATAATCCCCATAATACCTAAGACAATAAATCCGATAAAGCCTACGATTCCAAAAAACATTCCCATGATCTGATTTTCCTCCAAACAATATTTGATTAAATAATACTACTACAAAAGTCCCATTTTGGCGATATGTGGAAATTACTTCGATTAATTCTTTCATCGGAAGCATTCCCTATATAATGAAGAGAAAATAAAATAAAGTTATTTTTATCTTTACTTAGAACATGCGTTCCTATATAACGAATATATAGGGGCTGATGATTATGCTAAGCAATGTGGAATTAAATGAGCGATATAAGAACGGGACATGTGATTGCCTGACTAATGGGAAGTGGAAACATATCGGCGGGTTGCTGACTTGCATCCGTTGTAATCGTCCCAAGTATTGGCCCGATCAATGGGATATACAACCAAGAGGGCAAAACAAATGGAGAGGGTGGGATTATTTATCGAAGAAGTAATATCCCAAGCGCTTGGGACTTAATTAATGATAATAGTAAAGGTCACAAGTAATACAAAAAAGTCACGATGGTCACAGAAAAAGTCACGAATTTTTCGTTTCTAGTCGAATGAAGCCGAAGCTGGGATTTCTTAATATGAGAATTAAGTAAATTATATAAATTGATCGAATGACTTCGAATGACAATGGAACCATCCAAAAGATGGGCGGCATGATGTAATCATCCGACCAAAAACCCTTATATATCAAGGAAAACGGGACCCTTCGGGGCAATGTCATTAAGTTAAGGCGCAGGGCCAAAAATCAAGAACAAGAGCAGGTTATCGAAAAGATAGCCCGCTCTTTTTTTTTGCACGAAAAAGAAAAACAGGACTTGACTAGCAGTTAGAAATGTGTGGCGAAGCCCCTTGAAAAAACGAGGAGGTTACGCCATTGGATCCGTACGCGAATTCGCTCAAAAAAACGCTGACATCCCTCATAAGAGAAATGTCAGCCACACCAGCACCTTATGTCAAAAACCCTGATAAAGATTTTACCCGAAAGAAAAAGCTGCCCTTTGAAGCGGTTATGCAACTCCTGATCTCTATGGGCGGAAACAGCCTATATAAGGAACTCTTGGAATCGCAGGGCTATGACGTAAACACCGCAACCACTTCTGCTTTTGTTCAACAGAGGAATAAAATCCTGCCGTCTGCTGTGGAATTCTTGTTTCACGAATTTACGCAATCGTATACGGAAATCAAGGACTATCGAGGATATCGATTGCTAGCCATTGACGGTTCGGATTTGCATATCGCAACGGACACTGCGGATGCGGATACCTATTTTCAGAGTCAACCGAACACGAAGGGCTATAACCTTCTGCATTTGAATGCAGCCTATGACTTGTGCAACAGGCTTTACGTGGATGCCATTGTTCAGCCACGAAGGCTGTGCAACGAGGGAAGGGCGCTGGCTGCTATGGTTGACCGTTCCCCCATCAAGGGCAGAACCATTGTTACTGCCGATAGAGGTTATGAAAGTTACAACAATTTCGCGCACATAGAACGTAAAGGATGGAACTATGTCATACGGGTAAAGCGCTTAAACACCCAAATTTTTGAGTCAAGACCACTTAACGAGCATTATCCTTACATTTGCACGAATCTACTCAAACTTTCACTGTGAATGGCTGAACTTGCTGGGCCATGATCGCTTTTCGAAATTGTTCGGGTGAACGATCATATAAGCTGCCATGCATGCGCCGCTCGTTATAAAACGAAAGGTATTCTGTTACAACACGATACGCTTCCTGGTAATCTACAAACTCATTTCGCAACAGACATTCGGCCTCAAGGAGACTGTGGAAAGCTTCGATGTGCGCGTTTTTATTCGGCGTTTTCGGCGGAATACGCTCATGTTCCGTCTGATGCATCTGACAAGCCTCTTCGAAGGCACGAGAAATGAACTGCGGCCCGTTGTCCGTCCGAATAACCGGTCGAATGGTCGAGTGGAACAACTGACGTTTCCAAAGCGCACGCGGAATAAGAGCCGCTGCGTGACTCCCCTCACAGGACAACCCGATGTGGTAATCGATCACCGCACGATCGTAGACATCCAGGACACTGAGCAGGAAGAAGAAGCGCTGTTCGCCTGCAATATAGCCATATTTGATATCCATCTCCCACAGCTCATTGGAGGCCTGGATGATCCGATTATTTGCTAATTTTCGCGGGTAATGCACGCGTTTGCGGCGTTGTGGATGCAACAGGTCCATGGATTTGAGCAGGCGATACACTTTCTTTTTGTTGATGATGAGGTGGTAATCCTGCTGCAGGGCGAGCGTCAGCTTACGGTAGCCATACACGCCGGTTTCCCCGTTAATCAGCTCACTAAGCCACTCGGCGATCTGCCCGTCACTGACCGGATCTCCAAAAAGAGACCGGGAGTAACCAGGCACGGGGCGACCACCGCCGCGCTTGGCGGAGCGAGGCTCCACCTGTATTTTCTTGCGGTAATAATAGATCTGCTCGCTTACGCCGACGATCCCTAACACGCGGTTTACCGCATACCCCAGCTTGATCCACTTGTCGGCTACTTCAATTTTGTCCGATAAGCTGGGTTCTGCTTTTTTATCAGATCACGCAGAATGGCGATCTCAAGATCCTTCTCCCCGAGCAATTCCTTTAGCTGCTTATTTTCCCCTTCAAGACTTCGAAACTCATGGGGCGAAGGGGTATACACCTTGACCGCCTTCAAAGCAGGATCGGTGTTTTTCCAATCAGCGTGTTCCGTCTGCTTGATCCATCGATACAACATTTTAGGATCCACACCATGCCGGCGGGCTACCTGAGATGCATTTCCAATCTCACTCGCTTCTTGGATAAGCTGTTGTTTAAACTCGATTGTGAACCTTCTTCGTTGCATAAAAATCCCCTCCATCGGCTCTGCCTCTAGTTTACTACGTTAAGTAGACTAGACTCAAATCCAATTTCGGGGCTTAAGAGAAAGGATTTGGATTCCAGTGGTATTCTTTCGGGTTTGCGTTTGCCCTCTAGCGGAGAGTTTGATAGGGACGTTCATCTGATACTCACCAAGAAACAAACCAAAGCGGTCAAGGCTCATCCCGAGATGTACAAGTTCGTCCCTTCCACGTCTACATTCGATTTTTTGGACTTGCATGAGAACTTGTTTTATCGGATTTCCTTTCGGGTTGTTCGTTTCGTCCTGCCGAGTGGCGCTTATGAAACCGTCATTACGAATCTTTCTGCCGCTGATTTCCCACCCGATGAAATCAAGTCCATTTACAACAAGCGATGGGGCATTGAAACCTCTTTCAGGGCATTAAAATACACCGTCGGTCTGACGAATTTTCACGCAAAGAGACAAGAGTCCATCACCCAAGAGATTTTCGCAAGATTGATCATGTACAATTTCGCTGAAATGATGACCTCTCACGTCGTCATTTCCCAAATGGATAAACGGCACTCCTACCAAGTCAACTTCACGGTTGCCGTTTACGTTTGTAGACATTTCCTGCGCTCACGGGACGATGAACCCCCGCCCGATGTTGAAGCACTGATTCGCAAAAACATTTTGCCGATTCGACCCATTCGCCCAGGGCAGAAGAATACGCGCAAAATCCGTTGGAAGTCAGCTGTTAGCTTCGTTTACAGAGTAGCATAATTCGTCTCACATGAACATTTTTTAAGCGGATATTCCATCCGCTTTGTTTGCTGTACGCTTTTTCCTTGCTTACACAAAAAAACAAACGGCACAGAGCTTTGAAGTTAGACTGAGTAGTAGACACAGATTATACTAGATTCAAATAGATGAGCGGAGGACACTGTGTCTATGAAACAGATCAAGTATGATGAAGCGTACAAGAAGCAAACAGTTAAATATATAAAGGAGAGTGGGAAGTCGGTAGCAGAGATCGGTCGCGAGTTGAAGATTAATGCAAATACATTATATGGCTGGGAGAAAAGGTATGGCAGTGAGCCGGAAATCGTTGCTGTACAAGCCCTAGTCCCAGAAGATCAGAGAATAAAAGAGATGCAAAAATACATTCGTGATCTTCAAGAGGAGAACGAAATCTTAAAAAAGGCGATGCACTTCTTTGCGAAAGACCGTCGGTAAGATATACGTTCATCCACGAACACCGCTCCGAGTACCGATTGGAGAAGATGTGCTGCATAATGAAAGTCTCTCGTAGCGGCTATTACAAATGGCTAGGGCGCCCTGAGAGTGAACGTAAGCGTCAGCACAAGGAATGGACGGAACAAATCAAGGAAGTATACGATGAGAATAGGCAACTTTATGGAAGCCCGAAAATCACCGAACGGTTGCATCAACAGGGTGTCAAAATCTCTCGTCGTACCGTTACTCGTATCATGAAGGAGAATGGAATACGGTCCAAGACCGTAAAGAAATACAAAGCGACAACCAATTCTAAGCACTCCCTACCGGTTCAAGAAAATGTAATGAACCAAGAGTTTACTGCAAGTAAACCGAATGAGAAGTGGGTTACAGATATTACATATATCCCCACTGATGAGGGTTGGCTTTATTTGGCGAGCGTACTCGATCTATACTCACGTAAGATTGTCGGCTGGCACATGAGTGAACGGATGACGAAAGAGCTTGTACTACAGGCATTGAGACAGGCCCACGGTCGTCAACAGCCAAGTACAGGATTGTTGCACCACTCGGATCGCGGAAGTCAGTACGCATCCCATGATTACCAGAAGCAACTCAACACATATGAAATGACCGGTAGCATGAGTCGCAAGGGAAACTGTTACGATAACGCCTGCATCGAGTCATTTCACAGCGTTCTAAAGAAAGAACTGATTTATCTCAATAAATACCAAACGCGCGAAGAAGCGAAAAAGAGTATCTTTGAATACATCGAAGTTTTTTACAACAACCAACGTATCCATTCTACGATAGGGTATAACACGCCTTCTGACTACGAACGTATGTACCCCGGTCAGGCAGCGTAAGAAAAAAATCTGTGTCTACTATCTTGACAGAGGTCCACTTTTGCCCATGCCGTTTTTTGATTCCATTTTTATTCAGGTCTTGTCTTTAAACTTAACTTAATGACATTGCCCTTCGGGGTCCCGTTTTTGTATAAAACCCACAAAAAAGTCACATTCCTTGCAGTAAAGCCTTTTTTAGCGGCGCCGAGCCGATTCATTATTAGGGGATGAGGCACACCAGCCTCAGCAAGCAAGGATATATGCGTTGAAAAGGCAAAAAAGACCCGCAAGGCGGGTCTTTTTAGGGGGAGATTACAAGTCCGGAACGTGATCGGAGGTTTACGTTCCAAAGCTTAAATTAATAACCGAATTTTCCAACTCCACAGCTGCATGCGATTATGACAAGCAAGATAAAGAGTACGAGAATAATGCCAATACCTGTGCCAAATCCACCATAGCCAACGCCGCCAACTACACCGGACATCCAAAGCACCTCCTTGTTTTTCGGTACTCTTTAACTTATGCACACGTACCCGGGTATGAGTGGGCAGTTGTTACGGAGTGGCATTAGCCCAAGATTGAAACTGCAGCGAATCAATACTGGAGATCCATACATGTATTTTCGGGAATTATAAGTACTTGCTATGTTGGAAACTGATTTTGGTACCGTGGGCATCAGGAAATCATCAGCACAAATACAAAAGGGAGCAGCGGATTCGCTGCCCCATTAAAAAAACAACTAGTTGCGCTGCAGCAGCAAATATCCGCTGATATTTGAAGTTTTTTTACGGATTACAATCTTGAATCCAATATCATTGTCTAATAAACAGTTCAGAGCATTGATAAGCAATCCATTTGGTACCAGACTTGCTCTGCACGGTACTGCGCTGCCAATAACGCGAGCAGAAATAATGCGGCGGGCTGAACCGGGAACCAGAGGATTTCTTGTCCAACTGATCAATACTAAATCGGGCTGAGGAACAGCTCTTGCACAAGCCATAAAATCACCTCTCTTCTATTAGTTGCTCTATATTAAATGCAAAGTAGACCGATAATGTGATAGGCCAAGAATTGAATATTGCGAGAATCTAATGAAACACAAAAAGAGGCTTCTTGCACAAGTTCGATTGAACTTGTGCAAGAAGCCTCAATGTTTTATGACTGTCATGATCCAAAAGACGAGCGTCAGCTGTTCCTCTTGAGTAATCTTATTTCTTCGAAAAGGCGGAGGAATCGTATGATTTTTGCATAATGTCCAGATAGTTCGTCAGGTCCAGACCGTCAAATCCTTTGATGTACGCATCCCAATCTTTATCGAGGCTCTTGCCGCCTGTGATGAACTGCAGGGCGTTTTGATCGATGTAGGTGGTGATATTCGTTTGCAGCATGCCGGCCTGATCGGCGGAAGCCGGATCGATCCAGACGCCCCAGTACGGGAATATTTCAGCCGGCTGCTTGCCGTCATAGTTGTTTTTGGTGGCGTCGAACAATCTGCGCTCGTAGCCGTCGTCATTATAGATATCCGTTGACTGCACCTGCGAGTTGCGGAATGCGGCATCCAGATCGTATTGGCCCAGCGAGCCCCACGAGTTGTTGCGAGGCTTCTCGCCGCTCTTCTGCGGGAGCGTTACCCATAGCGGCTGAACAGTGCTGTCGAGCGCTTTCTCTCCATCCTGCGGCTTCCGCCAGTCGATGCCTTCGATGCCGGCATTCGCCTGTATTTGTCCGTCGAAGGTGTAGATGGAATCAAGCATTTTAATAGCGGCGATTTGTGCTTCCTCGCTCGCTTTGTTCGTGAGCACAAATGATGCCCCCTGGTTCCCGGTATACTGGATGGTCGCATAGTTTATACCGTTTGGTCCGGTCAGAGGGGGAATCGAATCATAATCCTTGGAATTGCGGTTCCCGTCGGCGATGTCCAGGAAGATTGCGGGGTGCATGCCTGCTCCGGCACCGAGAATCTGACCGTCGGCATTTTCACCGATTTTTTTGAACGCGTCGGCGTTTTGTGTGAACGCGCCCGGATCGATCAGCCCTTCATCATACAGCGACTTGATGTAGGCTAGGCCTTCTTTCCATTCCGGTTTATTGGCTGCGAGATCCACTTTTCCGTCCTTCATCATCAGGTAGGTGCGGTCGTCATCGTAGATGAAGGCATTCATCAGATAGGGAATGACATGTACGCCAAAGGTTTCTGTCGAACCGCTAAGAGGCACTTCGTCTTTTTTACCGTTGCCGTTCGGATCGTCGTTCTTGAAGGCTTCCAGCATTTTCTTGAAATCTTCAGGGGTCTTCGGTGTCTCGATGCCCAGCTTCTTCATCCATGAGCTGTTAACCCACATTTTGTTCGGGAAGGAACAGTGGTAGCAGGCACTCAGCCCGTTGATGCCGTAAATTTTGCCGTCCGGTGCTGTATTCATGGCCATGTAGTCCGGATTTTCATCAAGCGTTTTCTTCAGATTCGGAGCATATTGATCGATCAAATCGTTAAGCGGAAGGATTACTCCCTGTTGGCCGTAGCGCAGCAGATCGTTTTGGCTGAAATGGTCGACATAGGCCACAAGCAGGTACAAATCAGGATAATCGCCGCTTGCCAGCGAGATTTGTCTTTTTTCAGGAGCACCGTCAGAAGGAACTGTTGTCCATTCAAATTTAATATTTTGCTGCTTCTCAACAAGCTTCGTAAATGCATTGGTCTCCAGTTTCTGGTTGTTGACCGTATCTTCATTCGCAAATACTCTGATCGTGACCGGATTCTCGGCTGTCGGCGCTTCGGCATTGCCTGTGGACGGCGTATTGGCAGCAGCGCCTCCGTTTGTTCCCGTATTGTTATCCTTGGCGCAACCGGCCAGGATAATGCTAAAAGCCAACATGCATGCTGCGGCTATTGTCCACTTCTTTTTCAAAATGCAACCTCTCCCTTTTTTAAAATGAATGGAAACGGATTGAACCGCAAATCTCAGCTACATAAGCATTCCCCCTTTCAAGGACGGTCCGGAGGATTGCCTTGGGATCAGCCCTTGACGGAACCGATCAGCATTCCCTGGACAAAATAGCGCTGTACAAACGGGTACAAAATCAACACCGGCAAGCTGGATACGACGATGATTGAATACTTCATCAAACTGGCCAGCTGCTGCTTCTCGGCAATTTCTCCCGCTCCCAAGGTGCCGGTATTCGCATTCAGAATTAGAATCGACCGGAGGAACAGCTGCAGTGGAAACAAATTGTTGGATTTCAGATAAATCAGGGCGTCGAAATAGGCGTTCCATTGTCCGACAGCGTACATTAACGTCAATACGGCGAGAATCGGCTTGGAAAGCGGCAGAACAATGCTGAATATGAAGCGCAGGTCGCTGCAGCCGTCAATCTCAGCGGCTTCCGCCAGCTCGTCGGGAATGGAGGTGGCGAAGAAGGTCCGGGCGATGATAACCTGCCATACCCAGATTGCATTGGGCAGCAGCAGAGCCCAGCGTGTATCGATCAAGCCGACGGCTTTAACCACCAGATAGGTTGGAATAAGGCCGCCATTGAACAGCATGGTGAATACGATGAACATCATCATTCCACTGCGGCCGAAGAATGTTTTTCGCGACAGCGGGTAGGCGATCATGGTCGTCAGCACGACGCTGATCAGCGTGCCGGCAACGGTATAGAACAATGAGTTTGCATAACCCGTCACGATCTGGCTGTTCTGGAACGCCGCCTTGTAGCCGACAAAGGTCGCTTCCACAGGCCACAGCCATACACGGCCGCCCGATACGGCGGAGGGGCTGCTGATCGATGAACTGATTATGAATATAAGCGGATAAACCGTTGCCACCAATACTAGAATTAAAAACAGATAGATCAGTCCGAGAAACATCCGGTCTCCCAACGACTCGCGGACGGTATGTCTTATGCTCGCCATAGCAATGGCTCCTTTCTGTACGAAGCCTCTACCAAAGGCTGTTGTTGGAGAGTCGTTTGGCAATCGTATTGACCATTATAAGCAGAACCAGATTGATAACGGAGTTGAACAGTCCGACCGCCGTCGCGAAGCTGTAGTTCGCGTTGAGCAGTCCGATCTTGTACACATAGGTGGAAATAATTTCGGAAGTCGTCGTGTTCAGCGGATTTTGCAGCAAATAAATTTTCTCAAAGCCGATCGCCATCATATTGCCGACATTCAGAATGAGGATGATGACGGCTGCAGGCAAAATCCCCGGAACATCCACGTTCCAAATTTTCTGGATGCGCGAAGCGCCGTCAACCTTGGCCGCCTCGTAGAGGGAGGGATCGACGCCCGCAAGCGCTGCCAAATAAATAACGGCGGAATAGCCCGCGGTCTGCCAGATGTCCGACCAGACATAGATCGAACGGAACATGCCCGAATTGCCAAGAAAATTGATGGATTCGGAACCGGTCGCTTCGAGAATTTTATTGACAAGCCCCGTGCTTGGAGCAAGAAACAGCATAATGATGGATACCATGACGACAGTGGAAATAAAGTAAGGCGCATAGGTGACCAATTGTACGACTCGTCTGAACCTCGAGCTTTTCACCTCATTGAGCGCCAGCGCCAGTATGATCGGTATCGGAAAGCTGATAACCAGCAAATACAAGGACATCAGCAAGGTATTTTTCAGCAGCGTCACGAACACCGGATTATGAAAGAACTGCTCAAAATATTTGGTCCCGACCCATGGACTGCCCCAAATGCCCTTGAGAACATTGTAATCCTTAAAGGCCAGCACCGCGTTGAACATCGGGATATACTTGAAAATCACAAAATAAAGCAATGGAGGAATGACCAGCAGGTAGAGCTGCCAGTGCTTTCTTAAGCTTCGACCCGCCATGGCTCCCAGGTTGGAGAGCATCCTCCGCGACTTCGTTTTCTCTTGATTTGCTGCTGTTATCGTGCCCAGATGAATCCCCCCTTGATTCGCAGCGGCAATAGAATATGTTCGTGCCGCAGCTCTGTTGTGAACGCTTTCTTCTCTTGCCCACCTCAAATGATACCGATTTCATCCATGGCCCGTAAAGGTACAAATTCGTCTAAATCAGCGTACAATTGCGCAGAATATTCGAGCGTACAGTTCCCCGGAAGCGTACATTTTGCACCGGAAACAAGGGCAAAAGAAGGAACGGCAGTCGCCGTCCGTTGGCGGCAAGCGTCGGTACTTCCATTAGACCTTCAGAATGGATAACTGTGATTCTGCAAGGACGAAGAAAAGCCTGTCCATAGGTTGGACAGGCTTTGGCGATCATGCTATTCCGATGTTTGCCGGTAGGCGCTTGGAGCTACCCCCTTGACGCGCTTGAACGCTCTCCGGAAGGAATGCGCGCTGTTGTAGCCTACCTGCGCAGAAATTTCATCGATCGTCAGCTCGTTTTGGATCAGCAGATCGGAAGCTTTGTTCATCCTGATCCGTTCGAGATAATCGGAGAGGTTCTCTCCGGTTTGCTCCTTGAACAGATGGGAGATGAACCGCTCCGGACGCTGCACCGATTCGGCGATCCGGTACAATGTTAGATCCGGATCCGTATATTGATTTTGGATATGGATCATGATGGCGCGGATCGTTTCATCGACATCGTCGGATTTTTGCTTGGCGATGGCGCTGCATATATTCCTCATCAGCGTATCGAGCCGGCTTCTGAGCTGTTCAACCGCATCAAGCGGTTGAATTTGTGCAATTTCATTTCTGACCGACTCGTTAAACGCCTCATCCTGAAAGGACTTCTGATCCATCAGCTTGAGGATCGTTCCCTTGAGCTCGACGATCAGCTGCTGCCTCATGTCATAGGAAAGCTCGCGCTCCTCGAAGTTTTTGAGCAGGATCTGATCCAGAATCCGTTTGGCTTCATCGTATTCGCCAACCTTCAGCGTGTTCAGCAGTCGCTGCTGGGTATCGATGGGGTAATAGTACATCGATGTTTCTCTGGCTGTATCAAGGTACCATACCACTCTTCTTTCACCGCCATACACGGCATATTCCGATGCCTGCTGCGCCTCGTCGAACGAACGGCTTATATCTCTTAGCGTCTGGTAGGGATTGCCGATGCCGATACTCACAGTAAGCCTGTATTGGTTGAATATCTCTTCGGCCAGCTGTGTCATCCGGCTCTCAACCAAATTGTCGGCTTCATCCTGAGGCTCCGCTTTCCGAGGGTACAGAAGGGCGATTTTATCCGAGCCTAGGTCGGTCACGAGCAGCTCTTCATCCTCTTCCTGGAGCAGCTTCTTGAGCAGCAGCCGGGCGAGGCTTAATTCATGAATGATTTCCTCGTTGTCGATTTCTCCATATCCGTTCAGCTTTATAACGCAAACATGACCTTGTGCGGAACCCACACTGATGCCTGCCTGGGATGAAACCGCCTCGATCTCGTCCAGCGAATAAAATTCGCCTACCAGAAGCCGCTTGATGAAGGCGTCGCGCAGCAGGGGCAGCTGCTTGTTCAGCTCCGACTCGAGCAGCTTGTTGTTGTCGATCAGATTCGAAATATTGCCTGACAGAAAATCGTACTCATTCTTGTAGCGGTCGGACCCGGACTCGGCCTGGTCCTTAAAGACGCTAAGCAGCCGGGCGATCGGAGCCGTATTGCGGTAAGCGAGCATCAATATAATCAGCAGACCGATTATCAGAGCGCCTGCCGTGAACATCCAGGTCACATACTTGATCTGGTTCGCCTGCTGCATGACCATCTCTTCAGGAATGCCAGCGGTATACAGCCAGCCAGTTGTGGCCGATTGCACGGTAATGAGAAGCATTCCGTTCTCAAGGGTATCCAGGTCGCCCGCTTGCCCCGAAGGGATATGAGACAGCTTCTTAATCGACGCGTCATCGATGCCTTGGGAAATAAGGGTGTTGCCCTTGTTGTCGGTTATGAAGCCCCAGCCTCCATTTTGCCCGAACATGCCGCTTAGCAGCCGGCCGATCTTCTGTTCGTCTATCGTCACGACAACGGTTGCCCGCGGTTTATTCAAGCTGTTGATTGGCAGCGACTGGATGAATGTAATGACCGAGCTCTGGAACGTGATGTCCGAGTTCTGCGCGCTGCTCTTGATATAGGGGCGAAGAGGGATAATTTCATTTTCGTGGAATTTATCCAAAATCGTCGTCTTCCACTGCTCGAAAGTCATATCTTTATAGTGATTCAGCTCGTAGAAATGCTCCGGCCGATAATACAAAGAATCCGCCGTCAGGACAACATTATAGTTGTCCAGATAGATATAGAAGTTCTGCAGAAAATCATTGGCCCTTGTATAGTTGGCAATGTCCTTCGACATGCCGAGCAGCCCGAATACATTATTGGCATCGTGCTGATTCTTCTCTGTCATGATCAGATTCAGGTCCTTATTGATGGCCAGCTGCTTGGTAAAGGCCTCCACCTCGTTGAGACGGGTTTCGAGAATTTCCTTGCTTTGGTTGAGCAGCGCACGGCTGTTCTCGACAGAACTGGTCCCCGCTACCTTAACGGAAGCTCTGTAGGACATATAGCCGGCTACGTTGGGAAGCAGGAGCACGATTAAATATGAAATCAGAAATCTGCGAAACATCGGAGAAAATGTTGCCCCTCTCATTGTATCTAGCTCCCCCCGAAACAAAAATTAAGCGCTTGCATGACTGCGGTCCGTAGTTCTCTACCCCTATTATAGACGATCATGCGCAACTTATCACGATTCGTTCGCAAGACGCAAGCCATGAGGAGGCTCCACGCCCTGTTTTCGAAGAAAAAACGGCAGGGAACGCGAAGCTTCTATTACATATGCACTCATTACGGTGCTTCCATGAAGATGATGATTGGCCGATTAAGAATGTCGCAAATTGGCGAAAAACCGGTACTATGGTCAGGCTGCAAGCAATATGAGAAAGAAAAAAGAGCGCCGCTGCAGGCGCTCTAACAGGAATATAGAGGGGAGATTAACCCCAATTGAAGCCGGTGTTCATGCCAACTCCATGACCGGCAATATTCCCGCCAGCCTGGACGCCAACCCCATGGGTGCCGAGATGACCGCCTGCCTGCACGCCTAATCCTTTATCGCCGCCAATGTGGCCGCCGGCATTAATGCCCAAGCCATATCCGCCGCCAAAATTGCCGGCTGCCTGCGGATCAAGGCTGCCATCCGGTGAGAGAGGGGCCCCATATCCGCTGCCAAGATGACCGCCAGCATGAATGCCGGCGCCGAATGGTCCAAGATGGCCATCCGCGTTAAACCCGATCCCATGTCCTCCTACTTGGTTCCAATAGGGCTCGCGTCCAGTAGGATATACCCAGGGATGATACGGGTATGGATGGACGGGGGGGTGTGCGTAATAGGGCTGAAAATAAGGCTGTGGATATCGGAAATATGGATATGCATAAGGATGGATCGCCATTGTTCAACCTCCAATACTTTGATGACTTAGCCTATTCACAATGAACGGATCGTGATACCTGCCTGGTTCAAAATGGGCTGTGGCCTAAGCAGGTATCAGGAGTCGAAAAGAAATTGAAGATATCATTTGCTTATTCAGATGATATGGGTTATACTATGATCTCCCGGTAAAACCGGATGAAGCAATGACGCGGGGTGGAGCAGCCCGGTAGCTCGTCGGGCTCATAACCCGAAGGCCGCAGGTTCAAATCCTGCCCCCGCAACCAATTTTTAAATGAATGGTCATAACATAATCCCCGTTCAGCCCCTAAGCTGATCGGGGATTTCTTCGTCATTTGATTAAACAATGGGCAATCTGAAGCTCTGGCGGTTAGTCATACTCGACGCGGTCAATATGCGCCCAGTTCAGTGAGTCAATGGCAACGCCATCAACTACCGGCAGAATCCAATAAATATGGCAATCCTTTCCCTCACGGTCGACAGCATGCACAGAAAATTCATGATCGTTAGCCTGAAATCTGCCTTCTGTCAGCAGCCGTCCCGTTATATCAGGATCGGCCAGCAATTTGTACGTGTTGCCATTGAACTCTACCGTTACAGATTTTATGTCGTCCATGATCATCTTCCTTCCGACCTCAAACCAGCCTGATGGACAGCCGGTTTCTTCGTCATGCTTTATGATGTCACAAATGGATGCGGAAAACAAAGGGTTTTCTGCAGTGCGGCTTCTTTGAATAGCGTTTCATTATTTATTCTTTATTAAAATAGTAGAAAGTATAAAATTTGGTCCATACTTTGCTTATCTTTCTGAGGGAAGAAACTAAATATACGCTGCCGGTGGACGGCGGAGCCGTTTCTTCTTGCTAATTATTATGGTAATGTTAAGGGTAGGAAATTTATAATGGCAGATCGTCAGGCAAAAGCTGCTGTGTACCGCCCGAGGCCAGCGACAGCAAGAAATCCGGGAATGACAAAACGACGTTGATGGGCTGCAAACCTTAGTCGGGAAGCGGCCTGTTTCTTTTTTATTGGAACCTGCAGAGCAAATTTAGTGACAGAGAGGAATGGACAGGCATGGCTAAAGCGCCAAAAAGGCCAACAAGAGATGAGTTTCAGCTCGAAGAGCTCGGTGAGAGGCTGACAGAAGCCAAGCAGGAGGATTCGGAGCTGTTGTTGACGGTATGGGGTTGGGAGAACAAGGTTCAAGGCAGGATTGTTTTAATGGATGCCCGGACGAGGCTTGTACATATGGAGAATCTTGGTGAAATTACGAAGGTTCCTTTTTTGGACATTATGAATGTAGAGAATGCCAGCTGAATCATAAAAAGGTCATACTCGTGAATGAAGCCATTTTCCCTTTTGCGGAAATGGCTTTTTTGACTTATGGAAATTAAAAGTTTCACCATTTTCGATTGCTATATAAGGTCTAAGGGAAGAAACTGACTGCGCCGCCAAAGGACGGAGACAGCCGTTCCTTTCTGCTATAAAAAAAGTGACCCGCATCATATGCGGGTCCAAGTCGTTCTATATTAATAAAGGGGGGTTGTTAGTTCTTATTATAGGCGGCTAATCTTAAAATCAGATGAAGGGGATATGACATTTAGATTAAGAAATATTTCAAGAGAGGGACAAGATGTATTAATTGGTCTCCCCAATGTACTGATTTCTTGACGCCCCCATGCCAAAAACAGCGATCAGGACACTGGCAGTAACCAGCATCAACAGGGAAGATGTCCAACTGCCGAGCATATCATGAAGCATGCCGAACAGGACCGGGCCAATTGCAGCGAGCAAATACCCGACAGATTGCGCCATCCCGGACAGGCGGGCTGCTTCTTGGGCATGTCTGGTGCGCAGGCTGAAGAACATCATGGCCAGGCTGAAAGAGATGCCTCCGGCAATGCCAAGAATGATTGCCCAAAGCGGAACCAGGCTAATATTTCGAAAGAAAAGTCCGCCAAAACCGATCAGATATAATAAGGCGCATACGATCACAAGGGGCTGCTGGTTCTTCATCCGCCCCGCCAGAATCGGAACAATGAATGTGCAGGGAAGAAGAGCGAACTGCATAAGCGATAGCATCCAGCCTGCTGTACTTGAGCTCATTCCCCGCTCCACAAGGATTTCCGGCAGCCAGGTTAAGGTGATATAGAAAATAAGCGACTGCAGCCCCATGAATAAGGTTACCTTCCAGGCAAGCGGAGACCGCCATATATTCCCTTGCATAATGGCAGCACCGGATGCTGCAGGAGATGAAGCCCGGCGGTTGTGCAGCTGCGGCAGCCAGATTAGGATGGCAATCAAGGCAAGAATCCCCCAGAAGCCAAGTACCCCTCTCCAGCCCAGCCAAATATGACTGGCCAAGGGGACGCTGATCCCGGTTGCAATCGCCCCGCATAAATTCATCGAAACCGAATATATTCCCGTCATCATCCCGATTTTATGCGAATACTCCCGTTTGATCAGACTTGGCAGCAGGACATTGCAAACCGCGATGGCAAGCCCGATCAGAATAGTACCTCCGAACAAGGCGCCAAGTCCATTGGTGGCTGATCTCAAAGCTGTGCCCAGAACAAGCGCAATCAGAGCATACAGGAGCACCCGTTCCATCCCGTAACGACGGGCCAGCGCAGGAGCAAATGGCGATAATAAGGCAAAGGCAAGCAGAGGTAACGTCGTAATGCTGCCGGCAAGGGTGCTGGAGATTCCCAAGGAATCGCGGATTGATCCGATCAGCGGACCAACGGAGGTTAGAGGCGCCCGCATATTTACGGCTATAAAGATAAAACCGAGGATCAACAGACTTCCTTGCGTGCGGCTGGCAGATTCCAATTGTGATGGATGCAGCCTTAGTTCATTGCCTGTACTCATGGTGATTCCTCCACTCGGCTCTCCAGATCAATTCGGGACTGCTTGATATATAACTGTACCGCTTCGACTGCCTTATCGGCATCCCCGGCAATAATGGCTTCAACCAGCTGTTGATGAAATTCTTCATGCAAATTCCGGCTCCGCAGCTCAACCAGATAGGTAATGGATTGCTGCAAAGCCCCGCTGATATGGCTGTACAAGTCCATCAGTACGTCATTATGGGCTGCTGCTGTGATCGCTTGGTGCAGCAGAATATCTGCAGAGATATAGGCATTCTGGTCCTGGTTCCGAACAGCTCTCTGACAGGCATCCAGATGGGAGCTGATGGTTTTAATATCCATGTCATTACGGCGGGTGGCTGCAAGGTACGCCGCTTCTCTTTCCAGCGCATGCCGAACCTCCAGCGTTTGCAGCAGATCGGATCGAAGGACCCGCCGCTGAATGAGTGAGCCCAAGGCGCTGGAGGAGCTGACATAGGTTCCGTCACCCTGCCGCGTCTTGAGCAGCCCGGCATGAATCAGCGCACGGATTGCCTCTCTTAATGTATTTCGGCTAACCTGAAGCTGCGTCATTAATTCCGGTTCAGCCGGTATGCGGGTGCCTACAGCCCAATCGCCGGATTCAATCATGGCTTCTATTTGACGGGCTACCTGCTCGACAAGGGTTAATCGGGTTGGTTGTTGGAGCATCTTTACACCTTCATTCTTAAACATAGGATGTTTGGTTGTTTATAAATTATCATATCTATCGGCGGATGTAAATCGAGAGTTTCTGGAATGCAGCGTATCGATGCCGGTTGTTATGCAGCAGACCGGGAAATCAGGCAAATAAAAACACGCGCAATGGCTCAGCATTCGCGCGTGTTAATATCGGAAAATTTTAAGTTTCATGCGTTATTGCAGAGGTAAGAAAAATTTGAGCGCCGCTGCCGAAGTCGCTAGCCAATCCCTTTATGCAAAATAAAAAGAGATCGAGCTTGCCGCTGTTAGTAGAAAAAGCTTTGCATCTCTTCAGGGATGCCGTTGCGCTTCAGCAGCTTCTCAATCGTTTCTCCTTTGACAGGAGGACTGCTGGCTGTCAGCAGCCGGACGGCAAACTTATTGGCCTGCCGTTCGTATTTTCCGACATTATAGAAGGATTGCTCGTCCAGCAAGAATCGGCTAAGTCCGGGATGGAGACGGTCATGAGCCAGCTCGTGGGCACAGACGAAGCGCTGCCAGTTGTCGTCGAGCTGATCGTTAATGACAATAAAGCGCCTGCGCAGCTTCTTGTAATACAGGCCGCGGGTGCCTTCCGCAAGCTCCAGAAACCGGATATGAATTCCAAGCCCACGCGCAATCTCAAAAGGATCGTTGGTCTGAAACCGGCGGATGAGTTTGGTTATGATTTCATTCATGGCATCACCTTTTATCGTTAGCGGTTATTTCTTCTTCCTCTTGTTCATCTGCTTCGCTTCCCAGAACAACCCGGTCAGTACGTCCATGACGCGCTGCTTCCCGACATCGCTGATCGGCACGCCGTCGAACATGACGACCTCGTCTTCCTCCAGCATCTTCTTGAAATCGCGCTTGTCCCTGGAGGTTGCCCACTCGGGAAGAGGGGTGTGTGATTCAAAGCCTAGCAGAAAATCGGGATTTACGCCATAGAAATTAGCCAATTGATTGAGCATCGCAACACGGGGCTTGGCGATATTATTCTCCCAGGCATTGTAACGGGCTCTCTTGATTCCGAGCTTCGCGGCGACATCGGCCTGCGTTAAGCCCTTTTCCTCCCGAAGGCGAATCAGCATTGCTCCCATACTCATATTTATGACCTCCAACAATATTTCCAAATCGCTTGACGGATAAAATAATTATCTTTTATAATAATCTTACCGATCGAGGATCCGGTCCTGATTTGCTACTTAATGATAAAATAATTATCTTGTTCAATAGTATAGATAATTTTATTTTCGATGTCAACCGGATTTTCTTCTTATCGAAAATGAGCGTTTACACAGGGTTTTAGCGATTGTTCCGAATTCTTTGCGAGTCCTCAGTTGACGATACCTGAAGATTGATTTTCTTGATGAAGGAAAGTTCCTTTATCCCGAAATAGCTCATCAATGCTGTCTATAATGATAATTTAATTATCAATTAAAGGGGGAGGAGAGATCAGAATATGACAGAATTTTACTACGGGCAGACAGCTCTTGAGCAGCTGCGCTCCTACAAGCGATTGACTGCCCGGATCAAGGTGCTGGAGAAGCAGCCGGTAGGCAACGGGATCTATATCAGTTCATTTCGTCAGGATGATCAGCTTCAGGAGCTTCACCGTCAGCTGCGCGGGCTTCCTTCCTATATGTATTTGAACAAACGGGAGCAGAAGCTGGAAACGACAGCCCATGCCTACCTTACCCAATACAAGACGGGAACGCACAGTCAGCTGAGGGAGGTTAGCGGTCTCAGTCCTGCAGACGAGGAAGACGAGAAGCTGCTGCGGGAGCTGAAGGGCAAGATTGAGAAGGTCATTGAAGCAAGGTCGGGCGCCCGCGGCGGTTACGATGAAGTGATTGAGCGAATCAGCGAGCTGCAGAGGATCGAGCAGGAGAAGAAGCAGATCGAGTGGGCGATCGAGGTGCTGGGTGAGTATAAACCTGAATATGGGCAGCTGCTGCGGCTGGAATTCATGGAGGATATGCACGCATCGGCGATTATGGAGGAGCTGGGAGTTTCCCGTTCGACGCTTTACAGTTGGAGGCGCAAATCCATTGAGGAGTACGGCGCGATCACAGGAGCAGGAGGTTCGCCGGACCATCCGCAAGCTGGGAGATGAGTATTCAGAACCCTTGATCACCGCTTGTGAAAAACGGAATCGGGCAAAGCAAAAAGACGGACGGTCGCGGACTGTTCGTCTTTTTTCATCCCTGTGGGAGGCATATGCTGGACAAAATCTGGACATATATGAGAACATTTGTTCGAAAAACCGTGTTATTATGATAACATGAACAAATGAAGCAAACGAGGCAAGGACAAGCGGGAAGCCAAGCAACAAGCGGGATTATTCGCCGAAAGGGCCCTGTCGGATGGCATTAAACTAGGCGGAAGAAGCAAGCATCAGCCATCAAGGGGAACAGGAGGATGATCGGCCGGGATGAGACACACAAGCAGCAGTCGGGCGGCAAAGGAGTGAGCGTCAAAAACCAGGGAATCGGGCGGAAGGAAGGAGAATAAGGGATGATTTTGGTTACGATCAACCGGATTTATGAAGGTCTTCTCGCGAATCTCGAAAGTTGGTTTCCGGACATAGAGATTTACGGGGAAGAGAATGAAGACGAGCAGCAGCCGTGCTTTATCGTGAAGCTGGTCAAGGTCGTGCAGACCCAAGAGCTGAACAACCGGTACCGGCGGGTGCATACCTTCGATATTGGTTATAAGGCTGGGGGCCAAAAACCTGAGATGGTGAGGGATATAGCCGAGAGCTTGTATGAGCATCTGGCGCTTATCGGCATTGAGGGGGCCTATTATCACGGCACGAATATGAAACATGAAATGATAGAGAATATGCTGCATTTTTCAGTCGACTATGTCTTTCCGGTCATTCAGGAGAAGCCGGTTGAACCGCTTATGCAGAGCATGCAGATTAAGGAGGGGACCAAGTCATGAACGGAAATATGACCAATGATCCGCCTGCGGCATTGACCTTTTCGAAAGGCAAGCTGCTGAAGTCGGCACGATTCACACCGCTCGAGCGGGACGTTCTGAACGGAGCCCTGGAAGATGCGGGACGCTATTCGATCGAAGAAGCCAGGGAGCACATCAACCAATTTATGAAACAGGAGGTACGCTAATATGGCAGCAGGAACATTTACGACACAAAATAAAGTTCGACCGGGTGTCTATGTCAATCTTGAATCCGCTCCGAAAGCGGCAGGAACCTTGGGGGAACGCGGCATTGTCACCATGCCCCTCGCGTTGTCCTGGGGTGAACCCGGTACCGTGATCACGATTGAAGCCGGTGAGGATACAACGGGCAAGCTCGGATATGCTCCAACAGCTCCGCAGGTGAAATTGATCCAGGAAGCGCTCAAACGCGCCAAAACACTGCTGCTCTACCGTCTCAATGAAGGAGTTAAAGCAGCCAAGACTGATGCTGGCCTGACCATTACGGCGCGCTGGGGCGGCATTCGGGGCAATGATATCACCGTGACGGTGGCGGAAAACGTGGACAATAACACCTTGTTCGATGTGACCACGCTTGTGAACGGCAGTGAAGCGGACAAGCAGATCGTCGCCAATATCGGCGCGCTGGAGACCAACGATTGGGTCGTATTCAGCGGAACCGGAGCATTTAGCGCATCGGCGGGAATTCCGCTAACAGGTGGAGCTGATGGTACGGTCACCAATGAAAATGTCGCGCATTATCTGAATGCCATCGAAATCCATGATTTCAGTACGATGGCACTGCCGACCGGCGACAATACGCTCAAAGGTACAGTGGCTTCCTTCGTCAAGCGGCTGCGCGAGGATGAGGGCAAGAAAATTCAGGCTGTAGTGGAGAACTATCCGACAGCCGATTATGAGGGGATTATCAGCGTCAAGAACGGCGTCATTCTTGCCGACGGCACCGTGCTTACGGCAGGCGATTGCACGGCTTGGGTGGCAGGCGCCACAGCAGGGGCCCAGGTGAATGAATCGCTGACCTACACCGCGTATGACGGGGCGGTCGATGTGGGCACCCGCTATACCAATTCGCAGATCATTGCCGCGCTGCAGGCCGGCGAGTTTATATTCACGGCGAACGACAGCCGGGCGGTTGTCGAACAGGATATTAACACGCTCACCGGGTTTACGCCGGAGAAGGGCAAGGCCTTCTCGAAAAACCGGGTCATCCGCGTACTCGACGCGGTCAACAATGATTTTATCCGTATTTTCAGCAGCTTCTTCATCGGCAAAGTAACGAATAATCAGGATGGCCGCAATCTGCTCAGGAATGAGGTTGTCAATTACTTGAACACACTGCAAAATATCGGAGCGATTCAGAATTTCGATTCGCAAACGGATATTGCGATTACGGCCGGCGCAGATTCGGACAGCGTCTATATCGAAGCGCATGTGGCGCCGGTTGACAGCATCGAAAAAATTTATGTCAAAGTGACAGTAGAATAGGGGGCGCGATCCATTATGGCATTTTTAAACGCAGGCGACACGATTAATGG
Organism: Paenibacillus sepulcri; assembly: GCF_042647105.1. Classification (NCBI taxonomy): domain Bacteria; kingdom Bacillati; phylum Bacillota; class Bacilli; order Caryophanales; family Paenibacillaceae; genus Paenibacillus; species Paenibacillus sepulcri. The sequence goes on along the minus strand of NZ_JBHRUP010000001.1, from coordinate 2,683,495 downwards.
CAAGACAGCTCGTGCATATATTACGGTTAACGGCGTGGTTGAGGAATTATTTTATGCCAAAACGCTGGAAGCGACCGTGGAAAAAACGAAATCCGATGTGCCGATTCTGGGCAAGCGCCAAGTGGCTCACAAGGCATCCGGCTGGACCGGTTCAGGAACGCTGACCATCTATTACATGACCAGCTTCTTCCGCAGCCTGATGATGAAATATATTACCGAAGGCATGGATACCTACTTCGACCTGCATGTCACGAACGAAGACCCGGCTTCTTCCGTCGGATCGCAGACAGTTGTGCTCAAGCAGTGCAACATGGACAGCGTCATTATGGCGAAGTTCGATATTTCCTCGGACGATGCCCTTGAAGAGGAAGTAGCCTTTACCTTCGACGATGTCGAGGTGTCGACGCCTTTCAGCAAACCGACGGTATAGCCATCATCTAACGATAAACAGGAGGCAATGACATACCATGAGTGAACTCAGTTTATTTTTCGCCCAAAATGCAGCAGCCGAAATGACGGAGGATTTCATCGTATCGGACCGCTTCAAGGATAAAGCCGGCACGCCGGCAGCCTGGATGATCCGCTCTATGTCCGAGGCTGAGAATGAGGAAATCCGTCGGTCGGCGACCCGTCTTGTGAAGGGCAAGAACGGCACGAAGGTGCCGGAGACCAGCCCCGAGGAATATATGGCCAAGCTGGTCGTGGCCAGCGTCATCTATCCGGATTTGAAGAATGCCGAGCTGCAGAAGTCCTACGGTGTACTCGGCGGCGATCAGCTGATCAAGAAAATGCTGCTGTCCGGTGAATACGCGGCGCTCGTCCAGAAGGTGCAGAAGGTCAACGGCTTTGACCGGGATATCAACGAGCTTGTGGAAGACGTAAAAAACTGATCAAGGAGGGCGACGGCGAAGCGAACTACGCCTATTACGCCCTCCATGAACTTTCCATCCTGCCGTGGGATTTTGCGGCATGGAGCGCCACGAAGAAGGCGGCGGTCATTGCGATGATCGATGTGCGGATCGAAGCGGAGCGGAAGCAGCGGAGGAAGAAATAGCAGACAGCGGCAGGGAAGCATCTCGTCAAGAGGCGCTTCCCTATCGTCTATTTGAAAGGAGGAACGTACATTTGACCACTGTGGATGCGACTGGTACCGTCGCTGCGTTGAATGCAGCGATTAATGAAGTCAGCAGCCGAATGCTGAATATTGCCGCCGTACTCGAAAGTAGTATAACGATGACCAGTAACACAATGACGAGTACGATCAATAATGTTTCGACTGTTATTGATAGCATTACAGAATCGATGAATAGGATGAACGTCACAGCGCTGCAAGTGTTCGACAGTATCAGCCAGGCTGCCAATCAGGCGGGAAAAGGCACGGAAGGATTGGTGTCCAATTTGAAGGCTATGGCCTCCAATTTTTCGTCCAAGGAGAATTTTGTACAAGCGACAATTGGAGGAGCCACGGAAGAACAGCAGGTGATCGATCAGATGCACTCGCGTCTGGGCAGCGAGAATGCCATGGAATTGTTTGAAGGCATCAAGAAAAGCGCACTTGCGGCCGGACAGGATGTGAATAAAGCTCTGCAAGGAGGGCTGTCTCTGTTCAATGGCGATGTCGGACAGACGGTGGAATTAACCGATATTGCTGCCCATCTGTCTGTATTCGATACCGGAGGGAAGGGGATGAAAGGATCGATATCCGCCGTAAAGGCCGCCACCAATGGGGATGCAGGAGCCTTGTCCCGCTCCTACGGAATTGATAAAGGCGTTATAGAGTCAAGTGGTCTGCTGGATAAAGCGAAATCAGGGGATATGGCGGGGTTCATCTCGTCCTTCCAAACTATTTTGGAGCTTCAAGGTATGGCCGGTGACGGCTTCGATAATATGCTGGCGAGTCCGACTACCCAGGTGCAGATCCTTGGCAACACCTTAAAGTATGCTCTGGCTGACGCCGGGATGGGGGCCATGCAGGCACTGCTTCCCCTTATTACAATGCTGAATGAGGCTTTTCTGGACGGAAAGTTTCAGCCGTTTTTCGATGGAATCGGCATCGGACTCTCCTTGCTCGCGCAGGGTTTGGCGCAGGTTGCCCAATTTGCGCAGTGGCTGGGGAGCATCTTCATGACGGTCCTTCCATACGCGGGTCCGCTCATCCTGGGGATTGCGGCTGCGGTTGGCACGTACCTGCTCATTACCCAGGCAGCAGCTATTGCAGTGCAAGTATGGACAGCAGCACAAGGTATCTTTAACGCGGTTATGGCGATGAATCCCATTTCCTTAATTATTTTGCTTATTGTGGGCCTCATTGTCGCATTCCTTGCGATTATAGCAACGCTGCAGCCGGTGCGCGAATTCGTGGCTGATGCTTTCCGTTCGATGGGCGAGGTCATTTCCAAATCCGTTGGCTTCTATATTGATGCGTGGGTAGGATTCATTAACGGGTTCATCGACGGTGTCAATATCTTTCTATCCGGTATCAACAAGGTTATCAATGCGGTGGGCAAATTCATTGGAATTGACGCCAAGATCGATCTGGAGCTAAACAAGATCGACGGCAGCAAGTTCAAAAACGGTATTACAAACGGGATTGATGATGCCTTCAACGCAGCGGCCGATGCCACGGAAAACTTCAATGCAGATAAGTGGAAACAAAAGATTGATAACAGCCTTGGGAAGCCAATTGCCGATCCAAACAAAGACTTGGGGGGCACACCGGGAGCTTTGATGATGCCAACTGATCCCGTTATGCCCCCATCGCCGGAAATGCCTGTGGCACCGGCAATAGCCGCCCCGCCGGCAGCAGCAGGGACAATACCGGATATCAACAAAGTCGGGGAAGTCGGCCAAATCAACGATTCGGTGGATGTCACGAGCGAGGATATGAAGATGATGCGGGAGCTGGCCGAGATGAAAAATATCCAGAATTTCGTATCGCTGACGCCAAGCGTCAATGTTACGCATACCGGCAACATCAACAATGGCTATGACGTGGACACGATCGTCGGGCGGATCAAAACCTCGCTTGAGACCGAGATCGCATCATCCGCACAGGGGGTGTACAAATGACCTACAGCATACGATTAAGCTGGAATTGCCGCAAGGAGTGGTTCGAATTCCCGGTGAATCCCGGGGAAATCGAAATCCGCGAAGGCGGGAAAGGGAAAACCTACGATGTGATGGGCAAGGGCGAAATCAATGTTATTCAGAGCCAGCAGCTGCCGGAGTATTCCTTCAGCGGATTTTTTCCAAATCCGGGTAAACGGTTGTACAGCCAGAAAAATCTGCTGGGAAAATACCGCGACCATGATCCGCTCCTCACCTCGTCCAGTTTGATGGAGCCCCGCTACTATTTGGAATATATCCTGAATTGGATGCGGAGCAAAATGCCGGTCCGTTTTGAGTTTACCGGGGAGATGTTCAGCCTTAACACGCCGGTCAGCATCGAGAAATTCGACTGGAAGGAGGTGGCGGGAAGCGGGGGAGATATTGAATTCAGCATTACGCTGAAAAAGTACGAATTTTATGCCGCGCGCAAGGTTCCGGTCACGGATAAGGGAGCTGAGAAACCCGCTCCCGCACGGCCGAATGAGCAGCTCCCGCCCGCGACCTATACACTCATAGCCGGTGACTCCCTATGGAAGGTGGCCAAGCTTCTGCTGGGAAGCGGGGAGCGCTGGGGCGAAATTCAAAAGCTGAACGGCTTGACGAATGCCCAGCTTACACAGCTGCCGATTGGTCTGGCGCTCAAAATCCCGCAAGGAGCCGCTGCCCATGTATGAGGTGCTGCTTGACGATAAACTGGGGACAATCTGGGATATTGCCGACATCGTAACGGATATCACCTGGAAAACAAGCCGGATCGGCAAGCCGGGTACGCTGGAATTCACGCTGATCAAAAACAGCTTGTGGCAGGATCCGAAGTTTTTGTACAAAAACGGGGATATCATCCGGTTCCGCAAGGAGAACCAAAATGTTTTTTTCGGCTATATTTTCTCCATCGACTCGGGGAGAGACGAAGGCGTGAGGATCCTCTGTTACGATCAGATCCGCTATTTGCTCGGCAAGGCCTTGTACAGCTTTACGAACAAGACGGCAGTGGATGTGCTGCAAAAAATCGCCGGCGATTATTCATTGAAGCTGGGAACAATCGACGAGACCGGCTATAAAATTCCGGCGCTGCTGGGAGACAATATCTCGCTGCTGGATATCATCTGCAAGGCGCTGGATTATACCTTGATTCACGGGTATGGCAATTTTGTGCTGTTCGATGATTTCGGCTCCCTGTCGCTCCGCAATATCAAGAATTTGCTTGTTCCTTTCTGGCTGGGCGAGGAAAGTCTGATGTACGACTATTCCACCAAACGGTCCATTGACAGCGATACGTACAACAAAATCAAGCTCTATCGCGACAATAAGGAAAAAGGGGTGCGGGAGGTTTATGTGGCCCAGCGGAGCGACACGATTGCCCAGTGGGGCTTGCTGGAGCTGTATCAATCCATTGACGAGAAACTGAATGAGGCACAAATCAAGGAAATGCAGGATCAGCTCATACTTCTGAGGAACCGGGAGTCGAGGACATTGAAAGTCGATGCGCTGGGGGATCTGCGGCTTCGCGCCGGCTCCTACGTCCAGATAATCATCGATGAAATGGGAATTAATGAGGCATATCTGGTGGATGAATGCCAGCATAAATTCAATGGGGCCGATCATACGATGAGCCTCGAACTGAAGGTGGTGGATTAATGGGAAGCTTGCTGGATGTCATCAAGTCCGCTGCCGGCCATGCGGTTGAAGCGGGAAGTCCGGTCAATATTTTATACGGGAATGTGGTCCATGCAAGTCCGCTTGAAGTAAACGTCGACCAACGTTTTACGCTAACGGCGGATTTTTTGGTGCTTGCCGAGAATGTACAGCCTTATGAGCTGATGATTGGAAGCACGAATTATGTGATTCGCCCCGGTTTGGCGGCAGGCGACCGTGTGCTGATGCTGCGGGTACAGGGCGGGAATCGGTTTGTCATTTTGGACAAGGTGGTGGGTGGATGATTATTCCGGCCGGAGGTCAGATTACGGATGCGCAATTGGAAGAAATCGCACGGCCGTCGTACACATATAAGCTGGATTTGAGAACGCAGCGAGTATCGGGCATGGTGGACGGACTGGAGGCGGTGAAGCAGGCGGTGTTCAAGATTCTGCAGACGGTGCGTTACCGGCATGTGATTTACAGCTTTGATTACGGTCATGAGCTGGAGAGTCTGATCGGGACCAATCCATTGTTCGTGGAGGCGGAGGTCAGACGGATGCTGGAGGAAGCGCTGCTGCAGGATAACCGCATTCGTGAGATCACGGATCTGAAGGTTGAAATAACCGGGGATTCGATCGCGGCAGTATTCAATGTCATGACGGATACCGGATCGTTCGAATTTATGGGAGAGGTGACTGCGCGTGTATGAGCTGGCTACATTTGATGCGATATTGAGCCGCATGCTGGGGCGGATATCGGATTCGATCGACAAGCGGGAAGGCTCCATTATTTACGATGCCTGCGCACCTGCCGCGGCGGAGCTGGCGCAGATGTATATCGAGCTGGATATTAATTATCATTTATCGTTTGCGGATACCGCCTCGGGGGAATATTTGACCAGGCGCACAACGGAGTTCGGGGTCAATCGCAAATCGGCCACGAAGGCGGAGCGTAAAGGACTGTTCTACGGAAGCGGCGACGGGTCGATTGATGTGCCGCTTGGCAGCCGATTTTCCATCGATAATGTCATAATGGCCGTCAAGGATCGCATGGATGCCGGTATTTTCCGCATGGAGAGCGAGACGGCGGGGGCCGTAGGCAATCAGAAATTCGGCAGCATGCTGCCGATTGATTATGTGCAGGGACTGATCCGGGCAGAGCTCGCGGAAGTCCTGATTCCCGGGGAAGATGAGGAATCGGACGACGCACTGCGCCAGCGTTATTATGAAGCGGTCAATGAACCGGCCTTCGGAGGGAATGTTGCGGATTACAAGCAAAAGATCAATGCGCTGGACGGGGTAGGCGGGACCAAGGTGTTTCCGGTGTGGAACGGCGGGGGGACGGTGAAATGCGTGGTTATTGCTTCGGATTGGAGCGTACCCTCGCTGGAGTTGATTAATGAAGTGCAGACTATTGTCGATCCGGCTGTAAACGGCGGCAGCGGCATTGGTATTGTACCAATCGGGCATGTGGTAACCATTACAGGTGCCAATGCGATTTCCATTGATGTGGACACGACGCTAACGTTGGCAAACGATGTAACCATTGGCCAGATTAGGCCTGATGTTGAAGCCGTCATTGCGGCTTATCTGCAGGAACTGAGGCAGGATTGGGCTAATACGACAGAGATTTTCGTTCGCACAGCTCAAATCGATGCGCGGATTCTGACAATTCCGGGTATTCAGGATGTCACGGGTTCACTGTTGAATGGTACAGCGGCCAATGTGATACTCGTTCAGGATGAGATACCTGTACGGGGGACGGTGACGATCCATGAGTAACAGCCTGATGGATTATTTGCCTGAATTCTATCATGATATCGTAGACTTCGCGGAATGGACAGGTACAGAAGAGGTTGAGATGGTCTCTGCCGCGCAGGCGGTTCAGCAGTTGTTTGATGATCAGTTTGTAATGACATCCCAGGAGCAGGCGATCAAACGTCGTGAGAAAATATTGGGAATTCAGGCAGACCCGTTGACGGAGTCCTTGGATTTTCGAAAGAAGCGGATTATCAACCGTTACTCCACGAAGCCTCCGTTTACCATCCGGTATTTGCAGGAGCGTCTGGATTTTCTGGTAGGAACCGGGCATACGATTGCCTCTGTGGATCCTTTGCATTTTATTCTGACTGTCACAGCGAAGATAGAGGAAGCATCTCTTTTTAAAGAGGTTGAGTATACGGTGAAGGCAATCAAACCGGCTAATATCATTTATCGGCAGGAGACGGCTTTGGAGGATACCATCAAGTTGGAAGAGCATATTTCGCTGCAAAAGCTCAACCGCGAAACGCGCCTCTCCACTCTCTGGCATCTCGGCCGAACGCCATTTGCAGTTTTGGAGCAGGAGGTGATTCTTAAGTGATAACCTCGCATTACTTGAATGAGATGGCCACGTTCACCAGGGGTAAAGTCCAGAAGGTTGTGCTGAATGGCAGCTATGAAATAACCGGTTTTCAAATCAAAGAGGTCAGTGAAGAAGAACTCATTATGCAGTATATGGTACCAAATGGCTCCGTGGCCGAGATCACGCTTCTGGAGCTAAAAGACAGCGCTGACCAAGTCATAAGCACGAATGTGGTCAATGTGCCGATTACAGCTGACTCCTTATTGCTGCATACTATCAAATTACTGGAGGGTTAATTTATGGCTTTTAATGAAAAAACAGATTGGCAGTATAACGATCTGGTCACAGAAACGGACATGAACCGAATTGAGCAGGGCATTGGCGACGTTCATGATCGTGTCGATCAAATTTTTGAAGACAGCAGCGTGACTGTACCGCTCAAGTACGGAACGCAGATCGTAGAGGGTGGCAATGTTCCCGCGATTGCTTTTCCACAGATTCAGGGGCGGACGCTGGTGAATATGATCGGTGATGCGGGTAACGGAGAGAGCTTGAACAGTTGGTCAGCTTCTCCGGCTGTCTTGACACTTGATTCAATGCAGAAAGTAAGTGGAAGTTCGTCGTATAAACTAACCTATAATGGTTCTGCTGATGGAAATAATCTGGCAGCAGTCAAATTCACGGCTCCAATTAAAGATACAGGTAGATACCTGATAATCGGACAAATTAAACCGAATGTTGGAACGGCATTAATCTATCCTGTTACTTATAACGGACCAACGGTTACAGGCGATTACAACGCACTAGTTCCTCTGATTACTGATACTGCAGCATTTAATTTATCTATATTCAAATTCTCCCCAAATCCTGGTAGTACAAGTTTGGCTATACGCCTCCTTGTCAGTGCAAACGGCAATGCAAATTTTGATGATATTCGAGTTTATGAGATAAGCCAGACTGAGTATGATGAACTTGCCAGTATGACACCAGTGCAAATTTCAACTAAATATCCTTGTCTTGGAACGGGAATTCACGGAGTAAAGAATCCGACTTTGACGAATATAAGGGATAACCTTATACCGCCTTTTTCGGAATGGACGCTGCACACTAACGCAAGAGTAACTGAACCCTACGAATTACAACTAAATGCTATAACGAATTGGTCCGATTCTGTTGTGAACATTCCTGTTCTGGAGAACCAGGTCTATTCATTTTCACATGCGAGTGAAGATGATAACTTTTTTATTTCGGCGTTAGATGCAAACATGCAAAGAATCGGAGAGTGGGCAAATGATGACGGAGCGCCTGAAAAAAATGGTTCAACATTTATTACGCCCTCTGGTACGAAGTATTTGCATGTCATAGCCACAAATGCTCTGACCACTACGGGAACATTCTTATTTAAATTTCCGCGGCTTGAAATAGGTGCAGCAACTACGCTATTCAAGCCCCAATGTAAGACTACAGTTCAACTCTATACTGAATTGCTAGGCCTGACAGGAGGTGAAACCGATTCAATAGAGTATATGGATGGAAAACTAAAGAAATTCAAACGATATGAAAAAATATTGCTGGATGGTTCGTTGCCATGGGTACTGCATCAACAAAATGCATTAGCATATAAACAAGTAAGGATTGATGCTATGCTTTCAAATATTGTTGATGGAACTAAATTAATAACCAAATATAACGGCAAAATTTTGGGAAAATACAACAATGTATTAGATAGTCCGGACCAGGTTTATGATGGCGTTTTAACTAACAGCCAGAATCTTTATATTTCTGTTTCCGGTGTAGATTCCGGTTGGGGAGATTCTTATGTCCCAACTGTCGCCGAGATTCAAGCGTATTTTTATGGTTGGAAGATGCACGATTTTATAACAAATCCGGATGGCTCTGGTATGTTTAATGGCGGGTCCAATAAAGCATGGGTGAGGAGAATCGATGGAAGCAATGCTGTGTATGTAGATAGTTCAAATGTACTACCGACGAGACAAGCTTCGAACTTCAAACCATATGAGCTGCAATATCAGCTTGCAGCTTCGGTCATTGAAGACGTAAGCATGTGTGGCGCGGTTATGTTGGAGAGGGGCAATAATCACATAACGTTAGTCTCTGAAGGTGCTTCTTTAAATACGGCTTCTCTCAAGTTTGCTGACACGCTCTATACGACAGTAAAAGATCTAGGGAAACTACAAATCCTTACGATGGAAAAGATACCGACTATGAGTTATAAAAATTGGCTGATTAATGGAAACTTTGACATATGGCAACGGAGAACAAGCGCGATTAATCCGACATTTGCCTCGTTCTCAGCCGACCGTTGGAAGTTGTTTACCGCAATATCTACATCCGTATTGCCGACTTCTATTACTCACTCGAGGCAGTCAATCGTAAACGACGAAATTCCAAACGCAGCCTATTTTTATCGAGTTAATACGAACGGAGCAGGATCAAATTATGCGGCTGACGACGCCTATTTACTTCAACAATTAATCGAAAATGGAACGAGGTACCTCGCTGGATTAGGCAAAAAAGTAACCGTATCATTTTGGGCAAGAAGTTCGATAGCAGGAAAAAAACTCGGGATATTCCTTGGTCAGTCTTACGGAACAGGAGGAAGTCCCAGCGCAGGAGAGAGCATAAGTGGAACAACATTCTCGCTTACATCCACGTGGACACATTATAAATATACGTTCACAACTAATACCTTGAAAGGAAAGACATTCGGCACCAATGGCGATGACACCCTTCAAGTTCATTTCCTATATGCATGGGGGAATAAAGGCTATGCGTCAGCACTTGGGGTGCCAGGCCGGGTTGAAACATTCGGAGGATCCGGCAACATTGATATCGCACAAGTTCAAGTGAATTCGGGAGATACTGCCCTTTCATTTCAGCCGCATAGTTTCGCGGAAGAACTAGCGTTGTGTCAGCGATATTTTGAAAAAACATATAATTATACCGTCTCCCCAGGTACTGTTACTGCGGATGGCATGGTCTCAATTTATTCGCAAGGCGGGTACATTGTGGCTGATGGCGGTAGCTTTAAAGTTGAGAAGCGTATGCCCCCGACCATGACAGTGTACTCCATGAGCGGTGCAGTAAGTAAGGCATCATTATTTACTACGGGTTCTGATGTTGCTGTATCCGGTATGGAGTTCCGATCAACGAGCCATGCAGGACGTCTATTTACAGCTGCTAGCGGGGCGCAGGAAGGGGTCTATCAATGGCACTGGACGGCAGATGCCGAGCTATAACGGGGGTGAATGGCTTTGGACAAATATAAACATTATTTACGTTTTGACACGAACAGCATCATCATTTCCTGATTTACACGGGCTTTGCGCATCGATCTCTAAGCAGGAATCGACGCTTGCCTCAATGAGCAAGACCGCACAGATTTAATTGAGGACTCCGCATAATGGAGGTGTGGTATTGGACACAGATATATTAAAATACTTTCTCACTCAAGTACCGTTCACGGTCCTTTTTGTGTTAGCCCAGCTAGTCCTGATGTGAACTTATTTTGAAATCTGCACAAGTATTTTAATTCACTCGCAATTCTATCAAAAAGAGGAGGTCACCAGGATGGATCCGGAACAATTGACATCCATTGAAAAGCTTGCGCAGCTGGCGGAAAAGTATGGCCTTTCACTTATTCTGGCTATTGTCCTGCTCATTGTGGTGCTCTATATCGTCCGGATGCTTATCCGTGGTGACTTGGTGCCGCGCAGTTTGCTGGACAGGGCGGAAGAGGACCGGGACCGGCTGCAGGAGATTTTGGACAAGGAACGCGAAGGTGTGATGGCGCCGATGATCGAGTGGTTCAAAAATATCAAGAAGGACACCCCTGATAACAGGGGAGGATGACAAGCATGCCTCTAAAATGGTTGGAATGGTTTCTCCCCCGATTTCGGGACAAACGGGATGATCTCAACAACGCCTCCATCAGCGTATCGTTATCCATTCATCGTTACCGTCATTTATCGCAGGAGCTGCAGGACATCGTCAAAAACAACAATTTCGCCAAATATCTTGTTTATGAGAAGGAGGGGGAATGATCATGTCTCTACTCATTGATTGGACCCTATTCCTGCTGTATGCCTTCTCGACCATTTCAGCCTCCTTTATTCTTATTTCGCAAATCCCTTATTTCAAAGAGCGGATCAAATCGGGCATTGTCAGTGCGTTTCTGCTGGCGATGCTCTTTTTTCTATCAGCCTACACCCTCTCCATGGGGATTACGCTTTGGATTTCTCTATCGGAGCTGCTGGGGTTCATCAGCTTGAAATTGGAGAAAATCCAGCGGCTGGCATGGCTGACAGCCCAGTCGGCGGCGGCTTTGGGATTATTTCTCCTGTCCATACAAACCTATAAGAAACGCTATGACGCTTTTGTTCATTTCAAAAAGAAACCAAAATCGAAAGGATGATCAAACATGGAGCCCTATTTGATAATGATTGTACAGGCGCTTGTTGGCCTCCTGGCTGCCTTCCTGCTCGGATGTATCGCAAAATTGCACAAGAAGGTCTCAATCTGGCTGGATATCCACACTACTTCCGGGCAGCGGGACATGCTGGACAAGCTGGCGAAGGAAGCGGCAGCACTTGCCGAAGCCACCTATATTGAGAGCGGCGGCCCGCAAAAGCTGGAAGCGGCCTTTGCTTATGTCGCCAATCACATAACGAGGCTTGGGATCGAGGTTTCCGCCGAGACGATCCGCGCCGCTATTGAGAAGGCCGTACTGGACTTCAAAAAACCGCCTACCCCGGAAAGCAGGTGAACACTAATGGCAAAAGGATTGGACTGCGCCATCCCCTTAACCGCTTCGAACGCGAAGGTGCTTGCCGGTGCCGGCTTCCTCTTCGCTGCACGTTATCTCGTTCCGGAGCGGCTCTCCTGGAAACGGCTCAACCGCTCCGAGGCAGAGGCGATCACAGCGGCGGGGATGCAGATCGTCTCTGTTTATGAAACAAGCGTGAATCGTCCGGCTGGAGGCGCAGCTCATGGCATGTCTGATGGCATGGCAGCCTTGAGAGAAGCGGTGCTGATTGGGCAGCCCCAGGGCAGCGCGATTTATTTTGCAGTCGATTATGATGCGGGAACGCAGGATTACGAGGCCATTGCCCAATATTTAAGAGCCGCGGCAGCTCAATTAGCGGGTTACCGCACTGGTGTCTACGGCTCTTACGCTGTTATTGAGGAGATGGCCAGGCGCAAAACCTGTTCACATTTTTGGCAGACCTATGCCTGGAGCAGAGGGAAGCTAAGCCAGCATGCGAACATCCATCAGTACCAGAACGATACCAATGTCGCAGGCGTTAAGCTTGATCTCAATGAATCCTTCGGCAATGAAGGCTGGTGGAGCACGAAGGCTGTCGGACAACCTGCCCTGCCTCCCGTCCCCCAGGAGGGCGGCATGAAAATGAACACAAGGGACGCGGATGCGATCATCCGGTTATTGGCCGCCAGCTACGAGCTGACCACAGATAAACAAGCCCGCACCGAAATTCATCGCCTGGCGGATGAAGTGCGCAAAGCGGCTGGCATCACTATCCGGTGAATTCAAAAAAGACGCTTCAAGCATGTTGAACATGCCTGAAGCGTCTCTTCTTCTAATATTTCACCCCAGGCACTATTGCCATTTCTTTTATGATTTCATCCTGCTTTGCTGTCCCCGTCATTCCAGACGAAAATCATCCGTTTTCTCTCCGTCTTCCCATATTTCCACGAATAGAGCATCGCACTTCTCAAAATCCCCGGGCTTCAGGGACAATGCCTTTTCCTCGTCCGTACCTGCATAAACATTTTCCATTCCATCTTCATTAAACGAAAGAATGATATAAATTTTCATTTCATTAACCCTCCTGCATGGATATTTTAGCAGTATAACATAGAAGCGGGCAGGAGAGGCAAACCTCTATTTCTCCAGTGAAACGCTGCAGTTTGGGGGATCATGCGGTCCACGACGCAGCATCACTGCTGCACCTTTCCGAGATCCTTGATTTTCACATCTGCGACGACCTTAATATTCGCCCGGGAAAAGAAAGCATGCCAGTCGGTACGCTCCCACTGGGCATAGCTCATCTCATTTCGCGCATATTGACCGATTCCCAGGGAATCCGCGCTTAACTGCTGCATCATCTTAATGATCCGGGTTCCTTCCTTTTCCAGATACGCACTCATCATCGCCTCCATTTTTTTCTGAATCTCCGCTTCCTGGAGCTTCATAGTGCCGGTATATTCCAGCAGCGAGCCGCGCAGCTTCATATGAACGACCACATTCAGGTCGGAGCCGCTTTTAATGGGCTGTTTGTGGCTGATCGTTATTTTTCGTTTGCTGGACATAAAGCTCATGATGACAATATCGCTCTCTTCCCCATTCTCCGAAGGAACCGGAATCGCCAGCTCTCCTGAATGAACGCGGCCCATCATAGAGGCAATCAGCAGCGAGTCCCGGGGTTCAACCTTTCCCACATACCGGTCTTCCCGAAACAGCGCCAAGCCATCAAGTTTAATACTTTCCTTCGATGCCTTAAGGATCGGAGCGACAGGGTCAATCCCCTTGTCCATGAAATCTCTTGTGAAGGTATACAGATTGGACGAAGGGATTTCATTCGCACGGCTGCCGGAGCGAATCAGAGTTTCAATATATTCCCCTGTCGAAGGGTACTGGGAGAATTCGCTTTCCAGTAAATCGTTGGCATCGCCTTCAACGACGACCACACTCACTGTATTGCCGATGGACGGATCGCGGACAAGGCTGTCCACATGATGCCATAACCCGATTGATGACAATTTCTCGCCAAATAGAGCAGTCCGAAGCTGTCCGCTGACTACCTGCCGGTTATTCTCCCGGGTGAAGATGAGCCGGGCTTCCTTGCTCGACCTTGCTGTTGTCGACAGCAGGATTCGGGTGTGATGAGGCTGAGCCTGAGGTATGCTGATCGTGATCCGCAGCAAATTGCCGCTGCCATCCGGATTAGCCGTATCGTAAGCGAGGGTGCGCGCAAAACCCATTTGCTCAATAATTTTCTCGTCCCTGCAGCCTGTCAGGAAGAAGCAGAGAGTCAGGCATAAGATGGCTTTTCTCATGGCATTGATCCCTTCCTGCGGAATAAGCTTTGCCAGGCTAACAGCAGCAGTAGAGCCAGAGGGGCTGTGAATGATAACGCAATCTCGGCATAATAAGCCAGGATCAGCAGCCGTTCAGATTCCCGGGCGATGCGGGGGATGCATCCGAATCCGAAGGACAATACAGCTAATGCCAGCTCCAGAATTCCGGCTTTGGCTGCGGGGAATATTTGTTTCAAACTCATCAAGGCGGCCCAGGTAAACATGACAAGTGAGATCAGATTGGCAAACAGGAATATGGTATAGATCAGGTTTTCGACTCTGTTAATAAAGGGAAGCTCAATAAAGGATAACAGATTAATGACGGGATACATCAGGATCTTCAGCTGCTCGAAGCTGAAGAAGCCGAAGCAGGTGAAAATCAGCAGCAGAACCGTGAACAAATGAATGAAATGGCCGGCATAAATCCCTTTGATCAAGCCGCTTTTCTTGTTGGTGAACGGAAAAAGCAGCAGGGCCAGCTCAAATCCGACAAAAATGGTATATACCTCAATCCAACCGACCCAACCATGCCCTCCGGATGTTCCTTGAAAAAAATACTCCGTAAAACGAACGACCCGCCAGCTGGGAATATAATAAAAGATAAAAAAAATCAAACCGATAGTGAAAAGGAAAAAAATCGTACTCACTTTCCCGATATTATAAATGCCCTTGGTCAGCAAGTAGAACATCAGAAGGACGATTACCCCATACAGCAGCATCGGGTTCGTTGTGGGGAAGGATAGCATTTGAAAGATCAGAACATATTTTTTGCAGATAAAGCTCCCGAGCGCCGTCCAGAACAAGGCAAGCAGAATATAGACCGGATACAGCACGAAGCGGGGAAGCGTATGCCGGGCAATCTCGAACACGGAGCGTCCCTTGCCTATTCGGTAGACGAGCTGGATCAACATGATATTAACGGCGGCTGCAAATGAAAGCAGAATAACACCGAGCCACCCGTTGGTTCCGATGTTTTCCGCAACAAGCCTGGGCATGCTGAACATGGTTACATCAAGCTCGATCATGTAGATTAATAGGGCAATGTGAAATGTACTCAGCTTTTCATTCAAGGCAAGGCACTACTTTCGCATTTTATTTTTGACCTTATTGGATGTCTGCGCCTGGGAAGGACGGCTGCGCAGAGCATAGAAGGGGCCCCGTATAAAGGTATCAAGCCAGTCCTTCTTGGCGATCGGAGCTAGAGGAGTCAAATAAGAGGTTCCCAAATTCGTGATGCCGCTCAGATGGATGACGATAAAGCAAATTCCTGCAGCCAGCCCGAAATTGCCCAATAGCCCGGCAAGCAAAATCAGACCGAAGCGGATAAGCCGGATGGATGCGCTCATAATGTAGCTCGGAATAACGAAAGATGCGATTGCGGAAGAAGCGACGGCAATGATCAGGATATTGCTGGTGAAGCCTGCCTGGACGGCGGCCTGGCCGATCACAATACCGCCGACGATGCCGATCGTTTGGCCGATTTTGGTTGGCAGTCTGGCGCCTGCTTCACGAAGCAGCTCAATTGTAATCTCCATCAGAAGCGCTTCATAGAGCGGCGGGAAAGGAACGCGGCTGCGCGATTCCGTCAAATTAAGCAGCATCGTATGAGGAACCATTTCATAATGGAACGTCGTTATCGAGACATAGAGGGCCGTAAAGCCGATGGTGACGACAAAACCGATAATCCGCAGCAGCCGCAGAGCGGTCCCCAGCTGCCATCTCTGGTAATAATCATCCGGCGAAGTGAAAAATTCAAAGAATGAAGTCGGACAGCTGAATGCAGAGGGCGAGCCGTCTACCAGACATATAACCCTTCCTGCTGTTAGCTTGGAGCAGATGGCATCCGGCCGTTCAGTCGTCAGAAATTGCGGGAAGACGGAATTCGGATTATCGTCGATCATCTGTACAAGCATATTGGTATCGAATACAGCATCGATTTCAATGCCACGGATCCGTTCTATGAGTTTGTTTGTCAGCTCGTCATTGGCGATGCCTTCAATATAAGCGACAATGACTTGCGTTTTTGTAACTTCCCCTACTTGGAGCGAAATGGTTTTCAGCTGCGCGCTGTGGATCCGTCTGCGGATAACGGTCAGATTATCCGTAATATTTTCCACAAATCCGTCATGCGGACCGGCAATTACCGTTTCGGTCTCGGATTGCTCAATCGATCTTCCGAATGAATTCAGCAGATCGATCAAATAGACTTCTTCCCGGAAGAAGACCGCCGCTTGTCCGGCCAGAATGCCGTTGACGCAGGTGTGATGATCCTGAGCTGCCACGAAGAGAGAATGCTCCTGCGTCAGGATCGCAGCTATTTGTTCATTGCCGGCGGCACTGGCAAGCGGGGCGACGAGGTCATGATGAAGCCTGTCCATATTCACCAGATTGGAGAAGTACACGATATGCAGCTCCGGCTTGCCCGGAAACATGCGGTGAAAGATATCCATACAGTTATGCAATTCCTGAAGCGTCCTGTCCAGTGAAGGCTTGTCATTGTTGTTGGAAGCAGCGCTCACGGTTGGCCCCCTTGGAAGGAAGTGGGTAATGCAACCTCATTTTCCCCTCAACGTCCGTCAATTATTCTTGCAGACATTCATGCTTGCCGACTAGCGAATTTATTGAGCGGCCATCTGTTATATACGTAACAATTACGATATAATTCTTTTTAGACAAGTGAGGAAGGATGAACGGCTATGACAATAAACGGGCATCACCATGAGCAAAACAAGATTCCGATCCATCTGATCTCCGGCTTTCTCGGCAGCGGCAAGACAACGCTGTTGAATCGGGTGATCGATTACTATAAAGCAGCTGATATTAAAGCAGCTATTGTTATGAACGAGCTTGGAGACGTGAACCTCGACGGTCAGTTCATTGACGATGATGTGCCCATGGCGGAGATGCTCGGGGGCTGCATCTGCTGTACGATCAGAGGCGATCTGGGCCTCGAGCTGAAGCAGTTGATTGAGGAGCATCAGCCCGATGTGGTGCTGATCGAATCGACGGGGGCAGCCAATCCAATGGAAATCATCGACGCGGTGACGGAAGCGGCTTTGTTCATTCGGGTCGATTTGCAGACAATTGCGACTGTCGTCGACGGGCCGGAACTGCTGGTACGCAGCCGGCGGGGCGGCAGAACCTACAAGCTGATGCAGGATCAGATCCGCTGCGCGACCGATTTGATCGTGAACAAGGCCGACAAGCTGAATCCCGAAGAGCTGATTGAGGTCCAGCAGCTCATCCGCGAGCTTAACGGCTATGCGCCGCTGACCATGACGGTACGCTGCATGACCGAGCTGAACATGTTCGATCTGTCGCCCAAGGACCACACGGACGCGGAGTACAGGCAGCTGCACGGGAAGCATGTCTGCGGGGCAAACTGCAGGCTTGAAGGGCATGATCATGAAGGTGTGCAGCATTCCCATTCGCATGATGACGAGTCCCAAGAGGCTCACGCATCACACGCGCATGTGATGTCCTTCACCCATTATTTTGCGGGACCGGTCGACAGCCACTCCTTTGAAGAGCTTATCTCAAGGCTTCCGCAGGAGGTTTACAGGGCCAAGGGTATTGTTACCTTCTCGGACACGAACAGCCGCTTCTTATTTCAATATGCGTACCGGGAGCTGGAATTTACGCGGATTACGCCGCAGGGCAAAGTAAATGATGTGGCTGTATTTATCGGGGAGCATTTCTCCAGGAGCTTGCTTGCGCAGGAGCTCGCACAGCTGCAGTGAGGAAGAAGCTTGGGTCCATGCCCTGATCTTTGGAAAAAGTTGACTATAGCTCTGTAAAGTTGGACAAACTATCCAGGTGATAGACAACCCAACTTCATAAGGAGCTGACAGAAACGATGATAGCGTGGAACAGCAAATGGATCGCAACAGCAGCGGCCGGCATGATTCTGGCGGCGGCTTTGCCGTCATTCGCCCAGGCTGCGGACTTGACACCGCCGCTCAGCACTTCCTCTTCGCAGGAGCAAAACGGGAAAAACGAGCAGTGGAGCAACGGTCATGATCACCGGAAATACAGCGAGAGTGACCGAGAGAAGCACCGGATGAGAAGGCTGACCGAAGCCGCCCGGTATTTTGGTATTGAGACCGCAGGCAAGGATGCCGATCAGCTGCGCGAGGAGCTCAAAGCTGCCCGCAAGGCGGACGAAGCCAAGTGGAAACGGTTTGAGACGGAACAGAAGGCGAAGCATCTGGCGAAGCTGCAGGCATTTGCCAAGAAGCTGGGCATTGCCACGGAAGGCAAGGACGCCAGGCAGCTCCGCCAGGAAATCCGCGAGCGCTGCAAGGATAAACATGAGAAGCAGGAGCACGGCACTAGTTCAGAGGCTCCTGAACCTAACAAGCTTAAGACAGCCGAGTAAGTAAACAGTAATGAAGCGCCTGGAGCAATCCGGGCGCTTTTATTTACCTTATAGCATATATAAGTTTCTCTCCTGTAAGTATATATAAGGTCTAATGGAAGAAGCGAACTGCGCCGCCAAAAGAACCGCGACAGCTGTTTCTTCCTGTGGGCTGGATGGATTTCTTGAGCAATCCGGGCCTCATCCTTGCTTCGTTTATTGCCTGCATGCCTGTCACGTAATCTCAGCCGTTCAGAAGGAATACCAAACCCGCTAAGAGAATGAATATAACAGAAGTTTCCAGAATGGAAATTCATATATTGATAACAGGGGCAGGTTTGGGATGAACAGAAAATGGCTTAATTCTCCATTCACGTATGCGCTTGGCATGTTTGCTTTGATGATTCCAAGCCAGGCCTTCAATTCTTTTTACAGCTATTTTTATGTAGAAAAGCTGGGTCTTGGAGTGGGGCTTGCTACGCTGGCCCGGACCATCTATTTAATATGGGACGCGGTGAATCAGCCGATAGCCGGCTATCTGTCGGATCGCACCAGAACGCGTTTCGGCCGGCGCAAGCCCTGGATTTATTCGGCCATTCCTTTTTTTATGGCTTCATTTGTCATGGTTTTCGCTGTGCCGCAGGGATTGGGGAATATGAACCTCTTCCTTTGGTTCCTCGTTTCGCTTATTCTCTATGAAGGGGTTGCTACGATTCTCTGGGTGAATTACGGCGCTCTCTTCCCGGAGCTGTTCCGGGGCAGCCGATTGCGGGCCAAGGCTTCGGCAATCCAGCAGGGCTTTCAGATTGTGGCAATCCTTATCGGATCGGCGCTTACGCCTCTCGTATTCGAGGCCTTCGGCTTTGGCTATATGGCGCTTATCTATGCCGTGGTTTTCGGGATATTCATGCTCTTGTGCGTGATGAGCGTGCAGGAAGGGAAAACGGAAGTTTCCGAGCCCAGGCTTGGTTTGATCGAATCCTTCCGCGAGACGTTGAAGAACAAGGAGTTCTGGATATTCAACATTGCCAATTCGTTCGCCCAGACGGTGAACGGGCTGCTCAGCTCGATGATCCCTTTTTACGCCAAATATACGCTCCGCATTCCCGAATCCCAGGTTTCCCTGCTGTTGGCATCGATATTTGTATCGGTTATTCCCCTTGTGGTCGTCTGGTACTGGATCGTTAACAAGCTTGGTTCCCATAACGGCTGGAGGGTTTCTCTCGCTGTTTATGCCTTGTCCGTCATACCGCTGTGGTTCGGTCAGGGACTTGCCAGCGGGATTGTATTCGGGATTATTGTCGGCTTCGGACTGGCTGGGTATCTGGTTACTCCGCCTGTGCTGAACAGCCGCATCATCGATCTGGATACGGCCAGAACCGGCCAGCGCAGGGAAGGCGTGTATACGGCCGTCAGCGGATTCATCACCCGCTCCAGCGGTCTGATCTCGGCCTTGGCGTTCTGGACCATCGGCATGCTCTTTGGCTATGTAAGCGGCGACGAACCCGGACCGAATCCTGATTTGACCTTTCGCGTCCTGGTCTGTGTTGTCCCATTTTGTTTACTGAGCGTTTCCTTGATTCTCTCGTTTTTTCTGAAGCCATTTCCGAAAAGTCAGGATTGAATAAAGTATTGGAGGTGCGGCAGATGGAGAAATATTTAATTTTGAATGCGGATGATTTTGGGCAGAGCGAGGCCGCCAATCAAGCTATTATGTATTTGCTGGAGGAGCGGAAGGTATCATCGGCAACGATTATGCCGCCTGCTTCGGCCTTTGAGCAGGCGGCAGCGTGGTGCCGTAAGCAGAAGGCTGCGAATATCGGGCTGCATCTGACGCTAACAAGCGAGATTGCCGCTTTGCCCTGGAAAAGCCTGACCGGCGATCCGTCGCTGGAGGGCCCGGACGGGCGCATGCACGCCACCATCGAAGCTTTCGAGCGGCAGTCCGATCCGAAGGCGGTTGTACGGGAAATGCAGGCACAGTTCCAGGCGGTGAAGCAGGCGGGTCTGACGGTCTCCCATGCGGATAATCATATGGGAAGTCTCTATGGGCTGGCGACAGGCAGAAGCTATCTGCCGCAGGTGCTGTGGCAGTGCTCCCGGCGCGGCCTGCCATTCCGTCTGTTCCGCTGGATCGATCCCCGGGACAAGTTTCTGGCGTCCATTCCGGGGGCGGAGCAGGCACTGCGCAAGGTGGTCCATCTTGCGGATACGCTCGGCGTGCCGATACCGGATTATCTGCTGAGCCATACGTATGGCGTGGAAGAAGGGGAAACCTATGAGAGCTTCAAGCAAATGATGCTGGCAAAGCTCTACGATCTTCCCGAGGGAATCTGCGAGACTTATATTCATCCGGCAGCCGAGGACGAGCATATGAGCGCCCTTGTTCCATCCTGGGAGAAGCGGGTATGGGAATACAAGCTGATGCAGGGGGATGATTTCGCTTATGCGCTGAGGGATGCCAAGGTTGCCCTGGCGACTTACGATGATGTGCGCAAGTACAGAAAAAAGCCAAGGCTCAAATCCGCGGCTGTGCTGTTGAGATCGCTTATGACCAGACAAAAATAATGGGTAGGAAACATAATAGGTCATAAATGAAGATATCCTGCGAAAAAGGTTGATAGGAAGAGGATAGGATCTATGTAAGCGTTTATATCGCTATATAGGGTAATGAGCTAAAATATTCTCCAGTTTCCGTTGCTGTACAACAAATAAGTGAAGGAGTAATATTCAGTAAGTGAAGCAGCAAGTCGCGGAAAAGAGTTTCAATTTCATAGAAATCCTTAATCGCTGAGTTCTGAAACAGAAACGGGGGAACCATGGAGGCAGATGCAGTTGATCTGGTCTCAGGGGTGAATCACCTGGCGCAAGCCAAGGTGTAGGGCGACTCTCGCGCCCGAATCCGACAGCTAACCTCGTAAGCGTACGGAAGAGGAATTATCGTTGTTTTAACCATGTTCAATTATGGATAAAGCCGCGGAAAGCTCCTAACTTTCTGCGGCTTTTTTTATGCTTGAAATAAGGGATAGGATCATTTGCTTCACAACAAAATGCAGCTAAAAGGGGAAGTCACAGTGGTAGGCAGATTCAAACGGTTATTAATCGGACGTCCAATGAAAAGTGCGGAAATTGAAGGGGAAAGGCTGACCAAACTTAAAGCGCTTGCGGTATTGTCCTCGGATGCGCTCTCTTCAGTCGCTTACGGGACGGAGCAAATTCTGATCGTTCTGATGGCTGCGGGCTTCGCGGCGGTATGGTATTCCATCCCCATCTCGCTTGCCGTGCTGGGTCTTCTCCTGATTCTGATTTTGTCATACAGGCAAACGATCTTCGCTTATCCCGCCGGAGGCGGGGCTTATGTAGTAGCCAAGGACAATCTGGGCGTCCGCACCGGACTGCTGGCCGGAGGCTCGCTGCTTGTCGATTACATTCTTACTGTCGCCGTCAGCACATCCGCCGGGACTGATGCCATTACATCGGCTTTTCCGTCCTTGCATGATCATCGCGTACTGATTGCACTCATCATGATTTTGTTCTTGACCATTATCAGCCTGCGCGGAATTACGGAATCCGCGTCCGTGCTTGCCATGCCCGTTTATTTGTTTGTCTTCGCGATTTTCGCACTCATTATTTCGGGAATCATCAAGTATGCGCTCGGAGGCGTTGACGCGCATCCTCCGGAAATCGGCGCCGCAGTATCGAATATCAGTCTTTTCCTGCTTCTGAAGGCCTTCAGCTCCGGCTGTTCCGCGCTCACCGGCGTGGAGGCGGTGTCCAACGCCATACCGAACTTCAAGCAGCCAGCCAATCGCAATGCCGCCGCCACATTGATCATGATGGGCGCCATTCTGGGCGCTATGTTTGTGGGAATCAGCCTTCTCGCCTACTGGTACGGCATTACGCCGAATCCGAAGGAAACCGTAGTCTCCCAGATCGCCGATTCCACCTTCGGCAGAGGCGTGATTTATTATATCATCCAGGGAGTCACTGCCCTGATTCTGTTTCTGGCGGCCAATACAGCCTACTCGGCCTTCCCCCTTCTGGCGTTCATGCTGGCCAAAGATAAATATATGCCGAATGTGTTTATGGTGCGCGGCGACCGACTCGGCTTTTCCAATGGCATTATCATTCTGGGCATCTTGTCCGCTCTGCTCGTGGTGCTTTTCCATGGCGATACGGAGAGCCTCATTCCCCTGTATGCGGTAGGTGTCTTTATTCCCTTTACGTTATCCCAGCTGGGGATGATGGTGAGGTGGATTAAGCTGAAGCCAGCCAACTGGATCATAAAATTAGTCATCAATACAATTGGCATGCTCACCACTCTGGTCATTACGCTGATTTTTATCTTCACCAAGTTCGGCCATGTCTGGATGGTCTTTCTCTTCCTGCCTGTTGTGATCTGGATCTTTCTGAGCATCAACAAGCATTACCGCAATACGGCGGATCAATTGCGGATCAACATGGAAGCGGACAAACCGGTTATTAAAGGAAGCACCATCGTGGTTCCGGTAGCGGGCATAACGCGCGTTGTCATGCAGTCGCTGAGCTACGCCAAGTCGCTGACGGAGAATGTGGTCGCCGTTTATGTGGGATTTGATGATGAAGATATTGAACGGATGGAGAAAAAGTGGGAGGAATGGAATCCCGGCGTCCGTCTCATCGTGCTCCGGTCCAGCTATCGCAGCGTGATCAGGCCGCTCATGAAATTCATTGATACGGTCGAGTGGAAAAGCGCGGAAACCGATCATATTACCATTCTCATTCCCCAGTTCATAACCAAGCATTGGTGGCAGTATATTCTTCACAACCAGACAGGCTTGATGCTGCATGCTTATTTGTTCGCCCAGAAGGACGTAGTTATCACGACAGTCCCCTATCATCTGAATCGGTAAACTAACCTGCCATGCGCATTGTTTTGGAATATCGATGCAGCTGATAGAATAGCAGCTCAAGCATCAGGCGGTCTTCATCTCTTGCTTAGCAGTAGATTGGCGCTGGATATAGCGCTCCAGCTCGCCCTGAAATTCCAGCTGCAGAGCTGCTGAATTTTCCAGATCGCCGGGAGTGACCAGCGAGGCCGGCTTGTCGGCAATCGGAAGTCCGCTATGCTCGAACACCTTGGCGACAAACTGGGTGCAGAAGTAAGCATTCTCGCGCTGGAACTCCATATTCAGCATAACGCCGAACAGGCCGATCAGATTGTATTTGTAGTTTTCCTTGTTGGCTTCAATGGCTTGGATGTAGGCCTGCATCCGCTCATAAGCGGAGCGGCTGATCGTACAGCTGTAGACGGCGCAGACCGCTTTGCCGAACAGCTTGCCCTTCATATCCTCTTTGACGAATCCGCCGGATAGCGGATTAAGCGGCTGCTTGCGGCCAAAGCTGTATACATCCTTCAAGTCGGAGTCAAATGCGATGGAAGCGTGATTGCGGGGCGCCTTCGTGACGAATTTAATCATTCTTGTAAAAAGTGTTCCGGTGTCCGTCATCAGGACATAAATCGTTTTCTGATCATTCATAATCCATTTTCCCCCGTACCCTTATATGTTTCATTTCTGTTATCTTAAGAGTACGGGAGAACGCCGTATGACGAAACATGCTCGAGGTTGGTTTCTTACTGGACCTGCGGCGGGGATGTTAATATTTGGATATCCCGTTCGAGCGCTTATTGGAGGTTGAACCGGTTCAATTGTGGCAGCGGGTAAAGGGCTGCAGTTTGAGAACGGTATCCGTGTATGTTGATCATATTGATATTTTCGGCGACCGCAAAAACGAAACGCCTGCTTTCTGTGCTTTCTGATCATTTTTTTGGATGAAACCCGCCTCAGCCGCCCAATTGGCGGCCCTTTTCCGTTTTCCTAAACTTATTAATTGATCGCGTTTCATACAGCTTACATTTATTTAAGTTCAGAGGAGAAGCGCTGCCAAAAGGACGGCGAGCCGTTTCTTCTTGAAATATCAAAAGCATAAAATATGGCCGCTACTTTTCTGATATTTTTAAGGAATAAACGAACTTTGCCGCCAAAAGGACGGCGAGCCGTTTCTTCTTATCAAGCCGCCTTCTGTCCGAAGCCGCGCTTGAACAAAAGCCCTGTCGACCCTTTGGCGCAGAGCAGCGAGAAGGCCATGAACAGGAGCGCCCAAACGATTGTCGGGATAAATGTTACTCTGCCGAGGCTGGCTGCATCCCCGGCAGTTCCCCATGCCATAAAAGCGTTTGACAGAATGGTGAACGGGCTAATGATGGATTCCACCAGCACAATGAAGGCGATGAGCAAATAATAGCCATGCCGCAGCCATGCCGGGGCTATCGCGGCGATGACGAAAGTAGCGGCGGCAAAGACGGCGCACCACGCCATCCCGTAGCCATTGCGGACAAACAGCGCCAAGCCGATAACGGCAAGCCCCGCGGCAATGTTCAGACCGGTCCGCTCTTTGCGGCTGGCATACAGCCGAAATAAGAACAGGGCGAAAAGGGCGGAGCCCATATAGCCGGCAAGGGCGATTGGAATCGCCACCCACGTATCCGCATAGGAGGAGAAGGTAACGCCGCCGCCATTGGAGAACAAATGAATCGATCTCACCTTGCCTGACAGCACCAGCGTGACCAAAGCGTGAGACAGCTCGTGGACCAGCGTATCCACATTGCGGAAGTAAGCGGAGAACGGAATAAAGCGTGTAAGAAATATCGTAATAAGCATGAAGATTCCCATTTGCAGCCAGGCTTTAATAATAATCCCCCTCTTTCTTTGTATTGCGAGTATAGCCGTTACTGCGCGATATTTTTATACTAACCTGTACGTTTCTATTTCGCAAAAGGATTCCAATATCAAGTAATTCCGCTCAACCACAGCGCTGGATGCGAAAGCGGCAACCGGCATTATTTTGCCTGGAGGCATAATTTGGTAGATAATAGAGGGGCATAGGCTTTGATATGAGATTCTATTCAGCAGAATGACAGGAAGGGAGCCGGGGAGCTAATGGGTGATCTGAGCAAGCAGTCGTTTTCCTTTTCATTAGGTGAGAATTTATATTTGCGCGGCGATGTGAGAGTGATCGAGGATGGTCGGAGGAAGCCCGTCATCATTGCCGTTCATGGGTTCAAGGGGTTCAAGGATTGGGGCTTCTTCCCGTATCTGTGCGAACAATTCGCAGAGAGGGGATACGCGGTCATCTCCTTCAATTTCTCCTGCAACGGGGTAGGGGAGACGGATTTCGACGAACTGGACAAGTACCCGCTGAACACTTATTCCAGAGAGCAATCCGACCTGAAAGCGCTGCTCGACTATCTGATGAACGGCAAGCTGCCCTTCTCCCAGGACTGCGATCTTTCGCGGATCAGTCTGATTGGACACAGCAGAGGCGGAGGCAACAGCATTATTTATGCCGCGCAGGATCGACGGGTCGCGGCAGTTGTTACCTGGAACGGCGTTGCCAAGGCGGATTTGTTCGATGCGGCATTTCGATCAGAGGTTATGGAGCGGGGTATAGGCTATGTAATCAATGCGAGGACGAAGCAGGAGATGCCGGTCAGTGCTGATTTTTTTCACGATCTGGATGCCAACCGGGAGCGCTTTGATATTCCTTCAGTATTGGCTGGACTCCCGATTCCCGTACTGGTGCTGCAGGGAGATCAGGATGCGGCGCGGCTGCTCACTGGTTTCAGGAAGCTTCAGACAGCCGCGCCTAATCAGCACTATGCCACCGTTGCAGGCGGGACGCATACCTTCGGAGCAGTCCATCCGTTTGCCGGAACGACAGAGGAGCTGGAGCAGGCCATAGCCATAACCGATCATTTTCTTGCCCGGCATCTGCCGGGTGTACGGTCCGAATAATCGGCAGTGCCGCCTGTAAAATAAAGCCGTGAACCTTCAACACCAGTTGAAATTCACGGCTTTTATTTGTTGTCGGTACTGCCTGCGCGCTGCCGAAGAAGGTTCATATCGGTCAACGTTTGCTCCATAGTGGATTTTATTTACGCCTGCTGCTCGAACTTGCTGATAATCGAGGTAATCACCTGAACGGACTTCACCATATTGTCCACGGAGATGTACTCATACTTGCTGTGAAAATTTTCGCCGCCGGTAAAAATATTCGGTGTGGGCAGTCCCATGTAAGACAGCTGGGAACCGTCAGTCCCGCCGCGGATCGGTTTGATAATTGGTTCGATATCAAGTCCAAGCATAGACTGGCGGGCGATTTCCACGATCTCCATGACCGGCTCGATCTTGGTTCTCATATTGTAATACTGGTCCTTCAGAGTGAGGGCGATGCTGTCTTCGCCGTATATTTCGCGAAGCTCGCTCAGAATGTTGATCAGATTTGTTTTTCTGGCTTCGAACGCGGCGGAGTCGAAGTCGCGGATAATGTAATGAAGCTTCGTCTGCTCGACGCTGCCGCTGATGGAGATCAGGTGGTAGAAGCCTTCATAGCCTTCCGTGTATTCCGGCGCTTCCTCCTTCGGAAGCCGGCTTTGAACCGCCATGGCGATTTTGGCGGAGTTGACCATTTTTCCTTTGGCCGTCCCGGGATGAACATTGGTTCCTTTGCAAATAATGGTGGCTGCGGCGGCGTTGAAGCTTTCGTATTCCAGCTCGCCCAGCGGGCCACCATCCACCGTATAGGCATATTGGGCACCGAAGGCAGCCACATCGAACCGGTGCGGGCCTCTGCCGATCTCCTCATCGGGCGTGAAGGCTACCCGGACGCGTCCATGCTTGATCTCGGGATGCCCGATCAGATAGGCCATCGCCGTCATGATTTCGGTAATGCCCGCCTTGTTGTCCGCGCCAAGCAGCGTTGTTCCATCTGTTGTAATCAGGGTGTGTCCCTTATAAGTGCTGATTTCCGGAAAATCCCTGGTGGTCAGAATGACAGGACCGGCTTCATTCAGTACAATATCGCCGCCTTGATAGGATTCAATGACCTGAGGTTTGACATTCGTTCCCGTAAAATCCGTGGCTGTGTCCACGTGAGCCAGAAACCCGATGGTCGGCACCTGTTTATCGGTATTGGCAGACAGTGTTGCCATGACATAACCGTTATCATCGATGGTGACCTCGCTCATGCCGATGCTTTTAAGCTCGGCGACCAGCTGGTTGGCTAATATGAGCTGCCCCGGCGTCGAAGGGCATGTCTCATTGGCGTCGTTCGATTGCGTGTCGACTATGGCGTAAGAGATAAAACGGTCGATTATTTCCTTTTTCACGGTTCTCAAATCCCTTCATCCATCGATATTGTTAAAGACATAACGTACATTTGCTTCCATTATATACTGCCTGGGAGCGTTTTGAAAAATTCCTTTACAAACAGAAGGATTGCATATCGCATATATCTAACATTCGATGTCATGCATAGGGGACCTGAACCGTGTCAAGAAAAATGAGCTAACAAATAAAGTGTGTTATCATGGATTGAAGATTGTTAGCTACCACTTTTATGCGACGGGGTTGAGTGTTGATTATGACCAAAAAAATCACAATGCAGGATATAGCCGATCATGTGGGCGTTTCCAAATTCGCCGTCTCGAAGGCATTGTCTGGCAAGAGCGGCATCAAGCCGGAGACAAGAGACAAAATCGTTCAGGCGGCTGCGCAGCTGGGTTACCGCTTCATCACGAAGGAAGAGCCGGCAGCGGAGGAGCAGCCCAAGGCGGCTGCATTCGGGGAGACGGACCACCGGCAGGTCATCGTGCTGGTCCCGAACGTACGGTACCAGACCAGGCATTCCTATTATTGGGGACGCATTATTGAAGGCGTCCAGCTGGAGCTGGAGGAGCGCGGCATCGGCATGATTCTGGTGACCGAGCATATACGAAGCCAGTTTGCCAATATGATCAATCCGAGGGGGGTCATGGGCATTATCGGTGTCGGTGTCGTATCGTACCAGATTCTGCTGGAAATCCGCAATCTCGGGATTCCATTCGTGCTCATCGACCACGAGGACCCTTTGATCCCGTCGGATGTGCTGTCCATGAACAATTTCGAATGGATGCGCAGAATTACGCATTATCTGGTCGGAATGGGCCACCGCAATCTGCAGTTTGTGGGCAATCTTCGTTATTCCCGAAGCTTCTACGACCGCTGGTTCGGCTACCGCTCCATGACGGAGGAGCATGGACTTGGGGTCAACCAGCATGAGGGGCTGCTGACCATCAGGGGAGATAACCGCTCCGAGATGACCGAGGCGCTGGAGACGATCCTTCAGGAGCTTTCGCGTGAATCCAGGATGCCGACTGCTTTTGCCTGCGCCAATGATTCCATCGCCATGTGCGTCATGACCATTCTGGCGCGGATGAATATCCGCGTTCCCGATGAGGTATCGGTGACCGGCTTTGACGATATCAAGGATGCGGCATTATCCAGCCCCACGCTGACCACGGTGCATGTGCATAAGCGGGGTATGGGCGTTCGCGCTGTAGAGGCGCTTCTGCGCCGGCTGGAGCATCCGAACAGTCCGAAGGAGAAGATTCTGCTGACCGGGGAACTTGTCGTGCGGCAATCGGCTGGGCCCAAGGCGGCCAAAGCCTGATAATCATTAAGACAGGGGAGATTACGTGATGCGAATAGCAGTTATCGATGACGAAGAGCTCATCCGGCTCGGCCTCGCAAAAATCATCGGACGGATCGATCCGTCCTATCAGGTGGTCGGCATCTGGAGCAGCGGACGGGAAGCGCTGGGTCATCTGGAGGAGATGGAGGCGGATCTGATCATCACCGACATCCGTATGCCGCAGATGGACGGACTGGAAATGATCGCAGAGCTGAGAAGGCGCGGCAGTACGGCGCGGATCGCCATTCTCAGCGGCTACAATGATTTCGGCTATGCCCGCGAGGCGCTGCGTCACGGCGTGGAGGATTATTTGCTGAAGCCGGTCAATCAGGATGAGCTGATCCGGCTGCTTGTCCGCGTTGCGGAAAAAGTGGAGGAGGAGCAGAGCCGTCAGCCCTTCGGCCTGGAGTCGCTGATCGAGCTGATGCTGGGAGTGGATGCTGCGCATATTGCCAAGCCCGTCTGGCAGGGAGCTTGCGATCAGCTTGACGAGCTGCCTTTGTTCCGTAATCTGTACACCGTT
Organism: Paenibacillus sepulcri; assembly: GCF_042647105.1. NCBI lineage: Bacteria > Bacillati > Bacillota > Bacilli > Caryophanales > Paenibacillaceae > Paenibacillus > Paenibacillus sepulcri. The sequence continues at coordinate 2,653,856 of NZ_JBHRUP010000001.1, read as the reverse complement.
ATGCTGGTCCATAGCGAACCGGAATGCGGTGAGGAAAGGCTCAGGGGCATTGTCGCCGATTGGAAGCGGGAGCACCGCATTCTTATCCGCGAAGGGAAGCTGGCGGCGGTCATTCTGGCTATACGACCGGGCGACCATGCGGATACGGCGAGGGAGCTTGCGCTGACCATGCTGGGCAAGCTGCCTATCGCAACGCGTGTGCGCATCGGCACAAGCGGTGTATACGCCGGCGGCGCGCAGCTGGCGCAAGCGTACGGAGAGGCATCGGCTGCCTGCCAGCATGCCTGGTATGAACCGGACGGCCATCCGGTTATGGTTTATTCAACGGATTTTGCACAGCTGCAGCATGAGAAGAAAAGCCTTCACCGCCTGCTGCTGAACGAGCTTGGCCCGGCAATTGCTGGCGGCGACTCCGATCGCGCCGAGGCGGCACTGCAGCGGTGGCTTGGAGAAGCGCAGCTGCTGCGCCTCGGATGGAGTGCCCTGGAATCGGCTGCCGTGGAGCTCGTGCGCGCAGTGGATGAAGGCTTGGAGGATCAGCCGGAGCCATTTCGCAAAGGAAGTGTTCCCAAACCGGATCAATATGGGGACTATCGTACATATGCGGCGGAGCTGTCGCGGACGGTGATGGACCGTTTGCAGCTTGTAAAGGAATCCCGTCACGCCAGCCGTGCGGTGGAACGAATCAAAATGTACCTCCATGAACAATATAAAGAAGAATTGGACCTGCAGCGGCTGGCGGAGCATGTTCATTTGACCCCGAGCTATTTGAGCAAGCTGTTCAAGGGAGAGACGGGAGAGACGATTACCGACTTTGCGATTTCTGTGCGGATTCATCATGCCAAGCGTTTGCTTCGCGAAGAGCATGGGCTGAAGACTTATGAGGTGGGAGAACGGGTCGGCTATCCCGATCCCGCTTATTTTACCAAGGTGTTCAAGCGCATGACCGGAAAGACGCCCAAGGAGTACCGCGATTCTGTTAGGTGACCGTTAGCATAATACAGGACAACAAAAAGAAACACGGTCCATTATCCGCTTCCTTGACCGGCGTTATAATGATGGTATTGATAACGGTCCATTCATCAGCAGCGCAGAAAGGGAGGGAGGCCTCTTGCAACGATTTAATTACAAAACGCAGCGTATGATTATTCTCTTCGGTTTCTTGACGATCCCCGTGCTCTTATCCTTGACCTTTTCCTATTATCCGGCCCTGTCTCTGTTTTATTACAGCTTCACGGACTGGTCGGGCCTGGGATGGGATATGAACTGGATCGGCCTTGACAACTACAAGGAGATCTTCACCAAGCCCGATGTCTTTATGTCCCTGAAGAACAATGCTTATTATTTCGTTGGCGGCCTCCTTCAGACGGCATTTTCATTGTGGTTCGCCGTTATTCTCACGAGCCGGCTGAAAGGACGGAATATTTTCCGCTCGGCCTTGTTTCTGCCTTACGTTCTTCACAGCGTCGCGACGGTGATTATGTTCAAGAATGTGTACCATCTGGACTATGGCTCGCTTAATGCGCTCCTGCGTGAAATCGGGCTCGCCTCCTGGCAGCAGAAATGGCTCGGCAATCCGCATCTGGTGAACATCTCGCTTGCCTTCATCTCGATGTGGAAGTACATGGGCCTGAACATGGTTATCTTCATTGGCGCGCTTCAATCCATCCCCGGTGATATATATGAAGCCGCTTCCATTGACGGAGCTACGGCCTGGCAGAAATTCCGCTACATCACCATGCCAAGCATCAAAAGCGTTCTGTCGCTCATGCTCATCCTGACGCTTACGGGAGCGCTGGAGGCATTCGATATTCCGTATGTCATGCTGCTGGGGGCTAACGGAACCTCAACCTTTGTCATTAAAACGGTCGACACCGCATTCAAATACCAGAACTTCGGTCTGGCCTCCGCTATGGCGGTTGTGCTGCTGGTCATTGTGCTGATCTTCATCGTCATACAGCGCAAAGTTCTGTTCCGGGAGGAGAAATAAGCGATGGATAATGAGAAACAGTCACCGCTGTTTACCACCCTGAAATATGTCACCATAGCACTCGCCCTGTTCGTCGTGTTCTTCCCGATCTATTCGGTGGTGATTGGCGCATTCAAGACGCAGGTTGAATATTATCAGTCCTCCGTCCTCTCGCTGCCAAGCAATTTTCTGAACTTCGACAATTTCAAGAAAGTGTACGACGTTGGAGATTTGGGGCTCGGCTTCCGCAATACGCTGATCATCCTGGTGAGCGCGGTGGCAGGCAATGTGCTGATCGGCACGATGGTTGCCTATGCGCTGGGCCGGTTCGATTTTGCCCTGAAAAAGCCGATTATGGGCATGTACCTGGTCGCCCAGGTCATTCCGATGGTCACAACGCAGGTTGCTACTTTTTCGGTTATTCAGCATTTGGGGCTCTACAACACGATGGGGGCTCCTATCCTGATCTACCTGGGCGCCGATGTGCTGCAAATCGTCATTTATCTGCAGTTCGTCAACAGCATTCCCAAGGATCTGGACGAGAGCGCCATGATGGAAGGGGCATCGCTGTTCCGGATTTACCGCTCCATCATATTCCCGCTGCTGCAGCCGGCGACGGCGACGTTGATTATTCTGAAAACCATCTCCATCTATAATGATTTTTACACGCCTTACCTGTATATGCCGAGCCAGAAGCTGAAGGTTGTGTCCACGGCGATATATTCCTTCGTCGGACCGAATGCGGCACAGGTTAACGTTATCTCGGCAGGCATCCTGATTATTTTCATCCCGACCGTTCTCCTGTTCCTGTTCTTGCAGCGGTATATTTTCGCAGGGGTGACGAATGGGGCGGTCAAATAAGATGGCGGCGCAAGCCGCCTTTCTTCATATCTTCATCATTTCATGTCCGGAGAGGGGTTAGACAAGCGATGAATATCGAGCAGTTCAACAAGGAAACGGTAAATGGCATGACCTGGGGCTGGACAGGCGTGCGGGGTACCTGGGAAGGATCCGATGCGGAATTCTCGATGAAAGCAATGACGGCTCTGAACGTCAATTGGGCTGCTTTGAGCCTGGGAGCGCTGCAGGCGACTGCCCAATCCACGACGATTTCTTATAAGGAAGAACCGACGGTCACGGACAGCGAGGTGCGGAGCGCTATCCGCCGTGCCAAGGAGCTGGGGCTTAAGGTTTGCCTGAAGCCTGTTGTCAACTGTGCGGACGGAACCTGGCGCGCCCATATTAATTTTTTCGATCATGAGGTTCCCGGAGAGCCAAGCTGGTCCGAGTGGTTTGCTTCCTATGAGGAATTTATCCTGCATTATGCGGTGATTGCCGAAGAGGAAGGCTGCGAGATGCTCTGCATCGGCTGCGAAATGGTGCAGACGGACAAACGCGAAGCGCAGTGGCGTGCGCTTATTGCCAAGGTCCGTGCGGTGTACAGCGGACTTATTACGTACAATTGCGACAAATATCAGGAGGGCAATGTAGCCTGGTGGGATGCGGTGGACATTATATCTTCCAGCGGCTATTACCCTATTGACGAGTGGGAGCAGCAGCTGGACAGAGTTGAGGCAAGTATAGCGGGCTATAAGAAGCCGTTCTTCTTCATGGAGGCCGGATGTCCGAGCCGTGAGGGTTCACCGCAGCGCCCCAATGACTGGTCGCTGCCTGGCGCTCCCTCGGGAGTGGAGCAGGATCGTTACTATAAGGCGATGTTCGAGGCTTGCTCCCGCCGCCCGTGGATGCAGGGATTCATGCTGTGGGACTGGCCTGCCCGGCTGTATGCGCCGCAGGATGCCCCGCAAAATGATGATTACTGCATGTACGCCAAGCCTGCTGAAACCACCGTCAGTGAGTATTATGGCAGAGGAGGCGCCGTATGACACTGACATTACCGCAGTGGAGTGATGAGCTGGAGAGGGAGGTCAAGGATAATATCCTGAGCTTCTGGAAGCGCCATTCGGTTGATGAAGAAAGAGGCGGCTTCATCGGGCGGATGGACAGCGACGGCAGCATTGACCCGGATGCCGATAAAGGGCTCGTCCTCAACGCGCGGATACTCTGGACCTTCGCGGCGGCCTACCGGATTTACGGAGCAGAGGAAGATCTGATCATGGCGAGGCGTGCGCTGGACGCTCTGGAAACGACCTTTCTGGACCATGAGCATGGCGGCTTTTATTGGATGATTACCGCGCAGGGAGCTCCCTCTCAGGATAAAAAGCAGGTATACGGGCAAGCTTTCGTGATCTATGCGCTGGCGGAATATGTCCGGGCTACGGGCGACCACAAACCGCTCAAGCTGGCTGAGCAGGTGTACCGTCTGCTGGAGAAGCATGCGTACGATCCGGTTCACCGCGGTTATGTGGAGGCGCTCGCCCGGGATTGGGGCGAGACAAGCGACATGAGCCTGAGCGGCAAGGATCTGAATGAACGCAAGTCCATGAATACCCATCTTCACGTACTTGAGGCCTATACGAATCTGTACCGGGTATGGAGGCAGGACGGGCTTCGCGGCAAGCTGCAGGAGCTCATCGAAGTTCATCTGGAGCGGATTATCGATCCTCAGAGCCATCACTTCCTGCTGTTCTTCAATGATGAATGGGAATCTAAATCCGGCGACGTATCCTACGGTCATGATATTGAAGGCAGCTGGCTGCTGTACGAAGCAGCCGAGGTGCTGGGCAATCATGAGCTTACGGCGCGGGTGAAGGTCGAAGCGCTTGAAATGGCCAAGGCGACGCTTGCCGAGGGCGTGGATGCGGATGGCGCGTTATTCAATGAGCTGCATGAAAACGGGCATTTGGATGATGCTAAGGATTGGTGGCCGCAAGCCGAAGCGATGGTTGGTTTTCTGAACGCATATCAGCTCTCCAGCGATGTGGATTATATGGAAGCGGCCAAGCGCAGCTGGGCTTTTATCAGTTCCAAGGTAAGCGACCGCAAGGGCGGGGAATGGCATTGGCGGGTATCCCGGGAGGGTGTGCCCGATCCAAGCCAATCCAAGATCAATGCCTGGAAATGTCCTTATCATAACAGCAGAGCCTGCTTCGAAGTGCTGGAGCGGCTGCAATCGCTAACAAAATTGTCTTCGTTAGCATAACTGATGACAACAAAAACAAACGCAGTTCATATTTTTTGACTCCGGCAGACGATAAAATGGTACATGTAAGCGATAACAGGACTGCTTTCCAGGATCATCGATCTGGTACAAAGCAGAAATTAAACAAAAGGGGTAAAGTGAGATATGAAAAAAATGGCGCTTGTTCTCATTACTGTTCTGTTGTCCATCTCGATGCTGGCTGCCTGCGGCAGCAATAACACCGCGAACAACGGGGGCAATACGGGCACGAACACACCGAATGACTCGACCGGCAGCACTCCCGATGAAACGGCTGGCAATGCAGGCGGAGATGCGAATCTCAGCGGCACGATCAAGGTTCTGACGCACCGTACCGATTTCATCAGTGACGGCACGATGGACAAATACGTGAAGAAATTCCAGGAGAAATATCCGGATGCCAAGGTGGAGTTTGAAGGCCTGACCAACTATGCCACCGACATTCTGACCCGTTTGACAACAGGCGAAACAGGAGATGTGCTGATGATACCAACCAGCATTGCATCCTCCGATTACAGCAAATATTTCGAGCCGCTTCCTGATACGATGTTTGACAATGTATACTTTCCGGACCAGGCCGCTTTCGAAGGCAAACGCTATGGAATTTCCAGCGGTGTGAACACAGCCGGTCTGGTATACAACAAAGCGGCCTTCAAGAAAGCCGGCATCGACAAAGCCCCAACTACGCTTGATGAACTGTATGCCGATGCGCAGAAGCTGAAAGACGCCGGAATTATTCCGCTTTACATGAACTATGGCGCACAATGGCCTATGGGCAACTGGGGAGACGGCTCGGCCTTCTACGTAGCCGGGCAAGCGGATCTGACAACCAAAATGGCTGCCGATGAAGCTCCGTTCCAAATGGATAACGCCTGGGGCACACTGCTGACCATCGCCCGTACCTTCGTGGAGAAGGGCTGGGTCGAGAATGATCTGAACACGAACAACTGGGAAATGTCCAAAGGCGAAGTAGCAGCAGGCAAAGCCGGCATGTATTTCCTGGGCAACTGGGTTATCCCGCAGCTGGTGACAGCGGGCGCAGCTCCGGAAGATATCGGATTCGTTCCGTTTCCTTATGACAACAGTGGCAAATACAACGCTCCGCTAGGCTCCGACTACATGGTGGCTGTAAGCAAAAACAGCAAAAACAAAGAATTGGCGACGGCATGGGTGGATTTCTTCGTTAAAGAATCCGGTTATGTGGCTGATTCCGGCTTCATGCCTATCGACAAATCGGAGAAAGCGGACTCGCCGCAGCTGTCCGAGTTCCAGGCGACCAATCCTACCTTTATCGAAGGTCTGCCAACGGATACCAAGTTCAGTGAAATCGCCAATAAAGCTCAAATCGGCATCGGATCAGGCAATTATATTCAGGAGCTCGTTACCGCCAAAGATCTGAAGACGGCATTGGATGGACTGAACAAAAAATGGGCGGAAGCCAAAAAAGCATTGGGCTACTAAAATTTGAAACAACGAATATCTGACCTATAAAAAATAAAGGCAGATAGTCAAGAAAAGGAACGGACGCCGATGAGGCGTCCGTTCCTTTTTGGCAGTTGCGCTTCCTTTAGTCAGCAGCTTTTTCCGCTGTCCTTGCCGGGCTTCATCGGCTTCGTTCCTTCATTCTCCGTCAGCCTCTCGCCGAACTGATCGAGCCGCGAAGGGGACGAGGCAGGTCCGTCGTTCTTCGGGTTGTTGTTTCTTCCTGTCATGACGTTCACCTCCCAGTCATAACATGAACTCCCGGCCTGATTTTCATGCACATTACGCGTATATAACCTGGATTTCAATATTCACATAATCTAAATCTTCCGTTGATACTGAGTTGATGCGTGAATGTTAACTTGGTAAGAATCAACAACGGCAGGAAAGAGGTGACGGGAATGCTCCAGGTGATCGGGTTGAAAACGGATTCCTCCAGCCAAAGTATTTCATTCAACGCGGAAGAGAGCACGCTGGTGGGGATCAAGGGAAGCAGCGGAGCCTTGCAGCTCCTGAATTGTTTGTACCGGACCGTCATTCCGGAGTCGGGTCAAATATGGTATAAATCCTCCCTGCTCGGAAGATTGGACTTGATAGAGGCCACAGTCAGTGAAATCGTGAAATTACGCGTACATGAGATGGGATTATTGAATCCCTTGACGGCAATGATTCCCAAATACAGCCTATCCGTGACCGACATAATAGCTGAGCGCTTACTGCAGCAAGGATGTTCTGTCCGGCAGGCAAGAACCGACTCGCAGAACTTGCTGGAGCGGCTTCGAGTCGATGAGAAGCTATGGTACACTTCGCCTGCGGTATGCAGCAGTGAGCAGCGGCAGTGCATCGATTGGGCAAGAGCATTAGTTGCCCGTCCCCGGCTTTTTATCCTGAATGAGTCTGCCGCCGATCTGTTGGATGGAATAACAAAGCAGGAGATTTTGTCCGTTTTGAAGGAAATGGCATTGAATGGGACGACTGTAATCGGGATATTCGAGGAGCATGGCTTATGGGAGAGAGAAGCCGACCAACTGCTTGACATCAGCTGCGGGCCGGCATTGTCAGCTAAGAGGGACAAGCTCGCATACACGTTCTAGCCCCCCGCGCACCGTGAATGATCTTCGTGTTTAAACTGTTTGAGCTGATCCGGATTCCGGAGGCTGACCGATTCTGATGATGTCGACCGTGCCCTCGTATCCGTGAGGAAGATGAACGGCAGCCTCTACATCATACGGCAGCCACACCTGTAACTTCATATAACCCCCCGCATCCAGTGACCAGCTCACATCAATCCGGCCCCGTTCCGGCAGCGGTACGCTGCCTCTGGCCCAGGAAAGTCCGCAGGGCTGCGGTTCAATGATGACAGCACTCCATCCCGGAGCTGCTTCCTTCACGCCGAGCACCCCGATGCCAAGAAAATATGCGGGAGCTGCCGACCAGGCGTGGCAGTGACTGCGTGTCAGCTCCGTCGGGATCGCCCGCCCGTCCTTCTGCTTGGGATACATCTCCCAACAGGTCGTTGCCCCGTATTCGATCATCTGGCCGTATTGTTGTCTCATATCCTCCAGCATAGGGGAGAACTGTCCCATTCCGGCCAGCGCTTCATAATAGAAAAAAGACATGAACGGACTGCCGATCTGCACAAAATGAGGCGGAGGCGACAGGAGATAGCTCTTGAGCTGTGATTTTCGGTCATGATCTGCGATGTCGCACAGATAGGCAACAACCTGAGTCTGCATGCTTATAATGTCCGACTTCCGGCCATCGGCATGAATGCAATCCATATACGCCCGGTGTTCCTCCGACCACAAATAGGAATTGATGGCTTCGGATAGCGCCTTCGCTTCTGCTCTGTAAGATAAAGCTTCTTGGAAGGCTCCCGCCAACTCTGCCAATTCCGCCGCATTCCGAAGCGCTTTGACAAGAAACATGTTCTGATGCGTAACCGCACCCTCCCGGGGCTGATCTATGGGTGCCCAATCCAGAAGATTCCAGCCATCCATATAGAGCAGTCCGCGTTCATCGATAAGATCCAGATAACGGTCCAGTGTGAATGCGACGTGCGGCCATACCGACTCAGCGAAAGCCTTGTCTCCCGTGCGGGCATAATATTCCCGGCAAGCGATGACCCAAAAGAAGGTCCAGTTCGGAATAACACTGTTCCAGCCGCTTGGAACCTGGTCTGCGTACAGCGGGGTTTGCCCTTTCGAACCGGGTACAAGCTCAAGGGAACGTTTGACCATCTCCTCGCTGCCGAACAAATAGTAGGCGATCAACGCTTCGTTGCGGGCATCCCCTACCCAAAACACCTGTTCATAAGCGGGACAATCCACGAAGGTATCCTCCATGCACAGTCTTGTGGTCGTCTGGCTGATCCGCCAAATATCGTTGATAAGAGAATCGGAGCACTGGAATTGTCCGATCTCGGCAACGGGGTAATGGCTCTGCTGCAGCTGTACGCCGTACAGCTTGACCGGCTTGATAGCCCCGCGGACGGTTACGGCCAAATAGCGGAATCCGCGCCTTACATACGAGGTGAACCGCTGTCTTCCCTGACGGCAAATATACCGCAGTGAATTGTCGAGATAGTTCATATGCTGGATCCAGCCGTCCCGCATATGCTCGAAGCCGTAGAAATCGATAACAGTGCCTGCATCCGCATCAAGCTCGAATGAAATATAGCCTACGGCCTGAGTGCCGAAGTCCACAATAATCTCGGTATCCGCATGCTCATAGATCGGGACAACGCCAGGTACGGAATTGGCTGCAACCACCTGCTGCAAAGCAGCGGGGACCGGTTCAGGGAAGGAGCCCTTCTTCCATACCGATAACGCGAGTATGGATTCCTTGCTGACCAACCGATCGGGCACAGGCCGTATCCAAGTCTTCCACTGAGCCAGCTGTTCCGCTGAAGCTGCGGCCCCTGATTCCCGGAACGCGGATACTTTGCGGGCCGCTTGCTCATCCAGGGCAGCGCTAACCTGCTCATTTGAGCTTCCGCAGGCATCGATTGTCCGCTGCCTGCTCCGATCCTCCTGGCTGTATCGATGGTCGATATATTCATAGCATTCGAAAGGACCAATGGTTATAAAAGGGGAATTATCCGCGAGAGAAGATGTCCCTGAACCTGAATCGTTATCGATCAGGGCGCTAATATCGAAATCCGTTGCACTCTCCACAATAGGCGAATGCAGCTCGAATGCGCTATCGCAATCGATTCCCATGAATAAACCGCGGCCGTGATCCTTGCCGGCCAGCTCGATGAGCAGCAGATTATCGCCTTCGCGTAATTTGATTCCCAGATACTTTTCCGACTTGAACGCGATAAACTCCTGCTTGGCGTACCGTTCTCCGTTGATGATCAAGCCGTTGAAGTGGGGAGGAGCATAAGGGAACCCTACGGTTGCTTTACCCGCAGCCTCGACCCGTATGACCGTGGCAGCATACCCGGCATACATATATTCATTGGCATTGTCTTCGCAGCCGGGTATCATCTGGCTGCGCAGATCAATATTGGTTGTCCAGGATACCGGAACAACCCGATTCATTGCCTCCACCTTGACCGGATATACCGTTTCCTCGGTGAGCGGCAGAATATCCCGTGGCTTCAGGTTCTCCCATGGTTCTATCCCGGCCTTACCAATAACAGCCGCATACGGCCATTCCGAATCTTCATAATCGGACAGGAGCCATTCATCGTCCCAAGCCCCCGCATCGATCCGTTCTGTGAAGGCATGCTGGCAGGACATCCTGGAAGCTCTGCTGTCTTGCCCCAGGCAGCGGGCGGTCCTCCACGAGCCGTCGGATACAATGCGCTCGGAAGCTCCATCTCCGCTCGCGGACAGGTCCAATTGGACAAGCAGGCCTCCTCTTCCGCGGATATAGTAGAAGGTGGATACGCCAAAATGCTGTACCAGGACGGATAAGGTGTTAAACTGATCCGGCTTCAGCAGGTGGGCGATGTCATAGGTATCGTATGACTGCTCGGAGGGCCAGCTTCGCATCGGCCCCCGGCCGACCTTCACGCCGTTCACATACAGCACGTAACGGGAATCTGCCGTTATCGCTAAATTCCCTGAATCCCATGCATCCGGCGGGGTATAAAATGTTTTACGGAAACAGCGCCATTCATTGCGGGGACTGACTTCCGTTCCTCCCCAAATCCACTGGGCATCTCCTGCGAACCAATCATTCATGCAGCCTTCTCTCCTTCTTTTATGCAACTCATCTACAGGCGATCCCTGTACTCTTGGGGGGTGACAAGCATTTCTTTCTTGAATACTTTGGTGAAATAGTGAGCGGATTCAAATCCGACAAGCACCGCTACCTCATGTATTTTCATTCTCGGGTTGGCCAGAAGCTCCTTGGCCTTTGTCAGACGCATATCCTTAAGGTAATCGGAAATGCGCACGCCTGTAATCTGCTTGTAAAGCCGGGACAAATAGGTGGGATGCAGGTATACGTGAGAGGCAAGCGCTTCAAGCGACAGGTCCTCCGATAGATGATTTTCAATATATTGATTGACGGCCATTAATACCTTCTGGGTACGGTTCTTCTGATCGTCCGTTCTTTGCTTGAACAAAATGTCGGACAATTCTCTGTAATAAGCGTCCGCTTCTTCCCAGGAACGGAAAGAGCCGCCCTGGAGCAGGAGCCTTATATCCATAGCCTCGGATACGGGGCCCAGAAAGCCCCAATGGTTGATGTAAGCCAGATACATCGCAGCCAAGGCGTATTGGATTTCCACGACAAATGAATAATGAGCGGGTGATGTCTGCAGGATCCGGGCGGTTTCAGAAATATCCTTGTATACCTCTGTGAATTTATCCTTCTGGCCGCTGAGCAGCCCGGTTTCCAAATGCCTGATCGAGCTGAGCTTGAGCGCGATATCCTGCCTGGACATGCCTTGCAGCATGGCAGCGGAAGGCTCTAGCGGTTTCAGATCGGTCAGCAGCATCTCCTGGCCATGGCCTAATCCTTGCTGAAACAATCGTTCCAGCTTCAGATTCTGTGCCGCCGTCGCAGTCCAGGAGCAAAAATGGCTGCTGATTGCAAGCGACACGGGCAGCTGCAGATGCGTCCTGCAGGTCTCCTGAATATCGGACATCATCCCCTGAACGAAGGCCAGACATTTATCGCAGTCCTCTCTGCCCGGCTTCCGGCTGGCCGCTATTGGCTGTATCAGGAGGATCAGGTGGGAGGGCTTCATCGAGAACGAAATGGATGCGAGCGTGCTCAAATATTCACTGGCGACATTTTGAATGGCATACATGAGCAAGGGCTGGTCCGATTGACTGATATGATCAGGCCAACGGTCCACTCTGCCAATAACCAGCAGGACGTCTTCCTCGGCGGCGAGTGGAATCTGCATGTCGTTGAAGCGATCCTGACTGATTGACTTGGCGGACAGCTCGCCCTGCAGCAGACTGGTCAGATATTCTTTCTGGATTAATGAATTAGCAGCTTGAAGCTGCTGCCGGGCTCTGTCAAGAAGCTGCCCGGATACCAGCTCTTCCTGAAGGAGCTTAATCGCTTTGCTGACGGCCGCCAGGATAGGCTCATCGCCCTCAATCTTGAGAATATAATCCAATCCCCCATCCCGCATGGCAGATTGCACATATTCAAAATCACTGTATCCGGTCAGAAAAATAACGTGGCAGCGGGGCCACAGCTTGATGATCTCCTTCTGCATCTCAATGCCGCTCATCCCGGGCATATGAATATCGGTTACGACGATATCCATCTTGGTTGTGCCCAATATCCGCAATGCTTCCATTGAAGAGTACGCACGGTAAACGCCAAGCTCCCCTTGCTTCCAATCCTGAAACTGCTCGTATAGCCCGTTAACGATTCTCGGTTCGTCGTCGACAACCAGCAGGTTGTACATGAGGTATGGACCATCTCCCTTCCATATGGGTTTATTATAAACGCTAACTTCCTCATGGAAATGGCTTTCCGGCAAGAAGTTGACCAATGACATACGATGTCAAAATATTACCGTAGTTGGTGAACCTCCCCGTTTACTATAATGTGAGTGGGAAGCAGCGGCCAACCGTTTTCAAATTTTATGAGGAGGAATACATGTGACACGGAAACAAATGACAGCGTCCTTATTGGTCCTGATGACAATCCTCACGGCTTGTTCGAGCAATTCCGGGACGACAGCGCAAACGGAACCAGGCAAGACCAATGAATCTTCGGGTGCAGCTCCAGGTATGTCTGCCAAATACGATCCCCCGGTTACAGTCACGACTGTACGGGCCCAAGCCGATATCACCGAATTTGCGGAAGGCGACTCGATGGACAGCAACATCTGGACCAAGTATCTGCTGGATACATACGGTTTCGAGCTCAAGAATACCTGGGTTACGGATTCCGCCGGTTACAAGGATAAATTGAACGTAACCATCGCTTCAGGTGATCTGCCGGATTTCTTCAAGGTTGACGCGACTCAATTCAAGCAGTTGGCCGATGCCGGATCTCTTGCGGATTTGACGGATGTCTATGATCAATACGCCTCTGACCTGCTCAAGAGCCGCTTGAATGAAGATGGCGGGATTACGCTTAAAGCCGCTACCATCGACGGTAAACTAATGGCGCTTCCCTATGTAACGGCCACGATGGATGGAGCAGGCATGATCTGGATCCGCAAGGATTGGCTCGACAATGTGGGACTGCCCGCTCCCAAAACGATGGACGACGTACTGGCGATATCCCAAGCATTTACGAAAAACGACCCGGATAAGAACGGGAAGGACGACACCGTGGGTCTGGGCCTCACGAAAGACATTTTCACCGGATTCGGCGGTCTCAACTACTTCTTGAACAGCTTCCATTCCTACGGGAAAATGTGGATCGAAGATCCCAAGGACAAGAGCAAGCTGGTATACGGCGCCATTCAACCGGAAGCCAAGCAGGCGCTCAGCAAGCTGCAGGAGATGTATAAAGCCGGTGAAATCGACAAAGAGTTCTCCGTCAAGACGACGACGCAGTTGACTGACGATATCGTAGCGGGAAAAGTGGGAATGACCTACGGAATCATGGCGAATCCGATCAACTATTTGAGCAAATCGGTAGCCAAGGATCCGAATGCCAAGTGGGAAATGTATCAGCTGGCTTCCGTGGACGACCAGCCAGCCAAATCCCAGATCAGCTCGGGAATCGGAACTTTCTGGGTAGCCAGCAAGAAAAGCAAGTATCCGGATGCACTGGTGAAGACGATGGATGCGTTCGTACAGAAGCTGTTCAGCGATAAAGCCGAATTTAAATACATGTATGACGGTCCCAATCTGGAATTCCACACGTTCAAATATATGGATGTCCAGGCATGGGGCGCGAGAAAGAATCTGGATGCCTACCTGGCGGTCAACTCGGCCTTGCAATCCAATGACACCAGCAAGCTGAATCCGGAGCAAAAAGGCTACTATGATCAGGTGAAAGCTTATCAGGGCGGCGATGCGTCGCAGTGGGGGACATTTAAGGTGTTTGGACCTGAAGGGTCGCTCAGTCTCCTCGAGAAAATTGTGAAGGACGATCTGATGTATCCGGATCAATACTTCAGCACCCCTACCGATCTTATGGTTCAGCGTCAAAGCACGCTTTCGGATCTGCTTGACGAGACTTATATGGGAATTATATTAGGGGATCCCGTCGATACATTTGATGCCATGATACCGAAGTGGAATCAGCTCGGCGGAGAGGAAATGACGAAGCAGGTTAATGACTGGAAAGCCACACAATAATTGAAGAACGTACAATCGTTTCGGAGGGGCGTCGGTTCCCCTCCGATGCTTATTTCAGAAGGATTGGCAAATTGGCAAGCGAGGAAGATGAACTATGAAAACAACAATCGCAAAGCCGGGAACCGGCTTGAATAAGGCCGCTTTGGGAAAGCGATCCCGTTACAGCCGCTGGCCCCTGCATATGATGATGATTCCCGGCATCATACTGGTGCTTATTTATCATTACGCGCCCATGTTTGGACTTGTCATTGCGTTTCAGAACTTCAAGCCCGCATTCGGCATCTTCCGCTCGGAATGGGTCGGATGGGATAATTTTGAGTATATGCTGCAGCTGCCGAACATGGCCCAGGTGATCTGGAATACATTATATATCGCATCCATGAAAGTCATAACCGGCTTAATGGTCCCCATCGTTATCGCAATCCTGCTCAATGAAATCCGGATAGCCGCCATCAAGCGGAGTATCCAGACGCTGATCTATTTGCCGCATTTTCTTTCCTGGATTATTCTGGGTGGGATCCTGATTGATGTCCTTTCTCCCTCCAAGGGAATCGTCAATCAGCTGCTCCAATGGTTCGGGATCGAGCCCATCTTTTTTCTCGGGGATGCGAGGCATTTCCCATATGTACTCATAACAACGGATCTGTGGAAGGACTTCGGATTTTCGACCATTGTATATTTGGCAGCGCTAACAGGCATTAATCCTAGCCTGTATGAAGCTGCTGTTATAGACGGCGCAAGCCGCTTGAGACAAGCCTGGCATGTGTCGCTGCCCGGCATGACACCCATTATCGTACTGCTCGCCACGCTCAGTCTGGGACAAATCCTCAATGCGGGCTTTGACCAGGTCTTCAATCTGTACAGTCCAACCGTGTATGATACAGGCGATATTCTGGACACATTTGTCTACCGGCTGGGTTTGCAGCAAGCGCAGTACTCGCTGGCTACAGCGGTAGGATTATTCAAATCCGCGGTATCCTTTATATTGATTTCAGTTTCCTATTTACTGGCTTACCGGATAGCCAATTATAGAATTTTTTAGATTTTTAAACGATTTCAGAGGGGAGAGCAAGAATTGGTACAAGACCGCTCATGGTTTGGACGCTTCTTTGACATCATGAACCATACGTTTCTTATCGGACTATCTCTGCTGTGCATTTTTCCGCTTCTGCATGTACTGGCTATTTCATTCAGCAGCAGCCTGTCGGTGGGGGAAGTTTTCCTATGGCCTGTTGACTTCACGACAGACGCTTATAAATATGTCCTGGATAAACCGGATTTTCTGAAATCCGTGCTTGTAACGATAAAACGGGTATTGCTGGGTGTCCCCTTCAATATGCTCATGGTGATTCTGCTCGCCTATCCGCTATCCAAGGACAGCAGGGCTTTTCCTATGCGGACCTTGTATGCCTGGTTTCTGGTCTTTACGATTTTATTCAATGGAGGGCTTATCCCGAATTATCTTGCCGTTCGATATACCGGCCTGCTCGATTCGGTCTGGGCATTGGTGCTGCCAAGCGCAGTACCTGTTTTCAACGTCCTTCTGCTGCTCAACTTTTTCCGAAATTTGCCGAAGGAGCTGGAGGAGGCTGCCTTGATAGATGGAGCGGGACACTTTGCTACGCTCATCCGGGTTTATTTGCCCCTATCGCTGCCCGCGCTTGCCACAATCACGTTATTCAGCACGGTGAATCACTGGAACGCCTGGTTCGACGGAATGATTTATATGAACTCGCCTTTACACTTTCCGCTCCAGACCTACCTGCGTACCATCGTGATCGAGTTGGACTTTACATCGCTTGGCTCGGAAGATGTTCTGAACCTGATGAACAGTGTATCGGAGCGCACGACAAGAGCTGCCCAAATATTCCTCGGCGCACTCCCGATCCTGCTCGTATATCCGTTTCTGCAGCGCTTTTTTATCAAAGGCATTGTGCTGGGAAGCGTAAAGGAATAATAACGGCTGCTCCGATGCTTGCATTCTTGGAAATCGGAGCAGACCGCCAGGATGGCAAGCTCCGTTCCCAAACGCATCATCAACCATTGGAGGTCTCGCATGTCCTGCTGTCCCTAGCAGGACATTTTTCCTGTTTTGTCGAAAAGGTCCTACTACACAAGGAGGTCGAGACTTAAAATGCGTTGGCGGGTCAAGCTTTCGAGTATTTATCCCAAGCTGCTGTTGTCTTTTCTTGTCGTGATAACACCGATTTATGTCCTGAGCCTGAAGATGAATGAGTATGGGGAGCGGAATGTCAGGCAGGAAATCGAAAATTCGATTCAATCGAGGGTCTCCTTCTACATTCATTTGCTGGACAGCGAATTCACCCGTATTATCAGCATGCAGGAGGAATATGTGAACGACAGGAATCTGCGGACGCTCAGCATCGCCGATCCAATTATTAGCGACAAGGAACGCCGCGAGGCCATTATATCCATCAACAATCAGCTTAACCGGATGATCAACACAAGCCCGTATATTCTGAACGCAGCCGCCTTTTTGCCAAATACACATAGATGGATCACGGATTCAACCCAATACAGCGATCTTCCGGAGGACGAATATACCGCGCTGAAATCGATTAACAACCGTTATGAGAATCCATTTATCCATTGGCAGAACCGTCTATTCATCAGCTTCCCTTATTCGAATCTGGCGCTGATCAACGGGCAGGAGCCCCAATTTCTGATCGGGGTTGAAATCAATCAGGAGCGGTTGAAGGAGGTACTCAATCGTTTCGAAATAGGCGGCAAAGGAGGGTCCATGCTTATCGATCCCGGGGGAGAGTGGGCCGTAACCAGCGACAATGCGCCTATTCCATGGTTCGATATCAAGCCGATTATGGCCGGCTTTCCCAAGGATAGCCCCTCTTATGTGAAAGAGACCACCATCGATGGGGAAAAATACTGGTTCATCGTGGAACGTTCCGCATCCCACGGAGTTACGCTGCTGTCCTATATGCCCGAGTCTGCCATATTGGGCTCGCTCAGCGAGTATCGCAACTGGTATTGGGCGCTATCGGCCATTTCCATCATCGTAATCGTATTATTCGCTTATTGGATTTTCCGGCAAATTCATCAACCCATGAGGCGATTATTGCGGGCATTTCAACGGGTGGAGAACGGCAATTGGGGGACGATACTGACACATCGCCGATCAGACGAATTTGGCTATCTGTACAGTCAATTCAACTCCATGGTGGCGAATATGACGGAAATGATTCAAGAGGTGTACGAGCAAAAGTATCGGGCCAACCTGTCTGAGCTGAGGCAGCTTCAGTCCCAAATCAATCCGCATTTTCTCTATAACTGCTTCTTCAACCTCTACAGGATGGCCAAGAATGAGGAGAACGAGAATATCGCCTTGTTTTCTCATCATTTGGGTCATTATTTTCACTACATAACAAGGACGCAGCAGGATGATGTGCCGCTGGAGGAAGAGATTAAGTTTGCCCAAAATTATATCGCCATTCAGACTTTCCGCTTTGAGGATCGCATTGCTGTGCATCTGGAGGCCGTTCCGGATTCGTACCGCGCATTTCGGGTTCCCAAGCTCATTATCCAGCCCTTGCTGGAAAATGCTTATCAATACGGATTTCGCAATACGATCGCAGATGGAAGATTAGAGGTTTGCTTCAAATATGAGAAGGGATATTTGATCATTCTTGTAGATAACAATGGGGAGCATATACCTGAGCCTCAATTCCAGGAGCTGCTGCTGAAGCTGAAGACGAACAGCCTGAATGTAGAAACCACCGGCCTCGTCAATGTACACCGCAGGCTGAAATTAAAGTATGGCCCTGACAGCGGGCTGCAAATCGTGAATGAACCAGGGCGGTTTCAAGTCCGATTGTCGATTCCGGTGGAAGAAGTGAAGAATGGCAGCAACCAGGGACATAACCTGGAATCTATTTAACCGTAATAAAATGAAAAGGAGAGGGCGGCTTTATGCTCCAATATGCATGACCGCACCTCTAGGCAAGTCCGTTATTAACCAGCAAAAATATTTATCGTCATTTCTTCCTTAAAGCCCACTTTGGGATAGACGCTTAGCCCCATTGAAGTGGCGTGTATGACAGCCAGCTTCGCTCCCTTCTCCTGTACATCGCGCAGTACATGGGCAAGAGCTGTTCTGGCAAATCCCCGTGATCGGCAGGATTCCAGCGTGGCGATATTATAGATGCCTGTAACCTCCCCCTCTGTGAAGGTCGTGATCGTAGTCACAGGCTCTCCATTCATATACGCCACATAATGCTGAACGGTGGTTGTATCCTGATTCGGCCCGTCCACAAATACCTTGCAAAATATATCAGCCATCTGCTCTGGAACATTAAACCCTTCCAGTATGACCTTTCTGTACTGCTCAATTTCCTGCGGAGCCCGTATGGCACGAACCTCCAGTCCCGGTATGTCGGGAAGCTCGGATGTCCATTTTTCCAGTGAAAGCGCCATGCCCGAGATCGTTCCAACCTGATTGAAATTGTTGGCAGCCAGCGCCTGATTTATGACGTCGTCCTGCTCGTGCGAATAAGTCAGCCATGCCAGTTTCTGGCCTCGCTCATGGTACAAGGAGGCAATCGATTTCATTTCCTCAACGGGATCCACTTCCACAGACCGTGTGTATGTAAACACACTATTGAACAGTCCGTACGGAATATCGGATTCGAATCTCTGTGTTCGTTCAGTCTGCACAAAAGTATAGACCTGGCTTAAGATACTTAATTTTTCATAAGCGCGAATCATGTTTTCACGAATAAGATTTTGAATAGTTGTCATGATAATTCCTCCATTTCATCTGTAAATTGTACACGATTGTGAAAGTCATTAAAATTGGAAATTAAATACAATTGGTTGATGCTCACTTGAGGTTCAGGCAATTCAAGCAGGATGACTCCAACCAGAAGTCGTGTAAGCATCTATTTACATAAAATACTAATTTTTGTATATTGGTAGAAAAGAAAAAACCGGAATCATGCAGTCGGGCTTGATTGGAATGGAGGTCTTGCTGCAGCGGGAAAGTCGACGTGCTTGGGGAATTTTGTTTTCACAGCTGGAGAGGAGGGGGCTGCCATGAATTTTAATCCAAAAAGAGATCTAGGGTTGTCCATTGTGATTTGGCTCTCCATCATTGCCCTGCTTGTGAGCGGCTTGTCTCCCTTCTTCCAGGAAGGAGCAGGAATAATTGGCGGCGCTTTGATTTTTCTGTTTTGTACCGCTATTGCTGGCTTAATCGCCTGGCTGTGGCTTGCAACCTATTACATATTTAATGAGAACAGCTTATTCATACGGGGCGGGCCGATCACAAAATCTGTTCCTTTCGATAGTATTTCCAAAGTGAAGCTGATTCGGTCCTGGCTTGCAAGTGCGGCTACCTCCAGCCGCAGGATTGAAATTCATTACGGCGGCTATAATTATATCCATATATCCCCTCTGGACGAGGAAAGCTTTTTGAAGGAATTAACGAAACGCTGTCCGCATTTACATATTGAGAAAAGCCGGGATATCTGAATACATATACAAATCAGCGGCAGTTTGGGATTTTCATCGACAGCATTCAGTACTGCCGCTGTCTTTATTGACAGGTCCGTCATATTCGATGCGAACCTTTAGTTGGTGCGGTGCAGCAGCTTGAATTTGTTCCTGCTTGGTATCCTCGAAGCAGCAGGTATTATACGTGGTTTAATCCACCCTTGTTTCTCTATTTACCCATATTATTCCTGTTTCGGTTATAATATCTTGTCTGAATATGCTGCCTGCCATAGGGGTAACCTCCCGTTTTAATAAACTGCTATGTAGTTATTATAAAACACAAAGGCTGACAGCCATGGTCAGTTTAATTTTTGACGGAAAAAATCCAGGTTAGGTTTGTTTAAGGGAAGGAGAGCGGTAAACATCATATAAAGCAAAAGGCTATCTCGGCCAAGCATTCTCGCAGCTCAGGCGGCTCCTGGACCTGTATCCGGCCTCCGTATGACAGCAGCAGGTAAGGAGCTTGCGTATATAAATTCCATTCATCCAGCTCAAAATCAACATGATGGGCGGATCGTTCGATCAGAGTGTGCGAGACCAGCCAATGCCTACTCAAATCGTCCAGGGCTTCGGCATTCCCGGTAACATGCACCGATACCCGGTTCGATTCATCTCCTGAATCCGGGAGCAACGCTCTAACTGCTGCGGATTGGTGTACCGCTTTATTTTGCCGACAGCGCGCTCCAATACATCGCCTTGGGGGTAGCCCGCTTCCTGAGCGAACAGAGCTGCATGAACGAGGGCCTTCTGCTCCTGTTCATCGAAGAACAGCGGGGCATCTGTAAAATGGTCCGGGATGTAGTAGCCGCCAGCCCGGCCCTTGTCGGAAAGAATGGGAACGCCGCTGGCGCATAATGCGTCGATATACCGGTAAACGCTGCGGACATGGATTTCCAGCTCATCGGCGAGCGCGAAGGCGCTCATTTTCCTGCGGGTCTTCAGCAGCCATAGAATAGACAGCATATGATCAGCTTTGGACATGAGAGGGCACATCCTTTACGGATTAGAATAGGAAGGGGTGTAAATCCTATCCTTTATGGTACCTGTATTTATGTTCAGCAGCAATAAATGCTCCAAGGAGCACGAATTCCCGCACAATACAAAGAAAGTGCCGTCCGAATTTGTTCAGCGGCACTTTCTTTAAGGAGTCACTTAATTTCTTTCCGTTTGGAAATGAACTTTATGTCTCTTCAGCTTCATCCGGCTGCTGTGGTGGCAGCGGCCGTTTCATACGCCCCGCCCTGCGCAGGGCATCGCGCAGCAGAAACTCGATATGCGCGTTCACGCTGCGGAACTCGTCTGCAGCCCATTTCTCCAGCGCCTGGTGCAGCTCGACGTCGAGACGAAGCGGGAACGCCTTGCGTTCTTTGGCCATATGGATGATTCAGCCTTCAGGTGTAAAGTGTGCCCGTATTGATGACCGGGGTCGTTCCGCGTTCGGAAACGATGGCCACCATCAGATTGTTGATCATTGCCGCACGGCGTTCGTCATCGAGTACGATGCCGCGTTGCTCCAGCTGCTGCAGGGCTGAATCCACCATACCAACGGCACCGTCAACGATCATTTGCCTGGCCGATACGATAGCTGCCGCCTGCTGGCGCTGCAGCATTGCATTGGCAATCTCGGGAGCATAGGCCAGATGGGAGAGCCGGGTCTCCATAACCTGAACGCCGGCTACCATAAGTCGGCTTTGGAGCTCCGCCATCAACCTGGAGGATACCTCATCCGCATTGCCGCGAAGGGAGAAGGTTCCATCCTCGTCATAGGAGTCGTAAGGATACTGTGCGGCGATATGCCGTACTGCCGTCTCGCTCTGGATTTCGACGAATTTCTCGTAATTGTCGACGTCGAATGAAGCCTTTGCCGTATCGGTCACCTTGAAAACCACGACGGCCGCAATTTCTACCGGGTTCCCGGAGTGGTCATTGACCTTCAGCTTCTGGGAGTTGAAATTGCGGACTTTCAGAGACACCCGTGCCTTGTTGGTGAATGGAAATACAAGCCATAAGCCGCTGTCGGTCACCGTTCCTTTGTATTTGCCGAAGAAAGTGATGACCTTGGCCTGATTGGGCTGGACGACGCTGAGCGACGTCATGAGCACAAAACCAAGCAGCAGCATCACCACCCCAAGAATGATCAGTCCTGAACCCGGCTCATCCTGCGTTCCGACTGCGATAAACAGAACCACTGCGCCAACGACCAGAACGAGCGATAACAGCAAGGCAAGAAAGCCATTCACGTGCCAAGCTTTGCGTTCCTGCATATTGAACCCTCCCTAATATCAATGTGATATGAATATGATATCACTTTTTTCAATAATTTCAAACCGTTTTAAGTTGCAAACAGGAAACTGCCATGCATTTTTTTTTAACGGGGACTTCCTTTTATTGAGGATTGTCCTTTCTGTGGGGTATAATACAAAGGATATCAGAACATTCAAACATTCAATTATTTATGCTGCCTATAATAGAAATGGAGTGGATGCGAATGTCCGGATTAACCATCAACAGCAGCAAATCGCAGCCTCAACCCGAGCTGAAGCTGGTAACCAGACAGAAGGTCATCGACAACGGTTTGCAGGTCATGCAGGAAATCGGAACGAATCAGATTTGCAAAGTTTGTATCGAGCACGGAGGTTCCTGCTGCAGCGGCTGCAGACATCTGTCCGACCGGGTGGGCTGCCAGCTTCGAAATACGAGCTGTACGGCCTGGTTGTGCGGATTCCTCAAATATATGCTGTTCAAAACAAATCTGCTGCAGACGTGGAATGATTACTGGGAACAAGTTCCCGGACAGGATTTTCGCGAGGATTTCACACCTGAGGTTTTCTTTATACAGCAGCAGCTGGCACTGCCGAATTTGCAGGAGCTGAGCGAAGCGTTGGCAGCTGATTTGAATGAGCTGGCGGAGCAGCAGGCATCTCCCGATTTCATTCTCACTCTCAGAGATAAACTGGACAAGAATGTGGATCAATTCCTCTATTACAAAAACGTATCCACGAAGAAGCACCTGAAAAGGAACATCGATGTGCTGTCCGGTTCCTTTTTCCGGTTCCATCAAGCGCTGGACAGCTATCTGATGGCAGCGGAAGGCGCAGATAACAGGCTATAACCTCTTGCTGTGCCGCCCAAGGATGGAGAAAGCCGTTTCTTATTAATGGCCGCTTCAATAGGTAGGGTCAAACCGGAAGGCAGACACTTTGAAGAAAAGTGCCCGCCTTCCTTTTTTTTTGCCAAATGCAAGCATCGTCAAAGCCGGAAAAGCCGGGAGCGCCGCGCCAATGCCGCTGTTTGCCCATCTGCAATAATTATCCGTTTCTCACTCCGATTTAATAAGCTTGTCAAACTAGTCCGCATAATTGTCCAAGTCCCCTCATAGACATGTACAAGTCAAGCGTAAACGGCCTTGTCCCGTACGAGACAGTGTGAATCAGCGCTCGCTCTGGTCACGTACAGCTCCGGATACGTTTAAAAAAACTTGTGATGAGGGGTTGATCTCATGCGTCGTCGAATCAGTTTCATCGCAGCCATCTTGCTGTGCGCCACGGCGGTGCTCGCCGGCTGCGGGACTAAGGACGCGAATTCAGTTGTCAAGGATTTGGACCAGACGGTTAACAAAATGGAAAGCTATCACGGAACAGGCACGATGACCCTGCATACCGGACAGCAGCCTCTGGAGTACCAGGTTGACGTCTCTTACCAGAAGCCGCAGTATTACAGAATTGAACTGACCAATGCCAAGAAGGACATTACTCAAATTGTGCTCCGCAACGATGAAGGCGTGTTTGTCCTGACGCCCCGTCTGAACAAGGTGTTCCGGTTCCAGAGCGACTGGCCGGCCAACCAAGGTCAGGTCTACCTGTACCAGACGCTGGTATCCAGTATTTTGCTGGATAATTCCCGTCAATTTGCCGTCGATAAGGACAACTACGTCTTCGATGTCATGGCGAATTATCAGAACGGTTCACTGGCACGCCAGAAAATATGGCTCAATAAATCGGATTATGCGCCAAGCAAGGTGGAAGTGAGCGATACCAATGCCGCCGTCATGGTTGAGGTGGAATTCAACAAATTCGAGTTCGGCTCCAAGCTCGATAAGAGCGTCTTCGATACCCAGCGCAATATGGAGAGCAGCACGAGCAATCAACCGACGACAGCGCAGCCGGATAATGAATCAAATGCTTCGGCAAATGACGAGCCCGTACTCACACCTGAAGCAAACTCACCGCAAAATACGGGCGACAATCAGGCGGAAGAAACGCCAACGACGGACGATAACGCCAATGCCAATCCGGATAATGCAGAAGACACCGCTACGAATGCGGATAATACCGGCGCCAATAGTGAAACTTCAACTCAGGATGAGAATGCGGATGACGCTCTGGCGCCGGCTGCGGAATCCGGCGGGACTGAAGGTCAAATCTTTACCGCGATGGAGCCTTCCTACCTGCCTGAAGGGGTATCGGAGATGGATCAGCAGGAGATTGTGTTTGGCGGCAATCCGGGCTTTATGATCCGCTATACGGGCGATTACGACTATACGCTGATTGAAACTCAGCCTCGTGACCAGGCTGTCTCCATGATGAAAGGGGATATGGTCGATCTGGGCTTCACACTCGGTCAAATGAGCGGCGACGAGCAGAAAACGCTGACCTGGACCTACAATGGAATTGAATACCGGATCACCAGCGCTACGCTGCCGGATTACGAGATGGTCAAGGTTGCGCAGTCGGTGCAGGGAGAAATCAGTAAATAAAGGAATGGTTCCCCGTTTCATTGACAGCCTCAAGGCTCAACGTATAACATAAGGTTATGGGTTATAAAAGCAAACGCCCGTGCGTAGGGGATACTCCCCATACGAACGGGCGTTTGAGCGTTTAGATGAGGAGAAGGTGGACGTAAGTTGAACGTGTATTACCGCCCCACCAGGGCTGAAATATCTTTGGACGCGCTTGCGCATAATCTGCAGTCCTTCCGCAGTGCGATACCGGAGGGCATGCGGCTGATGGCCTCGGTCAAAGCCAACGCATACGGACACGGCGCCGTAGAAATTGCCAGAGAGGCGGAAGCCTGCGGTGTCGATTATCTGGGCGTCGCTTTTTTGGATGAAGCGATAGAGCTTCGCCAGGCTGGAATTCAAATCCCCATTCTCGTTCTCGGCTATGTACCGTCGGAAGGGCTCGCTGCGGCCAGGGACCTTAATATTGCCATCACGTTGTTCCGTGAAGATGGTTTGGATGCGGCAGCCGGCCTGCCCGATAACGGCAAACGGCTCACCGTTCATGTTAAAGTGGATACCGGCATGGGCCGTCTGGGCCTGCTTCCGGGAGCGGAGGGGCTGGCTTTCATAGCTCGTGCGTTAGGGGAGCCGCGGCTGTTTGTGGAGGGCCTGTTCACCCATTATGCCCGGGCGGATGAAGCGGATAAGGCTTATACGCAGCTGCAGTTTGAACGGTTCGCCGCTTTTGTTCGGGATATGAAGCAGGCTGGACACGAGATACCCCTTATACATGCGGCCAACAGCGCTGCGGGGATGGATACGCCCGAGCTTGGCTGCGGAATGCTGAGACTTGGCATCGGCATGTATGGATTGTATCCCTCTGCTGAAGTGAACCGGAGCCGGATTGCTCTTAAGCCTGTATTGTCGCTCAAGACGCAGGTCGTGATGGTAAAGGAAGTTCCGTCAGGCTGGGGAATCAGCTACGGTTCACGTTATGTAACAAGCGCAGAAGGCGAGCGGATCGGGACGCTCCCCATCGGTTATGCCGATGGCTACAGCAGGATGATGACCGGCAAGGCTTCGGCGCTTGTGCGCGGACGCCGTGTGCCGATTCTGGGTACAATCTGCATGGACCAATGCATGATTGCGCTGGAAGCGGCTGAAGCAGAAGCATCCGGCAGCGGCCCGGTGATGGCTGGCGAGGAGGTTGTTCTGATCGGCTCCCAGGGCGGTGAGACGATTACAGCCGACGAAGTGGCCGATATTCTCGGAACGATCAACTATGAAGTGACCTGCATGATCGCTTCGCGGGTGCCGCGTATTTATATGCGCGGGGGCAAGCCCGCGGCGGTAGAGAATCCGCTGCTCAAACCGGTTTAAATATTTCCTTTCAAAAAAGGAGTAAGTTTAAGCAGGATATTGGCGATTTACCTCGAATAAGAGTAGGACGAGGGTAAATGGGATACTCCGCATCTGCTAATAGATGCAGCATACTTGATATATCACGCGCATAGATATGATGGTGTATAATACGATCACAACAATGAAATACTGATAGTGCGCTTTTGCTGGAAATGTTTTGGGGGTGCGAGTTTGGTGGCCAATTTGCAAAACACCAAGAGGATAATGATCAGTTTGCCCGATCATTTGTTAGAAGAAGTCGACGGGATCGTTGCCAAAGAAAACTCAAACCGCAGCGAATTTATTCGTCAGGCGATGAAGCTGTATTTAGTTGAACGTAAAAAGCGTCAGATCCGCGAGTCGATGCAGCGCGGTTATTTGGAAATGGCGAAAATCAACCTGGTTATGGCATCGGAAGCTTTTCAAGCGGAGGAAGATGCCGGCGATACGCTTGGCCGACTCGTAAGCGGGGTGTAGAGGTTGATTGTTAAACGCGGCGATGTGTTTTTTGCAGATTTGTCACCTGTAGTCGGATCGGAGCAGGGTGGAGTCCGTCCGGTTCTTGTCATTCAGAATGATATCGGCAACCGTTTCAGCCCAACGGTCATTGTGGCTGCCATTACGGCACAAATTCAAAAGGCGAAGCTGCCTACGCACGTTGAAATTGATGCGGCATCACATGGCTTTGACCGGGATTCGGTCATTTTGCTGGAACAGATCCGGACGATCGACAAGCAAAGATTGACGGATAAGATTACGCATCTGGACGATGAAACGATGCGTAAAGTCGATGAATCCTTGCAAATCAGCGTCGGCCTGATCGATTTTTAAGCTAGTATCGTCTTATATCGGCAGGTTACGAAACAGGGCGATGGCGCCCTGTTTTTTAATTATATTGGAAATGGACAAACCTGAAGGAGGAATACTTAAGATGAAAATTATAAGAGTCAGCACACCGGAAGAACGGGATAAAGCCTATGAAGTCCGCAGAGCGGTTTTCGTGGAAGAGCAGGGCGTTCCGGTCGAGGTGGAAATCGATGAGTTCGAGGATGCGGCGGAGCATTTTGTCATTATCGACGGGGACCGGCCTGTCGGCGCAGCCAGGCTCAGACTGCTCGGCGATACAGCCAAGCTTGAGCGCATCTGCGTATTGATGTCCCACCGCAAATATGGACTGGGCAGAGACATGGTTATCGCAATGGAAGAGGTCTCAAAGGAGCTGGGAGCGGTTCGCGCCAAGCTGCACGGCCAGACGCATGCGGAGCCTTTTTATACGAAATTGGGTTATCAGCCGGCTTCCGAGATCTTCATGGAAGAGGGAATTCCGCATCTGTTAATGGTCAAGACATACTAATTATTAGAATCATAAGGGAGTAGAATCATAAGGGAGTCGGCAGGCGGCTTGTCAGGGGAAGCAGAAACCCGGGCAAGCCGCCTGTCGGTCTGCAGACGGAGATGCTTTTCGGTCCTGCGACGCTTTGTGCCGGCCCTGGGGTCGGGTAAAATTAGAGCAGCAAAGAAGAAAGTTGCGGCTTCACAGCGTAACAATGTTATGTTACGCTGTTGGAAGAGGTGAAGAAATGGAACGTGAATTGATTTCGAAGAAGGAGCTGCTTGAGCTTACAGGGATTTCTTACGGGCAGCTATACAGATGGAAAAGAAAGCAGCTCATTCCGGAGGAATGGTTTATTCGCAAGGCCGTGTTTACGGGACAGGAAACCTTTTTCCCCAGAGATCTGATATTGCCGCGAATTGAGAAAATCCTCCATCTGAAGGACGATGTGTCATTGGATGAGCTGGTGGGGAAGCTTTCCCCGGAACTGAATGACATTCGTATCAGTAAAGGCGACTGCTGGAAACGAAACATTGTTTCGGAGTTGGTCATACGACGCTTTGCAGGGGATTCTCCCGAGAACACACTGCTTTCTTTTCAAAGCCTATTATTTCTGTTTATTGCCGACAAGCTGCTGCAGACCGGTGAGATGAGTCTGGAAGAAGGGGCACTGCTGCTCCCTACGCTGGAGGAGCATTTCAAGGCTTTTGAGGACAAAGGCTGCGATGTGGTTTTCATCCGGAAGATGGGTGTTGCGATATTTTTACTGCTTGGGCGTTCCGAGAAAATCGGCTTTGACCGCGGGGTCAAGCAGGTGCTGCGGCTTTCGGTAACAGACTGTATAGAAGAGCTGAGAATGAAGCTTACTTAAGTTAAGGAGGGAACAGGGAATGGATGAGAGCAAGCGCAGGGATCTGAATCTTTCCGGTTTTGGCAGCGCGGCGGGAGGCGATTACCGTTCTGTAAAGATTGACGGTATAGGTAAAGTGGAAGGAGACCTCATCAGCGAAAGCTTTCAGCTTAACGGGGTCGCAACCATAAGAGGCGCCATCCGGTCCCGGCAGCTACGTGTGAAGGGAAAAATGTCCGTGGAGGGCGACGTCTATTCGCCCAACTTCCAGATGGAAGGGGATATAAAAGTTCATGGGCGGATGGCCTGTGATGAGATTCAGCTGGAAGGCTTGCTGCAGCTTCATGGCGATTGCGAGGCAGAGCAGTTTGTCTCCCGCGGGGGGTTCACTATGGACGGCATGCTCAATGCCGAGAGGATTGACATACTGTTGTACGGCCGCTGTCAGGTGAAGGAGATAGGCGGAGAGAGCATTCTGGTCAAGAGGTCCGAGCGCAGCTTGTGGTCTAAGCTGTTTCAATGGCTGATTCCCGTATTCGATCCGCGTTTGGCAACAGGGGCGATTGAAGGGGATAACATTCATCTGGAGGGAACAATAGCGCAGGTTGTCCGCGGCAATCGGATATCTATCGGTCCAGGCTGCATCATCGAGCGGGTGGAGTATCGTACTGAGCTTGCTGTTCATCCGGATGCGAAGGTCAATCAGCGCATTCAGGGATAAAGGGGGAAGCAAAATGAATCAGGATAGGCAGCGTAAATTAACGATTACGGGCACAGGCTCTACATCGGGCGGTGTTTTCCAGAGTGTCCGGATTACCGGAGAAGCTGAAATACACGGGGATACAGAGAGCGATTCGCTGTCCTGTACCGGAAATTGCTCTGTCAGCGGCTCCGTTATATCCCGCACCGCCCGAATCGTGGGGGAGTTTGAGATTGATGGCGATCTCAAGGCCGGCAAGCTGACCGCGCTCGGACAATTGAAAATATCGGGCAGCGCCAAGGGCGGCGTTTTTAAAATCAAGGGCCAGCTGGATACAGGCGGTGAATGCGAAGCGGAACGTTTCGAGAATAATGGTGCCTTCCAGATTTACGGGCTGCTGTCTGCCGACCGGGTGGATATCGGCATGTACGGCCCTTGCTATGCAAGGGAAATCGGGGGTGCGGCAATCAGGGTGAAGCGCGGCAGATGGCAGGGAGTCAAGGAGCTTTTCACCCGGTCCGGAGCAGCGCAGCTGAAGGCTGAAACGATTGAAGGCGACAGCATATATGTCGAGCATACCAAGGCGGATGTGATCCGGGGCAATACCGTTATCATTGGCCCTGCGTGCGACATCGGGCTGGTGGAATACCGGAGCTCGCTGGAGCTTAACAAAGGCAGCGTCGTCCATGCCCAGAAACAGACCAAGTAACAAAGACGCGATATAAGGAGATGAAAGAAAGATGACACAGCAGCAAAGCAGAATGGGCCTGGTTGTCGTCGGGCTGCTGCTCGGCATCCTTGTGGCGGCCATTGATAATACGATCGTCGCCACGGCGATGGGCACGATTGTCGCTGACCTTGGGGGCGTCGACAAATTCGTCTGGGTGACCTCCGCCTACTTGGTCACGGAAATGGCCGCCATGCCGATTTTCGGCAAGCTGTCGGATATGTATGGGCGCAAACGTTTTTTTGTGCTGGGCATTTTCCTGTTTTTATTGGGCTCGGTTCTGTGCGGCACAGCCCACAATATTGTAGAGCTGAGCATATACCGCGCCATTCAGGGGATTGGCGGCGGCGCCCTGGTGCCGATTGCTTTCACTATTATGTTCGATATTTTTCCTGCCGAAAAAAGAGGCAGCATGGGTGGACTTTTTGGAGCCGTATTCGGCACTTCCAGTCTGTTTGGCCCGCTGCTCGGGGCTTATATTACCGACCATATTAATTGGCGCTGGATATTCTACATTAACCTGCCGGTGGGGATTGTTGCACTTGCGTTAATCCTGCTATTCTACCGGGAGTCTATGGAGCATTCCAGGCAGCGGATTGACTGGTGGGGCGCCGCAACGCTGGTGGGCTCGATCGTTGCCTTGATGTTTGCGCTTGAGCTGGGCGGTCAGGAATTCGCCTGGGACTCCCCGACGATCCTTGCTTTATTCGGGGCTGCCGCCGCTTTGCTTGCCGTATTTCTGTTCGTCGAAACCAAAGCGGCGGAACCGATTATTTCCTACTCCATGTTCCGCAAGCGGCTGTTTGCAGCCAGCACCTTGACCAGTTTGTTTTACGGGGCAGTATTTATCACCTTTGCCATGTATATTCCGATTTATGTACAGGGAGTAACGGGAGGTACGGCAACGAATTCAGGATTAATTCTGCTTCCGATGACGCTCGGATCCGTTGTGTCTGCCCAGATAGGGGGCTTCGGAGCAAGCAAGACCACCTACCGAAATATCATGATTTTCTCCGCTGTCTTGTTCGTCCTCGGTACTTTTCTGTTGAGCACCATTACGCCGGAAACGTCCAAATTCCTGCTGTCGGTGTACATGGTTGTGGCCGGCTTGGGCGTCGGCTTCTCCTTCTCGGTTCTGGGTATGGCCGGCATTCATGACTTTGACATGCGTCAAAGGGGCTCTGCCAATTCGACGCTTGCTTTCATACGCTCACTCGGCATGACGGTAGGCTTGACCGTTTTCGGTATTCTCCAGCGCAATCTGCTGACAGGCGATATGAAGAATGCCTTTGCGGGCACGCAAGGAAGCACGGAATCCCTCGGCAATATCCGCGAGCTGCTGTCACCGGAGAAGCGGGCTGCGATTCCTCAGGATATTATGGATAAAATCGTTGATTCGCTGTCAAGCTCCATCTCCAGGATGTTCATGTGGGGGCTTATTCCGGCTGGCTTGGCACTGATGACGGTCTTTTTTATGGGCAGCTCGCGACTGGTGATCCCAAACCAGAGCAAAGGCAGGGATAAGGAACGCAAGCCGGTAGAATTTGGTGGTCACTGAGTCCGTGCGAGAATGTGTAGAATCGACAAAAGTGGGCAATTACCGACAATTTTCCAATTTTGTATAGACAGCTTTAAGCTTGTTTGCTATTATGATGTCATCATATAACAGCAGATCAATAGCAACGACTATGCGAAGAACGCATGCTTGGGCATTATGCCCATGCTGCGTTCTTTTTTATTTTCGCTGTCAGGCTGCGGGAAGGAAAAGGCGATGAACAGAAGACGGAATGTGATCATTAGTATTGCTGCGGCTGTGTTATCCGGGATGCTTGTGTATGGCGTGTATTTGCTGCAGCTGAGGCAGGTGGAGTTTCAGGAGACGGTGAGTGTCATGGTCCCGAACAGATTCGTACCGGCGGGGGAGCGGATCACTCCGGATATGCTTGAAGTGAAGCAGGTTGCCAAAGCTTCTTACATCTCCGAAATGGTGCTCGATGCGGAATCGGTGGCGGGTATGGAGGCTGTTGTCCCTCTTGGATTGGGTGAGCCGCTGCTCAATTGGAAGGTGGACAAGTTCAGGCTTCTGCCCAGCCGCACCCAATCGACTTTTCAAATCCCGCGCGATTATGTGCTATCGGTCTCCAATGGAATCCGGGCGGGCGACAAAGTCATCTTGTATGTGACAGGCGAGGAAGTCGCCTCCGGGCGGCTGTTCGACCAGCCGGTGACGGTCGCATCGGTCAAAACCTCGGCCAATATCGAAATTGACGACACGGACAACCCCAATCTATTGTCGCTGGCAAGCGGAGATAAAGAGAAAATGTATGCCTCCAGACGGGACGCCAACGGCATGATCGATTACATAAACCTGAATCTCCAGGAGGAGCAGTGGCTTGAGCTCGATTCGCTGTGCAAGTCCGGGAAAGCCCGGATCGTCATCGCCTATTCCTCTCAATCGCTTGATATTGCAGATGCGGCAGCTGCACAAACGGAGGCGGGATCGTGAGAATGCCATCACCGCTTATCACTTTTGTGGGAACAACCCCCAATATCGGAACGTCGATAGCGGCGCTTGCAGCCGCCTGCCGGATAGCCGAGGATACCAAGACCTCAGTAGGCTTCTTGTGTCTGAATCTGAAAAGCGCCAAGTCCCATCGCTACCTGGGTGTGGACAATCCGGTAGAAACTCTGGATTCTCTGAGGCCGGAGCTTAGGTCTTCATCCCTTCTTCCGGAGAAGCTCCTGCTAGCAACGCATTCTGTCATGGAGGGGCTGCACGTCCTGTTCGGCAATGTTCTTCGGGATCAGGCGGAGTTCTTTACCTCGGAGGAAGTGGATCATTTGCTCGATGTGGCTCAGCAAACCTTCGATATCGTCATTGCAGATGTGGGGGCTTACTGGGACAATGCGGCTACCTTGTGCGCGCTGCGCCGTGCCAATACGAGGCTCGTGGCAACAACCGGGGCGCTTTCCCATTTTCAGGAGGACGGACATCGATGGCTGAAGCAGCTTTCCCCGCTTTATGGTATTTCAGCTGATCAATATGAAGCGGTCATCATTCATGCACCAGGAAGAATCGGAGGGTTTCACGTGAAGGAGATTTGTAATGAGCTTGGCGTGCCTTTATTCGGCGAGTTGAAATTGTCTGGACCTATGCTCTCACAGCTCGATAGCGGAACGCTTGATCAGTGGTTAATCTCGGATGAGCAGGGCAAGCAGGCGATGGCGCAGCCGGCGAAGCATATTATCCAGCGTTACGGGCTCACCCGGCGGCCGGGCCTGAATTCACAGCCATGGTACAGGAAGCTCCTGACCCATCGGGACGGGGTGAGCACGTGATGAGTGAAGGGCGCTTCTCTCCGGCAGCTTTTTCTTCTCAAATAAGAGCGCTTGAACAGGATCAATCCGGTGTGAACGAGGAGAAGCAGGGCGGTGAGCAGGATTTTGTCCGGCTCTCCGAGGATATCCGCAGCTATCTGGCGATGCCTCGAGGTGTTACGGAGGATGAGCGCCGGCAGTACAATGAAAAACTGAACCGGGCTGTCATTGGCTACACGGAAGAGCGTGAGCAGATATTGGCGGTCATCGCCGAACGTCTGCTGCGCCAGCGCATTCATGAACTGCCGGGGTATCAACATCCTTACTCTTCGCTTGCCGAGGCTTTATTCGCGGAGGTCATCGGGCTTAGCGTTCTTGAGCTTGTCCTGCTCAATCGTGAAGGACTCGAGGAAATCCAGGTCGTCGGCACCCGGATATTCGAGGTCAGGGATGGCAGCAGCCGTCCATCGGCCTATTCCTTCGAGTCGGAACGGGAGGTAGAGCGGATCCAGCAGAATCTTGTGCTCTATAACAATGACCGCTTCAGTCCGCGCAAACGATGGGCGGAGGTTATGCTCCGGGACGGCACCCGCGTCACGATGACCGGTTACGGTTATACCTCGCAGCCGACATTAACCTTGCGGTTCTACACCGTGCGGAAATTCCATTTGGATGCTTTATGCGAGCCGCAGTATGGAACGATGAGCCGCGAGATCCGCGATATGGTGCTTGCTGTACTGAAGGCGAGATTCAATGTGGTGGTTATCGGACCGACCAACTCCGGTAAAACCCATTTCATCAAGGCCATGATCGGGGAACTGCCGGATGAGGAACGGATTATCACGATTGAAGGCCGTCATGAAATGATGCTCAGACGTGATTTTCCAAGCAAAAATACGGTGGAATACGAGGCTGACGAAGAGGATCACCTGCACCATGCAACACAGGCCTTCAAGCTGGCACTCCGGCAATCCCCGCAGCGGATTATTCATGCGGAGATCCGTGAT
Source organism: Paenibacillus sepulcri (assembly GCF_042647105.1). Taxonomy (NCBI): domain Bacteria; kingdom Bacillati; phylum Bacillota; class Bacilli; order Caryophanales; family Paenibacillaceae; genus Paenibacillus; species Paenibacillus sepulcri. The sequence goes on along the minus strand of NZ_JBHRUP010000001.1, from coordinate 2,619,963 downwards.
GAGGATGCGAATATCTATGTAAGAGCCTGCACCCGCGGGCATTCCGGGAGTATGACGACCGTGCATGCCAACGCACTGGAGGATGTGCCTGAAGCAATCGCGGATATGTGCATGCTGGATGGGCGGGGAATGAATCCCGAGCGTCTCACCAAACGGATTGCCGAATATGTCACGCAAATCGGGATAGAGATGCGCTTTGTTGCGGGCAAGCGGCGGGTAGTCCGGCTTGCTGAGCTTGGCTGGGCAAATGGCGAGGTACGGGTGCGGGAATGGGCTGTCTTTAATGAGACTTCGGGTGCTTGGGAATATCCGTATATTCCTTCTCCCAAGGCTGCTGCAAGGATAACCGCTGCCGAAGGCGCTTTGAGAGCAGGGTATGGGGAGTCCCCTAAGGATGGTGCTGCTGCGCCATGATGAAGTTTGCTTTAATTGCTTTTGTGATCACTTTGTTTGTTATGATGTTTATTTGCTTCAGACAGCTGCTGCAGGTGTGGTTTGTCCGTCACCGGCAGCAAAGCCGGCTGCAATACCGCCAGCAGCAGCAGTTCAGACAGCGGTTGGCCCGTTTTCTCGCCCGTTATGAACGGTTGTACCGGCATATGTGCGAGCTGCTGGAATCGCTTCGGCTGCGTGTCGATCCCGGAACCATCTTTATCCTGACGCTGCTCCTGCTGCTTGGGGGTTCAACTGCCGGTATTATGCTCTTTCAGAGTATTAAGGGTACGATTCTGCTGGGAACTGTGATGGGGGCACTGCCATACACGCTGCTGCGGATGCTGCTTATTCATCAACAGATGAAGACGCGCATTGATTTCCTTCCGGCTGTGGAGCTCTTCTATCAATGCTGCCTGATCAGCGGCGGCAAGCAAATCCGCACCGCGCTGCAGCGAACGGTGGATGAGAAGCGGCTTCTTGGTCCTATGCAGGCGGTCTTTGAGCAGCTGTACCGGAATGTCTCGGTACGCGGTGACGATGAGGCCAGCCTGCGGATTTTCGCAGCCTCGCTGGGGCATGTGTGGGCTGATTATTTCGTTAATATTGTACGCGCCGGTCTGGCCGAAGGCCATCCGATTGCCGATAATCTGAAGGATTTAATAACGGATATGCGCAAAGCGCGCAGAGCCAATCAACAGGAACGGAACAAGCTGCTGGAGATTCGGTTGGCGAACTTTTCGCCGGTGCTGTTTTTGGCCTTGTTTCTGGGCATCAATTTTCATTATACGCCTGAAACCGCTTATCTCTATTATATTGTCGACCCGAAAGGGCGGGATTTGCTGCTGAACGCCATCGTTCTCATCTTTATTTCCTTTGTAATGGGATTATGGCTTTCCCGCAAAAAGATGTAAGCGGAAGCCGGGGTTTGCCTAACGCAAAACGCTAAAATAAACGCCTGTGGAATCTGCTTTTTCTTATGCAGTGCCATTAATGAATGATTACCAAGCTGAGTTTGCTCAAGCAGAGCGCTAAGTGAAAGCTTGCGTAACTAAGATTTGTCTTGGCATAACACTAAGGACCGGTGTTATGGAGCTGCATTTCAGCCCAAGCTAAAATGTGTTTTTAGGAGATGAAAAAATGGATCGCTTGGTTATTTGGGGAGCACTGACCGGGCAGTATGTGCTGGGATTTATTTTCATATACACGCTGTTCAGAGCGCTGCTTGTGCGAAGACCGAGGTTCGCCTACATCGCAGCTTTTCGGTGGCAGCACAAACGGATCTCCGAGCGGTGGCTGGAGGCAGTCCGCCTCAGCCGCACATCACCTTCCTTCAAGGAACGGGAGCGTGTACTTGCGGGATGCGGCTATACAGGTGATCCTGCTCTGTACATGCTGGCAAAACGGATCTTTCTAATTGCGCTGCCGGTGTGGGCTGCTGCCGCTTACGGGATTTCCTGCTTGCCCTTGGAGGTTTTGCCGCGTTATTTGGCTCCGCTGATGCTGTTTGCAGCTGTGATTCTTGTGCTTTGGGATCTGCCCTGGCTGGAGGCTTTTCGTAAAGCGCGTTCGGAACGGATGACCGGAGAAATCTATGTCATCAGCAATCAGCTGCTGTATTTGGCGGGATCCTCGCTGCATATTCATACCAAGCTGATGCGCTGCCTGCCGTTTACCCGGACTATGCGCTCTGATCTTCAGGTGATGCTGGGCGAGTGGTATCACGATGCCGAAGGTGCGCTCAGGCGGTTCAAGCTGCGGCTTGGCACGGAGGAGGGGTTAAGCTTTGTCGAAACGATCGACTCCCTTCGGCTGCATGAGAGCGAACATTATTATGACTTGCTCCGGGACCGGATCAACGATTACAAGGAGAAGCTGGAGCTTGCCAAGGAGAGCCGGAAGGAATCGACCTCTTATTTTCTGTTTGTGCTCGCAGGTATTCCGATTCTGTATACGTTTCAAATCTTCATTTATCCCTGGGTCAGAGAGGGGCAGAACCTCTTCAGTACGTTAAACCAATGACAATAATACCGGCCGACTATTTGGAGGAGGTGAGAGGATGCGTAATATTCTAATGACGGTTATGATGCTGGTTGTCGTTATTCTGCTGTTCAATGCCATCATCGCAAAAGACACGACAGGAACCCAGGCTCAAATCAATACACAAGGCAATGCCGCAAATGTGAAAATTGGAGCGATCAATCCTCAATAGAATTGCTGCGATAAGCGGTCAGTTCGCTCTTCATGCTGTTATGTTAAGGAGGTGGCCGGCATACGGGCAATATTGATGTCAGTGCTGCTGATTATCGTGGTCGTTGTTTTATATACAAGCATTACGGGAGGCGAGCAGGGAACCAATGCTCAGCTTGACCGGACAGGCCGTCATATGAGTGATTCGATCAGGAGGCTGAGTCCGTGAAAAGCTTGCTTGTATTTATTTTGTTTGCCGTCATGCTGTGCTGGTTCATGTTCTCGCCGATCTATAAACATGTTCTGATTGTCCGGCAGGCCGTTCTGCAGCAGGAGGTTGATTATATGCTCGAGGTCGCGGCCAATGGCGACCATGGCTATATTGACAGCACGATGATGCAGCAATCACGCCTGCGTCTGGCAAGCTATGGCTTGCAGTCCTCGGATATTGCCTTTGAAGTAAGCTCAACAAACGGTTACGACGCCACAAATGCGGGAAACCCTGTGCCACGAGGGGTTGGACTGTCGCTCGCAATCAGCTATCCGGTGGAAGGGCTTTTCGAGATTGATCGCCTTATCGGACTTGCTCCACCTTCAGCATCGACGAGGTTAAGAGCTGTCGGAATGAAAATGAGTGAATACGTACCTTAACGAAGCAGGTTCTTTGCCGCTTCATTCGTATACCCGAGAAGGAGCGGTGAAGCTTACGTGTACAAAATGGTGCTGTTTATGCTTATGATGACGGTGTGGATCGTCATGCAGGCCTTGCAGACGGATGAGGAAGTAGCGATGGCTGCCTTGTTTCAAGGGAAGCACGCGGTCAACCGGGCAGCCCATGCTGCCGCGCAGCAGGTGGACCGCGCAGCTCTGGCTGATGGCAGGCTGCATATCGATGAATCGGCAGCTTACAGGAATGCCGGTCTTTATTTGCAGACCAATCTTCAATTGAACGCAAATGGAGAGCCGCTGCCGGAGAGCTTTCTGCGGGATCGGGTTGAAGTGCTCATTTTTGAGATTATTAATGATGATCATACGTTTCCGTACACATACCGCAATGCGCTCTACAATTATGAGGTAACCTTGAAGCGTCCGGGCGTTGTTATCATTGCCAAAATGGTATACCCCCGCATTTTCAACATTATTGAACCGATTGAATGGACCATTAAAGGAACGGCTGAACTCGTTGCGCACTGATGGGCAGGCCGTTCCTCTTTTAATCCGGCTTTGCCGCAAAAGGATAGCCTGAGCCGATTCTCCTTGTTTGCAAACCATGCTTTCATATTTAGTTACCCGTGTTGCCGGGTTCTTCTTTGCAGCATAGCGTTTGCCTGCGTTTCTTCTTATAATAAAGGGAGAATCACTAATAGCAGGGAGAGATAGGAATGAAGGCGGAAGCGTTTCTAGGACCGGAAGAATTCCATGAACGGATAACACGGCTGCAGCAGCGTATGCAGGCACAGGACATTTCGGGCTTTCTTGTGACGCAGCATGTGGATTTATATTACTTGACCGGTTCCATGCAGGCTGGCATGGCCTTTATTCCAGCTGACGGCCCGGCAACCTTCTTTGTCAGGAGGAGTATCGCACGGGCACAGTTGGAATCCGCTGTTCAAGTGGAGCCAATGCCTTCCATGCGTGTATTCGGGGCAGCTTTGAGGCAGCGGTATCCATCGGTATTCGAAGCAGCTGATTCCCGGCGGATCGCCACAGAAATGGATGTTCTTCCTGCACAGGCCTATGCCCGGCTTGCAGCACAGCTGGAAGCTGAAGGTAAGCATATGTCACTGATTGATGGCTCATCGCTCATCCGGCAGGTCCGGATGATCAAATCGGCATGGGAGGTCGGCCGGATTGAAGCGGCTGCGCAAGCGGTCGCGGAAGCACTCCATAGCGCTGTAGGCGATCTGAATGAAGGGATGAGCGAGCTTGAACTGATGGCCCGGATCGAATATCAAATCCGTCTCCGCGGACATATGGGCATGATGCGTACGCGCAGCTATAATATGGAAATTATGACAGGGATGCTTGGCGCCGGAGAAGCGGCGGCTGAACCCAGCGCCTTCGACGGGCCTGCCGGCGGACGGGGGCTCGGCACAGCCGCCCCGCAGAGTGTCAGCTTAAGGGCTATCAGACGCAATGAGCCGATTCTGATAGATGTCGGCTGCTGCATCGATGGTTACATTATCGACCAGACACGCACAGCGGTGATCGGTTCGCTGCCGGATGATATGGCTGCTGCATATAACCATTCGGAATCCATTATCCGGGAAACGGAACGTCTGATGGTACCCGGTACGATCTGTGAAGCCCTCTATATTAGGGCGTTGGAACAAGCGGACGAATGCGGTTTATCCGCTCATTTTATGGGCTACGGTTCTGATCAGGTGAAATTTCTGGGGCATGGGATTGGGCTGGAGGTCGATGAATGGCCTGTGTTGGCCCGCGGTTTTACCGATCCATTGAAAGCAGGAATGGTCTTGGCGGTCGAACCGAAATTCACCTTTCCAGGACGTGGAGTCGTTGGAATTGAGAATAGCTACCTCGTTACAGAAAATGGTCCGCGTGCACTCACCAAGTCTCCTGAAGGGCTGATTATATTGTGATGGCGCTGGGAGAGAATCAATTAATTCTGAAGGAGTCTTATAGGTTCTGACCTTTAAGGCTCTTTAGTTACCCTATAGCATTTATAAATTTCACTGTTATATATTTTTTTGCCGCCAGTGGGCAGCGAAGCCATTATCTTCTTGTCTCATCTAGTGCTGCCGCAGTATACATGTTAACTGAGATATCTGACTTCACTTGATCGTTTGACTGTAGTTAATGTAGTTGACATTAGAACGTTCGTGCCGCTCTCCATGTGCTACAATGGGTTCTGAATTTGAATGTTTCAAAGGTATGAAAACCTTTACTTTTTCAAGGAGTGCAGATGCAGCACACTATTTTAGAGTCATGCAATTCAGCTGCCTGCCGGACGGAAAACATGCATGAGAGGGTGGTCAAGTACCGATCTGCCTGTTTATCAAGTTTCAAAGTCAAAAACCACAGTCAACAGGGATCCCGAAAGTGGAGGATGAGTGCATGTGATCAAACTTTCCGTGTTTACAGTTGCAACTCCGGATGTTACCCCTGAGGAGCTCTGCAAGGAAGCGGCGGCGGCGGGCATCGATGGAATAGAGTGGCGCTGCAAGGAAACTTCAGCTGAAACAGCTTTGGAGGAGCCCTCCTTTTGGGGCAATAACCGGGCAACCCTTTCGCCTGCCGCATCAGAAGCGGAGATTAACCGCTTCAACGATGCAGTGAAAAATCACGGTCGCACGACGCTTGCTCTTGCCCCCTATATCGGCTGCGGTGATCTGGCAGGCACGGAGCAGGTATTCAGGCTGGCCAAGCAGCTGGATGCATCAATGGTGCGAGTGGGAGTTCCCTCTTATAACCGCACTCTCAGTTATAACGAGCTGTTTACTCAAGCCACCGCTTATTTGCAGGAGGTTGAGGTGCTGGCAAGGGAGCATAACATCAAAGCTTTGGTCGAAACACATCATCATACGATCGTACCCAGCGCATCGCTCACACACCGGCTTGTCAGCGGCTTCAATCCGGATCAAATCGGAGTTATCTACGATCCGGGGAATATGGTTTACGAAGGCTACGAGAACTATCGGCTTGGACTTGAGCTGCTTGGCCCCTATCTTGCGCATGTCCATGTCAAGAATGCAGGCTGGCTTCCGTCCGGCGGGAATCATCCCAATTCTGCGGCTGCGGCCGGGACGAAGGAAGCCGAGGGAGACCCGCTGCGTCCCATCGACTGGTCCTGCAGCTGGAGGCCGGTCGCAAGCGGAGTTGTCCCTTGGAAGCAGGTGCTCGCCGACCTGCGGTTTGTGGGATATGACGGATGGTTTGGCCTTGAGGATTTTAGCGGTACCTACGATACCAGAACTATGCTTGGCAAATACGCACTGCAAATGAATCAATGGATGGAGGAAATCAGATGAGCAAGCTTCGTTATGGAATTATCGGGATCGGGAACATGGGGTCGGGGCACGCCAATTTGCTGCAGGCAGGTAAAATTAAAGACGCCGTACTGACGGCTGTTTGCGACGGATTCGAGTCCAAACGCGACTGGGCCAGAGAGCATTTGCAAGGTGTGAGCGTCTTTGAAGATTCAACGGCAATGATCGATTCCGGACTCGTGGATGCGGTTATTGTGGCCACTCCGCATTACGATCATCCTTCGGAAGCGATCAAGGCTTTTGGCAAAGGCATGCATGTTCTGATCGAGAAGCCTGCAGGCGTTTATGTCAAGCAGGTGCGTGAAATGAATGAAACCGCCGCGAAGAGCGGCAAAAAATTCGGTATCGTCTACAACCAGCGGATGAATCCGCTCTATCAGAAGCTCCGCGAATTGATCTCCTCCGGAGAGCTCGGGGAAATCCGCCGGACCAACTGGATCATTACGAACTGGTACCGCTCGCAGGCTTATTACGATTCCGGAACCTGGCGTGCGACCTGGGGCGGCGAGGGCGGCGGTGTTCTGATCAATCAATGCCCCCATCAGCTTGATCTGTGGCAGTGGACCATCGGCATGATGCCGACGCGGATTCGCGCATTCTGTCAGATGGGCAAGCACCGCGACATCGAGGTGGAGAATGATGTGACCGCCTACGCGGAATATGAGAATGGCGCTACAGGCGTCTTTATTACGGCAACGTCGGAGGCTCCGGGCACCAACCGGCTGGAGGTATCGGGCGACCGCGGCAAAATCGTCATCGAGGACGGAAAAATGACCTTCTGGCGGCTTCGTGAATCGGAGACCGAATTCAATAAACGCAATACCAGCTCCTTCGGTTCGCCGGAAGTCTGGAAGTTCGAAATTCCCGCTCAAGGTCCGAGCCCGGAGCATGCCGGCATCCTCCAGAATTTCACGGATGCGGTGCTGCATGGAGCGCAGCTGGTTGCACCCGGCGAGGAAGGAATTGACGGGCTGACGATTTCCAATGCCATGCATCTGTCCACCTGGCTGGACGGCTGGGTCGATCTGCCATTTGACGAAAATCTGCACGAGGCCGAGCTGAATAAGCGTATCGCGGAGTCCAGCTTCCAGAAACAGGCCAGTGCGGAAACAGCCAAGCCTGCCGATCTCAGCGGAACATTTTAATCCATCTAGTAATCCGCCGTATTTAATCTCGCTTTACGTTCCATCCCATTGGACAAATTCAAGCTGAGGAGTGTTTGCCATTATGAAAAAAAGCCAAATAGCCGCTCAATTATATACACTGCGTGATTTTGCGAAAACTGCCGAGGATCTGGACGCATCGCTCAAAAAGGTCAAGGAGATCGGGTATCAGGCCGTGCAGGTATCCGGTATTGGCCCCATTGATCCGGAAGCTGTCCGGGAAATGTGCCAGCGTTATGGTTTGACGATTTGTGCGACTCATGTTTCCTATGATCGTCTGCTCAATGATATCGACGCTGTTATTAAAGAGCATCAGGCGTGGAACTGCCGTTATGTAGGAATTGGATCAATGCCTTCCGAGTTCAGAAGCGGCCTGACAGGCTATCAGGATATGGCCCGTACTCTGTCCGGTATCGGCGCGAAGCTGTCCGAGGCGGGTCTTGAGCTGATTTATCATAATCATAAGTTTGAATTTGAGAAATTTGAGGGCAAGCCCGGTCTTGGCTGGCTGCTGGATTCAACAGACGCTGCGCATGTCGGCTTTGAACTGGATACGTACTGGGTTCAAGCAGGAGGAGCCGATCCGGTGAAATGGGTCCGCAAGGTTGAGGGACGGATGAAGGTCGTTCATTTGAAGGATATGGCGATCGTGAATGACAAGCAGGTGTTTGCTGAGATTGGTGAGGGCAATATGGATTGGCCGGCCGTTATTGAGGCTTGCAGAGAGACCGGCGTAGAGTGGTATGTGGTGGAACAGGATACATGTCCGGGGGATCCGTTTGAAAGCCTGGCGATCAGCTATCGAGCACTCAGCAATTGGGCCAACTAAGAAAAGGAGTGAGCAGCCATGTCTTCCGCTAACCGACAAGATGGAATGAATTATGCCCCGGTATCGGCCGTGAAGCCGAAGCCGGTTTGCCAGGCGGGGGAATTTGTGTTTGCCGCCATGGCACTGGATCACGGACATATATACGGTCAAACGAACGGTCTGCTCGAAGCCGGCGGGACACTGAAATGGGTCTATGATACCGATCCTGCCAAGGTGGAACAGTTCATCAAGGCCTACCCGCAGGCACAGGCAGCTTCTTCTCCGGAGGTTATTTTGGAAGATCCGGAAGTAAGACTTGTCGCTGCTGCTGCAATCCCGTCTGAGCGCGCTGCGCTCGGCATGCGGGTGATGGATCACGGCAAGGACTATTTTACGGACAAGACACCCTTCACCACCCTGGAGCAAATTGCTGCAGCAAGGGACAAGGTGGCCACAACAGGGCGCAAATATATGGTCTATTACAGTGAGCGGCTGCATGTTGAAAGTGCGGTCTATGCAGGTAAGCTGATTCAGGAAGGGGCCATCGGCCGCGTGCTGCAGGTGATAGGAACCGGACCGCACAGGCTGAACAAGGCGTCCCGGCCGGACTGGTTTTTCCGCAAGCAGCAGTATGGCGGCATTCTGTGCGATATCGGAAGCCATCAGATTGAGCAGTTTTTGTTTTTTGCCGGCTGCAAGGATGCCAAGGTGGTTCACAGCAAGGTAGCCAACTATAATAATCCGGATGCTCCGGAGCTTGAGGATTTTGGCGATGCCACATTGATTGGCGATAACGGGGCAACCAATTATTTTCGTGTAGACTGGTTTACGCCGGATGGACTTGGGACATGGGGAGATGGAAGAACGATCATCCTCGGTACAAACGGCTTTATCGAGCTTCGCAAATATATCGATATCGCACGTGACAAGCAGGGGGATCATGTTTATCTGGTCAATGGAGAAGGGGAACGCCATTATGCGGTTTCAGGACAGGTTGGTTTTCCATTCTTCGGCGAGCTTATTCTTGACTGCCTGAACCGGACAGAGAATGCCATGACGCAGGAGCATGCGTTCAAGGCTGCCGAGCTTTGCGTTGCTGCTCAAAATATGGCTGTGCGCATAGAGTAGCGGTTCGTGATACACTCTTCATATAAGATGCTGCAACAGGTCTTATATGAAGGGGGTTTTTTTGTGTTGGCACTCTCATCAACGCCTTGGCTGCTGCCGATTGATTTTGGCTATCGGGTGGATAACCCTATACCGGATGTGCAGTTTCATTCTCATAGTTATTTTGAAATTTACTATTTTCTGGAAGGGGATTGCAATTACCTGATCGGTGATAAAATCATGAGGCTGCAGCCTGGTGATCTTATTCTGCTGCATGGGATGACGCTGCATCGCCCTAATCCTGCTCCCGATAAGCCTTATATCCGTACCATTATCCATTTTGATCCCGCTTACGTGCATAAATTGCTGCAGCCTGAGCTTGCGTCCCTACTGCTGAAGCCCTTTGAAGAGCTGGGAAATATTCGAATTTCACTTTCAGCGCAGGAACAGAGCGAGATGGAGCGCTTGTATGCGGATATGTATGCCTTGTATGAAATCAAGGGCCATCAACGTTCTATTACAGCGTATGACCGGTTTGTCATGCGGTTCCTGGAGCTGCTGCATATGATTCGCGGCTGGTGCAGCCAGCCGGTGAAGGATTATGAGCATCGGTCATACAAGGAGCATCACGTTCAGGGCGTTATCTCCTATTTGGAGAGCTGCTACATGAATGTTGATTTGACGCTTGACGATATTGCCGGCGCCCTGCATTTAACCAAGCCCTACCTGTCCAACTTGTTCAAGGAAGTCACAGGGACAACGGTGTTTAAATACTTATATAACAGGCGGATTAATCAGGCTAAAATTCTCTTCAGGCTGGAGCCGGGGCATTCGGTATCCGAGGTATGCCATTCGGTCGGGTTTACTCATTTGGCGCATTTCAGCCGGTTATTCAAGGCCGCTGTCGGCAGCAGCCCGGAGTCGTACCGCAAAGAAATCGCCATGAGCGTGCGGGCTTGAAGGTTTTTTTGAAAGTTCAATAAAGTTTAAAACCTGGCCCATCCTTTTTATGAATATCCTTAATGTTCCCATGGGTGCAGTCTCTATTGGACTTCTCTTCTTTTTTTTAGTAGGATAGATATTAAATTGAAGGTTACTAGAGACTGAGGTGGAGCAGATGCATAAGCTTGGGATTAGAATTGTAATCGTATCGGACTCATTTGAACAGAGCCTCCCAGTCGGGGAGTATGGATATATAATCGCTTATGACCGGAATGCGGATAATGCGTTTGACTATATTATTCGTGTGCCCAAGGCCAATCGTAACTTTTTTGTTCCTGCTGCCGACATTGAGCTGGAAGAAGTGCTTTACCAGCAGGAGGCTGAGCGTGTCGAACGCGAGGCGCTGATTGATTTCGCGCTGGCAACCCATAACGAAAGCCTGTTCCGGCGGTTGATGAATGGCGAAGAGGCCGAAGCAGAGGAAGAGACCACTGCGAATGAAGTGCAAAGCCGTGATGATTTTATCCGCCAGGTTAATTTGAAAGCTTGGATATAAGCACGAAAAGAGCCTCCGGCTGAAGGAGGCTTTTTTTGCAGCTTTTCGGGGTTTTTTTTGAACAAAAGCAAACACTGCATGTCTGAATAGATTCAATCCATCTTAACCGGCTGCTGCACTGTCTGTTGCGGTCTCGCTTGTTTTGGCGTTATCGTCTTTAGCCTTTTCGGTTTTGGCCTTGTCGGCTCCATGGCCATCCGGCCGCGGGCCTTTGTCGCCTCTGCCAAAGCCTTTGCCGTTTACGATATCTTCGGCTCTTGCCGCCGCGTTCGCAATCATTTTATCGGCCTGCTCCTGGGTGATTTTGCCGTCTGTCAGCTCTTTGTTGATTTTCTCAACGAACGCGGCTTTTTGCGCATCGATCAAGGTCTGCACATCCACGCTTTTTTCTGCCGCCAGATCAGTGATCGATTTTCCGCCTTTTAGTGAGGTCATCAGCTCGTCATTGGTCAGGCCCAGCGCTGTCGCGATAGGGCTTAGATCCCGCTCCATGCCGAACTTGCCTCCAGGGCGGACTCCGCTTCCGGGCTGATCCTTTAGTTTGCCGTCAAGGACCTTGTCCAGGTTTTCAGTGAACTTCTGCTTTTGTTCTTCCTGCTTCTTCGTAAAAGCGTCCGTGAGCGCTGCTTTTAGCGCGTCCCGCGTTACTCCTTGCTCCTCGGCAATCTCATTAAGCGTTTTGCCTTCCTTAATTTTCGTTTGCAGCGCTGTTTTATCGAGCTTCAGCAGATCAAGCACGGATTGGTCAAGCATTCCGCCCGCCCCGCCTTTGAATTCCGGCCTTGGACCTCTTCCGAAATCACCGTCGGCCGGTCTTGTTTGTGCTGCAGTATCTGTGCCTGTTGATGAGGCTCCTGTGTTAGTTGTGGCAGCATAAGCGCTGAGCGGTATCATAACCGCCAGGGCAGCCGTAATTCCGACTGCTTTCATGACTTTCTTCATTTTGCTTCCTCCTTACAGTTTTTGGTTCATGCCCAGCCAAGTCAGTAATGGCTGCAGAGTTCATTATGTACATCTAACCTTAATTGGAAATGAAATCAATGTAAAAACAACCTTAATGCAATATGAAGCTTTCTTCATATTGATATCCTGGCAAGGCAATTGCGGCGAAGGCGTCAAGCATCAGCGAATCCATTGAGTTTGGGCTGTGTCATACGCTATAATAGAAAGAATGTGAGCAATAGGACCATAAAAGGAGGGGCGACCCCATGAGCATTACGCTGAAAGACGTCGAGCATGTCGCCAATTTGGCCAGGCTGGAGCTGTCTGCGCAGGAGAAGGAGCAGTTCACCGGGCAAATGAACGCGATTTTAAAATACGCGGAAAAGCTGAATGAACTCAATACCGACAATGTTGAACCGACCAGCCATGTGCTTCCTGTCATTAATGTAATGAGGGAAGATGTAGTGAAGCCATCCGTTAGCGTAGAGACCGCATTGAAAAACGCGCCGGACGATGAAGATGGACAATTTAAAGTGCCGGCGGTACTCGAATAAAATGACCAGGGCGCCGCATGTGCGTACGGCAAGAGAATGCGGCCAATGATGAGGGGAGGAACGACTGTTGGCACTTTTTGATCAACGCCTACAGGAAATACATAATCAACTAACCGGAAAAGAGCTGTCTGTCCGCGAGCTGGTGGATGCGTCCTACCAGAGGATCGCACAGACGGATGCTTCCATACAGGCATTCCTGACCCTTAATGAGGAAGAAGCGCGCAGGTCTGCTGATGAGATGGACAAGCAGCTGCAGGGCGGCGGAGAACGCGGACTCCTGTTCGGGCTGCCGGCAGGAATTAAGGATAATATCGTAACCGAAGGATTGCTCACGACGTGCGCCAGTCAATTTCTGAGCAATTATGATCCCATTTACGATGCGACGGCTGTGAAGAAGCTTAAAGCTGCGCAAACCGTTACGATCGGCAAGCTGAATATGGATGAATTCGCCATGGGAGGCTCGAATGAAAATTCCAGCTTCTATCCGACGAGAAATCCATGGAATACGGACCATGTTCCCGGAGGTTCCAGCGGCGGCTCCGCGGCTTCGGTTGCCTCGGGACAGGTATACTTCTCACTGGGCTCCGATACAGGCGGATCAATCCGTCAGCCAGCCGCCTACTGCGGGATTGTCGGTCTTAAGCCGACGTATGGACTGGTTTCGCGTTTCGGGCTTGTTGCCTTTGCCTCGTCATTGGATCAAATCGGTCCGCTGACGAAGAACGTCGAGGATTCGGCGTATGTCCTGCAGGCTATCGCAGGCTACGATCCGTCTGACTCAACCTCGGCCAAAGTGGACATACCGGATTACGTAGGCCAGTTGAGCGGAGACGTAAAAGGGCTGCGCATCGGTGTTCCCAAGGAATATTTGGGAGCAGGCATAGATCCGAAGGTGAAGGAAGCTGTTCTGGCGGCCCTCAAGCAGTTCGAGAGCCTTGGCGCAACGTGGGAGGAAGTTTCCCTTCCGCATACGGAATACGCTGTGGCAACCTACTATCTGCTGGCTTCATCGGAGGCTTCATCCAACCTGGCCCGCTTTGACGGCGTTCGCTATGGGGTGCGGACCGATGATCCGGACAATCTGGTGGATTTGTACCGCAAGTCGCGCAGCCAAGGCTTCGGGCCTGAAGTAAAGCGCCGCATCATGCTTGGAACCTATGCGCTCAGCTCCGGCTATTATGACGCCTATTATTTGAAGGCGCAGAAGGTGCGTACATTGATCAAGCAGGATTTTGACAAGGTGTTTGAGAACTATGATCTCATTATCGGACCAACAGCTCCAACGCCTGCATTCCGCATCGGCGAGCAGGTTGGCGATCCGCTGACGATGTATTTGAACGATATATGTACGATCCCGGTCAGCTTGGCCGGCATTCCGGCTATCAGCGTGCCATGCGGCTTCGCGGACGGGCTGCCGATCGGGCTGCAAATCATAGGCAAAGCGTTCGATGAGAGCACGGTGCTCCGCGCCGCGCATGCCTACGAGCAGCATACGGATCATCACAAACAGCGTCCGACGCTATAAAGCAGCGTAGTATAGGAAGCAGGAGGGGCTTAGGAATGTACGAACCAAACAAATATGAAACAGTAGTTGGGCTGGAGGTGCACGTCGAGCTGCACACGAAGACGAAAATCTTCTGCGGCTGCTCCACATCATTCGGCGCCCCGCCGAATACCCATACCTGTCCGGTCTGTCTCGGACATCCCGGTGTGCTGCCGGTGCTCAACCGCCAGGCACTGGAATATGCGATGAAAGCAGCGATGGCGCTCAACTGCCGGATTGCCGACATAAGCAAATTCGACCGCAAGAACTATTTCTACCCGGATTCGCCAAAAGCATATCAAATTTCCCAGTTCGACCAGCCGGTCGGCGAACATGGATGGATTGATATTGAAGTGAATGGCAAGACCAAGCGTATCGGCATTACCCGTCTTCATTTGGAAGAGGATGCCGGCAAGCTGACTCACGTCGATGGCGGCTTTGCCTCTTTGGTAGACTTCAACCGCGTCGGTACGCCGCTTGTAGAGATCGTCTCCGAGCCGGATATCCGCACGCCTGAGGAAGCGAAAGCTTATTTGGAGAAGCTGAAGGCCATTATGCTCTATTGCGATGTATCCGACGTGAAGATGGAGGAAGGCTCGCTGCGCTGCGATGCCAACATCAGTATCCGTCCTTACGACCAGGAGGAATTCGGCACGAGAGCGGAGCTGAAGAACATGAACTCGTTCCGCGGCGTTCAGCGCGGGCTGGAATATGAGCAGATGCGCCAGGCCGATGTGCTTGACAGCGGCGGCAAAGTCGTCCAGGAGACGCGGCGCTGGGACGAAGCACAGGGGAAAACCTTCACCATGCGGAGCAAAGAAGAAGCGCATGATTACCGGTATTTTCCGGATCCCGACCTGGTCCAAATGCATATCGATGAAGAGTGGAAAGAGCGCGTCCGCGCTTCGATTCCGGAGCTTCCGGATGCCCGCAAGGCACGGTACACAGCGGAGTACGGACTGCCGTCCTACGATGCCGAGGTAATTACCTCCTCCAAGAAGGTTGCCGATTTCTTTGAGGAAAGCCTGGTTTATACCAAGGATGCCAAAGCGGTCGCAAACTGGATTATGGGGGATCTGCTTGGGTACCTGAATGCCAATGGGCTGGAGTTGGATGGGGTTAAAATCACAGGCCAGGGGCTTGGCGAGATGATCGGGCTAATGGAAAAGGGTACGATCAGCAGCAAAATCGCCAAAACCGTCTTCAAAGCAATGCTGGAGAGCGGAAAACGCCCGCAGCAGATCGTTGAGGAGCAGGGACTCGTCCAAATCAGCGACGAAGGCGCGATTGCCGAAGTGGTTAACCGGATCGTTGAAGCGAATCCGCAATCTGTCGAGGATTTCAAGGCAGGCAAGGATAAAGCAATCGGCTTCCTTGTTGGTCAAGTCATGAAAGAAACCAAAGGTAAAGCGAACCCGGCGCTTGTCAACAAGCTGCTGCAGGAGCGGTTAAATCAATAATGTTAAGGCAGGGCCGAACAGGGTCCTGCTTTTTTATTTAAGATTTTGAAATAAATACGTTGGGATAATCCTCTGCTTGAATTAAAATTGCCGCGAAGGGACGGCAGGGCCGTTATCGTGACTAGGCAATTGTTTCAAATCTCACCAAATAGAATATGTTACAATATAGCTTATTATAAGAAAAGCAGGAAAGTATGAGATGCTCTAAAGGAAAGCCATGAGTCAAGGACAGGAGGCGGTGCCAAGATGCTGCAAACAGATAATAAAAACCCTTATCGAAAACTGGCGCCGTTGTTCGCATTTCTCATCCCGGGAGCGGGACATCTGGCACTTGGCCTGCATCTGAGAGGGCTGCTGCTGCTGACAGGCACGCTGACAGACATCGTGGCCATGATTCGATTCGCGGATGACAGCGGAGGCAAATTTGCGCTGCTGCTTGTGTATCTGGGCATGGCGCTTCCTATATTTTGGTTTTTCAGCGTATTTGACACCCTTCAGCAATCCGTCAAGCTGCGTAACCCGGTTGAGGGGCAGCTTCAGGAGCCGCAGCGTTCAGGGGCGTTAGCCTGGTTTCAAGGCGTTGCGATCATTGCAGTGGGCATGCTTTTGCTGGGGCTGGTACGTGCTCCTTCGATGCTGATTCCATGGGTTGATGCGGTTGGAACCTTTGCGCCGGGCATTGGTCTTATTGTGCTTGCGGCCGTGCTGGCGCTCAGGAAGCGGCAAGAGATGTTCAAAATGGGCCGGATTACCTCAGCGATTGTTATTATTGTCGTAGGCGGCATGCTTTTGTCCGATCAATTCCGCGGAAGAAACGATATTGAGCTGCTTGGACAATGGTGGCCGGCCGTTTTTATTTTATTGGGGATCGAAGTCGTGATTTTGAGCCTGGTTCCCCGAACAGGCGGCAGGCGTCTGTCCTTTGACATTGGCGGTACCTTTTTGGCCTTGATCATTGCGGTCACAGCCTATGGCATCACGCATTATTCCTCCATGCCGTTCAGCTGGCTGGATAATTTCAAGGTCAATATATCAGGGATGAACGGCTACGGCGAAGAAAAAGGCTTCAAATACGAGAAGGAAATACTTGCAGTTCCCATCAACGAGGAAACCTCGTCCATCTCCATTAATAATCACAACGGGAAGGTTTTGCTTAAAAAAGGAAAGGTCAGTGAATTAACCATTGAGACTGTGGTTTGGGTTGATATGGAGGATAAGCAGCAAGCCGATCAAGTAGCGGAGAATTCCAATGTGGAGATAAGCGGTGACAGCAAGCTGAAAATTGATGCAAAAGGCCAGACATTCGGAGATAATGGGGTGCTTGCGCCAAGAATGAATCTTACAATAACGATTCCGGAGGATTCACATATTGGTCAACTGCCGATACAAACCGTAGAACCGCCTTCTGACGAAAATTCTGAAACTTCAGCGCTTGATGACTCGTCTATAATAGAAAGCAATAAGCAGCAATCATTGAATAACATTATAGGAGATATCCCTCCTTTTTCTGAAATGGACGGCACCCAGAGTAATGCAGCAGTCCTACCGGATAGTACGATATTGGAAAATCTGCAATCTGCTGATCCGCCGAATGATGAGCAAAACCAGAACGATAATGGAGCAGATTCCGACACCAAAGCGGTACAAACCGAGATCAGCATTCAAGTCGATAACGGTTCGGTCGATGTTACCGGGCTGGTTCTTCCGGGCGGATTGGTCGTCAAGCTGACGATTGGTGAAATCGTGATTGCAGATGTAACGGGTCCAATTAATGCCGAGACGAGGAATGGCGGCATAAATGTAACGGACAGCTATGGGCTCCTTCAACTCCAAACCTACAACGGCGCTGTCAAAGCAGAGCGGATTCATGGAGATGTGGAAAGCTCCACGCTCAGCGGCAATATCGATCTTGGCTATATTACAGGCTATATCGATGCCGGAACCAAAAATGGAGGAATCACCATCAATGAAGCCGAAGCCGCGGTCAAAGCCGATACGCTTAATGGCGATATACTGATACACAGTTCGACCGTTGGTGGAAATTGGAATATTGACAGTTCCATTGGCATTATTAATATTTTTATTCCGGCTGACGGCGACTATTCAGTGAACGGCTCGGTTACCTTCGGGAATGTTTCCACAGATCTGCCGCTGGATGCCAAGGAAAAAACAATAACCGGCGACATCGGCGAAGCGACCTATCGGATTAATATTGATGCAAACAGCAGCATAGAAATAAATCACTATACCCCTTAATTTGATCCCCTGTTCATTGACAAAATGAAAAGCAAGCACGTACAATGGTTCTAACGAAGCAGAAAGGACGTGAAGGGCATGGGCACGACCGTTGAGCAAGCACTGGAACAGCTGAAAAGTACCGGCGTACGTATGACCCCCCAGCGTCATGCGATCTTGAGTTTTCTGATGGCTTCCATTACACATCCGACAGCTGATGAGATTTACAAATCACTCTCACCCGCTTATCCGAGTATGAGCGTAGCGACGATATACAACAATTTGCGTTTGTTTGTTGATGCCGGGCTCGTGCGGGAGCTGACCTACGGCGACGACTCAAGTCGGTTTGACGCTGATTTATCCGAACATTATCATGCCATTTGCCGCTCCTGCGGAAAAATTGTTGATTTTGATTACCCGCCATTGACCGAAGTAGAGGAAGCAGCCTCCAGGGAAACGGGTTTTCGGGTTGAGGGGCATCGTATGGAAATTTACGGACAATGCGCCGATTGCTGCAAGCCTGCGAATTAGCGCATTTTATTTGGAAA
The DNA here is from genome assembly GCF_042647105.1 of Paenibacillus sepulcri. Classification (NCBI taxonomy): domain Bacteria; kingdom Bacillati; phylum Bacillota; class Bacilli; order Caryophanales; family Paenibacillaceae; genus Paenibacillus; species Paenibacillus sepulcri. Next base: position 2,601,473 of record NZ_JBHRUP010000001.1, on the reverse strand, counting down.
TAAAGTCTTCATCATAACATGCGGCTCTTCAGCCGATTATTTATTGTGTCATAACGTGCAGGGGTAGAGACAACTCGCCTTACTGCACGTTTTTATTTGATTTTTATAAATACCGGCAGGAGGGAATCATAAACGTGGAAACGGTTAGGATCCGCACTCGAAGGCGGCGTGAAGGCGGCTCGCTGAGATGGCTTGTACTCATTAGCGGAATATTGGCAGCAGGGATTGGCATGTGGTTCGGATGGCAGCGTTTTGTGCCGAACAGCGAGGAAATCAAGCCGGATTACGGTTCACCTAATCCGATTATATATAAGGGGCAGGTCATGGGGGCAGGTGCTGTTGTCGATGGAGATGCCGTCAAATTGCCATTGCCCTTCATTCAAGAGAATCTGGCGCTCAAGGAAGCTGTATATTACGAAGAGAAAACCGGTTCCATTGTGCTTACCAATACGGATAAGGTATTGCGCCTCAAGACAAATGTGTTGACGGCAACCATCAACAGCAAGCCTTATGATCTAAGAGTAGCAGCGGAACTGAAAGATAAGCTGGTTTATATTCCAATAACTCCATTAGAAGAGCTTTACGGCATTAAAGTGGAATATAACAAAGATACCGGTGTCGTCACTGTTTTGCGTGCCGGTGATGCCGTTCAACGGGCAGTCGCCGAAAAGGGTACGGAGATTCGTAACGAGCCCACGATTCGCGCTCCCATAGTGCAGGATCTTCCGGCACAAGGTGATGTCCGTTTGTGGGATGAGGAGAAGGGCTGGTACCGGGCTCAAAGCGAAAATGGAATTGTCGGATACGTAGCCAAGAAGGATGTTTCGCTAACAGAAGTGGAGAAAACGGAACAGATAAAAGCCGAGGAGCCCTTTGTTGCTTGGAAGGTCGTCGGCAGTAAAGTCAATATGACCTGGGAAGCGGTCTATCAGAAAACGCCCAATCCTGCCAATATTCCGGACATGCCGGGCGTTAATGTCGTCAGCCCATCGTGGTTTGAATTGTTGAATGGAGATGGGCAAATTCAAAGCAAGGCTGATCCCGTATATGTGGACTGGGCCCATAAGAAAGGGATGCAGGTATGGGCCTTATTCAGCAATGGATTTGAAGCGGAGCGGACAACCAAAGCACTTTCGAGCGCGGATACTCGCTTCAAGATGATTCAGCAGCTGCTCGCCTACGTCCAAATGTACAAGCTGCAGGGCATCAATCTGGACTTCGAGAGTGTGGCGACAGTCGATAAAGCCAATCTCGTTCAATTTGTCCGGGAACTAACCCCCTTGCTTCACGAGGAGGGAGTTGTGGTTTCGATCGATGTGACGCCTAAATCCAATAGTGAGCTGTGGTCGCTATTTCTTGATCGTGCTGCTCTGGGCAAAGTCGTTGACTATATGATGGTTATGGCTTATGACGAGCATTGGGCTTCAAGTCCAACATCGGGATCAGTCGCTTCCCTTCCTTGGGTGGAGCAAT
>NZ_JBHRUP010000001.1:0-2592500 GCF_042647105.1 Paenibacillus sepulcri | reverse complement strand
CTGTTAATCGAGTTGTCACAGGTTCGAGTCCTGTTCGGGGAGCCATATGGAGAGGTGTCCGAGTGGTCGAAGGAGCACGATTGGAAATCGTGTAGGCGCTAACCGTGTCTCGAGGGTTCGAATCCCTCTCTCTCCGCCATAATCTCATCATTATTACTCAATATTACATACTGATCGATGAGAAATCTTATCATGGCCCGTTGGTCAAGCGGTTAAGACACCTCCCTTTCACGGAGGTAACAGGGGTTCGATTCCCCTACGGGTCACCAAATTATTTTTACAAAAACTTAGAATTAAGACTTGCAAAGCACACTTAATATGATGTATAGTATTAAATGTCGCGCATTATGGAGGCTTAGCTCAGCTGGGAGAGCATCTGCCTTACAAGCAGAGGGTCGGCGGTTCGATCCCGTCAGCCTCCACCATTAACTGCATAAGCAGTATTATATTGACGCGGGGTGGAGCAGCCCGGTAGCTCGTCGGGCTCATAACCCGAAGGCCGCAGGTTCAAATCCTGCCCCCGCAACCAACTTTACCTTCGGAGTCATCCGAGATCCATATTGTGGAGCTGTGGTGTAGTGGCCCAACATGCCTGCCTGTCACGCAGGAGACCGCGGGTTCGAATCCCGTCAGCTCCGCCATTTACACCAGATGGCTCGGTAGCTCAGTCGGTAGAGCAGAGGACTGAAAATCCTCGTGTCGGCGGTTCGATTCCGTCCCGAGCCACCATTCTTTAAAGAATTGAATATGCCGTTGTAGCTCAATTGGTAGAGCAACTGACTTGTAATCAGTAGGTTGGGGGTTCAAGTCCTCTCGACGGCACCACTCATGGAGGATTAGCGAAGTGGCTAAACGCGGCAGACTGTAAATCTGCTCTCTTACGAGTTCGGTGGTTCGAATCCATCATCCTCCACCAGTTTACCTTAGGGGCATAGTTTAAAGGTAGAACAGCGGTCTCCAAAACCGTTAGTGTGGGTTCAATTCCTGCTGCCCCTGCCAAAACTTAATACCGTGGCGGTCGTGGCGAAGTGGTTAACGCATCGGTTTGTGGATCCGACATTCGGGGGTTCAATTCCCCTCGTCCGCCCCATTTTTATCCAAAAAAAAGAAAAGAAAATGTTGGGGATTAGCCAAGCGGTAAGGCAACGGACTTTGACTCCGTCATTCTCAGGTTCGATCCCTGAATCCCCAGCCATTTATATGCGGAAGTGGCTCAGCGGTAGAGCATCGCCTTGCCAAGGCGAGGGTCGCGGGTTCGATTCCCGTCTTCCGCTCCATTTTTTTTGGCGCCATAGCCAAGTGGTAAGGCAGAGCTCTGCAAAAGCTCTACCCCCAGTTCGAATCTGGGTGGCGCCTCCACCATTGTTTTATAATTGATGTGCCCTTAGCTCAGCTGGATAGAGCGTTTGACTACGAATCAAAAGGTCGGGAGTTCGAATCTCTTAGGGCACGCCATGTCCATGCCGGCGTGGCGGAATGGCAGACGCGCGCGACTCAAAATCGTGAGGGAAACCGTGGAGGTTCGAGTCCTCTCGCCGGCACCATATTGAATATTACAAAGTCTAAAGGAGATTATCCTTTAGACTTTTTTTGTTGGAAATTTAGGCATGTCCATAAGAATGGAATTAACGAAGATGGATAGGTACCGGCAGACTTTATTGCAAGTTCTCACGTTTATAATAAAATAACTGATTAATTATTTCATAATGAATGCTCAACTTAATTTCGGCTAAATTATCCGATTGTTTCCTCCAGTATTTCCTTATTTTCAAACATACAATAGTCCTCCCTTCAGCTTTTTGAAATTATATCTGATGAACCCACGCACTATTATAATACTTCTTAATTAAGGCCATAAGACAAAAATGTATTGCGACTTACTGGTTGGGGAGTATTGCATACCCGGTTTCTGAAAACGTTCCCTTTACCGTAAGTATGTCAAATTAGCTGATTAATCCTTACTGGGATCAGGACAAACGTCATTCTCCTGGGATTAATTCTTTGTGTGAGCAGAGAGTTCCTTTTGGTGCATACAAATCGGTGTGTACGAGATCCTAAAGAGGCGTACTCAAAGGAATTCAAGAAGTTTATTAGTCGTACCGTGATGTAATTATTAAGTAAATGCTGAGAGAAAGGGCTGGATTAATTCGCGTTTGAGAATGCTCGATAGTGGGAGTATTCTAGAAATGTTATGGAAGACTTACTGCCAGTTGACCAACAAAATTTATTATAAATTTTACCAGCATGTGTTACAAGGAGAAGTTCCTTTGCTGCGTCAAACACTCTCGGATTTCGTTAACGATCAAGTTTTTGTATAGATTTCAAATACGTTTTGCATGAATCCGGCCAATCCATTCTTTGATAGTGGTTATTTTATTTATCTGCAGCAGATATTGACTTAACTGCTTGCAATGAATATAATAAAAAAACGAACGGTCTGTCTTTAATTGATTTTGAAATGTATATTTCTAATCAATATAAGACTGGTATCAGTAAAAAACAAAAAAGGAGAGATTTTCATGAGTAAGGTATGGTTTATTACAGGAACCTCCACAGGATTCGGTCGTGAGTTTGTGGAGCAATTGATCAATTCGGGTGATAAAATTGTCGCGACTGCACGTAATATTGATTCAATTGCTGATTTGAAGGAAAAATCACCTGAGAATGTCCATATTGCGGCACTGGATGTGACTAAAAAAGGTCAGATTCAATCTGCGGTCGCAGAGGCTTTGGAGGTTTTCGGAAAAATCGATATTGTTGTCAATAATGCGGGATATGGACTTTTCGGCATGCTTGAAGAATACACGGATGAGCAAATTAGAGATCAATTTGATGTAAATGTTTTTGGTATGATTGATGTGATTCGTGAAACACTCCCTATTTTTAAGAAGCAAAAGTCAGGGCATTATGTCAATATCTCATCCATCTTTGGAGTCTGGGCAGTCCCTGCATTCAGCATGTACGCTGCATCCAAGTTTGCAGTAGAAGGTTTTTCAAAAGCAATGGCTGACGAGCTTGCGGCATTTGGCATCAAAACAACGATTGTAGAACCAGGTGTATTCGAAACAGAATTTATGGGAAGTTCAAGAAAGCTGAGCGAGTCAAAACCGGAATACGCTCCTGTATATGAGGCATTCTACAAAGGTTATGATGCCTTGGAAAAAGGGAAGCAGGATAAAGCGGTAAAAGCAATAATCACCATGATCAACAGCGAGAAACCGCCCCTTCATTTCCCGGTCGGATCATTGGCGTCATATGGCATTCGCGATTCGTTGAGCAAAAGAATCGATGAGGTTGTGGCATGGGAAAAGGTATCGGAAATAGCGGATTGATTATTGAAACGTACTTTGAATTGAATCTTAGGATATAACATAATCGCTGAGGTATTTTGGGGAGATGTAATTTTGAAAATCAATGAAATATTCGTCACTGTTCATTTGAATAACATGGGATGATGCATTGCCTTATTATGAAAAATTAGTCGGTAAATCCTGTGAAAAACGTTGGAATGCGCCTGAAATTAATCTTGAATTCTCTGTAGTAGGCCAATTTGTTCTTGTTGCAGGTACCGATGAAGCATTATCATTTGTATCGGATATTCATAATATTCTCTATGTGGATTCGCTTAAAGACTTTCAGAATTTCTTTGCTGAAAATGGGGTATCTATTCTCCGTGGTCCAATATCCAATCCTGTAGGAACGCTCATCGTTGTTAAGCATCCGGATGGCAGTGTTCTGGAATATTTGGAGCCGTACTCTTAAAAGCAGGCTGAACTAAAAAACAGAGCCGTCTTGCCAGTAAAGAGCGATCTGAGGCGAGTGAAACGATTTTCGGATCCCGTGTATCATCAATTATAATGTCCGTTCCGTTATCATGGATGGGTACGAATTCTTTTTCTTGTACAGAAGAATTTGATGTACCCATCTTCATGAGTGGACTTGGCTTTAACCCGAAAGCTTAATGGTTGAATCATTGTCCGGAGCTGTTTGATCATTTGGCGTACGATTATTTCAAATCACAACTTATATACCGAACGAGCTGATTCTTGACCGCTGTCATTGAAGTAGAGGAAGGAAAGAGCTTTTTCATCAGAAGGCCCCCCTCAATTGCCGAGAGGATGACTAATGCGGTATCTTGTGGATTAACGTCTGGTCGAATCTCACTCTTGGTTATACCTGTGACGATAATCTCTTCAAGCCGAATCAATAATCCTTTCATAGCCTCCTGTGCATGGTGATACAGGGGAGCTGATACGGCATCCGCTTCGACAGCCGCATTGGTTATCGGACATCCGCCGGGAAAATCCAGGTTGCAGTAAAGCTCTGTAAAGGCAAGGAGCTGGTCGATCGATGTCATTTCAGATGCGATCGCTGACTCTACGCGTTCATTAACCAGGATGCAGCAGTGTTTGAACGATTCAATCATCAGGTCTTCCTTATCTCTGAAATGATTATATAATCCTCCCTTTTGCAAGCCGGTAGCATCTGTTATTTCAGCCAGAGAGGTGGATAAATAGCCGCGTTGATTAAGTAAAAGAGAAGTCTTCTCGATTACATACTGCTTTGTTTTTTCACCTTTTCGAATTTTTAGTCTCTCCCTTTAAGCCCGATTGTTTATCTTATTTTATGGGGTATAAGAGAGACGTGTCAATCACACAATAAAAGACAAACCGATCGTATTTACGGTAAAAATGAAACGATCGGGTAAAAAACTCTCCCGTAGATCCTCCGTTTTTTGACGCCCCGCACAGTTCTAACCGCGAACTCTTTATTGCTTAACCGATTCCCTCCTGATAGACTTACACTAATTAGGAGCTAAGGGGATGGGCCACGCTGAGACGCTCTGTAAAGACCCAATTAATTATCAGCTTTTTTGCGGTTATGCTGCCGGTTGTCGCCTTTTTGGTCATCAATAATTGGTATGCCAAAAACATCGTCCGTGACAAGGTATCGGAAACGTATCAGAATACCCTCAATATTTTCGTCAGCCAAACCGATCGAAGCCTGCTAGAGGTAGACGATTATTTGAAGAAGCTCGCCGTATTGGATTCCGATGCCGGTCTGCTTATGTCCTTTCCCTATGGAAGCGATAATTACGTACTGACGAAGATCAGAATTTTAAATAAGCTTAACCGGGATATCGGATTTTACAAACCGATTGACACTGTCTTTCTATTTCATGAAAGCGATATCATTTTTAGCACTTCCGGACCTTACACGAGCACACAGCAGGTTTTAAAAAATAATACCGCACGCATTGTTGCCATGCAGAAGCCTGGGGAGGTCAGCCAGTGGATGCTTTGGGAGGACGATCTGGTGCCAGGGCGTGATTTTCTCGTCAAAGTGTTCCAGGTTACTGATGGCCTGTATGTAGGGGCTATTATCAATATTGCCGATTTGCTGGATTTGTTGTCGATTCAATGGGATCACGGGGACATCGGGGAGAGTGCCATTTACCGCCGCAATGGCACTCAATTGGCCAAATCGCTGGCAAACCCGAACCCTAAGGTCCCGCTCAACGATATGATGCTGCTGAGCAAGCCTTATCAGATTATTAAAAATAAAGTTGACGGCCAGAAATATATGGTTATAGAACGATCCAGTAAAGTCGCCGATATGACGATCAGCATCATTATACCGGAGAGCTATATGCTGCAGGGACTGCCTTATTTTCAGAAGGCTGCTTATATAATGGCGTTCGGTTTCATCCTGGTGTTAGTTTTGTATCTGCTATTTATCCGGCAAATGATTTTTAATCCGCTCCATCAGCTCATCAAGGGAATGAAAAAGCTGTCGCTTGGTATTCTTGACGTCCGCCTGCACACGAATGAAACGATAGAATTTGTATTTCTGGCCAATACCTTCAATAATATGGCGCAGCAGATCAAGCTGCTGAAGATTGGAATGTATGAAGAACAAATCCGGGCGCAGCGAATGGAACTGAAGCAGCTGCAGGCCCAAATCAATCCCCATTTCTATATGAACAGCCTGAATATAATTTATAATTTCGCCGCGTTGAAGGATTATGACTCGGTGAAGAAGATGTCGCTCCATCTGGCGGATTATTTCCGCTTCATAATGAGGATAAATCAGGATTCTATTCGTCTGGAGGAAGAGCTGAAGCATATTGAGAGCTATATCGAAATTCAAAAGTTTCGGTTTCCGAACAAGCTCTACTGCAGTTACGATATTCCGGAACGCCTGAAATCGGTCACTCTGCCGGCATTATCCCTCCAGCCTTTTGTAGAAAATGCCATTATCCATGGCTTTGTCAACCGGAAGGAGCCATTCTTCATTCAATTGACAGGCTGCATCGTATTTGATGGGGGGAATCGATTCGTGTCGATTGTAGTCGAGGATAACGGCGTTGGTTTCCCCGATGATGTGTTGGAGCAGCTTAACGGCGATGGAGTACTTCCCCAGGCGGAAACAAGCAGGCTCGGCATTCTCAATGTCATCCAGCGGCTCAAGCTGCGCTATCATGGCGAAGCGGATATTGCATTTGACAATATGTCGGCGAGCGGAGGGGCTGCCGTACGAATCAGGCTGCCCCTTCAGGCTATGGATTCAGAAGCAGAGCACGAGGAGGATGACGATGTTCAATCTGTTGGTCGTTGACGATGAGGAAATTGCCATTCGGGGGATTGTGGAGGGGATTGACTGGTCGGCTCTTCCCATCCTGAATATTTATAAGGCCTACGATGCGGAAGAAGCACGGCAGATATTCGCCAAATATCCGATTCATGTTCTGATTTCGGACATTGATATGCCTAATGAGAACGGAATTGACCTGCTCACCTGGGTCAATGAGCATTCACCGGATACGGCGACTCTTTTCCTAACTGGACATGCCGATTTCCTGTACGCCCAGCAGGCGATTCAGCTGAGCAGTTTTAACTATTTGCTCAAGCCTATAGATCATGAGCTATTGAGGGATAGTGTGGGTAAAGCAATAGAGAGTGTCCGCGAACAGGCTCAGAAGGAATCCCTTCATAAAACGTATGAGGTTTATTATGAGCAGTGGAACAGACAGCTTCCTTTTCTGATTGAGCGTCTCTGGCAGGATGTGCTGAGTATGCGGATCCCCGCCACTGCCGGCAAGCTCGAGCCCTTGTTCGCTCTTTACAGGTTGAAGCTGGATATGAGCAAGAGGATTCAGCCCATGCTGATCAGTGTGGAAGAATGGAAACAGGAATGGAATGCGCAGGATGAGGAGATTATGGCTTATGCATTGAAGAATGCAGCAGCCGAGATTTTGCTGAAGGACTGGTGCGGGCATGTCATCAGCGATCGGAACGGTTTGATTTTTGTGCTGCTGTATGCCCCGGATGAAAGCCATACTGCTGAGCTGAACGCCCGAAGTGAGGAATATATTCAAAAATGCAGCAAATATTTGTATGGGGTGGTGTCCTGCTATATCGGGGAACCGGTGATGATTGGTGATTTGCGCTTCGGCACACAGCTTTTATTGGAGATGGAAAGATGCAATGTTGGTCAGACAGGCCGTGTATTACGTCTGGAGGCGTTTACCAAGCCCAAAAGCTTAACGGTACCGGTGCCAAGCTTCCAGGATTGGGCGGTATTGATTGAGCAGGGCAAAAAGCAGGACGTCAGGCTAAGGGTTATCGAGCTGTTTGAGTGTCTGAGGAATGAGCAGGTGGATCATAATTACATGGTCAATTACTATTACAGTCTCGTAACGATGGTGTTTCAGCTGCTGCAGAAGAAGCAGCTGGCACCTTCGGATGTGTATCCCCATGGGGATTGGAAAGATGGCGAGCCGGCCATGAAGACGCTGGTCACCATGAAAGCATGGAGCTTGCAATTCATCGATGAAGCTGCGGATTATTTATTCACTCAGGGAAAAGAGGTATCGAACACTATTGTGAAGGTTCAGCAGTTCATCGAATTTAATCTGGATAAGGATCTAAACAGGGAAATGATTGCCAGGCATGTATATCTGAACCCCGCTTATCTGTCGAGATTGTTTCGGAAGGAAACCAGTCAATCCCTGACGGATTACATGGTTGAATTGCGTTTATCCAAAGCGAAGTCTGAGCTGAAACAAACCAATCATAAAATCAGCGATATTGCGATGTCAGTCGGTTACTGCAATTTTTCGCATTTTTCCAAACTGTTCAAGAAAACAACCGGACTCACACCGCAGGAATACCGCAAGAAATATCAGGATGTGCAGTAAGAGGTCACCACAGCGTTAATCAAGTCACGATGCCGATAGAGCGCGGCATCGTTTTTTATTATGATGGAATTATCAAGAAAGAGAAGGAGGATGAAGACGGTGGAAGGTGCAGCAACCCCGGAGGTAATTGATAACGCTTACAGTTCGGGACGTGTGACAGTCCGGAAATTCACTCTGTTTCGAACGATCAGAAAGTTCTGGATGTTTTATCTGATGATGCTGCCGGCAATTGTTCTTCTCGTACTGAATAATTACATTCCCATGTTCGGCATTATTATCGCATTCAAGACGGTTAATTATACCGACGGGATCCTGAACAGTCCTTGGTCGGGACTGACCAATTTTCAATATTTGTTCAAAACCTCGGATGCCTGGATCATTACACGCAATACGCTTCTCTATAATTCCCTGTTTATTGTGCTGAACCTGATTTTTCCGGTTGCTTTCGCCATTATGCTGAACGAAATGAAGAACCGGTTCTTCTCCAAGGTGCATCAAACCATTATGTTTCTGCCTTACTTTCTTTCTTACATTATAATTGCATACCTGGTATTCGGATTTATGAGCGATGAGCATGGCTATTTAAACGGGACACTGCTGCCGGCGCTTGGTCTTGATCCCATACGGTGGTATTTCACCAAAGAGGTATGGCCTTTCATTCTGCCGCTCGTCAATCTGTGGAAAGGGATAGGCTATTATACCGTCATCTATATGGCCGCCATTATCGGCATTGACGATGAATACTATGAAGCCGCTACGATTGACGGAGCAGGCAAGTGGCAGCAGATGACAGGCATTACGATTCCGCTCATTATGCCGATTCTCACAATTATGACGCTGCTTCAGGTCGGGAGGATCTTCAATGCGGACTTTGGATTGTTCTTCCAGGTGACAAGAGATTCGGGCGTGCTTTTCCCGGTTACCAATGTTATCGATACCTATGTATACCGGACTTTCCTCACGGTTGGCGACATTGGGCTCTCTTCTGCGGCGGGACTGCTGCAGTCGGTTGTAGGGTTTGTGCTGGTCTTTCTGGCCAACTGGATCGTCCGCAGGTTTAATAGCGACAATGCTTTATTCTAGTCTCCAAGGAGTGAAATGAATGGAAGCTGTAAAAGCAAACCTCCCGTCCATGTCCAATCCGCAAAATAGACTGCCGGCTGCGGCATCATGGGGAATTAATCTGTTCTTCGTTATTTATTCATTCCTATGTATTATTCCGCTGCTTCTGATCATCTCGGTGTCCTTCTCCAATGAGCAGTCCGTTGTTCGTGAAGGCTATAAATTCATCCCGGAGCAATTTGATATGAGCGCCTATAAGTTCCTTATGCGGGATATTCATCAAATTGTTCATTCTTACGGGATTACGATCTCGGTCACCGTGATCGGAACGATATTGAGCATGCTCATTATCGCTTTATATGCATACCCCATCTCCAGAACGAATTTCCCCCATGCCAAATTTTTCACCTTCTTTGTATTCTTCACGATGCTCTTCTCCGGCGGGCTGGTTCCGTGGTATCTGGTGTATGTGCAAATGCTGGATTTGAAGGATACATTATGGTCGTTAATCATGCCGCTTATCGTATCCGCTTTTTTCGTGCTTATTGTCAGGACTTTCTTTCAGACCACCATTCCTGCTGCCGTTCTGGAATCCGCCAAGATCGACGGGGCGGGCGAGATGAGGATCTTCATTCAAATTGTGATGCCGTTATCACTGCCGGTGCTTGCCACGGTCGCCCTGTTTCAAACGCTGAACTATTGGAATGACTGGTTTCTTAGCCTGGTGTTCATCACCAATAATGAGAATATCTCGGTGCAGTATTTGTTATATAAAATGATGGCTAATATCCAGTATCTGGCGAGCAATCCTACAGCTGCTGCAGAGATTGCCAAGGCAGGCGGCATGATGAATTTTCCGAGTGAGACGGTACGCATGGCAATGGCGATCATCGGGGTAGGGCCGATTGTGCTGGCTTATCCGTTTTTCCAGAAATATTTTATTAAAGGACTGACGGTTGGAGCGGTAAAAGGGTGAATGCGCTTCAAATGAATCCGGAGCGACTCGGCTATTTATTGATAAGAGCAATTAATCCATTCAGCTGCAACCGGCGGTGCCGGATTAGCCTATAAAAAAGTTCAAGGAGGTATATCCGCTCATGAAACAGACGAAAAGTAAAATATCGTTGACAGGTATATTGATTTTAGCCATCATTCTGATACTCACAGCGTGCGGGGGAGCAAGCAATAATGGGGGTAACGATAACAGCGGAGGAAATAAGCCGGCAAATGAAACCATAAGCAGTAATAATGCAGCAGGCAAAGAAGATAACGCAGCGGCCCCTGCATCGGATTTGGAGCCCTATGAGCTGAAGGTGGTTTATGAAGGACCGCCTCAGCCGGATGAGAAGAAAGTGGAAGAGGCCATGAATAAGCTGCTGAAGGTCAAAATCAATGCGACAATCGATCTGATGCCGATTGATTGGGGGGCATGGGACGATAAAATGAACCTGATGATCGCTTCCCGCGAGCCGGTGGATGTACTATTCACTGCAGCATGGAACGGATACGCCAAGAATGTGGCCAAGGGCGCCTACCTGGCAGCGGATGATCTGCTGCAGGAATATGGCAAGGGTATCTTGGAATCGTTAGACCCGGCATTTCTGGAGGGCTCCAAAATCAAAGGGAAGAATTACGGGATTCCAACGAACAAGGAGCTTGCCGCGGCAGGCGGGATTGTATACCGCAAGGATATCGCGGATGAACTGGGGCTGAATATGAGTGCGGTAAAAACAGCTGAAGATCTGGATGCGATTTATAAAGTGGTCAAAGAAAAGAAGCCGGATATGATTCCGCTGTATACGACCGGCGGCCTGTTCACTTCCCATTTTTTCGCCGAAACCGATTTCCTCGGTGACAGTACGATCCCAGGGGCGATCATTAAGAGCTCGGATGATGCCACAGTACGGATGGAACAGGAGCTGGACATCTACAAACGTTATTTGAAGGTGGCCCGCGATTTCTATGTAAAGGGTTATGTGAACAGCGATGCCGCGACAACACAGCTCGCCAGTGGAGACGCCTATAAAGCCGGCAATGTATTCTCTACCGTTGAACCGATAAAGCCGGGCAAAGCGGCGGAAATAGCCAATGCGGCCGGACTGTCCGGCAAATTGGATCAAATCACCCTGACGGGCAAAACGGTGTCCACGGACGAAACGGCGGGCTCGATGCTGGCCATTTCCTCGACCTCCAAGGACCCGGCGCGCGCGATGATGTTTATTAATCTGCTGCACACAGATAAGGAGCTCGTCAATCTGATCAACTTTGGCATCGAAGGAGATCATTATACGCGCAATGGCGAAATTATTACGTCCTCTGCCAATTCCCAGCAGTATGCGCCTGGCGTAGCCTGGGAGCTTGGAAACCAGTTCCTGAACTATGTGTGGGATTCGGAGGACCCGGACAAATGGGAAAAATTCCGTGAGTTTAATAGGAATGCCAAATCGTCGCCTGCTCTTGGATTTGTATTCGACAGCGCGGAGGTGAAGTCCGAGGTAGGCGCTATCGCAAACGTCGATAAGCAGTATAAGAAAGCGTTGGAAACCGGATCCGTTGACATTGACAAGGTAATGCCGGAATATATGGCCGCATTGAAAGCGGCAGGTGTTGATAAAATCATCATAGCCAAGCAGGAGCAGTTCGATGCCTTCCTGGCTGGGAAATAGTAATTCATGCGAGCCGATCATGCCCTTCCTGAAATACGAGCGAGAAATACGAGCGAGAAAAGGCTTTCTGGGAATAACTGTTTGGTCCAGCTATCCAGCCCGTGTCCCTTTGAGACACGGGTTTTTACTGATTATCAAATGTTAAGAGCATATCAGTTATAATGTATATGCCATCATTACCGCACCGACCATCAATTGCAGCAATTGCCGGCAAACGACTTTTGTTTACTTTCCATTTAAGAAGCTCGGCTTATGCATGAAAACCCAGATTTAAAGGCTGTTTAGTTGAAAAGTGAGCCGTTTTCGGTCCGCGGGTGGGGCGTATCCCCGACTGAGGTCTAGGAACAAAAACCGTCGCGGGTCCGTTTTGAAACCCCTGAAAATAACCTACAATGAGTACATAAGCAAAGCGGTGAAACAAATTCAAGCGCAGCGAGGTATCAACGAATACAAAAATATAAAAAAGGTCGAAAGGCGGTGACACAAACAATGAACGGAAAATCGGCGCTTGGTGTTATACTCGTTATTGTTGGCGGTCTGGTGGCAATGAATTTTTTCGGTATTCATCTCGGAGGAATTATCGGATTCCTGATGCCATTCATACTGATCGGGTTGGGCGTTGTCGGTTTGAAGAACGACAGCAAGGTGATCGGCGGCATTCTGATTGTAGTTGGAGCATTCATGCTGCTTGGCAAAATGATGGGCCTGATTACGCTTTTGCTGGCGATCGGCTTGATCGTATGGGGCGTATCCATTTTCAAACGTGAGAAACGTGTTTAAATACATGCGCTGTCAGCAAGGAAGCAAGAACAACGGGACTAAGGAGGTATACCGATGAGTATTATTCGCAGGGTTCGTGACTTGACAGTCGCGACATTAAATGAGCGGCTGGAGAAAGCGGAAGATCCGGTCAAGCTGATCGATCAATTTCTATGGTCGACGCGTGAAGAGATCATCCAGGCCGAGCGGCTGTATCAACAATATATGGGGCACGGGAACCACCTGAAAAACCAATGGCTGCAAGCCGAGCAAATGAAGGAAAAACGGGAGCAGCAAGCGATTATCGCTCTGAAGGCCGGCGAAGAACAGGTAGCGCGCATTGCGCTGCAGGATAAAGCGGGAAGCGAAGAACGCGCCCTGCAGTATCGCGAATTGTATGAACAGACTCTTAACAACATTCAGGACCTTGAGCAGCAGCTGCGTGAGCTGCGCAGCGAGTATCAGGCTGTCTACGATAAACGTGAGTATTACGCCGCAAGGATGGAGTCGCTTCGACTGCAGCAGCGGATGAATGCCCGCTATGCCGGAGGCCCTACAGCAGCCGCTCCCGGGCAGCAGCCATCAGGCATGTTCCGCAGGCTGGAGGACCGCATCACCGATATGGAGCTGGAAGCTAAAAGCCTGCGTGAAATACGCCGGGCCGGGGCAGAATTTCTCTCTGAAGCGGGCTCTACGATCCAGTCGGCCATCGAGCGGGAAATGGAACAGCTGAAACGCAAATTACAGCAGGAAGGATGGAAATCGTCATGAAGAAACTGTATCGGTCGCGACGGGACAAGAAGCTCTTCGGATTATGCGGCGGCATCGCCGAGATGCTCAATGTTGATGCGACACTGCTGCGGATTCTTCTGATTGTCCTGACTGTGTTTACAAGCGGCGCTTTAATTGTTGTTTATATATTAGCCGGTCTGGTCGTTCCCAAGGAGCCTATCCCCTATAATGGATTTGGCCCAGGCGGATTCGGTCCCGGTCCAGGCGGTTATGGCAGCGGGAACTACAATAACGGTGGCTGGAATAATGGTGGAGGCTACTACTCCAATCCAGGCCAAGGCCCGGGATATAACGGTTCTTATACGAATACAAACCCGAACCCGAACATACCTCCATCCGGTCCCCAACGCGGTTCTGCCAACTGGCAGCAGGGGCAGCCTGCATCCAATCTGGATGCGATGATGGAAGAGCTGGAAATCAAGGCGCTGCGCCGTGAAATTGACGAACTGAAAGCCAAACTAGCCAAGCAAGAGAAGGGAGAGTTTTAAAAATGAGTATATTTAAACGTATGAAAGATATGACGAAGGCATCGATGCATGAGCTTTTGGATAAAATGGAGGATCCGGTGGTGATGCTGAATCAGTATCTGCGGGATATGGAGGCCGAGATTCATCAGGCAGAGCTGACCGTCGCCAAGCAAATGGCCAACGAGCGCCGCATGAAACAGCGCCTGGACGAAGCAGTCCGCAGCGCGGCAGACCGGGAGGCAAAAGCTGAAACGGCCATTCGCGCCGAACAGGAAGAGCTTGCACGCAAGCTGCTGGAAGAGAAAATTTTCTTCGATCAAAAAGTAACGGAATATGGTGAAATGCATGCCGGGGCAAAAGCGCAGGCAGAAGAGCTCATGCAGCAGCTGCACGGCATGAAGGATGAGTTCTACCAGCTTCGCAACAAACGCAATGAACTGGCGGCCCGCGCTCAAATGGCGAAAGCCAAGAAGCAAATGGCGCAGGTAACAACCGTTCATTCCATCGAAAGCGGTAATGCATCGCGCGGCTTTGGCCGGATGGAAGAGAAAATTATGCAGCTGGAAGCGGAAGCCGATGTAATGCGCGTTCCATTCAGCACGCACGGCAGCAGCACTTCTGCCGGGATCGTGGATCCTTCGAAACAATTGAAGGTGGAAGAGCAGCTGCAGGCGCTTAAAAACAAGCTGAACCCTTCTTCATCCTCGCCATCGCTTGAGAAAGCAAGTGTTACAGAAGAATAAGCATAAACAAACCTGCAGTCGGGGCTTCAAAAAGAAGCGCCGGCTGTGGCTTGTCTTTATGCTCTTTACATAGAGAGGAGCAACCTTTAATGGCTGACAAGTCGCCTGCGGATTTGCCGCCGGATGGCCATTCACGTAAACCGGAAAGCGCGAATACGGAAGGGCAGCGTCAAGCTCCATCCATGCTGCGCAATGATGGCGGAATTCCTCAGGGAGTCCGGGATCAGGGTAAACGGGGAAATGCCGCCGAGACAGTCATATGGCTGCTCGTCATTCTTGGATTGATTGTACTGGTCATGCAGGGAACGAACTATGTGCAGCTGTTCGCTCTGCAAACGAAGGCGGCCGCTATCGGTCTTTCCGTGATTGGGGTTGGACTTGCTGCTGCTGCGGTTTACAGCTATCTGCAGGGAATTAAACTGCGGGCCGCTATCAAACGGTTAACCGATCAGCAGCGGCGGAAGAAGCAGCGTGTGACGCTTCCTTCCGTAGATCATGAAGCGGGAACTGTGGATGAAATGACCAAGGATCAGGAAGTATGGACCGAGCAGGTCCGCTTCTCGGCTGTTATTCAGGAGCGGGAACGGCTTGCGCGGGAGCTTCATGATGCGGTCAGCCAGCAGTTATTCGCGATTTCGATGACGGCAACGGCGGTCAGCCGTACCTTGGAGAAGGATTGGGAGCGGGCGAAACGCCAGGTGCAGCTGATTGAAGAAATGGCATCTGTCGCCCAATCCGAGATGAGAGCGCTGCTGCTTCATCTTCGGCCCATTCATCTGGACGGCAAGAACCTGGGGCAGGCTTTATACAGTCTGGTCGAGGAGTTGAAACAGAAGGTGCCGATGCACATTACGCTGGAAGTGGATGATTCGATTATGCTCGACTCAGAGGCGGAGGATCATCTGTTCCGGATCGCTCAAGAGGCATTATCCAATACGCTTCGACATTCCAAGGCAGAGCAGGTTCTGATTCGGCTGAAGGGTTATGGAAATGATGTGCAGCTCACCTTTCAGGACAATGGGGTCGGATTTGATCTGGAAGCGAAGAAACAAACCTCGTACGGGCTGCTGACGATGGAAGAGCGCGTCAATGTGCTCGGGGGTTCCATACGTCTGACTTCTGCACCCGGACAAGGCGTGCATATTGACATTAAGGTTCCGGTTACGGTTCAATGAAGAGAGGGGAATCGCACCTTGATGGAGGCGACGAATTCAGTGGATATATTGGAACAACCGATTAAAGTGCTGCTTGTTGACGATCACGAGATGGTGAGAATTGGGTTGGCTGCTGTGCTTAATACCGAGGACGGCATCGAAGTTGTGGGTGAAGCGAGCAACGGCATGGAAGGCATCCGTCTGGCCCAGGCCTATAAGCCGGATGTTGTTCTGATGGATCTGGTTATGGAAGGGATGGACGGGGTCGAGACGACACGCAAGCTGCTGGAGCTGTATCCCGACTGTAAAGTCATTGTATTAACCAGCTATCTGGACGACAGCAAAATGTATCCGGTTATAGAGGCAGGGGCCTTCAGCTACCTGCTCAAAACCTCGCGCGCAAACGAAATCGCCGATGCGATCCGCGCTGCCGCAAGAGGGCAGTCAGTGCTGGAGCAGCAGGTTGCCGCGAAGATGATGAACCGTTTTCGCCAGCCCAAGGCAGACTCGGTGCGCCCTGCGCATGAGCAGCTGACCGAGCGGGAAATGGACGTATTGAAATGCGTAGCCAGAGGACAGTCCAACCAGGAGATTGCCGAAACGCTGTTTATCGGCATCAAGACCGTCAAATTTCATGTGACGAATATTTTTGCCAAGCTGGGTGTGGATGATCGTACGCAAGCCGCGATTTATGCGCATAAGCAGGGGTTGGCGGATTAATTTAATTATGGACTGTGCCGCATTGAAGCTGTGACCGCATGAGAGGAAAAACATGGAAGCCGTTCCCGTTTAGTTGGGGAAGCGGCTTTTATCCATTCTCAAGGATATCGCCCCATCCCCGTATTCACTCACTCTCACTCACGATGCTTCATCAATTGAGCATGAATCCATTGAAATATACCGGTTAAATCCTCCAGCTGGAACAACTTCCGGTCTTCTTCCAGAGAGAATGACGCGGCGGCGGAAACATGATCGGTAATCGGTTGCGGAGTATCCGACGGTACAACGCAATTCGCAGCTGGTATGCAAAATGACGGCCAAACTGCGACCGCCGCTACGGCATGAAGCGTAAGCAGAAGCTTTATATCCTCCGGTTCTTTCAGCAGAACAAGCTTGGGATATAGCTCGTGCTTGAAGCCTTCGACAAAAACGATATCCATATCGGCCATCTGCGCCAAAAGCCCATGAAGCGGCTCCGGGCTGTTTCTCATGATGGCGCTGCGCTCGGGCGAGCTGATAGCTGTGACATCCGCACCGGCTTGCTGGTGCTTCCACGTATCCGTGCCCGGCGTGTCAATCGTGAAATGATGGGCATCATGCTTGACGGTGCCGACTTTGAAGCCAAGCCCCTTGAAGCGCCGGATCATTTCCGCGGTTAATGTAGTTTTGCCGCTGTTCTTGAAGCCGACAATTTGCAAAACAAAGACCGAAGTGGTCCGGGAAGGATTCGAATTAGAAGTTGTCATACCATTACTTTATCATAATATTGCGAATGCGGGGACAGCCCTTTTTCTGCTCCAGCTATGGAGCGGTTCTGCCGGTAATGATACAATTGAAGGGTTAGCACGCATGCATGGCAAAATCAATTGGTAGCGTCATCATTATACAGCCTAGCCTGGATGACAGCAGCAGGAGGAGGACGATTGTGCAGGACCTGCAGGGATCGTCGCGATTTGACAGGCGCGCGGTGAAGGTGGATGAAGCGGCGCGTCTTGTACTTGAGGCAGTCCGGACTGGCGGGCACGAAATCGTGCCGCTTAAACGGGCTGCCGGCCGGCGGCTGTCGGAGCAGATGCGCGCAAGCTGCGACTGGCCGCCCTTTGCGCGGTCGGGACTGGACGGTTACGCCGTTCGCAGCGCCGATACGGCGCAAGCCTCGCCGCAGGCTCCGGCGGCGCTGCGCGTGGTTTACGCCGTGGCCGCAGGGGAGCTTGCCCCAGTGGCCGTTGAGCAGGGAACCGCCGTGCGCATCATGACCGGCGGGGCAGTTCCCGAAGGGGCGGACGCCGTCGTCATGCTGGAGCAGACGGAGGACGCCTGGGAGGGCGGGCAGCCGGTGGTGCGGGTGAAACGCGCCGCCGCGCCCGGTCAGAACATTGCGCCGCCCGGCGAGGAATTCCGACGGGGAAGCCTGCTTGCTGAGGCCGGCGCGCTGCTGCGGCCGGGCCATCTGGCTCTGCTCGGCACATTCGGCTACGCCAATGTGCCGGTGTTTGCGCGCCCGCGCGTCGCGGTGCTCGCAACCGGCGCGGAGCTGCTGCCGGTTGCAGCTCCGCTTGCGCCGGGCAGCATCCGCGACAGCAACAGCGCCATGGTCGCGGCAATGGCGGAGCAGAGCGGCGCGGTTGCGCTGCCGCTCGGAAGGCTTGCGGACGACCGGACTACGGTCGTCCAAGCGCTTGCTTCGGCGCTTGCCCAAGCCGATATCGTGGTAACCACCGGAGGCGTCTCGGTGGGTGACTACGATATCATGGCCGCCGTTATGCACGGCCTTCGCTCCGGTGAGCCTGACAAAGACCCTTCCAATGAAGGGTCCGGACAGGCAGGTGACAGGCTGTTGTTCAATAAAGTGGCGATGCGCCCGGGAAGCCCGACTTCCGCAGCCATCGTGCAAGGCAAGCTGCTGCTTGCCTTGTCAGGCAATCCCGGAGCCTGCTTCGTAGGCTTCGAATTATTTGTCCGGCCGGCGATTCTGCATATGCAGGGCGCCTCCAGGGAAGCAGCGCTGCCTAAGGTCATGACGGCCAGGCTTGCTGCCTCCTATGAGAAAGGCTCTCCGCATGAGCGGTTTGTGCGGACCCGCTTGTATGTGGATCAGGGAATGCTGCATGCCGATCCGCTTGCCTTCGGAAAGTCGAGCATGATGGCTTCCATCCCGGACGCGGAAGGACTGATCCGGATTCCGGCCGGACCGTCAGGACCGCGTGCAGGCACGCTTGTTGATGTGCTGCTTCTGTAGCTGGCGCTTGAGGGCAGCATGTGGCCGACCGCCGTCATGCAGCGCCGCACCGCGCGCCGAGAGCTGCGCACGGTGAAAATTCATTAATGTACTTATCTCTAATATAATCTGCTTGGGGGCGGACCACCTGCATGTTCTTTTCACTCTTCAAATGGTGGAATTGACGAGCACTCCATTCATTTGCAGCTGCAGGTAGGACTGCATGGAGGCCTGATAGGCCATAAAGGATTGGAATTCCGGGGAGGAAGGGCTTAATAAGGCATCGGCGGGCAGCTGCTCGAAGCGGGCCAGAGACTTGGCCAGCCGCGGTGCTATCCCGTCCAGCCCGGTGACGATCCGCCGAACCTCTTCCGGCTGCCCGGCAATAACCGCACTGAGTTTTTTTTCATTCAATTTCCATTCACCGGTGGCAGATTGCCAGATTCCGATGCGGGCCGACGCAGCTTCTTTTAATGGCTGATCCACGCTTTGCTTGAGCGATTTATTCAAATAATCGGAGGCGTCGTCATAGGCCGAATTAAGCTTGTTGGCTTGATTTAACAAAGCTGTCAGCTGCTCAGATATGGCTTTCTCATTGTAGCCGATACTGATCTTCACAGGAGACTTGGTTGTATCTCTGAGCTGAATGGAGGCCTTGCCGTCCTGAAGCAGAATTTCGTTGCTATGGGAATTCCGGGGTTGGTCGCCATTCAGACGGTACTCCGCGTTTGTTCCGGGGACCGCAACAGTGCCGATGCCGGTTGCCGCAATCGCGCTGCCGCCAAGATCAGTCAATGAAAAAGAATATTCCGCACCTGTCTTATCTGCTTCCGCCTCGAGTCTGACGGTGCCTTCGGCTGTATCTTCCCTAACCAGCACGGTAATCCCGAACTTAGCGCTGTTGAGTGCATCCCGTATCTTGCCAAGCGAAGCGGCGTTGCTGCTGGAAGTGCCGACCGATACGGCAATAACACGCTGACGGCCATCAACAGCTATAACAAAGGTATGGGTTCCGGCGCTGACAATAGATGGCGCTGATCGGGTCAGATCGTAACCGGTATTACGCTGCGGTTTGGCGATGGCAAGTGCCTGAACCTCGAAGGAGGCCCGACTTGCTTCGAATGAGGCTTGTCCCGTTACGGCATCAGGATCGGTAGAAATAACCGAACGCTGCTCAAAAGCAGAGGTGCTCTTGTTAGCCAGCGTATTGGCGGCAGCCCTCAGCTCGAAGCTCTGTCTCAGCCACGATGAGGCAAAATCAGCCGCATGCTTCATTGTTTTCCCTGCATGAGGCGGAATCTGGAAGGATCTGCTATTATGGAAAGAGCCGCCCCTGTTATAAGTAGAAGTCTCTCCATCATATGTAAATGGATATTGATCAGCCTCAATAGCTGGCTGCACGGCATAAAGCTGATTACGCGAAATGGATGACACAGGATCGATCATGAACCATCACCTCCGGGAATATTTGAATATTTTAAGCGCCTGCGAGAGAAGACAGCCCTCGCGGCTTTTGTGCAAGATGGCGCGCGGGCTGTCTGTTTCTGGCCATTCATCTGCTGCTTGACATTCTTATATAAGAAGAAACAAGAACGCAATCAATGATAAATCAATAAATGATTCAACAAATGGATTGTAGCCATATCCGTAACCGTACGGGCCGAAAGCTTTGACTTGCGCCTTGGCTGTCTGCGGGATTGCGGCCTTTGTTTTCAATTTTGTGGATTTGCCTTTTTTCTTGGATATATGGGGTACGTTCAGGAGTCCGCTCTGTAACTCTGCTGAAGTGCTCAGCACTTGGTCGGGTCTTTCGTTTAAATATACCCTGCCGCCTTCGCATCTGCTCAAAATGCCGACATGCCGACTGCCATCGTGGGTTATAATGCATACGGGCATTCCGCAAAATCGGTTGACATGCTCCTCATGAAGCGGGAAACTGAATCCCATCCTTAGATTGATACCTCCCTGATTGCTTTTCAACAGTGTATTCAACCAGGTACGGATGTGTATGGTTACTTACCCACTCCAGACGCGTTTTGAAGCTGATGCTTAAGGAGGAATTTGTTCATGGGAGTCAAGACGCATACGAAGAAGGACCAAGGACCCGGATTGAAAAACCGGACAGGCATTTTTGCCGCTCTGATTGTCGTTACATTGGCGGCAGCGGCAGGATTATGGCAGGCCAGCCAGAATCAGCCTGATGGTTCTGAGAGCAGCCATCTGCTCGCGGATTTCACTGCCTTCTGGGGATGGGGTGACCGCGAATTCGCAGAGGGGGCGCAGCAGGCGGGCTGGACATTTCGCTGGGATGGAGAAGCTGCTGCAGACACTGCCAATCGTTTGGCGGAAAGGCTTCATATAGTAATGTCCCCCATTAGCTCCCCGCTTGGCGAAGCATATCAAGGATCAATTGGCGGCGGGACGGACAACCCGGCCGTTACGATTTGGTATCAGGAACAGGCGGATCGTCAGAAGAATCCGTCCGAGGGAGCGTCTATCCAAGAGGACGGGAATGCACCCGTGCAATTAATTATTTTGCTGCAGCCGGATAAAGGCAGCAAATTGGATATCATAAAAGCATCGGCCGCCGAAATCGAGGAGATGGCAGTGGAAGAGGAAGTTCCGCTAAAGGGGAGCTTTACCGTCCGCGCCATGCCTGCCGCGGGCGCTTCGGCGAAAGCATTCGCCAGGCTTGCTGCTGCCAAGCAAATCGAATCCTATGATGACGGAAATACGCGGAGCGTCACCTACTTGAGCCCGAAGCTGCGCTCGGAAATCATGAGCGGCACTCAAAGTGTGAATATGCAGATTGCCCAGGTCCACTCTATGTCCGGGGACGAAGGAGAGCTGGTAATCGGAGTGCCGCTCATAACGGGTGATTATTCCGCAGGGAATTAGGATTTATTGAGGCTAGGATCAGATTTTTTTATGGGCTGATGAATAGCATCTCTCGTTCTGATATGCTAAACTACATAACATGATCGATGTAGGAATTCGGCTTTGCTGCTTAAAAATACATAAGAGAGAATGAGGAATGACCGACGTGAGCAACCATGAATCAATTGCCGCAGCGGGCGCGGTTTATTATTTGTTTGGCGCTACAGGTGATTTAGCGCGGCGGAAGCTTTTTCCTGCGCTCTTCAGCTTATATAAAGAAGGCAAGTTGGCCGAGGATTTTGCCGTAGTGGGGCTGGCCCGCAGACCACGTACGAATGAAGAATTTCGTACTGACGTTTATGATTCCATCGGCGAATTTTGTCGGTACAAGCAGGGCGACGATGAGACTTGGCAGAAATTTGCGCAGCATTTTGTCTATATGTCGCTCGACATCAATAATCTGGACGGCTTCCGGGCGCTGAACAACCTGACGGAAGAGCTTGACGCCAGATTCGACATTCCCGGCAACCGCCTGTTCTATCTGGCCTTGTCTCCTGAGCTGTTTGGACCGGTATCGCTCAATCTGCGTGATGGCGGCCTGCTGGAATCCAAGGGATGGAACCGTCTTGTTATCGAGAAGCCGTTCGGTTATGATTTGCAATCTGCCCGCGAGCTGAACGAGCAGCTCAGTCATGTGTTCAAGGAAGAGGAAATTTTCCGGATTGACCACTACCTGGGCAAGGAAATGGTTCAGAATATCGAGGTTATCCGCTTTGCCAACGCGTTCTTCGAGCCGCTCTGGAATAACAAGCACATCGCCAATGTGCAGATTACATTGTCCGAAACCGTCGGCGTTGAAGAACGGGGAGGCTATTATGATAAATCCGGCGCCCTGCGCGACATGGTGCAGAATCATTTGCTGCAAATGCTGGCGATGATTGCCATGGAGCCGCCGAGCAGGCTTCATCCCGAGGATATCCGCGACGAGAAGGTTAAAGTATTCCGCTCGCTCCGCCGCTTCGCTAGCGGCGAGGAAGTGAAGCAGAATGTTATACGGGGCCAATATTCAGAGGGCTCAGCCAAGGAGAAGTCATTGAGCGGGTACCGGCAGGAAGACTCCGTGAATCCGGAATCCAAAACCGAGACCTACTTTGCAGCCAGGGTGTTTGCGGATAATTTCCGCTGGGCTGGCGTGCCCTTCTACATCCGCACCGGCAAACGGCTTCCGGTCAAGACAACAGAAATCGTCATCGAATTCAAAAACGTGCCTGACAATATTCTGTTCGCGCGGCGCCATGATCTTTCACCAAACCTGCTCGTCATCCGCGTTAATCCGATGGAAGGCATCTACATCAAAATCAATGCCAAAAAACCGGGCGTCGACAATGTTGTACAGCCGGTTGCAATGGAGTTCTGCCAAAGCTGCCAGGTCGGCTTGAATACGCCGGAGGCTTATGAACGTCTCATCTATGATGCTGCGCGCGGCGAGTCGACTTACTTCACCCGTTGGGATGAAGTGGCCCAGGCCTGGTCGTTCGTTGACCGGATCGCCGAGGCATGGAGAGAAGATGACGACAGTCTGCAGTTTTACCCGGCCGGTTCATGGGGACCCGAGCAAACGGACAAGCTCCTTGCCGAGGACGGTTATCATTGGTGGCCGGTAAACGGCCAGGATGAGGATAACGTCATCTGGATATCGGGAAGCTCCAAATAGTAGTTTCACCATAAAAGTCCACTCGCATCGGTCCCAATATCCTTATGTGATATTACGGATCGATGCTTTGCTGCATATGTTAGTTGAAGGCAAGCAGCGTTACGTAAAAACGAAGGGAACAGGGTAATGAGTAAAAGTTTAAAGGACGAAATCAAGCAAGAAGTGGATAAGCGGCGGACCTTCGCCATTATCTCCCACCCGGATGCGGGGAAAACTACCTTGACGGAGAAGCTGCTGCTGTTCGGTGGTGCAATACGTCTTGCCGGAACGGTTAAAGCGCGTAAAGCAAGCCGTCATGCAACAAGCGACTGGATGGAAATCGAGAAGCAGCGTGGTATTTCCGTCACCTCTTCCGTCATGCAATTTGACTACAATGGGCACCGGGTCAATATTCTGGATACCCCGGGCCATCAGGATTTCAGTGAGGACACCTACCGGACCTTGACTGCCGCGGACAGCGCAGTAATGCTTATCGACGTGGCCAAAGGCGTCGAGGCGCAGACGATCAAGCTGTTTCAGGTCTGCCGCAAGCGGGGAATTCCGATCTTTACGTTCATCAACAAGCTGGACCGCGAAGGCCAAAGCCCCTTTGACTTGATGGAGGAACTGGAACGCGTTCTCGGTATCCGGGCGGTCCCGATGAACTGGCCGATCGGTATGGGGCGTGAGCTCTGCGGCGTCTATGACCGGATGAAGAACCAGGTTGAGCTGTTCAAGGGCAATGATGATCATTCCAGCATCTCTGTGCGCAAAGTGGATGATTACAATGATTCGATCATTCGTGAGATGGCCGGCGATTATTTGCATAACCAGCTCGTTCAGGATCTCGAATTGCTGGATGTTGCAGGCGACCAGTTCGACTTTGAGAAAGTGCGCGCCGGCGAACTGACGCCGCTGTTTTTCGGCAGTGCAGTTAACAATTTCGGTGTGCAGACATTTCTGGAGAACTTCCTGCAGCTTGCGCCGTCCCCGACGCCTCGCAATACGACAGACGGGCCGCTTGACCCGACGAATGAGAAGTTTTCCGGATATGTGTTCAAAATCCAGGCCAACATGAACCCGGCTCACCGTGACCGGATCGCCTTCCTGCGCATCTGCTCCGGCCGCTTCGAGCGCGGAATGAGCGTTCGACACACGCGCGTGGGTAAAGAAATCAAGCTCGCGCAGCCGCAGCAGTTTCTGGCTCAGGATCGGGATATTGTCGAATCGGCATATCCGGGCGATATTATTGGACTATTCGATCCCGGTATTTTCCGGATTGGAGATTCGCTTTCCCAAGGAAGCGAGATTATCTTCGATGAGCTTCCAACCTTCTCGCCGGAGCTTTTCGCCAAGGTGACCGTCAAGAACGCATTGAAGCACAAGCAGTACCAGAAAGGAATCGATCAGTTGACCGAAGAGGGGACCATTCAGGTCTTTCATTCCACAAGCGGTTTTGACGAAACGATTCTGGGTGTGGTCGGCCAGCTGCAGTTTGAGGTTTTTGAATACCGGATGAGAGCGGAGTACGGTGTGGAGATTCAGCTTCACCGGATGCAGTTCCAATTTGCCCGCTGGATCGTGGATGACAAGATTGACCCTTCCAAATTCCGGATCAACTCTTCGCTGGTTAAGGATAAGAAGGATAATTACGTCGCTTTATTCGAGAATGAGTATGCCATGCGTACCGCGATAGATAAGAATCCGACATCCAAGTTTCTGGAGATGGCGCCATAGATTGGAGGTGAAGCTGCCAATGAAAATTTCACGGGTCTTGCGATTTATTTCCGCCATTTTGGAAGCGTGTCTGGGAATTCCGATTATCGGGGGTATATTCGTTATCTCAATGTCCTATTCCCCGTTGATCTTTATGTTTGTGCTGCATCTAGTTACCTTGTTCTTCTGTTTCAGAGAACGTTCAGGGAAGATCGGAAGCATAGTGGGAATTGTTACTTCCTTGATTGCATGGATACCTATTGTCGGGATGATTATGCATATCATTAGCGCCATCATTCTCTTGATCAGTGCGGTCGGTGACCGGTCATCGAATAATGCGGGGAACCGTATTTAAGAATAGCTTCAGCTTCGTCAAATGATAATAGTCGTCTCATCCCCTCTGGATTCCGATTCCAGGGGGGATTTTTTTAGAAGTCAGATCTTGTCGCAGGACGATCGGAGTTTAATGGGGGCGTCCGCTTCATGGGCTGTTAATAAAAAAAGAAAACTTGCACACCCGGTGTGCAAGTCAGAGTGTCGAGAAACCCATCATTTTTAACGCTGGGTTTCTTTTTTTTGAATATATTCTGTTTCCTAGGGCTTCGAAGGGGGCATTATCCCTTCGAAGCCCTCCTTTCTAGCTGGAGAGCAATCTTCTTCATGTTCTGGACCGTTGCGGTCATGAGTGCTTGTTCGGTCGCATTCTGCAGCCCCCGCAAACGGCAATAGCGAAACCCATGGAGCTCTTTAGCATCCGCGAAGCTTCGCTCGATCGTCTCTTTTCGTTTGCGGTACAACTGTTTACCGGATTTGCTGAGCCGGTTCATCCGCACCTGTTCCTTACTTGCTTCCCAAACGTGGCGCGTCACCACTTTTCGCTTGTTGCGGGAGTGGGTGCATTTCTCCACCATCGGGCAGGTTGCGCATTGCTTTGGATCGGAAGCATAGTGTTGGTAGCCTTTACGGTCTGTCGTTTTGTAGGGTAGTTCTTGCTTTTGCGGACACAGGTAGACATTGCGCTCCGCGTCGTAGGTAAATTCCCATTTATGAAACAAGCCCTGTTTGGAATGGAAACGACGATGGGCAATCACGCCGAATATCTTTCTGGTTTCAAGTCCTTTGCAAATCGGAGCCGTCAAATAGCCGGAATCGAGTGCCACAGCTTCTACGGCAAAACCAAATCGTTCACGTTGACGGTCCAAACGGGAGAGGTACGGGACGGAATCATGCA
This sequence comes from Paenibacillus sepulcri, assembly GCF_042647105.1. Classification (NCBI taxonomy): domain Bacteria; kingdom Bacillati; phylum Bacillota; class Bacilli; order Caryophanales; family Paenibacillaceae; genus Paenibacillus; species Paenibacillus sepulcri. Next base: position 2,566,202 of record NZ_JBHRUP010000001.1, on the reverse strand, counting down.
CGTTGCCAGCGGTAACAAAGACATCGGTTATCAGGTTGTATTTCACATCGACGGTACGATGGTCCAAATAAAAGAATCCCTCCGGCTTCCCGTCACGGATCATATAACCACTGTCCGGATCCGTCGTACTGACCTTCACTTCCTTGTCCTCGTTCACCTCCTCCCGTGGTTTTAAGGCTTTTTTTCGTGTGCCTTCCGGTCTGCTTCAATGGCCGCATTGAGTTCCTCCACGTAATCGCGCGTGTTTTGCTGTACATGCTCTTTTGTGTACTTGTGCTTGTTGGCGTTTGCCTTTACATGCGTCGAATCGGAAATGAGTACACGGCCACCAACCATGCGATGGGAGACGGCCTGAAGTACAATCTCATCGAAGATATCTTGAAAGATCGACGTATCTTTAAATCGTGTCCGGCGGTTCCAACTAATCGTTGTATGGTCAGGAACGCGTTCCATTAAGCCAAGCCCCAGAAACCAGCGATAGGCCAGGTTCGTCTGAATTTCACGCTCCAACTGGCGTTCAGAACGAATGCCATAGAAATAGCCGAGAAAAATCATCTTGAATAAAACAAGCGGATCAATGGCAGGTCGTCCATTATCCTGGGAGTAAAGATGACGAACCTTCTCATCAATGAAGGAGAAGTCGATGTACGTCTCGATCTTCCGCAGCAGATGGTCGGCTGGGACTAAATCTTCAATGGAAACCAACTCATAATGCTGTTGTTTATCACGGTTAGAACGTAACATAGGAGGCACCATCCGTTCGGTATAAGTTACCTATATTATATCATATTAACGCGGTGTCGTGTTAAATTAAATGGGGATAGAAAAGGCTGTCGAGACTTTCTCGACAGCCTGACTTGCACACCCGGTGTGCAAGTTTTCTTTTTCCAAAAATTATATTTAAAACTATTGCCTCCAAATACTGCCGAATCCTATGAAAGAACTTTTACAAGGAGCTCACGTAAATAGCCCGGACATCCTCGCGGTCCAGCTTCATGAAGTTGCCGAAAGGACCGTTAATCATCGCTTTGTCGACCATGATGTCAAGCTTGTCGTCGCCGATTCCGTAATCAGCCAGCCGACTTGGGGCGCCGATCGAGTTCCAGAAGGCGCGGAGCGCCTGTATGCCTTCAAGCGCGGTTTCACGGTCGGATTTGCCAGCAGGATCGACTCCGAACACATTTACGGCAAATTGCTTGAAGCGGGGAACGCCGGCATCCAGGACATGCCCCATCCAGTTCGGGAACAAGATGGCAAGTCCTCCGCCATGCGGGATATCATAGACCGCGCTGACCGCATGCTCGATATTATGGCTTGCCCAGTCGCCTACTGTACCCATGGAGAGCATGCCATTCAAAGCCATTGTGCCGCTGTACAAAATCGTTTCGCGCTGCTGGTAGCTGTGCAGGTCGGCGATCAGTTTGGGAGCCGCATCAATTACGATGCGCAGCAGGGACTCAACAAACGCCGACTGGATCGGTGCGTTGGCGGTATGGTTGAAATAGTGCTCGAACAGATGGGACATGATGTCCGCGATGCCGTAGATCGTATGGTCCTTGGGTACGGAGCTGGTGGATTCGGGATCAAGGATAGAAAATTGCGGATATGTCAAATTGCTGCCCCATCCGTATTTCTCCTGTGTGTCCCAATTGGTAATGACGGAGCCGCTATTCATTTCGGAGCCGGTTGCGGCGAGCGTCAACACGGTTCCGAAAGGAACCGCGGCCTTCGGCTCAGCTTTGCGCGTGACGATATCCCAGGCATCGCCGTCATATTTGGCTCCGACCGAAATGGCTTTTACGCAATCGATGACGCTTCCTCCGCCGACGGCAAGGATGAACTCAATGCCTTCCTTCTTGCACAAATCCGCACCTTTGTTCACCGTGGTATGTCGCGGGTTTGGCTCCACGCCGCCGAGCTCGTGAATTTCGGCACCGATGCTGCGGAGCTGCTGCATGACGTTATCGTAGATGCCATTGCGTTTGATGCTGCCTCCTCCGTAAACGACAAGTATCTTGCTTCCGTATGGCTTGACCAGATCAGAAAGTCTCTCAAGCGTCCCCTTGCCGAAAACCAGCCGGGTTGGATTATGGTAAACGAATGTGTTCATAATTCGATCTCCTCCTGAATGATTTTGGAATTTTATATGTAGCATTCCCCAGCATTTATTATTATACCTGAGCGTTCATCCAGATTACATCTTAAGAAGTTGTGAATGTCTTAAAATATATGAACGTATAAAATTTCATGATGCGCTGCTTATATTTCTGAGGGGAGAAACCAGGCTGCACCGCCGAAGGTCGAAGACTGTCTATTTCTTGGAAAAATCACGATTCAAGTTCAAGAAGGTGAATTGACTGAACTGGGCCGGCATGATACGATGGCTTTGTTCGAAATACGGAACAAGGGTTTATAATTTATTCGCCTATTTAATCTGCATAATCAGCGAATGCCCATCATGCAAGGATAGCATACAGAGTGTACAGCGTTAGAGATGAGACGGAAGAAAGAGGGAACGAGATTATGAATCAAAAATATGCTGTGCCGGCTCTTGACCGAGCACATGCCGTTATGGCGCTGCTCGCGGAGGAGCCGTATGTATGGAAGCTGTCGGATCTCTCCAGAAGGCTTGAAATCAGCAAAAGCACGCTGTTTTCGCTGCTCAGCACGCTGGAGCGGCTGCGGTGGATTGACCGCGACCGGAACGAAACCTACGCGCTAGGGAGCGTCATGGGCGATTTCGGAGGCGCTTACTTCCGCCAATATGATCTGATCGACCAATTCAAGCGCAATGCGGAGCCGGTTGTCCGCCGGCTGCAGGAGTCCATCCAGCTGGCGAGGCTGGACGGCGGGGATGTGCAGTATCTGGCGAAGGTCGAAGCGCCATCCCCGGTGCAGATGGTATCGGGCGCCGGCATTCGCTTCCCCGCCCATGCGACCGGGCTTGGCAAGTCGCTGCTGGCCTTCAGGAGCGAGGAGGAGGTGCGGGCAATCCTGCCGCAGGAGACGCTCAGCAAGATCACGGTGCATACAATCGGCTCGCGCGAAGCGCTGCTCAAAGAGCTGGAGGAGGTGCGCGCAAGCGGCTGCTCCATGGATATTCAGGAAGGGGTTATGGGCTTCTGCTGCGTAGCCGCGCCCATATTCGACCGCAGCCGGCAGGCTGCCGCAGCGATCAGCTGCTCCATGCCCATTCACCATTGGGAAGGCAAGAAGATGGAAGCCATACGCGAGGTTAAGGCCCTCGCCCAGCTGCTGTCCATTGCCGTCTGAGGCGCTCGCGAGGCAGGCGCATGGTGGTTGCAGGCGAGCCCGCGGATCCCATTTTCGGAAGCGCCCCGGAAAAGGGATCTTTTTTTATATTGACAGAGAGTAGGATGTATGAAAGAATAATCTCAATCATAATAATAAACGTTGTTCATAATAATGAACAACAGGAGGTGTACAGCAGTCGATGGCGATCAGCACAACGATTATTTTTCGTATTGAGATGGATTTGTCGCTCATCAAGTTCAGTGATATCGCTGCAGTTGTACATCAAGGAGGCGGCGATATTGTCGCAGTCGATGTGATCCGCGCTTCCAGGGATGTAACGGTCCGCGACATTACCGTGCAGTTGAATGTAGACGTACACGAACAGCTCGCCGGGGCGCTCCGGGCTCTTCCCGGCCTTCGGATCGTGAATGAGTCGGACAGCACCTTTCTGGCTCATCTGGGCGGCAAAATTCAAGTCACTCCCAAGATCCCTATCAAGAACAGGGAGGATCTCTCCCGCGTTTACACACCTGGGGTGGCCAGGGTATGCATGGCGATACGCGACGATCCGTCCAAGGTGTTTACTCTCACCGCGAAACGCAATTTGGTAGCGGTTGTCACGGATGGCACCGCAGTGCTGGGCCTTGGGGATATTGGGCCGGAAGCGGCTATCCCGGTCATGGAAGGTAAAGCGGTGCTGTTTAAACAATTTGCCGATGTGGATGCGTTCCCGATTTGCCTGGCGACAAAGGATACAGAGGAAATAATTTCGATTGTCAAAGCGATGTCGCCGATGTTCGGGGGCATTAATCTGGAGGATATCAGCTCTCCCCGCTGCTTCGAGATTGAGCGGCGCCTGCAGGAGGAGCTCGATATTCCGGTCTTCCATGATGACCAGCACGGTACGGCTGTCGTGCTGCTGGCGGGTCTGTTGAATGCGCTTCGCCTCACCGGCAAACGTATCGAGGAGGTATCGGTGGTCGTCTGCGGCGTCGGTGCCGCCGGTGCGGCTTGCATCGATATGCTGCTGGCGGCGGGAGTGACCGAGCTTGTGGCGGTGGATCAAGCGGGCGCTCTGATCGCCGGCGAGCATGATGACCATCCGGCGCATAAGCGGATTGCCGCCAAGACAAATCCGAAAAGCAAGCGCGGCTCGCTGTCCGATGTGATTGATGGAGCTGACGTCTTCATCGGCGTGTCCCGCGCCAATCTGCTTAAGCCGGACGATGTCAGGCGCATGGCCCCTGAACCGATCGTCTTTGCGATGGCTAATCCGGAGCCGGAGATCGATCCGGAGGTTGCGGAGCCGCTGGTTGCGGTACTGGCAACGGGTCGAAGCGATTATCCGAATCAGATTAATAATGTATTGTGCTTCCCCGGCATTTTCCGCGGGGCGCTGGACTGCCGGGCCAAGGTAATCAATGAGGAAATGAAGCTGGCAGCCGCCTATGCCATTGCCGCCATCGTAAGCGATGACGAACTGGGCAAACAGTATATCATCCCAAGCATTTTCAATGACAAGGTGGTTCCGCGTGTGCGGGATGCCGTGATCGAGGCGGCTATCCGGACCGGCGCTGCGAATCGGATACCGCGTGAGCTGCAGCAGTCGGCCCGCCAGCCGGTCGCGGCCGATGAGGTTTTCTAAAATGATTTCAAATCAGAGAGGAACGTGAGAACACATGAATGCTAACAACCAGGCTTTGCAAAATGCAGGGATTCAACTGACCGCCGACCTGACCCGGGAACAGCTTGAAATCCTGACCCCTGAGGCGCTGGGCTTCGTCGCCGAACTGCACCGGTCGTTCAACGGTACGCGCGAAGAACTGTTGAAGGTCCGCATTGAGCGGCAGAAACGGATTGATGCGGGCGAGCTGCCTGATTTTCTTCCCGAGACGCTTGCCATCCGGCAGGGAGATTGGAAAATCACCTCCGTGCCTGCTGATCTTCAGGATCGCCGTGTGGAAATAACCGGGCCTTCCGGCGACCGGAAAATGGTTATCAACGCGCTTAACTCGGGCGCCAAGGCCTTCATGACCGATTTCGAGGATGCGAATTCCCCCACCTGGGATAATTCAATCGGCGGACAAATCAACCTTCGAGACGCGATCCGCAAAAGCATCGACTTCGTGAGTCCGGAGGGAAAAGCTTACAAGCTGAACGAGCAGGCTGCTGTACTGATTGCCCGCCCGAGAGGCTGGCATATGACGGAGAAGCATATGCTGGTGGATGGCCAGGAGGTATCGGCAAGCCTGTTCGACTTCGGTCTTTATTTCTATCATAATGCCAGAGAGCTGCTGGCCCGCGGCAGCGGTCCTTATTTCTACCTTCCGAAGCTGGAAAGCCATCAGGAGGCCCGTTTGTGGAATGACGTATTCGTTCAGGCGCAGCGGACGCTGGGTATTCCGCAAGGAACCGTCAAGGTAACGGTTCTGATCGAGACGATCATGGCGGCTTTTGAGATGGATGAGATCCTGTATGAGTTGAAAGATCATATCGCGGCGCTCAACTGCGGCCGTTGGGATTATATTTTCAGCTACATCAAAAAACTGCGCAAGCAGCCGCACATCATCCTGCCTGACCGCAGCGTTGTCACAATGACGGTTCCTTTCATGCGCTCCTACTCGCTGCTGGCGATCCAAACCTGCCACAAACGCGGCGCTCACTGCATGGGCGGGATGGCGGCGCAAATTCCCATCAAGAATAACCCTGAAGCCAATGAAGAAGCGCTTGGCAAGGTCAGAGCGGACAAATGGCGGGAAGCCTCGGATGGCCATGACGGCACATGGGTGGCGCATCCCGGCCTCGTGCCGATAGCGCTCGCGGTATTCGACGAGCTGATGCCGGAAGCCAATCAGGTGTCCAAGCAGCTGGATGTCACCATTACGGCAAGCGATCTGCTCACTCCCGCTGCCGGCGATATTACCGAGACCGGGCTGCGTACCAATATCAGCGTCGGCATCCAGTATATCGAGGCATGGCTCAGGGGAATCGGAGCCGTACCGATCAATAACCTGATGGAGGATGCGGCGACGGCTGAGATTTCGCGGGCGCAGGTATGGCAGTGGATCAAGCATCCCCAAGGCGTTCTCAGCGACGGACGCCGCATAACGGTTGAACTGACCCGTACCTTGATTGACGAGGAGCTGCAGGCAATCCGTACGAAAATCGGGGAAAGCGCTTATGAGAGCGGAAAATTCGACGTGGCCAGCCGCTTGTTCGCCGAGATGAGCGAAGCGGAGGATTTCGAGGAGTTTCTGACACTGCCCGGTTATCGTTATTTGTAGGATAGCAGACAGAGGAATCGGCAAGAAGGATATTTTTAGAGGCATGAACTTGCAGACCTGGAACAGATATTCCTTCATCTGATTCTCTGGTGCAGCGTCTTGGCGGCCGATGACAGCAAGCGGCGCTGGAACATGTTTATCAGGCGGAGCGCGAAAATGCGCTCCGCCTGTAAATGTTAAGCGGCGCAGGCAGCGGGCGCGGGGAGCGGCAGGGATCGCTTTTCGCACCTTGGGCAGCTCGCCGCGCGTGGTGTTTCGCTGCATGACGGCGGTCGTTTGACCACATGCAGCCCTTGCAGCACGGAGAAATTTCCGGGAGACAGGTTACTTTATAGCGATCAATTCGTTACAATGGATGTGGGATGCTTGTCGCAGCTGCAGCTTGAATTGTCTTCTACATAAGTCCGCAGATTTTAATTTGCCCAAGGGAGGCAGGCCCGCATTTCGAAGAGGAAAAGAGGAAAGACCGACCATGTCTGAAAAGGTAAAAAAAGGCTCATGGATCCACTACGCCATTATTATCGCGGTCCTTCATATTGCCGGTCTTGCAGGGCTGCTCACGGTTGTGCATGATCTTCCCGCTTTCTGGAGCATGGGCTTGTTGGCGTATACGCTTGGTCTCCGCCATGCTTTTGATGCTGATCATATTGCGGCTATCGACAATTCGGTACGGAAGCTGGTGCAGGAGAAGCGGAATGCGCTGGGGACAGGATTTTATTTTTCCCTTGGCCATTCTTCGGTTGTTTTTCTGATGGTTGTCGCTTTATGCATATCGCTCCAGTGGGCGCAGGGCTTCATGCCGGATATGCAGCGGGTCGGCGGTGTGATCGGAATGAGCGTATCGGGGATCTTTTTGCTGATCGTGGGGCTTATCAATCTGGTGGTTCTGGTGAAGCTGGTTGCCATCATTCGCAAAGGCCGCCATGTCAGGACGGATCCGGCGAAGCTTGAGCAGCTGCTTGAATCGCGGGGACTGATCGCCCGGCTGGCCAAGCCTGCATTAAAGCTGGTAAGCCGCAGCTGGCATTTGTACCCGCTCGGGTTCCTGTTCGGTCTGGGCTTCGATACCGCTACGGAGATCGGACTGCTTGCGCTGTCTGCTTCAGCCGTGCAGAACGCCGCATCTGTATGGGGCTTGCTTTCGCTGCCCCTGCTGTTCGCTGCAGGCATGAGCCTGCTGGATACGGCAGACGGCGTATTTATGACGAGAGCCTACAACTGGGCGCTCATCACGCCGATGCGAAAGCTGTATTATAATACGACGATCACCGCAGTCTCGGTAGCTGCTGCTCTTATCATCGGAGCTGTAGAATTGCTGCAGACGTTTTCCGGAGAGATGGCGCAAGGAAATCCACTCTTCAGTTGGGTGAACCGCCTGAATTTCGATTACATGGGTTACGGCCTGGCGGCCCTCCTGTTTGGAGCGTGGCTGGTGTCGGTGCTTCGCCGGAGATCGAATCCAATCATTAAAAATGTTGAAAGCTGATATTGAGCTTCTGGACTACCTGCAAAGCATTGGGCGGATTTTGTGATAAATCCGTCCTTTATTATGATGATTGGGATGAGGGGCTGAATTATACTTATTTCATGAGGAGGCGTTGAGCATATGGCCTTGCCGAAAATGATAAAAATCCGTCAGCATTTTCATGCACCAGCAGTCGAAAATATAGAGGCGACAGTTGCCGCTGAGATCAGGAAACCGGAGATTGCCTGGCGAATTCAGCCAGGTCAGCGGATTGCGATTACGGCTGGCAGCAGAGGAATTGCGAATATATCCCGGATTATTGCAGCAGTCGCAGCTGAAATCAAGTCATACGGGGCTCATCCTTTTATTGTGCCGGCTATGGGCAGCCATGGAGGAGCGACCGCGGAAGGACAGATTGAGGTGCTGGAAAGTCTCGGCGTTACCGAGGAGAAATGCGGGGCGCCTGTGATCAGCTCCATGGACGTGGTAGAAATCGGGCAGACGCAAAGCGGAACCGCCGTCTACATGGACCGCCATGCGTCTGAGGCGGATGGCGTCGTATTGGTCGCACGCATCAAGCTGCATACCGATTTCAAGTCGCCTGTCGGAATTGAAAGCGGCCTGACGAAAATGGCGGCGATCGGGTTGGGCAAGCATAAGCAGGCGCTGCTGCTTCACTCCTACGGAGTGCCCGGCATCCGGGATATTATGCCCGAAGTTGGCAAGGTTGTGATTGAATCGGGCCGGATTGTGTTCGGTCTCGGGATTGTGGAAAATGCCGTCGAGCAGACCTCCATACTGGAAGCCATAGAACCGGATAGGATCAATGAACGCGAGCAAGCGCTTCTGCTTGCTTCTGCAGCCATGTATCCGAAGCTTCCGACGGATGAGCTGGATATTCTCATTGTCGATGAAATCGGCAAAAACCACAGCGGCACCGGGATGGATACGAACATCATCGGCCGAATGCGGATTCAGGGAGAAGCGGAGCCGGTGTCGCCCCGGATCAAATACGTCATCGCAGGCGATCTGAGCGAGGAATCCCACGGCAATGCGCTTGGTATCGGACTTGCAGATCTGACCACGACCCGACTGGTTGATAAAATCGACCGGAAGATAATGAATGAGAATGTTATTACCAGCACGTTTCTCTCCCGGGCATCGGTACCGATCACCCTGGACAATGACCGGGCGGCGCTGACGGCGGCGCTGCGGGCGAATTGGAACGTACCGGAGGAGCGGGCGAGAATTGCCCGTATCGTAAGCACGCTTCACGTCGAGCATGTCTATGTATCGGAGTCCGTTTATGAGGAAATTCAAGCTTCGCCGAACATCGAGACCGAAGGCGGGTGGGAGGAATTCCGGTTCGACGAGGACGGGAATTTACCGTCATTCTAACAGGCCGGTGATAATCCGGTGAAGCAGGCGGAAACAGAATGGTAAAGCTGCAAGCTGCCTGTGGAAAGCTGCCTTGTAAGCTTCTGGTTGCGAGCAATGTGCCTCGAATTAGCAGCATGCGCTTGCGAGCAAAGTGCCTCGAATTAGCAGCATTGCGCTTGCGAGCAAAGTGTCTCGAATTAGCAGCATTGCGCTTGCGGAGCTTTGTTCCTCGAATTTACCAGCATGCGCAGCCGACTTTTTTGAGCCTGCAAGCCAACCGGGCTGCGGGCAAGTGATCCTCTTTGATTACGAAAGGAGAAGCTATGGAATTTGCTATGATCGCCGATGATCTTACAGGTGCTAACGACAGCGGCGTGCAGCTGGCAGCGAGCGGCTACAGCGCGTCGGTGCTGTTCCGGCTTGACGAGGAAGCCCCGGGCAGTGTTGATGCGGTTGTGCTCAATACGGACAGCCGTGCGGATTCGCCCCAAACTGCCTACGCCAAGGTGAGGAATGCTGCCGATTATGTGAGCAGGCTATCCGCCGGAATCGTATACAAGAAGCTCGATTCAACGCTTCGGGGAAATATCGGAGCCGAGCTTGATGCGGTGTACGACGCGTTCAAGCCGGATTTTATTGTGCTTGCGCCGGCATACCCCGGCAATGGCCGGACAACCGAGAACGGGTACCAGTACCGGAGCGGGACGCTTGTTCATAATACAGAAGCAGCCCATGACCCGGTAACGCCGGTGACGGAATCCTATATACCAAAGCTGGTGGGAATGCAAAGCCAGCGGGCGTGTGCGCTCATCACCCGCGATGAGCTGATGGATCAGTCTGCGCTGACCGTAAAGTTGGAGCTGCTGCACAAGGCCGCGGTTGCGTACCTTCTGTTCGATGCCCTATATGATGAGGATCTGGATCATGTGGCAAGGTCGATGGCGGGCAGCGGTCTGCGCATCGTCTGGGCAGGCTCGGCAGGGCTTGCCCGCAGCCTGGCGCTGCAAGCTGCGGATCGGGCATGGGGCGGCGGGGCCGGATTGAAGTCACAGAAACCGGGGACCGGACAAGGCCCATCCTCCGGAATGGGGACACAGCCGGCGCTTGCCGTTATCGGCAGTGTCAGCGGCATCTCCAGAGGACAACTGACCTATATGCTGGAAGCGGGAGTGAACGGTGTGGCCGTTCAATCCGATTTGCTTGTTGGCGGCGGCGGCGCCCGCAATCAGGAGATTCACCGTGCGGCGGTTGAAGTTGGAGCTTCCCTGTCAAGCGGGAAGGACACCGTATTGTACTGCTCCGCCAGTGAAGAAGATATCATTCGCGCGAAGGCGATGGGAGAGCGGCAGGGACTGCGTCCCACAGAGGTGGGGGCTGTCATTGCCGAGGGGCTTGCCGAGGCATTGGTGGAAGCGCTGCCAGAGTGTGAGCCGGCCGGCTTTGTCATGACTGGCGGCGATACCGCGGGACATATCTGCTCGCTGATCGGGGCGAAACGATTCGACCTGCTGGGCGAAGTGGAGACGGGCGTTCCGTTGGGGCGTCTGATCTGCAGGGACAAGCAATGGACGGCAGTGACCAAGGCGGGCGGATTTGGCACGAAGGCAGTGCTGCTGCAGGCAATGAAACGAATTAAGGAGGCGAGTCGGATATGAAGCCGATTATTGGTATTACGATGGGCGATGCGGCGGGTGTGGGCCCGGAGGTAATTGTAAAAGCACTGGCAACCCAAGAGGTGTTCGACCTGTGCCGGTCAGTTGTTATCGGGGATGCCGGAATTCTGGAGCGGGCCGTTCGGGTAACAGGGTCGCCCGTGGTGATCAGACGCGTCCAGTACATGAGCGAGGCGTTATATGACAAGGGGAGCATCGATTGCATCGATCTGAATGTGCTGCCGGATGATCTGCCCTTCGGCGTTCTGTCGGCAAGCGCGGGCGATGCCGCATACCGCTTTATCGCCAAGGCGGTGGAACTGGCGCAGGCTGGGGAAATCGATGCCATCTGCACGGCTCCGCTCAATAAAGAGGCGCTCCATATGGGCGGCCACCGGTTTCCGGGGCACACGGAGATTCTGGCCCATTTAACGGAAACCGAGGATTACTCCATGATGCTGGCCACGCCAAATCTGAAAGTTATCCATCTGACAACGCATCTTGGACTTATCGATGCGATCGCAAGTATCAATCCGGAGCGGACCTACCGCGTAATCAAACTGGCACACGACACATTGGAGCAGGCGGGCTTCCCTAATCCGACGATCGCGGTGTGCGGCATTAATCCTCATGCCGGGGAGAACGGATTGTTCGGATACGGCGAAGAAGAAGAGAAGCTGGTTCCCGGCATCAAGCGTGCGCTTGAAGAGGGTATTCAGGTATCCGGTCCTTATCCGGCGGACACGCTGTTCTACCGGGCGGCCCGCGGCGATTTTCAGATGGTGGTGGCTTGCTATCACGACCAGGGGCATGCGCCGATCAAGGTGCTCGGAATCGAGGCCGGGGTTAATATTACCGTCGGACTGAAGGGCGGCGTGATCCGCACATCGGTCGATCATGGTACGGCGTTCGATATCGCGGGCACGAACAAGGCTGACGAACGCAGCATGATCGCGGCAATCCGCTATGCCGCAGAGCTTGCCCCGAAGATACGCTAGAGCTATTTTTCCATAAAAGAATTTCATAGTAGATGGAATCATGTCTGAAGGGGGAATAGATGATGAAATGGCAAGCGACAGATGCATACTCTCATTTCGGTCTGCCTCGTTTCGGTTCGGTTGAGCAGCTGCTTCACTATATGGATGTTCATGAGATAGAGCGCGCGGTCACGGTGCTGGGTCCGCTTGTGCCGGACCTTCAGTCGCTGGCACGGGCAAGCGCGGAGCATGCCGATCGTCTGCGGTGTGTCGGCATCCCTTTCGGGGAAACGAAGGCGCAGCGCCAGGAGATTATCCGGCTCCAGCTGGATGCCGGGGCGATGGCGATCCGGTTCGAATACCGCGAAGCGATGGAAGACCCGGAGGTGCTGGATATCGTCGGGGAAAGGGGGCGGTGGGCTTACGGAATCGACGCATGCCGCGACCAGCGGATAGCGAAGCTTTATCTGGAATGGCTGGCCCGTTATCCGGATGCGAGGCTGGCTGCGCCGCACTTCATGTACGCCGGCTTTCAGTCAAATGATGCCGAGCGTGCAGGAGGTTTCATCACGGAGCTGATGGGTCATCCGCGTTTCTACGGTATTCTGGTACGGAACCTGGGGATGTGCGGTTCTATTCCCCCGCATGACGAATATAAAGCGTGGATCAACTATGTGCTGGAGCATTGCGGAGCGGAGCATCTCATGTGGGGCAGCGAGTATCCTGTCCTCTTCTGGCGCAATGAGCGCGCGGAAGCGGCGCTTGAGCTGTTCCGCGGATTTATGGACACATGCAGCGAGGAGCAGTTCCGCCTGATCGCCGGTACTAATGCGAATGAGCAGTTCTTCTCCGGCGAGCCTCCGGCATCCCGGGCGATCGAAATTCCGGGATGGGTAGAGGAGCAGTTCCGCAGGAACCGCAATGTGACCTTCTTTCCGAAGGGGCTTGAGCTGCCTGTTGACGATTACGAACGGCTTCTGGCGGCTTATATGAATTCACCTGCGTTCAGCCAGGGCGCAAGCATGTCGGATTATTTGCTGAAGACCTGGAAAAGCGATATGTAAGGAGGCAGCCAGCTGATATGGAGTACACGAAACTTGGCAAAACAGGTGCAACCGTCAGCCGCGTCGGCTATGGCGGGGCGGCGGCCGGACTGAAAAATTATTTGCATGCCTTTGACCCGGAAAATACCGAAGACCGGCGCCGCATCATCGCTTCCATCGAAGAGTCGCTTGCTTCGGGCATTAACTATTACGACACAGCGCCTGCCTATGGTGATGGTCAAAGCGAAGCGATACTGGGCGAGGCTCTTGAAGGAGTCAAGGCGAGCGGCTCTTATCCGCTGTTCCTCTCTACCAAGATCGCCTACCGCCAGCGCGGGGAGCTGCGCGCCTCGCTTGAGGCAAGCTTGAAGCGGCTTCGCCGGGACCGGATTGATTTGCTGCAAATCCACGGCGACTCCTTCAAGCCGGAGCAGACCGACGATATCCTCAGCAGCGGCGGCATGGCAGAGCAGATGCTTCGGTTAAAGGAAGAAGGGCTTGTCGGCCATATCGGCTTCACAAGCGAAGATAATAATGACGCGGTGTACCGTCTGATCCGCAGCGGCGCTTTTGATACGGTACAGCTCTGCTACAATTTTATTTTCCAGCATCCCTATGAGCCTAGCCGACCCTTCGGCAGCCTGCTGGAAGCGGAGAAGGCCGGGATGGGCATTCTGACGATGCGCACCCCGACCTCGGGCACCTTCCAGCGCTGGATTCAAATGGTGAACCCCGGCAATACCTTCGACTATACGCCAGCGCTGATCCAGTTCGTGCTGTCCAACCCTTATGTGGACGTGGCCCTCATGGGCATGCGCGATGCGGAGATTGTGCGCAGCAATGTGAACATCTGCAATGATTTCGAAGGGCGGATCAGCCTCGATGAGCTGCACAGCCGCTACGTATAGGCTTCGATAAAAAGTTGAACGGGACGTTGGATATACAGGCTACTATGGTTACTAAGGAAAGGAAATGACCCATGACGGATAATACCTTCTGGTACCAGAAGCAGCTGCGCATTCTGCAGACCGTGCTTCGCGAGCCCGATATCGTCGATTATGACGCCCAATCGGTGGTGGCGTATTTGGAGAGCATTCACTCCAACTGCATTATTGTTAACGGCGGCGGGATTGTCGACTTCTTCCGGCATAATCTGGTCACCGCCAATCCCAATCCCTTTATGCAAGGCGAAGATATTCTGAAGGACCTCACGGATGCCTGTCATGCAAAAGGCATCAAAGTGGTTGTCCGGGTTGATTTTCGCGGCGTGGACAAAAGGATTTATGAGCTGCGTCCCGACTGGTTCAGCATCAATGCGCAGGGGGAGCCGCTTATCCGCGACAATCCGCTGCATTCGGCTATTTTTCAACCCTGCTATCAGAGCAAATACCGCAATGAGCATGCCTATGCCTTTATAGATTACCTGTTTCAGAATTACGATATCGACGGGGTATGGGAAAATTCCTATAACCAGTGGGGCATCTGTTACTGCAAAAGCTGCTCGGACCGCTACCGCAGCGAAATCGGCAAAGAGCTGCCGCGCGGCGGGGATTTCTTCGATCCCCATTACGACGAGTACCGCGTCTGGAAAGCGGCCTGCGTCGAGGAGCATTTGCGCGACTGCCGCGCCGTTGTGAAGAAATACGGAGAGGACAAAGCTTTCGCTGCGGAGATATTCGGCCTGTATCATGACCAGTTCAAGGGCAGCAGCCATGATCTGTACGCCATCAGGGAGCATTTTGATTTCCTGGTCACGCCGTTGTTCACTGCCGATCATGAACCGCTTAACGGGCCATCCACGCTGATCAAATTTCTGAAGAGCCTGTCGCCGGACAAAACGCCGGTCATGCTGTTCGGCCACCTGGGCACCAACAACAATTTGCGCTACATCTCTTCTCCGAAGCAGGAGACGAGGCTGTGGATGTGGGAAGCCATCAGCGCCGGCGGTTCGTTCTGGAATGTAATCTTCAACGGAGCGCATCCCGGATCGACCTATGACCGCCGCAACGCCATGCTTTCCGCGGATATTTATGACTATATGGAACGCCATGAGGATGTTCTGACCATTCAGAATACAGACCCTGAAGTAACGGTTCTCTATTCAAGAGCATCCAATGCGGCGCTGGGTAACCATGACCGTTCCAAGGACGCTTATATGACGCATCTGATCGGGCTGGAGCAGGTGCTTACCGACCGCCGGATTCAATACCGGCTGCTGACGGATGACCGGCTGAACCTGGAGACGCTGGCTCAAACCCGCGTGCTGATTCTCGCCAATGCGGCTTGTCTGTCCGATAGGGAGACAGAGACGATCCGCAGCTATGTGAAGGCCGGGGGCAAGCTGATTTCGACCGACCGCACCTCGCTGCTCCGCGAAGATGGATCGGAACGCCATGATTACGCGCTTGGCGATGTGTTTGGCTGCTCGTTCACGGGGATTGTCAAGGATAATTCGACGTTCGGCTACCAGAAGATAAGAGAGCGTCATCCCCTGACCCAAGGGTTCGAGGATACGGAGCTGCTGGCAAGCTGGGGACCGCAGCGTCTGGTCCGCAGAACGGCGGATACCGCAGAGTCCATCGTAACCTATGTGCCGCAAATTTTCCCTCAGCCGCCTGAGCGCTCCTGGCTGAGAAGCTACGATACCGAATATCCGACGCTTCTATTGAACCGTTATGGACTTGGCGAATCGGTGTTCTTCCCGTATGGCGCGGACCGGAATATCTGGCTGCACGGCCATGCCGATTTTGCCGGGCTGCTGGCGGGCAGCGTGGATTATTTGCTTGGCAGCCATTATAAAGTCAGCACGACTGCGCCATCCAGCGTTCATTTCAGCCTGAATCGCAGCGGTTCAGACGGGGATGCCTACATTTTGCATGCGGTGAACACAACATCGCTGCCAAGACGCCCCATTCTGGAGACGATTCCCGTAACGGATGTGGAGGTTTCGCTGACGCTTGCGGGCTCGCGGGTTCAGGAATTCCGCAGCCTGCATGAGGATGCGCCGGTTCAGCTCATCTCCTCCGATACCCGGGATGACGGCAGCCTCTTGCTGCGAATCGCAATTCCGAAAATCTATGAGTATACCGGACTTTATATCAAAGTTGGCGAGGCGTGAATTCATCTCATCCCGTCAAAGCGACGGGGAAATTGAACATGATCTGAGAGGGCTTTTTTCCAAACTAAAAGTCTTGCCTTGCTGCATGGCGTCATGAGAAGCCTGAAGAGAAGCCGCAAGGTGCCGATCACGATTCCGCAAATCTGATCCATGCCACAATATTTACAAGGAGGGGATCAATATGTCTAAAGTCAGCCAGCTGGCGGAGCTATTGTCCACGATGAAGGTCGTGGATCTGTCCCACACGCTGGAGGAAAATATGCCGGTCGTTCAGTCTCATTCCCGTTATTACCACACGCTTCTGGATTCTTTCGAAACGGGAAGCATCGCCCTGGCCTATCAGCTGATGATGAGCGAGCATTGCGGGACGCATATGGATGCGACTGCGCATTTTATTCAGGAAGGGCACCCCGCCCACCTGTATATGGATGAAACGCCGGTCGCCAAGTTTTACGGCCGCGCGCTGACGCTGGATTTCTCCCATTACACAGCCAAGGATGAAGTAACAGCAGAGGAAATTGAGCGGTGGGAGCGGGATAATCAGCCGATTCTAGCGGGCGATATTGTATTCTTCCGCTTCGGCTGGGACCGTTATTGGGTTCCCCGGACCAAAAGTCTTGATTTCAGCGTTGCCTGGCCGGGTATTAATAAAGAAGCGGCTGAGCTTCTGGTGGCGCGGGACATTAAAGTTGTCGGCTGTGACGCTATTGCCATCGATGGCAGCAGCGCCGATAAATCACCTGCCCATTATGTGCTGCTGGGCAATGGGGTGAACATTATCGAAAATCTGACCCGGCTGGATCAGATTCTTGGTGAATCCTATGTTATGGTAGCGCCGCTTAAGGTAAAGCAAGGTTCTGGCGCGCCGATGCGCGCGCTTGCTTTTGTATAGAAAATACAGATAGTCGAGAGGACGATGACCGATGAACCGGAGTTTTGGAATGGGTCTTGGAGGCCACTCGTTTATCGAAGCGCTTGGAAGCGATCCGCTTGCTTCCTTCGAGGAGCAGTGCGCTATCGTCGCTGCTTGTCTGGATAACGGCATCGCGGTTATCGATACGACCTATTATCAGGAGCGCGTGGCGCTGGGCAGAGTTCTGGAGCAGCTGGGCCGGCGGGATGAGGCGCATATTATGGCCTGGAATTTCTTCAAGCCCGCAGTTGAATCAGATGAGCTTCCGGGGCCGACGCCTTATGAGGCGGAGCATATCGATATTATGCTGGAGGAGCTTGGAACCAACCGGATCGACACGCTTGTGATTCATGTACACAACGATAGAAGCAGGTTCGGGCAAGAACTGAAGCTGGCGCAGGAATGGCTGTCCGCGGGCAAGATCAAGCGTGTGGCTCTGGGCATGGCTCGTGCGGAGGATCTGAAGGGGCTGCCGGACAAGCATCCCGTATCCTGTGTGCTTGCGCCTTATAACGCGTTTAACCTGGGCGCGGAGGAAGTCTTCAAGCTGGCCAGGACTGCGGGTATGGAGGTGCTTGCCCTATCTCCCTTCATACGCGGCTGGAAGCTGGAGGAGATCGGGGAGAAAGAGAATGCTCCAGGCATTCTGCTGCGCTGGGTTGCGCAAAGCACGCTTGTCGATAAAGTGATCGTTTCCATGCGCAAACCGGAATATGTGAGGGGTAACCTGCAAATATTGAAGCAGGGCCAGTTGAGCATCAGTGAGCAGGAGAGGCTTGTGGGCTGGGTGAACCGTTTCAAATGAAACCCCGGGCGCATCAGACCGGGGTTCAAAGATAAACATGAGAAGCGGGAATCAGGCGCAGTGCCGGATTTCCGCTTCTTTAATTGAATTCATAACTCTGCCGCAAAGGACGGCGGAGCCGTTTCTTCTTGACATGCTTACCAGGGCCGCGAGAAGGCATGAAACTGCCGGGAGCGGACGCCTTATTTAGGATTGACAGGGAGGCGCTTACATGAGAAAATGTACGCGTGTACACTGCGTGGGTTTTCCATCTGACAAGACACAATGAAACGAGGTTTAATCGCGGATTAAACCCAAGCAGAATTGGGAGGAAGGACTTATTCGCAGAAGAGAGGT
This sequence comes from Paenibacillus sepulcri, assembly GCF_042647105.1. NCBI lineage: Bacteria > Bacillati > Bacillota > Bacilli > Caryophanales > Paenibacillaceae > Paenibacillus > Paenibacillus sepulcri. The sequence goes on along the minus strand of NZ_JBHRUP010000001.1, from coordinate 2,547,974 downwards.
CGCTAGGCTTGCGGGTGTGTCGGAAGCTACCGTTTCGCGGGTGCTTAATGGGGTCGGACCGGTTAAGGAGGACACGAGGGAGCGGGTGCTGGCCGCGGCCAGGCAGCTGAATTATGTTCCCAGTGCGCTGGCGCAGCGGTTTGCACGCAGCAAAAGCGGCAATCTGGGCGTCATACTGCCTCTGCTGCCCAAGGTCAATCTGTTCTCGACCTATTATTTCTCGGAAATTCTGAGCGGGATCGGCGTAACGGCCAAGGAACGCGGCTACGATCTGCTGCTCTTGTTCCGAAAACCGGATGAGTCCAGGGATTACGCGAACTTGTTCCGCACTCAGAAGGTGGACGGCTGTATTATTCTTGGCGCACAGGATGTACCGGGCGAGCGTGCGGCATTAGCAGAGCTGCAGGAGGGGAATTATCCTTTTTGTCTGGTGAATCAGCGGTTCGACGGCGAAGCCTATAATACGATTGACGCCGACCAGGGCATGGGCAGCCATGAGGCTGCGAGAACTCTCATCGGACAGGGCTGCAGACGAATCCTGTTTCTGAATGGTCCGGATGTGTACTCCAACAGCGTGGATCGTCTGGACGGCTACAAGCAGGCGCTGGAAGAAGCCGGATTGCCCTTCGATCCCGCGATGGTGCTGACCGGCAATTACAGCCGGACAAGCGGCTATCAGCATGCGGAAGCCGTTGCCGCCATGATAGGCGCAGGTCTCGCGGACGCGGTTATCGCCGCCAATGACCGGATGGCGATTGGTCTGCTGCAAGGCTTGAAGGAGCGCGGAATGCGCGCCGGCGTGGATGCCGCCATTATTGGCTGCGATGACTCCGAAGGCGCAAGATTGACGGATCCGCCGCTGTCCTCCATTATGGTCCCTTTTTATCAGATCGGGTGCGAGGCTGCTTCCCAACTGCTAGGTATTATTACGGCGGATAGCAATGATCAGGACCGGCAGGAGGTTATTCATGTCAAACTGCCCGTACGGCTCGTGGTACGGGCATCATCCAGGACTCCGACATAAACGTGTTTGATTCTTAATGCGGAACCTGCCACTTTCTATCTGCGGCGGAACCCGGACTTAGATATCCAATTGAATGAGGAGGGCACAATGTATGAGTAATATTCGTGTCGGTATGATTGGTTATAAATTTATGGGCAAAGCCCACAGCAACGCCTACCGGGCGCTGCCGATGTTCTTCCCGAATGTGCCGAAGCCGGAGATGAAGGCGATCTGCGGCCGCGATCCGGAAGGGCTGGAGCAGGCACGAGCCCAATTCGGCTGGGAATCGTCCGAGACCGATTGGCGCGCTCTGATCGCCCGCGATGATATTGATCTGATCGATATCAACGCCCCAAGCGACGCCCATAAGGAGATCGCGCTTGCTGCAGCGGCCGCGGGCAAGCATATCTTCTGCGAGAAGCCGTTGGCGCTTAACCTGGCTGATTCTGTGGAAATGCTGGAAGCTGCGGAGAAAGTGGGAATCAAGCATCTGGTTGGCTTCAACTATCGGTTTGCGCCTGCGGTTCAGCTTGCGAAGAAGCTGATCGCGGAAGGGCGGATCGGCAAGATTTATCATTTCCGCGGCATGTTTCTGCAGGATTTTATCGTGGATCCGGACTTTCCTCTTGTCTGGCGTCTGCAGAAGGAAATTGCCGGCTCCGGCTCGCTTGGCGATCTTGGCGCGCATGTGATCGATATGGCCCGCTTCCTGGTAGGTGAGTTTCAGGAAGTGATCGGCATGAATGAAACTTTCATTAAAGAGCGTCCGCTTCCATCCGCCATGACCGGACTCAGCGCCAAAGGCGACAAGGATGCTCCGCGCGGTCCTGTTACCGTCGATGATGCCACGCTGTTCCTGTCACGATTCGATAACGGGGCGCTTGGCAGCATTGAAGCGACGCGTTTTGCTCCCGGACACCGCTGCACGAACTCCTTTGAAATCAACGGCAGCAAGGGCAGCATCAAGTTCGATTTCGAGCGGGTCAACGAGCTTCAGGTTTATTTCACGGATGATGCCGCAGATGTTCAGGGTTTCCGGCGTGTGCTGGCAACCGATCCGGCGCATGCGTACAGCGAAGCCTGGTGGCCGCCGGGCCACACGATCGGATACGAGCATACCTTCACGCATGAGCTGCATGAGTTCATGCTGGCTCTGTCGGAAGACCGTCAGCCGGTTCCGAATTTCCATGACGGGGTAGCGTGCCAGGCAGTACTGGAGGCCGTAGACAAATCAATTGAGGAACGCCGCTGGGTCGCGATTTCCGAGCTGCGCTAGAAAACGAGTCAGATGAAGAAAGGTGTGTTGAAATGAGAAAGGCATTGATCGTATGGGGTGGATGGGATGGCCATCAGCCAAAGGAAGTAGCGGCTATTTTCGCCGATTTGCTGCGCAAGGAGAACTTCGAGGTAACCGTGTCCGATACGCTTGACGCCTATAAGGATGCCGATCTAATGGCGCAGCTGGATCTGATTGTTCCCGTGTGGACCATGGGGACGATTGAGAAGGAGCAGCTGCGTCCGCTGCTGGATACCGTTCAAGCCGGCTGCGGGATTGCCGGCTGTCATGGCGGGATGTCGGATTCCTTCCGCAATGAGGTGGAATACCAGTACATGGTCGGCGGCCAATGGGTGGCTCACCCGGGCAATGACGGGGTGCTGTATGAGGTGAATATGGTGGATGCCGAGGATCCGCTTACGCAGGGAATCGGCGATTTTGAAGTTTCTTCGGAGAAATATTATATGCATATCGACCCTGCAGTCCGGGTTCATGCGACAACCTCTTTCGGCGATGTCAAGATGCCGATTGTCTGGAGCAAGACCTGGGGAGAGGGCCGCGTATTCCATAACACATTGGGACATCAGGCCAGTATTGTGGAAATCCCGCAGGTGCTTGAGCTCATGCGCCGCGGCTTCTTGTGGGCTGCGCGCGGTTAGTTAATGTCTAACGGGGTCAGCCGTTTCTTCATTTATACTTGCGGCGTTCTGCACGGAGCAGGCCGCCGCGGCTTCACGGCATGTATTCATTGTCATAACCTTAGGAGGGTTCCCTATTATGAAGCGGGTTAAAGTCGGTATTGTCGGCTGCGGTAATATCAGCAAAATTTATTTCACCAATTTGCAAAAATATCCAGAGCTCGAGCTTGTCGCTGCGGCTGATCTGGATCTATCCCGTGCCGAGCAGCGCGCGCAGGAATTTAATCTGGATAAAGCCTATACCGTCGATCAGCTGATGGCCGATCCCGAGATTGAAATTGTCGTGAATCTGACGATTCCCAAAGCGCATGCATCGGTATGTCTTCAGGCATTGGAGTCCGGCAAGCATGTTTACGTAGAGAAGCCGCTGGCTGTAACCCGCGAAGAAGGGCAGCAGGTGCTCAAGCTGGCGAAGGAGAAGGGGCTGCGCGTTGCAAGCGCGCCTGAAACGTTTCTGGGCGGGGGCATTCAAACCTGCCGCAAGCTGATCGACGACGGCGCAATCGGAACGCCGATCGCGGTTAGCGGGTTTATGATTGGCGGCGGACATGAGAGCTGGCATCCGGATCCGGAGTTTTATTATGAGGTTGGCGGCGGTCCGATGTTTGATATGGGACCGTATTATTTGACCGCTTTTGTTAATTTGCTGGGGCCGATCAGACGCGTAACGGGCTCTGCCGTTATCTCTTATCCGGAGCGCACCATCACAAGCGAGAAGAAACGCGGCCAGAAGATCAAGGTCGAGACGCCGACGCATATCGCGGGTGTGCTGGATTTTGAAAGCGGCGCGGTCGGAACGCTGATTACCAGCTTTGACGCCAAGGGAGGAACATCGCTGCCGAACATTGAAATACACGGCAGCGCAGGGACCCTGCTGGTGCCGGACCCGAACGGTTTCGGCGGCAAAGTGAAGCTGAGAAAAGCGGGCGGAGAATGGGAAGAGATTGCGTTGACTCACGGCTACACCGACAACAACAGGGGAATCGGCGTTGCCGATATGGCCCGGGCCATCAATGAAGGCGGACCGCATCGTGCGAACGGGGAGCTTGCCTATCATGTGCTTGAGGCTATGCATGGGTTCCATGATGCTTCCCGTGACGGCAAGCACTACAACATGGAGAGCACCTGCGAGCGTCCTCAGCCGATGCCGGCGCTTGAAACCCAATCCAAATAAGCAAACAATCAATCAGCTTGCCTTCCCGGCAAGCTGGTTTTTTTGTATGACTCAGGAGCATAGGATATGGAAAAAGAATTGGCGTTATGGCGGTTCGTTATGTATATCCGGGCGCGCCAAAGAATCATAGCCGGCGCGGCCCGTCATGAAGAAGGAGAGGAATCAATTCTGTTTTACTGGCGGCAGAAAACACCGGATATGGAACTGGATTCGATCCTTAACTCGGACTTGGAGGAGCGTTTTCTGCGGAACGCAGATGGTTATATAAGGTTTGCACCATTCGGTTCTGATCGGGAGAAGGGCTGTTCTTCCAGATCATTTCGAACAGGACGCCTAGACCTGGAAGCGCCTTTTCATCGGTGCCGATGGACCCTTCGATAACCTCCGTAAGTTCTTCACCTGTTTTGTCATGTACGCGCTGGACGATGGCCTGACGCAAATCAAGTATGTTCAAGGGGATCCCTCCATTATCGATTTCGGGTTTAATATATCCCGCAGCGTCTGGTTTCATCCCGCCTCCCTCGTATCGGATATAGAGGAAAGCTGTGGTATAATAAGAAAAGTGTGTTCACCTGAATACAAGGAGTGTGCGGACTTTTGGCAAAGAAGCAATTTGCAGTCATTGGAATGGGACGTTTCGGTTCAAGTGTCGCCAGCGCTTTGTCCAATCTGGGTTTTGAAGTGCTGGCCATCGATTCGGATGAACAAAAAACGCAGGATGTCGCGAGTATAGTGACTCATGCCGTTTCGGCGGATACGACGGATGAGGACGCGCTTCGGGCGCTCGGCATCCGCAACTTTGACGTGGTTGTCGTCGCGATTGGAGCGGATATCCAAGCGAGCATTTTGACCACCCTGATCTTGAAGGATCTGGGCGTGCCCAAGCTGATCGTCAAGGCGCAAAATGAGCTGCACGGCAAGGTACTCAGCAAAATTGGCGCAGACAAGGTTATTTTTCCGGAACGGGATATGGGCCTTCGGGTTGCACATCATCTGATTTCGCCCAATATTCTGGATTTTATCGAGCTGTCGGATGACTACAGCATTGTCGAGATGAAGGCGCCTGCCCAAGCGGTTGGGAAGAACCTGAAGCAGCTGGATATCCGGGCTAAATATAAATGCAATGTGCTGGCGATAAAAACCGATAATCACATGAATATATCTCCTTATGCGGACGATATTATAAAGGACAACGATATTCTGGTTATCGTCGGTAAAAATCAGGATTTGACAGATCTTGAAATCGTATATGCGGAAGGCTGAACCAATCTGTGAATAAACCAATATCCCATATTACTTCCATACAAAATGATACCGTGAAGGCGATGGCCGCCTTGCTGGACAAGAAGCATCGTGACCGCAGCGATGCTTTTCTGGTTGAGGGTGTTCATCTTGTCCAGGAGTCGCTGCTTGCCGGCGCTGACGTCCTGAAGGTTGTCTATGATGCTGCACGCGGCATCCCGGCCGAGCTTCGGGAGCTGCTGGAACAAAGCAGCTGCGAGCTGATTGCCGCTTCTTCCGCAGTTATGTCCAAATGCACGGGAACCGACAGCCCGCCGCCGGTATTCGGCATCGTTGCCAAGCTTAAGCCCGACTTGTCCGCTTTATACCGGGAGCATTCGCTGGTTGTGGTGCTTGACGGCGTCCGCGATCCCGGCAATGTCGGGACCATTATCCGCAGCGCGGATGCAGTGGGAGCGGATGCGGTGCTGATAGGCGATGGCAGTGTGGATTTATACAATCCCAAGACCGTCCGTTCCACGATGGGATCGCTGTTTCATTTGCCTATTGTTGAAGGAAGTCTGTCGGACTATCTGCCGGAGGCGGCAAGCAGAGGAATTCAGCTGGTTGGCACCAGTCTGCAGGCGGAGAAGAGCTGCTACAGCCATAACTGGACGGTGCCGACGTGGCTGCTGCTGGGCAGCGAGTCGCACGGTTTGTCGCCGCTTGCGCTTGAATCGGTCAGCACCAGCGTTATTATTCCCATGCGCGGGCAATCGGAGTCGCTGAACGTGGCTATGGCAGCCACGGTGCTGCTGTATGAGGCGCTGAGACAGCGGGAATTTTAAACGAATAATAATTCCTGTCCGCTGTGAATTATAAGGTAAAATGGAAACTGATTTATAAGATAGTTTGCGACTGTTTATAATATCAAAATGAAACGGCTGGATGGCAGCAGATCCTTGTACCACAAGGGTTTGCTGCCATTTGGTTTATGTGAGTCTTTTATAGTGAAGTTTATCGATTTTGGAAATATGGTAATTATTTACTAAAAATGTGAGTTTCATATTCACAGACCAGCATCTAGCCGAAAGAAGGAGCCTTTAGGGACTCCTTCTTTTTTATTATTGAACATTTCCGGCGAAGTTGTTGGATATGAAACAAAACTGCGTTGATTAGCGATTGAATTAGCTTGTCAATTCTATATAATAATCAACATAAGTTAAATAAACAACGATAGTTGAATTAATAATATGACGGGGGGAATCATTGTGGAAAACATTTGGACAGCCGAAAAAATGCCGAATCAACAAGGGACGAGAGTGGTGATTACCGGCGCGAGCAGCGGTATCGGTTATGAAACCGCTCGGGCTTTTGCATCGAAAGACGCCGAGGTGGTGTTTGCCATTCGAAATTTAGAAAAAGGAGAGGAGATCGCCAGACAACTTAAAAAAGAGTATCCGAACGCATCGCTGAAAATGATGAAGCTGGACCTTAGCGATCTTTCCAGCGTCCGCCGATTTGCCCAAGAGTATAAGCAATCTTATGATTCGCTTAAGCTTCTCATCAATAATGCCGGCGTCATGACCCCGCCTTTTCAAAAAACCAAGGATGGTTTCGAGCTCCAGTTCGGCAGTAATCATCTCGGTCATTTTGCGCTTACTGGACTTATGTTGCCGATGATGAGTCATGTCCCTTCTTCTCGCGTCGTCACTCTAAGCAGTACCGCTATAAGAGGAGCCAAAATTAATTTCGATAATCTCGATGGCAGCAATGGCTACAACAGAGTGAAATTTTATGGTCAAAGCAAGCTAGCCAATTCATTATTTGCCCAAGAGTTAAATGTACGGTTGAGGGCAAGCGGCTCGAATACCATCAGTCTGGGCAGCCACCCGGGAAGAGCGAATACCAATCTGTTCTCGCTTGGATCCGAAAAAACAGGACCCCTTATGAAAATTGTTAAGGCACTCTTAGCCCCGCAATCCGCGGAGATGGGTGCTTTACCGACCTTGTATGCGGCAACTTATCCCGTACTCAAGGGAGGCGAATACATCGGTCCGGATGGAAAAGGCGGAAACAAAGGGTATCCGAAGGTGGACACGTCCGTTCTGAAATTATATGATCCGCAGATTACCAAACAGTTGTGGGATGTGTCGGAGTCCCTTACCGGTATTTCGTATTTATCTTAAAGAGAGTTTAACCGGCAATATGCAAGACTAACGGCCGTAACTGAATTTGCTGGAACAGCCAATGTTATGGTGGATGTCCGGAGCTGTAGGATCGCTTGTAGTTAAAATGAAATCCGAGTCGGATAAACTTACAAGTGTTGCGGCAACCGACTCTGCCCGGTACGGGCAGCGCTTGAAGATGACCCGACGAATTAAGCCGGTTGTCCTGAACTCCAGGGCAGCCGGCTATTTGCCGCGAGCAGACAATCCGTTCAGTGGCCGACTACTTCAGAGGAGCCGGTCCATCTAGAATGGGCTTTTTTTGTCTCAAATGATATTATAACTAACAGGAATTGTAATTCAGAACACGTTTGAGGTTGTTTTTTCAAGAATGTGCAGGTACCGAAGATCGAAATTTCAGCTCCAAGGGGGTGCCAAGCAGCACCTCTTCTTTCATCTGCGGGAGTATAACGGGAAGGCTGTTTGAGTGATATGATATTGATAGGAGGGATAACATGCAGCTTAGCTCTAAACAAATTTTTATTCGTCGACTTCAAATGGAGGACATGAATTCCTTGCTTGATCTGCGTGTTCGAAATCGACAGTTTTTTCAGCCATTTGAACCTATCATTGCGGATTCTCACTATAGCCCAGAAGGACAAAGAGAATTACTTGAAAAAGTGCATCAAAGCTGGGAGAACGGATCTGGATATGGTTTTGGAATCTTCTTAAATGATAATAGTCGCTTGGTCGGAAGGGTTAATTTAAGCAATGTTGTTCTTGGCGCATGGGAAAGTTGTACAATTGGTTATTTTCTGGATGAAGCATTTAACGGAAGGGGATTAACCACCGAAGCCGTTTATTTGGCTGTCCAGTTTGCATTCGGGCACGCAGCATTACATAGGGTACAAGGCGCCGTTATGCCCAGGAACGTCGGATCCATTCGGGTTCTTGAAAAAGCAGGATTTCGTTATGAGGGTTTCTCAGAATATTATTTGAAAATTAATGGAAAGTGGGAACATCATAATATATATAGTATTACCCGTGAATTATGGGATCCCGGGAAGACGGCGATGTAACGTTTGAACCAGGTAAAGCCGTGATTTGTTATGCCAATAGTGCTCCGATTGAAGAAATGGAGGGGGAGGACTTTCGTACCCAGATCGAGACGAACCTCTTCGGTGTCGTAAACGTAACACGAGCGGCGCTTCCGATGCTGCGCAAGCAGCGTTCGGGTCATTTTATCCAATTCTCTCCCTTGCCTCCACACCAAAAAAGCCCGACCTCACACGGCGGGTTTTTCGGTATGCCGGAAACAATAATCACCATGAAACAATTCAGCTGCAAAAATTCATGCTAAAAGTTCCACACTGCATTACCCACCACCCTTGTGATAAGATAATCCTGTTCTCTACACTCATCGCATTGGAGGCGCCTGGCGCATGGAACAGGACCACCGCTTTTCATTGATCAGGTCTCTCAAGGGCAGACTGGCCATTATATTGACGATCGCGACGATCATTCCTATATTGCTGACCGGGTATATCTCTTACCGGTGGATCTATATTGTGCAAACCCAGAAGATCGAGGCGGATTGGCTGGATACGGTGCAGCGGGAGCGGGACGAGCTTGAACGGAAGCTCGATGAACTCGGCAGGGTGTCGCAGCTGATGGATATCGAGGGCGGGATCGGCCGGGACGTTGTTACGTTCATAACCAGCAAGGATTCGTTCAACCGTTCGATCCTGTTCCGCAATATTAATCAGTCCGTAGCGAACGTGAATTTCTCCAACCCCAATTTGGGGGTTATGTTCTATTACGCGCCGGAGCTGGCGGAGCCTTTATTATTTCCCAATGCCAGTGTGAAGATTAATTTCAAGCCGGAAAATCTGAAAGCGTTCTTCAAGCAGAAGCTGTTCACTTATTATGGGCCTTATGAATCACTGGACCAAGGAAATCAGCAGGAGCTCGTGTTCTCTCTGCTCCGCAAGCTGGAATATGGGAATGGGCGCTCGATCTATGCCTATATTGAGACGAAGGTCGTCGGACTCGAAGCGCTGTTCACTGCTGCAGCCGAGCCGGATTCCACGGTGGATTATCCCGTATATCATGTGCTGACGACGCCGACGGGGCAGGCTGCATTCAGCAATATGGCGGATGAGTCGGTTGATATCGGGACAACATTTGCTGTGCCAGAAGGGACGTATCAGACCTTTCAGGCTGCAGGAAGGCAGGGCTGGACGCTATACCAGCTTATTCCCAAGGATGCATACAACCGCGAGATGAACAAATGGCTGTCGCAGTTTATCCTGTTTGCTTCGTTCTCGCTCATTCTGGGCATCGTTCTCGCCTGGCTGATCTGGCGGATGGTGTACAGACCTATACGCATCATCAACAGGGAAATCACGAGATTCAGCTACAATCCGTCTCTGACGAGCGTATCGGCAACCGGGCTTGCGGAGTTCAATCACATACTGGCTAACTTTCACCAAATGAGCCGGCGCATATCGGAGCTGATCTCGGATGTGGAGGACAAGGAAAAGCGAAGAGGCCAGCTCGAGGTGGAGAAGCTGCTTGTGCAGATCAATCCGCATTTTCTTCATAACACGTTGAATACGATTCAATGGCTGGCCAGATTGGAGGGTCAGACAAATATTGCGAGGCTGGTATCGATTTTTACGAGGGTATTGCATTATAATCTGGGCAAGAAGAATATTATCGTTACCGTGAAGGAAGAGGTAGACGCCGTCCGCGATTATATCGAGCTCCAGAATATCCGGTATGATCATTCCTTCAATGTGAAGCTGCTCGTAGACCCGGACTGCCTTGATGTTCCGATTCCGCGGTTCATTCTTCAACCGCTTGTGGAAAATGCGCTGTATCACGGCTTCGACGACGACGATAAAGGTGAAATCGAAGTTGCGATAACCCGGGAGAAGCATGCGCTCTATTTGCGGGTGACAGACAATGGCAAGGGAGTGCCGGAAGAAAAGCTGCTGGAGATGCTGGAGGAAAGTGACATCCAGCTGCACAAGTCGGGGCTTGGGATCGGTTTAAGATATGTGAAAAAAATGTTATCCGTCTATTATGGCGCAGAAGCGCAGCTGATGATTGAAAGCGGAGCCGGCATCGGTACGACGATCGCTATTCGGCTCCCGGATACCTTAAGAGGAGTGGATGTCCTTGATTCAGGCCCTGATCGTGGATGACGAAAGCCTGGTGCGCAAAGGGATGCGGCTAATGTTCCCGTGGAATAAATTCGGAGTTGAGATTGCAGGGGAAGCGGCGACGGGCGAGAAGGCCATGGAGTTTCTGCGGGCGCACCCCATCCAGCTGCTGATGACCGATATTACGATGCCCGGGATGTCAGGGCTGGAGCTGGTCAGACAAGCGCAGGAGCTCGATCCCGCAATCAAGGTCGTCATTCTGACCTGTCATCAGGATTTCGATTTCATCCAGGAAGCGCTTCGCATGGGAGCGGTCGATTATATCGTCAAGACCCAGCTTGAGGAGATCGATCTGGACCTCACGATGGAGCGAATCCTCAGAGCTGTCCGCCAGGATCTTCCAGGGAGCGCTCTTGTCAAAACGAAGCCTGCGCATGCGCGGAAGGCGGCAGCCGAGCGGGCGGCGGGAGCGCTGTGGGTCATGGATGACGGTAGCTTCCAGGCATTGGCGGATGCGGTCGCGGAGCTGGAAGGAAGCGATGCTGCGGAGCTTCAGCCGATTCTGCTAGCCGCCATGGAACGATGGAGGCGGAGCTTCCCGATGTTCGGTTGGGACAAATGGTCCAGTCCGCCTGGGGAGGAGACAGCAGTCTGGCTGCAAGGGCTTCGCGCTGAGTTGGCCGCATGGCTGCGTAGCTCCGCCTATTCCGAGGATGTCATACGCTCAATCGTCAAGGCGGTTGATCTGATCACGGAGCAGCCTGGCGTGCATATGAAGCAGAGTGAGATCAGCCAATTGGTGAACCTGAGCAAAAGTTATTTCAGCACCAGCTTCCGCGGTATTACGCGGCTGACGTTCAGCCACTTCCTGCAGGCCGCAAGCCTGCATGCGGCAAGGGAGCTGCTCATTGCAACGAACCATCCCGTCTATTGGATCGCCGAGAAATGCGGCTTTACGGATCAGCGTTACTTCAGCAAATTATTCAAGGAACAAACCGGACTGCTGCCAAGCGAATACAGACAGCGGCATGCGGAGCGAGCCTGATTCTATCCAAACCCGAGAGCGGATCACGGCCTTTCAGCCTGAACGCGATCGGGTTTTTGTGCTTTTTTATGATGAATCATCAGCCGAGAGAGAACATTTTCTTCAAAAGCTGCGGCGAATATTTTCTCCAGGCTCCAATGAGAAGAAAATATTCGAACTTACTTAGAATCAGAGCCGCTCACGGGGCTGTGCAAGCGTTTGCTATAATCATGGTGCAATAGAAAATAGATAAGGGGAAAGGTGATATCCTCATCATGAAAAATCGAAAACAGGGAATTGCGCTTTTACTATCCGTCATTCTCATCCTGACGCTGGCAGCATGCAGCGGGGGCAACGGGAATAACGAAGGAGCGGCGCCCGAAGCGAACGCACCAGCCAATGAAACTCCCAAACCGGATGTTCCGGCAGAGCCTTTGGGCAAATATGATCCGCCGATTGAAGTAACGGCTGTGCGGGGGATAACCGAGGGAACGAAGTACAATGAAGGGGAATCGCTTGAAAATAACGTCTGGTCGAAAGCATATGAGAACGACCTGGGCGTTAAAGTCAAATACTTATGGACGACGCCTACCGCCCAATATGACCAGAAGCTGAATATCGCCATCGCTTCGGGCGATCTGCCCGATATTACGCCGGTCAGCGCATCGCAGCTGAAGGGCCTTGTCGAAGACGATGCACTGGAGGATTTGACCTCCCTCTATGATCAATATGGATCCGGGCTTACGAAGGACATCATGTCGCAGGACGGAGGCAATGCCATCAAATCCGCAACCTTCGACGGCAAGCTGTACGGCCTTCCTAACATGACCTCCGGACTTGGCCAAACGCATGTTTTGTGGGTGCGGACCGATTGGCTGAAGAAGCTGGGGCTGCCTGAGCCGAAGACGATGGATGATGTGATCAAAACCGCTGAGGCTTTCGTCAAGAACGACCCGGATGGCAATGGCAAAGCGGATACTTACGGCCTGGGCATCAACAAGGATATTTTCGGGTTCTACGCCGGTATGCAGGGCTTCTTCAACGGATTTCATTCCTACCCCAACACCTGGGTGAAGGATGCTTCCGGCAAATTGGTTTATGGAAGCGTACAGCCTGAGACGAGGGCGGCTTTGCTCAAACTGCAGGAAATGTACAAGAATGGACTGCTTGATAAGGAATTCGGCACGAAGGATGCAACGAAGGTAAGCGAATCCGCCAATGCCGGCAAGCTGGGATTATTCTACGGCTTCTTCTGGAATGCGGGCTGGCTCCAGGACGGCAAGAATGTGGATCCCGCCATGGAATGGAGGGCGATTCCGATCGTTTCGGCGGATGATCAGCCGGCCAAGGCTCAGGTGCCTTTTGCCATCAGCACGTACTATGTGGTCAAAAAAGGAGCCAAAAATCCGGAAGCGGCCGTCAAGCTGCTGAATTTTGACTTCGAGAAGCTTTGGGGCAAAACGGCGCAGCCGGATGTGTACAGCTCAAGCAACAACATCGCGCTGTTCGAATACGCGCTCCTCTACGGCGAAGCGCCGCGCAAGAACCTGGACGCTCATCTGAATGTGGTCAAGGCGCTGGATTCCAAGGATCCGTCTGCTCTGAATACGGAAGAGAAGGGCTACTACGACAATATTCTGGCCTACCGCGCAGGAGACAACAAGATGTGGGGCAATAATCTGATGTACGGTCCTGAAGGCGCACTGGCGGTTATCGAAGGCTACTCCGAGAAATCCCAGCTTGTCGACGATGCCTACTACGGAGCTCCGACGCAGGGAATGACGGATAACAATGCGACGCTTCAGAAGCTGCAGCTTGAAGTGTTTACCCAAATCATCATGGGCGGCTCCATCGACGGGTTCGATAAATTTGCAACGCAGTGGAATGATCTTGGCGGCAGTACGATTACCGGAGAAGTGAATGATTGGCAAGCCTCCCATTAAGGGAGAGCTTCCTCCGGGAGGGAAGAGGCGAATACGCAATGAAACGTAAGACCATCCGGGAACTGCCCTTTCACCTGATGATTCTTCCCGGATTTCTCCTGGTGCTCGTCTACAGCTACGTGCCGATGGCAGGAATCATAATGGCGTTTGAGAGATTTGTTCCGTCCAAGGGGATGTTTCATTCCCCCTGGGTTGGATGGAAGAACTTCGAATACATGCTGCATCTCCCCGGAACGTTAAGCGTGCTAGGCAACACCTTCTTCATCGCGGGAATGAAAATGATCGGGGGCATTATCGTTCCCGTCACCTTCGCCCTGCTGCTGAACGAAGCCCGTCACCGCCTGTTCAAGCGGAGTGTGCAGACGATTATTTATTTTCCGCATTTCCTGTCATGGATCATTCTGAGCGGGATTCTGATTGATATCCTCTCTCCATCGACAGGCATTGTCAACGGATTGCTTGGTTCGCTCGGCATTCCCTCCGTTTATTTTCTGGGCGATCCCGGCTGGTTCCCTTACACGCTGGCGCTGACCGATGTCTGGAAGGAATTCGGGTACGGAACGATAGTCTATCTGGCTGCCCTGACCAGCATCAATCCGGCCCTCTATGAAGCCGCTTCAATTGATGGGGCAGGGAGAATCCGGCAGACGGTGAGCGTGACGCTGCCCGCCCTGCTGCCGATGATCGTGCTTATGTCGGTGCTCAGTCTGGGGAATGTGCTCAATGCGGGCTTCGAGCAGGTATTCAATCTGTACAGCCCGCAGGTCTACAAAACAGGCGATATTATCGATACGCTAGTCTTTCGCATCGGGCTTGAAAATGCCAATTACGGCGTAGCAACAGCAGTCGGATTGTTTAAATCGGTCGTCTCCTTCGTCATGATCGGCGTGTCCTACGTACTCGCTTACCGGCTGACGAACTATCGGATTTTCTAGGAAAAGTGGGTTGATCATGAATAAACACGCATCTATGGGCAGACGGACGTTTCTCGCGTTCAACTACTTGTTCCTGACGGCGGTAGCCGTGGCCTGTCTGTTTCCGTTGCTGAACGTGCTTGCCATTTCGTTCAGCTCCAGCGACGCAGTGGGATCGGGAAAGGTGAGTCTCTGGCCTGTCGGCTTTAACCTGAAATCCTATTCTTTTGTCCTGAGCAAGCCCGAGTTCGGGCAAGCCTTCCTTATTTCACTGGGCAGGGTGGCTGTTGGCGTCCCGCTGAACATGCTGCTTACGATCTTGATCGCCTACCCCTTGTCAAAGGGAATCAGGGAATTTCGTTTCCGGAACTTCTATGCCTGGTATTTCGTCCTGACCATGCTGTTCAGCGGGGGATTGATTCCCTGGTATATGACCATCAAGATGACTGGCATCATCGACACGTTCTGGGCGCTTATTCTTCCCGGAGCGGTGCCGGTATTCAACGTCATCCTGCTGCTGAATTTCTTCAAATCGCTGCCGGATGAGATCGATCAGGCCGCACAGATCGACGGGGCAGGCAGATGGCAGGCGCTGTGGCGGATTGCCGTTCCCTTGTCGGCTCCGGCAGTCGCTACACTGACGTTGTTCTGCATTGTCACGCATTGGAACGCCTGGTTCGACGGGTTGATACTGATGAACAGGCCGGACAATTATCCGCTGCAAAGCTATCTTCAGACCGTTATCATCAACCGCGACTTATCGCTGATGACGGCGAATGATGTCTTGAAGTGGGCCGAGGTATCCGACCGGACGTCGAAGGCGGCTCAAGTATTCGTCGCGGTGCTTCCTGTCCTGTTCGTCTATCCCTTCCTGCAGAAGTATTTCGCGGAGGGCATTGTCATGGGAAGCGTGAAGGGGTAATCGCCCAAGCGCAGGCGCCATGCCAAGGGTACAACAGCGGTCGGAAGATCACATGGCACTGGAGCGGCTCTCGGGTGAACAGATATTATTTACACATTAGCAGGAGCACATCAAAAAAAAGGAGTAGAGAGAAGCCATGCCAAAAATCGCATTCATCGGTGCAGGCAGCACCATTTTCGTCAAAAACGTTCTGGGGGATTGCATGCTAACGCCGGCTCTCGCCGATGCGCATATCGCGCTGCACGATATCGACCTGGAGCGCCTGAAGGAATCGGAGAAGATGCTTGTCAATTTGAACCGGAATCTTGGCGGGAAGGCGACCATCAAGGCTTATGCAGACAGACGGGAAGCGCTTAAAGGAGCCAATTACGTGATCAACGCGATTTCCGTCGGTGCTTTCGAGCCCGTCATCCGCAGCGATCACGAAATTCCGCGCAAATACGGCTTGAAGCAAACCTATGCGGATACGCTGGGAATGGGCGGCCTTATCCGGGGACTGCGGACCATTGACGTCATGCTGGAATTCGCCCGGGATATGGAAGAGCTGTGTCCCGACGCCTGGTTCCTGAATTACACGAACCCGATGGCGATTCTCACGGGAGCCGTCTTGAGGGAAACCGGCATTAAGGCGGTCGGTCTCTGCCACAGCGTGCAGGTATGTGCCAAGGAGCTTCTTGAAGGCCTGGGTATGAGTACCGAAGATGTGCGCTGGCGGATTGCCGGCATTAATCATCAAGCCTGGCTGTTGGATATTACGCGGAACGGCGAGGATCTCTACCCGGAGATCAAACGGCGGGCGGCCGCAAGGCCGGGACCGCATGACGATATGGTCCGGTACGAGATGATGAAAACCTTCGGCTACTATGTAACCGAGTCCAGCATGCATGGAGCCGAGTACGTGCCTTATTTTATCAAGAACGCGTATCCGGAGCTTCTGGAAAAATACAATGTCCCTACGGAAAATTTCAAGGGATGGGGAGGCAGCAGCAAGGCGTATTGGGAGCAGGCGATGAATGATCTGGTGCACAACACGTCGGTATCCCATGTCCGTACGCATGAATATGCCTCCTATATTATGGAGGCCATGGAGACGAACGTGCCGTTCAAAATCGCGGGCAACGTCCTGAACACAGGCGGCCTGATCTCGAACCTTCCCGAGGAAGCCTGCGTAGAAGTCTCCTGTCTCGTAGACGGAGAGGGCGTGACGCCGACCCGGTTCGGCGCGCTTCCGCCGCAGCTTGCTGCGCTTAACCGGACGAACATCAACATGCAGCTGCTGACCATAGAAGCCGCCGTAACCCGCAAACGCGAGCATATCTACCATGCTGCTCTGCTTGACCCGCATACTTCCGCAGAGCTGCCGATTGACACCATTAAGGCTCTGGTGGATGAGATGCTCGAAGTAAATCAACATTTTCTGCCGGATTACCGGTAAGAGCTGAAGCCTGCTAAAAGAAGCAGTTATCGTGTGCCCTTGCACGATGGCTGCTTTTTTCATGTGAAGCCAAGCTGGCGTCGTGATAAGGAGGGAAAAGCAGAGGAAAACTCGAATACAGAAAGAGGAAAAAATGGGTGCCGGCAGCTCGGTTTTTGATCTCATTTGAAAAGGCGGAGAAACGATATGAACGAGTTGGAATACAGGAAGTTTTACGATCGGGTTGGACAATTAAACGGTTGGGATTTCAGTAAGGTGCAATGCGAGTCTGAAGGCGTGAAATGGGACTTTTATTCTGAGGTTACCCGGAGGTGCAGGAAATCCGATCTGCTGCTGGATATCGGGACTGGCGGCGGGGAAGCTCTCTTATCGATAGCCGATTGTGCTGCACTCCTGGTGGGAATTGACGATTCACCCGGCATGATTCAAGAGGCACTTGCCAACCTGGAACAATCGAAAAAATCCAATGTGCGCATTTTGCCAATGAATGCTGAAAAAATCGATTTTCCTGCGGCATTTTTTAATGTGGTGTCCTGCCGGCATGCGCCCTTTTCCGCACAGGAGATTGCCAGGGTTTTAGAAGGTGGCGGTGTTTTCCTGACCCAGCAAGTAAGCGAAGACGATAAGCTCAATCTCATCCGAGCTTTTGGCAGAGGCCAGAAAGCGGCTCAGGACGGGACACTGAAAAATAAATATAGTTCAGAATTGAGTGAAGCCGGGTTCAGCGATATCCAGTCGTTTGACTTCGATGCAACGGAATATTACAAAACATACGAAGACCTGGTGTTCCTGCTGAAGCATACCCCGATCATCCCGAATTTCGGTCAAGGCTCGGATGATTTTGCCAAACTTGAAGCATTCATTCAAGAAAACCAGACCGGCAAAGGAATCAAGACCAACTCCAAACGCTTCATGATTATAGCCAGAAAATAATTCGAAGAGGGCAGGGGCGGATTAGCGCTTGACTTCCTCCTCTTCTCCAGTTGAAGGAGAGAATGATATGTCCAAAAACAATATATTTCTTGGTCTGATGATGATCTGGCTTACAATTTTAACGGTTTGGGCGGTGAACCGTTTAACGACCTCATTTGAAAATACACGATCGCTCCATCTTACTGGTATTCCCGGTCAGGCGGCGACTTCCCAAATTTCAACCGTTCAAATCGATAAAGATACGGTATGGTTAATTGATGCGAACAGCAGCTATATAAAAGTGATCACACATGATGAAAATGGCTATCATATCATGCAATCCGAGATGTCCTTTCAAGAGAAGTAAATTGCTCTCTTTTCATCGTAAATTCACTGCAGTAAACAAGAATCCAAATATGGTAAAATAAATTGGAAATGAAACATACAAGGATCCTGCGTGAAGAATATAAATTATTGCACAATGATCAGCGAACCAGCGGTTGGTTATCCTGGTGAGACATTGAATAGCAGGTAAAAAATAAGAGGAGAATAAGCATCTCCTCTTATTTTATTTACTGCTGAAGAGCGTAAATCGCTAGAAATGTATATTCAAGAAAGGCGGTGTGGAACTTGCTTTTTGGCTTAAATCATTCGGTACGAGCAAGGTTTTGGAGGGAAAAAATTAATTGGAATGCCGTTCTGCCAAGACATATCGCGATCATGATGGACGGTAATGGAAGGTGGGCAACCCGAAGGGGATTGCCTCGTACAGCAGGACATTTTGCAGGAATGCAGACCATGAGAAGAACCATACGCTTTTGCAGGAAAAACAACGTGGAATTTCTGACTCTGTATGCCTTCTCCACGGAGAACTGGAAGCGTCCCAGGGCAGAGATTGATTATATTATCAGTCTGATTCATGAATTTATAACCGATGATACATTGGATGAAATGAACAGAAACAAGATCAGGATAAACTTTATTGGCGACATCTCCAGATTTTCAGCAGAAACTCAGGACATGATGAGACACGCCGCCGCACTAACAAAATCGAACACGGATATGACCGTTAATTTTGCTGTGAATTATTGTGGACGCAGTGAAATAATCCATGCATTGAAGTCGTATTTGAAGGACGGAGCGCATGAGCTTACCGAAGAGGAATTCGAACGTTTCCTGTAACACCTCCGAATCCCCTTATCCGGAACTTATCATCAGAACAAGCGGGGAGAAAAGATTAAGCGGTTTTCTGCTTTGGCAGTCTTCGATGTCCGAACTATGGTTTACTGATGAGATGTGGCCAAGCTTCAATGAGTATCTGTTCTACAAGGCTATTTATGATTAACAGTGCCGCAAACAGCATGCATGAAGCAATGAAAGACCGGAGGCGAATAACAAAATAACAATATTGATACTTTATTATTGTTATGTTATGGTTGGTTGTAATATAAACAAGGAGGTTGAGAAGAAGGGCAGGGAAATAAAACCGGCTCCTATACCGGGATTTGTTTGCTCTTCGACTAGAATATGATAAATGATCTGCCATTAACGAAAGAAACGATTTTAGATGCGGCAGAGCAGGTGCTGCGGCGCTTTGGACCAGACAAAACCTCCGTTGTGGATGTGGCCCGCGCGCTTCAAGTCAGTCATGGCACCATCTACCGCCACTTTCCCAGTAAAGCCGCTCTGAGGGAGGCGGTGACCGAGCGCTGGCTGCATCAGATATCCGATCCCCTGGCCACGATCTCCATACAGTCTGAAGGCATGGCTGCCGAACGTTTGCGGTTGTGGTTTGAAACGCTGGTACAAAGTAAAAGGAAATACGCCGCGGAAGACCCGGAGATGTTCGCGATGTATACAGCTGTTACCCTGGAATCTGTGGACATGATTAAGTCCCATATCCACAACCTCATTCTTCAGGTTTCCCGAATCATCGAGAGGGGGATGCAGCTCCTTGAGTTTAAATCAGGTGAGCCTGAGCTAATGGCCAATGCAATGTTTATCGCGACTTCACGCTTTCATCATCCGGCGCATGCCTATGAATGGTCGCTTTCCACGATTGATCAGGAATTTGATGCCGTCTGGGACCTGCTCCTTTCGGGGATAACTCGATGATATACAAGAGGAAGAACTTCTGACGCTAACCGTCCGAAAGACTTTCTCTTTTTTGTTACCCTGATAAACAAATGACAAAAATTAAAATATGTCACTTGATTATTGATTTTCGATATTATATAATCATATCAACAAGAACGAGTTGAACATACAGGGTTGGCTTTGAATGAACGATGATTGGTTTGTCCAAGGAAAGTTGGGTCATCATAATACTTTAATTAGAAAATTGGGAGGTTCATCATAATGGAAAACAAACTTGCAGGCAAAGTAGCGTTAGTAACAGGCGCATCAAGAGGAATGGGTCGTGAAATAGCTGAGGAGCTGGCACGGAACGGGGCCAAGGTAGTGGTTAACTATGCGAGCAGCCCGGGCAAAGCGGAAGAGGTTGTTTCCGGAATCAAGAACATCGGGGGGGAAGCGGCAGCCATCCAGGCGGATATCAGCAGCGCAGCTGAAGTGGAGAAGCTGTTTGAGGAGACATTGAAGGTCTACGGACGAATCGATATTCTTGTCAATAACGCAGGCATTATGATAACCAAACCGATTGCAAGCATGACGGAAGAGGATTTTGACAAGCAGTTTGCCATTAATGTAAAAGGGACCTTCTTTGCGATCCAGCAGGCCGCAAAACATATGGAACACGGCGGCCGTATTATCAACTTCTCCACTTCGGTTGTCGGTCAGATGTTCCCTACTTACAGTGTGTATGCTGCAACCAAGGGAGCCGTGGAGCAGTTTACCCGCCAGCTTGCCAAAGAGCTCGGTCCCAAAGGGATCTCGATCAATGCGGTTGCGCCAGGCCCGATTAATACGGAGCTTTTCACCGTTGGCAAAACGGAGGAGCAAATTGATGCTACCCGCAAAACGAACGCCTTCGGACGCTTGGGAAAGCCTGATGATGTTGCGAATGTCGTGTTATTCCTGGCAAGCGGAGAATCTCAGTGGATTACCGGACAAACCATTCGTGTCAATGGAGGCTTTATTTAAAATCATTCATAAACATGATGAAGGAGCTGCTACAGGCGGCTCCTTTTTTTGTATGCCTTATTGGATAAGCGCAACCTTCTAAAATATGGAAGGTATAACCAACATAGACCATAAAAAGGAGGAAGCTTAGATGAAGCTAAGAAGATATGTCTTGTTATTTATGACCATGATTCTTTCGGGGGGAACCGTGATTTATGCGGCATCGAACAATTCGGCAATAGCCGTTTATTTCAACAATGTACTGCAAGACCGGGAAGGCCTGTTATCCGAGGGGGAGGCTTACCTGTCTGTAGATCAATTATCTGATACGAGCCACACATTAGTCTCATGGGATGAATCCAGGAACACAGTGAACATCTATAAGCCAAATGTTAATATTGCAGTATTGGATGACGATCAAAAGATTTTTGGGGGAGTAAAAGGGGGTTCCCGCAATACATTCACTGTATTTGTGCAGGTGGATAATTTGCAAACTGACATCTCCGATCTGAAAATAGAGATAACCGACCCCAACGACGAAACCAAAACCATTCAAACACAGCACATTGAAGATAAAAAAGAGAAGTTTTGGTTTCGGTCAAGCGAATTTGACTATACGTTCAGCGCAAAAGGAGACTACCCCATTCGCGTGTATCTGAAGGATACGGCATCCAAGGATTGGTTTCCCGTTGGTGAACTTCAAATACCGGCGGTTTGAGTGCCTCATATATGCTAAAATATTGGTTATCAAGAAAGAGGAGGCGTTTGAAATGAGAACGAACAACTTTCCAGGGCAAACAACTCGTAAGGGGCATAGCGCATAATAGCCCATAAACTGCGTGATTCCCCATTGAAAGGGGAAAAACAATTGAAACAGCATGCATTGCAGCAGTACGATTACCATGTTTGGGCTAACCAGAAGGTATGTGCATATTTACAGGAGCTTTCCGATGAAGTGTACCGTTCGGAGATTGTAAGTGTGTTCCCGACAATCTACGATGCCATGACGCATATTTATGTTATCGATTGCAATTGGCTGGCGTTCCTTGCCGGAGGCGGTGTAACCGACATGTCAGCCGAATATGTAGAGGAATTAAAAGAATCCACGAATCGTTTGGTGGCGGATACAGAAGGCAAGACTATTGAAGAGCTTGGCGGGATGATGAGCGGATTGAGTAATCGTTTTCGGGCATTTATCGCGATACATGAACATATTGAAGCCATGTGCCCCTCGGGGGAGTTTAAGGCCCGGTATGTGGATTTCATCCAGCACCCTAGTAAATCACGGGACATACCACCGGGGGAATATCACGGCTATTCTGAGGCAGCTGGGACATCCAGGTACGCCGACGGATTATGTTACTACCTCTACACCTTGAGCCAATAATGGCCTGAAGCATGGAGCAGGCAAGGAGTATCCTCAGGTTTTCACTGACTTAGGCGATTCTGTCCGCAGGAAGCTGAGTTGAGAACCTTGCGGAAAAGGGGATGCGCGCCTGCTGCGGATCAAGGGGCTGCTTGAGAATTAAGCAATTCGAAGTCTCGATTCGATAATGACCGGCTGCACACCGGTCAGACTTTCAGATATGCGGCCGATAAGACCGCATCAGACGCAAACATCCGGATCGTCCCCGCCTTTGATAAGGCAGGGGGCGATTTTTCCATATCGCTTCAGGCAACCCGGAAGGGATTGCTGCGGGCAGGGGGCTTCTAACTCGTCTTGTACCTCAAAACGCTGCAGTGCTGCGGGTTCCGGCGCATTTATCCCTCTCTTGCAGAACCCTGATAATTGCAAAAATGTGCAAATGCATGCCCATCCGGCGATACAAAAAAGTCAGCTTGTTGGAAAATGCGTACTCATATAGACTTCAAGTCGTATCACAGGTATTCAACAATCACTGCTTCAATGTTGACCGCAAAGAAAAGGGAGGATGTACATGAAAAGAAAGAAACAAATGATGCTGGCAGCGGCACTGGTATTCGGCTTGACGGTATTGTCGGGCTGCAGCGGAAATGCTTCGCCAGGCGGCAGCGAAGGAAATGCCCCATCCGGAGCATCGGGAGAAGCGGCAAGCGCACCAACAGCGATCAAAATTATGAGTGCGTTTTCAACCGCAAATCCGCCTGATCCCAAAGGCGATGTGCAAAAGGCGATTGAGGAGGCGACGAACACCAAACTGGACATTCAATGGGTATCCGCCAACAACTACAAGGAGCGCCTCAATGTAAGCTTGTCATCCGGCGATATTGCGGATGTGGTCATGATTGACGATCCGTTCTCCACGGTATTCCGCACATCGGCGAAGCAGGGAGCATTCTGGGATTTGACTGAGCTGTACGGCAAATACCCCAATATTCTCAAACAGGTTCCGGCTGCAGCCTGGGAAGCGTCCAAAATGCAGGACGGCAAAAACTATGGCATTCCGAGACCCCGCGGTGCGGAGGGCGCGCGTTATTTTGTCATCCGCAAGGATTGGCTGGATAAACTGGGCCTTCAAGTGCCGACCACAACCGATGAGCTGTACACGGTTATGAAAGCGTTTAAAGAACAGGACCCCGACGGGAACGGCAAGGACGATACAATCGGCTTCACAGCAAATGTGCTGCCGACAGATATGGGAACATTGGGCATCATTATCAACAGCTTTACCGGGGCAAATGGAACGGGAGCAACCGGGAGCTGGGTCGTTCGTGACGGCAAGCTGGAGAATGCGGATCTGCTGCCGGAAACCAGAGAGGCATTGGAGTATTTGAACAAGGCTTATAAAGACGGTTTGATCCCGGCCGACTTCGCTTCCCTGAAGCCAAGCCAGGTCGATGAAATTTACGCATCCGGCAAAGCCGGCATCATCGCCGACAAAACAGGCAATATGCAGGAAATGATCAGCAAGCTGGGCAAGGTCGATCCCACCGCCAAGGATGAGCAGGCGTTCTACCCGGTTACTTCAATTAATGGTTACAACCCGAAAGGCCCCGGGTTCCTGGGCATGCTCGCGATCTCCAAGAAAGTGCCTGAGGAAAAGCTGGATGCCATCCTGACCGCGATTGACAAGTGGATGACTCCGGAAGTATTCGATCTGCAAACATGGGGAATAGAAGGCACGCATTACACAGTCAAAGACGGCAATAAGGAACCGATCCAGGATAAATACGAGGCTTCCGGCATCGAAAATTATAATCAGATCGTGTACGTAGCCGATCCGTATGCCAACTCGCTGCACCGTAATTTTCCTCAAGCCAGCATCGATCTGTATACCAAGCTGCAGGACGAGAAGGCCAAAACAAGCAAGCCGGACGAAAGCATCGGACTTTATTCCGAGACCTTCCAATCCTACGGTCCGGAGCTTGCCAAGCAGGCTCAGGATATAAAGACGAAAGTTATTTTGGGTGTTGCGCCGCTCACCGCATGGGATGATTTCGTTAATAAAATGAAAAGCGATCCGCAAATGACGAAAATCGTTCAGGAAATGAACGATGCTTATCAGGAGCGAAGCGGCAAGTGATGAATGAGCCTTATTAGAATCCAAGCCCCCAACCGGCAAGGAAAGCTGGGGGCTTTCTTTAACAATAGCAAGAAGCGCGGTGATTAGAAGACGGTTCCGCATGCGCAGCCCGTCTTTTTTCACTGGACATTTCAAGAGAGGAGGCTGCTAAAGAATGGCCGATCAGCACACTTACGCAGGCACCATAGCGGGCTATGAGAAGCGGGGCAGGCTGCAAACTTTTTTCAGACGGTTAAGACGCGATAAATATATGTACTATTTGGCGATTCCCGGATTGTTGTTTTTTCTTATTTTCAAATATATCCCCATCACGGGAGTCGTCATTGCCTTCCAGGATTATTCCCCTATAGCGGGAGTATGGAACAGCCCCTGGGTCGGATTCCAGCATTTCCAGCGCTTCTTTTCCGATCCTCAGTTCTGGATTTTGTTTCGAAACACGATGATGATCAATATACTCAGCCTAGTCTTTTTCTTTCCGCTGCCGATTTTATTGTCCCTGCTCATGAACGAGCTGAAGAACGAAGTATTCAAGCGGATCATTCAATCGGTTGTCTATTTGCCCCACTTCCTGTCTTGGGTCATCATTGCCGGTCTGACGTTCATGCTCTTGTCCGTATCGCGCGGATTTGTCAACGAGGTTCTGATGGCTTTGGGCATGGCCAAAATCCAGTTTCTGAACGATCCCCATCTGCTCTGGATCATCCTGACGGTGCAGACGATCTGGAAGGAAACCGGCTGGGGAACGATTATTTTCCTTGCGGCCATTGCGGGAACCGATCCTCAGCTTTATGAAGCGGCCCGAATGGACGGAGCGGGCAAAGCCCGGCAAATGTGGCATGTTACACTGCCGTCCATCCGCAATGTCATCTTCATTTTGCTGATTCTTCGTCTGGGCCATATGATGGATATCGGCTTCGAGCAGGTTTACCTCATGTATAACGGAGCTGTATCGAATGTAGCCGAAGTATTCGACACCTATGTGTACCGGCTCGGCGTCCAGCAGGGGCAGTTCAGTTTCAGTACGGCGGTAGGGCTGTTTAAATCGGTCATCGGGCTGACGCTGGTTATTGCTGCGAATAAACTTGCAAAAAAATTCGGCGAGGAAGGCGTCTATTGACGGGAGGTGAAGCAAATGGACAACAGCACCGGAAGCCGGACGTTTCATGCCGCTAATATCGTATTTCTGACTGTCGTTGCTTTAATCACCTTATTTCCGATCTATTATGTGTTTATCGTTTCATTTACGGATATTGGGGAATATTTATCAAGAACCATCATTTTATTTCCGGAAACCTGGTCCTTCGACTCCTACGAGTATTTATTAAGCAGTCCGACCATCATCCGGGCAATCGGCGTCAGCGGTTTTCTGGCCGTTGCCGGAACAGCCTGCAGCCTGATCATAACCGCTTCGCTGGCCTATACGCTATCGAGGAAAAAGCTGATGGGCAGACGCGTTATCCTGATGCTGATCCTATTTACGATTTTATTCAATCCCGGCATTATTCCGAACTATATGCTTGTCCGAAATTTGGGGCTGATCGATAATATCTGGTCGCTCATCCTGCCTGTGCTGTCCAGCGGCTGGTACGTTATTTTGATGAAGGGCTTTTTTGACAACATCCCGGACAGTCTTGACGAAGCCGCCGCCATTGACGGCTGTAATGAAATAACGGCGTGGTTTCGTATCGTGCTGCCCTTGTCATTGCCTGCGATTGCGGCGTTCGGCTTGTTCTATGCGGTTGAGTTCTGGAACTCGTATTTTACGGCGCTGCTTTATATAAACGACTATCACAAATGGCCGATTCAGGTGCTTCTGCAAAATATGCTGGCGGAGAATCCGCTCGCCGAGGCGGACCCTCTCCATCAGCCTCCTCCGGCGGAAATGCTCAAGATGGCGGCGGTCGTCATCGCGACCGTACCGATTTTATGCATCTATCCGTTTTTGCAGAAGCATTTTGCCCAAGGCGTTATGGTAGGTTCCATTAAGGGATAAAAAGTTGTTCAGATAAGAAGGACATCAGGTCCCTCATCCCTAATTGGTTATTTGAAGCGAGGGAAGGGGGACTTACGATTTCTACGAACAGCATTAAGAAATTTCTTCGCTCAGTGTACGGATTTCAAGGTGAAGGACGCTTCTTCCGCCGCAGTCTGGTCACGGTCATTGTTATTGCCAGCCTGCCGGGGCTGCTGATTGGAACGGGGATTTATTTTGTCGGCAGCGAGCAAATTGCAAGCGAAACCAACCGGCTCCATCAGGAGCAGCTGGAAAAGGCGCGCCAAAGCATTGACGATCAATTTGCCGCTTTGGAAATTTCCCTCTCTCATTGGGCGTTCGATCCGCAGTTTGACGATAAGCTGAAGCAGCTGGACCCGGTTTATGGCTACAACCAGGTACAGGATATTTATAAGACGCTGCTCGTTATGAAGCAGCTCAATCCGGTTATCCAGCAGGTCAGGCTGTATGTGGAAGAGCCGGCTCCGCTGCTGTTTACCGAGGCGGGTTTTGTCCGCTTGACGGACGATCAGTACCAGGAGTACCACGACATTATGATGAATCAGCAGAATCAGGCGGCATGGAGCGGCTTCGATCCCGAACAAGAGGGATACATCGGGCAAGGGGAAGATCCCGAACAAGGAGCAGCAGGCAAGGAGCCGCAATTGGCGGCTCCTCTGTCGCTGATTCATAAAATTCCGGGCGGCAGCCCCCGTCCCTTCGGGATGTTCCTGGTGACCGTCGATCCGGATAAGCTGCAGGAGATTGTCACAATCCTGACTCCCCGCAACGAAGGAACTTCGTTTCTGATGAAAGGAAACGGGGAATGGATCCCGCCCTTCGGGCAGGGCGGTGACGCGAAGGGCCTGAACGGAGCTTTGCGCGCACGGGTGCTGGAGGAGCACGCGGCGGAGGATCATTTTATCTTCAAGTGGCAGGAGGAGAGCTACTCGGTTTCGTACGGCACTTTGAACCGGCTCGGCGAGGAATGGATCTATATCTCGGCAACGCCGCTCAAAGCATTGACCGGACCAGTCGTGTTCATATCGCGGATTATTCTTGGCTTCAGCTGCTTCGGGCTGCTGCTGGCCGTTGTGCTGTCCTGGTTCGTGTCCAAGCGGCTCTATAAGCCGGTGGCCCGGCTTGTAAACCTGCTTGGCGGACACGGCAATCAGGCCAAGCATGCCGGCAGGGATGAATTTGAGCTGTTCGAGAGCGTCTGGAATGATGTGACGCGGGAGAGCCAGACGCTGCAGGTGCGTCTGGAAAGCCAGCTGCCGCAGGTTCGCGAGGGCTTCCTGCTGCAGTTTGCCCAAGGGTATTTGTATTATTTGTCCGAGTCGGATCTGCAGGAGCGGATGGGAAATTTGGGCTGGGACGCGGGAGCCAGCCGGTTTACGGTCGTATTCGTGCAGCTGCTCGGATTCTCAAGCCTGATGGGGCGTTTCTCCGAAGGCGACGAGGTGCTGGTCACGTTTGCCGCTGCAAATATTGTGCAGGAGCTGGCCGAGGAGGCCTTTGAGCAGGCGGATTCGATTAACTTTCATGATTTGACGATCGGCCTGCTGCTGGGCGATACGCTGGAGGAGCCTTTGGACCAGTGGCGCGACCGCATATACCGTCTGCTCCACGACATCACAAGCAGGCTGAATACATTCCTGCATGTGAGAGTCGCGATTGGCCTCGGACGGCCGGTATCGCAGATTAAGGATGTTCCGGCGACGCTGGAGGAAGCAAGGCATGCTCTGCGTTTCCGCGATTTGCAGGAGGATAATCAGATTATCGACCTCAGCAGATGGGTGACGCAGGGGGAGAAGGCTTCCGAGTTCCCGTTTCAGCTGGAAAAAGAGGTGCTCCGCGCTTTCCGCTCAGGGCTTGAAGAGGAGACGGCGCTGGCAGTCAAGCAGTTCCTTCAGGAGCTGCGGGTATCCGCGGGCAAGGAGCTGTGGGTGCAGCAGGGCATGCTTCATTTGCTCGGGTCCGTGCAGCATTCGATGATGCAGACCGGGGTCAATCTCAGCGAGCTTTACGAAGGGGCCAATCTATACGGGCAGCTGTGCCAGATCAAGGAGCCGGAGGAGATCGAGCGATGGTTTTTGAACCAGGTTATAACGCCCTTTATGCAGGAAATGACGCGTAAACAGGACGTTTTTTTGCAGCAGGCAGTGGATCGGGTCGTCACGAGAATTCACGAGAACTATATGGAGGAGCTATCGCTTGATTCGCTTGCAGAAGCGGAGGGACTGAGCTCCTATACGCTGAGCCGCATGTTCAAGCAGGCGGCCGGCCTCAACTTTATTGATTATTTGACCGAAGTGCGGCTGGAGAAAGCAAAAGAGCTGCTGCGGGGAACGGACATGAAATTGAATGATATCGCCGAGCATGTGGGCTACCAGCACAGCTATTTTAGCCGGATCTTCAAGAAGCATACGAGAGTTACGCCAAGCCGGTACAGGGAGAACAGCAGGAATGGCGAAGACGATGCCGGCAATGAAACGGATGGAGAGTGATCGCATTGATAAACGACAGCTGGTTTCAGAATCCGCCTGTGGATTATCGCGTGCAGCCGTTCTGGTTCTGGAATGGGGATATGGAAGAAAGCGAGATTCTAAGGCAGATAGAAGAGATGAAAGAGAAGGGCGTAGGCGGATTCTTCATCTGCGCCCGGCAGGGCATGACGATTTCGTATTTGTCCCGTGTCTGGTTCGACCGGGTGAAATTCGCTGTGGAGGCGGCCAGGCAAGCGGGTCTGAGCGTCTGGCTGTATGACGAATACCCGTATCCCAGCGGCATTGCCGGAGGCGAAGTAACGCTGGAGCATCCGGAGACGGTGCAGCGCATGCTGTCGCGAACGGCGCAGGAGGCGGATGCTGGCGAGCATGTCGAGCTGAATTTGCCATGGGGCAGGGTGCTGACAGCCAAGGCGGTTCCCCTCTCCGGAAACGGTGCCCGGGAATGGGGGGCAGGCGGTGGACATTGCGCCGTGGATAGGCAGCTTTCAGGACGAGACTGTGTTTCAGCAGACGGGTTTGACCAAGCACAGCCATAAGCGCTATTTTACTTATCATACGGTTAAGCGGCTGGACTATAGATTGCCGGAGCATGGCGCGAAGTGGGAGATCATTGTCATTGTCGAGCAGGAGGTAGAAGAGTTTAAATATTACGGAACCTTTGTTGACCCGCTGCACCCCAAGGCCGTCGATACGTTCATGCGGTTGACGCATGAGCGGTACACGCAGGAGCTGGGCCAATATTTCGGAGATACCGTGAAAGGGATGTTCACCGATGAAGTCGGCCTGCGGGCCGGCAAAATTCCGTGGTCTCCGCTCATTGTGCCTTTCTTCGAGGAGCGGTGCGGATACAGCCTGCTGGACCGGCTTCCCTGCCTGTTCGAAGATGCCGGGCCCGATACGGCGAAGGTCCGCTATGATTTTTTATCAATGCATTCATATGATGCTCCGGGACAACTTTCACAAGAAGGTCGCCGAATGGTGCGATGAGTTTCGAATGGAATATATCGCCGAGGTACCCGGCGTCCGGATGACCACGCAGCTGTACAGCCATATTCCGGGCGGCGACAGCGCTCACGAGAAGCTCGGGAAGCCGCTGTCGGCCATTATGGAAAGCTACGCGCACAGCCTGAGGCATAATCCGAAGATGGGCAGCTCGCTGGCCCGCCAGCTTGGCAGAAAACGGGCGCTCATTGAATGCTTCCACAGTATCGGCTGGACGATGACCTTGCAGGATGCGCGCTGGATGATTGACTGGATGGCCGTCATGGGCACAAATATGTTTAATTTTCATGCGTTCTTCTATTCGATCGACGGGCTCCGCAAGCATGACGCGGCTCCCTCGCAGTTCGATCAGAATCCGTATTGGAAGCATTTCCGGCAGCTGGGCGATTATATTGGCCGCATCAGCTACATCATGAGCGAGGGCAGCGCCAAGATCGACATTGCGGTGCTGGATCCAACGACCTCGTTATGGACCAAAATGGGCAATCCGTTCCACCAGTTCGGCTTTGCCGGAACGGACCCGCAGGACAAGCAGCGGCTGGAGCGAATGAAGTCGGATTGGATTTCCATTCAAACCGCCCTGCTGAACAACCAGCGCGACTACGATACGCTCGACCCGGAAATGCTGATGCAGGCTGAGATTGCGGATGGTTCACTGAACATCGGCGCAGGCCGGTACAAGGCGCTGATTATTCCGCCGGTATCCAATCTGGAGGCTGCCGCCTGGGAACGGATTCAATCATTCGCCGATCAGGGCGGAATTGTTATCAGCGTCGGGCTGCTTCCCTATGAGCAGATAGAGGCTCATAGCGTAGCCGTTGAAGGGGCTGCGGCGCTGTTTCACGCCCAGGCAGAGGATCCCGCGCATTATTGGCATGGCCTGCTGCCGGATGAAGCGTCGCCAGCGGCTTGGAGGAAAGGCGAGAAGGAGGCCTATTTCGTCCCGCATGGTCCGGCTTCCTCAAATTCGTCGCGTCCTGCCGGGGTTGACGGCATAACATCGCTGCTGCATCTGCTGGACCAAACACTTCCGCGCGCTGTTGAACTCAGCTCAGAGGATGGTCAAACCGGCTGTCTGCTGCTCCAGCACAGACAGCTTGACGGGCAAAGCGACATTATATTTATCGCCAATCACGAGGGCTTGGAGAAAAAGGTGTACATCCGGCTCTCGGAATCTCATTTTGGCTCCCGTCCGAAGTGGCTGTACCGGAACCTGGAGACTGGCGAAATCCGTCCGCTGTCATCGGAATCCGGCGACGGCGGCAGCATGGCGTTATTGACATTCGCGCCGTATCAGTCGCATCTGATCGAAATCGTTCGGGTTCAGGACGAAACTGCCGCGAAGCCGGTCGGCCATCCCGGCATTATCAGTCAGCTTGACGGCGGGCAGCAGACGGCTCCCCATATTCAAGTCGAAGCCGACACCGACTGGGAATTCGAGCTGGCGCAGCCGAATCTGTTGAGGCTGGGGCAGCTTCAAATGTCGCTGGACATGAAGGATGAGGGGCTGGAGCAGGGGTGGCAGTTGAATCACAGCTCCCTGCCGGGAGCGGAGTGGCTGGATGTGGAGACCAAGCCGTGGATTAACCAATGCGCCGATCATAAAGAGGTTCTCCGGCATGCCTTGGGCTTCAACAGCCGCTCGTTCGGGACGCCATATCAAGTAACGGTCGCTTATCCGGTCGTCTGCTGGTACAGAATTATTTTCGATGCCGACCGGATACCGGAATGGTGTGAATTGACGATGGACCGCGAGGCCATCGCAGGCGAATACCGCCTGTTCGTCAACGGCATCGAGTGGGACGGCGGGCAGCCTGAATTGATCAATGGAACCAATACGATCATGATCAGAATGGTGATCAGGCATGCGCATGACGGCGTTGTCGATCCGCTTTATTTGCGCGGCATGTTTGGCGTTCGCTTCACGGCGGAGCAGCGTCCCGTGATCACCGACCTGCCGTTAGCCGGCAATCCGAATCGTCCCGTGCCGGATGGATCTCCCTACTATTCGGGAACGCTGGTATTCCGACGCCGGATTGCCGTGCAGGATGAAGCGGCCCGGTCAGAGACATTCGAGCTGTCGTTCACAGGATTAAGCGAGCATTTCCATGATTGTGCGGAGGTGATCTTGAACGGGCATTCGTTGGGAGTTCGCCCATGGACGCCGTATGTATGGAAGGGATCTGGACAATGGTGGAAGCCTGGAGAGAACCTGCTTGAGCTGCGGGTCGACAATGCGCTGGGTCTCAGGCTGGACGGCTCTTATTTTGACTATGACAGCCATCAGGTGAAGGAATCAGCCCGGTTTGGCTCTGAAGTGAATCCCAAGGAGGCGCAGCAATGAAAGTAACGAATGTGATTTGCTATTTTGCCAAAGGTCTGTTCTATGTGAAGGTGGAGACGGACGAAGGCGTGTCGGGCTTTGGGGAATGCAGCCCCATGCAGGTTGATGCGGTGCTGTCGATTATTCAGACCGTCATTAAGCCTCAACTCATCGGCCATGATGTGTTCGAAACAGAGAAGCTGGAAGAGATTATTCTAAGAAAAAATTATAAAATCTCCGGGCAGCTGCTTGCCATGGCGTACAGCGGCATCGAGATTGCATTATGGGATGCCAGAGCGCGGTTCCTGAAGCAGCCATTGTACAATTTGCTGGGCGGCAAATACCGCGGGGAAGTTCCGCTGTACGGCTCCAGCATGAGCCGGGACCTCAGTCCGGACGAGGAAGCCGAGAAGCTGCTCGAAGGCATCGAACGCTTTCAATTCAAGGCGGTCAAGATCAAGACAGGCCCGCGCATGGGCTCGGGACTGCCGGTCGACCTGAACCGGGACGCCTTGAAGGTCAAGACCGTGAGGGAAGCGATCGGCCCCGACTGCCGCCTGATGGTGGACGGCAACAGCTCGTATACGTATATCCAGGCGGTGCAATTTTATGAAAAAATAAGCCAATATAATTTGCATCATTATGAGGAGCCATGCCCCTATTATGACCTTGATACGTATATCAAGCTGTGCCAGACGCTGCCGGTTCCGATTCATGTAGGGGAGCAGGACTGGAATATTTTCACATTCCGCGATTTTATCGCCAAGGGTGCCTGCCACCTGTATGCGGCAGACCCGATCAAATGCGGCGGCATCGCACAGGCGAAGCGCGCTGCGACATTATGCCGGGCCTTCGGTATCCATTACGTGCCGCACAATACGACCAAGGGTGTCGGTTTTGCCGCAGCGCTCCATTTGGCGGCCAGTACGCCGGAATGCACCAGCTATTATGAATATTCGATCGAGAAGGATACGGTAAGAGAGCAGTTCGCGCCTTCTGAGTTTGTAGTTGCGGACGGGTTCATCCAAATCCCCGACGGAGACGGGCTTGGCATTCAGCCGGACGAGGAGAAAATGAACCGGCTGCTGACCCGCGTATAGCGTATAAGCGGGGCCAACCGGTGCAGAATATAAGGGAAGCTTGGAATTGCCTTCATAATTAAGCATGGAATCCTGAAATAAACACTGGAAATCAGAGCATGAGAATTCATCTGCTCTGATTTCTTTTTATTTTATCTGTCCAATCGACAGACTGACCTTGTAGTTGCCATACTGCAGCAGCTCGTCGAGAAAGGAGGTGAGCTCAAGCGACGTGCGGACGCGAACCCGCATCCAGTAGCAGCCTTCGCCGCTGACGCGATGCGTTTCAGCGACCATCTCATGCTGCTTGGCGAATGATTGAAAGGATTGATGGGCTGTGGTTGATTTCATAAACACAGTAATAAAGGCATGAACCGCCAGCCCGATCTTGTCCGGATTCCAGATTAGCGTATAGCCTTCAATAACCCCCATATCCTGCAGCTTCCGTATTCGGGCGCCGACTGCCTGGCCGGTCATATGGACCATTTGTCCGACCTCTTTATGCGAGCGGGCGGAGTCTTCCAGCAGGCACTGCAGAATTAGAAGATCGACATCATCAATGGTTGCATTGTTCATCGCCATAAGACTCCTTTCAATATGAAA
Organism: Paenibacillus sepulcri; assembly: GCF_042647105.1. Lineage (NCBI taxonomy): Bacteria > Bacillati > Bacillota > Bacilli > Caryophanales > Paenibacillaceae > Paenibacillus > Paenibacillus sepulcri. The sequence continues at coordinate 2,514,020 of NZ_JBHRUP010000001.1, read as the reverse complement.
ACAGAAACCGGTTTTTCATTTCATCCATCTGTATAGAGATAGTTCAACTTATTCTATAATTGTAACAGGAACTGAATACGAAAGATAAGAGGTGGACCGAACATGAAGCTGCAGTTGATCCGTAATGCAACGCTGTATCTGGAATACGCTGGTGTGAGCTTCCTATTTGATCCGATGTTCAGCGATATGGGAGCCAAGCCTCCGGTCATTAATACGACGAACGATAGGCGCAACCCGCTTGTACCGCTGCCTGTTCCAATCGGGGAAGTGTCTGCACCGGATGCCGTCATCGTGACTCATTTGCATCCCGACCACTGGGACGACGCAGCAATAACGGCACTGGATAAATCGGTTCCGGTTTTTTGCCAGCCGGGAGATGACGCCGCAATCGCTTCAGCAGGCTTCGACTCGGTATCGGCAATTGATACGACGCTGGAATACAAGGGAATCACGATCCGCCGAACCAGCGGCAGGCATGGCACAGGCGAGATCGGCGAAAAGATGGGCCATGTATCGGGTTATGTTCTTCAGGCAGCAGGAGAGCCAGTTGTCTACATCGCAGGCGATACGATCTGGTGCGAAGATGTCAAGGAAGCACTGGACGCCTATCGGCCCGATGTGACTGTCGTCAATGCAGGCGGGGCGCGGTTCGCAGTGGGCGACCCTATCATTATGGATGCGGACGATGTGGTAAGCTTATGCCGGTATGCAGCCTATACGAGAGTAGTGGCGGTACACATGGAGGCGATTAATCATTGTCTGGTGACAAGACAGGATTTGCGAAGCCGGCTGGCAGTTGAAGAATTGCTTGATCGGGTTATCATTCCGCAGGATGGCGGCTGGGTATGACGCCAGATAAGGCTGCTGGTGCAAAGCTCTGCTGTCGTATTCGGCGTCTATGATCAACACGCTGCGGGAAAGCAGATCGGGTTTGCCAGGATGATCTCTGACTGAACAGAAATGTATATTTATGCACTTAATGAATGGTCAGACAACAAGCCACCGTTCAAATATTATACGGTGGCTTGGATTAATTCAGGTTTCATTCACAGACGGTTGAAGCACTCTTGCCAGGCTGCGGCTTAAAATTTGAATCATTTGATCAATTTCCTGTCCCGTTACAATTAATGGTGGCATTAACCGAACCGTATCGGGGTTTGGAGCATTAATCAATAATCCTTCATGAAGACAATCTTGAACCAATTCTTTGCCTACCGGCTGCGGCAGGTCAAAAGCCATTAGCAGGCCCTTTCCCCGTATATGGGACAGCTGAAATTTGCCTTGTATTTGCTCCAGCGCCTGGATAGAGTACAGCCCTTGAATCCGCGCGTTAGTCGAAAGATCCAATCGAATGACTTCATTCACGACTGCTTGTCCCACACTCATAGCCAGCGGTTGTCCGCTGTAAGTCCCTCCCTGGTCGCCGGGATCAAAGATATTATATTTGTCCTTGGTTAACATGGCCGAAAGCGGGAATCCGCCTCCGATTCCCTTCCCCAGAGTCATAATATCCGCTTCTATTCCGTAATGCTGATAGGCAAACATCTTTCCTGTCCTGCCCATTCCCGTTTGAATCTCATCAAAAATCAATAAAATCCCTTTCTCGTCGCAGAGCTGACGCAGTTGATTTAAATAATCCTGCTCAGCGGCATGTACTCCGCCTTCTCCCTGAACGAGCTCCAGCATAATCGCACATGTCTTATGATCTATCGAGGACTCGCATGCAAGAATATCGTTTAGCGGCACATGTTTAAATCCGGGAACTCTTGGCGCAAATAAATCCTTCCATTTCTCCTTCCCGGTTGCGGACATGGTTGCAAGCGTACGGCCATGGAAGCTGTTCGTGAGCGTTATGATTTCATTGGCACCGTTTAAAAAGGCAGCACCATATTTCCTGGCCAGCTTAATTGCGCTTTCGTTGGCTTCCGAACCGCTGCTTGCGAAAAATACTTTGTCGTAGCAGGTGATTTCCGTCAACCTTTTAGCGAGTTCAATCATGGGTCTGTTATAGTAGGCTGGACTGGCCGTAATCAAAGCAGATGCTTGTTTATTCAAGGCCTGTTTAACCGCATCTGGTGAATGCCCCAAGCTTGCTGCCGCCCATCCTCCTACAAAATCCAGGTATCTCTTACCCTCAGTGTCCCATATGTACATTCCTTCTCCGCGATCCATAACGATATCAGGCCGATCAGCAGTAAATAATACGGAGTTCACTGCGTCTTTCAAAAGTTCTGCTTTTTCCAAGCCCATCAACCCCACCACCCCGACGCATAATTATTCAATATTAATGAATTATTATACATTTTAGTGATAATAAATGCAATATGGAATCAGAATAATGATTTCCACATGCTGAGCATCCTTTCTTATGATGGATATTTGACATAGCACTTGACCGCATTTGTTCCATTTATATCTCAACCTGCATTATTCTTGTTCACAATGAACGATACTCTCGTCCCGCGGCCAGGACCACTGCTGATTTGAAGCCCTATTCCAAAATGCCGTTTTAACCGCAGATCCGTATTAAGCAGACCGACTCCCGATCCGGTGTCTTTTTTGCTCTCCGGCAGACGTTTAAGCAATTCCTCATCCATCCCGACGCCGTCGTCCTCAACCGATATCTCCGCATAAGTTTCATTGTTCGTGACCCGGATCATAATTGTTCCCCCTTGGGCGCGGTTCATGACGCCGTGTTTTATTGAATTTTCAACCAGGGGCTGGATCGTAAGCTGCGGGATTGTTAATTCTTCGCATTCGTCTATCTCCCAAATGACATGAAGCCGATCGTCAAATCGCTCCTGTTCAATGAACAGATAAGACCGCACAATATTTAACTCATCTTCTATAGGGGAAAGCTCGTCAATATTTTTAAGCTTATATTTATCCCTCAGAAAATTGCTGAATGCCTCAAGCAGATTGCGCATCCGGTCCATATCGATTTCGCTTAATGCCGCAATGGCATTCAAGGTGTTAAACAGGAAATGGGGCTGGATTTGCGCCTGAAGCCAGGACGCTTCCATCCGCAGCCGCTCGCGTACAGATTGCTTCACGTCCGTCAGCGCTCTGACCCGCGACCGTAATTCCAGCGCATCCACCGGCTTGGTCACATAATCGTTGGCGCCCGATTGAAATCCGATCTCGATATCCCCGGGCTGGCTTCTCGCCGTAAGCAGCAGTATGGGAAGTTCTGTGATCGTGAATCGGTTGCGGATGGTGCGCGACAGCTCATAACCCGACATCTGGGGCATCATGACGTCCGAAATGATCAAGTCCCATTCCCTGAAGTCCAATGCAACCAGCGCTTGTCTGCCGCTCGTCACCGTCATCATGTCATATTTCTCCAATGAGAGAATCGTCTCGATTACTTTAAGGTTGACGGGATCGTCATCCACGACTAATATTCGGGGGCGGTCTGCAGGCAGCTGCGGCTGCTGTTCTGAAGCTGCGGCCACTGCTGATTTTGCCAAAGCGACCGGTTCGGGAATTCCGCTCACGGTTTCCTCGAGCAAGGCATCCGGTTCGGCCAGCTGCAGGGTGAAAACGAATTCCGACCCTTGGCCGGGAACGGAGACGACCTGCAGCGTTCCCTCATGCAGCTCCACCAATTGTTTGCTGATGCTGAGGCCGAGGCCAAACCCTCCCTCAATCATCGTTGGGCTGCGATCACCCTGCTCATAAGGCTCGAACACGCGTCGCATAGTTTCGTGGTCCATGCCGCTGCCCGTATCCGCTACTGCAATATGCGCCTTCCCGTCCTTCACATACCCCCGGATCGAAACCTCGCCTTCATTCGTAAATTTAATCGCGTTGTGAAGCAAATTGAATACGATTTGAATAACCCGGTTTTCATCGGCAATGACCTGCGGGAAATTGTCGGGAATCCGATCCTTCAGCCGCACCGGCTTACCTTCCGTCATATGGTGAAGCATGTCCAATATGCCGGTTACAATGGTTTGAATGGAGAACCTTTGGAGCTGCAGCCGGGGTATGTTTTCCTTCAATTTCGCCGCATCAAGCAGATCATTGAGCATAAATGACATGCGGCGGCCCACTGACAACAAGACCTCCAGATCCTTGATGCTTTTTTCATTCAATGAATACCGCTCTCTTTCCAGGACGGCTTGCGACATGTTGAGTATGCCGTGCAGCGGATTACGCAGCTCATGCGACGTATTGGCAAGGAATTCATCCTTCAGCTCATCCGCTTTTTGAAGCTTTGCCGCCAGCCTCCTGGTTTCGAAATGAATTTGAAAATATTGCTTGAACCAGACAGACGCAAAACAGGTCGTCGATACAATCAGATCAAACGGATAATAGACGACTTTAATTCCGCTGGCCATCATAATGCCCCACCATGAAAAGTTGCTCGTGAAGGCAATAAGAGAGAGCAGCAATAGGACATTGTCCTTGAAATCCTTCCTGGAAGCCCGGAGCATGGATACGATCGTTAATATAATGGAAATCCCTACGATCGAGGCGTATAAAGGCTGTATCGTCACCACATAATGGGCAGGCAGCAGCAGCGCTAATAATGCGGAAACCCCGCAAAGAAGTGCATAACCCGGAGCAATTCCAGACCAAAAGGAAGGCAGCAGCCGGGACACGCTTTGCAGCAGAGAGTAAGCGACACCGGTCATGGACAGATGAACCAGCTTAAATCCCCATTCGTAATTGATCGGAAGCCAGTAATGCAATAATTTCTCATCGGTCCCCAGAAGATTCATAAGCGTGGCGCTGACAATGAGCATAGAAAAATAAAGCAGTCTTTTCTCCCTGGTTCCAACCACGAATAAAATAATCGCATAGATGGCATGCATCAAAAATACGACGGAGACCATTTGCTGCATAGCCATGGACAGCTGTGTCTCCCGGTCAATCGCTTCTTCCGTCCCGAATTTCATCGACCGGACAATGCCGCTGGGTCGGGGATCCTTAAAGTTGGCCGCCTGGACGACAACCTCAATGAGGTTGCTGCCGTTCGCTGTGAAGGAGGAGGAGTAGGGAACGTTCCGCGCAGTGTACTGTTTCTCATTTTCTCCCGGCTCTCCCGACTTGGCCAGCAGCCGGCCGTTTACATACAATGCCGACGAGCTTCGGACGCTTGGAACGCGAATGCTGAAGTTGATATCGTTGTCCGGATTGACCAGAATCCGCAAACGATACGAGCCGTAACCGTATGGAGTGTTGTCTCCCGGTTTTAAGGAGGCATCCCAATTACCCGGTACCTGAATATATTGGGACTTCCTAACAGGCTTGACCCTTTCTTTATCATCGTTGATCAGCCGTTCACCAGGATAAAACTCCCATTGACCATCCAGCGTAATCGTACGGCTTTCCGCAGCATTCCAGTCCCGCAAATCCACAAATCCATTTACGGCATAGGGTTGATCGATACCATGGAACGACACAATCCAGAGTACGCGCGAACCGGTTAGAACGATTAAAAACAGGCTGGCAATAATAAAAATTTTCCGGTTTCCAATCTTATGCAGAATATGTGACAAAATAGCCTGTCTCCTCAGCTCAAACTTCATAAAAGGGAAAAGATTGCAGTTATCACAATTAATATGGAAAGTATACCCTAAGCAAACGGCCTGGTTCAATTAAATTAAATACGATGAAAAAGCAGCCAAACGGCCCATAAGAAGGCTGCTGACTGATCGAATTGAGAAGTAGTTCGGGCGGCTTTTCAAATGCATATGAAAAAGGGACCCGAATGGCTCGCGTCCCCTGATCATCCCTATATATCCAAGCATATGCCTGACCCTTACAGAACGGTTGTATACGTAAAATGATAGCTGCCCGAGCCCAAAGTGAGCGCAATTCCGCTTTCTGTCCGCTCGATGGAATGTATACCATCCCCTTCAGCGACAGCCTTTCCGCTTTCTTGAACCTCTGCTCCAGCAGCATGGGGCAGTTGAACGGAAGCGGTCGTATTAGGCGGAATCGTCACCTGAACCTCCATTGCAGAGCCTTCCCCCACGCTCCATCCGGACTCGACAAGACCATACATCGTCTCAAGGCTTGCCTTGGCCCAGCTCAGTCCTTCTCCAGGATGCGGGTCGATCCGGATATGCTTATACCCAGGGGCCGCCTCATCCGTATCAATCCCTGCCACGCAGCGGTACAGCCAATCGCCAATGGCGCCGTAAGCGTAATGGTTGAAGGAGTTCATATCCTTGCTCCAGAAGCCTCCGTCCTCCCTGATCCCGTCCCAATGCTCCCATATCGTGGTCGCCCCTTTGGTAACCTGATAGAGCCAGGAAGGATAATCGGTCTGAAACAGCAGCTTATAGGCCGCGTCATTGCTGCCGATTTGACTGAGCACCAGGTTCAAATACGGGGTGCCGACAAAGCCGGTCGTCAGATGGTGCTTGCTTTCCTCCAGCAGCTCCAGCAGCTTCTTCGCCGCTCTTTCCTTGGCCGGACCCTCCACAAGACCGAACATCAGCGCCAGCACATGAGCGGTTTGGGTCGGGACCGACAATCTGCCGGAAGGTGTGATGAACTCATGCCGGAAAGCTTTCAGAACCTGTTCATACACATTCGTATAGTACGAGACGTCCTCTTCCTTCTGGAGCACCGCTGCAGTTTTCACGAACAGGGAAGTGGAGTACGCGTAGAAGGCAGTCGCGATAAGGTCCCGGTCAGTCGCTCCGATATAGGAGCCGGGTTTGGAATCCAGGCCAAGCCAGTCGCCAAAATGGAAGCCGGTATTCCACAGGAATTCCTGCTCTCCTTGTGCGTGCATATAGTCTATCCAGGCTTTCATGCTCTCATATTGCTGCTCCAGAATCTGTTTGTCCCCGTAGCACTGGTAGATGACCCAGGGACAAATGACCGCCGCATCCCCCCAAGCCGCCGAGGAGTGGCTGTTCTCGTCAAGCACATGCGGAATGACAAAAGGAACACCGCCATTGTCAAGCTGATCGGCCGCCAGATCCTTCAGCCATTTGCCGAAGAATGGGGCCACGTTCATCAAATGGGCAGAGGTGCGGATGAACATCTGCGCATCTCCGGTCCAGCCGAGCCGCTCATCACGCTGCGGGCAGTCTGTGGGAACATCGAGGAAATTGCCCTTCTGGCCCCATAAAATATTATGCTGCAGCTGATTGATCAGCGGGTCCGAGCACTCGAAATCCCCTGTAACCTCCATATCCGAATGCAGCACAACGCCGGTGAAATCCGCAAGCTTGACCGGCTCGCTGAATCCTGTCAGCTTCACGTAGCGAAAGCCCTGGAAAGTGAAATGCGGCTCAAAGGTTTCGTGTCCCTGCCCTTTCAAAATATAGCGGATCGCCTGCTTGGCGCTGCGCAAATTCTCCGTATAGAAGTTGCCTTCCTGGTCCAGCACCTCGGCATGCTGCAGGCTGACCTCATGGCCTTCTTGGCCAGTCACGGTGAAACGGACCCAACCGACCATGTTTTGCCCCATATCGATAACGGTTTCACCCGCGGGCGTTGTGATCAGGGCAATTGGCTGCAGCTCCTCGATTTTACGGACCGGAACATTCTCCTGCGCGACCAGGATGTCTTTGGTGTGCCGCAGCACCTCTGCCTGCTCCCAATCGCCGTCATTATAGGCAGCTGTGCTCCAGCCGGCTTTCTCCAGCCGCGCGTCATAGGTTTCTCCATGGTAGATTTCAGACAGCAGAACCGGACTCCCGGATACCTTCCACTGCGCATCCGATGCGATAATGTCCTCGGTGCCGTCATCGTACCGGATGTGCAGCTGCAGAAGCAGCGCTGTCCGGTCGCCGTATATATTTTTGTGATCGACCCATCCCAGATTTCCTTTATACCAACCATTTCCCAGCATGGCGCCAACGGCATTGCCGCCCTCCGCCAGCAGGTCCGTTACCTCGTAGGTCTGATACTGAAGGCGCTCATTATAGCTGGTCCATCCCGGCGTAAAATAATCCTCTCCCACTCTGATTCCGTTCAGGCTTATTTCATAGATTCCCAGGCTCGTCGCGTAGATTCGGGCGCTCTTCACCTTGGCTTTCACACTGAATGTGCGTCGGAGCAGGGGAGACTGCTCCGAATCCGGAGGGAAGGAGGCAAGCGGCGCACTGACCCAATCGGCCTGCCATCCGGCCGGCTCCAGCAGCCCCGTTTCCCAGTAAGCGATTTCAGACCAGGGAGAAGCTTGTTCTTGTTTGTCCCATACCCGGATATGATAGTAGTAGCGCTGAGCGGCTTCAACATTCAATTCCGATAGAGCAACATGAGTGGACTGATCCGATTGAACCTTCCCTGAATCCCAGAGCGCGGCGCTCAAATCCGCTTCCAGGGAAACTTGAATCTGATAAGCCGACTGCTCCCACGACCTCGTATCGGATTGAACTTGCCAGCTGATTCTCGGCTTCCGGATGTCAAGGCCGATGGGATTCTCCCGGTATTCACAACGAAGCTTCGTAACCATTGTCATAACGCATCCTCACCTTTCCAACATATAATGTCCATTCTACTCTGCATACCCCCTATTATAAGGATTGAATTCTTTATTTTTATGCGGTATAAAGGACAATATGTAGAGGTAATCACGACATTTTAGGAAATGGTGATGGGACATGGAGCAGGTCAGACAAACGTTTAAAGCGGAATCGTTTTTCAGCAATCTGCTTCTTTACGTCAACCGGGCGGTAGAGGACTTCACTCTGCCCCTGCATTCGCATGAGTTTATTGAACTGGCTTATGTAGCCGAGGGCAAAGGGTTTCATTATATTGAAGACGATGTGCAGCGGATTCATCGGGGCCAGCTGCATGTAATTCCCATCGGAACATCGCATGTGTTTCGTCCTTCCTCTACCAATGCACTGCAGGACCCGTTAATTGTCTACAATTGCATTTTTACGAAGCAGCTCGTTGACAATCTGATTCCGCTGGTCTTCGACGGTCCTATTGCTGTTTACCTTGAAGGACTCAAAGAAGAAACCCTCCCTTACCACGCCGTATTCGATACGGATGATGAGATTGGAAAGCTGTTTCTTTCTTTGTACAAGGAGTATTCACTGCCTCGGAGCGGCTCCACGACGTATTTGAACACGCTGCTGCTGCAGCTGATTGTAACGATCTACCGGCTGCATACGGAAACAAGCCGCACCGCTCCCGGAAGTCCCGCCCGTTTTCTTCAGATATTAAGCTATCTGGAGCAGAATTATGCGGAGAAAATAACATTATCCCATTTGACCGAACGGTTCCAATGGAGCGAACGTCATTTGCAGCGGCTGTTCAAGCAGCATACAGGGCAAAGCTTTAATTATTTTTTGCAAAGCCTGCGGATTCAAAAAAGCTGTGAGCAGCTTAGAAGCACGCAGCAGAAAATAAGCAGAATAGCCGAAGCTGTCGGATACAAGGATCTGAATTCCTTCATGGTCCTTTTCCGCAGGATGGTTGGCGAAACCCCCGGCGCCTACCGACGGCAGTTCAGAGAATAGCGGACGGTTCGCATCGCATAACTGCAGCTGAATCTGCCGGTCCTGTTTTAAAGCCTGCAGCATAGGGGCAGAACTATAGAGGGCAAAACAGCTGCCAACATTTTCCTGCATCTTCAAGAAACCGGCTATTGCTGCACAAGGGAGAACATAATGGAAGGAAACTTTGTTTTTGTTTTGCTGGAGTTGATCTTGATCAATGTGGTGCTCAGCGGCGACAACGCGGTTGTGATCGCCCTGGCAAGCCGCAATTTGCCTGCCGAACAGCAGAAAAAAGCTGTGTTCTGGGGCAGTATGGGGGCCATCGGCTTGAGGATCGTATTGACGTTCGCCGCCGTATGGCTGCTTCGCATTCCGTTCGTTCAGGCGCTTGGAGGACTCCTGCTGTTGTTTATTGCCGTGAAGCTGCTGAAGCAGGAAGAAGAGACGGAAAACATTCAATCGAGCTCACGCCTGTCGGGCGCCGTCAAAACGATCATTGTGGCCGATCTCGTCATGAGCCTGGACAATGTACTGGCCATGGCAGGCGCGGCTGGCGGGAATCTCCTGCTTATCGTCATTGGTCTGGCAATCAGCATTCCCCTGATTATTTGGGCAAGCCAGCTGCTGATGCGCTTGATGAAGCGATTTCCGATCATTGTCGTGCTGGGAGCGGCACTGCTTGGCTACACCGCAGGCGAGATGATTCTGGATGATAAAGGCGTCAGCGCCTTTATTGAGTCGACGCTTCCCTGGACGAATCATCTGCTTCCTATCGTGCTGGCGATTGCGGTCGTTGCCGTAGGCCATCTGATCAATCGGACCCACAATAAACGGGCGGATGCAAAGGCCGCCCGCTGAGAACTTCAGGCTTGAGATCGGAAGGGGAAACACCTCACTTAAGGGGTGTTTCTTCTTTTTTGCCGTCCCTTTGCATAAGCTTGGATAGAAAAGGCGGACGAAGGTGCAAAAAGGGGGCGCTAAAGTTATGCCGAAGTGGGGAAGACGGGGCTGGCACAGCAGCGGCAAACGCCGGAACGGCAAACCCCGCAGCCGCCGGAGGCTGTGGCTGCTCATCATGCTTATTGTATTTCTGTTTATTTTCCAGCTGTTTATATTCGTAGAGCGCAATCTGCAGGGACCGCTGATGACGGTCGCCAAGGTCAGGGTCAAGCAGGTGGCTACGCAGGCAATTAACAAAGCCATCACCGACCAGGTCGCAAGCCAAGGCGATGTCGAGAAGCTGATTGAATGGAAAACCAATAATAGCGGAAAAATATCCGGGTTTATGCTGAATTATGCGGAGCATATGCGGATTACCTCCCAGACCGCCGACCGCGTGCAGGGCATGCTGAATGAAATTAAACACATCCCGGAGAAGATTCCTGTCGGCCAGGCGCTCGGCAGTGCGATCATTGCTTCCTACGGTCCCCGCGTTCCGGTGAAATTCGAGCCGGCTGGAGCGGTCAAGGTGGATCTGGAGACCAGGCAGCAGGATGCCGGAATCAATATGATTCTGGTTGAAGTTTATATGCGCATCGTGGCAGAGGTTTCGATCATCATTCCCTTCGATACTCAACCTGAGCTTGTGGAGACGGAAATTCCCATTTCCTATCTGCTCGTGGTAGGCGATGTGCCCATGTATTACTATGATAACAAGGGTAATCCTGTCGGGGATTCGGCGTCAGGAGCTCCCAGTATCTCACTGCCCATGCAGGAAGGCCAGGACGGCGTTACCACGACGAGCCCGAGAAACAGCGGCGGGACGGACAATGAACAGCAGCTGCCGGATACCTCGACTGATTATTTGAACGAATCCGATAATGACTGGTCGACGAATGACGGCAGTTGAAAAATAGATACAGGAAAAGGCGCTTGTCATCAAGGACAGGCGCCTTTTCCTGAAATAACCGGCTTCTTCCTTTTTAGAAGGGAAATGTCAGGCTCCGTTAGATCTTACAATAATATGCGGCGGGAGTTTTTCCTGTTTTACGCATCGAAATTAATGGTTGCTTTGCCTCAGCTGCCTACGCTCGCTGTTTTCCCATTGCCGCAGCAGCGGGTAGGGGTCGAAGGACCATTCGATCAGACCGCTGTCCCGGTAAACGCCATAATGCAGATGCGGCGGGAATTTTCCCTGCGTTCCCGGCTTGCCGTAGCCGGAGCTTCCGACGAAGCCCACCAGCTGGCCGGGCTTTACGATGCTGCCGACCCGCAAGTTTTTTTCATAGCCCGACAGATGCGCGTAATAATGATAATTGTTGTTCAAATCGCGGATGCCGAGCCTCCAGCCGCCATAGGGATTCCAGCCTTTAATTTCAACAATGCCGTAGCAGGTGCTTCGCACATTGATTCCATAATTGGCGAAGATATCGGTCCCTTCATGAATGCGGAAGCCGCCCCAGCTTCTGCTTGTTCCCCAGGTACCGCGATAAGAGTAGTTGGTTCCGATAGGAAGCGGAAAGGCATGCTCGAAGAGCTCCAGACGGCCGAAATGTGCATACAACGCGGAGAATTGGCGGACCCGCTGGACAGCCCGGGTATTGTGGTAATATTGCCAGGCGCCAATGGCGAAGTCCTCTTCCGACGGCCCGAAGTGCGTAAAATGGTCGGCTACTGAATACAGCAGGTCGGTGTCGCTGGTCCGCTTCGCGAGACCGTCGCCATCCCCATCCCTGCCGATGCCGCTGAACCAGCGGATAGAAGCGGGAAGCTGATCCTCCGTGTCAGGATTCAGCTCGCCTGTCCATCCGGGCTCCGTGACGAATACACTGACAAACTCTCCAAGCTGTTTTCTTGTTTTCGGGCGGACTTTGGTGATGGTCCGCTCATACTGATCAATGGCTGCAAGCCGGTACCAGGGAATGCCGGTCAGGCTGCTTATTTGCAGATACAGCGCCTTCCGCTGCTCGAACTCATTTTCCTTCTTGGGCGGTTCGGCGGGCTTCTCCTGCGCTGTTGCAATGGTGCCAAATGATTGCAGCATACCCATCATGCATATCAGGAGCAAGATGGGACAAAGTAAAAACCGTTTCATGGATCCCCTCCTCCTCAGACGGAAATGGCCAAATGGACTGTAGTTATCATTTGCAAATCATTGGTTTTTATCCGAAACGTGCTATAATAAGACGCAGGAGACTACAGAAAGCAGGTATGCTTCAATGAAGACAAAAGAGAAGAACGCTATGCCAAAGCCGGACTGGCTGCGGATAAAATTAACAACAGGCGGCAACTATGCCGAGATTAAAGATATGATGCGTTCCAAGACACTGCATAGCGTTTGTGAAGAAGCCCGATGCCCGAACATCTATGAGTGCTGGGCCAACCGGACTGCAACTTTTATGATATTAGGCGATATTTGCACGCGTGCGTGCCGTTTTTGTGCTGTTAAGACAGGCCTTCCGACCGAGCTTGATCTACAGGAGCCGGAACGTGTGGCGGAAGCCGCGGAGCAGATGGGACTGCGCCACTGCGTGGTCACCTCTGTAGCCCGCGATGATTTGGCGGATGGCGGGGCGATGATTTTCGCCGAGACCGTCAAAGCGGTCCGCAACCGCATGCCGCTATGCAGCGTGGAAGTGCTGATTCCCGATTTTCTGGGCAACGAGGCCGCGCTGCAAACCGTAATGGATGTGAAGCCGGATATCCTCAATCATAATATCGAAACCGTTGAGCGTCTCTCGGACCGCGTTCGCGCCAAAGCGAAATATGCCCGTTCCCTGGAGCTGCTCAAGCGTGCCAAAGCCATGCAGCCCGGGATCCCGACCAAATCAAGCATTATGCTTGGACTTGGCGAGGAATGGGATGAAATCCTCCAGACGATGGATGATCTTCGCGCGGCTAATGTGGATATACTGACATTGGGACAATACCTGCAGCCGACACCCAATCATCTGGCGGTGGAACGTTATGTGCACCCGGACGAGTTTGCCAAGCTGAAGGAAGAGGGGCTGCGCCGCGGATTCAGCCATGTGGAATCTGCTCCTCTGGTGCGGAGCTCCTATCATGCCCATGAGCAGGTGCAATCGGCAACGGAGGCAAGAACAGCAACATTGTGAGAAGGAGTGGGGAGCACCCTTGATGCATATCAATGGCAGAGCCTATGAATTGATTCACGAGAACAAGGACGGCTGGAACCCCGAAGCATTTCGTGAACGTTTCAGCGAGGTGCTGGAGCGCTACGATTATGTTATCGGAGACTGGGGCTATAATCAGCTTCGTCTGAAGGGCTTTTTTCGGGATAATCATCCTAAAGCGACAAGAGACAGCGCGTTCTCAAGTATGCTTGATTATATTAATGAATACTGCAATTTCGGCTGCGCTTATTTTGTCCTGCAGAGGCATCCCGGCGTCAAGCGCCAGGGTGAGGACGGCAGCGAGCTCGATTCCGAGACGGATAACGCAGAACTGTTTGAGGGTATTGAAGATGCCTATGAGCTTTCTATACAGGCCAGTGACGTAATCCAAGGTGAAGAAACCGGTCAGGAGCAGGCACGGACGACTCCACGGATCGTCAGAGAGCATCAAAGACGTGAATACCATCCCAAGCATCTTCGCAAGGATTCGCCCAAGGATGTCGAGAAAGAACCGGTTAAGGAAAACCGCAAGCCGTTTAACAAGGATAAAGACCGGGACAGGGACGGCGGGCGCCAGCAGTCGGCAATTCAGCAGGAGGAGCGGCCCAATAATGGAGAGCGCGAACGCAGCGGCCGGCATCGCAAGCCTCATTTTACCGCGCCTAAAGCACCTGTAGCGGCAGCAGCAGAAATCCAGACGCATTCAAAGCAGAATCAGGGAAATCGTCAGAAGGATTCCGGACCAAAAGCTTAAGATTTGCCAGGCTATGTGCCGAACCCATCAAAACTAAAAAACCGCGTATCCGGTTTACTTTCCGTATACGCGGTTTTTCTTTGCGGAAATTTACGATAAAAAAATTTGATTTCTATGAAAAATGAGTTACAATATTAAAGTAAGTTAGTGAAAAAATATTACCAACAAAAAGGAGATTCAAACACATGGCTAAAGATTTCTATCAAGCAGTCAAAGAAAGACGTACATTCTACGGGCTTTCAAAAGAATCCGTTTTATCCGATGACCGCATTCAAGAACTCGTTTCCGAGGCTGTTAAACATACGCCATCATCCTTCAATTCCCAAAGCTCGCGCGTTGTTGTCCTGCTCGGAGAGCAGCATGACAAGCTGTGGAATCTGACTAAAGAAGAGCTTCGCAAAATTGTTCCGGCTGAGCAGTTCGCTTCCACTGAAGAGCGGATCAACGGATTCTACAACGGTTACGGAACTGTCCTGTTCTTCGAAGACGAGAATGTGGTCAAAGGACTTCAAGAGCAGTTTGCTTCTTATAAAGATAACTTCCCGATCTGGTCTCATCATGCGTCCGGCATGCTTCAGCTGGTGGTATGGACAGGTCTGGTGAATGAAGGACTCGGCGCATCCCTGCAGCACTACAATCCGTTGATTGATGCAGCTGTGCAGCAGGAATGGGATGTACCGGCAAGCTGGAAGCTTGTTGCCCAAATGCCGTTTGGCAATCCTACAGCAGTTCCTGGCGACAAACAATTCAGCCCCATTGAAGACCGCATGAAAGTGTTCAAATAATATAATCCGCAATATCCTTTGCAAAATCAAAAGAGTACAGCTGAGCCTTCTTCAGGCTTGCTGTACTCTTTTTGATCGTTCATGAATAACAGCTCTCAATTAATCTTATAAATGCTGGACATTGTACAGCCGCGCATAGGCGCTGTCTCTGTTCATTAATTCCTCGTGATTGCCCTGCTCGACAATTGACCCGTGCTCAATGACGACGATTGTATCCGCATGGGTAATCGTCGACAAGCGATGCGCCACGATCAGCGTTGTGCGATTCCGCGCTAGCACCGCGAGCGATTCCTGGATCGCATGCTCGGATTCCAGATCCAGCGCGGAGGTTGCTTCGTCCAGAACCAGAATAGCTGGATCCTTGAGAAATACCCGGGCAATGGCAATCCGCTGCTTCTGGCCTCCGGAGAGCTTCACGCCCCGTTCGCCGATTTCCGTGTCATAGCCGGCAGGAAGCGCAGTAATAAACTCATGGGCATTGGCTCTGTGCGCCGCCTCAATGATGGCTTCTTCGGAAGCTGCGGGATCGCCAAGCCGTATATTATCCCTCACCGAGCCGCTGAACAGAATATTATCCTGCAGCACCATGCCGATATGGGATCGCAGGCTTTGCTGCCTGAAGGCTTGAATATCGCGGCCGTCAACCGTAATTTGCCCTTCCTGGATATCATAAAACCTTGCAAGCAGGCTGACCAGAGACGATTTGCCGCCGCCGCTCATCCCGACCAGCGCCACGGTATGGCCCTGTGGAATTGTGAGATTGATATGCTGCAGCACCCATTCGCCGGTATCCAGGTAGCGGAAGGATACATCGCGGAATTCGATATCTCCACGCACCTTCTTGAGCTCGATGGCATCCGGCGCATCTTTGATCTCAGGCTCCTCGTTCAGCAGCTCCATGACCCGCTCCAGCGAAGCGGAGGCTTGCGTAAGCTCGGTGGATGAATTCACGAGCCTTCGCAGAGGGCCGTAGAGCCTGTCCAGATACCCGTAGAACGCGACGAACTCGCCAAGGGTAAGCTGCTTCTTGATGACCAGATAACCGCCGCAGGCAAGAACCAGGAGCGGAGCGATCTCGGTCAGAGTATTGGTGATGGATTGTGTCAGAGCGTTCCAGCGGGTCAAGGCAAACGCCCGTTCGAGAAAGCTCCGGTTGCGGACTTGAAACTGCTCCTGCTCGTGAGCCTCGAGAGTGAAGCTTTTCACCACCGGAATCCCGTTGACATGCTCATTAAGATAGCCCTGCATCTCGGCCAGTGACTGGGATCTGGAACGCGAATAAGCCTGCAGCCGCTTGTAAAGCTTCTTGACCGCATAAGCGTACAGAGGCAGGATGGCGATGGCTACAAAGGTGAGCGGCACATTCATATTGAACATGATGACCACCGCAATGACCAGCGTGAACATGTCGAGCCAGATGTTCATCAGGCCGGTTTCAACCAAGGACTTGGTCTGCTCGGCGTCGTTCATGACCCGGGATATGATCTCGCCGGATTTGCGGTTTTGATAGAAGCGGATGGATAGCAGCTGCAGGTGGGAATACAGCTTGTTGCGCAGATCGAATAAAACACGGCTTGTGGTGAACTGCGCGAAATATTGCCTGAAGTATTCAATGGGGTAGCGGACGATGACAAACAGCACAAAAGCCAGTCCAATAACGCGCGCCAATTTATCCAGTTTCTCGCTGGCGGGCAGCGTTGCGGTGAGGATCTCGTCCACCACGTATTTGATAAAAAGCGGCATCGTCAGTGGGATGGCGAATTTCATAATGCCGATGATCAGTGTGAACGCGACCAGCCAGCGGTATGGCTTTACAAATTGCAAATAAGATCGGAAAAGCTTCATAATTATTTCACATCGTATCCAAGAAACGCCTCACGCACCCGGTTCCAGAACGGGAAGGGCCGGTACCTGGCGAAGCTGACCTTATGTCCCGCAACACTGCAGCGGATGGATCGGATATCGTTTCTTGTAATGTTTAAATGATCGAACGATAGCTGCAGCCGCTGATCCTTGCGCGAAATAATATCGCAATGATGATGCTGCGGCAGAACGACGGAAGAGCCAAGCGTGCGGTATACCCGATTGTTGATTGAGGCGATTTCCGCTATTTGCAGCGATTCTATGGAAGGATGGATAACGGCTCCGCCCAGGCTTTTGTTATAAGCGGTACTGCCCGATGGAGTGGAAACGACGATGCCATCGCCCCGGAACATTTCAAAGAGCTCGTCATTGATATCGATTTGGGCAACCAAAGTATTGTCCACGCCTTTAAGGGTGAATTCATTCAGCGCATAATGTGTTGAAATGCCTTCGGTCGTGTCCAGTTCAATCTGCGCGATGGGATACCGTACGATCTTCGGTTCATCTTCGGCCATCATGCGAACCAGTTCGTCGAGCTCATCAGCCTTCCAATCGGCAAAAAAACCGAGATGACCCGTATGAACGCCGATAAATGCGACGCTGGCGACCCGGTCGGAATAGGAATGAAAGGCCTGAAGCAGCGTTCCGTCACCGCCGATGGAAATGACGATATCCGGTTTTTCCTCATTCCGCGTAAATCCTTTTTCCGCTGCCTTGATGTGAAAATGCTGTGCCAGCTCCTGGGACAGTTTATCGCCTCGATCGACCACTGCGTAGTTCAAAGAAACAAGCTCCTTCCAAAACGGTAGATAGTTCGATCATATCGGAAAACGCCCTTGAATACAATGTCAACCGATGGGACCCAGGCTGTTCCAGAGCAGATAAACAAGCGCCATGGCAAGGATGCCGTGAACCAAGCGAGCGATCAGAAATGGGATATACCTAAGATTCGTCCGGCTGAGTAGACTGGCAACCTGCGCATGTACGGATAATCCGCCCCAGGAAAGTATGAATGCCGCAATCGCAGCCTGATGGACAAGTGAGGTTCCTGCTGCGGAGCCTGAGGCTTGCGCCCCAAGGGTCACTTCGAACAATCCGTTAATCACGGCATTGGCAAGGGACAGCGGCAGGCCGAACAGATTCATGATTCCGCCGAGTATATGTGTGAGCACGCCGATCGCTCCTCCGCTTGTCAGCAGCTCCATAATAACGGAGAAGACGACCACAAGTCCGCCGACGACGATCATCAGCCTCAGGGCTGCTTGTACCGCATCCTGAAGCAGCCTGCCAATGGGCCTTCCGTCCAGCAGCCGTGCCTCGTGCATGGCCTTAACCGCCTCGACAAGGCGTGACTTGCGCCTCCCTGCGGGGGGAGCGGCTTGCGTATGTGCCGATGATTCATATTTTCGGTCATGGAAGCGCATCATAAGACCTATGAGCAATCCGCCGCCATAGTGGGAAACTGCAAGCAGCGGGGCGAGAGCCACATTATGAAAGAAGCCGACCGATACTGCGCCAATCAAAAAAATCGGGTCCGAGGTAGTGGTGAAGGCTACAAGCCGCTCCCCTTCAGCGCGGTTGACAAGGCGCTGTTCCCACAGCTGGGCAGTCAATCTGGCCCCGACAGGATAACCGGAGGCGTAGCCCATTGTCACGACGAAGCCGCCGATGCCCGGCAGCCGGAACAGCGGACGCATCAAGGGATCCAGCAGCTTGCCGAAGAAATGGACGATTCCGAAACCCAGAAGCAGCTCGGATATAACAAAGAAGGGAAAAAGCGCCGGAAACAGCACCTGCCACCAGATGGAAAGTCCGCGAATGGAGGCTTCCAGCGAAGCGGCGGGAAAAACGGCAAGAAGCAAAACAAAAAGCATGGCGGACCAGGCCGGGATAACAGCCGGGCGGATCAAATACCGGACAATATGCACAAAGTCCCCCTCCA
Source organism: Paenibacillus sepulcri (assembly GCF_042647105.1). Classification (NCBI taxonomy): domain Bacteria; kingdom Bacillati; phylum Bacillota; class Bacilli; order Caryophanales; family Paenibacillaceae; genus Paenibacillus; species Paenibacillus sepulcri. The sequence continues at coordinate 2,495,181 of NZ_JBHRUP010000001.1, read as the reverse complement.
ATCGATCTAATAAAAGGCCTACTAATCGATATATGAGCGGAATGGGACAATCATCACAATTGTGGGTAATATATATATAAAGACGGATGCTTTGTTGACAGTTTTCTGTAAAAATAAATAAAGAAAACGCTTGCAATTCAGGTATTATTTTCGACATGTTTATGGTACACTAGAAGTATATCGAACGCTTGGGGTGATGACTTTATGAGTTTTATTGCCGGCATCCTCGTGTGCGCATTCGTTTACGTAATCCGTGAGTCATTGATGGCTCCCGGTGAAGAGGATTATGAGAGCTGACCTTCGTTGCTTATTTGTACTATCCAATGACCGAATGCCCTCCTTTAGAAGGGCATTTTTTTTGTTTGACCACCTAAGACTTAAGGCGTAAAAAAATAACTTGTAAACTATTACCAAAGACCTACAAAATGGAGATGCATATGACGATGAATAACTATAGAACTATTTATGACGCTGTTGGCGGATTTGAAGGCATAACCCGAATTGTCGAGGCTTTTTATCCCAGAGTGCAAAAGCATCCCTTATTGGCCCCGCTTTTCCCGGAGGACATTTTTCCCGTTATGGAGAAGCAAGCATTGTTTTTATCCCAATTTTTTGGCGGTCCGGCGCTTTATTCCGATCAATACGGCCATCCCATGATGCGTGCAAGGCATATGCCGTTTCCAATTACGCCGGAACGCGCCGAAGCATGGCTGTCCTGCATGCGCGGAGCGCTGGAAGAGAACGGCCTGCCGGCAGAGCTTCAGGAAATCGTACTTGAGCGGCTGTCCGGCCCTGCCCATCATTTTGTGAACACGAATGAGACGAACGAACAGGAGACGTGATTGCATGGAGCCGCTCTATTTAACCTCGGTCACTTGCATTTGTTGTGAAGCGGAGTATCAGAGCTCGCGCGTTAGACCAAGCTTCAAGAAGGCTTCATCGCGTGACAGCGATTTTTGTGCGCATTTCAAGAGTGAAATCAATCCTGATTATTATGTGGTTCGGGTATGTCCCAAATGCGGCTTCGCCTCCACTGAGAATAGCGCTGAACAGCTGAGCGATGCACAGAAGAAGCTTTATTACGACAGGATTGGAATGCATTGGGTGGTGCGTGACTACGGTGGGAGCCGGACTCAGGACCAGGCACTCGAATGCTACAAGTTCGCTTTGATATGCGCCCAGGTGATTGGTGACAAGGAACGCGTTATCGCAGGCATCCTGCATCATATCGCATGGATTTACCGGTATAAGGAGCAGACGGAGCAGGAGCTTCGCTTTCTGCGGTTTGCACTCGGTGCTTATGTCCGTGTCTATGAGACGGAAGGCGTTGATTTGAACAATGCCAAGCTGATGTTTCTGATCGGCGAGCTGCACCGGAGATTAGGTGAGCCAATCGACGCTGTGCGCTGGTTCTCACGCGTGGTGAACGACAAGAAAATTACGGACGGTTCGATGATCCGCGCTTCCCGCGAGCAATGGCAGCTGCTGCGCTTGGAGAATGCCGGAAATACGGATTTTATTGATGGTGTGCAGGCCAAGATTAACGCATAAGCAATGGGTCTCTGAAGGAATATGCAAAAAAGAAGCCGTCCGGTTATAGGCGGCTTCTTTGTCATGGAGTGAAAATGGTATGAAAGAACAGGTCTGAGACAAGTCACCTAAGCTTGGTATCCGTTAGCAAATAGTCCTGATCCGCATCAATGACCGTTACACGGCTGTTGCAGCAGGGGAAAACAAGCAGACGCTTCTTGCCGCTTCGAACATCAGCCAGTTCCCTGGGCCTCATCGGCAGCAGCACGTTATCCCTGCCGCAGAACGGACAGGACGGCACGTAAAGGTCTTTCATGAGAATGTCATAAGGCCAGGTACGCTCGAAGGGAATCACGAATCGGAGGCTCCTTTGCCGGATTCATCAGATCCGGGATTCTCGGGAGCAGGACTTGCCTTGGCAAGCTCAGCCAGCTTTTGCAATAAAATATGTTTGGGCATATGCATCAGATGCTCAAGCGGAACATTCAACTCTTTGGACAGTTTGATGGCCGTTTCGGCCGAGAGCTGTAACGGTTTGGACATGCAATCAACTCCTCGTATGGCGGCCGGCGCCGGGCAAATCCCGTCTCGCCGCGCGAAAACTCAAGCCTAATAACGAAATATTGGCAATAGGGGTCAAGCTTTCGTTATAATTCAGTTATACACCGATGACGTGGAAATCGCAACGCGAGAGCAAAAGATAGGGCAATTATCAGTTTGGAGGAGGAATGCGGCAATGGAGCAAGTGTATCCACAAAGTTGGAATCTGGACGTTCTGTACGAAGGAGGCTCAAAGTCGGAGGATTTCGCAGCGGAATTAAAAGGCATCGGGTCGGATATTGATGCGTTGGCTGCAGGGCTGCAATCGTCTGCAGCCGGGGGGCAGGGCGAGCCTGCATCGACTGCTTCCCTGGGGCAGCTTTCGGATTGGACGCAGCGCATTCAGTCCATCCTGCTCAGGCTCCGCCAGTCGGAATCTTTCGTCTCCTGCCTGATGGCGCAGCAGGTGAAGGACATGGCGGCAAGCGGACTTAGCGACCGGGTGAAAACACTGGCCTCCAAATTCAATGCAGCGCTCACCGATTATGACGAGCAGCTGCGATTGACAGATGAGACCGAGTGGCAGAGCTGGTTGAAACAAGAGGATATAAGCCCGCTTGCCTTTACCTTGAATGAGCGCCGCAGCGCGGCAAAAGAGAAGCTTCCGCCGAGTCTGGAGGCGCTGGCCGGAGAGCTTGCGGTTGACGGTTATCACGGGTGGGGCGATTTCTACAACACGATCGTATCCCGCGCGCGGTTTGAAGCCGTGGAGAAGGATGGAACAGTGAAATCCCTCTCGGCAGGACAAATGCACAACCGTCTCTCCAGCGGGGACAGAGCGATACGTGAGGCTTCCTTCGCCGAATGGGAACGAGTATGGGGAGAACAGGCTGAGCTGAGCGCGGAGACGCTTAACCGGATCGCCGGATTCCGGCTCAAGCTGTATGGCAGACGTGGCTGGGATTCGGTGCTTAAGGAGCCCTTGTCCATGAACCGGATGAGCGAGAAGACGCTGGACGCCATGTGGGCAGCCGTTAATGAAGGCAAACCCGAGCTTGTCCGCTACCTGGAGCGCAAAGCGGAGCTGCTTGGCGTCGCCAAGCTCGACTGGCATGATGTAGACGCGCCGATTGGATCCGCCACACGGACGGTCTCCTACGATGAAGGAGCGGCGTTCATTCTGGAGCAGTTCCGCGCGTTCAGTCCGGATTTGTCCGATTTCTCGGAGATGGCCTTCCGCGACGGCTGGATCGAAGCGGAGGATCGTCCGGGCAAGCGGCCCGGCGGTTTCTGTACGGCCTTTCCGAAAAGCGAACAGACCCGGATCTTTATGACGTATTCCGGCACGGCATCCAATATTTCCACGCTTGCCCATGAGCTGGGCCATGCCTATCACCAGCATGTGATGAATGATATGCCTCCCTTTGCCCAGGAATATGCTATGAATGTGGCGGAGACAGCATCCACCTTTGCCGAGCTGATCGTGTCCGATTCGGCCATGCAGGCGGCGGAGGATCCCGAAGAGAAGCTGGCTCTGCTCGAGGATAAGCTTCAACGGTCGACGGCATTTTTTATGAATATTCATGCCCGCTTCCTCTTCGAAACCCGTTTTTACCAGATGCGCAAAGAGGGAATGGTTGATCATGAGCAGCTCTGCAAACTGATGGAGGAAGCGCAGCGCGAAGCCTACAGCGGCATTCTCGGCGAGGCTCATCCGCATTTCTGGGCATCCAAGCTGCACTTTTATTTGACGGATGTGCCTTTTTACAATTTCCCTTATACCTTCGGTTATCTGTTCAGCAGCGGTATTTATGCGCAGGCCAGGCAGGAGGGACCTGCATTTGCTGGACGTTATGTGGCATTGCTTAGGGATACGGGCCTGATGACGGTGGAGGAGCTTGCGCAGAAGCATTTGGGCGTACGCCTCGATGAGCCGGAATTCTGGCGCGCGGCGGTTGCCCTGACCACAGAGGATGTACGAACTTTTTTGGAACTGACGGAAGATTTAAAGAATAAATAGGCTGTTTTCCTGCGGCTGTGGATGTATTCTCTCCCGATGAATGGATATTGGCGGATTATGGAAAGACTTATAAAGATGTGGCGGTGCGGCATACACTGCTGCGCCGCCGAGCCGATACTCAAAGGAGATAAGCCGCATGGAACGCACATTTGTTATGGTTAAGCCGGATGGGGTAAGGCGGGGATTAGTCGGTCCGATCCTTACACGTTTTGAGCAAAAGGGCTTTAAGCTCCAGGATCTGAAGCTGATGATGATTGATCGCGAGCTGGCGGAGCAGCATTACGGGGAGCACCGCGAGAGACCCTTTTTCGGGGAACTGGTCAGCTTTCTGACGTCGGGAAAGGTGTGTGCGATGGTGTGGGAAGGGCCGAATGCAATAGCTGGCGCCCGTCTTCTCATCGGCCAGACCAATCCGGCAAACGCCGCGCCAGGAACGATACGAGGGGATTTTGCGCTTGAGGTTTCGGAGAATATTATCCATGGTTCGGACTCCGCTGAAAGTGCCGGCCGGGAAATCGCTTTGTTTTTCGGAGACGCAGAGGAGCCTGATATCCCAAGATTTAATATTGATGAGATTGATAGCTATCCGGTGGAGGGCACGGTTCACTAGGTTGGTGAAGCTTCCATAATCCCAACCCCGGGTCAAATTCATCTTGTTAATTTGGGGGTTGACGATATGCAGGATGTCGTGGTAAATTGTGGTCATTCATAGTTCGATACGGAAGCACCGTAATTGCGCAGTTTATCTGCGTTGTTATGGTGCTTTTTTGTGTTTTTCAGACTCTTTATCAGGCAAAGCAGGGAGGGGAGACACAGCGTGAACAAACGAAGTTTGATCGTGGCCGTCAAGGAATCGGGCTATATCGAGCGCTTAGCCGAGTATATCCGTCATTCCCCGTTCGGAGAGGAATGGCAGCTGACAGCTTTTACAAATCCGGCTGCTCTGCGGCATTTTATTCGCGGGGGCTATGCTGTGGATCTGATTGCAGCCCAGCCATCCATTCTTGAAGAGATGGGCGAGCCGCCAATTGGCGTACCGGTTGCAGCGCTTATCGACCAAAGAGGGCAATATCCGCAAGGCACGGAGGTGCTGCAATACCAGCCTCTGCCGCAGCTGCTGCAGGCTATGTCCGCTGTCCATGCCGCAGCAGGCATGCATACGGGAGTTCGGCAGGGGGGAGCGAATGCGCCTGTGATTGCCGTCTATTCGGCGGCCGGAGGAGTGGGCAAGACGACACTTGCGATTCAGCTTGCCCAGCAGGCGGGAGTCCGCGGTGCACGTGTTTTTTATTTGAATCTGGAACAGTGGAATGCGACGTCGCTGTGGCTGGGAGATGACGGTCCGGAGGATTTCTCGCAAATGCTTTACACCCTGCAGGCCCAGCCGGAGCAATCGTCACTTCGATTACCGGAGCTGCGCAAACGCCATCCTACGCTCCAGATGGATTATTTTGCACCGGGCGGAAACGCCGGGGAGCTCCTGTCGTTAAACGGGGATCAGACAAGGCTGTTAATCAATACAATCGCCGGTTCCCGGCAATACGATCTGGTCATCGTTGATTTGGACAGCAGATTGGAAGAGCTTCATCATGCGGTGCTTCAGGCTGCAGATCATACCCTTTGGCTGGTAACCGGGGACGCGGGAGTGCTCCGCAAAACACAGCTTGCCCTGCGCTACGGCGAGCAGAAATGGAGAGATGAATTTTTGGCTTACAGGCGAAAGTTCAAATTTGTTAACGCCCGTTTCTGGAATAATGATTCCATCTGCGAGGAGGCATTGAAGCTCCGTCTGGAGGGGGCGCTGCCTTTTGTGACGGAATGGATGAACGAGCATAAGGGGGCGGATGGCAGCAGCTCACCCCTGTACCGGGGCGCTGTTGAAGCGCTGCTGGTCCGACTGGCTATTTTGGAAAGGGGAGGGGAAGATGCAAGAGGAAATCGTACTGAAGCTAAAAGCTAAGATACGCGGCCAGCTTGACATGGATAATGCGATATCCGATGCGGATTTCATGGGAATGATTGAACGGACTGTTTTTCAATGGTCCCGCGAGCATCCCTTGACTGCAAGCGAGAAGGTGCAGTTGGTCCGCCGCCTGTTCCACGCATTCCGGGGGCTTGATCTGCTTCAGCCGCTGATGGATGACCCGACGGTAACGGAGATTATGATCAACAGCCATGAGGAGATGTTCATAGAGCGTGCCGGCAAGCTGACGCGGCTTCCGCAGTCCTTCGAAAGCCGCGAGCGGCTGGAGGATCTGATTCAGGCGGTAGTGGCCGGAGTCAACCGTGTCGTTAATGAGTCTTCTCCCATTGTTGATGCCCGATTGAAGGATGGGTCGCGTGTCCACGTTGTGCTTCCGCCTGTTGCCTTGAAGGGGCCGACGATGACGATCCGCAAATTCCCGGAGCAGCCGCTTCACATGAATGATTTGATTGCGCTCGGGGCGCTCACGGAAGAAGCTGCGGCTATGCTGCGCAAGCTCGTCGCCGCCAAATACAATATTTTTATCAGCGGGGGAACGGGATCGGGCAAAACCACCTTCCTAAACGCCTTGTCCCAGTTTATTCCCGCTGATGAGCGAATCGTTACAATCGAGGATTCAGCAGAACTCCAAATTGCCTCGATACCCAATCTGGTCTCGCTGGAGACTCGCAATGCCAATACCGAGGGCAAAGGCGAGATCAGCATGCGCGAGCTGATCAAGGCATCGCTGAGGATGCGGCCCAACCGCATCATCATCGGCGAGGTCCGCGGCGGGGAATCCATCGATATGCTGCAGGCGATGAATACCGGACATGATGGGAGCTTATCAACCGGGCATTCCAACAGCGCCCGCGACATGATGGCCAGACTGGAGACGATGGTGCTCAGTGGAGCCGATCTGCCTATTACGGTTATCCGTCAGCAGATCGGCTCGGCCATCGACATTATCGTCCATTTGTCCCGCCTGCGCGACCGTACGCGCCGCGTGACGGAGATCTGTGAAATTACCGGCGTTCAGAATGGGGAAGTGTCGCTTCAGTCGCTTTACCGTTTCGAGGAGGAGGGGGAGACAGCCGGGCGGGTAATCGGCGCCTTGAAGCCTACCGGCAATCGGCTGAAGCGAAGATGGAAGCTCCAGATGGCAGGTCTAGAGGATGCAATCAGGGAGGAGGTGGGATGAAGCGGAAAATCAGGAAGAACAATGAGGGCTGGTTGGAATGGCTTGGCTGGCCTCTGGATGCTGACTCGGTCCGTAAGGTTCAGAGCATTAACGGTTTGCCGGATTATTCGGTATACCATCTGAGCAGACGCCAGTTCATTCTCGCCGCGGCTGTCGGATGGGCTTTAATGTTTGCCGCGGCCTATCTTTTCTACCGCTCTGTAATTGTCGCGCTTATTCTATCTTTGGCCGGCTTGATCGCTCCACGGATCAACCGCAAGAGCCTCCTGGTCAGGAGAAGGGTGAGATTAACTCTTCAGTTCAAAGAGGCGTTGTATTCCGTTACCTCCTCACTTGCTGCAGGGCGCTCCGTGGAGAACGCATTTGTTACTGCTCTGGATGACCTGAAACTGCTTTACCCGGATCCCGATACCGAGGTGTTGGTCGAATTTGAAATTATCCGAACCCGCATGGCCTATGGGGAGCCTCTTGAGCATGCACTGGAAGATTTGAGTCAGAGGGCTGGAATCGATGATATCGCCCAGTTTGTTGATGTGTTCGCAACCTGCAAGCGTTCAGGCGGAGATTTGGTTGAAGTGATCCGCAGGACATCGCAAACCATTGGAGAGAAGCTGGATATTCAACAGGATATAACGGTTATGCTTGCACAGAAACGTTATGAATCCCGGATTATGATGGCAGTTCCATTCGTATTCCTGGCGTTCCTTGGATTCAGTGCTCCCGACTATATGGAACCTCTTTATGGAGGAATCGGCTATGTGCTGCTGACGGTTTCTCTTCTGTTATTGCTTCTGTGCTACTGGATTATGACTAAAATTATGGATATCCGGATGTAAGGAGAAAGGCGGGAAAAACATGAGCCTGCTGCTTGGAGCGGCTTTGACCTTCGTGTGGGCCTGGGCCTTCATTATGGCGGGGAAAAAAGACAAGCATTACGCGGCCTCATTGACCGGCCAATCGTTGCTGGATACACAGAATAATCGAAAAATAGTGATCAAGCCGTTTTATTTTCTGCTGGACAGGTCCGGCGTTTGGGATCGCATACAGACGCTGCTGGCAGGTTTGCATGGAAAACTGCTTATTCTGGGCGGAACAAGCTGGACAATCGAGTCGACAAGGCAGTTTGTTGCTTTTTCAGTGGGAATCGGCTACCTGGCCATTGTCGCCAGCTGCTGGCTCAGCTGGCTCAGCGGGGAGAACACCCTGCTGCTTGTCGGAGGTTTGCTTGGGTTAGGGATTCCGGCAGCCAGATGGAGGGACGCGGGGAAGAAAGTTGAGCGGCGCAAGCAGGAGATCCTGCTGATGCTTCCTGAAGTGCTGAGCAAGCTCATGCTGTTGCTGGGAGCGGGAGAAACGGTTCAGCGGGCGCTTCTGCGATGCACTCTGCGGAAGGATGGCAAGCAGTCGAGCGTGTTGCTCGAAGAGCTACGCCGGGCCAATGAAGGCATCCGCAATGGCGAGTCCTTCGCAGCCGCAATGGAAGCCTTCAGCAGACGCTGCGCGGTGCAGGAGGTATCGTTGTTCACCACGACGCTGCTGCTCAATTACCGCCGCGGTGGAGACAAGCTTTCTCTATCGCTCAAGGAGCTGTCGTATACTTTATGGGACAAGCGCAAGGCCGTTGCCAGATCCATGGGCGAAGAGGCATCCTCGAAGCTGGTTTTTCCTCTTGTAGGAATATTTCTTATTCTAATGGTGCTCGTTGCCTCACCGGCTATTATGCTGATGGGCGGGTAGAGTCTGCCGATACGGCACTTGCGTTCAATGGCCGGCAAACACATAAATTCATTATAAGTGCGAATATCCGCAGCGACAAAAAGGAGAGCTTGAATATGGAAAAACAAATGAACGGTCTTCGTAAATTTTGGAGTGACGATGACGGTATCGGCACACTGGAAATCGTGCTTATTATTGCTGTAATTATTATTCTGGCGCTTTTATTCAAGGATTGGATTATCGGCTTGCTGCAGAATCTCATGGGCGAAGCGGATAACAAAGCCAACGAAATTTTTAATGAATAGCCGGCTTCAGCGTTGGCTTAAAGGGGAGGAGGGGAGTTTCACTTTGGAGTCATCCATGGTGCTTCCGGCTATCTTTTTCGCTCTCCTCACTCTCATAATGCTGAGCATGTATATGTACCAGAAGGTCGTTCTTTATGATGCCGCCTCGGTCTCTGCGGAGCGGGCCGCATTCCGTTGGGATAACAGCTATCGTGACCCGTTGAGCGGCATGGGGCAGACAGGTCATTATGATGGTCTCTATTGGCGGATGTCCGATAATGGCGCTCTGCAATCGCTCTTCGGTTTTGGAGAGAGCAGCGGGAGCGGTGAATTTGTTGTGGCTATAGGTGGCGACGTCGTCAGCGGTCAGGATGAAAGTGTGGACGAGACTCCCTCCGCACTTCCGGCAGCTAAAATGGGCAAGATCGCACAGAGGATTCCGCAGCCCTTCGAGGGCGAAATGAGCTACTCCTACGGACTGCTCCAGAAACGAATCGGAGTCAAGCTGAGGCAGCCTTTGTCCATTGGGCCTTTGGAAACTATGCTGGGGCATTCCGAGCCCAGAGCCGTCAGCGAAGCTGCTGTTGTTGATCCTGTAGAGCTGATTCGGAACATCGATCTGGTGAGGTATTATACAGCAAAATTCGGAAATGCGCCTGACGCCGATTCCAAGCGAAAGCAAGCCTCGAAGGTGCTTGAGAAACGTTCCCTGATGAAAAAGTAGAAGGGAGCCGATTTGGAAAAAGGCTGCGAATGGAGGGGATGATCGTCAGAGGATATAAGCATTATGATCAGCAAGGCGAGCGCCGGAGAGGATTTATAAATAGCGAGGATGGTGCAGTTTCGATTTATCTTATCGTTGCCACTACAGGTATTCTGCTGCTGACATCACTGCTTATTGATTATGCGCGGATCGCCGCGTTTCAGAAGCAGCTGGAGGTTGCGGCACAATCCGGCGTCCGCTCTGCGCTGTCTGCATATGATGGCCCGTTGTATGAGAAGTATGGCTTGTTTGGCGCCGGCGGAACGGACCGGAATGAAATATTTCAGCATGTCACGCAGAACAACTGGATGGGTGATCATAATGCTTTTCAAATGCTGCGTATACAATCAGAGAACTCACATGTGAACAGCTATGAGGTTCTTGGTACGCATGAGGTTTTTAAGCGGCAGGTGCTGGAAGAGATGAAATATAAAGCTCCAATTGATTTTACACTCGAAGTGGTCTCCAAATTCGCTCCTTTGGCCGGGGCGATGAAGGAAGCTGCGGCTTCCGTTGAGGTGCTCGAAGAAGTTCGCAAGCTGTATGACGAGCGGGAAAAGCATCTGCGGGAAGCATTGGAGCTGCAGCGAAAATCGGCTCAATCTGCGGAAGAGGGGATCGCTGCTTTCTTTCCGGCGGGCGGTTCGGGCTCGTCAGGGGGAACGGCTGCAAATATTATATCCGGTTATAGCTCATATCTCGGCTGGATTGCCCATGATTCTGCACTCCCTGAAGGGGAGAGACCCATGTATGCGATGGAAATAAGCTCTTATGCTTTTTCGGCGAGAACTGCCTCCAATGAATTATTAGAAGCAAGCCATAAAGCGTTGGCGCGGCATCGGGAGCTTGAGCTGAAAGCTTCGCAGGAATTGGAGGAAGCCCGGCGCTGCAATAATGAGATGAGGACGGTTATTCAACAGCTGCAGGAAAATCAGGACAGCAGCGGTTATGACCGGATAGACGGCGAGCAAACGGATGATCAGCCGGCGTCTGATGCTTCGGCGAATATTTCGCAGCTGCAGCAGGCTAGACAGAGTTCCGAGGATATGCTTCTCTCCGATGATTGGTTTACTGCATACAAGGGGGAATTATCCGCACAGACGGCGGGTTTTGCTGCATTTGATGACGGGACAGCGGAATTTCAAAGCGCTGTATCGATGGCTCTCTCAAACCCAGGTTCAAGCTCATTAATGTCTGCCAGCGCGGGTGGACTGCAAAATGAATTCAATCATTATACGGCCAACTATATTAGGCCGGCTGCAATTATCAGCGCCAGGGCCAATGAGATGAATGGGCGCCAGTCATCAGACGAACAGCGGAAGCAGAAGGAAGAACAGGCCAAATCCAAGTGGAGCGAGGTTCGCGGCTGGATGAGTGGGATGAGCGCTTCCGCAAATTCGGAAAATCAAAAAGCTTTCGATGAAGTCAAACAGCGTTTCGAAGCCAATCTTCACTTTAATGAGCTGACTGGAGACAATGAGCTGCCGGAGGCTGAACAGCTTGATCCTTATGATGCTGCAGCATCCTCCATGGACGGCATGGGTTCGATATTCTCGGGGATGGCCGACATGCTGACAGGCATTCGCGATCCCTTGTATATGAACGAATATATCGTTCACCGCTTCCATGCTTATGATCCGAAGCATTTTGAGTCTATTATGACAAGCGGAGGCGGAAGCGAATTTTCAGATTCCCTGAGCCTGGACAATCAGGAGGTGGAATATATATTGTACGGGTTTCACGATCCTGCTGCCAATATTGCCGCTGCATACGGTGAAATATTTGCTTTTCGGCTTGCAATCAGGACCATGGAGGGCCTGGTCGAAAGCAGAGGTTTGGGGCATCCCCTGCTTGTGCTTGCCGGGGCTTTACTTTATGGCTTGGAGAAATCCATCGGGGATATGATGATGCTGGCCAAGGAAGGGAAGACCCCCTTGTCCAAATATGTTTCCACGGATTTAACCTATCCTGATTATTTGCGGGTATTTCTGCTGGTGCATGGGAGCAGTGACAAGCGGACAGCGCGGACGATCGCAGTTATCGAGCAGAATACAGGAATCACGCTGTCCGGAACCTCAACGGGCGTATCCGGTGAGCTGACCGCTTCGGTTAATCTGTGGTTTTTGCCGGGGCTGCTGAAAAGCTTTACGGCATCCGGTATTTTGAATGGAAAGGTGAAGGGCAGCCGCTATGAAGCGACAAAAACGATCGGCTGGTCGTACCAGTAGACGTCAGGGCGAATCGGGAAGCATTGCGCTTGAAGCAGCGCTTATCATGCCGATTGTGCTTATGGTCATTATTTTCTTCATTTGTCTGATCCGTTTATGTTCGGTGCAGATGGCTCTTCATGGTGCGGCATCGCAGACGGTCCGGCAGGCGGCTGCCAATATCCGTCCGGTTGAGCTTGCTTCCCATTATCTCTCGGAGCAACTGCTTTCATCCGAACCTTCTTCACCGTCTGCATTTCAGCCGCCTCTTCCAGGTATACCCCTTGTTGCTGAAAAGCTGGAGGACTGGCTTCCTGCCCCTGCCGGTTTGTTGATGACGGCGATGTTGACGGGAGATTGGAAGCCTGTACAGGATGCCGCAACGACCGAACTGGCGCGTGCAGTAATAGAACCGATGCTGCGGCAAGAGGCGGATCAGTCGATTCTTGAGCCGGACCAGCTTAAGCTGAGCCTCCTTTCACTTCCGGATCTGGAAGATCGCGCCGAACCTTATCTTCGGATCGAAGCGGAATATACATTCAAGCTCGGTTTTCCATTCACCCAAAAAACGATTGTTCTTAAGGATCAGGCTGAGGAGCGTGTATGGGTCAGCGATGCTATTCAGGCTCCGCGTGGAGATGCAGAGGGTGGGGAGACAGCAGAGGCTCTGATCCAGATTGTGTCCATTGAACCTGATCCTCTCAGACCAGGGCGTCAGGCGAGCCTGGTCGTTCAGACAGATCCCGGTCGGACACTTGATCTGGTTATCGATTATAAGAGCGGGCGGAGCCAGGCGAAGCATTTGGGGGCAGCCACGGCAGATGGTGAAGGTAAAGTGGTCTGGCAGTGGCTGGTTTCGGGCAATACAACACCTGGCGTATGGGAGTTGACGGTTACGGCTAATGATGGTACGAAGGTTACCAGACATTTTGTGGTACAGAAGAGAACGGGGTAACCATTCCCCTACAGAGGGGGGATTGCCGTTATGGAATCATGGATTTCCGGCGCTGCCGCTGCGCTGCTGCTGTTAGCAGCCTTCATTAGCGACATCAGGGCAATGCGAATTCCAAATGTGCTTACGGCATCTTTTTTTGTCGCTGGCTGCTGCTATCATCTGTTCGCCGGCGGCATCAATGGCGGTTACCATTCGTTGCTGGGTGCTTTGGCGGGTTTCCTGCCGCTGCTCGCCATATATGCGCTCAAGGGAATTGGAGCTGGAGATGTAAAGCTGTTCGGGGCGCTTGGCGCATGGATTGGCGCTGCGGCGGTTGTTCAGGTCATGATGTACGCCATCTTATATGCTGGTGCAGCTGGTGCTGTGTTATTGTTCTTTCACAGCAAACTCGGAAGACGCATGAAAGCATGGCTGTATTCTCTGCTTGTTCCGAACGTATGGAGCAAGCGGGAGTCGTTCAAGGAATTGGCTGCGGAGGGTTTGCGTTTTCCATTTATGCTGGCGGTTGCTCCCGGGGCTTTGACCTTCTGGTTAATCATTGGTTTGTAGAGGAAGGAGGAATGCAGGATGGGATTAGAAGCTTTTCGCATCGATTTTTCGATGAATCACGGCCACGAGATGATCGTTGACCGGGAATCGGGCATAACCCGCGAGATGTTGGATGAGATTGAAATTCATATGCTGCAGGCGCAAAAAATCCCTAAGCTGCTTGATGTGGAATGGATTGATATCGACGGGAGAGTCAGCTTTCGCTATCCGTTGAACGGAAAACGAATGCTCATGCATAAGCTGCAATCGCATACGCTAACGATGGGGGATTTCTACTTGCTGCTGCTGGCGATCGTGGAGGCAATCGATGATTGCCAGCATTATATGCTCAGGCCTGCCGGATTTATGCTGCATGAGCAGTATCTCTTTGTGGGTGAGCGTTGGCAGGATATCGGCCTCGCATATATCCCTCTGAGCGGGGAAGGGGTTCTTCCCCCAGCGGGTGAAGCTATGCTTGCGATGGCTGTGCGCTGGATCGCGCATATTGATCAACCGGATGGCATCGGGCTGCAGCGGGTATTCCAGCATTTGAAGGGTGAGTATATTTCCTGGGGAGCACTAAGACAAACCTTGCTGACCTTGGTTCAGGATCATCACCTTGGTGTCCGGGACAGAGTACCTGTACCTCCTCCTGCCGAATCGATTCAATTGAATAAGGGCAGGGTTATTCCCGGACAGCCGAACAGCCTGCTGCAGCCTGTTCTCAGTGAGCCTGGCATAACGGTGCAGGAAGAGACGATATCGCGAAGCAGAGCTGAACCTCTGGCACCGAAGGTTGAAGCAGCTGCAGGAAAAAAAGCCGGAGACGGGAGATTTTCAGCACTTCCAGAGGGAGGAGAGCTGCCATTCTTGCAGCTTGACGATGAGGAGGCGAGGGATGAAGCGGATGCCGGCTCTTCGAGACCGAAATGGATCCTGGGCTGCCTGTTTATTCTGGCTGCCGCCTTGATATGGCGATATCTGTATATGGCTTCGCCTACACGGACCAGTCTGTTGATCAGTTTGGGACTCACTTTAATGGTGGGAGCTGGGATGCTGTTCTATAAACGGAAAGTCGGCGGTAGTGAGGATTCTGATCTTGAGGGGGAGAGCGTGGGCAAATGGTCCGACGATGAAGAGGGGTTTGTACCAGATTCATCGTTATTAAATCGTGGCAGCGTTACGATGAATCATGAGCTTCCAGCCGTGATGAGCTCCTGGTCAACCCGTCTGTCAGGTCTCAAAGCGCAGGCATTGGCATTCGCACAGGGTCGCCCCCCTGTTCCTTCCGGACCATCCATGGCAGTCCCGGATGTCTTTTCAGATGCATCCGCAATGAATCATTCACCACAAGGATTTGATTATCATCGCTCAAACCAACAATCTATTAACGATTCGGATGCAGGACGGGGAAAGGCAGCCCCATCGCCTTCTTTTACTGTTCCCTCCCAGGAAGGGTCCGGGCCCACGCAAAATATGGAGGTTCAACAGGATATAACCGTGCTGCTAGGAGGTGACGCTGCCGCAGCCCAGGAGCGACAGCTGGTTGCTCCATGGCTGGAAAGAGAAGCGGATGGCAAGATGGACAAGGTGTCCATGGTGGCCGAGCGTTTTGTCATTGGCCGATCAGCCGAAGCGGCGCATTATGTGGATGCCTCATCAGGAATTTCCCGCTCGCATGTGGAGCTGATGGCAGCAGGAGAAGCATGGACAGTCCAGGACGTCGGATCGAGGAATGGAAGCACGCTGAACGGAGACAGCATGATTCCATATAAAATTTACCAGCTCCAACATGGCGACATTTTACAGCTTGCAGGCGACAAAGGCCCGAAATATAAATTTCGGGCCGAATAATCCGTTATGCTATTCTATAACAAGGTTTCTACTTTAAGCTACTTATCCATTATGCACAGCGATATTTTCCATTGCGCTTTTTATGGTGGGATAATGAAATTCAAAACCATTATTCAACGCTTTGCCCGGGACAGCCCGCTGCCCCTCCAGAAGCAGCGTCGACAGCTCGCCGAACATTAATTTCATCATGAAGCCGGGGACCGGGAACCAATGCGGCTTGTGGAAAGCAGCCCCCAGTGCACGGCCGAACCGGTCATTGGTTACAGGCTCGGGAGCGCTCGCGTTAATGGGACCTTTGATTTGGCTGTTATCGATGCAGAATAGAAGGAGTCGAACCATATCCTCAATATGTATCCAGGACAGCCACTGCTTTCCGGTACCGATTTTACCTCCGGCAAACAGGCGGTAAGGCATCAGCATTTTAGGGAAAGCACCATCGTCGCTGGCGAGCACTACGCCTACTCTTACTTTGACCAGACGGGAGATATTGATGCGGTCTGCTGCGGCTTCCCACTTCTGCGAAACGGCCGAGAGAAAGTCGTTTACGTTGATTGGACTCTCTTCATCGAATATTTTATCTGTTGAAGTGCCATATATCGATATACCGGATGCATTGACGACAACATCGGGCTTTTGCTGCAAAGAAGCAACCAGCTTCTCGATTTGCTCAGCAGCATCGAGACGGGATTGAAGAATTCGGACCTTGGCTGATTCGGTCCATTTCTGATTTATGGATTCGCCTGCCAAATTCACAATCGCGTCAATACCCTCAAGAATCTCTGGGGATTTAGCGAGATCCTCCCACGTTATCTGCTTCAATCCCGTTCGTTCATGCCGTAAGGAGCTTGTTCGGGAGATGATGGTTACTTCATCCCCGCGGTTAAGCAATGCATCGACAAGCCTGCCTCCAACAAAACCGGTCCCGCCGGTCACCGCAACCTTCATCCCATGCGCCCCCATTTTCATTTGCACAATTTATGATGAGTATGGTTTGATTTATCGTCCTGTTCTGTTATCCCCTGAAGGGTGCAGTTATTTTTGCTTGATGCTTTTCAGCCAATATTGCTTGACCATTTCTCCATCCACATCTGTATCCTTCTCGATGTATTCATAAGTAACATTGGAATTATCGCTTAGGCTGGTAAGCTGCTTGGACACCTCATCATCCACTTGAAAGACAGTCGCCGTATCATTCATCTTGATTTCCACGGAATGGGTGTCCACTTCACCAACATACTCTCCCTCCCCCTTCAACACGGTATCCTGGGCAGGGTCTGTATTTGCGCTCCCTTCCGTTCCGTTATCAGGGGATTCGGAAGAACCGGAATTCGCATTGTCCGGTGCCGGATTATTTGAACCTGAATCAGGTACAGCCGTACCGGGATCTGTCACGCTTCCATTGTTATTCGTGCTTCCACTGTTGTCCATGCCGCTATTGCTGTTTGTACTTCCATTGTTGTTCACATCTGTATTGGCCGGCAGTGAAGTGTTGCCATTGTCCTGCGTATTATTGTTTCCCCCGCTGTTGCAGCCAGCCATAACGGCAAGAGCAATTGCACAACCGATCAGCCAAAGCGTTCTCTTGTTTTTGCTTCGTTTTATTTGTGTATGGTTCATTGAAGAACACCTCCTGCTATCTTTAACGTATGTATACCCGATTAGGTTTCCTTTCAATCTGACACAGGCCTTGCTGCGGATACAGGTAAAGCCACCTGTGGGTGGCTTTAAGCTGCGGTTTTACTGGCTTATAGGCAGGAAGCGAGGGGCTCCTGTTTATTTGTTAAGCAAGTGCTTGTAAGGTGTATAATCGATCCCCTGTTTCTCCAAAAAGCTGACAAGGCTGCGGTAATCACGTTTGGGCGTGGCGCGGATATAGCCTTCGATGCAATGGCCCTGTGTGACCTCAGACGCTCCGCTTTCTACGGCAACCTGTGCGATTTTTGCGGCAATGGAATGTTTGGCGATGTCGCGGAAGGCTTTGGGGACAGGCGAAACCAGTCGCTCAAGAAAGGTCTTTGAATCCTCCGGCCACATTTCCCTGCTGCGGTCGACCCAATAGTTCTGCCAATCAAGCTTGGATTTGCCGTCACGCTTGGGCAAAACCTTCAAAAATTTACGGAACATAAAGTAACCGCCTATTGACATAAATCCGAGCATGACAAACGCCCAGAAAACGATAAAATACATAAACCAATTCGGCGTGTTGCCCATATCCGATCACCTCTTCATGCTATTATACCCGATGCGCAGCTGCCATTGTAAGCAGAAGGCCTCATTGTTCCTTGGCTGCAGTTGAATTAATTATAATCCACGTCGCGCCCAGGCTGCAACAATAGGATAGGAAGGAATGATCTGCACGAAATAATCTGCTTATATGCAAAATAAGGCTGAGTGGACAGACTCCTAGATTTATTTTTCTATTCCCTGTAAAATGAGAGGGACAAACATAGTTGATAGACGGGCTGCTAGTAATAGAGGCTGTTATAGATGAAGGGAGCGAGTGAATAAATTATGTTGAAAATCGGGTCCCATGTTTCGTTTTCTGACAAAGGGCTGCTGACCGCAGCGCGAGAGGCAATCTCATACGGTTCGAGCTCCTTCATGATCTATACCGGAGCACCGCAGAACACCAGACGCAAGCCAATAGAAGATCTATATATTGAAGAAGGCAGGGCTTTGATGAACGAAGCCGGCATTAACGAGATTGTCGTTCATGCCCCTTATATTATTAACCTGGGTTCTTATAAAGAAGATACGTTCGAGCTGGCTGTCCGTTTTCTGCAGGAGGAGATCCGCCGCACCGACAAGATTGGCGTCCGCAACATCGTGCTGCATCCCGGCGCATACACCGATAAGGATGCGGATTACGGCATTGCCCGAATAGCCGAAGGACTTAATGAGGTGCTTGACGGCACCAAGGAAACGAACGTCAATATCGCTCTTGAGACTATGGCCGGCAAAGGAACGGAAATCGGCCGCAGCTTTGAAGAGCTCGCACGCATCATAGAAAAAGTACATGAGAATGATCGGCTGACAGTCTGCATGGATACTTGTCATATGCATGATGCCGGATATGATCTCATTGGCGATCCGGACGCGGTATTTTCCGAATTTGACCGGATCGTTGGGCTGGACCGGGTTGCCGTTGTTCACGTCAATGATAGCAAAAACGGGCGCGGGGCGGGCAAGGACCGTCATGCTCCTGTCGGTGCGGGGTTCCTCGGCTATGAAGCGATCAACAGAATCGTGCATCATTCGGAGCTGCAAGGTCGGCCTTTCATTCTGGAGACGCCGTGGATCGGCCAGGAAGACAAGACGCAGCGTCCTATGTACGAAGCGGAAATCGCTTTGCTGCGGGGAGACACCAAGGAACGTTTCGGGGAGGAGTTTCTCGGCGACGTTGAGCGTCTGCACCACTTCTTCGGCAAGCAGGAAATCGATCACCGGGATTTTGTGCTCCAAACCTGGGATGTGCTGAAAAATGATGCGAAAGCGAAGAAGGCTGATCCGCGGGAGCCGATGGACCGGTTGTATCAGCTTGTAGCGGAGAACCGTATTCTTCCCGAGCTGTCGGAGGAAGCGATCAACCAGCGCATTACGGGATGGTTTGCAGGCAAAGAGCTGCTTGTGAACGCTTAGGGCATAGGCAGTAGATCTTGCGGCATTAAATATCAAAGGCGATGGAAGGAAGTCTGCAACTTTATGGCAAACACGTATCAACCCCAGCAGTTCTCGGACCGTCCCGACAAACGGAACCGGGCAAGAATGCTGATTTCATGTCCGGACCGGTCGGGGATTGTCGCTGCTGTCTCCCAGTTTTTATACGAGCACGGAGCAAATATCGTTCAATCGGATCAGTATTCCATGGATCCGGGCGGCGGAATGTTTTTTATCCGTTTTGAGTTTGACCTTCATGACCTGGAGCGTGAGCTTCCTGTCCTGCAGGAGGATTTTGCCCGGGTATCCGATCGCTTCGATATGAAATGGTCGATTTTTCGCGCCAGCCGCAAGAAACGTCTTGCCGTATTTGTATCCAAGGAAGACCATTGTCTGCTGGAGCTGCTTTGGCAGTGGCAGGCGGGCGATTTGGAAGCCGATATCGCGATGGTTATCAGCAATCACCCCGACATGGGAGAGCTGGTTAAGTCCTTCGGTATTCCCTATCATTACATTCCTGTAAAAGCAGACACGAAGGCGGAAGCTGAGAAACAGCAGCTTGAAGCGGTCGTCGGCAAAGCTGATCTGATCGTATTGGCACGCTATATGCAAATTATTACTCCGAAGTTTATCGAGCAGTTCCCGAACCGGATTATTAACATTCATCATTCCTTCCTGCCGGCGTTTGTCGGAGGGAAGCCTTATGCTCAAGCATATCAGCGCGGAGTGAAAATTATCGGGGCTACGGCGCATTATGTGACAGAGGAGCTTGATGGCGGACCGATTATCGAGCAGGACGTGCAGCGGGTCAGCCACCGCGATGATGTCGACAATCTGAAGCGGATCGGCAGGACGATTGAGCGCGTTGTGCTCGCCCGTGCCGTGAAGTGGCATATCGAAGACCGCCTCCTGGTGCATCAGAACAAAACGGTTGTTTTTAATTAACATAAACTTCATGAACATGAAGAGCATGACCTGGCATGTGAAACGTATCTGATCCGCAGCGGCGGATGGGATACGTTTTTTTTATTGTCCACAGGAAGCATAATTCAGCAAACTGGAGGATTTGCATGCAAAAGCATAATTACAAAAAATAATGCAGTACAGCCTCGCCCGGTTCGGCTTATTCGCTCAGCAGTCTTGGAAGATTCGACCGAATGTTTGCCCTGCGGTTTGATAAAGGATGGAAATGGGGAAAAGGTAATGGTACAATATTTCAAAGCCAGTGCGCGCAAAAATAGACAGCGCAACACCAGAAAAAACAAGGGTCATCCTGCGTTTATAAGTAAAGTTTTGAAGGTTTATTTATACTTTCTTATAAATGAAGAGAGACTAGGAATGGACATGAGAACAGGAGGAGTTAAAAGTTATGACAGTCACACAGAAATCCATCGACCAGCTTTCTGTCGATACGATCCGCACCCTTTCCATCGATGCGGTTGAGAAAGCCAATTCCGGCCACCCGGGTATGCCTATGGGTGCTGCACCGATGGGATACCAGCTCTTCGCCAAAAGCATGCATCACAACCCTTCCAATCCGACATGGATTAACCGCGACCGTTTCGTATTATCGGCAGGTCACGGCTCCATGCTTCTTTACAGCCTGCTGCATTTATCCGGTTACGACCTTCCTCTGGAGGAGTTGAAAAACTTCCGTCAATGGGGCTCCAAAACGCCGGGTCATCCGGAGTTCGGCCATACGGCCGGTGTTGACGCAACAACCGGGCCGCTGGGCCAGGGGGTAGCCATGGCAGTAGGTATGGCAATCGCCGAGGCACAGCTGAGCGCCACTTACAACAAGGAAGGCTTTAAAGTAGTTGATCATTTCACATATGCGATCTGTGGCGACGGAGATTTAATGGAGGGTGTTTCGAGCGAAGCGGCTTCCCTTGCAGCCCATCTGAAGCTCGGCAAACTCGTTATGCTTTACGACTCTAATGATATCTCGCTTGACGGCGAACTGAACATGTCCTTCTCGGAAAATGTTCATGGACGCTTCGAAGCTTATGGCTGGCAGGTGCTGCGCGTTGAAGACGGCAATGATCTGGATGCTCTTGCCAAAGCTGTTGCGGCAGCGCAAGCGGAGAGCGGCAAACCGACTCTGATCGAAGTGAAAACTGTAATCGGCTACGGCAGCCCGAACAAAGGCGGCAAGGGCGGACATGCCGGACCGCACGGTTCACCTCTCGGCACCGACGAGACCAAGCTGACGAAGGAGTTTTACGGCTGGAACAATGAGCCGTTCTTCGTGCCTGATGAAGTTCGCGCTCACTTTGCCGAGGTGAAGGCAAACGGCGAGAAAGCCAATGCGGAATGGGACAAGCTGTTCGCTGACTATAAAGCCGCACATGCCGAGCTGGCCAAGCAATTTGAAATTGCGATCAGCGGCAAGCTTCCTGCGGGCTGGGACAAGGAGCTTCCTGTCTATACGACAGAGGACAAAGCGATATCCACGCGAGTTGCTTCAGGCAATGCGCTCAATGGATTGGCCAAAGGCGTGCCGAACCTTGTCGGCGGGTCTGCAGATCTGGAGAGCTCGACCATGACGCATCTCAAAGGCTTGCCGGTTTTCAAGGCGGGTGCGTACGATGGCCGGAATATTTACTTCGGTGTTCGTGAGTTTGCGATGGCTGCAGCCATGAACGGGATCAGCCTTCATGGCGGATTGAAAATTTACGGAGGCACATTCTTCGTCTTTACCGATTACCTGCGTCCGGCAATTCGTCTGGCATCCATCATGAAGCAGCCGGTAGTGTATGTTTTGACGCATGACAGTATCGCTGTCGGGGAAGACGGACCCACTCATGAGCCGATCGAGCAGCTCGCATCGATCCGTATTATTCCGGGCCTGACGGTGATCCGTCCTGCCGATGCCAATGAAACCTCCGCAGCCTGGGCTTATGCGCTTGAGAACGGCAGCAAGCCGGTTGCGCTCGTGCTGACTCGCCAGAATCTGCCGATCCTTGAGGGTACAATCGCCAATGCCCGCGAAGGAATCGCCAAAGGCGCTTATATCGTATCCGATGCTGCCGGAGGTAAGCCGCAAGCGCAAATTATTGCGACCGGTTCAGAAGTGCAGCTAGCTGTCGCTTCCCAGAAAGCTCTGGCAGAAGAAGGCATCCAGGTTCGTGTTATCAGCATGCCGAGCTGGGATCTGTTCGAACAGCAGCCGCAGGCTTACAAGGATTCCGTATTGCTCCCGGATGTTAAAGCGCGTCTGGCTGTTGAAATGGCTTCCCCGTTCGGTTGGGAGCGTTACGTAGGCGACAAGGGCGCCATTCTCGGAATTGATACATTCGGCGCATCCGCCAAGGGCGACCGTGTCATTGCAGAATATGGCTTTACCGTTGCGAACGTAGTCAGCAAAGTGAAAGAATTGCTGTAGGCTAAAAGCGCCGGCAGCAGCTTGAATGAGGCGGGGGCGGTCGCAATGCGGCCTTCAGTCCCCGCCTTCTTTCTAAAGAAATGACATTATTCGTTTCTACCGAAGTTCGTTCTAAAACATCCCACCTATAATAAAAGGAGCTTATACCCACATGTCCCAGTTCGAAAATGTAACCATTGTCAAGAAAGCCAATACCTATTTTGAAGGCAAAGTGACCAGCCGTACCGTGCTGTTTGCCGATGGCACAAAAAAAAACGCTTGGCATCATGCTGCCGGGGGAATATGAGTTTGGCACAGATGACAAGGAAATTATGGAAATCCTCGCCGGTGAACTGCAAATCCTTCTGCCCGGAGACGAGCAGTGGATTACGATCTCCGGAGAAGGCGAGTTCACGGTTCCTGCGCAGTCCAAATTCAAGCTTAAGGTGACAGGCGTTACGGACTACTGCTGCTCTTATATTCAAGAATAACCGTGAAAAAAGCTGCTCGATGCTCATCCATTCGGATAAGCAGAGCAGCCTTTTTTGTAAACGTATGAACGTATAAAACTTCATCATACATCGCTTATATTTCCGAAGGAAAAAACTTGCCTTAACCTCCAAAGGACAGCGTGCAGCTGTTTCTTCTTGAAATGTCAGGGAAAAAACGTGCCACAACGGGCCGCAGGCTCAATCGGCAATGATGATCTGCTTGCCAATGTAAGCTTCCAGCTGCAGCCGCTGATAAGGAGCGAGGCCTGCCAGCATGCAGCCGTAACGGAACTGGCTGCCGCTCGTTTCGATCCGGATGATGCGCCCGGTAACCGGAGGAAGCTCCGAATCCTTGGGGAAATGGATAACAATAAACATATCCAGTTCAAGCGGGGAAGAAGATGATATTTGAAGGCCGCTGTCGGAGAGATCCCAAAGCATGCCTTCAATCAGCTGGCCGGAGAAGGCGCCTTCCTGCTCCCATTGATAGACAGAGAGCTTCAATGGAATTTGCAGCTCCACCCGCTCGCTTTTTCGTCTGTCACCAGTATCCGCTCCGCTCCTGCCTGCAGCTTCTGAGGTAGCTGCAAGCTCATTCCGCAGCTGCTGATTGCCGGAGTGGTTGGTAAGGCGCTTGTCAATCCACTGCTCATAACAGTTGGCCAGGGCCGACAGATCGAGATCGCCAAGCCCCATGGACTCGCCCATCTGGAAGAGGCTCTTGACCGTCTCCAGAACGGGGGGTTGGCGTCTTCAAACCATCAGAGAGAGCGGAAGAAAGACGAAGATCCTTCAGCATCAGGGAAAGGGAGAATTGAACGCTGAAATCGCGGTCAAGCAGCCGCGGCCCTTTCATTTCGGCCATCCGGCTTGCCGCGCCGCCGGACTGCACGAGTTCAATGAAGGAGGCAGCATCAATGCCGCCGCTTGCCGCAATGGCCATGCCTTCGACCAGTCCGGCAATATTAATGCCGACTACCGTGTTATGGGCAAGCTTGGCAGTTGCTCCGCTGCCGCTTGGTCCCATGGGAATGACTTTGCGTCCCATGGCCAGCAGCACGTCGTTGATGCGGTGAGTCACTTCAATGTCGCCGCCGACCATAAATACAAGCGAGCCATCCTCGGCGGACGGTTTGCTCCCTGTGACGGGCGCATCCAGGAAGTCGGCGTACCGCTGCGCTGAATCGGCAGCCAGCTGCCTTGCCAATGCAGGCGAAATCGTGCTGCTGTCGACAATAATCGTGCCGGGCATAACGCTGCTGAGCAGGCCGTTCTCACCATAGTAAACTTCACGAATGGCATCGTCGTTGCTGATCATCGTAATGACCAGCTCTGAGCTGCGGGCGAGGGCAGCCGGTGTAGCGGCTTCTTCGCCGCCAAGCTCGAGGAGCTTGTCCACTTTGCCCGGCGTACGGTTGTAAAGTGTAACGTGATAACCTTTGCGAAGCAAGTTTGCCGCCATCGGTGCACCCATGACACCAAGGCCAACAAAACCGATTTTATTCATCCACTTTCATCTCCTTGTCAGGTGAATCATGATCTTCTCATTTTATCATAAACAGGCCTGGAGAAGAATTGGACAACCTTCGGGAACAACTGCCGTATATGTGGTTTTCGCGTTCAATTGCCGCCTGTGTCCTGCCTGCCCGGAACACGGGAGCTGCTGGAGGACGGCCGGAGCTGTCTCCGCTTACCTTGTTTTTGCCTGGGAAATCCATTATTCTAATGCTATCGTAGGACATGCTTACGAGGTGCTTTTTCTCCCTGGCAGGCAGGAAGATATCCATGAATGTATCGCCAAAAACTTAGGAGGTTTCACCCATGAGTAAAGCAGTGAAATTTGATTACAGCAAGGCGCTTGCTTTTATTGGTCAGCACGAGATCGACAATTTAACCCAACAGGTACGGGCGGCGCATGACCAGCTGCATAACGGAACGGGCGCGGGCTCCGATTACCTGGGATGGATTGATCTTCCGAACAATTATGATAAAGAAGAGTTTGCACGCATTCAGAAGGCGGCAGCGAAAATCCAGTCCGATTCCGAAGTGCTGATTGTCATCGGCATAGGCGGATCATACCTGGGCGCTCGCGCGGCTATCGAGATGCTGTCGCATTCCTTTTATAACTTACTGCCGCAAGGACAGCGCAAAACGCCGCAAATCCTGTTCGCCGGCAACAATATCAGCTCTACATATCTGACCCATCTGCAGCAGCTGCTCGAAGGCCGCGACTGGTCGGTCAACGTGATCTCCAAATCCGGCACAACGACAGAACCGGCCATTGCCTTCCGGATTTTCCGCGAAGCGCTGGAGAACAAATACGGCAAGGAAGAAGCGCGCAAACGGATCTACGCCACAACCGACCGTGCTCAGGGCGCATTGAAGAAGCTGGCTAATGAAGAAGGCTACGAGTCATTCATTATCCCGGATGATGTTGGCGGACGTTATTCTGTATTGACCGCTGTCGGGCTTCTGCCAATCGCTGCTGCCGGCATTGACATTGATGCCATGATGAAAGGCGCGTCGGACGCCTCGATGGCTTATGCCAGCCCGGAGCTTGCCGAGAATGAGGCCTATCAATACGCCGCAGCCCGCAATGCCTTGTACCGCAAAGGAAAAGCGACTGAAATCCTCGTCAATTACGAGCCGTCGCTTCATTTCGTCTCAGAGTGGTGGAAGCAGCTTTTCGGAGAAAGCGAAGGCAAGGACTACAAGGGGATTTTCCCGGCGGCAGTCGATTTCTCGACGGATCTGCATTCCATGGGGCAGTTTATCCAGGAGGGCAACCGGAATATTTTTGAAACGGTGATCCAGGTGGAGAATGTCCAGGAGCAGATCACGATCGGTCATGACGAGAACAATCTGGACGGGCTTAACTTCCTGACTGGAAAAACGATGGATTTTGTCAATAAGAAAGCATTCCAGGGCACGCTGCTTGCGCATACGGACGGTCAGGTACCGAACTTTATCGTCAATATTGCCGATCTTACGCCTTACACATTCGGCTATCTCGTTTACTTTTTCGAGAAAGCATGCGGGATCAGCGGATATCTGCTTGGCGTGAATCCTTTTGATCAGCCGGGCGTTGAAGCTTACAAGAAGAATATGTTCGCCCTGCTTGGCAAGCCTGGTTTCGAGAAAGAAAAAAGCCGAGTTGGAAGCACGCCTATAATCCTCTGCCGGCAAGGAGTTTGCAACTGATATGCTGAACCGATACAAGACGCTCCGTCAGCAGGCAAGCGGCGAGATCGTCATCAGAAAGTCGCGTTTCATCGGGCATGGCAAGCCGGTAGAATCGGAAGCCGAAGCTGTCGCTTTCATCGATGAAATCAAGAGGCAGCATCGAGATGCGTCGCATAATTGTTCGGCGTATCTGATCGGGGAGCGTGACGAATGCCAGAAGCAGTCGGATGACGGTGAACCAAGCGGCACAGCCGGCAAACCGATTCTGGAAGTGATGAAGCACCAGGAGCTCAAAAACGCCGTTATCGTCGTCACCCGGTACTTCGGCGGCATTATGCTCGGCGCAGGCGGGTTGATTCGCGCCTATGCCGATGGCGCTGTCGCGGCAATTGATGCGGCTCAGCCGATTGTGAAGATCCTCCGCCGCGAGGTGATCGTGGATGTGGATTACACCTGGTACGGCAAGCTGGAGAATGAGCTGCATGCCAAAGGCTGGAAGGTCGGCGACACCGCGTTTACCGACCGTGTGGTAATGACCTGCCTGCCGGAGGAACCGGAGGCCGAGCGTTTTACAGCCTGGATGACGGATGTGACCCAGGGGCAGGCGATCATTACGAATGGCAATACCAAATATGATATCGAAGGGGAATAGCCCTTCATTTGAACTCCCCGGAGATGTGGCCGGGGAGTTTATTTTTTCTCATAAATCCGATCATTATTTCTTATATAAGCATTGACTGGACAGGCAGCTATCTGCTACATTATCAATACCGAGTAATTTAATGGGAATTAGCGCGATTCCACAAGGAAAGCGCCGGGGGGTAAGACAGCTTGAATTTTATGATGCGCAGCCGCTGGTGGAGTTTCGGTTTTCGCAGCACCATTATGCTTTATTTTATTGTTTTAATCATTTTGCCGATTATTGGAATTTACACGCAAGCATTTACTCTGGGCTGGGGGCCATTCTGGGAAAGCATCACCGATCCACTTGCGTGGAAGGCGGTTCTGCTCACAATCAAGCTTTCGGTTATTGCGACTGTTATTAATATGCTGCTGGGCACCATGATCGGATGGGTATTGATCCGTTACCGGTTTCCGGGCCGGCGGCTGCTGAACAGTCTGGTTGATTTGCCATTTGCGCTGCCGACGGCTGTCGGCGGCTTAATGATATTGCTATTGCTGGGACCTAACAGCTTTGTTGGGGGATTGGCCGATAATCTCGGTTTTCAGATTGTTTTTCACGAACCCGCTATAATTGTGGCGATGGTATTCGTCACCTTCCCGTTTGTCATCCGGGCGATTCAGCCGCTGCTGGAAGAGATGGACAAATCGGAGGAGGAGGCCTCTTACACGCTGGGCGCTTCCAAGGCCCGAACCTTCTTTCAGGTGATATTTCCGTCGATGCTGCCAGGCATACTGAGCGGATCGATGCTGGCCTTCTCCAGGGCGCTCGCCGAATTCGGGGCGGTTGTGCTTGTGGCGGGCAATATTCCGGGCAAGACCTTGATTGCAGCGGTTTATATTTTTGGTGAGATTGAAAGCGACAATACGCAGGGTGCAGCCGCCACCTCCGTGCTGCTGCTCACGCTATCCTTTCTTATTCTATGGGCCGTCAACCTCGTTCAGACGAGGAGGGCGGACAAATGAAGAGGCTGTGGATTCCGCTTACGTATCTCGTATTTCTTATACTGCTGATTGCGCCGATCGTGAAGATATTCACCGGTGCCTGGGCGGATGGCTGGAGCGGCTTTGCTGAAGCGCTGACCCGCAGGGAGGCGTTAAACGCGCTGATGATGACAGGCATTATTGTCCTTGTCGTTACGGCCATCAATACCTTGTTTGGTGTGATGCTGGCCCTTTATCTGGTCCGGGCGACCTGGCTGGGACGAAGGATCAAGCAATTGCTCAACAGCATCGTCGATCTGCCGTTCGCGGTTTCGCCGGTCATTGGCGGCCTGATGATTGTGCTGCTGCTGGGACCAAGCTCCATCATCGGTACATTCTTCGAGGATATCGGCTTTAAAGTGGTGTATGCGCTGCCGGGGATGATTCTGGCGACCCTGTTCGTTACGTTCCCGCTCATGGTGCGGGAGGTAATGCCGGTGCTGCAGGAAATTGGAGCCCAGCAGGAAGAAGCCGCATCGACGCTTGGCGCCTATTCCTGGTATACCTTCTGGCATGTGACCTGGCCTTCAATCCGATGGGGTGTAATCTATGGCGTCGTTCTGACTGTCGCCCGGTCATTGGGGGAATTTGGCGCCGTGCTGGTCGTCTCGGGCAATATAATGAACAAGACACAGACAGCGACAACGCTCGTCTATCAGGATGTTGAGAATTTCAATGTGACGGCTGCAAACGGTGTGGCGCTTGTGCTGGCGGCTTTCTCTGTCGGACTTCTGCTGCTCATGGAATGGGCCAAAAAGCGAAAGGAAGTGCATTAGACGATGCATATCGAGGTGCGCGGATTAAATAAGCAATTCGGTGATTTTCATGCGGTGCGCGATGTCAGCTTTGACATAGAGAAGGGAAGGCTGATTGGCCTCCTGGGACCGAGCGGCGGGGGGGAAAACCTCTATTCTCCGCATGCTGGCCGGACTGGAACAGCCCTCTTCCGGGGATATCGTATTTCACGGCAAACGGGTCAATGATCTGCCGCCGCAGGAGCGCGGGATCGGGTTTGTTTTCCAGAACTACGCCTTGTTCAAACACATGACCGTTTACGACAATATAGCTTTCGGCCTCAAGGTGAAGAAGCAGTCCAAGGGAGCCATTCGCGACCGCGTTATGACCCTGGTTGAGCTGACGGGGCTCAAAGGCTTCGAGCATCGTCTGCCGCATCAATTGTCCGGCGGCCAACGCCAGCGCGTCGCGTTTGCCAGAGCATTGGCTCCTGAGCCTCAATTGCTGCTGCTGGATGAGCCGTTCGCAGCGATCGACGCTAAGATCCGCTCCGAGCTTCGCACATGGCTGAAGGAAATGATTGAACGTGTGGGCATTACCTCCATATTCGTCACGCATGACCAGGATGAGGCCATCGAGGTCGCAGACGAGATTATGATTATCAATAAAGGGCGGCTGGAGCAAAAAGGGTCGCCATGGGATATATACAAAAATCCGCAAACGCAGTTTGTGGCGAGCTTCATCGGAGAGTCCACGATCGTATCGCAGGTGGAGAATCTCAAAGGCTTCGAGGATGCATCCAAGTGGCCGGGAACCCAGGCGCTTATCCGTCCGGAATATATCGAGATTGGCAGGCATAATGAATTCCGCATTGCATCCGCGACTGCGCGGGGCAAGGTCAAGCAAGTTCATTTCCGGGGAAGCGAGTGGATGGTTGAAGTAGAGGTTGGCGATATCAAGCTGATCACGTACCGCTCGCTGGAGAAGGAAGTCCTGCAGCCTGGAGACGAGGTCAGTGTGCTGATACACCGGGCCTATCTGTTTAATGATAATGACACATGGATCATGGAGAATAAACTGAAGGAAGACCCCATGCCGATTCATATCTAACAAGGAGGTGCTTTGCGGATTCTCGGGCAGAGCAGTCTCTAACAGAAAGTGTTGTGTAATGTATGAACCCTACCCTGACAAAAGGATGGCGTCTTAGCGGTATTCTATGTACGATTCTAATCCTGATGATCGCCACCGCCTGCGGGGGAAATGATCCGGGACAGGATGGCTCCGTTCCGACTGCGACCAAGGGCGATGTGACGCTGGTTATTGGCGCTTATTCCGTGGCCAAGGATGCCTTTGCCGAGCTGCTTCCGAAGTTTAAGGCGAAGTGGAAAGCGGAAACCGGACAGACGGTTGATTTTCAGGAGTCTTATGAAGCGTCCGGAACACAGGCGAGAGCCATAGCCGGCGGCTTCGAGGCGGATATCGCCGTGCTTGCGATGGAAGGCGATATCGACAAAATCCAGAAGGCGGGCTTTATCACGCATGACTGGAAGCAGGCCATTGCGCATGATGGCATGATTACACGATCCATAGCCGTTCTCGGTACCCGGGAGGGCAATCCCAAGGGCATCCATGACTGGGCGGATCTGACCCGTAAAGGGATCAAGGTGCTTTACCCCAATCCGAAAACCTCCGGGGGCGCCCAATGGGACATTAACGCGATGTACGGGGCCGGACTCAAAAAATCGGAGGAGGATACCGGCAAGAAGGATCCTTCCTATGCCAAGGCTTTTCTGGAACAGATCCATCACAATGTGGAGTCGCTCGATAAGAGCGGGCGCGCCTCGATGGCAGCTTTCGAATACGGTGTAGGCGATGTGATCGTGACATATGAGAATGAGCTGATTGCCCGAATCAACCAAGGGGTGAAATATGAGATCGTTGTGCCCAGCTCCACGATTCTGATCGAGAATCCGGCTGCGGTGGTTGATGTCAATGTGGATAAGCACGGAACGCGCAAGGTGGCTGAAGCGTTCCTGAACTATCTGGAGACCCCGGAGGCGCAGCATATCTTCGCCGACTATGGCTTTCGACCTGTTGACGATAAGGTGCTGGCAGAGGTGAAGGACCAATATCAGCAGCCGGCGGATCTATTCGACATCAGCTATCTTGGCGGATGGGACCAGGTACGTGATACGCTCTATTCCCCCAAAGGCGTATGGTATCAAGTGCTTGCGGGGCTATGATCCTTTGAAATAAAGCATGCAAAAAAGCACTCTGCTTCGGTATTTCGGCAGGGTGCTTTCCTCTGTGAACTCATTTGTAATCCACTATAAGAAAGTATGATTGCGCTACCCATTCTTCAAGTCAAAGGATCCGTTACGGACCTTCCCTCTACCTCGCCGGATTCGCCCAGAAAATAATGCCGCAGCGGCTTCAGATTGTCATCCAGCTCATATACCAGCGGGGTGCCTGTGGGAATATTGAGATCGGCAATCCCGTCCTCGGGAATCTGATCCAGGTATTGGACAAGCGCCCGTAAGGTGTTGCCGTGAGCAGCGATCAGGACCCGACTGCCCGACTTCAGGGCGGGCTGAATGGTTTCGTTCCAATAGACCAATGCCCTCGCTTTGGTATCATCCAGATTCTCCGTTAGCGGGACACATTGTTCAATGCCCGCATACCTGCGGTCAGACCTCTCACAGCGCGTATCGGTCAATTGCAGGGCAGGCGGCCGGATATGGACGGATCTCCGCCACTCATGGACCTGTTCATCCCCGTATTTCAAAGCGGTTTCAGCCTTGTTCAACCCCTGAAGGGCTCCGTAGTGGCGTTCATTGAGCATCCAGGTTTTAAAGACGGGAATCCACATCAAGTCCATTTGATCCAAAATAATCCACAGCGTGCGAATCGCTCTCTTCAAGTAAGATGTATAGGCGATATCGAAGACATAGCCGTTCCGCAGCAATATTCCCCCGGCTATTCGGGCCTCCTCAAAGCCTGTGGGGGACAAATCGATGTCTGTCCAGCCGGTAAAACGGTTTTCGAGATTCCACTGGCTTTGGCCGTGGCGTATCAGTACAATTTTAATCATTCCGGGGTTGTCTCCCTTTCGTTGACGCTGTCTTGTACGTTGGTCAAGAGCAAAATCAGGCCGTGATCATAACTGCAGTCGCTGTATAAGCGACCTTTGCCTGAAGCAGCTCGGAATAGAAAGCAAGCGGAACATATAACGTTCCATTCTTAATGACAGGGGCGGTCTCCAGGGAGAGAAGGGCGTTTTTTTCGGAAATGTAGGAATCCTTACCCACGGTTGCCGTAATAAGCTGCGAGCCTTTGAACAGCTTAGCCTGCTGCGAAGCTTCCTTCCAATTGAGCTTGTAGCCAAGCGCGGCGGAGATGGGACGCAGGGGAGCCATGACGATACCGCTCTCATTTGTAAACAGCGGCGCTTGTCCGAGATCCAGCTTGACTCCATTGATAAACACAGGCAGCGAAATCAATTGGCCGCCCCCGGAGGAGCTGTCGCCGGCATAAGGAACCTTGATTTCGGGCAAGCCTGCGGCATACGGGGCAATTTCATAATTTTGAAATACAATGTAGGCGTCGCCGCCTTTCACATAGAAGGTCTGGTCATCGGTAATGCCTGTGAAGGCATCCTGAAAATAATGATCGGGGTTTGACGCTATTTCTTCTTTCACTTTTTTATTGATAACTGCTTTGTAATCGGCACCAAACAGGTCCTTGAGCGTGATAAGAGAAGGCTTGTCGGAATTCCGGATATTATAGGTATCCATGCGGGTGATGCCATGAGCGCCTCCCGTGAATAGATAGGTAAGCACTTTTATGGATAAATAGTTGCTGTTCCCGGGACTTCCATCGGACATAACCTCATACTTGACCGTGATATCATAGGGAATAAAATCAATACCTGCATCGATCGCCTCTGCGGCGCCGCTGGCAGCCTGCTTCTTGACAGCCTCCAGATCCTGCCGGGCAAGCTCGGAGATGCGGTAATTAAGTTCTCCCTGATACTGGGTGCTCCGCAGGCCAGCGATAACCGGATACTGGACGTTGGCGGTATACGTTTTTGAAATTGTTTTAATTGTCTTTGCGGAGACCTTGATGGCGGATGTTTTTTGGTTGGCTAAGGGGCTGCCGACATCGATTGTGTCAGCAATCCCGTTCCCACTGGCAAAAGAAAGCGGGGTGCCGGCATGGAACATCAGGCTGCTAATTGCTCCAAGGACCAGTATTTTCAGGCAATTGCTCGTCAAACGGTGTTGGGTCATCTAGATTCCTCCATGATGCATGATATAACATAATTATAAGTGATACGGGCGCCTTATAAAGTAACAAAATGGTTAAAACGCATAACTCTTTTTAACCCGAATGAACTCAAATGAATAACAATTGCCCGATTCAGCTCTCAGGAGCCGAAGGGGCTTTTTGTTTATTTTTTTTGACCAGGTAACTGACCAGCAGCAGCAATACGATGGCGGCAATATAAGTGTAATCCCAGAAAGGCCAATATTTTGCCGTTATTTCCGTCAGGTAAGAGTAATTGGGGGAGAAGTAAAAGGCGAGTCCGAATAAGATGAACCCAATGGGAGCAGCAAGCATACGATAGTCCTTCAATCGGAATAGCTGGGCTGTTCCCAGAACGGTGGCGTAATAATACAGGACGGTTTTGAAAAAGATCGAGAAAATCCAGATAATGGCCAGCATGGCCTCAAGCCGCTCCAGAAAATGACCGATGCTGATTTTTTTGGCCAATGAGTAAGAGGGGTAGATATGAAAAGAGGTCATAGTCGGTCCCAGTACCAATGTGGATAGCAGGACCAGAATGAAAATAATCATTCCCCCGAACAAGGAGCCAAGCAGCAGATCCCTCTGCAGATGCGTACCCTCATTGACATAGGGAATAATTACCAGAAACACGAGAAGCTCCGAGAACGGGAAGGCAACCGAGTAGAGCATTCCATGCAGCACTGGGCCAATTCCGCTGCCCAGTATCGGGAGCATATTCGTCAGTTGTATCTGGGGCAGCAGAAGCAGAACCAGGGAGAAAAAGAACAGCAGAAACCAGGGGAAGAAAATCTCGCTTGCCCTTGCGAGGGGCTCCAGCCCCAATTTAATCCCGAACAGCATCACAATAATCATCATAAAGTGAATCACATAAAGCGGGGTTTGCGGCAGAATGATGGTCGTAATGAAGTCGCTGATTTCACGCAGCATCCCCGAAGTAAGCACGAGAAAGAACATCAGAAATAGAACCGATAGAATCCCGCCGAAAAATTGACCCAGGAGCTTCTGGTTCATTTGAAATAGTGTCGATCTGGCCTCCATCCGGCTTAGCCGCAGCATCAGCCACAAGATGAACAGACCGATAGGAATGCCCAGCAGTACGGATAGCCATGAATCCTGTTTGGCCGCTGTTGTCATCATGGAAGGCAGGAAGAGGATGGAATCCCCGATTGTAGTGAAGATGACGAGGATTGTTATTTGTTGGATGCTGATTTTTCCATGTTCACGCAAATATATCCACCCTTTCCTAACTTAGTTGAAAATCCAGCTGCTAATCGGGGAATAGACCATCTTGAGTACGATTAGTGGACTTGGTAATGGAACCGATTTAACGGACGCTATGCTCAGAGCGATCCCGGCGACGAACAGAACGGAGAAAATAACGGTTTCTTTGATCCACCGTTTCCTGATCAGGACCGGCAGTTCAAGTGCAGCCGCTGCCAGGGCGAATATCAGGACAGCAATTAGCATCATCACAAAGCATCACTCCTTCAATTCCTTCGTAATCGGGTTGCCTATGGCTCCCAGCTTCCGAACGATCACCTTTACTTGGTAATTCACCTTGATCCTCGGGAATTCCTCATCCCAATCTTTTTTCAGCTGATTCCATTTTTTCGGATGAGAATGATAGATCACTTGGCCGAATCCGAAAATATCGCTCTTATATTTTCCCTGCACATGAGCCATGGTTTGTTCCATCTGCTGCTTGATTTCTTTCTCCGCTTGTTTTTGCAGTTGATTGATCACGGGCGGGCTTGTCAAATCGATATCGCATTCAACCTCCCCAATGTCTGCCGTAATATTCACATTAATGTTCATAAGAGTCTTGCCTTGTTTGATCTGGCTTTTAGTAGAGGTCTTGGAGTTGTAGACTTCTATCGTGAGATTTCCTCCATCCGGACAGGCCACTCTATTTACAGTGGTGTTTATATTATTCATGATGTAATTGAAGCCTTTGGTTTCTTCCGGATCTAACCAGCCGATCAGACGGTCCCCCTTGAAGACGCCAAGATTGGAATACTTCAAGCGTGCGGTGCTATCGATTTCCTTGACATTCTGTTCCTTCTCTCCGGTGCGTTGATTGCCGATTACGTTGATTCCCGTCAGTACGGGATTGATACCATCGGTAATCAACTGGCTTACAAGCTTATCCAGTGTCACATCCGCGGTTGTAGCCCAGACCTTGGAGGATGCCTCAAGCGAGCTGTACATATTGACTGCCGGAATTTCCTCCAGAGGCGTCATGATTTTCAGAACATTTTCAGCAGTGCCGTTCTTTGCAATCATCACGAAGAGGTCTGGCCGCGGTTCCGAAACCCGGGTCTGGAAGTCCAGGATTTTGGAGATTCCTTCCCGGGCCAATGCTTCACCAATGACCAGAACGCGAATGTGAGCCCCATAAATTTTTCGTGGACTTGTTAACGTAAGTTTACGGAAGGCTTCGAATAATGTTGGAGCTGAGGCTTTATACATAACAACAGGGGACCTGCTGCCATTGCCGTTTTTCGTTGAAACGGCTGAGGGGTTAACGACTTGGACGGAAACCTGATAATTATCGCCGATTTTATCAAATCCCGTCCCCAGTTGGATTCCAAGATCACTGAGTTCGCGCCGGTCCCAGCAGCCGGTTAAGCACATGACAATCAAACAAACAGCCAATATCCATCTGCATATGCGTTTCATATTGGACTCCTTTATTTGTCTGATTTATTTCCGGCTTGCTGCCGAACAATATTTTTTTGACTGATAAGCCGAGGTCGTTTTAACATGGAAGACCATGGAACCCGGAATAGGGTATCCTTCTGATCCGCCAGATTAAAAGGAGCGAACGGACTCATATACGGGATCCCGAAGGAGCGCAGCGAGCATAGATGGAGAATAAGCACAATGATTCCGGCCAGAATGCCGAAGAGACCGAAGGAGGCGCCCAGGCCCATCAGTATAAAACGGAGCATCCGAACGGAAATGGACATGCTTGTTGCCGGAATGACATAGCTCGAGATTGCCGTTATGGATACGATGATAACCATAACCGAAGACACAATCCCGGCTTCCACTGCCGCCTGTCCAATAACGAGCGTTCCCACGATAGATACCGCTTGACCGACTGTCCTGGGCATCCGCACGCCAGCCTCACGCAGGATTTCATATGTGATCTCCATGAGAAGCGCTTCTATGAATGCGGGAAATGGAACGCCATCGCGCTGGGCGGCGAGATTAATAAGCAAATCAGTGGGAAGCATCTCCTGATGAAAGGTCGTAATAGCGATGTACATTGCAGGAGCCAGCAAGGAGATGAAAAAGGCTAAATAACGGATAAGCCGCAGCAATGTGCTGACATCGGCGCGCTGCGCATAATCCTCAGCTGATTGAAAGAATTGAGCGAAAAGGGCTGGAACAAGCAGCACGAAGGGAGTTCCGTCAATGAGAATGGCCACCCGGCCTTCCAAAATACCTGCAGCAATGGTGTCCGGCCTTTCGCTGTTGTAGATCGTGGCGAATGGCGAAAGCGTCTTATCCTGAATCAATTCCTCGATATAGCCGCTCTCTAATATACCGTCGATATCGATCCGGTCCAGCCTTGTTCGCACTTCCTCCACAATTTTGTCATTCGCAATATTTTTCAAATACATAATGGCCACGCTTGTTTGCGTAACCTTGCCGATATGGCGCTCTTCCATCCATAATTGCGGGTCACGTATTTTGCGTCTGACCAGGGCGGTATTCGTTCGCAGATTCTCATTGAAGGCTTCCATCGGGCCGCGTACCACTGCTTGTGTGATCGGTTCGGAGACATTTCGGCACTCCCATCCGGCTACCCCGATGCGCAGGCATTCCCGAAAGCCGTTCACCAAGAGGATCGCATCGCCGGACAAGAGATAAGTCATCATGGTATCCAGGTCTGCCACAATGCTTACGTCTCCCGCCATTAGAATGTCGTTCCTGATATAGGCCAGAACGCTGCTGCTTCTGGAATCCATTTCCTGAATGCTCGGGATGCTTTTGGAGGACATCAGATTATTAATGACACAGTTGTGCAGCTCTTTGACGTCTACAAGACCATCGATATAGATCAGGGCTGTCGAGACGGTCCCGGATAAAGAAATCTCCTTAATGATCAAATCAGGGCTCGCGCCCATGACATGATAAATATGAGTTATATTCTCTTTAAGATTCTCATGTAACGGCTTAGCGCTGCTGCTGCTGCCTTTCATTTCTCTCCTCCTTCGAAGGGGGATATCGTTATTATGTATCAGCTCTCTTGCGTTTTCCTATTATCACCAAGGGGTGAAGGATTTATTAAAAGCAGAAGGAAATGGCTTACCCTGTCCTTGGAGCGCGAAGGGGCAGTATGTTTCTTTACCTTTATATAAATGAACCTGTTGACAAAAAAAGCCGCATCACAAGCAAGAATTCTGCTTGTAATGCGGCTTTCATTCGAACCGGATAACGGAATCAGGATGGATCAAGTACAAATTTCTCGATGACATGACGTACGCCTTCTTCATTGTTGGACCGGGTTACATATTGAGCAATTTCCTTGAGTTTGGGAAGCGCATTGCCCATCGCCACGCCGAGTCCGGCAACTTCGATCATTTCATGGTCATTCCATGAATCGCCGATGGCGATCACCTCTTCGAGCTTGCAGCCGATATGTTCGGCCATAAAGGCGATCGCATGACCTTTGGTCCCTTCCTTGTGCATGAATTCCAGATAATGGGGCTTGGATTTGGTGATATGCACACGATCTCCAATCAGCGGCGCCAGCTCCAGCGCAATTTCGTCCAGGTAAGCCGGGTCATCGATAATCAGCATCTTGGTTGAAGGCCGATCGATCAATTTATTGAAGTCGGGCTCGACGACAAACGGGATCTTGGAGAGCGCAGAGTACCCGCGGCCAAGCTCAGTATCCTCCTGCACATAAAGTACATCGTTGATATACAGCTGAAGGTGCAGCTTGCGTTCCCTGCAGAACTCAAACAGCTGCTGGGCGGCGTCCTTGGGTACGCTTCGCTCATATAAGACCTGCTCATCCATAAGTGTCTTGATAAGCGAGCCCTGGTAGGTGATGATCGGCACATCAAAGCCGATTTGCATAGCGATTTTTTTGGCTGAGGGAAACATGCGGCCGGTGGCGAGTGTAATAAATACCCCCCGTTCAATAGCTTCCGTCAGTGCGGCTTTGGTCCCGGGCGTGACGATCAGATCGTCGGTCAGCAAGGTGTCGTCCACATCAATGGCAATAAGTTTATACATATGGTTATTCCTGCTCCTGTTCTCTCTTTAAGGTTTTCATTGATTGTATCGGATAATGATACGGCGGACAAGCGTTTTTTACGAAACCTTTAAGAACGGCGGCCTGTTAGAAACAGATTGCGGTACGCTGTCGGCGTCATTCCTTCGCTTTGCAGGAATCGTTTGTTGAAGTAGCTCGGGCTTTCATACCCGCAGAGCTGCGCTACATCATTTATTGCCAGGCTGTGCTTCTCGATTAACAGCTGCTTGGCTTTGCCGATCCGGCACATGGTGACGAATTCAAGCGGTGTTTGACCTGTGGCTCTCCGGAACCATCGGCAGAAGGCGTAACGATTCGTGCCGGCCTTCGCGGCCCATGTATTCAGGTCGAAGGAGGCGGAAGCAGCGGCCTGCAGCTCAGGGAGCAGCAGCAGGATGCGCTCACTGGCCTCCTCGCCGGGTGTATGAGCCGACAGCGGCTCTGCTTGTTCGATTAATTCGGCTATAATTCCATACATCAGCATCGACAGGCTGGTGGGATACAGTGATTTATGCTGCTGGATTTGCTGCAGCAGGTCTTCCATCCGGCTTTCAAGCATTTTGGGTGAGCGGATTCGCCATACAACCGACCGGTGAAAGCCGCGCTCCGTGAGATCGGCGAATGCTCCGCTGCCGTAGAAGTGGATCCATTTTACACTCCAGGCATGCGCGGGATCGCTGTAATAAATCTGTTTATCACCCGGGAAATATAGAAAAGCGTCGCCGGCCTTGAGCTCCTGGAGGCCGCTCTCTTCCTCCACAAAGCCCTGGCCGGCTGTAACCAGATGGAGATTGAATTCCAGCAGGCTGCCGGCGGATCGATCTACTTTGTGGTTCCGGATTTCCTTATAGAAACCGGCGGATTCGGGGAAGCAGTAGTAACGGTCCCGCCGAACCATGGGCAGTGTAAGATGTTCCATTTGCGCCCGGGAAGCCTCCTTTATTTTGAAAGCGATGTCTTTATCAATATTGTATTAGTCATTGCAATATATTTCGATTTTACTGCCGTTAATCCTGCTTTATAATAATCAATATATGACAATAGGGAGTGGATTTCGGATGATGAAGCAAATCAGGGTGGAAGGTGTTGAGCTGGGCATTTCTCAGCTGGTGCAGGGATCCATGATGCTCAGTATCGATAAGATGGATTACTCCAGCGAATTGCTTGATGCCTATGTATCAGCAGGAGGGAATGCAATCGATACGGGACATATCTATGGCGCAAAAACGGCCCAGGCTGTCGGGCAGTGGATGGAGGAGCGGGGAAACCGCAGCGAAGTCGTTCTGATCGGCAAAGGAGCCCATCCGTATGAGCAGTCCCGGATGACCAAGACCTGTATTCAGAGCGACCTGGTCGAATCGCTGGAACGGCTCAAAACCAATTACGTCGATATTTACATGCTCCACCGCGACGATCCCAATGTCCATGTGGGATATATTCTTGAGGGCTTGAACGATCAGATTGCCGCGGGCCGCTGCCTGTCCCTCGGAGCTTCCAACTGGACGGTAAGCCGTATCCGTGAGGCGAATGCATATGCGGAAAAGAACGGCATGAAAGGCTTTGCCAGCAGCAGCCCCAACCTTGGCCTGGCCAAGCCGATCGAGCCGCGCTGGGCGGGATGCGTCTCGACCTATGCCGAGGATGAGGCGTGGCATGAGCAGTCGCAGCTGCCGATTATTTCATGGTCCTCCCAATCCGGGGGCTTCTTTACGGATCGTTATGCGCCTGAGATCACACAGGATGCCGATATGGTCCGCGTATACTACAGCGCCGAGAACTGGGAGCGCAAGCGCCGTGCGGCCGTGCTGGGCGTCAAATATGGCGTCAGCGCGAACCATATCGCCCTGGCGTATGTGCTGAACCAGCCATTCCCGGTTGCGGCGATCATAGGTCCGCATCAAACCTCGGAGCTTTATGACAGCATCAAGGCGCTTCCCGTTGCTTTGACTGCGGACGAACTGGCCTGGCTGAGCCTGGCGAAGGAAGCTCTGGCTGCTGAATAGCAATAAGACATGCCGGATTTGCATTTTTCTCAAGCCTCAAGCCCTTCTTTAACCAAGGATCATGCGGATAATTGTCGCATTGATGACATTGGATGAGGAAGGGCTCTTTGGACTGTACGCCCAGCTTGCGGCTGACCGGGGAATGCGATAAAGTGAGTAGCAGATTCCTTGTGTCGGAACGGAGTGATTGAAGATGAGCTTGTATGGTCAGCAGGAAGCAAAGCAGCGGCGGAATGTGAATATGGTTCTGCTTATTGTGGTGGCTTGTGTTATCGGTTTTATCGGTGGACGTATATCAATGACGGTGCAGTATCCCATATTGAAGGAATCGACTTTCCACAATTTGTCCTATGCTTATAACGAAATTATGGATAATTTTTTGGACGGAGCCAAATCCAAGGCGCTTGTCGAAGGAGCCGCGGAAGGTATGGTTGCCTCGCTGAATGATCCGTATTCCGTTTATTTAAGCGGGGATAAGGGCGAGCAGTATGTACAGTCCTACGAGGATACCTTTGTCGGGAT
Source organism: Paenibacillus sepulcri (assembly GCF_042647105.1). Taxonomy (NCBI): domain Bacteria; kingdom Bacillati; phylum Bacillota; class Bacilli; order Caryophanales; family Paenibacillaceae; genus Paenibacillus; species Paenibacillus sepulcri. The sequence continues at coordinate 2,454,420 of NZ_JBHRUP010000001.1, read as the reverse complement.
CGGGGTTGAGATAAGGGAGCAGGACGGGGAATTCATCATTGAGAATACGATAAAAGGGGCTCCAGCGGAAAAAGCAGGCTTGCAGTCCGGCGATGTGTTTCTGTCGGTGGACAGCAAAGAGGTCAAAGGCATCACGCTTGAGGAGCTCAAGCAGCTGGTTCAGGGCAAGGAAGGATCGATTGCGAAGCTGACGATCCGCCGCCAGGGGATGAATGAGCCGCTTGATGTTCCCGTTACCCGGGGGGCCGTGCCCGTGCATACGGTCACGTATGAGATGAAGGCGGACAAGATCGGTGAAATTACCGTTACCCGCTTTGCAGAGAAGACGGGCGACGAGTTCAAGGAAGCGGTCACGAAGCTGCAGGAGCTTGGCATGAAATCGCTGCTCATTGATTTACGGGGCAATCCGGGTGGGCTGCTGACCCCAACCGTTGAAATTGCCAATCTGTTCGTACCCAAAGGACAGACGATTCTCCAGGTGGTCTATAAAGGCGAGAAGCAGGTTATTACGCATAAATCAGAGCAAAAAACACCATGGACGCTCCCGATCGCGATATTGGTCGACGACAACACGGCAAGCTCGGCGGAGGTGCTGACCGCAGCACTCAAAACAACAGCAAACGCAACAGTGGTCGGCCAAAAAACATTCGGCAAAGGGATCGTCCAGAACTTCAGACAATTAAAGGACGGTTCTGTGCTTAAGCTTACGGAAGCCCAGTGGCGTTCTCCGGACGGGCAGTGGATTCACAAGAAGGGAATCGAGCCGAATATCGCCGTCGAAGCGCCTTCATACACGCTTCTGCCAAGGCTTCCGGCGGGATTGCAGATCAAATCGGGGGATTATGGGGACAAGGTGCAGACGGTTCAAAGCATGCTCAAGACCCTTGGTTATGACGTCGGCGCCGGAACCGGCATCTATGATGATGCAACTTCAACGGCGGTGAAGAAGTTCCAGCGGGATGAGGCGCTGCCGGATAACGGGGTTGTGAACGACAAGACAGCCTACCGGATGACGACCCGTTTAATGGAGAAATATAAGCAGGAAGACCCGCAGATGGCCAAAGCCCTGGATGTTCTCCGGACGGGGCCGGCCAGTTAAGAAGATAAGCAAGCATGATGAGGCAAACGGAAAAGATCGATTGAATCGGTCACATCCGTTTGCCTTTTTCTGTATGATAAGGTATAAAGTTACTGTAGATGGTTTACATCACCGATACAAGTTGAAACGATGCGGAAAAAAGTCTGCGTTATATTTGATGAATGAAGCGATGCCCGAAGCAATAGCTTACATAGAGGAAACCGTGACGAAAGGTGATTATATGAGCAAAAAATGGTTTTTTTCTATATCTGTGTCTGTGCTGATTGTGTTGGCAGTGCTGCTCATGCTTCTTCCTGCAACAGGTGAAGCGCCTGGTGAAGGAGCTGATCCAACCGGTCCCCATGAACAAGCCGTACAGGGAACAGGGAGCAATCCGGAAGCAGCGGAGGCAAATACCGGGGAGCCTGAAGATATTCCAATACCTCCTTTAGACATGCAGACACCCCCTGAATACATAGAAGAGCCAATTGCAGTCAATAAGGAGCCCATTCATCTTGTTTTTGCCGGAGATGCAATGATGGATGCGTCGGTGAAGAAGGCTATTGCGCAAAAAGGACCCGATTATCCGTTTGTGCATGTAAAGAAGAAGGTAACGGCAGCGGATATTGCCTTTGTCAATCTGGAGACAGCCGTTACGGATGAGAAGAATAAGGATACAAGTCAAATCTTCAATTTCAAATCGGATGCGATTTCGCTCAAAGGGATCAAAAATGCCGGCTTTGACGTTATTTCGGTCGCAAACAATCATGTCCTGGATTTCCAGCGGAAGGGTCTGCTTGATACGCTGGACCACCTGGAGGCATACGACCTCATACCGGTGGGAGCCGGCCGCAATGAGAGTGAAGCCTTTTCGGCCAGAACAGTCAAGGTGAAGGGCGTGACAGTGAAATACCTGGCCTTTTCCCGCTTCCTGCCGGAGCTTAATTGGGTAGCTGAAGGAGAGAGACCCGGTGTGGCCGGAGCCTATGACCAGAAGAAGGTGCTGGCTGCCATTGCGCGCGAACGGGAAGGAGCGGACTACCTGATCGTATATATGCATTGGGGGATTGAGCGAAACAACCGTCCGGAAGCATGGCAGCGGAAGTTTGCCAAAGAAATGATCGATACCGGCGCAGACGCCATTATCGGCAGCCACCCTCATGTGCTTCAGGGCTTCGAGTCCTATAAAAGCAAGCCGATTGCCTATTCCATTGGAAACTTTCTGTTTCCGGATTATGTGAAGGGGCGTACAGCAGACACCGGTCTATTGAATCTGACACTCCAAAACGGCAAGGTCACCATGCAGTTCGATCCTTTCTACATCAAGAATAATCAGATCATTCCGAGGGAGAAGGCGTACATCCATAATCAGCTGGATTATCTGGAGGCCTTATCGTACGGCATGGAGGTTAAGGGTAACACGATACAGGCATCGGGTAAGGCGCAGACTTTGAAGTAAGTCCGGCTGCGCTCTTCCCCGGCAGTCCGTTTAAGAAAGGGTCTCCCATTTCTCCCACATCGAGCGGGGGTTGCGTTCATATACCTCGTTATCGCGGTACAGATAAGCATGCATGATAAACTCGCGGCGGATGGTGGCGAAGTCATCATGGAATTGTTTGATGAAGCCGTTGATCTCCTGCTCGGAATAAGACCGTCCCTCCACCAGGCGTTCAGCCAGACTCTCCAGCACGATCCGTTTCTTTTTGAGCTGTGCCGGAATATGCTTCAGCTTCCCGTCTCCGCTAAAAAAATTGCGCAGAACGGACTGTTTAAGACGTTCATTCTTCTCATCCATCGTTGATGTCTCCTCTATTTTGTTGTGTTGTTCCTGAAGCAGATTGTCCATGGCGCCGGCATACTGCTTGAGAAAATAACGATCCAGCGAAAAATAAATCGCATTCTTCTCCCGCCGTTCATGGAGCAGACTGACGGCGCGCAGCTTGGCGGCATGATGGGTAATGGTCGCCGTTGAAAGAAACAGCTTTTCGGCCAGCTCCTGACCGGTCATCTCGCCTGCGGCCAGCAGAATGATCATCCGGACGCGCGTCAGGTCGGCCAATGCTTTGTGATAATTAACGATTTTATCCAGCTGGAGCATCTCACAACCACCTTATTAGATTAATATCTAATTAGATAATATTCTAACTAGATACAGGATGTCAACAATTAAAGGAATGGATCACGAATGGAGCGTACAGGAGGGAGTAAAGCATCCTCATGGGAGAATCCGTTTGGAAGGGGGGGGTGGCGGGGTTATTGATGACTTTGAAATTTGCACATAAATAGGGCTCCTGCTTGTCTGTGACAACCAGGAGCCCTATCCGATGTTTTCAATCGTATTCAATTGTTACCTGCACTCCATTCAGACAACTTCCGTTGCAAATTATTAAACCCAATCGTTCAAGCCCGGCTTTGAAGAATGGCCCGACGCTGTCTTTAGCGGCAATGCCAATTCCTCTTCACATCATCCAATCGTTGATTTCCCGCAATGTCCCACAAGCAAGCGGCTTTCCTTGAACGTGTAGAACGAATATATGTTGGTCATACATTCAATTCTATACGGTGCTTCTTGCTTACTCCTCTCCATGAATTTTCATATCCATAGAAATCTAACCTTTTTGTTGATACAGGGACACGCTTCGCTAACCTTCTCCAATGGACTATCCCCTCTCGGTGGACTGTGTACCATTCATGTTCTGAATGATATGTCCTTATTGTACAAGCTGTATGTAAGTTTTGTAAATATTCAGAATAATCTAAATTTATAGAAAAGGGCGGTATTTATTCCCATTTACTCCCCTATGCTCCCTTGTCTTTACCATTTCGATACATTTCGCCTGCGGAAAATGAGATAGATAGCGAATACAAGAAGCAGAATCGCCCCCACCATGGCAACGGTGTAAATATTCTCATAATCCTGCTGCTTGAGGGCAATGGCTATAAAGGCCCAGACGAATACAAGCACATAGAAGGGATCACGGAAAACACCTCCGATTATCAGAGCGAGCACCCAGGCGGCAGCAAGCAAAACGATGGCCCATAACGCATCCGACCAGCCAAATCCGTTCCAGCCCGCCTGGTACAGGCCAACTGCAATGTTCACAATCGTGGCGACCGTGATCCACCCGAAATACAGACTGAAGGGCAGTCTGACCCAGATAAATTCTCCCGCAGCAGGCCTGGAGGTGGCGGTTCGGATCCGTTGGTACAAAATGATTAAAGTCAGCAGCAGAGCGATCATAATAAACACGCTAATTCTCACATGTTCATAATGCCAGGCGAAGACCCACGCGATATTAAACAAGCAGCTGATGAAGAACCATGGACCGGTGCTTCGAACGGAAGGCTGATCTCCAGTACGGGAGCCCAGCTGGTAAAAAACGAAGCCGATCAATAAGACATAAATCAGCATCCAGATTGAAAATGCATAATCGGACGGTGTAATCAATACCGGATATTGAGCCGACAGCTCGGCGGTTGTTTTGCCATTGAGGGGAAGATATTGAGCGAGTGCGTTCACAATCAGTACAGCGATCAGTCCAACTATATTCCACAAACGGTATGGATTTCGGTTGTACATGGGGCAAGCCTCCTGATAATTTAATTCTCTGCAATCTGTTATATATTCACCTAATCCCATTTCCATTAAACGAGGAAGCGCATGCCAATCGAATCCGGGAAGACGCCCCAGCGGGAGATTGGCGTATAAAATCCTTTTTCTTCAGCCGCCTATTGACAGGGAATGAATAATCAAATATATTATAACCAACGGTTAGTAACCATTGGTTATAAAAAAGAGCGGAGATGATGGCAAATGAAAGTACAACAACTGTCTGAGCATATCTGGAGTTTGAAAACATGGATGATCATTCCGATCCATGTATGGGTGGTGGTAGAAGAGGACGGCGTTATTTTGGTGGACGCGGGTCTGGGGAGCATGACGAAGGGCATTTTGTCCTTTATCGAGAAGCTTGGGGCAGGTCCATTGAAAGCAATCGTGCTCACTCACGGTCATTCCGATCATGTTGGGGCCATTAAGAAAATCCGGCAGCACTCCTCCGTCCCTGTGTACGCCCATTCAATCGAAATCCCGTATATGGAAGGAAAGCTTCCTTATCCGGGGCGCAAGAAAGCGGCAGCAAGCGTGGAGGCAGGGCTTGCCAAGCCGCTTCAGGCAGATGCGGATGGGGAGCTTGCGGCATTTGGCAGCTTGAGACCCTATCTGGCTCCCGGACATTCACCTGGCCATGTCGTATATCATCATGAACGGGACCAGGTGATGCTGGCAGGAGACTTGTTTACCTCCAAGAAAGGTCAACTCCGGCTGCCAATGAAGATGTTCACCTTCGACATGAATGAAGCAGTCAGAAGCAGCAGGATTGTATCTAAGCTGAAGCCTATACGTCTGGAAGTATGCCACGGATCTTCAGTCCTGCAGCCGGCTGAACAGATGGATGCTTATCTTTCGGCCTATCAGGGCAACAAGGGACAGTCAAGTTCATTTGTCCAGTTATAAGAAAGTGAATAATATTCTCATTCAGTCAACAAAATGACCACAAAGATCATGCAGGAGGATGCGGCATGATACGGACTGAGCCTTCAGCAGTTGTCCGCGCTTAATTTGATGAGGAATCATCCGGAGATGAATCTGGACCAGCTCAGCGAGAAGCTCATGTCGTCTAAGAGCACCATGAGCGTAACGGCAGAAGGTGAAACTGGAATTGGCGAGCCGGGAGCAGGACCCGGCAGACCGCAGGCAGTTAAAAGCTCAAGGTAACTCCTGCGGGCGATTATCTGTCCCGTCAGGACGATGAGAGCACTGTATTATTCTCTGCTCAACTGATCAAGTCGACTGCCGGACATCGCGAAGCGCATTAAGGAACTGCTTGGGGATTTCCGTTTCGAAGCGCATTCGTATTCCGGTTATGGGATGGTCAAAGGAAAGAACGCGGGCATGAAGGCCGAGCCGTCCCATCGCCTTCGACTTTGAACCGTATTTTTTATCGCTGACGACGGGATGCCCGATATCCTGCATATGAACGCGGATCTGATTCTTGCGCCCAGTCTCCAGCTCCACCTCAAGCAGGGAAAATTCGCTGCTAGTCTGCATGATTCTGTAATGGGTGACAGCCAGCTGGCCGTCATTGGGGTAAGGGCTGGAATACATGCGCAGCGTTTTGCTTTCTTTCAGCCAGGATTTGATAGTCCCTTCCGTCTTACGGACTTTGCCTTCCACAAGGGCTACATAGGTCCGCTCCTTCACAGCGTCCTGCCATGAATTCTGCAGAAGCTGCTGTGCCTCCTCGCTCCTGGCAAACATCATAACGCCTGAGGTGTCGCGGTCCAAACGGTGTACCACGAATATGCGGTTCTCCGGATTCTCCAATCTGACATATGCCGTTAACTGCCGGTAGGCTGTCAAATCGGTTTCCTGCGCCGATGCGATCGACAGCAGGCCGGCTTCCTTGTTGATGACAATGATATGTTCATCCTCGTACAGAATGGACAGTCCCATCAGCGGAGGCTTCTCGACGATCTTCTCTCTGCTTACCGAGACCGAATCCCCGGGCTTAAGTGCGTGGTTATATAAGGTGACTACGCGTCCATTCACTGATATCTGACCGCGGCCCAGAAGGGACTTAATCGCGTTGCGGCCCTGATGCTTGATGGCCTGCAGCAGGAAGGCCAGCAGTTCCTGCGGCTCCTTCACGATAAAAGGCTTGCTGTCGGCGCGGGCTGCGCTTCTCTCGCTGACTCCGGCAGACGGTCTTCGGCTGGAGGCAGCTGTCCCTGCCGCTGCGGCGCGGACGCCGCTCCCGCGCGAGGATGATCCGCGCGGCGGTAAACTGCCGCGTTTAGCGGCAGCATTGTGTTTTGGGGCTGCTTTTCGTTTGTCCATGGTAAGGCTCACACCGTCCTATAAAAGTTATCCCCAATATAGCATGAAAGAGACCGATATTGCTATTATCGGTCTCTTTCCGTATGTCAGCGCGCCGCCTGCACTGCCTGGTCGGCATTGCCGGTTGGATACCCGGGATCATAAACTGTTAATCAAGCCCGAGGGCCTCGGGTGGTCAATGCTTTCTGGAAAATAACTGCTTGCGTCTGATTGCCGCTGCAGCACCCAAGGCAAGAACGGCAATAATGATGATGACCATCAGAGGGCTGGTCCCGGACATTCCAGCGGATGCGTTCGGGCCGCCGGGGGAAACGGAATCAGCCGCAGCTGTATTCTGGGCGGCGGCAGGTGCTGCGTCCAGCAGCTGTGCCTGCTCCATTTCCACAACCTTCACCTGGTCACGGCCGAATTTCTCGTATAGAAACTCCGCATGGGCTTCACTATAAGGTGTGATGCCGATCTCGACCGCGTCCTGCCCGGGGGCTGTGGTGGTAACCTGGAAGCCCTGTTCTGCAAGTTCATCCTGTCCTTCGCCCGCGACATAGCTGTCGATTTCCTGCTGCTTCTGCAGCAGATCCGCGGAAGGTTGTTCTGCTGCAGCCGGCATCATCTCGCCGAACAGTACAGCCTGCTCTCCTTCCACAACCTTCACCTGGTCACGGCCGAATTTCTCGTACAGAAACTCCGCATGGGCTTTACTATAAGGTGTGATGCCGATCTCGACCGCGTCCTGACCGGGGGCTGTGGTGGTAACCTGGAAGCCCTGTTCTGCAAGTTCATCCTGCCCTTCACCCGCGACATAGCTGTCGATTTCCTGCTGCTTCTGCAGCAGATCCTCCTGGCTTACGGCCTGGTTGCTTTGGGCGGTATTGCCCGGCGAGTTCTCAGGTGCAGCGAATGCCGCGTTGGCTGACAAGAGCATCAGACAACCGCCGATCAGCAGCACCTTAGCCAAACGTGCTTTTACGTTTAATAGGGTTGTCATGGTTTATTCCTCCTGTAGAGATTTCATGGAACGTGCGATTTGCAGCGCCTCTGCCTCGGGCAAAATCCCGGAGAGCATGTAGTCGATATCGTTGGCCTGCCAATGGAGCTGAATGTTCAGATCCGTATCCCCTGCATCCTCGCCCGGATCGCCTATTGTGATGGAGCCGGCAGCCCCATTGATGTCGACGGCTTTGCCATTTGCGGGAAAAACCGTTTTAACCCGCTTCTGCTGAAATATCCCGAAGGATTGATTGGCAGAAACGTAACTGAAGACAATTTCTGCCGCTTCTCCTTCACGGGGACCGCTGGCATTAATTTCACGAAGCGCGAATCCTGCTGTCACGTAAGAAGGCACCAGCAGCGCATCACCGAACCAGACCTTGGCTTCCTTAATGGATGGAAGCACCCATATTTCCTGACTGGAGGAGCCCGGTGCAGGCGAAGGAAGGTCATCCCCTGGATTGTTCTGCCCAAGCATAGGCGTGTTCAGCGTATCGCCGGGCTGCTGCCCGCCGACCATCGGTTCCGATTGGCCGTTATTGCCTCCTTGAGTACCTGCAACGCTGCCGGGAGCTGCCGGCGACAAGAGAAATGGAGCCGCAGCCAGCAAAATCAATATAATGGCGGCTGCAGCTGCCGATCCCCAAATCCAGCCTTTGGTCGGCAGCCGTCTTTTGTGAGAAGGGAGCTCCTGGATTTCCAATAGCCGCTGCCGTACAGATTCTTTCAGGCGGTTATCGAAATGCAGATCTTCGAACAGCAGCTCATCGGCTTCCTGCTTAAATGTTTGACGGAGTTCTGTATCCGGCGTCTTCATCGGGCCAGTCCCTCCTTCTCCAAATAGCCGCTGAGCATCTCTCTTGCACGATGAAGCCTGCCGCGGACGGTACCTTCGGGGGAACCGGTCGCTTCCGCTATTTCACGCGTAGATAAATCGAGATAATAAAACAAATAGATCACCTCATGATAGTGGGAGGGCAGCTTGACAACATGCCTCAGTATTTCTGTCCGGTTCCATCTGGCCATCGCTTCTTCTTCGGCGCTGTATCGTTCCGCTTTGGTCAGCAGAACGGGATCCGTCGGCTGTTCCTGGGCAGCTTTTCTTCCCAAACGGTCTTTGCACAAATTAATCGTTATTCTGCTCAGCCAGGTTTTCACACTGCTCTCCCCGCGGAAAGTGGACCAGTTCCGGTAAGCGCGGATAAACACTTCCTGACTGACGTCCTCAGCCAAATGTCTGTCGGCCAGATAGAAATAAGCAGTGCGAAGCACGGCAGAGCCATATTCCGCCATTAAGCCTTCAAGCGCTGAGGAGGGATTTTCAGGGAAGCTTGATTTGTCATTGGGGCCGGCCGGCCTTGGCATGTAACCACCTCCGTACCCTATAGACGGCGCCAATACATTTTTCGCTACACTTTTATGGGGAAAATAAATGAAATTGAGAAAATGGCCGTCAGACGGTAACGAATAGTCCGTGGATTGGTGCTCCAAGGGAGAGGTATGGTATTATGATAGAAAAGTATAATAAGTTTGAACACAGTACGATTAGTAAAGCTACTTTGGAGGGACTCCCCATTACGAACGCTATTTTGAATGACGCCTTGATCATGCTTCAGAAGACGAGCCGTACCTTTTACATTCCGATCAACGGCCTGGATATGGGCTTGAAGGAAGCCGTAACCTCTGGCTATTTATGTATGCGGGCAATCGATGAAATCGAAGATCATGAGGAGATCCCGGGTCAACTGAAGATTGATCTGCTGCGAGGAGTTTATGAAGCATCCCAAAGCTCCGATATCATTCATGCAACTAATGAAGTCCTGATGCCTTATCGCGACGTCCTGCCGGAAGTAACCATGAGACTGCGCGATTGGATGCTTCTTTGTCCACCTTCCATTGCGGACACGGTTATTCACTATAATGCAAAGATGGCCAAGCAAATGGGAGAGTGGGCCCAGGCGAAATGGAATATTCAAACCGAAGAGGATCTGGACGGTTATACCTACAGCGTAGCGGGTATGGTCGGAGAAATGCTCTCTGAGTTGTGGTTATGGCATGATGATACCCAATCTGATAGAGAGAAGGCTGTTGCTTTCGGCAGAGGGCTGCAGGCGGTCAATATCCTGCGAAACCGCAAAGAAGATCTCAAACGGGGCGTGGACTTTTATCCGAATGGATGGGACTTCAAGGAAATGCTCATATATACACAGCGCAATCTGAAGCTGGCTGATGAGTATATTGCCGAATTAAAGCCGGGACCGGCCCGGAAGTTCTGCAAAATTCCGCTTGCGCTCGCTCAGGCTACGGTGAACATTCTCGCTGCCGGCGGCAGCAAATTAACAAGAGATGCCGTTCTCAAGATTGTCAATCGGCTCAACGGGTAGCCATATCCCGTTAGTTTTTTTAGGGTGTGAGGTTATAATGAAGAGATTGTATTGTGAAAAAAACCAGTTTTGCACGTTTTCGTGCAAAACTGGTTTTTTTTAGCCGTCAAACAGGACTTTGGTTGGCTTTTATTCTTATCGTTGATAGACGAGCGGGAAATGATCTCCGGTCAGCAGCTCGCCCGGTTCAACCGAGACAAAAGGCAGCATGGGGTGCCCGGCCGTTGGCGCATAACGTGTGTGGCCAGGCATATAGTGAACGGCGATTGCGCGGCGCTTGTGTTGCGAGCGGTTGTTCGGGCTGCCATGCCAGGTCAGGCAGTGGTGGTAGCCGACCTGGCCCTTTTTAATTTCAAACGGCACCGGCGCAGTATCCGCTCCCTCCGGAAGCAGCTCAGGCTGCTTGTGGACCGGTTTAAATTCCGCATTGCTTTCCAGATACTGCTGATGATTCCCCCATTTGTGGCTGCCCGGCACCATCCACATACAGCCGTTCTCGATTGTGGCATCATCCAGGGCAACCCAGGCGCTGACGAGATCGGAAGGGGTAATGATCGGCCACAGCGGGTGATCCTGATGCCATTTGGTCGGTCCGCCGGTAACAGGAGGTTTATATTGAATTTGATCATGCCAGATACGGACTTCATCGGTCCGCGTCAGCTGGGCGATTTCCTCGCAGATCGTCTTGTTAGCCGTATGCTGGAAATAAACATCGCTGGCCATCCAGATGTTGACGATCTGCACGACGGACTCGCTGACCGTCATTTTCATATCGTCATAACCCTTCGCCAGCATATTGTGCGAGAGCACCGGTTTTTTCACGGATTGCCCGTTCATGACCAGATCCAGCTCATCGCGAAGCGCCTCAACCTCGGCATCGCTCAAGACAATGCCGCCTTTCAAAAAACCGTTGTTTTCAAATTCCTCAATTTGTGCTTGACTTAACATAGTATATTCCTCCCGGATGTGTTGGCTGTATTTCGTTGATAAGCTAAGCATAGTGGAGAATGGTAACGCTGTCTTTACAAATACTGAAGAGGGATTTGCACTTTTCCAATACGAATCATAATGGCTCGCGAAGGGGAGGGAGGGGCGTTTTTGAAATCAACTGATCTGGGATCGATTCATGAGCTTGCGCCAACCGTGAACTTTGCCGCCCGCGCGGAGGCGCATGCGAATACGGTTTGGGGCCCACGCAAAAATCCCGACTTTCAGCTGTTCTATATCTTGTCGGGAGAAGCGGAGGCCCTGATCGGGGGGCAGCGGTATTTGCTTGCAGGCGGAGATTGCGTCATCTATGGTTCTTTGCATCCTCACCGGCTGAGGACCTTGAACAGGACTGAATATATTAGCCTCCATTTTCACTTGCGGCATGACTCACCCGAGCCGGTCCACCCGGCTTATGCCCTGCAGAACTGCTCGGAAGAGGAGATGCTCCACTCTGCAGACAGCGGCTTTACGATTGAAGTTCCAGGCCATGACAGACTCGGCCTGCCAGCCTTCATTACGATGCCGGCCCTGGAGCCGTACCTGCTGCGCATCGTACAGGAATACAGCAATGAACAGCCCGGGTATGCGGTTTATTTGCGCGCCTTAATGACAGAGCTGGTTACGGCTCTAGTCCGGCATCTGCTGAACCGTCAGCCTCCATCGGCGGAGCGGATCAAAATCGAACCGGCGCTTGCCGCGATCGGCCAGCATCCCGAGGCGAACTGGTCCGTAACGGAGCTGGCCGGCTTATGCGGCTATCATGCGATTTATTTCTCTTCGCTGTTCAAGAAATGCACAGGCGTGACGCCCAAGCAGTACCTGATTTCCGAGCGGATCCGCAAGGCCAAATACCATCTGCTCCAGGGAGAGAAGATGGAACGGATTGCAGAGCGTCTGGGGTATGCCAGCATCCATTATTTTTCGCGGAATTTCAAGGATGAAACAGGGCTGACCCCAACGGAATTCAAGCAGCAGGAGCATGAAATTTAATAGCTGGCTGATGGCTTGAAATCTATAAATCTTTCATTTCAATTTCATAGACAAAAGAGAGGACGGGGTGATACGATAGCCACGTGGGAAATTGGCAGATAACTGGAGGAAATTCAAAAGTGAAATTGAAGCTTGTCTGGAAACGAAGTGTATTGTTATCTGTCCTTGCGGCCGGATTGGTATTCGTACCGCTCCCGGGTTTGGCGGATCACAGCGCTGCTGCTGCGGCCTCAAAGACCGCTGCACAAGCTGATGTTATACCGGTATTTGTGGATGGAACGAAGCTGGCTTTAACACCATCGCCCGTTACGATTAAAGGAACGACCATCGTGCCGATGCGCACTATTTTCAATGCATTGAAGGCCAGCGTAACCTGGGAGCCCGCGACCAAGACTATTATTGTTGTCAAGGACCGTACGACCATTACGCTGCAGCTTGGGTCAAGCAAGGCCGTCAAGAACGGGAAGAACGTGACCCTGGCAGTACCGCCGCAGATGATTAAAGGAGCGACAATGGTGCCGCTTCGTTTTGTAGCGGAAGCGCTTGGCGCCGAGGTTAAGCTCGATTCAGCCGCCCGCGTGATCCGCATCACTTCCTTTGAGGCGCTGCAAGCGCAAGCCTATGAGGATGAGGCGGAAGCCGATGATCCTGATTCCGGCTATGGGGAGTATGATACGTTTTCGACCGAAGAAGTTGTGGAGATGAACGACGATAAGGTCGTCATGATTACGACGGATTCGGCGCAGGGCAGCGGGGTAATTATTGGACCGAACCGGATTGTTACCAACCTTCATGTGATGCAGGAAGCCGGGAAGGCAACTGTTCTGCTGCGCAGCGGCGATACCTTCGAGGTGGAAGGCATTGTCGGCTATGATGAGAAATCGGATTTGGCGGTCATTCAGACGACAAAGCCCCTGGGAGTAGAGCCTGCCACGATCGGATACGGCGTGGGCAAAGGCGCGCATGTCATTGCCATAGGCAGTCCGCTGGGACTCCAGAACACAGTCTCCGATGGCATTATCAGCAATTTGCAGCAGGCGGATGGCGTTCAGACCTATCAGATCAGCGCCCCGATTGATCACGGCAGCTCGGGCGGCGGGCTGTTCGACGATTACGGCGAGCTTATAGGGATCACGTCATCGGGAATCGAGTCCACGCAAGCGGATTTGAATTTTGCGGTATCCGTGCTCAATGTCAGTATCCTTCTCTATAATATTGAAGACAACAAAGCCAACGAGAAGATTGATTTCCTGCCCTCAACGTTGCCGGATACCCTTGTGGGTGCAACTGACGATGATATCCGCGATCTGGTCGACAAGGAGTTCGGGGAAATCAGTACCTCGCAGGGCGGAACGAAGCTGCAGCGCATTGAGGTCAAGCGCGATGACAAGGGCTGGCTGGTTGTTTCGGCCGTAATTGATCCTGCATTTTATATGCTGTACGGGAATATGGCTAATGATGATCTGCGCTTCTGGGCGCTCGATGCGGGCACCAAGCTGCATAAGCTGCTGCCGGACGACACCATTCAGCTTGCCGTCTATTATGAGCAGGAGTTCAGCTTCGAGCCCCGGAATTTGAACGCGGCAGAAGTGACGGCGGCTGCAGATGGCAAATGGCTTGTCCGTTATCCCGTTGTTCAATTGCAAGGCAAAGAGAAGATGATCGTTCAGGTCCGCACCTGACCTCTTTGAACGTTAATAGAAGCGGGGCGGTTTTTCTCTCTTGCGGCATTATGCTGCTGGAGCGGGGGCTGCCCTTCTTTTTTTGTGCCATATTCGGTACAATAGAGTTGCTTGTAAGCCATAACGATAAAGAGGGAATTAAACAATATGAAAGTCGTACTGGCAACCTTGAATGCCAAATTTATTCATACCTCACTCGCGCTGCGCTGCCTGAAAGCCTTCAGCGAGCATGAGTTCGACATCGAAATTGCGGAATATACGATCAAAGATCCGGTGATGAACATTGTCGCCGACATCTACGCGAAGAAACCGAGTGTAATCGGCTTCTCCTGCTATATCTGGAATATCGAAGAGACGATTACGGTCATCGATATGCTGCGCAAAATCATGCCTGAGCTGCGTATAGTACTGGGCGGCCCCGAGGTCAGCTATGACACGGCCTTCTGGATGGAGCGTCTGACGCAGGTCGATTATATTGTGGTTGGCGAAGGCGAAGAAACCTTTCATCATCTGCTCACGGAGCTGCGGGATACGCAGAAGCTGCATATGGTGTTTGGCGTCGCTTACCGCAAAGAGCGCAAGGACGGTACGATAGAAATCATCGTCAATCCGCCGCGTCCGAAGCTGGAATTGGCCAAGCTTCCGTCACCGTACCGTTTTCCGGAGGATATCGCCGGTCTGCAAAGCCGTGTCACTTATTTCGAGACCAGCCGCGGCTGCCCGTTCAGCTGCCAGTTCTGCTTGTCGAGCATTGAGGTAGGGGTCCGCTATTTTGATATGGAACGGACCAAAGCGGATCTGCTTTATTTGATCCAGTCCGGCGCGAAGCTGATCAAGTTTGTGGACCGCACCTTTAATATCAAACGCGACTATGCGCTGGAGATTTTTCATTTCCTCATTGAAAATCATGGAGGCTGCGTGTTCCAGTTTGAAATCACTGCGGATATCATGCGTCCCGAGGTGCTTGATTATTTAGCCGAGCATGCGCCGCCGGGGATTTTCCGCTTCGAGATCGGTGTGCAGTCAACCAATGATCCAACGAACGCGGAGGTGCAGCGCAGGCAGAATTTTGCGAAGCTGAGCCGCACCGTTACCAAGGTGAAGGAGAGCGGTAAGATCGATCAGCATCTTGATTTGATCGCCGGTCTGCCGCTGGAGAATTACGATACGTTCCGCAAAACCTTCAACGATGTCTTCGCGCTGGGGCCGGAGGAGCTGCAGCTTGGCTTCCTCAAGATGCTGCGGGGCACCGGCATGCGCCGCGATGCGGACAAGCACGGATACATCTATATGGACCGGGCGCCTTACGAGATTCTTGGCAACGATATTATGCCGTTCTCGGATATCGTGCGGATCAAGCGGGTGGAGGATGTGCTGGAGAAATATTGGAATGCGCACCGGATGGACCATGCGCTGTACTATCTAATCAGGCAGGCATTTGATTCGGCCTTCGATTTCTTCCAGCAGTTCGGCGATTATTGGGAGGGACGCGGCTGGCAGAAAATCGGCCATCAGCTGGAGGACCTTTTCTCCCGGCTGTGGACGTTCCTGTCCGAGGTGCATATTCTCCGCACGGCAGAAGCGGGCAAGCACTGGCAGCCCGAGGTTGCGCTTGGGCTCATGAAGCTGGATTATTATCTGAATCACAAGTATAAGCCGCGCAAGGTGTGGTGGGATTTCACGATGGACAAATCCGCCTGGAACGGCTGGATGCAGCAGCTGGCGAAAGAACCGCAGGACGTCTCGGAGGCATTCGCTACGCTGGGCCTCGGGGAGAAGGAGCTGCATAAGCACGCTGTTATCGAACTGCTGCCGTTCGATCTGGAGCTCTATCTGTCAGAAGGCATATTGTCCCTGGAAGCACAATCGCTGCTTATTGTGATCTACAGCGGCGGCGGCAAGGAGGATGGTGCGGCGGCGAAGCCATTCATCCAAAGGCTGGTTTCAGCCAAGCAGCGTACGGGAACGATGTAGAACGGACTGTGGGGAGAATGCCATCCTCACTCCGGCATACAGCAAGCTTGGACTATTCCACAGCGTGAGCGTGGGATAGTCTTTTTTTAGGGAAGAAGCTTCCTGTGCCGCCAAAGTACGGTGACTGCTGTTTGTTCTTGCATTTATATCAAATGTGTAATCTATCATGGCGCAGGCTGTTTCAAGAGACTTGAGTACGGTAGTGCAGTAGTGTAAGATAGGGGAGGCAAGTTATTCTTTCGATTAAATCGAATGAAGAAGGAGCGATAACGTGGTATATTCGGCAAATAAAGAGCGGTATTCGTCCATGACGTATAACCGTGTTGGACGGACAGGCCTTAAGCTTCCAGCCATTTCACTTGGTCTTTGGCATAATTTTGGCGGCGTTGATACATTTGAGAATGGCCGCGCCATGCTTCACCGGGCATTTGACCTGGGAATAACGCATTTTGACCTGGCCAATAACTACGGCCCTCCGGCGGGCTCGGCAGAAGAAATGTTCGGGCGTATTATGGCGAACGATTTCAAGCCGTACCGGGACGAACTGATTATTTCTTCCAAAGCAGGATACTATATGTGGCCAGGCCCTTACGGGGAGTGGGGCTCACGCAAATATTTAATCGCTTCACTTGATCAAAGCCTGAAGCGGATGGGCGTCGATTACGTCGATATTTTCTACTCCCACCGTCCGGATCCGGAAACGCCGCTTGAAGAAACGATGGGTGCGCTTGACCATATCGTCCGCTCGGGCAAAGCGTTGTATGTCGGTATCAGCAGCTATAGCGCGGAACAATCCGCAGAGGCGATTGCCATCATGAAGCGTCTTGGCACACCGCTTGTTATTCATCAGCCCAGCTACAATATGTTTGACCGCTGGATCGAGAATGGCCTGCAGGATGTGCTGGAGGAGAACGGCGTAGGCAGCATCGCCTTCTGCCCGCTCGCCCAGGGGCTGCTCACGAACAAATATCTCGGCGGTATTCCTGAAGATTCGCGTGCTGCCAGCCGGACCGGCGCTCTGCAGGAAAGCGCGGTAACGCCTGAGCGTGTGGCCAGACTGCAGAAGCTTAATGCAATTGCAGCCGAACGCGGCCAGTCTCTGGCACAGCTTGCGCTGGCCTGGGTGCTGCGCGGCGGACGCGTAACATCGGCGCTGATCGGGGCAAGCAGGGTCAGTCAGATCGAGGATAATGTAGCCGCGCTCAGCAATCTGGACTTCTCCAAAGAAGAGCTTTCACAGATTGAGGATATTCTGCGCTAGAACAAGCCAAGCCTTCCACTGAGGAGTGATCCTCATGCGGAAGGCTTTTTTTTGTATCCGTCTATGCATATTTGGCAGAGAGACCGATGCAGGCGACACCGGCGAGAATGAGCAGGCAGCCGGCGATTTTCAAAGCGGAGAGCGATTCGTCAAATATGTAGTAAGCGCCTATGATCGATATGACATAGGCCAGGCTTTGGATAGGGTACGCAAGACTTAGATCCACCTTGGAGACGATATACAGCCAAAGTATCGTAGCGCAGCCGTAGATGAACAATCCGCCCAGAATATAAGGGGAGAACACTAATTCCAGAATGGTGCGGAAGCTTTCGAACGGCCTGGATTTCTGCATGAGGCCATACTTCCATATAAATTGACCGGTTACGAGCATGAGCGTGTTGACCAGAATGAGTACAAATTGAACCAGATTCAATGCTTTTCACGTCCTTCGACTGCCTGCTGCAGCTCCAGCATTTTCTTCTCCATCACGGCAAGCTCCTGCGTCAAGGTCTTCATGCGGTCCGACTGATTGGACAAGCTCATTGTCTGTCTAACCAGCAGTCCGAGGATGAACAGGATCGTCATCATAAAGACAAAAGTCGGCATGTAATAGATGCCGATCCACAAGGCGAACCGGTTGAGCAGCGGGATGCACAGCGCCGCGACGACGCCGGCGATGGCTGTTATAAGCCACAGAAACGCATAGCGGTCCCTCAGCCGGTGCGTCACCGTCAGACAAACAATGATAACAAGAAACAGCAGCGTAATAATGAGAGAAACGATTTGATTCATGATAAATGATCCTTTCCAGGGCGCATGCTTTTCAGGAATCGCTGCAGGCTTTACTAAGAAGCACAGGCTTTACAAGGCTTCTAGGAGAAGCTTTTGCGGATGAGTGAGATCATGGTGACCTTCATCATATAGTAAACCGATTTGGACAGGTTAATCGAAGAGACCCCGCCTTGGCGGTTTCTCATCTCGACGCTGATTTCTGTTATTTTACGGCCCTGCTTGCACAGACTGACAAGCACCTCGACCTCCGGATAATCCGTTGGATAGGCTCGTGAAAACTGCTCGATGGTCGAGCGGTTCACAATGCGGAAGCCGGAAGTAGGGTCATAGATGGAAACGCCGGTGAGCACTCTCACCAGAAAGTGAAAATAGAAGATCCCGAATCGCCGCAGAAGACTGCCTTTGTAGCCGCTGTGACGGACAAAACGGGAACCGATGACCATATCGCAGCCGCTGGACTGAATATGCTCCACGAGCTTGGCGATATCTTCGGGGCGGTGCTGTCCGTCCGCATCCAGCTGAATGGCGTAGAGATAGCCATTGCTGTCGGCGTACCGGTAACCGCTCTGCATGGAGCCGCCAATTCCGAGATTAACCGCATGGCGTAAGGAGGGGAATCCCTCTTTGCGGATGATTTCCGCCGTTCGGTCCCTGGAGCCGTCGTCAATGACGACAAAATCATAAATGGTATGGCGTTTGAGCTCATGCACGGTCCGTGCGAGCGTCGCTTCCTCATTATAGGCGGGAATGATCACTAGTATATCACTGGCTCGTTTGTGCTCCATTTCCGATCCATCCTTCTCATTTCAAATCATTTGCTTTTATACAGGGCCTGTATAGTATAATGGAAAACGTTGGACAAGCGATACCAAATATTTGTAAAAGAAGGAGATGTAGGATTGTTTTCTTTGAAATCTGAGACGCCTGTGATAAGAAGATGGGTTTATACCGTGATGGCGCTTGTCCTGCTTGTGCATGCGACGTCCGTGCTTGTGCTTGGCGATCATTTCCTCCTGGGATCTTATGAGAAGCGCGATAATGACGATGTCAAATATGTTTATGCCGCACAGGTTCTGCTGCAGGACCATACGCTTGTCTATAACAGCGGCGACCTGCCTACTAATTTCATTATGCCCACCATACCGGTCATGCTAAGCGGGTTTATCGCCATATTGGACCGGGATGCTGGAGTTATGGCTTTTCGGCTGCTGCAATGTCTGATGCAATCGTTCTCTATCTATCTGCTTTTCATTCTGGCCAGATCGGTGTTCAACAGCCGTGTCGGCCTTGCGGCTATTATATTGGCTGCCTGCTATATTCCGGATCTGTTCGCTTCGGGAGCGATTCTAACTGAATCGACGTTTAAAGTGCTGCTTTTGTTGCTGCTTTGCAGCACAATATTTGCCATTCGCAGAAAAACGGCCGCCGCTTATGTATGGGTTGGCATCATGCTGGGTTTAGCCTGTTATGTAAAGCCGCAAAGCGCCTTGTTTCCCATATGCCTGCTTATACTTTGGCTTGTCCACCGTTACAGCTGGAAGGATATTGTCAAATATACGGCTATCGTCGGCGTTTGCAGCATGGCGCTGCTCTCGCCCTGGTGGATCCGCAACTATGTGCAGTTTCATGAATTTATTCCGTTCACCAAATCAACCGGAAACCCCATGCTGCTCGGCGCACTGGTCAAACGGGGCATGCCGCCCAAGGGCTTCTTCGAGCAGTATCCCGAATACAAGGACAATAAGCTGTTTGGGCCCAACGATACGGCGCAGAAGATCGCGGCACAGCGTATCATCGCGTATAGCTTCAAGCATACGCCGATTGCTTATACCTACTGGTTTACGGCGGGCAAAACCTATTATTTGTTCTCGGCTCCTTTCTATTCAAGGCCGGTGCCGGGTCTTCCAAGACCTGCGATTAATGTGCTTCATTGGCTCTATGTATTAGCGGGCTTCGTCGGCCTTGTACTGCTTCTGGCCCTCAAGAGAATGAAGCAGATGCTCCCGGTTCTGCTCCCCTTCCTCTATTATTGGTTTATCCATCTGCCTTTTATAACCTTTGGACGCTACGGTTATCCTCTTGTGAGCCTGCTGATTATTTTCGCCGCTGCGGGAATTGTGTTAATAGCGGAGCGGCGCAAAAGAATGAGCAACGGCAGCAGGTTACCAGGTGCATTAAATCAGCCATAATCATCAGCGAAATCCGGGGAGAACCGCCCCGGATTTCTATTTGGGTGCCTGGTTGCAACCTTGCTGCCCCGTGTAGCGTCATGAAGGATATGCATAGTGGGGGTGACTTCCATATACGGAAATAAGATAAAGATTTGGGCGTGGATTATGATAGCAGCAGCAACTACGCTGGCAGGCTGTTCAACTGTTTCATTATCCAGGCCAGCAGCCGTGCAAGCGGAGACTGTTAAAAATACGAAGGCTCAAAACATGAAGGAAGCTCCGAAAAATTGCGGAAATGCCACCATAGATTATTTTGCGGCAATCAAATTCGACGGCCGTATGTATATCGAGAACCGGGATAGCGACTCTTCCGGACTGAAGCCCGGGAAGAAGGTCGGAGAGATCGGCTACAGGATGGCTGACGACGCCTGTCTGGGCTATCAGATGAAGGACGGCGATGCAACCCTGCTGCAGGCAGGGACTCCGCTATAAGCGGTGTAGGGTTATAAGACAGGCTATCGTCTTCTTGCCGGAGACCAGTTGTATGAAGTCGCGGAGAATCCTTCTGCCAGGACCGTTGGCGAGCTTTATGATATCGAGGGGGAAATAGCGGGAGTCCGTTTCGAAAGCGGCATTGACGGCTCCCCGATGAAGGCCTTTACAGCGGAGGCAGCAAAGGTGTTCAAGGAGGAGTACATCAAGCTCGAGCTGGTTGACCGGACGAAACTGAATAAAGAAACCAAAAGCTTAAGCGGAGGAAGCTATCATCTGCGCGTACTGCTTAAGGACGGCTCCTCATTCCGGGTGGCTTATTATATCAAACCCGCTGTGCTCTCGCCCGGAGCCTATGCAACAGAAAGGCTGAAGGAGACCATTACCGGGCAGCGCAGGCTGCTGTATGAATAAGCAGCCTGCATAAAACGCATAAAACGTCATTTACTCCCGCGGCGTGCGTCTGGCGACACCGCTGTCGATGGCGGCTTGCACGACCCGTCTTCGCACTTCTTCTACCACGCGCTGGTTGAATACGCTTGGTATGATATACAGCGGACTCAACTCGTCAGGACTGATGACCGAGGCGATCGCCTCGGCGGCAGCCAGCTTCATCGGCTCGTTGATGCAGCTCGCTCGGCAGTCCAGGGCACCGCGGAAAATGCCGGGGAAGCACAGTACATTATTGATCTGGTTCGGATAATCGGATCGTCCCGTTGCGATGACAGCGACGATATCCTCTGCCGTTTCCGGGCGGATTTCCGGCTCGGGGTTGGCCATCGCGAATACGATCGGATCCGGGGCCATGCTCATGACCAGCTCCCGCTTCAGAATGCCTCCGGCAGATAAGCCGATGAACACATCGGCGTCCTTGAGCGCTTCAGCCAGGCCGCCGTTCATCCGCTCATCATTGGTGTGCTCGGCATACCACTGCCACATGCCGTTCGGATAATGATGGTCGCGGCATATGATGCCTTCGCGGTCGACGCCGACAACATGCTGCGCTCCGCCGGCAAGCAGCATTTTCGTGCATGCCGTTCCTGCCGCGCCAATGCCGCAAACGACAATCCGCGCATCGGCAATATTCCTTCCGGTCAGCTTCAGGGCATTCAGCAGTCCGGCATACAATACGACGGCAGTCCCGTGCTGGTCATCATGAAAGACGGGAATATCAAGCTCATCCCGCAGCCGCTGTTCAATTTCAAAGCAGCGCGGCGAGGAAATATCCTCCAGATTGATGCCTCCGAAGCCGGGAGCAATGGCCTTGACCGCGGCAATGATGCCTTCGGTATCATGGGTATCCAGGCAGATAGGAAAAGCGTCTACATCGGCGAACTGCTTGAACAGCATCGCTTTTCCTTCCATTACAGGCATAGCCGCGTAGGGACCGATATCCCCAAGACCGAGCACGGCCGTTCCATCGGAAACAACTGCGACTGTATTCCGTTTGATCGTCAGGGTATAGGCTTTGGAGGGATCCTCGAAGATTGCATTGCAGACGCGGGCAACCTCGGGCGTGTAGACGCGCGACAGATCATCGCGGTTTTGAATTGGCGTTTTTGGCTGAACGGAGATTTTGCCGCCAAGATGCAGCAGGAAGGTCCGGTCCGAAATATTGATCAGGCGGATGCCGGGCAGTTCTTCGAGCGCCTTGGCAATTCGTTCATTGGTCGCCGCTTCACTCACCTTGACGGTCAGATCGCGCACCGTGCGGTCGCGTCCGGTCTGTATGACGTCAATGGCGATAATATCGCCGCCTGCCCGCTCAATCGCCGTGGCAGCGGCGCCAAAAAAGACCTTTTGCGTATCCAGCTCAATCCGTAAAATAACGGTTTTCCCATCCAGCGGCACATTCCTCATTCTTAATAGCCTCCCTGATTGTGAATGAACACATGTACTTTCGTTTATTTACCCTCAAAAGAGGCAGGATATGCAAAAGCGGCGCAAACTCTACACTAATCCTTCAGGACGGGACTCAAGATAAAAACGCTCTGAAAAAAGAAGCCGTCACTGCATCAGCTGCAGGACGGCACGGGAGCATTGCATCGGGTTATAATGCTGATTGCGTTTGGTCATCAGATCACGCCGATGCTGGACAGCGCTGTAAGGCTCCTGAATCATTTCAAACCATTTATCTATCGTCTCTGTGTCTATAAGCATTTCGCCGAAGCCGCTCTCAACAAAATATTCGCAGTTGACCTCTTCCTGTCCGGGAATCGGCTCATAGAACAGCATCGGAATGCTCTTGCTGAGACCCTCGGTACAGGTCATGCCGCCGGGTTTGGTAATCAGCAGATCGGATACGTCCATCAGCTTGCTGATCTCTTTGGTAAAGCCCAGCACCTTGATGTTGGGATGCTGGAAATGCGGATCAGCCAGCATTTTTTCTCTGGCCTTGTCGTTATTCCCCACACAGTAGATAATCTGAATGCGGTCCCGCCAGCGTGTCATATACTCCAGAAGATTGTCGCTGTACATAATCCCCCAGCCGCCTCCCATAATAAGGACAGTGGGCATGGGCTTCAAATCGAATTGAGCCTGGAGCTCCGCTTTATCGTGCGTTTCCCAGAAGTTCGGATGAACCGGAATGCCCGTCACTTCAATTCTGCTTGCAGGGATGCCCCGGTCGGTAAGCTTCTTCTTCACAAGCTCGGTGGAGACCAAATACTTGTTGACCTCGGAGCTGGTCCACGTGCCATGAGCGTCATAATCGGTAATAAGCGTGTATAATGGAACATTGAGACCAAGACGCTTCAAGCGGGAGACCACCGCGTTGGGAACAGGGTGGGTGCATACGATCAAATCCGGCTTCAGCTGGGAAATAACTTGAGAGGTATGCGTATAAAATATCCGGTGAAGCGCAAGCTGGGTGAACCTGTTTAAAGATTTCTTGTATTGTCTTCGATATACGATGCCGACTAGCTTCGGCTGTTTGCTGACTGTTTTGCGATAGGCGGAAACAATTAACGGACCAAGCACGGGATTTAAAAATTTGCCAAGCTCAATGACGCGGGTGGAAATACCCGGATTGAGCGCACGCAGCCCGACAGCCAGCGCATAGGCGGCTTGAGTATGACCTGAACCGAATCCTTCAGAGAGCAGCAGCACTCTTTTTTTACGCAACTTCTCACCTACTTTTCTGACCACATAGGAAAAAATGTCCCCAGGATGTCTTTCCTATCGGCGATAACAACACGCAAGGTGAAACGGCTATCGCCGTCCTTTGGAGGCGGGGTGCGTTTCATTCCGGAGAAATATAAGCAAAGTATGATGAAGATTAATACTTTCTTATTTTTCAAAAAATCCCCTCTACCCTATATTACTTTGCAAGTCCGTTCAAAACAAGTTAGGAATTGAGACTTGCGGAGGAATCCTCAGTAATTTATCCTAAAAATTAGGTAAACGAAGGACAGGCGCCTTATTCTTAAATAATCAGCTTGAATTTATAGACGAGCAGGAGGATAAAAAAGATGCAGCAGCAACATAAATTTATTCCGGAAATCGGTTCTTTGGTAGCGGTCCGCTACAAGACAGGAGAGTATATTGGTGAAGTGATGGAAGCTGCGGGCGGCAGTCCGCGCGCACTGGTAAAAGTACTGGCTGTGCTCAAGCATCCGGAGCAGGGCGATCTCCATAATCCGCAAAATCCGGACGTGCCGATGTTTCATGAGCGCAGAGCGCTCAGCTATACGGAGAAGGCCAATATTCCCTATGGCGATCTCGTGCCCTACAAGGGTGAGGTCCCGTCTTATCCGGATTCGCTCAAAGAAGCCCTGGAGAATGAGCTGGCAGCGCTCGACCGGTTGAAGCGGTGGGCTGAGCGCGGCCTGGAGCAGCTTGCGCAGCTGCAGCGGGAATATAAAATTTAAGGAGGCGCGCTCAAGATGGGGAAGGAATGGCTGGCCAAGGAGATTTATGCGGTATCCCATTTAACCGGAGAATTTGTACTGCGTTCAGGTCAAATTTCCAATGAATATTTTGATAAATACTTGTTCGAATCCGACCCCAGACTGCTGGGGGTCATCGCCTCGGAAATGTCAGCCTATATTCCGATTGGAACCCAGGCTCTGGCTGGCATCGAGATGGGAGCGATTCCGCTGACAACGGCACTTTCGCTGGAGACGGGCATCCCTTCCGCATTTGTCAGGAAGAAAGCGAAGGATCATGGAACCTGCAAAATTGCCGAAGGAATCGATGTGGCGGGCAAAAAGGTATGTGTCGTCGAGGATGTTATAACCTCGGGAGGGCAGGTTGTCATGAGTGTCAATGCGCTGCGTGAAGCGGGAGCTATCGTGGATAACGTCATCTGCGTCATCCTGAGGAGTCCGCAAGGACGCAAAAGGCTGGAGGAAATAAACCTGCGGCTGCATGCGCTTTTTACAATGGAAGAACTGAATGAGCTGGGACAGCGGCAGTAGTCCGGAGGGCGGAGGCCGTGCAGCGAATGGGTTAAAGGGATTTGAACAATAAGGGTTGCCTGGTGCGGCAAAAGGTGGTATTATTTGCTTATCGACCAGATGACCGATTTGGGATTTTGGTCAATAACAGATTTTAAGTGGCAAATCCGCGAGAAGGAGGCTTCGGCAAATGGATATCAGAAAGCTTCCGGTTGACCGCCGGCTGCAGGTTGTCGAAGCGGCTGCCCAATCGTTCGCCATGTTCGGCTATAAAGCAACGACAATGGAGCTTGTGGCCAAAATCGCAGCAGTCGGCAAGGGCACCATCTACACCTTCTTCGCCACCAAGGAAGAATTGTTCGATGAAATAATCGGACAGCTGACCGGCGAGCTGCGCTCGCTTGCCGATCGCACGATTAATCGCGAAACGCCCTTCTTCGAAAATCTGACGATTGTGTTGTATGAACTGCTCCGCTTTCGCGAGAAGCATGAGCTGATCGTCAAGCTGTCCCAGGAAGTCCGCGATTTGGGCACTCCCATGGCCAAGGAGGGGATTGCCAAGCTGGAGCGGGCTATCGTCACATGTATACAAAATGAAGTTGCACTGGCAGTCGAGAAAGGCGAGGTGCGCAGCGTCGATCCGGAGCTGACGGCTTTCATCATGCTCAGACTGTACATATCGCTTGCCGTAGACTGGAGCAAAGAGCATGAACCTCTTGCGCGCGAGGAAATCGCCGGGTATTTTGCTTCCCTGCTCAAAAGCGGAGTGGGGGCTTGAAGGCTGCACTAATATAACGAAGCTGTTGTTGACGGTTTGAGAAGCGGCACACGCTGCTTATTTTTTTGAATCAAAGTGACCAAATAACCAAATCGGTCATATGTTCATTATTCATTCGGAGGCGGTTATGATGGGTTTTACCTTGTTTGGCAGAGAGCTTGCACGTATTGTCCGCAGTCCCAAGCTGTTGATCCCGATCATCGGTGTTCTGTTCATTCCGATTATGTACAGCGGCATGCTGGTCGGCGCCTTCTTGGATCCTTACGGGAAGCTTGGCGAGCTGCCGGTAGCTGTCGTTAATGAGGACCAGGGAGCGTCATTTGAGGGTGAAACGCTGACGGTAGGCTCGGATCTGGTCGCGAGCCTGAAGGAAAACAAGCAATTCCGCTGGGCCTTTGTCGATCGGGAAGCTGCGGAGAAGGGCCTTGAGTCCGGGGATTATTACTATGCCATTGAAATCCCGTCCGTCTTCTCCAAGCAGGCAACCACGCTGCTGGACGAGAATCCGCAGCCCGCTTCGCTGAATTATATCTCCAATGACAGCGATAATTATCTGGCTGCGAAAATCGGCCATACGGCGATGGATCAGCTTCAGGCGGAGCTGTCGCAGGAGGTTACCAAAGCCTATGCCCAAGCGGGGTTCCATCAAATCGGCGATGCTGCCAACGGCATTGCGGATGCCAGCGCGGGAGCCGCCAAGCTGAGGGACGGGGCTGCGGACGCGGCGAACGGCGCTTCGCTGCTGCTCGAGAACGCGGGCAAGCTGGCCAGCGGAACGCTGGAACTGAAAAGCGGCGCCGATAAGCTTGGCAAGGGAGCGGGCAGCGTAGCGGAAGGCACGGCTGCTCTGAGCTCCGGCGCGGCGGCCTTGTCAGACGGGCTCGGCAAGCTTGAGGCTGCCGCCGGACAGCTCAGCGGGGGTGCCGGAGATGCCCTGCAGGCGGGCAAGCAGCTTGCTGGCGGGCTTGTGGCGGCGAAGACGGGCAGCGGGCAGCTCGCGGACAGCTCGGCGAAGCTGTCGGCGGCGCTTGAAGCGTACGCCGCCGCCAGAGGCGATGCAGCGCAGGACCCCGCGCTGCAGGAGCTGCTCGCCGCCGCCCGCAAGCTGGCGGCGGGCGCGGGCGGGCTTGCCGGCAGCAGCGCGAAGCTGGCTGCCGGGGCGGCGCAGCTGCAGCAGGGGCAGAGCGCCCTGCTGCAGGGCATGGACGCGCTGCACGCGAAGCTCGCAGACGCGATGAAGAGCGGCGCCCGGCTGGCCGCGGGCGCCAGGGAAACGGCCGGCGGCGCCGCGCAGGTCGCGGACGGCGCAGCCGCAGTAGGCCGCGGAGCGGCCGAGCTTGCCGCTGGCACCGGCAAGCTTCAGAGCGGCTCCGCCGCGCTTGCCAGCGGCGCGCAGCGGCTCGCCGGAGGCACGGCAGAGCTGGCCGGCAAGCTCGGCGCAGCCGCAGCCCAAACAAGCGGCGTCCAGGGAACCGACGCCCTGTATGACATGTTCGCGAAGCCGGTCCATGTCGAGGAGCGCAAGCTCAGCGAGGTGCCGAACTACGGCACGGGCTTCACGCCCTATTTCCTTTCGCTTGGCCTGTTTGTAGGAGCATTGCTGTCATCGATGGTCATGCCCATGCGGGAGACCGGCGAGCTTCCCCGCTCCGGCTGGAGCTGGTTCGCCAGCAAGGCGCTCTTGTTCCTGAGCGTCGGTATGATTCAGGCGCTGATTGCCGATGCCATCCTTGTCTACGGGATCGGCGTGCATGTGAATCATCTGTGGCCCTTCGTCGGCCTCTCGGTGCTGACAAGCATTACCTTTATGATGATTATCCAGTTCCTCGTTACGACAATGGATCAGCCCGGACGATTCGTCGCGGTCATTCTGCTTATCCTGCAGCTGACCGGCAGTGCCGGCACCTATCCGCGCGAACTGGTTCCGGCCTGGCTGAGGAGCATCGGCGACTGGCTGCCGATGACGTATTCGATCTCGGCCTTCAGGTCCATCATTACGGGAGAATCGCTTGGCCAAACAGGGAACCAATCCCTCCATATCGCCTTGTTCGGTATTGTCTTCGCGGGATTGACTCTGGCTTTCTTCCTGTTTCTATTCCGCAAAAACCGCCGCAGAGCGGATGTGCCGGAAAGCAGAATGCTGAGTGTATAAGCCGGCAGTTATCTAAGCAGTTAACCGGTGTGCAGCCAAAAATAAAGCCGTATTCCCTCATTAATATCTGCGGGGAATACGGCTTTTTTCATTTAACAGTTGGTTCTTCTCAGTCAATAGGAAAAGAACCAAGAAGCTTAAGAATTAATGAATGCGGTTTGAAGGGACTTGCGGTAAACGACCTGGTAGCCGAGCCCTCTGGAAAGGGCCGCCAGCGGCAGGTAGGTGAACGAACCTCCGTTTGCCTGCTGCAGATAAGCCGGCGTCTCCAAGGGAACCGCCGTTCCGTCGACCTTCATCGTTTTGGCTCCAATCGTGAAGGAGACGACCTTATTGTTTGCGCTGATTGTGGCTGTTTTGGTTTTGCCGTCCCACGTCAGCTGAGCGTTTAAGGCATCCGCGATGTCGCGCATCGGAAGGAAGGTCGTGTCGTTTTTGAGAATCGGTTTGTTTTTGCCGCCAAGCACGCTGCCATTGATGACGATATCCAGCGGCACCCCCGCCGGAAGCGGAGCGGGCTTGCGGTATTCGCCCCAGATGCCTTTGGCGAACGCCATGGCCATTTGCTCGTAACCGGCCTGCTTGGGATGGATGTCCCCTTGAAGAATACTGGTATAGGCCAGCTCTTTGCCTATGAACGGCTCGGATACGTCCACGGTTTTCACCCGATAGCCTTGTTCGAGGAAACGTGACGCTACGGATTCGTCAAGCTCGCGAAGCTGCTTCACGGCGCCCTGCAGGACGGCATACTGCTCCTCGGTTACCGCCTTGTTGATTGGGGAGGGCTTTGGTACAGGAAGATACTGGTCGGCAAATACAATTTCAGCCTTGGGATTGATGGCGAGCGCGGCGGTTAGCGACGCTTCGAGGGAAGTCTGATAGCTTGCCAGCATCGTGTCGATCCAGGTCTGGATATCGCTTGGACTCATCACATGCTGCTTCATTTCATCGAATAAGGGCAGGAAGTCATTGCCGCCAATCGTCATGACGATCAGATTGGCCTGCTCCAGTACCGTGCGAAGCTCAGCGGACTTGGCAATGGTCTCAGGCGCGAGACGGTACTTCGAAAGACCGGGCTGAATGCCGTCGGCGGTCACGCTTGTTCCGTTCTGCGCGGCCTCCAGCCATTGGCGGAGCCCGTCGGATTTCAGGCCGAGCACGCCGAAGTTCTGGAGCTCCGCCGCTCCATGATACAGAGCCTGCTCATAAACGCGGTCTGCATAGCCATACGGAACGGTGCTTTCCGTCATTCCATTCTCATAGCCCGCTGTGAGGGAGTCGCCCACTGCGGCAATACGCAGCGGAGCGTTTGTTTCCGCGGCTGCGGCCAGCGCCGCATAAGTCTGCTGCAGGACGGCAGCGTTCGGCTGCATTCCCTGATAGCCGGTCGTTCCGATTGAAGAAGTGCCTGCAGCCGGCATAAGCGATGATGTTTCCGCCGCATAGGCGGCAGGTCCTGCCAGCAGCGAGGCTGCGAGTATGCAGGCGGCGAAATTCATTTTCCTGAAGTTGCTATTCAATCTCTCCACGTCCTTTTGATAAAATGTAAAAGTATTCGGTTCGAATTGCTTGTATTTCTAAGATGAAGAAACTTGTTGTGAGCCGCCAAAGGAGGGTGGAGCTGTTTCTTCTTGACTGTTAAAACCTGCGCACCGTAAAAGATCTCTTATCAGAACCATAAAAAATATTAAATTGATATCATTATGGGGTGATGTTAAAATAAAATAATAACGTTTTGACGCAGATTTATCGGAAGATGCTGATGATTACAGCTTGCTTGCGAGCGTACAACAGCGTCTTTTAACTTGTTCATTTTTCGCTGGTTTGGTATGCTGTATGCTTACGCATTCCTTCATTCTAAACCAAAGCAGGGCGAAAATGAAGACGGATCTTTTGTAACCACCGTTTATCCACAAATTTTCTCATAGAGAGGTTGCACGACATGAAAGAGAATCGTTATGGGTTGCCGCCGAAGCAAGGCCTGTACGATCCGCAATTAGAGAAAGACGCTTGCGGTATGGGCTTTGTGGCTAACATCAAAGGGAAAAAATCACATACCATTATTCAGCAAGCGCTGACGGTGCTTGAGAATATGGAACACCGCGGCGGCCAAGGGAGCGAGCCCAACACGGGAGACGGAGCGGGCATCATGCTGCAGATTCCGCATGCTTTTTTCGCTCGGGAATTGAAAGGGCAAGGCATTGAGCTGCCGGCAAACGGAGAGTATGCGGTAGGCATGCTGTTCTTGTCGCAGGATGAAGCGCTGCGCAGCACGCACGAGCGTGAGCTTGAATCCATTATTCGCGAAGAAGGCCAGACTCTGATCGGCTGGCGCACGGTTCCGACGAATGATGGGAAGCTTGGCGAATCCGCCAAGAGCGTAAAGCCGTTTGTCCGCCAGGTGTTTATCGGCCGCAGCGCCGATATCCAGGATGAGCTTGCCTTTGAACGCAAAATTTATGTCATCCGCAAGCGTTCGGAGCATGCTATCCGCTACTCCGGTGCCGAAGGTGCGGACACGTACTATATCCCGAGCATGTCGAGCAAGAAAATCGTTTATAAAGGAATGCTTACAACCGAGCAGGTTCGTTCATTCTATCTGGAATTGAACGATGAAGCGGTGGAAACGGCAATCGCGCTGGTACACTCCCGTTTCTCCACGAACACGTTCCCGAGCTGGGAGCGGGCGCATCCTTACCGTTATATGATTCATAACGGCGAGATCAATACGCTGCGCGGCAATGTCAACTGGATGCATGCGCGCCAGACCCTGTTCGAAACCGAGCTGTTCGGTTCCGATATGGATAAAATCAAGCCGGTTATCGATCCGGACGGTTCCGATACCGCGATGTTCGATAACACGCTGGAATTCATGTATCTGTCCGGCCGGTCTCTTCCGCATGTCGCAATGATGATGGTTCCCGAGCCGTGGTCGAACCATGAGGGCATGGATGACGACAAGAAGGCATTCTACGAATATCACAGCACGCTTATGGAGCCATGGGACGGGCCTGCGGCAATGGGGTTCACAGACGGTACCCAGATCGTCGCTCTGCTCGACCGCAATGGGCTTCGTCCTGCGCGTTACTACGTGACGAAGGATGACGTTATCATTCTGGGTTCGGAAGCGGGCACCGTACCGGTTGAGCCGGACAATATATTGTACAAGGATCGTCTTCGCCCGGGACGGATGCTGCTGGTGGATACCAAGGAAGGCCGCATCATTACCGATGAAGAAGTCAAAGCGCAAATCGTGAAGGAGCATCCTTACCGTGAATGGCTCGACGAGCATCTCGTCGGTCTGGATGATCTGCCCGATGCGCCGGAGCTGCCTGAACCGGATCATGCAACCGTGCAGCAGCGCCAGCAGGCTTTTGGCTACACATTCGAAGATCTGCGCAAAGTGCTGGAGCCGATGGCTGGCAGCGGCGTGGAACCGATTGCATCCATGGGCTACGATGCTCCTCTGGCCGTGCTGTCGGAGCGTCCGCAGCGTCTTTACAATTATTTCAAGCAATTGTTCGCTCAAGTCACGAATCCGCCGATTGATGCCATTCGTGAGGAGATTATTACAGCGACAGGAACGACTCTCGGACCTGAGCGCAACCTGCTTCAACCGGAACCTGAAAGCTGCCGTCATATCAGACTGGCTTCGCCTGTTCTGTCCAACGAAGAGTTTGCCAAGCTGCGCCATGTGCGCCGTCCCGGATTCAAGTCGATTACACTGCCTATTCTGTACCAGGCGGCTAATGGCGAAGAGGGTCTGCGCAGCGCTTTGACCCAAATGTGCGAAGCGGCTGACCGCGTAATCAGCAAAGGGCATAATATCCTGATCTTGTCCGACCGCGGAGTAGACCGCGAGAATGCAGCCATTCCGGCTCTGCTTGCGGTATCGGCGCTGCATCATCATCTGATCCGCGAAGGATCGCGGACCAAGGTCTGCATCCTGCTCGAATCCGGCGAACCGCGCGAGGTGCATCATTTTGCCCTGCTGCTCGGCTACGGCGTCAGTGCGGTCAATCCGTATCTGGCTTTCGAGACGCTTGACGATATGATCCGCCAAGGCATGCTGCGCGGCGTTACGCATGATAAAGCTGTGAAGAATTTCATCAAGGCAGCGACCAAGGGCGTCGTAAAGGTGCTCTCCAAAATGGGGATTTCCACCATTCAATCCTACCGCGGATCGCAAATCTTCGAAGCTGTTGGCTTGAAAGAAGAGCTGGTGGACGAATATTTCACCTGGACGCAGTCCCGCATCGGCGGTATTGGCCTGGATGTGATTGCCGACGAGAATCTGAAGCATCATAACCGCGCGTTTACCGAGCAGGAAGGCGGCGAGAAGGAGCTGGATTCCGGCGGCGAATATCAATGGCGCAAGGACGGCGAGGACCATCTCTTCAGTCCCCAAACGATCCACACGCTGCAGATGGCATCGCGCTCGAACGATTATAAGCTGTACAAGAAATTTTCGGCGCTTGTGCAAGGCGAGGACAAGAAGCATCTGACCCTTCGTTCGCTGCTTGATTTCAAACATAATTCCGAGCCAATTCCTCTGGATGAGGTTGAGTCTGTGGAGTCCATCGTCAAACGGTTCAAAACCGGGGCAATGTCCTACGGCTCCATCAGTAAGGAAGCCCATGAATCGCTTGCAATTGCGATGAACCGCATTGGCGGCAAATCCAATACGGGCGAAGGCGGCGAGGATCCGGCCCGGTTTATCCCGGATGCCAATGGGGACTCCAGACGCAGTGCCATTAAGCAGGTGGCTTCCGGCCGCTTCGGCGTTACCAGCGATTACCTCGTCAATGCGGATGAGATCCAGATCAAGATGGCACAGGGCGCCAAGCCTGGTGAAGGCGGGCAGCTGCCTGGCCGTAAAGTTTATCCGTGGGTTGCTGAAGTGCGCGGATCGACGCCGGGTGTGGGTCTGATTTCTCCGCCGCCGCATCATGATATTTATTCCATCGAGGATTTGGCGGAGTTGATTCATGATCTGAAGAACGCCAATCCGCGGGCACGCATCAACGTGAAGCTGGTATCCGAGGTAGGCGTTGGGACGATTGCCGCAGGGGTGGCCAAGGGCCGTGCCGATGTTATTCTGGTCAGCGGCTATGATGGAGGAACAGGAGCATCGCCTCTGGCTTCCATCCGTCATGCCGGAATGCCTTGGGAGCTTGGTTTGGCGGAAACGCACCAGACGCTGATGCTGAACAATCTTCGTGATCGCGTCGTCGTCGAAACCGATGGCAAAATCATGAACGGGCGCGACCTCGCCATCGCTGCTCTATTGGGCGCTGAGGAGTATGGTTTCTCCACGGCTCCGCTGGTCGTACTGGGCTGCATTATGATGCGTGTCTGCCAGCTGGATACCTGTCCGGTGGGAGTGGCAACGCAAAACCCTGAGCTGCGCAAGAAATTCATGGGCGATCCGAGCCATGTAGCCAACTACATGCTGTTCGTTGCACAGGAGCTTCGGGAAATCATGGCTGAGCTTGGATTCCGTACGGTGCAGGATATGGTTGGACGTGTCGACCGTCTGGAGACGAAGACATTGATCGAACATTACAAGCTCAAAGGAATCGATCTGACGCGCTTGCTGCATCAGCCTGAGCTGCCTGAAGGCGCTGTGCGCTACTGCATTCAGGAGCAGGATCACAAGCTTGACGAGTCGCTTGATATGCAGAAGCTGCTTCCGATCGCGGAGCGTGCGCTTGAGAGCGGCGAGAAAGTCAGCGCTACCCTGCCGATCCGCAACATCAATCGTGTTGTCGGGACGATATTGGGCAGCGAGGTAACCCGCCGTTATGGAGCAAAGGGTTTGCCGGAGGATACTATTTCGTATCACTTTATCGGCTCTGCAGGACAAAGCTTTGGCGCTTTCGTACCGAAGGGGATTACACTTTCTCTGGAAGGCGACTCCAACGACTATGTCGGCAAAGGGCTATCCGGCGGCAAAATCATCATCGCTCCATCGCCTCAGGCGACGTTTAAGGCCGAGGAGAATGTCATCATAGGCAACACCGCGCTCTACGGCGCAACGAACGGTGAAGCTTATATCAGCGGGATTGCCGGTGAGCGTTTTGCTGTACGAAACTCGGGCGCCAAGGTCGTTGTCGAAGGTGTAGGCGATCACGGCTGTGAGTATATGACGGGTGGCCGTGTTGTAATTCTGGGGAACACAGGCCGTAATTTTGCCGCAGGGATGTCGGGGGGCGTCGCCTACGTGCTGGATGAGACCGGTGACTTCTACAAGCATTGCAACATCGAGATGGTGCTTCTGGAGCGCGTGGAGGATGCCAGAGAAGTTACGGAGCTTCGTGAAATGATTGAGCGCCACGTGACATATACGGGCAGCGCAATCGGCGAACGGGTGCTGAAGGATTGGGACACATCGATAACGAGGTTTGTGAAGGTCATTCCGAAGGATTACAAACGGATGCTGGAGCAAATCGAGAAGATGGAGCAAACCGGCTTAGCCGGCGAGGCTGCTCTCTTGGCAGCATTTGAAGCCAATATGAAAGAGCTGGCCCGCATTGGCGGCAACTAAAACAGGTGGAATAGGAAAGACTGCAGGGTGACCTCGGCAGTCTTTCTTTTTTTGTACTTATAGAATGTGAAGGATTCAAAAGGGCGGCTTTGGCAACTACTTATCGGCATAGGGGGCATGCAACCAGAAACAATCGGAGGTTCCAATAATAGAATAGATTATCAGGATAAATAGGAAGGAGGAGGAATTATGGTGAGTATGAATGTGATAACAGATTTTAATGCTGTGGGTGACGGTATTCATGATGATACGCTAGCTATTCAAACCGCCATTAATTCTGTCCCGGAAGGCGGAACTCTGCTTGTGCCCGCGGGTAATTACAAGGTAAGCAAAAACCCGCTTCATAAAATAACAACAGGCTATGGAACCAGTTATGCTGCATTGAAAATCGTAAAGCCGATAACCATTATAATGAACGATGCCATTTTCGAGACCAAGACTGCAGACAGCTACGGAGCATTCTGGGTTTATAAGGCTTCGAATGTTCATTTCCAGGGCGGAAGTCTTAGAGGGGATCAACTACCTTCGAACGGCATTCTAACCTCGAGGGTGGGTCTCCTGCTTCAGGATTGCCGGTCCTGTTCGGTTGAAGGGATGACCATAAGGAATTACTCCCAAGGTATTAATGTGTATAATTCTGAGGACTGCTCGATCTCCCGGATCATAAGCGAATATAATAATGGTTCCGGCATTATTAGCTTCAATTCTGACCGCTGCCTGATTGACTCCTGTCAAATCCGAAATTCCCGCGACGGACATCTTTCGCTTTTTGGAGGCGGCCAATACAACACGGTATCGAACTGCACGGTGACCGAGGATCGCGACGGAAATTTGAATCAACAGGGGATCACGCTTGAAAGAGAGATAAACAGCGTAATCAAAAACAATACGGTAAGAGGCTTTTATTATGGAATTGATGTCAAAAATGGCTCGGATTCCTGTATCCTTCTTGAGAATCAATGCACGAATAATCAATTTAATATTGCGATTCGACCAGGGGATGACGGCAACAATCTTCAAGCCACAAGCAACAATATTACTATTTCAAAAAACGATGTCACAAGTCCGCGCAGGCTTGGTCCCAGTGCCGGCATTCTTGTAAAGGTTGGAAGCGGGCATGTGATCTCGGAGAATATCATCAATAAAAACATGCTGATCTTGATAGGCGGCGTACGGATCAATAATAATCTGTCGCTCAATCAAATTAAAATTATTAATAATCGTTTCATATCCTAAAAGTCGGGGTAATTATCATTTTGGGATGGTGCGGTTTTATGGGCTGCTGTGAAATTGCTTTAAGCAAGCTTTCACATTCCTGTAAGGCCGTTTTTTGCTGCAAAGAGGTGATTGTATGAGAAAAACATTAGAATATCTGAGAGAAACTTAATCGCGAAATGAGGCATTTTGGTACCTTAGGAGGCTTACATACGGGAGTATACATGGTATGATGCTTCTTGTAATCCGTTATAGAAATGGATTGCGGAGAGCTGGAACTGAAGACAGTACGCTTCCATAGTGAGCTGTCAAGAGATCAAAGTGCATCCATTATCGGTTATATCGGTAATAAGCTATGGATAATGAATAGAAACTCCCAATATGATTGCGAATTCGACAAAATAACAGGAAGATAGTACGGTTTAGACTTCCAACAAACGACAACTTAAACAAATCAAAGCGGTTACAATGATTACAGTCTTTCAGTAGCCGGTCGATTTAATAGGTCTAAGGAGTGATTTGTTGCAATGATTCATACGAATGAAAGACAACTGCACGATATGAAGCTCAAGCAAAAGGAAACCATTGATATTCGAACGATTATGGAGCAAATGGGCATATCCAAGGAATGGGAGGATGAGTATCGAAGCAGCGCCAAGAAAAGGTTAAGCTGATCGGCAGTTCTTCTTGAAAACAGGTTTCTGACAACCATCATAGATCATTATAATCTTTGTATGTAAGAAAACGAATTCTTATATGCGAAGATTTTTTAATTACGATGTCAGTTTGAAATCGATTTGAATAATAACCAATTAACAAGAGCGCATTTGTATGGTTCGTGAAAACACAAAGAGCTGAGGTGTTGATTTGGAATGAATTCAAACCAGGATAAAAAGACCGATCGCGCGGCAGGCAAGCAGGTAGAGCTCGATGTGAGAGCGATTATGGAACAGCTCGGCATTACTTCTAACAGCTGGTCTCAAATCAATGCTTCCGTGGAAGGGAAAAAATGAGGATAAGCAAGAAGAGACGGCATTTGCCGGTCTCTGGCGGCAAGATTGGCTTCTTCCTTCTAACCTTATAGACATTTACAGGAGTGAAACGTCATCCTTTTCTATAAGGACAAAAAAACCATAGTTGGCTTAGCTGGCCAACTGTGGTTTTTTTTTGAAAAGTGATGCTCATTTAATTCATCATTCTCTCTGCGCGTACAAAAGCAATGAACCGCCGCGCTTCTTCAACAGTTAACTTGCGGCCATCTATGGTCAAGGCGAAATTCTGCAGCAATTGTTCGTCCGCCAGTTCTAATTGATCGACAAACTGGCGTATCGGATCGTCGAGTGTAACATGAGGAGAATTTGTTCTTCCTACGAGGAAGTCTACAGAAACATGAAACAAGTCGGCGAATTTGGAAAGTGTTTCGGTATCTGGTTCCCTGCGGTTTTTCTCGTAATGAGATAATGCCGCTCGCGAAATTCCCAGTGAAGCAGCGGTATGTTCCTGAGTCCACCCCCTATCTTCCCTCAATTTTGCAATACGAATTCCTATGTTCATAATACTCCTCCTAACCAGCCATACCAACATATTAATACGAAACGCTTACAAATGCATGATATGAAACAAAACGTAGCAAGCTTGTAAGAACTATGAAAAAATCCTTGACATGCTACAATCCGTATCGTAAAGTAAACATTGAAAATGATACATTACGTATCATACCTGTTATTCAGTATTACCACAAATCATTTTTTAATTCGTACTGGATAAACAGTTTTTTACATTTATTGCTGAATAAACGAATTGTTTTATTAAATGAGGGCTAAAACCTCATTCTCACGGGAGGAACAAAGGTGGAACTTAAACAATATTTTAAAATTGTAATCAAAAAGATTTGGTTGGTCATTATCGTTGTTGCGATCGGATGTATTCTTGCAGGTATTAAAAGCTTCTACTTAACAACACCAATGTATCAGGCGAACGCCAAGCTAATTGTCAATCAGTCCTCCCAGATTGCAGACTCCATCAATGTAAGCAACATACAGACAGGTATTATGTTAATAAATTCATACAAGGAAATTATTAAATCTCCGGCAATCATTAATAAGGTGCATCAGCAATTTCCTGAATTGAGAGTCAGCCCGGGCAAGATTTCGGTGGCTTCTGCCAATAACTCGCAAATCATGAATTTGGTTTACAGTGATGTATCCTACGAGAATGCCGCCAAGAGCGTGAATGCAATATCGCTTGTATTCAAGGAGCAGATCCCCACCATTATGAACATTGACAACGTAACGATACTCAGCGAAGCAAGCGAGGTGGGCTCTCCGGTTCCTTTTAATACGAGTCCGTTGATGAATTTCCTTGTGGCTATCATCCTTTCATTAGTGATAGGACTGGGTATAGTTTTCCTGCTCGATTATCTCGACAATACCTTCAAGAATGAATACGAATTGGAAAGTGAGCTTGGCCTGCCCACACTGGCTCTTGTTATGAATATAACGAAAGAGGATCTCAGCCCGCGCAAAGCATCGCTTTCTAAAAAGAAGAAAGTAGGTGAAAGTGCTTATGCCTCAATCAACCAATGAGAGTAATCTGATCACGTTATTGAATCCCAAGTCGCCTATTTCAGAAGCTTACCGCAAATTGCGTACAAATATCCAGTTTTCTTTCCTTGATACGCCCATGAAAGTTCTTATGGTTGCTTCCGCTCAAGTAGATGAAGGGAAAACAACCACCATCAGCAATCTGGCTGTAGCTTATGCCCAGGAGGGCAAGAAGGTTCTGCTGCTGGATGCTGATCTTCGAAAGCCATCTCTGCATCATGTTCTTGCCCAAAATAATCGAAACGGTTTGACTAATATATTGACAGATCAAATCAAGTGGCAGGAGGCTCTTAAAACGACAGGTGTTGATAATCTGTCTTTAATTGTCTCGGGACCTATACCCCCCAATCCTTCCGAGATGCTGGGCAACCATCGTATGAACACATTGATTAAGGATCTCAAGGAGCATTTTGACATCGTGCTGATTGATACGCCTCCCGTTCTTGCCGTAACCGACAGTCTGATCGTCAGCTCGCTTTGCGACGGGGTCATTATGGTTGTGGCTGCGGGCAAGGCGGAGAAGGAAATGGTCAAAAAGGCCAAAGCCAGCCTTGAGCATGTCAATGCGCGGATTATCGGCGCTGTTCTGAATAACCTGAACCGCAAAGATGTCAAATCGAGCTTTAAAAATGTCTATGGTACTGCTGAGTAACTAAAATATGGCGCGTGTATAGGTAATGTCTACTGCACCTTTATCACTGTAGGCACTCGGTCACGCTGTGGGTTATGAAACCTTAGACATGATTGTCAAGGGTGTGATGAGAGGTCGGGTTTGATGCCCGTTTTTCTAAAAATTCGAGCTATCGATTTTTCTGTAGATAAAATCGATAGCTCGCATTTTTAGCAACCTAGACTTAACATATAAAAAAATATAACAGGATAGGGTGAAGTTGAATGAAAAAAGTGAGAAAAGCTATTATTCCAGCCGCAGGCATGGGGACAAGATTCCTCCCCGCCACTAAAGCGATGCCCAAGGAAATGCTGCCCATCGTCGACAAGCCAACCATCCAGTATATTGTTGAGGAAGCCATCGCTTCTGGTATTGAGGATATTATTATTGTTACCGGCCGCGGCAAGCGTGCGATTGAGGATCATTTTGACATCGCCCTGGAGCTGGAGCAAAGCTTGATGGAAAAAGGGAAATTAAGCATTCTGGAGGAGGTTCAGAAATCCTCCAATGTTGATATACATTACATACGCCAGAAGGAACCGAAAGGGCTCGGTCATGCTGTCTGGTGTGCGCGCAATTTTATCGGCGATGAACCATTTGCTGTTCTGCTGGGCGATGATATTGTCGTTTCGGAAGAACCCTGCACCAAGCAGCTGATTCATCAATATGAGAAAACGAACCGTTCCGTAATCGGTGTCCAAGCCGTCTCTTACGAGCAGACAGAACGTTATGGCATTGTCGATCCGGTGGATTCCAACGGCAAGCTTCATATGGTCAACCGTTTTGTGGAGAAACCGAAGCTGGGGAGCGCACCATCCAATCTGGCGATTATGGGACGTTATGTACTGACGCCGGAAATCTTCTACTTCCTGGAGAAGCAGGAAAAGGGGGCAGGCGGAGAGATTCAATTGACCGATGCGATTCAGCGGTTGAATGAGGTGCAGGGCGTATTCGCCTATGATTTTGAAGGCACCCGTTATGATGTAGGAGAGAAATTGGGATTCATTACGACAACCCTGGATTTTGCGCTTCGCAAAGATGAGTTGAGATTGCCTCTGCTGGAGGCCCTGGAAGGCATTCTTGAGCGCGAACATTCCAAAAATAAGATTATTTCAAGATGAGGTGATTTCAATTGGCTCCTACATCACAAAATAAAGAAGCCGAGGTTGCGCTGGAGAGCGGCTCCATCTATGGCAGCTATGGCCTGGAGCGGAAGAGTAATAAACGTTCTTATTTGATGATGAAGCGTGCAATGGATATCATCCTCGCTTTCATCGGTCTGGTTGTAATCAGTCCGGCATTTATTGTTGTCGCCATCATGATCAAGCTTGAGGACCCCAAGGGATCTGTCTTTTTTCAACAGGTGAGAGTCGGCAAGCATGAGAAGACCTTCAAGATGTTCAAGTTCCGTTCGATGGTCTCCAATGCCGAGGAGCTGCTGACGAATCTTCTCGAACAGAACGAGATCAGCGGTGCGATGTTCAAGATGAAGGATGATCCGCGGATTACAAGAATCGGCAAATTTATCCGTAAAACCAGCATCGACGAGCTGCCGCAGCTGTGGAACGTTATCCGCGGCGACATGTCGCTGGTTGGTCCCAGGCCTGCGCTCCCAAGGGAAGTCGAGGAATATACGAATTATGACAAATTGCGCCTGAGAGTCATACCGGGCTGCACGGGCTTATGGCAGGTCGGCGGCCGCAACGACCTCAGCTTTCATGAAATGGTTCAGCTCGATCTTCTTTATATCAAGCAAAGAAGCATCCTGTTTGATATCAAGATTATTTTGAAAACCGTCAAAGTGCTGCTTGGTTCCAAAGACGCTTTCTAGAACATATAGAGATAAGCCAAAGAGTGAGGTGAGAAGCATGGATTTAAACGCAAAAATATATATTGCCGGACATAAAGGACTGGTTGGATCCGCCATTCTCCGAAAATTGGAGGCAGAGGGCTATACGAATCTTGTCTGCCGCACAAGCAAGGAACTGGATTTGAGGGAGCGCGAAGCTGTGCTCCGGTTTTTCGCGGAAGAGCAAATCGATTACGTGTTTCTCGCGGCGGCCAAGGTCGGCGGCATTGCGGCGAATAATGATTATCCGGCGGACTTTATCCGCGATAATCTGTTTATTCAAACCAATGTTATCGATGCCGCTTATCAGTATAATGTGAAGAAGCTGTTATTCCTCGGTTCAACCTGTATCTATCCAAAGTATGCGCCTCAACCCCTCAAGGAAGAGTATTTGCTCACAGGTGAACTCGAGCCTACCAACGAGCCATACGCCATCGCCAAAATTGCCGGCATCAATATGTGCAAGTCATACAACCGTCAATACGGCACAAGATTCATATCGGCGATGCCTACGAATATGTACGGCCCCAATGATAATTTCGATTTGAAATCCTCTCACGTGCTTCCGGCATTAATCCGGAAATTTCATGAAGCCAAGCAAAGCGGCGCACCGGCTGTAGAGGTGTGGGGTACCGGTACTCCCAAACGAGAGTTTCTGCATTCGGACGATCTCGCTGAGGCTTGTCTGTTCCTGATGGAGCATTATGAGGACAATGAAATCATCAATATTGGCGTCGGAGAAGATATCGAGATTAAAGAATTGGCCGGGCTGATCAAATCCATTGTCGGCTATGAGGGTGATATTTCCTTCAATGCTTCGATTCCAGATGGTACGCCGCGCAAACTGGTTGATGTCACCAAGATTAACTCATTGGGCTGGAAAGCGAGAATTCCGCTTGATGAAGGACTTCGTTCGGTGTACAGCGCCTTTAATCAGGACACTCTCATCCAGGCTTAAAATCCGATTAAATGGAGGAATATTATGAAAAGAGCATTGATCACCGGCGTAACCGGTCAGGATGGTTCCTATTTGGCTGAATTGTTACTATCAAAAGGCTATCAGGTATACGGCATGCGCAGACGCACAAGCACGCCTAACTATGAGAATGTTATCCATATCAAGGATCAAATCAACTGGGTTTCGGGAGATTTGAACGATCTGGCTTCGCTTATTGAAGCGGTCAGGGTCTCGGATCCGGATGAGGTCTATAATCTTGCCGCACAATCCTTCGTGGCAGCCTCTTGGCCGCAGCCTATCGCAACGGGCCAGATGACGGCTATTGCAGTCACGAATATGCTTGAAGCGGTTCGTATTATGAAGCCGATGGCCAAATTCTATCAGGCTTCCAGCAGTGAGATGTTCGGCAAGGTGGTCGAGACTCCGCAGAAGGAAAGCACGCCTTTCTATCCGCGCAGCCCTTACGGCGTAGCAAAGTTATACGGCCACTGGATTACGGTGAACTACCGTGAAAGCTATAATATGTTCGCTTGCTCCGGCATTTTGTTCAATCATGAGTCGCCCAGACGAGGGCTGGAGTTTGTGACGAGAAAAGTAACTGACGGCGTGGCCAGAATCAAGCTTGGTCTTGCCAACGAGCTGAGGCTGGGAAATCTGGACGCACAGCGGGATTGGGGATTTGCTGGCGACTATGTCGCCGCGATGTGGCTGATGCTGCAGCAGGACACCCCGGATGATTATGTGATCTCAACTGGAGAAACCCATACGGTGCAGGAATTCGTCGAGATTGCTTTCTCTTCCGTCGGTCTTAATTGGAGAGATTATGTGGTCATGGATGAGCAGTTTATGCGTCCGGCGGAAGTGGATCTGCTGCTTGGCGATTGCACCAAAGCCAAGGAAGAGCTGGGCTGGGAATTGAAAGTAAGCTTTGAAGAACTGGTGAAGATGATGGTTCAATCGGACCTGAAGCGAATGGAAGCCATACAAAGCCAAGGGAAAGCACTTCAATGGATCTAAAGGCCCAAGCAATAAGCAAGGACTTCATCACGAAATATTTCATATTCGGGATAGGCGTCATCTGCTTAAGCGCCTGGTATTACTTTAAATCGGCGGAAATCTTTCTTTATTATGGAATTCTCGTAAATATAGCTTTAATTTACCGGGTGAGAAACAGCAAAATTCTGCAAATTATGTTTTTGTTTATTCTCACCTATACGTTGAATCTGCTGCCTTATTTTTCATTCGGCATTAATATCACCTTCTATGAACGGTTTCAGAAGGAGGATATATTCGAATTCGCCATGTTCCTGCATGTGCTGTTCCTGCTGGTCTTATACTTGTTTCTAAAAAAAGATATCAACAAAAACAAAGAAATATTTATTAACCGGCTTCCAAACAAAGACAATGCCATTGTTTATGGTCTTGGAGTATTTGCAATGTCTGTTATTCTCATTATCGGTCAAACAGGACATCGCCTGGTTGAGGGACAAGGATTTCAATTGACTCAAGGTCTTGCTATTAATGAGTATTTTCTTATTTTCACTGCCTTGGCTTATTTATTTTCTGGAAAAATCAAGGCAAGGAACCTGTTGATCATTGTTCTGTCCATTCTGTTCATTGTCAAAAATACGGTTGCGGAGGGACGGATCGAGTCCCTTCAGATGCTTCTTCTCTTATTTATTTTGTATGTCGATCACAAGAAAATATCCAATCTGTTCTTTTCCCTGGGTTCAATAGTCGGCTATTTGGTCATGACCATATTCGCTGATATCCGGGTGAGTACAGGAACGATCTCCTTGTTTAAAACAGGTCAGGATGGATCGAGATTTTTACAAAGTAATCAAGGTGATGTGTTTTACAATTCCGCCGTTTATATTGGGTTAATCAAAGAACAGGTGTTCAGTGACATGGTTCGTTCGCGTTCCTTTATTGGTTTCATCGAGCGTATATTTTTACCTTCAAAGTTTGCAACGGGCGGGGCGAATTTATCATCACTTTCCGCACAGTATGCCCAATCCGGCGGAGGCGGGCTAATCAGCACGTATTTTTATGTGTGGCTTTCCTACGCCGGAACGATTCTGATTGCTATCTTTCTGGCTATCCTATTCAACCGGGTGTATCGGGCCAAAAATCAGTATCTGCAATTTTATCTCGTGATGGTTCTTTGCACCATTCCAAGATGGTTCGCCTATGATCCCATAACACTGTTCAAGCTTACATCCTACGGAGTCGTGTTTTTCTTTTGCTTTAATCAGCTTCACACCATAGTGGGGAAAACCAGCAAGAGTGTTATCGGGCTTCCTCCTAAATTAGCAAGTCGTGCGGACCGTTAAGGGCTTGCAGTGGAGCATTCACGCAGGCCCTTAATTAATTTTAAGATGATGCAGGGTGAAAATGATGAAAAGAATTTGCTTGGTTGGCCAGCTTCCACCGCCGGTGCATGGGTTGTCCAAGGCGCTGCAAACCATTATTAATTCCAAGCTGTTCAATGAGAAGTATGATCTCTCGTATGTTGATATCAAGGATAATAAAAAAATCGCAGCGCATATCAACAAGGTGGAGAGCATCGATGTTGATATTTATTATTTCACCATCTCCCAAACTAAGATGGGCAATCTTCGCGATATGTTCATATTATGGCGGCTGCTGCGCAAGAAGAAAAGAGTGGTTATCCATTACCACGGCGGCTACTACAAGGAGCTGTACAAGCAGTTCAACCCCGTTCAGAGAATGATGAACCGGAAACTGCTGTCGCGGATCGATATTATGATCGTTCTGAGCGACGGTCTCCGGGATTTGTTCGCAGGGCTGC
The DNA here is from genome assembly GCF_042647105.1 of Paenibacillus sepulcri. Lineage (NCBI taxonomy): Bacteria > Bacillati > Bacillota > Bacilli > Caryophanales > Paenibacillaceae > Paenibacillus > Paenibacillus sepulcri. The sequence goes on along the minus strand of NZ_JBHRUP010000001.1, from coordinate 2,409,739 downwards.
TTAGTCCGGAGCAGATCAGGGTTTGCGAGAATTGCATTGAGGATGATGTTTTGCTGAGCGAGACGGAGTTTGAAGCTAAGCTGAATCAGCTGTCAGCAGGCAAAGAGCAGCTGGACGTCCTTTATTTGAGCAATTTTATCAAGAGCAAGGGATATTTCGATTTGCTGCTTGCAGCCAGGCAGCTCAAGGACAATCCGGTCCATTTTCATTTTGCCGGAAAATTTTATAACGCACAGGATGAGAAGGAATTCTTTGATTTTGTAAAACACCATCAATTAGAAAATTCGGTTCGATATTACGGAATCGTGGCAGGGGAAAGCAAGAAAGAACTGCTCGCTCGATGTGACGTGTTTGCACTACCTACTTATTACCCGAACGAGGGGCAGCCGATTTCCATTATCGAGGCGATGGGAAACGGACTGACCATTATTTCGACCAAGCATGCAGGCATTCCTGATATCGTAACTTCCCATAATGGTTTTCTGGTACAACCGCAAAATCCCGACGCGCTTGCTTCCGCTATAACCGGCCTGCTTGCGGACCGGAGCCAGCTTACTGCTTTTGCCCGCGAGAACAGAAGCAAGACGCTGAAGAACTTTAAGGAAATTGATTACATCAACCGGCTGGAAGTCATAATGGATGAGGTCTGAACCGATGAATGTGGACTTGTCAAAATATGATCAATCGTGGTATTCACGGGGACGCAGCGGCGTTGTTGTGCTTCTATGGTGGTTCGTGCAGGGCACGGTGTTCAGATTCTCGCTGCACAATATGTACGGGTTCAGAAACCGCCTCTTGCGTTTGTTCGGAGCGAAGATTGGCGTCGACGTAAGAGTCAGGCCGACGGCCAAATTCACCTATCCCTGGAAAGTGAGCATTGGCGATCATTCCTGGATCGGCGATGACGTCGAGTTCTACAGCCTTGACGAGATCATCGTCGGCAGCAACTGCGTGATCTCGCAGCATTCGTACTTGTGCACCGGGAGCCATAAGCTTAATGATCCTGCTTTCGGACTGATCGTAAAGCCCATTGTGATCAAGGATGGAGCATGGATTGCGAGCGATGTGTTCGTTTGCCCCGGCGTAACGGTCTATGAGCTCGGCGTGGCGGGAGCGCGGAGCACGGTGATGAAGGATATACCGGCAGGCGAGATTCATGTCGGGTACCCTGCGAAATACTTGAAAGAACGAATAATGAAAGAGGTTATGGCATGAAGCGTAATATTGTGTTTGTCATTAATTATTTCTATCCGGATTACGCTTCAACCGGTCAACTGCTGACGGAATTATGCCTGCACATCCAGCATGACTTCAATATAACCGTTATTGCCGCGCAGCCCGGGTACGCGGGGGAGAAGAATGAGGAAAGCAAGCGGATCACCCATGACAAGCTGGAGAATATCAGCATCATTCGGATCAAGCTCCCCAAGGTTGATAAACAAAACAAGTTAAGTAGGCTGCGCTTTATTACAACCTACTTTTTTTATGCCAATATTCTGGTTCTGCGCCAGAAGAATCTTGATTTTATTTATACCATCTCCCAGCCGCCGATACTGGGCGGGTTGATTGGATCGCTTGGGAAGTTTTTCAAAAGAGCGAAGCATATTTATAACATTCAGGATTTCAATCCTGAACAGGCCGAGGCAGTAGGATTCTCCAAGAGCAAGCAGCTGTTCAAGGCGGCAAGGTGGATGGATACGCTGAATTGCAAATATGCGGATCACATCATTACTGTAGGCCAGGATATGCAGGAGACGCTGATGAGGCGTTTCGCCGACCAGAAGGTCACAGAGAATACAGTGATCAACAACTGGACGAACGAACAGGAAATTATCCCGCTGTCCAAGAAGCATCCCAAGGTCGCCGAGTTTATTGCGGAGAACGGCTGGCAGGATAAGTTTATTGTGATGTATTCGGGAAATTTGGGCCTCTATTACGACCTGGAGAATGTGATCAAGATCACCAAGGAGTTCAAGGACAAGAAGGATCTTGTTTTTGTCTTTATCGGTGAAGGGGCAGTCAAGAAGCAGATGCAGCAGTTCGTGCAGGAGAACAGCCTGGAGCAGGTCTATTTTCTCCCCTATCAGCCGATAGAAAATCTGAAATATTCGCTTAACGCAGCTGACGTTCATATGGTCGTGAATCAAAAGGGAATAAAAGGCGTATCCGTTCCAAGTAAAATCTATGGCGTCATGGCTGCTGGGAAATCCGTGCTGGGCGTTCTGGAGAGCGGCAGCGAGGCTCACCGGCTGATTGAAAAAAGCGGCTGCGGCGTCGTGGCCGAGCCGCAGGATTACGAGGAAACGATCAGGCAGCTGAATGTCCTGTATCATCTCGACCGGCGCGAGCTGGAAGCGACCGGCGCACGCGGCAGAGCCTACCTGGAGCAGCATTTGCGAAGGGATCTGTCGTTGGAGAAATACAGGAAGCTGCTTCTGTCGATGTAATAGCGCTTGACAAAAAGTCCGTTATTGAACATGTAATAGTCGTGTTTTAATGGTTTGCCTATATAAAAAAAACCTTGGATAGGGAGTGTTCAGACATGATAACGACAATGACTCAAACCAAAACCTTTGCAGTGACAGGAGGGAATGTGCTGTCGGGAACGGTAAAGCTGTCGGGTGCCAAGAATGCGGCGCTTCCGATGATCGCAGCGGCTTGCCTGGGCGAAGAGCCTACCATACTGGACAACGTGCCGGTAGAGCTGCGGGACGTGAAGATTTTGATTCAGGTTCTCAAGGAAGCCGGGGCGGAGATTCAAGTCGACGGCACAACGGTATCATGTGCGAGAGGCGCCTTTCCAAGCGGCAGCATTAACCCCATCGCAAGCGAAATCCGTTACTCGCTGCTGCTTCTCGGGCTGGCGTCGGCGCTGAAGTCCGAACTGCTTCTGCCGATGCCGGGCGGCTGCAAAATCGGTGACCGCAAATATGATCTGCATCTTCTGGGGCTCAGCAAGCTTGGCTCCGCCGTGGAGGAAACGGATGAGGGAATCCATATCGCCTCATCAGGGAATATCGGGGCTGAAATTGAATTCTACCTGCCAACGACTTCGGGGACGGAGAATATCATGATCGCTGCCGCTATCGCAGATGGCGAAACAACCATTCTCAATGCCAACACGCGGCCAGAAATTATGGAGCTTGCCAAGCTGCTCAACCTGATGGGGGCGGATGTGGAATGCTCCAACCGGGTCGTTCAGATCAAAGGCGCCAAATCCATCAAAGGCGGTATCCGCTATTCGGTCATGCCCGGCTGGGATGAGGCGGTCACCTACATCATCGCTTCGACGATGACGGGAGGCGAAATCTGCATTCCCGACTTCTCGCTGGATTTCATCAAAGAAGACGCCAGGCTCCTGAAGGAAATCGGCATTGACGTATTCGAGTGGGGCGGCTCGGTATATGCTTCCGGCAAGAAAGCGAAGCGCTCGTTCGATTTGTTCACGGCCCCTTATCCGGGAATCAATTCCGATATGCAGCCGATCTTCGCGGCCCTCGCATTCGTGGTAGACGGGAAAAGCACCATCACCGATCTGCGGTTCACGGAGCGCTTCAAATATATCGACGAGCTGAAGAAATTCGGAGGAAGCGTACACTCCTTCGGAAATACGGCAATCGTTGAAGGCGGCCGTCCGCTTAAGGGTGCGGAAGTGAAGGCGACTGATCTCCGGGGAGGCGCATCCTGCATCCTCACGGCTCTGGTGTCCGAAGGCACGACGGTGATCAGCAATGTCAGCCAGATTGAACGCGGCTATGAGAACATTGTGAGCAAGCTGCAGCAGCTGGGCGCGAACATTGAGAGCCAACAGTCCTAATACGGAACCGAGGAATCCATGTGAACGGAAAACATACATTTCGTGATCTCCGAAGCCGGGTCAGGCAGGATTTGCAGGATTGTGCGAATTCAGGATCCAGGAAGGCAAAGCTGATCACTTTCTTCTTTTCTATAAATTTTCAAGTGCTGTTCCTTTACAGACATATCACTTACTTTCAGCATCAATCGAAGCTTCATAAGGTGTTGATGCTGATCTTTTCTTATTTTTGCAAAGTCATGTTCCACTGTCATATCTCCGAGCGCTCGAAGATCGGCAGAAATCTCAAGATGCCGCATCCTACTGGCGTTGTGATCGGGGAGGATGTGATGATCGGCGACAATGTTACGATCTTTCAACAGGTCACGCTGGGAAGTCACGGCAAGCCGGGGCTGAGCAGAAGCTACCCGATCATTGAGGATCATGTGACGATCTATGCCGGTGCAAAAATTATCGGCAATGTAACGATAGGGAGAAATGCTGTAATCGGCGCTAATGCCGTCGTCACCAAGGATGTTCCCCCGAATGCGGTAGCGGTGGGCGTACCGGCTAAAATTATTGAAAAAAGAGTTGATAAAATTGGTTGAATTGGCAACAGCGCGCCGCATATCGTCAAAGACGGTAAAAGATATTATCACTACTGTTCTGACGAGGGGAGTTACGCTTTTCGGCGGATTTCTGATCTCTGTTTTGCTTGCCAGATTTCTGGGCGCCGAGGGCAGAGGCGTTGTAACCGTCATTTTTCTGGTGCCTACGCTGATGTTCACGATCGCCGAACTTGGCGTCCGGCAGGCTACGGCCTACTTTGTCGGACAGAAGGCCCATGAGTTCACTGATATTATTAAAACGACATATTTGATATGGATCGTTATGTCGATTATTTCCTTGTTGATTGTTTCCGGATATTATGGTTTGTTTTATTATGGGAAGTACAGCGGGACGCTGTTGTTGATTGCTTTGCTAAGTGTTCCGTTTACCCTGTTCACCAGATATACGAATGGAATCCTGCAAGGAAAAGACAGAATCGGTAACATTAACAATTTGGAGCTGTGGAATACAGGGCTCAATATTACATTTGTTGTTGTTCTGGTTGGTCTTTTGCGTCTTGACATACTAGGAGCAACACTTGTGAATTTCTTGCTTGCCCTTATGATTGCAGTTCAATCCTATCTGATGGTCAGAAAACTGGCGCCGTTTCAGATCGGATATATTAAGGGACTTCCTGTTCAGTTTATAAAGAAAGGTATCGCCTATGCCTTAGCGCTGTTCGTACTGCAGCTAAATTATCGAATAAACATTATGATGCTGGAACAATTCTCGGATGTAAGATCCATTGGCATTTTTACCGTTGGAACCGTACTGGCTGAATTGATCTGGCAGCTTCCTGCAGCGGTCGGAATGGTGCTCTTCGCCAAAAGCGCCAACAGCAAAACAGAACAGGAGGCTATTAACAGAGCGGCTAAACTGCTGCGAATGCTCCTTCCTGTGGCTTTGGCGGTATGTGTATTTATTGCTTTATTTTCATCAGTTATTGTTAATATCCTGTACGGGAAAGAGTTTGCCGATGCTGCGCAAGTGATCAGGCTGCTTCTTCCAGGCATCTTTATTATGTTTTTCTTTAAAGTGCTGAATGCTGATCTTGCAGGACGTGGGAAACCGCTTTTTGCCTTGGCAGCATATATTCTTCCGTTAATCCTGAATGTGGTTTTAAATTTTATTTTCATTCCGCTTTACAATATTAACGGAACAGCAATGGCATCTTCAATTAGTTATGTTATCGGAGGTCTCTTGTTCTTGGTCATCTATTCGCGCAATACCGGCGTGAAAATCAAGGATTTGCTTATTATGAAGCGGAGCGACCTGAAGAGGTAACAGCAGCCGAAGAAAGCGGGTAGAACGAATGGCTAAAATATTGGTTACCGGAGCAGCCGGTTTTATCGGATTTCATCTGGCCAACAAACTGTTGGGTGAAGGCTGCGAAGTTATTGGATTGGACAGTGTCAACGATTATTACGACCCTGCTCTGAAGCATTCCCGACTGGAGTTATTAAAGCAGCATAGTCAGTTCAAATTCTATTTGTGCCAACTGGAGAACTACGAGCAGATTGAGGAGATTTTCAAGCAGCATGAAGTCTCGGTGGTGGTGCATTTGGCGGCGCAAGCGGGAGTCCGCTACAGTATCACAAACCCAAGGGCATATATCGATTCCAACCTGACGGGTTTTATGAACATCCTGGAAGCATGCAGGCATTATAAAGCTGAACATCTGATCTATGCGTCTTCAAGCTCGGTATACGGTGCAAACACCCAAATGCCATTCTCTGTAACACATAACGTAGACCATCCTGTAAGTTTGTATGCAGCAACGAAAAAAGCGAATGAGCTTATGGCTCACACTTACAGCCATTTGTATAAATTGCCGACAACCGGCCTTCGTTTCTTTACGGTATACGGGCCGTGGGGCAGGCCTGATATGGCGTATTTCTCCTTCACTAAAGCCATTTTAAACAACGAAACAATAAAAGTATTCAATCACGGCAATATGAAACGCGACTTCACCTATATTGATGATATTGTCGATGGAATTGTGAAGCTTATTGACAAAAAGGCCGAACCAAATCCGCATTGGAACAGCGATAATCCTGATCCAAGCACAAGCACAGCCCCATACAGGATTTATAATATAGGAAACAATAATCCAGTGGAATTGAAACATTTTATTTCTGTCATTGAGAAGAAGCTTAATAGAACAGCAAACAAGGAATATCTTCCGATGCAGCCTGGCGATGTCCATGAGACTTATGCGGACGTGGATGCCTTGGTGAGAGAAATTGACTTTAAACCCCAAACTTCAATTGAAGAAGGCTTAGATAAATTTCTTGATTGGTATTTGCAGTATTACGACGTAAAAAGTGAAAATGGCATTTCCTCCAAATAATAACATCTGATTCCAGGCCAACCATGTTAAACGAGGTGTTGAATAGTGGTATCGATCGTTACCATTTACTACAATAGGGCTGAGCATGTTATAGCATCGATTCAGAGCCTGTTGGATCAAACCTATTCCGACATTGAAATCATCGCTGTTGATGATGGATCTACAGACAACACATTGGAAGTATTGCATTCCTTCACCGATTCGAGACTGAAGATTATTTCACATCCTAATCAAGGGTTCGTGAAGTCTATTATGAAGGCGGTTAGTTGTGCCTCACATGATATCATCGCAATACACGGGTCGGGAGACATCTCATTACCGGAAAGAATCGAGAAACAGGTTAAGGTGTTGACAGACAGGCCTGAAATTGGAGTAGTAGGATGTCATGTTGCAAATGAGAATGTTGTAAATAACAGTTTCATGATCAGCAAGCCCGTCATCGACGAAAAGGCAGGAATTTCAAAACAACTTCTCCATAAAAACATATTTTTGCATGGTGAAGTGATGTTTAGAAAAAGCGTCTATGATAAATCAGGCGGATATCGGGATTATTTTAAATTCGCTCAGGATTATGATTTGTGGCTAAGAATGAGTTTACACACAGACTTTGCAGTGGTACCCGAGGTCTTATATACAAGATATACATTGTCAGATGGCGTCAGCGCCTCTTCCAGTAAAATTTCCATGCAAATGTATTTTGCGGAAATTGCGCGGCAATGTTTTGATCAGCAGTCGAACGGAAAAAAAGATATTATTCAATCTCACGGCGTATATTGTGCTTTATACAGAGGAAGAACGAAGAGACTTTCATTAATTTTTTGGAGACTTTCGATTATTTCATTAACGCAAAAGGATTTAGAAGGGTCTTCTTATTTTAATGAGCTAAGCGTGAAAGAAAAATGGACGGTTAACAATATTATCTCTATCATGCTGCTGGCTCTGCTGCGAAAAAGTAAAATCATTCAAAATTTGACCTTTCATTTATTAAGCCGGATGAAAGGACATCAAAGGAAGTCCACCATTTCCGATGCGGACAGCAAGCGGACATCAGTAGTGTTCGGCGAATCAGGCGAATTGAAGAAAATGTGAGATCGCAACATTCGGATCTATAAGTATGAGCCGCAGAAGCAAACTGCCTGAACAGTACTGGAAGAAGGGAAGTGTTAGGATGAAACTGGTTCTGTTGTCCGGAGGTTCCGGAAAACGCTTATGGCCCTTATCCAATGATGCAAGGTCGAAGCAATTTCTAAAGGTGCTGGAAAACGACGATGACCAAATGGTATCCATGGTCCAGAGGGTCTGGAGCCAGATCAAGGCCAATGGCCTGGGAGACTCCAGTTATATCGCCACCAGCAAATCGCAGATCGAAATGATGCAAAGTCAGATCAGCTCTGACGTGCCTTTGATCATAGAGCCTGAACGAAGAGATACGTTCGCCGCCATTGCCTTGGCTGCCACGTATCTTTATTCATTTCAGGGCGTCAGTCTGGATGAGGTCATCGCGATTTTGCCTGTCGATCCTTTTGTCGAAAATCATTTCTTCGAATCCGTGAAACAGTTGGAGACGGTGCTTCGTTCTTCGGATGCCGATCTTGCGCTGATCGGTGTCCGGCCGACCTACCCCTCATCGAAATACGGCTATATCATACCTGAGGAGCAGGATACGGACACTTCCGACTACCGCACGGTAAGCCGCTTCCTGGAGAAGCCTACGGAGGAATACGCGGAAGAGCTGATCAGGGAGCATGCCTTATGGAACTGCGGCGTGTTTGCTTTCAAGCTTGGCTATGTCATCCAACTGCTGGAGCAGAGGGGGCATTCCATTCATTATGAGGAGCTGGCGAAGCAGTACAATACGATGTCGAAAATCAGCTTTGATTATGAAGTGGTGGAAAAAGCGGCCAATATCGTCGTCCTGCCTTATGAGGGATATTGGAAGGATCTGGGCACCTGGAATACACTGACGGAAGAGATGAAGAACAATCAGATCGGCTGGGGCACGATCAGTCATGACTGCGAGAATACGCATCTGATCAATGAAATTGATATCCCTGTATCCATTATCGGCTTGTCCAACGTTGTTGTTGCTGTCAGCCCGGACGGCATTCTGGTTACGGACAAGAGCGCAAGTCCTCGCATTAAGGATTTCATCAATTACGATCAAGGACCGATGTACGAGGAAAGGCAGTGGGGCTGGCACCGCATTCTGGATGACCAGAAATACGAGAACGGCCGCTGTGTGCTCACCAAGCGAGTCTGCATCAAGTCGGGCAAGAACCTGAGCTATCAGCTTCATTCCAACAGGGAGGAAGTATGGACGATTGTCAAGGGCGAGGGTGAATTCGTCCAGAACGGCAATTTCATGCAGGTTCAGGCGGGCAACGTGCTTCACATCCCAATGAAGACCCTGCATAGTGTCCGCGCCATCTCGGAGCTGGAAATTATCGTGGTGCAGAGCGGCGTTGAGCAGGATGTCAATCAGGTGGTTGAGATCTACACGACATGGGACGAAGTGACAGAGCACTGCATCAAGCTGTAAGGAAAGGTCCATGGCTTTTATGATAACAATTTGTTACTATATTTCTGATTATGGGTATGGGCATGCCGCGCGCAGCATAGCCGTTATCCGCAGGCTGGCGAAGCAGTCGCAAACGAGGCTCAGACTGATTGTCTGCTCTTCCCGATCGCTTGGATTTATAAAGGAATCGTTGAAGGACTGCCGCGAAGCGGAGATTGAATACCGCTCTGCCGCCAGCGACCTCGGCTACTGCCTGAAGGCGGGCTCCATTGAACCTGATCTTGAGCTGCTGAAGCTGCAATATACGAAATACATCGCTGCATTCCCTGAGGAAGTGGACAGGGAATGCATGTTTCTCCGGCAAAATAAGGTGAGCCTGGTCATTTCGGATATTTCACCAATCCCTTTGTTGGCTGCAAATCTAGTAAACGTAAGATCCGTCGGCTTGTCTAATTTTACTTGGTTTACAGCTTACAAACAGATGTTGAATGAACCGCTCCTCGAACCGCTATACGAGGCATATTCGCAAATGGATTATTTTATCGCCCTGCCAGGCTCGGGGAATGAACCCCCTTGGGGACGCCATGGCGGAATCAGAACGGATTTCTTTTGCCGCCGGTCCGACGATAAGGAACTAGACAGGCTCCGCAAGGAGATACAGCCTGACCGCTCCGGAATGATTGTCTTCTTTGCACTTGGAATGAGCATTACGGTCGATGATCTTTCCCAATTGTCCCTGTGGGAGGATGAGAGCTGCCGTTTCATCGTATCGAGCAATATGGCGGTCGACCGTGCGAATGTGATCCGGATACCGGAGGGTTACACGGAATCCCAGCATTACGTTGCCATGTCGGACATTGTGATTACCAAGCCCGGCTGGGGAACGGTAAGCGAGGCTGTTATGCTGAACAAACCGTTGATTTTGCTGGATCGCAGCCTCTTTGCCGAGGACAGGAATACGATTGAGGCATTGAACGGCCGGCACCCCTACCGTCTGATGGGATGGGGCCAGTTAAAGCATGCGGATATAAAGGAGCCTGTTCCGGCATACATTGGTCAGCAGGGTGAATCGCAAGCAAGCAGTGAATTTCCGCAGGATGCGGTGCAGGATATAAGCAATTTTATAGGCGGCTTGGTGATGTAAAAGAGAAGCAGTACAAAGTGGGAGAGTGCTAAAGATGAAACTGGCTGTTATTGGTACCGGTTATGTTGGGCTTGTATCTGGTGTGTGTTTCTCGGATTTGGGCAATGATGTTACATGCGTGGACAAATTGAGCGAGAAGATCGAACTGCTGCAGCGGGGAGAAGTTCCGATTTATGAGCCGGGACTCAAGGAGCTGATCGAGAAGAATACCGAAGCAGGAAGGCTGCGCTTCACGACAGATCTGACCGCAGCGGTACAACATGCCGATATCGTCATTCTGGCGGTCGGTACGCCATCGCTTCCAAACGGGGAAGCCAATCTGACTTATATTATGGGAGCGGCGAGGGAAATTGCGCTATCCATTAACGGCCCCAAGGTCATCATGACCAAAAGTACGGTACCTGTGGGCACCAATGAAAAGATTGAAAATGAGTTCAGACAGTTCTCGCTTCATCCGGTCTCCATCGCATCCGTACCCGAATTTCTCAGAGAAGGATCGGCAGTACGGGATACGATGAATCCGGACCGCATTATTATTGGCACAACAAGCGATAAAGCGCGTCAAATGATCGAGGAGCTGCACAGGCCTCTGACGGATCAAATCCTGTTCACGGATGTCAGAAGCGCGGAAATGATTAAATACGCCTCCAATGCCTTTCTGGCGACCAAAATATCGTTCATTAATGAGATCGCCAATATTTGCGAGAAGGTCGGAGCCGACGTTACGCTGGTTGCCGAGGGTATGGGACATGACAAAAGGATCGGCTCCTCTTTCCTGAAAGCGGGCATCGGTTACGGGGGCTCCTGTTTCCCGAAAGATACACAGGCACTGATCCAGATTGCCGGACATGTCGACTATGAATTCAAATTGTTGAAATCGGTTGTTGAGGTGAACCGTGACCAGCGGTTTAATGTCATCCGCAAACTGGAAACCATTCTGGATGATCTGAGCGGGAAGACAATTGCCATATGGGGCCTCGCGTTCAAGCCGGAGACAGACGACGTAAGAGACTCGCCGGCATTTGAGATTATCACTTCTCTGCTGCAGCGCGGTGCGGTTGTCAAGGCGTATGATCCGATCGCGACAGATAATTTCCGGCAGAATCTTGAGCACGCCAAGGTGAAGTACTGCCATTCAGCCAAAGACGCAGCTCAAAATGCCGATGCACTATGTGTTCTGACGGAATGGAAAGAGTTCCGCAATATCTCGCCGACAGAGATTCAGGCATGGCTCGCAAGGCCGAACCTGATCGACGGCCGCAACATATATACGGAAGAGGAACTGGAGAATACGGGGCTGGTTTATTATTCTGTAGGGCGGCCGAACATGAACAACGGCGTAAAAGAACAAACGCCGCAGCTGTCTTTTTAATAGCTGCCGTTCGTCGGCAATATTCCAATGTTTTTTAATTTCTTTTTGACTAAAGTTTTAGTAAAAAGAGGATTTATGCTGTAATCATAGTTACAAAATGTATCATTTAGTGTATAATTGAAACATTAAGTAGCAAAACGCTCTATGGGGGGATCAACTTGATCAACAATCGTGGTAATAATCTTATATTTTTACTATGTACTCCCCGGAGCGGCAGCTCGCTGGCAACCGTGATGCTGCAAAACCACAGCAAGGTATTTGCAACCCAGGAGATGTGGTTCCTGATGGGACTCAGCGATTTGCAGGTGGCTGCGCATCGCCCCTATGGAGGCAATGGAATTATCAAGCAGTTCTATCATGGCATTCTTCCGAAACAGACGTTCGAGAATGCAAGCCGGGCTTTCTCTCTCCAAGTCTATAACGGATTGCTGCAAAGCAGCGGAGCAGAGATGCTGATCGATAAATCGCCAAGGTATTATTACAATCTTGAATTTATCGATTCGTTATTCCCGCAATCCAAGAGGATCTGGCTGATCCGCAATCCATTGTCCATTATCTCTTCCTATAAAAAAGTGAATAAGCATGTCAATGACCGCTTCAACCTGAAGGAAGATCTGCTGAATCCGGGTTTCAACATTAAAATGACAGATATCACTGTGGGTTTGTTCCGATATTTGGATTACTTCTCCGTCAAAAGCAAATATGCCTACCATCTGCGTTACGAAGAAATGGTCAAGCGGCCGCAGGCGGAATTGCAAAAGCTTTGCAGCTTCCTCGGCTTGTCGTATGAAGAGGGCCTTGAGAAATACGGCGATTTTCAGGACACGGCAAAATCGGATTTGTATTACAGCATGGGGGTAGGCGATCCATTCGTCACTCATCATAATGAGCCGCATCTGGATTCCCTGCACAGCTGGAAAGAAATTTTGGATAAAGAAGAAATTGAAATGTACTGCCGGGCGATCGGGGCGAAAATATTCCACGATCTTGGCTATACCGAGGAGCTGGAGGAAGCGCAGCGGATCACCGGTACAACATTTCAACTGGAGCCTGATGCGGCACTGCTTCAGCTGCGCAGGAAGCAGCTCATTGACGCGTCCGGCTGCAGCTGGTCGGACGGGTATCAGCTGAGAAGCGATTACACGGACGCCGCCGACAGCGCTGCAAGTGAAATGACCCTGCCGGAGCTGCAGCAGAGTGTCAATTCGCAGCAGCTGCAGCTGCAAATTACTCTTCGTTCCCTGGAAAGGCGATTGGAAAAAAGCTATCTGGAGCAAAGACGTCTGCAATCCCAGCTGGAAGCAACCAAGCAAAAGATAAAACGGGTGAAATCGATGATTCCATTCGGAAATCAATTGTCTCATCTGGCCTCGACCTATTTGATCGGCGGTAAAAAAAGATGAGTGCAATCGCTGGGATTGTGTCTCACAATAATGATCATTTCAAGGCAGATGAGATTCATCATCTCATGGAATCGCTTGAGCGCTATCCCGCTGATGATACGCGTATTTGGCAGGAAGGCGCTGTTTCGCTTGGCTGCCTTGCCCAGTGGGTGACGCCCGAATCCGTGCATGAACGCTTGCCCTTCTATGATCCGGAGAGCAGGCTGGCGATAACGGCGGACGCTGTTCTGGATAACCGCAATGAGCTGCTCAGCAGGCTGCGCGTCGGGATTTCCCATAAGGAGCTGTTAACCGACAGCGATCTCATTTTGCTTGCTTACCGCAAATGGGGAATGGAGGCTCCCGGCTATCTGATCGGCGATTTCACCTTTATGATCTGGGATGAAGCGAACCGGCTCCTGTTCGGGGCAAGAGATTTATTCGGCAACCGGACGCTTTATTTTGATCAGAATCAGGAGCGGTTCGCATTCTGTACGACGATCGGCCCTCTGCAGACGCTGCCGGGAACGTCGAAGGAATTGAACCGGATGTGGCTGGCCGAATTTCTGTCCATTCCGGTCATGATCGAATCAACCGACACGTCGTCAACCCTGTATAAGGGAATCCGGCAGCTGCCGCCTGCCCATACCCTTACGGTGAAGAACGGTCAGATTGCCCTGTCGCGTTACGGAAGCGTAATGCCCGCCGAGCCGCTTATCCTGAAATCGGATGAGGAATACGAAGAAGCGTTTCGTGAAGTGTTCGAATCGTCCATCCAATCGGGCATCCGCTCGTACGGCCAGGTTGGCGCCAAGCTCAGCGGGGGCCTTGATTCGGGAACGATCGCAAGCTTCGCTTCAAGCGCGCTCGCCAGGGAAAATAAAGCTTTGCACACGTACAGCTACGTGCCCGTATCGGATTTTGAGGATTGGACGACTCGCGGCAGAGTTGCAGACGAGCGGGAATATATTCAGGCAACGGTGGAGCATGTAGGAAATATTAAGAGCCACTATCTGGATTTTCCCGGAAGAAGTCCGATTTCGGAGGTGGACGACTGGCTGGAGCTTCTCGAGATGCCCTACAAATATTTCGAGAACACCTTCTGGATCAGAGGCATTTATGAATCTGCTGCGAAGCAGGGGGTCCGAATGCTCCTGACCGGGGCTAGAGGCAACCAGACCATCTCCTGGGGACCTGCGATTCAGTATTACACCATGCTGCTGAAAAGAATGCGATGGCTGCAGTTCTACCGGGAACTGCATATGTTCAGCCAGCGCAGGGGAATCGGGCGATCCTATCTGATGCGTCTGATCGGGAAGCAGGCGAGGCCTTTCGTGGCGGAACAATCGGTTGCCACAGGAGAGTCTGAGCTTCCCCGCATGATCAATCCCGAATTTGCCCGGCAAACGAAAGTGGTGGATAGGCTCCTGGAGCATGATGAAGCGCTCAGCGGTTTTCTGAAAAGAGACTACAATGAAGCGCGGCGAAGCCATCTGGAGAGTCTGATGATTGCCAATTTGCGGGGGACGAAAGGCACCAAGCTTTCGCTGAAATACTCAATCTGGGAGAAGGATCCGACCTGCGACCCGAGAGTGGTCCGTTTCTGCCTGTCGGTGCCGATTGACCAATATGTCAAGAACGGCATGGACCGCGCGCTGATCCGCAGAGCGACCAAAGGCCTTCTGCCGGATAAGGTCCGCTTGAATCAGCGGGTGCGGGGGGTTCAGGGCGCGGATTGGGTCCACCGCATGATCCCGGTATGGAAGCCTTTCAAGGAAGAGGTTCAGCAGCTGTGCGGCAGTCCTCTTGCAGCGGAATTTTTGAATGTGGATGCGATCCGGACGGCGCTTGCCAAGATTGGCGACAGCCCCAGGCCGGACGAAGCCTTCGATCCGGATATCCGACTTCTGATGCGAAGCGTGATTGTCAACCGGTTTCTCAGCCGGCTGTAGCTGTGCAAGGGATGGGAGAGGGGGTGATGGCATTGGAAAACCATGTGAAGAAATCATGGCAGGAACCAAGTCTTGAAGTCCTTGAAGTGAAGCTGACGATGGAAGGCAAGGGTACAAAAATAATCGATATCGTTACCCCGTCCGACAGCGACATCTACGATCCTTCCTAAGGAAAAACATCCCATGGCCCTTATTCTTGCCGTCCATGGACTAAGGGCCCCTTGTTGACATACGCGTGAAAGTATAGGATTTATTCCAGCCTTGAAGGGTGATGATCATGGTTACAGCCGAGAAGACGATCTATACAGCCTTCGGTATGCGGTTAACCAGTGAAATCCCGCTGCCTGAGTTGATCCGTTCCACGAATCGGACAGAAAACATCGATGTTGAAATTGTACAAGGCGATTTGTCCTTTATATGGAATGAGGGTCGAGCCATGGATCGCCATTTCTGTATCTTCGAGGATGGGCGTGTGCTTTTCTACATTCCGGGCACGGCTGTCTACAGCATTCAAGAAGGCCGCAAAGTGGTTGTATCTCCTATGCCTGATGCGGATCAGAAAAAGATACGCGTCTATTTGCTGGGATCCTGCATGGGAGCGCTGCTGTTCCAACGGAATCTGCTGCCTCTGCATGGGAGCGCAGTGGTCATAGAAGGCAAGGCATACGCTTTTGTAGGCGATTCAGGAGCTGGCAAATCAACGCTGGCTGCCGCCTTTCTCAGCCAAGGCTATCCGCTGCTGACAGATGATGTCATAGCAGTCTCGTTGGCCGAGGCAAGCGGACCGACCGTTATTCCGGCTTATCCGCAGCAGAAATTATGGCAGGAAAGCATCGACCAGCTGGGAATGGAATCCAGCGGATTCGTGCCGCTTTATGAGGAAGTGACCAAGTTTGCGGTACCGGTTGCCGCCAAATTTTATGCGGAACCTGTACCATTGGGCGGTGTATTTGAACTTGTGAAGACAGAAGGCGCAACCTGGGATATTCAGCCCGTTAAGATGCTGAACCGCCTCCCCTTGCTGCTGCTTCATACATACCGCAGTTATTTCATCTCGCTTCTGCATTTGGAGCAATGGCATTTTGCAGGCACGGCAAGCATCGCCAAGCATTGTGAAGTCTTCCAGCTGCGCCGACCTACAGCCGGGTTTACCGCTCATGAATTGGCATCTCATATTATTCAGCTTGTCAGCCGCAAGTTGGAATTCGCCAATGACATTTAACCTGACTGCGGCGTAAGATCAAAGGAGCATTTGTTATGAATAAAACATCCAAGCTGGATTTAAGTGTATTTTCAAAAGAATTCATGCTTATGCTTTCATTCGCCGGTGCTGATCCCGATCCGGAGCTGCAGGAAAGCCTGCTCCAAAATGCCGGACCTGTGGATTGGGAGAAATTCATCCAATTGGTGAGGCATCATCGTGTGTATCCGACTGTTTATCTTCAGACCAAAAGGATGGATAGGCAGTGGCTTCCTGCCGAGGTTGTGGATGCGCTGCAGCATGACTATACCGGCAATGTATTCAAAATGCTTCATTTGACAGCTGAAATGAATAAGGTTTGCGCCCTGTTCCATGAGGAGCATGTCCGCTCCCTGATGCTGAAAGGACCGGTTTTATCGGAAATCCTTTATGGCGATCTCTCTCTTCGGACCTGCAAGGATCTGGATATTCTTGTGCCGCTGCAGGATGTGGAGAAGGCCGAACAGCTTTTGCTTCAAAGCGGGTTCGTTCTGGACAGCGATGAAGTGCGGGTTCTCAGTGACTGGAAGTGGAGAGTTCATCATATCTCCTATACCCATCCGGATAGCAAAATCCAGATCGAGCTGCACTGGAGATTGAATCCCGACAAGGGAAAGGAACCTTCCTTTGATGAATTGTGGGAACGAAGAAGAGCGAGCTCTCAGGCCGGACCCTTTGCTTACACATTAGGTAATGAAGATCTGTTTTTCTTTCTTGCCCTGCATGGCGCGCGTCACGGCTGGTTCCGACTGCGCTGGCTGGCAGACATCGATCATATGGTCCGGCAAGAGCTGGATTGGTCCAATGTCCTCCGTATTATGATGAGACATGATTCCATACAAGTGGGAGGACAGGCACTTCTATTAGCTGCAGAGCTGTTCCACACGCCGATTACGATGGAGATGAAGCCCCTCACGGCCGGTCTGCATTCAAGCAGGCTCGCACAGGGAGCAATAGTTTTTATGAAGGATATGATTACATTGTCCCCGGTCCCCAAAGATCTGGACATTTATTACCGGAAATATTTGTTCTCCTTAAGATCCATGCCGCAAAAATGGTATTTGATTGTCAGTCTGATGTATCCCAACAACCGGGATCTTGAAACCTTGCCTTTGCCCAAACAGCTGCATCTGCTCTATTTCCCCTTGCGGCCGTTCCTGTGGTGCTGGCGAAGGATGAGACAGCAGACGTCGCCATAAGAAGCGAGGCTCGCTCCACTCACCCAACCTGAATCGCAGCATTGGAAGATCAATCAGGCTTTATTAAGGCCAATCAAGAGCCGCTCCTGTCAAGACTGGAGGAAAGTCTGATTTCACTTATAGAATCACATCCCAAATAGAGAGCGACCATCAGCCGCATGCAAACGGATAAATCGCTAATGAAAGGAGGTGATAACATGGAACAACAAGTGAAGAATGTCTGGGAACAACCAACCCTGGAAACATTGCAAGTGAGCAGAACGCTCGAGGGTAAAGGTTCGAAGTACATCGACTCCGTATCTCCAAGTGACCTTGATATTACCGATACGCCTCCGGTCTCTTAATTCGTACTTAACTGCAAGGCCAAGTCCCCTATACCTTTGTGTATAGGGGCATTTTTTCATGCTTATTTGCTTGTACGCAAATAAAAGAGCGCCGGATTGTTGATCGGGCGCTCTTTTATTTGGCTGTAAGGACCACTGTTTGATTTATTTCAAGATATTGGATGCGAAATTAACGAATTTGTTTCGCATATCTTCTTCAATAACTGTACTGCCATAAATCAGCTTGCCTATGTTGGTTGTATTGCCTTGTATAATATGTCCGCCTCCCGCATAGGAAACGTAGATGCCGGCGTTCGGTCCACCTTTACGGGGATCCATCGCGTTGTTTTTGAAAATAATGATGTTATGGCTAGGCAGCTGTTTGCTGTTGGGATCTCCCAACCTTAGAGCGATGTTATATCGGTTATTCGTGGCTGTATTCTGTGTAATATTGCAGTATCTGGAATCATTTTTAATATCGATGCCATAGTAAAAGCCTGTCACCGTATTTCCTTTAATCATACTATACTTTTCCGCTTCCAGCGTTATTCCTTGCTGATCGCTCTTGCCAGCACGATTCTCGGAAACCGTATTATTGGAAACTGTATTGTATTCTCCTCCGCCATATAGCGAAAGATGGCCGTCACCGGAATTGCTTATTGTATTGGAGCTGATGATGGAGTTCTTGGATCGAATACTGATAATGCCGGAACCTTTGTTATATTCAGTCACGACATGCCTGACTGTGCTTTTGTTTGACTTGTATAAATTGACGCCTTGCGAGAAATTTTTCATGGTCATATTTTCAATCAAACAATCTTCGCTTTCTTGGACGAGTACGGCAATTCTGGATGCATAAGAGCCATCCGTTGGCAGTGCGTCCCCTGTAAATCTTCCACCCTTCAAGTGCACATCAGATGTTTCAAATATCCAGAAAACCCCGTATGCATCATTTGTTTTTGTTCTGAATATGACGTCATTCATTATGATTGTAATAGGTTTGCTGATCTTCAGAGCGGAGTAACTTTTCCCGTAATCCGTATAGACCACATGCTCCGGATTTTTATTTATATAATAAACTCCCGGCGGTATTACGATTTTGCCTCCGCTTGGTGCCTGGTCGATCATTCTTTGAATCTTAGGGGTATCGTTTCTGACAGGTTCTGCTGATGCTGCTAGATTCGAATCATTCGCAGACGGATTAGTATGGAGGGGAGGGGACGTCAGGTTGGTGCCGAGTGAGTTAGCGATAAGTGGCATGCAGACGATAGCAAGCAGGAAAAGATATAAAAGAGCTGCTTTTCTTTTTGCCTGAAGCACCCTCCTTTCTAATACAATTGAGTCAGGGAGAGTATTTATGACAACGGCGGGAAACCCGGAAAGTAGATTGATCCTCATTAAGAAGCGATTACTTTTCAAATTCGCTAACCTCCAATAAATTAGATGACTTGTCCATTACATAAAATAAACGTTATTATCCACCATCAATAATGGACGTATTCCGCTTTTTTGGTATCATCTCCTTCCATATTCTATTGATGGATAAACAAACACTACATAAATAAAGATACATTATGTATCATTATTTGTAAATCACCAGAACATTATAAAATAATTTGTCGAATTTAAACACAACTGCCCATCCGGATTGACGTGATACTAATTGTAACATATAATCATTATGATACTAATTGTATCATTTTTAAAGTCCAGAAGAAATTAGGATAAAACCATTCAGAGTTAAAAATATACTTATATAGGAGTTGAGATTATGTTTCAACGATTGTCATGCAGGGTTGAGGAAAACTTTTCCATGAAAACAATTACGACAATGGCTGTAGGGGGGGCATGCAAGTATTATATCGTACCCCAGAACATTGAAGAACTTCAACTGGCAACGAAGATAAGCAGGGACCGGGGCATGCGCCTGCTAGTGATGGGCAACGGTTCGAATATTATTGTCGACGACGAAGGGTTTGACGGTGTTGTGCTGCATATCGGCAAACGGCTTGGCCAGATGAGAATTGAGCAAGACTGCCTCTATGCAGAGGCTGGAGTCACTTTGCCTAACATAGCCTTTACAATGGCCAAGGAGGGCATCAAAGGCTTTGAATTTATGGTGAGCATCCCTGGCACTGTCGGAGGAGCTGTTATGATGAATGCCGGCAGTTCCGGTAGGGAGTTGTCTGACGTTCTGCAATCCGTTACCTATTTGGATGATGAGGGGAATTGTCTGACCAAAACGGCGGAGGAATGCCAACTGTCTTTCCGGTCCAGCGGATTTACAGGAACCAATTCCATTATCTTAAGCGCCAAGTTTAATATCGAATATGAAACAGACCGAAGCAATCTGCTGCTTGCTACCAGAGAAATCGCAAATGTGAGAAAAAAGAAATTTCCGATGAATGTTGCAACCGTTGGAAGTACTTTCAAAAGCCCGGCAAACGGCCCGCATCCCGGGAAATGCATCGAGGCAGTAGGCTTAAAAGGGCATCGGATCGGAGATGTGGAAATCAGTCCTGTACACGGCAACTGGATCATTAATCTGGGCAATGCCAGATCGCAAGATGTAAAGAGCCTAATCGCTATCATGAAAGATACGGTTGCCGGCCAATTAGGAATCGAGATGGAACGGGAAGTCATTTTTGTATAGCGCTTAGAGCCGCTCCGGTTTAAATAAGCCAAGAAGATTGTCTTGAAATACTGTCGCAAGTTCAGGGACATGTCTCTTGTCTAGAGATGATGTCCCTTCTCTCTTTCATAATCCCTATAACCGAACATGTACAGGTTGAAAGATGCCATCAAAGGTTCAAAGGAACATGATTCATGATTCTTTTGATGCATTTTCATAATCGCTGTAAAAAATAAGGCGATACATGTCGATTATAACTACATCAAGAACTACTATCTGGGGGTTATGATTATGCAGTCGACCATTGAGAGGCATCTTGTGATTTACGATGGAGGGGGGGATAACGTGAGCAATAAAGCGCGATTATGGTCCATGCGCTGGTATATTGCTTTTATCGTAGTGTGTGCAGCAAGCCTCAGCGCTTATATGTACTTGTCAAACCCTGCGAATCCAGTCCTTCAGAATGTGGCTACATGGAATGTGAAGACTGATTTTAATGCCAAAGGTGATGGTATTCATGATGACACGAATGCAATCCAGGCAGCGATAGATGATGCGGGTAAAGGAGATACCATCGTCATTCCTCCAGGCACCTATAAGGTGAGCAAAAATATTGCAAACAAGGCTGTGACGGATTATGGAGTCAGCTATTCTGCCTTAAAAATAACAAAACCTGTGACAATCGTTATGGAAGGTGCGACCTTTCAGACTAAAACTCAAAATGAGTACGGTGTTTTCTGGATCTACAAGACCAATGATGTAGCGCTGAAAGGCGGGATTTTAAAAGGAGATACGCTGCCTACATCCGGCATTTATACATCGAGAGTAGGTGTGCTGGTCCAAGAATGTGATCACTGCTCTATCGAAAACATGTCCCTCACGAACTTCTCGCAGGGAATCAATGTCTATAAATCGGAATACAGTACAGTAAGAAATGTGACTACTGAGTTTAATAAGGGGTCGGGAATCATTAACCTCGCATCCAAATACTCCTTAATCGATTCCTGTACAATCCGAAATTCAGGTGACGGCCATTTGTCGCTGTTTGGCGGGGGGGCTAATAATACCGTCATTAACTCTACGATTGAAGAAAACAGGCCAGGAGTGTTAAATCAACAAGGAATTACACTCGAAAAGGAAAAAGAGACGTTGATTAAAAATAATGTGGTTACGGGTTTTTATTACGGAATTGATATTAAGAACGGATCGGACTCCAATTCAATCGAAAGTAATACGGTATACAACAATCAATATAATATTACCATTCGTGCCGGAGATCCGGGCTCAAATGGCCGGGCAATCAGCAACAATATTAAAATCATTAAAAATATGGCAGTCAATTCCCGCAAAGGCGCTAATACGGCAGGCATCTACATTATGGTGGGAAGCGGACATCAGATTCAAGAAAACACGGTGGACGAGGGGACCTTGATAATAGCCGGCGGCTTACAGCTGAAGAATAATCTGGAGTTTAATAAAAACAAATATGTCGACAATATATTTGTGAAAAAAAGTAAATAATAAAATTGTTTTATGGAAATAGCCTTCAATGAGGGGTTGTCCAAAGTCATGAAAATGACATTGGACAGCCTCTTTATTTTTTATGACAAAGAACCAACAATGAGAATTAAAATTAGGGGGTTACAATTCGTATCTAATTAGGTATAATAGATACAATTAGTAGCAATATGTTTTTCATACAATAAGTGAGTTATAGGAATCTTCCAGTAAAGGTGAGGCTAAATGATTTCGACTACGGAGAAGAGAACCGTCTACAAAGCTTTTGGTCTGACGATATCCAGTGAAATTCCGCTGCCGGAATTAATACCGTTGAGCGGACAGGAGCAGCCGGAGATTGAAATTGTGATCGGGGATCTGTCGAAGGACTGGGAGCAGGCAGGACCTCATACCAGCTATTATGCCGTTGTGGACAAACAGGTGTTGTTTCATATTCCCCATACCGTTATTTTTGCCGTTCAAGAAGGAAAGCGGATTATTGTATCCCCTTTTCCGGATGCGCCCTTTAACATGATTCGTCTTTATCTGCTCGGCACCTGCATGGGGGCGCTGCTGATGCAGCGTCATATTCTGCCGCTTCATGGCAGCGCCGTCGTTATCGAAGGGAAGGCCTATGCTTTTATAGGGGAATCGGGAGCGGGCAAATCGACGCTGGCAGCGGCATTTGTCAGCCAAGGGTATGAGCTGCTGAGCGATGATGTGATCGCGGTATCCATATCGGAGGATACAGGCACTGCTTCAGTCATTCCTTCCTATCCCCAGCAGAAGCTGTGGCAGGAAAGCATCGAGAACCTCGGCATGGAAGCCAGGAAATACACTTCGCTTCATTATGAAGCAGACAAATATGCCGTTCCCGTTTCTTCCCGGTTTTGTGCCGATTCCATTCCGCTTGCAGGTGTGTTCGAACTGCTGCCGGTGGACGAGGAGCGGTCATCGATCCAGCCTGTCGTGAAGCTCGAACGGTACGCCATTCTCAATTTGCATACATACCGGAATTTTCTTGTTCCCTTGCTGGGCTTGATGCCGTGGCATTTTGATGTATCGTGCGGCATCATCAGGCAGGCCGGGATGTACAGGCTGCACCGCTCTGCATCGCCATCGGCCGGATTCAGCGCACAGGAACTGGTTTCCTCCATTACAAATATGATTGAAAAAAGGAGCAGATGAGCATGGATCAATCAACCGCAATCTTGAATAAGCGTTATTCCCAGGTGGAAGGCAATCTGGCCAGCGATATGGACGGAGAGAAAGTGATGATGAGCGTCAAAACGGGCAAATATTATAATCTGGGTCAAGTAGGCGGAAGGATTTGGGACATTATCGGGACTCCGACCGCAGGTACGGACATCATTGCGATATTGACGGCTGAATACGATATTGAAGAATCGGAATGTCAAAGACAGGTGCTTGCCTTTCTGGAGCAGCTGCGCGGAGAGGATTTGATTCGCGTCGAGGAAGAGTCTGGCGCCAAAATCTGATGGGAGAGGATCATCAACCTTGTGGAGAATAGCGAAGAAGTTTCTTTCCATGCGTCCGGAGCTGAGGATGCTGCTGCTGGAGGCTTTCTTTTATTTAGGTTGGGCACGCATTCTGAAGGCGCTGCCCTTTTCCAGACTTGCCCCCTCCCTCGGCAAGCAGATGGAGGAGACAACCTACACCCGCATACGATCCAACGAACCTCTGCTGGCTGATGTGGCCCGGGCGATCCATATGGTCAGCCGTCACACCTTCTGGGAGAGCAAATGCCTGGTCATGGCCATAGCGGGGATGAAAATGCTGGGGCGGCGGCAGATTGAAAGTACGCTCTACATGGGAACAGCAAGGGATGCTTCCGGAAAAATGATCGCCCATGCCTGGCTCAGAAGCGGCGCGATTTATCTGACAGGCGCGGATGAAATCAAGAAGTATACTGTTGTGGCTATATTTGGAAAACAGTTTCAGCAATCAGAGCATAGCCAAAGCCGTATATGGAGTGGTGGTGATTAAATGAAGGAGCTCCTTTTTTATGTCAAAAGGCTTCGCGATTATGCCGGGAAAAAACTGTACATCAATTTGATCAGCTCCGTCATTATCAGCTGCCTGGAAGGCGTTGGCATCTATCTATTGATTCCCATGCTCAGCCTGATCGGCGTATTTAGCGGCGGCACCGGCAGCATTCCGTTTATTTCCGGTTTTTTTGACTTTATCCGCTGGATTCCGGAGAAGTGGAATTTGCTTGTTATTTTGTCGGTTTATGCGGTGCTGATCATCGGCCAGGCTGTTATGCAGAAATATCAATCCATTCGGAGCAGCGAGATTCAGCAGGGCTTCATTCGTCTCCTGAGACTGGATATTTATCAAGCCTTGCTTGAATCCAGATGGAGCTTTTTTGTGAAGAAAAGAAGATCTGACTTCAATCATGTGCTCACCTCGGAGCTTGCGCGAGTCAGTCAGGGCACGGTGCAAACGATGATGCTGCTGACTTCGCTGATTTTTACAGTGATCCAAATTGCCTTTGCCTTCTGGCTCTCCGCGAAGCTGACCGCTCTGGTCATGATCTGCGGCATCGGCTTTGTGCTGTTTTCCCGGAGATTCGTCAAAGGCGCGAAGGTGCTGGGGGACCGGACATCGGAATTATCGCAAAGCTACTTCGCCGGCGTTGCCGATCATTTTAACGGGATCAAGGACATCAAGAGCAATATGCTGGAGAAAACCAATTTGAACTGGTTCCGCGCCTTATGCGGGCGGATGGAGCAAAATATTGTGCAGTTTGTCCGGATGCAATCCAACAGCCAGCTGCTCTACAGAGCGTCATCGGCAGTATTAATCGTATTGTTTATTTTTCTTTCCTTTGAGGTTTTGCATGTCAGAGCGGAGCAGCTGATGCTGATCATTCTGATTTTTTCCCGCTTATGGCCAAGGTTCACGACAATCCAGGCGAATCTGGAGCAAATCGTATCGACCCTTCCGGCCTTCAAGGGCTTGACGGATCTGCAGCGCGAATGCAGGGAGTTCCAGGAGATGGCGCTTGCGGAACGCGACGCGCAGATACGCCCATTTTCCATCAAAGAGGGAATCAGCTGCCGTCAGGTATATTTCCGGTACGATTCCAGTCATTCGGATTATGCGCTTGAAAATATTAATTTGCATATTCCAGCCAACAGCACAACCGCCATTGTAGGCAAATCCGGTGCGGGAAAAAGCACATTGATCGATATTTTGATCGGCCTGTTTCAACCGGAGAAGGGTCAGGTCGTGATTGACGGCGTACCGCTGACGGCAGATAATCTCTTCTCTTACAGAAGCTCGGTAAGCTATGTATCGCAGGACCCTTTCCTGTTCAATGCCAGCATCCGGGAGAACTTGATCATGGTGGAGCCTGATGCGAGCGAGGAGCGGATCTGGGATGCCTTGAGATTCTCGGCATCGGACGAGTTCGTAAGCCGGCTGCCCCAGGGACTGGATACGGTTATCGGCGACCGCGGCATTCGTCTCTCCGGCGGAGAGAGGCAGCGTATTGTCCTGGCAAGGGCCATACTGCGCAGACCGGCCATCCTGGTGCTGGATGAAGCGACAAGCGCACTGGACAATGAGAACGAGGCGAAGATTCAGGGCGCATTGGACCGGCTGAAGGGGAACATGACCATCATTGTCATCGCGCACAGGCTGTCGACCATCCGCAACGCGGATCAGGTGATTGTACTGGAGCAAGGCGGGATCATCCAGCAGGGAGCCTATCAGCAGCTGTCTAATGAAACGAAGGGCACATTCGGCAGATTGCTGGCGTACCAGACGTCGGGCCAATAGTTTAGGAAATCCGAAAGCCCGCAAATAAATACGGCTGCATCGCCGCTTAGTCACCGGGCTTCCAGAGTGCGCCCGCGCCAAAAGCTGCAAAAAACAAGAACTCCCCGCAATTATTGCGGGGAGTTCGCTGCTTGCCCGGTTGTAAAGTAGTTTCTGTCGCGGAGATGCTCCACCAGCTGCCGGGTCGATTCCTCGATCGTTAAGTGCTCGGTGTCTATAACGATATGCGGGTTTTCCGGAATATCATAAGCGGCGCTTATACCCGTGAAGTTGGGGATCTGGCCGTCTCTTGCTTTTCGGTACAATCCTTTGGGATCTCTGCGCTCACATTCCTCCAGAGAGCATTTCACATATATCTCCAGAAAAGCCTCCGGCTCAAACATCTCCCGAACCGTCTGCCTGTCCTTCTCGCTTGGTGAAATGAATGCGGCTATGATGAACATGCCGGCATCTACGAACAGCTTGGATACCTCGCCAATTCTGCGGATATTCTCTTTGCGGTCCTCCTGGGAGAACCCAAGATCCCGGTTAATGCCATGTCGGATATTGTCGCCGTCCAGAACATAGGAATTGACATTTTCTGCGAACAAGGCCTTTTCCAGGGCGAAAGCCAATGTGGACTTGCCCGATCCCGACAAGCCCGTGAACCATAATGCGCAGCTCTTATGCCCGTTTCGGGTGTAGCGGTCCTGTCTGTTCAGGTTGGAATTATGCCAGGTAATATGATTGCTTTTTGGTTCCATCTCGTTAATTCCTCCTGATTATGCCGGAAATTCCAACAATGAATAATTAAGGCTTTGTTCATGATACAATTTGTATACTTAATAGTTTAAATGTAACGTAATCCCGCTGTTTATGCAAGGTATATATGGTAAAAATATACATTTAGTAGAGAGAAGACCCGGACCTGAAGTTCCATGCCGGTACTAAAAAAGGATTTTTACAATGCGAAATATATGTGATACAATTCGTATCATAATACATAAGGATGAACAGTCCTCTAAGTCATTTGAACTATGGTTTCAAGGGGAATTCATTTATCCATGAGAAATGCGGTGTGTCTATGAAACGTCGAACCAGGAAAATGTTGATTTGGACCGGGAGCTCGGTGCTTGCTATTTTGTTAATTGGAGGGGGGTTCGTCTGGTATCTCTATCACTCCGTTCATCAGGTTGCTGACAAGATCTATGAAAAACCGAACAAACCGGTCTATGTCAGTAAGGATCCTGACATCAAGAACGATATCGTGCCTGTATTTGATAATCTTGATGCTTTCAATGTCCTCGTAATGGGTGTCGACCAGCGGGAGAATGACAGGGGCCGTTCGGATGCGATGATTGTACTTACGGTCAATCCGTCGAAGCACTCGATCCTCATGTTCAACATTCCCCGCGATACGAGAACGGAGATTGTCGGACACGGGACGGTAGATAAGATCAATCATGCCTATGCCTTCGGAGGTGTGGATATGGCCATTCAAACGGTGGAAAATTTTCTTGATTATCCGATCGATTACTATATGAAGGTGAATATGGAAGGGTTCGAGAGACTGATTGACCAGGTGGGGGGAGTAACGGTCAATAATCCCTATTCCTTCAACATGCAGGGGCATGAGTTTGCCAAGGGCCAGCTGTCACTGAACGGCAAGGAAGCGCTGCTCTACTCCAGGATGCGGTATGATGACCCCAGAGGCGACCTGGGCAGGAATGCAAGGCAGCGGGAAATATTGACCGAAGGTATGAAAAGCTCGCTCAGCCTGTCCAATATCGTCAAGGTGCAGGGTTTGCTGAATGAAGTGGGCGACAGCGTGAAGAGCAATATAACCTTCGAGGAAATGAAAACATTTATAACGGATTACCGTCCCAATATTGATAAAATCGATTCAGTCGAGATCAAGGGCAAGGGCGAAACGATCGATGGCATCTGGTATTACATCATCCCGGATGCGGAGAAGAACCGGATTCATCAGGTCATCAAGGATCATCTGCAGGCGGGTTCCGCTTCAGCTCCGCTGACAGCGGCTAAATGATGTATAAAAGCGGTCCTTGTCTCATAAAGTGTATAAGCTTTATGGGACAGGGGGTTATGGAAGAATGCGAGGAAAGCGCAAGACCGGCCCACTGGCATTCAAGCTGGTGCTGGGCGGCCTGATCATTATCGTGGCATGGATGACCTGGATCAACAGCGCCCGGATGTTCTCGCCAAGCGAAGAGAGCAAAGCGCTTGCTGCGGTGGAGCAGTTCTATAAATATGAGCAGGTAGGCGACTTCGGGAGCGCTTGGGAGCTGTTCCATCCTTTCATGCAGCAGCGCTTTGCCAAATCGGAGTACATCCAGAAACGGGCGCATATCATTTTGCAGGATTTTGGCGTGAAAACCTTTGAGTTTCATACCGGCACTCCGAAGCATATAACAGACTGGAGAATGAGCGAGGATGCGGACCCAATTGCCGAGGTATACGAGATTGACGTTACCGAGGTTTTTCACAGTCCCTATGGCAATTTCCAAATCGTTCAGCCGACTTATGCCGCCTATCATTCGGGGCAATGGACCTTGTTGTGGTCGTATCGGAAGGATATGGACACAAATAATTCACATTAGCTATTGACTTGATACTTAATGTATCATAAATTATGGGTGAGGGCTTTGTTTTTGGCAATTGGAAAGAGGGAACGCCAGCGATCCAAATTGCCGGAAAGAGAGCCCATATTTTTAACTTTCTAGATACATAATGTATCGCAATCATAAGAACGCCATCCCCCCGAACAGGAAGGTGAAAAGGATGATAACAGTTAATAAACCGGCTGCCCGGAATAGGCAGCACATGCGGATGCGGATTCGTGAAGGGATTCAGGTAAGCGTATTCATTGCTGGCGTACAGGGAAACAAGCTCGAATCAAGAGGCATCCCGGTGATGTTGAAGGATATCAGCCCTACAGGTCTGCGTTTTCAAACGCATCTTCGCTTTCCAGTCAGCGGGGACTACACGATCCGTTTCAATATCAAGCTGAATGAATGGGAGTTTAATATATATGGAAATGTAGTATGGAGAGGACGGGAAGAGAATCAGTACATGTACGGTTCTTTCTTTCAGCCTGATCCCAAAATGCGCCGTGCGCTGATTCGTGCGATTTCCTGGAAATTGAACGACCACAATCCCCATGGAAGCCGGATATATGAAATGTATACCCGCTTGAGCGAGGATAAGGAGCAGCTGGGCTTAATGGTAGATCTTAAAAGCTAGACTAGAGGGAACGGGAAGCCATATGGCTTTTCGTTCCCCTTTTGGGCTCGATTTGGACAGGCATGATTCTCGCTTTTTGAAAACGCATACACGACAATTTCCGTCAGAGCAAACGCTGCTAATATTGACAAAAAGAAGAATTTGTCATAATCTGAACTAAAAATAAGATACGTTATGTAACATAAAAATGATTTTTGCTACATAAAGTATAATATAGGGGTCTGAAAAGGAGATGGATTTATGCAAACAAGGAACACATTTTGTTGTGTAAGCTGTGAGGTTATGTACTCGTGCGAAGAAGCACATATGATCTTTCGGACAGGATTCTTTCGGAATGTGCATCCATTGGGCTGCTGTAAAGCCTGTTATAAGGAAGAAGAGAGTTCAAACGCAGCAGCACTTGTGGAAATCCCCCATTGTATTCATGGAGAAGAGGTTGCCTCTATCCTGCATATCCCCGTTCACGCGCATGTACCGGAGTTTCAAAAGCCGGTCGGCTCGCCGGAAGTTCCTTTTTCCTGGGCGGTCTCCTTATAATTTCAATGCAGCTTTCATGCCTTTTCCTGGGCGCGGGCAACCGCTGACGGGGAAGGCATTTATTTTTTTCCTTTAATCTTAACTTCCAATCGTTTCCTTCGTTCAGTATAATGAGAGGGATGTGAGGCATCTTCAGCTCGTGCTTCATGTGAACAGGAGGAAAAAGATGGTAAACCCAACACCGAACGATCCCGTCGTTCAACTCAAGAATGTAACCAAGATCATTGGACGCAGAACCATAATCGATCATGTGACGCTTGATCTGCCTCCGGCGGAGGTCTTTGGCTTTCTGGGGCCCAACGGCTCCGGTAAAACAACAACCATCCGCATGATGGTTGGACTCATGGCGATGACGGACGGCGATGTGATCATTCGCGGTCATAGCGTTCGGACCGATTTCGAGAAGGCCATCCGCCATGTCGGCGCCATTGTAGAGAATCCGGAGATGTATAAATATTTGACGGGTTTCCAGAACCTGCTGCATTATTCACGCATGGTTCCCGGTATTACCCGGCAGCGCATCGATGAGGTTGTTGAATTGGTCGGCCTTACAGCCCGTATTAACGATAAGGTGAAAACCTACTCTCTTGGGATGCGCCAGCGTCTGGGCGTTGCCCAGGCGATTATGCATAAGCCGTCCCTGCTGATTCTGGACGAGCCTACTAACGGTCTGGATCCTGCGGGTATCCGCGAGCTTCGCGATTATTTGCGCAAGCTGGCCAAAGATGAGGGCATTACGGTATTCGTCTCCAGTCATCTGCTCAGCGAGATGGAATTGATGTGCGACCGTGTCGCCATTATTCAAGCGGGCAAGCTGATCGATGTACGAAGCATCCGCCAAGGGGTGCCGCTGGCCAGCGACTTGAATCGAGTATTGTTCGACGTGGACCGCCCCGATGAGGCGGTCAAACTGCTTGCGGATAACGGTGCGATGCTTGAACAGGGTGCCGTGCTTGTAAATGCCGACAGGGAATCCATTGCCCGGATCAATGCCGCTTTGGTATCGGCGGGGCATAATGTATACGGAATTCGTGTCCTGAACAAGTCGCTGGAAGAGCAATTCCTCGAAATGACAGGAGGCGAAAGCGTTGTTTAACTTCTTACAGCTGGTCAGCAACGAGAATATGAAAATTTACCGCCGGATGCGGACATGGATTATGTTCGGCATCATTGCGGTCGTGCTGATTGCCATATCGGTGATCGCAAAATTCGTTGGCGACGGTGATCCCGGCAACTGGTCGATGACTCTGATTGAATCCGATGTGCTTTTCATGTTCGTTACGCTGTTCACGGTCGTTGTTTCTGCGGATAGCGTCGCGGGGGAATTTACGAGCGGTACGATCAAGCTGCTGCTGATCCGTCCCTGGAGCCGCTCCAAAATTTTGCTCTCCAAGTATATCAGCCTGCTGCTGTTCGGTTTGTTTATGGCGGTTTTCCTGTTCGTGCTGTCGCTTGTGTTGAATCTTCTGTTGTTCGGCAACGACACCTCGCAGTCCTCTGAGGCTCTTTTCGGGATTAACAGGGATATATCACCATTTGCTTACATGCTGCTGTATTATTTGGCCAAATTTGGATCACTGATCATTACCGTCACATTGTCGTTTATGATATCCACCGTATTTCGCAGCGGGGGCCTTGCGATCGGCCTTTCCTTGTTCGTGCTTCTCGGAGGCGCTTCGATCAGTGCGCTGCTGGGTATGCTGGATTATAAATGGGTCGATTATATTTTGTTCCAGCATATGAATCTGACGCAGTATATCAACAGCGGACCCAATGCTGAGGGTATGTCGCTGGGCTTCTCGCTGGGCGTTCTGGCCATCTACTATATCGTGTTTATGGCGCTCACCTGGCTGACATTCAACAAAAGAGATGTAGCTGCATAAACAGGCCTCCTATAGCCGATCTATGGCGGCAAAACATCCAATAAGAAGCCCCGCTGTCCGTCTTGCCGGAAGCGGGGCTTCTTGCCGCCTGCAGGAGAGGTCAGCCGGCTTGACGGGCCTTCTCCTTGGCTTGTTCTTTGATGGCCGCGGCCGCATCAGCCTCGGCTGAACGGAGGGCCTGGTTCGGTGTTGACCGTTCCTTTTCCGGCTCCATGCGGCAGGTTCCGCTGAAGATGCCGCCGTCCTGGATAAGGAGCGCATAGGCTTGGATGCTTCCCTGCACCGAACCGGAAGAGGTGATGGTCAGCCGGCCTCCTGCTGTGACATCTCCTATCACTTTGCCGGCTACAACAACATCCTTTGCCGAGATATTCGATCTGGCTAGGCCGCATTCCCCGATAATGATGTCGGCCTTGCACTCGATGTCACCCCGGTATTCGCCTTCGATGCGAATGCTGGCCTCGCTGGCCAAGGTTCCTTCGATCAAGGTTCCTTGTCCGATCAGGGTATCGTTAGCGGTCGTCTTTTTGTTTTCCTTAAACATGGCCGGTCCATCCTCCCTCACCCCATGCAGCTGATTTGAACGTTTGCCTGGGGTTTCGTCTAGTATGGCGTCGATTCATGATGCTTTCTAGAACGTTCCTATAGCTTATTTATTCCCGGAAGCGTGAAAACATGCCTGTAAAGAACGTATACAGCCAGCAGCGTAAGCTAAAGCTATATCTGCCAAGAGCAGAAAATCAGGGGGAAAGTTATGATTTGGGTTGTAGTTGCACTTCTTATTTTCATTTTTCAGATTGCGACTATTCTGATCGTGGAATTTCGCCGGCCTTCCAAAACAATAGCCTGGCTGCTCATATTATTTATTTTGCCTATCATCGGGTTTGTTATGTATTATTTTGTAGCCAAAGAATATCAGCGGCGGCGGACCGTGCGCAAGAGAGGCATTATTGCGGAGGAAATAAGACTGCAGGCATTAATGCGCTGCCAAATCGTACATCGTCCCGGGGATATGCAGAATAAGGAGTTCATGCATCAGGAGCGACTGTTCCGATTGCTGCAGAGCATGAGCTTGTCCCCGATTACAAGCTGTAATGAAACGCAGGTTCTGACGAATGCGGATGCTGCTTATGAAGCGATTATGGCAGCCATCGAGCAGGCCAGTCACCATATACATGTGGAATTTTATACGATTCGCGATGATGGCATTGGCCGGCGCCTGAAGGAAATTCTGATCCGCAAGGCGAGGCAGGGCGTAGAGGTAAGGATCATCTATGACGGCGTGGGGAGTCTTGAGCTCGGGGGGCGGTATTTGCAGGAGCTTGAGCAGGCGGGGGTAGAGACCCGCTGTTTTCTCACACCGCGGCTGGCGTTTTTCGAGAAACGGATGAATTACCGCAATCACCGCAAAATTGTAGTGGTCGACGGGCTTACGGGTTTCTTCGGCGGGATCAATATCGGGGACGAATATTTGGGCAGCAATCTGAGGCTCGGATTTTGGCGCGATACGCATATGCAGATCAGAGGCGATGCCGTATATTTTCTTCAGGATGTATTCATGCGGGATTGGTGGTTCACTTCCAGGCAGCGCCTGGCTGATTCCGCTTATTTGCCGGAGCATAACTGCAAGGGGACGGAGCAGGTGCAGATCGTCTCCAGCGGTCCGGACAGCAGTGAAGACGCTATTCTGGAATGTGTCTTTGCCGCCGTATCGGTAGCGAAGACGCGGATTTACATTACGACCCCCTATTTCATACCGGATCACAGCGTGCTGATGGGACTGCGGACGGCAGCGCTCAGCGGTGTCGACGTGCGAATCATCATTCCGGGTGTCAGTGATTCCAAGCTGGTTCTCTTCGCTTCCCTCTCGTATGTGTCCGAGATGCTGGCGGCCGGAGTACGGATTTACCGCTACAAGAAAGGCTTCATTCATGCCAAAGTGCTGATTGTAGACGACTTTATGGCTTCTGTCGGATCGGCCAATATGGACATGCGCAGCTTCTTCAGCAATTTTGAATTGAATGGCCTGCTGTTTGACGAGAAAATCATTAAACGTTTGGAATCGGATTATATGACGGATATGAAAGACAGCGAAGAGATCCATCTCTCAAACTTCCAGCAGCGCTCCATGTGGCGCAAGGGCAGTGAGGTGGTAGCCCGTATGTTATCCCCGCTGTTATAAGAATAGGCCGTCCGATCAAGCCCCGCGGGGTTGAGCAGAACAGCCTTTGCAAAGAAACTTTGTGGTCAGACACTTTCCAGCGAAGGGCGGTCCAGACGAACAATATGGCTGATCGGATGTTCTTCTCCACGAATCAGATTCAGCAGCAGATTCGCGGCAATCATGCTGTAGACCGTTCCGTTGCCGCCATAGCCAAGACAATAATAAACCCCGGGCCATTTGGGATCTTCGCCGATAAAGGGCAGATTATCTCTTGATTCGCCAAAAACAGCCGTCCAGTCATATTCCAGTCTGCCTGTAAACAATGGAAAATGCTCCTTGATCCGATCGTACAGTTTGTCCGTGCGCTTGCGGCGTTCGCTCTCGCTGTTGAGTGGTTTTGGGTTATCCTCGTCATGGCCTCCGGCGATAATTCTTCCTTCCGCGGTTGTTCGCATATAGAAATAAGGGCGGGCCGTTTCCCAGATCAAGATATTATCCTTCCAGGCAGAGAGGTCGGGCTGAGGCTCCGTTGCCAGGGCGTAGGTGCGGTTAACATCTGCTTTGACGAGCTGGCCGCGCAACTCCTCAGGCTCATAGCCGACCGCATAGATAACATGCTCCGCTTCCAGTACAATGCCGGTTGAGGTTGTCAGACGCTGAATGCCTTCCCCGGCAGTGGCATGATCCACAATATCGGTATGTTCATGAATAGATGCCCCCGCGGCTGCGGCAGCGTCGGCCAGGGCGTAAACGAACCCGCAAGGGTTGATTTCGGCATCGCCACGGGTGATGATCGCAGCGGGTTTATGGAATGGGTAATGGATGCTGATTTCCTCGCCCGTCCAGAATTCCACATCGAAGCCGCTGCCTTGCAGTGCCTCAAATTCCTTGCGCAGCTTGGGAACATCCTGCTCGGTGCTGGCATAATAGAGACTGCTGCGGGGAATAAAGCCCACTTCCTTTCCAAGCTTGGCGGCGATTTCTCCGATATGTACAACAGCATCGCGGCAAGCCTTGTAGAACAATACGGCAT
The DNA here is from genome assembly GCF_042647105.1 of Paenibacillus sepulcri. Lineage (NCBI taxonomy): Bacteria > Bacillati > Bacillota > Bacilli > Caryophanales > Paenibacillaceae > Paenibacillus > Paenibacillus sepulcri. The sequence goes on along the minus strand of NZ_JBHRUP010000001.1, from coordinate 2,375,061 downwards.
CCTGCCGGCCGATCTGCCCGATGAGCTCCGAAAGCATCACATCATTGCAGAACTGCAGTATGCCGGTATTGGCTGCCGTGCTGCCCCCGGCAATCTCTCCCCGCTCCACGATGCAAACGTCAATTCCGCTTTGGGCAAGGACGTAGCCGCAAATACTCCCGGACATACCGCCTCCAACAATCGCGACTGAGGTGCGTTTGTTAGCCGTCAGAGACGGATAGCGGCGAATATCGTTCAACGTTTCAAGCCAATAAAGCCGGCCATTGTACAAGTCTTTCATCCACATTCCTCCAGAGGTCTATTATGTCCAAATTCCGGTTCATGTATCATAGATTGAGCAAGGTGAAAAGCGGATGTCAGCAGCAAAAAAGGAGGGGATTCCCCTCCTTCTTGAAGCAACTGACTTTGCCGCCAAAAGGACGGCGGGCAGCCGTTTCTTCTTGAAATATAAGAAGTATAATATGTCTCGATACTTAACTTATATTTCTAAGGGAAGAAACTTGCTGCGCCGCCAGAAGGACAGCGGCAGCCGTTACTTTTTGACTATTCCTGTATGGGGTCGGGGACGAGGCCCTCTTCTTCAAGCTGGCTGTTCGTCTTCATCCCTTTCATGTCATTGCCCAGTCGCTTCATATCCTGCTCATCCTGGACCATCGACCCGTTATGGGCATTCTCGATCGGTTCCGATTTTCGGCCCGCCTGACCGGCGGAAAGGGGTGAGTCAGGGCTGGCTCCGGTCTTGGGCAGCTCCGTTTGGTCCGGTTGTTGTTCCATTTGGTTTCGCTCCCTCTTCTTCTTTTTTCATGGATTGAAACACATTAGCCGTTGATTCGGCGGCATTCGCCACTTTATCGGCGGTGGTTTTGCCAAGCTCGTTCACACGCATGGTCACATCGCTTGCCTTATCCTTCGCCTGGTCTGCCAGGGCGGTAGCCCGGTCGCGCGCAGCTTCTGCCAGACTGACTGCAGTGTCGCGGGTAGCTCCGGCAATGTTGACTGCATGATCCCGGGCGGCGCCCGAAATCTCGGATGACTTGCGGCGGATTGTCTCACGCATATCTTTACCTGTTTTAGGCGTTAATAACACAGCAGCTGCGGCACCAACGGCACCGCCGATGAGTATGCCTTTGACCAAACTTCCACCCGTTTGTTTCGTAACCGTGTTTTCCATTTGAAGTCAACTCCTTCGTTTTACATAAATTAATAGATGCAAGTAACACCCATTATCTTCTTGTCTACTTATAAACCACGGATTGATGTTTGAAACGATTGCCCTGATGATGAATAATTTTCCAAAAATAAGGGAACGTATCTATAGACAGCATGTGCTTCATTATTTCCAACCGTACTAAACGTTCTTATTGATTATGAAAAACAGCCGCAAAAAAGGATGGTGTGAGTTTGAATGTCAGATAAACCGAATACGGAACAGATGGCCATTCAGGGTTTGGGCGAACCGCTGGAGGTAACCATACGGGGGGACCGGGCAGAAGATATTTACAGCGGACATGTCGTTGTCGTATCCATGGACGGCAAAATCATGGCGCATGCCGGGGATCCGGATATATGGACCTTTATCCGCTCCACCGCCAAGCCTATACAGGCGATTCCTTCCGTACGGGCGGGTGTCATGGAGAAATTCGGCTTTGACACAAGAGCGCTTGCTCTGATGACGTCGTCCCATCGCGGTTCGCCCGAACATATAGCCGTGTTGGAACAAATGCTGAAGCTTACCGGGATCAAGGAAGCTGATCTGGTATTTGACGAAGCCAAACCCGCGGATCCCCGAATCCGTGATGAATGGGCGAGGAAGGGCGGTCTGCCCCGGAAGCTGTATCATGTATGCGCCGGCAAGCATATCGGCCTGCTTGCCTTGTGCAAGCTGCGGGGCTGGCCAATGGAATCCTATACGGATCCGGAGCACCCGCTGCAGCAGGAGCTGCTGCAGACCATTGCAGCGATGGCCGATCTGCCGGCTGCAGAGGTCGGACGCGCGGTTGACGGCTGCGGCCTGCCCGTCTTCGCTATGCCTTTATGGCGGCTTGCACTTATGTATACACGGCTCGCTGCCCTGTCCCCGGACGGGGCGGACGATGAAACCAAATCAGCGGCGGACCGGATTACGATTGCCATGAATGCCTGGCCCGACCTGGTTGAAGGAGAGGGGCGGCTTGCCAGCATTATGCTCGCCGACGGGACGGTTATTGCCAAAAGCGGTGCCCAGGGCTTATTCGTATTCGGCATGCGCCAGCAAGGAATTGCTGTAGCACTGAAGCTGGCGGATGGAGGGGAGGCCTCACAGCCTGGAATCATCTGTTCTGTTTTGGAGAAGCTCCATGTGGGAGCGGATTTGTCGGAGCGGATAAACCAGCATTTTTCGGCAGATTTGTATAATGATGCAGGTCAGTTGATTGGACACCGGGAGTCAAGTCTGCGCCTGAAGTTTCATTAAAGGGATCCGGGAAGATGCATAAAGCGATGATTCCGCAGCAGGATTTGCCCGGTCTATTCAGAGAAGTGTGGATATTCTTGCCAAGTTTCATGCCCGAAAGGATTGGTTTATAAGCATGATAGGAAGACGGGATAACAAATTCCACTTTGAATAGAAAGGGTGAGTGTCAATGTTAGGATGGGCAGTTCTTTGCTTCATTATCGCTGTTGTCGCAGGTATACTTGGATTCTTTACACTGGCAGCTGCTGCTGCGAGTATCGCTAAAGTCCTTTTCATCGTATTTCTGATTTTGTTTGTTGTATCGCTTATTTTCGGAAGAAGAAGAGCTTAAACGCATAATACTTGTCATTTTTGAAAAAGGAGGAATGAACGATGGAGATTCAAGTGACTAACGTTCATACAGTCGACAATATCCAGCAGGCGAGGGAGCAATTGGAGCGCTACAAAACGCGTGGTTACGACAAGGATCATCTCTACGTGCTGACTCACGACAAGGAGCGGAACAAACGGATTGCGGCATCTACCGATGCGGACGAGATTGGCGTTGCAGAGGAAGGGCTGGATACAGCCTTTGCCAATATTTTTCGCTCGCGTGGAGCGGAGCTTCGGGCCAAGCTGCGGTCAATGGGAATCAGCAAAGAGGAAGCGGAACGGCTGGAAGAGGAGATGGACAACGACCGGATTGTGGTTATCGCATGGGGCGGCAACCAGTATGACGATAATGATTATGATCCCAATATCGTTTATTTTCCGCCGCTCTTGATCTGATTTCAAGCTTCATAGCTTACGAGACATACACATTGCAGTAGACCGTTCGCAAGGGGAACGGTCTACTTTTTCATACATAATAAGGACGCGGGGGGAAGGGACGGCATGCTGCAAAGCCGGTTTTTTCGATTTTGTTTGGGTACGATTGCGCTGCTGATCATCATTTATTTGATAGCGATGGACAGCTTTATTTTCATACCCTTGATTAAAATGGTCAATATTCTGATAGTCCCTTTCATGCTTGCCGGTTTCTTCTATTATTTGCTCCGGCCAATTGTTCATTATTTGGCGGATCGGCGGATGAGTAAAATCCTGGCGATTTTGCTTGTTTACTTGGGGTTGACAGTGGTTCTGGCTCTGGTATGGCTGGTCGTTTGGCCGACGCTCGTGCTTCAGATCAACACTTTTATCGAGAGTACGCCCAGGCTCATCGAGGGGCTGAAGGAGCAGATCTCCCGGTGGCAGCAGAACCGCATCGTCTTGCTGGTCAGCTCGAACAGCCAGACCGACATGTCGACCCGGATTTCGGATTATCTGAATGAAGCGATTACGACGGCGTCCAACTATGTGACCGACATCATCGCGTTTATTACCAATTTCGTTGTTGTCGTTGCGACCGCTCCGATTATTTTGTATTACATGCTCAAGGAGAGCGAAGCGATACCCCGATCGGTTCTTCATCTGGTGCCGGGACGGTACAGCCGCGACGGAAGAGAAGTGCTTGACGAAATAGATGCCGCGCTAAGCGGATTCATCGTAGGACGGATGATTATAACCTTCCTGCTGGGCATTATGATGTATATCGGCTTTCTGCTTATCGGGCTGCCCTATTCCCTGCTGATCGCGATCATCGCCACCATTCTCAATATCATCCCCTACATCGGACCGATACTCGGGCTTGTCCCTTGCGTGATGGTCGCGCTCACCGATTCGCCGATGATGGTCGTCTGGGTGCTGATTGTCGTTCTGATCGCACAGCAGGTCGAAGGGAATCTCCTGTCTCCGCATATTTACGGAAAAAGGCTGGATATGCATCCGTTAACGACCATTGTGATCCTGCTCGTGGCGGTGGAAATATCAGGCATACTTGGCGCCATTCTCGCTATCCCGCTGTATATGGTGGTCAAAATCATTGTGGTGCGCGTCTACCGGTTGTTTTTTGCGGAAAAAGTGGAAGAGCTGGTAGAGTAGAAGAGGGAGCAATTTACCCGACTTCCCAGGCTCGTATCCCCTCACTCGTCTCTCCTTGTTGGAAATAAGCTCCGGCTTTGTTAGCTCTGCTGCTTCCACAATGGAAGTCAAATCCGACTTCGGATATTGGACGTATCTCCGATCAAGGACCGTTCCGTTTTCCTTGAACCCGGATTATTGTCCGGGCAGCCCTACACCCGGCGCATCTCCTCGCGGTAAGCGCTGGGCGAGAGCCCGTAGAAGCGCCGGAACTGCTTGGAGAAATACAGCGGGTCCTGAAGGCCGACGGAAGCGGCGATCTGCTGGGTCGTCAGCTCCTGCCGCTCGCGCAGCAGCTGGCGCGCTTTATCCAGCCGAAGCTTGAGCAGGAACGTAACGGGGGTCATGCCGGTATGCTGTTTGAATACGCGTGACAGATAAGCCCGGTTATACCCCATCGTCTCGGCCATCCGCTGGATCGAGACCGGCTCGGCGTATTGGGCGGATAAATAACGGATCAGCTGCTGGGTAATCGATTCGCTCTCATGAGCGGAGCCTGGCTGCCGGTCGTGGAGCAGATCTGCTGCAGTGCTGAATTCCGCGAATAACAGATGAAGGTAGCCGATCGAACGCAAATGAGCCGCACCGCCGCCCTGGCGGAAGGTCCGGTCTATACTGCGGAACAGTACGCCAATGCGCTTGTTTGCCCCCGTATCGATAACCGGCCGGGCAATGGTCAGCCCGGCCGACTCCGCAAGCTCCGCCGCCTGCCCGCCATTAAAGGCAATCCACCGGTACCGCCACGGATCCTGCTCGCTTGCCTCATAGCTGATCAGCTGCTCCGGGGGAATGAGGAAGGTTTGTCCCTGCCTGATTTCAAATACGCCGCCTGCGCAATGAAAGGTACCCGACCCTGACAATACATGATGCATGAGATAAAAGCTGTACACCTTCGGCCCGATGCGGTGGGCGGGCTTGGTCTGGCTTTCCCCGGCAAACAGCACATACAATTCACTTTGCTCGCTTGGCACCGGATTGGAGACAACGGTGTAACTCACTTGTCGCGCCATTTATGGAAACCTCCCGATTGTAGCAGATATAATCAAGCTAAAAATGCTAATATCTTCAGCGGCGTTTCTTCCAACCGATAATTGCGGTGATGATTAATTCGACGGTCCTTACCGAAAATCCCCCAAAGACAAGTAAAATATTCGTTAACGCACCCATTTCCGAAGGGATTGGCGGCAGCAGAGGGAATATAGATGGGAGAGAACAAATAAAGAAGGCAACAGGCGATTCGGGTGACAAAGGCAGGATTCGTCAAACCCGGCGCCGGTACCGCCAGAATACATAGCGTGCTTGGCTATTCCGCAACAAAGTCACATTTCTCCATGCTTACTTCACATCAAGCCATTTTGTTCAACGGCACATTCCGTTATACTGTTCCTATACAAATCCTAAAAACAAACATGCAAAGGAAAGTGGTGTGATAATGGCTGACCTTCAAGAGCTGACACAACGATTTCTGGAATTATACAAGGATTCGGCTGAGAGCATTCACATTTTTCATGCGCCGGGACGGGTGAACCTGATTGGCGAGCATACCGACTATAATGGAGGCTACGTGTTTCCGGCAGCGCTGACCTTCGGCACAACGCTGCTGATCCGCAAGCGCAGCGACAAGCTGCTCGGCCTTGCGACAACGAATTTTCCCGACCATAAGCATCTGCCGATCGAGCCGATTGTCTATGACGAGGCGGACGACTGGATGAATTATCCCAAGGGGATCGTCCATGAGCTGCAGCAGCAGGGCAGGACGTTCGAGACGGGCTTTGACCTGCTGTTCCACGGTGAAATCCCGAACGGTGCGGGCTTGTCCTCATCAGCCTCGATCGAAGTCGTGACGGCGTTTGCGCTGTTGACTATGGGCGGCTACCCGGTCGATACGGTGAAAATCGCCCTTCTGGCGCAAAAATCCGAAAATGAATTCAATGGTGTCCAATGCGGAATCATGGATCAGTTCGCCGTCGCCAACGGGAAGAAGGATCATGCCATCCTGCTGATGTGCGACACCCTTGAATATGATCTGGTTCCTTTTGATTCCGGAAGCTACCGGCTCGTTATCGGCAACACGAACAAACGCCGGGGACTGGTCGATTCCAAATATAATGAGCGCCGCAGCCAATGCGAGCAGGCGGTGCAGGACTTAAGGACCGCTTTTCCGGAACTTACGCTGCTCGGCCAAATTTCGCTTGAGGATTTCAACCGCACCAAGCATCTGATTGAGGACGACACGGTACGGCGCAGGGCTCAGCATGTCGTGGAGGAGATCGACCGCGTTATCCGCTCCATCACCGTTCTGAAGAATAACGACCTCGCAGCATTCGGTCAGCTGATGAATCAATCGCATGATTCGCTTCGCGATTTGTATGAAGTGACGGGCGAAGAACTGGACGCCATGGTGGCTGCGGCGCGCACTGTTCCTGGCGTTCTTGGCTCGCGGATGACTGGCGCTGGCTTCGGAGGCTGCACAGTCTCCCTGGTGCACGAGGACAGCATCGAGCGGTTCAAGGCGGAGGTTAGCCGCCAATATACGGCTGCGACCGGGTTGGAAGCGGACTTCTATGTGTGCAAAATCGGCAATGGCGTGGAGCAATTGAGCTGATCCCCCATGGCCTTCCCATAGCAAAAGGCATGTTTGCGAAGCAGCGCAGTCCGGCTCCTTCGTCACAAAATTTTTTTAGAGGAGGGCTTGAGCATGGCAGTTTTAGTTACAGGAGGAGCGGGTTACATCGGCTCCCATGCGGTGGCCGCACTGCAGGAACGCGGCGAGGAAATTGTAATTGTGGACAATCTGCAGCAGGGACATAAGGAGTCTTTACTCGGCGGCAAGCTGTACGCAGGCGACCTGCGCGATGCGGACTTTCTGGATACGGTATTCAAGGAAAACAAGATCGATGCAGTCATTCATTTTGCCGCCAATTCTCTTGTCGGCGAGAGCATGAAGGACCCGGGCAAATACTATCATAATAACGTCTACGGCACCTTGTGTCTGCTGGAGAAGATGAACCAATACGGTGTCAGGAAAATTGTCTTCTCGTCGACAGCAGCCACTTATGGGGAGCCCGAGAACGTACCGATTGACGAGCATGACCGCACGCTTCCCACCAATGCATACGGAGAGACGAAGCTTGCGATGGAGAAAATGATGAAGTGGTTCGATGTCGCCCATGGGCTCAAATTCGTTTCGCTCCGATATTTCAACGCGGCTGGCGCGCATGCCAGCGGCAAAATCGGCGAGGATCATGATCCCGAGACGCATTTGATTCCTGTTGTCCTCCAGGTTGCGCTGGGCCAGCGTCCTCATATCTCTGTTTTTGGCGAAGACTATGCAACAGAAGACGGCACCTGCGTGCGGGATTACATCCATGTCAGCGATCTTGCGGACGCCCACGTATTGGCAGTGGAGAAGCTTCGCAAGGGAGGAGACAGCGCAGTATACAACCTGGGCAATGGCACGGGCTTCTCTGTCAAACAGGTGATCGATATCGCCAGGCAGGTGACCGGCAAGGAAATACCGGCCGTAGTGGAAGCGCGTCGTGCGGGCGACCCTGCCGTGCTTGTCGCTTCGTCCGACCGCGCACGCAGGGAGCTTGGCTGGAATCCGACCCGCAATAAGCTTGAGGATATTATCGGCAGCGCATGGGCCTGGCATAAGGCCAATCCGCACGGCTATAACGATTAAGAAGCAGAAATGGGAATGGAGCACGCCTTCGAGGGGCGTGCTTTATTTCCAACTATAAGCATGCCAACGTTTTTTTCTATATTTTGCTTACCGATTCGGAAGAAAGTAATCTGCAAGCGCCGGATTACGGCGAGTGCCGCTTCTTCTTACACTGGAAAATACCGAGATTAAAGGAGCATTATCAATGACAGAATATGATCAAACGCAGGATGGCGGCGAAGCGCTTCTCCTTATTGAAAGATTGGTGCAGTTTGCCCGGCAGCGCGGTCTTATTGAGCCTCTGGATGTTTATTATTCACGCAATGCCTTGCTTGAATTGTTTGGCTTCTCCGAAGCCTATGAAGGCGAGGTGCCTGAAGAACAGCTGGAGAGTGCGCTCGAGCTGCTGGAGCCGCTGCTCAGCTACGGGGCTTCAATTGGCCTGATTGCGGATAACACGACCACATTCCGCGATCTTCTTGATGCGCGAATTATGGGGCTGCTGATGTCGAGACCGGCGGAGACCGCGGGCCGTTTCGGCCGGCAGGCGGCAAGCGAGGGCATCTTCAAGGCTACCGATACGTTCTATCAGTTGAATATCGATTCCAATTACATCCGGATGGACCGCATTCGCAAAAATCAATACTGGAAGCAGACTACGGAATATGGCGAGCTCGAGATTACGGTCAACCTCTCCAAGCCCGAGAAGGATCCGAAGGAAATCGCTATGCTCAAGACCATAGCGCCAAGCAAATATCCGAAGTGCCTGCTTTGCGCGGAGAATATCGGCTATGCCGGGCGCGCCGACCATCCCGCACGGCAGAATCTGCGGGTTATCCCGCTTGAGCTTACGGGAGAAGAATGGTATTTTCAATATTCCCCGTATGTCTATTACAATGAGCACAGCATCGTTTTCAACAGCAAGCACGTACCGATGCGGATAACGCGTGAAACCTTCGCAAGGCTGCTGGATTTTGTCGACTCGTTTCCCCATTACTTCATTGGCTCAAATGCCGACCTGCCGATTGTCGGAGGATCCATTTTGAACCATGATCATTTTCAGGCGGGCAGGCATGTATTCCCTATGGAGACCGCGAAGGTGGAGACCGAGTTTGCGGACCCTTCGGCTGAGGAGCTGAGCTTCGGGATTGTGAATTGGCCGATGTCGGTGCTGCGCATTCATGGCGGCAGCAAGAAGGATGTTCTTCAGGCCGCCGGCCGGGTATTGGATGCGTGGAAAATGTACAGCGATCCGGACGCGGATGTGCTGGCTTTCTCGGACATCAACGGAGAGAGGATCCCGCACAACACGATTACCCCGATTGCGCGATTGCGTGATAATGGCCAGTATGAGCTGGATCTGGTGCTGCGCAACAACAGAACGAGCGAGGCGTATCCCGACGGGATTTTCCACCCGCATCAGGAATTGCATCATATCAAGAAAGAAAACATTGGCTTGATTGAGGTTATGGGGCTCGCCATCCTTCCGGGCCGGCTCAAATCCGAGCTGGAAGAAATAACGGGCCTGCTCACAGGCAGTGTTTCATACGATAAAGCTGCAGTCGAAACAGGCTCGCTCGACAAGCACTGCCACTGGGTCGATGCGCTGATCGCTGAGCATGGCACCAGCTTGACCCATGAGCAGGCAGTGAGCCTCCTGCACGATGAGGTTGGACGCAAATTCAAGGATGTGCTGATTGACGCGGGTGTGTTCAAACGGACGGATCATGGGCAGCGCTCATTCGCTGCATTTTTGCTGTCGCTTGGATTGACCGCCCGGTAAAACGGCTTCCTGCAGGTAAGAAAATCCGAAAATAACCCGTAAGCCCCCTTAACTCAGGCTTGCGGGTTATTCTTCGTTACATGAGACATCCGAAAACCAATGATATTTATCAGGTTCGAGAATAAAAAAATATATGGTATTTTTTTATAATTTATAAAGGGAAATTAATATTTATGGCGAAAATATATTTAGTTGCACATCTATCCGAACAAGGGGGAAATTTTTTATGCCTTTATCTATAATGCCATTGGATGACTTTTTAGCTTTGACGACAGACGAGCAGGTAGAGAAATTAAAGCAGTGGAAGCTGGATTATAACTTGAAGGATATCAGAGATGCCTGGGGCTTCAAGCATTCCGCTCAATATTACATGCTGCTCAAGAAGCTGCGGATCTATGAGCGCGTGGTTAACAAATCAGACAAATTTTCGCCGGAGCAGATGCTGAACTCGCGTACCCCGTCTGACATGTACGCCCCTCCCGTCTATACGGTGATTGATAGAACCGCGCCGGCGGATCAGTTCGGGTATGAGCTGAATGTGACCTTGAGCGGTCCTGAGCTTGCCGACAAGCTGGAGAGGCTGGCTCATTTTCTGAAGGGCGAGAACAAGGAAATTACGGTCAGCTTATCGATAAAAGCAGCATCAAGAGCCGATAATGATTCCCGGCATCCGGACGAGGAAACGCTCGACAGAGGGGAATAGAGATAAAAAATAAACCGAAGCCAGGTAGGGGCTTTGGTTTATTTTTTGGAAAACTATGTCGACAATTGTAATTTTATGGTTCTATTTTGCGTTATTTGCCCCGCAGCCTGCCAAGTTCCGAGACTAGGGCCTCGACTTCGCTGATGCTGAACTTGTCTTTGCTGGCAACTACATCATAAATGTCCTTGATATCCTCATAGTAGTCTATTTTGAAATGGGATGCCTGCATAGCGGCTCCGGACGCCATCCGCAGCTTGGTTTTTACCGTTTCTATCATATACTCAACATTTTCTTGCGTCGGTTCGTTCAAGTCTCTCATTGCTACTCTCCTCCCGGAAGACCATAATGGCTGTACGTATTGTATCATGAGATAAGAATGACCGCTACAGCGTTTGATGCATCGGCCGGATTTAGATACAATTAGAGAACCGGTATCTGCCGCGGTATCCGACAAGCTTGGCGGCAGATCATAATCAGGAAAAACCGGGTAAAGCAAGGAAAGGTAAGGTGTGGCTTTCGTGGTCAAGCGTGCCAAATTACGTAAGACTTTCAATGAGGAACAGCCGCACAGGGACAAGGTCGACATTCGGGGAGCAGCCGAGTTTTTTGCGGACATCGCAAAGCGGCATCCCGTACGCAGCCAGATGGTTTTTGTCTGTATTGGAACAGACCGCTCAACAGGCGACTCCTTTGGTCCATGGGTGGGCACGATGCTGAGCGAACAAGGCTGGCCTTTTGTCATTGGAACACTGGAAAATCCCTGCGACGCCAATCACTACGAGGCGGCTGTAGCGGGCATTCCCAGCCATCGGACGGTTGTCGCGATCGATGCGTGTCTAGGGACAATGGATCCGCGATGCCATTATTTGATCGCCCGCGGTCCTCTGCTGCCCGGCAGGGCTGCCGGAAGAAGCCTGCCTCCCATAGGGGATTACAGCCTGGGCTGCATTGTGGCTCCGATGAGTATAAAACCGTATTCGAGCCTTCAGCAGGCCTCGCTTTTTGAGGTTATGGGAATGGCCCGCGCTGTCGCGGAAGCCATCCATGCCGCCTGGAATCGGGAATCGGCGGAGAGCGGAGTTTTGACGGATTATGTCTGAATTTTTCAGATGAAGATAAATCATACAACTATATAACGGAGAGGATGGATTATCATGGCGGCTTTGTCATTAGCAAATCATTCCGCTGACCTGCCGGGAGGCGTGAAGCTGGGCTATTACGATACAGGAGAAGAAGGAAATCTCATGCCTGCTGATCCAGCTATCGTATTGCTGCACGGATTTTGCGGCAGCTCGGCCTACTGGGAGCCTATCATTCCGAAGCTTGCGGGACTAGGGCGGATTATCGCGCCTGATCTTCGGGGCCACGGAAGAAGCTCGGCTCCGGGCGGGGACATTTACCTGATGGACGACTTCGCCGGGGATCTGCACTCGCTCCTGGAACAACTGGAGATCAAACGGATCTGCCTGTTCGGACACTCTCTGGGCGGTTATATATCCTTGGCTTTTGCGGAGCGGCACGCCGAGATGCTTCAATCCTTCAGCCTGGTTCATTCTACCGCCATGGCGGATGGAGAAGCGGCAAGGCAAAACCGTAACAAGGCAGTGCAAACCATTCAAACTGATGGCATCAAAGCTTTTGCTGAGGGGCTCGTCCCCAAGCTGTTTGCTCCGAAGCATCGTGAATCCATGGCCGACCGTATTTTGCAGATGATTGAAGTGGGCGCTGCGACTTCCGCTGCGGGCGCTGCGGCTGCGGCAAGAGGGATGAAGGTGCGTGAAGACAAACGCGAATTGCTGGATCAGATGACGATCCCGTGCTTGCTGATCGCAGGCTCCGAAGACGGCGTCATTCCGACTGAAAATACTTTTACGGCTGAAGGGCCGAGTGTCTCCCAGGTTCTGCTGAACAATTCCGGTCATATGGGAATGATCGAAGAGCCGAATATGATGGGAGACCGCATCTCCGCTTTTATCCGCTTTGTATCTACGCTGTAAGCCTTAATATGAGGAGAGTGGACGGCCATGTTTCAAAGGGATTTTTTTATGCGGATGATTGAACAGATGACGGATGTCGCCAGGCAGGTGATGGGTCTGCGCAGAGAAGGCAAGCCGGAGGAAGCGCTGCTGATCATCGACGATATGCTCGACAAGCAGTTTCGGCTCAACGGCAGGCTGATCCGCTCCTTATCGGATTCGGATCTGCTCCGCATCATGACGACCAACGGGGTTGTAGAGACGGCGAACCTGCATGCTATTGCTCTATTGATGAAGGAAGAAGCGGCTATATACGACGAACAGGGGCTTCCGGAGAAGAGCTATCCCGTAAGGCTCAAAGCGCTGCAGCTCTTTATGCGCCTGTCGCTGCTGGATTCGCCTCCGATGCCGCGGACGCCTTCTGAAGAAGCGTTGGAGCTTCTTCCCAAGCTTGACGCCTACGAATTGCCGGAGGAAACGAAAGCGCTGATATATGAGTGGCATGATGCGGACAAACGATATGATCAGGCGGAGAACATGATGTATGAGCTGCTGGAGGATGGCGCTTTGTCTGCGGAGGAAGCTTTGTCTTTCTATCAAAGACTGCTGCTGCTTCCGGATGAGCTGCTTGAGGCAGGCGGATTGCCGCGTGACGAGGTAAAGGATGGACAAAGATCGGTCATGAATCGAGAAGTTGGTTTAGGAGCTGAATAGAAAGTCATGGATAATTGGCAGGAAGATCTGGTCAAATGGATAGAAAGCGGAGAGCTGCTACAGGCTTCATACAGCCAGCTGCGCCGCAAGGACGGGACTGCTCCGCAGAAGACGACAGTGCGTCCCATTGAACTGAAAGGCGCGCTTTTTTATCAGTTTGAATATCACTTTCCTTCCAAGGTCACGCATGATAATGTGCCCCGGGAGGAAGCTGCGAAGCGGATGGGCGAGTGGCTGGAGCAGCATTACCGCCAGGCGCTGTTCAAGACCGCCGGAGCCGATGTTCAAGTGCTGTTCAACAAGAAGGGCAAAGCGGCGAAGCTGGTCAAGCCCCCGACGGCCAAGGCCGGTCAGGAACGGATGGACCATAACCGGACCAAGCAGCGGGTTGTCCGGGAGGGAGATGCGGCGCCTTTCCTCGTGGAGCTGGGCATCATGACCCGGGATGGGCAGGTTATTCCGAAGAAGCAGGACAAGTTCCGTCAAATCAACCGGTTTTTGGAGATGGTGAGCGATGTTTTGCCGTCTTTGCCTGCGGATAGAGAGATCAAAATCGTTGATTTTGGCTGCGGCAAATCCTATTTGACGTTCGCCCTCTACCACTTGCTGGCGATCCGGCAGCAGCGCCGGATTTCGGTGGTGGGGCTGGATTTGAAAGAGGATGTAATCGCCTTCTGCTCCGGGCTTGCGCACAAGCTCGGGTATGACCGGCTGCATTTTCAGGTTGGCGATATCGCGGAGTATAACGACCAGTCGGCGGTTGATATGGTGGTTACCCTGCATGCCTGCGATACGGCTACCGATGCGGCGCTTGTCAAGGCCGTGGAATGGGGAGCCTCAGTTATTCTCAGCGTCCCATGCTGCCAGCATGAGCTGTTCAAACAGGTGAAGAATGATGCCCTGGCCCCTTTGTTGTCCCATGGCTTGCTGAAGGAACGGTTCACAGCGCTTGCCACAGATGCCGTTCGTGCCCAGCTATTGGAGGTTCTGGGATACAAGGTGCAGATGCTGGAATTCATCGATCCGGAGCATACGCCCAAAAACATGCTGATTCGTGCCGCTGCAGGTCCCAAAACGGATTCTGCGAAGAAGTGGCGCGAATATGAAACATTCCGGGACATGCTCCAGCTGTCACCCTACCTGGAGAGGGCGCTATTGCCCCGGATTTATAAGGAACTGGAGACATAAACAGACTCTCATCGTACAGGGGCACTAATTTATTGTCGTATAAATGTAGATTATGGTAGAATGGGAGAGCGTGGCAGGTCCCGGGCCATTTTTCATAATAATCTTATGATTGGGTGAATAATAGTGGGACTGATGACATGGCTTGATTTTGTTTTTTTTGTCGTGCTTTTCATCTTATTTGTCTATGTAATCGCCAACAACGTTATCACTCAACTGCATAGAGTATATTTGTTTTTCCACTTCTCCATGATGATTTGGCCGCTTGGCCAAATCGCAGTCCACACGACAGACAACCCTCATCTTCAGCTCATATGCATCAATGTCTCGTTTGTCGGCTTGTCCATGCTAGGCTTTGGATGGCTGCTCTTCACCAAATATTTGACGAATCACGGATTCGCGCCCAGACCCTACGTGCTTCTGATGATGCTGCTTCCGTCTGTATTTGTAGTGGTCGGGATTATCTGGAATCCAAATGACTGGTTCATTGCTGCCGTTGACGGACGTTATGACGACCGGCAGTACGGCTTGATATTCTGGTTGATGATCGTTATGCTGATTTCCTATTTTATGTACTCGATGAAGCTATTGACCCGTGCTTACCAATCAGACGCGCCGCCATCGGACCGTGCGCAGATTGCAAATGCCCTGACCGGTATTGGGGTTTTTGTCTGCTTTACCCTGCTCGATCTGCTGCTCAATGTTGTGCTTGCAAAATGGCTTCCCGTTATCCCGGGCTTAACGTCGCTCGGAATTGTAATTGCGGACATTTATTTTGTATTCTCCATTCAAAAGCACCGTATGTTCGATATCGTGAATATCGCTCAAAAAGATGTTGCCGATACGCTGTCTGTCGGTATTATTGTGCTGGACGAGCAGAATGTTGTGATTGATCTCAACAGCGTGGTGAGTCCCGTTTTCCAGCTTTCAGTCGGTACAAGGCTCGATATGGACAAGCTTCTGCAGTCAGTGGAAGACCGTGAGAAGACCGAAGCTTTTCTGGAGATGTACCGTCTGCATCCTGAAGAGCGCGTTCATACCGAGATTGAAGTGCCGGAGGAAGGCAGAATGGCCTATATTGCCTTACATGTCGCCCCTATTGTTGTTAAACAGCAAATCATTGGAAGAGTGATCACGCTGCAGGACCATACAGAGCTGAGAAGGCTTATTGAAGAAACCAGCCGTCAGAATGAAGCGCTGCAGGAGAGAAACCGCGCGCTGCTTCTTATGCAGGATGAATTGTACCAGGCCAACCGGAAGCTGGAGCAAATGGCCATTATCGATGGCTTGACGGGCTGCTACAACCGGAGATATCTGATGCAGCAGCTGGAGCATGAGGTCATGGTCAACATGCGCTATCAGATTCCTTATGCGATCCTGTTGTTTGATATCGATCTGTTCAAGACGATCAACGACGCATACGGTCATATGGTCGGCGATGATGTTCTCAAGTTGACGGCGGACGTGGTGCGCAGTACGCTCAGACAAACGGATATTTTCGCCCGCTACGGCGGGGAGGAGTTCACGGTCTACTTGCCCCACACCACCAGGCAGCAGGCGGAAGAGCTGGCGCACCGCGTACGGTCGGTTGTTGAGCATAACTTTGTCGATACCGGAGTCGGGAACGCTCCTGTTTCCATTACAATCAGTATAGGCATGCTTGCCGTTGAGCCGCAGCCGGATACTGAATTGAAGGATAGCAAGTCTTATCTGCGCGAGCTGTTCGTCAAGGTGGACAAGGCGCTTTACGAAGCGAAGGAGAACGGCCGCAACCGGATTGTTCAGTATTAGACAAGGCAGGCAGCCGTATGTGCTGTGAAGGGCGTTTTTGCTGCAGGGCGGTCGTGCTGACACACTGTGCGAATGGTCTGCCGGCATGTCGGGCGAGGTGGTGCCAATCTAGACAAACGCAGCGGCATATGCCGCTTTTACCCTTCCGGCAGCAGGCATGCTTTCTGGGCTCAAAGCATGGCCGCCTGATGAGCCGTGGACGAATTTATAATGATTTGTCCTGATTCAGATGATAAACTGATTGAAGCTGTCATTCGCCAGCTCATGAACAACTGCACAAGCTTACCCTATCGACAGGATTGAGGCTCTTTCGTCTCTGTCGGAAGCGCCAACTTTCCCGACCACGGGAGCGACTTGAATATGCTTGTGCAAATCGCAGACAACAGGATATACGCCGATAAGCAATTACACAAACTGCGTGCTGCCGAACTGGCAGCGATGCAAGCTTGATCAAATATGCAACCGGACTAAAGGCGGGAATGCTCAGATGAGAAAAGTACATATACTTTCGGCGAAGCCTGGAGATAAATTGGCTCGCCCGATCCTGCAGGAAAATGGCAACATTCTTCTGGGTGTCGGTGTCGAGCTGAATGAACGGTTTATCAATCGCCTGAAGATGCTGGGAGTCGATATGCTGTTCGTCGAAGATCCGTTTACCGAGGATCTGGAGCCGGAAACAGCGATCCGCGACGATACGCGCAGAAAAGCCCACGATGCTGTATTCAAAACCATGACCACGCTGAAGGACCATCCTATGACCAAGGGCAGAACCATTGCACCGGAGATGGGCCGGACGTTCCGGAATGTGTTTGGCCAGATCATGCAGGATCTGGTTACGCGGGCCGACGTTATGGTCAGCTTGACGAATATTCAAGTGGCGGATGGCTATCTGTTCCAGCATTCTGTGAATGTGGCAATACTGTCAGGAATAATGGGACTGGCTAAAGGCTACAACCGCAACCAGCTTGAGGAATTAGGCATGGGAGCGCTTCTGTTCGATATCGGGATGACAAGATTGCCCAAGGATCTTCTGAACAAGACCTCCCCGCTGACCCCTGAAGAGCGGGTCCTGATGGAGAAGCATACGGAGGATGGCTTCAATATTATCCGCGCCCAGCACGATATTTCCCTGTTGTCCGCGCATTGTGCTTTTCAGCATCACGAGCGGTACAATGGATCGGGTTACCCGCGTGGGCTGAAGGGGGATGCCATTCATGAATATGCGCAGATTGTGGCATTGGCCGATGTTTATGATGCGTTAACCTCGCCGAGGCCGCACCGCAAGCGTCATACGCCGACGGAAGCCATCGAGTTTTTATTCGCGGCCGGGAACACTTTCTTCGATCTTGATTTGATCCAAACCTTTTGCAAGCATATATCCATTTATCCGGTATCGACAACGGTACTGCTCAGCTCGGGTCAGATTGCGGTTGTGGCTCTGAATAATCCGCTTGCGGTCAACCGCCCGATCGTACGGATACTTCGCGAGTCGGACGGTACACCTCCTGCCCAGCCCTATCAGATTGACCTTAAGGATTCGCACAGTATCATGATCGTGGAAGAAATGTAAGAATAGCCTGTACCTAACTTCATATATATCCGATAATGGCAAACTTGCCGAAAGGCAAGGACGCAAAGCTAAAGGGTCTAAGGTTCTTGAAAAGGAGCGACTGACAGCCTGGCTGCCGAAATGAACACCCTTCAGCAGGGTGCAAGTCAAGCGGCTCCGAGGCAGAGGAACGGCTTTTTTCATTTCCTTGAACAGGCAATCCCTTATCAAACTCTCAAGACTCGGCCAGGCGATTGCACACTAAGGAGATGGTACTTATGAGCACGAATGCCCGCAGCAAGGAATTATACACGAAAGCAAAGCAAACTTACTCAGATAAGGTATTAATCCACAGCCGGACCGTAGTCGAGAAAGAAGGATATGTCTCAACGGGGATCCTGAGCCATATTGAAGGCGAGATGATGGAGATTGAAATGACGGAATACAAGTCATTTGATCTCGGTAATCCGGTGGAGATGACAATCTACTCTCCGGTGGGGATACAACGTCTGCAGTCGACGGTCATCGGCAAGGCGGAAGGATCTATCGCAGTTATATTTCCTGTCCGGGCCTTGAGCGGACTGGAAGAGAAACGGGAGTCGCCCCGTGTTCAGATTGACCATAAGGGCACCATGAAGAAAACAATTATTGAAACAAGAGAATTGTCAACAGGGCCGGAAAACTTCGAATTTATTGAAGATATGGAACTGGCCATACGAAATATAAGCTTATCCGGGCTGGGATTCATTGTTGCCGAGGGGCCGAGGCTAAAGACGAATGAGCGTCTGGAAGCCGTGTTGTCTCTAGGTTTTGAGCTGCCATGCTGGCTGGAGATCATACGCTATGACAGCGATGGAGCCCAATCCTTCTATGGTGCTCGCTTTTGCGATCTGGACGGGCTGCAGCAGCGAGCGCTGCGGGCCTTTATCCTGAGGGAGCAGGTCGCAGCCTATTATCGCAGGAAACAAGAAAAGGCCAGTGACAATCGGACTCATTAACTATAAACAACAGGTGCGCCGCGGCAATCGTGGAGCGCCTGTTTTTTTGTTCAAAGATAAGAAAATAAACTCTTCTTGCTGCTTCAGGCAGCAGCTCCATGTCACCTGATTTTCAAATCATCCTCAAACATGTTACAATATTTAGAAAATTTAGATATATCGGACAATTATAAAGAGAAATAGAAGAGGGGATTCAAATGCCAGTCGTTGTTGGTGCTGCCGGGCTGATGTTTACCGGGCTGCTGATTTGGTCCGCATACCGGAATGGAATGTTTTTTGACGCATCCTTTTACAGGTGGGAATGGATGCTTATGGCTTCAACCGTTTTATCCTTGTGTATTACGACTCGAATGCAGAGACGAATGACAAGGGGCAGCAGCAGCGGGATCTGTGAATATTTCATGGTGAAAAAAAATAAAGGGCCTGGAGAAGAGCCTGTGCGGGCCTCGGTGCCGCTGGCGGCTTATACGCCGCTGCTTATTGCGCTTTTGTTTGGATTGAGTCTAATCAACAAACCGGCTTCCGTACATGGAACTCTGGAGCAGTTGCTCAGATGGTCGGCTTATGGGGCATTCCTCATATCCGGGTATCTGTGGCTGAGAATCGGCCCTTTCCGGAGCTGGCTGTTCATGGCGCTTCAGGGTTCAGGCTTGTTCCTCATTGGCGGCGCGCTTGCCGGATGGCTCGGCTGGATAGACGTTCCGGAGATGATCCTGAGTACAGGGGATTCCAGTTTATCCGCAGTCGGTGCCCGGCTGGCCGGCTTCGTTCAGTATCCGAATTTCCTCGGAGCCGTCTCGGGAGCTTATTTGCTGTGGAACTGGCTTCTCATGATACGTGCAGGCAGTTATCGGACTTTCTTGCTTGCCGTCATGATGGCCGCGCCGCTGATGCTCGTGCTGCTGCTTACGGAATCCAGGGCAGCCTGGCTTACAACGGCTGTGGGATGGCTTGCCGGACTGCTGCTCCTGACCCGGGAGCAGCGGGTCAAATGGCTGGTTTACAGCGGCTGGACGCTTGTTGGAGCGGGGGCAGCCTATCGTATTGTTTTTGCCGCAGGTCTGCAAGGCAGTCATGAAGGCGTTGGCCACATGGGGGAGACGCTTGGGCTGCTTGCCATCCTGATGGCATCTGCAGCGGGCTTCACCGCACTTCGTACGGTATTTGCCGGCCTGTCCAGAAGACAGCTTGAGATTGCCGCGTGGGCCGGGTTGGGGGCAGCCTGTCTGATTATGGCGCTTCTCCTGCCGGCAGTGATTCAAGGCCGGATCAGCAGCGGTCATTTTCAAACCGCAGGCGCGCGTACGATGTTCTACAAGGATGCATGGAGCCTATTTCTGGAGGCGCCTCTCCTTGGTCAGGGCGGGGATACCTGGCGGATGCTGTTTACCCAAATCCAAACCTACCCGTATATTGGCAACGAAGTGCACAGCGGTTATTTGGATCTGCTGCTTGATCTTGGAATTGTCGGATTACTCGTATTTGCTTTCATGATGTACGGGCTGCTGCGGATAGTTTGGAGGCATGATCGGGCAGGAATCCTCCCTGTCGGCCTACTGATGGTTCATGCCGCCGTCGATTTTGACATGTCCTTCGGTTACTATTGGCTGCTTCTGTTTAGCTGGCTCGTCTACTACAGTCCGTACCCGGGGGCCGCGCAGAGGGGGCAATCGTTATTTGCTTCTCCACGCTCCGGACAGCTTCCGCCAAGATCGGTCTCCCTCGGCAAAAGGGCAGCAGCGAAGCGGCAGGCTGGATTCCAATTCACAGCAGCCCTGCTGACCGCTGCCGTCTTTGCTTTTGCTTCCGCGTATAGCTGGCAGTTTGACAAGGCTGTGGCGTATCGCGAGGCGGCTGCTTCGGCCGCAGGGAATGAGCAGACTGCGCTGCTGGAACGGGCTTTGGCAGCCAATCCCTATTGGAGCCGGATTCGTGTAGAGCTCTCGCAGCTCGTACCGCCGCTTACCGGCGCAAGACAGCTGGAGGCCGGCCTGCGCTATGAACCGCAGTCCGTACCGCTGCTCAGCGCCCTTGGTCTTTGCCATGCCAGGCTGGGGAACGTGAAACAAGCAGCAGCCTATCTGCGCCTGGCCCTGCAATATGATCATTACGATCGGGATAACCAGACAGGGGCGATTATGACGATGGCCCGATTGGCCCGGGATAAGCAGGCCGGGGGCCAGCTTGACGATTCCCGCCTTGCCGCAGCTACAGCCCTGGCTTTCTTCGAGGCTTTTGAATCCCAAGGAGCCGCAGCCAGACGGGGAGGGCGGGATTTCGAAGTCACTGCGGAATCGCGGAAGGCAGCGGAAGATACACGGCTGCTGCTAAGCGAGCTCGCCCGGGCCAGAACCGCTGCACAGACGAAGATGAGCAGTCCGCAGACAGAAAAGATAAACGCGTGATAGAGGCGCTTTAGCCCATTCCCTTAAGCTGCTGCAGCATACGCTGGAGTAAGAACTTGATGGGAGTGATCGGCAAATGGCCGCAGTATACGTCAAACCGAAAATGAAAAGACCGGGCAAGGGGAAAATCGTACGCTTGGCAAAGCCCAAAGGTCTGGCTCAAGCAACAGGACCAATCTTCAACCGGCTGACGGTTGTCTGGGTTCAGGGCAGCGGCGTGCCTTTCAATACGACCGGATTCTTTGCGCGATTGATCCGCAACAACCGGATTGTTTCCACAGCAGCCTTCGACCGCTTTGGGGTCGTTCGATTCAATAACATCAACACGCTGACAAATGTGAGCTACACGCTTCAAGTGTTTAGTCCGATCGGGCTGCTGTTCCGCGTCCGCACGATTCCCGCCCGGGTTGAAACCTTTGCCGTTATTGGCTAAGGTCCGGCCGTGCGCAGCAAAGAGGCTGCCCCAAGTCTTCCGAAGACTCCAGGGCAGCTTCTTTTTTTGCAGAATTTAATTTAGACAGATGTTTACGATGTTCCTCGAAAGCTATCGCCTTTGCTCAAAAGATCATACAGCAGCCGCCTGATCTGCAGCATAATACGAGAAGCTCAGCCGCCGAAGGCATCGCGGAAAGCGGCTTTCAGCTTAGCAGGGGGAATCTCCCACAGCTCCGCGATTTCGGCGCTGACGTTGTCGTCCCACCAGTCGGCGAGGATCTTCCGGTTGCTGGCATTCTCGTGAATCCAGGGCAGATTCAGCGCGACTTTTTTGAAATAGATCTTTTCCGCTTGCTCGATGCGTTCCTTGGATATCCAGACGCCGAGTCTTTTGACTGTGCGATACAGCTCATTCTCGCAGGCGCGCCTGATTTTGCGGGCGGTCGGATAACCCGCCTGGTTGCCCGGGGTAGACGATTTCATCGAATAATCGACTCCTCTCTACCCCCTATATATGCATGCCCGGTATGACCTGTCACACGCCATTATTGAATGACGATATAGCCAACCATCGGACCCCCGTGCACCAAGGTGGTGTGTGTGAGGCATATAATCGGATAAGTGCCCTTGGCTTCCGCGGCGAAACGGACCACCGTCGTTTTTCCTTGTGTAACCTCGCCTTTAATGCCAAGCCCTTCGATGACAAAAGGATGCGAGGCGCCGTTGATACCGGTGATGCGCAGCTCAACGTGATCGCCTTTATTCACGATAATAGTGCCGGGATCCCAGCGGTATACTTCTATTTTCTTGCCTTCACCCGTTGTGGACTCAAACTCTCCTGTTACCAGTTCAAAGACCCGGGGCTCCGGCTGCGCGGCCAAAGCGGCTCTGGATTGATTCCATTTGAGACAAGCTGCCGCGATAAAGAGGACGAGCAGCAGAACGGCGAACAGACGGATCTGCTTTTTGCTGACCACATAAATCTTGGACATATGAAACATTCACCCCCTTTAATTCGTGTAATAGGATTACAGCTAGTCTATGCCAGGGCTTGTCAGAGCATGACTCAGGGCGCTGGAGGCATGTCTGGAAGTATGCTAGAATACCGATAGAAAGATAATTGGCCTGTCAAATCGGGACGATAGGAGACGAGGAATGGACTGGATTCACAACTTCATTGATTCAATGCTTCAATGGATTCAAGGTTTAGGTTATTTTGGTATCGTCATTGGTCTTGCAATTGAAGTTATTCCGAGTGAAATTGTGCTTGCTTACGGCGGTTATTTGGTTTCGGATGCTGGCGGACATCAGATTACGTTTCTTGGGGCCGTTATTTTTGGCGTCATCGGCGCTATTGTGCAGCAGTGGATTCTGTATGCGATTGGCCGGTACGCCGGACGTCCTTTCTTCGAGAAATACGGCAAATACATAAAAATCAAACCCAAGCATCTGGATACCGCGGAAGGGTGGTTTAACAAATACGGGTCCGGAATTGTGTTCACCGCAAGATTCGTCCCCATTATGCGTCAAGCTATCTCCATTCCGGCGGGAATGGCGAGGATGAATTTCTGGCTGTTTACGCTGCTGACGGCACTTGCTTCGATTCCATGGTCGCTTCTGTTTGTTTATCTGGGCTGGAAGCTGGGCGACCAGTGGGAGAACATTGATGAGAAAGCAGCCCCTTATGTCCAGCCGGCACTTCTGATTGCCCTTGCGGTCCTGGTTATTTATGTGATGGTTAAGGTGCTGAAAGGACGCGGCAAGTCCGTTTAGTTTGTAGTTTGGCATGCCGGTTTGGTATAATTAGGCTGCTGGTTAAGAAAGCGGATTAATGTGTTGGCCGTGTATCACTAAAAACTCAGCTTATGCTTTCAATGTGAGTTTTTAGCTCGCAAGAAGTGAATTCAAGCCGGTTCACTAAAAACTCTTTGGGAGGTTTTTCATCATGGCTAAAAGTGTAGCAAGCAAGCTCAATACGGGGATCAGTCCGCAGCAGTTCATCGATTCAATGGAGAAGAACAAAGAGGCCTTTCTGGATTGGGGCAGCAGGTTTCAATGGGCGGGCGACGAAGACCGGGAGTTTTTTGAATCGCTGAACAACCGTGATGATTTGCGCTGCCTGATCCTGATGGCAGACTGGTGCGGCGATGTGGTCCGCAACGTCCCCGTTGTGTTCAAGGCTCTTGAGAACTCCGGAATCCCGGTCGAAGTGCTCGTGATGGAACAGAATCTGGATACGATGGATGAGTTTCTGACCATGGGCGGCCGCTCCATTCCTGTTGTTATTTTTGCCGATACCGGCGGCCATGTGCTTGGTCAGTGGGGACCGCGTCCAGCTCATGTGCAGGAAGCAATGATTGCGTTCAAACAGGCGAATACGGACCGGGACGCTGCTGATTATCAGGCGAATCTGAGCCTTGCCCGCCAGGAGATGGGCCGCCGCTACGGTGAAGGCACAGGGTACCAACAAACAATCGTACAAGAGCTGCGCCAGCTTCTCGCTTCTTTCTAAGATGCTGAAGATTGAGACTTTTACGCTTGGTCCCTTGCAGACAAACGCTTACCTGATTACAGAGGAGACCGGCAAACGCGGCATTATAATAGATCCTGGCATGAACCCGCAGCGGCTGCTCACGCGCATCAAGGACCTGACAATCGAAGCGATCGTGTTGACGCACGCGCATTTCGACCATATGGGCGGCGTCGATGCGGTGCGCAAGGCAGCCGGCTGCCCGGTATATCTGCATGATCTGGAAGCGGACTGGCTGACGGATGCCCGCAAGAACGGCTCCGAGCGCTGGTCCGATGTCACTCCGCCGCTTGTCACCGATCCGGCTGAGTACGCGCTGGCGCAGGGGCAGAAGCTGGAGTTGATCAGCCATACGTTTCTGGTCATGCACACGCCCGGACACTCGCCTGGAAGCGTCAGCCTGCTGTGCGGGGAGCATCTGATCAGCGGCGATGTGCTCTTCCGCAAATCAGTGGGACGAACAGACCTGCCGGGTGGCCGCGAGAGGGATTTGTACGATTCCATCCGCGGCAAATTGTATAAGCTTGATCCGAATGTGCGCGTCTATCCCGGTCACGGAGAGCGGACGACAATCGGATATGAAATGGAAAATAACCCTTACGTGCCGGCCTAGAGCCGCGCAGTAAGGGTTATGCCCTGTTATAAAGGATGGAGGAAGTGTAAAGTGGCAGAAGCAAAGCAGTATGCAAGTCAGCAGGAATTGGAGCAGGAGCCGGGCGCCAGGGTGGAGCTGACCAAAGAAGAGCAGGCGGCCGAGCAGGAACGGATTCTGAAACGGATTACCGCAGAGCTCAGCCTGCCGGGCAGCAAGGTGAAGGCGGCTGTGAATTTGCTGGATGAAGGCAATACGATTCCCTTTATTGCCCGCTACCGCAAGGAAATGACCGGTGAGCTGGATGAGACGGAGCTGCGCTCCATCGAGGAGAAGCTGCAGTATATGCGCAACCTTGAGGTGCGCAAGCGCGAGGTAATCCGGCTGATCGACGAGCAGGGGAAGTTAACGGATGAGCTGCGGAGCGCCATTGTGGCGTCCGTCAAGCTGCAGGAGATCGAGGATTTGTACCGGCCGTACCGGCAAAAGCGCAAGACCCGCGCAAGCGTCGCCAAGGAGCGCGGACTCGAGCCGCTTGCCGTCTGGCTGCTGTCACAGCCGCGCCAGGGGGATCCAAGCCGCGAAGCTGAGCGTTATGTTAATGCCGAGAAGGGCGTATCGACCCCGGAGGAGGCTCTTCAGGGAGCGATGGATATTATCGCGGAGCAGCTTGCCGACGATGCCAAAATCCGTGCATGGGTGCGCAGGTTCACTTTTGACAACGGTGTAGTGCGAACGGAAGCGAAGGATACTTCGCAGGAGACGGTTTATGAAATGTATTATGCCTATCAGGAGCCCTTGAAGCGGCTTCCTCCGCATCGCACGCTTGCCATCAACCGGGCGGAGCGCGAGGATGTGCTGCGCGTGTCGCTGGACGTGCCGGCGGAGAGGATTATTGATTATATCGACCGTCAAACCATCCGCGGCGGGACAATCCCTGCAATTGGCAGTTTGCTTCTGCAAACGATTCAGGATGCTTATAAAAGGCTGATTGCGCCATCGATCGAGCGTGAAGTCCGCGGCGAATTAACGGAGAAGGCGGAGGAGCATGCGATCCAGATTTTCTCCACCAATCTGCGCAATTTGCTGCTGCAGCCTCCTGTACGGGGAAATGTCGTGCTTGGCGTCGACCCTGCTTTCCGGACAGGCTGCAAGCTTGCGGTTGTGGATGAGACCGGCAAGCTGCTCGAAGTGGCCGTTGCCTATCCGACCGCCCCGCACAACAAGGTAGCGGAGGCGGAGAAGCTGATCGGGGGATTGATCGATACCTACAAGGTCGAGCTTATCGTCATCGGCAACGGGACGGCTTCCCGCGAGACCGAGCAGTTCATAGCGGGATTGATCGGCAAGCGCAAGGAAGCCGGCAGAGACAAGGAACTGGAGTTGAAATACATAATCGTCAATGAAGCGGGCGCAAGCGTATATTCGGCGTCCAAGCTGGCTGCTTCCGAGTTTCCGGATCTCGATGTGGCGGAGCGCAGCGCGGTGTCGATTGCCAGACGTCTTCAGGACCCGCTGGCCGAGCTTGTGAAAATTGAGCCCAAGGCCATCGGAGTCGGGCAGTATCAGCATGATGTGAGCCAGAAGCGGCTCGAGGAGACGCTCGGGGGCGTGGTGGAATCCGCGGTCAACCATGTCGGCGTCGATGTGAACACCGCCTCGCCTTCGCTGCTGTCCTACGTGGCCGGGATCAATGCCACTACAGCGAAGAATATCGTCAAATTCCGCGAGGAAAAAGGAAAATTCAGCGACCGCAAGACACTGCAGAGCGTTCCGCGGCTGGGCGCCAAAACCTACGAGCAGTGCATCGGCTTTATCCGGGTGCCCGAGAGCGCCAATCTGCTTGACCGTACCCCGATTCATCCCGAATCGTACGCGGTTGTCGACAAATTATGCCGGACGCTTGGTCTGAAGCTTGAGGATTTGGGCTCCGACGCGTTTAAAGCGTCTTTAAAGGCCATTGAGACTGAGGGGGTAGCTCAAACCCTGGGAGTAGGCGTTCCGACGCTCAGAGACATTGTAGACAGCCTCTTGAGACCCGGAAGAGACCCCAGGGAAGAGCTTCCCGCTCCGATTTTCCATACTGACGTTCTGAGCATCGAGGATTTGCATCCGGGAATGGAACTGCACGGAACCGTTCGGAATGTTATCGACTTTGGAGCCTTCGTCGATATCGGGATCAAGAACGACGGGCTCGTCCATATTTCGCAGCTTAGCCACAAATTCGTGAAGCATCCCATGGATGTCGTATCCGTCGGCGATACGGTCACCGTGTGGGTCATCGGTGTTGATCAGAAAAAAGGCCGCGTAAGCCTGACCATGCGCAAGCCGGACTAGCTCAAGGCGGCAATAGAAAGGGTGTTATCTTCAAGCAGTCACGAGTCACTGCCGGAAGATAACACCCTTTTTTCATGGATAACAGTGGCTACGAAAGCTGTTTCATCCTGTTCTAGAGCATGGCTGCTGCTTGCATATACCCGGCCGCTTTCTTCACAATAATGCTATACATCTGTCGCCATATCGTTTGCCGTATTGTCATCCGGCTGCTGCTTGGTCCGGTAGAAATACCAGCAATCGTTAAGCAGACGGATCTGCCGTCTGTCCTTCTTCACGAAAGCACGCATCAATTGGTTGCATAACCATTGCGGCACAGTCATTCGCCCTCCTTCCAGAGCCGTCACTTGTTGTAGTAACTAGCATATGGGGGTAGGCGATTATCCGTGCAGGTCCAATCCAAACTGCATGAATACGGGAGGTTAGACGTCAGCTTCCTCCTCATACCACTGCTCCAGCTGTGCCTGCAGAGCGCGTATTTCCGTGAGGAGGGAGATCAGGGGGTAGGACTTTTCCTGGATGGAGGAAAAATCGCTCTCCAAAGCATTTATATAGTCCAGGCCGGAATGCACGGCGAGCGATTGATCGTGAAGCTCCAATTCATCGCACTCGGCAATTGCCAGCGGCAAGGCGGGAACATTGCTGGCGGTCAGCTTGTCGATTTCCTTGTGCAGGCGCAGATTTAGCGCGCTGAGCTGGTAGGCATGCGATTGCGGCATTTCCACAAACGAGACATCTTGTCCATTTTTCATTATAATATAACGCATCTGTGCCATTGAATTATGCTCTCCCCTCGAATGCAGCAGGTGAATACTACTTGACAGTGTAGCGTATTCGTCCTTTAAAATTCAAGTATGAATATGCAATAAATGTTGAAGGAGAAGAGAGTGATGGAAGATCATATACTTCAAGCATGGGTCGAGAAAATCTCCCTCCAGTATTTTCAGCTTCCGTTCCGGCACAAGGCAACGTTCAATCCGCGTCTGACATCGACCGGCGGGAGGTACTTCACCAAAACCCACCATATCGAAATCAGTCCGCATCAATTGGAGAACTACGGGACGGAAGAGACGGAGAAAATAATCAAGCATGAACTGTGCCACTATCATCTGCATTTGCTGAAGCGGGGGTACAAGCACCGGGACGCCGACTTCAAGCAGCTGCTGGTGAAGGTTGGGGGGACCCGATACTGCAAGTCGCTTCCCAGCCGTGCGGACAAGCGGGTGGAGCCGTACCGGTACAAGCTGATCTGCCGCAGCTGCGGCATGGAATATTTGCGGAAAAGGAAAGTGGACCCCCGGAAATATGCCTGTGGAAAATGCAGGGGGAATTTATTAATTTTTATGCTTGACTTCAAAATTGAATCATGATACATTATTTCTTGTCACCAAAAACACTTTCCCTGATAGCTCAGTTGGTAGAGCACTCGACTGTTAATCGAGTTGTCACAGGTTCGAGTCCTGTTCGGGGAGCCATTTCTTTTCTGGAGAGATACCCAAGTGGCTCAAGGGGACCCTCTGCTAAGGGGTTAGACTGCGCAAGTGGTGCGAGGGTTCGAATCCCTCTCTCTCCGCCATATTTTATGAAGACAAGCATGGGCCGTAAGCCGGTCCTTTTTGTTTGCCTCAAGGCGAAATCGGCTGAAAGTCAGTTGTAAATTCTTTAAAAAAAGTACTTGCAAGCGGAATTGAAATTGGTTATACTAACTCTTGTCGTCTGAAAGAGGTACATCTGAGCAACATTTTATGGCCCGTTGGTCAAGCGGTTAAGACACCTCCCTTTCACGGAGGTAACAGGGGTTCGATTCCCCTACGGGTCACCATTCGAGCCATTAGCTCAGTTGGTAGAGCACCTGACTTTTAATCAGGGTGTCGAAGGTTCGAGTCCTTCATGGCTCACCATTTTATCTGATATGTTACACAATTGCATATCACTCCGCGGTCGTGGTGGAACGGCAGACACACCATCTTGAGGGGGTGGCGCTCACAAGGCGTGCGGGTTCAAATCCCGCCGACCGCACCAACCTTAAAATCCTTGAATCCCTTGATACATAAGGGGTTTTTATTTTTTTTGTCTATTGTGTGAAGTTTGTTTATATGGCGGTACCTGTTCTTCGAAGTGCAGTGGCATTTCATTACAGTCTAATTTGGTATTTCTCATTCTCGTAACAGATAGTGATTCGTGATTCTCCATCAAGCAAGAGATTAAGTGTGGCGTCTAATTGAGGATTATAAATCTGGTGTATCGTGAAATCATCATATTTATTGAGGAAACGATACAGGAATGTTGCATAATGTTCATGGTTATAGGTATTGCTATCGTGCGCGTTAGCTCAATGAAGGGCTGCCCAAGCGGCAGCCCTTCCAGTATTAAGGTATAGTATGCGTTAGGGCAATTAAGACTCATTTCGATCTTTATCAAATATGACGACTTCGGTGAACGTACCTGCCGTTCTATTCTCGTTTAACCAGTCAGGTTCAAAATAGAGCCGGAACTTCTCGTTATACTCAACAAGTGAGTCGTCCACGAGCGGAACTTGAATATTTTTCACCGTTTCTCCGTCACCAAAAATCAACTGTCCCCTTGTTTTAATATAATCGCTGCCGGAACCTGGGCTGCTTCCATCCGTTGCGGAAACGGGAGCGGTGGTATAATTGACGCTGATCCGACCTTTGACGGAACCGCTGCGGATAACGGAGACCATTGCGATCCCGGACTCTTCGATGGCATAGTTCATTGTGGATTTAAACTCAAAGTGAACGGAATCGTTGTCGTTGATATGGATCGATACAGCGTCGGGGGAAGAGATATAGGCGAATTCATGACTATCAATGGCGTCATAAGATGGGAAATCGGCGTAAATGGTTTCATCTCTTTTAGGAATTTGATCATCGGTAATCGGAACCCGAATTGTTTTTTTTGTTTCATCCCCCACAAATTTTGTATCTCCGTAAATAATTCCTGTACTTTCGCTACGAAAGATATATTTGACTATTACGCCACCTTTGGGGTGATCCCGCAGGACGTCCACAAAAGCATAGCCATCATCCTCATTAAATTCTAGCGTGTTGGTGGCAAAAGAAATCCCGTTCGTTTTCGGATCGTCGTTCTGTATCGATATTGTAAGTTGACTGGATCCAAAGGCTGCGCCGCCCGTCAGCCCGCTCAGTGTCAAAACAAAAAGTCTATCGCCATCATATCGGTCATTGTCGATAATTGGTATGTCAATTCTCTTCCATGACTCTCCATCCTCAAATACAAATGTGCCACTTACGGGTTTATAATCAACATTTGTCTGGGCGCTATGCGTCCCATAACCTGACGTTTTATAATTAACGGTCACTTTTCCTCGCGTTCCTCCCTTGCGCTGGACGATTAGGCTGGCATAACCTGCAGATTCTTGCAACGTAAGCTCGCCTGCTAAAATCCTTTCAAATGTCAGCTTCCCGGGACCATACGGTATTCCATCATCATCCAGCACTTCCACATCCACACTGGTAAACTTTCCGAATGAGGCTCCTTCGATATAGTTGGTCGCGAAATAAACCTTTAGCATGCGATTTCCTTGGGCAGCGGAGTCGTCTTGAAACGGAAACGTGATCGTCTTCGATGTCTCTCCTGGGGCAAACGACAACCATTTTCCGCCTCCGTTCGCATAATAGAACGCTCTAGCCGTACCGAATCCGTTCGTTCGGACTATCTTCAAGTTAACCTTGGCGTCCGACTCCTTAACGGCAATATAGTTGGTTTCAAACGATATTGTGCTCTGACCTTCGGCATGAATGGTACTCTGAGAAATTGGTACAATATATGCAGCAGTGAGTAAGAGAACTAACAGAAAGGCTATTTTTCTCCTCCGTGTTTCGATGAACAGTACAGCTCCCATTTCAATCTCTCCCTCGTTATTATTTAACTACCCTATGTAAAAAAATAAGCCTTTTAGACAGCATGTAAATCATTTGTTTCCATTCACCGTCCTCCTCCGACAATTATTTGATACACTTTGTATCTTAATAGAACTTACAGATATTACCTAGTACTGTCAAGGGCAGTTTAGACTATGTGACTATCTGACTCGTATCATTTTGTAGTAGTGAAGATGTACCTAGAAAGGCCGGACCTCACGAAAAGAACGTATGCTAAGCGATTCGTTGCATGGAAAAAAACGGACCTTCTACAAGGGAAGCCGGTTTTCTTGATCACATTAGAGTACAGTTCATTAAACGATTGTTTTTCCCTGACAGCCTGATTGGAAGCTTCTGCCGAGCCGCACCCAATCGAGTCTTTCAAATCCCTCGTGCTTATATGCTATCACTCTCCAATAGGTACGGGCGGGCGACAAGGTCATCTTGTATGTGACAGGCAAGGAAGTTGCTGCTACATTAAACATGCTAATTGGATGACGAGAGAAAATGGAAAAAAGGCCCGCATTGCGGGCCTATTCCGGGATTATTTGCTAGTCAGGAACGTGATCGGAGGTTAACGTTCCGAAGCTTTAATTAGTAGCCGAATCCGCAACCGCGGGTGATAATGACCAGCAAAA
Organism: Paenibacillus sepulcri; assembly: GCF_042647105.1. Lineage (NCBI taxonomy): Bacteria > Bacillati > Bacillota > Bacilli > Caryophanales > Paenibacillaceae > Paenibacillus > Paenibacillus sepulcri. The sequence goes on along the minus strand of NZ_JBHRUP010000001.1, from coordinate 2,343,409 downwards.
TAAAGAGCACGAGTATGAATCCAATTCCTGCGCCAAATCCGCCATAGCCAACACCGCCAACTAAACCAGACATTCTGAAGCACCTCCTTGTGTTTTGGGTACTCTGTAAGTTATGCATGCCTGCCCTACGGCGATTGTGTGTTTGTTACGGAATGGTATTGGCCTAATGATGATTGGTCCGATACATGATCTGGATTAATGGTGTTTAAAAAGCGAAGAAGCAGGAGGCTGATATCAGCTACCCCTGCTTCTTTCTGCACACAGGCAATCCCGTTATTTCTTGCTGTCATATGCATGCTGATAGATTTCAAGATAACGGGTCAGATTCAGGCCGTCAAAGCCCTTCACGTAGCTGTCCCATTCGGAATCGTTCAATTTTCTGGCGCCCGTTATGAATTGAGCCATATTCGAGCGCACGTAATCATTGATTTGCGTGCGCTGCTGAATCGCTTCCTTCGCATCGTCGGACTCCATGAAGATGGTCAGCGGAAACGTTTCCTCCGGCTGCTTGTTCTCGTAGTTGTTCGCCGTCTCGAGATACAGGCGATACTCATAGCCTACCTGGGAGAACGGATCTTCCGGGATGGCCCATGATTCACGGATTTCACGCGTCCTTCGGGTGATGCCCATTTGATCCCATATATCGTTCAGTGTCGTCCCGATATTCCAGTATTCCGGCTTAAGGCTGTACTTGGCCTGGTTGCCGTGCACATCCTTCTGGCCTTCCTTGGCTGCCTCCCAGTACGTTCCTTCCAATCCGTATTCATTGGTAATCGCATGCTCTTCGGAGTACAGGTAATCCGCCAGTTTGATGGCTGCAATGGCCTCCTTCTCCGAAGCCTTGTTCGTAATGGCGAACTGGCCGTTGCCGTATGCCTTGTAATATCCGGCATAAGCGATGCCGCCCGGCCCCTTCAGAGGAGGGACGGATACATATTCTTTATGACGGTCTTGTCCTTCTGCCAGGCTGAAATACATGCCGATATGTCCGGCCGTGACGCTGCCGCTCACGTTGTCGCCTTGTTTGTTGCCTACCTGCGCCATCTGGTCGATATTTTGCGTGAAAGCTTCCTTATCGATCAAACCCTCGCTGAATAGTTTATTCACATACTCCAGTCCCTGCCGCCATTCCGGCTGATTCGCGGCTAATTGGACCTTGCCGTCCTTGATGAAGAAGAAATCCTCATCATTATCATAGATGAAAGAGTTCATCAGGAAGTTGGATGGAATGCCATGCCAGGAATTAAACGAACCGGATAACGGTATTTCGTCCTGCTTACCGTTGCCGTTCGGATCCTTTTCCTTGAAGGCCTTTAATACCTCGAAATATTCATCGGTCGTCGTTGGCATTTCAAGACTCAGTTTGTCGAGCCAACTCTTGTTGATCCATAATTTTTGGGCATACCAGCAGTGGAAGCAGTCGTTAATATGAGGCAGGGCGTAGATGTTTCCATCCGGGGCTGTGATGGCTGCCTTCAAGTCCGCATCCTCCTCGAACGCCTTCTTGATCTCATTTCCGTATTTCTCAATCAAATCGTTCAGGGGCATCAGGATGCCCTGCTTGCCGTAGTCGATCTGCTCGGCTTGCGTGAAATCGCCGGAGAGAAAAACGGCCGGATAATCGCCGCTGGCCATAATCAATTTCTTCTTATCTTTTGCATTCGCCTGAGGAGTGGCATCGAACTTGAATTTGATGTTCAGCTTATCCTCAATAAAGGTCGTCACGGTGTTTGTACTGACGTCTTCGATACGGGGCGGGACTGTAATAAAGGTATTCAACGTAACGGGGGGTTCGCTGTTTCCATCCTGAGCCGGTGAATTCGTTCCCGTGCCGGCTCCGTTATTGTCCCCGGCATCATTCCCGCCGCTGCAGGCGGATAAAAGCATGAAAATGACGAGAGTCAGAGCTAACACGACCGAACCTGTTTTTTTTCTCAAGCAGACTCCTCCTTAAAGGTTTTGTGAAGCATAGCTTCCTTGTCTTAACTCCGCAGCAAAACTGGCTTTGGAAGCCTATGCTTCGTTTGACGAAGCACAGTCTTCCAATCAAAGACGGCATCACCTCCCGGAAAATCGAAATTATTATGGAACACTTCCGGTTTCGATCAGCCTTTCAGCGAGCCGATCATTATGCCCTGGACGAAATATTTTTGCACGAACGGATAGAGAATCAGTATGGGCAGCGTGGCGACAACAATGAGCGAGAATTTCAATAGATCCCGCAAGCCCTGCATAGCGGCCATTTGGTTCGCGTCCACCATCATGCTCGCGTCAATCGAATTCAGGATGAGGATGTTGCGCAGGATGATCTGCAAGGGAAACAGGTTCTGCGATTTCAGGAAGATCAGCGCATCGAAATAAGCGTTCCAATGCCCTACCGCATACATCAGAACCAGCACAGCCAGAATCGGCTTGGACAACGGCAGTACAATCCGCCACAGAAAGCCCAGATCGCTTGCGCCGTCCAGTTCGGCAGCCTCTCCGAGCTCTTTGGGAATGGTCGACTGGAAGAAGGTGCGGGCGATAATGACCTGCCACACGGCCAGAGCGCCGGGAAGCAGCATGGCCCATCTGGTGTCCAGAATCCCCACCATTTTGACGGTCAGGTAATAAGGAATCAATCCGCCGCTGAACATCATGGTTATGACCAGAATGACCATGATCGGACTGCGCCCGAAGAAGGTGCTCTTGGACAGCGGATAAGCCAGCATCACGGTCATGGTTACATTGATCAGCACGCCGAAGAACGTATAAAAGAGCGAATTGGCATAGCCTGTCAGCACCTGCGGGTTGGAAAAGATCGCCTTGTACCCTGCAAGGCTCGGTTCTACCGGGAGCAGCCAGACCCGTCCGCTGATGACGGCCTGCGGCGAGCTGAAGGAAGAGCTTAGAATATAGATGAGCGGATAAAGCACGATGATAAGAATGAATAACAGAAAAGCATAAACGATGAACAGAAATATTTTGTCGCCTGCCGATTCCTTGATAGCTGCAGATTTGTTCATAGCCGAAATTCTCCTCTCCGTTACCATAGACTGCTGTCCGATATGCGTCTGGCGACAAAGTTCACCGTTAGCAGCAGGATAAGATTGATGACCGAGTTAAACAAATCAACAGCTGCGGAGAAGCTGAAGTTCGCCCCGATCAGTCCGATTTTGTACACATAAGTGGAGATGACCTCAGAGGTGCCGGTATTCAGCGGGTTCTGCATCAAATAAATCTTCTCGAAACCGACATTCATGATCTGCCCGACATTGAGAATAAGCAGGATGATGGCGGCAGGCATGATGCCTGGCAGATCGATATGAATTACCCTCTGGAACCGGGAAGCTCCGTCGACCTTGGCTGCTTCGTATAATTCCGAATTGACGCCGGCAAGCGCGGCAAGATAAATGACTGCTCCGTAGCCGATGCCCTGCCAGACATTGGACCAGACGAAGATGCTGCTGAAATACTTGGGCACACCCATGAAATTAATCGATTCGATTCCCAGCAGCTGCACGATGGAATCAATAAATCCGAGCCGCGGTGACAGGAAGAGGATAATCATCGAGACCATGACGACGGTAGAAATAAAGTAGGGGGCGAACGTTACCATCTGCACCGTTTTCTTGAATCTCGCATTTCGAATCTCATTCAAGGCGAGCGCCAGAATGATCGGCGCCGGAAATCCGATGACAAGCGAGTACAAGCTGATGACCAGCGTATTCTTGATGAGCAGCCAAAAATTCGGCGAGTTGAAGAAATCGGAGAAATTTTGGAGTCCCACCCAGTCGCTCCCCGAAAATCCCTTGACCGGACTAAAGTCGCGAAAAGCAATCTGCGCGCCGTACATCGGAATATATTTGAATATAACGATGTACGCCAGCGGCAGAAGCACCAGCAGATACAGCTGCCAATGCCGCTTGACCTTTCTTGATGAGTTTTTCCATAGAAGCCGTCTGCCGCTTCCCGATGAGTCCAATTTTTTTGCTTCCAGCGCTCCTGTTGACTGCATGTTAGTAACCTCACTCCTTTTCCATAGTGATCGGTGACGGATTGGTGTTAACGATAAGGGAGCTGTTCCGGCATGGTCAACGGCCAGTATTCAACGAACGGACGAAATTCTGCAACCGCTTACTAATCGTGAACAAAGGCGGGCGCGCGATTTTCTGCCGGCGCGCATAATTCCGCAGTCTCGCACAGGGAACCCACGATATATACGAGAGTCAAGCTCGCCAGCTGCAACTGCCTCAGCTCAGCCCGCACGAGATCTATGCAGGACAAAAAATCCCGATTTCGGTTGAAGCCGGAAGCCGGGATTGAACGAACTTTTTTTAAAAATATGCTCTATAATTAACATATATTTCCAATTTCAAGAAGCTGCTGCACCGCCAAAGGAGGGGGTGGCCCTATCTTCCTATTGGCCGTTCTTGTACTTGCTATAGGCATTTTGGTAAATCGTCAAATACCGCTCAAGCTTGAGTCCGGTAAACCCGTCACAGTAGGCATCCCATTCCTGGTCCAGATCCTTCGTGCCGGTTATAAACTGCACCATGTTGGATTCAATATAATCGTTGATTTGCACCCGCAGGCGAACCGCCTCGAATGCATCTTCCGGCTGCACATAAATATTGGCCGGAAAAACTTCATCCGGCTCTTTGCCGAAATAGTTTTTTGCCGTTTCCGCGTACAGGCGGTGCTCGTAGCCTTCCTTGGAGTACAGATCCCCGGGCACCGCCCACGATTCGCGAAGATCCCTGTTGCGGTACAGGATGCCCATCTGGCTCCAGCCGTCATTTTGGGTCAAATGCTCCCAGTATTCAGGGTTTAACCTGAATCTGGCGGGTCTTCCATGCTCGTCGACCTCTCCCGGCAGACCCTTCCGCCACCACACTCTCTCCGGCCCGAATTCATTGAGAATGGCCGCCTCTTCGGAATACAAATAGTCTGCCAGCCGGATGGCCGCTGCCGCCTGTGTCTCGGTTGCTTTGTCCGTAATCGCAAACTGGCCGTTATCCCCCATATTGAAATACCCGGCCGCCTGGTAACCGTCCGGACCGATTAACGGAGGAATGGTGTCATACTCCTGGTTTCTTGCATTATCGAGTCCGCTGAATGCCATCCGGATATGACCCAATGTGGCGCTGCCGAGTATGTTATCGCCTTGGTGGCTTGCCAGCTGGATTATCCCGTCAAGAGTCTGGGTGAAGGAGGACGGATCCACCAGCCCTTCCCTGTAGAGCCGGTGAATATAGGCAAGACCGTCCTTCCACTCCGGCTGCACTGCAGCCATCCCCACTTTGCCGTCTTTCACATAAAAATAATTGTCATCCGTGTTATAGATAAACGCGCTCATCAGAAATCCGGTTATTTTGGCATGATAGGAGCCGATTGCTCCGGATAAGGGGACTTCATCCTGCTTGCCGTTGCCGTTTGGATCCTGCGTTTTAAAGGCTTTGAGCATCCGGTAAAACTCTTCCGTTGTTTGGGGAGGCTTCAGATTCAGCTTTTGCAGCCAGGTCGAATTCACCCAGAGCTTCTGGGCATACCAGCAATGAAAGCATTCGTTGATCGAAGCAAGGGAGTAAATATGTCCATCGGGGGCCGTGACCGCTTTGCGGTGCTCAGGATGCTCGGCGAATATCCGCTTGATATTGCTTCCGTAACGGTCGATTAAGTCATCCAGCGGCCTTAAGACGCCTGACATGCCGTATTTGATTTGTTCATCCGGCGTGAAATCGCCGCCCAGCATGACAGCCGGATAGTCCCCGCTGGCAAGAAGCATTTGTCCTCTTTCTTTTTTGGCGGAGGCGCCGGCGGTAACAAATTCAAATTTGATATTCAATTTCTCTTCCAGGTATTTTGTAAAGGTGTTGGTGTTGAGATCCTCGACTTCCACGGGCGGTGCCGCATATACGGGAAGCAGGATCTGGTTGTCCGCTATGGGGAACTGGTCTGCCGGCCGTATCTCGGTATCGGATTCTTCTTTGCTGTCTACAGCGGGGCTTGACCGGTACGTGGACCCGGCAGCCCAGATAAGCGCACAGCCAATCAGGAGCATAACGGCAATCCCTGTCATTTTCGATTTCAATGATGGTCCCCCTCCTTGAATTAGACTCTATACCTTGACCGGGCTGCTCAACCGGTTTGTTCATTCGTGTTGCGCTTGCGGTAATCGACGGGCGAGATGCCCTCGACTCTCCGGAACGCCCTCCTGAAGGTGGCCGCATTAGCGTAACCGACGCGCTCTCCAACGTTCTGGATGGAACCGGATTGTTCCAGCAGCCATCGTTTGGCGTGCCGTATTCTGACATCGGCCAGGAAATCGAGAAAATTTTCCCCGAACTCCTCTTTGAACAGCTGGCTCAAATATTTGGCGTTAATGGAGAACCGGTCACTCAAAAAATCAAGCGACAGCTCCGGATTGGTATAATGCTCTTCGATGTATTTCCTTACCTGTCTCATCAGATGATGGTATTGACGCCCTCCGCGAAGCGCAGCCAGTCGTTCCGCGAATTCCTCCAGAATCCGGTACAGGGTCTGCTGAAGCTCATCAAGCGTATCAAAGTCCCCGATTATTTGCCTTGCGGGCAGCAGGGAGGAGTTTGTCCAAATCTCATAATGATCGTTGGAAACGGAAGAGATTTGAAGATCCATATGGGCAATAAAGTAGCGGCCAAGCTCAATGATCTCGTTCTTGGACAAGCGGCATGTCCGGATTCCGTCGAACCAGTGCCGGAAGCTGTCGCGCCAACCCTCCTCATTGCAACGGAAGGTCTGAACCAGACTGTGAATCGCTTTAAGATGCTTATTGCTTTTCTTTATCGTGGCATTTTGCGCTTCCTGGTGGAGGATGATCCGGTTACTGCCCAAAACGGCTTTGAATTTCAATGCTTCCAAGGCTTCCTTGTACGCTTCTGCGGTATCCTCCAGCGACTCGGCCTGTTCACCCATTCCAAGCGTAACGGTAAATTTAAGATTTTTATGGACCCATGCGACAATGCTCTGACAAATATCCTCCATTCCGGTATTCGGTTCATGGAGGAAGACAATGCCGGTCAACTGCAACGAGGAGGTCCATTCCAGCCATATGCTGGAGGCATGTGGGCTGAACATTTCATGCGTCACGCTGCTGAGCACAAATTTGAACAGGGACTGATCGCGGGCTTGAAACCGAAAGAAGGATTGCTCCGGGTTGTCAATCTCGATAATCAGCACATTCAGCGGCTCGTGGGACGGCAGCGGCAGATTGTCCCGATGCGCATTCCCTGCATACTGACCCGTGATCAGCTCTGTAAAGAAGGTTTTCTTCCTATGCAGCGCCGCTTGTTCGAATTCCTTCCTGAAAGCCTTCGATTGCTCGGAGAAATTGTCAATCGCCGATTCAATGAAAGCAAATTCGTTAGCGGCCACCCTTCCAAGTGAATGCTTCTCCTGAAAGAGGTCGTCGTTGATACGCAAGACAAGCTCTTCGAGCGGCTTATAGTTCTGCCTGGAGACATAGATGATGCACAGGATACCGGCAATAAAAACAATAAAGCTCAGTACCAGCCAAACGCTTGAGAAGCTGGAAACCGTATTGAGCAGCTTGTCGTTGGTTACCCCGCTTTCCGCCTTCCAGCCGGTATATTCCGAGGATATATCGGCGAGTACCTTCCTGGTTCCCGCGGAATCGTCCTGTATAAAGAGCGGTCCGCCGTTCAGACCGTACAGGTTTACGAAAGCCGTTTGCGAATCGTACATATCCATTATCATTTCCTGGAGGGAAGAGAGGCTGACGTTGATGACGAACAGTCCTTGCGAGCCGAGACTCAGGGGAACCTGATGAACGAGACTTACGACTTCTTTACTTTTCTGAAAACCAAACTCGCGATAGGTCCTGACATCGGTCCATGGGGACGCTGTCCCGCTGCTCTGCATATCCCGTATAAAAGCAGCGTCTTCAAATTCATCCAGGTCTCTGATCACATTCCCGTTATAGACCAGCCCATCGCTGTATCTTACCAGGTAAAAGGAATCGATGAGCGGCACTTCCTGTTTCAATGCCGTCAGTTTTTTGACCACCTCGTAATTCAGAAAAACATTGCTGTCATCCTTCTCGTCAAAAAAATCGGCAATCAGCTTGTTGTTCATTATTTCTCTGATCATCATATAATCGACCGACTTCAGGGACACGTCGACGGATTGCAGCAGCTGCCGGATGAATACCTTGCTTGATTCTCTTGTATTTTTGTTGTTTTGCTCGACCAGCGTTTGAAAAAACAGGAAGAAAACAAAGGAGAAAATAATGAAAAATATCGGCAGGTAGGACCAGATCATTTTGTGCAGCCACGTTTTATTCATCGGAACCACCCTTCACAGGATTAGAAAACCAAATGAATTGTAAGCGCATTCAAATCCAGGGGCCATGGAGTGGATAAATCAGGATTTACAGTAAGATCATAGTGGTTATCATCCAAAAAGAATATACACAAAACTATCTTGTTTTTGTACAAAGCTAAGCTGTTCCGCGGACCTGCGCCTCTTTTTTTCAATCATGCGGCCGGAAGGAAGAAAATAATTCATGTCGAATTTTAGTATAGAAATAGGATATTGTGTTCTATTATGGCAGCAATTTTTGAAAGTGCTTACATTTGATTTGAATCTCATCGGCTAAGGAGAATGTTTGATGTCAAGAGGCAATTATTTCCGCAAAAGCCTGATTTATGCTTTAATCATGACCAGCGTGCCCATGGCTATTATTGGAATTTGCAGTTATTTTATTGGAGTCAATCAAGTGGAAAAGGAGGTTTACCAGAAAAACCACTACCAGCTTGACCAGGTGTTCAAGCGGTTTGACGAATTGTTCTCTCAATTTGAGCTGACGGTGGACAAGGGTGCGGCCAATTCGATATTCGATGAAAAGCTCAGAAATACAAATTTTATCGATGAATTTCGGGTCATGCAGGATATTTACAGTTTGCTGGCGGTCACCCAAAGCTCTGACGATATGATTTTGCGGATTGATCTGTATCTGGAAAACCAGCAGCTGCTGGTTTCCAATGACAGGGGGGCGATCAAGCTCAAAGATGAGCCGAACAAGGCTGTATACGACATGATATTGAAATCAGAGGATCTGATGTACTGGAGCGATACGGAAACCTATTCTCCAAACGGCGGCGAATTGTTTCCCCTGGTCTTGGTCCATAAGCTTCCCTTTGTCAGTACAAGGCCTTATGGAGCGCTGTTGGTTTATTTGGACAAGAGCCTGCTCGATAAAGAAATAACGCAGATGAATCCGTATGAGAACGGAATTTCTTTCATCATCAAGCCCAATGGTGATTGGATAACATCCGGTAAAGAAACAGAAACAGACCCGGACAAGCAAGATCTGAAGGATTACATAAGAGGCAAAGTGATCAAGGAAGACAGGAACGCCGATTCCTTCACCGTGAAGTGGGAGGGGGCGGAATATTCGGTTGCCAATGCGACTCTTTCCCGTACAGGCTGGCGTTATGTGATTGCTACGCCGCTGTCCCAGTTAATGGAACCGATCACCCTGACGTCAAAGTTTATGCTTGGCGCGAGTTTGCTGGGCGTTGTGATTGCGGCCTTGCTGTCCTGGTTTGCTTCGCAGCGCATGTACAGGCCCATCAAGCGGCTGGTTCAAATGTTCGGCGGGAGTATCGGCAGCAAGCTGCAGGAGGAGGACAGGTCGGATGAAATCAAGTATATAGAGAACAAATGGCTCCATATTACCCGGGAAAGCCGGTTATTCCAATCTCTGCTGGAAGAGAACCGGTACAGTATGAAGAAAGGCTTTTTGCTGCAGCTGATTCAGGGCCAGCTTTATTTCTTTTCTGAAAATGAGCTGCGGAGGCGGATGGAGGAGCATGGCTGGAATACGGAAAACAAGAGATTTGCTCTCCTGCTCATCCAATTATCCCCGTTTTCCGAATTAAGCAAAAGATTCGTGGAAGGGGACGAGCAGCTCGTCACCTTCGCTGCAGCCAATATTATGGAGGAGCTCTCCGGCGATAAGGAGAATATGGAGGCCGTCAATCTCCATAACTTAACCGTAGCGCAGCTCATCTGGTTTGGGGAGGATAAGCCCAAGGAACAAATCAAGAGTGAATTGTTCAGATTTTCGAATGAAGTGATCACCATAATTACCAAATTATTGGGTGTCCATGTGGCCGTAGGGGTAAGCAGGACGATTCATGAGCTCAAGGATCTGCCGACAGCGCTCGAGGAGGTCAAGCAATGCCTGCATTTTCGAAATATCGGGGAGCACGGGCAAATCCTCAGCACAGATGATTTGATTCCCTATGTGAAGGATAATCCGGATTATCCGTTTCAGATCGAAAAGGAATTCATTCACGCGCTTCAAATGAGAGCCGGGGAAGAAACCCTTCAGAAATGGAACGAGTTTATTCTGGTATTAAGGCAAAATGCGGGAAAGGCGTTTCAAATTCAACAATATATGGCTCAGCTGCTGGGCAGTGTGTTACGGGCGATGATGCAGCTTGGGGTAGTGTATTCCAGCGCCAGCCAAGGCATAAATCTCTACGAGCAGCTGTTCAGGCTCAAGGAAATCGATGAAATCAACAAGTGGTTCGTAAATAAAGTCATCCATCCCTTTCTCATCGCATTGTCCGAGAAGCAGGGCATCGAAATGAAGCAGACGATCCGCAAGGCCAAGGATATTATCGATCAGGAATATATGAAGGATATTTCCCTGGAGTATCTATCCGATCGCATCGGAATTCTGCCCAAACGGCTGAGCGCCATCTTTGTGCAGGTGACCAATCAGAATTTCATTGACTATGTCACCGGGATCCGTTTGGATAAAACGAAGCAGCTTTTAAGAAATACGGATTTGAAGGTTACCGAGATTGCTGCCAGAGTGGGCTACCAGCCTTCCTATCTAAATAAAATATTTAAAAAATCAGAAGGGATTACGCCAGGGGAATATCGGGAATCTGTTTTGAGGCTGTAATGCTTGGGCATTCAGCCCTTTTTTTATGCCTGTATGGACTTGAAAACGGGCAAATGGGAAAAAGTACAATCCCGGTTAATGGAATTGGGAAAAAGTCGGATTGTGAGAAATGGGGCCATCGGGTACATTCAGAGCATGAATTCACTTGAGCAGAGGAAAGGTGGGTGGGGAATGCCAAACGCGTTAACGGAATTGAACAAGAGAGCCGGACAGGCACCAAACAAAAGCAAATTTCAGCCGGTGATGAAGGACATCCTGAGAGACAAATATTTATACATTTTGGCTCTGCCGGGAATTCTCTATTTTCTTATTTTCAAGTATGTGCCCATGGGCGGGATTTTGATTGCGTTCCAGGATTACTCCCCTTATCAAGGCTTCTTGCACAGCAAATGGGTAGGGTTTGAGAATTTTGAACGTTTCTTCCTGGGCAGCGAATTCTGGAATCTGTTTCGGAATACGATGATGATCAGCCTGCTCAATCTCGTTTTCTTCTTCCCGGTCCCGATTATTGTGTCTCTTCTATTAAATGAGGTCCGAAGCAGAAAATTTAAATCGACGATTCAAAGTGTTGTCTATCTACCCCACTTTTTCTCATGGGTAATTATCGCGGGGATGACCTTCTTACTGTTTTCCCGTACCGGCGGAATCGTCAATAACGTAGTCGCCATGATGGGCTTTGAGAAAATCGACTTCCTGACGAATCCCAATTATTTTTGGATTATGCTTACGCTTCAATCCATATGGAAGGAAGCCGGATGGGGAACCGTTATCTTTCTGGCGGCCATTGCCGGCACGGACCCGGCTCTTTACGAAGCGGCTAAAATGGACGGCGCCAACCGGCTGCGCCAAATGTGGCATGTAACCCTGCCGGCTATCAAAAATGTTGTCATTACCTTATTGATTCTGCGGCTGGGGCAGGTGATGGATGTCGGCTTCGAGCAGGTTTATCTGATGACCAGCAGCGCGGTTTCCAGTGTATCGGATGTATTTGAAACCTACGTGTTCCGCATGGGGGTCAAGAACGGCCAATTCAGCTTTACAACAGCCGTTGGGCTGTTCAAATCGGTTGTGGCGCTCATTCTGGTCATCACGACCAACTGGCTGGCCAAGAAATTCGGCGAAGACGGCTTATATTGAGGAGGCGGGATTGTGACAAGAACGTTCCGGGGATTCTCATTTGATCTCGTGGTCACGCTAATACTTGTTTTTGCGGGAGTCATTACCATTATCCCCTTTCTATATATCATTGTGGTCTCCTTTGCAACGCCATCGGAGTACATTCAAAAAGCGGGCGTGTTCGTCTTTCCGTCCGAATGGACACTGGTCAATTACAAGTATCTGCTGTCCACAGGCACATTCATCAAGGCAGCGGGGAACAGCGCCTTTCTCGCCATTGTCGGAACGCTGCTGAGCCTTGCGGTTACCTCAAGCTTCGCTTATTCCTTATCCCGAAGACGGCTCCGGGGGAGAAAGGTGCTGCTGCTGCTTGTCTTGATCTCGATTTTGTTTAATCCCGGCATTATTCCGCCGTACCTGGTTGTAAAAAGCCTCGGGCTGATCAACAGCATCTGGTCCTTGATCATTCCCGCCTTAACCAGCGGCTGGTATATCTTTCTGATGAAGAGTTTCTATGACAGTATTCCTGCCAGCCTGGAGGAAGCGGCAAGCATCGACGGCTGCAACGATATGGGGATCTGGGTGAAAATCATTCTCCCGCTGTCGCTGCCTTCACTGGCGGCGTTCGGGCTGTTTTATGCGGTAAGCTATTGGAATGTGTTTTTTCACGCGATTTTGTACATCAATGACTTCGACAAGTGGCCGCTGCAGGTGCTGCTGCAAAATATGCTGATCGATTCCTCGACCAGCGGCGGCGATCTTGCCGGACAAATCGCATCCGAACAGGAAATGCCCAAGGAAACCTTGAAGATGGCAGCCGTCGTCGTTGCCACAGTACCCATTATCCTGGTATATCCATTCCTGCAGAAGCATTTCGCCAAAGGCGTGATGGTCGGCTCTGTCAAGGAATGATATATAAACAACGATTGAAAAGGAGGGCGCAGCGTTGATATTCAAAAGAAAATCGGCCATGAGGACGATACCGTTCATGCTTGCATCTGTATTATTGTTAATTACAGCGGCTTGCGGTTCCAATCCGGGATCAACAGGCGGAAGCACAGGCGACCAGAAAGAGGAGCCTACAGAAATCAGCATTATGACCACATTCTTCTCGCAGGAGCCTCCGGACGAAGACAATGTAATTGTGAAGGAGATCGAGAAGCGCACCAACACGAAGCTTAAAATCACCTGGGTATCGCCGAATAACTACGCTGACAAGCTGAACGTAACCTTGGCCTCAGGCGATCTGCCGGATATGATTCTTGCGGATTATCCGCAGCGGTATCCGCTCGTTAAAAGCATGTCGCAGCAGGGGGCTTTCTGGGATTTGACGGATATGTACAAGAGTTATCCCAATCTCGCCAAATTTCCTGAGCTTACCTGGAAGAATCTCGCATTCGGCGATGGCCGAAACTACGGCATTCCGCGTGTAAGACCCGTATACGGCCAGACCGGCTTGAATATCCGCAAGGATTGGCTGGATAAGCTGGGACTCAAGGAGCCGGCTACGACCGATGAGCTGTACGAAGTCATGAAAGCATTTGCAACCAAGGATCCTGACGGCAATGGGAAAGACGATACTTACGGTTTTCTGGGTTATACGGACCCGACCGGCGTAGGGAAATTCAATGTCATCGAGACGGCTTTTACGAATACCGTCGGAGATTGGAAGCTGGAGGACGGGAAGTTGACCCCTACCATTTTCCTGCCTGCACAAAAAGAAGCGCTGCAGTATTTGAATAAGCTGTACGCAGAGAAGCTGATCCCGGAGGACTTTAGCATCTTGAAGCAGACACAGACACTCGATATGATGAAGGCAGGCAAAGGAGGCGTGGATGCCGTTCCTATGGATCAGGCCTGGGAATCGACGGCTGAGCTCAGGAAGCAAACCCCTGAAGCTTATGTGATGCCGCTTGTATCCCTGAACGGAACAACGGTTACCGACCCGGGCTCTTTCGGCATGTTCATGATTCCCAAAAAGGTGTCTGAGGCGAAGGTGAAGAAAATCATGGAGTTCATGGACTTCGGCGCATCGGATGAAGGCTCCGATTTGGCGAATTACGGCTTCAAGGATGTCCATTTTACCGAGCAGGACGGCTTCAAAGTCCCAACGGAGCAAGCCAAGACAGACAACGTCTCCCAGCAGGCGATGGGACAGATTTTCCTGAAATTCGACAAATACCAGAAAGCCTTCAAGGCCGGCATTCCCAAAGAGGATTACGACCGCCACGCCAAAATCATCGATGAACGGACGAAGTATGCGGTTCTCGATCCTTCCATCGGCGTTGATTCCGATACCTGGATCAAATATTGGCCCGAGTACCAGAAGAAAATCATTGATATGAAGGTCAAAATGATCGTCGGCAAGGAAACCCCGGAGAGCTACGACAAGTTTGTCGAGCAGTTAAAGGCGGACGCCAATTTTAATCAGATCATTCAGGAAATGAACGAATCCTACAAGAAGAAAAACGGCTAGAGGATTTGGATTGACCCATCCTTATTACATTGGAGTGAAACGGCATGAAATTATCCTTCACCACTTTAGGATGCCCTGACTGGCCCCTGGACAAAATTATTGCCAAGGCCGTCGAATACGGCTTTGATGCGATTGACTTTAGAGGGTTAACGGGCGAAATGGATATCTATAAGCTTCCGGAATTTTCGGAGAAGGTCCACCAGACCTTGAGCCAAATCACCGAGGCCGGGCTTCGCGTATCCTGCTTCTCCAGCTCTGTGCATTTATTCCCGGATGAGAACTTTGAGAAGAATATGCAGGAGATTACCGAATTCTCGAAGCTTTGCAGCCTTTTCGGCACACGGTATATTCGTGTCTTCGGCGGCAAGATCAGCGGTGCCGACCGGGATACCGCAGTTCAGAAGGTCGTAGGGCATGTAAGCGCTATGGCGGCTGTCGCCAGGGAGCATGGTGTCAAAATTCTGATAGAGACGCATGATGACTGGATCTCCTGCATGGATATGAGGAAGGTCATGGAGCAGGTGGATCAGAAGGCTGTGGGCGTGCTGTGGGATGTGCACCATCCGTACCGGATGGTAGGGGAACAGCCTGAGGATAGCTGGAACGCCTTGGGCAAATGGATCGACTATACGCATGTCAAAGACTCGCGTACGGCAGAAGGCAGCCCGGACGGCTTCCAGTATTGTTTAACCGGAGAAGGGGATATTCCGCTGAAAGAGATCTATAAGTTGTTGGTCCGGGAAGGCTACCAGGGCTATTTCACCTTGGAGTGGGAGAAAAAATGGCATCCGGAATTGGAAAATCCGGAAATCGCTTTTCCGCAATATGTTCAATACATGCGTAAATTAGCATCGGAGGTGACCGTATGAGCAGAGTCCGAGTAGCCATAATCGGCCAGGGACGCAGCGGCCGGGATATACATGCCCATTCTTTAAGCCAATTAAAGGATAAATTCGAAATTGTTGCGGTATCCGATACGTTGGAGGAACGGCTGGAGAGAGCCAGGCGTGAGCTGAATGTCGACGTGTACAGCGATTATCGCGATCTGTTTAAGAGAACCGATCTTGATTTGATCATCAATGCTTCCCCCAGCAACTACCATTTCTCCATCTCCAAGGAGATTTTGGAGCACGGGTTCAACGTGCTCTGCGAGAAGCCGCTGGCCCGGACGGCAGCCGAGGTGGACATTTTGATCGAGACTGCCGGGCGAACGGGGAAATTGCTTACGGTATATCAGCAGTCGCGGTATGCGCCGGCTTTTAATAGAATCGAGGAAATTATCGCTTCCGGGAGCATCGGCAGAGTGGTTCAGGTCAGCATCGCCTATAATAATTTCGCCAGAAGATGGGATTGGCAGACCTTGCGGGCCAATAACGGCGGCAATCTCCTGAATACCGGGCCGCATCCGGTGGATCAGGCTCTCCAGTTCTTTGGCGGCGAGTCCATGCCGAATATTACTTCCATCATGGACCGCGCGAACACGGCTGGAGATGCCGAAGACTTCGTGAAGCTGATTTTGCATGGCCAGGGTCATCCCGTCATTGATGTGGAGATTTCCTCCTGCTGCGCCTATCCGAGCTTTACCTATAACGTGCAGGGAACCAGAGGCGGCATCAAAGGAAGCACCAGCCATCTGGATTGGAAATATTTCAAGCAGGAGGAGGCCGGAGAGCTGACTCTGGTGGAGACGCCATTGGTCAATGACAAAAACGAGCCAGCCTACTGCCGCGAGCAGCTGAACTGGTATGAAGAAAGCTGGGATATTCCCGAGGAGCAGAAAAAGGATCTGTTCCATACCATGGCTCAAAGCTTCTACAGCATGCTCTATGATACGATCATTCACGGAAAAGCGCTGGAGGTGACGCCGCAGCAGGTGCGCCGGCAAATTGCCGTTATGGAAGAGTGCCATCGTCAAAACCCGTAAACGAATACATCCGCCGTAAAACCTCATAAAGTTAACAAAAGAAAGACTATTGAATGGATCAATAGTCTTTCTCTTTGGAATCTGAAGGCAGCCGGGGACGCCCCCTGCTGCTTAATTATTAGTTTGGCAGCCATTCCTTGCAGGTATCTGCCCGTGATTGCAGCTCATTAAACATCAGGCCGGCATGATAGCCGTCGCATACGGCGTGGTGCAGCTGCACCGATAAGGGCAGAAGTATTTTTTCATCTTGCTTAAAATATTTTCCCATTGTAAAGATGGGCAGGAAATAGGTCCCTTCGGTATAGACGTTCAGGTTAAAGCCTGTGAAGCTGACCCAAGGAATGCTGGAAACAGGGAAGGTGTTTGGCGGCTCGTTCGTTTTAGCGGCAAACTGCTTAACACTTCCGTACTTTTCCATATCATCCAGATAGCGGCGGTAAAACTCTTTATAATCTTCGCAGTAGGGGGTCCAGACGGATGAAAAAGTCTTATCATCATCATGGAAAATGGTAAAGCTGGGAGACATGCTGTCCCAGTAACCTAACCTGTTCCGGGAATCAAGACATGTGCGAAATTCACGGTGACGGTTTACCACTGTAGTTATCATATGAATTAAAGCCGGGTACAGCTTAATCCCCTTTTTCTTGGTGGCTTCCAACGGCCGGGTAATATCAATGTTGGCCGTCATGCTGTAGGTACATCTGACATTGTTTACATAATGATCAAAATAGGGTTTTCTACTCCAAGTATCAAGGTCGATCGGATTGAAAATCATTTTTATAACCTCCTAAAATTTTTATATTTTTCTTTTAGGAGGTTTACTTGACTGCTTTAACCATATCCTTATCACATTCCCGGTATATTTTTTTGCTGCTGCTTTTAGACGCTGTTACTCTTTCACTATATGAAAGAGTATATCATCATGATAGCTCCAGTATAACAAAAGTTTCAGCTCACAGCTGCCGTTACACCCGAAGGACCTTTACCATCAACCGTTTTATTGCACCGATAAACCGGGGTTTTCTCCAGGGAGGCGAAACAAAGACCGTATACATTCCCAGCCGATTTCCTCCCCATAAATCAGTAATAATGCCGTCGCCAATGACGGCTGTCTCATTTTTGCGGGTCCCGAGTATATCCAAAGCAGCCATAAATGCTTTTCTCTTCGGTTTACCCGCCTCGAACAAAGCCGGAATCTCATTAACCAGATCGCTGTCCTGCACAGGAGGCTTACTGTTCGAGACGATAATTATTTTGATCCCATATTGAGACTTAAAGTCTTTTAGCCACTTTTTTATCGAATCCGATGCAAATACAGAATTCTTCGGAACTAATGTATTGTTCCAGTTAATGATTATTCCTTTAATTCCTGCCTGATGCAGCGCGTCTCCGTCAATATCATAAAGGGACCGCACAATTTGGGAAGGCTTGAAAACTGGCATAAAAAAACCTCCGTTTCATTTTAATGACAAACTCCCGGATCGTATTTAGTCTTTCTGGGCAACTTCTCCATTTTGGTTCAGATTCGTATAGACTCTCACGTTCTCGTTATCATCGACAGTCGCCAAGATCACATCGCGGATTTTCAAATCCGCAGGCGCTATCTTTTTTTCAAGCCATGCAGGGTCTTTTCCGATCTCTTTAAGCACCGGCATATCGATTTTTCCTTCAAAGATTATCGGCCTGATGATGGTAAATGGCGGGGTTTCAATTTTCATATCAGCAGGTGTAAGCGGTTGGTATTGGGTTTTCATAAAAACGGATATTGTTCCTCCCGGTTCCCAAACCGCAAGGGATACTTTTTGTATATCATCCACTTTTTCTTTTCGAAGCTCGGAAAATAAATAATCAACCGAGATTCTTGCAATAGACAGGCTGTGAAACTGGATTTGACCATTGGCAATAAGCGTGATCGGCGGCGGATCGAGATACCGCTTTAATAATGGCCACTTCAAGCTCAGCCAGGTCGCTGCAACATATAGAACGATCAGAACGATCGTTGTGATAACGGACCCTTTTAATCCCAGGTTCTCATCCGAAAGCGGATGGGCAATAATATTGCCGAGCACAAGAGCGATAATGAAATCGAGGAACCTTAATTGAGAAATGGAACGCTGCCCCATCACTTTGGCTGCAAGCAGCAAGAAAACAAAGCTGACTATGCTTCTTAATACCCATTCCACGGTTGTCAATGATTCTTGACTTTTGAAAAAATCCATTATTCACATCTCTTCTTACCCTGCTTTCAATCTTCAATGTACGTACTAGGGTATATGATCTAGCGCTTTTTAGCTTGCGTACTCATGTAATTTTTATACATTTTATTTCAAAAACCAGACCGGATCAATGTTGATTATAAGAATATGAGAGTAGTGTTCCGCACCGTTCAAGCAGCGTAATGAGTGGACCGAAAGCTTCTACTTATTCCTTCCTGATATTGCTAGGATAGGTTCAGGGAGGGTCTGCTTATGCATAAGGAAACTGAGCCGCTGGGGATTGATAGAGCGAGCAGTGCGGACTGCGGAACGATTGTCTATTCGCCAGGAGGACAATACGGGCCGCGTTACCAGAATGATATTCAGCTTGTGCTCCTGCATACAGGTCATATGAATGTCACGATTGACACAGCAGAGCATTCGGTATCACCGGGCCATGTGATTCTGCTGAAGCCGGGCCATCGTGAGTTTTTTGAGTTCGCCAGTACCCAGGAGACCTGGCACCGCTGGATCGCCGTTCATATACCGGATCTGTCGGAGCGGGAAGAGGAGGAGCTGGATCAGCTTCCGTTTTGCAGGCCGATTTCCGCAGAGCTGAATAAACTGACGGATCTCATGCTGGATTTTAAAGAAGGCGTTACAGCGGAAAGCGGGCAGATGAGGCATATCGGTATCGCCGCCCTGCATCTGTTCGCGCACGAGCATACGCGGGAACGCCGGCTGCATAATGTGCACCCATCCGTCGTATTGGCGAAAAGCATGATTCATGAGCGATATGCCGAGGATTGGACGTTGAACGGACTGGCCGCGCATGTCAATGTGACGCCGGAGCATCTGATCAGGCTGTTCCGCATCCACGAGAATACAACGCCGATTAAATATCTTTGGCATTACCGGGTCCGGCAGGCGATTGAAATGCTGGCTCATACAGGGTTTACGATCGGGGAAATTTCGTTGCGCTGCGGCTTCAAGACGGCCATCCACTTCTCCAGATGCCTGAAGCAGAGGACGGGGATGTCCCCATCCGAAATCAGAAAGGAAGCCTGGCAGGACCAATGAGCGAACAGCCTGCCGGTCACCGGAGTTTAACCAGCCTGACAGGCAAAAAAGGAGATATCAATTGCAGTTCATAAACTGTCAATTGGTGGTATTGTTGCCCTTTTCAGAAGGTGTTACCATCTTGTCTAAGACATCGCGGCAGCGCTTACAATCGTGATATCTCAATTGACAAGGGGGTAATAAAAATGAAAAGAGCAATGAGCTTCCTATTTGTCTTATCTCTTCTAATTTCCTTGATTGGATGCAGTGGAAGCAGTGGTTCCGGTGGTGCCGGCAGTGGAAATACGGGGGATTCCCAAGGAAGGAAGACGATAACCTTATGGACCTTCGCGGACACCCATAAACAATATTATGACGAAATGAAAGCGAAATACGAGAAGGAGCATCCCGATATCACGATCAAAATCGAGCTGCTCGAAGCAGCCGCTCTCTATGACAAATACACCGTCATCGCACAGTCCGGCGGCAAGGGGTCCCCGGATTTGATCGACGTCGAGCAGGGCTCATTTCCCCGCTATATCAAGGGCGAGATTCCATTCGAGCCGCTTAACAGCTATCTCGATTCTGCCGGGCTCTCGGATGCGATTCCAAAAGGACGACTCGATCTCTACACGGTGGACAGCAAGGTTTACGGCATCGAGATCGCGGCCTGCGTGTCGGCGCTCTATTATCGCAAAGACCTCTATGACGCAGCAGGCATCGATGTTGCCAAGCTCCAGACATGGGACGCATTCATGGAAGCCTCCAAGCCTCTGACAGGAGACAACAAATATATTCTAAGCGGCACCGAGAAAGACGAAGGCCTGTTCGAGCAGCTGCTGCGGCAGGAGGGCGGCGATGTCGTGACCAAGGATGCGAAGATCGGAATCAATACGCCGGAAGGTATCGAGGTTCTGAAGCGGATCAAGGATTGGAAGGATCAGGGTCTTCTCAGCAAAACGAGTCCGGAAGGGCCACAGCTCTGGCAGGGCTACACCAATGGGCAGTTCATCGCTGCCTCCGGTCCCGACTGGTGGGCGGGACAGCTTGTCCAGAATTCGCCGGATCTGGCCGGGAAATGGGCAGCGGTTCCGATGCCGCTGGGCGGACCGGATTCAGTTCCAACGACGGTATCCGGAGGCACCGGGCTCGCCCTGACGAAGTTCAGCCCAAACAAGAACGAAGCCTGGGACTTCCTGCGCTACACGCATCTGGATACCGATAATATCGTCCACAGCTTCCAGATCATCAATTTGTTTCCGGCACTGACCAGCGCAGCCCAATCGCCGGAGCTGCACAAGGAAAGCGCGATTACGAACTATTTCGGCAGGCAGGATATGGCAGCCTTGTATGCGGATCTCAGCAAGCAGGCGCCAAGCCAGAACCAGGCGTGGTGGCGGTCGCTGATCGGCAAGGCATGGGATAAATTCGAGCCCGATTATCAGAAAGGGAAGATGACGCCAGAGGAGTTTCTGTCCAAGGTCGAGGAGGAGCTGCAAAGCCTGATGGATGCGGAAGAGGCCAGAGAAAAGTAGAGGTGGCGATCCCGTATGCTTTGTTCATCTTTGGTTCGTTTTATTTAGTAATCGTTAGGAGGATGACCGATGGTTTCGAATGCCATAAGCCGCTGGAGGCTGGCTCCGCTGCTCTTTATAAGCCCTTTTTTCATTGCTTATGCCATTTTCGGCCTATATCCGATTTTGTACGGGTTATGGCTGAGCTTTCAGAAAGGAACAGACGGTTATGAATTCGCCGGCTTCTCCAACTACATGTTCGTACTGAAGGACGGCTTCTTCTGGAAGTCGATGTGGAATGGCACGAAGCTTGCGCTGGGCAGCTTGTTCATTATTCTGCCAGTTGCCCTCGGAGTAGCCTTGATGCTGGGCAGGCCTTATATTGCCAAGCGGAAGGGGTTCTTCGCAACCTTCTTCTTCACGCCGAATATCACGTCTGCGGTGGCCGTCGGAATCATCTTTAAATTGCTGCTGGAGCGCGACAGCGGAGTGCTTAACAAGCTGCTCGGCGTATTCGGCGCTGATCCGGTCGGCTGGCTGAAGGATCCGGCCTGGACGATACCGGCGCTCATCATTTTGTGTACATGGAAGTTTCTTGGCGTCAATATATTGTTCTTCCTTGCCGGACTGCAGAACGTGCCATACGAGTTAATCGAAGCGGCCAAGATCGACGGGGCAAGGCCGTCTCAGCGCCTGTGGCATGTAACGCTGCCGCTGCTTCGGCCCATCATGACCTTTATTGTTTTCCAGTGCCTGCTTGGTTCTTACGGGATGTTCAGCGAAGCGTTCATCTTAGCGGGAAGCGGCTTCGGACCGGAGAATTCGCTTGTTTTCCCGACCACATACCTGTACGACCAGGCTTTCCGCCGTCTGGATTTCACCTACTCGGCTGCGCTTGGCTATGTGTTTACACTGCTGATGATTGTGGTCGGCTTCCTGCAGCTGAAAATGTTCAATGTCAATAAGCAGGGGGACTAAGGAGATGATGATGCAAAAATCGACTATCGAAGCCGCCCATCGGTTCCCGGCCGTTAAAGCTTCCGCGAATCCCTGGAGCGGTCTTGGCCGTATTCTGACCTATGCTGCGCTGATTGTGTTGAGCCTGCTGTTCCTCACGCCCTTCCTGTTCATGATCGGGACGTCATTTAAACCCTATGCGGACATTGTGGGGGATCCGCTCAACCCCATTCCCTTTCACCTGACCTTTAGCAATTTCAGTCATTTGTTCGAGAAGCTGCCGTTTTTCACCCAGCTCGCCAACAGCCTGATTATCGCGGTTTCCCTGACGCTGCTGGCCATTGTATTCAACTCGCTTGTCGCTTACGGATTTGCCCGCTTTGATTTCAAATACAAGCACGGACTGTTCATCGCGATGCTGACAACCATGATGATTCCGGGCCAAATCTCGCTCGTCCCTTCTTTTATCATGTTCCGGGCGTTCCGCTGGCTGGATACCTTCTGGCCTCTCATTCTTCCGGGAGCCGTAGGCGCATTCGGGATTTTCCTGATCCGTCAGGTGATGGTAACTATCCCCAAGGAAATCTTCGACAGCGCCAGGATTGACGGCTGCTCGGAGCTTGGCACCTTCATCCGCATCGCCTTTCCGCTCAGCGCCAGCGCCATCGGGATCGTTGCTCTTCTTACCTTCATGAATGCCTGGAATGATTATTTAGGCCCTTTGATTTATTTGACCTCAGGCTCGAAGATGACGCTGGCCGTCGGGCTTACGACGATGAATAACCCCTATGAGATCGATTATGCGTCTCCGATTACAGGTGCGCTGCTCATGTCGCTCCCCGTGCTCGTGCTGCTGAGCATTGTCGGCCACAAGTACTTTGTCGATGGTCTGACGGCAGGCTCCATAAAAGGATGAATGCCGCCCGCTCAAAGGTGAATAGTCATGATAAAAGCCGTAAAGAAATAAGCCGTTATTCCACTTCTACAGGTGGTCTGACGGTTTTTTTCATGTGCAAGCTCAAGAGTATATGGGAGTTTCAGGAAAGGTTGTACGTTGATATGAAAAGTTCGAATAAATAGTTCATTGGTAAAGTATGTTTATAAGACCTCCGGTAAGGACGTACATAAGGCAGATTCCAGGAGGCGGCTATCAGCACTCAAGAACAGGGAGGAACAAAGCATGCCAATCAGTCAAAGGAAATTGTATCTCGTTGTAACCGTTTTTTTGTGCGTATTTTTGTTGTTTGGTTGTTCCAGCAAGCCGGGCGACGGTGATGGAGCCAAGAAAACCATAACGATTACCTACAGGGATGACGGAACGGGCGAGAAAGGCACGCTTTATAAATGGATTACAGATGTGGCAGCCCGTTATCCCGATAAGAATGTGGAAATCAAGCCGGCGCCTATACAAGCGTCCGAGGGCGATTATTTTGCCAAGGTCGCATTGGCGCTGAAATCCAAGGATACCGCACCGGATATTGTAACGGAAGACACCTTTATTCTGAATTCGGATGCAAGCGCAGGGTATCTTGAACCGTTGGATGACAAGCTGAAGGATTGGGAGGATTGGACCAACGGCTCTTTTATCGAGGCAATGAAAAAAGGGGTCACGGCAAGTGACGGAAAAGTATATGGGGTACCTTACAATACGGATTCCAGAGGACTGTGGTACAACAAGGAGATTTTCAAGCAGGCGGGTCTTCCGGAGGATTGGCAGCCGAAGTCATGGGACGATGTCCTGAACGCGGCGAGAACGATCAAGCAGCAAGCGGGAGAGGATATTGTCCCGATTTGGATGAACCTCGGCAAAGCCACGGGAGAAGCGACTTCCATGCAGACCTATGAGATGCTGCTCTACGGGACAGGAGAGAGACTGTATGACGATGCGAGCGGAAAATGGATCGCCAGGAGCCAGGGAATTCTGGATGCATTGAAGTTTATTGAGACCGTGAACAAGGAGAAGCTCGGACCGCCGCTCTCCAAGGTGTTGAACGGTCAAGCGGGCAATACATCCTCACGCGAATATTTGCCGCAAGGCAAGCTTGCCATCTCACTTGACGGTTCCTGGATCACGGGCAATTATTTTGATACCGGAGCTTCCCCTTGGCCGGAATATAAGGATGTGCTCGGCTTCGCGCCGATGCCGACCAGCAAAGGCCAGGAGCCGGGATCGATAACGCTGGCAGGCGGCTGGGCGCTGTCGATTCCAAGCAATTCACAGAACAAGGATGAAGCATGGAACTTTATCAAATTTGCGCTTAACAAAGAGAACACGCAGAAGCTTGTTATCGCATCAGGCAATATTACGGTCCGGGCCGATGTTGCGAAGGATCCCGAATATACCAAGATGCCGTTTAATGAGCTTGCGACGGAATATTTGCAAAACGCTGAATTCAGACCGGCGCAGGACAAATATCCTGAAGTGTCCACACAAATTCAAACCATGGTTGAATCCGTAACGACGGGTACATCTCCTGAAGATGCGCTCAATAAATACACGCAGGATGTAACCCGAATTGTCGGCGAGGATCATGTGATGGAGAAATAAACAAGGAATAACGGCAAAAAAGCTTGCTCAAGCAGCTCCTGGTCGGGCTGACGCGCGGAGCGCTTGGGCATGCGTTTTTTTTCTGATATTCGGCGTGCGGGAGGAGAACGGCGCATGAGCAGCCTGACGGTTGATGTTCCCTACAAGAAAAGAAAAACCTATACCTGGTTGTATTTCCTGCTTCCTTCGATCGCGATAATGCTGGTTTTTTTTATCTATCCCATTGTCCTGACCTTTTTTTATTCCTTCACCAATCTGGCTTTGACCGGTGAATCGGCCAAGGAACTGAAATTCATCGGGCTGGACAACTATATTCATATGTTTGAAGACCCGACGGTCAAGATCAGCATATGGAATACGTTGATCTTCCTGTTCGGTTCGGCCGTCATCGGCCAGCAGGTGCTCGGTTTTCTCATTGCGATGCTGATGAAGCATAAAAAAAAGAGTTTTCGGCGTGTCATTGGAACGATTGTGCTGGCAGGCTGGGTAACCCCGGAAATCGTATGCGCTTTATGTCTGTACAGCTTCTTCGGGGATGAGGGCACACTCAACGCTATCCTCGGTTTCCTGGGAATTACAGAAGTCGCCTGGCTGTATACCGTCCCCATGCTCACGATCATCCTTGCGAATATATGGCATGGCACCGCCTTCTCCATGCTGGTGTTTCAAGCGGCGCTGGACGATGTGCCGAGTGAGATCGAGGAAGCGGCTGTTGTGGACGGGGCATCCAAATGGCAGATTTTAACCCGGATTACGATTCCGTACATTAAAGATACCATTACCACGAATGCGATGCTTGTTACCCTTCAGACGCTGGGGGTTTTTGGACTGATTTATGCGATGACGGGCGGAGGACCGGGAAATTCCACCACGACACTGCCGATCTTCATGTATAATCAGGCCTTTGTCAATTATCAGCTGGGATATGGAACGGCAATATCCATGCTGCTGTTGGTCATTGGCGTTGTGCTCAGCTTGTTCTATATTCGCTCGATGAAGGAGTAAATGACAAGGGGACTTCCTATGAATGCAAAACAACGTAAGCGCATCTACCGGATTATGCCGTATGCAATTCTTACCTTGATTGGAATCTGCTTCATCCTGCCTCTTCTGTGGGTTCTGGTAGCGTCGGTCGATTCCAATGCGATGCAATCGCTCAAGCTGCCCAATCGTATTACCGGGGTCAATTATGCCGATGTCATCACCAGCCCTGAAAATCAGCGCGCCTACATCATCGGGCTGATCATGTCAGGCGGTCAAGCCGTTCTCGTCGTGCTGCTGGCCCTGCTTGCCGCCTATCCGTTGTCGCGGTATCAAATGAAATATAAGAAGCCCTTCATGCTGACCATTCTATTTATGACTTCTTTGCCGATTACAGCCGTGATGGTCCCGGTCTATCAATTGTTCCTGAGCATCAAATTATACGATAATATTTTTGGGGTTATCTTGTTTTATGTGGCATCCTCCATGCCCTATGGAATCTGGATGCTGAAAAACTTCATGGATTCGGTGCCAAGCGATCTGGAAGAAGCGGCATGGGTCGACGGGGCGTCCATCTTTGCCGGTATCCGGAAAGTAGTCGCACCCTTGATGGTTCCGGGCATCTGCACCGTAGCGATATTTACATTCTCGGGGAGCTGGGGCAATTTTTTTGTCCCTTATATTCTCCTGCAGACGCCTGAGAATTTCCCGGCGTCCTTGAAGCTGTATCAATTTTTCGGGCAATATGGAATGGTCGATTACGGAAGATTGGCGGCATTCTCCATGCTCTACGCTACTCCATCCGTTATCTTGTATATCCTCTCGCAGCGGTTTATGTCCAAAGGCTTCGGACTTCAGGGCGGGACAAAGGGGTAAGCGCCCTCCCACAGAGTGAGCGATGAGAACGGAGATACGGCGGGGATGGACGACCTTCCATCAGGCCGTCCAGGGCGTGCAGCAATCGCTGCACGCCCATATTGTGCTTTCGGCAGCCGCGATCAGAGTTTCTCTTCTATAGAAGAGCGGCTCTGATCGCGGCTTCTTTTTGTCTTCATCTAAAGAAGGAGCATTCCTTATGCTGGCATGTACAACAATAATTTGGCATCCGAGAGAATATCTGCTCTCTATGCGGAGCATATTACCGTTATCACGACCTGGAAAGAAGAGACATGGGGTTTAGTTACAGATGCCTAAGGAGGTTCTTTTCATGCTTGACGTATATATGATTTTGCTGCTGGTCTGCATGTTTCTCATATTCACAGGCTTTATGAACTGGTGTGACCGGGTAGTCGAAGATACGGGAGGAGATCCATCATGATCGTCGTGTGGATTTTTACGGCTTTTATTTTTCTCTATCTGATCTATGCTCTGATTCATCCGGAGAAATTTTAAAAGGAGGAAGTTCGATGGGAATTGTTCAAATGGTTATCGTTCTGCTGGTGCTTGTCCTGTTGGTCAAGCCGGTAGGAACCTATCTTTATCATGTATTCTCTAACGAGCCGAACAAGACGGACCGCATATTCGGACCATCCGAGCGTTTCATCTACGCTCTAATCGGACTGAATCGGCGCCCTGGCATGAGCTGGAAACGGTATGCGGCAAGCATGCTGCTGACCAATATCGTGCTGGTGGCCGTGAGTTACATCCTGCTGCGGCTCCAGCAGAGCCTTCCCCTCAATCCGAATGATATTGGCAATATGGAACAGACGCTTACGTTCAACACGGTCATCAGCTTCATCACGAATACGAATCTGCAGCATTATTCGGGTGAGACGGGGCTGTCCTATTTCTCGCAGATGGCTGTCATCACGATGATGATGTTCACGTCAGCGGCGACCGGTTTCTCGGTGGCGGTTGCTTTTGTCCGCGGGATAACACAGAAGGGCCGAACGATGGGCAACTTCTTCGAGGATTTCGTTAAAGCCCATACCCGGATTTTTCTGCCGGCTGCTGTTATTATTACGCTGCTGCTTGTCGCCCTTCAGGTGCCGCAGACGCTGCATTCGACCTTGAGCGTGACCTCGCTTGAAGGGGTTGCCCAGAGCATCGCGATTGGTCCTGTGGCATCGCTTGAATCCATTAAGCATTTGGGTACGAATGGCGGCGGCTTCTTCGGTGCCAACTCCGCTCATCCGTTCGAGAATCCCAATGGATTGACCAATGTGATCGAAATCCTGAGCATGTGGGTGCTTCCCGCTGCGCTGCCTTACACATACGGGCTCTTCGCCCGCAACAAGAAGCAGGGCTGGGTCATCTTCAGCGCCATGATGTTCTTGTTCCTTGTGTTCCTGATTACCGTCTATAGTGCCGAGCTCTGCGGCAATCCGGCATTGAACAGGCTGGACATCGATGCCTCGCAGGGCAGTATGGAAGGCAAGGAAGTCCGGTTCGGCATCGCGCAGTCGGCGTTGTTCACTACCGTCACAACAGCGGCAACGACAGGAACCGTCAATAATATGCACGACACGCTGACCCCGCTCGGCGGTATGGTGCCGATGGCGGAAATGATGTTGAACTGCGTATTCGGCGGCAAGGGCGTCGGTCTTGTCAACATGCTGATGTATGCGCTGCTCGGGGTTTTCCTCGCAGGCCTCATGGTCGGCCGGACCCCGGAATTTCTGGGGCGCAAGATCGAGCCGCGTGAGATGAAGCTGATTGCCATTGCGATTCTGATGCATCCCTTCATCATTCTGGCCACGACTGCGATCGCCTTTGTAACCGACCTTGGAAAAGGGGCCATCACCAATCCCGGATTTCACGGGATTTCGCAGGTGCTGTACGAGTATACCTCTTCTGCAGCCAACAATGGCTCCGGGTTTGAGGGCCTGGCAGACAATACCCCGTTCTGGAATATTACGACCGGTCTTGTGATGATTCTGGGCCGCTATATTTCCATGATTGCCATGCTTGCGGTTGCCGGCTCGCTATGCCGCAAGCAGTGGATTCCCGAGACGGTCGGTACGTTCCGTACGGATAACAAGCTGTTTACGGGTATTCTGATCGGAACGGTTTTGATCATAGGAGCGCTGACGTTCCTGCCTGCGATCGTGCTTGGGCCGATTGCAGAGCAGCTGACGCTCGCTGACGGAAGGTGAATTCAATATGAGTGCAGCCAGGAATCGCAAAACGATGCTGACCCCTGCCATTACGCAGAATGCGGTTAAAGAGAGTTTCATTAAATTGAATCCCGCTGTGATGATCAAAAACCCTGTCATGTTTGTCGTTGAAATAGGGACCGTTGTCGTGCTGCTGATGACCATTATCCCGGGTTACTTTGGGACGGGAGATCAAATCGGCTTTAATCTGACGGTCTTTCTGATCCTGTTGTTCACCCTGCTGTTCGCCAACTTTGCGGAAGCGCTGGCTGAAGGCAGGGGCAAGGCTCAGGCGGATTCGCTGAAGAAATCCAAGCAGGAGATTATGGCGAACAAGCTTGTTGGCGGCAGCACAAAGACGGTAAACGCAACCGAGCTGCGAAAAGGCGACCTTGTTGTCGTCTCTCAGGGCGAGATGATTCCGGGAGACGGCGAGGTGACCGAAGGCCTCGCTTCCGTGGACGAGTCGGCGATTACCGGCGAGTCCGCTCCTGTGATCAAGGAGGCCGGCGGCGATTTCAATTCCGTGACCGGAGGAACGCGCGTTGTCAGCGACCGGATTACGGTGCGGATTACAAATGATCCCGGAGAGTCGTT
Source organism: Paenibacillus sepulcri (assembly GCF_042647105.1). Lineage (NCBI taxonomy): Bacteria > Bacillati > Bacillota > Bacilli > Caryophanales > Paenibacillaceae > Paenibacillus > Paenibacillus sepulcri. The sequence goes on along the minus strand of NZ_JBHRUP010000001.1, from coordinate 2,313,987 downwards.
CATCGACCGGATGATCTCGCTTGTCGAAGGCGCAAAGCGCCAGAAGACCCCTAATGAGCTGGCGCTTAATACGCTGCTGACGAGCTTGACGCTGATTTTCCTGATCGTGGTCGTTACGCTTTCGCCGATTGCGGACTTCGTCAATATCAAGCTGGATGTGCCTGTGCTGATCGCACTTCTGGTCTGTCTCATCCCGACGACAATTGGCGGTCTGCTGTCCGCCATTGGCATTGCAGGGATGGACCGTGTGACGCAGTTCAACGTGCTGGCCATGTCGGGCAAGGCGGTCGAAGCCGCAGGCGATATTAACACCATGATACTGGACAAGACCGGGACCATCACCTTCGGCAACCGGATGGCCAGCGAATTCGTTCCTGTGGGCGGCGCCAGTATGGAGACCACCGGGCAATGGGCAGCCGTAAGCTCTGTCAGAGACGATACGCCGGAGGGGCGTTCGGTGCTTGAGCTGATGAGGAAGCAGGGGCTGGAGTATGACAGCCAGTTAACCGAAGGCGCGGAGTTTATCGAGTTCAAGGCGGAGACCAGAATGAGCGGGCTGGATATGAAGGATGGCCGCAAGGCGCGCAAGGGCGCCGTGGATGCCGTGAAGAAGTGGGTGGCGGCGCAGGGGGGCACGATTCCGGAAGACCTTGACGAGAACAGCAACCGGATCGCAAAAGAAGGCGGTACGCCGCTCGCTGTTGCGATAGACGACAAAATCGTCGGTGTCATCTACCTGAAGGATACCGTGAAGCCCGGTATGCGCGAACGGTTCGCGCAGCTTCGCGAGATGGGCATCAAGACGATCATGTGTACCGGCGACAATCCACTGACGGCGGCGACCATCGCCCGTGAGGCTGGTGTGGATGATTTTATCGCGGAGAGTACGCCGGAGGACAAGATCGCCGTAATCCGCCGCGAACAGGGGGACGGCAAGCTGGTCGCGATGACCGGCGACGGTACCAATGATGCGCCGGCGCTGGCCCAGGCCGATGTGGGGCTGGCGATGAACAGCGGTACAGCCGCCGCCAAAGAAGCCGCCAATATGGTCGATCTCGATTCCGACCCGTCCAAGATTATCGAGGTCGTCTCCATCGGCAAGCAGCTGCTGATGACCCGCGGAGCCTTGACCACCTTCAGCATCGCCAACGATATCGCGAAATATTTTGCGATTATTCCCGCGATGTTCATTCTGGCGATTCCGCAGATGAAGTCGCTGAATGTGATGCATTTGGGCTCGCCGATGTCGGCGATCCTGTCGGCATTGATCTTCAATGCCGTGATCATTCCGCTGCTGATTCCGCTTGCCATGAGAGGCGTGGCTTACAAGCCGATGATTGCGTCGAGGCTGCTGTCCCGCAATATCCTGATTTATGGTCTGGGCGGAGTCGTCGTTCCATTCATCGGGATCAAATTGATCGATCTGGTCGTCCATATCTGGATTTGAACCTAATTCAGCCGTTCAGGAAAGGCAGGAATAACCATGAACAAACCGGACTCTCCTTCTTCGGAGACGCCTTCCGCGAGTCTATTCTGGATCGCTCTGCGGGCCGGCATTGTCTTCATCATCCTCTGCGGGATTATTTATCCGCTGGTCTGTACGGGAATAGCCCAGGTCATTATGCCGGGCCATGCCAATGGCAGCCTGGTGAAGGATGCAGAGGGCAATAAAATCGGCTCTGAGCTTATCGGCCAGAAGTTTGATAATCCGGCATTCTTTCAAGGGAGAGTGTCAAGCATCGATTACAAGGCGGAAGCATCGGGCTCGAACAATTACGCCCCTTCCAATCCCGATATGCTGAAACGGACTCAGGAGTCCATTGACGCCTGGAAGCAGGCCAATCCGGATGTGCCCGCTTCTCAACTGCCGGTTGCTCTGATCACCAATTCCGGTTCAGGGCTTGACCCGCATATTACGCCGCAGTCGGCGGCGGTGCAAATTCCGCGCATAAGCAAGCTGACGGGTCTGGATGCGAATCAGCTTCAGCAGCTGGTGGACGAGCATACGGAGGGGCGCGATCTCGGACTGTTCGGCGAACCCCGCGTCAATGTGCTCCGACTCAATATGGCGCTGCAAGCGCTCGTGACGCCGTAATTCTCATGCCCTGCCATCCCTTCCCGGGATCGGCGGGGTATTTTGCACGAACCAGAAGGGAGTGAGGAGTAGGGTGGCTCACTTGGAAGGCTTTCGCCGGAAGACGCCGGAGGAATTGTTGCTGTCCATATCCAAAATTCACCGGGGCTGGCTGAAGATCTATATCGGGGCCTTCAGCGGCTCTGGCAAAACCTATCATATGCTGCGTGAAGGCCAGGCGCTCAAGCAGCAGGGCATTGAAGTGGTCGTCTGCGCCGTGTCCACCATGCAGCGCCCGGAAACCAGCGAGCAGCTGGCTGACCTGGAGCGGATCCCGAGCATTCATTGGATGAAGGACGGCACTGCCAGGAAGGACTTGAATATGGAGATGATTCTAAAGCGCAATCCGGAGGTGGTGCTCGTTGACGGACTTGCGCACCGCAACCGTCCTGGAGCGGAGCATCCCTCCAGGCTGGACGATATCCGCTATCTGCTGGGGCACGGCATCAGCGTCATTACAACCGTCAATGTCTATGAGCTGGATGGCATCTCGCAGCTGGCTCATAAGCTTACCGGCATTGAGGTCGAGTATTCCGTAAAGGCCGAAACGCTGGAGCTGGCGGACGAGGTGCGTCTGATCGATGTCTCGCCGGAGACGTTATTGAAGCGGCTTGATGAAGGTCATCTGCGCAGCATGAAGGATTCTGTCCTGCTGAAGCGGGGAAATCTGGGCATGCTCAGGGAGCTGGCTCTCCGCCTTGTAGCGGAGGGGGTGAATGATACGCTGGTCAAGCACCGCGAGGAGCAGGGGCTGACCGGACCGACAGGCGCTTTAGAACGGATTTTGGTATCGGCCCAATATCATTGGAACGGCTCGATCTATATCAGACGCGGCCAGCAAATCGCCAGGCGTCTTGGCGGCGATATGAGGGTTGTCGTATTTGTTCCTCCGGACAAGCATCTGACCCGCGAGGAGGCGGCGTTCCGGCGTTCGATCCGGAAGCTTGCCGAGAAGGTGGAGGCGGCATTCGAGGAGCTTCCTCTGCCGGCCAGAAGGAAGCTTCCGGGGACCTTGGTTAACTATGCGGTCAGGCATAATGTGACCAGGATTGTGCTGGGCCACTCCAAGCAAAGCCGCTGGCAGGAGTTCTGGCGGGGCTCGATTGTGGGCGGCGTGCTGAGAAAAACAAAAGATATTGATATTTTCTTCATGGCCGACCGCGCCGACCATGAGGGGGGGCGCGTGCTGCCGACGCATCGCCAGACTTCCAAGCCGTTCTCGGAGCCATACCGCAGATTGAGCAAGCAGGAGGTGGAGCGCAAAATCGAGCGGATCAAGCGCGGCAAATTCAAGGTTTATATCGGAGCCGCTCCCGGTGTGGGCAAAACCTATATCATGCTTCGCGAAGGGAACGATCTGCTGAAGAAGGGGATCGATGTCATGATCGGCCTGCTGGAAACACATGGGCGCCAGGAGACAATGGCGCAGGCGGGCGGGCTCTCTTCCATTCCCCGCAAGGCGATGGACTACCGGGGAGCCTCGCTCGAGGAAATGGATGTGGCCGCGATTATTGCGCGCAATCCCGAGGTCGTGCTTATTGACGAGCTGGCCCACACCAACGTCCCCGGCAGCAAAAACAAGAAACGCTATGAGGATGTAATGGAGGTGCTGGACGCGGGCATTTCCGTGATCACAACGGTCAATGTGCAGCATTTGGAAAGCCTTAACGATGCCGTCGAGCATATTACAGGCGTACGGGTCAGAGAGACGGTGCCCGACAGCATCCTGCGGCTCGCCGATGAAGTGGAGCTGATCGATGTCGCGCCCAAAGCGCTGCAGCAGCGGCTGAGGGAAGGGAAAATCTATGCCTTGACGAAGGTCGAGCAGGCGCTGAACCATTTTTTTAAAACCGGCAATCTGATTGCCCTGCGGGAACTCGCGCTGCGGGAAATTGCCGACGATGTGGACGAGCGGCTTGAGGCCTCGCAGCAGGAAGGAGCATCGCTTCGCGGACCTTGGCGGCGCAGGGAGTGCATCAACGTCAGCGTAAGCGCCAGCGACTGCGCGGAGCGGCTGATCCGGCGCGGGTTTCGCATCGCCCACAGGCTGAAGGCGGACTGGCATGTCGTCCATGTCCATGTGGGGGAGACCATGTCCGAGGAAGTCAAGCGGCGTATTCAGGCTTTGCAGGAGCTCACTGTGCGTCTGGGCGGAGAATTTATGCTGGAGCATGCACCCAAGCGCAGCAAGGTGGCAGGCATTATACTGGAGCGCGCCAACGGCTGCAAAAGCACACAGCTGATAATGGGCCAGCCGCTGAACGGGTTCTGGGTCCGTCTGCTCCGTTCCTCCGTGGTTTCTCCTCTTCTGCGGCGGAGCAGGCATATGGATGTGCTGATCGTGGGCAATTCCATGCCCCGCGGGTGACGGGTCTGCAGGCTCGCCGCTCCCGGGGCGGGACGGCTCCGCATGGGAGCCAGCCAGACAGTCCGTTCCGTAGCACCGGATACAATAAGCCTCGGCAAAAAAACATTCTTTAAGGAGGATGAAACAATACTGCCGTTACTTGAACAAGTGACAGCCGTCCGTGGAAGATTACTGTTTGTCTTATATACAGTAAACAGGCAAGAAGGGGCTGATTCGATGTCGTATTCTCTTATTCCCGGCTAACTAAATATATCAAAATATAACATAGCCTGATAAATAAGAATGCATGCGTATTAACATCATAGTCAATGAATATATAATAGACAATATATATTTATTTTGTTTACAATGAATATATTAAGTGTTATGGTTAGGACGTCGAAAGGCTTCCGCCTGCGAGACGAATCAACGGAAGGAAGGGATAACATGAACATCAGCACCGGGATATCGTTATCGGGAATCGAAGGTAAGGTCGTAGCCATTACGGGCGCAAGCAGCGGAATTGGAGAAGCAACTGCGCTTCTGCTCGCTGAGCGCGGGGCGAAAGTCGTACTTGGCGCGCGCCGCTCGGATCGGCTTGAGGCTCTTGCGGCACGAATCGTAAATGCGGGCGGGGAAGCCGCATATGCAAGCATAGATGTGAGACGGCGAGATGATCTGTCCACCCTCGTCCAATTGGCATGTGAGCGGTATGGCAAGCTTGACGTTCTCGTCAACAATGCCGGCGTTATGCCGATATCTCCCCTTGATGACCTGCGCGTGGAGGATTGGGAGGCAATGATCGATATCAACATAAAAGGCGTTTTGTATGGGATTGCGGCAGCACTGCCCGTCTTCCGCAAGCAGGGTTTCGGGCATTTCGTCAACACCGCGTCTACAGCAGCATTTCGTATCGTACCGAACCAGTCGGTCTATGCCGGCACCAAATTCGCCGTGCGCGCCATCTCCGAGGGGCTGCGCCAGGAGGCGGGAGATAAGCTGAGGGTGACGATCATTTCACCTGGCTTTACAAGGACGGATGGTGTGGGAGCTGCTGTTACCAATCCGGAGGTCAAAGCCCAGCTGGAGGAGTCCCGGGACAAGTTCGCGATGCCGCCGGAAGCGATCGCCCGCTCTATTGCGTTCGCGATCGAGCAGCCTGCAGATATTGATGTGAGCGAGGTTATTGTCCGTCCCACCGCGCAAGGCTAACTTTCGCCTCTGTGAAGGCGAAAGCCGTTTTTCCTAGAGTTGAGCGGGACGGGGATGGATCCCGCCGCAGCAGAGGATGGGCGAAATTGCTGCACATTTGGCCTGCTGGTCTCTTCGCACCGCGCGCAGCTCCCAGCGCGCGGTGCGGCGTTGCATGACGGCGGTCGCCCACACGAGACTCTGGGCTTCAGAGGCGGAGCTGTGATCTTCCCAAGCAGATATATGAGTCGAATGTAATCATAATCATCTTTCATGAAGAGGCAAAAAGACGCTCCTGTCGCCACTGATAAAGTGGCGCCGGGAGCGTCTTTGCATGTTGTTTGGGAATGAGAGGATCTCTTTGTTCCCGGAGCGCCGTTCGGGCCTGGCGGGCGGGTATTCACTGCAGCAGGGCTTTTTACGTCCAGCATGGCCAAGAATAAGGCTAGCAAGCCCGCAAGGAGGCTTTTCCTTAATCTATATGTGGTCAGGATGACGCTTCAATAATCATTACGCCGCGGCCAGCGACAGTAGCGGGACCGGAAGCCGGCTGGCCGGTAAGCAGGTCAACGCCGTAATTCTGATCAAATTCCACCGTCACGGCATTCGGATTATGGTTCATGACGAACAGGTAGGAATGGCCGTCTTTGTCGCGGCTTGCCACTTCCACGCCTGGCTGCTTGCCCGGCAGCGGCTCAATTCCCCGCTCGGCGCAAAGCGATCCCAGGAAGCCCTGCAGGAAGCTGGCATCGGGGCTTGTAGCGACATACCAGGCTTCGCCCGAGCCGAAAGAATTCCGGGTCAGCGCCGGCATTCCCGCGTAGAAGTCGTCGCCATATTCCGCTATAACGTCCGCTCCTTCAGTATGAATAAGATCGCACAGCAAGGAACAGCTGTATTCCCCCTGAAGCGTTCCGTAAGTATCCTTCATGATCAACCGGTTAGTCTGATCCGGGAACAAAGCGTCGATTTCTTCGGCCCAGATGCCCAGAAGCTCTCTGAGCTCCCCCGGGTATCCGCCCAGCGTGACGATATCGTTCTCATTGACAATGCCGCTGAAGAAGGTGGTAACGAACGAACCGCCCCCCTTGACATAGGCTTCAATCCGCGGCGTCATTCCCGGCTTCACCATGTACATAACCGGTGCCAGCACGACATCGTATCCCTGCAGCTCATCTTCGAAGGAGATGATGTCCGCTTGTATGCCCAGCTGATAGAGCGCATCGTAATACTTATGAATTTCATTCAAATACTGCAGCGCCACGCTCGGACCGCTGGAGTACTCGATCGCCCAGCGATTCTCCCAGTCATACATAATCGCCACCTTGCTTGGCGTGCGCGAGCCCAGCAGCTTATCGCCGAGCTGGCCCAGTTCTGCGCCGAGCTGGGCGCACTCGCGGAAGACCCGGGTATGCTCGTGACCGACATGCTCGATAAGCGCGCCGTGATATTTCTCGCAAGCGCCGACCGAGCGGCGGAGCTGGAAGAACATAATGCTGTCCGCGCCATGCGCCACAGCCTGATAGCTCCACAGCCGCATCACGCCCGGGCGCTTGAGTGAATTGTAGGCCTGCCAGTTCTGCTGGCTCGGCGTCTGCTCCATGAGGAGAAAAGGCGCGCCGCCCTTCAGTCCGCGCATCAGGTCATGCGTCATTGCCGTGTAGCTGACAGGCGTATCGGCAGCAGGGTAGTTATCCCAGGAGATAATGTCCATATGCTTGGCCCATTTGAAATAATCCAGCTGCTTGTATGTGCCCATCAGGTTGGTCGTCACCGGAATATCGGGGGTGACCGCCTTGATCGCTTCATATTCCAGCTTGTAGCAATCGAGCATGCCGTCGGAATTGAAGCGCGCGTAATCCAGCGATATGCCCTGAAAATTCGTACGGTTGGCGGCCCACTGCTCAGACAGGCCGCTCGGCAGGACAATCTCCTCCCAATCGTAGAAGGTATGGCCCCAGAAGCGGGTATTCCACTGCTCGTTCAGCTTGTCCAGCGTCACATATTTCCGCTTCAGCCAGACGCGGAAAGCGGCGGCGCAGTTCTCGCAGTAGCATTCGCCACCGTATTCGTTGGACACATGCCACAGCAGCAAAGCCGGGTGATCCTTGTAACGCTCTGCCAGCTTCGAAGCGATCCGCTCCGAGAATGTGCGGTAGGAGGGGCTATTGGGACAGGAATTATGCCTGCCGCCGAATTTGCGCTTGCGGCCGTCAAAATCGGTGCGCAGCACATCAGGAAACTGGCGTGCCATCCAGGCGGGATGCGCCCCCGTTGACGTGGCAAGGCAGGCGTATATGCCATTCTCATGCAGCATGTCCATAATTTGATCCAGCGTTTCAAAGCTGTAAGTGCTTTCATTCGGCTGCAGCATAGCCCATGAGAACACGTTTACGGTGGCGATGTCCATGCCGGCCAGCCGCAGCATGCGCATATCCTCCGGCCAGACGCCGCTGTCCCACTGCTCGGGATTGTAGTCGCCGCCATATAACATTTTGGACAGTTTGGTCGTATCCATAGATATCAGCTCCTAAGATGTTTGTAGCTTCATTTTATGATATGATTCACGTTAACGATATATAATATTTAGATAGGCAGGATATGATAATATGGAACAAATCATCCGTCGCAAGGTTGTGGAGGATCAGCTTCGGCGCTTTATGTTTGTGCTCGGCAAAAACGATCTTCCGCTGTATGTAGAAAGCATCGGCTACAATCCCGATCAGGAGTCTGTAGTCAGACGCAAAGGATATCCGTACTTTCATTGGCTGCAGACGATTGAAGGCGAAGGGGAATTTGAATTAAGCGGCAGAAGGTTCTCGTTGTCCCAGGGCAACGGTTCCCTGATCTTCCCCGGGGTTCCGCATTCCTATTCAGCCGCCAAGGGTAAAAAGTGGGCAACCCTGTATGTGACCTTCGGCGGCTCGCTGGCGGATTCGATGCTTGCCCAGCTTGGCATCCGCCATACGGAGTGGCTGCATTGGAATGATGATGCGCCGATAACGGAGCAGCTGCTGGATATGGTGGAGCAGACCCAGTACGACGAAGACCGTACAGGGCTGAATGCTTCCGCACAGCTGTACCGGTTTCTGACGATGGTCAAAATATACGGCCAGACAGGCGGCAAATCCTCTTTGTTTCAGCATCTGGAGAAGCTTGACCCGCTGCTCAACTGGCTGGATCAGAAGTTCGGCGATCCGGAAATCGGCTTGATGGACATGGCGGACCGGCTCGGAATCAGCCCGCGTTATTTGAATGCGCTGTTCCGTCAGGCATTCGGCATTACCGCCTATGCCTACCTGATCCGGCTGCGCATCCGCAAAGCCAAAGAGCTGATGAGCAAAAGCGAACGGAAGTCCATCAAAGAAATTGCCCAGCTGTCCGGGTATCGCGACCCGAGCCATTTTATATCGGCCTTCGGCAAGACCGAAGGCATGACCCCCGACCAATTCCGCAAGCTGCAGGGATTGACATATATGACATGAGAAGCGGCAGCGGCTGGCTTTGAAGAAACTGACTTAACGCCAAGGACGGCGAGAGCCGTTCTTCATATACAATAAGATAGTGTGAAATCCGGCCTTGCCCTGCTTATATTTCTGATGGAAGAAACGTGGCCATGACGCTGAGAATACGGCGTCTGCCTTTTCTTCTTGTATGATGAACGGAGAGAACTTACAACCATGGATGTGAAAAAATGCGCGGCATGCGGAGTTGAGAAGCCCCTTACCGCTTATAGCAAGCGCTCCTCCGGCATCAGCCGGCGCGGAACCTGCCGCTCTTGTATGCGCAAGCGCCAGCGGGAGACGGCGCACAGCCGGACAGGCGGCTCAGTTGAACCTGCAATTGAACCAGCAGTAACCGTGAAAACAACGATAAAGGAACAAGCTCCTTCCGTTGCCGCTGTGAAAGCTGTGATCTGGCCTGACCAGCCGGATAAAAAGAAGATCAGTTACCCCGCAGAGCCGCAAATGCAAGCTCTGCAGCTTGAAACGGGTGACGGCGCATCTGCGGCTGAAGAGGACGCTCCCCCGCAAAAGCGCAAGCGCCGCAAGCGCGGCCGGCGGAAATCGGGCGGGCATAAAGGCACTGAAACGATTGCGTCTGCAGGTCCTGATCGAGCAGCAGATGGACGAATGAAGGCAGCGGAGCGCGCGGATTCCGCTGCAGTTGGCGTAACCCATGCGGATCCCGCTCCAGTTAGCCTGACTTCAGTCAACGGGTCAAGCCAGGTTCAGGTCCTGGGCAAGGAGAGTATCTTCTCCGCTCTTCCCATAATTGAAGCTCATCCCGCACCGACTGCGGTGGATGAGCTTGCGCCCAAACGCAAACGAAGACCGCGCGGACGCAAACGCCGCCGCCGCTCAGCCAAAGCGGGCGAGAGCGCTAATTCTCCTCAGGCGGAGCTGCGTCCGCCAAGTAAAAGAATCGTTCCGTTCAAAGGCCCCTTCAAATACGATACGTCGATTCTGAACGACAGGGGAACGGGTCTGATCCGTCTGCGCGGCCGCCGCGAGACCGGCAAGCGCTGGTCGACGGACATTCCGCTGGAAATGGCGATAACCATGGTGAAGGAAGGCGCGGCGGGCATCATAAGTCCCGGCCAGATTCACAAGTTGTATTCGAAGACGGATTTTCGTCTTCTCGTTCTGCAGCGGGACAATTATGTTTGCCGTTATTGCGGCCGCTATGGCGACACCATCGATCATGTGATGCCCAAGTCCAAGGGAGGATTGTCCTCGCCCTTGAACTGCGTGTGCGCTTGTGCGGATTGTAATTTGAAGAAAGCCGACAGCCTTGATTTCGTATATGATGATTTCTGAGAACTTTATTTAAATGGTCCGTTCAAATGCCAATCCCCTCCATCGGGGGATGGCATTTTCCATATATTTGTGAATGCTTCGTTTACGAGTTGGAAACATGTCAGATATGCCGGGGATATAAGCCTGTAATAGATTAAGAATAGGGTGATACGGAAAATGGAGAAGAAAATTCTCGTTGTGGACGACGAACAAAGCATCGCAGGGGCAATTGCCTACGCCTTCCGGCGGGAAGGCTACAACGTGGATATTGCCTATGACGGCGAAGAAGCGCTCAGGAAAGCGGCTTCCTTCAAACCGGATGTGATGGTTCTTGATGTCATGATGCCCAAGCTGAACGGATACGATGTGTGCCGCAAGCTGGAGAACCGCAGCGGTCTTGGCATTATTATGCTGACTGTCAAAAACGACATTGTCGACAAAGTCATCGGCCTTGAGCTGGGCGCGGATGATTATATGACCAAACCCTTTGATCTGCGCGAGCTGGTGGCGCGTGTCAAAGCATTGATCCGGCGTATGGAGAACAAGGCGGAGGATGAGCCGCAGCAAGTCGAGATAGCGGAACTGCGGATGAACATTCCGAACAGAGTCCTTCAATTGAAGGGCAAGGCGATCGATCTGACCCCCAAGGAGTTCGATTTGATCGCACTCCTGCTTACACATCCCGAGCGGGTATATACGCGCGACGAGCTGCTTGATCTCGTCTGGAGCATCGATTACGCGGGGGGAACCCGTACGGTGGATATCCATATGCAGCGGCTGCGCAAGAAGCTCGGCGAGCCTTACCAGAATTTGCTGCAGACCGTATACGGCATCGGCTATAAAGCGCTGCGGGAGCTGTCCTGATGAAACGGAAGAGGCAGCCAGACAGGGAGGAGGGGCTGAAGCTGCGAAGAAGAACCCCTTTCAGCCTGAAATGGCGGTTTACGATCGGCCTGGCCATTCTGCTTGCTGCGACTGTCTTGATGCTTGGCTGGCTTGTGCTGCGGGAAATTGAGAAGGAACAGATGAGCAGAGTAGAAGCAACGATGAAGCAGCGCAGTGACCTGGCTAATTTGCGCGTGCGGCAGATGTATCTCAGTGCGGACGCGCAGGATGATGTGAATACTTTTTTCCGGCGCAGGGGACCGGAGCTGGCTTCGGATCTCAGCAGCCTGCTGGGAAATGCGCATATTGTGCTGTATGACGCCAAAGGCATGGAAATTGGCAACTCCCAACCGCTGTCGACGACGCCTTCAATCGAAGATATTCTGGAATATGCGAAGAAAGGCAGGACCGTCTACCAGGTTTCCGGCAATTCGCTTGTTTATATGGCGCCGCTAGTCTGGTCGGTCGGCCAGGTGGGCATTGTACAGCTGGAGACCTCCCTGCAGGCCGATCAGGATTATTATGCCAGGCTGCAGCGTTCTCTGCGCAATATTGGACTTGCAGCGCTGGCAGTCAGCTTTCTGATTGGATTTCTGTACGTTTCCCGCGTCACCGGTTCGCTGCGCAAGCTCAGATCTGCCGCCGATCAGATCAGGGACGGCCATTTTATTAAAGATTCGCCTGTTCGGCGCAGAGACGAGCTTGGCGAGCTCAGCGAGGGGATTACCTATATGAGCCGGGAAATCGAGCAAAGCTTCGCGCGGCAGAAACAGTTTATCGGAAACATCAGCCACGAATTCAAGACGCCGCTCACATCGATCATTGCTTATTCCGATCTGCTGGATATGTACCGGGATGACCCGGCGCTGCTGGACGAAGCGAGGGAGAATATCCGCAAGGAAGCCGACCGGCTGCTGGAAATGGTGGAGAAGGTACTGCATCTGTCGGCGCTGGAGCAGTATGAGTTCGGTCTGAACGCGGAACGCCTTGATGTCCGCGAATCGCTGGAAGAGGTATGCAGCCGGATGCGGGGGAAGGCAGTGCAATTCGGCATTCGGATTGAAACGGATATCAAGCCGGCGCAGATTCGTGTCGACCGCGAGAGCCTGATGCATATTTTCATGAATCTGCTTGATAATGCAATCAAATACAACATAAAGGGAGGCACGGTTCACGTCTCCTGCAGTGTCGAAGGGGATAAAGCGGTCATCATGTTTCGTGATACGGGAATCGGCATACCGCCTGAGGCTGTCGTGAAGCTGTTCGAGCCGTTCTTCACGGTCAGCAAAGACAGGGCGCGCCTTACAGGGGGAACCGGACTTGGACTGTCGCTCGTGAAAAGGCTGGTCGAGGTACAGCACGGCAGCATCACGCTTGAGCTGCCGCCATCCGGGTCCGGTTCGATATTCAAAGTCGAGTTTCCGCTCGCGTCTCCTGGAACCGTGAAACCTTTACAAGCTTGAAACAAGACCGGAATATTGTCGAGAAATTCATTTTGTACGATGGATATGTAAAGGAAAAGGCTGATGAAGGCCCGATTCCTCTTAAATGATTGGATGGGAGGCACCCTGTGATGGTTGCAAACAAGAAGAAACAAAAAAAGGCGGCTGCGGCTGCGATCACTTTGGCCGGCATGCTCGTTGTGTTATCCGCCTGCGGCAGCGGAGCGGGATACGACGGGAGCACGGCTGCAGGACGAGAGGTCATCAAGAAACCGGATAAAACAATCACTGTTGTGGATGAAGCCCCTGCTCAAGCGGACCAGCAGATGGAAGTGTCCAAGATCGATGAGCTGAAGGGCATTCATGGCCTGGACTGGCTCAGCGAAGACAAGATTATTGTCGATAAAGAGAATTTAAACATGAAGCCGGTAACGATTGAAGGCGAGCAGCGCTACCCCCGCAATCTCTATATACGGGATCTGGCTGCGGCGGACCAGGAGGATGAAGCGGTGTCCGAGGAGCAGGACAATCAAAGCTTCGCGCTGCTGTCGGCGGACAAGAAGTATTTGTTTTACAAGAAAAATTCCGAGGATACCGCAACAGGTTACATTATGGATATGGCTACGCGCGAGTCGGTTCAGACAGGCGAGGGAGAGCTTCATGCCAATGATGGAGAATGGATCGACAACGAACGGGTGATATTCTCCCTGATTAACGGCAGCATTGTAACTTCGGATGTAAAAGGAAATACGACAACCGTTCTGCCAATGGAGGATTTCTCCATCATGAATGCGACCCAGCGCGGAACGACCGTCTATTATACCTCGATGCAGGATAAGCTGCATGCGTATGATACGCTGACCGATAAACAAACCGTGCTCGACAGCAAAGTCATCTGGTTTGTTCCCACCCCCGACAACAAGCAGACCGCTCTGGTCAAACGGACATCGGAGACGGAGATGGAGCTGACCATTACAGACTCAGCCCTTAAAAAGAAATGGACGCTGGTGAAAGCGACTCAGGTCCTCGGCATGAGCTGGTCGCCTGATGGGACGAAGCTGGCATATATTGCTAATTCCCAGGGCGACGGCGTAAACGGAGTATTCGTGGCGGATAGCGTATCCGGCAAGACGACACCGATTTCGGTCGATTCCAGAAACGCATCCGGCACCCTGCGCTGGAGTCCGTCGGGCGATAAATTGCTCACCTCTTCAGCAGTTATGGAAGAGAATAAAGTGGTCTTCCATACGTATGTGATTTCATTCCAGCAATAAATGAGCTGAATATGCAGTCCCCGTCCCTTTACCTGAAATATAAGAAAGTATAAAGTTTCTCCATACTTTGCTTATATTTTTGAGGGAAGAAGCTTGGCCCAGCCGACTAAAGGACGGCGACAGCCGGTTCTTCCTGAGGGGCAGGACTGCTTTTATCTTTTCAAGGCATTTTAAACACTTTCGCACAGGCAGCTGCGGAAGTGTTTTTTTCAGCTTTTAAGCGGCTTTCTTGAGTATTGGTTTGTGCTCACTTGCATTAAGTGTATTAAGTGATATAATACACTTAATATTGAAAGCAGAAGGCGGCAGGACAGGGAGGAACATCCATGGAAGAACAGCAGGTTGGCACATTGCGGTTTCAGATCGATTTTAGTCAACCTCTATATGAACAGGTATTGGATCAGGTGCGAAGCTCAATTGCCAAAGGAGAGATTGGATTGGGAGACAAAATGCCATCGGTGCGCGATCTGGCGCAGCAATTGCGGATGAATCCGAACACGGTGATGCGCGCATATCAGGAGCTGGAGCGGGACGGTTTGACGGAGAAGCGGCGGGGACAAGGAACCTACGTCACTTCCTCGACCGAGCGCGTGCAGACCTTTCGGACGGATCTTTCAGCCAGGTATATCGATTCCTTTCTGTCTCAGATGGAGAGCCTGGGAATCAGCTGGTCGGATATAGAAGCTTATGTGCACAATAAACAAATCAACAAGGAAGGAGGGAACCGGACATGAGTGAGCCGATTGTAGTCTGCAAGCAGTTATCGAAGCAGTACGGCGACAAAAAGGCGCTGAGCGGCATAAGTCTGTCGGTTCCTGCCGGGAAAATCGTTGGAGTTCTTGGTCCCAACGGCTGCGGCAAATCCACCCTGTTCCGGACTATAACAGGCCTTGTACAGCCCGATCAGGGAGAAATCAGGGTGCTTGGACAAACACCCGGCTGGCGTACCAACAAAGATATCGCCTATTTGCCTGACCGGGCCCGGTGGTATCCGTTTCATACAACACTCAAGGCTTTTGAGTGGGGGCAATCCTTCCTGCCAGGATTTGATATGGCCGCTGCCAGATCCTTTGCCGAATTTATGGACATCGAGCTGGACATGAGAATCAGCGGCATGAGCCGGGGGCAGGAAGCCAGGGTGATGCTTATTCTATGCATGGCGCGCAAGGTGCCGCTTATTATTCTGGATGAACCGTTCGCCGGTATCGACGTGATCTCCAGAGAGGCGATTATCTCTGGTATTATCGATTACCTGGAGGAGCGCGAACAATCCATATTGATCAGCACGCATGACATTCAAGAAGTCGAGGGCCTGTTTGATTACACGATCATGATGAACAAGGGGCAGGCGATCTGGACGGGCGATACGGAGGACCTGCGGGCTGAATACGGCTCCCTGCACCACGTTTTTCGCACATTGTACAAGAAGGAGGGGATACGTTGAAAACATCCGCTACCTTTTGGGCGCTGATGCGTCATGAATTCAAAGTAAAGGGAAACGGCAAGCGCCTGAACCGTTCCCCTCTGAGCAGAAAATGGGCCGGCATTTACGGCGCAGTCGTCCTGATCATCGTTCTGGGCACGCTGACTTATTTTGCAATGGACCATTCCTTAAAGCTGCTCAGTTTATGGTTCGTCACTATCGGTTTTCCCTATATGCTGTTCTTCACCGGTCATGGCATTCTGAAGCGGGAGTGGGAGAACGAGACCAGCGGCTGGTGGCTGACGCTTCCGTATTCGCGGCTTACGCTCGTTGGCGCCAAGTGGAGCGGTGCAGCGCTGCGGACATTGATGGCTATTGCAGGCTTTTATGCGGCAGCATCCATATATGCTTCTTGTATCGTGCTGATTTTGAACAGTTATACCATGAGCGATTTGTCCGCATTCCTGCTTGTAGGGCTAAACTGGTTTGTACTTATTATTGGATTCGGCCCCTTTGTTCTATCCATCGGTTTCCTGACAGCAGCGGTTGTATACACGCATTGGCGGCCGATTACTCCTCTGCTCTGGGTAATATTCATGGGAGGCGGAGGCCTGTTGTTCTCCAAAATGGGTCCGGTATTTGATCAGCTTAACGGAGATGCGGCAGTGGTTTGGTTTCCGTTTCCATGGGAGGTGCTGGCAGCGATGATCGTCAGCCTGCCGGCCGCTTACCTCGTCATTCGATTATGCGCCTATCTGCTTGATAGAAAATTAGCCTAAAGACATATTCAACAAAGAAGGGAATGAAATGAAAATGGAAACAATGACGGAAAACCGGCGGCCATCCGATAGTAAACGGCCCGAAAGCCGGGAACTTCTGCTGGAAGTCACAGGTCTGCAAAAGGCATACGGCAAGAAACAGGCACTGTCGAATGTGACCTTATCGCTTCAGGCCGGCACTTCATTCGGGTTTCTTGGCCCCAACGGAGCAGGCAAATCGACCACCATGAAGATTTTGACCGGAATCGTGAAGGCGGACAGGGGGAGTGTGAGCCTGTTCGGCAGAGATATTACCAATGATATCGATGCGGTTTCCAAATACATTGGTTATGTTCCTCAGGAAATAACCCTGTATGAGAAGCTGAGCGCTTACGATAATCTTGAGTTTTTTGGCCAGGCATACGGTGTTCACGGAAATGAGCTTAAACGCCGTATTCAGGAAATCCTGGAGAAAACCGGGCTGATTGACCGTGCCAGGGATGAAGTGCAGACCTTCTCCGGCGGTATGAAGCGACGCATTAATATTGCGGCAGCCATGCTGCACCGGCCGAAGCTGCTGATCCTGGATGAGCCGACGGTAGGCATTGATCCGCAGTCCCGCAATCATATTTTCGAAATGATCCGCGAGCTCAACAAGGACGGGGTAACGATTATTTACTCCACCCATTACATGGAGGAGGTTGAGGTTCTCTGCGATCAGGTCGCCATTATGGATCAGGGAACCGTCAAAGCAAGCGGATCGCTTGGCGAGCTTCTCGAGCAATACGGGCGCAAATCCATTTATCTGGAAGCCGCCGGGCTGACGGCTCCTCCCGTTGATCCGCAGGTTACTCAAACGCGCAAAGAAGGCTCGGGCTGGATACTGGATACGGAGCATGTGGCGGGAGTGATGCAGCGGCTTCTGGGCACAGCCGCCCGGAGCCAGTGGGATGTCAAGCAGCTTGAGGTTGTCAGGCCGTCGCTGGAGAGCGTATTTCTGACGGTCACCGGCACCGCGCTGAGAGACTAGAAGCCTGTAAGGATACAGAAGGGAGATTTTCAGATGAAATCCATTATTATGAAGGAATTGAAATTGATCCGCAAGGATAAGCGCAGCTTTTTCTTCCTGCTGCTGATGCCGGCGCTGTTTATCGTCATGTTCGGGTCCGTCTTCGGCGGTTCGGGAAGCTCCTCCCAAGTTTCCGTCCACGCCGTCGATCTGGATCAGAGCGAGGCATCGCAGGCATTCATGAGGCAGATGGGAACGATTATGGATGTGTCGGCGGAAGATCCGGATAGCCTGAATGAAGGAATTGACAAGATCCGTCAGGGGCAGTACACGGCTCTGCTGGTCGTGCCCGAAGGTTTCGAGCAGGCTATCAAGGAGGGGCAGACGGCTGGAATCAAGATGTACGAGGATCCCGCATCCGCTATCTCCAATGCCCCGATAACAGCGATACTGGAGAACCTTACAGGCAAGTACAGGGAACAGAAGCTAAATGATACGCTGATCCGGATGGGAGATACCGAGCAACAGGCCAAACAGGCGCTTGCCTCCCCGGTAACAGTCGAAGCTGTACCCACAACCTCGGATGTTTTTAATTATATCGACCAGGTGGTTCCGGGGATGACTGTCATGTTCGTGTTCTTTATTATGATTACGATGAGCCGCCGGTTCTTTGAGGAGAAGAAGACAGGACTTCTGTCCCGTATCCGCAGCACGAGTATCAAGCCGCTGCAGTATTTGCTCGGAATGTGGATTCCCTTTGTCCTCACCGTTGCTGCACAATGCGTGGTTCTGTTTACCTTCGGCCATTTTGTTTATGACTTGAGTCTTGGCGATTTGTCGGCACTCGCATTAATTGTACTGGGACTTAGTATTGCCGGAACAGGTCTTGGCCTTGGCCTTTCCTTCATTGTTCCGGGCGAAGGAGCCGCTATGGTCATTACCCAGCTTATTTCCATGGGAGGCGCTCTGGTAGGCGGTCTGTGGACGCCATCATACATGCTGCCGGATTCGATCCAGACCATTGGCTATTTTACACCGCAGTATTGGGCGCAGCATTCGCTGGTGGACATTATTGCGCATGGCGCACATATTGGCGATGTATTTGGAGCTGTACTGATTTTGCTCACGTTTGGAGCAATCGGTCTTGCAGTCGCTTTTATCCGTCTGCCCGGCTTTCTGCGTTCTGCGGCTAATTAAGGGCATGATCGGTTTGGGACAAATAGCGGCGGAAAACAGGGAGAAGAGACGCATAATCATGTGTCTCTTCTTTTTTTATTATTAGAAATTCGGGAAATGCTTTATTCAGGCGTCCCAAGGGATACGCTTACATCAGGGAGCGAATTATGAGAGACTTTTGCGGCAGATGCCAAATTTTGAGGCATGAATAACGATTTTTCCTATGTTAACATGAGTGGCGTCGGGAGAAACCGGCAAAACCCAAAACCAACGAGGAGGAAATAAATTCATGAAAATAAGACCAATTCGAGTGGGAATAGCAAGTGTTCTTGCAGCAAGTGTAATTGTACTTGGAGGGGGAGCAGGCTTGCAGCAGGTCAGTGCAGCTTCTGCAAATACAGCCCCAACAAAAACGTATAATATAAACATTAACGATACACTTTCGAAACTTGCGCAGCAATATGGTATCGATCTTGGCAAGCTGCTGCAATCCAACCCTTCCCTGGGTAACGGCAACAGTATTTTCCCCGGTATGATCATTAAAATTCCGGTTAATGGCGGATACGGGAATGGTTCAGGTGCTCCTGCTAATGGCGGCAGCGGTACGCCTTCAACTGGCGGCGGCAGCGGAACTCCGGCAACTGGCGGCAGCGGCACGCCTTCAACTGGCGGCAGCGCACCGGCAAACGGCGGCTCAACCACAGATCCGGGAACAGTATCGCAAAGCGAATTTGCTTCCCAGGTTGTAACGCTCGTCAACCAGGAGCGCAGCAAAGCAGGCTTGTCTTCACTGCAATCCGATGCTCTGCTGACTAAAGTGGCGACTGCCAAAGCGAAAGACATGTATGACAACAATTATTTTGATCACAACTCACCAACCTATGGTTCCCCGTTTGATATGATGAAGCAATTTGGCGTATCTTATAACTATGCGGGTGAAAACATTGCCAAAGGCCAACGTACACCTCAGGAAGTTATGACTGCATGGATGAACAGCGCAGGCCATAAAGCCAACATCCTGGGTGCGAATTACAAAAAAATCGGCGTTGCTTATTACAATGGCGAATGGGTGCAAGAATTTACTTCCTAGAATAACCTATGATGGAAAGGCGGCCAATGCTGGCCGCTTTTTTTGTTGCATACAGGATTCAAGCTCCGGATGATGGCTTCCTCGGACTTCTCTTATGAGCGAACCAACAAACCACATAGTTTCGTTTTGAACTCTTCGTTCGGCTTGACGCGAAATTAACCGGCGGTTATTATGTAACCGATGGTTATTTAAAATTCCAAACAACGAAACAAGGGGTGTCAAGGTCATGACGACAAGACGAAAAATGCTGACTGAAGAAATGAAGCAGGCTATCCGTCATTCCGCTGCACGGCTATTTGCAGAGAAAGGCTATCCGTCGGTAACGATGCGCGAGATAGCCAAGGAGGCAGGCTGCTCGCATACCGCGATCTATTTGTATTTCAAGAATAAAGAGGATCTGCTGCAGCAGATCGCTATGCCGCCGCTTGCGGAGATGGAAGGCCGGATGCTGGAGAGGCTGGGAGACGCGGAGGCTGCCCCATTGGACAAGTTGATTGGCGCCTGCCAGGAATATGCTGTGTTTTGCCTGAGCAACGGCAGCTTCTTCAATGTTCTGATCACATCGGGAAGCGGCAGGGTGGATGAGCCGGAGCCCGAGCTCGAAGTGAATCAGATCCGCAACCGTATATTCGGCCATCTGATTCAGGCGCTGGACAATGTGGTGGATGACGAGGGTTCTGCTGCCGACGCTGAAGCGGCGCTCAATCGTGCGCGCATTTTATTTTATTACATGCAGGGATTCGTCCACACCTATAATGGCAGTCTGGAATCCATCGATTCGCTTTTGGAGAGGACGCTCCCCATTTACAATCAAGGAATAAGAACATTGGTGGCAGGTATGAAGGCCTAATATCGATGAAAAAACAAGAGACCGGCATTAAAACGCCTTTGTAAATAAGTCCTTTGACATGGAGGGAAATGATAAAATGTTAGCGAATTGATAAGGATACTTCTTTTGAACCTGTCGGGGGATGAGCTTTATGAAGGATCAACAATCTCAATACGAGTCATTTATTTCCACTCATCTGCATCAATTGGTTGATCAGTCGCGGATAGGCGTCTTTCTTTTTCATGAAGATCAAATTTCGTATGTCAATCCGTGTCTGGCGGAGATGTTCGGATACTCCCGTGAGGAAATTATCGGTATGCAGCCCAAGGAACTGGTCTTCGAGGAAGACCGGGCTTTTTTCAAAGACAAGATCAGCCGCCGGTTGAGAGGGGAAGGCAGGGGCGCCCGCAATTGGCTCAGAGGGCTCAGGAAGGACGGAAGTCTGTTCTACTATGAAGCCAAGGGATTACTGGTCGAGTATGATGGCCGCCCCGCACTGGTTGGTACGCTGACGGATGTCACCAGTACGATAAAAGCGGATGAAATTTTACGTGAGCATGAACTCAGGTATCAGCGCCTGATCAAATATTTGCCTGAACCCATCGTCGTTCATGACGGGGAAACGATTTTATATACGAATAATGCCGGCCTACTCCTCTTTGGCGCCACCAGGGTTGAGGAATTATTTACCGTTACCTATATGGATTTGATTTACGCCGATTACCGGCAAATGACGAGCGAACGCATGAGCTTGCTGCTGGCCTCGGATGAGCCTTTGGACTTTATGAAATCCAAAATCGTCAGCCTTGATGGAAGGATTATCGATGTCGAGGTTTCAGGCATCCGGATTCATAATTTTCAGGGACGCCCCTTTGTTGTGCAAAGCGTGTTTCGTGATTTGACGGAGCGCAAAAGAGAGGAAGAAGCGATTATCCGATCAGAGAAGCTGTCGGTAGCAGGTCAGATGGCGGCGGGAATCGCTCACGAAATCCGAAACCCTTTAACCTCCTTAAAGGGTTTTACGCAGTTTCTAAAAACAAAGGTAAGCGACCATCATGAATATTTCAATATTATGCTTGCGGAGCTGGACCGGATCAATACGATCGTGCAGGAATTTATGGCGCTGGCCAAGCCCCAGGTCAAGCAGTTTAGCCAGCATAATCTGGCCTCCATATTGGAGAATGTGATAACGCTGCTGGAAACCCAGGCGATTATGAACAATGTCGAGATGAAAAAGGATTTTGCCGCGAAGATGCCGACGGTATATTGCGATGAGAATCAGCTCAAGCAGGTATTTATCAATTTGATGAAAAATGCCATAGAGGCGATGCCAAGCGGAGGAGATTTATCCATTACCCTGAAGGAGGGGGACGCGGGTATGCTCATCGTCCGCATTCAAGATCAAGGGGTGGGAATCCCCAAGGATAAGCTTGAGCGTCTAGGCAGCCCCTTCTACTCGACCAAAAGCTCCGGTACCGGGCTTGGACTCATGATTTGCTTGCGCATTATTGAAGCCCACCGCGGCACGCTGAAATTTGAAAGCGAGGAAAGCAGCGGCACAACCGTCACAGTTGAGCTGCCTGCCTTTGAATGGGAGACAGAGTGATAAATGAATGGCGTTCAGCCCGTTATTGTTCGCGGCTGGACCTATTTACCAGTGTATTTGGGGGATAGAATTATGGTATCCTTTAACGCGAGCCGAAACTTATCGTACGGGGGATCTTTATGAGGCAGCAAACAGATGCTTTCAGCAAGCCATAATCTGTTTCCTGCCTCGCGGAATATTATCCGAGCCAGTCGAATTGGCAGGGTGAAAATCCGCTGGGGGTGAATCGCTTTGGAGCGGGCATATCCGCTATGGCGTAGGGTTGAACTCCTCAATCCGAATCCGACAACTAACCTCGCAGGCCGCATGCACAAACAGGCATACTTAACCAATCGGGAGAGAGGCTGCCTTGTTTGAGCGATGACGGAGTTTGGAGACAGTTCTGTATCAGAACCTGCCGATAAACCCGTAAATAAAAAGGAGGACATTTGTTTTGGTAAATGCAAAATGGAAAAAAGGCGCAGCAGCAGCTGTACTTGGATTGGCAATTCTTGCCCATGCAGGGGCGGCAAACGCTGCAGCGGTATACAAGGCAAAAGACAATGATACTTTCTGGACGTTGTCCAAACAATTCGGTGTGCAGCTCGATCAGCTGGTGAAAGCCAATCCAGGCGTGGACCCGTCCAATATTTATGCGGGCTTGTCCATCACAGTGCCGGGATCGGCAGCGAAAAAAACGGCAGCAGCTCCGAAAACCGCGGCGGTCAAGGCGATTAAAATGGAATCCACGGCCAAAGCGCTGCCGAAAAATACCGTGGCAGTCAACGGGCTGGCCTACAACTATACGGATGTTGTACAAGCCAAAGCAAGCGCCTATACAGCTGATGAATCCGAGAACGGCTGGGGCCCGGTTGACTATTACGGCAACCCGCTCAAGCTGGGTACGATCGCAGTTGATCCCAACCGTATTCCGATGGGAAGCAAGGTGTATATCACCGGTTACGATCATGACGGTTTGCCTGTTGGCGGCATGATGGCCGTAGCGACAGATATGGGGAGCGGGATCAAAGGGGATCGCATTGATATCTTCGTACCGCAATCGCAGGAAAAAGCCCAGAAGTTCGGGTTTCAATATGTAAAGGTTTTTGTTCTGGGCAAATCATAATACTTCAATATAATCGATCATGAGCGGCGCCCCCTTGCAGGGGCGCCGCTTGGCGGTTTCAGGGCTTTACGCTTCGTGCAGCCGGTTCTCCAAGCAGCTCAGGGAGCGTAACCATTTGATAGCCTTTGCTGCGGAGCAGCTTGATCAGTTTGGGCAGCGCCTCTAATGTTCCCGATAGATCCTGGCCGATGCCTCCGCCTGCATGCTGAAGAATAATGGAGCCCGGCTGCAGGGTTTTCTTGATGTTAAACAATATCGTACTGCTGTCGATGCCCCGCCAGTCGACGGAGTCGACATCCCAGTTGACGGCAATATAACCGTTTTGCTTCATCCATTCAATTTGCCCGGGCAGTACTTCCCCATAGGGCGGTCTGATTAATCTGGGACTATATCCGGCGAGCGGACGCAATATGGCGTCCGTATTGCGGATCTGCTGCTGGAAGGCAAACAGGGAAATACGCGAGAATACCGCATGATTATAGGAATGGTTGCCGATTACATGTCCTTCCCTGCCAATGCGCCTGACTATGGACGGATAAGATGCGGCGCGCGATCCGACTACAAAAAAAGTCGCCCTGACTTTATGGCGGGCCAATATATCAAGCACCTTGGACGTGTAGCGGGGATCAGGCACATCGTCAAAGGTAAGCGCAACCTTCCTCTCCTTGCGCGGGCCGCCAATAACGAAGGTCCCGGGATAACGCTGCTGCAGATCCACCCAGGATGTCGCGTCACGGCGCGAAATTTTCTTTTTCTTCTGCTGGCCTGTCTCCCTGCTCTGGAAGGAAGGCTCGCTGACGCCGGGTATGCTAAGCGGCAGGCTGCCGGGCTCGTTCTGAAGTTGAATATGTAAGGAAGCCGGGAGCTTATCAAGCGGAGCAGCATGAAGTCTTTGCACCGGATCAAATGAACCGGAGAGTAACATGACCGCGAGGAGGATAAGAACTGTTTTTCGTATAGAGCGAACGCCATGATTATTCCGCTGCATGTAAACCCTCCATATTTTGATGATTTTGATGAATGACAAGCCATTCCTTCTTGCGCTTTATTCATTGTGCCCCTCTGTTTTCCGATCATGCATGCGAAGCAGCGGATAACCGTCGATGACATGAAGCGAAGCTGCCTGCAGCGTTGGCGGCAAGGTCCGTTCCGGGGCAGCTTTCTGCAAAAATAACTTTACAGATGAAGAATAAAACCGCTAACATGGAAAGTAATCACAACAGCAAAGGAGTTATAGAAATGCCTACAATTGATAAGCCGCTTGCTGAATTGCAAGCGTATTCAGGAAGAAATCCCCGGCCTGCCGATTTCGATGATTATTGGGACAGGGCCCTTAATGAAATGCGTCAGACCGAACCGCAGATCGAGCTTGTTCCAAGCTCCTTCCAGACACCTGCTGCGGAATGCTTCGATCTTTATTTTACAGGTGTGCGGGGTGCCCGGATTCATGTTAAATATGCCCGTCCCCGTCAGGCGGACACGCCCCGGCCGGCGGTTTTGCATTTTCACGGTTATTCCGGGAATGTAGGCGATTGGCATGAGCGTCTCGGTTATGTCTCGCTGGGGTTCTCGGTATTTGCCATGGACTGCAGGGGGCAGGGCGGACTTTCACAGGATGTCGGCGGTGTGACCGGCAATACGCATCACGGACATATTATCCGCGGGTTGGATGATCAGCCGGATAACCTGCTGTTCCGGCATATCTTCTTGGACACGGCGCAGCTGGCTTCCATTGTCATGCAGATGCCCTACGTAGACCCGGAGCAGGTATTCGCAACTGGCTGGTCGCAGGGAGGCGGTCTGACCATTGCCTGCGCTTCGCTGGAGCCGCGTATACGCAAGCTGGCGCCGGTCTATCCATTCCTGAGCGATTACAGGCGCGTATGGGAGATGGATCTGGCGAAGGACGCCTATGCCGAGCTTCGCACCTATTTCCGTCATTTCGACCCGCAGCATAAGCGGGAGGATGAAATTTTCACCAAGCTGGGCTATATTGATATTCAGTATTTGGCCGAACGCATTAAAGGCGAGGTACTGATGGGAACAGGTCTGATGGATACGATATGTCCGCCTTCCACTCAATTTGCCGCTTACAACAAGATAACGGCGCCAAAGCGTTTGGAAATTTATCCGGATTTCGGGCATGAAGGGCTGCCTGGACACCATGACAAGATTTTTCAATATTTCTTGGGGAATTACTAGGAGAGGCAGGAATCCTTTATGCTTAAGCTGGAGAAACGGGACAAGCTTGTCATGATCGGTGATTCCATCACGGATTGCGACCGGGCAAGACCGGTAGGGGAAGGGTTGTTCAATGCGATTGGCAGAGGATATGTCGGCGTGGTTGACGCACTGCTGACGGCTGTATATCCGGAGCTGGGCATTCGGGTTGTCAATGTCGGAACAAGCGGAAATACGGTAAGGGACCTGAAGGACCGCTGGCAAACCGATGTCATTGACCTCAAGCCGGATTGGCTGTCGATCATGATCGGAACCAATGATGTCTGGCGGCAGTTCGACGTGCCTGCAATGACGGAGGCCCATGTGTATCTGGAGGAATACGAGCAGACCCTTGAAGAGCTGGTTGCCCGAACAAGACCCGTTCTGAAGGGATTAGCGCTTATGACTCCGTTCTACATCGAACCTAATCCAACCGATGCGATGCGTGAAACGATGGATCGCTACGGTGAAGCAGTGAAGCGGATTGCGGGGAAGTACGATGCGGTTTATGTCGACACCCAGGCGGCATTCAACCGCCTGCTGGAGCATTTGTATCCGGCTACGCTTGCTTGGGACCGGGTCCATCCGTCGCAGACCGGACATGCCGTTCTGGCCAGATCATTCCTGCAGGGGATTGGCTTCGACTATAATCAAGGGCTTGTATGAACCGATTCTACTCAACCTGTCAGTAAAGATAAATTCGAAAGCCGCTTCCGCCTCCATGCGGATTAAAGCGGCTTTTTTGTTTTTCAGGGATATATTGGCAGGAAAAAAGTCCGAATAAGACATGATATTGTCCCGATAGAGCATGAAACCGAACTGTATAATGCGTTATTATAAATAATATAAAAACGAGTGAATTACTTGGTATTAATCCGGGGCATCCAGCAGGAAGGAGCAATCTACATGACCGTCAAGACGTTATCGGGATACCGCAAAAATGCTCAAGGCATCTGGGTACAGCGATCTTCCCATGGACAGCACAACGTGTTTGATGAGCACGCGCATGATTTCATCGAGCTGGTATATGTGGTTCAGGGCGAAGGCTTGCATCTCATTGACCGTTTTCCCTACGAGGTGCGGGCGGGCGATATGTACAGCATTCATCCCGGCGAGCGGCATGCCATTGAGCATCTGAACGGCTCCGGGATCGAGATTATCAATGTTCTGTTTGTTCCGCAGTCCCTGGCGGGCTGCCTTCCTGGTGATGATGAGATGTCCGGGACGCTTGCTTTTATCACGCCATTCATGGATGGCAGCGGCAGGCTGCCCCGAAAAATGACCCTGAGCGCCGAACAGTCATCGGCCATCGTCGGCATTTTGGAGGATATGATTGCCGAGACCAAGGATGAGGATTCAGGCTCACCGCTGCTGATTCGCTTCAAGCTGATGGAATTGCTCGTTCTGTTATCCCGTTTCTATGAAAAACGGGAGACGACAAAGCAGGTCTCCTATGCCTGCGGCGGCCACGAAATTCTGACCCGCCGTGTCCGCGTGTTTCTGGAAGATCATTTTCATCAAAAGCTTACACTTGCTTATCTGGCTCAGGTGTTTAATCTGAGCGAGCGGCATTTGGGCCGCGTGTTCAAACAGGAGACAGGCAGAAGCGTCAATGAGATGCTGCAGCATATCCGGATCGAACGCGCCAAGCAAATGCTGCACGAAACGAACCGGAGCATGGAGGTTGTTGCGGAGTCCGTCGGATTCGCCAATGCCTCCTTCTTCTCCCGCCTCTTCTCGCGAATCGTGGGAGCTACTCCGGGGGAATATCGAAAAATGGCCAAGAACCGGCGAATCTCCTGATCAAGGAGAGGATTCTCCGATCGTCAGGCCAACAGGAAATTAATCGCGAGGAGAAATGAACATGTATAACGAACAAGCCCCGAGGGGCAACCGCAGTCTTCGGCTTTTGCTGGTATCTCTGACGTTAATCGGCTCTCTGCTTCTCTCCGCCTGCTCCAGCAGCGGCAAGACTGGTACTGATGCCGGAAGCGCTGAGGGCGCGAATACGACAGGCGAAGCCCCGCTTGAGCTGACCATTCAGACGATTACGCCAAGCACGCCGCCCGCGGCCGATGATAACGTGATCAAGCGCGCTATTGAAGCAGCAACCCATTCGAAAATGTCGATTACATGGGTATCCAACAACATCTACACCGAGAAGCTGAATGTGACGCTGGCTTCCGGAAATCTGCCGGATCTCTTGATGGTGAATGACCCGTTCTCTACCGCATTCCGTACAGCTGTTGCGCAGGGCGCATTCTGGGATATCACCCCTTATATTAAGGATTACCCCAATCTCTCAAACAGCATTTCCCAGAACGCATGGAATGTAACCAAACAAGCAGACGGAAACAACTACGGGATTCCTCGCCCGCGTCCGGAAGAGGGAGAGAGCTTCTTCATCGTCCGCAAGGATTGGCTGGATCGCTTAGGCCTGCAGGTGCCAACCACGACAGAAGAATTGTATAAGGTGGCCAAAGCTTTCACGGATCAGGACCCGGACGGCAACGGTAAAGCCGATACGGTCGGTATCGCGGCTTATCTGGATGCCAACGATACCAATCTCGGTCCGGTGCTTGGGGCGGTTGAGAACTCCTTTACGGGTGTGAACGGCAGTTGGAAATGGGACGGGCAGCAGCTCGTATACTCCGCTTTTCTGCCGGAGGTGCGCGAGTCCTTGGAGTATCTGGCCAAGGCCTACCGGGAAAAGCTGATTCCGCAGGACCTGTTGTCGCTGAAGCTGACGGACAGCCGGGATCTGTTCAAGTCCAACAAGGCCGGCATCATTGTGGACAAGACAGGTACTCTGCATGTATATGCGGATGATCTGAAGAAGATCGATTCCGGATTTTCATTCGCCGATTTCTACCCGGTGACCTCGATTGACGGTTATACACCAAAAGGTACGGGCTTTAACGGGATTCTGGCCATAGCGAAATCCGTGCCGGAGGATAAGATGAAACGGATTTTGAAGCTGATCGATACGTGGATGAATCCTGAAGTGTTTGAAATTCAGAAGTACGGAATTGAAGGCCGCGATTATAATCTGGTGGATGGTCAAAAGGTTATCGATGTCGATCAGAGAACAAAAGATAATGCGTCGGATTTTAATCAGATCGTCAATATACTGCTCCCTGCTGAAACCGTTGGCTCCACACCCGAGGAGACGGAGGCGCTCAAAATCTTCAAACAGGTGCAGGATGCGCAAACCGGCAGCACTGCCGACCCGACGGTTGGGTTGGGATCGGAGACCGCCAATGAAATTCTGCCGGATTTGAACAAAAAAATCCAGGATTTAAAAGCTAAAATCATCTTGGGCAACGAGCCGATTACAGCTTGGGATGAATTTGTAGCCGCACTGAAGCAGGATGCCGGCGTAACGAAGATGACCGAAGAAATGACTGCAGCCTATAAGAAGCGTACCGGGCAGTAAGACGGCTGATGCCGCTTCACCCTTAAGCTGACGGTCCATAAGGAGGAAAGCGGCATGAAGGCTATGAAAGCTGCCGGTCCTGAATTACCGAATCAGGCAGGAAAATGGGGCAGGCTCGGCAGGAGGCTGTATCGGGACAGATCCCTGTACCTTCTTGCCCTGCCGGGAATTCTTTTTCTGATCTTGTTCAAGTATGTGCCGATGTGGGGCATTGTCATTGCCTTTCAGGACTATTCGCCCTTCGCCGGAATTTTGCATAGTCCTTGGGTGGGTTTGAAGCATTTTGAACGTTTTTTTGCCAATCCGGATTTCTGGATGCTGTTCCGCAATACGATTGCCATTAATCTGCTCAGCCTGTTTCTGTTTTTCCCGCTGCCTATTCTGATTGCGCTGATGCTGAATGAGCTGCGGAGCGTCTTGTTCAAGCGTCTCGTGCAGACGGTAATCTACCTGCCCCACTTCTTGTCCTGGGTCATTATCGCTGGTCTGACGTTCTTCCTGTTCGCCAAAGGCGAAGGACTCGTTAACGATATTCTGGAGGCGCTTGGAAGACCTCGATTGGGCGTGCTTACGAATCCGAATGCCTTCTGGCTGATGGTGACCCTTCAATCCATCTGGAAAGAGGCCGGATGGGGAACCATTCTGTTTCTGGCTGGCATTGCCGGAATCAACCCCAGCCTTTATGAAGCTGTGAAAATGGATGGAGCCGGACGTCTGAGGCAAATGTGGCATATTACGCTGCCAGGCCTTCGCTCCGTAATCGTGGTGTTATTTATATTGAAGCTCGGCGACATGATGGATGTCGGCTTTGAACAGATTTTCCTTATGTATAACGGTGCCGTATCCAATGTGGCAGAGGTATTCGACACTTACGTGTACCGGCTCGGGATCAAGCAAAGCCAATTCAGCTACAGCACGGCTGCAGGGCTGTTCAAATCTCTCGTCGGGCTTGCTTTGGTGCTGATTGGAAATAAAGTGGCCAGGAAGTTCGGCGAGGAAGGGGTGTTTTAACAAGTGATCAGGTCGAGTATGTCGGACCGGCTCTTCCGTCTGATTAACGGGGGGCTGCTGGGATTGATGGCGCTCCTCACCTTTTTCCCGATTTATTATGTAGTTGTTATTTCATTCACCGATTCAACGGAGCTGCTGGCCAAGGACTATATCCTGTTCCCGTCCAAATGGTCATTCGACGCCTATAGTTATCTGTTATCCACCGATGCGTTCCTGCGCTCGCTCGGCAACAGCGCCTTCCTGGCGGTCGTCGGCACCGTATGCTCGCTGGCTGTTACCTCCTCCTTCGCCTATGCCCTTTCCCGGAAAAAGCTGATGGGACGCAGATTGCTGATGCTGCTTACCCTGCTCACCATCCTGTTCAGTCCGGGTATTATTCCGAACTTTATTCTTATTCGCCAATTGGGCCTGCTTGACAGTTTATGGTCCTTGATTCTGCCGGCCATGGCAACCGGATGGAATATATTGCTGATGAAAAACTTTTTCGACAGTCTGCCGCAGGAGCTCGGAGAATCGGCTGCCATTGACGGCTGCGGCGAGACGCGGGCCTGGGTCTCGATCATGCTTCCCTTGTCGCTTCCTGCTCTGGCGGCATTCGGGTTGTTCTATGCAGTGGGCTTCTGGAATCAATTTTTTACCGCCCTGCTGTACTTGAATGACTCCTCCCGCTGGCCGATCCAGGTTCTGCTGCAGAATATGCTGCTGAATGCCTCCAATACGGATTTGGCCGTTCCTGGAGAGTTTGTGGAGGTTCCGCCCTCAGAATCGCTCAAGATGGCTGCCGTTGTTGTGGCGATCGCTCCGATAGTTATGGTTTATCCGTTTTTGCAAAAGCATTTTGCCAAAGGAGCCATGGTTGGCTCTATAAAAGGTTAGGTTTGGAGATGAAGCATATGAAACCCGATATCATTTTTTTGATGACCGACCAGCAGCGCTGGGATTGCATCGGTCTGTATAACCCGGCAATTAAGACACCGAACATCGACAAGCTGGCCGAAAGCGGTATTGTCTATAACCAGGCAGTCTGTCAGGCGCCGATGTGTGTGCCGAGCCGCAGCTCCATGATGCTGGGTTTGTATCCTTCCCAACTGGGCGTGCGGACGAATCATGGAGGTCTCTACGACGAAGACAAGCTTCCTGCCGATCCGCTGCCAGAATTGATGCGCAAGGCGGGATACCAGACGGCAGGATTCGGCAAGACGCATTGGAACCATGGACACCGGAATCCCGTTCCGCCTACGAGAGGCTTTGAAGTGCGCTCGGTCGGACTTTCCCGGGAGAGCGGCCACTATGAGGACGGAGCTGTGATGATGGGAGACCATGATCCGGAAGGGCTGCGGGCTTATGGCGAGGAAACGGCCCTTTACGGCAGCGGGGAAGAAAATGCGCTAGGCTATATGGGCCGAACGAGCGGAATACCGATGGAACAGCACCGCGACGGCTGGGTAGCCGGGCAGTGTCTGAATTTTCTGGACGGCGGCATCGATCCGGATCGTCCCTTGTTCCTTTATCTGTCCTTTCTGAAGCCGCATGCCGGGTTCAATGTGCCGCAGGAATTTGAGGATCTGTACCGGCTTGAGGATATTCCCGATATCCCGCAGCCGCCATGGGAGGACGAGGAGGGAACGCATTTGTCGGCTACGGACGGCGTGAATACAGGCAGCCGTCGAATGTATCTGGAGAGACGCGAGGCCTGGGAAGCGATGAGTCCGCTTGAGCGCAGACGGACTACGCTGCGTTATTATGCAAATTGCAGCTGGCTGGATCACTATTTTGGCCTGGTGATGGAGTCGCTGGAGCGCCAGGGAAGATTGGACAATGCCCTGATCGTATTTCTGTCGGATCACGGCGAGATGCTCGGCGAGCGCAGATACCGCTTCAGCAAGTATTGTCTGTACGACTCCAGCGTCAGGGTGCCGCTCATATTGTCCGGCTCCGTGATACCCGGGGACAAACGCGGTACAGTCGATGAGCGTCAGGCCGAGCTGATTGATCTTGTGCCAACGCTCAGTAAAATAGCGGGATTGCCGCGGAACCCGATTCTGCCGGGACTTGATCTTCTGGGTGAGCGCAAGCGCCGGGGAACGTTCAGCGAGTTTCACGGCAAAGGGGCGGAAGGACTTCATTCGGCTCCCTGCTATATGTGGCGCAAGCGGGATTGGAAGCTGATCATCTACTTATCCGGTACGATTGAGGATGCCATCGAGCGGGTGGATGAGGCGCACGGAGAATTGTATAACCTCCGGACTGACCCCCAGGAATGGTATAATGTTTATACTGAAGCGGAGTACCAGCCGGTTCGGGAACAGCTGAAGACGGAGCTGCTGCTTCATCTGGCAAGCGTCTGGTCGAGGGGACCGTTTTTTTATGACCGCCATGGATACGCCTCTCTGGGGTGAATGCGGGCATAGAAGATGATGAATCAAGCGGTGCAGACGGAAATAGTCCGGGAGAAGCATAATAAGCTTTATACCCCCGCGAATACCAGATGACGTTTCCGCAAGCGCAGCCCGGTTGTTTGACCGATCCTTTAGAAGAAGCTGATTGTTCATACGAAGGAGGCTTGAATTTATGGATTGGAGCCGTTTTAAACATCCGCATGCGGAAGACCGGATTCATCCGTTCTGGTTCTGGAATGGAGAAATGGCGGATGATCAGATCAAGAGGCAGATCGGGGAGATGGCGGACAAAGGCGTAGGGGGATTTTTTATTTGCCCGCGCCAGGGGCTTGAAGTGCCTTATTTGTCTGAACAGTGGTTTCAGAAGGTTCGTCTGGCAGTGGAGTATGCCGCAAGCCTTGGGCTTCAGGCATGGCTGTACGATGAATATCCCTACCCCAGCGGCATTGCGGGCGGCGAGGTGACCCTGCTGCATCCGGAAGCGAAGCATTATACGCTGGAGACCATTACCCGCAGAGCAGAGGGCGGGCGCAGCGTGCGGGAGGAACTGCCCTGGGCGCGGATATTGTCCGCTCAGGCGGTACCGGTTGGTGAAGGAGGCCAATTGAATTGGGATGAGGCCGTCGATATCCGCGGATCAATAGGCAGCAGGCAGACACGACGCATCTTCCAAAAAGCCGGGCTAACGGCATATAACCGCAAGCGCTTCTTTAGTTATGGAACCGCTTACGAGCTGATCTGGGACGCTCCGGACGGAGAATGGGAGCTCATTTTGTTTCTGGAGAAGGAACTGGAGGATTTCAAATATTACGGGACATTTGTTGATCCCGGCAACCGTCAGGCTGTCGAATCCTTCATCCGGCTGACCCATGAGAAATATGCCGACCATGTAGGCGACTTGTTCGGTGACCCCATTAAGGGGTTCTTCGGGGACGAGACGGGGTTTCTGGGCAGCATCCCTTGGTCGCCGCAGCTGCCGGCAGCTTTCAGGGAGCTGCATAACTATGATTTGCGTGATCATTTGCATGCGCTTCTGTATCCGGATTGTCCGGATGGCGCACGGATCCGTTACGATTATTTTCAGACGGTTCATCTGCTGCTGCGCTCCAACTATCATCAGCAGCTTCATGATTGGTGCGGGGAGCATGGGCTTGCTTATGTGGCCGAGGCGCCATCGGTACGGATGACGACACAGCGGTACAGCCACATTACAGGCGGCGACTCGGCCCATGAAAAGCTGGGACGGCCGCTGCACTGGGTGCTGGAGAGGTATGCGGGGGAGATGCGTTATAACCCGAAGATGGTCAGCTCGCTGGCCCGTCAGCTGGGAAGGGAGCGGAATCTGATTGAATGCTTTCATAGCGTAGGCTGGTCCATGACGCTGCAGGATGCCAAATGGATGATCGATCGGCTGGCCGCGCTGGGAACAAATCTGTTTAATTTTCACGCGTTCTTCTATACGCTGGATGGCCTCTCCAAGCATGACGCGCCTCCATCCCAATTTCTGCAAAATCCTTATTGGCCATATTTTCGGCAGCTTGCCGATTATACAGGCCGACTCAGTTATATGATGAGCCAGGGGGCTGCAGACATTCGGATCGCGGTGCTGGACCCTGTAACAAGCTTCTGGACGCATATGGGCAATCCTCTGCATGGATTCAAATATGCGGGTGAAGATGAGGAGCAAAAACGGAGACTGGAACGTCTTCACGGGGACTGGAAGGCATTGTCGGTGCATCTGCTGGAGACACGCCGGGATTTCGACCATCTTGATCCCGAGCTGCTCCAGGAAGCCGACATTAACGAAGGCGTCGTCACAATCGGTCATGCCCGTTATGAAGCGATTCTGCTGCCGCCGGTAACGAATCTGGAGGCGGGAGCATGGAAGGCCCTGAAGACTTTCGCTGCACAGGGAGGCATAGTGATCGGGATGGGGCTGCTCCCGTATGAGGTTATCGCAGCGGATTGCCCCTCGGAAGACGAGGCAGCGGCTTTCTTCGGGGTAGAGCAGTCCCCGCGCGCCGGTTACTGGGAATCGGACAGAACGGGATCGGCAGAGAGTCAGGATTCCGGCCGGATTGGATACCGGAAGGGACCAGCCGGTTCCGTATATTTTATCCCGTGCGGCACTTCGGGGCCTTTTCAGCTGGTGCTGGATCATGTGACCAGGCTGCTGGATGATTGTCTCCCGCAAGCGGTAACGGTCAAGGCGGCTTCGGCAGACGAATATCTTCCGCTGCTCATGCAGACGCGCTGGCTCGAAGAAGATACGGGGATGATTTTCCTGACAAATCAGGAAGGCCGTCCGCTTTCGTTTATATTAAGGGTGGATGCGGAGCTTCTGCCGGACCGGGGCGGACATGTCCATGGGGAAGCAATGGTTCTGCTTCCGGCAGATTTGATCACAGGCGAGGTGGGCCATGAACCTTATCTCTCGCACCCGGAATATGATTGGAATGCGCGGCCGGACGAATCATCCCAGACTGGCGGCGGAGCTGCAGCAGTCAGGCTTACGCTTGCGCCTTATGAATCACGGCTGATCCTGGCGGTGCAGAAGGAACGGGTGAGCGGGATAGCCGGCAATCGAAACCCCCGTCCGGGGAGGGAAACGGAAGGCGGTTCATTCGAACGGCCGCAGGAGCATACTGGCGCGAAGCGGGAAGCCCCGGAATGCAATTCTGGAAAGTTGCACAATCCTGAACAGGAGTGCATCAGCATCACTTCGGAAGCGCAGTGGATTGTGGAACCGCTTGGTCCGAACATGATTAGGCTGGACCGGTTTTCCCTGCATCTGCCTGGTGAGGAAGAGGGAATTCTTGTCGGGGTCAAGACATTCATCGATCAATGCGAGGATCTGGCCGCCGTTCAGGCTCTTCCTGTAGCATTCCGGCAATCCTTCGGCACTCCGATGAAAGTAGGAATGGACTATCCACTTGAGGTAACCTATCGTACAAGATTGCTTGTGACAGATCTTCCTGCCGAATGCTCGCTTGTCATGGATGAGCTGGCAATCTCAGGCGAGTGGGTGCTGATGGTTAATGGAACGTCATTTCGCCGTGATCAGTTTCGAGCTACCGAGTTGTATGATTACCGGAACATCAGCAGCGATATTGCTTCGATGCTGCGCGTTGGCGACAATGAAATTTCAGTCAGCGTTCGAATATCGAGCGATGAAGACGGGCTGCTCGACGCGATTTATCTGGCAGGGTCATTCGGGGTCGAACTCCAGCCAACCCTTGGTTCCGCGCTTCCGGTGATATCGGCTGTACCGCGGACAGCGGCTTCGCTTCCTCATCACTACACGGAGGGCTTTCCGTACTATGCAGGCGCCTTGCGGTTCACCCGACAGCTGGATATGAGCCTGCCTGCCCGGACGGATGAGATAGATATACAGTTTGCCGACTGGGAAACGACACTTTCGGTTCAGATAAGACTGAATGGTCATGATCTGGGCGTACAATCCTGGTCGCCCTACCGCTGGAGAGCGAGCTCCGCTCAGCTTCGATCCGAAGGCAATACAATAGAGGTGGACATAACGAATACGCTGGTGGGGCTGCTCGAAGGAGCGTATTTTGATTACAGGGAGCACAAGCTGCAGCCTTTAGTGCCCTGAACCTCTCAAGCAGCCGGCGGCTGAGTACGAAAAAGCCCCTTCTCGCGGAGAGAAGGGGCTTTGACTTCAGCTTTTGACTATATTTTGAAAATCGATACGGTACGTTGAAGCTGAACGACCATCTGCTGCATTTTTTCGGTCTCGTCGACAACCGCCTGCACGGAGCCAATCTGTTCATTCATGGAGGCGGATACCTGCTCGGTGCCGGCAGCGGACTGCTCGGTGATTGCGGATATATTCTGGATCGCTCCTGAAATCTTACGGGAGCCTTCCAGCATTTGATCGCTTTCGCTGGAGAATTGGTAGATCTGCTTGGTTATAAAATCAACGCTGGCGACAATCTCGGAGAAGATATGCTCCGATTCCTGAAGCATATGAGTCTGCAGCTTAACGACTTCTTCGTTGATTTTAATATTTTCGATGGCCTGCTTGACTCCGGAATCGATGCTGCGGACAAGATTGAACACTTCTTTGGTCGAGGCGGTCGATTCCTCCGCCAGCTTGCGCACTTCCTGTGCGACAACTGCGAATCCTCTGCCATGCTCACCGGCGCGCGCCGCCTCGATTGAAGCATTAAGAGAAAGAAGGTTCGTCTGCTCGGCCAGATCGGAGATTGTGCGCGTTATCGACGAGATGCCCTCCGCATTGCGGGCCAGCTCCTCAATTGTAGCCGCAACTGTAGAGGTTGCTTCCACATTGCGCTGCATGCCGACCGTCTGGCTGTCTACAGCTTTGCGGCCTTTCTCGACCAGGATCAGCGTTTGTTCGGATTTCTCGTTCATTTCCTTGGTGGAATGGGCGTATGAGGCTACTTTGTCCTCGATTTCCCGGATTGACTCAGCCATATCCGCCACATCCCCGGAAATTTCGTTAGCTCCGGTTGCCAGCTCTCCGGCTGATAAGGCGACCTGCTCCATGATCAGCTTCAGATCCTTGTTCTTGTCAAAAATATTCCGGCTGGTGTCGTTCACGATGCGGGATATATTGGACGTGTCCTTCAAAATTTCACGCAGCTTGTCAATCATGCTGTTAAAGGAATGGCCCAGCTGTCCCAGAGAGGAGGATGAGGATACGTCAACCTTCTGGGTAAAATCTCCCTTGGCGATGCCAAAGGCAATGGAAGAGATTTCGTCAATAGATGAAGTAAGCGCTCTCTCGATCACACTCACAAGGGGATACGTAATCGCTGCCGCGACTAAAATGATGATGAGCCCAAGGAGTAAGCTGCTGCCTGTAATGATCAATCCCAAAAGCAAGGCGATCGAGAAAATGCCGACGATTGAATAGCACCCGATCAGAAGTTTGTTGCGGATGGACAATGAATAAAACCATTGCATGAGGCAGGGCTCCTCTTTATTAGAATAATCTCATTATATTCACAATGGAGAATTTTGTCTATATTCGTCTAATGCAATCGTACTAAGTCGAAAGAATTAAGTAAGGATTATGTAATAATCCAGTATCGAGCCTTTTCGCTGTAATGATTTTGTAAAAATATGTTGAAGGAACCATAAAGCTGTCTTATAATAGGCCTAATGTATTATTTGTAAGCTTCAAGAAAATAAGGATTCAGGAGGGGGTTTACTATGAGTTTGGAAACGATGTCATTGGCGCGGCAAGTGGATTATGTATTCAGACAGCTGGAAGAAGAGCTGATTTCGGCTGTTGCAGGGACTGTTTTTATACATATTCGGAATAATGCAGTCGGCAAATACGGAGTCAGGCACAATCCCATTGAGAGCAAGAATGGTGAAATCGGCCAAACAGAGCAGGGTATGACCGCTTCCCAGGTGCAGTCCTTTCGCCAGATGGCAATAGACTCGCTGAAGCTTAAACGGAATTGGACTCACGGTGAAATTTTGTATGATTTTTCAGTACGGTCGAGCACGGGCGCTTGGTCGGCAAGTATTCTTTTTGAATCGAATTACAATTTGGCCAATGGCATGTTTCGCTACCAGCCGAAATATTCACAGCAGGCGCTTCGTGATGCTCCTTAGCATATATTCAGGGGACGCCCCCCAGCAAACAAAGGGCTATCGTCGACCTTCGGCGGCGTTTCTTCTTCGATTGTAGACTTCTTATCATTTAAGAAAATGCTGCTCCGCATATAAGCGGGCAGCATTTTTTCAATTATGCGGGATTTGATGCTCCATCAACCATTAACGAAGCGGCGCTGTTATTGTGCGTCCCATGTCCCGGATAAGGGTTCCTACATCTTCCGAGAAATTACGGACAGGATGGCCATCCATAGGCAGCATTTGATTCTGAAGGCTCTTGATGCGGGAAAATAACTGTCCATCCGTCGTTACGTGAACGGCATAACCCGGCTCCGCCCGTTCAACGGTTTGCTTCACTTGCCGCTTCACCATTTCGGTGTGGACACCCTTCTTGACAGCGACACCGACAACGGCGTCGCGGTTGTTAAGAATGACAGTTGCTCTGTCCACGCCATGAACTTTGGAAACATGCTTGGCGATTTTCTCGGCAGTGGTCATGTTTGCAGAAGCACGCGGATGCTGCTTTTGCTGCGGATGCGTTTCTTTCATCAGCATACGTTTATCCGTGGTGGACTGCGTTTTGTAATTATTTGTTTTTACTTTGTCATGCTTCGCGGTACATCCGGTCGAGGCCATAACGAGAAACAAGGAAAGAACCAGCATTGCGGATATCTTATACATTGGTTTTCACCTCCTGAAGATAGGATTCGCGATGAACATCAAAACCATGCTGGTAATATTTCAATTGGAATTTTTGATGGCAGCCTGTTTGCGGTCTGATTCCGCCACGGAATATTTCATTAATTCGGAAACGGTAATCAGGCGGTAGCCTCTGGCTCTGAGCTCCGGAAGAATGACTCTCAATGCGGCAGCAGTTTGCGATTTCCCCTGGACATGATCATGGAAAAGCACAATATCCCCGTTTCTGGCATTTCCCAGCACCTTGTCCAAAATCCGTTGAACGCCTGGCCGGCTCCAATCCCGTGTATCCTGATGCCAGGACCACATGACAGGAAAAAGGCCCATTTTATTGGAAACCTTGACGATCGTATCGTCATACATGCCGCCCGGAGGACGAAATAACGACGACTTGCGGCCGATTACCTGGAATATTTCATTTTCCGTGCTCTCGATTTCCTGGCGGACTATTCTTTCCGATGACGGGATTCTGAAGTAAATATGGTTATAGGTATGGTTTGCAATCTCATGCCCTTCAGCGGAAATCTGATTCAGAATATCCGGATACAGCTTCACTCTTTTGCCTACAACAAAAAAGGTGCATTTGGCATCGTACTGCCTGAGCAGATCGAGAATTTCCAGCGTCTGAACGGGATCCGGCCCGTCATCGAAGGTGAGCGCCATCACTCTCTGCTTCGTCTGTACCTCCCAGATCATTTCTCCTTTTTTCTCATAATAAAAACGGTCCTTCTTGAATGGTGCGCCTGCGCCATCAGCTTCATTTGCGAACAGCATCATCGAAAGGCTAACGATCCCCAGCAGATATTTGTGTACGAGCATGAATCTCCATCCTTTGCAAGGTGCATCATTCACACATTTGTTGACGATAAGCTTTAATGTTTCAAAAATACCGGTTTCGCATACATCTAAGTTAAGCAAGTAAATCCGGAAACACAAAAAAAATGCTGCCTCGCTGAGCCGGGCAGCATTTTTCGGTATTGGCGAATCCTAATGGCGAATGTTGCTTCCTGCCAATTGTTGTTCCGCGATTTGAACAAGTTTGCGGGTGATGTATCCACCCAATGCTCCTGTATCGCGGGTAGCCATATAACCGTAATAGCCGTCTTGCGGAATTTGGATTCCAAGCTCCTGCGCCACTTCGTATTTCATTTGGTCCAAAGCTGCGCTGCATTGAGGTACGACTAATTGGTTGCTGCTGCGGGATTGTCCTGCCATTATATTCACCTCCTAAGCTTTCTTGAGCCTTATTATGTTCCTGTTGGAATCTTTTATGCAGAATAAAAATGATTTTTTTCAATCCTCTAAAATTCAAGCCAACCAGCTGGCGCTCAGAGGTCAAATTCATAATCCGGGTAGACATACGGCGTGGAAGGAGGAGTGATCGTTTTGATTTGCGCCGCTTTAAGTATAACGATCGGGTTTCCTTCAAAAATGCCCACGGTCACGGTGCCGCGCACATTCAGCCAGACATCGTCATCGTAATCTGCAGCTTGCGGATTTTCGATCATCAGACCGTACGGCAAGGAGTCCGCGGAGCAGCAGTTCATCGCAAACCGGCTGACGGCCAGCTGCGACGTTCCCATCCCTTCCTGCCTGTAGACAAACCCGCTGATTTCAACCGTTTTGCCGATAAAATTGTCCCGATACAAGTCAAGCGCAGTCAGCGTCTCCATATACTGCTTCTCGGGGATTACAATTTCGTTCAGCCCATACAGTCTTTTGCCGAGCCGGGCATAGGAAGCCGTATATTCATCCGCGGGAAACAGCGCATCCAGATCTGTGTTGTCCGCATCAGGGAACGGCTGCGCCTCCGCATTCTCCGGTATCACAAAACTTCCTGTGCCGTTCAGGCTGATCCCTTTTTTGGATGCTGCAGTGCTTCCAAGCATCGTGTCCGGCAGAAGGAATCCCATAATCAGCGGGAGTATAAACAAGCCGTAGATGAGCGTATTTTTGATAACCGAAGGAGATGGCTCGTGATCGCAGTCATGGGCAGCCGTCCGATTGCCGACCCATACCTGAACGGCGGAATAGAGCAAATAGATGGCTGTTGCATACAAGCCGATTGCCGAAAGCTTGACATAGAGAACCATGCGCGGCGCGATATACAGCGTCATACTGCCGCTGCGTACAAGATCGATTATATACAGGGCGAAGCCGGTCATGATCATGGCGCGCAGCAGATGGTGAATAATCGTGATCTTATCTTCCTTTGTCATGGGGGACGCTCCTTTGCTTCACTATCAGGATGGATAAAAAACCAGCTTCTCCATAACCATGGAACCCATCAGCACAGCGACGAACAAGAACGCGATAATCGTCAGAACAACCTTGGTGCGGAAGGCGGAGAAGAGCATAAGGGTGCTTTTGAGATCGACCATGGGTCCGAATACAAGGAAGGCCAGCAGTGCGCCGGGCGAGAACAGGCCGCTGAAGCTTGAAGCAACGAACGCATCCGAAGTGGAGCAGAGGGACAGGGCGAAAGCAAGAACCATCATAAAGATATGGGAAACGAAGGGTTGATCGGTGATCGAGTCCAATAATTGACGGTCGAGCGCGGTCTGCAAGGCAGCGGTAATAAATGCGCCCATAATCAAATATTTGCCGATATCAAAAAATTCATCTGATGCGTGTGCGAATGTAGCGCTGATCCGTCCGCGCAGCCCATTTCGTCCTTCGCTGTGATTATGGCTGTGTTCATGATGATGGTGAATAGAATAAGGGTGAGCGCTCCTAAGCGGGTTTTTACGGAGAAAACGGTACAGCAGCAGCCCCAGCAGCACACAGACAACAAAGGTCAGCCCCATTCGGGAGTAGGCCATAAGAGGCTCAGAGCGAAAGGCGGTGAAGGTCGAAGTAAATACGACCGGATTAATAATCGGTCCTGCGAAAATAAATACAAGTCCTATGTAGGCAGGCATGCCTTTGCGTATGAGACGGCGAACTACCGGAATCATGCCGCATTCGCATAAAGGCAGCAAGAGTCCCAGCAGGCTTCCGAACAAGACCCCGACGACGGGGTTTTTAGGCGTCAGCCTGGCAATCATTTTGTCAGAGACAAACACCTGCAGAAGGGCCGAGAACAGCACTCCAAGCAGGATGAAAGGAAAGGCTTCGAGGATGATGCTGATGAACAATATTTTAAAGGATTGTATCGATGGATTGGTCAGGATCAGATCCGTAAGGCCGTCTCTGGTCCATATGCGGGCAAGTATCACCAGGCAGCCTGCAGCGAGCAGCGGCGTACCCCATTTATAGATGATTCTCAAAGGACAAACTCCCCCCTTAAACTTCCGTTCTTATACAATATGCAGGCTTGGCCTTATGAAGGACAGCCTTTCATAAAGTTATTTCACCGCGCCTGCAAAAATGGCTGCGCCGGATTTAAATCTGCCCAGTTGATTTGATAGTTATATCAAAAATAGTCATTGCCAAATGAGGAGCAAAGAGGTACAATCACTAACGTTGATAATGATTCTCATTATTGCTCTGTAGATGATAATGAGTGTATCGGATTGGGGAGAACAGCGGTCATGATAAGTAAAAAGAAAATGAAAAAAACAGGATACAGCATTACGGCAGCGATGCTTGCCTGTGCGTTAGCAATTACCGGCTGCAGCGATGGCGTGAAGGTTAATGTAAAGGATTATTCATTCGACACGGCAGGGAACA
This sequence comes from Paenibacillus sepulcri, assembly GCF_042647105.1. Classification (NCBI taxonomy): domain Bacteria; kingdom Bacillati; phylum Bacillota; class Bacilli; order Caryophanales; family Paenibacillaceae; genus Paenibacillus; species Paenibacillus sepulcri. The sequence continues at coordinate 2,271,872 of NZ_JBHRUP010000001.1, read as the reverse complement.
TGTTCGCCTATGCGGAATTTGAGTTATCCGGCGAGCCTCTGGCCGAATCGCTTGGACTGGATCTGGATGTGCTGGATGCCGGGAAGCCGGATTCGCCAACGGCATTCGATTATATAGCAGGGATCGAATCCTACGAGTACTCGGAGGAAGCGATGTACGAGGTGGTGGAGAAATCCGGCATGGGGCTGCATCTGGCAAATGGCCCTGCTGTAGCGGACGAGGCCAAGAAAGCCGGCCAATCGCCTAATGAACTGCTTGCTTCGCGCTTCCTGAAGATGGCAGACAGTGTAGGACAGCCGGCGGATCAGATTCAGCAAAATATGTTTCCGACCTTCATTGAATATGCTGCAGGCGATCCCCATTACGCGCAGAAGGTCGATACCGGCAAATACGCCGACGGCGAGAATGGCACGTATATTCCTAATTACCAAGTGGATTTCAGCTCGCTGCGCTGGGACCGCGACAAAATGAAGAAGCAGTTTGTTCCAGCCGCGTATGGCGCAACGATGCTCAAGCAGTCTCTATGGGCCGGCGATTTTCTTGGCAATCTGCACAATGCGGAGTCGGATGAGGAAGTGGATGCATCCACTGCTGCAGAAGGACAGGAAGCCGATCAGGGGCTGAAGCTGGGCGTCAGCTCGGTTGACGGCATGCAGGGGATGATCCTGACCGAGGAAGTCTGGAATAAGCTCCAGTATGTGCGCGATAATCTGTTCTATGACTCTTCTTTGCAAGGACTGGGCGCTTTAGGCAAGAATGCGACCAATGTCTATCTGCCGCATGCCATTGACGTTGAGGAGAATGGGGATAAGGATTATCCGAATGTAAAAGGCTTGAAGGTAAACGATGGAAGCAGTTCATTGCAGGATCAATGGCTGATGCTGTGGCCGACCTCGGAATTTTACGGAATGACCGATCAGCGTAAGGATAACCCCAACCGCAATCCGGCATTTGCCCGCGTGTTTGATGGGGATCCGTTCCCTGCGGCGCCTGCAGCCAATACGGATAGCGATCCAAGCAACGATGTCGTCTCCAATGATCCTTTTACCATTGCCAGCGATGTTCTGCTTGCCGTATTCGATAATATCAAGACGCGTCACTGGAATAATGATGCCGGCACGCTCGTCACGTCCTTCGACGGCGGCAAGCAGGGAACGGCTGTGGATACGTTCCAGGCGGGTTATACGATAGAGGCGCTGCGCATGTTCGAGCGTGCGATCGACGGCTTGCCTGTAGGCTACGCGAATGGCGATGCGGCTGAAGGCTTGAAAACAGCGGCAGGGGCCGAAGCCAAAGAAATGATTATCAGGCAGGCAGATTTCATATTGTCCGCGCTTATCAATAAGGACGGCCTTGCCGTGAGCGGTTATGACACAGCCAAAGATGAAGCCGGACAAGACACCACGCTGCTTGCCCAAGAGGGCGCGATCCGCGGTTTGACCTCGGCCTTCCTGGCAACAGAAGACGAGAAATACCGCGATGCTGCCCGCCACCTTTATGCGGCGATGGACAGCAAGCTGTGGGATAACGGCATCAAAGCTTATAAAACCAATGGCGACGAGGCATCTTATGATGCTTTTGCCGCAGGCGGCGTATCCGCTATGCTGCGTCTCGCACTTTTGCACTTGAAAAACACGGGCAGCGAAAGCGATGCGCCCAAAGCGCTTGAACAAAGCGCGATCCAGCAGCGATATGTCGACTTCTACCGTCAGGTGATCGATGGACCTTCGCTTGAGGAAGGGATGCAGGCGAGCGAGTTCTGGGATACGGGCGACTTCTATAAAGAAGGCGATGACTCCGGCAATACCGATGGGGACACAGTGCCTCAGATTCAGAAGGGACATGGTGACAATGGCATTTCCCCGGTTCTTCTTCCGGTTGAAATCTCGAAATAAACCATCGCTTGCTTGGAGGCTGGCGGCGGGTGCATCTGCACTCGCCGTTTTGCTCTTCTTATCTGCATGCTCCGGGGAAGAGAAGGAAGTCCCTTCCGGCCCGCAGTCAGGCAGCAGCATTGTGATGAGCGAAGATGGCAGAACCATCTATGTAGCTAATGGCGATACCAATACCGTCTCCATCGTTGATGCGCGAACCCGCAAGCTGGAGAAGGAAATTCCGGTAGGCAAAGAGCCGCGTGAGCTTGCACTGTCTCCAGACGGAGAAACCTTGTATGTCACCTGCCGCTATGCAAACAGTGTGGAATGGATCGATATGGATAAAGGCAAGGTGCTTGGTTCGCTGAAGACTGGAATAGAGCCGTATGGCATTGTGAGCAGCCCGGATGGTTCGCGTCTATATGTCACCAACTATCGTTCGGGCACGATTAGCGTGGTTGATGCGGCTAAGCGGACCATCATCAAGCAGCTGCCCGCTGGCGATAATCCAAGAGCGCTGGCTTTGAGCGGGGATGGCAGTAAGCTCCATGTAGCTGAATATTTGAGCGCCAAAACCCATGTATTCGATACGTCCTCCATGGCTGAGCAAGCAGATATCAGGCTTGGCGCTTCTCCGGATAAGAAGGACCGCAAGAAGAGCCAGGGAACACCGAACACTGTCGAGCAGATTCGTCTGTCTCCGGATGGCAAGAGTGCCTGGGAAGCCCATCTGCTAACCAATACAGATACGCCGATACAGTTTGAAGAAGTGATTTTCCCCTCCTTGTCGGTTCTGGATCTGAGCGCGAATAAGGAGAACGGCAAGGACCGCAAGGAACTGTTCGACTCCATTGACGTCCAGGATAAATTCGGCAAGTCGACAATCGTTGCCAATCCGACAGATATCCTGTTTTCGCCGGATGGGAACAAGGCATATGTGCTGATGGGAGGAAGCGAGGATCTTCTGGTCTTTGATCTGTCCCGGGGTGGCCGGGCAAGCCAAATCATCCGCCATCTGCCTGGAGACTTTCCGATCGGCATGACCATGTCACCGGATGGCCGCATTCTATACGTTCATAATGCCAATTCGCATGATATGACAACCATTGCGCTTCCCGGAGCCGAAGAGGGCGGGCAAGCGCACGTCGATGGCGAGCCTTCGAAGTTAATCCGCCAGGATCGTCTGACTGCCGAGCAGCGTCTGGGCAAGACCTTGTTCTACAGCGCCAATTCGGATGATTTTCCGTTAACCGGCTCCAACTGGATGAGCTGTGTGTCCTGCCACTCGGACGGCGAGGTGGATTCATTGACGCTGACGACTTCCAAGGGGCCGCGGAACGTGCCAAGCAATGTCCTGGCGTTCGAGACCGGCGTGTTTATGTGGGACGGCAGCCGCGATGATTTCGGCGATTACATTCACACCATTCAAGGAGAAATGGGCGGAATGTCAGATGTAGACCCTGCCAAGCCATATCCGGCAGATATACAAAAGCTCTTTGACGCGCTCGAGGCTTATATGCGGATGCCGGATGCTTTCCCGGTTCCTTTGAGTCCTTACCGGACGGAGGACGGTCAGCTCACGGCCGATGCCGAGGCAGGCAAGCAGTTGTTCGAAGGGAAGGCGCAGTGCATCACCTGTCATGGTGCAGATGTGATGACTGACAGCGTGAAAGCCGTTAATGGCAATGGAGCGTTAACGACGGACAATAAGGATTTTCTCCATAATGTCGGCACTGTCAGTCCAACGGACACCGATTATGCCGGCGACGCCCGCGCAGCCTTTACGAATAAACGTGAGCGGGGCTTCTATGACACGCCGACGCTGCGCGGTGTTTACGCGACAGCCCCCTATCTGCACGACGGCAGCGCGGCCACCCTCAAGGACGTGATTGAACGCGCAGGAGACAAGCACGGTAAGACATCGGGGCTTAGCGACAAGGAAATAAACTCCTTGGTTGCGTATCTGCAGCAGCTGCAGTAATGGCGGCTCCCTCCCTAAATCCCTCCTGAGGAGGGACCCCAGAGGGGGCCGCCCCTCTGGACTCCCGGAAATATGTAACGTGGGAGGGACACAGCAGCGTGTTAGCTCATTCGTGCTATGCTCGTTTTCGTCCCTACGGGACACACTTTAATTCTGGCGCACCGGTGGCACCAGATGCCCCTTCGGGGCTGGAATAACGTGGGAGGGACACAGCCGCGCGTTAGCTCATTCGTGCTAAGCTCGTTTTCGTCCCTACGGGACACACTTTAATTCTGGCGCACCCGTGGCACCAGATGCCCCTTCGGGGCCGGAATAACGTGGGAGGGACACAGACGCGAGTTAGCTCATTTGTGCTAAGCTCGTTTTCGTCCCGAACGGGACAGACTTAACTTTAATGCGTCTTAAACGCATCTTCCTTTTCCAAATATTGTTGCTGGCAGTGACTGAAGACGGATCTCTGATCCGCCAACGTTAGTCAGGGACGAAGTCCACCAGGTACCATGCGAGCGTGGCAAGGAAGTGTGTCCCGTTAGGGACGAAAACGCTCCTACGCAAAAAGCGGCTAAACAACGTTCCTCTGCTCCTCCCACGTTATTCCATTCCGGGAGTCCAGAGGGGCGGCCCTCTCTGGGGTCCCCCTCAGGGGGATTTAGGGGGGATTGACATTCATCAAGGGAAGAGTATAATCATCATAACTGCAATGAAGGGAACAAGTAAGCATGAGATGAGCGCTTCAGAGAGCCGGTGGGTGGTGCGAACCGGTGCAAGCGTCTGTTGCCGAATGGGTCCTGGAGCCGAGATGAGGAAAGCGAGCGTACGATCGTCCGTATGCATCTCCGTGTCGTTCCGCGTTAGGGAACTTGAAGGCTTGTTCTGCGTGGATATTTTCTGGCGCTTACAAGCAAATTAGGGTGGCACCACGGTCCTTCGTCCCTTTCGGCGTAGGGTCTTTTTTGTGTTCATTTTGAGGCTGCCATCCCATGAAAAGTCGATAAAACAACGAAGGAGCGCATAGCAGCGCTGATTTGAAATAACAGGAGGGTATAACGATGCCGCGTGTTCTATCAGGTATTCAGCCGAGCGGCCAATTAACGCTCGGAAATTACATTGGCGCTATACAAAATTTTGTGAAGCTGCAGGAGACCCATGAATGTTTCTTTATGGTCGTCGATCTGCATGCCATTACGGTACCGCAGGAGCCTGCTGCGCTTCGCGAGCATATTGAATCCGTAGCATCGCTGTTTGTCGCGGCCGGGATTGATCCGTCCAAAGCGAGCATTTTTGCGCAATCGCAAGTGCCCGCCCATGCCGAGCTGGGCTGGTTGATGACAACGCTGGTCTCGATGGGCGAGCTGGAGCGGATGACCCAGTTCAAGGACAAATCGGCAGGCAAGGAATCGGTTGGAGCGGGGCTGTTTGTTTATCCGGCGCTGATGGCGGCCGATATTCTGGTGTATAATGCCGATCTTGTACCGGTGGGCGATGACCAGAAGCAGCATTTGGAGCTGACACGCGACTTGGCCCACCGCTTTAATGGGCGTTTCGGGGATTATTTTACGATTCCGGAGCCGTATATTCCAAAACTTGGCGCCCGCGTTATGTCGCTTGACGACGTCTCGAAAAAAATGAGCAAAAGCAATCCGAATCCGGCCAGCTATATCGCTTTGCTGGATCCTCCGGATGTAATCCGCAAAAAATTCAGCCGGGCTACAACCGATTCCGGCCGAGAGGTGCAGTTCAATCCGGCCGAGAAGCCGGAAGTGAGCAATCTGATGACGATTTACTCTTATTGTGCGGACATTTCACTGGATGATATCGAAGTGCGATACGAAGGACAAGGGTATGGAGCCTTCAAGAAGGATCTGGCCGAGCATGTGGTTGCGAAGCTTGAACCGCTCCAGAAGAAGTATGCGGAGATCCGCAGCTCGGGAGCGATTCACGATATTCTGAAGCAGGGAGCAGAGCAGGTATCGGTGATCGCGAACCAGACAGTGCGCGATGTGAAGCAGCGGATGGGTTTTCTTCTGCCCCGCTGATGGAAGCAGGCAATAAGGGAAGAAGATAAAGACAGATAACGCCGCTAGCCAGGGTTCTCACCCTTGCTTGCGGCGTTTCATTTTGGCGCTGACGACGAATCCGAGGCCGATACTGCCAATCATCAGAACAAACAAGAGAGCGGCTATCCATCCATTATAGCTGATGGCGATAGCGGTAGCGCTCATAAGCAGCACCGAAAAGACGGCAAAAAAAAGGGCTAGCGATTTGGGCATTGTGTCATTCTCCTTGGAAAAAAAGAAATTCTTAAAAGTAAGCATATTCTTCTCACTATCGTATCATAATAAGTTTGCAACACACCATTGTTAGAGGACGAAAGGAGAAATTCACATGGCAGGACAATCTCGCAGCAGCAATACATTGGTCGTACCTCAAGCAAGCGCAGCTTTGGATCAAATGAAATATGAGGTAGCGCAAGAGCTTGGCATCCAAATCCCTCAAGACGGTTACTATGGCAACATGGCGACTCGTGACGCTGGTTCGCTGGGTGGTTACATCACCCGCAAGCTTGTGCAAATCGCTGAACAACAACTGTCTGGTGGTCAAGGCCGCTAAGCCCGAAAGGTCTTAGCTGATTTCGATCTCCACAAAGTATCAAGCTCAAGGGAAACCTTGAGCTTTTTCTTTTGTGTTTCTTTCCCCGCACATCAGCGTCCCGCAAAACAAGGACCCCTCCTATTGTGCAAGAAGGGGTCCGTCCCGTCAATACGTGTTCATTCGCAGCCGCTTTTGCAGGCGCTCTTCGCTAAGCCAGCCCACATAGGAGCCCAATGTGCGATAATCATTGTCCATCAGCAAAACGCCGACAAAAGGATATTGTTTGCGATGGCGGTAACGAACATCGCACCAGCGTACTTCATACCCCCAGGAGTGCTCCTTCACCTCTGCACATGCGTAAGAGGTGAAGTAAAGGAAAGCATCAATGGACGGATCGTTCCGCGAAGCGTCAACCGCCGGATGCTCGGTACCCTTGGCCCGGTCAACCCAACGGAGCTGGCCGCGGCGGAAGTCGCCGATCATGTAACAGCCGTCAGCCCTTTTCTTGACCACATTCCATTCATGTATGGAAACCGTTGGAATCAGGGTGAAACGATCGCCTTCATGACAATCGGTATCGATTTGCCGCATTCGTTTCGTGAGAAGGCGATGGGCTACGGTACGCCAAATGTAGTAAATAATCAGAACCCCGTAAAGAAAGGGGAAAATATAAGCGGGATCGGCCAACTGCAGCGCCCAGATCAGAATAGCGATGACATGCGTTGTGAAGATAAATGGATCGAATATATGGATGATGTTCCATGATATCCATTTTTCCGTAAACGGACGCATTGCCTGCGTGCCGTACGTATTAAACAAATCTACAAAAACATGGACTACAACAGCCAGCAGCACCCAGCCTCCCAGATGAAGCCATGGGATGTTGAAGCTGAAGAATGATTGTATCAACAGGGTAATGAGAATCGTCCAAATCGCGATCGCCGGCAGGGAATGGGACATGCCGCGATGATTTTTAATATAAGTGGCATTGTTTTTGAGTCTGAGAAATCCATCGAAATCCGGTGCTTGCGACCCGACTACCGTACCGATGAGAACGGCGGCATAAATCGTATGATCGGAGGCGACGACCGGGTCGATGGAAGCGAGCCCGGCAAGTCCGAGTCCCATGACCAAATGCGTCCCACTATCCATGAACATTCCTCCTAAAAGGTTTCTGCGTGACTTCCAGGGTGGCAAACTTTGTAAGAGCAGAAAACTACATCGGAAGCATAAACTAAGGTTTCTGCGTGACTTCCAGGTCACTCATTTCATCATTATTGATTGGTCATTGTGAATTCCACAGACAAGAAGGTTAGGTGTCTGCTCCCCTGTAGCATACACTAAGTTTCCAGCAAATGCATCTATCCCCTGGCAAATTGGGCGACAGCGGAAGGCGGATGCGTTTTAAATATAAGAAAGTATAGATCGGGTCTGTACGCGCTTATATTTATGGAATGAAGAAACCTGGTTTAGCCGCCAAAGTCCGGAATCGGCTGTTTCTTCTTTGAGAAGTGGTATACTTCTATATTGTACGTATTAGTATTTTCTGAATCTGTAGTTCTTATAACGAAGGGACGAAATTTCATGCATATTTGTTTCGTGGAGTATCAAATTTCTGAGGAATTTATTATGGACTACCGGTCATGGGCAGCCATTCAACAAGCGGAATTCAATGATTTTCAGCTGTATGAGGGTACGGATCAGCCGCTGCTGTTTGTGGAAGTGTGGGAGGCTCCGAACGAGGAGGCTGCGCTTGCCATAAAAAAAGAACGCTGCAGTGAGCGTTCCTCATGGTTTACAATGTCGCAATGGGTACAAGGCGGAGCTGCCCGTATCCACGCATGGACGTTTCGGCCTGTTAACGGTCGCCTGTAAGGGTACCAGACGATGTTTCGATTCTTGTAGCCGTTGCGGGAGTGGTGTTCGTAATGGTCTGACCCTGGAAGGTATAGGCATAATTTATGGGACCGTCAAAGGTGACGTAGTCGAGATTGAGCGTCAGCAGCAAGTAGCGCATGCCCGTTGCGGGATCGCTAATAATGATATGATCGCGGCCAGCCGCCTCGATAATGCCTTTGAAAATCTTAGCGTTCCATTCCGAGTTGTTTTCATAGGTCATGTAGATGGTCGCCATTTTGCCGCGGTTCATCCTAATAATGTTTTCTACATAGGATTCCTCATTAATCGGAACCGTTATTATATTACCTCCGGCCGGTGTCACAATTGATCCGCTGGGGACATTGGGAGTCGTCGGCGCAGATGCCATTTGCATCTGAGCGGTCATGGGAGCCATCGGCATTTGCATTTGGCCGGCGGTCATGGGCATCATCGGCATTTGCATCTGACCTGCAGTCATGGGCATTTGCATTTGGCCGGAACCCGGCATGGTTTGTGTACTTGGTTGGTAAGGATAATTATAGTTATAGCCGGGGTAGCCGCCTGTGCTGGCTGGGCTTACCATGTTGCTGCCGTAACCGCCTGTGCTGGCGGGGCTAACTGCCGTGCTGCCGTAGCCGCCTGTGCTGGCGGGGCTAACCGCCGTGCCGCCGTAGCCGCCTGTGCTGGCGGGACTAACCGCCGTGCTGCCGTAGCCGCCTGTGCTGGCGGGACTTACAGCATTATTATAGTCGTAACCGTAGGACATGTCTCATTTTCCTCGCTTTCATCACTTCTTCAAACCATTCAGGAGCATCATTCGCTCCATCAAATCTTCATCAATAAACGGATGGACAATTCTCCTGAGTTGGGGCGTAAAAACAGTGTGCCTTGAACCTGCCGACGTGTTGCTGATCATACCAGGTGTTTGGACAGTCTGCGGCAGGACGAAAATACCAGAGGGCATTTGTCGCCGGCCACCGGCGTTCGCCGTTGATCACGCGCTGGGCAAGCCTGATTTCGCTGTCGCGGGCCTTTTGGTAGAAATATCCTTTTTGGGTCGCTTCAAATCCCCCCGGACTTTGGTACACCATCTGGGACATTGTGCGAATATTTCGAAAATCGATGCAATTGCCTAAAATTCGATTGACTCCGACATTGCCGACCATCAGCATGCCAAGGTCGCCTTCACCCTCCGCTTCTGCGCGTATTAGCCGGGCCAGCAGCCTGGCATCTGAGGAATTCGTTTTAATGACTGCCATATCTGAACCATCCCACTTCCTTTCGCAAGAGCTGGGCGTTTAACCACAATGACAGTGTATTGAGCAATAGGCGAAAGGGTTCCATTTTTTTCGAAAAGGGCAAGCCTCTGTGAGAGAATTGATAAGGCGTTTTGTCAAGCGGTGTCAATATAATGAACAAGGGCTGCGAACATTGTCAACTGCTTGTTTTTTCGGTATGATTAGGACGGTTTTAAAACACAGATGATGGGTAGTATACGCCCATAATGGGATCGGAACGGGGAGGCAGGCTGTGCTTAAAGAATATGTGGCCTTAACAAAGCCGGGCATCATTCGCCTTAATGCGTTTGCGGCGTTCGGTGGCTTTTGGGTCGCTTCCAAATGGGATCATATTGATTGGTTGCTTCTGATTTATATGCTGATCGGCTCGGCGCTCACGATGGCGTCGGCTTGTGTCATTAACAATTATTGGGACCGCGAGCTGGACAAGAAAATGGAACGTACCCGGAACCGGACACTTCCCATGCAGCGGATGAATCCGACCAAGGTGCTCATCTATGGGATCGTGCTGGGGGTTATCGGGATTGCGGTGCTGTTCACGCTTGTTAATCCGCTTACCGGCTGGCTTGGGCTGCTTGGGTTCTTTGTTTACGTGATTGTGTACACTATGTGGCTGAAACGCACCTCAACCTGGAGTACCTCCATTGGGGGAATATCCGGGGCTATGCCTCCTGTTATCGGCTATTGTGCCGTTACGGAGCAGGTCGATGCGGGAGCCTGGCTGCTGTTTGCCCTGCTGTTCCTGTGGCAGCCTGCGCATTTCTGGTCGCTTGCGATCAGGCGCGTTGACGAATACCGGGCCGCTGGTTTTCCGCTGCTGCCGGTTCTGAAGGGAATCCGCCGCACCAAGCTGCAGATGATTCCTTATACGCTGCTGCTGATTCCAACGGGCATTCTGATGTACACCTACGATTACGCCGGATATTTTCTGCTTGTTATTTCCATCGCCGGTGGTGTCCTCTGGACAGTGCATACGGCAATGGGACTTTCGGCGAAGGATGACACGAAGTGGGCCAAGACGAATTTCTTTATTTCCATTAATTATTTAATGATTGTCTTTTTTGTGATGATCCTGGATACCAACGGCATCGGATAACACATCCGGGGATTGCGTAAACAAGGGGGAACGTAAGCGGATGGATTTTGTACGAAAACATGCCTTCAAGATTGCGGTGCTGGCGCTTTGCGCGGCGATGGGCATTTATTTATATGTCTCTTCTAATAAAGAAGCCGGACCTAATCTGGATCAGAACTATAAAGCGCCGAGCTTTGAGCTCACGGATCTGGACGGCAATAAAGTGTCGCTTGAGAACACCAACGGCAAGGTGCGGGTTATTTATTTCTTTTATTCCAATTGTCCGGATGTTTGTCCGCCGACGACCTATCTCATGAGCGAGGCCCAGAACGAGCTGAAGGAGAAAGGGACATTCGGCAGCGATGTCGAGTTTCTGTCGATTACGTTCGACCCGGTGCGGGACACGACGGAGACCATCAGGAAGTTCGCGGGTAAATTTGATGTGGATGCAGCCGGCTGGAAATTCCTGCGCGAGGACAGCGAGGAAGATACCAAGCAGCTGATGAAGGATTTTGGTCTTGGTCTGGTGAAAGATGAGAACGGTTATTTCACGCATGCGGATGCCATTACCTTCGTGGACCGTACTGGCAACGTGCGCAAAGCCATTACGGGATCGATCACGGACACGCAGGCAGACGATGTTGTTAAAATTGTCAACGCGCTTGTGAAAGGCTAGGCGCCATGACAATTTTCTGGTCCGTATTAGGAAACAATGTGCTCCCGCTGTCGGTCATGATTGCCATTGGCGTCACGCTGCAGCGGGCTTTTTCTTTGGACATCAAGACGCTCTCCAGACTTAACTTCTATCTGTTCTCGCCCGCCATTATCTTCAAACTATTATATACTACGGAAATTTCGCTTGGGGTTATCGGCACGGTCCTGCTTTTTTTTGTCATTTTTATGGCGCTGATGTTTGCTGTCGTGGAGGCCGTAGTGCGTCTTCGGGGGCTTGAGGGCGGCATGCGGGGAGCGATGCGCAACAGCGTTCTGTTCTATAACAGCGCGAATTATGGTATTCCGCTGAATCAGCTCGCTTTTGCCGCCAATCCGTTTACCCTCTCGGTGCAGGTGCTCATTATGATGATGCAGTCCCTGCTGCCCAATACATGGGGGATATACAGCGTTAATGCCCATAGGAGCAGCGGCCGCAAGATCGTGAAAACGATAATCAGGCAGCCGGTTATTTATGCGATTCCGCTTGCCTTTCTTATGCGCGGCTTCGATATTCCATTGGCCGGCTTTCTGCAAACGCCGCTTGATTACTTGGCTAACGCGTTTACTGGAACGGCGCTTATTACGCTTGGCGTTCAGATTGGCAGCATGCGATGGTCCTACAAGGATCTGATGCTTAAGGATGTTCTGCTTTCCTGCGGCGTAAGGCTGATTATCGGGCCCTTGCTCGCTTTATTGGTGGTGTGGATGATTGGAATAGATGGCATTATGGCAAAGGCGCTCATTGTGTCCTCGGCTGTTCCGACCTCGCTTTCAAGCGTCCTGCTTGCCGTCGAATTCGATAATGAGCCGGAGTTCGCTTCGCAGGTCGTGTTTGTTTCCACTTTCCTGAGCATCATCACCGTGACATTTGTTATCTTTATGCTGCATATTTGATACATGCAATCATTGGTCTTCTTTTCGCCAGGGAGCGGGGTTTGGGGCAGGGTACAGAATGTACGCCTCCAATCCCGCTTTTTCGAATTGCTCGATCAAATATTCCTCTGGGGTTTTCTCGACACCGTGGTAGCCTCTGCGGGTGTGAATATGTTCGGCATCGGGAAATGCGTCCCGCAGCATGCCCCGTATACGTTTGCCGGAGGAGTCGTTATCGGTGAAAATATAAGGCTGCTTGTCCCCCACCTGGCGGCGCAGCTTTTCTAATTGACCGGTTCCTGGGGTGCCATAGGTGCAGTATATGGGGACGTCCGGGTTGAGCACCCGGCGGATCCGGCTGCGGTCGTTTTTTCCTTCTACAATGATCGCGATATGCATGTGGCGAACATCACCTCTTCCGACATTGTAACCGATTCTTGATGGAAAATAAAAAGAAGGCTTTGCCAGCCGGCAATGCCTTCTTTTTTAACATATAAGAAATCATAAAATTCTATCATACTTAGCTTAAACTTCCGATGGAAGAAACTTGCTGGGCCAAAGGACGGCGAAGTTACGTTTCTTCTAATGAGAAGTGATTTGAAGGGCAAATGGCAGTTCTAGTACCAAGAACCGCAGATGATAATGACAAGCAGGATGAAAAGGACAAGAATAATGCCGGTTGAGGTAAATGCGCCGCCGACGTATCCACGTTCCAAGTTTTCAGACATTGAGAAGTCACCCCTCTTTCAGTTCGTATCCTTAGGAGATTGGCTTCGCCTGGGTGAAAAGACTATAGCCATCTGCCACGATGTATCTTATGCCTATGGTTATTACCGGCCCTGTGCCTTTACCCAGTTCTTGAAAAATGGGCGGGGTTCTTCCCCATTCGCAATGTATAGAAAGGCAGTACGGACACAGCGATCATCAAGGCAATGAAGGCGATGTAATACGGGGATACATAGCTCCGAAGCTGACCTGCAAGCATAGGACCGAGAAATGCGCCGACGGAGAAAGCAATCGACAAAATGGAAAAGGTGCGCCCGTATCTCACACCGCCGCTTAGCTCGATGAGAAGAGAGGAAATGGCCGGAAATATAACCCCTTTAGCCATTCCCAGCAGCAGAAGCAGCATGTAGAAAGGCAACGGCGCACCGGCTGCTATGGCGAAATAAACCAGGGCCAATGCAAATGCTCCCCATAAAGAGCGCATAAACGGTGATAAACGGTTCAGAAAAAGCATGCTGAGCGTAATCAACGCCCCCAGACTCACAACAGAGAACAGCAGGCCCGTTGTCATCATCGCTTCCTTCGTCGTCCCCATTAGCGGCAGTTCGAATGAAAGAATCCCCTGAGCGCATGCCATGGCAACCGGGAGTGTGTAAATCAGCCAGGGGACCGGCGTCATGGGAGGTTCATCTGTTCCTGCCGTTACTGCAGAAGGAGAGGAATCCGGAGGCGAAGAAGCCTTTTTCCAGCTTGAAGGCAGCTCGCGTATGAATATCAGAGCGCAGGCGGCAGTTCCGATCAGGATCCACCCGAGTACATAAAAGGCAGTCGTAAAGCCGATTTGTGCGACCAGATATGCCCCCACTGCCGGTGAGATGACGGAAGCCAGCGTATGGACCAGCCCATTGCCGGCCATCAGTTTGCCCTGCTTGACCCGGTCGCTTGCAATCCTCGCAAGCAGGGACATGCAGGCAGGTGAAAGAAACGCCAGCACAAAACCGCTTATAGACCGCAGGACGAGCAGCTGCCAGGGATCGGTGACCTTCGATTGTAGCAGCAGAATACCTCCTGCCGCCGCAAGACTGAATACAATGAACAGCCGGCTCCCGTACCGGTCAACGCCATAGCCTGCAATCACATTGCCCGGAAGATGCGTCAGCGAATACATTCCCATCATCAGCCCGATAAAGGAAGGCGCTGCGCCAATGGATACGGCAAATGGAGTCAGGATTGGATATTGGGCATGCAGATCGAAAAAAGCGACGAACAAAAACAGATAAAGCCATATTGCGGTTTTCAAATTGTTACCCTCCTTCGAGTCGCGCGTGCGTAACCATATGTTACTACTTGTACGCTTGGATAAGCCTCGTTATGTCAGAAGCAGGGAGGAGGGCTTGATTTGAAACTTTTTTCGGTATTATTCGTCTTAAACTAAAGATGGAACAACCGTGCCGATGATGGGAAATCCATTGTAAATACTCAGGTTTACGCCTATATACGCATAGGGTATAATATTTTATGTTCGGACTTTTCAAGGTATATAATGGGGGAATCGGCGTATGGCGTTTGATTTTAATTACGATACGGATACATGGATCCAATTTTTGAAGGATAACTGGGTCATTCTTCTAATCGGGCTGGTGGTATTATTTATCGTCGTTCGTATCGTCAAGACCGTTGTCAAATGGCTGATTGTAGTGGTGATTTTAGTGGGCCTGGTCGTGTACAGCGGCTATTCGCTGGAGGATCTGAAGTCAATTGGCACGACAGTGACCGAGAATGTCAAGCAGGAAGCCATTACGGCGATGGCCGGAGAAGCCGAGGACGCGACCTATACGTCCAATAGCGACGGCACTTTCACCATCACCACGAAGAATTTAAGAATGGACGGCAAGCCTGGCGACAACGAAGTGAAGATCTCCTTCAGAGGGGCTCCGCTTGGCACCTGGAAAATCGATGAAACCATTCAGACATTAATTGAGGCAGCAAAGAAAAACGCTTAGCGTGTATGCTGCATACCGGATTATTGAGTCTATGCTATTTGCCAAAAACGATGAATGGTGCACATGAAGCTGCGTTTTTTCAGAAATGTTTTAGAATATGCTTATGAAGCAGCGTTGTTTCAAAACGCTTTAGGAGGAAGCTCATGAACACATGGGTTCACGCCCTGTTGGAACCGGAACCGGTGGCGCTCATGGTTCTGCTCGTTTTGCTCGGCTCGCTTATTCAAGGTATGAGGAGAGGTGCGTCCGGTTCTGCGAGGCGCCTTTTCTTTTTTATATGGCAGGCGGCGGCTGTCGTTTTGTCTTTACTGCTCGCCGGGAGGGCTGCCAACTGGCTCTCTCCCGTGGTAAAGGAATGGTTGATCCGAAGCGGGATTCAGGTGCCGCAGGAGGAGCTCAGCTCCTGGAAGCAGCTGTGGTACACCATGGTGACCAGCCTCCGGGATTTTGAACTGCTGCGCTTCGGAGTGCTCTTCCTGGTGTGCTATCTGGTGTTCCGCACGATGCTGGGATGGCTGGAGCCTGTATATGGCCTTGTTTTCCATAAGCTCTCGGACTCCCGGGAGCACCCGGACGGCAGAGGGGAGAAGCTGTTCTCGAAGACGGCCAGCCGTACCACGGGAGCGGCGATTGGAACGCTGCTTGGAGCAGGCCGGGCATTTATTATTATCGCAGCGCTTTTCGTATATGTAACCGCGATTCCCGGGGGGCCGCTGACCGAATCCATCCGCGCGTCGGCATTCTATAACAAGACCGCAGACGAGCTGCTTGATCCCGTAGCCGGCGATGTGCTCCGCAGGGGGCCGGTCTTCACAGAAGCGGTAGGGGTGGAGTTTCGCCGTATTCTGCAGCGCAAGTATGAAGTGATCGACTCCAATGTACCGGCCAATATCGAACAGGCGGCGGCAGCCGTCACGGCGGAGGCCAGGACGGACCAGGACAAGGCACGGGCCTTATACGATTGGGTTGGCTCGCGGATAGCGTATGACTGGGACAAAGCGGACAACTACGAGCAGAACGGCGTATGGAAGGAGCAGACGCCCGTTGAGACCTTTAACAGCCGTCTCGGGGTATGCATCGATGTAGCTCGCCTGTACGCGGTCATGGCCCGCTCAGTTGGTCTCGAGGTGCATGTCGTCACCGGTCAGGGCGCTACCGGCGCAGGCTATGGACCGCATGCCTGGAATGAGGTCAGACTCGCGGATCAGGGCGGAGCATGGATTCCGCTTGACGCAACATGGGCCTCGTCAGGCGATTGGTTTAATCCGGACGGTTTCGCAAGCACCCATATTCGCGATGTTTAATCAACCTTGAGAGGAGGCATAACGGCCATGCAAGAAGATCCGAAGAAGCGGGCGATTTCGAACCGGCGGCATTTTGCCTTCCGGTTGAACTTATTCTTTTTTGCTACTTTTTTCCTGTTCAGTGTACTTATTGTGCGGTTGGCTATTCTGCAGTTCGTGGAAGGACCTTCGCTGAAAGAAGTAGAGACCAGCGGAGAGACGACTGAAGTCAAAATCCCGCCTATCCGGGGCAATATCTATGATTCCGGCGGAGCGCCTATCGCCTATTCGACCTCCACCCAGTCGCTCTACTACACCATTGAGTCGGGGGATGAGAAGAAGGTCAAGGAGAAGGCGATTGCCTCGGCCAAAGAAATGCTGAAGGTGTTCAATGAACATGGGGATCCCAAGGTGGCCATGACACTTGCTCAAATCGAGGAAAACATGGACCTGGACCACAAGAAGAACACCTATGCGGTGCCCAGACGGATTAAGGCCGGTTTGACCAATGAAGAAATCGCTATGTTTCTGGAGAATAAAGACAAGTATCCCGGAATCGATATTCTCGAGGAAAGCATCCGTCATTACGACACTTCAACCTTTGCCGTTCAGCTTGTCGGCTATTTGAAGAAGTTCAGCGGCGGAGCGGAAAATAATTTGTACAAAGACAAAGGAGACATCACCGATCCGCTGCTGGAATATCTGCCGCAGGAGGATGTTGGTTTTGACGGATTGGAATATATGTACCAGGATGAGCTGCGCGGCAAGAACGGCCTGAAGCTGTATCCCATCAATGCAGCCAGACGAATTATCGGTCCGCCTACCATTACCAAGCCTGAGAAAGGTGACGATCTCTATTTGACGATCAACAGGGCCGTTCAGGAGAAGACCGAGCAGGCGATTATGGATCAGCTGCATTATCTTCAAACAACTTCTTCCTCTGAACATGCAGCCAACGCCAAGACCGGCTATGCGGTGGCGATGGAGGTAAAGACGGGCAAGGTCATCTCCATGGCCAGCATGCCGGATTACGACCCCAACATATGGGAGGGCGGACGGATAGGGACCGACGATTACGACAAAATCAGCGCAGTGCTCCAGAATGGGACGATCAGTCCGGTCATCGGGCCTTACAAGGATAAGAAGGAGCAGAACAAGCATCCGTCCTCGGTCGTCTTCCTGGGTTCCACCCAGAAACCGTTATCCATCCTGATCGGACTTAATGAGAAGCTGTTTACGACCTCATCTACTTATCAGGATACGGGGGCATTCTATTACGGCCAGGAGGGCAAGTACCGGCGGAAAATAGGTAATGCCCACGGTCATGCATATGGAACGCTGGATCCTTCGCTTGCCATTACGAGATCTTCCAACCCCTTCATGGCCAAGATGGTCGGGAATGCTTTATATGAAAAAGACGGCAAGAAGGGCGTAGATATATGGGACAGCTACGTGAAGCAGTTCGGGCTTGGCGTGTCTACAGGAAGCGGATTGCTGAATGAGAACACCGGCGTTATCGGGTATTATCACGAGCTTGAGGCGGCAAGTGCCCAATCGGCTTTGATTTTTGCTTCCTTTGGCCAGATGGGACGTTACACAACGCTGCAGCTGGCACAGTATACGGCAACCCTTGCCAGCCACGGCAAACGGATGAAGCCGCAGTTTGTAAACAAGATCACTGACAGCGAAGGCAACCAGGTGCAAGGGTTTAAACCTGAAGTGTTGAACACAATTGACATTCCTAAGGCGTATTGGGACGAAGTGGAACGGGGCATGGCAAATGTCGACGTTCCCGTCTTCAAGGATACTCCATACAAGGTCATGAGAAAAACCGGTACGTCCGAGCAGCAGGTCAGCGGGGGGAAAGTAGTCGATAACGCGGTATTTATCGCCTATGCCCCGGCCGAGGATCCTGTTCTGGCTGTTGCGGTCGTCGTGCCGGAAGGCGGATTCGGGTCGGCAGGAGCGGCGCCGATCGCCCGCAAGATTTTTGACGCGTATGATGAAGCGGTTGGTCTGGATGGTGTTCCCAAGAAACAAAGCAACACGACAGATACAACAAAAGATTAACAAGATGCAACAACAACTGTACAAGAAAGAATAGCGCAGTCATGCCTTGAACACGTTATAATGAATATTGCGAGCATTTTTACAAGGGGCGCCGGCAGGCCCCCGATGGTTGGGATGCAGATGGTTTAGGAGGTAAGGATGGGAACAATCAAACTGATCGCGCTGGATATGGACGGTACGCTGCTTAACGAAATGCAGGAAATAAGCAGTGAGAATGCGGAATGGATCCAAAAAGCGCTGGATGCGGACATCATGGTGTGCTTTGCGACCGGCCGCGGCTTCCAGAGCGCGCTGCCTTACGCGGAGCAGCTCAAGCTCGATATGCCGATGATTACGGTCAACGGCGGTGAAATATGGCGCAGACCGCATGTGCTTCACAAGCGCTCGCTTATGCCGGCAGCGACAATCAAGAAGCTCCATGAAGTCGCGCTGCGCCATGAGGAAACCTGGTTTTGGGCCTATGCCGTAGAAGGGATTTTCAATAAAGAGCGGTGGATCGAACCGTCGGACAGCTATGACAGTCAGCATTGGCTCAAATTCGGCTATTTTACCGAGGATACGGAAATGCTGGACCGGATTTATAAGGAGGTTTCCTCATGGGGCGGCATGGAGATTACCAATTCCTCACCCTCCAACTGGGAGCTCAATCCGGAAGGCGTGACCAAAGCCAGCGCGCTCCGCGAGCTGTGCGGCGTGCTGAGCATTGACATGTCGCAGGTGGCTGCAATGGGAGACAGCTTGAATGATATTGCCATGATTCGCGAGGCGGGTCTGGGTGTGGCTATGGGAAATGCCCAGGATGTTGTCAAAGACGCGGCAGACGCCGTTACGGTGACTAACAATGAGCATGCCGTAGCGCATCTCATTCGGGATTATGTGCTGAAGGGGTGACAAGCGGTGGACATCGCCGGTTGGATAATCGTAGTCATTTTGTTTGTGGTGGGGATGGCCGGTGCTATTTTTCCCATCCTGCCTGGCGTGCTCGCGATCTATGCCGCTTTTTTCGTGTACGGCTTCTTCCTTTCCTTTGAACCCTTCGGGTTCTGGTTCTGGACAATCCAAACACTGATTCTGGCCGCATTGATTCTGGCGGATTATGCGGTCAGCGCCTGGGGAGTGAAGAAATACGGGGGCTCGAAGGCATCCGTCATCGGCAGCACGATTGGCATTATTGCCGGGCCCTTCGTTATTCCGGCTTTCGGATTGCTTCTTGGTCCTTTGCTGGGGGCCGTCATCGGGGAGCTGATTGTCGGATCCACCTTCAATAAAAGCTTGAAGGTCGGATTTGGTGCAGTCGTGGGGCTGTTCTCCAGCATGGTTGTCAAAATCATTTTGCAGCTTGCCATGATTATCTTGTTCTTTATCTGGATCTAAAACATTTGGGAGGCGAGAGGAATGTTGAAAGTAACGGTTTGGAATGAGTTTCTGCATGAGAAGGAAAGCGAAGAGGTAATGTCGGTTTATCCGGACGGCATACATAATGCGATCGCGCAGGGAATTGGAACGGACGGCTTCGAAGTCCGCACCGCCACCATGGATCAGCCGGAGCATGGGCTGACGGAAGAGGTGTTGGCCGGAACGGACGTGCTTGTCTGGTGGGGCCATAAGGGACATGATCAAGTGGCCGATCACATTGTTGACCGTGTACAGGCGCGCGTACTTGGCGGCATGGGACTGATCGTGCTGCATTCCGGGCATTTTTCAAAAATCTTCAAGAAGCTCATGGGAACAGGCTGCAATCTGAAATGGCGTGAAGCCGACGAGAAAGAGCGTATCTGGGTCGTTAATCCGGCTCACCCGATCGCTGCCGGAATTCCCGAGCAGTTTGTGCTTGAACGCGAAGAGATGTACGGGGAGCATTTCGATATTCCTGCTCCGGATGAGCTGGTGCTTGTCAGCTGGTTCGAGGGCGGAGAAGTATTCCGCAGCGGCTGCACGTTTTTCCGCGGACAAGGCAAGATTTTCTATTTCCGTCCTGGGCATGAGACATATCCGACCTATTACAATGAGAATGTGCTTCAGGTTATCCGGAATGGAGTCCGCTGGGCTGCGCCTACCCATGCAGCAGCGCCGGTCCGGGGCAATCACAAGCCGCTCGAGGAAATTAAAGCGAAATAAATTTTTACGTGCGGGGAGATTTGAGAGCAGCTCATGGTTAAAAAAGACTCCTTGATCAAAGGAACCATTATTCTGGCGGCCGCTGCGCTGGTAGCCCGTTTCTTGGGGATATTCCAGCGTATCCCGCTGGATAATATGCTCACTGTTGACGGGGGAAACTATTTCAACGTCGCCAATAACATTTACCTGATGCTTCTTATTATTGCGACAGGCGGAATACCCAGCGCCATCAGCAAGATGGTGTCGGAGCGTTATGCTCTGGGGCGTCCCGCCGATGCGCAGCGCATATACCGGGCGGCGCTATGGTTCGGGGCCATAACAGGCCTTGTTGTTGCCAGTCTGCTGTATATATTCGCACCGTTTATTGCTACCCAGATATCACAGCATCCCGGGGCGGATATTTCCATTCGGGCAATTGCCCCTGCATTGCTGCTGTTTCCTGTTATTGCGATGATGCGTGGTTATTTCCAGGGCCGTCAATTTATGATGGCCGGCGGAATATCGCAAATCGTGGAGCAGTTTATGCGGGTATTGACGGCAATTGGACTTGTCGTGCTGCTGCTGGCTTGGGGCTGGAGCGACCGCTGGGTTGCCGGAGCGGCTACTTTCGGCAGCGTACTGGGCAGTGTAGGGGCTTTTCTGGTCATGCTGTTTTACGCCGGAAGGCTCAGGAAGCAGGATGCCGCAGAAAGTCCCGACCGGTCGAACCAATCGCGGAAGGCGCCCGGCAAAGCCTCAAACGGCTCGATGCTGTCTTACCGATCCATTTATAAAGAACTGTTTTCGATTTCGGTACCGATCGTAATTGCAGCTATGACCGTCCAGTTTATTTATAACTTTGATATTTTGTTGTTCAGCCGGCTGACGGATGCTTTCTATGCATCGGATGATGTGGGGAAGCTGGCCAGCAAATGGCTGGGCTTCAGGGCGCAAGGGATTGCCGGCATACCGCCGATTCTTGCCATTGCCCTGAGCTCATCGATTATTCCGGTCATCTCCTCGGCTTATTCCATCCGTAACATGAATGAAGTGCAGCGTCAAACCTCACTGGTTATGCGCATTGTTGTATTTACCGGCGTACCGGCAGCGCTGATGCTGACGATAGCATCCATTTCAGTAACAGGCTTTCTGTTTGACGGTACGGGCGGAAGCGGGCTCGTAGCGGCTCTGACAGCGGGTACGATTTTTCAAATTACGATGATGACGAGCAATTCGGTCCTGTTCGGCCTGGGAAAACCGCGTTTGCCTATGCGTCACACCCTGATTGGGTTGGCATTGAAGGTGGTGGCCAGTCTGCTGCTTGCGCCTCTTATGGGGGCGTATGGACTGATTCTGTCCTCCACGTTATGCTTCGTCGTGATTGCATATCTCAACCTGAGAGCAATCCGCAAGGATGTTCCGCTCAAGGTTCTGGGCAGCAGCTGGACAGGCTACAGCATCACAATTGTCCTGTCGGCAGCAGCGGGGTGGCTTGTCGATTTCGGCGGCAGACATCTGCTGGATGCCCTTCCTGCGAAGCTGATGTATCTGATTTCGGCTGGAGCCGCAGGAGTTGTGTCGCTCGGTCTTTATGTTGTTTTGCTGGTTCTGCTGCGTGTGGTAACAGCTGAGGATGTCCGTCAATTTCCAGGGCCGCTGCGCAAGCTGTTAAACCCGCTAATGCGCATAATGGCGCGCTCCAAGAGTGTTGGAAGCAAGTGAAATAATCTTCCATTATTCCCCTCTCCATGGTAGAATAGGCATTAGTCTTTTTACCCATGGAGAGGGGTTTTTTGAGTTGAAAAAGTGGAAGTGGAGTGGGAAAGCAACAGGCTTGGCGCTGCTTGCGCTGACATTGGTCATCGTGGCGGGCTGCCAAGCGCTTGGCGGTGTGGATTTCAATCAAATGCTCAAGCAATCTATCAAAGTCTCTACCATGGAAGGCAAGCAAAATATTGAATTCAAGCTGCTTCTTGCCGACGGCGCCCTGGATGGGGCGGACGAAGATGAAACGGAGCTGCTGAAATGGATTTCGCAAATTAATCTTCAACTGGATGATATAAAAATATCGGACAACGGCCGTATGTCCGCAGAAGGTAAGCTTATACTGAACAGCAAAAGCATAGGCTTCTCGCTTAAAGCCGACGAGAAACTTGTTGAACTGGATCTCGAAGGCGCCAAGCAGCCGTTCGTCATTCACTTGGATGGTGAACTGCTGAGTGAATTTACCGGTACTGAACTTGATTCGCAGGTATCCGGCACTCCGGCTGATAAAGAGGCTCTGGCAGAGACGGGCAAACAGATTATTGATATTTTCAGCGGTTATGCCATTGATAATTTGCCGAATCCAAGCTCGCTGACGGTTGATCCGGGCCAGGAGCAGGTAAATGGCGAAACCGTAAGCGGCATGCGCGTCCACGCCGAATTGAACGGCAAAGAATTGTGGAGCTGGGCTAAATCCTACGTTGACGCCTTGTTGAATGATGAGGAAGGTCTGAACACGATGATTACGGGCGTGCTGGATACGCTCGCGGAACAGACGGATCTTCTGGGATCGCAAGCCGGAGAGAGCATCTTTGGAAGCCTTCCGGAGGAAGATGAGAAGACAACGGCTGTAGAGGAAGCGT
Organism: Paenibacillus sepulcri; assembly: GCF_042647105.1. NCBI lineage: Bacteria > Bacillati > Bacillota > Bacilli > Caryophanales > Paenibacillaceae > Paenibacillus > Paenibacillus sepulcri. The sequence goes on along the minus strand of NZ_JBHRUP010000001.1, from coordinate 2,248,781 downwards.
CAGCGGGTATCCTTGAACTGCTCACTGAATTGAAGGATGAGATGGATCAGGCTGATCCGGAAATGCTGGCGGAGATTCTGAGCGAAGAGACCTATATCAAAACCGATCTGTTCGTGGACACCGAGCTTGATATCCGTAAATCAACTGTTGAGGCTTCCATTGTTCCACATTTTAGCAATCCTGCCGCAGCTGATACACAGAATAACGAAGAGCTTGCGGGCGTTGAAGACGAACTTGCCGATTCTCCTCTGAAAGGAATCTGGATCAAGATGTCGGGTGAAACGTGGAATGTCAATGGAACGGTAACGCCTGCTGCTCCTGTGGATTCCGATACTGCAATCAGTGAAATGGACCTCGGAAACATGGAAGGCTATCAGTTACTCCGTCAATTTGACAACAAGTCCGTCATGTATGATCTGCTTCGCAATAGTGCGCATATAACCAGACAAACCGTAGAATTCAATCCGGATTACAGCGATAATCTTGCCATCAGGACTCCTGCCGGTGTGACAATCATACCACTGCGCGATACAGCGTCAGAGCTGGGAGCGACTTTGACTAAAGACGCTGCGACAGGTAAAATTACTGTATACGACGATGCGACCCAAACTACAGTGATTTTGAAAGTAGGAAGCAATCAGGCCGTCGTGAATGGAAAAACGTTAAAATGGGCTTTTCCGGCAACAGTCATCCAAGGGGTCACTTATGTATCAGCCCGTGATCTTGTGAAGGCCTTGGGCGGAGAGTTGAGCTGGCAAAGCTGGTACGAAGATAATGACATGCTGGTTATTAACCGCGAGCCATAAAGGTTATGCTTGCATGAAGAAAGGTGTGCTTGTGCAATGGAGATCATAAAAACCGATGAGGCGTTCCGAGAGGCTGTTGCTTCAACAGCCCCGATTACTGTGGCTGTGTTCAAGACGACCTGGTGCCCGGATTGCCATTATATTGAGCCTTTCATGCCGGATATCGAGCAAAAGTATGCGGACAGCATTCACTTTATACAGATTGACCGCGACGAGCTGCCCGATTTGTGCGGGGAATTGAATATTCTTGGCATTCCGAGCTTTATTGCTTTTCAGAATAATCGCGAACTCGTGCGTTTTGTTAATAAGCTTCGCAAATCGCGTGAGGAGATCGAGCAGTTTCTGGACCGTGCCCTACAGGTGGCAGGAGCCTTGAACAGCTCACAAGCGTAACAAACATTGCCCGCAAGCTAGCCGGATTATCCGGCGGCTTGCGGGCTTTTTCTTTGTCCGCTTTCACCCCTGTCGCCACGGGAAGCAGTGTTGCTCCTTGGGCACAGGAAGAGTGGGAGGAATCGTCCTCAATCGTAACTCATTTGTTTTCTCGCCTTGCTGTGCTGATTCGGATTATTCTGGTTAAGCTTTGTAAAACCTGTTAATAGCTTCATTTCGTTGTGTGATTCAATAAATGAAGCACGGCCGGCAAAAGGTGAATAATAACCCTGTGAAGCACGATACATAATTGGTTTTGTATAAATGATGTCGGACCAAAACGGTCACATTTTCAACATGGTATTTGGCCAATGAGTCCGCTATAATTGGGAAGTTGATTGAATTCTTTTGGAAGCAAGGTGATGAGATTGACCCCAAACCGTTACCGTGCAATTGCTATCGCGGCGTGCATTGGAATGTTTCTTGTACTGATCGCAGGTTCTTTGGTAACCAATACGGATTCCGGGAGAGGCTGCGGAACGGATTTTCCACTATGCAACGGCAAGTTTATTCCGGCTTATACATTGGAATCATTAATTGAATATTCACATCGGCTGATCAGCGGTCTGGTGGGCATGCTGGTGCTGGCCGTCTTTATCGCCACATTGATGCTTTACCGCCGAAGAACAGAGGCTGTTATTTATGCCAGTCTGGCTGGATTCTTTACGCTGCTGCAGGCTGTTCTTGGTGCCATTGCAGTTGTATGGGAGCAGTCCGCAGCCGTACTGGCGATGCATTTCGGATTTTCCATTCTGGCTTTTGTCAGTACCCTGCTGCTGGTATTTTGGACAGGCAGAGTTCGGCGTGGCACGATTGAGGACAGGCCGCTCGCAGCGGTGCCCCGTTTGGTTTTCCGGTTCGTGCTTACTGTGCTTGTCTACAGCTATGTTGTAGTATATCTTGGCGCCTTTGTCCGGCATACGGACTCTTCAGGAGGCTGCCAGGGCTGGCCGCTATGTAATGGAGAATTTATCCCTGCGATGGAGGGGGCGACCCGGATTGTCTTTATCCACCGCCTGGGAGCACTCGTCCTGCTGATTTTAATTGTGTGGCTGTGGAGGTACGTGAGCCAGGTTTGTTCCAGAAATCCGGAGCTCCGCCGTTCGGCCACATGGGCTTTCGTTTTGATTTGCGCGCAAGTCGTCAGCGGCGCAGTATTGACGGTTACCCTGACGAACGCGGATTTATTGGTGTTTACGAGTATCCTTCATAATATTATTGTTTCCTTCTTGTTCGGCATATTGGCCGACTTGATGATTCGTGCTTGGAAATGGCGGGAAGGACGTGGCTAAAAAATGAGTTTTGCTGACTTAAGAGGCTTTATTGAGACGCTGCGCCGAGAAAATGATTTGGCGGTGATCGATGCGCCAGTTGATCCCTATCTGGAAATTGCTGAAATCCACCGCCGCGTTATTGATCAGGGCGGTCCAGCGCTGCTTTTCACAAATGTGAAAGGCAGCGCTTTTCCCGTTGTGACCAATTTATTCGGTACGATCCGCAGGGTGGATCTTGCTTTTGGCCCTCGCCCGGAGGCTTTTATGAAGCAGGCCGTAGGGGCTTTGGACCGAATGCTGCCTCCAACGCCCAAAGCTATCTGGGGCGAACGTTCGCTGATCTGGGATGCGATGAAGGTTGGTCTCAAGCCGACCCCGGCATCATCCGCTCCCGTGCTGGGTGCATGCAGGCGGGAAAGGCCGCTTGAGGGATTGCCGGCGCTGACAAGCTGGCAGCTTGACGGAGGGCCTTTCGTCACGCTTCCTCTGGTCTATACGGAGCATCCCGAGCATCGCAAGCAGCATAATCTGGGTATGTACCGGATGCAAATATTCGATGATTCGACAACAGGCATGCACTGGCAAATTCATAAGGGCGGCGGATTTCATTATCATGAGGCGGAGAAACGCGGAGAAGCGCTGCCTGTCTCTGTTTTCCTTGGCGGACCGCCGGCATTGATTGCGTCGGCTATCGCTCCGGTGCCCGAGCATTTGCCTGAGCTTCTGCTGGCTTCATTGATTACCGGGAGCAAGCTGCCGGTTGTGCAGGATCCTTACGGCATTCATCGTATTCCGGCGAATGCGGAATTTGTCATTAGTGGAAGCGTTGCCCCGCACACCAGACGGCCGGAGGGGCCGTTTGGCGATCATTATGGCTATTATTCCTGGACTCATGATTTCCCGGTGTTCGATGTCAGTCATATGTGGCATCGGAAGGATGCCATATACCCGGCAACAATTGTAGGCAAGCCGCGTCAGGAAGATTATTATCTGGGTGATTTCCTGCAGCGTCTGCTCTCACCGGCTTTTCCGCTGGCGATGCCGGGCGTGAAGGATTTGTGGACCTATGCGGAAACAGGATTCCATGCGCTGGCTGCAGCGGTAGTACGGGAGAGTTATTCACGCGAGGCTCTGACAACCGCGTTTCGCATACTCGGAGAAGGACAGCTTACTTTGACTAAATTTCTGATGGTAACGGATCAGCCGCTTGATCTGGCTCAATTCGACCGTCTTCTCGAAACAGTGCTGGAGCGGTTCAGGCCGGAGACGGATTTGTACATCTTCGATAAAACCTCGCATGATACGCTGGATTATACGGGCGGCAAGCTCAACCGCGGCAGTAAAGCCGTCATGCTGGGCGTTGGTGATCCTGTAAGGGAACTGCCCGGGGATTATGATGAAGGCCCTCTGGATGAGATTGACGGCATCGAGGTATACTGCCGTGGCTGTCTGGTCGTATCAGGCGCGTCTTTCGTGGAAGAGCCGAAGCTTGCCAATCGGCTGCTGGAGCGTCTTCAGGAGCGCGGCACGCGGTGGCCCCTTGTCATTCTGGCTGACGATGCCGCTATCGCATCTGCCCAAACACCGTTCCTCTGGACGGTATTCACGCGCTTCAATCCGGCAGACGACATCTACGCCGGGACAGTTGTTCTGCGGCATCATGTCGGCTATGAGCTGCCGCTTGTTATTGATGCGCGTATGAAGCCGGGATATCCGGATGAGCTTGTGGCGCGCGAGGATATTGTGGAGCTCGTGGACCGCAGGTGGAAAGAGTATTTTCGCTCATAAGTTGGCTGCTTGAGCAGCGCATTTTCGGGGAAACCTACGGACTCCGGCAATTGATCGACTCTAGGAGGATTCAAATCATGCTGCGAATGCTGTTTGATGACCCTCCACGGAAAGCGGAGGGAAAGCTTCACGAATCGATGCAGCTAATGAAGCGCTTTGCTTCAATGCTTCACGATTCCATTTCCAAAGGCAAAGACAGCGAGCAAAAGCTGCGGAAATATGAAATATGGACCCTTGGCCTGATCGTATCGCTTGATGAACTGGAGCAGAGCCAATATGCAGCGAGAAAATTCGCAAATAAGGTGAAATCCACTTCCATGGAGAGTATGTCGCCGGATGAATTGCTCGATTATCACCGGCATGTTTATTTTGACAAAAATGCCTTTATCCGTTTATTTGCATTGCTTGACAAGCTGGGGACCCTGATGAATGAATTTCTTAATCTGCAAACGGAGCGGATTAAAGTACATTTTTCTTATTTTACGGTTTTGCGCGGCATGCGCCAGCGTAATCTTCATCCTTTGCTTATATCCAGGCTTGACGCCCTAAAAGAACAATACAAAGAACCGCTTGGAAGACTGCGGAAGCGGCGCAACACCGAAATTCATTACATGAATTCGGAAATGCAGGATGATTTGCAGCAGAGCTATCTGGCATACGGAGAACATCACCGATTGGAAAATTTGCAGGAGCGCTGTGATGATTTGACTCAAGGAATGGAATTAATATACGATACCCTGCTGCTTGCTTTTGATCATGCTTGCAAACATATGAGGAAACGAATTTAATATGCTATACTGCACATGGGAGGGTTACCCATGGATCTTATCGGAAAAACAGCTTTAATAACAGGCAGCGCCAAAGGCTTGGGCAAAATGACCGCACTAACTTTGGCCCGCATGGGCTGCGATCTTGTGCTGAACTACGTCAACAGCAGGGATGAGGCTCTGCAGCTTGCTGGCGAGATCGAACTGCTCGGCGTGCGCGCTGCAGCTTTTCAGGCCGATATCTCGCTGCGCTGCGATGTAGAGCGGCTGGCAGAGCAGGCGCAAAGCTGGTCGTCCAGCGGCTGTGTGGATATTTTGATCAATAATGCCGGACCCTTTATAAGGGAACGCAAACGCTTTGCCGATTATGGGGTTGAGGATATTATCAATCTGGTCAACGGCAATCTGCTCGGCGTAATGCTCCTGGACCATAAACTGCTCCCGGGGATGCGAAGTAGACAGTGGGGACGTATTATCCATTTTGGCTTCGGTCACGCCGGAGAAGGCAGGGCCTGGCCGCACAGATCCGTGTATGCGTCTGCCAAGACAGGTCTTGTTTCCTTTACCAAGACGCTTGCCGTTGAGGAGGCAGGGGACGGAATTACGGTCCATATGATTTGTCCCGGCGATATTAAAGGGCTTAACAAGGAACGTACCATCGCGGAAGTGATCCATGAGCGCGATGAAGAGTCGCCGCGCGGCCGGCCGGGAAGCGGGGAAGATATTGCCCGTGTCATTGGATTTCTTTGTTTGCCGGCTTCGGATTATTTGACCGGAAATATCATTGATGTCACCGGTGGTTTCGATCCCATTAAGAACAGTATTCCCAGTACATAATTAAAGATAAGGTCCAGGCAAACGGGCTGAACTGGCTGGCAGCAGCCATATTTTTCGATTCTTTATGCTTTCGGATATAACCTCCATTTAATCAGAAAAAGAGTCTTGCCGGACCCTCATCTGCCCATAAGGCGATGATAGCGGCAAGACTCTTTATTGCAGAAGAAACGCTGACGTTCTTCTTTTAGGACTTTGGCTTGGGTTATAACTTAGAATACCTGCATAACCTCTTGTACGCCTTCAACTTCTTCAAGCAGGGCACGTTCGATACCCGCTTTGAGCGTGATTGTCGAACTTGGGCAGCTGCCGCAAGCTCCCATCAGGCGAAGCTTAACGATTCCGTCCTCTACATCAACGAGTTCGACGTCGCCGCCATCGCGCTGGAGGAAAGGGCGAAGCTTATCAAGAACGTCCAACACTTCATCATACATTGTGGTGCTTTGTGTATCACTCATTGCAATCCACTCCTTTCTCCCCTATTATAATACAAAGTAGAACAATTGAAAATGGATATCATCCGATATCATCAAGGTAAGGTGAAAACATCATGTTAAAACCCATTATTGAATTTTGCGCCAGCAATATGCATCATGGCACCGATCGTGTTATGAAACAGCTTGAAGCGAATCCGGAGCTGGAAATTATTGAATACGGCTGCCTCGGCAACTGCGGCGAATGTTATCTGTTTCCGTTCGGTATGGTTAATGGTGAAATCGTCGCGGCTCCATCAGCGGATGAATTGTTTGATGAAATTATGAAAGCTGTCGGTGAGCAGGATGCTGAGCGGGAAGCGCTCGACCGGCTGATTGACGATTTATAAATAAAAAAAGTCTTGGCGTGCTAACCCAGATGATGCTTGGACATCCATAGCACGCCGCTTTTGAGCACCCGCGGCACACGGCCCATAATCGGTGTACGGCCCATCAGGCCAAAGCCTGATTTTTTGCCAAGCGAACCGAGAACGCCCTTGAGCTTGATTTTGGACAGCTTCGGTGTCTTGTCGTTCCACTGCGCCTGCATGACCTCAGCAACCTGTTTGCCCTGCGCTTCCGCTGCCTGGGCACTGGGTGCGAAAGGTATGGAAGAGCAATCTCCAACAATGAATACATCCGTATGGCTAGGCAGCTGATGGTACTCATTCACAATCAGCCGTCCTGTGGGATCCTTGGGAAGATTAATCTTCTGGACCAGCGATACGGGCTGAATTCCGGCAGTCCACACAATGACATCCGTCAGCAGGGGGCTTGTATTGTTCTGATCGTATAAGATCCCCTGCTCCACCTTGTGGATGGACACATTTCCGCGCATCTCCACCTCATGCTCAATAAACCACGAAGAAACATACTGCTGCAGCTTATTGGGAAAGGCTGATAAAATACTCGGTCCCCGGTCTACAATACGGATGTTGATATCGGGCCGGCCTTCTCGCAGCTCTGAGGCGATTTCAACGCCGCTGAGCCCGCCGCCGACGATCGTCACCTGACCGTAAGGCTTGACATCATTGACAGCCTGGTACGTTTTGCGCGCCGCTCCAAAGGTTTGGATGCTGTTGGAATACAGCTCGGCCCCTTCGATGCTGTGATATTTGTCGGTACAGCCAAGAGCAATGACCAGCCACTCGTAATCGAGCGGATCCTGTCCGGCAATACCGACCTGTTTTGCCTCCAGATCAACCGACATCACTTCGCCGTACATGACCAGCAATCTCGGATCGGAGGGAAAATCGACCCGTAGATCAATGTCCGCAACCGTTCCGGCGACGAGCGAATAATATTCCGTCTTGAGTCCCTGGTAGGGCATGCGGTCGATCATAACAATAATGGTGTCGTCGGGCAGCTCGCCCTCCAACAATTCATGGGCAACGGTTAAGCCTCCGTAGCCGCCGCCGAGGATAACAAAACGTTTCATTGGCAACCCCAACCTTCTTTATCATCTGCAATTCTGATGATGCTTAGTATGCGCGTGAATGTCCTCTTCCTTACTCATAAACCTTTACTTCGTTATAGAAAGTATCCCGTTCAATGGGAATACGTCCAGCCCCTTTAACCAGCCAGATCAGATCCTCGCGCGTGATGCCCTCGGGCGTAAGCGCGCCGGCAGCATGACTGATGCGCTCTTTGAGTATCGTGCCGTGAACATCCGAAGCGCCCATCGTAAGAGACACTTGAGTCAGCTGTGTGCCAATATTTATAAAATAAGCTTTTATATGCTGAAAGTTATCCAGCATGAGCCGGCTGATCGCGATGGTCTTCAAATCCTCAAAAGCCGAGTTGCGGCGGCGGATGCCGGCCCGCGGGCTGATGGGCTGCATGGAAAGCGGAATAAACACCAAAAAGCCGTTCGTCTCATCCTGCAGCTCGCGGATTTGCAGCATATGATTGATCCGGTCTGCATGCTTCTCGACAGAGCCGTAAAGCATCGTTGTATGTGTGCGGAGTCCGAGGTTGTGGGCGGTACGGTGAACCTCAAGATATTGCGATACATCCGCTTTTTCCACGCGCATTTTTTTACGGTATTCATCGGAGAGGATTTCCGCTCCGCCGCCGGTCAGGCTTTTCAGACCTGCTTTCATCAGCTCTTCAAGTACCTCGCGGTAGCTCAGTCCACTGATTCGCGAGAAGAAATCGATTTCGGCGGCAGTGTAGGCTTTGAGCGTTACTTCTGGAAAACGCTCATGTAATGCTTTTAACGAATCCACATAATATTGAAACGGCACATGGGGATTATGACCGCCGACAATGTGAAATTCCCGGACACCCGGGTGAAAATGCTGCTCCACATAAGCGATCATTTCGGCCCCGGAAAGTGTGTACGAGCCTTCTTCGCCTTCATCCTTGCGGAAATTGCAAAAAGCGCAGTGCGCTTCGCAAACATTGGTGAAGTACAGGCTCATATTCTCAATAAAATAAACCTTGCGGCCATTTTTCTTCATGTTGACTTCATTCGCCAACTGCCCAATGGTCAAGAGATCATCGGAACTGTAAAGAAATTCCCCATCTTCCCGGGAAAGGCGTTCGCCGGAGCGAACTTTCTCAATAATATCTTGCATCTGCTTGTCTTCTGTAGGTACGGCTACATTCATGACGGCTTCCTCCTAGTCCGCCGGGCGCTGTTTGCATAGGTCCGGATGATATGGGTAAGACATGAAAAGATACTTTGTGAAAAAAGTCACTTACGCATACTGTAGTGACCCCAATCGAACATTAACTGACCTTATTATAAACCTACATCCGTCGAGCGGCAACCACAAAGTCAAGAGAGGCACACCTGAGGTTGTTAAATTATCATGCAAAACCGCATGGGTCTTATTATCGTCTTGATGGATGTTGGGGTATAATAGAAGAAGGAAAAGAGGTGTTGAATTGGCAAATACGCATACGTATTCACGCAGGGAAGAAATGGCCAACGCGCTGACCCATGGTGTTGGGGCCGTGCTGAGTGTGGCGGCGCTCGTGCTGCTTATTGTTTTTGCCGCTCTCAAGGGGCAGGCATCACATGTGGTTAGTTTCACGATTTACGGTACAATGATGCTGCTGTTATATACCTGTTCGACGCTGCTGCACAGCTTTCCGGCCGGCAGAGCGAAGAATGTTTTTGAGAAAATGGATCATGCCTGCATCTATTTATTTATAGCGGGAACTTACACCCCCATCCTGCTTCATCTGGTGAAGGGTGCAGAGGGCTGGACATTTTTTGGCATCATTTGGGGAGTAGCGATTTGCGGGGTTGTATTCAAATCGTTTTTCGCTTCCAGATTCCTGTTTACCTCGACGATTCTCTATTTGCTGATGGGGTGGATGATCGTATTCGCCTGGGGGCCGCTCAAAGAGCATTTCGCGCCGGGCGGCCTGCATCTGCTGATCATCGGCGGGCTCTTGTACAGCTTCGGTACAATCTTCTACATGTGGCGGAGTTTTCCTTATCACCATGCGGTGTGGCATTTGTTTGTACTAGGCGGATCGGTGCTTCATTTTTTCGCCATTCTCTATATTCTGCCTCATTAAAAGGGATGGCTGCATATTGAGCCGCAGCGTAAAGTGGAGTATACTAAATAAGTAAGTAACACAAGAGTTGTACCGACTATTTTGGATTGGGAGGGATTATGAATGATTAACATTAGCGAAACTGCAAATGAAAAAATAAAAGAAATGCTCAGCTCCGAGGAAACGCCGAATCTGTTTCTGCGCATCGGTGTGAAGGAAGGCGGCTGCAGCGGATTCTCATACGGCATGGGCTTTGACGATGAGCAGCATGACGACGACAAAGTGATCGAATACAGCGGACTTAAAGTTGTGGTCGATAATGAAAGCATGCAATATCTGAACGGCCTTGAAATCGACTTCAAGGAGTCTGCCATGGGCGGAGGCTTCACCATCAACAATCCCAATGCATCGGCTACATGCGGCTGTGGATCTTCTTTCCGTACGGCAGTGGCAGCAGGTAAACCCGGCGATTGCTAAGCCGAGTTCATTTTTCTAAGGAGCTATCATCAACCTTCTGGAGTTATGTAGATTCCATACATAATTCTGGAAGGTTTTTATGCGAAATATGACCCTCTAATCAAATGTAATTGTAATTAAATTCCAAATGCCAAGCTGACATCCTTCGTATCGTAGGGGTGAAATTTGTAAGGTTTTTGTAAGAAATGGTCCCGGGACCTTTTAATGCTTGATGACTACGATATGTTATAATTTAGTCTCCTTCGCCTAGATCGTTACTGATCCCTCATTTTTCTGTCCTATGTACCGCCTCCAACCTCTTTTTTCTTCTCATTTTTCTCATTTTTTCTTTTTTTCAATTCGGCTGATCTTCAATTTCTCAGAATTATCAAGCATTTGGAACGGTTTTGAGTATGACTCCAAAAGTGACAAATACCTTACAGAAATGTTCCTTATTTCTTATAATTATCGATAAAAAGAATCCCTAAAACCCGGGATTCTAAAATTTCTTTAATATTACAGGTTTCGACAGCCTCCTCTGGCCTGATCGCCTATAATTTAGGTATAGATATATAGGAGTAAGGAGGAAATATACTTTGACTGTTCTTAATGTGAATTCACCTTTTGAATTAGACATTCTGCATATTGCTCAGGCTCTTGATCTTGACAAAGAACGGATGCTAGAATTTATTTCCAGCGGGATCGTATCTATTCCAACCCAGCAAAATGATGAATTGCAAAAGCAAAACGCCGATGAATATACTTTAACTCCGCAAAACCACCGGACCGGAAAATTCCGACTGACACGATTTCCTAATCTCCAGCATATCCAGCTTGGGAAATCGCGTCATTAACACAATGGCTGCGGAGGTATAATGCTTGCAGCGAGACTTCAATACAAGTAAAACGGCCCTGCACAATACGTGCAGGGCCGTTTTACTTGTATGCTGGTAAAGATTATATCGTCGCCATTACGTTGCCGCCTGCTACCGGAATATATGCTCCGGTGATGAAGCTGGACAAATCGGAAGCAAGGAAGGCGACCACATTGGCGATTTCCTGATCCGTGCCCCGGCGTTTGAGCGGCACCGTGCTTTCGTAGCTTTCGCTGCGTTCGGTATTGTTCAAGCGGTCTTTCTCGCTGATGGTCCATCCGGGTGCGACCTGATTCACGGTGATTTGGTGCTCGCCAATTTCTTTTGCCAGCACCCGGTAGACGCCATCCATGCCGCGCTTGCCGGCTACATAAGCCGATTGGGTAGGGAAATTCTGCATGGCGCATTCCGTATTAATGGCGACAACCCGGCCAGCCTTACGCTCAATCATGGCAGGAACGAAAACTTTGGACAGATGGACGGCCTGCAGGACGCAGGAATTAAATTGGTCGACATAATCACTGGAATCCTGCTCCAGGACGGATGTCCAGGAGTATTGGGACACAGCGTTTGCAACCACGATATCGGGGGAGCCGAATCCGGCATCCAGAGCAGTTTGCTGCATTTGTTTGACTGAATTCAAATCCGCCACATCCGCCTGAACGGTAATGGCTCTACGGCCAAGAGCTTCGATCTGCTGCTTGAGCTGCTCGGCTTTGGCCGCATTCTGATGATAATGAACAAGGATGTCCGCACCGCATTGTGCCAGAGTGCCTGCGATCACTCTTCCGAGCTCTCCGGTCGCGCCAGTTACAAGCGCTGTTTTATTGGATAAATCAATTTGCATGAGCTTCTCGTCACCTTTCCTGATTGAATTATTATGATTCGGCGGAGGCAATAGCGCGAATTTCCGCCAGAGTTGCATCATCCAGCGTAACATCCGCTGCGGGGAGCACACCGAGAATATGGCTTGGCTTGCGCACGCCTACGATTGCACTGGTAATTGCGGGATGAGCGAGATCGTAAGCGACAGCCAGCTGAGGAAGCGTAATCCCGCAGCTCTCGGCAACCGCTTTAAGCTTCTCCGCCTTGTCCACATTGTTGCGCAAGCCCTCGCCGGTATGGGCTTTATTGCGGGAGCGCCAATCTCCTTCTTCGAAGGTCGTATCATACGTATAATTGCCTGACAGCAACCCCGAGGTTAGAGGACTGTAAGCAACAACGCCGATGCCGTTCTCCAGACAGAAAGGCAGCAGTTCTTTTTCGGCTGCCGGCCGCAAAATGGAATAAGGCGGCTGAAGGGAATCGACATGACGGACGGCAAGCGACTGCTTGAGCAGGGGAACATCATAGTTGCTTACACCGACATAACGGACTTTGCCGTCCTTCACAAGCTTGTCCAGGGCACGCATCGTCTCTTCGGCGGGAACCTCGGCATCCGGCCAATGAACCTGATATAAATCGATATAATCGGTACCGAGGCGGCGCAAGGAGGCTTCTGCTTCCTGCAGGACGGAATCGTAGGCCGCGCTCCGTGCAGGATTGCGGTTCTCATCCCAGACAAGGCCGCATTTGGTCGCGAGAACAATACGGCTGCGGTCGGATTTCAACGCTTGGCCCAGCACTTCCTCCGAATGACCCAGTCCGTATACGGCTGCCGTATCAAAAAAAGTGACCCCTGCATCCAACGCGGCGCGAACGCTGTCGATGGAAGACTGATCGTCCTGGCTTCCCCAGGCGCTGGCCCAGCCTCCGCCGCCGATTGCCCATGACCCAAAGCCGATTACGGAAATGTCGGGGCCATTCTTGCCCAACTTGCGGTATTTCACAATGGTCACTCCTTTGAATTAGTCATCAATCTTAACGGCAGGCATGGCTGTTTCTACCTGCTTCCTTATACATAGTATAGTTAAACAAATAGAATAGGAGAAGAACTGAAATTATTATTACCTAGTTACCTGAGGTTTACTAAAGCGCAGGCTTAATAGCAAAAGAAAACGCTGACACCCGGAGCGGGAAATGCTTTTTTTTGGCACCTTCTATATATGAAAGTTTATATTTTTTATATTGAAAATCTCTGCTATACTGAGGTAAAAATAGACAAATAACGTTCAGGTTCGTCTTAATGAGGGATGAATCATTCATCATTGTAGAATTTATCATCCAAAGGGGCGTTAGTGCGTGTCCTATGCGCTGTTTGTAGCAGGGTCTATCATTGAGTACTTCTCTTATTTCATCTTTATGTTCGCCTTGTTTCGTTTCCGGTTCAGAGATCGCATGTTTTATCTCGTTTTTGTATCCTTTATCATGAGTCAGGTTTCCTATTTTACACGGCTTAATCCCGAAATCGGCGAATTGTCCTCGTACATTCAGCTTACTTTATTAATTATCGCGATGTGGGTGTTGTTCCGGGTTCCTTTATATTATTCGATCGTCATGAACGGGGCGGGATTTGTATTCGGATTTGCAGTGCAGGGGCTGGTCATCTTATTTCTGTGGCAAACAGGAACGCCGCTTGGAACGATACAAGATAATGCTTTAGCCAGCGCAGCGACACAAGCGTTATCCGCTCTGCTTGTCATCGGGTTCAGCCGGTTGATATTTATCAAAAACTGGGGATTTGATTATGTTCCGACTTCACATCGCGCATATGTAAGAATTTCCGGCGTGAATGCTTTACTGCTTGTCATTATCGTCATTGCCGCTGTTGCAGCATGTTTAACCGCCTTCTTATTTAAAAATGAGTTCAAGGATTACATCATACTCTCCAATGCCATATTTATTATTTCGGTACCCTTATTTTTATATTATTCATTCAGAAAGGATCATGAGGATGCTTCATAAAGCAGCCGAGCAATTGCATGCACGGATAGCAGCCAGCGGCAACGAGCCGCCATCGGTCCCTGTTATTTCTTATGTACTGCACATTCTAGTGAATACGGTTTCAATAATTCTGCTGGCTTCCATACTGGGAATTGTTACAGGAGAGCCTGCAAAAACGTCGGTAGTTATTGTCTTATTGGCGGTCATCCGGTTTTTGACCGGAGGTTATCACCTTCCAACCAGCCTCGGCTGCATTGCCGCTTCTTCGATCGTACTCGCCGCGATCCCACACATTCATGTAGCCAGCTTATGGGTCTATCTCATTACTGCAGCGGCATTTGTCATGATGGTATTATTTGCTCCCTCCAACTATGATCAGCACGCCAGAATCCCAGAGCGGTATTATCCTCTATTGAAGGTATTGGCTTCCGCCATTGTGGCATCAAACTTTTTTATCGGCTCCGATTTGCTTGCTCTCACCTTTGCGACCCAGTCCATCCTTTTACCAATTAAAGGGGGTGAAAAAAATAAATGAAAAAGCGGGCTTATAAATTATTGGGAGCTATTATTGTTTCAGCTGCGTCGCTTTTTGTTTTTACGGGCTGTCTTTTCTATTTGTACAACCCGCCAATTCCAGAAGAACTTAGAAGGAAGGGAGTTTAAATGCAAATTCCCGTAGTAAAGCGGTTGAACAGGAAAGAGTACGAGATTGAAATGATCGACGTGGCAGACGTTCTCTACACCTTCATACAAGACCGCACATTAATGTACCAAACAAAGGAAGAGACGTACAGCCAGATTTCGACACTGGAGGAACAAGAGCGCTTCTTAATGACTAACGGGTTCCAGAAAGTCGAACGCGGTTATCTCGTGCAGATGAACAAAATCGAATATTTTGATGAAGAGCGGTCCTGTGTGTTTTTCGAGCAGCACCCGGCCTCCAAGGATGCGCCCAACGCGCCTGTATCGAGAGTTCACAAGAAAAATGTTGAAATGTTCAGCAAGCCTGCAGCAATTAAAGATAAACGCATTAATTTCTCAAACGGTTAAAGAAGCGCACCTCTGGGCAGAGATGATAGTATCTCTCGTCGGTGGTGCTTTTTTTATATTTACCCAAGATGACGAATGCTCCTGCCTGTGATAGGATTTGCAGTAAATACCGGGTCGAAGGAGGAGCTCATGAATGTACAATCTATTCATTGTTGAGGACGATGACAAAATCAGCGGCCTGCTCATGCAGTCGCTTGTAAAATATGGCTTCGGTGCGGTGCGCGCCGAGCGGTTCCATGATTTAAAGCGGGAAATGGCCGAGGCGCAGCCGGATCTGATTCTGCTTGATATCCATCTCCCTCATTTTGACGGTTATTATTGGTGCAGGCAATTCCGTACGGTCACAAGCGCGCCCATCATATTCGTCTCTGCCCGTGCCGGTGAAATGGACCAGGTGATGGCGATCGAGAATGGCGGCGATGATTACGTAACCAAGCCGATTCCGCTGGATCTGCTGCTGGCCAAAATCAAAAGCCTGCTGCGCAGGGCCTATGGCGAATATGCGATGGCGGCCGTGCCCAGCATGGAATTGGAAGCCGGCGGACTAAAGCTGCATATAAGCAGAGGCGAGCTGGAGTGGCAGGGGAAGCTGTCCCCGCTTACCAAAAACGAATGCCAGCTGGCCGAAATTCTGATCGGTCAAGCCGGACGGATTGTAGCCCGGGAGCGTCTGCTCGAAACCTTATGGGATGACGTACAGTTTGTCGATGATAATACGCTTAGTGTCAATGTGACAAGGCTGCGCAAGAAGCTCGAGGAACTAGGGCTGATTGGCGTTATAGAAACGGTCAGGGGACAGGGTTATAAATTCGAGCTGAAAGCCGCCCGTCAGGAAACAGTCCAGGAATGAGGGATAACATTATGCATGAGGAGGAAGAGATAACAGTTGGCCCTGAACAAGTGAAGCATTCTTATCAATCTGCCGGCGCTCTTATGTCCGCGGCTTCGCCGCTGCGTTATTTCCGCGACCGCTTGCCCTATTTAGCCGCCTTCATTGTTTCTTTGTTCCTTGCAGGAGCGGCACTTGTTCTTGGTCAAATTTTTTATCCGACCCATATGGATCCGGCTACCGTCGTTTATGCGGGGGTGCTTGTTTTATGCTGCTTGTCCTTATGGCTATTGCTGGATTACATCCGGCAGCGTGCCTATTTCCGCCAGCTGGATGAAGCAATTTTGCATGCGTCGGAGCTTGATGCCGCGCTTCGGGTCCGCTCGGGCGTGACAGGGGACCAGCTCGCCGTGCAGCGTCTCCTGCAGGCACAGCATGAGGCATACATGAATGAGCTGAGCCGTTACCGCAAGCAGCAGGAGATTCATCAGCATTTTATCCATCAATGGGTGCATCAGATGAAGACGCCAATTTCAGTCATTGATCTGATGATTCAGCATGCGGAGCAGGCGCAGGAGGAAAATAACAGCCCATCGTCCACTCAAAGCCTCAGCAGCATCCGGGAGGAAACGGAACGTTTGACCAGAGGGCTTGATATGATGCTCTACACGGCAAGACTGGATAAATTCGAGCTGGATGTCCGCATTCGCACCGTGCCGCTTCATGAAATCGCGAGACGGGTCGTGAATTCCTACAAGCGTCTATGCATCAAATATTCCATTTATCCGCAGATTACGGGGGAAGCGCTTGTTCAGACCGATGAGAAGTGGATCGCATTTGTCATGAATCAGCTGGTAGGGAACGCGATTAAATACAGCAAGCACAAGCAGGGTACAAAGAAGCTGCTGCTGCTCATTGAGACGGAGAACGGGAAGACCGCGCTGAAGGTGAAGGATGAGGGCATCGGCATTCCGGCACATGATTTGCCGCGGGTATTCGATCCTTTTTTCACGGGCGATAACGGCAGATTGGTGGAAGAATCTACGGGAATGGGGCTGTTTCTGGCCAAGAGCGTATGCGGCAAGCTTGGACATGGACTTGCGGTCGAATCCGTGCCGGGAGGCGGCGGGACGACCCTGACGATCTCTTTTGCTTCGCAAAGCTTGTTCAAGTTCAATGGAAAGTGACATTATTGTAAGAATAGGCTGGACTTTGAAAGCGAAATCGATGGGGAACTTGCCTCCAATAGCTTTATACTTGGACTATCATCGAATATGTTTTTGGAGGGAACGGCTATGAGTGTATTAAAGACGGAAAACTTGAGCAAAACATACAGCTCCAAAGGAAACGTGACCTATAAAGCGCTGGAAGACATTGATTTTGAAGTAGCCAAGGGGGAGTTTGTCGGTATTATGGGCCCTTCGGGCAGCGGCAAAACGACGCTTCTCAACCTGCTGGCCACCATCGACAAACCCACCTCCGGCCGGATTGTGATCAACGGCACGGAGCCGGCCCGTCTTGGAAATAAAGAGCTTGCCTTGTTCAGGCGCCGGCAGCTCGGCTTCGTGTTCCAGGACTTCAACCTGCTCGACACCTTGTCGATCAAGGAAAATATCGTGCTGCCGCTTGTGTTGGAGGGACTTGCGCCGCGCAAAATTGAAGAAGCACTGGCTCCTTACGCTGAGCTTCTCGGCATAACAGATATTCTTGGCAAACGGACTTATGAAATATCGGGCGGCCAGAAGCAGAGGGCGGCTATTGCCCGGGCAATGATTCATCAGCCCTCGATACTGCTTGCCGATGAATTAACGGGAAATCTCGATTCCAAAGCGGCCAAGGATGTCATGGAATCCTTGAAGGATCTGAATGAAAATGCAGGCGCCACGATTGCGATGGTTACGCATGATCCTTTTGCCGCCAGCTACTGCAAACGGATTGTGTTTATCAAGGACGGCAAATTTTATTCGGAAATCCGGCGCGGCGCAAGCCGCCAGATGTTCTTTCAGCAAATTCTGGACTCGCTTAGTCTGCTGGGAGGGAACTTCGATGACATTCCGCTCGCTCGCGATTAGCAGCATCCGGGGAAATTGGCGGGCCTACAATGCCTTCTTTCTGAGCAGCGTATTCTCCGTCATTATTTTCTATATGTACGGTGCGTTTCTCTTTCATCCCGATGTTATCAACGGTCATATTGAAGCAGCGGCAGGGGTTAGAAAAGGGATGGAAGCCTGCCAGTATATTGTCGTGATTTTCTCCTTCTTCTTCGTGCTTTACGCCAATTCGGCTTTTCTGAAAACCCGCAAGAAGGAATTTGGCCTGTATACCTTGTTCGGCATGACGGGAAATCAACTGCGCCGCATGCTCGTCATCGAAAGTGTCATTATCGCGGTCCTCGCAATTGCGGCAGGATTAGGGATCGGAATGCTGCTCAGCAAGCTCTTTTTCATGGCGATGGCCTCGCTGCTTGGTGTTGAAAGCCCCATCCGTTTCGCTGTGCCCTTGAAAGCCGTACTGCTGACGGTTATCGGCTATTTTGCCTTGTTTAATGTATTGACCTGGCTTACCAGCATTCGTGTCGGACGCTCGGAGATCATTGAGCTGCTGAAGGAAGCCAACCAGCCGAAGCGCCAGCCTTTATATTCCATGTGGCTGACTATTCTGTCGATCCTGTGTCTTGGTTTGGGCTACACGCTGGCATATATAATGAATACTTCAAACGTTATATTCGTAATGCTCCCGATTTTGGGGCTTGTTATCATCGGATCCTATTTTCTGTTTACGCAGTGCAGTGTTGCCCTTATCCGGATGGTGCAGCGGAGCAAATCGATTTTTTATAACCGAACCAACATGATTATATTCTCGCAGGTTGCTTACAAGCTGAAGGATAATGCCCGTATCCTATTTATGGTATCGATCCTCAGCGCAGTTATTCTGACGGCCTCCGGTACGGTCTACGCCTTCCAGCAGGAAGGGGAGAAGCAGCTTCTTTCCCATACCCCGCAAACGATCGGCTTTGTGGAGAATGGACTGAATGCCCATAATGTGCTGGATCCGGCCAAGCTCAAAAGCATTCTTAAACAGGATGGACGGGAGCTAGCCTATGAGACCAGACTTGTCGGTATACCCGGCGAAGAGGTGACTCCGGCAGAAGGGCATAAGACATTGCGGGCCCAATACGACTCCGCTATCGTGTCCGAATCCGACTACAACCAGGTGGCGGGATTGATGAACAGGCCGCGGCTTTCCATTGATACAGGTCATGCGAGGGTTGTTTTCCCCTATATCGAGCAGGAGACGCTGCCTCCTTTTGAAGGCCCTTCGGTAACCATGAAGGTCAACGGCACAGAGCAGCCGTTCAGCGTTGACGGCTATCTGTTCGGAGCCATTATTAGCCCGATTGATTATTTCACTACACTGATCGTCGTGGATGATACGCAGTATGGGACACTGCTCGCAGCGACTCCGGAATCCAGGCAAATTGTCAACTACGGCTTCGAAATCAAGGACTGGCAAACCGCGCTGCCGACGGCGGAAAAGATCGAGAAGCTTATACCGCCATCGGAGTCGGATCATGCCATGACCTATCGCGTCAGTTCGTTCCTTCAGACCCATCAATCGTCATCCTTGACCTTATTCGTGGGATTGTTTGTCAGCCTGCTGTTCTTTATCGCTTCCGGAAGCGTGCTGTATTTCAAGCTGTTCACGGAAATGAAAGAGGATCAGCTCCAATTCCGCGCGCTCACGAGAATAGGAATGACAGCGGGCGAAATCAGAAGAATCGTAGCTACGCAGGTAGGCATTATTTTCTATGTGCCCGTCGTCGTCGGCATCATTCACATGTGCTTTGCGATGAAGGCGCTCAGTACGCTGATGCAGGCGAATATCTGGATTTATGCCGGGACTGTAATCGGGATCTATGTCATCATGCAGAGCATATATTTTGCGGTGGCCTGCACCGGTTATACGAAGCGGATGCTGAATCCCGCTGTTTAGTGCGAAGCAGAAGCGAATATGCGCGAACTTTATCTATAATCAGCATGCGGCTGCCGTGAGGATCCCTTTTTCAGGGGACCTCCCGGCAGCCTCTTTTTCTATCAGGCTATTAAATAAGGCGAGTTGCCCCGTTCAATCATCCAAGAGAGACCTGTCTTTGAGGCATATAGTGTTAGTAGACTCACAACAGAAAAGGAGATGGCTTTATGGGTGAAGGTCAGGGAAGGCAGTTAGCCAGCAAGTGGGCCAAGACTTCGGCACTGCTCTCGCACAATGAAATTGCATCGCATATTCCGCCGACCCGCATGTTTTCTTCAGACAATCTGAGAAGCATGCTGCAGGCGCACGGAATGGTCGTCATCAAGCCCGTCGTCGGGGCAGGAGGGCACGGCGTCATCAAGGTAACAAGAGAAGGCAGCGGCTACGCGTATACGTATTATGCGAAAAAAAGACATTTCGGCTCCTTCGACGGACTCTATCATTCTCTTAACGGGATGCGTAAAGGCCGCAGATATTTGATTCAGAAGGGGATCCGGCTGGCAACAATTAAAGGCCGGCCAATTGATTACAGAGTGAAACATGTGAAACAGGCCGATGGAAGCTGGGCGATTACCGCTATTGTGGGCCGGTTGGCGCGTCAAGGACTGTTCGTGACCAATTTATGCCGGGGAGGCACTCGCTTGAATGGCTCGGAAGGAATCCGGTTATCCGTTTCCTCGAATGCGGTAGCAGGCAAGAAGCAGCAAATGAGAAGATTAACCCGGTTGTCAACGGAAGTGCTGGAAAGACAATTTCCAGGAATCGGCCAGCTTGGCTTTGATTACGGCATTGATAAGAATGGTAAAATATGGATTTTTGAAGTAAATACACGCCCCGAGTAATCAATCGCCTTCGGGGCGGTTGCTTCTGTCCAAAATGGTTAACAGGATTTAATATAATTGGTTAATAGGTTTATAGAGGACCATCAAACTTTTTTATTGAGGTTTTGTGAATGAGGGCTGTGTATAACCCTATCCACATTATCCTCGTTGATATTCCTGTTTTTTCGACGTTTACCCACAAGTTACACACATGCTGTCCACAACTATCTGTGGATAATCGGAACGCTTGTTCTGCCTATTGGGACATGCTAAGATGACAAGGAAGAATTTAGGAAAGGAGGGTGGACAATGGATATGCTGTCTGATGAACTTCTTGTGGATGCCTATCTTTCGGCCATTCAATTCAACCTAGATCCGGAATTTATCAAGCTGTTGACTGTTGAAATGATACGCAGACAGATTAATCCTGAAACATACCGAATAACCGCTTGACTTCCCGAAAGTCCCAGTACATCCTCGTGAATGAAATATTTCATTTTTCCATACCTCAGAGGCTACTCTCACACTACAATTTCTTAAAATAACAAGCTCCTCTATTTAATAGCCATGGCATACGAAAAAGTCAAGCAAGCCGTTTATTGCAGGCCGGACGCAGCAAAAAAGGGTATCCCTCTTATCCCGGGAACCATCGCATACGATGCGGCCCGTTTAAGTCTGGATACCCTTATATAAGGAATGGAAGGCTCTACATCTTCATGTTGCTGCTGTGACCAGGCGACAGCTTCGCGTTCGGATCAATGTACACCTTCGCATTGTTAATGGCAGTGGGAGCTTCTCCGAAGCCTACCGCGATCAATTTGAGCTTGCCGGGATAGGTAGTCACATCGCCTGCGGCAAAGATGCCGGGGACGCTCGTTTCCATGCGGGAATCGACGACAATCGAGCCGCCCTCGATGTCGATGCCCCAATTTGCAATGGGGCCCAGCGAGGAAATAAAGCCGAAATTGACAATTACGGAATCGACAGGCAGTTCTCTGATTTCTTTGGATTTCACATCCTGCAGTGTAATGCGCTCAATTCTGTCTGCGCCGTGCATATCGGTAATTTCATAAGGAGTCAGCACCTTGACTGTCGAATTCATCAGATTGTCCACACTATGCTCATGGGCTCGGAATTTGTCGCGGCGGTGAATGAGCGTGACGCTGGCTGCGACAGGCTCCAGCATAAGCGACCAGTCCACAGCGGAGTCGCCGCCGCCGCTGATCAGCACATGATGTCCCTTGAACTGGTTTAAGTCACTGATGAAGTAATGAAGATTGTTTCTTTCATATTTAGCCGCTTCAGGCAGTTCCAGCCGGCGTGGCTCGAATGCTCCGACTCCCGCTGTAATGATGACGGCTTTGGCGAAATGGGTTGTTTTGTCCGTGACAATTTCAAACAGCCGCTCCTCGCGTTTGATCACTTCCAGCACTTTCTCCTCCAGACAAACAGAGGAACTGAAATGGCTCATTTGCCTTTTGAGCTGTTCAACGAGCTCTCCCGCCGTAATTTTGGGAAATCCGGCAACATCATATATATATTTCTCAGGGTAAAGCGCAGCGAGCTGGCCGCCGAGCTGTGGCATGCTCTCAATGATTTTGACTGATGCCTGGCGCATTCCGGCATAGAACGCTGCGAACATACCCGCCGGACCGCCGCCTATGATGACGATATCGTTCATTTGTTCGGTTTCATTTGCTTGAGACAATGTTTGTCACCTCCAGATTTAGTTTGTCCATTCAATCATTATAGCTTTTCGTAAAGAAGGATGGAAATAAAAAAATTGTATGTTATTCTAAAGTTTTTCGTATATTTTACCCTTGAAAACTTGTTAAATAATTTGTATCATGTGAGGTATTAATAAACGAATTGTCGAATTCATGAAAACTGTCATAAAAGCGTCTCTCAGTCAGCAAACTAAAGCAGGATGAAATTTTAACTTTTGACTGGGTTTGTGTGATTTTTCACAAAGTAAAGAGAAATAAGAATGGATGGGATTTTGCGATGAGTAACATACCTAAGATTGTGATTCTGGGGGCGGGGTATGGTGGGATTTTGACCGCTCTGCGTCTTCAGAAAGAATTAAATTATAATGAAGCTGACGTTACGCTTGTGAACAAGCATGACTATCACTATTTTACAACGCATCTGCATATGCCGGCTGCCGGAACGGACAAAACGGAGAACGCGCGTGTGAGCATCTCCAAGCTTATTGATGAATTCAAGATCGATTTCGTAAAATCGACTGTCGTGCAAATTCGCACACAGGATAAAAAAGTGATTCTCGAGGACGGGACATTGTCATACGACTATCTGGTCATCGGCCTCGGCGGCGAGCCGGAGACCTTCGGCATCCCCGGCATGCTTGAGTATGCCATGAATATCCGCAGCATCAACTCGGTTCGTCTGATCCGCGAACATATCGAATATCAGTTTGCACGCTATAAACGGGAGCCGCACCGCACCGATTATTTGACGTTTGTTGTCGGCGGAGCGGGTTTTACCGGTATTGAATTTGTCGGCGAGCTTGCGGACAGGCTGCCGGAGCTGTGCAAGCAGAACGATGTCGACCCGTCGCTTGTGAAGCTGTACAATATCGAAGCGGCTCCTACCGCGCTGCCGGGCTTTGATCCGGAGCTGGTGGAGTACGCAATGGATGTGCTGACGAAGAAAGGGGTCACCTTCCGGATCGGTACGCCGATCAAGGAATGTACGGCTGATGGCGTCATTGTCGGCGAGGGCGAAGAGATCCGTGCGGCAACGGTCATTTGGGCCGCAGGCGTAAGAGGCAACCGGTTGATCGAGGAAGCCGGCATCGAGACCATGCGCGGACGTGTGAAGGTGGACGAGTCCCTGCGTGTCGTGAGCCATGAGAATATTTATGTGATCGGCGATAATTCCTTGATATTTAACGAGGAAGGCCGTCCTTATCCGCCAACCGCCCAAATTGCGATGCAGCAGGGAGTTGCCTGCGCGCATAATCTGGTTGCCTCTATCCGCAACCAACCGCTCAAGAAGTTTGAGTTCAAGAACAAGGGAACTGTCGCATCGCTTGGCAAGGGCGAGGCTGTCGGCATCGCTTTTGGCAAGAAGTACAAGGGCTCCTATGCAGCTTGGCTGAAAAAGATGATCGATATCCGTTACTTGTATATAATCGGCGGAATTCCTCTTGTGCTCCGCAAAGGGAAGTTTCTGTAATGCGCCATTGCAGCGTACAGGTTCGCGGGCTGTTGACGCGTGAGGAGCTGGATCGTTACAACGCGCTGATGGAGGTCGGTTCTTTTCTGGAATCGCAGAGCCGGCATGATTTGTCCTATACGGTGCAGAAAGAAGTGGACCTGCTGATTCTTCCGGCCATTGAGCGGCTGAAGGAGAAGGGGCGGGAACGCGACCGGCAGACAGAGGCTTATCTGGAGGCGAAGCGGATTCTCGAAGAGGACAATGACGAGGATTGACCCGGGTGCCCGCATAGTACGAGGTCTGATGAATATTGAAACAGCAAAGCGGCCAGTGCATCTTCTTGATGCAGCTGGCCGCTTTTATAATGGTTCAAGGACAAGGCTTGCAGAGGCGATAGGGGCGGCGGTCGCCTGCTCTTATCGCTCCTCTGGCCGCTATTTGAGCAGCTGGCCCAGTTTCTCTTCAGTGAGCAGGTTGCCGACATAGAAATCGCCAAAGTCGCCGTAGCGCGCGCTGACCTCGTCGAAACGCATTTCGTAGACCAGCTTCTTGAACTGCAGCGGATCTTCCGCGAACAGCGTGACACCCCATTCCCAGTTGTCGAAGCCGACAGAACCGGTAATGATCTGCTTGACCTTCCCGGCGTACTGGCGACCGATCATACCATGGCTGCGCATCATCGTGCGCCGCTCATCCATGCCAAGCATGTACCAGTTGTCATTGCCTTCGCGGCGTTTGTTCATCGGATAGAAGCAGATGTGGTTCCATTTGGGCAGAATGGGCTTGAGGCGCGCCATAATGTCCGGATTTTGCATAGGATCAGTGCCCGGAGGCGCCATGTAATTGCTCAGCTCGACAACACTGACATACGAATACGCAGGGTACGTAAACTGGGCAAAAATTGATTTGTTGAACGCCGTCTCGATAGTGTTCAGCTCTTCCAGCGTCTCGCGGAGATGCATAAATACCAGATCGGCCTTCTGTCCGATAACGGAATAGAAAGCGGTGCTGCCTGTTTGGGTATCCTCCAGAGCCTGCCATTCCTTCATATACGAATACAGCTCGTCCATTGCCACTTGGCGCAAGCTCTCATCTGCAGCTTCCCAGGCCGTCCAATCGATCGAACGGAAATCATGCAGCGCATACCAGCCTTCCAGCGTTTGGGCTACTTCACTCATCGTCTATCCACTCCCTCAAAGGTTGTCTATAGCTTCAATAAATAGTCGTGTTCATTGTATCGTACCGCAGCAAAGGAGCGCAAATGACGGACTTGTGACAACATGGCGAATCAAATTGACTTCCTGCGGGCCATCTACTACACTAATCGTAGCGAAAGGGGAAGACGACTTATATGAATACAGATGTGGATATTCTTCAGCTCGTCATTGCAACCGTATTATTCCTTGTAATGATGTTCGGAATCGGATTCATTTTAAATATGCTGCTCAAGACGACATGGTTTCCCATTTACATGTATGTGATCGTGCTCATTCCGATCTTTATCTGGCAGACCTGGGATGATACGAAGTCGTTTGCAGGCAACTTTTCAGCCTTTACCTTCGTCGATATCCTGCCCGCAATCGGGGCGCTCATCGGCGCTTATGTGAGCGGTGCAACGATCAGGGCGCTGCGGCGGGGCGGATATAAAATGTTCTAGAATTCCCTCATTCGGGGGAATTTTCTTTTTTTAGCGTCCCTAAACCGGTCCTTAGATGTGTTAAAATAAATGAAAGTCTACTAGTGATGTTCAAAAAGATATTGAACTCGCACTATAACTCGGATGGAGTCGAAAAAAATGCGGATGGGAAGCTTACATCAATTTACGGAGCATCATCGCTATTACATTTTTCGCGATTTTTCACTGAGCGCGGTGGATCGCAAAATGATCGGCCTGATCTATCAGCCGATGATCGGCGCATTTGCTGCAGGTCTCTATCAACAGCTCTATCAGCAGGTAGCCGACGATCGCGTCGGCTATTCGCCCCTTGAGCCGCAGCGCAAGCTGTTTCTGGGCCTGGGGCTGGATATGAATGAACGCGGACGCCAGGAACTGGTCATTCACTCCTCACGCCTGGAAGCGGTCGGACTTCTTCAAACCTCTCAGCTGGGCGTCGTGGACAACGACGATGTGGTATATGAATATGAGCTGATCAAGCCTTTGTCGCCGGATGAGTTTTTCGGAAGTCCCCATCTGACGATGCTGCTGCGCGACAAGGTCGGGAAGCATTCCGTTATTGCGCTGCGCGAGTCGTTTTACGCCAAGGAAGCGGACGAGCTGGCGGGAACGGAGCTGCAAAGAGAGAATTTGACGGTTCCCTTTTACGAGCTGTTTCGTTTAAATACACAGGGTATTGATCTGGAGCTGGAGCAGGCGCTTACGGAAGTGGCGCCGACCCGGCAGGCGCAGCCCAAGGCCGCTCCGGAAACGGCGGGCATTCAGTACGGCGAAATCATCATGAGATTCCCCCGTAACTCCTCCAACAGGGGCTTCGTGGAGCGCCTGCGCGGAGATGAGGAGAAGCTGGCTCAGCTGAACTACATCGCCTATAAATATGGCTTGACTGTCGTAGATCTGTGCAGGCTGCTGGATGAGGACGATGTGTTCGGCCAACGCGGCGAATTGATGATTGATGAGCTGCAGCTGCGGGCAAACCAGATGTACCGCCAGGACCGCAAGCGCAATGAGGAGCGTCAGCGTATTTTCGGACGTTCCCAGCCCTCGGAGGCGGCAGAAACGGAGCAAAGCAGACAAACGGGCGACGATGCGGCTGGAGATGAGCCGCCGGATGAAATCGGCGTCCTGGCAGAGTTTTATATGGAAGTGCCGGTGCAGCTGGAAGGCCGCTGCGATATCCATCAATATAATATGCTGATGCGTAATGAGCCGCATACCCGCTTTATTGCCCGCTTCTTCCCCGGCGCGGTGCCGGAATGGATTATTCGCGTTTTCGAGGTAATCGATCTGAATTATCGGCTGCACGGCTCAGTCATTAATGTCCTCATTCATTATGTACTGGGAATGAACGATTCCCAGCGGGTTACGAAGACCTACATAGACGCCGTCGCTTCGAATATGCTGATGAAACATGTCGATTCATTCGAGAAGGCGGTCCGTTACGTGCAGGAGCAGATCAAGCTGGAAGCGGACAAGGAGCGCAGGCGGGATAATGGCGCAGGAGCGCCTTCAGGCGGCGCACGGGGCGGTTCGCAGACCGGGATACGCGGAGGGGGAAGGCGTAAGCCCTCGATATCGATTATTCAGGACACGCCGGATTCTGAGGCTATATCGCAAGAGGAGCTTGAGGAGATGCGGAAGCTTGCGCGGAAGCTGGACGGCAAAACGTAAGTGAAGAGGTGAGTAGACAATGGCAATGGAATCGTTAGGCGACCTGCTGGGCCAGTGGCCCGGCGGAAATGAGGCGCTGCAGCAGGCGGACCGGTTGATGAACGATCTGCTGGAGGAGCCTCTGGTGCAGCGGCTGCAAAGCAAATATCCGGAGCTCAGCCGCGAGGTGCTGCGGCTTAACCTGAACAAGGTATATCAATATACGACGGAATACCGGAACTGCTCGAATTGCCCGGGACTTGAACGCTGCCCGAACGATTTTGAAGGGCATTATACACTGCTTTCCTGCGAAACAGCCGGGAATCTGGTACAGCTGAACGAACGCAAGGTAACCTGCAAGAAACTGCTGGCGAAGCAAAGCCAGGATCTGATCCGCAGCCGGGTCCGCAGCTTCTATGTGGACCAGACAGCCTTGTCGCGCGGCTACTCCGCTGACGAGATTCTAACCAATGATCTGGAGCGGATGAAGGCTGTCGGCCAGCTGATGAAATATATCGATCTGACCAAGGAGCAGGGCCTGCAGAAAGAAGGCTTATATTTGGCAGGCATGTTCGGCACCGGGAAGACCTTTCTCATGTGCTACATGCTGTATGAGCTGGCCAAGGCGGGCTACTCCGGAGTCATCGTCTATATGCCTGAATTTGTCGAGGATTTGAAGTCGCTGATGCATGAGCCCGGCAAGCTCAAGGAAACGGTCGACGTGATGAAGGAGACGGACCTGCTGATCTTCGATGATATCGGGGCGGAGAATCTGAATCCATGGGTCAGGGACCATGTGATGGGGGCTATTCTCAACTACCGGATGGACAGAAAGCCGACTTTCTATACCTCCAATTATAATCTGGACGCGCTGGAGCAGCATTTCAGCTTCACCAACAAGGATGGCGATGAGCTGCATAAGGGACAGCGGATCATGGACCGGATCAGGCATTATGTTCAAATTGTTCATGTCAAGGGTCATAACAAGCGGGCAAAATAAATCTAAGTAAGCCGGAAGGCGGGCCAAACCGTTTTCCGGCTTTTTATTATAGCGATATCTGGCGGCAAAACCTGTCGATAATAAGAAAAATATTTAGCATAGTTTTGAAAAGTAATCAATATCAATAAAGGTTCAAAATTTGAAAATTTGACTGAATTATGCTATAATAACGCTGTAATCTGGATAAAAGGAGGTGAAGTTGTATGTTCTCTCAATATATCTCGATGAAACGCTGGATTTCACTAATTTTCCTCGTTATTTTCACCATTTTTTCAATGCCTACCACCATCACGGAATCCACGGCAGGGGAAACGACGCGAACAGTTGTATCCGCGGGCATGGAGAATAAAACAAACCGGATCTCGGTCAGCCACAGTCATATCTCCCTGGGGGAAAAAATGCGTCTTTCTACGCTTGTATCCGCCTTGTTCTTTGCTGTGAGCTTGTTCCTCAAATCGACCGTTCGCGTACCCCTCGGGACACATGTCTCCTTTCACCCTCTGATTGCTCGATATTTAACCCGCTTGCTGCTGTTCCCCATCAAAAAGACATCGCTTATTGCGTAAGGCAGCCCCAAGTATCTCCCCCAATTAACGATGGAAATCTTCAGCCTGTTGAATCAGTCCAATTCTAATTTGTAAAAAAATGGCTGCATCATGCCGTATTATTTGCTGTGCCCGGAAGTCACTCCAATTCACACGAAGCAATTTCTTCCGTTTGCTTGTCCGTTTATTAAAAAACGGTGACCGGGGGCATGTTTGCTCATGCCCAAAACCAGGATCATAACGTTCAGCGGCAAGAGTGCCGCTTCCCGATAAGCGCATATTGATCAAATTTACAGGAGGGGCTCATCGATTATGAATATACGTGAAACCGATCTTCCCGGCATAGGGAAGAAATTTCAATTGTCCACGCGTGACGGAGATCAAATGATTATTATCGTGCACGATGACGGACGAAGAGAATGTTACCATTTTCAAGGTGAGGACATGGATGAAGCGCATTCCCTGATAACGCTCGATGATGACGAAGCGCGACTGGTTGCGGCTATCATCGGCGGGGTGACCTATAAGCCGACAGCCGTAGAGACGATGGAAATGGCATTGGATGATCTGATCATTGAATGGTACCGGATTGAGCAGGAACACAAATGTGTTGGCAAATCGATAGGTGAACTGAACGTGCGCCAGAACTCGGGTGCGACCATCCTTGCAATCGTCGGGAAAAACCATGCAAAATATGTGAATCCCGGACCGGATATCGTACTTCAAGCCGAATCCATGCTCGTTGTGGCAGGAGAGAGGGGGCAGCAGAAATTATTCAAAAAAATGATAAAGAATGGATGTGAATGAACCTATGAACCATATGGTATTTGAGATAGGAGTCGCGATTGCGCTCATTGCGTCGGCGGGATTATTGTCAGCGAAGCTGCGGTTCTCGGTGATTCCTTTTTATATATTGGTGGGTATGGCAGTCGGCCCCCATGCCATTCAATTCTGGCATATTGATTTAACCTTTATCTCAAGTGCGCCTTTGATTGAATTTTTAGGGCGTATCGGCGTCCTGTTTCTACTGTTTTACCTGGGGCTTGAATTTTCCGTGGGACGCCTGATTAAATCGGGCAAATCGATTGCAATCGGTGGAACGATCTATATACTGATCAACTTTACGCTTGGTCTGCTGTTTGGCTGGGCGGCGGGTATGCCGCTTCTTGAGGTGCTGATAATCGCCGGGATTACGACGATTTCCTCCAGCGCCATTGTGGCCAAGGTGCTGGTCGATTTGAAACGGACGGCCAACCCCGAGACCGAAATGATTCTGGGAATTATTATGTTCGAGGATATTTTTCTGGCGATTTATATTTCGATATTATCCGGTCTTGTACTCAGCGACTCGTCTTCAATCGGCGGCATTGCACTCTCCGCCCTGATCGCGCTTGGTTTTATGCTGCTTGTACTGGTGGTGGGACGCAAGGCGGTTCCGCTGCTGAACAAGCTGCTGAATATCCGCTCCAATGAGGTATTCCTGCTTGTTATCTTCGCCATTCTGTTCCTGGTCGCGGGTTTCTCCGAGACGATCCATGTGGCGGAAGCGATCGGCGCACTGCTTGTCGGTCTGGTGCTTGCGGAGACGGAGCATATGAAGCGGATAGAGCACATGATTTTGCCTTTCCGCGATTTCTTTGGCGCCATCTTCTTCTTCAGCTTCGGTCTTACGATTGATCCTCTCACATTGGGCGGGGCATTCTGGTTGTCGCTGGGAGCGGTTCTGGTGACGCTCGCCGGGAATTTCGCAGCCGGCATGTGGGCGGGATACAGCGCGGGACTCTCACCCAAGGCTTCGGTGAATATCGGACTTACGATTGTGGCGCGCGGCGAGTTTTCTATTATCATGGCGAATCTGGCGAAGGCAGGGGGACTGCTGCCCATCCTGCAGCCGTTCGCAGCGTTATATGTGCTGATATTAGCGGTTCTGGGACCGCTGCTGACGAAAGAAACCAAATGGATATACGGCTTGCTGGAACGGACGTTCAAGCTATTCGGCATTCGCCTGGGTAAAGAAAGAACCAAGAAAAGAACCACGCAATCACGTTAATCTTTCAATCTGCCCGTGTGAACATTTTTCTTAACCACCTTAATAGGGAGGAAACAAGAATGAGACATGAGACAGTAATGATGATATGCGGGGAAAGAAAGACAATCCGGCCGGACAACATTCAGCTGACTGCCGCCGCTGTGGGGATATTCATCAGTATAACGGTCATAACAGCAAAGCTGCAGATAATGTTTTTTGATCCTGGCTGGGCATTGTTGTTCGCGGTAGTATTCCTGCTGTCCTATCCGCGCTCGCATCGTTCCATGTATACCCGCATGATGTGGATCAGAAGCAGCCGCGCCAATGAGATTGAGGACGCCATCATGGAGGCGGTCGGACGCGGGGTGATCCGAATTCCTATGGACAGCCGGGGGGATCAAGGCATACCGCGGATGAAACTGGTGATTTACCGGCTGGAGGAGAGAACGCTGAAGGATCTTGTGTATTCCATTGATTCGGCAGCTGAGTGCGTGGTCGTCCCGGTCTATGAATGGAAGAGGGGAGACCGTCAGGATTTGCGTTAGGGCTCCCGCCTGAATATATGAGAACAAGCGCGCAGGATTCTGGAGAGCCTACCATAACTCCATGATCCAGAAGAGACTTCAATTACCCGACTAATCAGGTGATTGAAGTCTTTT
The DNA here is from genome assembly GCF_042647105.1 of Paenibacillus sepulcri. Lineage (NCBI taxonomy): Bacteria > Bacillati > Bacillota > Bacilli > Caryophanales > Paenibacillaceae > Paenibacillus > Paenibacillus sepulcri. The sequence goes on along the minus strand of NZ_JBHRUP010000001.1, from coordinate 2,217,270 downwards.
TCATTTCCATTAGGGCAGGGAACCAAAAGTTTGGACGCTTAGACAGGTATAAGCAAATATTATCGATCAGATCAGAAGAACAGAAAATTAGTCTTGACACATAAGGGTGTCCGTTGTTATCATTTCATTCATAACCAACTAAACAGGTAGGAATAGATTTGATTTTGCGACCGGAACAACCGGAGTGAAACGCCTTTTTCATTTATCTGTCAGTTTGAAACCAAGGGGAGTGCTTTAACATGACGAACATGACAAAGAAAAAACGTTTACCGGTACAGCTATTATTTATTTTGGTCATTCTGGCGGTTGCGCTGGCTGGCTGCGGAGGCAACTCCAACACGGGGAATACAGAGAATAATACAAACACTCCGGCAGCAAATACCCCTGACAATACGAGCGCAGCTCCTGGCAATACAGACACCGCGGCTGCTGAGCCCAAAGAGCCTGTAGAATTATTGAATGTCTCCTACGACCCTACCCGCGAGCTTTATGAAGCCTATAATAAATTATTCGCCGATCACTGGAAACAGGAAACCGGCCAGGTCGTAACGATCAAGCAGTCGCATGGCGGTTCAGGCACACAAAGCCGCTCTGTAGTCGATGGGCTGAAAGCCGATGTCGTTACACTTGCTCTTGGCTATGATATTACCGCTATTCAGGATGCCGGACTCATCCAACCCGACTGGCAGAAGGAATTCGAAGAAAACAGCTCACCATACACCTCCACGATTGTATTCCTGGTTCGCAAAGGCAACCCGAAGGGGATCAAGGATTGGAACGATCTTGTTAAGGACGGCGTCTCCGTTATCACACCGAACCCGAAAACAAGCGGCGGCGCACGCTGGAACTTCCTTGCAGCATGGGGCTATGCGCTGAAACAAAACAATGGCGATGAAGCCAAAGCCAAGGAATTCGTAACCAAATTGTTCAAAAATGTTCCGGTATTGGATTCCGGCGCACGCGGATCGACCACAACCTTCGTTGAGCGCGAAATCGGAGACGTTCTGCTGGCCTGGGAGAATGAAGCGCAGCTCTCCAAAAAAGAATTCGGCGATGACAAATTCGAAATCGTCTATCCATCTCTCAGTATTCTGGCCGAACCGCCGGTCGCCATCGTAGACAAAGTAGTCGATGACCACGGAACACGCGAGGTTTCGGAAGCCTATCTGAAATATCTGTACACTGAAGAGGCTCAGAAGCTGGTTGCCGAGAACTACTATCGCCCTCGCATGGCTTCCGTTGCCGAGCAGTTCAAGGATAATTTCCCTGCAATTGAAATGCTGACGATCGACAACGATTTCGGCGGGTGGGATGAAGCACAGAAGAAATATTTTGCCGACGGCGGTGTATTCGATCAAATATACACACCGGGCTCATAAGCGCATGACAGGAGCTGACTTCACATGAAAGGTTCCAGGAGAAGAACGAAATCGAGAAGCGTGCTGCCGGGCTTTGGACTATCGCTCGGCTTCACGATCCTTTACTTAAGCATTATTGTGCTGATTCCGCTGGCGAGCATCTTTATCAAGACTTCGGGTCTAAGCTTGGGCGAGTTCTGGCAAACGGTGACGAATCCGAGGGTGGTAGCTTCCTATAAGATCAGCTTCTTCACCGCTTTTTTCGCCGCCCTGATTAATCTTGTTTTTGGCCTGCTGGTGGCCTGGGTGCTGGTACGGTATCGTTTTCCGGGAAAAAAGCTGATCGACAGCCTCCTGGATCTTCCGTTCGCCCTGCCGACCGCTGTTGCGGGCATCGCTCTGACCACGATCTATGCTCCGAACGGCTGGATCGGTTCTCTCCTTGGGCCTTTGGGCATTAAGGTGGCCTACACGCCGATCGGCATTACGATTGCGCTGATCTTCATTGGCCTGCCCTTTGTCGTCAGAACTGTTCAGCCGGTATTGCAGGATATGGAGAAGGATACGGAGGAGGCGGCCGTAATGCTGGGCGCCCACCGCTTCAGAACCTTCAGAAGGATCATATTGCCTGAATTGGTGCCGCCGATGCTGACGGGCTTTGCGCTGGCTTTTGCAAGAGGCATCGGGGAATATGGGTCGGTCGTATTCATCTCCGGCAATATGCCGCTCAAGACCGAAATCGCGCCGCTTCTGATCATGACGAAGCTGGAGCAGCATGATTATACAGGAGCAACCGCAATTGCACTGGTGATGCTCGTCGCCTCGTTCCTGCTGCTGCTGCTGATCAACTACCTGCAGTGGCGGAGCAACCGCCACGTTACGGCAGCATAAGGGGGATGGGAAAATGGCAGGAGTCGTTACCGCGCATTTGTCGGATAAAGCGTCCGTTCGTCCGAAGCATATCAACGAGCCGCCGGTTGTCCGGTGGATCCTGATCAGCGTCGCATTATTGTTTCTGGCTCTTATTGTTCTGCTGCCGCTGGTCACGATATTTGTTGAAGCCTTCAAAAAAGGCGCCGGGGTGTATTTTGCTTCCATCAATGATCCGGACGCCTTGTCGGCGATCAGGCTGACCGTCATAACGGCGCTCATTGCCGTACCGCTTAACACGATATTCGGCATCGCTGCGGCTTGGGCTATCAGCAAGTTCCGTTTCCGCGGCAAAAACGTTCTCATTACGCTTATTGATCTGCCCTTTGCAATTTCCCCGGTTATTTCCGGATTGATCTTCGTCCTGCTGTTTGGAGCAAGGGGATGGTTCGGTCCCTGGCTGGACGATCATAACCTGCAGATTATATTCGCGCTGCCGGGTATCGTTCTTGCGACAACGTTCGTCACCTTTCCCTTCGTTGCCAGAGAGCTGATTCCGCTTATGCAGGCTCAAGGCGTGCAGGAGGAGGAAGCGGCGGCGAGTCTTGGGGCCAAAGGCTGGCAGATCTTCTGGCGCATTACGCTGCCCAATATCAAGTGGGGGCTGCTGTATGGCATCATTCTCTGCAATGCCAGAGCGATGGGCGAATTCGGAGCGGTTTCCGTCGTGTCCGGCCATATACGGGGCGAGACCAATACGCTGCCGCTGCATATTGAAATTTTGTATAATGAGTACCAATTCTCGGCGTCCTTTGCAGTTGCGTCTCTGCTGCTCCTCCTTGCGCTGGTCACGCTGGTCGTGAAGAGCTTCATTGAATGGAGAGCAGCCAGAGAGCAGTCCGATGGGGAGGGTACGATATGAATATTGAAGTCCGCCATTTAACCAAAACCTTCGGCTCTTATGAGGCTGTATCGAATGTCAGCTTCTCGATCAACCGCGGCAAGCTGATCGGTCTGCTTGGACCAAGCGGCGGCGGCAAATCAACGCTGCTGCGCATGCTGGCAGGACTTGAGACGCCCGATTCCGGCGATATCTTTATCAACGGACAGCGGGTCAATGATGTCGCGCCGCAGAACCGGGGAATCGGCTTCGTCTTTCAGAACTATGCATTGTTCAAGCATATGACGGTGTTTGACAATATTGCGTTTGGGCTCACGATCGGCCGTTCCGATAAGGCTCAGATCAAGAGCCGCGTCAATGAGCTTCTGGATCTGACGGGACTCCGGGGCTTCGAGAAACGGTATCCCCATCAATTGTCCGGGGGCCAGAGGCAGCGGGTGGCATTCGCCCGCGCATTGGCACCGCGGCCGGAGCTGCTGCTGCTCGATGAACCCTTCGCGGCGATTGACGCCAAGGTGCGCAAGGAACTGCGCACCTGGCTCAAGCAGCTGATCAGCACTATAGGCATCACATCGATCTTCGTTACGCATGATCAGGACGAAGCTGTCGAGGTGGCCGATGAGATGCTGATCGTACAGCAGGGAAGGCTGGAGCAGCAGGGCTCGCCAATCGATATCTATACGAACCCGCAGACTGCTTTTGTTGCCGGATTTATCGGGCATTCCACCTTGGTGGAGCAGCCTGCGCTGCTGCGGGGCTTTAATTTGGTGCAGGTTCCGGAAGGCTCCCGCGCCATTGTCCGCCCGGAATTTGTAGAGGTCGGATATGAGCGAGAGATCGCTTTTCCTTCTGCGGCGGAGACAGGAAATGTGCGCCATGTTTTCTTCCGCGGGGCGCATCTGGAGCTTGAAGTACAGGTAGGCGGCAACCGGCTGCTTGCTCATCGTTCGCTGGATCAGGAGCCGCTGCAGCCCGGAGATGAAGTATCTGTTCTCATCCACCGCTTATATGTCGTTTCGGAGCACTCAGCCGTCATGGTGGAGAATCCGCTTAAAATTGATCCGCTGCCGGTTCATATTTAACGGCCTGCAGCGGATCGTGCAAGAATAAGATAAAATTTAGGAGGAATGGATAATGGCAAAGCCTATCGTACTTGACCAGGAGTGGCTGGACCGCATTTCAGCACAGGTGAACGGCTTGGAATATGGTTCGGTTCTCATCACTGTGCATGACGGCCGTGTCGTGCAGATCGACCGCACCGAGCGGCGGAGGTTTGATGCCGCAAGCGCGAAGCAGCAGGCAGGACAGACGCAGCAGCCACAACAGCAGCAATCACAGCAGCAGAACAGCAGTGACAAGCTGAAGGCTGTGAACGGATAATTGATGAGCGAATCCGGATGTATGAACTCCATTGGCCCCGTGCTTACTCTTTGCAAAAGGAGCAGCAGGGGTCTTTTCATGTCCAGCGAATTTTAATTTGAGAGAATAACAGAAAAAAATCCATGTTAACTATTGAATTGCTGAAGCAATCACGTTATGATAGTTGATAATGATTATCACTATCATGATATGTGCAGGATGTACATAAAAAAGGAGCAGTCTGACCTGTAATGACGAATTCGACAACATCCCCCCAGAAAACCGCAGATACCACAGAAACCAAAATTCGCACAAGACCGTTGGCAGCTTCTGTCATTCTGATTGCAGGGATTGTCGCCCTGGCATTCAGTCTGGCGGTCTCCGTCTCTGTCGGGGCCGCCGATATTAAGCTGGCTACCGTATGGAATGCAATCTTTCATTTCAATCCCGATTTGACGCCTCATCAAATTATTCAGGAGCTTCGGCTGCCGCGCGCGATTATGGGGGCCATGGTCGGAGCCTGTTTCGCCATTTCCGGAGCCCTTATGCAGGGCATGACCCGCAATCCGCTGGCCGATTCTGGTCTGCTTGGTCTCAACGCGGGAGCGGGCTTCGTGCTTGCATTATGCTTCGCTTTCTTTCCGGGCATGTCCTACATGAGCCTTATCCTCTATTCCTTCCTTGGTGCCGGGGTCGGCGCTCTGCTTGTGTTCGGCGTTGGATCGCTGGCGAAGAACGGGCTCACGCCCGTCAGACTTGCTCTCGCAGGTGCGGCAGTCTCGGCCCTGCTGTATGCCTTGAGCGAGGGGATTGCGCTCTACTTCAGAATCGGCCAGGATCTGGCATTCTGGACGGCAGGCGGAGTAGCCGGAGTCAAATGGTCGCAGATTAAAATTATGTTCCCTTGGATTGCAGCAGCAATGGTTGGTTCCATGATCATTTCCAGATCCATCACGCTGCTCAGTCTGGGCGAGGATATTGCCACGAGCCTGGGTCAGCGCACACGTTTGGTAAAATTCGCCGTCATGATTATTGTGCTTGTACTGGCAGGAGCCGCGGTTTCGGCTGTTGGGGCCGTCAGCTTCGTCGGACTGATAATTCCGCATCTGACCCGCTATCTGGTGGGGGTTGATTACCGCTGGATCATTCCCTGCTCCGCCGTGCTGGGGAGTCTGCTTATCGTACTGGCGGATATTGCGGCGAGGATGATCAATCCGCCTTATGAAACGCCTATCGGCGCCTTGATCGCCTTGATCGGCGTTCCGTTCTTCCTCTATCTGGCAAGGAAAGAGAGGAGGGAACTGTAGATGAAAACAACGCAGCCGAACAATGAGCAAGCACGGAACAGACGAGGCGTTCTCGTGATTTTTATATTTGTGATATTGATAATCGCCACTTTTATTATTAGTATGAATACAGGATATACGCGTCTGACGCCCATTCAAGTTCTCAAGACTTTATTTGGCGCAGGAGATGCGAAGCAAAGCCTGATTCTCTTTGATTTCCGTCTGCCCCGGATCGTGATCTCGATTCTGGTTGGTGTGGGGCTCGCTGTATCGGGCTGCATCTTGCAGGGTTTATCCCGGAATGCACTGGCAGACCCGGGAATTCTGGGGATTAACGCCGGAGCTGGACTTATGGTCATGCTGTTTATTTCGTTTTTCCCGAGCACAACGGCTGCCCCCATCTTTCTGCTGCCTTTTCTGGCCCTGTTCGGGGCGGGTTTGACCGCCGCTTTAATCTATACGCTTTCCTTTAAAAGGCATGAGGGCATCTCGCCCATACGGCTCTTGCTGGTGGGGATTGCGGTTGCCGCAGGGATAAGCGCAGTGACGATCGTGCTTACCCTCCGGCTTGATCCGGAGAACTACCAGTTTGTGGCGAACTGGATGGCAGGCAGTATCTGGGGGTCCAACTGGAAATTTGTTCTCGCCCTGCTGCCATGGATTGTGGTTCTGCTCCCTTATGTCATTATGAAGGCCAGAGTGCTCAATGTGCTGAATCTGGGCGACCAGATGGCAACCGGCCTGGGTACTCCCGTCGAGAAGGAGCGTGTGCTGCTGCTGGCCGCGGCTGTAGGTCTTGCAGGTTCCTGCGTCGCGGTGAGCGGCGGTATCGGCTTCGTGGGACTCGTCGCTCCCCATCTGGCGCGCCGCCTTGTCGGGCCCAAGCATCAGCTGCTGCTGCCGACCTCGGCGCTTGCCGGTGCGCTGCTGCTTGTCGTAGCCGACACGGTAGCCCGTGTGGTTGTACAGCCCTCGGAAATTCCGACGGGCATTGTGGTAGCCGTCCTGGGGGCGCCATATTTTCTGTATTTGCTGGCACGTTCCAAAGCATAACTATCGCAAGCAAGGAATCAGGAGGTCATTTTCAGATGCTGCGTCGTTTTTTTTCCTACTATCGGCCTTATAAAGGATTGTTTATTCTTGATTTTACATGTGCGGTTGTTGCGGGGCTGCTGGAGCTGGGATTCCCGCTTGTCGTCAATCAGTTCATCGATAAACTGCTGCCGAGCGGAGACTGGACCTTGATTGTCCTTGCCTGCTTCGGACTGCTGTTCATCTACTGCCTGAATACAGGGCTTCAATATGTCGTTACTTATTGGGGACATAAGCTTGGCATCAACATTGAGACCGATATGCGCAGGCAGCTGTTTAATCATATTCAGAAGCTATCCTTCCGTTTCTTCGACAATAACAAGACAGGCCATCTGATGTCGCGGATTACCAATGATCTCAATGAAATCGGCGAAGTGGCCCATCACGGGCCGGAAGATGTGTTCATCGCGGTTATGACCCTGATCGGGGCATTCATTATGATGATGCTGATCAACTGGAAGCTGGCTGTGCTGACATGCGTTATTGTGCCCTTGATGATCTATCTGGCGATTTACTTTAACCGCAAAATGACGTCAGCCTTCCGCCAGATGTTCTCGGACATCGCTGACTTCAACGCCCGCGTGGAAGACAATGTCGGCGGTATCCGCGTCGTTCAAGCCTTTGCCAACGAGGAGTATGAGAAGGAGCAGTTCGCGGTCAATAACGGACGTTACCGCCTGACGAAGCTCTTCTCCTACAAAATTATGGCGAAAAATACCTCGATCAGCTATCTGCTGATGCGGCTGGTTTCTTTGTTCGTGATGATCTGCGGAACCTGGTTCGTTCTTCATGAGCAGCTCACCTACGGAGAGTTTATTGCTTTCTTGCTGCTCTCCAATGTGTTTCTGAGCCCGATTCAGAAAATCAATTCCGTCATTGAATCCTACCCGAAGGGTATTGCCGGCTTCAAACGCTATATTGAAATTCTGGAAACCGCCCCGGATGTCGCGGATACGCCAGGAGCCATTGAAGTTGCGCATCTGCGAGGGGAGATCCGTTTCAGCAAGGTAACCTTCGGCTACGAGAATGAGGCCAAGGTACTGCAAAATATTGATCTGAACATTAACGCAGGTGAAACCATCGCCTTCGTCGGGCCTTCAGGTGCTGGCAAAACAACATTATGCAGCCTGCTGCCGCGTTTCTACGAAATCGAATCGGGCGGCATTTCCATTGACGGCATCGATATCCGCGATATGAAGCTGGCATCGCTGCGCAGGCAGATCGGCATTGTACAGCAGGATGTATTTCTCTTTAACGGCTCGATCCGGGATAATATATCTTACGGCAAGCTGGGTGCTTCCGAAGAGGAAATCTGGGAGGCTGCAAGGCGCGCGAAGCTGGAGGAGCTGATTCGTTCTCAGCCTCACGGGCTGGATACCATGATCGGGGAGCGCGGCGTCAAGCTGTCCGGCGGTCAGAAGCAGCGTCTGGCGATTGCCCGCATGTTCCTCAAAAATCCGCCGATCCTGATTCTCGACGAAGCGACGTCGGCGCTGGATACCGAAACGGAAATGGCGATTCAGCAGGCGCTGGCCGAGTTATCGGAAGGCCGCACCACACTTATCATTGCCCATCGCCTGGCGACGATCAAGAATGCGGACCGGATCGTTGTCGTGACGGAGGAAGGCATCAGCGAGCAGGGCCGCCATCAGGAGCTGGTTACCGCCGGCGGCGTCTACAGCCGGCTGCACCGGGCTCAGTTTGGAAGCATCTGATCTATAAGGGGATCCGCTACGATTGCTATTGCAGTCATAGCGGTTTTTTTTATCGAGAAAAATAGTCCTGATTCTTCCAAAATGCGTAACTATTTCCGGTTTACCCCGTCTTTATAAGCAGGAGATCAACTGCCCGCAGATGCAGATGAAGGGGGGACGATTATGGAAAAGAGAGATCGGCCTGTGCCTGCGATATGGCAGGGGATGGTTTATGCATCCAGTATGCTGGCTTATATTGTGATTTGTGTGGTTATGAACTTTGGAATCGATTATTATGCCATTGTACTTTCGGCGGGAAGCCTGATTTTGGCTTTGATACCGATGATCTGCTGGGTGTTATTTCTTATCATCTGCTACAGGAAAGGCATGCTAGGATACATATCCAAGGCGTTTATGATTAATGCGGTCATTATCGGCGCATTGATCGCTTCCTTAAGCGTATATAAGCTGGAGAGAAATGAGCGCCGCTCTCATTTTGACTACAACATATGGGTCAGCCAGCCGCTAAGCCGGGGCAGAATGGTTGACGATTTGCTCCGGCACAACGAGCTGCAAGGCTTAACGAAGGCAGAGGTCATTGAACGGATCGGTCTCCCCGATGCCAATTCTCCTTTTCAAGCCGATAACCAAATGGTGTATGAATTGGGTCAGGAGGGAGCTTACATCAGTCTCAATAGACAATGGCTGCTTATTGATATGAATGGGGCTCAAATCGTGACCGGATATGCGATTCATACGGATTAAGGGAATGGACAATGCGTGCGGGTTTGAATTACCTATTCATCCATCTGGCTATACTTTCTTCTGTCGCTGTTTGTCCCCAGCCGCTTCTCCGCACTTTTCTTGAGCCGTTTGCTGACCGTTTGCTCCTTGCGGTTCATGTATTCGAGCTCGCGCCCTGTTTTGCGGTAGCTGGCGAATCTTCGCGGATCAAGCGTCCCGTCTGCGATAGCCTGCTTCACGGCACAGCCGTCCTCGGCCTCATGCCGGCAATCGCGAAACCGGCATGCTGCCGCTACCGCTTCAATATCCGCAAATGCTTCCTGTCTGCCTTCCTCGGCATCCCACAGCTGGAGCTCCCGCATACCCGGCGTATCCATCATAACGGCTCCGCCGGGCAGCGGAAACAATTCGCGGTGAGTGGTCGTGTGGCGGCCGCGCGCATCATCCTCGCGGATGCCCTGGACACGCTGCAGATCCCCGCCGGCCAGCCAGTTGAGCAGGGTGGACTTGCCCACACCGGAGGATCCGGTCAGCGCAACGGTACAGCCGGGCTGCAGGTAGGGAGAAAGCGCATCTCTTCCCATATCCTGCAGGGCGCTGACCGCATGGACAAACACGCCGGGAGCCGCTGCTTCAACAGCCGCAATCTTCACGGCTACGTCATCGCATAAATCGGCTTTGGTGAGCAGGACGACAGGAACAGCGCCGCTCTCCCAAGCCACAATCAGATACCGCTCAATCTTGCGGATATTGAAATCCTCGTTTAGTGCGTTGACGATCAACAGCGTATCGATATTGGCGCCAATGACCTGCTCCTCGGGGATGCTTCCAGCCGCTTTTCGCAGCATCACCGTCGTTCTGGGCAGAACGGCTTGAATAACGACCCGCTTCTCACCGGCGAGCGGTTGAACCGCTGTCCAATCCCCCACTCCAGGAAAGTCGCTGCGCCTGATTGCCTCAAACTGAAATTTGCCGCTTACCGCAGCCATACATTCGCCATGCTGCGTAATAACGCGGTATTGGTTGGCAAACTGCGCAATGACGCGCGCTGGAATCATTTCCTTATACTCATCGGCAAGGAATCGTGTCTTCCAATGTTCATTCCAGCCAAATGCCTGCATTTGTTCATTTTCATTCAGGTTCAAATTGGTTGTTCTCCTTTGTTTTTACAATTGGGTTGGCTCGTGTAACAGGACAATGGACAATGCGCATCAGTGAAAAACAGCACAAAAAAACCGTCAGTACCCTCCGGGGGTCTCTAACGGTTTGTGTGCCTGATTCAAATAAAACCGAAGAAGAAAGGCTGCGTCTTTCTAACGCCTGCAAGTTTCTTCCCGCAAAATATCAGAATAGTCATGTGTGACATGGAGCATTTCTGATATTTGGACAAAAGCGCGCGACTTCCCGCAATGATGACGCTTCTGGTTAACTTGAATAAGGATCCGTAGAGACTGATGCGCATGCAACTTGGAAACGAACATTTCGTACGATTATAGTCACCATATCACATCAGTCTCCTTTCCTTTTTCGTAATTGTCATTCTATAGTGTAGACCTGGCTGTTGTCAAGCAATGAATACCAATGGCGTTAATGTTACAGTGAAGACGAGCCATTAGTCAAGGATAGCAAGTAAAAAGGCTCCATGCGGCGAAGCTCGCCGGCATGAAGCCTTAACCATTACGAAATCATGAATTTAATAATGACCGCAACGATAAAAATGATGGTCATTACACCGAAAAAACCGGCAAAACCCATTGCGGTATCCATAAAGTCGTCGCGGGGTTCTTCGTTTACATGATCGCGCGGATCTCTGACATTTTCCATTTGTGTAACTCCTCCTTGAAGGGCGACGATTGCTCCTCTTAGTATACCCAACTTTCAGAATAATTGTAAAGCCGCCGTTCGTGACAATTGTGAGGCAACTTGCAGGATTGGGACGGCCGCGCGGCGGAGGAGAAAATCAACATAGCCGCATCGTGGGAACAGATGTGCTACAATAGAGAGGTGAAGAAATGGCCAGGAGGAGTACGGGATGGAAGAACAATTGAAAGCCGAATCTGCCGTGGAGCGGCGGCTGGCGGATGAACGAATCCGCAGCAAGCTTGCGCTGCTGCCGGATCAGTCCGGCTGCTATTTGATGAAGAATGCCGACGGCATCATAATTTATGTAGGTAAAGCGAAGGTGATCAAAAACCGCGTCCGCTCGTATTTTAACGGCAGCCATGACGGGAAGACGCAGAAGCTTGTATCGGAAATCCGCGATTTTGAATATATTGTGACTTCCAGCAATATGGAAGCTCTTATCCTTGAATGCAATTTAATCAAACAATATCATCCCCGTTATAATGTTCTGCTTAAGGATGATAAGACCTTTCCTTATATTAAAATAACCAATGAAAAGCATCCCAAGCTTGAAGTCACGCGCCGCGTTGTGAAGGATAAGGGGAAATATTTCGGGCCATATCCCAACGCTTATGCCGCGCAGGAAACGAAGAAGCTGCTTGACCGGCTGTATCCGCTGCGCAAGTGCAATACGCTGCCTGATAAGGTATGTTTATATTATCATTTGGGCCAATGCATAGCGCCATGCGAGTACGATATCGCTCCGGGAACCTATGAGGCGATGACCCAGGAAATTACGCGCTTTTTGAACGGCGGCCATGATGAGGTGAAGAAGACGCTCCAGGCAAAAATGGCCGCAGCCGCCGAGGAGCTGGAATTTGAACGGGCCAAGGAATTCCGCGATCAGCTGGTGGCAATCGATGCGGTCATGGAGAAACAGAAAATCACATTAGCAGACGCAATGGACCGTGATGTGTTCGGTTATTTCACCGACAAGGGCTGGATGTGTGTGCAGATCATGTATATGCGCCAGGGCAAGCTGATTGAGCGCAGAGCGACCTCGTTTCCTTATTATGGCGAGGCTTATGATGACTTTATGACATTCGTGACTCAATATTACAGCGATAATCCGGCGCTGCCGAAGGAAATCCTGCTGCCCGCTCCTGAAGTGGCGGCTCTAATGCAGGAACAGCCGCAACCTGACAAGATTGACGCCGCACAGGAGCAGGACACTCTGAACGGGGATGGAGAGATGCCTGATACAGCTCCGGAGCAGACCGGCAAAGCCGATAATGATAATGATGAGACTTTGCCGGCATCCGTAAGCGATGTGACGGGCACCTCATTGCAGACGTCGGGAGAGGATGAGGAAAACGAAGCGCTGCCGGCAACCGTGGCCGATGAGGTCGGCTCTTCTCTGCAGAAATGGCTCAAGGTCAAAGTATTCGTTCCCCGGCGCGGGCGCAAGCGCGATGTTGTCGCGATGGCTGTCAACAATGCCAAAGTCACACTGGATGAGAAATTCAGGCTGATTGAGCGGGATGAGGAGCGCACCCTGAAGGCTTCCGAGAGTCTGGCCGCCGCGCTTGGACTTTCTGAGATACGCCGCATTGAGGCGTTCGACAATTCCAACATCCAGGGCACGAATCCGGTTTCTGCAATGATCGTATTCACGGACGGGAAACCGGATAAGAAGGAATACCGCAAATACAAGGTGAAAACGGTCCACGGGCCCGATGATTACGAAACGATGCGCGAGGTGGTCAGGCGGCGTTATGAGCGGGTGCTCAAGGAAGGGCTGCAGCTTCCCGATCTGATCGTTATAGATGGCGGCAAAGGCCAGATATCGGCGGCGCTTGATGTGCTGGAGAACGAGCTTGGCCTGTATGTGCCGGTCTGCGGCCTAGTGAAGGATGTCAAGCATAAGACGGCTCAGCTGATGATGGGGGACCCTGCGGAGATCGTGCCGCTTGCGCGCGACAGCCAGGAGTTTTATCTGCTGCAGCGCATTCAGGACGAAGTTCACCGCTTTGCCATATCCTTCCACAGGGAGCAGCGCGGCAAGTCCATGATCGCGTCCAAGCTGGACTCCATCCCCGGGATCGGGGAGAAACGGCGCAAGCTGCTGCTCAAGCATTTTGGCTCGATCAAAAAAATAAAAGAAGCCGGAATTGAAGATTTCCGGCCTCTGTCCATCGGCGAGAAGCTCGCAGCACAAATCATTGAAGCGTTGAGGGAGGAGCCGCAATAAGCGGTCTCGTCCTTTTTTTCTTGTCATGCAGGTAACGCAGTCCCCATGCGATGGGAATAGGCAGCAGGATGTAGACGATGCCCATGATGATATTGCCCGGCGTTCCCGTGAAGATCAGGGAAATGGCCATCATGATGCTGTCGAATACGGCATGGGCGAATACGACCGTGAGAAAACCGTACCGCAAAAACATGAAGCTGAAGATGAGCCCGATAACGGTCAATTCAAGCAGCCGTGTGGTGGAAGGAAAAATCGGATATGTAACATGGCCAAGCGCCCATATGATAGTGGGAATAAGCGAAGCGACGAATGTATTGTTGAACCATTTTTTGAAAAGGCCGATTCCGAAAAAACGGTACAAAGCCTCCTCCGAAATGGCGGCGCACCAGGCCAGCATGGGGAAGATCCACAAAATGCCCAGGTTGTATGGAGACTGCGTGACATCCGAGGTTGACCATGCGCCGGTAACATTCACCAGCACGATGAAGATGACGGTCTGCAGTCCCAGCAGCAGGAAAGCAATCAGATATCCGAGCCACATGCTGCGCCATACATGATCGCCATAACCCTCTTCGCCCATTCGCGGCCACATACGTTTGCCCATTGAGTTCCACAGGGCGTCGCCGCCGACAAGGGAGAAATAAACGGCAATGCCCATCACAATCGTGACGACACAGGTAATGCCGACATTAATGGCCGCGTAGGCCATCGCATTAGGGTCCTCGCCGGCGCTCGCCAGCAGACCGTCCATGAGATTGAAGTCATTCGCCAAATACATGACGAGGAACAGCAGAGTCAGTACAATACCGCGTGTAAACGAGGAATGCTTGCGGTAAAGCGCGGCATAGACGATTGCAATGACGAACAGGACAAAGGAAAGCAGAATGCTGCCGAGCAGGGACAGGAAAGAAGCAAGCTTCTGCTGAACCTGGACATAGCTCGAATAACTGGCCGGAACCGTGAAGCCGGGCTTGTATTCGGCAATGATGAGCGCTCCATCGCTTGTTTTCTCTGTTCTCATCGCAAGCATCAGCTGCGATTCTCCGATCGTATAGCCGTTAACCTTGTACGAGATCCTGCCTGTTTCCGGGTCTGCCTTGGTCATGCTTAGTTCATTCGCTTTAAATCCTTGGGAGACGGCATATTTCATAGCAGCGTCGCTAATCTGGGTTGCTTGCGGTATAGTGGTATGGATCTCCTTGTATTGGTTCCAGCCGACGACCTTGGCATCCTGCATATGCACATAAATAAAAATCTGGCTGCCGTCAGGCATCGCCGCCGTGACCTGGAAAGTGTCGGTGGGGAAGCGGCTGTCATACTTTTTGTCATAGGTGTCGGTCTGCTTCTCCTTGGACAGATAACCGTAAAGCATCGAATCGGATTGGTGAACCGCATGAATGCTCTCCGGCAGCTGCTTGAATTGCTGCAGGGCAAAATCCTCAGAAATCTGCTCGGCTTTGCTTTTGGCGATTACCTTCTTGCTGCCCGAGTCAAAAAAAGACTCCGAGGTTTGCGGTACAACTTGTACGAGCAAATAAATAATAATGCCAATAACACCTAACCATGCATAGAATTTCCAGTTGGGCCGCAGCTGATAATCATTCATGTTTGCACCTCTAATCTCAATATACAAGCAGTAAACCGCATACATCTACCTTATCATAGTTGTCTCGATAATATCCATGCGAATACTCGCAAATACGTTTTGTGGTCGAGTTAAATGGACAATAATGAACAGGATGTGCCGATTTGGGCCCGAGGGTCGTCTTTTTTGCCTGAAAACGGTTCCTTTCCTCCTTAATTGTCGTTTGTTTTTTCCAGAACAATGCAATTATAATGTGTATCAATTGCATATGATAAGCCGAATTTCGAAATGAAAACGGGGGAACCATACAGCTGTCTTGAACGGGTCGCTTAAGCTTATGCGATTTCATTAAAGGACAGCACGGGGTGAATTTCAACAAGCAGCGTAATTTTGAACTGCTTGTGAATAGGGCAGCTGTTCAAGCCCGAATCCGTCAGCTAACCTCGCAGGCTTCGTGGAACAGGACTCAAACGCATTGGCACTTGGGCTTCCAGTGCTTTTTTTGTGCGCGCAAATCAGCCAGGAGGGGTGGGACAAATCCTACGATGCTATCTTTTTTCAATATTTCCAAATGGTCGCCGCCCCGTATATTAGTAACGGGCTTTGCGTTCATTATTTTGCTTGGAGGCTTGCTGCTCTCCATGCCCTTCGCCTCGCGGGAGGGCTTGCCGACGCCATTTATCGACGCGGTATTTACAGCAACAACGGCAACGTGCGTGACGGGCCTCGTGACTGTGGATACTGGCAGCCACTATTCGGTTCCCGGCCAAATCATTATTATGATGCTGATTCAGCTTGGCGGTCTCGGCTTTATGACCATGGCCACTTTGTTTGCTCTTGTTCTGCGCAAGCGAATATCCCTGAAGGAACGGCTCATTCTGCAGGAGGCGATGAACCAGACCAGCATGGAAGGCATTGTGCGTCTCATACGCAAAGTGATTTTGTACTCATTGACCATTGAACTCGTTGGCGCTGTCCTTTTTGCCATCCGCTGGTCGTTTGACATGCCGCTTGGCAAGGCAGTTTATTTTGGCATTTTTCACGCGATTTCATTCTTTAATAATGCGGGCATCGATTTATTCGGCCAGTTCGGGGTTCCGTATGTAAGCCTTACGGAGTATGTTGATGATCCTTTGGTCAATATCGTGACGATGCTGCTGATCATAACAGGCGGGATCGGTTTTATTGTTATCTCGGATCTCGTTGAATATCGCAATAATAAGAAACTTTCGCTTCATTCCAAAGTAGTACTGTCTATGACCGGCTTTCTGATTGTATTCGGAACGGTTGTTGTTTTTATATTCGAGTTCACCAATGCCAGGACACTCGGTTCCCTTCATTGGGGCGGCAAAATATTGGCCTCCTTCTTCCAGTCGGTTACTCCGCGTACAGCAGGCGCCAATACGCTTGACCTTGCCTCGCTCAGGCAGGCCACGCAGTTCCTGACCATTATCCTGATGTTCATCGGCGCTTCGCCGGGTTCTACCGGGGGCGGAATCAAGACCACAACCTTCACGACTCTAATCGGTGCGGTTATTGCCATGATCCGGGGCAGGGAAGATATTGTGCTGTTTCGCTACCGTCTTGCCCGTGAGCGCATTTTCAAAGCATTGACCATTACCTTGTTATCGCTTTCCCTTGTCATTGTCGTCACCATGGTGCTCTCCACGACTGAGGATCAGGCCTTCTTGAAAATCCTGTTCGAGACTACCTCAGCCTTCGGGACAGTAGGCTTGACGCTGGGCATTACACCGGAGCTCTCAACGGTCGGCAAGATTATTATCTGCTTGACCATGTTTGCCGGCAGGCTGGGTCCTCTGACACTCGCCTATGCGCTTGGGCCGCGTGCGGAGAAAGAATTATATCGTCATCCGGAAGGCAAAATTATTATTGGATAGGGGAAATTATTACACGATGAAGAATCATCAGTTCGTCATTATCGGACTTGGCCGCTTCGGTTCAAGTTTGGCCAGGGAATTAGTGGAGCTTGGATATGAAGTGCTCGGCATTGATAAGGACGAGGAAGCCGTTCAGGATATGAGTCAGCATCTGACGCATACCGTCGTGGCGGAATCAACGGACGAGGAAGTGCTGCGGTCGCTTGGCGTACGCAATTTTGACTGTGGTGTTGTCGCTATCGGCGATGATATTCAAGCGAGCATTCTGACGACTATTTTGCTTAAGGACCTGGGCGTGAAGAAGGTCGTGGCCAAGGCGATGAGCGAGCTGCATGGTCGGGTATTGGAGAAAATCGGGGTGGACCGCGTAGTCTATCCGGAGCGGGATATGGGCATTCGTGTCGCGCATCAGCTGGTGTCGCCTAATCTGCTTGATTATATTGAATTATCAAAGGATTATACAATTGCCGAGCTGGCGGTGCCAAAATGTCTTAACGGCGTATCCCTGCAGGATCTTAATCCCAGAGCCAAATTCGGCTGCAGCATTGTTGCAATCAATAAACCCAGGGGAATCATTATTGCTCCTACTGCAACCGATGTGCTCGCTGAGAAGGATGTCATGGTTGTCATCGGGACCAATCAACAGATTGAACAATTCGAGGAGTCCGTTACCCGTTAGGGGGAAATCAGCGACTGCTTCATTATGAAACGGGCGTGAAAGCGGCAAATGGAGACATCAACTACAGAAACAATTCATCACTTGTTTTTACTGCTGCTCACGATTGTGACGGCTGGCATGATCGCAGGGACGCTGGCATCCAGACTGCGGCTGCCGGATGTTGCCATGTATATAATCGTGGGAATGGCAATCGGGCAGGGTTTCCACTGGATTAATGAGTCAAGCAGCTCGCTGATTAATCAATTGATCCTTGTAGCCGGTTCTTCCATCATTTTGTTCGACGGCGGGAGAAATATCGGTTTGAAGGGTCTGAAGCAGGTGGGCTGGACGGTTGGTCTGCTCAGCGTACCCGGCGTGCTGATAACGGTTGGCATTGTCGGGGCGGCGGTACATTTGCTGTTTGGCATTGATTGGCTGTATGCGCTGCTTGCCGCATCGGTCATCGCTTCCACAGACCCTGCTTCTATCATACCTGTGTTCCGGCAAGTGACAATTCGTAATCGGGTACGCGAAACGGTTGAGAGTGAATCAGCCTTTAATGATGCGACAGGATCGATTATTACGTTCGCTCTCCTGAGTGCGGCTGTAGGAGATTCGGCGCTTTCTGCCGGCGTCATTACCTGGGATTTTATCCGGACGGCATTCGGCGGCATTGCCGTTGGATTGGCTTTGGGGATTATTATAGTCGGTCTGGTTGCCCACATCCGCATTGGTGTGCTGCGCGATTACACAACCATCGCCATGATCGCTACTGCGCTTGGCGCGTATCTGATTGGCGACATGCTGCATGTGAGCGGATTTATGGCTACCTTTGTAGCGGGACTGATCTGGGGGAATTCGAAATCCTTCGGAATGGATATGGCGGACAAAAAGGAAGAGATCAATCATTTTTCCGATAATATAACCGTTATTATGCGGATGCTGATCTTTATCCTGCTCGGCAGCCAGGTGGATTTCAGGCTGCTGGCCGATTATTGGTGGCAGAGCCTGCTTGCGGTGCTTGTGCTGATGGTCATTGCCCGTCCTGCGACCGTGCTTGCTTCCGCGCTGCCGGACCGCAAGTCACGGTGGAGCCTGAAGGAAATGACCTTCATGATGTGGGTGCGGGAGACTGGCGTCATACCGGCCGCTTTATCCGGCATGCTGGCGGGAATGGGGGTCAAGCACGCCGATATTATTGCATCGGTAACCTTTATGGCCATTATGCTGACGATTCTGGTACAGGCCAGCACCACAGCCTGGGTGGCCCGAAAGCTCGGAATGGATTCGGAAGCGGAAATTGGCAAATAATAAGGAGAGGGCGCTGAAGCTGCCCTTCTCCTTTTGTTTTTATTTAACTTATTGGCCAGGTGCTTTCCACGATCTTTGTTCTATATTATCGCAGGACATCGGGGCAGCATCAGCCGTTTCTTCGCGGATTGTAGAGCTTGGCAATCTCATCAATCCATAAGCGGACGGCAGGACTCAAGCTGTCCGTCTCGGCATGAATCAGGGATGTGGTGCGCTTGGATTCCTTGAGCTCGCGGATCGTGACACTGATCAGGTCATTGTCGCTCAGCATCTGCTCGCGCAAATATGATTTGGGCAGAAGCGTTCCGGCGCGGCATGTGTGGAGCAGGCGCAATATCGCTTCGAAGGAGTCAATTTCCATTCTGACGTCGGGCAGGAGATGATATTTTTCAAACAGCTCGTCCGTAAGAATACGGTACCAGGTGCCTTTGGAGAACAGGATCATCGGCATGCCGTTCAAATCGCCAATGACGGGCTCGCCCTTGTCCATCACAAAATGATTGCGCGGCAGCACCAGCACAAGGTGATCCTCGAACAGGGGGACGCAGCGCAGCCCCGGATCGTCGATTTGGGAGGCGACAATGCCCAGATCCGCTTTGCGGTCGCGGACAAGCGAAACGATCTCATGCGTTTTGCCGGTGATGGCCTTGATGTCCAGCTCCGAGCTTTGCTGCGTCAGCGCCTGAATCAGATCAGGCAGCGTCGTCTGCAGGGTGGTCAGGCTCGCGCCGATCGTCAGGGAGGAGCGGCCCGCAGTCTTGTATTCGGCAAGCATCTTCAGGAACCGCAGATGCTGCTGTCTGGTCTCGATGGCGTAATCATAGGTAAGCCGGCCGATCCGCGTCAGCTCCAATCTTTTGCCGACCCGCTTGAACAGCTCGACTCCCAAGTCCTGCTCAAGCTTGGAAATTTTCCGCGACAGAGCGGGCTGGGATAAATTAAGCGCGGTTGAAGCCTTGTTCATGCTGGATTGCTCCACAATGATGGCAAACACATTCAATTCTTCAAGCATTCCCTCAACCCTTTCCTTACATATGTGTATTTGTTATAAGTTTTAATGAATAATAAGCAATTCCATTATAAGTGTAAAAGGAGTATTATGTGAACTGTGAATAAAATGTGTCATGCTAATTGTTGACGCATAATTGGGCGGGAGTTACAATGGAGAATGGTTTTGGCGAAGATTGGCGAATGTTAGCAACTCACAGTTGCGAAAGGAGAACGCACACGTTATGAAAGGAAATTCGTATTTATCGCGCAAGATTCACTCCTTGCTTGGAGTGATACCGCTCAGCTTGTTCATTGTTGAACATATGCTGACCAATTATGCAGCTTTTGAGGGCGGCCCGCAGGGATTTAAGGACAGTGTCAAGTTTCTGAATGACCTGCCGCTTGTTTTCTTCCTGGAGCTGTTCGGCATCTGGCTGCCGCTGCTGTTCCATGGCGTGTACGGCCTGTACGTTGCGTACCAGTCCAATATTAACACCGGGCGGTTTCAGTATGGACGCAACTGGGCGTTTGCGGCACAACGGATTTCGGGGGTTATCACATTTATCTTCGTTTTCTGGCATTTGTATCAAACGCGCTACCAGGTTATGATCGGCGAAGTCACTCATGAACAGCTGGGCGGTCTGATGCACGATATTACCAACAACGGCTTCTATCTTGTTTTTTACATTATCGGCGTCGTTGCGGCGACATTCCATTTCAGCAACGGGATGTGGGCTTTCCTTGTGAGTTGGGGCATTACGGTCGGACCTCGTGCGCAGCGCATCTCCTCCAGAATATGGATGGGTGTATTCGTTCTCGTATCGCTGTTGTTTCTGCTGTCGCTCTTCTCCTTCCGTGGGGATGAGTTCAAGGAAGCGGCTTCTCTTGCTTCATATATGACGAATCTCGTTTAGCTTTAGGACAAGGAGCGAATAAATATGGCTAAGAATAAAGTTATTGTCGTCGGAGGCGGACTCGCCGGTCTGATGGCTACAATTAAAGCGGCGGAAGCCGGACTTCATGTCGATCTCTTCTCGGTTGTTCCTGTTAAACGGTCTCACTCCGTATGCGCGCAGGGCGGTATTAACGGCGCGGTGAATACGAAAGGGGAGGGAGACTCCACCTGGGAGCATTTTGACGATACGGTATACGGCGGCGACTTCCTTGCGAACCAACCGCCGGTTAAAGCGATGTGCGATGCGGCGCCGGGTATTATCCACTTGATGGACCGGATGGGCGTTATGTTCAACCGTACACCTGAGGGACTGCTGGATTTCCGCCGTTTTGGCGGCACCCAGTATCACCGCACGGCTTTCGCAGGCGCAACAACCGGCCAACAGCTGCTGTATGCGCTGGATGAGCAGGTGCGCCGCTGGGAAACAGCCGGGCTCGTTACGAAATTCGAACACTGGGAATTCATGGGCGCCGTATTAGATGACGATGGCGTCTGCCGCGGCATAACCGCGCAGGATCTGCGCTCCATGGAAGTGCATACCATTGCGGGCGATGCGGTTATTCTGGCATCCGGCGGCCCAGGCATCATTTTCGGCAAAACGACCAACTCGGTCATCAACACAGGTACCGCAGCAAGCGCTGTGTATCAGCAGGGCGTGCATTACGCCAACGGCGAATTTATCCAGATCCATCCCACAGCCATCCCCGGCGATGACAAGCTGCGCCTGATGTCGGAATCGGCCCGCGGCGAAGGCGGCCGGATCTGGACCTATAAAGATGGCAAGCCGTGGTATTTCCTTGAAGAGAAATATCCGGCCTACGGCAACCTGGTTCCCCGTGACATTGCGACCCGTGAAATCTTCCACGTCTGCGTTGACGAGAAGCTGGGCATCAATGGCGAGAACATGGTTTATCTGGATCTGTCCCATAAGGATCCGAAGGAGCTCGATGTCAAGCTCGGCGGAATCATTGAGATTTACGAGAAGTTCATGGGTGATGACCCGCGTAAAATTCCGATGAAAATCTTCCCGGCGGTTCACTATTCCATGGGCGGATTATGGGTTGACTTCAATCAAATGACCAACATTCCCGGCTTGTTCGCCTGCGGAGAATGCGAATATCAATACCATGGCGCGAACCGTCTGGGCGCGAACTCGCTGCTCTCGGCGATTTATGGCGGCATGATCACAGGACCGAAGGTCGTAGAATATATCAAGGGCTTGAAGAAATCGGCGGATGACATTTCATCAACCGTGTATGATCGCGAGAAGAAGCGCCAAACCGATAAATATGAAGGCATTCTGGCCATGAACGGCACCGAGAACGCATATGTGCTGCACAAGGAGCTTGGCGAGTGGATGACCAACAATATGACGGTCGTTCGTTTCAACAAGAAGCTGGAAGAGACAATCGGGAAAATCAAGGAACTGAAGCAGCGCTACAGCAACATCAATATCAATGATACTTCGCGTTGGAATAATGCAGGCGTGGCGTTCACCCGTCAGCTGTGGAATATGCTGGAGCTGTCCGAGGCGATGACGCTGGGCGCTCTTATGCGCAACGAGAGCCGCGGCGCGCATTACAAGCCGGAATTCCCGGACCGCAATGACGATTATCTGAAAACAACCAAAGCGACGTGGACGGTTGAAGGTCCGACAATTTCGTATGAAGATGTGGATGTCTCCCTGATCAAACCGCGTAAACGCGATTACTCGAAAGAAAAATAGAAAGGAGAATGAACAATGGCTGAAACGACTGTGGCAGCAAAAACAGTAAAGCTGAACATTACGCGTCAGGATTCTCCGGATTCTCAGCCGTACACGGAGCATTTTGAAATTCCGTATCGCCCGAATATGAACGTAATCAGCGCGTTAATGGAAATTCAGCGTAATCCGAAGAAGCAGGATGGACAAAATACGGCCCCGGTATGCTGGGAATCCAACTGTCTGGAAGAAGTGTGCGGCGCATGCTCCATGGTAATCAACGGCAAACCGCGTCAAGCGTGCAGCGCCCTGATTGACAAGCTGGAGCAGCCGATTTCACTCGCTCCGATGAGCACATTCCCCGTCGTGCGCGATTTGGTCATCAACCGCGAGCGGATGTTCAATGCGCTCAAACGGGTGAAAGCCTGGATTCCCATTGACGGCACCTACGATCTGGGTCCTGGTCCGCGGATGGCGGAAACCAAGCGCCAGTGGGCGTACGAGCTGTCCAAATGCATGACCTGCGGTGTATGTCTGGAAGCCTGTCCGAACGTCAATGAGCGCAACAGCTTTATCGGACCTGCGGCAATCTCGCAGGTGCGGCTGTTCAACGCGCATCCAACCGGCGAGATGAATCAGGCGGAGCGTTTGGAAACCTTGATGGAGGATGGCGGTATCGAGGGCTGCGGCAACTCGCAGAACTGTGTGCGCGCCTGTCCGAAAGGTATTCCGCTGACGACCTCCATAGCGGCGATCAACAAGGACACCACCAAACAATTGTTCAAAAAATGGCTTGGAATTTAATTCATATCCATATAGACAAGCACATCCGGTAGGCAATTACGCCGGATGTGCTTTTTTATTGGCTTTCTGATAGATATTATTTATATAGTTGATATAATTGTTGAGGTTTTATTTATCAAAAAATGCTGATAAGCTGGATATAACGTAAAAGCTCAATCGAAATTGAGGAGGATATCAGTGATGAAAAAGCCAAGTGTAACTGGCCTTGAAGATGTGGTAGCCGCAGATACTCTGATCAGTTATGCAAATGGATTGGAAGGTCAACTGGTCTATCGGGGCTATTGGGCCAAGGAGTTGGCCATTCATTATTCGTTTGAAGAGGCCGCCTGTCTGCTGTGGCGGGGCCATCTGCCGGACGCAGCTGAGTTAACGAACTGTAAAGAACAGTTCGCAAGGGACAGGCGGCTCACGCCGGAGCTCAAGACGCTGCTCGACGCAATACCCAGAGAGGCTCCACTCATGAGCACTGTCATGTCGGCGGTTGCTGCGCTCATTCCTGAAGAAGACGGCACCGGTTGGCCTCCTGAGCTCCGTCAGGCAGTACGCATTACAGCGCTGCTGCCTACCGTGATCGCTTACCGGTATCATTCAATCATGGGCACACAATGGCCCGGGGAAGTTGATGAGTACGACCATGTTGCCTATTACCTGCATGTCTTGTTCGGCCGCCCTGCCACAGCAGCCCATATTCGTGTAATGAATGCCTATATGATCCTGGCAATGGAGCACGGGTTAAATGCCTCGACATTTGCCGCCCGTGTTGTCGCATCCACAGAATCGGATATTTACTCGGCCGTAAGCGCTGCAATTGGCGCCATGAAAGGACCTCTGCACGGCGGAGCGCCTTCGGGAGTTATCAAGCTGCTCGAGAGGGTCGGTTCCAAGCCCCAGGCAGAGCCTGTCATCCGGAATATGCTGGAACAGGGCGAGCGGCTGATGGGATTTGGTCACCGGATCTACAAGAGGCTTGACCCAAGAGCCGAAGCGCTTCGGGAGGTGACTGGCGCGATGGCGGGTATCGATGAATGGTTCGACCTGGCCTTATACACGGAACAAACCGCCATCAGGCTGCTGGCTGAATATAAGCCGGGACGAGGGATATATACAAATGTTGAATTTTACGCTGCTGCGCTCATGCGTTCGCTGCAAATGCCGGACCTGCTCTTCACGCCTACTTTTACGGCCGCGCGGGTGGTGGGCTGGACGGCCCATGTTCTGGAGCAATCCGGGCATAACCGGATTTTTCGTCCACAGTCCAACTATGTGGGGCCTATGCCCATTTAAATAATCACATTAACAAAAATCCCGGAAGTCCCTGCAGGAGGTTCCGGGATTTTTGTCTGTTTATATTTAAATGTTCGATAGCTGCTCCAGGTAGGCTTTCAGAACATCACGCTGGACAATGAGGCTCATGAATTTGCCTGTGCGAATCGTCTGGACCAAGCCAGCCGTCTCCAGTTCTTTCACATGGTGAGAGATCGTTGCGGCGCTCACGGGATGGGTTTCATGCAGGATGCTGCAGGGCAGCGGATCGCTGCTGGCTCCGATCTCCCTAAGCATCTGATAACGCCGCGGCTCAGCCAAGGCGCGGGATATCCGCGTAAACTGCTGCTCTGTCAATGTCATCATGCTGATCTTCCTTTCCTCGTGTCTTGTACGACTTTTAATTATATATAGATAAAAAAAACCGCCCGTTGTCCGGGCAGTTTTAATACCAATGCTCTCCCCAATCCTGAATCGATTGGATAACGGGTTCAAGACCCCGTCCTTTTTCGGTTAACTCATATTCAATCCGGACAGGCATTTCCGGGTAAACGTTGCGTTTGATGATTTGACAGTGCTCCAGTTCTTTCATCCGATCCGTCAGCATCTTGTCGCTCATATCTGGAATTTGTTCTTTAATGGCTTTGAAGCGTTTGGGACCGCCGAGCAGGACCCGAACAATCATACCTGTCCATTTCTTGCCAAGCATTTCTGCCGCATGCTCGTATTTTGGACACATTTTGGAATAATCCACAGTTCAATCACCCCTCTTGTTAGTTCTATTGTAGCACATGACGTCGCAAAAGAGAGCAGATTTTCTAACTGTTCTTAATTGCTATACAATAAATATGAACTATATTATAGTTAGTATCAATTATAGCACTAATTGATTCCATATGTCACCCGGACGTTAAATAAATCAAAGAAAGCTGCAAAAATGCTTGGTTATAGCCGGAAAACCGTTATAATGAGGGATGAGCACTAGGCTGTACTCATTCTATGCAAATTTCAATTTTCGAGGTGCTGCAGTATGACAGACAACTGGGGATTTTATGAACGCCGATCAGAATCGGAGCAGATGCGTGTCCTGGTCAACACGGGCTATAAAAATTCCGCCCCGTTGGCTGAATTCGAGGATCTGCTTTCCATTACTATAAATTTATATCCGGTCCGGGAACATAACCGTTCGAAGGGCGAATTCGTCAAGCAGCTGGAGCAATTGGAAGGCAAGCTGGAGCATTGGCTAAAGGAAAGCGCGGATGCTATTTATGTCGGGAGAATTAATGTATCGACCCGTCTGGAATTTTATTATTATGCGCCGAAGGGCCGGATCAGCAGCAGCGTAATCCGGGATTGGATGAAAGATCAATGGGAATTCAGAGCCCAGCACTATATAAAAGAAGACCCGCAATGGACGTTCTATTCCTACATGCTGCCTGACCCGCTGGAGGAATTATTTGTACATAACGCCCAGATGATCTACGCCCTCATCCATAAAGGGGATAATATCAGAGAGCCCAGACATGTCTATCACTGGCTGTTATTCCGTGAGGACGAGGACAGACGCGAGATGGAGACTATGCTCGAGGAGCTTGGATACAGGATTGAAAGGGAAAAGGAAGGCAGCCCGGATAACGGATATCCCTATCCGCTCGTCATCAGCAAATTCGAGGATGTCCGCCTGGATACGGTCAACGACAGAGTCAGAGAGCTCTACAGGCTGATGTCCGGCAATGGAGGGCGATACGACGGCTGGGGCTCCGTGATGAAGCTGACAACGGTCAAACGGTTCCGGTACCAGATCCGCAAATTTATCGACTCCATACAGTCGCTGATTTTTAAGAAAAGCGATTCCAGGCGTCAATAAACGCCTCTGCGCCGGTTTATACCCGAATCAGAATCAGCCCCGCGAACATAAAGGCAAACGCCGTCCACTGCAAAGCAGTCAGCCTTTCCCGGTACAGAACAATGGAGCCGGCTGCCACGACAAGACTGTTGGCGGCGAAGATTGGCCCGGCAATGTTCGCCTGTCCGGTTTGCAGCGCGACTGCATACAACTGCAGGCCGCCGTATGAGAATAAGCCGGCAACCAGCCCCCAAAGCAGCCCCGTCCGCGATGAGCCTCGCGAAGAATCCGCCAGTGCGCGCGCGGCTGCCGCTGGCGCTGATATTACGGCAGGGGACTGAACCCGTCTCTGCTCCAGGAGCGCAGCATATGCGAACCACAGAATGGACAGCGCATAGGAAACGAACAGGACCGGTGCGCCTGCAAGACCCAATCCCTCCGTGACTTTAAGTCCCCCGTTGCGAACAGCAAATAATACGATGCTCACACCCACATAGAGGAACCACTTCTTTTGTTTTACGGACAGTTTCTCTCTGCCGCGGATCGAAACCAATACGACGGCAAGCAGCAGAAGCAAAACCCCCGTGAATTCCGTTCCCTGGAACGGCTCATTGTAGATAAAGGTTCCAAGCGCGACAACAAGAACGATATTCATATTGGTCAAAGGGGAAGTCAGGCTGGCCGGCCCGTATTCCAGCGCTTTCATAAACAGCACGTTGCCAAAAGCGGAGCCTGCGCCAATCAGCAGTCCCGCGGTCCACACCCTGACGTCCGTCAAGGAAGCGGCCAGGTTTTGCTCTACTGCTGCATGCAGACCGAAGCCTGCCGTTCCGGAGATATACAGTCCCAGAAGCAGATACGTGGAGGAGCCGCTTCGCATCTGGGATACCTTCATCCACCAGCCCGCAAGGCCGAATAATATTGCGCTGCCGACAGCTGCTGCAAACCACATGAGAATTCATCCTTCTTTCAAAGAGGTTGTTCAGGTATTACGGGCTATCCGGCTTTTGTTCGGCATGCTGCCTGAGAAATTCTTGTCCGTATTCCCCATGAGGGAGTATGGAGGCATGCTCGGTTTGAATGGTTGAATGGGTAATGCCGTATTTGCCCCGCAGCAGCTCGTTAATGGCCAATATGACATAGAACGGCTGTGAGTGCTTGGGGATGAACACATGTGCGGTGAGTGAATAATGGTCCGTCGAAATCGCCCACAGATGCATCTCGTGCACATCTTCAATGCCGTCAATGGTGAGCAGGCTGCTCCGCATTTCTTCAAGGTCGAATTTCTCCGGCACCGATTCCATAAGGATCAAATACGACTGGCGGATAATCCGATACCCTCCGGCGAATATAATGCCGCCGATGACCACGCTGATGATAGGATCCGCTATGTACCAATTTGTAAAATAAATCAGGACAGCCGACAGGATCACGCCGACCGAGCTGAGCAAATCGCCGATGAAATGCCACAATGCGCTTTGAATATTTAAATTATCTTCTTCCTTCATGCTGCGGCTGAGCACCACCGTCAGTACGATATTGACGATTAATCCGATGACCGCAATGATCAGCATCATTTGGAAGTTGATGGCAACGGGCTCGATAAAGCGCCGGATGCCTTCAATAAATATGCCGACTGCGATCACGGCTAGCGCCAGTCCGTTCAGGAACGAGGCAATGATCTCGAATCGCAGATACCCGAAGGTGAATTTGGAATTGGATGGACGCCGCGACAAATAGATTGCGGTCATGCTCAAACCAAGTGCGATTACATCCGAGATCATATGCGCCGAATCAGACAGAAGCGCAAGAGAATGGCTCAGCACGCCTCCGGTAATTTCCACGATCGTGAAGAAAAGTGTAATCCAGAGTGTGATCCAAAGCGTACGCTTGGACGTTTCCTGTTCCTTGGCGTGGCGAAGATGGTGATAATCATGCATGTCGTTCACCCCTAATCATTTGTTACACAAATGAAATGATTCTGTTATCGTCCTTTTACATTCCTCGGCTATTATAATAAACAAGACCCCCTTTTACTTATATATAACATGGGACCTGCCGCTGGCAGGTCCACTTTTTTGTTATGCTCCAGTTTTCGAATAATGATATTGTGTCCACCCGGGAGGATATAACCGTTATAGAGGCACAACAACCGGCTGCTTCTGCCTGTAATACACCCATTCCCGGAAACCAATCTCCTTCAGCTGTCTCCGCACAAGCTCCCAATCGTCGCCTACCCGGCTTGGAACATGCGCATCCGATCCGAAGGTCACCTGGACGCCGAAATGCAGGGCCCGCTCCAGTATGGCATCCGAAGGATACCAGCCGCCGACATCCTTGGTCTTGCCTGAAGTATTGATCTCAATGGCCACGTTGTTCTGCGCAATAATCCTCAGCGTGTCGTCAATCGCATCCTCTGCTTCAATTTCGGAGAAGGCTGGATAATAGCCCTTCATGGCATCAATATGCCCCAGCACCTGGAAGGCTCCGCTGCGCGCCGACTGGGAGATCAGATTGTAATATTCGCGCTTTTCGTCGATTTTCTTGCTTTTCGACATGCCTTTCCACCGGTTGCGGTTGAAAATGCTGATTCCCCGCGTATGGTGGACGGAGCCGATAATATAGTCGAAGGGATGCGGCTCGTACATGCTGCGGTACAAGTCGATGGATTCGGGATAGAAGTCGGATTCCATTCCCAGCAGCACATCGATTTTGCCTTCGTATTTGGCTTTGAGCCGGAGAACCTCATTGATATAGTTGAGCAGATCACTTTTGGCCATGGCGATTCCAGGATGCGGTTGATCCTGTTCGCTGGCAAAGTAAGGGGAATGGTCGGATATGCCGATAACCTGGAGTCCTACCGTAATACCGGCCTTGATATACGATTCGATATCCCCGTCGGCATGGCCGCACCGGTAATGATGCGTATGTAGATCGAATTTCATCGTTAACATCTCCTATTCGCTGCTAATAAATTGATCCTCGGGCATGCCTTTCAAGTCGCTGAGAAACTGCTGCATGGCGGAATTGAGATAACGTCCGGACTTGAAGACGACACCGACGGGATGGCTCATGTCGAGTTCGTTTACACTGATTCGTTTCAGGGTTCCCAGTCTGACTTCATTGGCGATGGACAGCTTGGAGACGACAGCGGCTCCCAGATTGATTTCAACCATGCGTTTGACCTCTTCGCTGCTGGACAGCTCCATCACGATGTTGGGCTCGATATTGAATTTGCGGAATATTTTATCCAGAAAACGTCTTCCCAGCGTGTCTGGCGACAGCATAATCATCGGAATGTCCTTGAGCGCTTCAACAGGCATGTGCTTCAAGCCGCTTAGCGGATGCTCGGGCGACACGACGAGATCGTACGTATCATAATATAAGACCGAAGTTTCGACATTGGGATTTCGTTCGGACAAATAAGTAATGCCCAGATCAACGGAGCCGTTCTCCACACTGGTCATGACCTGTGCGGAAGGCATGGAATGAATGGTTGTTTTAATCAGCGGAAATTGATCTTGAAAATAAGACAAAACGCGCGGCAGGATTTGAATCGCGATCGAGGAGGTCGTCCCAAGCAGAATATGCCCCTGCGGCGTCTCATTCAGGTCGGAGAGCTTCTGTTTCAGCTCCTCGACAATGGACAAAATGCGCGAAGCATGCTCCAGGAATACCTGCCCGCGGTCTGTCAGGGTGACAGGCTGGTTCCGGTCAATCAGCACGGTCTTGAACTCGTCCTCCAGGCTCTTGACCTGTGCGGAAACGGCCGGCTGCGTCAAATTGAGCAATTCTCCGGCTTTGCGGAAGCTCATGGTCTTGGAGATGGTAAGCAAGGTCTCAAGCTGGCTGATGTTCACGGAAACCCTCCTTTGTCGATTAAAGATTTTTATCACTTATCGTACTATTATAAATGAAAAGCGGGAATACGGCAAAAGACCATGCGGCCCTTTGCAAAAACTTTAAGAAGGAATCATGTTGTGCCTGTCGAAAGGTTCAGCAGAGATATGGTGCCGATCTGAAGCGGTGCCTAGAAGAAGGAGCGATAAGCAGATGAATCGTAAAGTGGTTCGCGGATGGCTGATGTATGACTGGGCGAATTCCGCTTTTGCGACGACGATAATGGCCGCGGTGATGCCCGTGTTCTATAACACCGTCGCAGGATCAGGGCTGACGGGCAATACTGCCGAAAATTATTGGGGATATACCCAGACGATCGCGATGATCTGTGTCGCCGTGCTCTCGCCCATCATGGGCGCAATCGCAGACTACTCCGGCATGAAGGTACGGTTTCTGTCCTTCTTTGCTGTTATAGGAGCGATCTCATGCGGAGCGATGGCTTTCATTGGCGAAGGAGATTGGCTGCTCGCATCCGTGCTTGTTGTGATCGGAACGATTGGCTATTCGGCGGGAAATACTTTCTATGACGGCCTCATCACGGATATCGCGCCGCCGCAGGAACGCGCTGCGATCAGCTCCAAAGGATACGCTGCCGGCTATTTGGGCGGGGGGCTTCTGCTGGCGCTGAATATTGTGATGATCGAAGGCTGGGAAATGCTCGGGTTTGCGGATAAAACAACGGGCACCCAGGCGGCATTTGCAACGGTCGGCATATGGTGGCTGTTATTCTCCATTCCGCTTATGAGGAATGTCAAAGAGCAGGCCAAGGGAGCCTCAAGCGGAGCGGGCCACGCGGTCAGAAGCGGATTTGTGCGCATTGGCCAAACCTTGAAGTCAGCCAGAAAATTCCCTGAGCTCCTCAAGTATATGCTGGCATTCTGGTTTTTTAACGACGGCATTAATACGGTTATTGTCATGGCAACCATATACGGCAGCGGCATTGGCATCGAGACTACCCACTTGATTATTGCGCTGCTGATTACCCAATTTGTAGGCTATCCAAGTACGCTGCTGTTTATCAGAGCGGCGGCGCGTCTTGGAACCAAGCGATCCCTGAATATGTCCTTGATGATCTATATTCTGATTGTGGTTCTGGGATTCTTTATGACCAATGCGGTGCATTTCTATATCTTGGCATTCATGGTTGGACTTGTGCAGGGAGGAAGCCAGGCGATTGCCCGGAGCATCTACGCCAATCTGGTGCCGCCATCCCGGACCGCGGAATTTTTCGGCTTCCTCAGTCTGTCCAGCAAATTCTCTTCGGTCATGGGGCCGCTGATTTTCTCCATTGTGGGAACCATTACAGGCTCCAGCAGGCTGGCGATACTTTCGCTTGTCGCCTTCTTCGTCATCGGCATCGTACTTCTGGCCAGGGTGGATCTGGAGAAGGGAGCGCGCGAATCGCTGGCTAATGATGTGGATGACGGAGGAAGCACGATTGCCTTGTAGAATTCTTGTTCATGCTCTAAGGGTGGGCGGAAGACTGGTTTCGTACGCGCAGCGGGATTCTGCCTGGACTAGAGGCATTCGAATGGTCCATAACAGACAAAAATAACGTCCTCCCGGTAGCGGGGGGACGTTATTTTTGTTGTTTATTCGATTCTCCTGTCTACAGTCACAGCCAATCCTTCTTGCGGAAAATATAGAACATCCCGCAGCCGAGAAACAGCATAATGAACAGCAAAATATAGGAGCCGCCATGCAGATGCAGGCCGGGAATATAATCAAAATTCATCCCATATATACCGGTTATGAAGGTAAGAGGCATAAAGATCGTGGTCAGTGCCGTAAATACGCGCATGATTTCATTGGCGCGGTTGGCCAGACTGGATTGATAAGCCTCGCGCAAGTTGCCCATGAGGTCGCGATAGGTCTCGAAGGTCTCGGCGATTTTGACCGCATTCTCATAGATATCGCTGAAATATTTTTGCAGCTGATCGTCGATGAGCTTCAGATCCTTTTTGTTGAGCGTGAAGATGACGTCCTTCTGCGGACCCAGCACCTTTTTCAGCCACAAAATTTCACTTCGCAGACCGATGATTTCAGTCAGATGGGATTTCTTCGTATGCATGAGGATATCTTCTTCCAGGCTTTCAATGCGCGCTTCAATGCGGTCGCCGACCAGAAAATAGTTGTCAACAACAAGATCGACCAGATGGTAGAGGAATCTGTCCGGTCTGCCGACTTCCTCTTCCCACAGAATCGGCTTTAAAGTGCGCAGCTCGTTGATTTTTTGCTTGGTCACCGTAATAATATAATGCCGTCCGAGGAAGATGTTCAAAGCTCTGAGAAAAATCTCCTCGTCATCAAACCGGATGCTGTTGATCACGATGAAATAATGGCCCTCATGAATTTCAATCTTCGGCCGCTGTTCTTCCTCGCTGAGGCAATCCTCGACGGCCAGGTCGTGGAGGGCGAATATCGGCTGCAGCACAGCCAGATCGTCGACGTCCGCGTCAATCCAGTAAAAGCCCTCAGTGGGCGGAATAGTGGCAGTATGAATATCCTCAATTGTCGTAAAAATGCCCTGATTAACCAGACGGATTTTCATCCGCATCCCTCTCCTCTCTTTCCTTAATGATGGTTTTTCCCGGATGCCGGTAGATTGGAGGGAGGCATTTATCAATACGTTACGCTGACCATAGCGATGCAGACCGAACCTATATCAGGAAGGACGGCGTTGAACGATATGGACGGCTGTATCGTAAGCAGACATGCGCTAAGTTCCAGTACCGGTAATCAATGCGGTTGCCCGCAGGCCTCGGGTCGCCTTCCATATGCGTCAACACCCCTTTTTGGAATCCATTTGGGATTTAATCATGCAATCCTTGTCTAGTATACTCTGACAGTGTCTTTCCATTCAAGAAGAAACTAGGCAGGCCGCATGATACTGTAATTTATGCGCTGATACCTCATGGGGTGAACACCATAGCCTGCCTGTTATTTCACTCATACTTGACGGGAATAAGGGAATGATTTAAAGTAAACATAAGTCGACCGATAATTAAATAGCAAGCTTTCTTATCAAGAGCAGGCGGAGGGACTAGCCCGATGAAGCCCGGCAACCGGCGTTTATACGCACGGTGCTAATTCTTGCGGAAACATTTTGTTTCTGACAGATGAGAGGCGCATGAACGATATTTTTTATGCCCCTACTCTGACACCAGAGCGGGGCTTTTTTCGTTTCCCGCCTGCCCGGCGAGGCGATTAAGGAACCCGCAACATGAGGAGTGAACGAGAAGATGCCAATCAAAGTACCTGATCATTTACCTGCCAAAGACATTTTGTCGGGTGAGAACATTTTCGTAATGGATGAAAGCACCGCCTTCCATCAGGACATCCGGCCGCTGCGGATCGCCATTTTGAATCTGATGCCTACGAAGGAAACGACTGAAACGCAGCTGCTCCGCCTGATCGGCAATACCCCGCTGCAGGTTGAAGCGGTACTGATTAACCCGAGAACGCATACGTCGAAGAATACCTCGGCGGAGCATTTGGAAAGCTTCTATAAATCGTTCGACGATATTTCCCACGAATATTATGACGGAATGATCATTACCGGCGCACCTATAGAGCATCTGCCGTTTGAAGAAGTAACGTACTGGGAAGAGCTCAAGGATATTATGGATTGGAGCGCCCGCAGGGTCACATCGACCCTGCACATCTGTTGGGGCGCTCAGGCCGGCCTGTACCATCACTACGGCGTGCCGAAGTATGACCTGGACAAAAAGATATTCGGCGTTTATCCGCACACGCTCGAGAAGCGCAATGTTCCGCTGCTCAGAGGCTTCGACGAACAGTTCTACGTGCCGCAATCGCGCCACACCGAATTTCGCCGGGAAGATATCGAACCGATAGCCGATCTTGAAATTCTGTCTTCTTCTCCCGATTCCGGCGTTTACCTCGTGGCTTCCAAGGACAAAAGACAAATCTTCGCAACCGGGCATTCGGAATACGATCCTTTGACGCTGAAATGGGAATATGACCGCGATCAGGCCAAGGGGCTGCGTATCGATGTTCCGCAAAATTATTTTCCAAACAATGATCCTTCATTAATACCGCTTTCCAGCTGGCGGGCGCATGCGAACCTGCTGTTCTCGAACTGGTTGAACTATTACGTGTACCAGCAAACGCCCTACGATTTGGGAGCAGGCATCTAAAACATACCATTATACGAGCTGAAAAGGAGCTTATCCTACGATGAAAATTGAAAGCCGATTAGCCCAGATAGGTTCCCAAAGTGAGCCGGTAACCGGAGCGGTGAGCTTCCCGATTTATCAAGCCACCGCTTTCCGTCATCCGCAGCTTGGCCAAAGCACGGGATTCGATTACGCAAGGACGAAGAGCCCGACGCGCAAGGTGCTCGAGGATGCCGCGGCAGAGCTGGAATCCGGAGATGCCGGATTCGCCTGCAGCACCGGCATGGCCGCGCTGCAAACGGTATTCGCGATGTTCAGCCAAGGCGATCATCTGCTGGTGTCGCTGGATCTGTACGGGGGCACCTACCGTCTGCTGGAGCGGATCATGAGCCGTTTTGGCGTGACGGCCTCTTATGTGGACACGAACGATATAGATGCGCTGTCCCAGCTTTATACGCCGAATACGAAAGCGGTTCTGATCGAAACGCCGACGAACCCGACGATGATGATTACTGATATTGAACGGGTATGCGCCTGGGCCAAATCCAAGGGCATGCTGACGATTGTGGACAATACGCTGCTTACGCCTTTCTTCCAACGGCCGATTGAGCTGGGAGCGGATATTGTCATTCACAGCGCGACCAAATATCTTGGCGGACACAATGACGTGCTTGCCGGACTGATTGTCACCAAAGGCAAGGAGCTGTCCGAGCAGTTGTTCTTCCTGCATAATTCCATCGGAGCCGTTCTCGGAGCACAGGATTCCTGGCTGCTCATGAGGGGGATGAAGACGCTAGCGCTGCGGATGGAACGCCATCAGGAGAATGCGATCCGTCTGGCTGGCTGGCTGTATGAGCATGAGGCTGTCGAAGAGGTCTACTACCCGGGTCTCTCCCATCATCCGGGCCATGATATCCAGAGCCGTCAAGCCTCAGGCAATACCGGGATTTTCTCCTTCCGTTTGAAGGATGCCAGGTATGTCGAGCCGATTCTCCGCCATATCACGCTGATCGCTTTCGCTGAAAGCCTCGGCGGCGTGGAATCATTGATGACATATCCGGCTGTGCAGACGCATGCCGATATTCCGGAAGAAATCCGCCGTCAGGTCGGCGTCGATGACCGGCTGCTGCGTTTCTCGGTGGGCATTGAGCATGCCGATGATCTGATTGCGGATCTTGGCCAGGCGCTTGAAGCGGCAGCGCGCGAAATCGGGAAGGAGTAACGAATACTATGGCAGATCAGGAACAGCAGCAGGATAATGGCGCAAGGAAAGCGGACAAGCAGTTCGCCACGAAGCTCATTCACTTCGGCGCAGAGATCGATGAGCATACAGGAGCCTCCAGTGTGCCGATTTACCAGGCGTCCACTTTTCATCACCACGATATTTTTAACCCGCCGGATTATGATTACAGCCGTTCAGGCAACCCGACCCGGCAGGCTCTTGAGGATTATATCGCGCTTTTGGAGGGCGGGGAGCGCGGCTTTGCTTTCTCCAGCGGAATGGCAGCCATCTCTACGACCTTTCTGCTTCTCTCGAGCGGAGATCATGTTATTGTCACAGAGGATGTATACGGCGGGACCTACCGTCTGCTTACAACCATTCTTGACCGGCTTGGAATTGAATCGACCTTTGTTGACATGACCCGTTTTGAAGAGGTAAAGGCGGCACTTAAGCCGAACACGAAAGCGGTGTTCATGGAAACGCCGTCGAATCCGACGCTCAAAATCACCGATATTGCGGAGATCACCGCATGGGCCAAGCAGCGTAATCTGCTGACCATGCTCGATAATACGTTTATGACCCCTTATCATCAGCGGCCTATTGAGCTTGGAGTGGATATTGTGCTGCACAGCGCGACGAAATTCCTCGGAGGTCACAGCGATGTGTTGGCCGGTCTGGCCGTAGCTGCTAACGAAAGCCTTGGCCGCAGGCTCAAACAGCTGCAGAACGGTCTGGGCACTGTGCTCGGCGCGCAGGAATCCTGGCTGCTTATTCGCGGGATGAAGACCTTGCAGGCGCGGATGGAGCACAGTGAGAAGAGCGCGCGCAAACTGGCGTCCTGGCTCGTTCAGAATAATGGAGTTGTACAAGTATTCTATCCGGGCCTTGAGAATCATCCGGGACGGGAGATTCACGAGAAGCAGTCTCTCGGCTATGGGGCCGTTGTGTCCTTCGACGTTGGCGATGGAGACCGGGCCAAGGCGGTGCTGAGCCGCGTGAAGCTGCCGATCGTGGCCGTCAGTCTGGGCGCCGTTGAGAGCATTCTCTCCTATCCGGCGATGATGTCCCATGCGGCTATGCCGCGCGAGGTGCGTCATGAGCGCGGCATCACGGACGGCTTGCTCCGGTATTCCGTCGGTCTGGAAGACATTGACGACCTGATTGCCGATCTTGATCAGGCGCTGCGTCAATAATTAGACATATTTGCGCATAAATACCGGAAAACATGATAATAGACGATACGCGGCAGTCCTGACGGACCAGCCGCGTTTTTCGGCATTCAGGCATGCTTTTGCTTAAAGCTGCGATTAATGACGCGTTTGTACGCTTTATGTTAATATGAATGGTAGGCAGGACTTATAGCGTACGGTATTGATAATGAAGGAGGTTTTTCGCAGAATGCAAAATATAGATCGTATATTGGATAAAGCGCTGCAGGGCGAACGGGTCGGACTGGAAGAATGCGTAACATTGTTTGAGTCCGATGAAATTGAAAAAATGGGGCATGCCGCCAACATTTTGATGGAGCGCCGTCACCCGGAGCCCATCACGACTTTTGTTGTCGGACGCAACATCAACTATACGAATGTGTGTGACGTGTACTGCCGCTTTTGCGCCTTTTACCGCGCTCCCGGATCGCCGGAAGGCTATGTTCTTCCCGATGAGACGATTCTCCAGAAAATCCAGGAAACGATGGATGTGGGCGGAACTGAAATTCTGATGCAGGGCGGTGTAAATCCGACCTTGCCTTTCTCCTATTATCTGGATCTGCTGCGCAAAATCAAGGTGCATTTCCCGGGCATCACGATGCATTCCTTCTCTCCCGCAGAGATTCATAAAATGCGCGAAATTTCAGGCGGCTTAACGATGGAAGAGACCATGCGCGAGCTGAATGCGGCGGGGCTCGATTCGCTGCCGGGCGGTGGCGGCGAGATTCTCGATGACCGCACGCGCCGCAAGATCAGCCGGCTTAAGGGCTCCTGGACCGATTGGATGGACGTGATGAAGACGGCTCACCGCATCGGGATGAACACGACCGCAACGATGGTGATCGGGTTCGGGGAAGAGATGGAGGAGCGGGCGCTTCACCTGCTGCGGGTGCGTGAAGCGCAGGATGAATGTATTGCGAACGGCTATGATTCGCGCGGCTTTCTGGCCTTTATTCCATGGACCTTCCAGCCTGAGAACACGAATATGAAGCGTGAGAAAGCAACGCCTGAGGAATATTTGAAGACACTGGCGATCAGCCGGATCACCTTGGATAATATTGATAATTTCCAATCCTCATGGGTTACAATGGGACCTGATGTAGGCAAGCTTTCTCTGCAATACGGCTGCAACGATTTTGGCAGCACGATGATCGAAGAGAATGTTGTCTCTGCCGCGGGAACGACCCACAAAGTCAACATCGAGTCGATTCTCCGGCTTATCCGCGAATCGGGCAAGATTCCTGCGCAGCGTAACACGAAATATGAAATATTGAAGATGTACCAAGAGTCGGATGGCGTCGAGCATGATTTTGTTATGCAGAACTAAAGACTTTGGCCTTCGATGTTAAAAAGATAAAGAAGCTCCTTGCAAAGCGATCTTACCATCGCACTGCAGGGAGCTTCTTCCTGTTTTACGCAAGCTGCGTTTCAGCTATATCTGCTGCTGCAATAACAGTCTTGTTCTTACCGGTGTTCTTGGCTTTATACAGCGCGGCATCCACTCGGTTGAAGAACCGTTCCTTGCCGTCGCTGGCCGAATATTCTCCCACCCCGATGCTGACCGTTACGGGTTTGCCTCCCAGCGATTCGTGAGACAGCCGGGAAATCTCCAGCCTGATTTTATCCACCATTTCAAGGGCTTCAGCCATGGGCTTGTCCGTAAACAGGATGGCGAATTCCTCTCCGCCGTAACGGGCCACAAAGTCGTTCTGATAGGCTTTGCTGCTGATTAGTTTGGCTACCCTTTGCAGTACGACATCACCGGCGCGATGTCCATACGTATCATTGACATGCTTGAAATTATCAATATCAATCAATGCCAGCTGAAGCGGCAAGCCGTTATCCTCATGCTGTTCAATCAGCTTTTCAAAATACTCATGAAATGTCATGTGATTGTACAGCTCGGTTAATGCATCGGTTTTGGCCAGCTTATCCATCCAGATGGTCTTGACGAGAAGCTCCTGATTGGATTCGAAGGAGGACTTCAGATGGCTGATCAGCTCGCGTCCGCGGCGGATAACGCCCCAGCCGACCAGCGAGAAGCAGGAGAACATGACTGTAATCGTTACCAAGCCAACCAGCGTAATGTCATGATTCATGAAATTATTGGTCCAATACATCAGGTAAACCGAAGCCATTGTTATAACGTAGGCAAAAATCATTTTTTTGGGATGGAAGTAGAATATGGAAACCATGACAGGCAGGAAAAGTCCAAGCAGCAAATAGTTAATGGAGTTGTGGATGTAAACAATAATGTAGGCCAATAAAGACGAGGTGATGATTAGAATATAATCCTGATACTTGCCCTTTAATGCCCGTAGTCCCGTCTCGGCAAGCAGAAGCGTCGATAATTGAAAAACGGTGGGCTTCACCATATATTTGAGAATAAATTCTCGGGATGGAATCTCCGTTATCGTTAAATACAAGCATTCCAGAAAAATCGAGAACAACAAAATGAACCAGAATCCGCTAAGAAGCATGCGATTCCAGCGGTAACGGTTATAATCCAGCGATTCATAATCCATGATATTCACTCCAGCGGCCAGCTTCGTTCAAAACTCAATATACCACGAATACTCTTTCTTTCCAATCCCTAACCATTTACCCACTCGATGCATCGTATATATGCCCTGGCAGGACCATATACTGATACAAGAAGAAAAAACACGTAAAAATATGTAGGAGTGAGCCTATGGAATTGTTCACCGTATCTCTGATGTCGGCTTCGGGCGAAGCGATTGGACGGCTGCGCGAATATTTGCAGGAAGAATTCCTCGATTTACATAACAAAGCCGGATCCGGCGGCGAATATGTCACCATACATTGCACCCCAGATCTTCAATATGGAGCCATAACCTGCAGTGCGGAAATGAAGGATTTCAACCTTGCTTTGCACGGCCCACTTGTTTACCGCCGGGCGGCAAACGCTTTTGCCCGGTATATATTGACCGAGATGGAGCCGACGCTGCTGCATTCGATCATCCGGAAGCAATTTCATTATGAAGAGCCCCGTGAAATTGAATCGGTGGAGCAGTACTGCAAAAATCTGCTATTTGGGGGAGAGTCCAGCTCCCATGAAGCTGTCAGTGTGGATCTGGAGATGCTGCGGGTCGACCGGGACCGCCGGAAAAATAAAGTTGCGGCAGAGCTCGAAGAGTTCCTGGGCAGCAATACCCGCATCCATCTGGATGGATATGTCACCTTCCGTCTTGCTTCCTATTGGGAGGAGCTCCGGGAAATCGCGGCCTTCGCAGTCGATGAATACGTCATGGATAAGCAGTATCAGGAATTTATCTCTTTATTGAAATATTTCGTTCGCATGCAGGAGGTAAAGCTGCCGATCGTTCATGTTGTCCATAAGGGCGGAACGGAATTCGTCCTCTATAATGAGGAATTTCAAATGCTCGAAGCGGTGCCGGCTGACCGGATTGTTGCAGAAATGCTGGAAACGGAAATGAATATGGAGGATATGATTGTAAGCACATTGATCACGATATCGCCGGAGAATATCGTCATTCATACCAGGCAGCCGGAGCTTCAGGTTATGCGGACGCTGGAGACGATTTTTGAACAGCGCGTTCAGCTTTGTGTGGAATGCACAAGCTGCACCTTTTATTTCGAGCAAGTTCATGATCTGCAGCAGCATGAACCGGTCTTGGCCCCGCGGATGATTACCGCCAAACGCAAATGGACTTGACCGCTGCGCAAAGCTCGGATTATAATGTTTGCATATAAAGCTTTGAGAAAGACATGTATCTGCCTCACAATACGCACGTTCCAGAGAGAGGGACCATCAGGCTGCAAGCCCCTCACGCCTGCGTTGGCGGATATACCCCTTTTTAGCTGCCCAGTTGAAGCCGTTACAGACGGTAGTAAGCTGCGCCGGTTTCGTTCCCGTTACCGAACGCTCACAAGGATTGGCTCCAAGGCGCATTTATGGCCCTTGCGTCAATTGAACCAGGGTGGAACCACGGGTCTGACAGGCACTCGTCCCTTTTACGGGATGTGTGCTTTTTTTGTTGTCTGCATTCCACCATACAACATATCTGCAGGAGGTTGAAGATGTCGATTCAAGTGAAATTTCCCGATGGGAATGTACGGGAGTATGACGGGGGAACTACAGTTGAGGATGTGGCCGGCTCCATTAGCAGCGGCCTTAAGAAGAACGCTATTGCCGGTAAGGTCAACGGCAAGGTGGTCGATGTATATACGCCGCTTGAAGAGGATGCATCGCTTGAGATTGTGACGGTCGAGACTGCGGACGGACTGGAAGTATACCGCCACAGCACAGCGCATTTGATGGCCCAGGCGATCAAGCGCCTGTACGGCAGGACAGAAGTCAAGCTTGGCATCGGACCGGTAATCGAGGATGGCTTCTATTACGATATTGATCTGGAGCAATCCCTCACTCCGGAGGACCTGGTAAAGATCGAGAAGGAAATGGAAAAGATCGTACAGGAAAATCTGCCTATCCGCCGCCGTGTTGTCAGCCGTGAGGAGGCAATCGCGATTTTTACGGAGCTGGATGATCCGCTGAAGCTTGAGCTTATCCGCGATCTGCCCGTTGAAGCGGAGCTGACAATTTATGATCAGGGCGAATTCTTCGACCTGTGCCGCGGACCGCATCTGCCGTCGACCGGCCGCATCAAGGCTTTCAAACTGCTGAGCGTGGCCGGAGCCTATTGGCGCGGGGATTCCAAGAACAAGATGCTGCAGCGTATATACGGCACCGCGTTTCCCAAAAAAGCGCAGCTGGACGAGCATCTTCATTTTCTTGAAGAGGCCAAGAAACGCGATCACCGCAAGCTCGGCCGCGAGCTGAAAATGTTCACCTTCTCGCGCGAGGTAGGTCAGGGACTGCCGCTTTGGCTTCCCAACGGCGCGACTGTAAGACGTACCATGGAACGCTACATCGTCGATCTCGAAGAACGGCTTGGCTACCAGCATGTCTATACACCGGTGCTGGCTAATGTGGAGCTGTACAAGACGAGCGGCCACTGGGAGCATTACAGCGAGGACATGTTCCCCAAAATGATTATGGATAACGAAGAGCTTGTTCTTCGTCCCATGAACTGCCCGCATCATATGATGGTTTTCAAAAGCGAAATGCGCTCCTACCGGGATCTGCCTGTTCGTGTGGCAGAGCTTGGCACGATGCACCGTTATGAGATGTCAGGGGCGCTGACGGGGCTTCACCGCGTGCGTGCCATGACGTTGAATGACGCGCATATTTTCTGCCGTCCCGATCAAATCAAAGAGGAATTCGGCCGTGTTATCAAGCTGATCCGCCAGGTATACGAAGATTTCGGAATCAAAGATTACCGTTTCCGGTTATCCTACCGTGATCCGAAGGACACCGAGAAATATTTTCCAAATGACGAGATGTGGGAAATGTCCCAGCGGATGCTGCGCGAGGTTGCCGAGGAGCTGGAGTTATCTTTCTTCGAAGCCGAAGGAGAAGCCGCATTCTACGGTCCCAAGCTGGATGTCCAGATCAAGACGGCGCTGGGCAAGGAAGAGACATTGTCCACTGCGCAGCTCGACTTCCTGCTGCCGGAGCGCTTCGAGCTTGAATATGTCGGAGATGACGGCAAGAAACACCGGCCGGTCGTTATACACAGGGGGATTATCAGCACGATGGAGCGTATGACCGCTTTCCTGCTGGAGAATTTTGCGGGGGCGCTGCCGCTCTGGCTATCTCCGGTGCAGGCCAAAATCCTTCCGGTATCCACGGCTTATGAGAGCTATGCACGGGAGGTTGAAGAGAAGCTTCGCGCATCAGGAATCCGTGTGGAATCCGATCTGCGCAATGAGAAGCTGGGCTATAAAATACGCGAGGCGCAGCTGGAGAAAGCTCCGTATATGCTTGTTG
The DNA here is from genome assembly GCF_042647105.1 of Paenibacillus sepulcri. Taxonomy (NCBI): domain Bacteria; kingdom Bacillati; phylum Bacillota; class Bacilli; order Caryophanales; family Paenibacillaceae; genus Paenibacillus; species Paenibacillus sepulcri. The sequence goes on along the minus strand of NZ_JBHRUP010000001.1, from coordinate 2,174,520 downwards.
TCGGCGATAACGAAGCGCAGTCGGGCACAGTATCGGTGCGCAAACGCGGCGAAGGCGACATTGGAGCCAGACCGGTGTCTGAACTGATCTCCTTGCTTCAGGAAGAAATCAGCGCCAAGCAGATATAGAAATCAGCAGCAATACCTGGACTTTACGGCGGAACTGCCTGTTTTGGAGGGGAAGAAATGGACTTATCCGAGCTTAATCGACGGCGATGTGAAATTCTTCCTCACTATTAAACTATCTGCCAATTGATAGAATCGTGAATAAAGCTTGCTCTATATGGGTAACCTCCTCATAGGGGGGACTACATCCAAATGAAGACAAGCATGCCCATCTTCCGCTTCCTGCTCGCAGCTATACTTGCAGGGGCGGTAATTGTAACAACGATTTCGGGAAACAGCACGTCCAGCAAGAAGGAGACAGCCGATGCTCCTGCTGTTGAAGTTATCAAGCCGTTAAACCTTGCAAACGCGGTTATGGATCAGAAGAAACCTGCGCGCAAGGTGAAAGAAGCCAATAAGAAGACTCAGGCAAGGAAACATATTAAGGTGGTCGCAACCGGCTATACAGCAGGCGTCGAATCGACTGGGAAGAAGCCGGGCCATCCCTTGTACGGAATCACGTATTCCGGAGTTAAGGTCAGACGGGATATCGTTTCGACCATTGCGGCGGATCCCAAGGTTTTTCCTATCGGGACCCTGCTTTATGTTCCGGGTTACGGATATGGCGTAGTAGCAGATACGGGTTCAGCGATCAAGGGTCATAAAATCGATTTATATTTTGAGACCCGTAAGCAGGTATACAAGCAATGGGGCAAACGGACCGTTGAAGTGCAGGTTATCAAGCAGGGTGACGGAAAAGTGTCGGAATCATGGCTGAGGTCCTTAAATAAGTCGGTTACTGCAGAAGGACCTATACCGGCTGCTCTTTTGGAATCTTGAAAAATATGTAGAGGGTTGTTCAACAAACTTGAAATTTGTTGAATCGCCTTCTTTTTTTTATTGGAAAAATATGATATTATGGCTGTAAACGCTATCATCAAAATAAGCGGGGCGGTTACCTGTGGGTATTAATTACCATTTTTTAGAAGATGATGGAGAGAAGGATCTTGACCTTGAGCAGGTTGAAGATCGACTGCGGGAACTATATAACCAAATGATTCGAGTGGCCTATTCCAAAGTTATTAATAAATCAGACGCTCAGGATGCCGTCCAGGAAGCTTGGGTAAGCATTCTGACGAAGCAGGATACTCTGCGGGAACAAAGCAAACTTTATTCCTGGGCCAAAACGATTACGGCCAACGCGGCGATTAATATCAACAGACAGGCAAAGCGCTCCCAGGGCTACGGCTGGACTGAAGCGCAGGAAGAACAGGCGCAAGCGGGCTATCAGGATGAAGCGGGGCTGCAATTTGAAATTTCCGAGCTGCTGGCACTGCTGGACCCCCGCTCCCGTACTATGCTGCTTTACAAGTTTTATTATGGATTCAAGGACCAGGAAATTGCCGATGCGATGAACGTGCCGCTAGGGACGGTCAAGGCCAGAATCCATCGCAGCAAGCTGCAGCTCAAGAAGCTGGACAAGCAGTCTGACGCCCAGGGAATGTGAAGTTTTTGGTTACATAAATGACTTTCCGCTATGCCATACTAAAGGCGTACGGGGGGTGAGTACAATGGCGAAAAACAAAAACAACAAAACAAAGGCAGCCTCCAACCAATTCAACTCGGAGTTTGCCCAAGATAACAATTCAGCGGCTGCAGCAAATACTGCGAATACGCTCAACAAGTCAGCTTCGCAAAATGCGCAGAAATAACACTGTTTATAAATAAATGACTACGGTCATGACAAGAGGAGCCGACAAGGTTCCTCTTTCTTTTTGTCAAATGCTGAATTATAATGTTACTAATTCTGACATATTTCTTCTGAAGGTGGTTACCTGAATGAATCGTTTTGCAGCGCCTTTGGTCACGCGGAGCAGGGGCTGAGAGCTTGAGTTTGCCGTTGCGGCAGAATCAGGAGAGTGAAGTTATGGAGCAATTAATTAACGAATCAATAGTTATTTCGGATCAGCTTACGGCAGCGGTTGAGGAAGTAAATCAATCCATAGGCGAATTGACTCAAATTGCTGATCAATCGGCAGAGACCGAAGGTCAGCTGCGTGAGGCCAGCATAAAAGCCATGGAACGGATTGAGGAGACCTTCTCCACCCTTCAGGAAGTGGCAGCCTCGGCTGAGCAAATCAGTGAAACGGCGGAGCAACTTGACCGGCAGAGCAAGTCTGCCAATGAAGATGTGCTGCAGGCTCGCCGTCTGCTTACGAATACAGATCAGGTTATGACTGATTTACATACGTACAATAGTGCAGTGGATAAGCATATCCGTGATTTGATTGAACAAACCTCGCGCATTAATGAAATCAATGAGTTCATTCAGGAAATCGTTTCCCAAACCTCGCTGCTTGCGCTTAACGCTTCCATCGAAGCGGCGCATGCCGGGGAATACGGCCGGGGGTTTGCTGTTGTAGCCCAGCAGATCAAGAAGCTGGCGGAGCAGAGCCATGAGGCGGTCAGGCGTTCAAGCGGGCTGGTCCAGGAAATCGAGAGCGGGGTTCGTCAGGTTGTCACTTCCGTTGATTTGGAAAAATCGGCGGTTGAGCGCGGTACTCTGGAAATGGCACAAACCAAAGAACGGATGGACCATGTTTTTACCCGGATCCAGGAGGTGGATACGCTGATTGGCAGGAGCAGCATTGCGAGCAGGCGGCAGACGGAGCATATGACACATACCACATCAATGCTCAAGGAAGTCGTGGATGCGGTCAATCAGACGATGGGCAACGTGGATGAAACATTGGAGCTGACGCATCAGCAGCGCCGCCAGATCGGCAAATTGAATCGTGTCCGGGTGAATCTGGGGCGGTCATCGGATGCTTTCTCGCACGCCGTGCAGAAGGTCGGATTCAAGAGCAAGACGGCTATTATACCCGAGAGCGTAAGCGGGATTATTGATCAGCTGGCTTTGCTGGCGAAGGATTCTGCGTTCATCCTGGATGAGAACAGCCATCAGGCGAAATTAACGCAGTTCATGCAGCGGGGTTCCGGGATTGAGGCAATATGGTCCAACCGCGGCGACGGGGCTTTTATCTTCTCGATGCCGGAAGCGGGATTGCTCAATGCCAAAGGACGTGAATGGTGGAGACGTGCTATGGAGGGGAATGTGTACACCTCTGAGGTCTATATCTCGGCTATTACGAAGAAGCCGTGCTTGACGGTCTCGGTCCCGGTTGTTTCGGATCATGGCCAGGTACTGGGAGTGATTGGAGCTGACATCGGAGTCAAATAATGGACACGAATTGTGCATGAAAAGGGTTTTCAAATAGCAGTCAATCGTGTACTATTAATGGTGTGACAATTGATAACATGCAGAGATAGGAGAATTCTCATGACTGATCCGATTGTTTCCACCTCGCCATCCCGGTTGAAGCATCGCAAGGCTGCGGAGGTCATTCCGTTTCTGGAAGCCTATATCTCAAAAAAAGAACAAGAAATCGCCGAAATCGAGCAGATGGTCGAGCGTTATGAAAAACGCCGTTTGATCGAAGAACGTTCGTATCAGTCGATGTCGACTCTGCGCAGGCTGCTTTCCGGCAAGAAGCCGGATCATCATCTTGCAGTAGAATACATTCATTATGTGAAAAAACCAATGGAAAAGGTTCGTGCCCTTCGTATTGAAGTGGAGAATGCCCGTTCGATTCTCAGAAGCTCCGGTACGTCCGATATTATTGCCGTTTCCGATGAATTAGCCGATGAAATGAATTAAAAGCCGTCCCGGTCCGGGGCGGCTTATTCTTTGACTTCATATCTATTTCCTGGCTTTGAGAAGCTCCAGGTCGAGGAAATCATGATCCTGATTATAGGCTGGAACACCGTGGATGCCTACATCGAGGCCGATCAGTTCTTCATCCTTGGAGACGCGCACCGGCATAACCCGTTTGATCAGCCAGAGAGAACCCCAGGTCAGGGCAAAGCCCCATAGGCTGATGATGACCAGTCCAAGAGCTTGAACGCCAAGCAAATGCCAGCCGCCTCCATAGAACAGCCCGTAATATTCCTGGCCGATTCCTTTGGTCAGCTCCGGCTTGGCAAACAGGCCGACGGCAAGCGCTCCCAGACTTCCGCTGATTCCGTGAACAGCAAAAGCCCCGACGGGGTCGTCAACCCGTCTGCTTTCCAGAAATTCAGTAGCCAGCACCATCATGACGCCGCAAAATGCTCCGATGAGGATAGCCGCCTGGTCGGACACGAAGGAGCAGCCAGCCGTAATCCCGACAAGACCTGCCAGGGAACCATTGATCACCATGGGAGGGTCGGCTTTCTTATAGCGGAACATGGTGAACAAGATACAGGCCGCGCCGCCTGCGGAGGCCGCCAGCATCGTAGTGACGGCGATATGCCCGATGGAGCCGTTGGTGGCGCTCAAGGTGCTGCCGGAATTAAAGCCGAACCAGCCGAACCAGAGAATAAAGGCGCCTACGGAAGCCAGCGGCAAATTGGACGGGGGAACAATATTGCTTTTGCCGTCCGCTGTGAATTTGCCGATTCGCGGACCGATGAAAATCGCTGCGGCCAGAGCCGAAAAGCCGCCAAGCGCGTGAATGACGGCTGAGCCTGCAAAATCGATCATACCGAGCTTGCCCAGCCATCCGCCAACGGACCATACCCAGTGTCCGGCCAGCGGATAAATCAGACCGGTCATTGCAATGGTATATAAGATATAGGCCCGAAAATGGATTCGTTCCGCTACGGCCCCGGATACAATGGAAATGACCGCGATAACAAATGCGCATTGAAACAGCCAGTATGTGTCATGGGTAATATTCAGGTTGATGTGGGACAGGTCCCCGCCCAGCATGAATCCGGTGGTGCCGATGAAGCCGCCGGCATCTTTGCCATACATGAGTGCGAAGCCGATAAAATAAAAAATTAAGGCGCCGAACGTAATATCGACGAATACTTTCATTATAATGCTGACTGCATTTTTCTGCCTGACAAACCCGGCCTCAAGCAAAGCGAAGCCGCCCTCCATAAGCAGTATCATGGCCGCCGTCAGGACCACCCAAATGGTGTCAAGCCCCTTGGACAGTGTGGCCACATCCATACGTTCATCTCCTGTCTATAAATTTCATGTAAGGTTTTATCTCTAACTCCTGGTCCGTTCATCATTATATAAGCGCCGTGTCAATCATGTCAACGCAGGAAGTGATGAGAGATCACACATAGCTTTCGCTCCTCAAGCAGGCCTCGGTCTCTGGTCGTAGTGAAGCTTCAATCGGGAGACCCTTTTAGCGATATAAACCTTACGTTATACTGGGTATACAAACTTGAGAATAGCGATTGGAGCTGAAGGTGCTCATGAATGGAAATTTTTTAGGCCGTATGATGTGGGGACTGTTCATTGTAGTCATGGGGATAGCGCTGCTGCTTGATCAAGGCGGCGTCGTGAACTTTGATCTAGGCGATGTTTTCAAAGTTTTCTGGCCCGTCCTGCTGCTGATTTTTGGTTTACAGGAGCTGGTCAAGCACCGGACGAGCGGCGGGGGCTCCTGGGGCGGCGCCATTATTATGATCGTCGGCTTTGTCTTCCTCGGGCGGAATCTGAACTGGTTCAATTGGTCGATGGGAGAGCTGATCCGCTATGCGGTTCCTTTCGTGATCATACTGGTCGGCATCCGGCTCATTGTGAAGCCCAAGCCAAAGGAGAAGCCGACCCCGCCGGATGATTGGAAAGCCTATAATTACCCGCCAAGCGACCGGCCGGTTCCTCCCGCGCCGCCGCTTCATCCGGATCCGACCAAGCCGGCCGAGCCGAAGTCCACATTTGATCTAACCAAGAACCCGGCCCCGCAGCAGGGGCAGACGCCGCCCGATCCCTTCGGCCCGGGTGCGCAGAGCGGTAACGGCGCCAACCCCGGCAGTGAGCCTGGCACTGATCCCGGCAGAGATTATGAGGGGCCCAGGAATCCGCATGAACAGCAGTATTACCATGAGAAGATGGAGCGGTGGGCGAGGAAAGCCGAACGGCTGCGTGAGCGCATGGAGCATCGCGCCCATCGGGTACATCGTCATCACGGACGGGACAGCGAGCGGCATGACCGGGTTGAGTGGTGGAATCAGGATCCGAATGCGCAGAATCGCTCCGGTTTTATCGGAGATATATACGTCGGGCAGGATTACTGGGAATTAAAACCGATGAATATCTCCCATTTTATCGGGGATACGGTGCTGGACCTGACCAAAGCGCAGATCCCGTTCGGCGTAACCAAAATCAATATTTCTTCATTTATTGGCGATGTAAAGGTGTTTTTGCCCAATGATTTTGAAGTCGGCTGCAATGTGATCTCGAGCGCTTTTATCGGGGACGTTGCCGTGCTCGACCGCAAAGAGGGAGGGATTTTCAAAAATATGAATGTAGAAACGGCGTATTTCCAGGAAACAGATAAAAAAATCAAGCTTGTCGTCAGCACCTTTATCGGTGATGTTCGCGTGACAAAGGTAGGTTGATTCCGCTTATGATGGTGAGATTGTTTCGAAACAGCAAATGGGACATGATTCTGATGTTCGCGGCCGCCTCCTCGATCTCTGTGCTTTTATGGAATATTGGCAGTAAAATTGCCGATCCAAAGGTCAATAACAATGACCTCTGGATCGGTATTACGGCGTTATTCCTGCTTATCAGCGCTGGCTTCGGCTATTGGGCGGCCCAGCGGATTCAGCGGCGGATGGATATCCTCCATCTGGGGCTGAAACAAGCATCGCATGGCAATTACACGGCAAGGCTGCCGGAGGAGGGAGCTCGTAATTTTACGGCTGTATTTCGGGAATTCAACGATATGCTGGAATCGCTTGATCAGCGGACGCAGCTCATCCAGCAAACAGGCGAGGAGCAGGTCATGCGCGAGGCTGCTTCCAATGAAGCTGCCGTACTTGAAGAGCGCAAGCGTCTGGCCCGTGATCTGCATGATACTGTCAGCCAGCAATTGTTTGCTATTCATATGTCGGCCTCATCCCTGCCCAAGCTGCTGGAAATAAACCAGGAGCGTGCTGCTTCCGTTATGGAGCAGCTTATCTCGATGTCGTCGCTGGCCCAGAAGCAAATGAGGGGCTTTATCGCCCAGCTGCGGCCCATGGAGCTTGAAGGCCGTTCGCTTCAGGAAGCGCTCGACAAATGGTTTCCCGATTATTGCCGCCAGAACGCCCTGCAAGGAGTTCTGGAATGGCGGATCAAGGAGAAGCTTTCCGAGGCCAAGGAGCATCAGCTGTTCCTGATTATTCAGGAGGCCATGGCCAATATTGTGAAGCATGCGGGGGCGCAGACGGCTTTCCTTACCCTTGCCGAGACAGAACGGCAAATTGTGATGACGCTGCAGGACGATGGAGCAGGCTTTCGGGCCGATATGGTGAAGCGGGGATCATACGGCTTATCGACGATGCGGGAACGCTCCAACAAGCTTGGCGGGGATACCTCAATTATCAGCAAGCCGGGAAGTGGAACACGGGTGCGCGTGACGCTGCCGAATTATGTGAATAAAGGAGCCGGTCCGGATGAACTCGAGTAATCAATGGAAAATTATGATCGTGGACGATCATGACATGGTGCGTGCAGGACTTCGCACTTACTTAATGCTGGAGTCCAAATTTGACGTGGTCGCGGAGGCTGCCAACGGCGCTGAAGCGCTGAAGCTGCTGCGCGGGTTGAGTGCGGAGGAACGTCCCGATCTTATACTTATGGATCTGATGATGCCGATTATGGATGGCGTCGAGGCTACAGGCGCTATTATGAAAGAGTTTCCGGAGATGAAAATCGTCATGCTGACGAGCTTTCTGGAGGACGAGAAAGTGGTCGCGGCCGTTGAAGCCGGGGCAGTCAGCTATGTGCTCAAGACCGTGTCCGCAGAAGAGCTGATCTATGCCATCAGCGGGGCGGTCAAAGGGATGCCCGTTATGACGGCGGATGTGTCGCAGGCACTGACCCGCGGCCTGCGCCAGCGGACAACCACGCAGGGAGAGGACGAGGGACTGACCGAGCGGGAGAAGGAAGTGCTGCTGTTGATTGCGGAAGGGCGCGCCAATAAAGAAATCGCCGAAGAGCTGCATATCAGCATCAAGACGGTTAAAACCCATGTCAGCAATCTGCTGATGAAATGCGAGCTCGAGGACCGGACTCAGCTGGCTGTGCTTGCGCACCGCAAGGGTTGGGTGAAGACGGGATAAAAGAGGGAATCGGCGGGCATTGTAAAGGCATTAACCTATATCAAAAGGAGAATGCAACCCTTATGATCCCACTTTCATCCAAACTGGAATCCCGCGAGCATGAATTTAGCCAGATGAAGAACGCGCTGGAGGAGCATGAATTTGCGCTTGGCGGCAGCTGGAGCTATGAGGGCGGTTCATTTGACCGTTTTCTCGATGAAGCGCATAAAGTATGGCTGCGGCTTCCCTTCGACGTAGTCAGCGGCAACGTGGACAGCGAGTCGGATGATAATCATGCCCGGATCAAGATGGGGCAGCCGTTTGTGCTCAGGCATGTATACAATGAGGGACTGGATGAAGATACCGTGCCGCGGGTGATGGGAGGCCTGATCAATCAATTTCAGGGCCCGACAGATCCCGATGCCGAAATTGATTCCAAATGGATCGACAAGGCGAAGCATGTGCTGGGCGAGGTTGAGCAGCTGTTTCCCCATTAAACGATTAAAAAACGATTAAAAAAAGTCCGGAGCGTCTATTTATACCTAGATGATCCGGTTTTTTTATTTCCTTTTATATGATTTTTAAGTTTGATTTAAGGTAGATTGTGCAAAATAGTCTTAAGACGATAAGCCGCAACCTAATAATAGCTATCATGGGGAACCATTATACTTAGGAGGAGATATACATGGACGATCAGAACAAAAAGAATTCTTTCGACGATTTCTTTCAACCGCGCAGAGATGAAGACAACAAGGAGCACAATAACGGGGAGCGAGAAAATGACGCTGAGCCGTTTCAACCGCAAGCGGCGGATGAGCCGGCGCCATCGTCAGGACCGAAGTCTTCTTCCTATTATTATTCCTACGGCCCTTTCAAAGCAAACAGCTCGGAGCAATCAGAAGAATCGATGAGCACCCCAGACCAGAATAACGTTCCCGGTTCATCCATCCCGGACAGCCAACCGGTGGAAATGACGCCTCCGCAGCAGCTGCGCGCGTTCGCGCCGACACAGTCGGCCAGAGGCGGCTGGCAGGTCAAGGAAAAGCGCCGTACTTCATTCAAGGCGATTTTCGCATCGTTCATGGTCGGCGTGGTCGCGGTCGGAGCATTGATGTTTGCCTCAGATTCGCAGAACTGGTTCACCGGGGCGCAGACAGCCCTCTCGCCTGCATCCAACCAGGCAGCGGCGGCAGTCACGAAATCCGGTGATGACGGCAAAGTATCGACGGCAGCCGATGTGGTCCGCCCGAACAATATTGCCCAAATCTTCGAACAGGCAAGCCCGGCTGTCGTCAAAATCGAAACCTTCGTGAAGCAGAGCGCTTCCCAGGGCGGCGGACTGAATGATGACTTCCTGCGCCAGTTCTTCGGAGATCAATTCGGGGGAGCCCCGGATGAGAACGGCCAGGGCGGCGGCGGCGGCGATCAAGGCGGGGGCAGCGGCGATCTAACGCCGGAAGGTCTGGGAACCGGCTTTTTCTTCGACTCTACCGGCTACATTTTGACCAATCAGCATGTCGTGGGAGATGCAGACGAAATTAAAGTCACGGTTCAGGGCCGCGCAGAACCGCTGGTGGCCAAAAAACTCGGCTCCGACTATAATCTTGATTTGGCTGTGCTGAAAGTGGAAGGAACCAACTTCCCGACGCTTCCTATAGGCGATTCCGATTCCATTGACATCGGTGACTGGGTTGTAGCTATCGGTAACCCATACGGCTTCGATCACACCGTAACCGTGGGAGTTCTCAGCGCTAAGGAACGTCCGATCAGCATTCAGGATACGGAAGGTACACGCAACTACGAGCATCTGCTGCAAACCGACGCTTCCATTAACCCGGGCAACTCCGGCGGACCGCTGATTAACCTGGAAGGTGAAGTCGTGGGAATCAATACGGCCGTCAGCTCGCAGGCGCAAGGCATCGGATTCGCGATTCCGACGAGCACGATCAAGGAGAACCTGGAAACCCTGAAGTCCAACAAAGAGATTCCAAAAGCCCCGGTACCGTTCATTGGAGCGGAGCTGGCCGAAATTACAGACTCCATTGCCAAGCAGCTTGGACTGAGCAGCAAAGATGGGTCCATTGTCTCCAATGTTTACTACAAATCGCCGGCTTACGAGGCGGACTTGAGACAATATGATGTGATCACAGGACTTGACGGCACCAAATATAAAACTCGCGAGGACTTGATTGCCCAGATTCAAAAGAAAAAAGTGGGCGATGAAGCGACGCTGAACATTATCCGAAATGGCAAGACGATGGATTTGAAAGTAACCATCGGCGACAAGAATGAGTTTCAATTCACCGGCGAACAATAATCCCACTTGAAAAAAGACGCAGGCAGTGAAATGAGCTGCCTTGCGTCTTTTTTATGACCATTTTTGTAAAATAGTCTTTTCCATATTCATCATGCATTCTTACGTTTTGATAACCATCTGCGTTATACTATTAGTTGGAATAAAACACAAAGCGATTATCAAGTGACGGGGGAAATAAGATGAGACCGCATATATTGGTTGTAGATGACGATGAGAAGATTACATCCCTGCTCCGCAGAAGCCTCGCCTTCGAGGGCTACGAAGTAGTGACGGCGAATAATGGCCTGGAGGGTCTCAAATTAATGCTGACCAGCGACCCTAATTTGCTGATTCTCGATGTGATGATGCCGCAGATCGACGGCTGGGAGGTATGCCGCCGGGTGCGTGAAGGCGGAAGCAGCGTGCCTATCCTGATGCTGACGGCCAAGGACGATATTCAGGACCGGGTGAAGGGACTGGATACGGGAGCGGACGATTATCTGGTCAAGCCCTTCGCGCTTGAGGAGCTGCTGGCCCGGGTCCGGGCGCTGCTGCGGCGCAAATCCGACAAGCTTGAGGATTCCTCAACCCGTCTGCAGTATGAGGATTTGACGCTGGATCTGGATTCGCGCGAAGCCATCCGTTCCGGCCGGAGAATCGATTTGACCGCCAAGGAATTTGATCTGCTGCTGCTGTTTATGCAAAATCCGCGCCGCGTGCTTACACGCGATGCAATTATGGATAAAATATGGGGATACGATTACAGCGGGGAATCCAACGTACTTGAAGTGTACATCGCAATGCTCAGACAGAAAACCGAGGATAAGACCGACAAACGGCTTATTCAGACTGTTCGGGGAACGGGTTATGTGCTCAGAGGAGAAGGAGGCTGACCGAAATGACGATTCGGTTGAAACTGACCCTTTGGTATTCCGTTGTGCTCGCAGCAACACTGATTGCATTCGGAGTGGCGATTTACTTCTTTGTCAATTATAACGCCTACAGCGATATGAGAGGCCGGATCAATAATCAGACGGCCAAGCTTGTAAAGAACATTAATTTCAATGGAATGGATTTAGGTGTCAATGGTGGCGCATTGATCGATAATCAATTGTATATTCAGCTGATCAATTACACCAACGGTGATCAGATAGCGGCACAATCTGCGAATTTATCAACGATTTCCATGAAACTGCCTTTCCCCAGGAGCGAAGAGATGCAGGGAATGGTAGGCTACTACGATGATATCGACGTTTCGGGGAATCCGTTCCTGGTGTACCAGCAGCCGTTATACAGCACCGGCAACACGCTGGTTGGCCTGCTTCAGGTAGCGGCCTACTCCGGGCGTGAAGAGGCGCTTCTCAGCAATCTGCGGACGATTCTGGTCTTCTCCTCTATCGTTGCCCTGCTGATCGCCTTTACGGTGGGGCTGTTCCTTGCCCGTCAGGCTTTGAGGCCGATTGAGAATGTCATCCAGGCCAGCAACAAAATCCAGCACAGCTCCGATCTCAGCGTCCGGATTCCGCGGGAAGCGCCTAATGATGAGATGGGCCGGCTGACGGACACCTTAAACAATATGTTGGGCCGGCTGGAGACCACCTACAACGTGCTTGATGATGCCTATAAAGCGCAGCGCCGCTTTGTTTCGGACGCCTCTCATGAGCTGCGCACCCCGCTCACGACCATCCGCGGCAATATCGAGCTGCTGGAGCGGATGTGGCTTCCGGCACTGGAAGCCGCGCAGGCAGCGGATAGCCCTGTTGAGGCAGAAGCGGCGCTGGACCGCCTGCAGAGCGACGCGCAGCGCATTGCGCTGAGCCGGGAGGCGATGCAGGATATTGCCGGTGAAGCCAAGCGCATGTCCAGCCTTGTGAACGACTTGCTGGCGCTCGCCCGTGCGGATGCAGGCTATGAGATGGAGAAAACGATTCAGCCGCTGCTTCCGCTCGTAGAGGATGTTGCCCGCCGGGCCCAGCTGCTGCCGCGCACGGCAGAGTGGCGGATCGGCAATTTAATGCCTCTTGATGGGGTGGAAGTAGCGGGACATGCCGACTTTCTTCGCCAGCTGTTTTTTATTTTTGTCGAAAATGCGTTCAAATACACACCGGCCGGTTATGTCGAAATCAGCGCGGTTCGGGCCTCCAATCAGGCAGGGGTTGTCATCAGAGATACCGGCATTGGCATGGACAGCAAGGCGATCCCCCACATCTTCGAACGCTTCTATCGCGCGGATGAATCCCGGGGTGAAACAACCGGAACGGGGCTTGGATTGTCAATCGCCAAGTGGATTATCGATGAACACAGCGGATCCGTTGAGGTATCGACCCGCGAAGGCGAAGGAACGACCTTTATTGTATGGCTGCCAATTGCTTTCCTCGACAAGCCGAATCAGGTATAATAGAGCGAAACCGTCTTTTGAAGGAAGTGCTTGCTGCGCCGTCTGCGGCAGCCGGTTCTTCTTACCCTTAACAGCATGTATAAGTTAACACACCTATAAATGTCGGTAAGGTCTAAGTGAAGAAACTTGGTATGCCGCCAGAGAATGGCGAGAGCCGATTCTTCTTGAGCGGGAGATGTTTCTTTTTTGAGCTTGAGGAAAGAAGGCAGGTGTACGGTATGGAAATTGTCAAAATTTCACCAAGGGGATATTGCTATGGCGTAGTCGATGCCATGGTGCTGGCGCTCAAGACCGCTCAAAACCTGGAACTGCCGCGCCCCATATATATTTTGGGCATGATTGTGCACAACAGTCATGTGACCGACGCATTCGAGCGGGAAGGCGTCATCACGCTCGATGGCGAGAACCGCATGGAGATTCTCGAGCAAATCGAGAGTGGAACGGTCATTTTCACCGCTCACGGCGTTTCTCCGGAGGTTCGGGAACGCGCGCGTGACAGAGGGCTTACGGTCGTTGATGCGACATGCCCGGATGTGACCAAAACCCATGTCCTGATCCGCGAGAAAGTCGCCGAAGGGTATGAGATCATCTATATCGGCAAGAAGGCTCATCCGGAACCGGAAGGCGCCATCGGAATTGCACCGGATCATGTTCATTTGATCGAGAGAGAGGAAGAGATCGATCTTCTGAACCTGCAGACCGGGCGCATTATCATAACGAACCAGACAACGATGTCGCAATGGGATATTAAAGATATTATAAGCAAGCTGATTGCCAAATTCCCGACGGCGGAAATTCATAATGAAATTTGCCTCGCCACACAGGTCAGACAGGAAGCCGTGGCGGAACAGGCGGGCCAGGCTGAACTTTGTATCGTGGTTGGCGATCCGCGAAGCAACAACTCCAACCGATTGGCGCAGGTGTCGGAGGAAATCGCCGGGGTGAAGGCATATCGGGTATCTGACGTAACGGAGATCGATACAACATGGCTCAAAGGCAAGACAAGAGTGGCTGTGACCTCAGGCGCTTCCACGCCTACGCCAATCACGAAGGAAGTTATTGCTTACCTGGAGCAGTACGACGAATCAGACGACAAAACATGGGAAGCGCGGCGAACCGTTAATATCGATAAATTATTGCCAAGGCTTAGAACGAAGACTTCTGTATGATTAAAAAGAGCGCTACCCCCATGATTGCATCGCGAAAACCGCGCTCGATCAAACGTTGGCTGAAGCTTAAGTATACGCAGCTGTTGAGGGCTCCAGGCGGCCCTTCTTTCGTAGCTTTGGGATTTTCAATCGGAATGGCTGTTGAAATGTTTACATTGCCTACCTACGGACTTGCCTTCTTTCTTATTTTTCCATTGATATACTGGCTGAGGGCAAGCTTCGCAGGCGCGTTGATCGGCTTTGTTGTCGGGAAGATTATATTTATTCCGGTGGCCTTCATCAATACCTTGGTCGGTGGATGGGTGTTGCCGAGGCATATAAGCATCAATATTGATTTTCTGCCCCAATGGATAAATCATGCTTTGCTCACGAATTTGAAGCTTATCGTCGGCGGTGTTATTGACGGCATCATCCTTGGAGCCATTTTCTACTTTCCCGTAAGACTTGCTTTGCAATTCTTCGCCAACAAGCGTCGTGAGAAGCGCAAATTGAAACGGGTGCAATTGGAGTCCAAGCCGATTTCGGAAATTTGATTTTGCATGCGCCGGCCTCTTGACGGGGCCGGCACATTCATGTATATTTACTTTAGCGATTAAAAGCATAAAAGCTTAAAAGCTTAAAAGCATAAAAGCGAACACGCGTTGAAGCGGGAAAAGGGGTATCTTATGATCGTCATTACAAACAGCCATGTTACAGAAGAGCGGATTAGTGAAATCGTCGAGCATATCGAGAAGACAGGCGTGCAGGCACATGTATCCAGAGGAGTGGATCGTACTGTGATCGGAATTATCGGAAAAGCCGAGCCTGCGCTGGCGGAGCATTTGCGCCAAATGAAGGGTGTAGAGAATGTAATTAAGATTTCAAAATCCTATAAATTGGCAAGTCGGGATTTTCATCCGGACGATACCATTATTGAAATCAAGGGCGTTAAGATCGGTGGCGAGCATCTGGCCATTATGGGCGGTCCCTGCGCGGTTGAATCGCCGGAGCAGATTGATGAAATCGCCCGTTTGGTAAAAGCGGCAGGCGGACAGATCCTTCGCGGGGGCGCATTCAAGCCGCGT
Source organism: Paenibacillus sepulcri (assembly GCF_042647105.1). Lineage (NCBI taxonomy): Bacteria > Bacillati > Bacillota > Bacilli > Caryophanales > Paenibacillaceae > Paenibacillus > Paenibacillus sepulcri. Next base: position 2,159,341 of record NZ_JBHRUP010000001.1, on the reverse strand, counting down.
ACCGGGCCTTACAGCTTCCAGGGTGTCGGCGTTGAGGGGCTTGTAATGATGGCGGAAGCAGGCAAGAAGCATGGTCTGCTGACAATCACCGAAGTTATGACACCGGAATATGTGGATGTCTGTGCAGAATATGCGGATATTTTACAAATAGGAACACGCAATATGCAAAATTTCGATCTTTTGCGCAAGCTCGGAACGATCAAGACGCCTGTTCTGCTCAAGCGGGGATTCAGCGCTACCTACGACGAATTGCTTAATGCCGCCGAATACATCCTGGCAGGCGGAAATCCGAACGTTATGCTTTGCGAACGGGGAATCCGCACGTTCGAATCCTACACGCGCAATACGCTTGATCTGGCAGCCATCCCCGTGCTGCAGCAGCTCAGCCATCTGCCGGTCATATCTGATCCGAGCCACGGCACAGGGCGGCGTGAGCTGGTCGAACCGATGGCCAAGGCATCGGTTGCAGCTGGCGCTAACGGCCTGATTATTGAGATGCATACCGATCCTGACAACTCGATGACAGGCGACGGCGTTCAATCGCTGTTCCCGGATCAATTCGCCAACCTCCTGAAGGAGCTGGAGCAGCTTGGGAATCTAGTCGGAAAGAAATTTGACACTCCCAAAGAGCCTGCCGACTACTTCGCCAGCTGGAAGATCTAAGCTAGACTAAGCTGGCATGTCAAGGAAAGTAATGGAAGCTGCAGAACCTTGCCAAGCAAGGCATCTGCAGCTTTTTTGAAATGAAAAAAGCAGGTTAGGATTGGCTTGTTTTTCATATATGATGAACCTGAATCCGCTGACAAATGACAGCATTTTCCGTTTATTCTTATGTGTCAATCGTCTTATTGAAAACATTCCAACAAATGTGTGAAGATACCTGACAAATGCGTTAAAAATATCTGACATAAGTATTGACGGGTGCTAGGCTTAATTCTATAATTACCTCATGGTTTCGGTGAAAAATTGAACATTCAAGGTTCAATACTAAGCAAACGTTCGGAAATGGAGGAAATTTTCAAATGTCAGCACAAAATGTATTAAACACTATTAAAGAAAACGAGATTCAGTTTGTCGATTTCCGTTTTGTCGATTTATCTGGTCGCGCTCATCACATTACGCTTCCTTCGACAGAAGTAGAAGAGGAAACTTTCGAGAATGGCGTCGCATTCGACGGTTCTTCGATCCCGGGCTTCCGCGGTATTGAAGAATCCGATATGGTGATGATGCCTGACACGGAAACTGCCTATGTGGACCCCTTTACGGAGCATCCGACGCTGAACATCATGTGTAATATTCATACGCCTGACGGCGAACGTTATGACCGCGATCCGCGCAGCATTGCGCACAAAGCGGAAGAGTTTCTGAAAAAATCCGGAGTAGGTACGGCGGCATTCTTCGCACCGGAATCCGAATTCTTCATTTTCGACGATGTTCGCTACGAAAGCTCCATGAATTCTTCTTCATACTTCGTGGACTCCGAAGAAGCGGCATGGAACACCAACCGCAAGGAAGAAGGCGGCAACCTGGCGTTCAAAGTTGGCGTTAAAGGCGGTTATGTTCCGGTTGCTCCGGTTGATTCACAGCAGGATATCCGCAGCGAAATGGTTCGTTTGATGCAGGAAACCGGCCTTCGCGTCGAGCGTCATCACCATGAAGTTGCCACAGCAGGCCAAGCAGAAATCAACTTCCGCTTCGACACGCTGACCAAAACTGCAGACAACCTGATGAAGTACAAATACATCGTGCACAACGTAGCCCGCATGAGCGGCAAAGTAGCTACATTTATGCCGAAACCGCTGTTTGGCGATAACGGAAGCGGGATGCACGTTCACCAATCCATCTTCAACGGCGATTCACCGTTGTTCTATGAGAAAGGTGCTTATGCAAACCTGAGCCCGATGGCCATGCACTACATCGGCGGAATTCTGCACCATGCTCCAGCGCTGATCGCATTGTCCAACCCATCGACGAACTCGTTCAAACGACTCGTTCCTGGATACGAAGCTCCGGTCAATCTGGTATTCTCCAAAGGTAACCGTTCCGCAGCGATCCGTATTCCGGTTGCAGCTGTAACGCCTAAAGGCTGTCGTATTGAATTCCGTACACCGGATTCCACGGCTAACCCATACCTCTGCTTCGCAGCTATGCTGCTTGCAGGACTTGACGGCATCAAACGCAAAATCGATCCAGTCGCTCTCGGTTATGGTCCTTTCGACAAAAACATCTATGAGCTGTCTGATGAAGAGAAGAAAGAAATCCGTTCGGTACCGGGAACGCTTGACGAAGCGCTTGACGCTTTGGAAGCCGATTCCGAATTCCTGACAGAAGGCGGCGTGTTCTCCAAAGACTTCGTTGAGAACTACGTAGCATTCAAGCGCCAGGAAGCCAAAGCTGTATCCATCCGTGTTCATCCTCACGAGTACAGCCTGTATTTCGACTGCTAATCAGCTAATCATTACGCACTTATTTCGATCACGAACCCTTCCGACGTGGAGGGTTCGTTTTTATGTCTGACTTGTTCCCGAATTAAGGGGAAACAGAGGGATGAATATGCGTTCCTCCCAAGAGGAGAGTCATTTTTTTCAACATAGAAGGAAGCCTAAGCATCCAGTGTATGTTGCTTATATTTATGAAGGAGGCTGCGCCGCAAATGGGTGGCGTTAGCCGGTTCTTCTTGTGACTATTTTACTTGATGCCAATCCTCAAACTTGTTATAGTTAGCCATATGTGAAAAGAAGACTGGAGTGGGTAAGGGTGACCAAACGCGCATATAATTTCAATGCAGGACCGGCTGCGCTGCCGCTGGAAGTATTGCAGCAGGGGCAAGAGGAATTTATCAATTTTGCAGATTCAGGCATGTCGATTATGGAAATGTCGCATCGCAGCGCGATCTATGAAGAGGTTCATAATGAGGCGCAATCCCTGCTTCGCGAATTATTAGGGATACCGGACTCCTATAAAGTATTGCTTCTGCAAGGCGGAGCAAGCACGCAATTTGCCATGGTACCGATGAATTTGCTTCCGGCAGGCAAGGTTGGGGCTTATGTGATGACAGGAAGCTGGGCGGAGAAGGCGATCAAGGAAGCGCAGCTATTTGGAGAGACAGCGGTGGCTGCCTCCTCGGAAACGGACAAGTTTAACCGGATTCCGGATTTGTCCACCATCCAGATTCCGGCTAATGCGGCTTATCTGCATGTTACCTCCAACGAAACGATAGAGGGGACGCAGTATAAAGCTTTTCCAGAGACCGGCGATCTGACGCTGATTGGAGATATGTCCAGCGATATTATGAGCCGTCCGGTGAATGTGAGCCAGTTTGGAATGATTTATGCAGGGGCGCAGAAGAATTTGGGTCCATCCGGGGTAACCATTGTAATCGCCCGGGAGGATCTGGTCGCTGCAAGTCCCAAGAGTGTTCCGACCATGCTGCGTTATGATACCCATGTGAAAAATAATTCCCTTTATAATACACCGCCATCCTTCTCGGTCTATCTGGCCGGGCTTATGCTCAAATGGGTGAAGGGCAAAGGCGGCGTTGCGGCCATCGAACAGATCAACCGCGACAAAACCAAACTGATTTATGATAGAATCGACCAAAGCGGCGGATTTTACCGGGGATTCGCAGACCCGTCCAGCCGCTCGGATATGAATATCACATTCCGGATCCATACCGAAGAACTGGAGAAGCGCTTCGTACAGGAATCGGAACATCATGGTTTCGTAGGTCTGAAGGGCCATCGCAGCGTGGGCGGCCTTCGGGCATCCACCTATAATGCCGTGCCGGTAGAGAGCTGCAGAGCACTGGCCGAGTTTATGAGCGACTTCCAGAAGCGTAACGGCTAAGGAATAGGGCATAAGCCTGATGGCATAAATAAAATAGACCGCCCGATTCTTCGTACGATGTCGAAGATGGGGCGGTCTATTGTTATGCAAGGATTAATCTGCTGTTTGGTGAAGGTTTTCCATAGCGCTTGGGCCGGTCAGCTTGTAGCCTACATTGCGTACTGTCATAATGTACTCAGGCGTCCGCGCATTTTTCTCGATTTTGTCGCGAAGATGGCTGACATGAACGTCAACGATCCGCGTGTCACCGAGAAAATGATAATCCCATACGCCATAGAGAAGCTGCTGGCGGCTGAGCACTTTTCCGCGATGGCGGCAAAGAAACAGCAGCAGCTCAAACTCCTTGGGTGTTAAATCAATGCTTTTGCCATCCTTTTGAACCTCACGCTGCTCTGTGAATACAGTCAGCTGGCCGATCTCATGTACAACGTTCTCGCTAGCGCCCGGCAGGACCAGGGTACGGCGGAAAACGGCTTGTATACGGGATAGCAGCTCTTGCGGCGAGAAAGGCTTGGTCATGTAATCGTCTGCGCCATTGTCAAGGCCCGTGATCTTGTCGGTCACATCCTGCAGTGCCGTCAGCATCACGATCGGAACCGCGTTGTTCTGTTTGCGGAGCTCGCGGCAGACCTGAATGCCGTCCATTTTGGGCAGCATCAGATCGAGTACGATCAGATCGGGTCGGAATGGTTTTAATATGTCAAAAACGGCTTCGCCATCTTGGACACAGCGCACGTCATAGCCAGCCAATTTCAAATTAAATTCGATCAACTTGGAGATGGAAGGTTCGTCATCAACGACTAAAATTTTCTTCTTCATCGTCCTGTTCTCCTTTACTCTCGTTATGCCTCCATTATGACAAGTAACATTTCTCATAAGATTAAGGCTACGTAAACCCTGTGTTAAATGTTTGGAAGTCGTAAGATAATTGTAAAATTGAAAGGGGAAGTTATAATGGCTTTTCACATCGTGCTTGTCGAGCCGGAGATTCCGGCTAACACAGGCAATATTGCCCGAACATGCGCTGCTACGGGCACATATTTGCATCTGGTGCGTCCGCTGGGTTTCAATACGGATGACCGGACCTTGAAGCGAGCAGGGCTGGATTATTGGCATGCGGTAAAGGTTCATTATCATGATTCATTTGACGAACTGACGGAGTTATTTCCGGAAGGTCGCTTTTTTTGCGCCAGCACGCGGACTCATACCCGTTATTCGGATCATACGTTCCGGGATGGCGATTTTTTTGTTTTCGGCAAAGAGACCAAGGGGCTGCCTTCATCGATTCTGGATGCTTATCCGCAAACGGGTATGAGAATTCCGATGACGGACAAGGTACGTTCGCTGAATTTGTCGAATTCGGCGGCAATTATTATTTATGAGGCATTCCGGCAGCTGGATTTTACGGGATTGGAATAGCAGAATTAAAGTGAATGTAAATACAAGGTAATTTACCTTTATATGGGATAATTAATGATGAGATTCGACATTACTTGCAGGATATTAAGAAAATATTGATAAGGGAAGGAAAATGACCCTTCTTAACGAAAGCTTATAGATGCGTAATGTTTATATATGGACTCGCAATTATTAATGACAAGAAGAGGTGAAGACGTTGAAACCGGCAGGCGTAGTGCGTAAAGTCGATCAACTGGGCCGAATTGTACTGCCCAAATCGCTGCGCAAAAGATATCAGATGAATGAAGGCGATCCCGTGGAAATTCTTGTCCAGGGTGACCATATTATTTTAGAGCGCTACCGTCCTCGCTGCGTATTTTGCGGTTCGATAGACGATGTCCGTGAATTTAAAGAGCGTTATTTATGCTCCGCATGCATCACAGAAATGAATGCCCTGCGCCGCTCCTGATGAACAAAGCGGCAGCATGATCGTCAGATAAAACTGAAGTTGGCGCCGATGCTGCGGCGGGGCTCGATAACCGAGTCTACCGCACCTGACATAGGCGAATTGCTGCCATGCGCGTTTTTGGATGTGGATCAAAAAAAAGAAGCTTCGGGCGGTTGATAATCAATCGCCCGAAGCTTCTTTTTTTGTTTAAAACTTATAGAATGTTTAACGTCTTATATCGATAAATTTCTACAAGTTCAGAGAAAATTGCTTCGCCGTCAAAAGACGGCGTCAGCCGTTTCTCAACTCAGACAAAGCTAAGTATGCTGTATAAGTCTCTTGATTAGCTTGCGTTGGTTCTTATGCTGCTACAAGCCTTCGGTCTTATCATCGTTGTAGGACGAAGTGACAATGGCGACCAGGAACAATAGAAAGACAACTATCACGATCAGGAACTTTATCGTCATCCTGCACACCTCCAATACGCTTCTTCTATTATACCCAACCCTGCTGGAAAAGAAAATTGCAAAGTTTGAACAAGTTGTTACAACCTTAAATAGACATAAACAGCAAGAAAGCTGCAAAAGACAGGATCCGATTCTTTTTTCACCAGCTGTCGATGGTGTTGCCCATCCGCATAATTGCGCGTAAAATGTAAATAGCGGTTTAACATAGGGGGCGAAAGCAAAGTGGACTACCGGTTCTCAAGTCATGTGGAGCGGCTGCAATCTTCAGCGGTTCGGGATATCTTGAAGTTGACGCAAGGCCAGGAAATCATTTCCTTTGCAGGTGGTCTGCCCGCCGAGGAATTGTTTCCACTGGAGGCAATCAGCGATGCTGCGCAGCGCGTATTTGCAGCGGGCAAGGGTTCTTTGCAGTACGGCCTGACTGAAGGCTATCTGCCGCTGCGTGAGCAGTTATGCGGCCGTATGGCTGCCAAGGGCATGCAGGTTGAGCCGGATCAGATGATTATGACCACTGGCTCGCAGCAGGCGATCGATTTGATTGTCCGTGTTCTGATGGAGCCGGGCGACGTGGTGCTTGTCGAAAATCCGACTTATTTGGCGAGTTTGCAGGTATTTAATTTGGGCGGTCTGCGGATTGTTCCGGTGCCAAGCGACAAGGACGGCATGATCATGGCCGATGCGGAACGCCTGATGCGTGAGCATAAGCCAAGAATGGTCTATGTCGTGCCCACCTTTGGGAACCCGACGGGCCGGGTATGGAGTCTGGATCGCCGCAAAGGATTGCTGGAGCTGTGCAGCCGATTTGGTATCCCTATACTTGAGGATGACCCATATGGGGAAATTAAATTCAACGCAAACGATTATTTTCCAACGCTGTTTTCTCTGGCAGGAGCTGCGGACGGAGGCGGCGTCCTGTATACGAGCACATTTTCCAAAACCGTCGCTCCCGCGCTTCGCACCGGCTGGGCCATCGGCGACCGCCGTGTTATCCAGATGCTGGCCAAAGCGAAACAGGCGGCTGATTTGCATTCCAGCACACTGGATCAGCAGACGCTTGACCAGCTGCTGCGGGAATTTCCGCTGGATGAGCATATCCGGAGGATCGGAGATGCTTACGGCGCGCGTCTGGGTCAAATGGAAAACTTGCTGAAGAGCCAGAATTGGCCGGATGTGAAATGGATTACGCCTCAGGGCGGGATGTTCCTGTGGCTGGAGTTTCCCGAAGCGCTCGACACACAGGCTCTGCTGCGGTCTGCGGTGACGAAGGGAGTTGCCTTCGTACCAGGGGCAGCCTTCTATGCAGCGGCTCCACAGCGCCATACAGCGCGGCTCAACTTCACGTATACCGAAGGGGAGCGAATGGCGCTTGGCATTTCGCGTTTAGCGGAGGCGCTTGGAGAGTTCACGGCCCGACTTTAAAAAAACCAAAGCCCCGATCGCCGCAATCTATGGTGATCGGGGCTTTTTCTGGAGATGCAGAAGATAAGTGCGCAGCCGGATTTTTACGAAGAAACCGCAATCGTGAACTGCCCTTCATGGATCTGGATGGGACGGCAGTCAAGCTGCTCGCCGGGCACGTTGGTGGATTGTCCGGTTGTCGAATCAAACGACCAGTAATGCAGCGGGCAGATCAATTCATTCTCCCAAGGCCGCACAACGCCGCCTGCATGAGGACAGATGGCGGATACCAGCTTATATTCCGAAGGGGCATCTTCTTGGCCTGTCGTTTGTATAATAAAATAAGGATCACGGTCAATGGTAACGGATGCAGGAAAACTTGTAAAATCGTCAACATGGCCAATGATACGGTATCCGACGGATTCAGGTAATTGATCGCTCATTTCTTTCTCCTCCTTGAATTTGGTTCTGCCGCTGTCCGCTTGACAGCCAGGCATTAATCACATCGGCATATTCCACGACAGCGGCAGTGCCGCTTTCTTTTAAACGGTATACCCCGCGTTCGACCCGCTCGAACCAGCCGTAATAATCTTTTTGCATAATAAAGGCGGCCCGCTGTACGCCGGTAAGCTCTGCCGCTCTGCGCGGAGGGAGCTGGCCGTGCAGGCTGAGAGCCCAGGCAATACGAAGCGCCTTCTCACGGTAAGCGGTAACAAGTTTGCGCCTTGTGCTTCCTCCCGTGTTATAATCACCGCTTCGTTCGCGAAATTCGTGAAGCAGACGCGTCTGACGCAAGGGGCGCTGACCGCGGACCGGCGGATCGCCCGGCTCGCAAAGCACATCGAGCACCGGCGCTTTCGTCTTGAAGAAGGTAACGGTCATCAGGCCGAGGCCCAGCATCCGGCACAGCTCGGTCAAATCGCCGAAGCGCTGATTGTGAGCGCCGCTTTTCTTGCGGTTGCGTTCAATCGCAAGCATGACCTGGCCGTTCAGCCGCAGCCGTTCAATCCCCTGCAGTAGAAGAGGGAGCGTAAAGGTTTTTTTCATTTCAACAAGAATGGTCTCGCCGCTCAGCGGATGGATGGCGACAAGGTCACAATGCATGATCTCGCTTTTCACTTCGAAGCCCATGGCTTCAAAGTAGGCTTTGACTGGCTTGTAGAGTTCGGTTTCATGCTTGACTGCCATGAGTGGCGCTCCTTTCCCTTAGCGTCTTTGGCGATTATAACATATTCGGGCAGGGTACTCAGCCATTTATTTTGATTGTTCAAACTTTTAGGGAAGCGCCTTCATTCGACCTGAATGCCCCCGGAGATTGACCTGCTTTTTGTCACATCAGTCTGGTTTTATCAGGATTTGACGAATGAAAGACAGTCAATTTTGCATTATTGCAGTTATAGCGTATTCCTTGTACCCTTTTGCAAATTAAGCGGATTGATATGCGAATGATGCAGATTTTAAACGTCCGGCCAAATGGCTTCATATTCGCAGGCGGCTGCTGGTCTTTACCGGAAAAAAACATAGGGCGCAGGCATCTTTGGCCTTCTTGAACCTGACATCGTTGCGGGGTTTTATGGAGCTGATGGGAAAGAAACACGAAAGATGATGAAATCTCGTTTAAAATATAGGGCAACTTCCCCCGTACAGATGCATAGAAATGTAGTACTTCAACAAATTGCCGGTCAGTGGGAACAACGGATAGATGGTCACCCCGTGGTCGAAATAATGGCAGGCAGCATCCCGGGATGGACGAGAGGAGGTACGGCATGGATATTTTGAAACGTATATCGGCGTACAAGGCGGAGAGTGAAAAGCTGGCATGGACCGGAACGTTTAAGGAATACATTGAGCTGCTGAAGCAGAATCCGGCACCTGCTATGACAGCGCATGCTCGTGTCTACGAAATGATTGAATCATATGGGGTGGTGGAGGAGAACGGCCGCAAGAAATACAAATTTTTCGAGCAGGAAATCTTCGGGCTGGACCGGTCAGTGGAGCAATTGGTTGAAGAGTATTTTCATTCCGCGGCCAGACGGCTTGATGTTCGCAAACGGATTCTGCTGCTCATGGGGCCTGTCAGCGGGGGCAAGTCGACGATTGTAACCATGCTCAAGAAAGGACTCGAGCAGTTCTCCAGAACGGAGCGGGGGGCCGTCTACGCGATCAAGGGCTGCCCGATGCATGAGGACCCGCTTCATCTTATACCGCAAGAGCTTCGGGCGGAGGCGGAAAGCGAGCTCGGAGTTCGGATTGAAGGGAATTTATGCCCATCCTGTACAATGAGATTGCGTACCGAGTTTGAAGGCGATATTGAAAATGTGCTAGTCGAACGTGTGCTCATCTCCGAGGACAATCGGGTCGGTATCGGAACTTTCAGCCCTTCTGATCCCAAGTCGCAGGATATTGCCGATCTGACCGGCAGCATTGATTTTTCCACGATAACGGAGTTTGGCTCCGAGTCGGATCCAAGAGCCTACAGGTTCGACGGGGAGCTGAATAAAGCCAATCGGGGCATCATGGAGTTTCAGGAAATGCTCAAATGCGATGAAAAATTTCTGTGGAATCTGCTTTCGCTCACCCAGGAGGGGAACTTCAAAGCCGGCCGCTTTGCCTTGATCTCCGCTGATGAGCTGATCATCGCGCATACGAACGAGACGGAGTACCGGTCGTTTATCAGCAACAAGAAGAACGAAGCTTTGCAATCGCGGATGATTGTTATGCCGGTGCCTTACAACCTGAAGGTGTCGGAGGAGGAGAAGATTTACAGCAAGCTGATTGGCCAGAGCGATATGAAGCATATCCATATTGCGCCGCATGCGCTCAGAGCCGCCGCCATTTTCTCCATACTTACCCGTCTCAAGGAGACGAAAAAGCAGGGCATGGACCTTGTGAAGAAAATGCGGATGTATGACGGCGAAGAGGTGGAAGGCTACAAGGAAGCGGATCTCAAGGAGATGCAGAGCGAGTTTATGGAAGAGGGCATGACGGGCATTGATCCCAGGTATGTCATCAACCGCATATCCAGCGCGCTTATCAAGCAGGATCTGGAATGCATCAATGCCCTGGATGTGCTGCGCGCGCTCAAAGACGGGCTGGATCACCACCCTTCCATCACGCGGGAGGAACGGGAGCGGTATTTGAACTTCATCTCCATCGCCCGCAAGGAATACGATATGCTCGCCAAGAAGGAAATCCAGAAGGCGTTTGTGTATTCCTATGAGGAATCGGCCCACACCCTGTTTGAGAACTATCTGGATAATATCGAGTCCTACTGCAATTGGACCAAGATCAAGGATCCGCTGACCGGCGAAGAGATGGATCCCGACGAGCGTCTGATGCGTTCCATTGAGGAACAAATCGGGGTCTCGGAGAATGCCAAGAAGGCATTCCGCGAGGAGATATTAATCCGGATTTCCTCCTATTCGCGCAAAGGCAAGAAGTTCGAATACAACAGCCATGACCGTCTGCGCGAGGCGATCGAGAAGAAGCTGTTTACCGATTTGAAGGATGTTGTCAAGATCACCACATCGACCAAAACGCCGGATGAGCGTCAGCTCAAGCGGATCAATGAGGTGACGACGCGTCTGATTGATGAGCATGGCTACTGCCCGGTCTGCGCCAATGAACTGCTCCGCTATGTGGGAAGTCTGCTTAACCGTTAAATTGCTTAAATTGCACGGCCAAAATAAGGCGAGGAACAGAGAACCCGACTATACGGTCGGGTTTTTGTCTGCTTACTGGTTCAGAGAATGGTGAAAGGCAGCGCTTCTCCGGCCAGACGAAAAAGGTTAAGCGCAAGGCAGGTACCATCCGATAATAAGAGGAGGGGATCGATTCATAAATGGCTCAACATAAGGAAAGAAGGCTGAGAAATGATTACATTATCGGACCAAAGAGCCCGGCAGCTCGATTACACGGGGATTAAGGAAGAAGACCTGGCACTGCTTGCCGGGCATCGTGAAATTTTCGCCAAGGTTGTTACGGAAGTCGTTGACCGGTTCTATGACCGGATTACACAGGAATCGGAGCTGACGGCGATTATTGCCCGATTCAGCACCATTGACCGCTTGAAGGAAACGATGCGTGTTTATTGGATGTCGCTTGCCGATGGACGGATCGATGAGCCATTCGTGGAGAACCGGATCAGGATCGGAGCAGTCCATTCCCGTATCGGATTGACAACGCACTGGTATCTGGGAGCCTATATGATCTATCTGGATATGGCGACGCAGGTTTTCCGCCGGGTGCTGCCCGATCAATGGCAGAGCGTTATTCATTCTTTGTCCAAAGTTTTCAATTTCGATTCCCAGCTTGTGCTTGAAGCTTATGAGCAGCAGGAAAGAGAGCAAATCGTTTTGTTGGCCAATAAACAGGAGCATGTGCTGAAGTCGGTTGCAGAGGCCGTTCAGGAGCTGGCCGGCATGATTGTCGAGCTTGACCAAAGCGCGCAATCCATCGCGCAATCGGCAGTTTCCACAGCGGGATCGCAAAATCATGCCAATGAGCTGCTCAGCGATCTGCAGCAGGATATGAACAATATCGGCGAGGTGGGTACATTGATCCGCGGGATTGCCGATCAAACCCATCTGCTGGGCTTGAACGCCGCAATTGAAGCGGCGCGTGCCGGTGAGCAGGGAAGAGGCTTTGAAGTCGTGGCAAACGAAGTTCGCAAGCTGGCGGGCTCATCCCGTGAAGCGATGGAAAGCATCCAGGACCGGCTCGAGGAAATCGGACGCAAAATGGTTTATGTCCGCCAGGAATCCGAGCAAACGACGCTGCAGGCCAAAGCGCAGGCTGAAAGCTCGGAAGAACTTTCCACGTTCATTCAGACCATTGAGAAGGTCGTGGAGGATCTGAAAAGCCTGAAAGCGCAGCCAACAGAATAGTCTCAACAAGGAAACAAGGCCTGATCATAAAGGCCTTGTTTTTATGTTATATAAGTTGACATATAATGAAGCTTTAGGTATGATTTAGATAGCGATAACCAGCGCAAACCCTCTGGTTTTGAGGGTTTTGCGGCCTAATACTTACATGAAAGTAACACTTATGGTCTTTGGAGGCGGTAAGTATGTCAATGGCGATTCAATCGCAGTTCGATCCTTATGATTCTCAGTCCTTTTACGATGAAATGTTCGAGAGCGATGGATTGGTCCGTCCCCATTATGATGGCGCACACCGGGCGTTTACGCGCATGAAGCCCTCTGAGCTCGCTGCCAGACATGCCAAGCTGCAGCAGAGAATGCTGGAAGAAGGAATTACGTTCACGCTCTACTCTCCGAACCAGTCGGAGCCGCTCGAGCGGACCATTCCTTTTGATTACATTCCGCGTATTATTCCAAAGCATGAATGGGACACAATCGAGAAGGGGATGAAGCAGCGGGTTAAAGCGCTGAACAGCTTTCTTCGTGATATCTACCATGAGCAGCAGATTGTCCGTGACGGGGTAATTCCGAGGCAGATGATTATTGGAAACACGTATTTCCGCCCGGAGATGGCCGGGCTTGAAGTTCCGCATAACGTATATATGACCGCTTCGGGGATCGACCTGATCCGGGACGAGAACGGCCGTTATTTTGTACTGGAAGACAATTTGCGCACGCCTTCCGGCTTCTCATACCTGTACAAGGGCAGAAGTCTGATGAGCGAGCTGTTTCCCGATCTATATCTGTCGAGCAAAGTGGCTGACATTGAGCGCAGCTTGAATGTGTTCCTGAGCTCCCTGCGCAGTCTTGCTCCTTCTGGCAAAGCCAATCCGCTTATTGTGCTGCTGACGCCGGGTGCCTATAATTCGGCTTATTTTGAACATACCTTTCTGGCTCAACAAATGGGGATCCATCTTGTAGAGGGGCGCGACCTTGTTTACAAGGATCACAAAATCTATCTGCGCGACCTTCGGGGATTGCGGCAGGTGGACGTTATTTATCGGCGTCTGGATGACGAGTATCTCGATCCGCTTGCTTTTCAGCCTGATTCGCTGCTTGGCGTCCCTGGGCTGATGAATGCTTACCGTGCCGGCAATGTGGCCATAGCCAACGCTCCGGGGACCGGTGTGGCAGACGATAAAGCAGTATATGCCTATGTTCCGGATATGATTCGTTATTATTTGGGAGAAGAGCCGTTTCTGAATAATGTGCCCACCTTCATTCTGGCACGCAAGGAGGACCGCGAGTATGCCTTAGCCAATCTGGATCAGCTTGTTGTGAAGGAGACTTCCCTGTCGGGAGGTTACGGCATGCTGATTGGTCCGGCTGCCTCCCAGAAGGAGATAGCCGCTTTTGCCGATGCGATCCGGCGGGATCCCGGGCGTTATATCGCCCAGACGACCATGCAGCTGTCCCGTGCGCCGGTTATGCTTGGCGGGGCGATGACTCCGCGTCATATCGATTTGCGCGCATTCGTTCTTATGGGGAAGGAAACCCACGTGATACCGGGTGGTTTGACCAGAGTCGCACTGACGGAGGGGTCATTGGTCGTGAACTCTTCGCAGGGCGGGGGCGTCAAGGATACATGGGTGTTGAGTCGTTAGCCGTAAATTTGTAAACGGAGGGATGCACTTATGATGAGTCGCAATGCGGAGGCCCTGTTTTGGATCGGACGTTATATGGAGCGGGCGGAGAATCATGCGAGGCTGATCGATGTCCACTACCACCTTCTTTCGGAAGAGACGCAGTCTTTCCCGGATGCGGATGAGGATGACAAGGAGCAAAGGCTGTGCAAGTGGGGTCGCATAGTCGATGTCCTGGGCAGCCGTGCGGCTTATGAGCAGCAGTATGGTACAACTTACAGCGAGCACGATGTCGTGCATTATGTGACGCTTGACCGTGATAATCCCAATTCCCTCGTGACCTGCGTCAACCACGCCAGAGCCAACGTCCGCACCCTCAGAGAGAAGCTTCCAAGCGAGCTGTGGGATGCAACCAACGGCTTCTATCTGTGGCTGAGAGACAAACAGCAGAGCGATCTGGGCCGGGAATCGCCGCATCAGTTCTTCGGGCGAATCAAGGAATGGACCTCACTGTTCAATGGAATTTGTCAGTCCGTAATGCCGCGCGAGAATGAGTGGCATTTTATGGAATGCGGCCGCTATCTCGAACGTGCCGAGAATACGCTGCGCATTCTGCAATCGGTGGGAGCGAATGGCTATGGCACCTCGTCTCCCGGCGATGAGACTTACGATGTGTACCCATTCCTGCAGGCGGTGCTTCGTTCGGTAAGCGGGTATCAGGCATTCCGCAGATATTATGCCGATGGTCTCTCGCAGGAAGCGATTGTGGAATTCCTCGTGCTGAGCACCGTGTTTCCGCGATCCGTGCATTTTGCTCTCCATGAGCTTGATCATCATCTGCGCGGCATTGAGCTTCAGGAGAGTAAAATGCGCGTAGCGCATGACCGGATTATCCGTCAGGTGGGCAAGGTGAAGGCCGAGCTTGCATGCCTGGAGCGGGAGGATCTGGCGCTGGAGAAGGAAGGGCGCGCTACGGGGCATCTGCTGCAGTCGTCCCAGCAGCTCGGCGTAACCTTCGCGCATACCTTTTTTCGAGTCGAGGAGGCCAGCGCATGAAGCTACGCATCTCGCACACGACCGATTATTATTACAAAAGCCCGGTCACGGACAGTGTCAATGAACTGCGGCTTACTCCCTTTACCAATGAACAGCAGTCCTGTTATCAGCATTCCATCTCTATCGAGCCAGGCGCTTCATTATTCAGCTATGATGATTTCTTCGGCAACCGGGTGCATGCATTCTCGGTCAATGAACCGCACCGCAAGCTCAGGATCCGCACTCAGATGACGGTGGTAACCAAAGAAGCCTTCATCCCAGGTCCCGAGGAGGAGGGCATGCCCCGAAGACTGACATGGGAGTGGCTGGCAAGTGATGAGGCGCAAAACCGGTTTTCCGAGTACCTGCTGCCGACAGACTATACGGGAGTGACTCCCGAGGTCATTGCTTTTGCAGAAACGGGCTCTGAAGAAGAGCAAGGCGTGCACGGCTGGCTTTCCGGCATCTCCAGGCGCATCCAGACGGAATTCGTCTACGATCCGTATGCCACGGATGTGAATACGATCGCAAGCGATATGATTCATAAGCGCCGCGGCGTTTGCCAGGATTTTGCCCACTTGATGATTGCCGCCTGCCGTGCAAGAGGAGTACCTGCAAGATATGTGAGCGGCTACCATTTTGTATCGGATTTGCAGGGAGGGAGCGCTGACTTCGAGCAGGCTTCGCATGCATGGGTAGAGGCGTATGCGCCGGGTCTTGGCTGGTGCGGCTTTGATCCGACCAATGAATCGCTGGTGGGCGAGCGCTATGTGAAGATGGGCCATGGCAGAGATTACAAGGACATTGTCCCTGTCAAAGGGGTTTACCGCGGCTCCAGCCAGGCGGAGCTGAAGGTTACGGTGGATGTGGTGAAAATCGATGAATAACGCCGCCTGTGCAGCCTTGCCCTGGTTGTCAGTATAAGAGCAGGTAGTCGCGATGCGAAGCGATACCTGCTCTTATTTAATGTTTCCATATAGCACGGGTCATCCTTATGCTTTGCCTGGATACAATAAAGCCGCGAACCCTCGATGTTCGCGGCTTTATTGACTTTATGAATCATTGCGTCGGCAGGCTTTACATGATCGGCGTTTGTCTCAGGACACGATCACGCTCAAATCGATCCAGCGCATCGGCAGCTTTTTTCAGGTCTTCCTCATGCACCTGGAGCTTGGTGAGGCCTCTTCTGTATCCGCCCTCTCCTGCGTTGACGCTGGGGATGCCCGGATTCGACTGCCCGTCGTCGGTGCGAATTCTGACGCGGAAGCCTTCATTATTCAGGTAAGCATGCTTCTCCTGAAGTTCATTTGCGGAATCGCCTGACGCCGATTGAATCGTTTTCCACCGGTTGGATCTGAGAAAGAAAGCAGCCAGGAACAAAATCAGCGCGACACCAACGACAATAAGCACAATCATCATGGTCATTCACCTCATCGTTCCGGGGAGAACCTCCCTCTTGAAACATTCGGGCTGTGGCTCCCCTATTTAGGTATACCATAACCTCAGCTTTACCGTATTGAAACACTTTTGTTGTGAAATGTGTTCAAATCCTTCAAATTGGGCCTGCCTCATGGGCATTCAATGGATTCAAAGAAACTTTCGGCTTGTTTTCTTCCCGTCGCAGCTGAACACAATTGGCTTATCCTCTACAACAGTCTCCAAATGGACGGATTTGCCCCACAGCTGGACGACATGCGGCAGGGTGCGTTCCACGTATTTCAGATCCAGCTCCACGCCTTCATACTGATGATTCAGATACAACTCGCCGTTCCGATTGAAATTTCCATCCGAGACAATAATGCTGGGAAAGCCTCCGTTAACCCGGGAATAGACGAGCTGCTCGCGGATGGTTTCCCATGTTTTATCGGTAATCTTCCATTCTGCGCCTTTCTTCTCGAATACATATAGATCGAGATCCTCGACCAGCTTTTTGGTCAAATAGTTGCGGAGGAAGGATATATCGGAATCATTCTCCCGCACCTCGAACATTTTTTCCCGTCCTGTACCGGGTTTGCGGCCATAGCGTTCCTGTTCTTCCTTCGTCGGGGCATCCCCTCTCCGCTCGATATCCTCGAAAATTTTCAGTCCCAGATAATAAGGATTCAGGCTGTTCCGGGAAGGCTGGACCACAGAGGAATTGAGCTGGGCAAATTCGATTGTCTCGTCGCTCGTCAGGTCAAGCTCGCGGATAATGCGCTGATGCCAGTAGGAGGCCCAGCCTTCATTCATGATCTTGGTTTCGATTTGCGGCCAGAAATAAAGCATCTCGTCGCGCAGCATCGACATAATATCGCGCTGCCAATCCTTTAGGCCAGGGGAGTATTCCTCAATGAACCAAAGGAGGTCCTTCTCCGGTTTGGGCGGGAACCGCTTGGTCTCCGGCTCCTGCTGGGAGTCCGCATCGGCGGGCTTGTCATCGAGCGACCATAAATCCTCGTAGCCGTATTGGGGCGTATAGGTATTCGGTTTCTCCTTGTTGAGCAGCTCGATATAGCGGGTTTTGTCAAGCTGATAGGGCTTGATCAGCGTTGGGTCGATATGCTCCTGGATCGCCAGAACCGCATCAATAAATTTCTCCACCGCCGGCGTGCCGTATTCCATCTCGTACTGGCTGACGCGGTCGGCCGTAGCGGACATGCTCTCCACCATATTGCGGTTGGAGCCGCCAAAGCGCGAATTGTTTTTGAAGAAATCGCAGTGGGCCAGCACATGGGCTACAATCAGCTTATTCTGGATAAGCGAATTGCCGTCCAGCAGGAAAGCGTAACAAGGATTGGAATTGATGACCAATTCATATATTTTACTTAAGCCAAAGTCATACTGGGTCTTCATCCGGTGGAACGTCTTGCCAAAGCTCCAGTGATTGAAGCGGGTTGGCATTCCATACGCACCGAAGGTGTATATAATGTCAGCCGGGCAAATCTCGTACCGCATCGGATAGAAGTCAAGACCGAACCCTTGAGCGATTTCGGTTATTTCTTCAATGGCCCGCTCCAGCGCTTTTATCTCATCCTGCCGCAAATGTCACTCCCCCATGCCAAGCAATTTTTTTGAAATTGAGGATAAAAATAGAAAGATTAAAGATCGGTTCATAACTATATATATGGGGGAGCGTGCGTTGTTATGCGGGAAAAGGGGCGGTGAGCCGCATTTCACTCTGAAATGCAGCTCACTTGTCATGGGCAGGCTGTTCTACAAAGAACTAGCGTTAAAAATAGCGCTCTATACAGCTGTTTTAGGTTTTTTTTGGCGCTTTCTGCTGCTTCAAGATTGGAAAATGGCTAAAATCAGCACTTGGCGGGGTCGTATGCCAAGCTGGCATCATTTAATAATACAGGCCGTTAATTTGACGGTGCCTCTAAGCGAATGTGCACAGGAGGTGAATAGTCGAGGATGAAGGGATTTGATTGTGCGATCCCGCTTACAGCGGCGCAGGCTAAAGCGCTGGCGAATGCGGGGATGATGTTTGCGGCCAGATATCTGGTGCCGGAGAATTTGGCATGGAAACGGCTGACCCGGGCGGAGGCGGAAGCCATCACCGGAGCAGGCATGCAAATTGTATCTGTATTCGAGACGACGGCGAGCAGGGCTGCCAGCGGCGAGGCTGCGGGTAGAACAGACGGTGCGGCAGCGCTGAGGCAGGCCAAACTAATTGGCCAACCGCAGGGAAGCGCGATTTACTTTGCTGTCGATTATGATGCGCAGCCCGCTGCATACCGGTCGATCGAGGAGTATCTCCGCGCTGCGGACGCTCAAATAACCGGCTATAAGTCCGGAGTATACGGCTCTTATGCCGTTGTGGAGGAGATGGCCAGGCGCGGGGCTTGCGAGCATTTCTGGCAGACGTACGCATGGAGCCGGGGCGAGCAGAGCGCGCATGCCAATCTTTATCAATACCGGAATGGCGTTACCGTTGCAGGAGTATTGCTGGATCTGAACGATTCGTTTGGCAATGAGGGCTGGTGGTCGACCAGAAAGGAGGAAGAACCCGGGATGACAAAGGCGGATGCAGAGAAAATTATCAGTTTCTTGTCGGCGGGATGGTTTGTCGCAAAGACCAAAACAGATAAAGCGGAGTTTCAACGTCTGGCTAATGAAATCCGCAAGTCGGCAGGAATGCCGACGGAATAGGGGAAAAGACAGGGCAGTCAGCGGGACTGCCCTCTTAATATAGCCTTCGTGCGCCTGCATAACGGGGAGCCCAGTAAGAACTTCCAAGCCGCTGTACATATATGCCGCGTGAGCTGGTTGCGGAGATAAAGGAATCGCCGCCCAAATAGAAGCCGACATGGTTGATGGCCCCCGTGGTCAGGCTCCGGAAGAAAACGAGGTCTCCCTGGCGGAGCATGGATCTGTTTACCGCCCAGCCCTGTCTGTACAGCTCTGAGGCGGTTGTTCGCTGCTGCGAAATGCCGAATTTGTTCAGCATAAAGTATACAAATCCCGAGCAGTCAAAACCGACAGAAGGCCTGGTTCCGCCCCATACATAGGGGGTTTCCAGATAATTAAAGGCATCCTTCACCAGCGCCTGCTTGATAGAGGCGGACGACCGATAGGTTGCCCTGGCTGCTGCGATCTTGTCTTTTCTATCTGTGGACCTCGCCCCGTCGTGCAGATGATTATTGGCCTGCTCATTGCCTGTTGGGCCATAAATTCCCGCAGCCCGGGCCAATTGCCCCGGTTCCGGGCAGAATAATGCCGCCGTACCCGCTGTAAGGCTGGCGGCTGCAGCTAATAGGACGGCCTTTCTCACTTTCCTGAGGGAATAGTGAAAGCCGTTGATTGTGTTCATGCCGAACCTCCGTCATGTAAGGATCCCATCCCATTCAACCGGTATTGGGAAATTCTTTTTTAATATTGGTAAATTCATGATTCATTATTCCCGGGCAAAAAAACAGACGCCGACCAGAGGCCGGCGTCTGTTAATGGAGGACGACGAATAAGTGCATTATTCCAGATTGGGAAGCTGACTGACATAACTGTCCGAGAGCAGGAGCAGCTCCAGCGCCCGGTCAAACTGATCGGAGGTGGCTGCAGAATCCTGCTGACCAAGTCCCGGCAGCGGATAATTGGAGCCGTCCTCGAAGCCGGTGCCCGGCAGGAACATCGCGTTGTCCGTGATCAGGGAGCCTGATGGCAGATAGTAACGCTGCGGCAGCAGGTTGGAGGTCTGATTGAGCAGATCCTGTCCAAAATGAATATGATCCTCGAGCGACACGCCAAGCAGATTGGTGACGGTAGGAAGAACATCGACCTGAGCTCCGGTTTGCTTGAATTCCTGAGGCGTTGTAATTCCAGGGGATGCGATGATAAGCGGTATGTTCATCATGTCCGCATAACCGTATTCATGACCGTAAATCTCTTTCATCAGATCCTTATCGTCGCGGTGCAGGGAATAGATCGGCAGTCCAAGATGGTCGCCATATACGACGAGCATGCTGTTATCCCAGATTCCCCGTTTCTTGAGATCGTCAATAAACAACCCGATGGCAAAATCGGCATAGTTTTGTGCGCGGATATAATCCCCGACGAATGTTCCCTCATAACGTTCAGGCAGTTTCATTTTATATTTACGCTCGGGAATGGTGAACGGGTGATGAGCTGTCATGGAAATCACCTGAGAATAGAAAGGCGGTTCGCCTTCGCGATCCATCCGGTCAAGCTCTTCGGCGGTTTTTCTGTACAATACCTCATCAGCGGGACCGAAAAAGACCGTATCATCCGTTCCGAAAAATTCCTGATCATAATATTTGTCAAAGCCAAGCGCCTTGTACAGGCCGCTGCGGTTCCAGAATTCCACCACATTGGTATGGAAGGTCGCTGTTTTGTAGCCGTTCTTGCCCATCAGGCGCGGCAGACTCGGCAGCACCTTTCCGGCATATACCTGCGTAGCGGCGCCCTGCGGCGGAATATAAAATGAGGTATTGACAACGAATTCGGCATCCGAGGTATTGCCTTGACCAACCTGCTGGAAAAAGTGGGAGAAGTAAAAATTTTCCTTGGCGAGCTTGTTCATATTCGGCGTTATTTCCTGGCCGTCAATCTTAAGCCCGATCAGGAAGTTTTGAAAAGCCTCCAGCTGCAGGACGATCAGGTTCTTGCCGGCGGCGGCATTCCAATATTCAGGCTGGGCAGGCTCGCTGATATTCTTGAGTGTATTAATGGTACCCTGCGAGATTTCGTCCGGATGGATCAGATCTTCGTTGTTGTTCTTAAACAGGGTATAGAGCTCGTAATTCAGAATCCCCATGTCTTCCGCTTTTACGATCTCATTCATGCTTGCGCGGTTGGGATAAATACTGAAGAAGCAGAGCACGAGAGAAAAGACGAGCAGAGCGGTTACCACTTTCCGGTTGGCTTTCCTCATGCTGATTCTCTTCCAGTGCAGACCCGTCTGCTTGCGGAAGATTACAAAGCCCAGCACAATGACATCCAGAAATATCAATAGATAATAGGGATCAAGCAAGGAGAATACGCTGTTTTTGACTGCCGTTACCTGGTTCACTTGCTCCAGCGCGTGATAGGTTACGATAACGCCGTAATATTTGTAATACATGATGACCGCAAAGATGATGCCGGTGACGAATAAATTAGCGGCCAGATAAAGGCCGAGTTTGCGTTTGGTGGCGAATAGTTCAATCAGACAGAACAAAAGCCAGAAGAAAGGGATTTCCGTTACGAGCATGGTCCAGGAAAGGCCGCCGTCAAATATGACGAAATAGGCGAGGGCGCTTTTAACTAGCAATAATAGAGTGAAGAAGAAAAATGGTCTCATGCGCAGCAAACGCGCAGGGTGCATGAAAGACACTGTGAGCTACCTTCCTTTCAGTGCCGGTGCGGGCAGATTTGTAGAGTTAACGGGATGTGTAAAACTACGACCAAATAACCAAATTTACAAACTATCAATAGATTCAATTATGCCGTTTTAGCGGGGCTGTGTCAAAGGTTCGATCTCTTCAATTACGGCGTTCCCCCAAGGGGCGATTCTGACCTTCACAACCAGACTGTCCGTCTGTTCTTCGAGCTGTTTGCCTGTATTCTCCGGGATATAAAATTTCTCTAAGCCATAGTTTATGAAGATTCCTGTATTTGTTGCGTAACGGACCCTGCCCTTTATAATTAGCTCGCCTCCGGATGGGGCGGGTTTGCGGGAATAAAGAGCCTTTGCCTGATAAACATCGCTGTCCGCCGCAAGCTGCAGCACCACATAGACTTTGTCGCCTTCTTCGGGCAGATTGCCCGGTCCTCTCCAAAGGCCGGGATCAAGCTGACTGATCTCATAGTTCAACGTCACATAATCTCCGTACAGGAGATCGCGGGGATCAATGGGAGTGGTCGCAAGCCTGGCCTCCTGGCCAAACCATAAAGCAGCATAGTGGTAGCTGACAAGTCCGCCCAGAAACAGAATCTGCGCCGCGATCAGAACGATAAACAGCTTGGTGCGGTGCCGCTGCATGAAATCAATTCGGGTCATGATGCTCATCCTCTCTGATGCCGGATAATACCTGCTGCCTGCGGCGGTTGAGGAACCAGCCGAGTACAAGCAGAAGAATGCCGCCAAGAATGAAGAACAGCGATTTGTCCATGAAATCCCATGCGAGCTTTCCGTATGCGGTCATGGTGCTGATCAGAAACAGCAGGGTGCCGAGATTGATTTTGAGCCGCCATTCCTCGAGATAACCGTTCCATAATAAATAGAGCGAGAAGATAAACAGGGATAGCAGGGTTAGCAGACCGGTTCCGTTAGCCAAATAGAAGAAGGGAATGGCAAGAATCCAGTCCGGACTGGACGCTAAACGGCTATTTTGCCATTTGCCGCCAAGCGAGAGAAGCAGCAGGATGGCCAGCAGAATGATATAGGGAAGAGGCCGCGCCGCCGCGTCTTCTCGAAAGCTGCTGTAGTCGTTCTCCCAGAACAGGACGAGAAACCAGTTGAAAATAAAAGCTGCAATGAGCGCCACGGCCTGGAACGGGTAGAACGTTTTGCGGTCTCCGGGCAAGTCTGCAGCAGCATACAGCAGCCATACGGGTATGAAGAACCAGGTAAACGCCCAGTCATTTCCGATGATGGCAAGCAGCGCCTGCAGCACGAAGCTTCCGGCCAGGCACCAGCCCAGCAGCGCATCTTTTCTTTGCCACCAGTAGGCACCGAAGCCGGCGATTGTGATGACCAGGACAGCGTAGCTGAATGTATGAAATTCCGTCGAGCTGTACCATTGCGTCAGCGTACAGATCAGCAGGCTGAGAATATACAAATAACGGCTTCGAAACAGGAAGGCGGTGAACAGGC
Organism: Paenibacillus sepulcri; assembly: GCF_042647105.1. Taxonomy (NCBI): domain Bacteria; kingdom Bacillati; phylum Bacillota; class Bacilli; order Caryophanales; family Paenibacillaceae; genus Paenibacillus; species Paenibacillus sepulcri. The sequence continues at coordinate 2,135,954 of NZ_JBHRUP010000001.1, read as the reverse complement.
CCGCGACGCTCCAAATGGTAAAAGAAGCAGCGTTGTAAGCGACCAGATGGAACATTTGGCCAATCAGCACAATGCTTGCTCCGAAGCTGATCAGCCCAAGGCTGATGAGGGCAATTCCAAGCTTGTCATGTTCTTTCTTATCCAGCAGCCAGCCGGATGCATATAAACCGGTCATGATCAGCATCATCAGTACCAGTCTGACAAGCTGGGGGATGTCCTGCCAATTGGCAGCTACGAAGCTGAGAATCCCAAGGCCGACGAGGATGCTGCCCAGTATGGGAATCAAACCGGCAGCACGTTTTTGTTCCGGGTACAGCTCCAGAATGCGCCTGTATTGTTCGTCCGTAATAATCCCCTGCTTCGTCCAGGCCGCGCCTTCCTGCTCCAGCCATCTTCTGCTCATATGCAAGCACCTCAACTTTCATGGAAATATCAGAATGTATAGAATTGGCCTCTGCTTGATCTGATATTTTGAGGAAGAAACTGACTTTTTCGCTAAAAGACGGAAGCGGCCATTTCTTCTTACTGTCTCTTATTATAATGACGGTAGAATGTGTGAATAGTACTATCTTTATGTGGTACCCTGCGGAGGCAAATTAGAATCTGGGCTTCGGGGAAAATAAAAAAGGCCACCGCCCTGTTGAACTCTTCAGGGTGATGGCTTTTTTCGGGCAGCGCGAGCTCCCTTGTTATTTGACAGCGCCTGCTGTAATCCCGCTGGCAATCCGCCGTTGGAAGAACATATACATGATCAGGACAGGAACAATCGTGATGAGCAAAGCGGCAAACAAAGGGCCCCATTCCGTACGGTATTCCATTTCCTGCCGCAGGACGCCGATCTCGACAGGCAGCGTATAATGGTCCGGGTCGTTGATCAGAATGGTGCCGACAATATACTCGTTCCAGATATTGAGCACGTTGATGATCGCTACGGTTATGAGTCCGGGCTGCGACAGCGGGAGCATGACGCGGAAGAAGGTGCCGTAATGGGAAGCGCCGTCGACGACTGAAGCCTCCTCCAGCTCCTTGGGCAATGATTTGAAGAAGCCGACCAGCACGAATATGCCGAAGGCCAGCACGCTGGACGCATATACCAGAATCAATCCCAGCTCCGTATTGATCAGATGCAGCGAATCCATCAGGAAGAACAGCGGGATCAAAGCCAGGCTGAAGGGCACCATCATGGAAGCAATGTAGAGCAGATAGAGCGCCTGGCTGCCTCTGAACTTGTAGCGGGCCAGCACATAGGCTGTAGCGGCGGCCAGCAGCAGTCCGAGCAGCGTAGAGCCGCTGGTCACGACGATGGAATTGACGAAGTATCTGCTGAAATTATATTTGCTCCATACATAGGAGAAATTGCTCCACAGCAGCGGAAATTCCGGCAGTGACCAGGGTGCATTGCTGAAGAACTGTTCATTATTCTTGAGCGAATCCAGCAGCGTCCACAGCAGCGGATAAAGCACGGATACGCCCCATACGAAAAGGATGGCGTAAGCCATTATTTTGGTGACCGGATTTTTGAGGCCCGAATTCATGATGAATGCCCCTTCCTTTAAACATTAGCTGACTTCGATGGTTTCCTGGCGAAACAGCCGCTGAAGAGTAACGGTGGTGATAAGCGACAGGACCAGGATAAGTACGCCGATGGCGGCGCCGTAGCCGAAGTGATACTGCCGGAACGCCATCTGGTACAGATAGGAGCCCATAACCTGGGTGGAATTGTCGGGTCCGCCCTCCGTCATAATCCACACGATTACGAACGAGCCGTTCAGGGTGGTCATCATAATATTGATGATAGAAACCTTCATCTGCTCCCAGATCAGCGGGACTGTAATATGGCGGAATTGACGCCACTGTCCAGCGCCTTCAAGGGCCGCTGCTTCATAGTACGAGACCGGGATGTTCTGTATCGCGGCAATGAGCAGGATCATATAAAATCCGATGCCGGCCCAGATGGCGGGGGGCAGCAGCATCCAGATGGTATGCTTGGGGAAGCCGAGCCAGGTGATATCCACTTTATTTTCCGTGAAGAGCGACAGAAATCCGTTCAGGAAACCGATCTGGGGATTATAGATGAAATTCCACAGCACCCCGATGACTACAACCGAGATGACATTCGGTATGAAAAAAATCGAGCGGAAGAAAGCGGCAAGCTTAAAATTAAACCGGGTAAGCGCCACGGCGAAGAAGGTGGCGATGATCATAATGCCGATGATTTTGCCGATAACCAGAAAATAATCGTTTCCGATTGACCGCCATATGATGGGGTCCCGGAACATCTCCTTGAAATTGTCCAATCCGATAAAGGTTTTGTTCTGCGACATGCCGGACCAGTCGAAGAAGGAATAATACAGCGCCTGGATGACCGGATAGATCATGAATAGACAGAAGAACAGGAAAGTAGGGAGGATGAAGGCAGCGATAAACAGATTGCGCTGCCGCTTTGCCGTTCCGGAATTCATAAGCATTCACCGTCCTGATGGAATAAAGTTAACGGGGAATGAGGAGGCAAGGCTGGCCCCTGCCTGTCATTCCCATTCCCCGAATGTTGATGCCTCACCGGTTTATTTGGCTGCTTTTTTCACGGCATCGGTTACGCGGGTTACCCATTCTTCAGGCGTAATCGTGCTGATCGTAAGCGCATCGGTTGCATCCTGCATCGCTTTATCCACATCGGCGTTGAACGTGATGGTCGGAATGACGATCGTATCGGGCGAGGTCAAATATTTGGCTGCATCCTTAACGAAGCTTGGCGCATTCGAGCTGCTGATGTCGCCTTTGATGTTGGAAGGCGCACCGCTGAGCTCTGCCCACTGCGAAGCCTGCGCTTTGGAAAAGACGAACTGCAGGAACGCTTTGGCCGCTTCTTTGTTTTTGGCGTTTTTGGCAATGGCCACGGTTGACGTTGACGTATTGGCGACGACTTTGCCGCCTTTGTCCTGCGTGACCGAAGGGATAAAGCCGAAGCTGAAGCCGCCTGGAATATCCTTGGCCATTTCATTGGGCAGCCACAGACCGTTCGGGATGAACGCGTCCTTGTGCTGCAGGAACAGCATTTGCGAATCGGTATGATTGATTTGAATCGATGCTTTGTCGATAAAGCCTTTGTCGCGCAGCTGCACGATTTTGTTCAGAGCCGTCAGAACGGCCGGGCTTTGGAAGGCTTCGACCTTGTTGGCGGCCATATCCTGAAGAATTTTATAGTCATTATTGTTGGCTGATACGATAGCGGGATAAAGAATAGCGCCATTAATGTAATACGGATATTTGCCGGTATGAATGAAAGGCGTCACGCCGGCTGCCTTGATTTGGTCGCTGACTGCGAGGAACGAGTCAAAATCCGTTGGCTCAGCCCAGCCTTTCTCCGTGAACAGCGCTTTATCCCAGAACACGCCCCATGAATTGAGCACGAGCGGAATGTTGTAGACTTTGCCGTCATACAGCTGCGGAGGCTGCGCCAAAATATCGGAGATCAGCTCGCCGTCGATGTTCTTGGCATCCTTGATCCATTCCGTCAAATCCTCCAGCTGTCCGTCTTCGACCATTTGGCGGTCGTTCAGACCCGGTCCGTCAATGTAGACGAAATCCGGCGGGTTGCCGCCGATCCAGCGCGGTTTGTTCTGATCATTGATTTTGGGACCGGCCTGTTCCTTGATATTCAAATCCGGATTGGCCGCCTGAAAGTCGGCAATGACCTTCTTCCACCATTTGTCGCCATATCCGCCTACAAAATATTGAATTTCAAAATCGCCGGTTAATTTGGTTTCCGCAGCCGGAGCTGGATCCGGTTCCGCAGTTGTACCGGCATCCGTATTGGTGCTTGTGTTTGCAGGCGTTTCATTCGCCGCCGCAGGCTTGTTCCCTGTCGCATTCCCATTCGATGAGCCGCAGCCCGCGAGGGGCAGGACGACCAGTAAAGCGGCAATACCAAGTGCAGCCATTTTTCTCTTGAAAATCATACAGCAAACCCTCCCTAGTCATGTTTGTCGCTTGGAGACGATCCGGCATCGGATCTTTAGCGCCTGACATCATCATAAAGGGAGTAAGCCTTCGTCTCTATCGATTATCTTCCCTGAATTCTTTGTTATCTTCTTTTCTTATTGTCCGCTTCGATCCTCGGCGAATTTCTGCAGCTGATCCAGCGCAGCTTCGGGCAGGAGATGGTCATAGAGCACGGCATCCCCCATTTTGCGCGCAGTGTCCATAACCGCCTGCCAGGCGGACTGCTGGATGGGATAGAATTTGGCCTTCTGCATGGCGTCCAGATTCCGTTTCATTACATTGTCGGTCCGGGACAGCTTGTCGCCGATCGGTCGGGTAACGGGGACGAATCCCTCTTTGAGCACCATCTCCTCATACACAGGGTCCTGGTAGAGAAAATCGATAAAGGCGGACAAGGCTTTCTTGTCGGTATGATCGGTTTTGAAAGAGACCAGCACATCCTGGACACCGAATGAAATGGCGGGAACTCCTTTCTTGACGGGGATCGGACCGACTCCCCACTTGAGCTTGGGGAATTCCCGGGGCATTACCGAGCTGAAATAGTTGCCGGATATCATCATCGCGAGCTTGCCGTCGCCAAGTATCCGCTGCTTTTCGTCGCGTGTGGTGATCGTCGGTTCCGGATCCGTCAGCCCCTGATCGAATAACTCCTTCATAAAGCTGAGCCCTGCGATATTCTCCGGCGAATTGATCGTCCATTTCCCGTCCTTGATCCAGCCGCCGCCTGCCCCGAAGAAGAAATAGGAGAGGTAGGCTTGTATTTCATTGTCGGTCAGATCGACGCCGAACCCGTGCGCAAGTCCCGTTTTCTTGATTAGCAGGGCATCTTTCCGGAGCTCCTCCCATGTTGCCGGAGGAGAGGCGATGCCGGCGCTCTGAAATAATTCCCGGTTATAGTACAGGTTGCGGTTTGTCGTGACATAAGGGAGCGCGTATTGATGTTCGTCCATTTCATCCATACCGAGAAGGTTCGGGTAGAATTTGGCCTTCAGCTCCGGGGACAGCAGTTCATTGAAATCATTCAGCAGACCATCCTTGGCAAAATGGGCATATACATTCGTATTGAGCAGATCCGGGGGCTGGCCCTGACTGATCATAGCTGTATAGATGCCATCCAGAATGTCCCAGTTGGCAACCTGAAGCTCGATGTCGATATCAGGGTGCATAGCGGTGAATTGTTTGACCAGCTTCTCCAGCAGGGGCCGGGTCTCCGAGCTGTATTCAGAAGCGACAAAGCGGATTAATGAGCGTTTTTCAGGGACTTGAACAGACAAGGTTTGTACGGATGGCGTGCAGGCATTGAGCAGCAGCGGCATGATCAGGAGCGTGACAGACAGACACCAACGCAGTGACTGCCTCATGGGGCTTGATGCGGTTTGCCGAATACGCATGGGCCTTCTCCTTCCTAGACCATTTTGGGAATCGTAATCATAACGCAGGTTCCTTCTTCCAGCTCACTGCGGATATGAACGCCGTACCCGTCCCCGAAATAGAGCTTGATGCGTTCATTCACATTGCTGATCCCGATGCCGTTATCTCCCCGGTCGGGGCCGCCTGCCCAAAGCTGCTCCAGCTGCTGCGGCGTCATGCCGTTTCCATTGTCCTCCACCTCAAATACAATCCGGTCCTCCATTTCCTTTCCGCGAATGGTAATGAGGCCGATATCCGGCAAATGGCGGATGCCGTGATAAATCGCATTTTCAACAAACGGCTGCAGCAGGATTTTCAGTGAAAGATAATCCAGCAGCGTTTCCGGCACCTCAATGACATAGTCAAGCTGATTGTCGTATCTCATCTTCTGGATAAGCAAATAATTGGTAATATGCTCGATTTCCACGCCGATAGGCACCAGTTCCTTATCCTTGGTGATGCTGGCGCGAAAAAGCTTGGCTAATGCGGAGGTCATCAGCACTACCTCCTCGTGCTGCTTCTGCTCGGCCATCCAGACGATGGAGTCGAGGGTATTGTACAGAAAATGCGGATTAATCTGGGCCTGCAGCAGCTGCAGCTCGCTTTTGCGCTTGTTTTCCTGGGTTTGCAGCATTTCCTGCATCAAATTCCGGGTTTGCCCCACCATCATATTGAAGGTCCGTCCGAGCTGGCCGATTTCGTTCATCGCTCCGATTTCCGTCTGGATCTCGAAATTTCCTTTCTCCACCTTCTTCATATCCCGCTGCAGATTCTTGATCGGCCTGGAGAGCCTGTGCGAGAGCAGGAGGGAGAGCAGGAGGCAGATCGCGAGGCCAAAAACAGAGTAAAGCACAATCGAATTGCGGATCGTTCCTTTGTTGGCGATCAGATCGTCCGTATACGCGACGCCGACGATTTTCCAGCCAAAGTTGGTATCCTGCACGGTGTACATGCGGTTGCCTTCGTTATCATCCACCATGAAGGAGCCGCCGCTTGCAGTGGCGAGCACCTGACGGATAGGCTCGACCAGCTGCGGGCTTGCGCTCTGCCGCTCCGGATGATAAACGATGCTGCTGCCGTTATCCACGATAAACACATAACCCTGCTTGCCCAAATTGATGGTGCTGCATATATCGTTGATTACGCTGAGGTTCAAATCAACCAGAAAGATGCCTTCGGCTGTGATGCCGTCCGTGCTTTTCAATTCCCTGCTCAAGGAGACGACCGAACGGGATTCGTTCAGGAGCAGATTTTGCACATGCGGGGCGGAGATAACGGACTGCCCGCCCTGCTTCTGGGCGTTGACATACCAGTCCTGGGTCTGAGGCTTGACGCCCGGATCAAGCGTTGTAATTCGTCTGTCCGATACATAACGGCCGTTATAGCCGAAGACCATGATGGAGGCGATGTCCTTGCGGGTGTACAGAATGGCCTGGAACAAATCCGAAATCCGTTTCTCGTAAGGCCTGCGGTCCTCGTCACTGATGAAGCTGTTGCTGGAAATGTAGTATTTCACATCTTTATTGGTCATGGCGAGCAGCGAAATATTTTCCATGTTGTCAATATAGGATTGAATATTGCCGTTGACCTGCTTGATGACCTCTTCGATGTAGCTCTGGGAATTGATTTCCACAGAACGGACGGAAAGGCGGTAGCTGATCAGACTGGTCACGGCAATGGTTGCAAGAATGAGCAATGAGAAGGCGAGCGATATGCTGGATTGTATGCTTTTGAAAGGGAGAATCGGGAAGAAGGGCCTCCGCTGTCTGAACATGTCAGCCTGCCCGCTCCTTTGCCAAGCGGTCGCGGTACTCCCGCGGCGATACGCCGGCATGCTTCTTGAATAAAATACTGAAATAATTGGGATCCCCGTATCCGATCCGGTCAGCAATCTCATAGAATTTAAGAGAAGTGAACTGGAGCAGCTCCCTGGCTTTCTCCATGCGGACTCTGGTGAGATACTCCACGAAGGTTTCGCCTGTATGCTGCTTGAAGACAAGGCTGAAATAGCTGGTGCTCATCAGAACGTGGCGGCACAGCTCCTGCAGAGATATTTTCTCATTGGCATAATTGGTGTCGATGTATTCGACTGCCCGCATAATCTGCATATTGGTAAACTGGGCACGGTTTTCGGTGATTGCCGTCATAATCGATTGGACAAGCTGTTTGAACCACGCCTCTATATCATCGAGCGTTTTGTAGCGGTACAGCTCATTGATTTGATTATACAGCGCTGTGGTTTGAGGGGGAGATCCAAGCTCTTGAACGGTATTGAGCAGGGAAAGCACCACCTTGTGTATTTCCAGCACGCACGCTTCCATAGGGGCATGCGAGGCGCGCAGGTCATTGACCCGGCAGGTGACCAGCTGCTGAGCCTCCTGGCAGGAGTTCATCCTGACTGCCGCGACAAGCTTGCGGTCCCAATCGAGAGCGGGCTGCAGAGGGAAGGAGGGCTTGCCTTCCATATCAAGAATGCTGTGAATCCGGTTCTTGCCCAGCAGGAAACGATATTCAAGCGCGGACAGTGCGCCGCTATAGGAGCCGGGGAGCCCGGATGCGGATGAGCAGACGCGGCCGATTCCGACCGTCACCGTGAATTTAAGAAATTTCTCAATCCGATGTCTGGCTTCCTCGGCGAGGCGGAAAGTCTGCTCATAGAGGGCGCTCTCATCCTGCCGGCCAAAAGCGATGACGACCATCCGTTCCTCCCGGGTGCGAAGCAGCAAGCCAAACCCGTCGCTTATCGTCTCATTTACCATGTCGAAGGCCGCAAGCCGGAGAATTTCTTCATCGTAATTATGGGACTCAGTGCTCTGCCCGCTGCCGAAATCGTCGATATCGACAACCATGACCAAATACAGCGGCGGCATCGGCGGCAGCCCGAAGTACGCGAAGCGCTCTGCGATTTCCGTTTCCTCCAGGCCGGAAATAACAAGCCTTTCAAGAAAACGCTCCTTCAGCAGCGGCAGGCTTTGAGTCAGCTGCGCCTGCAGTCTGCCGAGATCCTCCAGACGTTTCCTTTCATCATCCATTTCATTTCTGGCTTTATCTAGCAAATCCCGTATTTCCTGAGCGGTAATGGGCTTCAACACGAAATCGGACACCTTCAAGCGGATAGCCTGCTGGGCGTATTGAAATTCATCGAAGCCGGTTAGAATGATCATTTTGATGTAAGGATAAGTGCTGGCGACGGCGCCGGCAAGCTCGAGGCCATCCATGAAAGGCATGCATATATCGGAAATGATGAGGTCCGGCTTATGCTCCTCGACAGCCTCCCACGCCTCGCGTCCGTTGGGGTAATCGCCTATTAATTCAAACCCGTGGCGAGCCCAGTCGATGGTATGCTTCAAGCCGTGCCGGACGACCGCTTCATCGTCAACCAGAATCACCTTGTACATCGATGTTCACTCCTTGTTACTCAATATGTTATTTTATATAACTCATAAGTCTTGTTTATACTCAGTATAAAGGAAAATGGAATGAATAAAAACAAGGTAATGTCATTAAATATGACATGAAATCCGTCGAATTAGAGGGGTCTTAGATAAGCAAATCCTTCCATTTGCTCAGCAAACAGGCGAATTATCTGAAATGTAAGCGTTAACTATATTTTATATGATTCTGCGCGAACAAACACACGGAAAAGGCCGATCATGGAAATTTCCCCTCTGAGATAAGAGAATAGTATCCCTGCCGGCCATTTTATGGAAAACATGAAAAAAGTCCCGCTCGTCCGGGAAGACAAGCGGGATGGGTGCATCAGCTGCTGCTTGCAGCCGGATTGGAGAAGAAGGTTTTGAGCGCCTTGTATACTTCTCCTTTGTCCTTGATTATGGAATACATGAACTTCTTATTGGCGATGTTCTTATAGGCTGACATCAGCGTGCTGCTGCGGTTGTACTGGTTGACCTCCCCATATCCGAAGAGATTGGTCCGCTCGAGCAACTGTTCGATCAGCTTCACGCATTTTTCGTTATCAGAGGTCAGATTGTCGCCATCGGAGAAATGAAACGGATAGATGTTCCAGTTCGATGTGGGATATCTTTGATCGATAATATCCAATGCCTTTCTGTAGGCGGAAGAGCAGATCGTTCCTCCGCTTTCGCCGCGGGTGAAGAATTCCTCCTCTGTCACTTCTTTGGCTTCCGTATGATGGGCGATAAAGACGATTTCCACATGCTCGTATTTTCGCCGGAGAAAGCGGGTCATCCAGAAGAAAAAGCTGCGTGCGCAGTATTTCTCAAAGGAGCCCATGCTGCCGGATGTATCCATAAGCGCCAGCACAACAGCGTTGGACTGGGGCTTGATGACCTCGTTCCAGGTTTTAAAACGCAGGTCGTCCGGGGAGATGCCGCCGATCCCGGATTTGCCGGCATTGGCGTTGCGTTTTATATTTTCAATCAAGGTCCGCTTCTTGTCGACGTTGGACATGATGCCTTTCTTGCGGATATCCTGAAAGACAACATCCGTCGTTTCCAGGACATCCTTTTGCTTCTGCTCCAGATTGGGCAGCTCCAGTTCTTCAAACAGCATATCCTCGAGCTGATCGATGGTAATCTCCGCTTCGACGTAATCCTCGCCTGCCTGATCACCAGCCCCCTGGCCTTTGCCGGGGCCCTGGGCGGATTGCGGATCGGTGCCAAGCACATCTCCAACCTGGGAATCGCCGTCACCTTGTCCCACATGCTGCTTTTTGTTGTAGTTGTAGACAAAATGAGATTCGTCGATGCTTTTGATGGGGATCTTCACCGTTTGCTTGCCGTTGGAGAGCACTATGCTCTCGTCGGTTACGATATCGGGAAGGTTCTGCTTAATGGCCTCCCGAACCTTCTCTTGATGTCTGGCCTGGTCCTCATGTCCTTTGCGGTGCAGGGACCAATCCTCGCGCGAAACAATAAACAACGGTCCATTCATAGCCTCCAAGTCTTACACCTCCAACCCTCTCTTGCTTGTTGTTATTCATTGTATTCAAGTCCGGGGAGGTTATGTGAAGCAAAATAAATCCAATCCTATTAATCTTGAAACCGCGCAAACAAGAAGAAACGGCTGTGCCGTCCTTTGGCGGCAAAGTTAATTTCTTTCCTCAGAAATATAAGCAAAGTATGATGAAATTTTATACTTTCTTATATTTGCAAAAAAAACTGCAAATGCCCCTTCATGGCAACTGCAGTCTTTGAGATTCGTATCTGGTCAGGCGCTCATCTGCGTAATCAAAGCAGCAGCGAACAAGGCGGCAAAGCCAAAGGAGAGAAGGCCGTTCAGTACGATTCCGATAATGGAGAACGCTTTGCGGGTATTTCTCATGCAAGCTCCGACGATGCCCAGAATAAGTCCGATCAAGCTCAGGCCAATGCTGACAATCATAAATAAAATGGATAGCAGAAGAGGGGCGTCCTTCGCGATTTCTTCCGAGAATTTTTCAATATTTTGAACAGTCTTGCCGTCAGCCGTGATGTAGTCCATAATAGACGAAGCTGCGATGATGGAACAAATAATGAAGCCGACAATACTTGCGAGGCCAATGATAAAAGAAGCGATTCCAAGCTTCGATTGGCTCCTGACCGGCTCGGGTTCAAAGGCCGGTTCCGGATTAAATGTATCCTTCAGGTGATAACTCTGTTCTTCGTTATCATTCATACGGGTACATACTCCTCCACTCCAATTGATTTTCGTTCATTGTAACTGATTTTTCACATATTTGGAAAGGTTGTGATTGGATTTGTTTAACAAATACGGAGCGTTTGGCGCGATGCATGCGCTGCTTGCGGTAGCCCTCGGCGCTTTTGCGGCGCATGGCCTGAAAAGCCGCCTCACGGCGGAGATGCTAAATGTCTTCGAGACTGGCGTCCGGTACCATATGTATCATGCGATCGGGCTGTTTCTGCTCGCTTTGGCCTCGACGCGGCTTGGCTCTCATATTGCCGCCATGCGCTGGGCTGCCCGCTTTATGCATATAGGCATCTTTTTGTTCTCGGGAAGTTTGTACGCGCTCAGTCTCAGCGATGTCAAGTGGCTTGGGGCCATAACGCCGCTTGGCGGGTTGGCCTTCATTATATCCTGGGGATTGGCAGCTTATGCCCTCTGGAAGGCCAAGAGCGAATAATCGCCTTTATTCGACTGCCGGCTTCTTTCACAATCCGTGAAAGAAGTCGGCTGTTGTCGTTTAATTGGATAAATCCTCCACAGGGAGTATCCATATATGACCATTATCGTTTATAATAGGCTTCAGATAAGACTCAGAATCAGAAAGGAAGATATTCGTGTCCAATGATGCGGCGGAGACCTCAGGAAAGAACGCCAACCATCGAATTGTAAGCGTTCGCATTTATTGGGCAGCAACGTTTGGCGTCGGTATGGCTGCACTGGTTTGGATGGCGGCTAGCTTTTGGTGGCTGTCTTCTTTTGATTATTGGTGGAGCACGCTGGCGGTAACGGCGGCTGCGGGTGGAATGATCTATGGATTGATCATTCCTTTGATCAGACGTAATCAATTACCGGGAACGAATGATTTTTATACCCGGATTGCGGAGTCCTTGCTTACCTTCGATGCGGTTGCACTGATGGTGCTTGACAGATCAGGGCGGATTGTCGAGCTGAACGAATCCACCAGCGAGCTTCTCGGATACAAGAAAGAGGAGCTTTTGGGCAGGATGTTCTTGCCTTATGTTGATCCGGCTCACCGTCGGCAGATTGTAGATAATTTCAGGCAGACGCTGCGAGGGAAAGTCAAGGAAATGACGGTCAGCACGATTCACAGCCGCGGACATTTCTTTGATATTCATGTGAAAACGGCACCGGTGCTGAACAACGGCCGGATTATCGGAACCGTGATAATCAGCACGGATCTCAGCGACCGCAAGCGGAATCTCGAGCGAATCCGTTATATGGCCTATTATGATGACATGACGGGCCTCCCGAACAGAAGATCCTTTATGATGCAGTTGAACGAGTGCCTGAGTGGAGCCAAAGCCTCGGGGAAGCGGCTGGCGATTCTGTATCTGGATGTCGACCGCTTCAAGCTGATTAACGCTTCGTTCGGAAGAGATTTCGGGGATATGCTGCTGATGCAGATGGCTGAACGGCTCAACCGCGGTCTGCCCGAGCCTGATCTTGCGGCACGCATGGAAGGCGATGAGTTCGCCATTCTATATACAGACGCAGGTACGGAGGACGAGCTGCTCTGTAAAGCCAAAGCAGTGCTGCACCTGATCGAGGAGCCCTTTGAGCTGCAGGGAGTCCCGCTGCATGTAACAGTGAGCATCGGCATCGCCACAAACAATCTTGACGACGATGATGCAAGCGTGCTGCTCAGGAAAGCGGACATGGCGCTTGCCCGGGTGAAGGACAGCGGGAAGAATAACTGTTTCATTTATTCTGAGGAATGGGATAACAGTTCCCTTGCGCGTCTGACGCTTCAGCACGAGCTGAAGCGGGCGGTTCAGCGGAAGGAATTTATTTTATATTATCAGCCTCAGTATCATTTGGTTACGGGTGAAATTGTGGGCGTGGAGGCTTTGATCCGCTGGGAGCATCCTGAGCGGGGAATTGTGGGACCGGGGCAATTTATACCTCTGGCAGAGGAGAGCGGGCTCATTGTGCAAATTGGCGATTGGGTGCTGGAGGAGGCATGCCGGCAAAATAAAGCCTGGCAGGCTGCGGGGCTTCCTCCCATCCCGGTCTCCGTGAACCTGTCGATCAGACAGTTCCTGCAGCAGAATTTAACAGAAAGAGTAGCGGAGATTCTGGACCGGACGGGGCTGGAAGCCCAATACCTCGATCTGGAGATTACGGAAACGATGACGATGGATGTCACGCATGCCTCCAGCTGTTTGCTGGAGCTTACCAAGCTTGGCGTGCATATCAGCATTGATGATTTTGGAACCGGGTACAGCTCCTTTCATTATTTGAAGAATCTGCCGATCGGCCGTTTGAAGATTGACCGGTCATTCGTGAGCGATATCGAGCATGATCCCGGGGATGCGGCCATAGTCGCTGCGATTATTGCAATGGCGCATAGTTTGCAGCTTCAAGTAATCGCCGAAGGCGTCGAGACTGAAGTCCAAATGAAATTTCTGCAAAAGCATCTTTGCGATGAGATGCAGGGCTTTCTATGGAGCCCGCCTGTTACCGGCTATGAGATTACAGAAATGCTGCATACCATGAGCTTCAAATAAAAAAAAGGGAGCCTTCCTTATCGGGGAGGCTCCCTTCGCTTGCTTGGCAGTCAATCGTTTGTTCCGTGTCAAATCACAAAATCATCGATCTCATTCAATGTAAACGTGTATACCTGCTTCTCATCCACATGATAGACAGTGAGCATTTGGCTGCTCTCATCAAGCTTGATTATTCGGCATGGAATGTTCAGGCGTACGCCAAATCCCTTATTCACCGAGAGGCGGATCAGCCGGTTCTCGGAAATACTGGTGCGTACCCGGTCAATAATTTGAGGCACTTCTTCGATAGTGGCCGTCGCTGCTTCAGTACGATGCTCCTGAAGTCCCGCAGGATTGCCGCCCGCTGGCGGTTCAGCGATGTAAGGGCTGCCAATTGCGGGTTTCCCCGATACGGCGGATTCCAGCGCTTCAATAAGCCTGCCCAGTTCGATTCCTGATTTAATGCGATAGTCAGCAAATCCGCATTGATTAAGCAGATGCAGGAGACGCTCTGCTGCGAGCGCATTCGTATTGCCTTCTACCAATATATCTACATTAAACAAGTAGGCGGACTGTTCTATGCTGCTTGTTTTACCTTTAGTATCCATAATGCCTCCATGACTAACATAAGTAGAATCACTATACCACTAAAGGACCAATAAATGTAGTCCTATTTTCACTTGTTATCTGGATGAAATTCGTCAATAAACTTGAGTCATATGTCCTATTCCGGATGGCTTCGGCAGACATATAGTAAATAAGCCAATGGTTCCTTATTAAGGAGGCGGTATTGAATGATGCGCATGGTTCCGATTTCGCTGGATGGCGGCATTCACGTGATTGGTGTGGAAGTGAAGCTGCCCAAAACGACCCTGCTTGCAGTAACGACAGACACGGGCTACATTATGTGCGGCGCTCTTGATGTGGCGCTGTTAAATGAAAGGCTGAAGGATCGGGGAATTATCGCTGGCCGGGCGGTTGGCGTGCGGACGCTGGAAGAGCTGATGGATGCTCCGCTTGAGTCCGTTACCGAAGCTGCAGAAACTCTTGGCATTGTTCCCGGAATGAAGGGTTCAGACGCCATTCGGCTGATGCTGTAGATTACAAAATAACAGAGGCTTGTCCGGCATCCGCCTCAAGCGCGTAATGCTTCAATAGACAATCCTCTGTTATATTTTGCTGATCTATTCGTTTAATGAATTCCGCTCACAGCGTTTCAAACAGTTTCTTCAAATTGACGTCATACGGAGGTTTAATGACACCCTTCTCCGTAATAATGGCTGTTACATAATCGTGTGGCGTAACATCGAAGGCCGGATTATATACCTTGATGCCTCTTGGGGCGGTACGCTTGCCGAAGCCCTCCGTAATTTCCTCCGCGTCCCGCTCCTCAATGGGAATAAGCTCTCCGCTTGCCGTATTCAAATCAACGGTGGAGAGCGGACAAGCAACATAAAACGGAATATTATGCGCTTTGGCGAGAACCGCAACGCTGTATGTCCCGATCTTGTTGGCAACGTCACCGTTTGCCGCAACGCGGTCTGTTCCGACAATAACGGCATCGATCCAGCCTTTATTCATGATCATGCCGGCCATGTTGTCGCAGATCAGCGTGACGTCGACACCCGCCTGCTGCAGTTCGAAGGCCGTCAGTCTGGCGCCCTGCAGGACAGGCCGCGTTTCATCCGCGAAGACGCGCAGCTTGATGCCTTGTTCCAGCGCAAGATAGAAGGGAGCTAAAGCCGTGCCGTACTTGGCCGTAGCCAGGCTGCCGGCATTGCAGTGGGTG
Source organism: Paenibacillus sepulcri (assembly GCF_042647105.1). Lineage (NCBI taxonomy): Bacteria > Bacillati > Bacillota > Bacilli > Caryophanales > Paenibacillaceae > Paenibacillus > Paenibacillus sepulcri. Next base: position 2,120,600 of record NZ_JBHRUP010000001.1, on the reverse strand, counting down.
AGAACGCCCATGCCATCCTCAAACAAGCCAAGCGCATGTTCGCCGATCATCCGGCATGTTTCCTCATCCTCGCTTTGAATCGCTTTTGCTTCATCCAGCAGCGCCTCTTTGCAAGCCTCCAGATTAAGCCCGCTTGCTTCGAGCTCTTTGGCCCGGGCCCTCATGCGGTCAAGTGCCCAGAATAAATTGACTGCAGTCGGCCGGGACGTAGCCAGGTGGGCAGATACCTGATTTACCGCATCCAGCCACTCCGCTTTAGTTGACTCCGACCGGCTGCCAAGAAATACGCCGTAGGCGGCGGCTATTCCGATCGCCGGGGCTCCGCGCACCTTGAGATGACGAATGGCTTCCCACACATCCTGGCCGGTTGTGAGCGGCAGATGAACAACCTCCTCAGGCAGCAAGCGCTGGTCCAGCAGATCAAGATGATCTCCCGCCCAGACAACGGATTGAAGTCCTTTATAATTTTCCATGAATGATTGTTCCTTTCTTTAGGCCTTTACCGATGCAGCCGCTGATTGGGCGACCTCAATCAGATCCTCGATAGCGGCTGTTTTACGGTTCCGTTTGATTAGTTCCTTCCCGATTGACAGCGCGAGGCGCTGCGCATGCTCCCTGGCGGCAGGATCGGGTATTTGGTCAATATCTGCTACGTGGGCAAGACCTACAATCCGGCGGACCATCTTGCTTCCTGCATACCCCACCGTATCCTGAAGCAGGCGGTTCATATAATTGTCCTTGTAGCCCGGAGCGGTCATGCTGATCCGGTCAACACCGTTCTTCTCCCACAAGGAGCGGAATTTGGCGTCGAACTTGATCCATATCTCGCGAATGGTTTCAATCAGGTAGGAGCGGTACTCCTGCCGTGCCGTCTCATCGGAATCCCAATGACCGCGTGCGGCAAAATTCAGCAGCAGGTTCGCAATGACAGCTCCGATATCAAAGCCCATTGGCCCGTAATAGGCAAACTCGGGATCGATTACCTGCGTCGAATCCGGCTTGATAAAAATACTTCCGGTATGCAAGTCGCCGTGCAGCAGCGCTTGTGCCTGCGTCAGGAATTTCTCGCGCAGCAGGGCGACCTCAAGATGAAGCTCGCCGTCGTTCCACAGCGCCTCTGCTTCATCGCGGATCGCTTCGTCGAAGCTGTTGGTGTCGGCATCCGTGTAGGGATGATCGAATATGAGATCCTCCGTTATTTTGCACAGCTCCGGATTGATAAACTCGCGAACACGCAGCTTCTTGCTTTGCTGATTCATTCCGAGATCGGATGTGAAGAACAGCGTATTGGCGAGAAAGGTTGAAATATGCTCGGCAAAAAGCGGATATCGTCCGCTCTCGATCAGTCCGCGGCGCATGATCACATGATCGCTGAGATCCTGCATAATTGTCAAAGCAAGCTCAGGGTCGTATTTGTAAACGGTCGGAACGAGTCCCGGAGCCAATTTTCCCTGCTGGATCAGCGCCTCGCTCTCGATCCGGGCACGGTCAAGCGTCAGCGGCCAGGATTCGCCCACCACTTTGGCATAAGGCAGGGCCTGCTTCAGAATCAGGCTTGATCCTTCCTTGGGGTCCGAGATATGAAACACCAGATTCAAATTGCCATCGCCGATTTCCCGGCTGACAAGATGGGCTCCCGGTGTGAAGATACTCTCCAGGCCACGGGCAATTTCAATAGCTTCTTGTTCGTTCAATGGATGATAAGCAGACATCTCTTGTCCACCTTTCGACTGTGATAATGGAAATGATAGTTTATTATATCGCCGTTGGCCGGCTTAGTAAAATCAGTAGAACGATTGGCATCCAAATAAGTATAACGAATATTTTTTCGCGTTGGAATAGCACCTTTGTTATAATAGTAGCAAAAGGTATTGAACCCGGTCGATTTTTGCAACCGTTCAAGTGAGGAACTACTATATAGAAAGACTCACGTTATCAAGCACCTTCAAGGACATAAGAGTGGATGCAGCCTGCCTGGCTGGCAGCAGCGGCGAAGGCAAGAATTTTAGGAGGTGTAAACATTGAACGACATTAATAATCCGCAGCCCGTAGCGCTCAAGGAATGGGCCGTTGCGGTTAAAGCACTTGCTGAAGGCAGACAGATCATTGTGCTTCGCAAAGGCGGTATCGCTGAGGAAACAAGGGATTTTCAACTCGTCAGCCGCAGATTCTATCTGCTCCCTGCTTACGAGCATCAAAGAATGGAGCTTCTGAAGGATGATTATCAGGACCGTTTAAAGGATACGCTGAAGGAAGCGAGTCCGGATCGCGTTCGAATCTCTGTTTGCGCCGAAGTTGTGGAGGATATTGAAATCTACGATATGGAGACTCTGGACAAGGTCCGGGAATGCCATATATGGACGGATTCTTTTGCAGAGGAGCGCCTGAAGTGGAAAAAGAAGAAGCCGCTTCATCTGCTTATACTGCGCATCGGCCGGCTCGAGCATCCTGTTGACATCCCAATGCGGGATGCTTACACGGGCTGCAAGTCATGGGTTACTTTGGAGGACGGACTTCAGGAGAACAATATCTCGCCTGTACTTTCTGATGCTGCTTTCCAGGAGCAGGCTTCCAGGATTCATCATTTACTAAATCTTTAAGAACCGGAGCGGTTGGGCCGTGAGGGCGGCATTGTTGATTTATAACGAAACTTAGACTAAAATGATTATTGAGAATCAATGAGAATCATTTTAGAATCATTACAAATGAAGACCATGTTTCTAACAAATATAGGAACATCGAACTTTGGAAGGGGTAGTTTAAATGGCAACACATTTCAAGATCGACGGCTTGAAGGCTGAGATCGAAGGCAAGGAAATACTGAAAGGTATCAACATTGAGATCAAGGGTGGCGAAATTCATGCCATCATGGGACCGAACGGTACAGGAAAAAGTACGCTGGCATCGGCGCTTATGGGGCATCCTAAATATGAAGTGACGGAAGGCGCCGCCACGCTTGATGGTGAGGATCTGCTTGATATGGCCGTAGACGAGCGCGCCCGCGCCGGTCTGTTTCTCGGCATGCAGTATCCAAGCGAAATTACCGGCGTTACCAATTCCGATTTTCTGCGCAGCGCCATCAATGCCCGCAGGGAAGAAGGAAAAGAGATTTCACTGATTCGTTTTATCCGTCTGATGGAAGGCAAGATGAAGGATCTGGAGATGAATCCCGAATTTGCCCACCGTTATTTGAATGAAGGCTTCTCGGGCGGAGAAAAGAAACGGAATGAGATTCTGCAAATGATGCTGATCGAGCCCAAAATTGTCATTCTGGACGAAATTGATTCCGGACTTGATATCGATGCGCTCAAAATCGTAGCCAACGGCGTCAACGCCATGCGCTCCGAGGATCGCGGCTTTCTGATCATCACTCACTATCAACGGCTCCTGAACTATATTACACCGGATTTTGTTCATGTTATGATGCAGGGCCGAATCGTGAAATCAGGCGGACCGGAGCTTGCGGCGCGTTTGGAGAGCGAAGGTTACGATTGGGTCAAAGAAGAACTGGGCATCGTGGACGAAACGGTCGGACAGGTTTAGTGGAGGAGGAAAAGCAATATGAGTACACAACTAACTACTCCGGTGAACCGCCAGTCTGCCGAAGCGTTATCACGAACCAAAGGCGAGCCGGCCTGGCTTGAAGCGCTGCGCATCAAGGGCGCTGAGCTTGCGGAAACGCTGGAATGGCCGAAACCGGAAAAAACGCGTATTGACCGCTGGGAATTGACAGCGCTGGGCAGTTACAAACCGGAGGCTGAGCTTCGCTCGGCAGACGAGTTGCCTGAGTCATTGAAGGAGCTTTCGGGTAATGCTCCGTCAGGACTCGTTGTTCAACGCAACTCGAGCAGCGTGTTCAAGCAGCTTTCTCCTGAGCTTCAGGCAAAAGGAGTTATCTTTACCGATCTGGAAACGGCAGCGCGGGATCACGCCGATCTGGTGCAGAAATATCTGTTCCAGGCCGTAAAGCAGGATGAGAGCAAGCTGACTGCCCTGCATTCGGCAATATGGAACGGCGGTGTATTTTTATACGTGCCCAAGAATACAGAAATCGAGCTGCCGCTGCAGGCTTTGTTCTACAGCGACGATGCTGAAGCGACTTTTGCGCCCCATATTCTAATCGTTGCGGATAACAACAGCCGTGTTACTTATGTAGATAATGTGGTTTCCGCCTATACTGCGGAGCAGCAGGCGCTAACCAAGCAGGCCGTAGTTGAGGTGTTTGTAAATCCGGGCGCTCATGTAAGGGTAGCAACGGTTAATCATATGGCTGACAGTATCATCGATCTGACGATACGCCGTGCGATCATTGAGAATGATGCCCGTATTGAATGGGTAATCGGTGATTTGCATGACGGACATATTTTGTCGGATACGCAATCTGTGCTGAAGGGCAATGGCTCTTCATCGGATGCGAAGGTCATCAGTATCGGCAAGAACTCGCAGCAAATGAGCTTGACGACGGGAGCCGTTCATATCGGGCGCAGCTCCGAGAGCAACATGGTTACGAGGGCTGTTATGAAAGACTCATCAAGAGCCATCATCAACGGCATCACGAAGATCGAGAAGGGCGCAACCAAGGCCAATGGCGTACAGACCGAGAAGGTGTTGATGCTCAGTCCCAAAGCCCGCGGCGACGCCAATCCGATTCTGCTGATCGATGAAGATGATGTTAAAGCTGGTCATGCGGCCAGCGTTGGACAAGTAAATCCAGAACAGGTGTACTACCTGATGTCGCGAGGCATCTCAAAAAAGGACGCAGAGCGGCTCATTATTCACGGATTCCTGGCCCCGGTGGTTTCGGAGATTCCGATCGAGGCTGTTCGTGAACAGCTCAAGCGTCTTCTTGAAAGGAAGCTGGAAGGATGAATGTGCAGGCGATTCGGGAACAATTTCCGATCCTGCATCAAGAGGTAAACGGGCACCCGCTCGTATATCTGGACAACGCGGCGTCTTCACAGAAGCCGCGTTCCGTCATTGATGCCATGGTTCGGTATTATGAAATGGACAATGCCAATGTTCACCGCGGCGTTCATACGCTCGGCTCGCGTGCAACAGACGCTTATGAAGGCGCCCGCGAGAAGACGGCGGCATTTCTCCATGCAGCCAGCCCCCAGGAAATCATCTTTACCCGCGGGACGACCACAGCGCTTAATCTGGTTGCCTCCGGTTATGCCCGTACGGCATGCGGCGAAGGCGACGAAATCGTGATAACGCCTATGGAGCATCACTCCAATTTAATACCGTGGCAGCAGGCCGCCAAAGCGACCGGAGCCACGCTGAAATATATTCCGCTCCAGCCGGATGGCTCCATTAGCCTTGCGGATGCGGAGAAGACGATTACGAGCCGTACCAAGGTTGTTTCTATCTCCCATGTATCCAATGTGCTGGCAGTCATTAATCCAATTAAAGAAATTGCCGAAATTGCACATCGCAATCATGCTATAATGGTAGTAGACGGCGCACAAAGTACGCCGCATATGCGGGTGGATGTTCAGGATTTGAATTGTGATTTCTATGCTTTCTCCGGACATAAGATGTGTGGTCCTACGGGAATTGGAGCATTATATGGCAAGAAGGCTCTGCTCGAAGCCATGGAACCGATCGAATTCGGCGGTGAAATGATCGATCACGTTGATTTGTATGAATCGACATGGAAAGAGCTGCCTTACAAGTTTGAAGGAGGAACGCCGATAATCGCCGGAGCTGTCGGGCTTGGTGCGGCAATCGATTTTCTTCAGGAAATTGGCATGGATGCGATCGAGCAGCATGGACAAAAGCTTTCTGCATATGCGTATGACCGGCTTCGTGCAATGGATGACATAACGATATATGGTCCCGAGAAGAATCGGGCTGGTCTTGTCACCTTCAATCTCGATGAGGTTCATCCGCATGATTTAGCAACTGTATTGGATACCAAAGGGATTGCCATCCGTGCCGGACATCATTGCTGCCAGCCGCTTATGCGCTGGTTGAATGTTTCTTCTACGGCCAGAGCAAGCTTTTATTTATACAACACCGAAGAGGACGTTGACCGGTTGATTGACGCCCTCCACCAGACAAAGGAGTTCTTCGGTTATGCAATTGGATGATTTGTATCGCAGAGTCATTATGGATCATTACAAAAACCCGCGCAACCGCGGTACGCTGGATGAAGATGCCGTGACGGTCAACCTGAATAATCCGACCTGCGGTGACCGGATTACGCTGCAGATGGAAATTCAGGACGGGATTGTAAAACAAGCCAAATTCACCGGCGAAGGCTGTTCGATCAGCATGTCTTCCGCTTCCATGATGACCGAAGCGGTCCAAGGCAAATCGCTTGATGAAGCTCTTGCGCTGGCTGAGAAGTTTTCCAGTTTTATCAAGGGCGAACCAACGGAGTTTGATGAGCTTGAAGATATTGAGTCGCTGGCGGGCGTGAGCAAATTCCCGGCGCGCATCAAGTGCGCGACACTTTCCTGGAATGCGCTGCGCAAAGGAATTGAGTTGGAGAAACGACAATAAGCGCGCTTTAATGCGCGTCTGAGAGATGGGAGGCCTTTACAATGGCTAAGCAAATGCCCGATTTGGAAGATTACAAATACGGTTTTCGTGACGAGCATAAGGCGATTTTTGAATCCGGTAAAGGTTTGACACCCGAAGTTGTGCGTACAATTTCGGAGATCAAGAACGAACCGGAATGGATGCTGGAATTCCGTTTGAAGTCGCTGGAGCAGTTTAACAAAATGCCGATGCCCCGTTGGGGCGGCAACATGGATGACCTTGATTTCAATGATATTCAGTACTATGTGAGAGCATCGGACAAACAAGGGAAAACGTGGGAGGAAGTTCCGACCGAAATCAAAGAAACCTTTGATAAGCTTGGTATTCCCGAAGCGGAGCAGAAATTCCTTGCAGGCGTATCCGCTCAATACGAATCCGAGGTTGTTTACCACAGCATGCAGGAGGATCTGGAGAAGCAGGGTGTTATTTTCACCGATACCGACACCGCGCTTCGTGAATATCCAGAGATTTTCCGCAAATACTTCGGTACGATCATTCCTCCGGCGGATAACAAATTCGCCGCTCTCAACAGTGCAGTATGGTCAGGCGGGAGCTTTATCTATGTTCCAAAGGGTGTGCAATGCGAAGTTCCGCTGCAGGCATACTTCCGTATCAATTCGGAGAACATGGGCCAATTCGAGCGTACTCTCATCGTAGCCGATGAAGGCAGCATGGTTCACTATGTAGAGGGCTGTACGGCTCCAATCTACAGCACGAACTCTCTGCATAGCGCAGTGGTTGAAATTCTTGTTCTCAAGGACGCCCGTGTCCGCTACACGACGATTCAAAACTGGGCGCCGAATATTTATAACCTTGTGACCAAACGTGCCGTTGCCGAAGAAAATGCAACCATGGAATGGGTCGATGGAAATATCGGTTCCAAGCTGACAATGAAATATCCGGCTGTTGTTCTTAAAGGCCGCGGCGCCAAAGGCATGGTCCTCTCCATCGCCGTTGCCGGTAAAGGGCAGCATCAGGATGCCGGCGCCAAGATGACTCATCTGGCACCGGATACCACATCGACAATCGTATCCAAATCGATCAGCAAGCATGGCGGTAAAGTAACCTATCGCGGTTTGGCTTCATTCGGACGCAACTCCGAGGGCTCCAAGGCAAACATCAAATGCGATACGCTCATCCTTGATAATGAATCGACTTCAGACACGATTCCCTATAACGAAATTATGAACGACAACATTACACTTGAGCATGAAGCAACGGTATCCAAAGTATCCGAGGATCAGCTCTTCTATCTGATGAGCCGCGGACTGACCGAAGCGGAAGCGACGCAAATGATCGTCATGGGCTTCATCGAGCCGTTCACCAAAGAACTGCCGATGGAATACGCTGTTGAAATGAACCGTCTCATCAAGTTCGAGATGGAAGGCAGTATCGGTTAATCGATTGAAACAAAAAAAGAAGCCGGCATGGTCTGTAAAGACGATGCCGGCTTCTTTTTACATGAAAACTTGCTTTACTTCAAGGGAGCGGTCTACGGTGAGATCAATAAACTGATCATTGATCTGGATAAGAGGACGGAAGAATTCGGATGGATGTGTCATCACAATCGTTCCGTATTCGCCGCTCACAAGCTCGATCCGCTTGCCGATGAAGTTGGGTATCATATGTTTGATAAAGGTATGGGTTGTGAAGGGATCCAATTCAGCGAAGCTCATACGGTACAGCTCTTTCAGAACAAACAGCAGATCGCGTTTTTTCTGATAGACGCGAGAAGAAATCATCGCACTGTAGACATCGGAGACAGCTACGATTTTGGAGACGGGATGCATTTTATCGCCGGTAATGCGGTAGGGATAGCCTGAACCGTCGATACGTTCATGATGCTCAAGCGCTACGATTGCCGATACAGATTGGCCAAAGGATTTTAAAATAATTTGATTGCCGTAAATGGTGTGCTGTTTGATTTCTTCAAATTCCTGCTCGGTCAGACGATCAGGCTTATTCAGGATTTTTGCCTCAATCCGGGACTTGCCGATATCATGAAGAAATCCGGCTTGGCCGACTTTCACCGCCTGCTGCTCATCATAGCCGAGCCAGGAGGACAAATAGTAGGACAGCATGCCCACCTGAACGGAATGCTGGTAAGTGTAATCATCCTTCGTGTTGAGCAGCAGCAGCATGGACACGACATCGCGTTCTGTTTTGAAATTGTCTACAAGCGGCTGAAAGGTCTCGACAACGTCCTCTTCAGCTATTTTTCCGTTCTGAAAAGCATCCATGAATAACTGCTCGCAACCGTTTACAACTTCCTGATAGACGGGTTCAACTGTTGGCAGCCACCTGGGGTTGATGCTGGATTCGATCGTTCTTTCCGGTGGATGTTCAGTGATGCGTCTTTCGATCTCGACATAATCAAGCTGGTGCTGGAACAGCCTGGATATTTCCCTGGCGTTCAGCTCGGTCCCTTTGGAAAGCACATTCAGCCCGTAGGAGTTGAACGTATCATGGGTTAACCGATCTCCCTCTTTTAGCTCCGTCAGATGTACTCTCATGCTCCACCTCAAGTAACAGTTGTCCAATCAATTGTTATGTCTATGGTAGCAACAAAAAGTGGAATTGGCAATAACAGCAAATCGAATTATAAAAATTTATATGAATATATGAGCAAATATATAGGTAAATCAGATTATTTTTGATTGCGGGACCGGGAGCAGACTGAATCTTTATATTCCATATATTTCATTGTAAATGCGTTTGGCGACGACAAGGTCCTCTGTCCCTTGAATGAGGGCTCTTCCATCCGGGAACAAAACGGCTGTTATTTGCTCATCCCGCCGATAACGGATGAGAAACGGATTTTGCTCGACCTTACCAGCCTGCCTGAGCCTTGCGGCTAACGCATCCATATTGATTTTGCTGTTTTGTCGCGGCGAAATCTGCATCGTGTTGCGACCGCACAGCGATACAGCTGCCGATTCCAGCTCGTTGTCATCCAGATAGCTGTATTGATGCCGGGAGCAAGCCGGGCAGTCGCTGCGCTTGGATTTGGAGACATTCAGCGGGGTGTAGCGGTGCTGCCACAGATCTGCCTGGAACAAAGTGCCGTGCATGGCCGCAGCATTGCCGCTAAGCCACTTGAGCGCTTCCGCTGCCTGCATGGAAGCGATCAGATCGACGGCCGGGGAAATAACGCCCGCCGTTTCGCACGTGTCTACAGAGCCTGCAGCAGGCGGTACAGGGAACAGACAGCGGAAGCATGGCGTCTGTCCCGGAATGAAGGACATCGTCATGCCGGATGCGCCGACGACTCCTCCGTAGATCCAGGGAATCTCCAGCTTCAAACTGATATCGTTAATCAAATAACGAACGGAGAAATTATCGGATCCGTCTATAATAAGATCGACCCCGTCCAGCATTTCTTCCGCGTTTGCGCTTGTCAGATCAAGGATCATCGGTTCGATGCGTACAGAGCTGTTGATGCTTCTCAGCCGCTCAGCCGCCGCGGCCGCCTTGGGCAGCATGCGCTGCACATCCTCTTCTGTGTACAGCATCTGCCGCTGCAGGTTGCTCCATTCCACTACATCGCGGTCAATGATGCGGATTCGGCCAATACCTGACCGTACAAGATGCTGGGCTGCAACGCTTCCGAGCGCGCCCATGCCGACTACGGCTGCGCTGCTCTCACCGATGCTTCGCTGCCCCGCTGCTCCAATAGGAGCGAAGCGGATCTGTCTGGAGTAGCGATCAGCAGAAGCGGGGGGGTGCTCCGCTGACCTGGAATTGTAATCTGTGCTGTCCTTATCGTGAAAAGTCATGCGGAGCCTCCTAAAGTTTTTCTGCTCGCTGCCCGAAACAGTTTCCCTGACAAAGCAGAAAAACGGTTTCGGTATCATGGACTGCGTTTTTTCACTACACTGCCGATACAGCATCTCCGACAGACAGAACAACTTCATCGGATCCAAAGCTGGTTTTTAGCCGCAGCTGCTTTATAATGGCGGGGCGATGGGATTCCAGGGGCCCTGCTGGTGGCCTTTCCATTCCGAGCCGTCTTCCCATATCTCCCGTTTCCATATCGGCACTATTTCCTTAAGCCGTTCAATGGCGTATCTGCTTGCTTCATAGCAGGCATCCCGATGGGGTGTCGAGATCGCGATGACAACGCTGATCTCGGCAATGTCGACTACACCGATGCGATGCCCGATTGCACAACGCGCGCCCGGCCATTTCTGCGACACTTCATCGCCGATTTGCCGAAGCATTTTGAGCGCCATGGGGATATAAGCCTCATACTCCAAACGGACCGTCCGCTGCCCTGCGGTCCATTCTCTTGTGGTGCCCGTAAACGTCAGGGTGGCGCCATTCTCGGGCGCGATGACTTTAGCCGTGATCGCCTCAACAGACAGCGGCTGCTCCGTGACGGCAAACAAACCATTGTCCGCGTCTGCGGCAGGCAGCGGCTCTCCGCCGGAGACGGGAGGGAGCAGAGCAAGCTCGTTCGTGCATTTCACAATATCGTCATCAGCGGCATATGACTGGTTGGAGGCCATGAATGAGGCTGTTATTAACGATTCATGTGCGGGATATCGGACAATCAGAGCTTGTTTCAACGCACTGACAGGCATTTGGTCTTCATCAAGCTGCAGACGGATTGCCGGTTCCGCCAATCGCTCAGCCAGGCCGGCGAACAACTGAATGTTCCATTGATTGCTCATGTTTTTTACCTCTCGTATCTTCGTTAATGATCTCTACAGCATACCATAATCATTTGAAAAATGTTATGCTAGAAGCAGCTACATGAAGGGGAGTGCGGACTATGCCGGGGTTAACGGATCGGTTCGAACGTGTTCATGATTATTTGCGAATATCCGTGACGGACCGTTGTAACTTACGCTGTTTATACTGCATGCCGGAAGAAGGCGTTGAATTTGCTCCTTCCTCCGATTTGCTGTCTTATGATCATATAGTTGAGGTTGTTGAGGTGGGCGCGAGCCTCGGTATTTCAAAGCTGCGCATTACAGGAGGCGAGCCGCTTGTGCGTCCGGGCCTGGACGGACTGGTGCGCCGGTTGGCGGCAATTCCCGGTATTCGCGATATATCGCTGACAACCAACGGTGTTCTGCTGGCAGATCAAGCCGGGGCGCTGAGAGAAGCCGGAGTCAACCGGGTAAATATCAGTCTGGATACGCTCGATCCGGCACGGTTTCAGTTTATTGCCAGACGAGGGGATTTGAAAAGGGTCATGGCCGGAATTGAAGCCTCGGCGAAAGTGGGTTTCAGCCCGATAAAGCTCAATTGCGTGCTGCTTAAGGGCGTTAACGAGGATGAAATCGGTGATTTTCTTCAGATGGCTTATGAGCATCCGCTGCATGTCCGCTTTATTGAGTACATGCCGATCGGACACGCCGACGAAAATTGGAAAAACCATTATTTGCCTTTAACGCGTGTCCTGGAAATTGCCCGGGAACGCAAACTTGATATAGAACGCCTGGACTCTATTATCGGGAACGGCCCTTCCGAGGATTATCGCATTGCAGGCGGACTGGGCTCGTTTGGCCTGATTCATCCCGTCAGCGATCACTTCTGCCAAAGATGCAACCGTCTGAGATTGACGGCGGATGGGAGCATTAAGCCCTGCCTGTACTGGGTGGATGAGCTTAGCGTGAAGCCCGCGCTTGGAAATCCGGAGGCGCTGCGTGCCGTATATATGCGGGCGATGGATATCAAGCCGCTTAATCATGAGATGGCAGCCAAGCTGTCTGACGAAGCCCAAAGCCACGAGCCTACCGCAAGGAGAATGTCCCAAATCGGCGGTTAGGATCTCACATTGCGAAAGTAGAGTACGGACAATAGCTGGAGGAATAATAAATGAGTATTTCCCGTACGATAATGATTGACCATTTCGGACAACCGCTGCGTGAAACATCCCCGGAGCAGATGGCTTTGCTTGCGGGGAATGTTTTTGCCTTGACGGAGCGTGTGCCGGAAGCAGGGGGAGATGCCTTTGATTTTGCAGCCTGGTATGCCGCCTGGCGCACCTTGCAGGGAATCGGGCAGCAGACTCCGGAGCCCAGTCACCTTAAAGTGGAAGGTGCGGATTCCTTTGAAGCGGTTATTCCTTGGGAACAGCTTGCGGAAGCTGCCGTTCAATATGCGATAGAGGGGCAGCCGCTGCAGAAGGGCGGGCCTATCCGGCTCTATGTTCCAAACGGCTCAAGCGCATGTCTGAACGTAAAAAGCGTGGTCATGTGCCGTTTTCTGCATGAGGAAGCAAGCAGGGGGGAAGTCTCGTATGGATTCAAAAGCACGTTTTCTCCGCAAGATATGCGAATAAAGCGGTAATCCCTTATAACCCGGGAGGCAGGCATGAAAGAAACATCGACTGGTGCGCCTGAAGTCGTTCTGTTGCACAGCAACGACGTTCACAGCCGCTTGGAACTGGCGGCAAAAATGTCCACTTACATTGCAGAAACAAGGCGTACATATGGAAGCGACCACGTGCTCGCTCTGGATATCGGCGATCATATGGACCGCATGAGAATTGAGACGGAGGCCAGTGACGGCCTTGTGAATATAGAGCTTTTGAATGAGGCGGGCTATGAGGCGGTAACTCTCGGAAACAATGAGGGTTTAACCTTTACGCATGAGCAATTGGATGACGCTTACCGCGAACATGCGCGCTTTCAGACGATCTGTGCCAATATGCACCAAAAATCAAGCGGCGAGAGGCCTTCATGGCTGCAGCCTTCCACGATTATCCAAAAAGGACGTCTCCGGATTGGAATTATTGGGGTTACGGCTGCCTTTGCCGATTTTTATGATCTGCTGGACTGGAATGCCGGCGATCCCATTGACGCGGTAGCGGAGCAGGCAGCCGCCCTGAGAGGGCGCGTCGATGTGCTGGTCGTCATGTCGCATCTGGGCTTGGCCTTTGACCGGCAGATGGCGCAGAAAGTCGAAGGTCTCGATTTGATTCTTGGCGGACATACGCATCATCTGCTCGAGGAGCCGGAAGTGATCGGCAGGACCTATATTTGTGCCGCCGGCAAGTTCGGCGACTATATAGGGCGCATTGAGATTGGTCTGGATCCTGTCCTTAAACGTCTATCCTTCCATGTTGAATGCATACCGATGGCCGCATACGAAGAGAAACCCGAAGCCGCCGCCATAATCGGCGGCTTCAAAGCGGCGGGGCAGCGTCGTCTCAGCAGAGTCATTACAAGATTGTCCGAACCGCTGCCGGCAAGAGTCGAGCAGGAATCGCCGCTTTGCAATTTGCTGGCTGCCGGTCTGAGGCGCTGGACGGACTCGGAGATTGGCATCGTCAACACGGGACAGCTTCTGGGCGGACTCGCCGAAGGAGACGTAACGGCGGGTGAGCTGCACGCGCTGTGTCCTTCTCCCATCAACCCCTGCCGGATGAGATTGGCCGGTCCGGATCTCCTGCGCGCATTGGAAGAAGCCCTTCTTGGGGAATTCATCGATAAGCCGATCCGCGGGTTCGGATTCCGGGGCTATGTTCTTGGCACCTTGGCCGTTGACGGTCTCGAAATAAGCTGGGACCCGGAGGCGCCTCCCTATGGCAAGATCCATTCCCTGACGGTAAACGGGCAGGACTTTGACCCTGATCGTGAATACGTGGTAGGGACGATAGACATGTTTACGTTCGGTGTAGGTTATGAGACAATCAAAAACGGCAAGGACATTCAGTACTTTTTGCCCGAGTTCATTCGGGATGTGCTGGCTTTGGAATTGCAGCATACACAAGCTCTCTTGGATTGCAGAAAGACCCGCTGGACCATGACGGGTACAAATCATGGAACGACCGGTTGACAACTGCCAGAGATGAAGGAGGGAGAACCAGGCCTTTATGGGAGATATTATTAATGCTGTTATTTTAGGAATTGTTGAAGGGCTGACTGAATTTTTGCCGGTATCTTCGTCCGGACACATGATTTTGACCAATAAGCTGCTTGGTTACGCCTCGGATAATCAGATGATCGTTACGTTCGAAATCGTCATCCAACTGGCTGCCATTCTGGCAATTGCCCTGATTTACCGCAAGCGTATCGCCAATCTGTTCGGCCTGTCCCGGCAGACGGAAAGTCTGGGAAGAATTTCCGCTTACCCCAGAGCAAGACGCAAACTTAATCTTATTCATATCGCACTTGGCATTGTGCCCGCAATGCTGTCCGCATTCTTCCTGAGGGATGTTATCAAGGGGGAAGGATTTAACCAGACCCCTGTCCTCTATGCGCTCGTGGTGGGCGGCGTCTACATGATTATAGCTGAGTGGCTCTCAAGTACGAGACGGATTCGCGTCGTATCGGAGACCATTGACGATATTTCCTATAAGCAGGCGTTTATGATCGGAATTCTGCAATGCTTGTCATTATGGCCGGGCTATTCGCGCTCAGGCTCAACGATTGCCGGCGGGATGCTGGTGGGGACCAGCTACAAGGCTGCTGCCGATTTCTCTTTCCTGATGGCGATTCCAATCATGGCGGTGGCGACAGGCTACGAGCTGCTGGACAATTACAAGTTTATTGAAGGGGACAACCTGCCGTTCTTTATTACCGGATTTATTGTATCCTTCGTGGTGGCATGGCTCGTAATCGTATTGTTCCTGAAGCATATTCAAAAGGTGAAGCTGACTCATTTTGCTATCTACCGGTTTATACTGGCAGCTCTGTTCTGGTTCTTCATTATGCGATAAGCGGGAAAAACAGTTGTTTCTTCCTGCTTGACTTTTATCATTCCATGAAAAAGATGATTTTTGTCGATAATTGGCGAATCAGTTATTGCTCTTTTTTCCAAAATAACTTACATTAAAATTACGAGGTCGATTGACATGCCCTCATGATTAGGAAAATTGAAGCAAGCAGGGGTCGATCCGATGCGATTATTGCCCATACATCTATGCCGAGCAGGCATGAAACTAGCCAAAAAGATCTACTCAGAGGAAGGTCTCGTCCTGCTTGCCGAGCAAGTCGAGCTGACCGACAAGCTGATATCCAGACTGCGGGAATGCGGCATCAACTTTGTTTATATTCATGATCCCAAAACGGCTGATATAGTTGTTCCCGATCTGATCAGCGATGCGACCAGACACCGGGCACTTCATGAAATCCGGACTAATTTCCGTGCTATGATGGACAAGCCCAATCGCAAATCCGGGGTTACCTACCCATACATAGCGAAGCCCTTCCGGCAGGTTATGAATATGGTGATCGACGATCTCACCAGCCAGAAGGATGCCATGCTGATGCTGATGAACATGGGGATCGTAGACGATTATCTGTTTCAGCATTCGCTTAATGTCTGTGTCTATTCCACGATACTAGGCATTGCCAGCGATTATTCGCGCGACGAATTAATGAACATTGGTCTTGGTGCGATGCTTCATGATATCGGCAAAACCCAAATCAGAACCAATGTATTGAAAAAATCGGGTTCTCTGACCCGTGATGAATACGAGGAAATGAAGCGCCACGCTGAACGCGGGTATTATCTGCTGAAGGATGAGCCGAATATCCCGCTGCTGGTCGCCCACTGTGCCTATCAGCACCATGAGAGACTGGATGGCAGCGGCTATCCGAGGGGAATCAAAGGAGATCAAATTCACGAATACGCCAAGTGGATTGGACTCGTGGACTCTTACGATGCTATGACCTCAACCCGCATTTACAAATCTCCGATGCTTCCCCACCAAGCGGTGGAGGCGCTCTATACCGGTACGGGAACGTTGTATGAGCAAAGCATGCTTCAGACGTTCCGGGACAAGGTCGCGATTTACCCTATTGGCGTTACCGTAAAGCTCCAGACCGGTGAGACCGGTGTTGTGGTGGACATTAACGCTTCCTGTCCGCATCGGCCCGTTGTGCGCGTCCTGGAAGACGAGCACGGCACGGAGCTAAAGGCGCCGTACGAAGTTGATTTGTCAACCAAGCTGACCATGATGATTACCGGAGTCAATGAGGATCCCCAGCTGGCGGAAGTAACCGGGGCTTAGGACCCGGGAGGGACAATAGCTGGGAAAAAGAGCCGATAGGGCTCTTTTTTTAAACAACTTTACCCGCCAGAGGACCGTGAGTTATTTTTTTCTTATAATTATCCATCTTTCGAAATGACGAAATTTGCTGAATCGTTGTTAATTATTTGCAACAATACGCGGCGAATATTACAATGATGGAAATACGAATGATAAAGTCAGGTGCTGAAACTATGCAAAATGTTATACATACAGATCGTACACAGGGTGTTCGACCCGCTTCGCCTGCGGATGATCCGTGGGATCCGATCGTTTCGCTGCGCCAGTTTGGAAGGCATCGTCTGACAAGCGTGGAGATGACAATTTCCAATCTATGCAATATGCGATGCGAGCATTGCGCGGTGGGGGATACGCTCGTTATGGCTGAGCCAGGCAAGCTGCCTCTGGAGATGATGCTGCGCAGGCTGGATGAAATCGAGCATTTGCAGACGATCAGCATTACCGGTGGCGAGCCCACATTTTCCGGCAAAACAGTGAAGGAATATCTGATTCCACTGCTCAAATACGCTCGCAGCCGGGGGATCCGATCGCAAATCAACTCCAACATCACATTGGATTACAGCCGGTACGAGGAGATTGCCCCGTTCCTGGATGTGATGCATATTTCTTTCAATTACACCAACGCCGACGATTTTCACGAAGTCGGTTTTGCCAAAAGCGGTCATCCCGTTGCCCGTGAAACGGCTGCCCGGATGTATGAGCGAATGCTCAGCAATGCAAGCAAATTAAGCAAGGGCGGTCTCTTCGTCTCCGCAGAATCCATGATCAATTTCCGGACGCATGAGAAAATGGCCGAGATTCATCAGCTTATTGTGCAGATGGGCTGCCAGCGTCATGAGGTACATCCGATGTACCCAAGTGCTTTCGCTTCCGATTTACCGGTTATAAATAAAGAGGAGATGCGCAGAGCTATCCTGCACCTGCTGGATCATCGGGATTCTTCCCTGTGGATGCTGTTTGGTACCCTGCCGTTCTTTCACTGCAGTGAGGAGGCCGAGGACCGCAATCTGCTGGCAAGACTTGCGGCGGAACCGAACGTAACGGTTCGCAATGATCCGGACGGGCGGAACCGTCTCAACGTGAATCTGTTCACGGGAGATGTATTCGTGACAGATTTCTCTGATGTGCCGGCTTTCGGCAACATCCGCACAGACCGGCTCGATGAATTGTTCGAGCGCTGGCTTGCCCATCCGCTGGCGGGCAGCGTTAACTGCCACTGCCCGGCTGCAGCCTGCTGCGGACCGAATTTACTGGTTAAAGACATGTACTACAGGGAAGTGGATTTTCTGGCTCGAAAAGCGATCCTTTAGATTGGATGAGAGGAGCGGACCACCCTATTGGGACATTTTGACGCAGGCGAGATTGTCTGGAATTTAATTATTGTTTTTGTCCTTGTTTTGTTGAATGGTTTTTTTGTGGCAGCGGAGTTTTCGCTCGTGAAGGTCCGGTTATCCAGACTGACGCAGCTCTCCAATGAGGGGAATAAGCGCGCGAAATATGCCCTGAAGGTGAACAGCAGGCTGGATACTTACTTATCGGCAACGCAGCTCGGGATTACCCTTGCTTCTCTTGGACTTGGCTGGGTAGGCGAGCCTGCCATATCCGATCTGATTGTGGAACCGCTGCTTCACGAATTCGGGATGAGCGATTCAACGGTTATTTCCTCGATATCCGTCGTTATCGGTTTTCTTGTCATTACCTTCCTGCATATTGTGCTTGGCGAGCTTGCGCCCAAGACGCTTGCCATTCAGAAGTCGGAGTCCACTTCCCTGTGGGCATCGATGCCGCTGCTGCTGTTTTATCGTATTTTTCTCCCGGCAATCTGGCTGCTCAACGGCTCCGCCAACCGATTGCTCAGGCTGATTGGCGTGAAACCGGCAAGCGAGCATGATTCGGCCCATACGGAAGAAGAGATCCGTATTCTGATGAATCAAAGCGCGGTCAGCGGCATCATCGACAAGGATGAGCTGAAGCTGTTTGACAATATTTTTGAGTTTTCCGACAGGCTGGCCCGCGAAGTGATGCTGCCTCGCACCGATATGGATTGTCTCTATGCCGATATCGATTTTGCCGAGAATATGAAGACGGTCTATGCGACCAAACATACGCGTTTCCCGGTCTGTGTCGAGGATAAGGACCAGCTGATCGGATTTGTACATATTACGGATTTGCTGACGGCCGATCCGGATGAGGAGCATACCCTGCACAAGTTTCTTCGTCCCATCCTGAATGTTCCCGAATCGATGGAAATCAGTCATGTGCTGAAGCTGATGCAGCGCAAGCATTCGCAGCTGGCGATTGTTGTGGATGAATATGGCGGAACGGCGGGCATGCTCACGACTGAACTGATTCTTGAAGAGATCGTCGGGGAGATTCATGACGAGTTCGATACGGAACAGCCAAGTGTTGTGGTCAAGGGGGATGTGACCTCTGTAGATGGCCGGATGCTGATTGAAGATGTGAACGACATGTTTAATCTGGATATCGAGGATGATGATGTCGATTCCATAGGAGGCTGGTTGTTCACCCGTCTTGAGGGCAACCCCGTCAAAGGAAAGAAGGTCGAGCATAAGCACTATGTGTTTGAAGTAGCGGAAAGCGAGCGGCTGAGAGTGCTGCGCGTCAATATTTTTCGTCAACAAAGGGATGAACTGCTGGAGATCGAAGCTCCAGGTGAAGAATGATCCTGCTGGGCTGGGCTTACTCGGCTGCTCTTCTTACAAGAGCATGGAGATGGCAGCGTGATTGCTGAGTTGCAGTCTGCGCCGCCATGAATGAAAAGCAATCTGCATTGTAAATGCAGATTGCTTTTTTTTGCGTTTTCACTCTCATGGAGGCAATCAACAAGGCGGATGGATATGAAAGAAATGGACAACTTATGCAAATTTTTGGTGAAAAAACAGAATTAATCTTCATGAATGAGAACAAAATCTGGGCTCTTGTCATATGCTTACTAAAGGAATGCCTGAAATATGGGCTCTCGAAGGACGAATCCGAAGGCAGAAAGAAGGAGGAGCCAAGGTGAATTTGAAGCAAACCCGAGAATGGTATCCGTTTGTCGGCCCGTTTGATCCCTGTCCCCCAAAATATGTGAAAACCTATGTCGTGCCCCCTAATCAGTATTTTACCTACCAGCCCATGAATTTACCGCAATTTTCATTGTCCGAGGCATTGAAGGTGGGAACGCTGTGGCCTGCTTTCTTCAGTCCCTATGAATCCAGATGCGGGAAGGGGGCCTAGCAGAAGCCATGAATAAACCGGATGAGAATTATTACCGCAAGCTGCTCGAGCTTCAGCAGCTGGATTTTGCTCTGGTCGAATTAACACTTTATTTGGATACCCATCCCAATGATATGCAGATTTTGCAGCAGTTTAACCAGCTTGTCCAGCAGAGGCAGCACTGCGCCCATGAGTTTGAGATGCAGTATGGGCCTTTGCTCCAGTTTGGCCACAGTTATTCCAAATATCCATGGCAATGGATTGAGACTCCATGGCCTTGGCAGGTGTGATCCATCTCGCCCATTGCGTGTAAAAGCACCTCAAAAGCGTTTAACCGGTCAGGAGGGATGTATGGAATGTGGATTTATGATAAAAAGCTCCAATACCCGGTGCGGGTCAGTAAATGCGACCCGAGGGTGGCGAAATATCTTGTCGAGCAATATGGGGGCGCGGATGGGGAGTTGTCGGCAGCGCTGCGATACTTAAATCAAAGGTATACGATACCGGATAAGGTAGTCGGATTATTAACGGACATAGGAACCGAGGAATTTGCCCATCTGGAAATGATTGCCACAATGATCTATAAGCTCACGAAGGATGCTACTCCTGCGCAGCTGGAGGCAGCAGGGTTAGGGGAGCATTTTGCCAATCATGACAGCGCGCTGTTCTATAACAATGCATCGGGGGTGCCTTGGACTGCTGCCTATATTGCTGCCAAGGGTGATCCCCTTGCGGATTTGTATGAGGATATCGCAGCCGAGGAGAAGGCCAGGGCTACTTATCAGTGGATTATCGATATGACTGACGATGTGGATCTGCAGGACAGCCTGAAATTCCTGAGAGAACGGGAAATCATTCATTCTTTGCGCTTCAGGGAAGCGGTGGAAATCATCAAGATGGACAGGGATACGAAGAAGGTCTATTAAATTTAATAAGACCAGGCTGCGCGCACTGAAAAGTTTTGCAACCGGAGAATCCTGCCTACTTGGGCGGGGTTCTTTTTGCGATGGTCAAGGGGGTCGATAGATGACTGCTGACGCCTGCATTATCGAGATCGAGTGCTGTTGGAATACCACTGTTATTGGCATGTGAAGTCGATGATCGAAACTTTTGCCTCTCCCGCTTCGTCAAGTATGAAGTGCGGCAACAGCAGAAAAGAGGCGATTAAACGCAAATGAATACGAAGATTTCAACTTCAAGAGCATCATCCAATAGAAAAACATCACCCACGCGCTCTGCTGCACCTTCGCGAAAGCGTGCCAGGAAGCGTAAATCCCGCTTTGCGCGGATAGCGGGATATTTGCTGCTAACTGCGTTTCTGGCAGGGATCACCGGACTTGGCTGGATGTTCTTCACGGAATCGGGCAATAATTTTCGCTACTTGGTAGCCGATACGTTAATCACTACGCAGCATCGGCATTGGGCCAAATATATAATCGGTCAGAAGGCTCTGGATCAGAGGGTTCAGGATTACCAGAACCGGTTTAACCAAATGGGAGAGGAACGCGACAGCCATACTATTCAGCTTCCGGCAGGCACAGGGGATCAATCCGGACAGGCGGAGCAGAAACCGCTGGTTCAAATTGAAACCATTTCCGGTCCGAGCTACAAAGGGTATTTGATGATCGTAAATGATCCCACCAAAATCCGTCTCGGCGTACCGGAAAAGGCCGGCAAGGGGGAGAAAGTATCCAGCATGGTGAAGCGGACCGGGGCAATCGCCGGTGTGAACGGCGGCGGATTTGCCGATCCCAACTGGCAAGGAAACGGATTCCAGCCGATCGGGCTTGTGATTTCGCAGGGGAAGGTGTACTACGAGGATTTGGGCGGCAAGAAATCGACGCAGATCGTCGGCATTGACGGGAAGGGCAAGATGATAGCCGGCAAATATTCGCTTGCTGAAATTCAATCTATGGGAGTCAAAGAAGCCGTTACGTTCCAGCCGCGGATCATCGTCAATGGCAAGGGCTTGATCAAGAATGCCAAGGACGGCTGGGGAATCGCGCCGCGCACGGCGATGGGGCAGCGTGCGGACGGAGCCATAATGTTTGTCGTGATTGACGGAAGGCAGCCAGGCCACAGCATTGGCGCGAATCTGTACGATGTGCAGCAAATCATGCTGAAGCATGGCGCGGTCATAGCCGCAAATTTGGACGGAGGCTCCTCGACAGTGCTCGTGAAGGACAATCAAATCCTGAACAAGCCTTCCTCCGAGCATGGCGAGCGGTATCTGCCGACGGCATTTCTGGTCTTTGATCACCCCGAGCAGGTAGATATCCCTAATATTTGGAATGGATTAGGACCAGAGGATATCGACCCGGCCAAGTGGTAGACCGGGAAGGACAACTTGGTTTCGAGCTTGCACGATTCTGCTCTTTTCCATTATCATTATGGGAGACTTGGAAGGAGAGCGAAGGAACTTGCCAAACGAAAGCAGATTGATGAAGCCGCAGGCGCTTATATTTGATATGGATGGTACTTTGTTCGAGACGGACACGCTGCTTCTGGGCGTTCATGAACGGATTTTCCAGACTTTGCGGGAGGAAGGGTTGTTCCACGAGCCCACGCCTCCGGTGGAGCGGCTGCTTGGCTGTCTGGGAATGCTGCTGGAGGATATATGGAAATCGGTTATGCCGGGCAGCTCGGAAGCGGCCAGAAAACGTGCGGATGTGCTGCTGCTGCAGTATGAAGTGGAAGGTCTGGAAGCAGGCGAGGGTTCACTCTATCCGCATGTGGAGACCACCTTGCGGCAGCTGAGGGCCAATGGATACAAGCTGTTTGTTGCCAGCAACGGGCTTGAACGGTATGTCAGGGAAATTGTCCGGCTAAAATCGCTAACTGAGCTGTTCGACGGCTTGTACAGCGCTGGCGAATATCAGACGTCAACGAAGGTTGATCTGGTTGCCCGCCTTATGGAGGATCATGGTCTTGATTATGCCTGGATGATTGGCGACCGCTCCTCCGATGTGGAAGCGGGCAGAGGCAACGGGCTGGGAGTGGTTGGCTGCGCTTATGCCGTGTACGGCCGCCAGGACGAGTTGAGCGGGGCGGATGCGCTGATCGGAGATTTCCGCCAGCTGCTGGAGCTCGTAGGCAATGCGGAATCCCGTACCGCCGAAGCGGGGGCCTAGAAGCGGGAGCGATACGCTCTGACTCTGGTGGCCTGGTATGATACAATCAAAAGTTCA
This sequence comes from Paenibacillus sepulcri, assembly GCF_042647105.1. NCBI lineage: Bacteria > Bacillati > Bacillota > Bacilli > Caryophanales > Paenibacillaceae > Paenibacillus > Paenibacillus sepulcri. The sequence goes on along the minus strand of NZ_JBHRUP010000001.1, from coordinate 2,097,638 downwards.
AAGAAAATCCCGGAACTGTTATCAGGTTCCGGGATTTGCTGGTTGATAGGTCGAATTGTCCTTCCGCCGCTTTTTCTGTTCATGCAGCCATACCGCATACTCCAGAGGTCTGGTAATCGCGCGGCGGTATGTTTCCCGTTCTCCGGCCTGCAGGAATACTTCTCTGGCGGGTTTGGGATTCACCTCCAGCAGCCAGATTTGTCCCTTCCGGTCAATGGCCAGATCAAGCGCGAGCTCGCATAATCTGCCGTAGGATTCCTCCAGAAACGCCGCCATCTGTACGCCCAGCTCACCGGCTTTGTCGGTAATCTGCTGGACGGTCTCCTCGTTTTGGATCCACTGCTTCAGCAGCTTCTGCATGGTAATGGCATGCCCGCCTCCATGCAGATTGGAGGTGATGCTGCGGGATGCCCCGATTCTCCCGGCACAGCCGGTGACTTCCCAGTTCCCGCTGCTATTCTTCTGCACGAGCATCCGGTAGTCATGAACCCGCCCATTCGGCAGCTTCAGCTGTATGCCCTGCTGGACCAGATAACGGTTCCCCTTCAGATTCCATCCGGCAAGCTTGCCGTGCAAACCGGAGAGAGGTACACGCTGTGGAGTGATGATGCGCCGCGATTGATCACGGCCTTGAATGAGATAAGTTCCTCCCTGCTGCTTCTCAATGCGCAGAATCCCGCGTCCGCCGGTGCCGTTGACAGGCTTTAAATAAATCAGCGGATATTTATTGACCATTTCCGTTAGATCGCCAGGGTTTTCATATAAGCGGGTAAGCGGCAGATGGGGCCGGAAGCGTTCCTCCATGCGCATGGTCTTGTATACCGTCCATTTGTTGCGCAGCACCCGGTTGAGGAAGGTCAGGTGGCCATACTGCTTGCGGAACCGGCCCAACTGTTCGAATCTGTGGCTTTTCTGGATGCGGCATCTGTCATAAATCATATGGGGAAATGAACGCCATTTGCGGGTCCAGGTTTTTTTGCCGGGATCGAATATATGCGCAAAAATCCGGTTCTGCTTGTAATTGACATCCTGCGGTGTAAAGACGAACACATCCAGATCCAGCTGACGGCCTGCAGCCGTCATTCTCTGATAGACAGCTTTTTCTTCAAGCAATCCATTCTCATTCAAATAAAGCGTTAATATGCCAAGCACGGGCTGGCCCATGCGGACTCCTCCTAGCATTCAAATCGAAGCGTTGGTTTGCCGGTGGGACCTGTAAACAGTTCGACTGCTTTCATTCCGGCATGGAAACACATCTGCATACTTGCGGGATTGTCTGCGGCAACGCTGCACATAAGACCGCCAAAGTGGCCGCGCAGCTCTGACAGCAGCGCACTTCCGATCCTGCGGCCGCGATGTCCGGGATGAACGACCACCAGGCAAGCCCGCTTGCCGGCATCAGCAGCAAAAGCGATGGCGGCCAGTTTGCCGCCCTCCAGGGCGATGGCGACAGCCGCAGGCGGCACATCTGCTCTCAAATGCGCCGCTGTAGCTGACAATGCCTCAGCAGGGGCTGAAGGGCCCATACTGCTCCCGGCGGTGTACACCATTCCGTCAGAATCGCTGTAATCAAGCTTGAGTGCAGCAGGAACGGTTGCAGACAGGGGTAGGCGGTGTTCGTGTTCAAGCCCTGCCAGGGATTCGGCAGGGAGTCTTCGCAGCTCGCTCAGGCCCGCGGCAGACAGCCGATTGCCGCCGAAGCGGGAAGCGAAGTCGATAATTTTCATCCTGACTCTGCCCCATTCATCAGGCGAAAGCCGTTTGATTTGTATGATTTGCACCTCCTAAAGTTTTCCGGAGGAAAACTTGCTTCGAAAGCATAAGCTTAAGTTTTCCGGAGGAAAACTTGTCTTCGAAAGCTCCAATGGAAACTCGCTTCGAAAGCTTAAGCGGCTTCCGGCTTTAGCCGGGAGCCGCCTTTTTACCCGCTTTTTTCCGCAGTAAAAACTGGCTGTATTGAAAAATACGATCGAGCGACTGCTTGCGGATATCGGGCTCGTCGAACTTCATCGGCTTGGAGTTGGCTTCGAAGAACCAAATGCCGCCGGAATGGTCAATTCCCAGATCCATCGACATTTCGACCAGACGATGGCGGGCCCCCCGTTCGATCTGCCGGGCAATAAGCAGCGCAGTGGTGCGGGTCTTATTTAGAATCTTACGCGCCTCTTCTTGGCCAAATGCGCTGACGAGCAGTCTTTCCGGATCATCGATGCTGCCGCCGCGGGGCACATGCGTCGTAATACTGAGCGATCCGGCTACCCGGGCGCCAATGCCGGAGATGTCCCATTGGCCCCGTTGGTTTTTTTGAACAAGCGCCCGCAGATCAAAGGAACGGTCGTTGATGGCGGCCAGTTTAATGCCCTGCTGGACGATGTAGCGTTCACCGGAACACTCCTTTCTGACCCGCAGCCAAAGCTTGCGCAGCGATCCGCAGTTATAGGTGATGCTCTTCTTATCCGTCTGGATTCTCAGCCGGTAGGGGAATGTCTTCTCCGGCTGGAGCAGAATGGTCATAATGCCCTTGCCTGCTTTGCCGCTTACCGGCTTCAAGTACAGAAATTTATACTTAAGCATCATATTGCCCAGAACCTCCTGGCTGAGCAAACGCCTTGTTGCCGGAATAAAGGGCCTTGTGTGAGGTGTCTTCCGCAGCCATTTGAAAAGACTCCATTTATTAAAAAAAGCAGGGTTGAACAGGATGACGCGCGGATTTCGCAAGCAGGCGGCAATTTTGCGCTTTACCTCCGGAAGCAGCTCATCCTCCCGCAGCGGAATCCGATTATAAATCAGATCGGGGAACGGCAGCTTCTGCTGAATCCAGCTGTCCGTCCCCTCCTCATAGATAAAACCATCCAATGAATTGCGCGTTAGCTTGAGCTGGCTCACCGTCAGTACATAGACGATGAAGCCCTGCTCGCGTCCTGCCGTAATGAGATCGGCAAAATTGTTGCGGTTGCCCCGAAACAGCTGAATCTCATCATCGATCGTAAGAATAGCCAGAACCGGCCGTTTGGTTTGAATGTCAACGACCGATGCAAGCTCATGGTGAACGCCGTCCATCAGTCATTCCCCCTGCGGAAATTGCTGAGGTACATGCAGTGATCCAGAATGTGGCTCAATGAAGCGCGGCCTTCAGAACGCAGCGCCGGGTGACTGAAGATCGATCGGCCCGGCTTTGCGTTCGCTTCGAACATCCAGACCTCGCCGTCCTTGTCGATGCCCAGATCAAGACCCAGCTCTCCAAGTGTATGAGGGAAGTTGCGCTCAATGGCCTCCGACAGCTTAATCGATACCTTTTTGGCTTTTTCCAGGATTTCTTCATCCTGGTCACCAAAGGTTTTGCTAAGCGCCTGCTTCGGTGTCAGCAGCGATCCGCCGTTCTTGATGTGGGTGGTAACACTGCCGCGGCCGGCCTTTTTGGCGCCGATGCCTACAGGGACCCACTCATTGTCGCCATTCTTGTGCATATGAAACCGGAAGTCGATCGGGCAGCCGTCGATTTCAATCAGACGCACGCCCTGCTGGCAGACGTAACGCTCCAGACCGCTGTTCCCATGACGTGCCTGCAGCATGCGCATCAGGGAGTTGAAGCTTGTAAAACGGAGCAGAACGTTTGTATTGTTCCGGCGGTATCTGGCGAAATAACCGCGCTTCGGATTATAAGTGAGCCTGTAGATCCCGATACCCAGGCTGCCTGCGGTTGGTTTGTAATAAATGAACTGATGTTTTTCCAGCATTTCCTTTATTTTTTCCGGACGCGGATTGTTCGCGGATTCCGGCATATGAACCAAAGCTTCCACATCCTGGTCAAGCAGTTTGTATACATCGGATTTATTAAAGAAGCTCCAGTTGAAAAACGGGATTTGCTTGCGGATAAAGCGCTCGCGCAGCGAAGTAATCGTCGATGTGGTTTCTGCCCTCCTGCTTGGCAGACGGTTATAAACCACATCCGGGAGCGATACCGTTTTACGGTACCACCCGCCTTGGCTGTTCAGAAAATAGCCGTTGACCTTCTCCTGCTGCCAGTCAATATCGCGCGGGGTAAAAGCGAAGAAATAAGCCTTTCGCTCCCCCATTCGCAGCAATTGGCGGATATATCCGGTCCGGGAACCAAACGGCGAGCCGGTGGAGCCGAGCCCGGAGTCGGTCAAAACGCCGATCAGCGGCCCGATCTGCACCTCGTTATCCTCATCCTGCAAAAGTGAGATCGTTCCGGCTTTCGGGACGCGAATCGAATTTCGGACACCGGCTGATAAATATAAGTGGGATCCCTGCCGGTTTATGGTTCTGATAGCTGCGGTAATCGTTTGTTTTCCAAGCTTCAGATGAACCGACTTTTTGCCGGCCAGCTTCAGCGATTTAAGGAGCGAGCTCGACAAGTAGACGATTCTCTCGCTTTGCGGTGAGAAATGTACATGGCACGAAGTCAAACTCATGGATGAACCTCCTGGACGTATCTCCTTTGGATTGCATCAACGGTAATCATAGGATCAGTGTCACGGCGCATGAAGCGCGCTCTGGTTGTCGGTTTGAAAAAAGGATTCTGGCAGTTTGCCAGCCATACGGCATAGTGAAGAGGCTGAAGCACAGCGCTTCTTTCCGTTTGTTTGTCGCCGGCAAAAGCTGCGCGGCCTGGCTTGGCATTTGCTTCGAGCAGCCACAGCCGGCCATCCGGCTCAATGCCAAAGTCAAAGCCGATCTCGGCCAGACGTCCGCAGCTTTCTTCCAGCCGAACGGCGGCGCGCTGACTTATCCGGCGGATATCCGCAAGCAGCCTGGCTGCGGTATCCCCGCCAAAACGGCGAGTTAACGATTCGCTGGCCCCCACAGCTTTTCCGCCTCCATGCAGATTGGAGGTGACGCTTCCGCGCTCGCCTTCGCGAAGCGCAGCCCCGGTGAAGGACCAGTGTCCACGGTTATTTTTCTGAATCAAGGCTCTTACATCAAACGGGCGGTCATTATCCCCGCTTAACCGCAGGTACGGTTGAACGAGATAGGTACCGGAGGCGAAGCGCTGGATCCAGTCTGCAGCTTCCCACAAATGATTGAATTCGCAAGCAATGATGCCGTTATGCCGGTCCCGGCCTTCAATGCGGTATTTTCCGCCGGAACGGAATACATGAAGAGCTCCCTTGCCGTGGGTTCCGGCGGAGGGTTTGAGGAACAATCCGTAAGGATGCTGCTTCTCAAGCATAATGAGCTGACCGGATCCCTCGTAACGGGCGCTGGGCACAAGCCACGGCTGCATTTCTTCATCCTGCTGCAGCAGAGTATGCACATTCCATTTGTCAGGCAGCGAGCCATTCATCAGAATGAATGATTTTTTTTGCTTTAATGCGGCAAGCGTCCTGGAGCGCAGCTCAATCTGCCGGGCGGTTCTGCACATGGTGCGGTCGTAGACAATATCCGGAAGCGGCATGCTTACCCGTTCCCATACGCCATGATTCAGGGTATAGCCGGAAATTGCGCTGGCATGCTGCGGACATGAGGCGTCGAACAGGTAGGCGTTGATGCCAAGCTTGCGGCCAAACTTGCATAACTGACGGCAGAACAGGTCCTCCGGCATTTGAAGAGGCGGAGAATCCGCACACTCTCCTTCATCAGCCTGCCTCTGGCTTATCATAATTCCAAGATGGATCGATTCTTGCGGGTAAGCCATCGCCACTTCCCCCTTTGCTTTAAAATTCGGCTAAATGTCTGGCATATCTGATCATATTGCGTACGGAGGGGCGGATTTTCTGGTCAGGCAAAGGTGTATTATCATTTTTTGACGGCTTGGAGTTGACCTCGATCAGCCATACGCGTCCGCTCGAATCCAGTGCCAAATCTATACCCAGCTCGCCGAAGTGGGCGGGGATGTGGGTGTCGATTCCTTTGGCAATTTCCAGAGCGGCCCGCTGAAGGCGCGCGGGAGCGTCCTGTGCCTGGGTTCCGGTTAAATTCGACTTGGAGACCGCTTCTCTGGCTGTGCTGAGGGTACCGCCCCGCGCCAGATTGGAGACGAAGTGATTCGTACCCGCGGTCCGGGCGACAATGGAGGTAATGGTCCATTTGCCGGTTTCATTCTTCTGGACGAGAGCACGAAAATCAACGGGTCTTCCGCCAATTTGAATGAGATTTAATCCCTGCTGGATTTGATAACGGACCGTCTTCATCTTGCCGGAGATGGAGCTGAACAGCTTGAGCAGGCTGGCAAAATGCTGTCTGCGCGTGCCGCCTACCGTTGCATATAGCGCCTGGTACGAATCTTTATCGAGACGGGATATGCGGATAATGCCCTTGCCCAGACTTCCGCGCACCGGCTTCAGAAATACGGTGGAATACTTTGAGCACATCGCCACGAGCATTTTTTGACTGCGCAAAACATGTGACTCCGGCAAATATTTGATCAGCGCGGTATCCTTCTGCAGCGCTTCAAAAACCTCCGACTTATCGAGAAACTTCTCATTGAAAATAGCCGTGTTGTGGCGGGATTTAACTTCCCTCAAAAATTGCTGCACGCTGGATTTGTTCTCAAGCTTACGGGATGTAAGCCGATTGTTGACCACATCCGGAGCGGGAACGATGATTTTCCTCCAGCCTCCTGCATAGACCCAGCCCTCGACGGTGCTGGAATTGTCGACAATGTGATTTGGGGTAAAGAAGTAAACATGGGCACCTTGAACGGCGCATGCGTCGACGAGCTCCTTGCAGAACAATGTAATCGAGCCGAATGGCCGGTCTCTCGCTGTGGGATCGTCGCGGCTAATCAGTACGCCGATGAGCGGCCCCAGCGATAGCGTAGAGGTTTCGCTGCGGTATTGAATCCGCAGGGACGTACTGGCGAGAATTCCCATGCGTCTGGCCAGATTTTGCCCAATTCGCATACCGTCAAACCGTTCGACAGAAACGACTTTGACCGGCTGGCGGAAAGCGCCGAATTTGAGCATAACCGGCTGGACATGCGGAATTTTCCACTGTTTCAAATAAGTCTCGCCCAGCATGATTGCATCATCCGGCAAGATGCCTGAGCTGATCACCTGAACGGCGACTTTCGATTTCAGCATCGCGGATCTCCTTCCAAGCTGGAGGATGATGGAATGCGGCTAGTGGTTTTTGGATGTTTTGCACGAATTAATTCATCATATGAGGACATCTATACCTTGGTGATTAGCCTTCATGAACAGATTTCCGGCGGCGGCTTGGCTTTTGAGGGAAAATGGACAACTGGCATACGTAAGATCCGTGATGAACGACAGCCCGGACATCACAGGAAGATTGCCGGATTCCTGCGGGTACAGGCGGATTGCATATGAGAATGGGGTCAGGCAGCCTCTCTGACGGACAGAGATCCAATATTTGGGCGGCAGCCGACTCCTGGTATCCGCGCCGGATAAGGGGCGGGACTTGACTTCCTGTACCGGGGTATATAGGATATAGGGATATGTTTCAATAACATGCTGTCAAGAGCAATCATATTGAAGGAGGCGTTATGTAACATGAATGTATATGACCAAGCGCATGAGCTTACACGGGCGTTGAAAGATAGCGAAGAAGCCAAGGAATTGCATGCTGCACTGAAGGAAGCGCGGAGCAATCCCGATGCCAAGCGGATGATGGACGATTTTCGCGAGAAGCAGGCAGGATTGCAGCAAAAAATGGCGGCCGGTGAACAGCCTTCGCCCGCAGATGTGGAAATGATGGATAAGCTGTATGAAGTGGTTACGCAAAACCCGCTGCTGCAGCGCGCCTTTGATGCGGAAAGACAATTCAGCATTGTGTTCGACGATGTGACCAGGATCGTTACAGAATCGCTTCGCGAAATCATGGAATAGAAGCAGCAATAAAGCCCGATGCCGGTGATTGAAGCCGATTTCGGGCTTTATTTGCATATAGGCTGGCATTCAATGTTTGTTGCTACGTGTCATTCCTTGGGCTTCCTTGTGGAAATCAACTGGCGCGCACATTATGAAGCGGCAGCTTGATCGTGAAGACAACGCCGCGTTCAAGATCCGATTCCACCGAAAGCTTCCCCTTATAATGGGAGCAGCGTTCCATGACAATGGACAGGCCAAGGCCGGAGTGGTTTCCTTTTTTTGTTGTGTAGCCCGGCTCCAGTATCCGCTTCATCTCTTCCTCCGACAAGGTATGCTTGCGGTTGGTTACCGTTATATACAGCTGCTGATCATTGGTAAACAGCTCCAGGATAACTTCACGCTCGGTTTCCGGCAGCTTCATTACTTCATCAAAGGCATTATCGACCAGATTTCCGATAATTCGTACAAAATCAATGCTGGAAACAGCCCGGAAGGTCAAGGGGGTTTCGGGAATCTGATAGGAAAATTGAATGTGATTGCTCTCTGCAATTGTCATCTTGGCTTGAATGAGCGCGGCCAGCGCCGGTGAAGGCAGGTCGTTGGTTGCCAGAGTCATAGACTGGATTTCCTTGACCATGTCTTCCATATAGCTTCGCAGCTGGTCATATTTCTTCATCGACAGCATGGCGTACATGACCTGGACATGATTGATGAAGTCATGGCGCTGGCCGCGGATGGAGGTGAACATTTGGATGAGATCGCCGATGTAAGCTTCCTGTGTCGTATGAATGGCTTCTTTCCGGATACGTGCGAAGAGCCTGATCAACACAAAATTAATGGCGAAAAAAACAAGGAAAGCCAGGAAGGCCCAGATTTGATGCTGCTTGATGTCTCCTTTTTCCATCAGAGGAGGAAAGAAGACCAGCCCGAATAAACATGTCTCTACCATAAACAGCACAATCAGACTCAAAAAAGGCTTGGACCGGGCGTGAATGAGAAAAGGCAGCAGATGCTTTCCCGGGTGAATCTGCTTCTTCTGCATCAAAACTGTCAATAGGGCAAGGATGACAAAGGAAGGGCCGAAGAACATCACCATGAAACCGAACGAGCTGTCGGTAACGCTGTCCATGCCGCCAAAGTAGCTGGAAACCCAAACCAGAACGAGCTGGTGCAAAAAAGCAACAATATTAAACATCACCAGCATCAAGATTTTGGAGCGCGTCTTGATTTCCTTGTAGAAGAGTGAGAACCAGAAATAAAAACCGATGGAGGTATTAATTAAATTGGCCCACTTCGGCAAAATATAATAAGCGGCATCGATATATACCGAGCTCAGTATGCTGAAGAGCAGCAGCCGTCTCACAACGTTCCTGGGAATGATGCCAAGCCACATAAAGCCGAACCATGTATAAAAGAAAGCCTGGGGAATCGTGAGGGCAATCAGCTGTTCAAGCATGGACAATATAGGTTCCCAAGATACCGGCATAAGAAAGACTCCTTCGCTACATAAATCAGATGGTGACAGCATGCTGCAGGACTCGCCTTGCCTGTAGTTGCAGATTATCCATGCTCTACTTTACTAGCTTTTTTGTTAAAATGGAAACATCTATTATTATATTAGCACCGGAGAGGGGGCAGCACAGGTGACTTCCGGGGAAAAAGGGCAGGACACGCCGACGAAGCATGAGCGGCTTATGCACTATATTGAACAATTGAAAGTAGGTACCAAGCTATCCGTGCGCAGGATGGCGGATGATCTGTTTGTCAGTGAAGGTACAGCCTACAAAGCGATCAAGGAAGCGGAGACGCTGGGTCTGGTCAATACCAAAGAGAGAATCGGAACGGTTCGGATTGAGCGTAAAAGAAGAGGCGCGCAGAACAGGATCACCTTTGGCGAAGTCGCGGAAATTGTGGAAGGCGAGCTGTTCGGGGGCGCGGCGGGACTTGATAAAACGCTGCACAAGCTGGTCATCGGGGCGATGGAGCTGGCTGCCATGATCCGTTATATCGATACCGGCAGCCTGCTGATCGTCGGCAATCGGGAAGGAGCCCACAGGATCGCTCTGGAGCAGGGCGCCGGCGTTCTGATCACGGGCGGCTTCGGCACCAGCGATGAAGTCACCCAGCTGGCCAACAAGCTCGGATTGCCCATCATTTCTTCCAAGCATGATACGTTCACCGTCGCGTCCATGATCAATCGGGCGATGTTTGACCGGCTTATCCGGCAGAAAGTCATGCTGGTCGAGGATATCGTCACCTACAGCAGGCCGGTCGTGACGATGCGCCTTGGCGAAACGGCTGCGGATTTCTACCGCCTGTCCAAACGGACAAGAGGCTCCCGTTTTCCCGTACTGGATGAACGCGGTCGCGTAGTGGGCATGATGACGGCTAAAGATGCAGAGGGGGCCATGGATACGCAATTGGTGGACAAGCTGATGTCGCGCAGCCCGATAACGGCCGCGCCGAATATCCCGATCGCATCCGCAGCGCATACGATGGCGGCGGAGAGCATTGATCTGCTGCCGATAGTCGACAAGAACCGCAAGCTGCTGGCCGCGATCAGCCGCAGCGAGGTGCTGGAGGCCATGAGGTACACCGGGAAACAGCAGGAGTCTGGAGATACCTTTGACGATCTGATCGGCGCCGGGTTCGAGAAGCTGCTGAAGGGGCCGGGAGGGGACTGGAGCTGCAAGGGGAGAATTACTCCGCAGATGTCGGGGTCGCTTGGAACCATTTCCGAAGGCGTGCTCGTCACGCTCATGACGCAGGCGGCCCGCAGTCTTATCCGCGAGCTTGGCAAGCATGATCATGTGATCGAGAGTATGACGAGCTATTTTGTCCGTCCGGTTCAGCTTGAGAGCGAGGTTGTGATCGTTCCCCGCTTGCTGGAATTAAGCCGTAAAAGCGCTAAGCTTGAAGTGGAAGTGGATGATCCGGGCGGTCTGGCCGCAAAGGCTATGCTGACGGTACAGCTGATTGATCCGTACTGAATGGACTTTTTTAAGTTGAAGCCGTTCAATCCGTCAGGACTTCATCGAGCGGTAGACGCTGTGATTGCGCAGACCGGCAAACAGATTGAACAGCCCGAGCACGATAAACAGCGCGCCGAACACCACCTTGATCGTGGAGCCGCTGTAAGCCAGCATGAAGAATAAGGCAATCAGTACGAGCATGATCCCCATGCAGATATTGGTGCGTGCGGCGTTCATCCCTCTTGTCCGCGGGTCGGCTGACCGGCGTGATTTGAAGCTGAAGGTGACGGAAAGCACGGAGGTTAATACAATCAAAGCAAGCAACAGCCAATGCAGGGTAGCAACCATAACGGGTTTAAGCAGCTCCTTTTAAAAACGATAGAATAGTAGCCCCATTGTATCATAAGCAAACAGTGCTTGCGAAATGTGCGAGCCCCCGGATTTGATGAAGAGTTTTAACAAAGTTCCGGGCATATGAAATTCTATCCGGGTGTGAGCTTCACGGGCACGAACCAAACCCGCAGCACATTATCGACAACGAGCATGGTTTTGATCCCAACCCGAAAATTGCTTCCGTGGACATCCATATAGACCTTGCTTTCGAGCAGCAGGCGGGCCAGCTTGGCATCGGAGTCAATATCATAGATGCTTCGTCCGATCAAGACGCTAAGATCCTCCTTGATCCGTTTTTTCAGTTCGTTTTTCGTTAATTCATCCAGCGGCGGGGAAACCGGCTTTTCCCTCGCTTCCTCGAGAACGGGCTGAATGCTTTTGATAACGGTATGCTGGTCCTTGAATTGATTGAGTCTTTTAATATCATCCTCGTATTGCTGCAGCTTATCTTCCATCTCCATCGTTACATTCTTTAAAGAATTGAAGCTCGTAAAAAAAATCGATTGATATACGGCCGCTCCGATAATCGCTCCGACAACAAGCAGGGCAGCCCCCTGCGAGAATCTGGCATAACGCTCGAATGGGGGGACTCTCATGCCTTAGACCGCCCCTCTGCACATCCATCTGATAAGCTCGGTTCCCAGGTGAGCGCCGAGAAAACCGCACATAATAAAAGCGATTTGCTGGGCGACCGGCGAAAGATGGCCCTCCATAAAATTGCTCTCAATTACACGGAGCGGATCGATGGAGCCTCCAACGGCAGCAACCAGGGCCCATATTTTAAGCTGGGAGGCGGTTTTCAGCATGATCGCGGCGGGCGGCATGAGGACGAAGACAGACCCGATGCCCGCCAGCATCGAGCCGCCGAATACAACGCCGAAAGCGATAAAGAAATCTATGATGGCTTTCGCTAATAGAGGATTCATCGTTGACGTTACACCTGCCTCTGGCGGATTCGGGAGGAACGCTCGTCCCCCCTACTTCATTGTATGGGCGTGCACGCCTTCAATATGATAAAATGATATAAAATGATGCATCGACTAACGGGAAGGAATAGATGGCGATGAGCGGCGAAACGAACTTTGTACATTTACACGTTCATAGCGAATACAGCCTTCTGGATGGTGCGGCTCGGATTCGGGATCTGGTTAGACGGGCCAAAGAGCTCGGCATGAAGGCGCTGGCATTGACCGATCACGGGGTCATGTACGGCGCCATTCCATTCTATAAAGCCTGCAGGGAGCAGGGAATTCAGCCCATTATCGGCTGCGAGGTCTATCTGACCACAGGCTCGCGCTTTGAGAAAGGCGCGCGCAAGGATAATCCGACCTACCATCTGATCCTGCTGGCGAAGAATGAAACAGGCTACCGCAATTTGATGAAGCTGACATCGATCGCCCATCTGGAAGGATTTCATTATAAACCGAGGGTGGATCTGGAATCACTGGCGAAATATTCGCAGGGGCTGGTTTGTCTGAGCTCCTGTCTGAACGGGGAGGTATCGCAGCATTTGCTCCATGACCGTCCGGAGCAGGCGATGAAATCGGCGCTTCGCTACCGGGATATATTCGGCGATGATTTTTATCTGGAGCTGCAGGATCACGGCATGCTTGATCAGAAGAAAGTGGTTCAGGAAATGCTCGCCTTGTCGAAGACAACAGGCATTCCGCTGGTTGCGACCAATGATGTTCATTATATTCTTCCGGAGGACGCAGCCGTTCAGGATGTGCTGATTTGCATCGGAACCGGCAAGACAACGGAAGATACCGACCGGATGAAAATGCTGACCAATCAGATGTACCTCAAGAGCGGCGACGAGATGGATTCTCTGTTCCGCCAGGCGCCAGGGGCAGTTGCGCGGACATTGGATATCGCCGATAAATGCAAGCTGGAGCTGACATTCGGCCGGGCGCTTCTGCCTTCCTTCAGTCCCATCCCGGAAGGGATGACTTCGGCCTCGTACTTGTCCCTGCTGTGCTCGGAAGGTCTGGAAACGCGTTATAATGCGCAGCCCCGGTGGGAAACCGATCCCGAATACCGGAAGCGGGCGGAAGATCGTCTTGCCTATGAGCTCTCCGTTATTGACAGCATGGGCTTCAGCGATTATTTCCTTATCGTATGGGACTTTATCCGCTTTTCCCATGAGCAAGGCATCCGCACCGGCCCTGGCCGCGGCTCCTCTGCAGGGAGTCTGGTTGCCTATACCCTGCGGATTACGGATGTGGATCCGCTGAAATACAAGCTGCTGTTCGAGCGGTTTCTCAATCCCGAGCGGATTTCAATGCCCGACATCGACATCGATTTCAATGATGAGCGCCGGGATGAAGTAATTGGCTACGTGTCGGCGAAATACGGCGAAGATCATGTTGCGCAAATTATTACCTTCGGTACCATGGCCGCGAAGGCGGCGGTCCGCGATGTCGGACGCGCGATGGCGGTGCCGTTCGCCGAGGTGGACCGCGCCGCGAAGCTGATTCCCCATCAGTTGGGCGTAACGCTCGCCGAAGCGCTCCGCATCAGCCCCGAGCTGCGGGAAGCCAGCGAGCGGCAGCCCAAGACGGAGGCGCTGCTGCAGATGGCTATGAAGGTCGAAGGCATGCCTCGCCATGCTTCCACCCATGCGGCAGGGGTCGTGATATCGGGGGAGCCGCTGACGCATTATGTACCGCTGCAGGCGGGAAGCGAGCAGGCGGCGCTGACGCAGTATTCGATGGAGCATCTGGAAGCTATCGGCCTGCTGAAAATGGATTTTCTTGGCCTGCGTACCTTGTCGATTCTCGAGCGCGCCCTGAATTGGGTTAAGCTCCAGCATGGCATTACGGTGGATTTCCGATTTATTCCGGATAACGATCCTGCTACCTATGCGATGCTGACGCGCGGCGAGACGACAGGCATCTTTCAACTGGAGTCCTCCGGCGTCAGACGTGTACTGCGTGATCTGAAACCGACGGAATTTGAAGATATTGTATCCGTTGTGGCGCTTTACCGCCCGGGACCCATGGAATTTATCCCTAAATATATACAAGGCAAGCACGGTGCGATTATGGTGGAGTATCCGCATCCGGACTTGGAGCCGATACTGGCCGATACGTACGGCATTATTGTCTATCAGGAGCAAATCATGCAAATCGCCTCATCCATGGCCGGTTTTTCCCTTGGAGAAGCCGATCTGCTGCGGCGCGCTGTTTCCAAGAAGAAGCGGGAGGTGCTGGACGAACAGCGGGCGCATTTTGTCGAGGGCAGCTTGAAGCAGCGCTATACGACTGAAGAAGCGAATCTTGTCTACGATATGATTGTCCGTTTCGCGGATTATGGATTTCCGCGCGCCCATGCGGCGGCCTATGGCGTGCTGGCCTTTCAGACCGCGTGGTTGAAAGCCAACTACCCGGTCATTTTCATGGCGGCCATGCTGGCTTCCGTAACGGGAAATCTGCGGAAAACGGCGGAATACGTCGATGAGAGCCGTCGGATGGGGATCGAGGTGCTCACTCCCGATGTCAATGAAAGCCATGTCAGCTTCACGCCGGTGGGCCAAGCGATCCGCTTCGGTCTTGCCGCGATCAAGAATGTCGGAACGCAGGCGATCGAATCGCTGCTGAAGGAGCGTGCCGACCGTCCCTTCGACAGCCTGCTCGACCTTTGCCGACGCGTCGACCTTCGCGTCGTCAACAAGCGGGTGCTGGAATCTCTGATTCAGGCCGGAGCCTGCGACAGTCTTGCCGACCATAGAGCGCAGCTGGTAGCTGCTCTTGATGAGACCGTTGAGGCGGCGCTCAAATGGCGCAAGGAGCGGGAAGAGCTGCAGATCGAGCTGTTCGGCTTTGACGAGGTCCAGAACTGGGATGTGGAAATGCCCCAGGTACAGCCGTTTACAACCGGTCAGCTGCTGGCTTTTGAGCGGGAGCTGCTGGGACTGTATTTGTCCGGCCACCCCCTTGATGATTATGAGCAGCAGCTGTCGACGCTTCCGCTTGACCGGCTTGTGGAGCTTGCGGAAGCCCCCGAAGGCGGAAGCGCCCTGATCGCGGGCATGATTGTGTCTGTCAAGCCGTTTACAACCCGCAAGGGTCAGGCAATGGCTTTTTTGGAAATAGAGGACCGGATTATGCGGGTGGAAGCGGTCGTCTTCCCCACCTCGTGGAAGCGGTATGCCCAGCAAATCAGCCCGGGCGGCCTTGTGATTATGCTGGCGACCGTGCAGCATCAGGATGATGATTTTAAGCTGATTGTGGAGGATATGATTCCGCTTGAAGGCCATACGGATGGAGAGTTGGCCGGACAGGTCCAGCGGCTGGAGGGCCAGGGGCGCGCCAAATCATCCCGCGGCAACTCCAATGCGGCGCCGCGCACTGCACCCTTGACGAGAACCGGGGGGGGCCAGACGCCACCCGCGGCGAACACGACGAAGGCGTCCGCGAATTTCGCTTCGGCGAAGCCGGCAACTCCTTCAGGCGCATCCGCTGGCAGGGAACCGCGGACGGATTCTGCAAGAGGCGGATCGGCAGGCAGTTCCGTCGGGCGTCCGGCAGTGCAGGCTGCTGAGAAGAAGCAGCAGCGGGTGTATATCAAGATAGCGTCAGGACGCGAGGCGCCCGATGCGCTTGAGCGGCTCAAGTCGCTGCTCGCGGGCAGTTCGGGACCGCTCGAAACCGTCCTGTTCTATGAACGCGAGCAGAAGACGGTTGCCTTGAGCGCCTCCTACCGGGTGAAGCCTTCTCCGCAGCTGCTCACGCAAATTGAATCGCTTTTTGGCAGAGGCTCGGCAGTCGTGAAGTAAAAGGGGCTGCAATCTTCTTTAAGAAATTCATGCACATGTTATTTTCCGCCCGCATACATTTAGGAGACATGGAGCTTCGCTGGTTTGCTCGACGCATGATGAATGCCCGTGGCGCGAAGCACCTATTTAGCTGCTTGACGACGCAGGGAATACACGCCTGTTCTGGCCAGGCGGCCGTTGCTGCATTTCGTACAAGCTGACCGCGGGGGGATCATCAATGTCATCCGATATGGAAAAATGGCTGCTTAAACGAGGCGTATCCACAATGGACATTGCAGAAATTGTTCTGTCCCTGCAAAGTCCGTACAACCCGCAGCTGACCATTCAGGAATGCGAAGAAAGCGTGGAGACGGTGCTGTCCAAGCGCGAGGTGCAGTATGTGCTGTTTACGGGCATTGCATTGGATGAGCTGGCAGAGCGCGGTCTCCTGCCGGAGCCGCTGCAGGCCATTATGGAAGCGGATGAATCGCTCTATGGCGTTGACGAAACGCTGGCTCTTGGCATTACCAATGTTTACGGGATGATCGGGTTGACCAGCTTTGGCTATCTGGACAAAGTAAAGCCTGGAATTATCAAGAAGCTCAATGAGAAAGGCCACGGCATTCATGTGTTTCTCGATGATCTTGTCGCTGGCCTGGCTGCGGCTGCATCGGCCCGAATCGCCCACCAGGACACCAAAGCCAACCGGTATGATATTCCATGACCGCAATGAAATTTACAGGAATTGAGGCACGGGGGAACAGCTTCCCCCGAAGCGCCGTTGCGGTGAAAACTAAACATATGCTATCATTATGAGATCATATGCCCAGGTGACGTGGTATTACCAAGTGAATGATGCGCTAGGCCAGCGTATAGAAGCAGGATAATAGAGCAGGGATTGCGCAGGTGCATGTTTTGGCGAAGATGGATTTAACGGATTGAATAGGTTTCGAGTTTGCAAATTTGCTTAACCCATGATTTTTTGAGGGAAGAAACCTGACATCGCCGGAAAACGTTGCCAGATATTCTTCTTACCCAAGTTCAGGAGGTTCCTTCATGTGGACGGTTATCTATATCGCGCCTACGGCAAAAATTGCGGAGAGCATCAAAAACCGGCTGACGCAGGAAGGGTTTCTCGTAAAGATCCGACCGATTAACGTGTCCAAACAACAATACGAAATCTTGGTCCCGTCCGGAGAACTGGAAGAAGTGCAGGAAATGTTAAACAATATTTTGAACTCGTGAGCGATAACATAAACTACTGCGCCCCCAAAGAGGTGTAATCTGTGTTCAAGGACTTATTTCATAAAAGAAAATATGCAACAATCCCATCTGGCGGGCAGCGTACCAAACCGGACATTCCCGAAGGTCTGATGTCCAAATGCCCTAAATGCGGAAACATTCAGTTCAATAAAGAAATCGAGAAGAATTTCAAAGTATGCCAAAGCTGCGGCCATCATTTCCGCCTGAACGCCTGGGAGCGTATCGCGATCACGCTGGATGAAGGCAAGCTGACGGAATTCGACGCCGAGCTGGAGTCGGTCGATCCGCTGGGCTTTCCCGGCTACGCGAGCAAGCTTGAGGCGCAGAAGAAAAGCTCCGGACTGCGGGATGCCGTTGTTACCGGCGAAGGCACGATTGGCGGATTCCCCGTCGTCGTTGCCTGTATGAGCTTTGATTTCTTCGCAGGCAGTATGGGTTCGGTTGTCGGTGAGAAAATCACCCGCGCGATCGAACAAGCCCATGCGAAGAAGCTGCCTGTTATCATTTTCTCCACGTCCAGCGGAGCCCGGATGCAGGAGAGCATATTGAGCTTGATGCAGATGGCCAAGACAAGTGCGGCATTGGCCAAATTCCAGGGAGACGGCGGTCTTTATATTTCCGTTATGACCGATCCCACGACAGGCGGGGTGTCTGCAAGCTTTGCCATGCTTGGCGACTTCAATTTGGCCGAGCCCGGCGCGCTTGTCGGATTTGCCGGCCGGGTCGTCATTGAGCAGACCATTCGGCAGAAGCTGCCTGATAATTTTCAGACGGCGGAGTTCAACCTTCAGCACGGTCAGCTCGATAAAGTCGTGCACCGCAAGGATATGAAATCGACGCTGAGCAAGCTGCTTGATATGCATGCTGTTAAAGGGGGGGACACCCATGGCGGTTGATTTGCCATTTGAGAAGCCGCTGAGCGAGCTGCGCAAGAAGATCGATGAGCTGAAGAAAATCGGCATCGATTCGGGAATTGATTTCAGCGAGGAAATCTCCCGTCTGGAGGAGCGCTGCGCCAAGCTTCAGGAGGATCTCTACAGCGAGCTTACTCCGGCACAAAAAATGCATCTGGCCCGGCATCATCAGCGCCCGACGTCGCTTGATTACATACAGGCGATCTTCACCGATTTTATGGAGCTTCACG
The DNA here is from genome assembly GCF_042647105.1 of Paenibacillus sepulcri. Classification (NCBI taxonomy): domain Bacteria; kingdom Bacillati; phylum Bacillota; class Bacilli; order Caryophanales; family Paenibacillaceae; genus Paenibacillus; species Paenibacillus sepulcri. Next base: position 2,079,314 of record NZ_JBHRUP010000001.1, on the reverse strand, counting down.
GTGACCGCCTGTTTGCAGACGATCTGGCTATTGTCGGCGGGCTGGCCAAGCTGGGCGGCATACCGGTTACAGTTATCGGCCACCAGCGCGGCAAGGATACGAAGGACAACATTGCCCGTTTCTTTGGCAGTCCGCATCCCGAAGGCTTCCGCAAAGCGCTGCGCCTTATGCAGCAGGCCAACAAATTCCGCCGTCCGATCATAACCTTCATTGATACGAAGGGCGCTTATCCCGGCAATACCGCCGAGGAACGCGGCCAATCCGAAGCGATTGCCCGCAACCTGCGCGAGATGGCGACGTTCGGCGTACCGATCATTTGTGTCGTGATTGGTGAAGGCGGAAGCGGCGGAGCGCTGGCGTTGGGAGTCGGCAATCGCGTGCTGATGCTCGAGAATGCCATTTATTCCGTTATCTCGCCTAACGGCGCCGCATCCATTCTTTGGAAGGATGCGGCGAGAGCGGATGAAGCGGCATCGGTGATGAAGATCACAGCCGATGACCTGGTCGGGTTCGGCATTGTGGAAGAGATTATCCCTGAGCCGCAGGGCGGTGCGCATCGTGATCTGCATGCACAGTCCGAATTTATTAAAGACGCGGTTACGCGGCATTTGCAGGAGCTTAGCAGCTTGACTGCCGAGCAGCTGATTGATGATCGTTATGAGAAATTCCGCAGAATCGGGCAATATCAGGAGCGTACGTCCGAACCGGACTTGGAAACAAAGGTTGAAACGGTGGAATCTGCCCAGATCTGAGGGGCTTAATAATAAAAATGTGTAAATTATGTATAACATCGGTGGTCAGATACCGATATTTCTAAAATAAAGCAAATGGATTATACGGAGGATGGAATTTACTTATGCGTAAAACAAAAATCGTTTGTACGATCGGCCCTTCCAGCGAATCACTGGAAAACACCAAGAAGCTTATCAATGCAGGAATGAACGTAGCCCGTCTTAATTTCTCCCATGGAGATTTTGAAGAGCACGGAAACCGTATCAAAAATATCCGCCAGGCTTGTCAGGAGCTTGGGGCTACAGTTGCGATTCTGCTGGACACGAAAGGTCCGGAAATTCGGCTGGGCAAATTGAAAGAGGAACCGATTGAGCTTAATCAGGATGATACCATCACCCTGACGACCGAGGAGATTCTAGGCGACCGCAATCGTATTCCCGTAACCTATGCGGACTTGCCTTCCGATGTCCATATAGGCTCGACAATACTTATCGATGACGGTTTGATCGGATTGACGGTTGAAGGCGTACATGGCACGGAGATTCAATGCCGGGTTGTCAACAGCGGCTCCATCAAAAGCAAGAAAGGCGTCAATGTTCCAGGCGTTCACATTTCATTGCCGGGCATAACGGAGAAAGATGCCAATGACATCATTTTTGGAATCGAACAGAATGTAGACTTCATTGCGGCATCATTTGTGCGTAAAGCAAGCGATGTGCTGGAGATTCGCGAGCTGCTGGAGCGCCATAATGCCAGCCATATTCAGATCATTTCCAAAATCGAAAATCAGCAGGGCGTTGACAACCTGGACGAGATCCTCGAAGTATCCGACGGCCTGATGGTGGCGCGTGGAGACCTTGGTGTCGAGATTCCGGCTGAAGAAGTGCCGCTCGTTCAAAAAGATATGATTTTCAAATGCAACCGCGCAGGCAAACCGGTTATTACCGCTACGCAAATGCTGGATTCGATGCAGCGCAATCCGCGTCCGACGCGCGCGGAAGCAAGCGACGTGGCCAATGCGATCTTTGACGGCACGGATGCGATCATGCTCTCGGGTGAAACGGCAGCAGGCAAATATCCGGTAGAGTCGGTGCAAACGATGGCCCGCATTGCCGTTCGTGCGGAATCGGCGCTGGATCATCGCGAAATGTTCACCAAACAGGCTAATGCACAGCAAACAACCGTTACAGAGGCGATCAGCCAGGCTGTGGCCAATGCGGCGCTGGACTTGAATGCCAAAGCGATCATTACCTCGACGGAGAGCGGCTATACGGCAAGAATGGTATCCAAATATCGTCCGAAATCACCGATTATTGCCGTTACGCCTATTGAGCAGGTGCTGAGGCGCTTATCGCTCACTTGGGGCATCATCCCTGTCAAAGGAACTCCCGCCACAACGACTGACGGCATGTTCGATATCGCCGTTCGCGGCGGAATCGATTCCGGGCTGGTTAAGCTGGGCGATACGGTCGTCATTACGGCCGGTGTGCCGGTAGGACGTTCCGGCTCCACGAACCTGATCAAAATCCATACGGTTGGCGAGCTGCTGGCCAGAGGACAAGGAATCGGCAGCCAGAGCGCAACCGGTAAAGTCGTTACGGCGCGCACACCACAGGAGGCGATCGCCAAAACGACAGAAGGCTCCATTTTGGTCACCGTTTCGACGGATAAGGAATATATGCCTGCCATCCAGAAAGCGGCAGCTGTCATTACCGAGCAAGGCGGCGTAACCAGCCATGCGGCCATCGTGGCCCTCAACCTTGGACTTCCGGTAATTCTTGGTGTCCATAATGCTCTGGAGACGCTGCATGATGGCATGGAAGTAACCGTCTATGCCGAGGTAGGCGTAATTTACTCCGGTCAGGCGAAGGTGCTGTAAATTTAAAATCTGTTATATATAGGAACTTAAAGAAAAAGCGATGGTGCGCAGGCACCATCGCTTTTGTTTAACTGGAAGAAAGGTTAAACTGGGCCTATGCTTGGCCTGCAGCGATCATTCGATAATTGTTACCTTTTGCAGTTCAACAACGTAAAAAAGGTTGTGATTACATGATTACATTGACAGAGAACCGACCGGACAAGCTGTGGCATTTGCATCCGCTTCGGGTGAGATATCAGGAAACCGATCAGATGGGCGTTGTTTTTCATAGTAATTATGTAACATGGATGGAGATTGGACGAACCGAGCTGATCCGTTTTTTCGGTTATCCATACAAAAAAATCGAAGAACAGGGAATGCTTTTACCGGTAGTGGATTTGACATGCAGTTACGTGGCGCCCGCGCGGTATGACGACTTGGTCCTGATCTGTACCACCATTGAAAACTTTTCACCGGTCCGTCTATCCTTTCGTTCAGAAGTCCGCAGAATAAAGGAAGGGGATGCATCAGTCACGCAAACCATGCAGGGGACGGATCTGCCCGGAGAACTGCTTCTAAGGGGCGGCACGCGCCATGTGTGGGTCAATGCGGATATGCGGCCTTCAAGGCTGGACAAGGCTTTCCCGGAGCTTTATAAGCTGCTTGCTGCCGCATCCGGCGACAGGACTGATCAAGAAGAGGGGAATTAGAATGTTAAAATGGATTATTGCTGCTATCATCATCATTCCGGCCATAGAAATATGGGGAATCATTAGGGTGGGCCATTTGATTGGAGGGTGGCTGACTTTTCTGTTGATTATAATAACGGGATTTGCAGGAGCATATTTGTCCAGAATGGAAGGGCGCAAAGCGCTGGTGGATGTGCAGCGTCAGATGCAGGCGGGTCAGCCTCCGGGCCATGCGATGTTAAACGGTCTTTGTATTCTGATTGGTGGAGTGCTGCTTCTGCTTCCGGGCTTCCTGACAGATATTGTAGGCATCACGCTTCTGCTGCCGCTCACCCGCCCATTCTACCGCATGGCCATTCTCCGGTGGCTGGAACGCAAGCTCCGCGGCGGCGCATTAACTATCCATAGAAAATAAAGAAAGTATCTCAATAAACAAAAACGATCCAAGCAGGCAGTAACTACAGAGCGTTTCTGCGCAGCTCCAACGTTATCCAATCCGGGTGTCAGAGGGCCTGCGTCCTTGGAGTCCCTCCTCCGGAGGAATTTAGAGTGGGAGTAAGCTCCCACCAAGCAGGCAGTCACCTGAAGGCTGTCTCTGTTGCTCTCACGTTACTCAGGGACGAAGTCCACCAGGCACCCCGGGTGCGCCAACAGGCAAGTGTGTCCCGCAAGGGACGAAAAACGATCCAAGCAGGCAGTAACTACAGAGCGTTTCTGTGCAGCTCCAACGTTTTCAATCCGGGTGTCCAGAGGGCCGGGAGCCCTTGGAGTCCCTCCTTCGGAGGGATGTAGGGAGGGAGTAAGCCTCCAGCAAGCAGTCACCTGAAGGTAGACTCTGTTGCTCTCACGTTACTCAGGGACGAAGTCCACCAGGCACCCCGGGTGCGCCAACAGGCAAGTGTGTCCCGCAAGGGACGAAAAACGATCCAAGCAGGCAGTAACTACAGAGCGTTTCTGTGCAGCTCCAACGTTATCCAATCCGGGTGTCCAGAGGGCCGGCGGCCCTTGGGGTCCCTCCTTCGGAGGGATGTAGGGAGGGAGTAAGCCTCCAGCAAGCAGTCACCTGAAGGTAGACTCTGTTACACTCACGTTACTAAGGGACGAAGTCCACCAGGCACCCCGGGTGCGCCAACAGGCAAGTGTGTCCCGCAAGGGACGAAAAACGATCCAAGCAGGCAGTAACTACAGAGCGTTTCTGTGCAGCTCCAACGTTATCCAATCCGGGTGTCCAGAGGGCCGGCGGCCCTTGGAGTCCCTCCTCCGGAGGGATTTAGGGAGGGCAAGCTCCAACGTTATCTAATCCGGGTGTCCAGAGGGCCGGCGGCCCTTTGGGGTCCCTCCTCCGGAGGGATTTAGGGAGGGCACTACCTCCTCATAACAAACCGGTACAAATCCCGAAAAACATTAGCACGATGAATCGTGGACAGAATAACAAGAGACACGGGACCGGCGATCAAGCCCGCGATGCCGAACAGCTTAAGACCAACGAACATGGCAATAAGCGTGGGAAGCGGATCCAGTCCGACGCTTTTTGCCAGCACTTTGGGCTCGACGGATGAACGGACCACGAGGATGACGCCATACAGCACCGATAGTCCGATACCGAGAGAAATATCGCCATAGATAAACGTGTAGGCGATCCATGGCACCATGGCTGCTCCAACGCCAAGATAGGGAAGCAGATCGACGATTCCAATCAGCATGCCAATGGTAATGGCATAGTCGACTCTCAGAATAAGCAGGCCAAGGGTAACGACGACAGCAGTAATGGAAATCATAATAAATTGGGCGCGCAGATAGCCGAAAAGGGCCCGGATCAGATCGTTCCAAACAACAGAGGTCGTTTTGCGGATGTCATCGGGAATCCAGCCGGACATTTTGCCCACATGACGGTACCAGTCTTTTCCAATAAAAAAAGCCGCGAGGAGCACGACAACCGTGATTGTCGCCACATTGGGAAGCGACGAAATAAGGTTCACAATACTGTTGAGGATCGTGCTGATAATGGTGGAGCTGGTTTTGGCGAGCAGATTGGCGGTATCGGATATGCGGGAGTTGATGGTCTCCTGATAATTAGGATTGTTCTGGTAGAAGGCATTCAGCTTTTCGATCAAATCCTGAATTTCCGTTGAGGCGACGACGCGTTCAAATTCATTGCGCCACCATTCGATCGTGCTGTCCAGTGATTTCGATAGATGAATGATTTCCACAACAATGCGCGTAACAAGCGCGGATACGATCGTTACCAGGGCCAGCACCACGATAAAAAGCGACAAGGTGACGCCAATCCAGCGGGGAATTTTCAGTTTTCGGTGCATCATATTAACAAGTGGATTAATGGCAAAAGCAAGGAGCCAGCCGATAATGAAAGGATAAACAAGCGGAGTTACATAAATTATGACGAGGATAAGCAAAACAATTCCGATGACCACAAACAGTCCGCGGCCAATCCGCCTTCCTAGCGCACGATCCATGGACGTTCCTCCCTTTGAGAATCAAAAAACGTGCGAAGCCGGTTCATTTTCTCACAGGTGAAATTCACGCTCCATGCGGGTGGACCGGCAACCCTTTTGAATATTGTAGCATTGGGATGGAAGGTTTACCAAAAAAACGTAAAAAAATGCCTTCACTTTACGTGTCATTAACAATCCCTTAACATGAACGTAATAGAACTCCCACATAATGGGGTTAACCGTGCTTTTTCTACAGGAGGAGTCTTGCAATGAACAAGTCAATGTCCCCGTATGTCAATCGTGATCTGAGCTGGATTGAGTTTAACCGCCGCGTTCTGGAGGAGGCTCAGGATTCCAACAATCCATTGCTGGAGCGGGCAAAATTTCTCGCTATTATGTCCAGCAATCTGGATGAATTTATGAGTGTTCGCGTGGCTGGGATCCAGGACCAGATCAAGGCCGGCTATACCAAGAAGGATTTTACCGGCTATACGCCCGATGGATTGTGGAAACGACTGATGCGGCGTGCCTCGCAGATGGTGACCGATCAATACAAAGCCTATCGCGAGGTCCTCCGGGGACTGAATAAAGAAGGAATTACGTTCAGGACGATGGACGAGCTGAGCGCCATGCAGCTGCATGCCGTGGATGAATATTTTCATGAAATTGTGTTTCCGGTGCTGACGCCAATGGCGGTGGATCAGAGCAGGCCTTTCCCGCTGTTACATACAAGAGAGCTTTATTTGGCCGTATTGCTGGGACAAGAGGAAATGCCGCCCGAGGAAGAGCCATTCTTTGCCATTATCCAGGTTCCTTCCATTTTACAGCGGCTTGTGCCGGTTCCCTGCAGAACGAACAGCAAGAAAAAGGAATTTGTTTTTCTGGAAGAGCTGATTGAAAGGCATATCAGCACGCTGTTCTATGGATACAAAACCATCGCCGTCCATCCATTCCGGTTGACCCGGAATGCGGATTTGACCCTCAATGAAGAAGGGGCGGAAGATTTGCTGGAAGAGATTGAAAAGGAAATACGCCGCCGCCGCTGGGGGCTTCCGGTTCGCCTTGAATTCGGCAAGGGCATGCATCCCTATGCGCTGCAAATGCTGAAAGAGGAGCTTGAGCAGGGCGACAATATCATCGAGATCGATGGGCCGCTTGATTTAAGCTTTTTGATGAAATTCGCAAGCTCGCTTCCCGGCTACGAATCACTGCGGTTTGAGAAGATTGAGCCCCTTTACCCGCAGGAATTTGAAGAAACGGACAATATCTTCTCCGTGCTGCGCCAGGAGGATGTTCTGCTTTACCACCCGTATGAGTCGTTTGAAGCGGTGGATGATTTTGTGACGGAAGCCGCGCAGGATCCGGATGTGCTGGCTATCAAGATGACGTTGTACCGGGTAAGCGGGCAATCAATCCTCGTACAAGCTCTAGCCGCGGCCGCGGAAGCAGGCAAGCAGGTAACGGTGGTGGTTGAGCTGAAAGCGCGGTTTGATGAGGAGCGGAATATCGCCTGGGCGCGTCAGCTGGAAAAAGCGGGCTGTCATGTCGTGTATGGTCTAGTCGGCTTGAAAACACATGCCAAGATCACGCTGGTCGTCCGCAGGGAGCAGCAGATGCTGCGGAGATATGTCCATGTGGGAACAGGCAACTATAACGGAAACACAGCAAGATTGTATACCGATATCGGTTTATTCACTTCCCATCCGGTAATCGGAGCAGACGCATCGGCGCTTTTCAACGAGGTGACCGGTTATTCTTCGCCATACGAGTGGAAGGCCTTCGGCGTGGCTCCCACAGATCTCAAGCAGAAGCTGTTCACCCTGATTGAGAGAGAGAAGGGGCATGCCGCTGCCGGCAAGCCTGCCAGAATTATTGCCAAAATGAACAGCTTATCCAATCAGGAAATGATTGATAAACTGTATGAGGCTTCCCAGGCGGGGGTAAAAATAGAATTAATTGTACGGGGCGTGTGCTGCCTTCGTCCAGGTGTGCCGGGTCTGAGCGAGAACATCAGGGTGATCAGCATCGTAGACCGGTTTCTCGAACACTCCCGCATTGTTTATTTCCACAACGGCGGTGAAGAAGAGATTTATTTGTCCAGCGCCGATTGGATGACCCGTAATCTGACGCGCCGGATTGAGCTCATGTGCCCGGTATTTGATGCCCGTTTACGCCGGAATCTGTTCAATATTCTACAGCTCAACCTGAACGACAACATGAAGGCCCGTGAGCTGCTGCCTAACGGTTCTTATGCCCGTGTCAACAATGAATTGCCGCCAATGCGCAGCCAGTTCAAAGCGATAAATATTAAGAAATGGAAAACCTACCGGTAATCGGGCGGGTAAAGAACGGGATAGCAGCCCCAAAGCTTTCTGAAATCAACCGCCAGCGCATCAACTTCCTTGCGTTCGACGATGAGGGAGCCCTCTGCCATAACCGCCCGCAGATGGAGCTTGCCGTCTGCTTGTTCAATTGCAAGCCTGCCAATAGCCTGGGTTTCGCTGCGGTCCAGCGCAATGGCCAGCTGCAGGAGAGAACCAAGCATGCTGATGATTGCGATATCCTCATCAGAGACCAACGGTTTATAGACAGCTGCCTGCTGCCGCACGCGGTTACGGCTTTTGTAGGAGGCAATGGCTGCGCAAAGCAGCGTTTCCCGGTGGGATAAGCCATTGATATGAGAATTAACCATCAAATAAAAGGTATGCTTGTTATACTCATAATAGTCGATACTTGCCCCGATTCTGTAAAGAGTGGAGGCTGTATCCAGCCATGAACGGGCCTGCTCCGGGAACGAATATCTGCTCTGCATAGCATCAAAGAGCTGCAGGGCCGTCCGGTTTACCTGCGCCATATGCTGCCTGGGCGCCTCCGGATGCAAAGCGGCGAGATTGTTCACACTGTAGCTGAGTACATTGTCAAGCTTCGGGCGCTCGGGAAAGCGGGTGGAGAAGAACAATCCATCGCGCAAGCCGGAGCCGCAAACTATATAATGGGAAGCCTCCATGACCTTGTAAAGCGTACGCAAAATGGTGATGCCTGGTACAATTATGTCAACGCGGTCCTTCGACAAGCCCGGTATTTTGTTGCGTTTATCCAGCGGCTGTCCGCGAAGCAGATGGAACAGATCCTCAGTGGATTCATCGGTCATGGAGTAGTTGTGAAAGCTCTCGAACGGGTAGCGGGTAACCGCCTGATGCACTTTGCCCAAAGCCCGTACGGTACCTCCTATGCCGACAAGCGGAAGACCAGGAGAATGTCTGATCCAGGACTCGCTGCGCACTTCCTTCTCGATGAAATGCTCAAGAGCCTGCAGCCTGTCATCCGGCAGCTGTCCGCCTTGAGTAAATCGCTTGGTCAGGCTGACGCAGCCAAATGGGAAAGAAACTGCCTGCATCAGCGTGCGGTCCTTGAATAGGGAGACTTCCGTACTGCCGCCCCCGATATCAATGAGAAAACCGTCATTGATATTCATGGAATTGATCATCCCGAGAAAGCCGTAGCTGGCTTCCTGCACGCCAGTGATGATTTCAACGGGCAGACCGGTCTCGGCCTCGAGGCGAAAGAGGATGTGCTCCCGATTGGCCGCATTGCGGATAGCTGCTGTTGCGACCGCGCGGATGTGGCCGGTGCGGTGATGCGCGCAAATCAGGCGGAAATGGTTGATCGTATCGACCAGCTCATCCGTCGCATAATCCGGCAGTGCGCCATTTTCATCGATTTGCTCGCTGAGCCGCGCCGACCGCTTGCTGCCGTCAATAACCCGGTGCGCTCCTCCTGCCGTCCGCTCGTATACGACAAGCCGGATGGAATTGGAGCCCAAGTCTATGATGCCGATGCGTTGTTCCGTCATAATTGAGCCTCCGGTTTCAAGAATTATGTACCTGCCGCTATGTCTGATGCTTTGAATAGTTGTGCCCGAATCATCTCTATAGTTTAACATTTGCCGGGCTTTACACAAAGGGGTGTTTTCGGGAAATCAAATGTCATTTTTGCCACAAGGGGCATGGTCGTTGCATTACGCGGCAAATAAGTATAAAATTTTTTTGATGGCGCTGATAAAGCATTTTTATATCGGTTTATGTTCACTTCCCCGTCAAAATCCGATATGATTAACTTGACGATACGGATATCGAAACCATTTTTTGTTATTTTACGAATCATTAAACCAAGGTTAAAGGAGAGAAAAAAATGACAGCAACCAAAGGCCTAGAGGGGATCGTCGCTACTACGTCATCCATCAGCTCGATTATTGATGGCGTATTGACTTATCGCGGTATAGACATCGATGACCTGGCGGTTAACGCTTCTTTTGAAGAAGTGGCCTATCTGCTATGGTATGGAAAATTGCCGACGAAGCCGGAACTGGACGAGTTGTTAAAGCAGCTCGGAGAATACGCGCCCATCCCGGCAGGTGTGCTAGATCAGCTCAAGCTTTATCCTAAGGAAGCTAATTCAATGGCCAGCTTACGGACGGCGATTTCCAGTCTGGCATTGTATGATGAATCCGCCAATGACATGTCACAAGAAGCGAATATCCATAAAGCGGTTAAACTGCAGGCTCAGCTTCCAACTGTTGTCGCTGCATTTGCCCGTATTCGTGAAGGCAAAGAGCCGGTCGCTCCTAAAACGGGCGTATCGATTGCCCACAATTTCCTATACATGCTTACAGGACAAGAGCCGGACGAGGTAGCGGTTAAGGCGCTGGATCAGGCACTTGTGCTTCACGCCGATCACGAGCTGAATGCATCCACATTTGCCGCCCGTGTTACGGTTGCCACCTTGTCGGACATCTATTCTGGCGTTACTTCCGCTATCGGCGCATTGAAGGGTCCATTGCATGGAGGAGCGAACGAAGCGGTCATGGTGATGCTGGAAGAAATCGGCACCCCTGCTAATGTAGAGGCCGTGATCAACCAGAAACTCGCCAATAAAGAGAAAATCATGGGATTCGGCCACCGCGTCTACAAGAACGGCGACCCGCGTGCGAAGCATCTGCAAAAAATGTCGCGCGAGCTTGGCAAGCTGACAGGCAATATGGATTTGTATGAAATGTCCATCAAGATTGAAGAGATCGTGACGGGTCAAAAAGGCCTCAAGCCTAATGTTGATTTCTATTCCGCCTCGGTTTACACATCGCTCAAAATCCCTCGGGACCTGTTCACGCCGATCTTCGCGATCAGCCGTGTATCCGGATGGACTGCGCATATTCTTGAGCAGTATGAGAATAACCGTCTTATCCGCCCGCGTGCCGAGTACGTCGGTCCGGTTGATCAAAAAGTGACGCCGATTGCACAGCGTCAGTAGAAATCAGCTGCCGGCGGCTATCATAATCCGCTTAAGAGTGACGGGGTGCCAGCGCATGGCCGCATAATAGAGGCCGTGCAGCGAGCTCCCGTCGTGTTATGTAAACTTCATATCCAACAAACATTCAGGAGGTAATTTATTCATGCAGCTTAAACAATACGATCTTCCGACCGAAGGCGCGAAAATTACGATTGACAATGGTGTACTGCAGGTTCCAAACAACCCGATTATCCCTTTCATCGAAGGCGACGGAACAGGCCGCGATATCTGGAAGGCATCCAAGCGCGTACTTGACGCAGCTGTTGAGAAAGCCTATAACGGCGAGAAAAAAATCGCCTGGTACGAAGTATTTGCCGGCGAGAAAGCATTCAATAACTATGGAGAATGGCTGCCGGAAGATACGCTTACGGCTATCCGTGAATATATGGTTGCTATCAAAGGTCCATTGACTACGCCTATCGGCGGCGGTATCCGTTCCCTGAACGTGGCGCTTCGCCAGGAGCTTGATCTGTATGTTTGCCTGCGTCCTGTACGTTATTTTGACGGCGTGCCTTCACCGGTCAAACGTCCTGAACTGGTTAACATGGTTATTTTCCGTGAGAATACAGAAGATATCTATGCAGGTATCGAATATCAAGAAGGTTCGGCTGAAGTGAAGAAAGTCATTGATTTTCTGCAAAAAGAAATGGGCGTTAACAAAATCCGCTTCCCGGAAACCTCCGGTATCGGCATCAAGCCGGTTTCGGCTGAAGGCTCCAAGCGACTTGCCCGTGCAGCTATCGAGTACGCGCTGAAACACGGCCGTAAAACGCTGACCCTGGTACACAAAGGAAACATCATGAAGTTCACCGAAGGTGCCTTCAAAAACTGGGGTTATGAAGTGGCCGAGCAGGAATACGGCGACAAAACCTTCACATGGGGCCAATACGACCGCATTAAAGAAGCAGAAGGCACGGATGCGGCGAATAAAGCACAGAAGGACGCGGAAGCTGCAGGCAAGCTGATCGTGAAAGACGCAATCGCTGATATCGCCCTGCAACAAGTACTGACTCGTCCGACTGACTTTGATGTCATTGCTACGCTTAACCTTAACGGCGACTATCTGTCCGATGCGCTTGCTGCACAAGTTGGCGGTATCGGGATCGCACCAGGCGCGAACATCAACTACCTGACTGGACACGCTATCTTCGAAGCGACTCATGGTACGGCTCCAAAATATGCGGATCTTGATGTTGTAAACCCGGGTTCAGTTATTTTGTCCGGCGTTATGATGCTGGAGCATCTTGGCTGGCTGGAAGCGGCTGATATGATCTACAAAGGGTTGGAAACGTCGATTAACAATAAAACTGTTACTTATGACTTTGCCCGTCTGATGGAAGGCGCGACTGAAGTTAAATGCTCGGCGTTTGCTGATGAGATCATCAAGAACCTGGTTTAAATTACCCGGTTAATTTTTAAAATAGTTTTGATTGGATTGGCTGCGTATCCAGGGGGATGACCCCCTAAATCCCCCTGGAAGGGGGACCCCGAGGGCTTGCCCTCTGGACACCCGTTGAGTAACGTGGGTGCCGGACAGGCGCTGGAGTGTTTGAGCGAGGAATGCTTGTGCCATGAACCGCATCGACCGATGCAGTTCATGGCACGCATTTTTAGTGTTCGTGCGTGGGGTCGCTTGGGGCGACTTAGGTCAAGGGCGATAGACGAAGATCTGAGAAGCAACAGCGGTAGAGACAAGGACCAAGTGCGGTAGAGACAAGGATCAAGTGCGAAGAGACAAGGATCAAGTGCGAAAGTGACAAGGACCGAGTGCGGAGAGACAAGGACCGAGAGCGATGGGATAAAGGCGAAGAGCTGAGAGACAATAGCGAAAGCGAAGAAATTTTTGGGAGGCAATGGATAATGGCGATTAAACGGAAAAAAATTACCGTTGTTGGAGCAGGCTTTACCGGGGCTACGACGGCTTTTATGCTTGCACAGAAAGAACTGGGCGATGTTGTTCTTGTTGACATCCCGCAGCTGGAAAACCCAACCAAAGGAAAAGCGCTTGATATGATGGAGTCCACGCCTGTACAAGGCAGCGACGCCAACATCATCGGTACTTCCGATTATGCCGATACGCAAAATTCCGATGTTGTGATTATCACTGCCGGGATCGCCCGCAAACCGGGCATGAGCCGTGACGATTTGGTCAACACCAATGCCGGCATTGTGAAATCGGTATGCGAGAACATCAAAGCAACCAGCCCGAACGCTTATGTTATTATCCTCTCCAACCCCGTTGATGCCATGACTTATGTGGCTTACAATGCGCTTGGTTTCCCTAAAAACCGTGTAATCGGTCAATCCGGCGTACTGGATACAGCCCGTTACTGCACATTTATCGCCCAAGAGCTGAATGTATCGGTTGAAGACGTCCGAGGCTTCGTGCTTGGCGGCCATGGCGATGACATGGTTCCGCTCGTTCGCTACTCCAATGTGGGCGGCATTCCAATCGAGAAGCTGATTCCGGCTGACCGTATCGAAGCCATTGTACAACGCACACGCGTTGGGGGCGGCGAAATTGTCAACCTGCTTGGCAACGGCAGCGCTTATTATGCGCCTGCAGCATCGCTTGTCCAAATGACTGAAGCGATTCTGAAGGATAAAAAGCGGATTACGCCAGTAATCGCTTTGCTGGAAGGCGAATATGGCTATGACAACCTGTTCATGGGCGTTCCAGTCGTGCTGGGCGGCGATGGAATCGAGAAGATTTTTGTACTGGATCTGACCGGGGATGAGAAAGCCGCTCTGGAGAAATCCGCCGTTTCGGTTCGCAACGTCATCTCTGTCGTTAACGGTTAATTCCAAAGCCGTTGTACTCATGAAGGACATGAGACCCTGACTGATTGTTGTCAGGGTCTTCATTTTTTTAACCTGATAGCAGGTATTAGTTTCACTTCTATAAAAGTTTGAGGGAAGAAATGACCGCTGCCGCACGAGAGACGGCGAGGCCATCTTTTTAGTTGGGAAGGAGGAATCAGGATGGAGCAAGCACAGCGGATGCTTAAAGAGGTATATGGCTTTGACAGCTTTCGCAAAGGACAGCAGGATATAATCGAAGGCTTGCTGGAAGGCAAGGATACGCTGGCGATTCTGCCTACAGGCGGAGGGAAGTCGGTCTGCTATCAACTGCCGGCGATTCTGCTGCCAGGCACAACGATTGTCGTATCGCCGCTGATTTCGCTGATGAAGGATCAGGTCGACGCGCTTGGCCGCCTGGGTGTATCGGCTGCCTACTTGAACAGCTCTCTGGATGCAGCGACTTATCGGGAGGTCGTGAGAAAGACCGCTCAGGGCGTCTACAAGCTGCTCTACGTTGCACCGGAGCGTCTGGATGGGACAATGTTCGAATCACTAGCCAGCCAGCTGCACATCCCCCTTATAGCCATCGATGAGGCTCACTGCGTTTCGCAGTGGGGACATGATTTCCGGCCGAGCTACCGACAGCTGGCGGGCTGGATCGGGAGGCTGGAGAACCGGCCGCCGGTTGCGGCTTTTACGGCAACAGCCACTCCCGAGGTGTCAGACGATATCTCGGCCATGCTTGGACTTCGCCGGCCCAATGTGTTTGTGACCGGTTTTGCCCGGACCAATCTGAGCTTGTCGGTTGTGACCGGGACGGACAGACGGAAATTTCTGCGTGATTATGTGGCGCAGCGGGCGGATCAATCGGGCATTATCTACACGGCTACCCGGAAGGAAGCCGAAGAGGTTTGTGCCGACTTGAGCAGGCTGGGCGTATCGGCTGGCAAATATCATGGAGGACTCGCGGATGATGAGCGGGCTGAAGCGCAGGAGAAATTCCGTTTCGACGAAGCACGGGTTATGGTCGCAACCAACGCATTCGGCATGGGCATCGATAAGCCGAATGTCCGTTATGTCGTCCATTGGCAGATGCCAAGCGATGTGGAGTCCTATTATCAGGAGGCCGGTCGTGCGGGGCGCGACGGGGAGGAGAGCGAATGCGTGCTGCTGTTCGAGCCGCAGGACGTTCAGGTCCAGCGCTTCCTGATCGAGCGGAGTACAACCGATCCGGACAGACAGCGGATTCAATTAAACAAGCTGTACACGATGATGCATTACAGCCGTACGGAGAAATGCCTGCTGCAGTTTATCGTCAGCTACTTTGGCGAAGCCGATGTTCCCGAGTGCGGCAAATGCAGCAATTGTCTGGATCAGAGCGAGAAGCTGGATATGACGGAGGATGCGCGGAAGGCCTTATCCTGCGTGGGCAGGCTGAAAGGCCGGTTCGGCATCGCGCTCGCGGCCAAGGTGCTCAAGGGCTCCCGCGAGAAGCGTATTCTCGAATTCGGTCTGGACCGTCTGTCCACGTACGCGCTGCTGCGCGATTGGGTGGAGAAGGACATTTCCGACTGGCTCTACTGGCTGGTGGCGGAAGGCTATATGCGCATAAGCGAGGGAGAGTTTCCTACGGTATCCCTGACGGCAGAGGCTCTGCCCGTGCTGGAGGGAAAGAAAACCGTGTTCAGGCGGCGCAGCATGGCTGCGAAGCGCAGAACGGCTTCAAGCGCAAGCCAGGCGGAGAACACACCCTTGTTCGAGGCGCTTCGCGATTGGCGCAAGGAGACGGCGGCGCGCGAGCATGTACCGCCGTTTATGCTGTTCTTTGATGCTGCACTGCGTGAAATTGCCGACAGGCAGCCTGTTACGACTGAGCAGCTGCTCACCGTCAAAGGAGTGGGAGCGGCTAAAGCCGGCAAATACGGCAGCGATGTCATTGCCATTGTCAGAAGCTTTAAGACGGGCAGCAGCCCACAGCAAATGGATTCATTTTCCCCTGTTGTGAAGACGGATGAAGAAGAGAGAGGAAAGGCAGGACCTGTCGCATCGACCGGCGGGCGGGGCGGAGCGGCGGCTATATCCTTCACGGATGCGGGCCTGAGCAGCCATATGCAATCATTGGCGCTGCTGCGGGAAGGGCACTCCATTACGGAAATTGCCGCTCTGCGCGATATGGGCAGAATTACGATCGAGAACCATTTGCTGCGCTGCTCCGAGGAAGGTGAAATGATCGAGTGGGATGGTTTTATCCCCGCAGAGCATGAAGCGCTCATTGCAGAGACGATTATGCGGCTGGGAGCGGAGAAGCTGAAGCCGATCAAGGAAGCACTGCCGGATGAAATCGATTATTTTGCCATTAAAGCGGTCATGATGAAGCTCAGTTTGTCGCATGGCGGAAAATAGGCCATTTCTCTTTTGAATTTGGGCGATTCTTCTAGTATACTTGATGGGATTGTATATGAGTGGCAGGAGGAAAAGAAATGTTGAATGTAATGGTTTTTCTGCATGTGATCGGCGCTGCAGGCATGGGTTTTTACATCGTGCTTCCATTCTTGATCGGACGCGCTACGAAGCTCAATGGTGCCGGACAAGCCGGACTTGCGGAAGGTCTGGTGTCTGCGAACCGAATCGCGCAATATTTTCTCGTCTTGCAGCTGTTGACAGGCGGATATTTGATTTCGCAAGGGGATTATGAAGTTGTTTGGATGATTCTGGTTATCGTCTTATTCCTTGCTATTGCAGCAATTGGCGGAATTGTGACGAAGCCGCTTAAACAGATTGTCGCATCCATCCAGGCAGGTCAAAGCGCAACGTCAAACATTGGCAAAGCGCGTACGCTCAGCATCATCATTTTGCTGGTTTATCTGGTCATTATCTATTTCATGAAATTCCCGATTTATAAAGATATGTAATCCAACACTGGGGGGCGATACGCTTGACCAATGAAGTACCGGATTTATTAACCTTCGGCGAAACAATGGCGCTGTTCATGCCGCAGGAGCATCGCGGTCTTGAAGGAGCCGCAGCCCTTGAGCAGGGCTTCGGCGGTGCCGAAAGCAACGTGGCGATCGGAGCGGCCAGACTGGGCTGCTCAGTCGGCTGGTTTGGCGCATTGGGAGAAGACCCGTTCGGTCGTGCAATATTCAAGCAGCTGCGAGGAGAAGGCGTCGACGTTTCCGAGGCCAGGCTGACGCCAGGCGAACAGACCGGATTAATGTTCCGGGAAACGGTCGCAGGGAAGCTCGCGGTTCATTATTACCGGAAACATTCGGCGGCAAGCAAGATGCGGCCCGAGCATCTGAATCTGGATTACATAGCCGGCTGCAGGATCCTCCATGTGACAGGCATTACGCTTGCGATCAGCGTGAGCGCCCGCGAAACGGTATTTGCGGCGGTTGCCGCAGCGAAGAAGGCGGGAGTGAAGGTGAGCTTTGACCCCAATCTGCGCCTCAAGCTGTGGACGATTGAAGAAGCCCGGCGTGTTGTGCTCCCACTGGCGGAGCAGGCCGATTATTTTCTGCCTGGCTGGGACGAGCTTAAGCTTCTCTACGAAACGGACAATCTGGATGAAGTGAAAACGAAGCTGAAGCAGTTGAACGCGGTGTGTATCGTCAAGGGCGTGGACGACACGACCATCGTGATCGAAAATGGGGAATCCCAGGTAGTGCCCTTCTATAAAGCGGATAAAGTTGTGGATACCGTCGGGGCGGGAGACGGCTTTTGCTCGGGGTTTCTGACAGGCCTTCTGAAGGGAATGAACCCAGTGGAGGCCGTGCGTCTGGGCAGTATAAGCGGGTCGCTTGTGGTTCAAATGCGCGGCGATTGGGAAGCGCTTCCCGACTGGGCATCCGTCGATCAGCGATTATCGGATAAGGCCTGGGTGGAACGCTGAAATGGCTGATGGTTCAAAAGGACAACGCAGACGAGAACAAATAATGAATGTGCTGAAGCGGCAGGGCCGGATTACCATTCAGGAAGTTGTAGACCGCTTTCACATTTCGGAAGCGACGGCGCGCCGCGACCTGGAGCTGATGGAGAAGGCGGAGCCGGTCATCCGTACGATCGGCGGCGCTATGTACGACGGCATGAATGCTGTGAGAGAGCTCCCTTTTGCCGAGAAGGAGGGGCTGTCGTTTCTGGAGAAGGAACGGATCGCGGCAGCTGCGGCGGAGCTGATTAATGAAGGGGACGTAGTCGGGCTCTCAGGCGGCACGACCAATTATTATCTGGCCAAGCTGCTCAAGACACGCCGGGGGATTACCGTCGTAACGAATACCGTGAATGTGGCCATGGAGCTTGCAGGAAGCGATATCCAGGTGGTTGTAACCGGAGGCCTGATGCGCCACAACAGCTTCGAGCTGTGCGGACCGCTGGGGGAAGGCATGCTGGGACAGCTTAATCTGGGCAAAATGTTCCTCGGAGTGGACGGTGTGTCCTCCACGGGCGGGATCACAACCTATTCCGAGCAGGAAGCCCATATGGCCAAAGCGATGATAAGCCGTTCGCAAGCGACGTATGCGATGTTTGACCATACCAAGATAGGAAGGACCTCGCTGTTCTCGATTGCCCCGCTGTCGGTGCTTCAGGGCTTTATTACCGATATGCCGCTGCCGCAGCAGCTTTCGTCCGTGGCAAATGCCCATGGCATTCAAGTTTTTGTCACGGAGCATCGCGAGGAGCCGGACCAGCAATAATTATTTCTTGCCGGTAAGCAGGATAAGCCTTGCCGCCATGGAATTCATAGGTTGAGCATTTACGAAGAAAACCAAAAGGAGTGAATATAATGGCTGAGATGGGATCTGGAACACATGTTTATGAAGTTGCCGAAGGCTGGGCGAAGCTTCCGGAGGGAGTTGAATTTGGTTATACCCATGGTATCGTCGTGGACGCCGATGAGAATGTACTGGTCTTCCACACGGGGAACAATCCGGTAATCGTGTTCGATAAGGACGGGAATTTTTTGCGCAGCTGGGGAGAGCAGTTCGTTGGCGGCGCCCACGGCTTTTATTTGCATCAGGAGAGTGATGGCCAGTATCTGTACCTGACGGACACTTCCCGTAGGATCGTGGTCAAAACAACGTTGGACGGAAAAGAAATTCTGACCATCGGAACACCTGATTTGCCGGACATTTACGATGAGGATCGCAAATTTGTGCCAACTGACGTTGCTGTGGGGCCAAACGGCGATATCTATGTGGTTGACGGGTACGGGCAAAGCTGGATCCATCAATACGACAGCGAAGGTCAGTTGATCCGTTCATGGGGCGGAAAAGGAAGCGAGCCCGGACAAGTGAATTGCCCGCATGGCATATCCGTCGATCTGCGCGGCGAGGAGCCGGAGCTGTACGTAGCGGACCGCGGCAACAACCGGATTCAAGTGTTCACTCTGGACGGCGAGCACAAGCGTTTTATTACCGACGATATGAAAATGCCGTGCAGCTTTTATTATTATGGCGATGAAATTTATTTCCCGGATCTGCAAAGCCGGGTTACCATCTTCGACAAAAATGATCGTTTGATCACCCATTTGGGCGATGATGAGAATGCCTCCAAACGGGAAGGCTGGCCTAATATCGATTTGAATTTATTCGAAGCAGACAAATTCAGCTCGCCTCATGGTGTTTGTGTGGATGCTGAAGGGAACGTTTACGTTGCCGAGTGGACCGTTCATGGACGTGTAACGAAGCTGGTCCGCAAACGCGGTTGAGCCAAACAAACGATAAAGAAAGAAAAGCAGGTATTCGCCATTCAAGCGGATACCTGCTTTTTCTTGAAATTATTGAAATACCCGCCTGCCGCCGACCCATGTGCCATGTACGGTCTTGAAGGATTCATCCGTCCAGACGAGGTCCGCCTGTCTGCCAACCGCAATAAGTCCAATACGATCCTGCAATCCGAGCTGGGCTGCGGGGTTGGCGCTTGCCATCCGGCTGATCTGAGGGATGCTGAGCGGAGTATTCTCTACCATGTAACGGAAAGCATCGATCATCGTCAGCGTGCTGCCCGCGAGGTTGCCTCCCTCTTGGAGCCTGGCGACGCCGCCATGTACGTCGACGGCCAAGCCGCCTAGGTCGTAGCTGCCATCGCCCAGACCGGCAGCGGACATGGCATCCGTGATAAGAATAACCTTGTCGGCGGCTTTGGATTGGGTCAGCAGCCGTATCGCTGCCGGATGAACATGGTGCCCATCGGCAATGACCTCGGCGTAGATACGGGGATCGGTCAGAACGGCTCCGACCGTCCCCGGCTCGCGATGGTGCAGAGCCCGCATGGCATTAAAGGTATGAACGGCCTGGGTGAGCCCTGCATCGGCAGCCTTAACGATATCGGCATAATAAGCATCCGTATGTCCGCATGCCGCCACGATTCCCTGCTCAGCCAGCCAGGAGACAAGCTCAACAGCGCCTGCTTTCTCGGGGGCAAGAGTAAGCTGTTTAATCAGACCCGGATAAGCGGTTTGCCATTCCTGCAGCCAGTCCAGGCGCGGAGGCGAGATGTAGGAGGGATTTTGCGCACCCGGCCACAGCTCACTGATGAACGGGCCTTCCAGATGGACGCCTGCAAGCGCCGCATAGGGCATGCCGCCGTCTTTGATATAAGCGGAAGCGGCTCCGAGCACTTCCGCAATTGCGTCGTATGATGCGGTAACGGTGGTGGCGAGCATCGTGGTCGTACCCTTGGATGCATGGAAGCGGGCAATTGTATCATAGGCGGTGGCATCCGCTTCCATGAAGTCAGCCCCGAATCCGCCATGAACATGAACATCGACAAATCCGGGAAGCAGCATGCCCCCAGCGCCATCGATGATCAGAAATTCCCCGTCAGAATGAGTTGCTTGTGATTCAGCGTCATTCGTTTCGTGTATCGCGGTAATAATACCGTCCTCCACAACGACGCTGCCCTCCAAGATTCGATTTTCAAGCACGATCCTTACATGGTCTATTCGCCATTTTGCATGGACAGATGTCATTAATCAAGCAGCCTCCCCGCTTCACGGTCAAGTAGGACAATTACCTTCGCATGCGTCTGCAGCAATGATGCCGGACATTCCGTCGTAATCGGTCCGGTTAAAGCTTCTTTGACAATTTCCGCCTTGTCTGCGCCCTTGACGACCAATAGAATCGTATCCGCCTTCAGGATGGAGCCGATGCCCATCGTAACCGCCTTGGCCGGGACCTGGTCCACCGATTCGAAAAATCTTGCATTGGCTTCGCGCGTCTCGGCCTTCAGCTCCACGATATGAGTACCACCCTGGAGAGAATGATCCGGCTCGTTGAAGCCGATGTGCCCGTTGTGGCCAAGACCGAGCAGCTGGATATCGATTGGCTTGGCCGCCAGAAGCTGATCGTAGCGCGAGCATTCCGCTGCCAGATCATCGGCCATTCCATCAAGCAAATGAATATGCTCACGCCGAACATCTACGTGATTGAACAAATACTTGTTCATATAATAAGCGTAGCTCTGATCATGCCCGGGAGGCAGACCTACGTATTCATCCAGATTAAAGGTTGCCGCTTCATTGAAGGAAAGCCGCCCGGCCTGATGCATCTTTATCATTTTTTCATAAATTCCTGTTGGTGTCGAGCCTGTGGCAAGGCCAAGCGTAGCCTGCGGATTATGAGCGAGCAGAGCGGCGAACAGCTCTGCTGCATGCTGATCAAGCTCTTCTTTGCTGTTGAATTGAGTAATATTCAATGGAATAGCCTCCGTTTGTCTGAAATTTATGAATGCGGCGATGTTAGAAAATCGTCTCTTCTTATTGTAAAATAACACGCTTGATTTAACAATGAAAATGAATAAAAAAATCATTAAAATGAAATATTTAATCAATTATTAATAAACGAGCTTAATTTTGCCTTCGTAAAGGTTCTGAACTTGATCAAAGGGCAGATCCTATGTGATGATGGACGTATAGAATGGATCGGCTAAGGAGCAATGGGTATGACAGAGCATATCAATAGCGGTACAGAAGGTCATGAGCAGACGGCTAGGCGCAAGGGCGAGCATATCCGTATTTGTCTGGAGGAGGATGTACAGAGTATTGGAATTGATGCGGGCTTTGCCCGGTATCGTCTGCGCCACTGCGCGCTGCCGGAATTGTCGTTCCAGGATGTGGATTTAAGCGCTGAATTTATGGGAACGAAGCTGCAGGTGCCTCTGCTGATCAGCTCCATGACCGGAGGAACCGGTGAAGCCGGACAAATTAATTTGCGTCTCGCCGAGGCGGCTGAAGCCAGAGGGTGGGCCATGGGACTTGGGTCCATGCGGGCTGCCATTGAGAACGGGCAGCTTGTCGAGACGTTTCGTGTCAGACGGAAAGCGCCGAGCATCCCGCTTATTGCGAACCTCGGCGCCGTGCAGCTGAATTACGGATACGGCGTCGACCAATGCCGGCAAGCGGTTGAACTGGCGGAGGCCAGCGCTTTGGTGCTGCATCTTAACAGCCTGCAGGAGGTATTTCAACCTGAAGGAGATACGGATTTCCGCGTTCTGCTCGGCAGGATCGGCGAGGTGTGCAGGCAGATTGGCGTTCCCGTCGGCGTCAAAGAGGTCGGTTGGGGAATAGACGGCGATACAGCCCGGGCATTGGTTGATGTCGGGGTATCGTTTATTGACGTTGCCGGAGCGGGCGGAACCTCATGGAGCCAGGTGGAAAAATATCGCGTTCGCGATCCGCTGCGGGCAGACGCAGCGGCCGCTTTTGCCGATTGGGGGATTCCTACCGCTGAATGCGTGCGTGAAGTCCGAGAGCGCCTCCCCCATACCTGCCTTATCGCCAGCGGTGGATTGCATACAGGCGTGGACGCGGCCAAAGCAATTGCGCTTGGCGCTGATTTGGCCGGATTCGGCCGTACGCTTCTGGCTGGAGCTGCAGGCCCTGAATCCTCTATCCTTAAGCAGGAGGCGGTCTATCATCAATTGGAGCGGATCGAGTTCGAGCTCCGCGCCGCGATGTTTGGGATAGGGGCGTCTTCGCTTCAGTTTTTACGGGCAACGGACCGTCTCGTAAAGCTGGCCTGAATTTGAGTAAATCCCTCATCTGCAATCATGCGCTGACCAGGGCAGGTGCAGCGGGCTGGGTCCATATTGCCGGATAAAGGTCTATTCTTTCTCTGTTATGATTTCCCGTCAGCCTGGTATAAATCTAATGGATGCAGTTGCTGCCACGAAGAAGAGTGGATACAATATTGCCTAAAAGCAGTTTGACGAAAGTCTCATCAGGGTGCATTCATAAGATAAATGAAGTGTAAAATTGGCTCATACTTTGCTTATATTTCAGAGGGAGGAACTTGGCTTAGCCGACAAAGAACGGCGGCAGCCAGCTCTTCTTGCGGGTTATCGCATCGATGGGGAGGAATGAGGAATGACTGCTTGGTATGAAAAGAGCTTCGGTTCTGATTATATGATTGTGTACCGTCATCGTAATTGGGAGCAGGCTGTCAGAGAAGTTGAGCGTATGAGCAGCTGGCTGTCGCTTCCCGGAGCTGCGAAAATTCTGGATATTGGCTGCGGAACGGGCAGACATTCTCTGGCGCTTGCGAGTCTCGGTTACTGCGTGACCGGTGTCGATCTGTCAGAAGTACTGCTGGAGCAAGCGCGAGAGCATGATAAGGAAGGGCAAATTGAAGCACTTATCCACGGCGATATGCGCCGTCTCCCCATACCGGATGGCAGTTTCCGGGCGACAGTCAATTTATTTACTTCCTTTGGCTACTTTGAAGATGAAGCTGACAACCATCGGGTGTTGAAGGAAATTCGCAGGGTTCTGACGGAGAATGGCCAGTTTCTCATTGATTTTCTTAACCCGGATTATGTCAGAAACCATCTTGTTCCCCATTCCCGGCGTGTAGACGGGCCAACGGGACTGCTGATCGATGAAGTCAGGAAGATTAAGAATAATTGTGTCAGGAAGCAAATTACCATCCAACCCGAATCCGACAGTAAAGCTGCCCGCATATATGAAGAGCGCGTCTGTTTATTGTCTTTGGAATGGTTTGAGCATGCACTTGCGGAGGCAGGATTGGCCATAGGGCGCGTATACGGCGATTATGAGGGAAATACATATGATCAAATGGAATCTCCGCGGATGATTATGACAGGGAGGGTGTCCTCTTGAATCAAGCAGCAACTGCGGTCTGGCCTGAAGGCATCATTCAGGTCAAGGTGCCGCTGCCGTTCTCTCTGAAATGGGTGAACAGCTATCTAGTGCCTGGACAGCAAGGCTATACGCTAATCGACCCGGGCCTGCATACACCGGATGCCGTCCTGGCATGGAATGCGGCTCTGAAAGCTCATGAGATCGCGTATGAACAGATCCACACCATTATGCTGACTCATCAGCATCCCGACCATTACGGGCTGGCAGGCTGGTTTCAACAGCGTACAGCGGCCCCCGTGCTGATGTCGGAACAATCCCATGCTTATGCGGTGCGACTTTGGGGAAATGATGATTCATTCTCATTGGAACTGACAGATCTATATGCCCGTCACGGGATGCCCGCTGAGGTATTGAACGCTATTGCTCCCCATCTGGCGGCTTTCCGCGAGAGGGTATCCCCTCAGCCGGAAATTACTTATATTTCTGCTGGAGATATGCTCCAGATGGGGAACAGGAGCTGGCTTGCCATCGATGCGCCGGGACATGCACGAGGCCAGCTGTGTCTATATGATTCCGCAGAGCGGCGGATGTTTTGCGGCGATCAGGTGCTCCCGGATATTACGCCCAATGTGAGCGTAGTGCCCAGGGAAGACGGAGATCC
Source organism: Paenibacillus sepulcri (assembly GCF_042647105.1). Taxonomy (NCBI): domain Bacteria; kingdom Bacillati; phylum Bacillota; class Bacilli; order Caryophanales; family Paenibacillaceae; genus Paenibacillus; species Paenibacillus sepulcri. Next base: position 2,054,674 of record NZ_JBHRUP010000001.1, on the reverse strand, counting down.
CCTGCAGCAGTTTCTGGACAGTCTTGTCCATCTGCGGAGCTATGAGGTGGAGCTGGCTTTTCCGGGCCACCGGGATCCGTTTACCCGCTTCGATGACCGTGCTGCCGAATTGCTGCTTCACCATGAGCGGAGATTGGCGCAGATCGCGAGCCTCCTGGAAGCAGAACCCTGCAGCGGTTACGACCTGTGCCAAAGGCTGTTCGGCGCACGAATCTCGGGAAATACGCATAATTTGCGTTTCGCGATGTCTGAGACGCTTGCCCATTTGTTTCATTTGGAGAATCGGGGACAAATCCACAGCAGAACGCGCAATGGGATGATCATTTTCACTTCCTGACGGCAGAAGCCGCAATTAACCAGCCCGGCGTATACTTGGATTTATCCCATTCATTTGCCCAAAGGAGCTTATTTTTGTATGCATATATCCCGTTCAGAATCACACCAGCACATTAAAAAACGAAAAGCCCGGCGAATGCGAAGGCTCTTGCTGCTCAATCTGTCGATGCTGGTTGCGATCTGCATCATTATTGGCGTGTATCTCATGGTCAACCATGACAAACAGCCCAGGCTTGAAGGCGCTTCCGGCAGTGGGGGCAAGGAGCCGACGAATCAGAATGCAGAGACTCTCGGGTATGAGAATGCCGACGGAAACGGCAGCGGGGAGAATGGCAGGAGCGGCTCTGCTGACCCGGATGAAGCTGCGGACGGTGCAGGAAGCGATAATTCTGTGTCAAGCGGCGATTCAGCCGTGGGCTCTGATGCTGCTGCCGGTTCATCCGGTGGAACAGAATCGGCAGGCTCCGTAACTACCCCTTCCGGGGCTGTTGAAGAACCGCCTGCAGATCCGCCAGGGGGAAAACCAGCAGGTTCATCAACCGGTAACGGTTCTCCCGGTCAATCTGACGAAGGTTCGTCAGCGGGAAGCGGATCCTCCGGTCCATCCGGTACGGATTCGTCAATGGGAGGCGGATCCTCCGGTCCATCAGGTACGGATTCATCAACGGGAAGCGGCTCCCAGAATCCGTCAGGAACGGGTTCGTCTACCGGAAGCGATGCTCCGGACCAATCTGGCGGAGGAAGCGCGGATGACGGGCGTACAATCACGCTTGGTTTTGTAGGCGATATTTTGCTTGCCGGGTCAGTGGATAAGCTGATGCAGAGCAGCGGCTACGATTATCCGTATGCCAAGTCGCTGTCTTTCCTGACGGAGCCTGAATTGATGGCGGGCAATCTCGAAACCCCCATCACGACGCGCGGAGTTCCGGCTGAAGATAAGCAGTACGTGTTCAAAGGATCCCCGAAATCGCTGCCGGCATTGAAGGAGGCGGGATTCGATCTGGTAAACCTGGCCAACAATCATACGCTTGACCAAGGGAAAGAAGGTTTGCTTGACACCATCGGCCATCTGGAGGAAGCCGGGATGCCGAATATCGGCGCAGGGAATAACGAGACGGAAGCCTATGCGCCGGTCTATCTGGAAGCCGGCGGCATCAGCGTAGCTTATATCGGCCTGACCAGAGTTGTTCCGGAGGCATCCTGGAAAGCGACAAGCGATCACGCGGGCCTTGCGGAAACCTATGACTCCACACGCGGTGTAAAAGCGATTCAGGAAGCGAAGAAACATGCGGATCTGGTTGTTGTTATGGTTCACTGGGGAATTGAGCGTTCGGATAATCCCAACGCGGACCAGAAGCTTCTGGCCCATACGTATATTGATGCCGGTGCGGATCTGGTGATCGGCAGTCATCCTCATGTTCTGCAGGGCTTCGAGACCTACAAAGGCAAATGGATTTCCTACAGCTTGGGCAATTATATTTTCAATATGACAGCGACGGATAAAACCAAGGACACCGGTGTGCTGAACGCATTCTGCACCGGCAGCGGAGACTGCACCCTCAAGTTCAATCCCATGCGTGGCGTCGCTTCCCAGCCAACGCCGCTTGAGGGAGAGGAGGCGCAAGCCCTGCTTAAACGTCTGTCGGGTATTTCCTTGAATGCCTCAATTAATTCAGAAGGGTATGTGAGCGCCAAGTGAGTGCTTTGCTTAATCCATGTGTAGCCCATCGGGGAGCTTCCGGCCTTGCGCCGGAAAATACAATGGCTGCGTTCCAAAAAGCGATGTCTTTTCCTTTCATACAGTGGATTGAGCTTGATGTCCAGCTGTCACGGGGAGGAACGCCGATTGTTATTCATGATTCCACTTTGAACCGGACAACAAGCGGCGCCGGTCCGGTGGGGGATTTTACGACCACCCAGCTGTCGCGCATGGATGCGGGGAAATGGTTCTCCAAAGCCTTCGCCGGAGAACGGGTGCCGCTGCTGGAGGAGGTTCTGGATGCGACGGTAGGCAGATGCAGATTGAATATTGAGCTGAAGACCCACGGCGGCCGCTATCCGGGAATGGAGCGCCGTGTCGTGGAACTGCTTTATGAGAAGGAACTGCAGTTTGACACGGTCATCACCTCCTTCGACCAGCAGGCGCTGCGGACGGTAAGAGAACTGACCGCCGAGGTGCGGACAGGGCTGATCACGGAGGTTGCTCCGCCTTCCCTGGCGGGTGATCTGCGTGCCCTGGGAGCTTCCTTTCTCTCCATCGGCTATAAACGGGTAACGCCGGAGCTGATGAAAGAGATGCGCAGCAAGGGAATAACCGTGATGGCCTGGACCGTCAACGATGTGTCAGCCATGAAGCGTCTGGCGGCCATTGATCCCGAGCTGATGATCTGCACGAATTACCCGGACCGCTTCGCCGAATTATTATAAAAGCCAATTGTAACCAATGAAACCGGCTCACCTACAGGTGGCCGGTTTCATTGGTTAGATCATGCTCATCGCGGTACCGCTCGCGTATTTCCAGCAGCTTGGGCAGCTGCTCCATGAAGATCCGGACAAGCTGCGGGTCAAAATGGCGTCCGCTTTCTTCCCGGATCAGCTCAAGAATGCGGCCGAGCTCCCAGGCTCTCTTATAGACCCGCTTGCTGCCCAGAGCGTCGAATACATCGGCAATGGCGGTAATGCGTCCGTACAGATGAATAGCCTCGCCCCTGATGCCTCTTGGATAGCCGGAGCCGTCCCATTTCTCATGATGCTCATAAGCGATGATGGCAGCCGTTTTGAGCAGCTGGCGGCCTGAGGCTTTGAGCAGCTGGTAGCCGATGTCGGTATGCTGCTTCATCAACTCGTATTCTTCTGCGGTGAGCTTGCCCGGCTTTTGCAAAATGGCGTCGGGGATGGCGACTTTCCCGATATCGTGCATGGGCGACACGATCTTGAGCTGCTCCGCTTCCTCCACAGACAGCCCGCAAGCAAGAGCCAAGACATAGGAATATTCAGATACTCGTTTGACATGGTAGCCGGTTTCCTTTGAGCGGCTCTCGCCGATCTGGCCCATCGTATATATAATTTCCCGCTGGGTGGCCTGGATCTCTTCCTGCAGCATAACGGATTCCAGAGATTTGCCCGCATAGGCTGCGGCCAGCTTCAGCTGCTCCAGGTCTTGTCCGGTGAAAACGCCGCTCGCGGTAAGCTTGTTGATGGCTTGATACGCGCCGATGATACTGCCGTCATTACCGACAAAAGGCACCGTAATGACCGATTGGGTCCGGTACCCTGTCCGCCTGTCATTCTCGGCATTATGTCTTGGATCGCGGTAAGCATCCTCAATCAGCAGAGATTCGCCTATGGCGATGGAATGTCCGACGATTCCTGAGCCTAGGGGAACCCGGATTTCGTTCACTCCGTGCGCAACCGTGGTGAATAATTCCTGATTGGCATAATCGATCAGCCATACGGTGCATCTATCGGCTAATATCATTTCACGACCCATGTTCGCCATCAGCAGAAGGACGCTGCTCAGGCTGCGCTCTCTGCCGATTTTTGCGGTATAATCGAATATGATACGAAGCAGTTCCTCGGGGCTTCGCTCATTAGAGGTTGAACGTGCCGGCGCATCCGCATCGTTAGGGTCTTTGTTCAAAGGTGGACACTCCTTGGTGAATAGTGGATCACTCAACGTGACCATTTCTACGCAGCCTCGGGTGAATCCTGCTTTGGCCGGGCACAGGATTGAGAATTAATATATAGAAACAAAGCATAGAGGAGGCTTTTTGGCATGGTCGGATGGGTTGACGCTTGGTGGCTTCGTCTTGCGCTTGGCTTGCTGGGCAGCGGGATCATTGCGCTGGCTGCCTACAGGGTGCGCTCTTTATCAGGATCAGGTGCCTTGGCGGCCATTATTATGGGGACAAGCTATGTAACGCTTGGCGGCCCGCTGTGGTTCGGCGCGTTAATGGTATTCTTTGTAACCTCCACGGCTCTATCCAAATTCAAACGGAGGCATCGGGCCAAACAGGACGCCGAAGCGAATTATGCCAAAGGAAGCCGGCGCGATGCCGGGCAGGTCTGGGCAAATGGCGGTCTGGGCCTGATTTTGTGCGCCGCGCATGCCATATGGCCGGACCCGTTATGGCTTTACGCGTTCGTGGGCGTTATGGCATCCGTCAACGCGGACACCTGGGCTACCGAGCTTGGAGCGCTCAGCCGGGTGGAGCCGCGGGCCATACTCGGCGGCGCTCGCGTTCCCGCTGGAACAAGCGGCGCGGTTACGCCGCTTGGCAGTATGGCTGCCCTGGCCGGGGCAGCCGTGATCGGGGCTGCTGCCGCTCTTCTTATATCGCCATGGGTTACCGGCGGGCCTGGAGAGGTGCTGCCAGGCGTGCTTGTCGCCGTAGGCTGTCTCGCTGGAACGGCGGGCGCCTTCGCCGATTCACTCCTCGGAGCGACGGTGCAGGCGATGTACCGCTGCCCCGTCTGCGGTGTGCAGACCGAGCGTGCCGAGCATTGCGGTGCTGTGGCGAAGCGGATCAGCGGGTATGGCTGGATGACCAATGACGCGGTCAATTTGTTCTCATCCGCAGCCGCCGCTGTGCTGGCCGGAGTGATCGGCATCCTGATTGCCTAACGGCAGTCAGGCATTCCGTCACAAATTTAAGTGCAATCAGGTCTTTATCCTGTATAATATTGGGTTGACAGCGCATTCACGCAACGAGTATTCTAACTCTGACATAAGCTTAAGCTTCAAAATGGATGAATTGTAAAAGTTTGAAAGCCAGTCAATCCATCAGAGAGGAGCTTGACCGCAATTGAACATGGAAACGTCTGCGCTGCTTGCGAGACAGCAGCAACAAGAACCGATTCTGCGGGCGGTTAATGTGAAGAAAGTATTTGGCCGGGGCGAGACGGCGGTTACAGCCGTTAAGAATATTCATTTGGATATTGCTGCAGGTTCTATGGTTGCGCTCAAGGGCCGCTCGGGCTCAGGCAAGACGACGCTGCTTAATTTGCTGGCCGCGCTGGATCAGCCGACAGAAGGTTATGTGCTGTTTAACGGACAGGAGCTGTCCAGACTGCCGGAGAAGCAGCGCAGCGTCTGGAGACGCTCCCAGCTGGGACTTGTTTTTCAGGCATTCGGATTAATACCTCTGATGTCCGCTTATGAGAATGTTGAATTCGCCCTGCGTATCGCCGGAACCGATAAGAAGCTCAACAAGGAGCGTGCCGAGACTGCGCTGGAGTGGGTGGGCATGAAGTCGCGCATGAAGCATCGTCCTCCCGAATTGTCGGGCGGGGAGCAGCAGCGTGTGGCCATTGCAAGAGCGATTGCGCACGAGCCCTTGCTGCTGCTGGCCGATGAGCCGACGGCGGAGCTGGACAGCCGGATGGGGCTTCAGGTAATCAAGGTATTCCGCGATCTGGTGGAGCGGCGCGGCATGACCGTAGTTATGACGACCCACGATCCCGGCATTATGGAGATCGTCGACCATGTCATTGCATTGGAGGATGGGGAGATTGTCGCTGAACCTAATTCATAGCCGCCGCAAACGGCTGCTGAAGCAATCGACGCTGCTGCTGCTCGCAGCCTCATTATTATCGGGCTGTTCCCTGCTGCCCGGGGGAGAAGAAACGCTTGCGCCCCCGCTTATCAAGCCGGCGCAGGAGAAGTTCGATTCCGTTGAAGTGAAGAAAGGGACCATCGAACGTTTCTTCTCAGGAACCGCAGTAGTGGCTTCCAAACACAGCATACCGCTATTTTATAAAGATAACGGAAGATTGAAGGAAATTCATGTCAACCAGAACGATGTCGTGAAAGCCGGCCAGCTCCTCGCCGAGCTCGATATGGGCGATCTGGATCTGCGCATCAAGCTGCAGAAGCTGAATCTTGAGCGGGCTACGCTTGAATTTTCCAAGGTGAAGCAGGCGGGGGCGGATGCGGGCGAAGTCAGACTTCGCGAAATCGACAGGGAGCGCGAGCAGATTTCGCTGGATTCCCTGGAACAGGAGGCCGAGGCGGCCAGGCTGACCGCGCCGATTGATGGAATCGTCACCTACAAGGATACGATTGCTGCAGGCGATAGTGTAACCGGATACAAACCGCTGGTGAGCGTCTCTGATCCGAAGCAGCTCTACCTGGTATGCGAAGCGGAGGATCCCAAAACGATCTCGCCGATCCAGTTTCACATGGACGTAGAAGTGACCGTGGACAGTACGAAGATCATGGGGAAGGTGGTTCAATCCCCTTCCAGCGCTCCTTTTACCGATAACAAGGAGCAGGCTGAGCGCAATGCCAAGCTGCTTTATATTGAACTGAACGAACCAAGCAGCAAGCTCGTTATGGGAGAAACCGTTCAGCTTCACATCATGCTGGAGAAGCATGACGATGTTATCGTGCTTCCGCGCAGCGGTCTGCGCACCTATTTGGGACGAACCTATGTGCAGGTGCTTGACGGCGATCGCCGTAAGGAGGTTGACGTGGAGGCGGGAATCATGACTGCGACGGAAGTGGAGATCGTCAAGGGACTCGAGCCCGGCGAGCAGGTTATCCTGAACAATTAATCCGCGTGATGCCTGACTTAAGGGACAAGAAGAGGTGAAACGACGATGGCCTTATGGACGATGATTTTTCGCAAAATGGCGAAGAATCGTTGGCTTCAGCTAAATTTGTGGTTCGGCTTGACGATTTGTGTCGCATTGTTCAGCTCTATGCCCTTATACTCCCATGCCATACTCCAGCGTACACTCACCAAGGAGCTGCAGCAGCTGCAAAAGGATCAGAATATTTACCCCGGCTATATCCGCGCGGCTACATCGGTATCTCCGGGTGAAAGGACTTTCGATCAAACCCGGAACATGATTGCCCAGGCGGACCGTTATATGGAAAATGCGCCCAGGCGCTTCGGACTGGATGCCCAGTCTTACCTGGTGTCCAGGTCCACACAGTCCTTCCGCGTGTTTCCAGCGGATGGCTCTGAGCGCGAGCTGAAGGAAATGAACGTCAGCGGAAGCTTCCGGACCCTGACCGATTTGGAGAAGCGCGTCCGCCTGATCGATGGGCGTTTTCCCGATCCGGGCCGCAGCGACGGAGTTTATGAAGCTGTCGTCACGCAGAAGTTTATTATTGATCTGAAGCGGGATCTGGATCATGAGTTTGTTTATACCAACAAAGACACCGGTGAGAAAATCCGTGTGCTGGTGGTGGGGCTGGTTGAGAGCAGTCCGCAGAATATCTACGATCAATTCAACGTGGAGAGCTATAACTCATCGTTCTACATACCGTTCGAACGTTTCGAGCAGGATTTTGTCCAGAAGGAAAGCGTGCTCAAGCTCTCCAGCATTACATGGCAGTATTCGCTTGATTATGAGCAGCTGAACATCGATGATATCGCAAATTTCACGGGCCAAAGCCAGGCGATGACCAATTATTTTACGATGCGTCTTGGCATTGCGTCGGTCGATATTCCGGCGAAGAATCCCATCCAGTCGTACACGGAAAAGAAGGAAAAGCTCGACATCATGCTGTGGTCGCTGTACTCGCCGGTGATGTTCATGCTCGCTTTCTATCTGTATATGGCGGCGAATCTCATCATCGAGCGGCAGAAGACGGAGATCTCAGTCCTCCGCAGCCGCGGAGCGAGCCGGCTGCAGATCATGCTGGTGTTCACCGTGGAGAGCGTAATTCTGGGGCTGCTGGCCCTGTTGGTCGGACCGTTCGTGGGCGTGTATTTCACGAAGATTCTCGGAGCCTCCAACGGTTTCCTGGAATTTGTGCAGCGTTCGTCGCTTGATGTTGCCTTAAACAGTGCCTCTTACAAGGTTGCGGCTGCGGCTGTGGTCGGTTCGATTATCCTGATTCTTGTTCCGGCATTTCTGGCAACGCGGATTTCGATTGTCGGACATAAGCAGCAGCTCGCCCGCTCCAGCAAAATGTCCTTCTGGCATAAAACAGGCATCGACCTGATTCTGCTGGCGGTTTCGATTTATCTGCTTGTCGGCTTCAATAAGCGGTTGGATCAGCTGCAGCAGCTTGCGCTTGATCCTACTGCGCTGCAGGTTGACCCGCTCTTGTTCTTTATGCCGGCATTGTTTGCGCTTGGCTGCGGCTTGCTGCTGCTGCGTATTTATCCCTGGTTGATTAAGCTGATTTATTGGATAGGACGAAGGTGGTGGACCCCCGCTCTCTATTCCACCCTGCTGCAGATCAGCCGCTCGTCCACGCAGTATTTGACGATCAAGGTGTTTCTGATTATGACCGTTGCCATGGGACTGTTCAGCGCCAATGCAGCGAGGACCATCAACGGAAATATGGAGGATGCGATCCACTATACGACCGGATCGGATATTCAACTGCAAATTCACTGGGATAACGATGCTCCCCCGCCTGCAATGTCAGGCGGGCCAGGAGGCGCCGAGTCCCCCGAGGATGCGGCCGCAAAGCCGAAAGTCATAACCTACACCGAGCCCTCCTTTATCCAGATGACGGAGCTGGCTGGGGTGGACAAGGCGGCACGCGTATTCCGCAAACCGGATGCCAGCTTCAGTGCAAGCGGGGGGGACAGCGCAACTACGCTATACGGAATTGATACCCTTGATTTTGGCAATGTGTCCTGGATGCGCAGCGGGCTTCTTGATCATCACATCAACAGCTATCTGAACCTGATTGCTTCCGATCCCAAGGCTGTGCTGATCTCCAGATCAATCGCGGACAAGTACCAGGTGAAGCCGGGCGATCCCATATCTGTCAAATGGAGCGGATTGGACAACGCCGGGTTTACCGTGTATGGCATCATTGATTATTGGCCGGGCTGGAATCCGCTGCCTGTTGGCGGTGTCAGCGAAGATCAGGATGATGAAAATGTCCGGCTGCCGAATCTGATTGTCGGACATCTATCCTACATCCAGAACCATCTGGCTCTGGAGCCGTACGAGGTCTGGATCAAGCTTAAGGAAGATGCAACCAGCAAAGTGATTTATGATGACCTGATAAAGAAGGAAATCCCTGTTGAAGAGCTGGTGGATGCCAATCAGCAGCTGATCCGCTCCAAAAATGATCCATTCCGGCTTGCCATCAACGGCGTCATGACGCTTGGTTTTGTCATATCGATGATGATCAGCTTCTTCGGCTTTCTGCTGTTCTGGGTGCTGACGTTGGCCGGACGCACGCTGCAATTCGGGATTCTGCGGGCAATGGGCATCTCGTTCATGCAGATTATCGGCATGCTGCTCAGCGAGCAGCTGCTCACCTCGGCAGCGGCCATTCTCATGGGCGTGTGGATTGGAAATACGGTGAGCGACTTGTTCGTTCCGCTGTTCCAGCTGTCCTTCAGCGCCGCGGAGCAGGTGCCGCCGTTCGAGATTATTCATCAGCTCAGCGATTATGTACAGCTGTACAGCGTGGTTGGCGTGATGCTGCTCATCGGGCTCATCGTCATCGGAGTAAGGGTCTCCAGAATGAAAATTACGCAGGCGCTTAAGCTTGGGGAGGATTAAGCTTATGATCCATTGCGATGGACTTGTCAAAATTTATAAGACAGACGATCTGGAAGTCGTCGCCCTGCAGGGACTTGACCTGCATGTGGAGGCTGGCGAGCTGATGGCGATTATCGGCAACAGCGGCAGCGGCAAATCGACACTGCTCAATATGCTGGGCGGCCTTGACCGGCCTTCAGCCGGTACGCTGCTCGTCAATGATCAGGATCTGCTGAAATTCGCGGAACGCGATCTGGTCAAATACAAGCGCGAAACCGTCGGATTCGTCTGGCAGAGCAATGCCCGCAATCTGATTCCCTATCTGACGGCGCTGGAGAACGTGGAGCTTCCCATCCTGCTCAAAGGCCGCCGCAAGCGTCTGCGCGCGTTGGAGCTGCTTGACGCTGTTGGACTCAGCCACCGGATCAAGAACCGGTTGAGCGAGCTCTCAGGCGGCGAGCAGCAGCGGGTGGCGATAGCCATAGCGCTGGCTAATGAACCGAAGCTGCTGCTCGCCGACGAGCCTACGGGCTCGCTGGATACGCGGATGTCGGATCAGATTCTGGATCTGTTCCGGGAGCTGAACCGGAAGATCGGCATAACAATCGTTATTGTCACGCATGACCCGCTGCTTGCCCGGAAGGTTGACCGTGTTGTGGCGATCCGCGACGGCAAGACCTCTTCAGAGATCATCCGCCGCCAATCGTACGCGGAGGAGCTTGCGGAGCTTGAGAGGGGCGGATTATTCAAGCAGGAAGCAAGCCATGTCGAATATGCCGTGATCGACAAGGCGGGACGTCTGCAGATTCCTGCCAATTACCTGCAGGCGGATGAGTTCAAGGAGAAAAACAAGGTGCGGGTGGAGATGGAGGAAGGACGAATCGTTCTGTATCCGCCGGAGGACTAAGTTCCTGTAGTTCATACTGAAGAGTCAATTCAAAAACCATAGCACCATCAAAAAGAAGTCCCACCATTAAACGGAGGGACTTCTTTTTGATGAATACATGATAGAAAACACGGCGAGCCGTTCTTACTTCGTCAATTCTTCCATCTGCGCGATAAGCTCTTCAAACACGCTCATCGCCTGCTCAATCGGCTCAGGCGTGGACATGTCGACGCCGGCCTTCTTGAGGATATTGATGGAGAAATCGCTGCCTCCGCTTTTCAGGAAGCCAAGATAGCGGTCAATGGCAGGTGCGCCTTCCTCGAGAATTTGCTTCGAGAAGCTGGTGGCTGCAGAGAAGCCTGTCGCATATTTATAGACATAGAAGCTCGTGTAGAAGTGGGGGATACGGGCCCATTCCATTTCGATATCCTTGTCCACGACCATGTTCGGGCCATAGTACTGCTTGTTGAGCTCATAATAGATTTTGCTGAGCTGATCCGGGGTCAGCGATTCGCCTTGCTCGGCTTTTTCGTGAATGATTTTCTCGAATTCGGCGAACATGGTTTGACGGAAAACCGTTGTCCGGAACTGATCCGCATAATAGGTGAGCAGGTACATTTTTTCCTTCGGATCGGTTGATTTCTTCAGCATATAATCCATTAGAAGCGCCTCGTTGAGCGTTGAAGCGACCTCGGCCAGGAAGATTGTATACTGCGCATCGCGGTAATCCTGATTGCCGTCGGAATAATAAGAGTGAAGCGCGTGGCCCATCTCGTGCGTCAACGTGAACATGCTGTTCAGATTGTCTTTATGATTGAGCAGCACATAGGGATGCGTGCCGTAAGCGCCCCAGCTGTATGCGCCGCTGCGTTTGCCTTCATTCTCGTAAACGTCGATCCATCTGTCCTGGAAGCCTTTCTCCAGCACCTGCAGATAGTCCTTGCCCAGCGGTTCGAGACTCTCTTTGACCGTTTCCTTGGCCTGCTCGAAGCTGATGTCCATCTTGAATTCATCGACAAGCGGAGCGAACAGGTCATACATATGAAGCTCATCCACCTTGAGCAGCTTCTTGCGCAGCTCCATGTAGCGGTGCATCAGCGGCAGATGCTTATGCACGGCATCGATGAGGTTGGTGTACACCTCTTTGGGAATGTTGTCGCCATAGAGGGACATTTCCAGGGTAGACGGATATTTGCGGGCGCGCGAGTAGAAAATGTTCTTGGTCACATTCGCGCTGAGCGTCGAAGCGAGCGTGTTTTTAAGCTTGCCGTAGGTGTCGTACATGGCTTTAAAGCCATTCTTGCGAACCTCGCGGTTTTTGCTTTCCAGAAACTGTATGTAACGGCCCTGCGTCAATTCCACTTCTTCGCCATTCTCATCCTTGACCTTGGGGAACTTGAGATCTGCGTTGTTCAGCATGCTGAAAATCGTGCCCGGCGCCTGGCTCACATTCCCGACCGCAGCGAGAAGAGCTTCCTCGGATTTGGATAGAATATGGGCTTTCTCCCGGCGCATTTCTTCCAGCGTATGACGGTATTTGGCCAAATCGGAATTGTTGATCATTGCTTCGAGATCGGCATCGGAGAGACTCAGAATTTCAGGCGTTATAAAGGACAACGCTTCTCCTGTTTCGACGCTGAGCTTCTTGGATTTCTCGGATAAAGCCTGGAATTCGGCCTCAGCCGTGTCTTCATGATGCTTCAAATTGGCATACACATAGAGCCGCTCCACATGCTGCGACAGCTCATCCTCAAGCTCAAAGCAGCTTTTCACTTGTTTGGGGTCGGCAAGCTTGCCTTCGAAGGCATTGACTTTCTTCATCAGTTCCTTCGCGTGCGAATATTCCTTGTCCCATGCAGACTGGCTTTCGAACAAATCTTCCAGCTTCCAGCTGTTCTCAGGCGCGGTTTCGGAACGTTTGGGTACGTGGTTCATCGGAATCCCCCTCGGTTGATTAATAGATGACGGAACTGCGGGTACAGAAGCGGGCAGGTGCAAGGACACGCTGCTGGCGGGCAGCAGGGACAACGACAATACAATGGGAAGCCACTTCATGATTGAGGTTCACGCTCCTAGGTACAGTCTGCACCTAGTCTTGCCCGCGAACAGTCTCGTTATGACCCCATCGTAGTTAAACTATAAACAATCAGGAAAAAAGCAAACGCGATAAAAACAATTGCGGCGATTGCGAGGCCTCTTCGCAGGCTCGCGGGTATGTTGTTGCGCTGCATAATGATCAGGATGCCCAGCGAAAAAGCCGCGACGATAAAAATAATCGTAGCTGTCGTATCCAATTTCTTTCAAGCTCCCTCCGCACAACCTATTCAGCCGGCAGGCTGGTTATGACCCGCCTTGTATGTCTTCGATATACAGGATGAATTTTCCTTCAATCCTTCAGGAAGAAACATGCCCCGGCATCTGCACTAGACAGAGCGGAAGCCTTCCATAATCGCTGCAAGCTCTTCCTCGCGGCCTTCAAAGCTCTCGGGCTTAAAGCGGTTCTCGGCCCAGTGGAGCATTTCCGGGCGGCTGACGAATGTGTGGCATTCCTCGCCCCATTGATCGGAAATTTCCCGGACGATCAGCGTTTTCCCCTGAACCTCGACGTTCAGCATATTATACTTGTCCGTTTTATAAATTTGTACTTTCTTAAACATACGGTACATTCCCTCCAGCATAGTGGCGTATCCATCAATCATAGCGAATACAGGGGGTAGAAATCAAATAAGTTTCGTGATAAAATTTGTTCACCTTTTTTAGCGGAGTACTTGATACTCCTGGTTTTGAAGTGGGAAGAGAGCATTTAGCCGGGTTTTGAGTTGAGATGAGCCGAGCAGAGGAGAGAAGAGCGATGAAGAAAAGGTATGAACAGGTCGGCGTTGCAGTGACATGCCGGGGATTTGAGGAATATGTGAGGATGTTTGATTTGTCTGAGGATGAGCTCAAGGCAGGAGAAATTCTTGACATTGCATCCGGCGGTTCGTCCTTCACAGCGGATGCAAGCGGCTTGGGCTTCAAGGCGATGGCGGTTGATCCGCGGTATGCGCTTGACCCGGCTGGGTTATTCACCGAAGCCGAGGCGGAAATATCCCTCTCGACGGCTAAGCTTGAGGGTCTTACAGATCAGTTCGATATGTCCTATTACGGCAATATGAGCAATCACAGAGCCGGGCGCGAGAAGTCGCTTGGACGGTTTGCCGCCCATTACGGTGAACCTGAGGCCAGAGCGCGATGTTATGCGGCTGGAAGTCTTCCGGCACTGCCCTTTGCGGACCGGCGTTTCTCCCTTGTTCTGTGCAGCCACTTTCTGTTTTTATATGAAGAACAATTTGATTTTGCTTTCCATAGGCAAGCGGTTCTGGAGATGATGAGGGTTTGCCGTCCAGGAGGAGGCATTCGCATCTATCCCCTAATGTCTCTAAGCGGGGAGATATACCCGCATCTGGATGCGCTTCTTGAAATGATTCAGGCTGAAGGCGGAAAGGCGGAATTGTTCCGGACCGGACTTCCTTTTATTCCCGGCTCCGAGAGCGGATTGTTTATCGGGATGTAATTGCAACTGCCCCATATTAGGTGTATAATGGAAACACACGTCATTTAATGACGTTATTTTAGGAGGTTGTTCAATTGACAGGAACAGTAAAATGGTTTAACGCAGAGAAAGGCTATGGTTTCATTCAAGTCGAAGGCGGAGAAGATGTATTCGTACATTTTTCTGCAATTCAAGGAGATGGCTTCAAGTCGTTGGATGAAGGTCAGGCTGTAGAATTTGATATCACTGAAGGCAATCGCGGAGCACAAGCTGCCAACGTCGTGAAGTTGTAGGATCGGACACAATCGCACAAACACATGTCCCAACGTATATAAAACCCGACAATTTATTGTCGGGTTTTTCTTATGGGAGGCCTGGAATGTTCGCAGGCTGCTTGCGCCAATGCCCCGAATGCTTTGACCCCGAGGCTTGCATGATGATAAAATGAGGGTTGGAATTCACCTTAAGGGGAGCGATTTGAAAATGAAATTCAAGTTGTTTAAAGACCGCAAAGGCAAGGCCGACCAGGCTAAAAATAATAAATTTGTCAAACTCGCCCGCGAAATATATGTACATGCCCGCAAGGGAGGACCTAATCCGGAATCCAATTTTGCTCTCAAAACGGCGATAACCGCGGCAAGGGCCGAGCAGATGCCGGTTGATAATATCGAGCGCGCCATCAAGAAGGCGGCAGGAAGTACAGATGGCGTGGATTACGAAGAAATCATGTACGAAGGTTATGGCCCCGGCGGCGTGGCCATTATGGTGCGCTGTTTGACCGATAACCGCAACCGTACGGCTGCGGATGTCCGCTCCATCTTCAACAAGCGGGGCGGCAACATGGGGGAGTCCGGCTGCGTCGCCTATATGTTTGATCAGAAAGGGCTGATCGTCATTGACCGGGAGCAGAATGACACCGATGAAGATACGATGATTATGATGGCGCTCGAAGGCGGGGCGGAGGATGTTATCGTGAATGACGACAGCTATGAGATTCTCACCGACCCGCAGGAGTTTGAACGGGTGAAAGGGGCGCTTGAGCATGACGGTTACGGGTTCAGCAGCGCCGCTGTCCGCTGGCTGCCTCAAAACACGATCAAAGCGGAAGGCGAGAATGCCGAGAAGCTGCTCAAGATGATGGACGCTTTTGAAGACAATGAAGACGTGCAGGACGTTTTTGCCAACTTCGAAATCGATGAGGATGAATAGAAGTTCACCGGACCGACTCTGATTGTTCCGATTGTTCAAATACGGCCGTCTTGTTACTGCTTTTATAGTTCAAACCAGCCCCTTCCGGCTTCGCGGCTTTTGATTGCGCGAACAGCTGGAAAGGGCTTTTTTTTATACTTTGTTTAGAACTTATTTAGAAGGAATCAAGAACTGAATCCTACAATGGGAAGCATGCGGGATGAAGGAGATGAATACGGACATGCATCGAATTTCGGGAGGTACAAAGAAGTGGCTGCTGACGCTCCATCTGCTTTTTAGCGCCATTATGCTTGGCGTGACGGTAGCCTTCCTGATCTTGAGCCTGGTTGCGGCTTCCACTTCCGATGAGGGGGTGCTGAAGGCGTGCTACGCCAGCATGCTGCTTCTGGCCGAGACATCGATCCGGGCCTCTACAATCGGTGCTGTTGTCACCGGTGTTCTGCTGTCGCTGCTTACTCATTGGGGGCTGTTCAAATATTACTGGATTATCGCCAAGCTGCTGCTGACGGTGGCTTCAATCGGTTTGGGCATGGCAGGCATATATATGTGGTCGCTTAAAGCCGCAGCAATCACCGGTGCAGACGGACTGAATGCTCTTGGCCAATCAGACTTTCTGGTGAATCGGGCCTTTCTGATCAATGGCATCATCATGCAGCTGTTGTCTCTTCTGGCATTGTTTATATTGTCGGTATTTAAACCATGGGGGAAACGCGTCCCAAGAAAATGATTTTAGCGCAGCGGGTAAATCAGAAAATAACCCCGGTTCATCAAGGAACCAGGGTCGTTTCATTTGAATTTGCAGCAGCTTGGCATTAAACGCTGGAGCGGGAGAAAATATGTTTGGCCAAAAAGCTTGCCGCCGCGATCAAGGCCAGTATCATCGCCATATGGAAAAAGGCGCCTTTTCCGTAATGATCAAAGATCGGGCCGCCCACCGTGCCGCTGATAATGCCGGCGATGCCAGCCCATACCACGGTAAATACGGCTTGTCCTGAAGAGCGGTACTCATCGGGAATGATCGTGGAGAGGTATCTGAGCGCCGTCGTAAAATAGATGCCAAAGGTGATGCTGTGCATCGCCTGCACGGGGATAATCCAGATCGGCGACTGGATCTCACTGACCAGCCAGAAGCGGATCGCGTACATGAGGCTTGCGATTGCGAGCAGCGGAAGCTCCTTGAACTTGTGGCCATATTTGCCGAGCAGGAAGAAAACCGGAATTTCGCTAACCGCCGATATGAGCCATGCCACGCCGACGAGGGAATCGCTTGCTCCCATCTGCCGGAGCGTCACCGCCAGAAACCCCTCATACATCCGGTGCGAAATGGAAATAACGAGAATCAGCACGAAAAAAATAACGATATCGGGTTTTCGCAGAATTTTGAACAAACCGGAGAAATCCATCTTTTTGAGCGAGCCCTGATAATCCTTCAGCCCCAGCGAAAGCACGAAGGAGACTGTTATCGTACATACGCCGACCAATAGACTTGCCCAAGATCCCGTAAATCTCAGCAGCTGCCCCATAAAAAACGCCATGAAGGCAAACCCCAGCGAACCGAAAATACGGACTAGCGCATAAGGGGTGCCTGTATATTGGCTAGACAACAAAATCAGGCTGTCGCTCAGCGGGTTCATCGGCGTCTGGAAGAAATAGAAGACCAGCATAATGACACAGACTATTGTGAAGGTTTGGGTCGTGAACAGCAGCGAGAGCATCACGAGTTGGCCGAACAGAATGACGGTCATAATCTTTTTGAGCGTACGGTATTTGTCGCTGGCCGCTCCGAACAGAAGAGTAGAAAATATCGAAATAAACGGTCCGATGGAATAGATGATACCGATCTGGGAGGCGTTATAGCCATGATCCAGAAAATAAAGCGGTAAATAAGATACGACAATGGCCTGTGTCATAAACATGGCAAAACTGAACATGCGGAGCATAAGGGTTTCTTTTGCTGCGGATTGCGACCGTCCGGCTGCGGTGAGAACCGGGTTTGATGAATTCATGATGTGTGTGTCACTCCATATCCAATACTTTTCCGGCTATAATCCGGTTTGATTTGCGGCCTCGCCTGATCGCCAATGCAACAAAAATGCATTCAGCGGCGAGGCCGGCAGATTGCGCGCAGGCGCCGATTGTTCCGTTCCAGCCGGGAGCAAGCGACACCAGCAGAACAATCGTTGTGACGGTGAACAGCAGATTGGAGGCCTGCGAGCCCAGCATCACCCGCGTATGGCCCCGCACCATGATGATGCCGTTGAACATATCCAGCCAGGGCATGGCCAGGGCGAACAGAGCGAAGGGCTTTAATGCCCGGAGCGTCTCTTCCTTTAATTTTCCCTGCACCCCCATGATATCGCCGACGATAAAGTCGCCTAAGGGCAGGAAGGCGATGCTGCTTACAAGCGCCAGCGGAATGAAGCCGAAGGCCAGCGTGA
The DNA here is from genome assembly GCF_042647105.1 of Paenibacillus sepulcri. Taxonomy (NCBI): domain Bacteria; kingdom Bacillati; phylum Bacillota; class Bacilli; order Caryophanales; family Paenibacillaceae; genus Paenibacillus; species Paenibacillus sepulcri. The sequence goes on along the minus strand of NZ_JBHRUP010000001.1, from coordinate 2,036,808 downwards.
AGCGGCGGACCGCATCCCGGTCAATTCGATAGAAATTAAGGACGATTTGATGAAAATAACTGAAAAAGCTGGTGACCAGCTGCACGAGACTCGCAGCGAGCGCGAAGGAAGCTATGGCCAGCGCAGCGTCGGAGGTTTTGCCCAGAAATGCATTAATGGAAGGGCCGATCCACACAGCGAGAAAGGTAGAGAACAGCATCGGACGATAGAAAGAGAACACCTGCTTGCCCGACTTAATGGTGTGTCCTTCCGCTTCATCGGGCATCTGGCGGACCAGCAGGCGTCCCTCCGCATAACTCATAGCGGCCTCCATGATCATGCCGACTAGGAAAATAACCGCTCCTACCGAGCTGCTGTGCACCCCCGTATGGATAAAATACAACGATAATCCGTACATCCCCAGAAGGCGTACGCTCATCCCGATGGTCAGCCATTTGGTCCGCAGATTATAAATGATGACGCCCTGATACAAGCAGCGGATCCCCGAGAACAAGCTCACAAACATCAGCACCTGATAAACATCTATGATGTCGGGAACCTGCGACTCATCAGCCCCGAACACCCCCTGGAAGATCCAGACGCCAAGCGGCGTATAGCAGATGAGCAGGCCAAGCGCCATGATGGCTCCGAACACGGCTTGTCCGACAAGCAGCATGGACCGGAAGGAACGTTTATCCCTTACAAGCGTAGAGCTTGTCTGCCGCAGCAGTACGGCCGGCCGTTCGGTTATAATGAGCAGGCTCATGGCTATCGCATAGCTGGCAATAATTTGTTCGGGGTTGTCCGCTCGCGATAACGTGCTGTTAATGATGACATGCGACAACGTTACGAGACTTGCTGAAATGCCAAGCGGTAAAAAAAAGCGCCACAGCTGTCCCATCGTAACTGTGCCCGGCTGTTGAATCATTTTTGACTCGTCTCCCTGATGTTATTTATTATGGTAAACAGTATAGCATGGATGAACAGGGCGTAGAGGCCCCAAGCTTGCCGTTCGATTAAAATTGTGGGCGGCTGCAAGATTCCGCCTTGTTCCGGGTGGTGGAAACGGGCTGCACGAACATGTTTTCGCGCTGGATTTGTGCGTTATGAAATGGTACATTAATGGTTGGAGGTTTTCTATGGTGGATGACATTTTTATATGGAACGAACGCCTCGGGATCGCACTGCCTGAACTGAATCAGGAATGGGAAAGCTATAGTGAACAAGCGCGTTCATCCATAGTTACGCAATGGGAAATTATTCGCGGCACGATCCCGGATCGTGTCTTTGCTTATGAACGGTTAATAAATGTGAAACAGGCGGAATTATACGAGGAAGAAGATTTCGAGACTTCCTGCTGCATTAATTCAGAAATCGCGGAGCTTGCAAGCCGGATTAATGATCTGCATATTTGGTATCGCATCAATCAGGAGATTGAGACGCGGAGCCATTTCTGAAGGAAGGGTTCAAGGAGGGCGCTTGAATGAAAATGTTGGCGCACGCTCGTCATGTACCGAAAACACCCGTTTCGCTTATGTACCGGGTGTATAAATATGTACTTCCCGAGGTTAGGGCCGAGCTTGGACGGCTGAGGATGATTGCCGGGCAGATACCCGATGACGAACTGCGGACACAAGCGCTCGCCAGTATGAGAGACAAGCAATTTCATTGCGAGGGTGGAGGAATCTACGCCGCCGCCAATCTTCAGCAGCGGCATGTTCTCGTTCCGCTTATCGTAGCGCTTCAGACGATCAGCGATTATTTGGATAATCTGTGCGACCGCAGTACATCGCAGGACGAGGGCGATTTTCGGCTGCTGCATCAGGCGATGCTGGATGCGGTTGATCCCGGAGCTCCCCTGCGTGATTATTACGCATTGCGCAATGAACGGGAGGATGGGGGGTATTTGCACGGGCTGGTGCAGACCTGTCAGAGCTGCATACGGCAGCTTCCTTCCTATAGCAGCGTTCAGTCGCCTGTCTCCGAGCTGGTCGGCCTCTATGGCGATTTACAGGTGTACAAGCATATTGTCAAAAACCGCCGTGAACCCGAGCTGCTAGGGTGGTGGGAGAAGCACAGCCAGAAGGTCCCCCATTTGCAGTGGAACGAGTTTGCTGCTGCAACAGGGTCCACACTTGGGATGTTTGTTCTTTTTCTTGCGGCCTCCGAGGATGGGCTTGCGAAGCAGGATGCCCTGTTGATCCGGGACGCCTACTTTCCTCATGTATGCGGACTTCACATTATGCTGGACTATTTAATCGACCAGGAAGAAGACCGTATCGGCGGGGATTTGAACTTCTGCAATTATTACGAAGATCAATCGCAGCTTGTGGAGAGAATCGGCGAGATTGCAGCAAGAGCGCGCAAGGATGTGCAGGCGCTGCCGTGCAGGCAGTTTCATACCATGATTATTGAAGGACTGCTCGCCTTGTACCTGTCGGATCCGAAGGTGCGGGAACAGTCGGACGTACGTCGCGTTTCCAAACATCTGATGAGACGAAGTCCTCTTACACGATTGTTTTTTTTGGGGAACAGCGTCTGGATCAGAATGCGGCAAACTTAAGATATAGATAAGAGACAGGGAGTGGATTGAAATGTCAGCAGTCAAGTCGATTGCCGTACTCACGAGCGGTGGAGATTCGCAGGGCATGAATGCGGCGGTGCGCGCCGTGGTAAGAAGTGCGCTGTACCATGGTCTGGAGGTATATGGCGTTCAGCGGGGATATCAGGGGCTGTTAAACAATGATTTACGGCAAATGGATCTGCGCAGCGTCGGAGATATTATTCAGCGCGGAGGAACGATTCTGCAGACGGCAAGATGCAAGGAATTTTTAAGCCCGGAAGGTCAGCAGCGGGGAGCGGAAGTGCTGCGTGACCGCGGGATTGACGGTCTTGTTGTAATCGGAGGCGATGGTTCCTACCAAGGGGCGAACAAATTGAGCAAGCTCGGCATCAAGACGATGGGACTGCCGGGAACGATCGATAATGATATTCCGTTCACCGATTTCACCATCGGCTTCGATACTGCGGTGAGCATCGTGGTTGACGCCATTAACAAGCTCCGTGATACGATGACCTCGCATGAGCGTTCTTCAGTCGTTGAGGTTATGGGCCGGCGCTGCGGCGACATCGCATTGTTCGCCGGACTTGCGAGCGGAGCGGAAACGATCATCGTGCCTGAAGTGCCGTTTGACATCGATCAGGTCGCAAACCGGATGAAGGAAAATTTCCTGTCAGGCAAGCGGCACAGTATTATTGTCGTTGCAGAGGGGGCCAGCACCGGAGAAGAGATCGGTCAGGGGATAAGAGAGCGCTGCGACGTAGATCCGCGCGTTACCGTTCTGGGTCATGTTCAGCGCGGCGGCAACCCGACGCATAATGACCGGATTCTAGCCAGTCAGCTGGGGGACTTTGCGGTACGCATGCTCATGGAAGGCGAATCAGGCAAAGGCTGCGGCATCATCCGCGGAGAACTGACTGTAACCGATATCGATAAAGTGGTAAATACGAAGAAGCCTTTTAACATGGATCTGTACAATCTCGCATTGCGCTTGTCCCAATAAGCAAGCCTTAATAATTTCATTGAATCAAAGGAGATACTTATATGAAAATTGTTATTATTGCGGGAAGCACCAGGGCTGGAGCTTCAAGCACAAAAGCGGCCCGATATGCGGCTGGATTGATGCAAGAACAGGGTCACGAGGTTAATATGGTGGATCTGCATCAGCACCGTCTTCCGATTTATTGCTCGGATGATGCTGTCCAGGTTCCAGAGGTAATATCCTTGCGCCAGGCTGTACTTGAGGCCAATGCAATTGTACTTAGTACGCCTGAGTATCACGGCAGTATTTCCGGCGCGCTGAAGAACGCTCTTGATTTTCTCAGCGCAGAGCAATTTGACAGCAAACTCGTATTGTCAATCAGTTCGGCTGGCGGTGCGGTAGGAGTCAATTCGCTGCAGCATCTGCAGACGATTGTCCGCAATGTGCACGGAATCAATTGCCCGGAATGGATCTCGGTGGGCGGAGCGCAGCGTGAGTTTGGTCCTGACGGCGCACCTGCTTCAGAGGGCGTTCAGCTTCGCATTCATCACGCCGTCAAGTATTTTCTGGAGCTGGCGCAGAAGCTTCTCAAGGATTAACAGATTAGAGACGGCCCTTATAGTTAAAAAAGCCCTGCCAAAGGCCTGGCAGCCTGTGAAATTTCATTTTCACAGCTGCTGGCTGTGCGGGGCATTCTTATAGAATAAGCACAGGAATGCCAAATCTTGCTTATGTATCAGGTGTAAAAAACGGCTCAGCTGCCCTTTGGCAGCTGAGCCGTTTTTTCTTATTTATAATCTACACCAGCCGTATATTTGTTGCCTGCGTTCCAGAGTAGAAATTCATCGATTCCGGAATCATGCAGCGCTTTAATCTGCGCCTGCACCTGTTCCTTGCCGTATTGGATGTAGTGGCCTTTGCCCAGCCAGCTGGCGGTGAAATCCTGAATCCACGGCCGGATAACCGGCTTGTAGGAACCGATCGGATCCAGCTTCTTATGCGTATCGGCCATGGAGCCTTTAATGGTTGCATATGGATCCTTGTCGGGGTCCTTCACGTCGAACCAGCCTGTGCTGTAATGACTGGGATATACCATCGGGCAGATCACATCGACATGCTTGGAAATTTTAACAAAATCCTGACCGATTCCTTCGGCTGCCGGAACCGAGGCGGCGTAGCCGAAAATGTCCACGGATACGCGGACGCCAAGCGGCTCCAGCTGTGACTTGGCATATTTGACGAATGCGGCGATGGTATCGACGCGGCTTTCTTTAGTGTGCTGGAATACGAGGGAATCCGCTTTATTCTCAAAGCCCTCGGGGAAACGCACATAATCAAATTGAATCTCCTTGAAGCCGAGCTTGACGGCTTCCTTGGCGGCTTCGATATTGTAATCCCATACTTCCTTCATATAAGGATTAACGAAGCTGTCCCCGTTGCCGTTCTTCCAGATGCTCCCATCCTTTTGGCGAAAGGAAAGCTCCGGATGCTTGGTGGCGAGCACCGTATCCTTGAAAACAACGATCCGGCCGATAGGATAGACATTATGCTGCTTCAAACGATCCATCATGGCGGAGATATCGCGGATATACTTCTTGGGCGAGCCCAGCCTCAGAAGCTCCGGATTTTCCGTGGGGTATGTAATGTTGCCCAGATCATCCTTCAAATCGATAACCATACTGTTTAAATCGGTACTGTCGAGCAGCTTGAGCAGCGTTTCCATCCGCTCGCCGCCGGCACTGTAGGCCGTCACATAGACGCCTTTTACCTTGGGAGCATCCGGCTGGGGGTCTTTCTTCACCAGAATCGAACCGGTGGAGGAGTCCGAAGTGCCTGCCCCGCTTGAAGCACCCGTTCCGGTTTGTACTCCCTGACCCGTTTGCGCGGGACCGTGACCGGCAAATAAAGTGCTTAGCAGTTGGGAAGTGGAAGCACTCTCTTGCCCGCTCTGAGCCGTTCCTCCGGATAAAACATGAAACAATAACAGCATAATTGAAATAATGGCATCCATTGTGTTCTCTCCCATTTGGCTCTGTACATTAATTATAATTCAGTTATAGAAAGAGGCACAGAGGTATTTTGTAGGATATTAAAGCAATCGGAGAAGATCTAATCGGCGCCGGGCAAAAAAAAAGGCGGGAACGTATAAATACGTTCCCGCCGCCTTTATTTTAATGCAAGTACACTGCTTTTTGATGCTCAACAATACTGTGCTGCACGATTTCCATCGCATCTCCCGGTTCCAGTAATGACAGTCCGTCCCGAAGCACAATATTCAGGTTCAATTCCCGCTCCGTGAGAAAAGGCACTAGCTCTGGAACCAGCTTTTCCACAATCATCAACAGTTTGACCGTTTCCATATCCATCAAGCATCACCCTTTCATCGTAATGGAGGGCAAAAACGTATGGCAAGAACCAAATCTGCGGGGTAGCATTATTATAACAGCAGCGAAGCGAAAAACCTAGGGGTATACGGAAAATTCCATATTTGCCGCGCTTTCTGCAGCAGGAGACAAACAACGCTATCTTAGGTCAGGTTCTGCGGAAGTCCCCCATGATACCCAAGGTTTCGACGATATTCACGAAAGCGGCCGGATCCGTTTTTTGGATAATTCTTTTTAGTTCCGGCAGCTCGAAGCGGGTTGTTACAGTCATAAGCATGTCCCTCTCCGCATCCGTGTATCCGCCGCGGGTTCGGATAACGGTAATGCCGCGCTGCAGAGGCAGCAGCTCCTTGCGCAGCTCCTGGGCGCAGTTGGTGATGATGAAGGCGGTAATCTTGACATAGCGGATGTGGATCAGGTCAATGACTTTGCCGGTTGTGAAGATGGAAAGCAGCGAATAGAGGGCGGCATCCCAGTCGCCAGTCAACAAACCAAGCGCAATAATGATGCTCCCGTTCATGACAAAAATAAGCATGCCGATCGATAAATCCCGTTTACGGGTCAAAATGGTCGCAACAATATCGAAGCCTCCGGTTGAAGCGCCTTCGCGAAGCGACAACCCGCTGCCGAAGCCCACCACAACGCCCCCGAAGACAGCTCCAAGCGTGAGATCATTCACAACCGCCTCAGTTGGAATAAGCTGGATGGCAATAGTAGTCGTAACGACAGAGAAGATGCTCCAGCCGACAAAACGAAGGCCAAGGATCTTCCAGCCCCAGATCAAAACAGGGATATTGAGCACAAAATAAAGCCAGCTGATATTGAAGCCTGTGGCATAGCCGATAATCATGGTTATTCCTGATACGCCTCCGCTGATCATCTTCAGCGGAATAAGGAGCTGGTTGAAGCCAAAGGCGATCAGGGCCGAGCTCAGAAGCATGACAATCGCCGTGCGGAGTCTCTTCATCTGTTGTGATTCACCTCTTATTTGCATGCGCTTGACATCAAGTCCTTTCGCTGCTGCCGCGGGGATTGTGTGTGTAAATAGTATGCGTACTTTCGACTTACTGGTATTCATGCAAGATGTTGTGCTATAATGAACTGTATATTTTCTGTAGAGTGCAGATAGAAGGAGATTGAAAAAGTTTGAAAACATTTGCTGAATTCGGCTTGGAACCTAAAGTTTTGCAAGCCATCACGGAGCTAGGGTTTGAAGAATCCACTCCCATCCAATCAAAAGCCATTCCAATTGCGCTGACCGGTACCGATTTGATCGGTCAAGCTCAGACAGGAACGGGCAAAACGGCCGCCTTCGGAATCCCGCTCGTTAACAAGATTCCGGTAACCGAAGAGCGTATCGTCGCATTAATCATGACCCCGACCCGCGAGCTTGCCATTCAAGTTTCGGAAGAGATCGGAAAGCTTACCCGTTACAAAGGTCTTCGTTCGCTGCCGATATATGGCGGACAAGAGATCGGAAGACAAATTCGCTCCTTGAAAAAGAAGCCGCAAATCATTATCGGAACACCCGGACGGTTGCTTGATCATATTAACCGCAAAACCATTCGACTGGACGATGTACAAACTGTCGTATTGGATGAAGCGGATGAAATGCTCGACATGGGCTTTATGGAGGACATTACCACAATCCTCTCTCTTGTACCTGAAAATCGCCACACCATGCTGTTCTCAGCTACGATGCCTGCTAACATCCAGAGGCTGGCACAGCAATTTCTGAAAAATCCGGAACATGTCTCCGTCGTTCCGACCCAGATCAGTGCGCCTCTGATCGAGCAGGCTTACATTGAAGTTCATGAACGTCAGAAGTTTGACGCACTGAGCCGCTTGCTTGATATGGAATCACCTGAATTGGCGATCATTTTCGGACGCACCAAGCGCCGGGTAGATGAGCTTAGCGAAGCCCTGCAAAAACGCGGATATTCCGCTGACGGACTTCATGGCGACTTGTCACAGAATCAACGTGACAACGTCATGCGCAAATTCCGTGACGGCAGCATCGATGTACTTGTTGCAACGGACGTTGCTGCGCGCGGTCTTGATGTTTCGGGCGTAACGCATGTCATCAACTTCGACTTGCCGCAGGATCCGGAGAGCTATGTTCACCGGATCGGCCGTACAGGCCGCGCGGGCAAAGAAGGAACAGCGTGGTCATTCGTCACTCCGCGTGAAATTGACCACATGCATTTCATTGAGAAAGTCACGCGCCACAAAATTGCCAAGAAGCCGCTGCCGAGCATTGCGGAAGCGATTGAAGGCAAACAGCGTCTGACGGCTGAGCGGATTCTTGAATTTGTCGAGAGCGATTCGATCAATGAATTCAAAGCGATCACGATCCAGTTACTGGAGCAATATGATTCCGTCAACCTGCTTGCAGCAGCCATCAAGCTGATCACGGGTGAGAAGAAGGATGTCAGCATCGAGTTGACACCGGAAGATCCTATCCGTGCTAAAAAACGCAGACCGGATGTCCGTTCGAGCGGCCGTCGTTTCTCCGGCGGACCTTTTGGCGGCGGCAACCGCACTGGCAGCGGTCCCCGCGGCGGAAGCAGCAGCGGTCGCAGCAGCGATAGCCGCGGCGGCTACGGCGGCAGCCGCAGTGGCGGAAGCAGCAGCGGAAGCAGCTACAACCGCAGCGACCGTGATGGCCAAGGCGGAAGCAGAGGCTCCTCACAGGGACGCAGCAGCAGCAGCGATACTCGCCGTTCGCGTCAATCTTCAGAGGACTTCAACCGCAACTAATGGTTAACCGGGGCTATCCGTATAGCCGAGCAATCGGGCGGGTGGCCCCATTTTTCTTGATTTTAATGGAAAATATGGATTCGTATAAGGGTTGAACGAATGAAGAGTTGGCGATTAGGGGCAACCTATTATATAGTTATATAGAATAATGAAATCGCTTGCTGTACACGTTTCTTACGGAAACGCCAAGGCTCATACTTACGATGTAGCGTTTTCTTGCGAAAAACGCCTTTAGGGGGATTCAGGCAATCATGGAAATGAGAGGCTTAATGGGCGGGCTGTACAAGATCTCGGAGTGGATCATGAGATTATCGGTTACGAATGTATTGTGGATTTTATGTTCTATACCGTATATTTTCTTGATCTTTCCAGTCATTATGGCTCAGAACACCGATCAATTTTTGAGCAGTGTTGTCTTGTCAAGTATCATAGCGCCTTTCACGTTGTTTCCGGCAACGGCGGCTATGTTTGGAGTTGCCCGTAAATGGGTGATGGGCGAAGTGGACGCCCCGCTTCTGCGTACATTTTTCCGGAATTACAAGGAAAGCTATCTGCAAAGCATGATAGGCGGCATTTTGTATGTTATTTTGTTCGCCATTCTGATTGTTGATTTCCAGGTATACTTGAAAGAATTGGAGTATCTTCAGCTGGTTTCTTATTTATTCATTGCAATCATGGCCTTGCTTGCCGTTTCCTTGTTTAACTTCTTCTCTATGGTCGTCCATTACCATATGAAGACGTTCCAACTGCTCAAGAACGCAGTGCTCCTGACTATCGGCCGTCCTTTCCGCTCATTGTCCACCGCCATCATGTGCGGCGTAGTCGTTTATATCAGCTTCAGCTCGCCTAAGCTGATGTTCCTGGTGCCTTTCTTCACAGGCAGTATCGTTGCGGCCATTTCGTTCTGGGGTTTTTATCAGATTTATACGAAGCTCCAGCTGCAGGCGGAGAAAGCCGCTGAAGCCGAAGCTGAGGCTGAATTGATGAATCTCAATGAAGAAGTGAAAAAGGACAGCTAGCGATTGCTCCCTAAATTAGCAGCTGCTTTACGTTTACTTTTGATTCAAAAACCTCTATAATAATGAGTACATCCTGCTTTTGCTCGTTACGGCTTTACGTTGTTTTGAACCAATGGCTGTTTCCCGGGAGACCTAGATCGGAACGCGGCTGACATGCCCTCGAAAGGGGACCTCAAAAACGTTCCTGCGGACACCCACCTGCGAGAGCGGGTTCAGAAGCAAGCGGGTCGGACGGCATTAGCGGGTTTTTTTTCAAAATTAAGAAGAAGCGGCTGAAGCATCCTGATATGGCATAGTTGCTTTCTTCCCAATAAAGATATCAGGTAGGAATGACGCGTTGTCTGGTCCTTGCTGATATTTCAAGAAAAGGGGGCAGCCCCTTTTTTTTAATGTGTGAATTATGCTATGATATTGGTTAGCATACATAGACGTTAGAGGGGGAGATCACCTTTGTTGAAGCGAACCCTGATAGGGTTGCTGCGCAGTCATGAGCTGACTGGCGATAAAGCGAAAGATCCATTGCTAAAATCCCATTTTTACAAGTTGTCGAAGGATAAGGCGTGGGAGGAAGTTGTCTCCTTATTGAAGAAAATGCAGGGCTACAAAGTACTGCATGAGGTCGTTTCCGTTGGAGAAATTGTTCTCGAAAAACGTACTATGACGGGTCGCACCATGGACATTACCGTGTCAGTGATTGGTGTGAATCCGGTTACATCCGCTATTGATATCTATTCGGCTTCACGTGGTTCACTCGGCGATCTAGGTTCCAATTATCGTACGATTCTTGATATTTACAGAACGATTGACAAGAAGCTTGCTGCTTATAAAACATCTGGCATATAAACAAAAAGCGAGGAAGGAAAAATCCTTCTCTCGCTTTTGTTGTGAATTGGCGCGCAACCATTGCACCTGTTCACCCGTATGTAATCTATACGAGCGCTTTTACCGCTTCAATCGCGTTCTCATAGTTTGGATGCTCGGTCATTTCGCCCAGCACTTCAACGTATTGAATGGTATCATTGCTGTCAATAACGAAGATGCTGCGGAAGTCCAGGCGAAGTTCTTTAATCAGTACGCCATAAGCTTCACCGAAGTTGTTGTTTTTGTAGTCGGACAGCATAACCACATTCTCAACGCCTGCAGCTCCACACCAGCGCGCTTGGGCAAACGGAAGGTCGACGCTGACGGTAAGTACGACCACTTGATCACCGAGCTTGCCAGCCTCTTCGTTGAAACGGCGGGTTTGAGCGTCGCATACGCCGGTATCGATGGAGGGAACAACGCTAACGAGTTTAACCTTGCCAGCGAAATCTTTTAATGAGACGACATCCACCAATGATTTGTTCAGTTGAAAATCTGGTGCTGCATCACCTTTTTTCAGTTGCGGACCAATCAGTGTAAGCGGGTTTCCTTTGAGGGTAGCCACGCCTGTGCGTTCTTGTGCCATTGGAAAACGTCCTCCTTCTAAATAATTGTATGTTTCATAACAAATTTATTATAATCATAATGAATTGCTGTTGTCCAATATATGAGAAAGAAGGAAAAGGATGATCTTTCTACGATATGAAAGCTTTCGCGGCTATCTGCGGATGTATCCGGTCACAGCGATTATTATTGCCCTGAATTTGCTCGTATTTCTGGTCGATGAGCTCAGCGGCAACCATGCGCTGCTCGAGCGGGGCATATTTTACAGCGATCCCTATGAGAATTATTTCTCCTTGGAAGAACCTTGGCGTTATGTGACGGCGGTGTTTCTTCATCTTGGTTTTCAGCATTTGTTCTTTAATATGTTTGCCATTCTGATTTTTGCTCCTCCGCTGGAGAAGATGCTTGGGCATATCCATTACTCGCTGTTCTATCTGATCAGCGGAATTGTCGGCAACCTGTTCAGCGCCATAGCGGAGGCTCAGACGGCAGGAGCAGGTGCTTCCGGAGCGATTTACGGCATCTATGGCACCTATCTTTATCTGGCCCTGATGAAGAAATCACTGGATGAGGCATCCCGCAAAACGGTCTATGTGATCTTGATTTTTGGTCTCATATACTCCGTTTTTGTACCGGGAATTGGTATTTGGGCTCATATAGGCGGTTTGTTTGCCGGGTTTGTTCTGGCTTATGGATTTGACTGGTATACCATCAACAAAAGAAAACGTTACTAAACGTACGGACGGGAACGAAGGAGAAGAGGGAATTCATGGAGCTTCGACAGCTGCATTATTTTGTTAAAGTAGCCAAAAAAGAACATGTGACGCAGGCGGCTGAAGAGCTGCATGTCGCACAATCGGCGGTAAGTCGCCAAATCCATCAGCTGGAGCAGGAGCTTGGTGCAAAGCTGTTTCTGCAAAAGGGACGCAATTTGCAGCTGACTCCGGTGGGGGCGCTTTTCTTGAAACGAGCCGAAGTGATTTTGGCTGATTTGGAACGGGCTGTTTCGGATGTGCATGAATTTCTTGACCCCGAGAAAGGCGAGATCAGGCTGGGCTTTCCGCATAGTCTCGGGTTTTCTCTCATTCCCGAAATCGTCTCGACGTTCCGGAAGCTGCATCCCAATGTCACCTTCCGCTTTAAGCAGGGGATGTATCCTTCACTGATCCGGGACGTGATTAAGGGTGAAGTTGATTTATCTTTCGTATCGCCGTTTCCCGAGCAGCATGGTCAAGTTACAGGAGAGACGGTACTGACGGAAGAATTGTTCGCCATCCTCCCGCCCAACCATCATTTGGCCGGAGAAGACATTATCGATTTGATTCAGCTGAAGGATGATAATTTTGTGCTGTTCAGCCAGGGGTATTCTCTGCGTCCGATTGTATGGGATGCCTGCAGGGAAGCGGGCTTCACGCCCCATATCGGGTTTGAGGGGGAAGAGACCGATACGATTCGCGGTCTGGTCGCTGCCGGGATGGGAGTCAGCCTGCTTCCGGAAATGGCGTTGTACCCTTCAGGGCCTTTGCAGCCCGTCAAAGTCAGAGTGAAATCTCCCACTGTGACGAGAACGATCGGTCTGATCTATCGTTCCAACGAAAAGCTGCCGCTTGTAGCCAAAGTATTTCAAAGCTTTCTGCTTGATTATTTCAGCTGCAAGGGTATTAAATAACAATGACGATGGGCCCGCTGAATGGCGGGCTCTTTATTTTGCCTCGATCTTGGCATTGGAGGTTCTTTGTCAGGCATAGGATGAAACGGCTGGAATAGGAGATAATAGGAGGTATTATCGAATTCTGCCCTGTAACGGGCAGTTCAGCGTCATGCATGAGGAGGGAAATCGATGAACGGAAGGGAACGCCGAATAAGGAGGAATCGGCGTGTTTTTATCGTTCTGCTTGGTATGAGCGCTGTGCTTGGGATATTTGTGCTGCGGCTTGCCTGGCTGCAGCTGATGCCAGCCGCTCCGGCTACCAGCCGCAGTGTGAATTGGAAGCGGGAGGCGGTCGCGCAGCGGGAGCGGGGGCTGCTCCTTGACAGTGGGCGGGGAGATTTTGTGGACCGCAGCGGGCTGGCATTGACTGGTGAGTCGTATCAAGGACTGGCGGTATTTCCTGTGCAGAAGGAAATTCGGAATCACGGGCAGCAGCGGAGCGAAATTGAGAAGCTGGCAGCCGCGCTGGGTGTCAGTGCCGGAAAGCTCCAGGTCTGGATGGAAGGCTTGAAGGCGCCGTCATTCTGGCAGGTGGCGGGCGAGTCTGCACCGCATAAGCTCAGTAAGCAGCAGTTGGATACCATTAGCGGCTTGAGGCTGGACGGCGTCCGCATTTTGCCTTACCGGAACCGTTATCCATCCGGGTTCGATGCCAAGCACGCGATCGGCTACATCAGTCAGCATCCCGAGCTGCTTCAAACCCGATACGAGCGTGAACTGAGCAAGCGTAAGATGAAGCTGACCGATCAGGTGGGCGGAGCAGGCCTGGAAAGGTCGCTGGACGGCTTGCTCCGGGGCACCGGTGCAACTTCAGTCTCTTTTTTCACCGATGGTTCGGACAAGCCGCTTAATGGATTGGATATGCGATTAACCAGTCCGGATAACCCCTATTATCCCCTTAAGGTTGTTACGACTCTGGATTTGCCGCTGCAAAACAAGATTGAGGCATATGCCGATGCGCATGGTCTCCGTGAAGGGGCGGTCGTCGTGCTGGATGCCCATACGGGCGATATTGTCAGCATGGTTTCGCGGCCGCTGCTTGCGCCGGATTCCTTGAAAAAAACAGGAACCGACATGGCTAACCATGCGGTCAGAGCAACAACGCCTGGATCCATCTTCAAGCTGGTTACCGCCGCAGCTGCATTGGAAGCAGATCTGACGGAGGAGCGGGAAGTGTTCGAATGTGATGGAGATTACGGTCATTATGGCCTCCACTGCTGGAAGGAGGGGGGACATGGCCGACTTACACTGCATGAAGCTCTAGCCCAATCCTGCAATGTTGCCTTTGCGACAATAGCCGAACGGTTGACGCCTGCCCAGTTGGCTGTGACAGCGGACAAGCTGGGGATTGGCCGCAAGATTGGCTGGTATGATCCCCGGCCCTTCGCGCCGCTTGGAGAGCCGCTGCGGCTGCTGCAGGAGGAAGAAGCGGGGACGTTGTTCGCAGCGTTCCCCGATCATCGGGACGGCGGGCAGCTGGCGCAAACAGGAATCGGTCAGCGCGATGTCACCATGTCGCCTCTGCAGGCGGCTAATCTGGTATTGACGCTGCTTCATGGTGGACAAGTTATGGAACCGCGTCTTGTGAGTGAGATTCGTTATGCTAATGAACAGCGAATGGCTGTGCTGCCTCGCATGAATTCCTCTTCCCGGTATGGCCGTATATCGACCAAGACAGCACATGCGCTTTTAAGAGGCATGGAAGCCGTTGTCACTAACGGAACAGGCCGGTCAATCAATAGAGGCATATGGCAGGTCGCGGGCAAATCAGGCACTGCTGAGACGCTCAGAGAGGGCATCAAGCGGAACAACCAGTGGTTTGCAGGGTATGGGCCTCTGAAAGCCCCGCGTTACACGGTAGCAGTATTAGCCGAGAATCGTTCTCCCGATTCATCAAATAAGGCAACGGCCTTATTTCGCGGTGTAATGGATATCCTCGCCGAGGGGTAAGCACTCAATCACTATTCTAATCAGCAATCCTCCCCTCACGTTGTCCGCAGAGGAGGGCAGGCAAACTCCTATCTCCTCCAGCAATACGTAAGGAGAAGAACAGGGTCTAAGCAGACTCCAAACAACCGCCTCAAAAAAACGCCATCTCTGTCCCGCCAACGTTATTATGGGACGGAGTCCACCAGGCACCCCAAGTGCGCGAAAGAAAGTGTGTCCCGTAAGGGACGTAAACGGGCCAAGCAGGCAGCAGCGAGAGAGCGTTCCTGTGTAACTCTGACGTTATCGCATCCGGGTGTCCAGAGGGCCGGCGGCCCTAGGGGTCCCTCCTCTGGAGGGATTTAGGGAGGGAATGGACGAAAGAAAGTGTGTCCCGTAAGGGACGTAAACGGGCCAAGCAGGCAGCAGCGAGAGAGCGTTCCTGTGTAACTCTGACGTTATCGCATCCGGGTGTCCAGAGGGCCGGCGGCCCTAGGGGTCCCTCCTCTGGAGGGATTTAGGGAGGGAATGGACGAAAGAAAGTGTGTCCCGTAAGGGACGTAAACGGGCCAAGCAGGCAGCAGCGAGAGAGCGTTCCTGTGTAACTCTGACGTTATCGCATCCGGGTGTCCAGAGGGCCGGCGGCCCTAGGGGTCCCTCCTCTGGAGGGATTTAGGGAGGGAATGGACGAAAGAAAGTGTGTCCCGCAAGGGACGAAAAACGAGCCAGGCTGGTAGCAGCGAGAGAGCGTTCCTGTGTAACTCTGACGTTATTAAATCCGGGTGTCCAGAGGGCCGGCGGCCCTAGGGGTCCCTCCTCTGGAGGGATTTAGGGAGGACGTAATAAACAAAAAGCCGGCAACTGATCATCAATAACCAGCGACCGACTTTCCAATTTTAACCCGTAGAAGTTTCAAATAAAAGAATGCAGTATAATAATTAGGACATATATTTCATGTTGTATTCGATGTCGTACAATAGTAGTTATGCGACATAATTCACTCAAATTCGCCAATATTCGACGACTGCTTTCAAATAGAATTATAGGATATTAATCCCATTAAAACAAGCGAAAATAAATCATGCCTATTACAAAAGGACTATTATTCTGGGATATAATCATGCAGATAATCCATTACAAAGTCAGGCGCGGCTTTTTTTAATTGCTCTACAGTATGCAAATAACGTTGGGTTGTATTCATATGGGCATGCCCCAGCGTTTCCTGTACTTGCTGGAGTGAGGCTCCATTCAATAAGGCCAATGTAGCATAGGTATGCCGAAGCCAATGCGGAGTAAGTTTCTTATTGGTGACGCATCGGTCACCGGTATCGCGTATAATACGTTCGATTTGTCTCGTTGTCACAGGAAATAACACAAGCTCCGGCGCTGGTAAGCCAGGAGCAGAAATGGCTTCCACATAGCGAATGCTCAGTGACCACAAACGATTAGGGACTTTAACCTCGCGGGATTTTCCGCCTTTTGCCTTGTTGATTGTAAGCCAAATGGAGGTTTCAGAAGAATCCGCATAGAAGTCCTTCCACTTAATCCCCGTTAATTCCGACACCCTCAATCCGAGCAGGACCAAATATAACCCGATCAGATAATTTCTCATGTTTTGCCGCTTCAAGGCATTCAGCAGCTTCCCAACTTCACTTTTGGTCAAAAAATGCTTGCGGCTGTTCATGGGAACCGAGGGTAAACGAATGGATGTGGTCGGATTATGCACGAACAGATCTATATTGGAATCGCTTCCCCATTTATACATGGACTTCAGCGGTGCAATAAAGGCAGCCACACTGGCTGGCGCCAAAGGCTTTCCGGTTGCTCCCCATTTCCCTTCAATTAACCCTGTCTTAAAAGCCTCTACTTCCTGCCAGGTCACATTCTTTAGCGACTTGTACGAAATGAATTGCCGGAACCGTTCAATCGCCCGGCTGTAGTTTCTCTTCGTATTCTGGGATCTTACACAGGCGACCAGAAACATATTTATAATTTGGTCATCGCTGTAGCCGGAACTATAGGGTAAAACCACTAATTCGTTTGCTTTTTCCTCTGAGACTTTCCTCATGCTGATGCAAGCTCCTCCTCTTCATGTCGCATAACTACTATTGTACGACATCGGTTATATTTGCAATAATAATATCCTCCTAAAGTCTTATTTTTTTTATAAAGGCAGCTATTCGGAATACTAATCCTCATACGATGGTTTCTACTGACAGCAGACAAGGATGGTGCATAGCGTGAAACGTCTATATGAGGCGGATATGGAGTGGGATGTCCGCCCTAGCATTAAAGCGGAAACGATACATTGGATGAATTCGCTTGAGATCAAAAGCCCTCGGACTTATCAGCATGGTGTGAGGGTGGCTTTTCTGGCAGAGAAGTTCGCTCCGGCGCTGCAATTGGATAACAGTGAGAAGGAGATGCTGATCAGAGGCTGTTTCCTGCATGATATAGGCAAACTGTTCGTTCCATCGAGAATTCTTGAGCAGGAAGGGCCTTTGTCGGACCAGCAGTGGAAGATCATAAAGCTGCATCCTGAGCTGGGAGCGGAATTGCTGCTGGAGCAGGTATATACGGAGCAGGGAATTGTTGATCTGGTGAAGCATCATCATGAGCGGTGGGACGGCAACGGCTATCCAAGCGGGTTAAAAGGCAAGGAAATCCCCTTTCAGGCCAGGGTATGTGCGATTCTTGATGCGTTCGACTGCATGCTGACCACCCGTTCTTACCGTAAGCCGGTCACTTTTGAAGAGGCGAAGACGGAACTGATTTTGCACAAAAATAAACAGTTTGACGGAGAAATCGTTGATCTTTTTCTATCCTTGTCCGAGCAAATGTCCGATCTCTATTATTTCTTTCGCAAACGTTAAACCTTGGAATGGATGAGGTGCTGGCATTGGCCATTAAAGTATTGGTCGTGGATGACTCCGCTTTTATGAGAAATATGGTCAGCAGGTACATTAGTGAAGACAATGCGCTGGAAGTCATCGGCACCGCGCGGAATGGACTGCAGGCGATTGAGCTGACCAAGCAGCTTGCCCCGGATGTCATCACGCTCGATATCGAAATGCCGGTTATGAATGGTTTGGACGCATTGAAACGAATTATGGCGGAGAAGCCTACACCTGTTCTCATGCTGAGCTCACTGACGGAGACCGGAGCAGCGGCCACCATCAGAGCGCTTCAGTATGGGGCAGTTGATTTTATACATAAGCCCTCGGGCGCATTATCGTTCGATCTGTACAAGGTCAAGCAGGATTTGTCGGAAAAAATCAAAACGGCCGCGCAGGTTTCGTTGCGAAATTTGCTTAAGCTTAAGTACTCCCCCCTCCCCAAAAACCAGATCCCGTCTTCTAAACGAGGTTTGCCGCCCAGGCATCTTATTGCAATTGGTGCATCCACCGGCGGTCCGCAGGCTTTATTAACGGTACTCCAGGGCTTATCTGCCGATTTCCCCCATGCCATTGTCATTGTCCAACATATGCCGTCGCCGTTCACAGCGTCGCTGGCGGAGCGTTTGAATCACAACTGTTCCCTCACGGTAAGGGAAGCGGAGCATGATGCCAGGCTGGAGGGCGGGTGTGTCTATATTGCCCCGGGCGACCGGCATATGAATATTGCGGAAACCGGAGGTGTCTGCCGGATTAAGCTTCACCAGCGGCCAAGCAAAGGGCTGCATATGCCGTCCGTGCATGAATTATTCACTTCGGTCTCGGCGCTGCAGGGTCTGAAGCGGCATTTGGTCATGCTGACGGGGATGGGGAGCGACGGAGCTGAAGCATTGGCTGAGGGCAAGGCGGCAGGAGCAGCCACAACGATTGCCCAATCGAAAGAATCCTCGGTTGTATTCGGGATGCCGCGCGCGGCAATTGAAACGGGGGCGGTGGATTACATCGTAGACCTGGAAGATATCGCAGCGAAGCTGAGGGAGGTGACAGGACTGCCATCTTTATCGTTATCAAGAGAATAACCCACATCCTACGGATCGGAGCTATGCGATGCGAGTTTCAGATGAGCAGTTTGTCGAATTTGAGCTGGGCCAAGAGAATTACGCGATTCCAATCTCAGCTATTCATGAAATTATTCGAATGCAGGATATTACAGAAATCCCGAACGGCCGCAATTATGTGAAAGGCGTAATCAATTTAAGGGGGAAAATCGTTCCGATTATCCATTTAAGCCGGTTGTTCGAGCTTCAGGAAACGCCGGCAGGGAAATCAACCCGAATTGTGGTCGTCAATCACACGCTGGAGTATATAGGCATTATTGTGGATCGGGTCAATCAGGTGACCACCTTCACCGACATTCAACCTCCTCCCGAGCGGATAGGGGGAATCAACGGCAGTTATTTTGCCGGTATCGGCATTTCAACTGCAGGCTTGGTCGGCATTCTGAAAATGGATGAGGTATTGATCCAGGATAGTTAAGGCTCCCGAAACGGAAAACCCCTGAGGAGGAGCGGCGATGGACGATTTGTCAGAATTTCGGGCCGTTTATTTGGAAGAGCTCGAGGAACAGCTCCAGTGTATGGACGAAGAGGTGCTGCGCCTCGAGAAGGAAGGACAATCCGATGCTGCGATCAGCCGGTTGTTCCGCGCAGCTCATACTCTGAAAGGCTCATCAGCGGCGATGGGCTATGAAAAAATGAAAATATTGACGCATGAGATGGAGCATTTGCTGGATAATGTGAGGAACCGCAAGCTTGCCGTTAATAAGGCGATGACCAATTTGTTCTTCAAATGCTCGGATGGCATGAAGAGGCTGCAGGCCGAAATTATAAACACGAATAGCGA
Organism: Paenibacillus sepulcri; assembly: GCF_042647105.1. Lineage (NCBI taxonomy): Bacteria > Bacillati > Bacillota > Bacilli > Caryophanales > Paenibacillaceae > Paenibacillus > Paenibacillus sepulcri. The sequence continues at coordinate 2,017,266 of NZ_JBHRUP010000001.1, read as the reverse complement.
GCGCTCGAATATGGAGCATCTGATTCGGGAGCTGCAGTCGTTCGGCGGCATATCCCATCCAGCGGAGGCATCCGGGGTACAGCCTCAAATTGCAATCTTTACGCATGAGGTATTGCAATCCTTACAGGAGCAGGCTGAACTTGGACGCGTACCGGCATGGGTGAGCGTCACCATCTGCCAGAGCTGTGAAATGAAGCTGGCCAGGCTCAGTCTGATCGACTGCAGATTGCGGGAAACCGAAAACGTCTATTGGTCGGATACGGCATTCGAAGGCCACGATATGGAAGAAAACGTGATTCAGAACCGATGGCTGCTGTCCACAGCACTGCCGCTTGATGAGCTGGGGAGCAGAATCGGAGAAATGACGGATGTGGACGAGGTGCTCGTTGATGCTTGCGATTGGACAGAACTGCAAGCGGCGGCATCACTGGACGAGCAGGACGAGCAGGTCCGGGCTGAGTCCGAAAGCATTGCTCCACCGGGGCATTTTGAGAAAGCCAAGGGACAGACGATCCGCGTCAATGTGGAGCGGCTGGAAAATATGATGAACCTGGTAGGGGAGCTTGTCATCGCACAGACGCGCATCCAGCAGATGGAGAAAGCCTTCTATCAGAAATTTGGTCCTGATGAGGCAGTGGAAGAGCTGGGGCATTTATCCGATCATCTGACCAGGACCATCGGCGAGCTGCAGGAAAGCGTAATGAAGGTCCGCATGCTTCCCATCGAGCAGCTGTTCAACCGCTTCCCCCGGATGGTGCGGGATTTGGCTCATATCCTGCATAAAGAAGTGGAGCTCGTCATTGAGGGAAAGGAAACAGAGCTTGACCGCACCTTGATCGAAGATATTGGAGATCCGCTTATCCACCTGATCCGCAATGCCATTGATCATGGTATCGAGGAGCCAGACAAGCGTCTTGACGCCGGCAAGCCGGCAAAGGGAACGCTGCGGATCAGCGCTTCTCATGAGGATAATCAGGTGCTCATAACCATACAGGATGACGGAGCGGGCATTGATCCGGAGCGCATCCGGCAATCGGCTGTGGCAAAAGGAATCATTCAGGCTGCGGAAGCAGCTCTGCTGAAGGATCAGGATGCGGTACATCTCATCTTTCATCCGGGATTTTCAACCGCTCAACAGATAAGCGATGTATCGGGCCGTGGCGTCGGTATGGATATTGTGCGGACGGAAATTGAGCGAATGAACGGACTAATCCAGATTGAGACGAATATCGGCACAGGAACATTGTTCCGGATCCGGCTGCCGCTAACGCTGGCTATCATTACAGGCCTTCTGGTCGATATCGGCGGCCGGATTTTCATTATTCCGATGAGCAGTGTATCGGAGATTGTACGCATCGCCCCAGAGCATATCAGTACGGTCGGAGGAATGCCCGTAGTGACGATTCGCAATCAGGTCATCCCTGTCAGCTGGCTGCATGATTACTTTCACTATGAGCGCAGGGACCATCGAAGCAGGCAAATTCCAATTGTTATTGTTGGGCGCGGAGACAAGAGGATCGCACTGGCAGTTGATGAATTGATCGGCAACCAGGAGATAGTCATCAAGTCACTGGGCCGTTACATGGGGAATATTGAGGGGATTTCGGGCGGGACGATTCTGGGGGACGGCAGAGTGGGCCTGATCCTGGAGATTGGCGGAATTATCAAGCTGGTGACAAGAAGCGCGTGACGGTGCATCAATAGCGGATACCATTAAAATCATCGGGGTGGACATGTATGAAATGGTTCTATAACTTAAAAACCAGCATAAAGCTGATCTCCTCATTTCTGGTCATTGCGTGTATTCTCGCTTTTGTAGGGCTTTATGGATTAGGCAATCTGGGCAGCTTCAACACGAATCTCCAGGCCATGTATTCGGATAATTTACTGCCCGTCAATTATTTGGCGCAAACCGAGGTGGATGTGATGGAAATTCGCAAGCTTGCCCGTGATTTGTACATTGATGAGACTGCAGCAGACCGGAAACAAAACCAGGGTAGCTACGAAGCCGTCAAGGATAGGGTTACCGATCGAATGGAATTATTCAAAAATACGATGATGAGCGATGAGTCCAGGACGGCGCTTGCCCCGTTTGACAGTGCGTGGGCCGCCTATCAAAACAATTTCGCGCATCTGATTGAGCTTGCCAACGGCGATAAGAATGATGAGATGCTTGAATTTACAGAAGGAGTGCTATTGGAATCAAGCACAGCACTTGGCGCGATATTGGACAGGCTGAACGATTTGAATATCGCCCATGCGGACCAGTCCAATAATCAGAACGTCGAAATGTTCAATCAGTCGCGTAATCTGACAATCGGCATCATTATTGCTTCCATCCTACTTTGTATTGCCTTTGGTTATTATATCGCGCAAATTATTTCAAGGCCATTAAACAAGCTGGTTCAGCTGGTTGATAAGGTGGCGGTCGGCGATTTGCGCGAGAAGAATAACATCCAAACAAAGGATGAGGTGGGCAGACTCGCAGCGGCGGTCAATGATATGGTGGATAATTTGCGGAATATTGTGAGAAGCATCACCTCATCCTCTCATAGTGTTGCGGCGGCAGCCCAGCAAATATCGGCCAGCACTGAAGAAATTGCCGGTGGAACGACGAATCAGGCGACCGCTGCACAGACTATCAATGAATTGTTTATCGAGCTTTCAGCGGCCATACACTCGGTCGCACGGAATACGGAAGAAGCCTCCGAGCTTTCGGATCAAACCATCGATATTGCCAGAGAGGGAGGAGAAGTGATCACGTCCTCCATCGAAAGCATGCAGGCTGTCAGCTCCCAAATGTCCAGGCTGGAGGATGATTCACAGAAGATCGGCGAGATCATCGAGGTCATTGAGGATATTGCGGATCAGACGAATCTGCTTGCCCTTAATGCTGCTATCGAGGCTGCCCGCGCGGGTGAGCAGGGACGGGGCTTTGCAGTGGTTGCCGATGAAGTCCGCAAGCTCGCGGAGCGCAGCGGAGAGGCGACCAAACAGATTGCAGGTATCATAAAAGGCATGCAGGATAATACGAAACGAAGCGTTACGGCCGTTCAGGCCAGCTCCGACCTGTCGCGTCAAACGGGAGAATCTTTCCGGAAAATCGCGGCAATGGTGGACCAAGCCGGACAGAAGGTAACGGAGATTGCAGCGGCGAGCGAAGAACAGGCGGCACAGGCATCAACGGTACTATCGGCGGTGGAGAACATCTCGTCGGCAACAGAGGAAGCGGCGGCAAGCAGCGAAGAAACGGCCGCTACCGCTCAATCGCTCGCCCAGCTGGCTGAAGAATTGCAAGCTGCCGTCGAAGTCTTTCGATGGGACGGCAGATAATAGCGGGCTGTGAATGAACTCTGCCGGGTATAAAGTTCAGAGCTATAAGCATCTGAATCGTTTTGCAATGAATCTTCGCCCTCACACCAAGGGCCATGTCCCTTTCAATCTTGAAGGAGACATGGCCCTTTGCTTATGCACGTTTTTCGTCAAGGCATCGTTTGGGGCGGTTCTTGAGACGTCTGATCATATTCTCCCTTGGGCAAATGAATCCACCGGTGAAAATATCCCTGATCGTATAAGGCCTTGATTAAAATCATTAAAATCGGCGACAGGATCACGCCCGCTATGCCGAACAAAGAGAGCGAAATGATCATGAACGCGAGCATGGTAAAGGCGGAAACACCAAGCGTATCTCCGGTGATTTTCGGCTCAAGGATCTGTCTGGTCAGCACAACGACAAGGAATAATACCGTAAGCCATATGGCTAAAGTCGTTTGGCCAACGATGAACAAATAGATGATCCAGGGAATGAAGACCGTTCCCACGCCGAGAAGAGGGAGAACATCAAACACGGCGGAAAGCAAAGAGATAGAAAACGCATTGTCCACGCCAAGCAGCAGGAGACAAACGAATATTACGCAAAAGGTGATGGAAATCAGCTTGCCCTGCGCCTTGAGATAACCGCTTATTCCGGCAAATACATTATTGCGCAGAAAATAATAGGCGGTTTTGAACGTTCGGGGTGTTTTCTCGCTGGCCATTTTTTTCCAATCGGCAATTTCTAGGCTGAGAAAATAAGCAAGAATGATGCCGATGGCAAAATTTAAAATGAAGGTGGAGACCGATTTCAGGTAACCGCCCAGGGAAAGCAGAAAAGTAGTGGCGATTTTTTGGCCCCAGTTTGTGATGTAGCCTACAACCTCGGTTGCTTTATCGGTTAAGCCAGGCGGAAGCGCCTGCATTTTGTCTGCAAAAAATGCCGAATTTTTCTGGAATTGATCTGTGAATAATTGCTGATAATAAGGAAGCTTTTCAGCAAGTCCGGTAATTTGGGATGTCATAATGAATCCTGCCCCTACAAATGCTCCAAGAATAATAAGCGTGAAAATAAGCACGGATATAGCGGCTGCAATTGATCTTCGAATACCGATTCTGGTCATCCATCTGGTTGGCGGTTCAATAAACATAAAGATAACGAAGCAGAGGAATATCGGAGTCGCAATGCGGTACACATAACTGAAGGCCAGCATGATCAGGTACACGGTAAGCACGATCAGCGCAATATCAAAAGCGGTGCGCCAATATTTTTGGTAGAAGGAAATCATTTTTTTACTCCTTTGCACATATGATGCTTGAATATCCCTCATGATTGTACACTAATTTTCTAGAGTTTCCCAATATTTCTTTCAATTAGTCACAAGGAAAAAACAAAGGCTTAACATCAAACCATAGCCGTTTTCGTCAGCATTATGTTACAATGAAACGAGGGAACATTAGTGCTCCGTCTACCAGTATTAGCAGGGATATAAACTAGGGTGGTGGGGATAGAGATATGGAAAACTTCCTGCTATGGGGCTTTTATATTTTGACGTTTTATGCTTTTCTTCCGGGGATTATAAGCCGAACCTTCGGCTTTCGAGTGTTTAAGAAGGGACTTGCCAGTCATGAAATTGCTCTTACATTCGATGATGGACCGGATCCAAAATATACCCCTTTACTGCTTGACTTGTTAAAGCGTTACAATGCAAAAGCCACATTTTTTGTTGTCGGCATTCATGCGGAGAAGCATCCAGAACTGCTCAAACGCATGCATGATGAAGGTCACATTATCGGGATTCATAATTATGTCCATAAGTCCAACTGGTTCATGCGTCCAAGAACGGTTACAAGACAAATTCACCGCACGTCGGAGCTGATCAAACAGGCAACGGGAGCTCCTTCCGCGTATTATCGGCCTCCCTGGGGAATCGTGAATTTATTTGATTTCTCCAATATGGGACATTTGCAGATTATATTATGGTCATCCCTGTTCGGCGATTGGCGCAAAAGAGTTGGTGTCAGACGCTTGAAGAAGCGGCTGATGAAAAAACTCCGCCCTGGCGAGATCATCTTGCTGCATGACTGCGGCGCGACATTCGGCGCGGATCTTGAGGCTCCGGCCAATATGCTGGAGGCTTTGGAGACTTATCTCGAAGAGGGCGTGAACCGGGGCTATAGGTTCGTGGCCATTAACGAAATGATCGCCATTACGGACCGGCACAAAACAAGCCGCCGCGCTCTTGGATGGCTGAAGCGTTCTTCCATTGCCTGCTGGATGGGCTGGGAGAAAATTTTTCATTTCCTTTTCCGGGTAAAATCCGGCGGGGAGGATTCCATCTTTCATATCCGGGTTGTTCCTTACCGCGGAGAGCCGCTTATGCTTTCAGACGGTCAGGTCATCAAGGATAAGGATGAGGTTATCGAGCTGCATTTTGACAACAACAAGCTGTTCCAATTGATGACGGAAGCCCGCTCCATGATGCATGTTGCCATTCGTCTTATCCGTGAAGTGGAGAAAGGAATGCCCAAGCTTGCCGCTCAAATTGCGGGACGACAGGAATTCGAGCATGTTCAGGGCTTGTATGGAATCAGCATGATTAACCGGGGCGCAGAGCAGTTCGGGTTTAGCGTGCTGGATCTGCCCAAGGGCTTATTCGATAAAATGACACGGATTTACTTAAAGCTTCTTCTGAGGGTGCTGCATCCTTCAGGGAAACGCAGAATTAAAGAGCAAGGCAGCAAGCTGACACCACGAATTATTGCCATGTCGATGGAGGAGTTCTGGCATCGATACGGCAAGGGGGATGACTTTACTTCCAAGTGGACTGCTGCAGCCGACTTCGATGACAAGCTGCAAACGCCGGGTCGGCCGGCAGTATCGCATGCCGTCTATGACAATGGAAATGCCGCCAGGGAATATACTCCTTGACGGCATTTCTTTTTGTTTTGCTGCCAAGAGAGTCATGTATGCAAAAAAGCGCTTTGCTTCTGGCATTTAAATGCCGGAGGCAAAGCGTTTTTTCAATAGCGAGGAAAGCTTTGGAGCTTTCCTGTGCGCAAGCTACATTTTCATGACGCCGCCGGTGCTGGCATTGGTTACAAGGTAGGAATACCGGGCCAGGTAACCTCTTTTGATTTTTTGCTCGAAGCCTTTCCAGTTGGCTTTGCGCTGCTCGAACTCTTCATCGCTGATAAGCAGATTCATCGTACGGTTGTTCATATCCAGCTCAATGAGATCACCGTCGTTGACGAAAGCAATCGGGCCGCCTTCGGCAGCTTCCGGTGACACATGGCCGATACTGATGCCGCGCGAGGCGCCGGAGAAGCGTCCGTCCGTTACGAGACCTACTTTGGCGCCAAGTCCCATACCGACGATTTGCGAAGTTGGAGCCAGCATCTCAGGCATGCCCGGTCCGCCTTTAGGACCTTCATAACGGATTACGACTACATGGCCTTCCTTGACCTTGCCGCCCGCAATGCCTGCAAGTGCTTCGTCCTGGGAATCAAAGCAGATGGCCGGTCCCTTCAGATAACCGCCAACCGATTTGTCTACTGCGCCTACTTTGATAATCGCGCCGCCTGGCGCAAGATTGCCGAACAGAACGGCTAGTCCGCCGCGTTCGCTATGCGGGTTGTCCAGGGTGCGGATGACATCCTTGTCCAGAATCTCGGCCCCGGCTACATTCTCGCGAAGGGTTTTGCCGGTAACGGTGATAACGTCGCCAGTAAGTGCGCCTTCTTTCTTGAACAGCTCGTTGATAATGGCGCTTACGCCGCCGGCATTATGCACATCTTCAATATGGTAATCGGAAGCGGGAGCAACCTTGGCCAGATGGGGAACCCGGCTTGCCACTTCGTTGATACGTTCGATCGGATATTCGATTCCGGCTTCATGTGCGATAGCCAGAGTATGGAGAACGGTATTGGTGGATCCGCCCATCGCCATATCCAGCGCAAAAGCGTTATCGATGGATTCGATGGTTACGATATCGCGCGGCTTGATATCAAGCTCGATAAGATTCATCAACTGACGGGCAGCTTGCTTGACGAATTCTTTACGTTCAGGGGAGACCGCCAGAATCGTTCCGTTGCCTGGAAGAGCAAGTCCCAGACCCTCGGCCAGACAGTTCATGGAATTGGCTGTGAACATGCCCGAACAGGATCCGCAGGTTGGACAGCCGTATTGCTCAAGCTCCTGCAGAGCGGCATCGTCGATTTTACCCGCTTGGTGCGCGCCTACGCCTTCAAATACGCTGGAGAGTGAAATCGAACGGCCGTCCGCCGTTTTACCGGCTTTCATCGGTCCGCCGCTGACGAGCATAGTCGGGATATTGACGCGCAGGGCGCCCATGATCATGCCTGGCGTGATTTTGTCGCAGTTGGGAATACAGACCATGCCGTCGAACCAGTGGGCATTAACGACCGTTTCTACGGAATCGGCGATAATCTCGCGGCTTGCCAATGAATAGCGCATACCGATATGGCCCATAGCGATGCCGTCGTCGACGCCGATCGTGTTGAACTCAAACGGCACTCCGCCTGCTTCGCGGATCGCTTCTTTTACCAGCTTGCCGAATTCCTGAAGATGCATATGACCTGGAATAATATCAATATACGAGTTGCATACTGCAATAAACGGTTTGTTGAAATCTTCTTCCTTAACTCCGGCAGCGCGCAGCAAGCTGCGGTGAGGAGCGCGGTCGAACCCCTTTTTGATCATATCTGAACGCATTTTCTGTGTCGCCATGCATGTCCCTCCAATGTGTAAGTAAGTGCCGTTTTAGCGGCTGTTTCAGCCAGCAAAAGTTTCTTCCGTAAAGGCCAATTTGCGCAAGATCAATGCCTTTAAGTTTATCACAATGCAAACGCTATGACTAGTATTGGCAAGGCCTGAGCAAAAAGAGGGAAGCTATGAAAGCTGTGCAATTTTGAGAGAGGAACATGGGAGTCAACCGTTAGTTAATGTCATTAAATCTAACATCGAATGTTTACTTGACGCCATTCGGCCGTTATAATGTAAGAAAGCTTAACTGCTTGTTGATGGATTGAGGAAGAGATACTACATTTATGAGGTGAACCCATGCAGTTGACTGAACGCGAGAAGGAAAAATTGCTCATCACTATCGCTGCTGATTTGGCGCGCAGACGTCTCGGGAGAGGGGTTAAGCTGAATTATCCGGAGAGCGTGGCGCTCATCACTTCCGAGATCATGGAGGGCGCCCGCGACGGGCTGACTGTGGCCCAGTTGATGGAACAAGGCACCCGCATCCTATCTCACGAGCAAGTCATGAGCGGCGTGGCTGAAATGATTCATGAGGTGCAGGTGGAAGCTACCTTTCCAGACGGCACGAAGCTTGTGACGATTCACCATCCCATTGCCCATCCATGAACTCATTCCCTTTACTGACAGAGGTTGTTTTTAACAAAAGCAATATTTGTAATCGTATATGAACATGAGTTGTTGCCCGGCAAAACCTCAAGTTAAGGAAGGTGATGTCATGATACCTGGAGAATACCGTACTCTGCCTGGCGAAATTGAATTGAATGCAGGCAGGGCAAGAGCGGAGCTTATAGTTGTAAATACAGGCGACAGACCGGTGCAGGTCGGATCGCATTTTCATTTTTTTGAGGTGAACCGCGGGCTGGAGTTCGACCGCGAGGCGGCGTTTGGCATGCGGCTTGATATTCCGGCAGGAACGGCTGTCCGATTCGAGCCTGGCGAGGAAAAGCCGGTGCACCTGGTGGAGCTCGGCGGGCTGAAACGCTCGTTTGGCTTGAATGGTCTGACGCACGGACCTGCTGTTCGGGGAGATATGCCGGATGAGGTACGGGCAAGGCTGGCCGCATGGAAGGGAGAGCCGTCATGACCCAGATGGATCGCAGAAGCTATGCGCAAATGTTCGGACCTACCACCGGCGATGCCGTACGCCTTGCAGACACGGAGCTGTGGGCGCAGATTGAACAGGATTATACGGTCTATGGAGATGAATGCAAATTCGGCGGAGGCAAGGTCATTCGTGACGGAATGGGACAATCCAGCGGGGCGCTCCGCGATGATGGCGTATTGGATACCCTGATCACCAATGCGATCATCATCGACCACTGGGGCATCGTAAAAGGCGATATCGGCATTCGCGACGGTCTGATTGTCGGAATAGGCAAAGCGGGCAATCCGGATATTATGGACGGTGTGATGCCGAACATGGTCGTCGGCGCCAGCACGGAAGTGATCGCCGGCGAAGGCAAAATTGTTACGGCGGGCGGGATTGACTCGCATATCCATTTTATTTGCCCGCAGCAGATTGAGACGGCGCTTTCCTCCGGCGTGACGACGATGATCGGCGGCGGCACGGGACCGGCTACGGGGACGAATGCCACCACCTGCACGCCGGGTGCCTGGCATATGCGGCGCATGCTGGAAGCGGCAGAAGCATTCCCCATGAATCTGGGATTCACCGGGAAGGGAAATGCGTCCTTCACCGGTCCGCTGATCGAGCAGATTGAAGCGGGCGCGATCGGCCTTAAGCTGCATGAGGATTGGGGAACGACTCCGGCGGCGATTGATACCTGTCTTGCGGCAGCCGAGCAGTATGATATCCAGGTCGCCATTCATACGGATACGCTCAATGAAGCCGGGTTTCTGGAGGATACGCTTGGAGCGTTCAAAGGAAGGACGATTCATACCTATCATACGGAGGGCGCCGGAGGCGGCCATGCCCCGGATATTATCCGTGCTGCCGGAGAGCTGAATGTGCTTCCGTCCTCGACGAATCCAACCCGTCCTTTTACAATCAACACCATTGAAGAGCATTTGGACATGCTTATGGTATGTCATCACCTGGACAGCAGCATCCCCGAGGATGTGGCCTTCGCCGATTCGCGGATTCGTCCGGAGACGATCGCCGCGGAGGATATTTTGCATGATATGGGCGTGTTCAGCATGATCAGCTCCGATTCCCAGGCCATGGGGCGGGTAGGCGAGGTTATCATCCGGACATGGCAGACAGCGGATAAAATGAAGCGGCAGCGCGGACCGCTTGCCCCGGATACGACAGCCGACGCGGACAACTTCCGCATCAAACGCTATATTGCCAAGTATACGATCAATCCGGCGATCACACATGGCGTCTCGCATTTGGTGGGCTCCATCGAACCGGGAAAGTTCGCCGATCTGGTGGTCTGGAGTCCCATGTTCTTCGGCGTTAAGCCGGATATGGTGCTCAAGGGCGGAACGATTGCTTTTGCCCAGATGGGCGATCCCAATGCTTCCATTCCGACACCGCAGCCGGTATTTGGACGAATGATGTTTGGCGCTTTCGGCAAAGCCAATTCGAACAGCTCCATCACATTTGTTTCACAGGCCGCTTATGACCGCGGAATTGCCCGGGAGCTTGGCCTGTCCAAGCGGGTGGAACCTGTACGGGGTTGCCGCAGCGTGACGAAGAAAGACATGATCCATAACGATGCGACGCCGAAAATCGAGGTGGATCCCGAGACGTATGAGGTGAAGGTGGACGGTGTTCCCGCTACTTGCGAGCCTGCAGAGGTTCTGCCGATGGCGCAGCGGTATTTCTTATTTTGATGAGGTGAGGGCATGGGTATGAATATAGAGGAAGCTCGGGTCGGGGGCGGTCCTGGAGTTCTGCCCTGGCTGGCGCTTCAGCAGCTGCTGGATTCGGCCCTGCCCATTGGCGGCTTCTCCCATTCATTCGGTCTTGAAACCCTCGTACAAGAGGGTCAACTGATCACGGGCGCGCAGCTGGAGGCTTATGTGACCGCGATGCTGTACCAAAGCTGGTCCACGGCAGACGCTATGGTGATTAAGGCGGTTTACCGCTGCGCGTCTGTTGGCGACTGGGAGCCTCTATGGGCGGTTGAACATCTTGTACATGTGCAGCGGGCCGCGCAGGAAACCCGCACAGGCGTGCAAAAGATGGGCCGCAGGCTGCTGCAGCTCACAGCCCAGGTCTATCCGCAGCTGGATTGGTCGCCGCTTACTGAAGGCCTGCGAGGGGGCCGCTGTCTGGCTACGCACCCGCTTGTTTTCGGCTACGCCTGCAGCAAGCTTGGGATCACGCTGGAGCAGTCCGTACAGGGCTATCTGTATGCCTGTGTGGTGACCTGCATCAACAGCGCGCTTCGGCTGATGTCCATCGGACAGACGGAAGGGCAGAAGCTTATCGCGCGCCTTGCATCCCATACTGGCCGTGCCTGGTCTGTTGTGAAGGGAATGGAGCCGGAGGACGCCTACACAAATATGCCGATGGCCGAAATTGCCATGATCAGGCATGAGACCCTCTATTCCCGATTGTTCATGTCTTAACAGGGTAAGCTCAAGGAACGCTTAGTCAAACAGGATTTACTAATCATTTTGGGAGGTATGTGTAATGTGTCAAGGACAAGGTCAGGGTCATCATCATCATGGATGGGAACAGCCGGCGATCGATCGTTCCCGTCCCATACGGATCGGTATCGGCGGGCCGGTAGGGTCGGGAAAGACAGCGCTTGTAGAGCGGATGGCAGGAGCGCTTAAAGATAAATACAGCGTTGCCGTTATAACCAACGATATCTATACAAAAGAGGATGCCCGCATTCTGGCGGCTACCGGCGTACTGCCAGAAGAGCGCATTATCGGCGTGGAGACAGGGGGCTGCCCGCATACGGCCATTCGCGAAGACGCTTCGATGAATTTCGAAGCCGTGGATGAGCTGACCAGCCGGTTCGAAGGGCTTGATCTGATTTTTATCGAGAGCGGCGGCGATAATCTGGCAGCTGCCTTCAGTCCGGAGCTTGTCGATCGTTTTATTTATATTATTGATGTGGCTCAAGGCGAGAAAATCCCGCGTAAAGGCGGTCCCGGCATCATGCGGTCCGATTTGCTCGTGGTCAACAAGATTGACCTTGCTCCGTATGTTGGCGCCAGTCTGCAGGTTATGGAAGACGACACAAAACGAATGAGGGGAGACCGCCCTTATGTGTTCTCCAATCTGTTCGGAAGCGTTGGCGTGGAACAAATTGTCGGTTGGCTTGAGCATGAGCTCGCTCATGCCCAAGGCGTGGATCATGATCATCTGCATGCAGATCAGCCGCAGGCACACAATCATAATGAAACTCATGGCCATAATCCTAATGCAGCTCAAGACCATAATCACGATCATAACCATGACCATGACCATGATCATGACCATGATCATAACCATAACCATCATACCCGCGATCATGGGCATGTGAAAGCTTCAGAACCGGCGGCTGAGCATAAGCATGAACCGGGCACCGTACACACCCATAATCACGTTTAATCATACGCAGGCAGCAAGGGTATCCCATCTGCGAGCCGCCTTCGAGCGCCGGGGCGGTCAAACGCAGGTGGAGTCGAAATACCACACAGCTCCTGTGAAAATTGCGAAGACCTTCCCTATGGGAGGACCTGTGGGGGTTATGGTTATGGACGTCTCGCCGGGTCTCTTGGCCGGCGACCGGTATGAATTTGACTGGACGGCCCATGAAGATGCTCACGTTTATTTGACTAATCAATCCTTCACCAAGGTGCATCCATGCCCGGACCTTGCCAGCGGCTCCTCCATGAGGCAGACCTTTGCGCTTTCGCCCGGGGCTATCTTGGAAAATATGCCGGAGCCGGTCATGCTGTATCGGGATGCCGCTTTCTCAAGTGAAACAGTGGTCAATCTTTCGCAGGCTTCAGTCTGGATGCAAGCTGAGGTATTGTGCCCCGGCAGGACGCTCAGAGGCGAGACATTCGCTTACCGTATTTACCGCAACCGATTGAAGGTCAGCTATGAGGGCGAGCTTATTTTCGCCCAGCATCAATTGATCGATCCGGCATCGGATATGCTGAGCGCTCCGGGCTGCTTCGGCGGTTTGACGCATACAGGTGCATTTTATGCCTTCTCCGATCAAATCACGGCCAAGCACATTGAGGCAGTCCGCGATGCCGTATCAGGTCTGAGTGTCAGAGAACAGCACCCGGTCATTGCCGGTGTAACGGAAACACATAAGTATGGTTTTGCCGTGATGGCAGCGAGCACGGCAGCATGGCCGCTTCAGGAAGCGTTGGCAGCTGCCTGGGAGGCGACGCGCGCTGCTCTCCTGGGGATTGGGCCGCTGCGGCTTCACAACTAAAGGATGACGGATGATCCACTGCGGATTATCTGTCATCCTTTTATTTGTGGTATAGTAAGAAAGGGTATCTCTTTTAGATATAAATACTTTACAACTAAAATATATTGTTCTAAAATAATAGGAGAATGAATAAAGGATGTGGGCCATCATGAAGGAGCAGCGTCAAAAGGATTTTCTTTCGTTAGAGAATGCGTTTATTCAAATGAAGCGGCGCATGGATTCAGAATGGACCAAGACGAGCAATTTCGGCTTAAATGCGATGCAGGCCCGTATCCTCATCAGACTTGATGAAGATGGTTCCCAGAAGGCTTCGGCGCTTGCCGAGCAGCTGCTGATTACGGCGGGTGCGATTACGGGCATCGCCGATAAGCTCATCGATATGGAATATCTGGAGAGAGTACGCGATCTGGAGGACCGCCGCGTCGTTTATCTGGTGATAACGGATAAAGGAAAGGATGTCGTTCAGAAGCTGAAGGACAAGCGCGCGGAAATTTCGGAAATGATGTTCACAGGTCTGTCGCAGGATGATGTGCGTGAGCTGACCCGCCTGTTTAATCAGGTTATTGCCAATATGGATAAGGCGAGAGAGCGGGAATAACAACATTTGTGCAATCTGAAGCCTTGAATGAGGATCGTATACAGACCGTTATTGCCTTTGGCGATAGCGGCTGTTTTATTTTTGCCGGGTTAAAGTGGAGGAATAGAAGGGAATGCCTGGACTTTTGGCGGAAATATGGCATACTCGTTAGTAAGTCTGATTTTGATATGAGCTGGAGGGAACCTTGGATTATGAAATTTTCATTATGCATTGGAGCGTACCCGGAAAAAGATCTTATTTATCATTTGGAGAAAGTAAGCGAGCATGGATTTGCCGGCCTGGAGTATTATGCCTGGTGGAACATCGAAGATTTGAAAACGGTTGCGAAAGAGCAGCAACGGATCGGCTCCGGCATAACGGCGACCTGCACAAAATCATTTAATCTGGTCGATGACCGCAAGCGGGATGTTTACATCGAGGATCTGAAGCAGACCATTGAAGCCTGTCATACGCTGGGGACCAAATCCATCATTACGCAAACCGGCCAGGTCATAGACGGCCTGCCGCGTGAATATCAGCGTAAAGCGATGGTTGAGACTTTGAAACGGTGTGCGCCGCTTTGTGAACAGGCTGGAATTGTGCTCGAGGTGGAGCCGCTGAACGGGATTGTGAACCATCAGGGGCATTTTGTCCAATATTCATACGAGGCTGCGGATATTATCGATCAAGTGGACAGTCCATATGTCAAGCTTGTGTTCGATGTGTATCATCAGCAGATTACCGAAGGTCACGTCATTGCCAACGCGACTCGCTACAAGGATCGTATCAACCACTATCATATTGCCGACAATCCGGGACGCAATCAGCCGGGCACGGGCGAATTGAACTACCTGAATATTCTGCAGGCCATTCAGAATACCGGCTACGAAGGCATCGTGGGGCTGGAATGCGGCTATACGATCGATACGGATGAGGCGCTGCTGCAGTTCAAACGGGAAATTGCCGCAAGACTCGAATAGGGATTGAAAAAAAGCCTTGATGACATCAGGAGATTGCTCTCTTGACCGTCAAGGCTTTTCTTCTGCGGAAGGACTGTGTCTAGTGATGGAGTTTGCTATATGTCCTGCCCGATTACATCGCCATTGGCTTGCGGGCGGCAAGCAGATTCTTGATCTGGTGCTGTCTCCACTTGGATACCGGGACCTGCTTGTCATCGCTGCCGCATCCTTGGAATTGAATAATTCCATCGGTGAGTGACATGATTTTCCCGGAATTGACGTAGCAGTTCGCGTTGACCTTCACGAATCGTCCGTCAGCTATATAAGCGTTTAGTTGATCAGCAGACATGCTTTTTTTTATGTTATAATTTCTGCCGTGGAAGCTAACGAGACCCAGACGGCCGACGTTGAAATAAAGAATATCTGTCTCCACCTCAAAGTTCTCATACACATTACGCTCGCTCAATGCCACATTCATCATGTAACGCGCCCCCTTAATAAGATGAATTTGTTAGCGCTTTCATAATATCATAAAATTATACGTAAGGGAACGGTTTTTTTGTGAGAAATGAAGAAAATTTTTGGAGGAAATGCAAAAATTCCGGACAATCTATTTACATTTGATTAGGAATAAGGTTCATGCCTAAAGTCGGAACCCTTTTCTTTTTCAGGTTTATCATGTACATTTTAGGTAGACAAGCTATCGTTTCTTTGCTGATGAAATAAGGGGGATTTAAGCGTGAATATTAAGATTATAAGTGCCAGCATGACCCATGACGCCGAAGAGGGATATAAAGGGAATGTGATCTTCGAGGTTGAGGGTCATAAATATCCGTATGAGGTGACTCTTCTTACTAAAAAAGGGAAAATGTGGGATTACAGCTTGAGCTTCAGCTCGGAATCGGGATCTGAAGAAGAGATCTTTGCGGTTGAGCAGGCGATTGAGGAAGACGATGAGATCTTCGACCGTATCGTGGAAGCGGCTGAGGACAGCTTGCCGCAATCGGAAGAATAAGGTAAGGCTAAGCATGGCAGATTCGGGGACCAGTACTGGCTCCTAAAGGGAAGATGAAAAGAGCAGAGCCGCCTTGATGGCGGACTGCTCTTTTTGCGTTTGCATATGGCTCGAAGGATGGCGTACGACCGTTCCTGTGTGAACATGTAGAAATTATATCGTCTCACAGCTGTTTTCTGTACATTGTGAGGGGAGAACCCTGCCGCTTTTAGGAGGCGGGTGGGCGTTTCTTCGCCATAGATCCTTAGCTGTTGTATACGTGGGTATTTGCGCCTGCCTGTACAAAAATCCGTTGTCCAATATGCGGCATCCGGAAAATGGCTGCTGTGAAATCCTTCTTTAATCCTGCGGCAGCAACAGACTTGTCAGTTCATCAAGGGTCAAGGCCCCAAAATAACGGCTGAGCTCGACCGATGCAAGTGCCTGGCGGATGGCCGCTTCATCGTAAGGAATGCCTGTTAGCAGTTGTTCAACCTCAGCAACATCATAGGCACCGAAAAAATCACCAAATATCTTGATGCCTTTTATGCGGCCGCCCTCCACGTCTAGGCGGGCATCGATGATGCCTGAGGCGAATTTGCGGATATTCTGAATGTTGGATTTGGGCGAACGGCCGTAATTCCAATCCCAGCTGCGGTAACGCTCGTCCGCCAGCCGCTGGGCAGCCGACCAATCCTCGTCGCTGAAGCGGTATTCAGGCACATCCTCAGGCTCACAATGAAACAGCTCCCGCAGCAGGGCGGAGCGGAACTGTTCGGTCGTCATGGGCTGCTCGAGAAATTCAGAGATATTGGCTACACGGCCGCGGACCGATTTGGTCCCTTTGGACTCGATTTTAATCGATTTGACCCGCAGGGCTGATGCTACATTTTCCATCGCAGAATTGAAGAGCAGTGTGCCATGGGTGAATAGTCGGCCCTTCGAGGCGAATTGGGCATTTCCGGATATTTTACGTTCTCCCACCTGGATATCGTTGCGTCCGGTAAGCGCAGCCTCCACACCAAGTTTATGCAGCGCATCGATTACAGGCTGGGTGAACTTGGCGAAATTATGAAAGGAGCTGCCATCATCTTTGGTGATGAAGCTGAAGTTCAGATTGCCAAGGTCATGATAAACGGCTCCGCCTCCGGATAGTCGCCTTACGACATGGATTCCTTGTTCATTGACATACTCCGCATTGATTTCCTCTACAGTATTCTGGTTCTTACCTATAATAATGGACGGCTCATTGATATAAAAAAGCAAATAGCTGTCGTCCATGGGCAAATTGCGAAGCGAATATTCCTCCAGCGCGAGATTGAACGCAGGATCCGTTATGCCCCGATTGTCCAGAAAAAGCATCATGATGGGACCTCCTATAGGTGAATGGTAATTGGTTGTTCTTCCATTAGAGCAAGGAAGAAGGGGAAAGTCAAACGCCGGATTTAATGTGAATTCCTTAACTGATGAAGTGGCAAAGAAAAACTGACGCCGGATGTCGGCGTCAGCTCATTTTTCTTTACGGTTGTTGCCCGGTGTTTTGTTGATTCTGAACGAGATAATCCATTAATCGGGTTATAATGGCGGCCATTTCTGCTCTGGTTACGGCTTTGTTCGGTTGGAAGCTGCCGTCCGGATAACCTTGGAGGATGCCCAGTTCCACTGATTTGCTGACTCCGGCAGCGGCCCAGGCCGGGATTTTCGCACCATCCTTGAAATCGGCGGGTATGCCAGAAGAAGATGGGTTGGCTTTAGCATCAGCAAGTAATCGGGCCAAGACCGTTGCGATTTGGGCTCTCGTCAGGGAGCTTTGCCCATCGAAGCCTGTGGTGCTTCCTGACATCAGGTTGTTTTGGAGCATGGCGGCAACATAGGGTTTTGCCCACTCAGGTATGCTTGCCGCGTCCGGGAAATGATCCAGAACACTCAGATCCGATTTCATGGGATCGAGTTGTAAAGCTTTGGCTAATACGGTAGCGATTTGATAACGGTTCGTTGGTTCCTGCGGTTTATAGGATTGATCTTCAAAGCCTTGAATGATGCCAAGACTCATCATCTTCAGAATATCCTGGTTTGCCCAATTCCCGGAAGTATCGGACGGCTGGAAGATATTCTTATCGTCCATGACGGCGATCCAGCTCCCGGAAGGAATATTTGCAGAAAGCAGACTGATCGTCTTCGTGGTTGGAACAGCAATCCAGGCTTGATAACGCTCATCGAAATAATAAATCAAGGTTGATTTTGAAGTCGCCTGGGTTACTTTGATTTCGATTTGTTTGTCAGACTCATTTGCTTTGAAAGGCTGTACGATGACATTGGCCTGCTTCTGATCAACTATGACAGGCGCCTGTTCCTCAGTATCCTGGCTGTCGTCGTTGGAGTCATTGTTTGTGTTGCCGGTCGGCTGAGTCGGATTCTGGTTCGTCGGGTTAGATGGATTCGGATTATTTGGGTTGTTGTCCGGAATCGTGTTTGCATTTGTTGTCCCAAACGACCAGTTCTGCCCATGCAGACCGGAGAACAAATTATGACTCAAATCGGTGAACGCGCCGCTGGAGATCTCGACATAATACGAGGTATCCCCGGATAAATTCACGTCGGGATTGATGATCAGCTGATAGGAGCCGCTAATACCGGTCGCCCCGCTGAAGGAGGCATGCGTCATCTGGCCGCTGGTGATGGAAAAGGTCTGGGCGACGGAATCGTCGACCATGCGGTGAATGACGATGTTGCCTTCGCCGAGGATAACGGGTTCGTCAAAGAAAAGGGTCAGGTCGGTATCGACCGCGGCCCCGGAGGTGTCCGGGGAGAACATCCATAGACTGGGCTGTGCATCCCAGGTGGTAAAGCTCCAGGTGGTTGTATCGTAAATACCGGCGAAGGGATTGCCCGTCTCATCGACGATGGCGCCGGAGGAGATCTGAACATAGTAGGACGTGTCCTGCAGCAGGTAGGGATAATGGAACAAATCGAGGGAAGCCGGGTCATGAGGGGAAACGGAAGCTGTGCCCGAAAGGACAGAACCGCCGGATACCCAAACGGTTTCAAGGGCAGTATCCTCGCCCTGCTGGAACAACTGAATGGAGCCGGTCCCCAACTTAATGTATTCGTTAAAGGTGATGGTCAAAGGACCAAAATTGCCAGCGAAGACGGTCTCATCCCCAGAAGGCGAAAAGGAAACAGCCGCAGGCGCCTGATCGTCGGTGGTGCCAAACGACCAGTTCTGACCAAGAAGACCGGAGAACGGATTATGGTTCAAGTCGGTGAACGCGCCACTGGGGACATCGACATAATACGAGGTATCCCCGGATAAATTCACGTCGGGATTGATGATAATCGCATAGGAACCGCTAATACCGGGCGCCCCGCTGAAGGAGGCATGCGTCATCTGGCCGCTGGTGATGGAAAAGGTCTGGGCGACGGAATCATCGTCCATGCGGTGAATGACAATGTTGCCCTCGCCGAGGATAACAGGTTCGTTAAAGAAAAGGGACAGATTGGTATCGGTCGCGGCCCCGGAGGTGTCGGGAGAGAACGTCAATAGCCCTGGGGATTGATCCCAGGTGGTAAAGCGCCAGGTAGTCGTATCGTAAATACCGGCGAAGGGATTGCCCGTCTCATCGACGATGGCGCCGGAGGAAATCTGAACATAATAGGACGTGTCCTGATCGAGATAATCGAGATGCCGAAACAGATTGATGGAAGCCGGGTCATAAGGGGAAATGGAAGCCATGCCCGAAGGTGCAGCCCCACCGGATACCCAAATGGTGTCCAGAGGTGTATCGTCATCCTGCCGGAACAACTGAATGGTGCCGGTCCCCCACTGGACATTTTCATTGAACGTAATGGTGAACTCGCCAGGGAAGACGGCATCATCCCCCGAAGGCGAAAAGGAAACAGCCGCAGGCGCCTGGTCGTCGGTGGTGCCAAACGACCAGTTCTGACCAGGCAGACCGGAGAACGGATTATGGTTCAAGTCGGTGAACGCGCCGCTGGAGATCTCGACATAATACGTGGTATCCCCGGATAAATTCACGTCGGGATTGATGATCAGCTGATAGGAGCCGCTAATACTGGTTACACCGCTGAAGGCGGCATGCGTCATCTGGCCGCTGGTGATGGAAAAGGTCTGGGCGACGGAATCGTCGGCCATGCGGTGAATGACGATGGTGCCTTCGCCGAGGATAACGGGTTCGTCAAAGAAAAGGGTCAGGTCGGTATCGACCGCAGCCCCGGAGGTATCCGGGGAGAACGTCCATAGACTGGGCTGTGCATCCCAGGTGGTAAAGCTCCAGGTGGTTGTATCGTAAATACCGGCGAAGGGATTGCCCGTCTCATCGACGATGGCGCCGGAGGAAATCTGAACATAATAGGACGTGTCCTGATTGAGATAATCGAGATGCTGAAACAGAATGATGGAAGCCGGGTCGTGAGGAGAAACGGAAGCCATGTCCGAGGGTGCAGCCCCACCGGATACCCAAATGGTGTCCAGAGGAGAAGAATCACCCTGCCGGAACAACTGAATGGAGCCGGTCCCCAACTGGACATTTTCATTGAACGTAATGGTGAACTCGCCAGGGAAGACGGCATCATCCCCAGAAGGCGAAAAGGAAACAGCCGCAGGCGCCTGGTCGTCGGTGGTGCCAAACGACCAGTTCTGACTATGAAGACCGGAGAACAAATTATGACTCAAATCGGTGAACGCGCCGCTGGAGATCTCGACATAATACGAGGTATCCCCGGATAAATTCACGTCGGGATTGATGATAAACGCATAGGAACCGCTAATACCGGGCGCCCCGCTGAAGGAGGCATGCGTCATCTGGCCGCTGGTAATGGAGAACGTCTGGGCGACGGAATCATCGTCCATGCGGTGAATGACAATGTTGCCCTCGCCGAGGATAACAGGTTCGTTAAAGAAAAGGGACAGATTGGTATCGACCGCGGCCCCGGAGGTGTCGGGAGAGAACGTCAATAGCCCTGGGGATTGATCCCAGGTGGTAAAGCGCCAGGTCGTGGCATCGTAAATACCGGCGAAGGGATTGCCCGTCGTATCGACGATGGCGCCGGAGGAAATCTGAACATAATAGGACGTGTCCTGATCGAGATAATCGAGATGCCGAAACAGATTGATGGAAGCCGGGTCGTGAGGAGAAACGGAAGCCATGTCCGAGGGTGCAGCCCCGCCGGATACCCAAATGGTGTCCAGAGGGGAAGGATCGCCCTGCCGGAATAACTGAATGGTGCCGGTCCCCAACTGGACATTTTCATTGAACGTAATGGTGAACTCGCCAGGGAAGACGGCATCATCCCCAGAAGGCGAAAAGGAAACAGCCGCAGGCGCCTGGTCGTCGGTGGTGCCAAACGACCAGTTCTGACCAGGCAGACCGGAGAACGGATTATGGTTCAAGTCGGTGAACGCGCCGCTGGAGATCTCGACATAATACGTGGTATCCCCGGATAAATTCACGTCGGGATTGATGATCAGCTGATAGGAGCCGCTAATACCGGGCGCCCCGCTGAAGGAGGCATGCGTCATCTGGCCGCTGGTGATGGAAAAGGTCTGGGCGACGGAATCATCGTCCATGCGGTGAATGACAATGTTGCCCTCGCCGAGGATAACAGGTTCGTTAAAGAAAAGGGACAGATTGGTATCGGTCGCGGCCCCGGAGGTGTCCGGGGAGAACATCCATAGACTGGGCTGTGAATTCCAGGTAGAAAAGCTCCAGGTGGTTGTATCGTAAATACCGGCGAAAGGATTACCGGTCGTATCGACGATGGCGCCGGAGGAAATCTGAACATAGTAGGACGTGTCCTGCAGCAGGTAGGGATAATGGAAAAAATCGAGGGAAGCCGGGTCATGAGGGGAAACGGAAGCTGTGCCCGAAAGGACAGAACCGCCGGATACCCAAACGTTTTCAAGGGCAGTATCCTCGCCCTGCTGGAACAACTGAATGGAGCCGGTCCCCAACTGGACATTTTCATTGAACGTAATGGTCAACTCGCCAGGGAAGATGGCACTATCCCCAGAAGGCGAAAAGGAAACAGCAGTAGGCGCCTGATCGTCGGTGGTGCCAAACGACCAGATCTGACCAAGCAGACCGGAGAACGGATTATGGTTCAAGTCGGTGAACGTGCCGCTGGGGACATCGACATAATACGAGGTATCCCCGGATAAATTCACGTCGGGATTGATGATAATCGCATAGGAACCGCTAATACCGGGCGCCCCGCTGAAGGAGGCATGCGTCATCTGGCCGCTGGTGATGGAAAAGGTCTGGGCGACGGAATCGTCGGCCATGCGGTGAATGACGATGGTGCCTTCGCCGAGGATAACGGGTTCGTCAAAGAAAAGGGTCAGGTCGGTATCGGTCGCGGCCCCGGAGGTGTCGGGAGAGAACGTCAATAGCCCTGGGGATTGATCCCAGGTGGTAAAGCTCCAGGTCGTGGCATCGTAAATACCGGCAAATGGATTACCGCTTAAATCCTCAAAAGCCCCTTCGCTGATTTGAACATAATATCGACCTGTAAGATTGTAATCTGGATTTAATAGGACGGTATTTCCGCTTAATGAAATCATACCGCCTGTTGAATGACCACTCAATATTGAAATATTCTGATTAAGATTATTATTATCAAGACTGATGATTTGAATATTCCCGTTGCCGAGATGGACGGAACGGTCAAAAACAAAAGTAAAATCCGAATCGGAGGAAACTCCGCTTCCAACAGGCAAAAAATTATTCAAATTAGGACCGGCGCTGGACAAAATGGAATAAAACAGCTGTCTGTTTTGAAGCTCTTCCTGTTTTTGTTTCTTTGTGATAATAGCTGGAATATTACCAGGCGCAGGTGAAGAAGCATGAGCAATAAAAGGCGAAAACAAATTAAAAAGATGAGAGGTGGCCGTCCCTAGTGTCAACAGCTTTACTGTTTTTTGAAGCGCACTCTTTTTGGGCTTTTGTTTTTTCTTCAAGTTCAACGTAACCTCGCTTTATGTGATGGTAGTTGGTCTATGGTTTGATTGAGTTGATCAAAATAGGGTTGGATTTTTCTGAAATCTTCATATACGTCATATAAAAATTGCCCGAATAACTGAAGAAGAAGAGCAGCTTTGCGCTCTGCATTTTTTTCGATCTTAATCGTGACGGTTTTGCTGTACAACTGCTCATAACGGACGCGGTTCATTTGCCGCAGAAATAATTGAAAATACATATTTTGCTGCAAGGTTTTAAATAACTCGTCAAAGTGTTGAAATAATGCTGGACTTTGATCGTTTTTTAGCTTGAGCATAGCAGCCTGCATCTGTATGAAGATCTGTTTGATTTGCTGATACTGTTTGAGCATATCTTGTTTTCTTGAATGAATATGATTGTGATCAGAGACACCATTCTCAGGCTGGTTGCTCCAGTTTGGACTTACTACTTTCTCAGTCAAACTCGTTTGCATGGTATCGGTCAAAGATTGGAATTTGGCGCCTAGAATGCTTGCGCCGTCTTGGGTTGTGTTAATAATAGCCGCCTGCGGATAGAGCCGGATATAATGCTCCATTTCCTTGCGCATGAGATCCAGACTTGCTGTTGTTTTGACAGGAGTTCCATTGACGCCGGGAACGGTTAATTGGTTTGGACTTTCGCTATGTCCATAGGGCACACCCTTCGAGTAAAACTGATTATCCCGGTAAGCGAAGTTTTGACCGACAAGAATGATCGCGGAGCATTTCATCGCCAGCAATACCTGCAGGGTAATGACCGCAATCGATGGTGCGTCCTGCAGCACAATTTCCTTGGCAGGTTTGAAATAATAGGAGTATATCGGATCCTGATTAATCGGAATATGAATTTTGTCCCAAGGAAACTGATCCAAAGTATCCTCGCCAACTGTAGTACCGTAGACAAGAGGAAACCCGGTTGTGTTTTCATTTATGGCACGTGAGAACACTTTTTTATTTTCAGTACTGGGATCATAAGTGAAAGCAGCATCCGGAATGAGCCCATTCTCAATAAAACAGTTGATGGCCGATCCGACGCAAAAAATATAGGCGGTGCCGTTTTCTTTGATCTGCCGAAGATTCTCGATCTCATCCTGCAGGGACGGACCTGCGGCAACAAGCAGGACCGGTTTGTTCTCAAAATGCTTGCGATAGTCGAATATGCTTGGCGTATTCAGGGTATATTTGAAATTTCTGAAGCTGTTCAAGATCCACTTTTTTTCATAATGATGATTCGTGACCAGTGATTGCTGCTTATACTTGATAACAGCCTGAATGCCCTCCAGAAATTGCTTATGTAAGCCGCTGAATAACTTTACATAGGACGGAAGAGTAATAACGGTAAAACTTCCGGGTGCTTGATAAATAAACGATTTGATATTCTCCGTTGTGAGCTTGGGATTGAACCCGAAATACAGGTTCCGCAGCATGGTCATATTCAAGTCCTCTAGCGAAACTTCGGATAGAAAAGCCTTGAGCACCTTTGCCGATGGTTCATAAATAGAATAGGGCACTCCGGGGTACCGGGAAGCAAACAGTTTGATATGGTACCCCAGCCCCGCGCCAAAAAACAAAACATGATGCTCCGGCTGACTTAATTGCTCTGTCAGAGGGGCAAGCAGCCGCCCGGCCTCTGCATGAGGATCGGAAGGATCATGCAGGGGGATTTCCAATTGCTCCTTACGAGCCGTCAAGTTTGGGAAGGTGAAGCCGGATCTTGTCAGAGATAAGGGATCAGCAGCCGAAAGCTGATTCAATGAGCCAAGAGATTCAAATAAATCAGAACGCACCGATTTCAAATAATTAAGATTTCTACTTAGCATTAGCACCACCAAAATGTAATGTGACTTATTTTTAAGATAAAGCGTTATTCGACATAGAACTACAATTTCCCTATTTTTCCAATGAAATAAATGGAAATTGACATCGGATTTATGAGCCTTTCGACCTTGTTTTATAATAAAAAAGGTAATGTAGATTCAAATCTCTTATCCTTAAACTCGGGAGAGCTCATATACTTATATCGTTTATTTCCGTGTATTTTGTTTTATGAGGTGAATTCCCCATAATTTCGCTATAATAAGGAAAAAGCAGATGATTACAAATAGATAAGAAAATACTGAACCCTGCAGAGGAGATATAATATGAGTGATTCCATGGTTAAAATCAAGCATGCCGCCAGACAAATGGGCTTCGCAAACGGGGAAGGGTTATTTCCCGACCCCATTCTTATTGAAGCCGGTGGCATTACGCAGGCGGCTCCTTATATTGTTGATAACGGATACAGAAATATTGTCATAGTGGCAGATGACCATACATACCGGATAGCAGGACAGCAGCTAGTAGACAATTTGCAGCAGCTTGGTTTAACGGCGGCCGTCACATTGATCAAGCCCGACAGGCAGGGAGATGTGATTGCCGATGAAGCATCCATCATCCAGCTGATTCTCGACATTCAGCGCACTGCTGCTGATTTGGTGCTGGCTGCCGGCAGCGGGACGCTGCATGATATAGCCAGATACGCCGCATATACGACGAAGCTGCCGTTCGTATCCGTCCCGACGGCTCCGTCTGTAGACGGCTTTACCTCCAAAGGCGCGCCGATCATCATCCGCGGCGAAAAAATAACGGTCCCGGCAATCGGGCCTGTGGCGATTTTTGCCGATCTGGATATTTTGCGCGCAGCGCCGGGAAAGATGGTTGCTGCGGGATTCGGAGATATGCTGGGCAAATACACCTCGCTGTTCGACTGGAAAGTGGGCAAAATTACAGCAGACGAGCCTTATTCGACGCTTGTTGCCGACATCACGGAAGAGGCGCTGGAAGCCTGTGTCCGGCATGCCAGAGAGATCGGGAACCGGACAGAGAAAGGAATTCGCGTTCTGATTGAGGCGCTCATCGATTCGGGATTGGCAATGCTGTTGTTCGGGCAGTCGCATCCCGCTTCGGGAGCGGAGCATCATCTGTCCCACTATTGGGAAATGGAGTATATCCAAACCGGTAAGAGGCAGCTTCTCCACGGCGCGAAGGTGGGAGTAGCCTGCGCTGAAATTACGGCATTGTATCATAAATTCGCTGCCGGACAACAAGCGCAGGCGGTGACAGGATGGAACGAGATCAGCCCCGAGCTTGCGAAGCTCCCGGATGAGGCTGAAATTCGCCGCCTGCTGCAGATAGTCGGAGGACCTTCCACAATCGCTGAGCTTGGTCTCGATCCGCAGCTGCTGGAGCGAAGCAAGCGGGAAGCATATCGCGTCCGCTTGAACCGGCACACGCTTCTGCGTGCGATCAGCGAAATTCCGCAAGGTTGACAATAGGGAAAGTAGGCTAGAGCTTCATTATTATGCGGGCAGCACCAGACGGTGCTGCCCGTAATGGCAAGCTCGCGCAATGGCAAGCTCGCGCAATGGCAAGCTCGCGCAATGGCAAGCTCGCGCAATGGCACTGGGACAATGGCTGCTGCAGCAAATGGTGGGAACACAGCACGCCAGCTTCCTCCCCCGATTGCGGTTTTTAGCAGGATATTACGCCATTGCATACCAAAAAAAGCCTCCTAGTGCACTTTGAAAGTGCGCTGGAGGCTTTTCGCTCTAATGGTAAATGTGATGGGAATAGTTCAGCATAAGCAGCAGGCTGCTCCCGCAATGACTTATTATCTGCTGCGTTTTTTGCTGTGTTTTTTTACGGATTTGCGTTTGCTGGATACTCTGCACATGATATCTTTTTCGCTATAAGTGTACATATGCTGAGGTACAGGCACGCAGTGATGCTGATTAATGACTTCGATCTGGTGAATAACAGGCTGTACCTGCGGATGGTAGTAGTCGTTCACAATATATTGCGGTGGATCAAAGATCGCAGGCAGTGGAGGACAGCATTGGTCTTCACATGGATTACCATGATTAGTAGACATGGTTCAAACTCCCTTCATGGTTAGGATTGGTTTTCTGTATATTCTATGTTCGAGTACAACCAGATGATTGTACACTTGCCTCATAGACAGTTGTCTGCGGTACAGATAACTGCTAGAACACAACATCTCTTTACCTGCAGTTACCAATAAATTCAATTTATTATGTTATGAAATATGACATATTAAATGGACTTGATTCTTTTTCTGATAATAATCGCGAATATATTTATAACAAACAAAATGCAGACAATAAAAACAATATATAACCATTTTAATGTTATGTTAATTAACATAATATTTATGTAAGCGATAACGCTTATATGGACTGGAGGAATCGGACATGAAGAAAACAGCGTCTTATGTATTGCTGCTGACTTTGATCATGGCACTCTTGGCAGGGTGCGGCAGCAACGCGAACAATGGCAGCACAGGGGGCAACACGGCAGCAAATAATGCAGGCAACACGGCGGAGGGCGACAACGC
Organism: Paenibacillus sepulcri; assembly: GCF_042647105.1. Taxonomy (NCBI): domain Bacteria; kingdom Bacillati; phylum Bacillota; class Bacilli; order Caryophanales; family Paenibacillaceae; genus Paenibacillus; species Paenibacillus sepulcri. Next base: position 1,989,894 of record NZ_JBHRUP010000001.1, on the reverse strand, counting down.
GGCTCCGGGCGATGACGCAGCCGCAGGCGGCAATGCCGCTTCCGGCGACGAAGAAATCAAAGGCGAAATTACGTGGGCGACGCACAGAACCGAATTGGTCGACACGGATCTCAAGAAGTATGTAGAGAAGTTCAAAGAGAAATACCCTGGCATCACGGATGTGAAGATTGAAGGTCTGAAGGATTACGAGCAAACGATCCGTGTACGTATGGCGGCGAATGAGCTGCCGGACGTATTGTCGCTGGTTGAGACGAAGCAGGAGGATCTGCCGAAGTTCTACGAGCCGCTTGACGATCTGGGATTGACGGACAATATCTACTTCAAGGACTTCAGCTCTTACGAGGGCAAGCTTTACGGGATTTCCCAGCAGGTAGCCATCAATGGACTGGTTTATAACAAGAACGCTTTTGAAAAAGCGGGCATCACAGAACCGCCAAAAACGCTCGATGAGCTGATGGCTGATTCCGAAAAGCTGAAGGCGGCTGGAATTGTACCGATGGCCACCGCATTCAAGGATGCCTGGACGCTTCAATACTGGACTGATCCGGCAGAGTTCATTTATGGAAGCACGAAGCTGCGCAATGATAAATTAAAATCGGATGCACCATTTACAGTAGACGGCGCATATGGACAAGGACTTGGCATTCTGAAACAAATGAACGACAAAGGATATTTGGAGAAAGATGTCTACTCCGCAAGCTGGGATCAAACGCAAAAAGACCTGGCAACCGGCAAAACAGCGATGATGTATATCGGGAACTGGCTCTTCTCTTCCCTGATTACCAACGGGTTGCCGCTGGAGGATATCGGATTTGTGCCGCTGCCCTATGACAACAGCGGTACTTACAAAGGCATGATGCGCAATGACTGGGCATACGCCGTCAGCAAGAACAGCAAAAACAAGGCAGCAGCCAAAGCGTTCGTTAAATTCATGCTGGAAGAATCCGGCGATTATGCTGACCATATGATTATTTCGCCAATCAAGGACAAGCAGCAGGATCTGCCGCAAATCACGCAATTTATGAGCTATAATCCGACGATGATGGAAGCGGAGCCCGTTAGCGCGGATGTTACGGCAATCGAGCAGAAAACGCAGTTCGATCCGTTTAAATTCATTCAAGAGGTGGTCGTCAAGGATATGAAAGAGGTATTCGACGGCTATAACAAGAAGTGGGCTGCGGCCAAGGCTGCGCTGAATAAATAAGCGGCTTGCAGATGGACGGTTTGGTTAACGGCTAGAACAGACAAAATGGATTATCGGTCCAGGCGGATAATCCATTTTGTTTTTTCCTCGCAATCCGGGCTATCTGCGAGAAAGAGGAGTGAGAATGATCAAAACTTTATCCTACAAGCATCAAAGAACGATCATTATCGTTGCGTTTCTGATCCTTCCCTTGGCGCTGCTTTCGGTTTTTTCGCTGTATCCGGCTATTTATCTGTTTTATATGAGCATGATGACCTGGGATGGATACAGCCCGGAGAAAACCTGGGCAGGCTTCAGCAATTTCAATGAGCTGTTTCATAATAAGGAAATACTGTCTGTTTTTCTGCATAACTTTGTCTATCTGCTGTGGGGGCTGCTCCAGAATGCGCTTGGTTTATGCTTCGCCCTGCTGTTGAATTCCAAGCTGCGCGGGCGCAATGTCTACCGGGTGATCTTGTTTATGCCTTATATTATGAATGGCGTGGCAGTTGCGTACATGTTCAATTATGTATTTAATTCCGAATATGGCTCGCTTAACACTTTATTGCATGCCGTGGGGCTCGATGACTGGGCGATCAGCTGGTTCGGGTCGGTGAAATTCGTCAACCATGTGCTGGGATTTATTACATTATGGAAATTCATGGGCTTCAATATGGTCATTTACCTGGCAGCGCTGCAGTCCATTCCTTCCGATATTATTGAAGCTTCACGAATCGACGGCGCTTCGCGCCTGCAGATTATCTGGCATATTATTCTGCCGAATATGGTGAGGGTCATTGAGCTGAACTTGTTCCTGACGATTATTGGCGCGCTTGAAGTGTTCGATCTGCCGTTCCTGCTGACCAAGGGCGGTCCGCTGGGCGCAAGCGACACCTATGTGACGAAAACCGTGGATACGGCCTTCTCGTTTAATAATTTCGGGCTGGCCTCAGCCATGAGTGTGAGTTTGATCGTGGCTGTTATTGTGATTCTGGGCGTTCAAAGAGCCGTTATCCGGAGGTGGGAGAAGTAATGAGCAGCAGACGATTTCAACCGATGGCCCTGATCAAGCACGCCTGTATCTGGGTGGCTGTGTTCCTGATCTTCTTCCCGCCGTATATTCTCGTTCTTAATGCCTTCAAGACCAAAGAGGAATTTACGCAGACGAGCGTATTCCAGCTGCCGAAAAATTTCTTCAACTTCGACAATTTTATGACGGTGCTGGAGCGGGCCAATCTGGACCGCGCTTATCTCAACACGCTGATTATTATTGTTGTGGCGGTCATCGGCAACGTGGCGCTCGGTACCATGGTTGCCTATATTCTGGGCCGCTTCGATTTCAAGCTGAAAAAAGTAATATTTGGCGCCTACATCGCGGTCTCCTTTATTCCAATGATCACGACGCAGGTGGCGACGTTCACGGTCATTAACAATCTGCATTTGTTCAACACGCTGTTCGCTTCGATTATTTTGCATCTGGGCACCGATGTGCTGCAAATCTTCATCTATCTGCAGTTTATCCGCAATATACCGGCTGAGCTGGATGAAAGCGCAATGATGGAAGGCGCTTCGCTGTTCAAAATCTACCGGACGATCATCTTCCCGCTGCTTGCACCGGCGACGGCGACTGTCGTCATTATCAAGACGATCAATATCTATAACGATATGTTTATTCCGTTTCTGTATATGCCGGATCAGAAGCTGGCGGTCGTCTCGACCAGCCTGATGAACTTTTCGTCCGAGCGGAGCACGGAGTGGGAACTTATGTCTGCGGCCATATTAATGATTATGGTTCCGATCATTGTTCTGTATCTGTTCTTTCAAAAATATGTGTTTGCGGGTATCGTGAGCGGTGCTGTAAAATAAGCAGTATTTCCAAAGGGCAAGAGTACTGTGCTCATGCCCTGGAATTCAGCTTAAGGGGGAACAGGGCATGCGCAGTCCGTTCAGGGGAAAATGGAAGATGAGAGTGGATAAAAGCTGGATCGCTTTCGCCAATCTGAGCATGCAGCAGAAGCTGCTGATCGTGTTCCTGTTCCTGGTTTCCCTGCCGATCATTCTGGTCAGCTACGCTTCTTATTATTCCTACTCGCGTTCCATCCAGACCAACACGGAAGCGTATGCTGCCGAAATCACGTCCAAAATGATGACAAAGCTGGATGATTACGTGACCGATCTCTACAATATGTCAGCGATGCCCCTTTATAATGAGGTATTCTTGCAGTGGCTGTCTCAGCCGGGCGTTGAACTGGACAAGCAGCGGTCCCTGGACTTATATGTGGCCAATCTGAACAAGATCAAACCCGATACCGTATCCGTCTATGTGTTCGACCGGTACGGCAATGTATTCTATAATATCAAATCCGGCGGCAAACGAAGCAATTTTGACGAAGTGAAATCCGTCTGGGAGAAGATAGCCGCAGAGGGCGACGGCCGGCCGGAGCTTGTGAGCACACAGGAAGTCGCCTCGGACCGTTCCCCCACCACTTATTACGCCTTCTCCGTCATCCGCGAGCTGAAAGGCACCTGGGATATGGAGCCGGTCGGCTATATTGTATTCGATACGAATATAAGCGCGATCAGCCGCCAGATTGAGAGTGCGGATGATGTAACCAAGGGGAAAACGCTGCTTGTGGACGAGAATAATGTGGTCGTGTTCGATAGCGAGAGGAAGCTGATCACGCATAATATCTCGAGCGACGAGAGCATCAGGCGGGCAGTCGATGATAAGGGGTCTTTTCAAATCCTAAAGGATGGCGAGCCCTATATCTGCACGTATGTCATCTCCAATCTGACTCATTGGAAAATGCTCGTCTATATTCCGCTGGAGGAAGTGACCCGGCAGGCATCGGTAACACGAAATTTCACATTGACGATAACAGCAGCGTTTATCGCCTTTGCCCTGTTTATTGCCATTGCCATCTCGTTCGCCCTTACGCGTCCCTTGCGCAAAATCAAGCTGCTCATGCAGGAGGTTCAGCGCGGCAACCTCGATGTCAGCTTTAATCTGAAATACAGCGATGAGGTCGGGATGCTGGGCCGGCATTTCAATATGATGGTTTCCCGCGTCCAGACCCTGATCGAAGAGGTGGAATTCACCCAGGCAAGGAAGAAGGAAGCGGAGTTGATTGCCCTGCAAAGCCAGATTAACCCGCATTTCATCTATAATACGCTTGAAATGATCCGCATGACGGCGGAGGTCAATGATGACGATGAAGTATCCGAGATGACCTATATTCTGGGCAAGCTCCTTCGTTACGGGGTCAATCACGCCAACCGCAGTGTCACGATCAGGGAAGAAATCGACCATCTGCAAAACTATCTGGCGCTCCAGAATATGAGGTTCGCCGACAGATACAAGCTGATTATTCATATTCCCGAAGATATTTATGCGCTGCCCTGCATCAAGCTGATATTCCAGCCCATCATTGAGAACGCGATTCATCATGCTTTCAGAGACAAGCCGGAATCCGGAACGATTCAAATCGCAGCAGCTCATGACGGCGAGGACATCGTGATTCATCTGTCCGACGACGGGGTAGGGATGAACGAACAGGCGTTAAAAATTCTCAGGGATCATATTTCAGGCGTCCAATTGATTGATTCGGGACGGGGCATCGGTCTGCGCAATATCAATGAACGCATCAAGCTTCAATTCGGCGAGCGTTACGGTCTGAAGGTCGACAGCAGAGAAGAGATCGGCACCATCGTGACCCTGCGTCTGCCTGGTTCATCAAGCAAGGATCTCAACTGACGAGCGGGGGGACGAGATATGTTGAATGTGATGGTTGTGGACGATGAGGAGCGCATTCGGATTGGCATTGAGAAAATATTATCCAAATATCCAGGCGAGCTCCATATTGCCGGTTCTTATTCCAACGGTCTTGAAGCTCTGGTCGGCATGTCGGAGATGAAGCAGGGGGAGCTTGATGTCATCATTACGGACATTGAGATGCCGGTCATGGACGGCCTGAAGTTCATCGAACAGGCCAAATTCAAAATGCCGGAAACGTTTATCATTGTATTGAGCGGCTATAACGACTTTGAATATGCCAGGCAATCGCTTCGCGGCGGGGCGGCGGATTATCTGCTCAAGCCGATGGACAAAAGCGAGGTGTTCCGGCTGCTCGGTCTGTGCGAGCAGAAGAAGCAGGCTGCAAGGGGAGACTCCGATAAGAGGATTCCATCTCCCGGATATGCCGCTTCAGGGATTGAGAACGGAGCGGTCGAACAGATCAAACGATTGATTGAAAAGGAATATAACCGCAATCTCGAGCTGAAATATATCGCTCAGAAGGTCGGCTTCAACGCAAGCTATCTGAGCAAAATCTTCAGTCTTGGTACGGGCGAGACCATCACCGATTACATCAACCGGGTGCGCATCGACAAGGCGAAGCAATTTTTGCTGGATCATCCGGGACTTAAGGTATATGAGATCGCCCATTTGGCCGGATACGGCGATAAAATCTATTTTCAGAAGCTGTTCAAGAAAATGACCGGCTTGACCCCGAGGGAATTCAGGGATCATGATGTCCTGCCGGACGAAGGAGAGTAGCGTAAAGTGGCCTTGTTTACAGCTGTAGGCAATCAATTTATGTACGATGGAAAACCGCTGCGGATCATCAGCGGAGCCTTGCATTATTTTCGGATTGTGCCCGAATATTGGCAGGACCGGCTATTGAAGCTCAAGGCATGCGGTTTCAATGCTGTTGAGACCTATGTGGCCTGGAATATCCACGAGCCGCAGGAAGGCCGCTTCTGCTTCGAGGGCATGGCCGATCTTGTCCGTTTCATCCGGTTGGCGGAGGAAACGGGACTGCATGTCATCGTGCGGCCAAGTCCATATATATGCGCGGAATGGGAATTCGGCGGCTTGCCGTCATGGCTGCTGCAGGACAAGAATATGATGCTGCGCTGCAGCTACCAGCCTTTCCTGGATAAGGTTGACGCTTATTATGATGTGCTGCTGCCGCTCTTGAAGCCTCTGCTCTGCACGAACGGCGGACCTGTTATCGCCATGCAAATTGAGAATGAATACGGCAGCTACGGCAATGATGCTGCCTATTTGAGTTATTTGCGCCAGGGCATGATCGACCGCGGCATCGATGTGCTGCTGTTCACATCGGATGGCCCCGAGGATTTCATGCTGCAGGGCGGCACGCTGCTGCCGGATGTGCTGGCAACGCTTAATTTTGGCTCCAAGCCGGAGCAGGCCTTCGCGAAGCTTGCGGAATACCAGCAGGACAAGCCGATGTTCTGCATGGAATACTGGAACGGCTGGTTCGACCATTGGGGAGATGAGCATCATGTCCGGGGATATGATGAGGTGGCGGATGTGCTGGACCGTATTCTGAGATCGGGAGCGTCCGTCAATTTCTATATGTTTCATGGCGGAACGAACTTCGGCTTCTATAATGGCGCCAATCATATCGACTTCTATGAACCGACCGTGACGAGCTACGATTACAATGCCATGCTCTCGGAATCGGGAGATATAACGGATAAATATAAAGCGATACGCGAGGTTATTCTGCGATATGTCGAACCGCCGGAGACCGAAGTTCCGGCTCAGCCGGCGAAGCGCAGCTACGGGGCGATCCGGATGACGGAGCAGGCGGCTTTATTTGAATCACTCCCGCAGCTCGGCGAGGCGGTCGGCAGTGCCTATCCGCAGACGATGGAGCAGCTCGGGCAGGACTACGGTTTTATCTGGTATGAAACGTTTATCTCCGGTCCCAGAAGCGGCTGCGAAATCATTGTGCAGGATGTTCATGACCGGGCGCTTGTTTATTTGAACAAGGAATACAAGGGCGTCATCGAGAGATGGGGCGCCAATTCCGCGAAGCTGGACATTCCGGCAGAAGGCGCTCTGTTGGGTCTGCTCGTGGAGAATATGGGTCGGATCAATTATGGCGCAAAGATGAAGGACCGCAAAGGAATCACGGAAGGTGTCAAAGCAGGCACGCAGCAGTATAATCAGTTCCTGTTCAACTGGAGCATTCAGCCGCTGCCGCTAAAGGATTTGTCTGCCCTTATTTTTAAACCGGTTATGGTTGAAGCCGATGCGGCGGATCGGGCCAGCGGTAATGGGACTGCAAGCGGTCCGCGTTTTTATCGTGCGAAATTCCTGGTTGAGGAGCGCGGAGATACTTTTCTGAAGCTTGCCGGATGGACCAAGGGAGTCGCGTATATCAACGGGTTCAACCTGGGCCGGTATTGGGATAAGGGACCTCAGCGGACGTTATATGTACCGGGACCTCTGCTTGTGGCAGGCGAGAATGAGCTTGTCATTTTCGAGCTGCAGGATGTCAGGGAGCCGGTGGTCATTTTGCAGGATTACCCGGAGCTTCATTAGAAGGGGGCAGAAAGGAGAGTGAGGATGCTTTGAGAATCGGAATTATCGGATACGGGACAAGAATGGATTATTTTTTGAACCGATTGCTGGAACTGGAGCTGGGAGCAGAGCTTGCGGCTGTTGCGGATATTGATCTGGCGAAGGCAAATACGCTCCTCACGGCAAAAGGCCTGGATGTAACCCGCATCGCCCTGTATACGGATGCGGATGAGATGCTGGCAGCGGAGAAACTCGATGGCGTCATGATCGGTACGCGCTGCACGCTGCATACCGCGATGGCAAAGAAGGTATTGGCAAAAAATATTCCGTTGTTTCTGGAGAAACCGGTCGCGATCACGCTGGAGGATCTGAAGAAGCTGCGCGCGGCTGCGCAGGCATCAGACAGCGAGGTTGTCGTTTCCTTCCCGCTGCGCTCCACGCCGATAGTGAAGCTGGTCAAGGAGATTATTGATTCCGGAAAGCTGGGCACGATCGAGCATATACAGGCGGTTAATAATGTGCCGTATGGAAGCGTATATTATCACAGCTGGTATAGAGATGAAGCGGAAACTGGCGGGCTGTTTCTGCAGAAGGCGACCCATGATCTGGACTACCTCAATTATTTGACTGGACTTCGGCCGCTGGAGGTCAGCGCCATGGAGTCCAAACGGGTATTCAAGGGCAGCAAGCCTGCCGGCTTGTTTTGCAGGGATTGCGGCGAATGGGAGACCTGTCCGGAAAGTCCCCATGTGCTGAAGCATTACAGCCAGGAGGAGATCACCGGGGAGATGTGCGCATTTGCCGAGGATACAGGCAACCATGATTCGGCCAGCATCATGATCCGTTATGAAACAGGCATGCATGCCGTCTATTCGCAAAACTTCTATTCGCGCAAATCCGCCGCCCTGCGGGGAGCCAGACTGATCGGGTACAAGGGCACCGTGGAATTCGACTGGTATCAGGACGAGGTGAAGGTGCATATGCATCATACGCCGAGAGTGGAAAACTATAAGCTGGCTGCGGCGAAGCTGCCCCATTTTGGCGGAGATTCGGCTTTGGCGCTGAATTTCATCCGCGTAATACAAGGGGTGGAGCAATCGCGAACCCCATTGGAGGCGGGAATCAGCAGCGCCCTGCTGTGTCTCAAAGCCGAGCAATCCGCTCGTACCCGCAGCTTCCAAAGCGTCGTATTGGAACAATAGTAGAGGAGCGGGAAGAACATGGCGGATAAGCGGAAGCTGCGAACGCTGGTCACTCACGATGATCATGATGAAAGACATCACGGGGCTGTACATGTCCCCGTATATAATACCAGTTTGTTTACGTTCGCCTCCTACGAGGAGATGGACCGCGCAGGAGCCGACCCGGCAGGGCATTACAGCTACTCCCGCGGGAATAATCCGTCGGTCGTCGAGCTGGAAGAGCGCCTCGCTAAGCTTGAAGACGGGGAAAAGGCCCGGGCATTCGGATCGGGCATGGGGGCGATAACGGCGACCATCCTCTCGACTGTCAGCGCCGGCGATCATATCGTATGCGTGGATCAGGTCTACGGGCCGGCAAAGGTATTTATGGGCGATTATCTGAAGCGGTTCAACATCGGGACAACCTTCGTGGACGGTACGAGTCTGGAGGCCGTCGAAAGGGCTATTGGAAACCATACGAAGCTACTTTATCTGGAAAGTCCCTCCAGTCTTCTGTTTGAGCTTCAGGACCTGGAGGGCTGCGCCCGGCTGGCGGAGAAATACGGATTAGCCACCGTGATCGATAATACATGGTCAACGCCATGCTTTCAGAATCCGCTGCAATATGGAATCGATCTGGTGGTCCATTCCTTGACCAAATATATAGGCGGACACAGCGATGCCATGGGCGGGGCGGTGATCGGAAGCGGGGAGCGGATCGACCGGATAAGCGGCAGTGAATTGGTGCTGCTCGGCTCAATCATGCATCCGCAGACGGCGTCTCTGATTATGCGGGGGCTGCGGACGCTGCCGCTGCGGATGGAGAAGCAGCAGGCAAATGGAGCGGCCGTTGCCGCGTATTTGGCTTCGCTTCCTTTTATCAATAAGCTGCATTATCCGGCTTTGCCCGGGCATCCCCAGGTTGAGCTCGCGCAAAAGCAGATGTCGGGCTTCGGCAGTCTGTTTTCTTTTGAGAGCGGTCACTCCGCAGAGAAGCTGAAGGCTTTTGCGGATGAGCTGCGCTATTTTCGCATCGGATTCAGCTGGGGAGGCTACGAAAGTCTGATTACCGTACAGCAGGCGGCATCCGGTTCGCCGCGGGCGGGCGTTCCGGTTGTGCGGCTGTATATTGGACTCGAGGATCCGGAAGATTTGATTGCCGACTTGAGCAGAGCTTTTCGCTTATGCGGTTTCCAGTAAAGCGGCGTGGCAGCTGGATATAAAACATAAACAGCCATTTCGGACTCGTGAGGAGCCCGGAATGGCTGTTTATTGTTGATAGATCAGCAAGGACTGCCAAAGGACGGCGAGGCCGTTTCTTCTTGAAATATAAGAAAGTATAAAATTCCTCCATACTTTGCTTATATTTCTGATAGAAGAAACCTGCTGAGCTTCCAAAGAACAGCAAGTTTCTTCTTGACCTTATAGAATTTATAAGTTTTCACGCCTATAAATTTCTATAAGGTTTGAGAGAAGAAACTAACGATGCCGCCAAAGGACGGCGCCGCCGTTTCTTCTTGACCGCAAATGTTCAAAACAGCAATCGATAAGAAATGACTCTGGATTTTGTATGTTAAGGTTAAATGGTTTCACCCTCTTTTGCGCCGTACGCTGGCAGCTGGCGCGCGATGCGAAAAAATGCGGGGCCTATCTCCTGTACAAAACCGGGAATGGGTCGCCGGCGAACAAATCGCCGTCCTGGCCGCCAAGGAGCGCCACATTCATATGATTGTCGCCTCTGGTGCCTGCCTTGTAACGCGTATCGCCTGTCATCAGATGGACTGCCAATGATCTGCGCGGCTTGTCGGTCGTATTGGGGCCGCTGCCGTGGATCGTCAGCGCATGGTGGAAGCTGACCTGCCCGGCCTTCATGATCAGCGGAACGGTGCGGAATTGCTCCCCCTCCGGCAGATTGATCTGCTCCTGCTGCTTCTTCATGTCCTGCTCGAAGAAGTCATTGACATTGACCAATCCCCACCGGTTGCTGCGGGGAACGACCTGCATGCAGCCGTTGGACAGATCCACATCGTCAAAGGCTACCCAGGCGGTAATGAGCGACGGCTCAGCCGCTGCGCGCCAATAGGAGTAGTCCTGATGCCATCCGACATTGGCGGAAGGCCGCTGACCATCCCGGGGACGGCCCGGCTTGTAGAGCAGCTGATCATGCCACAGCGCAATGGCGTCCGCTTTCATCAGAAGCGCGGCTATATGGCCGATAAGCGGATCAGCTGCAAGACCGCGGAGTACGGGATCAGCCCAGTGGGAATTGTCGGTTTTCCGGAGGACGTTGCCATCCTCCGGCTTCCAGTAGCCATGGTGCGGTGCGCGTCCGGTTTCGAAGATGCCGTTGTGGACCAGCTCCATATGCGCCCGAAGCTGCCCCAGTCTGTCATCATCAATGATTTTAGGCGATATCCAGTAACCGTTCTCATCAAAAAAGCGTTGGTCCTCGGCCTGCGGCAAAATAAGGGTATCGTTCATGAATGCTGTCTCCTTTACGAAGCGGATTGGCTTGCTCAGGTACAGTTTAACTGCTTTGCCGGGTCGGGTCTTTACGGGATATCTCCTTCTATTTAACGTTTTTCGTCATTTCATTTCATGTACTTTTCCTTGGCTGTTTGGCCGCCTGCTGCCGATAGGCCAAGGGGGAAATGCCCGTAAGGCGCTTGAAGAAAAGGCTGAAGTGATGAATTCCGCCAAATTCCAGCCGCTCGGCGATGGCCGTCACGGAATCATTGGATTCCCCCAGCCAATATTTGGCGCGGTCCAGACAGAGCGAGCGGATGTAATGCCCCAGCGGAACTCCCATGCATCGCTTGAACTCCCGTTCCAGATGGGTTCTGCTCAAGTGGACCTTATTGGCCAGCTCGCGGACATCGTGATGGAACCGGACGTATTCATGCAGATGGGAAAGCACGGTTTTAACCGCAGGCGTGACGGTTCTGGGATGATGACCGCCGGAGCCGTCTCCTTGATAAGCGCGAATGACGGAGACGAGCATTTGCAGAAAATAACCCTGTACGATCACATTGGCATGCAGCTGCTGGCCGTTGATTTCATCAAAAATATGATCGCAAATCCGTTTCACGGCACCGGAAGTGTCCTTGACCACCCGTTTTACACCCAGCTCGATATAATCGAGCTCCACCGAGCGGAGACCGTCGATCTGGAAGCCGAGATAATAAAGCCTGTAGGGCATGCGGCCGCTCGCCGCTCCCTGATGGCGTTCCCCGGGCTTGGTCAGAAACAAATCGCCGGCTTCCACCTCATACAGGAACTGGTCAATGGCGAACCAGCCTTCGCCCTCGTCTACATAACAGAGCTCGAAATGATCATGCTCATGCTTCTCGACATCCCAGGACTGGCGGGAGACTATTCCAATATAGGTCAGACTTTCGAAAAGCGAACGGAAAGGCAGTTCCTCCCGAACCTCATCCTGCTCCAATATCGTTCATCCTTTCTCCGGAAAGAGGGCCAAGCTTGATCAATCGTTAAAAATCCGACTTATCGTATAACTGAAGTATAGCCGATCATTCACCGTCTGGCACTATAGGAAGCCCATGAAAAAAGGTTGACATCTTCATCGATGCACGGTTAAATTAAATAGACCGTTCGCTATAATTCTGGAGGTTAGCCGATGACAAGCAAACAAAACTCGCGTGAGGGCATTTTGGAGACGGCATCCAAGCTGTTTTTTACACAAGGCTATCATGCAACGGGTTTAAATCAAATCATTAAGGAGAGTGAATGTCCCAAGGGCTCATTGTATTATTATTTTCCTGCCGGCAAGGAAGAGCTTGCCCTGCAGTGCATTGCTTCGGTAAAGGAGTTTGTCGTCCAAAAATGGAGAAATTATTTTGCGGCAAATGAGGGGCCAGCAGAGGCCATCCAGGCCTTTGTCCTGGAAATAGCCGATGAAGCGGAAGCGACGAATTTCGAAGAATTTATGCCCTTCAGCTTCTGGGTATCGGTGGAAACCTCCTCCATAAGCGATAAACTGAGGGCTGCCTGCCAGGATGCATTAACGCAGTGGCAGTCGGTTATTGCAGAGCATCTGGCACAGTCCGGCATCGAGCGGGGCAGCGCGGCGGAGACGGCAACGGTGATCGTTTCTCTGGTTGAAGGAGCATTAATACTGGCACAGACGAATAAGGATAAAACGCCGCTCCTTACAGCCTCCAGGTACATCCCGTTTATCGTTCACAAATGCGCGCAGCGGACTTCGGAATGATTTTGCTGCAGACCTTGGAGTCAGCTATGGCATCAAAGCAACAAACAATAAAAACATAGAGATAGATATGAATGGGAGAATGAGGAAACATGGAAGCAAGCATGCCGACAGGTTCAACAAAGATAGACCCCGGTCAAACGTTTAAAGTTATCCCGATTATGGTTTCCCTGCTGCTCAGCGGATTTATCGGATTGTTCAGCGAAACGGCGCTTAATGTCGCCCTCAGCGATTTGATGCAGGTGCTCAATATTACGCCGGCAACCGTCCAGTGGCTGACGACAGGCTATTTGCTCACATTGGGAATTCTCGTTCCCGTTTCTGGCCTGCTTCTGCAGTGGTTCACCACAAGACAGCTGTTTGTGGCATCGCTTCTGTTCTCCATTCTGGGGACGCTGGTTGCGGCGCTTTCAGGCTCTTTTGAAATACTGATGGTTGCAAGGGTTCTGCAGGCGATTGGAACAGGTTTATTGCTTCCCTTGATGTTTAATACGATCCTTATTATTTTCCCTGTTGAGAAAAGGGGAGCGGCTATGGGTATTATCGGCCTAGTAATTATGTTCGCTCCTGCGATCGGCCCGACATTTGCCGGACTGCTGATCGAGAACCTGAGCTGGCACTGGATTTTCTGGCTGTCGCTTCCGTTTCTGCTGATCGCGCTTGCCTTCGGTATTTTGTATATGCAGAATGTTTCGACGATCACCAAGCCCAGATTTGATATTACATCGATCCTGTTCTCGACGCTTGGCTTCGGCGGCATCGTGTTCGGCTTCAGCAGCGCGGGTGAGGGTGAAGGAGGCTGGGGCAGCACCAAGGTCATCGTTGCGATGGCGATCGGAATTGTGGCGCTGCTGCTGTTTGCGCTTCGTCAATTCTCGATGAAGCAGCCGATGATCAACCTCCGTGCGTTCAAATATCCGATGTTTGTTGTCGGGGTATTGATGGTATTTATCTGCATGATGGTGATTTTGTCCTCTATGCTGATTCTTCCGATGTATTTGCAGACAGGAATGTCCATGTCCGCTTTAACGGCCGGCTTGATCCTGCTGCCGGGAGGAATTATTAACGGTGCATTGTCGCCGGTCATGGGGCATTTGTTCGACAAATACGGCCCGAGATGGCTGGTCATTCCCGGACTAATTATCCTCGCAGTCGTGCTCTGGTTCTTCGCGGGGATTACAGCGGCATCTACAACGGCGCTGATCATCGTGCTGCATTCCTGTCTGATGATCGGCGTCGCGATGGTATTCATGCCTGCCCAGACCAACGGTCTCAATCAGCTGCCCCGCGAGTTCTATCCGGATGGAACGGCGATCATGAACACCCTGCAGCAGGTTGCCGGTGCAATCGGCACGGCGCTGGCGGTCAGCATCATGACAGCGGGTCAAAAGAAATTCATGGAGTCGGCGGCGGATCCCTCTGAACCGGCTGCAGCTCTGGGAGCGTTGACTGCCGGCATACAAAATGCCTTTATATTCGCCATGGTTGTGGCGATTATCGGACTTGTCATTGCATTATTTATCAGACGTGTAAATATACAAAAGGAAAGCCAAACGGTGAATGTGAAGAAAGAGACACGCAGCGCATAAGCCAAGGCGTTTTAATTTTATTTCCCGGGAATTAATTATTCTCATTTATGCGGTTCGCTTACGGGCGAGCCGTATTTTTTTATCCATCAGAAAGTATAAAATTCCACCTTACTTTGCTTTGCTTATATCTCTGCGGGAAGAAACTAACCGCACCGCCAAAAGGACGGCGATAGCCGTTTCTTCTTGTTGGATCAAGCTTTATACAACAGGCAAGCTCTTCAGGAAACCAGCTTCAATCCGACAGTCGAACCTATAATCATGGCGATAAAGAGCAGCCGGCGCCATTCTTTGTTTTCGCCGTACTTGAACATGCCAAGCAGAGTGGCGCATACGGTGCCGAGCCCTGTCCAGACGGCATAAGCCGTACCCATCGGCAGAGTTTTCATCGCAAAGGACATCAGATACAGACTGCAGCCGAATAACAAAAACAGATAAAGAGCAGCGTCCCACTTTTTCATCGTGAGGCGTTTGATATTGATCACACCGAAGATTTCCAGAAACCCGGCCAAAATAATTGCAGCCCAAGCCATTATGCAGCCTCCTTCTTCGGATTGTCGCCGGTGACGAATTTCAGACCGATGACTCCGGCCAACAGGATCGCGACGAGAATGATTTTTGATAGTTTAAAAGGTTCATGGAACAGCAGGATCTCCACGATTACCGATCCGCCCGTCCCAAGGCCGGTGAAGACAGCATAGACCGTCCCTACCGGCAGCTTGCTGCTGGATACAATAATGGCGACAAAGCTGATCACGATGATCGCGCCGGTACCGATCCATTCCAGAGGAGAATCGGAATATTTGAGGCCTGAGACCCATACCACCTCAAGCAGGCCGGCGAAAATCACATAGATCCAATACCGATTCATGATGTCAAATCCCTTCCGGTTTGGGAAGTTACTCCCCGCCAATAAATGAGCCACGCTGCCTGCACACGCTTGCCGTAACGCTCGGGCCCGCCGTATATCAATTCGATGATCGCTCCGTCCACAAGCGTTATATAAGCAACCGCGGCTTCTTCATAGTCCGTGCACAGGAATGTTCCGACTTGATGGGACTGCCTCAAGTAGGAAATCAATTTGCGCTGCATCCCGTCAATGAACGGATTGGCGATATCCGCAATCTCCTGATATAGCTTGTCCGGAGGGAAATATACCATGCGCAGCAAGCACTTGGCGGCGTCATCCTGCTCGTACTCCTGCCGGATCCATCCAAACAATCCATTCAAAATGTCTTCCACAGGCTCACCATTGCGGGCCTGGAAATATTCCAGTATCCGGCGCTGCACGGTATGAAAAACATCCCGCACAACATGCAGGAACAAGTCGTCCTTACCTTTATAGTGCGCATAAATAGACGGCTTCTTGATGCCAACCTCATCGGCAATCTGACTCAGGGAGGCCCCCTCATAGCCGCTCCGGGCAAAATGGGAGAGCGCAGCCTTCTGAATATTGAGCTTGCTCATAAAATCACCTTCCTAACGGTCGTTAGGTAATGTTCTCATAACTCTTTTTTGTTGTCAACAGGCACAAAGAACGAGTGCTTATTCTGCTGCAGGCTCTCGATGACGGCTGGAAAGTATGATACGCTCTCTATATAACAGCATCAATGACGCAGCTTGGGAGCGGATGGATGCATTTTTTAAGATGTTCAAGAAACGATTTGTCAGGAGGAGATATTAGGTGAAAATCGGTGTCAGCACGTACAGCCTGTGGCAAGCGGTCAGGAAAGGCGAAATGACAGTGCTGGATGTCATTGACTGGATTGCCGCCGAAGGCGGAGAGCATGTGGAAATTGTGCCGCTTGGTCTTGATTTTGCGCAAACGCCGGAGCTTGCCGGACAAATCGTGGAGCGCGCCAAGGGAGCGGGCATTGCGATTTCCAACTATGCGGTAGGGGGCAATCTGGCTGCGCTTGATGACCAGGCCTTCGAGCAGGAAGTCCGGCGTTTGAAGGGGGAAGTGGACATTGCACGCAGCCTTGGCGTCAAGCTGATGCGCCATGATGTCGCTTCGCATCCGGATACATCCATGAGCCATTTTCTGAAGCAGCTGCCGCGGCTTGCGGAGGGCTGCCGGCAGGTCGCGGATTATGCGGCCCGGTTCGGAATTACGACAAGCGTGGAGAATCACGGCTATTTTATCCAGGCAAGCGATCGTGTGCAGGCGCTTATTCATGCGGTGGACCGGCCAAATTTCAAGACAACGCTGGATATCGGCAATTTTATGTGCGCGGACGAGGATCCGGTATCGGCGGTGAAGAAGAATCTCCCTTATGCTTCCATGGTGCATATTAAAGACTTCTATCTCCGCCCCTCATACCGCGATCCCGGCGAGGGCTGGTTCAAGACAGCGTCAGGCAATTTCCTTCGCGGCGCCATTGCGGGTCAAGGCGACATCGACATTCCGGAGGTGCTGCGAATTGTGAAGGAGTCCGGCTATGACGGATATATCTCCATAGAATTTGAAGGCATGGAAGAGTGCCGGACCGGCACCCGCATAGGGCTGGGCAATGTGAGAAGACTGCTGGCCTAGAAGGCTTGTGATTTTCTGAAAGAGCATTATGTCAGACTATTTCACCATGCTTTTAGACGGAGGTATAATAGCATATACTTGATATAAGTTTAATAGTAAGAAATAGAAACAGGCGTGCTTCCAAAGCGCGTCTGTTTCTATTTGTATGGAATTCATCGAGTCAGGATGGGGCTTGCCTCCAACTTGTTTACCTTAAAATGGCACCCAAAGAAGGGGGATATCCCGCCTGTGGCGAATTAAAGGGTCAATCCTTAGCGATGAGGTGGTGACGAGATTTGTTTTTAACCCAGTCGTCCTGCCCATGGTTTTTTTGCTATGGAAATTTACAATCAGAAGGGAGGTAAAGCTCCAAAGCTGTAAGCGGATAATCAAATCTGGCAGGAAAGGATGAATCCTCATGCGGTTTCGGTTTCGGCATCTGCAATCGATCGTTATTCAGCTGTTTTTGTTTTGTTTTATCGGCATGACGCTTCCTGTACTTGTAATGGGCTTCCTGTCCTATAACAAATCCTCGGCTATTGTGGAGGAGCAGGTCAGCAAGGTGGCGTCCCTTACCATCACGCAGGTCAGCGACAAGCTGAATCTGTTCTTCAAGAAGCTTGACGACTCCTCCATGATGGTGCTCAACAGCAAGCTCATTCAGGAGGTATTGGAGCAAAAGCCGGAGACCACCCCATACGAACTCAATGAGATGGTGAAGAACGGCAAAGAGCTGCTGACATCCATTATGATCAATTCCACGGAAATTCTCGACATCTACATCTTCGATGTAAAACGCAACAACTCCGTGTTCAGCGGAGACTCTCTCATGTCCGTCCCCGATCAATGGGATTCCGACTGGTATGAAGCCATTCTGAAGGCGAACGGCAATACGGTCTGGTTCGGACTTTCGCAAACCTCGTACCTGAAGAAAACGGAAATGGGCTTTCCCGTATTCGGGTTGGGCCGCGCCATCCGCAGCTGGGAGACGGGGGAGATCATCGGCGTGATGTTCTATGAAATCATGGCCGATCTGCTCATTGACGAGCTTGATCGTGTGCAGTTCGGCGATACCGGCTATATCTATGTGACCAATGACGAGAACCGTTATTTCTATCACCCCGACCCGGCGGAATACGGACAAGCCTCAAGGATCGAGCTGCCGGAGAAGATGCGGGAGAGCGATAGCGATAAGAAGAAAACGCTGGTTATTCCCGAGAAACTGGATAACGGCTGGCATGTAGTCGGTGTTGTTCCGCTGAAGGAGCTGACCGCAGACTCTGCCAGTATCCGCAATTTTACGCTCTGGATCGCTTTGGGCTCCATCGTGCTTGCTGTCGGCATGGGGGTATTCGGAATCCGCAAAATCGGCAATCCGCTCGTCAACCTCAGCCGGCTGATGAAGAAGGGCGAAGCCGGGGATCTGACGGTCAGAAGCGGTCACATCGGACGAAACGAAATTGGCCAGCTGGGGCGCAGCTTCAACAAAATGATCGGACAGATCGCGCTCTTGATCGAGCGTATCTCGGAAGAGGAATCGGAGAAGAAGAAGGCGGAAATCCGCGCTCTGCGC
This sequence comes from Paenibacillus sepulcri, assembly GCF_042647105.1. Taxonomy (NCBI): domain Bacteria; kingdom Bacillati; phylum Bacillota; class Bacilli; order Caryophanales; family Paenibacillaceae; genus Paenibacillus; species Paenibacillus sepulcri. The sequence goes on along the minus strand of NZ_JBHRUP010000001.1, from coordinate 1,971,294 downwards.
TACCAGATCAATCCCCATTTCTTGTACAATACGCTGAACTCCATTCGCTGGATGGCCAAGCTCAACCGCACGAATGATGTGGATAATGCCGTTACGACGCTTGTTCAGCTGCTGGAAGGGAGCCTGGAGCGGGGAGGCGTATTCGGCACCATCGGCGGTGAGCTTGAGCTGCTGGAGAAATATATGATTATCCAGGAGTACCGGTACGAGAACAAGATTGAGCTGTATACAGACTGTCCGGAAGAGCTGCTCGACGTTCCGATCCCCCGCATGCTGCTGCAGCCGATCGTGGAGAATGCCATCTTCCACGGGATTGCTCCCAAGGATGAGAAGGGGACGATCGCCATCCAGGTGCAGCAGCTGGGAGAGGATCTGCTCATCCGGATCAAGGATGACGGAGTCGGCATTGACAGGGAGCGGATCAGCCAACTGCTGATCAGCAGCAAGGAGCGTACGACGAAAGGGATGACGAGCATCGGGCTGCGGCATGTGGATCAAACGATCAAGCTGTATTACGGTAATGCCTACGGGGTAAAAGTGGCCAGCGGAGAAGGGGAAGGCACTTCGGTGCTGATTACGTTCTCGCGGAGAAAGGAGGATAAATATGTGCAGAGTGCTGCTCGTTGACGATGAATTCATGGCCAGGGCCGGACTTCGCGCCACGTTCGATTGGGAGGGAAACGGCTACCGGCTGGTGGGCGAAGCCGCAAACGGCATGCGTGCGATGAAGTGGCTCGAGAACGGGGAAGTGGATATTCTGATTACGGATATCGCCATGCCGGTGATGGACGGACTGGAGCTGACGCGCCGGGCGCGGGAGCTATGTCCCTGGGTCAAGGTTCTGCTGCTCAGCTGCCATAGCGATTTCGATTATGTGCGGGAAGGGATCAGGCTGGGCGCGTCCGATTATATCCTGAAACCGACATTGAACGCCGATTCGCTCAAGACGATTCTGGACCAGATGCGCGTGAAGCTCCGGGAGGAGCAGGCGAACCGGGAGCTGCTCGAGAAGTATCGGGACAAGCAGCTTGCCGAGCAGCAGGAAGAGCTGGAGAAGCTGTTGATTAAGGCCGTTCACGGCAATGAGGAGGCCTGCGCTTCGCTGATAGTGAATCTGACGGATATTCCGCCTCGTTACGGCATGGCTGTTCTTCAGGTTCATGGCATCAAGCCGCATTCTCTGGAGTCTGAAGTCCGGCTAAGCCGGGAGATTGGATCAATGAAGACCCTTTTGTATGAAAGGCTGGAAGCTCCTGCCGCCGCCGCAATCCACCCGGATCTGCTGATAGCGGTTATTCCTGAGCGGATATTGTCAGCGGGGCGGGCGGAGGAGGTTGTCGGCCAAGCCGTCCGGGGCGGGGAGCTGGCCGATGATGTGTATGCGGCTGGGATCAGCCGGCTGCATGGGGATTTGCGGGAGCTTCAGGCTGCTTTTGCGGAAGCGCAGCAGGCGCTCGAGGATACATTCTTTTACGGTCCGGGCAGCATCGTGATGGCAGAGGAAAGGCCTCAGCCAGCTTGCCAGCCTCTTCCCGATCATGGCGACATTATGCATCTGCTCAAGGAAGCGCTGGCTGTGGAGAATCATTCCGAAGCCTTGCTCCAGCTGAAGCGGATCACCGGCCATTGGAGCCGCCAATTCAAGACGAAGCAGCAGGTCATTGTTGAAGCCGAGCAGCTGCTCAGCCTGCTCATGTTAAGCAAGCATAACAATACGGCGATGGTGCATCATATCCGCAAGCTTAGCAAGCTTGATTTTGCGGCGGATATTGCGGAGCATGTGGAGGCCTGCTTTAGCAGCATGCCGGTGACGAATGATTCCGGAATTCCGGACACCACGCTTCACGGTCGGATTGTGATGCAGGCGGTGCAGTTCATGACGGAGCATTTCACCGAGGCGATTTCCCTGCAGCAGGTGGCGGATGAAGTCAATGTCAGCCGGAATTATTTCAGCGAAATGTTCAAGAAGGTGACGGGGAAGAACTTTATCGATTATCTGATTGCCCTGCGAGTCAACAGGGCCAAGGAGCTGCTGGCGGAGTCAACGCTGAGAGTCTATGAGGTCGCGGAGCAGTCGGGCTTCAACGACGTCAAGCACTTCAGCAAGCAGTTCAAGAAAATTGTCGGACTCTCGCCGGGTGAATATCACGGACAGCCCCATAAACCGGGAGGACAAGCAAACAGCGGAAAACAAGACACGTTATCGGAACAAAACCCGTTTTCTTGAAAATTCTCGTATTTTATAATAAAAGCGCTTCCATTAGTAGAAGTGGCGGCATGGGTAGACAATTTAAAGGAGGAATTCGTAATGAAAAAGCAAAAATGGTCGCTGCTGGCTCTTGTTCTTACTCTATCGATTCTGCTGCAGGCTTGTGCGGCAGGCAATGAAGAAGCTCAGACCGAAGGGGGAAATACAGCGCCGCCCAAAGGGGAGAAAGTAAAAATTACCTGGGCGACATGGGGGAATCCTGGCGAATTGACAAGATTTCAGGAATTTACCAAGGATTTTAACGCCAAGCATCCCGATATTGAAGCCGAGCTTATTCCGATTCCCGGCGAATACGATCAGAAAATCCTAACGCAGCTTACGGGCGGCAAGGCGCCGGATATCTTTTATGCGGGTGATGCCTTCATCGTGAAGCTGATTGAGAATGGCAGCATTGAAGAGCTAACACCCTTGATGGAAGTGTCGGACAGCACGCTGAAGAAGGAGGATTACTACGAAGGACTGTGGGGCGCAGCGCAGCGCGACAACAAAATTTACGGCATCATGGTGGACTGTAATCCCATGGTTCTCTGGTATAACAAGAAGGTGCTGAAGGATGCAGGAGTCACCGATATGCCTGCAGATCTTCAGGAGAAGGGCGAATGGACGTGGGACGCATTCAAGCTGATGACCGAGAAAATCCGCACAACCGGCAAATACGGCTATGTGCTGGATAATTCCTGGAACAGCACCCACAGCTGGGTAACCGCTAACGGCGGTAAAGTATATGACGAGTCTGGAGCCTATGTCGGCAACTCCGATCCGAAAGCAAAGGAAGCCTTCCAGTTCCTCTATGATAACGTGAAGGCCAAAAATATTACTTTCTCAGGTACACTTCCCAAAGGCCAAGGCGGCGATGCCATGTTCATGTCCAATCAGGTCGGATTTGTCGGGGCCGGACGCTGGTACCTCCCGCTGTTCAAGAAAAATGCCAGTCTCGAATATGACGTGGTAACCTGGCCGACCAATACAGGCAACAAAATTGAGCCAGCCGGTATTCCCACTGCTTATATGGTGTTGAATAAAGCTTCCAAGCAAAAAGAAGCATCCTACAAGTTCCTGACGGAGTTCGTCAGTAAAGAAGGCCAGATCTATCGCCTGCAGGGCGGCGGCAACGCTGTTCCGTCCGTCAAAGGAGCGGACGATGTGGTGCTGGAAGGCAATCTGCCGGAGCATGCGAAGCTGTTTCTCGATGCACGGGAAATCGGTTATGCGCTGACGCCTGCCGAAGCCGGCATTCCAGGACTCAGCACGGACATTAACTCCCGTTTTGAAGCGCTTTGGCTCAAGAATGAGGATCTGGATACGGCCATGCAGGAGATTCAGGATCTTGCCAACAAAAAAATCGACGAATATAAGAAGAAATAAGGCCAGCAAAAGAAAGTTGGGATGACGATGGATGTGAATACCAGGCAAACACAGGCAGCAGGCACCATAAGCCCGGAAATTGGCCCGCACCGGCAGCCCTTGAACAACAAGACGACGGACGGCTTCTGGGGATACTTCTTCATTTTCCCGCAATTCGTCGGGCTGCTCTGTTTCTCGCTGCTTCCGCTCATTATGGCATTTGTGCTGAGTTTGATGAATTGGGATGGCTTCGGAGAGCGGTCATTTGTCGGATTGGATAACTTTATCTCCCAATTCAAGGATGAAGAATTCCGGATCGCCATTGTCAATACGCTTTATTACACCCTGCTGACGGTGCCGACCGGCATTCTGCTGGCTCTGCTCGTCGCGATCGGACTCAACCGGGTAAGGGGAAAAGTGCTCTACCGGCTGATCTATTTCATGCCGAACATCACGATGTCGGTTGCGGTAGCCGTCGTATTCATGTGGTTGTTCAACGCGGATTTTGGGCTCATCAATCTGTATTTGAAGGAATGGTTCGGGATCAAAGGGCCGATGTGGCTGACGGATACGCATTTTGTTATGCCGTCCATTGCTATGCTCAGCATCTGGATGGGGCTTGGCGGCAATATGGTGCTGTTTCTTGCGGGTCTGCAGGGCATATCGGCAAGCTATTATGAAGCTTCCCAGATTGACGGAGCAAGCAAGTGGCAGCAGCTGCGCCATATTACCATTCCTTTGATCTCGCCGACCACCTTCTTTGTTACCATCATGTCGATCATCGGTTCCTTTCAGGTATTCGACCAGTCCTTCGTCATGACCTCAGGAGGGCCGGCCAAGGCCAGCTATACCATTGTGTTCCATATTTATGAGACAGCGTTTGTAGACTTTACATTTGGCAAAAGCACGGCGGCGGCGGTAATCCTGTTTCTGATCATTTTGTCGCTGACGCTGTTTCAAATGGGCATATCCAAACGCTGGGTGCATTACGAGGACTAATAGATTCGGTAAGGAGGAGCAGCGATATGCAGCTAAAAGGCTTCCGTATTTCCACCCTGGCGCTCCATCTTGTGCTGATTCTGGGGGCTTGCGTGATGGCACTCCCTTTCGTCTGGATGGTGCTTAGCGCGCTGAAGGATTTATCGCAGGTATTCATCGTGCCGCCGAAGTGGATTCCAAGCCCCTTTGTCTGGTCCAACTTCAAGGACTCTCTGACGGCGCTGCCGTTTGGCCGGGCATACTTCAACAGCTTCTATATTAATGTGATCGTCGTTCTGTCGCAGCTGCTAACCTGTTCCATGGCCGCTTATGCGTTCGCCAAGATCCGTTTTCCCATGCGAGAGCCGCTGTTTCTGATGTTTCTGGCCACCATGATGGTTCCTGGACAGGTTACGATTATTCCGCTGTATCTTATAATGAAGAACATCGGCTGGCTGGATTCCCATCTGTCGATCATTGTTCCCTCTGCTTTGCTGAATGCCTTCGGGGTGTTTCTCCTCCGCCAGTTCTTCAAGGGCATTCCCAAGGAAATGGAAGAGGCGGCTATCGTGGACGGGGCCAACCGATGGACGATTTACTCGCGGATTATGCTGCCCTTGATCAAGCCGGCATTGTCGGCATTGGGGATATTCACCTTCCTCGGCATGTGGAACAACTTCTTTAATCCGTTGATTTTCCTCAACAGCCCGGATAAGTTTACCGTTCCGATGATGCTCAACCTGTACAGGGGCATGTACGCGACGGACTGGACCCTGATGATGGCGGGAGCAGCGATCGCGCTTATTCCGGTGCTTATCGTCTATATCATCGGGCAGCGGTATATTATTGAGGGCGTAACGCTTTCGGGCATCAAAGGCTGAAGTTTTAAATCGCAATCGGAAGCAAGGGGCCCTCACGGGGGCCCCTTTTCCGGTTTCCTGCAGCTGATTTATTAGGATGCTTGATTAAAGGGAATTCACCGTCTAACATGAGAATCATACCAGTTATCACAAAAGGGGAGTTAAGCGCCATGCGTCATGATCAATACTATTCCATCGGCCAGGCGTCGAAGATTTGCGGCATCTCCGTGCAAACATTACGTTTCTACGACAAGATCGGTTTGGTGAACCCTGGTCATATTGACCCCTCCACCGGTTATCGCTATTACGCCAATTCCGAGATTCTCGTGATTAAAATAGTTCAGGATATGAAGGCGCTGAATTTCTCGCTTGATGAAATAAAAGCAGCCATGACCAGCGACAGTCTGGATGGCCTGTTGGAAAAGCTGGAAGCCAAGCGCAGGCAAACGGCAGCAGAGATTGAACAATTAGCGAGAATTGTAGAATCGATAGATAAGCGAAAGAATCAGATCGGATACCTCCGAGAGCTGGGGAGCGGACTTAAGAATCTTGATGTGCTTGTGGAGTTGAAACGGCTTCCCGATCAATATATTTTGTATGATCGAAGGAGATCGGCTTGCGGCATGGAGGCTTCGATTGTTCAGTTTACTGAACTGTTCCAAAAAGCCGAAGCCTGCGGGTTGGTCCCGAACCGGCTGCTGACCATCTATCATGAGAATATCATGACCTTCGACCGCAATGATTCCGATCTTGAATTTTGTATGTCTACCGATTTTCCCGGAGCTCAAGTGCCGGAAGCTTATACCCGGATTATTCCCGGAGGCGAATATATCACCGCACTCTACTGCGGAATTCCTAACGAGGAATCCTGCAAGCGCGTCTATCTTAAATTGGTGGAATGGATGGAGAGGAATCACTATAAAGAGAGTGGTCCTTCTATGGAGCAGTATCTGGTGGATATGGCCCAAATGATGAAGCCGGATGAATTTATCGTAGAGCTCCAAATACCTGTACGAAAAGTATTGACCCTATAGCTGCTATAGGGTTTATTCTTTTTTTGACCAGTCCAACAGATTTAAGGAGGAGGAACATACGATGAATGTAATACTGGGAACGGGACCGCTCGGCATGTCCGTTATGAGAGAGCTTGCCGCTTGCGGGGAACCGGTCACAATGGTCAGTCTAAGCGGGAAAGCGGCGGTTCCATCCGGAGTGCGCGTGCTGAAGGCGGATTTCATGAACAAGGATCAGACCAAGGCGATTATGAAACAAGCGAAAGTCGTCTTTCAATGTGCGCAGCCTCCGTATCAGAAATGGGAACATATGTTCCTTTCTTTCCAGGATCATATTGCCGCCGGCGCTATGGACGCGGGAGCGAAGCTTGTCGCTGCCGAAAATGTATATATGTACGGGCAGGCAGGCGGAATCATGCATGAAGGGCTGCCATACGCCGCCGCAACAAGGAAAGGAAGGGTCCGGGCGGAGATGTCCCGCCGGCTGCTGCAGCTGCATCAGGAGGGCAAGCTCCAGGTGGCAATGGGAAGAGGGGCGGATTTTTTCGGGCCGGACGTCCGCAGCTCGTCGGTGGGCTTGCGGTTCTTCCAATCCATCGTGAAAGGGAAACCATGCACCGTCCTGGGAAATCCCGATAAGAAGCACACATATACGTTTATTGACGATTTTGGCAAGGCGCTTGTCGCATTAAGTCGGGATGAGGGCGCATTCGGGCGTGCCTGGCATGTGCCGAATGCTGACACTGTCACGACACGGGAGTTTGCCGCAGCCGCCTATCGGCTTGCGGGATTTCCTGCCGCTATCCGGTCCATGGGCAAAGGTATGCTTCGATTAGGCGGGTTGTTCCTGCCGGAAGCGCGGGAAAGCATCGAAATGCTGTACCAGTTCGAGCAGGATTTTATCGTGGACAGCAGTTCATTCACCAAACGGTTCGGCTTGGCTGCCACGCCCTTGGAGAACGCATTGGCACAGACGCTGGCATCCCCTCAATTAAGAAGATGATCGACAGGAGAGTGTGCTAGTTTACAAATTATGGCGATAAATGATAAAGTGAAGAAAGCCGATGAAGCAAAAAAAGATCAACAGTACATGCGGAATGCCCTGTTTGGGGCATTCCGTTTTTTTTCACCGCATCAAATGATCCCGGGCAGCCGATATATGAATTAGACAGGATCATGAAAGAGAAGAGGCAGTTCAAAATGGGCATGACAAATAATCAGACAGCCGTCCCTCACTATTTGAAGCAATTCTCGTGCATCGGCAGCAGCTGCGAGGATACCTGCTGCGCCTGGTGGGGCATCAGCATCGACAAACAGAGCTATAACCGCTACCAAACGGTAAACCACAGCGGGATGAGAAATAAGCTGAACGACCATTTGACCGTCAAAAAAAATGGCAGTGCCCAGGATTACGCGGAAATGCAGCTGAACCCCGAAACCGGGAACTGCTCCATGCTGGATGGGGGATTATGCACCATTCAAGCGACATTGGGGGAAGAGTATCTGTCGCAAACCTGCCGGACGTATCCGCGGGTCGTGAATCAGGCGGGGGCTGCGACGGAGATGTCTCTGCAGCTCTCCTGTCCGGAAGCGGCCAGAGTCATTTTGCTGGATCGCCAGGCGATGGATTTTGAAGAAGCGTCCCCGGGAGATCCGGGCATACTTGCATTCAGGCATGTAACCAGCAGCGGTCATAACGAGAAGAAGCGTGATTATTATTTGCCGCAGATTCGCGGGATGATGATGGAAATTATCCGCTACAGGCAGTTCAGCCTGCCGCATCGTCTGATCCTGCTCGGTGTGTTCTGCGATAATGTCAACCTCATAATGGAGGAGAAGAAATTCAGGGATATTCCCGCTTTCCTGCTTGAATTCCGGCATGAGGCTGCCCACAACGAAGAGCTGCTGGATTATAACGTTTTTCCGGTCGATCCCGCTTTTCAGCTGCAGTACCTGAACAACTGCTTGATGGGGGTTCTGGAGGATACGCTATGGAATACCCGGTATCGGGAATGTATGAATGATTATACGAGGGGGATGAAGGCCACAGACGCATCGCTGGAATCGATTCTGGATGTATACACGGAATCATATGAACAGTACACCGCCCCTTTTCTCGACAGCAATCCGCAAATATTGGAGAACTATATATTGAACGCCATCTACAGCCGCGTACTGGGCGAGATGTCGCAGGGCATTCCGGTTTTTGACTGCTACAGGATGCTGATTCTTGATTTTGCCATGATTAAGCTGCATCTTATCGGTATGGCCTCTTATCACAAGGAGCTTTCCAGGGAGCTGGCGGTCAAGCTGATCCAGTCCTATACCAAAAATTACGAACATGCTTCCCTGTTTCATAAGAAGATACTGGATGATTTGAGAAAGAAAGACTATGCTAGTCTGGGATATATGTGTCTGTTTATCAAAAATTGAGCCCATTCTCCGCTGAATATGTCATATGAGGGAATCCATTTCTTAATGCCAAAGCCTTATATGAAATGGATTCGAGGGCCAAACAAATTTTGGGAGTTAGTATGATTGTCCATCACGGACAGGCTTTTCGCAGTGCTATAGTGAAAATAACAAAGAGCTTGATCAGGACTCTCTCTTTGTTATTTCATCCTCATGCTTCGACAATATTCATAGGGGAGGGACAAGTTATGAAGATCAAAATGTTGGCAGCGGCCTTCATTATGATGATATCGCTCGTATGGCATCCGGGGTTTTCGACGACAACGGCAGAAGGTGCTGAAGCAGCTCGGATTCCTTATCTGATCGAGCTTTCCCGGTTCGGGATTTATAATAACGGGACACATCCGGTAGAAACGACGAAGGGAATCAACGCCGCACTGCAATGGGCCCATCAGAATAATATTCAAGCTGCTTCGCTGCCTTCGGGAAAATACCTGATCGACAAAAACAGCCGGATCAATATGGTAGGGAACATGCGCTTCGAGCTGCCAAGCGATGCAGTGCTCCAGAAGGAAACCAACGGACGCGAAGCCTACGAGATCATGTATATCGGCTATGGGGCCGATAATGTAACGCTCAAGGGCGGAACCTACCGCGGTGACAAAGATACTCATGATTTTACGAAAAAAGACAGTCCGCATACCTCAGGGACACATGAGAGCGGATACGGCATTCAGACCCAAGGAGCCATTAACCTGACCATCGACGGCATCAAGGCGATTAATCTTACGGGCGACGGTCTGGCTCTGGGCGGGAAAAATACGCTGGTCAAGGACCTGTATGAAGGAAATTTCGTCTCAGGAGGCATCGACGACCTCGGCCGTCCAGTCGCGGATGCGAAAAAAATCAGAACGAAGGCGCAGCTTGATTTCTCCAATCCGATTTTCAAGACAGAGCGTCAGTTCGAACTTGCCAATCCGGTTAATTTGCCGAATGTTGTCGATTTAGTTTTCTACAATGCAGCCGGCGGTTTTATCAAAAAGCTGCCAAATGTGAAAATGCGGGATCTGATTGATATTCCGGCGAAGGCCAGTTCATTTCATTTGGTCTATGCCAAAGCGGGCACCAAAGGCGCTTATATGGAGTTTTGGAACCGCGCCTTGACCCGCAATGCGCTCGTCACCAACTCGGAATTCGCCTTTAACCGGCGCCAGGGCATTACTGTCGGCGGCGCGGATAATGTGACCATCAGCAAAAATATTCTTCATGATATCAAAGGCGTCGCACCGCAATCCGGCATCGATGTGGAAGGCGGCTTCGGCGAGAACGGCAACCGGAACAGCAATATTAATATTAAAAACAATCGATTCTATAATAATGCAGCATATGACGTGATTCTCTATGATGGCCGTGATGCGGTAGTGGAGGGCAATGAACTGGGATCCAAGGGAGCGATAGGCCTTGCGGTATCAGAGCCGTTCACGGGAGCGCGGGTGATCAACAATCATTTTGACGGCTCGCGTATATCCGCCACCAACGATGCCGCGTTCATCGGCAATCAAATGAACGATTCCTACACGTATTTTGAGGGTCCAAATATAACGATCGACGGGATGGTGCTGAAGGATTCCCGATTTGCGGTAACGTCGAAGGTTCCGTTCGGGGTCAGCGTTTCGAATATTACGATGTACAACAATAAGAAAAGCGATTCGGGGTTAGCGGTCTGGGGTCAGCCAATCCGCATCACGAATATGACGATTCATGGCGAACCGACGCTGCGGGCTGTAGTAGGGGGCGCGGTTGGCAGTATTTTCGACAATTTGAAGGTGCTTGGCTTCAATTCCGAATACGGGCTCTCGCTACCGCCGGGGACCTACAACGGTTGTATGCTTGAAGGGGCGGAAGGCGGCAAATTCGGATCAATTCAAGCCGTGGCCGGCGGCAAGTATGTTTTTGACAAATGCACGTTTATCTCCAATTCCACAGTCAATACGAATTTTCTGGGCGAGCATCCGCAGCTGGATCTGACAATCAAAAACTCCGTATTCAAGGTTCGCGGCAACTCACAGGCGATTAATGTTCAATCCGCGGCGAATGTCACGCTTGAGAACAATTCGATTACGGCCGACAAGCTAACGAGTACAAGTATGGAATTGATCAAGCTGAACGATTACTGGAAGCGCGGCGATCCGTTCGATATTTTGAAAGCCTCCGTTGTTGGCAATCGGGTTGTTTCGAATATTGCGGCAGTAGGCATTTCCACCGTCAATGCAGGCGTTGGCGCTCCGGCCTATACGATCAAGAACAACAGTCTGCACGCCGCCATCCTGTCGCTCAAGAGCAACGATAAGGCATCCGGCAACACCAAGTCATGACCGCAGGCATCGGCTGCTGCTGAGTAAGCGGATCAGGACCAGGTTCGAGGAGCGCCAGTCAATGTCAATACGGTGATTTCCGGCCGGCACCAGAAGCGGACGGGATAGGTGGAGACGCCTATCCCCCGATTGGTGTAAAGCGTTAATTTTTTCTCATCCCCGAGTACATACAACCCATCCGGATATTTGCGTGCAAGCTCAGGTGTAAAAATGGCGCCGAAGTGGGGTAGACGCACTTGTCCGCCGTGGCTGTGTCCTGACAGCTGAAGATCGACATTGTAGTTTAACGCCTCATCCGCCATATCCGGTTCATGGGCAAGCAAAATGGTGAACGGCTCTTTTCCGTTTGGCGGGAGAGCCGCATCAAAATCGTGGCTGCCCCGCAGGACATCGTCAATTCCCGCAATCCGCAAAGGCTGCCCTTCGTGCCCGATCGGCTCCCAGCTGTTGTTCATCACCCGAAAACCGCCGTCCTCCAGAATCGAGGTGACAGCCTCCGCGCCTGCCGTATAATCATGGTTTCCAAGCACGGCCCATTTGCCAAGAGGCGCCTTCAGCTGGCCCAGCAGACGGGAGCATCCCTCTTTGCTTGATCCCACCGAATTATCGTAGAGATCGCCTGTGAAGCAGAGCAGATCAGGCTGAAGCTCCCGAAGCTTTGCAACGAGACCCTCCATCCGGTCCAGACCGTAATGAAAATCCAGATGGACGTCGCTGAAATGCACAATCCGCAAGCCTTCGTATGAGCGAGGCAGATTGCGAAAGGCCAGTTTTTTGTTTACAATCCGGATCAGCCGCGGCTCCATATACCGCGTATAGCTAAAACCCGCAATCGGGGCTGCGAGCAAGGCGCCGAATAATAATCCGCTTTTTTTGAGGAAGGTACGCCGTGTTATATATCGTTCTGTTTTCATATGAACTCCTACTAGTATCTGATTTACTAACATTATAGCAAATATAGCCTGAGAAGCTTGATATGTTCGTTATAAAGAACTACAATGATTGTATTGCAAACGGCGAGGTGATGCAAATAACAAGCAGGCGCGTGCTTGCGGTCCAGCCGCCTCGACATTAACAAAGATGAGGGAGATTCCTATGATTGGAGACCGGATAAAAAGTCTGCGGGTAAAAAAAGGCTACTCTATAACAGAGCTTGCCGACCTTGCGGGTGTTTCCAAATCTTATTTGAGTTATATCGAACGAAATGTGCATAATAATCCTTCGCTTCAGATGCTGGCCAAAATTGCCGCTCCTCTGGATACCAGCATTGAATTCCTGCTGGAGGACCGCGACCAGCCGGGGCTTCAAATGGATGATATTCTGGATGAAGAATGGAAAACGATCATCCGCAAGGCTGTCAACGAGGGCATGAGCAGGACGGATATGAACGAAACCAAGGATCTTATCGTGCTTAAGAAATGGAAAGAACATAATGTGGATGCCTGTCTCCATATTAACAGGTATAACAAAACATCCACTTTTATTGTGCTGCATATTAATTATGGTTAATTAGTCGCATTGCTGTATTGACATGTTCTATATAAAGAACTAATATGGAGTCATATTGTTCTTTATAAAAAACAAAAGCAAAGAGCGGGTGACCTGATGGAAGCGGAACGGCTCGGAAACGGGAGCGTTAGAAGAACACCGGGAAGAGAGATTAATCTGAAGGCTTTGTTTGTCGTCATTCGAAAGCGCCTGTGGATTGCTGCCGCATCGACGGTATTATTTTCGATACTGGGTTATGCCTACCATTCCATTCCTGAAACGCCTCTATACAGCGCCGCATCGAGGATTATTATCGGGGCAGACAGCCCGGAAACGATGAGCACCCTGAAGGTTATGATAAGAGAACCGATCGTATTGGATGCAGTCATCAAGGATCTTGGCATTAACCGCTCTCCCGGGGCGTTAAGGCAGCAGATTGGCGTCACCGCGGTGGAGGGATCTTCAATTACAATCATTTCCGTCGCAGATGCGGATCCTGCGCTTGCAGCCGCTCTTGCCAATTCTGTCGTTCGTGAATTCACGCGGCTTGCTGGTGAAACGCTGAATTTTACTTCGATAAAAGTACTGACGGATGCACAGTCTCTTGCCAATCCTGTGCCGATCAATCCCAAGAGCAACCGGATTCTGTATGCCGCCTTCCTGGCTGGTCTGGCAATTGGAATCGGCCTGATCTTCCTGCGGGATTCATTGGACGACTCCTTGAAATCCGGACAGGAAATCGAAGAAGTGCTGGGCCTGCAGGTACTTGGACAGGTCTCGAGAATGAAGGTGCGGAAGCTGCCTGGCAAGCAAAAGCAGAAGAAAAGTTTAGCGCTGCGGGGTGAAACGATTGGATCATAAACGAAATAAACCGGGAAAACATGCCGTGAGCGCCTGCCTGATCAGCTATCTTCATCCTCATTCCGCTTCTGCGGAGCAGTATAAGGCAATACGCAATAATATCCGTTATGCCTCCAGAGGAAAAACGGTCAATTCCGTTGTTGTCACATCGCCTTCGTCAGGAGAGGGCAAAACAACCGCTGCCGTCAACTTGGCGGTATGCATGGCACAGCAGGGAGAACGCGTGCTGCTGGTGGATACGAATATCCGGAAGCCTGTCCTGCAGCATGTCTTTAATCTTGAGACGGCAGCCGGACTCACAAATGTGCTGGCCGGGCAGGTGGATCCGGAACAGGCAATCCACCATACGGAGATCGACAAGCTGGATCTGCTTCCAAGCGGTCCCCTGATGTATCAGTCAATCGAGCAGCTGGACTCCAAACGGATGGCTTTGGTTCTGGAGTATGCGAAGGGCCATTACGACAAGGTGATTTTCGACAGCGCTCCGGTTCTTGGCCACCATGATACAAATGCGCTGGCTGCCAGATGCGACGGAGTCATTCTCTTGTTCACAAGCGGCAAAACCAGACAGGACAGAGCGCTGGAAGCCAAACGTTCGCTGGAGTTTGCCGGAGCGACGATCATCGGCGCCGTGCTGAACAGAAGCTGAAGGAGGATCTGCTTCTTATCCTTCTGTCAGTGTGAATTTACGTTCGTTATAAAGAACAACAAGCGGCAGTATAAACAAGGTTAAATCTCTTGGCTGTTAGAGATTTACCTATAGGGTTTTCATTTAATGGGAAGACCCGATAGGTAAGCCCTCTAAACAATGGGAATAACAATCAGCGGCTGAGACTTGTCGGCTGTACTAATCGCATGGAAAGGGTGAGCCTGACTTTGACCTATCGACAACGGCTATTTTTCTTGATTTTCATGGATTCCTTTATTGTACTGACAGCCATTTTCTTCAGCCGCTTTCTGGTTAGCGCCACATTAAACGTATTTACGGTTCCAATCATCAGCAGCTCCATTGTGCTGCTTCTGAGCCATCATGGATTCGCCTTTCTCTACAAGCTGTATAAGAAGGCCTGGGAGTATGCCAGCTTCGGGGAGCTGCTCAATATTGCCAAAGCGATTACCTTGTCGATTGTGACCGCAGCCTGCATCCAGCAGCTCCTCTACTATGATGTCTATTTCCGGCTGCTCGGGGTGACCTGGATGCTGCATATTCTGCTGATCGGCAGCTCTCGCCTGTGCTGGCGGCTGCTGCGGGATACCTATATCGGACAGCAGGGGGACCGCAAACGCACGCTTATCATAGGAGCGGGGTCCGCTGGGACGATGGTGGCCAGGCAGCTGCTCGGCAGCATGGACAAGGAGCTGATGCCTGTGGCGTTTATCGACGACAACGCGAAGAAGCATTATCTGGATATCCTCGGCCTTCCCGTCATTGGCGGCATTGCGGCTATTGAAGAGAAGACCCGGGAGCTTGCCATTGACCATATTGTCATCGCGATACCTTCATTGAATAAAAATCAGCTCAAACGGATTATCCGCGAATGCGCCAAGACGACGGCCAAGACGCAAATCATCCCCATGCTGGAGGATCTGGCGACCGGCAAGGTTTCCGTCAGTCAATTCCGGGACGTGCAGGTGGAGGATCTGCTCGGAAGGGAGCCGGTGGAGCTTGACATAGACAGCATCTCGGAATATGTCACGAACCGGGTGGTGCTGGTGACCGGTGCCGGAGGCTCCATCGGTTCGGAAGTTTGCAGGCAAATCTCCCGCTTCCACCCGGACAAGCTGATTCTCCTCGGTCATGGGGAGAACAGTATTTACACGATTGAAATGGAACTGAAGGAAATGTTCGGGCAGACAGATATTGAATTCATCACGGAAATTGCAGATCTGCAGGATGCGGACAAAATGATGTCGGTCATGAATGCCCATCATCCTCATGTGGTATACCATGCCGCTGCGCATAAGCACGTTCCCTTGATGGAACGCAATCCGGAGGAAGCCCTTAAGAATAATATCATCGGCACCTTGAATGTCGCCAAGGCGGCAAATCATTATCGTGTCGGCACATTCGTCATGATTTCTTCGGACAAAGCGGTTAACCCGACCAGCGTCATGGGCGCGACCAAGCGGATTGCGGAGATGGTCATTCAGCATATGGCCCGGTACAGCACCACCCGTTTTGTGGCCGTCCGCTTCGGGAATGTGCTGGGCAGCCGGGGCAGCGTAATCCCGCTGTTCAAGAAGCAGATTGAGCAGGGAGGGCCGGTAACGGTTACCCACCCGGATATGGTGCGTTATTTCATGACCATTCCCGAAGCTTCCAGGCTGGTCATTCAGGCCGGAGCGCTTGCCAAAGGCGGAGAAATATTTGTGCTGGATATGGGCGAGCCTGTGAAAATTATGGAGCTTGCCAAAAACGTCATCCGCATGTCGGGCTACACGGTGGAGGAGATCGGCATCCGTTACACGGGAGTCAGGCCGGGAGAGAAGCTGTTCGAGGAGCTGCTGTCCGCCGGAGAGGTTCATGAGAAGCAGGTCTATCCCAAAATATATGTGGGAAAATCCTCCGAAGTAGACTTCGGCGACATTGAGAATCTGCTGGCGATTTACCATACCCATACCAAAGCGGAGCTGAGGCAAATGCTGCTGGATTTCGCGAATCATAAAATCGCCGTTCCGGAGCTGCTGTCCGTATCCGGTTAACCTGAAGATTGGTAGGTGCACCCGCATGCCTCCGAAAATACTATTTGTCGCGACGCTGGATACGCATTTCAGAGCGTTTCATCTGCCGGTCATGCGGCGCTTCAAGGAGCAGGGCTGGGAAGTGCATGTCGCGGCCAAGGGCGACAGCGAGCTCCCGTTTACAGATCAGAAATTTAATATTTCCATCGAGCGATCACCGCTGCGTCTTTCTAATATTAAGGGCTGCAGGCAATTGAAGCTCCTCATGGAGAGGAATGACTACCGGATTGTTCACTGCCATACGCCAATGGGGGGCGTCCTGACCCGGCTCGCTGCAAGAAGCGCGAGAAGAAGCGGCACGAGTGTTCTGTATACTGCACACGGCTTTCACTTTTGCAAGGGCGCTCCGCTTCTGAACTGGCTGCTGTACTACCCGATCGAGAAGACTCTTGCCCGCCGGACGGACTGTCTTATTACCATCAACGAAGAGGATTACGCCCTCGCGGCTGCAAGAAGGTTCAAAGTGAAGCGGCTGGTCCGCGTGCATGGCGTCGGTGTCAACACCCAGCGCTTCGCGCCTGTCGGCTCGCAGGAGAGGAACCGGCTGCGCCAAGGCTTCCGCTACGGCAAGCATGAATTTCTGCTCTTCTACGCCGCTGAATTCAACGGCAACAAGAATCATCAGCTGCTGATCCGCGCAGTCGCCCGGATCAAGGATCAGGCTCCGACGCTGAAGCTGCTGCTTGCCGGCGATGGACCGCTGCTTGCGGAGTGCCAGAGCCTTGCTGCAGCCCTTGGCGTCCGGAGCATGATTGACTTTATCGGCTACCGCGACGATATCGACCGCCTGCTGCCCATGTGCGATGCGGCCGTTGCCTCCAGTCTGCGGGAGGGACTGCCGGTCAACATTATGGAGGCGATGTCCTGCGCCCTGCCGGTTGTGGCAACCGCGAACAGGGGACATTCGGAGCTGGTCAAGGACGGGAGAAACGGATTCATTGTCCCGCCTGATGATGCCCCGCAGTTCGCAAACCGCTTGCTTGAGCTTTATCAATCGGAGGAGCTGCGCAGGCGGATGGGTGCGATGAGCCTTCACGACGTGGCTGCATATTCCATCTCCCAGGTGGTGAAGGAGCTGGATAAGGTCTATTCAACGTACATGATGGAGGATGGAAATGAAGCCCAAAGTCAGCATAATCGTGCCTATCTATAATATGGAGAAATATTTGAGCAGATGTATGGACAGCCTGCTGCACCAGTCTTATGTGAACCTGGAGGTTATCGCCGTAAATGACGGGTCGCAGGACATGAGTCTTGCCATATTGGAGCGATATGCCAGGAAGGACGGCAGAGTCGTTGTCATCAATCAGCCGAACAGCGGCGTTTCAGCGGCACGCAATGCCGGGCTTCTGGCGGCGGAGGGCCAGTTTATCGGGTTTGTCGATCCGGATGACTGGTTGGAGCGGACCATGTTTGAGGAGCTGGTTGGAGCGGCTGTCCGGGAGCGGGCCGACATTGTCATGTGCGGCTACATCCGTGAGTTCGGCACTCATTCGCGGGTCAAAAAGTTCGATCTGCCGCATGCAGCCGTCAGCAGGGGGGAAGAGATCCAATCCAGATGGATGCGGCGCCTTGTCGGTCCGCTGCGGGAGGAATTGGCGCAGCCGGATTATCTGGACGCCTGGGGAACCGTGTGGAACAAGCTGTACCGCTCCGCAATGCTGAAGGATAAAGCGCTGAAATTCATCGATCTCCATATTGTCGGCAGAAATGAAGATACGCTGTTTAATATTCATGCATTTTCCCATGCGGAAGCTTTTGTCTTTATAAACCGCCCGCTCTATCACTATTGGCGCGTAAATTCAGCCTCCATTACATCGCTTTACAATCCGCTGCTGGTTGAGAAGTTCGAGCAGCAGTACCGGCTTATGGAAACCTTCATTGACGAGCATCGGCTGCCATCTGAATTCCGCGCGGCTCTATCCAATCGGATATGCATGAACATTGTGGGGTTGGGTCTGCATATCATCAGCGCCGGCAATCCCGCTTCCTTGCCCGGAAAAATCAGGTCCCTGCGCAGGCTGGTGGCCCGTCCGCGATTCCGCGAAGCTCTTAAGGGGCTTGAGCTTGCCTACTGCGCGGCGCCATGGCGGATATTTTTTACCTGCGCCAGGCTGAAGCTTCCGCTGAGTCTCTATATCATGCTTAAGGCAATGAATGCAATGAGAACCAGATCCAAAGGGGGGATGAGCTCTGAAACCGGTTCGAATTCTGCAGGTGGTGACCGTGATGAATCGGGGCGGACTGGAAACGATGATCATGAATTACTACAGGCAAATGGATCGCAATAGCATCCAGTTTGATTTCATGGTCCATCGCTCCGGGAAAGGCCATTACGATGATGAAATTATAGCGCTCGGCGGCAGAATCCATCATATGCCGCAGATCAGACCCGGCTCTTACCGGCTGTATTTCAAGCGGCTGGACGCTTTTTTTGCGGAGCATCCGGAGTACGCTCTGGTGCATGCCCATATTAATGAGAACAGCAGCTTCGTGCTCCGGGCAGCCAGAAAGGCAGGCGTTCCCTGCCGCATCGCCCACAGTCATCTGAGCGACCTCGGGATTGACAGGAAACTGCCGTTTCGTCTGTACGCCAGGCATTTTATGAAGGACCATCCCAATGGCTATTTTGCCTGCTCCCGCAAAGCCGGGGAGTGGCTGTTCGGAAGACGGATACAGGGACAGCGCCCCTTAATTGTGCTGCACAATGCTGTGCCCGTTCAGGAATTTGCTTTTCAGCCTGAGGTCAGACGCTCGGTGCGGGATGAGCTTGATGCGGAGGGGCGCCTGGTGATTGGCCATATCGGCCGGTTCACGCACCAGAAGAATCATGAGTATCTCATTGATGTGTTCCAGGCGGTACACCGGCAGAATCCGAAAGCGCTGCTGGTGCTTGCAGGTGAAGGCGAGCTGAAGCCGGGCATAGAACGCAAGGTGGAGAAGCTGGGTTTGACCGGGCATGTCAGATTTCTGGGTGTCCGTTCGGATATTTCCAGACTGCTGCAGGGCATGGATCTGTTTCTGTTCCCTTCCCGTTTCGAGGGGCTTCCCGTCGTGCTTATTGAAGCGCAGGCCGCCGGTCTCCGCTGCATCGTATCGGATGCGGTTACGACCGAGGCCGATGTGACGGGCAGGCTCCAATTCGTGAGCTTGCAGGAAGCGCCGGAAGTCTGGGCCAAGCGTATTCTGGAGACGACCTATGAGCACGAGGACACATCCGAGGCGCTGCGCAGGCACGGATATGACACGGGGTCCATGGCCAAGTGGCTCAGCGATTATTACATGAATCAATTGGCCGCCGCCGCCAGCCAGGGGAGGCAAGCGCATTGAACCCGATGCTGACTGTATTTACACCCACCTATAACAGAGCCTACACCCTGCATCTGTGCTATGAGAGCCTGAAGCGCCAGCGCTGCCGGGACTTTGTGTGGCTTATTATCGATGACGGCTCCGACGATGATACGCGGACGCTTGTCGAAGGCTGGGTCAGGGAAGGCATGGTGCCGATCCGCTATTATTATCAGGATAACCAGGGCATGCACGGAGCGCATAACACCGCTTATGAGAAGATCGATACCGAGCTTAACGTCTGCATTGATTCCGACGATTATATGCCGGATGATGCCGTGGAGCGGATCACTTCATTCTGGAAAGCGCATGGCAGCGGGCAGTATGCGGGAATCGTGGGATTGGATATGGCGCCGGACGGCAAATGGATCGGAACGGCAATGCCGGAAGGGCTTAAGTCTTCCACGCTTACCGATCTTTACGCGAAGCATGGCGTCAAAGGGGACAAGAAGCTGGTGTACCGCTCCGAGCTTACCCGGACCTTCCCGCCTTATCCGATCTTCCAGGGGGAGAAATATTGCCCCCTCTCCTGCAAATATATATTGATCGATCAGCAGTTTCCGCTGCTGGTGATGAATGAGCCGTTATGTGTGGTCGAATACAGACCGGACGGCTCAAGCATGAACATGATCCACCAGTACAAACGAAACCCGCGGGGCTTCAGCTTTTTCCGTAAAATCGCCATGCGGTATGCGCCATCGTTCAAGGAGCGGCTGCGGGAATGCACGCATTATGTCTCCAGCAGCCTGATAGCCAACAACCGCCGTTTTTTGCGCGAATCTCCATGCAAATGGACCACTTTGCTCGCTCTACCGCCGGGCTGTCTGCTCTATCTGTACATTCGCCGGACGAACAGGGCGGCGATGAATCAATTGGGCAGTTAAGCCGGAGGCATTTATGAATCGGGATCCCGGACGAAAGGAGGAATGGCAAATGTCGATATTATGGATGAATCTGCTGCTTGTGTTTGCTTTTGGCTGGATGGCCAGATATTTTGCCGTACCTTCTCCGTCCGGGCCCGCTATGGTCAGCCCAAACAAGCTGATGGCAGCCCTGGCTGCGTTCACGCTTATTCTGGTTGCGGGGCTGCGGATTAATATCGGCGACACATTCTTCTATATGCACAGCTACAGGGAAACCGATTTCCGGTGGGACTATGTCGTGCAGCAGAAGGATATCGGCTTTAATCTGTTTCAGATGGTGCTGAAGAACTTCTCCGCCGACCCCCAGACGCTCATATTTGCAACCGCGCTGATTACGAATGCCCTTATTGTAGTCGTCCTGTACCGTTATACGCGGCTGTTCGAGCTCGGCTTGTACCTGTACATCACATCTGGCGCCTTTCTTGTTTCCATGAACGGGATCAGGCAGTATCTGGCGGCTGCGATCGTGTTTGCGGCGTCGAAATATTTGTTCGAGGGCAGCATGTACAAATATATGATGGTGGTGCTGGCGGCATCCTTCTTTCATCAAAGCGCGCTTATTATGGTTCCGCTCTACTTTATCGTCCGCCGCAAGGCATGGACGGGCACGACCTTCGGAATGCTTCTGGTCGCCATTGCGATTGTGTTTGGATACAATGAGTTCTCGGAACTGCTGTTCTCGGCGCTCAAGGATACGCAGTACGGGGAGTACAGCACATTCTCCGAGGGCGGAGCCAATGTGCTCAGAGTTCTGATTAACGCGGTGCCGCTCGTGATCGCTTATCTGGGCAGGGAGAAGCTGCGGGAGACCTTTGCTCATGCCGACATTGTCGTTAATTTATCTCTTTTGGGCTTCATTCTGATGGTCATTTCCACGCAGAACTGGATTTTTGCCAGGATGGCCATCTATTTCACCCTCTACCAAATCATTCTGATGACATTGGTCGTCAAGGGCTTCCGGGAGAAGGACCAGAAGCTGATTTATTACGCTATCGTTGTCCTGTACCTGATTTTCTTCTTCTATGAAAGTGTCATTACGCTGGGCCTCGACTACCAAAGCAATTATTTGAACTGGCCGTTCTGAAGGGCTGGTGATCAACCGGCGGAGCAGGCGGAAATAGTCTGTAGAAGCGTAAGCGTTCGCCATTGTATCCCGAATTTAACATATAGAGGTGACAAAGCTCTGATCACAATCCTTAACGTGGATAGCTTTGCACCAGAGGTATTTTAATTCAAAAAATTCAGGGGTACAACAGCGATCTCGACAAGTGACAAACGATAGACATGCTTGTAGCACTTGCGGGTATCGGAAGACGTTTCCGCATGTGCAGCCTGGATTTTTCACCGGACCTCTGAAGGAGGAAGGAAAATGTCATCAACTCATATCCCGCGCATCATCCACTACTGCTGGTTCGGCCGGGGAGCGAAGCCCCAGCTGTTTATCAAATGCATGCGGAGCTGGCAAAAGCATCTGAACGGCTACCAGCTCATAGAGTGGAACGAGGATTCATTTGATATTCAATCCAATCCGTACGTAAAAGAGGCTTATGCGGCCCGCAAATATGCGTTCGTCAGCGATTATGTGCGGCTTCACGCTCTTTACCATCATGGCGGGATTTATATGGACACCGATGTTGAGGTCGTGAAGCCGCTCGACCGCTTCCTCGATCACGAGGCGTTCTCCGGGTTTGAGGACGGGCATTTTCTTCAATCCGGGACGATGGGAGCCGCCAAGGGGCATCCCTGGATCGGCGAGCTGCTGCTGGATTATGACAAAAGAAGATTTCTCCGCAAGGACGGAAGCTACGATACGACGACCAATACTGCGGTGATCAGCCGCACCTGCGAGAAGCACGGGCTGCTGCTGAACGGCGAGTATCAGGTGCTCGCAAACGGCGTAACCTTTTATCCGCGAACCTATTTCAGTCCCTATGATTATATTAACGGGGCAAGCTTCATCACGTCGGACAGCTATACGATTCACCACTTCGCACAGTCCTGGCTACCGGCGCATGTCCGGATGAGAAGCACGCTCAAGAGAATGGCGAGCCGCCTTGTCGGCCCCAAATTAATCGCAAAGATGAGGGACATGCTGTGAAACGATTAATGGATCTTCTGCTGGCAGTCCCCCTGTTTGTTTGCCTGCTGCCTGCCATGGCGGTGGTTGCGGTTCTGGTGCGGACCAGGCTGGGTTCGCCGGTGCTGTTTAAACAGCACCGTCCCGGCCAGCACGGGAAGCCGTTTCAGATGATGAAATTCAGAACGATGACCGATGCCAGGGACTGCAGCGGCCAGCTTCTGCCCGACTCTGTGCGGTTGACTCCCTTCGGGAAATGGCTCAGGAAGGTCAGTCTGGACGAGCTGCCGCAGCTGTGGAATGTGATCAGAGGCGATCTGAGTCTCGTAGGTCCCAGGCCGCTGCTGATGGATTATCTGCCCCTGTATACGGAAGAGCAGGCGCGGCGCCACGAGGTCAAGCCGGGCATCACCGGCTGGGCCCAGATTAACGGACGCAATGCGATTTCCTGGGAAGAGAAGTTCGCGCTTGATCTGTGGTATGTGCAGCACCGCAGCCTGAGGCTGGATGTCGGGATCCTGCTGCTGTCGGTCAGGAAAGTATTCCGGTCCGAAGGTATCCAGAATGGCAATCATGCCACGATGCCGGTATTTAAAGGGAGTGTGAAGGGACTTGAACGCTAGGGAAATGAATATTTTATTTACAAGCTCGGGACGAAGAGTGTCGCTGATCCGCAAGTTCAAGGAAGCTTATGCAAGCCGCGGGATTCAGGGCAAGGTCGTGACGGCCGACAATAAACCAACCGCACCGGCGGCCTTTGCCGGGGACAAGCATGTTCTCGTTCCCAGAGTCGCCGACCCGCGGTATGTGGAGACATTGCTTGCGATATGCAAGGAGGAACGCATTGATCTGCTCATTCCCCTGATTGATACCGAACTGGTCCTGCTGGCGGAAAACCGGGCGTTGTTTGAGCAGCAGCATGTCCGTCTGCTGGTCTCAAGCGTCGAGCTTAATGAACTCGCCTCGGATAAAATGAAGACCTTTGCCTTCTTCACGGAGCATGGCATCCGCACCCCGAGGGTATACAGCGAAGCGGAAGTGCAGGTTGAACCGTTGGCATTTCCGCTGCTTATCAAGCCCAGGCGAGGCAGCTCCAGCCAAGGCGTAACGAAAATTCACAGCAGGCGCGAGCTGGACTTCTTCAAGGATTATATTCCGGAAGCGATGATTCAGGAATATGTGACCGGCGAAGAATATACGGTCGATGTGATGCTGGATTTTCAGGGGACGATCAAGGCCATTGTGCCCCGGCTGCGGATGGAGACGAGGGCGGGTGAAGTCAGCAAAGGGGTTACACGAAGAGATGCTGCGGTCATCCGCGCTGTCCGGCAGGCGGTAAGCGTGCTTCCCGGAGCAGTGGGCTGCATTACGCTGCAGTGCTTTAAGCAGGAGAACGGCGAGATTACGTTTATCGAGATCAATCCCCGTTTTGGAGGCGGAATCCCGCTAGCCATTGAAGCGGGCGCGGACTTTCCGCTGTGGACCATCATGCTTGGAAGAGGCGAGCAGTTTACGGGGGAGCCTGATGACAGCTGGGATGATGATCTGACCATGCTTCGTTATGACGATGCTTTCTTCACGAAGGAGTTTGCTTATGGGCATTAAAGCCGTCGTGTTCGATCTGGACGATACATTGTACCTGGAGAAGACTTATGCCTTGAGCGGCTTCAAGGCAGTGGATCAATGGGTCAGGGACCGCCATGGAGCCGGCGGTTTCTATGAAACGGCGGCCTCGCTGCTGCATTCGGGGGTCAAAACGCTTATATTCAACCGGACTCTGGAGCAGCTTGATATCAGCTATGACGAGCGGCTGATCGCGGAGCTGGTGGAGTTTTACCGTTCCCACCGGCCGGATATCGCTCTGCTCGAGGATGCCGGGTGGGTGCTGGCGAACCTGGACAAGGACGTGAAGCTGGGGATCATCTCCGACGGGTACCTCGTTGCCCAGCAGCAAAAGGTTCTGGCGCTTAATCTGGCGGATGCTTTCCATGCGATTGTATTGACGGACGCGCTGGGCAGGGATCATTGGAAGCCAAGTCCGCTCCCGTATGAAACATTCAGCAAACAGACCGGAATTCCGCACTTTCAATGTCTATATATCGGGGATAATGCAGCCAAGGACTTTGTAACGGCCAAACGGCTGGGATGGACCACCGTGCAGATCAGCAGGGAGCAGGGGATATACGCGGCTGTTCAGGCTGAGACCTCGCATCAGGCTCATTATCAAATCGGCGACCTGAAGGAGCTTGCCGGTTTGCCGGCGCTTGCGCATTTGTTCAAGAAGGAAGTGAAAGCAGTCCATGGATAACAAGCATAAACGGATCTATTTGTCGGCGCCGCATATGAGCGGCAGGGAGCAGCATTATATCGGTCAGGCTTTTGCCGACAACTGGATTGCTCCTGTGGGTCCCCATGTCGATGCGTTCGAGCAGGAGATGGCGATTCACGTGGGGGCAGGCGGATGTGCGGCGGTCAGCTCCGGAACGGCAGCGATCCATCTGGCCCTGCAGCTGCTTCAGGTTGACAGGGGGGACCGCGTGTTCTGCTCCACGCTGACGTTTGTCGCCAGCGCCAATCCGATCCTGTATATGTGCGCGGAGCCGGTATTTATCGATTCGGAGCCTGCGACCTGGAACATGTCGCCACAGGCTCTGGAGGCGGCGCTTGCGGAGGCGGACCGGGAAGGGGCGCTGCCTAAAGCGGTCATTGTCGTCCACCTGTACGGACAATGCGCCAAAATGGACGAGATAACGGCCCTTTGCGCCCGTTACGGGGTCCCGGTCATCGAGGATGCCGCAGAGTCGCTGGGCTCCACCTATAAGGGAAGGGCAAGTGGAACGCTCGGCGAATTCGGTGTTTATTCCTTCAATGGCAATAAAATCATTACTACATCAGGCGGCGGCATGCTGGTAGCGGAGGATGCCGGAGCATTGGAACAGGCCCGGTTCCTGGCGACTCAGGCGAGAGACCAGGCCGCGCATTATGAACACAGCCAAATGGGCTACAATTACCGGCTGAGCAATCTGCTGGCAGGGGTGGGCCGGGCACAGCTGCAGGTGCTGGAGGAGCGCGTCGAATCGCGAAGGGCCATCTTCGACAGGTACAGCAGTCAGCTGGCCGCTCTGCCGGGCATTGCCTTTATGCCGGAGCTTGCGGGGACCAGATCCAACCGCTGGCTCACGGCATTGACGATCGATGAACAGGAAGCGGGGCTGACGGCTTCGGAGGCGCTTCACGTTTTGGCCGGGGAGAATATCGAGGCTCGTCCGGTATGGAAGCCGCTGCATCTGCAGCCGCTGTTTGCAGGCAAGCGTTATTATTCGCATGAGGGAATGAACGTGTCTGAACGGCTGTTCGCGGCGGGGCTCTGTTTGCCATCGGGGTCGGGGATGCAGGAGGATGAGCAGCAGCGCGTTATCAGCTGCATAACGGCGGCATTCGAGCAGGCGGCGACGCGGGCGGGACAAAGCCGCATTGCGCTCTCTTAAGGTTATGGAAAGATGATAAGCACCATAAAGTAAACACCCGCCGCCCGGCTTGGTCAAAACTGAGCCGAGCCGTCGCATATCTCACCAACATGCAACAAAGGCACCGATGCCGGTGCCTTTGTTGTATGCTGGTCTTTGTTAGTAGTATCTTACTCTTAGCTCAATTGACTTTCTCTGACTAATATATTTCTTTTAAAGACTTCAATAAGTTCTGTCGCAGTACCTGCTGTATGCGAGATACCGGCAAAAGGGCCTTCTGGAGAACAGTACCCTACCGGAATTTCAAAGATTTGCTCCAGAATCAGCTTGATCCCAGGAAGGTTTCCGATCTCAGCGTGAGAATAAGCCTCTGTTACGTCGTTCGCTCGCCGCTGAAGTTCCCGTGCCTCATCATACTTGCCATTATTCATTTTTTCCATCATGACTTTATGGTGATAGCAGGTTATCGCCTGCAAAGCTCCGATATTTCCGTCCGCGCCCATAAGCTGCGAGCAGATCGCTAATTCATCAGCACCTGTTAGAATATTCAGGTCAGGACGTATTTTCTTGAATCTTTCCAAAATGTAAAAGTTATTGTCGGTGAATTTTATGCCACGGAAGGTAGGAACCTCTTTCATGGCTTCGAGCAGCGCCGCAGGATCAACTGCTTGCCCCCCGGTCAATGTTCTGCCCATGGACACCCAATAAATATAGAATGGGATATTCGGTGCGGCAGCAGAAATGCGCTTGAAGTACTCGACATTCTCTTGTAATGAAGCTTGCTCGGAAATACCGACGGAGGCTACTGCATACGCGCCATGCTTAGATGCATGTGCAGCCAGTTCAACAGAATCCTGCAGATTTTGATTGTAACCCACATGTACAAAAATCGGTAATTTTCCTTTGGCAGCAGCTAATACAGCTTCCGCCCATTGCTTTCTCTTGTCCACGCTTAGATGCGCGCCTTCGCCAGTCCAACCCAGCATATACAATCCATCTGCCTGCTGCTTGCAGTACATGTCTACCAAAGGCTGAGCCAATTCAGTCTTAATATTGCCCTCTTTGTCCATAGGTGTGACGAGTGCCGGAAGTACGCCTGTAATAAGTTTTTCTTGCATTGTAACTCTCTCCCATCTTAAGTGAATGATTATTGTAATGTTTTCACATAACAATTTGGGTTATCCTTTAACTGCACCACTAGTAAGGCCAGCGACAAAATATTTGTTCAAGGTAATGAACACAACAAGCATCGGAATGACTGCCATAACGGTACCGGCCATCATCAGATCCCATGAAGTTACAGATTCGCCTGAACTTTTCATAGAGACGATGCCTACGACGAGGGGCTGCTTATCCGGATTTCCTAAGGTGAAGACCATTGGAAGCAGGTAATCGTTCCATGAATTCATGAAGGCAAGCAGGCCAACGGTTGCAATCAAAGGCTTCGTAAGCGGGAAGATGATGTTGTAGAAGATTCGGAAGAAGCTGCAGCCGTCAACTCTGGCCGCTTCATCAATTTCTTTAGGAATCCCATCGATAAAGCCTTTGGCCAAATATAAATTGGTGACATTGATACCAAAGATATAAATAATGATAACGCCCCATAACGATTGGTTTAAGTGAAGGGCTTTTGCCATATTAAGCTGGGGATACAGATACAAGCTGCCGGCAGATATGAACATGGAGAAGGTAATCAGAGCCAGAAGCGGTTTTCTGCCTTTAAATCTGCCTCGAGAAAATACGTAGCCGGAAGTTATTGAAGTGATGATGGTTCCGATTACAATGACCGTGCACATGTAAATGCTGTTCCATGTATAAACTTTAAAATTTGACAGGTTCCATGCCCGTACGTAATTTTTAAATGTAGCCTGCTGCGGGAAAAACGAAGTAGAAGTCAGTATACTTGCTGTGTTTTTTAAAGAGCTGATCACCACATAAAATATCGGGAAAATAACAAACGCGGCGATAAGCGTGAGAACGATGTATAACGGAATGGCTTCCAGCAATTTTTTATTTTTCATTCATATCGCCCCTTAGTAATAAGCGCCAACATTTCGAGTCAGTCTCATATACAAACTTACTACAATGGTTAAAATAATAGCTGTTATAACAGCGAGCGCGGAAGAATATCCATATTGGCTAATAGCATCTGCGGCCCCGTAGGAGAAGAAATATTTAAACGTGTAGGACATCACGACCTCGGTTGAACCGCCTGGCTGACCATTGGTCAATACCAGAACCAAGTCGGACATCTTAATGCTGTTCACAATGAAGAGCATCATAATGACTTTCCCTGTCGGAGCCAGTAAAGGGAGAGTTATTTTTGTGAATCTCGTCCATTTGCTAACGCCATCTATATCAGCGCATTCGTATATTTCCTGATTTATATTTTGCAGCCCCATAATGAAAAAGATCATGTTCATCCCAAATCCTTTCCATACACTGGCAATGACAATGACACTATCGGCCAGCCACTTGTTCCCGAACCAATTAATGTTTGTTTCGATGATATGAGAAGCTTTGAGCAATTGATTGACCGAGCCCAGGAACGGTTCAAACATCAAGAAGAATACAATGCCTACGATCGCTGTACTCACAATGGTTGGAGAGAAAAAAAGGGTTCGGAATAAGGAGTTTATTTTTTTCCCGCTGTTCAGGACGACCGCTAAAAAAAGCGCAAGAGGAATCTCAAGAACAAATTTAGCTGCAACAATAATGAATGTGTTTACCAATGAATCCCAGTAAAGACTATCCCGTGTAAAGGCCCGGACATAGTTGTCGATTCCAACAAAGCTGGGAGGTGAAATGCCATCATAATTAAACCATGACCACCTGATTAGCCATACCATGGGGTAAATGGTGAACAAGGCAAATCCAATGAGCATCGGAGCAAGCATGAGATAGGATTGCACTGTATCTTGTCGGTATGATTGTTTAACTGTGGCGTTTTTTTGTTTAACAAGTTTTAAAATACGCATAATGGCGTTTGCCTCCTTACTATGGAGACGTTTTAGGTATGGGTCATGATCTCCATGCCTAAAACGCCCATGTTATTTAGATCGCGTATCCCAGTTTTCGTTCACATACAGGCTCATATCCATACCGCCACTAACGGCTTTATCCAATGCGCTGTTATAACGTTTATCCAGATCGCCAAGAGCTGCAGCGACGTCAGCATTGGCAGGTCCTGCGATCAAATTGACTATTGTATTTTGATAAGGCTGTCCTTCTACGGTAATCCCTCCATCTGGCGGCGTTAGCGCCAGGTAGGAATTGGAAGTATTTCCGAATTCGGCGGTTCCTGCTTTTTTAAAGCTGGCAGGAGCTTTCGCTTGGATATCCTGTCTTGCAATGAAATCGACTTCATTGTTTTGAATGTCTTCCAGCACTTTATTACTATGGAAAAGCGCATACACTTTCATAGCTTTTTCCGGCATTTCCTGCGCGCTGGGTCCTATGCATAATGCGTCAGCAATTTGTGCATAGTTCTTATATTTATTGGCTGGATCCATGACGGGGGTATCGATCACGCCAAGATCAAAGCGGCTCCCAATCTCTTTCCAAAACTTATCGAGGGTGGAAACATCCCAGTTTACCCCGGGAAGCATAGCGATTCTACCCGCAGCGAACTGCGCCATGAGCGCATCATTGTCCATGCCTTCTCCGCCGGGGAAGATGCTGCCATCTGCCTTCATTTGGAGTATTTTTTGGATATTCTGCGTGAAATCTGAAAAGGCAAATTTGCCTTTAGTGAAATCGTAACCCATATGACCGACAGAACTGGCAAACTGTGCGGCGAAATACCATTTTCCTGAAGATGCTGAATCTTTTAAATGAACGCCATAGCCATAAGCATTTCCTTTGTTGTCATTTGTAATTTTCTTGGCGTAAGCTGCAACATCGTCCCATGTCGCGGGAGGAGCATCAAATCCCGATTTTTTGAGCAAATCCTTGTTATACATAAATTTTGTAGACAATACCTTGTAAGGAACGCTGTAGGATTTTCCGCCAAAGGTCGTATAACCATTGATCAGAATGTCCTTGTAGGTGCTAAGAAATTCAGGTCCGCCGGGCAGTTCATCAATGGGAAGCATCCAGCCGGAGCTAATGAATGGTTCCTTGACCGTACCTACAAATTTATAGAGTTCCGGAGCCTGACCTGCCGCTAGTGCAATTTTTAATACATCATTGTAGTCGCTGCCAAATACTTTGTATTCGATGTGGATTCCATCCTTTATTCCTTCGCCTTTGTTATACTCTTCGATAATTGGATCCATTATCGGTTTATATGAACCATCGTTCGTCCATACACGTACAGTTTCCATTGTGGTGTTAGCAGATCCATTCGAATCGTCAGCCGATTCCTTTGCCGCGGTGTTACTGTCAGAATTACCCGTACAGCCAGACAAGATCCCCATCAAGAGCGCAAAAATAAGACAAGCTGGGCCGACCCGGATATGTGCTTTGGCAAGCATGCTTTTCAAAATTATTCCTCCCTTTCTATTTTAGAAGCGCTTACAACTTATGATAGCAATTTATATTTCACGCGAAAATACAAAAAAATGAGCAAAAAAGTACGATATATTACGCAGTTGGCGAATGGTCTTGTAATCGGTTATTTTTCGTTGATATACTGAAGTGCTGGAAATCCGTAGGAAAGGAGCCTTATACAAATCGTATGAATATTCGAAGCAGACTGGTGATTTATTTTCTCGCTTCCATACTGATTCCATCTGTCATTATTACTGTTGTCGTTTACATGGGGTCTACCAAAATTATTAATAAGAAGATGAATGAGTTAGTTGAGAAGAATTTGAACTCAGCCCGCCTGATTGTACAGGAGAGGCTTGAATTTATTGATGAATTAACAACCTTGATTTCATTGAACCCCATGGTTCAGGAGGTTTTAAGCGAGAGTCCTACGAATAATATGGTTGACAACGTTACGCAAATTATTAAGCTTGATCGGGCGCTCGACAGCTATTATTTATCCAACTACTACGCATCTCCCAATTCATCCATCGTACCGACAATTTATTTAATCAACAGGCCCGAATACAAGAAATATGACATTTCCAATAAGGTTCAAGAAATTTCTGCGATTGAGAATGCGCCATGGTACCGGACTATGGGCAGCAAAAATATGAATATAGATGCTCAGTCCGGCAATGGACCGGTTATTATCGCAAAACGTCTATATAGTTTGAGGAGTGCGGATAAATATGACTATGCTGCTCTGCTCACGGTTGAATTGGAGAAGTCAGGTATTAACAGCATGCTCTCTACTTTCAAGCCTTCAAAAGGGAGCCGCATTTGTATACTGGATCAAGACAATCAGGTGATCATGAGCAGCGATTCCATGACTGGCCAGGAAGAGGAGCTAATCCAATCTCTTCATACAAGTGCCGGTAAATTCCAGCAAGTAGACCTGGATGGTGAGCCGGTTATTATTTCGTCTGAAAAGCTGGATAAAGTCGAATGGAAAATCGTAAATATGACGCACTTGAATGAGATCAATTCGGATCAGAACCGGTTGACTCGAATCGTCAGTTTTGTTCTTATGAGCTGCATGTCTGCGGCTCTGCTGGCTGCTTTTTTACTTTCGCGCAATATCTCCAGCCCTATTACGAAGCTTGTTGCTTCTATGCGCACCGTCAGAGAAAATAACTTTGATATCGACATCAGCTATGATAAGAAAGACGAGTTCGGATATTTAATACAGCAGTACAAACGGATGATCCGTCAAATTAAGGATTTAATTGATAGGCTTTATATAAGCGATTTAAATAAACAAAAAGCGGAACTGCTTGCCAAGGACGCGCAGCTTCGGACTTTACAAGCCCAAATTAATCCGCACTTTCTATACAACACGTTAGATTCCATTAACCTGTCCGCGATTAAGCATAATACGCCTGAGATTAGCGAGATGATTAATTCGCTTGCCAATTTTTACCGGTATTCGCTCAGCAAAGGCCGAAACATGATTTCTCTTGATGACGAGATCACTCATACCCATAGTTATCTGGAAATTCAATCCATACGTTTTGGGCCAAGATTGCGGTATTCCATCCATATTTCCCGTGAACTGCGAAAAACAAGAATTGTAAAGCTGGTCATTCAACCCCTTGTAGAAAATTCAATTATTCATGGTTTTGCCCAAAAAGAAGGAGAACTGGAAATACGGATTACTGCAAAGCAAGAAGCGGATAAAATCGTTTTGTCAATCATAGACAATGGTACCGGCGCAGATGTGAATGATCTGAATCAATTGCTGATATCAAGCGATAATCAAGAGAAGTCTTTTGCAATTATGAACGTTCATCGACGGCTTCAAAGCACGTTCGGTGATGACTTTGGACTTCGCTATATCCGCAATCAGTCCGATGGTATTATAGCGCGAATTACAATTCCTGCGAACTACATGGGGGAGAATAATGTTAACAGTAGTCTTAGCCGATGATGATTACCTGGTCAAGGAAATTTTGTGCGAGAACATTCCTTGGAATGAACTTGGCATGGAGGTTATTGGCCTTGCAGAGAATGGCAAAGAGGCTCTTGATCTATGCATGGATCTAAAACCCGATATTCTGGTGACTGACATTAAAATGCCTTTTTATAACGGACTAGAGGTTGCTATTCAGCTAATGGAGAATCATATCCAAACGAAAACTATTTTGATTAGTGGTGTACAGGATTTTAATTACGCCAGGATCGCCCTGAATGTGCAGGCCGCCGGGTATATTCTTAAGCCGATTCAACTAAAAGAGGTTATTGCTGTTCTTAAAAAGGTAAGAGATGCAATAGAAATGGAGTTCCAGCGTGAGCAGGTGGTTAAACGGCTCGAGCAGCAGCTGGCGGAAAATATGTCTACAGTGCGGGATAAATTTCTGAATTATCTTGTCTCCGAGGGGGCGCTCAATAACGGTGAACTTCAAGAAAGACTGGATTATTTTAAGCTGCCGCTGAAGGCCATTCAAGATATTATCGTGGTAGTGGCGGAAATTGACGATTATGAAAGCCGGGTAAAAAGCAAAGGGATCGATCGGATACAATTTTATAATTTCTCAATCAAAAATTTAATTGAACAAATATTGAACAATTATCAAGCGGGGATCTGTTTTACAACAAGGGATAACGAGTTTGTTATTGTGTTCTGCGGGGAGTATTGCAAAGAAGACAAAATGACCCAGATCTTCGAGAGCATTGAACAGCTTCTGCATGATTTTGATGGAATTACGCTTTCTATGGGAGTTGGCCATTGCGTAAGTCTAAAGTCCGCCAATCTCTCTTACAGCTGTGCATGCAGCGCCATGAGCTATAAGTTCTATACAGGCAATAACTCTATTATCCATATCAACGATATTGTCAGCACGAGCTCCATGGATAAAATTAGCGAGATGAAAGGAAATACCGAGCTCAATAGTCTGAAAAAGACATTATTAACCGAAATCAAGCTGGGGAACAGGAATCGGGTCCACCATCTGCTGGAGGAATACTGTGTACGGCTGACTCAAGCCAAGCAGTTGTCCAAGCACTATATACGCGGACTTTTTCTGGAATTGATCATTGATACGTACCGCGAATTTTGCGAAACCGAAGGAGAGGTAACGGAGGTGATTTCCAGCTACACAGCTTCCATGCAATCCGTTATTAGCGTAGAGACCATCAGAGAAATACAGACACATTCCAGCGGAGTGCTGTTATGTATCGCTGAATATTACGGCACCAAGTATAATAATAGGCACTCTGCTTTGATTGAACGCATTAAAAATTATGTGAATCAGAGTTATATGGATAATATCTCGCTCGCTGATATAGCGAATGAAATATATATGTCGCCCAGCTATATCTGTGCTGTATTTAAGCGGGAGACGGGGAGTACGATAAATGAGTACATTATTGAGAAAAAGATGAGTTCAGCAAAAAAAATGCTGACAGGTACAAAAATGAAGGTGCTTGAAATTGCAGAGCAATTAGGTTATGAGAATTCACAATATTTTAGTTATTCTTTTAAAAAGTATACCGGAGAGACTCCACAGCAATATAGAAGCAGAAGCACCTCTCAAATTTTGTGACATAATTTTCCATTTAGAGAAGCCGCTGAACTATTATGCACTCGCAGCCTTTTGGCTTAAATTGAAAAACCACCAGGAGTTTCTCCTGGTGTTGCTGGTCGTGCGCGGAAGACAAGTCTATTAAGAAGATAACAGAAGAACGAATGACAGCAGCGGCATCCGTTCCCTCACCCTTTTCCTTACAACCGTCTTCCCAAAATAATCAAATCCCTCTCGACACCGTCCAGATTGGCGATCCGGGGCAAATGACCCCACTCCTCGAAGCGGTATTTCTTCAGCAGCGCGAGGCTGCCTTCGTTGTGGCCGAACACAAAACCGACCAGCGTATTGATATTGAGCCTTGGGCTCTCCTCGATGGCTTTCCCGATCAGCAGGCTTCCCAGTCCCTTCGACCTGTAGGACTCGGCAATATAGATGCTGATCTCCGCCGTAGCGTTGTAGGCCGGCCGGCCGTAGAACGACTGATAGCTCAGCCATGCGACGATTTCATCCCCATGCCTGACCACCCATAGGGGCCTGAAATCGGCGGAATGCTCCTCAAACCACTTCAGCCTGCTTGCAACCGATACCGGCTCCAGGTCGGCGGTTACGGTGCGGCTGGCAATGGTAGAGTTGTAGATATCCACGATTTTCGGCAAATCCTCAAGCTTGGCATCCACGATGCTGTAATTATTTTGCATAGCTGCATCCTCCGATAAGTAGTTTGACTTCCATATTGCGATGAAGATTGCCGTATTTCCGATATTACTCGAACAGCCCCATCGTTCTGTAAATGCCCAGCATCGTCAGCCGCGTGAGCTGCAGCGCCATATATTGGGGCGTATACATGGTCGGATCATTAACCCAGTTCAGGATTACCCCCATGACGGACGAGCTCGAATAATTCAGTAAAATATCCAGCGGAACAGACAGCTTCTGCTCCATCTTCCTATTAGCAATTCTAGCGTAAAAGCTCTCCCGAATCACCTCATATAATTTAATGGTGAATATTTCCGGTTCAAGCCGGGTCAGCATGGCCTGATAGAATCGTTTGTTCTCCGTCAGATGCGTGAAGAGTTCAATGAAGAAGGGGTCAGGATCGTCAAAATTGCCGTTATACGCAAGGGCACCGGCATGCTCGGGATGAATAAGCCGGGACAATTCCCCCAGCTTCTCCCGGGTCAGCTTCTCCCGCAGGTCGAATTTATCCTGATAATGGGCATAAAAGGTAGACCTGTTTACATCGGCGCAGGTGGTAATATCCTTGACCGAGATGGCGGAAAAGCCTTTTTCAAAAATTAAAGAAACAAACGCGTCAACGATCGTAGTGCGCGTTTTATGGATCCGACGGTCCGGATGACGGGAATCCTGCATCATAAGACACCTCCAAGCCTGGGATCGGGATCAAAAAGACGGATGACATATAACTCAAATATGTAGGTTAACCAACATAAGATGCAATAATGTTGTTTTGTTGAAAGTGGCGCAGAGCCGGTGCGACGCGGACAGCGTAGAATGAAAATCTGTAAGTTGTACCTTTATGCCTGCGCTTTTGTCCATTCGCTGCCCACAAGGACAATTTTCATTCAAATGTTGAATAAAAAGGATAAAACCAACAAAGTCCAAGGTAATTGCTGTTTAACAGACAGTTAAGAAGATAATGTCGGTTGTGCATTACTGCAGGATAAGTATAATAAAAACATATTAAACCGACTTTAGCAATGGGGAATGTATGATTAATAACAAAATGAAGGAGACCCGATATGCCGACAAGGGGAGACCGTTTTATTTCTAGTTTGGCTGATGGACGGAATGTATGGCTGGACGGGGCCAAAGTCAAGGATTTGTCCGAACATGCCGCATTTCAAGGTACGCTCGGCACGATAAAACGTTTATTTAACCAGCTTGACGATCCGGCGCTCCGTGATAACGTAGGTTTTGCTCCGCCGGGACGGGAAGCCTACGCGCACAGCTCGTTCCTGGTGCCCTATACCGCCGAGGATCTTAGCCGCCGGAGCCGGGCTTTCAGCTATTGGGCTGATGAAACCCACGGCATGATGAGCCGCTTGTCCGACTACGGCCGTTCCATGATTACAGGCTGGTATGCGGCCAGGAAGCAGTTAAGCCAGCTTGATCCCGACTTCGAAGCGAAGATCACCGCTTATTATACGGACGCCCGCGACCGGGACCTGTTTCTGACAACGGCTATTCTGGACCCGCAGATTGACCGGTCTGTCAGCCTGGACGACAGCCGTATTGCCGAACGTTTCCTGCATGTCGTCAAGGAGACGAAGGAGGGCATTACGGTCCGTGGTGCCAAGATGATTGCCACCGGGGCTCCGTATACGCATGACTTCATCATATTTTCCTTCCTGCAATTTGACCAAAAGAACCGTGAGCATGCCCATATTCTTATCGTTCCGGCCAATTCCGAGGGACTGCATATTGTATGCCGGGAATCCTTCGCGGACAGCAGGGAGCAAAATCACATATTAAGCTCCCGGTATGAGGAAATGGATGCGGTGCTGTTCTTCGATGACGTGTTTATACCGTGGGAGAGAGTGCTGCTGTACGGGAATTCGGAGGCGGTCCTGAAGCTGAGAGCCAACAAGACGGCCAACTCGCTCGCCTTTCATCAGACTGTGGTCCGCTATGTATCGAAGCTGGAGTTCGTCACAGGTGTTGCTTTTGCCATTGCCGAAGCGATAGGGGTCAACGGATATTTGCACATCCAGGAGAAGCTGGGCGAGCTGATGACCCAGGTGGACACGATGAAGGCGCTGGTGATCGCCAGCGAGACGAAGGCGAGGCACGATGAGTCGGGAGTTCTGGTGCCGGAGATTTCCTATATTGATACGGCCCGGAATATCGGCACCAAATTTTATCCGCGGGCCATTGAAATTCTGCAGCAGGTGGGAGGCGGGGGATTCGTCCAGACGCCGTCGGGCATGGAGGATTTCTATGGACCGATTTCCAAGCTGATGCATCTGTACTTCGAAGGAGCTTCAATCAGCGCGGAGAAGAAGATCCATCTGTTCAAGCTCGCCTGGGACCTGATCGGCAGTCCGCTGGGCGCAAGGCATGAGCTCTATGAACGCTTTTACGCCGGTGATCCGGTCCGGGCTTATGCCAGCCAGTATGTGAAGTCCGATAAAGACAGCTTCACAGAACCCGTATGGAATCTTCTGAAAGAAGCGGGCAAGCACGGAACCAAGAGGAACTACACCTATATATAAAGAGAGGATGCATGAGAAATGGAAGTATTCTGGTTTATTCCGACTCACGGAGACGGACGGTATCTGGGGACAAAGGAAGGGGCAAGGGCCGTCAGCTACGCGTATTGCAAGCAAATTGCGCAGGCTGTTGACGAATTGGGCTACAGCGGAGTTCTGCTGCCGACCGGCAAGTCCTGCGAGGATGCCTGGATCGTGGCTTCGACCCTGGTCCCGGTCACGGAAAGGCTGAAATTTCTGGTAGCCGTCCGTCCCGGCTTAATGTCTCCGACCCTGGCGGCCCGTATGACGGCTACGCTGGACCGTTTCTCCAGAGGAAGACTGCTGATCAATGTGGTGACAGGCGGCGACCCTGTTGAACTGGCCGGTGACGGGGTGTTTATGAATCACGATGAGCGCTATGAAGTGACGGATGATTTCCTGCATATCTGGCGCAAGGAGCTGGAAGGCGAAGAAGTGGATTATGAAGGCGATCATCTGCAGGTGAAGGGTGGAAAAGTGCTCTACCCGCCTGTTCAAAAGCCTTACCCTCCGCTTTACTTCGGAGGCTCCTCGGATGCCGGCGCGGATGTCGCGGCTGAGCATGTCGATGTATATCTGACCTGGGGAGAACCGCCGGCGCAGGTGGAGCAGAAGATTAACCGCATGCGCAAGCTGGCCGAGGCCAAAGGAAGAACGCTCCGCTTCGGCATCCGGCTGCATATCATTGTCCGCCCCACGGAAGAAGAAGCCTGGCAGGCGGCGGACGAGTTGATCGCCCATCTGGACGAGGATACGATCGCGGCGGCTCAGCAAATTTTCGCCAGAATGGACTCCGAAGGCCAGAAGAGGATGTCGGAGCTGCATCATGGCGACCGGTCGAAGCTCGAGATCAGTCCAAACCTGTGGGCGGGCATCGGCCTCGTGCGCGGAGGAGCGGGCACGGCGCTGGTCGGCAGCCCGGACAGCATCGCCGCCAGAATGAAAGAATACACGGATTTGGGGATCGAGACGTTTATTCTCTCCGGCTACCCCCATTTGGAAGAAGCCTACCGGACCGCGGAGCTTCTGTTCCCCAAACTGAATCTGGGCTCCGCCGGGAACGCCGGGGATCCGTCCTTCATCAGTCCCTTCGGAGAAATGATTGCCAATAACGAGCTTCCGGGAACAACCAGGCCTGCGGGCAAATCGCCTGTAAGCAGCCTGAAATCATAATACGGCATCTACCGGAACACCGGAGACCTTCAGCTTGGGACAAAGAGCTGTTAAGCGTCTCCGTTTTTATTTTATGGAAGGGAAGTGACGAGGGTGGCAAAAAAGAAACAGCTGCGGTTGAATTTATTTGATATGAACTGTGTCGGGCACAACTCCCACGGCTTGTGGAAGCATCCCGACAATGAACGCAGACGGTATAACGATCTTGGTTACTGGACCGAACTTGCGCAGCTTCTGGAGAAAGGGAAATTCGACGCATTGTTCCTGGCTGATGTGATCGGCGTCTATGACGTATACAAGGGCACACGCGATATTTCCATACAAAATGCGGTCCAGGTTCCGGCCAACGATCCGTCGCTGATTGTTCCCGTTATGGCTCATGCGACCAAGCATCTGGGATTTGCGGTTACGGTCACAACCTCTTACGAGCATCCTTTTGCCCTGTCCCGGCGCTTGTCCACCTTGGACCATCTCACGAGAGGGCGCGTGGCCTGGAATATTGTGACCTCGTATTTGCCGAATGCGGCAAGAAATTTCGGCCTCGACGAGATGATCAAGCATGACGACCGGTATGAAATTGCCGAGGAATTCCTGGAGGTCTGCTACAAGCTGTGGGAGGGAAGCTGGGAGGATGACGCTGTCGTATTCGATACGGCGGGCGATATTTATGCCGACCCGGCCAAAGTGCATGAAATCGCTCATAAGGGTAAGCATTTTCAGGTAGCCGGTCCGCATTTATGCGAGCCTTCTCCGCAGCGTACGCCGGTCCTATATCAGGCGGGCAGCTCAGGCAGAGGCAGGGCGTTCGCAGCCAAGCATGCGGAATGCGTGTTTGTTGGCGGACAGACGCCGGAGGCGCTCCGCTTTTATGTGGATGACATACGTTCGCAGGCGAAAGCCTTCGGGCGGAATCCCGAGGAGATTCTGATGTTCAAGGGATTCTCGGCGATTGTCGCGGAAACTGCGGCGGAGGCCAGGGATAAGTTCCATGATTTTGAACAGTACCGCAGCAG
This sequence comes from Paenibacillus sepulcri, assembly GCF_042647105.1. NCBI lineage: Bacteria > Bacillati > Bacillota > Bacilli > Caryophanales > Paenibacillaceae > Paenibacillus > Paenibacillus sepulcri. The sequence goes on along the minus strand of NZ_JBHRUP010000001.1, from coordinate 1,931,643 downwards.
CGAGGCGGCATTGGCCCAATACTGCGGGTCCAGCGGATATGACCTGTCGAAGCTGGATGACAATCAAATCTTCGAGTATACGTCTACGGAAGGCAATCAAACGAGGGCGGCGCAGTATACCCAGTTTACGAAGCAGCGTACGGTTGGAGAAGTGAAGGAATCGATCGGGAAATTCGGGGGAGGCTGGATGCAGGTCGGCACGCCGGTCGAAATTGCCGATGAAATTGAACGGTGGGTTGAAGAAGCGGGCATAGACGGCTTGAACTTTGCGCAGGTGGTTACGCCCGGGACGGTCAAGGACTTTATTGAACTGGTGGTGCCGGAGCTGCAGAACCGGGGTCTGGTGAAGGAGGAGTACGAGGAAGGGACATACCGCCAGAAGCTATTTGGCCATGATACGTCCCATATCCCCGCTGCTCATCCGGCTGTTTCCTACCGTCACCTGGCGGGAGAGGCAGTCAGGCGCTGACAGAACTGCTCCAGATACTGCTGGTCGGTCTCGCTGAAGCGCGCTTCAACGGGGCTGTCGATATCAAGCACGCCGATCAGGGTATCCTGACGGAACAAGGGAATGACCAGCTCTGACCGGGAAGCGGCATCGCAGGCGATATGGCCGGGAAACAGATGGACATCGTCCACGCGCATCGTGCGTCTCTCGGCGACGGAGGTTCCGCAGACCCCTTTGCCATAGGCAATGCGGGTGCAGGCAGGCAAGCCTTGAAACGGGCCGAGAACTAGCGTATTCCCGTCCTTCAGCAGGTAGAAGCCTACCCAGTTGATGGTTTCGAGGAACTGTCCGAGAAGAGCGGATGCATTGGCAAGATTGGCGATAAAATCCGGCTCGTCTTCAATCAGGCTGTCTAATTGCTGTATCAGCAGCGTGTACCGGTCCTCCGGGCTGCCCTCGTAATTCCGGGTTTGAAACATGGGAACTTACCTCCTGAATATGCGATGGATTGGAATGATTCATAATTCATGTTCATCCTATTGGAATCCCGCTGCGATGTCAACAAGGCAGCCGGGGAGCCGGCGGCAGGCGAAATTTAAAATCAGAATCCATAGAAAAGAGGTTGTTCAAATGGCGGATGAGAGACAATTATCACTGGAAACGTTAGCGGTGCACGCGGGACAGCAGATCGATCCGACTACGCTCTCGCGGGCCGTGCCGATCTATCAGACCACATCTTACGGCTTCCGCGATACCGAGCATGCGGCTAATCTGTTCGCGCTGAAGGAATTCGGCAACATCTACACGCGCGTTATGAATCCGACTACGGACGTATTCGAGCAGCGGGTGGCGGCGCTGGAAGGCGGGGTCGGGGCATTGGGCGTTGCCTCGGGACAGGCGGCGATTACCTACTCCATCTTGAATATTGCCGGTGCGGGCGACGAGATTGTTTCGGCGGCCAGCTTGTATGGGGGCACCTACAATCTGTTCTCCAACACGCTGAGGAAATTGGGCATCAACGTTACATTCGTGGACCCGGGCGATCCGGAAAATTTCCGCAAGGCCATTACGGATAAAACCAAAGCCCTGTATGCCGAAACGATCGGCAATCCAAAAGGGGATGTTCTGGATATTGAAGCGGTGGCGGCCATCGCCCATGAGAACGGGATTCCGCTTATTGTGGACAACACATTTCCCAGTCCATATCTGCTGCGCCCGATCGAGCATGGCGCCGATATCGTGGTGCACTCGGCTACCAAGTTCATCGGCGGCCACGGGACATCCATTGGCGGCGTCATTGTAGACGGAGGCAAATTCGACTGGACAGCAAGCGGCAAATTCCCGGGAATTACGGAGCCGGACCCCAGCTATAACGGCGTCGTATATACCGAAGCGGTCGGTCCGCTTGCTTATATCATCAAGGCCAGAGTCCAGCTGTTAAGGGATCTCGGAGGCGCCTTGTCGCCCTTTAATTCCTTCTTGTTGTTGCAGGGACTGGAAACCCTGCATCTGCGCATGGAGCGGCACAGCTCGAACGCTCTGCAGGTGGCCCAATATCTCGACAAGCATGAGGATATCGAGTGGGTAAGCTATCCCGGACTTGCGAGCCATCCTTCTTACGGGCTGGCGCAGAAGTATTTGCCCAAGGGGCAGGGCGCGATTCTGACCTTTGGCATCAAGGGCGGCATAGAAGCCGGGAAGAGATTGATCCATTCCGTTCAGCTGTTCTCGCATCTGGCGAATGTCGGAGATTCCAAGTCGTTGATCATTCATCCTGCAAGCACAACTCATCAGCAGTTGAACGAGCAGGAGCAAGCGGCCGCAGGCGTTACGCCCGGACTCATCCGGCTTTCGATCGGCACGGAAGGGATTGACGATATTATATTCGATCTGGAGCAGGCAATTGCAGCCAGCAAGCGGAGTGAGCCGGGCCAATAATAAGCGGCGGCATGGCCGTGCTGATAAGCCATGATTTAATACCAAGCAAATCCATCTGATAAATCAACTATTGAGGGAGCGAAACGTAAAGCTATGAAAAAATCGTTGGGGCTATTATTCATTATTATTTTCCTGCTGACCGCTTGCGGTACAGAGCAGACATCCAATACAGCGAAATCAGGCGATGTCTCTACGGCGGCCGCTGGCGGCGGAACGGAAGAAGTCAAGAAAGAGGATAAGGTCATCAAGCATATTATGAGCGACAGCGGGTTTAACGGCGATATCGCCAAAATCCTGAAGGATGAGGTTGCCAAGCAGGGCTATACCCTGGATGTGGTGATCGTAAACGACATCATTCAGCCGAACAAAATCGTCAATGACGGCGAGGCGGATTCGAACTCCTTTCAGCATGAGGCTTATTTTGACCAGTTTGTCGAGGATCAGGGTTTGAAAAATATCGTCCGCGGCTTCTACACGATCTTCTCGCCATCGGGGTTATACTCCAAGAAATACAAAAAGATTGAGGATGTTCCGGACGGAGCCACCTTCGGCATTCCCGTCGACCCGGCCAATAACGGACGCGCCTTGTTCATGCTCCGCGATCTTGGACGCCTGAAGCTGAAGGACGGCGTAACGGTAACCCATGCAACCCTGAGAGATATTACGGACAACCCGCATAAATACAAGTTCAAGGAAGTGGATCAGCTGATGCTGCAGCGTACGCTGGAAGATGTTGATGTGGGCTTCCTGTTTGCCGGAACCGCTGTTCAAATCGGCCTGAAGCCGAGGACGGATGCGCTTGCCCTGGAGGAGGGGGAGGGTCTGCCGTACAAGAGTATCGTCGCGATCCGCAAAGATCTGGTAGGCTCGGAAAAAATGAAGGTACTGCAAGCCGCCTATGAAAGCCAGCCGATTAAGGATTTCTATAAGAGCAAGTACGGGGATGCCATTGAATTCATAGATGATTTAAATCATAAGTAAGCGCTGCTTACAAACGACAGGAGCGATGCGTTGTGATAACGATTCAGGATGTGAACAAAGTATTCAGGATTCCCGATGGAGAGCCGCTGACGGCGGTCTCCTCGGCTTCTCTGCAGATAGACGAAGGCGATATATACGGCATCATCGGGTTCAGCGGCGCCGGCAAATCGACGCTTCTGCGGACGATTAATTTGTTGGAACGGCCTGACAGCGGCAAAATCATCGTGGACGGACAGGATATGCTGGCGTTAAGCGAAAGCGAGCTGCGCAAGGCGCGCATGTCGATCGGCATGATTTTCCAGCATTTCAATCTGCTCAATAACCGGACTGTTTTCGAGAACGTCTCTTTTCCTCTGGAAATTGCGAAGATGCCCAAAAATGAACGAAAACAGCGGATTGAGGAATGCTTGCGGATCGTGGGACTGGAGGACAAAACCAAAGCCTATCCCGCCAAGCTGAGCGGCGGGCAGAAGCAGCGCGTGGCGATTGCCCGCGCGCTCGCCAACGGCCCGAAAGTGCTGCTGTGCGATGAGCCGACTTCCTCCGTGGACCCCTCGACAACGGGAAGCATCCTGGCTTTCCTGAAGGAGATCAATGAACGCCTCGGAATTACGATCGTGATCGTTACCCATGAGATGAATGTCATCAAGTCCATCTGCAATAAGGTTGCCGTAATGGAGCAGGGCGTCGTCGTCGAGAAGTTCGAGATGAACGATGCCAAGTTCGAGCCGAAGTCCAATATCGCCCAATTCCTGTTCAAGAATGAGATCGTGCTGGATAAAAGAGAGGTGGCCTATGTTTGACAATATCATCTACGCCGGCCCTGAGATTATAGAGGCTCTGGGCGAAACCTTCTATATGCTCGTAATTACGATCCCGCTGGCTGTGCTGCTTGGCACGCCGCTCGGTACGCTGCTGTATTTGACGCGCCCGGGCTCTTTTGTCAAAGCACCGAAGTTTTATTTTATGCTCAATGGCCTGGTCAATCTCGTACGGTCCTTCCCGTTTCTGATTCTGATGATCGCGATCATTCCGATCACCCGTCTATTGGTAGGGACGGCGCTTGGAACGACAGCGGCGACTGTGCCGATGGTCATTAATGCCGTGCCTTATTTTGCCCGTTTCGTGGAGCAGACGCTGCTGGAAGTAAACCGCGGCGTTGTGGAAGCGGCCGAGTCGATGGGAGCGAACCGTTTTCAAATTATCTGGAAGGTGCTGTACACGGAGGCCCGTTCAGGCATCGCCAATAACATTACGATTATTACGGTCAGCTTCCTCTCTTATTCAACGGTAGCGGGACTGGTTGGAGGCGGGGGCATCGGGGATTTTGCCATCCGTTACGGCTATTACCGCTACCAGACGGATGTCATGTTCTTCACCGTCATCTTGATGGTTATTTTCGTTCAGGCCTTTCAGTTTACAGGCAATTTCATCGTCCGCAGGCTGGATAAAAGACTTTAAGCTATCAATACGAAAGAGAAAGGCGGGCGAGCCATGCCGAAGAAAATACACTTGAATGCTTTCGAAATGAACTGTGTGGGGCATCTCTCCCACGGCATGTGGGTGCATCCGGACAATAACCGTCACCGCTATACGGAGCTCTCGTACTGGACGGAGCTTGCGCAGCTGCTGGAGCGGGGGAAATTCGACGCCTTGTTTCTGGCCGATGTGGTCGGCGTTTACGATACGTACAAAGGAGGGATGGAAACCTCGCTGCGGGAAGCGGTTCAGGTTCCGTGCAACGATCCCCTCCTCATTGTGCCGCCAATGGCCCTGGTTACCAAGCATTTGGGCTTTGCTGTGACCTTCTCCACATCCTATGAGCATCCCTATGGCCATGCGCGGCGCATGAGCACGCTCGATCATTTGACAAAGGGGAGGGTGGGCTGGAATGTGGTGACCTCCTACCTGCCCGGCGCGGCGCTCAATTACGGCCTGGACAGGATGATTCCGCATGACGAGCGCTATGAAATCGCCGATGAGTATCTGGAGGTTTGCTATAAGCTGTGGGAGAGCAGCTGGGAGGACGATGCGGTTGTCCGCGATGTGGAAACCGGCACGTATACCGATCCTGCCAAGGTGCATAAGATCAATCATGAAGGCCGGTACTTCAAGCTCCCCGGCCCCCATCTATGCGAGCCTTCCCTGCAGAGAACGCCGGTTGTCTATCAGGCGGGCAGCTCGGCCAAGGGCAGGGCGTTCGCAGCCAAGCACGCGGAATGCGTATTTCTGGGGGCGCCGACGCTTGCGGCATTGAAGCAGCATATCGCGGATATCCGCGCGCAGGCGCAGGCATACGGACGCCAGCCCGGGCACATCAAGATGTTTACGGGCTTGTCGGTGATTGTCGGCCGGACAGAAGAAGAGGTGAACCGCAAGGTGGAGGAATTCGGCAGGCTTCGCAGCGTCGAGGGCGTCCTCGCCCATTATGGCGGCTCCAGCGGCTATGATTTGTCACGTTACGGACCTGACGATTATCTGGAGTATGTGGAGACCGATCACGGTCAGACGGCGGCATCGCGGTTCACCAGGCACAATCGCAAAACGGTAGGCCAGATCATCGAAACCTTCAAGACGCTGGGTGGACAATCGCCGTTGTTTATCGCGGGAACACCGGAGCAGGTAGCGGATAAAATCCAGTACTGGGTCGAGGAAACGGGAATCGACGGTTTTAACCTTACGCAGTTTCTCTCGCCGGGTTCCTTTCGCGATTTTATCGAGCTGGTCATTCCCGAGCTCCAGGAAAGAGGGTTATACCGGACGGAGTATGAAGAGGGAACCTTCCGCGAGCGGCTGTTCGGGAAGGGATTTAACCTGACCCCGGAAGGCCATCCCTCGGCATCGATCCGCCGGCAGGCATTTCAGAATACGATAGTACGTTGACGAATGCTATACACAGCCTAAGGGAAGAAACGAACTCTGCCGCACGGCGGCAGCCGTTTCTTCTTAAAATATAAGAAAGCATAAAATTTGACCCATACTTTGCTTCTATTTTTGAGTGAAGAAACTTACTGCGCCGCCTTAAGGACGGCGGCAGCCGTTTCTTCTTAAAATATAAGAAAGTATAAAATATGGCTTATACTATGCTTCTATTTTTGAGTGAAGAAACTTACTGCGCCGCCATCAGGGAGGCGGCAGCCGTTTCTTCTTATTTGTCGTTTTATGTCGTCATCCGGAGCATGCGGACGGGATAATTAGCGGTCCCGGTCGGAAAATGGCATACTCGGACAATTTCGCATGCTCCTGATTGACAACATTCTTAGAGGGTGTTACTCTGATAGTGTGTTCGTTTTATAGAACATTAAATTGTCATTTGTTCGTTATGATGGATTCTTGAAGGAGAACCCTATGGTCAATACAGTTGTGATTGATAAGCGTCAGCTGACCGCTCCTTTGCAGCTGATGCTCAAGATTTTAGCCGATGACAGGCGGGTCAGATGGAATGATCATGCGGAGCTGTTCGCCGGTATGGATTGGGAGGCTTTCATCAAGCTTGCCAGGCATCACCGGGTTTATCCCTATTTATATACCAGGCTGAAGGATATCGGTCACGACCTGGTGCCGCTGCCGGTCCTTCGGGGCTTCTACCAGGAATACTGCAATAATACATTTATTATGCTCGGTTTATGCGGCGAAATGGAGCGCATCTGCAAGCACTTTGACGAGGCTCATATTCGTCCGCTTCTTTTGAAAGGCCCGGTGCTGGCAGCTGATCTATATGGCGACATCTCGCAGCGGACCTCCTGCGATCTGGATATACTGATCCCGATCAGAGATCTGCTGCATGCGGAGGCCGGGCTGTTGGAGCTTGGTTATATCAAAGACGATTATATTGATACCGTATTGAATGACTGGAAATGGCGGCATCATCATACGACCTTCAAGCATCCGCGGACCGGCATTAAGGTCGAGCTTCATTGGAGACTGAATCCGGCGCCGTCGAAGGAACCGGCATTCGAGGAATTATGGAGCCGCAGAAGAAGGAGCCCGCTGTCGTCCTATCCGCTGTTCTATCTGGGGAGGGAGGATTTGTTTTTGTTCCTGGTTACCCATGGGGCGCGCCACGGATGGTCCCGGCTGCGCTGGCTGCTGGATATCAGGCAAATTTCGCAGCAGAACCCGGATGCCGATTTGCTTAAGGAGCTGCTGCGGGCCAACCAGGCCGCCCATATCGGAGGGCAGGCGCTTGTTCTGACCTCGCAGCTGCTGGGGATGGAGACGCAGCCGGCACTCAGGCCGCTAATGGCTGGAGCCAGGCCGGGACGGCTGGCCAAGGGAGCGATGTTCTATATCAGACAAATGGTCCAGCTGCATAGCGATCCCCTGCCAGAGGATGTCAGCCGCTACCATAAGCGACATCTGTTCTCGCTCATGACGATCCAGCAGCGGTCCCTGTTCATGCTCAGCTTCCTCTTTCCCTATCCCGAGGATGCCAGGACGCTGCCGCTGCCCAAAAGACTACATCTTCTCTATATTCCTTTACGCCCGTTTCTGTGGGCCTGGAGAAAACTGCAGGGGGGACAGCATGAAAAACGTATTGATCGCCTCTTATGATATGGAGGTCGGCGGTGTGGAGCGAAGCCTGGCAAGCATGCTGGAAGCCTTCGACTACGACCGTCATGCCATCGATGTGATGCTCTGCCGCCATCAGGGCGATTTCATGGATTTGCTGCCTGACCGGATCAGGCTGATGGGGGAAATCCGGGCTTACTCAACCTTTCGCAAGCCGATCCGCGAAATCTTTACCGAAGGTCAGTGGTTCCTTGGCTTGTCCAGGGCATTGTCCAAGCTCCAGGCGGATTGGACGGGAAGAAGGAAGGGCCTCTCCGAGCCCGGGTACCTCCAGATGCAGCTCATGTGGAAGTATGCCCTGCCTTTTTTGCCGAGGGTGGAGCAGTCCTACGACGCGGCGATCAGCTATTTATGGCCGCATTACTTTGTAGCCGACAAGGTCAATGCCGCAACGAAGATCGCCTGGATTCACACCGATTATTCCATGGTGGAGGCAAATCCGGAGCTGGACCTGGCGATGTGGGACAAGTTTCATTATATTGTGGCGGTATCGGAAGCGTGCAGACAGTCATTTTTGTCCCGCTATGAATCGCTCAGCAGCAAGTTGTTCGTTATTGAGAACATCACTTCCCCTGCGTTCGTCCGGTCTATGGCCGGCGGGCCTGCCGCCAATCCGATGGATCGGGACAGCCGGTTCAAGCTGCTGACCGTCGCCCGGCTGTCCCATGCCAAGGGAATTGATCAGGCGGTACAGGCTTTGAAGCTATTGAGAGACAGAGGCTTCCCCGATATCGCCTGGTACGTGGTCGGATACGGCGGCGACGAAGCGCTGATCCGGGATTTGATTCGCGGGAACGGCCTTGAGGACAGCTTCATTCTGCTGGGCAAGCAGACCAATCCTTATCCGTATATCCGCTCCTGCGATCTGTATGTCCAGCCGTCCCGGTATGAGGGCAAGGCGGTGACGGTCACGGAAGCGAAAATTATCGGCAAGCCGATTCTGATTACCAATTATTCAACCGCTCACAGCCAGGTTGTCGACGGATATGATGGATGCATTGCCGACATGTCAATCGAGGGAATCGCAGACGGCATTCAGCGGCTTTACCGGGATGAGGCTCTTCGGGCTCATCTGGCCGGTACATGCATACATACCGATTACAGCAACGGCTCCGAGCTTGAGAAGCTGTACAGCCTGATCGGTGTACGGAAGGAAGGGGCATAGAGGAGCGTATGAAGAAAAGTCTGCTGTTTGTCATGCCAAGTCTGGCATCCGGCGGCGGGGAGCGAAGCCTGGTCAACCTGCTCTCCCAAATGGATTACAGCCAGTATGAGGTGGACCTGTTCCTGTTCAATCATGAAGGGCTGTTTATGGAGTATGTGCCCAAAGAGGTCACCATTCTGCCCATACCGGAAAGCTATCAGCTCTTCGCCCAGCCGCTTGGGCCATCGGTCTGGTCGTTCCTGATGCAGGGCAGGCTTCCGCTGGCTTACAGCCGCCTTATGTTCAGCCTCAAAAACCGCTACAGCCGGAATCTGTCCACAAGGGAGCAGTACAACTGGCGGTATATTTCATCCTCCATCGATCTTCTGCAGAAGAAATATGACACCGCTATCGGCTTTCTGGAGAAGACATCCACCTATTTCTGCGTGGAGAAGGTGCAGGCCGGGCGGAAGATCGGCTGGGTTCATATTGATTATGACGAGCTCGGGATGGACCCGGACTTCGATATTGTATATTTTGAGCAGCTCGACCATATCGTCACGGTATCCGAGGAATGTGCGGCTATATTGAAGAAGCGGTTCCCGAGCCAGCAGCATAAGGTGAATGTGATCCACAATATCGTATCGCCGGCCGTGATTCATCATATGGCTGAGGAGAATCGCTCCGACGTCTACAACCGGAAAGAGGATGAGCTGATCATCCTGACGGTCGGGAGGCTCCATCCGCAGAAAGGCTATGAGCTGGCTATTGAAGCATGTAAAATCCTCGTCGGACAAGGCTATAATGTCCGGTGGCATGTCATTGGCGAGGGAGCGGAAAGAGCCAGGCTGACCGAGCTGATCAAGGTTAACCGTCTGGAGAATCACTTCATTCTGCTGGGGCTGAAATCCAATCCTTATCCCTACATCAAGCAGGCGGATCTTTATGTGCAGACCTCCAGATTCGAAGGGAAATCGATTGCCATTGACGAGGCCAAAATCCTGAAGAAGCCGATCGTCATTACAAGATTCAGCACGGCTGCCGATCAGATCCGCGAAGGGCTGGAGGGGCTGATTGTAGACATGCAGGCATCCTCTGTTGCCCAAGGGATCGAGAAGCTGTTCCGCGACAGGGGACTGCAGCGAAAAATGGCCGACCAGCTGGCACAGGCCAGGCTCGGGACGGAAGATGAAATTTATCAGCTGTACAGCCTGCTGCAGGGGGAAGTTTCATGAGAACAGAGCTGTCGTATAAGGTTAGCGTTATTATTCCTGTCTATAATGCGCAGCGGCATCTGCCGGCCTGTATCGATTCGCTGCTTGGCCAGACCCTGCGGGAATGCGAGTTCATCTTCGTCAATGACGGCTCGACGGATGACAGCGGGCCGATCATCGCCTCTTATCAAGGCCTGGATGCGCGGATCAAGCTGATCGGACAGGAGAATCGGGGTGTCAGCCTGGCCCGCAATGCGGGGCTTGCTGCGGCAACCGGCGATTATATCGGTTTCGTTGACGCGGACGATTATATCGAGCCGGATATGTACGAGAGGCTGTACGATTGTGCCGTGATGGATGATTGCGATGTAGTCGTGTCCAATATGGAGAGTGAAATCGAAGGCCGGACGGTCGTCACCAGATATCCGTTCAAGGTGAATGAGCTGCTCGGCAGGGACTACATACGCAACGAAATATTGCCTTATCTGCTCATGGCGGATCATCTGAATACGGCTGTAAACAAGCTTTACAAAAGAAGTGTGGCCGCAGCAGGCAGGGTCGCCTTCCCGGAACGGGTCCCGCTCGGTGAAGACGGGATGTTTAATATGTCGTTTTTCAGCTGTGCGTCCACGATGAAATATATCGACTATACGGGCTATCATTACCGGGAAGTGGCAGGAAGCGCTACCCGGAACATAGCCGGCAAGGATTATTTTCACCGGGCATTGGAGGTGTACCGGATGGAGCCTCCCGCCTTCTACAAGGAGATGATGCCGCCTGGCCGGATCAAGCAGCTCAAATCCGTCAGACTGATCCACAATACGGTTTCCCTCATTTATATCTATTTCAAGCCCGGCAGCGACATGAGCTTCCGGCAAAGATACGTCTATGTAAAGCGGATGATAACGGACCCTTATGTAAGAGAGTCGCTGCCTGTCTACTATGAGAAGCGGACAGGATCCATAGGCCGGTATGAAAGATGGCTGCTTGCCATGATCCGGGCCAAATTCACCTTTGGCTTGTTATGCGCGGCGGCCTACAGCAGAATCAGGAGCGCTTAAACAAAATTAATGGGGGAATTTCAGTGAAGATTATGATGTTTGCTCACGGAGGCAGCTTGAACAGAGGATGCGAGGCGATCGTCCGGTCATCCGCATTTATTATCAAAGAGAAAATCAACGGCGCGAAGGTCTATCTATCGTCGCAGAAGCCTCATACAGACGGAATCATACCCAGACTGGACGGGGTATACGACGGCACAAGAACCGAGATCAGGAAATATTCGCTGGATTGGGCGGTGTCTTTTCTCCACTTCAGACTGCTGAAGGACGAATCTTACGCGCTGCGGAAGATCGAGCAAAAAGTGATCGGGCGGATCAAGGAGGTTGATGTCTGCATGTCGATCGGCGGCGATAATTACTGCTATGGCGAGCAGCCTCAATGGTATGAGATCGACCGCAATGTGAAGCGGAGCGGCAAGAAGCTGGTGCTTTGGGGCTGCTCCATCGGCGAAGAGGATATGTCCGAGCAGAAGCTGCAGGACTTGAAATTATTTGATCTGATCCTGGCCCGCGAGTCCCTTACCTATAACATGCTCCTGAGTAAAGGGCTGCCCAATGTCAAATTATGCGCAGATCCGGCGTTCACGATGGAGAAGGAAGAGCTGCCGCTTCCGGATGGCTGGCAGGAGGGCAAGACGGTCGGGCTTAACTTCAGTCCGCTTGTCTGGAAGCGCAACACCAAGTCCCGGGCGGCGGTGCGCGAGCTTATCTGGCATATTCTGCATACATCGGATATGACTATTGCCCTTACGCCCCATGTCATGGAGAACGACAACAACGATCATGAGATTCTCCGCCAGTATTACGAGGAATTCAAGCAAACGGGCAGAGTCATTCTGCTCCCCGATAACCTGACTGCCGTGCAGTACAAGGGATATATCGCCAGAATGAGGTTTTTCATCGGAGCCAGAACCCATGCCACGATTGCGGCCTATTCCAGCTGTGTGCCCACGATGGTGCTGGGCTACAGCGTCAAATCCAAGGGAATCGCGATTGATATTTTCGGAAGAGAGCGTCTGGTGCTTGGAATTGCCGATATTTCCGACAGCAGCAAGCTGATCGGCAGATTCGACGAGATGCTCATGGATGAAGCGGAGCTGGTGCAGACGCTCCGGAAGTCGATCCCGAATATCAAGCGGATGTCGTACAAAGCGGTGGATTATTTGAAGCAGCTGGGCTAGGAGCAAGTCAGGATAAACTTATTAGGCGGGTGGTCGGCGTGAAGAAGAAGCTATTGTTCGTCATGAACAACCTGAACTGCGGCGGCGCCGAGAAGTCGCTTATTTCCCTCCTGCAGGCCATTGATTACTCCCGGTGTGAGGTGGATCTGCTGCTTTTCAAGCGGGAAGGAATGTTCATGGATAAAGTTCCGGAGCAGGTCCGTGTGCTTGCGGAGCCCTCCGGCTATACCTACTTTGATATGCCGGTTGGCAAGGCGCTGGCGGGAACGATCAGAAAAGGCAGAATCGATATTGCATGGTCGCGTCTGCGCGCCGGTCTCGTCTTCCGCAGGGAGAGCAACCGGTCCAGATGCGAGCAGCGGGTCTGGAAGTATATCGGCAGATCGATGACCGGACTAAGCAAGGAATACGACGCGGCTATCGGTTATCTTGAGAAATCGCCGGTTTATTATGTCATCGATAAGGTAAAGGCGCGGACGAAAATCGGATTTATTCATAACGATTACGACAAGCTGGGAATGGACCCCGGAATCGACCTGGGCTATTTCAAGGCGCTTGACTATATTGCTACTGTTTCGGAGGAATGCGTAAATATTCTGGCGGACCGTTTCCCTATGTACCGGGACAAAATCGTCCTGATGCACAACATCGTCTCGCCGGCTGCCGTTCTGAGCATGGCGCAGGATAATGCTCCCACCCCGGGTAAAGGCGTCACCATCGTCTCAGTCGGGCGCCTGAATTATCAGAAGGGCTTCGAGCTTGCCGTGGAAGCCTGCGAGCTGCTCGTCAAGGATGGATTCGATATCCGGTGGTACATCGTGGGAGAAGGCGAGGAGAGGGGGAGGCTGGAGCAGTCCATAAAGGAGAGACAGCTTCAGGACTCAGTCATCCTTACCGGTCTTCTGGAGAATCCCTATCCCTATATCAAAACCTGCGATATTTATGTACAAACCTCTTTTTTCGAAGGCCGCTGCCTGACGGTTACAGAGGCGAAAATCCTGCATAAGCCGATTGTGTCCACCAACTTTAAAGTGATATACGACCAGTTAACCGACGGGCATAACGGTTTGATCGTGGAGCAGAATGCGGCTTCGGTCTATCAGGGCGTCAAGAAACTGATCAACAGCGAGACGCTCCGCCGGCATCTGACAGATAACCTGAGGCAGGAAACATTGGGAACCGAGCATGAGATCCATAAGCTCTATCAATGGATCAGCTAGCAAGAAGGGGCGAGGCTATTGTATATTCCGTTACTATGTTGTCTGCTGCTGCTTGCCGCAGTAGTCCTCATTATTTTAATTGATGCTATTCCGATATTCGCGGACTGGCTCAGCCGCATTCGTATCGGACGATACCGCGATCTCAAGGAGTGGAACGAATCCGTCACCCAGAGGGGCGCCCAGTGGCTGAATCGTACCCCGAAGATGAAGGTGACCGATAATACCAGACTGGTCGTGATTGATATGCTGCAGGGAAACTATACCAAGAATGCGATCCAGCACTGGCAGGAGGCGGCCCTGCTTATCGGCTTGTCGGAATATGCGGACAAGAACCAGGACCGGGATATCGAGAACGAAATCAGAAAATACGTGAAAGCCAAATTTGACAGCGGCGGGAACTGGGTGGTGAAGCCCAGGCATATCGATGGCGCCATCGTGGCTTATGCTGTGATGAAGCAGCAGTGCATCGATCCGGATGGATTCAAGCCGGCGTTCGACTACATTTGGGAGTTCATTCAGGAGCATATCGGGGATGACGGCACGGTCATGTACCGCAAATCGATGAAGAACTACCGCTATGTCGATACGATCGGCTTTGTCTGTCCTTTTCTTGTCGCGTACGGTCTCCGTTATGACAAGCGGGAATGCGTGGAGCTGGCCGTCAGGCAACTGGTCGAATACGAGAGGCACGGCATGCTTGATCATCATTATCTGCCAAGCCATGCTTACCATGTGGATCATAAAACTCCGCTTGGCTTGTACGGCTGGGGGCGGGGCTTGGGATGGTTCGCTATAGGGCTCATGGACGCCTGGCGCGAGCTGCCGGCGGCTCATCCCGACAAGCCGCTGCTCGAGGGGATGATTACGAGATTTGCGGCAGCCTCCCTCGCCTTCCAGGGCGCGGAGGGGAACTGGAACTGGACGATTACCCGCCAGGAGTCCAGAGCGGATTCGTCGGCCACGGCGGTGCTTGGCTGGTTTCTCGGCGAAGCTTCACATCTGGAGCATCTCGCGGAGGCTTGCTCCAAGGGATCGCAGCGGGCAGCCTCTTATTTGATGAAGGTAACCAGGCGCAGCGGTGCAGTCGATTTCTCCCAAGGGGATACGAAGGATATCGGCGTATATTCCATGCTGTTCAATATTCTGCCCTTCACGCAGGGGTTCTGTATCCGGATGATGAATGACAAGGGCCGGGATCAGGTGCCGGCATGAGAGTCCGCAGCTCATTAATTAATATTGCGGCAGGACTCGGCAACCAGATCGTGATTACGGCTCTCAGTTTTATTTCCAGGACAGTATTCATTAACAGCCTTGGCATCGAGTATCTGGGTATTAACGGATTGTTCACCAATCTGCTGACAATGCTCACGCTGGCGGAGGCGGGTATCGGCTCCAGCATTATTTACAGCCTCTATAAGCCCGTCGCGGACAATGACAGGGACACTATCAACAAGCTGATGAAGCTGTACCGGAATGCCTATCTGGTCATTGCTCTCGTCGTGGCGCTCCTTGGCTTATCCGTGCTGCCGTTCCTGGACCATTTTGTCAAAAATTCCAGCGTGGAGCATCTGACGGCCATTTATCTGATCTTTTTGCTCAATACCGTCACCCCATACCTCTTCTCTTACAAAAATTCATTTCTGAACGTCAGCCAGAAGGGGTATATCGTAACGCTTGTATTCACCTTGTCTTCGATTCTGTCGACCTGCCTGAAAATCGGAATTCTTACTTACACGAAAAACTATATTCTTTTTCTGATGATAGACAGTGTGATCACGCTTAGCACCGCGGTTATCCTGACGGTAACCGTCAACCGGAAGTATCCGTTCCTGCGCGACAAGGTCAGCGGAGGGCTGGACAGCGTGACGAAGAAGGGGATCATCAAGAATGTGAAAGCCATTGTCCTGCAGAATACAGGCAGCTACTTCGTGCTTGGGACGGAGAATATTCTCATCTCAAGCTTCGTAAGCGTTGCGGCTGTCGGCTTGTACTCCAACTACAAGATGCTGATCGAAATCGGGCGGACCTTTATCAATCAGATTTTCAGCAATATGTATCACAGCATCGGCAATCTGGTATCCAAGGAGAGCAAGGATAAGATTTTTGCGGTATATAAAGTGACGCTGCTGCTTAATTTCTGGTTGTATTCACTGTTTGTCATTCTCTTGTCCCTATTAATCGAACCGTTCATCACCCTGTGGATCGGTCCGGATTTCCTGATGAGCGGCAGCGTGCTCGTTCTGCTGCTGGCTCTGTTTTATGAAAGAGGCATGAGAAATTCCATTACAACGGTGAAAACAACGGCAGGCATCTTCCATCAGGACCGTTATGCCCCGCTCATTCAGGCGGCCGTATGTCTTGGCGTGTCCATTACGCTCGTCCAGACGATCGGGATAGCCGGCGTGTTTATCGGGTCGCTCATCAGCAGCTTGGCCGTTCCCTTCTGGACAACTCCTTATTTTGTCTACCGGAATGTATTCCAGCGGCCCTTGACGGATTATTTCAAGACCTATTTCATCTATACGTTGGCAGGCGCGGGTGCTTATGCCCTTGCCAGCGCAGTATGCCATTTCATTCCCTCGAACGGCTTTGCAGAGCTCATAGGGAAAGGTATTGCGGGCTTTTTCACCGTTAATGTTCTTTATATCGCACTGTTTCACCGAACGGAAGAGTTTGGCTACCTGCTCGGAATCAGCCGGACCATCATCCGCAGGCTGGCGATGAGCCGCAAGGTCAATCACAATATGGAGGGATAATCCTTATGGCGATATTGGTTACCGGCGGGGCCGGATATATTGGAACCCATACCTGTGTCGAGCTGCTGGAGGCCGGGTATGACATCATTGTGGTGGATAATTTCGCCAACAGCAGCCCGGAGGCGCTCAATCGGGTAAAGGAAATCACAGGGAAATCCTTTCGGTTCTATCAATTGGACGTAAGAGACCGCAGTGCTCTTGAGGCCGTTTTTGCAAGAAATCAAATCGATGCCGCTATCCACTTTGCCGGTCTCAAGGCGGTCGGCGAGTCGGTTCGTTCACCGCTCTGGTATTATGAGATGAATATGATCAGCACGCTGGCGTTGTGCGAGGTCATGAGCAAATATGGCGTGCACAAGCTTGTGTTCAGCTCTTCTGCCACCGTGTACGGGGCATCCGGGGATATGCCGGTGTCCGAGAATTCGCCCATTGGCGCATCCAGCCCTTATGGCCGCACCAAACAAATGATTGAGCAGATATTGCAGGATCTGGCGGCATCCAATCCCGAATGGGGAATCAGCATTCTCCGCTATTTCAATCCTGCCGGCGCCCATAAGAGCGGGAGGATCGGTGAGAATCCCTCGGGCACGCCTAACAATCTGATGCCTTATTTGTCGCAGGTGGCTGCCGGGAGACTGGAAGAGCTGAGCATATATGGAAGTGATTATCCAACCCCTGACGGCACGGGAATCAGGGATTACATCCATGTTGTAGATCTGGCGCTTGGGCATATCAGAGCCCTTGGACGCATTCTGGATTCATCGGGTCTGAATATTTACAACCTGGGAACCGGGCGCGGTTCAAGCGTCCTGGAGATGATAGCGGCCTTCGAGAAAGCGACGGGGACTCATGTGCCGTACCGCTTCGCTGCCCGCAGGCCGGGGGATATTGCGGTCAGCTGTGCGGACATCCGGAAGGCCAGACAAGAGCTTGGATGGACTGCAGACCGTTGTATCGAGGAGATGTGCGAGGATACTTGGCGATGGCAGGCGAATAATCCCGAAGGCTACGATATCCATGAGAATCGGTTCATGACTGCTTTACTAAAAATGTGAATTATTCGACAAAATTAGTTGAAAAAATCAAAATTCGATCGCACGAAGCGACAGCATCAGCGGAAAGGCTTGATTATAATGGTGAATATAGAAAACGATTACATTTAAATAGGAGACGAAGAAGTGCGTTTTTACCTGGGCACCTTAAACGCATGGAGTCAGTGGTGCAACCGGCCGAATTCGGAGCGGAGGAAATGGTTATGGCGCTTGCAGAACGGATTCGCAAGGATAATTTGGACAAAGAGTGGGTTGAATTGATTATGATCGCACGGGCAATGGGGCTTGACCGGGAAGTTATCCGGGGCGTTCTGAGCGCCCTCCCGAAATTGGAAAACGGCACATTTCCCAAAGAAGAAAATACATCTACATAGTGCCTAATCCTTGTGGAGCCTCCACTTGTTGAATTCCAGAAACTCTTTAAACTGTTCCTTGCTCACGCCTGATGCCATGGCTTCGCGTACGAGGTCTTCCCATTCCTGGTCAAGCTGCCTTGCTTCGTCATCGGACTTCTGGACGTGAAGCAGTTCTTCCACGGAAATACCCAGTACGGTTCCGACTTTCTCGAGAAATTGAATGGAGGGATTCTGCTGAATCCCCCGTTCAATGGAACTTAAGTAGGACTTGGCCACGCCCGCCCGCTCAGAGAGCTCGGTTAAAGAGAGCGCCTTTCTTTTGCGCAGCAGTTGTATGCGTTCTCCAATCATTATACGTATCCTCCAATGTTATAGCTTGCTGAACCTTATTATATCGGATTCTTCTTCATTAAGAAAGAATCTGTTGCTTATAACGAACAGTTGCGGAAAAGTGAACAGCGGTTTTCATGGCGCTGAAGACTTTTCCGCTTTTTTTTTGAAATATATGAAAGTATAAATCCCGATTATACTTTGCTTATATTTCTGAGGGAAGAAACCAGGGCTTTGCCGCCAGAGGACGCGATAGCCGTTTCTTTTCATGCATGGCCGCATGAAGCTGCCTGTTTCCTCATCCTCTACGGAAGCTATACAATGGCTTCCTTCTGATTATCAAGCAGATGGCCGAATACTCCGTCCCGTTCAGATGCAAGCTGCATGAAGCCTCCGCGCTGCACCACTTTCCCCTGATCGATGACAATGACCTGATCCGCGTGACGGATTGTGGATAAACGATGGGCGACCACAATAATGGTCATGGTCCCTTTCAGCCGCTCCAGCGCCTCCTGGATTTTCTTCTCGTTCTCGGTATCCAGCGCGCTTGTCGCCTCGTCCAGCACGAGCACGGCCGGTTTGCTGATGATGGCCCGCGCCAGCACAAGCCGCTGCCTTTCGCCTCCGGACAGCCGGATGCCTCTGTCGCCAATGAGCGTTTCCAGCCCCAGAGGCAGCGCACGGACAAATTCAGCGGACGAGGCGAAGTCCAGCGCTTCCCACAGCTGATCCTCGCTGGCATCGGGCCTGATCATCAGCAGGTTTTCCCTGATGCTGGCATTGTACAAAAAGGGGTCCTGCGCCACATAGCCGATGGACCGCCGGTAGGCAAACAGATTCGCGTTGGTAATGGGTTCTCCGTCGATGAGAATCCGGCCCGATTCAGGCTGCATCAGGCCCATCAGCAGATCGATCAACGTGCTTTTTCCCGCGCCGGAACGTCCGACAAAGGCTGTCATCCGGTTAGCGGGAATGAACAGATTAATCGCCTGAAGCGTATGCGCAGCCTCCTGCCGGTGGTAGCGGAAATACACATTGTCACAGGTAAGCCCATGCTCGAGACGAAGCGGAGCCGGACTTAAGCCGGCAGGACCCGCCTCGTGCTGCTCCACCGCTTCCGCACATTCCTTCTGCAGGCCGATGAGCGCTTTGAAGGCGGGGACCGTTGCCGCCAGCTGCTCCAGATTGGATTGAATCCCTGTGAATCTCGGCCACAGCCTGGCGAAGATCAGGATAACCAGCAGAAGCTGGGGACCCTGCGTATGAAAGAACTGGAATGAGATAAACACGAAGCCCGCGATCAATAGCGCAGAGGATATTTTGTAAACCAGCTGTGAATTCATTCTGAGCCGGATGTACTCCATCTGCTCATGCATCATCCCCTGGGTAAGTGAATGAAGCCAGCCCAGGCGGGATTCCTCCAGGTTGTTGCTCTTGATATCCTTGATACCGTTCAACTGATCGGTAATGCCGGCAAGGTAGCTTTGCGAGAGCTCCGAGGTTTGACTGCCGAGCACCTTCGCCTGATGAATATATTGGCGCGAGAACAGCGCAAGAACCGTTCCGCAGCCCAGTACGAATAAAGTCATGGCCGGCGAGAGCCAGAAGGCGAACACAATCTGGATAAGCGTAAACAGGAAGGAGGTCACGAGCTGGAGAAACAGGTTGATTCCGCTAATGACGCGCGCAAGCTCGATCGTTAACAGATTTATGAGATCCGATTTCCTCTTCTGGAGGAAAAAGGACCATCTGGACGCGAGCAGCATGCTGTAAGTTTCAAAGCGAAGCTTGCGGCTGAAGATCTGCTGGATCTCCACATTGCGGATCGTAATTTTACGCTGAATGAGATTTTGACCGAACACGATCAATACATAAAGAGACAAAATCAGGGTCAGCGCCAACGTCTGTGGCATTGCCCGCAGCTCTTCGAGAATTTTGAAATCGTAGCCGCTTGCCTGCTGTACGCTCAAAATCCCACTCATGCTGATCATGGGGATCAGCAGCAGAATGCCGAGACTTTCAAGAAGACTGCTGAATACCATACCAAGCAGATTGATTGTGAGGGCAGCTCCGGAATAAGCGTATAGACGCTTCATGTAATGCAGGATGGGATTCATCAAACTCGCTCCTAAAGTGAGACCTCTCGCCGCCATTCCTATGAACGGCGGCAGCCGTTTCTTCCCGGCCTTATAGCCTGTATCAGTTTCACGTAGATAAATGTCTATAAGGTCTATGCGAAGAAACTAACCTGGCCGCCAGAGGACGGCTTCAGCCGTTTCTTCCCGGCCTTATAGCCTGTATCAGTTTCACGTAGATAAATGTCTATAAGGTCTATGCGAAGAAACTAACCTAGCCGCCAGAGGACGGCATCAGCCGTTTCTTCCTGCCTTATAGCCTGTATCAGTTTCACGTAGATAAATGTCTATAAGGTCTGTGCGAAGAAACTAACCTAGCCGCCAGAGGACGGCATCAGCCGTTTCTTCCCGCCTTATAGCCTGTATCAGTTTCACGCTGATAAATGTCTATAAGGTCTATGCGAAGAAACTAACCTAGCCGCCAGAGGACGGCATCAGCAGTTTCTTCCTGCCTTCGCAAATTTCTGCACAACGATAAACCGGTTCATAACTTCCGCGCCGGTAATATAGACGGGGCCGCTGCGCAGCCAGGCATGGGCAATGAGCTGCCCGGTCTTGTCTTTGGCAGTTCCCATGTAAAGGGTGCTGTCGATTCTGCGGCGCTCCAGCATTTTCATGCCCGCGATGGCGCGCACCAGACATTTGCTCTCCCAGGGCGTATGCCGGCTAACGGTATTGATTGCATGCGCCACCTGCCTGATTGCAGGCATACAGGGCGGGTCATAGTCCAGGGAGGTTTCCCGGGTCCGCTCTCCCAGCTTCGGGGCGATGGCGGCGAATGGCCGGAACAGCTGACATCGTGCCCAGCCCAGCAGCAGACATGCCTCGACGAACATGAGCAGCGTTCTTCTGTCCGTATGAAGCAGCTTGCGGAGAATTTTGAAGATTTTCATATGAGGTCCCTACTTTTTAAATGAAAATTAGGATGCAGACAGATGTTCATCCGCTTGGGCGTACAGGATCAGTTCATGCTCGAGCAGATGGTTCAGAAACAGCAAAACATCGCGTTCGCATTCGCTGCTGTCAACCTCGTATTCAGCCGTCAACGTTTCAACGATCCGGACAACGGGACTGCCTGCGCCGATCAACTCCCACATCCTCCCCCCGGTCTCTCCCAAATTATAATATTTGCCATTGCGGACGCTCAGCATGACTTTCTCGCCATCCATGTCGCTCACGATATTGCCGGGGTATTGCGAGACAGTTCCGGTCGGCTGTACAACGCTTGGGTTCATGAAGCTTCCTCCTTTTGAATGGTTTCGAGCAGAAGCGAACTGAGCAAGGGTGCGGTAAATCCGGAGGCGGAACGGCCGATCCGGTATACCGGAAGCCGGTTGATGAACCGGACAAGCATGCCGAAATGCCATTCCATGAGGCCCATCTTCTCCATTAACGAACGGCGGAAGGTATGGCGCAGCAGGGTATGGAACCGTTCAAGCCCTTCAACCGGTTGAATCCCGGTATCCATTTCACCCGGCACCAGCTCGAATACGCCGCCAAGCGGCAGGGGAGAAGGGTGAAAACCGGAGCGGACCGGCACCGCAAATTTAAGCTCACGGTCAAATAGCGGCTTGCAATCTGTATGATGAATGCCGAGTTCGTCGATACTGTTCTGCCACAGCTTCTGCTGCGGGTAGGAGGAAAGCACGATTGGCATATGATCTTCATTGAGAATAACGGGAATGACGTCATCGCTCAGCAGCCGGCAGCCGCGGTCCAGCAAAACGGAAGCGAGAGTGGATTTTCCGGCACCGGAATGTCCCACAATGGCATAGGCTTTCCCGTCGATAGCGACAGCGCTGCCGTGCAGGGGAAGAATTCCTCTTTGCAGGAGCAGCACACCCATACAGGTGCCCAATACGTAAAGCCTGATTTTGTCCGGATCCGATTCAGGGAAAGGGGAAACGGCAATAGAACATCCATCCTCGATACGGAAAATGGCCACATCCGGCACATGGAACATGACTGCGCTTCCACGAACAACCCAGATTTCATCCGGCGCTGCTTCTGCGTTCCAGAGCGGCAGTAAATCCGCGACGCTAATGGTAGCGGGAGCCTGCTGCTGCAGATTTTCCCCGGTTGACCCGCAGGCTTCGGTCAGCTCCGGAAGCGGAATGGCGCTTTGAATGACGCAGCCAAAAGCGTGATAGTATGCAAGAGCGGTCGTTTCGATCATCATTTTCACTCCAGTTGATCCGATTCATAATTCAATCCATTGCATGCAGATGCGTGAGCGCCCGCAAACGGTTGACAGCCGCCTATATACACCCTGGTACATAAGCGGCCATCAATAAAGATTAGCTGTAGTGAATGGTTTCTGTGGGATCCGGTTGAACAGCATCAGGCAGATGAACGCCTGGTCCTGCCATTGTCATTTTGTAGTCAAGAACTTCCAATGATGGCGCTTGCCATTGTTTTTTGGCTTCGTTTTGCATAGTATCACCTCCTCTCAAGTTTGTTTTTTGATAAAACGGTAGAAGATCAGGCCTCTCATCAAGATCCGGTAGTTGAAATCAAACGCAAGCTCCGGCCGGGGCTCGGTGCCGATCCTGCCCAATGAATCAGCCAGCTGCTCCGTATTCAAAAATTCCGCAGCCGCAGGGTCTGCTATAAGCTGATGCAGCTCGCTTATAAAAGCATCCCATGATTCGGCCATCCGGTGCACGCCGTCGGCACCCTGAACGCCGCGGGTGCGATGGTTCAGCCGGACGTTGTCGGGCAAATAACCTTCGGTGGCCCGGCGGATCAAGGCGCGGTCTACGCCGTTTTGGACGAATTGATCGTCAGGGACGGAGAGGCAGAAGCGGATGACGCGCAGATCATTCGTCGGGTCGCGGTCCCACATCAGATATTTGAGCGACAGCTTGGTGCCGATCGTACCGTTAATGTTCCAGAAATAGAGCTGCTTGAACTGGTCCTCTCGGATGGCGTAGGCGCTGTTCAGGGGAGAACCCCATGTGTTAAGCCCATAGGTTTGCAGCTTCTCGAATACCTGCGTCCGCTTCGCGAACTGCGGATTGATCAGCATCGGCAGCTGATAATCGCTTATTTGCGTCGTAAACCTTCCATAGAACGGGAAAGCTTTTTTGCCGACGACGGACATGACCCGCGATTTCTTCACGCCCAGGCTGTGGCTGTACTGCTGCAGCTCCCGGTAGAAGCGGATCCAGCGGAACTGTCTGATCAGGTTGACCTGATAATCCAGCGCCGGTCCCCATGAGATCGTCCAATTGCCCCGCTGGCCGTTCAGCATGACGCCGATGTTCTCGTGGTAAGCCCGCTCGTAAATCCCCTTCAGCCAGAACGAATTTTCAAAAAACTTATAGGGCATCTCCATCGTCTCCAGCCAGTCATCAATCTCGGAGAACGGGCTCAGCCCGGGGAAATTCAAATAGTTGTCCTTGATGTTGCCCACATGGCTGACGGTAGACATGATCAGGGGACGCTCGTCGGCAATCCTGCTCTTGGGCGTGAAATCAACGAAATCCTCAAGCGGATAATAACTGAAGGAATGCAAGGGCTTATTAGCCTTGCGCAGCGCTCTGGCGGCGAAGCTTGCGACCGAACCCGAATCCAGTCCTCCGCTGAGATGGGCGCCGACCTGACGGTGCGTCCGGATACGGGAGGTGACTGCGGCGTTGAACACCTCGCGGAACGCTTCCTCGTACTCCATATCGGATTTATAATTCAGCCGTTCTTTCGGCTCCAGCGTGCAGTATCTGGAGAACGTGATCCTGCCGCCCGAGACAGTCAGGCTGTGGGATGGCGGGAGCTGCTGAATATGCGAATAGACGGTAGAGAAGCAATCGACAGCATCGGTGGTCACGGGAATGGCCAAAAATTCCGAGATCCACTGTTCATTCATGCTTTTATTCAGGCCGGGAAGCGTGAATAAAGGCTCTATGATGGTGCTGAAGGCGAAAAGCTCAGACGAACGGGCCAGATACAAGGTGCGGTTGCCCGAAAAATCTCTTGCGCCGAAGAGCGACCGTCTGCGTTCATCCCAGATGACAAAGGCGAAGTCGCCGACGAGATAGCGGGGGGTATCTTCCCCCCATTGGTCATAAGCCAGCAGGATGAGCAGGCTGTCAGGCATGTCGCCTCGGTCCTCGCGGGGGACGGTCAGCTGGTCGAATAACTCGGTGCGATTATCGATGATGGCATCCGCCGTAATGGCAAGGCCCCGCTCCCGGTCATGGAAGGGAAGGATTTCTCCCACGGATTCCGGCGTGATCCATTGTGCATGGCAGCCGAGAAACGCGCCTTGCGCTTGCCAGGTATGTACCCGGTCGGCAGGATAGGGCTCAAACTGGGCCATCAGCGCATCGCCCCGCCCGGGATGGATTTCTTCATGATTCATATGATAAATTCCGGCAATCGCGCTCATGGTATTTTCCAGCCTTTCATTGACGATTCCAGGGTGATGGGGATGTTAGTTGCTGTTCTTTTTATAGAACGTTGGAGCAGCAATAGGGAAGCCTGATCCCCGATGGTAGGTTGAAATAATATTTTTAGTAATATTTAAGGCTTATTAAGGAAGAAGAGGCTGTTTTCATGTTCGTTATAAAGAACTTAGTCCTAGATTAGCATTTAATATAAAATCTTGTCAACCGGCATTTTCAAACTTGAGCGCCTCTGTGGTCCAGTCATGCTTGAACATCAAGCGGCCGGAAGGCTGCCGGAGCAAACAAGAGTATTGTTCTTTATAGGAATGAACAAATAAAGTGGGATTTTTCGGCAGCTGGAACATATAGTTGAAAGGGGTACGATAAGGAGCAACCGGAATTTGCGATATTATATATATCATAGTGCTAACAATAATATGACTTAAAAGATTGAATCAAAGAAATTTTAAAGCTTTATTTCGAAGAATTCATTCAATTTCAAGAGAAAATTAAATATTATTGACTTATTGAGTTATATATATTGACACGAAAATTATGGAATACTAGAATGATAGATACAAAACGTATACATAAGAACTGCGTAATGGGTTGTAGGACGGAGGTGGCTATCTCAGGAAGACTGGATGAAATCGTCTTGAAAACGGTCTTATTTCGCTGTGAAAATCAAAATTTGCAGATTGGGAGAGGTGTATGACAGCAATGAGAACCCCTTATCGTTTTTTTGCGTTAAAACGATCCGTATCCGTCGCTCTCTTATTTTTATTGGTAGCAGCTTTACTTCCCTATACCCCTGCAGCTTCGGCTGCCGACGAATTTCAATTTGAGGAAATAACCCTGCAGGAGCTTCAGGCAGGTTATGCCAATGGCGACTATACGGCTGAGAAGGTCGTGCAGGCGTATCTGGACCGCATTCAAACGTACGAGCCGAATTATAATGCTTTTACGACAATGAATACAAAGGCCTTGGAGGAGGCCCGGGAAGTCGACCGCCGCCGGGCTGCAGGAGAAACGCTGGGAAGCCTGGCCGGCGTTCCGATTGTAATCAAGGAAGCGGTGGATATGGCCGGATTCCCCTCCACGATGGGATGGGCGCCGCTAAGCAAGGAGAAAGGCGGCATTCAGCTTATTCCCGAGACGGATGCCCCGGTGGTGGCGAGGCTGAAGGAAGCGGGAGCGATCATTCTGGGAAGAACCAATATCCCGACGTTCAGCAATTCCGGCACACGCGCTACGTCGAGCTGGGACGGAGATACCTATAATGCGGTAGACCGCAAGCTGGTTCCCGGTGCGAGCAGCAGCGGAACGGCAATGGCGGTCTCGGGGAACTTTGCCGTGCTCGGTATCGCGGAGGAAACGGGAGGCTCCATTCAGAATCCTGCGGCTGCCCAGGCGTTGGTGGGAATCAAGCCGACCTTTGGACTGGTGCCGAATGCGGGTGTGGTACCGCTTGGAGGAAGCACGCGGGACGTCATCGGCACGCATGCCAGAACCGTTCATGATGCGGCGGCGATGCTTGACGTTATTGCAGGCTACAGCCATGAAGATCCGAAGACCGTTGCTTCGATCGGCAATATGCCGCGCAACGGCTACACCTCGCAGCTTAATCAGCTGGCGCTGAAGGGCAAACGGATCGGCCTGTACGGGAAAGGCTGGCGGGATCAGGAGCTGACGCCGGAAACCCAGGAGCTGTATGACCGTGCCGTATCAGAGCTTGAGAAGCAGGGCGCTACGGTAATTCCGGATCCATTCGCAGGGACGGAATTTGCCGAATTCGTCAAAGCTTCCGGGTCGGTGGGCATTGAATCCGTTATCTACGATATGGAAGATTATCTGGAGCGGCTCGGGCCAAGCGCCGAAATCAATTCGGTCCAGGAGCTGATGGATAAAACCGGTCAGAAACCGTCCATCTTCGACCGGTACAAGGAGGATATGCCCGATCCGAATTCCGTGGCCGATTTGTCCAATTTCGTGAAAATCCGTACCAAATACCTTCAAATCATTAATGATGTAATGGATTTCTACGATCTCGACGCTCTGGTTTATCCTCAAATGTTTAAAGAGACGCCTCTTCTTGACAGCAAGGATAATATTGGCGCAACCACTGTTTCCGAAATTAATATAGCCGGGATTCCTCTCGTGACGGTGCCAGGCGGCTATTACAAGAGCGGTTCCCCGTTTGCTGTCGCCTTCATCGGCAAAATGTGGAGCGAAGCCAGCCTGCTGGGCATGGCCTATGACTATGAGCAGTCTACCAAATACCGTGTAGCGCCGGTGCTGCTTGGGAAATAAAAAAGAGACAGGCAGCGCTCATTGCTGTGAATGACGGGCGCAGTCAAGAATGGATGGATAGAGTGGGGCTGCGGCTCCTTATTATTAATGAAGTCAGATCGTAGATGATCGGATGGATCAGGTTCAGGCGATATTATAGAAGAGAAATCTTTCATACCAGTCTTCAAATCTTGCAATAAACTTCAAGAACCTTGCGCGCGGCGCAAGGTTTTTTGTTTTGTGCGGGTCCAGCAGCGCCTGGCTTAGGCCAGCCCGGCCCAGTAAGAGCGCTTCATCAGGCTTTTTTTGCCCTTTATATTTTTTTAACAATTTTTTTTACATTGCCATAACCATATGAACATTGTATACAGGTACATTGAACATGCGAAGGGGGATGGGGGAATAGAAGATAGCTTGCTGAAAGCAGCATTACTCTCGGCCGCAGCGAGGAGGGAACCGCATCATGAAAAATCAATTCATGGCCTTGATCGGGAGTATGGATTTCAGAAACAAGCTGATCATTTTGTTTATGATCATTGCGATCGCGCCGCTCAGCGTGCTGGGCATTCTGTCGTATAATCATTCTTCCTACACGGTTCAGGAGAAGGTATACCAAACGGTGCTGGAAAGTCTTTCCCAGATTACATACAGCATGAATTATTTCATCAGCGATATTGAGCAGCTGTCGATGTACATCTACAGCAACGAGGACGTTCAGGAGGTTCTTTCTTCAGGCAGCGCGGACCGTACGATCAGCGAGCGCTATGCGGATGAACAGAAGATTTCGGCCATTCTGGAGTCGTTCGTCGGCTTTAAGAAATGGGATATCGAAATTTATATATTGGGCAACAATGGGGAGCGGTTTTTTACCGGCGATGTGCTGCCCAAGCAATACGACAACATCGATTCCAATTGGGGATTGTTCCGCAAAGCCCGGCTTGCGGGCGGCAATGCCGTATGGGATACCCACTATACGCTGAAGAAGCTCTATGATTTCGGCACGGCGGTGGCAACCGGGCGCGTCCTCAAAAATATAGAAACAAACGAGGATTTGGGCTATCTCGTCATCGATATTATGGAATCGGCGCTGGTGGACAAATATGCGAGAGCGCATCTTGTGCCGGACGGCCAGATTTTTCTGCTGGACCGTTTCGGCAATGTCATGTCCAGTCTGCCCAAGCATCAGATCGGAACGAAGCTGCAGGCCGATTTTCTGCCGAATGTGCTGGTCGGGACGAAGGGCTATTTTGAGTCCCGGGACGATGCCGGGAACAGGGAAATGATCATTTACGACACTTCCGACGCGACCGGATTCAAGCTGGTCAGCGTCATGCCCGTCAAGGAAATGATCAAGGAAAGCCAGAGCATCCGGAAGCTGACGATCGGCGTCATGCTTGTCGGAATTATCGCAGCGTTCGGCTTTGCGTATATCGTCTCCAGCAGCATCACCACCCCCTTGCGCAAGCTGCGCTCGCTGATGAAGCAGGCGGAGAAGGGCGATCTTGGCGTATCCTTTTCCTCCAAATACAAGGACGAGGTCGGCCAGCTGGGCCAGAGCTTCAACCGCATGCTGCAGGAGATTCAATATTTGATCAATGAAAATTACGAGAAGCTGCTGAAGCTGCGCGAGGCGGAGCTGAAGGCGATTCAGGCGCAGATCAATCCCCATTTTCTGTACAATACGCTGGACTCCATTAATTGGATGGCCCGCATTCACCATGTCGATGAAATATCACGGACGGTCATTTCCCTGGGCGAGCTGCTGCGCTACAGCATTTCCAAGGGCAATCAAATCATTCTGATCAGCGAGGACATGAAGCAGATCCAGCATTATTTGGCGATCCAGAAGATGCGGTTCAGGGAAAAAATCACGATGGAAATCGAGATGGAAGACGAAATCCTCTCCTTTTATACATTGAAGCTGCTCATTCAGCCGGTTGTGGAGAATGCGATTGTGCATGGCCTTGAACGGAAGAACGGCAAAGGAACGCT
This sequence comes from Paenibacillus sepulcri, assembly GCF_042647105.1. Lineage (NCBI taxonomy): Bacteria > Bacillati > Bacillota > Bacilli > Caryophanales > Paenibacillaceae > Paenibacillus > Paenibacillus sepulcri. The sequence continues at coordinate 1,902,589 of NZ_JBHRUP010000001.1, read as the reverse complement.
GCGCTTTACCGGGCAGGCCGCTGGCGACAAGGTCCGGTTCACCGTTAGCGACGACGGGGCCGGCTTCGTGCCGGACAAGCATGAGATGGGCACGGCGAAGGCGGGCACGGGCATCGGGCTGGAAAATCTGCGCAGAAGAATGGAGCTGCAATTCGGCGACAGCGCTTCGCTTCATATCGTCAGTAAGCCAGGTATCGGAACGACGGTAACGATCGAGTTTCCTCAAATTAAACAAGCGGGTGAAGACTATGTTCAAGGTCATGATTATTGACGATGAATGGCTGGTAAGGGAAGGGCTGAAAACAACGATTGCCTGGCATGAAATGCAGTGCGAGATCGTGGGCGAGGCGGATAACGGCATCGATGCATTGAAGCTTATCGATGAGCTGTCGCCGGATATACTGCTGTCCGACATCCGCATGCCGGGGATGGACGGGCTGGAGCTTGTTCAGACCATCTCCCGCAGGGATTCAGAGATTACGACGATTTTTTTGACAGGCTTCGACGATTTCTCCTATGCGCAGCAGGCGGTGAAGCTGGGCGCTTTCGATATTCTGCTGAAGCCGTCCGATCCCCATGAGCTCCGTAAAACCTTCGGAGAAGCGACCCGCATGATCACGCTCCGCAGGCAGCAGATGGATTATACGAAAATTCTGGAGAAGCATCAGCGGACAAGCCAGCCTTTCGTGCTGGAAAAGGTGCTCCAGCATCTCCTTACGGATACGGCAAGCATGCAGGATATGCAGCTGCTGTACGAAGCGTTGGAAGGTTTTCTGGAGCCGTTCGAAGCCTTCAGAGTCGCCGTCGTCGATTTTGGAGGCGGCGATGCGGATGCGCTCAAGGAGCCGGGCTGGGAGTCCGGCGCCGCCGCGTACTTCAGGAGCTGTGCGCTGACCGACCCCATCCCCATGAACAGCGGCGTTTACGCGGTTCTCTTGAGCGAGGTGGGAGGCTCAAGGTGGCGGGAGGGGATTCCGCAGCGGGAATCCGGCTGGCATGGCGGACCCACCATCAGCCTCAGCCGCGTCCACCATGGTCTGCTTGCACTTGGCAAAGCCTATGACGAGGCCTGCATCGCCAGGCTCCATCATGTATTTTTGAAATCGCCGACCGTTATCAGCTACGAGAACTTATCGAATGATGCCGTATCCTCGGAAGTATGGGATGAATCGGAGGTCGTCGAAGCGATCAAGTGGGGATCGGAGGACAAGCTGAAGGAAGCGCTGCAGGCGCTGTACAAAGCTCTGCTGTGGCGCTCCGGCGGAAAAGAAGCCGATCCCAAGCAGTTTCGCGTGCAGCTTGTATTTGGCGTTTACAATCTGTTGACCTTGCATTTCCACGAGACAGGCGGGCTGCCGGAGCTGAAGGGCGTACTGGAAAAGATAAACGAGCTGCGTTCCAGCGAGCTCATGCTCGATTGGCTGGAGAGCATGGCAAGAGAGGTGCGGACCCGGTATCTGGAAAGCAAATCGCCTTCCAGAAATGAGATTGACGCTGTGCTGGATTATATTCACGACCATTTTACAGAAGAGCTGATGATGTATGATTTGGCCGCAAGCCTGCATATGAGCGAGAGCAAATTCAGCAAGCTGTTCAAAAAGCAGGCCGGCAAAAGCTTCATGGACTATATAACCGAGCTGCGCATTAACAAAGCGAAGGAATTGCTGCTGGATCCGGAGGTGAGAATCGGCGAAATTGCCTTAATGGTCGGTTATCAGGAGACGCGCTATTTCAGCCAGCTCTTCAAGAAAACGACGGGGATGACGCAAAAAAGCTTCCGCAGGAAGCTCGAAAAGCTTAAAAACAACAAGGAAAAATAACGAACATAAATGAAATTCTACCGCGTTGTTGGAAAGGACCCTGCGGCTCTATAGTGGGAAAGTACCTACAAAAACGCAGGAGGCAGAAAATGAAACGTTTAAAAGTACTCAGTTTATTGATGGTGGTCCTTGTTGTCATACTGACGGCATGCGGCGAAAATTCGGGAACGGACAACGCAGGCACAGCGAATGCGAATAACGCAGGAACGGCGAATGCGAACAATACGGCAGCGGATGCGGGCAATGCGGCAAGCACCGCTTCGACGGCAGAAACGACTTCGGCTGATGGAGCCGGAGATGCGGGCACTGCAACCAAGCTCAGCGGCAAGGTCGTTATTTATTCACCTAACAATGCGGATATCAATAATCCGATCGTCAAGGAATTTCAAGAGCGTACGGGCGTGCAGGTCGAGCTGATCGCCGGCGGAACCGGAGAGCTGCTCAAGCGGGTTGAAGCAGAGAAAGACAATCCGCTGGGCGACGTTATGTTCGGAGGCGACATTGCTTCGCTCCGAGCGTACGGTGATTATCTGGAGCCTTACGAGACCAAGGAAAAAACGAATCTGAATCCCGGGTATCTGGATACCGGCAGTCTCTATACGCCATTCACGCTGCTCCCGATGGTCATTATGTACAACAAGGATCTGGTCTCCGAGACGGACGCTCCCAAAAGCTGGAATGATCTGCTGAATGAGAAGTGGAAAGGCAAAATCGCGTTCGCCGATCCGGGCAAATCAAGCTCCTCGTTTACACAATTGGCCACCATGCTTACGGCCTATGGCAAAGACGACGAGAAGGGCTGGGATTTCGTGAAGAAATTCGTTGCCAATCTGGATGGAAAGCTGCTTTCGGGCTCGGGACTTGTTTATGAGGGTGTAGCCAGCAAGGAATTTGCGGTTGGCATTACGCTGGAGGAAGCGGCTCTGCGTTACGTGGAAGGCGGCGCACCGGTGGGCATCGTCTATCCGTCCGAAGGAACAGTTGTAACGCCTGACGGCATGGCTGTGATCAAAGGCGCCAAAAACCAGGCAAATGCGCAGGCTTTCATCGATTTTGCTTCCGGCATTGATGTTCAGAATCTGCTGCAGGATGAATTCCTGCGCCGTTCGGTCCGGAACGATGTCGCGCCAAAATCCGGCCTTCCGGAAATCGGCAGCATCAAGACTGTCGATTACGATTATGATTGGGTAACCGCCAACAAGACCGCAATCGGTGAACGATTCACTCGCGTTGTTACGGGGCAGGAGTAGAAGCTGCCGGCAGACAGGCGGCAAGGCAGGCAGGATTTGCAGTTTGCCTGCTTGCCGCTTCTGGCCCGGAAGAACGCGAGGAGGCGCAAGATGGAAGTAAAGTTTCAACAGGTTACCAAAGCTTTTGGACAGGCGGCGGCTGTAGACAAGGCCGATTTTACCATCAAGGACGGGGAGTTTTTTACGCTTCTTGGTCCCAGCGGCTGCGGGAAAACAACGCTGCTCCGCATTATTGCCGGCTTTCACCGGCAGGATCAGGGCAATGTCTATTTCGGGACGCGCCTCATGAACGAGGTGCCGACGCATCTGCGGAATATCGGCATGGTGTTTCAAAATTACGCGATTTTCCCCCATATGTCCGTATTCGACAATGTCGCCTACGGGCTGAAGGCTCGCAAAGTGAAGAAGGCCGAAATCGAAAGCAGGGTCATGGAGGCGCTGAGGATGGTCGAGCTTCAACATTTGCGCGACCGTTCTCCTTCGGCCATGAGCGGCGGACAGCAGCAGCGGGTCGCCCTGGCGCGTGCGGTTGTCATTGAGCCGCAGCTTCTCCTGATGGATGAGCCGCTGTCCAATCTGGACGCCAAGCTCCGAATCAAGATGAGGGCGGATATCCGCGAGCTGCAAAAGAAGCTGAACATTACAACGGTGTATGTAACCCACGATCAGGAAGAGGCGCTGGCCGTATCGGACCGGATAGCCGTCATGCATGGCGGCGTCATTCAGCAGATCGGCAGCCCTGCGGAAATTTATGAGACGCCCGCCAACCGGAATGTGGCCCATTTTATCGGGACTTCCAATTTCATGGAAGCGGATGTGCAGGGATTCAACAAGGAAACCGGGCAGGCTGTTATTTCGTTGAACAACGGTTCTATGAGCCTGAAGCTGAAGCGGGCTTACCAGGGCAAGGTGCTGTTCTCCATCCGGCCGGAGAAAATCCGCATCGAGCAGACCATGAGGCACAGCATGCAGCTGCCGGCCGTGGTAGAGCAGGCGACCTTCCTGGGCGGCAAAAGCCACTATGTGGTCAGATCCGATTATGGCGAGCGCTTCGAGGTCGAGCAGCAGCTGACCGAGCAGGGCATGCTTCTCGAGCGGCAGCAGCGCGTATTTGTCGATCTGCAGCTTGACCGCGCGGTCATGTTCGACGGCAAGGGCGAGGAGGTTCTATATTTTGCATGATGGAACAGCCGGCCGATCGAAGCGGCCATGGCGGCGGAGATGGAAGTGGGATGTGTGGACGGTCGTGACGGTCGCGGCATTTGCCTTTCTGCTTTTTTTCATCGTTTACCCGTTGATTTCGCTGCTGCTCAGCAGCTTTTATGACCAGGAAGGACGCCTTACCCTCGCGAACTACTGGGATTTTGTGAGGCTGAAATATTACTATTCGGCATTATTCAACAGCTTCAAGGTATCGCTGCTGGCGACGCTGGCTGCCGTTCTGATCGGAGCTCCGCTGGCCTATCTGGCGGCGCGGTTCCAGATACGCTTCAAGGGTCTATTGAATATACTCATCATTCTTTCCTTTATGTCGCCGCCGTTTATCGGAGCTTATTCCTGGATTATCCTGCTGGGGAGCAATGGCGTCATTACCAGAATGCTGCACAGCATCGGAATTCCATTCGAATCGATTTATGGCTGGAAGGGCATTGTGTTCGTGTTCGCGTTGCAGTTTTACCCGCAAATTTACTTGTACGTATCCGGAGCGCTGCGGACGGCGGATTCGTCTGTGGAGGAAGCGGCCGACAGTCTGGGGATGCCGGCGGCAAGAAGAATATGGACCGTCACTCTGCCGCTGCTGCTGCCCACCCTCTCTGCCGGAACGCTGCTGGTGTTCATGGAATCGTTCGCCGATTTCGGTACGCCAATGCTGCTTGGACAGGGCTTCAAAGTACTGCCGATCATGGCGTACGAGCAGTTCGTCAACGAGATGGGCGGCAATCTGTCCATGGCCAGCACCATCAGCGCCATTATGATCGGCTGCTCGACAGCTGCGCTGTTCATTCAGCGGCATCTGGCATCGCGCAAAAATTACGCCACATCCGGAATGAGAACGCCGCAGGTCAAGCCCCTCAGGCCGGCGCAGCGCAATCTGTGGACGGCAGTCGCTTTTATTCCGGTCTGCATCTCCATTCTGCCGCAGGCAACCGTCCTCTTCACTTCATTCCTGGAGAGGCGGGGTCCGGTGTTTCACAGGGGCTTCAGTCTGGACAGCTATATCGATATCGGCTATAAAGTGCAGCAGGCGGTCCGCAATACGTTCACTTTCTCGCTTGCGGCCATGCTGGTTATTGTCGTGTTCGGCGTTCTCGTTTCTTATGTGCTGGTCAGAAGACCATCGCGCATCACGGCGTTTCTGGACGGGCTGATCATGATTCCCTACATCATCCCGGGGACGGTGCTTGGCATCAGCCTCATTATCGTCTTCAACAAGCCGCCGCTTATATTGACGGGTACCTGGATCATTCTCGTCATCGCTTATGTGGCGCGGAAAATCTCCTATACCATCCGTTCCAGCGTCGGGATTCTGCAGCAGCTGGACAAAAGCGTGGAGGAGGCGTCGATCAGCCTCGGCGTTCCTCCGATGAAGACCTTCTTCCGCACGACAGCGCGGCTGATGATGCCCGGGGTGCTGTCAGGGGCGATTATCAGCTGGGTCGCCGTCATTAATGAGCTGAGTACGACGATCGTGCTTTATCACGGAGGAACGGCAACGATATCGGTCAGCATTTACAGCGAGGTCATCAGCTCCAACTTCGGCACAGGCGCGGCTTTGGCTGCTATTCTTTCGGGATGCACGGTCATTTCGCTGATTATTTTCAACCGGCTGTCGAAGGGGAGCAAATTTACATTATAGCCAGACAGAGGTTTGCCAAGAAGGGGACGGTTGAACATGAGGCTTGGAAAGCAGCGGAATATGATAGTCATCATCGTCTGCCTTGTCATATGTGCCTCCGTCCTGTGGGGGCTGCAGGTCCAGAACCGCAGCCGTCCGCTTCAATATGAAATGCAGACGAGCGTATCGCTGACCGCCTGGATTTACAGCAGGCCCGTCGGAGCGCTGCTGACTGAGTTTCAAAGCCGTCATCCCGGGATCAATATCGAAGTGCGCGTATTTCGCTCGGAGGAACAGCTGCACGAGGAGCTGCTCGCCGCGATCTCCGCGCATATGCCCCCCCATATGGCGGAGATCAGCAGCTCTTCGGGCATTGCGGGGCTTGCCGCAACGGGAGAGCTGGCTGCCTTTGACGATCAACTGTCCAAGGACGAGAAGGGGGCGATTGATCCCGGCTTCACGGGAACCTTCGAGGTGGGCGGGCAGCTGTGGGCCATGCCTTACGGGGCGGTGGTCCCTCTGCTGTACTATAACGAGAATCTGCTCGGATTCTCGGGCATCTCCTCCGGAGTCAAATCCCTGACGTGGGACGAGATGGTCAAAATGGGCCTCAAGATGACACGGGATGTGGATGACGACGGTGTGACGGATATTTGGGGACTTGTAGCGGACCAGGATTCTCCCTGGTATTTGCGCAGCGCCGTTGATTCCGGCGGAAGCGGGTCCGCAGATGCGGCGGGCCATGCCTTTCGTTTATGGCATGATCTGGTATACAGCTACAGGCTGATGCCGCCGCTTAAGCATCATATGGCGTTAAGCGACTTCATCGACGGAACGGCCGGCATGCTGCTCGCCCCCTCCGACAGCAGGACGATGCTTGAGCAGTACATCGGCGGCACATTTGGCTTCGGCGTGCTTCCTTTTCCGCAAATCCAGGGAAGCAGCCCCACACCGGCGCAGGTGAGCGGATTCGTCATGCTGAAGTCAAATCCGGATACGGAACATATTGTACGGCAGATTGTCAGTTATCTGCTGGAGCCTGATATTCAGAAGCGGCTCCTGAACGAAACGGCAAAAATTCCGGTGCTGCGGGGCACAGTCGCCGGGCTGCTGAAGCAGAAGGCCGGATTGTCCGGGCGCGAACAAGCGATACTCGGCATCTCCGAAGGGAATCTGATTGTGGATGATTATACAGCTTTAAGCCAATCAAGGCGGGACTCCCTGACAGCGATTCAGGAAGAGCTCGAGAGTACGGAGGAGATCTGCTTCTCCTGCCTGAGTCAGGCTTATATGTCCGGCAGTGTTCATTAAACAAGCATTACACGGGAGGCAATCGATAATGAGAACAAGCTTACGCAGGGTATTGAACCGTTTATTCAGCGGCAGTCTCTCTGCCTTGTTGTTAGGGTCTTTACTTATTACAGCCATACCACAGTCTGTCAGCGCCGCGTTCGATGAAGGGAGCGCCGATGCCCTGCTGACGGGACTGTCGCTCAGCGACGGCACGCTGTCGCCGGTATTTGATTCGGAGACCGCCGACTACACCGCAAATGTGCCGGATGCGAACGGTCAGGTTGCAGTCACTCCGACTGCGGCGGATGCCGGGGCGGCAATAGCGGTATCGATGAACGGCGAGGCTTTCGCTCCTGTAGCGAGCGGCTCGGCAAGCGCACCGCTGAATCTGGAAATCGGCGCGAACGGGATTGCCGTCAAGGTCACGTCGGCAGACGGCGAATCAAGCCGGACTTATAAGATTACCGTTAATAAATCCGCCGTTGTCCTTCAGCAAGGCGTGGGCGGCTACAGCGGTCAGAAGGATGTCCACCTCAGCGAAGGAAAGCATAAGGCCAAGAATACAGGCCAGCACAATATGGTGGAAGTCGGGAATTACGACCCGTTAATGGCCGACCGGAAGTTTGGCCTGTTCCAGTTCGATATTTCTTCACTGCCGGCGGATGCCGACATCACGGAGGCGAAGCTGGAATTGAATCTAGCGGGCACCCGCGGACGGACCGACGCCAGATTTGACAAGACGCTGTTCCTTTATGAGGCTTTGGGCAATTGGGACGAAGGCACGGGAATAGGCTTCGACGGCACAGACGGATCGGCCGGCGTCATATGGGATACCATGCCGGCTTACGCCACGGAAGCTCTGGATTCCCAGCTTGTCGCGTCTGTGAACAATACGTGGTATGAATGGGAAATAACCGATTTGTTGAAAGAATGGAAGGACGGCGGCAAAACAAATTATGGAATGCTGCTGAAGGCGGAGGACAGCACGAGCGACGCGACGACCATTCCGTCGACAAAAGACTTTGCTTCCGCACAAAACAGCAATGCAACGATCAGACCAAAGCTGGCAGTAAACTATACGCTGCCGCTGCAGGGGATCAAGCTCGATGACGCTGCGCTTGCGCTTACAGTCGGTCAGGTACCGGTGAAAGTGGTTTCCTTTATCCGGCCGCTGAATGCGGAGACAACCGGGCTGCAATGGCTGTCCGATGACGAGAGCGTCGCAACAGTTGATTCTGACGGGCTGGTCACGCCGGTCGGAGACGGAGACACGGTCATACGGGCGGAAGTTTCCGACGGTGTCCATATGTATTCGGCCGAGGTGAATGTATCCGTGGAGGCTATTGATACGCGCGGCATATTGTCGGGATTGACGTTGAAAGGGGCGAACCTTGATCCGGGCTTCCTGCCGAAGGTTTTCGACTATGAAGCGGAGGTTCCGCTCAATGCGCGTCATATTACGATTACGCCGGTAGCGGCGGAAGCGGATGCTGTTATTACGATTGAGTCCGGCGGCGGGAGCTCTCAGGTTGTAGCCAGCGGCACAGCCAGCAAGCCGGTCGTGCTGACTGATGCCAGCGCCGACATTACGGTGCGGGTGCAGTCCGTTCAGGCCGGCGAGCCTGCCGAAACGATGCATGAATATCATATTGCGGTAAGACCGCGCCTGACAGGAGGCCGCGCAGACGAGGTCATCCGCCAATTTCTCAATCCGTATGGCCGCGTGCTCGTTGTCGCCCACCGGGGCAACTGGCTGAACGGCAAGCCGGAGAACGGGCTGAATTCATTCCTGGAATCCATCAACGAAGGCGTGGACATGGTGGAATTGGACGTCCGGACGACGAGCGACGGCGTTCCGGTGCTGATGCACGACGACAGCGTCAATCGTACGACAAACGGGACCGGCAGCGTGAGTAATTTGTCGCTGGCACAGATCAAACAGCTTTGCCTGAAGGACAGCAAGGGCGTCGTAGCCAGTCCCTGCGAGCAAGTGCCGACGCTGGAGGAAGCGATGACGCTCGCCAAGGGCAACATCATGGTCAATCTGGATATTAAAAATGCCAACTGGGACATCATGTGGGATATTCTGGAGCGAACGGATACGACGGACCATGCGCTTTACAAAACAAGCGGTTCGAAATCTTCGACGGCTGCCTTTATGAAACAGTTCGAAGGCTCCGCAACCGAGCCGCTGTTTATGCAGCTTACTTCCGAGCAAAGCACAGTAAACGATTTTTTAAATCCCGAAACGACACCTTTCAGGACCCATGCATTCGAGGTCAGCTTCGACAATGATAATCATCCGATCATGGATCCGGATTTTCTGAAGAGCGCGCACGACAAGGGCGCCCGAATCTGGGTCAATACGATCTTCTCGGTTCCCGGTATGGTCGGCCGTCATGGCGACTATGCCTTTCTAAGCGATCCGAACGCCGGCTTCCCTTGGCTGATCGGACGCGGAGTCGACATGATTCAGACGGACACGACCGCGCTGCTGCTGAAATATTTGGACGGCAAGCTTGGCGGAGGAACGCAGCCGCCTGTTACTACGAACACCATTACCCTGCAGCAGGGACTGGACGGCTACAGCGGCACAACGGATGCGCATATCATTAAACGGCCGTCTGCGGCCGGTTCCAATACGGGCAGCCACGGCGAGCTTGTCGTCGGCTACAATTCGGCCAGCGCGGATGACGGGAAAGAAGCGCTGCTGAAGTTCGATTTGTCCCCGATTCCCGAGCATGCCGTCGTGACCGGAGCGAGCCTGGATATGTTTCTTTTGCGCAATGGAGACGCTCCGAAGGACAAAACGATCTCCGTTCATAAGGTGAACGCGCCATGGGAGGAAGGAAGCGGAACGGGAGAAAACGGCACTGCAAACGCGCCGGGCGTCAATTGGAACAACAAGCCTGCGTTTGATTCGTCAGCTGTCGCTTCCAAGGTTGTAGGAATGACCGATCTGGAATGGTATTCATTCGATGTGAGCAAGCTGGCCGCCGGCTGGCTGAGCGACAGGACCAGCAATTACGGCCTGCTGCTCAAAGGCAGCGACACGGCTCCGGAGCAGCCGGTAAAATATTTTGCCTCCTCGGAAAATGCGTGGCAGAGCTGGCATCCGAAGCTGACGATTACCTACGTTATTCCCGCACTGTCGGTTGAGCTTTCATCTGCGTCGCTCACCATGCTGGCGGGAGAGCAGCAGACGCTCGCGGCTCATGTCCTGCCGGAGACGGCATTCAACCGCAATGTGATCTGGTCCTCGGATAACGAAGCGGTGGCACGTGTCGCGTCAGACGGAACCGTAACGGCCATCAGCAAGGGCATCGCGCATATTACCGTGACGACGGCGGATGGCGGACATACCGCAACGGCCGACATTACGGTGGAAAGTTCAGTCAACAGTGCGAATCTCGGCGGCTTGTCCTTCAGTCAAGGTGAACTGACGGAGTCATTCCAGCCTTCCGTGCTTCGCTACGCCGCGGCTGTTCCGGACAAAGTCAATGAAATAACCATCACGCCGTCCGCTGAGGATGAGCTGGCGAAGATTACAGTGGCGATCAACGGAAGCGAACCCGCAGAGGTGACCAGCGGGACGCCGAGCGCGCCGCTTCCATTGGCTGCAGGAGACAACCGGATTGAAATTACCGTAACATCGAAAGACGGCTTGTTGAAGCAAACTTATGAAATCACTATCGCCAAGCCCGCTATTATCGTTCAGGAAGGCTATGCCGGCTATGCGGGAACGGCCGATACCCAGCTGTCCGAAGGGGTCGGAGGCCAAGGGAACCAATACTTTAATTACAACCTCGGCGCGCAGGACAAATATGAGATAGGCTACTATAATCAGAACGTGGCCGACCGCAAATACGGACTTGTCCGTTTTGATAATTTGCCCGTTCCAGCGGGCGCGATCGTCACGGAAGCAACCTTGAATCTGTACTATTACGGCACGCGTACGGGATCCTCGGTCACAGATCCAAAAACCCTTTATGTGCATCCGGCAACCGCTCCATGGGTTGAGGGAGCAGGAGGAGCGCCCGGCACGAACGACGGCTCACCGGCAAGCGGCAATGAAGTGACATGGAACAATTTTATTACACAGGGCACGAATACGTACGACAACGGCTCTGCCGCTGCGCAAACCGTTGTATCCACGCTCAATCAATGGTATTCCCTGCCGATTACGGCACTGGTGAACGACTGGATCGCGAATCCGGCCGGCAACAACGGCATCCTGCTCAAGTCTAAGGACTATACGGCTCCCGAAGGCAGCATGGTTGGAGCCATGCAGTTCCGTTCCTCAGAGTACAGCGATGCGGAGCTGAGACCTTATCTGCGCATTGTGTACAAAATGCCGGCTGACGGTATCGAGCTGGATCAGCCCGCGCTTGATCTCGTAGTTGGCGGAGCTCCCGGCATGCTCTCAGCCATCGTGAAGCCGACCAATGCCATCGACAAGACCGTGATCTGGTCGTCGGACAATGAAGCGGTGGCGACGGTGGACCAGACAGGACAAGTAACCGCCGTAAGCGCGGGAACGGCCAGCATTAAGGCGGTCAATGTCAATGGAAATGCGGCTTCTGCCGTTGTGACAGTACGGGCTCAAGGCACGAGCTCGCAGCTTTCGGGACTGACCTTGTCCTCCGGGCAGCTTTACCCGGCTTTCTCGGCAGAGCAGATCGATTATACGGCGTTAATTCCGAATGAAGCCGGTCAAATAAGCGTTACGCCGGTATCGCCTGATCTCCACACGAAGATTACCGTCCAGGCGGGTGACGGAGAAGCCGTCGCCGTGGCAAGCGGAATGCCAAGCCGATTGTTCGCGGTCCAGAGCGGAATGGATCTGATCGTCCGCACTGTTTCCGAGGATGGGCTGGCATCTACGACCTATACGATTCATATCGTCAAGAAATTCGGTCTGAGCGCATTGGAAATTTCCGGCGGAAGCTTGTCACCTGTATTCTCGGCGGACGGATTTCAATATGCCGTCAACGTTGAGAACGAGACGGGAGCGGTAAGCTTCACTCCTTATGCGTTCGATCCGGGTGCGGTGATCTCGATCAGTTCCGGCAGCGCTCCTGCCAAGGTTGTCCCAAGCGGTCAACCGAGCGAACCGGTCGAATTAAGTCAGGGAGCCAATATTATCGGAATACGGGTGGAAGCTGCGAACGTTCAGGAAAGCAGAACCTACACGATCGCGGTGAACCGGAACGCTGCCGGCAATCCTGGTACAAACCCGGGTACCGATCCAGATACGGATCCGGATACAGATCCGGATACGAATCCGGGTTCAGGTTATTTTCCGTACCAGCCCGCTGCTCAACCGGGCTCGACTACAGTAAAACTGGCGGAAGAGCTGTCAGTAGACATTCCGGCGGAAAATGCGGGGACGAAGGTGACGCTGGAGAAGCTGGCAAGCGAAACGAACCGTGCTCCATTCCTTGCGCTGAGTCCGGTTTACCTGATCAAGAAGGATACCGCGCAAAAATTGCTCAAGCCGCTGACACTTACCTTCGCTTATGACGTCACTCAAGCGGATGAAGGCAGGGCCTCGGTATTCCGTTATGACGAGGCGAAGAAAAAGTGGATCGAGCTCGGCGGTGAAGCGCATGACGGGGTTATCTCGGTAGCCGCAGCCGAATTGGGCAAATTCGCGGTGCATCTGGTGAAAGCCGAAGCTCCGGCAGATGGGCCTTCCGTGCCGGAGAAACCGGCCGGTACGGGCACAGTATGGCCGGATCTGCGTAATCATTGGGCGGAGCAGGCGATGAAGGCTGCTGTAGACAAAGGTATATTGACAGGCTACGGCGATGGAAGCATGAGACCGGATGAACAGGTAACCAGGGCGCAGTTTGCCGCCATGCTCGTACGCGCGCTTGGTCTGGGCGATGCTTCCGGAAGTCCTGGCTTTACGGATAATGACGATGTTCCCGCATGGGCGAAAGCGAGTCTGAATGCGGCAGTGACGGCGGGTATTCTGACCGGATACACAGACGGCACCATTCGCCCGAACCAGATCATCAACCGTACCGAGATGACGGTCATGCTTATGAGGGCCTATCAGGAGAGCGGAGACAGCACGGGAGCTGCTTCGTTCACGGACGAATCGGATATTCCCCAGTGGTCCAAGCCCTATATCGGGAAGGCCGTCGAGCTTGGCGTCATTACCGGATATAACGGCAGCTTCAATCCTGGCGACACGGCGACAAGAGCCGAAGCCGTCAGCGTGCTGATGCGCATGATTGACAAGAAATAGCCAAGATAATAGAAACAACCCTCCTGAGCGGCTTTGGCCAGCAGGAGGGTTGTTTTTTTTACCTTATAGCAAGTATAAGTTTCACTCCTGTACATGCCTATAAGGTCTAAGGGAAGAAACTTGCTGCGCTAAAGGACGGCGACAGCCATTTCTTCTTGCATTTTTCCATATGGGGCAGCGCATCCTGGACAATTCCTATTTCGCATCGTGAAAAATAATCCCCAGACTGTATCGGGTTCCCGTGGCCACCGTGCTGACGCCATGCCGCAGCGTGGTTTTATAATAACCGCGCGTTCCCGAAACCGGCCGGTGATTAGTCGGGAAAATAAGACCCTCTCCTTGCTCCAGCGTGATGACATGTCCTCTGCTCTGCGCCCGCGGCCGCTGCTCCACCAGCAGAAACTCTCCGCCCGTGTAATCCGTTTCCCGCTGGTTGAGAGCGAATACGACCTGAAAGGGAAAGAACACCTTTCCGTATAAATCCTGATGCAGGCAGTTGTAGCCCCCGGCCTCGTACCGGAGAATCAATGGTGTAGAGCGCATCTGCTCCTCCCGATGGCATTGATCGAGAAATTCCGCCAGCTCACCGGGGTATGCGGCAGCATGTCCCAGCTGTTCAAGCCAGCGGTTGGCTGCTGCTGCCAGCTCCGGGTAAAGGGCTTCGCGCAGCTGCTGCAGCAAGTCCGGAAGGGGAGCGGCATAATATTTGTACTCCCCCATTCCGAACCGGTATCTGGCCATATCAATGGTGCTGCGGAAGAGATTGTCTTCCCCATAAGTGCCGATGATTTCTGTGCATGCCGCTTTAGTCAGCATGGAAGGAAGCTTCGCGTACCCGTGTTCATCCAACGACCGGTGAAGAGAGACCCAATCCAGACCGGTTATCCGTTCCCTGAGGCGGTCATGCATGCCGTGCTTCTCCATCAGCGAGCGCGCCATCCTGCTCCAATTGCAGCAGCCTTGTTTTCATGTCCAGCCCTCCGCGGTAGCCGGTCAAAGCTCCCCCCTTGCCGATTACTCGATGGCAGGGCACTGTAATCAGAACGGGATTCGCGCCAATGGCGGCTCCGACCGCACGCACGGCTGCGGGTCTTTCGATTTGATCGGCGATATCCGAATAGGATCTGGTTTGTCCGTAAGGAATGCTGCGAAGGGCGTTCCAAACCGCTAATTGAAATGGCGTTCCCGGAAAATCAAAGGGAGCTGTGAAGCTTGTGCGCGTCCCCTGCAGATATTCGATCAGCTCAGCCGCATAGGGCAGCAGCCTTTCATCATCGCGAATGAGCTCGCTGCCCGGTATGCGGGCTTTTGCCCAATCGGACAATTCCTCGAGGGGATGGTTTTGCGAGCCCACAAAACAAAGCCCTTCCGAAGTTGCTGCGATATGCAGGCTCCAATCCTCATGAATTAAGAGTGTCCAATAAACCGCGGTTTTAGTTTTGTTTTCCATTTCCAATAGCCTCCTTCATGGTTTGACGATAGCCTGCCGGCGTGAAGCCGGTTTTCTTTTTGAACAGGGTTATAAAATAAGACGTATTGCTCAAGCCGACGCCAAGACCGATATCGGCAATGGCCTTTGTCGTCGTACAGAGCTGTTCCTTGGCCTGCTCGATCCGTTTATGCTGGATGTAATCCACCGGTGTCATGCCCGTGACTTTCCTGAACGTCCGGTGAAGATGATAAGGAGTGCCGTGACTGATCGCTGCGAGAACGTCCAGTGTCAAATTTTCCATGTAATTCCGGTCGATATAATCGGTCACAACCGATATCCATTCATCATCCGGCAATCGCTGTCCGGTAGGCCTGCATCTTTTGCAGGGCCGGAATTTCCCGGATAACGCCTGCTCGGCGGTTTGGAATAAACCGATATTTTCTTTGTTTGGCGGTCTGGATTTGCAGGAGGGCCGGCAAAATATACCCGTGGTCTTGACCGCATAAAAAAATTGGCCGTCGTAAGAAGCGTCATTGTTGATGATCGCCTGCCATTTCTCATCGGTAATTGTTTCCGGGGATGACAGGCTGGCGTCATCATCCGGACGGCGGGACAGCTTCTCAGTCGCCTGTCTATTATTATTGGTCATTATGACTCACCACCTCTACGAATAGTATAACCCCGGGAACGGGCGTTTGTACGTCTTTTGGAATAGAACAGCAAGATAACGAAATTATCGGCTGGCAGGACGGCGACAGCCGTTTCTTCTCGCAATCAGGACTTATTGCTGACACATGCCTGTATTAAATTGATAGTGAACCAACATTCGAGAGGAGATTATACAATGAAGACAAAACAGATGATCGTTGCACTGGGTATTCTTCTGGTTGTCAGCTCAAGCACTGCCATAATTGTTTCTGCAGCCAAGGCGGCTCCCGCAGGGAACGTCAACACCGGGAACGAAGCAGATAAAAGGGTATGCGATGCAAAAGGCGGTCCGCCCTCTAGACCTGCCAAAGGCGTAAAAGCATCTGTGCCGCCTGCCGGAGGGGTAAAAGCACCACACGCTGCTGACACCGACACCGAAACATCAGCGGGCACAGCCAATGGCACCACGGCTGAAAATGGAGATACATCCGTAGTTATCTCAGGCGGTTTTGACACCGACCCTGTGGATCATGGCAGACCGGTTGTGCTCATAGCGGCGGCGCTTGGGGTCCCTACTGAAGTTTTTCGGGAAGCCTTCAGTGGAGTGACGCCGGCAGGGGCGGGCAGCGGCGGACCAACTGCTGAAGAAGCCCAGCAAAACAAAGCGGCTCTCCTTAAGGTTCTTGGCTCCTATGGAATCACCAATGAGCGTCTGGACGAGGTGTCCAACTACTATCGCTATAACGGCAGCAAAGGCGAAGTCTGGACAAGAACGCAGGCGGCAGCCACCGCAATCATTACCAATGGAGTTGTGACAGGCGTGAAGATCACGAATGCGGGAGCGGGCTACTCTTCAAATCCTGTCATTACTGTCAAGGGAGCGGGCGGTATAGTCACGGCGACAGCCACGATATCCTATACGGAAGACTTTAAAACCAACGGAAGCATTACGGCGATTACAATCAAGTAGTTCATGACAGAAACAGCGTTAAAGCGACTGGCGCCGGCCAGCCGCTTTAACGCTGTTTAAGTTATTTTTAAAACAAGGGTTTCACATCTCTTTTAGCGAATTAATAGGTTTGTGCCTTGCTGTGCCAGTCTATTTACAGGTTTTAGAGAAAGGAATTTGAAATTGAACCCCTTGAGGAAAAACGCATACGCAGTTGATTTTCTTTATGTACTAGGTATTGTTGCCATTTCTTTCTCCGCTATTTTTATTAAATGGTCGCAGGCAGAGGCTTCTGTCATAGCGATGTACCGGCTGTTTCTGACGAATCTGATTCTTCTCCCATTAATTTGGAAATATCGAGGGGAAATTGCCCGGCTTACTCTCCGGCAGTGGGGGCTGCTTCTGGTATCGGGGGCTGCGCTGGGGCTGCACTTTTTATGGTGGATGGGATCTCTCCAATATACGACCGTTGCCAGTTCCACGATTTTCCTGACACTCGAGCCCATTGTGGTCATGCTGGGGGCCTTTTATTTTTTTCGGGTACGTGCGAACCGGGTGATGCTGATTGGCATGGGGATCGCTCTTGTCGGCTCATTCGCCATAAGTGTCGGCGATTTTCGTTTATCCGGATCAGCCTTGTATGGAGATCTTCTTTCTTTTCTCAGCGTCCTTGCAGTCTCCATTCATATGCTCTTGGGCAAGGTCCTGCGGGAACATATCAGCGCTTATGTTTACAATTTTTGGGTGTTTGCATTCGCGGCCAGCTCGCTTGCCGTCTATAACGGATTTCATCATTTTCCATTCTGGGGGTACCCGCAAAAGGAGTGGGGACTTTTTCTGCTGATGGCCCTGGTTCCGACGCTGTTCGGCCATTATTTGTTCAACTGGCTGCTGAAGTATATGAACGCGGCTGCCGTATCGATGGCGGTTCTGGGGGAGCCGGTTGGAGCCTCCATTCTGGCCTGGCTGCTGCTTGATGAATTTCTGACGCCTCTCCAGGTGATTGCCGGGCTGTTCATTCTGGTTGGCGTCTATGTATTCATCCGTTACGGCAAGGAACCAAAACCCTGACTAATCTATTACAAGATCCGGTTTATCCAGAATAAAGGGGCTGCGGCAGAAGGAATTCCCTTCTGCCGCAGCCCCTTTCAGGTCCATTAAAATGTCATTATGCTCTGCCGCCAGAGGACGGCTTCAGCCGCTTCTTTTTCAGCCTGTATAGAAAGCTTCCAGCTCGCGGACAACCGCTTGCAGCGAGCCGTCTACGCGGGTCTGACGCTGCGGCTTCTCGAAGAGCGCCGCGATCTGCTCCGGGAACTGCTGCTCGATCCCGGTCAGTTCAATCGCTTCATTAAACTTCGCCGGATGTGCGGTTGCCAGCGAAATGATGATTTGGTCCGGTTCCCCGTTATATTTGTCCGCTGCCGCAACGCCGCAGGCGGAATGAGGATCGAGCAGATAACCGGCAGCCTCTTTATACTGCTTGATCGTATTCAGGCATTCCTGCCCCTGTACGCCATGCGCGCCGAATTCCGCCTGTACCTTGGCTAGCGCTTCGCCGGTGATGACGATTTCGCCATCAGTCTTGAACTGATCCATCAGCCGGCGGATTTGCGCCGCATCTTGGTCAAGCACATAATACAGGTAGCGTTCAAAGTTGCTTGCGACCTGGATATCCATCGACGGGCTGTATGTCGCCCGGAAATCTCCCGGTTTGTACACGCCCTCCAGCACAAACCGCTCCAGGATATTATTTTCGTTCGTCGCCAGAATCAGCTTGCCTACCGGCAGGCCCATCCGTTTCGCCAAATATCCCGCAAAGATATCGCCGAAGTTGCCGGTTGGAACGCTGAAGCTGACCTGCTTCGCGCCCGTTTGCTTCGCTACCTGGAAGTAAGCGTAGAAGTAGTAGACGGTCTGTGCCATGATCCGCACGAAATTAATCGAATTGATCGCGGCAAGGTGATGGGCGGCCTTGAAGTCCAGATCGGCGAACAACTCCTTGATCATCCGCTGGCAGTCGTCGAAATTGCCGTCGACCGACAAATTCAGCACATTGTCATCCAATACCGTCGTCATTTGCAATTCCTGCACCTTGCTGACTTTGCCGTGCGGATGGAGAATGCAAATTTTGATTCCTTCCTTGCCCTTCACGCCTTCGATAGCTGACGCTCCGGTATCGCCCGAGGTCGCGCCAAGAATGTGAATCTTCTTGTTCTGCTTCGCTGCAACATACGTGTATAGTTGGCCCATGAACTGCAGGGCGATATCCTTGAAAGCAAAGGTCGGACCGTGGAACAGCTCCAGCAGGTACAAATCATCCTTGAGCTTGCGTACCGGCGTTACTTCCGGATCACGGAATGTCTCATAGCTGGCATGGACAAGCTCCTTCAAGTCCTGCCCGGGAATTTCCCCGTTCGTGTAAAGCGCGAATATTTCCAGCACCAGCTCCTGATAGCTGAGCTCCTGCCATTTCTTCAATGTTTCCGCCGATACGACCGGTATTTCATGCGGCACCAGAAGGCCGCCGTCATCGCCGAGCCCCATCATAAACGCATCGATAAACCCTATTTTGCCCACATTTCCTCTTGTACTGATAAACTCCATCCGTGTCTCCTCCTGCATTCGAACAAGTAGTCAATAGTTAGTTAAAATCATATCATCGTTTGCCCAAATAAAAAAGGCTGTATCCGAAACAAAGCCAGCCGCCGGGCGACAGCATCGCATATATTCGCGCGCCAAAATCAGCTATAATAAGAGCAGATTTTCCTTAATCATACAGGATTGGACAGCGTTTCTCAAAGTGCAATTATCGTATTCAGGAAGGGGCTGTCAGCATGCTGTTATCGAAGGGACAAAAGGCAGACGTTACAAAGGGACGGGAGCTTGCCGCAATCAGCCTGCGTTTCGGCTGGTCAACAAGCCAAGCATCAATGAGCATAGATGCTGCCGCTTTTCTGCTTTCGGACCGCAGCCGCTGTGAGAGGGATGAGGATTTCATCTTTTATGGCAATCCGGCTGCCGGGAACGGAGCTGTTTCGCATGCAGCGATGGATGCGGCAGACAAGGAATCCATTACCCTATCTCTGGCCCGCATCACGGCGCAAACAGCGAAAATTGCGTTTACCGTCACGATTCATGAGGGTGAGCGGCAGGGTCATTTTATGCAGGAGGTATCGGGCTTGTATGTCCGGCTCGTGGATGAAAGCACGGGAGAAGAGCTGCTGCGGTTTGATTACGGCGCTGAGTATACCAGGGAAACGGCTGTTGTCGTCGGGGAATTGTACCGGAATAATGGGGAATGGAAGTTTAATGCCATTGGCAGCGGATTCTACGGGGGACTTGCAGCGTTATGTACGAATTTCGGCCTTGAGATCGAGCCTGCGGTCTCCGAGGCTGCGGCTGCGGCAGAAGAGGCGGTAATGAAGCCGATTGATCTCCGCAAAAAGCAGGTTCAGATCATTCTGGAGAAGAAGAAGCTGGTTCATGTCGTGGCCAGAGTGGGAATTGTGCTCGACATCACGGGCTCCATGCAGGCTTTATATAAAAATGGGACCGTGCAGGAAGTGGTTGAGCGCATCTTGGCGGTTGCCTGCAAATTTGATGATAATGCAGCGCTTGATGTTTGGGTATATGATACGCATTTTAGCCGCTTGCCTTCGGTGACAGAAAGTGATTTTGGCGATTATGTGCAAAAACAGATTCTGGATAATACGGCCATCCATAAGTTTGGCCGCAATAATGAGCCGCCGGTTATGGAGGATGTCATACGCAAATATACGGTGGAAGAGGATGACGGGACCCCTGTATTCATCATATTCATTAACGATGGCGGTGTTGTGAAGCCCACCAGGAAAGTCATTAACGCAGCTTCGGTGCAGCCGATTTTCTGGCAGTTCGTCGGCATCGGCCAATCGGACTTTGAGGTGCTGAAGCAGCTCGATACAATGGAAGGGAGAGTCGTGGACAACGCGAGCTTCTTCCATTTGGACGATATCGCTGCGATATCTGACGAGATGCTGTATGAGCAGCTTTTGAATGAATTTCCAAGCTGGCTTGCGGCTGCCAGGGAGAAACGGATTATCCGCTCCAGATGAAATGGAAAGACCTTATTCGCAATTCCTGTCCCGCCGATCGCGCTGATTGGTGGGATTTTATTTTAAAATGCAAAACAAGTTAATATTTAACAATAATTATATTATATGTAATCGAAAAGGGGTTTGCTGTACCTCCAAAGGACGAAAATACCGGTTTCTTCTTGAGCATATGCATGGGCCGGATACAGCCACTCTTTCCACTGCCTGTTCAGCAACTGTTTCCGGACATATAGCCGAAACCCCGGCAACTCTGGTACACTATAGAAAAATTTTGAGAATGATATCGTTTTCTTATTGATTACCGGGGGGAAGGAGGCAGCTATAGATGCATGCAGGTTGGCGTCTTTCGATACGGCGCAGCATTTTTATCAAATTCAGTCTCGCTTTTATTCTGGTCGGGCCCATCCCGATCGCATCGCTTGGCTATTGGTTGCTGGATTCATTCTCCACCCAGGCGGAGCGTTACAACACAAGCAATCTGGAGCAGATGATGCTTTACTTGTCCAAAAATTCAAACCAGGTGATCGATGAATACGATAACCTGTCCAAGCTGATGTATACGAACCCGGACCGGTACAATCAGCTGTACGATGTGCTGAATGCGACAGGTGTAACAGCGGATGCGCAGCGAAACACCGTTATGGACGATTTTCTGAAAACAATCATCAGCTCCGACCGGTATATTCAGAACGCCCTGTTTATCGATGGAGGCAGGGACTTGATCTATACACAAAGCAGGCAGTCCAAGCTGTTTGAGGAATCTGAATTCCGCAGTCTCAATTGGGGGGAAGAAGCCAAAACCAATTTGAAAGGGCTGAGCTTCTTCTCGACTCATCCGGAGCAGTACTATTTCGGCTCCAAACGGCAGGTTGTCACGTTCGCGCGTAATCTGATCGACAAGAGCACAACGCTGGAAGGCCATCCGCATGTGCTCGGCACGCTGTATTTCGATGTGGATTTGAATGTGTTCGTCAATCTGCTTGCGGACATCAATTTGAATGACGAGGATATCATCCGGATCGAGACGTCGAGCGGCACCGTCGTATACGAAAATCACGGCCAGGATATCGGCAGGCCCGCCGATCCGCGGGCGGAGGAAGGTGATCCCGCTATGACGATCGCCTACGATCAGCCCATCTCCAGCATCGGCCTCATGCTTAAGGGGCGCTTCTCCAAGCAGGAAATGAACAACCGGTTGTCTCAATTCCAGGATGCACTCGTCTTCGCCTTGGGCGGCTGCATTGTTCTGCTTGTGGCTCTTGCAATCGTTTTCTCGCGGCGGTTCACCAAGCCGATTCTCAACGTCATCCGTCAGATGACCAAGATGGAGTCGGGAAATTTGAATATTCAGGTGCCGGTCAAGTCGGAGGATGAAATCGGCCAGCTCGCCCATGGCTTCAACCGGATGGCCAAACAGCTCGAACAGTTTATCAAAGAGGCGTATCTGGCGGAAATCCGCAACAGGCAGTCGGAGCTGAATGCGCTGAAAAGCCAGATCCGGCCCCATTATTTGTACAACACGCTGGAAGTGATCCGGATGTGCGCAGTGACGAGCGACAATATGAGAGTGGCCGATATGATCCATTCCCTCTCCAATCAGCTCAAGTATGTCCTCGATTACGGAGAGGATCTGGTGACGCTTGCGCAGGAGATGGATCATGTCCAGAATTATTTCCGTCTTATCCGGATCCGCTTCGATGACACGATTCAGCTCGAAATTAACATGGATGAAGATATTCCTTTAAGCTCGCCGATGCTGAAGCTGTCCATTCAGCCTCTGATCGAAAACGCGGTGCAGCATGGCATCCTGCCAAATGGCGGATGGGGGAAGATCCGCGTGAATATTGTGCGAACGGACCAGAATCGTCTCACGGTAACCGTCATTGACGACGGTATTGGAATGGAGGAGAGCAAGCTGCATCAGTTGTCGAGCTATCTGAAGGGCTTGCCCATGGACAGCGAACGGCTTCATGTAGGACTCAAAAACGTCCATGACCGTCTCTCTTCCCTGTTTGGCCACGCTTACGGCCTTGCGATCAACAGCATTCCCTATGTAGGCACATCCGTCCGCTTCAGCATACCGCTTGTGAAGGAGGAGACCGACCATGCTAAACGTTCTGCTGGCTGATGACGAGCCGTACATTATCCGCGGGCTGGCCAAGCTGATTGACTGGGAATCGCTCGGCTTTACAATCATCGGGGAGGCTTATAACGGCAAGGAGCTGCTGAGCTCGATCGAACGGAGCCTGCCCAGTCTTGTTATTGCCGATATATCGATGCCGGGCATGACCGGCATTGACGTACTGAAGGAAATCCAGTCCCGCGGACTGCCGACCAAGGTTATCTTCGTCAGCGCTTATCAGGAATTCTCGTATGCCAAGGATGCTGTATCGTACGGCGCCGTTGATTATCTGGTTAAACCGGTCGACAGAGCCAAGCTCGAGGAGGTTGTTATGCGGACGGCGGCGCTTATTCGCGAGTCAACCGTACAGGTGACGGCGCAAAGCCGGCTGCAGGTGTTCGAGCAGCAGCAGCAGCAGCAGCGTATCGGTGAATTGTTCGAACGGCTGACCGACCGGGAGCGGCTCGGCGATCTGGCTGAAACAGCCCGGGAACTCGCCGGGAAGCATCCCGGGAAGTGCATCTCGGTTATCCTCGTAAAGCCGGATGAAAGCCCCGAGACATCGGGCCGCTGGGCCGAAGGAGAATGGAAGCTGCTGCAGTTCGCAGCGCAGAATGTTATGGAGGATACGGTCCGGGAAATCGGCGTGGGCTGGGTAGTGCCGAAACGGGAATGCGTCTATGCGATTGTCGCGTTCAGCCCTCAGGAGGCTGAGACAGCGGCACGGCGTATGCTGGAGAGATTGAACCGCTTCCTGAAAGTCCATGCTGCCGTAGGCACTGCGGGGCCGGATTCTCTGGACCGGCTCGGAGAAACCTATAAGCGGGCGGAAGATGCGGCCGCATTCCAATTTTTCGTCGGCGGCAACCGGGTGTTTGCCGATGCCGCGCTGCCTGCGGCGCCTCCGCGGGCGATGCGCACTCCGGAGGAGCTCGAGTCCGAGCTCGTCAAGGCGATGGGAGCCGACCGGGCGGAGGACAGGGAGCTGCTGCTCGCAGGCTGGCTGCAGGCGGTCCGCTCCTTCTCCTGGGGCAACCGGGAATATGCGGTGCAGCTTGGATTGACGACTCTGATTTCATGCTACCGGGAAGCGTTCCGTCTGGGCAAAATCTCCGAGGCAAGAGATGAGAGCGTGCTTGCCCCAAAGCTGCGGGGCTTCGAGACGCTGGATGAGCTCGGCAACTTCGTGCGGCTGGAGCTCGAACGTCTTCAGGGAACCCATTCCGGCAAGTCCGTCGGGAAGGAGGCGGCGCAGCTGAAGCAGGTGAGGGAATATATTGCCTCGCATTACGCCGAGGAGATTAACCTGGAGAGGATGGCGGCGCTCGTATATATGAACGCATCCTATTTCAGCAGCTTTTTCAAGAAGCATACCGGCCAGAATTTCAAGCAGTATGTGACGGAAATCCGGATGCAGCATGCGCTTCGCATGCTTCTGCAAACCGACAGTATGGTTTATGAGGTTGCGGAGCGCGTCGGCTACAACAATGCCAGGCAGTTCAGCGATATGTTCAAAAAGCATTACGGCAAGCTGCCGAACGAGTACCGGTAACGCCATTCGACTGCTGTGCATGCTTAAGCGGCCCCCGTCATGCCCGCCAGAGACGAACGCCCGGAAGAGGCGGGCGTTATGAAACTGCAGGACAGCAGGCAATCAGCTGCGGCCCCCTCGCCCGAGGGGGTTTTTGGCATGTTCGTTTCAGTCTGCCAATAAATGTTCCAAAAGAAACTGCATACCGCTCTCGAAAAACCGCATTTAAGCGCTTTGCCGTGTATGGTACTTTTAAGAAGCAACAAGGATGTCCTTGCCGACAGCGCGCATCGGCAAACCGCATGAATTCTTGCATATGTGATAAAAGGGAGGCTTTTAAAGAAATGAGAAAAAAATTCACCTGCTTGCTTCTGGCCGTTGTGGCCAGCTGTTCGCTGATCCTGAGCGCTTGCGGAAGCAGCGGGAACAATGGCGGCACTTCTGGCAATGAGGCGTCAAACGCGAATCAGCCCGCTGCGGGAAATGAGCAGGCCGATAAGAAAGTGACGATGAATTTCGTATACGCCGGAGGCGATCCCGCTACGAAACAGGCGATTTCCGATGCGGTTAACGCATTTACAAAAACGCATCCAAACATCACCATCAACCAGGAGCCCTCCGGCTCTGGCCCCTATGCCGACTTTCTGAAGACCAAGGACGCCGTCGGCGAATTTCCGGATTTTCTGGAGATGCGCGACACGCAAATCTATGCGGACGCCGGCAAGCTGGCAGAGCTGCCAAGCGACCTGGTGGAGCTGATTGATAATGCCCCGAAGGTGAATGACAAATATTACGTGCTTCCATTCACCAGCGTAGCGCCGAACGGCATCATCTACAGCAAAGCCTTGTTCGAGAAGGCAGGCATTACGGCAGAACCGAAGACGTATGATGAATTCCTGGCCGACACTCAGAAAATCAAGGATCTGGGCGTATCGCCAATCGTCATCGGCGGCAAGGATGTCTGGCATATGGGATTCTGGGTCAATAAATACCTGATGGATCAAGTGTTTATCCAGAACCCGGACTGGAACGCACAGCGTTCTGCCGGCAAAGTGTCCTTCACGGACGCCAATGTTGTCAGCGCCATGAAGGATTTCACGGAGCTGTTCGATAAAGGCTTTGTGGATAAAGGCTGGCTCAGCACAGCCGACAACCAGACGGCTTCTCTGCTCACATCCGGTAAAGCGGCCATGCTGTACTCCGGACCCTGGATGTTCCCCACCATTGCAGAAGCGGATCCGAGCTTCGAATTCGACTTCTTCCCGCTGCCTGACCGCGAAGGAAACCTTATTGTGAACGGCTTGTTGTCCCCGCAAGGCTTGTCGCTGTCGGCGGAAGCGGCGAAGGACCCGGATAAAGCGGCTGCTTTCTCGGAATTTGTAAAATTCTTCTTCTCGCCTGAGCAATACGGCAATTACCTGAAAAGCGCCAACGCCATTCCATCCACAAAAGAAAAAGTAACCTACGAGGCCTCTCCGCAGCTGCAAAAGGTCATCGATCTTATGGCTGACCCCAATGTCAAGAAATCGGCGACGATTAACGGCTTCTGGGGAGAGAACCAAATCCCGCCGCAGTTCCGCGACTGGTTCTACAAGCTCGCGCAGCAGTGGGTATCGACCGGCAAGCCATCCGTCGAGGACGCGATGAAAATGGCGGACGAAGAGTGGGATAAAGAAGTGAAAGCGAAAAATCAAACCTAAAAAAAGAACCGGATTCATAAGGCCCCTTCTTTATTTGAAAGAGGAGGGGCTTGATCCAGGGGAGAATAGTGCGATGGGAAACCAAACTGCAAACAAAGCGATTACCGAGGGGGCAACCAGCCGTGAAGAGCAATAGGAAAGCCCGCTTCGACCTTCATTATTACCTGTTCCTGCTGCCGGCCTTCCTGCTGTTCACCGGATTTATCGTCGCACCGGCCATCAGCAGCATCTATTACAGCTTTACGAATTTTGACGGTGTCAATCCGGCAACGATGAATTTTATCGGCGCTGCGAATTATAAGGAAATGATCGATAGCGACAGGGTTCATAATGCATTTAAAAATACGATAATTCTGACTGTAAGCCTGATGATTCTGGAGAATATCGTCGCGCTTGTCCTGGCTGTTCTGGTCGATCAGGTGCGGTGGTTCAAAAATTTCTTTCGCAGCGTATTTTATTTGCCTGTGCTGATCAGCGGGATCGTGATGGGCTTTATTTGGACCATCCTTTATAATTTCAACTTCGGTGCCATCAACCAGATTCTGACGAAGCTCGGGCTTGAATCATGGGCAATCGATTGGCTCGGCGATCAGCGCTACACGATGATTTCGATTATTGTCGCCACCGTTTGGAAGGGTGCCGGTTATTATATGATCATTTATCTGGCCGCTCTGCAGGGCGTGCCGCAGGATTTGGGAGAAGCGTCGCGTATTGACGGAGCAAACAGATGGCAGCAGTTCCGCCATGTCACCTTTCCGCTGCTCGCGGGTGCCGTCACCGTCTGCATGACGCTTGCGCTCATTAACGGTCTCAAAGTATTTGACCAAATCGCGGTCATGACGGACGGAGGACCCGGCTTTACATCGGAAACGATGACTTACATTATATACAAGGTCGCATTCGCCGAAGGACGGCAGGGATTTGGAACGGCGCTCGCCATTGGTTTGTTCGCGCTGATTCTGATCACCACCGCCATCCAAACCTTCATTCTGCGCAAACGGGAGGTGCAGCTCTAAGTTGGCGAACCGCAAACGGGCAGGGGAAGCCCTGCAAATGCTCATTCTTGTCGTCCTGTCGGTGATCTTCCTGTTTCCGCTCTATTTCAGCTTTATCTCCGCCTTCAAAACGAACGGGCAAATTCTGAACGATTCCATGAAGCTGCCGACCAGTCTCTATCTGGACAACTTTCGTTTCTTGTTCCAGGAAACGAAATTCGTACAGGCGATCTTCAACACCACTTATCTGACCATCACCTCGATCATCGGCATGATTCTCGTGATCCCGATGGCAGCTTACGCACTGGAGCGCAAGGAATCCAGGCTGAGCAATCTGCTTTATTTATATTTCCTGATGGGCCTCATGATCCCGTTCCAGATCTACATGGTGCCGCTGTTCCGGGAGATCAACTGGCTGGGGCTTTACGGTTACTTATCAAGCCCGATCATCATCTATGTCGCCGGTTCCATCAGCTTCGGCATTCTGCTTTATACGAGTTTTCTGAAAGGGGTGCCGCGGGAAATCGAGGAAGCGGCGCAAATCGACGGAGCAAGCCGGATGGGGATTTTCTGGCGCATCGTTTTCCCTCTGCTCGCGCCCTGTACAGCCACATTGATCGTACTCAACGGCATTGGCATATGGAATGATTTCCTGCTTCCGCTGCTGATGCTTCCGGGTAACGGCGCCAAGACGATCAATGTGGAGATTTTCTCCTTCGTCGACCAGTTCGCGTCGCGCTGGGATATCGTGTTCGCCGGAACAGTCTGCGCGATTTTACCGCTCATCGTCGTTTTTGTCTTCCTGCAGCAGTATTTTGTGAAGGGGATCTCGTCGGGGGCGACAAAGGGGTAAAAGGTAAAAGGTAAAAGGGAATATTCATAAGCCATCTCCGCCAGCCGGCCAATGAAGCGGGAGTACGGAATCTGACAGCAGATTCCGCGCTCCTGTTTTTTTATCCTTTCAAAATGAAGGAAGCAGCAATTCTGTCTAAAACGGTCAATTTTGCGGCGTACAGTCTAGCAATTATAAGTTCAATTATGCCCAAAGAAGGCGAAAAAGAAGATGCCATTGGGCTTACCGGACGCTGAAGGTATTGGCGGCGAAGCATATTGTGGAGAGTGCAGCAGAGAATGCGTTCCATCCTTCCGATGTCACCAATAGATTTGGGATGCCAGGCTGCATCCGACAGTTTGGCGAAGGGGCTGGATGAATAAACCAGAACCTTGCGGGGAAACTAACCAGCAGGTCTGTCCTATTCCTGATGCTGGAACGGTTCAAGCATATGGTTGAATTATCCACTTGACTTGGAGTGAACTCCAGATTGTATCATGAAGGAGCTATGCCTTATATCAGATCACGAACAGCAGAAAGGAGGATTGGAAAGTGGAGGAAACCTTCGCCATTGCAGAGTTTTCTAAGAGGACGGGATTGAGCCAGGACACAATCCGGTATTACGAGAAAATCGGGCTGCTGCCAGCACCCATGCGAAGGGCAAATGGACAAAGAGAATATGTCAAAATCGACTTGGACCGCGTACTTTTCATAACTCATCTCAAAAGAACAGACATGTCGCTGAAGAAGATTCTGGAGTATGTGACACGGTCAAAAGAAAAAGATTATGAGGAATGCTACAGCATTCTTGACGAACATAAGCAGCATATTGAATCTCAGCTCGCGGACATGCAGACTACTTTGGATATTTTGAAATATAAGCTGGATAACTTTCAGGCGTTAAAGACAGGCAAGCGAACTGAAGATTTATAAATAATAACGGCTTTATAAGGGAGATTAACGATGCAGACTCATAATAATGAAAGAACCAAACAAACCCCCATTAATTCCGGATTCGGCCCAAGGACGACTGCCCAGGAGGCTCTGGGCGGACAGAAACTAAGCGGGAAAATTGCAATTGTGACCGGCGGATATTCAGGTCTTGGACTTGAAACAACGCGTGTTCTTGCCGAAGCGGGAGCAACTGTTATTGTGCCGGCACGCACACTGGACAAGGCTGAAGCTTCCGTAGCGGGTATTCCAGGGGTGGAGATTGGGATATTGGATCTGATGAATCCGGCCTCTATCGACGCTTTCGCCCAGCGTTTTCTTGAATCGGGCCGCCCGCTGCACATCCTTGTTCATTCCGCCGGTATTATGGCGACTCCGTTAGCGCGTGACGGACGCGGCTATGAATCCCAATTTGCAACGAATCACCTGGGCCATTTTCAGCTTGCGGCGCGCCTCTGGCCGGCCTTGAAACAAGCAGAAGGCGCAAGGGTCGTGTCTGTCTCCTCGAGGGGGCATCAATTCGCCGAGGTTGATTTCAACGATCCGAATTATGAGCATCGGGAATATGATAAATGGATGGCCTATGGTCAATCCAAGACGGCTAACGCTTTATTTGCTGTTGAACTGGATAAAAAGGGCAAGGCTTATGGCGTCCGTGCCTTCTCCGTCCATCCGGGAAGCATCATGACTGATCTCGCTCGCCATCTAACCGATGATGAACTGCGCGCCATGGGCGCGATTGACGAGCAGGGCGAGCGGGGCTTCAAGGAAACCAACGATGAATTAAAGACCATTCCGGAAGGGGCGGCCACCATCGTCTGGTGTGCTGCCAACAAGCAATTGGACAACAAGGGCGGCGTTTATTGCGAGAATGTCGAGATCGCCGAGGCTATCCCGGCAGACGGCAGTCTCTTCGGGAAGCCGGGTGTATACCCTTGGGCTATGGATTCGGAATCGGCCGAGAAATTGTGGAATTTGAGCGAGGATCTGACCGGAGTGAAATTCACCATTTAAATATAGCTGCTGCTTGAGAGACTGGCTGCCGGAAATAGTTCCGGCAGCCTTTTTTTGCATGCCGGCAGAGCGGCTTATGTGGCTGGCAGCAGCTTTTTTTCTGTACAATAGGGTCAAATCGTGTCGGTGACCATCGTCTGAGAGTTCCGCCATCCCATCATTTGGCTTGGAGGAAGTGAAAAACGGATATGAAGCGTGAAGTGCTGGCGATTGAATGGCTGCGGTGCTAAAAACGAGCCGGGCAGGTTGAAATGCGGCATGATTTTTTTGAACGATTTAACAGAATTTAGTCCCTGAAGCCCCGTACAGGCACGGATGGGCCGCCGCCTACATACACTGTAGAACAGACTTCAGTGTTCACCGGATGTGGGGGGACGACAGTCCGCAGCCGGCAATTCAACCTTGGGGGTGGCCCGCTCAATGCCTGGTTTGTTTGCTGCTATCGCACTGTTCATTAAACAATTAACGCTGCTCGTTTCCTATGTGAAAAACAACGCTTTTCCGCAACCGCTTCAAGAAGAAGAGGAGATCAAGCATCTGCGGCTTTTTGCAGAGGGCAATCAGCATTCCCGAAACCTGCTCATTGAGCATAACCTGCGGCTGGTGGCGCATATCGTCAAGAAATTCGACAACACCGGCGAGGATCTGGAAGATCTGATTTCCATCGGCACGATTGGTCTGATCAAAGCGATCGAGAGCTTCCAGACCGGCAAGGGCACGAAGCTTGCGACGTTCGCCGCCCGTTGTATTGAGAATGAAATACTTATGCATCTGCGTTCCCTGAAGAAGACCCGCAAGGATGTGTCCCTGCATGATCCCATCGGGACGGACAAAGAGGGCAATGAAATTACACTGATCGACATTCTTGGCACGGAAGCCGATGATGTCGCAGACCGGGTGCAGTTAAAAATTGAGAAGAGCAAGATCTATAAAAATCTCGATATCCTCGATGACCGGGAGAAGGAAGTAGTGGTTGGCCGCTTCGGTCTGCTCGCCGGCGGGGAAGAGCGGACACAGCGTGAAATCGCCAAGGAGCTTGGCATCTCGCGCAGTTATGTGTCACGGATCGAGAAGCGGGCGCTGATGAAGCTGTATCATGAGTTTTATAAGGCGAAGCGATAAGGGATCGTGGATGGATCGTTACATCGGGAAATCTAAAGGGGTTCGTAACCCTTTTAGATTTTTTTGGTTTTTGGAGGTTTCGCAAGGTTGGTGGAACATGAGAAACGGTTCAGTTCTCATTCCTTGACCTGTCCAGTAACCAAAGTTTCCGAAGCTGCTCGCTATAGGAAGACGGCAGCTCAATATCGTGTCTGCGGCTGGGCGATGCTAATCCCGACGCCGGATGCCGGGGGTAATTTTTTCAATGAGTTGATTTTGTTTGTCTTGCGATTTAAACTTCATAGTAAAGCGTCCTCCCGGATGATGGGAATGCAGGGCGAAGCACGTTACAGGTAAAAGCCGGACAATAGCATCAATAAGGTCTTGCAAAGGTGTGATTCTAACGACAAGGAGTGATTGGGATGGATTATGTAACTTTGGGCAGGACAGGTTTAAATGTAAGCGTTATCAGTCTGGGTGCCGGAGGAAGCAGCAGGCTGGGCATACAAACGGAGCGGAGCGGACAACATGCCGCGGAGATCGTGCAGAATGCGATCGAACGGGGAATCAATCTGATCGATACGGCGGAGGCTTACGGTACCGAATCCGTGGTTGGAGCCGGATTGAAGCATGTTAAAAGAGAAGATGTCATTATTTCAACCAAATATTCTCTTCGCGAGAACAAGGGATTAAAAAAAGCGGAGGATTTCGAAAAAAGTGTAGATCAAAGCCTGGCCAACTTAAACACTGACTATCTCGATATTTACCATCTGCATGGTGTGGATCATACCGATTATGATTATGCAGTCCAGCAGCTTGTGCCCGAAATGATTAAAATGAAAGAAAAGGGTAAAATTCGCTTTTTGGGAATTACCGAAGCGTTCGCTTCCGACTCGACGCATAAAACACTGGAACGAGCGGTACAGGATAATTGCTGGGATGTCATGATGGTCGGCTTCAATCTGTTGAATCAGAGTGCGCGCGAAAAAATCTTTAAAGCTGCCGTTGCCAAAAATATCGGAGTTCTCGATATGTTTGCCGTAAGAAGAGCCTTGTCTCGACCGGAGGTCCTGATCGAATTACTGAATGAGTTGTTTGAAAAAGGACTGCTGGATGCACGTAAAGTGGACCGCAATAATCCATTGGGCTTTTTGGTGCATCCGGACGGGGCACATAGCATTGTGGATGCGGCTTACAGGTTTTGCAGGTATGAGCCGGGAGTCCATTCCGTGTTAATGGGGACGGGAAATTTGCAGCACCTGGCCAATAACATCGAATCGGTGAGCAGGGGGCCATTGCCTGAGCAGGATATCCAAAGATTGAAAGACATTTTTGCGGGGATCGACAGTATTACAGGAAATTAGAGTTAATATCCAGTTTATGATTCTTAAGTCAGATTAGGATGAACTGTACCGCAGCCGAAGAGCTGCTCGTTGAACATATATACCATTGTGGAGGAGCTTGCTTCGGGCAGCTCCTCTTTCGGTTTTATTGAAGGATAGGGCAGGGCTGGCGTGGCGTGGCGGCAAGCAGACACGCGCTTCATGTTATCCATCTTAATTTATTCCAATTTAACGGGTTAACATTTTCCAACTACAAAAGAGCAAATTAACCCTATACTACTAATTGAGAACGCTTGCAAAGATATTAATGAATATGAAGGGGGATCAGATTTTGAAAAAACAAATGACGGTTTGGCTCGGAATATTACTGTTGGCTGTGACGGTATCGGCTTGCGGCGGGAACAATTCATCGAGTCAGAACAACAGTCCGGACGCATCCGGCACAGCCGACGTCGAACAACCGCAAAAGGTGGAACTGAACCTGATGCTGACGGGGCTTGGGCGTTTCAAGGAGCAGTTCGACCAGTATTTGAAACAGTTTGCGGTTAAGGAGAAAGCGGAGAAGGGGATTGACGTCACTTACAATATGGAAATGCCATCGGACGCCAATTTGCTGAAAACGCGTTTGGCGAGCGGAGACGCACCGGATATATATTCCCTGCATGCCGCTTTTGACGGTCCGGTCTTCGAAAAAGGAGGCTATCTGCCGGATCTCTCGAACGAGCCGTTTGCCGGCAAATTAATAGAAAGCATTCGCAATGTCGTGACGATTAACGGCAAGGTTATCGGTGTTCCGATGGAAAGCTTCTCCTGGAGCTACTTGTACAACAAGGAGATTTTTGAAAAATACGGTTTGAAGGTGCCGACGACGTTATCGGAAATGAAACAAGTGGTCGAAACCCTGAAAAGCAACAATGTGACTCCATTTATGCTTGCTTATAAAGAAGAGAGCTTTCCGGGATGGCTTACGCAATTGAGCTTCGAATCGGTTGCCGCCAAGCAGGTTCCGGACTGGTGGGACCGGATGAACAAGGGGGAAGCGTCCTTCAGCGAATTAAAGGATAAAGGGATGTTCGATATTATCGATCTGGTCAATGCAAACGGGACAAAACGCCCGCTGGAGACCGGCGCGGATGACGGGCTGGCGAAATTCGCGAACGGCGAAGCCGCGATGTTGATTACCGGCACTTGGTATGCGGACAGCATTCTGAAAGCGAATCCGGATTTCAAGCTGGGGCTCGGCGCTTTGCCTGTCAATGATGATCCGGCGTCCACGATGGTAAATCTGGCGGTTTCCACTACGCTGACCGTTTATCCGGAAAGTCCGAACAAAGCGGTTGCCGTCGACTTTCTGAACTACATTTTGGATGACAAAGATTCTTCTGCTTTCTTTGATCAGCTGAAGTTTAACAAAGTAGCCTCAAACCAACAAATCAGCACGTTCCCTTGGACCGAGCAGGGAAACCGATACGTGGAGAGCGGCCACTCGTATCTGGATCAATCCATACCGCAAGCTGCCAATGAAGCGATAGGCAAGATGTCTCAATCCTATTTCGCAAAACAAATTACGCAGGATCAGTTGATTGCAGAATTGGATAAAACCTGGAAAAATTCGCTCAAAGTTCAAAAATAAATCTATGGAGAAGGGCGGCAGCCGTTAACGCTGCTGCTTTTCCTTCCAATAGGCGGTGATTGGGATGTACCGGACTCTGAGATCCAAACCTTGGATTCCCCTGCTGGCTTTCGCGGCGCCGGCGTTGTTCTTTTATGTGATTTTTTTATTGATTCCGACGATCGGCGGCATCTATTACAGCTTTACGGATTGGAACGGTTTATTCCGGCAGTATAATTTTGTCGGCTTCAGCAACTATATCGAAGCGTTCACGGAAGATTCCAGATTCATATATTCGTTGTTTTATACATTAAAATATGTGGTTGCGATTGTCCTATTACAGAATATAGTCGGAATATCTCTGGCGGTATTGGTGGAAAGCCGGATACGCACCCGCACCAAATCCGTGTTCCGTACCCTGTTTTTTATGCCCAATATGTTTAGCGTATACATCAGTACGTTGATGTGGACCTTCATTTTCTCGACGGTATTCCCCCAGCTGGCCGACAAGACTATTCTGAGCTTTCTGGACCAGCCCTGGCTGGGCTCCGCGAATATGGCTTTTGTATCGATCCTTCTGGTATCCATCTGGCAGGGGGCAGGCTACTTGATGGTCATATATATCGCAGCTCTGCAGGGTGTTCCGCGGGATTTGCAGGAAGCTGCAACCATTGACGGAGCGACGCCTTTTCGTAAATTCCTTCATATTACCCTGCCGATGATTATGCCGGCCATTACGATATGCGTCTTCCTGACCCTGAACGGATCTTTCAAGATCTTCGAAGTTGTGTACGCCCTCACAGGAGGAGGTCCCGGCTACAGCACGGAGGTCATTGCCTTTAATATTTATCAGGAGGGGTTTGCCAGGGATTTGCGTTATGGATACGCGACTGCCAAAGCAATGATTTTATTTCTGATTATTTTGGTCATTACGGTGACCCAGGTTGCCGTCTTGAAAAAGAGAGAGGTCGAAGCATGAGGAAATCGAAATCATCCTTTCTCTTCTCGTTGTTGATTGTTGTGCTGCTGGCTTGTGCGACTGTATTTTTCCTGTTTCCCATATTGCTGGCCATAATGAACTCATTGAAATCGCAAGGCGAGATGTTCAAGTCGGTTATTCAATGGCCGAAGGTGCTGCACTGGGAAAATTACCGGTACGTGCTGACCGAAGTTCATATTTTAAGTAATCTGTATAATACATTCGTCATTACATCCTTGTCCATCATCGGAATTATTGTCTGCAGCGCACCTGCCGGATACAAATTATCGCGTACGCCCGGAAAGTTCAGCGCTTTTATCTTTTTTCTGTTCCTGTCTTCCATGCTTATACCTTTTTACTCTATTATGTTTTCACTTATCCAGATGGCGACTGCTCTGAACATTCAAGGCTCGATCTATCGTCTTCCCTTGATCTATATTGG
The DNA here is from genome assembly GCF_042647105.1 of Paenibacillus sepulcri. Classification (NCBI taxonomy): domain Bacteria; kingdom Bacillati; phylum Bacillota; class Bacilli; order Caryophanales; family Paenibacillaceae; genus Paenibacillus; species Paenibacillus sepulcri. Next base: position 1,867,386 of record NZ_JBHRUP010000001.1, on the reverse strand, counting down.
ACTTGGCGTTAACTTCGCGATCTTTTTGTACCACGGATTCGTTAAATCCATTCCAAGAGAGCTGGAAGAATCCGCTCAGATTGACGGGTGCGGACAGCTGCAGACGTTTATAAGAATTATTTTTCCGCTGCTCATACCCATTACCTTGACGATCACGATTCTCGATATTTTATGGGTGTGGAATGATTTTATGCTGCCGCTGATTATGCTGACCAACTATAAGAGTTACACGCTTGTATTGCTGGCGAGCACATTTTTCAGTCAGTATTCGAATGAATGGTCCTACATCCTAAGCATTCTTGTTCTCACCTCGCTGCCCGTGATCATGGTGTATCTCTTCTTCCAAAAGTATATCGTTCAGGGCATCGCCGATGGAGCGATCAAGGGCTGACAAGAGAAGGAGAGCGCCATCATAAGAAGGGAGTAACCCGATTTGACCAAATCTTATCCGAAATTGTCCGAGGACCTGCGGGTTCGTCGCCTACAGCCGCCTGCCGGTAAAATCAACATGGTATTGGATACCGATACCTATAATGAAATCGACGACCAGTTTGCGATCGTCTACGCCCTGCTCTCGAAAGACAAGATCAATCTGCAAGCCATTTATGCCGCACCCTTCCACAATGAGCTTTCCGATGGGCCGAAGGACGGCATGGAAAAAAGCTATGATGAGATTATCCGCATCCTGGAGCAAATGAACGAGCCCGCCGGAGGGTTCGTGTTCCGCGGATCGGAAGGCTACTTGCCGGGACCGCAAGAGCCGGTAGACAGCGAAGCGGCCCGCGACCTGATCGCGAAGGCGATGGCCGCCCCCGATGACGAACCTCTTTATGTCGTGGCAATCGCAGCGATCACGAACATAGCGTCTGCTATTTTGTTAGAGCCGTGCATCATCGAGAAGATCGTCGTGGTGTGGCTTGGCGGACATGCGCTCTGGTGGAACGACACGACGGAATTCAATTTGAAGCAGGACGTTCCGGGCGCTCAGGTACTGCTTGACTGCGGCGTGCCGCTTGTGCTGATTCCTGTCCTCGGCGTCACCACGAGCTTGTTAACCACGCTGCCGGAGATTGATGCGCATGTCAGAGGGAAGGGGCGGATTGGCGATTTTCTGGCCGAACGCTTCAAGAACTGCTCCGATGACCACTTCGGATACTCAAGAGTGATCTGGGATATTTCAACGATCGCCTATTTGCTGAATCCCGCTGCTGTTTCAACAGAGCTCGTCCCGAGCCCTTTGCTTACCGACCGGGTCACTTGGAGCAAGGATTCGACCAGGCATTTGATCCGCTGCGCAAGCTTCGTGCATCGAGATGCGGTATTTAAAGATTTCTTTCGTAAATTGGCTGCCGCAGCCGGAGAACAAACCCAAATAAAGGAGTGACCAGGTCATGCATAGAAAAATATTAAACGTTGGCTTGATCGGTCTTGGCGAAGTTGCCCAGGTCATTCATCTACCTGTATTGGAATCGCTTCCCGATTATTTCCGGATCACGGCATTATGCGATATATCCCCCCGTTTGCTGGAGCATCTGGGGCATCGGTACGGGGTTGAGAATCTGTATACGGATATGTCCGATCTGGTCAAACAAGAAGATTTGGATGTTGTTTTTGTCCTCAACAGCGATGAATATCATGCCGATTGCGCGATTGAGGCGATCAGCCGCAATAAGCATGTATTCATCGAAAAGCCGATGTGCCTAACAAATGCGGAAACGGATGCCATTATTGCCCTGCGCGACCGGCATCAAGTCGTCGTGATGGTCGGCTATATGCGCCGCTACGCGGCCTCCTTTGTCGAGGCGGTACAGGAAATCGGGGGACTTAAGAACATCACGTACGCCAGGGTCAGGGATATCATCGGGCCGAATCACTATTTCATTCAACCTACCAGCCGAACGGTTTCCTTCGATGATATTCCGGAGTCGGCCAAGGCCGACCGGAAGGCCAGGGCGGAACAAATGGGCATCGCAGCGACAGGGTTGAAGCCTGAATCGCCAATATTCGGTGTTTACCGTTTCTTGACCGGCTTGGGCAGCCATGATTTGTCGGCGATGCGGGAGGCTTTGGGAATGCCGCAGGGAGTCATTGGAGCCAAAGTTTCGCAGCAGCAGGGAAGTATATTCCTTACCGCTATATTCGACTATGGCCATTTCTCCGTCGTCTATGAAACGGGTATGGATCAGCAGGGCAGGTTCGATGCCCATATTGAGGTTTACTCCAGTCATAAATCTGTTAAAGTACAATATGATACGCCGTATATTCGCCATCTTCCTGTCAAATTATTCGTCAGCGAAACGGAAGGAGAGACCTATAAGGAATCTGTAATCAGACCGACGCTCACAGATCCTTATACACTCGAATTGAAGGCTTTGCACCAAGCAATAACAGAGAATGGAGCGGTGAAAACGACACCGGAGGATTTCAGGGAAGATCTGCTCCTATTCGAAATGATCATAAATAAGTTAAAATAGAGGTATGCCGAATCGACTGCGTATAAAACTGCTTATCACCTGCCGATCATTCATGGAGTCCTTCTCCGGCAGCATTAAAAAAAAGATGTTTCTGGTACTGGTGCTGCTGACCTGCATTCCGCTCATCATGTTAACCGTTGTCGCCATCCATAATGCCCAAGATCAGCTGGAGACTGAGATTATGGGGTCGAACTTATCCAAAATCGAGTGGTCCGGAACTTTTCTCGACGATCAGATTCAAATCCTGGACCAGATTCTGTTCTCCGTGATGAACGATCAGAGCGTTACGCAATTCATGGAGAACGCGCAAAACCAGGATGAGGCGCTTGATTTCACTCTGCAGAAAAATCTGTTCGCCATATTGTCGTCGCAAAATTTGGCGAACCTGAACAGAATAAGCGAGATCACGGTGTTCAAGAAAGAGAATGAGCGAAGTTATTCCGTCCGAAACGGCGAAGAACGGGTTCTTCCCAATCCAGGGACGACAGCCCCCTGGAACTCGCCCGGAGGCAGAAAACCGGTATATGTTTTCGTCCCGGACTCAGACCAATTTACCATGTACCGCAACTTATACCGGTTTATTGACCGCAAGCTGGTGGGCGGAGTCGCTCTTCAAGTGAACTGGAGCATGTTCGATCCCATCTTCAAGTCGCTGGGCAGCGATGATAAAAGTACAATCCTGGTTCTGGACGAGTCGGGAAATGTCGTGAACATCCCCTTTGAGGGCAGCTCTGAAGCAGTACTAACGACCTCTGTGGTGAAACGGATCGAACAGCATTCCGGGGAACATTTTCTCAAAGACGACGCCCATTATATTTTTTACCAGTCTTTTGCGGATGGCAAAATGACGATCGTGAAAATGATTCCAACCAGCGTCGTATCCGCGAGCAGCAACAATACGTTAAGGTTCGGGATTGGGATCGTGACGATTCTGATTATCGTTTCTGTTACCGCTTCCAAATTTATCGCGGACAGAGCGGTTTCTCCTATATTAAAGCTTGTAAGGGCTATCACGTGGACCGAGGAGACGAACAGCGACATCTATGTCGGACATAACCGCAAAGATGAAATCGGCTGGCTGGAGCAGAAATATGCCCAGATTATCCGATCGCGATATCAGATTTACATTGAGAAAAGAACAGCCCAATTGAAAGCGCTGCAGGCGCAGATTAATCCCCATTTCCTGCATAATACCCTGCAATCGATCGGAGCGATGGCTGTAATTAAGGATGTCCCGGAAATTTACCACATCATCCAGGCGATCAGCAGCAATCTGCGATATACGATGGGAATGGGAAATGACCTTGTCACTTTGCAGCAGGAATTCGATCATGTCAGCAATTATCTGGTCATACAGAAATTCAGAATCAAGGATAAAATTACCGTAGAATGGGAAATTGATCCCTTTGCAGCCGACTGCCTCATACCGCCGCTCACGCTGCAGCCCATTGTTGAAAACGCATTCGAGCATGGATTCCAGCATAAAAGAGGAAGGTGGATCATCGGAATCAGGACGCGATGCGACTGGGAAAAGCTGTACATTGAAATTACCGATAACGGTACCGGTTTATCCCCGCAAAGGGAGCTTGAGCTCAAACAAAGCTTAATGCGCAATATTGAAGAGATAATCGAAATTAAAGAAAGCATGGCTCTCAGCAACATCCAGGCACGCATCAAGACCCAATTCGGATCAGAATACGGATTGGAAATCGAAAGCACGCTTCATGGCGGAACTCAAGTGACCATTGTGATCCCAAATACGTCCGTACAGGGAGGCGGTTCAAATGGCTAAGCTGCTTATCGTGGAAGACGAATCGTTGGTTCGCGATCTCATTAAGAAATTCGTGGCGCAGGCTATTCCGGATATGGAGATCATCGGCGAAGCGGATAACGGGGAAGATGGCCTCCGCATGATTCAGGAACTGAATCCGGATATCGTCATTACGGATATGAAGATGCCTCTCCTTGACGGAATCGAGCTGCTGCGGATCCTGGATTCGAATCAGCCGAATATGAAGGTGATTGTCCTGAGCGGGTATGATGACTATAAGTACATGCATCAAGCGTTACGCTCGGGTGCGGTTGAATACCTGCTGAAGCCGGTGGATCCCGGACAATTGACCCAGGCCTTGCAATTATGTCTCAAGGAATTGCAGCATTATCGCCACCAATTATCCGAGGTGCTGGTGACCCTTCCTCCCGGGATACTGGCTATATTGAACGATTACAAGAAAAATGCCGCCGCGCATTTGAACGAGTTAGCCATCAAGTCTGTAGAAGACGTGTTGACGGCATGCATCAGCCATCTGGATTCTCAGTTCGATTGCGGATCGGCGCAGTGGCTCCGGATCTACCATGAGTTTCTGATTACTCTCGAACAATTCACGGCGATGGAAGGACTGGAGCTGAACGGTGTGCTTAAAGAGAAGGATCTTCTTGGGCATATGCCGTCAAAGCTCAATGCATCGGATGTACTTGAAGCGATCAAAAGAATTTATAGAGAAGCGATGGACTTCATTCTTGTCATAAGAAGGGACCGCAAAAAAGTAGACTTACAGCAGATCTTCGATTATGTTCAACAACATTACGCGGATGACATTTCCCTGGGGTCGCTGGCACAGCGGTTCTACGTGAGCAGGGAGTATCTCAGCAAAAGCTATAAGCTCCAGTTCAGGGAAAACATCATGGAACAAATCATTCGCCTGCGCATGCAATCCGCTAAATCCTGGGTGATGAAGGATGACATCCAAATCAAACACATCGCGAAGAGGGTAGGCTACGAGGATGCTTCCTATTTTGATAAAGTATTCAAAAAATATTATGGTGTGTCCCCCTCGGAGATGAGAAAGTAAATATGGCGCGCGCCGCATCGGAATGGAGAGATAAATAGTGAATCGGAAATCCGCTCAAGGTACGTATTCAGAGAGCCGCAATTCGCATGTTGCATTTCCGCTGGGAGGAATCGGCGCCGGCATGTTTTGTCTGGAGGGAACGGGCGCCATGTCTCATTTCTCCCTTCGCAACGCACCGGACATTACCCATGAGCCGCTGATGTTTTCTGCAGTTTGCGTGAAGGACAGCGAGGGCAGCCTGGCACGGGTTCTGGAAGGGCCTGTGCCGGATTGGAAGGTGTTCAGCCACCGGTCGGATCGGTTTGTCGGTCCTGGAAACGGGCTCTTTGGCAAGCATTATGGACTGCCGCGCTTTAAAGAAAGCGTATTTGACTCGAAGTTTCCGTTCGGAACAGTGGAGCTTCGCGATCCGAAAGTACCTGTTGATGTGACGATAACCGGTTGGAGCCCATTTATCCCCTTGAATGCCGATGATTCGAGCTTGCCGGCAGCCGGACTGGAATTTACATTCACTAACCATACGGATCGGAGCGTAGAGCTCGTCTATTCTTTTCATGCGGCTCATTTCATGGAGGAGGGCGCCGGCAATCATCGCGTGATCCGTGCGGAATCGGGAAACGGCTTCGTCCTGGATCAGCCGCCCATTGAACATAAGCCATGGGCGCAGGGGGCGTTCAGCGCTGTTGTCGATCATCCCCATGCGGCCGTGGACTGTGCCTGGTTCAGGGGAGGCTGGTTTGATCCGTTGACGATGATCTGGGAGGATATCGAGTCCGGACGCTGCCAGGACAAACCTCCGGTGGACACGGGTAAGCCAAGTCCGGGGGCGAGCATCTTCGTACCGATGGAACTCCAACCGAATGAGCGGCAGACGATCCGCCTGCTGCTGTCCTGGTTCGTACCCGAAACGAATTTGACTGTAGGTGTTCCCGCCGCAGTTCGGCAGCAGAGCGGTAACGAAGCTGCGGACAAACCGGCATTTCATAAACCATGGTATGCCGGAAGGTTTAAGGATGTAGAGGAGGTTGCCGATTATTGGCTGCGCAGCTATATGCGATTACGTGAAGAGAGCGTCCGGTTCAACGACAGCTTCTACGGCACGTCGATGCCTGCCGAGCTGGTGGAGGCGGCGGCGGCGAATCTGTCCATCCTGAAGTCACCGACCGTGCTCCGGCAAACCGATGGCAGGTTTTGGGGATGGGAGGGCTGCGAGGATACGAAGGGCAGCTGTCACGGAACCTGTACCCATGTCTGGAATTATGCGCAAGCTCTGCCTCATCTGTTCCCGGAGCTGGAGCGTGGAATCCGCGATACCGAATTCGCGGAAGGTCAGGATGAGCATGGTCATCAGAACTTCCGCATCCCGCTGCCGATCGTTCCGGCAGATCACGATTTCCATGCCGCAAGCGACGGGCAGCTCGGCGGCATCATGAAGGTATACCGGGAATGGCGAGTCAGCGGAGATACGGAGTGGCTGCTCGCAATTTGGCCCAAGGTGAAAAAGAGCCTTCATTACTGCATGGAAACCTGGGATCCGGATGGGCTGGGCGTACTCTCGGAGCCTCATCATAACACCTATGATATTGAATTTTGGGGTCCCGACGGCATGTGCACATCGATCTATCTAGGCGCGCTCAAGTCAGCCTCGCTCTTGGCGGAAGCAGCCGGGGATCAGGCCGAAATCTACAAGTCCTTGTACCGCAAAGGCAGAGACTATATGGACAAAGAACTGTTCAACGGTGAATATTATGAGCAGAAGATCGTTTGGCAGGGGTTGAGAACACCATCTCCGACAAGCGGGGAACAGGCTTGGAATGTAAACTATTCGGCTGAAGCACTCGAGCTGATGAAGGAAGAAGGTCCGAAGTACCAGTACGGACAGGGATGCCTGTCAGATGGCGTCATTGGAGCCTGGTTGGGAGAAATGTGCGGGCTTGAGGACGTATTGGACCGGGATAACGTCCGCAGTCACCTGCTCAGCATCTACAAATACAATCTGAAAAGGGACTTGTCGGAGCATGTGAATCCGCAAAGACCCGGTTTCGCGCTTGGCAGCGAGGGCGGACTGCTCCTGTGCACTTGGCCGAAAGGCGGAAAGCTTACGCTGCCCTTTGTATACAGCAATGAAGTATGGACGGGGATTGAATATCAGGTGGCCTCCCATTTGCTCTCGCTCGGCTGCATAGAGGAAGGCCTGGATATCGTACGGATTTGTCGTGACCGTTTCGACGGCCGGACGCGCAATCCGTTTAATGAGTATGAATGCGGCCATTGGTACGCGCGCGCTATGGCTTCCTACGGTCTGCTCCAAGGCTGGAGCGGGATCCGCTATGACGCATGCGACCGGACAATGTACTTCACCAAGAAGGCGTCTGGTGACTTCAGCAGCTTCCTCTGCACATCCAGCGGTTACGGCATAGTCGGCATACGCGGGGGAGAACCCTTCGCAGACGTTAAATCGGGTAATATCGATATCGAACATTTCCGGTTGAAAGAAATTTAATATACGGGCAGCCTAGCTGCTGCCGGAGGGAAACGACTCTACAACGTTATAACTGTGGGTGGTTTTCACTTTGCCATTTATGTGACCAACGATATGGTATGATGCTCATGAAATTCATAATTGAAGAACTTTTTGCAGCTCAAGGCTTGTACCGCTCATTTTGGGAGAAAGGCAACAAGGCACGGAACAGGACATACTTCGCCAGACCTTGGCTGCATAAATAACTCGGCGAAGCAGTGGCTGCAGATACCGGGAAGCAATAATATAGTCGTCTCCAACAACCGCTGCTTGACGGACCATTATCCGCTGAAGCAGCGGTTGTTTTGCTGAATCATCAATCGGTGCAGCTAGGAACAATATATTGCGGCCAGAAACGAAGGATAAATTTAATGAACCATAATAATTATGTTATGTATTTCTTTCTTATTGACAATGAGAATTATTATCAATTAAAATGTTGTAAATGGAAATAAAGGAAGGGTGGCAAAGGAGGAGCCGTTTAATGAACGTGCCGGAACAGTTGAACAGGATCAATCAACAATTGACGAGCAAGAACTACAAATTGACGATACAGAGAGAAACGACCGTAAGGGTTTTATTGGAGAATGAAGAGGATCACATGAGCGCTGAGGAAGTATTTATGCGTGTAAAGAACAAGCACCCTGAAATTGGACTGGCCACGGTTTATCGGACGCTGGAGCTCCTGACCGAGCTGCATATCGTTGAAAAGATGAACTTTGGCGATGGTGTGGCCCGTTTCGACCTCCGTGGCGAAGATCATGAGCATATGCACCATCATTTGATTTGTACCGTTTGCGGGGAAATGGAGGAAATCAAAGAAGACTGGCTCTTGGAAATGGAGATGCGTCTGGAACGTGAGTACGGCTTCTCAGTGAAGGACCATCGCCTGGAATTTACGGGCACGTACAAGACTTGCGAAAAAAACGGCTGCAAGCGGGAATGCGAGGCGGTAACCTAATGATTGAAGCTAAAGAAGCTTGAAGCAAGACGGTCAGGCTTCTTTTTTCTTGTTTCTTTGTCGATGTGGCCGTTAAACTATTTTTGTTTTTCGTGACTCAAGAGTGATGTAGTTGTCTCTTTTACCCTATTACCCGCTTAAAGAGACGATCGGGTTGCGCATGTAAGGGGCTGGCAACCCTTTTAGATTTTTTTGGTTTTTCCATCCTTACATCTTTAACGGATTCGTGTTGTTTGTATCATGTCCATTTTATCCTGATATTGCTTGGGCGACACACCCATGCGTTTGAGGAATATCCGGTAGAAGTACGAGTAACTGTTGAATCCAGCGGATTCGGCCGCCTGCTCCAATGTCATGGAACTGAAGCGAATCCGTTCACAAGCGATATGAATCCTTACTTCATTAACATAATCTATAATCGTTTTTCCGAATGCTTCTTTGAACAAGTGAGTCGTTCTGGATACGCTCAGACTTGTGTAATCGGCTATATCCCGCAGAGTTATGGATCTCGTAGCATTACGTTCTATATATTGTTTGATACGGTGAGTGACGAATAATTTTTTTTCGTTATTTCCTTTATTATCCAATAAAACTCTGTCAATATATCGAAGAAATATGCGCAGCAGATAATCCAGTACATCCGGATCTTCTTCTTTTACCCGACGTTTCTCATAGAGGATCTGTTTCCAAATGTTCAACAGGGCATCATCAATAGGCACACAGTTTCGCTGAGCGTATGACCTGCTTCGCCACCATTCGTCAATCCCCGCTCCAGTGCAAATCAGGAAAAAATCCGCGCAGATACAATTCTGATCATTTATGTCTTCTTGATTGCCAATGCTGATAAAATAAGGATCTCCGGGCTTGTATAATAACAGATCGCCTGTATAAACCTTCTCCAACTCTCCATCGATAAGCATTTTGCTTTCACCCTGCACCTGCAGCCGAATCAGATAGTTTTGCAAACCAGACCTCACATCTGCGTTAAAGGGCTTAAAATGGACAGAATAGCCAACGGCGTTTACTTCTCCTATGATCTTGTTATCCAACCAACATCACCGTTTCTCATCAATAGCATTTTCCTAAATTATAGCAGCAGTTCTTTCATGTTGCTACTCCATCGCTGATTATGACTCAGGTCCCTTTGTCACCCTCCCCCAGCAATTTTGCCGTTAATACTCCTATCAGAAGCGCCCATACCGGCGAGGCAATATCCAGTATAGTGAATGGAAAAGCTGCGATCAGGAAGCAGACGATCACCGAGAACCGATAACCGGAAGCGCGCGACGCCGACCGGAGGCAGCCGGTCAGTATGCCGATCAGGGAAAATCCGGTAATCAGAGTTATGAACGGGGCAGGGAGAATTTTGATAAAAGGCACCACAAGCCAAGCCGCAAGGCCAAACAGGATCACCCATACCGCGGATACGACGCCTGCCAGATAACGTCTATCGTGTGGTCCGGCCTCATCGCTGCTGCAAATGACCGTCATCATCCCGCCGATGTTAGCGCTGTGGGCGCCAAAAAAACTGGCTGCGGTTGTGGCAATGCCGGTCATAAGGAGGGTACGGTCCATAGGCGGCCGATAGCCTTGCTTCTGAAGTGCGGCCAGACCCACAGCAACATCATTGCTCAGAATCAGAATGGCGACAGGAATCGAGATCGAGATTACGCCCTGCAAGGTGAAAGACGGAAGAAACAATGACGGCGCAATAAAATCCGGCAGCGAAAGCGCTGGAAGAGGGGTTCCAAATCCAAGGGCAAGGCCGCCAAAAACGATCGCACCGAGCAGAGGAGGAACATGAGTGCGAAACCGGTAGGCCAGCAAGAATCCGATCATGCTCATCATACTGACGAGAGGTGAATCGCGCACAGCCGAGAACATGTTGATGACATAATGCAGCATCAAGCCGGCCAGCATGGCATCGAGAAGAGGCTTGGGCAGGTGGGTCAATAATTTGCCGAACCATCCGCTCCAGCCGAGCAGGAAGATAATCAAGCCAGCCATTAAATATCCACCTGTCAATTCGCTGAGTGTAAACCGGTTAATGACTGTGCTCATATACGTAACCACGGCAATGGAATGCACGCCTCCGAACGGAAGACGGTAAAAGACGGATAGAAGCAGGTTAAGCAAACCGCCGAACACATAGGCGGCAAAGAACCATGCAATCAGTTCTCCCCTGGAGAAGCCGGCTCCGCTTGCAGTAGTCAGAATCAACACAGCCGCTCCGGTGCATGCCAAAGAAGCAGAGATCGTTCCGCTTACAAGTGCGGGTTTAATGCTGCTGACGGCGGATATCGGCTTGCTGCTGTTATCGGCGCTTTGCATTTGCATGCCGGATCACTCCTTAGATTGGCCAATCGATCTACACACATTTTACTTTTTAACACAACGTATACGCAATTTCAATTTAATATTCATATTTGCACTTATAGCTATATAGTGCATCGCGCAGTCATATTCTTCATGTACTATCCATAAATGACGTGGTTAAATAGGTACTGAAACGGAAGCGCAATCATTGATCCGGACATCGATTGGGCTTGTTATCGAGAGCTTGATTTTTGCAATACTCAAATAAGCATGTAGGAGCGTGGAGCATGATGACCAAGAAATTCAGGGGCGCTGTAATTGGATATGGAGGCGCTTTCAATATGGGCAAGGTGCATGCAGAACAGATGACGCGGTTCGGCATCGAGTTTACAGCAGCCTGCGACCTGGACCCTGCCCGGATGGAACAGGCGAAGTTGGATTTTCCGCATATCCGTACATACACGCGGGTGGAGGAACTGCTGGAGCAGCAGGATATCGATCTGGTTACGGTCATTACTCCCCACAACACGCATGCACCCCTGGCAGAACAGGTTCTGGGCAGCGGCAAGCACTGCATTCTTGAGAAACCGATGTGCATCCATGCCGTGGATGCGGACCGGCTGGTCAAACTGGCGCAGAGCAGAAACCTCATGCTGTCCGTCTATCATAATCGGCGTTGGGACGGCTGGTATTTAACGTTGAAGGAACTGCTGGAGAAAGACATACTGGGGGAACTCTTCCATGTTGAAATGTTTATCGGCGGCTTTAGAAAGCCGCAGGATTGGTGGCGTTCGGACAAAGACATCTCCGGCGGGGCCTTCTATGATTGGGGCGCTCATTATCTCGATTACCTGCTCGGCGTTATACCCGGAAGAGTGAAAACCGTCAAAGGATTTATCCAAAACCGTCTATGGCACGAGTTCAGTAATGAGGATCATATGGACAGCATTATTTCCTTCGATAACGGGACGATGGCGCATATTCAAGTTTCGAGCATCGCCCACGCAGGCAAACCTCAGTTTCGTTTCCTCGGGACGAAGGGGGCTATTGTCGATGAGAATATCAGAGACGGGGAGCTTATGCTCTATACCGAGCTGAAGGGGATTAAAGTGGAAACCAAGGTGAAATGTCAGGAGAACAGACAGGAATATTATTATCACAATATCGCCGACCATCTTATGAACGGCGCCGAGCTAATCGTAAAACCGGAGGAAGCGCGGCGGCTCATCGCAATTATTGAGACAACGGAAAAAGCGGCTCTGACCGGCAAAGAATTGACGGTTCCTTACGAAGAGGAATTATTAGTGGGGAAATGAACGATGAAACCGGAATACGGAGGGATAACGGAATGACTGACTTTTTGATACCCGATACCCTAATGCTTGAAGACAGGGCGGCCCATGCGATTAATGCGATGGTGGGAATGGCCGATAAGGAATACGGCTACATTCCGTTCTTTAATGCTGATTTGCTGCACAAGCCGGCTTTTATGACCCATGGGACTTGGGATTACGGTTCCTCTCACGGCAGAATGATCGATGGACTCATCCTTGCCAGACATATGTCCGGAGAGACATACGGAGCGGATGTGGAAGAACATTATCGGGCTAATCTGCTTTCCTTCTTCAAGGAAGACGGCATGAGCTACCGGCAGGAGAATCCCCATCTGGATAGTGAGCCGAATGCGAATTTGATCGACCAGCGTGCGGTGATTCTTTCTCTTACGACCTGGTACATGGAAAGCGGCGATCCGAAAGTGAAAGCGGCGGCGGACCGCCATGTTGCGGCACTGAAACGGCTTGCGGTTAAAGAACGCGACGTTTGGTATTATCCGGCATCCGAATATAAAGAAACAGGCTGGCCGTCTGCCAATGCCATAAAGCTCCGGCTGGCACCGGATCCGGCGGCGTTCTGCGGCAGGCTGGTTATGCCGCTGCTGAAATATTACGAGCTGACTGGCAGCCGGGATGCATTCGAATTATGTCAATTTTTTACCGCCCTGATCATGGAGAGAAGCGGTGTCTTCCAGCAGGATGGCAGCTTCAACGATTCGCTTGCCTATCGCAGCGGACATTTTCATACCCGTATCGGAACGCTTGATGCTATCGCGCGATTCGGTGTCTCTACGGGCAATGCGGCCATGATCGGCTGGGTAAAGAAAAGCTATGATTGGGCGCTGACGAAATGTACGAACTTCGGGTGGACGCCGGGCGACCTTCATGAGCAGGCTTACGAGCATGAAACCTGCTCACTGGTAGATCTGATCTCTACAGGCATAACCCTTGCCAAGAGCGGATATGTCGAATACTGGGGACCCGTAGAACGCTTTTTGCGGAATCATCTGGCGGAATCGCAGCTGCTCGATCTCGATTGGGTGGAGGAGACGACAGACACCTCAATGGATGTCCACGCCAAAAAAACGTTCTATAAAGTGGCCGAACGCACGCGCGGATCATTCGCGGGTTATTCAGCTCCGAACGATTTCATATGCGATGTTAATGAGGGAAGAGGCCATACGAGCGACCTGCAGCTCTGTTGTCTCGGGTCGGGAACACGCGGTCTGTTCATGGGCTGGAGCAGCACCGTCACCGAGATGAACGGCACAGTCAGCATAAACTTCCTCTTGAACCGGGGGTCCAAATGGCTGGATGTCAGCAGCTATTTGCCCCATGAAGGCAAGGTCGTGCTTCATATCCGCATGGATATTCCCCGTCTGTTGATCAGGATTCCGGAGTGGGCGGGATTTACCAAAATCCGCTTCGTTCGTGAATCCAACGGAGCAGTCGCGGAAGGAAAGGGCAGCGAGGAGAGCCGATGGGTCAACAAGCATTTCCTCGTGCTCGGCGAAGCTGCCGCGGGGGAGAAAATCACAGTGACATTTCCGCTCAGCTTCCGTAAGACGTTAGAGAATGCAGTCGGACAGACGTTCGAGACGGATTGGCGGGGGGACGATGTCGTAGGCATTACGCCAAAGGGCAGAATTAAACCTTTATACAGCAACCGGAAGGTGTATGACGAGGCGCCGATGCGGAAAGGCGAATACCGCAGGCTGGAGAACGAATGGGTATGGTAGCGATGGCGGATGAAGGAAAGGATGTAAGTGCATGAATAATCAGATTGGAATCGGCCTGCAGATGTACACGTTGAGGGAAGAGCTGAACCGGGATTTCCGGGGAACGCTGCGGAAGGTGGCGGAAATCGGGTATGAAGGAGTGGAATTTGCGGGTTACGGTCAATTGGAGGCGGGTGAATTAAAGAGTTTGCTCGATGAACTGAAACTGAAGGCAATTGGCAGTCATGTCAGTCTGCCGTCGATTCGAAGCCGCCTGGCAGAGGAAGTTGCCTTTGTTAAAGCGATTGGCGGCCAGTACATGATTTGTCCCTCCATTCCTATGGAAATGAGGCACAGCGCCGCGCCATGGAAAAACCTGTTCAGCGAGTTGGAGGAAGCCGGCCGGCTTGTCCGGGAAGCCGGTCTGACTTTCGGTTACCATAACCATGCCTTCGAGTTCGAGTTCGAGGTAGAAGGCCGCTTCGTCTTCGATGCGTTGCTTGGGACGACATCTCCCGAGCATGTAGTCGCGGAAATGGATGCCTGCTGGGTGCATGTCGGGGGACAGGATCCCATCGCTTATCTTCATCAATATGGGGGCCGGATTCCACTCATTCATTTGAAGGATTACGGCCCGGTTGAGGCGGGCGGGAAGGATACAGTGGAGCTGGGAAAAGGAGAGCAGGATTTGCATGCCATTATTCAGGCTGCTTCCGCAGCGGATGTGCAGTGGCTGATCGTCGAGCAGGACCGCTGCCAGAATGCGCCGCTTCAAAGTGTGTCGGACAGTTATTCGTGGCTTAGGCAAGTATTAGGGGAATAATCGGCACATAGTCAGAGAATTTACCGATGTGGTCGTATAAACCTCGATTGAAAGCGTTGCCAATCACCCTAGATATGCAATATTGAAGGGGGAGATAACTGGAATGAGTTTGCAAAATAATGAATTCATCTATGAAAAGTTGAAAGTGAAAAATAAAGCAAGGGCAGCTGGGGGGACTTTCTTTCAGAAGCTGATTAAGAACAAAGTGCTTCTCTTGATGCTGGCGCCGGCCGTTCTTCACGTACTCATCTTTGCTTATCTGCCCATGTTCGGAGTGATTCTTGCCTTTAAGCGCTTTCAGTACCAGTCGGGCATACTTGGCAGTCCTTGGGTCGGATTGGATAACTTTCGATTCTTTTTCGCTTCGGGCGACGCATTTATAGTAACCAGGAACACCTTGCTTTACAATCTGGCTTTTATTATCTTCATTCCCATGATCCAGATCCTGCTTGCGATTATGTTGAGCGAAGCCGGCAAGTTATTTTTTAAAAAGATTGCACAATCGACGATGTTTTTACCCTTTTTCATCTCTTGGGTTATTGTCGGATCCATTGCCTATAATCTGTTCAATTACGAATATGGTCTGTTTAACCATGCATTGACCGCGCTCGGATTTGATCCCCTTAATGTGTATTCCCACACAGGGGCGTGGAAATATATTCTGTTCGCCTTTAAATTATGGAAAGAATTGGGTTACGGTATGGTAATCTATTTGGCGGCGATCATCAGTATTGACAGTGAGATGTACGATGCTGCGAAAATCGATGGCGCCAATATCTTTCAAAGAATCAGCTATATCACCCTGCCGAGCATCTTTCCGGTGATTGTGCTGCTGTTCCTCCTGTCGGTCGGGCAAATCTTCAGAGGAGATTTCGGTTTGTTCTATCAACTCATTGGAAACAACGGGAACCTGTACCAGCAAACGGATATTATCGATACTTTCGTATTCAGGGCGCTGCTGAATTCCTCGGATATCGGCATGGCCGCCGCAGCCGGCTTTTATCAATCGATCATGTGTTTTTTCACCATATTGTTAATCAACTATCTCGTGAAGAGAATGAACAAAGACTATGCGTTGTTTTAAAACAAGAAAGTGGCGGCCGGTTTGCATGGGAAAGGAGATGTCAGCGTGATCAGTAAACGAACGATTGACGAGAAGATTTTCCTGTTCCTTAGTTATCCCGTTATTGTGTTTTTCGCTGTAATATGCCTGATCCCTTTCGTGATGATTATTTCCTCCTCTTTTACGAGCGAGGAGTATATCCTCAGAAACGGATACAGCTTGATCCCCAAAGAATTCAACGTTGAAGGATACCGGCTGATCTTCATGAGTCCCGGAACTATAGTCCGTTCCTATATGGTCACCATTTGCGTTACGGTTGTCGGCACCGCTCTGGGCGTATTCATCAGCACCATGACAGGATATGTGCTGCAGCGGCCGGATTTCTCATGGCGCAACCGCTTCTCGTTCCTGCTGTTTTTCACCACCCTGTTCAACGGAGGACTGGTTCCGTGGTACATCCTGATCACCCAGTATTTACACATGAGAGACACCATATGGGCGCTCATCGTTCCAAGCTGCATTTCTGTCTGGAACATCCTGCTCGCCAAAGGCTTTATTCGCAGTATTCCGTATGCGATTACAGAATCGGCGAAAATTGACGGCGCAGGGGATTTTAAAATTTTCATCTCCCTGATCTTCCCCTTGTCCAAACCGGTTGTCGCCACCATTGGACTGTTCACCGCTCTGATGTATTGGAACGATTGGTTCCATGCCATGCTGTTCATTACCGATAAGCAGCTCTTCCCGCTGCAGTACTTTCTATACAGGCTTCTGGGCAACATCCAGGAAATGCGAAAGGTCATGGAGGAGTCAGGGATTTATATTCCGTCTTTCCCGGTAGAATCAATGAAAATGGCGTTAACGATTGTCGTCACGGGCCCTATTATTTTTCTTTATCCTTTTGTTCAGAAATATTTCGTGAAAGGTCTTACCATCGGTTCGGTCAAGGGGTAAAGCCGGATCAGGCTGCGCCGGTTCAAATATCGTTTCTCAATCAGATTAGGGGAGGGATAAAACAATGAAAAGCTTCAAGGGGAAATCCAGTCTCATTCCCGCATTTTTAATGCTTGCACTCGTATTGGCCGGATGCAGCGGCAATGCGGAGACGCCAGCCAACACGGCAATTTCAGCCAGCTCCCAGGCAAACAACACCGCCAGTGAAGGGAAAGCCGATCTTTCAGAGCATGTGACATTAAAAATGGTCATGCTCGGTGATGCAGATCCGGATATGCAGCTTGTGGATGACGAAATTAACAAGCTGCTCGAACGGGATTTGAACGCGTCGATTGAAGTGGAAATCATCTCTCTGAGCGATTACCAGCAGCGGTATCCATTGATTTTCGCTACGGGGGAACCGGTTGATCTCATCTATACCGGAGATTGGGCTTTGTATGATCAGGAGGCTTCGAAAGGCGCCTTTGCGGAAGTGACGGAAGACATCCTGAAAACCTACATGCCGATGACTTGGGAAGCACAGGACCCGGCATCCTTCGACCAGGCAAAAATCGACGGTAAAGCTTACTTTGTGCCTATTAGCTTAACGCCGTTCCCGAGCGCGCAGGGGGTGCTGATCCGCGGAGATCTGAGAGAGAAGTACAATCTTCCGGAAATCAAAACAGTCGATGATCTGGAAGCCTATTACAATGCTGTGGCTGAGAATGAAGATGGCATTTTTGCGTATGCAGCTTCGCAAAATAACGATCAGATCAAAGGCCTGCTGCTGGATACGATGAATGAACTTGTTTCTTCGGCAAATACCGAGTTCTTCCATGTTTACAAAGGCGCGGGTCCCGATGATGTCAGCGCTGACGATCTGCAGTTAAAATACGATTCCACGTATTATGAAGACTATGTAAAAAAAATGAAAGTGTGGGCGGATAAGGGCTTCTGGTCCAAAACCGCTGTCTCCAACTCGACCTCGCCACGGGATGCGTTTGAAAACGGCACGTCCGCTTCGCTTGTCTGGAACATTGGAACACTTGCCGTAACACAGCAAACGGTAGAAAAGAAGAATCCGGAATGGAAACCGGAGATTTACGACATTACGACGGGCAAAACATTGATGCTGGCAAAATACACCTCTGACGGAATGGCGGTCCCGGCGCAATCCAAGCATCAGGAAAGAGCTTTTATGGCACTGGATAAATTTAAATATGATGAGGAATATAACAATCTGTTCCGTCTGGGTATTAAAGGTAAACACTGGAATCCCGTAGGAGACGATCAATGGGAGCCAGGCCCGGATCAGGAGAAATACCGTTTCGGCAGCAGCGGCACCTGGGGCTTGAAAGGGGCGCATGAGCGTACTGCGGTCACTCAACCGCCTATTGTAAAAGTGATTTCCGATGAAAGAAAAACAAGAGCTGCTCGTCCCGTTTTCTTGAATTTGAGACTCGATGACTCGGATATTACCAATGAAATGGCGACAGTCAGCAACGTGAAAATTAAATATGCTCCTCTTCTGGAGCTTGGTTTGGTCAAAGATGTCGATTCATGGCTGGCAGAATTTAGAGCGGAGCTTAAAAAGGCCGGCCTCGAAAAGATAAGTGAAGCCGTAAAATCACAGTTTTCTGAATATTTGGATACCTTGAAACAAAAGTAAGATTTGTCCAGGGGCGTTAGGATGCCCCGTTCCCCTTCTCGACAAGAACGGTTCGGGGGCTGCCGGAACAATAATTTTTGAAGGGAGCGGGCCATGTTAACAGAGCAGGAAATTAAGAAATATAAAGAAGAAGGCATTCTCATCTTGAAGGGTGTAGTCCCTCGGCAGAAAATACAGGCCTATCGGGAAGCCTACGAGCGGATGCGGGAGAAAGTGCTGGCACATCCTGACAAGAAGAGGGTGTATGGAGCGCGCATAATCGGTGATAAAACGGGAATTCCAACTCATACGCCCGAGGATGATCGTAAAATCGAGTGCTGGGGGGCCGATTTTCTTCTGCATCCTGCTCTCTATGAGCCTGAATTTACCGATTACTTACAAAACAAGAGACTAATATCCTTGCTCAGAGACCTGCTTGGCCCTGATATTGGCATCTACGGACTGAAAGCCATATGGTCCCCTGTGAATGCAACCTATGATCTTACCTGGCATCGTGACGGAAAGAAGGAAGTGTATTCGAAAGACGGTATTCCGCCAGGCTGGCTTCAGTTTATGACCGCGCTTTATCCGGAAGAAAGCTTTCGCGTCGTGAGAGGCTCGCATTTGCGGCCGTTGACCGAAGAAGAAGACCGCAAGTGCGGAACGGTGGAAAATGTCAGCAATGAGGAAATCTGCGCTTTGGAGCCAGGAGACGCTTTATTCATGCACCAGGCCGTATTTCACCGGGGGCGGGCGGATGCTTCCACCAGGCGGCGGGCGTTCCAGTATATCCTGGCCAGGGCAGATTTTCCGGTAGGACGGAGGAGGCTTGAACAGTTTAAAGGCTGGTATGAAGAATTGAAGCTGGAAGAGAAGCTGGATTCTACGGCTAAGCCGCTTTTTGACCGCTTTTTTTCCTGGGAAGGAAGAGCTTTTGACGATGCGGAGTATGGCACCAAATATGAAGATTAGGTTGAAAAAATACGATCTAAAAAGGAGATAGCCATGCTTACTGAAGAACAAAAACAGAGGTACTATGAAGACGGTGTCCTTGTCCTGAAGGGCCTGATTGCGCCGGAAAAGCTGCAGGAATACCGCGATGCCTATGAGCGTATGGTGGAAAAGGTCCGCGCTTACCCCGGCAGGGAGAAATATAACGCACGGATTATCGGGGCCAAATCGAAGAACAAGATAGAAACGAAATCAGCGGCTACGGTTGCTCAAGGCAATACCGAACAGGAGTATTGGGGCGCCGATTGGCTCCTGCATCCCGATCTGTATGAGCCTGCCTTTACCGATTATTTGGAGAACGAAGAGCTGATAAGCTCGTTGAAAAGCCTGCTTGGTTCCGATATCGGCATATATGGACTGAAAGCTCTGTGGTCTCCGGTTAATGTGAATTACGATCTGGCCTGGCATCGGGACGGGAAGCAGGAGGTTTATTCCACGGACGGCGGCATACCGCCGGGCTGGCTCCAATTTAATACGGCGCTTTACCGGGAAGAGAGCTTCCGGGTCGTCAAGGGCTCCCACAGGAGGCCGTTGACCGATGAAGAGAACGCCAAATACGGCACGGTTGAAGAGGTTGCTGGCGAAGAGGTTTGCGTACTGGAAGCGGGGGAAGTCCTGTTCATGCATCAGGCGGTGCTGCATCGCGGCAAGGCCCAGGCCGAGATGAATGGCGGATCCAAGCGGCGGGCGTTTCATTATATTCTGGCCCGGACGGACTTCGCCGTAGGCAGGCGGCGGCTTGAACAGTTCAAAGGCTGGTACGAGGAGCTGGGGCTTGCGGGCAAGCTGGGCCCTACGGCAAAACCGCTGTTCGAAAATTTCTTTGCCTGGGAAGGCAGAGCCTTCGACGACGCTTCGTATCCTTATCCGGAATTTAAAAAAGAGGATTATTGAACGGCAGGCCTGTTGATGATCTTGAAGGGAGACTGATGGTCATGTTAACGGAAGAAGAGATTGAGAGGTATAAAGAAGATGGGATCCTTGTCCTAAAGGGAATGGTCCCGCCGGAGAAGCTGCCGGAATACCGAAACGCCTACGAGCGAATGGTAGAGAAGGTTCAAGCCGACCCCGACAGGCGGAAAAAGTACGGCGCACGCTTTATCGGAAAAACGAACAACCATTCGCATGAACTCGATGAAGCGAGCAAAGCTGAATGCTGGGGAGCCGATTTTCTGCTGCATCCGGAACTGTATGAGCCTGTCTTTACCGACTATTTGGAGAATGAGAGATTGATAAATTCCGTAAAAAGCTTGCTTGGTCCTGATATTGGCCTCTATGGCCTCAAAGCGATATGGTCGCCAGCCAGCGTGACTTATGATTTGCGATGGCATCGGGACGGGAGGCAGGACGTTTACTCTACGGACGGCGGTATTCCGCCGGGCTGGCTCCAATTCAATACGGCGCTGTACCGGGAAGAAAGTTTCCGGGTGGTCAGAGGCTCCCACAGGAGACCCTTGACCGATGAAGAGAATGCCAGGTACGGAACAGTTGAAGAGGTCGCAGGCGAGGAGGTTTGCGCGCTAGAGGCGGGAGATGTTATGTTCATGCACCAGGCGGTCCTTCACCGGGGACGGGCGGATGCATCCTCCAGGCGGAGGGCGCTTCATTATATTCTGGCCCGGACGGATTTCAGCGTGGGCAGAAGACGGCTTGAGCAATTTAAAGGCTGGTATGAAAACCTGGGATTAGAGGAGAAGCTGGGTCCATCGTCCAAACTGCTGTTCGAAAACTTCTTCTCATGGAAAGACAAAGCCTTTGATGATATCGAATATGATTCAAAATATGAAGAGAAATAGTAAGCTCATTTAAGCTTATCCCGCAGAATGGCGCTTTGCCCGGCAGGCGAATGACAGGAATCGGATCCGGGAGCGGGTCCGATTCCCGTCTGTCCAAGAGATATGCTGATGCCGGAAGGTACCCGGATAAGGAATTTGCCAAAACGCGATTTCCAGAAATTATTCAATTCGCGATCCGGTTGAAATTGAATCCAGGGAGGTCCTTTAATGAAAACCGTAGCTGCCGTATATACCGGGCAAGGGCTGGCCGAGCCGCTAAAGGCACTGTTCCAGGAAATGCTGCCTGGTGTCCGGCTCGTTAATATTATCGATGACAGTCTGATCGGCGATGTTGTGCGCGCCGGGAGCATTCCGCCTTCGGTCGCGCGCCGGCTGGTGCAGTATTACCACAATGGCGAAGAAATGGGAGCCGATGTGATCCTGAATACCTGCTCGTCTGTCGGCGAGGTCGCGGATGCCGCACGCCGGATGATTGGGATACCGATCGTTAAGATTGACGAAGCGATGGCAGCGAAGGCCGCCGCCGAATATGACCGGATCGCCGTATTGGCCACGCTGCCGTCGACGCTGGACCCAACGATGCTGCTGCTCCGCAAGCAGGCAGAGCTCCTTGGCCGGCAAATCACACTGGTCAGCGGACTGGCGGAAGGAGCATTTGATGCGCTTGTGGAAGGAAAGCACGAGGGACATGACCGAATTTTAGAGGAAACGGCGAGGCGCATTGCAGACCAGGCGGACGTTATCGTGCTGGCACAAGGCTCGATGGCTCGCATGGAGAAGACACTTAGGGAAGCAACCGGCAAACCGGTATTTTCGTCCCCTCGATTCGGTATTGAGCTGGAGGGGATACAATGAACGGTGAACGCGTAATCGCAGTTTATCTGGCAGAAACGCCCCTTTCGCTGGAACAGGCTGCAGACGCGATAGCTGGCGAACAGTCGACAGGCACGTTTACGGCGGTTCCGGGCGAAACCGCTGAACTCAAAGAAAAACACGCGGCAGTCGTCGAATTTATCGAGCCTCTTGAGGAAGTGGACGCTCCATCACTGCCCGGCGCCAGAGTATCAGCGCAGCATGACGGGAAGTATCGGCGCGGCCGCATTGCAGTATCCTTTCCGATGCATAATTTTGGTCCATCGATACCGAATCTCTTAAGCGCAGTCGCCGGAAATCTGTATGAAATGCGCGAGATGTCAGGGCTGAGGCTGATCGATCTCGAGCTGCCCGAAGCCTTTGCCGCCCGGTATCCCGGGCCGAAATTCGGAATCGAGGGAACGCGCAGGCTGACAGGCGCTTATGACCGTCCGGTTCTGGGCACGATCGTCAAGCCGAGCATCGGCCTCAGGCCGGATGAATTGTCCGTACTTGTGGAAAAGCTGGCACGTGCCGGCCTTGACTTTATCAAGGATGACGAATTGAATGCCAACCCCCCCTTCGCGCCGCTCACGCAGAAGGTCAAGGCGGTTATGGCGGCGGTCGACAAGGCTGCGGACGCTACAGGGCGGAAACTGATGTATGCCTTCAATATTACGGGCGATATCGGCGAAATGCGCCGCAACCATGATCTGGTGGTTGCAGCCGGCGGCACCGCTGTCATGGTCAGTATTCTGAGCATCGGACTGACGGGGCTTGCCGAACTTAACCGGTACAGCGAGGTGCCCATTCACGGACACCGCAATCAATGGGGCATGCTGACCCGCAGCCCGATGCTTGGCATCGAATTCACGGCCTGGCAGAAGCTGTGCAGACTGGCCGGGGCTGATCATCTTCATGTCAATGGTCTTAATAGTAAGTTTTATGAAAGTAATGAGTCGGTGACACGTTCAATCCGCGCCTGCATGGCCCCGCTGCTCGGCGGTTATGAGACGATGCCCGTTATCTCCTCCATGCAGTGGGCGGGAACAGCCCCTGCAACTTATGAAGCCGCCGGCACTCTTGATGTCATGCATCTGGCTGGCGGCGGCATACTGGCGCATCCGGACGGTCCGGCGGCCGGCTTCGAGAGTATGAAGCTCGGCTGGGAAGCGGCTGTTCAGGGCATTCCGCTTGAACAGTATGCTGAACGCCACTCCGCCTTGAAACGGGCAATTGAAAAGTACGGGGGGAGGGAATAGCCGTGAATGACAATGCGAAGCCTGCGAAAGCATTCAGGCAGCCCAGGCCGCTCTGCTACTACGGCGATGACTTCACCGGCTCCACCGATGTATTGGAAGCGCTTTTCAGAGCAGGTCTTCGCGCAGTGCTGTTCCTTGATACGCCGTCCCCTGAAGAATTGGAGGAGCGCTTCGCGGAGGTGGACTGTTTTGGAATCGCAGGCATCGGCCGCTCACTGCCGCCTGAAGCGATGGAGCGGGAGCTGCGGCCTATCTTCGAGGTATTGCGCTCAGCCGGAGCAGTGGTCGTGCATTATAAAATCTGCTCAACCTTTGATTCCTCGCCGGGGATCGGAAGCATCGGCCGTGTGGCGGAAGTGGGCCGCAGCGTATTTGGCGGACGATATATTCCCTTGATTGCGGGCGTGCCGTATTTACGCCGATTCACGGTCTTTGGCCACCACTTTGCGGCTGGAGGCATGGATATTTACCGGCTGGACCGCCATCCGACGATGTCCCGCCATCCGGCAACGCCCATGGAGGAGTCGGATCTGCTTCTGCATCTGCAAAAACAAACGGATATGCCGACAGCGCTGATGGATGTGGTGTCTTTGGATGGAGATCTGGATGAGGCCAGGAGCCGACTGGAGGAATTGATTCGGAATGAACAGCCGGACCTGGTGCTGTTCGACGTACTGGACGATAGACGGCTGGAAACGGCGGGACGTCTGATCTGGGAAGAAGCCGGGCGTACGGACGGTCTCTTCGTCATCGGTTCGTCAGGGGTGGAATATGCATTGGCGGCCTGTCTGCCTGGTCCAGCTGCCGGCATGCCTGCTGGAGAGAAGCCGGGAAGCGTGGAGCGGCTGCTGGCTGTATCCGGCAGCTGTTCACCGGTGACAGAGTCTCAAATCCGCTGGGCGATGGACCACGGATTCGAAGGAATCCGCGTTCCCATTCATGAATGGATAGAGGGCGGAGAGACCGCTAATCAGGCGCGGGCAAAGCTGCTGAGCGAAGCGCGCGCGGTCATCGGAGCCGGGCGGAGCCTGATTCTCTATTCCGCTATTGGACCTGGAGACGGCAGTATCCAGGAGGTTCAGACGGCACTCCTCACGAACGGACAGGGGATTCAAGACAGCAGCTTTGTTCTGGGCAGGGAAATGGGCCGGATGGTAAAAATGCTGGTTGTGGATTTCGAGCTGACGCGCGTACTGATTGCGGGAGGCGATACTTCAGGCTATGTAACGCGGGAGCTTGGCGGCTACGCGCTGGAATGTATCGACGTGCTGGTGCCTGGATGCCCGCTGTGCCGGATGTTCTCGCATGAGGAAGTTTTGGACGGACTGGAGCTGGTGCTCAAAGGCGGACAGGTCGGAGAAGAAGATTTTTTCGGCAGGGTGCTTCAGGGCAACCGGCAACCATAAGGATAGCTGATTTGCAAAATACTTCCAGAAAAGCTTATTAAAGTCGGCCAAACCTGGAACGGGAGATGAGTAAGATGGGAGATTATCGGAAAATGACCGTCGTGTTGGTGGGAGCCGGAGGAAAGATGGGCTGCAGAATCACGGACAATCTCCGAAGCAGTGAATACGAAATGAGATTTGTTGAGACAGGATTGATTGGTCTGGAGCAGCTGGCAGCCCGAAGTTTAAGGGCAGTCCCGCAGAATGATGCCGTCAAGGGTGCGGATATGGTCATTCTGGCCGTACCGGATGTCGCGATAAAGCAGGTCTCGCAAGAAATCGTGCCGCTCATGAATTCCGGTGCCATGCTGATCTTACTGGATCCTGCGGCGGCCTATATCGGCCAGCTTCCCGAGCGCGGGGATATAGGTTATTTTGTCGCGCATCCCTGCCATCCTCCGATTTTCAACGATGAGACAGAACCCGAAGCGAAGCGTGATTTTTTTGGCGGCGTTGCGGCGAAGCAGGCTGTAGTCTGTACGCTGGTCCAGGGCTCGGAGGAAGATTACGGAAGAGCCGAAGAGCTTGCGAAGCGGATGTATGCTCCGGTTATGCGGTCTCACCGCGTTACGCTGGAGCAAATGGCCATGCTGGAGCCCGCCATGGCAGAAACCATCGGTGCGGCAGCCGCATTAATGCTGCGCGCTGCCATGGATGAAGCCATACGCAGTGGAGTTCCGGAGGAGGCTGCCAAAGATTTTATGCTCGGCCATCTTAACATCCTGCTGGCTGTCGCTTTCGGAATAGCGGGTAATCCCATGTCCGATGCTTGCCTGATCGCTGCGGAATATGGTGAAAAGCGGCTTTTTCAAGAGGGGTGGCAGCGTCTGTTCGAACCTGAGGATGTCCGGAAGCAGATCAATTTAATGCTTCACCCGTAAGCATGTTGAGGTCAGATGAGAACAGGTGATTCGATAAGGAGGGAAATGATGAATCCGCGGAAGCTTTGATAAAGCTTCCGGCCGCATGATTTTGTCGTAGCGCTGAAGCCAATCGCGGCGACGGACAAGGAAATCCTCAATGGTTTCCATTGTCGCCAAATGTATCTTTTGCCGCTTTTTCGGTTTTTCTATAGCGTTTTCACCAGCAACAGCGCGCTTTCCCTCTTGGCGGAAGCAAGTGTTCCCTCTGGCGGAAGTGTTTCTTTCACAAGGGAAGGAAATGATCTATTATTGGACCTAAGGAGGGATCTTTTTGAAAACGCAAGCGGTAAAACAGGTTGCCCATATACCGGTTATCCATACCACCGAATGGGAGAAAGCAAAACGAAGCCTTCGGAGGCACTGGCAGTATTACTTGCTTATCATCACTCCGGTCCTGTATTTCATTCTATTCAAATACATTCCGATGTTCGGCGTCGTGATCGCTTTCAAAGATTACAACGTGGTTAGCGGAATCCTGAATAGTCCGAATGTTGGCTTTAAACATTTCAGGATGTTTTTTGAAAATCCGGCGGCATGGACCCTGATCAAAAATACGCTGCTTCTTAATCTGTATCAGTTGGCGGTATGCTTCCCGCTGCCGGTCATCCTGGCTCTGGCTCTGAATGAGATCCGCAACGGCTGGTTTAAACGAACCGTACAGATGGTGACTTATGCGCCGTATTTCATATCGACGGTTGTAATCGTTTCCATGATCATTCTGGCGCTGAATCCAAGGCTTGGAATCGTCAACAACATGCTGGCTGCGCTGGGCTTGGAGCCGATTAATTTCCTTGGGATTCCAACATTCTTTCGGTCAATATTCGTATGGTCGGACGCCTGGCAGACAACCGGGTATTCTGCCATTATCTATCTGGCTGCACTGGCCGGCGTCGATCCGTCTTTGTATGAAGCGGCCAAAGTGGATGGAGCATCGAGAATCCAGAAGATGTGGAACATTGATCTTCCCGGTATTTTGCCTGCAGCGGTGATCATCCTGATCCTCACGGTAGGATCACTTATGGCTGTCGGTTTTGAGAAAGTATTTCTGCTGCAAAATCCGCTTAATCTGAGCCACTCCGAAGTAATGGCTACTTATGTGTACAAGCTGGGTTTATTAAACAACAACTTCAGCTTCGCCACGGCTGTCGGCCTGTTCAATTCGGTCGTCAACCTGACTATGCTTATTGCAGTTAACACAGTGGCCAGACGCGTGTCGGGCAGCGGACTTTGGTAGGGACGACAGGAGAGGAAGGAAGGAGAGGGGAAAGGCATATGTTTGTCGGCAAATCCAATACGGGAATCAGGGATTCCTTCGGAGACAGGTTGTTTCTGGCGGGGGTTTACATATTTCTCATCGTGGTCCTCGCAGTGATTTTGTATCCGCTTACATTTATCGTAAGCTCATCGTTCAGCGCTCCGGAAGCCGTCTCTTCGGGCAAGGTATGGCTGTGGCCCGTCGATTTTTCCCTTATCGGGTATAAGGTGGTGTTTAACAATCATCAGGTAATGGTGGGGTACGGCAACTCCGCCTTCTACACTTTTTTCGGCACTCTCGTAAGCGTTTTCTTAACCGTTGTGCTTGCCTATCCGCTATCCCGGAGAACCTTCTATGGCCGCACCCTCTTCATGTTCCTGATCATCTTTACCATGATGTTCAGCGGCGGACTTATACCGGAGTACATGGTCGTGAAAGAATTGGGGATGCTCGATACCCGCTGGGCGATGATTATTCCAAAGGCGATAGCCGTATGGCAGGTCATAATTGCCCGTACTTTTTTCCAATCCGCCATTCCGGACGAACTGGTCGAAGCAAGCGAGATGGACGGCTGCGGAGATCTTCGTTTTATGTGGTCGGTCGTCCTTCCGCTAGCCAAACCGATCCTTGCAATCCTGGTGCTTATGTACGCAATTTCGCAATGGAACGCTTATTTTGACGCCTTGATCTACCTGCGGTCGGAAGAACTGATTCCGCTGCAGCTGGCTCTTCGCAATATTCTTATCCTGAATACGGGAACCATGGGCATGGAGGCGAGTGATGTCCTGGATCGGCAGATGCTTGCCGACCTGATGAAGTATTCGTTGATCGTAATCGCAAGTCTGCCGGTGCTTATCATCTATCCGTTCGTGCAGAAATATTTTGTGAAGGGCATGCTGATCGGTTCGATCAAGGGTTGATTGCTGCACATCCTATTATACTGCGGGATGGTCTGTGAAACAGTCCGGTATAGATACAAACAGGCTTGATAACGGGAAGGGCCGCAATATCCAATAAAAAGGAGATGGTATCATTTGAAGAAGACGTCAGTTATTACTTTCATGCTGCTGATGACCGTTATGCTTGTATTATCGGGTTGCTCCAACGGCAATGGGAACAACGGTGAAGGAGCGGCAACTCCGCCTGCAGAGGGCGCAGAAGAAACCGGAGATAATGCGACGGAAGGGGAGGCGTCCTCGCGGGTCACCATAAAAACGTTCACCGCGCAAGGAACGAATTACAACCTCGACACGAACTGGTTTACGCAGCATGTGGAGCAGAAATTCGGTATCGATTTTGATTTTCAGGTCACGACCTGGGATGCCGGTGCGGCCGTGGAGGAGAGAAAGATCGCACTGGCAAGCGGCGACTATCCCGAGCTCTTCCTGATGATTCCATGGGTGGACAAATTTTCGGCTTCGGAAATGATTCAATATGGAAAACAAGGAATACTGCTTCCGTTGAACAATCTGATCAAGGAGCATGCGCCGAATCTTCAGGCTGTGCTTGACAGCGACCAGAACTTCCGGGCTATCGCAACGTCCCCTGACGGCAATATTTATGCGGTGCCGCAGCTGATTGAATGCTTTCACTGCCAGCACGGGGCAAAGGATTGGATCAACAACGAGTGGCTGAAAAAACTGGGGCTGGAAATGCCGACTACTACAGAAGAATTCAGAGCCGTAATGAAGGCGTTCAAAACTCAGGACCCGAATGGCAACGGTAAAGAGGACGAAATCGGACAGACCGGTCACACGACCGCGTCGATCATACCGTTTCTGATGAACGCATTCATCTATGATGACAATAACAGCCGTATGCTGGTGAATGGCGGCAAAGTGAGCTATGCGCCGATTCAGCCGGAATGGAGGGAAGGGACGGCCTATCTTGCATCCATTTATAAAGAAGGGTTAATTGACCCCAGCGCATTCACGCAGAATATGGAGGCATTCGGCCAGCTGGCCAATAATGCGGATGGAATTCTGATGGGCGCCGCTACCGGATTGCCGACTAATCTGGACTACCAGAAACAATACGATGTCATCCCTCCGCTGACAGGTCCAAGCGGCAAGCGGTTCACTACCCTCGGCTCGACGAGCACGGTTGGCGGGACCTTCGCGCTGACGAACAAGGCTAGCGAGGAAGCGAAGATCAAGGCGATCCAGCTCCTGGATTATTTATTCACGGAAGAAGGACAGATGCTCGGATATCTCGGCAAAGAAGGAGTCGGCTGGCGGAAGCCGCAGGAAGGGGACATTGCTTTGAACAAGGAGGTGGAGCCTTTGTTTTTCCGGATTCCCACAGAGCCGGGGACAGCGTATCCCAACACCGATTGGGCGGCCATCGCCCAGTATTTCCAACCGAGGGAATTTCGCGACAGATGGGTATCGTCGACGGACATCTATTCGGCAGGCGGCTTCGAGCGAAGGCTGCAGGAGGCGACATATCTGTACGAGAATCTGTATCCGGAAGAGATTTTTCCATATTGGGCGATGTGGTACGACCCCGCGGTTGTGGACGAGTTCGCGATGCTGGAAACCAACATCAAAAATTACGTTCAACAGAATTTGCTGCAATTCGTGACCGGCTCGAAAGATATCGATAAAGAATGGGATACCTACGTAAAAGGGCTTGAGCAGCTGAATCTGAAACGCTATCTGGAGATTCAGCAGCAGGCGTATGACCAATATCTTGCGAAACAATAGAGAGTGAACCATGTGTATCTTCAGTGTTTTCGCTGCTCTTTTACGTGCTGCCGGTAAACGCGTGAGCGTTTCCATTATAAATGGAAGATGATCATGAATTTCAGGGGGTAACAGCCATGTACAAATCGAACTTCACTAAAGTATTTAAACGATTTTTGATTTCGTACATCGTCATACTCTTGATTCCTCTTCTGGCCGGTTTTATCTCCGCCCGGGTATCGATAGACATCGCCAAATCCAGTTCGATCGAGAGCAGCATGTCGTTATTGAGCCAAAGCAAAATGATCTTGGAACGCAGAATGGATGAAGTCGACGGTTTTGCCAGGCAACTATCGGTCAATCATGATTTGAACCGAATCATGGCGAGAACACTTGATGACGAAGACAGTCGGGTTTACCGGCTCTGGGAGGTATCGCGCGATATATCGGCTTATGCCCAGACGAACGATTTCCTAAATGATTTCTATATTTATCTCAATCTTCACGACGTCGTGATAACGCCAGGGTCTGTGTTCAACAGACCTGAGCACTATTACAATCTTCATCATTATGCGGATCTTCCCTATGAGCAATGGAAGCAGACGCTTAACCAAAGCCACCAGCGGGAAATTCTTCCGAGCCAGGCTTTTATCAGAGGCGAACAAACTTATCCGGTCGTTACTTATGTGCAATCCCTGCAGTCGGGCTTTACGCAGCCGCAGGGTACGGTAGTGGTTTTGATCGATCAGAAGAAAATCAGCGACATGCTCCAAAGCATCCCCCAGCGGTTCGGGGGATGGGCATATATCGCCGACCCGGAAGGCAATATTATGGCCTCCTCCGGGATCGACAGGGTTGGTATCGAAGCCATGAATACCGCCTCGATACTGGAGAATCCGAATGCGTCCGTCATTCAGGGCGGCGAGACGCTGTTGATTTCCGACAGGTCTGATTATAATGGCTGGTACTATATTGCAGGAATACCCAGGAAGACGTTAATGGAGAATGCTTCCATTATTAAACGGATCACCTGGATCGTGACAGGGAGCACTTTCCTGATCGGACTTGCGGTTTGCCTGTTAATGGCCTACCGGAACAGTTCTCCGATCCACTCCTTGACGGAAATCATCCGTGAGCAGATACATCCGGAAACGTCCAGGCCAGTCAACGAATATGATTTCCTGAGGGGCAACATCTCCCGATTGATAACCAGCAATAAATTCCTGGAGGCCGAGCTGAAGCAGCAGATTCCCCTTCTCAGGGATGCCGTCATGAAACGCCTGCTTCACGGGGAATTCAGTACATCGAGCGGCATTGAAGCCGCTCTTGTCCAGGCGGGCATCGAATTTCAGGGGGACTTCGGATATGTTGGAATTATACAAATTAACGGCTACGGCGGGATGGAAAGCCCCGAGATTTATGACGAGCTGAATGCCGCTCGCCTCCTTGTCAAGCAGACGCTGCATCAGGCGGATTCAATTCCGTACACAACGGATCTCCATCTGGACAAGATTGCCATCCTGTTTCCCGTGTGCCGGGATGAGCGGCTTAAGGCGGTCGGCGATATCGAGAAAGTCGTGACCGTTCTCATCCGGACTCTGTCAAAGAACCATCATATTTCCCTTACGGTTTCAATGGGGGGGTTATTTACGGGCTATAGCGATATTTACCGTTCTTTGGACGAAGCCAAGCAAACGATGGAGTATTGCGCCCTCATGAAGGGCGGCAGTTTGTTCTGGTATCATGAAACGACCAAAGAAAGCGCTCTCTATTATTATCCGATAGATTTGGAACTCCGCCTGATGAACGTCATGAAAACCGGCGAAATTTCCGAGGCCATCCGAATTTTGAGGCAAATTTTCGACCAGAATTTCAGAGAGCGGGATTTATCGGCGGAAATGGCGCACGACTTTGTTGATGAGATTAAGGCGACGCTTCTCAAATCGTTTGATCCGAAAGTATTTGGAGATGCGAAAGAGATGGAACGGCTAAAAGGGCTGCTGAAACGGATTCAACTGCAGGATGGACTGACACAGGTCCGGGGAGCGGCGGAGCAAGTGATCGCCGAGTATGGCACGCTGGTCCTTCAGCGGAAGAAAGATTCGGATCATGGCACTGTGAAAAGAATCAAGCATTACCTGGAAGATAACTATGGTAACCCCGAGTTGAATTTGCATCTGATCGCCGAACGGGAAGGCCGGCCGGAGAAGTTCATCTCGCAGCTGTTCAAGGAGCAGATCGGCGAATATGTATCGGAATTTCTGGAGAATATTCGTTTGCATAAAGCTGCCGGGCTGCTGCTCCATTCGGATCGGACCATCGAGGATATTTCCAGTCACGTTGGCTACCATAGTCCGTATTCCTTCAGGCGGGCGTTCAAACGGTTATTCGATGTAACCCCAAATCATTACCGGAAAATGATGAGCTATCGCTCAGACTCGGAGAGCGTCCAGCAGGGTCGGACATTCCTTGAAAAATGATAGAAGGAGAAAGCACAAAAGGGAGAGGAAAAATATGCTGACGGAAGATCAGAAACGAACGTATTACGAGGATGGCGTGCTGGTGATAAAGGACATGATTCCATCGGAGAAGCTGCTAAATTACAGGGACGCATACGAACGTATGGTGGAAAAAGTCAGGGCGCATCCGAATGCCAAGGAGGAATACAATGCCAGACTGATCGGGGGCAAGACGAATACGGAATCGCCGACCGAGGAGGAGCAGAAGGAAATATGGGGGGCTGACTGGCTTCTCCATCCCGACCTGTACGAACCGGAGTTTACCGACTACCTGGAGAACGAGAAGCTGATTTCTGCCCTGCAATGCTTACTTGGCCCGGATCTAGAGCTGTATGGACTCAAGGCTTTATGGTCGCCGGTCAATATCACGTATGACTTGTATTGGCACCGCGACGGCAAGCAGGACTCTTATTCCACGGACGGAGGCATCCCTCCGGGATGGCTGCAGTGGAATACGGCGCTCTACCGGGAAGAGAGCTTTCATGTGGTCAAGGGCTCGCACAGAAGGCCTCTGAGCGAAGAGGAAAGCACCATATACGGCACGACGAAGCCGGTGGCAAACCAGGAAGTGCTCGTGCTGGAGCCGGGTGAAGCTCTGTTCATGCACCAGGCCGTGCTGCACCGGGGTAAGGCGCTGTCCACTTCGAAACGCCGGGCATTCCATTACATCGTGGCGCGAACGGACTTCGCGGTTGGCACGAGAAGGCTCCGGCAATTCAAGGAATGGTACGATCAATTGAATCTCGGCCAGAAGCTGGGGCCGATATCCAAACCGCTGTTCGAGAATTTCTTCGCTTGGGAAGGGCGGACCTTCGACGACAATACGTATCCGTACCCGCCCGGTGGTCGCAGCCCAGACAAGAAAGAGCAAAATTAAATCTTCATTGGTGGAAAGAAGCGCTTCAGAGGCAGGACGAATAAAAAAGGAAAAGGAGAATGAATTGATATGCAGGATACTCCGCAAACACCGAAAACGTCATTTGACATGAATTGGAGCCCGTTGATGCGCCAAACTCCGGATTGGTTTCGCGACGCAAAGTTTGGTCTCTTCTTCCATTGGGGACCTTATAGTGTGCCAGCATGCGAGAATGAATGGTACTCCAGAAACATGTATGCCAAAGGGCTCCCGCAGAACGAGCATCATGTCAATAAGTATGGCATGCTGAACGAATTCGGATATAAGGATTTCTATAAGGACTTCACAGCAGAAAAATTCGATGCCAGCGTCTGGGCCGAGCTAGTCGTTCGTTCAGGAGCCAAATATGCCGGCCCTGTTACGGAGCACGCCGACAATTTTTCTCTATGGAACAGCAAAATTAACCCGGTAAACTCCATGAACTATGGACCCCGAAGGGATGTCGTGGGGGAGTTCGGAGAGGCAATCAGGACAAGAGGATTGCATTTCATCGCGACCTTTCATCATCAGTGGCTATGGGGATGGTTCATGTCTACTGATCCCAGCGCAGATGTATATCATCCTGACAATGAGAGATTTTACGGCAAGGCGCTTCCACTGGAGACAAACCGGTATATTCCATGGCGATTACCGGATGACGAATTTAACCAGGTATGGATGGAAAAAGTTGTCGAAGTTATCGATACCTACAACCCCGATCTTGTTTACTTCGACAGCCGTGCGAACATTATAGCCGAGCGTTACAAGCATCGGCTCCTGGAGCATTATTACAGTAGACCAGGTTCGCGAAGCGATACGGTAATCAGCTATAAGCAGACGGATTTTCCCCCAGGCTCAGGTATCGTGGATTTGGAGCGGGGAAGATTTTCAGACGTACAAAGCTTCGAATGGCAGATTGACGATCGCCTGGAGGCCAAGCGGACATGGTGTTATATAGAGGGTGCGACCTACCGGTCAGCTGGAGATATCATACGGCAACTGTGTGACGTGGTCAGCAAAAACGGAAATTTGCTGCTTAACGTCGGACCGAAAGCGGATGGAACATTCGCGGACGAGGCGAAATCCGTCCTTTATGAAATCGGTGACTGGCTGTCACAGTATGGTGAAGCCATCTTTGGGAGCCGACCGTTTACGGTATTCGGGGAGGGAGCTACGGAAGTTAAGGACTCCAATTTTGATGTCGATCAAATTGAAGAGCAAACTCAATCCGGCACTTTCAACGTGGCGGCGGAAGATGGATTTTCGACCAATGATATCCGTTTTACAACAAAAGACAACATCCTTTATGCCATTATAATGGGGGGGCTCGAATAAGAAACAGCTGCGCATAAACAGTCTCGCCGATGGAGCTGGACTTTCATCGAAGTCCATCATCCGCATTGATTTGATCGGCGGGAATGAAAACCTGGAATGGAGCCGTAACAGCACCGCTTTGACGGTGCAACTAGGAGGAGGAATGCCGTCCCCACACGCCAATGTCCTGAGAATTGAATTTCGTTAGCGGCGCAAGAAACAACGGAAAAAAGTTTGGATTCCAAGCATGAAGTTGGTATTATCTCCTTTAGAAATCCTGCGGTTATCAAGAGGAACGAGTGGAATTGGAGGATGGACGAGGCGGAGAAGGGAGTTCAAGGCGGCCGGCAAGATCCATTAGCGCGGCTGTCTCCGCGGGAAAATCGCTGGACTCCGGCAAAATGATGAACCAAGCGAGAGGATGCGGTTCCGATGGAAAAGCAGGATATTGCCCGTTATTTGACCCCCTGTAAGCTTGGCAGGCCGGTGTTGACCGGTTCGGGCGAGCCGGGCGCATTCGATGAGAAAGCGGTCGATTGTCCGTTTGTATTTTGGCATGGCGGCACCTATTACATGATGTACGTCGGATTTAACGGCATCGGCTATCAAACGGCGCTGGCGACGAGCGAAAATCTGCTGGACTGGTTGCATCTCGGAACTATTCTGAAGCGCGGGGATGGCAACGGCTGGGACAGCAAAAATACGGCCGGCTGCTGGATTCTCCGCGAAAATGATCTGAATGGGCTGCCGAAGCTGAAAAAATGGAAAAACCGCTATTGGCTGATCTATCATACCTATCCGGAGGATGGCTACGAGGAGGGAGCGGGGCGGTTCGGCCTTGCCTGGACAGAGGATGAAAGCCTGCTGACATGGAATCGTCTGCCGAAACCGATTCTTACCCCGGAGGAAGGTGCCGAGTGGGAACGGGGCGGCCTGTACAAGGAATGTCTGCTGGAGCATGAAGGGAAATTCTATTTATTCTACAACGCCAAAAATATCCCGGATGGCGGACGTCCATGGATCGAGCAGACAGGGCTGGCCGTGTCGTCAAATCTGACGGACTGGGAGCGGCATGCCGGCAATCCCGTGCTTCAGGTATCTCCGGACCGTTGGGATTCGCGGTTCGTGAGCGATCCATGCGTTCTGCGCGACGGAGACCGCTGGGTCATGTATTTCTTCGGCTACGACGGCAAGCATGCCCAGGAGGGTATCGCTCTTTCGGATAACTTGACCGAATGGAGCAAATATCGGGAGCCGATTCTGACCAGCGGGCAGGAAGGCGGCATCGATTCGATACATGCGCACAAGCCTTCGGTCGTCCGGCATAATGGGATTCTGTATCACTTCTACTGCGCCTGCCGGCCTCATAGGGAGGGTGACCCGACCATCAATTGGGGCAGCGAGTTTCGTTCGATCAGCGTCGCCGTCTCCGAACCGGTGGAAGACAAGCTTCTTTAGCCTGCAACAGGTTCCCCTGCAGTCATGGAATAAGAGCGTACCATCTATCTTTTCACTATCCTGCAGTACCTTCCATGTATACTTACTTCCACACAATGATAAGGGCGGCACTTTTGTGCCGCCCTTATCGATCTACAATAGCAGCCAACCGAATACAGGTAATCGTCCTTTTCTTATGCCTCCCGCATTTCAGATGGAATTGGCATGTATGGATTACCAAGGAAGCGTGTTTTCCAGGAAGAAGAAGGAGCCGGTTGGACCATCCTCAGGCAATGTTGCCGCCATAATGCTCGTACGGCTGCCTTCCACCTCATCAATATCCGCTGCACCGCCACCGATTCTGGTGCTAACCCAACCCGGATGAATGGAATTAACTTTAATCGGTGTGCCCCTGAGTTCCGCTGCCAAATGTATGGTGAAGGCGTTGAGCGCTGCTTTGGATGCGTTATACGCAAAGGTCTTCACGGAATAAAGGGGTGAGTCAGGATTTGCCTGCAGGGAGAGTGAGCCCAATATGCTGGAAAGGTTGACGATGCGTCCGGCATCAGATTTGCGAATCAGCGGCAAAAGAAGCTGTGTCAGATCAATTTGAGCAAAGAAGTTGGCATCAAATGTATCCCGCAAAACCTTCGATGACAGGGTACTTGTCCGGTTGATAACCTCGATGGACACACTTTCCTGATCCAGCAAAACCCCTGCATTGTTAATCAGGATATCCAGCTTTCCATAGTTCTCATTCAAGTATTGATAAGCTGCCACATTATCTTCATGCACAGTGACATCGAGTTTAATACTTTCGACTTTGAACCCTTCTTCTTTAAATTGTTGAGCGGCTTCCATCCCTTTTTGAGCATCACGCGCACCGATTACTACCGTAGCTCCTAATTGAGCCAGACCGCGAACCGTTTCCAATCCAATTCCCCGGGCTCCGCCCGTTACCAATGCCACTTTACCGTTTAAATCCTGTGTTGTTGTCATATCTAAATCGTCTCCTTTAATTTTAATAGTATGTGGGTGGGGGTGAAATTTCTTGACGAGAAGTGCAATTTTTACGGGAACGATCATTC
This sequence comes from Paenibacillus sepulcri, assembly GCF_042647105.1. Taxonomy (NCBI): domain Bacteria; kingdom Bacillati; phylum Bacillota; class Bacilli; order Caryophanales; family Paenibacillaceae; genus Paenibacillus; species Paenibacillus sepulcri. Next base: position 1,830,262 of record NZ_JBHRUP010000001.1, on the reverse strand, counting down.
TCTTATGCTTAAAAAAAAACGGTTTACTTTTTTAAAATCTTCATAAATATGGCGGCTCTATCGTAAAGCTTTTCTTTGCTGATCGATGTCCGTGCCAGTACTCTTAGTCCCAATAGCGTATTTTGCATGGACGCCGCCAGATCTTGGGCATCATAATCCGTTGAGAATTCATCGTTCTGCTGTCCCCACTGAATAATAGATGCGAGCAGCTGTTCTTCCTTTGCAAAGCCCGTAATGGCCTTGGCATCAGTAACAGCATCACGTGCGCCCAGCTCAACTGCTGCATTTACAAACAGACAACCCGTAGGGGTATTGTCGGTTTTATCGATGGTGTACTTGAAAATGAAACGTATAGCTTGATCAGCCGTTTCAGCTTTTTTAATTCCTGTCTCAAGATTTCTGTCCATAATTTCTCCGTAACGGTCCATAGCCTTGAGAAACAATGCGTGTTTGTCGCTGAAGGTATCATACAGGCTTCTTCTATGAATTCCCATATGTTCAACAAGATCAGCCATGGATGTTTTTTCGTAGCCCTGTTCCCAGAAGAGCTGCATGGCCTTATGAAGAACTGCATTCTCGTCATATTCTTTGCTTCTTGCCATTCAAGTTCACCTCCCGAAGTCATCTTATCATTACGGGAACGATTAGTAAAGAATGATTTTAAAATGACTGGTATGAATCTTGACATAACAATTGGTAGTAACTATAATGGTTACAACGGTGGTGATTACCTTGAAACAAATTAGCACGCGTTTTTCGATGGCTGTTCATATCCTTTCCCTGATTGCTGTCAATGTGAACGAATTGACCGGGGACTACATTGCAGGCAGTGTGAATACAAATCCTGTGGTAATCCGAAGAATTATGGGGATGTTAAAAAAAGCGGGGCTAGTGGAAATACGTCCTGGGGTAGGTGGCGCTTCTCTTCTTAAGGCGCCTGAGGAAATTACGCTTCTTGATATATATCGCGCTGTTAATGTGATTGAAGATAACCAATTATTCCGTGTTCATGAAGAACCGAATATAAGATGCCAAGTCGGCCGGAATATCGAGACAGTTCTCCGAGCCGAATTGTATGAGGCTCAATCCGCTATGGAACAGAGGTTGGCACAAACGACATTGAGTCAACTCACTTCAAGATTCACTTAAATGAGAGCTCCCATAAGAGCTTTTATTTAAATATAAGAAAGTATAAAATTTGACCTATACGATGCTTATATTTTTGGGGAAGAAACTAACTTTGCCGCCAAAAGACGGCGAAGCCGTTTCTTCTTATATAAACATGTTGTAATCTATACGGTTATAACGAAATTGATTACAATTAATCACATTAGGAGGAATGCGAAGATGAAAATCTTGGTGACAGGCGCAACAGGGAAATTGGGAACGAAAGTAGTTGAAACGCTGCTGAAATCAATACCCGCTAATCAATTAGCGGTCAGCGTTCGCGACCCGGAAAAAGCAGCAGGACTGCAAGCCCGGGGAGTAGAAATTCGGCATGGGGATTTTGACCGCCCGGAAACATTGGATTCCGCCTTTGCGGGTATCGACCGGCTCTTAATCATATCAGCAGATGGGGACAACGAGACAAGAATTCGCCAACATACTAATGCGGTAGCAGCGGCGCAGCGGGCGCAAGTTGGATTCATTGCCTATACCAGTGCAGTAAATGCGAGTGAAAGCAAGCTGTTCCTTGCTCTCGTACACCGTGTCACGGAAGAAGCCATTATTAAAACGGGAATTCCGTACTCCTTCCTGAGAAACAACTGGTACTTGGAGAATGAGATCGGGAGCATTCAAGGAGTGTTGGCAGGAGCGCCGTGGGTGACATCTGCTGGTAAAGGCAAGACTGGCTGGGCTTCACGTCAGGATTACGCAGAGGCAGCGGCAGCAGTATTGGCGCAAGAGGGGCACGAGAATACGATCTATGAGCTTTCTGGCAAACTGTTGACTCAAGAAGAACTGGTGTCTGTTATTGGAGCCGTATTAGGTAAAGAAGTATCTGTGCAGCAAGTCGATGATGCCCAGTATGCCGAAATCATGAAAGGCGCGGGCGTGCCAGACTTCGTCATCCCTATTCTCGTGGGTATCCAGCAGGGCATCCGGGAAGGCACACTTGAGATCGAAAGCAGTGATTTGGAAAAGCTGCTCGGTCGTCCAGCAACGCCAATCAGGGAGGCACTGACCCAAATCATTAACGGAATCTCTCAAGTTTAATAAATGAATTCCATTAGAAAACCGTCCTTTCGCTAAGTGAGGGCGGTTTTTTTCTATGGGATTTCGGCGGAAAACTTGAAATTAACGCATCATTCATTCTTCATTCTGTATAATTTATGGGCAATAACAACAACCTAAATGACATGAAAAAATTTAAAAACGGGGGCTGCACAACTACATGAAACTAAATTGGCTCATTCCATTTCTTGTCGTTCTATCTATAGGTTCTGGTTGTACACAAAGAAGTATAGATCAAAAAGCGCCGCAGCCTGAACCGCGCAGCCTGACTGAGCAATCCAAAATACAATCACAGTCTGCAACACCTGATCTATTGGATGGGTCGGAGCAAAAAGTCCGTCAACCCCATTCCCTCTCTCTATCGGATTTGCGAAATAAATACCAAAGTACATTTCTGCTAAATGGTTCTGCAAAAAAACGTGAAGTCGCTTTGACATTCGACGATGCGCCTGATGCTGATTTCACCCCGCAAATACTTGACGTTTTGAAAAAAGCGGGAGTCAAAGCAACATTTTTTGTGATTGGAAACCGGGCTGAATCACACCCCGATATCATGAAACGCATTGTTCAGGATGGCCATTTAATTGGTAATCATTCCTACAATCACGCGAATCTCCCGAAATTGTCCGACGCCGAGTTTCGGTATCAAATTAATAAAACGGATCAGCTTATTCGTCAATTCACCGGATTTACCCCGAAAATTGTCAGGCCGCCTTATGGAAATATAAGTGAGAGACAAATCCAGTGGTTAGCGAGTCAGCACAAAAAAATTGTGAATTGGAACGTAGATTCTCTGGATTGGAAAGGTTTAAAGGCCGAACAGGTAGAGGGGAATATTCTTGCCCATGTGTACCCGGGATCCATTATTTTGCAGCATGCTGCCGGTGGAACGGGTGAGGATCTATCGGGAACGGTAAAGGCCCTGCCAAACATTATTAGCAAGCTTAAAAACGATGGGGTCAAGCTGGTTACGATTACCGAATTACTGAATATCCCCGCCAAATAAACAGGGTTACAGAGGATACCGAATGTCTGGGCGATCATGGCCCGGTAAGTTCAGCCATTCACGGTGAATGGCTGAGAAGATTCGTTCAAATTTGAGGAGTGGGCTCTTTAAGCAGTCTTGACTCAAAAATCCGGGTATTTAAGCGGTGTCATTAGTCCAGATCGTAATCATCATTACAGATCGTATATCAATAGAGCCTCTACATGAGCTAATGATTGTATCCGTAACCATGCGGGAAATGTACAGTGAAAGTGGAGTAAAGGCACAGAAATAATAATATGGAGGTCAACAGAGAATGAAGAGAGAAGCTTTTGGATAAGGCTGAGCAAGATCATTGACTGACTGCGGCATCGATGAGACAAACCGATCAGGATTTGAAGTAAGCTTATATAAGGAGATGAAAATGAAGATGTATAAAAAACCAACAATGATTATGTTAGCGCTTACAGTTATGTTGGTATCAGTCATGTTCCTTACAGGATTGCGTACGTCCGCCGAGGAGAATGACCCGCCTGAAGACAGCATCGATTCCGGGCTTATCTATGATTATCTTGTAGATAGCTCTCTTCCGGCAGATGTTCCCGAAGAGAAAAAATTTAGAACGCTGCAGGCGGCTTATGCAGCCGCGCCGGCAGGGACGGCAAACAAACCGACAGTGATTGGCCTGAAGCCGGATGTCTACCAAATTACGGGAACGGCGACCGAGCCGGGACTAACCATTACTAAAGACTATATAACCTTGCTTGGACTTACCGACGATAGAGGTAAAGTCGTGCTCGCCGACAATCGCGGTAATAAGCAAGGAGCCGGTACGGAGACGACTTCCAATAACGGTTATGTCGTCATTGTAAGAGCAACCGGTTTCACAGCCAAGAACCTTACATTCCTTAACTATACGAACATAGATTATGAATATCCGGGCGATCCGGGCAAAAACCTGACGAAGCGGTCGAATGTAGAAACACAGGCAGTGGCGCTGCAAGCGTCTGGTGACAAGCACACCTATATGAATGTTGCTTTCCTCAGCAGATTAGACACACTCTTCTTGCAGACTACGCGTTCCTATTGCAAGAATTGTTATCTGGAGGGTACTGCGGATTTTCTTGGAGGCGGAACAATCAGTGTCTGGGAAGACTCTGAGATTGCTTTTCCGGATGGTTATGGACCTGTAATGGCGGCATCAGGCATTGTCTTCATTAATACGAAATTCACATCAGATCGAGGCGTGGGCTTCTATAAAGGATTCTCGAATCCGGTTGCGCTGATCAACAGCACGCTTCCAGTATTCACCCCAACAACGCCTAACGTATGGGGAACTACGACCCCGATCATTAGAAATAATTTATATTCTCTTACGTTTAACACGAAGGACACCGCCGGTAAGAGAGCGGAATTTGTAGATAGCCTTAATGGCGAGCCTGCCAATCATACATCAAGAGAATTATCGGATGAGGAAGCGTTAGCCTTCAACCCCTGGAACCTGCTCCGCGCAACGCCAACGGGTGTCGCAGACGATTGGGATCCAGCGGACCTTAAAGAGCAATACGCAGACCAGGGCGACTTGATCTACAGAATGGCGATCACTAACGGAACGCAGTCGATTCGAACGGGTGGAGAAGGCGCTGTCCTTAAAGCCTCCGTCTCACCCGCAAGAGCGCCTGACAAGACAATTACATGGTCTACGGATTCAGACCTGATCTCTTTAAGCAGCAGCACAGGAGAGGAAATCGTTGTAACCGGCCGGAATACGACAGAACAAGCCGAGTATGTCACGGTCAGAGCAACTGCGGCTAACGGTTTTTATGTTACGGCGCATATTTATGTTGAGCCGGAATATATTGATCCGCCGGCATTTGTTGAAAAGCCGACTTTAAATGCACCGGCAAACGGCAAAGTAAGTCTCAATTATTCGATGGATCTGGGCAAGAAGGAGGATCAATCGGTCATTACATGGTACATTAGCGATGATGCTGAAGGAACAAATTCAAGAGCAATTGCCATGAGCAGAGGAAATTTGCCCTTGAAGGAGTACACGCTTACTCCGGGTGATGCTGGAAAATATATTCGTGCAGGCGTTGAGCCCAAGCACTCGATCAGTAATCCTGGCCCAGTGGAATACGCCATGGCTGCCGCACCGATCCGGGAGTCGGACATTCCGTCGATGAACGTTTCTCCTAACTTCCGAAATTTCGTCACAACAACAAACATGGCATACACAAGCGGTTTGTGGACCGTTGTCGGCAACTGGACGTCGGCAGCGGGGGCGAATCTGGTAAATGGCTATGGGGTTAGAGCGGCTTCGCAGGGAGCGGCGCTGTACTATCAGCAGGATGCCAAGTTTGGAGATATGCAAATCAATGCGGTGCTGTCGCCTGAGAAGATTGAAGGTCAAGGCTTTGGAAGCCCTGGCTCTGGCAGCGACGAACCACTCGTACAAAAATCGGATATCTTTATTAAATACGATCCGCGTACAAAGACCGGATACTCGTTGAGGTTCTGGAGAACAACGCAATCCGGACAGAAGGTCATGTTCCAGCTTTATAAGATTGACAATGGCGTAGGCCGACCTATTAGCGACACACAAGTATTAACGGGTGTTCTCAAGCCAAACACGTATATAAATCTCGCAATAACAGGGAATAGCTTTACGGTAAGCGCCTATAACGATGTGGACGACGAGGTATTATCCCTCGCGGAAATGATTGCTCCGAATGATTTTGGCGGGGCGGGCGTGCAATGGTCTGGAACCGTTTCGAACGGAAACAGCAATGTGTACAGCCGCTTTGATATATCCTACCCTGGGCCAGATCCAGGCACGCCGACAGATCCGGGCACGCCGACAGATCCGGGCACGCCGACAGATCCGGGCACGCCGGCAGATCCGGGCACGCCGGCAGATCCGGGCACGCCGACAGATCCGGGCACGCCGACAGATCCGGGCACGCCAACAGATCCGGGCACGCCAACAGATCCGGGCACGCCAACAGATCCGGGCACGCCAACAGATCCGGGCACGCCAACAGATCCGGGCACGCCGACAGATCCAGGCACGCCAATAAACCCTGACACTCCGGTGAATCCTGTAAATCAGAGTAGCGTAGCGGATGTTATGGTCAATGGGAAAGCTGAACATATAGGAACAGTAACGACGACATCCGAGAACAATCGTACAACGGCAGCGATAGTGATTAACTCTGAGGAGTTACAAGCTGTCCTTGAAAGAGCAGGCCAGCATGCAATCATTGAGATATCAACGAATTTGAGCTCTGATTCTGTTAGTGGAGAATTTACCGGCCAAATGGTCCAAATCATGGAGCAGAAACAGGCAGCTGTGAAAATAAAGACTCCGAATGCGACTTATACGCTGCCTGCACAGCAGATTAACATTGACAAGCTATCAGAACAATTTGGTGCAGGCGTAAGGCTCGAAGATATAAAAGTACAAATCAAGATAGCGGCACCGACGGCAGCAGCGATGGAAATCGTTGAGAATTCAGCGGCTAAAGGAGAATTCAGCATCATCGTTTCCCCGCTGGATTTCACGGTAAGAGCTTCTTACGGGGATACTGCAATTGAAGTGGCCAGGTTCAATGCTTATGTGGAACGTACAATTGCTGTACCGGAGGGTACTGATCCAGGAAAAATCACAACGGGTGTTGTTATTGAGCCTGACGGAACGGTTCGGCATGTACCTACCAAGGTTGTTGTGATTGACGGCAAGAATTTTATAAAAATAAACAGCCTGACAAACAGCACCTACACTGCAGTCTGGCACCCGGTTGAGTTTAAAGATGTCACGAGTCATTGGGCAAAAAATGCCGTTAATGATCTGGGGTCGCGAATGGTGATCCAGGGGGGCGGCGACGATCTGTTTAATCCGAATCAGGAGATTACACGGGCAGAATTCACAGCGATTCTTGTTCGAGGATTGGGCTTGAAGCTGGAAAGCGGAGCCGGTACGTTCTCGGATGTAAAAACATCGGATTGGTTCAGCGACGCGGTTCAAGCGGCAGACGCTTTTAACCTGATCAGTGGGTATGGAGATGGTACTTTCCGCCCGATGGATAGAATCACCCGGGAACAAGCGATGGCTATCATCGCTAATGCAATGAACATTACCGGCCTGAAAGCAACGCTTCCATCCAGAGCAGCAGAAGAATTGCTTCTTCTGTTTGCAGATGCCAATAAGGCCTCCGAATGGGCGATGGACGGTATTTATGGCAGCTTGCAGGCAGGAATCGTTATGGGCAGAAGCAGCGGGGAGCTTGCTCCGGCAGCTTACATCACCAGAGCAGAGGCTGCCATCCTTGTTCAGAGGCTTCTTCAGAAATCGAACCTGATATAAACCTGCGAGGACAAAAGGTTATCCTTCAAGCAATAAACTGCTTGCGGGGTAACCTTTTTTCAAGCCATCGGGAAAAAGGCGATAGAAAGAGCATTCTTAACCATGCAGGAGAAACAATTATCCTGAAAGAAAAGCCGCCGTAAGGTCTTGATATATGGAGGTGTCATTAGCACAGATCATAATCATGGGTACAGATCGTGCATTAAACCGTCTTCAAATGAACTAATGATTGTATCTGAAACGCTGCAGATGAATGTACAGTGAAGTTGCACAAAACTAATAATACGGAGGTCAAGCAAAATGAAGAGAAAAGGGTTAGCGTTATTGCTTAGCATGATTATGGTCTGCAGCATCGTTCTGTCCGCGTGCTCCGGCAAAGGTGCGGAGAACACGAGTGCACCAGCTGTAGGAGAGTCACCAGCCGGGAGTGATGCAGCTGCAACGGATGTGGTTGAACCGGAAGCGCCAACGGAAATCACAATTATGCTTCCATTGAATACACCAGAGACGCCGCCGGACAGGATTAAGAATGAAGTAGAGAAACTGACCAATACGAAGCTTACTTATCAATTCTTTCCGGCAGATGCGTATGAGGAAAAATTGAATACTGCATTTGCTACCGGATCGCTGCCGCAGGTCACATATTTAAAGAATCAAGCCAGCTTTATTTTATTTAAAGATGCCATTCGTGATGGACAGTTCTGGGAAATTGGCCCGTATCTCCAAGAGTTTCCAAACCTGGGCAAATTAAAGGAAATCATTCTAAACAATACGAAGGTAGACGGAAAAATGTACTCCTTGTATCTGGGAAGAGAATTAGCGCGTCAAGGTATGATCTATCGTAAGGATTGGGCAGACAAATTAGGCTTGAAGGCTCCCGCCAATGTGGATGAATACTTTGAGATGCTGAGGGCGTTTACCGAAGATGATCCCGATGGCAATAACAAGGACGATACCGTCGGCTTGACGGATCGTAATGATCTGATCTACGGCGCTTTCAAAACAGCTGCTGCATGGTTCGGTACACCGAATAATTGGGGCGAGCAGGAAGGTAAACTGCTGCCTGAGTTCATGTTCCCGGAATATATCGAAACGATGGACTACTTCGCCAAGATTCGGGATGCGGGATACATGAATAAGGACTTTGCTGCAACGAGTAAAACCGACCAGGTTAATATGTTCCAGGCAGGAACAGCAGGTACTTATATCGGTTCGATGGCAGATGTGAACGGTTTGTTCAATAATCTGGTCAAGAACGTTCCTACAGCTGAAGTTGACGTTCAAAGCCACATTAACGGACCTAAAGGCACATTTGGCAGCTGGACCATTCCCGGCTACAACAATGTTGTTTTGTTCCCGAAATCGGCCATCAAGGATGAAGCCGAATTAAAGAAAATATTAGCGTTCTTCGATAAAATGATGACACCTGAAGTTGCAAATATAATGTACTGGGGCATTGAGAATGAACATTATACCATCGTTGACGGTCGTGCGAAAGATGGAGACGACCCGGACAAGAACATTAGAGAAGTGAAAGGCTATAAGGACAGCGTGATCGGTGAGCCTGAAACAAATGGCCGATACGAGCCTTATTACACGCTTGACGCCGCTAATAAAGCCGTACAATTATCGAAGGAAAATGAAGGTTTCATGATCAATGATCCGACAACAACTCTGGATTCTGCAACTTATACGGAGCAAGGTGTACAGCTTCAACAAATTATTACAGATGCTACTTATAAATATATTTACAGGAGCATTGATGCAGCCGGATTTCAAGCGGCTATCAAGGATTGGAGAGAACGCGGCGGCGATAAAATCATTGAAGAATATAACGCAGCTTATAAGAAATGAGAGCAGGGCAAAACCAGTAATGAAGTCAGTCAAGCGGAAGAGATTGTGGATTGAACAATCTCTTCCGAATCGTTAATTCTGTATGAAGAAAGGAAGAACGATCATGCAAGACTCAGCAGTTCAAACTGCGCAAGCCTATGTGCCAAAACCCAGCAGCAGCGAGCTAAAGAAACGGATCTGGAAAAACAAGCTGCTGTATATCATGATCGCCCCCGGTCTGATTTATTTTGTTTTATTTAAATATTTACCGATGTACGGGTTGATTATCTCGTTTCAGGACTATAAGCCCTTCAAGGGGATAACCGGAAGTGAATGGGTGGGCTTTAAGCATTTCGAAAGATTGTTCACCGAGCCGGATTTCATCAACATTCTATTGAATACGCTTATTTTGTTTGGGATGAATCTGATCTTCTTCTTCCCCATTCCGATTATTCTGGCTTTAATGCTGAATGAGGTCCGAATATCTTATCTTAAACGAACGATCCAAACGATCATTTACATTCCTCATTTTATGTCCTGGGTCATTATTGTATCGATCAGCTTCGTCATGCTCACGATGGACGGCGGACTGATCAATGAGCTTCTCGTCTATTTTGGCTTTAATGAGGTGAACTTCCTGCTAAGCCTGGAATGGTTTAGACCCGTGTACATTCTACAAGTAATCTGGCGGGAGGCGGGGTGGGGGACAATCATATATTTAGCAGCCATTGCAGCAGTAGATTTGCAGTTGTATGAAGCGGCCCGCATTGACGGCGCCGGCCGGTTTCGGCAAATTTGGCATATTACATTGCCGGCTATCCGGAGCGTGGTTGTCTTGTTATTGATTCTGAAAATAGGCGACGTTCTTGAACTCGGCTTTGAGCATGTCTATTTATTGTTAAATACGATGAACCGCGGTGTTGCAGAAATAATAGATACCTACGTATTTACGGCTGGATTAAGACAGCAGCAGTTCAGCTATAGTGCCGCAATTGGCGCTTTCAAATCGATTGTCGGGCTCATTTTGATTGCAGCCGCAAACAGATTGGCCAAAAAAATGGGGGAAGAGGGTATCTACTAATGGTCGAAGATACTTCTTTCCGGGGACGATTGTTCTCTTCCGTTAATCTTGCCATCCTGATCCTGATTGCCTTGATTATGATCCTGCCGTTCATCCACATCATCGCAGGCTCGTTCACAACCTCTGCAGAGCTATCGGTCAGGAGGTTTGTACTTATCCCAACGCAGTGGAGTCTCGATGCTTACCGCTTTATCTTCTCCACGAGCACCATCGTTAAGGCATTGGGAGTTTCTGCCGGTGTTACCGCTGCCGGAACGGTATTCAGCATGTTCATTACTTCGTTAATGGCTTACGGACTGGCACGTAAAGATGTGGATGGCAGGAATATTATCATGTTCCTTGTTGTCTTCACGATGTTGTTTAATGGGGGATTGATTCCAACCTTCCTGGTCGTGAAAGAACTGGGATTAATCGATTCTTATTGGGCACTCATTATTCCGGTTACGGTAAATGCCTTCAATATGGTTATACTCAAGAACTTTTTCCAAAACATACCTGAAGGTCTTGAAGAGTCGGCGAAAATTGATGGCTGCAACGACTTTGGCATATTTTTTCGAATTGTGCTGCCGCTATCCTTGCCTGCGATAGCGACGATTTCACTTTTCTACGCGGTAACCTATTGGAACACTTATCTTTCAGCCATTCTGTATTTGAATGATAATGCCAAATGGCCCATACAGATCCTGCTGCGGCAGATTGTTATTCTCGCCAGCGGTATGAATAGCGATTCATCCATGGATAGTGAAGTCCCGCCACCGGATCAAGCCATTAAGATGGCGGTTATTGTTGTAGCCACCCTCCCGATCCTGCTTGTCTATCCATTCCTGCAAAAGCATTTTGCCAAAGGCGCACTGCTCGGTTCGGTTAAAGGATAGTCAATGCCTATGTTACGAAAATAAAGCATGAAGGAGAGATAGTGGAATGATTAATCAAGCAGAGCACGGCAGGAGGATTCAACGAACCCCTCTGGAATGGGCAGAGGCTGCCTGCAATTCTTTAATGAACCGATATTCACCGATGCAGTTGCCGCCGGCTAACCGCTGGCATTATCATCAGGGTGTGTTCCTGTGCGGGATGCTGCAATTATGGCAGAAAAATCATGACCAGCGTTATTTGCTGTATGTGAAAACGTATGCGGACCTGCTGATTGATGAATATGGCAATTTCTACTTTCAACGCGACGAACTGGATGCGATACAGGCTGGGCTTATTCTGTTCACGCTGGATGAACAATTCGGAGAAGCGCGTTACCGGTTGGCGGCAGCTAAATTACGGCAGCTTTTCCATACCTTCAATCTGACTTCCGAGGGCGGATTTTGGCATAAAGATAAGTATCCATACCAAATGTGGCTGGACGGTTTATATATGGGCGGAGTTTTCGCCGTGAAGTATGCGAGACACTATAACGCTTCCGAATTAGTGGATCAAACGTTGAAACAGGAAAAGCTGATGAGAACGCATATGCAGGATCCGCGGACGGGATTGTACTATCATGCCTGGGATGAGCGCCGTCTCATGCCGTGGGCTGACCCGGAAACCGGCTGTTCACCGGAATTCTGGGGGAGATCGGTCGGCTGGTATGCCATTGCCATTGTTGACTTGATGGATGATTTGCCCGCTGGGCATCCCGCAACCGCCGGGTTAACCGGACATATTCGCAATCTACTGTATAGCTTGATCCGTTATCAGGATAAAGCCAGCGGTATGTGGTATCAGGTAATAGACAAGGGCAGCCGCCCCGACAACTGGTTGGAGTCATCCTGCACAAGTCTGTTTGTCTATGCGATTGCCAAGGCAATCAAACATGGTTATGTGGATGACGATTGCCGGTCTGCTGCTATCGCAGGGTATGAAGGGTTAATTCATTCCCTCTATGAGGATGAGCAAGGTCTTGTCATGCCGGGCATTTGTGTGGGTACCTCTGCGGGCGACTATACCCATTATGTGACAAGGGAAACCAGCGGGAATGATCTGCACGGAGTCGGTGCGCTCATCATGGCGTGCTGTGAAATGGATGGTCTTGTCCAGGCTTAATAATCAAACTTTCAACCAGTTTGTCGGTCCTGACGGTATTTGCCCGGCGTTATGCCTTCTATTTTACGGAACGAACGAATGAAATTTTGTGAATTATTGTACTGCAGTTTTTCAGATATTTCTTTTATGGACATCGTGGTCTCGACCAAATATCTGATCGCTTTGCTGTGGCGATGCACGGCTAAATACTCGCTGAAGGGGATACCTACCTCCTTACGGAATACACTGCTTAAATAGTTGGGATTGTAATGCATTCTGGCGGCAATGGAATCCAGCGAAATCTCCTTATCAAAGTCTTCTTGAATAATCATGATGATTTGTTCGGAGATATTCTTGTATTGCGATAATGTCCGTTCTTCAATAGCCACGATAATGGGTTCAATTACGGATTGCCGCAACCAAACCTTGATTTCCTTTGTTGTCCGCAATTTGAACATGCGCTCGAAAACCGACTGATTATCGGTAAATGGCAAGTACTGGATGCCAAGGGAGTGTGTGAGCTGGATAAAGTCGATAAGTAATCGGGTTGTCCAAATTTCGTATTCCTTTGGCCCCATATGATTATTTGATAAATTCAGGTAGAACAAAGCCAATAGCTTGTCTACCTCCTCGCGATCCGCAAGTTTAATGGCATCCGACAATTCGTTCTGCACTTTGGAGGGGAAGAACGTGTGGATGGGATATCCCCCTTGCGGCAGCTCCTGGTAATAAATAATCGCTTTATCTCCCAGACGTATCCGGTTTTTCAAAGCCTCTATGCTTTCTTGATAGGCCTGCTGGGTCGTGGACAGATCAAGAAACGGCAGGCTGATCCCTATGCTGACATCCACATGGAGATATTTGAATATCGTAAGTTGAATGTCTTGGGCCAGTAAATAAATATCTTCTTTCAATTTGTCCGGGTCTGCTGCGTTGTTCAGCAAAATGGTTGTTTGAGATTGGTCGATGACGACCGGCGTTAATCGGCGATGCTCGGCAATCAATTCTTCTATAATATTGTTAATAGCAAACAGCAACAGGTCCAAATCATTGTCGTCATACCGCGTTCCTTCCAATGTGTCAATCTGGATCGTAATGACGGACAATTGTTCATATGAATCGGTGAAGCCCAGCGATTGGAGCTTTTCGCTGATTTCCTTGGAGCCCAGTCCGCCCTGGAACAGCTTGAACATGAACAGGATTTTGAGCTGCCCTGTTTGTGTTTGCAGCTGACCCTCCAGCTCGGAAGAAAAATGAAACAATTTCTTGATGGGATTATAGATTCTCTTCGTTACGATCCAGGCGGTTATGAGCGCAGCAAGCAGCAGCACGATGCAGATCACGGCCGTAAACCAGCCAATTGCACGTGATTCCTTTGTCAGTTCTTTAATGGATATGAAGGATAGATAGATCCATCCGTTGTAATCGGATTTTTGGTAGGTAACGGTAAATTCAGTACTATGATTATTAATCTGGAATTGGCCGGAAGAGGGCACCAGATCTGATATCGGATCAAGCACGGATAATTTAACATCCACATCTTTAAGCAAAGTCGGATTGGCTTCCAGGAAGATCTGTTGATTCTGGTCTACGATCATTACGGATTCATTGGCCACATCATAGGAAAACATTTTACCAAGATAACAGACGGGGATTTGCGTAATAGCCAAGCCCTTTTTATTCATTGAATTGATGGGCAGTTTTTTAATTAATTGGATATTGGATTGGCAGTTGTCAGAGGCTGCTGAATTATTAATGGGAGAGTCGACCATCCATACAGAATCGAACGGAAGATCGAGGTACCGGGTAAAACGATCCGCGTCTTTGATCTGATCCAGGCGATATAACCCGACATTATCAATAAACCATCCCTTATCCTGACTAAGCAAAATGATATCCGAAATGCCTGTATCGAAGGTTTGGAGATGAGTCAGTTCCTTTCTGATCTGATTGTACTGTTTAAATTGAGTTACAGTGAGGGGCTCGGTAAGGGTATCAATTAACAAGGCTGAGTTGACGAAGTAGGTAAGAGAATGGTCCGTTGTCTTCAATACTTGTTCAACGCTGTTTTGAATACCAAACAGGTTCTGCTGCTTTGAATGATTGGCATTGATCTGAATCGTATGCGATGCCTTGAAGTATGAGAATATCCCAATCGTGATGACGGGCAGTGAACCAATGATTACACCAAATAACAGGATTTTTAGAAAATACATATTCGGTTGTTTGCTCATTGATCCTCCTGGAAGAAACTGATGATTGCGTCAGCGGGCGAGACTATAAAGCTTTGATATAATACGATGGATTCGTTACAATAAGTATAGCGCTTACATTCGGGAATTCAATACATATTTGTGCTCTATCATCCTAACCAGGGCAATGGTGAATGAACGGAGGAGGAGGTCAAGCAGATGAGGAGTATAGGGATGATAAGACTGTTTGTCTTGACCGGCATATTCATGATGCTCCTTAGCGCATGCTTCTATAATAACACTGCAGATAATGGAAAGACAAAGCAAAAAGAGGACCCATTGGAAATCACCTGGACGGCAATTCTTTATGCGCCTGCACCACCCTCTGATGTTGTAATCAGCAAAATTGAGGAAGCTACAAACACAGAATTGAGCTTTACCTGGGTACCGGACGCGGTAAGTGAAGATAAAATTACAATCGCGCTTGCTTCGCACACCCTTACCAAGGTTGTCACGATTCAAGACATTAAGAGCACTGCCTACCTGAATGCTGCCCGCGGCGGAGTGTTCTGGGAAATAGGTCCATATCTCAAGGATTTTCCTAATCTAAGCAAAATGAATCCGTCGATTCTGCAGGATACGGCCATTGACGGCAAGAACTATGGCATCTACCGGGAACGTGATTTGTCCAGACAAGGGATTATTATTCGTAAGGACTGGCTGGAGAAGCTTGGTTTGCCGGAGCCTGAAACCCTCAATGATTTGTATGATATCTTTGTCGCCTTCAAGGAGCGGGACCCGGATGGCAATCTGATTCATGATACATTTGGAATACCTGACCGCAATGATTTGGTATTCGGTATATTTAAGACGCTGGCTTCCTACGAAGGAGCTCCGAATAGCTGGGGGTTGAAGGATGGAAAGCTGGTTCCTGATTTCATGTTCAAGGAATATATGGATACGATGAAATTCATGAAGAAGCTTTATGTGGAGAAGCTGATCAATCCGGACTTCGCCGTGACGAGCAAGCAGCAGCAATGGGATTATTTTACGAATGAACATGCCGGTGTGTATATCGGGAATATGGATGATTCCAAGAATCTGAATAGTGCCTTGCTGAAAGTGAATCCCGATGCGCAGCTTGATTTGATCAACCGGATCAATGGGCCTGATGGCAAGCCTCATATATGGTCACAAGCCGGGCATAACGGGGTCTATGTTTTTCCCAAATCACAAGTGAAAACAGAAGAGGAATTGAAGCGGATTCTGGCTTTCTTCGACAGGTTGGGGGATCCGGATATATACAGGCTGACGCAGCTTGGCATAGAAGGGATTCATTATAAGGTGATCGGCGAGCGGGTATATGAAAATATTTCAGGTGCCGCAGCAGCAATCGAGAAGGATGTTCGTCCACTGTCTTCGATTCAAGTTACCGTTCCCGAGCTGCTAAAACCGGATAATGATCCGATAAGGAAGAAGAATATTTTGTTCAACGCGGACAATGTCAATTTTATTGTTGCGAATCCTGTGGATGCTCTGGAATCGGTCACCTTCAATGAGAAGGGAAATGAACTGAACCAAATCATTGAGGATGCGACCTATGATTTTATTCTGGGCAGCATTGATGAAGCAGGATTCCAGAAAGCCATTGCGGTATGGAGCGAGCAAGGAGGAGATCAAGTCATTGACGAATATAATGACGCATACCATGCAGCCCATTAGAAGTCCCCGTCTTCCGATCGCTGTTTATTTCGGATATGTAATAGCCTGTCCCAGCTTTAATTAAGTTGATTGCCAATATATTATTCCAATGAAGATTCTGGTAATAGTATGCCAGAGGTTTATTCGCCGTGTTAATGAAAACTTATTCCAATTCGACCATCTTCGACATTTTCTCCTGAAGAATGAAATGTCATATTTATGGTACTTTGAAACCATTGATGAAAATTCGAGAGGAGTCGTACCTTGTATTATTAAATTGTTCAGATATAAGGGAATCAGTACACAATAAAATAAGCTCGACAATTGCAAATACAAAAAGGGAGATGTTCGTTAGAATGAAGCGGTTAATAAGGATTTTCAGCACAGTTAGCATACTTTCCCTATTTCTTTTGAACCATACCTCATTAGCAGCCTCTTTACAAAAAAAACGCTGGTAACTCGGTAGAAGACACGGCAATCCTTTCTGATGCGGATACATTAACGGCAGCAGAAAAGTTGGAGATTACTAGATATTGATCCCACTATCACAGCAACAAAATCGAAGAAAACAACAGATATCTCTGCTAATGATAGGATTGATTATAAAGTTAATAAGCTTCCATTTCAGATGTCTATACCAAGTGATATTCAAGAGGGTTATGCTATCGATTCCGGAGCGAATGAATTAAAATTAATCCCCATTCAAGCCCATTCTTCGGTGGGCAAGCTTGATCAAGAGACACAGAAGAAAGTGGCATACTCTAATATTTGGGACCACACGGATGTGCGATTGGAGTCGAGTGCGGAGGGAATTAAAGAGAACATTATTTTAAAAAGCAGCGATGCGCCGACAACCTTTCGTTATAAAGTGATGGGTCAATTAAACAATGACTTGGAAGGTCAAAACGTGAAGCTGATGCCAACCTGGCTTAAAGACGCATCCGGAAAATCGAGAGAGGTCAAACAAACGCTAAAACACGTATAGCCCGAGGGTCTGTCAAGAATTCTGTGTAAACTCTTTTATGGGAACTCCCCCGAGGGGGAGGGCAACCCTTCACGGCAAATGCTGGCCGATGCGATCGGGGTAGAAGACGGAGAGTTGGAGGAGGATTTGGCCCTAGTTCTGAACGCGTCCCGTCCACTTTCGCATCACATCCATCGTCGCCAGGTGTAGCATCTTCAGCAGCGCCTCATCTGTTGGGAAAATGCTCTTGCCCTTGGTCACTTTGCGTAGCTGCCGATGGTAACTCTCGATCATGTTTGTCGTGTAGATCAACTTGCGGATTTCCGGCAGGAACTTGAAGAAGGTCGCGAGCTCGTCCCAGTTGTTCCGCCAGGAGCGGACGATGAGCGGATACTTGGTTCCCCAGGTTTCTTCGAAACGTGAGACGGACGAGCTTGCAAGACAAAGCAAAGTCCAATATTGCCCGAATCTAATCATGTAGATGTGGCAGATAGATGAGGGAAAAGTTATCGCTCTTACCCGGGGAGATCTCACAGACGTGGAGTAAGGAAAAAAAATCCGAAAGACGAAGTAAAGCTTGATGTGAGAAGTCAGCAGACGCCATAGTACGCTTGCCGCGTCAGCGGTAAGCGGAAGGGCAGAACAATCGTGAGTCTCGAGTACAAACTGAAAGGAGAATCGATGCGATGAAAGTAGAATACCAAAAGGGCTGCCGGCAAAGGGATAGCGTGGAAAGCGAAGAGTATGCAGGAGCGCGGAGTATCGAAGCTCGGGAAGGAAAAGAAAGAGACGGTGCAACCGACCAAATGGAACGCATACTGGACAGAGATAATCTGAACCGGGCGTACAAGCAGGTCAAGCGCAACCACGGAGCGCCGGAAATCGATGGAATGACCGTCGAGGCGGCGTTGCCATGGCTGCGTGAAAACAGAGAGAAGCTACTGCAAAGCATCCGGGATGGAAGTTACAAGCCAAGCCCAGTGAGGCGTAAGGAGATCCCCAAGCCAGATGGAAGCAGCGTGCGGAAGCTTGGTATTCCCACAGTCGTTGACCGCATCATCCAGCAAGCCATCGCCCAGCAATTTTCAATCCTTGTTCGAGCCGCTCTTCCCGGACGGAAGCTACGGTTACCGCCCGGAGCGAAGTGCGCAGCAAGCGATTCGAAAAGTAAAAGCTTATGCGGAGCAAGGGTGCGGTCATGCGGTTGAAATCGACCTTTCAAAATATTTTGACACGTTGAACCATGAGCTTCTACTGAACCTCTTGCGTAAACAAATCCAGGATAAACGCGTCATCGATCTAATCAAAAAGTACCTGAAAAGCGGAGTCATGGAAAACGGGGTTCGCCGCGGAACGGAAGAAGGCTCGCCTCAGGGCGGACCGATGTCCCCGCTTTTGGCAAACATCTACCTTATCGCGATCAGGAGATGGAAAGCCGAAGTGTGACGGTTATCCGCTATGCGAATGATATCGTGGTGCTTGCAAAGAGCAAGCGAGCAGCCATTCGGCTGCTGGAATCCAGACAGACCTATCTGGAAAAGCGGCTAAAGCTGCAAATGAACAGAAGAGCAAGGTAGTCAGCGTTGTGGCACTGAAGCACTTTAAATTCCTCGGATTTGCTTTAGGAAAGAATGGCAAAGACGTATACGTGCGAGTGAAGATCTATACTCGCGGTTGGATCGGCTATTTCTATGTAGCGGACATGAAGCGAATCCTGCAAAGCTGGCGAATCGCCGGAAGCGCGGTGTTGAATCGGTCTGTAACAAATGAAAAGCTCGCACAGGCAGGGTATGATGACTTCCCTGCCCAGTACGAGCGTCTACGTCATTGCACGTAAGCGGTTGAACCACCCCGTATACCGAACGGTACGTACGGTGGTGTGAGAGGTCGGCTACTCAACTAATGGGTAGCCTCCTACTCGATTGGTCATTTTAGATTGAAATATAATCTTCTTTCTTCCCGATTTTTAAAAATGTGTGGGAGCTGGTTAGGTATCTATCAATGTTTAGCATCCGTCGTTTCTTCAAGATTCGACTCTCATGTCGTCCTCACATTCTTAAAGCAAATGTCCGCCAGACACTTCAATGTCCTGGGCTGTAACCCAACCAAAATCATCGGACAATAAGTTCACAATGACCTTCGCAAGATCTTCGGGTTGGCCGATTCTGCCAAATACAGATTGCTCAGCCAGCGGCTTGATGAATTCAGGATGTTTATCGAATGCTCCATCGCCAAAATTGCTGTGCGTAGGGCCGGGAGAAACTGCGTTGACCCGAATTTTGCGAGGTGCAAGTTCTTTGGCGATATAGCGAGTCCAAGTTGAGAATGCTGCTTTTAACGAGCCGTAGGCGGAGTATCCTGGGAATGATTGGTTCTTGGATGAACTCGTGGTATTTACGATGGATCCAGCATCATCGATGAATTGGACGAGGTGTTGTGTTAAAAAAACCGGTCCTTTAAAGTTCGTATTAAGAATTTTGTCGAAGTACTCTTCGCTCATCTCAGTGAACATCATTGGCCCACCAACACCGCCATTATTAACTAAGTAATCAAAAGTCGTTCTGTCCCAAATATCTTTGAGAATCTTTTTTACATCTAGAACGAAACCTTCGAATGTTGATATTTGAGTCAGATCCAACTTCAGTGCTACAGCCCGAACTCCTTTATACTTCTCAATTTCCTTAACGACAGCTTCTGCCCGGTCCTTATAGGAATTGTATGTGAGAATGACGCTAATTCCACGCTTGCCAAACTCAAGAGCCGTCGCTTTTCCAATACCATTGCTTCCACCTGTTACGATTGCAATTTTCATAAGATCCTCCCTTTCTTGCGTTCGATCTGGATTTTATTTTAGTCGTTTCTGCTGAAATAATATAGATTTAATAATGCCTTTTAATTGCCTAAAACCACCAAGTAAGATTTCGATAAACCCGGATTATCCCCTTTTTTTATTATAAGAAGAGCCTAAAAATGCCGATGCATTTCAGAGTTGTGTTGAGGAATAAGAAGTCATATGATAAAATAAGTGTATGAATAAAGTTTTAGATGAAATTATTGATCTAATGAAAAGTGCAGGCACTCGACCAATTGAAACCGGAGTACCGGGGCTAAGCATGATTAAGGGAGACATTCCCGCACATCAACTCGCAGCGCTCTACGAGCCGATGATTGGTTTTACGGTTCAAGGAACAAAGATTCTTTCAATCGGGGAGCGTAGCACTACCCTGGAAGGGCCTTCGTATTACGTGGTACCGGTACATGTTCCCGCAACAGCGAGTGTACATCCAGACCGTGATGGCCGTCCTTACATGTCCCTTGGTCTTGAGTTGAATCAGAATGTTCTTCAGAGTTTATTAAGAGATCTTCCTGAAAATCTAATACCAACTGCTTCTGAGCATTTCGCAGCTTGTGAAATAGACATTGAATTTATGGAGGCATGGCTGCGCTTATTGCGATTAACGAATACATCAAGAGATATTCCAGCTCTTGCACCGGCTTATGAACGCGAAATCCTTTATCGCGTTCTGATGGGACCACAAGGATGGTATCTGAGGCAACTTGGTCTGCGGGAAAGTAATTTCTCTAAAATTTCTCAAATTGTAAAATGGTTTCGCGATAATTTTATGAGGCCAATAGACATCGGTGAGATGGCATCAAAATCTGGTATGGCTATAAATACCTTTCACCGTCAGTTTAAACGTGCAACGGGTTTAAGTCCTATTCAATTTCAAAAGCAATTAAGGCTTTTGGAGGCTAGAAACCTCATTGCATTTGAGGGCTATGCAGTAGCCAGTGCCGCATATCAAGTTGGCTATCAGAGTCCCTCACAGTTTAATCGAGAGTACTCCCGCTTTTTCGGTTCATCTCCAGCTCGGGATACTGAGAAACTAAGACGAATCGAAAGCGCGAGGGATTAGATAGCTGGCATCTTTTTGGTACACTCAAGGCATGTGGAGTGCGTGGTGGGGATATGTCGAGTCGATACCTAGAAGTCTATAGTTATGAGTATTCGGCGGTGTATTTCTCCTTTGCGCAGGATGACAGTGACTATAAAAATAAGGTGCTACGAGATACTATTAAAGTTTCGGTTGTTTTGGATTTGAAATGGGTAGATATGACTAGCGAATTTTAGGTCTTATTTAGTGAGAATGGCAATACATCCAAGACTTCACTTTTAACAGTGATCTCTTGGACGTACAAGCCTTTGCATAATAATTTGGTATTCAATTTTTGAGGTAAACTTAAAAACGTGGGATCGGCAATAAATCGGAACGACAATTATGGGCGTACATTATGAATCTAATTGATGATGTACTTCAAAAAGGCGAAGGAAGCGTATATTTCCCTGACCAACCCGTCAAAATAATTCTCCGTCTAACATCAAAAGAGTTATTGCTATTCTCAATTGAAGGTAGTGAGATTTCCAGTTTCGTGTTACCTAAGAATGATTTTCTGATTGCATTAATTCAAGGTGCAGAACAGTTTTTTACCTGCATGACTAATACGTTTGATTCTGATTGTGATTATTCTTATGAGTTAGAAAGAATAGACAGATTAAAACAGGAACTACAATAGTGTATATGACCTTGGGGCGACAAATCCTCAAGGTCATTTTTTTTTACACCCGCCCAGTGCCGAATGAATCTGTGGGTAAGCCCAACAGAAGTTGCTACGTATGATATTTTTAATGCTTGTCAGTACGGTTTGAAAAATTCAAGAAAATTGCCACAACCCAGATAAGTATAGTACGGCAACAACTTCATATGTGAGCTTAAACCCATGTAATTTTAACTAACCGGATCATTTAAATGACGAAATCGGGCGACTGGTGAAAACCACCGAGACGCAAGTGGCCGGAAAAAACAATATCGAGAAAATGTATTATGATGCGAACGACAACCAGATCCGGTCCATCGACCGAAACGGAACCCGATTCAAGTACACGGTGGACAACCGGAACGTGTTAAAGAAGAAAGAAGTCGTAGATGCGAGCTGGAATCCCATCGCAGGGCAGGAGACGATTGCCTACACCTATGATCGGGCCGGCCGGCGCACGAGCATGACGGACGGAACCGGAACGACGGGGTATACGTACAGTCCGTCCACCGGGATGCTTACAGCGATGACGTATCCCGATGCGAAGAAAGATACGACGCCAATGGCAGCCGGACCGTCATGAGCAATCCGTTTGGCAAAAACACGTATTACCATTACGATGCCCGGAACCGGCTGGATACCGTGGCCGCCTCCCTGGATTTCGCATCCGGTTACGAGGCGAAGTACCAGTATTTTCAGGATAATTTGCTGAAAAATCTAACGCAGCGCAATGGCGTGACTGCCACATTCGGCTATGACGGCAAACAGGTCAACAGCTTGATGGAAAAGAAAGCGGACGGAACGACGCTGAACACGTTCAGCTATACGTACGACGGGAACGGCAATCAGAAGACCAAGACGGAAAACGGCACGCTAAGCAGTTTTGCGTACGATGAACTGGACCGGATCAGCACCTCGTCGCAGTTCAACCAAACCTACCAGTACGATAGCCGCGGCAACCGCAAGTCGATGACGACCAGCCAACCGTTCGACCGCCCTGTCCCCAGCAGCAATGTCACCTATACGTACAACGGGGACGGGCTGCTGTGGGAACGGACGGAGAACGGACAGACGACCCGCTATTATGTGGACGGGGATCAAGTCATAGCAGAAGCCACGATGACCGGCGGCGTGGCGACACTCAAGGCCCGCTATATCCGCGGACAAGGGCTGATCGCCCGCGAGGACGACATGGGCAAAGCCTATTACGTACAGAATGGGCATGGGGATGTCGTCAATCTGATGGACAGCACCGGGAAAACGAAGCTGAACAACTACAACTATGATATCTTTGGGAATATCTCCGCGCAGACGGAAACGATTGAGCAGTCCTTCAAGTACTCCGGTGAGATGCAGGATGCTGCAACCGGACTTCAATACTTGCGGGCGAGATGGTATGATCCCAGTATTGGACGGTTTACAGGTGAGGATACGGTTGAGGGACAGATTAAGAATCCGCTGAGTTTGAATCTGTATACGTATGTGGAGAATAATCCAATAATTAGATTTGACCCAAGCGGAAACTCATGGATTGGCGATCAATGGAATGCCTTTGTCGTGGAAATGAAAGCAAGGAATTCGTCATGGGAAAGTGCAATGAGCTATTGGACGTTGGGGTTTAGCGATCCGTTTTTCACATCGGCCTCTGTTCCTATGAATTCCAAAGAGTATTGGTATGCTCAAGCAGATGTCATATTTAATACAGCTACTCTAGGTGTCGGTACCTTTGAAAAGCAAGCGTTAAAATAAACGACAAAAGGTGTTCCTTCTTTAATCAAATTAACAGCATTAGGATGTAACTGTTTTACTGCGGGAACGAAGGTTCAGACAGACGATGGGGAGAAGAATACCTGAAGTGAACCCGCTCCGAGCATCTGCTGTGAAGCGGCTGTTTGAACTACGCGAGAGAAACCCAAGCATGACGTTGATGGAGACGGCGCGGCGGCTGAACGTCGAAGGTTTACGACTCAGCAAGGCAAGCGATTCACGAAGGTGCAGGTCAAGCGAATCCTGGACCGGAAAGGGCTGTGAAGGTATGGTGTGTTATGGGAATGTGAAGGCTGTCGGGGTGGCCTACTTTTCTATGTGTTCTAAGGTGGAGTGCTGTAAAAGCAGAATTACTTACCGGTTCACTAGATGGCTTGACTGCGGCAGAAAAGACTGTAATCGACAACTTACTTTCTCAAGGCAAGAATGTGGGTGTTATTCCAAGAAGCGCTACATCAAAGACACCGGATTTCCTTGTTAATGGTATTAAAACGGAATTAAAAACTCTATCCAACGCAAATGTAAATATTGCAATTACAAAGATAAAAGATGGCTTTAAGCAAGGAGCACAAACTGTAATAATTGACGCTAGAGGAACCACAACGACATCTGAGCAAGTAACTGAAATTATGAATAGAGCAGCTGGAACATACAAAGACAAGGCACTACCTGGAAAAGTGGAAATCTGGATAAACCAATAAAAAGGAGGAGTGTGCTTTGGCTAGATTTCTATGCGAGTGTGGAGAAACACTTTCTAACTCTGAAGCTCCAAATGACGTTCATACTCGTCATCCTCGCGGCGCACTTGTCCCGGATTCATCTCCCGCGGAAATCTGGTATGATCCAACCGTTGTATCGGTTGCTCATCCAACAAATGAGCGGGATTTCGGGGTCAGCGGGATGAGCATACTGAAGTGCACCCCTTAGAATAGACATTGGAAAAACCCCTAGGGTTATTCGATGAAATTCTAGGAGGTGCATTTTCTTATGCCAGCTAAGAAAGGTCAGAAATTCAAACATTATCCGGAGTCCGTAAAGGTGGAGGCCACTCGTTTGTATGTTGAGGATTGATGGAGCTACAGCAAGATTACTGCTCATTTGGACATTCATGATCACAACCGTGTGGAAGTTTGGATGAGAAAACTTCGTGAAGAGGGATCCGGGGCATTTGAAGATATGCGTGGAGGTCCACATCGGGCCGAAACGGAGCAAGAGCGTGAGCTTAAGCGTCCGCCGGAAAATGCCCGGTTTCGCGTAATGTGCTCCAGCCTTCGAAAAATCTGGCGCTCTCCTGATTATATCCGGTTATGATGAAAGGATGTTATGCTCGATTTAACAAAGCATAAAGGTGGAGATTACATGGTGCGTACTATACATGTGGACGAAATTGTCGATAACGTGGCTCGTTTATGTTGGGAGGCCTGCTATTATTTGCCTGCAGACATCGTGGAAGGCTTCAGGAAAGCAGAGCGGACAGAACAATCGCCTTTGGGCAAATCGATCATCAGTCAGCTCATCGAGAATGCAGAATTAGCAGCTGAGCAGCATATGCCTTATTGTCATGATACGGGACTTGCTATCGTATATGCCGATGTGGGCCAGGATGTTCACATTACGGGCGGTCCTTTCCTGGAAGCAATCCAGGCGGGTGTTCGAAAAGGCTACGAGGAGGGCTTCCTGCGCAAGTCGGTGGTCGGCGATCCGCTGCTGCGCGTAAATACAAACGACAATACGCCGGCTGTCGTTCATACGGAAATCGTGCCGGGGGATCAAATCAAGCTGACACTGCTGCCCAAAGGCGGCGGCAGTGAAAATATGAGCGCCATGAAGTTTCTGCTGCCCGGCGAAGGGGAAGAGGGTGTCAAGCAGTTTGTGCTCGATACCATTATTGCTGCCGGAGGAAAAGCGTGCCCGCCGATCGTAGTCGGCGTCGGGATTGGCGGCTCCTTTGACAAGGTGACGGCGATTGCCAAGGAATCTGTGCTGCGTGAAATCGGACAGCATCATCACGAACCGCATATTGCGAGGCTTGAGAGGGAGCTGCTTGAGCTGGTTAACAAGACCGGAATCGGACCGCAAGGACTCGGCGGAACCAATACCGCACTCTGGGTATCCGTGGAAACCTATGCCTGCCACATTACGGCGCTCCCGGTCGCCGTTAATATTCAATGTCACGCCGCGCGGAAACAATCAACAGTCATTTAGGGAGGAGCCGTACAAGGTGACACAATACCGTGTAACTACGCCGCTTGCTGAAGATTTTATCCGCCAGCTCAAGGCTGGGGATGAGGTGCTGCTCTCCGGCGCCATCTACCTGGCCAGGGACGCTGCACATAAACGAATGATTGCCAGGCTTGAGCTGGGGGAGCAGCTTCCCGTCGACCTGAAAGGGCAAATTATTTTTTACGCAGGGCCTTGTCCTCCCAAACCGGGACAAATCATTGGTCCCATTGCCCCGACGACTGCTTTTCGGATGGACCCTTACGCCCCGGCCATGTACGAATACGGGGTGAAGGGGACGATCGGTAAAGGGCCGCGGGGGGATACGGTCAAGGAGGCCTGCATGCTGTACAATGCCGTTTCTTTCGCGGCAATTGGCGGACTCTCCGCGGTACTTAGCCAAAAGGTCAGGGCCGTTGAAATTGTTGCTTATGAGGATCTGGGTCCGGAAGCGATCCGCTGGCTTCTGGTGGAGGATTTTCCGCTGCTGGTCGCTTATGATGCTCATGGAAATGATCTGTACGAACAGGAAATTGCAAAATACAGACAGCTATAAACCATTCGGAGGTCGGCAGATATGAGAAATGTAATGGTAATCGGGGACAGCATCTCTATCCAATATGGTCCGTTTTTGAGTACGCTGCTTGCGGGCAGATTCTGCTATGACCGAAAGCGCGGCGGCGATCAGGCGATGGTCGATCTGGATAAAGCCATGGGCGCCAATGGCGGAGACAGCTCGATGGTTTTAAGCTATTTGAAGTCAGAATGCAAGAGCGGCGTGCGTTACGATATTTTGCTGCTGAACTGCGGGCTGCACGATATGAAGACGGATCCGCGAACCCGTGCCAAGCAGGTTCCGCTTGACTCGTACGAGGATAACCTGAAGGAAATAGCCAAACTCGCCATGGAAATGGCAAACGGGGTGGTTTGGATTCGGACGACAGACGTCGTGGAGGAGCTTCATAATATACCAGGCAAAACGTTCCACCGGTTTCATGAAGACGTCATGCTTTATAATGCAGCGGCTGACTCCATCTTCGCAGAACTGGGAATACCCCGAATCGACCTGTACAGCTTGACCAGGAAATTCGGAAACTCCGCTTATTGCGATCATGTTCACTTTGTAGATGAGGTGCGGCGGCTGCAAGCGGCATTTATAGCGGGTTTCCTGGAATCGCGATTTGACAATAGCGCAGCCGGCAGTTAACACCTCTAAATGATTATGCGGAGTCGCTCTTATGATTATCAGGCTGGATCAAGCCTGAAATACCGCTTTTTGAAAGCGCATCCATTTTGACTCTCTAGTGATTGTATCCGGTTACGACAGGTGATGGTATGCTCGGCTTAACACGAACCCGTCATACAAACCTTGTATGCAGAAAGGATGATCAAATCATTGAAAGCGCTATCGGCAAATAAACCGAATCCCATGGTTACGCCCACGGCTGGAGACTTTCTCAAGAAACGGTTGATCAAAAACCGCTGGATGTACTATATGCTGGCGCCGGGTATTTTGTATTTTCTTATCTTCAAATATGCGCCTATGTGGGGCGTGCTCATCGCTTTCCAGGATTATTCGCCCTTTACCGGTTTCTTGAAAAGCTCTTGGGTCGGCTTTGAGCATTTCCGCATTTTCTTCAGCGAGCCCGAGTTTTGGATGCTGTTTAGAAATACATTTATTCTGGCGGTCTATAATATTTTGTTCTTTTTTCCGCTTCCCATTATTATTGCGCTTTTGTTGAACGAGGTGCGCAAGGAGGCATACAAGCGGGTTATTCAAAGCTTGATTTATATTCCCCATTTTATTTCCTGGGTCGTCGTCGTTGGGCTTGCCTATATTCTGTTCACCACCGAAGGCGGCATTGTGAATGAGCTTATCTTTCAATATGGCGGGGAAAAGATTAATTTTCTGCTTAATCCGGATTGGTTCCGGGTGATGATCGTCAGCGAGTCGATCTGGAAGGAGACCGGATGGGGCACGATTCTATTCCTGGCTGCGCTGTCGGGTGTCGATCCCCAGCTGTATGAAGCGGCCCGGATGGATGGAGCCGGCCGGTGGAAGCAAATGGTTCATGTCACGCTTCCCGCGATTCAAAGCACGATTGTGGTGCTGCTCATTCTTCGCATGGGATCTTTTCTGGATACCGGATTTGAGCAGATATTCCTGATGCTTAATCCAATGAATCGGGAGGTCGGAGAGGTATTCGAGACGTATGTGTATGAACGCGGCATCCAGCAAGGGGATTTCAGCTATTCAACGGCGGTCAATTTGTTCAAATCGGCCATCGGCATTATTTTGGTGGTCGGCTCTAATTACTTCGCCAAGAAGATGGGCGAGGAAGGCATCTATTAGAAGTACAACGTCTATCGCTGGCAGATAAGGAGTGAGTAACATGCGTAAGGGATCGCTTGGCAGCAGATTGTTCGATATCGGCAACAACACCTTTCTGGGTCTGTTCGGTCTGGCCACGGTGCTTCCGTTTATTTATGTCGTCGCAGGCTCGTTCACCTCACCTCAGGAATTTATCACCAGGAAGATTGTATTGTTCCCGCATGAGTTTTCCCTGGAGGGATACATCTATATTTTCTCCACAAGCGTGCTCCTCACAAGCCTTGGGGTAACGATCTTTATTACGGTCACCGGAACCGCGATCAATTTGCTGTTTACCTGCCTGATGGCCTACCCGCTGGCCCGCAAGGACCTGGACGGACGGCGGATCATCATGCTGGGGGTCATATTCTCGATGCTGTTCAGCGGAGGAATGATTCCGACGTTTCTGGTCGTCAAGTCATTGGGGATGATCAATTCCTATTGGTCGCTGCTCCTGCCCGGAGCGATCAGCGCATTTAACCTGATCGTGCTGAAGAACTTTTTCCAGCAGATGCCGGAGGGGCTGGAGGAAGCGGCCAAAATCGACGGCTGCAATGATCTGCGTATCTTGTGGCAAATTGTACTGCCGCTCTCGCTCCCGGCAATAGCCACCTTCTCGCTATTTTACGCGGTTAACCATTGGAACTCCTTTTTCCATGCGGTGCTGTACATCAACGACAGCTACAAGTGGCCGATTCAGGTGTGGCTGCGGCAAATCGTTATTCTATCGTCGGGCGGACTGGGCGATTCAGCGACCTTCGATTCCAATTATATCGTTCCACCGAGTCAGATTATCAAGATGTCCGTGATCGTCATATCCACGCTGCCGATCCTGTGCGTCTATCCGTTCCTGCAGAAGCATTTTGCCAAAGGAGCCTTGATCGGTTCTGTTAAAGGATAAGAAATCATGTCTTCCACAGAAGGAGGTTCTATGAATAACCCCCATCAAATGGAACGTTCACCACCGAAGCCAAGATGCGGAAACGGCCGACAACGAAACGAGAACCAGGCCGATCGGGCACCAAAACAGGATAATTTGAGAGGAAAACAGAGATAACGGAAACGGATCGATAAAGCAGTGACCAATAGCCAATTTTGAAACGGAGGATGAGACATGTCAGAGAGCGTAACTCAAACAGCCTTAATCGAGGATTGTCTTGCCATAATGCTGGTATCGGATCAAATCTGCGAAGCTTTTAAAGAGGTGGCCCAAGACCATGCGAATTTTGCCCAGTTCGGCAGCGTAACAGACATCTCCGCGGGCTTTCCGGTCCAACTATTGGAGAAATACCGTGACAACTGGGACTCCCATAAGAAGCCCGAAGAGGAAATTGGCTTCAGGTCTGCCCCGCTTGTACCCAAAACCAAACCGGAATCCATTCTGGCGTTTGTTCTTGGCTGGTTATGCCACAGGGCTGCCGAGCATCACCTGAAGCCGGAAACGGCAGAATCCGGAATGTACCGTGACGCTTTTCTTTTCCACCGCTTGTACGTGAATAACAGCAAAACGCCGGAACCCTACAGAACAGAGGCATACGATAAAAGGGCCAAAGGCCTGCCTGCCTCAGCTTCCATCAGCAGCGGGGATGTACAGGAATTGTTCCAGGTTATACAGCAGCGCCTTCTCATCGAGATGCATACCTTCGTTCCGGACGTTGAAGATATTGAGGGCTGGCTCGACAGACTACATGCCAAATATCAGGAGCGGGCCGCATATATGGACAACTATGCGGAAGCTGTAATGAACCCGGACCCGGCGAAGGTGCAGCAGCTTGTGACGGATATGAACTTCTATGACGACGAGGATGCGATTATTCAATTGGCTCAAGCTATCCGGCAGGGGAGGAAGCCGTCACAGGAAACGATCGAAGCGGCGTTCGCAGCCGAGCCGGGGAGCAGCTATGCGAAGGCCTTGAAGGAGGGCTTCGGCAACTTACGCAATGCCAGCGTGTTCTTCTCAGGCGGGATTGAATCGAATAAATTGAACAAGCTTTTGGCTGTCTAGCGAAAAAGGCCATGCAGCGTGGATACGGGCTTGCGGTTTAATCCAAAAAACCATGGGGGGTTCATTACATGTCCATTCAATGGAAATCAAAGTACTTGCTCAGTCTTGCCGGAAGTATCTTAGTCACTGCGGCGTTAGCCGGCTGCAGCAGCCCAGGTCCCTCGGCATCCGATAGGCCGCAGGGGAACACGCCTGCGAGTGAGGAGAAGCCGTTTGTTATTACCATGATGAATTTGTCTGTATTATCCGAGCCGCCCAAAGAAAACGACCCGATCATTACCGCCGTAGAAAAGCTGACCAACACCGATTTGCAAATTCAATGGGTTCCCAACGGCACTTATGACGAAAAGGTAAATGCCACTATAGCTTCAGGTCAACTGCCGATGGTCCTGCTCGTTGGTTCCCCGACCCCATCCCATATTAAATCCGCGATGAAATCCGATCAGTTTTGGGAAATCGGGGCTTATCTCAAGGATTATCCTGATCTGGAGAAAGCGCTGAACCCGGAGGTTTTGAAAAGCACCATGGTCGGAGGTAAAGCCTATACGATCAACCGCGCCCGCTCGCTGGTCGGCGATGGCATGATTTACCGTACGGATTGGCTGAACAAGCTTGGCTTGAAGCCTCCGGCCACGCTGGATGAAATGTATGAAGTGATCAAGGCGTTTGCAACCCAGGATCCGGACGGCAACGGAAAGGCGGATACCATCGGTCTTGCCGAAGAAAAAGGCCTTCGCGGCTTCAAGTTCATATTGGCGGCTATGGGCGGCGGAAACGTATGGGAAGTCAAAGACAACAAAATCGTGCCTGCCCATGAAAGCCAGGCTTATATTGACGCCATGGACTGGTATAAACGGTTGTATCAGGAAAAGCTGATCAATCAGGATTTCGCGATCACGGAGCGGGTGCAGAATATCGATAACGGCAATAAAGGGCTCTTCGGCTTTCGATTAGGCGACAACGACTTTGTTGCCCGCCATACCGAGCTGTTCAAGCTTAATCCCAGTGCCGAGATGGACACCTCAAGCATCCTTGAAGGCGTAAACGGGAAGAAGCTGCTGATGGATGCAGGCGTGTCGGGATCCTTTGTCATCCCGAAGCAAACCGTCAAGACGGAAGCGGATTTGCGGCGGATTCTGCAATACTTCGATAAGCTTTCCACCAAAGAGGGTCAAAATATTTTCGAATGGGGCATTGAAGGCGTCCACTATTCCGTAGCAGACGGGAAAGCGACCCGTACGCCGGAGCAGGCCACCAAGTATGCGGCAGAGGTGATACAGATGCAGCAGGCTATGCAGGTTGCCGACGGGTCGCTTGCCATGGAGGGCACATTGGATAAGTACACGGCAAAATTTAAAGCGGCCAAAAAAGAAGCGGCAGCCATTCCGGATATATTCGTAGTCAATCCGGCCGCGGCTTACAGCTCGGCCACGTATGATCAAAAACGCACACAGCTTGATAAAATTATTAATGACGCGCGGATTAAATATATCATGGGTGAAATAGACGGCAAGGGCTGGCAGCAAGCGCTTGACAGCTGGATGCAATCCGGCGGTGATAAAGTGCTTGAGGAACTGAACAAGGAATATCAGGCCGACCCGAACAAGCAATAGCTCATAGGCACGGCCGCGAAATTTAAGGAGGGGTAGAGCCTGAATAAGCTATATAGCGATTTGTCGTATTTGCACCTGGACGGTTCCCTGACCAAAGCCAGAAGTCATGTAAGCACGGAAGAGCTGGAGGAGGCGGCAAATTCTGCGGTCTTGAAGGTGGATGATCTGCGCTCACCGGTCATTATCGAATCGATGGAGCTGCTTTTCAACAACGGATTATATTTCCTGAGGTCCCGCTCAAGGGACGGCTCCGAGGGGGTGGCTGTGGCCAGCGAGCGAGCGGTATATTTGCATCCCCTTCTCAAGCAGCTGATTCTGCCGTATTTTATCGGTAAGGATGCCCGGGATTTGGAGCAGCTGCTGGAAGGGGTCTATGTGCACCAAAGCAACTATAAGCTTTCGGGTCTTGCTTTGTGGTGCTGCATCTCATGGGTGGAAGCCAGTCTGCTGGATATGCTCGGCAGGATAAGCGGCAAGCCCATTGGCGCTCTTCTGGGAGAGGTCGTACGGAATGAGATTCCGATTTACGTTGCCAGCGGGAACCGGGGAACTACGCCGGAAGAGGAAATTGAGGTGCTCCAGGGGAGAATGGAGGAAACAGGAGCCAAGGCCGTGAAATTCAAGGTGGGCGGCCGGATGAGCAAAAATGCGGATTCGATCAAAGGACGCTCGGAAAGCCTCATCTATATGACCCGGAAGGTTTTTGGCGACCGTATCGCCATCCACGCGGACGGCAACGGCTCTTATGACCCTGCTGCAGCCATCAAATACGGAAAAATGCTGGAGGAAATCGATGCGTTTTTCTATGAAGAGCCGTGTCCCTTCGAGCATCTGGAAGATACGAAGGAGGTTGCAGATACTCTGGATATCCCCATGGCATTCGGTGAACAGGAAACCAGCATCAGGCGCTTCAGATGGATCATCGACAACGATGCCGCTCAGGTTGTTCAGCCGGACCTGCAGTATAATGGAGGTTTCATAAGAAACACCCGGATAGCCAGAATGGCCGCTCTAAAAGGGATTCCGGTCACACCGCATATCTCCGGCGGCTTCGGTTATGTATATGTGCTTCATTATGCTTCGTATATACCGAATATCGGGAAGTTCCAGGAGGATAAATCGGGCATTAAACAGACCGGTTTCTTATTCCCGGACATGGAGGTCAGGGACGGCATCATCAAAGCGCCGACAGGTCCTGGCTTGGGCATGGACGATTCTACGGTTAATGCTTTACTGCGCAGAGCGTATTTATTTTGAAAATGATTTTCTAAGGATTGTTCCTTGTTACGATTGTTACTGTCCAAGATGGAAGGCCCGCTATACAATAAGAATAGACGGAGGATGAGACATGTCTGAGAATGTCACCCACACAGCGGTAGTAGAAGACTGCTTTAATCTGATGTTTGCATCGGACACGATCTGTGAGGCCTTTAAAGAATCGGGCCGCAGCCACATCCAGTTCTCGCAATTCGGCAGCGTAACGCGCTCCGGAGATAAATTTACCATTCCGCTGCTGGAGAAATACCGGACGAACTGGGAGGAACGCAAGGATGAGGAGCAGTTAGGCTATAAGCTGGCCTTTGTTCTTGGCTGGCTGTGCCACCGCGCGGCTGACCGTCAGATGAAGGTTGTATTTCGTGAGGCGGAACCGGAATCGAGGGAGTTCCCGACGGACTGCAGTATTTATCATGACGCCTTTATTTTCCACAAATTATACGAAAACAACAGCCGCACGCCGTTTCCGTACAGAACGGCAAACTTCGAGACCGGCATGGGAAGCCTGCAGGCGGCACAGGCGATCAACGTGAATGATGCGGCAGATACGTTCCGCTTTATTTGGCAGCGTACGCTTATCGAACTGCAGACGTTTACGCCCGATACGGACAATGTGGAGGTCTTTTTCGAAAAGCTGCATGCCAGGCACCAGGAGCAGACGATCCAACTGGACCGCTATGCGGAAGCGGTGGTGACACCGGTCCAGGGCAAAGTGCAGCGGTTTGTGAAGGACACCAACTTCTATAACGAAGAGGATGCGATCATCCGGCTGTCCCAGGCGCTTCGTCAGGGAGCGAAGCCTTCCCCAGAAGAAATTGAAAAGGCCTTCGTGGAAGAACCGACAAGCCATTATGCCCAGGCAGTGAAAATGGGCTTCGGGTATTTGCGGAGTGCCAGCGCCTTTTTCATGGGAATCATTGACCAGGAAACATTGAAGGATCAATTGGATGTAGGCAAGAAGGGCAGAGACGGACAGTCGGTTTGACCTATTATCCCGCAGCAGTGATAACCAACCTCATGCAAATGAACCGGCTCTTGCAAGTAACGTTAAGGCATGCAGCGGTGGGAAGGAAGCATCGTTTATTAATCAAGAGAACGATCCTGTCATTACAACTGCACAGAACAATCATCCATATTGCTTACAGGTTGGTTTTACTGCTGTATAAATAGGTGGTGGCTGCTCATGTTTAAATTCAACAGATATCTGACTAAGATGATTGTGTTCACAATTGG
Source organism: Paenibacillus sepulcri (assembly GCF_042647105.1). NCBI lineage: Bacteria > Bacillati > Bacillota > Bacilli > Caryophanales > Paenibacillaceae > Paenibacillus > Paenibacillus sepulcri. Next base: position 1,795,812 of record NZ_JBHRUP010000001.1, on the reverse strand, counting down.
AGTCAGTACGCTCCCAATCATTTTGCTTGGCCTGTTTTTTTACACGAGGACCTCTGGAACGATTCAGGAAAAGGTTAATGAAGGGAACATTCTTATTCTGGAGCAGACACGACTGCGTGTGGAGCAGGTGCTGGTTACGCTCGATCTTCAGATTGCGCGCCTCTCGGACAGCACCTTGGTTATGGAAGTGCTGGATAATGGCATTATTCCATCCCAATTTATTCTGGTTCGAAACATATTAACCTCCATGTCGCAGGTCCAGACCTTTGATGTCGGCGTACAGGATATCCACTTGATCAACTTAAAGAAGAACTGGATATTAAACAGCGGCGGACTTAATAAGCTGTCGGATTCGGAGTCTTCACAAATATCGGGCTATCTGAACATTAACAATGACAAGTTTTGGATTGCCGGTCAGGAGCGTTTGCTCCATAACGATAGCAGCGCAGCTGAACCAAGCCTCACCATTAATCTGGTTAAAAAAATTCCCGCTTTTTCCGAGAATCCGGATGGCATGTTTATTGTCGAAATCCCCAGCAAGCAGCTGCGCAGCTACTTGTCTAACAACAATACGCTGGGAGAAGTTATTATTCTCGATGAGTCCTACCATGTCCTTGCCACCCAGAACGAAACGATGCAGATGGAAGGGGAGAGCCTTAATACGCTGATAGCCAGGCTGCGCAAATCGGAAGAGCCATCCGGTTTATACGAAGCCCAATATGGCGATAAACAGGTTGGCGTTGCGTTCCAGCGCTCCTCTTTCAATGGATGGGTGTACATATCCGTCATTCCCATTGAGCAGATCCGCTTTGAGTCAAGAAGAACGGGATGGATCATACTGGCCACCTGTATTATAATGCTGTTTATAGCGGTTATTCTTTCTCTTACCGGCTCACAGCGTATGTACGCTCCGATTCAACGGCTGTACCAATCCCTAATTGCCAACCAGGACAAGGAACGTAAGCGGATTGATGAATTTCATACGATCAATGAGGGCTTCACGCGCATGCGAAATGTTCAAGTGCAGATGGCCGATCAAATCAAGAACCACATCCGGCAGCTGGAGGAGTATTATGTGCTCAAGCTGGTAAGGGGGGATATGAAATCTTCAGAAATCAATGAGAAGCTGGGGCATCTGAATATCGGCTTGAACAAATGGAAACGGATGGCTGTGCTCACGATCCAAATCGATACCTTGAAGGGCACGCGGTACAGTGAAAGGGACAGCGAGCTGCTGCTTTTTGCTATAAGCAATATGGTAGGCGATCTTATACCGCAGCATAACCGGCTGGTACCGATTGTCGTGCAGTCCTCTCAGGTAACGCTCCTTTTTGATGATCCGAAATCGACAGAGGAATTCAGAACCTATATGTATTCAATTGCCAAAAAGGTTCAGGACGAGGTTGAGAATTATTTGTCGCTGCGGATCAGTATCGGAATCAGCAGGTCTTACGGCGGACTCAAGGATGCCAACAGAGCTTATAAGGAAGCGATGGATGCACAGAAGTACAGGGTGCTGTTTGGACAGCGGACCATTCTTCACATTGATGACGTGCAGCCGGTCCAGAATGTGACTACGGAATATCCGAAGGAGCTGGAACGGCAAATATTTGATGCCGTCAAGATGGCGGACCGCGAAAAAACCCGCCTGCTGCTGGATCCCTTCTTCGAGGAAATTTCCGGTCAATATCAAAATTATAACGACTATCAAATTGCGGTTACGCGGTTTTTTGTCAATCTGATCAGGCTTCTGCAGGACAGCGGCATTTCCCATTTCGAGCTGCTCGGAGGCGATCCGCCGCTGATGGAACAGTTGTATGCGCTTGCATCGGTTGAAGATGTGCGGAACTGGTTTAAATTCCAGATTATCGAGCCTATGGTATGCGTGTATGAACAGCAGCGGAAAACGAAATATCAAACCATCTCCCAAGAGGTGGTGCAGATGATTCATGATCATTATGATACCGACATCAGCCTTGAATCGTGCTCCAACCTGCTTAATTATCATCCCAGCTATATCGGCAAGGTGCTCAGGCAGGAGATGGGAATCAGCTTCAGCGACTATCTGATGCAATACCGGTTAAATAGAGCAAAGGAAATGCTGGAGGATACGGATATGAAAATATCCGAAATCGCGGGAAAGCTGCGATACAACAATTCGCAGAACTTTATTCGATCTTTCCGGAGGCTGGTGGGGATGACGCCCGGAACCTATCGTGATGAATACATCGATAAGCTGTGTAATGGCCAGAAGCTTTGAGGAGAACGTTTCGCACTCAAACGGAACGATACGATTGCGTGGAGGAATCGAGGATGAACAGTTATGAGATTGCCGTCATTCCGGGGGATGGAATCGGCAAGGAGGTTGTACCCGCTGCTTTGAAAGTGCTGGAGGCAGCTGCGCAGATTGATGGCGGGCTGGCTTTTAAATGGACGAAATTTCCTTGGAGCTGCGAATACTATTTGGAGCATGGTCGGATGATGCCGTCAGACGGCATATCGACCTTACGCAGCTTCGATCAGATTTTTCTCGGAGCCGTCGGCATGCCCGACTTGGTACAGGACCATATTTCGCTCTGGGGCTTGCTCATCCATATCCGCCGGGAGATGAAGCAGGCCGTTAACGTTCGTCCGGCCAAGCTGCTGCGCGGGCTGCGTTCCCCGCTCAGGGAACCCAAGGACTTCGATCTGGTTGTAGTCCGGGAGAATTCCGAGGGTGAATATTCGGAAATCGGAGGACGTATTCATCGCGGTCCGGATGAAATGGCGATTCAAAACGCTGTTTTTACACGCAAGGCTACGGAGCGTGTGATGAATCATGCATTCGAATTGGCCAAGGACCGTAAGGGCCATGTGACGAGCGCTACCAAATCGAATGGAATCACCTACAGCATGCCGTTTTGGGACGATGTGTTCAAGGGAGTTTGTACAGCCTATCCTGATATTTCGACTTCAGCGATTCATATCGATGCATTAGCTGCCTTTTTCGTGATGAAGCCTCAAATTTTTGATGTTATCGTTGCATCCAATTTATTCGGGGATATATTAACGGACCTGGGCGGAGCCATTATGGGGAGTATTGGAATTGCTCCCGCCGCGAATTTGAATCTGGAGCGGGAATACCCTTCGATGTTCGAGCCTGTCCACGGATCAGCACCGGACATTGCCGGCAAAGGGCTGGCCAATCCGATAGGACAAATTTGGACCGCTAAAATGATGCTGGATTTTCTTGGATACAAGGAAATCGGGGAGCTTGTGCTGGCTGCCATTGAAGATACGCTGGAGGCGGGTGTGAAGACCCGGGATCTTGGCGGCAATGCGACAACCAGCGAGGTTACACAATCCATTCTGGATCACCTGTTAAATAAGCAGGGATCATAGAATAGCAGTTGGGGTTGATAGAAACCCGAATTCGTAAAAAGGCGTAATCATCTAACCGTCAACCGAAAGGTTGAAGTTAGACGGTTACGCTTTTTTTTTACTTAACGCGAGCTGAAGTCCACTACATAAAAGAGAGGTATTTGTCATCGCCAATTGTAAATGAGGCCATTATTCTTGGGAGCTGATTTTGGTGTTTTCTCAGGATGGAATTGCCGAAAAAAGAATTGACAGGAAGATGAAATGCCAGTAATGTAAATTTATAATACAGGTATATAACAAGTATCTATAAAAAGGGTCAGGAGGAGGAAGCTTGAGCGATTCAACATTGAAGATCGGCATGATCGGATTGGATACTTCGCATGTAACAGCCTTTACCGAGATGCTTCACAATATCGATCATCCTTACCATGTTCCTGGAGGCAGGATTGTCACCGCTTTTCCCGGAGGTTCACCTGACTTTGAATTAAGCCGTTCCAGAGTTCAAGGATTTACAGAAGACCTATCCGGAACATACGGCGTTGAAATGAAGGACACCATCGAAGAGGTGGCCGCCGTAAGTGACGCCATTCTGCTTGAGTCCGTCGACGGCAGGGTTCATCGGGAACAGTTCATGAAGGTCGCGCCTTACGGTAAACCGGTATTTATCGATAAGCCTTTTGCGATTTCCTTGGCGGATGCGGAAACCATCGCTGCAGCAGCGAAACAATATCAGGTTCCGCTTATGAGCTGCTCCGCGCTCCGGTATGCGGAAGGGTTGACGGCTGATTTGGAGAACTCCGGGAAGGAATCCATCATGGGCATGGACTGCTATGGTCCAATGGCGTTGGAGCCGACTCAGCCGGGCCTGTTCTGGTATGGCATCCATACGGCGGAGATGCTGTTTGCGGCCATGGGATCGGGCTGCGTTCAAGTAAGCGCGGTGACGAATGAACATCATGACCTTATCGTTGGCGTTTGGAAGGATGGACGTATAGGAACCATACGCGGCAACCGAAAGGGCAATTCGCAATTCGGAGCCGTTATCCATCGAATGGATAGCTCGAGCTTCATTGATGTGTATGCGCAGAAAAAACCTTATTATGCCAGCTTGCTGGAACATATCATGGCGATGTTCCGTTCCGGAAAATCGCCGATCGTTCTGGAGGAAACGCTTGAAATCATCCGCTTTATCGAAGCGGCCAACATCAGCCGGAGCAGCGGCAGAACCATCAGGCTTTCCGCTTGAAGACAACAATTTAAACATGAAGGGATGCGGAGCAAGCGCATGAGAATGGCTAGAATAGGCGTGCTGTCGGATCAACAGGCTGTCCGGCGCCGCCACCGTTACGGCATTAACGTATTCGAATCGTATATCGGTGAGCTGTTGGCACATGCAGGATTGCCTTTTCAATGGATAAATCGGGTAGGGGATATTCAGCAGTACGATCTGGATGTATTAATCATCGCATTAGCAGAGGAAGATCCGGAGACGGAAGAAGCGATTTGGGCATATTCGGAACAAGGCGGTACTGTTATTTCATACGGGGGCTTGAACCGGCTTGCCGTCAGGCTCGGCTGCTTCGAGCAGCGGGAATTGGCGGTTGGCTATACGGATCCGGACCGGCAAGGAGCGTTCGGTGATGTGCCTCTGCGGTATTTAAGCGCCAAGCCGTGGGAGATTGGCGAAACTTCCGTCGCCTATTGCGCCCAGGCATCCGGAACGCTGCGTATCGATACACCGGATGGACCGGAGGCAGGCGCTGCACTGCTGCAATTCACCATCGGAAGGGGCAGGATAGACCGCTGGTCCGTCAACATTCCGAGGACGGTCGTGATGTTCCAGCAGGGAACAAGCCCGGTGCTTCACGACGGCATTCCGGCCAAAGACGGAACGGGCAGCGTAGATGAAGGGATCTTGAAGGCGGATGACCGCTGCGGAATGGATTGGGAGCTGGACCGTCTCTATACGGAGACGGGCGCCCCTTATTTTGCTTATCCTTACGCAGACATCTGGAGGGAGCATCTGATTGCGCATCTGCTGCAAATTGTGACCGGAAAAGGATTGACGATTCCTGTAATCGGCTACTGGCCGGACGGCGTTCAATGCGTAGCGACCATTTCACATGACAGCGACCTTAATATCGACGAGACTGCTGACACTACACTGGATGTCCTGAAGGAATGCGGGATTCATTCGACCTGGTGCATGATTGAGCCAGGGTATCATTCTGCTGTCTATGAGCGTGTCAAACGCGATGGACATGAACTCGCCTTTCATTATAATGCGCTCGATATCCAGAATGGGAAGTGGAGCGAGGACGAATTCGACCGGCAGTTCGAATGGTTGAAGCAGGCAACAGGCCTGCATGCTGTCACCTCGAACAAAAATCACTATACCAGGTACGAAGGCTGGGGAGAGCTGTTTGAATGGTGCGAAAAGAACGGCATACAGGCGGATCAAACGAGGGGTCCAAGTAAAAAAGGCAACATCGGTTTCCTGTTCGGAACCTGCCATCCCTATTTTCCCATCGCCTGGTTCGATCGGCATAACCGTTTGTATGACGTGCTGGAAATCAGTTTCCTGACTCAGGATCTGGATCATGTCAACTTGGCGGATTCCAGCGTCGTGATCCCTTTCCTGGAGCAAACCGCGAAGGTGGAGGGAGCAGCGCATTTTCTCTTCCACCAGGTCCATATCCATCAGCAGCCTGCAGTGACGGATGCGCTGCGGAAGGTGGTCGCCGAAGCCGTCAAGAGGGGGTTCCAGTTCTGGACGTCGGAGCAAATCAACAATTGGGAGCGTTCACGCCGGGGGATAAGGATCGACGGAATTGGGGAGCAGGGAGAGATCATGGCAAGCGGTACAGAGGGGATCAACGGGATTATCGTCTATCTGCCGATGCCAATTACGGAAGCAGGACCTAATGTGGTAGAACGTTTCGGTGTGCCATGCAGGAAGACGGTGCTCAACCGTTCAGCAAGAAATCTGTCCTTATAGGAGGTTTTCAAAATGGAAGACCAATTGGCTATTTACGGCGGTCCGAAAGTGAAGAGCGGGCCGTTCGGCAGCGGACAGCGATTTGGAATCGAGGAAGCGAAGGAATTAATGGAAGCCTTGCAGCAGAATACGCTATTCTATCACTTCGGCGGCAAAGTGAAGCAGTTTCTCCGCGACTTCAACCATATCTATGGAGTGAACTACAGCGTTGCCGCTTCGTCGGGGACGGGAGCCATTCATATCGCTTTGGGGGCGGCCGGCGTTACCTTAGGGGATGAAGTTATTACAAGTCCGATCACGGACCAGGGAACACTGGTTGGAATTCTGTATCAGAATGCGATTCCCGTATTTGCCGATCTCGAGCCGCATACCTACAATATGGACCCTGCGTCCGTGGAGGCCCGGATTACAGGCAGGACAAAGGCGATTGTCGTTGTCCACCTAGCCGGAAATCCTTGCGATATGGATGCGATCATGGACATCGCCGCACGGCATCAGCTTAAGGTGATCGAAGACTGCGCCCAAAGCTACCTGAGCCGGTATAAGGGAAGGCTTGCGGGTACAATCGGCGACTACGGCTGCTTCAGCACCAATGATTTCAAGCATATCTCAACCGGTGACGGAGGCATGGTTACGGTCAATTCGGGAGAAGAGGAGGATTATCACACGGTTCATGCATTCGCAGACAAGAACTATCGGCGTTTTGGGAGCAGCGTCATGCGGGATCTCCAGACTCTTGCACCCAATTACCGGATGACGGAACTTCAAGGGGCGGTCGGCATCGCCCAGCTGAAGAAGCTCAGCTGGATCTGCGGGCAGCGAACCGATTACGGCAGCCGGATCGGCGCCGGAATCGAAGGGATCCGCGGTATCTCCCCTCATCGCGTTGTAGAGGGCAATACAAGCACATTCTGGTTTTATATGCTGCGGGTGAAGGAAGAAGAGCTGGGCTGCAGCCGAAACGAGTTCAGCGAGGCGCTTGCTGCGGAAGGAATTCCGTGCAGCGCCGGCTATATACCGGATGTCGTCTATATGCAGCCGATGTTTCAACAGCGGAGTGCGTATCCTGGCAGCCTTTTTCCTTTCGATATAACCGGCATCAACTATGAACGGGGATTATGTCCGAATGCGGAGGAGATATTGAGGACGGCCGTTCGCATCAATGTGAATGAATATTACACGGAATCGGATATCAATGACATTATAAAAGCAGTCCATAAAGTGTCCAATCATTACCAAAAGAATTGACAGCGATTACACGCTCAAAATTATAGTTGACGTTTGTTTTTTCATCAGAATATAATACAGGTACGATACATATATCGTATTTTATGTGTTAGTTATATTGACGTGAAGGAGGTCGTGATTCATGAAAGTGCTGAAGATGAATGTACTGCTTGCTATGATGCTGACATTTATCCTGATACTTGGTGCTTGTTCTTCCGACAACAAGAGCGGCGGCGATCCCACGAGTGAAGAAGCCGCTACTAACGGGACAGAGAAAACAGCCGGGGAGGATTCCGGGAAGGAACGCCTCCAGCTGAATTGGTTTGTCACTTCATCGGGAGATGCTGTGCTTCCTGAAGGGGATGCGGATTTTATCGGACAAGCAATCGAAGAAAAATTCAATGTCGATCTCAATATCCAGTACATGCCTTCAGGCGCAGACTTTGACAGCAAGATCAGCCTTCTGCTCGCTTCGGGGGATACCCCGGACCTGTTTACGGCGACGGGAGTAGCTTCCCAGAAATTTATCCTGGACGGTGTCACCGCGGATATGTCGCCGTTTGTAACCCCTGAGAAAATGCCGAACTATTTCAAATGGATCAGCGAGACGGAGCTTGAACGCTATGCAGTCGAAGGGAAATTCGAACGGGCACCGCTTATTTTTCCACGTGAGGTATACCGATCCTATTATATCCGCCAGGATTGGCTGGATAACCTGAAGCTGCAAATACCGGCCAACTATGAAGAAATGATGAAGGTGATGCACGCATTTACATTCGATGATCCGGATCAGAACGGCAAGAACGATACGTATGGTTTGACGACTGTCGGGAACGGCACTTCTCTCTCCTTTGATTTCCCCCAGTGGATCGAGAACGGGCTGATCGGAGCGCTTATGGTTCGGGACAACAAATATGTTGACGTTCAAAGCGATCTGGCTGTTGAGCAGGTGCTGCAGGGTGTGAAGGACATGATGAAGGAAGGTACGGTGGATCCGGACTGGTTCCTGCTCAAAGGTACCGAAAATGTGGATAAGGCTGTCGGCGGCAAAGCAGGCATTATTGTCGGAGGCAGCAAATCATTCGCTTATGACAGCGAGCCGACGAGTATCCAGAACAAAACGTTAGCCTTAAACCCCAAGGCAAATTGGATGCCGTTCCATCCTTTTGCCAAAACCGGCACATGGACGGAGAACCTGCCTGACCAGCCGTTTATGTTCTCCCGCGAAACAGCAGAGAAAGACCCTGCGAAGATCGACCGGATGGTGCAAATTCTGGACTGGATGGCAAGTGAGGAAGGCTTCCTGCTGATCAATTACGGAATAGAGGGCAAACATTATACGCGTTCCGGCAATACGATTACCGTTACGCAGTCTGACCTGGATGCGTACAGCAAGGATGTCATTGAACAGGGTAATTTCCAGGAGGTATACCGTTTCTTCTACTCGCATAACCCGGAATATGAGCCGCTTGGACTTGAAGTCGTCGATGAGAGACTGTCGGACCGCGACCGTGAAATCAGCAAAACGATTCAGTCGTATAAGCTGTATCCTTCAATCGGAACGAATGTTGCTCCGCCAGTTGGCTTCAACCTTGCCGATTTCCGCAAAAAAATGAGGGAATACCAGGTACAAGTGCTGTTCGATGAGCCGGATGCGTCCAACTGGCCGAAATACGAGGAAGAGCTGATGACAAAGTACGGCGGTCAACAAATGATCGATACCTACACCGAACAGATCAAAAAGGCCGGAGTCATCAAGTAAATCACGCAAGCGCAGAGGGGGAATACACGGATGAAGCAAAACGCGGCTCCCGGGCGTTCCCCGGCGGGCAGTGAACCTATTCGCCATCGGATTGCAAGAGCCTTATACCGATACCGCTGGTTTTATCTGATGATGGTTCCAGGCTTGCTCTATTATGCGGTTTATCACTACGTCCCGATGGCAGGCATGATTATTGCGTTCAAGGATTACAGCCTGGGTAAAGGGATCCTGGGCAGCGAGTGGGTGGGCCTGGACAATTTCAGAATCATATTCCATACACCCGATTTCTACGAACTGCTTCGCAATACACTGCTGATCAGCTGCTACAGGATCCTGTTCAATATGCTGCCTGACGTCTTGCTGGCCCTCATGCTGAACGAGGTACGCATCCTCTGGTTTAAGCGGCTCATCCAAACCGTTACTTACGGCCCTTATTTTCTGTCCTGGGTAATCGTATACGGATTGGCTGTTGCTTTCCTGGCCCAGGATTCCGGGATTGTGAATTACTATACCCGCGAGTTGGGCGGTAACGCGGTCAATTACCTGGCAAGCAACGAATATTTCCGGCCAATCATTCTGCTTACCGACATCTGGAAAAATACGGGCTTCGGAGCGATCATCTATCTTGCCGCGCTGGCCACGATTAATCAGGAGCTTTATGAAGCCGCGGTTGTGGACGGCGCAGGAAGATGGCGGCAGATGTGGCATGTCACGCTGCCGGGAATCCGGGACGTATTCGTGCTGCTGCTGATTCTGAGGATCGGCCATATCATGGATGCCGGCTTTGAACAAATTTATATTTTTCTGAATGCGCGCGTATACGAGGTTGGTGACATTATCGATACATGGGTATTCCGCCGTGGGCTCGAGGAGCTTGAGTTCAGCATTGCCATCGCAACGAATCTGTTCAAATCCGTGATCGGCTTCATCCTTATTATCGGAGCCAACAGGATGGCCAAAAAACTTGGCGGATCGGGAATCTGGTAGGAGGTCGAACGTATGTCCCATTCTCTGTATAAATCGAAATCGGATCGGATCGTAGATGCCGGGATCTACGCGCTGCTTGGCATCTTCGGCTTCCTTACCCTTTTTCCGCTGTACTATGTGTTTATCGTATCGATTACCCCTTACTCGGAAGTGCTGCGAAACGGCGGCTTTATCATCCTGCCGTCCTCGCTTACGCTGGAGGCCTTTCAGGCGATTTTCTCAAGCCGGACCGTTCCGCAGGCACTTAAAATTACAATATTCATCACGTTAGTCGGGACCTTCCTCAATCTTGCCGTAACGACTTTGCTGGCGTATCCGTTATCCAAGAAATTTATTCCCGGCCGGAATGTCGTCCTCATAGTCATTGTGTTTACGATGCTGTTCTCCGGCGGCCTCATTCCGCTGTACCTGGTCGTAAGGGCAACAGGTCTTATGAATACGGTCTGGGCGCTCATCATCCCCGGTCTGGTCTCTACCTTTAATATGCTGATCATGAAAACCTATTTTGAGAATTTGCCCGCCGAGGTGGAAGAAGCGGCCAAGGTGGACGGCTGCGGCGATGTCGGAACCTTATTTCGTATCGTACTGCCTCTGTCAGCCCCTATTATGGCGACGATCGGGTTATTCTACGGAGTTGGCCATTGGAACGCATATTTCCAGGGGATTATGTATCTGAACGACAAGGCGCTGTATCCGATACAGGTTGTCCTGCGGAATATGATCCAGACGCCCAACGTGAGTCAGGAGCTTGCGATATCCAACCCCATGCTGCTGCAAACGCTGCCCCCGGAGACAATCAAGATGGCAACGGTCGTGGTCGCTATCATTCCGGTATTGGTGATTTATCCGTTCCTGCAGCGGTATTTCGTTAAAGGGATGCTGCTGGGTTCGATTAAGGGATAAGAAAAAGACTGTCATCAGGTGCAGCAGAATTTCTCCGGAGCTGTCGGATCCGTATGGAATTATGGCTTCGTTAAAATAAGCTTCATCCTCTCAGCCAATTCCGAAGCGGACTCCATGCCGGCCCAGAACAGGGTCATTTCGGCTTCCAGCTCATCGACAAGATGCGCATCTTCAAAGATTTCGTACAGAAAAAGGCTGTTCTCGATCGTATCGTCATAGATATGGAGCGACTCCAGTCCAGGTTGGCTCCATATCGCTTCATTAATCTGTTTGCGGACTGAAATAAAGCCCGTTGTCGCACTCAACTGCTCCTGCACTTCCGGACTTACCGCTGTTTGCAGAAACTGCAGAGCCAGCTCCGGTTCTTCGCTGTTCTTGGGCAGCATGAGAACATTGGCGATAAGCATGGTCTGCTTTTGCTTCCCGAATGGCAGCGGGGCAATCTTAGGAGTGAAAGGCATCGTTTGATGCTTCCAGCCGGCAAGCTCTATCGAGGTTGTCAGGACCATCGCCGCCTTCTCCCGCGTGAACGATTCGGAGTTGAGCGCATTTCTGGGCGAGAGTGCCGCAGAGCGATGCTTGTATAACAGGTGATGAAGGAATTTCAGAGTATTCAGGATCGGGTCCGTGCTGTCAATCGCCTTAAAATTCACGCCGTTCTGCAGTGCAATGACGGGCCAGCGGCTAAGGGACGACGATAAGGACAAACCGTATACGTCGTTAATGCCATCGCCGTTCAAGTCCATAGTCAACTGCCCGGCGGCTTCCAGGAAATCATCACGGGTCCAGGATGGGGACGGTTCGGTTACGTTATACCGCTGAAATAAATCCGGATTATAGGCAAGATACACGGTGGAAAAAGTAACGGGCAGCGCCTTTAACCTGCCCGAATCGCTGAAAGATTGCCATAATCTCGGGTAAATGGCCTCCCGGCTGCCGCCAAGCTTGTCCTGCAGATCCGTAAATTGTTCCAAATTCTCCGTTTCGCCGAACTGGCGGTCTGACACGAGTATAAGATCAGGCTTTAAGCCAAGATCCATGCTCGTATTGATAGAGTCCCAGAAATCACCGCCGGAGAAGCTCATGCACTTGACTTCCACATTCGGATTGCTCTTCTGAAACGCCTCAATGAGCAGGGGCATGCATAGATCATAGAAGTTGGAGGGCGAGGTGGTGAAAATGCGCAGAACTTTATTGGGCGATGCCTCCACAACGAGGTCTGGGGAGACGATGGTGCCCTGTCCGACCTTCTTGACGATCAGCTTCTCCAGCAGAAGCTGATCCAGAGATTTGCGCACAGAGGTTCTGCTCATGCCGTAATGCTTGCAAAGCTCATTCTCGGACAATAGAAATTCCCCTGGCTTGATGAAGCCGGAATGGATTTGCTCACGAAGAATATTGGCTAATGTTAAATATCGGAATTCATTCTCTCTTCTCAATGTAATGACTCCTATCCCTGTCTAAACTGCCTATTACTTCAATATTGTAAAGCAACGGAAAAAAGAATACAAGTGAAATACAGATGTGAGATTGTTGTGAATAAACCGATCATAAGTCCTACAATTATCGATGGTCTTGAAAGTGGAGAATGGTCCGTTTTGTGCATGCACATACAATACAGGTATGATACGTATATTTAAATGACAAAGAAAGGGGACTTGGAAATGGAGACCTTAGCGTTCAATGGTGGAAGCCCTGTTCGAACTAAGCCGTTCCCGGAATGGCCCATCTACGGAGAACAGGAGGAGCGCCATCTCCTGGAAGTGCTGCACTCGGGAAAATGGGGCGGTATCGGGCGCATCAAGCTGCCCGAATTTGAGGAACAGTTCGCCGCTTATCATGGGGCATCGCATGCAGTCACTGTCGTGAACGGTACGATCGGCATTACGATTGCCCTGCAGGCTGCCGGGGTTCAGCCCGGCGACGAAGTGATTATGCCGCCATACACATTTATCGCGACGGCGACTTCTGCCTTGATGTTCGGCGCTATCCCTGTTTTTGCCGATGTAGAGCCGGATTCGCTGCTGCTTGATCCGGACAGGGTAGAAGAGGCGATTACGCCGAAAACAAAAGCGATCCTGACCGTTCATCTCGCGGGGGCACCCTCGGACATGACGCGGCTGCGGGAAATTGCGGACCGTCATGGGATACGTCTGATCGAGGATTCGGCGCAAGCCGTCGGTGCGCAGTGGGAGGGCAACGGTGTCGGTACCATCGGAGACATGGGGACGTTCAGCTTCCAGTCAAGCAAAAATATTAATGCCGGAGAGGGCGGTATTATCCTGACGAATAACAAGGCGCTTGCCGATCAGGCATGGTCGCTGACCAATGTCGGCCGGATTCGCGAGGGCGCCTGGTACCAGCATGAGCATATCGGCTGGAACCTGAGAATGACCGAGTTTCAAGCTGCCGTGCTGCTTGGACAAATGACGAGACTCGACGAACAGATGGCAAAACGGGAGCGCAACGGAAAGCTGTTGACGGAATTGCTTGACGAGATAGAGGGCATTCGCACGATTCGAAGGGATCCGCGGATCACCCGCCACGCCAATCATTTATACATGTTCAAGCTGGAACCTGCGATTACGATGGATAAGAGCCAGATAATCAGGCATATCAACTCTGAGGGGATACCGGTCGGTTACGGCTATATCTCCTTGAACCGCAATGAGGCGGTTATCCGCGAGATTGAGAAGTGGACCGGCGAGCACCGCATCCAGCCTTGTCCGGTAAGCGAAAGAGCGAGCGAGAAGGAAGTGCTCTGGCTGCACCAGAATGTTCTGCTGGCCGAGGAACAGGATATGTACGATATTGCAAAGGCAATTAAGAAGGTGACGAATTCCATACTGGCCGGGAGGGACCATGCTTAGGCTGGGCGTCGTAACGGTTGATATTACACCGGAAGAACCGCTGCCGCTGGCCGGGTTCGCGCACCGGCATTCCGTATTCGAATCCATTGACCGCCCCTTGTTCGCCAAGGTTTGGCTGTTCGAAAACGGGGGTGCCGCCGGTCTTGAGCAGGAGCGGGCACTGGTCGTTCAAGCCGATTTGATCTGGTGGGGCTCCGAACGGGTAACCAAGCTCGCTCTGGCCATACGGGAGCGTTGGGGCTTGCCGGAATCGTCCGTCATTCTGCATGCAAGCCATACCCACTTCGGTCCGCAAACGAGTTGCCTTTTCACACCATCGCTGGGTCTTCCCGATGTCCGGTATACACGCTTGCTGGAAATGAAGCTGATGGACGGCATTGCAGAAGCCTTCGGACGGTTGGAGCCCGTGACCATCGAGCGCGGGAGCGGGGAGTGCCGCATCGGTATCCATCGCCGGCGGCGGAACGGTATGAAGATGACGATGGCGCCAAACCCGGAAGGACCTTCCGATCCGGAAGTCGTTGTGATCCGGTTTCGTGCATCTTCAGGGAAGGTGGCAGGGGTATGGTTCCATTACGCATGCCATCCTACCACTACGGGAGACAACAGCGTCACCTCCGAGTTTCCCGGTGTTGCCATGGAGATAGTGGAACGCGCAATCGGAGAAGGAGCCGCCGCCTCTTTCCTGCAGGGCTGCTGCGGCGATATTCGTCCGGCACTCATTCGTGACGGCCAATTTTACCGGGGAGACACGACAGACATAGTGGAGCTGGGCCGCACGCTGGCTGATGAGGTGATACATGTTCTTCAATCCCCGATGGAAGTGCTGCCATGCTCATCCATTCGTTCGGAGCGCCTGACAATTGCACTGCCGTTTCAGCGCGTGCCCGGTATCGAAGATTTGCAAAACGAGGCAGCCCGTGGAGGCATATCCGGAGAATGGAGCAGGCTGCTTCTGTCTTATCCGGAACGGCTTCTGCCTTCTATACCATTAGAGCTCAGTTGCCTGAATCTCGCCCAGGGATTGTCTCTGCTCGCCGTTAATGCCGAAACCGTCGTCGAATACGGATTATTCGCAAAATCGCTTGCCGGCGGAGTTCTGCCGCTGCCGTACAGCAACGGCATGATCGGCTATTTGCCTACAGAGAGTCAGCTCAGAGAAGGCGGATACGAGTCCGAGGAATCCGGTTATTACTTCGGATTGCCATCGCCTTTCGCGCATTCCGTGGAGCAATTGGTCAAGGGGGGGGCTGCTTTACTGCTGCAAAGGGGAATATCACGATTATAGGGGGAACCTTGCTGCTTAAATCGTTTCCAAAACCGAGGAGGGATATGAATGATTGTACAGATTCGCAGGCGGCTATCAACGGTGCTGTGCTGTTTGATTATGCTTTCGTTATTTCCATTCCAAGATCCGCGCATCTCCAATGCGTCGGATGAGACAGAGGAATTCATTATGCCGGACACAACCGTATACCATTTCGGAACAGACCCTGCTTCCGGCCCTGTCGTTGCGCTTGTCGGCGATCCAAATGCTGCGCCCCGGGTAACGGCTGCCGCCAGCGGAGTGCAGATTCATTCGACCTTGGCCGAGCCGTCGCGGACGTTCGAGTTCATGGTGGCGCAAGCCGGCCGTTACAGCGTGAAGCTGGGCGGAATGACCGCTTCGGACGGCGGCACGGCTGATCTGAGCATAGACGGGGTCCGTCAGGGCCAGTACAGTTTCTACAGTGTAACGGGTCAATATCCCAGAGCGGATCTGTATATTGACCAGCTGCAGTTAGCAGAGGGCAAGCATACCTTCCAGATCACGGTGAAATCAAAGGGCAGCGGGATGGGAAACGGCGAAGGGACATTCATGTATCCCTCACGGCTTGTCTTGACCGATCTGGACGCTGTCACAAGCAGCAAGACGCGCAGCACCCTTTACAACCAGATTAAACTCGACGCCGCGAGAAATAATGTCCGGCAGTTCGACTGGGCGGCATCGCTCCTGAACACCGTGAAGATGAAAGCGGACACTTATGCGGCATTGGGTTATGAGGAATTGTGGAGCCTTGTGCCGACGCAGGCTGTCCCGCGCAGCTATAACACGAATCAGCTGACCGGGAATTTCAGCCCGATGTCGGGTGATCTGAAGTCCTACGGGAATTATCCCTGGAAGGCGGACCCTCTTAACGAGCCGTGGAAAATCACGGACCCGGCTAGCGGGTATAAATTTCCCACCAATGACTTCGGCGCCTATTATCGCAGCGGCTTGGATGAACATAACAATTTCGATCCTTCTCTGGCCGATCGCACTCTGCTCGTAAACACGCTTTATCCCGAGAAAGGTCCGGATTGGGGAGTTGACGACGGTTACGGTTGGGTCGATCCGGCAACGAATAAACGGTATACGTTTATCGCCTATTACGCCCACTGGTTCGCCTGGTATGGAGGTCCGGCAAATATTCAGGGCGGTTTGAATGCGCTTCGGGATGCTTACATCTATACAGGGGACATGAAATATGCGCGTGCGGGAGCCATTCTGCTCAATCGGATCGCCGATGTCTACCCCTCATTGGATATCGCTCAATTCAGCAATGCCATCTATGTGAATTCGCATGGCGGAACGGGCGACGGCAAAGCAGTTGGCTCGATCTGGGAAAGCGGACTTGTCAAATCGTTTATCACGGCTTATGACGCCTTTTTCCCTCTATACGACGATCCTGAAATTGTCCAATTCCTGAAATCCAAGGGAGAGCAGTTCGATCTGCCTTTTAAAGAAAACGGTACCGGGCTCCGCCGCAGCATCGAGGATAATATTTTGCGCCAGGTACAGCCAGGCGTTTATTGGGATCAGCTCCGGGGCAATAACGGTTTCCATCAAAGCGCTGTCGCCTTGGCGGCCGTCGTTCACGATACGCTGCCCGAAACCAAGCAGTGGCTGGATTATACTTTCCAGGCAGGCGGCTTTATTAACGAAATCCCCCGCCGAGTGACGGGCGGGAACGTGCTTTACAGCCTGGTGAACGATGTTGACCGGGACGGGCATGGCAATGAAGCGGGCCCGGGTTATAACCGCTTATGGCTGAGCACCTACCTCGAAGCGGCTAATGCCCTCGATGGTTACGACAAATATCCGGCGGCCGACTTGTACGAGAACGTCAAGTTTCAAAAGATGTTCCAGGCGATGTATCCGCTCCTGATGCTTGACAAATATACGCCTTCCATCGGCGACAGCGGAACGACGGGTCAACCCGGCATCCTGGTCGACAAGTCCCAATCCATACGAGCCTTCGAGAAGTTCAACGACCCTGTTTACGCCCAACTGGCTTACATGCTTAATGGCGGCAGCACCGTAGGGATTCACTCGGATGTTTACACTCCCGAACCTGATAAGGTGGCAAGCAGCATCAAGTCGGTGATAGAGACACATGGCCCGCTTAAGCTCGGGAGCACCAATTTGACCGGATATGGGTTTACGGGCTTGCGCGATGGAGCGGGTCCGGATACGGACCGCGCCGCATGGCTCTACTACGGACGCAGCGGCGGACACGGGCACAGGGATACGCTGAACCTGGGGTTATATGGCTTCGGGCTGGATCTTGCACCGGATCTGGGCTATCCTGAGCAGGCGAACGCAACCGATGTGAACCGGTTCGAATGGGTTCAAAACACGATCAGCCATAATACAGTGCTTGTCGACAAGCAGAAACAACAACCGCAATGGGACGGTACGCCCAAGCTGTACGATGACAGCTCCATGGTGAAGCTGATGGATGTCGAAGCACCTGAGCCTTATCCTCAGACACAATTATATAAGCGTACGACAGCGATGGTCCGTATAGATGAAACCAATTCTTACCTCGTCGATTTCTTCCGGGTCAAGGGCGGCAGCGAGCATCACTTCAGCTTTCATGCAGCGGAAGGTCCGGTTACTGCAGTTGGGCTGAACTTGACGCCGCAGGCAGCCGGGACGTATGCAGGCCCGGATATTGCGTTCGGCCAGCGTCCTCCGGACGACAGCGTCTCCGGCGCCGGATATACGGGCGCGGGCTTCCACTGGCTTAAAAATGTGGAGCGCGACGACAATCCGGAAGATTCATTCAGCGTCGATTATGATGTGACCGACACATGGAAGGTGCTGCCTCAGCCGGAGGATCTGCATGTGAGGCTGACCATGGTTGGGGACGTGGATGATGTCGCGCTTGCCGACGGAGTTCCGCCTCAAAACAAACCGGGAAATCCGCAGAGCATCAAATACCTGATCGCCCATCGCAGCGGAACAAACCTGCAAAGCACGTTCACATCGGTCATCGAGCCTTATAAGGAGCAGCGCTTCATCAGCAGCATTTCCCCGGCAGCGGTAGTATCGGAAGAGGACTCCGTGATTGAGGGCTTGAAGGATGTTCGTGCCGTCAAAGTCGAATTGACGGATGGCCGGATCGATTATATCGTCAGTTCCTTGAACCGGGAAGCCGTTTATACGATTGACGGATCAATTCGATTCCAGGGCACGTTTGGGATTTATTCGGAAAAAGACGGTCAGCCTCTGTATTCCTATGTAAATGATGGTGCTTATATAGGCAAGGTTGGAATGCAGGGTACATCTTTTGCCAATGCAGGCATAAGCAGGCTTCAAGGCACTGTCGTTGATTTCACGAAAGACCTTTCCCAGCAGAACCGGATGACGGTGCAGCTCGATTTGCAGGGATTGAATCCAGACAGCTTGCCCGGGACCATGATTTACGTTCAGAACGATGGAGCGCGCAGCGCGACTTACATGATCCGCGGGATTAAGGCGCTGAGTGAAGGACTGTACGTGCTCGATATCGGCGACACAACGCTCGTCCGATCTTACGCCGATTCGACGGATATGTCTCAGGGCTTCCTCTACGACTTGGCCGCAGGCAACGCATTTACCATTCCACTGGCCAGACAGAAGCGGTGGCTCTCGGAGGTAAAGATCATAGCCGACAAGACGCAATTATTCAGGAACGAATCAGTCAAGCTGGAGGTCAAGGGGTTTTATCCGGATGGCACCAATGTAGATTTGTCCGGTTATGATGCGAAGTATAAAAGCAGTCACAATGAGGTCGCTAGCGTCAACGGGCAGGATGTCTTGAAGGCGCATAACAAAGGCACCGCTGTCATTGGCACGACCGTAGAGTCAGGCGGTATACGCATTGCGGGTACGCTGCAAATTGTAGTGAACTGAATAGGCGAAAGATGTATATGGATCGACGGGATACATCTCAGGGAGGGCAACAAGGTCTTTCATGACTTTGTTGCCTTCCCTTTTTATTTGCCAGTCTGCAAAATTCTTGACCGTTTCGGGATATCGGTTACCCCCATTGTTATTTCTTTAATGCCTCGAGCATGTCGTAGATATGACTATGCATAAGCTGCCTTGCCTGCTCACTGTGTCGTTCCTCAATGGCAATCGCAATTAAGATGTGATAATTGGATGCCTTGGTACGCATATGAGGTAGGGTGTTAGTTTGCTTGCGGCCTTCGGAGAGAAGTGGATAGATTGACTCCATCATGCGAAATAGGACAGGGTGTTGTGCTGACTCTGCAATGAGATGATGGAAGGAAAGATCGGTATCCAGAAATGGACCCCCTTCTTCCATCTGGTTAACCATAGAGTCAGCCAGCGCACGCAGCTGCTTGACTTGGGAGCGCGTGGCATGCTCTGCGCTTAGGGCAGCCAGTTTGGGCTCAATGAGCAATCTGGCTTCCAGCAATTTGACAAGAGAAATATCCCCCAATTCCTTAAGATCTGCTGTAGGATCTTCCAACAATAATGGATCGTTGCGTACGTACATTCCCCGTCCATGCTCGATACTGACGTTTCCTTGGCTTTCCAGAGTCCGCAGCGCTTCTCTTATAGTAGATACACTAACTGCCAGATCTTTGGAGATTTCTTGCAAGGTTGGAATGCGTGATCCAGGCGGCCATTCCCCACTTCTAATTTTCTGCTCAAGCACATCAACTGTCATTGCGAATGTCGTTTTTTTCATCGTAAGAATCCCCTGTGTACCTTTATATTAGGTTTATACTAACACAATCGTACAAGCTTCTCCTAATAATAAAACGTATTGACATCTAGAAATAAAGATACTATGATACCTTCATAAAGATCCGATCTATGAACAATGTATTGTGTTTTTTTAGTCATTTTAGTTGTGAAATGCTATTGTAAATCGGGTTTTTATACAAATTTAATAGATCAATTAAATATAGATATGATCTATATTGCCTGCCTTTGTGGCAGAGGAGGAGGATAGGAGGTTGATCCGGTGGATGCGGGAGACGGCTTCGCCGCCGGATTTATGAATAGATTGATACAGGATGAACAAAAAATGCGACACGTTAAGAGGTGGAATTATCATGAACAAAACGGAACAGCTGCAGCAGTTAAAGGATTCCGGCATCGTTGCAGTTATTCGAAGACCCCCGTATAACAAGGTTATCCGGATTACGGATGCACTGGTGGCAGGCGGCGTAGAAGCGCTGGAGGTTACGGTTGATACAGACCGGGCATATGAAATTATTGCCTGCTTGAAAGAGAGATACGAAGGGAAGGTCCTGGTTGGCGCAGGTACCGTATTAGACGAACAAACAGCGAAGACAGCGATCGAAGCAGGCGCTGATTTTATATTCTCTCCGATCCTGGATGAAGCTACGATCCGTCTAACCAATCAATATGGCAGGATCTCGATTCCAGGAGTTATGACGCCGACCGAGATCGTGAAGGGATATCAATATGGTGCGGACATGCTCAAAATTTTTCCGGGCTCCTCACTGGGCATCAATTATATAAAAGAGCTGTCGGCTCCATTAGGACATATACCGATGATGCCAACAGGTGGAGTTACCTTGGACAATGCGGGCCAATTTATTCGTGCAGGCGCTGTGGCCGTCGGCATCGGGAGTTCTTTAACGAACAAGAGTGCGATTGAAGAGGAACGGTACGATGAGCTTACAGATTTAGCTCGGCAATTCAGACTGGAAATCCAAAAAGCGAGAGAATAGGGAGAGGTTAAATTTGAAAATTACAAAGTTTGAAACTTTTATCGTACCGCCCCGGTGGCTGTTCTTGAAAATTGAAACGGATGAAGGAGTAGTTGGATGGGGAGAGCCCGTAATCGAAGGCAAGGCTCATACGGTGCAAGCGGCTGTAGATGAACTCATGGATCATCTGATCGGGAAAGATCCGCTTCGCATTGAGGATCATTGGCAAGTCATGTACCGCGGCAGCTTCTACCGCGGCGGCCCCATACTGATGAGCGCGATCGCCGGAATTGACCAGGCGTTGTGGGATATCAAGGGGAAATATTACAATGCTCCAATATATCAGCTGCTTGGCGGGGCATGCCGGGATTCGATGCGTGTCTATTCCTGGATCGGCGGGGATCGACCGAGTGATGTTGGACAAGCGGCGTTGGACAAACAGCATGCAGGCTTTACAGCAATCAAGATGAACGCTACGGAAGAGATGCAGTATATCGATAGCTATCACAAGGTGGATCAGGTCGTGGAACGGGTAGCAGCGATCCGCGCTGCCACCGGTCCGGACTTTGGCATCGGCGTAGACTTTCACGGCCGTATTCATAAACCCATGGCAAAGGTGCTTGCCCAGTCACTCGAGCCTTACAGGCTGATGTTTATCGAAGAACCTGTGCTTCCGGAGAATAACGAGGCACTCCGGGATATTGCCAATCATACAAGTACGCCGATTGCGACGGGAGAGAGAATGTTCTCGCGCTGGGACTTCAAATCATTGCTGGAAGACGGTTACGTGGATATCATTCAACCGGATTTATCGCATGCAGGCGGAATTACAGAGTGCAAGAAAATCTTTGCGATGGCGGAGGCTTACGATGTTGCAGTAGCCCCTCATTGTCCTCTGGGCCCGATTGCACTGGCTGCCTGTCTGCAGGTTGACGCAACCGCTCATAATGCAATCATTCAGGAACAAAGCCTAGGGATACATTACAACCAAGGAAATGATCTGCTTGATTATGTAACGGACCCCGGCGTATTCTCCTACGAGGATGGTTTTGTGAAGATTCCGCAGGGTCCGGGTCTCGGTATTACAGTTAATGAGGAGTATGTCCGTAAGATGGCGTCGGAATCTCCGCACAGGTGGAGAAATCCGATATGGAGACATAAGGACGGGTCGGTCGCCGAGTGGTAGGATGAAAAGACCATCACTTCAAACAAAATGACACTGCAATCAAACAAGTGTCGGTATGAGAGCCCTTTACTATCGATTACAATGGATGGTGCGTATACCTAACCTAATTCGATGTTATGAGGAGAAAAGGCATGATTAATGTACCGAAGTATTGGGAAGATTTGAGCGTGCTGCAGAAGAGCAGAGAAGCGGCAAGAGCTTATTATATACCTTACGGGGATGCGGAATCCGCTTTGAGACAAAAGCGGGGAAAGTCTCCATTTTACCGTACACTTAATGGCAGCTGGAAATTTAAATATCATGAGTCGGTTCAACATGTAGAGAATGGATTCTATCAGATGGATGCAGATGTCAGCAGTTGGGATGACCTGATTGTCCCTTCATGCTGGCAGGTCAAAGGGTATGACCAGCTTCACTATACGAACGTGAACTATCCGTTTCCTTGTGATCCGCCGTATGTACCGAATGCTAACCCGGCAGGTTTATACGTAAGGGATTTTAATCTATCAAGCGATTGGGATGGCAAACAAAAGTATATCGTGTTCGAAGGTGTGAATTCCTGTTTTTACCTCTGGATCAACGGGAAATGGGTGGGGTATAGTCAGGGCAGCCGCATGCCTGCGGAGTTTGATATTTCACCCTATGTGCAAGCTGGAAATAACAAGATTGCTGTGATGGTCTTGAAATGGTGTGACGGCTCTTATATCGAGGATCAGGATTTGTGGAGATTCTCAGGGATTTTTAGGGATGTCTATTTGCTGGCACGCAATCATACCCATGTTCGGGACCTGTTCAATCGTATGGAATTGACAAGCGATTATCAAGTTGGAACAATAATCTGTGAGCTGGATACGATCGGTGCGCTGGAAGCTCAAGTGAAGCTTACTGACAGAGAAGGCCATGTCCAGGCATCGGGAGCGGTTACCGTAGATGGCAAGGGGAGCATCGAACTCCAGATAGACAAGCCTAAGCTGTGGTCTGCCGAAACCCCATATTTATATCAATTATATATTTATGCTGCAGACGAAGTGCTTCATTTTGCAGTCGGCTTCAGACGGGTGGAGATTATTGACGGGGTATTCAAGATTAATGGCATGGCTGTGAAGCTAAAGGGAGTAAATCGTCATGATTCTCACCCGCAGCTGGGACAAACGATACCGGTCAATCATATGATTCGAGACTTGAAGCTGATGAAATCCCACAATATTAATACGATAAGAGCGTCACATTACCCGAATGACTCACGCTTTCTGCAGCTCTGCAATGAATATGGCTTCTATGTGATAGATGAAGCGGATTTGGAGTGTCACGGGGTGTTTCATGCAGTAGGCAATTTCAATATGCTGACGCGTTTGCCGGAATGGGAACATGTATTTGTCGAACGGGCAGAGCGTATGATAGAGCGTGATAAAAACCATCCTTCTGTCGTGATCTGGTCCATGGGTAATGAATCCGGGTACGGCGCCAATCATATGTCGATGGCTAAATGGACGAAGGCAAGAGACAATTCCAGACCTGTTCATTATGAAGGCTCCGACCCGAGACATTTGGGAAGTCCCGATACGGCTGTGCTGGATATGGAGAGCCGAATGTATTCCTCCCCGGCTTATATTGAGGCCTACGCCAAGGATGAGAACAGTACGAAGCCGATGTTCATGTGTGAATACAGCCATGCTATGGGAAATGGTCCCGGCGATTTAAAGGATTATTGGGATGTCATCTATAAATATCCAAAGCTGATGGGCGGTTGTGTATGGGAATGGTCCGATCACGGTATTTTGACAACCAATAATGATGGAACGCGTTATTTCGCCTATGGCGGTAATTTTGGAGATCAGCCCAATGACGGCAATTTTTGTATTGATGGGCTTGTCTCACCCGATCGAATCCCTCATACCGGTCTTCTCGAATTGAAGAAGGTGATAGCCCCGATTCGACTGGAAGCGGGGAACCTGGAGGAAGGCTACGTCCAGGTAACGAACTTATATGATTTTATTGATCTTTCTCACTTGACTCTGTATTGGAAGACGGAGAAAGATGGAGAATTCGCCGAGCAAGGCCAGCTGGAGCTGGAGCTGATCGCTCCGCATACCTCGAAGGCAGTGAAGCTGGACTATTCATGGCCAGAGGCATCCAATGAAACCTATCTGCTGACCTTGTCCTGTCGGTTGAAGCAGGATACGGTCTGGGCGAGTGCGGGTCATGAAGTGACTTTTGAACAGTTTGAGCTGCCTGTTGAAAGGCTGGCGCTGCCAGCATCTGCGGTTAATTATCCGCCAATCAAGCTGATGGAAGCCGATCAGCAATTGATCATCGAAGGCTTTGATTTCCGTCATGTGTTTGATTTATACAACGGGACCTTCATCTCCGTGTCCAGGCATGGCGTAGATATGATCAAGAAGCCGCTGAGCTTCAACATTTGGAGAGCCCCAATTGATAATGACCGTAAGATTAAGGCAAAGTGGCTGGAAGAAGGCTATGATCGCGCACATATGCATATATACGAGGCAAGTGTGACAGATCAGGGGGCGTCATCTGTAGATATTAAAGTTAACTTCTCTTTGGGCGGTCACACTAAACCGCCTGTGTTGAATGGATTAGCATACTGGCGTGTGACCGGCAATGGCGAGATCAAGATGAAGGTTGAAGCTCAAGTTCGGGAGGATCTCTTATTCGTACCCCGATTCGGAGTGCAGCTGACGATGCCGGCAGGAACCGAGGAAGTGGAGTATTTCGGAAATGGTCCTCATGAGAGCTATATCGATAAACAGCAAAGCACGCGAAAAGGGAAATATTTAACGTCAGTTGACGATTTGTTTACGCCATACATTATGCCGCAAGAGAACGGATCCCATAATGGCACCGACTGGGTGACCGTATCCAATGAGCAGGGGATGGGGTTGAAGTTCTCGGGAGCTAAACCATTCTCATTTAATGCTTCCCACTATACTCCGGAGGATCTGACTCATGCGATGAATGCCTATGAACTCGTCCGCCGTGACGAGACCATCGTTCACCTGGACTATAAAATGAGCGGTGCAGGCTCCAACTCCTGCGGGCCGGAGCTTCTGGAAGTCTACCGGCTGGACGAGAAGCAGTTTACATTTGAGATTAGTATTATGCCTGTATTTAAGGAAGATGAATAAGCACGAGATAGAAGGTGTCCCCGAAGCGAAAACTTTAGGGACACCATTTGTTCAAATTAAAGGTGTTTTTTGATATACTGTGATGGTTCAATATTCAGCATATAAAATGACTAGCTAGAAGAGGGTATTGATTATGAGCGGCTTTAAGGGAAGATTGTCTTGGATCAGGATGGCTGGAAATGTCCGAACTAAGCTTCTGCTCATCTTTTTCATTGTTGCCGTACTGCCGTTGGGCACGCTTGGCTATTTTTCTTATCATAAATCGTCCAAAGTCGTTAATTCACAGTTTGGCAGCTATGGCATGTATGCAGTGGAGCAGCTAAAGCTGCATTTTGATTCCAATATCAAGCAGATGGATCAAATTACAGGCAATATCTTAGCTTATATGATTGCCTCATCCATATTCATTGGTGACAAGCCTCCAACAACCTATGCACAATACGTTGAAGAAAGAGATTTTCAAAACTATCTGTCCTCTATTGAAAGTACCAACATTTTCAAAGTGGCGGTTATTACTCCTTCGGGTAGAGTCATCGGAAATAGCTCAGTGAGTATGGATAACCTGGCAAGCTCGTCCTTTTGGTCGTATGTATCCGCTTACAATAATAGACATGTCGTGATCCATATTCCGGATTACTATTCGACGCCTAATGATGATTATGCGATCAGCCTGATCGTGCCGCTTAAGAATGGTCTTGGATTTCCCAGCGGGAGCCGGATATTGATTGATATGAAAGCGGATACGATACTGAGCTTGATCAGAGCTTTTGAGAAGGATATGCAGTCCCATTTGCTGATCATGGATGCGTCGGGGGAGATTCTGCTGCAGACGTCCTCCGATTATGTGAATCAGGACGATGATATTGTCTGGTCCCGCTCCTTGGATACGGAAGACTGGATTGTGGAAGCGAGAATTCCTTATGCCACTTTCTACGAATCCTCCACAGTTATTTTGCGATACTCGCTATTTATTGCTGTATTGGCTGTCATCGTGGGGGTTATAATGGCAGGCTTCTTCTCGTTCCGATTTACAAGGCCGATTATGAAGCTGGCCCAATCGATGCGTAGATTTGGCGATGGAGATCTGTTGATACGCACACCGGTGATGTCGTCGGATGAGCTTGGTTATCTAAGTGAAACCTTCAACAGGATGACCGGCCAGATACAAGGCCTGGTTCACGAGATTAGCCGGACGGAGAAGCTGAAGAGCGACGCAGAGCTCAGGGCGCTGCATTACCAGATCAATCCGCATCTCTTATTCAATACATTGAATTCTATACAGTGGAAAGCAAAGTTAGCCCATCAGCCGGAAATCCTTAAAATGCTGCAGCATTTAATCGTGGTTCTGGACGGAAGCTTTAACTTCAAACAGACGCTTGTCCCTCTTCACAAGGAACTGGAGATCGCCCGCCATTTCATAGAGATTCAGCGGTTTCGGTACGAAGATGTTTTCACCTGCGTGTTTGACATACAACCGGGGCTTGACGATTGTCTGGTTCCCCGGATGGTGTTTCAGCCATTACTTGAAAATATATTTTTCCATGGATTTCGGGATGGTCTTGGTCACATTAACATGAGAATTTTCACTGTCAATTGTGAATTATATATGGAGCTAGAGGATGATGGGGTCGGGGTCAAGCTGGAGCATATGGAGTTCATAAGTTCCGGGATGAAGATTCCGGGTAAGCAGGGCGGGTTGGGTCTAAGAAATGTGGATGAACGGTTTAAACTTCATTTCGGTAATGCATACGGCCTAACGTTGGAATCAAACAGAAATATAGGAACGAAGGTGACGTTGGCATGGCCAATAACGAGAGAGCTCAATCCTCACTCAAAGTATTAATTGTAGATGATGAACAACTCGTGCGTAAAGGTCTGCGAATGACCATAGATTGGGAGAAGCATCGGATGACCGTTGTAGACGATGCGCCAAATGGGAGCCTCGGCTGGCAGAAGTTTTTGAAGTATCGTCCCCAGCTTGTGATTACGGATATTGTCATGCCGGAGATGGATGGAATAGAGCTGGCCCAGAAGATAAAAGAAGAAGCGCCAGAGACTGCCATTCTGTTTCTGAGCTGTCACCGGGATTTTGCGTATGCCAGGCATGGGATTCAAATTGGGGTGAGCGATTACATTGTAAAGACGGATATGGACGATGAGCATATTGATAACTCCCTGAACCGTGTACGCATAGAGATTGAGAAGATGACCGCGAAGCAGCAGACCTCTCTGTCTGTGGTGAAGAATCAACAGGATCAGTCTGCAGAAGCTCTGGGTACATGGCTTCATCATCGCGGTCATGCGGCAAAAGAGCATCTTATGCAGCATCTTCGGCTGCAGTGGAATTGGATGCTGTCCGGGGCTTATATCTTTCACCTATACATCCCCAAGGAGAAAGAAACCGTTAATCGATCCTATCAGAAACAATGGAAGGACCTGTCTATGGCTCACCAGGATCAATTGAAGACGTTAGAAATAGACGCCTATTCGGACCTCATTGTGTGTGATCAACAATTACTGGGCATCGTACAATCCAAACTGGTAGAGATGAAATTTCAGGACAATACGATCGAGTGGCGGCAGGCAGGTCCCGTTACAAGCGTGGAGGACTGGTTCGCTGCCATAAGCAAGTTGTATCGGTTATGGGGAGTGGAGTCTCATAACGAGCTGTTAAGTACGGCGCATAAGGAAGATATTATTGAAGCTATCGACTATATTGACCAGCATCTGGATTCAGACCTTCGAGCCGCGGATGTGGCGACATATATCGGAGTTAGCCGGAGTTATTTCAGCACGATATTCAAGGAAGCTACAGGGTGCAGTATTATATCCTTTATTTCAGAGCGCAAGCTGGAGAAAGCCAAGGAACTGCTGACGGCTACCACCATTCGAACAGAGGAAGTGGCGGAGAAGATAGGTATTAACGATGTTAAATATTTCTCGAAATGGTTTAAGAAGCGTGCCGAGCTTACGCCAGGGCAATACCGGACACTAACAAAATGACGATTCATTCAAACAAATAGACGATAATGGCCCGGGTTCTCCGGGCTTTTTTTTTATTTATCGGAAAAGATCACACTAATATCAAACGTCTGTCGGTATGAAATCCCTTACAAAATATTTATGATAAGAATGAAGAAATGACTAGGGGGTTACGACTTATGAAAAGAAAAAGTACGCTGTATGTACTCATTGCTTGTCTCATGATTTCTTTACTGGCCAGCGCTTGCTCCAGCTCCACCAAGCAGGCTGCATCGAATGATCCGGGAACAAGCGATGAGAAGGTCAAGCTGGTTGTATGGATTTGGGAGACGGCAAAAGACGGATTGGATTTGAATATGGATGCTTTCAAAGCCAAGTATCCGAATATCGAGATTGAGTTTCAAACCATGAAGTCTACCGACTTGTACTCCAAATATTTAATTACTTCAAGTACGGAAGATGAGGTACCGGATATTGTAGCTGTGGAGTCCACCAATCTATCTCAAATCGTACAAATCGATTCCTTGCTGGACATTACCTCGCGCGTGGAGCCTTACAAGGATAAGATGAGTGCTTATAAATGGGAAGATGCCACTCGGGATGGAAAAATATACGCAATGCCCTGGGATAGCGGTCCGGTCGTGATGTTCTATCGTAATGATCTGTTTGCCCAAGCTGGTCTTCCTACCGATCCCGAAGAGGTCGCCAAGAAGATTCAGACCTGGGATGACTATTATGAGGCTGCCAAGCTGGTCAAAGAGAAAACAGGAGCTTTCATGTACGGGGATTCCAAGACAAATTCCAGCAGCCGGATGTTTGAATCGATGCTGTGGCAGCGTGGCTTGTGGTACTTCGATGACCAGGGGAAGGTAGCCGTGGATTCTCCGGAAGTGAAGGAATCGGCAGATTTCCTGATCAAGATGCAGAAAGATGGGCTTGTTTTCGATGCTCGTGCGAACACCGATCAATGGGGTAACGGTATTCGTGATGGGAAGATCGCTACGGTTGTTGGGGGCTCATGGCATGATGCGATAATCGAGAATCAGTATTCTCCGTCAGACAAGGGGAAATGGTCCGTAACGATGATGCCGAAATGGTCGAAGGATGACACCTATACGGGTGCTAACCAGGGTGGAGCGAATCTGGCAATCAACAAAAACTCCAAGCATCCCGAAGAGGCTTGGGATTTCATTGAATTCATGCTTGGCAATGAAGAATCGCAAGTGAAAATGATGACGGGTGCAGGCCTGTTTCCGGCTCTGATGGTGAATGATGATGCATCGATGGAAGAAACATCAGCCTATTTCAATAATCAAGCGATTCGTAAAGTGTACGCCCAATCTCTCGCAAATACGTATCCGCTCGCATATACGTCCGATTTTCCAATGGCAAACAAGCTGATGACTGATGTATGGGCTAAAGTATTTCTCAATAATGTTAGCTCTGAGCAGGCGCTAAAGGAAATGGCGAATGAGCTTCGCAGCAAGACGAAGAGAAATTAATTAACATGTCAGGAGGGGACGATATGAAGACTTCCAAATGGAACAAGCAGCTATTGTTTGCTCCCTATATATACATATCACCCTATTTCATATTGTTTTTCGTCTTCTCCTTGTATCCCATTCTGTATTCGTTCTATATCAGCTTTACGGACTGGAATGGTTCTGGCGAGAAGACGATGATCGGATTTGATAATTATATTGAGCTGTTCGGGGATAAGAACTTTTGGTTATCCCTCTGGAACAGCTCGATTATCTTCTTGATGTACGTGCCGATAATGCTGTTTCTTGGACTTATCTTTGCTTCCATTCTGAATTCCAATTGGATGGTTGGAAAAGGCTTTTTTCGGATGGCTCTGTTTGTGCCCAACTTTGTATCGGTAGTGGCTGTATCATTCGTGTTCGTCTTGCTGTTTAATACCCAGGATGGTTTGATCAACACTGTACTTGACAATATGGGGCTGATCGATAGTCCGATACCTTGGCTGGAATCCCCCTGGTGGGCTCGCATTTCCGTAGCGGTGATGGTGTTGTACCGTTGGATTGGCTACAATATGCTCCTGCTTATGACGGGGCTGCAGAGCATATCTAAGGATTTGTATGAAGCGGCTTATGTGGATGGATCAACCAAATTGAAGAGCTTTTTTCTTATCACGATTCCTTTGGTCAAAAAAATGCTCCTGTTCTGTACCGTGCTCTCTACGATTGGAACGTTCTCGCTGTTTACAGAGCCGTTTATCCTGACTCAGGGCGGGCCGCTTAATTCGACATTGACCCCAATTCTAATGCTGTATAATGAGAGTTTCCAAAACTTTAATTTCGGATACGCATCTTCGATTGCCGTCTGCTTTTTTATTCTGATGATGGCGATTTCATTAATTCAGATGCGCGTATTCGATGATAAAGATTAGGAATGGGGGAAAATTCATGGAAAAAACGGTGACAATGCGTCGAGCAGCTGCCGCATCCAGTACGAAGCGGGGCTGGACATCGACGCTGGCCTTCATACTGATGACCTTAATTTCACTGGCAACACTATTTCCGCTGTTCTGGCTGTTCAGTTCTTCACTTAAGGACATCAGTGAAATATTTGTGAATCCGCCGATCTGGATTCCATTAAAACTACACTGGGAGAATTTCACGGAGCTATTTGTAAATCGGAAATTCGGCATCATCACATGGAACAGCTTCTTGCTGTCTTCGACTTCGACGCTGATTGCATTACTGTTCTGCGGTTTGGGTGGTTTTGCCTTTGCGAAGTATCATTTCAAGGGTAAGAAGATTTTGTTCATATTCGTACTTGCTTCTCTTATGATACCGCACGAGGCTACTATGGTACCGTTATTCTCAATATATAAAGGCTTACATTTAATAGATAACATCTGGGGAGTAATTTTACCCGACCTGGCAAACGCCTTTGGTATATTTTTCATGCGTCAATATTGTACATCGCTTCCGGATGAGATGCTGGAAGCGGCACGTATTGACGGCTGCAGTGAATTCAAGCTTTTCCGTCGAATTGTATTGCCGAATTTAAAATCGGGCTTTGCGGGATTAGGCATTATCCTGTTCGTCAAGCAGTGGAACAACTTCCTGTGGCCTTCCGTTATCTTGAGATCTCAAGAGCATATGACATTATCTGTTGCGCTCAAAGCACTGGAAGATAGCAATAATACGCCCTACCATCTCATCATGGCCGGTTCGGTCATAAGCGTGCTTCCCCTGTTGATCATTGTCTTGATCTTTCAGAAGCAATTGATTGCAGGAATGATTGAGGGAGCGGTAAAGGGCTAGTTAAAGCGGAGCGTGGATATCAAGAATACTTTGGACTATATAAGTTGAACGAGCTGGACCCCATTCGCTTTGCAAAAGTCGCACAAAGGTGCGACTTTTGCGCCATGGAGATTACTTATTCAAGCTTGCTCTTGTTTTCCTGCCATTTTTCCGTCTTATACTGCAGAAGCTTCTCGTAGCCCGCTTGCTGCGCATCGGCCTCGGCCTGATCCAGGACGGAGGATACTTCCTCATCGGTTTTCGCATTCATGATGGCACTCGCTCTTGCTTTTTCATAAATATCGAATACGCTTTGCTGGGCAATGCCCTCTTCCGTATCGCCCGCCGGAGTCAGGTTTACAAATTCCGTTGTATTAAACTGGGTTTTCCACGTTATTTCTGACTGCCAGTACGTATCCCAGCTGCGCTTTTCAGGCGGAAGGGTGGACTCGAATTTCATTTTGGATTTATCGACATATACGGTATTGCCGTTCCATTGAAAGTTCACAATAGCAGACATTAATTTCTCGCGGTCAGCCGCTTTCGTTACAAACGCATCATTGAAGAGAGGATATTCATTCTCATCCGTGCCTTCCCAGTATAAGCCTTCAGGTCCCCACATAATGATACGCTGGCCTTCAGGGCCGGTAAACCAGTCGAGGAATGCGAAGATGGCCTCCGGATCTTTGGCCGCTTTTGTTATGACGCTGACGTTCCAGCCCAGCTGTGTGTAGTCGCCAGGGAAAATTTTGTTGCGGTCAAGACCCTCCTTATGCACCGGCCAAACCATAATGTAACCGGCGTCAGGGTCCTGCTCCTTCAGGAGCGTGTTGCCAATTGATCCGAATTCGGTTGGACTGGATGCGATGAACACTGCGATTTTGCCGGTCAGCACCTTTTGCTCGACCTGCTCCAGCTTTTGCGTGAAGGAGTCCTGTGAAATCAGCCCTTCCCGATACAGCCTGCTGGCAAATTGGATGAATTCCCGGTAGACCGGATCGGTGAAGAGGGAAGTCAGCTTATCGCCGGACGGTACCGCCATCATAGCGTTGAATGTGGGAGGGCGGTTTTCCGCGAAGGCCGATACCAGAATGTCGATACCCGAAGCGCTTTGCCCGACTTCAAGCGGTACGACATCCGGATACTTTTCCTTAACTTGTTTCAGGTAATCAAACAGCTCATCGGTCGTTTCCAGGCTGGGGGAACCAAGCTCCTCATAAATTTTCTTGTTTACCAAATAGCCTGCATTGCCGTTAGGTTGCGTCGTATACCAGTTCGGGAATTGATAAAGCTTGCCGTCCGGGGACCGCAGCATGTCAATCGCATCTTCTCCGGCCCATTTTTTCAAATTGGGGTATTTCTCCAGGTACTCATCGAACGGCACGAGCATACCCTCGGAACGAAGCTTCTCGACATCGGCATCGCGTTCCATCCAGATGACGTCGGGCAGCTCGCCCGAAACGATCATCGTATTGAACTTTTGCTGGGCGTTGCCGCCCGAGCTGATCGGGGTAATGTTGATTTTTTTATTGTCCTGGATCCACTTGGTAGCGGAATCCTCGCCCCAATTCGGCATCGTATACCAGTCATAATGCCCATAGAAGGAAAAATCGAGCGGCGTCTCGCCTAACACAAAGGAAGTTTCCGCAGGGGGATCCCCTTCGTTTGTCCCCGGGGACAGCTCGTTGTTGCCGGAGCATCCCGTTATAACCATTGCGGCAGCGAGTACGGCTGACAAGGCGGCTTGATACGTTCTTTTGATTTTTTGCATCTCCAAACTCCCTCCCCTTGATTACTGGCAATAATCGTTAACCTCGCTTATTCTTTCAAAGAGCCGATAAGAACACCCTTCACAAAGTATTTCTGCACTAAAGGATAGACGCATAGAATCGGTACGGTCGCGACCATCATTGTAGCCATCGACAAGGATTTGGTCGTTACGGCCTTCATCGAGTTTAACCGGCCCTGCGCCGCTGAATCCATCTGGGCCATCTGCTCCGCCATAATATTGGAGTTCAGAATTTGCTGAAGCTTCGTTTGAATAGGGAGAAGATCCACATTCGATATATACAAGCCTGGCGTAAACCAGTCATTCCAGTGATACACGGCTGTGAACAGCGATAATGTCGCAATGACCGGGCCGGATAAGGGGAAGATGATGCGAAACAGAATGCCCCAATTGGAGGAGCCGTCAATTTGCGCCGATTCCTCCAGACCGCTTGGAATGCCCGCAAAAAATGTACGGAAAATAATCATGTTCCAGACGCTGATAATGCCCGGGATGACCATGACCCAGAAGGTGTTCATTAATTCCAGCTCACGGATGAGCAAATAGCTCGGAATCAGGCCACCGCTGAAGTACATCGTGACAATACACATGATCATGTAATATTTGCGTCCTATCAGCTGCTTTTTGGTCATGCCGTAGGCGAATATGGCGGTGGCGGAAATCGACAAGGCCGTTCCGACCGCCGTTCGGAGCACGGAAATGATAAAGCCATTGACCAGCCGTTCGTCCTTGAATACGACCTCGTAATTTTGCAGGGAGAACACCCGGGGCCAGAACGTAATGCCGCCGAGCATGGTATCTGTACCGGAGTTGAATGAAATAACGGCAGCGTTCCAGAATGGATAAAAGGAGGAAAAGCCAAGCAGCGTCAGCAAAAAATAATTGATTCCGACGAATGTTTTGTCGCCTAATGACAGTTTCATAGCTTTACCCTCTCTTTCCCGCTACCATAAGCTGTTGCCTGATTTCCGGGCCAGATAGTTAGCGCCTGCCAGAAGTCCGACACTGATAACGGCTTTGAAGAGCCCGGCCGCCGTTGCATACGAAAACCTGGAATTGTTAATGCCGACGCGGTATACGTAAGTTTCAATGACATCGCTGACGTCGCGGAGCACAGGGTTTGCGGCTAACAGGAGAATGTCCTCAAAGCCGGCGTTCAACAGATTGCCGATTGCCAGAATCGAGAATACGATAATGACCGGCATAATTGAAGGGAGGGTGATGGCAAAGATCTGCCTGATCCTGCTGGCTCCGTCTATAGCGGCGGCCTCGTATAAATGAGGGTTTATGCCTGCAATCGCGGCTAAATAAACGATAGAGGCAAAACCGATTTCCTTCCACACCCCAGTCGCCACGAGAATGGCCCAGAAGTATTCGGGAATCGACAGGAAATTCAGCGGCTCATCAATAATGTGAAGCGCCTGCAGCAGGATGTTGATACTCCCATTATCCGTAGACAGCATGGAAATGACGAATCCGGACACGATTACCCATGACAGGAAGTGGGGCAAATAGCTGATGGTTTGCACGATGCGCTTGAAGGTGCGGTGACCGACTTCGTTCAGAATTAACGCCAATAGAATGGGGGCCGGGAAACCGATGCCAAGCTTCAGTATGCTGATGACTAACGTGTTGCGCATGATGGTCCAGAACTCAGGTGCCTGAAAAAACATCTCAAAGTGCTTAAAGCCTACCCAGGGGCTGTTCAGAAAACCTTTGAAGATGCTGTAGTCCTGAAAGGCCATTAATACTCCGTACATGGGGATGTAACTGAACACAAATATGAAAAGCAATGCAGGCACTACCATGAGTTGAATATCCCATTGCCGCCACAAACGTGTCAGTCTGGAGGTTTTCGTCTGCAGCATCTGATTCCCCCTTAAATATTCCT
Organism: Paenibacillus sepulcri; assembly: GCF_042647105.1. Taxonomy (NCBI): domain Bacteria; kingdom Bacillati; phylum Bacillota; class Bacilli; order Caryophanales; family Paenibacillaceae; genus Paenibacillus; species Paenibacillus sepulcri. The sequence goes on along the minus strand of NZ_JBHRUP010000001.1, from coordinate 1,760,440 downwards.
TATTTCCTTATTATAGAGGGAGAAATACCGTTATTCTCCATCAAATCGCTTATAAAGCAACACTATCTTACTGTTTGTTTCCAATGGTGGTTCTTGAGTTTTTTAGGAGAAGCCCCGATATGCTTCTTAAACAGGCGATTGAAATTGGATAAACTGCGGAAACCGCATTCATGGGCAACATCCATAATTTTCATAGAATTGCTTTCAAGCAGCTCAATAGCGCGTTCCAGGCGGATATGAATCAAATAAAGCAGAGGCGGAGTGTCGACCGCATACCGGAACAGATCACTGAAGCGGGAGGGGCTGAGGTAAACGAGCGAGGCAAGCTCTTCCAGTGTCCATGCATGGGTATAATTTTCCTCCATCGCATGAATGACGTTGCGTATTTTCTCTAATTGCTGGGCGTTGATGGCCTGTTTGGCACGGTTCATGCTTGTATTGCGGAAGTGTCTGTTAACGGTAGCCAGGAAACGGAGCATAATGGAGTAAACGATGGATTCATAGGAGCTTTCTTTGCGGTTATGCTCATCCTGAATTTCCAGCAGAAGCGAGCGGAGCATCCCGATTTGCTGATTATTCCGGTCGAGCAGATTCGTAAAACTAACCCCCATCTCCTTAAATGGCGACAGGATGACGGGATCGTACCGGAGGCTGCTCATAAACCAGGAAGCATCGAACGATATGACCTGCATGACCAGATCTTTTGTCTCGTAAGCGCGGTGAAGATCATTTGAATTAATGAGCAAAATATCTCCCTGCTGAAATTCAAACGTCTGTCCGTTAATGATGTAATAGCCTGTCCCGGCTTTAATGAAGTTGATTTCCAATATATCATGCCAATGAAGCCTCTGGTAGTGGGCGTTGACGCCAATCGTGTCGACAATCTGAACGGGATATTTTTTTGCTAATATCAGTTTTTCCTTCGGGATTTCCGCAGAATACGCTTGTGCCATGCCCATCGCTCCTTACTATTTATTCAAGTCTGTTGAATAATAAGGTTCTCCCATAATGGAGCAGTCTTTACAGCTTATTTATATTTAGAGTATACCATTGTTAACCATATTTGGTTTCTGTAAATAAGCGGGCTAATAATGGCTTCCATTCTGTTGATCTATTCAACTAACACGGCGTTAATAGTATAATGTATCGTGTGTTTCTACAATAAACGGGATAGAGCTTTAAGAGACAGCCCGACAGAAAAAAAGCGAGGCCGCTCCTTATAATGGAGTGCCTCACTTTATCAACGGGTTAAATTTCAGTGTTTCATGCATAAATAATAATGATGACAAGGAAGGTTGTTCAATCATGCAAATATCCGAGATGCAAAAACATACCAAAGAATTCAGTATCGAGAAGGGGTTCGACAAGTCTACCATTGAACAAAGATCGCTTTTTCTGGTTACCGAAGTAGGAGAGATGGTCAGGGAGCTATTGCATATTTCCTATCATCCGGACCATGAGAAGATGGAAGAAATCAAAGATCGTCTTGGTCTGGAAATGTACGATATAGTGTGGAATATCTGCGACCTTGCCAATAAGCTGGATATCGATCTGGAACAGTCTTTTCAGAAAAAGACAGAGATCAATAAGACCAGGACATGGTAATGTGATCGATCACTTTATTGTTTTTGGTAGGTCTCATTCAGAAACTTTACAGATTGGTTAATCAGCGCCTTCAAAACTTCATGATTAATGTCGGCTGCTTTGGTAATGTAGACGCAGGCTTTCCCCGATGTATGTTTTCCGAGCTTCTGCAATAGCGCCTCCCGCTCCGTGTCGCCTGTCGCAAAATACAGGCTGATCTTGGCTTTTCGGGGTGAAAAGCCAACGAGCGGGGCATCACCCTCGTGACCAGAATCGTATTTGTAGTGATACGAACCAAACCCGATTATACTGGGTCCCCACATTCGCGCAGGATAACCAGTCGTTTCTGTAAATATATCCAGCAGCTTATAGGCGTCTTCACGTTTCTTAAGATTCTCGACATTTTCAATAAACTCGATAACAGAGTTGTCGGTTTCTTTTGTTTTCTGTTCATACATAGGCAGGATCTCTCCCTTACTTTACACAATGCAAGACTTAAAGTTACAGTATCATGTACGCAGACAGGCTGTCAAAATCGGAAATGCGGATGCCGAAAATTTAACTTGAACTATTCTATTGAATTAATACTATCTTGTTTGCAAAAAAATCCTATTGCTGTAAAACTGCCAATGAATTAGGTTTAAGGAGTCACAATAATTGTGATAAATGACCAATTATAGGAGGCTCTAGTTAATGGGAAACGTACGGAAATGGAAGCGATCTATGAAGAAAACCGGATTGTGCCTGCTTGGCTCCATTCAAATTGCGGCTGTTTGCTCACCTTTGCAAACGGTTACAGCAAATCCCGCGGATGCTGCAACCGGGCAAGCGCAAGAGAAGAGACAGATGGAATATCTGGACCGCGGACTGGTGGCGGTTAAAACCGATGAGGGGGTCTTCGTCAGCTGGCGGCTGCTGGGTACAGAAGCGTCTGATATTTCATTTAATCTTTACCGTGACGGGAAAAAAGTAAATAACGCTCCGATCTTCACCAGCACCAACTATCTGGATGCATCTGGAACGACAAGTGCCGCATACACGGTTCGAGCCGTCTTGAACGGCAAGCAGCAGCCAGCGTCTGAGGAAGTGAGCGTTTGGGGTGGATCATATCTCGATGTTCCCCTGCGGAAGCCGGCTGACGGGACCAATCAGGATGGCTCTGTGTACACGTATAACGCTAACGATGCAAGTGTCGGAGATGTGGATGGGGACGGGCAATACGAGCTTATTCTGAAATGGGATCCTTCCAATTCCAAGGACAATTCGCAAAGTGGTGTAACCGGTGAAGTATATATCGACAGCTATAAGCTGGACGGTACCCTTCTGTGGAGAATATCACTTGGCCGCAACATTCGCGCCGGAGCCCATTACACGCAGTTTATGGTTTATGATTTGGATGGTGACGGTAAATCGGAAGTGGCCATGAGAACGGCTGACGGTGCCGTAGATGGCACGGGAAAGGTTATAGGCGACCCCAACGCGGATTTCCGGACTGCTGAAGGTTATGTGTTATCCGGTCCGGAATATCTCACCTTGTTTGAAGGCGCAACCGGGAAAGAGATGATTTCCGTACCTTTTGAACCAGCGCGGGGAAATGTCAACGATTGGGGCGATGACTACGGCAATCGTGTCGACCGTTTTCTTGCAACTATCGCCTACCTCGACGGCAAAAGACCGAGTCTGGTCATGGCTCGCGGCTACTACGCTAAAACCTCATTGGCAGCCTACAATTGGAGAGACGGCAAGCTCACCAAGCAATGGTCCTTTAACAGCAACGGCAATCCCGCCTATGAAGCCCAGGGGAATCATAATTTGACTGCGGCCGATGTGGATGGCGACGGGAGGGATGAAATTGTTTACGGTGCCATGACCTTTAGCGAGGACGGTCAAGTTCTGTATGGCACAGGATTGGGTCATGGCGATGCGCTTCATGTAGGGGATCTGGATCCCGACAGGCCGGGTCTGGAAGTATTTAAAGTCATGGAGCATAAGGATTCCCCGTATGGCGCAGCGGTTTGGGATGCCGCTACAGGCCAAACCATCTGGGGGATATTTACAGGTACAGATACGGGCAGGGGGATGTCGGCCGATATCGATCCTAACTATTTGGGCGAGGAACAATGGGCTGGCTCCGGCGTTGGCTTAAACACCGTAAAAGGCCAAAAGATAAGCAGCTCTACGCCATCTTCTACTAACTTCGGCATCTGGTGGGATGGTGATCTGCTTCGTGAGCTTCTGGATCATAATTACAATTCAGCCATAGGAGCAGGTCCCGGCAAGATTGACAAATGGGATTATATAAATGTCGCGACCAACAACTTATTGACTGCGGAAGGTACGCTGTCCAATAATTCTACGAAAGGCACTCCAAGCCTGCAGGCCGATATTCTGGGCGACTGGCGGGAAGAAGCGATCTGGAGAACAGCCGACAGCAGCGCGCTGCGAATTTATACGACGACAGCGATTACGGAGCATCGCCTTCCTACGCTCATGCACGACCCGCTATACCGTCTGGACGTGGCTTGGCAGAATGTAGCTTACAACCAGCCTCCGCATACCAGCTATTATTTGGGAGAAGGTATGATACAGCCTCCAGCGCCTGACATTTATGTAACGTATATCGCGGATGTAAACGTAAATCCCGGCTCGCTGAATCTTAAGAGCCATGGAGGAGATCATTCTGTGACGGTTCATATAAATATCCCGGAATATAATAGAGACTCCAATATAAGGCTGTCATCCGTTTCCATGAGCGTGAATGGCGGCACTTTGCAAGGGGGAGATGCCAAAGGGGATAGTTCCAAGGGATTTACGGTTAAATTTGACCGGCAACAGCTGATTAACCTCCTTTCGGGGCAAACCGGCGAGGTACAAGTGAAGATTAACGGAGTGCTGGAGGATGGAAACCATTTTACCGGCAGTGACAGCATTAAGGTACACTAATCATATCACGCAACCGGTTGGCTCGCCCTTGTGCCTTCCGATTGCTCTCCTTAGATCGAATCCCCTGCGGCTTATGGCCGGCAGGGGATTTTGTCTTTTCCATCCTGTACATATCCCTAAGCTGGAATTACAATGACTATTGAAGATTGTTCATTATTAAGTGAGACAACACAGAGCCGTTTGGCACAACATGGAGGTGTCAGCTTGCCATCGCTAAAAAATTATTGGGAAACCCGTACGTTTAAAAAAAAGTTGATTATTACGTTTATGCCTTTGGTCCTTATTCCGATGATATTCCTGACCGTGCTGTCAAGCTGGATCTATAGCAATCAGATTACCAAGAGCATGGATAATAATGTGGTCAATACTGTAAATCTGGTCAATGAACATTTGGACACCTATCTTGATGAGCTTACCAGGCTGTCGGTTCTCCCCTATTATAACAGCCAAATTTTGAATATTATGCAGCAAACCGGGAATATAGGCGATTCGGATTTCAAACTAATTCAAGGGCTTCTATCGCAGGCGATCCGCAATCCCAGGGAGGACCTGCAAAGCGTGTCCATTTACAGGAGAGACGGACAGATTTTTACGAGCTCCCTCTATGATGTAGCCATTAATTATCAGTATGACTTCAAAAGCTCGCCCTGGTACAAGAAAGCGATTGCATCGAATGGAAAGGTCGTTTTCACCGGAAAGGTCAATGATTCACGAATTATTAACCGTCCGGAGCCCGCTTTTTCAGTCGTCAGAGCGATCAAGATCTATAATGGCCCGATCCTGGGCGTTATTATCATCGATGTGAACTTTACCGGTCTGGAAAGTATTTTCAAGCCTGTGGATCTGGGCAAGGATTCGAATATTATTGTGCTGGATGACCACCATCAGAATATCTACAGCAAAAATAACCGTTATATGGAAGCGCTGCCGAATATCGATGCCTCGAATGACAGGATACAGGATATTAAAACGGCCAGCGATAAACTGATTGTTCATCATATCGATTCTGCGGATACGGGGTGGAAGATCGTCGGAATGGTGTCCGAATCCGAGATGAATCAAGGGAAAGCCATATTATATAAAACCATTCTCACGGTAATGGCCCTTATTGTTCTGGTCATCGTCATTGTTTCCGTCTTGTTGTCCGATACGATCACGAAGCCTTTAAAGACGCTCCGCATGCTGATGGGCAAGGTGGAGAAGGGTGATTTTAACGTGGCCTATCATTCCTTGAACGGTAATTTGGAAATCAGCCTGGTCGGAAGAGCGTTCAATAAAATGAATCAGAAAATTGATGAGCTGATCAACCAGGTGCTTGAAATTCGTTTTAAGCAAAAGGAAGCGGAGCTCAATAATCTCAAGCTTCAAATCCGGCCTCATTTCTTGTTTAATAACCTTGAGGCGATCCGGGCCTTGGCGGAAATCGGTGACAGGGAGGGGATCGTGGAGATTACCTCAGCCCTCGGCGGCATGCTTCGTTACAGTCTGAATAAACAAGATTCGAAGGTCGAGCTTCGCGACGAGATTCATCAGATCCGGAATTATCTCAAAATAGAGCAGATTCGTTCGGGAGATTCCCTGATCGTCGACTATGACCTGGATCAAGAGCTTTTGAACTGCATGACGATTCCTATTCTGCTGCAGCCCGTGGTCGAAAATTGCATTCATCACGGGTTTGATCAAGTGAACGGACCGAAAAAAATCAAGATTGCGGTTCAGCCGTATGAAAGCGGTATATTCATCATGGTGCAGGATAACGGAACGGGCATGACGGCCAGCGATCAAATGGAATTGAACGCCTATCTGGCCGATGAGGCAGCTGAGCTGACGTTTGGCAGCTCGGGAATCGGCCTTAAAAACCTGCATTCAAGAATTCAGCTGGAGTACGGGCCGCTGTTCGGTTTAACCATAATCAGCGAGTATGGGGAGGGGATGACCGTTCAAATCAAAATCCCCAGAGTCGAGCTCCGAACACGGATTTGATGGACCAAGGGAAGGGAGAAAACGGATATGCATCGTTTATTGGTGGTCGATGATGAATGGCTGATTCGTACCGGAATCGTTCGAATGGTAGAGAGGCTGAGCCCCGAATGGTTAGTCGAACAGGCGGCAAACGGTATAGAAGCGATCGAGCGGATCAAGCAAGCTTCCTTTGATTTGATCTTTTGCGACATCAAGATGCCCGGATTGGACGGCATTGAAACGTTGGATGAATTAACCCGGAAGGGCTATCGGATTCCGGTTGTTTTTCTGACCGGGTACGACGAGTTTGCCCTCATGCAGAGCGCGCTCCGTTTAAGGGCGTATGATTATTTATTAAAGCCCATTCATGACAAGGACATACTGGCCGTTTTCACAAGCTTCAAGAAGGATTTTTTAAGCATCAACATGCGTTCCGATATACAGCATGCCAATCTTCAGCAGTTTGAGTTCCAGCTTCTGAATGCACTGGATTCGTTTGACGCCGACCGTGTTTTTGGCGCAATAGAGGTTGGACAGGCTTTGTTAAGCGATCGGATGACCATCACGGAGTATGTGGATGAAATCCTGCGGATTACGAATCATTTTTTCAGTAAGTACCGCATCCAGGGCTTCGATAAGGATTTACCTATTACATCGAATGATCTGAGCAATTTATCCCATATCCGGCATGCGATCCAAATCCGGTTTTCCTATATCAAGCAGATCGAAGGAAACGAGAAAGGCGACCATAAGATCATTAAATTGGTCAAGGAATTCATCAATACTCATCTGCAGAAGCAGCTGACGCTTGCCGAGGTCGCGGATTATGTTCATTTTAACCCTACTTATTTCAGTGAATACTTTAAGGAAAAAAGCGGGGAAACCTTCATACAATACGTAACCCGCATAAAAATCGAAAAAGCCAAAACCATGCTGATGGATCCGACCATAAAGATTAACGACATATCCGAATATCTGGGTTATAAGGATCCAAGATCCTTTAGTAAAATGTTCAAGAGTTTTCTGGGAATGACGCCGACGGAATACCGCAGTATTCAAAGTTGATAGTCAGCACGGGGCTTCCCGGCCTTCCAATGTGATTGGAGGGTTATTCTTTTATGCCTGAATTTTCTGAAGGAGTTGGATCATGAAATGCTCTATCGGCGAATCGGCGGGTTGTTCGCCAGGTGCGGAAAGACCTGAAGAATTGTTCCTTATTCCGAATGTTAACACGTTTCCATAGGAAATTAAAACGGTTACAATAATCGCAGATGGTCGCGACATCAAGATTATGGGATCGAAAGATGGGGGTTTAATATGAAACGGCTTACATTATCGTTGTTGGTTGGCCTTATGGTCGTTAGTACCGGTTTGTTAAGCCTGGTCGGCAATGCGGGCGCCGATTTTGCGGGACGCTTCCTTCAGGGAAGCGCAGCCATGATGTGGAACGGCGACTGGGCCGTACAGATGCTGAACGACGCCATTCAGCAGAAAGGCGTGAAGCTGAACTACGATGTCGCTCCGCTGCCGCATTGGAAAGACTCGGAGCCGGCTACGACAGGCTCGTTCGCCGCCGTCATGGTGAACAAGCAGACGAGCCATATGGATGAGGCGAAGAAGCTCTCTGAATTTATCGCTTCGGAGGAAGCGGCGAAAATCATGGCCGGCAACGGACTATTGACGGTCTGGAGCACCGATGCCGTGAAGCAGGCGTATCTGACCAAGGTGACAACGCCGGAGCATGTCAGCGTCTTCTCGGACGATACCAAGGTTCTGAGTCAAGTGCCGATGGATCCGCTGTACAATCAAGGAATCAACATTGTGAAAGAAGAATCTTCTCTCTATCTGTTAAAGACGCAGTCGCTGGATCAAACCATGAAGAACATCCAGGACCGTATCAAAAAAGAAGTCAAATGATAAACTGAATTGCCGCAACCGTTTTCTGCCCGTCCGCGGGCAGAGGGCGCTGCCAAAGCCGTAACTTTACAGCAAAGAGGGGGAAGACATGCTCCGCTTTAAACAATACAGTATCGCGTACTTGTTCCTGGCGCCAAGTCTGATCGGCTTGCTCGTGTTTATTTTATACCCGGTTCTGGATTCGCTTTATTTGAGCTTTACGAAATGGGACGGATTAACGCCAATCAAATTTATTGGACTGGATAACTATCGGGATTTGTTGACAGACCAGACCTTCGGCATTTCATTGCGGAATAATATCTATTACACGGTCGTTACCGTGCCGGTCACCATTGCGCTGTCCATTCTGCTCGCGCTTGCAATGAATGTGAAGGTGCGGGGAATAAAAGTGTTCCGTGTTCTCTACTTCTTCCCGAATATTACGGCCTCCATCGCTGTCGGCATTATCTGGGCTGCGATGTTTACGCAATACGGGCCGATTAATACGATTCTGCGGTTTGTCGGCGTCAGCAATCCGCCAAGCTGGCTCGCTTCGACTTCCCTGGCGTTGCCGGCCGTCATGCTGGTCAGCATCTGGAAAAGCGTCGGCTATAACGCCGTCATTTTATTTGCCGGCCTGCAGGGCGTGCCCCGTCAGTTGTACGAAGCGGCCGAACTGGACGGAGCGAACAGGTTCAAGCAATTTTTGCACGTAACGCTTCCAGGCTTGTCGCCGGTTATTTTCTTTAGCGCCGTGACAGGGGTCATCGGCTCGTTCCAGGTCTTTGATACCGTGATGGCCATGACGCAGGGCGGTCCGGGAAGATCGACGAACGTTCTCGTGTATTACATTTACAATTCGGCCTTCCTGAACTATCGCTTCGGCGCCGCCTCGGCGATGTCCTACGTCTTGTTCGTCATCATCCTGATCCTGACGCTCATTCAGTTAAGGGTTCAAAAACGTTGGGTCACCTATTAAATGATAACCCCACAAAGTGGCGCTTTTGCATAAAGATTCTTGATCGAATAGAAAGGAGCGCGGATTGTGGAACTGACAGCGGGCGAAAGCCCAAAGAGATTGGGTCTTGGCAAGAAACAGGTCCTACGGACCGTTCCGACCTATATCCTGCTTCTGGTTGTATGCATTGTGACCGTCCTGCCGTTCATATGGATGCTGTCCGGCTCGCTTAAAAATCAGGCGACGATTTTCCAGCATTCCATGCAGCTTATTCCCACGCAGCCATTATGGTCAAATTACAGCGACGTATGGAGTAAAATTCCATTCGGCACTTTTTATTGGAACACCGTTAAAGTCTCGGTAATATCGACAGCCGGTTCGCTGATCTCGGCATCGCTTGCCGCCTATGCCTTCGCCAAGCTGAAATTCCCAGGGAACAGCAAATTGTTTTTGCTCTACTTGGCGACGATGATGATTCCCGGCCAGGCGATTATGATACCGCAATTTACCATTATGAAGAATCTGGAACTCGTCAATACCCATTGGGCGTTAATTCTGCTCCATTTATTCAGTCCGTACGGCGTTTTCCTGCTCCGGCAATTTTTCATTCAACTGCCGCATGATTTGAACGAGTCCGCCCGCATCGACGGTTGTTCGGAATTCGGCATATTCTTTCGGATTGTACTGCCTTTGGCCAAGCCGGCGCTCGTGACGTTAGGCATATTCAATTTGCTGGGGTCATGGAATGATTTTCTTCAGCCCTTGATTTACCTGAGCAAAGAAAATCTATACACGATCCAGATGGGGATTCGATATTTTCAACAGGTGAACGGTGCTGACTATCCGCTTATTTTGGCTGCCACCACCATGTCCCTGGTACCGATTATTATCATCTATTTGTTCGCCCAGCGGTATTTTATTGAAGGAATTGCGGTTACGGGGACCAAGGGATAAATTCAGCAATCGGAAAGGAAGCCATGAAACCGTGAATAAGAAGACATTGTTTAACGATGGATGGGAATTTGCCAAAAGCAGCCTGGAAGCTGCGGGTAGCGCGGATTTGAAGTTCGAGCCTGTCGATCTCCCCCACGATTGGCTGATCTACGATACGTTAAATCTATATGAAAATAGTATAGGCTGGTACCGCAAGAAATTTACCTCTGCCAATCGCGCTGACCGGATCCTGTTATGCTTCGATGGCGTGTATATGGACTCTACCGTCTATGTGAATGGTCAATTTGCAGGAGAATGGAAATACGGATATTCGTCATTCGAGCATGAAATCACGGATGCGGTCGCAGACGGGGATAACGAAATCCTGGTGAAGGTCGTGCACCAAAGCCCGAACAGCAGATGGTACTCCGGTGCCGGCATCTACCGGAATGTGTGGCTGAAGACAAGAGACCGCAATCATCTTGTTACGGATGGGATTTATATAACCACCAAACGGGATGGCGATAGCTGGCAGGTGGAAGTGGAAACCGAAATGAATCTTGATCAGGATGCGCAGCTAGCGCATACGATTCTGTACAAGGACCAGGTGATTGCTTCCGCCTCCGATAGAATCGCGGCAGGCAGTGTTCCTGCCGCACATCATTGGGTAAGGCTGCCGGTAAATAAACCGCTGTTGTGGAGCACGGATGAGCCTCATTTATACCAATTGAAAACCGAATTGCACCTGGCTGCAGCGGATGGGGACGCGAATCAACAGACGGGAATGATCGAAACCGTCACACAGAATATCGGGTTTCGGGAAATCGCACTAAGTCCCGATCAAGGTCTTCAGTTAAACGGCAGAAGAATGAAATTAAACGGGGTTTGCGAGCATCATGATCTGGGAGCCTTAGGGGCGGCTTTTAATTTAAACGCCCTCAGAAGAAGGTTTAACATCTTGAAGGATATGGGCGTTAACGCGATCCGCACAGCCCACAATATGCCTGCAGTCGAGCTTATGGATCTGGCGGACGAGATGGGACTGCTGGTCGTCTCGGAGGCCTTCGATATGTGGGAGAGACCGAAAACGACTTATGATTACGCGAGATTCTTCAAGGATTGGGCCCGTATCGATGTGAAAAGCTGGGTCATGCGCGACCGCAATCATCCGAGCCTGCTGATGTGGAGCATCGGCAATGAAATTTACGATACCCATGCCGATCCAAAAGGGCAGGATGTAACGAGGATGCTTATGGATGAAGTGCTTCGGTATGATCCGAAAGGCAACGCCGCCGTTACGATCGGCTCGAATTATATGCCCTGGGAGAATGCCCGAAAATGCGCGGATATCGTGAAGGCTGCGGGATACAATTACGCGGAGAAGTATTATCAAAGCCATCATGCGGAGCATCCGGATTGGATTATATACGGCAGCGAGACAGCCTCCGTTGTCCAAAGCAGAGGCATCTATCACTTCCCGTTCGAGAGATCGATTCTTGCCGACGACGACGAGCAGTGCTCCGCATTAGGAAACAGCGCAACAAGCTGGGGCGCAAAGTCGGCAGAGGCCTGCATTCTTGCAGAAAGGGATACCCCCTTTTCCCTTGGCCAGTTTATATGGACCGGATTTGACTATATCGGCGAGCCGACCCCTTACCATACCAAGAACTCTTATTTCGGGCAGATCGATACGGCTACCTTCAAGAAGGATTCCTATTACATCTATCAAGCGGCCTGGACGGATTACAAGACAAGACCAATGGTTCATCTTTTTCCTTATTGGGATTTCAATAACGGTCAAATGATTGATGTCCGCGTATGCTCGAATGCGCCCAGGATCGAATTGCAGTGTAATGGCGTTACAATCGGAACCTATGATATTGATCATGAGCATGGAACGCAGCTTGCCGGCTGGTGGAAGATCCCTTATGAAGAAGGGGAAATCAAAGCGCTCGCTTATGATGAAGCCGGCCATGTCATTGCGACGGATGTCAGAAGATCCCCTCGCGATGCGAGGAGGATTGGTTTGCATGCGGATAAGGAGACTCTTATTGCGGATGGGACCGACTTGATATTTGTGGAAATAACCATGGAGGATGAGGACGGCAATCCGGTGGAGAACGCGAACAATCGGGTGCATGTACAGGTAACGGGAGCAGGCCGCCTGATCGGTCTGGATAACGGAGACAGTACGGACTATGATCCCTATAAAGGGATAAGCAGAAGGCTGTTCAGCGGAAAACTGATGGCCATCATCGCGGCTTCGCTGGAGCCTGGCAGGATTCGTATCGAGGTTTCTTCGACCGGTCTGGAAAGCGGTGCTGCAGAGTTTAAGTCGCTTCCGGCGATGGATGGAGCGTTGGAGGGGATTTCCGCAGCCATGAGAAATCAGGATCTGCCCTGCGTCATGGGAAGCAAGGAAGAAATCCCGCTGCGCAAAATTGAAATTGTAAGCGATTCGGGACAGCTGTTTAACGAATCAAGACAAGAGGCGGTTGTGCGGGCAAATCTGTATCCTGAACATGCTTCTTATCAAGAGGTGGAATGGAGCGTAGTGAACGAGGCGGGGATCGTATCCAACCTTGCCCGCATAGAAGCTTACGGTCATGAAGCGAAGATCACGGCGCTTGGTGACGGGGAGTTTCGGGTCCGCTGCATGAGCAGGAACGGCAGCGACAAGACCAAGCTCATTTCCCAGCTGGAATTTAAGGCCTCCGGTCTGGGCACAGCATACAAAGATCCTTACGGCTTCATATCGGCGGGACTTTACGATTTCAGTAAGGGCGAAGTGGGAAACGGGAATGAAAGAGGGGTAGCGACCAGCAGAGACGGAGAAACCCGGGTAGGCTTCAGCAATATTGACTTTGGCCCCTATGGCTCTGATCTGATCACCATGCCAATTTTTGCCTTGAACAGCGACGCGTATGAACTGCAAATCTGGGAGGGAAATCCCGAGGCAGAGGGCAGTGAATTACTGGCCGATGTCATATATCAAAAAGCATCCAGGTGGAATGTGTATCAAGAGGCGACATACCGCTTGTCCAAAAGACTTACGGGTATCACTTCGATTTGTTTTGTCCTTCAGAAGAAAGTGCATATCAAGGGCTTCACATTTGATAAATGGAATCGCGCCTTTGAGCGGAATAACGCTGCGGAATGCGACCGTATCTATGGTGATACCTTCACCATTACGGATAATGGCGTTGAAGGCATAGGGAATAATGTTTCCCTGGAGTTTGAACAAATGGATTTTACAAGCGAAGGCGCAGCGAAGCTTGTCGTCTATGGCCAATCGCCTATTGATAAAAATACCATTCATATCCGGTTCGCAAACGAGGATGGCGAAAGCAATCAACTCATCGAATTCACGCATTCCGGTGGATATGAAGAGCGGGTATATGACTTGGAGAAAATAACGGGCAGCCAAAAAGTAACCTTCATCTTTTTGCCGGGAAGCCATTTCGATTTCGGCTGGTTCCAATTTATGAGATAAGCCGGAGAACGGCAATCCGAAATAATCTGCTTAAAACGAAAAATGGCCTTGTTCGCAAATATGCGGGCACGGCCATTTTTCATTTGCTGGTGCACGGGATGACAAATTTGCTGAGCCATCATTCCGCCCGGGAAAAAGACTGCATGTTCTTTTTCCAGTGGGGTGCCATCTCCGCTTGTATATCCTCATGCATTTCCTGATGCGCGGTCATTGTCTGTTGCTTCAGCCTTATTTAATCCGGGAATAAACAAGGGATTTAACGGCTTCGGCACGGGTAACATTGCCGCTCGGCCGGAAAGTGCCGTCCTCATATCCATTAATGAGCCCCAGATACTGTGTTTTTAGCACGGCGTTTTTTGACCATGCCGGAATATGATTTATATCTTTGTACGGCAAATTCTCCAAAAAGCCCGTAACAGACCCATTCTCATATTCATATGCACGGATGATCATCGATACCATTTCAGTACGGCTTATGGGGGCTGAAGGATTGAAAACATGGTCCGTCTGGCCGTTTGCGATTCCAGTTTCCTGAGCTGCCGCAACATCGGCAGCAAACCAGCTGTCAGCCGCGACATCGACAAATGTTGGAAGGCCAATGGATGGCTTCAGTCCAAATGCCCGGACGAGCATGGAGACGAATTCCGCACGCGTAACCAGGCGTTCAGGACTGAATGTGCTTTCCGATGTCCCCTTGACAAGGGAAGCTGCGGCAGCCGCTTCAATATAGCTTCTTGCCCAGTGGCCCGCATTAACGTCCGTATATACGGAGTCGAATGCTATCGTATGATAGACGGCTCTGGCAATCTCCTGAACGACCGGATTCCCTATGGTTTGTGCTTCGTCGAAGCTGCTGGTGGTGGTCACTTCGGTCATGACGGCAATCGCAACTTCCCTTCCAGGAATCAGGAAATAGCCGGAATCATGAGTAACGTTCCCATTCTCTCCGGTTTTGTGGGCGATCGGCAAGCCTGACAGAGCGGCGCCAAATTTGGTTTTGACCTCCTGGGCTTTCATCCAGGTGATGATCTGATCGCGGGACTTCCCGGAGAGGAAGTCTCCTTTATAAATCTTCTCAAGCAGCGCGGCAAGATCGGATGCGTCGATATAGTTGTCTTGAGCCGGCGTTGGTGCGGCTGCGAACATTTTGCGCCCGAGATGCATCACTTTCAGGCCCAATTGGTTCATTAAAGCGTCAACCTTGTCGAGTCCGACCGCATCGATCAGAACATTGGTAGCCGTATTATCCGATTGCGTGATCATCAAACGGGCCAAACGTTCAATAGTCACGTCCTGCGGAAACTTCTCATTCTGGAGAGAGCCTGTCCCACCTACGACGTCTTCGGGATCAACGGTTACTTTCTGATCCAGCGACAATTGGCCGTCATCGACTTCCTGCATTAACGCGGACACAAGTGCCATTTTGATTGTGCTTGCCGGCGCGTAGGATTGATGGGAGCCGAGCAGCAGCTCCCGGCTGCCCTGTGATGTGCTGAGATCCTTAAGCCCGACGGATACACGGATCCCGTTCTTCGCTGCCGCTTCAATGATCGGGCTTACAGTTAGTATAAGGGCAGGCCAAGAGTCCGGAGACGGAGCAGGGGACGGGTTGTCCAATAGATAGTTATAAACTGCCCTGGCAACCCGCTGTACAATCGGATTGCCGAGTTCTTGCGCCTTTCCGGCATCTTCCGGTTTTGTAATCTTCGTAAGCACGACAATGGCGATTTCCTTGCCCGGTTCCAGAAAATACCCGATGTCATGGCTAACGTCACCCAACTCGCCTGTTTTATGAGCGATGGGCTTGCCAGGCAGGGCGGCGCCGAATTTGGTTTTAACCTCCTGGCCCTTCATCCACGTGATGATTTGTTCGCGGGACTTGTCGGAAACCAAACTACCGCTGTAAAGCATATCCAGCAGCGCCAACAGTTCGGCCGCATTGACATAGTTATCTTCAGCAGGGGATTTCGCAGGAGTCAGCATTTTTCGTCCCAACTGCATGACATCAAACCCCAAATTGTCAATCAAGGCATTAATTTTTTCAAAAGTAAGCAGATCGATGAGTACATTCGTTGCCGTATTGTCCGACTGGACGATCATTAGACGCGCCAAGCGCTCGATGGTAATATCCTGAGGAAATTTCTCATTCTTCAGCGTCCCGGATCCCCCGACAACGACATCGGAATTGACCGTAAGCTTATCTTCCAGACGTAATCGGCCAGCTTCCACCTCTTGCATCAGAAGAGCAACAATTGCCATTTTGATCGTGCTCGCGGCGTAATACTTATCCGGCGAGCCGAGCAGGATTTCCTGATTGTCGTAAGTGCCGCTCAAATCTTTTACGCCTACCGAAACTTGAATCCCCTGTTTGGCAGCGGAATCGATAATGGGTTGCAGAACGGTTTTCAGGCTTGGCCATAACGGGGTTTGAGCTTCTGCCGAAACTTGCAGAGGCGATATTTGGGCAAGCAATAAAGTTGCGGCCAAAAAAACGGACAAACAAATTTTGAACGCAGGGAATTTAAAAGTGCGCATACTTGACCCTCCTTGATCAAATGAACCTTCGGCACAACCGTCTGGTAAGCACAAATGTTGGCTGTTTATGCTTACTTGAGAGCTGGAGTACTGAGTGGGGCTTTGCGCGTCTTTGCTGCCTGCTCGAAAGAATAAGCGAGCGAGAGCAGCAGCGGCTCGCTGTAATCGCGGCCGAGCAGTTCTGCGCCGACCGGTATCCCGAGCGGTGCGCTGGCCGTCTTGGCGCTGAAGCCGCCAGGAAACGTAACGGCCGGGAAGCCGGTGCCATTAGACAATGTACCGTTTCGCTCCGGCTGATCCGGTTGGCCTGCCGGTGCGACAAGCACCTTCTGCAGCGGGTACAGGATTGCGTCAAGCTTAAGCGAGGCCATTTTGGAAGAAACGGCCAAGCGCAGTTTGTCACGGTTTAGTGTGCGATCCTTATACGTTTGATTGTTCAGACCGTCTTGTACGGCAATCTCAGATTCCAGCGTCTTCTGGATATCCGGTGATGCTGTTTTGGAATCTACCAGTTGTTTGAAGCTTTTCACAGGAGCGTCATTGCCAAGTTCGGAAAAGTAATGTTCCATTGCAGAGTTGGCCTCCCACTGGGAGGTGCCGACGATCGGTGACAACGTGTCATATTCAGGCAGTGTGAAACGGATAATGGTCGCTCCTTTTGCTTCCATCGTCTTGATCGCTTGCTCCATGATTTTATTAACCTCTGCGTGACGCTCCTCTTTGCCATACAGATTAGTCATGACGCCGATGCGCGCGCCTTTCAAAGCATTCGCCTTCAATCCTGCCGCATAGCCGGGGGGAGTTTTGCCAACACCAAATGAGGTTATTGGATCGTTGGGATCGTAGCCAACCATGACGTCGAGCAGTTTTGCCGCGTCCTTCACTGTACGGGCAATCGGACCAATTTCGTCCTGCGTGAAGCTGTTCGGAATGACGCCGCCGCGGCTGATTAACCCTCTCGTCGGTCGTACTCCCACAAGACTGTTAGCGGAAGCCGGCGAACGGATCGATTGTCCGGTATCACTGCCCGTCCCCAGCACACCGAAGTTGGCCGCGATTGCAGCGCCGGTTCCGCCGCTGGAACCGCCGGGAGTGCGGGTCAGATCATATGGATTGAGAACCTGACCGCCGAGGCTGCTGATGGATACGCCGCCACGCGCGAACTCTTGCAGGTTGGATTTTGCAAGGATGATGGCGCCGGCTTTGCGCATTTTGTCGACGGTGAAAGCGTCGGATGTCGGTACCGAATCTTTCATAGCTACATTGCCGCCGGTAGTTGGCATATCATACGTGTTGAAGTTGTCCTTTAGAATGATCGGGATACAATGCAGCGAGCCGACTCGGCCTTTGCTGTTTTTGTATTGTTTATCCAGCTGTGCCGCAATGCTCAGGGCAATGGGGTTGACCGTAATGATCGAGTGAAGGGCAGGCCCTTGCTGGTCATAGGCTTTAATGCGATCAAGGTAACTTTTAACCAGAGTTGCGCAAGTGAGCGTTTTATTGGCAAATGCCGCATGGATGCTTTCTACGGTGGCTTCCTCGAGAATAAAAGGCTTGGCTTTCTGCAGGCTTACATTTGAGTTCTTGCCGTAAACGGGCAGCTGCATAACTCCAAAGAACAGACAGGCGGTCAAGAAAAGAAGTGCACTCTTTTTGATGAGTGGTTTCATTCGATTTCCTCCCATATACGTAAGGTTATATAACATTACATCAATTAGTATAGACGCAACTCTTGTAATTAAGCAATATTTAACATGGCTAAACCTGATAAATATATATATATCTGGGAGCATAAGAGAACAAAGAAGAACACCCAATCATACCACATAGTGATGAAGAGTTGCTGCTCATTCCGCTCGCGCTGGGGATTTATCTTGATTTCGTTTTATCTGATGCGCATTGTTTGGAGGAATGACTTCACAGTATTGCAAATTAATAGGTTATTATTTAGTATGGAAATTACTATAATTTATGTTACTTTAATTAACATTGAGAGGAGTGACAACGTATTCAAGGTGCAGTGTCAGAATGATTATCTATGAGGGAGATGATTAGAATGTTGAACAGTTTGCGAATAGCCTTCTTATTCTTGCTTATGCTTGCTGTGGTTGTTCCTGCTTCTATAATTGCCGAAGGGAGCTCCCCGGCCAAAAAAACGTTTGTCATCGAGGAGACCACGATTGAAGACATTCAGAAAGCATTAGCTTCGGGACAACTTACCTCGGAAGCTCTTGTAAACTTGTATCTGAAAAGAATCGGTGAAATCGATAAAGCAGGTCCTCATTTAAATTCCATTATTACGGTGAACCCGCATGCGCTGGAAACTGCTATTGCATTAGACAAGGAGAGGAAAACCAAGGGGCCCAGAGGACCGCTGCACGGGGTTCCAGTCATATTGAAAGACAACTATGATACCGCGGATATACCGACAACAGGCGGATCCGCTTCTCTTAAAGACACACTCCCCGTTAAGGATGCGTTTATGGTGAAAAAACTTCGTGACGCCGGGGCGATTATTCTGGCCAAAGGGAACCTGGATGAATGGGCGCATGGCGGAGCTGCGGGCGGGGGATATAGTTCGCTTGGCGGGCAAACATTGAATCCTTATAAACTGAATCGCGGTCCTTCCGGGTCCAGCTCCGGTCCCGGTGCGGCTGTGGCCGCAAATTTGGCTGCGGTCGGCATGGGCACGGACACGCTCGGTTCCATACGTGGACCGGTTGCAAGCAACGCACTCGTGGGCATAAAACCGACTTTGGGGCTTACAAGCCGTTCCGGAATTATTCCCTTTTCCCTGACGTTTGATGTCGGCGGACCTATGACCCGCTCCGTCGCGGATGCCGCTATCGTCCTCGGCGTTGTGGCAGGAGCCGACCCTGACGACCCGGCGACTTACCAAAGTATTGGAAAATCATATAAAGACTACACGCCATTCTTGAAAAAGAACGGGCTAAAGGGAGCACGAATCGGAGTTTTACGCAATTATTTCGGAGCCAATCCGGAGGTGGACCAATCGGTGAATGCCGCCATCAAAGATATGCAAAAACAAGGGGCCGTAATTGTGGATTCCTTGAAAATCCCGCAGGACCTGATTGACGTATCCGGTAAAATCTACAGCACCATTTCAGATTTGGAATTTAAATGGCAGCTTGAAGATTATTTTAAAACCAGGGGCAATGCTTTGCCGTTCAAAACATTGTCCGACATCATTTCGGATGCAGAAAAAAATAATCTGCCTCTAAATGCTAACGTGCTTGGACGGCTGGAGACAGCAGAGGCTGCAGGGGGACTTCAGGATCCTTATTACCAGGCCACATTGAAGTACGGTCCGGAATCGTTCCGTAGAGTCATTGATCAACTATTGAAAGATAATGATCTGGATGCCGTTGTATTTCCGACAAGCGGTTGTACCGCTCAGCCCCTTCCGGGAGTAAATGACGCAAGCTATAAATGCGGACAGGCGCCTGGCAGCAGCAATTTGGCCAGTTTATCCGGCTATCCGTCTATTTCGGTACCGACGGGGTTTGGATCGGATGGGCTGCCAATAAGTATTTCATTCTTATCCGAAGCATTCAGTGAGCCGATTCTTATTAAATTAGCGTATTCCTATGAGCAAGCTACCCATCACCGGAAGCCTCCAAAGTTTTTAAAATAATCAGGGAATTGTGCTGATCGTTCCACTCAACCGCAGCCTAAGCTCGGATACCGTAAAGGTACTAAGGGCTCAGGCTGCGCTGCATTCAATAGCGGCAGTCCGATTAGTTAATTTTAATTCCATAAAAGGAATTCATCCTGTACTCTTAAATTAATAAACCATTCGTACAGAATGGTTCTACTACGATGAATGACTTAAAAATGGAGGCAAGATAAATGAAGTTTAGCTATGTTTCCCACCTTAACTGTCCCAAGTGCAATAAAATCTACGATTTGCATGAGAAACATCAACTGTGTACATGCGGTTCGCCTTTACTGGTCAGCTATGATCTGGATGAATTGAAAAAGGAGTTTAAACCAAAGGATTTATTGGGAAGACCAGCTGATCTTTGGAGGTATCACGAATTACTCCCAGTACTAAAGGAAGAGAACATTGTTTCATTGGGAGAGGGAATGACGCCATTAATTCCAATGCGGAATTTTGGTAAATCGGTTGCTATCCCCAACCTGTTTATGAAGGATGAGGGCATTATACCAACCGGAACCTTCAAAGCAAGAGGGGCTGCTGTTGGTATTTCTAAAGCAAAGGAACTGGGAATTAAAGAGCTGGCTATGCCGACGAATGGAAATGCCGGTGCCGCATGGGCGCTGTATGCAGCGAGAGCGGGCATTAAATCTATCATTGTGATGCCTCTCGATGCCCCTAAGATTACAAGAAATGAGTGCGCGGTTTCAGGGGCAAATTTATATCTGGTCAATGGGTTAATTAGCGACGCTGGCAGGATTGTAGGACAGGCGGTTAAGGATTTTAATTTATTTGATGCATCGACTTTAAAGGAACCTTACCGTATTGAAGGCAAGAAAACGATGGGACTTGAAATAGCTGAACAAATGGGATGGAAAATGCCTGACGTCATTCTTTATCCAACCGGCGGCGGAGTAGGTATTATTGGCATATATAAAGCATTGATGGAATTGCTGGCCTTAGGCTGGATTGAGGGTCCGCTCCCTCGTCTGGTCGCTGTTCAGGCAGCCGGATGTGCGCCTATTGTCAGAGCCTGGGAAGAAAGAAAGGCCGTCTCGGAATTTTGGGAAAATTCAACAACGGCTGCATTCGGAATCAATGTGCCGAAAGCCCTTGGTGACTTTTTGGTATTGGATGCGGTCTATAAGACGGATGGTTGCGCTATTGCTGTTGATGATCCAAGTATCTTGCAAGAGCAGCGGCGAATAGCCTCAATGGAAGGCGCTTTTATTTGCCCGGAAGGCGCTGCTGTTTTTGCAGCCGCAAGAATTTTGAGAAAGAACGGATGGATCAGAGAAGAAGAGACCGTTGTTGCTTTAAACACCGGAGCTGGAGTGAAGTATCCGGATACGGTCCAGGTTGAAGTTCCTGAGCTGCAAAGGGATGAATATATCAGGGAGGGTAGAAGGTAATCATTCGCCTGTCCTTTCTGCAGCTCAGGCCGATTCATTTCGTTCCCGATTCCTCCTTAAATGTCGAATTAAGGATCCTTGGGACTTCGAAACCGGTTATATTGGCACTTTTCAGAAATGGATAGATTGCTATTATTTGAACTACCAAACGTTTCTGGACAGTCGTTCAAGATCCCGATAAAGGAGCGGTTCTGTGGGGCAATCCAGGCCGATATCGACATGGAAAAATGTATTTCGGTTGGGGTATGATGAGTAATAGTCAATAAAAGGCACGAACAGAGAGGATGGTCGGATTCATGACATTCAATGAGTATCAATATGAACGTCCAGACGTGAAAAAGATTGAACAGCGTTTTAAGGAACTGCTCGCATCGTTCAACCAGGCTGAAGGCGCAGCACAACAAAACCAGGTGATGGAGTCCATCAATCAATTGCGCAACGAGTACAACACACAGGAGACGCTGGTCTCCATTCGCCATTCCGTAGATACAAGAGACGAATTTTATAAGGCCGAGCAAGATTATTTCGATGAAATTAATCCGGTTATTCAAGAGTACATAACGGATTACTATCGTGCGTTAACCCAGTCGAAATTCCGTCAGGAGCTCGAAGCCAAATGGGGCGGGCAGCTGTTCCGTCTGGCGGAAATGTCGCTCAAGACATTCAGCCCTGAAATTATTGAAGACCTGCAGCAGGAGAACAAATTATCCACGGAGTACAGCCAGCTCATCGCATCCGCGAAAATCCCGTTCGAAGGAGAAGAACGGACGCTGGCTCAGTTGACGCCGTTTGAATTGTCGACGGACAGGGATATGAGGCACCGGGCATCGGACGCCAAATATCAATTCATGGCGGACCATGAACAGGTATTGGACCGCATTTATGACGATCTGGTCAAAGTGCGTACCAAAATCGCCAGGAAACTGGGCTACCGCAATTTTGTCGAGCTCGGATATGCACGGATGAACCGTACGGATTATAATGCCGGGATGGTTCAAAATTTCCGCGATCAAGTGGCCCAATATATGGTGCCGGTGACCACTAAGCTCAAAGAGCGTCAACTCCGCCGGATCGGCGTCGATAAACTGCAATATTACGACGAAGGATTCAGTTTCAAAACGGGTAACGCTAAGCCTAAAGGCGATCCCGACTGGATCGTGGAGAACGGCCGGAGGATGTACCGTGAGCTGTCTACGGAAACCGACAAGTTCTTCACCTTCATGCTGGATAACGGGCTGATGGATCTGGTCAGCAAGAAAGGCAAGCAAAGCGGCGGATATTGCACGTATTTGCCGGATTACAAAGCTCCTTTCATCTTCTCCAATTTCAATGGTACCTCAGGAGATATCGACGTGTTGACGCATGAAGTAGGGCATGCCTTCCAGGTGTTTGAGAGCCGCCACTACGAGGTGCCGGAATACGGGTTTCCAACTTATGAGGCGTGCGAAATTCATTCGATGAGCATGGAGTTTTTCACTTGGCCGTGGATGGAGCTGTTCTTCAAGGAGGATACAGATAAATACCGTTTTGATCATCTGGCGAGCTCGCTGCAATTCATTCCGTACGGCGTTTCGGTGGATGAATTCCAGCATTTCGTTTATGAAAATCCGGATGCGACGCCGGACGAGCGCAAAGCAGCATGGCGCAAAATTGAGAAGAAATACCTGCCGCACCGCAAATACGATGAAAACGACTATCTGGAACGCGGAGGTTTTTGGCAGAAGCAGCAGCATATTTTCCGCTCGCCGTTTTATTACATCGATTACACCCTTGCGCAAATTTGTGCGTTCCAATTCTGGAAGCGGATGAACGAAGACTACAAAGCCGCTTGGGCCGATTACCTGAAATTGTGCCAGCAGGGCGGAAGCAAGTCGTTCCTGGAGCTCGTCAAGGTGGCCGGTCTCATATCCCCGTTCGAAGACGGCTGTGTCGTATCAGTCATGGGGGACATCGATAATTGGCTGAGCGGTGTTGATGACAAGAAGCTGTAATTGCAGCCAAGTTGTTCACTAAAAATATAAAGACGGCCGCGAGTCCTCGACTGAGGGTTTCCCGGCCGTCTTTGTGCTTGTGCTGCGTTTCGGAGTGTATGCAATTCGTATTGGTATTGCGTTGCAGCGAATGCTTGGCCAGATTGCAACTTTTCAAGCATACACTGATATCGTTTATATTTATTTTTTAATAGTTTTAAAAACTTAATTCTAGTAATCCATCCACCTTTTCCCTTATGATAAAAATGTTAGCATGCATAACATGAGAGGATGAGGCAGCATATGAAAAACCGGATCAAGAGGAGGAAATTAAGCAGATTATTCATTATTTCATCTTTGACGGTGAGCCTGATAGCCCTGCCATTTAATGGGATTATGGCAGCGGCTGAGCCGGGCACCGCGGCTTTAAAGCTGAGAATCATGGAAACGACGGACATTCATACGAATATTCTCTCTTACGATTATTACAAGGATGCCCCCTCAGACACGGTAGGCTTGGCCAAAACGGCCCAATTGGTCAAAACCGCCCGCCAGGAAGCAAAAAATACATTTTTGGTCGATAACGGCGATCTGATTCAAGGAACCCCGCTCGGTACTTACAAGGCGCTTGTCGCTCCGCTGAAAGCAGGCGAAGTCCATACCGTTTACAAAGCAATGAACCTCATGGGGTATGATGCCGCCACACTGGGCAATCATGAATTCAACTATGGACTCGATTATTTGGATGAAGCCGTGAAGGGCGCCAACTTTCCTTATGTTAACGCGAACGTGTATATGGACGACAAAGACGGCAATCCGGACAATGACGTCAATCGTTTTGATCCCTATGAAATTGTCACCAAAACGTTGGTAGACGAGTCCGGACAGGAGCAAACCCTGAAAATCGGCGTGATCGGCTTCGTTCCGCCGCAAATTACCCAATGGGACAAATCATGGCTCGAAGGCCATGTTGCGGCCCGGGACATTGTTGCGACGGCCGAGAAATTCATCCCGAAGATGCGCGCTGAAGGAGCCGATCTCATCATCGCCTTGGCGCACACGGGCTTCAACGGATCCGCCAAAGCATATGCAGATGCAGAGGATGCCGTGCTGCCCTTGAGCAAAGTGGCGGGTATCGACGCCATTACGTTCTCCCACACCCACAAGGTTTTTCCTGCGGTGGACGATAAATCGCTAGACCCGCTATTCAAGGACGCGGATGGCAGCGTGTTTCCGGGCGTTGACAACACCAAAGGAACGATCAACGGAGTGCCTGCGGTGCAAGCGGGATACGGCGGGAACAACCTTGGCATCATTGATTTGACGCTGGAAAAGCAGGCCGGCAAGTGGAAGGTGGCCGCTTCCCAATCGTCCACAAAGGCGATTTACGATACTGCGGCCCAAAAGCCGCTGGTTGAAGCAGAGCCTGCTGTCGTTGAAGCGGTGAAGGCCGACCATGAAGCGGCCATTCAATATGCGAACAGCCCGATCGGGATGACGACCGCGCCGATCCACAGCTTCTTCTCCCTGGTGCAGGACGACCCTTCCATCCAAATCGTAACGAATGCGCAAAAGTGGTACGTCGAGAATTATGTGCAGAAAAACCTGCCCCAGTATAAAAACACGCCGATCCTGTCCGTTGGCGCGCCTTTCAAAGCGGGACGCAACGGTCCGGACGAGTTTACGGAAATTAAAGCCGGCCCTCTCGCGATCAAGAGCGCAGGCGACCTTTACCTGTATGACAACACGTTAAAAGTGATTTTGGTGAAAGGCTCAGCCGTCAAGGAATGGCTCGAAATGTCCGCGGGCAAATTCAATCAGATCGATCCGGACAAGAAAGAAGAGCAGCCGCTGCTCAACCCATCATTCCCGGTCTATAACTTCGACGTCATCGACGGAGTGTCGTACCAGATCGACGTAACGAAGCCGGCCAAATATAAACCGGACGGCACGATCAACGACGCCAATTCCAGCCGGATCGTCCAATTAAACTATAACGGCCAACCAATCGACCCGAATCAGGATTTCCTCGTCGCAACTAACAACTACCGTGCGGGAGGCGGGGGCAGCTTCCCGGGCGTGAAAGGAAGCAGATACGTCATCGACTCGCCCGATGAGAACCGTCAAATTTTGATGGATTATATTTCATCGCAGAAATCGATTGATCCCTCGAGCGATAACAACTGGTCGATTGCGCCGATTTTCGGAGAAGTGAACGTAACGATTACGTCTTCTCCGAAAGCGGCCGAGTACGTAAAATCGTCGCCCAACATCCGTTATTTGAACAAGACGGATGACAAAGGCTTCGGCCTCTTTTCCCTGGATGTAAGCAATACGTTCAAGGACGTACCCTCGTCGCACTGGGCGTATTCCGCGATTAACGAGCTTGCTTCCAAACAAATCGTCTCGGGTTCAAGCAGCGCGGAATTCGATCCGAATGCCAAGGTAAACCGGGCGCAGTTTGCATCCATGCTGGTTAAAGCGTTGAAATTGACCGCCAAAAGTAAAACGAAATTCAAGGATGTCCTTGCATCGGCCTGGTATGCCGGCGCGGTGGCGGCCGCCTCGGAGAACGGTCTTGTCAGCGGCATTACCAAAAACCGGTTCGCCCCGGATCAAACCATTACCCGCGAGCAAATGGCCATTATGATCAGCAGGGCATTGAATCTGAAGGCAGGGAAGACCCTTAAAGCGGAAAGCGAAGCGAAATTCACGGACGGTTCGGCCATCAGTGCCGGGGCAAGCGCAAGCGTCGACATAACCGTCGAACGCGGCGTGATGAGCGGCAGCAGCGGCAAGTTTAACCCCAAAGCGGCGGCCACGCGTGCAGAAGCAGCCAAAGTGATCAGCCTTCTGACCAGCAACGTCTCCGTCCAACTGCTCGGCATAAACGATTTCCATGGCCAGTTGGATTATAGCAAGACAGTGAAGGATGCCGGCGGGAACGTTACCGCCACGCTCGGCGGAGCCGATTACCTGGCCGCCTATCTGAAGCAGCGCGAAGCGGCTAACCCGAACACCCTGCTCGTGCATGCTGGCGACGCGGTAGGCGCAAGCGCTCCGGTTTCCGCTTTGCTGCAGGACGAACCGACCATCGATTTCCTGAATCGACTGGGTTTCGATGCCGGTACGGTGGGCAACCACGAATTCGACAGGGGCGCAGAGGAAGCGCTGCGTTTGATCAACGGGGGCAAGAATCCGGTATCCGGCAAAGATTTTGCCGGAGCGGACTTTCCTTACGTGGCGGCCAATGTCATGGATAAGGATGGCAAACCGCTCCTTGACGCCTATGTCATCAAACAAGTCGGCGGGGTCGAAATCGGTTTTATCGGCGTCGTAACAAACATCACGCCTACGATTGTCAAAGCATCCAGCATCGAAGGCTTGACCTTCATCGAACAGGCCCCGGCGGTCAATAAGGCCGTTGCGGAATTAAAGGCTAAAGGCATTGAAGCGATTGTCATTCTGGCCCATGATCCCTTTGAGGGCAGCGCCGACGCGCCGACCGGTGAAGTCGTCGATTTGGCCAACGAAGTGGACGACGAAGTGGACGTCATCTTCGCAGGCCACAACCATGGCGGGTTGAACAAAGTGATCGACGGCAAGCTGGTCATCGAGGCTTACTCGTACGGCACAGCCTTCTCCGACATCGATCTGGAGATCGACCGCGCCACGCATGATATCGTGCTGGCCAAAGGCGAGGTTGTCGATGTCAAACAAGAGGGCATCGAACCGGATGCCGAAATCGCGAAAATGATCAAGGACTACCAGGAATTGAACGCGCCGGTCATGAATGCGCCGGTCGGCAAAACGGACGCAGCCATCACCCGCACCGCGGCAGCATCCGGTGAATCCGCGCTCGGCAACTTGATTGCGGACGGCATGCGCGAGGCGATGAAGACGGATTTCGCGTTTATGAACTCCGGCGGTATCCGCAGCGACATGCCGGAAGGTTCCGTCACGTACGGCAGTATGTTCAGCATCCAGCCTTTCGGCAATGTGCTTGTGAAAATGACGCTGTCCGGAAGCCAGATGAAAGAACTGCTGAATCAGCAGTGGGGTGAGACCGGAACAAAGATCGGCCAAGTATCCGGGTTCACGTACTCTTATGATGACAGCAAGCCGGACGGCCAGAAGATTATCGAGATCAAAAAAGCGGACGGTACCCCGCTGGAGGACGCGGCTTTCTATACAATCGTCGTGAACGACTTTATGGCAACCGGGGGCGACAGCTATACGCTGCTCGTCAAAGGAACGAACCGCGAGGCGGGTCCTGTCGACCTAGATGCGACGATCACATACGTGAAAACGAAATTCCCGGGCGGGCTGATTACCGCCAAAACCGAGAATCGCATTACCAAAGTGAATTGATTTATCTGAACTGGGCGCTTTGACACATGAACAAACCCCTCCAAGCAGACCGTGACTCGCAAGAGCGCTCTCTGGAGGGGTTTGTCTTGTAACAGGAGCGAAGATTGAATCTATTCGCCCGTTCACCCTTATCCACGCGCCGGCCTTTGACGCCAATATCCATGTTTTTAACAGATAATATAATGATCTGCTTTTTAAATGGAAGTGCTTTCAAGAAGTTAACAAAGTTGTATGGATGTTAATACCTTTTTCTGTCCGCCCTTTACGAAATCGCTTACAATTTGATTGTTATCATTAATTTCGTTATAGGAGGAACCACGATGAGAAAGCTGCGCAAATCTATTGCTCTTGTACTGGTTACCGTGCTGATCGGCATTTTGGCCGCTTGCACTGGCGGCAATAACGACTCTTCAAACAACAACGGCTCTTCCGGCAGCGGGGGAAGTACGGGCAGCGCGGATACGGATCCGGCCAAGAGCGGTGCACCGATAAAAGACGGGAAGTTCGATCCGCCGGTCACCATTACGGTGGTGCGGGGCATCGGTGCCGAGGTGAAGTTTAAAGACGGCGAGTCGATGGAGAACAACGTTCACACTAAATGGGCGAAAGAGAAGCTCGGCATCGAGCTGAAGTATCTGTGGACTGTAGTGGATACGAACGATGCGTTCAAGACAAAGCTCCGTCTGGCGCTGTCCGCCAACCAGGAGTTCCCGGATATTTTGCCGCTGCGCACTACGGCAGACGTGGTCGACGACCTCATAGATTCCGGCCGTTTCCAGGATGCGGGCGAGCTGTTTGACAAGTATGCCTCCCAGACCTGGAAGGACGCTATGAACGAGGATCCTACTGTATGGTACCCGTATATGCGCGATGGCAAGCGGGTGGGCCTTCCGATCCTGGACTATGCATACAACGGCGACCCGGTGCTCTGGATCCGTGAGGACTGGATGAAAAAGCTGAATCTGCAGGCACCGAAGACGATTGAGGACCTTGAACAGATCCTGGAAGCTTTCACGAACAATGATCCGGACGGCAACGGCAAGAAGGATACCTTCGGCCTGACGATCGGCTTCAAGAATTGGTTGAATACATGGATGGGCGATGCGGGCTGGGTTTTCGGCGCTTACGGCACAATGCCGAACCAGTGGAACTCCGACGGTCAGGGCGGTATCTCGTACGGCTCGATCAATCCTGCCATGAAGGACGGTCTGACGAAATTAAGCGACTGGATGAAGAAGGGCTACATTCCGAAGGAAGCCGGACTATGGGACGAAACGAAGTCGACCGAAGCGTTCACTGCCGGCAAAGCAGGTATTGTAGCAGGTCCGCACTGGATGCCTTCGTGGCCGCTTGAAGATGTGAAGAAGAATGTAAAAGGTGCGGAATATAAGGCGTATGCGATCCCGGCCGGACCGGATGGCAAAGCCGGACGCCACGGTACGCCAAACAACAACGGCGTGGTGTTGATCAACAAGGATATGAAGAATCCGGAAGTGTTCTTCACATACCAGAACTATCTGTTCGACAACTACGCTAATCCGAAAGAAGGCAGCGAGTTCGAATACGGCTTGTCGAAGGGCTATGACTGGGATGAGAAAGACGGCAAGAAAGTGGTTCTGAAGGAAGGGGAAAACGGCTTCGCAACCAATAAATATACGCTTACGTTCGACGGAGCGCGGATTCCTTCGCTCTCCATGAACGCGCTGGCGAAGATCGCCTCGGGCGAAGAGCCTTCAACGACGTTCGAGAAGCTGCAGAAGGAAATGGCGCCGGAAGCTGTCCTCGAGGCAGCCAAGATCGTCGTCGACCAGAAGGATATCGCCATGAAGAATATGTTTACGGGTTCCGCGACGCCTACGATGAAGGATAAACGCGAATTCCTGGAGAAGCTTGAGAAGGAAATCTTCAGCAAGATCGTCTACGGGGAGCTTGGCATCGATGCGTTCGATAAGTTCGTTGAGGACTACAACAAGAACGGCGGCGACAAAATATACACCGAAGCCAACGAGTGGTATAAAGCCGTAGGCGGCAAGTAACCAGCAAATGCGGCGGACAGCAAGCCCGGTCATTCCAATGGCCGGGTCTTTATGGTACCAAAGGCTGCAATTGCGGTATATGTGAAATTCATAAACGCGGGAGGCGAAAGCGAAATGGGCAGCAGAGAAAATGGCCTGCTTGCAGGCGACCAGAAATTTACAATCGGCCCCGCAGGCGGGCGGAAACTATTCTCCGTCGCGCACAGCGGCCGCAAGCTTTGGGAGACGGCGCATTATCTTGTTATGGATGTGTATCACGAGCAGGATGAAGTGCTTGGGCTCGGGCTTGAATTTTATAAACGCATAGACGGGGAGCCGTCGCTGCAATCTTTCACGGGCGTGCTGCCGGGTGTGCTGACGCGCATCGCATTCCCGCTGGACGCGCTCGATTCTCAAGCCGTGTTCCTGCCGCGGACGCCGGGCAAGCTGAAGACGCTTGTCTCGGGTGAAGGCTTGAAGCGCTCTGAGGTCGCAGCGTTTGCAATCGGCACGCTCGCTTCCGTCAAGGGCTGGACGTTTAACGTGTCGAACGTCCATCTATCTATCGCGGAGCCCGATTATAAGCTGCAGCCAATCAGCCTTGTGGACGAATTGGGACAGTATTCGCGCAAGAGCTGGCCGGGGAAAACCGCGGATCCGGTTGAGCTCGCCACTTATCTGCAGAGCGAACGGGAAAGCAGTTCAGCCAGCACAGCTGCGGAGAGAAGCCGGTTCGGCGGCTGGAAGGGCAAGATGTTCGCGGCGTCCGGCTATTTCCGGACGGAGCATGACGGCAGGAGGTGGTGGTTGGTCGATCCGGACGGCTCCGCATTCTACAGCCTCGGCATGGACTGCGTCAATCCCGGCGAGTCCATGAAGGTCGACGGCATGGAGCCGCTGCTTAGCCGGCTGCCGCCGCAGGACGGTGATTATGCGGAGGCATGGAGTGTGACCGACGGGAGGGGCGATCTGATGAACGGCCGCTATTTCAACTATGCCGTTGCCAATTTGATCCGCTCCTTCGGGCGCACATGGTACGAGGATTGGGCGCTTATCACCCGCAGCCGGCTGCTGGGATGGGGCTTTAATACGGTGGGCAATTGGTCCGATCCGGCGTTCATCCGGGCGGCGGCGATGCCGTATGTGCTGCCGCTGGAACATTTTCCGATGACGCAGCGGTCGATCTTTCGCGACTTTCCGGATGTGTTCAGCGAGGAGTTCCGCGCTGGGGCTGAGCAGTTTGCAGAGCAGTTGAAAGCATACGCGGACGATCCGTATCTGATCGGATATTTCCTGCGTAATGAACCGCTCTGGGCATTCGCAGGCGATGTTAATCTGGCGGCGAAGCTGCTGGAACTGGATGCTGCCTTCGAAAGCAAGCGGGAGCTGATCCGGTTCCTGTCGGAACGTTATGAAGGTGAGATCAGCCGGCTCAACGAGGCATGGGGAACGGCACTCATGTCGTTCGACGGGCTGCTGCAGCCGTTCGAAGCTGATTCAGTCATTGCATTGGCAGGCGCAGCGGAGGATCTCGATCTGTTTACGGAGCTCATGATCGAAGAATATAATGCCATCCCGTCCATGGCATGCCGCCAAGCGGATGCGAACCATTTGAATCTCGGCATGCGCTACGCATGGATTTCATCCCCGAAGCTGTTGAAGGGAAGCCATCATTTCGACGTGTTTTCGATAAACTGCTACAAAATGAAGCCCGATGCAGACGAAATTCACGAGATCGCAGCACTTACCGGGCTGCCTGTCATGATTGGTGAATTTCACTTCGGAGCGCCTGACGCCGGCCTGCTGGCAACAGGTCTTCGCGGCGTAACGAACCAAGAGGAGCGGGGCAAGGCGTACAGCCATTATGTGGAGCATGCGGCCGCCATGACGGATCTCGTCGGGGTACATTATTTTATTCTGAATGACCAGGCTTTGCTGGGCCGCTTCGATGGAGAGAACTTCCAGATTGGCGCCGTCGATGTCTGCCATCGGCCTTATCAGCCTTTTACCGACCGGGTCGCCGCAACCCATGGACGCATTTACGGGATTGCGGACGGGCGGCTGGAGCCGACCCGCGAAGAAGCCGAGGAGATTCCAAGGATCGGGTTTTAAGCCTATACACAACAAAAACCGCCTGCCTGCATGCAGCAGACCGGCGGTTTCCTTCACCATTCTATTCCTTAACCGCGCCGAGCACGATCCCTTTGACAAAGTACCGCTGCAGGAACGGATACACCAGCAGGATCGGCAGTGCGCCGATGAAAATCTGCGCCGCTTTGACGGTACGCTGGGCAATATTCTCAAGATCCTCTGGCCGGACGTTGACCTTGCTGAGGTCCTGCTGTACGATGATCGTCTGCAAGAACGTCGCAAGCGGGTATTTGTCGTACTCCGTTATATAAAGCATACCGTCAAACCATGAGTTCCAGTGGCCCACCATGTTGAACAGCGAGAGCGTTGCGATCGCAGGCAGCGAAATCGGCAGATATACGCTGACGAGCGTCCGTAGATGGCTGGCCCCGTCGATGAGCGCCGCTTCTTCCAGTTCCTTGGGAACGGTACGGAAGAAGTTCAACATCAGGATCAGCAGCCACACATTGACCGCGGTCGGCAGAACGAGCGCCCACATCGTGTTCATCATATGAAGCTTCTGGATGAGAATGTAGGATGGCACCATTCCGCCGCTGAACAGCATGGTGAATACGAAAAACCAGGCATAGACGGACCGGCCGCGGAAGAACGAATCCTCCTTCGAGAGCGGATAGGCGGTCAGGAAGATGACCAGCATGCTGATTCCGGTACCGAGCGCCGTCCGCTCCACTGCCAGCCAGAGCGCGCGAAGGAAGTTATCGTTGACGAGTGTCTTCTCATAGGCATCGAATGTGAACTGGATGGGCCACAAGCCGACGAGGTTGGCGCTTGCCGGCGCCTTGCCGCTTAAGGAAACGGCCAGAATATGAATGAGCGGCATGATGCAGAGCAGACTGACGACAAGCAGAAGAGCATAGTTGAAGCCGGAGAAAATCCGGTAAGAAACGGACTGGCGGCGCATATGACGACCTCCTTTCTATACATGCAAACAGGTAATTCAGAAAATCCGGTAATTCGCGAATTTGTAAGCCAGCCGGTAAGCGAAGATGATCAGAACCATGCCGATGACCGATTTGAACAGGCCGACGGCTGTGCCAAAGCTCATTTCGCCGTTCAGGATGGCCATCCGGTAGACGAAAGTATCAATAATATCGCCTTTGCTGTAGACAAGGGCGTTATACAGATTGAAAATTTGATCAAATCCCGCATTCAGAATATTGCCCAGTGACAGCGTTCCGAGCACAATGGTAATCGGGATCAGCGCAGGAATCGTAATGTATACTGTCTGCTTCCAGCGCCCGGCGCCGTCCACTTCGGCGGCTTCGTAGAGCGAAGGATTGATGCCGGCTAGCGAAGCCAGAAAAACGATTGTGCCATATCCGAATTCTTTCCAGACGTCGCTGACGACGACAGTGAAGCGGAACCAGTCGCCGTTGCCGAGGAAGAATACCGGATCGATGCCGAAAACGCCGAGTGCTCGGTTGACAAGACCGCCTTCAGGGGACAGCATGTCAAGCAGGATGCCGCCGAGGATGACCCAGGACAAGAAGTGAGGCAGGTAGACCAGGGTCTGTACGGAGCGCTTGAAGCCCATCGCGCGTACCTCGTTCAGCAGCAGGGCGAAGATCAAGGGGGTAATGAGCTGGAAGACGATCTTGAGTGACGCGATGATGAGCGTATTCATAATGACCTGCACGCTGTCGGGACGCTGGAACATATAGCGGAAATGCTCCATGCCAACCCATTCGGATTTGAAGAAGCCGAGCCACGGCTTAAAGTCCTGAAACGCCATCACGATGCCGCCCATCGGGAGGTACGCGAAGATAAGGGTGAAGATCACGCCGGGCACCATCATGAAATGCAGCGGCCATGTCCGTTTGAAGTTCCACCTGTTCCTGACCTTGGCAGCTTTTCTCGCCGCTGGCGCCTTAATCGGTTGCGGGTTGCCTGTGCTTGCATGCATGGGAGGTCGCTCCTTTAGAGGGATGAATGGCCGCAGTGAAGGCGGTCTATGCCGATTACTTCCATTGTAATAAGATAGCGCTTTCATAATCCAGAACAACCTGTGAAGAATGATGTTACTTTGTTAACCGATTGCAGGGAATGGAGAGACCGTGATGGGAAACGTGCGTTTGACCGTCTATAAGAAATTGATGCTGCTCATATTGCTGCTGCTGACCCCGATTGTGGTGCTCTACACGTATGCCAACCAGAAGACGGTAGGTGTGGTGAAAGCTGAGATTTACCAGTCAAACAAGAACCAACTGATCTTCTTTGCCAGTCAGATGGATAAGAAGATCGAAGAGATTGCGGCTTATTCCATCATGTTGATCCGGGATCGTTCATTAAACGATTACCGGTATATCGATCTTTATCCCAACTATACGGATGTCATCCGGGTCAAAAATACGGTTCTTGACCGGATCAGCCTCCAACAGGCCATGAGCGGATGGATCAACCGGATTTCGGTGTACGCGCCGCAGATCAAGGATGTCATATCGACGGACAATACGGTGAGCTATGAATCCGGATACCTGGAACGAAATGTCGGACGGGGCTGGAAATACGAGAAAGAGCGGCAGGAGTTTGTCTGGTACGCAGCTGAGCCGCAGGGGGGCTCGGACAATCCGCTGAAAGCCAAGCTGATTATCGAGACCCGGTTCCCGGCGCAACGAATCATGGATATGCTCGGTGCTTATGAAACGGACGGCGAGCGGCACCCGTTCCTTTACCGTCACGGCGGAGACGTGATCAGGTTCGGCACATACAAGGACGATACGCTCGTCGAGCTTAGCCGGATGCTGGATTCAGACCGTACGCAGCCAGCGTTTAACCGGTTGAAGAAGGTCAAGGGTGAGCAGTATGTGGTGAATGTAGTTGCGCTGGACAGCGTGGGCTGGTATCTGGTCGATTATGTGCCGCTCGAGAAAATTTTGTCGCCCATCACGAAGAGCCGGAATTCCTTCTACATCGTCCTGACGCTGCTGCTTCTGCTCGGGCTTGGGGCAGCGCTCATGCTGTACCGCAATGTCCAAGTGCCGGTCAGGCAGCTGCTTCTCAACATGCAGCGGCTCCGGATCGGCGACTTTTCTGCGCGGATCACGCACAGGCCGCGGAGTGAATTTGGCATCCTGTACGAGCGCTTCAACGCGATGGCGCGGCAGATCCAGGAGCTGATCGAGAAGGTCTATACCGAGAAGCTGCGGTCCCGCGAAGCGACGCTCAAACAGCTCCAGGCGCAGATTAATCCGCATTTTCTATATAATTGCCTTTACTACATCAAGAATATGACGCGGCTCGGCGAGGGAGTGGCAGTGGAAACAATGGCGCTTAATCTCGGCGAATACTATCGCTATATGACCCGGCACGAGAAGCAGACGCCGCGTCTGGAAGAGGAAATAAGCCTTCTTCGGAACTACCTCGAAATCCAGAATCTGCGCATGAAGCGGATCCGTTACGAAATCGATGTGCCGGATTCGATGTTTCCGATCGTGATACCAAGGCTGCTGCTGCAGCCGCTCGTCGAGAACGCCATCGTTCACGGCATCGAGCCCAAGGTAGGTGAAGGCCGGATCCGGATCGCAGGGCGAGAGTCAGAGGCGTACTACGAAGTTCAGGTGGAGGATAATGGCGTTGGCCTTCCGGCAAAGGAGCTGGAGCTGCTGCGAAGAAAAATCAGCCAGCCTCTTGATGAAGAGATGGGCTGCGGCATGTGGAACGTGAACCAGCGGCTCGTCTATCAATATGGCCAGGAGGCGGCACTATCGATCAGGCCATCTGCAGATGGCGGACTTACGGTGAGCTTTCGCTGGCCGAAGATGGACGCAAGAATAGCATGATTTTACCGGAGGTGCAGGTGTATGTATGAGCTGATGATTGTCGACGACGAACAGTCCGTGGTGGACGGGATTGCGGGCACGCTTCCCTGGGAGGAGATGCAGATCGACAAGGTGCATAAGGCATATTCCGGACAGAAGGCAATCGACATTCTGTCAGGCAGGACTGTTGATATCGTGATAACCGACATCCGGATGCCCGGCATTACGGGCATTGATCTGATCAAGCGGATCCGGCAGGATTGGCCGCGGACGAGAACCATTCTTTTGTCTGGATACTCCGAATTCGATTATGCGAAGGAAGCGCTGCTCCAGTGTGCGTCGGATTACCTGTTGAAACCGGTGCGGGACGAAGACCTGCGGGCTTCCGTCGAGGGTGCGATCGAGCAGATCAGGACCGAGTGGGCGGCCATCAGCTCGTATGAACGGGCCGTCGGTGCACTGCGTGCGAATCTGCCGCTTATGCGCGCACATCTGCTGCGTGAACTGCTGGAGGGTAGAGAATACACTTCACATGTATTG
Organism: Paenibacillus sepulcri; assembly: GCF_042647105.1. Classification (NCBI taxonomy): domain Bacteria; kingdom Bacillati; phylum Bacillota; class Bacilli; order Caryophanales; family Paenibacillaceae; genus Paenibacillus; species Paenibacillus sepulcri. The sequence continues at coordinate 1,724,240 of NZ_JBHRUP010000001.1, read as the reverse complement.
GAAGAAAAGCTTCAGCTCCTGGAATTGCCCTATACAATGGGGGATGAAACCGCAGTGCTCTTGATCCGTCTCGAAGACGAATTCGCACAGTTCGATCCGCGAAGCCTGTCCCTCTTCGAGTTTGCAATCGGCAACATGGCGGAGGAGATGTTCGGGAACGATTTCCGCCTGTGGACCGCAAAGGACCGGAATGAAAATTTAGTAATGGTCGTGAAAGCAAAGGGTGACCGGAATCAACAGCATGCGCAGATCGCACACATCGCCGCCCAGTTCCAGAAGGTTGTCAGCTTGTATTTGAAAGGCACGATTAGCCTGGTAGCCAGCGCATGGGGACGGTTTCCGGCGCAGTTAGGCGATCAGTACGCATCCGCTGTCGCGTCGCTGCGCCGGAGAGTCGGTTCGGAAAGGGGATTCTTCCTGGCGCTGAGGGAAGGCGAGGATGATTCCGGCACGGTCAATACGCTCAAGAGCCTGTATGAACCGCCAGCGCTCATCCATTTATTCGAAGCCGGAAGGTGGGAAGCGGCGGAAGAGAAGCTTGGCCACATTTTTGAGGAGCTGCAGGAGAGGTTCGATGGCTCGCTTGAGCATCTGGTGGAAACGTTCTTCGCCATCGCGGCGGTGCTCTCCCATATCGCTCACAAGAACGGCCGCAAGCTGGAAAACCTGATCGGGCAAGAGTTCGAAATGTTCGCGGGGAGCGGTTCACCACGCTCCGTGGCTCAGCTGCAGGAATGGACCCGAACATCGGTCGAGCGCATCCGGACCGACATGGAGAACGAGGTTAAGAATACACGCAGCAGTGTCGTTAAGCAGGTGCATGAGTATATCGAGGACCATCTCGCTGGCGACCTGTCGCTGCAGGCGATTGCGGTCCATGTTCATCTGCATCCGGTCTATTTGTCCCGTGTTTATAAGCTGGAGACCGGCAGCATGCTGAGCGACTACCTGTTACGGTACCGGATGGAGAGAGCCGCGTACCTGCTGAAAAACACCGGCTGCAGAATTTATCAGATTGCCGAGCAGACCGGCTACACGAACCCGCCGTATTTCATCAAGGTGTTCAAAAAGGAATTCGGCATTACGCCGCAGGATTACAGAGACCGCAGCTAGCATGGGCGAGATTTTCCTTCCTGAGAAGACCGCATCCAGGCAGCTGACGACCAGGCCAGTGATTGATTAATTCCCCTCTGCTGCTAACACCTGAGTCTCGATTTTCATCTGATTTATCCACTAATTATCGGGGTTTCTCCAAAACCCATAATCCGGTAAAATCATCACTGCCACTGGTTTTTGATAACGTTTTCATAAAGAGGAGGAGCACGCCAGAGTATCTGATCAACCTGACCCGCATTTTGTTTCAGAACATAATCCAGGAGGAGGTATTCAGAATTATGTTTTCATCCAGCAAGCTCATTCGTATATTGCTGACGGTATCGGTTTTGTTGACCATGCTCGTTCCTTCTTTCGCCAGCGCGGCCACGCAGGAGCGGCCAGCGATCCCCGTTCCGAAGAGCAAGATTCAATCGTATGTCGAAGCCATGCAGCCCGGTTGGAATCTCGGCAATACATTCGACGCAACCGGAGCTGACGAGACGTCGTGGGGCAATCCGCGCGTGACGAAGCAGCTCATCAAGCATATCGCCTCGCAAGGATACAACAGCATTCGCATCCCGATCACATGGGATCAGCGGATGGGCGAGGCGCCGGACTACATGATTGAACCAGCATTCCTGGACCGCGTTGAAGAGGTCGTGAACTGGTCTCTGGACGCCGGATTGTACGTCATGATCAATCTGCACCACGATTCCTGGCTGTGGGTTAACCGGATGGGTACGGAGCATGACGCTGTGCTTGCCCGTTATAACGCAGCATGGAAGCAAATCGCAGAGCGGTTCAAAAACTATTCGAAGAAGCTGTCGTTCGAGAGCATCAATGAACCTCGTTTCACTGACGGCTGGGGTGAAAGCGGCGAAGCTCATTTCGCGATGCTGCAAGAATTGAATGCATCCTTCCATGAGATTGTGCGCACCTCCGGCGGCAACAACTCCGAGCGCCCGCTCGTACTGCCTACGCTCGAGACAAACGCGAATCAGGACCGGCTCGACGCACTGGTGGACACGTTCGACGCGCTCGACGACCCGAACCTGATTGCAACCGTTCACTATTACGGCTTTTGGCCGTTCAGCGTCAACATTGCCGGCTTCACCCGCTTCAACGAAGAAACGAAAAACGACATTGTCCAAACGTTCGACCGCGTTTATAATACGCTCGTTTCCAAGGGTATTCCCGTCATTCTAGGCGAATACGGTTTGCTCGGCTTCGACAAAAATACGGGTACGATCGAACAAGGGGAGAAGCTTAAGTTTTTCGAATTCTTGCTTCATTACATTCAAGAAAGAGGCATTACCCATATGCTGTGGGACAACGGGCAGCATCTCGACCGCAATGCGCTGCAATGGAATGATCCGCGGCTATATGGCATGTTGAAAGCCAGTTGGAAGGGCCGCTCCGCAGCCGCGGAATCCGATTTGATTTATTTGACCAAGGGCACGGAAGTGCAGGACGCTGTTATTCGGCTCGAATTGAACGGCAATCGGCTGACGGCTCTTCGCCATGATGGCAGGCCGCTTCGCAAAGGCAGCGACTATTCGCTGGAAGGGGAGCTCCTGACGGTGAAGGCGGGCTTACTCTCCAGGCTGACGGCGTCCGGCGCCTACGGCGAGAACGCTGAGATCACTGCGGATTTCAATAAGGGTGAGGACTGGACGTTTGACGTAATCGTCTACGATACACCAGTGCTGCAGAACGCTGCCGGAACAACGAACGAGTTCTCGATCCCGACTGCGTTCAACGGCGACCGGCTCGCTACGATGGAAGCCGTATACGCTGCCGGAGGCAACGCAGGCCCGCAGAACTGGACGTCTTTCAAGGAATTCGCGTACGTCTTCTCGCCTTCGTACGACACGAACGGGATTGAGCTCACGGAAAACTTCTTTAATGAAGTGAATGACGGCGAAGTCGTGCTGACTTTCCACTTTTGGAGCGGCAAAACCGTTGAATACAGGATTACGAAGAACGGAAATGCCATCGTCGGTTTCGCCGCGGAGCTTTGACGCTGTTTCCTGTATATCAAGCTCAGACTTTGTTGAAATGTAGCGCTTCTCGTGCGAACAACCAGGTTTAATTAGGGAGGAGCCTCCTTTAGGGAAGCTCCTCTTTTCCATTACGTCACAAAGCAAGGAATCACGAATTATTGCTTCATTTTTTCATCAAGCACCCGGAATGCCTTGATGACGACTTCTCTTGGCAGTTCCGCATACAAATCGCCCAAACTGATTTCGCAGGAACAGGTATGTTCATCGATTTCTGTCAAATAGCTCGTGATGCCAACACCCGTGGCTTGTTGAACCTCTGCCAGAACAGATGCCGCTTGCTCTTTGGCCAGATGGAAATGGACGTGAAACATATTCGAAACGGGCATAAGCGGCAGCGTCGAAACGCCGTGGCAGGAATTGAACAGGGCGGCAAGCTCCTTTGCTGCTTCAAAATACTGCCCCATTTTAGGTGAGCGTAGATTATAATAATAATCCGCAGAGACGATATACGGATACAAGCTAATCAAATCGCCGCCGTGGCGCCGTTTCCAAACCTTGGATTTCGCTATAAAGGCTTGATCTCCTGCCAGAATCGCTCCTGCAATCCCGCCGATTCCTTTATATAACGAGATATAGACACTGTCAAAAAGAGCGCAAACCTCAGCGGCCGACCTTTGATAAAAGGGGAGGATTTCCAAAAGGCGTGCCCCATCCAGATGCAGCTTAATGGCTTTGTCGCGGCAATATTCCGAAATCTGCCAAAGCGTTTCAAAGCTTGGCAATTGGCCGCCGATTTCACGCTGAGGCAGCTCCAGCAGGACACAAGCTATGCCCTCCTCCATATTGACGACATCTTCCAGCCCGATGACGCGGCTTTTGTCAGCCAGCAGAACCGTTTTGATGCGATGCAGCTCCTTCAAGCCATCTTCTTCGTGGATTTCCAGGTGGCTCAGCGGATGATAGGCAACTTTCCTGAAGCCTTGTTCATCGCACCAAATGCGCAGAGCAATCTGCTGAGCCATCGTTCCGCTCGGGAAAAAGACGGCATGCTCTTTTCCCAGTAAAGCCGCCATCTTCGCTTGAAAATCCTCAATGATCTTTCCCGTGCCATATCTGTCGCTTTCCAGCTGCCCTTCAATGTCTTGAAAAGCCTCTTTTAATACCCGGATATCGCGTTTGCCGTGATTGCCCAATTTATATTTGGTCTGGTTATAGGCTGCTGTTAAGGATTCAGTCATGTATGAAAACTCCTTTAACTTTAAGTCAGAGGCTTTTCCAGCCTGCCTGCACCGATTACTATATCACACTTCCTTTCTCTTTGATGCATCCCGCCCGACGGGTTTCAACAGCTTGATAAGTAATAATTTGAGCTGGGCTTGCTCCTCCGTACCAAGTTTATGAAAGAACCTCTCATGATTTTAAACGGTATTTACTGTAATTCTTGGAACCAATGCGTTGCCTTCAACCGGGAGTTCAACTTCAATTGACGAAGGTCCTTTGGGTCTTGCAATCTCTGAATCAACTGTTATCATTTTTAGGAAATTCATGGAAACTTATTCTATTTCGACATCATTCGACGTTTTATCCTAGTGAATGCAGAGACGTGTATGTGGTATTTTGAATCCGTTGGCTAAAAGAATTGAAAGCTATCGTTCCTGTACTCAATCAGTTTTAGTTTGGGGTGAAACCAAGAAAACACATGTGGTAGGGAGATTATTCAGATGTATGGTCAGAATGTGCTCGACAATTTGCTAATATGATAAGGAGATGTTTGTAGAATGAAACAGTTCATACGGAAATTCAGCACAGTCAGCATCCTTTCCCTTTTTCTTTTGAGTCAGACGGCACTTGCGGCTCCAGTTCAAAAAAGCGACAGCCCATCCACAAAAAAAACAGTAATTCTCTCTGATGCCGGAACGACATTATCTGCAGCAGAAAAGTCGGAAATTGCCACCGATAATGTCAAATATAAACGTCAGCTGGGAAGTAAAAAAATAAAAAAAGAAATAAAGACAGAGCGAAAATCTAACGAGAAGCACTTTCAGCTTGAGGATGGCACCTACATGGCTGTAATCTCTTCTGAAGAACTTCATTATAAAGACAGCAAAGGAAATTTATCAGATATTGATCCCACCATCACAGCCACAAAATCGAAAAAAGCAACAACAACCGCTGTTGGAAATGTATCCGATTTTAAGGTTGACAAACTTCCATTCCATCTCGCCATACCGAGCGATATTCAAGAGGGCTATGCGATCGATTCCGGAACGAATGAATTAAAATTGATCCCTGCCCTATCCCATTCTTCTGTAGGCAAGCTTGATCAAGAGTCAAAGAACAAAGTAGTTTACACCAATGTTTGGGATCATACGGATGTACAGTTGGAGTCGGGAGCGGAGGGAATTAAAGAGAATGTTATTTTAAAGAGCAGTGATGCGCCAACAACTTTCCGTTATGAAGTTGTGGGTCAATTAAGCAAAGACTTGGAAGGTCAAAATGTGAAGCTGATGCCAGTATGGCTTAAAGACGCATCGGGTGAAACGAGAGAGGTCAAACAAACGTTGATAACGGAAGGAAACCGGAAGTATCTGGTGCGTCAAGCGAATACCACGTCCATGACATATCCAATATCCATAAATGCTGCAGGATTTTGGACGTCGGATTTGTTGTCATATGATGACGGAAGCATGATTTATGATATCGGTATTGCAAAAGGAATAACGGTTCAAAGTTCAATTATCTATATTAGCGCAGGATGGGGTTTAGTTAATGTGCATGTTTATACTCCGTCTCGTTCTATTGATGCTAGTATTCCCCAAATTACTGAAGGAACAGAATATTATGTTCAAGGAGGAGTGAATTCATTCTCTCTTCCTACTGACAATTTACTCTATATGGATGCTACCGGATTTGCCAGTCTCATCATTTCTTATACGTACGAGCTAAATGAAAATACCTTGGCCATTGTTTCTCCATCAGTTGGTGAAGTAGTGAGCGGTGCATATGATATGAAGTTTAAACTCCCTCAGGGGATCACGATCAATTCCTACATAAAAGTGTTTTTGTCTTTAGACAACGGGAACACATGGCCTAAAATAATTTATAGTGGCCTCCCAATAATTGGATCCACCTTAACGGACATTACCGTGCATGTCGACTTATCCCAATTTAGTTTCACAACACAAGCTCGTATTAAGGTTGATTTGGGCGGCAGTGGTATGGCAGTGTCAGATCCCTTCACTATAAAAAATCCTTTGACCTTTATTTCTCCATCGGCAGGTGAAGTAGTAGGCGGTAAGTGTGATATTAAGTTTAAACTTCTTAGAGGTAATGCAAGTTCAAGTGAGAATAAAGACATGGAAGTGAGCCTATCTTTAGACAATGGGAATACTTGGGAGCCTAGATTACTTTATCTTGGGAAACCAACAGAAGGATCTAATCCGATGGAAATTTCCATACCTGTCGATATATCCTATATTAGTTTCACTACCAAAGCTCGTATCCAGGTTAGATTCTTGGCCGATAACAGTTCGATGGTGTCAGATCCCTTCACGATAAGCAACCCTCTGACCATTATTTTTCCCTCAGTTGGTGAGGTAGTAAGTGGAGAGTATGACATGAAATTTAAACTTCCCACAGAGAACTCAAGTACAAGTGAGAATAGAAACATAATAGTGAGTCTGTCTATGGACAATGGGAGCACATGGCCTGAAATAATTTATTATGGACAACCCGAAATAGGATCTGATCCGACGAACCTCTCTATACATGTTGACTTATCCAGATTCAATCTTTCCACAGAGGCTCGGATTAAGGTGGACGTTTTGGCCGATAATAGTTCGACAATATCAAATCCCTTCACTATAAAAAATCCTATAGTGAAACCAACTGGAAAAGTGATTCAGACCTACCACTATGATGAGAATGGGAATTTAACTGAAATCATTTATCAAAATGCATGAGGTATACGAGATAGGTAAGGAAACCATATGCCCCCATCCATTTCAATCAATTACAGAGCAAATCTTTATTTATAGTCATACTGGGAGGATTAGAGCATGAAAAAAATAATCAGTGTTCTACTAATTATTTCTATACTCGTATCAAGTGTAAATTTTTCTACTGCTCAACCGATCTCAAAGAAGAACAGCAAATCCGTTACAAAACTAAGTAGCATAATAAGTAACGAATTCAATAACGAATCGGTGAGTATGATTCCGCCATCCGACCCTGTCTTAGCAGATCATCAACCCAATCCAATTATCTTTGACGAGAAAGGTGGGATTGTACTCGGCCTCATGCCACAAGTTGTTGATGTCGTGTACAGGGGTGTAACCGGATCTGTCTATGGAAAACCAACTGTTTCAGATTCCGTATATGGCAGAAATTTGAGCGCGTTTGCGATCAATGCCACTCCGACTCCGACTCCCGATATGTTAAGCGCTATTAAGAACTTGAGCGTTAAAAACACGCAGGCCCCTTTTCAAATCAACAAAGGCGAAGAAAGCATATCATCTATGAATGGTAGTCTATCCTTGGATCATGAGGACCTCTTTTTACCTGGAAGAAATGGGCTTTCTTTCAGCTTAACTCGCTACTACGATTCTTCTTCCTCTAACTTGTACGAGAAGGAATTGGGTTTTGGCCAAAATTGTCTCTGTGCCATATATTTCGATGCTGATGTATATACAGAAACATACAACAGTAATACGGGAGCAGCATCTAAATCACTAAATTATTCAGGAACGCTTCGTATGACTTATTTAAATGTAAATGATAACTCGTTATTCGATACTTACGATGGTGATAGATGGATTGGTTATATTAATGTTCACGCAGGTAAAGAGGGGTTCAGTTCCAATTGGTCTAATCCAGATTCGGGGGGCACTATCAATCGGCAAGTTCAGTACATCAAGCCAAATCCTAATGCATATATGAAGGATGAATCCCAAATACCATACCCTCCAACCATTGCATGGAAAGACGTAGCAACTGCAAAAACATATGAAGAAAAGTTATACCCTATCGGAAAGGGTTGGTCATGGGATATTCCTTATATAAAAACGGAACCGTATACCAATACCAGCTATTTAAGTTTGGGACGTAAAGGGACCTACGAGATTGGCAATGGAAATGGCTTACCTGGTTATAGTCTAGTTGGTTATCCATGGAAGGATCTTTATATCGGAGCCGACCAATCTGTAGTTGTCAATGAAGAACAGTCATGGACGGTTGTGAGATCTATAGAAGGGATTTCACAGTACTTTGCACAAGATGGTAGACTTATCCAGATATCGGACCCATACAACAATACAATCCAATTTAAATATGCTGAAAAAGGAAAGTATGGAAAGGTCCTTATATCAATTACAGACGCCATTCAAAACTCTATCAATATTGACTACGATGATTCAGGTGTTACTCTTCGTCAGGGAGATCAGGTAGTGCGATATAATAAAAGCTTTATTACGAGATACAATCCGCGACCTGGCTATGAGGCACTAGATACTGAAGTATTGACTAAAGTAACGGACCAAGCTGGTAGAGAAACAAGTTATTGGTATGAAGAACGAAACACGAAGTTTAGCGTAACAAATGCGACTCCTTTAAGGGAGAATGCCTATCTGCTGCTGGGTAGGGTTACTTACCCAACAGGAGCCTATACGTCTTATACTTATGAACCACAACCAGTAACACGGCCTATCGGAAAAGAAGCGGTTGAACAAGAGTATCGAGTTGCTTCTCGAGAAGATGTTGCATCTAGTAAAGATATAGAAACAGGTATTTACAATAAATCATCCTTTACCTATCAATCCGATATGAGCAGCACTTATGGTCAGGATATCGCCAGTTTTGGAAGCACGATGAGCAATGGCTATCTTACAACCAAGTATGATTACGAAAAAGATTTTATTGACGAAGATACACCTGCTGTAATCTATGCCAAGAATATCGTTGAGTCAGCTGGGGATGAAAGCAGGACCACAGCCTATCTATATGATCGCGTACGCAAAATAACGTTACCTATTCAAACCACAAGCACATATCGTAAAGGGGATCGCAACGGAACACCTGCTATCGATAAAGTCGCCTATGACGATTATGGGAATATCCTTATGAGAACCGATGTGATGGGTATTCCGACCAATTATACGTATGACCCAACGACACATTTACTAAAAAACGTTTCGGAGAAGGTTAATGCGAATGTAACCCGCAACACAGATTATATACGAAATGATAAAGGGACGATTACCGAATTCACGATTATAGATCAAACAGGTACATTACTTGCACATTCGAAATATGAGGATATCGATATTTACGGAAACATCAAGAGATCAACTATTTATGATGACAACCAGAGTTCCGTCTATCTAACGGAATATGGCTACTCGGGCGCGTTTCCTACGAAGCAATCCATCAATGTCACAAATGCTGATCAGCAAACCAATACCATTATTCAACAGTTGGATTATGACCCGACAACCGGGCGGGTCACCTCCTATACCGATGGGAAAGAATACACGACTCGCTACCAGTATGATAAGCTGGGACGGTTAATCACTATGACAAATCCGGATCAGTCGAGCAAAATCGCTACATACGATGATGCGAATAACACTGTGAGAACAACGGATGAGACAGGTGTTCGGAGTACTCAGAGTTGGGATTCATTAGGCCGGAAAATATTTGAAGGTATTTTTGATACCACTAGTACTACCATGTCGCTTAGCTATAAGTATGATGATATAGGACGTCTTAAACTGGAAGAGGAGGCAGGTCGCCACCAAACAACGTATGAGTATAATGCGTGGAATCAATTAATCAAAACCAATTTGCCGACTCCTAAGGTATCCAGTTCCAACGTGAAATATGATAAAATTGAACGTACAATAACCACTACGGATCCGGAAGGGATTCAGACGCTGTCCTACTATGATTTATTGGGTAGACAAACAGCGACGAAGATAGATATAAATGAAGGGAAGGGGTTTCAGAACGTTAATTCGACGCAGTATGATTACATGGGGAATACCGTAGTAAGCACCGACGCGCAATATACAACCTCATATGTGAATGATGCCTTGGGACGGCTAACCAAAGTCACCAATCCTAAGCAGGAGTCGACATCGTATTTTTATTCGTTGGCTGGTAATCTGAAGACAATTCTCTACCCGGACGGAAGGTCGATCCATAAACAGGCGGACCAACTAGGAAGGCTTATTAAGGAAACTGACCAAACCGGACAAGTAGAGAAAAGTTATTACGATGCCAATGATAACATAGAACGATCAGTCGATAAAAAAGGGCAACTTTTTACGTATCAGTATAACAATCGAAATCTTCTTATTTTTAAAAACAGTCCGTTTGATATGATAGGTTATGGATATGACCAAGCTGGCCGACGCAAAATGATGGTCGACAGTACAGGTCTGACCAGTTATAATTACAAACCTACAACGGGGGAGCTAACGGACGTAACATTCCCTGACAAGAAAAAAATAACTTATACGTATAATAGTCAGGGTCTTCGCGAAACGATGACAGATCCATTTGGTTACAGGAATGTGTACACGTACGATGGTATGAATCGATTACAAACCGTGGGGCCATCCATGACCAAATTTGATGCGGAGTATGAATATTATAATAATAATATGCTAAAGAATATCAAGCAATTAAATGGAAATACCAGCACCTATACCTATGACGGTTATTCCATAGATACGTTGACGCAAAATAAATCCAATGGGGTAGAACTAAACTTTTTTGATTATGGCTATGATGGCAACATGAATATGCTCACCCAAGTCGCCAAACAAAATGGTGCATCTGGCCCGGATGGCCCAGATGGCTCCGATCAGACGTTTGGCTACACGTATGATGCTCTGAACCGAATCGAAACCTCGACACAGTTCATGGAGACCTATGGGTATGATAATCGAGGCAACCGGTTGACGCTGCAAAGCGAAACGAATGCGCACGTCGCTTTAGGAGATACCTCTTATGCTTATGATGACTGGAACCAATTAACCAGTGTTGCCAAGGATACCGGTGAGAAGGTAAGTTATAAATATAATGGGGATGGCCTGCTGGTAGAGCGGATGGAAGACAATGCCACCGTTCGTTATTATTATGATGGGGATCAGGTGGTTGCTGAAGGGAAGGTGATCAATGGCGTTGTGTCTGCTAAAGCCCAGTATATCCGTGGACAAGGACTGGTTGCGGGAATCGGCAGTAGTGGGAAGTACTACTACTTGCAAAATGGGCATGGAGATGTTGTTGAATTACGAGACAGCACAGGGAATACCAGTCTGAACCGGTATACTTATGACATGTGGGGAAATCCACTGACCACCGTGGAAACAATCGCGAATCCGTTCCGATATTCAGGGGAAATGTGGGATCAGACAGCGGGGCTGCAGTATTTACGAGCGCGGTGGTATGATCCGAGCATGGGAAGGTTTATATCGGAGGATACGTATGAAGGGCAGATTAATAATCCATTGACTCAAAATCTATACGTATATACGGCAAATAATCCCTTGCGCTATAGCGACCCTAGTGGACATTGTTTTTGGGATGCATGTATACTCGAAGGAGTTGCTGTATATGCGCTTGTCGCTGGAGTTGTTGCTGCGACGGTTGTTGTTGGAGCGTATGCTTCGAAAGCCCTTGATGATGCAAAAGCAAATGTATTCAACTCTGAAAAAGCAGATATTCCTCCTGCCGAAGATATAGTTATTCCACCAATACCAACACCTAGCGAGTCCCCAAATGACTTTATAAAGCAAAGGGGGAATCAAGGGTATAAGGAAAAAAGTACAGGGCTTACCTGGAAAAAAGATCAACTGCATAAGGATCATTGGGATTTAAGTGACAGCAAAGGGAAAAAGGTAAAGGAAGTAGATTTTAATGGAAAACAAATATGGCCAAATGGAAACAAGAATAAAAATAAAAAATAAATTATACTTGGAGAGGATTATGGTATGAGCCATCCATACTTGGAATATGAAGAGACCCGTTTATGGGAGATTATAAGTAAGGCTATTGACGACTTGGTCGAAAATGGAGATTTGGAAGAGAAAACGAAACGGGAATATATTGTCGGTTACTTATATAAAGTCTTAATCGACAATAAGTCCTCCTAAAGTAAAAACAAAGATGATTGATGGGGAGATAAGCTGCTACATGGATTCCTCATTAGGTAGAGAATGGGCCGGAATGCCCGGTTATGCTGCAGAGAGTGATCATTGAAAAATCATATACGGATGAAAGCCCGGTTAATTTCAACCGGGCTTTCATTCGTTCACATCAAACATAACCTGAGACTTGCAGTTGCCAGCAATGACGCACCAGAGCAGGGAAATGCCGTACACGTTGCGGTTATCCTGATCAGCACTGGCCGGCCAGCTTCATCGCCCGCTTGGTCATGCGTGCGGCGAACACCTTGAGCGAGGCGTAGCTGGAGACGCTGATCTCGTAGCTGCGTTCCTGAAGGCAGCGGCGGATGTCTTCGGCTGTCAGGCAATCGCGGAAGAGCCTGTTCCTGACGCAGCCGAACTGGATCGGCAAATGCGAATCGCTGCCGCACACGACCGGTTTGCCCAGCTTGGCGCCAAGCTCGCTTAGCCTGGCTTGCGTATCCGGCTGCTTGGCCAGATCCTTGCCATTCAGATCGAACGCGTCGAACCGCCGCAGCCGTTCCTCGCCCAGGTGAAGCAGGGGCGTCGAGTTCCTCGTCGGATGCGCGCCGATCTTCAGCACGGCGAACGAGTCCGCGGTATCGAGCACCTCGTCGAAGGTTGGAAAACGCGGCTTCTCCAGCCGATCCGCAAACTTATCGTGTATCACGCGGATTTGCGCCTTGTTGCCGATCAGCAGAATATGCCCCGTCTCGATAATATCGATTTCCATCCCGGTAAAAACCTTAAATCCATCCACATCATAATAGTCATGCTTGTAGGGATAATGCCGGTCCAGCGTCTCATATATCCGGCTGTAATGGAGGGTGTTGAAATGCTCCGTGAGCGCCAGGGCGTCGAGCCCGTTCCGGCGGGCGCTGCGAATCATTTTATGAAAATAGTCCATGGAAAACTCAAGCTTTTTTGACATTTTCGTATGCGTGTGAAAATCGATCCACATCGTGTGTTTCGCCTCTTTCCGCCTTAAATCGGGAACATCCGTCCGATAGCAAAGATGATGGTCAAATACAATGCGGTTCCGGCGACGAACAGCGCGTCCCGGTAGGTAAGCCGCAGATAGGAGAGCTTCAACCGTTTCGCCTCCGGGTTGTGCAGGGCGTACGTAAAGCCTTTGATCTCCAGCGCCTCGACGGTCGTGCGGGTCCGCTTGGCCGTGCCCAGCAGCATGGGGTAAAAAGCAAGAACGGCGATCCGGCCCAGGTAGAACAGCTTGCGGCTGCGCAGCCATCTTCCGCCTGTCGGCATCCGCCCTCTTAACCGGAAAGAGCTGATAATCTGCTGATACTGCTCCACCAGAATCGGTATCATCCGGTACCCGTAGGAGATGCCGAAGCAAACCTGCCCCGGAACCTTCAGGCTCAGCAGGGCGTCGCTGAATTTCTCCGGGTCCAGACTGGCGAATACGGCGACGCTGACAAGCGCGACGGCGAGCAGCTTGAACGTCAGCGTCAGCATCGATGCGAAAGCCTCAAGGTCTCCGCCGATCACCAGCGCCAGAACGACCAGATAGATGAGGTTGCAGAAGGTGCTGAACGCCATCAGCGCGATTATGAGACCGCTGACGCGGGAGACGGCAGCCAGAACCAGCATCGTGAGAAACAGCAGGACCAGCACCGTCCGGTTATAGATGAACCAGGGCATGGTGGCGAAGATCAAATACCAGAGCAGCAGCATGCGCGGGTCGAACCGGGTCAGAAACGTCTGCTTATTGGCGTAGGCGATGTTCATGAGCGTCAGCTTCAATCGCTCCAGCGACAGTCGCTGCAACAGCTTGTCGATAATCGTTCGCCTCCTTTCCTCCTGCGGGCCACCGACGGCAGAACGCCTCGACGCTCAGCGCCGGCGGCTGGAGGGCGGCCGCCTGGCTGAGCAGCGCGATTTGCGGCGGCTGAAGATTGGCCGCCCTCATCAAGGCCGGGTCGGCGAACAGCGCCTGGCCGTCCGTATCCGCCAGCACCCGGCCATGCTGGAGCACGATGATGCGATTGGCCCAGTCGGCGGCAAGCTGCATGTCATGCGTCGCGACAATAACCGTCTTGACATAAGTGTCCAGCCGCTCCAGCATGCCCGTGATCTCCTTGCGGCTTGATATATCGAGACTGGCTGTCGGCTCATCCAGCAGCAGAATTTGCGGGCGCATCGCGATCCCGATGGCCAGCGACGCCCTGCGCTGCTGGCCGCCGCTGAGCAGCCGGCCATCCCTGTCCTGAATGTCCTGCAGGCGGAACTGCGCGATCATCCGGTCAACGAAGGCCTCGTAATCGGCGGTTTTGCGGGCTTTCAGGAAGTAGGCGATATCCGAGCGGATGTTGTCGGCGATGAACATTTCCTCCGGCTGCTGATAGATGAAAGCGACCGATTCCGCCAGCGCTTCGGGCGTAACGGTACGTGTATCCCGCCCTAAAACTTCAATCATGCCTTCCGACGGTTTTGCCAGGCCGGTGATGAGTCTGAGCAGCGTGGACTTGCCCGCCCCGTTGCCGCCAACAAGCGCAACCCGTTCCCCTTCGCGAAAGGTCAGGTCGATTTGGCTGAGCACGGTGTTCCTTCCTTTTTCGACCGTCATATATCGATGGGTCACATGCCGGAATTCTGCGACGGCAGCCCGTTCGATCAGGGGGGGAGCGTCATCGCCTGCAGCTGCGCTACCAGGGGCTGCAGCGGCATCGGAAGACCGGTCCGGCGCAAACCATTTCTTCGCCTCCTCGAGCCTGATCGGGTAGGGCTTGCGCTCCGGATATATCCGCCATGCGGCCTGCGTCACCTGAGGAGGATGAATCTGGTGCGCCAGCAGCGTCTCCACCTCGTTCAAGGCACTTGCCGTCTCAAGCTTCCAGGCGACCGATCCTTGCTCCATCAGAACGGCATGCTTGCAGTAATCGGCAATAAATTCGGTATGGTGCTCAATGACAATAACCGTTGTGCCGAATTGCTCATTGACCGTTTTGAGCGTGTCATAAATATGGACGGCACTCAGCGGGTCCAACTGGGCGGCCGGCTCGTCGACGATGACAATTTCCGGTTCCATCGCGAGTGCGCCTGCCAGTGCCACCCTGTGCTTCTGCCCTCCGCTCAGCTGCCAAATGTATTTATTGCGGATCGGCTCGAGACCGAATCGATACAGCATTTCCTCAGCCTTTACCTTGTAGTCGGCAAAACCGAAGTTCATTCTTGCGAACGTCAGCTCATCAAAGACGGTGGGCCGTATCAATTGGTTCTCAAAATCCTGATACACATAGCCGACAAGCCTGGACATTTCCGCTACCGAACGCGTCATCGGGTCGGTGCCGCCCACCGAGACCGACCCTTCAAAATCTCCGGCATAATAATGCGGGATAAGCCCGTTAAGGGACTTGCAGAGGGTTGACTTGCCGCTGCCGTTGCTGCCCATAATGGCGATGAAATCGCCTTTGCCTATGGATAAATGGACTCCGCGCAGCGCCATTCCTTCATCGCCCGGATAACGGAACGAGACCCCGGACATTTCAATAATGGGAGCTGCGATCATAGCTTTTCGGCCTGCCGGGGAATGCTCTTGCGGGAGGAGAAGGCGATCAGCATCACCGCGATTGCAACGAGAGCGGCGATCCCGATCCCGACCCAGACGAAGCCTCCGCCGTATTGATCGATGAAGTCCGGCTCCCAGGCGCCAAGCTCCAGCGATTCTCCCAGTACGCCGAACAATACGGCGATGATGAAGATGCCTGCGCTGAGCGCGAGCAGACTGCCCGCCGCGGCGCGGTAGGAGGAATTCGTGCGCGGCTTGATGCCCAGCAGCGGCTCCAGCTTGCCGTGCAGCCGCGGAAGCATGAACATGGCAGGGAGGATGCCGACGATAATGCCGGATATGATCCATTCGTTCACATTCTCCACCAGCTCCAAAAGAACGATGCTTTGAGGCAGCCCTTCAACGGCCTCAAGCTCGCTGACGCCTACCGAAACCTTGATGACATCGGCTACTCCCCCGAGCAGCTGCTCGATGCCGATGCCGATCATGCCCGCTATCGCAATATTGAGCCTGTTCTTCGAGTTGTTCACCAGCAAGCCGGCAATGTACAAGCCGATGAACAGCGTCAGCACCCCTTCGAGTTCCCCGATGCCCCCGAAATCGCCCATCAGCAGGTCGCCGAAGATGACTTCGCCAACCGCGGCCCCAAGCGCCGCATAAAGCGGGTTGAACAAGGCGACAAGAATGAGCCCGACGAATCCAAAGTACGGGATGCCGATCTCGATCGGACCGATCTCCACATCGGGAATCATCTCCGTGACCAGATCGGCCAGTCCAAAGAGCGCCATCGATAAGACAAACACCATTAAATTTTGGGACTGATTCTGCGGTTTCCGGTTGTACGCTGCGGTTTCCATACTTTCTTCACCCTCCCATAGTTCGTTCCATGCAATCATAAGAGAGGAGCATCACGGGAGCGTTAACGCAGTGTGTTCGTTTTGTAAAAAATATTTCATAAACTTAAAATATGAAATAAAATTATCAAAACAAGTTGAGATTTCCTTCGGGTTATGGTAGAACGTGTAAGAGAGGAGTCGAATTGCCATGCATCAAATTCGGTTCGAGGCTGAGCGGTTGACAGCAGGCCACCGGAAGATCGCCGATTATATCGTCAAGCATTTGCAGAACATCCCTTATATGACGGAACAGGATTTGGCCGCGCAGACGGGCATCAGCGTCGCGACGGTATCCCGGTTCTGGAAGTCTGCGGGCTACGCCAATTTCAAGGATTTCAAGCGGCAGCTTCAAGGCGATGCCGCGCCGACGCCGGCAGGCAAAATGGCAGATAAGCTGCGCAAGGTCGCCGACGATGATCTGGCCGGCAAAATGCTGGAGCTGGAAATCCGTCATCTGGCCATCACGATGGAGAGGCTGTCCCGCGAGGATTTCCAGTTTGCCGTCGACAGCATGATCCGGGCCAGGCAGATATTCGTGTATGGCTCGGGACCTTCCCATTCGCTCTGCGAGCTGCTTTATTATAGGCTGAACCGGTTCGGGTACCGGGTGAATCATATTTCCCGCGGCGGGTCTGAATTGTTCGAATGGGCCGGCCAGCTTGGCGCATCCGATGTCCTCATCGTGTTTGGCTTCGCCAATACTCCCCCGGAAGCGAAGGTGCTGCTGGAACTGGCGCGGCAGGCGAACTGCCCCTCCGTCCTGGTGACGGATGCGATGGTGTCCGAGCTGGTGGATCTGGCCGACGCTGTTCTTTATACCTGCCGGGGGGAGAGCGGAGAGTTTCATTCGATGGTGGCGCCCGTTGCGCTGGTCGATTCGTTAACCGTCGCTATGGCCAAGCAGGACGAGGAGCGGGCACTCGCCAGCCTTCATCGGCTCTATGATTTAAGACAGCGCCTGGCGCCGTCGATGCAATACAAACGCTAGAGCGCGCTGAGCGCACATGAAGCAAACAGAGGGCTGCATACAGCAGCCCTTTATTCCATTTACGGATAAACAGCAATCTGGAAGTAATCGAAACTGGTTCATTATGCTATAATTTACCTGTGTTTTTCAATCCTTTACTGCGCGAGGAGGCAAATATGTCATCCACCAAAAAAAGCAATTTTCAAACGGTAGACGAATATTTCGGCAGCTTTCAAAAGGAGATTCAAGACTCGCTGGAACAAATTAGGCAAACCATTAAAAATGCCGTGCCTGAAGCGGAGGAAGTGATAAGCTATCAACTGCCGGCATTTAAATATCATGGGATGTTGATCTATTTCTCCGCCTATAAAGATCATTATTCGTTGTCATTTCCGCCGCCTTTTACAGTATTTGAAGTTTTCAAACAAGAATTGTCGCCCTACGAGGTATCCAAAACCACGATTAAATTTCCTGCAGATAAACCGATCCCGTTGGAATTGGTAAGCGAGCTTGCCAAGTATCGAGCAAAAGAAAATTTGGAAGGCAAACAGAAAAAACGATAGGGTTGAAACCGGGAGGGGGTGCGGTCTGTAGTTTGTCGTTTGCAGACCTCATATTTAGCTCCGAGCCCGGGGGCATTCAGCAGGACATTCACCGCTTTCGTGAAGCAGCCCTTCCCGCATGTATTTCGAAGTTGCAAAGCCGGAGGTGTGCCAGATGAGCTATATTAACATGATCCAGAGGTCCATTCTATTTATCGAAGATAATCTGTTTAACCCATTATCGCTGAAAACTGCAGCTGGGCATGTACATATCTCCCCCTGGCATTTCCACAGGCTCTTTCGTATGGTGGCAGGGGAGCCCGCGGCAGTGTATATCAGGAAACGCCGGTTTTCCATAGCGGCCATGGAATTGCTGGAATCGAATAAACGGATCATTGAAATTGCGGTGGAGCTGGGTTTTGCAAGTCATGAAGCGTTTACGCGTTCCTTCAAGCAGGTGACCGGAATAACGCCGGAGCAATACCGGATTCGCGGATTGTCAACCTTTCATTACCCCATGCTCTCCTTCACAGATAACGAATTGTTTTCCACAGCCTCCTTCCCCACAACTCCCGATGTCCGCATAATCTCCCTGAATTCACTGCAAGTCTCCGGTTTACGCCTGAAGGGTCTGAATATATCTGCGTCATTCAGCATGGAGCACAATCAAAAAGAAATCGAATGTTTATGGAGGTCCATTCATCCTGCGGTAGAGTTTCACCAGGAGCAGGCCGGAGTGATTATTCCGACAGGCGGAACACGCTTCGATTATTTGGCAGGTCTATTGACGGATCTGGCGCATCCACACTGCTTACCCGGTAATTGGGAAGTGTTCAGCATACCTAAACGAACCTATGCCGTTTGTTCCCACTGGGGCTCTCTTGCGGATCTGCCGCATTTGTTTAAGTACATGGTCGGAAATTGGCTTTCGGAGGCCGAGTTTGAGCTTGTATATGGGCCGGAACTGGAGCTTTATCGGTTTGATCCTGAGGGTGGACGGGTCATTGATATCCATATTCCTGTCCAAAAAAGGTAAAATTCCAAGGCTTACATTAGCAAGAATTGTCAAGTGAACAGTATCCGGTTCCTCTAAGCTGTAAAGCAAGGAGTGAGACTATGTATAAACCCGTGTATCTGTTGCTTGCATTTTTGTTGTCCGCAGTGTGCTTCTATTTTTCAGGAGATTACGGCTGGCTGGCCTGGTTTGCCCCGCTTCCCATTATGGTGATCGGTCCCGGATTGTCCGGCAGATTCTTGTTCATGGGTTCGGTGCTGAGTTATTGGTCAGGAAGCATGAGCTGGTGGAAGGCAGAGAGCTTTGTTGTGTCGGTTCCGTTTTTCCTGGGATATCATCTGCTGTTTGCCTTGGTTTTTGCCCTGATCATGGTCTGGGTACGCAAAACGACGATTGTTTGGCTATTTCCCATAGGCTGGACGGCGTTCGAGTTCGTGGTTGCGCTGTTTTCTCCCCAAGGTACTTGGGGCAACTTGGCTTATACCCAAACGGATTATCTGTTCCTGATGCAGAATGCGTCGATATCCGGCATATATGGCATCGTATTTCTTGTTTGTCTATTTCCAGCCTGCATCGCTTACCTTCTAAGGCAAAGAGATTGGAACCGGGCCAGGTCGATGAGAGCATCTATTCTTATTCTGAGCATCCTGGCAGCTGCGGGGTGGGGGACTTTCCGTATTCAGACTCCGCATGCCGAAGAAGCCGTGAGGGTAGGGTTGACGGCTTCCAATTATACGGTTCCCTTCGAGGAATCGATAGATTCAGGCAAGAATACCGCATTTATAAAGGAATATGTAAACCATGTTGCGCAATTGGCGGATCAGGGTGCCAAGCTTGTTGTTCTTCCCGAGAAGTTGGTTTTTGTAGCATCTGCCGATCAACAAGAGATGGAGGAGATATTCTCCAAATCGGCGTCGGATAACCAGGTTTTCCTGGAAGTCGGCGTAAAGCTGAAGCAAGAGGATGGCATCTATAATAAATCATGGATCTTCTCCCCTGACGGCAAAAAGATTGTGGACTACGACAAAATTCATTTGGTTTCCGGGTTGGAAGACGGGTTCGTTGCCGGGCATGAAACGGCGCGGTTTAACGGGTTTAACCGGCGAATAGGCACAGTCATCTGCAAGGACATGGATTTCCCGGGAACGATTAGAGAGTATGGAAGAGAGCATGTCGGAATGCTTTTGGTGCCGGCATGGGATTGGGAAGGATCCGAGCGGATTCATTCCCGGATGGCCATCGTTCGGGGGATCGAAAATGGCTTCGCCGTAGTCCGCCCGTCCAAGGAGGGGCTGGTAACGGTATCGGACAGGTACGGCCGGATATTGGCGGAGCAATCAACTTTTGATTATAAGGATGCCTCCGTCGTTGCCGACGTTCCTGTTTCGCCGCTTAAGACGCTTTACAGCAGATGGGGAGACTGGTTCGGCTGGTTGATTCTAGGAGGCGCAATAATAGCGGTTTTTATTACTTTTCTAAAAAGATTTGCCCCGAACAGAGCAAAACTTGACGAGGATGCTTATTAGATCTATTATAGATATATAAAGTCTATAAATGCCGAAGCTAAATGATTCATTGAACCGTTTCGGCCAAAGAAAATAACATTGCAGTTATAAGCAATGGTTATTTTTTTGAGACTAATATAGATATTATGGATATTTTAAGTCTTCATATGAGCGGGAAGTTAATAGTGGGACTTTTTGCTGCAGGTGAATCGTATTGCGGATCATCAAGATCTCAAAGGGAGGCTATCATGGAGAAGCTTATCGATGTAGGGATTATTGGCGGCGGGCCTGCCGGGTTAAGCGCAGCACTTGTGCTTGGAAGAGCGAGAAAAAGCGCGGTTGTTATTGATGATGGACGGCCGCGCAATCGGGTTACCCGCGAAATTCATGGTTTTCTAACCAGGGATGGCATCCGTCCTCACGAATTCAGGCAAATTGCGAAGGAGCAGATCAGCGTCTATCCCTCCATCCACTTCGCGGAGGATACAGCGGTAACGATCACGGGAACGGATGGGGACTTTCATATCGCAACGGCCCAGGGAGCAGCTTATCGGAGCAAAAAACTGCTTTTTGCCTCAGGCATGAAGGACCTCCCTCCCGAAATTGACGGGTTAGCAGAGGTATATGGCAAAAGTGCCTTTGTCTGCCCTTATTGCGATGGTTGGGAATTGCGGGACCAGCCGCTTGCGCTGATTGTCAAGGGTGCCAGGGCGCTGCATTCGGCTAAAATGTTATCGGGATGGACGAATCAATTTTCAATTTGCACCAACGGACCTGATGAATGGACGGATGAACAACGCGGGGAGCTTAAGCAGCATCAGATTCCCGTATTTGACTCGCCGATCAAGCATATCGAATCCAGCGATGGTATGGTGAAGCGGGTCATGCTGGAGGATGGCAATGACGTTCCATGCAAAGGAATATTCTTTGCGCCTGTGCTCGTTCCCGGATCCGACTTGCCGCAAGCATTGGGTTGTCAGGCCACGGAAGCGGGGGCGATCATCGTCGATGCCTCAGGCAAAACAAACGTGCCGGGTGTCTATAGTGCCGGCGACGCGGCTACGGAGCTGTATCAGGCGATTACGGCGGCATCAATGGGATCATTGGCCGCTGCGGGCATAAACGGCGAACTGCTTTCAGAGGCCTGGAGATTGAAAGGAAATTGAACGCACAGAAGCTCTGCAAGGGGAGGCTGTTCCAGTGTCTTGGGGAACGGTGTTTTTTGAAAAAGGGACTTTATACAGGAATTGAACCAACGGCTGAACTTTTGTTCAGTCGTATTTTTTTATTGACAAGCCTTGAATACACCAACTGGGCCATGATGGTTCGGCCCCCGTTTTCATTTTATATAGATATGTATCAAAAATGCTTATATCAATCACCATCTGCTTGAACCAACTGTCATACTTACCATAATCTTTCGATGGATATTTGAATTGAATGGATAATCTGCTGGAATTAAAATTTTAATAGATAGGGAACAAAGCCAACTGCTGAAGAAAGTAACCTTTGAAGGAGGCTCCGGTAGCCGTGAATTATTATGACAGGTACGTCACAAGTGAGCTGGTCAATGAAAATCGGTTTCTGCGGATGAGGTTGGAGCACAGTGAGCTTCCCTCATTCGCGGATTCAGCCTCCAAACTGCCCCAGCCATTCTGGGAAGGACATGAGGACGCAATCAGGACGTATTGGAAAGCCTGGGAACTCGCGTTCGGGCATCTCCGTCAGGCGAATGAGGACAATGGATTCATAGCGAATTATATCGATACCGCATTTAATGATGATCTGTTTATGTACGACAGCAGCTTTATTGTCCTGTTTGCTGCTTACGGGCGGCGCGTGTTTGACTTTCAGCGTACCCTGGACAACTTCTATGCCAAGCAGCATCCTGACGGTTTCATCTGCCGGCAAATTCGGGAGGAGGATGGAACGGACGTATTTCACCGCTTCGATCCGTCCAGCACGGGACCTAATGTCATGCCCTGGGCCGAGTGGGAATATTTTCGGACTACGTCGGATGTTGAACGCCTGGCTGCTGTATTTCCCGTTCTGGTTGCCTATCACCGCTGGCTGAGAAATTACCGGACCTGGCCCGACGGCACTTATTGGGCCAATGGCTGGTCGGGCTCCGCCGACAATTTGCCAAGACTCCCGGGGAGCGCAAGTCTGGAGAAGGACAACTTCTTCCACTACCATCTGGTCTGGTGCGACAGCTGCCTGTTTCAGCTTTTTGCCGCGAAGCTGCTGATATCCATGGCGTCTGTACTTGGAAGAGAACAGGACATTCAGGACATAGCCGGTGAGTCGGTTCGTTTGGCCGATTTTGTCAATGATTGCTTGTGGGATGAGAGCACCGCATATTATTACGACAAACAGCCGGATGGGAAGCTCACCGGCTTGAAAAACATCGGCGCGTATTGGGCGCTGCTGGCCGAAATCGTCCCGCTTAACAGACTGGATCGTTTTATCCGGCATCTTGCCGATCCTCTTGCGTTCAACCGGCCGCACCGTGTGCCTTCATTGTCAGCGGATCATCCGGCGTACAATCCGGCCGGCGATTACTGGGTGGGAGCCGTATGGACGCCGACGAATTATATGGTGCTGCGGGGCCTTCGCCAATCCGGCTATGAGACGCTTGCGCAGGAGATCGCCCGGAACCATCTCGATCAGGTCGTGGACGTATTCAAGACGACAGGGACCCTATGGGAAAATTATGCGCCTGAGCAAGCGGCGCCGGGAAATCCGGCAAAGCCGGATTTCGTTGGATGGGGAGGGCTGCCGCCTATCGCCGTCCTGTTTGAATATATTTTTGGCCTTCAGCCCGATGCCCGTCAAGCCAGACTCGTGTGGGACATCCGGTTGCTGGAGGCTCACGGCGTGTCGCAATATCCCTTCGGGCGCGAGGGTCTGATTGATTTGTCCTGTTCGAAACGCGCCTCGGGATCGGAGCGGCCGCAATTTACGGCAGCCGCCAATGTTGCTCTGGAGCTTGTGGTGAAATGGGATGGAGGGCAGGAGACCGTCTATATCCATCCCAAGTAACCGGAATTCTCCCTGCCGGGGAGGATATTCATGGAACAGATTACTCGCCGGGGAGGTGATGAAGAACGCCCTATCATCGTTGAATCGTAAGGTCGCTTGTTCATGTTTAGGCAGCGGAGTTACAACAGACAGCGTAAGAAGAGGGTTTGCAGCGAAGAGGGAAGAGCCGGCTGCCGTGGCACTATATTGAAGGAGGGAAACTTATATTATGTATCCGTTAAAGCGCAGAAGGTACAAGCGGTTATTGGTAATCCTTACCCTGATCGCGGTCTTTTCATCGGCAATGGCCGGTCAGGCATTCGCATTGAACGAACGCGGTATGGTGGAGAAGGTGCTGACCGCCGCGCAGGCAAGCGTCGTCGATTCAGGCTGGATACAGCTTTATTTGCGTGAGAAGCCATACAATGCGAGCCATGTTTCGAATACGGGCCATTATTCCATTACGAGCAGCGACGATCCGGATTTTTCCGTTCCGGTTGCACCGATTCTCGTCAACAACAGATATTTTCCGGAGGACGGCCCCTACAGCGACTCGCTCGGCAGCTCCAATGTCGCTCACCTGAACGAGATTTACCGGATCTATCTGAAGCTCCCTGCTTCCAAAAAGCTGAAGGAAGGCAAGACCTACAAGGTAACGGTCAATCCGACCGTAGTCGATGTTGATCCCATGACGACAACCTTCGATCCTTCCGTGCCTAATGACGTCATTCATGTGAACCAGGTCGGATATATCACGGACGGCCCGAAGGTGGCGTATCTGTCCTGGTGGACGGGACAAGGCTCAATCAGCTTCGCGGACACGCCGGCGTTCCAGGTGATCGACGAAAGCACTGGCGCTGCGGTCTACACCGGGAGCGTTCATTTCGACGAAGCGGGAGCGGATGAGAAATGGGGAAAAAGCGATCTCTATTCGCTCGATTTTTCTTCCTTCAATGCGGAAGGACAATACCATTTGTATATCCCGGGCGTCGGCAGCTCCTATTCCTTTAAGATCGGCAGCTCGATTTACAAGGATGCTATCGGCTATACACTGACGCGCGGCATTACGATGCAGCGCGACGGCGATCACGGGCTGGACGACCCGAACGTCACGCATTGGAACCGCCCCGCCGCACATCTGGACGATGCTATCGACGAAGCGACAGGGCAGCATGTCGACTTGACAGGCGGACATATGGATGCCGGAGACAGAGGCAAATATCCGTGGAATGTTGCCGCTACGGTCAGCACCATGCTCTCGTCGGCTAATCTGTTCCCCGATCAGATTGAGGCGCAGGGGGAATCTCTGGAAATTCCCGAGTCAGGCAATGGAATCCCCGATTATCTGGACGAACTGGTCTACGAGCTGGATTTTCTGGACAAAGCGGTGATGAACACGGCTAAAGACGGCGCTCTTGCCGCGTATATCCATCCGGCGAGCGACGGTTACGAGCAGGGAACGCCGCCTGAAGGCCAGACAGGCCGAATCTTCTTCGATGTGGCCCACGGTCCGCTGAAGGCGGAGACGCTTTATGGTGCGGGCGCTCTGGCGATGGCCTACAATTCGCCGCTCATGCAGCAGTATTTCCCTGACAGGATGGAAGGCTACAAGCAGGCGGCCCTTCGGGCGTTCAATGCGTTCGAAACCCATAAGGACGACGCGAGCTTCTGGAAGCCGGAGGATGATCATTTTACGGACGAAGGTCCGCATACCTGGTCGGACGAAATGCTGATTGCGGCAGCCAACCTGCACAAAATTACGGGAGAGTCCAAGTATCTGGACTGGATTACGAGCGAGATGCCTGCTTCCCCGCTCGGCTCGGCCCAGAAGAAGTGGGGCTGGGTCAATGAAGGACCGTGGATGGAAGTGTTCCTTTCCCTCTACGAGGATACGAATCTGAGCGCGACGGTCCGGCAGAACGCGTACAACGCGATTCTGGACTGGGCGGATACGGCGATGAGCGCGTCGCATGATCAGCCGTACGGCGTGCCGATGGTCGACGATACGTATTCACAGGTCGGCTGGTATTTCTCGGGCAGCCAGATTGCCTTCCCGATGATGATGGCATACGGCGTAAGCCATGATGACAAATACCGGGATCAGATCGTCAAGACCTGGAACTACCTGCTCGGTTCCAACCCGCTCAGCAACTCCTACATCAGCGGGCTCGGCAATCCGCAGCGCAGCCCGCACTGGCTGACGCATGAAATTTCGCAATACGAGTGGACGCAGTATAAAGCGGGCAATGACGGCTGGAAGGAGATGGTTCCGGGAATTCCGAACGCCGATCTGCAGGACGGCAAATTCCCGAGCTACTTCAACGATGCCTGGAACAGCGCGCGGGTGAACAACCAGTACCCCGCTCTGTCCGATTATCCGGCCCTGTACCGCTACACCGACACCTGGAATACGACCAATGAATTTGTCACCCTTATTGCGACGCGGAATGCGGCATCGATTCTGCCTCTCATTCCCACGACGCTGCATACGCTGACGACGGCGGCGGAGCACGGCAGGATCAGCCCATCCGGTGGATCGTACGTGGAAGGAACTCCGCTCAGCCTGAGCGCTGCGCCGGATCTTGGCTACAAATTTACCGGCTGGAGCGGGGACGCGGCGGGCACGGCCAACCCGCTGGCAGTCACCATGGATGCGGATAAAATGATTACGGCGGAATTTACCGCGGTGCCGACTCATACGCTTGCCGGCGGCGGTGATCATGGCACCCTCATTTTTGACCCTCCGGGGGGCGTTTATAACGAGGGCGCAGCGGTAACGGTTCGCGCAGTTCAGGACAGCGGCTACCGCTTCACGGGCTGGAGCGGCGATCTTGGCGGATCGGACAATCCGGCTGTCCTTACGATGGATGGGGACAAGTCGGTCACGGCTCATTACGAAGCAGCCCCGACCTATACGCTTGATGTGGATGCAAGCGGCGGGCAGGTGCTGCAAAGCCCCCAGAAAGCGGCCTACGAGCAAGGGGAACAGGTAACCCTGGAGGCTTTGCCTGACAGCGGTTATGTATTCGACGGCTGGAGCGGCGATCTGACGGGAATGCAAAATCCGGCAACGGTTGGGATGGACGGGAACAAAACGATCACGGCCAATTTCTCTCTAATCCCGACCCATACGCTTACGCTGAACGCGACCGAAGGCGGCACCGCGGGTCCGGCAACGGGCAATTACACGGAAGGCAGTACCGTCACGCTGACGGCAACCGCCCAAACCGGCTATATTTTCACCGGGTGGACCGGCGACTTGACGGGAACGGCGAATCCGGCCGATATTACAATGGATGCGGACAAGACGATTACCGCGAACTTCCAGTCGGCATCGGGTATTATCAGTCAGGATATATTAACCGCGAATGCGGGCAGTACGACGGTTGACAGCAGCGGCGTATATACGCTAAGAGGCTCGGGCTACAATTTCTGGTCGGCGCCGGACGCGATGCGCTATACGTACGAAATGGGGCTGAAGGGCAATTTCTCAATCGTGGCCAAGCTGGATTCGATGACGGTGGAGAATCCGAACGGCATGGCCGGTATCCAGATTCGGACGAGCACGGCCCTGAATGCCGCTTACGCCAATATTTTCGTGCAGGACGGCCAGCTGGTGGGACGTTTCCGCAAGGGCGGCGACTATTCCGACAATGTTGCCTCGCAGCCGGTAACTCTACCGGTATGGATGAAAATAACAAGAGGACCGAATCCATGGAGCATCGCCGCCTATTCCTCTGAAGACGGCGCGAACTGGACGCCATTCACGCAGGGAGACTTCTGGGGCTGGGCGGACGCCGGTTCGCCGGAGCTGACGGCAGGTTTGTTTGCCGTGGGAGGCACCGACGATCAGTATAACAAGTACACCACCGCGCAGTTTAGCCATGTAACATGGCCTGTTGACCCGGCAGACGCGGCGAATCCGGTCATTACGCTCGATCAGGCGGATGGGACTGTTACTCACAATTCCTATACGATTTCGGGCAGTGTTACCCATGCGCAGTCGGTGCAGCTTCAAGTGAATGGAGGCGCAGCGCTTACGGAGGCTGTCAGCGCGGGCAAATTCAGCGCACAGGTGACACTCGCTCCCGGCAACAATGAAATATCTGTTGCTGCGGACGATGGCAGCGGACACACCGACTCCAAGCTCCTGCATGTTGCGTACAACGAGCCGCTGCAGACTTCCGCGCACCGGACGTCCGCGGCGCCGGAACTGGACGGGAAGCTGGATGATGCGAGCTGGGCGGGCGTGCTGGCTGACAGCGTAACCCGGTCCATTCACGACGCTACCCTGCCCGGAGATTCGAATAATACGCTGGAGTATGGTCTGCTATGGGACGATCAATACCTGTATGTCGGAGCTGATGTAACGGATGCCAGCGTTATTTCCGGTCAGGATGCCTTCGGCAACGATGGCGTGGAGGTTTACGTGGACATGGCCAACGGGAGAAACGGCTGGGACGACGCCAAGGACAGTCAATTGGCGGTCGGAC
The DNA here is from genome assembly GCF_042647105.1 of Paenibacillus sepulcri. Lineage (NCBI taxonomy): Bacteria > Bacillati > Bacillota > Bacilli > Caryophanales > Paenibacillaceae > Paenibacillus > Paenibacillus sepulcri. The sequence continues at coordinate 1,695,986 of NZ_JBHRUP010000001.1, read as the reverse complement.
CCGGGGACACGACGGTTACCTCGTGGAGAATCAGCGATGGCGTAATAGCGAAGTCCAGCATCACGGATACGGGCTATACCGCCGAAATGGCGATCCCGTGGAGCACCTTCGGCGTGACGCCGGGCGCGAATATGAAAATAGGCTTTGATATCGGTGCGAATGACGACGATACAGGCAGCGGCCGCACCGGCGTTCTCATGTGGAGCGGCACGATGGATAACTGGAAGCAGGCAGACGGCTATGGGGAAGCGAGCTTATCCGCGGAAGCGATCCAGGATACGACTCCCCCGGCAATCCAGGTAACGGAGCCGGAAAGCAAAGTTTACGCCGATTCAGCCGGGCTGACGCCGCAATTTAATGTGACCGATGCGTTGGCCGGGGTTGATACCACCCTTACGACAGTTACGGTGGATGGTCAAACTGTACCGCAGGAAATGTCGATTCAACTGTACACGCTGCCGCTTGGCGCGCACACTATGACTGTAACGGCAACCGATCTGGCCGGCAATACATCGCATGCAACGGTCGAGTTCCAGACGGCCGCCAGCATCGCCTCCATGAAAGAGCTGGTGACGCGATTCGCCGATACCGGATGGATTAACAATGGCGGCATCGAAAACAGTTTGCTGAAGCAGCTGGAGCACAGTTCTCTCGACAGCTTCATCTCACATGTTCAAGCGCAAAAAAACAAGCATATTACCGTCGATGCGGCCAATGTATTGCTTCGCGACGCAAATGCCCTGATGAATCAGGATCAATAAGACAGTACTCCAAATTCATATAATGGCAAGTCGAATCCAACGATCCGGCTTGTCATTTTTTTTGTCCCAATATAGATACTTTACGAGAATTCGGTTAACGAAAAAGCAAAGGCGAACAGCCAAGCCGCTGTTCGCCGGAATGTCGACAAAAACCTGTTCTTCGGAGCTCTTCCCTTTACGGTTTCAGTTGCCCGTATTCTGATAGGTTGTCGCATGAAGCCTTTGCTTAAAATAGGGGAGCTTTTTCCCGATCAAACCGCTTCTGTATTTATGTCGTTTACTTAGATAAGGGCTGCTTAACGAGTCGACTTAAACGCGGTATGCGCAGGGAACAATAGCCAATTAACATGCGGGGAGGTTTTGGTATGATTATTAAATTTTGGAGAGAAAGTGTCATGGCTTCCTGTCTTTTGACCATTATTCGAATATATCTTGGCTGGCAGTGGTTAGCTTCCGGATGGGACAAGATCTCCGGCGGGAAATTTGACGCAACCGGATTTCTAAGAGCCGCCGTCAATCATTCGAACGGTGATAACCCCGCCGTACAGCCATGGTGGGCTGACTTTCTGAATTATTTTGCAATCCCGAATGCGGGTCTATTTAATCTTCTGGTTCCTTGGGGAGAATTTTTAGTCGGGCTTGGATTAATAATTGGCATGTTTACTTCAATTGCCGCGTTGATGGGGATAGTTATGAACTTCTCTTATCTGTTTTCGGGAACTACAAGCACAGGGCCGCAAATGGTTCTATTGGAAATCCTGATTCTTGCGGCGTCTTCGAACGCGGCAAAGCTCGGATTCGACCGGTGGGTGATTCCCTTCCTTCGGGCAAAAATCACCAATAAATATTCGATGAGGTCCGTTCATAAAGCTTATAAAACCGAGTGAATAATGTATAGATTACGCCCTTGAGGACCGCTGGTGGATTTTAACGCCAGTGGTTTTTAATTATACAAAAAAACCGATCTCCTGGTCTTCACTTTAAGTGATAACCAATCCAAACATTTACATATTTACCACATGGAGATAACCTTCCTCTTACAAAACAGAAGTATAGTTTTACTTAGGTCTAATCAATTCTTTGGAGGAGTGAATGCGTTGAATACTAATATCGACCGTAAAACATTCTTATCCTATGTTGGAAAAGGAGCAGCGGCTCTGGCAGTTGCATCAACGGGACTCGGGACGCTGGATAGCAAAGTAAATGCCGCATCTTCGTCCGCCAGCCATCTCTTCGGATTTAAAACAAATAAGGTCAGCGGTTACTTTGAGCCGATCTCTCCTTCCAAAGAAGACAAATTGATTCTTCCCCAAGGCTTCAAATACGATGTAATCGCTGCCATGGACGATGTCATCAACCCGGCCGGCGAAAAGTTCGGTGACGGCTCCGATTACAATGCCTTCTTCCCGTTGGAAGGCTCGAATGTGCGCGGCCTTCTGGTGAACAATCACGAGTATACGGGCGTATTTAGCATCGGCCTGATCAAAGACGGCAAGATGACAGCCGATCAAGTCCAGAAGAACCTCTATTACCAGGGAATGTCTGTCATCGAAATTTACCGCGATGAGAACGGAACGTGGAGGATGGATACCAAGTCCAAGCATGCCCGCCGCATCAATGGCTTCACTAAATTTGAATTGACCGGACCGGCCAGGGGGACAGCGGCGCTTGGCGGCGCGACAACCGCGCAGGGCACGTTCGCGAACTGCTCCGGCGGCGTGACGCTTTGGAACACGGCACTTTCCTGCGAAGAGAACTATGCGGATACCGCCGAAGTGTCCAAGCTGCCCTCGACTCACTACGGATGGGTTGTTGAGATCGATCCCTTCGACAAAACATATCTGAAGAAGCATACGGCCCTCGGCAGGTTCAATCATGAGAATACCGCGATGGGGCTTGCGGCAGACGGACGTGTAGTTGTATACATGGGAGACGATGTGAAAGACGCCTGCGTTTACAAATTCATCAGCAAAGGCAAATTCGATAAATCCAAAGGCCGGTCGAACTCCGCTCTTCTGGAATCCGGCACTCTATATGTCGCAAACCTGAAAACGGGCAAATGGATTCCTATCACGCTGGATGGGGTATTAAAAGCAGCTGAAGGCAAAGCGGATATCCAGGCAAAATTCAAAACGCAAGGCGATGTCGTTACCTTGTGCCAGGAAGCGTCTCTGCTGGTAGGGGGAACGCCGACAGACCGTCCCGAGGATATCGAAATTTCTCCGTTCGATAACACGGTGTTTATCGCACACACGAATAATGATAATCATGGCAACATACATGGTCACATTACCAGAATTTTCGAAGCGAACAACGATCTTGGCGCTCTTGACTTTGATTTCGAGATCTTTGCCGCCGGCGGCAGACAATCGGGCTTCAGCTCGCCGGACAACCTGGTATTCGATTCAGACGGGGATCTCTGGGTGGTAACCGACATTTCCAGTACCAGCCAAAACAAAGGCGTATACAAATCCTTTATGAACAACGGCCTGTTCGTCATTCCGACTTCAGGTCCAAGCAAAGGCATTGCGCTTCAATTCGCCTCAGCTCCAGTGGAAAGCGAAATGACAGGTCCGTTCTTCACACCGGACGAGCAGACCCTGTTTCTGTCTATCCAGCATCCTGGAGAAGAAACGAAAGATTTGCAGAAGCCGACAAGCCGCTGGCCGCATCGCAGCGGCGACCCCAAGGCTCGCGCTGCTGTGGTGGCGATAAGCGGCTTCAAGCTTGGGAAATAATGTGAAGGAGATGGGATAATATGCCTTTCGGAAACATTGGTATTGGCGGTTTGGTCCTGATTCTAATTATCGCGCTTATTATCTTCGGACCATCCAAGCTCCCCGAGCTTGGCCGCGCCTTCGGTCGCACGCTGAGCGAATTTAAAGGAGCGACAAGGAATTTGGTTGGCGGGGAAGAAGACGAGAAACAGAGGGATGCCGATCCTGTGCAGCCTTCTGTACCGCAGAATAAATAATGCGCAATCCAAACGATCTGAATGTAATCGGGCACCTGGAGGAGCTGCGTTCCCGCTTGATCCGGACGGCGATCACCTTTCTCGCAGCTATGGCAGCAGCGTTCATCTATGTCCGGGATATCTACCAGTGGCTGGTCAGAAATCTGGATCAGAAGCTGGTGGTGCTTGGTCCATCCGACGTAATCTGGGTTTATCTGATGATTACAGGCGTTGCAGCCATTGCTGTCACCCTGCCTGCAGCCGCCTACCAGACCTGGAAATTTCTCCAGCCCGCGATCCCGCCCAATATCCAGCGCTCAACGTTATGGTTTATTCCGGGCATCAGCCTGCTGTTTATCATTGGTCTTAGCTTCGGGTATTTCATTTTGTTTCCCATGGTGCTGCATTTCATGAATGAAATGGCTAAGGCGGATTTTGACACCATGTATACGGCTGAGAAATATTTCAGATTTATGATCCATATGACTCTTCCATTCGGCCTGCTCTTTGAGATGCCGGCAGCTGTGATGTTTCTGACCAAGCTCGGCATCCTTAATCCCGAGCGCCTGGCCAAGGCCAGAAAGATGGCCTACTTTATTCTCTTGATCGTGGGCGTTACCATCACCCCTCCCGATATCCTGTCGGATGTTATCGTAATCATCCCTCTATTCCTGCTGTATGAAATCAGCATAACAATTTCGAGGGTTGTCTACAGGAAACAGCTTAATCTGCAGAATGCGGCGAGCTGAATATAAGGGATTAAAAAAACAGAGCAAGCCGGATTTTGGCTGCTCTGTTTTTTGTGTGCGGTGTGCCGCAGGGATTCCGGCTGAACACGCTGTATCTGCAAAAGGCTTAGAGATCAGACTGCCATTGCACTCAGCAGCTAGGCATCCTCATCGGCAAGCTCCCTGCGGCCGGCACCTCCGGCTGTTTCTTTCTGCTCTTTCAAGACATGCTGATAATAATTCAACAGCTGAGCAGAAGGCTCGGACCAGCCGAAACGGCGCGCCGCATTGCTGGCGCTGCCGGAGATCCGTTCACGAAGTTCCGGGTCCGCCGCTCTGGATACCGCTTCAGTGAGTCCCCCCGGACGCCCGGTATCGTAGAGCAGTCCTGTCACCCCATCCTCGATCTGTTCGCATGTCGGTCCGCTAATTCCTGCGATAACCGGCAGTCCGGAAGCCATGGCCTCCAGAATCACAAGTCCGAGCGTCTCGGTTGTGGATGGGAAGATGAACATATCTGAAGAGGCATAAGCCTGAGACAGTTGCTCACCATGCATGAATCCTGTAAAGGTCGTATTCGTTCCCTGAAAATAAGCTTCCAGAGAAGCCCGGTGGGGGCCGTCTCCGACGAGAGCCAGGCAATACCGGGGTGAAGATTCCAGAACCTCCCGAATGCGCTCGATCTCTTTCTCCGCCGCGAGACGTCCTACATACAGCAGGATGGTCTTTCCGGGCTGTCCATTCGATAATAAATCCCGCATATCGTGATTACGGTGGTCCGGGCCGAATTCATCCGAGCTGACGCCGCGCTTCCACAGCTGAACGCTGCGGAAGCCTTTGGCGGTCAGCTCGTCCAGCACGGATTGCGAGGTGCACAGATTGAGATGGGCACGGTTATGAAGCGTCCGGAACCACCACCACAAGACGGGCTTCAAGAAAGGCAGACGGTAGTAATCCGCGTATTTCGGAATTTGAGTATGATAGGAGGCAATCATAGGCAGACGATGCCGGCGGCCGTAATAAATTCCCGCTACGCCCAGCACGGCGGGATTGACCACATGGACCAGATCCGGCTGAAGCTCGCGCAGAAGACGGCCTACCTTGCGGTTTGGCATCGCCAATTTTTTACTCCGGTAGAGAAAGAAATATCGCGCCGGAATCCCTTCCACGCGGACTCCTTCAAAATCATAGACGCCCAGGTCCGGCGCTATAACGGTGATGTCATGCCCGTTTTCCCGCAGCCAGCGGATCGTCGCGCACAAGCGGGTAACGATTCCGTCCGTAGAGGGAAGAAACGTTTCGGTAATGATGACGATTTTCATCGGCATAGACTCCCTATCTTTAGTTCCAGGTCACCTTCGGCAGAATATGATCGACCATAATGCGGTCCTTATGCTCCAAGGCGGTCCTCAGAATTCCCCGCAGCACTTCATCCGACAGCAGATGCGGCTCCAGTCCCAAATCCTTCAGCCTGGTGTTCTTCGCGAAATAATAGTGATCTTCCTTCTCGACGCGGGGGTTCATAAGATGCGCAACCTGAACATGGATTCCTTCGTCATGCGCAACTCTGCGGACCATCTCGGCAAGCTCCAGGACGGAGAATTCCTCCGTGAATTGATTGAATACCCGGAACTCTCCGGTATCGGCCGGATTCTCCGCGGCAAGCTCAATGCATCGAACGGTATCCCTGATGTTGAGGAATCCCCGCGTCTGGCCGCCTTTTCCGTATACGGTCAGATTGTGCCCGATGGACGCTTGAATCAGAAAACGGTTAAGGGCCGTGCCGAATACCCCGTCATAATCCAGGCGGTTGGCAAGCAGCGGATCAAGCAGGGTCTCATCGGTATGCAGACCGTACACGACGCCCTGATTCAGATCGGTGGCCCGCAGTCCCCACACTTTGCAGGCAAACATAAGGTTGTGGCTGTCATGGACCTTGGAGAGATGGTACATGGAGCCGGGCTGCTTCGGATAAGGAAGAAGATCCTCACGCCCGTTATGGGAAATCTTGATGTAGCCTTCCTCGATATCGATGTTCGGCGTTCCGTATTCTCCCATCGTGCCTAATTTAATAATATGACAATCCGGTACTATTTCTTTAATCGCATAAATCACATTTAAGGTGCCCACTACATTGTTCACCTGGGTGAACACCGCATGTTCCCGGTCAATCATGGAATAGGGGGCGGAACGCTGCTCCGCAAAATGAACGAAAGCGTCAGGCCTCGTCTGAAGCAGCACTGTTCTGAGAAAATCGTAATGATTCAAATCGCCGACATAAAGCCCGATCGAACGGCCCGTCAGCTCTTCCCAACGGGCAATACGCTTCTCGATCGGTGCAATCGGCGTCAGCGAATCTACGCGGAGCTCCTCGTCCCATTTGCGGCGGCTCAGATTGTCGATGATCGTAACCTCGTGCCCCTTGGCCGATAGATAAAGGGCCGTCGGCCATCCGCAAAATCCGTCTCCGCCTGCTACAACGATTTTCATGATCAATGATTCCTCCTTGGTATTTTACAATTATCAGGTGGTGACGGCATCACTTTACAGTAAGAGTGTAACATTGAAATATTAAATATAAATAAAAAAATTGGCACTCAGCCGTTTAAAAATCGATTTATGCTGGAAGCCGGGCCTTACTCAATTATAATTCATATTTACCAATTTGTGGGCAGTCAGATTATAATGAAAAGTATGATAGATGGACTGGTTTGTCCTGCAGATGTGTGAGCAGCGCATAAATGAAAGGAGAGGTTCCATGAATTTTTCGAAAATTGAAGAAATTCTGAAGAAGCATAATGAAACCCTGCCATTCTCAGGAACAGTATTGGTCAGGGATAAAACAAAAATCTTTGAACAGCGATTTGGATATGCGAACCGGTCCGAGCAAATCCAAAATACAATGAATACAAGGTTCGGGATGGCATCAGGGTGTAAAATTTTTACTGCTGTAGCGATTTGTCAGCTTGTCCAGGATGGAATTTTATCTTTTGATTCACATTTGAGAGATTGCATTCATATCCCTTTTCCAAATTTTGATCCGAACATTACCATACACCATCTCTTAACCCATACTTCAGGAATACCGGATTATTTTGATGAAGAGGTTATGAATGATTATGAGGAATTGTGGAAGGTATTGCCGATGTACAGCATTCAATCGCCTCAGGATTTTTTGCCTTTGTTCCAGAATGGACCCATGAAGTTTTCTTCTGGCGATCACTTTTCATATAGTAATGCAGGATATATATTATTAGGTCTGGTTGTTGAGAACATGACGGGGATGGATTTTACAACGTATGTTGAGAAGAATATATTTCAACAGTGCGGGATGCTGGACTCGGGATATTTTAGAATGGATCAGCTGCCTGAACGAACGGCAATCGGGTATATAGATTATGATCAAGCATGGAGGACTAATATGTATTCAGTTCCAGTTAAAGGCGGACCTGATGGGGGAGCATTTACTACGGTTTATGATTTGGTCAGGTTTTGGGAGGCATTGATGAATAATCAGCTTCTATCCTCTGAATATACTCCTATATTACTGACGCCTCATGTAAAAGAAGACGAGCACACGTATTATGGATATGGTGTATGGATATCAATATATGATAATGCTGTTTTCAAATATTATGTTATGGGCAGCGATCCTGGAGTCATCATGCAATCATCCGTGTATGCGAAAGAAAAAATACATGCTCATATAATCGGCAATATCGGTAAAGGTGCTGGAATGATAGCACGTAAGATTGATGAGATCCTGTTATAAAGCCTTTTAAAGCATATCGATGACGATGATGAGTACCGCCCTGAAAAGGCATCGCGACGGCGGTGTTTTTTTGCTTATATTGCTGAAGCATATGCGGTGCCGCCAAAAGACGGCTGCTGCTGTTTCTTCTAAATATACAGTACTTGACACACTGAGGGAAATAATAGCATAATATTATATGAATACATGCTCATATGTAGAAAATAATAAAAGCACTGCGATCATTTGAACTTTTACAAAGGAGACGACTGCCATGCACAGCCATTCCCACCATGCGCACGATCATCATGGCCATGACCATGACCATGGACATCACGGCCACCATCACAACCACGCCAGAGCGGGCAATAAAAAAGGACTTGCGATCGCGCTGTCCATTACGGTCGGCATCATGTTTTTGGAGTTTTTCGGGGGACTTGTTACGAACAGCCTGGCGCTTTTGTCCGATTCAGGTCATATGCTCAGCGATGCCAGTGCCCTTGCGCTAAGCCTGGTTGCGCTGTGGTTTGCCGCGAGACCCTCGTCTTCGAAGCGGACATTTGGCTTCCACCGCTTTGAAATACTGGCTGCGCTTTTCAATGGTGTTGCACTGTTTGTCATTGCGGCCTTTATCGTATGGGAAGCCATCCAGCGGTTTGGCAGCCCGCCGACGGTGGCAAGCGGGCCAATGATGCTTATCGCGGCAATCGGGCTCCTCGCGAATGTCGGAAGCGCCTTTGCGCTGATGCGTTCAGGAGATGTGAAGAACAACGTCAATCTCCGCAGCGCTTATATCCATGTGCTCGGCGATGCTTTGGGCTCCGTGGGCGCGATTATGGCGGGAGTTCTGATGATGGCATTCAAGTGGTACATTGCAGATCCGATCATATCAATTCTTGTCGCCGTGCTGATCCTGAAAAGCGCATGGGGGGTTATCAGCCATACGCTTCACATATTAATGGAAGGAACCCCGACTGCTATCGATCAATCCGAAGTTAGAGAAACGCTGCTCGCAATCGATGGGGTTAAGGATGTGCATGACCTCCACATCTGGACCATTACTTCCGGTTTTGATTCGCTGAGCTGCCATGTTCTGATTGAGGACCGGAAGGACAGTCAGGACATTTTGCAAAATGCCATCCATGTGCTGGAGGATAAATTTCATATTGAACACACTACGATCCAGGTGGAGACGGCAAATATTCATCACGGGAAACTGAAGTGCTGATGTCAGAAGCAGAGCTTTGATACGATTTATTATTTCAGGCGAAGCAGAAGGAGGCCGTTTAAGTGAAAATAAGCGAATTGTCTGAAAGGACAGGTGCAAGCACCCGATCCATCAGGCATTATGAGAAGAAAAAATTAATCGCCGCTGCCCGTCTTGACAATGATTATCGGGAGTTCGACGAATCTGCCATTGAGCGTATACGAATCATCCAGCTCTATTTGGGTCTGGGGCTGACAACGGAGCAAATCGAGGACATATTGAAAGGCGAGGTCAGCACTCCTGACGATTACGAATTTTGTGAAGAGATGCTGGACGCCTATCAAACGAAGCTGGATCAAATCAACAGACAAATTAGCGGATTGGAAGTCGTGAAAGAGCGGCTGGAAAGACAAACCTCAAAAATGCGGGAAAAACAAAGATTGAACTTAATGGAGCATATGGGAGCTTCAAAATAATGACAGGCTCCGGTCCATATGAAGGACTGGAGCCTGTTTTTCAGCGGCCGGCTACACAGTCGGTTTCCGTAACAGTTCCGTCAAGCGCGAGAAATCGTCAGCTCCGTAGCCTGCATCGACGGCACGCAGCGCAACGGCCCTGGCAGCGCTCAGAACGCTGATATCCATCCCGTGATGCTGCGCCGCATGGATAATATGCTCCATACCTGCCGCGGCCGATGCGATGTTCGATTTGTCGCCCGGATAGTGTCCTTCTTCTACATGTTTTGCCGAGTAATTGATGATATCAGGCATAATGGCCATGATTCCCTGAGCATAAGCCGCAAATTCTCCAGGGGCAATGTTCTCGGCGCCGGCCAGGGTGAGCGCATGGGCATAGCCGGCCATGGTTGTCCAGAAGAAGTCGAGCAGGGCTACATCGTATGCCGCTGCCCGGCTCGGATCTGCGCCAAGATAAGAGGCCGTGCCGCCCAAGCTCGCCAGCAAGGGTTGATGGGTTTGATAGACGGACTCTGGTCCGCTGTACAGAATAACGGCAGCAGGCGTACCAATGGTCGGCGTTGGAGTCATGATCGCTCCGTCAAGATAGCTGATTTCATGCTCGGCAGCCCAGGCGGCCATTTGGCGTGATCGTTCAGGAGAATCGGCAGTAAGGTTTACCAGAGTCCGTCCCTTCAGGACATTTTCAGCGGGGCTGAGAATCGCGTGCACCGCGTTGTAGTCCAGCACACAGATGATGACAAGCGGGCTCGCAGCGATAGCGTTATGAACGGTATCTGCCAGCACAGCACCCTGCATAACAAGACGGTCTGCCTTCCCGGCTGTCCGGTTCCATATGGTCACAGGATGGCCGTCTTTTAGAAAGGCCTGGGTCAGAGCCTGCCCCATCGGACCCAAGCCGATAATCGTAACCCTTGTGCTTTCGGTGCCTGCGGTCGTTACCCTCACGGCTCCTTCACTCCAGCTGTTTCTTTCCCCGCTTTGTTCGGTTCTTTTCATTGGAAATGCCTCCTGTCAAAATAGGTTCGTTCAATGGATATTCTAAAGTTTGACACTAGTGTTAATGTCAAGACCTGTTTAAGAATACGAATTGTGGCTCTTCCATCCTCCGTTTATAATAAAGAAGCAAGCTACCCCCGAGGAGGAAAATCGATGAAAATTGCCGAAGGAATCGCTGCCCTGCCGATTGAGATGAATTTTATGGGAAACTCGAGCGTCATCTATCCAACGCTCTTATGGGACGAGGATAATATCGTCCTGGTCGACACGGGCACGCCCGGAATGCTCCCTGGCATCCGGACGGAGATCGGTCGGGCAGGTGTCGATTTCGACAAGCTGAACACGGTTATTTTGACTCATCAGGACATCGACCATATTGGCAGCATGCCCGAAATCGCGGCTGCCGCCAAACAGCCTCTGCTCGTGCTTGCCCATGAGGAGGACAGAAGCAGTATTGAAGGAGACCGTCCTTTCGTCAAATTCAATCGCGAACGATTCGGACCGCGCCTGGCAGCCGCTCCGGAAGCGGCACGCAAGCGGCTTGAGTATTTGCTCGACAATCCCCCTACATCCAAAATCAGCCGGATCGTCTCAGACGGCGAGCTGCTTCCGTATGCCGGAGGCGTAACGGTCATTTTCACGCCGGGGCACACGCCCGGTCATATATGCCTCTATCATCACGCCAGCCAAACACTGATCGCCGCCGACGAGCTCAACATTGCGGACGGCCGTCTGAGCGGCCCGAGTCCGGGCGCCACACCGGATATGGAAACTGCCCTCCGCTCGCTTGCCAAGCTGGCATCCTTCGAGATCCGCACGATTATCAGCTACCACGGAGGGGTTCTGAGCGACAATGCGGGCGGCCAATTAACCGATCTCATTGCTTCCCATGTCTGAACGGGCATTGCTAGTGAGCTGAATGAAAGCGCCAGCCACCAGAATCATATAATCCATAGTAAAGGAGTTCATTATGCGATACGTCATTATTGGAGGAAGCGGCCATGTCGGGACATACATGATCCCGCAATTGGTGCGTCTTGGCCATGAGGTTGTTCATATCAGCAGAGGGACAAGCGAGCCCTATCGTCCCGATAAGGCCTGGAAGGAAGTCCGGCATGTGTCCGCTGACCGGTCAGCGGAGGAGAAGGACGGGACATTCGGGCGAAAAATAGCCGGGCTTCAGCCCGATGTCGTCATTGACATGATTTGCTTCAAGCCGGAGAGCGCGCGGCAGCTCGTGGAGGCGCTGAAAGGGGAGATTCAGCACTATATCTCCTGCGGCACCATTTGGGTACACGGTCCGAGCGTATCGGTGCCGACTGCCGAGGAAGCGCCGAGAAGGCCGTTTGGCGAATACGGTATTCTGAAAGCAGAGATTGAGAGCTTCCTGCTGGAGCAGGCGAGAAGAGCAGGCTTCCCTGCTACAGTGCTCCATCCTGGGCATATCGTCGGACCAGGCTGGGCGCCGCTCAATCCGGCTGGTCATTTCAACCCGCAGGTGTTTTCCCGGCTCGCCCGGGGGGAGGAAGTCGTCATCCCAAACCTGGGCCTCGAAACGGTTCATCATGTTCATGCGGAGGATGTGTCACAAGCATTCATTAAAGCCTCCCAGTGCTGGAGCGCCGCGGTCGGCAACAGCTTCCATGTTGTGTCTCCGGCCGCATTGACCCTAAGAGGCTATGCGGAGACCGTCGCATCGTGGTTCGGCAGGGAAGCGAATCTGAAATTCGAGCCATTCGAGACACTGAGCGGCAAGCTCACCGAGCAGGAAGCGCGCAGCACCTGGGACCATATCGCCCACAGTCCGAACTGCAGCATCGACAAGGCGCGGAGCCTGATCGGCTATGCCCCGCGCTATACGTCTCTTGAGGCGGTCAAAGAATCGGTCGAATGGATGATTGAACGGCAATTAATCGAAGTCTCATAAAGACAGAAACCCTGAACAGGCAGAATTGATTATATGGCTAATAAGATTACCTGTGATTTGTTATAGAGCAGCAGAAAGAGCGTCATAAATGACGGGAATATTGACCGATTGAAGTCCGCTTAACAAGGCGGGCTTTTTGTTTTGCGGTTATATCTTCAGCATTGCCGGCGGAATGATCTTGCGTGAAAAAACGGGAGACAGAATTCGCACGGGGCCAATACCATTTTCGCTACCTGATGGATCTCATAATTGATTATGATGGTTTCGCTGATACGAAATGTATACCCCGCAAGCAAAATGTGAAGGGGGGATGCCCGGAACAGTTGAACCGGAAAGGAACCGCCCAAATTATAACAATGAAGGAGATGCGCATGTGAAAAGGAATAGAAGGACATCGCTCATCTTGACCCTGGTGCTGTCCATGCTGGCAACTTCGGGCATTTTCTCAGGGGGAACCCGCCAGGCTGAAGCCGCCGGATTTGCCGAACGGGTTGCCATTGAGGATGTCGGCATCGACGCGGAAGGCGTCATTCACGGCAAGCTGGTCAATAAAACGGCCGGACCGCTTCAAGGAACGTTGATTGCCGCACTCTATAATGAACAGAATACGATCGACAGCTCCGACATTCAGCAGATATCGTTCACCGCTGCTGGCGAAGCTTCTGCATTCAGTGCACAGTTCGATCAACCGATCGTTCCAAAAAAACATACAATCAAGCTGTTCGTATGGGACAGCCTGACAAGCAAGAAGCCGCTGTCCAACGTCATGGAGGTCAGTCCGTACGGACTGACGGAGACCACGGAAAGCAAAATCAATCCGTATGCGTTTTATGTCGGCCGGGTGGCACGGACGTATTCGGAGTCGGAAAACAAGGCGCTCACCGCCGACCTGGACACGTACATCGACACAACCAACAAGCGGATCAAAAGCGTTACGGATGAGCTGGATTGGGATTACGGGCAAGGCGTCATCCGCCTGAATACACCGAAAAGCCAGGGGGCTACGGGCATTCTGAATGCCGTAAGCAGCGTTGAGCTCGATAATGTCGTCATCGAGTCCGGCAATGCTTTTGGCACGGTCATGGTCATCTCGCTGGACGATCTGCCGATCGCCTCATCGAAGAAGCTGCTGATCCAGGCGGTGACGGAAGACAAATCGTACGGCTTCGAGTCGGAGACAGTGACGGAAGACGGCGTGGCGAAGCAGAAAATCGTTTCACTCGGCGAAGGGCCGATGAACGTCCGCGATATCGACGCTTCCGTACTGCTCAAAGGCATGACAGACATTAACAGGATTTACGCGCTGGACCCGAACGGCTATGTGAAGGAGGAGGTTCAGGGCACGGCTGCTGCAGGCGGATTTCAAATTCCGCTCAGGCCCGATGCACTGTATACTCTCGTCGAGCGCGAAGGGCTGACAGACCCCTACGTACCAGGCACACAGCCTGAGGAAGATCCCGTCTACGTATGGTGGGAGGGAGAGGATGCGGTGGAAACGAACTTCCCTGCAACCGCGGACTTCTCGGCGGATACGTTCCCGCAGACGCGTCATCTGCTGTCCGGCAGCGACTGGCTGGCGATCTCGAATGTAGCGGTAGACCCGGACAATCCGCCGTTTGCCAATTATGAAGTTGAAGTGCCCGAAGACGCGGCATATACGTTTTTTGTCCGCAAATTCTGGCTGCACGGTCCTTTCGACTACCGATGGGACGGCGGGGAATGGAAATCCATCGGCCGCGATATCACGCTTCTGGATTCTGTCAGTTTCCGGCAATTCACAGAGGCGAACTGGATATCCGCCGGCAGCGAAACATTGACGAAAGGCAAGCATTTGCTTGAAATCAAGCTCCAGCAGGAAGCGGAGAATTCCAACGCCGCGTTCGACAGCTTCATTCTATCCAAACAGCCGTTTATGCCAAGCGGCCTGCTGCGTCCAGGCGAGAAGCTGAACCGCGCGGAAGAAGGATTCTGGGCATTCGAGCCGGATATCGATCCGTTCAACGACAATGCTGCGCTTGATCTGCGTTACTTGAACGAAGATACGGCAGGCCAATCCGGTTATGTCCAGCGGCAAAAAGACAAGCTGCTGCTTGGCGACGGTCAGGAAGCCCGTTTCTGGGCCGTTAATGCGGGAGCGGAAACGATCAATCTGGAAAAAGGCGACGTTGATTATTTTGCCAAGCAGCTGGCGAAGCGCGGCGTCAATATGGTGCGGATACACGGCATGATATTTGATGAGAACGGCGAAATTACCGACAAAGCGCTTGACCGCTATCAATATTTTGTACACGCGATGAAGCAGGAAGGCATCTATGTCAACCTGAGCTATTACTTCGTGCTTTGGTGGGATATGACCAAAGCCGAGGCCTTTAAACAGCCTGGCGACGAGTTTTTCGATTGGAACAAGCAGCCGTTCGGTCTTCTGTTCTTTGATAAAACGCAGCAGGAGCTGTACAAAAAAGGAGTCCGGAAGCTTCTGCTGACGCCGAATCCCTATGAGAACGGGCTTCCGCTCGGCAAGGATCCGGCGGTTGCGATCATCGAGACCCAGAACGAGGACAGCTATTTCTTCTTTACCTTCTCGGACTGGAAGTTCCCCGACAATATCAGGCGCGAGCTGTCCAAAATGTTCGGCGGTTGGCTGAAGGACGAATATGGCAGCCTGGATGCCGCTTATGACGCCTGGGGACCGCTTAGCAAGGTCTGGAATGACGAGCCGGAGAATGGATTGATGGAGGTTGAAGGCGCTTCCAATCTTCCGTGGGCGACAGGCAACGGCGGAGACGATAAGCGCAGGCGGGACATTCTTCGTTTTCTCACCGAGGAACAGCGGCTGTTCTACGAGGATATGAACCGTTTCTACAAGGAAGATATCGGCACGCAAAGCATAATTACGGCCAGCAACTGGATCACGGCAGATCCGGCCAAGATGGAGGCTCTGGAACGTTATACGTATGCGGCCGCCGACATGGTCGACCGGCATGCCTATACCGAGCCAAGCCATACCGCGTTCAACAATGAAAACTGGACGCTTCACGCAGGCGATACTTATATTCCAACTCCTATTGTCCAGCATCCCGACATGAACCCTGTGAAGGTTGTCCATAACGATAACCAGCCGTCGATGATTTCGGAGATTACCTGGACGAATCCGACTCCTTACGGTGCGGAAGGACCATTCATGATATCCGCCTACTCCTCGCTGCAGGGAATCGATGTACTGGATATGTTTGCGACAGGCGGACCCTCGTGGCCGACGAAATGGCAAAAATGGCCGATCATGTCGCCGACGATGGCCGGCCAATTCCCGGGATTCTCGCTCATGTACCGCAGAGGAGACGTAACGGAAGCAAAGAACGTCGTATTGGAATCAAGCACGCTGGATTCCCTGCTCAATCTTCAAGGCTCGAAAATTTATGAAAGTCTGAACATCGACGATATCCGCGGATAAGACCCGAACAGACAAACCCACCATTTCAATAAAAGAAGGGATATGTGGCGATGAAGCGATCGTTTCGAATCGCACTGGTTTATGTGACGTTAGTTGCTCTGATGTTCTCGATGTTCGGCGGAGCCGTGACTGCCGATGGGGGGACCGCAACCGGAGCGCCGGTCCCGGGTGACGCCGTCTCTGGGATACCATCCGAGGACGAAGATGCGCCGGACACCGAAGCGCCGGCAGCGCCTGCAGGTCTGCATGTGGCGGGGACGACAAGCACGAGCGTCAGCTTGTCCTGGAACGCTCCGGACCCCAATTCGGGCACGGTCACGTATGCGGTTTATAATGGCGGCGCCTCCGCGGGGACGACGGACCATACCCAATTTGTTGTGACGGGCTTGCTGCCGTCCACGTCCTATGTCTTCAGCGTCGCTGCACTCGATGCCGCAGGCCGTACCTCGCCGGCAAGCGGGGCGGTTGAAGCCGTAACGGAGGCGGATGGCTCTGCTGACAGCACCGGGGTGAAAGTCGTAACTCCGGCAGCAGCAGATACGGGGCCAGGTATCATTCTTGCGCGGGATTCCTTTGAATCCGCGGTAGGCGTGCTGCATGGAGCAGGCGGCGGCAAAGGCTGGTCGAAGGGCTGGGAGGTGCAAAACGGCAATGCCGATGAGCCGGGGTACAATGTGCGCGGCGATAACCCGCTGGTGTATGACGGCTTGTATCAAACCGGCAGCTATGCAATCGGCGGCAAAGCGTACCTGACTGCGGTCCGGGGGCTGAGCCTCAGTGCCGACGGACCGTTCGCAGCTTATCTGGAGAACGGCAAAATCGGAAAGCCTGGCACGGCGCTGTGGATTAGCGCTCTGATGCGCAAGGACAACATGACAGACAGCTCGCTCGCAATAGGTACGGATTGGCCGTCGACGAAGCTCGAAACGGGTTTCTTCGGAAGCGAATCCACGGACAATAATATTCGTTATTGGTCCTTGAAGGTGAACGGAACCGTTTACCGCTCCGCTGTGCCTTTGGAAGTCGGGAAAGCGGCTTTGCTTGTCATGAAGCTCGAACTCGGCGCCGAGAACCGGATCAGCTTATATGTCAATCCGGCAGAGCCGGGCGGGGATGCGCCAGCTGCCCCGGACGTTCAGGCTGCGACGGACGCAAATCTTGGATTTGGCATGATTTCAACGACGAGCGCAAGCGGAGGAACGGAGGATTATTCGATCGACGAAATCCGGATCGGCACAACGTTCGGTGCCGTAACGCCCGCTTTCTTCGACAATGAGGCCCCGTCGGCTCCGGCAGGCGTAGAGGTCGTGAAGAAAACCGATTCCGCCGTGACATTGGGCTGGGAGCCCGCGGCCGACAATGTCGGCGTCGTCGGCTATGACGTGTTTCAGGGCGGGACGCCTGCAGGAACGACCTCCGGCACGACTTTCACCGTGAAGGGCCTTACGCGGGGGACCGGATACACCTTCACCGTCAAAGCCAGGGATGCGGAAGGGAATATTTCTCCGGCGAGCGAGCCTGTCGAGGTAACGACAGATGCGCAGCCGGCCGACAACTCGCTCTACAATTTTGAAAATGAAGATCTGCAGGGAATGAGGCTGCTCGACGGACAAAATGCGGCGATCGCTCTCGATGGCACGCACACATTTGCCGGCGAAGGGGCTGCCAAGATCACATTGTCCGGCGGGGGAACAGCACAGACAATCGGCTGGGATGTTCCGGACCCCAGAATCAAGCCCGGGAAGACCGTTTCCTTCCGCTTCTATGTTCCATCCGGACAGGATGACATTGTCATTCAGCCGATGGTGTTCGGAGCAGGCTGGGCTTATAACGGCGGCTTCTACGAAACAAAAAATCTGGAGAAAGACAAATGGATTACGCTTGACGTAAAATTCGAGACCGGCGATGTTCCGAGCCCCCGGGTAGGGATCGCTTTTACCGCCAATGCTCCCGCCGTCGTCTGGATGGACAGCATAACCTTCAATGGTTACGGCGAAGCCGACACGGAAGCTCCCACTGTACCTGGCAATCTGCGAGCCACTTCCGCAACAGACAATGTGGTGTCGCTCGCTTGGACCGCATCTACGGATAACGAAGATACGACGGTCGGGTACGTCATTTACAAGGGTGATGAGGCAGCAGGAACGACAACCGGCGCAGCCTCATTCACAGTTGCAGGTCTTGACGCATCAACGCCTTATACGTTCACTGTGCGGGCGAAGGATACAGCCGGCAACCTTTCGGAGCCATCGAATGGGGTGCTGATCACGACGGATGCGGCCCACATGAAGCTGTCGGGCACCCCTTACGGATCTGCCTCGCGCGGCGACAGCGGGACCGTTTCGTTCGACAAGGCGTTTGACGGCAGCGCGGACAGCTATTTTGATGCAGCGGCTGCAAATGGAAGCTATGCCGGCCTTGATCTCGGAGAAGGGACCGCCAAGCGCGTAACAAAGCTGAAATTCCATCCGAGAAAGGACTATCCGGACCGGATGACAGGGGGCAAATTTCAAGGCTCGCTGACCCGGGACGGCGGATATACGACCATCCTCACGATCCGGGGCGTTCCGGAGGATGGCTGGAACGAAGTCGAAATCAGTGATCCGCACGGGTTCCGGTTCCTGCGCTACCTTGGACCGGACGGCAGCTCCGCCAATGTCGCCGAGCTGGAATTTTACGGCATCGAAGGCGATATCGCGGCTCCTTCGGCACCGGCATCGCTGCAGGTTGCAGGGGTAACCGAGACAACGGTCAGTTTGTCCTGGTCGCCTTCGACCGATAACGATACGGTTACCGGCTATACCGTCTACGCGGACGGAAAAGCGGCGGGCACAACGGCGGATACTTCCTTCACCGTCCGCGGCCTGGAACCGGACCGGTCTTATGTCTTTACGGTTACGGCCAAGGACAGCGTAAACAATATTTCGGCTCCGAGCGGTCCTGTCGAAGCCATGACGCCGCCGGCAGCGGTTGTGCTGGAAACTACGGTTAACAATACGAACGGCAAAGTTGTAGTCCGGGGCGAAGTCTCCTCGGGAGCGAATCAGGAAGTGACCGTGGACGTGAAGGATTCCGAAGGCCGCCTTGTATTCGCCGACCAGGTGACAAGCGGCTTCGGGGGCACATTCCTGCTGACCTTCACAATTGATGGAGACGGAACGTATACGGTAACGGCAGGCGGGCTCGGGGTAGCCGAACCTTATGCTTCCGTCATTATCATCGGAGAACCGGGTGAAGACACCGCGCCGCCTGCGGCGCCTGCCGGACTTGCCGCCGTATCGGCAACCGCCCGGAGCATCGCGCTTGAATGGCAGGCTGCAGCCGATAACACAGGCGTGACAGGCTATGTGATCTACCAGAACGGCGAGCAGGCCGGCATAACAGCCGATACACATGCGGCAGTCACCGGACTTGAGCCGGCTACAACCTACACCTTCACCGTAAAAGCGAAGGATGCGGCAGGCAATCTGTCCGCAGCGTCGAATGCCCTGCAGGCGACAACTGAGCCTGCGCCTGCGCAAGGTCTTGTGATGGAAGTGACCCCATCCAAAGATATTGTGGAGCATGGTGAAGGATTTGATCTGGTTATCTCCGCGATGGAGGTATCCGGGCTGTACGGATATGACTTGTCCGTAACGTTCGATCCTGAGGCGTATGAAATTGTGTCGATCGCGCCGACAGCTGAATTCAAAGGGAACTCCACGCCTTATTTCAACCAGACGGTAAGCGGCGGCAGGATCCGCATCGTGTCCACGCTGCTTGGCGAGCCGGAAGGCAGAACCGGCGATGTTCCGCTGGTTGCCATCACGTTCAAAGCGAAGGATGTCCATGCGAAGAATGCCTTCACGCTGAAGAAGGGCTCGACAATTGCCGATGAGAATGATCAATTGTTCGCGCTGGGTGAAGACGTTGCGTCCTACAATGTCATTGTCTCCGCCGATGTCATCGGCAATGACGGCGTGCAGATCAACGATTTGACCATCGTAGCCAAAGCATTCGGAGATCCTGCGAAATATGATCCAAAATACGATATGAATCTGGACGGACTGATCGATATTTACGATATAGCCTACGTGGCTGACAAGTTACTCGCAAGATAGCTGGAGAACACGGGGATCGCGAGCCGATCCCCATTCCTTGCAGGATCCGGGCAGCGAACCATCCTTGGAAGAAAGTGGTGAATTCATTGAGGAAGCTGATGAAGACAGCGGCGATTGCCGCGCTGCTCCTGTCCTTTCTGCCGCAAGCACGGCTTCATGCCGCGGAGGCCGTCAAGACGGAAATTGCGATGACCGTGGACAAGACCTCGGTTCAATCGGGCGATACGTTTATCGTCACCGTCTACGCCGGGCAGGCGGTCAATCTGTTTGGTTTGCAGTATACCGTTGAATATAACGCCGATCTGGCGGAGATGAGCATGGATGACATTCGCTATTACGGCGCTTTTACCTATATGCAAAACGATTACGCCGAGCCTTCCGGCCGCAAATCGTTCCCGCTGATTAACGAGGAGCCGGCTGATGGCCTGGTTGCCTATCAGCCGATTGCCGACATTCCGTTCAAGGCCCTCGGTGAAGGGGACGTCGTGCTCAAGCTGAGCGGGATTAAAGCGGTCAACCGGCATTCGCCGCCGCAGGAAATTCAGGGCCATACGACAACGCAGCCGGTAACCGTTTCAATCGAAGCGGCGGACAGTCCAGTGGACAGCATTCCCCCTTCGGCGCCGGAAATCAGATTAGCCGCAAAAACGTCTTCAACCGTCCAGTTGGAATGGGAGCCTGCCGCCGATAACGTCGGCGTTGCCGGCTATCTGGTTTTCCAGGACGGCCTGCTCTACAGAACGCTTCCGGGGACCGCAGCCGCAGCGGAGATTACGGAATTGTCCCCATCGACAGCGTATTCGTTTACCGTCAAGGCCAAGGATGCCGCAGGCAACGAGTCTGCCCCCAGCAATGAGCTTCGGGTGATCCTGGATCCGCCAAACGGCAGCGGCGGAGATGGCAATAGCGGTGAAGGCGACGGAAACGGAACTGGTGAAGAAAATGGAAATGGTACTGAGACGGTACCTGGTTTAGCCAACGGGGAAAATTCAAATGCCGCTGCCGCTGATCAACGATTCCAAATTGTCGATGAAACGGATCTGCAAATTGCCCTGGATGACAAAGTTACTTTGCGCCCCGGCAGCGGAATAATTGGACTGACGCTTCCTGCCGATTCGGGACTGCTCCTTGGGCAGAACAGTCTGGAGATCCTGTTCGAAGGAATAACCCTCATTATCCCGCCTGAGGTATTCACGGAATTAATCAATGCCGCTCCAAAATCCTTCGTGACTCCGGCTGCTCGCATCTCCCTTCAGGTGCAGGAGGCCGATCGCGAATTGCCGGGCATTACCGTATCCAGCCCGGGAGCCGGTTACCGTGCTGCCGGACATCTGTACCGGCTGGAGCTCGCCCTGCTGCCTGAAACCGGTGAACCATTCATGCTTGAGCAGTTTCCCAAGCCGGTTCAGGCCTCGTTCCATTATGAAGCCGGACGGATGGACAGGGAATACACCGGGGTTTACCGTTTGAACGAAGAGACGGGCAAATGGGAATATGCCGGAGGGCGGGTTAACGATGTCAATGATACTGTGACTGTGCAGCTGCAGCATTTCAGCGTTTATGGAGCGATGGAGTACCGGCCATCGTTCATAGATGTGCCGGCTGGAGTCTGGTTCGCCAAGCCTGTTGGCGTGCTCGCCTCCAAGCAAATTGTACAGGGTGTGGACGGGGATCATTTTCAGCCGGGCCGTCAGGTCACCAGAGCCGAGTTCGTCAGGATGATCGCCGGAGCCGTTCCTTTGACTTCCCTGCACAGCGCGAACGCAGCGATGGACCTGCCTTTCACCGATATTCCCGCTTCCGCCTGGTATAGAGACGCTGCTGCGGCGGCCTATGCGGCGAGGATCATCACCGGCAGCGATAAGGGACGTTTTGAGCCGGACCGGGCGATCACCCGCGAAGAGATGACGGCGATTCTCGTACGGACATCGATTTTTACATCCGGGGCAGCCTGGCAGCCGGAGAGTACATGGACAGCGGCATTCAGGGACTTCGGTGCGGTCTCCGCCTGGGCCAAACCGTATATTGCCTTCGCAGCGGATCAAGGATTAATAAAAGGAGGGACAGACGGCGCATTTTCGCCAAAAGCACTGACAACCCGCGCCGAAGCAGCCGCAGCCGTTTACAATTTTGTGCTGCAGGAAGAAGATTAAGCTCGGTCTTTAGGAAGTGTCGGCAGCCGAAGCAAAGCATAATCCAAACATTGACAATGGAAACTTGGATAATTATGGGTTGACATCTTGAAGCAATGATGTTAAATTCACTAATACCAGTTGGAATAGTTGGATTAAAATATCCACCGGAAAGCCGGAGATTGCCCCCAGGGCGTCTCCGGTTTTTTTGACTTTATAGCATTTATAAGCTTCACATTATAAATGTCTATAAGGATGGAGGGAAGAAGCTTGCTATGCCGCCAAAGGATGGCGAGGGCTGTTTCTTCCAAGTTGTAACTTATGACATGGGAAAGGAGAGATCAAGGCAGAGGTCAGCCCACCAGGGCGCCCAGACCATGCAGGCAGGCTGCGCGGAATTTTAAATTTAAAAACGACAAGGCGGAGATGGATATGAAAAAGATCCTTACGGGCGTCCAGGTTCTTATAATCCTCATTCTGCTGGCGGCCTGCTCGTCAGGCAATCAACCGGCAGGCGGCGGGGGCAATATTGCGGATTCAAACAAGACGGACGCAGATGAAACGGTCACTGCCGGATCAGGCGCGAAGGCAGAGCCGGCAGGAGATTTTAAGAAGCTGGGCGATGAGCCGCTTACGCTGAGCTTCGTCAGTCTGGGGGCGACATTCACGGACGTCGAATTCCAGATCATGATTGCCGATCCGATCAGGAAAAAATATCCGAATGTGACGATCGAGCGGATCAAGCCTGTGGAAGGAAGCGCCATAGAAGAGGTATTGTCCACGTACACGCCGGACATCCTCTTCAGCAGCGTGTCGCAGCGGATTGTCCGGACCGGCGCATTCGAGGATTTGCGGGAGCTGATCAAACGGCATCATTTTGATGAAAGCCGGTTGAAGCCGGTCGCGTACAACTACATCAAGGAAGTGACCAGAGGGAAGGGCGAAGAAATATTCGCATTGCCCTTCAACGTCAACCAGCATGTGCTGTATTACAACAAAGACATTTTTGACCATTTTGGAGAGCCTTACCCGACGGAGAAGCAGTTGACCTGAGACGAGGCGCTGGAGATCGGAGCGCGTCTGACGAGGACCGATAATGGCAAGCATTATATCGGTCTGACGGGCGACAACCTGACGGGCCTCGCCAAATCGCTGGCTCTGCCGTATTTGGACCGGGAAACCGGCAATGCCGCGCTGGACACGCCGGAATGGCGCCGCATTTTCGAGCTGCAGAAGAAGATCTATGAAATACCGGGCTATATTGCGCAGGATAAAGTATGGGCCTGGACCCGCGATCATTTCATGAAGGACCAGACCATTGCGATGAGGGCGGCCTGGCTCGCCAATATGGTAGGTCCGCTGGAAGAACTGCGCCAGCAGGGGGTGGATTTCAACTGGGATATCGTACCGGTGCCGAACTTCGACGACCAGCTGGGCAAGACGCGCGAGGCGCAGATTCATTCCGTCTCCATCAACAGCCAGAGCAAGCACAAGGATGAGGCGTTCCAGGTGCTGGAGGAGCTGTTGTCCGACGAAGGGCAGCGTATTATTGCCCGCAACGGCCGTGTACCGGCGATCGTAAATCCCGGGCTGGAGAAGGAATATGGGCTCGATATCCCCGTTCTAGAAGGCAAGTCGGTACAGAACGTGTTCATCGGACAGCCGCTGCAGGAGCATTACGCGCATCCTTACGAATCTGAAATCAGCGTCAGGCTGACGGAAGCGGCAGAGGATCTTGCAATCAACGGGCTGGACGTCAACTCGGCGATCCGCAAGGCGGAGGAAGCCATCAATAAGGATGTCGGGACGCTGCGGACAACATTGGGAGACTTGAAATAATAAATTGGAGGAAAGGCGGCGGGGTCCGATGAGTGAAGCGGGACGCAAGCTGAATTTGAACGCATTTTTGTATAATACCGGACATCACGAGGCTTCCTGGCGGCTGCCGGAGGCGCAGCCGGAGAAGAACCTGGATATCAGGCATTTTCGTAAAATCGCCGAAACGGCCGAGCGCGGGCTGCTGGATTCGTTGTTTCTTGCGGACGGCTATGCGGGGCGAATGAACAAGCTGGAGCCGTTCACCATGCTCTCGGCGCTTGCGGCGGCCACCAAGCATATCGGGCTGATTGCCACAGTAGGCACCACATATAACGAACCGTTCCATGTGGCGAGGAAGTTTGCTTCTCTGGACCATATAAGTAAAGGGCGCGCGGGCTGGAATATTGTGACGGGGGCAGGTCCTGCGGCCCTTAACTTCAGCCGCGACGAGCATCCGGAGCATTCGGAACGCTACGCCAACGCCGAGGAATTCGTCGAGATCGTCAAGCAGCTGTGGGACAGCTGGGAGGACGACGCATTCGTGAACGACAAGGCGGCGGGAATCCACATCGACCCGTCAAAGGTACATGATATCAACTACACCGGGCAGCGCCATTCCGTAAAAGGCCCGCTCAACATTGCCCGTCCCCCGCAGGGTTATCCCGTGCTCGTGCAGGCCGGCTCCTCGGATACGGGGCGCGAGTTCGCGGCAAGGTATGCGGAGGTGATTTTCACCGCTCATCAGGCGCTCGGAGAAGCGCAATCCTTTTATTCGGATTTGAAGACGAGGCTGCTGAAGTACGGCCGGAGCCCGGAACAGCTGAAAATACTGCCGGGCATCAGTCCGATTCTGGCCGATAACGAAGCGGAGGCCCGCGACATCGAGAATGAGCTGTTCGAGCTGATCGACAAGAAAAATGCGATCCAGCGGTTGTCCGAGCGGTTCGGCATCGACTTAACCCATCACCCGCTGGATCAGCCGCTGGATATTCACGAGGCCCGCACAACAGACGAGGTCAATGGCAACAAAAGCCGTCATCAGCTGGTGCTTGATCTTGTTTCCCGCGAGAACTTGACGCTGCGCCAGCTCATCAACCGGCTGGCCGGGGCGCGGGGCCACTTCACGTTCACCGGTACGCCGCTGCAGCTTGCCGATGTAATCGAGCATTGGTTCAAGAACGGCGCAGCCGACGGCTTCAACGTAATGCCGCAGGTGTACCCGAGCGGTCTGGAGCGTTTTGTCGACAAGGTCGTGCCGGAGCTGCAGAACCGGGGGTTGTTCCGCACCGCTTATGAAGGCGCGACGCTGCGGGAGAATCTCGGTCTTGCCTATCCGGCGAACACCCGCCATCAATCGGGAAAAGGGGTGCAGGCAATATGAGCGGCAAGCCGCAGCGGAACGTGCATCTGAATGTTTTTTTGCGGGCGACCGGTCATCATGCGGGAGCCTGGCGCCATCCGGATTCACATCCGGAGCTGGAGCACGATATCGAGTATTTGGCCCATCTGACACGGATTGCCGAGCGCGGCAAGCTGGATTCCGTCTTTCTGGCAGACGGCTATGCCGGCCGGGGGAGCAAGCTGGAGCCTTTTACGCAGCTGTCGGCGCTGGCAGCCCTCACCGATCATATCGGGTTTATCGCGACGGTAGGGACCGTCTACAATGAACCGTTCCATGTGGCGCGCCAGTTTGCTTCGCTTGACCATATCAGCGGCGGCCGGGCCGGGTGGAACATCGTGACAGGAGCGGGCTCGGCCGCCCATAATTTCAGCCGGGATGAGCATCCCGAGCATGCGCAGCGGTATGAATCGGGCGAGGAATTCGTGGAGGTCGTCAAGCAGCTGTGGGACAGCTGGGAGGACGACGCACTGGTCTTCGACAAGGCGCGCGGCGTCCAAATCGCGCCGGACCGCGTCCATGAAATCAATTTCAAGGGCCATACCTACTCCGTGAAGGGACCGATCAATATCCCGAGGCCACCGCAAGGATATCCGGTGCTGGTGCAGGCGGGTTCGTCCGAGGCTGGAAGGGAGCTTGCGGCGAAGACGGCGGAGGTCATCTTCACAGCCCAGCAAACATTCGGAGCAGGTCAGGAATTTTATGCGGACGTCAAAGGCAGGCTGGCGAAGTATGGCCGTACGGCGGATCAGCTCGTCATTCTGCCGGGCTTCGCGCCAATCGTTGCCGATACGGAGGCGGAGGCGCGGGATATTGAGCAGGAGCTGCACAGCTATGTGGATACGAAGCGCGCGTTGAACGAATTGTCGGAACGGTTCGAGGTCAACCTGAACGATTACGATCTGGATGATCCGGTGCCGGTGGATAGGGCAAAGGCAGCGGAGGCGTTCAACGGAATACGGAGCCGGCAGGAGGTGGTCATTGACGCGGCGCGGAGGGAAAATTTCACCATCCGGCAGCTGCTGCACCGCAGCAATGGCGGGCACGGGCACATCACGTTCACGGGCTCGGTGCTGCAGGCGGCCGATTTCATCGAGCAGTGGTTCCGGAACTATGCGGCGGACGGCTTCAATGTGCTGCCGCAGCTGTTCCCGACCGGTCTTGAGACCTTCGTCGACAAGGTCGTGCCGGAGCTGCAGAACCGGGGCTTGTTCCGCACGGAATATGAGGGGACAACGCTGCGGGAAAATCTTGGACTGGCTCGTCCGGCCAACACGCGGCATCATTCGTCTGCGGCGGCGGATAGGCCCGCCGGTTAATACTCCTTGGATGCTGCGTGTGATGGTGGATTGCGCGTTTCACCTGATTGAGGAGCGATAGGCAGGATCAGTATAAATGCGGCGGCAGTCCGGGACATTATTCTCATGTTTCTGACTGCCGCTGCGCATAGTTGGGGATGCTTGCCGGCTATTTCTTTTTGGACGCGGTTTGAAATTACATATACTCCGAGTATAATACTAGACGATATACATCTTTCATCATTTTATTGAAATGTAATGACGGTCGGCCTCTTGAAGGAACCAGGACAGCCCGGCAGCGGCAGGCGTGATCGGAAAGGAATGGGTTTAATGACGGACATACAGCCCTGGCTGAGGGGAATTGAGTGGATATTCTTCGATCTTGGAGAAACGCTGATCGACGAATCGCAAGCTATTAATGAAAGCATACGGCAGTTCATATCCGCAGCAGGCGAATTGGATTTCGATTTTTCTGCGGAACAGGTAAGGCTGGCGATCCGAGAGGCTTACCGGCAGTTCGCAGACTTTCCCATGCGCAGTGTAATGGAGCAGTGGGTGCCAATCGCCGAGCAGCGCACGCAGATCCGCCAGGGCATGAAATACCGCAAGGATCTGGAACGCCCTTTTGCGGCAGCGATTCCGCTGCTGGAGGAGCTCTCCAGCCGCTATCGGCTCGGCATTATCGCCAATCAGGGCCCCGGCACGCAGGAGAGGATCGGAAAATACGGCTTCTCGCCGTACTTTGACGTATGCTGCGCATCGGCCGAGGCGGGACTGGCGAAGCCGGACGAACGTTTTTTTCTTCTTGCGCTGGAGCAGGCAGGCTGCCAGCCGGAGCAAGCGGTCATGATCGGCGACCGCATCGACAACGATGTGATTCCGGCCAAACGGCTGGGTATGAAAGCGATTCTGGTTCGACAAGGCGACGCCTGCGAACAGCCTCTGCCTGAAGGCGCTGATAGGCCTGATGCGGTTGTGGACCGGATTGACGAGCTGCTGCCGCTGCTGCTCGGCAATTGAAATGCTTTTGGCCATGGTCATGAGGCAGCTAAGCGGGCTATTGGCAGCCTAAGAAGCATGCCTCTTTTTTCGTGGTGCGCCTTCATGGTGGCATGACGGCGGCCGGTCAGAATGATCGGTGCATGGAAGCTTTGGGATCTTGACGGGTTGCGGAAATGATGATAGCATAAAACCGATTATACCTGTTGGAATAATTGCATAGTTGACCAGACTGCTGGAGACACAAGAGACGCTTGTGCTCTTTTTTTGCGTTTGGCGTTATTCATTTTGTAGGGGAGGAATTTTTTTGAACGACATTATTAAGCAGCTGCAGGCACATCGCTCCATCCGCAAGTTCAAGCCGGATCCGGTGACAGAGGAACAGCTGGCTCTGATTCTCGCTTCCGCCCAGGCGGTATCCACCTCATCCAATATACAGGCTTACAGCGTCGTCGGCGTGCGCCGGGAGGACACAAAGCGGCAGTTCGCCGAGCTGGCCGGAGGCCAGAAGCATATCGAGGAGGCGCCGTTGTTCCTTGTCTGGTGTGCGGACTTGAACCGGATTCAGACGGCTGTCCGGCTGCACGAAGGCACGGAGGATTTTGTACCCGAGCAGAATGTGGAGACGTTCCTGCTAGCGACAATCGATGCTACGCTTGCTGCGCAGAACGCAACCGTGGCGGCAGAGTCGCTGGGACTTGGCATGGTGTACATCGGCGGTATCCGCAATAATCCGAAACGCGCGGCAGAGCTGCTGAAGCTCCCGAAGCTGGTCTATCCGGTATTCGGCATGTGTGTGGGCGTGCCCGATCAGGAGCCCGATACCCGGCCGAGGCTGCCGAAAGCCGCCATTTACCATGAGGAAGTATATGATGATGCGGCGTTCTCGGACAGCATTCGAATCTACGATGAGACAACCGAGAAGTATTACGCCTCCCGTGCCGGGGGGAGCAAGGCTACGTATTGGTCCAAGGAGATGTCGTCGCGTTTCCGCAAAGAACGGCTGCGGCAGCATCTGCACGGCTTTATTGAAGGCCAGGGGTTCCGCTTCAAATAAGTGAAGTAAACGAGGCCCGACGTTTAATCTGTGGTAGATATTTATCGCCCATCTGGAAAAGTTGGTGTCGAACCTGCTGATCAGCATTTCGATCGGGCATCATTGTCTTTTTCTATGTGATCGCATAATGTTATTGCTCTATGTCAATCCAATCCCGCTTAGAGGCCTAATGTTTACCTCACCTCAATCTTGCGTTCGAACAGCCGTTTTGAAAAAGCAGCAACACAGCATAATGCTCCATAAACAACAAGCAGCGCCCTTTTAACGGGGCGCTGCTTGCATTGTCATAAATAGTTGTGCATGGAGGGCTCATATCTCCTGCTGTGGATTGCGTTCCAAGATGCGCAGCATGGTGGAATAGCATATCTAGTTCGGCGGCATGGACAACAAACAACAGACAGCGCCCATTCTAAGCGGGCGCTGCCTGCATTGTAAGAAAATCTCTGTTCATCGAAGTGTTACATCGCCTTCCCGGAATCTAGCTCCAGGATGCCCGACATGATGGAATGGCATGTATTATCCAGACCGGCAATAAAGCGGTGTGCCGGGCCGTGGCTGTGCGAAGCGAGCGGTCCGGCACAAAACAAGCCGGGCAGGCTGCTCTCGAAATGGCGGTCGAGCCGCGGGAAGAGACCATAACCCGACTCCTCGACCGCAATGTCCTGCAGCAGATCCTCATGCAGGAATGGGAGTTTTCGAATGTCGATGCGGTAGCCGGTCGCGGTGATCAGATGATCCACAATCCGTTCCTCGCCGCTCGAAAGTCGAAGCAGGAGCCGCCGGTCGCGCGTCTGTCCCGCGGAGAAGATCATCACGCCGGAGGTTTCCTTTATTTTGCCATCGACGTAGGGGCGCAGGAAGGAGGCGATGCTGCCGGAGGGCTTCTTCCAGCGTTCCTGCTTCTCTTCGAGCGGCAGGTCGTAGAACGATTCGGCAAGCGCGATCAGATTCGCGCCGGAGCCGTGATTGTCCGCAGGACTGTAATGCGGCTCATCCCGGCGGTAGATCAACTCCACATGACTTCCGGCAAGGTGGAGCAGAGCGGCTGCCTCCCAGCTGCTCTGGCCGCTGCCGAGCACAGCCACTCTCTTGCCGCCGAAGATACTGTAGTCCGAATAGCCGATTGGATGAGAGACCAGGGAGGCCGGCAGACCGGCAAGCTCATCCGGGATATGCTCAAAATGCTGCAGGCCCGTTACGATGATAACGCGGCGCGCATAGCTGGCGGAGCCGTCGCCTGTCAGAAGCTTATATCCGCCTGTACTGCGCCGCAGCTGCGCAATAAGCTGGTGCTCGAATACGATATGGGTCTTCTCTGCAAACCACATGGCGTATTGGACGAAAACAGGGCGGGGGAGCGGCTTTCCAAGCTCCGTGCCCGTCTCTTCCGCAAAATGCTCCAGAGTAAAGCGGCCCTCTGCGTCTGATAGATTCACATAAGCGGGATTGGTTCGTATGAACATATTCTGCGGCATCCGCTCCCGCCAGAAGTGCATCGGAGGGCCGAACAGCCGATAGTCTAGCCCGCGGGCAGCGGCATGGGCGGCGAGAGAGATGCCGTAAGGACCGGCGCCGATAATGGCAAGATCAATCATCGGCCGGTCACGGCGCAGCGGTCAGGCTGGCGCTGCCGTCATGCTCTCCCAGCCGCCGGGCGTACTTGCGGCGGAAAGCCGGAATCAGCTTTGTCCCGGATATCGTGGCTTCCTCCAGATTCGGATAACCGGAGAGAATGAACGAGGTGATGCCGATATCGACATATTCCAGCAGCCTGTCGGCGACCTGATCGGGCGTGCCGACGAATGCCATGGCACCGCCCCCGCGGATGGCGGACAGGCCCGCCCAGAAGTTCGGCCCGATGACGTAATCATTCGCTTTGGCGAGAGCGCGCACATGGTTCTGGCGCTGCTGGCCTTCCGACTGCGAGCCGGCGAACTGGATTTCCGTCGCATCCAAGTCGCTCTGGTCGACTTTGCTGATGATGAGGCGGGCAGCCGCCCAGGCCTCCTCTTCCGTGTCGCGGATGACGACCTGCGCCCGCAGCCCGTAGCGGATGCTGCGGTTGACCCCATCGCGTGCCAGCAGTTGCCCGCGGTGATGCTCGACCTCTGCGATCTGCTCCTTGATCCAGTCGATCGGTTCCGCCCACATCAGATAGACGTCGGCGATTTCGGCTGCCGTTTTCTTCGCTCCCGGCGAGCTGCCGCCGAAGTAGAAGGGCGGATGGGGGCGCTGCACCGGCGGCGGATAGCTCTTGCCGCCTTCGATCGTGAAATATTTGCCCTCAAAGTCGAACGTTTGCGCGGCGCCCTCCGGATTGCCCGCAGCAAGATTGCCGCCGGCAAGGAACTGCCGGCCTTCTGCGCCGTGCGAGCGGATCCACAGCTCGCGCACGATTTTGATGTATTCCAGCGTCCGCTCATAACGGGCATCCTTGTCGTAGGCGAGGGGATCGCCCATCGCCTTCATATCCTCCGGCGAGCTGCCGGTGACGATGTTGATGAGGGCGCGCCCGCCCGTTACCTCGTCGAGCGTAGCGCCGATCCGTGCAGCTAACGCGGGTGCAATAAGTCCTGGCCGCATCGCAACGAGCGGCTTGAAAATGCGCGTATGGGCGGCGAGCGTCGCCCCCATAATCCAGGCGTCGCTGCAGGTGCCGCCCGTCGGGATAAGGGCGAACGTATAGCCGGCGTCTTCTACCGCCTTCGCGACACGGACCATATAGGGCGTATCGACCACACGCTCCGATTTGACCCCGATATAAGGGCCGTCGCCCCTGGTCGGCATATACCAGCCGAATTCGACTTCCGTTCCATTGATGGCTTCCATTTGGCGAACCCCTCCGTTTCGTAGAATGGCCGGTGTTTATTCCGCGACTTTGCTCAGCGCCCAGATCTGCTTATGCGCGTTGGCCGGACGGGCAAGGCCAAGATTTTCACGCAGCGTCGCGCCTTCATATTCCGTGCGGAACAGCCCTCTGTTCTGCAGCTCCGGTACGACCTTGTCGACGAAGGTGTCGAGGCCGGACGGGAAGAGGGGAGGCAGGATGTTGAAGCCGTCGGCTCCGCCTTCCGCCAGCCACTTCTCGATAAAATCGGCTGCCTGGATAACCGAACCGGTGAATGAAACATGTCCGTGTCCGGCATAGCTCCGGCTCAGAAACTGGCGGATTGTCATGTTGTCGCGGCGCGCAGCGTCGACGACCACCTCATGGCGGCTGGTTATGCCGCTGCTCGAGAAATCGTAAGGCTTCGATTTGTCGACCGGAACCAGTGCGTCAAGCGGATATTCAGACAGATCGACTGTAAAATAATTCGATAACCGCTTCAAAGCCTTGCCGGAATCGACCAAATCGAACAGCTCCGCTTCCAGATCCTTCGCCTCGGCCTCCGTGTCCGCGATGATCGGACTAAGACCCGGCATGATAAGCAGCTGGTCGGGCGTCCTTCCGTAACGGACCAGGCGGGACTTCACATCAGTGTAAAATTCCTGCGCCGCCCCGAGCGTCTGCTGCGCGGTGAAAATAACCTCCGCCGTACGGGCGGCAAGCTCCTTGCCATTCTCGGACGATCCAGCCTGCACGAGCACGGGATAGCCCTGCGGCGGACGCGGAATGTTGAGCGGCCCCTTGACGTTGAAATATTTGCCTTTGAAATCAATGTCGTATACTTTATCCCGGTCCAGCGTTACATCGGTATCCCTGTCATAGACGAGCGCATCTTCTTCCCAGCTGTCCCACAATTGCTTGGTCACCTCGACGAACTCGGTGCCGATATCGTAGCGCGTCGCCGGATCGGGATGCCCGGGCTTGCCGAAATTGTCGGCATCCGCCTGCGAATGTCCGGTCACGATATTCCATGCCGAGCGGCCTTTGCTGATATGGTCAAGCGAAGCGAATTTACGGGCGACATGAAACGGATCATTGTACGTCGTGCTTACGGTCGCGATAAATCCGACATGCTTGGTCAGCGCCGCGAGTGCGGACAGCAGAGTGAACGGCTCCAGTCTTCTGCCCAGGCCGGAGTAGTTGTCCGCGGTGAATAATGAATCAAACAGGCCGCGCTCGGCAATTTTGGCCAGGCCCGCGTAATAGTCCAGATCCAAATCGGCCTTTGGATCGCTGAGCGGATGCTTCCATGCCCCCGCATGATGGCCGGCCCCACGGATAAAAACATTAAAATGCGCCTTCTTCTTCGATTGTCCCATGCCTCTCACCTCTGTCGTTGATGGCCCCTTGTGCATGAAGCCGGACTTGGAAGAAACAGCTGCGTTTGGCGGCAGCCCCGGTTTCTTCCCTCAACCCTTATAGAAATGTGTAAAAGTGAAGCTTTTACCTTCTATAAGGCGCAAAAAACCGGATCCGCGGCTAAAAAGCCAAGGATCCGGTTGACCGGTCTCTAATCATAAGGTAATCCCATCGATTTACTAGAATATTATATGATCTTGTAAGACTCGTCAATGCATACTGGAAAAAATGGGCGGGATTCGGTGTTGACAAAAGCTAAAGGCCGTTGATATAGTAAAAACCAAGTTGATTCAAATCAAACCAAGTTCATCGGATTTATCGGCTATTACACGTACAATCAAATGATCGACCGTTCAAACGGAGGTGTCTGATCAGGTTTCTTTCTGGAAACCTGAATGGATAACCTCTTTTTTTCGTGGAAAAAAAGCGGGCGAAAATGACAGGGGGGTTCGAAGTGGCGGGCTTGCAAATCAATCATCTCTATAAGCGCTACGGAAAAGACAAACACCCGGTCGTGAAGGATTTTCACATGACAATCCGGGACAAGGAATTCATTGTGTTTGTCGGTCCGTCCGGCTGCGGCAAGTCAACGACACTGCGTATGATTGCCGGCCTGGAGGACATATCGGAAGGGGAGATCTTCATCGACGATCAGCTGGTCAACCATCTGCCGCCGAAGGATCGCGACATCTCGATGGTGTTTCAGAATTATGCGCTGTACCCGAATTTAAGCGTCTATGAGAATATCGCGTTCGGCCTGCGGATGCGCAAGCTGCCGAAGCATGAGATCGATATCGCCGTGAAGAAGGCTTCCCGCATTCTGGAAATCGATCCGTATTTGAACCGAAAGCCCAGGCATCTGTCCGGCGGACAGCGGCAGCGCGTCGCTCTGGGCCGGGCGATTGTCCGCAATCCGAAGCTGTTTCTGATGGATGAGCCGCTGTCGAACCTGGACGCCAAGCTCCGCGTATCGATGAGGATGGAAATTATCAAGCTGCACCAGAATTTGGGGACCACGTTCATCTATGTCACCCATGATCAGGCGGAAGCAATGACGATGGCTGACCGCATTGTCGTCATGCGTGACGGGATCATCCAGCAGATCGACACGCCGGAGCGGATCTATTCGATGCCGGCCAATACATTCGTCGCGAGCTTTATCGGGTCGCCGCAGATCAATTTTATCCGGGGCAAAATCGAGGAGAATGCGCTTGGCGTGCTGGAGTTCCATACCTCGCGCTTCAAGCTTCCGGTCCACGGCTCCAATGCGACGGCGCTGAGGAAGCACAGCCAGGTCAACAAGCAGGTCGTTCTTGGCATCCGGCCGGAGAATATCAGCCTTGAAGCGCTTTTCTCGGAGGCGGTTATATCCGGTTCCTATCAATTCACGGAGCTGATGGGCGCCGACAGATATCTTTATCTGGATATCGGCCAGGACAATTTGCTGATCGCCCGCGTCAGCCCATCCGTCCATTTCGAAAAGAATGAGGCGGTAAGACTGGGCATTGATACATTGAAGGTGCTGTTCTTTCATCGGGAAACCGGCGAGCGGTTCTCGTAATAAGCTTGACGCTGGAAGGAGAGAGTGGTTTGAACACTCGGTTATGGCAGAAGATATGCAGCGCCACTCTGGCGGTTGTCTTATTGTTCTCCGTGCAGTCTTCGCTGACTGCGCAAACCGCAAGCGGACCGGATAAGGAAACGGCGAGCGGTGCCGATCAGGCTCCGTCAGCCACCCCGTTAGCTCCAGCCGGTCCTGATGATGAGCTCACATACGCCCAGGCGTTATCCGCATGGAATGAGAAAGGAATTGGCAGCGCGGGGTCCGTGGTTGCGGTGAATGCCGGGGTTCCCCAGGCGGTATCCAATACGGAACGTTTAACGGCCGGCGAATATGAAGGCAAATCCGGGGTGCTGCGCTGGGAATCGCCGGACAAGGAATGGGCCGAGTATTCAATTGAAGTTCCGGAGGACGGCTTGTACGAAATCCGCGTCTCGTATCATCCAATTGCCGGTGACAGCGGTACAAGTCCGATTCTTTGGGAGGTTGAGCTCGACGGCAAGCGTCCGTTCGCGGAGGCGTCCTCGGTCGCTCTTTACCGCACCTGGCAGGATTCCAGGCCGATCCTGACGAACAGCGACGGCGACCAGATCAGGCCGAGGTCGACGGATATTTCCGCTTGGAGCGTGCGGCCGCTGGTAGATTCAGCGGGGGCTTACGCAGGCCCGCTGCAGTGGCATTTTACCAAGGGAAGCCATACGATCCGCTTCTCGGGGTATGAGCCTGCTGCCCTGGAGCGGATTGAACTGGCGCCAAGCGAATCTATTGGAACCTATGCGGAGGTATCTGCCGCCTACCCCGAAACCGCCGGTAACGAAGCGGAAGCCATTACGCTTCAGGCTGAAGATTTCGCCTATAAGAATGATACGTCGATCAAGCTGTTCTCCGACCGCAATCCGCGCAGCGTGCCGAGGGCCAAAGGCAGAATTACATACAACACGGTCGGCGGCGCGCGCTGGGTTGAGCAGAACCAGGAAATTACATGGTCATTTGAAGTAAATGAAAGCGGAAGGTACAAATTCGGTTTCCGGGCCTTGCAAAATGTCGTCTCGCAGAAGACGTCGTTCCGCACCGTTCGGATCGACGGCAAGGTTCCATTCCGCGAGTTTCAGTCCTATGCGTTCCCCTATTCCGCCAGCTGGCAGGGAAGGGTGCTTGAGAATGCGGATGGCGAGCCTTACTCCGTTTACCTGGAGAAAGGCAGGCATACGCTATCGCTTGCCGTTACTCACGCCCCAGTCGAGCCGGTTATAGCCGAGATCGATTCGCTGTCGCAGGCGCTCGATTCGATAGATTGGGACCTGCGGGCACTGACAGGCGCAGTCGTCGACCGCAACCGGACCTGGGTGATGGAACGGGATTACCCGAAGCTTCCCGGCAGTCTGCTGGGGCTCGCGGAGCGGATGGAGCTGCTGTCGCAGAACAGCGTCCGGATCAACGGGAATAAGGACTCTATCAGCCAGGGCCTCGAAACGGCAGCCAAGGATATCCGGTCGATCTTGAAGAAGCCGGAGGAAATCCCGTATAACGTGAACGAAATTTCCTCGATCCGGGAGAAGCTCAATCTGTTTATCGAATCGCTGCTGAAGCAGCCGCTTCAACTGGACGAAGTATATATTTCACCGGTCCAGACGAAGTTCCCGGGGATGGAAGCGACGCTGTGGAACCGGGTATGGGGCGGAGTCCAGAACTTCGGCTATTCGTTCAACAGCAGGGACAGCATTACGAAGCTTGACAATCATAAGCTGAATATCTGGGTGCAGCGCGGGCGCGATTATGTGGACCAGCTTCAGCAGCTGGCGGATGAATCGTTCACCACCGAAACCGGTATCGAAGTGAAGGTGAATCTGCTGGCGAATCCCGAGCTGCTGCTGATGTCCAATGCGGCGGATGTGCAGCCGGACATCGCCCTTGGCTTGACGCAGGATCTGCCGGTTGATCTGGCCATACGCGGGAGCTTGCAGGATCTGTCCGGATTTGACGGCTTCGACAAGCTGTACGATCAGTTCAGCCCGGGCTCCTGGCTGCCGCTGTATTATGACGGGGGGTATTACGGGACGCCGGAAACGCAGTCGTTCCAGGTACTGTTCTACCGCGAGGATATCCTGAACAGACTCGGGATCAAGGTGCCGGAAACATGGGATGAGGTGTACGACATCCTCCCGACGCTGCAGCAGAATTATATGAATTTCTATATCAATCCTTTGCAGTTCTCCCAGTACTTCTACCAGAATGGCGTTGAATTCTATGAACCGGACGGACTGAAGACCGCTCTGGACAATCCGGACGCATTCCAATCGTTCAAGCAGTGGACCGATCTGTTCAACACCTACGCCATCGAGAAGGAGGTGCCGAGCTTCTATCAGCATTTCCGCGACGGTACGATGCCGATCGGCATCTCGGATTACAATATGTACGTCCAGCTGTCGGCAGCTGCGCCGGAGCTGAACGACCGCTGGAAGATCGCGGGCATTCCCGGCGTCAGGCAGGCAGACGGTACGATCTCCCGGTGGGCCGGGGGCGGGCAGCGCACCGGAGTCATTTTCAAGCAGTCGGAGAAGAAAGAGGATGCCTGGAAGTTCCTGCAATGGTGGCTGTCCGCTGATGTCCAGCAGCAGTACGGCGCCGATCTTGAGGCGATCAACGGCGTCGCATTCCGGTGGAATACCTCCAATGTGCAAGCCTTTACCCGTCTGCCCTGGAAAAGGGAGGATGCGGAGGTGATTCTGGATCAATGGCGGTGGTACAAGGATATTCCGAATGTACCCGGCGGCTATTATCTGGAACGGGAAACGAACAACGCCTGGAACAGGACGGTAATCGGCAAGATGAACTACAGGGCATCGCTGGAGCAGGCGGTCCGCGACATTAACCGGGAGCTCCGCAGAAAACAGCAGGAGTTCGGGTTTATAGACGCAGACGGCAACAGGCTGAAGGAGCTCCGTGTACCGGTTGTCGACAAGCCGTGGGAAGGAATCGACCGATATGTGGAGTAGAATATGGCAGAGCCGTAAATCTTATTTATTCATCGCACCGTTTATGCTTTGCTTCATTATCTTCATCGTCATACCGGTCTTGATCGCGATCGGTCTGAGCTTCACCTATTATAATGCGGTCGAACCGCCCCGCTTCATCGGCTGGAGCAATTTTCAATATTTGATCTCGCAGGATTTGCTGTTCCTGAAATATGCCCTCCCGAATACGTTCAAGTTCGCGATCATCGTCGGGCCCGGCGGTTACGCGCTGGCTTTCATCCTGGCCTGGCTCATATCACTGCTGGGCAAAAAGCTCCGCAAATGGATCGCTTTGGCCGTCTATACGCCTTCGCTGACGGTCGGCATCGCGATGACGATCATTTGGCTGCCGCTCCTATCGGGGGACCGGATCGGTTACCTGAACAGCTTTCTGCTTAATCAGGGATTGATCGACGTGCCGAAGCTGTGGGTCACGGATCCGAAGCTGCTGATGGATTCCATGATTGCGGTCTCGTTATGGTCGAGC
The DNA here is from genome assembly GCF_042647105.1 of Paenibacillus sepulcri. Taxonomy (NCBI): domain Bacteria; kingdom Bacillati; phylum Bacillota; class Bacilli; order Caryophanales; family Paenibacillaceae; genus Paenibacillus; species Paenibacillus sepulcri. The sequence goes on along the minus strand of NZ_JBHRUP010000001.1, from coordinate 1,657,622 downwards.
ATGGGAGTGGGATTTCTGGCTATGCTGGCCGGTATTCTCAATGTCGACCCGATTTTGTACGAGGCTGGGAGAATTGACGGAATCCGGAGCCGGCTGCAGGAGGTCTGGTACATCACGATCCCGTCCATGAAGCCGCAGATGCTGTTCGGCGCCGTTATGGCGATTGTAACGACTTTCAAGACGGGCTCGATCGGGGTGGAGCTGTCAGGCCAGAATCCGACGCCGGAGTACTCCGGCCATCTGATCGTCAACCATATCCAGGACTTCGGGTTTATCCGCTTCGAGATGGGCTATGCGGCGGCGATCTCGGTCTTTCTCCTGCTGCTGATGTACGCTTCCAACAAGCTCAGCTGGAGTTTGTTCGGAAGCAAGGGGGAGTAGGCATGCTGAAAACAATCTCTATATCAAGGATTCTGTATATCGTCTTTATGCTCGCGTTCGCGGTATTTATGCTGCTGCCGATCATTTATATTTTCAATCATGCGTTTAAGCCTTATCACGAATTGTTCGTATATCCGCCGACGTTTCTTGTCAAGGAGCCCACGACACAGAACTTTATTGAACTGCTGTGGGTCACGTCCAATTCCATCATTCCGCTGTCCCGATATTTGTTCAACAGCCTGTTCATTTCCGTTGTGACTGTCGTTACGGTCACGATCGTCAGCTCCCTGTGCGCCTTTGCGCTTGCCAAGCATGAGTTTCCGGGCAAGGGATTCGTATTCTCTTCCATCATCCTGATGCTTATGTTTGCGCCGGAGGTTGTACAGATTCCGCGTTATCTTGTCGTCAGTGAATTAGGCCTCATGAACACGTATTTAGGCCATATTCTCCCGATGGTGGCGCTGCCGGTCGGCGTGTTCCTGCTTAAACAGTTTATGGACCAGATTCCGTCTGCACTGCTGGAGGCTGCACGTATAGACGGGTCGACGGAATTCGGCCTATTTCTGAAAATCGTCATTCCGGTCTGTATGCCGGCCGTCGCCACGGTTGCGATTCTGTCATTCCAGAATTCGTGGAGCAATCTGGAGACGTCGACGTTCTTCATGCAGGATGATGATATGAAGACATTCCCGTTTTTTCTGACCACACTGACGAATAATCTGGCCAACAACGTGGCCAGGCAGGGGGCGGCCGCAGTCGCGGCGTTGATCATTCTTGTTCCGAACCTGTTGTTTTTCATTATTTTGCAGCGGAAGGTTATCGATACGATGGCGCATTCGGGAATCAAATGAAAGAAGGGGAGGGCGCATCATTGAGTAGGCAACGGTGGCTTCGCGCGGCATCGGTTTCCTTGCTTGCGGCAATTGCGGCGGTGTCGCTAAATCTGCCTGCGGCGGACGCATATTCCCCATACACCACGTTTTATAAGGACGCGTATGGGCAGCTTGCGCAAATTCAATCCGCCTACCAGCCTGAGCAGGTGCTTGGTCCGGATATCGGCGGGGAGGCAGCAGCCGGATGGAAGGCACCCGTGCAAACGGCGTCTGCCGGCGATGGGGGAAGCCAGACATTGGCATTGAACCAGCCGCAGGATCTGTTCGTCGACGGGCGGGACCATATTTTCATTGCCGATACGGGCAATAACCGTGTTGTGCATCTGGATGAGCAGGGGCTTCTTATCGGTATCATCGATGTAAAGGAAAGCCCGCTGAGCAGCCCGAACGGCTTGTTCGTCGCCGATAACGGAGATATTTATGTGGCGGATACCGGCAACCAGCGGGTCGTCCGGCTGGATGCCGAAGGCAGGCTGCTGCGCGAGTACAAACGGCCGGACTCGGCCTACCTGCCGGATTCGTTCAAATACGAACCGACGAAGCTGGTTGTCGACAAGCGGGGCTTCCTGTACATTACGACGCTGGGCGCTTTCCAGGGCTTGCTGCAGCTGGATCCCGAAGGCAATTATCAAAGCTTCTTCGGCTCCAACAAGGTCCAGTTCTCCTTGTTTGACTCGTTCAAGAGGGCGGTCTATACAAGAGAGATGTACCAGCGGGAGTTGAGCAAGCTGCCCGGAGCGGTCGTGAACACGGCGATCGATTCCAATGGCTTCATCTATACGGTGACCAAGGAAATCGGAAGCGAGCAGGTCAAGAAATTCAATATCGCCGGATTGAATCAGCTGGAAGCAGGCGGTGAATTCACGCCGGCCGCGAAGAAGAAGAAAAGGACGTTCGGAGAGAACGCCTGGTGGGCGCCACACGGCGCACTGCCGCAGCTTCAGGATATCAGCGTGGATGCGGACGGCAACTTAACGGTCATCGACGCGCTCTACAATACGATCAGCCAATATGACGCGGATGGCAACCTGCTCTTCTTCTGGGGCAGCGATGATCTGGCGGGGACGACGAAGCTTGGCCTTGTCAAGACGCCGGCGGCAATCGCAACGACCGCAAATGGGGATTTGCTGGTGCTCGACAGCGTCAACAGTCTCGTCCAGAGGCTTCGGCTGACCGAGTTCGGATTGCTGGTCCATCAGGCCAACAGGCTGACCCAGGACGGCAGGTATGAGGAGAGCGAGCCGCTGTGGGCTGAGGCTTACCGGCAAAATGCCTTCTATACGCCGGCTTTGGTCGGGCTCGCGAAAGCAGCCTTCAAGAAAGAGCAGTTCGAGCTTGCCGAGGAGCTGTTCTATAAGGCGGGGGTCAATAAAGGCTATTCGGATTCATTCTGGCAGAACAGGCTGGTCTGGTTCCAGAACCGGTTTGGCCTGCTGATGAACATCGTCGTCGCGGCGGGATTGGCTGTTTTTGTACTCGTCAGGCTGTCGCGCAGATTCGCGTGGGCCGGCGCCTGGTACGCCAAGATGCCTTTGCGGGGCAGTTACTTCAGGCAGCTGAAGCATGTCGGGACGCTCGTGAAGCACCCCATCGACGGGTACCATGCGATACGTTACCAGGACGGCGCCGGACTTGCCAGCAGCTTGACGCTGCTGGCGCTTGCATTCGCCGCCCTTGGTCTCATCCGGTCCCAGACGAGCTTCGTCTTTAATCCTGAAATCTATGAGGGCGTCAAGCTCGGGCCTGTCCTCGTGCAGTTTATTGCAATCTGGATCGGATGGGTCATTGCGCATTATCTGGTCAGCTCCCTGATGCGCGGTGAGGGCCGGCTGCGGGATGTTTTCTATGGAAGCTCTTACGCCCTAATACCGATTATAGCGATCGGCATACCCTTAACGGTTATATCCCATGGATTTACGCTCAGCGAGGCGTCGATCTTCAAATTTTTGGAGCTTGCCATGTATTTGTGGACGTTCCTGCAGTTTTTCTGGATGGTGCAGGGCATCCAGAATTACAGCGTCGGCGAAGCGATCCTGAACATCATTTTCTCTCTTCTGGCGCTGGCCATCATCGCGACGCTCATCTTTATCTTCTTCAGCTTAAGCGGGGAACTGATCAACTTTATTTATTCCATCTATCAGGAGGTGATCATCCGATGACCGGCAGCAAGCTGCGGCTTTCCTTCCTGATTACGGGCATTGCGGTCGTCATTGCCGCCCTGGTATGGCTGGCGCTCCAGATCGTGTCGTGGCAAAATGCCGCTCCGGCAGTCACGGCCGCTGCGGCCGTGTCCTTCACTCCAGGTGCCGGTACAGTGCCGTTCAAGCCGGAGCTGCCTCCCGGCAGCAGGTTTCAGCCGGTCGCCGAATCGGCTTCCTTGAAGCTGTCGGCAGACAAAGAGACCGGGCATTTTCAGGTCGTCAGCAAACAAACCGGCAAGGTCTGGTATTCGTACCCCGATCCCGCGCAGTGGGCGGAAGAGAAGATCGGCGGGGCATGGAAAAACAATCTGCTGTCCCCCATCATCGTGGAATATACGAATCTGTCCAATTACAAGTCGGCGTCCAAAACGGTCGGCCTAGTGGACGAGGGCGGGTATGTCGAGGATTTCAAGACGACGGCAAGCGGCTTTACCGCCACGCTCGTGCTGCCGAAGGGTTCGTTTAAAATTCCGGTTGAGGTGACGCTGGGGGATGATTATGTTGAAACGACCATCCGCGACGAAGGTATTGTGGAGGCAGGCGCCTTCAGCCTGTTGAATGCAAAGCTGTATCCGCTGTTCGGCGGACAGTTCTCCCAGGGCCAGGATGGCTATATCTTCATACCTGACGGCTCAGGCGCGCTGATCCGGTTCAAAACCGGCCGAATCCTCCCGCAGCTCACGTACAATCAACCGATTTACGGCAATGACGGTTCTTTCTACCTCGATAATATGGCCCGGCAGCGGGCTTCGGTTCCGGTGTTCGGCCTGAAATCCGGCGATCAGGCGTTCGTAGCCGTTGTCACGGAAGGGCCGGAGCATGCCAACGTGTTCGCGGCTCCTTCCGGATCGATAGGCCTGTCGAACTGGGTAACGACCGAATGGCAGTACCGCCAGCGGTTCTATCAAAGTGTAAGCAAAAGCACGGATGCGGGATTTTTCACGTACGGGGAACAACGTTTCAATTCCCCGCGACGAACGGTCCGCTATTATCTGCTGCCGCCGGATCAAAGCGATTATGTGGGCATGGCATCCAGGTATCGCGATTATCTGTCTGCTGAAGGCGTGCTGAAGCCGGTGGAGCAGCCCAAGAAGGATATTCCGCTGTATGTGGATATTGTCGGGGGTGATATCGAGCAGGGATTGCTGCTGGATTCCTATCTGACTGCCACGACGACGGACGAGGCGAAGGAACTGGTCGGCAGCATCTATGACCGCGGCATCCACAATTTGGTCGTGCAGTATAACGGCTGGCAGCAGGATGGCTACAGCACGCAGGGCGGCTATTTTCCGGTCGAGTCCAGGCTTGGCGGGAATAAAGGGATGAAATCCTTTATCGATTATGCGCATACGCTGGATATCCCCGTTTTTCTGACAGCTAATTATTCGGTCAACAATAACGGGGACGACGGCTTCTGGTACCGCCGCGACGGCCAGCGCGATTTGTCCGGCAATACGCTTGAGGCGGGTGAGGACACCTGGCTCGTAAGCCCGCGGTTCTACAGCAAAGTCATCGCATCCGATCTGGATGAGTACAAGAAGCTGGGAGCAGACGGCATCCTCTACGACGGCTCAGGGATCGGATATCAGCTGAACACCGATTTCAATAACCGTTATGCGGCCAGTCGTACGGATGTGGCCAATATCCAGCGCGACATTTTCAAGCGGACGAAGGAGGAGCTTGGCGCGGTCACGGCTGTCAAAGCCAATGCCTATGTATGGCAGGATCTGAAGCATATTCCCCGGCTTATGGACGATTATTCCTACGATGTATTCGTCGATGAAGCCGTGCCGTTCAACCAGATCGTCCTGCACGGGTCCGTTACGTACACATCCGAGTGGGCGAATGTGCGTCAGGAATCGCGGACCGAATATTTGCGCAGCATCGAATACGGCGCTTATCCGACCTATGTATTCGCCTCCGCGCCTTCCGACAAGCTGCGGCATTCCTATTCGATCTGGTATTACAGTCTGGATTACCGGGATTGGCTTGACAGCCTGACCGATGAATATGCAAAGGTCAACGAAGCGCTCGGCGATGTACAGGGTAAGCGGATCATGGGCCACCGCACGCTTGCCGGGAACGTGAAGGAAACGACCTACGAAGGCGGCCAGCGCGTCATCGTCAACTATGGATCAAGCGAGTTCGTGCAGGGCGATCTTCATGTGCCTGCGCAGGATTTCACCGTTATCAAGGGGGGAGCAGGCAGATGATTCGGAAGCTGAGGCTGCAAGCATCGACGATCAGAAAAATCGAAGGCTCGATATTCATCGCACCCTGGATTTTCGGCTTTCTTGCTTTTGTCGCGTTCCCGCTCGGCTATTCCCTGTATATGAGCTTTCATCAGGTCCGGATTACCGTCGACTCGGTCGTCTATACCTTTCTTGGCTTCCAGAATTACAAGGAGATCCTGGTATCGAACGGAAGTCTCCTGTATGAGGATCTGATCCCGTTCCTGCGCGAGTCCATTATGATGATTCCGATCATTCTCGTCTTCTCGCTGCTGGTTGCGATACTGCTTAACCTAAAATTCCCGGGACGCACGCTGTTTCGGATCATCTTCTTCCTGCCTGTTATTTTCTCTTCCGGACAAATCGTCCAGGAATTCATCAATCAGGGGGAAGGCTCGCTGAGCGTCCTGGAGTCGCTGCATATCGAGGAATATCTGCAGGAGTACGTGCCGGCGTCATGGGCGGAGCCGATCCAGACGGTGATGAGCTCATTCGTGCTGGTGCTCTGGTACTCGGGCGTACAGATTCTGATCTTCCTTGCGGGACGCCAGACGCTGCCGCCGTCGATGTACGAGGCTTCAAGGATCGACGGCTCGGGGCCATGGAATACCTTCTGGAAAATAACGCTGCCGGGGCTCGTACCCTATATTTTCCTGAATCTGATGTATACGGTCGTCGATCTGTTTACATTCCCGTCCAATCCGATCGTAAGCAAGGTCAACACGACCAATTACGGCAGCTCCAGCGCGCTGGCCTGGATTTATTTCTCCATCATTCTGCTGTTCGTCGGCTTGACTTTGCTGCTGTACAGCAGGGTGGATAAGGCGCTCTCAGGCACACGTGAGTAAAGAAGGGAGGGATTCGCAAGTGGCCAAAATAACGATCAACGGAGTGAAGCGCGTGCCGTCCGCCGCCTTCGACCGGATCGGGGCATTCGTCCGATACCGCTTGATCGGCGGCGAAATCGACAAAGGCATCCTGTTCAAAATCGTCATGTATATCATCCTGATCAATGTGGCTTTCATCTATATCAAGCCGATCCTGTACATGGTCACCACGATGGTGAAGGACGCCAAAAACATTCTCGACCCGTCGGTGATCTGGGTGCCCAAAAGCATTTTCCTGGGACATCTTCAGGAGGCGGTGCGGCTGCTTCAGTACACGAAAAGTCTGGCGATCAGCGTATCGCTGGCCGGCGCGGTGTCCGTGCTGCAGGTGTTCTCCTGCGCGGTTGCCGGATATGCGTTCGCCCGCCTCGACTTTCCGTTCAAGCGCTTCTGGATGGTGATGCTGCTGTTCACGTTCATCATGCCGCCGCAGGTCGTCATTCTGCCGACCATCATGATGTTCAAAAGCTTCGGCTGGCTGGATACCGTGCTGCCGATGATCATTCCCGCCGTTTTCGGCCATGGACTGAAGGGGGCTTTGTTCGTCATTATCTACCGATCCTTCTATTCCACGCTGCCGAAGGAGCTGGACGAAGCGGCGAGAATGGACGGGGCAAGCGCGTTCAGGCTGTTCTTCCGGGTCATGTTCCCGCTTTCCAAATCGGCGATCGTCGTCGTCGTTTTGTTCTCCTTCGTGTGGAACTGGAATGATTTTTATCTGCCGTCGATTTTCATGTTTACGGCCGAGAACGTGCCCCTCTCGATAACGCTTGCGCGAATGGCCGCGGAGATGGCCCTGGCCGCAGGGGCGGGCGAGATGTCGGTATATGAGGAATCGATCAAGATGGCGGCTGCATTCCTCATTATTTTCCCGCTGCTGATTGTTTATTTTTTCGCGCAGCGCTGGTTCATCGAAGGGGTGGAGCGCACGGGGCTTGTGGAGTGAGACTGAAGATGGATAGAAGCCGCTCCCCGGCGAAACACCGGCAAACAATTACATTATTAGGTGGTGTCTTGTTTCATGAAGAAGTTGCTCACAATACTAAATCTGCTGCTGGTTGCCGGCTTGATCTCCGCATGCAGCGGGAATGCCGGCAATAGTGCGGGCACGACAGGCAGTACGGATGCGTCTGCTGACGGTGCGTCGTCGGCTGCAGAGAATACCGCGAGCTTCAAGAAGCTCGGCGACGAGCCGCTGACGCTTACGTTCTACAATACCAGCGGCACATTTCCGGATGTGGAATTCAATACGCTTATCGCCGACCCGATCAAGAAAAAATATCCGAACGTGACAATTGAGCGGATTACGCCGGCTGCGGAAACGACGAATGAAGAGGTCTTGTCGACGTATACGCCGGATATCATTTATTCCTCCTCGTCCTCGCATCAGCAGATCGTCCGCACCGGCGCCTATGAAGATCTGCGCGAGCTGATCAAGCGCCATAACTTTGATACCTCGCGGATCAAGCCGATTCTATGGAATTACATCACGGAGATTACGGCGGGCAAAGGGGACGAAATCATTGCGATCCCGTTCAACTCCAATCAGCATGTGATGTACTATAACAAGGACATTTTCGACAAATTCGGCGTGCCTTATCCAACCGAGAAGCAGCTGACTTGGGATGAAGTGCTGGAGCTGGCGAAGCAGCTGACTCGCACCGATGGCGGCAAACGGTATGTCGGCCTTTCTGTAGATAATCTTACGGGTCTGGCGAAGAGCCTCGGCCTGCCTTACGTGGACCGCGAAACAGGCGAAGCCGCGCTCGATACGCCGGAATGGCGCCGGGTGTTCGAGCTGCAGAAAAAAATATTCGAAATCCCCGGCTATGTGGCGCCTGACAAGACCTGGAACTATGGACGCGACCAGTTCATGAAGGATCAGAATGTGGCAATCCGTGTGACCTGGCTGGCCAACATGGTCGGTCCGCTGGAGGAGCTGCGCCAGCAGGGCGTCGAGTTCAACTGGGATATCGCGCCGGCTCCGAACTTCCCGGACCAGCTCGGCAAGACGAGGGAAGCGCAGATCCACTCGCTTTCCATAAACAGCAAAAGCAAGCATAAGGATGAGGCCTTCCAGGTCATCGCCGAAATTCTGTCGGACGACGGGCAGCGCATTCTGGCCCGCAACGGCCGCGTACCCGCTATTATCAATGACGAGCTGAACAAGGAATACGGCCTCGACATTCCGGTTCTCCAGGGCAAGACGGTGCAAAATGTATTCGTCGGCGAGGCGCTGCAGGAGCACTACACCCATCCGTACGAGCTGGAAATTGCTACCCGTCTGACTGAGGCGGCTGAGGATCTGGCAATCGGCGGTCTCGACGTCAACTCCGCTATCCGGAAAGCCGAGGAAGCGATCAACAAGGATGTCGAGACGCTCAAAACGACAATCGGCGCGCCATAATAGAGTGAATTGAAGAGTCCGGGGCTTATTGGGCCCCGGTTTTTGCTGAATACTCAGCGCTGCAGGAGTCCGAAACGGATAGAAAAGGAGAGCGCTCTTCCTTGGCCTGCCGGCAGCGGGTGCAGTGAGGATTTTCCTTGTTAGAAGGTGAAAGGGGCCGCTTGGGAGCATGCAGGCCGGAATTTCCTTGCTGCAACGGTCCGAAGGGGCTGAATGTGCTGCGGCAGCGGGTGCAGTGAGGTTTTTCCTTGCTAGAAGGTAGAAGGGACCGCTTGGGAGCATGCAAGCCGGAATTTCCTTGCTGGAGCGGTCCGAAGGGGCTGAATGTGCTGCGGCAGCGGGTGCAGTGAGGTTTTTCCTTGCTAGAAGGTGGAAGGGACAGCTTGGGAGCATGCAGGCCGGAATTTCCTTGCTGGAGCGGTCCGAAGGGGCTGAATGTGCAGCGGCAGCGGGTGCAGTGAGGATTTTCCTTGCTAGAAGGTGGAAGGGGACCGCTTGGGAGCATGCAGGCCGGAATTTCCTTATTAGAATGGCTTCAAACAATCTGGGCAGACCGATGGGATTTCTCGACCGATATCAATCGAGAATCGTGACTTCAGAGTCGCTGCTTGTTTTTTTCACCGGATTTCTAGGGAAAAACCTGCAAAGCGCCAAAGGACGGCATCTGCCGTCTCTTCTTATGCGCAACATTAATGATAGATACAGGAAGTGAATGCTTGTTGAGTAAGCAGAGAATATTAAGCGGCTATATCAAGTCGAGGTGGTACTTGTACATCAGCGCCGTCCTTGTTATCGGGGCGGCGAATGTAATTCTGGCGCGCATGCCCAGAACAATCGGCAGCTTTACGGATGAGCTCCAGAAGGGCATGCTGTCCTTCGATGAGGTCGTGCACTACAGCCTGCTCATCGTGGCGATCGCGCTGAGCTACGGTCTGCTTGGGGGGACTGGGCAATTTCTCATCATGTACTCGGGGAGATTGTTCGAGCGGATTACGCGAAACAAGCTGTTTGTCCAGTTTACGCGTCTCAGTCTGAACAATTATTCCCGGTACGGGGTGGGCAAGCTTCTGAGCTATCTGATCAATGACGTGACCGCGGTAAGAGAATCGATATCGATGGGCATCAACCATATTACGAACTCATCGATTTTGCTTATTTCCGTCATTGTATCCATGATCCTTAGCCCGATCCCGGCATACACGATTCTTATCAGCATTATTCCGCTTCTCTTCATTCCATGGGTCGTTGCGTGGCTGGGTCCCGTCATCCGCAAACGTTCCGTCCATGTGCAGGAAGCGCTCGGGAAAATGACGGAAACGGCCTCCGAGCAGTTCAGCGGCATCCGGGTCACAAAAAAATTTGCGGTGGAAGCGATCATGATCGGCCGTTTCGACGCAACGGTTGCCCAGATCCGCGACAACCAGCTGAAGCTGGTGCGCGTTTCTTCACTCCTGCAGGCGGTTATTCCATTTCTCGGGGCGCTGTCGATGATTACCGCGATCGCGCTTGTCGGCTATTTGACGGCGGATCAGACTGTTTCCCTTGGCGATTTTGTCTCGCTGGTCCTGTATATCGGCATGATGATCAATCCGCTGCAGCGGATCGGAGATGTGATCAATGCGATGCAGCGTGCCCGCGGTTCCCTGGAGCGGCTGAACGACCTGCTTGGCGAAGAACCCAATGTTGCCGATACCGGGACAGAGCGCTTGGAGAATGCAGAGCATGCCGCCATCGAAATCCGGAATCTGTCGTTTGCTTATCCGGACGGCTCCTCGCCCGTACTGTCGGATATCTGCTTAACGGTAGGGCCCGGTCAAACGGTAGGCATTATCGGAAAGACGGGAAGCGGCAAGACGACGCTTATGAAACTGCTCCTGCGGATCTACAATCCGCCTGAAGGCACGATTTTCGCAGGCGGCCGGGATATTCGCAATCTGACGCTTGAGAGCCTCAGGAGCAGCATTGCTTATGTGCCGCAGGACGGCTTCTTGTTCAGCACCTCGATCCGTGAAAATATCGCCTTCAGCGACCGCGGAGCGGAGCTTGCGGCAATTGAAGAAGCTGCGATTCAAGCGCAAATCCATCTTGAGGTGAATGCGTTCCCCGACGGGTTCGAGACAAGGCTCGGGGAGCGCGGCTTAACGCTGTCCGGAGGCCAAAGGCAGCGGGCGAGCCTCGCCCGGGGGCTGTTCAAGCAGGCTCCCGTGATGATTCTCGATGACAGCGTCAGCGCTATCGATTCGCTTACCGAGAAAGCGGTCATCGACTCGCTCCGTGCCGGGCGGCAGGGCAAAACAACCCTGATCGTTTCCCATCGCATCAGCGCGCTCAAGCATGCGGACCAGATCATCGTCATGGACGAAGGCCGGATCGTGCAGCGCGGCACGCACGAGGAGCTTGTTTACATGGATGGTGTCTATGCGGAGCTGTACAATATCCAGGAGAAGGGGGATGCCAATGCCGAGAGCCATTAGCGATTGGCAGCAAGACCAACGGACGGGCATCCCGCAGGACAACAATGCCGCCCTTGATTACGGTTCTGCCTTCAAAGCGCTTTACACCTACGCCAAACCGCATCGTTGGTCGTTTCTATTGCTGTTTTTCTTTATTTTGCTGTCCATATCGGCCGATTTGCTGCAGCCTTATCTGATCAAGATCGCCATCGATGACGTATTTACCGCTGAGCATGCCGATTACCGGTCGCTGCTGCTTCTTTGCGGCATCTATCTCCTGCTGGCAGTCGTCAGCTTCGTCTTCACGTATCTGCAGAACAATTTGCTGCAAAAAATCGGGCAGAGCATCGTGGCCGGCATCCGCAGCGGCATGTTCAGGCATATGGTGAAGCTGTCGGTTTCCTACTTTGACCGCGTGTCGACCGGCAGCCTCATTACGAATGTGTCCAGCGATACGGAAGGCCTGAACCGGTTTTTCAATCAGGTATTGGCCAGCCTGCTGCGGGACAGCTTGACTCTCTTGATCATCATTGTGCTGATGTTTCAGCTGGATATCAGACTGACCTTGTTCTGTCTGCTGGTCCTGCCTGTCATTACGATGATTGCGTACGGCTTCCGGTCCTATATGCGGACAACGTATCAGATGGTCCGGACGGCCTTGTCGAGGATGGTCGCATTCGCCGCGGAGAATCTTTCCGGCATGAACCTCATTCAGGTGTTCCATCAGGAGAAGGAGCAGCAGCGGCAGTTTACCGAGCGAAACGATGCCTTCTACCGCACCAACCTGCGGGAAGTCCGCACAATGGTGCTGTTTAACCGGTTGTTTGATATTCTCGGGAACCTGTCCGTGGCGTTTGTCGTCTGGCTCGGCGGCCGCGCTGTGCTGGGAGGTCATATCGAATTCGGCGTATTGTACGCGTTCATCACCTATATCCGCCAGTTTTTTCAGCCAATCAACTCGATCACCCAGCAGTGGAATACGATTCAGTCGACCATCGTGTCCGTGAACCGGATCTGGAGCATATTCGGAGTGTCGCCTGATGTGCGCGATCCGGAGAAAGCCGCATCTGCTGAGAAGGCTGGGGTCGAGGGCAAAGTGGAATTCAACAGCGTAACCTTCGGCTACGGCAGCGGCCATAAGGTGTTAACTGATATTGATCTGAATATCCGGCCAGGCGAATTGCTGGGAATCGTAGGCGCCACCGGAGCCGGCAAGAGCTCCTTGATCAGCCTGCTGTGCCGCTTCTACGATGTGAAGGAAGGCAGCATCCGCATTGACGGAACCGACATCCGCAGTCTGAAGCAGGAAACGCTGCAGCGGATTGTCGGGCTCGTGCAGCAGGAGCCGTTTCTCTACTCGGGAAGCGTGCTTGACAACATCCGGCTGTTCGATGAAACGATTCCCGTGGAGACGGTTATTCGCGCCTGCGAGCATGTCGGAGTGGATCAGCTAGTGCGGCGGATGAAGCATGGCTACGAAACCCGGCTTGCCGAGAGCGGCACAGGGCTGTCCTCCGGCGAGAAGCAGCTGATTTCGTTTGCCCGCATTATCGTCTTCCAGCCGAAAATATTGATTCTCGACGAAGCGACCGCCAATCTTGATTCCCATACGGAGCAGCTGCTCCAGTCCGCGCTGCGGATCGTATCGGAGGGCAGGACGACCTTGGTCATTGCGCACCGGCTGTCAACGATCCGGAGATCCGACAGAATCATTGTTCTGGATCGGGGCCGCATCGTGGAGGAGGGTGCCCATGACCGATTAATGGAGCTGAACGGTTATTATGCGAGGCTGTATTTGAATGCGCAAGGCGTGCTTGTTTAGCAGATCGCTTATCCCGAACCGCTTTTACGGGCGGTCCGGGAATTTTTTGTTTTTGCTGGTTAATAAGAATGGGAGGCGGTTAGATGGAAATTTATCGCATTGGGGTATTGGAAGGGGACGGGATCGGACCGGAAATCGTCGCTGCGGCGGTAAAGGTGATAGGGGCTGCGGAGAGAAGCTGCGGGCTTGAGCTGCTGGATTGGGTAAGGCTGCCGGTGGGGCTTGAAGCGATCCGGCAGTATGGCGACCCGCTGCCGAAGGCGACGAAGGAGGCGTTGCAGAATTGCAGCGGCTGGTTGATGGGACCTCATGATTCCGTTTCCTATCCGGAGGTACACCAGACCGGCCGAAATCCGAGCGGCGAGCTGCGGCACAGCTTCGACCTGTTTGCCAATATCCGGCCGAACCGGACGCTGCCCGGCATCGACAGCGTAGCGAAGCAGGCGGATCTCGTTATTTACCGCGAGAATACGGAGGGCTTCTATGCTGACCGGAATATGGCGTACGGAACGGGAGAGTGGCAGGTGACGCCGGATGTAGTCATCTCGGCCGGCGTCTTTACGCGCAAAGCAGCCGAACGGATTGCCCATGCTGCTTTTCAGGCGGCCAGGTCGCGCCGGAGGCATGTTTCCATTATCCACAAGGCTAATGTGATCAAGCTCGGATATGGCTTGTTTCTCGGCGTTTGCCGGGAAGTCGCATCACAGTATCCCGATGTGCGGGTGGACGATTACCACATCGACGCGGCCGCAGCCCATCTGGTCAGGAGGGCAGGGGACTTCGACGTCATTCTGACGACGAACATGTTCGGCGACATTCTGTCCGACCTCGCGGGAGAGCTGGTTGGAAGCCTTGGAATGGCGCCGGCGATCAATGCGGGGGATCACTTTGCAATGGCGCAGGCCGCCCACGGCTCGGCGCCGGATATAGCGGGCCGGAATATCGCGAACCCGGTCGGGATATTGTTATCCTCGGCATTGCTGCTGGAATGGCTGGCCGGCCGGCACGGGGATTCGCGGCTGCAGCGCATCGCGGAACAGATTGTACGGGGAGTCGAGGGTGCAGCTGCCGCAGGCATCCGCACCGCCGACCTGCATGGCACAGCCTCCACGAGCGAATTCGCGGAGGCTGTCATCCAATCTATGGATAGGTTTTAGTTAAGAAAATTGCTTTACCGGCAAGAATGGCGATAACCGGTTCTTCCTGACTGATGGATACCTAAATCGTTTCGATGGGGAACAGCTCGGTGGACAAATAACGTTCTCCGGTATCCGGCAGCAGTACGACAATGTTTTTCCCGGCATTCTCCGGCCGGTTGGCAATCTGAACAGCCGCATAGACAGCCGCGCCGGAGGAAATGCCGACGATCAGTCCTTCGCTTCTCGCCAGCTTGCGGGTCGTCTCGAGCGCATCTTCATTGGTGACGGCGATGATTTCGTCCGCTATATGGCGGTGGAAATTGTCCGGTACGAAGCCCGGACCGATTCCCTGGATTTTGTGGGGGCCCCTCTCCCCGCCCGACAGGACAGGGGAGCTGAAAGGCTCAACCGCAATAATCCGGACCGAAGGCTTCCGCTCTTTGAGGACTTCGCCGACACCGGAAATTGTACCGCCGGTTCCGACGCCGCCAACGAAAATATCGACCGATCCGTCCGTGTCCCGCCAAATTTCCTCTGCCGTTGTTCTGCGATGGATTTCCGGGTTGGCCGGATTCTGGAATTGCTGCGGTATGAACGAGTTCGGGGTCGCAGCTGCGAGCTCCTCGGCCTTCTTGATCGCGCCGGCGATGCCTTCCGCGCCGGGCGTGAGAACAAGCTCGGCCCCCAGGGCAAGCAGTATTTTTCTCCGCTCGATACTGAACGTTTCGGGAAGCGTAATGGTCAATTTATAGCCGAGCGCGGCCGCCGCGAAGGCGAGGGCGATCCCGGTATTGCCGCTTGTGGGCTCGATAATGACCGTATCCTTGTTGATGACGCCGCGTTCCTCCGCATCCTTGATCATGGCGAAGCCGATCCGGTCCTTGACGCTTCCGGCGGGATTGAAATACTCCAGCTTGGCGATCAGTACTGCGCCGACATTGTATTTGGCATTGAAATTTCTCAGCTCCAGCAGGGGCGTATTGCCAATCAGCTGGGTGAGGTTGGTGGCGATTTTGGCCATCGTGGTGAGCTCCTGTCCTATTGGATTATCGTTAAGGTGCCGCAGCGGCTTCTTCCGGGCCGATGCTGTAGGAATTGGCCGGTCGTGTCAGACCGTAATGCTCCCGAAGGGTCCTGCCTTCGTAAGCGGTGCGGAAGATACCGCGGTTCTGCAGCTCGGGTACGACCTTGTCGACGAAGATATCGAGACCGCCCGGGTAGATGGGAGGCATAAGGTTGAAGCCGTCAGCTGCGTGGTTCTCGATCCAGCGCTGAATGACGTCCGCGACTTCGATCGGCGTGCCGGTATAGGTCAGATGGCCCCGCGCGCTTGCCAGCCGGTTCACAACCTGGCGGAGCGTCAGGCTGGAATCGCTGCGCAGCATATCCAATATAAGCTGGTGCCGGCTTTTGCTGCCGTTGACGGATTCGATCCCTTTCGGGTCGATAATAGGCGGGATCGGGCCGTCAAGCGGAAAGCCGGTCAAGTCAACGCCGAAGCGCTCGGACAGCTTGGCTACGGCGTCATGGATATCGTGAAAGGCATTCAGCTCATCTTCGAGCTCCTGGGCTTCAGCTCTGGTGTGGCCGATAATCGGGCTGAAGCCCGGCAGGACAACCAATTCGTCAGCGCTGCGTCCGTATTTCGCCAGCTGGCCTTTGACATCCGCATAGAACGCCTGGCCCTCGGCCAGTGTAGGCTGTGCAGTGAAAATGACTTCCGCCGTCCGGGCTGCCAGCTCGCGGCCGCTGTCTGAAGAACCCGCCTGTACGAGAACGGGATAGCCTTGAGGCGGACGGGGGATGTTGAGCGGCCCTTTCACGCGGTATACGCTGCCATCAAAATTGATTTCATGCAGTTTGGCTTCGTCTATGGAGATGCCGGAGGCTTTGTCGAAGACGAGCGACTCTTCCTCCCAGCTGTCCCATAGCTTTTTCGTCACTTCGACGAATTCTTCCGCCCATTTGTACCGTTCCGAATGCTCCAGATGCGTTTCCTTGCCGAAGTTGAAGGCTGTCGCATCCGTATGTCCGGTAACGATATTCCAACCCGAGCGGCCCCCGCTGATATGATCCAAAGAAGCGAATTTGCGGGCGACATGGAACGGCTCGTTGTAGGTTGTTCCGACAGTGCCAATCAGACCAAGATGTGTAGTGGCCACGGAGAGAGCGGAGAGGAGCGTGAAAGGCTCAAGCCGGCGTCCCGTACCGACATAGCCGTCTGCCATGAAGACGGAATCAAGCAATCCGCGTTCGGCGGTTTGCGCCAATTGTTTGTAATACCCAAAGTCGAAGGTGAGTTCGGGCGTCGTTTTGGGATGCCGCCAGGCGGCGGCATGATGGCCTGCCTGCCGAAGAAAAACATTCAAATGCACCTGCTTCTTTGCTTTGCCCATTAAGCTGAAACCCTCCCTGTATTTTTTTGTGCTTCCTCAATCGCCTGCAAGCACCAAGAATTCCGACCATGAAGGCGCGCTTACGCTCATCGTTACGCCAGACAACCGCAAAAAAAAAGGAGAACACAATTTAATCCTTGTGTCTCCAGCAGTCTGGTCAACTATATACTTGTAATCCTAGTGGAATAATAAGTTAAATGTTATCACCAATCGGATAGGGCGTCAATAACTGACTGTATCCTTCATGTGCAAAATCGTTTTCCACATCTTGACACAGATTATGGACGATGCTATATTCTAAATCATAGTTTATTCATTGGATTACTAGTAAATAATCGACCGGTCGACCGGAGAGACGTAAGAAGCTGCGCCTCTCCGGTCATTTTGCTATCCATAACGGGGGGGTGACTGCAGACGCATTTATTCATTTTTACCAATTCCCAAATAGAAGGAGCGTGCATTTAAGTGAGCATCTCATTGAAGAAATTCGGCAGGACAGGTCTGAAAGTATCCGAGGTGGCGCTGGGAACAATGGCGTTCGGCCGCTGGATCGATGAGTCGAAATCGGCGGAGGTGCTTGATTCGGCGCTCGATGCCGGAATTAATTTTATCGATACGGCTGACGTATATGGCAAAGGAACCGACCTTGGCAACCCGCAGGAGAGCGGCCAATCGGAAACGATACTTGGCCATCTGCTGGGTGCCCGCAGGCATCGGATTATTCTGGCGACCAAGGTGCATGGACGCGTCGGCAGCGAGCCGAACGACCAGGGCCAGAGCCGCTACCACATTATTCGCGCCGTAGAGAACAGCCTGCGCCGCCTTAAAACCGATTATATCGATCTCTATCAGGTTCACCGTTTTGATAAAGAGACACCGCTCGAGGAAACGCTGCGCGCGCTTGACGATCTTGTCCGCCAGGGCAAAGTCCGCTATATCGGGGCTTCCAACTACGCCGCATGGCAGCTTGCCAAGGCTCACGGCATATCGGCTCAGCTGGGTCTGCACCGTTACGAGAGCAACCAGCCCGAATACAGCCTCATAGCCCGGGGGATCGAGCAGGAGCTGCTTCCGTTTGCAGCGTCCGAAGGCTTGGCGATCATCGCATACAGCCCGCTCGGCCGCGGTGTGCTCACAGGCAAATACCAGTTCGATCAGGCGCCGCCGGCCGGCTCCCGCGGTGCTGCGGGAGAAGCGCGGATCAAGTCGCTGCTGGAGAACGAACGCAACTTCCAGATCGTAGAGGGGCTAAAGCCGATCGCAGCAAGGAAAGGATGGACGCTGGCGCAGCTGGCGCTGACCTGGGTCATCAGCCAGCCGCATGTAACGTCCGCTATTCTTGGTGCTTCAAGCCCGCAGAATATAACGGATTCCGTTGCCAAAGCGGCGGAGAAGCTGACTTCCGAAGAGCTTGCGGAAATTGACGAGATTACGCAGGGCGTTCCCGGCAGTCTGAAGACGCTGCGTGAAACCGCTGCTGGAAAGTCATAATGGAACGAATATAATTGGGAATCACTCGTATCGAGCCCGCCTGATATGCAATTCGTATAGAAGAGGAAAGAATTCCATAAACGAACAGGAGAGGATCGAAAAGTGGCGAAAGGATTGGAATTGGACGAAGTCTGGATCAGACAGGTCGAGGAGCAGGTCAACGGATTGGAATATGGCTCTGTTCAAATAACGGTGCATGACGGAAGGATTGTCCAGATTGAACGGACTGACCGCAAAAGATTCGAAAATAATACGTCCGGCGGTGTCAAAAAACAATCCCCCCGTACGTAGATAGTAAACAGGAAATGAATAAAGCCAGCCCATTCTTAATGAGAATGGCTGGCTTTATTACTTTTGGAGGACGATTGACTTTCCATATAGAGTTGCCCGTTATGCGAAGACTCGCCCGTATACCTGTCCCGGATGCAGGGCGAGAGCTGGTCTATATTAGGGATAATCAAATGCCGATAGTCGGCAAATCGTCGATGGATCAGCCAGGAATGAATAGGGGCTTGTCATTCGCAATATATTAATATTTTTGACTATTGACAGGAAGGCTGTGTGCAGTAATGTTTAAATAAAGCAAGTCAATATTCGATCGGATTTGATGGGGGGCGTCATTTTTGGCCGGTTGCCGATTTAAGTTATTAGGCAGTTTGCAAATCGAGCTCGATGACGAGGTGATTACGCCGCTTCCCGGCGGGAAAGCCAGGCTGCTGCTGGCCTATTTAATCCTCTCATTTGACATGCCGCAGAGCAGGAGGCAAATTGCCTTTGATTTTTGGCCGGATTCCACCGAGAAACAGGCCCTTTCCAATTTACGCAAGGTCATCCACGATCTTCGTGAAAGCTTTCCGCAAATGGACCCCTATCTGAAGATTACCCCCGCATATTTGCAATGGAATAATGAATTGCCCTGTTATTCGGATGTGTACGAATTTGAACAGGCGGCGAAGGGCCAAAGCCTGCATATGCTGCAAGAAGCGGAAGAGCTGTACCGGGGGGAGCTGCTGCCCGGATATTACGAGGATTGGCTCAATGCGAAGCGGGAATTGCTGGCGCAGCTGTATGCTGATGTTCTTGAGAAACTAATCGCCATATTGGAAACGCAAAGGGAATATTCGTCGGCCTTATTTTTTGCCAATAAGCTGCTGATCCAAAATAGACTAAGAGAGGAAACTTACCGCACGCTGATGAGGCTGTACGCCTTGAAGAACGATATGGCCGGCGTCGCGCAAACCTATCAGCAGCTGCAGGGTGTTCTGGAGGCCGAATTCGGAATCGGTCCTGCGGAGGCGACCCTGCAGCTATTTGAAAGACTTGTGCAGAACAGATGCGGACATGCGGCTGCCGTGCACAGCGAAACCCCGTTCATCGGCAGAACCGCAGAATGGGAAAGCATGCTGAGCGTTTGGAAGCAAGCCGCGGCAGGCCAGTCCTCTCTGATTGTATTGAAGGGAGAGGCGGGAATCGGCAAAACCAGATTGTCCCGTGAATTTATGGCATGGGTGAAAGGGCGGGGAATTCAAACGGTTTTTGCCGGCTGCTATCTATCGGTAAGGTCCATTTCCTATACGCCGGTGACAAGCTGGCTGAGAAGTCTTCCCCTGCCGCAGCTGAATCCGGTCTGTCTTTCCGAATTAGCCCGCTTGCTGCCGGAGCTTCTTGAGGAATACCCGGACCTGGCGGCGCCAAATCCCGTTCAGGAAAATTGGCAGCTGAACAAATGGTATGAGGCGATCGAACGGATGCTGCTTGCCGAGCAGCCGCTGCTGCTCATCCTGGACGATATCCAATGGAGCGACACGGGAACGCTCCAGCTTATTTCCTTTCTTCTGCGCGGCGATTCCAGGACCAAACTGCTTGTGGCCGCGACAATGCGGACAGACGAGGACGCAAACGGGGCTGTCACACATTTGTTGTCCAGCCTGCGGACCGAACGGAAGCTGACGGAAATCGAGCTTGCTCCCTTCAGCGAAACAGATACGAAACGGCTGATGACAGCGACGGTCGGCGATGTCCTCGCCGACCGCCATTCAGCCGGTTTATATGCAGAGACGGGCGGCAATCCATTATTTATAGTAGAAACGATGAGGGAGTGGCAAACAGGCAGCGACAAGAACGAATTTCGTCTTTCGCCAATGGTAATCACCGTCATCGAGAACCGCTTAAACAGGCTCTCTCCCATTGATCGCCAGCTTGTATCGGCCATGGCCGCAATCGGCAGGCCTGCATCGGCAGCGTTTATGACGATCCTGACGGACATGGAAGAGGAAGCCGTTCTGGAACGGATAGAGCAGCTCGTGCTGGTGAAGGTTCTGCAGGAAACGGGGGACGGGAAGTACGATTTTGCACATGATATGATCAGGGAATCCGCGTACAAGCTGAAAAGCGAGAGCAGGCGCCGCCAATGCCACCGGCAGATTGCACACAGCCTGAACGTTTTTCATCATGGACAGACTGAAACCGCTGCCGCGGAAATCGCCTTGCACTTTGAGCTTGCGGGCATGAACAGGGAGGCTATTGTCTATTATGAAATGGCCGCATTGGCGGCGGAGAAGATTTACGCCAATGAAACGCGGATCAACTATTATCAGAAGCTGTGCATTCTGCTGCCTTTCGGGCAGATTCTGCCTATTCTGATGAAGCTTGGCGAGGCCTTGATCATCACAGGAAACTGGAAAGAATCGGAGAGGATTTATAAACAATGGTTTGAACGTTCGGGGAGCTCCGCAACGATTCAGGAGCGATCCCTCTGCGATGTTGCGCTGGGCAACTGTCTGCGAATGCAGGGAAAATATGAGGAAGCAAGCTTTCATTTGGAACGGGCGCTGCGCTGCTTTGAGCTGCTGGACGATTATTCCGGACTCAGCACCGTCTATGTAACGCTTGGTACTCTGCATTACTATAGAGGGAAGTACGACGAGGTACTCTACTATCTGATGAAAAGGATGGAATTGCCCGGTATCGGAAACCAAACCAGGGAGGATTGCCGATCCTTCGGTATCATTGGTCACATCTATTATGACCGCTGCGAGTACGATCAGTCGATTCATTGGATCAAGAAACAAATCGCGCTAGCAACGGAGACCGGAGACAAGTATACGATCGAGCAAGCTATGGGCGTATTGGCGATGGTGTATATGGACATGGATGAAATGGATCTGGCCTTCGGCTTCATTGTCGATAAGATGGAGATCAGCAAATCGATCGGAGATCGTATGGGCTTTGCCATTGCTCACGGCATGCTGGGCAAATATTATCTTTGTCACGGCGAGCTTGAGCAAGCGGCGCCCTGCATCGCTTTTTGTCTGGAAGAAGCCGTATGGGTCAAGGACTTGCGAATTGCAGGCATCATGCTAGGCTTTGAAGGGCTGAGCCTTCTGGCGCGGCAGCGGCTGGAGGAGGCTGATCTTATGCTTGGCCGCTCGGTTCGGCTGTTCAAACAGCTGAGCACCCCTTACTTTGCTTCCGAAGCGCTTTATTCCATGAGCTTGCTGCAGCAGAGACGGCAGCAATTCGACAGCGCTGTGGAGACGGCAGAGGAAGGGCTGGGGCTGGCAAATCGGCTGAAAAGGAGAGATATGCAATTCAGGCTCGAGATGCTTCTCATCCGGTTGAAGGCTGATTTAAGTCAGATCACGCCCGCCGAAGAAGCGGATGAGCTGCAGCGGATGCTGGAGCACTTTCCCGGCCAGCAGGAGGAGGCTGTCATTCGCTTCGCCATATGGAAGCTGAATCCCGGTTCGTCAGAGCAGCGGACCGCCGCGCTTTCGTTGAACGAAGATCGTTACCGGAAATCGGGCAAACAGGAATATCTCGACCGCTGCCGCGAGCTAAGCGGTCTGTGCCATGCCGCCGCCGCGCATCCGCTGCAGAAGCATACAACCGAGATCATCCGATCCAAAAGAATCTCACCGGGCATGCTGGATGAAATCGACCGTTTTTTAAACGGCTGATAAATGTGAAACGCTTTTGAAGCACTCCCTTCTTTAGGATGTATCTAAAGGGGGGATTTTTTATTCAGATAGCCATAGAAGCCGGAGATTGATTGCGCCGCCGATACAGCAGTTGTCCAAACCATTACGGAAGGATGAATTTCATTGAAGCTGAATTTTACGAAAAAGAGAACGTTTAAAATTGGTGTTTTGTTCGCAGCTGCCATTATCGCGAGCTCGTTGGGATCCGCATATGCAGCGGTCAAGCTGGAGCCGATCAATGCTTTTCTTAACCGGAGCGTGTCGTTTGTGCTGAAGGGTGCACTATGGCAGCCCAAAGATCCATCCGGCAAATCGCTGGCGGCAATCAGTTATAATGGAAGCACCTACTTGCCTGTCCGCGCTTTGTCTGAAGCGCTGAAAGTCCCGATCGACTATGACGCTGCCGATCAAAAAATTTATATCGGAGGAAAACTCGGAGAAAAGACGCCGATTTTTGCCGCACCGATGGAGATCGACAACATCTACGCCATTTTGACCAAAGACCCCAAAGAAACAAAGGTGAAAGATAAACAGTTCCAGCAGGTTTTGAAGATTGACCAGTATGGGGACGTTATTTTTACGGTTGACCGTAAATACAAGCGTCTCGTCCTGGATGCCGCCGTCATTAGCCCCGGAGAATATGATGTGGAATATTCGCTTTATAACGTGGGGGATGATGCAGGATCAACAGCCTCGACTGTCCTGGAGACTCATGCCGTCAGCCCGGAAGATGATGTGAAGCAGCTTATATTCAATGTAGAGGGTCTGGAAAAAATTAAAATTCATGTGCAAAGCCATAATTTAAATCCATATATTTACGCCCGGATTATGGATACGTCTTATTTCGATAACGGGGATCCTGCCGCAGGCGCAGCAAGCAGCAAATGAAATGACACTTAATAGCCATACACACTAAAAAAGGGATCGTTTGATCGGCCGCTGTTTCGATTTCCGGACTGCTTCCCTCCGCTGCCGGAGCGGAGGGAACGCGTCGGGCGGGTATGCAGGGTAAGCAATCTTGATGAGAACTTACATCACAGACGAACAGCCTATAATTATTTCATAGTGAAATATTACCTGCAAGAGCATTTTCATAAAATACATAATTGCTATTGTCAAACATCATTTAAGATATTATACTTGTACACAAGCCGCATCTGGTATCGATACCAGATCGTTCTCAAACATTTCGGGGGCTTAAGGGAAGTAATTATGGTATCGATACCATATCCAAATCTGGTATCGATACCATAAAATTTTTTATTTAAAGCAGGACTGAAAAGGCGGTGGTTTAACAGGCTTGATGAATCGAATTTTTCGTGTCAAGCATGGGAATACTTTCGTAAACAGCATGAAAAAGCAGCAGTAACTGGTTTACGCATACCTTACATTTCTGAACTTATCGAATCGGAGGAACACAACAAATGAAATCTAAAGCCTTGTTCGGCGTTCTGTTAGCTATGTGCTTTGTTCTTGTCGTGACCGCATGCGGTCAAAGTAATACGAATACCAATACGGGTAACAATAATGCTGGAAGTGAAAGCGCTGCAAACGGAAAAATTACATTGGATCTCTGGTATTGGAACGGCGCGATATCCGATTCAACAATAGAGGCTGCCAAGAAAAACTTTCCTAATATCGATATAAAGGCGGAGAAGCTTCCGTCCGGACCTGACTATCTGACCAAATTAAAAACCACAATAGCCGGCGGCGGAAGCGGACCGGATATTGTCGCGATGGACAGCTGGGTTTCATCCATGCTGGAGTATAAAGATAAATACGTCAATCTGTATGACCAGGGAGCCCGCGATATTCAATCCCAATATCTGGACTGGAAGTGGAAAATGGCAGCAACCAGCGATGATCAGTATCTGATCGGGCTGCCGATTGACGTCGCGCCGGTTGTCCTTTATTACCGCAGCGACTTGTTCGCGAAGGCGGGAGTGCCAAGTACGCCGGAAGACATCAAGAGTCAAGTAAAAACCTGGGATGATTACATGAATCTTCTCCAAAAGGTTAAGGATAAAACAGGTACGCAAACCGGAACGCTCGTAGATATATTCAGAAGTCTTCTGGGTCAGAACAGTAAAGGCTTCTTCGATGAAGGCGGCAATTACATCGGCGACCAGGATCACATCAAAAGCGTCTGGGATGATTCGGTACAAGCCTATAAAGCAGGTTTGACATTCCCTTACTCCAGCGATTCCGAGAAGAATGCCGCGATGAATAACAGTAAAATTTCTTCGTTTAGCGGGGCTTCATGGGCAGTGGGAGACTTGGTGGGTGCGGCACCCGACACGAAGGGAAAATGGAGCATTGCTTATCCGCCGGTTGGCGTAGGCAATCAGGGAGGCTCCTTCTTCGGTGCCTTGAAATCGACCAAGCATCCGAAGGAAGCCTATGAGGTCATTAAATTCCTGGTCAGCCCTGACAATCTTGTTAAGGGATATAAGGAATTCGGTAATTATCCTTCTACACCTGCTGTCTACTCGAATCCGGAAATGGAGAATAAGAATGAATTTTTCGGAAATCAGGATCTGAGCCCCATATTTGCCGATGCGGCGAAGGATGTTAAAGTCGCGCATACGGATCCAAGAGACGATATGGTCCTTAATTTATTGGTTCAGGATCTCGGTTATGTAGATACGAAGAAACAGGATCCCGAGAAGGCATGGACAGACGCGCAGGATCAAATCAAACGCCAGCTGTCGCACTAAGCGTTAGCCACCTTGAAATAGGGAATCAAATAAGGGTTGAGGCGGGCGGGATTTGAAGCCTGCCTCGCCCGCATTCGTGGAGGAGTAATATGGGAGGCCTTTTAAAAGAGATTTATAAAAGCAGGATGTTTTATCTGTTTATTTCTCCTTTCTATATCTTGTTCTTGGTTTTTTCCGTGTTCCCCATTTTCTTCTCCATTTATCTTTCTGTTCACAAATGGGATGGAATCGGGGAAATGACGCCTGTAGGCTTCGACAACTTTGTTTACATGTTTCACGATCCCACTTTCTGGCAGGCATTAATCAACAACGTAGCGCTCTGGTTATTATCTAATGGACCTATGCTAGTCATCGCTTTGATCGTGGCGTTTGTGATTAATCTGTCGATCGTGAATTTCAAGGGATTTTTTAGAATCGCCTATTTTCTGCCGAATATAACGGCTATGGTTGCCGTTGTCATAATATTTCAGTCTATGTTTGGCAATGAGTACGGGCTGATCAACTTTTTCTTTGAAAAGCTTGGGCTAGATAAAATTGCCTGGTTCAATACCAGCGCCGGTGTCAGGACCGTCATTGCCGCAATGATTGGCTGGAGATATATGGGCTACAATGCCATCATTTTTTTATCCGGCTTGCAGAGGATTCCCAAGGACTTGTATGAAGCGGCAAATCTCGACGGTGCCAGCGGATTCCAGATCTTTACCAAAATTACGATTCCAATGCTTAGACCGATTATCCTGTTCTCCGTTATGATGTCTACCATCGGCGGCTTTCAGATTTTCACGGAGCCTCAGGTGCTGGCCGGGAATCAAGCTCCTTACCCGGGCTCTGATACCATCGTGCTTTATATGTACCGGGAAGGCTTCACCTATCAGAATTATGGATATGGGGCAGCTGTATCCTGGGTGCTGTTCTTCATTATTGGTATCATATCGTTATTGAACTGGAAAATCTTTAATAAATCAGACGATTAATACTAAAAGGAGCATAATAAGATGATTTCAAAAAAAATATTCGTGCATACTTTTTTGTTAATCGGTGTTATATTTTCTATATTTCCATTTTATTGGCTTGTAGTCATGTCAACGAATGAAACAAGCGCGATTTTTGCGTTTCCTCCGAAGCTGACTTTCGGCGGTTATTTTGTGATGAACTTTAACCATGTCATGGACAATATCAATTTTACACGGGCTTTCCTGAACACGGTGTTTATTGCTGTGATCAGCACTACACTGCAGCTGTTTTTCAATTCATTGACCGGATTTACTTTCGCGAAATTCAAGTTTCCGGGCTCCAAGGCGCTGTTCTATTTAATGATCCTGACGATGATGATTCCCGCACAAATGCTGCTTGTGCCACAATTCATTATTATCAAGGAGTTGGGGTGGCTGGGGAGCTACAAGGCGCTCATTGTTCCGAGTATAGCAAGCGCGTTAGGGATTTTCTGGATCAGGCAGTATGCGCTGGCCATTCACGATGATTTGCTTGAGGCTGCCCGTATCGATGGCTCCAGCAAATTCGGGCTTTATTGGCGTGTTGCGCTTCCCATCCTGAGGCCTGCCCTTGCGTTTCTGGCCATCACGACCTTCATGGGAGTTTGGGAAGATTACTTATGGCCGCTGATTGTCCTGACGGACACGTCCAAATTCACGTTGATGCTGGCGCTGCAGCAGTTAAAGTCGGCTCATACGGCAGATTACTCCATGGTTATGACAGGAACGCTTATGGCGACCGTTCCATTGATCATCTTCTTCCTGCTGGTTAGCCGGCAGTTCATTGCCGGGATCATGGAAGGAGCGGTTAAAAGCTAAGGACGCAGATATCGAGTAAGGTTCAGTTATTCAGAAGGCGGGGTGACAATAATGGCGCCGAAGATTAAAGACGTCGCCAGGCAAGCGGGCGTCTCTGTAACGACAGTTTCGAGGGTATTGAATGGCGAACGGTATGTCAAGGACGATTTGAAGGAAAGGGTGCAGCGGGCGATTGCCGAGCTTGGCTATACACCCAGTCATATCGCCAGAAGCCTTGTACTGAAAAAAACGAACCTTATTGGCGTAATCGTTCCCGATATTACATCGAGCTTCTACTCCACAATCCTGAGCACGATTGAGAAAACCGCAAGCCTCAATGATTACAATCTTATGCTGTGCAATATTATTGAGGATAACGATAAAGAACTGAAATATTTGCAGGTATTCAAGCAGATGCGCGTCGATGGCATTATTATCATGCATGAGAAATTAAGCGATGAAATTCGGGAGCTCATCATGAGCCTGGACATTCCGCTCTTGTTCTCCAGTGTGAAGCCGGCGGATCAGCCGTTTGTTTCCGTCATTATAGACGATTACGCGGCATCCTATGATGCAACGCGATATTTGATCGGACTTGGACACAAGCGAATCGGATTTCTTGGCGGAGATATGAGTGACGTCACCTCAGGACAAAACCGTTACATCGGTTACACCGACGCCCTGGCCGAGAGCGGTATCCCGGTCGCTATCGACTATATCCGTTTCGGTGATTACAAAACCCAAAGCGGTTATAATTTAATGAAAGAAATTCTGAATTGTGATACGCGTCCGACGGCCGTTTTTGCTGTCAGTGACGATATGGCTGTCGGCGCCATGAACTGCATCCATGACCACGGGCTGAAGGTTCCGGAGGATCTATCCGTAATTGGCTTTGACGGAAGCCAGCTGACGGAGCAGGTGCGTCCGCAGTTGTCGTCTATGGAGCAGCCTATCCTGGAGATGGGCAAAGTGACGATTGAGAAGCTGCTTGATATGATTTCAGGCAACGAAGGCGCACCTGTGAATGACGTTATTCTGAAGCATAAATTAGTGGTGCGTGACAGCTGCAAGGCTTATCAGGAGCATGTTTGAATAAAGATAAAGATAAAGAAACCAAATCATAAGCGATTGGAAGAGGGAGAAAGAGTTGGAAACATTTGATGCTGTTGTAATCGGCGATGCTAATATCGATCTTGTGGTAGTAGGGTCCGGCCAGGTTCCCGAGTCTGGTCAGGAAGTTTTTGTGGACAATATGATGATCCACTTGGGCGGGGGAGCCGCTTTATTCTCGGTTTCTCTCGCAAAGCTAGGCCTTCAGGTAGCCTTTAACGGTGTCTTGGGGGATGATGCCAACGGACATTTTATTCGGAATCGTTTTGCCGAATATGGTATCGATACCAGAATGATTCAAACCAGTCAAATCCACAGTACCGGCATCTCCATTGCATTCAATCCGGAAACGGATCGATCCTTCATTACATATGCGGGATCGAATATGGAGCTGCAGGTAGACAAACTGGATCTGGACCAAATTTCCCAAGGCAAGCATG
Organism: Paenibacillus sepulcri; assembly: GCF_042647105.1. Lineage (NCBI taxonomy): Bacteria > Bacillati > Bacillota > Bacilli > Caryophanales > Paenibacillaceae > Paenibacillus > Paenibacillus sepulcri. The sequence goes on along the minus strand of NZ_JBHRUP010000001.1, from coordinate 1,629,284 downwards.
TTCATATCACCGGATATAAAGGAAGACGGAATCATGAGCAGTATGTGAAATTAGCCCGGTCGCTCAAGGAAAAGGGAATTACTCTGTCCTGCGACGTAGGCTGGGATGATTCCGGAGAATGGGACAAAAGCATATTTGACTTTATGCGGTATTTTGATGTTTTCCTCATGAATGAAACGGAAGCTCTTCATTATACAGGACTTGAGAACAAGGAAGAGAGCCTTCGTTATATGAGCAAATATTGCAATCATGTGGTGGTGAAGCTTGGAGCGAGCGGCGCCATTGCCATGAAAGACGGGCTGCTGACCCGCAGCACGGCTTATAAGGTTAAAGCGGTAGATACAACCGGCGCAGGGGATTCCTTTAACGCGGGCTATCTATACGGTTTTTTATCAGGCAAGGATGTCGCCACCAGCCTTCGTTACGGAAATGCGTGCGGCGCACTCTCAGTTGGCGCTTATGGCGGAAGTACAAGCGCACCTGATCTTGAAGAGTTGAACGTATTTATCAATCAGCGCGAAGAGGGTTTGAGTGTATCTGACTCAACAAGATGAAGAGGGAGACCATACCGACAATGACATTGCCAGCGTCAGTTACAGCCTTGCTTGAAGAAGCGGAAACGAAGCTTGCTGCCCATCCCAAGCTGCTGCAAATGTTCAAGAATTGTTATCCAAATACGCTTGAAACGACAACAAAATTTCTGAGTGACCAATCCGTCTATGTCATTACGGGGGACATTCCTGCCATGTGGCTCCGTGATTCAAGCGCGCAGATCAGGCATTACCTGCCGCTCGCTGCCGGGGATCACAAGCTGCAGGAATTGTTTATAGGATTAATCCGCAGGCAAATCACTTATATTCATATCGATCCCTATGCCAATGCGTTCAACGAAGAAGCAAATGACAACCGGTATGATGAAGATTTGACCGAGCTTAACCCGTGGGTCTGGGAACGGAAATATGAGATCGACTCCCTTTGTTATCCGATTCAGTTAGCCTACTTGTTCTGGAGGGAGACGGGAAGAACGGATCTGTTCGATGATGCTTTTCAAGCGACAGTGTACAAGATTATGGACCTGTGGCGGACAGAGCAAAGACATGCGGAGCAATCTCCTTACCGGTTCGCACGCATCGATTGTCCGCCAAGCGATACGCTGCGCAATAACAGAATGGGGATGCCGGTCAATTATACGGGAATGACCTGGTCAGGTTTCCGGCCAAGCGACGATGCCTGCACCTTCGGTTATTTAATTCCCTCTAATATGTTTGCTGTCGTCGTGCTTCGTTACATCGAGGAGATTGCCAGTGAAATATGGAAGGATGCAAATGGTGCGAAGCTGGCGGCGGAATTGCGTGAAGAGATCGATTTTGGCATCCGGACCTACGGCACCTTTGTACATCCGAAATACGGAAAGATCTACGCATACGAAACAGACGGTTTTGGAAACCATAACCTGATGGATGATGCCAATGTTCCCAGCTTGCTGTCCATTCCTTATTTGGGCTACACGACCTGCGAGGATCAGATCTATCAGAATACGCGCCGGTTCGTGTTAAGCGCCGATAATCCTTATTACTATGAAGGTAAATTTGCAAAAGGAATCGGAAGTCCGCATACGCCGGAAGGTTATATTTGGCCAATCAGCCTGGCTATGCAGGCCATGACATCGAAGGATGAGCGCGAAATAAGAGAAATCTTGACGACGCTGATTCAGACGGATGGGAATACGGGATACATGCACGAAGGCTTTGACAAGGATTGTCCCGAGAATTACACGCGCCCCTGGTTTGCCTGGGCCAACAGTCTGTTTAGTGAAATGATCCACGGCCTGATGAGAGACGGATACTTCGATTGATGTTTTTCCTTTAACAGAGAGGAATGGGATACATGATTCAAATCAAGAGATATTGGGAAGATCTGAACGTTCTTCAGGTGAACAGACAGCCTCCCAGGGCCTATTATATTCCCTATGCGGATGAACGGGCGGCGAAATCAGGCAAACGGGGACAGTCCCCTTATTATCAAACCTTGAACGGAAACTGGAAATTCCAATATCACGGAACGGTTTATGATGTGAAAGAAGCTTTTTATAAGGAGACTGCCGATGTTAGCGGGTGGGACGATTTAACGGTTCCGTCCTGCTGGCAGGTAAAGGGCTATGATCAGCCTCAATATACAAATTTCAATTATCCCTTTCCATGCGATCCTCCCTATGTTCCGGAAAATAATCCGGCCGGACTTTATGTGAGGGAGTTTAATGCGGCGCCAGTTGGATTAAATAAAGAACGATTTATTGTCTTTGAAGGGGTTAACGCCTGTTTTTACTTATGGGTTAACGGGCAGTTTGCCGGTTACAGTCAAGGCAGCCGCATGCCGGCGGAATTTAATATATCCCCGCTCCTTCGGGAGGGGAAGAATCGTATCGCTGTCATGGTGCTGAAATGGTGCGACGGCTCCTACCTGGAAGATCAGGATCTTTGGCGGTACACGGGTATATTCCGGGATGTATATTTGCTTGCGCGTGACGCTGTCCATATCCGGGATGTATTTAATAAACAGACTTTCGAGGACGGGTTCAGCAAGGCTGCACTGGTATCGGAGATTGATACGACAGGACCTCTGGAGGTCCGTGCTGAATTGAAGGATGCCAAGGGGCGCGTCGTCGCTTCGGCACAAGAGCATGTGGATGGCAAAGGCGCGCTCCGGTTCGAGCTGATAGATCCCGTCTTATGGAATGCCGAGAAGCCTTATCTATACCGCCTTTATGTTTATGGCGGCGGAGAAACGCTCCAGTTCCCGGTGGGCTTCAAGCAAGTTGCGATTGTGGATGGCGTATTTCTGATCAATGGACAGGCTGTCAAGCTCAAAGGCGTCAATAGGCATGACTCCCATCCGGAGCTCGGGCAGACGATTCCGGTCCAGCATATGATCAAGGACCTTATTCTAATGAAGAAACATAATATCAATACAATCAGAACTTCCCATTATCCCAATGATTCCCGCTTTATGGAGCTGTGTGATGAATACGGATTTTATGTTGTAGATGAAGCCGATCTGGAATGTCACGGAATCGGAAGCGCCGGTGATTTTCAAAATGGGGTTTTCCATAAGCTGTCCCGTGATCCGGCGTGGAAGGAAGCGTTTGTGGAACGGGCTGTCCGAATGGTTGAACGGGACAAGAATCACCCATGCGTCGTAATGTGGTCATTGGGAAATGAGTCGGGTTATGGGGCTAATCATATCGCGATGGCCGAATGGACGAAATTGCGTGATGCTTCCCTGCCCATTCATTACGAGGGGGCAGCTCCCCATTACGAAGGCAGTCCTCATGTCGAATGCCTGGATCTGGAAAGCCGGATGTATACCTCTGTGCAAGAGATAGAAGCGTATGCCCGCGATGAGAATAACAAAAAGCCGTTGTTCCTGTGTGAATACAGTCATGCGATGGGTAACGGTCCCGGCGATTTGAACGATTATTGGGAAGCGATCTATCGCCAGCCGAAGTTGATGGGCGGCTGCGTGTGGGAGTGGACGGATCACGGGATCAAGACAGAGACTAAGGACGGAACGCCTTTTTATGGTTATGGTGGCGATTTTGGAGATACACCCAATGACGGCAACTTCTGTATCGACGGACTTGTCACACCTGACCGCAAGCCTCACACGGGACTGCTGGAGCTCAAGAAGGTTATTGCTCCCATCCGGATCGAGGAACAAAACCTGCCAACCGGAGAGATTAAGGTCACGAACCTGTATGACTTTATTGATCTTTCCCATGCTGGCGTTTTCTGGAAGCTGGAACACGATGGACAGATGATTCACCAAGGACAGCTGGAGCTTGGCGGGATCGAGCCTCACAGCTCGCGGATTGTGAGCCTTCCATACGAACTGCCGGAGGCGGTTAATGGGCAGTTTGTCCTCACCTTATCCTGCTGGCTGAAGGAAGAAACAGCCTGGGCGGCAGCCGGCCATGAAATCACGTTCCATCAGCTGGAATGGATGAGCGGTGTACAAAGCGATCCGAAGCCTGAAGCGGTGCATGCGTGGCAGCCGCCAATTCAAGTGGAGCATAAGGGCCATCGGCTGATGGTCGAAGGTTTTGATTTCCAGCATGAATTTGACTTGATTGAAGGTACTTTGCAGCGGTTGTCGAGGAACGGAGTGGAGATGCTGGATGCCCCCGCCCGGTTCTCGATCTGGCGGGCGCCGACAGACAATGATATGCATGTGAAGGAAAAATGGTGTAATGAAGGCTATGACCGGGCAATCACAAAGGTGTATCAATGCGATTGGGAACAAACCGGCGAAGGGGCAATCGAAGTCAGAAGCCGGTTCTCAATAGGCGCTGTTTCCCGCTTTACGATCCTGCGAGGTGAAGCATGCTGGAGGGTGAGCCCGAGTGGAGCGGTCGATCTGCTGGTAAAGGTGAAGATGGGGGAGGAGCGCGAGTTTCCGTATCTGCCCCGCTTCGGACTGAGGCTGTCCATGCCGCAAGGGATGGAAGAAGTCGAGTATTCCGGCTTCGGGCCGCATGAGAGCTACATCGACAAGCGCCAAAGCGTCAGAAGAGGCCGGTTCCTGACGAGCGTTGATGAAATGTTCGAAAACTACATCATGCCCCAGGAAAATGGTGCGAGATATGGTACGGATTGGGCAATCCTTTCCAATGAGCAGGGCATGGGCCTTCAATTCTCCGCATCGGAGGGATTCTCCTTCCACGCATCCCATTTTACGCCAGAGGACCTGACGAATGCCGCACACAGCTGGGAGCTGGCGAAGAGGAAGGAAACGATCGTCCATCTGGATTACCGGATGAGCGGCGTAGGCTCCAATTCCTGCGGACCGGAGCTGGCTGAGCCCTACCGTCTGAACGAAAAGGAATTCCAGTTCGAACTCAGGCTGAGGCCGCTGTTTAAAGAAGATGAATAAAAGCTCGCTGAGACATGCCAAGGAGGTAATAAGATGAAATATATGCAGATTGAAGGAGTAAACAAGCAAATTTCCCGCCTGATCATGGGGACAGGGGATTTGAGGAACTTGGGCGAGCCCGAGCGGATGATGCTGGATGCCTATATTCAAGCCGGAGGCAATGCTTTTGATACGGCTCATCAGTATCGGGGAAGAGAACAAATACTCGGGAGTTGGCTGGCGGAAAAGCAGCTGCGGGAGCAGGTCGTCATTCTTTCCAAGGGCGCCCATCATGATGACGGGAGTCCGGGTCCGCGGGTCAATCCGCAGGCGATCAGAAAAGATTTGATGGAGAGCCTGGAAAGGCTGGGTACCGATTATGTGGATTTGTACGCTCTTCACCGCGATGATCCGAGCGTAGCGGTCGGACCGATTATGGAGGAATTGAATGAGCATCTTCAAGCCAAGCGGATTCGGGCGATCGGCGCTTCTAACTGGTCGTACCAGCGCATCCAGGAAGCCAATGAATATGCCGCCGGGCACAAGCTGACAGGCTTTGCCTTCAGCAGCTCCAATCTGAGCCTGGCGAAGCCTATCGAACCCAGATGGGAAGGCGTTGTGTCGGCTGACGAGGATACCTGCCGCTGGCATGCGGGCAACCAGCTGCCGCTGTTGTCCTGGTCTGCTCAAGCGGGTGGGTTTTTCTCGGGGAACTTTACGCCGGAAGACCGGTCCAATGAGGAAATGGTAAGAGTGTATTACAGCAGCGGCAACTGGGAACGGTACCGCCGCACCGTGAAGCTGGCGGAAGAGAAGCAGGTTACTCCTATACAAATTGCCTTATCCTATGTTCTCTACCAGCCTTTCCCGACCAGCGCAATTATCGGACCGCGTAATCCGGAGGAGCTTGAGTCTTCCATTCTTTCGTTGAATCTTGAATTAACCCCACAGGAAGTGGAATGGCTGGATTTACAAAGGGAGGAAATTTCAAAATGATCAGACATCAACTGGCTGCACAACTGTATACATTGCGAAACGAAATTAAACAGGATTTTGAAGCCGTCCTTCGAGATTTGAGCAAAATGGGTTGGGCTGCCGTTCAAATCGACGGGCTGCACGGCAACTCCGCCAGGGATATCTCTTCACTTATGAAGGAACTGGGATTGAAAACCGCAGGCATGCATGTCGGTCTTGAACGGATGAAGACGGATCTGGATGCTGTCCTTAAGGAAGCGGACCTGTTCGAAACGAGAGATTTCATCTGCCACTCGCTGCCGGATGGCCTGCAGAATCTGGAAGGCTACAGGAGTGTGCGAAGAGATCTGCTTGATGTAGCCGCCAAAGTAAAAGGCATGGACTACAGGGTGGGTTACCATAATCATGACTTTGAATTTCATACCCTGATCGACGGTAAGTTTGCCCTCGAATATCTGCTTGAGGATCCGGCTGTTTATGCCGAAATCGATACGTATTGGGTTCTGAAAGCCGACCAGGATCCGCTTACGTTCATTCGCAATTACGCTAATCGCATGCCGATTCTGCATTTGAAGGATATGACGGCAGACGATCGGCGAACATTCGCGGAAATTGGTACCGGCCTTATCGATTTTGCTCCCATTCTCCGCTGGGGCCTGGATCATGGAGTCGAATGGTTCGCCGTAGAACAGGATTACTGCCCGGGAAAACCAATGGACAGCTTGGCACTGAGCCTGGAAAATTTATTGAAGCTGGAGCAGGCTCTCTAAAGTTGAATCCCGAAGGGTGAGGATGACATGTTATTTGCAGAAAAGAAACTCAAGGCAAGGCTGCATGAGTTAAGCGAGACCCGCTATCGCAATCTTATACCGCTCGGGAGCTTCTCCGCAGCGGAGGACGAGCATGGCGCAGCAGGGGCAAGGCCGATGGACGTCCCTCCGACGTTTGAGCTGAAGACCGGAGACAGCTGGAGCGGCCGCGACCGGTATATCTGGCTCTCCCGCAGCATTGAGGTTCCTCAGGAATGGAACGGTAAAACGGTGCTTGCACTCTTCGACTTCGGTGAGACCGGCGGAGGCAACAATGAGGGCTTTGAATCGCTGCTTTACTGGAACGGCACTCCGTATCAAGGCGTCGATTCTTACCATCAGGAGGTTTTTCTGCCGGAGCAATCCGCCGGAACGTCCGGAAGATTGGATATCCGGCTGTGGTCCGGGCTGGACGGAGGCGGCAAGCCGCGCGAGATAAAGCATACGATAAACCGTGCCGATCTGTGCTGGCTGGATGAAAGAGTTGACGATTTCTACTACACGGGAACCGCTGTTCTTGAAACGGTTCAGGTGCTGGATGCAGGAAGCCCTGATCGCATGGGCCTTATCAAAGCGCTGGACCGCGCATTCCTCAAGGTGGATTGGTCCGAGCCCGGCTCTGCCGCTTATTATGATTCGGTATATGAAGCAAGAGAGCTGCTATCTGCCGAATTAGCCCGGTTCGAGAAGCATCATCCGGTTACGGTCACTTGTGTCGGACATACGCATATCGACGTTGCGTGGCTCTGGAGACTGAAGCATACCCGGGAGAAATCCGCCCGTTCGTTCTCTACTGTCCTGCGGTTGATGGAACGCTTCCCTGATTATGTGTTTTTGCAGACGCAGCCACAGTTATACGCCTATATCAAGCAGGATTACCCGGAAATCTATGAGCAAATTCGTGACCGGATCCGTGAAGGGCGCTGGGAGATTGGCGGCGGCATGTGGCTGGAGGCGGATTGCAATCTGACCTCCGGGGAATCGCTGGTGCGGCAGTTCCTGTTTGGAACCCGGTTCATGCGAGAGGAATTTGGCGTGGAGAGCACGTACCTGTGGCTGCCCGATGTCTTCGGATACAGCTGGGCGCTGCCGCAAATTTTGAAGAAATCCGGTTTCAAAACCTTTATGACTACGAAAATCAGCTGGAACCAGTTCAACCGGATGCCGCATGACACCTTCAAATGGCGCGGAATCGACGGCTCCGAGGTTCTGACGCATTTTATTACGACACCGGACGATTGGGAAGGAGCCAACAACTTCTTCTATACCTATAACGGCTTGATCTCGCCGGAAACCGTCAAAGGGGCATGGGACGGCTATCAGGACAAAGAAATGAATCAAGAGCTTCTGCTATCTTATGGTTATGGCGATGGAGGCGGCGGCGTTAACCGGGAGATGCTTGAGATGCGCCGCCGCCTGGAGACGATGCCTGGTCTGCCGAATGTGAAGGCAGGGCGGGCGGATGATTACTTCGACCGTTTGCATGAAACCGTCGAGGAGACCGACCGCTACGTGCATGTTTGGGACGGGGAGCTCTACCTTGAGTATCATCGCGGGACCTATACAAGCCAGGCTTACAATAAACGAATGAATCGCAAGCTCGAGCTTCTCTACCGCGAGACGGAATGGCTGAGCGCGCTGGCTGTCTTGATGGGCAGCGACTGGAGCCGTTATCGCCAAGAGCAGCTGAACAGCGGATGGACCATCATTCTGCGCAATCAGTTTCATGATATCATTCCCGGTTCTTCCATTAAGGAAGTGTACGCGGACAGCAAAGAGGAGTATGCGCAAGCCTTATCGATTGCCACAGAAGCTTGGAACGAGGCAGCTTCCCTGGTTGGCAGCAGACAGGAACAAGGTGCATGGACCGTCTTTAACAGCTCGTCCTGGAAACGAAACGATTTGCTGGAAATAACCGGGGAGAATGTGCCTCCCGGAAGCATATGGACGAATCAGGATGGCCAAAGACTGCTTTCGCAGTATGCCAATGGACGCTGGCTCGTTGAAGCTGCCGATCTGCCTTCATTAGGCATGGCAGCCATTCATTATGCGGTTGATTCCGCGCAGCCGTCTGGCGGAATTGCCGAAGCTCCCTTCATGATGGAGGGCAGCCTGCTTAAGACACCTCATTATGAGATCGAGTGGAATGGATCCGGCCAATTGGTTCGCATTTACGACCTGGACAATCGCCGGAATGTTCTGGCCAGAGATGCAATTGGCAATGTGCTGCAGGTATTTGAAGACAAGCCGCTTAATTTTGATGCTTGGGATATCGATATTTTCTATCAGGAAAAGATGCGGACAATCTCCGAGCTGCTTTCTGTCGAGCTTGTGGAAATTGGTCCGCTCGCAGCGGTTGTTGAATTCAAGTGGCGCTACGGGAGGTCCAGGATATCGCAGCGGATGATGGTTTATTCAGGAAGCAGACGGATCGATTTCCGTACGCATATCAATTGGCAGGAGCACCAGCAGCTGTTGAAGGTTGCTTTCCCCGTGGATGTGCGCTCCACAGAGGCTACCTATGATATTCAGTTCGGGAATGTTAAACGTTCCACGCATTGGAACACAAGCTGGGATCTGGCGAGATTCGAATCGGTCGGCCATCAATGGGCGGATTTATCCGAACGCGGATACGGCGTAAGCCTGCTGAACGATTGCAAATACGGCTATGACATCAAGGATAATGTGATCCGGCTGTCGTTGTTGAAATCGGCCATTAATCCGGATCCGGATGCGGATATCGGCGAGCATTCCTTTGTCTATGCGCTCCTTCCGCATGAGGGAGACTGGTATGCTGGCGGTACCGTTCAAGAGGCGTGGTCACTGAATAACCCGCTGACCGCCTTCGAAGGAGGAGCGGATCTCCATTCGCTTTCGATGTTCCAATTGTCCGCTCCCAATGTGATGGTGGATGCCGTCAAAAAAGCGGAGGACGGCGAGCAGCTGGTGCTGCGTGTCCATGAGTTTGCGGGCATCCGCACTCAAGTGAAGCTCGGCAGCGATCTTCGAATCCGCTCGCTGGAGGAATGCGATCTGATGGAACGCAAGCTTGGAGAGGCCGGGATTCATGATGGCGAATTCGCGCTGAAGCCATATGAAATCAAGACCTTTCTTGTACAGCTTGAGGTGAAGTCATGAAATCTGATATAAATGAGGTTTTGCCGATGAAAACGATCCGATTGACCATGGCACAGGCTTTGCTGAAGTTTTTGGACCAGCAGTATTTGTCCGTGGATGGCGAAGAAACCAAGTTTGTCCGGGGCTTCATGGGCATCTTTGGACACGGCAATGTAACGGGGCTTGGCGAAGCGCTCGAGCGGCAGGCGGGCGAGCTGATATTTATCCAGGGCAAAAATGAGCAAGGGATGGTTCATGCCGCCACCGCATATGCCAAGCAGAAGAATCGCCGCCAGATCTTTGCCTGCACGACCTCGATTGGACCGGGTGCGCTCAACATGGTGACTGGCGCAGCGACGGCGACAGTCAACCGTATTCCGGTCCTGCTGCTGCCGGGAGATAACTTTGCCTCCCGCCAGCCGGATCCTGTGCTGCAGCAGCTGGAGATTCCAACCGATTATTCGATCTCTGCGACCGATGCTTTCAAGCCGGTCAGCAAGTTCTGGGATCGGATCATCCGCCCGGAGCAGCTGATGACGTCGCTGCTTCATGCGATGCGGGTGCTCACTGATCCTGTGGAGACTGGCGCCGTGACATTGGCGCTGCCCCAGGATGTTCAGGCGGAGGCTTACGATTATCCGGCTTCTTTCTTCGAGAAGCGCGTTCACACCCTTGATCGCCGTCCGGCCTCTCCTCATGCGATTAAGCGTGCGGCGGATTTGGTTGCGGGCAAGAAGAAGCCGCTGATTATTGCAGGCGGCGGCGTGCATTATGCGGCTGCTGCGCAGGAGCTGCTTGCGTTCGCCGAAGCCTTCGGTATTCCCGTGGCGGAGACGCAGGCTGGAAAAAGCGCTGTCCCGTGGAATCATCCTCTGAGTCTTGGCGGCGTCGGTGCAACCGGAACGCTCGCGGCCAACCGGATCGCCGCAGAAGCGGATCTGATCATCGGCGTCGGCACACGGTTTTCTGATTTTACGACAGCCTCCAAGTCCGCCTTCCAGAATCCGGATGCCGCTTTCCTGAACTTGAATATCAGCGCATTCGATGCGGTCAAGATGGATGCCGCAGTGATCACGGCTGATGCGAAGGAGGCGATTGCCGCCCTGCAGGAAGCATTAACCAAGCGAGGGTACCGCTCCGGCTACACAGAAGGAAGAATCAGCGGCCTCAAAGCGGAGTGGGATGAGGAAGTTAATCGTCTGTATGCGCTGGAAAGCGATGAGGGATTGACTCAGACGAGAGCGATCGGCGTCATTAACGGATTCGTAGAACCGACAGACGTCATTGTCTGCGCTGCCGGCAGCCTGCCTGGCGACCTGCATCGGGTCTGGAGGTCTGTCGAGCCCAAGACGTATCATATGGAATATGGATTCTCCTGTATGGGCTATGAAATCAGCGGCGCTTTCGGCGCAGCTCTCGCGGAGCCGTCCCGGAATGTATATTCATTCGTAGGCGATGGCAGCTATCTTATGCTGCACTCCGAGTTTGTAACCGCCATTCAAGAAGGCGTGAAGCTGACCGTTCTGCTGTTCGACAATCATGGCTTTCAGTGCATCCACAACCTGCAGCGCGGACATGGCAGCGACGGCTTCGGCAATGAATTCCGCTTCCGCGCCAAGGAGACGGGCCGCTTAAACGGTTCTTATATGCCGATCGACTTTGCCGCGCATGCCCGCAGTCTGGGGGCAGCGTCATATACGGCGCGAACGGCGGATGAGCTGGAGCAAGCCCTTCGGCAGGCCAAATTGGAGCCGGGACCGGTGCTTGTGGAAATTAAGGTGCTTCCGGGAACGAACACGGACAGCTATGAATCATGGTGGCATGTCGGCGTGCCCGAGGTGTCGGTGAGCGATAAGGTGCTGGAAGCACACCAGCAAATGCGCAAGAATGTGAAGGCTGCACGGCCTTACTAATAATTGGACGGAACATTAGAGGTTAAGCCCTGCTCGTTATTGAGCAGGCCAGCCTGCCTTAGGCTGGCCTGAACATGGGAGAAGGTAGGGGGTTAACACAGGCATCCGCCTGTAAGTAGCCTCTCCAACCGAATCGAAAGAAGGGATTAAGATGGAATCTGTTTCATTTGCCGCCGACAAAGCGCTCGATTTTGTGGCGATCGGCCGTCTGTGCATCGATTTGAACGCGAATGAGATTAATCGTCCGATGGAAGAGACCATGACATTCACGAAATATGTGGGCGGTTCACCGGCCAACATCTGTATCGGCATGTCCCGGCTTGGCATGAAATCAGCCTTCATCGGCAAAGTGGCCGATGACCAGATGGGCCGGTTTATCGTGCAATATTTGCAGAATAATGATATTGAAACATCCGGTATTACGACAGACCGGACAGGCGCGGTCACGGGTCTTGCATTCACGGAAATCAAAAGCCCGGAGGATTGCAGCATTCTGATGTACCGCGATCATGTCGCCGATTTGCTGCTGGCGCCGGAAGAAGTCGACGAGTCGCTGATTGCGGGCAGCAGGGTACTGCTTGTTTCCGGTACGGCACTGGCGAAAAGCCCCTCCCGGGAAGCCGTGCTGCTTGCTCTCCAATACGCCCGCAAACACGGAACAAAGGTCGTCTTCGATATCGACTATCGCCCTTATACATGGACATCTCCCGAGGAAACGGCGATCTATTACCATCTGGCCGCCGAAAAAAGCGATATCATTATCGGAACCCGGGAAGAATTCGATATGCTGGAGCGGTTCGCCGCGAATCCGACCCGCAGCGATGAAGTAACAGCCGCGCAATGGTTCGGCTGTCACGCCGAGATCGTCGTCATCAAGCACGGCAAAGACGGCTCCATTGCCTACGGCAAGGATGGCAGCTCTCACCGGGGCTCGATTTTTCCCGCCAAGGTCATTAAGACGTTCGGGGCGGGCGATTCCTATGCGGCAGGTTTTATCTATGGTCTGATGCAGGGATGGAGTCCGAGCCGCAGCATGGAATTCGGCAGTGCTTCCGCCTCCATCGTTATTTCCAGTCACAGCAGCTCCGACGCCATGCCGACTGTCATGCAGGTTGAACAATTTATGCTCGCTTCCAAACAAGCTTAATCCGAAAGGGGAATTCCCGATATGTCTCAAACGAATGCGCCAGCTCAGTTAAAAAATTTCATCGGAGGCGAATGGATCGCTTCCACATCAGGCAATTATGATCCTGTATATAATCCGGCAACGGAAGAAATTATAGCTTACGTTCCTTTGTCCTCCAAACGGGATCTTGATCAGGCTGTCCAAAATGCCAAAGACACTTTCAAAACATGGAGCAAAACGCCGGTTCCCCGCAGGGCCCGTATTTTGTTCAAATATCAGCAGCTGCTGGTGGAGCATTGGGATGAGCTCGCCAGAATCATTACAATGGAAAATGGAAAAAATTACCAGGAGGCTCACGGTGAAGTGCTGCGCGGCATCGAATGCGTCGAATTCGCCGCAGGAGCACCTTCGCTGATGATGGGCAAACAGCTTCCGGACATCGCCACCAACATAGAATCGGGTATGTACCGCTATCCGATAGGCGTTGTAGGCGGAATCACGCCGTTCAATTTCCCGATGATGGTTCCTTGCTGGATGTTTCCTCTGGCCATTGCCTGTGGAAATACATTCGTGCTGAAGCCTTCCGAGCGCACGCCGCTTCTTGCAAAGCGTCTTGTTGAGCTCTTCAGGGAAGCGGGTCTGCCGGACGGTGTTCTGAACCTGGTGCATGGAGCGCATGATGTCGTCAACGGTCTGCTGGAGCATCCGGATGTCAAGGGGATTTCATTCGTCGGCTCCCAGCCGGTCGCCGAGTATGTGTACAAAACCGGAACAGCGCATGGCAAACGAGTACAGGCCCTTGCAGGCGCGAAGAACCACACCATCGTTATGCCGGATGCGGATATGGATAATACGGTCGCACAAATTGTTAATGCGGCGTTTGGCTCCGCCGGCGAACGCTGCATGGCATGCGCCGTTGTTGTCGCAGTCGGCGATGCGGCTGAGACCCTTACACGCAAGCTCGTCGCAGCGGCAGACGAACTCACTATCGGCAACGGTATGGAAGAGGGAGTTTTCCTCGGTCCTGTCATCAGGGAACAGCATAAGGAACGTACACTGGGATATATCGAAGCAGGCGTGCAGGAAGGAGCAGCGCTGCTTCGCGATGGACGCAAGGATGCCGCAATCAGCGGCGACGGATACTTTGTCGGGCCGACGATTTTTGATCAGGTATCCAGCGACATGAAGATCTGGAAAGATGAAATATTCGCGCCGGTGCTGTCAGTTGTGCGCGTTGACAGCCTGGAGGAAGCCATTGATCTGGCCAACCGCTCGGAATTTGCGAACGGTGCCTGCATCTTTACCCGGGATGGCGGGAATGTCCGGCAGTTCCGTGAAACCATCGATGCAGGAATGCTTGGTGTGAATCTGGGTGTTCCGGCTCCGATGGCCTTTTTTCCATTCTCGGGCTGGAAGAAATCATTTTACGGCGATTTGCATGCGAATGGAACGGACGGCGTCGAATTCTATACGAGAAAGAAAATGGTAACCTCCCGCTGGTAAGCTTAAGGTCTCCCTTGCAGAATAAGGTTGTTCTCATTACACTTATAAAAAAAGGAGGATGGGGAAATGCCGCTGGTTTCGATGAAGGAAATGTTGAATGAAGCTGTCAGGGGCCGATACGCTGTCGGTCAGTTTAATCTGAATAATCTGGAGTTTACACAAGCGATTCTGCAGGCTGCCGAGGAGGAGCGGGCACCGGTTATTCTTGGTTTAAGCGAGGGATATATCGTTTATATGGGCGGTCTGTCCTGCATTGCCGGAATGGTCCGGTCGCTCGTTGATTACTATCGGATCACGGTGCCTGTTGCCCTGCATCTTGATCACGGTACGTCCTACGAGCTTTGCGCAGAAGCGATCCGCGCAGGCTTTACGTCTGTTATGATCGACGCTTCCCATCACGGGCTCGAGGAGAATATCCGGATTACGCAAAAGGTTGTTGAGGAAGCGCATCGTTACAATATCTCTGTGGAGGCCGAGCTGGGCCGAATCGGCGGACGGGAAGACGATCTCGTCGTCAACGAAGCGGAAGCGATGTATGCGGTGCCTGAGGAATGCGTCCGGCTGGCAAAGGAAACCGGCATCGATTGTCTGGCTCCTGCGCTGGGCTCTGTACACGGTCCGTACCGCGGCGAGCCAAAGCTTGGATTCGACAGGATGGAGACAATCGGGCGATTGACCGGATTGCCGCTTGTACTGCATGGCGGCAGCGGTATTCCGGCTGACCAGATCCGGCGGGCGATTGAGCTGGGCACAGCCAAAATCAACGTGAATACGGAAAATCAAATGGCCAACACGGCCGCAATCCGCGCTTTTTTGACGGAGAATGACTCCGAATATGACCCGCGCAAATATTTGGGAGCAGGACGGGAAGCTGTGAAGCGGAGCGTGCAGGCCAAAATTCGCGAGTTCGGTTCATCCGGCAAAGCAAACGCGTAACCGATGACGGATAAATGGAGTCATAATTAGGAGAGGTGGTCCAGAGAGATGAGCGATCTTATCGTAAAACCAAGCCAGATCCCGGATGCCGAAGGCAATCTGCTCCGGATTACACCGGAGTCCGCTGGCTGGGAGCATGTCGGCTTCGAAGTATACACACTGGGCAGGGGTGAACGGCTTAGCCGCCCAACCGGCAGTCAGGAAGCCTGCATCGTTCTCCTCGGAGGCAAAGCGGATGTATCCACGGACAAATTGGAATGGAAGCAGATCGGCGGGCGCATGAGCGTGTTTGAGAAGATCCCGCCTTATTCCGTATATGTTCCTTCCGGAGACAGCTTTGCCATAACGGCGCTGACCGAGCTTAGAATCGCTGTCTGCTGGGCCCCGGGCAAAGGGTCGCAGCCTGCGCGTCTTATCGCTCCCGGGCAGGTGGGAGTCGAGCTTCGTGGACAAGGAAGCACAGAGCGGCTCATTCACAACATTTTGCCGGAGTCTGAGGCAGCGGACAGCCTGCTGGTCGTTGAGGTGTTTACCCCGGGCGGCCATTGGTCCAGCTACCCGCCGCATAAGCATGACAGAAATTTTCTGCCGGAGGAATCCCTGCTGGAGGAGACCTACTATTACCAAGTCCAGCCGGAGCAGGGATTCGCGGTGCAGCGGGTGTATACGGATGACGGGTCGCTGAACGAGACGCTTTCCGTTGCGAGCGGCGAAGCCGTACTCGTGCCCAGGGGTTATCATCCGGTATCCGCGCCGCCGGGCTATGAGGTCTATTATTTGAACGTAATGGCGGGACCGGTCCGCGCGTGGAAGTTCTATAATGATCCGAATCACGCATGGCTTATGCCCAAGCCGGCGAATCTGCCGGGAGTCTGACAATTCCGGGTGATGCCTGCTGCAAGATGCGTGAATATGATACATGCTGCATATTGAAATTGTGGAGGAGCATCCGATGTGGTGCTCCTCTTTTCCATAGGTCACCAGGATTTCACAACGATTCGAGCTGGCGGGCACTCGAACGAGATGATCTACCCGTGATAACCATATGGCGGTGGCTTATTGAATTAGATGAGTAAGGAGGTTATGATTTATTCAATAAAGGGAACCTAGGCCATCTAACTTCGGTTACCTTCTGTGGCTTTCGAAAAAAAGGAGGTCGGAGCAATGGCGCTGCGAACCAGGAAAGTATCAAAAGTTCCGCAGGATTTGACAAAAGCCCCCTACTATCAAGCGGCTTTAAGTATGAACGATCTGACCGTGATCGAGACCTGTACGCATACAGAAGGCAAGAAGGGGACTATGCTGCTGGAGGACCATCTGCTTTTATTTGTGCTTGACGGAAAATACACGGTGCGGTTTGGCGACCAGGAGTTTACGGTTCGTAAAAATGAAATGGTTCTGCTCCAAAAATCGATTGTGGTGGAATTTGAGAAGTCAGGGGAAGAGGAGTCAAACTATTTACTGAACTACATGATGTTTTTTTTGAAAGAAGAATTGATTACGGAGTTTATCAAAATGGCGGATCTGCAGAACGCGTACCCAGCCGCAATCGTTCCAATTTCTATCAGCGCGGTCAATGACCGGCTTGTCAGCTATATCGAGTCTCTCAAACCCTATTTCAAAGAACCGGAACAGGTAGAGGATGGATTGGTTAAGGTTAAATTATTGGAATTATTGTTTGATGTGGCAAATGCCAACGAAAAATTTTTATTCCAGTTTTTTATGCTGAAGCGTAAAGAAAGGAAGAATATTACCGAGGTGATTGAGGAGAATATCACTAACCCGGTTTCTCTCAATGATCTTGCCTATTTATCAGGCCGTAGTTTATCGAGCTTTAAACGGGACTTCCAGGCGATTTACAATACTTCGCCTCTACAATGGATCAGAAATCGCCGATTGGATATGGCCAAAGAATTATTAACCCATTCATCCTTATCGGTTACAGATGCCTGTTTCTCAACTGGATTTGAAAATGCAGCCCATTTCTCCAAAGTATTCAAAGAAAGGTTTGGATACTCTCCATCCTCGCTTAAGTAATCGAGAAAAATATATCAGCACCTCTTTTCAATCAATGGAGACCGCATGGTGATCCGGTGCTTGAAAAAGGTGCTTTTTTCATTTCTGCGGGTTCATTGCCTGAGCAAAGGTACATGGCGGCATGGCGAATGATTTTGAGCTAAATAGACAAATACTCTGGACTTCCAAGCAAAGTAGATCCATTTATGCTCTGGTATAGTTATGGCATAAGCCAGCCGGGAACCATGAATGGAGAAGGCGGTCAGCACTTCAAGCTAAGGGAGAGAATATCCATGTCAAACAAGAAAACAAAGCAAAAAGTATGGTTTATTACAGGCGCGGCAAGAGGATTCGGATTTGAGATCGTAAAAGCGGCTCTCGAAGCAGGCGATAAAGTTGCAGCCACGGTCCGGAGCAAGCCGGAACAATTGGCAGCGCAATTCAACAACAACGAAAACCTTCTTGTTACAGTATTGGATGTTACGAACGAGGCGATGGCCATTGATAACGCTGCACAGACCATCAGAAAATTTGGCAGAATCGATGTTCTCGTCAACAACGCGGGCTATGGATTGTTAACCGCAGTCGAAGAAGCATCCGGTGAAGAAGTCAGACAAAATTATGAAACGAATGTCTTCGGATTATTGAATGTCATACGTGCTGTGCTTCCACACATGCGCAATCAGCGTTCCGGACATGTAATCAATATTTCATCGGTTGGCGGGTTAAGCGGTTATATCGGCTGGGGGATATACGGTTCCACAAAATTTGCAGTCGAAGGAATTACGGAAGCGCTGGAGCTGGAGCTGGCTCCGTTAGGTATACATGCAACTGTAGTGGCGCCAGGCTTCTTCCGTACCGATTTCCTGGACACGACTTCCTTGAGCCGGACCGGAAATATTATTGCGGATTATGCGGATACGGTCGGCAAAATGCGGGATTTTGCTACGGAAGTAAACAAGAAGCAGCCCGGCGATCCCAAGAAACTGGCGTTGGCCTTCATTACATTAGCCGAATCGGAGAATCCGCCGGTCCATCTGCCGCTGGGCAGTGATTCACTGGCGCGCTATCGCGATAAGACGGCTCGTTTTGAGGCAGAGATCGACGAATGGCTTGAGGTAATCACGGGCACAGATCATGACGATGTCAAATAATGAATCGAAACAGAGCATCATTTCTGATAAAATCGTCCCCGAGATTCATTTCCTTCTAAGGAAATAATTGGATTTTGTAAAGTGGGTCCTGAGTACCTGGCGGTATAGTCTGTTCTACTCTTAACGATCAAGTCACCCTTTAAATTTACATACCGACAACAAGGCTGCCGCGGCAGTCTGTTTTTTTTGCGAAAGGGAGTCCTGTATATGCATCGGATAAGAAATATTTGTAAAATTATAGCGAATCTTATAGAATACTATCGAACCCTAGTATATTTTACCTATTATATTCAGAGTTGAGGAGAGGTTGGAAAGATGAAACGGTTATTAGGTTTTTTTCTCGTATTATGCTTGCTGGTTGTCTCGGCAAATTGGACAGCGGAGACCGCCGCTGCTGCCGCTGCTGCTCAGCCGAAAATGGTTGATATTGTCGGGGGAAATACGCTTCTGCTGGATGATGGTTCCTTATGGACATACGGCTCTGATGGACATGTGCACAACAATCTTAACCTGGCGGCCATTGCCGGCAATGGCATTAACGGTTATGGATTGACCCGTGACGGCAAAGTCGTTTCATGGAATCGCGGAATTTTCAAGCCTGAAACAGAATACGGCGGAGTCCGTCTGGTAACGGAAGGCGCATGGCTTAAGACGGATGGCACGGTGTGGAACTATGACGGACCGATCAAAGAGCTTGATGGGACCGCACTGATTGTCGCAGACGAGACATCTTACGCATCGCTTTCGCAGACGGGCGATATTCTGTACGGCAGCAGGAAGCTGGGCAAGGTTTCCGCTGCATCCGATATTGTTATGATGGATACGCATGACGGCAGGACAGCCTTGCTGGATCGCAGCGGCACAATAGTGATTTACGATATTTATAACCTTGACAAAGATACGCTGGAGGTCATTCCGGAAACGATGACTGAGGACGCCGTTCACCTGGCCTATGCCAATGACGGAACACTGCTGGTGACCCGTAAAGACGGCACGGTATGGAAGAGCGGGGAATACCAGGAACGGTACAAATTAACGCAGCAAATCAGCGGACTGAGCAATATTACCCGTACATCCGCACTGGACGACGATTCCTTGTTTTATGCCAAAAAAGCCGACGGCAGCTGGCTGATTTATAATAATGAGGTGATTAAGCCTTTAGTGGCTCCTGCCGTGCAAAGTATTACATTCGCGCTGGATAAGCTTGCGCCAAATGTCGGGGACAAGGTGAAAGCGGAAATTACGGAGCTCTATTCCAATCAGGCGAAAATAAAGGTGCCGCTTGGCAAAGCGAACGTAACCGTTCAGAAGCCGCATTTGTTAAAGCCGGAGAGCGACGGTACCTTTAAGGTTATGGGCGTCGGAGAAACGCAAGTTACCGTAACGTCGGGCGGGGTGTCGAAGACCGTTACCGTATCGGCGAGTTTAGGCAGCGCCTTGCAGAATGCGAAGCAGGTAAAAGGCGTTGTATTCCTTCCCGTCAAACCGGTGTTCCAAGCATTGGGAGGGACCGTCTCCTATACGGCTGCATCCAAATCATTTGCGATCAAGGTCGGTCAGACAACTATTGTACTCACCAGCGGCAGCGTCAATGCGCTGCTCAACGGCAAACCCTATAAGATGAAGGCAGCTCCGCTAGTGTCGGGCGGGGAGACTTTATTTCCGGCCGGACTTCTTGCAGATGCATTAGGAGCAAAGCTGCAGTGGGATACAGGATGGCAAGAGATGAATATTACGTTCGGTAAAGCGAAAATGACCGTACAATCGGCCGAAACGGCGAAAATCGAGAAGCGGGAAGCACAGGGAAGCTTGACCGCATTTATCGGAAAAACGTACTGGGTTAACCACTTCCAGGGATGGGAACGATTCGTCAAGCTGACGGTCGCCGATATCGAGCCGGATAAAAACGGCTATTTTGAAATTGTGTTTAAAACAGCATCAAACAAAGAATTGAAATCCTACGCCATGCCGGCGTCAAATGTTCAGGATACCTTGACCGACGGCTATTCCTTTACAAATTACGATCCGTACAAGAAATATAAATGGTCATCCTCTGTATGGAATGCCGTGAAGGCGGAGAAAATCTCCATGGGCATGACAAAGGAACAGGTGCTTCTGTCCTGGGGCAACCCGTCGTCCAAAAGCTCGCTCTCTTCAGGCGGAATAAATGTGGAAACATGGGGCTATTCAGGCTTCAATTACGTAACGTTCACCAATGGCAAAGTATCGGGAATTTATACAGGCTAATTGCAGCAACGACTCCCGGTGATCCGTCTTCCTGATGCGAAGATGATCACCGGTTTTTTTTGCGAACAGGATGATGACCCAACGATCAAAATGAAGATAAGGATTGAAATAAAGCAGGTTAAATTTTAAGATAAACCTAATGAATTTCATGGAAAGGGTATGAACGGATTCTATGGTTCGGAATAATTGCTGACTGGAATCAAATCTCCTGCTATATTATGTAGAAAGCGCGTACATTTGAATCCACGAGTGAAAGGTGCCATTCCATGACGTTCACGAAAACGTTGCGTTTTAGACTATTGGCTGGTTTTATCGCCGTTATCGTCCCCCTGGCCGTCGCTTTGTTCATGCTTAATCTGTATGCGATGAATGTTGTCCGGGACGAAGTCTCGCAGTCTACGACCAATTTTCTTTCCATTCATGTGAATCAGATCGATAACAGCCTCGAGAAGGTCGGCAATTATTTGCTGCGGCTCGTTTCCAGCAAAAACTATTACTCGGATTTGATCGGACTTTCCATTTATCCGGAGGGGAGCAGCAATTATTTTTTTGCCAAACAACGCATCTATAACAGCTTCCAGGATGAAATTACCTCGAATTCTTATGTGGTTGTGGATACGTTTTTCACGTATACGGAGAAATATAACGAATTGATCGCATCGCAGGTCGATTATGCCAGCTCCCAGAAGATGAACGAGATGCTTACCCGGTTTATTCACAATGGATCGCTCAGCAACAGCCATACCTGGCAAATCGTTGAAGACGCGCAGCGTTATTATTTGGTGCGGACCGAGCAGATCCAGATTGAACCGAATGTTTATGTCGGCGCGCTCATTCCTGTCGAGAATTTGATGAAGGATTTGCGCTCACTGGATCTCGGGCCTACGGGACAAGCGATGCTCATTTCCAATAATGCGGTGTCGCTGACGGATACGACGTGGGATAATACCAGTCTTCAGGACATGGTGCGGAAGCTTTCGGTCAAAACTGAGCCCTATCAAATCATGAACAATCCGGACAACGGCAAAGATTATATTTTGGTTGGCTTCCCGGTGATGCAAGCCCCAGTTATGCTCGCCGTTACGATACCGGATACGGATCTCCTCCAGAAGCTGCCTTATTTTCAGCGCGGACTCGTCTTGATCCCGATCGGTCTTGTCCTCCTGCTTATTATGTTCTGGATCGTCCTCAAGCAGGTGCTGCACAAGCCGATGAATTCCTTGATCCGCGGCATGCGGAGAACGGCGCAGGGCGATTTCTCCATTCGCTTGAGCGAAGGCGCTACCCAGGAGTTCAAATTTCTGAATGAAACGTTTAACCGGATGGTTTCCCAGATCCGGTCGCTGAAGATTAACGTATACGAAGAAATGCTCAAAACGCAGGAGGCGGAATTCAGACATTTGCAATCGCAGATTAACCCGCACTTTTACCTCAACTCGCTGAATATCATACACAGCTTATCGAAGCTCGGACATAATGATCTGGTTATGGAAATGGCCCATCACCTGACCGATTTTTTCCGGTTCATTACCCGGGCTAACAGGGAATATATCACGTTGGAGGAAGAGACGGAGCATATCCGTAACTATCTGGAGATTCAGCGGTTGCGCTTTCCCCAAAAGCTGACCTTCGAGATGACGGTGCCCCGCGAGTACAAAAATCAGAGCGTGCTGCCGCTTATGATTCAACCCTTCGTTGAGAATGCGGTTGTGCATGGAATGAAAACGGGGAGGCATGTTTTTCATATTACGGTAGAAGCGCGCTCCTGTTCTGAGAACCCCGGGGTCATGGAAATCGTCATTGCCGACAACGGCATCGGTTTTTCAGCAGAAACGTTGGAGCGTTTAAACAGCGGCCTGACAACCGAAACCGCAAATAGCGGCAGCCTCGGTATTCTCAACGTTCAGCACCGGCTCAAGCACAAATACGGCAGGTCTGTAAGCATCCGATTTCAAAATCGTACACCTGCGAATAACGGCGGCGAGCTGACCGGAGGCGCGGAAGTAACCCTTAGGATCCCATTTGACGCAAGCAAGGAGGGTAACCAGACAGATGTATAGACTGCTTATCGTAGACGATGAAATCTATGCTGTACAAGCCGTTCAAGTCGGCATTGACTGGGAGTCGCTGGGGTTCTCCGACGTGTATTGCGCGTACGATGCGGAAGAAGCCAAAGGCTTTCTGCTGCAGCACCCCATTGACCTTATGATTTGCGATATTGAAATGCCCGGCAGCAGCGGGGTAGAACTGCTTGAGTGGACGAACGAACATTCTCCGGCTACAGTAACGATTATGCTTACGGCGCACGCGGATTTCAATTACGCCCGGCAGGTCGTTCAGCTCTCGGGATTCGATTATGTGCTGAAGCCGATTCGTTACGAGCAGTTCCGGACCATTGTGGAGCGGGCTTTGACAGAGGTGGAGAACAACAAGGAGGCAAAACGTTTCGAAGAGATGTACAAGACGTATGCCAAGCTTCAGGAATCCCAGAAACCGCTGCTTAAGGAGCTGTTTTGGCAGGATCTCTTGTCCAAGCGCATCCATCCGTATCCCGAGCAGTGGGACGAGATCATGAACAAGTATCAGGTAAGAATAGCCAAGGACCGGTATGTCATGCCGATTCTGCTCAGCGTAGAGCATTGGGATCGGGAATTTACCGAGCGCGATGAAGAAATATTGATATACGCTCTCCGCAACGCCGCGTCCGAGCTGCTCCGGCCCCGGGAAGTGGAAGGAGACGTGATCGAAGACCGCAACGGCATTTTGTTTGCTTTGTTATACTGGCCGGATCCCAAGGCGTATTCCCAGGATGAACTCAAAGAAGCCTGTCAGCGTTATATAAGAGCCTGTTCCCGTTATTTTTACTGCAGTCTGTCCTGCTACATCGGGGAAGCCGTACCGATTCCGGATATCAGTCCCGTCTATCACCGGCTGATCGAATTGGAACAAAGCAATATCGTCAATACCGGCCAAGTCCTGTTCTTGAAGGTTAATGACGGTGCGGATGCTCCTCTTCCGCGCAAGATGACCTCGTTCGCGTTCGATCCGGCGGAGTGGACGCTTCATCTGGAAGCAGGAAGAACGGAAGCGGTCATCCGTCAAATCGAGGAATTGTTCAGAGGCGATGCGGCGTCCGGCATGAGTTCGGAAACGCTGGATGCTTTGTATCATACGCTGCTGGGATTCGTTTATCAGACGGTTCATCATAAGGGGGGGTCAGTCAAGCAGCTTCTCGGGAATTCCAAATGGACGGAAGCCGCAGCGGCAACGCGTTCAGTGACCCAGTTTTTGGCATGGACGCGCAAGCTGATCCTGTCGACAGCCGAATACTTCGATAAGACCAGGACGGAGAGCTCGGCGCTTGTCGAGAAAGTAAATGCATATGTGGAAAGCAATCTTCAAAGCGTTACAAGGGAAGAGCTCGCTTCAGCGGTTTATTTGAATTCCGCCTACTTGTCCAGGCTGTATAAACGGGAGACCGGAATGTCGTTGATGGATTATATCATTTCGATGAAGATGAACCGGGCGAAGCAGATGCTGACCAAATCCAATATGAAAGTCAGCGATATCTGCGATAGTTTGGGCTACGAGAATTTGTCCCATTTCGCGAAGACATTCAAGAAGCAGGTCGGGATTACGCCGCAGGATTTCCGCAAACGGTATCAGGCGATCGGGTAGTCGCGTGCGCGGGGACCGTCTCCACTTCATAAGGGTGGAGGGCGGTCTCTTTTTTTTACCCTATAGCATCTATACCGCCAGAGGACGGCGGCCTCCGTTTCTTCTTGCGCCATAGAAATCATAAAAACGTTACTTCGGTCACAATACGCTATTTTTCGGGTGCAGACAGTAACCTATAATAAGCTGACAGACTTCTTAATCGAGACAAGGAAAGGATGAACCTGCATGCAGAAGAAAGCGGCGGTCCGGCGGCAATCGTTCCTGAAGAAGCTCAGCAAGAACAAGATGCTGCTATTGCTGCTGCTGCCCGGAACGCTATATTTGCTGCTGAACAACTATTTGCCCATGTTTGGAACTATAATCGCTTTCAAGGATTTTGACTATCAGAAAGGCATCCTGGGCAGCGAATGGAACGGATTCGCGAATTTCGAGTACTTGTTCAAAACGCCGGACGCCTGGGTCATTACCAGAAATACGGTGCTGTACAATGCGGTATTCATTGTCCTCAACACCATCGTTGCCGTAGCCGTCGCAATTGGCCTGAATGAGCTCCGCAACCGGATCATGGCCAAATTTTATCAAAGCGTCATGTTCCTGCCTTACTTTCTCTCCATGATTATCGTCGGTTATCTCGGATTATCGCTGTTAAGCCAGGAATTCGGTTATATCAACAAAAATGTATTGGAACCGCTCGGATTATCACCGGTTGCCTGGTATGCCGAACCCAAATACTGGACCTATATTTTACCGCTTGTGAACTTGTGGAAAAACATCGGTTATCTGAGCGTTATTTATTTGGCAGCCATCATCGGCATCGACAACGAGTATTATGAGGCTGCGTTAATTGACGGCGCTTCCAAATGGCAGCAGACCAGGCGCATTACGTTTCCGCTGATCATGCCGGTGATTACGATCATGACATTGCTCGCCGTCGGCAAAATATTCAACTCGGATTTTGGCTTGTTCTTCCAGGTTCCGCTGGATGCTGGCGCTTTATATCCGGTAACCCAGACCATCGACACCTATGTATACCGGGCGCTGCTCCGAATCGGAGATCTCGGCATGTCATCGGCTGCCGGCGTCTATCAGGCTGTCGTCGGATTCGTTCTCGTACTTTCATCCAACTGGATCGTCCGCAAAATCAATAAAGAAAACGCACTGTTTTAGGAGGGGGTTTGAGATGAAAACGACGATGCAGCAGCAGACCGCCTTGAATGTGGAACAACATGTAAAGTCAAATGAGATTAACGCGATTTCTCCGGTAACGAATGTGGTGTTGAACATCCTGTTCTGGGTCTATACCGTATTATGCCTGTTTCCCATTCTTGTCGTGTTGGCCGTTTCGTTCTCTGATCAGAAGCAGGTGACGCTTCACGGCTACAACATTATTCCGAGGCAGTTCAGTCTGGACGCCTATTCTTATCTGCTGAACGATGCAACGCAAATCGTGCATGCCTATGGACTGTCTATCCTTGTCACGGTAATCGGGACGACACTTGGATTACTGATGACGGCGTTGTTCGCCTACCCGATCTCCAGACAGGATTTCGATTTCCGCACATTCTTCTCCTTCTTCCTCTTCTTTACGATGATCTTCGGAGGAGGGCTCGTTCCCTGGTACATCGTGTTCACGAACTGGCTCGACATGAGAGACACGATATGGGCGCTGATTATTCCAGGTCTGCTGTTCAATGCCTTCTACGTGATCATCATGAGGACATTCTTCCAAACCTCCATCCACCCGTCGATCATCGAATCGGCCGGCATTGACGGGGCGGGAGAGCTTCGAATCTTCTTCCGGATCATTTTGCCGCTTTCCACGCCCGTAATGGCGACGATTGCGCTGTTTTATACGATCGGCTATTGGAACGACTGGTTTAATTCCCTGGTATTCATCCAGCAGGATAAACTGGTCAGCCTGCAGTACCTGATGTATAAAACGATGATGAACCTGCAGTTCCTGGTTTCGAACGCAGCGAATACCGGCAATGCGGGCGGAGCCATCGCCAAGCTCCCTGGTGAAACGGTGCGTATGGCGATGGCGATCATTGGTATGGGACCGATCGTACTGGCCTATCCGATATTCCAGAAGTATTTCGTCAAAGGGCTGACGATCGGGGCGGTCAAGGGATAAATGTTAATGATCGGCTGTATCCGGCTTTGCCGGTGAGCATAAATAACATCTACTAGGAGGATGAAACATGAACGCTTTGAAGAGGGTCAGGCTTACCGCTTTCGCATTAATGATTATGACCGTTTTGGTTCTCTCCGGGTGCGGCGGAAACAATGCCAACAACACGGCGCCGCCTGCGGACGATTCTAATGGAAGCGGGACCGAGCCGGCTGCGGCAAATGCAGCCAATGGCACCGATGCCGCAAACGCTCCTGCAGCAGCGGATTTGCCGGAGTATACGATTAAGATGTTCGTGCCGGGCGTACCACAGAAAGATATCGCGCTCATCAACGAGGAAGCCAGCAAATATTTGAAGGATAAAATCAATGCGAAGCTGGAAATGACTATTGTCGACTGGGGCAGCTGGCCGGACAAAATGAACCTGAAGTTCGCGTCGAACGAAGCCTTCGATATTAACTGGGCAGCCTCATGGGATAACTACTTCTCGAGAGTCGAGAAAGGCTCGTACCTGCCGATTAACGATTTGATTGAAAAATACGGCCAGGACGCCAAGGCCATTCTTAATCCGGCCCTGCTCAAGGGTGGCTTGTACGACGGGAAGAACTATGGCCTGCCGGTTAATAAAGAAATCGCGTCCCAACGCGGCCTGCTTCTGAACAAGGCGCTTGTCGAGAAATATAAAATCGATATCAGCACCATCAAGACCTTGACCGACCTGGAGCCGTATCTGGACATCATCAAAAAGAACGAGCCGGGTATTACGCCTTATTTAATGAACAAAAGCGTCAATCCTATCGATAATACGGTCGCGTTCGGCAACGAAGCCGAACTAGTGCTGAACATGACGGATGGGGGCGCTGCGATCGACCGTGAAGCGGCAGGGGATGAGCTGAAGGTATTTAATATTTACGCGGATCCCCGTTATAAAGAATCGCTTGAATTGATGCGCAAATGGTATCAGGCAGGCTATATTAACAAAGATGCAGCCACGCTTCAGGATTTCGACGGCGCAATCAAAGCCGGCCAATGGTTTGCCTTTACGGATCAGCTCAAGCCCGGCAAGGATGCGGAGAAGACCAATTCCCACGGCGTTCCGATGGTTCAGGTCGAGCTCACGCAGCCAATTATTTCAACCGGAGACGCGCTCGGTTCCATGATGTCGATCTCTGCTACATCGAAGGATCCGGAGAGAGCCATGATGTTCCTGAACCTGCTCTATACCGACAAATACCTGGTCAATTTGCTCTCATTCGGGATCGAGGGCAAGCATTATGTCAAAAAATCAGACAACATCATTTCCTACCCGGAAGGAATAGACGGAACCACGTCAGGCTATAACCCGGGTACGCCTTTCATGTTCGGAAATCAATTCAACGATTATCTGTTCGACAACGAAAATCCGGAAAAATGGAATGAGTTCGAGAGGTTCAATGGAGAGGCGGTAGAATCCAAGCTGCTCGGCTTCAATTTCAACATCGAACCGGTGAAAAATGAAATTTCCGCATTCCAGAATGCCGTGAAAGAATTCACGCCTGGTCTGCATACCGGCACGGTTGATCCGGAGGAAGTGCTTCCGAAATTCCTGGAAAAAATGAAATCGATCGGCATGGATAAAGTTTACGCGGAAGTGCAAAAGCAGTTGGATGAGTGGAAGGCATCCAAGTGAATTGGATGGAATAGCGGCCGGGGCTAACGTGCAAATTGCGTTAGCCCTTCTTAAATCCAGGACAACAGGGAGACTGAATTTCCATGAATAAAGTACTGATGGACTCACAAATCGAACAGTTTATGGAGCTTGGCTGGGTCAAAGTGGAGGAGGCATTCCACACTGCGCTGGCGCTCGAATCGCAGGATTTCTTATGGGAGCAGTTAATAAGGTATGGCATCGATCGGGGTGATCCGGCAACATGGGATAAGCCGATCCTGTTTGTGCAGGAATCATTCCGCAGCCCGTCGTTCGACAGATGCAATTCGCAGCGGCTGGGCGGGGCTATCGAAGACTTGATCGGCGTTGGCCGATGGACGGAGAAGGTGCTTTGGAACGGCGACCCGAACCGGAATTACCCAACGTGGGGCTGGTGGCCGGTCAACTTCCGGCTTGGAGGAGACAAAGAATGGGATGTGCCTGCGGCAGGCTGGCACTGGGACGGAGCGCATTTTCGCCATTACGTCGACGCATCGGAGCAGGGACTGCTCTGTTTATGCATATTTTCCGAGATTGGAAAGCACGGTGGCGGGACCTTGGTAGCGGAAGGATCGCATCAGGTCGTGGCCCGTTATTTGGCAAGCAAGACGGAAGGGGTCGAGTCGCAAGAGGGGATCGACGAGTGCAGCCTTCAGCATCCCTGGCTTGCCGCGTTGACGAGTCAGGACGGCGATGCTTTCCTGCCGGGGGAGGATCGGATAGGCAAGTTCATGGACCATGCATACATCGATGAGCACGGTACCCGTCTGAAGGTCATTGAAACGATTGCATCGCCGGGCGACGTTATTTTATGCCATCCGTTCCTGTATCACACCCCTTCGCAAAATCATAGCGGCATTACCCGGTTCATGTGCAATCGGACGACTCCGTTGAAAGAGCGGATGAAGTTCGACCGAAACGATGGCACGGACTATTCACCTTTGGAAGCCAGCGTCAAACGGGCCCTCAACCGATAAACATCGTAAAAAAGCACCCTCGCGGGTGTTTTTTTATTACAATGCTCCATTTGCAGGGCGTCATTTTCTCTTTTGTTATTTCCGGAGATTAAAATCGAAGATTAAGGTTTCCCTATGCTATTGTATGATTGTCAAAATCGCAGCATCGCGATCTTCCGCTTCATCAGAGGCCATTATTATGGGAAAAACTATTCATTCGATATTAAACCGGTTTCACTAAATGGCAAAAAAACTGGTATGGGAAATGAAGGAATATTCAAATTAACTTAATAAATCAGTAACATCACGATTATAAAACCGGTTTAATATGATTTTGTCTGATATTAATCCACAAGTCATTATCAATACGATAGGAGGAGGTGACTTGATAACAATCAAGATGTGGCTAGAACTGGAGAGTTTCTAGAATACGGTTTCAAGCGTGTTCAGTCAAAACGTCCGGAATCTCTTGCGGGGAGAAGCATCCGGATACGAAAGCGCTTTAAAACCATTAAACCGTGCGGCTACAGCCATCGTGACTGAAGATTCATTATCGGTACTCAGGAAGGGTGCCGAAGACTTCTGGCACGATATTTTCACTTAGCTGTAAACTTATACAGGATTAAGCCTGCATTCTTCGGCTTCATAAGAAGGGATTGAGCGTACATGTCAAAACGATATTTTTCATTTTATATTATTGCTGTTAATTGCTGCCGTTCTATTTGGTTGGGATGTACCGGTTCGGGCGGAATCGAAAATAGTGGATACCGTTTCTTTTTTGTATTTTAATGACGGACATGAAATCAGCCCCGTGTCAGATGATTTTGGAGACCGGGGCGGAGTTGCCCGGATCAAGACACTGGTCGATAACGTCAAAAACGATAAAATCGTTGCATTCGGAGGAGACCTGGGCGGCGGTACTCTTTTCGGCGGAGTATTCAAAGGTTTTCCTATGGTTGAAGCCTTTAATGCGATTCCGATTGATCTGGCGAATTTCGGCCAGCATGATTTTGATGCAGGAACGGCGAATGCGCTCGAATTAATTAAGGCTTCCCGTTTCACTTGGATTTCGTCCAATCTTGTTGGCAAGGACGGGAAGCCTTTTGGCCAAGTACCGGAGTATAAAGTATTTGACAGGCAGGGCATTCGAATAGGTGTCATTGGTTTGACCAGCGCCATGGATACGACGACCCAGGTCGAGAATGTCAGGCAGTTAAGCGTTATCGAGTCGGCCAAAAAGGCGGTTGGGGTGATAAAACAGGTGGCGAAACCCGATCTCATCATTGCGCTGACCCAGGAACCGGTTATCGATGATAAAGCCTTGCTTCAAGCCATTCCCGACATCAGGGTCGTTTTTACCGAGGAAGAAGCAGAAGAGAAGTCGTTCGTGTACGATGTCGACGGAGGGAAAAGGTTCATTTTCTCTCCCCAGGGGAACATGGGGTCAGTAATTCGATTGGACATTACCAAGGACTCCAATGGACAAGTGAAGCTGGCGCACGAGATAATGAAGGCGGACGAAACCGTCAAGGACGATGCGCCTTTGGCGGAAATGGCTGGAAAGTATCAATCCCGGCTGGATAAGGAATTGGGGAAAACGATTGCCGTAACGGAAACTGATCT
The DNA here is from genome assembly GCF_042647105.1 of Paenibacillus sepulcri. Taxonomy (NCBI): domain Bacteria; kingdom Bacillati; phylum Bacillota; class Bacilli; order Caryophanales; family Paenibacillaceae; genus Paenibacillus; species Paenibacillus sepulcri. The sequence continues at coordinate 1,598,505 of NZ_JBHRUP010000001.1, read as the reverse complement.
GTCCTATGGGGACAACCATGAATCCCGTTTCCAGGAGACTGCCATCGGCGATTTGATCGCGGACGCCTACAAGGATTACTATAAAACCGACATCGCATTCGCAAACGGCGGCGGCATCCGCGCAAGCGCCCAAAAAGGAGATTTTACTTTAAAGGATGCCAAATCCATCTTGCCCTTCGGCAACAAAATCGTCGTGGCGGAGGTAAGTGGGGAAATGCTGCTCGCCGCCCTTGAGAATGGCGTTTCAGCAACGGAACAATTAGCAGGCGGCTTCCTGCAGGTCTCTGGCATATCGTACTCGTATAGTCCCGATAAGCCTGTGGGACAGCGGATTGATAAGGCAGAGGTAAACGGTCTGCCCATAGACAAAGATACCCAATACAAGGTTGCAATGTCCAACTATATGTTCACGGGCGGCGACAAGTACACTATGTTTGGGAAAGCTAAAAGTATCGTAGCCGCAAATGAAGCTTTAACTGATGCGGAACTGCTTATCGCTTATGCGGAAAAGCTTGGCAAAATTAACATCAAAACCGACAACCGTATTCAGGTAAACGGGTTCGCAGATGTTACGTATGGTCACTGGGCACAAGAAGGAGTTTACGGATTAACCGGCAAAGGGATCATGGAAGGTACAGCCGAAGGTCGTTTCGCACCCAGTGAAATCTTATCTCAAACGGAGTTTGCCGATCTTCTGAATAAAGCATTTTCGATGGATTGCACAGCGGCATGGAGTCAAGACGGCTTGAAGGGTCTGAATTCGGAATCGCCTCTGACCCGGGAAGAAATGGCCGTTATCATGAAATGGGTGTTGGAAGCCAAGGGCCAATCGGTTGCCAAAACGGAAACGACGGATTTTGCTGACAACGACCGGATATCGGAATGGGCTAAAGCTGCGGTCGCCGGTTTGGCCAAAGAAGGTCTTGTGACAGGAAGATTGCAAAATTTGTTCGAGCCAAAGGAAGGCTTCACGCGTGCGGAAGCCGCCTATCTGCTATGGAGGTTGATTGAATAAAATAAGTCTAGGGTTGAAGGTCGTTATGGGAGGATGAGTCTCGTTAAGCGGTCTTGAGTCAAAAATTTGGGTGTTTAAGCGATTCTAGAATTGCAAAAAGCACCGATCCATTGGAGAGGTGCTTTTTGGCATGTATGGAGAACAAGTAAGATTTACGAAAAAATTTGGCCGCGGATTTCTCCATCTGGATTTTGTATGGTGTGTACATTGACATAGGCGTTGCCTCTTTCAAGTTCACGGACGAGATCACGGATTGTCTTTCCTTGAAGAGGACCGACTAAATCATTGCGAGTCAGGGTTCCCCGAATAACCCCTCGTTTCACGGAAATGCCAAATTTGGACGGGCCGAACAGAAACGCTACTACAGGACCGTTTACACCTTTTTGCCCAAGATGAATATGGGCTTGAGTTACCCGGTTTATATTTCGGATAACAAGTCTAAAAAATAATTTATCACCAGTACGATTAAGCTGAAAAACTGCATTTCCTGTAGCAATTGTTCTTACAGGAGGTACTTCGTTTCTTCCTTTCAAAATAGCCCTGAATGTTTTGATATCCTTCCCCCCTCTCCGTTGATACGGTATTCTATTCCGAGTGGAAGGTGGTGGCTCGTTCATCTGTCCAAGTCTGTTGGTATTCAGGACTTCTGGTTCTTTGACAAGGCAACTATTATGAAGTTTTCTTCGGCAAGAGACCATACAAGATGCCCGTAAAAAGTCTTATTTGGAGAAGACTGTATTCAACAAAGCCGGTCTTGTTTACTTTCTGAATTTGGAGTCAACTGAGTTAACCATTGACTTCGATTTCATAACTGGGAGCTCCTCTTTCCATTAAAGTAACTGGCAGTATACTGGAGCAATATTGGATGGACATCCTTTTTGCAATTAGTGATAAAGTTTTGTTGATATATTGTTTATACCTATAAATGATATCTTTATTATATATTAGACCAATAATAGTCTGCAGCTGTATTATGTATTTATAATAAAGAGGAGGAATGATCTCATGTCTATTTATGATCTTCAAGTGAACGCAATTAACGGTAAGCCCGTTGAATTGTCAATTTACCGTGGTAAAGTTCTCCTTATTGTCAATACTGCCAGTAGGTGCGGCTATTCTCGCCAATTCGCTGATCTGCAAAAACTTTATGAAAGTCACCATGAGCAGGGATTTGAAATACTCGGTTTTCCTTGTAACCAATTCAACGAGAAAGAGCCGGGGAGCAGCTCGGAAGTACATGAATATTGTGAGAGCAACTTTGGAGTGAAGTTTCCGTTATTTGAGAAAGTTGAGGTTAGGGGACCATCTGCTCATCCTTTATTTCAATATCTAACGCAGCAAGCACCATTTCAAGGATACGATACTCAGACCTTTGACGGTCAAAGGATGCAGGAATTTCTGCAGGAAAAGTATCCGGACATATACGCCGGTGACGGGATCAAGTGGAATTTCTCAAAGTTTTTGATCGATCGGAACGGTTATGTTTATGGTAGATACGAAACTGCGACGGAACCATTTGGCATAGAGCCAGATATTGAATCTCTTCTTTTAAAAGCAAATGAATTCGGTGGTGTTTAAGCTTTGCGTTTCGTCGCTTTATTTCAGGTCATCATGCTGGCATTACTAGCGTCAATCGTGCTAAGTAAGTCAGACTTCATGTTTCCTGACTGGTACCCATTTGCAAAGAAGGTTATCTGGTTCGTTGTGTTTGTTTCGGTGATTGCTACTATATTGAACGTTATTACGAGGAGCAAATGGGAAAGAAGAATTTGGGCACCTGTATCTTTGTCGCTGCTTATTACAAGTATGACTGCAGCCATCGGATAGGATAGTTGATTATTCAACGATCTGGACATGAAAGCTCAAGTAGGATCGCCGCGCGAAAGCCCTTCTTCCCTGTCATTTTATTCTTTATCACGCATGGTAGTTTTGTGTTTATTGACTTGACTGTCATAGGTGACCCATTCACCAACGGGCTTGCCCATATCAAAATACCCTGAACGTTTTATTGTTCCATCGGGACGATACCATCCCCAATAGCCGTCTGGCTTATCATCAATTATTTTTCCCTTTGACCATATTGTTTTTCCGTTTGCATGATACTTGATCGTGCAGCCATCAATCACTTCCAGTTTCTTTTCCTTGACACCGTTTGGGTGTATCAAATCACATTTGCAGACTGTCGGTTCGTACCGACGGAGCCTTGTCGAGAGACGAGAATCAACGTGTTGCGGATGTGGCAAACTCTGAGCTGCTGTTTGAGCTTGAGGACCGGATTGGACAGGTTGATATTGATGTCATCATCTATACGGGCTAAACGAATACTTAACCTTTTTCGACATTTGCTTCAATAGCATTCCATGCTCAAAGCAAGTAGTATAAAAGATAGAGGAAGAATTCTGCTTTCACTTTCCTGGTACAAGGGGGAGGCTGCTAATGACATTTTCAGGTCATTCCATTACGAATCCCGTAGCGGACAAAAAATTCATTTCTATATTGACGGCAAGACCCATATTTTAGAAGCAGGTGACAATCTGGATATTCCCGCAGAGGTGCCTCGTATGACAAGCAATTAATATTAAAAATTTAGTCAGTTGCCGATCATACAGTTATAGATTCTATTAAAATGGAGACCGTTTATGAAAAAACGACCAGTTGTCTTAATTCACGGTTACTCAAGTAAAGGCAACGCCTTTGAAACTTGGGTTAACAAGCTTTACAGCCGAGGATATGATAAGCAAACCATTCATGTGATCACCTATGAGACTCTAACTAACGAGGTGTCAATTCCCGACATTGCTGAAGGATTTGATCGAGCACTCCGTGAAAAAATTGGGTTAAATGGTGATGAAGAGTTCGATGCAATCGTTCATTCGACCGGGATGCTGGTCATCCGATCATGGCTTTCGGCATTTGTCAAACGGAGGGATCGTTTAAAACACCTTATCGGTTTAGCCCCAGCGAGCTTCGGGTCTCCTCTTGCCCACAAGGGTCGCAGTTGGTTGGGAGGTATTTTTGTTGGCCGAAAGGAACTTGGGCCAGACTTCCTGGAGGCAGGGAACCGCATCTTGGACAGTCTTGAGCTCGGTAGCCGTTTTTCGTGGGAATTGGCGGAGAAAGACTTGCTTGGAAACAAACCTTTTTACGGCCCCAATAACAATACGCCGTATGTCTTTATTTTCTGTGGAACAGAAGGATACCATGGCATAAAGAAGCTGGTTAGTGAGCCAGGTACAGACGGTACAGTCAGATGGGCGGGCTGCGCGTTAAATACGCGGAAGATCACCCTGGATCTAACAAGGAGCGGTGAGGAGAATGATCGGATTTTATTCTCGAATTGGAGCAATGTTGACATTCCGTTGATTCCCATCCAGGGAATTGACCATGGAACGATCATGAGTGAACCGTCGGACGAGCTTGTCGATTTCGTTCATCGAGCACTTGAGGTAGAGAGCGAGCAAGCACTAAACGAATGGTATGGCTATACTACAAGCCGAACCGGAAGCACGCTGGCTAATCTTGAGAAATGGCAGCAATTTGTGATCCGTGCTGTTGATGAGCGAGGCGATCCGATTAATGACTATTACATCCGGCTTGAAGGTAGTCGCGAAAATGAAGAAGAACAGGAGCTTCAGGCGTTTGACATGGACGTACATATTTATAGCAATGACCCCAGCCTACGGAGCTTTCATGTCAATCTGAGTGAATTAAAGGTTGAAACCCTAAAGAGTCTCCAACTGCGAATCATTGCATCTTCTGGAACTGCCATGGTTACCTACCGTGGATATGTCGGAGGAGCATCCGCGATCCCCGATTTAATTGATGAAGATGGTAATTGGCAAGCTTCCCTGAAACTATCCAGTTTGCTTAAAGATAGCAGAGTGAATTTTTTCCATCCGTACACAACTACACTCGTAGAAATACGGCTTAATCGAGAACCGCTTCCGCTTACTGGACCAAATAAAGTGTGTTGGTTCGACAAAATCCACTGAGTCGATGGAGGAATACCTCCGACAGTCTCGCAATCGTGATTGTCGGGTGATAATAACATGACTCACTAAATACCGTGGAAATCGCGGTATTTTTGTTTTATGGGATCATGTTCTTGTCAAGTTTCAATGACAAGAACTTAATCCTACTCCCGACAAAACCCGAGAGAGAACGGAAAAGGAAGGCCATAGGACGGTGCCTTTCAAGGTGCCAGACGGTCAATGTGGCCGTCAGCAGTGTGCATTGAAAAGCGCGGCGAATTCGTTCACCCTTACCGCTGCCGCCGGTCGATCCCAAGTGGGACATTATCAACCCGTACGAGGGCATTAACTGGGCGACCTTTCACCAGGTGAAGACGGCTCTCCATAACCATACCAGCAACACGAACGCTCCGATCGGAGAATGGGATGACGGCGTATTCTCCAACCTTATGGTAATTACTGCGTTCCCTTCGCCTGTTCGTTATAAAGCGCCAATCGGTTCTACAAGATTTAGCTGCGAAATGACATATTCCTTGTTCCCCGATATCAAAACCGGTACCCGATCGCTTTGGCCAACCTCGCCAAGCCTCCCAATAATGCTTTTTGTACCCATTTGGGAGGTCCGGCGAGGTAACCGTCAATGCACTCCCAAGCGACCCCCAGCCACAACGGATTTCGAGGAATTCCTTTTGATGTCAGCTTGCCTTCGCACTCCAGCTTGTGAATCAGGACGAACATATTCCCGTGCAACCCCGGCGGGCGAATTTCATGAGTAGCTACCAGCTGGTGATCGCCGATATTCCAGAATTGATGAACCTGATTCGGATGAATCGTCAGTTGTCCGCCAGCCTCGAGAATGGTCTCCTTCCCATCCACAATGAATCGCATACGACCCTCCGTTACCAGGAACGATTCCGTAAGTACCGGGTGCCAGTGGGGGCCGTTCATTGCTCCCTGTTGCGTTACGCTATGTTCGATGATCAGAAAATCCCCCTTCTCGTCCGTTCCCTTTGCCAAAAAAGTGACAGTCCGACCATCGGGATGAACCAATGCTTTGCCTACTGTGATTTCCCTTTCCGCTAGCTTCCGTTCAGTGGTACCGCTCAATAGACTCCCTCCCTGTCACTTACTTATAAGGTCCAGCCGTTATACCGCACCCAGTAAAAAGGTAATAGGATAGCCTGTTAGTTAATCTGGTTTTGAATTGAAGTTTCCGCTTTTTTGTAAAGGATTCTATGGTCAGGATCAGGTTCCTGCCAGAGTTTAGCGAGTTTTCAAAAAAAATAAATGAAATGTCAAAAAGTGATTTGGACACACGAACGTGAGTTATGTGCAGTGGAACGCGGAACGCTCTATCCTTAGGCAGAGCAAGTCGTTCCGAACACCGCTACCGTCATGGGAGCCAAAGGACGGCGACAGCCGTTTCCTCTTGTTCTATTGGGAGCCAGACAAGGGAAATTGGAAAGATGTCACAAAAACGTTATGTCAATCATGTTACTGCATAGCGTGAAATTGTAAGCGCTCTTACAATTTAGAATGGATGCGCAGACATGTCAGGCTTCATTGACACATGGCGATACGCGGCTTTCTCCGAGTTGAACAAGAGGTTGTGGGAGGGATGGAAAGCGGGATATCCAAAAGGGTGGTTTACAAACAGCAGTTCTTTGAGCTTTACGAAGAGAAATTCATTTCAATACCGGGAGGAAAAAGCTGGATGAGAAGCATGAAAACATTCGTCAAACTGATTTGCATCGTGGCATTGCTAACATTTCCGATCATGATGAAGCCGGCTGCAGCGGATGCGGATGCCGCCGATGCTGTTGAATTCGACAGCAGTGGCAAATTCGTTGATGCATTGGATAATACCGATTATATGGTTTATCAATCGGGGATTTTGCAAACGGACGGCAGTATGACAGGTCCCGGAGAAGTGATATACAGTGCGGGAAGCAGTGATTTTCATTCGATTTCAATCGATACGACGTTTAATAAGTGGGCGCTGAATTATTCCGGTCATGACTTGGCGGTATATGAGACAGCGTATGACGCCGGCACAGACACGTTTGTCGATGGGAAGCAGGTTGTGATGGCCAGAGAGCTTAGTCCTGATCTCATGACCGGCAAGGATACCGACAAAGCGACCTATGTTTCCGGACCGATTACTCCGGGAACGAAATATTTGCGTGTCTTGCTGCCGCAAGCGGATTTCTTCGCGGATGTGCAGAATGCCGCCGATTATAAGGTTGACGGAATCACGCTGGAAAACAGTGCGGCGGCAGCGAAGCCGGTTGATCTGACGATCGATAAACTTGCCGATTTCTCGCATTTTGCGAACGGAACGGATACAAGCAATTTAAGCATCAATGATTTAACGGCGGCAGATAAAATATTGGATGCCCGTACATTTGCTTCCAACCATTTTATGGAAAGAGCGGATGCGACCAAAGCAGACTCATCCATGACTTATGCGTCTCCGGAAGGGAAAGAATTTCAGAGTGTTTATGTGGAAGGCTACTTTAATTTTGTTCCCTCGAAATTGTTCGAGGTTTGGATTTCAGAAGACGGCGTAAATTATACGAACGCTTCGGCAAGCAGTCATTATATAACGGTCCCCTTCCCGTATAACGGTGATTGGATCCCGACCGTGCTGAAGATAAGCGATTTGCCCGGAGGAACCCGGTATGTTCAGATCAGGCTTCCGGCATATACTTCCGGTGAGCTGTGGGGAATGAAGTACCCGAGGATGACCAGGGTCGTGCTTGGCTCTGGGGATCCAGGCGATGCGACCGATCCGACTGATCCAGACACCGGGAATCCGGTTGATCCGACCGGCCCGACAGATCCGGGAACCGGGAATCCAGGCGATCCTGCCGATCCGGGGACAGCCGATCCGAATGATCCGGCTATACCAGCGGGCCCAAGCGGACCGGTCGGCGAGTATCCGGCTGAAACGGTCATCAGCTTTGCGGCAGCTCCCGTGGCAATCGACGGTGTTGTTGAAACTGGCGAGAATGGAAGCCTGACAGGAGATTGGCAGGGTGCGTTTGCCGAGAATATCGCAGGCCTGGTCGATGCCAACGGAGATGAGCACGGTGCGGATGTTTATTTGAAATATGACTATGACAATTTGTATGTAGGGGCCAAAATCAAAGATCCGACACCAATGAGAAATACCAACACCGGAAGCAATATCTGGAACGGGGACAATATGGAAATTTTCCTGGGCACGGATGATTTGGATTATGCCCTTTACCCGGACAAGAAACAGACGACAATTCCAAGCGACGTACAAATTGTGTTAAGCGGCGGTATCGACGATGGGCCCCAGTTTTATTTATACCAAAATGGCGTCTTTACCTACCCGAATATTACGATGGGCGTACATCAGGATGCAGATGGAAAAGGTTATACGATTGAGGCGGCCATTCCGCTCAGCGTACTCGGAATCGCCAATTCGTGGGATAGCAAGAAGGTAATTATGAACCCCGTATTGAATGACGGCGGTTATGATAAGCGGGGTCAATGGGGATGGACGACGAACGATGAAGCGTCCAAGAAGAGCAGAGGCCAGTGGGGACTTGCGGCATTGGAGCCGGCAGACGCTCCGCAGGTTGAAATTTCCGCCAATGCTTCTGTTGAAATCAATACAAACGTGGTCACGGTTGCCGGTCAGACAGCCAATGTACAATCGCGGGACGTTACGATTCTGGTAACGGATGCGAATGAGAACATCGCCTACATCGACCAAACGCTGAGTGACGCGCAGGGCAATTACTCCTTTACTTTTCCGGTTAATTCCGATGCTTTTGGCGCCGGAATTTATACGGCAACAGTCGGCGGGGAGGGAATCGTCCGCACGAATGCAGCCGCCTTTACTCTTGCTGCGGATACCGCAGCGCCTGCTGAAGTAACCAATATCGGAGTCAGCGCAGGCAATGGCAAGCTGACCCTTACCTGGTCGGATCCGGCGAATGCGGATTACGATTATGCCCTTGTCCGCGTGCTTGGACAAACCTCGGCACCTGTTATGGTAGGGAAAGGAGTGCAGCAGGTTGAAATCGGCAGCCTGACCAATGGCACTGAATATACCGCAGCCATTCAGACCGTGGATTTGTCGGGCAATATATCGCAAGGTATGGAAGCGAAGGGGACGCCTGTCATCCCGAGTACCCCAACGGCTGACACGGCAGCGCCTGCAGAAGTAACGAATACCGAAGTGAGCGCAGGCAGCGGCATGCTGACCCTTACCTGGACAGATCCGGCAGATGCCGATTACGATCATGCGGTGGTTCGCGTGCAAGGTCAATCCGCTGCACCTGTCATCGTCACAAAAGGAGAACAACGGATTGAAATAGGCAGTCTGGCTAACGGCACCGAGTATACCGTTGCCATTCAGACAGTGGATTTGACCGGGAATATTTCGCCAGGCATAGAAGTTAAGGGAACGCCTGTGAGTCCAAGTACACCATCAACAAGCTCCGGGAATGCATCCACTGCCCCTGAGACGGATAAGGATACCGTCATTGTTGATTTGAAGGACAAGAAGCCCGACCAGAATGGCCAGGTCACAGTAGAGCTGCCGAAGGACGCAGCGGTGTTGCAAATTGCCGTTGACCAGATTTCGATTGTGGGCAGCGGCGGGCTCCTCGTCAAAGCCGGGAATGCCGAGATTGCGATTCCGGCCGAAGTGCTGGCGGATGCTGCGAAGCTTGGCGATGGGAATGGTGCTTATATCGCCATTCATGTCGATCAGCACGCAAACGGCGATCAAACAGATGCAGCCGACAAGATGAGCTCGGACAATCTGAAGGTGAAACTGTTCGGCGACGGATTCAAGCTCCAGGTTTCGTTGGTGAACAAGGATGGAGTGTCCAAAGAATTGACTCGCTTCAGCAAGACTGTAAGCATCGCAATGCCTGCTGCCGGCGGCGAAGCGGATCCGGAGCTTCTCGGTGTTTATTTCTACAATGAACAAACGAAGCAGCTGGAGTATATTGGCGGACATATCGATGAAAACGGCCTGTTGACTTTCGATCTTGTGAAACCGGGCGTCTATCAGGTGGTGGAGTATGACAAATTATTCCTGGACGTACCTTCCGGTCATTGGGCAAACCGCGCTGTCAAGGTATTGTCGGCCAGGCATATTGTGAACGGTATGACTGAAAACGCCTTCAAGCCGAATCAACAAATAACGAGAGCGGATTTTGCTGTGCTGCTGGCGAATGTCCTGGGACTCAAACCAGAGCAGCAAACAAGCTTCACGGATGTTGATCCGGGCAGCTATTATGCCGGCGCAGTTGCGGCTTTGTTCGAAGCGAAGCTGATCAGCGGACGCGGCGATAATCAATTCGATCCGACTGCGACCATTACGCGTGAGGAAATGATTTTGCTGATCGTTCATGCTTTTGAATTCAAAACAGGGACTGCACTTGATACCGGCAGCGAATCATTTGCCGACAGCTCGAGCATTTCCGTATGGGCTCAGGATGCAGTAAGCGCAGCGAAACAGGCAGGACTCATAAACGGCAGAGGAAGCAACGAGTTCGATCCGAAAGCCGGCAGCGCGCGTTCTGATACGGCGCAGCTCATCTACAACTTCTTGAAGCAAATGGAGCGCTAGCAAGGAAGTACGATTCGTTTTGGGAGGGTTACACATGAAGACTAACCAATTACTCAAGCCCATGCTCGTTATGGCTTTGGCCGCCATCTTGGCGGTCATGTCCATCACAAGCGGATTCGCGGGGAAACCGGCAGCGGCTGCAGGCAGCGGCATGATTTATTATGTGGATTCCGCAGCCGGAAACAACAGCAGCAGCGGTACGGACAAAAATTCACCTTGGAAAACGTTAAGCCATGTAAGTGAAAGCGCATCGTTATTCCGGCCAGGAGACCAGATATTGCTGAAAGCCGGCAGCGTCTGGAACGAATCGTTCGACGTCACCTTCTCCGGCTCTGACGATAACGGGATTACGATCGGCAAATACGGCGGAGACATCAAACCGGTCATTAACGGCGGTGGCGGAAATTATGCGGTACGTATTCAAAACCAGCAGAATGTGACGGTTCAGGATATTGAAATAACGAACTTCAACGCTAACGACTATGATGACTACAAAACGGACTATTACCGGCGTTCGGGCGTTTGGGTGCAGGCTTATCATAATGGTCCTATGAACAACATCCGGCTGGTAGGCCTTGATATCCACGACATTACGGGAATATCCGTGACAGGCGAGTCATGGGTTGAGGATACGGATGGCGAATCGGTCAATAAAAATTTCAATGCGGCCATAATGGTGAACGCATGGGAATGGGATGCGAATGTCCCGGCCGACAAGCATGGTTATTACAAAAATTTCACCGTGGAAAATTGCAATATCCACGATATCAAGACGATTGGCATCAATATGGACGGGTACATGAACGACCCGGATACGTACCATAAGAATGTCGTCATACGCGGCAACACCATTAACAAAACAGGATCCGACGGCATCATCATCGGCGTGGCCAATAATCCGCTTATTGAACACAACTCCGTTTACGATGTGGCCATCGATTCGGTGGACGGCAAATGGATCGCGGGCGTATGGGTCTGGAAAACAATCGGAGCAACGATCCAATACAACGAGGTTGCCCGTGTCCATTATCAGAACAGCTCGAACACGGATTCGAACGCTTTCGATGTGGATATCCAGGCGCAGGGCAATCATTTATTCCAATATAATTATTCCCACGACAATGCGGGCGGCTTCACGATGGACATGGGGCAGCTGCAGAACGGGACGACGACATACCGCTATAATATAAGCCAGAACGACGCTCATCACGGTTTTACGGGGAACACGCTGAATATTTCAGATCCTACTCTTTTCTACAATAACGTGATGTACAACGATAATGGAGATGGAATCGTAATCAAGGACAATTCCAAGGCTTCGTTTATCAACAATATTTTCTATACGTCCAAAGGCAATGCTCCATACCCGGCAGGGCCGAAATTCTACAATAATGATTTCTACGGATCGGCGCCGCCAAGCCAGGGCGTGAACAACCTGACGGTTGATCCGAAGTTTGCCGATCCGGGCAAAAGCGGAGACGGAATGGCAATCGCTGCCGGATACAAGCTGCGGGCAGATTCGCCGCTCATCGGAGCGGGCAAAGCGATTGAAGGCAATGGCGGCAAGGACTTCCAGGGCAATCCGCTTTATACGGGGTCTCCGGACATCGGAGCCTTTGAAGATCCGAACAGTACGATTTCCGATACGGCAGCGCCTGCGAAACCGTCGGGTCTTGCGGCAGCGGATAAGTCGGATACGGCAATAACCCTGTCATGGGACTCGCTTGAAAATAATGTGCCGCTCGATGGGGACATCTATGATGCTTCGACCGGTAAGAAGGTGGCATCTGTCATGATGAGCAACACGGCGGAATTGACGGGGCTTACCCCCGATACCAGCTATGCCTTCTATGTGGTTTCGAAGGATATGTTAGGCAATGCTTCGGCTGCCAGCGATCCGCTAACGGTCAAAACAACGATTCCCGCAGTAATCGTTGATAATGCGGAAGCAAGCCTGACAGGAGCATGGGTACCGGGTACCGCAAATGCCTCCTATCAGAACGACTATGTAACGATTGCGAAAGGAAGCGGCTCGAACACGGCAGCATGGACACCTGAGCTTGCAAAGGATGGCTACTACTCGGTTTATTACCAGCTGCCGAACGGATCGGCAAGCAGAGCATCCAATGCTCCGTTTACGGTCAATTTCGATGGAGGCTCCAAAACGTATGCCGTGAATGAACGGCTTCCCGGAGGAAGCTGGGTACTTCTCGGAATCCATAAATTCAAGGCCGGGACGACAGGCAATGTTAGGCTGAGCGATAAGGCCAATGGAGAAGTTGCGGCAGATGCGGTGAAGTTTCTGTTTAACGACGAATTTGGCACGGACAGCATAACCAGGGTAGCATTGACAACCGATAAGCTTCAGCTCAAGATCGGCGAGACGATGGGGCTCTCGGTTAAAGGAATGAATGGGGCGGGCAAAGCGCTGGATTTGATTTCCGAAGGCATGGCCGTTCAATTCACCAGCGACAATGCAGCCGTATCGATTTCCGGAGACGGCGTAATTACGGGAGTATCTCAAGGAACAGCAACGATTGGCGCGAGCGTTACGATCAACGGAGTCGCTTTTACAAGCAATCATGTGAAAGTTATCGTTGGACCGGGCTTCTCTGTCCAGGAACCTTCCATTACGGACAGCAGCGGCTTGCCGCTCGCTTCATTCTCTTCGTTCGGACTGGTGACAGCTTCGACTTTTGCCGTTAATTCTACCGATATACAGCAGAATGTCACATTAATTATGGCTGTGTATAACCGTAAGGGTCTGGTGAAAACCAGTATGCAAAATGCAGTTATCAAGAGCTATGACAACACAGAGCTGAATATCTCTCTGGTTATGCCGGAAGATGTATCCGGATGCTATTTGAAAGTGTTCGTATGGGATGGCAAAGATGAAATGCATCCTCTTGCGGCGCGAACCATTTATCCTGATTCTCTCAATTAAATCGATTCCTGGCGGCAGATTGAAAGAAAGCAATCTGCCGCCAGGAAAGGGGGAGGAGACCAGCATGCTAAGAAGAACACGGCTTTACTTCCTTCTGATCCCCGCACTCGCCCTCTTGGCTTTTTTTCTATTGACCAACCATCAGCCGAAGCTTGCGGGAAACTCTGTCGTCGCTGTCGTTAACGGCGAGCCGATCACGTACGGCGAGATGAAGCGGGAAATGGACAGCCAGCGTGCGAGGGTGATCGGAACAAGCTCTGACGGGGAGGAACCATTGGAAAAATTAAAAAAAGAAGCATTATCAAACGCGGTTAACACGAAGGTTATGCAGATGATGGCTAAGGAAAAGGGCGTCGTTGCGGATATTTCCTACGAAGCCTTCTTAAAAGGCCTAACCGAAGAAAATAAAAGAAGGGCGGCTGCGGTTAAAAGCAATCAAGCCGTCTTTGGACCCGAGCACTATGGCGAATCCGAATACTATCGTCTTATCCAATCCAATATAGCCGGGGAATTAAAAAAGATCTTGCAATCGGAGACGGTATTCTCCGATGAACAGCTGCAGCAATACTACGATACCAATAAGGAACAATATAAGGTGCCGGACACGATCAGAACCAGAAAGGTTACCGTATCCGGCGTCGATGCCGATGCCGGGAAAATTATGAAGGACATCCGTTCCAGGGTCGACAGCGGAATGAATATAGATGAGGCTTCCTCCGGCTACGGACAGTCCGCGCATGTTGAAGAACAGATTTTCGATGCCAAATCCGCACATAGCGACACCTTGGGCTATCCAATCTTGCTTTCAAAGGTGCAGCCGCTGCTGCAGGGACAGCTAACGGGTGTATTTCAGGAAAACGGCAAGTATCTGTTTGCCCAATGTATAGAGCGGACGACCCCTGGCTACCTGGCATTCAAGGAGGTCAAGGAAGCGATTCGGAGTCATTTGGCAGGCCAGGCGTATGACCGGGAAATAGAGCGGCTGCTGCAGGATGCCAAGGTTTCAATCAACGAGGACGTTTATGACCGCATTCGTGATCAAACGGTTCAGGGCTAATCGTGCATGATGGAGGGAGGTGACCGCACATGATTGATTTGTACAGCTCCGGTTAGTCGAATGATGTCAAATTGGCCCAAGATTCATACGAATACCCATTTAAAGGAGGCGTTATGATGAAGAAACGGTTTCTATCCTTTTTCTTATCTTTGGCTGTCATATGCTCTATTCTTTTCACATCCAATTTGACAACGGTAAGCGCATCAGATCCCATCGTTTCCGGAAATGTCTATAAACTCATCAATCCGGCCAGCGGCAAAGCCCTGGACGTAAACGGGGCCGGGACGGCCAATGGAACCAATGTTCAAATCTACACCGACAACGGTTCCGTGTCGCAAAAGTGGCAAATCACCAGCAATGGGGACGGGACCTGCAAGCTTGTCAATCCGAACAGCGGCAAAGCGCTCGACGTTAACGGCGAATTGACGGCCGATGGAACCAACGTTCAAATTTGGACCTCGAGCACGAGCGTGGCCCAGAAGTGGCAAATCACTAACAATGCCGACGGCTCTGTGAAGCTGATCAATCCGAACAGCGGCAAAGCACTCGATGTAAACGGCGGGGGAACGGCCAATGGAACCAATGTTCAAATCTGGACCTCAAACACCTCGGCAGCGCAAAAGTGGCAGCTGATCAATGTGACAGGTGCGGCGGAAACGATAGGAACAGGCAGTTTGTCGGCGCCTGCGGTAGGCCCCGCACCTTCGTTCAGCGTGGGCGGAAGCGGTTTTGTTCTGGTTAAGAACTGGAATTTCGGCAGCAATGGCACAATTAAAAACATTTCGGATATGAACAGCGAGTTTTATTATCACGATCAATTCAATACGATCGGCAACGGCACGAATTACGGGGCCATAACGCTGGCCCCGGACGCGGCGAACGCGATTTCGGGTCAGCCGATCGAAGATCCGAACAACAAGGTCCGTCAGTTTACGACGGATTCCTTGAAAACGACCCTTGTTCCGTTAAACGGCGCCACGACGGTTTCCCCGACCCAGCATAATGTGGGCAACGGATCGTTCCAGCCGAAATTCACTTTGCCCGGCGGCGGTTCGCTGCTCGGCCGTGATATTCTTTGGGAGACCCGGGTCAAGTACGTTACGCCTAAATATTTCTGGTTTGCGCTCTGGAACTCAGGAAACCAATGGGATGGCGGCGCAGAGCTGGATCTGCAGGAAAGCTTCGGCTACGATAACGGCGGCGGCAACACGAACTTCGACGGACGGTATTGGCATTCAGATCCTGTAGGCGGGACAGCCACGACAAATTATTCGAATTGGGGAACGGGAATGGCTTCTCACGGCATTACATCCTTTGATGCCACCCAGTATCACACCTATACATTGGTCTATCGGGCGAATAACACCTACAGCCACTATATGGATGGTATCGAGATCCAGTCCGGCACGATCAATTGGACGCTCGGGGCCACTTCGAACGGAACGCCGATTGATTTCCATTTTTTGGTTGATGCGGGCTGGGGGCATACGGGAGTAGCGAGCGTGAATCATTCCATGCCCGCCTCCGAGCTTCTCGGCAAATACTACGAGTTTGATTACAGCCGTGTTTATTTAAGATAAAACCGGCAGCGAGAACGAGACCTCACCAACCTTCCCTTCATACAGGGGAAGGTTTTTTTTCTAGCGGCTGGGCCAGGACAGGCAGTGTAATGGTAAATAACGTGCCTTCATTTACGATGCTTTTCACGGACAGCATGCCTCCGTGGTCCTGAATGATCTTGTAGCAGATGGACAGGCCAAGTCCGGTTCCCTCTTCTTTCGTCGTGTAGAAGGGATCAAATATTTTGGGAAGCTCGTCTTCAGGTATGCCTCTACCGGTATCCTGGAGTTCGATAACCGTAAATATCGTGTCCGTTCTTTTCACCTGGATATAAATATGACCCGGTTCGTCCATGGCTTCCAGAGCGTTTCGAACAAGATTGATCAGGACCTGCACGATCTTGTCCCGATCCATCATGACCAGGATGGTGTCATCCAGGCTGTGAATACGGATGCTGTGTCCTTTCGAGAGAGTCTGCGATTCGGTTAAGTATTTGACTCTGTCCAGGCAGCCGGAGATGGTCTCCGGTTTCATATTGCTCATATGGGGCCGCGAGAATTGCAAAAATTCAGCCGTTAATTCATTCATTCTGGTTATTTCATTAGAGATGATATCCACCCATGGTTTAATGTTATATGACTGGGATTTCGATAAATCAATGAAGCCTTTAAGTGTTGTCAGCGGGTTCCTGATTTCATGAGCCATCCCGGCAGCAAGCTCACCCACCATTTTCAATTTCTCGTTTCTGAATAATTCCTCTTCGCGTTTCAGCCACAGCACTCTCTTGTTCTGAAAAAGACGATCCTCCGCTAATGAGATAATTTGCTGGGAGGACGAGCTCTCCTCGGGGAACATAGCCATGCTGTAGGTGATCTCGTAGCCAAGGCTCCGCGATTCCAATATCTCTCGTACCTCTCTTAAGGCATCTCCTGTTACCGGAATCGCCAGGGCGAAACGGTCTCCGGCATAACGCGAGATAGCCGCCGCATTTGAAAAGTAGGTTCGCAGGATAATGGATATCTTCGTCAATATCTCATTGCCGCTGCTTATACTTTCTTTGTTGATGCTCTTGAAATCCTGAAAGTCCAATAACAGCAGGACAAAGCTTGCTTTCTTGTTTTCAACCAAATCGTTCACCGCGTTGATATAACCGTCATAATTGAGCAGCCCGGTCAGGGGGTCATGATTCGTCAAAAAGTTATTCCATTTTTGAAGACGCTTTTTCTCTGTTTCAGATGCAAGAAGATACTGGATCACGAAGACGACCAATATGAAACCAATTAAATCATAGATGGAAACCAGGAGATTATATTCTGTCCACGGAAGGTAAGTCAGTCTTATGGAGGTATAAAGAAGTGAATACCCTACGGTGATGGATAAGGTATATTTAATATCCCGCCGGCTTCTGATTTCCAGAACAATCAAAATAAAGTACAGCAGCTGGCACCAATTGAGGTGGCTGCACCAATGAAAGAATGCGAGCGCTGTCACTTGTGAATACAGAACTGTTTTGGATTGATGATCAATGATCATCAAAGATAAAAAAAGTACAGCAGAAAGAAGCAACAAGGCAGGGCTGGTTGCTTTTCCCAAAATATAGGAGGATAACGTGAGTAAAGCAGTTAAAGCAGTTATCAATACATATCTGGCTTTTCTACTGAACATAGGACACTCCCAAAAGAAAGAATTCGATTCGAGTTCGACCAATCCAAAGCCCATTATATCCGATCCCAAATAAAATAAATGTCGAAATCGAGATGTTTTAAAGAATAATGGAATAATTGCCGGACAGGCCTGCATATCCATATGAAAAAGATTCACTGTCTAGTCGAAAGAGGTCCTTCTATGAAACCTATTTTCGAAAACAAGAACAATTATAATGACATTCCGATTGTTGTGACGACACAGCCAAATTTGAATAATTTGGCTCATTGGCATGCGGATGTGGAGTTTATCCTCGTCTTTGAAGGTCCCATCCAGATGGGCATCAATACCGAAAGCCGACTGCTTGAAGCAGGGGATATGGCGATATGCATCAGCAATGACATTCATTATTTTGTGACGAAGAAATCCAGCTCGACATTGGTGATCAAATTCCTTCCGGAGCTGATCGACGGCAGCGGGTCATGGCAGAAGCATCATTTTGTGCCTCCCTTTATCCAAAAGAAGTTCGTAGACAAGAAAAACGGTCTGAAAAGCCGCGTCTATGAGGATATACTGGAGCTGTTCCGGGCATTGGTCCATGAAAGGCAGCGGCAAAACGATTATTTTACGATCGTCATGAAAGGAAAGCTGCTTGAGCTTTGCGGCATGTTTCTGCGGCATTTGCCCAAGGAAGAAAGCGAATCCGCGCTGGCCCGAAGCTCCTCAGGCATCAGGCTTGTGCAAGCGGCTGTTGAATATATGGAACAAAACTATATGCACAGCATATCCCTTGACGATATCTCGAAGACATTGAACGTCAGCCCCCATTATTTCTCGAGAATCTTCAATAAAACGATCGGCATGAATCTCAAAACCTATCAAAACCAGCTCAGGCTGAACAAAGCGGAGAGCATGATCCTCACGGAAAATGCGGCAATAACGGACATTGCCTACGAGTGCGGCTTTAACAGTATCCGGACCTTTAACAGATGCTTCAGACTGGTAAAAGGATATACGCCGACGGATCTTCGCAAAACATCGGTTAGAGCTTCCCCCTGAGGGGAGCGGGGAAATGACGGACTTACGCCAGGGGTAGCCAGCCCCTTTATTACTGTCCATGCACAAATAATGAGCAAAAAATGGCTATAAATCAGACAATGTGTGGCGAGCATTCATAATCGATCTCCCCTAAAATAAGACGTGCAGACAAATAAAGGCAGGTGGTAGTGTATCCGCTTACAAAATTTGACGGATCAAGGGGAGACAGCCCGATTCCAGGCTTCAGGGAAAAAGGTTAAAAGAGGAGGAACCTGTTTATGAAGAGAAATTGGCTTTTGACGCTCGCTTTCATACTGATCCTGGCTCTGGTTGCTGGCTGTGCAGGCAGCGGAGGGAATGACGGAGGAAGTTCTTCCGGTGAGGGAGCCACAGCGGATCAGCCTTTTGCAGGGCGGACATTAAGCTACTGGAGCCCGTTCAGCGGCGATTCCCAGCTTTGGGATAAGGAAAGAATCGCTGCTTTCACGAAAGAAACGGGAATCAAGGTGGACGTTCAGTTTATTGAACCGGATGGCGGGCTGTCGAACGGGAAGCTGCTGACAGCCATATCCGGAGGCACCGCTCCCGATCTGGTGGAAACGAGCGCGCCGGCCAGAGGCTACAATTTTGCGGCGCAGGATTCTTTGATGCCCTGGGATGACTATCTCCCGGCAATCGGATTTGAGGACGGTTCGGTTATGCCTGGGTTCAAGGACCTGATGAAATACGACGGCAAGACTTATCTGGTGCCCCAGGATTCCAATGTTCTGCTTCTCTACTATAATACGAAGATGTTTGAGGAAGCGGGGCTGGATCCGAACAAACCGCCCGCGACTTTAGCGGAACTTGACGAATATGCCGCGAAGCTGACGAAGGTGAGCGACGGGAAAATTGAACAGCTTGGATTTATTCCCTGGGTGGACAACGGCGGAGATGCGTTTACCTGGTTATGGATGTTCGGTTCCCCGATCTATGATCCGGTCGCCAAAAAACTGGTGTTGTCGGATGACAAAAGTGTGGAAACCTTCAAATGGATGAACAGCTACGCCCAAAAATACGATCCTGCCAAATTGAAATCTTTCACATCCGGGTTCGGAGGCATGTTCTCGCCTGACCATCCTTTCATGACAGGCAAGATCGCCATGACCCTGACCGGCAACTGGTTCACCAACGCGCTCAAGATCTATGCCCCCGACGTCCAGTACAAAGTGGCGAAGATCCCGACGCCGCCGGGCGGCAGAGAAGGCGGATCGCCTCTGAATTCCAATGTATTCATGATACCGAAGGGCTCCAAGAATGTGGATCTTGCCGCGGAGTTCGTCAAGTTTGCGCTGAAGCCGGAAATCAACGGCAACAATTTCGATATCTGGAGATCCATACCGGTTACGGACGCGAAGTTTGATGAAGTCAGCTGGACCAAAAACAACGATGAGATCTACAAGGTTGAGCGCGAACTTGCGAATTCGCCGAATTCCGGCCATCCCGGACTTACGCCGGTATCCTCGCAGCTCGCGGATGAAATTGTCCAGCTCAGAGACAATGTGATCTATAACAATAAAGATCCGAAGCCCTTGCTCGAAGCTTTGCAGGATAAGCTGCAAAAGGAAATTGACAAGCAATAATACACCGCATGGAAACCTCCAGGCGGCCTTCCGGCCTGAAGGGAAGCAGCATCAATGAGACCTGCCGGGTTCATTTCGGGCGTGACTGCCTGTGATGAATCCGGCAAATCCAGGATGAAATTGGATTGGAGGCATGACTTCAATTGGGGAATATCGGGAGAAAAGCGGAGTTATTTGTTGTTTATGTATGTCTGATTCTTTTTGCGCTATGCTTCATTATTCCTTTCTTCTGGCTGATAGCGGAATCCCTCAAAGCTCCCTCCGAATTGTTCGAGGTGCCGACCAAATGGTGGCCGGAAACGCCGCAATGGGTTAATTTTTCCCTGGTTTTTACGTCATTTCCCTTCATGCTTTACCTGAAAAATACGATCATCATTCTGATTCCGAATATTATCGGTTCCGTCATATCCAACTCCTTGATCGCATACGGGTTTGCCAGATTGGACTGGAAGTACAGAGACCGTGTATTCGTATTGGTGCTGATCACGATGATTCTGCCGTTTCAGGTCACCATGATTCCGCTCTTTCTGCTGTTTCAGCAGTTCAACTGGATCGGTACGTTTCTGCCTTTGATCGTTCCCAGCTTTTTTGGCAATGCCTTCTTCATCTTCCTGCTGCGTCAGTTTCTGCTCGGGATTCCGAAGGAATTATCGTACTCGGCCAAGATAGACGGCGCGAACGAGTTTCAAATTTATTGGAAAATTATTATGCCGCTCGCAAAGCCGGTTATCTCCACTGTGGTCATCTTTGCTTTCCTCGGGACATGGAATGACTTTATCGGCCCCTTGATTTTCTTGAGCGACAATAAATTATACACCTTATCGCTGGGCGCGCAGCAGATCATGGGAACTTACGATCCCAAATGGAATATATTGATGGCTCTTGGCGTGACGATGACCCTGCCTGTATTGATCTTGTTCTTCCTGCTGCAGAAATATTTCATACAGGGTGTGGCCATGTCCGGAATCAAGGGTTAGGGGGAGACCATGAACAAAGGCCTGAATATCCGAAAAAGAGATTTCCGCAATGCCATGCTGTTCATTTCTCTGTGGATTATCGGCACGGAGGTATTTAAACTCTATCCGATTCTCATTTCGTTCTACTATTCACTGACCGATTATTCCGTTGTGAATCCGCCGGAGTTTATCGGACTGGATAACTATACCGCTCTTTTCAATGACGCATTGTTCTACAAGTCATTGACCAATACACTGTATATGGTGGTCATCGGCACGTTCTTCACGACCATCATCGCGATCGCTTTGGCTATTATGCTGAACAACCGAAGGATCAAGGGATTATCCTTTTTAAGGGTCATTTTCTTCATACCTACCTTGGTGCCCGTGGTAATCGTGAGCATTCTGTGGATCTGGATTCTGCAGCCTGATAACGGGATTATCAATGTCATATTGGCTCAATTCGGGATCACCGGTCCCGGCTGGCTTGCCAGTCCGGTATGGGCCAAGCCGTCTTTCATTCTGATGATGATATGGGGCTCTGGCACCTCCATCATCATTTATCTGGCGGGGCTGCAGGAAATTCCGGATTCCTTGTACGAATCCGCCTCGATTGACGGAGCCGGCTTCTTCAGACGGACGATGTCCATTACGCTGCCGATCCTCTCGCCGGTCATCCTGTTCAATGTTGTCATGTCCGTCATCCACGTCTTTCAATGGTTCGCGGAGCCCTTGATTATGACGGCAGGCGGTCCGGATAATGCGACGCTGTTCTATTCGCTCAACCTGTACCGTGCGGCGTTCCAGTACTTCAAGATGGGGTATGCATCGGCGATGGCCTGGATTCTGCTGGTCATTGCAATGGCTATCATACTGCTGCTGTTCAAGCTGAACAAGAAATATGGTCACTCCGAATAAAGAAAAAGCCTGCTCGCGCGAGCAGGCTTTTCTCAACCTTATCGTTTAAAAGGCCGGCGGCCGCCGGTTCTTCCTGTATAAAAAATGTATTCTGTACGTTGTTCATGAAAGGACGGCGTTAGCCGCTGCTTCATGCGGGATTTATTAATCCCGTACTTCCGCAATAATCTCGATTTCGACAGGCGTATGGAAAGGCAGGTCGCTTGTGCCGATAGCGGATCTTGCATGCTTGCCGCTCTCGCCGAATACATCAACCAGCAGATTGGATGCGCCGTTAATGACATAGGGCTGATCCGCGAAGCCGGGTGCGCTGTTGACAAAAGCCAGCATCTTGACGATTTTGACGACGCGGTCCAGGTCGCCCAGATAGCCTTTCATGACAGCCAGACAGTTGATGATGGTCTGGCGGGCGGCTTCCTGGCCCTGTTCAATGGTCAGATCCGTCCCCAGCTTGCCCTCGTACATCAGCTCGCCGTTGATCCGGCAGTCCTGGCCGGACAAATAAATCAGATTCGCCGTCTGATTGCAGGGAATATAAGTGAACCGCGGTTCCGGCGAAGGGGGGAGCACGATGCCAAGCTCAAGCAGACGCTGTTCGATTTTTGCCATTTTAACATACCTCCGTAATTTTAATGGGAATGATTGCAGCTGTGCTGTGCCCGGATGAATTGGCCTTCTCTGGCATGCGTATGCTGCTCACGGTCAAATGTCGGTTTGCCGTTCACGATAACCTGGTTTATGCCGCCAGGGTACTGCCTGGGATTCTCAAAGGTGGCATGATCCTGAATCGTCTCCGGATCGAACACGGCCAGATCGGCCGCGTATCCGGGTACGATCAATCCCCGTTTGCCCAGCTTGAAGCGCTGGACAGGGAAAGACGTGAGCTTGCGTACTGCCTGCTCCAGTGTCAGAACCCGCTCTTCGCGCACATATTTCGCGAACACCCGCGGAAATGTCCCGTAGAGCCGCGGGTGAGGCTTGCCGGTTTCACAGGTCAGGCTGTCCGAGGCGATCAGCGACCGCTCATACCCGATAACCTGCTTGACATCATCGTCCGCCATATGGAAATAGACGATCGATATCCGTCCTTCTTCTTCAAGCAGCAGATCCAGCATGCAGTCCACCGGATGCTGGCCCCTCATTTCGCTTATCTCTTCGATATGCTTGCCTTCAAGCTCCCGGTTCTTGTCGGTATGTACGGCCGAGAGGTAGATGCTCTGCCAACCGGTGGAGCAGACGAGGTTATCCCAATCCTCCTGTTCGCTTCCCAACTCTTCCCGGATCCGTTTGCGCAATCCCGGGTCCCGGCAAACCTCAAGAGCGCTTGCTATACCGCCCTCTAGCGACCAGGGCGGAAGCACGGTCGTGAGTGACGTGGAGCCGGCGCTGTAAGGATAAACATCACAGGTGACGTCAAGGCCGCGGGCACGGGCCTGCTCGATCAGCTCCATGGCTTCCATGACCTTGCCCCAATTGCGTTTGCCCGCCGCCTTCAAATGGCTGATATGCAGGGAAACGCCTGTTTTCTCAGCGATCCAGATGACCTCCTTGACGGAAGGAATCAGATTGTTGCCTTCGCCGCGGATATGGGTCGAGAAAAGACCGTTGTACTTGGGCAGAACGGAGCATAATTCGGCTATTTCTTCCTTGGATGTGTAGCTGCCGGGAGCATAGAGCAGTCCGATGGAGAAGCCGATCGCTCCTGCCTGAAGCCCTTCTTCCAGCAGCTTCTTCATAAGCTGCAGCTCCTGCGCCGTTGCATCGCGTTTGGCGAAGCCCATCACGGCAATGCGCAGCGCCCCATGCGCCACATATGTTGCCAGATTCTCGGAAGGGGAGGAATGGGCGAGCGTATCCATATACTGAGCCACGGTTTCCCACGGCCACTCCCATGAGGTTGAGCCCAGCACAGGTTGAACGTAGCTTTGCAGCAGCTCGGCATTCGGTCTGAACAGCGGGGCAGGGGCGAGCCCGCAGTTGCCGACCACCTCTGTCGTGACCCCCTGGCGGATTTTGATCTCGCTGAGCGGGTGATCCAGTATCATCAGATCGGAATGGCAGTGTCCGTCGATAAAGCCCGGTGAGATCACCTGCCGGTGAACATCGATCATCCTGTGCGCTTCCTGGTCAAGCTTTCCGATGGCGGCAATCAAGCCATCCTTGATTCCCACATCGCCCATATACCATGGATTGCCTGTGCCATCTACAATGCGGCCATTTTTCAAAATGAGATCAAGCATCCTTTAAGCCTCCTTATTTTGCGGATCTGACGCTATTCCAGCATTCCGCGCCCGAGCACGGCCATTTCCTCGAATTCCGGACCGTTTTTGAAGAACACTTTATTATGCAGATTAACGGTGCTGCAAATATGGTTCGGGATAATCCTCAGCCGGCTGCCGATCTGAGGATTCGCCTTCTGCGCATCCGGTCCCAGGCGCAGCATGCCATGCTCCTCGGACAGGCGCTCGAGCACGGCATCATCCAGGCCTTCGACATGGCCGAAGCCCTGGAGCATAAGCGGCTCGACGCCGGGCTGCACATCGGTGGCAAATGTTTTGCTGCCGCCGTCAACGACGGCCAGATCAGCCGACGGCCTGCTGACGACCGTCACCCAGACGCTGCCGGCACAATCCTCAAGGCTGCATACGCCAAGGCGCGCCTGCATCCGGTCCTGGTACACATAGGTACCCGGCCGGATTTCGGTAACGCCCTTTACAGCTGCGGCGTACCTGCCTGTCGGCGTCGAGCCTACGCTCACATCGAGGATAGGGATGCCGCTTGCGCGCAGCCGCCCGGCCAAATCAGCCATCATGCGGCCTTCTTCCTCGCCTGCAGCCTGCAGATCAAGTGTCGGCTTCTGCTTGTGAATCGCTCCGCGAAAGGTGTAAATTCCCGTCAACCGCAGATGCTCCAGCTCATGAATACGGGCTGCCAGCTCCGGCGCCTGGTCGTACAGCACGCCGGTCCGCCGCAGACCGGTGTCGATTTCCAGTCTTACCTGCAGCGGATGCCCGCTGAGGCCGGCAGCTTCGTTCATCCGCTTGGCGCCCTCCAGGCTGTCCACGGCTGCGATCAGCGTGATCTGCCGGCTCAGCTGGATGGCGCGCCCGATTTTATCCGGCGTTACGAGCGGATAGGCAATGAAAATATTCGTGATCCCGTTTTGTGCCATGATCTCGGCCTCTGACACCTTTGCCACTGTTATGCCGACAGCTCCGGCCTGCAGCTGCCGGTGAGCGACTTCGGGCAGCTTATGGGTTTTGGCGTGTGGCCGAAGCTGAACCCCGTGACTGCGGGCAGCTTCAGCCATAGCCTGAATATTGCGCTCCATAACGGCTTGTTCAATAACGATGCAAGGCGTCTGCGGCTGAATTGGCGACATGGACTTATCCGCTGACTCACTCATGCTGCTCCCCCTTTCCTTCCGCTTGGGATTTGCTTTCTTCCAGATAGCTGTACAGCGTATATTTGGAAATGTTCAGATAGCCGCATATTTTCTCGCCGCTTTTCTTGACCAGAAAAGCGCCTTTCTGGTCCAATAGCTGAATCATCCTCATCTTGTCTTCCTTGGTCATGGCAGCCACCGGCCTGCCAACCTGCTCCTGCGCCTCCTGAAGCAGCGCGTCCAGAAGGTCGCTCACATTGCTGACGAACGATTCCTTCACATCGATTTGCTGTCCGCCGGTCGTTAATGAATCAAGCGTTCTTTTGGCGAGCATCAGATCCGTGACATCATAGTTGATGCAGATGGCGGCAATGATTTTGCCCTCGCGGTTCTTCTTGTAGATGGAAGTGGAGCGGAGGATGCGCCCATCCTTGGTTTGCGTCATGTAATTGAACCGGTTGCCGTTGACCTGACTGCCCCGCAAAATCTCCAGTCCCAGATTCGTACCGGGATCGCCGATTTTTCTTCCGGTGATATGGCCGTTCTCAATGGCCACGATCGTGCTTTCGTAATCGCCGGTCAAATCATGCAGCACAACCTCGCATTGATCCCCGAATTGAGCGGCAATACCCTTGATCATATCGCTGTAAAATTCAAAGTCCTCGTGGATAGACTCCATCGTTCATCACGGTCTCCTCCTGTAAAATATCCTTCTTTCGAAAATAGTAACACAAACCAAAATGAATTCAAACATAAATTTAGTTTGAATAACAAAAAGTTTGTTTCTGATAGTCGCCATACTTCACGAAGGACCGGGCGGAGCAAATGAAAAGGCAAGAGCACAGGCACCCATGATGCCTTCTCTTGCCTTTTGATGACCTTATAGCATGTATAAGTTTTATAAGTTTTCACGCCTATAAATGTCTATGAGGTTTGAGGGAAGAAACGAACTGCGCCGCCAAAAGGACGGCGACAGCCATTTCTTCGTAACGAGACACAAGACTATGACTTCGCGATAATATTGTCATAGAAACGCCGGGAGTTCAGGAAGAACGCCTCGACCGATTCCTTCACGAGCGCCATATCCTTGGATTGGCAGGACTTCAAGAGAGCCGAGCGCATCTCCACGCTGTTCTCGATCGCGCCGGGAACCCGCAGCAGCCGCAGGCTGGTCTCCCGGCGGAGATGGACGATCGTCTGCATCAGCTTGGCATAGATGCGGTTGCCGCATATATCTCCCATATAGAGATCAAAGGTATCCAGCCCGTCCAGAAAAACGGCGGGATCGGCTTTTTTAATGGATTTGGAGAGAGTCGTGAGGAGGCCCTGCAGGTAGGCGTAATCCTCTTCCTTGGCAAGCACGGCTGCAGCCAGGTAGACCTCTGATTCTATGAGCTGCCTGGCGGCGTATACCTCATCCAGATTATGAATTTCGCTATGGAACAGCCAGATAATCGTTTCCGCGGGCAGGGGTACCATTTGCTCGTTAACGAAGCTGCCTTCGCCCGCTTTGATGGTGATCAGGCCGACCAGAGACAATGCCCGAAGAGCCTCGCGCACGCGGCCCCGCGTCACCTTGAACTTCTCGGCCAGATCTCTTTCGTTGGGCAGCTGCTCGCCGGGACGAAGCTGTCCGGTGGTGATAAGCCCTGCTATTTGCTCCATAATTTGCTCGGTTACGGTCACTTTTTTGACGGGATTCACTTCAAACATACGGTAGCCTCCGATAGACCTGCTGGTGGAAATGTTCAGGGATAGGGTTATGGAGCCTACTATACAGAATTTTATTGAACTGCACAAGAACGTGTGATAAGGTCAATGTTAGGTACTCTGGTAGTACCAATAGCAACCGAATTAATGGACCCTAAACCCTTTAAAAAGGAGCGATTGCGGCAATGGAGCCACTCCCGGATAAGACGAAACCAAGGATTGACGCACATCAGCATTTTTGGAATTTGGAAAAGGTGGCCTACCCTTGGCTGACCGCAGGCTTTGGCCCGATTTACCGGACGATTGAAGCGCCGGAGCTTGAGCCGCTGCTGCGGGAGAACGGAATTGATCGAACCGTCATCGTTCAGGCAATGGACTCCTATGAGGATACGGATTATATGCTGGAGACGGCAGCGCAGTATGATTGGGTGGCAGGCGTGGTGGGCTGGGTTCCGCTGAACAAGCCCGATGAAGCGGCCAGGAGGCTGGAGCTGTATACCCGTAACCCGCTGTTCAAGGGGGTTCGCCACCTTATTCATGAAGAGAAGGATCCCGACTGGGTCGTACAGGATACGGTTGTTGAAGGGCTGAAGGTGCTGGCGGCATTCGGACTGACGTTCGATGTTGTAGCTGTGTTCCCGAACCATCTTAAGCATGTGCCGGCTCTTGCAGAGAAAGTCCCGGGTCTGAGAATGGTCATCGATCATCTGGCGAAGCCGCAGATCAAGGAACAGCGGATGGAGCCATGGGCTGGCGAGCTGAAAGCTGCAGCCGCATATCCGAATGTCTATGCCAAGGTATCCGGGCTTAACACCGCGGCTGCGGATAACTGGTCGGCTTCCGACATCAAGCCCTATATTGATTATGCGATTGACTTGTTCGGGGCGGACCGCTTGATGTTCGGCAGCGACTGGCCGGTGGCGAATCTGGCAGGCGACTACGGCAGGGTATGGGCAGAGACTAATCTGGCGCTGCAGGACCGGCCGCAGGCCGAGAGGGACGCAATATTGGGAGGTACCGCTGTTTCCTTCTATAATCTGTAATCGGCCAGCGCAATTTTTCTTGGCGGTAGAGGTTGAAGCCTTCTATAAAACTGATATACTTATTGAGGATATAAGCAGCGCGATATTAATATCTTCATATGGAGGTGCAGGAATGCTTAGAGGTTTGACTTCTGCCGGTTTGGGAAAAGTGGAGAATGACGAACAGCTTATTAAATTGGCTTCGCAATACGGCTTTCAGGCTGTGGATGTGGATGCGCTGGGCCTGGTGGAACGTCATGGGGTTGAAGGCGCCCGCGAGCTGCTTAAGAGCCATAATGTTGTAATCGGTTCCATTGGACTTCCTGTGGACTGGAGAAACACGGATGAGAATTTTCAACAGGGATTGACGAAGCTGACACAAGCCGCTGCGGCCGCCGCATCACTGGGATGTACAAGCTGCTGTACGTATGTTCTTCCCGCCACGGATTACAAAGCAGCGCATTTCATGGCGCTGGCTACGCGCAGGATCCGTATCTGTGCGCAAATACTGGGCGCTTATGGTATCAGACTTGGTCTGGAGTTTGTCGGACCGCATCATCTGCGCACTGCATGGAAGAATCCGTTTATCTGGACCTTGCAGGAAACACTGGACTGGATTGATGCCATCGGCGAGCCGAATGTCGGCCTGCTCTTCGATTCTTACCACTGGTACACGAATGAGCTGACTATTGCGGATATTGAAGCGCTGCGCGCCGATCAGATCGTGCATGTCCATATTAATGACGCTCCGGATGTGCCGGTGTCGGAAGCGATGGATGGCGGACGAATCTATCCGGGCGAGGGTGTCATCGATTTGGGCGGCTTCCTGCGGGCGCTCCATAAAATCGGCTATCAGGGAGCGGTTTCCCAGGAAATCCTCGCCCCGGCGCCGACGGATTCGCCGGAGCAGCTTGCCCAGCGGTCCAAAGCCGGTTTTGACAAGGTGTTTCAGGCTGCGGATTTATAAGCATCGATTTATCCGTTGGCATTAAGTAAGCAATCAAGAGGGCGGGGGCATGACGCTCCCGCCTTCTTGGATGTTTTTATTGAAGTTTAGCCACGCCAAACGCCATATGCTTCCAGAGGGTAGCCTCTACTGCTTCCATTTGATGCGCTTCGCAATCGATTACAACAATAACCTCCGTACTTTTTCCTTTTATCACTTGTGATTTTCGTTGATTAGATTTCTGTCGTTTTAATAGCCAATCGACCAGGACTCCAATAATGAAACCTGCTGCAGCCCCGATTAAACCCCATATAATCGGTCCCCAATGCAAAATAAATCCGATGGATGAGGCAATAACCGTCAGCGCCGTGGCGCATGCGGCACCAATATCAATTAAACTCGTCCCGTCTGACCGGTGGATGCTGTCCAGAAGTTTTGGTTTCTCTGCGGCTTTTTCCAAAGGAACCGCAAGAATGCTCCTTTTTTCAATTCCGTGCTCTTCCAATGCCGTAAGCGCCAGCTCCAGGTAAATGGAATGGTCAAAAGACGAAATGACCCGCATAGGACCATCCTTTTTTTTCTGATAATCGGATTTCCAGAACAGCTTCTGCTCTTTATCGAATCCTTTGTTGTTTTCTACGGTGTTGGTGTAGGCGTCATATACAGCAAAGCCATAAATAGAGGGCATAAACAGGAGCCAGTGGCAATCCTGTGAATGTAAAGCTGCCCCATCCCTGGCATTAGAAGCGACCAAACAAATGCGGCCCAGGGAGTTCGTTTATCCAGATAGTTGATTTCCAGCCCGTTGATAAAAAAGGATGGAAAATAGGCCTTTTCCCTATCCGCCAATGTGTATTGGTGGTTTAAGTCAACCGTTGTCCGGTAACTGTCATAGATAGCAAATAGATACACCGGTGCATATAAGGACATCCATCTTACGTCAAGTATTTCCTTAGCCATGGCAAATTGTCCGGTAAAAGAAAATACCATCGCTTGATTGATTCTAGCTTTAAAATTGATTAATAATTCCCATCCGATCAATACATAGCCCCTTAAATATTTGGATAAGAGCAGATGTCCAAAACCCGGAAAAGCCATGGACCACCATG
The DNA here is from genome assembly GCF_042647105.1 of Paenibacillus sepulcri. Classification (NCBI taxonomy): domain Bacteria; kingdom Bacillati; phylum Bacillota; class Bacilli; order Caryophanales; family Paenibacillaceae; genus Paenibacillus; species Paenibacillus sepulcri. The sequence continues at coordinate 1,567,988 of NZ_JBHRUP010000001.1, read as the reverse complement.
CGATGACCCAAGATTATTTACTTCTTTACAATCCATTAAACCTGTTGCGGGAAAAGGAAGCAATGGCCCGTCAATCGGAAAAATCACATTGTGATGCGCCGTAAGAAAATGATTGTAAACACCTGATTAGGTGTTACGATAGTATCGTGATGGCCCGCTCCTGAATCATTTATCCCACCTCAGAATCCCCCAACCTTAATACAGAATTAACTCTGATTCCCTGCTTTGACAAAGCCTTAATCAGCATGATCTGCATATGAATGGCGTGGAAGCCATTAATCGCGAAAATTGATATTGGAGAGGGAATGATCATGCAATCATGCAATCGATAAAATTAGGCAAGACATCCGCTGTTATTCTGCTTGCTGTCATGCAGTTTTGTTTTTTTGGTGCCGTTATCGCCGATTTCTCCCGGACGGCGCAAGCTGCCCCGACTCCTGCGCAGGCTGTTATGGTCGCTGCTGGAGATTCCCATTCATTAGTGCTGAAACTGGACGGTACCGTTGCTGCCTGGGGAGATAACAGCTTTGGTCAAACAACCGTGCCGGCGGGTCTGAACGGAGTGACCGCAATTGCCGCGGGATTGTTTCATTCGCTCGCGTTGAAAACGGACGGCACCGTCGTGGCCTGGGGGAATAATACTTACGGTCAAACGAATGTGCCGGCGGGTCTGAACGGAGTGTCGGTGATCGCTGCGGGGGGTTCCCAATCGCTTGCTCTCAAGACAGACGGCACCGTGGTCGCTTGGGGAGACAACAGCTTCGGTCAAGCGACAGTGCCGGCAGACTTAAGCGGAGTGGTATCGATCGCCGTCGGAGGGCTGCATTCGCTTGCGCTCAAAACGGACGGCAGTGTCGTCGCCTGGGGAGATAACAATTTCGGCCAAACGGACATACCTCCGGACTTAAGCGGAGTCATATCGATCGCCGCAGGAGGAACCCATTCGCTTGCGCTCAAAGCGGATGGCACCGTTGTGGCCTGGGGAGCGGACAGTTCGGGTCAAACGGCTGTACCGTCCAATCTTGGCGGGACTGTCACGCTCACCGCAGGAAGAGTCTTTTCGCTTGCGCTCAAAACGGATGGCACAGTGGCGGCTTGGGGAGACAATGCGAATGGTCAATTGAACGCACCGGCGGATTTGTCTTTTCCTGACAAGGTGACCATGATCGCGGCAGGAAGCAGTCATTCGCTCGCATTGAAAGCGGACGGTACCGTCGCCGCCTGGGGATTGAATGCCAGCGGTCAGACTAATGTGCCTGCAGAGCTGTCTTCACCTGTGAAAAGGAGCAGGCTCGCAGCAGGATCCTACCACTCGCTCGCATTGAAGCCGGACGGTTCCGTTGTGGCCTGGGGAGATAATGAATATACCCAATCCACTGTACCGGATGGTCTGAATGGGGTGGTATCCGTCGCCGCGTCATCCAATTATTCGCTCGCGCTGAAAGCAGACGGCAGCATCAGGGTATGGGGATCCAGTTACTCTGACAACATACCGGCAGAACTGGCCCCGCCAGCTAAAAGCTATATGATAGCTGCGGGGGATTTCCATTCATTGGCGCTGAAGTCTGATGGCACCGTGGTCGCTTGGGGACTGGTTACTACAGAAGTACCGTCGGATTTGAAAGACGTCATATCGATTGCCGCAGGAAATGCATATTCGCTGGCACTGAAATCAGACGGCAAGGTTGTTGCCTGGGGCTATAATATGTACGGTCAAACAGATGTGCCGACGGGTCTGACAGATGTAGTGGCCGTTGCCGCAGGAAATTCCCACGCCATGGCGCTGAAATCAGACGGGACCGTCGCTTCCTGGGGACTAAATGATTATGGTCAAACGAGCATACCCGTGGGATTACAGGGCGTTTTAGCGGTTGCTGCGGGAGTTGAGCATTCGCTCGCATTGAAATCGGATGGCACTGTAGCAGCCTGGGGCGGTGATGGCAGGGGGCAAACAGATGTGCCGGCAGGACTGAAGGGCGTCATTGCAATTGCCGCCGGCAGCTATCATTCGCTCGCATTGAAATCAGACGGCACTGTTGTTGTGTGGGGGGGATGGCATAGCTGGTCAAACCGTTATTCCGGGTACGGGAGCGGCTTTGACGGCTTTAACGCTGGAGGAGGGCAATCTCAATCCGCCTTTCCAGACCGCAGTTGCCCAGTATACATACTCTTATATTGGAGCTTCCGTCGACAAAGTACATGTGGCAGCTGCTGTCAATATGCCGTCGCAGGCGTCTCTCTATATCAATAACCAGCTGCAAGCCAGCGGCAGCGCAACCGCGGTAGAGGTGTCAGGACCATCGACGGTAATTCCGATCCGTATGGAACCTCTTCTGTTGCCAGGCAAAACGTATACAATCACGGTAATAAGAGATTCCGTGTACCCCGTTGTTCAATACGGTGAGAATGGAAGCTTGTCATCAGCAAAAACGGCCGCAACCCTGGTGACGGCAGCGGATGCGGAAAGCGGGCTGGACCCCGCCTCTCTGCAATACGTTTGGACGCAGAGCCCGGACGTGCCAGCCAGCGGGTGGACCTCTTTTGCGAGCGGGGACACGCTCATCCGGAACAGCGGAGACGGAAAATGGTATCTGCACATTCAGGCCAAAGACCTTGCCGGCAATCGTACCGACGAGGTATCGGATCCTTTTGTCCTGGACAATACTCCGCCGGTATTGGCTCTGAATGGCAGCAATCCCATGAACGTGCCAGTCGGGCATCCTTATATTGAACCTGGTGCGATAGCTGAGGATAGGATTGACGGGATTATTCCAGCAACCGCTATTGCAAAATCAGGACGCGTGGATACTGCAAGCATCGGCAATTATCAGATCCTGTATGAAGTAAGCGATCACGCGGGCAATCAGGCATCCGTGACACGCAATGTGAATGTATACGATGGAGACGCGCCTGCGGTCTATTTGAAGGGCCCGAATCCCATGGAAGCAGAAGCTTTCAGCACATTCACCGACCCTGGCGCAGCGGCGGTGGATCCTCAGGACGGAGCCCTTGAGCCAATCGTCACTGGAACGGTAAACACGCGGCAGCTGGGCACCTATACTCTCCTGTACAGTGCTGTCGACCAGGCCAATAATGCTGCGCCTACCGTGACGAGGTATGTGTATGTGAAGGATACAGCGGCTCCCGTTATTACTTTAGAAGGGGATAGCGTGATGGTCGCGGGAGTCGGCAGCACCTATCAAGATCCTGGAGCAAGAGCTGAGGATTTGTATGAGGGAGATCTGTCTGCCTTGATCTCCATTCAGGGAACGGTAGATTCCAGCCGACCCGGAACGTACAGCTTGAATTATAATGTCATTGATACGTCCAATAATGAAGCGCTCTCGGTGAGACGGTTGGTCTATGTCATACCTCCTCCCGTCATTACGCTGCTTGGTCAATCCGTAATTAAGCTGAAGGCGGGGGAGACCTTCACTGAACCTGGAGCTCAGGCGGCTGATGCCTACTACGGAGATATCTCGGACCGGATCACCGTCACCGGATCGGTAAATACACAAGCAGCCGGAACTTATATGCTGCGCTACAATGTTCAGGACCCGGCAGGAATAACGGCAGCTGAAGCTATACGAACCGTAACGGTTGAGAATCAAGTTTATTACAATTATCCGCCATCAATCGCTTCCGGCAATGCGGCATTGAAGGATATCAGCTTTGTCGTTGAAGGCAAGCAGCTTTTGTCATCTCCAGACGGGATGATCGAAACTACAGCAGAACAGATTGAGATTCACGCCTTGCCAGCAGATTCAGGAAGTACAATTTCCCTGCAAGGTGAAGCTCTGACAGGTCCCATAACCATTCAACTGTCTGAAGGCGATAATGTGATTGTCATTTCGGTCAAAGCGCCGGATGGCACGGTGCAGTCCTACACCTACACCATTCATCGAACAGTCTACAAGGGAACCAACGAAGCATCATGCGCTTTTACGGATATCCATGGACATTGGGCAGCAGTACAAATTTGTGAGGCTGCATCGGCAGGAATCGTGCAGGGAGATCCGGATCTGAGGTTTCACGCCGATGACGCGGTAACCCGGGCAGAATTTGTAGTGATGCTTTATCGCATACTGGATGATTCAAGCTCGGAAACTACCGCCGAGTCAACCGCAGCGGTTTTTACGGATTCAGGCGATATCCCGGATTGGGCCCGGCAGGCTATTCATTATGGAGTCTCCCAAGGGATTGTGAAAGGGTACACCGATGGCGCCTTCCTGCCTAACCATACAATAAGCCGCAATGAACTGGCTGTCCTGGCTGCCCGAACGCTGCAATTGCAAATCGACATCTCCAGCCGCACATCATTTAGAGATGATTCCGATATTCCCATATGGGCAAAGCCCTATGTGCTGGCAAGTGTTCGACAGGGGCTTCTTCAGGGCAGAAGCAGCAATCTGTTTATGCCCACTGACAAGACCACCCGCGCGGAGGCAGTGACCCTGCTTTTACGTATGCAGAAAGTCTTATCAGCTCTGTCGGCAGCTCCCTCGTAATGGCTGTTTAGAACAACCATTTATGGCTTTTTCGCATATTTCCGGTTTGCAGGGAGCCGACTCTAGTAGGCATATGCCATGGAGGGGCAAACGCACAGGCATGATACATGCCAGCCCCATACAATGCAGAGTAGTATAAAACGAAGGGAGTTTTGCAGGTGTCATACGGATATGGTAATCCAGTAGGCGGCGTAGGCGTAGGTAATTGTGGTCCGGTAGTAAGCCCAGTATCGACTGGATGCGGCGCAGGAATAGGCATTATCCTGGTACTTTTCATCTTGCTTGTCATCATCAGCCGTTCGATCCTTTTCTAGGAGAAACAGTGCTCCGGTAACGATATTCCACGCATAGAAATTAGCGCCAGCCCCTGTTCCGCAATATGTGGAACGGGGGCTTGTTTGCATATTGTTTCTTGGAAATAAAGAAGCACTGCTTTTTAGGAAGAAATTGGATGAGTGAATGTTGCCGAAGATCATGGCCGCTCTTAAAAGGAGGGCGTAATTGGACCCAATGGATTAATGAAGAGATATTTATTCCAATGTTCCGCTTCTGAAGGTTTACATAAAGCACTCAACTGCATTAGGATAAAGAGATCACATGGTACAAGAAGGAGAATCAGAAATGGATATTATTGAAGCGATTCATACCAGAAGAAGCATCGGCAGAGTGAAAGAAGATCCGATAGCCAAAGAACAGATCGAAACCATATTGGAGGCCGGTATTTGGGCGCCGAACCATAGATTGACGCAGCCTTGGCGGTTTTTTGTCATGTCGGGAGACGGCCGCAATCGGCTGGGGGACGCGTATGCGCGCATCGCTCTTGAAGCGGCGCAGGAACCGGATTCGGAAGAGAACGTGAAGAAGGCGGAGTCCGCCAGGCAAAAAGCGTTCCGTTCCCCTGTCGTCATCGGGGTGGGAGTTGAGCCAAGCGACGCCAAGGGTGTGGTTGAGCTTGAGGAATACGGAGCGGTGTTTGCGGCTATCCAGAATATGCTCCTCGCTACACACGCGCTGGGTCTGGGTGCGGTTTGGCGCACAGGCGACCCCTGCTTTCATCCCCTGATGAACGAGAGCTTCGGGCTGCGCCCGCAGGACAAGATGCTTGGGTTTATTTTTCTGGGGGTACCGGATTTACAGCCGCAGGGACGACGTGAAAGCGCGGCGAGCAAGACAGAATGGATTGAGTAATTTTTCAGAAGAATAGGTACAGGAACAAATGACCCGAAAAGGCGGGCTCTTGGAATAGAGCCGCTCTTCCGGGTCATTTGTATTTCATAGTGAGGTGTGGTTGTCATCCAGCGCGATGCCCCAGCGTGTGCCAGGAGCAACACTTTATTTTTACAAAGGCAAGACTTGACGCTGTGCCAGCTGCTAATTGTAAGATTCCCGCAGCGGACAAGCCACAAGCCGTGCCAACAACATAGTTAATTCTTCGTGTCGATCTGTACCTCTCGCGGGCGGTAGACAGCGGTAATCTGGCCGTTCAGGTCGGTCGCAAATAACACGGAGCGTTCCTCCTCCAGCGTGAAGGAGTAGCCTTTGCCGGATAAGGGATCACGCACCTCAATCTCGGCATCCATGCCAAGCTCCGATACAAAAATATAAAGGGAGCCTTCCGCAAAGTCGAGCTTCCGTCCATATACGCCCGGCAGCTCGCCGCCGCGCAGCCATTCGAGCTCCTTGTCTACGCCTGCCAGATTCAGCGCTTCATTGTACACGGCAACAAGCGGCTCAATCCGCTCGTTAAGCTCCAGCGGCAGCGGGCAGTAGAGGAGACGTCCGGCTCCAAGCTGGATATTATGGAGTTTGGCCGGTCCGCTCCATGCAGGATCGCTTTGTTTGTTGCTGTCGGCAATCCGGGCCCCGCCGAATGAGACCGGAAGAAGCGAGCCGCCAAGCTCCAGCAGCTCTTCACGCAGCAGATTGCTTGTCTGCGAGCTGTTCACCAGAGCGCCGAACTCATCCGGATTGCGACCGGCCGGCCGCCAGTATTCGTCGAGTCCGGCAGGGCCAGTGAAGAGCAGGGTGCCGCCGTTCGCACGAACATAAGCGGTGAGAGCGTCCAATGCAGCTTGCGTGAAGTTATGCGGACTTGGCACAATGATAAGCTTGGGCTTGATCTCATCCAGCCGCTCCAGATGATATTCGCTAATGCCCAGGGCATGCACGTTCATCGCGTAGGATAAGGTCCTTACCAGCCGGGTTGTAGCATCATAAGCCAGATTGCGGCTGGAGAAATCATTGGAGTAAGGGTAGACCAGCGCAACCTCTTCGAGTTTCCGGCCACGGAACAGATCGCGGATTTGTCCCATGAACGAGCCAAAATCATAGGAAACCGCCGCTTCCGGCTTTTCCGTTCCGTCTGCGCGCAGAGCGCCGATATGGGACTCATTGATATTGTTCATATAGAAATTGATATTCCAGATCCACTGCACAGCGCCGGCGCCGCCGGTCGAGAAGGCATAGGCGTATTTGCGCTCGAGAATATTGCGGAGCTCGGCTTCGCTGCGTTTGGCCCGGCCATCCGGGGTTTCCACGTACATGATGCCTGTCTCTTGAATAAGATTGGGCTTATCCGGCGCTTTGGCGAAAACACCGTCCCAGACCAGCGCGTCCATTTTCCACCAGGAGTGGACCGTTGTATAATCAACCTCTTCGGCATAGAAGAACGGAGACGGGCGCTGCGCCCCAAGGCCCTCATCCTGGCCGACGGTGACCATCTGCCGGGGCTGAATGGAGCGGATGGTTTCAATCAGCTGGGCCGCCCAGCGGTTATGCATGTCCATCGTGAACAATGTATAGTCGAGCCATGGTCCGCCGCGCTTGGTCATAGTCTCGGTTGTTCCGAAATTGATCTCCTTCGGCTCAGGCAGCTTGACCGACTCGAAAGCGGGCAGCTCGGCTGGCGTCATGTTCCACCGTTCCTGAAGCAGCCGGATTGTACCATGGCGCTCGCGCAACCATTCTATGAAATGGCTATGCTCGAAGGGATCGTGAGCGGAGCGGGGACCTTCGAAAATCCGCTTGGGATCGAACATCGATGGCTCATTAATCAGATCCCAATGCAAATGCCTGGACTGCGCATGGCGCGAGACGATCGCGGCAATGAAACGTTTCTGGGCTTCCACGCTGCGCGGATCCAGATAAGGGTTGACGCCTTCCCAGGTTTCCGGAGTGAAGGAGAAGAAGTTAAAGGTAACCTCCAGATCATGTCGCTTGGCAGTCAGAATAAACGCGTCTATAGCCCGCAGCACCTCCTCATATGGATGGCCGTCGACAAACATGATGCTGCGCCAGGCTGTCCATATGCCCGTACGGATCAGGTTGATTCCCGCCCGTTTCATCTGAGCCATATCGCGGTCCCATACGGCTGCGTTGGGCAAAAATAAATACTTGCGCGCAACATCGCTGGTCATATAGGTCATGCCGACAATAGGAAGCGGACGCCCGTCCTTGATAAAATAATCCCTGTCGCAGGTCAGGAAGTCGCCCGAAGCAAGCAGCTCCTGATCAAAGCCCCAGAACCCCTGGCGCAGAATCCGGCGCTCGCCGGATGGCGATACTGCTTCGCATTCAACCGCATAATATCCGGCTGCAAGCGTAATCGGCATAGGGATGCGCTGAATAGTCAGTTCGCGGCCAATGGCAACAGGTTGTTCCGTTTTCCAAATTTCCGTGAAGCGGTCGGACCCGTACTCAAATACCGGATTGGAATTTGCCACGGCGCTTTCATTTGAGCGGAGCACACGAAGCTTGAAGGTCCATTCGGCCGGTTCGGCTTGATTATGCGGCTTTCGCGCCTCTTGGATCCGCTGGCCCTGGAGCATGAAGATGGCGCGTTCGCCAGGCTCATAGGAGCCGTAATTCGGCTTCAGCCACAGCTCGGTCACGCCTTCAGCGGTGAATGCCGCCCATTTCGCAAGCGCATCTGCGCCGCCGTTCTCCCAGAAAGCGGTCTGCAGCGCCTGATTGACCAGCACCCAGCGCCCGCCGCTGAATATTCCCTTCGTATGCTCCAGCAGCACAGCCGGCGCCGCCAGTTCCCGGGCAAGACCATCGCCGCTAATTCCGCGGAGCAGCGGGTAGATATGGGCGTCCATAGGTCCGGCGGTGCCTCCCTCTGCAGGATGGTCATCCGAGCGGGTCACATGCAGGACAAGACCGAAAGTCGGCTCAAGAGTGAAAAGCTTCACATTATCCGCAAATAGTGGAACATCGGCATTATGGGCCAGCTTTTCAATGCCGTCGACCGAAACAGACAGCACTTCATTAATATGCAGCTGCTGATGATAAGCGGTTTGCGCTGGTTCCTGCACCCACTCGCCGTTCTCCCGGTATACCGGTATTTTGAAAGGGGCTCCTCCGGCATGCAGCAGTCCTTTGCCTTGAGAGGCATGGCTGAAAATCGCTTTCCAGGCATCCTTGGGGAAATAAGCGCCGTGAATATGCACAAACGCATCGGCATCTGCCAAAGCTTCAGCCAATTGCCCGGCATCAGCCACGGCAAAAACCTCTTTCAGACGGGCAAGCTGCGATTCGCCGGGTCTCTGCCCTTCATAAGGAAATGATTCATCGTAAAAAAGTACGGTCTTGCTCATAAATGGTCACCATCCCGTTTCATCATCGTTAATAGAACAAAATTGTTAGCTTTGTTAGGTTGATCCCAACTCTGTTTGGCGCATACAATAGAGAGGAAGAGTCAAAAAGTCAACGCTTATATTTTTTGAAATGAGGTACCGAAGGTGGCCCAAAAGATATCCATGCAGCAAATAGCCGACCGTTTAGGTGTTTCCAAATATACGGTTTCTCAAGCATTATCGGGCAAACCGGGCGTGAGTGAAGCCACCCGGCGGGAAGTGACCGCGATGGCGGCGGCACTGGGTTACCGCATCCCCCCGCGCAATTCCAGGGAGCTGGATTCCCGCGTGGAGCAGACGGAGCAAGCCAATCAGAAGCAGCCCGCGGCAGCGAACGGGACTATACTGATCGGCATGAACGAGATCCATGCCAATGAGCCTTTGTTCTGGCAGCGGGTCAGAGAAGGCATAGCCGCAGGCTGCAGGGAGCATGGACTTCATCCGCACTATTTTATATTGGACAAGATTGTTGACCGTCCGGTTGACCTGACCGGGCTGGGAGAGCTCCGGATTGCCGGCGCCAGCGGATTTATTATTGCAGGCAAATGTCCCGCTGCGGTGCTGCTCCGGATAAGCCGGATTGGGCTGCCCATGGTGCTTGTCGACCATGAGGAAGCGGTTGTGGGAGCGGATGCGGTGCTGAACGACAATGTGGAGGCGGGACGGATGGCCTGCAGCCATTTGGCCACGCAGGGCTGCAAAACCATTGTTTTTATCGGACATGACCGTTTTGCCGTCAGCTTCCGGGAACGGTTTTGGGGCTGCCGGATCTCACTGGATGATCAGCAGAGGCAGGGAATGCGGAAGCTGCCAAAAGGAGCAATTCAGGCTTCCTCACAATCACCAACTGCAGCAGGCATTCAACTGAAGAAGTGGACCATTCCTTACGGCGGATCTTCCTGGCAGCAGGTTCTGAACCGGCGAATTACGGCGGCAATCAGCAATAAGGAGCTGCCGGACGGGATTATTTGCGCCAACGATGATATTGCCCTTCATCTGCTGGAGCTGCTGCGTTTGCATAACATCAGCCTCCCTGATCAGTGCCGCGTGCTGGGAATTGATAATACCGCCGCAAGCCTGCAGGCTGCGGTCCCGTTAACGACGGTGGAGCTTGCGAAGGAACGGCTCGGGATGCGTGCGGTCGAGACCTTCATCCGCAGACGCCGGCACCCGGAAGCTCCCTATGAGAAGGTGATTCTCTCCGCCAGACTGATTGTCAGACACTCCGGCTGACTGTCCCGCATGTCCTGTCCGGTATCTTTATTGACGGCTAATGGCGCGGATAAGCTCCGGTTTGGATGATCTGTGCATAGGATAGAGTAAAATGTCTGCTTTAACAAAAAAGGAGTCTATTATGCGGCAATCCAGACGAATTGTACTGCTGCTGGCGCTTGTCCTGTATGTCCTGCTTGTGCTTTTGCTGCTGTTCGCGATTTCTTTCTCATAGGCGCTGCATGCGACATTGGGAATAGCTGCCCTCCGGTTACGGCCGGAGAGTTTTACTAACCATATATACATCGATCATCTGCTATAAGTTCAAAGGAAAGAACCGGCTGCGCCGCCAGAGGATGGCGCAGCCGGTTCTTGCTGTTTCCGGACCCTTTTTCTTGAAATATACTGGCATAACCTCTCCTGTCTTGACAAATACTACAAGCATCAGCGGCTGCTTCCTAACAGGGAAACGGATTGGATGGGAGTGCCGCCCGAGGAAAAGTGAAATACAGAAAAATGGTTACGGGGTGAACAATGACAACCAAGAGCGCAGAGAAAAGCAAATACAAAAAAATGACGATGTCCCCCCAGGAGTACCAGGCCTTTGCCAAGTCGCGCGAGCCGGCCCGGCCTGTTCTGAAAAATTGCTTGAAAGCATTTTTGGTGGGCGGGTGCTTATGTCTGATCGGTCAGGCGATTCAGGATTTCTTCGGTTATGCCTTCGACATGACACCGATTGAAGCAGGGAATCCAACGGTAGCCATCCTTATTTTGATCTCGGTTATCCTGACCTGCCTGGGTGTTTACGACAAGCTGGCACAGTGGGCTGGAGCTGGCTCCGCGGTCCCGGTTACCGGGTTCGCCAATTCCATGTGCTCGGCCGCGCTGGAGCACCGCAGCGAGGGCATGGTGCTGGGGGTAGGCGGGAATATGTTCAAAATTGCCGGCTCCGTTATCGTCTTTGGCACAGTCGCCGCTTTCTTCATCGGTATTATTTACTGGGTGTTCGGGATTGGAGGACACTGACCATGCTGCGAGGCAAGCAAACGTGGTGGTTTGACAAACGGCCGGTCATAATCGGTTCAGCCACAGTTGTCGGTCCCGATGAAGGGAATGGACCGCTGGCAGCAGACTTCGATCTGATTCATCCGGAGCTTGATATGCAGCAGAAAACTTGGGAGAAAGCGGAGCGCCTTCTGCTGGAGCAGGCTTCGGACTTTGCCCTGGAGCATGCAGGCATTGACAAGCAGCAGCTGCAGTTTTACGTCGGCGGCGATCTCATGAATCAGATCATCAGCAACAGCTTTGCTGCGCGGACCGTTGGAGCTCCCTATCTGGGGGTGTTCGGCGCCTGCTCCACCTCCATGGAATCGCTGGCCATCGCTTCATTGATCGTCAATTCCGGCTCCGGACAATATGTTCTGGCCGGCACCTGCAGCCATAACTGCACCGTCGAGAAGCAGTTCCGCTATCCCACGGAATACGGCTCGCAGAAACCGCCGACCGCCCAATATACCGTTACAGGCGCCGGAGCCGTGGTAGTGGCGGCCGAAGGGGAGGGGCCGGTAATCGAATGCGCCACAGTCGGCAAAATCGTCGATCTTGGCATTAAGGACCCGTTTAATATGGGAGCGGCCATGGCGCCTGCTGCGGTGGACACCATCCAGACCCATTTTAATGATACGGGCCGCGAGCCGGGCGATTATGATCTGATCGTTACTGGCGATCTGGCCTCGGTCGGATTTCCGATTGCCAGAGATCTGCTCAAGCGCGACGGAGTCCAGATGGAACAGACGGAATTCAATGATTGCGGCCTGATGATATATGACCTGGACAAGCAGCAGGTACAGGCGGGCGGAAGCGGGTGCGGGTGCTCCGCTGTCGTGACTTACGGCCATCTGCTGAAGCGCATGAAGCAGGGGGAGCTGCGCAGAATTCTCATGGTCGCCACCGGCGCGCTTTTGTCTCCCATTTCTTATCAGCAGGGGGAGAGCATTCCTTGCATCGCCCATGCCGTTTCAATCGAGCAGCCAAATTAACTTTAAAATTCCGGAAGGAGCATAGATCATCATGATTTACTTGTGGGCGTTTATTATTGGAGGCGCAATATGCGTTATCGGACAGCTGATGTTTGATGTTGCCAAATTAACCCCGGCTCATACGATGGCGACACTGGTTGTCGTGGGTGCTGTAGTGGATGGCCTGGGCTGGTATGAGCCGCTCATTGATTTTGCCGGTGCGGGTGCGACTGTGCCTATAACCAGCTTCGGCAATGCGCTTGTGCACGGCGCGATTACAGAGCTTCACCGCGACGGATGGATCGGGGTGATTACCGGGATATTCGATGTGACGAGTGCGGGTATCTCCGCTGCGATTATCTTCTCTTTCCTCGCGGCGCTGGTGGCCAAGCCCAAGGGATAAACGGAAGAGACGGTTCAAAAATCCGTGTATTGGAGAGTCCCTGTGGGATTCTCCAATTTTTTTTGTTGGATATACAGCTATACGTTAGGATGTATCTTTTGTAAAATAATAACATGATGCAATTTTTATCAACAATCTTTAAAGTATTAGACAGGAATAACTTTTCTCTCATAAGCACGCTTGGAAGAAACTTGCTGCGCTTCCTAATGGGTACGCAACTAAATGCGGGAACTTCCGTATAAAGTTCGTACCGAGGCGTCTGCTGTTTCTTCTTCTATTTCCAATTCCGTTTCCATTTCATCATCCGGGAGGTTTTTCTATGGACAACCGTAGCGCTGACTTTACGTTATGCAATGAAATACGCCGCAATCTGGAAAATTGTATCCTGGGTAAAAAAGTAGAAATAGAACGTTTGATGGTGGCTCTGCTTGCCGGCGGGCATATTCTGCTTGAGGATGTGCCGGGCACCGGGAAAACCCAGCTTGTAAAAGCGCTCGCCAGAACGATCGGCGGCCATTTCAGGCGCATTCAATGCAACCCGGACTTGCTGCCGACCGATATTACAGGCGTCGCTATTTATCATCCTAGGGATGAAGCATTCATATTCCGGCCGGGTCCGGTGATGGCCAACCTCCTGCTCGTCGATGAGATCAACCGCGCGACGACAAAGACGCAGTCGGCCTTGCTTGAAGCCATGGAGGAGCGGCATGTGACGGTGGATGGCGAATCCTACGCCCTTCCGGTTCCTTTTGTCCTGATTGCTACCCAGAACCCGATAGAATTCGAAGGCACTTATACCCTTCCTGAGGCGCAGCTTGACCGTTTTATGATGAAGATTACGCTGGGTTATCCGGATGAAGCGACGGAGCGCCAGATGGTGCTCTCCCCGAACTCCTCCGCTCCTGCGGATTCCTTGTTCCCCATCGCCGATATCGAGCGTATCGCCCTTATAATGGGCAGCGTGAAGAGGGTGCATGTGGACGAGGCGGTAGCCGATTATCTGATCCGCATCGTGCGTGCAACCCGCGAGCATCGTGGCGTGCAGCTTGGCGCCAGCCCCCGCGCGGCGATTTCCCTGCTGGCTGCGGCCAAAGCCAGCGCCTTCCTCCAGGAACGGGATTATATCATTCCCGACGATATCAAGCAGCTTGCTTCGCCCGTACTGGCGCATCGGATGATGCTTCACACCGAATCGAGAGTGAATGGACTAACGGCGGAGGAAGTTATTGAGACAGTCGTTCGCGAAACGAACGTGCCCGTTCGGATGGAGCGATAACGCATATGCTGACAGCAAAAGCAACGATGTTCAGATGGCGGATGTTTGGCATCATCTATATCGGCGCCCTGCTGTTCCTGCTGTTTCAGGGCGGCAAAACATCCTTAATGCTCTTTTGTATCTTGAATGTACTGCTGCTTTATCTTGTGATGGGCAGGTGGAGCGGAATCGGCAATGTGACGGGCATGCGCCGTCTGTCCAATGCGGCGGGAGGCGTATCGCAATCCGAGCATACGCTGTCCGCGGGCGCAAGAATGGAAGTGCATATTTCCATCCGGGTTCCCGGCGTTTGGCCGATACCGTATATTCTGGTGCGCGACCGTCTTGTCCGCCAGAACGGCAGCTCGGTTCCGTTTGAAGCCTCGTTCGTGCCGAGCTACCGGAGAGCGGGGGAAATCACGTATACCACACCGCCGCTGGAGCGTGGCGTTTATCAGTTCGCGCCTACAGAGTGCTCGACCCGCGATATTTTCGGCTTGTTCGAGCATGTGGGTTCCTTTGAATCCTCCGTTCCCTTCAGCGTTTATCCGAGAATGGTATCCATTCGGCAGTGGCGTCAGCTCAAGCTGGGTGTAAAAGGACCCTATTCCACCTCTTCATCGCGTCTGTCGGCGAAGGAGACCACTCAGATCAACGGCGTCCGCGAATATATCTATGGCGACCGGCTCTCCCGTATTCACTGGAATGCTACGGCAAGAACCGGTCAATGGAAGTCGAAGGAGTTTGAGCGCGAATCCCTGCCCAGAACCGTGTTTGTGCTGGACCGCTATTCAGGTTCATACGAGAACCAGGAGCAGTTCGAGACCGGCGTGTCCGTCATTGCTTCCCTGCTTGAATTCGGGTTTCGGCGGGCTACTGCAGTCGGTCTGGTATCCGCAGGGGAGAGTGTGGACAGCTTTGCGCCGCAATCGTCCTCGGATCACCGTCTGATGCTCATGAACCATCTCGTGAAGGTTCAGCCCGATGGAACGACTCCGTTATACCGAATGCTGAGACAGTCGTCATCGTTGATCCCTGCGGGGTCTTTCGTGGTGATTGTAAGTCCGCAAGGCGGCGAAGAGGCGGTGCGTTCGATGGAATGGTTGAAGCGCAAGGGTACCGTGCCTGTATTGATCCATCTTAAGGGCACTAGCAATGTTGTGGGGATAGGAGATTCCCTGGTCAAAGGCGCAGACTGGCTGCGGCTGCTGCAGCGGAGCGGCTACTCAGCGCATTCGCTTGGCGCTCTCCAGGAACTTCCCGGCGTTCTGGAAGGAGGGACCGCATGAATCCTTCCCGCGGATTTGTCAAATGGCTGACGGCCGATTTATATTTGAAGCTGTCGGCCTTGTTTACCGGCATCATTATTTTTCAATGGATCAGCTGCCTGGGAGATTATTGGTGGGAAGAAACTTTCGCGGTCGTTAACGGGTTGCTCCTGACCACCTTTTTATTTGTCGCATTCCTTCCTTCAAAAATCATGTCAGGCCTGTTGCAGCTGCTTGCGATTCTGGTTCTCAATATTGTATTTACGGATTTTCAGTGGGTCTCCTTTATCGGAGATAAACGAAAAGCAGCTGACTGGGCGGATTGGGCCGGTTCGCAGTTCGACCAGCTGTCGCCTATTTTGTGGATCAGCCTTGCGGTATGGGTGATCTTCCGGTTAATCCTTGTTTTCCGGATGAAGCGTATCGGCATTATTGTTATGGTCGGTTTGGCGCTTCTTTCCCTGACCATTATGGATTCATTATTTACGCCGATTTATTTGTGGGACGAGATCGCCTGGATCGTTTTCACGGGACTTGCCTGGCTTGTGGCCAGTCATTTTTCAGGCTTCAAGCAAAGCCATCCGGACAGCTGGCGCCATCTGCTGGATTACCCGCTCAGCCTGTTCCTGCCCGTCCTGCTTATTTTCGCGATCTTCATGGGCGCGGGGTTGTTCGTTCCGACAATCAAGCCGATTCTGACCGATCCCTATACAGCCTGGAAAGAGTCCAGAGGGGAGGCGGTTCCTTCTTTTGTGGGGGATAAGGGAGTCAGTTCCTCCGCACCGAAGAACACCGGCGACAGCCGCTCAGGCTACAGCCGCAATGATGATGAATTGGGCGGCGGCTTCAAATTCGATTATTCTCCCGTCATGACGGTTACTACCACCAAACGCAGCTATTGGCGCGGCGAAACGAAGGCTTTCTATAATGGAAGCGGCTGGGAGGAAGCGAGGGGAGAAAGACAGGAAGAAGTGGTAGGCTCCATAGCGAAGGATGAGCAGCTGCAGCCGATCGGGCAGCCGGATTCCGTCCAGACGGACAAGGTGGAACAGACCTTCACCATGCTCCGCGATGACAAGTATCCCGTATTGTTTGGCGCGGGACCGATAGCAAGCGTGGTTTCCGTCAATGACGGCGAGGGCTCGCTGCCCCGTCTGAACTGGATGCCGCAGTCATGGGAGCTGAGATTGCCCCAGAGGAATGCCAGCTATCCCAAAACCTACTCGATTGTCTCGGAAGTAACGCTGCTCGATGAACCGGCGCTGCGTGAGGGTAAGGCGGCCCGGGACGACAGCGAGATGAGTCCCATGTATACCCAGCTGCCTGAGGAGCTCCCGCAGCGTGTCCGGGATCTAGCGGCAACCATCACCAAGGATGCGTCAACGCCTTACGATAAAGCCAAGGCGATCGAGGCGTATCTGCAGCTGAACTATACGTATACGAATGAGCCTGATTTGACCAAGAAAGAGAGCAGCGATTTCGTGGATTCCTTTCTCTTTGAGTTACGGGAGGGCTATTGCGATTACTTCTCTACCGCGATGGCAGTGCTGACCCGGGCTTCCGGCATTCCGGCCAGATGGGTGAAAGGATACGCCCCGGGGGCTATGGCGGTCGATCCCAGTATGATGGGGATGGAGGGCACACCGGGATTGGATCTTAATCCCGATGGCTCTGGCACCTATACGGTGCGCAATGCGGATGCCCATTCGTGGGTAGAGGTTTATTTTGACGGATACGGCTGGCTGCCATTCGAGCCGACGGCGGGCTTCCTGTATCCCTACCTGCTGCCTGAGGAAAAAGCGGCCCCGCTGCCCGAGGTTGAGCCCGAAGTACCTGCAGCCGTTGATGAGCCTGTGGCGGCGGAAAGCTTCAAAATGCCGGTCTGGGTCTACATTGCAGGCGCAGCCGTAATCGCTGCCTTGATCGTGCTTTTCCGTCTGCGTGCCATTCTTGCGGCTTTGCGCCGCTACCGCCGCGGTACAGGCACTATTAATGAGATGATTGTGAAAGAGACGAACCGCTTGATCAAATACTGCCGTAAAAAAGGTCTTGACCGTCAGGCGAATGAAACGGTTCGTGAAACCATGACTCATTGGTCCGGGCGGTTGACCTTTCTGCAGTCCGAGTTCAAGGTTGTGCTGGGAACCTTTGAGAAAGCGATGTACAGCAGCCAGATGCTGACCCAGGAGGAAGCCGACCGTTTCGACAGCAATGTGAAGCTGATCCGTGAGCGTATCGGGTAAATAATGGATCAAATAACCGGACGGCATCGGCATGCCTTCCGGTTATTTGATTCTGCAAGGGGAAGCCTGATGACGGCGGGCTGGAGAATCGTGCTTTGCAACAAATTCCCTTTGTATGGTATAGTTTTTCCTGATAGCGATAACAGGGGAGTCGAAAATATGTTTGAACGGCTGTTGCCGCATATGCGCGTCAATACCATTTACGATATCGATTTGCATGCCTTGAAGGAACAGGGCATTCTCGGGATCATAACCGATCTGGACAATACACTTGTTGGCGCAAAAGTGCCGCTCGCCACACCGGAGCTTGTCAAATGGCTTGATGTTGTGCGCGATTTGGGCTTTACGGTCGTCATCGTATCGAATAACCACCGCACCCGTGTCTCGAAATTCGCTGACCCGCTGCGCATTCCGTTTGTTCATGCCGCCCGCAAACCCTCCAATAAGGCGTTTGTCAGAGCGCTTACGGTAATGGAGCTG
This sequence comes from Paenibacillus sepulcri, assembly GCF_042647105.1. Taxonomy (NCBI): domain Bacteria; kingdom Bacillati; phylum Bacillota; class Bacilli; order Caryophanales; family Paenibacillaceae; genus Paenibacillus; species Paenibacillus sepulcri. The sequence goes on along the minus strand of NZ_JBHRUP010000001.1, from coordinate 1,549,964 downwards.
GCAGCCGAGCATACGGCGGTCATTGGCGATCAGATGATGACGGATGTGCTCGGCGGCCGGCGGATGGGACTGTTCACGATTCTTGTCAGCCCGATATCGCCTGGCGATGAAGGGTTCATGACCCGGATCAACCGCAGGATCGAACGAGTGGCCCTGTCCCGTTTGCGCAAAAAAGGGCTGTGGCCCGAGGAGGAACGTAAGTCTTGACAAATGAGCAATTAGAGCTGGGAGCTTGTGCAGGCTGTGGAATCAAACTGCAAACGGATTCGGCCGACAAGCTTGGGTATATCCCGCAATCGGCGCTGGAGAGAGAGCCTTTGATCTGCCAGCGCTGCTTTCGTATCAAGAATTATAACGAGGCGGCTTCCGTCGCCATTGATCAGGACGACTTTCTAAGACTGCTCGGCGGTATCGCCGCAACGGACAGCCTGGTCGTTCATATTGTCGATTTATTTGACTTCGAAGGGAGTCTGATATCCGGGCTGCAGCGGTTTGTCGGCAATAATCCGGTGCTGCTTGTCGTCAATAAAGTGGATTTGCTGCCCAAAGGCATTAATATGAACAGACTGCTCAACTGGGTGCAAAGGCAAGCCAAGGCTCAGGGACTGCGGACAGTGGATATCGTTTTGTGCAGTGCGAAGCGCAGCATCGGGTTTGAACGTGTGGTTGAAGCGTTGGCCGAGCACCGCGGCGACCGGGATGTGTATGTCGTGGGCGCGACCAATGTCGGGAAATCCACGTTGATTAACCGGATCATCCGCGATTACAGCGATCTCGAGCGCGAGCTGACCACGTCCCGCTATCCGGGAACGACGCTTGATGCCGTGCATATTCCGCTTGATGACGGACATGACATCATTGATACTCCCGGCATCGTCTACAACCACCGGTTGACCGAAGTGGTTCCCCGCGGCGTGCTGCAGGCGCTGCTGCCGGACAAGCCGATCAAGCAGGTCGTTTATCAATTAAACGAACAGCAGACGCTGTTTATCGGGTCGCTGGCCCGATTTGATTTTGCCCAGGGTCCGAGACAATCGTTCACCTTGTACACCTCCAATGCGCTGCCGATTCACCGGACAAAGCTGGAGCGGGCCGATCAGCTGTTCGCTGATCATCGGGGAGAGATGCTCGCTCCGCCGACCAGAGAGCAGCTGGAGGAAATCCCGGCGTGGACACGTCATCGATTGACGATCAAACGCGGCTCGGATATGGATGTGGTGATCTCCGGTCTGGGCTGGATTCGTATCAATGATACCTCGGGAGCGATTCTCGATGTCTACGCCCCCAAAGGCATACGGGTTATGCTGCGAGAAGCGCTGATTTGAGAAGGAGTGGGCTAAGACAGTGAGTACAGCAGACAACTTTACGGGGATATCCGACCAGGCTGGAAATGTTGTGGACAGCCACACCATCTTGTACAGTGTCATCGGCGATCCTATTCATCATTCCAAATCACCGGTCATGATGAACAGGGCCTTCCGGGAAACGGGCATTAACGGGATTTATACGGCTTTTCATATTAAGGACGCACAGCTGCCTGATTTTGTGGCGGGCGTGCGGGCGATGGGAATCAGAGGCGTGAATGTCACGATTCCTCATAAGCTTGCTGTCATGCCGCTGCTTGATGAGATTGACGAGAGCGCCCGGGCCATAGGGGCGGTAAATACAATCGTAAACCATGATGGCCGTCTTGTTGGCTACAATACCGACGGGATCGGATATGTCCGGTCCTTGAAGGAAGAAGCGGAGCCGAATTTGGCAGGGAAGCGGATACTGATCGTTGGCGCTGGCGGCGCGACAAGAGGAATCGTGTATGCCCTGGCCCGCGAAGGAGCAGCCAGCATCACGATCTCGAACCGCACGGTGCAGCGGGCGGAAGAGCTGGTCCTGGCCTTTGAGGGCCAAACAGACATCCTGCGGGCCATCGGCAATGAAGCACTGCGGGAAGCATGCGGCGAGGCGGATATCATTATTAATACGACATCGCTCGGAATGCATCCAAAGATCGATGAGACGCCTGTCGATGCCAGCTGGCTTGCGCCAGGCGCCATTGCGAGCGATTTGATTTATAACCCGATGACGACCCGCTTTCTTGCGGAAGCGAAGCAGCGGGGCTGCAGCATTCATGGGGGGCTCGGAATGTTTATTTATCAGGGGGCCTACGCCTTTGAATTCTGGACAGACCGCAAGGCTCCTGTCGAGGCGATGCGTTCGGCCGTGCTTGATGCGTTCAGCGCGGGACGCTAATATGACGAAAGAAGGAACAATCAACATGCTTACAGGCAAACAGAAACGGCATTTGCGCGCACTTGCGCATCATTTGCAGCCCGTATTTCAGGTGGGCAAAGGCGGAATGAACGAAAATCTTGTCCGCCATGTGGAAGAAGCGATCGAGAAGCGCGAGCTTCTCAAAATTTCAGTCCTGAACAACTCTGTCGAGGATCCAAAAGAAGTGGGCGAATGGCTGGCGGAGGAAGCGGAAGCGGAGCTCGTACAGGTGATCGGCAAGACCATTGTGCTTTACAAGGAATCCAAGGACTATAAAACAATCGTACTGCCGAAAAACAGTTAATACGCGAACCTTGCGAGGGTCATAGGGATGGCGCATGGTAACGGAAGGGAGCGGACATCGTGATCAAAGTTGGTATAATGGGCGGAACATTCGACCCGATTCATTACGGGCATCTGCTCGCTGCGGAAACAGCGCGTGAGGCGTGCGGTCTTGACGAGGTATGGTTCATCCCTGCTTTTCAGCCTCCGCTGAAAGACAATGAGCCGGGAGCAGAAGGGCCTTCCAGGCTTGAAATGGTATATCGGGCTATTGACTTTCAACCGCATTTCCGCGCCCTTGATATTGAGCTTGAGCGGGGCGGAACGAGCTATACCATTGATACGGTAGAGGCGCTTCTGGAGCAGAACCCGGAGCGTTCGTTCAGCATTATTATCGGATCGGATCGGATTAACGACCTTCCAAGCTGGCACCGTGCCAAAGAACTTGCGGAGCTGGTCACCTTCATCGGTGTGGAACGCCCGGGAGAATCGATTGAGAAATCACGGCTTCCGGATTACATCCTGGACCGGCTGCAAATAACGCAGATGCCGCTGATCGGACTTTCCTCGACGGATATCCGCAGGCGCAGGGCAGAAGGCTCATCCATCCGTTTCATGGTGCCGGAGAAGGTCCACTCTTTTATAAAAAGGAATGGTCTATATGAATCGTGATGACATGATAGCCGCTGTTCAGGCCGAGATGCCCGAGCGCCGCTGGAAGCATACGCTTGGCGTCATGGAGACATCCGTATTGCTTGCCCGGCGCTTCGGGGAAGATCCGGAGCGGGCAGAGCTCGCCGCGATTTTGCATGATGTGGCGAAGTATTGGCAAACGTCGCGAATGGAAGCCATTATCCGGGAGGAGGGCCTTCCCCCCGATCTGCTCAAGTATGACAAAGAGCTGTGGCACGCGCCTGTTGGCGCCTATGTCGCCGAGCATAACTTTGGCGTCACGGACTCCGGGGTATTGGATGCGATTCGCTATCATACCTCGGGCCGGGAAGACATGACGCGGATGGACAAAATCGTCTGTCTGGCCGACTACATGGAGCCGGGAAGAGATTTTCCGGGAGTGGAGCGTATTCGCGAGCTGTCCGGACAGCATTTGGAGAAGGCGCTGATCGCCGGGTTTGACTCCACCATCACTCATTTACTGGCCCAAGGGAAGCGGATTTACCCGCTCACCATAGCAGCACGCAACGATTTACTATTAAAAGCCAGGGAGGCTGAGCAATGACCATAAAACCAGAGAAACTTCTGCAGCTCGTAGTAGCAGCGGCCGAGGAGAAAAAAGCGCATCAGATCGTCGCTCTCAATTTGCAGAACATTTCGCTTGTGGCCGATTATTTTGTCATCTGCCACGGTAATTCGGATACGCAGGTACAGGCGATTACAACGGAAATACGCAAGCAGGCGGAGTCCAATGGCGCGCGTTTGCGCGGAATTGAGGGCATGGACTCGGGCCGGTGGGTGCTCATCGATCTCGGAGATGTCGTTGTCCATGTTTTCCACCGGGAAGAACGTGAATATTACAATATTGAGCGGCTGTGGTCCGACGCGAAAGTTGTGGAGTTTGCATGAGTTTAATAGCCGGTACAATCCAGAAGTTCAGGGTGGCGCGCGAAGTGTCGCCCTACGGCTATTTTTTGAGCGATGGAGAATCGGAAGTGCTGCTTCACTATACCGAGCTTGTCGGTCACCGTCCGAAAGTGGACGATGAAGTTGAAGCCTTCATATTTTATGATACCGATGACCGGATCGCGGCAACGATGAAGCAGCCGTTCATTACGCTTGGCAAGGTCGCCCGTCTGGCGGTTGCGGATATCCATCCGCGTATCGGAGCTTTTCTGGAGATGGGACTCGGGCGGCAGCTGCTGCTTCCAATGTCCGAGCAGCCGGAGCTCAAGGAGCTGCGCCCCCAGCGCGGCGATGAAGTGCATGTGATCCTGGCCCATGACAAAATCGGCCGTCTCGTGGCAAAAGTGGCTTTTGAAGAAGAGCTTGCCGAGCTTGCTTTTTCCGCACCGGAGTCCTGGCGCAATACATGGGTGGAAGGCTTTGTCACCAAGACGCTGAAGATTGGTTCTTTTGTACTTATTGACGGCGGTGTTGTCGGTTTTGGCGTTATGGGCTTCATTCCTGCAGAGGAGCGGACCAAGCTGCTGCGGCTGGGCGAGCGTGTCCGGGCCAGAGTGACATTCATCCGTGAAGACGGACGGGTCAATTTGTCGATGACTCCCCGCAAGGAAGTGGGCAGGCTGGAGGATTCGGAACGCATCCTTGCCTTTCTGCGGGAGCGGCCTGACGGCGCCATGCCGTATTCGGACGAAACATCGGCTGATATCATTAAACAGAAGTTTAATATAAGCAAGTCGGCTTTCAAGCGGGCGATTGGCAAGCTCATGAGGGAAGGGCTTGTTGTGCAGGACGGAAGCTGGACGACACTGGTACAGGAAAAGCAGCCTGCAGAAGAAGAATAGAGGAGAGAAGCGATGCGTGCTTACCGGCAGTTTGCCACCGTTTACGACCGTCTCATGGAGGACATGCCCTATTCCGATTGGCTGCGGTTTGCAAGGGAGTGCTGGGACCGCTACGGCATCCCGCAAACCGTCGTCGATCTGGGCTGCGGCACGGGGAGTCTGGCGATTCCGCTCGCTCGCTCCGGTTTTCAGGTATTCGGTATCGATCTCTCGGCTGACATGCTCAGCATCGGGCGGAGCAAATGGGACGAAAGTCCGCAGCAGGCGATTCGGTCCTCTGCTGGCGCCATCCGCTGGCTGCAGCAGGATATGTGCAGCTGGGAGCTGCCGGAGCAGGTTGATGCCGTTATCTCCTTTTGCGACTGCATCAATTATTTGACGGAAGAGGATTATGTGGAAGCCGCCTTCCGTGCCACCTACGAAGGACTTAAGCCCGGCGGCGTCTTTCTTTTCGATGTGCATCCGCCCAGGACTCTGCAGCGTTACGCGGATGAGCAGCCCTTCGTGCTTGATGACCGGGATATCGCCTACATCTGGACGAGCGATCTGGACAGCGAACGGGTGGAAATCGAGCATCATCTGACGATTTTTGTCCGTGAGTCGGATGAAGGGCCGTCCCATTACAACCGTTTTGAAGAGATTCATGTCCAGCGGGCTTATCAGCCGAAGTGGATTCGGGAGGCGCTGGCGAGAGCGGGGTTTGGCAGGGTGGAATCGTTCGCGGACTTTAGGCTGGCTGCGCCCGATGACCGTTCTGAGCGGCTCTTCTTCGCTGCGGTAAAATGAAGACTTATCCAGATGTGCTCTTGACATGCGTGGGGGTGCTTCTTTATAATCGAACTAATCATTTTAGGTTTGGCGTCGATAAGGAGCAGTAGTTTCCTTGAACTGGATTCAGAGAGCCGGCGGTTGGTGCAAGCCGGACCAGAGGGGTTATGAACTCGCCTTGGAGCCGCACGTGCAAGCAGGCATATTAGCTTATGGCCTGTCAAAGCGTGCCGTCCCGCCCGCGTTAAGGGTTCGAGTGAGCAGCGGCAAAGCATGCCTGTTGTTAACTAGGGTGGTACCACGGGAGATAATCCTCTCGTCCCTAGCGTTTACGCTGGGGGCGGGAGGTTTTTTTATGAAAAATATGCGAATAAGCAAATGAAATCGGGAGGCAATGGTAATGTCACAGGAACGTCCAGAGCAGCAAGGCTATAACCCACTGGTCATTGAGCCGAAATGGCAGATGTATTGGGATGAGCACAAGACTTTTCAAACGACTGAGGATCCGGGAAAACCGAAATTTTACGCGCTGGATATGTTTCCGTATCCATCCGGCTCAGGGCTGCATGTAGGCCATCCCGAAGGGTACACGGCTACCGATATCGTCTCCCGCTACAAACGGATGAAGGGCTATAATGTCCTCCACCCGATGGGCTGGGACGCGTTCGGACTGCCTGCGGAGCAGCATGCTCTGGATACGGGGGAGCATCCTCGGGAAATTACGGTCAAGAATATCAATAATTTCCGCAGACAAATCAAGTCGCTTGGTTTCTCGTATGATTGGGACCGCGAATTCAGCACCACCGATCCCGATTATTACAAATGGACGCAGTGGATATTCATTCAGCTGTTTAACAAGGGACTCGCTTATGTGGCGGAGGTTCCTGTTAACTGGTGTCCTGCGTTGGGCACAGTGCTTGCGAACGAAGAAGTCATCAACGGCCTGAGCGAACGGGGCAATCATCCCGTCATCCGCAAGCCGATGCGCCAATGGGTGCTGAAGATCACGGAATATGCGGAGAGGCTGCTTGAGGATCTGGAGGAACTGGACTGGACCGAAAGCATCAAGGACATGCAGCGCAACTGGATCGGCAAATCAAAGGGAGCAGAAGTGACCTTTGCCATCGATGGCTATGAGGAATCGCTGGCCGTGTTTACGACAAGGCCCGATACGCTTTTTGGCGCAACATACTGCGTGCTTGCGCCGGAGCACGAGCTTGTCGCTCAAATTACGACTGCGAAGCAGAAGGCTGCCGTGGAAGCTTACCAGGAGTCGGCCGCGCGCAAAAGCGATCTGGAACGCACAGATTTGGCCAAGGACAAAACGGGCGTATTTACAGGAGCCTATGCCATCAATCCGGTGAGCGGAGCCAAAACACCGATCTGGATCGCCGATTACGTTCTTGCCGGATACGGCACCGGGGCCATTATGGCAGTACCGGGCCATGATCAACGCGACTGGGAATTCGCCAAGCAGTTTGATCTGCCTATAGTGGAGGTTGTTCAGGGCGGGACGATCACCGGGGAAGCCTACGCCGGAGACGGTCCCCATGTGAATTCGCAATATTTGAATGGATTGAACAACGAAGAGGCTATCGCCCTGATGATCCGCAAGCTGGAGGAGAACGGCAAGGGCAAAGGCAAAATCACCTACCGCCTTCGCGACTGGCTGTTCAGCCGCCAGCGTTATTGGGGGGAGCCGATTCCGATTCTTCATCTGGAGGATGGCACGATGAAGCCGGTTCCGGATGATCAGCTGCCGTTGCTGCTGCCGGAAATCGATCAGATCAAGCCTTCCGGGACGGGCGAATCGCCTTTGGCGAATGTAACCGAATGGGTGGAGACGATTGATCCGGAAACGGGGATGAAGGCGCGCCGGGAAACCAATACGATGCCGCAATGGGCAGGCAGCTGCTGGTACTATCTGCGGTTTATTGATCCTCACAACCAGAATGAGCTTTGCTCCAAGGAGAAGCAGGCGCAGTGGCTGCCGGTGGATCTGTATATCGGCGGCGCGGAGCATGCCGTGCTTCATCTGCTTTATGCGCGCTTTTGGCATAAGGTGCTGTACGATCTGGGCATTGTGGATACGAAGGAGCCGTTCCATAAGCTGGTCAATCAAGGCATGATTCTTGGCATGAATAATGAGAAGATGAGCAAATCGCGGGGCAATGTCATCAATCCTGATGATATTGTCAATGAGTTCGGGGCAGATACGCTGCGGATGTATGAGATGTTCATGGGACCGCTTGAAGCTACGAAGCCATGGAATACCAACGGTGTGGAAGGGATGTACCGTTTCCTCAGCCGCGTATGGCGTATGGCGATCGGGGAAGACGGCGCTCTTCATGCGAAAATATCGGATGCAAAAACGTCGGATGCGTTCAAGCGCACCTGGCATCGCACGATCAAGAAGGTAACGGACGATTACGAGCATCTGCGCTTCAATACGGCGATCAGTCAACTGATGATATTCGTCAATGAGGCGTACAAGGCAGAATCGCTCCCCCGGGAAGCAGTCGAGCATTTTGTTCAGATGCTGTCTCCGCTCGCGCCGCATATCGCCGAAGAGCTGTGGTCAAAGCTGGGTCATACCGGTTCGGTCACTTATGTGGCTTGGCCAGCCTACGATGAGTCCTGGACGATTGATCAAGAGGTGGAAATTGTCGTACAGGTCAACGGAAAAATCCTCGATCGTCTCTCGATAGCGGCCGATACGGAGGAATCCGAGATGGAGAGCATCGCCAAGCAATCCGTTAAAGTGGCTGAGGCGCTTGAGGGCAAAACGATCCGCAAAGTAATTGCCGTCAAAGGCAAGCTTGTCAACATCGTAGCCAATTAAGGATCAGTCAAGGTAAGCAAAGCTGCCTGGTAAAAAGAGGTGAATGGCTTATTAACGCAAAGCATGCGTTATGGGCCATTCACCTCTTTGCCGTATAAGGAGAGAGCGACCCGCTCCAGATCTTCCTCGTATTTGGCATGTGTCGTCCGGATGACGGCATTGAATACACCGTCAAGCTCGCGGCTCAGCAGGGCAAGCGCCTGGGCGGTTATGCCGCCGGGAACGGCTACTCTTGCCTGAAGGGTTTCTGGCGACATGCCTCCTTCGGTGAGCAGCTGGCCGGTGCCATAGAGCATCGCGCTTGCCACAATCTCCGCCTCTTCCCGGGGGATTCCGGTTTCTTCAACCGCCGCGTTGATGAAGCTCTGCAGGACAAAGGCCATGAAGGCCGGACCGCAGCTGGAAATATCCGAGACGATCCGCGTATGCTTCTCATCAATGGCCAGAGGTGCGCTGATCATGGAGAAAAGGTTGTTCAGGCGGGCTTTATCCGCTTCATTCAGTCTATCGCCATACATGCATAAGGTTGCGCCGCAGCATACATAATTCGTTATGCTGGGAATGACTTTCGCTATCTTGCAGGGTAGAGAATTTTCCAGCTGCTCAATCAGGACAGGGCTGGTAATCGAGATAACAATCTGGTCTTCCGACAGAATCCCGCGAATCTCTTCGATGACCCGTTTATATTCTAGCGGCTTGATGCACAAAAATATCAGATCCTGTCCGATGACGGCATCGCGGTTAAGAGGGACAGCGCGCAGGCCAAGGTGCCGGACGGCAAGCTTTTCCGCTTTGGCGAAGGTACGGTTGCTGGCGGTAATTTGTGACGGTTCAAGCGCGCCCGAACCGATAAACGAATCGATGAGCAAGCTTCCCATACTTCCGATTCCGATAAATCCAACATTCATCGTAACCCCTCCTTGGCACTTTGCTCTTACTACCCTATGCAAGGGGGCAAGGCCAACATAACCAAAAGTACGGCAAAGTTTTAGACATTATCGCCGGATAAATAAAGGACAGAGGTGACCTCTACAATATGTACTCTGAAAAAAGAAGATCCGACTGGAATCGAAAATTTATGGTGGCCGCCCTGCTTCTCCTGGGGGCCCTGCTGCTGGTCGCTGCGCTCTATCAATCGGATTCAAGCGAGCCGCCAGGCTGGGTGGCTATGAACAGCCAGGTGAAAGAAGTGTTGAATCCGGCGGACAATGAGCCAGGACTTGCTGCGAAGGATAAGATAAAGAACGACGCTCCTGGCGCGGACCGGCAAAGCGGCGGGATGACGGTTCCAGCTTCAATAGATGCGGAACAGGAGGGAGCCGCAAGCCCCACGGATGTCGCGGAGGACAGCAAGACCTCAGGCGGAAGCAAGACCAAGGAAGGAGCTAAGCCTGGCTCGGAATATATACCCTCAGACTCGGGGAAAGGGACAGACGCGAAGCAGGCTGCAAGTGCAGGGGCAGGAGGTGAGAAGGCTATTGAACCTCAGGGAGCCGGCCTGACCGAAGAGGGCAAAATCAATATTAATTTTGCTACGGCCCAGGAACTGGATGAGCTGCCCGGCATCGGGGAAGCCAAGGCGGGAACGATCGTTGCGGACAGGGAGAAGAATGGTCCGTTTCGCTCAGTTGACGATTTGCTCCGGGTCAAAGGAATCGGTCCCAAACTACTGGAAAAAATGAAACCTTCCATTGTTGTTGCGCCTTGATTGTGCGACAATGGGAAAAGCAGCGGCCAGAGCCGTTGCTGCTCAATTCCGGCGAGGAGGATTCTTACATGTCCGAACAACGCAAGCTTTCATTGGAAACGCTATCCGTCCACGGAGGCCAGGAAATCGATCCTGCGACGATGTCGCGGGCAGTACCGATTTATCAAACAACGTCTTATGGGTTCCGTGATACCGATCATGCTGCTGACTTGTTTGCGCTCAAGGAATTCGGCAATATTTACACCCGCATCATGAATCCGACAAGCGATGTGTTTGAGAAACGTATTGCCGCTCTGGAAGGCGGACCGGCCGCTCTGGCTGTCGCATCGGGTTCGGCGGCTATTACATACGCAATTCTGAACATAGCCGGCTCAGGAGATGAAATCGTCTCCGCGACCAGCTTGTACGGCGGGACTTATAATCTGTTTTCAACTACGCTTCCCAAGCTGGGCATCAAGGTCAATTTTGTCGATCCGCAGGATCCGAACAACTTCGAGGCCGCGATCACCGACAATACAAAAGCCCTTTTTGCGGAGAGCATTGGCAATCCGAAAGGTGATATTATTGACCTTGAAGCGGTCGCTGCCATTGCTCACAAGCATGGTATTCCGTTTATTGTCGACAACACGTTTCCAAGCCCGTTCTTGTGTCGTCCCCTTGAGCATGGCGCAGATATTGTGGTCCATTCCGCGACCAAGTTTATCGGAGGTCACGGGACGTCCATCGGCGGCGTCGTTGTGGATGGCGGGACCTTCGACTGGAAGGCAAGCGGAAAATTCCCCGGCTTGACCGAACCGGACCCCAGCTACCATGACGTCATCTATACGGATGCCGTAGGGCCAATTGCATATATTATTAAAATGCGCGTACAGCTGCTTCGCGATATGGGAGCTGCCATTTCGCCGTTCAACTCCTTCCTGCTGCTGCAGGGGCTGGAGACGCTGCATCTGCGGATGGAACGGCACAGCGCCAACGCTCTGGCTGTAGCTCAATTCCTCGAAGCTCATGATGCGGTGGAATGGGTCAACTATCCGGGGCTGCCGAGCCATGTCTCCTATGACCTTGGCCAGAAATATATGCCCAAAGGTCAAGGGGCGATCCTTACCTTCGGTATTAAAGGCGGGGCGGATGCCGGCAAAAAAGTGATTAATGCGGTATCGCTGTTCTCCCATTTGGCTAATGTGGGCGACTCGAAGTCGCTGATTATCCATCCGGCCAGCACAACCCATCAGCAGCTGTCGGAGCAGGAGCAGGAAGCGGCAGGCGTAGCGCCGGGAATGATCCGTCTTTCGATCGGAACTGAAGGCATCGACGATATTCTGCATGATCTGAGCCAGGCTTTGTCGGCCAGTCAGCAGTAGGATTAACAGGATAGGAGAGGAAAAATTACGATGGTTACGGATTCGCGCGAGAGCGCGCGCAAAGACTGGGATACTTACTTCATGGATATTGCCTACATGGTCTCCACGCGTTCACGTTGTTTGAGGCGGCATGTAGGGTCTGTGCTGGTGCAGGGGAAGAAGCTGCTCGGGACGGCATATAACGGAGCTCCCATGGGCGTGGCCGACTGTTCGGAGGCCGGCTGCATGATTGTGGAGGAGCTGGAGCTTCAAATTACGGACGGAGAAGAGCGCATGGTCAAGAAGCAGCGCTGTATCCGAACCATTCATGCGGAGCAGAACCTGCTGCTCTTCACCGACCGGATCGACCGGGAAGGCTCTACCGTATATGTGACGGATCAGCCATGCTGGACTTGTGCCAACATGCTTGCGAACAGCGGAATCAAAGAAATCGTCTACCATCGGAATTACTTGAAGGACAGCGATAAGGTTACCAATTTGATGCAGCAAAAAGGCATTTTTTTCCGTGCATTGGCGGGATATGAGCCGCCGGAGCAGGCAAAGATGAATGTTACATCCTGATTAGAGGATACAATGAAGCGTTTTTTGAGGAAGAACCTCTGTGTGCGCCTGTTTGGGCGCTGCGGGGGTTCTTTTTTTTGAAAATAAGATAGGATGGTGTTTGGTCTATACGTTGCTTATATTTCTGAGGTGAAGAAACTTACTTTGCCGTCTAGAGGACGGTGAAGCGTTTCTTCTTGTTGAATCATAGGAAGGAGGGGGCTGCAAATGAACATGAACAGTCGACCTTTGGTCTTTTTTACACTCTGCTGGGTACTGGGCAGTGCGGCTGGAGCCGGGCTGTTGGTCCCTGGCATCATGCTGGCGGGAGGGGCCCTTGCCGTCCTGCTGTTTGCACAGATATTGCTGCATCGTTCAACCTGGCTGCTGGCGGCCGCCTGCCTGGTGGCATTTGCCGGCGCCGCGGCAGAACGGGGTTGGGCGGACAAGCATAATGTCAGCGCGCTGCCACCACCTGATCAGGAGGCGGCGGCTCCCGGCAGTTCCGCTGCGTACAGCGTGGAAGTCTCGGGAACGATTGTCTCGGCTGTCGAGGTGGATGGTGACCGCGCCCAATTTAAAGTGCGTGTGCACGATGCCGCGGTAGCTGGCGAATCAGAGCCGCGCAAGCTGAGCGAGCTTCTGCTTGTCAACGTCAAGCTTGCCGAGCAGCCGGATCAGGCCATTGCCGCGGGCTGGAGACGGGGGTCGCATATCGTGATCAATGGCGAAATCAGCGAGCCTGCTGCAGCGACCAATTTTGGCGGCTTCGATTACCGGAGCTATCTTCTCAGCCAGCGCATCCATTGGCTGCTTAAGGCAAATGGCATTTCATCCGTGCAAATAAGCCCCGGTCCGCGTCTGAGCAAGGCTTCTCTATTAAGCCGCATTGACGAGTTTCGCGGATCGCTCGGAAGCCGCATGGACGGGCTGTTCCCAGCGGATCAGGCCGGATATATGAAGGGACTGGTGCTGGGTATACGCGAGGACCTGGATCCGGAGCAGTTCCGGCAATTTTCCCAGCTGGGACTGACGCATATATTGGCGGTATCGGGTCTGCATGTAGCGGTATTCCTCTACGTCCTCGGGGGGCTGCTGCGGCTGCTGCGATTGACCCGCGAGCGCATGCTGCTTATCATGATTGCCGCTGTCCCGTTCTATGTGCTTCTGGCGGGCGGCGCCCCCTCCATTATGCGGGCCGGAATCATGGCCATGCTGGGGTTGTTCGCGGCGCGGCTGAACAAGCTGAAGGACGGCCTGCACCTGTTGTCAGCCGCTGCGCTGCTGATGCTGGTTTGGGATCCCTATCTGCTTGAGGATGTTGGCTTTCAACTATCCTTTCTTGTTACAGCCGGACTCATTCTGGGCGTACAGCCTGTCAGGAAATTACTGCCCCGTGGCAAACGCTCGAAGGCGCTGTTTGATTTGATCGCTGTAACGGTGGTGGCCCAGGCTGTATCGTTTCCGCTCACTATCTATTATTTTAATCAGATCCACCTGCTTTCATTGCTGGCAAACTTCATTCTGGTACCGTTCATCAGCTTCATCGTTATGCCCCTTGGAGGAGCTGCGCTAGTTCTGGACAGTCTATGGCATGCAGGAGCAGCGTGGCTCGGTTCGGTTGCGTCAGTAGCCAACCGTTTGAGCTTTGGCGTTGTACTGCAGCTAAGCGGATTCCAGCAACTCCGCTTCATTATTGGTTCGCCGCCGTTTGGCTGGGTTCTTTATATGTACGCATCAATAGGATTGTGCCTGTCGTTGCTTCATCGTCGGGGCTTGCAGCCAATCTTCGGGAAGTCATCGAAGCAGCCTGACAACGATACCCGACCGATGGGCGGAAAGCAGTGGGTGGAAGAAGACGTTACCCAACCTCTGGGTTCGCTTCTTCCGAACCGGGCGGAGGCTTCCCTTGGCGCATCGGGTTCCAGACAGCCTATCCAATCCACCGGTCGAATTATAATTTCCGTCCTGCTTTGCTTGGCGCTGATTGCTCCGATTCTGTGGGCCTATTATCCGAAATGGAACAATAACGATGCCTACGTCAGCTTTCTGGATGTGGGGCAGGGAGATTCCATTCTGATCCGGACAGCTCATGGCAAGCATATTCTCATAGATGGAGGGGGCTCGGTGAGCTTTCGGAAGAAGGGGGAGGAGTGGAAGGATCGCGACGATCCGTTCGAGGTAGGCCGCAAGGTCCTTGTTCCGCTGCTGCAAAAGCGCGGCGTGCAGCAGATAGATCTGCTGGTCATGACTCATCTGGACAGCGATCATATCAAGGGGCTGCGGGCTGTCATAGACAATATTCCTGTCAAAGGGATGCTTTGGAACGGTACCTTCAAGCGCTCCGATGATGCGGTTTCCATGCTTGGCGCTGCCGTTGACAAGGGAATTCCGATGTACCGCAGCGAGGCCGGCCAAAGCTGGGTTATCGACGATGGAGCGACCATCTCCTTAATTGGAGGAAACAGGGATAGCGAATCCGACACTATTCCTCTGGTGGAGGAACAGAATGGGCAGAGCGTAGCGATGATCGTAGAGCTGTACGGAAGATCGTTTCTGCTGACCGGCGATGCCGATGCAGCGGAGGAGCGTGCGATTCTTTCCCGGATTTCTGAATCCGGAGGAGCTTTGCTCGAACAGCCGGCAAGCGCTGCTATCGGTGAACATGAAGAAAATCAAGCAATAAATAAAACAAAATCGAATGTCATCGACGTAATGAAAGTTTCCCATCACGGAAGTAAAACCTCTTCCACACCGGAGTGGCTTGCCTACTGGCAGCCTCATACTGCGGTCATTTCCGTCGGCAGGAACAATACGTATGGACATCCGAACGGCGAGGTCATGGAGCGTTTAACCGCTGCCGGAGCCGATGTGAAACGCACGGATCTGAACGGCGAGATTGAGTATCGCATCACTGCGGACAGTCAGTTGTTCGCACGGCAGATGCTTGCTGGATGGCCTTAAAGGGAAATTATTTGGAGCCGTGTTTTTGGGCAATAGGAGGATATTGCCAATTATTGTCGAATAAATAGAGAAAAGCAGGCTCCGCGCAAGAACATTTCAAAAACCAGGTTAAGGATATGCCTGTAGATATTCATTAACCAGTGTCATCTGAAGATGCGCCTTAAGGCTGGACAGCTTATTGGATTCAATTTAATTGACCCGCGGGGCGGTGCAAAAATGCAGCCGTCTTTTTATGCGGTGCTTGCATATTGGGTGGAATTTCAAACTGAAAAGAGGCATCAATAATGTTAAGAGCAGTCATCGTGGATGATGAGCGACCGGCCATTCACCGCTTGCAGCAAATACTCAATGTCCGGGAAGACGTGGAGATTGTCGGTGGATTTACCAAAGCCTCCGAAGCGCTCAAAGCATTTCCGGAGCTGAGGCCGGATGTGGCTTTTTTGGATATTGAAATGCCGGAAAGAAACGGTCTCGAACTGGCGGCGCTGCTGCTGGACATGCAGGAGGATCTGGAAATTATTTTTACCACAGCCTACAGCCAGTACGCCCTGGAGGCGTTCCGGGTCAATGCGATAGATTATTTGCTGAAGCCGGTCGATCCAGGCCTGCTCGAGCGTACGATTCAGAGAATCTATAAGCGGAAGGAGAGGGGAAGTTCCCTGAACCGGGCGGCGGAGAGTGCACATGCGCGCATTCAATGCTTCGGCAGCTTCGCGGTTTTTGGAAGGAACGGGGAAACGGTCCGCTTCCCGACGATGAAGACGGAAGAGCTTCTTGCCTACTTTTTGACCCACCGCGACACGGATCTTTCCAAATGGGCGATATGCGAAGCCTTGTGGCCGGAGCAGGAACCGGAGAAGTCGGAGCAGAATTTGCACACTTCCGTATACCGGATGAAGAAGACCCTTCTGGAAAACGGTGTCCGCATCCATCTGGAATCAAGAAAAGGCGTGTATCGCTTTGAACTGCTTGATTCATGCGATTACAGGCAGTTGGTGGAACTCAGCAGCCAAAGCCTGACGCCGAGTGATCAGTCACTGGATGATGCCGAGCGGATGCTGCTTCAATATCGCGGCACATTGTTCGGGGACAAGGATTACGCATGGTGCGAGTCGGAGAAGGAGCGTGTTCAGAAGATTTTCGCCGAGCTTGCCAAACAGCTGATCCGCGTCTGTATGGACGCGAAAAATGTTAATCGGGCGCATGAACTGCTTCAATTCATGCTCGAACGGGTTCCATATGACGAGACGGCGCATGAATGGCTGCTGAGCATCTACGTTTTGCGGAAAGACCGAATTTCTTTCTTCACGCATTATAAAAAAATGGAGGATTGGCTGCTGAAGGAAGTGGGGATCGCCCCCTCCGCTTCGGTTAGAAGGCTTTATAAAAAAATAAAAACGGAAATGAAATAAACAGGCTTCGAGGCGTGTGGGATGGACGCGCTTCGAAGCCTGTTTATTTTCGTTGAAATGAACGGTTTATTGTCGAAGCTTGTCAGCGTTTTGTGAGAATCCTGGCGTAATATAGGTAATTGGAATCAGATTTATAGCTGGGGGGTCATATGTTGATGTTGAATAGCCAAAAGTTGAGAAAATGGCTGGCGGTGACAGCGGTTTTTAGTCTGCTTTTCTCGCTGCTGCCGGTCTGGACTGCGCCGAAGGCGGAGGCCGCAGGCGATGATTTGGAGGTGACTTTTGGCGCAGGTACGCTTATCGGAAATTTATCGCATGAGGCGGACAATTCGTTTCTTAATTTTGCCAGTAATCAGCCGGGTTTCACCAAGAGTGACGGGATCAATATGGATCCTGCTAACGGGGATGTCTTCGTCCATTCAGGAGAATCGGCCCAATTCATCATTAACGTAGCTGACAATCCTGCTCTAAAGGCAATTGCACAAAGCGGGCAGGCGCAAGCGATTGTGGGATGGGGCTCCCTTCACTGGACTGAAACATCAGGCGGCTGCGGCTTTTTGAGTCTTGAAAATTGCTTCCAGGGAACGAGAACATGGATTTACGTGGACGGAACGGAAGTATTGTATGAAGAAGCATGGGACGGCGGGGTTTCGGCAAGAAGTGCTGTGGTGACGATAACTCCGACGACCGAGATTCGGATCGAGGTGAGCGGTGTCAGAGATGGCGTAGACGCTCCGTCGGGACCCAGAGGTTTATTTGTCAAGTTTCAGGATAAAGAACGTCCGGAGATGACGGATTATACGTTCACCGGCAATGGAGAGGAATGGCCAAACAACAAGATTAATCAGCAGGAGCTTTATGTCAAGAAGGGCGAAAATATTTCATTATCTTACAATTTCAGCGAGCCCGTACGCCCTACGACAGTCGTTGCGGCGAATGCGGATGCTTTTCTTAAGCATCCGCTGTTTGTCAATCCAGCCGGAACCGGTCTGCCGGCCTCAGGGCAAGCGCAGTATTTGACCAGCAAGACATACACGCAAAGTACTTTTTCAGCCAATCAAGGGGACCCGTATCAGTATTTCAAGTTTCCTCTTCATGACAGCATTGCGTATCAATATACGGGCACCCAGTACCATAACAGCGGCAATAATCCGCTTGAACCGAAAATACTGATCGATCCGGACGACGATACGTCGGGAGATCCGCCGATAGACCAGCCTTTGGAGAAAAAGTTCAAGGATGCCGTGTTCGCAGACGCGGCCGGCAATGTGGCGGATATTTCATTTCCCGGTACAGCCAACGGGGGCAGCAATAATTATCTGGACGGCAAAACAGTTGATCCGTTCGACTACAGCAAAGAGGGCTTCCGCGTCATAGTCGATGCGGTGCCTCCCAAGTACACGAAGGTAGGCAACGGCATACAGCCGCAAATTCTTACCGGCGTTAATCTTAATAATCATGATGCGTTCGATTTCACGCTGCAGCTCTCGGAGCCGGCCGTCGTGAACAGGCAATGGGACGTAACCAAGACGTTCCTACTTTTGAATAATGGTATGAAAGCGACGTATACAGCAGGAGAAGGAACAGACAAGTGGACCTTCAGTCTCCAGATTCCGGACGGACAGGAAGTGGAAACACCGCTGCTCAAGGCGGTGGCCTTGACGAATGACAAGGCTCCGATCAATCCCGCAACGAATGAACCGTCCGACACCAACGTGCTGCGGGATTATGCGGGGAATATGCTGATCCAGCCCATCAACTATGACGGTGTTTGGCCTGCGGATGTCAACGCCGATGACAGAGCCAATGTCAATTCGAAAATTGACTGGGCAGGATTGTCGATTGACAATACGCCGCCGGCGATCGGATATCATTTCGAGAATGGCGGAGCCGACAATCAAACGTACCGGAAGAATGGAAAGGTGACGATCGACGCCAACGATCCGCCGCTGATTGTACCGGCCTTGGATCCGGTGCAGCCCGGAACGACCCGGCCGAGCAAGGGTATCTATCGTCCTTCGAATTTGACGGGATCGAATTCTCCGGCTGTCGGACTGGTCTATTATGCGTGGACGCGCAGCGAGACAGATCCCTTCAAAGACGCACCGGTTGAACCAATAATTGATCCATCCAATCCCGTATTTGATGATCCGTTCACAGCCGTCAAACGGTACGCCTTGTCTGGCAAACAGCCCAGAGAGGAGCTGTATCCGGGCAATGCGCAACTGGCGGAGCTTGATCTTGGCGTAGTCAACAACAAAACGAATCTGATTCCGCTTCCCCCGGAGGCGCTGACCGCCCCGAACAGCGGCGAATGGTATTTGCATGTCTGGACGGCGGATATGACCTGGGATTCGGCGAGAGAGCTGATGCAGGAAGAGAAGAAGGACAATTATATCCAGGACCATGCTCAAGAGTACAGCGACTGGCTGGACGAAGCGCCGGGCTCAGAGGCGGACAAGATCTTCTACGCCAATAATCAGGCGCTGGCGAAAGTGGGCAGCTACGGCGATCTGAGCGTCTGGCCGCTGGCCGACTTCAGGAACGACGATTCGAACTGGACGCATAATGTGACTGCCGTCAAGGTGGACAACCGTGCGCCGGATATTGCATTTGACGGCACCACCGGGAACGATACCTCTTCCGTTCAGGTCAAGGTGACGGTGAATGATCCCCACAGCGGAATCCAAACCAGCCAATATCAATGGGTGAAAGCAGGCGCTCAGCCTCAGGACGTCGATTGGAAGGATCTCCCGGGCTCGGGAGGCACGCTGACGCTGGCCACGTCGAATGACATTATTGAGGACGGCAGCTACGTCCTTTACGTGAAAGCATCGGATCATGCAGGCAACGGGCAGACCCTCACGAGCGAGACTGTGACGGTTAATTCCGTCAATGCCGTTACCGGGAGCTTCGTTCCGGAGCCCGAAGCCGACGTTTATGTAAACAGTCATGAGGTACAGTTCCTGCTCGGCGGCTCGCTGCTGTCAACCGTTACCTCTGCGACCTATTCGGATGATGAAGCCGGAACAGGAGAGCAGACGGTCATTGATGCGACCTATTCGGATGGTGACGACGGCGCAGGCAATCAGCCATTAGCCGATCTGGAGGATGCGGCAGCCGGACCGCTTTTTGCCGGCTATGCCTTCAGCTCAAGTCCCGTACATCCCGCAGATGACGGTGCGTTCACGCCGCTTGCAGCTGTTAATCAAGCGGACGACGGAACTTTAAGCTACGCGATTGCGGCTGATCCGGCATTAAACGGAAAGCAGTATCTTCATATACTGGCGAAGCTGGACCAGTCCGGTATGGAGAAGAAATACTACTTCTCCAAGGCCTATTATTTCGATAACCTGCCTCCGGAAGTGACGTTCAGCCGAACCGGCTCCGATTATCCGCGGCCCTCCCAGAGCGTGGCGGTTGCGATCAATGAACTGTACACTCCGGCTGGTGCAAGCGCGACCTATCAGTTTGTCAAGGATGGGGATGCAATACCGGATGTGAGCTCTCCCGGATGGAAGCCATTGGAAGGCGGTACGGCGGCAGTCGACAATCTGGGGCTGCAGCCGGGCGAAACGGCGCGTTATACCTTATACGTGCTTGCCCTTGACGGAATCGGCAACGCCGGCATTACGCATACGGGGACGTTCAATATATCCAGGGAGGCTGACGAAATTCCTCCGACCTCTGTGTCAGCAGGCTTGATCTACTTGTATGGCGACACGCTGGACGGCTACACCGCGATCGTGAAGCTGGGCCTCGGAGCGGAGGACAAAACAGGCTATGAATATTCCGTATCCCCGGACAATGGAGCCAGTTGGATGAAATGGAGCCCTTACACGAATTTCGTCTCGTTGAAGGTGCCGACGGACAAGCCGGCGGCTCTGCAGCTCCAGGTCAAATTCCGCACGCCGGGCGGTATCGTCGGTGATCCGGTCAAGCTGGATACGTCGGGTGTCTCTACGCAGCAGCCGGTCTATGCATTGGCATCGCTGAGCACAACGCGGCCGGTGAAGCCAAGCGTAGGCGTCGACATTAACGTCACGGCTCCGCTTGGCATCAAAGTGGTGCCTGCGGCTGTGAATCCGTCCGCTCCGGTCCGGTCGGGCAATACATTCAAAGTCAACACAAGCGGCGTGTACGCCTTTGACCTTACCGACATTGCGGACGATACCCGTACGGGCACCTTGTATATTTCCGTCAGCAACATCGACGACATATTGCCGCATGGTGAGATTGAATATTTGAAGACAATTCCGACCAACGGCAATGTGACGGTTCAACTGGTCGATTTGTCCGAGCCAGCCAGAGTGCTCAATAACAACGGCAGGACGTCCTATACATTTACGGAGAACGGAAGCTTTACCTTCCAACTGATGGATGAGGCCGGCAACACCAATGACATTACGGCCAACGTTGAAAATATTCGTAAAGCAGTGCCGAAGGTCGAGGTCGTCCGCTCCTATACGTATGGGGAGAACGACAGCAAGAGCTACGGCACGATTAAGGACGGCAGCGGCAATGTGCTGTTTGCCTCCGGCGTCAACCTGACGGTGGTCAAAGCCAATGATGAGGCCGAGGACGTCACCATCACTCCAGTGGATGGCAAGGATACGATCATGCTGCAGAAGAATGGTACGGTTTCCTTCATCGTCTCCGATCAGTACGGCAATACGGACGTCGTTAAAGAGGTGGTCGACAACATCATCTCAAGTCCGCCGGCAGTCGATTCGATCACCTATACTTTCGTGGATAGCGCGGGCAATCCGCTGCCGCAGAATCAGATCAAGACCGTAAACGGCAAGCAGGCTGCCCGAGGAAATGTGAAGGTAACGCTAACCGGCAAAACGGCGTCGCCGAACCGTGTATTCCTCGGCATAGCTCCGACCAAAGCCGAAAACGGCAGCTATTCGAATGCCATCAGCGAGGCGGACGGCTCATTCAGCTACACGCGGACCTATTCCGCGAATGGAGCGACGACCGTTGCCCTGTCGGATATCGTGGGCAATGCGGTCAAGGTGCCTCTCGATATTCAGGGACTTGACAATACACCGCCGTCGATTGAACTGAATTTACCGGCTGTAGGCATCGTGAAGAAAAATCTGGATGCGCTTGGTCTGGTGAAGGACCCTGCTGCCGGCGGTTATATCGTTACCGCAGACAAGGCCAAAGAAATGGGTCTCGGCGGATTCCAGGTTTCGGATAATCTGTCGGTCGAGGGCTCTATCCGCGTCATCGTCAGCGGACTGGATATGAGCAAGACGGATGGCACGCAGCAGCTTGTGACCTACACGGCCGTCGACGAGGTGGGCAATAAGGCGACAGCCACCCAGTATGTGACGGTAGTCGACAAGGATGGCATGAGCATATTCGCGAACGGTCTGCTGATATCCGGCTCCTCCGCGACGACAGCCATTTTCGATCAAAGCACGCTTACGTTCAATATTACAAACTACAACGTTGTGAACGTTGGCGGACGCGATCAGGTCAATGAGAAAGGCACTTACGACCTGCTGTACCAGTCCGGATTGTACCGGGAAGGGCAGATGAAATATATCGCCACGGGCATTTCATACAGCGATTTGGTAAAAGGCAATTTCAAAGTGAGCTTCCCAAGTGCCGGCTGGTACACGATTATAGTCCGGAATCAGGAGCGGGAACGCGAGTTTGCGACCTTCTTCATCAGTAAGAAAGGCTAGCGCGAAGTCATAAGGCTGATCGAAACAGATGCGGTGGCTTGGGCTGGGTTTCTCAAGGGCCATCACTTACCACCGTGAATACAAAAAAGAGACTTCACAAGAGGAGGCAGTTCGTTTTGAAGCTGTTTACCAAATTGCTTGCATGCGTGCTCGCGCTGCTGCTGTTCCTTTATTCGGGGAGCGGGATCTCGTCCGCTCTTGCGGAGGACATCAGCGCGCCCAAGGTGACGGAGCTGCAAAATGATTTTATTAAAATTACTGTCGACAATGCCTCCGGCCGGTTCGGCATCCGGACGGTGGACGGGCAGCCCATTCGCAAGAAGGACCAGAATGTAAGTCTGCTCTTTCAGGGTGATGATCCGGAAACTTCTTTTACGACCTTCAAGATTGACGGGACTCCTTATATATTCGGCAATCCATACAAATTCGGCATCGATTTCTTCTCTGAGACATCCAAGCCGAGCATTATCGAGAACAACGACGGCACCAAGCAGATTGAAACGGTCTGGACAATAAAAGGCGTTCAAATCAAACAGGTATTGATGCTGTATGCCGATCCATCCGACAAGCTCAATGCGGGCAATATCAACATCCGCTATGAGGTGCTTAACAACAGCGGTCATCAGGTGGAGCTGGGTACCCGCATTCTATTGGATACGATGGTGGGCGGCAATGACGGTCCCGCCTTCCAGATCGGCACGGCCTATGAGCAGCCGCTCACGGTCGAACGGGAACTGGTGCACAATCCGGAAGATAATGAACAGATTTCTCCAGAAGACAGAGCGTACTATAAACTTCCGCCGTATTGGGTTATGCGGGACAAGCTCGATCTGAGCAAGCCTACGGCGACTGACGTCATGGCCTACGGCTTCAACAACTTTGCCGAGCAGAACATCAATATTGTGGACAGGATGCAGGTCGGACATTGGAACGGTCTTGCCAATACGAAGTGGGATTATACTCCGGATGGCAATCTGGATTATACGACGGATACGAATGACTACGGAACTGCCGACTCCGCCGTAGCTTTCTATTGGGATCCGAATGTGATCGCCGACAAGGCGTCGCAATCGTTCGAAACCGTCTACGGTCTGGGCGAGCTTGTCGCTCCGGACAAGGTATTCTCCATCCGTTATCTGGATACGCCGCTGCAGCTTGCTGCAAATGAAGACGAAAGCGCATATGTCGATGAAGGCGTCTTTGATATCAACGCGGAAGTGGAGAATCTGCCCGCGTTCAATATGGAACAATCGCAAATCGAGGTCATTATGGAGCTTGATGACGGACTTGATTTCGTCAAGCTGGATGATCAGGGCAATGTGGTGAGAAACACAGACGGCAGCGCCCAGACGGAACAGGGGCGCAGCAAGAAGCTGACATTCAAGAAGACGGCCACTCCGGCGGAAGCGGAGCAGGGCATTATTCCGAAATACAAGCCTGGCGATACGGTAACCGCCACCTTCAAGGTGAAAGCCAAAGGCAAGCCCTGGCCGACAACCAGACAGTACATGCTGACGGCTAGCAGTCCGGAAACGGAGAAGACGCTTGCCGGGGAAGAAGATCAGGGCATCAAGGCGCAGTATGAGTCCAACAAAGCCAACTTCATTCTGCTGCCTGCTGTCGGGGACGCGGTGCCGACAACGGCCTACGGCCTCTCCCCCAAAGAGAACTACGCAAGCGATGTGAAATATATAACGGTCAATATGACGAACATCGACGCGTATAATACAGGCAACGACTCGGCTGAACCGAACTTTGACCTGTTTCTGGAGAATGTGGCCAGCGGCGAGCGCTACAAGGTGCCGGTCAAAAGCTCGGTCATTCTGCAGCCGACGGATGACGGCTTCTCCGGCGATATGCGCATCACGTATCGTGGCGGCGATCAGGTAGACGACAAGGGCGTGGCTATCGAGGACAAGAGCGGCCTCGGGCCGGATCTGCCGCTTGGCGAATACCGGGTCCAAATTGACTACAAAGGCGATACCGGAGGCAATACGGATATCGCTTCAATGTACAGCGTAGCGACGAAACAGACGTTTATTGTCACGGACAATGACGCGACCCGGATACGGGAAGCGCAGCTCATGGCTGTCTACAAGCAAACAGTCGACTTAAGCTCCGTCCCCCTATCCATGGGTCAGGAGCAATTGGATGAGCTTAACGAGGCCTATCCGACGAATAAGTTTAAGAACCCCGGGGATCCGTTCAACGCTGTCCAGGCTTATACAACGGCGATGGGATTCCTGAAAATTGCGAGCCAAGCGGTGGATTCGGGCTTCGATATGGGTCCGTTTCTGGACACGGATTCATTGGCGGAGCTGCCGGCCTACGAATACAAGCTGTTTGATTCCGAGGAGGAATTCGAGGAATTCTTCGATTCGGAGGAGCATCCCGACCGTGAAATGCTTGTCAGCATCCGTGGAATGATCAAGGAGTCCGGCGGAAGCGACGACAAGCAGGTCGTGGTGGACACGAAGACCGAGCCGGCGATTATCAATGACGCCGTCGCCTACCAGGGCAAGGATATGGTGTTCGTGCGCGGCAAGCTGGATGCTTTTAATCTGTCCGGTCTTGCGGGCTATAATGACATGCCTTTCTTCGACACCTTGTTTGTGAAAGGAGATGGCACGCTCAGCGTGGCCAGCAGCGGTTTCGTGTTCCATAAGGGAGAATGGACGCTGGACTTCTATAACGGCTTCGAGAAATCCTTGGGCGACGGCTATTCACTTTTCCCTGAGGATTATCCGCAAAGCGGCGGCAATCCGATGGACTTAAGTCTGAACGGCGGCCTGCAGTGGGCGTCGGGAGCGCTTGGCGACCAGATCAATCCGCTTCGGCAGGTGACGGTGCCGCTCGTATATTTCAACAAGCACAGCCTGTTCGCAGTGCCGGGGTTTTCGTTTAGCGGGTTTGGCATCAAGTTTAACGACTTCGTGCTCAGACAGGGCGGCGTATCTTTCGGCGGGAGCATTTCCCTGAGCTTTATCAATGCCGAGGTTCGCAACGTCATCTTCAACGACAAAGGTTTTGTCGGAATCGATGCGGCGCTCAAGTTCAATCTCAATGAAGGAATTGGATTGATCGAGCCGGAGGACTCCGATGAGGAGGAAACCAGTGAAGCCGAGGATCCTGACGCGCCCGGAAACCCTGGTACGCCAGAAAATCCGGATACACCCGGAAGTCCAGGCGGTGGCGGGGGCAAAGAAGAAGAGGAAGAACCGGGCAGCCCGAGCGGCGAAATCGATATCGTGCATTTTGTGCAGCCTGTGGACGATGTGTCGAATCAATACGGCATAAAATTCGACGCCCAATTGAAAAGCATGACGGAAATTTCTGCGGAACTCTCCTTCAAGCAGGTGGCAGACGGCCGCATCTTGCCCGATGTCATTGCATTCGGAACAACGCTGCCGGCGCCGGGCATTCCGATTGCCGGGGCGCTGAATTTGACTGCGCTGCGGGGAGCGGTGCGTGAACTGGCCGATACGATCGCCGGAGGAACGAAGGACGATCCGTTCCCGCTTACGCTGCAGGCCGGCGTGGGCTTGCGCTTCGGAGTTGCGCCGGCTTACTTCTTCGGCGATATCGACATGACCTTGAAGCGTACGGGCATAAAGCTGGAAGGAACGATGGATTTTTCCGCGGTGGCCGAGCCCGAAGACGACCAGTTGATCAAGATGCTGACCATGGCGCTGATTGAAGCTCAGTGGACAAGTCCGTGGTTCGTGCATATGGCAGCGGAAGTGGACATCGGCGGCTGGAATCTGATTGTGGGCAAGGTCGGAATTTTTGTCGGACAAAATCTCGAGAAGCACCGGATCGACTTTGAAGGCTATATCGGCGCGAAAGTACAGATACCCGAGGATGTGCCTGTCGTCGGCGGGATGCCGCTGGCCAGCGTATTTTTCGGCCTCAATAACGACAAGATCTGGGGCAGCATCGGCATTTTGTTTATTTCCCTGGGAATTACGTACTACTGGGGCGGAGGCGTCGAATTCGGCACCTCGGGCGAACAGCTCCCAGACGGCTTTGCCGATCTGCTGATCAATGATCCCGAGCGCGGACCGCGCCTGCTTGTTATCGGGCAGGGGATGAAGACGGTCGCGACCTCTTGGGTGGATGCCGAGAAAGAGACGCAGCAGATCACCTACCGGGACATTTCCGAAGGCGTACAGCTGCTGGATAACGGGTCGATGGACATCGGCGTCGGCGGGATTACGGTATCCAATAATGGACGCATTCACGAAATTCCGATGAGCGGCGTGAGCGGAAACGCCATTATCGAAATGGAGTATACCGATAAGGAAATGCCAGGCTTTACACTGAAGGACCCGAGCGGCAAGGCGTATCCGGTGGTTTTCGACAACACGAATACGAATCCTGACGCGAACGCCTTTACGCAGTATATTTCCGCTGCTTCGTCCAGCGACAAGGTGGATCACCGGAAGGCCTATATCATTCTTCCCGAGGATAAGGTCAAGAATGGCGGAAGCTGGACGCTTACCGCGCAATCGTCGGTCGAAACCAGACTGATTAACGTACCGACGGTTCCGCAGCTGAAGCAGGTGAACCTGACGCAAAGCGGAGCAGATACGAATAAATTTACGGCAAGCTGGACCGTGGACAACGCCGAGACGGGCGACACGGTGGACCTCTATTTAACGGAGAATGCCGTATCCTCGAACACGGCCAAGCTGGCCAACGGGCAGGAGGTGCTCGATCCGGGCGATCCGGGAATGCTGATTGCCAAAGGACTGCCGGTTGGCAATAACGGCGGCAAGTCCGGCTCCGCGACAAGCGGCAAAACGGACATCGATATCACCAAGGTGGATATGCTGGGCGGCGAGGAGGATATCCGGGGGCTGCTGCAGCAGGGCGATTATTACCTGCGTGCCGAGCTCAAGTCGGCATCCACCTTCGGCACCAAATCGTCGCCTGAGAAGATCAGTATCGTCGATCCGCTTGCGCCAAGCAAAGTAACCGATGTGGAGATCAGGCCTGCGGGCGACGGATACTTCTCGCTGTCCTTCAAGCCTGCGGCGAAGAAAGCCGGTCAGGAATCGTTCGAGCATGATTATGTGCTTACTGCGCTGCAGGATCAGAACGGCAGCCTTGCGCCATATCCGAATTTTGGCGACATTCTGTTTACCGAACAGGAGCTGGCCGATCACTGGAATGCGGCAACCGGCAAGTACGAGGGCATTCTGCTCGGCGGCTGGTCCGCGACGACAACCGACAATACGGTCGATCAAAGCAGCCTGGAAGGTACGGCGCTGGACCCGAAAGATGTCCAGTATTCCGGATTGCAGGTCGGACAGAAATACGTCATCGGTGTCGAGGCCGTAGTCAAGCCTGACAAGGAAGCGGACAAAAATGAAAACTATCATTATGCAGAGAGGGTCGACAGTGTGAATACGCTGCTTCCGGCACCGGTCAAGCCAAAGCTCGAGCAAACAAAAGACTTCTCGGCGCCGACAGCCAGAATCGACATCACGACGAAAAATACGGCACAGCAGAGCGTTGAGCTGTACTCCGATCTTCCAAGCGTCGAAGTAGAGGCGATCAACGACGGCAAATCCGTCGGCAAGGTTGCGCTGCAAAAAGACGGCGAAGGCAGCCATGGCGTGCTGCAGCTTGATCCGTTCACAACGGACGGCACCTATGCCATCGAGTTGCGTGTGACCAATACGAAGACGCAGGACAGCTCCGTCAAGATGCTGTATCTGACCGTGGATACGATCGCTCCGATTCTGTATCTGGACGAGCCGATCACCGGAGACAGAACGATAGACGGAAAAATCCGTTTCTCCGGCCAGACGACCACTGGCGACACGCTGGAGGTGCTGGATGGCACGAACACTACTCCTCTTACCGTAGCAGAGGACGGCAAATTCTCAGGAGAAGTAGCTGTCAGCTCGGATGCTCCGACGGTAGAGCTGACGGTGCAGGCTCACGACAAAGCGGGGAACTACAATCAGGCGGTCGTTGAAGTGACGAACGACAAATTCCAGGCTCCGACAGAGATCGCCATCCAGAAGGCGGGAGCGCAGCCGGGCGAGCGGGAGCTTGGCTTGAAGCCAGGCGACAAGCAGAAGCTCCAGGTCGTGTTGTGCATGCCGGAGGGCGATTTAACGGAAGGCAAACCGTCATGCAAGGAGGTTACGGCCGCAAGCGATCGGGTCCGCTATACCCTTTTGCAGGGCGATTCGGTGACTTTGGCCGATGACGGAACGATCACTGCGGAAGAAACAGGGGCGAGCCTGATTCAGGCAAGCTACGAACTGGCAGACGGCGTCACGCTTGAAGCGATGCAGGCTGTTTCCGTGGAAGTGCCTGAACCGACGGGGCTCGGTCATTTGGAAGCTTCAACGTCTCCAATCGCTTTTGAGAGCGCCTTGAGCGAAGTCAAGATAGACAATCCGGGAGAAATGCTTGGCTATCAGCTGGTTTACAACGTATTCTCGCAATCGGAGACTGCGAGGCAGCCATCATTGAATGAGGATCTGAGCGATTGGGGCTTCCTTCCTGAAGACGGAGTGGTTGCTGCCCAGCCGGGCAACATCATAGTGGTGGCGAAGCGGACCTCTTCGGACAAAAAGGCCGTGGCGGCTTCAGCTAAGCTTACCGCCCAGGTATGGCAATCGGTAGGCGGATTTTTCGGCGGAGCGGGGGCTCCGGCCGTAGGTCCGAAAGATCCGGCGCTCAGCCTGAACGACAAGCCGTTTGACGCGCAGCGGACAGACGACGGCAGGCTGACCGCCCGGATTACGACCAAGGATATAACAGACGATACGTCGGATATCCGGATTGTATCCAGGGATTCATCATTGAAGGGCTATACTTTCCAATTCGAGAAGGCGCTCGTGCAGCAGGCTGCGGATAAGGGGCAGCGGATCATCATCGATGTTCCTGCAGGCCGCCTGACGCTGACGCCCGATATGCTGGCGGGAATGGAGCAGGATCTGGAGGTATCCATCGATCCGAACGACGCTTCTGCGCTTAAAGCGCTGGAACAAATTGCGGATGATTCCGATGCCTCCATGCTCGGATCAGGAGAGGGGATTTCGATCCGTACGAATCTTCCCGCAGCCAACTGGCATTCTTACGCCGCCGCCCGCATCGCGGTGCCGGGTGCAATCAAGCCTGAGGATATAACGGCGGTCGTGCTGAGAAGCCCGGACGGGGCATGGACCACGCTGCCGTGGAAGCTGGAGCGGTCCGGCAATCAGGCCTATGTGAACGTGCAATTGACCGGAAGCGGCAGTCTGGTGTTCATGCGGAAAAGCGCATCGTTCACCGATGTGAAGGCCAGCTCCTGGGCCAGGCAGTCGATTGATCAGGCAGCGTCCAAAATGTTTGTGATGGGCAGAGGCGCTGGGCGTTTCGAGCCGGACAGCAATATTACGCGGGCGGAGTATCCGACGCTGCTGCTTAGGGCCGC
This sequence comes from Paenibacillus sepulcri, assembly GCF_042647105.1. Classification (NCBI taxonomy): domain Bacteria; kingdom Bacillati; phylum Bacillota; class Bacilli; order Caryophanales; family Paenibacillaceae; genus Paenibacillus; species Paenibacillus sepulcri. The sequence goes on along the minus strand of NZ_JBHRUP010000001.1, from coordinate 1,520,202 downwards.
AGGCATGATGAATAAACAGGCGGGGGCATCCTTTGCCGACGTCAGGAAGCAGGACTGGTATTACCAAAGCGTAGCCATTGCCGCGCAAATGGGTATTGTCACCGGAATGGGCGACGGTTCATATGGTCCGGGCGCGACCATTTCGAGGATTGAGGCGATGACCATGGCGGGCAGACTGTTGAACGCGCTCGGCCGCGGCGGCGATCTTACAGAGGAGAAAGCTGCGCAATTGCTCGGCACGTTCGCGGACGGTCCATCCATTCCCGAGTGGGCCAAGCTGTCAGCAGCGCTTTGTATTCAGGAAGGCATCATTCTGGGCGAGAATCAACAAATCAACCCAACGGATAGATTGACACGGGCGCAGGCTGCGGCAATTGTGATGCGGCTCGATGCCCTTATAACCGGAAAATAATGACAGGCAGCACCGGCAACCGCTCGAACAGGTTGCCGGCTCCTTGCTGTTAAGAAGAGGGAACGTACAGGATGTCCGCTTTCAGGCGGGGGCTTAACAAATTGAGGCGGTGACTTAAATGGCTGTAAAGCCGGGAACAAGAAGGTTTGCAATTGGATTGGCGTTGTTATTGGTGCTGGCCGGATTGGCCGGATGGAAGGCTTTCACGGCACAGGCAGGGGCGGAGTACTGGACGGATTATGCCGACACCGGCTGGTATGATCCGGACTATGCGACTTTTACGATTGATACGCCGGCAAAGCTTGCCGGTATTGCGAAGCTGGTCAATGGCGGATTGAGCGACGACGGTTACTCCATTGACGGTTTTAACGGCAGGGTGCTGGAGATCGCGGGCGACCTGAATGTATCCGCCTATACGTGGGTGCCAATCGGCACGGCGGATCATCCTTTCAGAGGAACGCTTATTGCAGCTGGCGGTGTTGTCAAAACGATCGGTGGCATGACGGTGGACAATGCCGAGTACGCGGGCTTCATCGGATACATGGATGAAGCAACGGTGGGCGGACTGACGTTCACGGGCGGCCGCATCAATCTGACTTCCGTTACGCAGGCCGTCTATGCGGGCGCGGCAGTCGGCAAAATGACGAACAACAGCACATTATATGATATCAATGTTGCAGCCGATATGCAGATATCTGTCGCAACGGTGACCGGCGTGACTTATGCAGGAGGCATCGTCGGCCAGAGTGAAGGCGTGGTCTCCAACGTGGAAAATCATGCCGCAATCACAGCTTCCGGTGGGGATGTATATGCCGGAGGAGTAGCAGGGCAAGTATACGGGACCGGCCTCAAGCTCAAGAAGATCTGGAATTACGGCACGGTTAACGCCATTTCCTATGGCAATGAAGCATCTGCCGGAGGGATTGTCGGATATGCGCCCGTATCTGTCAACATGGGCGATGACAATACGATCATTCTGAATGCAGGCGCTGTCTCATCCAGTGGCGGGAATCGCAATTATTCCGGAGGCATCGTGGGCAGAGCAAGCTGGACCGCAAGCTTCTCGGAGGATACATCAAACAGCGGGCAGGTGAGTATTTCCGCTCCGGCGGCAAGCGGTTCGTACGCGGGCGGCCTGGCAGGTTCGATGGATAGCTTGGTGGTTGGACGAACCCATGCGTTTGCCTTCAACAACACTGGAGCCGTGACGAATAACGGAGGTACCAATGTGTACACGGGCGGTATTGCCGGTTACATCGAAGGCGCTTTGACCTGGGACGACAATCTTGCTAACAATGCGGGCGTATCTGCGTCCGGAATGAGTCAGGTATATAGCGGCGGACTGTTCGGCTCTGTGACGGGCGAGCTGAGCTTGTCGGGAACCGCCGCAAACGCCGGGGCCGTCTCGGTATCCGGAGGAGCGCTGCCGGTTGGTCCGGACAACGCATATACAGGCGGTCTGACCGGCTATGCCGGAAGCCGGCTTCTCTTCAACAATCCGGCTGAAAATGCTTATGCGAACAACGGGGCGATTACCGTAATCGGAGGCACGGGTGTGTACACGGGAGGCATTTCGTCCAATCGCGCTTACGCCAGAGCCCCGGGCGGGGGAATCACCGAAAACAGTGATAACGTGAGCAGCGCCGGCAATATTACCGTTGCCGGTAATACCAGGCTGTATACGGGCGGATTCATCGGCATTGTGCAGGATGGAGTCGATAAAACAGTCTATAATGCAGCGTTTGCCGGGGGGATTACCGTCACAGCGGCAGCTTCCGACCTGACGAATCTCGTCAGTACAGGAGGGATTGTTGGTTACTTCGCCGATGGGGGCGGCATCGGAGCTCTGAGTCAGGATTCCTTCAGCGGCACGATCGTATCAACTGGCGGCGGATCCGGCACGTATACGGGGGGGATCGCCGGCTACATGGACGGCGGCACTATAAATAATGCGGCTTCCGGCAATACGGCGGGCAGCTATGCCGCCATTACGGCTGATGGCGTTATTGGAGCGGTAGCCGGCTATATGCAAGGTACCGTCGATGCCGCAGCGGTCAAGTATTTCAGCGGGACGCTGACGACCCATGACGGCTTCATTGGCGGAATTGCCGGTGCCGCCGGAGGTGCGATCGCCGGGGCAGCGGTCGGCGACGAAGCTGCAGCAGGCAGCGACAGCGTGAAGCTCGCTGCCGCAAACGGCATCGACCGGATGACCGCCGGCGGGGTAGTGGGCCATAATACTGGTTCGCTTACCGTTACGGACAGCGGAGTCACCCGAATTGGCTTGCTCAGCGAGGACGGTAGAAGCGGCTACAATCTGGGCGCGGTTGCGGGCAGTCTGACTCCCGATGCGCATATCGGGACGGAAGTCGCTCCGGTTACCGTTAAGCAGGTTGACATTCAGGTGAATGCATCCGACAGCTTCGTGGGCGGCGCTGTCGGCAGGAATCAGTCAGCCGAAGTCTATCTGAATGTGGAAAACCTTAGCATCGATGTTCCGGCATCCGGAGTCAAGGCAGGGGGAATTGCCGGTCTTGCGAATATCGAGCTGGGTAATGATGCGGCGAGCGGCAGCGATGCGTTAACAGTCCGGAACCTGACGGTATCGGCAGCAGGAGACGCGCTTGAGATCGGCGGACTTTTCGGAGAAAATGCCGCGGATACGCCTCAGGGCTTGGCAGACCATATCACAATTGTCGCAGAGGGTTCAGACAATGAGCTCGGAGGAATTGCCGGCCACAATACGGGCACCATTACCAATGTTCAGGTGAATGCCCTGCAGATTGAGTCGGGCGGAAACCATGTCGAAGCCGGTGGAATCGCCGGCCATTCACAGACGCCGGGCGGCCAGACGGATTTGGCCGGCATCCACCATGTTCGGGTTCTGGCAGGCGAGGAAGCGCTGATTAAGGCAACCGGCGTCAATGCCATCATTGGAGGGATTGTCGGATCGGCGCAAAATACCGAAATCAGCGATTTCCAGGTGAACGGCGAGCTGCCTGATTACGCGATGATAACCGCCGCAGGCACCAACGCGCAGGCCGGAGGAATTGCCGGCCGCAGCGAGAACGGCGCCATCATTGGAGACGGAGAACTGACGAATGCGGACAATCTGGTCATTACCGGCACGACCTCGGCAGCTTCCTCTGTTCTTGGCGGCCTCATCGGAACCAGTGACAAGACCAGGCTGGATCAGGTTTTTTCCGGTTCCGTCAATCTCATTGTGAGCAGTCCAGGCACAACAGTCGGCGGCATGGCCGGTTATAACCTTGGTACCGACGAGGCTGTCCTTGCAGACAATAATACGGCAGCGCTCAGCATCAAGGTGAATGATACCGGGGTCTCCGCCATAGTCGGCGGAATCGTCGGCGTCAATGATAAGCGGGGCACAGATCCGGAGAACGATCCGGTTCACGCGGTCAGCACCATCCAGAACAGCCGCATGGTCGGCACAATATGGGTCAATGCGCCGGATTCGGTGACCGGCGGCATGGTTGGAGAGAATCGCAGCCTGATCGCCAACGGCAGCATTTCCGACAAAATCTCGGTTTCCTCCATTGGGGAATCCGGCATATTGGGCGGGATAGCCGGGGTGAATGCGGAGAGCGGAACCCTTTACTACACCTATTCCAACGCCAATCTTACGCTAAAAGGAAAAGATGCCCTCGCCGGCGGATTATCCGGCGAGAACCGGGGCGGCGTTATCGCCTCCTATGTCGATATCGATGTAACAGGAGATGCCTACGGAACGAATGGCCATTCCGTTTATTTGGGCGGCCTGATCGGCCGGAACAGCGGAACGGTGGATAAATCCTATTCAGTATCCAAAGTAACGGCCAACGGCAGCTATACGATTGTCGGGGGGCTTGTTGGGGCGCATGCGGCCGGGAGCATCAGCAACTCCTATACAGCAGGGGAAGTTGCGGCGAATGCCGATCATTCTTATGCCGGCGGTTTGGTGGGCAGATTGACGGACGGCACGGTCGAGACCGCTTATTCGGCAAGCCGGGTCACGGCAGGCGGCGGCGCGCTTGCGGGAGGTTTTGCAGGGCGCTATGACAATGCCAGCAAGGAACTGCTTTACAGGACGTATTATGTGAAGGATGTCGACAACGACATCAACGGGGATTTGCCGGATTTTGCCGAAGGCAACTATATCTGGCTGAATGTTTATGCACGGCTCAGCACCATCCTGTCAACCACGCTTCAAAACAGGGATTACTTTCCCGCGTTGTCCGGATGGGATTTTGACAGCACGTGGAGATACGGCTCGATGAATGCCGCGTACCAGTATCCGGAGTTGGTCCGTACAGCCAATACCGGAGGAGGAGGCGGCGGGAACGATGTTAATGCCAATATCAACTGGTATTTGCGTGATACGGGAGCGATCAGCTTCGAGCTTAGGACCGAGGCGGAGCTGGCGGGACTGGCAGCGGTTGTGAACGGCAAGATTCCAGGTGTCGCACCGTTCTCATTCGAAGACCGCACAATCAAGATGCTGAACCCGATTCATATCCAGTCGAATCAATGGGTGCCGATCGGCATTGATGAAGACCATCCTTTCAATGGAACCTTTGACGGGGACAGCCAATTGATCGACGGGCTCAGCGCGCCGACCGATGATCAGTATGCCGGTTTGTTCGGCGTCATCGGAGAACAAGGCAAGGTGCGGAAGGTCATCCTCGAGCCATTATCCGTGTCCGGTGAGCAATTTACAGGAGCGCTCGCGGGTCTGAATAGGGGCGAGGTCTCCGATGTGGAGATCAGGCTGTTGAACGGCACCGAAATCAGCGGCGGCACGGTCGGCGGCATTCTCGGCAAAAACACGGGAACGCTGGCACGACTCTCGCTTCGTATGGAAGGCGGCAGCCGGATCGAAGCCGTTGGAGCGAATTCGGTCGCCGGAGGATTGATTGGCGATAATTCCGCTGCGGTCACACCGGAGACGGTCAGCTTTACGCTTGTTGACGGCAGTGTGGGCAGTGGTGCAGAGAATGCGGTCATCGGCGGAATGATCGGGAAACAAGCCGGGGATGTAATCGGCATGGAATGGGATATGTCCGCGAACTTCCGCATCTCGTCGACAGGCGCAGGGGACACGCTTGGCGGAATGATCGGACAGCATATATCCGGCAAAGCCGACAAGTTGTCACTTGCCTTGAAGAATGGCAGTCTGGAAGCGCTGGGTGCAGGATCCGTGCTCGGCGGCTTGATCGGCCAATCGGCTGCCGATAGTCCAATCTCGAATATAACGCTGACCGGCATGCAGGACGGTCCGCAGTTGAAGGGCAGCGGCACCGTAGGCGGTATCGTTGGAGTCAAGAACGGCAAGGGCAGCCAGACCTACGACCTGGATCATGTCCAAGTCAGCGGTCTGACGCTTGCCGCTGACGGCGGGAACGCCCAGGTTACTGTGGGCGGGATTGCGGGCAGGCTTGCCAATGCCGCGGCGCGGCAAACTGAGGCAAGCGGCACGATCCGTGCTGCCGGAGACGGGGTTACGGCTGGCGGAATTGTCGGGCGGTCTGACGATTCGCTGCTGGACCAAGCGGATGCGCAGATGGCAATAGAAGCAGCCGCGCAAACGGGCGGATCGGCGATCGGCGGCGCTGCCGGAATATTAGCGGCGAGCAATCCCGACAGGAGTCTTGATTTCGGCAAGGCTGCCCCTTTTTATCCGGGGCTTTACAATACTTCCGTATCCGGAATCAGTATTGCGGCGAATGGAACGGATCAGCAAGCGGATTTGTTCGTGGGCGGCATCGTCGGCAGGAATGAGACAGCCTCCATTTATTATTCTCAGTCAAGGGCCTCTCTTGATGTCACCGGCGGCAAAAAGGCTGTCGTTGGCGGTATCGCGGGCTTCAGCGACGGCATCATTGTCAATGCTGCAGCCGGCAGCAAGATCGGTGCGGATTCCAGCAACGTCTATGAGGTTGGCGGAGCGGTCGGTCAGGCTGCAGGCGGTGAGATTCATTATGTGCGCGCTGTGTCAAAGACAGGAGAGAAAATCACTATCGGCAGCGCCGTCACCAAACCGGGAATGGTGCCGTCGACATATGTTGGCGGATTGATCGGAATGGGCGACGACACCGCAATTACGGATTCATATGCCGATCTTCCTGTCGAAGCATTTTGCGATAATCCGGACACGACCATTTATGCAGGCGGCTTTGCCGGCCTTCTTGGCGGAGACGGCTCCGGCTCGGGGACTGTAGACCGGGCTTACGCCAAGGGAGATATCAAAGTCCAGGGGATTACCGGTTCTTATGTCGGCGGTTTTGCGGGTTCCGTAGACCGTTATTCCATCACTGGCGCTTATGCGGACGGCGAGGTGGCCAATACCGGTTTTGATACGCAAAGCGGCGGCTTTGCCGGGGTTGTCGAGCGGAATGCGATCATCAGGCAAGCCTACGCGGCACAGGAACGGGTAGCGACGATAGGCGTCAATCACCCTGCAAGATCCTATGCAGGCGGCTTTGCCGGTTACAACGACGGCATAATCGAGGATGCTTTTGCCCGCGTCCCGGCCATTACGTTGGATGCGGCAGGAGCGAACGTCTTCAGCGGAGGATTCATTGGCTACAACTTCCGGAACGGAAAGGTGACATCCTCTGATTATCTAAGCACGCTGAACGGGGTTGGACGTAATCTGGGCACGGCAGAGGTAAATAAGGCGGATAAGGACCTTGCCGGCTCGTACGGTTATGAAAACTGGAATTTTGACCTCGAAGCCTCTTTCCTGAGCGGGCCGCAGCCCGCTGATTTCACGATTCTCAACGCGGAGCAATTGAATGCCGCTGTGAGACTGTACAATGACGAAACCGCGCTTGCCTATTTAAGGCTGTTTAACCGGACAGCGACCGTCAAACCAGAGATGACCAAGCTTTCGCTTGGCGCGGACATTGTTATGGACGATCATGACTGGGTGCCGTTTGGCATATTTGCCGGGCAGTTTGACGGCCAGGGCAAATCAATTGCCGGCCTGACGGGAACGGCGGAGGGACGGTCCGCTTACGGCTTCGCAGCCGAGAACAACGGAACCATCGCGAACGTAAGCTTTGTCGATGGGAGTATCACAGGCGGTGAAAATACCGGACTTGTGGCCGGGATCAACCATGCGGGAGCGACGATCAGCGGAATCAAAGCGGGAGGAGCGGTCAAAGGATCCGATCGCACCGGCGGTATAGCCGGTACAAATGCAGGCAATATGACCGGGATCGAGCTGTCATCCATGTCGGTGAGCGGTTCCGATTATACCGGCGGTATAGCCGGTACAAATGCAGGCAATATGACCGGGATCAAGCTGTCATCCATGTCGGTGAGCGGCTCCGAATATACCGGCGGTGCAGCCGGAACGAATGAAGGCAACATGACCGGGATCGAGCTGTCATCCATGTCGGTGAGCGGCGCCGATTATACCGGAGGCCTTACCGGCATGAACAAAGGCGTGATTGAAGACGCCGCTGTGAACGCGACGCTTGCGGCTGCGGGAGAGTTTGCAGGAGGAATCGCCGGTTCCAATGAGGGAACGATCAGCCAGGCTTATTCAAGCGGAAGCATGAACGGGCATTCCGCAGCTGCCTTAGCGCGCGGGGGAATTGCCGGCTCTAACCTGATAACCGGTGAAATCAGTGAATCATTCTCGTATATGGATATCACTGCTCAGGCCGAACAAGCCGCGGTTGGCGGCATTGCAGGCGTGAACCGCGGGACGATCCATGATGTCTATTATTCGGGACATGCCAGCGCAGAGGGCTCCACCCGATCTCAGGCAGGCGGTATTGTCGGATATGCGGCTGAAGGCGCCATACGCGATTCCTTGAGTGTCGGTGAAGTTACCGCTGTTACTGGCGGCAGGATTGTGCCGGGCAAGAGCGATTTCGGCGGCATTGCCGGCCGGAAGGAAGCGGCAGCTGTTATTGCCGGCACCACCTTCAACAAGCAGATGCTGAAGGCCAATACGGCTTATTATGAGGCCGATGGGAAGCGGGTTTCAGGAAGCGCGGCGGAGAGTGCGGGTATGACGTCCAGGGAACTTGCGGGCGGAAGCTTGCCGGCCAAGCTCAATGCAGGAGTCTGGAGAGGCGTTCCGGGCTTCTTCCCTCAGCTTGCGGCATTCAATGCAAGCGATGCATCCAAACTCAGTACGGCGGCTGTCATTCTTGACGGGCAGGATACGATTAACAGTATCCGGAACGGCTTTGAACTCACCCAAGGTGATGAAATGACCTGGAGCGCCGATCCGAAAGAAGTTTCGCTTCAGCCTGTTTCAGGATCTCTGGAGGGATCTTTGAAGACATCCGGCAGCGCAGTTTTAACGGTCACCCTGGATGGAGCTGCCAGAAGCTTCATGCTTAATGCTCCAGCACCGAGATTTGCCGAATCGGCCCAAGCGCCGACGGCGGATTCCGAGTCCGAAACATTCACGGACAAAGCAGCGGTTAGTCTGAGCACAGTTGAACCGGCGGGAACTATTTATTACACACTGGACGGCAGTGAGCCTGACGGACGATCACGTCTATACACCGGGCCAATCGTCTTGATGGACACGACGACCATCAAAGCGGTCACGATTGCCGAGGATAAGGAAGACAGCGAGGTTTTCTCCGGAACCTGGACGAAGAAGGAGTCCTTCGGCTGGTTTGTGTTCTTCCCGCCACCGGCTCCGCAGCCAGCTGTTACCGCCAGCATCGGTTCTAAAAAGGTGCAAATGGACGGCAAGACGGCTGTCACTATGGCCAGAAACAGCAAATTGACGCTATCTGTGCCGGAGGGTCAAATGATTTATTACACGACCGATGGAAGCAGCCCGACCAAAGACAGCAAGCTGTACAAGGGTGATATTCTGGTTACGAAGAATATGACGATCAAGTTCATTACCGATTCTGATGATAAGGTCATCACGATTAACTGCGTGGTTGAGAATGCGAAATACGAATTGAAAAGCGATGCAAAAGATGTGAAATATATTTCGGGCTACAACAGCCGCCAATTTAAGCCGGACACGGCACTCACCCGATATGAGATTACCGAAATCCTCTCACAGCTGCTGGACAAGGAGGATGTTGCGGTTGCAAATGTGTTCAGCGACGTAGACCGCAGCAAGGAAGATCTTGTCGCATTCTTTACATCGGCGGGCATTCTGTCCGGATATCCGGATAACACCTTCCGCGGGAAAAACGGTCTGACGAGAGCGGAATTTGTTGTGATTTTATCGAGAGTACTGAACCTGAATGTCAGCCAGGGAGGGAAGTCGGAGTTTTCCGACGCGGCCAGCCATTGGGCGAAAAATTACATCGCAGCGTTCGCCAAGGCCGGTTATATCCAGGGTTTCCCGGACGGAACCTTCAAGCCTGACAGCAAGCTCACAAGAGCTCAGGCGGTTGTGCTGATCAACAATATCATTGGAAGAGGGAAGCAGCAGACCGCAGGGCATAAATACGATGATGTGCCTTCCAGACACTGGGCCTATTCAGCGATTATGTCGGCCGTCAAGGAGTAGAACAAAGGGGAAAGGGCGATAAGAGATGAAACGGAAACTGCTGGCCTTGTTCTTATTCTTTTCGGTATTGGCCGGCATCGGCTTCTATGCGGACACTCAACCCGACCGGAATGTTTACGGGGACACGCCTGTGAGCTATAATGCGCAGGAAATCTATGCAAACACTCAAGATGCGGTATTCTATATCCGCGCCTTGGGCAAGAATGGCGTATTGAAGAATACCGGTACCGGCGTTATGATTTCCCCGGACGGAACTGCAGCGACAGCGTACCATGTCGTAACCGATGCGGACAAGTTGGAGGGAATCTTCAACGACGGACGCATAGTGACGGGTATCAGGGTGCTTCGCTATGACGAATTGACGGATGCGGCGGTTCTGAAATTGCCGCTCCCGGCAGGCAAGGAAGCGGCTTACGCCGCACTTGAGATCAGGAATCCGGCTGTATTACAGGGGGAAAAAGTATTTGCGATCGGTTACCCGCTGAAGCAGACGCCGATTATTACAGAAGGCATTGTCAATTCTCCTGCCGCGAAGATTAACGGGAGATCTGTCATTCTGGCTTCCGCCCAGGTCGTCAGCGGAATGTCCGGCGGACCTTTGATCGATCAATATGGCCGGTTGGCCGGAATTCTGTCGGGGTCGCTCCGGACAATGGACGCTATTCATTTGGTGGTGGGTACTGCAGACCTGCGCAGCCTTCTGCAAGCGCAGGCCAAACCGGCAGCGGTCAAGTAAGATAGGACAGGTTTGCTTCAGGAGAGACAGCAGTAGATGCCGCGCGGCCCCATGGCTGTGCGGTTCTTTTATTTGGCAGAGAAAGGAATTCGGCGACTCAATAATCGGGCCGCCAGATCAAAATTCGCCCGCCGCTCTATTATTTGACAGCTCTCAGCAGGCAATGGTACGATTTGGTTAACTATTATTTCTTCCGGTAGAAATGAAGAAAGGCAGGGGCTATGGATCAGACCGAGAAGGAGCTGGTTCAGGAGTCTCTTTTTTTATGAAGTCCCGAACGGTCAGTTTTTCTATTCGCTTGAAGAGAAAGGTGGAGCATACATGGGGAAAATCGTTGTCGTTCATCCGCTTGAACCGAGGTTTGCCGATCAAATAAGGGAAGCCGCTCCGGGATGGGAGCTTATCGAAGGCCATGACAGAGCATTCGCTGCACAGCATCTGCCTGATGCTGAAATTGTTTTGGGCTGGAATTCGTTGGTGGAAAAGCTTGTCGTTACGGGTCCTTCTCATTTGAAATGGGTACAGAACTGGGGGGCTGGCGTCGAACTTCTGCCGCTGGGAAAATTCAGGGAGCTCGGTATTGCTTTAACGAACGCAAGCGGCGTCCACCCGAATCCGATATCGGAAACGATTTTTGCCATGCTGCTGTCCTTCACTCGCCATCTCCACACAGCTATCCGAAATCAAACCAGGAGCAGCTGGATGAACACGGGCGAGATGGGGGAGGCCCATGGGCGTACGATGGGAATTCTGGGCGTGGGCGCCATTGGACTTGAAACGGCAAGGCTGGCTAAAGCCTTTAACATGAAAGTGCTGGGGGTCCGCAGATCCGGCCTTCCGGAGCAGTGGGTCGACCGGATGTACGGCAGCGAGGGTCTGCTTGAGGTATTGGAGCAAAGCGACTATATCGTTAATTGCCTGCCTCACACGCGGGAAACGGAACACGTACTGGGCAAGGAGCAGTTTGCGGCGATGAAGAAAACGGCTTTCTACATTAATATAGGCCGGGGCAAAACGACTGATACCGAAGCATTGCTTGACGCTTTGCGGAACAAGGAAATTGCCGGAGCGGGCCTTGATGTATTCGAGCAGGAGCCGCTGCCGGCCGATCACCCCTTCTGGACGATGGACAATGTAATTGTAACCCCTCATCATGCAGGCAGCACCAATTTTTATACGGAGCGCGTTATTGCGATATTTATTGAAAATTTGAAGCAGTACGTGCAGGGCATTCAGCCGGATACGAGTGTTGTTGATTTAAGCAGTGAATATTAACCCGTGTCAGGACGATGCTTTACCCCCAATGCACCCAGAAAACGGCAACAGTTCAATGGAGATAGCCGCCTACATGAGGAATAATTTCTTGAGCCGGTCGGCTTCCCGTTGCTTGGGCACAGGCGGTCCACTTGCAGCTTTCTGTCTCTTCAAAAGGGCGATTTGCTTTTCGCTGCCCGCGCTGGCTTGGATCGCGTGCCCGGATGTGCAGGTGAAGGAGGCCCAGGGGAATGCCTGACGGTGTCAGGGCGTGGCAGGAGTGTACTTGAAGTCCCTGCAGCAGTCTTTTGCTAGACGCGGAAAGTGCCCCTGAAGACAGGAGTGGAGGCTAGGTCACGTGATGGACATAAATGATCTTATTGCTCTATGGAATCACGCGTTTTGCAAAGTCATAGATATTCGTCGCACTACAATCAAGGCCGGCGAGTCTATACGCTCCTATTATGTGCCCTCAAGCCTGTTTCTTATGTCGATTCGAGGCCATGCTGCCGTGAATTTGGGGCGGGAATTTTATCAATTGCAGCGCTTTACAGTGATTCACGCAGGCAAAGGGGCTGTGCTCGACATTGTCGCGGGCAGCGAGGACCTGGATTACTATAGCGTTTATTACAAAGCGAGCATTCATCCTCCTGCACCGCCAGAGCTTGCCGTGTTATTAGAGCGGACTCAGCCTTTTGAACGTTCGTACAGCATAACTCCGGACAATCCGATAGCGCTGCACCGAATCTTGAGCGATATGTTCAAAGACTGGGAAAAAAAACAGCCGCTTATGCGTCTGCGCGCCAGGACTTTACTTTATCAGTTTATGCATGGGTTGCTTCACCAGATGCAGGCGCAAGGCCCAAGCTCGGCTAAACGCGATTTGGCCGCCCAGGTCGCTGCCATCATCCATTCACATTATGCGGAATCCATTACGCTGGAGTCGTTATCGGAAAGCCTGAATTATAGCGTTCCCCATCTGTCCTCCTATTTCAAAATCCGTACCGGAATGAGCCCGATTGACTACTTGATCAAGGTGCGTATCGATAGAGCGGCGGCACTGCTTCTTGAAACGGACGCTACGCTGAAGGAGATTGCAGTTGGTGTCGGCTATCAAGACCCGGGCTATTTGGGCAGATTGTTCAAAAAGTACAGGGGTATTTCCCCAATGCGCTATAGAGAAGTGCATGCCGCAAAGAAGAAGCCAGAAGATTGTCCTTGCACGACCATGGAATCCTCCATTGCCCCTTCCGAGTCATTTAACTATACTGATTCTATTGATAACGATTATCAGTATCACAGTGACGGAAAGGGAGATTTATTCATGTTCAACATTTCAAGCCTGCACTCGCGGCGGCGCTGCTGCTAAGCTCCATTCTGATGCTGAGCGCATGCGGCACGAATAATGGTACTAGGGAGACAGACGCCTCACAGCCAAGCCCAAGCGACACGCCGGCCGCTTCGGAGAAGGCGCAGACCAAAGTCGTTCAAACGGTTAACGGCGAGGTGGAAGTACCCCTTAAGCCCCAACGAATTGTTGCAGGCGAGTATCTCGGCAGTTTGATTGCGCTCGGCATTACGCCTGCCGGAACGTCCGATCATCATATTAAAAATCCTTATTTTCTGGAATACCTGCAAGACGTTGAGAATATAGGGGACGGTAACGGCAATGTAGAGAAAATACTGTCGCTTGAGCCGGATTTGATTATAATGGACGACTTCTATCCTGAACTGAACGAGCAGATGTCGAAAATTGCGCCCACTGTCGTCATTCCGTACGCTTCCTTAAAAACGGTACACGAGGAGGTTGCTTTTTTCGGGGAACTGCTGGGCCTAGAAGATCAAGCGAAAGCCTGGCTCGCCGATTATGACAGCCGTATAGCCAGCGCCAAGGAGAAGGTGTTGAAGGCTATACCTGCGGACAGCACGTTTTCGATTCTTGAACTGGGCGACAAAGATATTATGGCCGTCGGAACGGGCTACGGCAAAGGCGGGCAGCCGATATACAACGGATTCGGCTTCAAGCCTCCCGCGAAAGTTGCCGCCGAAATGGCCGATCCTGGCTGGGCCTCCTTCTCTGCCGAAGTATTGCCGGATTATGTGGGGGACTATATTATTCTGACCTCCGATTCGAAAACATTGGATGACCTCAAGGCTGACCCGGTCTGGGGGTTGTTGCCGGCAGTCAAAAATAATCATGTGTTCCTATGGACAAGCGATCGCTCCGGCTACTGGGACCCGATAGCGATTCTGAGCCAGACGGAAGAATTGGCTGCATGGCTGACTAGCCTCTGAATGACTTGATTTACAGAAAAAGAGTTAAGATTCATCTTGCAGGCAAGAGCCGCAAAAACGTGCGTTGATGCATGGTTTTGCAGCTCTTATTTTTATTTATGGCCAAGAGAGTGCTTCCACCTGCAAAATATCCTAATTTAGGCTCCTCCCGCAAGGCTATACGGCACTTTGCTTTTCTGATATTCTTAAAATCAGTGCAAATCGTTCTTATGATAATAATTCTAAAATTTGTTTAAAGATTTAATGATTGAATAATGCAACATTATCAACTTCCTTTACGTCTAAAGGTTGCAAGAGAGGGGGATCCTCCGTGGTAGAGCCCGGCCTAATTAAAGCGGCCCAAGCCGGCGATGGCGACGCTCTTATTTCTCTATTGCGAGAGATTGAAAATCATGTTTACCGGACAGCCTACTATATATTAAACAACGAGCAGGATGCGATGGATGCGGCCCAGGAGGCGCTTATCCGCGTTTATACCAAAATTGGATCCTACGAGGAGAAGGCGCAGTTCAAAACATGGGTGCAGCGGATTGTAACAAATATTTGTATCGACAAGTTCAGACGCAACAAACCAACTGTGTCGATCGAGGAACACGAAATGGTGTTTTCCGATTCGCATTCCGTTGAAGAGGAAGTGCTGTCCAGTTATGCGGTGCAGGATATCCGCAGAGCTATAGACAAGCTTCCGGAGCATCATCGGGCAGTGGTGGTTTTAAGGTACTTACAGGATTTTTCTTACAATGAAATTGCCGATTCTTTAGACCTGCCACTAAATACAGTCAAATCCTATTTATTCCGGGCAAGACAGCAGCTGCAAACGTACCTCCATGATTATCAGAAAGGTGGTGTCCGAGGATGAATTGTCAAGAGGTGATGGAATATATGCAACGAGAGCTGGATGGGGACCTTGATGATCGGGAAACCGAAATCTTGATGACTCATACGCGGCATTGCCCCGAATGCACAGCGGTGTTCGAGAAATTAAAGCTGCTATCCGCCGGACTCGATAATCTTCCCAAGGTAACCCCGAGCTACAGCCTGGTTGATGCGATTATGCCCAGACTGCTTGAGCTGCAGACCGCTCAAAGCGCCGAGCTTGCGGCTGATCCTTCTCAGGAAGAGGAACAAGAAGCGCTTGCGCCAAGACGCGTGCAGGGCGGCCGGTCCCAGGAGAGACGCAAGAGCCGGTTTTCCACACGTATTATGGGAGGCGTTATTGCCGCAGGAATCGTGGTCGGCCTGATCTTCATTACGAATCCGTTTGAGGGCACCAACAGCCTGAACGATTCGGCGAACTCCGGTACGATGACCGCAGATACTTCATCAGCCGATACGGCGAGCCGCAAAATGACTGTGGATGAGAACGCTCAAGATAGCAACACGCCCAAGGCAGATGATGAAGTGCGGGTATCCGGCAACAATGCCGATGCGAAAGACAATGCCGCAAGTAGTCAAGCAGCCGGGGGTTCTGCCGAATCGTCCCCAATCGCAAATAATATGCAAACCCAGGAGGACCCGGCATCCAAGGATATCGCAGGATCAGGTTCGCCGGCGAACGGAGAGGACGGAGCTGCGCCATCCAATGATCCCGGTAATAGCCAGGGACAGTCACTGTATAACGAATCGGGCAGCGGCAATGCCGGGGGAGAGGCGGATGCGCCCGCAGACCCGCCGGCTCCGGCGGCAGGCATGCCGGCCCCGGGAGGGGAAGATACGCTTCATAATCAGATTCTCTCTTCGCAGGATCCGCAAGCCCTCTCGCCTGATAAACTTTACAACGCGGCTGTGGTCGATAAAGCATTGAAGATTTTTAACACAGCTGATAATGAGATGATTTTTCAAGGCGCGGAAAGGGATGGCATCACCAACCTGAAATGGTCTTCGGACAGCAAGACAATCACATATGAGTCGACTGCCGCCGACGGCAAGAAGCAGGAGTATGTCGTCGATCTGGCAGCCTCGTCCGAGAAGCTCAAGACCAATTAATTGCTGCCGAATCTGCACACATGGTGTGATGTTAGCGTATAATGCAGGATACGACAACCGTCACAGTGCGGAACCTTAACGTCGTATGACCATCCACAGACGGTACCATGGGCCGACCGACCTGCGGATGTTTATATAGATGTTTAGGGACAAAGGGGTGAAGTCGCAGATGACTTCATCCCTTTGTTGCTGTTGCTTCTCCAAGTATACATAGGGAGTGAACAGAAATGGATGTCAAAGAGGCGATGAAGCAGTGGAAATCCGGTCAATTTTCTCCGGTTTACGTGATCTATGGGAAGGACAGATACCGGATGGGGCAGTTTATCGGGGCGCTGACGGAGCTGCTGCTGCCGCGAGATGAGCGTGAGCTTGGCATTGTCAAATTTGATACCTCGGAGACTTCAATTGAAGAAGCCGTCGCTGAAGCGGATACGCTGCCGTTCTTTGCTTCCCGCAAGCTTGTCATTATCCGGGATCAGTCCGTACTGGCAGCGGCGCAGGGCAAGGAAGGCAAGATTGAGCATAAGACCGAGCGGCTGCTCGCTTATTTGCAGCAGCCCTGCGAAAGCAGCGTGGTGGTATTCCAGGTGATGGCTGAGAAGCTGGATGAGCGGCGCAAGGTCGTAAAGCTGCTGAAGGAACAAAATGCGCTTATTCCTTTTCAGGAGCTGCAGGAGAGCGAGCTGCAGCAGTGGACGATCAAGCGGGCAGAGGAGCAGGGCCGGATTCTGAAGAAGGAAGCGGCGGAGCTGCTCCTTGCCCGAACCGGAACGAATATGCAGCAGCTTGCCCATGAAGTGGACAAGCTTTGTCTTCATGCAGGACCAGGAGGAACCATTGATGTAAGCGAGGTGGAGACGCTGATCGCTTCTACGGTGGAGGAGGATGTATTTGCCCTCATCGATGCCATGGCCACGCTGAAGGTGGATAGAGCGCTCAAGCTCTACGGCGAGCTGCTGCTCCGCAAGGAGGAGCCGATCAAGATTGCGGCGCTCATTGCCCGCCAGCTTCGCATTATGCTGCAGATCAAGGAGCTTGCCCAGCACCAGTATTCTCCCCAACAGATGGCCGGACAGCTGGGACTCCACCCTTACGCGGTCAAGCTTGCCGCCGAGAAGGCTAGGATTTTCTCAGTCAAGTCGCTTGGCGGCCATCTGGATCGACTGGCAGAGCTGGATTATAAGATGAAAACGGGGAAGATCGAAAAAACGCTGGGTCTTGAATTATTCCTGCTGTCGCTGACCGCATAAGGAAACAGCCCGCGAAAAAAAATCCCTGCCGGCGCAATTATGCGGTGAGCAGGGATTTTGCTTTTTAGGAGCTGCAGGTATCTATCCAGGTACACAAAAAGAAACTAACCTTGCCGGCAAGGTTAGTTTCTTTTTGTGTGTATTAGGCTTGAGCCGAAAGAGCGTTAAGCTTTTTCGCCAGGCGAGACTTTTTGCGGGAAGCCGCATTTTTATGAATCAGACCTTTAGTAACCGCTTTGTCGAGCTTTTTTGTAGCTAGTTGAAGAGCTGCTTTGGCAGCATCCACATCAGTAGCGACAACAGCTAGATCGGCAGCTTTAACGGCCGTGCGGAGCGCGGATTTTTGCGAAGCGTTCAAAGCGCGACGTCTCTCGCTTGTTTTAACGCGTTTCACAGCTGATTTAATGTTTGGCATTGCATTCACCTCCTGTAAAAAAAGAAACCCCTTGTTAACAACACAACTTGAAATATTTTACCACGCACATGCCCAAAAAGCAATACTGTCCGGATGGAGCAAAGCAACAGCAATTCCCTTCTTATCCGCATAATTCGCACCCTTCAACCGCAAACTAAGGAAAACGATTCTGGAGGGAGCGCACAGATACGATGGGAGATCTTGATCTGCAGCAGTTTAATACGACCATTGACTTGGCTTTGGAGGCCAAGGAACATGCGGAAGCGGGCGGAAACGGACCCATTCCGGGGGTTCTGACCGATACCACGGAGGATGACGGAATTACGATCACAAGACTGGAAATCACCACCGAGGAAGGCTCGGCGGCGCTTGGCAAAATGATGGGTCATTACGTCACCTTCGAAGTCCCGGATCTGCGCAAGCAGGACACTGTTCTGCAAGATCGCGTCGCTACCAAGTTTGCTCAGGAATTCGCGGGATTTCTGGACCGTATCGGCATTGGCAAGTCTGCCAATGTGCTTATCGTAGGACTGGGCAACTGGAATGTAACACCGGATGCACTTGGTCCCCTGGTAGTGGAGAATTCCCTTGTAACCCGCCATTATTATGAGCTTATGCCCGAACAGGTGGCTCCCGGCTACCGCTGCGTCAGCGCAGTGGCACCCGGGGTGCTGGGCGTAACGGGCATTGAATCGAGCGATATCGTACAAGGTATCATCGACCGCTCCAAGCCGGATCTTATCATTGCGATCGATGCGCTGGCATCCAAAGCGCTGGACCGCGTAAACACCACCATTCAGATCGCTGATACCGGCGTCCATCCAGGCTCCGGGATCGGCAACAAGCGCCGCGGGCTGACCAAGGAAATTTTGGGCGTCCCCGTAATAGCGATAGGAGTGCCGACTGTTGTGTATGCGTCTACCATCGTCAACAATACCATCGAGCTCATGCGCAATCATATCAAGGCGCAGAATGGAAATACGGACAAGATCTTCGGCTTGATCAATCAGATGCCTGAGAATGAACGTCTCCAGCTTGTGCGTGAAGCGCTCGGACCGCTTGGCTACGATCTGCTGGTGACTCCCAAAGAGATTGACCAGTTTATTGAGGATATTGCCAATATTGTTGCCAGCGGGCTGAATGCCGCTCTTCATGAAGCGGTGGATAAAAGCAATGTCGCCGCCTATACGCACTGACTTGCCGGACATAATCCCTGCTGCTTGACTGCAGGGACTTTTTGCGTTGTCCAATCTTTCTTTTCAGCCTATCAAACTAGCAACTTCTGAATAATTCTTGTCTTACTCTACCAAATTCCGGTTCTATGAAATGGTTGCCTCTCATATGGTGATAGTGGGATGTTGACGAAGATTTTACTTGGGAGGAACTAAACCTATGAGACGAGTTATTGTAACGTGGAATCTGGGAAGAGGCAGCATGCGGCTTCGCAATCTGCTTGTTGCCGGCCGAACATTCGCCATATTGTCTATTGGATCGATGATTCTCGTCATTGTTATCGGAATTGGCGCAATTGTGCAGGCGAAGACGGCCAAGTCGCCGGTTTCTTCCATGAAAGGGTTCGCTGCAGCTGTTTCCAGCGGAACTTTTGCGGATATGCTTGCAATGGAAATGCCAGGCAGCGATCAAGGGAAGAATACTTCCGCCATTTCAGGCAGGCAGATGAGCTCCTTCCTGGTGCGTCTGCTGACTGATGTTAATCCTTCCGATCCGAAAAGCCTGCTTGCCTCTGAATATCCCGGCATGAACGGCGATGATGCTGTCCTGCTTAGAGGCGGATCAAGCGCGGATACAGCGGTGGAGCCGGAGGACCATGAGCCGCTGCCGGAGGGAGGGCAGTCAGCCGTGGATGACGGGCATCGGGTGGATGAATCGGGCCGCCCTGATCCGGGGCCGGATGAAGACTTGACAGCGGACCCCGACCCGGGAAGCGGCGGAACGGTTGATTCAGACAGCGGCAGCGAGACAGCGGGGAACGGGCAGGCAGCGCCGGACAGCGGTGGAACGTCTGGACAGAGCGGAAGCGGGGAAGATGGCCAGGTCAGCGGGGACAACAGCGCGCAGCCTACAACGGGAGGACGGAATGTCGTTTTTATCTATCATTCGCACAGCCGCGAATCCTGGTTTCCCGAGGTGAAAAGCACCAAGACTGCGGAATCCGCTACAACCAACATCACGCTGCTTGGCAAGCGTCTTGCGGATAAGCTTCAGGCGAATGGTATAGGCGCTCTTCATTCATCAGAAGATTACGTGACAGCGATTAAAAATTACAATTGGGCCCTATCCTATAAATATTCGAAAAAAACGGTGACTGAGGCGTTGGCCGTCAATAAGGATTTAAAATTTTTCTTTGATATCCACAGGGACTCCCAGCATCGCAAAGAAACCACGACAACCATCGGCGGAAAATCCTACGCCCAGGTATTTTTTATCATCGGCCACGCGAATCCCGACTGGCGGAAGAATGAGGCGTTCGCAGGCGAAATTCACGAAGCCTTGGAAAGCCGGTATCCCGGAATATCAAGGGGGATCTGGGGCAAAACGACGGCAAGCGGAAACGGGGAGTATAACCAGTCGGTTTCCCCTGACAGTGTATTGATCGAAGTTGGCGGTGTCGACAACACGCTGGAGGAATCTTACCGGACGATCGATGCGCTAGCCAAGGTGATCACCGAAATATATTGGAATGCGGAGAAGGTCAACACGAACCTGGGTGCAGGACTGTAAGGATATGAAAAAGATAAGGGGGAGTCGATATGCGCAGTCATTCTCTGAAAATGGTCGTGGTTGGCGGTGTCGTGGCTCTGGTTGTGATGTTCGGCATTGATATCGCGTCAAGCGGAATCGAGCGCATAAACGGGCCGCTGACGACGGAGGAAGCGATGCCGGTTTATCCGGATCCGGCAGCGGAATATGAAGGATATTCCAACCCAGCTGGCCCTGCTGACTCTGTGGATGGAGGATCTGCCGCGTCTGGCGGCCCACGGCGTATTATTGACGCCCAGCACGGCAGAGAGACAGACTGGGTGAAGCTTGAGGAGCAGCGCCAGCTTGAGGCGCAGAGACGGCTGCAGGCGGCTTATGAGAACGAGCGGCTGCCAGGCGTTCCCGATCTGACGAGCGATTCGGGCGTGAACAAGCTGGCTGACGGAACAGCCGGGATGCTGCAATCCGTCTCGAGCAAGGGGATTCGAATGATCGTTTCGTTTTTTGAATCCGTTACCGATTGATGACACACCCCCGAACTGATATAATAATAAGAATGATTAGCAATTAGGCATTTTGTGGGGGTTAGGCATGGCGGACGTACGTGACCGACAAAAGAAGATTCGAAATTTTTCAATCATTGCTCATATCGATCATGGTAAATCGACCTTGGCGGACCGGATATTGGAATATACCGGCGCTTTGACCTCCAGGGAGATGCAGGCCCAGGTGCTTGACCAGATGGATTTGGAGCGGGAACGCGGGATTACCATTAAATTGCAGGCTGTTCGTCTGGGCTACAAGGCAGATGACGGCGAAGAATACATCTTGAATTTGATCGATACGCCGGGACACGTCGATTTTACATACGAGGTATCCCGCAGTCTGGCTGCATGCGAGGGCGCGCTGCTCGTGGTCGATGCAGCACAGGGCATTGAAGCGCAGACGCTGGCAAACGTGTATCTGGCGCTTGACAACAACCTTGAGATCGTACCTGTTATCAACAAAATTGATTTGCCCAGCGCTGAGCCGGAACGGGTTAAGCAGGAGATCGAGGATGTAATCGGCCTTGATACGAGCGATGCGGTATTGGCCTCGGCCAAGGCGGGAATCGGAATCAAAGAGATATTGGAGCAGGTGGTCAAGAAGATGCCTTCGCCAAACGGCGAACCGGATAATCCGCTCAAAGCGTTGATATTCGATTCCCACTATGATGCTTACAAAGGCGTAATCGTCTATGTCCGTGTCGTTGACGGCAGCATCAAGGCAGGCAACAAAATCCGCTTCATGGCTACCGGCGCCGAGTTTGAAGTTATTGAAGTGGGCGCATTCATGCCGCGCATGGCGATCGTATCGGAGCTTGCTGTAGGCGATGTCGGATTCATTGTCGCCGGTATCAAGAATGTGAAGGACACCCGGGTCGGCGACACGGTTACCGATGCGAAGAAGCCGGCGCTCGAGCCGCTTCCGGGCTACCGCCGGATCAATCCCATGGTATTCTGCGGGTTGTACCCGATCGAAACACAGGATTACAATGATCTGCGGGATGCGCTGGAGAAGCTGGAGCTTAATGATGCTTCCCTGCGCTATGAGGCGGAGTCGTCAACAGCGCTTGGTTTCGGCTTCCGCTGCGGCTTCCTGGGCTTGCTGCACATGGAGATTATTCAGGAGCGGATCGAGCGGGAATTCAATATTCCGTTGATTACGACGGCTCCGAGCGTTGTGTACCGCGTAACACTGACCGACGGATCGGTGATCGAGATCGACAACCCGTCCAATTTACCTGAGATCGGCAAAATCGATTTCGTGGAAGAGCCGTATGTCAAGGCGGCCATTATTGTGCCCAACGATTATGTCGGCGCCATCATGGAGCTTTGCCAGAACAAACGCGGCGAGTTCATTAATATGGAATATTTGGATACCAACCGCGTGACCATCAGCTATAACGTGCCGCTGTCGGAAATCGTTTATGATTTCTTCGACCAGCTCAAATCGAGCACGAAGGGCTATGCATCCTTTGATTATGAATTGTCGGGCTACCGTCAATCCAAACTGGTCAAAATGGAGATCATGCTTAACAATGAGCAGGTTGACGCATTGTCTGTCATTGTACACCGCGACCGCGCCTATAACCGCGGACGGGTAATATGCGAGAAGCTGAAAGAGCTTATTCCGCGCCAAATGTTCGAGGTGCCGATTCAGGCATCCATCGGTACAAAGGTCATTGCCCGTGAGACCGTCAAGGCCATGCGCAAGAACGTTCTTGCCAAGTGCTACGGCGGGGACATCAGCCGGAAGCGCAAGCTGCTGGAGAAGCAGAAGGAAGGCAAGAAGCGGATGAAGCAGGTCGGCAGCGTGGAAGTGCCGCAGGAAGCCTTTATGGCTGTCCTCAAGATCGACGATTAATCCGTCTTTTGCGGTTCCGTCATGGGCCCAAAAGAACAGATGAGAGGGAGCCAAGTGCTCCCTTTTCGACTTATAGAGCAATTATTTGACTGCCCGGGAAGCGGGCGGAAGGTTATGTGCTGCTTTCCGAAATCACGGCTGTGATTAAGGTACAAGGCTGCTTACGCAAGGGCCGGGTTTTAATTGGAGGTAATCTAAATGTTGAACATTGCGCCGAGCGCGCTTTATATTCATATCCCTTTCTGCACAAACAAATGCTTTTACTGCGATTTCAACTCCTACGTGCTTAAAGGACAGCCCGTCGATGATTATCTGACTGCGCTTGAACACGAGATGGAGCTGACTGCAGCGGCGCTGCCGCCGCAGGAAATCCGCACGGTTTTTGTCGGCGGCGGAACGCCAACCGTGCTGAATCCGGTCCAGATGGAACGTTTTCTGTCTTCTGTGAAACGGCATTTTCCGCTGTATGGCGATCTTGAGTTCACCATGGAAGCCAATCCTGGGACAACCGATCCCGACAAGCTGGCTGCTATGCGGGCAGGCGGCGTCAACCGCATCAGCTTCGGCGTGCAATCCTTCGACAATGGCTTGCTGGAGCGGATCGGACGCATTCATAATGTGGACGATGTATACCGCAGCATAGAGAATGCGCGCGCTGCCGGCTTTGACAACCTCTCCATCGATCTGATGTTCGGTCTGCCTGGGCAGACGGTGCAGCTGCTCTCCGAGAGCGTGGACCGTGCGCTGGCGCTTGAGCTGCCGCATTATTCGCTGTATGGCCTGAAGGTGGAGGAAAATACGCTGTTTCATGCCATGTACGAGCGCAATGAGCTGCCGCTTCCTCCGGAGGATGATGAACTGGCGATGTATATGCTGCTTATCGAGAAGCTTAAGGGTGCGGGCTTTCATCATTATGAGATCAGCAATTTTGCCAAGCCGGGCTTCGAGAGCAGGCATAATACAACCTACTGGCGCAACGAGCCCTATTACGGACTGGGTGCCGGCGCCCATGGTTATGCCCGCGGCGAGCGGCATATGAATATCAAAGGGGTACAGCCATATATCGATGCTGCGGGCGTCAGATTGCCGCGTCTCGAAACGAACAGAGTCAGCGATTATGAGGCGATGGAAGACTTTATGATGGTTGGGCTTCGTTTGCTGGAGGGTGTGAGCGAATCTGATTTTGCGGCTCAATTCCCCGGCCGTACCATTGCAGCAGAATTCGGACCGGAGCTTGCGCCGCTACTTGAGAACGGACTGCTGGAGATAACCGGAGCAGCAGCCGGCAACCCTCAGGGATACAAGCTTTCCGGCAAAGGATTGCCGCTGGGCAATGAAGTTTTTGCCGCATTTATAGGAACAAAGGATGAGGCTGTGGTCGATTGACCCTGCATTTTGCTCAGGGCTGGTGATCAATGAATTATTTGAAGGCGGCAGGAAGGCACCGTCACGGGTGTCTTTTTGCTATTTAACAATACTTTTATCATAGACTCTGTATAGAAATTTCCCCGCGGGAAGATGTCCATAAATTTTTCTTGTACAGTTATGCGTAGTAGTGTATATTTATTCGTATTATCCGATTTAATGGAACACCCGGGTGGAGGCGAAAAGCGATGCAAGCACAAGCGGTATGCAGAAAGGCAACAATAGAAGACGCAGGCACATTGGCTGATCTGATTGCGGGTTATGCCCAGAAGGGGATCATGCTGCCGCGCTCGAAAGAGGTGCTGCAGCGTCAGATTGATACTTTTATAGTCGCAGAGGTGGACGGGGAAGTGGTGGGCTGCGGATCGCTCTGCAAGCTCGGAACGGATCTCGTGGAGATACGTTCACTCGGCATCTCCGAAGGCTATAAGGGGCTCGGTATTGGAAGCAAGCTTGTAGACTTCCTTATTGAAGAAGCCAGAAATCAGCACATCACCAAAGTCATGGCGCTGACGTATGAAGTCACCTTCTTCCAGAAAAACGGCTTCAAAATCGTGGATAAAGAAATTTTTCCCGAAAAAGTATGGAAAGACTGTGTACATTGCGCCAAGCAGCATGCTTGCGATGAAATAGCAGTCCTGAAAATGCTGAACTGACTTGACAATAGGCAAGTTGGTTTGGTATTTTTGTATTAATGATTAGCACTCAACGATAACGAGTGCTAACGAGGTTGAGAAATTGCATTCAACAATGGCAATAACATCGTTTTGCTCTGCAAAACCACAGGAGGTGCTGCGATGCTTACAGAGCGGCAAAGAATGATACTTAGCGCAATAATTGATGATTACATTCGTTCTGCAGAACCTGTAGGCTCCCGCAGTATTTCCAAACGCGGCGATGTCGGCTACAGTCCTGCTACGATTCGCAACGAGATGGCCGATCTGGAAGAGCTCGGATTTTTGGAGCAGCCCCATACGTCGGCTGGCCGTATCCCTTCTACCAAGGGCTATCGTTATTACGTTGACCATCTTGTCAGGCTGGGTAAGGTCAATGAACAAGATTTAAGCACAGTGCGCTCGTTTTTTGCGGAAAAAATGAACCAAATGGAAGAAATCATCCAGCATGCTGCGATGATCCTTTCCAATCTGACGAATTATACGTCTATTGTTTTGGGACCGGAGACGTTTACGAATTCGCTCAAACATTTTCAGCTCGTTCCGCTCAGCTCGGATACGGCAGTTGCAATTGTTGTGACGAATACCGGACATGTCGAGAACCGGACGGTTTCGCTTCCTGCTGATATGAGTATGGAAGAGATGGAGCATGCGGTTAATGTTTTGAACCATAAGCTTATCGGTGTGCCGATTTCGCGGCTGAAATCGAGAATTTATTCGGAGGTCGGGCAGGAGCTCGGCCGTTATGTGGATGGATGTGAGCGGCTGCTGGGCATTCTAGACGAAGCGCTGATGAACGATGAAGACAACCGCGTTTTTCTTAGCGGGACGACCAACATGCTGACGCAGCCGGAGTTCAAGGATGTTGACAAAGTAAAGACGCTGCTTGATCTGTTCGAGCAGACTCCCACCCTGATGCGCATGTTCACGGCTTTGCCAAGCGGCATTCAAGTCAGGATCGGTACTGAAAACGCACATGAAGCGATTAACAACTGCAGTTTGATCACGGCGAACTATTCCGTTGACGGCCAGTCGCTTGGAACGATCGGCATTCTTGGTCCTACCCGGATGGATTACGGGAAAGTGATCAGCCTGATCGATATTTTGTCCAAGGACATGGCCGTGCTTCTCGGTCGCTGGTATAAGTAAAGCATATTTAAGGAGGTGAAGCGGCCCGTGAGTGTGAATGAACAACATACTGATGAAGATCATAAACATGAAGTGACTGGCGCTTCGGAAGAGATATTGGATACGCAGGAGCAGGCAGAGGTTGTAGAGGCTGCAGAAGCCGAAACATTCGATTCTGTTGAAGAAACGCAGGCAGATGTGCGATATGAGGAGCTTCAGAAGCAGGTGGAAGAGCATCAGCAGCGTTATCTGCGGGCTCAAGCGGATTTTGACAATTTCCGCCGCCGCACGATCAAGGAGAAGGAAGAGCTTGGCGCGTATGCTTCCATGAAGCTGATCGGGCAGCTGCTGCCCGTTGTCGACAACTTCGGCCGTGCCATTGAAGCAGGACAAGGCGGCGGTGACGTGGAGTCGTTCGCTAAAGGCGTTGACATGATCTTCCGTCAATTCCAGCAGGTTCTGGAACAGGAAGGCCTGAAACCGATGGAAGTCGTCGGCGAACCCTTCAATCCGGAATTCCATCAGGCGATTATGCAGGTGGAATCGGAGGAGCATGAAGAAGGCATTATTGTCGAAGAAGTCCAAAAAGGCTATATACTGAAGGATAAAGTGCTGCGTCCCGCTATGGTTAAAGTAAGCAGTTAGGACAACAGCTGACTATAAAACATAACAATTTAGGAGGATTTCTATTATGAGTAAAGTCATTGGTATCGACCTTGGAACCACAAATTCCTGCGTAGCCGTTATGGAAGGCGGCGAGGCTGTCGTTATTCCAAATCCGGAAGGCAACCGTACAACCCCTTCGGTTGTCGGCTTCAAGAAAGACGGAGAACGTGTTGTGGGCGAGGCTGCAAAGCGTCAATCCATCACCAACCCTGACCGTACAATCAGCTCCATCAAACGCCATATTGGCACAAATCACAAAGAAACGGTTGATAGCAAAGATTACTCGCCCCAAGAGATATCCGCTATCATCCTGCAGAAGCTGAAATCCGATGCCGAAGCTTACCTCGGCCAATCTGTCAGCCAAGCCGTTATCACGGTGCCTGCCTATTTCAATGACAGCCAGCGTCAAGCTACGAAGGATGCAGGTAAAATCGCCGGTCTTGAAGTGCTCCGTATCATCAATGAGCCAACCGCAGCCGCTCTTGCCTACGGTCTTGAGAAGACTGAAGATCACACCATTCTCGTTTATGACCTTGGCGGCGGTACGTTCGACGTATCCATCCTTGAATTGGGCGATGGCTTCTTCGAGGTTAAAGCGACAAGCGGAGACAACCATTTGGGTGGAGACGACTTCGACCAGGTCATCATCGATTATCTGGTATCAGAATTCAAAAAAGAGCAGGGCGTGGATCTTTCCAAAGATAAAGCAGCTGTGCAGCGTCTGAAAGATGCGGCGGAAAAAGCGAAAAAAGAGCTTTCCGGTACAGTAGCTTCATCCATTTCGCTCCCGTTTATTACGATGGCGGACGGCGTTCCCCAGCATTTGGAGATGAACCTGACCCGCGCCAAATTCGATGAGCTTTCTTCCGCTCTTGTTGAGCGCACGCTCGGCCCAACCCGTCAAGCTTTGAAGGATGCCGGAATGAGTGCAAGCGACATCGATAAAGTCGTGCTTGTCGGCGGTTCGACACGTATTCCTGCGGTACAGGAAGCAATCAAAAAACTGATCGGCAAAGAGCCGCATAAAGGCGTTAATCCGGATGAGGTTGTTGCCCTCGGCGCTGCCGTTCAAGCCGGCGTACTGACAGGCGATGTGAAAGACGTTGTCCTCCTCGACGTTACCCCATTGTCATTGGGTATCGAAACGGCAGGCGGCGTGTTTACCAAAATGATCGACCGCAACACGACCATTCCGACCAGCAAATCACAAGTATACTCGACCTACGCGGACAACCAGCCTAGCGTTGAGATCCATGTTCTGCAGGGCGAACGGGAAATGGCGGCAGGCAATAAAACGCTGGGACGCTTCACACTTGGCGATATTCCTCTTGCGCCGCGCGGCGTACCGCAAATCGAGGTTACTTTTGACATTGACGCTAACGGTATCGTTAACGTATCCGCTTTGGATAAAGGCACAGGCAAAAGCCAAAAAATCACGATCACTTCTTCGAGCGGTTTGTCCGACGAGGAAATTGAGCGCATGATGAAGGATGCCGAGCTGAACGCGGATGAAGACCGCAAACGCCGCGAGCTTGTCGAAGCGAAGAACAATGCGGACCAGCTTGTTTATTCCGTTGACAAAACGATCAAGGATCTGGGCGATAAAGTAGATGCCGGCGAGATTGAGAAAGCAAACGAAGCCAAAGAGAAAGTGAAAACGGCGATCGCAGGCGACAATCTTGAAGAAATTACGGCTGCTGCCGAAGCCTTGACGGAAATTGTTCAGCAGCTGTCCGTGAAGCTGTATGAGCAGGCTGCTCAGGCCGAGCAGGGCGCTGATGGCCCTCAAGCCGATGCTGCCGGCGGGGACAGAGGCAAAGACAATGTCGTAGATGCCGACTATGAAGTCGTCGACGACAAAAAATCTTAAGACGTTAAGCGGAGCGCCGTCCGAGCCCGGACGGCGCAGCCTTTTCTTCCTGAAACGAACTTTCCCGCCAAATGGCGGCGACAGCCGTTTCTTTCTTGTATCAGAAAAAGTATAATCTTCATGAGTATACTTTTCTGATATTTTTGTGTGGGATGCTGCGCCGCAAAACGCGACGCAGCGTTTCTTCTTGTCCATCTGTTAACGGACGGGAACGGCTAGCGCCATAGGGGAATACGAAAGACGAGGTGACGGATTTGGCAAGCAAGCGTGATTATTATGAAGTACTCGGCGTCGCGAAGAATGCCGGGGAGGAAGAAATCAAGAAAGCGTACCGGAAGCTTGCGCGTCAATATCACCCTGACGTGAACAAGGAGCCGGATGCGGAAAGCAAGTTCAAGGAAATGAAAGAAGCTTATGACGTTCTGAGCGACGGCAACAAAAAGGCCGCTTATGACCAATACGGTCATGTCGATCCCAACCAGGGCTTTGGCGGAGGCGGCGGTTTTGGCGGCGATGCTGGCGGCTTTGGCGATATCTTTGATATGTTCTTTGGCGGAGGCGGCGGCCGCCGCGATCCTAACGCGCCGCAGCGCGGCAATGACCTGCAGTATACGATGACCATCGAATTTAAAGAAGCGGTATTCGGCAAAGAAACGGAAATTACGATTCCGCGCACAGAAACCTGCGATACGTGCACCGGCAGCGGCGCTAAGCCGGGAACCAAGCCGGAAACCTGTTCGGTTTGTAAAGGTTCGGGGCAGCAGGAAGTGGTTCAAAATACGCCTTTCGGCCGTATGGTGAACCGCCGCGCATGTACGAACTGCAGTGGCACGGGACGCATCATCAAGGAGAAATGCACCACGTGTCACGGAGCAGGCAAAGTTAAGCGCCAGCGCAAAATTAATATCAAGATTCCCGCAGGCGTGGATGACGGCGCGCAAATCCGCATGACCGGGGAAGGCGAAGGCGGAACACGCGGAGGCCCGTCGGGGGATTTATATATCGTAATCCGGGTGAAAGCCCATGATTTCTTCGAACGCGAGAACGACGATATTTATTGCGAGGTACCGCTCACTTTTGTCCAGGCGGCACTGGGCGATGAGATCGAAATTCCGACTCTTACCGAGAAGGTGAAGCTCAAGGTGCCTTCGGGTACGCAAACAGGCACCTACTTCCGTCTGAAAGGCAAAGGGGTTCCGCGCTTGCGCGGGTATGGCCAGGGCGATCAGCATGTAAAAGTGACGATCGTGACTCCGACCAACCTCAGTGACGAGCAAAAGGAACTGCTCCGCCAGTTCGGTGGAGGAAGCGAAGGAACAGGCCAAGAGGATCATCATGAAACGATTTTTGAGCGGATGAAGAAGGCGTTTCGGGGAGAATAGCATTCGTTCTCTGAAGAGCCCTGGAACCTGTCAGGAATAGAGGGTCCTGCGATCGGTTATGCTACTCAATTGACGGGAGAATATCCTAAGCATTTGAGGAGGCATGCAGCAATGGCGAATGAAAAAAACAAGACTGATGATTGCGTCGTTATTTTGCCTGTCGGCAGTGAAGAGGATACTGAATTTGCCGAGACTGTGGATGACAATCATAATCATGAAGTCCGGAAGCGCGCAGCAGATCAATCCGCGCAGTCCGCGCACGAATGAAGGTTACGATATGACCTCCAGAATAGTCGCTGTGTTTCAGGATGGAAGCAGAACCCGCGAGGCTCAGCTGAAGCTGCAGGCGCTCAGAGTGACTGAGGTCGAAGGCGAAGCGGACGGATCCATGCTTACTGCAATGGTTGAGGATGATTTGGTGGACCGTGCGCTGTATCTTATTCGTCAAACGGGTGGAACGACAGAGCTTTGAAGGAACCTGAAGAGGGCTGTGTGCTTCTGGATCGGTATTACCGATTCGGGCTCGCAGTCCTTTTTTTGATGCCTTGCGGTGCCGATGGCAGGAAAAATTTAACGTCAGTGGAAGCTTTTTTGTGCAAGCGGGGTTTCTGGTGTAAAATAGACGGGCAAAGGTTTTATACATAGGAGGGCGTACGGCTGTGAAATGGTATGAATTGACGATCTCAACAACGGAGCAAGCGATTGAGATGATCACTAATTTTTTGCATGAGATGGATGCGGACGGCGTATCGATTGAAGAATCGGGTACGCTTAACAAGCAGCGGGACACATCATTGGGGCAATGGTATGAGACCCCGCTGAACGATATTCCCGAAGGCCAGGCCATCATAAAAGGATATTTCCCCGAAGCGACGGACATGGCTGCGCTGGAGGCGAATGTAAGGCCGCGGATTGATCAGCTGCGCGAGTTTGGCATTGATGCCGGCGACTATCTAATATCCACGGTCATCGTGGATGAGGAAGATTGGGCCACAGCCTGGAAACAGTATTTTAAGCCGATTCAGGTATCGCCGCGTCTGACAATTAAACCGACCTGGGAAGAGTACCACCCTGCGCCGGGCGAGGAAATTATTGAGCTTGATCCCGGCATGGCCTTTGGTACCGGAACACATCCCACTACTGCGCTGTGTCTGAGGACGCTTGAATCCGTAATCCGCGGGGGCGAAGAAATCATTGATGTGGGAACCGGCTCCGGCATTCTCGCGATCGGCGCAGTGCGGCTGGGAGCCAAACGGGTGCTTGCGCTCGATCTGGATCCGGTTGCGGTCTCCTCCGCAACGGAGAATGTCAAGCTGAACAAACTGGAATCAACTATACAGGTACAGCTAAGCGATCTGCTGGGTGTTGTTCAGACCAGTGCCGCTTCCGGCTCTGCCGCGTCCATCATTAATGTAACGCTTCCTGTTGATCTGGTGGTTGCCAACATTCTGGCAGAAATTATTTTGCTGTTCGTCGACGATGTTTATGCTGCTTTAAAGCCGGGTGGAATCTACATAGCCTCAGGTATTTTCAAAAATAAGGAAGATGTGGTGGAAGAGGGACTGCAGAAGTCCGGCTTCATCGTCACCGATCGTCAGCGGGACCAGGACTGGATCGCTTTCGTTGCACGAAAGCCGCAATAGCAAGAAGCGTTTGAAAAACAAAGCTTATGCTTACGAAGTGAGTTTTCCTTCGGAAAATTCTTAGGAGGTCCATTGTGTCCAATTTTCTTTGGTATCCCATTGAGGATTTACCCTTTATTTTTATTGTGATCATGATTGCTTTTACGGTACATGAGTTTGCCCATGCTTACAGCGCTTATAAATTTGGCGACCGCACGGCTTACGATGCGGGAAGAGTGACGCTTAATCCGCGAGTCCACATCGATATTTTCGGGATGATTCTATTGCTGATCGCCGGCTTCGGCTGGGCGAGGCCTGTACCGGTCAATCGCAGTAAGTTCAAGAATCCGAGACTGATGGGGATTGTGGTCTCTGCAGTGGGGCCGCTGAGCAATCTGGTTACCGCAGCGCTTGGCATTTTACTGCTGTATGTATTGAATCAAACGGGCCTGATGGACGTAGGCTCGATCGGCGTGCACAGGGCGATCATTCACTTTTTGTATTATCTGATCACGATTAACCTTATGCTGTTCATCTTTAACCTGATTCCGATTCCTCCGCTTGACGGCTATCGGATCATTCAAGACCTCGTTCCTTTGAAGGTCAGATTCAAAATGGACCAGAACGTTCATTGGGGCATGTTTGTTTTTTTACTGATCATCTTTATTCCGCAGCTCCGGGCAGTTACGCTGGATCCGTTGTTTTCCCAATCAAGCAGTATCATTGAAGGCCTGCAGAATTTCTATGAGCTGTTCTTCAGGCCGGTCAGCTGGCAAAGCTTTATTCTGGACTTCCTTGGTTACACGAGAACGTAATCCCAGACTTTGCCGCACTCTTCCCGAGTCATGACCAAAAATAGGGAGGCTCTGGCGCGGCTGATCTAAAACGTGTATGATAAAGGTTGGAGTTTTTTTGAATTATCGGCAGGGTTGGTTACCTTCTCTATACTTTGCTGGTTTTTCTAAGGGAAGAATAGTGCTCGCCGCAAGCCGGTGCAGCTCCTCTCTTTTTATGCTCCGTCTTTGTTGTTTCAACAATCGATAACGAAGGGTTTCTGAATAGCATGCAGCGATATTTTGTAGCGCCGGAGCAGCTTGCCGGCGACGAATTGGTATATCTGACCGGCGAGGATGCTCATCATGCCCTGCGTGTCATGCGAATGGAGCCGGGCGATGAGTTTATCGTCAGCGATGGCGCCGAACGTACGGCAAGAGCGGTTATCCGCACGGCGGAGGCAGGACGGGTGGAAGCGGCTGTTGCGGAATGGCTTCCGATGAATGGTGAGCCGGCATGGTCCGTTACGATAGCGCAAAGCTTGCCGAAGGGCGATAAGATGGAGCTGGTCATTCAGAAAGGAACGGAAATCGGCGCAGCTGCCTTTATACCGTTCCAATCGCAGCGGATCATCGTCCAGTATGATGAGAAGAAAGAAACGAAGCGTCTGGAGCGCTGGAGCAAAATAGCCAAGGAAGCGGCAGAGCAGGCTCACCGCAGCCGCATCCCGGAAGTGAAGGCGGTATTATCCTGGCGCCAGCTGCTGAATGAGTTCAGCCAATATGATTTGGTGCTGTTTTGCTATGAGAAGGAGAGCGGATCGGCAGGCGCAGGACTGCGCGATGCGATTCGTTCTTTTGAAGAAAGCGGCAGGATGGTGGACAGGAAATCATCCCGGATTAGCGTACTGCTGATTGTCGGCCCTGAGGGCGGATTTACACAGCGGGAAGCCGAGGAGGCGGAAGCGACTGGCGCCGTTATCGTAGGGCTCGGGAAACGCATTCTGCGTACCGAGACAGCGGCGATGGTAGGCCTGGCCTGCCTGATGTACGAATCCGGAGAAATGGGAGGCGAATAACGACATGCCGTCGGTTGCATTTTATACATTGGGCTGTAAAGTAAACTTCTATGATACGGAAGCGATCTGGCAGCTGTTCAAGAATGAAGGCTATGAGCAGGTTGATTTTGAGACGACGACCGCTGATGTCTATTTGATCAACACATGCACGGTAACCAATACGGGCGACAAGAAGAGCCGCCAGATTATCCGGCGTGCAATCCGGCGTAATCCGGATGCTGTAATTGCCGTGACAGGCTGTTACGCTCAGACATCCCCGGCTGAGATTCTGGCTATTGAAGGCGTCGATCTGGTAATCGGCACGCAGGGCAGGGACAAATTACTGGACCATGTCCGCGAGATCCAGGCCGACCGCAGACCGGTCAACGCCGTCCGCAATATTATGAAAACACGCGAGTTCGAAGAGCTGGATGTTCCTGACTTTGCCGACCGTACACGGGCCTTTCTGAAAATCCAGGAAGGCTGCAATAACTTCTGCACCTTCTGTATTATTCCCTGGTCCCGCGGGCTCTCCCGCAGCCGCGACCCCGAGAGCGTGCTTAATCAGGCACGTCAGCTGGTGGCTGCCGGATACAAGGAGATCGTTCTGACCGGCATTCATACCGGCGGGTACGGCGATGATATGGAAAATTACCGTTTATCCGATCTGCTTTGGGATTTGGACAAGATCGAAGGACTTGAGCGCATCCGCATCAGCTCCATTGAAGCAAGCCAAATCGATGATGCCATGATCGACGTGCTTAACCGTTCATCCAAAATGTGCCGCCATCTTCATGTTCCTCTCCAGGCAGGCGATGATACCGTGCTCAAGCGCATGCGCCGCAAATATACGGTTGAAGAATTTGCCGAGAAAATCCGTCTTCTTCATCAGGCTATGCCCGGGGTGGCGATTACGACAGATGTGATTGTCGGCTTCCCGGGGGAAACCGAGGAAATGTTCGAGAATGGCTACCGCCTGATGGAAGAGTTGAAGTTCTCGGAAATGCATGTGTTCCCTTATTCCAGAAGAACGGGTACGCCTGCGGCCCGGATGGAGGAACAGGTGGATGAAGGGATTAAGAATGAGCGTGTCCACAAGCTGATTGATCTTTCGGAGCAAATGCAGCTTGAATACGCCAGGAAATATGTCGGCGAGGTACTGGATGTCATTCCCGAGCGCGATTACAAGGGTGCACCTGGAACGGGACGCGTTATGGGCTACACGGACAACTACCTGCAGGTTGTATTCGAAGGTTCGGAGCTGCTTATCGGCCAGCTGTGCCGGGTAAAAATCACTGAGGCTGGTGTTAACGAATGCTTTGGTCAGCTTGTCCGTGTTCTGAAAACCAATGAAGCTCCGGTATCGAAACAGCTGGATTCCGAAATTGCCGCCCTGCCTGAAGCCTTAAGAGCTTAGGCGGAGCGTTTCATTCATATTTTAAAATTGCGAGGATTCTTATCCGCCCTGAAGTATGGGGCTGCGAAGAGAATCCTTGCTCTACATAGGTCACAGCACCAGGCCGAAGGCATTCATGTGCCTTAAGGTGAGGCCACCTGAATAGCGGAGGGGAAGCGTATATGAAAGAAATTTCGGCAGGAGGCGTTGTATTTCGCCGTATTGACGGCGGGCTGCAAATCCAATTAATTCAGGACCGTTACGGCAAAATCTCGCTTCCCAAGGGAAAAATGGAGCCTGGTGAGACAGTCGAACAAACGGCTCTGCGTGAAATCGTAGAGGAAACGGGAATGGAAGGCGTTATAATCGCTCCCATCGACCAAATTAAGTATAAGTACAATCACGAGACCAAAGGCTCTGTCGATAAAGAGGTGCATTATTACCTCGTTGAAGCGGTTGGAGGCAAGCTGCAGGCCCAGGTGGAGGAAATCCGCGGGGTTGAATGGTTTGAGCCTTCCGAGGCCTGGCGCCGTCAGCGTCAATCAGGCTATAACAACAATGATCGTATATTGTCGGGAGCGCTTAAGCTGCTCGGCCTGGAGGTGCGCGGAAATGGTTGAAGTTTGGACGCCGGATTCATCGCTGGCCCGTTTTATTGATCACACCCTGCTGAAGCCGTCCGCTTCGGAACAGGATATTTTGCAGCTGTGCAAGGAAGCCATCGCCTACAAGTTTTACAGCGTTTGCGTGCATGGATCATGGGTTGCATTTTGCCGGAAGCAGCTTGCCGGAAGCGATGTCGCGATCAGCGCCGTTTGCGGTTTTCCTCTGGGAGCGATGGCGACGAAGGTGAAAGTGTTCGAAGCCGTCAGTGCGGTTGAGGATGGGGCCAGGGAGATCGATATGGTGCTGTCAATCGGAGCAGTCCTGGAGGGGCGCTTGGATAGCGTATCCAGAGATATCGCTGCTGTGGTGAAAGCGGTGGAAAACCGGGCGATCGTCAAAGTTATTCTGGAAACGGGATTTCTGGATGACCGGCAAAAAGTCGAAGCTTCACTTGCAGCCGAAGCTGCTGGCGCCCATTATGTGAAAACCTCGACCGGGTTCGGTCCGGGAGGAGCAACGGAAGCGGATATCAAGCTGATGCGGGCATCCGTTGCAGCTGGTACCGGAGTCAAGGCCTCCGGCGGTATCCGTGACAGGGATACGGCGATCCTGATGCTGCGCAGCGGGGCGAACAGGCTCGGAACGAGTGCGGGAATCGCGATTGTCAGTCCGGAGTCAACCGCTTCAGCGCCGGGTGATAGCAGAGCGGAAGGGCAATCAGGGAGCTCATTATATTAAAAATCGTTTGAGCATGGGCGATTTGTGACGCCGGGGACGCGCTCATCCAGGCGGATACTGCCTGCAGCTCCGCGACAAACGGGGCGAATAGCGCCGCGCCGCCAACATTCAGGGCGGTATGGGACCATGCGACAAAAATGCCGGATTTGGTGCCGCCAAGCGACGCAAGAAGGGCTGTTACACAGGTGCCCACATTCGCGCCAATTACAACGGCAATCCCGATTTCAACGGGCATCGCGCCAACGGATGTAAGACCCATAATAATACCGATGACGGCGGCGCTGCTGTGCACTGCCGCTGTTAATACGAACCCGGCTGCCAGCCCCCAGAGTACACTGTCCTCCGCGCGGTTCAGAAAAGTGCTGAACAAGCCGCTTGTTTGAACGGCCGGGGCAATGGACTGCATCACGCTGATCCCGATCAGCAGGAGAGCAAAACCGGCTATAATCACGGCGGCGCTACGGACAGGTTGAAACCAGCGATGTCCGGCTGCCCCTCCTGTGTTGGTGGAGTAGCTGGCCGATCGAAACGGCATGAGCTTCATTTCTCCGATCAGCGCCGTCACCAGCCAAAGTCCGCATGCCGCAGCAAGCAGGGGCCAAGCCAGGCGGTTAATGTTCAGTCCGATCAGCTCTGTTGTCAGGCAGGTTCCGATATTGGTGCCAAGAATAATGCCGAGCGTGCGCGGGAAAGTGAGCAGACCGGCATTGACAAGTCCCATCGACATGACTGTGACGGCCGTGCTGCTTTGCAGAACGGCCGTTGCTGCTGTTCCGACGGCAAGACCATGCAGCGGCGTCGCTGTTGATCGCTGCAGCACGAGGTGCAGATGCTTGCCGACCGAGCGCTGGAGAGCGAGCTCCATCGCTTTCATACCCAGCATGAACAAGGCAAAACCAAGCAGCATAGGCGCAATAATGGAGTGAATCATGAAGGCAGAACTCCTTTTACGTTCATATAATTAAAGACCGGCTGTTGTATCGATACATATGCGTAAAAACGGACAACCATGACAAGCAATGACCATTTGAAGGGCGGAAGCAGGATATGAAACACCCCAGAGCAATACTGCTGCGTGATCGCAAAAAAAGAGTAGAGCAGGGACATCCCTGGGTTTATGCCAGTGAAATCGACCGCATGGAAGGCGAGGCTCTTCCCGGGGATTTGGTAGATCTGCACAGCCACCAGGGACGGTATCTGGCCACGGGTTATTGGAATCCCCAGTCGCAAATTATAGTAAGAATTGTTTCCTATCAACCGATTGAAGCCATGGATGAAGATTTTTTCCGTGAACGCTTCGAGCAGTGCGCGCTGCACCGCAGCCGGTTCGTACAGGATCATGATTGCCGCCTTGTTTATGGCGAAGCGGACAGGCTGCCAGGGCTGATTGTCGACCGTTTTGGCGATGTGCTGGTGGTGCAGCTGCTGACGCTTGGCATGGATGCCCGGCGGGAAGCCATTACGGCCGCCTTGGCTGCCGTTTTCACGCCGAAGGGCATATATGAGCGCAGCGATGTATCGGTTCGCGCGCTTGAGGGTCTGGAAGAGAGGACAGGAGTCATCTACGGGGAATGCCCGCGCATCGTGGATATTCATGAGAATGGACTGCTGCTCGAGGTGGACATCGTCGAGGGGCAGAAAACCGGCTATTTTTTCGACCAGCGTGAGAACCGCGCATCCATCGCTCCCCTCATGAAGGGCTGGGGATGGCGCAGCGGCATCAAGCTTGAAGAGCGCTCACCCGATGAAGCCTCCGATGACACGGGAGCATTGGCGGAGCTGCAGGAGAGCACACGGGTTCCCGTCAATGCGAACGGTAAAGCCGTTACTTTCCCTTATTGGGACGGGGCCACCGTTCTGGAATGCTTCGCCCACACGGGCAGCTTCACGCTGCATGCCTGTCAATACGGAGCCAAGAAAGTGACATGTCTCGATGTATCCTCCCATGCTATCGAGACTGCCCGCCGCAATACGGCCCGCAATGGCTTCGAGGACCGGGTCGAATTTGTGGTCGCCGATGCTTTCGAATATTTGCGGTCGCAGGTGAAAGGGCTGGATGAGCGGGCGGAGCGCGGGAGAGCCGGACTTGCGGCTGGCGGTAAAATGCCGGATACCTCCAAGCCGATGGGGAACGCAGGCCGGACATGGGACGTCGTTATTCTCGATCCACCCGCGTTCGCCAAATCCAAGAGCGCCGTTCCGGGAGCGATCCGCGGCTATAAAGATATTAATTTGCATGGGATGAAGCTGGTGAACGAAGGAGGCTACCTCGTGACGGCCAGCTGTTCCTACCATATGCGCCCGGATTTATTTCTCGAGACTGTCCAGTCGGCTGCCGTCGATGCGGGCAAGCAGCTGCGGCTGATCGAATGGCGGGCTGCCGGCAAGGATCACCCCCAAATTCTGGGAGTTAGCGAAGGCCACTATTTAAAGTTTGCTATTTTTGAAGTCCGCAGCCGCTAGACTGCAAGTCGAATAAGGTCCAAGGTAAGTCGTCTTCTGCAGCGCCGGTCTACGCTGTCTGGGACGGCTTTTTGACTTGGATGCCTCCAGACAAGACAGGCAGCTGTGGATACGCCTTATCAGGAGGGGATAACTGTCTGAATTTCCGATGCTTTCATAAGATGCATGATTTACCTAATGGATTGCGAACAAATGTTTGCTTTTTTGGATGAAAACAAGATACAGGTATGATAGAATAATAGAATCGAAACGGCGAAGGGGTGAGCGTATGGCGCTCCGATTGGTAATAGGAAGATCGGGAACCGGCAAGACCCGGTTCTGTCTGGATGAGATACGCAATCAGGTGCTGGAGCAGCCGGGCGGTCCGCCGCTTGTAATGCTCGTGCCGGAGCAGGCTACTTTTCAAACCGAATATGCCCTTCTGGGAGAATCGCAGTTGAGCGGGACGATACGGGCCCAGGTGCTCAGCTTCAGGAGGCTGGCTTTCCGCGTTATGCAGGAGACGGGCGGAACAGCCCTCGTTCCAATCAGCGAGAACGGCAAGAACATGCTGCTGTACAAAATCGTGCATCGGCTTCACGATGACCTGCAGTTATATCAGGGAAGCGAGTCGCAGCCCGGGTTTATCGAACGGCTTGGCGATCTGATGACGGAATGGAAGCGGTACGGGATAGAGCCGGAAGATATTGAAACATTCCTGTCGGAGGGCGGTTATGGGAGCAGTAATCAGCTGCTTAGCCGCAAGCTTCACGATCTGAGG
The DNA here is from genome assembly GCF_042647105.1 of Paenibacillus sepulcri. Taxonomy (NCBI): domain Bacteria; kingdom Bacillati; phylum Bacillota; class Bacilli; order Caryophanales; family Paenibacillaceae; genus Paenibacillus; species Paenibacillus sepulcri. The sequence goes on along the minus strand of NZ_JBHRUP010000001.1, from coordinate 1,480,661 downwards.
CTGATTGGTGGGCAGCTGGTCAAGGAACTGACCGGTTTATACATAGATGCTGAAGATTATTTATCCTGGCTGATTCGAGGCTTCCACGAAGCGCCTTCGATGCGGCAGACGCATATATGGGTGGATGGCTTTCACGGCTTTACCCCCAAGGAATTCGAAGCGCTTGAAGCTCTGATGCGGCAAGCTGAAGAGATCACAGTAACACTAACGCTGGACCGGGTATATGGGGCCGGGGAACAACCTCATGAGCTGGATATGTTCCGCTCCACTGCCGAGACCTTCCTGAAGCTGCGTGAGCTGGCGCTTGCCAATAATGTTCCGGTGGCAGAGCCGGTGGTTCTGAATGGCGGGACGCCCTGGCGTTACCGCGGCAGTCCGATGCTGGCGCATCTGGAAGGGCATTACAATGACCGCGCTCCGCTGAAGCTCACGCAGGAGCAGCTGGATGGCGGCGGGCTGACGCTTCACAGCGCCGTTCACCGGCGCGCCGAGGTGGAGGCTGTGGCGCGCGACATTGTCCGCAAAACGCAGGACGAAGGGCTCCGCTACAGGGATCTCGCCGTCATGGTGCGAAATGCGCCGGACTATAATGATTACATAACGGCCGTGTTTGCCGATTACGGAATCCCTTATTTTCTTGACCAAAAGGATGCCGCACTGCATCATCCTCTTGTGGAATTTATTCGCTCTGCTTTGGAAATTGCCGCTCATGGCTGGAGATATGAAGCGGTATTCCGCTGCATCAAAACGGAGCTCCTCATGCCTGACGACGGTAGACTGACACGGGAATCCTTCGACATTCTGGAGAACTACGCTCTGGCTGCAGGCATTGACGGTAACCGCTGGTTGACCCGCAGCCAGTGGAAGCCCTTGATGAGAGATACGCTTGATGGCGATCCTGCGGAGGCCCGTGAACCGGATATCCGCCTGCTGGAGGCTGTTCTTGCCGCGCGGGAAGCCGTAGTGACGCCGCTCCACAAGTTTACTAGGTCTCTGAAGAAGGCGGGCAGCGTCAGGCAGATGTGCGAGGCCTTGTATCAGCTTCTTATGGGAATTGATGCTCCCGACCAACTGGAGCGCTGGAGCCGCAGAGCGGCAGCTGAAGGGAAAACCCAAATTGCCCGTGAGCACCGGCAGCTGTGGGACGGGGTTATGAATATACTGGATCAGCTGACAGAGATGACAGGGGACGAGTCTATGAAGGTCCCCCTGTTCGCGGGTATGGTGGAAACAGGTCTTGAGAGTCTCAAGCTTGCTGCAGTTCCGCCGGCGCTGGATCAGGTGCTGGTCGGGAATATAGACCGTACCCGTTCGGGAAGGGTGCGCGGTTGTTATGTGCTGGGAGCCAACGATGGAGTAATGCCGCAGAGAATTCAGGAGGATGGCGTTCTTACTGAGCAGGAACGGGAGACGTTGGGAAGCGGAGGGCTTCAGATGGCGCCGGGAGTCCGCAGGAGACTGCTTGACGAGCGTTTTCTGATTTACAACGCATTAACGAGCGCAAGCCGTTATTTGTGGATCAGCTGGCCGGTAGCGGATGAAGAAGGAAAAAGTCTTCATCCCTCCGAAATTATGCGCCATATGAAGCAGCTTTTTCCAGGGATACAGGAGAAGGGGATAGCCGCCGAGCCTGCTGCCGGGATGGAAGAGGAGGAGCAGCTGTCTTTCATTTCCCATCCGGAGCGGACGCTCTCATATGTCATCAATCAGCTGCGCGCATGGCGTCAAGGTACGGACATCGCACCGGCATGGTGGGAAGCCTTCAACTGGTTTGCTGTCCGGCCACGCTGGCAGGACAAGCTGGGACGGCTTGTGCGTTCGCTGGAATATACGAATTTCGTGCCTTCCCTGTCGCTGGCCACCGCCGATCAGCTTTATGGAACATTGCTTAAGGGCAGTGTGTCCAGAATGGAACGGTTTGTTTCCTGTCCGTTCCAGCATTTTGCCATCCACGGGCTAAGACTGCGTGAGAGGGTGTTGTTCCAGCTTGGAGCGCCGGATATCGGGCAGCTGTTCCACGCTGCCCTCAGCAGGCTTGCACTATCGCTTGGGGAGAGATGGGGCATGCTCGGTGCGGAGCAAATCCGGGCTGAGTCCGCCATCGTTGTTGAAGAATTGGCCATGCGTCTTCAATCGCAGATTCTGCTGAGCAGCAGCCGGCACCGTTATGTCGCGCGCAAATTAAAAGATATAGTCGGCCAAGCCGCCGTTATTCTGGGCGAGCATGCGCGGCGCGCGCTGTTCCAGCCGGTTGGGCTCGAAATTGACTTTGGTCCGGATGGTCCCCTGCCTCCGGTAACGATTCCATTGGCCAATGGCCGCATGCTTGAGATGTCCGGCCGGATTGACCGGGTTGATGCGGCCCAAACCGATGAAGGCCTGCTGCTGCGTGTGATTGATTACAAGTCTGGCGCTACGCAGCTGCGCCTCGAGGAGGTTGCTTACGGGCTGGCGCTGCAAATGCTGACCTATCTGGATGTCCTGCTCAGCGCTGCCCCAGAGTGGCTGGGGCAGCCGGCCAAGCCCGCAGGCGTGCTTTATTTTCATGTGCATAATCCGCTTATATCATCCTCCAATGTGCTCAGCAGCAATAAGGCCGGTGCAGAACGTCTGAAGCGGTTCAAGCTTAAGGGGCTCGTGCTGGCTGATGAAACAACGGCCAGAATGATGGATGGCGCGCTGGAATCCGGCTATTCGGAGCTGCTTCCTGTGGCGCTCAAGCGGGACGGCGGTTTTTACAGCAGCTCCTCAGTCGTTTCGCATGAACAGTGGGATACGCTGCGGCATTCCGTACGCAGGACGCTGCGCCGGATCGGAGACCGGATCTCCGCCGGCGATGTGGCAATTGCGCCCTACCGGCTTGGCGCCAAGACGCCTTGTCAATTTTGTGCCTACAAACCGGTCTGCCAATTTGATCCGCTCATTGAAGGCAATGCCTTCTCCAAGCTGCACAAACCGGGAAAGGACGAGGTCTGGCAGCTGCTTGCCGCAGCTGAAGAGGCAGATGGCCCTCACGGCTTGGATCTGATTCAGGTACTGAATAAGAACGGCTTCACCGATATGGATGCGAAAGGGGGACAAGGGTAGTGGCTGGATTAACCGTGCCAGGAAAGCCTGAGGGCAGCATCTGGACAGATGACCAATGGAAGGCGATTGTAACCGGAGGCTCCAATGTCCTTGTGGCTGCAGCTGCAGGATCAGGTAAAACGGCAGTGCTTGTTGAGCGGATTATCCGCAAGATTTCGGATGATACCGATGTCGACCGGCTGTTAGTTGCCACTTTTACAAAAGCGGCTGCGGCCGAGATGAAGGAGCGTATCCGGATGGCGCTCGAGAAGGAGCTGGAGCGGCAGCCGGGCTCCGATCATTTGAAGCGCCAGCTGGCGCTGATGAGCCGGGCTTCGATTACAACGCTGCACTCCTTCTGTCTGGATGCGATTCGCCGATATTATCCGCTTATCGGTCTTGACCCCGGATTTCGCATCGCCAATGAAACCGAGGCCGAGCTGCTGCGGATGGATGTATTGGACTCCATCTTCGAAGAGAACTATCTGCAGGCCGAGGAAAGCGAGAGCGATTTTCTGCGTCTCGTGGATCGGTTTGGAGGCGAGCGCGGGGATGAGCCGCTCTATGCGCTGGTACTCCAGCTGTACAATTTCGGGCACAGCCACCCCTGGCCGGATGTATGGCTGAGAGAGACGGCTGCGGCATTCCAGGTAGCGGATGCGGCCGAGCTTGGACGAACCGAATGGGTCAGCAGCATCGCAAGTGTTGTTGTCCTGGCGCTGGAGGGAGCCGGGAGCCTGCTTCAGCAAGCGCTGGATTTGACACGGCTTCCCATGGGCCCTGATCATTATGCGGCTACCCTTGAGGATGATCTGGCGCTTGTCCGCAATTTAACCGCCCATACCCGCGAGCTGCCGTGGGAGCGGTGGTATGAGGTATTCGCTGAGGTTGGTTTCGGCAAGTTAAAGAGCCGGCGGGGCGACGACTTCGACAAGGGTCTTCAGGAACAGGTCAAGGAGATCCGGGACATGGCCAAATCGATTATTTCGGACATGACCGACCAGCTGTTTGTGCGCTCCGCGGATGATTTTGCAGCTGAGCTGCGGGAGCTTGCGCCAGTTATGCATACGTTGGCCGAGCTTGTGATTGACTTCGGCAGCCGGTTTGAGGAAGCGAAGCGCGAGAAGGGGCTGATCGATTTCGGGGATATGGAGCATTACTGCCTGCGGATTCTCCGTGATCCCGCTTCTACGCCCGAGCTGTCCGTCCCTTCGGCGGCAGCCATTGAATATCAGCGTCAGTTCGATGAAATTCTGCTGGATGAATATCAGGACACCAATATGGTGCAGGAAGCCATCGTTTCTCTGCTGGCGCGGCCCGGAGCGGGCAACCGGTTCATGGTGGGCGATGTGAAGCAGAGCATTTACCGGTTCCGTCTGGCGGAGCCGAATCTCTTCCTGCAGAAGTATAAATCCTATTCATCCTCGATTGTTGAAGAAACGGGCTCTTATGCTGCAGCCGGTGTCCGGATTGACCTGGCACGAAATTTCCGCAGCAGGTCTGAGGTTGTGGAGGGAGTGAACGGTGTTTTTCGGTCCATCATGCGCGAAAAAGTCGCGGAAATGGACTATGACGAGCGGGCTGAGCTTGTTTGCGGGGCGGATTATCCGCCTGCAGCTGAAGGCGGCCCGGCTGAGCGCTACGATGTTGAATTCGCGCTGATCGACAAGGGGGGAGGCAGCGGCGTCAAGGATGGCGAGCCTGCATTCGCCGGTGACGAGAGCGAAGACGGGCCAGACTCCGCTTCGCCTTCCGGTGAAGAGGCGCTTGATCTGCAAACCGTTCAGCTCGAGGCCCGCTACATCGCGGCCCAAATCGCCAAGCTCAAGGGACTTGATTCCGCGCTTGGAGGCGGTGGAGCCCCATTTGAAGTTTATGACGGAAAACGCCGGCGGAAGCGTGTATTGGCCTGGCGCGATATTGTCATTCTGCTGCGCGCGGACAAGCAGTGGGCGCCGGTAATTATTGAGGAGCTGCAGTCCAGCGGCATACCGGCATATGCGGAACTAAGCACGGGATATTTTGAGGCGACGGAAGTCGAGACCATCCTCTCGCTGCTGCGCGTTATCGATAATCCGTATCAGGATATACCGCTTGCCGGCGCGCTTCGCTCTCCCATATTTGGTCTGACAGCCGAGGAATTGGCGCAAATCCGCATTATCGGAGGGCGCGCCTCCTATTATGATGCCGTAAAAAAAGCAGCCGGCGCTTCGCTCATCGAAGAAACGACCCGCATCAAGCTGGCCGATTTTCTCACGCGTCTGGAGCGCTGGCGGGAAGAATCCAGGCGGGGGGCGCTGGCCGAGCTGCTGTGGAATATCTTCCGGGAGACGGGTTATTACGATCTGGTTGGCGGAATGCCCGGAGGTGTGCAGCGGCAGGCCAATTTGCGGGCTCTGCATGACAGGACGCGGCAATATGAGGCCACAACTTTAAGGGGGTTATTCCGTTTCCTGCGTTTTATCGACCGGATGCGGGAGAACGGGGGCGATTTGGGTACGGCCCGGGCCATTGGCGAGCAGGAGGATGTTGTCCGGATCATGTCCATTCACAAAAGCAAGGGACTGGAATTCCCCGTCGTCTTTGTCGCAGGACTTGGCAAGCTGTTTAACCGGCAGGACCTGAACGGAACGTTTCTGATGCATAAGCAGCTTGGCTTCGGGCCGCGCTTTATTGATACGGAACTCCGGGTGAGCTATCCCACGCTTCCCTATCTGGCAATCCGGGAGCAGATGCGGATGGAGACGCTGGCCGAGGAAATGCGCATTCTGTACGTAGCGCTTACCCGTCCCAAGGAGAAAATGTTCCTGATCGGTACGGTATCCGATGCTGCCAAGCAGCTATTGCGCTGGCAGTCTTCGCTTGATGGGGAAGGGCGGATTCCGGATTACCGCCTTTCGCAGGCCAAAAGATTCATAGATTGGCTCGGACCGTTGGCCGTGCAGGAGGGGATTCCCATTACGGTCGAGGTGGCTGGTGATGCTTCTCCTTATACGGTTATGGACGTAATCAACGAAGTGGAAGAGCGGTCGGAGCTTGGATTGGATGCTGAAGCGGACTCCGGTGAATCCGCGGCTAGCTATACGGTAGAGCAGACGAGCCGGGCAACAGGCAGAGCCTGGAGGACAGGCATTGTCCCTGCAGCCTTGTTCGGGCTGGAAGCAGCCGCAGCCGTAGAGACGGATGTAGCGTCAGAAGCGGAATTCGCAGAGCGGATGCAGGCCGTCCAGGCGCTTGTACCGATTCCGGAATCGCCTGCGGCAGCGGCCGAAATCGAGCGCCGTCTGGCATGGAGCTACCCGCACTATGCCGCAACCGTGATTGCTGCCAAAACATCGGTTACCGAGATGAAGAGGATGCATGCTGAAGCGGCGGCAGATGAGAATGCCGCTGTCGTACTGCTGCCTGAGGAGGCTGGATTACCTCCGGCCGCGGAAGCTTCCACTCTGTGGAACGTTGGGGCTTCGGAACTGTCCGGCGCTCCGGCGGAGAAGGATGATCACGGGCAGGATGCTCCATTGGCAGCAGACGAACGAGCTGCTTCACGTGGCAGGGAGTTTACGGACCGGCCGGCAGAAAATTTCTCAGGCGGGGAATATACCTTCCGGCTGCGCCGGCCCAAATTCATGGAGGAGAAGGCGTTGACCGCCGCGGAGCGCGGGACGGTCAGTCATTTGGTTATGCAGCATATTCCCCTTGATGCAGCGGTGGATGAAGGCATTATCCGGGATACCATCGCGGTTCTGCAGGAAAAGAGCATGCTTTCGGCCGAGCAGGCAAGTGCTGTTGATACGGCCCAGGTTGCTGCATTCTTCGCAAGCGAAATCGGTCAAAGGCTGCTTGCGGCTGGCTGGGTCCGCCGGGAAACGCCTTTCAGCTGCACGTTTCCGGCTTCCCGCATCTATCATCGCGAAGCGGGAGCTGTTGGCGATGAGCCGATTCTGATTCAGGGGATCGTCGATTGTATGTTCGATGACGGGAATGGGCTTGTTCTCCTCGATTACAAAACCGACAAAATTTATATGAAGCAGTGGAGCGCTGCCGCTGAGAGGCATCGTTTCCAGCTGTCGCTCTATGCGGAAGCGATCAGCCGAATTCTTGACAGGCCTGTCATGGCCTGTTATGTGTTTTTCTTTGACGGGGGACAGGCGGTACAGCTGTTTTAACATAGCGGGAAGGAGGAATTTTACCATGCGTATATTACATACTGCCGATTGGCATTTCGGACGCTCGCTGGAAGGACGCAGCCGATTGGATGAACAGGCGGCTTTCGTGGATGAATTGGCAACCCTCGTCAAAGCGGAAGATATAGATCTTGTCCTGCTTGCCGGGGATGTGTACGATTCAGTCAATCCGCCGGCAGCGGCCGAGCAGCTGTTTTATGAGGCGCTGTCCAAACTCGCGGACGGGGGCAGGAGAACGGTTGCTGTTATCGCCGGCAATCACGATCACCCGGAGCGGGTAGCAGCTTCTTCACCGCTTGCCGCCCGCAGCGGCATCAGGCTTGTCGGCTTGCCCTCGGACCGGCCGCTTGAGGTCGATGTTGTCCGCACGGGAGAGAGAGCTGTTATCGCTGCTCTACCATACCCTTCGGAATCGCGTTTGAGAGAGCTGCTCAGCGAGGAAACGGATGAAGCGCTGCTGCGCACCGCTTATTCGGAGCGGGTAGGACGGCTCATGAGGAAATTAGGGGAGAGCTTCACGCCGGACACTGTCAATTTGGCGATGAGCCATATTTATGTGTTGGGCGGCTTGGAGACGGATTCGGAGAGACCGATTCAAATCGGCGGCGCCTATACCGTCGATCCCTCGTCGCTGCGGGTTGGCGCCCAGTACGTGGCGCTTGGCCATCTGCACCGCCCGCAGCGGGTTGACGGCGACGAGACGATGCGCTACAGCGGATCCCCTCTGGCATACAGCTTCTCCGAGGCCGGGCAGGCCAAGTCGGTCATGGTCTTCGACGCATCTCCGGGCAAACAGATTGAGCCGCAGGAGATGCTGCTCAGCAGCGGACGTCCGCTCGTAAACTGGACAGCGAAGGGCGGCTTGTCCGATGTGCATGGATGGCTGGAAGAGGGCCGCGATGCGCGGGCTTGGATCAATCTGGACATTTGGATGAAGGAAGCGATGACGGCTGCCGACATCCAGCAGCTGCGCCGCCTGCATGACGGGCTTATACATATTCGTCCGATTTATCCCGAAATGATGTCTTCTTCGGAAGGAGACACCCGCTTGCGCGAGCAGCTGCCGGCAGAGGAGCTGTTCCGGCGTTTTTTTGCCCGCCAGAGCGCAGGGGCGGAGCCGGATGCGGAGACGGTAAGGCTGTTTCTGGAACTGGTGGCTGAGGACGATGATCTTTCCTCGAGAGCGGATGCCGAGGCTGCCGCGGGATGGGCAGAAGGGGAGGATGAAGGATGAAACCGATAGGGCTTCGATTAAGCGGACTTCAGAGCTACCGCCAGACGCAGGTTGTCGACTTCGAGCGTCTGTGCGAAGCAGGGGTATTTGGGATATTTGGCTCGACAGGAAGCGGCAAATCGAGCATCCTCGATGCGGTCACATTAGCTTTATACGGCAAGGTTGAACGGGCAGCTAACGGTACCCAGGGCATTTTGAATCAGGAGGAGAAGCAGCTTTCCGTTGCTTTTACCTTCGAGCTTGCCGGCGGAGGAGAGAAAAAGCGCTACCGCGTGGAAAGGCAGTTCAAACGGAGCGGGGATGTTTCGGTGAGCAGTACGCTGAGCCGGTTTGTGGAGATCACGGATGCCGGTGATATCGTGATTGCCGATAAACTGGCTGATGTTACGCGCTGCGTGGAAGAGCGCATCGGCCTCAACATGCAGGATTTTACCCGCGCCGTCGTTCTGCCGCAGGGCAAATTCGCTGAATTTCTGTCGCTTGCCGGCAAGGACCGGCGATCCATGCTGCAGCGGCTGTTCCGTCTGGAGCGGTTCGGCGACGGGCTGTCGCTGAAGCTGAGCCAGCGGATGAAAGCGGCGGAGACCGCGCTGGGAGAAGCCGCAGCCGAGCAGCTGGGGCTAGGCGATGCTTCTGCCGCTGCAGTATCTGCGGCAGCGGAGCGTCACCGCGAAGCGGCCGCTGCGGCTGCGGCGGCGCGGACAGTGCTTGCCGAAGCGGAGCGGCTCTATGCGGAGCGGCTGCATGTACGCGAGCGGGTGGAGGCGCTGCGCGCGAAGGAGGAGCAGCAGGCGCAGCTGCTGGCCGACGCGCCGCGCATTGCGGCGCTTGAGCGCGAGCTGCAGCGCCTGGCGGCGGCGGAGCGGCTGATGCCCGCGCTCGCAGCCGCGGAAGCGGCCGAAGCGGCGCTTCGCGCCGCCGCTTCGCGCCACGAAGCCGCCGGGCTGGCGTATGCCGCCCGGCTGGCAGAGGCGGCGTCGGCCGCCGCCGCATGGACCGCGGCGGCCGACGCCGCAGAGGCTTCCGAGCCGCGCCTTGCGCTGCGGCTCGATCAGCTCGCGCAAGCGCAGCGGCTTGAAGGCGAAGCCGCCGCGCTTGCGGCAAGCATCGCCGCCTGCGAGCGCCGCTGTGCGGACGCCGCAGAGCGGCAGCGCAGCTTTGGCGAGCAGGCCGCCAAAGCGCAGGACAAGCTCGGCCGCGCCGTTGCAAAGCAGAGCGAGCTCAAGGCCGAGCTCCGATCCGCCGAGCTTACTGCCGCCGAGCGCGAGCAGCGCGGAGCGCTGGCTAAGCGGCTGCAGCAGCTGGACGCGCTGCGCGAACAGCTGGAAGCGGCGCAGCAGGAAGCCGCTTCAGCAGCCCGTCAGCTTGCCGAAGCGCAAGCTGCGCTGGCGGCTGCAGAAGCGGAACAAGCGGAGGCAGCAGCCGTCTTGAACGACCGCCTCTCCGCGCTGAGCCCGATGCTCGCCGGGCTGCGCCAGCTTGCATCACAGCTGCAGCAGCTCAGCGACAGGCTTCCTGGCTGGATTCTTCGTGTCCGCCAGGAGCAGTCGGAGCAGCGGAGGCAGCAGCTTGCCGCGCAGCTTGCTGAAGAATTGAAAGCAGGAGAAGCCTGTCCGGTATGCGGCTCCTGCGATCATCCGTCCCTGCACGGCATAAGGGAAGCCTCCGTCTCTGACAATTCCCAAGGGGATGCTGCTCCTTGGGAAGACCTGCAGCAGCGGGTGCAGACACAGCTGATACGCGTTACGCCGCTGCTTGGCAAAGTGGAGTCCGCCCAGGAGCGCTTGCTGGAGCTTGGCTCAACGTCTTCCGTTAACGATCGGCCAGAAGCGGGGGCGCATCATTCGTTAGCCCGGGATTTATCCATGCTGGAGGCGGCGGTTTCAGTCGACCGAGCCGAGGCGATACCCGATTCCCGGAATCCGGAGCTAATCAGCGAGGATGCCCTGGATATCATGCAGAGGGCTTTGAGCGATGCTGCTGAGACATACGCCTTGCATAGCAGCGGATTTTCATCGATGGAACCTGGACTTGGCGCAGCACGCTCCCGATTCAGCGACAGCCAGCGCCGCTGCGGTCTGGAGGCTGGGGAGCTGGGATCACGTGCCAGAATCGATCAGACAGCCGGGGACAAAGCAAGCGAACGCACTGATCTCATGAACCGGGAGCTGGCTTTGTGGCAGGGGCAGTTTGGCAGCAATCTGCTTCCGGAGCAGGCTCACGCCGCTTTGGACAACTACGAGCGCAGGGATAATGCCGCTCATGAGCTGCGCAGCAGAGTGGAGCGGAGCGTCGAGTTTATCGATGCGACAACCAGACAGATCGCCGAAGATGAGAAGCAGGCCGGAGCTGCCCAACTGGAGCTTGTGGAGCAAAAAGCGAAGCTTGGGCATCTGTCTCAGCAGCTGGAGAGAATTCAGACCCAGCTCAAGGAGTGGACAGGTGGGCGGGCCGCCGACGCACTTATTGCGGAGGCTGAGCGGGAGCTTGCGGATGTCCGCAGCCTGCTCAGGCAAAGCAAGGAGAAGCATGAAGCAGCACAGGCTGCGCTGCAAGCTGCTGCGGAGCAGAGAAGCGCCTCTTCCGAAGGGGAAAGCTCCGCCATCAAACGCCGTCAGGAAACCGAAGAGATTTGGGGACTTGCGCTTGCGCAATCCCCGTTCGATACGGCCGAAGAGGCCGCTTCCCTCAAGCCGCTGCTCGGTCAGCAGAATAGCCTTGCGGAACAGATTGCCCGTTTCCGGGAGTCCGAGCAGCAGCTTGCCGCCCAGACCGGGCTGCTGCGGGATCAACTGCAGGGCCGCAGCATTACGGACGAGGAATGGGTGCAGTGCGCTGCCGCGCTCCAGCAGGCCCGCGTCAACAACGAAGCCATGCTGCAGCTGACGGCGAAGGCAGAGCGTGACTGGGACGAGCTGAAGGCCAAGCAGGAGCGCTGGCAGCAGCTGGAGGTCAGGCGGGCCGAGATGGACCTTCTGTGCGGACGATTGAAATCACTGCAGACCCTGTTTCGCGGCAATACCTTTGTGGAATATGTGGCTGAGGAGCAGCTGGTCCAGGTATGCCGAGCCGCTTCGGAACGTCTAGGCTTCCTGACCAAGCGGAGATATGCGCTAGAGGTTGATTCGGGAGGCGGTTTTGTCATCCGCGATGATGCGAACGGAGGCTTGCGGCGCCCTGTCTCCACCTTGTCCGGCGGCGAAACATTTCTGGCCTCGCTTGCACTGGCCCTCGCATTGTCCAGCCAGATTCAGCTTCGCGGCAAATATCCCCTGCAGTTCTTTTTCCTGGATGAGGGCTTTGGCACCTTGGATCCGGAACTGCTGGATACGGTTATTACCGCACTGGAAAAGCTTCATAACGAGACGCTGTCCGTCGGCGTGATCAGCCATGTTCCCGAGCTTCGGGCGCGCCTGCCGCGCAGATTGATTGTCACGGCGGCAGATTCATCCGGCCGGGGCAGCAGCGTGGAACTGGAAACGATGTGACCGCCAGGCGGTCATTTAAACTTGCCGGCTGCGCCTATTTCGGCAATAATTGCTCACATTTGCTTCCGGTTTCGACTTGCATTGCAAGCGGGAACATTGTAACGTAAATGAAGATATAGCAGGAATGAACACCCCAAAGCGCTGTGCCGCTGATCAACGTCTGTTTGGAGGAATCTTCGTGGAGGAGCATCAACCGAAACGGCCTATATTCACACCTATTGTCCTTTTAATGCTCGTAATCAGTCTGATCGGCAACGTTTTTTTCGTCACCAAACTGATACAGCATGACAAAGATGATCGTGTCAGCCGGGGCATGAGCATCATTAATGCCGGCAATCAGGCGAAGCTGCATGTGGATGCCGTTCAAGCGAATGTTCAAAAGCTGCTGGATAATGATGCGATCGACAGCCGGATTTCAACCAAAACGGCTTTGCAGGCTGCCTTCAAGCAGGCTCAAAGCCTGATTATATTGCTGGACCAGGCCGGTGCGGCGAGCAAGGAGCCTTTTGCCTTCAAGAACCGCAATGCGCAAACCTTCTTGTCACAGGTCGAGCAGTCCACCACGATGATCGGTAATCATGAAGGACCGCTCACCGAAGCGGAACGAAGCTATCTTCAGCAGCTGGAGAGCTGGTATACGCAATTGAAAACAACCATAGCCTCCTTTGATGAGGACACCTTATCGGAAACCTCGGCGCAGACCATTCTGATCGACCCCAAATGGGTGGATATGAGCAGGAAGCTGCTGGATATCATGAACGAGCCGGCAAGCGTCATGTACCAGTCAGGCAGTTAAAAGATCAAAATTATCGCACCTGCCAGCATCAAAAATCAAAGAGCCTGCATTCCTCGCCAGGAATGCAGGCTCTTTGATTACGCTCCGAACGGTTTCTTCAAATTCGCACCGCGCGCTGGGAGCTGCGTGCGGTGCGAAAACCTGCCCTGCCTGCTAGAGCTCTCTTACCGTCCCGTCATTTTGTCCGATAATCACCCGATCCGCCATGTGGATAAACAGCCCGTTTATGACCACACCCGGAATTCCGTTGATTTCATCATGAAGCTGCTGCGGCTGTTCAATCGCGCCAAACTGGCAATCTATAATATAGTTCCCGTTATCGGTGACGAAAGGCTGGTTGTTCACAGTCCGGAGCTTCAGCGGACAGCCGAATTTGGCGAGCTTTTTCATGGTGAGGGAGCTGCCGAAAACAGTAACCTCCACCGGCAGGGGAAAAGTGCCAAGCCGGTTCACAAGCTTGCTTTCATCGGCAATAATAATCAGCTTGCCGCTGGATGCGGCTACGATTTTTTCGCGGAGCAGGGCGCCGCCGCCGCCCTTGATGAGATTCAGCTCACCATCAACCTCGTCGGCTCCGTCAATCGTAATATCAATTCCGTCAATCTCTTCAAAAGCGACGAGAGGAATCCCAAGCTCTTGCGCCAATTGTTCCGATTGTCTTGAAGTTGCCACTGCCCGCACAAGAAGGCCTTCCTTGACGCGTTCTCCGATTTTCCGAATGGCCCAGTAAGCCGTTGAGCCTGTACCCAGTCCGACTACCATCCCATCTTTTATATACGTTACGGCATGCTCTGCGGCGATTCGTTTGCTTTCCATCATCTCACCTGCTATTTCCTGGAATAGGTATACAAATTAAATCCGGTGTATTCTGCGGTGAAGCCAGCTGCAAGCTTGTCCAGGCCTGTTTTGCTAATCTCCAGCGAAAACCTTGCGGAGGGCCCTGCCTCTGGTTCTATCTTATATTTTACCCCATTTATATCAATTTTGTTACCGCTTTGATCCAAAAAGGCCCACGGCACATTAGGTGCTGCAGGGGAAAACGCGCCGTTCCCGTGGATTTCGGCTGTATACAAAAATTCCCCTTCTTCTTTCTTAAGCTCGGGTATGGCTTTCATGCTGAAAATCACGGCGTCCGCTTCGCTCCGGATCTTCTCCAGCACGAAGAGGGTTTGGTGATCGTACCCGACCGGAACGTTCAGCGTCCTCGATTCCTGATACTCTGTCTTCAGCCACTCCGGTTTGAATTCCAGCCTGGTGGAGTCTGCCGTATTTGCCTGCGTCAACTGATACCCATCCTGTGTCACGATACGGTGGAGCAAGCTGTCATCCCGGTAATAATCATATACTTTGTAGCCGGCGAACGCCGCGGCCCCAATGAGGAGAATAAACATAATCGTTCGGGTTCGTGCCTTCAATGAATTTCCGCCCTTCTTAATAATGCCCTGCTGTTCATTTTCCTTTTGCTGCAAGTATACCTCCCAAGTCAATCCTCTGCCAACCCTTGTCACAGAGCTTTCTATTGAGGTGTATATTGCGGTTCATCTGCTGCCGGGCGCTTTACGCTTTGTCATTGCTGAGTAGTCATCTGCCCATTTTTGGGCGCCATAGGCGCCAAACGCCCATAGCCGAATAGGATAAAAGGAGAATGAAGGAGGCTGGATCAAGCATGGAAAAAAAGGTTACAACAATGCCTATTGCAACAATGCCCGTTAACCAAAAGCCTATGGCTCAAATGCCGACTGCAACCGCACCGGTCACACAGCCGATGGAAAAACATGAAATGAAAAAATGGTGCAAGGATCATAAGTACCGTTATGTCCTGGCCCACACCAAGGATGGTTGGTGCTGTGACGGATTTGTGGAGCATATCGATGATGAGATGGTGTATCTCGCAGTTCCTCATTGTGACAATCAGTACGATCCGCGGGGGTTTTTCCCGTATCCGCCGCTTTACCCGCCGCTTTATCCATATCCGTATTACCCGCGCCGCCGTTTCTACCGTCAAGCATTTCCGCTTGCTGCGCTGTTGGGACTCTCGCTGCTTCCTTTTTTTTAAATCGCCGGCCATCCATAAGCTCAAACCAAGACCGGCGCCGGTGGCACCGGTCTATCATTTCTTCCTTCCGTTGGACGGGAATGGCTTTTTTCGTTATTATGGATAAATAAAGAATGCTTTTGGACAGGAGGCAGCGGAAATGGACTGTTTATTTTGCAAAATTATTGACGGTGATATCCCTTCGAAGAAGGTGTTCGAGAATGAGCGCATATTGGCTTTTCACGATATTCAGCCGGCTGCGCCCGTACATATTCTCATCATTCCGAAGAAGCACATACCGACGATGAACGATGTTCAGGATGAGGACAATGCGCTGATTGCAGAGCTGTTCGCAGCAGCCCGGCAAATCGCCAAGGAGCACAATATTGACGAGTCGGGATACCGGCTGGTAAATAACTGCAACGCCGAGGGGGGCCAGGTTGTGTATCATCTGCACCTGCATCTTCTGGGCGGACACCAGATGAAATCGCTCGCCGGTTGAATCACGGAATACATGGATGTACAGCAGATGCGCATTTTATAGTAAAAGAAGGAAATTAGCTGGTCCTTTCAAGTTGACACTGACTTTGGTTATACCATATAATTAAATGTGATGAACCGTGTGATCTTTCTTAGACGGTCTGCTCGGAGGGAGGGAAAACTGGTGTCTGAAACAAAAGTTCGCAAAAACGAGACAATCGATGCTGCACTCCGCCGCTTCAAGAAGACTATCGCTAAAGATGGTGTCCTTGCCGAGGTTAAGAAACGCAAGCATTATGAGAAGCCTAGTGTTAAACGCAAACTGAAGTCCGAGGCTGCGCGTAAGAGAAAGTTTTAGGAGGATCCTTCCACTAATGAACCTTAGCGAACGATTGAACGATGATATGAAGCAAGCCATGAGAGGTCAAGAGAAGTTCAAGCTCTCCACGATTCGCATGATTCGTGCTTCCATCAAGAATCTGGAAATTGACTTAAAGCGACCGCTTGATGATAATGAAGTGCTTGATATCCTAAGTCGTGAGATCAAACAACGTAAAGATTCCCTCCAAGAATTCGAAAAAGCCGGCCGCGATGATCTTGCAAAAGACGTCGCCGCAGAAATTGAAATTATTAGTGTGTACCTGCCTCAGCAGCTGACCGAAGAAGAAATCAAAGAAATTGTTCAGCAGACCATAGCGGAAACCGGTGCTTCATCGAAAGCCGATATGGGCAAAGTTATGAGCGCCCTCATGCCCAAGACCAAAGGGCGTGCTGATGGTAAACTAGTAAACACATATGTGCAGCAATTTCTGCAATAACATAGGCTGACAGCCAGACACTCCCTGCGAAGGGGGTGTTTTTTCATGAACTGCCCGTGTTGTCTCATTGAAAGCGGGCAGTTTTCTTTTGTTTCCCGTTATTCGGAGCTATTGACACATCCTACAGACTGCTCCAGAATAGGGGCTAATAGATGGGAAATGAGGAACACTTTACTATGCTGCGTAACTGGCTTCAAATCCTGCTGATTGCCATACCCTCTCTTGTCACCTTCGCCACACAGACCGTGACAGGAACCATTAATCTGATAATGGTGGGTCAGCTGGGCTTTGTAATTATCGCAATTGTTGGCGTTTCCAATATTATTATGTATAATGCATTTGCCATTTTTTCCGGTATCGGCCATACGGTCAGTTATCTGGTCGCACAGAATTACGGATCCAACGATATGCGCAAAGGCCTGCAGCGGACATATCTGGCTATGTACATGTGCATATTTTTCGCGGTTGTTATATTCGTAACGGGCTGGCTAGCGGCTGACGATATTTTGCGCTGGACCGGGGGATCGGAGGAATTGGTCCATCAAGGCGGCTATTATCTGGAGCTGCGTTTCTATGCCATGTCCTTTGGCATTATTAATTTTGCCTTCCACGGCTTTCTGCGCGGAATCGGATCGACCACCATGTCCATGATTGTGTCGCTGATATCCAATTTATTGATGATTTTTCTGACGTACGTTCTCACATTTGGCCACTGGGGTTTTCCGCATCTGGGCTTGACCGGCGCAGGCCTCGCCGTGATCATTGGTGAAGGGGTCCAGCTGTTCATTTGCGTATACATCTTTTTCTTTATTTTGCATAAACGTTACCAAACCCGCAGCCGTGTTGCTGCTTTCTCGTTTGACTGGCCGGAAATAAAACTGATCGCCCAGGAGAGCGGCAAGCTGGGCATGCAGGAATTCTCGCTCAGCGTATCCATGTTTATCTTCACCGCCTTCGTAGCCAGATTGGGCGACCACGCGCTTGCTGCCAATGAAGTGGCGCTGAATGTGATGTCCTTCGGCTTTATGCCAGCCTTTGCCTTCGGAGCGACGGCAACAATTCTGGTAGGGCAAAGCGTGGGCAGAGGAATGGCTCTGATTGGACGCCGGGCTGGAACAGATACCGCTATTCTGGGTACCATGTTCATCATTGCGCTTGGCACGGTGGAGCTGGTGTTTGCCGAGCAGATTGCCCACTTGTATTCCAAGGACCCCGGAGTTTATGAGCTGGCGGCGTTTCTGATCAAGGTTTCCGCCTACCTGCAAATTTTTGATGGCCTGCTTAATTTCTATGCAGGCGGATTGCGGGGAATCGGCGATACCACTTTTCTCATGCGCATCTCATTTTTTCTAAGCTGGTTTTTCTTTGTGCCGGTTGCTTACTTGTTTATCTTTGTGTTTCATTGGGGCAGCCTGGGAGCCTGGATCGCGCTTTACTCCTTCCTCACGGTGTTCGGCACGTCGGTCATGCTGCGTTTTTACCGTACGGACTGGACTTCAGTCAGGCTTAAGGAGGCCACCCACGGATAATACTTGGAACGGGGGCACTGTCAGACCGTATGAAGGATTACGATTGCGGCAGATTTTGACGCAGAGAGGAATGGCGTCAGCTTCTTCTTGGTTACAGTAAGGAGAGGAGGGTCAAATATTGAAATGGGTTAAACGGCTGATAGCCAGAGGGACGCTTTCTGTTGTTGTGGGGCTTATCTTCATGAATCTGCTTGGCGCTATGGTTCCCGCTGCATTTGCGGCCGATAGCGATACCGGCGGGGGGAAGATCGGCTCCACGGTCTATGTTATTCCGGCTGAACAGCCAATCGAATCAGGGCTTGAGAAATTCCTCAAGCGTGCTTACAAGGAAGCGGAAGAAGCCGGCGCTGAGCGTATTGTGCTCGTTATTGACACCCTTGGCGGCAGCGTTGTCAGCGCAGAGGGAATTGGCGATCTCGTTCGTACCAGCAAGGTTCCGACGACAGCATTGGTTCACGGGAGGGCAGTATCCGCAGGTACTTACATTGCCCTGAATGCCGATGAGCTTGTGATGGAGCCCAATAGTGTGATCGGCTCGGCGGCGGTTGTGGACGGAACGGGCACATTGATTGACAATCCGAAAACAGTCGCCTACTGGACGCAAAAAATGAGAGCAGCCGCCGAAATAAACGGCCGCGATCCCAATTTGGCAACCGCGATGGTCAACCCGAATGTGACGCTGGAGATCAAGCCGCTTGGACGTACGGTCGAGAAAGGCGAGCTGCTGGCCTTGTCCGCCGCCGATGCGGTGAAAGTGGGCTATGCCGATTATACGGCAAGCTCCGTCGATGAGGTGCTGGCGCATCTGGGCATCGAGCAGCCCAATCTGGTGGAGGTCAAAGCCAGCGTAATGGAGCGGATTTCGCAATTTCTGACCCAGCCCGCCATCATGACGCTGCTGCTCGTTATCGGCATAGCAGGTGTGGCGATTGAACTGATCGTTCCCGGCTTCGGCATCCCCGGTCTGATCGGGCTTGCCGGCTTCGGACTTTATTTCTTCGGTCATTACATCACGGGCTTTGCCGGAATGGAAGAAATTATTCTGTTTGTAATCGGAGTTGTGCTGCTCATTGCCGAGGTGTTTGTGTCAAGCTTCGGAATACTGGGAATACTGGGATCAGCATCGCTTATTGCAGGGGTTGTGCTTGCCGCGCCCAGCCCGAAATCAGCCTTTCTATCCCTGTTCGTCGCTCTGCTTGCGGCAGGAGTAATCGTCTTTATCATTGCCAAACGCTTTGCTCATAAAGGGGTATGGAACCGGTTTATCCTCAGTGAAAGCCTGACGACGGAGCAGGGGTATGTCTCAACGGCCGATAAAGCGTTATATCTCGGCATGCGTGGACGCTCCGTTACGCCGCTGCGGCCTGCCGGTACGGCGATTATCGGCGAACAGCGGGTCGACGTTGTAACGCAGGGAGAATTTATCGCGGCAAATGCGGAAATTCAAGTTATTAAAGTTGAAGGAACGCGTGTCGTTGTGCAGCAGTTGAACGAAAACATTTAAACCATGGAGGGGAAATTATGGAGCTGGATCCAACCGTTACCATTATAATTATCGTCGTACTGGCTATTATCGTGCTTTCCGTATTTTTGAGTTTCTTCCCGATTATGCTTTGGATTGCCGCGCTGTCCTCGGGCGTTCGGGTCGGAATCATTACGCTTGTGGCCATGCGCCTGCGGCGAGTCGTACCAAGCCGGATCGTCAATCCGCTGATCAAAGCGACCAAAGCGGGGCTTGGGCTGAACATTAACCAGCTGGAGAGCCACTTTCTGGCAGGCGGTAATGTAGACCGCGTTGTCAATGCCCTGATTGCCGCTCACCGTGCGAATATCGAGCTGGTGTTTGAACGCGCGGCGGCAATTGATCTGGCAGGACGCGATGTGCTTCAGGCGGTGCAAATGAGTGTCAACCCCCGTGTAATTGAAACGCCGATTGTAGCTGCCGTTGCCAAAAACGGAATTGAAGTCAAGGTTAAAGCGCGTGTTACAGTGCGCGCCAATATCGAACGCCTTGTCGGCGGCGCCGGCGAAGAAACGATTATTGCCCGCGTCGGTGAGGGAATCGTAACGACAGTCGGTTCTTCCGGCTCTCATAAGGATGTTCTTGAGAATCCGGATCTGATTTCCCGTACTGTGCTTGGCAAGGGACTTGATGCCGGCACGGCATTTGAGATTCTGTCCATTGATATCGCGGACGTGGATGTAGGCAAAAATATTGGCGCCCATCTGCAAACCGAGCAGGCGGAAGCCGACAAAAGAATCGCCCAGGCCAAAGCCGAAGAACGGCGTGCAATGGCTGTTGCTCATGAGCAGGAGATGAAGGCCCGTGTCGTAGAAATGCGCGCGCTTGTCGTTGAGTCGGAGTCACAGGTGCCGATTGCGATGGCTGAAGCGCTCAGAGGCGGCAAGCTTGGCGTGATGGACTATATGAATTTGAAAAACATTGAGGCCGACACGCAAATGCGCGGTTCAATCGGCAACCAGGAATCCAACCAGCCGGACAAAGAGGATAAATAGATTTTTATTAACCCGCATAAACAGTCCTCGTAAAGGATTGCCGGAGGTGATGCAGTGAACGACCTGATTCAATTTATTTTGAAAAACTTCTTTATTGTCATTATTGTGGTCGGGTTTCTCTTCTCCCTGATCAATAAAGCCAGAAAGGGCAATCCGCAGGGGAATCGGATGCCCGACTTTGGAAGCGGCCCGGCGGCGCCCCGCAGTCGCAGGAGCCTCGAGCACCAACAGCGGCAGTTTGGCCAGCCTGTGAATCAACCGGATCAGCCTGCTCGCTACGATAGCGGTAACCGGTCAGAGGACGGAGAAGGGGTTAGTTTGGAATATGAAGAACCTGTTTTTGAGGAGCCTTTGTATGACGAACCCCCGAAGGTCAGGATCACCGAGAGAACTTCGCCGTTTCAGCGCAGACCGCTTGCGCAGGCACGCATTTCTGAGCCTTCCGCTGCTTCGAAAGGCGGCTTATTGCGTAATTTGGATAAGAATGAACTCCGGCGTGCGGTCGTTCTTGCCGAGGTTCTCGGTCCACCGCGCTCCAAGCGGCCCCACCGCCGTCCCTGATCGATTTTCGTGACAATGTTAGCTTGCTATAATCAAAACGCTTAAGAAGCCTTCAGGCCACTGGAAAGTGGATGCTGAGGGCTTCTTTGCTTTTTCAGTCTCAACTGCATCGCTATCCTCATATTTCAGCGGTTTCCAGCATACGTTGGTACAGTATGGGAAGGGGGCTTGTTGTCCGCATGCGCCGCATAAACCGCAAACTGCGTAAAATGGCTGCCGATTTGCTCGATTTACCGCAGGATGTCGTATTCGATTTGCCCCGCTTGACGATGATTGGCGATCGTCAGCTGTATATTGAAAACCACCGCGGCGTGCTCCATTTCTCCAGCGATAGTCTGCGCCTCGCGCTCAGCAAAGGGGAGCTGGAAGTAACGGGAGAGGGTCTGATTATCAGGACCATTTGGACCGAAGAAGTCTTCGTGGAAGGGAAAATCAAACATATTCAAATCAAGGAATGACGATAAATGGATCGTAAAGGGGGAAGAAAGGATGAATGCTTCATGGCTGCAATGGCTGCGGGGAATCGTAACGGTCTGCATCAGAGGAGAATCCTTGGAATTGCTTGTCAACCGCGCGTTGGCGAGCGGACTTGAGCTGTGGTCCATCCGCCGGACAAGCAGCGGGGAACTGATTTGCGATTTAACCGTCAATGACTTCTTTCGCCTTCGGCCGCTTCTCAGGGAGACAAGCTCCCGGGTCCATGTCGAGTCCCGCAGGGGGCTCCCCTTCTGGCTTGTCAAGCTGGAGAAAAGGCTGTTTTTCGGCGCGGGTCTTCTCATTTTTTTTATTGGCATGTACATTTTATCTTCGTTGATCTGGACCATCGATATTAAAGGGAACGACCGCTTGTCCGAAGAGCAGATTTTGCAGGCTGCCAAGCAGGAAGGTCTTTATCCGTTCCAATGGTCTTTTCGACTTGAAAAGTCGGACGTGCTGTCCAAGAAGCTGACGCAGAAGCTGCCTGGAGCAGCCTGGATCGGTGTGGAAAAGCAGGGAACGAAGATTACGATCCAGGTGGTGGAGACAACTATCCCCGAAAAGCAGGAGCTGCTCAGTCCCCGCCATCTTGTGGCCTCGGCCGATGCCGTTGTGACTGAAATTCTGGCCGATACCGGAAGGCCTGTCGTGAAACGGAATACGAAGGTCAAGAAAGGCGACGTTCTGATCTCCGGAATCTATGGGGATGAAGCTCATACACGCACGGTAGTGGCTAAGGGAATCGTTAAAGGTCTGGTCTGGCATGAATATATGATTGTCTCACCGATGCAGCAGAAAATGAAAACCTACACAGGGGAGAGTATTACCCGCTGGTATGGGGTAGCGTGGGGACGCGCTCTTCGGGTCAGCGGCTTTGGCAAGGTTCCCTATGATCAATTTGAGACCGAAAGACATCTGGAGCAGGCCTCCTGGCGTTCCCTGAAGCTGCCGCTCGGCCGGATGAAGGAGACCATCCGGGAGGTCCGCGTGGATGAACAGACGCTCACGCAGCAGGAGGCAAGAGAGGCGGGACTGCTTCAGGCCAAAGCCGATTTATTGACCAAAGCAGGGGCGGGATCGAAGATCCGCGCCGAAAACATTTTGCATGAAAAGGCGGACAATGGTAAAGTTTATATGAAAGTGCTTTTTGAGGTGGAACAGTCGATCGTAGCTGAAAGACCGTTAGTTCATATACAAGGAGATTGAGCATTTTTGCCAAATGAAACCAAGATTATCAAAATCCCGCTCGCGAGCGCGGCGGAAGGACTTGCGCTCTTTGGACCGCAGGACAAATTTCTGAAACTGATCGAGCAGCAGACGGAAGCGGATATTATGTCCCGCGACGCCGAAATCATGATCTCCGGGCCTCTTGCCGAGGTAGAGTCCATGGAACAGCTTTTTACCGTGCTGCAGCAATTGTTCCGTGGAGGGTATACGCCATCGGAACGCGATATCATGTATGCGCTCGATTTGGCAAAGACGCTGCAGGCTGACCAGCTGCTGGATTTATTCAAAGCGGAGCTTACCTCCACATTCCGCGGCAAACCGATTCGCGTCAAGACGATAGGGCAGCGCCACTACGTGAAGATGATCAAGAAAATGGACGTCGTATTCGGCATCGGTCCTGCCGGGACAGGCAAAACGTATTTGGCGGTTGTGCTGGCGGTTGCGGCATTGAAGGAAGGCTCCGTCAAGCGGATCATATTGACCCGCCCGGCGGTAGAAGCCGGTGAGAACCTTGGCTTCCTGCCAGGCGATTTGCAGGAGAAGGTAGACCCTTATTTGCGCCCTCTCTATGACGCGCTGCATGACGTACTGGGTCCGGATCAAACGGTGAAAGCTTTTGAACGGGGCTTGATCGAGGTTGCGCCGCTTGCCTATATGCGCGGCCGTACGCTTGATGATTCATTCATAATTCTTGACGAAGCGCAGAACACGACTCCGGAACAGATGAAAATGTTTCTGACCCGGCTTGGTTTCGGCTCCAAAATGGTGGTGACCGGCGATGTCACGCAAATCGATTTGCCCCGCGGCAAACGTTCCGGACTTAATGAAGCACAGCGTATCTTGCAAAATATTGACGAGATAGGCTTCGTGCATTTCTCTGAACAGGACGTCGTCCGTCA
Source organism: Paenibacillus sepulcri (assembly GCF_042647105.1). Taxonomy (NCBI): domain Bacteria; kingdom Bacillati; phylum Bacillota; class Bacilli; order Caryophanales; family Paenibacillaceae; genus Paenibacillus; species Paenibacillus sepulcri. Next base: position 1,457,350 of record NZ_JBHRUP010000001.1, on the reverse strand, counting down.
TTCGCTGGTTCAAAAAATCATCGTGGCTTACAACATGGATGCCGATAATCAGGGCTAAATGGCGTCAGGCCAGCATAGAACGTAGATTACCCGGGTGTACGGTTTTATAATACCCAGCATGGACGGCCCCGCAGTTGAAGCAACCCTATGGGGTGGTCGCAGCACGAGGGGGGACATAATACGTGCAGTTTTCATGGAGTGGTTGGAAGCAGAGCGCAGCGGTTCGATGGATCTTGCTGTTTTTATTTGTTTTGTTGTTTTATATCACTCTAGCTCCTTATTTGCTTCCCAAAACCTACGATATTCAAGAAGGCAAGCGGATGGAACGCGACGTTGTGGCGCCTGCGCAAATCAAGGATGATAAGGCAAGGATCAAGGCGCAGGAGGAAGCAGCGGATCGCGTGGAACCGATTTATTCCATTGTCGCGATGCGCAGCGAGCAGCTGCTGGAGCAGATCTTTGCCCGTATGGAGCAGTTGAATCAGGATGATCAGGTTACGACTGATAATAAAGTGACCATCTACAGGACGGAAATTCCGCAGCTCTATAGTGATTATGTCGACGAGTTCGTACGCAGCAATACAGGCAAGGATGCCTATAACGACACCCTGCTGCAGGAGATGGCAACGACAGTCAAGAATCAGGAATACCGCATTCCGGAGGAAACGTACTACAAGCTGCCGCAGCTTACCGTTGTGCAGATTGCCGATATGCAGCAGGTGGGGCTTACCATCGTCCGCAAGCTGATGAGCGATCCGCTGCGGGAAGCGGAGACGGCCCGCACGAAGGTGGCGGAGCTTGTGAACGCAAGCTCGCTGAGCGAGCGCAAAACAAGGGAGATCGTTCAGGAGCTGGCTCGATTCGCCATTATGCCGAACAAATTCCTCGATAGCGAGGCAACGAGCGAAGCGAAGGTGGCGGCGAAAGAAAACACGCCTGAGGTCGTCATTAATCAAGGGGATATTATCGTCCATAAGGGAGAGATGGTAACCCAGGAGTTATACGACCGGCTCTCATCGTTCAATCTGCTGCAGGACAAAAAATCCTATTGGCCGCAGCTCGGCCTGCTGCTGCTTTCTTTGTTATTCCTTTTGTTTATTTACAGCTTTCTGGACAAATCATCGGGCCTTAATACCGCAAATGTGCGATACAATAATGCCCAGCTTGCGATGCTGCTGCTTATTTTTATCCTGAATTTGCTGATTATGCGGATCGTCGAGCTGACGCAGACCGATACCATTTCCTATGTCGGATATTTGGCGCCGACAGCAATGGGAGCGATGCTCATTACGCTGCTGCTGGATGTTCAGCTCGCGGTTGTCTGCTCGTTTCTGTTCGCTATTGCCGGCAGTATCTTATTCAACGTCGATTCCAACCGTATCTTTGATTTTAATTATGGATTTATGACAACGGTTGTCTCATTTGCCGCTATTTTTGCCATTCACCGGGCGAGCCAGCGGTCTACGATATTAAAGGCAGGCATTATGGTCAGCCTGTTCGGATCTGCTTCCGTGCTTGCGTTGATTCTGCTTGGGGGCGAGCTGCCGGAGAAGACGGAAATGGTCACCACGATTGCGTTTGCTTTTGCCGGAGGCCTGCTGACGGCGATTCTGGTTATCGGCTTGATGCCTTTTTTCGAGATTACCTTCGGCATCTTGTCCGCGCTTAAGCTTGTGGAGCTGTCAAATCCCAATCATCCGCTGCTGCGCAAGCTGCTGACGGAGACGCCGGGTACGTACCATCACAGCGTAATGGTCGGCAATCTGTCCGAAGCGGCAGCCGAAGCCATTGGCGCCAACGGTCTGCTGTGCCGGGTCGGCTCCTATTATCACGATATCGGCAAGACCAAACGGCCCAGTTATTTTATCGAAAATCAGAGCAATATCGAGAATCCGCATGATTCCATCGATCCGAAGCTGAGCAAATCGATTATTATCGCGCATGCCCGCGATGGCGTGGAGATGCTGAAGAACCATAACATTCCCAAACCGATCCGGGATATTGCGGAGCAGCATCATGGGACGACGTTCCTGCAGTACTTTTACCACAAAGCATGGAAGCAGGCTGAAGCGGCCGGGGAAGAGACGGATTTCACCGAGGATGACTTCAGGTATCCCGGACCAAAGGCGCAATCGAAGGAAGCCGCCATTGTCGGCATAGCGGATTGCATCGAAGCCGCTGTCCGGAGTTTGCGGAGTCCTACCATGGAGCAGGTGGAATCGATGATCAACAAAATCATTAAAAACCGCCTGGATGACGGCCAGTTTAATGAATGCGATTTGACTCTCAAGGAGCTTGATCAAATCGCGCAGACTTTGAAGGAATCCGTTATCGGTATCTTCCATTCGCGGATCGAATATCCCGAAGACAGTAAACCAAAGGAGCGGCTGGCATGAGTTTGCGCTTGGAATGGAATAATGAACAGAATAAAGTTGAAATACCCGAAGCGTTTCTGGGACGTCTGGAGGAGCTGCTTCTGCTTGCCGGGGAAGCGGAAGGGCTCACTGAAGGCGAGGTAACTCTTTCCTTTGTAGACGATGAAGAAATTCATCAGTTAAATCGGGATTACAGAGGCATCGACCGGCCGACGGATGTGTTGTCCTTTGCCATGCAGGAACATACCGACGAAGAGCTGGATATTATTTATGATATTGAGGAAGAGGATGTTCCTTTGCCGCTGGACGGCATGCTTGGCGATATCATTATCTCCGCCGAGCGGGCGAAGCTGCAAAGTCTGGAGTACGGTCATTCGCTGGAGCGGGAGCTTGGATTTCTGTTTGTGCATGGATTCCTGCATTTGATTGGTTATGATCATCAGGACGAAGCGAGCGAGGCGATCATGACGAAAAAGCAGGAAGACGTCCTCCGGCAGGCTGGTCTGCACCGTTAATGCGCAGGTTCATTCAGAGCTGTAAATTTGCAGTGGCTGGCATCCGTCTGGCCCTGGACACGCAGCTTCACATGCGTATTCATATAATCGCCGCTCTTATTGCCACGGCAGCAGGCTTCATTTTCAGGATTACGCAAATCGAATGGGCTGTGCTGGTGCTTGTGATGGGGGTGGTCATATGCGCCGAGATGCTGAACACTGCGATCGAGAGCGTCGTGGATCTGGCAAGCCCGGCGATTCACCCGCTGGCCAAAGCGGCGAAGGATACAGCTTCGGGGGCTGTACTGGTTGCGGCTATTGCGGCCGTCGTTATCGGATTGATCATCTTCTGCCCGCATATATGGGATATGGTCTACCATTAGCTAAAGTGAAGAAGGAGGTAATGGGATGGAGGTATCAAATGAGCCGCTCTCAGCGGACTGGGAGCGGCTTCTGGAGCAGGCAATGGAAGTACGGGGCCGTGCTTATATACCGTATTCCGGCTTTGCCGTAGGCGCGGCTCTGCTGGATAAGGACGGAAATGTCCATCTGGGCTGCAATGTTGAGAATGCAGCCTACGGTCCGACGAATTGCGCGGAACGGACCGCATTGTTCCGGGCAATTGCCGATGGGCAGGGGCCAGGCGAGTTTACGGCGATTGCTGTTGTTGGAGATACGATGCTTCCCATCACGCCCTGCGGGGTGTGCAGACAAGTGCTGGTTGAGCTTTGCAAGCCGGACATGCCCGTCATTATGGCAAACCTGACTGGCGGCCGATCAGTAATGACGGTCGAAGAGCTGCTGCCGGGAGCATTTTCGTTAAGGAAAGGCTAAGTTTGGAAGGGGATCGAATAGTCTATTATGAATCACACACCATCCGGTAAAAAAGAAAAATACCATTCCGGTTTCGTAGCGATTGTCGGCCGGCCGAACGTTGGAAAGTCGACGCTGATGAACGAAGTCATCGGCCAGAAAATCGCAATAATGTCGGACAAGCCGCAGACAACGCGCAATAAAATTCATGGCGTATACACGAAAGACAATTCGCAAATTGTATTTCTCGATACGCCCGGAATACACAAGCCGCAGTCGAAGCTTGGAAATTATATGAATAAATCCGCTGTCGGCACCTTGGGCGAAGTGGACGCCGCAATGTTCTTGATTGACGCTTCCGAAGGTCTTGGGGGCGGAGACCGCTATATCATCGAGCAGCTCAAGCTTGTCAAAACGCCGATTTTTCTGGTGATGAACAAAATCGATAAAATTCATCCCGAAGCGCTGCTGCCTCTGATCGCCACCTACAAGGAGCTGCATGATTTTGCCGAGATCATTCCGATCTCCGCGCTGCAGGGCAATAACATCGATACGCTGCTGAATGTATTGACCCGTTATCTGCCCGAAGGGCCGCAATATTACCCGGCAGATCAGGTGACGGATCATCCGGAGCAGTTCGTCTGCGCAGAGCTGATCCGGGAGAAAATCCTGCATCAGACGCGCGAAGAAGTGCCGCATTCCATCGCGGTGTCTATTGAGGATATGAAGGTGCAGGACAATGGAGTTGTCTACATCGGGGCAGTTATTTTTGTCGAACGCGATTCGCAGAAGGGAATCGTCATTGGCAAGCAGGGTGCGCTGCTCAAGGAAGTGGGCAGACTGGCAAGGCGCGATATCGAGCTGCTGCTGGGCTCACGGGTGTTCCTGGAGCTGTGGGTCAAGGTCAAGAAGGATTGGCGCAATCAGGAGCGGGTTCTGAAGGATCTCGGTTACAAAAACGAATAAAACGGCTTGTCCACATTTCCTGCCATAGCGTAGAATGCCCGTTATTTGTCTGGCATAGGACATCCCCATTCATCGCATCCTAACTGTTGAGAACCATTTCGGATAGAGCGGAAGGGATGATACGAATGCGAGACTTTTCGTGGAAGTATTTTGCGCTGACCGGGGATGTGGATGCTTTTCTGCTTTATAAAGACGTGGATCAATTGAGCAAATCCGATGAGCCGGGCGTTGATGAAGAAACGCAGTTGGTATCCGATATGGAGAGTGCTCCTTCCATATGATGCGTCTTTACATGCGAGTAAGGGGAGAACCGCGATGCAGTACCGGGTTGAAGGCATTGTCATCCGTAGTATGGATTATGGGGAAGGCGGCAAAATCATTACGATTCTTACTCCTTCCCACGGCAAAGCGGCAATTCTTGTCCGCGGCGCCAAAAAAGCGAAGAGCCGTCACGGCTCGCTGACTCAGCTGTTTACCCATGGGGAATATCTTTATTACCGCAATAGCGGGCTTGGTACGCTGACGCATGGTGAGATTATTGAATCTCACCATGTTTTGCGTGAAGGGCTGGAATTGACCGCCTATGCGGCTTATGCTGTCGAGCTTACAGACCGGACGACCAACGACGAGGAAGCAAGCGGATACTTGTTTATGCAGCTCCTGGCTTGCCTGCGCGCTTTGGCCGACGGCAAAGACGGTCCAACGATTATTCAGTTATACGAGATGAAAATTCTTGAGGCCTCCGGGTATGCTCCCATGTTCGATGAATGCGTATCCTGCGGGAATGTCGTTGGTCCGATGGCGCTTAGCGCCCGTTCAGGCGGCGTTCTTTGCAACCGCTGCCGATACAAGGATTCTTCCGCAATGCCGCTCAGCGAGAGCGCGCACAAATTGCTGAAGCTGTTCCGTAGAATGGATCTGACGCGGCTTGGGAATATCCAGGTCAAGGATGAAACAAAAGCCCAGCTTAAGCAGGCGATGCGGCTGCTCATCGATACCCATATTAATATTCCGCTCAAATCCCGTGCATTTCTTGACCAAATGGATAAATATCCCCTTTAACAGCTTGACATACCAGCGGTGAATAGCTAAGATATACTATTAGAATAGGAACGATGATGAAGAAAGTAGTCGATGGACAGTCGTCAGCGGCAGCGAACCAGGGACAGTGAAAGCCTGGGCGGACGAATCGGCGAAAGGCGCTTCGGAGTTCGGATGAACGTGAAAAGCGGATTTCCTGTGTGTGCCAACACACATTGGGAGATCAAGTAGGGTGGAACCGCGGGAGATCAGCTCTCGTCCCTATGTCTGAGCTTTGTCAGACATAGGGACGAGAGCTTTTTATATCGTTTTGGCCATGTCTGAATTTGAATAATAAAGGAGAGAGGTCGGCAGATGAATTTTCAAAACATGATTTTGACGCTTCAGCAGTTTTGGGCGGAGCAAAACTGTATTCTCGTTCAGCCCTATGACGTGGAGAAGGGTGCAGGCACCATGAATCCGATGACTTTTCTGCGCACAATCGGACCGGAGCCCTGGAATGTGGCTTATGTGGAGCCTTCCAGACGTCCTGCGGATGGCCGCTACGGCGAGAATCCGAACCGCCTCTATCAGCATCACCAGTTCCAGGTGATTCTCAAGCCCTCGCCCGACAATATTCAGGAGTTGTATCTCGAGAGCCTGAAGCGGCTTGGCGTTGATCCGCTTCATCATGATATCCGGTTTGTTGAGGACAACTGGGAAGCGCCGACGCTTGGCGCATGGGGACTTGGATGGGAAGTTTGGCTCGATGGCATGGAAATTACGCAGTTTACGTACTTCCAGCAGGTTGGCGGTATCGACGTGAATCCGGTCGCTGTGGAAATTACCTACGGGATGGAGCGTCTGGCTTCCTATATTCAGGATAAGGAAAATGTGTTTGATCTGGAATGGGTTGCAGGCGTTACTTACGGAGATGTATTTCTGCAGCCGGAATACGAGCATTCCAAATATACCTTCGAAACCTCGGATGCTGCGATGCTTTTCTCGTTGTTCAACATGTACGAGGAAGAAGCGAAGAAAACGATGGAGCACAAGCTTGTTTTCCCGGCGTATGATTATGTGCTCAAATGCTCGCATGCTTTCAATTTGCTGGATGCCCGCGGGGCAATCAGCGTGACGGAGCGCACAGGCTATATTATGCGGGTCCGCAATCTGGCGCGCGCCTGCGCAGCCACGTATCTGGAGGAGCGCGAGCGGCTCGGCTTCCCGCTATTGAAGAAAGAGGTGAGCGCGAATGGCTAAGGATTTGCTGCTGGAAATCGGACTTGAAGAGGTTCCTGCGCGTTTTGTGCGGGGAGCGATGAACCAGCTGAAGGAAAAGACGGTCAAGTGGCTGGATACCGCCCGCATCGCCCATGGTGAGGTGGAAGCTTATGCCACGCCGCGCCGGATCGCCGTGCTGGTCCGGGATGTGGAAGAAAAGCAGGCGGATGTCAGCGAAGAAGTGAAAGGTCCTTCCCGTAAAATCGCACTCGACGAGCAAGGGGCCTGGAGCAAAGCGGCTCTTGGATTTGCCCGCAGCCAGGGCGTTGAACCGGAGGCCTTCTATTTCAAGGAGCTTGGCGGAGTAGAGTATATCTATGCCAATAAAAGCAGCATCGGCACGGTTACCTTTGATGTTCTGCCAGAGGGCCTCACGAGCCTGATTACTTCCATGTCTTTTCCCAAAAACATGCGTTGGGGCAGCCACGAGCTGAAATTTGTCCGCCCGATCAAATGGCTTCTCACCTTATTCGGGGAAACAGTCATACCAATTGAAATCACGGATGTTCAGAGCGGAACGATCACCAGAGGCCACCGTTTCCTGGGAGGAGAAACCTCAGTCACTTCCCCATCGTATTATGTGGAACGGCTGCGCGAGCAGCAGGTCGTTGTCAATGCAGCGGAACGCGAGCAGCTGATTCTGGATCAGATCCATGCGCTGGCTGCCGAGAAGAACTGGAAAATCGACGTGAAGGCGGATTTGCTGGAGGAAGTTGTGTTTCTTGTTGAATATCCGAATGTGCTGTTCGGAACCTTCGATGAAGCTTTCCTGAAGATCCCGCAGGAGGTTTTGATTACTTCGATGCGTGAGCATCAGCGTTATTTTCCGGTGCTGGATGAGCAGGGCAAACTGCTTCCTTTCTTCGTTACCGTCCGCAATGGCGATCGTACCTCTATCGAGCAGGTAGCCAAGGGCAATGAAAAGGTTTTAAGAGCGCGTCTGTCCGACGCCAGATTCTTCTATGCCGAAGATCAGAAGACTCCGATCTCCGATTCTCTGCAAAAGCTTGCGAAGATCGTTTACCACGAGGAGCTGGGAATGGTATCGGATAAGGTTGGACGCATTCAGGCAACGGCGGCCAAGCTGGCAACCGCCCTTGATCTTGATCCGCAGACCGTGGACGATATTGCGCGCACAGCGGAGATCTGCAAGTTTGATTTGGTCACTCAGATGGTTTACGAGTTTCCGGAGCTGCAGGGTGTGATGGGTGAGGATTATGCCCGCAAGGCAGGGGAGCGGGAGGCGGTTGCAGTCGCCATCAATGAACACTACCAGCCGCGTTTTGCCGGTGACCGTGCCCCAGGCTCCCTGACAGGTGCGATTGTGAGCCTGGCTGACAAAATCGATACGATTGTCGGCTGCTTCTCCATCGGCATTATTCCCACAGGATCCCAGGATCCCTATGCTCTGCGCCGCCAGGCAGCGGGCATTATCCAGATTATTCTGGCGCATGGATTGAAGCTGCCGCTGGACAGATTATTCGATCTCTCGCTGGAGGTGCACAGCGGGAAGCCAATAAAACGCGAAGCCGCAGATATTCGAAAAGACCTTTATGAGTTCTTCGCGCTGCGGGTGAAAAATGTGCTCTCCGAGCAGGGCATCCGTTATGATGTTGTTGATGCGGTTATGGCGGCAGGCTATAATGATTTGCGCCAAACGGTCAACAGAGCCGCTGCTGTGACAGCCTTCGCTGCGGGCGAGCGGCGGGATGAATTCAAGCTGGCGGTCGATGCTCTGAACCGGGTGAGCAACCTTGCCTCTAAAGCTGCGTCTAAGAATGTGGCGCCTTCCCTCTTTGCGGATGAGGCTGAAGGTGAATTATACGCCGCATGGCAGGCCGTAAGCGAAAGCATAGTGGAATGTATTAATAATGATGATGCTGCAGGTGCGATCGCCAAGCTCGCGGGATTAAAGGAACCGATCACTGCGTACTTTGACCGCGTTATGGTTATGGCTGAAGATGAAGCCGTCCGTGCAAACCGCCTGGCTCTATTGGCTCTTATCGCCGACGGAGCGGGTACAGTTGCAGATTTATCCAGACTTGTGTGGTAATAAAAGGTGGCTCGGCCTGCACAGCCATCATATTTTAGCATTTTAGGAGGGGACCAACATGACAACCGGGCTTCATCCTGATGTGATTATTTATGTGGTTTCGGATTCCGCCGGCGATACCGGCGAACTGGTTGTGCGTGCTGCGGTTGCCCAGTTCCATCCCATTTACGCGGATATACGCCGGGCTCCTTTTGTACAGGATGAGTCTGCTGTAGAACGGATGGTGCTGCAGGCCAAGGAGCATAATGCGATTATTTTGTACACACTTGTGATTCCCAAGCTTCGTGACGTGCTGAGCAAGTTTTCGCTGGAGCATTCCGTCGTGGCGATTGATCTGCTGGGTTCGCTGATCGGCAGCCTGGAGCTGAAGACCAACCGCCCCTCCCGCAAGGAGCCGGGGCTGAATCATGTGCTGGACGAGGATTATTTCCGCAAGGTGGAGGCTGTTGAGTTCGCCGTCAAGTATGACGATATGCGCGACACGACCGGGATTATCAAGGCGGACATCGTGCTTGTCGGCGTTTCCCGAACCTCCAAAACTCCGCTGTCGATGTACCTGGCACACAAGAAATTTAAAGTCGCCAACGTGCCGCTCATGCCGGAGCTCCAGCCGCCCGACGAGCTGTTCCGGATCCCCAAGGGGAAAATAGTGGGACTGACGATTGATGTCCATTATTTGAACGTCATCCGCAAGGAACGCCTTAAGGCTCTTGGCTTGCCGGACAGTGCGGCTTATGCGACGACAGCGCGAATTGAGCAGGAGCTAGCTTACGCTGCGGATATTATGAAGCGGATCGGCTGCGTTGTAATCGATGTGTCGCACCGGGCGGTGGAGGAAACGGCAAGTTTAATCATGGAATGTATTCCTTCCAGCTGATTTTTCTTGCAGGATTCTTTTATCTTTTGCCGTATATAACATAGTACAGAATTATTCCAGGGATGCGGTGATGCATAAACGTGGCGAATACCCCTACAATTGTGGTGGATGCCGATGCCTGCCCGGTCAAGCGCGAAATCGTCGAGGTAGCGCGGAATATGTCCGTTCCCGTGCTGATGGTTGCTTCGTACGACCATCGTCTGGAGCCGGGGGCAGGCATTCAGATTGTTCAGGTGGATAAAGGCGATCAATCTGTCGATTTGTATATCGCCAATCATGTCGCACGGGGAGATATCGTCGTTACGCAGGACTTCGGGCTTGCGACGATCGTGCTGGCCAAAGGGGCAATTGCGCTGTCGAATCGGGGGCAGCAGTATGATGACAGCAATATTGATTATCTCATGGAGCGCAGACATGAGCTTGCGAAGCGTCGAAGAAGCGGCGGCAAGACCAAAGGGCCGAAGGCCATGACAAGCGAGGATCGGATCCGTTTTCAGCAAAAGCTGACAAAAGTTTTGCGAACCCGGCAGGAGAATGGTGAATCTTAGCGAATATTTAAACATGTTTAGGATGAAGGTGGGGATATATGGCGTTCGCTAAAATACCTGATTCCGTCATAGAAGCGGTGCTGCGGCATCACGATATCGTCGAGACGGTTGGGAAGTACGTTAACCTCTCAAAACAAGGCAAATATATGAAAGGGTTATGCCCTTTTCATTCAGAGAAGACCCCTTCGTTCACCGTTACGCCCGAGAAACAGATTTTCTACTGCTACGGGTGCGGCAAAGGCGGCAATGCTGTAAAATTCATCGAGGAAATCGAAAACTATTCGTTCCCTGAAGCGGTGCGCGTTATGGCGGAGGAGGCCGGTATCCCGGTAACGTGGACAGGGAATTCCGACGGTTTCGACTCAGTCGAATCGGGTGAACGGGATAAGCTGATTGAAGCGCATGAGCTTACCGGAAAGCTTTATCATTACCTGCTGATGAATACGTCTCATGGCCAGCCCGCTTTGGAGTATTTGCGCTCGCGCGGAGTAACGGACAAGCAGATCGACCAATTCCTGATCGGTTACGCGCCGCCGGAATGGGATACCTTGGTGCGTTTTCTGGACAAGCGGGAATTCAAACTGGATCTGATGGAAAAGGGCGGCCTCCTGATTGCCAAGCAGGACGGAAGCGGATATATCGACCGGTTTCGGGACCGGATTATGTTTCCAATCCGTAATGGCGAAGGCAAGGCAATTGCGCTGGCAGGGCGGATACTTGGCGAAGGGCAGCCCAAATACCTGAATTCGCCCGAAACCATGCTGTTCAACAAAAGCCGCAGCCTGTACAATTTCAATCAATCCAGGGCGGCCATGCGGAAGAGCCGGCGCGCCGTATTGTTCGAAGGCTACATGGATGTGGTCAAAGCATGGACCGCCGGAGTCAATAACGGTGTGGCCACGATGGGTACTTCTCTGACAGAGAGCCATGCCATGATTCTTCAGCGGAATGTGGATGAAGTACTGCTTTGTTACGACGGCGACAGCGCCGGACAAGCTGCAGTCGTGAAGACCATTCCACTGCTGGAAAAGGCAGGTCTGCGCGTGCAGGTGGCCATGCTGCCCAAAGGCATGGACCCCGATGAGTTTATTGAAAAGAACGGGGCGCAGGCATTTATCAGGGAGACGATTGAACACCCCGTTTCCGTCACGAAATTTAAACTAATATATGCGAAGAAAAACCATATACTCCTAGAAGAAGAAGGACAGAAGAACTATATGCTCGAAGCTGTCGGCATTATTGCCGAGCTTGATTCTCCCACCGAGCGTGAGTTTTATCTAAAAGATCTGTCCCGTGAATTCGATATATCTTTAGAGGCGCTCAAACAAGACTGCTTCCAGCATAGACAGCAGCACCAGAAATTGAAGCCGCAAAGGGATAATAACGACAATTCGTGGAATAATGGTAGGAATGAAATCCGTCGTATGCCTTCTTCGCCGCCTGTGCTGCCTGCCTATCAGGTAGCGGAACGCAGACTTCTGGCCCGCATGCTGCAGGACAGGGAAACGGCGCAAACGGTGCACGGCCAGCTCGGAGAAGCATTTAACGTTGAGGATCACGCAGCGCTTGCTGCTTACTTATATGCTTATTATGCACAAGGTCATGATCCGGATATTAGCCGATTTATCGCTTCGCTTCAGGACGACCGTCTTGAGAGGACGGCCGCTTCAATCTTAATGATGGACGATGATTTTCCGTTCGACGAGCAGCTGCTCGCTCACTATATTATGGAAATTCTCAAAGTGCCCAGATTTCGTGGAATCGAGCATAAGAAAGAGGAAATGGTGCAGGCGGAACGATCCGGCGACATGTTGTTGGCGGCTCGAATTGCAAGTGAGATTATAGCCCTAGAGAGACAGCTTAAAGGACAGTAGGATGATCGTTTCTAGGGAGGAGGGAGTCGGAATATGGCGAATGATCAACATACTGAATTGGATATCGAACAGAAGCTGGAGATTGTCAAAGAGCAGCTGATTGAACACGGTAAAAAAAGATCCTCCTTAACCTATAAAGAGATCATGGAGAAGCTTTCACCGTTTGATCAGGATCCGGAGCAAATTGATGAATTTTTCGAACAGCTCGATGATATCGGAATTGAAGTGTTGAATGAGAATGATGATCTTCCAACAAGCAGAGAACGTGAAGATCAGGAGAGAGAACCGGATGAATTTAATTTTGACGATGATCTGGCGCTCCCGCCCGGTATCAAAATCAATGACCCCGTCCGGATGTACTTGAAGGAGATCGGACGAGTTCCGCTTTTGTCCGCGGATGATGAGGTTGAGCTGGCCAAACGGATCGAGAATGGCGATGAGGAAGCAAAACGCAGGCTTGCCGAAGCCAACCTCCGGCTCGTAGTCAGTATTGCCAAGCGGTATGTGGGACGCGGAATGCTATTTCTCGACCTGATTCAGGAAGGGAATATGGGCCTGATCAAAGCCGTTGAGAAGTTTGATCATACCAAGGGCTACAAATTCAGCACGTACGCAACCTGGTGGATCCGCCAAGCGATAACAAGAGCCATCGCCGACCAGGCCAGAACAATCCGGATTCCGGTTCATATGGTGGAGACGATCAACAAGCTGGTAAGGGTCTCCCGTCAGCTTCTGCAGGAGCTCGGCCGTGAGCCAAGTCCAGAGGAAATAGCGGCGGAGATGGATCTCAGTACGGAGAAGGTCCGGGAGATTATGAAAATTGCCCAGGAGCCGGTATCGCTGGAGACGCCGATCGGTGAAGAAGACGATTCCCATCTGGGAGATTTTATCGAGGACCAGGAAGCACTTGCACCGGCGGATGCAGCCGCATACGAGCTGCTCAAGGAGCAATTGGAAGATGTGCTGGATACATTGACCGAACGCGAGGAGAATGTGCTCCGTCTGCGTTTTGGACTGGATGATGGACGGACCCGGACCCTTGAGGAAGTGGGCAAGGTGTTTGGCGTCACGCGGGAGCGGATTCGTCAGATCGAAGCGAAAGCGCTGCGCAAGCTGAGACATCCGAGCCGCAGCAAGCGCTTGAAGGATTTTCTCGAATAAGGATGAAGACGAGGACCTTTCTGCTGCGGCAGCAAAGGTCTTTTTTTCTTAAGGATTACCGCATCATGATGAACTCGCGACAGGTTTGAGAAATTGCTGCCCGAAAGGAACGAGGATCAACATGGATCAGGAGCGCCGCAAAACGATTGTAAAAGAAATTGAACACTGGCAGCGAAGCAAGCTGCTCCCGGAGCAATATTGCGATTTCCTGCTTAATTTATATGTGGAAGAGGGAGCGGCCCGCACGCCTTCGACAATTACCGGTAAAGCGGCCCAGGCGGTATCCAAGGCTTCATGGAAGCAATGGTTCCTTACATTTGGAATTTTTTCCTTGATTTGTTTTGTTGTTCTTTATTTTAGCTTTTTTCATCCTTTATTGCAAATTGGCATATCCTTGTCGGCAGTGCTTGTTCTTCTTCTGTATGGCCAGCGTTATCGCCAGAAAAATGAATCGGCCGGCTTGGGACTCATCGGAATTGGCATGCTGCTGATGCTCGGCGCCGGGATCTATATGCTGCAGCTGCATGAGCTGCAAGCCTGGGGCTGGAAGGCGGGACTGCTTGCTTTCTGCTCGCTTGTCTGGATCGTTTTTGGGATTAGCGTGCGCATTCCGCTGCTTCATCTATGCGGCTGGGTCGCTTCTTTTCTCGTTTATGCCTGGCTGCTCTCCAATACTTTCGATTCTCCAGAATGGTATGAAATTCAGCTTTTCTGGCTTCCGGCGTCATTTGTATTCGGTTGGTGCAGCTGGTTTTTTCACCGCTGGTCAAGGCCCGTGGCGGCTATTTTATTCGTGGCGGGAGCGCTTATCTGGTTTATGCCGGAATTATATTCCGCCGTATTTGCCAAGGAACAAATATGGCTGCAGCTGCAGCTTATCACCAAAATCATTGCAGGGGGCTTGCTCCTCTTCAGCTTAAGAAAACAGTGGATTGCGTGGGTTGCTTAACATGATAAAATTATCCAAACGACTGCAAACGATAGCAGATCGTGTCAGCGCGGACGCTCGGGCAGCCGATATCGGCTCTGACCATGCCCTCCTTCCGGTATATCTGGTGCAGAGCGGCAAATGCCCGTCGGCAATTGCCGGGGAACTGAATACCGGACCATTTCTGGCGGCGCAGAAGGGTGCTGCTGAAGCCGGATTGACCGGGGCAATCGATGTCCGTCAAGGAGACGGGTTGTCGGTCCTCTTGCCGGGAGAAGCGGATACAGTCATCCTTGCGGGCATGGGAGGAAGCCTGATGTCCGATATTCTGGAAGCGGGCTGGAGAGATGGCCGCCTGGACGGCGTGCGGGAGCTGGTTCTTCAGCCGAATGTGGGAGAGGATCTGGTGCGCCGCTGGCTCGTACGCCGCGATTATGTTCTTCAGAGTGAGACGATAATGGAAGAAGACGGCCGTATTTATGAAATACTGCATGCCCTCGCCGGTGAGAATAAAGAGGCGGCAGAGGCGTGGAACACCCGCTTGTACGATGCTTCTGAGCTTCCTCTTCAAATGTCTGCAGGCTATCGCAGTGAATGGCTGTACCGGATGGGACCGTATTTGCTGCAAGAAGGCGATGAGCTCTTGAAGAAGAAGTGGCGGATGGAGCTTGGAAAGCTCGAGCGGATCCGTAATCAGCTGGCTTTGTCGACGCTCAGCGAATCCAGGGAGAAGGAAGCGGCTCTTGGAGATGAAATGCAGCAAATGGAGGAGGTGCTTCAATGTTTGCCCATGGTCAAACCGTAATTCAATTAATGGAGCAGCTGGCACCCAAGCATTTGGCCGTCGAGAATGATAAAATCGGCCTGCAGCTGGGTACGCTGCAGAAGGAAATAAGCAAGGTGCTGGTTGCTCTTGACGTGACCGATGAGGTGGTTGATGAGGCAATCGCCTCAGGCGCCGGGCTGATCATTGCCCATCATGCCATCATCTATAGACCGCTGGCGAAGCTTGACACCTCAACGCCGGCCGGCAGACTTTATGAGAAGCTGATCAAGCATGATATTGCCGTGTATATCGCTCATACCAATCTTGATTCGGCTGAAGGCGGCATCAATGACTGGATGGCCGATCTGGTTGGTATTGCCCAAGAGGGCAGAGCAAGTCTGGAAATTGTCCATACCGACAAGCTGTTTAAGCTTGTTGTTTTTGTCCCTGCAGCGCATGAGGATGCCGTTCTGCAGGCGATCTGGAACGCAGGAGCCGGAGAGACGGGAAATTACAGCTGCAGCAGCTTTAAGCTGGAAGGGACGGGAACTTTCCTGCCTGGAGCGCAGGCGCAGCCCTTCATAGGAAAGCATGGCCAGCTCGAGCAGGTATCCGAAGTAAGAGTGGAGACGATTGTTCCGCAAAGCCTGCAGCGGAAGGTTGTTCAGGCGATGATTAAAGCACATCCGTACGAGGAGGTCGCCTATGACCTGTATCCGCTTGAAATCAATGGGCCTTCTTATGGACTGGGACGAGTCGGGAAGCTGCCGGAACCTGTAAAGCTGATTGAACTCGCTGAGCTGGTTAAACAGGTGTTTGATGTGCCTGCGGTCAGAATGGTGGGCGATCCGGATACGGTTGTCCGCAAAGCGGCTGTTCTTGGCGGCTCCGGGGGCAGATATGTGAAACACGCCCAGTTCGCCGGAGCGGATGTGCTTATTACTGGAGATATTGATTATCATACTGCTCATGACGCTCTGGTGGCAGGCCTGTGCATTATTGATCCGGGACATAATATTGAGAAAATCATGAAGCCGAGGGTGGCGCAGTGGCTGACCCATGAGCTGATTAAGCGTAAATACAAAACGGTCGCGGCCGCATCCCAGGTAGAGACGGAACCTTTCCGGTTCATTTAAATTTAAACTTTACCTCCAGGCTTGGAGCAGGAAATTCGGATCATCAAGAAATTTTGAAGAAATATGAAAACATGGAGCCGTTTTCGCCTTGAGCTTTTGACCGCTTCTTAGTATACTAGCTAGATGACGGAAAGTTTGACAGACAATCGCTGGCAGCTGTGAGGCTGCGAGAGGAAAGTCCGGGCTCCGTAGGGCGAAGATGCTGGATAACGTCCAGTCGGCGCGAGCCGAAGGATAGTGCCACAGAAATGGACCGCCGATGGCTGGCTTTGCGTCAGCACAGGCAAGGGTGGAACCGTGGTGTAAGAGACCACGAGGACCGTTGGTGACAACGGTGCTGGTAAACCCCATCTGGAGCAAGACCGAGAGAACGCGGCAGTACGAGCATGCACCTGCTTTTGCAGAGGCATCTCATGCTGCACCCTTGCCCGGGGAGCGTTCGGGTTGGTTGCTTGAGCCGATCAGCAATGGTAGGCCTAGATAGATGATTGTCGCTTCGAAAGTGGGAGGGTCGTTCCCGTTTGGACCACATGGAGTACAGAACCCGGCTTACGGCAAGCTTTCCGCAACGATTCAAATCCAACATTAAAATTAAAAACTGTTCCTTTTGCAGCCTTTGTCTTTCTAAGGCGCAATCGGAACAGTTTTTTCGTTTGATCCTTATTTTTTGGCAGCTGTCAAATGGGACTCGTATTTGCTCTTGATCTTCGCAAGCCGCTGTTCCACCTGCTGCTCAAACTGCTGCAGCGATAACTTCGATTGATTCGCCATTTCCAATGCCTGGACGATATCGATCTGTCCATAGCCGAAGTAATTGTCTTTGCCTTTGTCACCCAGGTCGGTTGCGGATTTGCGCATGATATCCATCACCTCGACATTGGTCAGATCGGGATTAATGGAGCGGATCAGACCCGCCAATGCGGCAACATGGGGACTGGCCATCGATGTTCCTGACAGTGCTGCATACTGACTGCCGGGATACGTGCTCGCGATGCTTGCTCCCGGTGCTGCAACGTCGATGTAATCCCCAAAGTTGGAGAAGGATGACCGGGAACCGTCGGCATCTGTAGAAGCTACGCCGAACACCTCAGGGTAAGCCGCAGGATATCCCGGACGATCGGTATTATCATTGCCGCTTGCCGCGACCAGAACCACATCATGGTCATAGGCATATTTGACGGCATCATGAAGGAATTCCGCCTCAGCGTAGTTGCCCAGGCTCATATTGATGACTTTGGCCCCGTTGTCCGTCGCCCAGATGATTCCCTGCGCCACCGTATAGGTAGAGCCGGCTCCGCTGGCATCCAGAACCTTGACAGGCATTAATTTGTTATACCAGGATAAGCCGGCTACGCCTTCGCCGTTATTCACGTTGGCGGCAATAATGCCGGCAACATGCGTACCGTGTCCGACATCGTCTTCAGGCGGATCATCTTCGCTGACGAGATTGATGCCATCCACCGTTTTCCCCTGAAGATCGGGATGATCGGCTTGAACGCCGGTATCCAATATGGCGACGAGCACACGCTCGCTGCCTTTGGAGAGCGTCCAGCCTTTCTCCGTTTCAATCGATGGCAAATTCCACTGATACTCCGAGTACAGTGCATCGTTAGGAATGATTGGCGCAATATCGTTGGTCATATACAAGTAATGGGGTTCAACATACTCCGGCTGCCATGTTCTTTTAAAATAATCCATCATGCTTTCGGCATCCATTAGTTTGGAACGGAAAATAAAGGTATGGGCCAGTTTTTTTACTGAAATGGCACCAATATCCGTTTTCATCCGATCCAAATCATGCCTCGTGGGCGGATGACTGAATTTCACGACGACTTCATTAAT
This sequence comes from Paenibacillus sepulcri, assembly GCF_042647105.1. Classification (NCBI taxonomy): domain Bacteria; kingdom Bacillati; phylum Bacillota; class Bacilli; order Caryophanales; family Paenibacillaceae; genus Paenibacillus; species Paenibacillus sepulcri. The sequence goes on along the minus strand of NZ_JBHRUP010000001.1, from coordinate 1,439,213 downwards.
ATGATAATGACTGGCGTTGCCATTATCCTCACCCTGCTCAACCGTCATATCGGTTGTCGTGTTGGGAATAACGGACTCGATCTTATAATGCCCCTCCGCCGGATAAGGCACAATCCTTAAATTGCGTTTCTGATGACGCTCGACCTCTGTGATGACATCCTGGAGTATGACGCCGATTATGCCGTCGCCCCGGCGGCGATGGTCCGGCACGGCTACGATGGCATAACGGTGTCCATGCAGCTTCAGGGATGTGGATGTATAATCCCTGCCCTGCCGGAGACTGGCTTTGGCAGCTGCCAGATGCGTTTGAAGCATTTTGTTTGCATCCTGCGGTTTTTTGCCATGGGTCATCGTTTTACCGTTGTGAATCCAGACGAGATACACCATTTGCTTATGCTTCTTCATCATGTCCGCCATATTGACGGGGCCCGGGTCTCCAATTGAACGGCTCATCATCATTTTATGCAGGTTCCTTGAACATTCCCTGGTGCACATTAAAGCCGTTGCTTCCATATCCCGGTTAATTGTTTTCATCTTGATCGTATGCTCCCGTGATGCGGCCGTTGCTTTCACCGGAGCCTGGATTTTGCCGGGCTGCTGTTTAGGTGCGCCGAACCAGGGGGATAAAGGAATTAATAATGCCGCGGCGGCAAGCACCGCGAACCAGCCGATCCATTTGCGTCGCATATTAATGGCTGCCTCCTCGAATTTGCAGTATTCACGAGCCTCAATGAAGCTCCCTGCCTTTAGAGTTCGGTGGAATGAATGAAAATATACGGTCGAGGACGTCAAACGGCAGTACCATCTGTATGCATTTTGTGGTACGATGTTGATGGTCTAAGTATTGTTTTGGAGAACGAAAGGGGATCTACCGATCATGCCATCGACAAACGTGAAATCGCTGAGCGAATCGACAAGGGACAAGTTAAAACACGCCATCGGTCAATTGGAGCTGTTCCTTAACCAGCATGCGCTTCCGCAGCTTGCAAGTGAAGATCAGGATAACGAAGCGGAGCTTTTCTATAAAGGATTGCTGTCTGACCTAAGGCATTTGCTTGTTTTTTCGGAAGTAGCTTACGAGAAACTGGGAGTTGCTCTCAGACGGCCGAATTTTGATGATGATTTTGCCGCACGGGTTCTTTATGAAGTGTACCACCAATGCGTAAACGCATTTTTCTACCCTAAAAATGAATGTTATTCCGAAGACGGACGTTATGCCTATACGGGCCAGGATGCGATCCGATTCCGCAAGAAACCGGTTCGCGATGCCCGCGACACTGTGCTTTCGGTATCGAAGGTGTATGAGGAGCTCCGTGACGACTTGTCTTATTATGAGAGCGACTACATGACCCAGCGCCGTATGCAAGGGCAAAAATAAGGCAGGCATAAGTCACCCCCGGTGCGGGCAAATTGATACCGGGGGTGATTTTTATGCCAAAAGGCGTAAGCTGCAGCGTTGCAAACTGTTCCTTCTGGGGGCAAGGCAACCAATGCAATGCCGATCAAATCATGATCGACATCGACAGTCATGCACACACCAATCTTGATTCCGAATTTGCCGGAGAACATTTTCAGGCAAGCCACCAAGATAATGCCACCGAATCGGCGTCCACCTGCTGCCACACATTCAAACCAAAGGAGTGAGGCTAAGCTATGGAACAACATTCGGAGCATGAATCGCATGATGACAGCCATAAACATCATAGTTACGGACATGATCATCATCCTTACAATGAAGAAATGTCCGCAGAGCTTGCTGTACCTCCACAGGCGTACCAGACGGATCACACGAAGGAGCATGTCGAAGAAGCAGTTGAGCAAACACGTTCAGCAGGCCAAGCCGCAGGTTGGGCAGCTCTTGTTCTATCCGTACTATCCTGGTTTGTGTGGCCTTTGCTTCTTGGAGCTACAGGAATTGTCGTCGGTTTTATCGCCTACCGGCAGGACGCAAGAGGTCTTGGCCTGTGGTCCATGATTCTCGGACTGATTTCTGTTATTGCTTATCTGGTGATTATCCCGCTTTATTATTCCATTACCTAAAATTCTTCAGGACCGGCGGAATTGCATTCGCCGGTTTTTACATATCTTACAATTTTAATATGGCATAGGACTATTGTCTTACTGGCGATTCTTCCTGAAACCATGTAAAATAGATGCAAAAGCTGTCATTTTATGCAATGCACCCAACTGGAGGCCAACGATGAGCATAGATCCGCGTATTATGAAAACACTGCTCCAGCTGCAATGGATGCCTAGTCTTGATTTTACGGGAAGCAGCAGTCCGAATATCCTATCCCCCGGCAGCCAGGAAGACCCTTCCTTGTTCGGTACGCTATTATCCAAAATGCTGTCCGGGAGCGGCAGTTCCTTGCAGGAGAATTCAGGACTGCAGGCATTAAACGATGAACTGGCTTCCATAACGACTTTATTCAAACAACCGCTGCCTTTTTATAATGAACCGGATCTGTCAATGGCTAACCCGACTCAAACAGTATTTGATCCCTATATAAACGAAGCCTCGGCCAAATACGGGGTTGACCCTTCACTTGTCAAAGCTGTCATTGATACGGAGTCCGCCTTCAATCCGAATTCCGTGTCCAGCGCCGGCGCCAAAGGCCTTATGCAGCTGATGGATGGAACTGCCCGCGGGCTGGGAGTCGAGAATTCATTTGATCCTCAGCAAAATATCGAGGGCGGCACGCGTTATCTCGCTTATCTGCTGGGAAAATACGGCGGCAGCGAGCAGGCGGCTTTGGCGGCGTATAATGCCGGTCCCGGACGTGTAGACCGCGCTGGAATCTCAAGCAATGAGGATTTTGCACAGAAGCTTGGCGCTCTGCCTGCGGAGACACAGCGTTATGTGGGCAAGGTATTGGCGGCTTTGGCACAATACAGCCCGTCCAATTTCTAATCGAAGCCGAAGATTTTTAGCCTTGAATAGATCGCGAAGAATATCGTGCGCAGAATTTCGCGCCGGCATTCTGTCGTTGATCTTTTTATTTTGTGCATATGAAGAAAGGAGAGTGGCGCATGTATTATTTTGACCACTGCGCTTCCACCCCGCCGCATGAGGAAGTGATTCGTACCATGGCCGAGGTGATGGCGAAACATTATGCCAACCCTTCCTCCCTGCACCGGAGCGGTGTGGAAGCCGGCCATTTGCTGGAGCGGTCCAGGAGCGCCATTGCCGGATTATTCGGAACGGAGGCGAAGGAATGGGTTTTTACCTCGGGCGGGACGGAGAGCAACAATCTGGCTATTCAAGGCGCAGCCAGAGCGAATGCGCATAAGGGCAAGCATATTATTACAACAGCCATCGAGCATCCATCTGTTTATGAAACCTGCAAGCAGCTGGAGCGTGAAGGATTCCGGATCAGCTTCCTGCCTGTTTCAAGGAACGGGATTGTGAGCCTTGAAGACGTGGAAGCTCATTTAACCGACGAGACGATACTTGTTACCATTATGCATGTGAATAATGAGGTCGGCTCCATTCAGCCGGTCCACCAAATCGGCCGGATGCTCAAAGATCGGCGCCGCGGGATTGTTTTTCATGTGGATGGGGTTCAAAGCGTGGGCAAGCTGCCCATCGATCTGCGGAGCGATAGCATTGATTTGTTCAGCGCTTCCGCGCATAAGGTGAGAGGGCCAAGAGGCGCAGGCCTTTTATATATACGGAGCGGCGTCAAGCTGGATGCTCTGCTTGCAGGGGGGGATCAGGAATTCGGGATGCGCTCAGGCACGGAGAATGTGGCGGCCATTGTTGCATCTGCCAAAGCGTTTCGCATGGCTATGGAGAGCCAGCCGGAGCGATATGAGCGGATGACGGCCTTGAGGCGACAGCTAGCAGAAGCAATCGCTCAAATTCCGGAGCTTGTTCTCAATGGAGGGGAACAGGAGGATATGGCCCCGCATATTGTCAGCTTTTCTTATCCCGGAATGAAGCCGGAGGTATTTATTCATTTGCTGGAGAAGCATAAAATCGCGGCGTCGACCAAATCGGCATGCTCGTCCAAAGACAATAAGCCAAGCCGTGTGCTGGAAGCCATGGGAGTGGGCCAGGCGAGAGCGTCCAGCGGCATTCGCGTGAGCTTCGGCGATGAGCATGGTAATCGCGAACTCGAATGGCTTTGCAGCATGCTGGAGACGGTTGTGAAGAAGCTGAAGCCGCTGGAGAGGAAGGAAATACGTTCATGACACCAGACATCATTCTGATTCGCTTCGGCGAGCATACGATAAAAGGACGCAACCGGAGCCAGTTTGAGAAACGCATGCTCCAGCAGGTGAGAGGCGTGCTCGCTCCCTACAGGAGGGCAGCGATCACCCGCAGCTACGGGCGGATTTACGTTGCCTTGAATGGAGAGCCATATGCTGCCATAGCTGAACGGTTGAAGGATATATTCGGAATCGGCTCCTTCAGTCCGGTCAGACGGGTTGAAAATATATTGGAAACCATCCAGGCGGCATCGCTTGATGCCATGCTTTCTCTTTCCCGGGAACCCGCCACATTCAAGGTGTCGGTACGCCGCGTGGAGAAATCCTTTCCGCATGATTCCCAGCAGATGAACCAGCTGGTAGGGGCTCATGTGCTGAGGGCCATGCCGCGCCTCAAGGTTAACGTCAGGGAACCGGAGGTGGAGCTTCGCGTCGAAATCCAGCCCGAGGGCACTTATATTTTCAGCGAGGTTGTGGAAGCTGCCGGCGGGTATCCATTTGCCAGCAACGGCAAAGCCATGCTGCTGCTCTCAGGCGGTATTGACAGCCCGGTCGCAGGTTATTTATCCATGCGCAAGGGGCTGGAAATCGAAGCGGTTCATTTTCACAGCTATCCCTTTACGAGCGAGCAGGCCAAGGAAAAAGTAATTGAGCTGACGAGACGGTTATCCCATTACAGCGGTGCTCCGATAAAGCTGCATCTCGTCTCGTTCACAGAGATCCAGACAGCATTCGCCCAGGCCAAGCAGGATAATCTCATTATCACGCTTATGCGCCGCTCGATGCTTCGCATCGCCCAAATGCTCGCCGTTCAGTCGGACGCGCTCGGAATTGTTACCGGCGACAGCCTGGGCCAGGTGGCCAGCCAGACGCTGAGCAGCATGAACGTAATCGGACGAAGCGCCGAACTTCCGCTGCTGCGTCCGCTTATTATGATGGACAAAGAAGATATTATCCGGATTGCGAAGCGAATCGGCACGTATGAGACCTCGATTCTTCCCTTTGAGGATTGCTGCACCTTGTTTCTGCCGAAATCACCGAGCACCAATCCAAATTTAAATGTAGTCAGCAAGGTGGAGTCTTTTGTACCGGAGCTTGAGGAGATGATTGCGCAGGCGGTTTCGGAGGTGGAGACGCTGGAGATATCGCCGGATGACAAGCTTGGGGCGCAGGCCGCCGGCGACGACGATTGGTTTTAAGCGGGATCGCATACAAAGAAAAAGCAGGGAGCCCGGTCAAGCTTGGGCTTCCCTGCTTTTTTCATTGGAAATTTTGCGGCTTCTTGCAGTGTTTTTCCAAAGGCCTGCGACGATGATGACGACCACGACCAATATGAGGAAGGACCATTCGAACAGCGCGCTGCTCTCAAACACCTGGCTGATCTTGGTTTCATGCGTGATCATTTTTGCTGCTGTGTAGGCGAGAACGCCTGAGCCCAGATAGATGATCCATGGAAACCGTTCGATGATTTTGATAAACAGGGTGCTTCCCCAAACAACCACCGGAACACTGATTAAAAGGCCGAGTATGACGAGGGTTATATTGCCGTGCGCTGCGCCTGCGACTGCGATAACATTGTCTATCCCCATCGCGGCGTCGGCAATGATGATGGTTCGTATGGACTGCCAGAGATTATTGCCTGCCTTGATATCCTCATGATTGTTCTCGTCCACCAGCAGCTTGTAGGCAATCCACAGCAGCAGGATTCCTCCTGTTAGCATGAGCCACGGTATATCCAGCAAATAAACGACCAATATGGTGGCTAATGCCCGGATGCCGACCGCTCCTACCGTTCCCCAGATGACGGCTTTCTTTTGTTGTAATTTAGGCAATTTGCGGGCGGCAAGCCCGATTACAATGGCATTATCCCCTGCAAGAATGAGGTCAATGAATACGATAGTAAGCAAGGCTGAAAAAAATTCAAACGAAAAGAAATCCATCCTCTTGTCCTCTCCCTTCCAACCCTTACCTGATTTTTTAGTATATACGTGCAAGCACTAGGTTCGATTCATAATTATTTTCTAACATAAGAAGCCATGCCGGGACATACCGTTTCATAAAGAGGCTCGTATTACGGATAGCATGTGAGAGGTGGCAGGGAATGGACAGCCTGTGGGTCTTTGTTCAAATCATCTTCATTAATGTACTGCTCAGCGGCGACAATGCTGTCGTCATCGCCCTTGCCAGCCAGCAGCTGCCCCCGGAGCAGAGGCGCAAAGCGGTATGGTGGGGAGCGGCTGCGGCTATAGGCTTGCGGTGTCTGCTGACTCTGGTGGCCATTACGCTGCTGCAAATACCTTATCTCCAGGCATTGGGCGCTTTGCTGCTCTTCTTGATTGCCGTCAAGCTGGTGATGGATGCTGCGTCTCCTGCCGAGCAGTCCCATCAAATCCGCAAACCCGGCTCCCTTGCGGGAGCGATCCGTACCATTGTGGTCGCCGATTTTATTATGAGTCTGGATAATGTGCTTGCCATTGCAGCCGTTGCCGAAGGCGAGCCTATAATGATTATGCTGGGAATCGGACTCAGTATCCCTATCATTATTTGGGGAAGCCAACTGCTCGGCAATCTGTTGAAGCGTTATCCGCCGCTGGTTTATGCGGGAGGCGGATTGCTCGGCTACGCCGCAGGGGAGATGCTTGTACATGATCCCGGGCTTGCCGGATTGGGGTTTCACAGCTTGCCCACCATGCAGCAGGCGCTGCCGATTTTATGTGTTCCTTTTGTCATAATTATCGCGCTGCTCCGTCTGAAAAGATGAAGCAGTGTTTTTTTTGTGTGGATTTTAGTCTGTTGCACTGGTTTTTTGCTGTCCGTTCCAGTACACTATAGTAATGATAAAAAGTGTCGAGAGAAAGGAACTTTGGGCATGTCGAAAAATCAATACACCGTCGGTTTTCTTTTTTTATTCGCCGGCGCTGTAATTCTGCTCGGGAAGCTTGGCCTGTTTGCGTTTATCGGGACGAACTTCTGGCCGCTTTTCGTGCTGATCCCAGGCATATTGCTGCACGTGCTGTTTTTCGGCAGATTGCTTCCCACATTTGTGCTTGTGCCTGGGGCGATATCGTCGATAAGCGCCTTAATTTTTTTCTTTTGTATTGCATTCGGGTGGAGCAATATGCAGTACTTATGGCCTTTGTTTATTTTTGGGGCTGCGGTCGGGTTGTACGAATTCCATCTGTTTGAAATGGCCCATCCCAAATTTCCATTGACGCTTGCTATAACTCTTGCGTTGATTGCCGCATCTTTTTTCGTAATCATGGTATTCTGGGGCTGGGGGTTGTATATTGTTGCGGCAGGTCTTATTGCGATCGGCGCCTGGCTGGTAGCCGGGAGAAAGACCCGCTGGTAAGTGTGTGAGCAAGTGACGGTTGGATTATAATAAAGATAAACTAAACAAAGTGGAGTGGATACTGAACATGCAAGCCAGAGAAAATTTACGCAATATCGCGATTATCGCACACGTTGACCATGGGAAAACGACTCTCGTCGACAAACTGCTTCAACAATCCGGTACGTTCCGGGACAATGAAGCCGTACAGGAGCGGGCCATGGACTCCAATGATTTGGAACGGGAACGCGGAATTACCATCCTTGCCAAAAATACGGCGATCAACTATAAGGATTATTTGATCAATATCGTAGATACGCCGGGACATGCCGACTTTGGCGGCGAAGTTGAACGGATTATGAAAATGGTTGACGGCGTGCTTCTGGTCGTCGACGCGTTCGAAGGCTGTATGCCGCAGACGAAATTCGTGCTCCGCAAAGCGCTTGAAAGCAATTTGACGCCGATTGTCGTATTGAACAAAATCGACCGTCCCAACGCCAGCCCTTCCGATGTGGTTGACGAGGTGCTCGATCTGTTTATCGAACTCGGCGCAAGCGACGAGCAGCTTGACTTTCCGGTTGTTTATGCATCCGCATTGATGGGGACTTCCAGCCTGAATGTGGATAAACAGGATGAGAATATGCAGGCTTTGTACGAAACGATCATCGAACATATTCCATCTCCGACAGAGAGCGTGGATGAATCGCTGCAGTTTCTCGTTACCCTGCTGGATTACAATGAATATTTGGGCCGTATCGCAGTCGGCCGTGTGAACCGCGGCAAGATCCGCCAGGGTCAATCCGTAGCAGTCATTAACCGCGAAGGCGTGGTGAAGCAGGCGCGTATCGAGAAGCTGTTCGGCTTCCAGGGCTTGAAGCGCATCGAGGTTGAAGAAGCCGGAGCGGGCGATATCGTGGCGATCGCCGGCATCCGTGAGATCAATATCGGGGAAACCATCGCGGACCCTGCGAACCCTGAAGCTTTGCCGGTGCTTAAGATCGATGAGCCTACCCTGCAGATGACCTTCCTCGTCAACAACAGCCCGTTTGCGGGTCGTGAAGGAAAATGGGTAACCTCGCGTAAACTCCGTGAGAGACTGTTTAAAGAGCTTGAGACTGATGTTGCCCTGCGCGTCGATGAAACGGACAGCCCGGATGCCTTTGTCGTATCCGGACGCGGAGAGCTTCATCTGGGCATATTGATCGAAAATATGCGTCGTGAAGGCTTTGAAATGCAGGTGTCCAAGCCGGAAGTTATCGTGAAGGAAATCGATGGCAAGAAAATGGAGCCGTACGAGCGCCTGTTGATCGATGTACCGGAAGAAAGCACAGGCTCGGTCATGGAGAGCCTTGGTGCACGCAAAGCGGAAATGGTCAATATGATTAATAATGGAACAGGCCAGGTACGTCTGGAATTCATCATTCCTGCTCGCGGGCTTATTGGTTACCGGACGAACTTCCTGACACTGACCCGCGGCTATGGCATCATGAATCATGCCTTTGATAATTACGGCCAATTCGTCGGCACTTCGGTTGGCGGACGTCATCAAGGGGTTCTGGTTGCCAGCGAGAATGGCGTATCCACATTTTACGGCATGTTTGGTGTCGAGGACCGCGGAGTGCTGTTCCTCGAACCGGGAACTGAAGTCTATGAAGGCATGATTGTAGGCGAGCATAATCGCGACAGCGATATTATCGTCAACATTTGTAAGGAGAAACAGCTGAACAATATTCGTACCGCCTCCAAGGATGATACGGTTCGTTTGAAAACACCGGTATTGTTCTCGCTGGAGCAGGCACTTGAATATTTGAATGACGATGAGTATTGCGAAGTGACGCCAAAATCCATTCGTCTGCGCAAGAAGATTTTGAATAAGAGCGAACGTGAGCGTGCCGATAAACAGCGCAGAACAGCACAATCGGGCGTATAATCCATTATTTCACGAGCTCTTTCATGGCAGGGTGGCGGACCGACTTCGGTTCGATTACCCTGCCGTTTTCATTAGAAACCTATAACGTAGAATAAGAAGGAGGAGGCTGAAGGATGCAAAACTGGTTTCACAGCCATCCCGTTATAACGTATATTATCATCTTGTGCTTGGTTATCTATATCTTCAATTCAGTGTTCCGGGTACAGCGGCTGCCCCTTATCAAGGAAATTCTGGTTCATCTCGTCATGGCTGCCGGCGCATTCGTATTGTTCGTATTTCAAATCGACAAGCTGCCGATTATTCAATGTATGTCGGTTGCCGTGATTATGATGCTGATGCTGCGCGGGCGCCAGCTTTACGACAAGTGGAAAGGCAAGGGCTCGAGCTCCGAACCTCCCGCCGATCCAAGCAATAAGCCGACCCGTTAACCGGCGACAGGCAAATAATCCATTTGATGAACAGGAGGTGGCAGCATCATGCGGTTTGAAGACGCCCTGTTTAACTGGCTGCAAATTCAGCTCGTTGCTGAAGGAAGACCCCATGATGGCGCCGCTCTGGATACGCGTGATTTTTTTCTGCAGATCCTGACGGAGGACCATCATGTCACACAGATCGTTATCGACAAGGTTGACGACACGATGATTCATGTCCGCTATGAGAAGGAAGGGCGCAGTAAAGTCCAGATGATCCCTCGTGAAGCGGGTGAACAACTGCTCAATGACATCAAGGAAAACCCGAAATATAACTGATTGAAGGTGGAAGCGATGAGTAAGTCCTCTATGCCGCCGAGATCGACTTCGCGAGGTTCCAGGAAATCGGACGGGCCTCAAGGATCCGGAGGCAACAAAAAACCAAAAAAGCGTGTTTATTGGATGCGGCGCATCATGGTCGTCATCCTGCTCGTATTGATAGCTATTGCCGGCTACCTGTACTGGCTGTATAAAGATACGCTTGGCAGTATTACAACGGATGCCGATCCTTCTGTGGAAGTGCCTGCGTCAGAGTCTGTTAAAGTGAAACCGGTCACCTTTTTGCTGCTGGGCTTCGATACCCGTAAGGAAACAGGAAGTCTGAACACGGACGTGATGATGATCGCCTCATTCAATCCGAACACGAAGAAATCGACGGTCGTTTCCATCCCGCGGGATTCGGAAATCGATCTGGATGGTTATAGAGTCCGGAAAGCCAATGGTTATTATGCGGCATTCCTGTCCAGTGCCAAGAAAGATGGCCTTGAGCAGAAGGATGCGGAGAAAAAGGCGAAACAAGGGATGCGCGAAATGTTCGGCGAATTTTTTGATATACCTATCGATTATACGGCCACGATCAACTTCGAGGGCTTTGCCGATGTAGTCGATGCACTCGGCGGTATTCAGGTCGATGTGGATATGGATATGCATTACGTGGATAATGCGGATGGCACGAACATAGACTTGTCTAAGGGCGTCCAGGTGCTAAACGGCAAGCAGGCTCTGGATTTTGTCCGTTACCGCAAATCCAATGACGGCAAGAATATGTCCAGCGACTTTGACCGCAACAAACGTGAAAGTCAGGTATTGGGCGAGATTGCCGATAAACTGAAGTCGTTCTCCGGGGTGACCAAAATCGGAGGCGTGATTAAAGCGGTAGGCGATAATATGCGTATGGATGTTCCCTCCGCCGAGGTGCAGAACATGCTTAAGACGTATTTCGGGATGGGCCGCGACGATATTGAGTTTATTCCGCTGACGGGTGTCTGGAAAAGCCCGTATGTCCATCTGGACGAAGCAAAGCTTGATGAAGCCAAAGCGGCTCTGAAGTCAAAACTGGCGGCGGAATGACGGGTGGTAAGAGCGTTCATGGCTATGTTATAATGGACGCATCGGGCGCAATCTTGACTATTTGAGCAAGGAGGTTATGCGGATGACCGAAACCGTTACTGCGCTCTCTGAATCATTGTTCCAACAATTGCAAAACGAACCATTCGCACTTCTCCACACGATTGATGCGGAAGCCGGCTCTCCGACCTCCAGCGCAGTTTCATGGATTTATCCAGTGAATGAATCCACACTCCGGTTTGCCATTGACGGGCGTTCCCGCCTGGCTGTGAATATGCTGTCCAAAGCCGACGTGAGCGTCACTGTGTTCGTGCCCGGGAGTATCCAGACCATATACGGCATAGCCCGTCTGGTCAAGGATTCACTGGATGAAGTTCCTTTCAAGCTGGTCTGCTTCGATATTGAAATCGGGTATATCCGTGATGCGATGTTCTATGGATCGCGCTTGTCCGCCATGCCGGAGTATGAGAAAACCTACGATAAACGAGCTGCGGATAAACTGGATCGACAGGTGTTTGCCGCCATGAAAAAAGCCTAGTGTAAAGCTGCTAGGCTTTTTGTGTCTTTGTTTGGCGTCTCGCTTTTAGGCGATCAGCTCTTTTTACAAATTTTTCTGGAGCTTGGGTTGGTTCGGATCGCCATGCTCCATATTTCTTGGCTGCGTGTCCCGCGGCATCTGCGGCACGATGCGTCCGATAATATCGGACATCTCTTCCGCAAAGCCCTGAAGGGGCCGACCCTGCCTGATATCGGTGCCCATTTCGTTCAATCGGTGGGTTAAATCCATATCTGCCGTGACAGCCGCATCTATGCCGTAGGGATCCTTGCGTAAAGCTTCCGCAACCGCATATTTGATCGTTCCAACACGGGAACGGTCCAGCTTGCCATCCACATCGATTCCAACGACCGCCGTATTATTAAACACGACGCAGTGCGCACCTTTTACACCCGGAACTTGGTTTGCCAAGGCTTCCAGATGGGCTGCGACCTGCTTTGGACTGCTGATGGGCTCTTTGTGCGGGGTGGTCTGCTGCACACGCACACCTTTAGTATTCTGTGGAGAGGGTGATGTCTCATTGCGAGCAACAGTTCCACAGCCTGTTGCGAGCAAGCAAAGGATCATAGCCGATGCCAGCCACTTACTCATTATCGCCACCTGCCTTTCATCATTCACATTTCATTCAATCGAGCATAGTTTGCCCCATTCAGGTATCGCGCTATGTATGCCTTGGTTACGAAATTCCAACGCCAGGAGGGCTCACGATGAAAAAAATATTCGTGCTCGACACTAATGTGCTGCTGCATGATCCACAAGCATTCTTCGCATTTGATGACAATGAAGTGATTATTCCCGCGGTGGTGTTGGAAGAAATAGATTCGAAAAAAAGACTGGCCGACGAATTGGGCCGAAACGCGCGTTCCATCTCAAGGATTCTTGATCAAATGCGCGAGAAAGGCCGGCTGCATGAGGGAATCAAGCTTGATAACGGCGGACTCCTCAAGGTAGAGCTGAATCATCGGAGCTTCGTCCGTGTGCAGGAAATGTTCGGCGAAATGTCTAATGATAACCGCATACTGGCGGTGGCCCTGAATTATCAGATGGAGGAAGAAAACAAAGGGGAAAAAAGACCGGTTGTCATTGTGAGCAAGGATGTGCTGGTCAGGATCAAAGCGGATGTGCTGGGTCTCTCCGCACAGGATTATTTGTCCGACCGGGTGGTCTCGCCATCGGAGGAGTATGCCGGGTATTTGACGATATTCGTTCATCCCAGCGTCATCGACGAATTTTACACGTACCGTTTCCTGACGATCAAAAATATGCAGCTGGGCACCAGGCTCCATCCCAATGAATTCGTTATTCTAAGGGATGAGATGGGCACTTCGAAGTCTGCGCTGCTCAAGGTTACGCAGGATGGGGCGAGACTGGAGCCGCTTTATTTGAGCAATGATCCGGTGTGGGGCATTACGGCCCGCAACGCGCAGCAGAGGATGGCGCTGGAACTGCTATTATGCGATGATATTCCGCTGGTCACATTGACGGGAAAAGCCGGAACAGGCAAGACGCTGCTGGCCTTGGCCGCAGGGCTGATGAAGGTGGAGGATGAGCATAAGTACAAAAAGCTCCTGATCGCAAGACCTGTTGTTCCGATGGGGAAGGATATCGGATATTTGCCGGGAGAAAAAGAGGAGAAGCTGCGTCCGTGGATGCAGCCGATCTATGATAATCTGGAGTTTCTGTTCGATACCAAAAAATCCGGCGATATCGACAAAATTTTGATGGGGCTGGGCAGTATCCAGGTTGAGGCGCTCACCTATATCCGCGGCCGTTCTATTCCGGGACAGTTCATTATTATCGACGAGGCCCAGAATTTGACCAGGCATGAGGTCAAGACCATTGTCTCCCGTGTCGGTGAAGGCAGTAAGATCGTCCTTATGGGGGATCCCGAGCAGATTGATCATCCCTATCTGGATTCCATCAGCAACGGGCTGACCCATATTGTGGAGACATTCAAGCAGGAGAACATAAGCGGCCACATGACGCTTGAGAAAGGCGAACGGTCAAGGCTGGCCCAATTGGCCGCCGATTTGCTGTAAGGCCTCTGCAGAGCCGACAGAGCGGCAGGATGTGACGACGGACTCTTACAGCAGAAGATCTGCCCTGCAGCGGTAAGCGCGGGCAATGCCCTCAATAAGCTCGATTTGTTCACGGTCGACAGCCAGCAGCTGTCGGCCTTCTTTATGCTGCTTCGCGGCGCTGTGTTCTTCGCACTGCTCAAGAGCTTGCGCAAGCTCCGAGTCGCCGCCGCCGGAGGACAGTTCCATAACCGCCGCAAGATGCAAATCCAGATACCGGCTGCCGGAGCGGGTCCGGACCCCGTAATCTTCAAATTTCCGCTCATTCACTTCCCAGCTCTCTTCAAGCGCCAACCAAATTCCCCTGTCCGTTTCCACGCGGTAATGCTGGACAAAATTCTCAATCTCCGCCGCTTCTGCCTCACTGGTTACGAATAATAGGGTTTTGTCGCGGTCAAGCAGGGTGACTGTATTGGCAATGCCCTTCACGATCTGCGCGTAATAACCGGGCAGCTTATCCCCGGGCAGATGAAGCTCTACGCTATGGATGACATTCATCAAATGTAAATCTCCTTCCAGCATTGTGACAATCTATAGGCGACAACACGCCGCTTTATTGCTAAACTATAGGTAAGTATACGGTTTGGTCTGACTTGAAGTCAAAGGTGACTGAGGGAGGGAAAAGGTGTCTCGCAGGAAACTGGTTGTACTGCTGCTGGGCATATGCACGATATGCACAGCTCTGCTTGTTCCGATGATTGGCAAACCCGGCTCGCCAAACACGATTTCCGGAGGATTGCCTTCAGAGGAGCAGCCGTTAACGGTTGACAATGGTAGCGAGGATGTGGCGACCGTTCGCATAGCCGTCTCCATGAGTGAGACGGAGTTTCAGTATTGGCAGAAGAGCGAAGAGAACTTCGAGAGCAGGTTCCCGCAAATCAGGGTCGACTTGGCGAATATTCCCGGACCTGATGCATATGCCAAGTGGAAGGAAGCGGCCCATGGCGGAGAGCCCTTCGATATCATGCTGCTGGACAACAACCGCGTTCGCGAGTTTGCGGTTCAGGGCTATCTGCTGCCTGCCGATGATATTTATACGGGAGATTCCCTGGCGGATCAATTGGAAGCGTTAACAGATACGTTGAAATGGAACGGCTCCATGTGGGGAGTCGCGCTGGATATCAACCCTATGCTGATCGTGTGGCAAACGGAGTTGTTGAAGCAAGCGGGTATGAATGAGCCTCCTGAGAATTGGGAGTCTTTCGTGAAGGGATATAATGGTCTGCAAGCCGCGTCACCTAAGGTGGAACCGGTTAGTCTTGCGATGTCTGATCCCCGGCAGATGCTGGCATGGCTTGGTATGTTCGATTCCAATGCGGAGGATGCAGCCAATCTTCATCCAATGAACGCAGAGATGAAGGAGCAGCTCCGGTTTCTCGGCCCTTTCAGCAGGCCGCAGACGGAACAGGGTGCCGAATCGGGCAAGAATACCGTTCCGGACAAATTGAAAAGCGGCGAACTGCTCTCGGCTGTTATGCCCTGGTCGGAATACAGGAGCATGATGTTGTCCAATAATGGATCTGTAAGCGCTGGTCCGCAGCGAAGTCCGCTGAGCTGGATCGGCGGCAGAAGCTTTGTATTATCCGCGCAATCGCTGTGGCCGGATCAGGCGCGTTTGTGGATCAATGAAATGGTGATAAAAGGCTCGCAGCTTGACCGCTATGAAACGTTCGGCAGGCTGCCGGCAAGAAAATCGGCTTATGCAGGTGAATTTGAATCTGACAGCATGGCGAAGAAACCGCCTTATTGGGTGCTCAGTTTATTCAAAAGCAAGGTCTTCATTCCGGATCCTTCATGGTCCGAGCGTTGGGAGCGCTGGACAAGTCTCTGGAAGACGGACGACCGGCAGCCTTTTGAAGCGCTGGACATGGAGAAAATGATTGAGAACTGGAATGGATCATAAAGATATAAAGAAGCGCCGCAAAATGCGCCGCTTCTTTTACAGATTGACAGCCAGCTTGACGATCAGCTTCCCATCTTCGATCGATACGGATTTGGCCTTAAGGAAAGAAACAATCCGCTGAGGATAGAAGCCCAGATCGAATTCTTTCTCCAGCGATTGTCTGGTTGTATCCGGAAGAACAAGTCCGTTGAATACCAGTTCGTTTACATGGAACAAGATGGCCGTTCCTTCATCCGTTTCCTCCACCGTATAGCGCCCTGTGAGCTTAACCTCAAGTCCGTCGCGTTTGCCGGTTACGATAACGGCGTCGTTAGTGAAGGCAAATGCAAAATTATTGAACATTTCATTTTGCTCCCGCAAAAAAGCGTTCAGCTTATCCTCCGGTATCGAGAGAGTATAGTTGAAGCCGTCAATCTCCAGTAAATCCTTATTGTTCTGTACCCAGTCCGGCATATTTTTCATCGCTTTGGACAATGCGCTGAAATATTTTCTGACCTCAAGCAGGCCGACGTTCTGCCAGAAATCAGTCAGCTCCGATATCATCTGCCGCAGCTTTTCTTCGTCGGACCGGCCGCTCAGGCTGCTGTCAATATCTTTGGAAAGAGCGGAGACGCGGTCGCGCTGTTCTTTCAAGCGGACTTCCACTTCAGCAAGCTGCTTGGATTCGCGGTCCAACTGCTGAATGCCCTTCTGGATGCCATTATACTGCTGCTTATATTCATTCAATGTCACCTTGTCATGAGAGAAAATAAAGTTGAAATAGTCCAGCATTGTCAGTAAATCCGCAAGATTTCCCGATTTCAGCAGCGCAGTCATCAGAATATCGCGTTCCCCAGTGTAATAGGCTCGCAGGACAGCTCCGGCTTCCTCTCTCTGTTTATCCATGATCAGCTCCTGTGTCTGAAGCGAGGAACGGGATTGATCAAGCTGGCCAGCAATCGCTTTCTGCTGCTCGGCTATCCGGGTGATCTCCTTGTCCAATTCCACGACGGAGAGGCTCTTCTCCATGATGCGTCTTACTTCTTCATCCTCCGGCGACTGGGCGAGAACAGGGTAAACCGTCAGCCAAATGGCGAGGGCGCTGGCGGCGAAAGCCAGAAGCCCACGGCGTTTCGTTGCTCTCAAGAATAAAGCTCCCCCTTTATGATTTTCAAGCGGCCGTACGAAATCAGGATTTTATCATGAACTAATATATGCGGTATAATTTTCTATTATATCTTGAACAGGCTAATTTGTCCTTGACATGGAGGTAGGCGTAAGGTGAATGAATCAGAGCCGTTGAGAGTCCGGATTGCTGAGCGGATTGAACGGAATGGCACGCAAGGAAGGCTGTACAATAAACATACAGGTGGAGAACATACGGTTCGCTGTCTGTCTTTTTATGACTATATGGATATGTGTTTATATGATGAGAAGGGCGGATACTATCGTTCGGGAGAGGTGCGCGTTGGCAAAACGGGAGACTTCTACACAAGCTCGCATCTGGGGTCCGTGATGGGCGACAAGTTGGCGGAATTTATTGCCGGGCTTGCGGAATCCTTCGGGAAAGAAACCAATGCGGCCGAGTGGGGAGCGGGAACCGGCAGATTGTCCCGGCAGATGCTGGCTGCCTGGAAACGGACCGGACATATGCCGCTTGGAATGATGCACTACACGGTTGTTGATGCCAACCCGGTACATCTGGCCGCTGCACAAAGTCTGCTGGAGCCGAACCGCGAGGAGCTTGGCAGTATGCGGTTTATGTCCCCGGCAGAAGCAGAGGCTGCCAATTGGCGCTCAGGGCCGCTCATTGTCGTTGCCAACGAACTCCTCGATGCCTTCCCCGTTCATCGGGTTGTCAAGCTGGATGGCCGCTTATGGGAGCTCGGTGTCGCCAGCACCGGTGGAGGCAGCATCTCTTCCGGGCCGCAGGGGGCAGCTTTTCAATACGCCTGTATGCCGCTGACCGACCCTGATATTGAGAAGTCTCTGAGTCTCGACGGGGTGGAGCTGCAGGAGGGACAGGAAGCGGAAGTCAATCTTGCTGCGGAACGGTGGATCGCTGCGATGGCCGGGATCATCCGGCAGGGAGCGATGATTCTGATTGACTACGGACATGAGGCGAAAGAGCTTTATGCGCCGCATCGAATGAACGGAACGCTGCAATGCTATAAGGATCATATCGCGCATGAGGACCCGTTTGTTTCCATCGGCGAGCAGGATATAACCTCCCATGTGAATTTTACCGCTTGTATGCGGGCCGCCAAAGCCTCTGGCTGGCAAATCAGTTATTACGATACACAAAAGCGCTTTCTGGTGGATCAGGGTGTGCTTGACGACCTCATTGCGCATGACGGGCGAAATCCGTTCGGCGATGAAGCCAGGCGCAATCGGGCCATTGCGCAGCTTCTTTTGGGAAATGGGATGAGCGAGACATTCAAGGTACTGGTGCTGCGCAAGGAATAACGGCAGGAACGGAAAAAAGGCTGCTGAACGAAGAGGGATTTCTTCGTTCAGCAGCCTTTTGCTTATTTGTTGTCACGAAAGGATGTATTAGAAAGGGTTGCCCATTACGAATACGGTCCAATACGTAAAGCCGACGAATGAGATAAACATATAACCCCAGAACATCAGCAGGTAGGTTTTTTCAGAAAAGTTCAGATAGCCTAACAGGACAAACACGACCGTTTGGATAAAGAACAACAACGCCATCTCGTTCATATCCCCGGCAAACGCCATCAGCGCAATGACCAACGTCCAAAAGCCGAGCACCCGAAACATACGTGCCATGATTTCATCCCCCTCTCGCAAGTACAAGACCCGATTTCTATTGCCCATTATATCGTTTTGGGAAACCGCTGTAAACCAGTGACCGGTGACGAATTGGCAAACTTTACGGCCTTTTGGTGATGCATGTTATTTAGTTTGTGACAATTCGGAGTAAAACATGTATGAGCTTTCGAAAAAATGGATATACAATTTAGTATCCGATAGATTCTATGAACTCTACCAAGCGCATAGAGATAAAGTAAGCGCCTAATGTTAGGAGGTTTTCGTTGCATGACAGCAGTCAGACAAGATGCGTGGAGCCCGGATGACGATCTCATCCTCGCCGAGGTAACCCTGCGTCACATTCGCGAAGGCAGCACACAACTGGCCGCTTTCGAAGAAGTGGGTGAACGGATCGCCCGAACTTCCGCCGCATGTGGATTTCGATGGAACAGTTGTGTCCGCAAGCGTTATGAAGAAGCTATACAAATCGCGAAACAGCAGCGTCAAAAACGGAACTATATGAAAAAACAAACGTTTGTGGCGGCTCCTCATGTTTCTTCGATTGCCGTTATCGATGGGGAAGAGCGCACGTACAAAAGTGAACCGCTGACGGAAGAGTCGTTATCCATCGATATGGTCATTCGTTTCCTTCGTCAATGGAAAGGGACTTATCAAGAGCTCACAAGACAGATCAAAACGCTTGAACGGGATGTCCGTGACAAGGATGAAGAGCTGTACACGCTTCGTGAGCAGAATCAGAAGCTTTCGCTTGAAGTGAACAGCGCGCAAACGGATTACCGTACCGTCAACGATGACTACAAAACGCTGATCCAGATTATGGATCGAGCGCGCAGGCTCACGGTGTTGACGGAGGAAGACGAATCAAAGCCGCGGTTCAAAATGGATGCAAACGGTAATCTTGAGCGTATTGAGTAACAAATTAAATACCTGCAAATGAAGAAATCTCGCCCATCCGAGCAGGAATGGCGGGATTTTTTGCTGTTCGCATGCTACGATACAGATACTACTAGGATGTGACGAAGGATGATGAGAATGCAAATCATAATCGTTGGAGCCGGATCGCTTGGACTGATGTACGCAGCGCGGCTCGCCGGATCGGGCGCTGAGGTTATGCTTGCCGCACGCGGGGAAAAGCAAGCCGCGTCGCTACGTGACGGCGGTATTTGCCTCGAAGAGGCCGGCCTGCAGAGCAGACGATATCCTGTCATGGCCACCGAGCTTGACAAGGCAGGGGCTGGCATGCAGCCTGGGGCAGACGACTGGATTTGGCTGACCGTCAAGCAATCGCATCTGACTGACGCGTTTATGGACAAACTCAGGCTGTCCGGTTTATTGGCACGGGGGGCATCCCTGCTAGCTTTGCAGAATGGCATTGGACATATGGAAAGACTGCAGTCGCATTTTCCGGAAAATCCGCTCTATGCCGCCGTTACGACAGAAGGCGCCCTGCGTACAGCGGATACCCGGGTTCGTTACACCGGACACGGCGTCTTTACCTTTGGCAAATGGCCAAAAGCCGCGGAAGATGGGGACAAAACGCAAAAAATGTTGCTTGAAACGCTGCATGCGGCAGGAATTGAGGCTGAACTGTCGAATGACATGGGTAATCGGATTTATCAGAAATTGTTAATCAATGCGGTTATTAATCCGCTTACGGCCATACATGGTATCCCTAACGGAATATTGGCAGAGGACCCGGGATTAAGACAAGAAATGGCGGACCTGCATGCGGAGAGCGAGAAAATCCTGCTTGCTGCAGGCATGACGGCGGCTGGAGATTCCTGGGGACGGCTGCTGCAGGTTTGCAGGCAAACCGCAAATAACGAATCATCCATGCTGGGTGATGTAAAAGCGGGTCGCTTAACGGAAATCGACTGGATCAACGGAGGAATTTCCTCGCTTGCCAAGCGGTATGGCCTGCTTTCTCCATTAAATGATGCTGTAACGAACGCAGTTAAATCGTTATCCAAGAGCTAATGGCGAGAGGAGTCGGCCGTTATACAATTGCTTTGGGAAAGTATCAAAAATGTCTACGCCTCGCTGGCTGTGATTCCGATCGTTCCTTTTATTCTGATTTATTTCGGATATGCGGCAATCAGCGGCGACCGCAAACGGGCTTTCCGATTGGCGATGGATATAACCACAGCCCTGCTGATCGGCTGCGTGGCTGTTTTGTTCAATCGGATCTTTCACAGCAACTTTGGCTTATACGGGATTTTATTGATTCTGCTGCTTGGCGGAGGTCTGCTCGGAAATGTGCAGTACCAATCGAAGGGCGTCCTTGATGTCCGGCGGATCGGCAGAGCCGTCTGGCGGCTTGGTTTTTTTTTGATGGCTATTTTATATGTTTTGCTGATGTGTATTGGCATGGGCAAAAGCCTTTTCGCCGCATAAAATGACCGCTATCGATGTCTATACATAAAAAGCTCCATCGTCTTCCTCGGCAGAGGAGGCGATTTTCTTTTTGACGGTCAGCTTTACGTTGTGTACAATGAGGGAAAATGCTTTCTTTTTTATAGCAGCTTAGCAAGAACAATACAACTTCATAATTCATGATGATGAAATAGAGGGAAGGTTGAGACTGTACATGGAGATCGAATCGGTACAGCTGCCTTTCGGTCAGCCGTTAACCGAACAATATGTGAAACGGACAAATCCGAAAGTGGAGAGTATATTTGGCAGTCACCCCGCAGATGACAGAGCATGGACGGATAGGCTCCGCCAGTTGAAGGAACACACGTCAAGGCGCATCCCGGCCGATCGTTTGGCGGCTATGCTGGAGCGCTATAATACAAGAGTAAACGGACATCGTTCCGTTATCAGCAATATTCAGGCCATTGCAAATGGAGCGCCGGTAGTTGTAGGAGGACAGCAGGCCGGATTATGGACTGGACCGCTTCTGGTGATACATAAGGCTGTCACCATAATTGCAGCTGCCAGGGAAGCTTCCCTACTAACCGGAGAAACCGTAATTCCTGTCTTCTGGATTGCAGGCGAGGATCACGATTGGGATGAAGCCAATCATGCCATTATTCATCATGGCGACGCTGGAATTAATAAAATCGCCATCGACCGCCCCTCGGGCTCACGAACTTCCGTCAGCCGTACAGAGCTGACCCGGGAGGCTTTTCTTGAGGCTGTTGAGCAGTTGAAAAGCTCCTTGCCGGATACCGGCTTCAAGCCTGATCTTATAGCACGTTTAACCGGATTTGCCGAACAATCCCGGACCATGTCCGATTTGTTCGCATTGACAATGGGCTGGTTGTTCGGGGATCAGGGTCTGGTGCTGCTTGATTCGGATGATCCGGCGCTTCGGGAGCTGGAGGCTCCGATGTTCCAGATGATCATCGAGCGCAATGATGAGCTGGAGCAGGCATATTTAACGGGAGCCGAAGCGGTGCGCGGGCTGGGATTTGAACCGCAGGCCGATGCGCAGGAAGGAAGCGCCAACCTGTTCCTCTTCCTTGATCCGCAGGATGAGAACGGCGCCGGCATTCCGGAACGGACTCTTTTGTACAAGCGCGAGGGAAGATTCGAGAATCGGAAAGGCACATTCTCATGCTCGCGCGAGGAGCTGATGAGCATTGCGGTTAATACGCCGAGCAGGCTCAGCAATAATGTATTGACGCGCCCGGTCATGCAGGATTATGTGCTGCCGGTGCTGGCAACTGTGCTTGGCGCAGGGGAAATCGCATATTGGGCGCTGACAGCCCCCGCATTCCGCATGCTTGACATGCAAATGCCGATTATTATGCCCCGCATGTCGTTTACCCTGGTTGAGGGAACAATTGCGAAGCATATGATAAAATATGATTTAACCTTTGATGATGTGGCTTTCCGCTTCCCGGAGAGGAAGGAAACCTGGCTGAAAGAGCAGGATGATGTCGACATCGATGGCCGTTTTGCAGAAGCCAAGCGTTACTTTGCCGAGATGTACGATCCCTTATTGGACACAATTGGCTCCATTGAAACAGGGCTGTCCTTATTGGGTGAAGTCAACAAGCGGCGTATTACAGAGCAGATCGAATATTTGGAGAAACGGACTAAAGAGGCGCATGCCAGGCGGTTTGAAACCGTGACCAGACAATTGGACCGGATTGCCACAGCCCTTTGGCCTGCCGGACTGCCGCAGGAACGGGTCGTGAATATCTCGGTATATTGGAACCTGTACGGCCGAAGCTGGCTGGACCGTCTGCTGGAACTGCCGCTTGACCGCTGTGGCGGACACCGCATGATTTATATATAGAGAGGGAGCTGGAATAATTGACTGTAGATGCCAAAAAAGCAAGCATTGTCACTGACCTGTCGCTGGCACCGGAAGGACATTTGAAGATTGATTGGGTAGCGGCTCATATGCCGGTGCTGAACCGGATCCGCGAGCAATTCGAGAAAGAACAGCCATTCAAGGGGCTTAAAGTCTCGATTTCGCTTCATCTTGAAGCGAAGACGGCCTATCTGGCAAAGGTTGTTCAGGCGGGCGGCGCTGAAGTCACCATAACGGGCAGCAACCCGTTGTCCACACAGGATGATGTATGTGCTGCTTTGGTGGAAGATGGCATTACGGTATTCGCCAAATACAATCCGGATCCCAAAGAGTATAAAGAACTGATGATCAAGGCGCTGGAAACCAAGCCTGATCTCATTATTGATGACGGCGGCGATCTTGTATCGATTCTCCATGCCGAGCGTCCTGATTTGATGGAAAATGTGCGCGGCGGCGCGGAAGAAACGACAACGGGTATTCTGCGGCTGAAAGCGATGGAAAAGGACAGTTCGCTGAAATTCCCGGTTGTAGCGGTGAATGATGCATTTTGTAAATATTTGTTTGACAATCGTTATGGCACAGGACAGTCGGTATGGGACGGCATCAACCGTACCACCAACCTGGTCGCTGCAGGCAAAACGGCTGTGGTTGTCGGTTATGGCTGGTGCGGCAAGGGAGTAGCTATGCGTGCCAAGGGATTAGGCGCTAATGTAGTTGTAACCGAGATCGATCCGATCCGTGCGGTTGAAGCCTACATGGACGGTTTCACGGTTCTGCCGATGATTGAAGCGGCCAAAGTCGGCGATATTTTCGTCACCGTTACGGGCAATCGGGACGTCATTCGCGGCGAGCATTACGAAGTGATGAAGAATGGCGCGATTCTGTCGAATGCCGGCCATTTTGATATCGAGGTCAACAAACCGGAGCTTGAGGCTTTAACGGCAAGCAAACGCGTCGTAAGACGGAATATCGAAGAATTCAAATTAAAAGATGGCCGCAGCATTTACCTTCTGGCGGAAGGGCGACTGGTCAATCTGGCAGCAGGGGACGGACATCCGGCGGAAATCATGGATATGACTTTCGCCTTGCAGGCGATTTCGCTTAAATATGTAAATGACAACTATCAAACAATCGGGGCTAAAGTTGTTAATGTTCCTTACGAGCTGGATCAACGGGTTGCCGAATACAAGCTGGCTGCTATGGGTATGGCGATCGACAAGCTCACAGACGAGCAAAAAGCCTACCAAGAAAGCTGGACCGAGCATTAAGCAATAACTAATCGCTGACAACCAAGCTGGGGTTCTCATCAAAAAACCGTTTGAGCAGGATTCCAAAAGAATCCGCACAAACGGTTTTTTGCGTTCCACCCAGCCCAAACCAACCAAGCCCCGCCACATTGCCACAAACGTTATCCAAAGATCATAGGCCCAGAGCGGCCAACAAGGGCGCGCAAAAAGTAAAAGAGTGTCCCAAAGGGACGAAAACGAATCCGGGCACATACCAGCTGGCTCCCATCTCAATGCCACAAACGTTATCCAAAAATCATAGGCCCAGAGCGGCCAACAAGGTGTGAAAAAAGTAAAAGTGTGTCCCAAAGGGACGAAAACGAATCCGGGCACACACCAGCTAGGTCCCATCTCAGTGGCACAAACGTTATCCCAACTCGGGTGTCCAGAGGGCGGAGCCCTTGGGGTCCCCCTCCGGGGGATTTAGGGGGACTCTCCCCATCTCATTGCCACAAACGCTATCCAAAGATCATAGGCCCAGAGCGGCCAACAAGGGCGCGCAAAAAGTAAAAGTGTGTCCCAAAGGGACGAAAACGAATCCGGGCACACACCAACTGGCTCCCATCTCAATGCCACAAACGTTATCCCATTCGGGTGTCCAGAGGGCGGAGCCCTCAGGGTCCCCCTCCGGGGGATTTAGGGGGACTCCCCCCATCTCATTGCCGCCAAGGCTATCCAAAGATCATAGGCCCACAGCGGCCAACAAGGGCGCGCAAAAAGTAAAAGTGTGTCCCAAAGGGACGAAAACGAATCCGGGCACACACCAGCTGGCTCCCATCTCAATGCCACAAACGTTATCCAAAAATCATTAGGCCCAGAGCGGCCAACAAGGTGCGCAAAAAGTAAAAGTGTGTCCCAAAGGGACGAAAACGAATCCGGGCACACACCAGCTAGGTCCCATCTCAGTGGCACAAACGTTTGGATTGTCAACAGTAAATCAGACAACCTTTTTAAGGGCTTCTTGGCGATACTGAATAGGCGTCATATAGCCTAATGTTCCATGAATGCGATGCTTGTTGAACCAATTAACATAATCGTTTAATTCCAGTTCCAAGTGACGAAGGCTCTGGAAGTTCATCTGGTTTACGAACTCTGTTTTCATGATTTTGTAGGTGGCTTCGGCTACAGCATTGTCGTATGGACAGCCTTTCGCACTTAGAGATCGGCCGATTTCAAAGGTACCTAGAAGCTCGTCTATCTTTTGATTTTTAAACTCGCTGCCACGGTCCGTATGAAACCATTGAATATAACGCAAATCGCCCTGGACGCTCGCAAAGGCGCGGGAAATCAGAGCAGCGTCTTTATTCGGACCTGCACTGTGGCCAATGATCTCTCGATTGAACAAGTCGAGCAGCACACAGATGTAATGCCACCTGTTCTGAACCTTCACATAAGTCAGATCACTGACAACGAAGCGCTTTGCTTCCTCCTGCTCGAATTCGCGGCCCAAAACATTCTCTGTTGTTGCTTCATTAGGAGTGGTTTTATGGGGCTTATATTGAGCCACTGTGTAGGTCGAGACTAGCCCTTGCTCTTTCATAATCCTTCCAATTCTACGTCTGGAAACGACGATTCCGCGTTCCTGGAGCTTAACCTTAATCTTTCGTGTACCGTAAGCTTTTCGGTTATTGTGGAATATCTCTACAATCGCTTCGGTTATATCGTCTTCGTTCAATTGTTCTTTCGCGTCGTAGTAATACGTACTTCTTGCAATTTGCAGGACGTCGCACATTGCTGATACCGAGTATTTATCACGGTTATTCCGGATGATAGCTACTTTCGTCCCATGATCAGCGCTGCTTGCTTTAAAATATCCACTTCCATTTTCAGACGCTGGTTCTCTTTTCGTAAAGCGATCAATTCGTTCTCGTCTGACGAGCGATTGTCCTTCTCCTTGAAGGAACCGCTTGTCTCATCTTGTTTGATCCAGCGGTCTAAAGCAGAGGCTGTGAGGTCATATTCCTCCACAATCGCCGCTCTGGACTTCCCATTTTTATAGAGCTCCACCAGTTGTTTTTTGAATGCTGGAGTAAAGGTACGTCGTTCTTGTTTTGGCATTGTAGAGATCCGCTCCTTCATAATGATAGGTTCATTCTACAAGCCCTTATTTTTTCTGTCCAACTAAGTGTAGACGATCCACGTTATCCCAACTCGGGTGTCCAGAGGGCGGAGCCCTTGGGGTCCCCCTCCGGGGGATTTAGGGGGACTCCCCCCATCTCATTGCCACAAACGTTATCCAAAGATCATAGGCCCACAGCGGCCAACAAGGGTGCGCAAAAAGTAAAAGTGTGTCCCAAAGGGACGAAAACGAATCCGGGCACACACCAACTGGCTCCCATCTCAATGCCACAAACGTTATCCCATTCGGGTGTCCAGAGGGCGGAGCCCTTGGGGTCCCCCTCCGGGGGATTTAGGGGGGCTCCCTCCATCTCAATGCCACAAACGTTATCCAAAAATCATAGGCCCAGAGCGGCCAACAAGGTGCGCAAAAAGTAAAAGTGTGTCCCAAAGGGACGAAAACGAATCCGGGCACACACCAGCTAGGTCTCATCTCAGTGGCACAAACGTTATCCCATTCGGGTGTCCAGAGGGCGGAGCCCTTGGGGTCCCCCTCTGGGGGATTTAGGGGGGCACTCCAATTGCAACATATCCCCCCTCATTCCCGTCTAGGAAACATACACAAAAAAATCCACAATTTTCTAAAAGGGGGAATCACAAAATGAACATGGTCAACACTGTAAAGCTCCGCCGCAAAGGGTTGAAATTGTACATCACAGCCGTAATCTCGGCGATCCTGCTCATTGCGGCAGGCTGCTCATCCAGCAGCTCCAACACGGATAGCGGAAATTCAGGAAATAGGCAAACGAGCAATGCTTCAAGTATGCAAAATCAATCGGCGCAATCTTCCGAGGCAGCAACGGAGCAGGCAGTTCCGGCAGCCGACAGCGGTATGAGTGCAAATACCGCTTCCGGAACGCCGGTGAACAACACGGCAGAAGCGGAGACGGGAATGTCCACAGGCCCAGACATAGATGCCGACGGATTCAGCCGCAAGCTGATTTACCACGCAAATATCACGATGGAAGTGAGCGACTATGGCCAGTCGCAGACGGAGCTGAAAAATATTATCCATTTGTCAGGAGGTTATATTCTGGAGTTTGGCGACCAGAAATCCGCAAATGAGCTGGGTGGCACCTACACGATCAAGGTTCCCGCTTCAGGCTTCCAATCCTTTCTCAGTCAGTTGGAGAAGCTGAAGCATCTGGATTATCAAAGCAGCATGAAGGGCACAGATGTGACCGAGGAGTATGTGGATCTGGAAGCCAGACTGAAATCCCGGCAGGTGGTCGAAGCCAGATTGATTGCGTTTATGGACAAAGCCACACAGGCGGATGATCTGTTGAAGTACTCCAATCAGCTTAGCGAGGTGCAGCTGGAGATCGAAAGAATCAAAGGGAGAACGCGTTATCTGGATCAGAATGTGTCGTTCTCCACCATTGAGCTGAGGATGTATCAAAATGCGGGATTCTCTGATTCGTCCCAGCAAGCAAAACCACCCTTATTGGATCGTTCGCTGGATGCCATGAAGGCCAGCACTTCATTCATCAATCATTTTGTTCAAGGACTGTTTGTTGTTATAGCGGGGGCGCTGCCAATCATAGCAATAGCTCTGGTGATCGGTGTTCCGGGATATTTCATCTATCGAAGAAAAAGCAGAAGCAGGCGGCACCCGGTAGAGGCAGGCGGAATAAAGCTGAATGAAACGGAAGAACAAGAAAAGCAGGATTGAAATATTAAATACCTTTATATTTCTGGCATGAGCTGCATCAAAGCCTTCTGGGGCTTAAGATGACAGCTCATTTTTATTGGACCAGCGTTTTATCACCCACATGCCGCAGGGCATTGCGGATCGCGGCGGCTTTGGCGAGACGCTGCCGCTCATCCTCGCTGGAAACAACGAACTGCGGCATTTGATAAAGTTCGATAAGCGCTTCTTTGCTGGCTTCTGCCGCATCGTAGTCATTGCCGAGGAGATAATGGGCTACCTGGTAGCATAGCTGTTCGACCGGGCGTAACAGCTCGATTTTTAGATCGGCGGTAGGAATCATGGCTTCAGTCGGACGCTCCTTTTATCCAAAATAGTAAACAGAAGTCGGGCTCGATAGCTCTAGCTTACACGAAGCTTGTTGTTAAAAGGTTTCAAAAGTGTAACAAGATTAATCACATAAATTATTCTTAATAATTGCATGCAAAAGGAGGATTTCAATTTCAGGTGGCGAATAGATCAACATTAGTGGTGAAAAGTGGGGCAAAGTGGCGGGCTTGAACCAAGGGGGTGAAGCGGCCGTGTTTATGGGGGAGTTCCAGCATAGCATTGATGACAAAGGCCGTATCATTATTCCAGTCAAGTTCCGTGAAGGACTCGGCGAGCAATTCATCATTACGCGTGGTCTGGACAACTGTTTATTCGTATACCCGATGAGCGAGTGGGGCGTATTGGAGCAAAAACTGAAGTCGCTGCCTCTCATGAAATCGGACGCCAGGGCGTTTTCCCGGTTTTTCTTCTCGGGTGCGACTGAATGCGAGCTCGATAAACAGGGAAGGGTAAATGTACCCAATACATTATGTGAGTATGCGAAGTTCAACAAAGAATGCGTCGTGATCGGAGTTTCGAACCGGGTGGAAATCTGGAGCAAATCGATTTGGGAGGGCTACTTTCAGCAATCGGAAGAGTCATTCAATGAAATTGCGGAGAAGCTTGTTGATTTTAATTTTTAGCATGATTTTTTTAGAACGCGGGCCCATGCCGTTTGACGGCAAAGGTACCTTTGAGCCGGGAGGGCTGCAGCTTGTTTCAACATATAACGGTGCTCAAAGAAGAAGCGGTTGAAGGTTTGGCAATCAAGCAGAATGGCATCTATGTCGATTGTACGCTCGGTGGTGCCGGCCACAGTGAAAGCATTGCATCCAAGCTTGGGGAGGGCGGACGTCTTATTGCGCTCGATCAGGATGAATGGGCGCATGATAACGCGAAGATCCGTCTTGCTCCATACCTCGATAAGGTAACGCTGGTCAAACGGAATTTTCGCGATCTGGAGCAGGTTCTGCAGGAACTGAATATTGACGGGGTTGATGGTGTCTTATTCGATCTGGGCGTGTCCAGTCCGCAGCTTGATGAAGCGGAGCGTGGATTCAGCTATAACCATGATGCTCCGCTCGATATGAGAATGGATCGTCAGGGTGATCTGACAGCAGGAGAAATTGTGAATACCTGGGATGAACGGGAAATCTCCAGAATCATTTCGACCTATGGGGAGGAGCGGTTTGCCAGGTCAATTGCCCGCAAGTTCATCCAGGCCCGGGAACTGAAGCCAATTGAGAATACGGGGGAACTTGTCGAGCTGATCAAATCCGGCATACCTGCAGCAACAAGGCGGACCGGGCCGCATCCGGCCAAACGGACTTTCCAGGCTCTGCGCATCGCGGTGAACGATGAATTGGGAGCGGAAGAATCAGCATTGGAACAAACCATTAATGTTTTGAAATCCGGAGGAAGAGCGTCGGTTATTACCTTTCATTCCCTCGAAGACAGAATTTGCAAGCAGATGTTCGCGAAATATGTGGAGACCTGCACATGCCCGCCGGACTTTCCGATTTGTGTATGCGGGCGCAGCGGCCGGCTGAAGCTGGTTAACCGCAAACCGATTGTGCCGGGCGAACAAGAGCTTGAACAGAATCCCAGAGCGCGGTCGGCAAAACTCCGGATTGCCGAGAAATTATAAATTAAGTTGAGCAGAGCGTTAAATCAGGCAAGAAGATAGGACAATAGGGAGGAACAAAATGGCTTACGTAAACGGCAATCTTGCACTTCAACCGAAACGCAAACCGGACCCTAAGCAGCAGTACCGCGAGACGAAGAAAGTTCAGATTAAACGGAAATCCATGCCTGTGCAAGAAAAGCTGCTTTATCTGTTCACGATTATTGTTTGTGTCATTGTTGCGGGGGTCATTATTTTCCGTTACGCGCAAATCTATGAAATGGATAAGAAAATCAAAGATATGACGCGAGATTATACGACGATGCAGGTAGAGATGAAAGAGCTCAAGAAACAGGTGGAAACGCTGAAAAATCCCGAGACCATTCAGGATCAGGCCAAGATGCAGGGTATGGTCGAGGATCCTAACGAACCGATCAAGGTGAGAACAGGGAGTAAAGAGACAGAAACCGCAATGAATAAGGAATAAGGTGATCAGCTATGACAAAAAGGATAAAACTGCGTACGCTGCTGGTCGGAGGGTTGATTACCCTCTTTTTTGTTGTTCTCGTAGGCCGAATCTATTGGGTCCAGGTTGTCAAGGCCGATTACTGGGCGGATAAAGCCCGGGATGTCTGGTCCAGATCGGAGAAGCTGGTTCCAACCAGGGGAACCATCTCCGACAGGGATGGCAATGTCCTGGCGATGGATGTGCTGGCTTACAACGTCTCGGTTAATCCGAAGCTTATCAACAAGCTCAAACTGGAAGACCAGATCGTAAGCAAGCTTCACACGATTCTGGGAACATCGGAAAGCGACCTTCAGGAGATTGTAACCGCGAAGAACGATAAGGGAGAGTTTTATGTCAACCGCGAGGTGCGCCAGAAGGGCTGGCAGGTGGATAAGGAAGTCAAGGACCGGATTGAGAAATATAGAGACGAATTGATGAAGCAGACCAAAGAGCCGGATATCGGCATTTATTTGACAGAGGATAAGAAGCGGTATTATCCGAAGAACAATATGGCTTCCCATATCGTCGGTTATATGAACAACCAAGGCGTGCCTGTTATGGGGCTTGAGAAATCGCTGGACACGGAATTAAGCGGCAAGGAAGGCGAGATCGTTTATGAAAGGGACGGCAATGGCGTCATTCTGGAGGATGGAACGGTCAAATTCAATCCTTCCGTGGATGGAAAGAATGTCAAGCTGACCATTGATTCGGATATTCAGTATTATGTCGAAGAGGCGCTCAGGGAAGCTTGGAATGAATTTCATCCGAAAAGCATGACGGCGATCGCCGTAGATCCGCAAACGATGGACATTTTGGGGATGGCGAACCTGCCGGACTTTAACCCTAACGAATATGGAAAGGCGCAGCCGTCGGATTTCTATAACAGCGCGATTAGAGCTCTTTATGAGCCCGGTTCGACATTCAAAATCGTAACGCTGGCGGGGGCCGTTCAGGAAGGACTGTTTGATCCCAATGATCATTATATGTCCGGATCGATTCAGGTAGGAAAGCAGCAGGTTAACGATATCAAACGTGGCGGCTGGGGCGATATTACGTATCTGGAAGGACTCAAGCGATCCAGTAACGTGGCTTTCGTCAAGCTTGGTTATGAGAAACTCAAAGCGGACCGCCTGATGGATTATATCAAGAAGTTTGGATTCAATGAGAAAACGAATATCGAACTGCCGGGTGAAGCGGCTGGCTCCATTACCATTAATCCAAATATCGCAAGGGATGTCGCAAATGCTTCATTCGGTCAGGGGAAGGTGCAGGTTACGCCGATTCAGCAGGTTACGGCCGTTGCTGCTATCGCGAACGGAGGCAAGCTGATGCAGCCGCATCTGATCAAGGAAATCGATGATCCGGTGGCCAAAACATCTGTCGTTACGAAGCCGAAGGTCGTTCGTGAGGTTATTTCCGATAAGTCCGCGGAACTGGTGGGCGGATATTTGGAGCAGGTCGTCTCTGACCAAGAGATTGGCACAGGGAGAAACGCCTACATCGAAGGCTACCGCATCGCAGGCAAGACAGGGACAGCCCAAAAGGTTGTAAACGGTGCATATTCCAGTGATCAATATGTCGTATCTTTCATTGGTTACGCACCGGTGGAAAAGCCCAGAATCGCTGTGTATGTGGTAGCCGATGCGCCGGAAGACAAGCTACTGGGCGGCGGGGCGGTTGCGGCGCCGGTTTTCAAAAAAATAGTGCTGCAAAGTCTGCGCCATATGGGCGTCAGTCCAACAGTTGAGCCTGCCAAGGAATCCGCAGCGAAGGACTTGACCGTCACACTGCCGGAGCTGACCAATCTTACTCTCGATCAGGCCAAGGCACAGCTTACCTCGCGTTCGCTTACACCCGAGGTCATCGGCAAGGGCAATAAAATTTTGCAGCAAATTCCAAAAGCAAATTCAGCGGTCAATCCCACGCAGCGTGTTTATTTGATCACGGAGAACCGGAGCGAGCTCGCGATTCCGAATATGAGCGGTCTGTCCCTGCGCGACGCAATGGAAATCTGCACGCTGCTGCAAATCAAATGTGTGACTGAGGGACAAGGTTTTGTCACCTCGCAGACACTTGCCCAGCTGAAAGGCGAAAAGGTCTTGAAGCTCACATTGGCTCCTCCCGCAGACCAGACATCAACAGAGGACGGGGATGCGGAAAAGCAGGAGGAAGACAAGAAAGAGTAAGATGCCGGTAAAGGATAGCTTGTTCTAACCCCTTTTTAAACCGAATAGGCTTGGATTAGGAAACGGATGTGCGTATGTTCCCGTTTTACGTGCTATTCGGAGGGGATTGCAGGTGAAAATTTCGAATGTTACCGTAAGGCGGCGCTTATTTATCGCGCTGATCATCGCTGTCGCTTCTTTTGCGCTCCTTATAGGCAGGCTCGCTTACGTGCAATTGTGGAAGGGCGAGGAGCTCGCGTCAAAAGCGGAAAACTCCTGGCGGAGGGAAATTCCTTTCTCGGCCAAGCGGGGGGAAATATGGGACCGAAACGGAACCAAGCTTGCGTATAATATAAGCTCGCCGACGATTATGGCGATTCCCGCCCAGATCAAGGATGCGCAGAAGACGGCAGCAGAGCTTGCGAGAGTGCTCGACATGACGGAAGACGCCGTGCTGACGACCATTACGAAAAAACAGTTGATCGTCCGTATTCAGCCCGGAGGCCGGAAAATCACAACGGACAAGGCCCAATTGATACGCGATTTGGCACTGCCGGGCGTTGTTGTGGCGGAGGATAACAAACGTTATTATCCCATGGGCAGCTTTGCTTCGCATGTGCTGGGCTTTACCGGGATCGACAATCAGGGCTTGACCGGTATTGAAGCGCAGTACAATGACATGCTTTCCGGAATCAACGGGAATATTTCATTTCTCTCTGACGCGAAAGGCCGGCAAATGCCGGGCTCTGCTGATTCTTATCTGAAGCCCAAGGATGGTCTGAATCTGGAACTGACCCTTGATAAGCAAATCCAGTCCATTATGGAACGCGAGCTGGATCAGGCCATGGTTAAATTCCAGGCGGACGACATCATGGCGATTGCGATGGACCCGAGTACGGGAGAAATTCTTGGAATGGCTAGCCGTCCTACGTACGAGCCGGATAAATATCGTGATGTTGATCCACAGGTGTACAACCGGAATTTGCCCATTTGGATGACCTATGAGCCGGGTTCGACATTCAAGATTATTACGCTTTCCGCTGCGCTTGAAGAAGGCAAGGTAAACTTAACCAATGATCACTTCTATGATCCAGGATTCGTGGAAGTCGGCGGAGCCCGCTTGCGCTGCTGGAAGAAGGGCGGTCACGGCTCACAGACGTTTCTGGAGGTTGTGCAAAATTCATGCAATCCCGGTTTTGTCGCGCTGGGCAACCGGCTTGGCAAAGATAAATTGTTTCAGTATATCAAGGACTTTGGCTTCGGCACCAAGACCGGCATTGACCTCGGCGGCGAAGAGAACGGGATCATGTTCAAGATGAGCCAGGTCGGCCCGGTGGAGCTGGCGACAACCGCCTTCGGCCAAGGGGTCTCCGTAACGCCGATCCAGCAGATTACGGCGGTCTCGGCGGCAGTCAACGGCGGAACGCTGTACAAGCCGCATGTTGCCAAAGCCTGGATCAACCCGGAAACCGGTGAAACGGTCGAAACGGTGGAGCCGGAGGCCGTGCGGCAGGTGATCTCGGAGAAAACCAGCCAGCAGGTAAGGGAGGCGCTGGAGAGCGTGGTGGCCAAAGGAACGGGGCGCAATGCTTTTCTGGATGGCTACAGGGTTGGCGGTAAAACCGGTACGGCGCAGAAAGTTATCAATGGGCGGTACTCGCCCAATGAGCATATCGTGTCCTTCATCGGCTTCGCACCTGCGGACGATCCCAAGATTGTCGTGTATGTGGCGGTCGACAATCCGCAGGGCATTCAGTTTGGCGGCGTCGTTGCCGCCCCTATTGTGCATAACATCCTTGCGGATGCCCTGCCCTATATGGGAATTGAGCCTCGTAAGAAGCAGATCGAGCGGGATTACAAATATGGCGAAACGCCAATCGTTACGGTTCCGAATCTTGTAGGCAAGACAGTATCCGATATTTACGAGGATATGAATATGAATTTCAATCTGACGTCAGCCGGCAGCGGAGACACCGTAATCAGGCAGGCACCGGCTGCAGGATCACGGGTGGAGCGGGGCTCGACGATCCGCATTTATTTGGCCAAGGATGATGAAAGCAATCATCCTTGACTATACTGGTAAGAGAATGTATAACAGGTACGGGTGATATGGCAGCAAGAATAATAGAACCTATTACAGGGCCGGGACATGATCAAAAAGGCCGGGGTGGAGGAACTGACCCATGCGTTTGGAACAAATAGCCGAATTGCTGCTTACAGCACGACTTATTGGCGATAAGAACACACAAATCAACGGAATCCAAATCGATTCCCGCAAAGTATCGGCAGGCGACTTGTTTATCTGCCTGCCGGGCCATACGCAGGATGGTCATGACTTTGCGCCCCAGGCGATGGAACTTGGGGCATCAGCGCTGGTGGTGGACCGGGAGCTGCCGGTCGGCATTCCGCAAATTCTCGTCAAGGACTGTCGTCTCGCGATGGCAGTCATTGCCGATATATATTTTGAACAGCCCAGCCACAAATTGAAGCTGATCGGCGTAACGGGAACGAACGGGAAAACAACAACGACTTATTTGATTGAACGCATTCTGGCTGATGCAGGCTTCAGCCCGGGTGTGATCGGAACGGTAGAAATGCGCTATGGCGGCCGATCCTATCCAATGTCGGGCACGACGCCCGAGGCGCTGGAGCTTCAGCGCAGCCTGGCCGGAATGGTGGAGTCAGGAAGCGATTACTGCGTCATGGAGGCATCCTCGCATGCGCTGGAGCAGGGGCGTGTAAAGGGCTGCCGTTACCGGACGGCAATATTTACCAACCTCACGCAGGATCATTTGGATTATCATTATACAATGGAGCGTTACGCTGCAGCCAAGGAGCTGTTGTTCTCCCGGCTCGGCAACGAGTATGCCAATTCTCAGGGCGACCGAACATTTGCGGTGTTGAATGCCGATGATGAGGCTTCTGAGGGATTTGCCAAAGCTACGGCCGCTGAAGTCATTACCTATGGTGTGGATCAGGAAGCAGATATTCGCGCGACCCATGTACGGATTACCGCGCATGGAACGTCCTTTCATGTGAACACATTCAAGGGAGAAGCGGATATTACGCTGCAAATGACCGGGAAGTTCAACGTTTATAATGCTTTGGCCGCAATAGGCGCTGCATTGATCGAAGAGGTTCCGCTTGCGCAGATCAAAGCAAGTCTGGAGAGCCTGCCGGGAGTTCCGGGGAGAGTCGAGGCAGTTAATGCCGGCCAGCCATTCGCCGTCATTGTCGATTACGCGCATACGCCCGATGGCCTGGAAAATGTATTGGCAGCGGTCAAAGAGGTAGCCTCAGGAAGAATTATCTGCGTATTTGGCTGCGGCGGCGACCGGGACCGGACGAAACGTCCGCTTATGGGCTCGATTGCCGGCCGTTACGCCGACTATGCGATCGTGACCTCCGACAATCCGCGCACCGAGGATCCGGCGCAAATCCTGAAGGATATTGAAGTCGGGCTCATCGGGGACGGGGTGCCCGGAGACCGTTACGAGCTGCTGGCGGACCGTCATGCGGCGATCCAAAAAGCGGTTGATATGGCCAGCCCCGACGATGTAATATTGATTGCGGGGAAAGGTCATGAGACGTATCAGATCATCGGGGATCAGACGCACGACTTTGATGATCGCGTTGTGGCCAAAGAAGCGATAAGGAGTCTCAGACTGTGATAAAACGAACGTTAGGCGCCATTGCCGACATGTGCGGTGGAACGTTGACAAACAACCGGTTTGCCGAAATTGCCATAACCGGCGTAACCAGGGATTCACGAGATGTTCAGCCCGGCCAGCTTTATATTCCGCTCGCCGGCTATAATTTTGACGGACATGATTTTGCCGCCAACGCCCTTGCGGGCGGGGCTGCTGCGCTGCTCTGGCAGTCCAACCGGTCGATACCGGAGGCGCTGATTGACGAGCCTCTGCTTCTGGTGGACGACCCGCTTACGGCTCTGCAGCGATTAGCCGCATCCTACCGGGAAGAGCTGAATTTGCGCGTTGTCGGGATTACGGGAAGCAACGGCAAGACGACAACCAAGGATATGGTAGCCTCCGTGTTATCAGGCGTCTTCCGGGTACATAAAACCGAAGGCAATCTGAACAATCATATCGGGCTGCCGATTACCGTCCTGCAGCTGGATGAATCGGTTGATGTGGTCGTGCTGGAAATGGGAATGAGCGGTTTTGGCGAAATCGAGCTGCTCACCTGCATAGCCAAGCCGGATATCGTTGTCATTACCAATATCGGGGATGCGCATCTGCTGCAGCTCGGGTCGCGGGAAGGCATTGCGAAGGCCAAGCTGGAAATTGTCGCAGGGCTTCGGGAAGGCGGACTGCTCCTGTTCAACGGCGATGAGCCTTTGCTGCATGCTGGAGTAGAAGCACTGAATCTGCCTGATACGCTCAGGAGGCAGACCTTTGGTTTGGGGCAAGGCAATGACTGGAACGCCGTCCATGTCGAGGTGGACGCGATATCCTCCGCTTTTGACGTCAATGGACTGGAATCTTTCAACCGCTTGTCGCTCCCGGTTCCCGGACATCATAACGTGTCCAATGCGCTGGCAGCGGTAGCCGTAGGCAGAGCCCTTGGCATTCCGGCGGAGAAAATCCGCGAGGGCTTCGAAGGATTGCGGTTGACGGGGATGCGTATTGAACCGGTGCGGGCATACAACGGGGCAATGGTGCTTAATGATGCTTATAACGCCAATCCGACGGCGGTCCGCGCAGCGGTTGATCTGGTGGCGCAGCTGACAGGTTACCGGCGCAAATGGCTGGTTCTCGGGGATATGCTGGAGCTTGGCGCACAGGATGCGGAGCTTCACGCCGATATTGGCGATTACATTACCCCATACAAGGCGGATCGCTTGCTGACCTATGGAGCGCTATCCCGCCACACTGCCTCCGCAGCTTCCAAATCATTTGAGAAAAATGCGGGAGCGGAAGAGAGCAGCGGGACGCTGAGCGATCCTTCATCTTTGCAAACCGAAGCGCCGGTGGTCGCTTTTGAAGATAAAGAGCAGTTGATCGAGTGCCTTCGCGCCTCATTGACACCGGAGGATCTTGTATTAGTGAAAGGCTCACGAGGCATGCGTATGGAAGAAATCGTCCACGCGCTGCAGCGTGTATGATGAGGTGACAACATGGACATCAAGGTCATCCTGCTGTCAATTGGCGCTTCTTTTCTCCTTGCGGTTTTGCTCGGACCTTTGTTCATCCCGCTGCTTAGACGGCTTAAATTCGGCCAGCAGATCCGGACGGACGGGCCGCAGAGCCATCTGAAGAAGAAAGGCACGCCGACTATGGGCGGCATCATCATTATGCTGGCGCTGCTGCTCAGCTTTTTGAAATTTTCAGAGATTACACCGGAATTTTGGGTACTACTTATTGCATCGCTGGGTTTCGGACTTATCGGATTTCTTGATGATTATATTAAAATCGTATTCAAGCGATCACTGGGCTTAACCGCTAAGCAAAAGCTGATCGGCCAGCTCATCTTTTCCATTATAATCTGTGTCCTGCTCTATCAAATGAATCACAGCACCGTCGTGGGCATTCCCAGTACAACGATACAATTTGATTTCGGCTGGTTCTATTATCCCTTTGTCGTCATCATGCTCTTCGGCACCACCAACGCCGTCAACTTCACCGATGGCGTCGACGGATTGCTGGCAGGCACAGGCGCGATTGCTTTCGCCGCCTTTACCATCCTGGCTCTGCATGCAAGCGAGCATGAATCCGCAATTTTCTCAGCCGCCATGATCGGCGCCCTGCTGGGCTTCCTGATCTTCAATGCCCATCCGGCCAAAGTCTTCATGGGCGACACCGGTTCATTGGGCATTGGCGGCGGCATGGCGGCAGTTGCGATCTTGACGAAAACGGAAATTCTGCTTGTCCTTATCGGCGGCGTATTCGTCATCGAAATGCTTTCGGTGATTCTGCAGGTCGCCTCATTCAAGCTTCGCGGCAAGCGAATCTTCAAGATGAGCCCGATCCATCATCACTTCGAGCTATCGGGCTGGGGCGAATGGCGCGTCGTCACGTCCTTCTGGTTCGTATCGCTCATCCTGGCAGCTATCGGCCTCGTTCTGGGCCGATAAAAAAGTCCCGCAAGGGACAAGGCGCCTCAAGCGCCGAGCCTTAAAAGTCCCGCCAAGGGACAAGGCACCAAAGGTGCCGAGCCCTTAAAAGTCCCGCAAGGGACAATGCACCAAAGGTGCCGAGCCCTTAAAAGTCCCGCAAGGGACAAGGCGCCGAAGGTGCCGAGCCTTAAAAGTCCCGCAAGGGACAAGGCGCCTCAGGCGCCGACAATCGCCCCGAAGAGGGGCGACCAGCTCCAAAAGTAAAAGCGTGTCCAAAGGACGAAAGCGATCCAACGACCAAACAACCGCACTAACCGTCTCATTGACCCAAACGTTATTCTAGACGAAGTCATCCTGGTACCCAGGGAGCATCAAAAGTAAAGCGTGTCCCTAGGGACGAAAGCGAGCACATCAAATAACATTAACGAGGGCGCTACTCTGCAACTCGGACGTTATCCCATTCCGGGTGTCCAGAGGGCCGGGGCCCTTGGGGTCCCCCTCAGGGGGATTTAGGGGGGAATCCACATTGTACCAAGGCAAAAAAATAGTCATACTGGGGCTCGCCAAAAGCGGCGTCAGCGTTGCGAAGCTGTTCCACAGGCTGGGCGCAAAAGTGATTGTCAACGACCAGAAGAAACGCGAATTGTGCCCCGAAGCGGATGAATTGGACGCTTTGGGTATTTCTGTTATTTGCGGCAGCCACCCGGATGATCTCATTACCGGGGATACCGCGCTGGTAGTCAAAAACCCGGGTATTCCCTACAGCGCGCCGCCGGTCAAGCGGGCGCTCGCGCTGGGTTTGAAAGTGGTCACGGAAGTGGAGATCGCCTACCAGCTTTCGGATGCGCCGATTATCGGCATTACCGGCTCCAACGGCAAGACCACCACGACAACGTGGATCGGGGATATGCTGGAGGCTGCCGACCTTGCGCCGATCGTGGCAGGCAATATCGGCACACCGCTTTGCGAAGCGGCGCAAACCGCTACAGGCAACAATTGGCTGGTGGCCGAGCTCAGCAGCTTTCAACTCAAAGGCACGCAGCATTTTCGTCCGCGCGTGTCCGTACTGTTGAATGTAGTCGAGACCCATCTGGATTATCACGGGGACATGGAGGATTATGTCCAGTCGAAGGCCAAGCTGTTTGCCAATCAAACGGAGCAGGATACCGCTGTCATCAATATGGACGATCCCGTTTGCCGCCAGCTTGTCAGCGAGGGCAGGATTAAGGCGCATATCATTCCTTTTGCGGTTTCTCAAAGCCTGCCTTATGGGCTGTTCATTGAGCCGCCCTTCCCGGAAGAGCTGTCCGCGCCGCCTGACGGGCTGGATAGGGAGATCATCTGGATCGACAGGGAAGAAGCAAGACATGTCGTCTTGCCCGTTCACGAACTGGGCATTCCGGGAAGGCATAACGCAGCCGACGCACTTGCCGCGATTGGAGCCTCGCTGGCTGCAGGCGCACCGCTTGAAGCGCTCAGAGCTCCGCTGAGGGAGTTCAGCGGGGTTGAGCACCGTATGGAGTTCGTCTGTGAGCGCGGTGGCATACGCTACTATAACAACTCTAAAGCGACCAATCCGGCAGCAACGATCAATGCACTGCGCTCGTTCCCCCCGCGGATTGTACTGATTGCGGGAGGACTTGACCGGGGTTCGGATTATATGGAGCTGCTGCCGCATATCAAGGATCAGGTCAAGGCGGTCGTGACGCTCGGAGAGACACGCGGGAAGATTGCTGCGGTTGCCGAGCTGGCAGGTTTAGCGTGGATCAAAACAGTCGAACCTGAAGAGGACGCCGAAGCGACGCTGCAGCAAGCCGTGCGCGAAGCCGCCTCCTTTGCAGAGCCGGGAGATATCGTTCTACTCTCGCCCGCCTGCGCCAGCTGGGACATGTTCAAGTCTTACGAAGAGCGGGGGCGCATTTTTAAACAATCGGCGCATACCTTGTAAGTAGGGGGCTTGTCCCTACTTACGCATGCAAGAGGTGTTTGTGCTATGGTAAAAGCCCGGTCCGCCCCGGATGTATGGATGATCGTATCGATATCGTGTATTCTCGCCATCGGCCTTGTGATGGTATACAGTGCAAGCGCAGTACTGGCATTCCATGAGTTCGGCGACAAATTCTATTACGTCAAGCGCCAGTCCATTTTTGCTGTGCTGGGTATTGCGTCCCTGCTGGTAACGATGAACGCTGACTATGGAATATGGAAGAAATGGTCCCGGCCCGCTCTGTTTATCTGCTTTGGCCTGCTGGTCATTGTATTGATTCCCGGAATCGGGGTTGTCCGCGGGGGAGCCAGAAGCTGGCTGGGCATCAGCTCGCTCGGCATCCAGCCCTCGGAATTCATGAAGCTGGCCATGGTGATCTTCCTGGCCAAGCTGTTATCCGAGAAGCAGCAGACCGTCACCTTGTTTACCAAGGGACTGCTGCCACCGCTCGGTATTCTCGGCGCAGCCTTTGCGCTGATTATGCTGCAGCCGGATCTGGGAACCGGCGCTGTTATGGTAGGCGCTTCCCTGCTGGTCATCTACACCTCGGGCGCGCGTATGGCGCATCTGGGCTCGCTTGCCATGATTGGCGTTGCCGGATTTGTGGGGCTGATACTTGCGGCGCCTTACCGGATGCAGCGCATCACCGCCTTCATGGACCCATGGGCCGATCCGCTTGGCGCAGGCTATCAGATCATTCAATCCCTCTATGCCATCGGACCTGGGGGACTTGTCGGACTTGGGCTTGGTATGAGCCGTCAGAAATTTAATTATTTGCCCGAACCGCAAACCGACTTTATCTTCTCTATCGTTTCGGAGGAGCTGGGCTTCATCGGCGGCGGCACGATTATTATTCTATTTGCCATCCTGCTGTGGCGCGGTATGCGGGCGGCGATCTCAGCTCCTGATACGTTTGGCAGCCTGCTTGCGGTGGGCATTGTCGGGATTGTCGCCGTACAGGTGTTTATCAATATTGGCGTCGTCATTGGCATGCTGCCGGTGACGGGCATTACACTGCCGCTTGTCAGCTATGGCGGTTCATCGCTGACACTGTTGCTTACGGCGCTCGGCATTTTACTTAATATATCCCGTTATTCGAGGTGAACATGTCATGCGTATCGTATTGACCGGCGGCGGAACAGGCGGCCATATTTATCCGGCGCTTGCGATCGGCAGGCAGGTGAAGGAAGAAGCTCCGGATTCATCGATATTATATATCGGATCTCCCAAAGGACTGGAGAGCCGGATTGTGCCTGCACAGGGGATCGCGTTTGAACCCGTGGAGATCACGGGCTTCAGGCGCAAGCTGTCTTTGGACAATGTGAAAACCATCATGCGTTTTCTAAGAGGCGTAAGGCGCTCCAAGCAGCTCCTGCGGGAATTCAAACCCGATGTCGTGGTGGGTACAGGAGGATATGTATGCGGGCCGGTCGTCTATGCGGCCGCCAAGCTCGGCATTCCAACGCTTATCCATGAGCAGAATGCCGTATCCGGCTTGACCAACCAGTTTTTAACCCGGTATGCGGATTGCGTAGCTGTCAGCTTCAAGGACTCGTTGTCCCAGTTCAAGCGCTCGAAGCATGCTGTTTATACAGGCAATCCTTGTGCGACTCATGTGGTTCGCGCAAGCAGGGATAACGGATTCAAATCGCTGGGACTGCCTGCCGGCAGCCAGATCGTACTGATGGTCGGGGGCAGCAGAGGCGCGAAGGCGATGAATGATGCGATGGTGGACATGGCAGGAATGGTTATGCGAATGCCCAAGGTCCATTTTGTATTTGTGACTGGAGAAAGCTACTATGAAAGCACGATGAAGAGAATGAAGGATGCACAGCAGGGGCAGCCTGCCAATCTTCATGTGCGGCCGTATTTGCATAATATGCCAGAGGTGCTGGCTGCGTCCAAGCTGATTGTCAGCCGTTCGGGAGCTTCATCGCTCGCGGAAATCACAGCTTTGGGAGTTCCTTCTATTTTAATACCGTCTCCGAATGTCACGAATAACCATCAGGAAGCGAATGCGAGAAGCCTCGCGGATGCAGGAGCGGCGGAGATGATTCTCGAACGGGACTTAAGCGGCAGCAAATTATTCGAGCGCGTAACAAGACTGATCGGCGCCGAAGAGCTGCTGACCAAAATGGGGCTTGCAGCCCTGACGCTCGGCATGCCGCAATCGGCATCCCTCATCGGACAAGAAATTAAGAGATTAACGGACAAACCGTAGTGCATCATGGGCGATTGTCACACTCATGCGCGGGAAGGCATAGAATACCCTATAATCGTGACCGTCACCTGGCGGGGCCCGTATCTGCAACCGAAAGTCAGCAGGGAGGGCAGCCTGGCTGGGAGAAGCATGCCCCGCATTCGACAATCGCTAATAGCAAAAAGGAGGTACGGGCAAGGATGGAGCAATTGTTAGCGGAATTACAACAAATCGATTCAGGCAACGTGAGATCTGGCGAACCGCTTTCCGGATATACAACCTGGAAAATCGGAGGTCCGGCAGACATCTTGGTTATTCCGCAAAATAAAGAGCAGCTGGTGTCCGTGGTGCGTTTGCTCCGCAAACAAGGAGTGCCTTGGACCAACCTCGGACGCGGCTCCAATTTGCTGGTAAGCGATAAGGGAATCCGGGGCGTTGTGATCCAGCCGGGCGAAGGATTCGATTATGCACGATTTGATGGCACGCTCGTTCATGCGGGCGCGGCTTATTCCTTCATCAAGCTGTCTGTCATGGCAGGCAAGGAAGGATTGACCGGTCTGGAGTTTGCAGGGGGAATTCCAGGTTCGGTCGGCGGAGCGGTGTACATGAATGCCGGTGCCCACGGGTCGGATGTGTCACGTATATTCAAATCGGCCGACATTGTACTGGAAACAGGAGAATTGGTACGCTGCGATTCTGGTCAAATGGGTTTTTCCTATCGTCATTCCTTTCTTCATGAGCAGCCCGGAATCGTTGTTAATGCGACATTTGAGCTTGGACGCGGCGACCGTAGAGAGATCGCGTCCACGATGTCCGCTTACAAGGAGCGCCGGCTGCGCACGCAGCCGCTAAAGTCGGCGACTGCAGGCAGCGTGTTCCGCAATCCGCCGAATGATTTTGCCGCGAGGCTGATCGAAGAAGCGGGGCTCAAGGGGATGCGAAGCGGAGATGCCGAAGTGTCGACGCAGCACGCCAATTTTATTGTGAATACCGGTCAAGCGAAGGCCGAAGACGTCCTCACCCTCATGACAACTATTCGCAGCACCGTTAAAGACCGATTCGGAGTCGATTTGGTGCCGGAAGTACTGGTGGTGGGTGAGCGGTAATTCGGAGGTGATACATTGGACAAATTGGTGATTGAAGGCGGGAAACCTCTCTCAGGAACCATAGTTATCCAAGGAGCGAAAAATGCCGCTTTGCCGATTTTGGCTGCCAGTCTGCTAGTAGAAGGAAAAGTGACGATCGATCATGTGCCAAAGCTTCTTGATATCGACGTCATGCTGAACATTTTGCGCGAGCTCGGCTGCCGGGCGGAACATGTGGATGAAACGGTTATGCTTGATACAACATTCGCACATTCCTCGCATGTCCCGGAAGCTCTTATGCGTCAAATGCGCTCCTCCATCTTTTTGATGGGGCCGCTTCTAGCACGATTTGGCAAAGCAACGATTTATCAGCCAGGCGGCTGCGCGATCGGGGAACGAAAGATTGATTTGCATTTGAGAGGTCTTATGGCGCTTGGAGCACAAATAGAAGAAGAAGGCAGCCGCATTGTTTGCTTCGCGGACCGGCTGAAGGGCGCTGAAGTCCATCTTGATTTTCCAAGCGTGGGCGCAACAGAAAATATTATGATGGCTGCAGTACTGGCGGAAGGGCTTACGACAATCAGCAATGCTGCCCGTGAACCGGAAATTCAGGACCTGCAGCGGTTCTTGTGCGCATTGGGCGCCAAGATCATCGGAGCCGGAACCGACACCATAACGATTGAAGGCGTACAGAAGCTTGTTCCATGCCGGTATCAGGTCATCCCGGACAGGATCGTTACAGGAACCGTCATGGTTGCCGCAGCGGCCACCAGGGGCCAGGTCACGCTGCACAACACGCAGCCATCCCATCTCACCTCGCTCATTCACGTGCTTCGCCGGGCAGGTGTTCAAATATCGGTGGACGGTGATAT
This sequence comes from Paenibacillus sepulcri, assembly GCF_042647105.1. Classification (NCBI taxonomy): domain Bacteria; kingdom Bacillati; phylum Bacillota; class Bacilli; order Caryophanales; family Paenibacillaceae; genus Paenibacillus; species Paenibacillus sepulcri. The sequence continues at coordinate 1,394,412 of NZ_JBHRUP010000001.1, read as the reverse complement.
AATCAAAGTTGGCAGTGCGAGCCGGAGCAAGTCTATCGACCGGATTGTCACTTCTCCTTATCCGGCGTTTCCAACGGATTTGCAGTCGCAAATTATGGTGCTGCTGTCGCTCGCCGACGGGGTAAGCGTCATGAAGGAAACGATTTTTGAAGGCCGCTTCAAGCATGTCGACGAGCTCTCGCGTATGGGGGCGGACATCAGGGTCGACTTGAATTCCGCATTCATTCGGGGTGTTCCAAGGCTTTACGGGGCTACGGTGGAAGCGACTGATTTGCGTGCGGGAGCCGCACTGGTTATCGCAGGGCTCGCCGCCCAAGGCAGAACAGTCGTGGAGCAGGTACACCACATTGATAGGGGTTATGACCGGATTGAGACGATGCTTTCCCGATTGGGCGCGCGAATCTCTCGGCTGTCTCCGGTTCCCAAGAAAGAGATTGTCTCTTAAATTAACCATTGCTGGATGAAGCGCTATACAGACCGTGAACGGCAGCCTCTTTGCCGTTTATTGTCTGTTCGAAAGAAGGGACAAGTCATGGCAGACAAGATGCCCGTGCTGAGGGAACCTGTCCGAAGACGCCGGGGCGGCAAAAAGCTGCTGGCAGTGCTCTTTTTGCTCTTTATAGTTATATTATGCGTATTGTTTTTTAATTCGAATATCAGTAAAATTTCTTCCGTCGTGGTGGAAGGACAGAAGTTTACGAGAGCGGCGGATGTTCAGAAGGCTGCGGGCATCAGTGTGGGCGACGCCTTTTTGGGTACATCGACCAAAACCATTGAAGCACGGGTAAAGAAGCTCGCTCCGGTTGAGACGGTGGAAGTAACCAAATCATTTCCCGGCACCGTCAAAATTGTGGTTCACGAGTTTCCGGGTGTCGCATTCCAGCTGTCGGACCAGGGCGTGCTGACCGCTCTGTTATCCAACGGGACAAGCGTTCCGACGGGGAGCGACATCATCGTGGACAAGCCTATCCTGTCCGGCTGGAAAGCCGATGACCCGGTTAAGGCGCAGTTGTGCAAGCAGCTTGCCGAGCTATCCGCCCAGTCGCTGTCCGATTTCTCGGAAATCATCCCTACGCCTTCAAATGCGTATCCGGACCGCATCAAGATTTATACGCGCACACGTTTTGAGGTCATTACCGCGGTTTCGCTGCTCCCCGGGAAGGTGCCGGCGCTGAATGCCGTTATCGAGACGCAGGAGCCGGGACTTATCACGATGCTGCTTGCAGATACTTATACATCATTTACCCCGGACGAGGGGGGAAATAAGGACGCCGATCAAAAAGACACTACTCAATAGGGTCAAAGAGTGTTAGAATTTTAATTATGCATCTTTTTGCCTCTCTCCGATTATTTTTTCATTAGAATTGCGGAAGCAGCGCAGCGGCTGCGGCGCTGGAAATATTAACATACACCGAAAAAGTTGTTGAAAAAAGAGGGAAAATAGGCCCAACGTTGAATAAGTAGAAATGCACTTGGAGACTGGACCTGATACGGTTTCTATATACTGGAATCTATAACATTTTGAAACGGAGGTGCCACGGGTTGAGCAGCAACGACATCATCGTTAGTTTGGACATCGGTACATCCAAAGTTCGTGCTATTATTGGCGAAGTAAGTAATGGAGCCATTAATATTATTGGAGTTGGATCTGCCGACTCGGAAGGAATACGAAAAGGGGCCATCGTTGATATTGACCAAACCGTGCAATCCATTCGTAATGCAGTGGATCATGCGGAACGCATGGTGGGCATTCAAATAAGCGACGTATATGTCGGTATACAAGGCAATCATATTTCACTCCAAACCAATCATGGCGTAGTGGCCGTATCCAACGAGGACAGGGAAATCGGCGAAGAGGATATCGAGCGGGTGCTGCAGGCGGCGAAAGTTGTTGCCCTTCCGCCCGAACGGGAAATTATCAATCTGGTTCCAAAGCAGTACCTGGTTGACGGACTTGAGGGAATTTCGGATCCGCGGGGTATGATCGGCGTAAGGCTTGAAGTTGAGGCAACCGTCGTAACCGGCGCCAAGACGGCCATCCATAATCTGGTGCGCTGTGTGGAGAAGGCGAATCTGCGGATTGCCGGCGTCATTCTCATGTCGCTGGCCTCGGGGCAGATGGCGCTAACCAAAGACGAGAAAATGATGGGGACCGTGCTCGCTGACATCGGAGCCGGTTCTTGCACAATTGCGATTTTTGATCAAGGCAGCATAGTTGCAACCTCCACACTTCCTATCGGTGGCGAATATGTCACTAGCGATATCTCCTACGGACTACGTACCCAAACCGAACAAGCGGAGAAAATCAAGCAGAAATTCGGCTGCGCATTGATTCAGGATGCGGCTGAAGATCAGAAGTTCAAGGTTATGCGTATGGGAAGCAATGTCGAGAAGGAATTCTCGCAGGTTGATCTGGCCAATATTATCGAGCCCCGCATGCAGGAGATTTTCCATCTCATGCGCCAGGAAGTCATCCGTTTGGGATTTGGGGACAAAGTAAATGGTTATGTATTGACAGGAGGCACTGTGATCATGCCCGGAACACTTCCGCTTGCGCAGAGCGAGCTGGAATCAACGGTCAGGATCGCTGTCCCCGATTTCATCGGTGTAAGGGATCCCTCTTTTACAAGCGGTGTTGGAATGATTCAATATGTTTCCAAATATATGAGAAACCGGATTTCTTCGGCTCCGAAGAAGAGTGCTGGACGTAAAGCAAGCGCTCCTTCGTCTACTAAACCCGGATTGTTTGAAAGATTGAAAAATATGTTTAGTGAATTCATTTGATCGGGGGAACTAATAGAATGTTGGAATTCGATTTCGATATGGAACAACTGGCCCAGATTAAGGTCATTGGCGTTGGCGGCGGTGGCAGCAATGCCGTCAACCGGATGATTGAGAATGGCGTCAAGGGTGTTGAATTTATTACGGTCAATACGGACGCGCAAGCGCTCCATATGGCCAGATCCGAGCAGAAGCTGCAAATCGGGGACAAGCTGACCCGGGGTCTTGGAGCGGGAGCGAACCCGGAGGTTGGCAAGAAAGCCGCCGAAGAGTCCCGCGAAGTGGTAGCAAATGCGCTTAAAGGGGCGGATATGGTATTCGTCACAGCCGGCATGGGTGGTGGTACCGGCACGGGAGCCGCACCAGTCATTGCAGAGATCGCCCGCGAATGCGGCGCTCTGACCGTCGGCGTCGTTACACGCCCCTTCACATTTGAAGGACGCAAGCGTTCCGGACAAGCCGAGCTTGGGATTGAATCGCTCAAGGAAAAGGTTGATACGCTGATCGTCATTCCTAATGACCGCTTGCTTGAGATCGTCGACAAGAAAACCCCGATGCTGGAAGCCTTCCGTGAAGCGGATAATGTACTGAAGCAGGCGGTGCAGGGTATTTCGGACCTGATCGCCGTACCGGGGCTTATCAATCTTGACTTTGCCGACGTGAAGACGATCATGACGGAACGAGGCTCGGCCTTGATGGGCATCGGTGCTGCGACCGGCGAGAACCGTGCGGCTGAAGCAGCCCGCAAAGCGATTCAAAGTCCTCTGCTGGAGACGTCGATAGACGGAGCGCGCGGTATCATCATGAACATTACCGGCGGTTCCAATTTGTCTCTCTATGAAGTCAATGAAGCTGCAGAAATTGTTATCTCCGCGTCGGACCCTGAAGTGAACATGATTTTCGGGGCCAGCATTGATGAGAATTTGAAGGAAGAAATCAAAGTAACCGTTATCGCTACCGGTTTTGAGCACCGCAGCAACCCGTCTCTGCGCCAAATGCCCGGTCAACAGGCTGCAGACAAGAGCGCGCAGGGAGCGCCGGCAGCTTCGGATAACCGTTCACAGCCCGCAGCGCCTGGCCCCAAGCCTTTTGGCAGCCCGACCTCAAGCGATCAACTGGATATCCCGGCCTTTCTTCGCAACCGCCGGAATAACGACAGATAACAACCAGCTTTATCAACCGCTCTTCCATCTATGGGAGGGCGGTTTTTTTGTATGTTCAGGAGATAATCCCCTCACAGGGCTATCTCTTAGACCCGACACATCGACAAAAAAAGATCGCTGCTGACGGCATGTTTAGACAGACATTGTAATAGGATTTAAATATACTAGACACAAGCCGCTTGAGCCTTGCGAACGCAAATGCAGAAGCAGGCGGATAGTGGAAGTACGGCAGGAAGGTGAATGTGCTGGATGCAGTTTATATCGATGTTTATTTTATGATTAACCTGCTAATAGACGGTTCTGCCCTGTTGATGACCGCTTGGGTCCGGAGCATTCGCGCCAAATGGTGGCGGGTTGCGCTTGCAGCTCTCATCGGATCGCTTTATGCGGTAATGATTATTTTTCCTCCTCTTTCATTTATGTTTACGCTTATTGTGAAATTTGCTTTGTCGCTCATTATGCTTCTTGTTGCGTTTGGTTTTCCCAGCATTCAGCATTTCGCCCGGCATATCGGAGCCTTCTACGGGGTGAACTTTGCAGCGGCAGGGGCAGTGCTTGGACTGCATTACTTGTTTATGAATGGTTCCGCACCTTTGTGGAATTCCATGATAAACGGTAATTTTCAGCTGAAATTAGGGCTGGTGTTTCTGTTTTGCGTTATTTGTGTGGGTTATTATATTTTTCGCTCGATCATGATCCAGCGCCGGGAACGCGATCTTGTTCATAGTCATCTTGCGGAGGTGAACATAACGATAGGGGATGACAAGCGTTCATGTACGGGACTTATTGATACGGGCAACCAACTGTATGAACCCATGACCCGCACGCCGGTAATGGTTATGGAGGCTTCCCTGTGGCAGGATGTTCTGCCTCCCGCGTGGATGAAGCAAATTCGCGAAGCGCAGGTCGATAAGCTGCTAGCCAATATGGACGATGAACCATTTGTCTGGCGGGATCGATTACGGCTTGTGCCTTACCGCGGAGTCAATGGCGGTGCTCAGTTCATGCTTGCCGTCAAGCCCGACCTGGTCATCGTTGTAAGGGAAGAGGAGACATTCGAAACACGTAAAGTGCTGATCGGCTTGGATGCCGGCAAATTAGTCGCAGATGGGGCGTACCAGGCGATCCTCCATCCGTCAATGCTGCAAAATCGAACCGTCACGATTGATCCAGTTCACAGTTCTTCGAGAAGGGATGGAGCGGCATGCTCGTCAAATGGAAACTGATCCTGCAGTTATATTATTATCGGATTTTATTTTTATTCGGTCTCAAGAGCGAGGAAATTTATTATATCGGCGGAAGTGAGGCGCTGCCCCCTCCCCTGACAAGGGAAGAAGAAGAATTTTTGCTGGGCAAACTGCCTTCCGGTGATACGGCCATACGCGCTATGCTGATCGAACGCAATTTGAGACTTGTCGTATACATTGCCCGCAAGTTTGAGAATACGGGCATTCATATTGAGGATCTGGTATCCATCGGAGCGATCGGGCTGATCAAGGCCGTCAATACCTTTGATCCGGAGAAAAAAATCAAGCTGGCCACCTATGCCTCACGTTGCATTGAGAATGAAATTCTGATGTATTTGCGGCGAAACAGCAAGACGCGTACAGAGGTTTCCTTCGACGAACCGCTGAATATCGATTGGGATGGCAATGAGCTGCTGCTATCGGATGTGCTCGGCACAGAAAATGATACGATCTATCGCAATATTGAAGAGCAGGTTGACCGCAAACTGCTGCATAAGGCGCTTGATAAGCTGACAGAGCGGGAACGGATTATTATGGAGCTGCGCTTCGGCCTGGCCGACGGCGAGGAGAAAACCCAGAAGGATGTAGCTGATCTGCTCGGGATATCGCAGTCCTATATCTCCAGGCTGGAGAAACGGATTATAAAGCGTCTGCGCAAGGAATTCAACAAGATGGTTTAAGTTGTAGGGCCCTCCCTAAATCCCTCCATAGGAGGGACCCCAGAGGGGGCCGCCCCTCTGGACTCCCGGAAATGGGAAACGAGAGAGGGACCCACAAGCTTGGTAGAAACGTATGTGCAAAGCTCGTTTTCGTCCCCGCGGGACACACTCCAATTTTGGCGCTCCCGTGCTGCCTGTGCCCCTTGCGGGGCTGGCATAACGTTTATCGGGACAGAGGCGACGGAGAGATTCAGCTGTGCCTGTCCTCGTTTTCGTCCCTGACGGGACACACTATATTTCTGACATTATTGCCCGCAAGAGCCGCTTAGTCGGCTCTTTTTTGTTTTTATTTAACAATTGACATCAAGGTGTATTATTCGTATAGTACACTTATGGTGTATGAACTACATAGTACACACACTGGTAGAGAGAGGTTGATATGAACGTGGACGACGGGCAAATCAACATGAGATTTAACAATCGCGATCCAGTCTACCTGCAGGTTGTCCGTTACTTCAAGGAGGGACTGGCAGCTGGCAGGCTTTCCGCAGGAGATGTCATTCCTTCACGCAGGGAAATTGCCGGCCTCCTCAAGATCAATCCTAATACGGCGCAAAAAGCTTACAAGGAAATGGAGGATCAGGGCTTGATCATAACCGAAGGAAATTCCCCGAGCCGAATCGCAAGCAATGAACAGCTGATTGGCTCTATCCGGGATGAGCTTATTCAGGAGGCTGCGGCCGCCTTTATCGATTCTATCAAAAACATCGACGTGCCCGTTGAGGAACTGTTGAATGTTGTAAGAAAGCAGTATCTGAAAGGACGTTAATGGAATAAAGGGAGGTGCCCGAAAATGATTGAATTGCAGAATGTGACAAAGAAATATGGACGCAAGAAGGTACTGAACGGAGTATCCTTTACAGCCGAAAAAAATGAAATCACCTGTTTAATCGGCATTAACGGAGTCGGAAAATCAACTGTACTCAAAGCCATTATGGGGCTGACGCCTATCGACAAAGGTCATATACATATTGATGAACAGCCTGTTCATTATTGGCATTATGAGAGGATCACTTTTGTTCCCGATACGATCACGATGCCCGGGAGCATGACGATTAAGGCCTGCATGCGCTTCATGGCGGATTTCTACAACAATTGGAATCAGTCCAGGGCCAATGAGCTGCTGATTTTCTTCAAGCTGAAGGTGGAGGATAAAGTTGCCGAGCTGTCCAAAGGAAATGCGGCGAAGCTTAATCTGCTGCTGGGGCTGGCCGTCGATTCCGATTATATTCTGATGGATGAGCCGTTCTCGGGTATCGATGTGTTCAGCAGGGAACAGATTGCCTCGGTCTTTACCAGCCAGTTAATCGAGGATCGCGGCGTTATTATCACCACCCATGAAATCAATGACATTGAGCATCTGCTGGATAAAGTCGTTCTTCTGGATCAGGGCGCGGTTTTAACATCGTTCAACTGCGAGGAAATGCGGCAGGAGCAAGGGAAATCCGTTATGGATGTGATGAGGGAGGTGTATCAGACATGAACCGATATTTGAAGCTGGTTCATATGGAGCTTGGCCGCTTCAGAAACATTTATTTAAGTTTATTTGCGCTCATCCTGCTGGTGCAGATGGGGGGAGTATGGATGAAAGCGCAGGATCTCATTCAAAGGGCCGGGAAGTGGCACAATGGCGGCCTCGAAGCTTATTTGGAATATACAGCTCAGGCAGGCAAAGCAAACTTCGCGGATGTGATGTCGAACAGTCTGTTCTTTATGGCTCCTGTCTTTCTAAGCGCCTCGGTACTGCTGCTCTATATATTTATGATCTGGTATCGCGACTGGCTGTTCAAGCAACCCTTTATTTATCGGCTTCTAATGCTTCCGACGCAGCGGTATCATCTGTACTTCTCCAAGTTAAGCGCCATTCTTATCATGTTTCTGGGGCTGGTTGCTTTCCAGCTGCTGCTGCTGCCGCTGGAAATCGGCTTGTTTCAATCCCTTGTGCCTGCAGAATTGAGAGAGACGATTTCGACCGGAGACTTCATCCGTTCTCAATTTATGCTGCAAATTCTGCTGCCCTCAAGCTTCATGTCCTTCGTGATTTATTATGGAGCGGGCCTGCTTGCGGTGAGCGTGATTTTCACGGCAGTTCTGATCGAACGGAGCTATCGGCTGAAGGGACTTGCAGCCGGTATTTTATATGTGGCACTCTCGGTATTCATCGTGACTTGTCCAATTCTTATCCCTTTTCTGATGTGGAACACTATTATTGAAAATTATTTGTATCCTATGGAAATCTTTATCCTCGAGCTGATATTGGGCTTGATCGTTGGTGTTATTTCAATTTGGACAGGCTTATTTCTAATCAAAAGAAAAGTGGCGGTTTGACCGGGGGAGGATTACAAAAAATGAAAAGGTACGGGCTGTCAGCCGCACTTCTTGCACTGATCATTATTAGTATCGGAACTTATTATGTGCAGGCCTCATCCGGCAGCGGGCTTCCCCAATACAGATTGGCGAAGCTCAGCGGCGACGGGAAGGAGGCGGCACATATTCAATTGGAAGGTTACTATGGCTCCGGAATCATTTCCGAACCCTTAAATATCGGCATACAGGGAAGTGATTATGAAGCCAATAAGGGCTTCCTGGACCAGTTTTCCTTTCGCCCAAGCCCCTGGAGCCATTTTAATTCGGTCCTTGCCGGGCATCGTCAGTTTCTGAAGGGCAGTCATCAACCGGGCGGCTTCTATGAGAATGACAATCTGATCGCTTTTGCCAAAACAGCTTATGAACTTACCGGTAATCTCAGCGCGGACTTCAGAATTGTCATTTCGATCTGGGACAAGAAGACAAAAGAAGCGCGCAGCATGGAAGTTCCGATTGCGGAGCCGAAGGGAATCAAGCTGCAGTGGTTAACGATCGATGAGGTTCAGATGAGCGGGAATCAGTTCAAAATTTTCACTCAGACTCAGCTGACTGCAGAAGGAACCGGGAAAACCTCGCAGCTTGTTGGAGTATACACCATCGATGAAGCAGACGGATCCATAACCAGTATGGAGGAACTTGCTGACGATGCAGTAGAATCCGGGTATGGTCATGGTATCAATTATCAGGTGGTTCCTACCTTGGATCCCCTGGATGCAAGCCCGTTTGTAGTTTATCAGGTGCATGAAATGAAGAATATCCAGACAGGCGCCGGTTCCAATACCTCAGAGCAAATTGGGGAAAAGCTAATGTCCTACAGTCTGGCTTCCGGGCAATTCGAACCTGTGGTATTCAGCGGCGACGGAGATTTTCAGGAGAATTCCATGTCGTTTACCACTGCCGGGAACCAGCTTGTACGTGCAAGCGGCAGCAGTTTGGGGCTCCATATTGCCATATACAGTCTCGACGATAAGAAAATAGCGAGCGATAAGCTCATCACCTTCAAGGAGCTCGGAGGGCAGTCGATAGATCGCCTGATTCTGCAGCAGAATAAGCTGTACGCCTTAATTGAAATTAGCGGAAAGCCGGGTATTGCGGTAGTGGATTGGAAAAGCGGAGCTGTCTTGTATCAAGGCGCTGTAAGCGTGGAGGGGACTCCGGAGGAGCGCGAACTTTTGCTGAGCCGGCTGACTGTAATAAATCTGATTCCTTCCCAGTAATTTAAAAAAGGCTGCAGCCCTTGGCAGCTCAGGCATTGACATTCGGTTGACCGCTGATGAAGCAAATCCGGCTGCATTCCGTTTCTTGTTTCGGGAATAAATTGGAGGACCGAGGAGATACTGTAGATTAATGTTTCTCCTTGGGAGGTAATCACGTTGACCCGAAACAAAGTCGAGATTTGTGGTGTGGATACCGCAAAACTACCTGTACTTACCAACGTCGAAATGCGGGAACTTTTCACGGCTTTGCAAACACAGAATGAATGGGCAGCAAGAGAGAAATTGGTCAACGGCAACCTGAGGCTGGTACTCAGTGTGATTCAGCGGTTTAACAATCGCGGCGAATTCGTTGATGATTTATTTCAAGTCGGCTGCATCGGTCTCATGAAGGCCATCGACAATTTTGACCTTGGTCAGAATGTCAAGTTTTCAACCTATGCTGTACCGATGATCATCGGAGAAATCCGTCGTTATTTACGGGATAACAACCCGATTCGCGTATCGCGAAGCCTGCGGGATATCGCCTACAAGGCGCTGCAGGTGAGGGATACCTTGACGAATCAGAATTCAAGGGAACCGACAATAATGGAAATTTCCGAGGCGCTCAATGTGCCGAAGGAAGAAGTGGTTTTTGCCCTTGATGCTATTCAGGATCCGGTTTCCTTATTCGAACCGATCTATCACGACGGGGGCGACCCTATTTATGTGATGGACCAAATCAGCGACGACAAGAACAAGGATGTATCTTGGATCGAAGAGATTGCGCTGCGGGAAGCGATGCACAAGCTTAACGAACGGGAAAAAATGATCTTATCGATGCGGTTTTTCGAAGGAAAGACCCAGATGGAGGTAGCCGATGAAATCGGCATCTCGCAGGCCCAGGTTTCACGTCTTGAGAAATCGGCCATCCAGCAAATGCAAAAGCATGTAAAAACCTGAAACGGCGCGCTATCGCGCCGTTTTTCTTATGCCCTCACGAAAGATTGGTCGAAAGGGCTTGACCGCAGGGAGGCAAGCAGCAGAGTGGACAGGAAGTTTTTAATAGGAATCAGGACATTTTAACTATATCGTACATATAGTAATAGTAAAGGCAGGAGCGGAAAGAAGCTGCTGATGCACGAAAAACCTCTGCGGAAACGTGGTGAGTACCGATTGAAAATATCCGATTTTCAAACGAAGGATGTCATTAATATCGTCGATGGCCGCAAGCTGGGTCAAGTGAGCGATTTGGAGCTGGATCTGCGGCAGGGGCGAATCGATTCCATTGTCGTGCCAAGCTATACCCGATTTTTCGGGTTGTTCGGCGGCGGCGGAACGGATGTTGTGATCCCTTGGCGCAATATTGTGAAAATCGGCACGGATGTAGTGCTTGTACGGATCGATGATACGAAGGTGCACAAGAATGAAGACGAGGAACAAGGAGCAAGGTAGGTTTCTAAGGGCGCTTCTTCGGCTTGGGCGGGCGGATAACACCGCTCGCATGAGCCGCTGCCCCTATGGTAAACTGGTAGCGGGGTGAGCGATTATGATGGAAGCATTCAAACGTGAAGATACAGCGAAGGGGCCTTCGCTTTTTTTATTGCCGCAATGGGCGGAGCAATATGCCGGTTTGACGGCCGGTTTCACCAGCAGGCTGGGCGGGACAAGCAGCAAGCCATGGACATCGCTGAACTGTGGACTGCATGTAGGCGATGAAACGGCGGCAGTGGTCAACAACCGGGTGCTGCTTGCGGATGCCCTGGATTGGACTTTTGACAGCTGGACATGTGCGGAACAGGTTCATGGCAATCATATCCACCGGGTAACGGCAGCAGATAGGGGAAAAGGACGTTTAAGCCGGGAGACAGCGATTGCCGATGCGGATGCGCTTGTAACCGATGAGAAGGATATTTTGTTGACCTCCTTTTATGCAGACTGTGTGCCGCTGTACTTTTTTGCGCCCAAGCAGGGGGTAATCGCGCTGGCCCATGCCGGCTGGAAGGGCACGGTGCTCGAGATTGCGCGGCATACCGTACAGGCCATGGCGGATGGCTACGGCTGCGCCGCTGAGGATATCAGGGCGGCGATTGGTCCGTCCATCGGAAGCTGCTGTTATGAGGTCGATGAGACCGTGCTTCGGCGCGTTGAACCGCTGGTTGACGACTTCAGTCCGGAGTTCCGTGCCAACCCGGAGCGGTGGATGCAGCCGACGGAAAACGGCCGGGCACGGATCAACTTGAAAGAAATCAACCGACAGATTATGATAAAAGCAGGAATTTTGCCGATGGCTATCGAATTATCTGAGTGGTGCACTGGCTGCAATACCGAACTCTTCTATTCTCATCGTATGGAAGGAGGAGCCACTGGGCGCATGGTCAGCTGGATTGGCATGAGAGGTGAACGGTTAATATGACCTTGTTGGATCGGATTGAAACGGTGGAGCAGCGGCTGGCCGAGGCTTGCGGGCGCAGCGGCAGAAGCCGGAAAGATATTGAGCTTATTGCAGTAACCAAATATGTTGGCGTAGAACAGACTGCTGATGTGCTCCGGCAGGGGCTCAACCATCTGGGCGAAAACCGCTGGCAGGACGCCGCTGCCAAATGGAATGCGATCAGCGGGGAAGGAAGCGGCTCCGGGTTCCCGGATCTTCCGGAGGGACAAGCCCGATGGCATTTCATCGGATCGCTGCAGACCAATAAAGTGAAAGAAGTCATAGGGAAATTTAACTATATACATTCGCTTGACCGCTCTTCACTGGCGCAGGCCATTGAAAATCGGGCGCAGCAGCTTGGAATCATCGTACCCTGTTTCATACAGGTGAACGTATCTGGCGAGGATGGCAAGCATGGCTTGGCTCCCGAGCAGCTGCCCGTGTTTGCGCGAGAGCTAGCAGATCTGCCGCATATTGAGCCCGTTGGGCTTATGACCATGGCCCCGCTGGACGGGGAAGCGGAGCAGGCCCGTCCGGTTTTTCGCGGGCTGCGTCAGCTGCGGGACGAATTAAATGCCTTGGCATTGCTTCGTCAGCCCGTGAATGGGTTATCTATGGGCATGTCCAACGATTTTGAAGTGGCTGTTGAAGAAGGAGCCACGTGGCTTCGCTTAGGGACGGTTCTAGTCGGCAAAAGCTGACACAACGGTCATAGATTTGCCTTCCAAAGTGAGTTTCTGGCTTGCTTTGGAGTGATCCATGAGAAGTATCACCAGAAACTCAGTAACGCTTCCGAAGTGAGTTTCTGGCTTGCTTTGGAGTGATCCATGAGAAGTATCACCAGAAACTCTTAGGAGGAATGGATAATGAGTGTTATGAATAAATTCATGAGTTTTCTTGGGCTGCAGGAGGAAGAAGAAATCGTCGAACGTGAAAGAATTGAGCATCATGAGGAGCAAGAGGTTGAAACTTCTCCATTCGAAGCACGTAAACAATCTACAAAAGGCAATAATGTAGTTAGCATCCATTCGCAAAAAAATGTGCGCGTCATTCTGAATGAACCCCGTTCTTATGACGAAGCCCAGGAAATCGCCGATCATCTGCGCTCGCGGCGCGCAGTCGTTGTCAATCTGCAGCGGGTGCGTACGGATCTGGCTGTGCGGATTGTTGACTTTCTGAGCGGAACCATCTACGCTCTGAATGGAAGCATTTCGAAGCTTGGACCGAATATTTTTCTTTGCACGCCGGATACGGTTGAAATTCAGGGGACGATTACGGATATGCTGGCAGAAGAGAACGAATACAAAAAGACGAGGTGACCTTTAGTTGGACTGGAATGTAACGAGCATTGTCATGAATCTTTATACGATCTACAACTTTTTGATTATTGGCTACATTCTTTTGTCATGGCTCCCAAGCGCGCGCGAAAGCTTTATCGGCGTGCTGCTGGCTAAGATCGTAGAACCTTATTTGACGCCATTCAGACGGATTATTCCTCCCATTGGCGGAATGCTCGACATTTCCCCCATCGTTGCCTTGTTTGCACTCCGGTTTGTGGCATATGGGATTATCGCGATTCTCAACATGATTTTCCAATGAAACCAGAAATCTATGTGCATTTCCATCCTGATGAGCGTGTTTTTGTCGATCGGGCCTCGGAGTGGGTCGAACGGGCAGCATTTGGCCATGAGATGAAACGCACGGACTTCCTCGATCCCAGACAGGTTGATATTCTAATGAGTTTGGCTAACCGCCAAATGGACATACAGGTTAAGCTGATGGGCGGATATGAGCAGGCGGAGCGCCGGCGTGCTCTTATCGCGCCGGATTACCGGATGCTGGATGATGAGCCTGAAGGTATAGCCTTGATTCGGATTACGGCCGGCACCGGAGGGCATCTTCAGCTCGATCACGGCGATTACCTTGGCGCGCTGCTAGGGCTTGGAATCAAGCGGGACCGGGTAGGGGATCTTCACATTCACCCCGAATTCTGCCATTGTCTCGTTGAAGAGGAAATTGCCGATTATGTGAACATTCACTTGCGTCAAGTTCACCGGGTTCAAGTCCTGACGGACATTGTTCCGTTAACCGGTCTGCAGGCTGCGGCTCCGGTGCTGGAGGAACAGAACCTATCGGTGGCTTCTTTGCGTCTGGACGGGATTGCAAGCGATGTTTACCGGGTCAGCCGGTCCAAAATCGTGGATCCCATCCGCGCAGGACGCTGCCGGGTCAACTGGCGTGCGGAAGAAGATCCTTCTGCGATGCTTAAAGAAGGGGATGTCGTTTCTTTTCAGGGCCTGGGCCGTTTTAAAGTCCTCAGCGTCGAAGGTGTTACGAAGAAAGGCAGAGTTCGGGTGAAAATCGGCAAATTTATATAGTCCCTTGCAGGATTTTAGCCCGATATGTCGAATGTAAACAGGCAGACCCGAACTAATTGTACGGGGCATGGGACTTTGGTTTTGATTTTGCCCTGAATTATTTTCGTTCTTCGACTCTTCATACTCTTGGGAGGTGCGCCAATGCCGCTTACGCCATTGGACATACATAATAAAGAATTCGGAAGACGTCTTCGCGGTTACGACGAAGATGAAGTAAACGAGTTTCTCGATCAGGTCATCAAAGACTATGAGGCGCTTATTCGGGAAAACAAAGAATTGCAAAACCAGGCGTTGTCGCTTCAGGAGAAGCTGAACCATTTCTCCAATATTGAAGAAACGCTTAGTAAAACGATCATCGTCGCACAGGAAGCGGCTGATGATGTAAAGAGCAACTCCAAGAAGGAAGCTCAGCTGATTGTTAAGGAAGCGGAGAAGAATGCTGACCGGATCATTAATGAAGCTCTCTCCAAATCGCGGAAGGTTGCGCTTGAAGTCGAGGAGCTCAAACAACAGGCTTCCATCTACCGCGCCCGTTTCCGTTCGCTGGTCGAAGCGCAGCTTGAGCTGCTGAGCCATAATGGCTGGGATTCGCTTGAAGGCAGAGACCGCTTGCCCAATGAAGTGATCAATAATTCCTAGGCACGCACTCGCTGCTCTTGACAAACACGCAGGACTGGCGTATAAATGTGAATAATTAATCAACCAAATTCATTGACGAGAACGAGTAGACCATGCGTTTGCCCCCAGAGAATCCGATGATTGCTGTGAATCGGTGCGCAGAACGTGGTTGAAGATCATCTCCGAGAAGCTGCGCTGAATGCCCAAGTGGATAAATTGCTGACAAGACCAGATGTGCGAACAGCATCATTCTCCTCTTGCAAGCTGAACTTGCACTAAGCGCTGCCGGACTCCCCCCGTTACAAGGAATACGGATTTCTTAAAATCCGTAACAAGTGTCAAGCATGTAAATGTGAGAAAGACAATGCCCGGCAAGGAAGCGGCATGTTGGATTCACTTTTATCATTATGCTTGGAACAAGGGTGGTAGCGCGAGCAGGTCCTCGTCCCTTTCCAGGGGATGGGGCTTTTTTTGTTGTCACAGCAGTCAGATTTTTCGCATGGTCTTTCAATGAATGTTTCAAATAAGAAAGGGGATCTGTATAGCATGCAGCGCGTAGATGTAAAGGAACGTGCAAGAGCCCGCGATATCCGGGTACTGGGCAGATGGAAAGCAGAACAGACATTTGAGCAATCGATCGAAAATCGTAATGGGAAACCTAATTTTGTATTTTACGAAGGTCCGCCGACTGCCAATGGCAAGCCGCATATCGGCCATGTGCTTGGACGGGTAATCAAGGATTTTGTTTGCCGCTACAAGACAATGTCCGGATACCGTGTTGTGCGCAAAGCAGGCTGGGATACGCACGGATTGCCTGTCGAGCTTGGGGTGGAGAAGCAGCTGGGCATCTCCGGCAAACAGGAAATCGAGAAATACGGCATCGAAGCCTTTGTCAAAAAATGCAAGGACAGCGTCTTTGAGTATGAACGGCAGTGGCGTGATCTGACGGAAGCGATCGGCTATTGGACCGATATGGACAAGCCTTATATTACGCTGGACAACAACTACATTGAGAGCGTATGGCATATTTTATCCACGATTCATGGCAAAGGGCTGCTGTACCGCGGTCACCGGGTCAGCCCTTACTGCCCATGCTGCCAGACAACGCTCAGCTCTCACGAGGTTGCCCAGGGCTATGAAGATGTAAAGGATCTCAGCGCAACGGTGAAATTCAAGCTGACCGATTCCGGCGCGTATGTGCTGGCATGGACGACAACTCCTTGGACCCTTCCGGCGAATGTAGCGCTTGCCGTCAATCCGAAGCTGGACTATGTCCGGGTGAGAAAAGAAGGGGAGCTGTATATCGTTGCAGCGGGCCTTGTGGAAAGTGTAATGAAAAGCGGCTATGAAATCGAGTCCACTGTAAAAGGGGCTGATCTGCTCGGCTTGAAATATGAGCCTCCATTCCGCTACGCCGCGCTGGATAACGGGCACTTCGTCATTCCCGGTGACTTTGTCAGCGATACGAGCGGTACAGGGATTGTTCATATTGCGCCGGCCCATGGAGAGGACGACTACAAAGTGGCCCGCCAGAATGGCGTCAGCTTCCTGAATGTGGTGGACAATGCCGGCCGGTATATGGACATGGTGACTGATCTGGCAGGCCGCTTCGTAAAAGATTGCGATATCGATATTGTCAAGATGCTCAGCGAGCAGGGTTTGCTGTTCTCCAAGGAGCGGTACGAACACAGCTATCCGTTCTGCTGGCGCTGCAAATCGCCGCTTATCTACTATGCAACAGAGAGCTGGTTCATTGAAACGACCGCGGTGAAGGAACAACTGATTGCCAATAACAACAAGGTGGACTGGTATCCGGGGCATATCCGGGAAGGCCGGTTCGGCAAATTCCTTGAGGATCTCGTCGACTGGAACATCAGCCGCAACCGTTACTGGGGAACGCCGCTTAATGTTTGGGTTTGCGACAGCTGCGGGGGACAGCATGCGCCTGGAAGCAGGGCGGATCTGGTTGCGCGTTCGGTAGAACCCATCTCTCCCGACATTGAACTGCACAAGCCCTATGTGGATGAAGTTAAGCTGAACTGTCCGCATTGCGAAGGCGGTGTGATGACCAGAACGTCTGAGGTTATCGATGTCTGGTTTGACAGCGGCTCGATGCCGTTCGCGCAGCAGCATTATCCGTTTGAGAACGAGGCGGCATTTGCGGATCAGTACCCGGCAGATATTATTTGCGAGGGCATTGACCAGACGCGCGGCTGGTTCTTCAGCCTGCTGGCCGTATCAACGCTTTATAACGGCAAGGCTCCGTACAAAGCGGTTATTTCAACCGGACATGTGCTTGACGAGAACGGGCAGAAAATGTCCAAGTCCAAAGGGAATGTCATTGACCCGTGGGAAATCCTCGATGAATATGGAGCCGATGCGTTCCGCTGGGCATTATTGTCTGACAGCGCGCCATGGAACAGCAAACGGTTCTCGCGGGGGATCGTTGGCGAAGCCAAATCGAAAGTAATGGACACTATCGTCAATACTCATGCGTTTTTTGCCCTGTATGCGTCGATTGACGGATATGAGCCTTCCAAGCATCCATACCGGGAATCTTCAGGAAAGCTGGACCGCTGGATTGTGTCGAGGTTGAACAGCTTGATCAAGCAGGTGGAGAAGGGGCTTGAGGTGAATGATTTTCTCAACCCGGCCAAAGCCATAGAGGTCTTCGTCGATGAATTAAGCAACTGGTATATCCGCCGTTCCCGCGACCGGTTCTGGGGAAGCGGCCTGACGGATGACAAGCTGGATGCCTACGGCACGCTGCATCATGTTCTGCTCACGCTCTCGCGGCTTATTGCCCCTTATGCGCCAATTCTCGCGGAAGACATCTACGGCAACCTGGGCGGCAGTACGGAAAGCGTTCATTTGGCCGATTACCCAAAAGCCGATGACTCCGCAATCGATGAAACCTTGGAGCGTGATATGGAGACCGCCCGTCAGATTGTCGAGCTTGCGCGCAATGTCCGCAACGAAACGGGGATCAAGACCCGTCAGCCGTTATCCGAGTTGATTATTGCACTGGATCGTGAATTCGATCTTACAGCGTATGAAGACATCATCAAGGACGAAATCAATATCAAGACTATTGCAATTGCAAGCGGCGACAGCGGGTTTGTGGATTTCACCTTTAAGCTGAACCTGAAGGTTGCGGGTAAAAAATACGGCAAACTGGTAGGGGGCATTCAAGCTTATCTGAAGCAGCTGACGCCGGAGCAGACTCAAGCGGTGGTGCAAAGCGGGGAGCTTGTCTATCCCTCCTCCGAAGGTGAAACATTGATAATTGCACTCGATGAGCTGCTGGTTGAGAAACAGGCCAAGGCGGGCTTTGCATCCGCTTCGGGTTATCAGCTGACGGTGGCGGTTAATACCGACATTACACCCGAGCTTGAACAGGAAGGCTTGGTCCGCGAAGTCATCCGCGCAGTTCAGGATACACGCAAGAAGCTGGATTTGCCGATTGAGAAGCGGGTTCATCTGACGCTTGACGTGGATGGCGAGCTGACGGCGGCGCTGAAGGCATTCGAATCTGTTCTGATGGAGAATGTGCTGCTGAGCGGAGTCGATTATGGAAGCAGCGAGGGAATGGAGCGGCTGAAGCTCGGAGAGAAAGAAATTGGAATTTTAATCGGCGGTTAAGGGCATTATAACGGATGAATAACCGCATATGACTTAACGTTCATGCGAATGCTGCCGGCGAAGCGGCAAATGCCGCTTCGCCGGCAGCATCTGCATGGGCGTTTTTTTACTTCTTGCCTTGCTCATCAACTACCACGATCATACGGAGGGTTCAATATGACCGAGGAAACAAAAAGCCTGAACGCCATCCAGCATTCGATGGAAATATTGGACCGCCGGCTGGAGAAAGTCGCCGTGGATATGGAACGTTCGCAAATGGCGGATTACGTGCTGCTTCTTAATCGGCCGCTTTCCCTGATATGGCGCAATTTATTGGCCGGCATATTCCGCGGCGTCGGCATCGCGCTGGGATTTTCCATTTTTGCGGCGACGATTATTTATATCCTGCAGTTCCTTGGCGCCCTGAACCTGCCGATTGTCGGCGACTATATCGCCGATATTGTACGGATCGTCCAGCATCAGCTCGAAGGCAAGGTTTATTGACCTATAAGAACGGCAAGTTCGTTTCCAGTTCTGTACATAAGGTTTAAGGGCTATTCCAGCCCGCTGTCTCCTTCATTGTTTTTCAGATAATCGTAATATTCACGGTTGCGTACCACGCTGACGACTTTCCCGGTAATATCGGTAGCCAGGAAGCTCTCCAGCGGCTCTACATAACCGTCTGGTTCGCCCGCTTCAACACCCATTTCATCATAGGACTCGACGTCGCGGTTTTCGGACATGGCCGGAGAGTCGGAGTTTCCCCACTGCTCCACGATTTGCCAAGCGTCTTCCCCGTCAAAGCCATTGTAGCCCTCATGCTCATCCATGCTGGAATGTCCGAAGGCAGGCGTGAGCACCTGCTCTTCAATGGGTCTGCGTTCTGATATCTCTTGCCTGGGCGAATGCTCCACACAATATAAGGTATCGGGCAGCGCCTGCAGCCGTTGATACGGTATCGCTTCGCCGCACACCAGGCAGCTGCCGTAAACGCCATTATCCATTGCCGTCAATGCCGCTTCAATCCGTTCCAGCCGCAGCTCCTCCTGCTCCAGAAGCGCTGTATCCTTGCCACGCTCATAGATTTCGCTTGCCACATCGCCGGGATGGTTATCGATCATCGACAGTTCTCCGGTTTCATCCCGTTGAGAGTCGGCATGACCGTAATGATCGCTGTCTTCAAGCCGCCGGGCAGTTTCATTCTTCTCCGCTTCCAGTTGGCTTCGCAGCATATTCAACTGATTCATCGTCAATGTATTCACGATTGCAGCCCCTCTTTTCCATTTGTATAGCTGTGCAGGATTGCCTTTAGCTTTCGCTGATATGCCTGATTTTAGAGGTGGGCATCGCTGGGGCATTTGGCAAACGGGGGCAGGCGAAGCCAATGAAGGATTCGCTGGTGGCAAATAGGTGGAATATGCTACAATGTTTGGGACAAGGGGGCATGATGTTTTTGAGATTATATTATTATTGGATCGCTTTATTCGTCTTTGTGATTGATTGGGTTACCAAAAGGCTAATCGAGAATAATCTTGTAATCGGTGAAAAAATCAATGTGCTTGGCGACGGATTTTTTATTATTACCTCCCTCCGCAATGAAGGAGCGGCATTTGGCATCCTCCAGCAGCAGCAGGTATTGTTTGTCTGCATCACTCTGGTAGTTGTGGCAGGAATAGTCTGGTATCTCCAGAAGAACCGTCAGACCGGCAAGCCCTTGTTACTGGTGGGCCTTGGCATGGTGCTCGGCGGGGCAGTAGGCAACTTCCTCGACCGTGCGCTTTATGGCCATGTTGTCGACTTTTTGCAATTTACCTTTGGGCGTTACATCTTTCCGATATTTAACTTGGCTGACTCGGGGATCGTATGCGGGGTTGCGCTGATTTTGCTGGATGCCATTTTATCCATGAAGAATGAGAACGGAGATTCGAATGAACACAAAGAGCCTATCGAACAGGACAGACAGGATGGACAAGACGGACATGACAGCAAACAAGAGCATCAACCCATTCAATGATGAGCCGCTTGAGTTCATGGTTGACGAGAGTCAGACAGGACAGCGGCTTGATAAATATGTAACAGAAAGCCTTGAAGAAGGACTGGCATCACGCACGCAGGTGCAGGAATGGATCAGGACCGGTGCGATTCAGGTGAACGGACGGACGGTTAAAGCCAATCACAAGATTACAGCCGACGAGCATATCGCCATTGTCATTCCTGAACCGGAGCAAGCCGTAATCGATCCCGAGGATATCCCGCTTGAAATTGCCTATGAGGACAGCGATGTCATCGTGATCAACAAACCGCGCGGGATGGTCGTGCATCCGGCGCCAGGCCACTATTCGGGGACACTCGTTAACGCGCTTATGTTTCACTGTACCGATTTGTCCGGCATCAACGGCGTTCTTCGTCCCGGCATCGTACATCGTATAGATAAAGACACCTCCGGACTGATTATGGCGGCCAAAAATGACCTGGCCCACGCCTCGTTGGCAGCCCAGCTGAAGGACCACACTGTGACGCGCAAATATATCGCGCTCGTTCACGGCAAAGTGCCGCATGAGCATGGCACCATCGATGCCCCGATCGGGCGGGATCCGCAGGACCGCAAGCTGTTTACGGTCACCCAGAAGGGCAGCAAGCATGCGGTTACGCATTTTGCAGTCCTGGAGAGATTGGGCGAGGACTTTACGTTGCTGGAGCTGCAGCTGGAAACCGGCCGTACGCATCAGATCCGCGTTCATCTCAAATACATCGGCTACCCGCTGGCCGGGGATCCCATGTACGGACGCAACAAGACGATTGCACTCAAAGGGCAAGCGCTGCATGCGGCCGTTCTGGGCTTTACGCATCCCCGTTCCGGAGAGTATCTGGAGTTTTCTGCTCCTATTCCAGAGGACATTGAACATGAATTGATGATATTGCGGCAGCGTTAATGGTGAAAAGTGCAAACTTTTCACTATTTTCTTTATTATGTTTGTTCTGTCTGTAGGCTATGATGATAGCAATTCATACTATGCCGCGAACGGCCATAGAAAGGTGAGATTGAAGTCAGATGACACAAATTAACCACAACTATACGCAGCTGCAGGGCAGCTACCTGTTTTCCGAGATTGCCAAACGCCGCACCAAATTCACCCAGGAGAATCCGAATGCGCAAATTATCAGCCTGGGTATCGGCGATGTTACCCGCGGTTTGCCTGATGCTGTCGTGAAAGCCATGCACAAAGCCGTGGACGAGCTGGCAAGCCCCGATGCATTCCGCGGGTACGGTCCGGAGCAAGGATATGATTTTCTGATTCAGGCCATTATTGAGAATGACTACAAAGCGCGGGGCATCGATATCGCAACCAATGAAGTGTTTGTAAGCGATGGTTCCAAATGCGATGTAGGCAACATCCAGGAGATTTTCAGCCAGGATGCGGTAGTAGCGGTACAGGATCCGGTATATCCGGTCTACGTGGACACCAATGTCATGGCAGGCCGTTCGGGTCAATTCAATAAAGAAAAAAACCAGTACGAGAACATTGTTTATCTGCCATGCAGCTCGGAGAATGACTTTATTCCAAGCCTGCCTGACCGCAAAGTGGATTTGATCTACTTGTGCTATCCCAACAATCCGACGGGTATGACGCTGAGCATGGAAGAGCTGAAGCGCTGGGTGGATTATGCCAGAGCGAACAACTGCATCATCCTGTATGATTCCGCCTATGAAGCGTTTATTCAGGAAGAGGATGTTCCGCGCAGCATTTATGAAATCGAAGGGGCGAAGGAAGTAGCCATCGAATTCCGCAGCTTCTCCAAAACAGCAGGCTTCACTGGTGTCCGCTGCGCCTACACGATTGTTCCGCGCGAACTGAAGGCCAAAGATGCAGACGGAAATACGCTGCTCGTCAATGATCTGTGGAACCGTCGCCACACAACGAAATTCAACGGCGTATCCTATGTGACCCAACGAGGGGCAGAGGCGATCTACAGCCCTGAAGGCAAGCAGCAAATTGCCGCCACCATCGATTATTACATGACCAATGCCCGTATTATCCGTGACGGACTGGCTTCGCTTGGCCTGGAAGTCTTCGGCGGCGTCAATGCCCCTTATATCTGGCTCAAAACACCAAACGGCATGGATTCATGGGCATTCTTCGATAAATTACTGTCCGAGGCCAACATTGTGGGAACTCCTGGCGTAGGCTTCGGCCAAAGCGGACAAGGCTACTTCCGTCTTACCGCTTTCGGCAGCCGCGAGAATACCGAGAAAGCCGTTGAACGCATTACGAAGCTCAGCCTGTAACAACTCTCATGTAAGGTATTGACATCATTTGTCGAACGTGGGATAATTCCTTTAATGAACAGTAGTACCTTTAATTCAGTCCAGAGAGGCTGTCAAGGTATCGTGAATAATGGAATGTTCCTCATGCAACCCGGACAAGAACCGCTGGCGGCTTTTTGCGCGCAGACGGCTCTTGTCGGAAAGAGAAGGGAACATTCATTTGAACGACTCCTTGCGACGGCCGCAAGGAGTTTTTTATTGTGACCGATCATCGCTTGGAGTCAGGGAGGCGGATGAAGCGTATGGATGGGCAGCACCGCATCATTATGGACGAAACTGCGATCCGCCGTGCTCTCACGCGTATCGCCCACGAAATCGTGGAAAAGAACAAGGGCATTGATAACTGTGTACTCGTCGGCATTCGTACACGCGGCATTTATCTGGCGCAGCGAATCGCCGAGCAAATCCGCGAGATCGAAGGCCTCCCTGTAGAGGTGAAGGGAATCGACATTACCCTGTACCGCGATGACAGAGGAACCGGCGGAAGGTCGGGTTCCGGCTCAGAGCAGTCAGCTTCATCCTTGGAGGCAAGCAAAGACGACAATGTCATCAGTGTGCAGGACAAGCGGATTATTTTGTTCGACGATGTGCTGTATACGGGCCGTACGATCAGAGCTGCAATGGATGCATTGATGGATTGCGGCAGGCCCCAGACGATTCAACTGGCGGTGCTGGTGGACAGGGGACATCGCGAGCTGCCGATCCGGCCTGATTATGTGGGCAAGAACGTGCCGACCTCCAAGCAGGAACAGATTCAGGTCTCGCTTCAAGAAGTGGATCATGAAGATAAAGTGACCATTATCCATTAAAGGGGGCAGGCTATAAGCATGAATGAAACGATAGTAAAACAGCGCAGTTTGCTGGGATTGAAGGATATGCCGCAGGAGGAAATAACCGAACTGCTGGAACGCGCCGCTTATTGGGAAGCCCAGCCCGACAAGCTAACCCCTGTGCTCCAGGGTAAATTTGTGGCCAATATGTTTTTTGAGAACAGCACCCGCACGAGATTCTCGTTCGAGGTCGCCCAGAAGCGGCTGGGAGCTGAGGTGCTGAACTTCTCAGCAGCGGTATCCAGTGTGCAAAAAGGCGAATCGATCTACGATACGGTGCGCACGCTTGAATCCATGGGGATTGACGCCGGGATCATCCGTCTGAAGCCGATCGGCGTGCTGGCGGAGCTGGCAACCCGAGTCAAGGTGCCGCTGATTAACGCCGGGGACGGAAATAACGAGCACCCTACACAGGCGCTGCTCGATCTTTATACGATTCGCAAGGAGTTCGGTGAATTAAAGGGATTGACCGTTTCCATTATAGGCGATGTTCTGCACAGCCGGGTTGCCCGGTCCAACCTGTGGGCGATGCGGAAGCTTGGGATGAACGTACGGTTTTGCGCCCCGCCAGGCATGGCAGCTTCCGAGCTCGACGTTCAATATGTCACGATCGAAGAAGCGTTGAAGTCCGATGTGGTGATGATGCTTCGCGTGCAGCTGGAACGCCATGAGAACGGCGTGTTCCAAACAGCCGGGGAATATCGGGAGCAGTACGGGCTGACAGTAGAGCGGGCAGCGTCAATCGCGGATCACGCCATCATTATGCATCCGGCTCCGATCAACCGCGATGTGGAAATCGACGATGTACTGGTGGAGCATCCGAAGTCGCGGATTTTCCAGCAAATGCAGAACGGCGTAGCGGTCCGGATGGCCGTTATCGAGCGGGCGCTCGCTTAAGGAGCGGCTAATCAGATCGCATGCAAATGCCAAAAAGGAGAATTGAATAAATATGAGGTCCTTATGGATAGTAAACGGTCAAATATGGAATGAGAATAAAGAGCAGCTGGAAACCAGACATGTGAAGATTGAGAATGGCCTGATTG
The DNA here is from genome assembly GCF_042647105.1 of Paenibacillus sepulcri. NCBI lineage: Bacteria > Bacillati > Bacillota > Bacilli > Caryophanales > Paenibacillaceae > Paenibacillus > Paenibacillus sepulcri. The sequence continues at coordinate 1,369,691 of NZ_JBHRUP010000001.1, read as the reverse complement.
CCGCTATCGAAGACGGCGCAGCAGGGATTCCGGATACAGCTGGATATGAAGTTGTGGATGCGGCAGGAAAGCTGGTTTCCGCAGGATTGATCGACATGCACGTTCATCTGCGCGATCCCGGTTTTGAACATAAAGAAGATATCGCAACAGGCACCAGGTCTGCTGCCAAAGGCGGTTTCACAACGATTGCCTGTATGCCCAACACCCGACCGGTTACCGACACGCCGGAAACCGTCAGGTACATTCTGGACAAGGCTGCAGCTGAAGGCGTCGTTAAGGTGCTGCCTTATGCGGCTATAACCAAGAACGAGCTTGGCCGCGAGCTGACCGATTTTGCAGCGCTGAAGGAAGCTGGCGCAGTTGGCTTTACCGATGACGGCGTGGGCGTTCAGAATGCGCAAATGATGAAAAACGCCATGGCGCTGGCAGCTTCCATGGACATGCCGGTTATTGCCCACTGCGAAGACGACTCACTCGTTGAAGGCCTGTTCGTCTCCGAGGGCAAATTCGCTGAACGCAGCGGCTTGAAAGGCATTCCCAACGAATCGGAGGCCATCCATGTCGGACGGGACGTTTTGCTGGCGGAATCGACAGGCGTCCACTATCATGTCTGCCATGTAAGCACCGAGCAGTCGGTTCGTCTGATCCGGCTCGCCAAGCAGGTCGGGATTAAAGTAACTGCCGAGGTATGCCCCCATCACCTGGTTCTCTCGGATGAGGACATTCCGGGGATGGATGCCAATTGGAAAATGAACCCTCCGCTGCGGACACCCCGCGATGTCGAAGCGGTTATCGAAGGACTCGAGGACGGAACGCTGGACATGATCGTGACCGACCATGCGCCGCATAGTGCAGAGGAGAAGGCGCGCGGCATGCAGCTTGCGCCGTTCGGAATTGTCGGCTTTGAAACAGCTTTTCCGCTCCTGTATACGAAATTTGTGCAGACTGGCAAATGGACGCTGGGCTTCCTGCTCAAGAGAATGACAACTGACCCTGCGCGGGTATTCAGACTCAGCAGCGGCAGGCTTGAAATCGGAGCGCCAGCGGATGTGACGATTGTCGATTTGGAGAACGAGCGGACGGTTGATCCGGAAAGCTTCGTTTCCAAAAGCAATAATACGCCGTTTGGCGGTTGGAAATTATCCGGGTGGCCCGTGCTGACCATTGTGGACGGATCTGTGGTTTGGTCGGAACTGTAACATAACAGAGAGAAACATACTCAACTTAGATCAGTGTCTCGCGTCTGATGCGAACCTATTCTTCTGTCAGAGGAGCAGGAAAACGCTGAGGATGCGTTACAAGCAAAACTTTCAAACCTTTAGGAGTGATACGGATGCAAGCAAGATTGTTATTGGAAGACGGCACTTTGTTTACAGGCCTTGGCTTCGGCGCGGATGGCCAGTCGGCCGGCGAAGTCGTGTTCAACACCGGCATTACCGGTTACCAGGAAGTCCTTTCAGATCCGTCCTACTGCGGACAGATTGTCACGATGACGTACCCTCTTATCGGAAACTATGGCATTACGCGCAATGATTTTGAATCCATCAGTCCGTTTATCCATGGATTTGTTGTGCGCCGTCATGAGCCGGTTCCGAGCAATTGGCGCGCTGAATATACGCTTGACCGCTTGCTGAAGGAATATGGCATTATCGGCATCAGCGAAATCGATACCCGCATGCTTACCCGTAAACTTCGTCATTTTGGAACGATGAAAGGCATTCTTACGACCGGCTCCGAGCGGGTGGAAGAGCTGCAGGAGCGTCTTGGCCTGACTCCGCTGATGACCGATCAGGTGGCCCGCACTTCGACCAAAAGCATCTTCTCAAGCCCAGGTGAAGGCGAGCGGATCGTATTGATCGATTACGGCGCAAAAAGCGGAATTCTCCGCGAGCTGACCAAGCGCGGCTGCGACGTCATCGTCGTGCCGCAGGACACGACGGCTGACCAAATCCGCCGCCTGAAGCCTGACGGCATACAGCTGTCCAATGGCCCCGGGGATCCCAAGGATGTCCCGCATGCGGCTGAAACCATCAAGGAGCTGCTGGGCGAATATCCGATGTTCGGCATCTGCCTGGGTCACCAGCTGTTCGCACTGGCCTGCGGCGCGGATACCTCGAAGCTGAAATTCGGGCACCGCGGCGGCAATCACCCGGTCAAGGAACTGGCAACCAACCGTTGTTACATTACCTCGCAGAACCACGGCTATACCGTGCTTGAAGACTCAGTGAGCGGCACTCAGCTGGAAGTGACGCACATCAACAATAATGACCGTACGATTGAAGGATTGAAGCATACGCAGTTCCCGGCTTTCTCGGTTCAATATCACCCGGAGGCAGCGCCAGGTCCATTCGATTCCAGCTACCTGTTTGATGAATTCCTGCAAATGATCCGCACCCATAAAAAAGACAACCCACAGAGACCGCGTCAGGCACAACTTGCGGAGTCATTGAGAGGAGAGCTGCAGTATGCCCAGAAATAATGAACTCAAAAAAATTCTCGTCATCGGTTCCGGACCCATCGTCATCGGACAAGCGGCGGAGTTTGACTATGCAGGCACGCAGGCCTGCCAGGCGCTGAGAGAAGAAGGCTTCGAGGTTGTGCTGATCAACAGCAATCCGGCAACAATCATGACTGATACGAATATGGCCGACAAAGTATACATCGAGCCGATTACGCTTGAATTTGTTACCCAAATTATCCGCCAGGAGCGTCCGGATGGATTGCTGCCGACGCTTGGCGGACAGACCGGCCTCAATATGGCGGTCGAGCTTGCCCGGGCAGGTGTGCTGGAGCGGGAGAATGTCAAACTTCTCGGCACTCAGCTGACGGCCATTGAGAAAGCCGAGGACCGCGATCTGTTCCGCGATTTGATGCGCGAGCTGGAGCAGCCGGTACCGGACAGCGTTATTGTGACAACGGTGAAGGAAGCGGTCGATTTCGCCAATGAAATCGGTTATCCGATTATCGTGCGTCCGGCCTACACGCTGGGCGGAACAGGCGGCGGCATCTGTCACAGCGAAGAGGAATTGCTAGAAATCGTAGCCTCGGGTATCCGCTACAGCCCGATCAGCCAGTGTCTGGTCGAGAAATCGATCGCCGGCATGAAGGAAGTTGAATATGAGGTTATGCGCGACGCGAACGACAACTGTATCGTCGTGTGCAACATGGAGAACTTCGATCCGGTAGGCGTTCATACGGGTGATTCCATCGTTGTGGCGCCAAGCCAAACCTTGTCCGACCGTGAATATCAAATGCTGCGCTCGGCTTCGCTGAAAATCATCCGCGCCCTGAACATTGAGGGCGGCTGCAACGTACAATTCGCGCTTGATCCGCACAGCTATCAATATTATGTCATCGAGGTGAATCCGCGCGTCAGCCGTTCATCGGCTCTGGCATCCAAAGCGACCGGATATCCGATCGCCAAGATGGCAGCCAAAATCGCAATCGGCTATACGCTCGATGAAATCGTCAATCCCGTCACAGGCCAGACCTACGCTTGCTTCGAGCCGACGCTGGATTATATCGTATCGAAGATTCCGCGCTGGCCGTTCGATAAATTCCTGTCCGCGAACCGCAAGCTGGGTACGCAAATGAAAGCGACCGGCGAAGTGATGGCGATCGGCCGCACATTCGAGGAATCGATTCATAAAGCGGTCCGGTCACTTGAAATCGGCGCGCACCGCATTCATCTGAAGGATGCGGCTGGACTGTCCGAGGAGACGCTCCGCACGCGGCTGGAGAAGCCCGATGACGAGCGGATGTTCCTTGTAGCAGAGGCCTTCCGCCGCGGATACGCGCTTCAGGATATTCAGGATTTGACCAAGATCGACTGGTGGTTCCTGGATAAAATCGAAGGCATCGTCCGCTTCGAGGATGAACTGCGCCGCGCTGAAGTACTGACCTATGAGCTGCTGTACCAGGCCAAGCGCAAGGGCTTCTCTGACCGCTCCATTGCGGAAATCCGCATGGAAGGCAATCACAGGGATCTGGCCAATGAGCATGATGTGCGCAAATTCCGCAAGGAACAGGGTCTGAATCCCGTTTACAAAATGGTAGATACCTGCGCGGCGGAATTTGAAGCAACCACGCCTTATTATTACTCGACCTATGAAACAGAGAATGAAGTCATCCAGACCTCCAAGGAGAAAGTGCTTGTGCTTGGCTCCGGTCCGATTCGGATCGGTCAGGGCATCGAGTTCGATTACTCCACCGTACATGCCGTGTGGGCCATTCAAAGCGCCGGCTATGAGGCGGTCATCATCAATAACAACCCGGAGACGGTTTCTACGGACTTCTCGACTTCCGACCGCTTGTACTTCGAGCCGCTGTTCTTCGAGGATGTCATGAACGTCATTGAGCAGGAGAACCCGATCGGCGTCATCGTGCAGTTCGGCGGCCAGACCGCAATCAATCTTGCGGCTCCGCTCACCAAGGCCGGCATCCGCATTCTGGGGTCGGATCTGGAAAGCATTGACGCTGCGGAAGACCGCAAGAAGTTCGAAGCGCTGCTGCGCAAGCTGAATATCGCCCAACCGGAAGGGAAGACAGTCATCTCCGTCGGCGAGGCAGTCGAGACCGCTCAAGGACTCGGTTACCCGGTTCTGGTACGCCCATCCTACGTGCTTGGCGGACGCGCCATGGAAATCGTCTATTCCGATGAGGAGCTGCTCATGTACATGGAGCAGGCGGTAAAAATCAATCCGGAGCATCCGGTCCTGATCGACCGTTATATGCTCGGCAAGGAAGCGGAAGTCGACGCGATCTGCGATGGCGATACCGTGCTGATTCCAGGAATTATGGAGCATGTCGAGCGTGCGGGCGTCCATTCCGGCGACTCCATTGCGGTATATCCTCCACAGTCTCTGTCTGACAGGCTGAAGCAGCAGATGGTCGATATTACGATTAAAATCGCCAAGGAGTTCAAAGTCATCGGACTTGTGAACATCCAGTTCGTTATCTACCAGGACGAAGTATACGTTATCGAAGTCAATCCGCGTTCCTCGCGTACGGTGCCGTTCCTGAGCAAAGTGACGAACATTCCAATGGCCAACCTGGCGACCAAAGCCATTCTGGGCGAGAAGCTGGTTGATCTGGGCTATAGCGAAGGCCTATGGCCGGAAGATGACTTTGTTTCGGTAAAAGTGCCGGTATTCTCGTTTGCGAAGCTTCGCCGCGTTGACCCGACACTGACGCCGGAGATGAAATCGACCGGAGAAGTGATGGGCCGCGATCAGCAGTATGCCAAAGCGCTGTACAAAGGGCTGATCGGCGCCGGTATGCGAATTCCGCCAACAGGTGCGATCATCGCGACGGTGGCTGACAAAGACAAGCCGGAAGCGCTTGAAATCCTGCGCGGCTTCTACGATCTTGGCTACAACATCATTGCCACGGGCGGAACGGCAGCATCGCTCAAAGCCGCGGGGCTTCGCGTGAAAACCGTCAACAAGCTCAGCGAAGGCTCGCCGAACATTCTGGATCTGATCCGCGATGGACAGGCGCATTTCGTGGTCAATACGCTGACCAAAGGCAAGACACCGGAGCGTGACGGCTTCCGCATCCGCCGTGAAGCGGTGGAGAACGGCGTTGTCTGTATGACTTCGCTGGATACCGTTCGCGCGCTGCTGAATATGCTCGAGACGATTAACTTCTCATCCCGTCCGATGCCGGTTCTGCAGAAATAAAAGGCCATAAAAGCCTGCCCACAAGCAGGCTTTTGCCATGCGTTCGCAAAATTTCGGAGGTGGGTTCATGATTAAGCTGTCTCGTGAGGAAGCGGCAGGGCGCATTATGGTAGCCCTTGATTATCCCGATGCCGCCGCAGCCGAAGGGCTGCTTCGCAGTCTGGAGGGTATTCCCTGCTACATGAAAGTGGGCATGCAGCTCTTTTACGCCGCCGGCCCGGACTTTGTAGCGGGACTGAAGGAGCGGGGCTACCGGATTTTCCTGGATTTGAAAATGCATGATATCCCCAATACCGTCAAAGGCGGGGCGGGCAGCATCACGAAGCTTGGGGTTGATATTTTCAATGTACATGCAGCCGGGGGCGTCCGGATGATGGAAGCTGCCCTTGAAGGGGTGGATGCGGCATTTGACAGTGCCGGCAGCCAGAAGCGTCCTGCGGTTATTGCGGTAACTCAGCTGACCAGTACAAGCCGGCTTACGCTCAATGAGGAAATCGGCATTGGAGGAAGTGTCGAGGATGCCGTCCTGCGTTATGCCCGGATCGCCAAACAGGCAGGACTCGACGGCGTAGTTGCGTCGCCGCAGGAAGTACAGTCCATCAAAGCCGCCTGCGGCGCAGCTTTTCAAACGATCACGCCGGGCATCCGTCCGGCAGGCGCGGACGTCAATGATCAATCACGGATTATGACGCCGCGCGAAGCGCTCGAAGCAGGAACTGATTATATGGTAATTGGCCGTCCCATTACGGCTGCTCCCGATCCGCGGGAAGCGCTTGAATCCATTCTGAGGGAGATGCTATAAGATGACGATACCTTTATTGGAACAGCTGCCTGTTGAAATTGCCAAAGCCTTGCTGGAAATTAACGCGGTGATGCTGCGCCCCGCAGATCCCTTCACCTGGACGTCGGGATTGAAATCGCCGATCTACTGCGACAACCGCTTGACGATGTCCTATCCGGAAATCCGTGACCGGATTGCGGAAGGGTTCGCAGCCGTTATACGGGAGCGCTACCCGGACTGCGAGGCCGTTGCCGGGATCGCGACAGGCGGAATTCCGCATGCCGCCTGGGTGGCTCAGAAGCTGAACCTCCCGATGCTGTATGTGCGGGACAAAGCCAAGGGACACGGCAAGACGAACCAGATTGAAGGCCATTTCACGCCAGGCCAAAAGGTGGTCCTGATCGAGGATCTGATCTCCACAGGCGGCAGTTCTCTCAAAGCGGCTGTAGCGGTGCGGGATGCGGGCTGCGAGGTGCAGGGGGTTATCGCCATCTTCACGTATCAGTTCCAGCTGGCAATTGATGCTTTTGCCGCTCAACATATTACGCTGGATACGTTATCCAACTATACGGCATTGATTGAAGTTGCCGTACAGAACGGCGCGGTGCAGCAGAGTGAAGTGGAGCTGCTGCTCGAATGGCGGGAGAATCCGCAAGCCTTCGGGCAATAAATGACGCTCAAACATAGCAGAGAACATGGGAATCATCCATGTTCTCTTTTTTTTTGAATATAAGAAAGTATAAAATTTGACCTTTACTTTGCTTATTATATGTTTGAGGAAGAAACTAACGTTGCCGGCAAAAGGACGGCAGGTTAGTTTCTTCTTCATTCAATTGGTTCAAATCCTATAAATCTGTGTAATAAGTAAAAACGCTGCTGCATACAATAGCTTATCCACCCAATAGAAACTGATAATGAGAGGGAAAAACGATATGAACAACACCTATTTTGAACATTTATTTGAAACTACAGGCGACTTGCTTTACCGTGTACGCATCTACGACCGGGAGCTAACGAAGGTTGACGAAATCATCGAAATGGATGAAACCTACAGCATGATCGAGAGAAAGCTGAAAAGAATGGACAATGACGCCTGGAAGGAACGGGCTGCCCATAAGCTCCAGCAAATGAAGTACAGGCTGGTTACGATGATGGAGGATTTATTATTTACCGCCTAATTTATGGATCGTAATAAAATGCTTGCCAAACCGTTTATGGGATAGTAATATGTTACATTAAACGGAAGGGTTTCTAGGGCTCCGCCACCGGGCGAACCGAGCGAAACCAGGCAAAGGACGATAGTCATGCTACACCGTAGGGATAAAAGACCTTCGGCAAGTTCCGCCTCACTTCTAGTGGGCGGCGTTTGCGGAAGGTCTTTTTTGTTATTTTATAAAAAGGGGGCGGACGGACAATATGATCGCTTTGCGAACCAATGGATTATGCAAGACGTTCCGGGTGAAACGGAAATCGGCTGGTCTGAGCGGAAGTATCCGATCCTTATTCAGACCGGAGTGGGAGGAAAAGCAGGCAGTGGGCGGCATCGACCTCATCGTTCATGCCGGGGAAACGGTCGCTTTTCTCGGCCCTAACGGAGCCGGCAAATCGACAACCATCAAAATGCTGACCGGCATCCTTCATCCCACCTCGGGAAGCGCGGAAGTGCTCGGCTTCACGCCGTGGCGCGACCGCTCCCGGCTTTCGTACCGGATCGGCGCTGTTTTCGGCCAGAAGTCACAGCTGTGGTACCATCTGCCGCCGATTGATACGTTTGATCTGATCAGCCGGGTTTATGAGTTGAACAGAAGCGATTATCTCGCAAGACGCGCAGATTTGATTGAACGCTTTGAACTGGGGCCGTATCTGTATACGCCGGTCCGCAAGCTGTCGCTTGGCGAGCGAATGCGCTGCGAAATCGCGGTCACCTTCCTTCACCGACCGGAGCTGCTGTTTCTGGATGAGCCGACCATCGGGCTGGATGTTGTGGTGAAGCAGCGCATTCGCGAGCTGATCAGGCAGTGCAACCGCGAGGAAGGCACGACGGTGTTCTTGACCTCCCATGATGCGGGCGACGTTGAGGAGCTTTGCGCCCGGGCGGTAGTCATCCATCATGGCGGCATTCTGCTGGACGCGCCTGTGGAGAAATTGAAGCGCGACGTCATGAACAGCAAGACGATCGTATTAACGTTGGCCGCATCCCATACGGGATCTGTTCAGCCGGCGGTAGCAGGAGCAAGCCTGGTCTCGGCTGAAGGAAGGCGGATGAAGCTGGCTGTGGATCTGCGGCAAACCGATATTGAAACCGTGCTTGGCGCTCTGCTTACGCAGGTCAGGCTTGAGGATGTGACGATAGAAGATCCGCCGATGGAAGAGATTATTAAGCATATTTACGGGATGAGTGCGGCCGGGACGGGAGGGGAAGAGGGCTAATGAACGGACGATTGCTGAAGTGGCAGGCCAAAAGCATGAAGGCTGGAGCGGTTTCCCGGATAACCGTGCGCCAGCAGCTGGCGTACAAAACTGATTTTGCGATGCGCGCCATTTTTCTGCTGGTCATTCTCTATGTCTTTACCCAGCTGTGGTCGGCAGCTTATGAAGGGGACAGCGAGCGGGTCATCTCGGGCTTTACACTCAAACAGATCGTCTGGTATCTGGTGTTTACCGAGGCGTTGACCATGGCGGTTCCTTCCCTTTGCCTGCGCATCGAGGAAGAGGTGAAGAACGGCGATATTGCGATCCGGCTTATTCGGCCGCTGTCTTATGTCGGCTATCATTATATCTCGTATATAGCGGAATCCGTCTTTCGCTTTGCCGTTCATCTGGTGGTGGGCAGCCTGATTGCCTGGACATTCGTCGGCGCGCCGTCATTCGGTCTTGGATGGCTCGGTTTTCTGTCTCTTAGCTTAGGTTCGCTTACCCTTGCCTTCCTGCTTAATGCTGCGGTAGCTTTAACGGCTTTCTGGGTGGAGGAAACCCGGGGAATGGAGTTTGTCCTGCAAAAGCTGCAGTTTACGGTAGGCGGCATGCTGCTGCCCATCGATTTGATGCCGGAGTGGCTGCAGCGGGTTTGTGCATGGCTGCCCTTTCAGGCCGTCTTGTATTTTTCCGCCCGGACGGCCGTCAATTATGAGCATGCGCCCATGCTGCAGCAGTTTGCCATTCAAGCAGCCTGGATATCGATCATGGCGGCTGTTGTGATCTTCATCTACCGGAGAGGGGTGGCGAAGCTTCATGTCAATGGGGGATAGGGCAGATAGCCGCAGAGCAGGCGGATCATTTCTGTCAAACGTACGTTTTCTGCTGACCTGCTGGAAAGTGAATTTCGCATCGGCGATGGAATACAGGATCAGTTTTTTCCTCATGGCCGGGATGATGTTTGTGAATAACTTTATGTGGTTGTTCTTTTGGAGCCTGTTTTTTAACCGGTTTCCGGTTGTCAATGGCTGGGATCTTAACGATGTGATGATGCTGTGGGCTGTCGGTGCAGGCGGCTTTGGATGGGCCAGCATGCTATTCGGCAACTTTCACCGGATTGCGTCGATTGTCGCCGCAGGTCAACTGGATGTCTACCTGTCGCAGCCGAAGCCCGTGCTTCTCCATGTCATTGCAAGCCGGATGTCGCTTACTGCGATAGGGGATTTTGCCTTTGGCATCGTGGTGTATCTGCTGGTGGGCGACCATACAATTATCGGGGCGCTGCTGTTCACAGTCGCTATGCTTATCAGCGGTGTATTATTCATGGCGGTCATGATTATTGCCGGCTGCTGCTCGTTCTTCATGGGGAATTCCGAGGGGATTTCGCAGCAGGTATTCAACGGGTTTCTTGCGCTCACCACCTATCCTTCGGATATTTTTCGGGGATTGGCCAAAATGCTGTTGTTCTCGCTGGTTCCCGCCGGTTTCATCAGCTATTTGCCCATAGGCATGCTGAAGCATTTTGACCCTTTGTTTGCATTCAGCGCCATAGCTATTACTGTTCTGCTGTTTGCTGCAGCGGTGGTGTTTTTTCAAATCGGTCTGCGCCGTTATACATCAGGCAATGCCATCGCCATGCGGGGCTGATCCTTCAACGGGAATGCCATTTCCTTCATCCGGATCGAACTGTGTTCGGGCCGCCGTCAACATGACGGCGGCCTTTGTTCAAATCTAAGCAACGTATAAAACGTTCCCATACTTTGCTTATATTTCTAATGGAAGAAACTAACTGTGCTTCCAAAAGGACAGCATAGCCGTTTTATTCTTGATGTCTGCTATGTTCAAATATCCGCGTATTTAAGCGATAAATCCATAATTCAGGAAATTTATGTGGTAATGCTCCCACTTTATTAAAAATTTATCTAATCGTGCCACTTTATTCGTAACTTTTTGTCCTTGAGCTCCGTCTATACGGTATATTGGGATTAAAGAATTCTAATGGGAAAGGGGGTCACGGATACCAGCATGGCATTGTGGAGACGCAAACAAACTGAATCAGTTGCCGTTATCGAGCCTTCGGCAGAGCTGGCACTTGAACCAACAGGGATGATTAAACAAGAGGTCAGGGCTGAACTGAAGCAATTGGCAGAGAGCGGCAAGCCGCTCTTGTCTGTCGAATCAGTAGAGCGGACGTTCCAGGCCGGCGGACAGCCGCTTCATGTTCTTAAGGGCATTAACATGGAGCTAAAGCCCGGGCAGCTCGTCATGCTTCGCGGGCGATCCGGATCCGGCAAGACGACACTGCTCAACATGATCGGGGGACTAGATCAACCGACGAAGGGACAGATTTTTTTTCATGAGCTGCCTTTTCACAAGATGAATGATGATCAGAGGACGTCTACAAGGCGCAAGCAGATGGGTTTTATTTTTCAGGCCTTCGCGCTTATGCCTCTGTTATCGGCCTATGAGAATGTGGAGCTGTCGCTGCGGATGGCCGGGACGCCCAAGGGCGAATGGAAATCGCGGGTGCATCATTGTCTGGAGCTGGTGGGCCTGACCAAGCGGATGAATCACCGACCCTTTGAGCTCTCGGGGGGCGAGCAGCAGCGTGTGGCCATTGCCAAGGCGATCGCGCACCGTCCGCTGCTGCTGCTGGCGGATGAGCCGACGGCGGATCTGGATTCGCAGATGTCAGCCCAAATCATGTCGGTTTTTCAAACGATTATCCGCACGGAGCAAGTTACAATTTGTATGACAACGCACGATCCTACGATTTTGGAGGTTGCCGATCATGTTTACGAAATGGTTGACGGAAGGTTCATTTAAGCGGACAGCCGCAGTTATTCTGGGGGCTGTACTCGTGTTCACAAGCGGCTGCTCGCTGCTCCCCAATGAGGACCCGGAGGAAGTGCTGCCTGAGATCACGCCGCCGCAAATTTCGAAGAAGCCGGAATATGAGGTGACGACGACGACGCTTGAATCGAAAACAACGGGAACCGGCAAGATTATCTCGCTGCGGGAAGAGACGATGTATTTTACGCTTGAAGGCAAGCGCCTTAAGGATTTGAACGTAAAAGCAGGGCAAAAGGTAACAGCCGGTCAGGTTATCGCCTCCTTGGACGTCGATGATTTGGTGAAGACTTTGCGGTCCGACAAACTGCAGTTTAAGAAAGACGAAGTGCAGATGAAAGATACGCTGCGCAAGAAGGATGAAATGGACCCTGTCGATTTTGAAATGGCTGTCGTCGATTTTGAGGCCAAGCGCCAGCAGCTGGTGGAAGCCCAGGCTGAGATCGATAAGGCGACGATCAAGGCTCCTTTTACCGGAACCGTCGTATCCTTGTCGGTGATGAAAGGCGATTCCGTTACGGCCTATGATCCGATCTGCGTGATTGCGGACACGGCTCAATTAACGGCAGGAGCCAAGATGACCCCGGAAGAACTGACGGGAATCAGCGTCGGCATGCCGGTAACTGTAGACATTAACGGAGCCGGCGAGGTCAAGGGCACGGTGAAGCAGCTGCCTGTTGTTGAACAGGAGGATGAGAATGGGGGCAACGGTGGCGGCGGTAACGGCAATGCCCCGGAAAAGCCTGAGCGCCCTGAGGATTTTCTTATTGTAGAGCTTGAGAAAATGCCGGCGAAGGCCGTGCGTGGAACGCTTCTGTCCATCAGCATTACCACATCGCGCAAGGAAAATGTCATTGTTATTCCTCCTTCGGCTCTCCGCACCATCGGTTCGCGCACGTATGTCCAGGTTGTTGACGATCAGGGCAAACGCGAGGTGGATGTCGAGGTTGGCGAGCAGACAGCCACAGAAATTGAAATTATAAAAGGTTTAACGCCTGGACAGAAAGTCGTAGGTCGATAGACGATGGGGATGCCGTTATTTCGCTTTTTGTTCCGCAAAATGTGGAACACGCGATGGATGACGCTAAGCTCGCTTGCCGGTCTGATTATTGCCGTAGCATTCGCGACTAGCATTCCGATGTATGCGGACGGCGCCCTTAAACGGGTTGTCGCGCAATCGCTGAAGGAAGAAAGCAGCGGATTGCCCGCGGGATCGCTGCTTATGCGCTATCAGGCGACAGGCGGCGGCAGCACGGATGTGAATGCACTGACGGAAGTATCGCGTTATGTCAAAGAAGATGTTCCTCCCGATATCGGGTTTCCTTACAATACTTATGTTCAGAATTTGGCAATCCGCAGCGCGGACATCACGCCTGAAGATCCTACCAAGGTGGATGCCAGCCGTTCCAGGCAAATGTCTTTAACCTCCATGTCGGGACTTGAGGACAAAAGCGAGCTGACCCAAGGGCGCTGGTTCGCCGATGCTGTAGGTGACGATGACGTGGTTGAAGCGGTGATCATGGAAGAAGCCATGTACAGAAGTGATATACATATCGGTGATGTGTTCGAGTATCCGATATACAGCGGATTGAATTTGACGCTGCGGGTAAAGATCGTCGGCGCCTATAAACCGCTGAGCGAGACGGACCCCTATTGGTATCAGGGGCTTGAAGGCATGATGAGCACGCTGCAAATTGGCGGGACCGCCTTCGAGAAGGGTCTCCTCCAGGACCGTAAAATCCCTCTTCATACGGCGAATTGGTATTATGCCTTTGATTTGGGAGAAATCCAGACGAGTCAATTGTCTCCTCTGGAGAAAACGCTGGATCGCCTCAATATTGAATTGTACCAGCGGCTCAAGGATACGAAGGTTGAAATTTCCTTCGCCAGTCTGCTGAGTGAATTCCGGACACAAAGTCTCCAGCTGCAGCTGCTGCTCTTTACATTGGCTGCGCCGATGCTGGCGATGGTATTCTACTTTATTGCGATGAATGCAAGGCAATCGCTCGACAAGCAGCGAAGCGACATCGCGGTGCTTCGCAGCCGGGGAGCGGGCACAAGGCAGATTATCTGGATCTATCTGCTCGAGAGCATTGTGCTGGGCATTATTGCTCTGATCATCGGTCCTTCCATTGGATGGTTTATGGCCAAGAGCATCGGTTCAGCCAATGGATTCCTGGAGTTTGTCAACCGCCAATCGATTCCGGTCGGCTTCTCTACGGAAGCGATCATCGCCGGGCTTGCGGCTGTCGTCCTTGCGATGCTGGCAACGGTTATTCCCGCTGTTATCTATGCCAGATCTTCGATCGTCAATTACAAGCAGCAGCTTGCCCGATCGGATCGAAGGCCGGTATGGCAGCGCTGGTACCTGGATGTGCTGCTGCTGGGAGCGGCCGGATACGGCTGGTATTTGTTCAATGAACGGCAGATGATTTCGTTCCAAAGCGGGATGACTACGGACCAATTGAATGTCCAGCCGTTCCTGTTCTTTGTTCCGGCGCTGGCGATCTTCGCGATGGGGCTTTTCTTCCTGCGCGTGTTCCCGTGGCTGCTGAAGCTCTTTAATTGGCTTGGCCGGAAGCTGCTGCCGGTGCCGCTTTACTTGACACTGACTCAGCTCTCCCGTTCGTCGAAAGGTTATTATCCGCTTATGATTCTGCTTATATTGACGCTTGGCCTGGGCGTATACAATGCCTCGGCAGCCCGGACGATTGACCTGAACTCTACGGAGCGAACGCTCTACAAGTTTGGAACAGACGTCATTATGCAGACAGTCTGGGAAGGAAAGGCCGAAGTGATCGATACCGGAGGCCAAAATGGCGGCGGTGGCGGCCAAAACGGCGGCAGCGGTCAAGGAGGCGGCCAGGGCAGCGGTGGAGCAGGAGGCGGTGGAGGAGCTGGAGGCGGCGGCGGCCAGGGCGGTGGTTCCACGGTTCCGACGCGAATCAATTATTCGGAGCCGCCTTTCGAAATTTTCCGCAAGCTTGACGGTGTGGAAGCAGCGGCCCGCGTGCTGCAGACCAAAGGTAATGTGGTCATCTCCGGACGTTCTATCGGCCAAGGGACATTGATGGGAATCGATAATGTCGATTTCTCCAAGGTTGCCTGGTTCCGGGATGATTTGTTCCAGACGCATCCTTTCAATTATTTGAACTATCTGGGCATGTATGAGCAGGCAGCAATTATTCCCTCCGGTGTTGCGGAGAAATATCAGCTGAAGCTTGGGGATGTCGTTTCGGTCGGCTTGCAGGAAGGGATGATCGATTTCGTCGTTGTCGGCATTGTGCCTTACTGGCCTGCCCAATACCCGGATCAATCGCCTTTTGTCATTGCCAATCTGGATTATATCTATGATCAGGTTCCGATCATTCCTTATGATGTATGGCTGAAGATGAAGCCTGGCGCGCTTACGGGGCCGATTATGAAGGAGCTGGAGAGTCAGGGGATTGAACTTGCGGGCGTCCAGGATGTCCGCATCGAGCTGGCGGCTCAAGCCAAGCATCCGACCAGGGGCGGCGTCTTCGGTATTCTGAGTCTGGGTTTTCTGGTCTCGATCATCGTTTCGCTTACTGGTTATGTACTCTATTGGTTCTTTAATCTATCAGGCAGAATCGTACAGTTTGGCGTTCTTCGAGCCATGGGCTTGTCGCGCAGGCAGTTGACAGGCATGCTCCTGCTGGAGCAGATTTTTACAGCCGGCTTGTCGATCGGCCTCGGCATACTGATTGGAAAGATTGCGAGTTTGCTCTTCCTGCCCTTTCTGCAGACATCGGAAAATGTCACGAATTCGGTTCCGCCGTTCCGGGTGGTTTTCGATTCGAAGGATACGACGCAATTATATATTGTCGTAGGTGCCATGATGCTTCTGGGAGCGGCGCTGCTGCTGGTGCATATCCGCAGATTGCGTGTGCATCAGGCGGTGAAGATGGGAGAGGAGCGTTAATACCAACATGATTACATGCGAAGGCCTTGTCAAAATTTATAAAACCGAAGATCTCGAAGTTGTTGCTCTTCAAGGACTGAATCTGAACGTCCGCGAGGGCGAGATGATGGCGATCATCGGCAACAGCGGCAGCGGGAAATCCACCCTGCTTAACATTCTGGGAGGGCTTGACCGGCCCTCTGCCGGTTCCGTCACAGTCGGTCCCTGGGATTTGCTCAAGATAACCGATGAGCAGCTAGTCTCTTACAAAAGGGATACCGTGGGCTTTATCTGGCAGAACAACGCACGCAATCTGCTGCCTTATTTAACGGCGCTGGAGAATGTGGAGATGCCGATGATGCTGTCATCCAAGCTGGACCGTCCTTATGCCAAGCAGCTGCTGGAATGGGTGGGTCTGAAGGAGCGGATGCACAATAAGCTCCATCAGCTTTCAGGCGGGGAGCAGCAGCGCGTAGCCATAGCGATCTCATTGTCCAATCATCCGAAGATGCTGCTGGCCGATGAGCCGACCGGCTCGGTCGATTCACGGACCTCGGACATGATTATGGATATCTTCCGAAAATTAAATCGTGAAATCGGGATTACAATCGTGATTGTAACCCATGATCTGTCGCTGGCAGGCAAGGTGGACCGTGTCGTGGCGATTCGCGACGGGTTGACCAGTACGGAATTTATTAAGCGGAATCCCAACATAGATGCAGATGGCAACATCAGCCTGTCGCAGCAGGGCATAGGAGAGGTTCATGAGGAGTATGTGGTGGTCGACCGGGTTGGCCGGCTCCAAATACCCAAAAATTATTTAACGGCTTTAAAGATTACCGATAAAGCGTCGATGGAATTCGATGGCGAGCGCATTATTATTTCGCCGCCAAAATCATTGGAGGGATAACCGTAATGGAACTCAAGGTCAAACCTAAAGGAAAATCAGTCATCCGCAGAGCCTCTGCACTTGTATTGTCGCTCGCTCTTGTATCGACCGTGCTTGCAGCCTGCTCGAAGGGAGACAGCGGCAGCGATGCCGAGCGGCATGTTCTGCGAATTGGTTTCATGTACTCCAATTCGGATAATGAGCCTTATCTGCGCCAGCAATTTACGGACTCTTATGAGCTGACACATCCCAATGTGGATATCGAAATCGCGGCGGCCATCAATTATGACGATCAGCGCTTTCAGGAACCGGATCCGAATAACAAACAGCCAGATCCGTACGAGAAGCTGAAGGAAATGCTCGTTGGCAGCAATCCGGTCGATGTTGTCGTTCTGGAATCCGCTTATCTGAAGCGTCTGGTACAGGATAATATGCTGAAACAGCTGGACCCGCTTATTCAGGAAAGCAAGTTCGATATCGAGGATTTCGTGCCTGCTGTCATCAATGGAATCAAAGATGCTGGCGATAACAACATCTACGCCTTGACGCCGACATTCAGCGCGTCCGCTCTTTACTTCAACAAGAAAATATTTACCGATGCCGGCGTTACACCGCCTACTGACAATATGCAGTGGCCGGATATAATGGCACTGGCTGAGAGAGTTGCCAAAGGAGAAGGCAAGACACGCACCTTCGGCTTCTCGTTCAACCGTTGGAGCGGCGATGGCTTCTCTGATGCGCAGAACTATGCGGCACCGCTGCAGCTCATGATGTTTGACAAAAAAGGCGAGAAGATGACCGTTGATACGCCGCAGTGGAATAAAGTGTGGACCGACGTCGTCAATTTGTATAAGAAGAAAATTGTCCCTTCCCAGTCGGATATGAATTTTGATAATGGGATGGCGACCAGCAGTTCCAAACCAGTCTTTAACCCGTTCCAGGGCGATTTGTTCCTGAGTGGACGCGTAGCGATGACAATCGGCGGCTATGATTATGTGAATGAACTGGCAAAAGCCAAAGACTACTCGGCTACAAACAAAGATATCAAAGCGATCGATTGGGATGTCGTAACCGTTCCTACCTTTGCCGAAGCGCCAGGCGTTGGCGGAAGTATTTATCTGAGCAATCTGATGGCCATCAATGCGAAAGCGCAAAACAGCGAGGATGCCTGGGAATTCATTCAATTCAATAACAGCAAGGAATGGGCAAAGCTGAAATCACGCAGCACCTACGAAATGGTGGCCCGCAAATCGTTCCTCAAGCCCAAGGATGGCATGAGCTATAATATCGGCGCTTTCTACGCTCTCAAGCCAGTACCGCCGCAGGACATTGAGCTGGATAAATTATACCGTGATAAACAGGGCCTTTATCAAGTAAATCAATTGGGCCAGCCTCTCTTCCAGGAGGTTGTCGACGGCAAGAAGTCGGTGGATGCCGCACTCAAGGAATGGCAGACTAAAGGCGATTCATTTCTGCAAAAGCTTAAAACAGATCCGAATGCCATGCTTGACCCTGCTGCTGGCGGCGGGGGCGGCGGAAAAGTCATATATAACTCCGGAGGCTAACACTCCGTCACTGCCGCACAATCGTGCGGCAGTATTTTTTTGTTGGATATGAAACATATAAAACTGATGAAGACTTCCTTAAATGGACAACCTATTGGAAAAATGGTAATGGAGGTTGTCTTCATGCGATGGGTGTATTGGATCCGTTTGTATGAAACGAAGTTTCAGGCAGGATGTCTGGTAAGCCGAATGGAGAGTGACTGGTGGGTTTATGGCTATGAAAGTCCCCGGGAAATCGAGGTATTCCAGTCACGGAAAGGGCGTTTCGGAGTCCGGTATGTCCCCTGAGAAAAAAATCTTGACTTAATATTGGAATGTGTTGTATATTATATCTTGTCGCCATTCAAATGACGTTGTTGTGAAAATGGTACTTTCGCGGGGTGGAGCAGCCCGGTAGCTCGTCGGGCTCATAACCCGAAGGCCGCAGGTTCAAATCCTGCCCCCGCAACCAACCTTTCGATTATTATCTTAAGGGCCCTTAGCTCAGTTGGTTAGAGCGGTCGGCTCATAACCGATTGGTCGGGGGTTCGAGTCCCTCAGGGCCCACCATCTCATACACGTCACTCATGCCGGGGTGGCGGAACTGGCAGACGCACAGGACTTAAAATCCTGCGGTGGGTGACCACCGTACGGGTTCGATTCCCGTCCTCGGCACCATTAAAAAACCTTGATTTTACTAGGTTTTTACGATGTACATACTTGTAGTAAAATTGATAGTCCTGTGTGGTTAATTTAAGTACACAGGATTCACGAAAAGCCAATAATACCTCCTTTGTAGTATCTGACTAAATCAGATGCATTCGAAGGAGGTATTTTTGTTATGCGTATAACGAAAGTTAAAAAAGCGGCACCCGCAACAATGGAAGAAGCATTAAATCAATTTATCAATTGGAAAAAAGCAAACAACCTTAGTGAACAAACCATTCTCGATTATACCACTCATGTCAATCTTCTCTTCAAACGTTTTCCCAATGCAGCAGAATCGTATGAACAGCTTGAGAAAGCGCTATATGAACACTTGGGACAGGAGAATATCAAACCCGCAACATATAACAATCGTTTGGTTTACTTGCGAACCTTCTTCAAATGGTGTGTAGAACAGGGAGTATTGTCTAATAATCCACTGGATAGCTTTAAAAAACGAAAAGATGAGGGTAGAATCGTTCAAATTGATGAGAATGTACTTACTGATCTTCTCCAAATACCTAATCAAAGCACGTATGCCGGATTACGCGATTACGCACTGCTGTTGATTTTCTTAGACAGCGGTATACGCCCGAAAGAAGCTTTTAGCTTGATGGAATCAGACTATAATAATCGTTCTTGTGAACTTACAGTAACCGCAGAGAAGGCAAAGACAAGAATATCACGAACACTTCATATATTACCCCAAACGGCAAAGGCAATAAATGAGTTGCTATCTGTACGTCCAGAGGAATGGAAAAACAAAGCTCCACTCTTTTGTACAAATGAAGGTAAGCCGTTAAACCGGCATACTTGGGGGGACAGAATCGAAATGTATTGTAAGAAGCTTGGAACCCGATTTCATCCTTATGCTTTACGTCATGCATTCTCGATTATGTTTCTGCGTGGCAAAGGGAACGCTTTTGCGCTTCAAATGATGCTTGGGCATGTAGATATGACCATGACCCGAAGGTATGTAAGATTAACGAATAGTGACGTAAAAGAGCAACATTCGATGGCTTCTCCTATTAATAGAATACTTCCTCAGAAGAAACGATTACGGAATATTGAGGGGAAATGAGGAGGTCTGAGCCATGACAACAAGAAGGAATATGTGGAAGGCTATGGAAGATGATGTTACTGCTCAAAGGCTCGTAGAACTGGTGAGAAAGCATTTCAAGCTTGCTCTGGAACACATCGATAATAATTCTTCTCCAGAGCGGAGACGAGCTATACGAGCCGAAATTGAGCGTCTGAGAGTGGAGAAGGATTGCTTGTTAAAGTCCTTTAAGCTGGAGGGCGTACAATGAACGAGGAGTTAATAAAATACGAAAAACTTGTATGTGAAGAGGACGAGTTGTGTTTTAAACTAAAGACATATCAAGAAGCGATTGCAGAACTGCTAATGTTGATTCACAAACAGGGTACAAATGATCTTCATTTGCTAACTATTGTGGAAATCATAAAAACCATACATTCAAATGAAATCATATGCCACACTGAACTGTTAAAATTACGAATTGCAAAGCACGTGTTATCGAACAAGATTAGTTACTAAATCTTTTCTGGAGGAAAGAATGATCGCTATAAAAAGCAAAATCATCATTGTTGATTCAATAAGAGAAGAATTAATCGTAATGGGCTTCAAAGGTTTCTTGTTGCGTAATCTGCTTGGCGTTATCGTTAACAATATCACATTGCACACATTCTACAACTTTATCACGAAAACAGAAGAGGAAGAAGGGAAATTGACGAAGGTATTGCTCGTACATAGGTTCATCGAACATATGGAGAACAAACATTCGTTTACAGATTGCAATGAGTTTATTACTGCATACAACTCAGCAAATACGATTTTCGAAAAACAAGGAGTGCTTGCTCGATTGTTTTGCTCGAACTCTCAAGATCTTATGAGAGTAGTGCTTTGGTTAAACGGTAATATGATTACGCATAATAAATTGTATGAATTGGTTGTTCGATATCGCTGCCAATACTCTGTTCGGGAATCACTTATTCTAATCAAATCTCTCCAAATTAAGCTGGATTAGCTCCAGTGCCGAATGAAAAAGCAAAGCCGCCTAATTACAGGCGGCTTCTCTTTCTTTATTAATCCTTTCGCGTCCCCTTAACAAACTTTACGTTTTTCAAAGCATACTCTAACGCCATATTTATTAATTCGTTCCGAGAACGGTTACTCTTGCTTGAAAGGTCGTCGAGTTTGATTTGGAGGGCTTTATCTATACGTATCGTTATTGTAACGGACTTCTCTTCTTTAGGTGTGACGATAAAATCATCGTTATCCATAATATAATCACCTCTTACACCAGTATAGAAGTGAGAAGTGATGAAAATATATAACACAAATTGTATTCAAAATTGAATGCAAAAGTGTTATTGTAAAAGCTAATGGTAAATTAATGAGATAGACTGCGGGGGTTACAGCATGAAGAAAGTGATAATATTTGCATCTGTATTAGCATTATCGATTAGTGTGACTGCATGTGGCAAGAGTGAAGAAGAGAAGATGTATGAGAGAATGGATAAGGCGATAGCGGAGAAAGCCGCTCAAAGGGATTTAGAATCAGAGAAAACGGATTATTTCAAGTGGCTTATGATAGAGGAGTTTGAGATCAAGAGAGACAATCCAAGCAACGACAGGGCATATGCAAAGTTGACAAACATGCATTCTGAAAAGACACTAAAGGGTTCTTTCTCGCTTGTTGTATACGATAAAAATGACAATATTATCGATACGCAATATGTTAGTCTGCCGAATGTTGGCTTGAAGCCAGATGAGACTTTTATAATGGATGAGATCATTCATGATGAGAATTACTACTCAGTTAAGATAGCTGATGCAAATATGGTTCGTGGATATTAACAGTTTGGAAATTGAAATGTTATTCGTGTGTGTTTTTCGGTTAGTTCACCATAGCTATATAGAAAGATAAACGTATCTGCATCGAATGATGACTTGCTCCCAGCAAGCAACTAATTATATTTTACGATACGAGGAGGTATCAGCAATTACATAAATCAAGCGCGACCTTTTAAAGCTTTGAAACAGTTTAAAACCTTTAAAAGTTGTGTAAGAGGCTAATCATCGTTACTTCTTCTTTTACAACTTGCCCGCTTCAAACCACGCGCTGAGTGAGAGCGAACCAATTTCTCCATAACCACAATTATGGAAAAAGAGCAGCCATAGGGAGGGGATGGTTTACAGTTGAAAACCAAAGGATTTTTCTATACAACTTGGTAACTCATACTCCCAGACTTCCGACCTCGATCTACGAACGATCCCTAATATCTGTAACAAATCGCTTTCGTGATTACGATAAGGCTCTTTCGTGAAGTTATTAATTTTATTCGATAATCACATCTCTATGTACAGTGATTGTGCTGCGTCTCTAATTGTGATTTTGGAGGAAAGACGAGTTTGAGAATAGTTTCAACCTCGTTTAAAGGTTTGAAACCTTTCATACCTTTGCAAGCTTTCAGAGAATTTCAATGTGGTAAAAACACTTTAAAAGGTAGCGCGACATGCAATCTGAGAACCTTTAAAGTACCTTTAACGTTGTTCAAACCTTGCAAACCTTTAAAGGTCTTTAAAATCTGTAATGCTATGAATCGCTGCAACTGTGTGCAATGCATTTAGACATTTAAGAAAGTCGATTTTCTAAAATGTACGATTTACGGCATATATATAATATGTATTATATCTAGATAAATCTATTGCAGATGTATATCTATATATTATATATACACCGCAAATCGCACGTTATTGATTTTCAACATCCCCTGCCAAATTACTTAACTTTTTAAGCTGCCATCACTTAATTAGTTAAGAAGACAATTTTGAGGGGGAGTTACAGAATGCAATTTGAGTTTAGTGTAAGGCAAGGATACCAGTTGTTGAGAAAGCAGCAGAAGATAAAATTAAAAGACCTTGCATCAAAAATCGGGGTATCGGTTCCTATGTTATCAATGTACGAGAACGAAATTGTGAACCTTCACAAAGAAAAGGAAAAACAATATCGTGAGTTCATTATTAGTGCGGTTGGTAACGAAGGGAATGGATCATTGTGAACAGGACATTTACAACAGAATATTTTTACTGTTACTCGGTACCTTTGTTCAAGTTTCTTAAAATGGACAAGGGTATTTCTTTTATTTGCTATGCTCTTCACGCTAAAACTCTTATGCCCTTCTGGATGTTCGAAAAAAATAATGAGTTAGAGATAGCCTTGAAGGAATACCAGTGTAGGTAATGATTATAGAATAGTGGATTGTCAACAGTAAATCAGACAACCTTTTTAAGGGCTTCTTGGCGATACTGAATAGGCGTCATATAGCCTAATGTTCCATGAATGCGATGCTTGTTGAACCAATTAACATAATCGTTTAATTCCAGTTCCAAGTGACGAAGGCTCTGGAAGTTCATCTGGTTTACGAACTCTGTTTTCATGATTTTGTAGGTGGCTTCGGCTACAGCATTGTCGTATGGACAGCCTTTCGCACTTAGAGATCGGCCGATTTCAAAGGTACCTAGAAGCTCGTCTATCTTTTGATTTTTAAACTCGCTGCCACGGTCCGTATGAAACCATTGAATATAACGCAAATCGCCCTGGACGCTCGCAAAGGCGCGGGAAATCAGAGCAGCGTCTTTATTCGGACCTGCACTGTGGCCAATGATCTCTCGATTGAACAAGTCGAGCAGCACACAGATGTAATGCCACCTGTTCTGAACCTTCACATAAGTCAGATCACTGACAACGAAGCGCTTTGCTTCCTCCTGCTCGAATTCGCGGCCCAAAACATTCTCTGTTGTTGCTTCATTAGGAGTGGTTTTATGGGGCTTATATTGAGCCACTGTGTAGGTCGAGACTAGCCCTTGCTCTTTCATAATCCTTCCAATTCTACGTCTGGAAACGACGATTCCGCGTTCCTGGAGCTTAACCTTAATCTTTCGTGTACCGTAAGCTTTTCGGTTATTGTGGAATATCTCTACAATCGCTTCGGTTATATCGTCTTCGTTCAATTGTTCTTTCGCGTCGTAGTAATACGTACTTCTTGCAATTTGCAGGACGTCGCACATTGCTGATACCGAGTATTTATCACGGTTATTCCGGATGATAGCTACTTTCGTCCCATGATCAGCGCTGCTTGCTTTAAAATATCCACTTCCATTTTCAGACGCTGGTTCTCTTTTCGTAAAGCGATCAATTCGTTCTCGTCTGACGAGCGATTGTCCTTCTCCTTGAAGGAACCGCTTGTCTCATCTTGTTTGATCCAGCGGTCTAAAGCAGAGGCTGTGAGGTCATATTCCTCCACAATCGCCGCTCTGGACTTCCCATTTTTATAGAGCTCCACCAGTTGTTTTTTGAATGCTGGAGTAAAGGTACGTCGTTCTTGTTTTGGCATTGTAGAGATCCGCTCCTTCATAATGATAGGTTCATTCTACAAGCCCTTATTTTTTCTGTCCAACTAAGTGTAGACGATCCAATAGTGAATATATAGAGGTGGTTGGCTTGGCTATTAACAGTGGTACTTATTATGACGAAAAACAGCTTAGAATGATTTTAGGGGCAGATGGAGAAAGTAAGCATAGAATATACATGCCAAATGGGGTTTTCAACGACTTGGTCAAATGCGAAGATTTCAAATCAAGAAAGGCAAATGCGACTCACATAGCATTTGCCTTTTCTTATCTTTATTTAGCTTCGTACATGTATAGATATGCTCGTTTTACTTATTATGAAGACTACTTTAGAGAGAATTTTATTGATGATAAGGTCATGTACATGATCTGCAACTGGATCGTCTACACTTAGTTGGACAGAAAAAATAAGGGCTTGTAGAATGAACCTATCATTATGAAGGAGCGGATCTCTACAATGCCAAAACAAGAACGACGTACCTTTACTCCAGCATTCAAAAAACAACTGGTGGAGCTCTATAAAAATGGGAAGTCCAGAGCGGCGATTGTGGAGGAATATGACCTCACAGCCTCTGCTTTAGACCGCTGGATCAAACAAGATGAGACAAGCGGTTCCTTCAAGGAGAAGGACAATCGCTCGTCAGACGAGAACGAATTGATCGCTTTACGAAAAGAGAACCAGCGTCTGAAAATGGAAGTGGATATTTTAAAGCAAGCAGCGCTGATCATGGGACGAAAGTAGCTATCATCCGGAATAACCGTGATAAATACTCGGTATCAGCAATGTGCGACGTCCTGCAAATTGCAAGAAGTACGTATTACTACGACGCGAAAGAACAATTGAACGAAGACGATATAACCGAAGCGATTGTAGAGATATTCCACAATAACCGAAAAGCTTACGGTACACGAAAGATTAAGGTTAAGCTCCAGGAACGCGGAATCGTCGTTTCCAGACGTAGAATTGGAAGGATTATGAAAGAGCAAGGGCTAGTCTCGACCTACACAGTGGCTCAATATAAGCCCCATAAAACCACTCCTAATGAAGCAACAACAGAGAATGTTTTGGGCCGCGAATTCGAGCAGGAGGAAGCAAAGCGCTTCGTTGTCAGTGATCTGACTTATGTGAAGGTTCAGAACAGGTGGCATTACATCTGTGTGCTGCTCGACTTGTTCAATCGAGAGATCATTGGCCACAGTGCAGGTCCGAATAAAGACGCTGCTCTGATTTCCCGCGCCTTTGCGAGCGTCCAGGGTGATTTGCGTTATATTCAATGGTTTCATACGGACCGTGGCAGCGAGTTTAAAAATCAAAAGATAGACGAGCTTCTAGGTACCTTTGAAATCGGCCGATCTCTAAGTGCGAAAGGCTGTCCATACGACAATGCTGTAGCCGAAGCCACCTACAAAATCATGAAAACAGAGTTCGTAAACCAGATGAACTTCCAGAGCCTTCGTCACTTGGAACTGGAATTAAACGATTATGTTAATTGGTTCAACAAGCATCGCATTCATGGAACATTAGGCTATATGACGCCTATTCAGTATCGCCAAGAAGCCCTTAAAAAGGTTGTCTGATTTACTGTTGACAATCCACAACACTTCACCTGACAGTAGAGGAAAAGAAGGGAAAAGTTATATCACCAAGAAACAAGGTATCCTTTCGAAGTTAGGTTACTTGCGAAAGGAAGGTGATTATCCTATAAGCTATGATTATTACACTGATGAATATGGAAATACAGATTATAATTTTGTAGATTGGCACATGTATTCATCCCAAAATAGATTGACTGGGGTATTTGATAAACCAAGGGCTAAAATGATTAATTTTCCTGTAAGAGGTATTTATGGAGATGAACAATCAGAAAGAGAGAATGAAGTAACAGGTTATTTCTATCGCTTCGAAAACACCACTGAGGTGGACATTAATACATTTATCTTCTGCATGAAGCACAGCGATATAGGAGTCGTTGGATTCTATTTGTATTCTTTCATCAAGAGTATGAATAGCTACTTCGGAGGTGAATACAATAGCCCCATTGAACAATTAGTTGTAAACACTGGTATAAAGAGTACTAAGCTTTCAGAAGCAATAACAACCTTGGAAGCGCATAATATGATTACAAATTCCCACAGCACTTTTGTGCCTTTTTTGTCTCAGGATAAGAGTATTCCAGCGAATGGTTACAGGACACTGAATAGAACTCAATTTACTGATTCAAGAAGGGAAGTAGAGGTACGGAAAGTTATGAGTCAAGCGGCATACGAAAGGACAGGAGGAAGATATCTATATGAAGATTCATCTATTGAAGAAAATGATGATGACGAACTGAATGATCTCCCTTTTTAAATAGTACTTTATTTGGCATAAATTTACAAATTGTATTTGGTATGGTATGCTCTCGTAATAATACCTTTATGAAAGAGATGAGTGTCGTGTCTATAAGTTTCCATATAGATCGGAATCCCGAGACAAAATCATACGGTTTTTACGAGCAAAGTAGCTACTAAGCTACTTTGCTTTTTTTTACGAAAAATTGGCGCTGCACTTTATTTGGCATTCGTTGAGTAGGGGGGTTGAAATGTAATTATAACTGCATGAATCAGTAAGTCAGATGAAACTAAAACAAACCAATATGGAGGGATTTCAATGTCTGAAATGCAAGCTTCAAATATGAATGGCTATAATGCTACATAGAAACTAGACAGCGAAAAAGGAGTATCTTAGTTGTATGAAGCCAACAAGAAGGAAGTTCACTCCGGAAGAAAAAGCGCGTCTAGTGCTGGAAATTCTGAAAGAAGAAAAGTCTGTCTCTCAGCTTGCAACCGAGCATGGCATCCATGCCAATGTCCTCACCCGGTGGAAGACGGAAGCGATCCAGAACCTCGCTCAGTTGTTCGTAGACGATCGGAAAGGCATCACGAAAATGAAACTGGATTATGAACAGCAGATCAGTGAACTCTACGCCGAAGTTGGGAAACTCTCCACGCAATTGTCGTGGATTAAAAAAAAATCTGGTCTCTAACTGGTCACGAGAAGAGCGCCTCGAACTCCTGGACTGGCAGAACCCTGAGCTGGCCATTACCGTGCAAGCCGAGCTATTAGGCCTCAACCGTAGCAGCCTGTACTACAAGCCGGTACCTCCATCTACGGAGGAGATACGCCTCAAGCACCGGATTGACGAGCTTTACACTGCGCATTCGTTTCTGGGCTACCGAAAGATTGCTGCCATTATGAACCGGGAAGGAGATTGTATTCACGAGAACACCGTAAGATGCTACATGCGAGAAATGGGAATCATGGCGATCTTCCCTGGTCCAAACCTGAGTAAGCGTGATCTGCAGCATCGCATTTATCCCTATATGCTGCGTAAGTTGAACATCACTCGACCTGACCACGTTTGGTCTGTGGATATCACTTACATACGCATGAAACAAGGCTGGCTGTATCTTTATGCCGTTATGGACTGGTATTCCAGATACATCGTTGACTGGCAACTTGATCAATCCCTAGAAATCGGTTTCGTGTTGGAGACCATGAGACGATCATTGGCGCGTCGTAAGCCTGAAATTATCAACAGCGATCAAGGGAGCCATTTTACCAGTCCCCAGTATATCGACTTGCTGAAGGAGAACGGCGTCAGGATCAGCATGGACGGCAAGGGCCGTGCCACCGATAACATTGTCATTGAGCGCTTCTGGCGCAGTTTGAAATACAATGAGATCTATATTCACGACTACAACAGCCCGCGAGAAACAAGGCGCGGCGTGGAACGTTACATCCAATTGCACAATCATTATCTGCCGCATCAATCGCTTCAAAATCATACGCCGGAAGCTGTGTACAACCGAGCGGTCGTTTTCAAATCCACAAGTGAATAAACAAAGCTCCCGCGCCTTCGCTTGGGCTGTGTCCTCCACCCATGGACATCTTCGCGCGGGGGATCTCATGATTACTATTTCCAGTTAAGAGCGATATCCAAACGATGAGGAAGAACGAAAGAGCGACACCTTGTGCATGATTTCACACCTTAAAAATCTAAAAAAGCTGTCTTGACATCTTGTAGCACCATAGGCAGCGTCCCACTCGAATCATTAATTGGTCATGAAGTGAAAGTCAAAGTTAAGGGTGTTCTACCAATGGCAAAAGGAATGGCTCGTGATTACAAGGAGTTTATTCTAGCTGTCGAGCCTAATCAAAATATGAGCGACTATAGAGTGTATATTCGCTTAATATCTAGTGGTAAAACGCGGAGAAGAGTATCAGATTATTCACGATTCTTTTCCCAAATACAGATCACTTTAGTTGAAGATGGAGAAATGATTGATGTTCATTATTCGGAAGTTCAGGACTTATTGAAGACTCTAAAACGATTCTAAATGGAAGATGAGTTTTATTTAGAATGAAGGAGCGGGATTATGAAGAAAAACCAAGACAATAATAATACCTCACATTCACTCGAAGGTAAAAGTTTAGAGGATCTGTGGAAAATCTATCTGGGTGAAGAAGAACTTGAAAAAGAAAAAGCAAAGTATGAAGCTCGGAAACTAAAGTCAGATTATCAGGAAGAAGCAATTAACTTGGTCACTTGTTCGCTGTGTGGAAGTGATGATGTACCAAATGTTTTATTGGATATTCCGTTAAAATCAAACAATAAGCGGTTATTGAGCGTAAAGGTGTATGGCGCACAATGTTCAAATCCAGATTGTTTAGAGCAATACTATGATTCTTATGCTCTTGATGCTATTAAGGATATTGAGTATTGGTTGAATATGCGAGAGCATCATGATCGAATAGTCCCTTTTCATCTTCTTAGTAAGGAAGCACGCGAATCAATTGCACGAGCCATGCGTGATGATGATGACGATGAAGAATAAGCAATAATTAACAAAGCCTATGAGCAAATTCAAGCTCGTAGGCTTTTGTTTTGTATAGAAAAAAGTAAGGGAGTGTGATTGGAATGAGCAATGCCACTATTATTCAGACAAGAGATAATGTGTTTATTGGTTCTGATAGCGCAACTTCAATTGAAGTTAATGGGGACTTATTCAGGCAAGATACCGAAGCAATAAAGTTGTATCAAGTTGACGATAAGATTATTTTCGCTTCTGGTGAACTGCACTTTTGCTATAGTGTGATGGAGAAATTTCAGCAATCAAAAACGAGAGGCATTGAGCAGCTTAGACAGATTATCTATCAGCATTATGCCGGACAAGTCATTGAAATCGTAATTTGTGAACATGATGGGGATCAGACTGTTATTCATCAGTTATCGTCGTACAATAACTTCATTCCTGTGATTCATAGCAATATTCCTGAGGGTGGCATTCACGTACTCTCCGCAGGGATAAAGACCAGGGAATCGCATGAAGTTGCATGTATGAACATATTTGGGGGCCGAACTGTTAAAGAAACCTATAAAAGAGTGTTTGATAGCATTGCTTTTGAAGGTATCGGCGGGATGCTTTCTGTGTTCAGGATAAATAAAGAAGGAATAAGTAGATATCTTACACACCAAATCAAAGAACCACATGATTTAAGAATGCTTAGTATAAGTGTTCTGGCTGATTATTATCAGAAGCACTGTATAGTGGCTGAAAGACTCTACGGAAAGATTTTCATGGGTACAAACCTTGCCCTTGAAGACGAGGATGGTGTATTGAAATTCCAAGGCTCCAAAGGTGAAATCTTTGACCGCAATGGGAAGCTTGTCATGAAGCTTGGTTTAGTTGATGAAGAACCAGATACTTTTGGACTCTGGTCATTTAATGATATTACGAGAGTCAAAATGGATGATATTTCTGGATTTGTAATCGACAAAGCGACCACAGATACAACAAATCATCCTGATGGATGGGAGAAGGTTCTGTGGGCAGACCCAAGTGATGGAACTCTCTACACGAAAGGTCTTGTAGCTGAGAACATCAAGATCGTCAATAATGTGGGTGATGTTATTCTGGACGCTGAGAATAACTACCTAAACATTGGAGACTTCAAGAATATCGTCATGGATAATAAGCTGACAACGCTTGAAAAGACGCAGGTCATTACTGAACTGTATAAGATCGAATCAGGCTATCACAGGATGCTTGAACAGGCAGAAGAATATAAACGCTCACAACGAGATGATGTATTTGATATGGATGCTCAATTCTTATCTAAAACTCCAAGCACAATCGATCTGTATTCCACAACACCGCTGTCAAATGCATATAATGCATTGATTGACTACATGGCACAATACATTGACATTGTAGGCAGAGAGCCATTAAATGTTAACATCAATTCTCCTAAAACAGATCAAACGAGTGAAATCCCTGATCGTGCTGAGTTCATCTTGAAGTTCAAGACTTATTATGATGAAGAGATAAATCTTCGAAATAAAATCGAAGATGCCCAATTCTATTCTGGTCTGAATATGGGAACCTTCTATAACAATGTCGTTATTGGCGAGTATGGATTCATTGCTTTAAGGAGTGATGGAAAGTATCGTTCTGTTCTTAATGCAACGAATGGACTGGCATTGCAGAAGTGGGAGAATAACCAATGGACAAATAAAGTGTATGCATCTATCGGAAACTCATCGTATGAGGATGGAACACTCATTGCGGAAGACTTGGTAGCTAAACGCTTGCGAATTGAAACGAAGCTTGGCGATGTGCTGCTTGATGCTGATGCTCTTAACTTTGACTTTACTGTGCTAGATTCCATTGTCCTCGACGATGTAATTGTTTCTACAGAGAAGATCACACTGTCCAATCAGTATAAGAGTATTACGAAACAGTACATTACGTTAAAGGATCAAATACAAAGATACGCAACAAGTGTATATAACGATAGAGATTCATCTTATTATGAATTAGATGATGCCAGAAACCAGTTGATGACAGCAGGGAGTGAGTTGGATTCTTCGTACAATTCACTAACCTCATATATGAATCCAATCTTCGCGAATATGAATGCTACAACTCATATCGTCAACGATCTTGGATCGACAAGGCTGATATTCCATTCCAAGTGGGAAGACTTCTACAAGGCATATGAGGGCGCTAGAGAGAAGCTTTCTGACTTCCTAGAGAAGAGTTCGATGCAGTTAGGTAGAAACTACAACAACACTGTTATCGACGCTGAGAATGGCATTGTAGTCACGAGAGGGAACATGATGAACAGGGCAATCATGAACGCTACCAGAGGGTTCGCGCTTCAAAAAAATACAGGTTCAGCTAATGCGCCAGTATGGGTAGATAAGTTCTATGCTGACATAGAAGGAAACTTTTATGCAGAGGAACTTCGTGCGATAAGACTCAGAATCATTTCTGGTGATGGTGATATGCTTATTGATGGAGACGAAAGAAAGTTGTATCTCAACAAGTTCGATATCATCGGTGCTGGACTGATTACTTCTGAACATATCATTACGAATACAATCACAGCGGACAATGGATACATCGCAGACCTTGCAGTTAACCACCTGAAAACGTTGGCGAAGGATGGGAATGTTGGAGGATACATTGACTTCATCGATATCATGAACAATGAAGCGAGATGGATTACTGGTAGGATTACGTCGAAGACTCCTGCAATTGATTCAAGGGGAAATGCGTTGTATTGGAAGGATTCTGAGAAGAAGTATCTGACTACAGATGTGACTCCTTACATTGCATATAGCTATGAGATGGATGAAACAGATAAGTTGAAGATTGCATTCCAAGATTCTGGTATTGCATCGCATCCATATAGCGTATGGGGTGCTGGCGATGGTGTCATAGTCAATACAGGAACGAATTATGGTGATACCGCAAGGGGGTATATTTATAAATTACCTACTGAGTTTCACTTCAAGTATAACGCAAGTAATTCAGGTGATTTGCGAGAAGTGAAGTTATATGATCAGGGAATTGATATAGCAAGTTTAGGTAAGCCGGTAAGAATTGAGGGAAAAGAAGTTAGAGTAAAGACCGAAGGTGGGATGATTCAGCTTCAACATTCTTCTGGTACAAGCTTTGGAATAGATGAAGCAGGAGAGACAATATACTTGAAGCTTTCGAATGGTAGTATTGTAGAGGTAGGTAATACAGGATTGAAAGCTAATATCAATGGTGATATAACATTGAACGCAACAGGGAATGTTCAAATTACTGGTTCAAGGATTGATCTCAACTAAAATGATAAATCAAATTCGTAGAAAGCAACAATAAACAGATGAGAGCCTTGCTTATTGTTGCTTTTCACATATTTAGTGATTGAGAATTGACTGTAAGTTAGTCCCATGCCATTCTTATGCTAATACTGCGCCCATTCCTAAAAAGAAACCAGTAAAATTTTATGTAGCTTCAAAC
Source organism: Paenibacillus sepulcri (assembly GCF_042647105.1). Classification (NCBI taxonomy): domain Bacteria; kingdom Bacillati; phylum Bacillota; class Bacilli; order Caryophanales; family Paenibacillaceae; genus Paenibacillus; species Paenibacillus sepulcri. The sequence continues at coordinate 1,337,127 of NZ_JBHRUP010000001.1, read as the reverse complement.
GAGGTATCTGATATATTCATTGTAAACAAACCTTTTATTTGTATTGGTTTTGACAATCACAAAAGAACGAGTATGAAGAAGCAGACCAAGCACGCATTGTGGATGAGAATATGGTCCATATGATGAAACGCGTTAATAGATTAATTCCTTATTTTCCCTAAGCTACGGAATGGTAAACCATTACCGACATAAAACTTATCCGTCAATCTCTTCTTTAACATGATGTAACCTTCTAATCTGTATGATTCTATCTAGGTATACCGACCATTCTGATCCAAGGTAGAGATTGAGTAGCTTTACTAGATCATCATGGTTAATAAGTTCAATTCCATTTTTCATGGCAAATTTGACAGATTCTTTTGTGAAATTCGAGGTTGCAACCAACACTCCTTTAGTCGCCCGTTCTGAGAACACAACACCTGTTAATGCTCTGATGTAATCAGGTCCGATGTCTGACTCGTGTCTTTTACATTCGACAATGATTTTTTCTGATTTTCCTAGTTCATTTGATTCCGCTATTACATCAAGGCCACCATCTCTTGTTGTGGAAGTCAGAGTGGTCTTGTATCCCATTTTTTCGTACAAAGCGTCTACTAGCAATTCAAATTCTCGTGGGCTTAAACTAAGAAGAACCGCTCGCGGTTGCTTAACATCAATAAACTTTTTACGGATAATTAAAGTTGCATCATGCATTCCATATATGTCATATTCATCTAGTACAGAGAGATGCGCAAGTTCATATGCATTAATAACGTCAATAGCCATCTTCGGGTTATCGGGTAATAAATCAATAATCCAAGACAAGCCTTCCCATGCAAATCTATCTTCTGAAGCTAATCTCTTATAGTATTCTGAATTATATGCGTCATTCCGCGAACCTAAGAGTTCTTTATTTTTGTAAAATTCTAGTCGGGTTGTATCCCTACTTGATTCTCCCGCAGTCATTAAAAATCGTCGAAGTAATGTGTTAATATGTTCCTCATTAATTTCATGAGCATGTTCCAAAAATATCTCTTCGAGTTCTTCGCTGGGAAAGCATCTTCCAATATCCAAAATATGATATTCTTCTGATAGAATTATCTCACGCCATTTTTGAAACTCTAATTCACTTGCAGTTATAGAGTGCAACTTACTTGTATGTTTCAAGACAGTGCTCCTTTACTTTATGTTTTTTGTGTTTCTCTGTTGAGCGTAAAATGGTGAGAAAAGGCGAGCAGAAATCCATAGTTGACTACTACTTGTAATGCTAGTTCTTAAAATGTCGATCCTTTTACGTCTTCTAGCCAAATAATTGTCCTCCTATCATTTGGAATATGTTAGTATGTTGTATAGGTCATTATAACTATAAACATGTATTTGAGGAATACTTGTAATAGCAGAAGCTGTTAGAGGGATTATAAACCAATAAGTATTGTTATTGTAAAGTCTTCCAGTGATGAATCAAACAAAGAAAATTTGAAGGTGGCAATTAATAATCATCGCATCAAACGTGGTATTTTATGCATTATATATAAATCTAGCTTTAAGTCTTATGAATTGTTAATACAAATATAGGTGGAGATAAAACATGACGAATAATGTTTTGGAATTGGTGCGTGAATTACGTGTTGATGCACTTTATGGTAAGAAGAAGCATTATAATGCTGCTGAGAGAAAACAGAAGTATCATACTTACATTGGAATTAGTAGTTTAGTGGCAAATATTCTTGCTGGTTCTATACTTTTTGCATTTTTTTCAAATGAATGGTCTAACTGGGGGAAAATGGATAGGGGCGCTTCTATCTTTAATTACTGCAGCATTTATTGCCATTCAAACTTTTTTCAATTTTCAGAAGCAAGTTGAAGGGCACAGAAGTATAGCCTCCCGATATTTAGTCGTTTCAAAAGAATGCAATCGAGTTGAAGCGTACTTTATTGACAAACATTTTGATCCTGAAAGCCTTCGGGAGCAGTTGGAAAACTTATCAAGAGTTTGTAATCAAATTAATAATGATGCTGATGCATTTCCTACTTCAAATACAGACTATCGTATTGCCCAACAAGGGTTGAACGATGGTGAGGAATTATATACCGTATCAGAAAAACAGCGCAAAGGTGAGTAGATGATATGGGGAATATTGATACAGCGATTGATGAATTTATTTACGAAGAAATTAAACTAAATCGAACAGATATTAGTGCTGCAGTAAGTAGTAGAGAATGGTTCCTAAGAAGGCTACAGAATGAGATCAACCGTCGTTCAAATGAACCTATCCTCTACACTCCTTCGCCTTTTGTTTACTTCGGTAGTTATTTCAAAAGGACAAAAGTGTCTAATGTTGACGAATTTGATGTACTTGTAGTTATTGACTGTAATACGGGTGTTTTCTCTAAAGGTGGCACAAAATATGGGATTGGACAGGGAAACGCAATACCTAATTATCGATATGCTAATAAATACAGAAAGTCAGATAATAGCGGTGTAAGTCCTACTAGAATACTAAACTGGCTTCAGAGTGCAGTTGCTACTGTTACAGAAAGCTTTGGTGGGCAAGCGCCAGAACGAGATGGACAAGCAATCACCGCATATATTCAAAAACATAATTTCAAAATTGACTTAGTTCCTGCAGGAATATTCAAACGGAATGATGATGACTCAATATTTTATATTATCCCTAAAGGTGATAAAGAAGGATCTTGGATTATTACATCTCCACGTGAAGACATAAATTTACTAGATGGTGCTGCAAAAAACAATGAGGGTTTCAGGAATCTCGTACGTTTATGCAAGTATATTAAGAATAAATATAGATTTTCTGTTTCTTCTTTTGCAATAGAATCGGCTGTTGTTCAATACCAACAAACTCGTATTTGGACTGAAGTATTCTCATACAATGTTAGGGAAGTTCTAATCTATATTGCAATGATATTTAAGAAAGGACTATTGCCTGACCCATATGATTTCAAAGTAAATTTGTTAGCAGGTGTAAGCAGCCTTGATTGGTATGCCCAAAGAGTTGAGAACATTGTATCTATACTTGATAGGATGGAGCAAGAGGAAGATCAAGATAAAGTAATTCGAAATATCTATAGAGCATTTAAGAACGAATAAGTAAAAACAAGAATACATAATGTGGGTAAAAACTTAGGTGGAAAGGCAAGTGAATAATAAGTAATTGAGACTCATAAACTCATAAGCATGTATTCAACGGAGACTATAAGTTGATTTCTCAAAAAAATTAGACCATGAGTAGTATTTAACTAATCTACAGTAGCAGACATATATAGTCTTAATAATTCAACTAAGACTAGTTTCACAGCTCGGTCATAATATTGCTCCTACAGATCTGAGACACAGGAGCCCGATAATTATTTATGAAGGAGCTGAGTTCGTTGTTAAATTATGACCAAGCATTAGAAGCAGATTACCTGAAATTTGATGTAAATGAGGCTATTCCTATCTATCAAGGGGATATTGTCTTAGTTATGAATGATTCAGAGCAATTTGATTTTAAAGGTGAAATAAGATTAGATTGGCTTCCCAGTCCAACAATTAAGTTTTTTGGTGAAACTAATCATCGGCATGATGAGATTTTCAGTTTATTCAGTAACTTAGAAAAAAATAAAATCAAGTTTGCATTACCTAATTATATTAAGTGCGATGTGATAATAAGTAAATTTTCAAGCAACTCTGATGGTATGAAAATTGAAGGTGAAATAACCAATATAATGGTACAACCATCAAAAAAAGTTTTCTATATAAAATGTGGAATTGCTAACTTTTTGAACACATATGGAGAAATTGTACAATATAAGGGGATGGGACTTCGGAACAGGATTAAAATAAATATAAATGAATGGGAGGTTATCATTGACAAAAGACCTGATTATAGTGAGAAAAAGATTAATGAAAAACTTAAAAATACTGGTGGTTATGGAATAACCCATCTCTGTCTCATTAAAAGACATGATGGGCAAGCGTTTGAAGCTAATAATATTTTGGAATTGGAAAAAGCATTATACTGGACGCTATCCTTTGCTTGTGGAAGGCGTGTGGGAATTGTTTTATTAGAGGGCTATAATAAAAACGAGGTAGTCTGGTGTAAGTATCAAACTCCTATAATAGATAAATGGAAATATAGGAAGACGTGGTTTCCGAATAATGAGTGGGAAACAATTTCTAAAATTCTACCGTCTATTTACAGTAAGTTGCAGGATAAATACTGGAGAGTTGTTCTGACTAATACCTTGAGTTGGTATCTTGAGTGTCAATCTGATGGGATTATTGATAATAAAATAGTGTCAAACCAAGTTGCATTGGAAACATTAGCTTGGGCATATCTTGTTGAAGACACGAGGATTCTGAAAGAACATGAATATAAGGACATGAGAGCTTCGGATATTTTTCGTGTTTTCTTCAAGCAATTTTGTGAGGATACTGCAATCCCTAATGAATTTCCATATTTAGAAGATATAAGAAGATTGAAATATAGTGAATCTTCACATTTACTTGCTGATTTCAGAAATAATATAGTTCACCCTAAAAAGAGGAAAAAATTTCACTCATTACAAAGCGACTTCAGTTTTTATATATTAAAGTTAGGGTTACATTATCTTGAACTAAGTCTTCTCTTTATAATGAAATATGATGGGAAATATGTTAGTCAATTATATTTTGGTTGGGATAAAGCATATGAATCAGTACCATGGAATGAGAACAAGTCACATATTGAATAACAATATAATGAGGAAAATAACTCTATGGAGCGAATCATTTCTTATTAGTATGGAAGTTGTTTGTGAAGTTTGTAAATTTGACTTCTCAGCTTTTTTGGAGTAAGGCGGAGCATCACAGATAGCATATTTCGTAAATGAAGGATGAGGACATTGCGATGCTTAGTAGTAGTTTCCCCAGAATAGTACAAAGAGAACCATTAGTTAGTGTGGAAATGTAAGATAAATAAACTTAATTTTAATTACTTCTTATTTGGAGGAATTTCATGAAGCATTTATTAATTAAATACGTACAGCCAGAAGACATTAATAATCATGTTGATCCTAACTTCACTTATCTTACATATGGGGATAGTGGTTCAAGAGGTGCAATTCTTAGAAATAAAATTGAAATTGGTTCCTACATCTTTTTTCACACTTCATACAATCAGAAAGAATATTTAACGGCGTATTTCTATGTTGAAAAATTACTTACTAAGGAAAAAAACCAAGCTGAGATAGCCAATTTAATAGCTGATTCAAAAAATGATGATGTCGTTATAATAGGGAACAGAGAACATTCAAAGATATTAAGTTATCCATTACCATTTGATAAGCGAATAGTTATCAAACTTAAATCTCTAAATATAGATTTTGGAAAGGTTGAACGTGGTGAGCAATCTGAGTTAAAAACTATCTCTGACTCAACAAGGACACATCGTGAATTGTCTGAAGAAGAAGTAGATTGGCTCATTAGCGAATGCTCAAATAGAGGGTAGTTCAGAGTATACATTCGTCACACACATTTATTAAGATCAACGAAGAAGTATTGATTTACCTGTTTAACTCATGATATATTTAATAATGTTAGTTTACAGGATTTAATTACTTATTTGATTATAACTTAGCAAATCCTGTTAAGCTTAAATCATGCAGATACTGCAAAGTGTTGATGTTATAGGCTTTTTACGTGATGCAAGTACGCACAGGACTTAAAATCCTGCGGTGGGTGACCACCGTACGGGTTCGATTCCCGTCCTCGGCACCAGCTTTGTACTTATAGGATCCATACATACCGATAACGTTCGAAGGACGAGCAGTCGGAAAAGAAATCAGCATCTCATAGCCGTAATATCCTCGTCAGCAGATGAGTATAGCGGAGGGGTGCTTTTTTTAATTTTCATTGGAGGAGGAAATGAAGTTGGCTGTCATATTCAAAAATGATTGGGCTTCGATTCTGGATCAGGAGCTGGAGCAGCCCTACTACAAGGAACTCCGCTCTCATCTTGCGGAACAATATCGGAGACAAACCATTTATCCGGGCATGCATGATATTTTTAATGCGCTGCATTACACATCGTACGAGAAGACAAGTGTAGTCATTCTGGGACAGGACCCCTACCATGGTCCAAATCAGGCACACGGTCTGAGCTTTTCCGTACAGCCGGGCGTCAAGACTCCGCCTTCCTTGCAAAATATTTTCAAAGAGCTGAAGGATGATTTGGGCTGTCCTATTCCTGACCATGGGCATCTCGTTTCATGGGCCAAACAAGGCGTGCTGCTTCTTAATAATGTGCTGACCGTACAGGCGGGTGCTGCCGCATCGCATCAGGGCCTGGGCTGGGAACGGTTTACCGATGCCATTGTCCAGGCCTTGAACAAGCGGGAGACGCCTGTGGTGTTTATTTTATGGGGCAAGCATGCCCAGGAGAAGGCCTCGGCGATTGATTCGGACACGCACTGCATGATTTCATCGGCACACCCCAGTCCGTTTGCCGCGCACCGGGGCTTTTTTGGCAGCCGGCCCTTCTCGCGCACGAACCATTTCCTTCGCAGCATTGGCCGTCCGGAGATCGATTGGTGCGTGCCGTCGCTCGCCCAGCTGGAATCCGCTGCGGTCAAGGAGTAAATTATGGCACCAGCAGAGCCGAAGAAACGGGTATCGAAGCTGCTTAATCCCGCATCGGGCTATCTGACCGGTTATTCGTATACGCTGAACCCGTACGTTGGCTGCTCCTTCGGCTGTTCCTATTGTTATGTCAGGCGTATGCCGGTTGCCATGTTTCGCGATGAGCCATGGGGCGAGTGGGTGGATCCCAAGCCATTTGAAGGCGAGGATTTCCGCAAGGAATGGAGCAGAGCCTTGAAGAAAGGGCCAGTAACGGTCTTCATGTCCTCGGCAACGGACCCTTATCAACCGGCAGAATATGCATCAATGCGGACGAGGCTCGTGCTGGAGGTTATGGCGGAGAAGCCGCCTGAATTTGTACTTGTGCAGACCAGGAGTCCGCTTGTAGTGCGGGATATGGACTTGCTCAAGCGTTTGGGCAGTCATGTCCGCGTCAGTATGACGGTTGAGACGGACCGGGAGGATATCCGCAAGCAGCTGACTCCCAAAGCGCCTCCACTCGCCGCCAGATGGAGCGCAATCCGCGAATTGAGGAATAATGGCATACCGGTTCAAGCCGCCGTATCACCGCTTCTGCCGTGCTCAGAGCATTTTGCCGCAAAACTCGCTGAAGCCGTGGAACGGGTTGTCGTCGATGATTTCTTCCGCGGCGACGGCAGCATGGGCAAACGTTCCGCACAGCTTGGGATGCGGGAGCATTATCGCCTGCTTGGACTGGAACACCTCTATGAGGAGGAAACTGCGGACCGTTTTGTTGGAGAGCTGGGCAAACTGATGAAGCCGGGGGCGGTTTATTTTGGCCATGAAGGATTTATGCCATAGTGAGGCGTGAGCAGCTTGCGAAAGACTAATCAAAAAAGAAGCTCCCCGATGACTTTACGAAAAGTCCTGGGAAGCTTCTTTTCCTCTGCCGGACGATTACTGCGGGCTCACACTATCGCCTGGGTCCAATTGTGACGAGTCACCGTGCATGATACCGGTTGAGGAACCAACACTACCGTCTGATCCTCCTGCGGAACCTGGTGCGTCAGCAAGCGTGGGAGTGTAGGCTGACGAGACATAGGTCACCGATTTTACTTCTGTGATTACCTGAGGATAGACCTGATCGCCTTCTGGATAGGTTGCCTCGACTTGAACGACAGCCTTGTCGCCGTCAAAGGAGATGGAGCTGATTTTGAGTCCGTAGCCGGGGTTTGGAGCCATGGCAGAGACCGTGACTTCATTCACTTTGTCATTCACGGCGACCGTGCTGATTATCACATCGCTAAGCGGTGAAGGTGTGGGCTCCTCAACGGGCGGTACCGTGTTGTTTGCCTGTTCTTCTACGAATTGGATGGAGTTATACAGCCAGCCGGCAGCTTCGCCGCGGGTAATCGCTTTTTGCGGATAGAAATTTTGTTTGCTGTCGAGCTGGACAATTTTGGCGATCAGCAGTCTTTGAATATTGCTCATATAGTCTTTATTGATATCCGCCTCGTCATTAATCATCGCGTAAATATCAATAAACGCATAATCGCCTGTTTTCATAATTCCCTGGAACAAATGATAAGCGAACTGCTCGCGCGTCATGACAGCATTGGGATCGACATCCTTAGGAAGATTAATGCCGTTAAATTGTGCAATGATGAATGCATCCTCATACCAGGAGCCGTCTTTTGCTTTGGAATAATAATCACTGGCTTTAGGCGCTTTGACGAAGCGGATCGTGTCGATGTTCAGAGCCAGACCTTTGACAATAAGCGAGACGCCTTCCGCATAGGTCAAATTATTTCCCGGTTTGAATAAACCGTCTTTACCTCCAGAGAGAATGCCTTTGCTTTGCAAATCGGCAATCTTGGACTCATTCGGATCATTTTTCGTGTCGGAGAATGCCCATACGGATTGGGTTGCGGCAAACAGCAGCAGGACGACAACGGACAGCATAACCAGACTTCTTTTCATGGTTTATCACCTCAGGGTTTATTTGGTATTTATCTTGTCTGTATCCCAATAGACGGACCGAAACGGCCGAATGTTGCGCCTGAAATATTCACCAGTTGTTTTATTCATATATTTATCGATGAACCGGGCTGTTTTGTGCTATGATTAGAGAGTTGAGTATAAGAGCTTTTCTCTTCAGGAACCCATATGATCAACCAGGATGGCCAGCGACGATAATAATGGTTCAAAGAAAAGGGGTAAAGTGAACGTGAGAGTAAATTTAAATTTCACTGCAAAAGGTCAGGCCGCAATTGAAAATTTCGATAACGAGGAACTGATTGAGATATTTGCCCGCTACAGCAATACATTAACCAAGAAATATACGGTTGATGTTGCGGTCCCTGCTGAAGACAACAATAATATTGCCGCAAGCGGTTCGTTGATTGTGCTGCTGAGCAATGTTAACTGTGATGTGGAGACCTTCTTCAAGGAGCTGGGCAGAGATATCAAAATTCCTCTGAAAAAACGCCTGAAGCTGAATGAGAAGCTTGATAATGTATTTAAAACGGTAAAAATTGATTAAATCGGCAATCCGGATCGTTTATAGTTTGCGCATCCTTCTATTGCCTTACCCTTTATTCCGGAGGGGTAACGCGGTGAAGGGTTCATTTTCTATGTAAATAAGACCACTCGAATTCCGGGTGGCCCTTTTGTATCGGGAAGGGTATTCAAATCAAAGCTCCGGAACTTGCTAGTGCAGGAAAATGTTGAAATTAAGTGTTGACTTCGTTTTTCGATTTTGATATATTAATATTTGTCACTGAACGACATTATCTTATGATCTGATAGCTCAGCTGGGAGAGCACCATCTTGACAGGGTGGGGGTCACAGGTTCGAACCCTGTTCAGATCACCATAACTTAAACGCTGAAACCCTTGATAAATCAAGGGTTTTTTTGATTTATCGGGTTTCTGCCTATGAATAAAACATTTTCCCGAAAGCGTCCGCGGCTTCTTGCTGCATATGTCCCGTGATATGTGAGTAGCGATCAAGCATTTTTAACACTGGACCATCCCATTCTTGACGCAATCCCCAGCGAAGCAGGTAAATGCCGGATCGTCTGTATTATGCGAAAGGGTAAAGGATATCGTGTATCATGATTAATCCGCCTGAAGATGTTCTTCGGGGTTATTTGGAATTAATAACTAGGTAGTGCGTTTTTGCATATACTATGCCATACAAAGTTTAACACCAGCCTAAACAGGCGAAACATATGGGAGGTGATGATTAACGATGGGATTTACATCAACTGAAAAGCTACAAGTTAAAGTAGCCTTGGAGGGCCGCGCGAATGATTTGCTCAAATGGATAGAACATTATGAAAAAACTGGCGATGACCTGGGGATGAAACTATACGAGAAGTATCTTGCAGATACTCTATCGTCAATCGAAAAAATTTGGTCCGCCTAAGAATCGGAAATGAAAATAGAGCAGGAGGGGATCGCTCCTTACCTGCTCTATTTGCTGTTTACTTCTAAAAGTAATATTAGGAGCATTACCCATTTATTGTTTATTCCTCTTTAATCAGAAAAAGCTACCTGCAATGGAGTGGCCTCGTATTAAGATACACAGGCGGTGTGTTAAACCCACTTTATAGAGCATCAGATAATCACGCACGTAACGCTACTCTCGTGTGTATTAAGAGCATACGAACTTATATCATGATCTGTGTGGTGTTGTGGAAATCGCCGAGCGCCGAACGGAGGCCTTCCAGCAGCAGATACAGTTTTAAGAGAAATAGAAAAAGACCCGCAGAGCGGGTCAATCAGGGTGCTTTGTAAATGTAGTTGTTGGGATGCACTCCGAAGCTTAATAATTAATAACCGAATCTACCACAATTACAATCTGCCACAACCGCAAGCGATAATGACCAGCAAGATAAAGAGTACGAGGATAAATCCGATTCCTCTACCAGTGCCGACACCGCCAACTTCGCCTTCACAACCCATTCAAGAGCACCTCCCTTACGTTTGGAGTACTCTGTAAGTTATGCATGCTTGACTCGGCATGCTTGGATTATTGTTACGGAATGGCATTGACCCAAGGATTGTCCGAGGGAGATAAACCACATGGAGGGATAAGCTTGAAAGGACTAGTAATTTATTTGATAACACAGAATTGGCCGAATATGTCTGTCCTTTAAATAGGTGGAGTGAATATTGCTTGAATATTGACGAACATGAGCAGTGACACGGGAGGCGGAGCAGCATGGTAAATAATGTTGCAATTCCAAGGGTTATTGTAAAATAGTGACGCTAAGCATGTTTGCTCTTCAGGCTGCTTTCAAACATATCAATTATGACCAGGAAGTGTTCTGCTTCACGGAAAACATGATCGGCTAATAGTGGATGAATAATGCTCTTAATTCGACAGGCTTCGATTAAATCTCGAGCCGTTTTCTTAAAGTCACGAAGTGCTTTAACGGACACCTTATTCTGATCAAGAAATTGGTCAAGGAGCGGAACTGTTTGTGATTGGGGACGCATATATTCCAAATTCTTTGCTTGAAAAAGCAATTGATCGAATTCTTGACTGAAGTTATTCGCCTGTTCAACTAGCTTCCGTTCAGAAGGATCAAGCAGGTGACTGATGAATTTGGCATGTTCAGCCATTATTCTTAGAAAGAATACATTCTCGTCAATTATGGCGTCAGGCAGTGGTTCTAATCTTCCTAAATTTAATTCCGCTAAGCGATTTCTAAAATAATTTGCTTCTCTGCTTACATGATCAACCAACAAGGGGAAATTGTTAGCACCGGGAAGCTGGCAAGTCAGTATTAAACCCAGTACCTTTCTCTTGAAGGCCCATATATAGGTTACTGCTGCATGGACTTCTTCATTAAATCTTTTTATCACACTGGGATCTGTTCCCGCTGTAAATGCATTGGATCTATTCTCGATCGCTTCAAACACGGTATAGAAATGATTGGCTTCATTAATTAACTGAGTATCTTCACATCGGAATCCCAATCTCAAAAATAAGGAGTGCTCTTTCATTATACGTGACCAAAAGCGTACTTCATCTAATGAACGTGCTACAAACTGATCTGACAAAGTAATACCTCCTCTGAAGTTTTATCTTTACTGTATGAGAGGAGGCGGAATCTTTATGTCAATGGATAGAAATGTTCAAATCCAAGCTGACGACTATGATATTCGGTTCGATTGAACAGGAAATACCCTAAAGGCTGGCGGCGCCTTTAGGGTTGAGCAGGGAGGTTTTATGCATTCCGGAATAGTGCCTATCGGCTACAGTGGTCATATTCGTTTAGTATCTTCCGAAGCCTCCACAGCTACAAGCGATGATCACCAATAAAATGAAAAGTACTAGGATCACTCCAGTGTTTGTGAAAGCACCACCAACAAGACCTGACATTCAAAGCACCTCCTTTTGTAGGGTACTGTAAATTATGCAAGCCAATTATAGTGTGATTGGGTATATGTAACCGAGCAATTTAATCAATTTGAACAGCCCATGAGTTCGGATATTCTTCGTCGATCTGGCAGCACAGCCTTCATACTGAACATACGTGCCTGGAACATCATGCGAACCGATAGGAGAATTCTTCGTATGAACGTCCAAGCATAACCAAGTAAATCTACCCGTAAGAACAAGAAAAAGCGGAGCATCTCGCAAAGCAAGATGCTCCTGAATGGGTGAAGCATTAGCAATAATGTTTCTTGTGTTTTTTGTGTTTCTTGCAAATAATGATGGCTTTTTGTCCGGGCTTGAGCACAACTTTAATTACTTTAGGGTGCCAGGTCTTTTTACACATGGGCTACACCTCCTCTTCAGAAGAGATAATCCATTATATGTGAAATAAGAATCATTGCTTGGACAAACTGGCATATTTACGAAGACCAACTCACAGCCTGGCTGCTGCGACAAGATGGCCGGAGAGTCATGAGCTTAAATACAAGAGGAGGCAAATGAATGGCGTTGACGAACGAGAGGACTGGTGCAAGTGCAGTATAGAGGTGGACTTACAATTTAAAACAACTACAAAGCTTTTGCTGCCCGGAGAAAAAAAGCAAGGCGGTAAAAAATCCTCCCGCCCGGGAGGATTTAGTGCAGGATCCTATCACTTCACAACCAATGTCGTCATCTTATAAATGGTTTTAGATATTGTTTTCGTCCCCTGGGTAATGCTTACCTTCATCAAGCCAGTCAGTGGTTTTACATTATAAGTGCCACTGGACGCGTCGTATGTGATATCGGCCACTTCTTCAGTACCGTCGTCTAACCAGATTGAAAACCGTTTGGTTTTAATATATCCCTGCACCAGAACCTTCCCTTTCTCGGCAATCGTCCACTGCGGGTACTTTTTGGTTAGAATGGCCTGCCCCCAAATATCCCGCGACAATCTTACCTGCTGATCCTGGTCAGGACTGGCATGCAGCCAACGGATGGCATCGCCTTTTTTACTCAGGTTGAACGAGTAATTGATGTGTTTATGGAGATCCATCTGTTCCTTGACCATTTTGGATTGAACAGGCTGAACATTATTGTCTTCTGCATCGTGGAACATATATAAGAATCCGCCTTGCAGATTTTCACCAACGCCGTATTGATGCGCGCGTGAATAGTATTTGGCCTTGTTGCTCTGAGGCGTATCGCCTAAATACTGCTTTATACTCGCTTGCCGCGTTTTCGAGGTTGCCCACCAGCTGTTATTCTTGTCATAGCCGTAATCAGCCAAGCCAAAATGAGATACCAGCACATTAAAGGTATCGGGAAATTTGGCAGCAAGGCCAAAAGCATTGCCGCCCCCGCCTGAGTAGCCGGACACATTGATATTGGCAGGATCCACATAAGAGGAGAAGTTTTTCTTAACATATTCTACAGCATCTATAATGTCGTACAGCTCTCGTCCATTCACATCCATAGTTCCTTCCGCCTGATCCCGACCACGCATCCCTACGGCAACGGCAAAGAATCCGTAGTTTGCCATGTCCTTCATAATCCAGTCTGTCATGGAACTTGAATCTTGTGTGTAGCCGTGCATGAGGACGACGATGGGGAGATTTTTCTTCGAAGCATCATAAGCGTAATGAGCATAGAGATTGTCGATTTCATCAATTGTGCTAGGGTAACGGAATGAATGAAGTACTATTTGGTCTGAAGCATCTTTGAATTCCATTATTTTGTTTTCAGCTTGTACGCTTTGGATTCCCCAATTGCCAGGCAGCGAGGCAAAGCAAACGGTAAGGGACGCCAACAACAGAATAATTATTTTTAGTTTATTAGCTTGCATTTATAAGTCATCCTCCACTATGTATCGTTCTCAATCAAGAGCCATTCCCATGTTTCCTCTTATTATGTTACCATACGCTCTGCGAATTAAAAACGCCACTGATTTCCATATTGTGGATGATGAGAGATCATTGTATAATGTTCGTATTAAAGAACGAATCATTCATTATGAAGAACCCATTCCTCTTGGAAGAGGTGAAATCTCATTGGTAAAGAAAATGATTACCTTCATGAAAGTAAGAACCCGAAAGTACTTTTTGGAGGAAGTTTGGCTGGAGGACTACATCAAATTAGGCATGAGAATTGGAAAGAACTGCAGCATACAACCTGGGGTTACCTTTGACTATTCGCATTGTTGGCTGATCCGTATTGGCAATAATGTTACAATTGCTCCCCAAGCTTACATATTAGCACATGATGCAAGTACAAAGCCGCTGATTGGTTATACAAAAGTCGGCAGTGTCAGAATTGAAGACGATGTGTTTATCGGCGCGCGAGCGGTCATCATGCCAGGGATCACAGTCGGTCAAGGTTCTATTGTAGCGGCAGGCAGCGTTGTGACGAAATCAATTCCCGAGAGAAGCGTGGCGGCGGGCAACCCGGCCAAGGTCATTTTGACTGTAGCAGAATTTGAAGAAAAGATGCGGCAGCTGCATAAGCAGGCCCGGGTCTATGAGGAAGACTTTACGCTAAGAGGACTTATAACGGAAGACAAGAAGGACAAGATGTATCATGAACTCATTAATATGACAGGATTTGTTGACTAATTTCTGAAAAATAATCGCTGCTGCCGTCTCCCGCACGACTATTCAACCCGATGAGCGCATATCGTTACTTCATAGGCGTTTGGCTTGGAGAAAGGGGCGGGTTATATGATCAAGGAAGCTGCCGAACTGGTTGTCTGGCTGATCGGTTTATTTGGGATATGCGGTATTGTAATCGTGCTCACGGCAAAAATGGTGATTCATGATACTTTCGACTATGACGAGCCTTTTGTGTGGAGGAGGAAGCTACCCAAGGACGCACGGCCTAAACGATAGATATACCGCCGCTGAGCGGTCTGTTGTTTGATTTTTTGGCTATTGGACATACTAGTCCCATAGAAAACGACAGATGCCAAGGGGCTGGTTTTGGTTTGAAAAAATTAATCTGCGCAGCTGCTGCAGCATGCTTATGTCTGTGCACAGGTTGTGTGAAAAGCAATGTAGAGCCGGCCATGACCTACGAGGATGGGCATCTCCAAAGCATATCCACTGATGTATACCCTCTGAGCCGCTCTATATTCGGAGATGTTTACGGCTTGAAACGTGATCCTGAAAACAAGAAGCCAGGCTTGACGGAGGAGAAGCATGTGGGCAAAGGCGGCGGTCGCTTAAGAGATGAATAATATGCTCTTAAGACGGACAAGCTAGACTTGCAGACAATGACATGCATGCATAAGGAGGCAAAACGATGAATGAGAATGAACAAGGATTCGGCCAATCAGGCCGGGAGTCACTGGTAGCGGTACAAAAGAACGGTGATGGAGATCTTCAGGCATTCAAGACTTCCTCAGGTCGTGTACTCGATTACGCACAAGCCTTGCAAGAAGCGCAAACAGGGCAGATTGCAGGCGTCAATGTCTTTAAAGGAAGAGATGGCGGTCTGTATATTCGTGGAGATGCCGATGGCGATCCGACCAATAATCTCGATAATCTGCCAACGTTCTGAACAAAGCCTCTATAAATAAACGAAAAAGCCCGCTATTGGCGGGCTTTTTTTGCTGCGTTTAGAAGGAATAAAGGTGATGCTGCTCCACAAAGGTCATGGTGCCGGTCTGACCTTCATAGTTGACCCTGTTATCGTCGTAATGCATCAGCATGACGCGCTTTTGAATGTATTCGGGCAGCGACTTGAGCTCGTCGAGCGTTGTATGGACCGCACCCGGAGAGGTGAACTGGCAGTCATGAAAAATGGTCGTGCAGCCTTGCTGGACAAGGGTATCAAGCAGCTCCGCATCAAACCTCATATCCGCCGAATAAAAAAACGTCTCATTAATAAGAAAGGAATAGCTGAGCTTGCCTGGAATATGGCTGGTACGGATCGCCTTCACGTTAAAGCCGGGGAGAAGCTGGATACTTCTATTTTCTTTTAGAAGATGCACCTCAAAGTAATCGTCCAGTGACTTGAACTCATCCTGTTTCAAACCGCCCTGAAGAGAGGTTTCCCAAAGTGTGTCTATAAGCGTCTCCATAATAAACAAAGCAGGCTTGCGCTTGAAAATATATTTCATTTGCAGCGCAAACTCTTCCATCCCTCCGATATGATCCGCATGAATATGGCTGATCATCAGAGCATCGATATCATTAAAGGTTTTACCCAGCTGATGTAAGGAGAGCGGGGCTGTAATTCCGCAGTCCAGCATGACGGTGCGGTCTTCACAGTAAATCAGCGCATTCGTGTTGTAATATTTTTTGGCAAATGCGCTGCCCGTTCCAAGCATTTGTACATTCAACCGCCGCTTCCCCCTACCATTCAATACTTACAAATTTATCATCTCTGATTGCAAATGGAAAGAGTGCCATTGTTTTATATTTCCGCCAAACAGGGATAAGAGCCGATACGCGCCTGTCTCGATCTTCATATGATAACGATGAAGGAATCGCTACTGTGAAGGCAGGTGCAGCAGTCATGTCAAAAAGCAAAGTTGCCAAAAAGAAAACGCCATCGGCTTCCGACAAAAAACAAACTGCAATGAAGCTTGTTCTTTCTGATACATGCGCAGTATGCAAAACACCATGTGCACGCGGTTTGCGCTATTGGGCGGCCATGAAAACCCCTGGTGCGGTTGGTAAAGGCGTACCCTGCATTTTAACCAGAGCATATGTTTAAGGAATGATTTCCCTGGGTTTTATTTCCCGGGGAATCTTTCATTCGTGTATAACTATAATCTTACCGAAATCTTACCTGAAAAATTTTTGGAATTGGCGCAACTTTGGACGAATTGGTGAGTATAACCATACATCCAGACAAAGTGATGGAGGTTTATGTCATGAAGTTTAGAAAGCTTCTCATCTTGCTGCTGGTGATGTCATTGTGGGGCGGTACCATGCTGTTTGCCGATTCGGCAGCACAGAAGGTACGGGTAATCGTGAACGGTTCTGAGTTGGATGACGCTGGAATGTTTATGGATGGCAAATCATTCATATCCGTTCGCCAGATAGCCAACACGCTTCAAGCGCTCGTTATTTGGGACGAAGGAGCAAAGAAGGTTACCGTGTACAAGCCTAACGTCCACATGTTTCTATTTCAGCAGGACAACACCATTTTCGGCAATGTGGTAAAGGGCAATCGAATTACTTTCAAGGTATTTGCACAGATCGATAATTTGCTCACCACGGGAACCGCTGTGAAGGTATCGATATTTGATCCAGGCGGAACCGAGAAAATCATTCAATCGGAGAACAAATCTATCGACAAAGATAATTTCTGGTATCGGACAGAGGATGTTAATTATTCCTTCGATACAGCAGGCAAATATACGATCAGATTTTTCATGAAAACCGACGGCAATGACGAGTGGAATCTCCTATCAGAAAAGACAATTACTGCCAAAAACCCATAATGGAACAACGCCTTTGCTTCTCTTGAGCAGGGGCGTTTTTGTTTGACCATAACTTGTCTTCCATGTTACGATACGAAGGAAAGGTATCATGAATTGAAATGAGGGTATCCAATGAGCGAGCATGAACATAATAACGGCGAACATGTACATGGAGAAGACTGCGATCACGACCACGAAGAGCATGTCTTTCTTGTGACGGATGAAGAAGGCAAAGAACGTGAAATGGTCATGGTCTATACCTTCGAGTCTGAAGAGCAAGTATATGCTGTGCTTCTGGACCGCAACGATCCTGAAGCTGATGGCGTGATTTTCCGAATTGAAGAAGAGAATGGAGAAGCTTTTCTCGTTGGAATTGAAGATGATGCCGAATGGGATCGCGTGACGCGCATTTATGAGGAAATTGCCGAACGCGAGAATGAGCCTGAGGCTTAAGACATCATAATAGCACCATTAAAACTCCGGTAACCCACCACAGGCTGCCGGAGTTTTAGCTGTACCAGGGGGCTGCACGCCCAGTCTGGCTATGTATGTCTTGAAGCTATTTGCGCGGATTATAATAGATGGTGCGGCCGTTGAACATCATTAATTCCGCTTTCAGATGCTTGGCCAAATATTTGCACAGCTCATTGCCCTTGGCTTTGTCGCCATGTGTAGCACCTTCCGGAAGGACCACCTGGACATAGGGGATTTCGCGTTCACCTTGATTTTGCGATCCGACACCGAATAAAATATAATAATATAACGGATTTGTACCTTTCAGATAGAACCAACGCTGCTCCTCGCCGGGTTTTGTTTCAACCGTGTAAGGGAATGCTGCTTCGGAGTAGTCCCAGCCCAGCTGCTGACCTGTTAGAGCGGTTTGTTCCTGATAACGTGCGAGATGTTCTTTCACTTCATCAAGGCTCAATTGCTGTACAATGGAACCGTCTACAAATTTAATGTAAGCGCTCTGACTCATTGTTTGCCCACCCCCTTCAATATCATAGCATTAGGGTTTGAGAATGACAATATTGCATAGAGGCTGTTTGTGATCATGGGAAGTATCTCTTTCGAATGAAGAGGAGGATTTCAATTATGAGCGTGGAAACGGAATGGATCAGATACGGTGAAAACGGGGAATACAGCGGTTATGTGGCAAGGATGGCGGATGTGCGGGAACCGCTCCCGTCTGTCATTGTGCTGCAGGAGATATGGGGAGTCGACGGGCATATCCAGGATGTGACGCGGCGTATCGCCAAGGCCGGTTATGTGGCATTTGCGCCGGATTTGTTCAGCAAGGACGGGTTCAGACAGGCGGGCTTCGAGCAGGATCGAATCGATGAAGCCAAGCTGTTTCACAACACGATTAAGCCTGCGCAGTGGGCCGACCCGGAGCAGCGTCAAGCTGCGCTGGCCAGTCTGCCGGTACAAAAACGCGATCAGATAGAGAGCACGTTGGGCAAAGTTTTTAACACAGGCGGCATGCTTCCGGATTTCACCCGCCAGGTCGCAGCTACCTCCGCTTGGCTGAGGGATACGTATGAGTATTCGTATGGAAGAGGGGTAGCCTCCATGGGGTTCTGCCTGGGAGGCACATTATCAGGCCGGCTGGCAGCGCTTGATCCGGAGCTTCGGGGAGCCGTTATCTTCTATGGAAGTGCGCCTCCCTCAGAGAGTATTCCTGAAATTCAGTGTCCTGTCACCGGTTTTTACGGCGAACTGGATAAACGGATTACAAGTGCCGTACCGGAATTCGCGGAAGCTGCAGAGAAAGCCGGCGTGGCGTTCGAATATCATATCTATGACGGAGCCCAGCATGCCTTTTTCAATGATACCCGTCCTTCTTATTATGTGGATGCAGCGAGGGACGCTTACGGAAGAACGCTTCAATTTATGCAGCAGGTGCTGACGGATTCCATTCAAGCCTGAATCAATAAAGACCGCTTCCCATCGACGATGACGTCGGGTAAGCGGTCTTTTGAGTCTGGGCTACGAAATCGCGGTTTCCTCGACAATTACCTTCACGAATTCGATGCTGCGATCCTCCGGTCCCTTGACAGGAAGTCCAACCTCGACGTGATCGATAATATAGTCAATATTCGGCTGGGAGATGACCTCGCCCGGGAGCAGAATTGGAATGCCTGGCGGATAAACATAGATAAATTCGGCAATAATACGCCCTGCCGATTCCTTGAACGGGATCACTTCCGTCTGCGCATAGAACGCATCGCGCGGAGTAAGCGAGAGCTGGGGAATCTCAGGTATTTTGACTACCAGCTCCTTGGCTTCGTTCAGCTGATAATGAGATTGAGCCAAATCCCGAAGAGCAGTTATCAGGATATCGATCGATTCCTGTGTATCTCCTGGCGTTACAAGGGCAAGGATGTTATACATATCGCTTAATTCAACTTCAAGGTTATAATGCTCGCGCAGCCAGTTCTCTGTTTCATATCCGGTAATGCCCAGATGCCTGACGTGAATGGTCAGCTTGGTCGGATCGTAGTCGAAGGTCGCTTCTCCGCCAAGAATTTCGCTGCCTAAGCAGTACAGCCCATCCATGCGGTTGATCTCTTCGCGCGCGAACTGAGCCAGACCGACCGCCTTCTCGGCAATCTCATGGCCATTGAGCGCCAGATGGCGTCTTGATGTGTCCAGGGAAGCGAGCAGAATATAGGAAGTTGATGTGGTTGTCAGCATACTGATTATGGTCTGAACCCGCTGCGGATTGATCCGGCCCTTGCGCACATTCAGGACAGAGCTCTGAGTCATGGAGCCGCCCAGCTTATGCACGCTTGTCGCCGCCATATCCGCGCCTGCCTGCATCGCCGACATCGGGAGCTTCTCATTAAAATGAATCAGGACGCCATGCGCTTCATCGACCAGCACAGGAATGTCATAGCGGTGGACGAGCTCGACAATTTCCTGAAGATCTGCGCATATGCCGTAATAAGTCGGGTTAATAACGAGTACCGCTTTGGAATCCGGATGGCGCTCAAGCGCCCGTTTGACAGCGCTTGTCGTAATCCCGTGGTCGATCCCGAGGTTCGCATCACGGGCAGGAGAGATAAATACGGGCCGTGCGCCGGCAAATATGATGGCCGACATAATCGACTTGTGCACATTGCGCGGCACGATGATTTTGTCGCCTGGGGCGCAAACGGATAAAATCATCGTCATAATGGCGCCGCTTGTTCCTTGTACCGAAAAAAAGGTATAATCGGCTCCGAAAGCATCGGCAGCGAGAATTTGCGCTTCTTCAATAACTCCGGTCGGCTGATGCAGATCATCGAGCGGCGCAATATTTATAAGATCGATGGATAACGCATTATCGCCAATAAATGCCCGGAATTCGGGGTCGCTTCCAAGGCCCTTTTTATGTCCGGGAATGTGGAATTGAACAGGGTTTTGAGCCGCATGACTGCGCAGTGCGCTGAACAGCGGTGTCCGAGTATGATTCATGTACTTTCATTCCACCCTTTCGTCAGGTATCGTACAAACAAGGTTGAGTATAGCAAAAACAGAGGGGATTGCAAGCATGTTTTTCGGGAAATCCGAAAGGGTAATGGACTGCTGAAGCCGGGAAGGGGAAACACCATGGAAATCGCGAAATCATGGGCGGGCAAAAAGGTGCTCAAATCGCCGTTTGTCGTTCAGCTGCTTATTATCATGTACCTTGTCGAATTCGTGAAGGGCGCACTGCTGGTGTCGATCCTGCCCGTCTACATGGGTACAGTTCTTGGCTTGTCGGTCTATGCGGTCGGCTGGGCGCTGGCCCTGCAATACATAGGAGACAATGCATTCCGTAGTCCTCTGGGCTGGATCATCGATCGAATCGGCTATCGTTATGTAATGCTGTTTGGCGTATTGCTGACCTTTATCTCTGTCGCTATTATATCTTTGTCCAGCGGTCATGTATTCTGGATTATATTGGCCTGCCTGCTGCTCGGCATCGGAACGTCTCCGCTGTGGCCCTGTGTAATAACCGGAGCAACGGCTGTAGCCGGAAATGAAGCAAGCGGAACGATTATGAGTGTGGTATACATGGCATGGCTGACTGGAGTTGGCTGCGGACCGATTGTCATCAATTTCTTCATCGCGCATTCGTTTCATCCCGCCTTCAGGCTGCTGATCGGGATGATGAGCGTTGTCGTCGTCGTCGCACTGTTCCTGCCGGGCAGACGCAAATCGCATGAAATTGAAGGAAGGGCCGCTCCAGAGGCAACAGCGGAATTAAAGGAGAAGCAATTGCTGGGCATGGCGGATAGAACAAGACGTTACCTCGCCAAGGTGCGCAGTTCCCTGCATGCAAGCAAGCTGCTGTATCCCGCCATGTTTATGCAAAATTTTGCGCTGGGGCTGCTCACCCCGATCCTGACGCTGTATGCCCGGACTGTGCTGCATCTGACCCCGCAGCAGTACAGCCTGTACCTCATCGCAGGCGGGGCTGTAACCGTGCTGGGGCTGATTCCGGTCGGCAAATGGGTCGACCGCTTCGGGACCAAATGGTTTCTGCATGTCGGATTTATAACGGCGGCGATCTCGCTGCCAACTCTCGGATATACACGGATGCTTCCTCTTGTTTTGATTATCGTGGCCTTTGTGGGGGCGGGCTATGCCTTTATTATTCCAGCCTGGAATACGCTTATTGCGCAGGCCATACCCAAATCGGAGCGCGGCGCGGTTTGGGGCTTCTTCCTCACCATCGAAGGCCTGGGGATGGTGTTTGGCAGCATTATGTCCGGGAAGCTGTGGGATAAGCTGGGTCCGCATTCTCCATTTTTACTGAGCGGGATCGTGATGCTGCTGCTTTTTGTTCTTCATTTGTTCATAACAAGACGCTCAGAAGTTGTGGTACGATGATGATGTGGAGGGAATTAATGAATGAAGGACAAACGACTCTTAATCGTCATGCTTATGCTTATCACAACGTTCATCGGCTTTGGCATTATTATTCCTGTCCTGCCTGAGCTGGTTAAGGAAACCAGCCCGGAGTCGGTCGAGTTCCACACGGGCATGATGCTGTCAGTCTATTCGGCTGTGTCGTTCCTTGTATCTCCTCTTTGGGGAGGCATGTCCGACCGTATCGGCAGACGCCCGGTCATTCTGATTGGCGTCTTGGGCTTCGCGGCCAGCTTCCTCGTATTCGGAATCGCGGACGGCAGCCTGCCGCTTATGTATGCTTCCCGGGTGCTCGGGGGAATCTTCTCCGGAGCGGTGACATCCGTTATTGTCGCGTATGTTGCCGATATTACGCCTCCGGATCAACGGACACGCGGCATGGGGCTTGTGGGCATGTCCATCGGCCTTGGGTTTACAATTGGACCTGGCGTGGGTGGGCTTCTCAGCCTGGTTTCGGATAATACGCCGTTTTTTGCAGCGGCGGGTCTTTCTCTGGTGACGTTCATGCTCGCGGTGACCAAGCTGCCGGAATCCTTGACGCCGGATCTGCGGCTTCTTGCCGGCGAACATAAGCCTTCCCGCTGGAGCGCCTTCACGGGATCGGTGAAATATTTGTATCTGCTCGCCCTGCTCGTTTCTCTGTCGCTTGCGGGACTTGAGGCGACTCTGCAGCTTTTCGGTATGGAACGCTTTAATGTCACGCCGCTGCAGGTCGGCATCATGTTCTTGGTATGCGGTCTGGTCGGGGCGCTCATCCAGGGCGGTGTGGTCCGCAGACGGATCCGCAAAGGGGAAGAGCCCAAATATATTGCCGCGGGTCTGGTGATTTCCGCAGTCGGCTTTCTGCTGCTGATCACGTCGCATTCCCTGGTGTCGGCAACGGTCTATCTGGCCATCTTCGGCATCGGCAACGCATTGATCCGCCCCTGCGTAACCTCGCTGATTACACAGAAGACAACAGTCGGACAAGGTGTCGCGTCAGGGCTTAGCTCATCCATGGACAGCCTGGGCCGGATTATCGGGCCACTGTTCGGCGCCTTCCTGTTCACGGTTGATCTGAAGCTGCCTTATTTGGCAGGAGGACTTCTGTCTCTCGCGGCACTGCTGCTTCTGCTGCGGTTCCGGATGGCCCAGCCCAAGAATGTTCCAGCAAAAGACGCTCCCCCGGTATAGGCCGGAGAAGCGTCTTTGTTTTTTATTTTATGCTCAGTCCCCGAATGATAAACGAAATGGTTTCTTCGCGCTCAAACTCGTCGTCCCAGCCCGCATCCTCACGGTTTTCATTATAAGCCCTCGTGATGACATACCCGATAATCGCGGACATCGTCAGACGAATCACCGTTAAGTTGGGGATTTCCATCAGTTGTCCCCTGGATTTGAATTTGTCCACGATCAGATTCATCCGCTCAAGCACCTTGCTCAATATATTTTTGCGGAATTGCTCCTGAAGCTCGGGGTGGAACGGGATTTCCTGAATCAATATTTTGAACACATTCATATGGTTGCGCAGAAACTCGATCCGGTTGGCGATCACTGCGCGCAGGAATAGCTCATACCGGTCATAATCCACATCGAGCACCTTATTGAAGTCGCGCAGCACAAAAGGGGCGATGAGCTTCGTCATAACCGGAGCGACAATGGACAGAAGCAGATCCTTTTTGGTCTTGTAATGGCGAAAAATCGTACCCTCTGCAACACCGGCACGCTGCGCAATCTCATTCGTGGAAGCCGCCGCGAAGCCTTTCTCGGCAAAAACCTCAATGGCTGCCTGCAGGATTTTGGACTGCTTCTCGGTCATTTTTACCGCTTCAGCCTCGCTTTTCTCCAGCTCCGCAAACCATTGCTCCATCGTCTCTTTCATCGTACGGACAACTCCTCAAAGCCAGAAATGAAGTCGGAACAGCTGTTCCATGATCAAGTCCGATCATATCACAGCAGGACGGGTTTGTTAAATGGCCCGGTGCTTGCGCAGCGCCTGAACGTTCAGCAGGACAAACAAAATGGAGAAGCCAACCAGCACGTACACATCAAGCTGAATATCGGACCAGCCTGCACCGCGGATCATAATTCCGCGCATCGCGTCCGCACCGTAATAGAGCGGCATGATATAGCTCAGCTTTTGCAGCCAGGGAGCCATGGCATCCAGATTGAACAAGCCGGAGAAGAACACCTGCGGCACAATAACGAGCGGTATAAACTGAATAATCTGGAACTCGCTCCCGGCAAAAGAGGACAACAGGATGCCGAGTGTCAGGGCCGTCAGCGACAGCAACAGATTCATCAGCAGCACAAGCCAGATGGAACCGTCCATATACAGTCCCAGCACATCGATGGCGAACCAGGCGATGAGGGCTGCTTGGAGCAAAGTGAACAATCCGAATCCGGCCAAATAGCCGGTGACAATTTCGGAACGGCGGATCGGCGTGGCAAGCAGCCTTTCCAAGGTGCCGCTTGTTCTCTCCCGCAGGAAGGATACACCGGCCAGCAGAAAAACAAAGAAGAAGGAGAAGAAGCCGATCAGCACGGGGCCGAAAGAATCGAAGGAGGACATATCAGATCTGCCATGCAGATAGGAAACAGCCGGTTGCAGTGAAGGGTCCGCAGTCTGGACCGCCTGCTGCAGCAGGAAAAGCACCGTCCGGCTCTCGGAAGGGTCGCTTCCCTCCAGGCGCAGGGAAGGCTTGCCTTCCTGCCAATTCAGAATGGCATCGAGCTCGCCATCTTCCAGCGCTGACTCGGCGGACGCCATATCCTCATAAACGGTTATATGGGCATCCGCAGCCGCAAGCTGTGCAGCAAGCTGCTGGGGGATATGTAGCGTTCCGAGCTGGGGCTGGACAGTCTGGCCGTTAAAGACCAGCTTCATCAGCACCAGAATAAGCAGCGGCGCAACGAAAAGCAGGGCCAGCGTGCGTTTATCCCGCAGAAACTGGCGGATAATCCGGATGGCAAGCGCGCGTATCTTCATGACTTCGCACCTCCGCCAAGAGCTATGAACGCCTGCTCTATAGTTTGGCTGCCCGTTCTGCTTTTGATCGCTTCAGGCGTATCGACTGCGGTTAGCTTCCCATCACGGATAAGTGCGAGACGGTCGCATTTCTCGGCTTCATCCATGACATGGGTAGTCAGAATAATCGTGGTCCCGCGCCCCCGCATAGCGGTAAGCTCCTGCCAAATGGATTGCCGCAGCACGGGATCGATACCGACAGTCGGTTCATCGAGAACGAGCAGATCAGGCTCGTGAAGCAGCGAAATCGCGAGCGACAAACGACGCTTCATCCCGCCGGAATAGGCGGCAACCGGTTTGTTCAAATCATCGAGAAGATTGACGATTGTCATCGCTTCCCGAATGCGGTTGTTCCTGTGAGTGCCGCGAAGGCCATACAGCGACGCGAAGAAGACGAGATTTTCCCTGGCGGTCAGCTCATTATAAAGCGCATCGGACTGCGCCATGTAGCCGAAGCGCTGCAGCATGGACAGCCTGGGCATAGGCTGCCCGAGCATCCTTACGGATCCCTCGTCTGCTTTGTCAATGCCGGTAATGAGCTTCACAAGGGTCGTCTTGCCGGAGCCTGACGGGCCGAGCAGGCCGAACAGCTCGCCGGGTTCAACGGTCATTGTAATTCCGTCAAGCACAGTTTTTTTGCCGAAGCGGCGAATTACATGGCTCAGCTCCACTGCAGGCTCGCCGCCGGAAAGGGAAGAGGATTCAACTGTCATAAGACACTCTCCTTCAATGAAATGAGTGATTACTCACATTCATCATACATCTCGTTTGGCAATTTTGTAAAGTGAGTAATCACTCTTATTGAAAGAAATAAAAAAAGCACTGTCCGTTAGACAATGGCTTCTTTGTCGTCCTTATTTTCTTTCGTTTTCTCCTCGGTCACTTGATCCGGCTCATCGAACGGTACACGATCCTCTTCATAGTACATCTATTATTCACCTCCTTGCTTATGACTTTATTTATTGTAGACCGTCAACATCAGCGCTCTATTAAATCTGTGTATGAATCATGTAAATTTTTAGGGGCTATGATCCACCTTGAACCGTAACTTTGAGAGGGGTTTAGGAAAGATGCAGTGGATAACGAAATGGGCGTTTAACAACAAAGCGGCGATGAAGCTTGTCGTGCTTATGGCTCTTGCGATGGGGGTGGTGAGCTATTATCGGCTGCCGATGGAATTTCTGCCGGAGGCGGATAATCCCATGGTATCGATCGCGGCGATCGGGCCGGGTTACGACGCCAAATCGATGGAAACGCAGGTTACCGGAAAACTTGAGGATGCCTTGCAGTTCATCAAGGGAAAAAGCGGTATGACCTCCTCATCCGGAAACGGGTATTCAAAAATCGATTTGTCCTTTGATTCCAAGACGGATATGAAGGAAGCCAAAACCGAGGTAGAGCAGGCAGTTGCCGCCGTTCAGCTTCCGGAGCGGGTAGGCAAGCCGTTCGTGGTGCAGTTCAACACCTCGATGATCCCCATATCCTGGGTGACAATCGGCTTCGATGGCGCCATGACTGATGCCCGGCGGGATCAGAGCCATCGATTCCTCGAATGCGGCGAATGTTAATGTAACGCTGGAATATCCAAGCGAAACGCCGCATGATCAAGTCATTACGGCAGGCCGCAAGCTGGAAGCCTATATGAATGACCGCAGCGACATTGACTGGGTCATGATGTCCAACGGGAACAGCGCGGAGAATGCCCAATACGGCGATGTTTCCTCGCCGACGCTGGTCACTTATCTGGTCGATATGAAGGAAGGCGCGGATGCCGGGAAGCTGATTGAGGATCTCAAGAGCTTGCGGCCCGAGTATGAGGGAGCGGAAATGACCGCGGGTGCTTCCGACTTTATGAGCGGCGGCAGCTCCACGCAGATTCTGGTGGACATTACCGGCGAAGATCCGGCATTGATTGCCGAAGGGGCCGGGCAGGTTATGGCAGCGATTAAACCGGTCAAAGACGTCATTAAAGTCAAGTCCAATGAAGAAGAGAAGAAATCGGTTTATACCTTCAAGCTTGATCCGGCCAAAGCCAAAGGACAGGAGATCGCTTCGCAGCTTCAAGGGCTGCTCAACCCGATACCGCTCGGGACAGTAATGATCGAAAACCGTCAAACCAATGTGATCCTGCAGCCGGCGGTCGATCCAAAATCACAAACGGATTTGAGCAAGCTGACGATCATGACCGCTCAAGGACCTGCTGCGGTATCGTCGGTAGCGGAGCTGACGAAGAGCGAGCAGTCCAGCGTGTTCTACCATAAGGACGGCAAGCTGTACATCCGGGTGACGGCTGATGTTGAACCGGCTCAGCTGTCTGTCGTCGGTAAAACAATCACCGATAAGGTGAATGCGCTGAAAGCCCCGGATAACGTGAAGTTCACGGTCGGCGGCGCATCCGCGGATCAATCCGACGACTTCGTGGATCTGGGCATCATTATGATGATTGCCATCGGGATTGTTTATTTGATCATGGTCATAACGTTCAAAACCCTGCGTGCGCCGCTCGCCATCATGTGCTCGCTGCCTCTGGCGGCAATCGGAGCGGTCGTCGGGTTGCTGGTCGCCAATGTGACGCCGGATTTCACAGCCATGTTCGGAGTACTGATGCTGATCGGCATTGTCGTTACCAATGCCATCGTACTGATTGACCGCGTGAAGCAAAATGAAGAGCGGATGACCATTCGCGAAGCGCTTATCGAAGCGGCGGCTACGCGGATGCGCCCGATCATCATGACCGCAATCGCAACGATTTCCGCGATGCTGCCGCTCGTATTCGGCTCATCGGAGAGCGGAAGCATCGTCTCCCAGAGTCTCGCAATCGTGGTTATCGGCGGCTTGGCGGCTGCGACGCTGCTGACGCTCATCATTATTCCGTGCATTTATGAATTGTTTTTCTACCGCAAATCAAAGCGCCAGCGTGTTGGCGTAGAGGCCCCGCAGGCAGCATAATCAATACGTCTATAAAACGGGCACAAGCACGAACCCCCAAATCACAGCTAAAGGTGATTTGGGGGTTTTGTCATTGTTCTATGGCGACACGCTCAAGTTAAAGCGCCATTTTGTACAGCGGCAGGACGGTCTTGAAGGTCTCAATGGTTTTATCGATGAAGGCTTCGCCATCCCTCAGCAAAGGATCTTCACGATCGATGATAATGCCGCACAGCGCCTCGGATGCTTTAACCGTCCGCAGCCGCTCCAGCAGTTTGATCAGGCCGTCCCGTCCGAGCTCTCCCTGCTTGTCGCCTCCGGGAATCATATGATCGCCCGACCAGACATACTCGGCGGGAATATGCTTCATAATATCGTCGAGCTGCTTGAGCGCATGTTCCGCAAAAACCGATTTATTGTCGGATTCATAAATAATCGCAAACTGCACGAATATATGGGAGTTGAACAGGCCGATTTGAAAATGGGGATGGGCCTTGTAGCCGCGCTTGTTCGCTGCAAATGCGACCCATGTATCAATGGGCGGATTAATGGTTCGTCTGGCATGCTTGGCCACATGAGGGTAGATCGTCTCACCGCACAGCCCGCTTAATACGGGGGAGAGGCGTTCGCCGAGCTGATGGAGCTTGGGCCTGACATGCTCGATTAGCGCCTCCATGCGGGCTTCCAGTCCCGGAATTTCGAATACGTCAAAATCTTCGGCTGTAAAGCCGTCAAAGGTCATAATCTGCTGCTCTGTCACGATTCATCGTCCCTTTCTTTATGCTTCAAGTGCAACCGTAAGACGAGCCACGGCTTAACCTGCTGCCCCTACCACGTTACATCTTCAAGTAAAATATTGCAATCTGCGTGCGGTCGCGCAGCTCCAGCTTGCCGAGAATGACGGAAATATAGTTTTTGACGGTACCCTCGCTAAAAAACAATACCGCTGCTATTTCCTTGTTGGATTTCCCCTCCGCGATGAGTTGTACGACATGCTGCTCAGCTGGTGTCAGTCCCATGTCTGCGAGCTGCTTCTGGCGGAGAGCCTCCGCTTCTTCCGAAGCTTGCGAGGAGGGCAGCGATCCGGTGCCGACAAGACCGGCAAGCTTGCGGGCGATGTCGGGATGCACCAGCAGGGAGCCTTCATGAACGGTCTTGATGCTGGA
This sequence comes from Paenibacillus sepulcri, assembly GCF_042647105.1. Lineage (NCBI taxonomy): Bacteria > Bacillati > Bacillota > Bacilli > Caryophanales > Paenibacillaceae > Paenibacillus > Paenibacillus sepulcri. The sequence goes on along the minus strand of NZ_JBHRUP010000001.1, from coordinate 1,307,710 downwards.
AACGATCCGGCTTGGCGGCACATTTTTCAGCAGATACCCATTGGCGCCGCTTCGCAGCGCTTCAATAATATACTGATCATCATCGAAGGTAGTCAGGATAAGCACCGCGGGAGGAAGCGGCAGCGATTTCAGCTTGCGCGTTCCCTCCACACCGTCGCAGACGGGCATCCGGATGTCCATCAACACAACGTCAACGGGATGTTCGCCTGCATACTGGAAGGCAGCATGGCCATCCGGACAGGTACCGGCAACAGTGAGCTCAGGATCAAGATCGAGAATCACCTGCAGGCTCTCGCGAATAAACGGATCGTCATCGACGATCAACACTTTTATCAAGGATAATCCCTCCGTGTTGTTAGGGTTTGACGAACGGCGCCTGAGAGAGGGAGTATGGTCGTTATGGCAAAAGCAGGAGCTGTCGAGATGTCGAGGCGGCCGCCAAGCATCACGATACGCTCCTTCATACCCCGAAAACCAAGCCCCTGCGTGATCGGTTCCTCAGGCAGGATGCCGTCATTAACAACCGTCAATGCGATCTCATGCCGCCTGTAATCCAGATTGACATTCACGGTTCTCGCCGCGCCATGCCGCACAGCATTCGTTATGGCCTCCTGGGCGTTGCGGAACAGTACATATTCCATGCTGGGATACATCGGCTGCGGCTGACCCTCTACGGCAAAGGTCACGGTTATTCCCAGCTCTCTGCCCGCATCGGCGATTAGCTGATCCAGTGCGTATTGCCGTATATCCCGGGAATCGGCGGGAGACAGGCGGCGGACGGTGCGCCGCATCCGCTCCATGCTGTCTTCCATCTGATCGCGGACTTGCCCAAACAGCGTATACGCCCGTTCCGGCTGCTGTTCATATACTTGCAAGGCCGCCTCCATCATCATTTTCTGGCGGATCAGGCGATGTCCCAGATCATCGTGGATATCCGTAGCGATCCGGCTGCGTTCCTCGGCCTGCGCATATTGTCCGATTTGGGCGCCATATTCCTCCAGGCGTCTGCGCGCCTGCTCCAGCTCTTCGTGACTGCGGTTGAGCTCGTCATACAGCGATTCCACATACTGCCGCTTATCGGCCATCCGGCTGGCGGTATGGAGAACGGCAGCTATTGCAAACCACATTATCAAGGCCGTCCAGATAAGCTCGAGCGGCCGGTGCTGCATGCATATACCGAGCAGCGCCGCGCCAAGCACAACGGCAAAGGACATTGCCTGAGGCGAGCGGAATTTGACAAAAACAGCAATTAAGCTGGAGTACAGAAGCATGAACATAAGACCCTGAGTCTCGTAGGCAAGCAAGCTGAAGCCGATGAGCTCGGCAGCCATCATCCATTTAGCGGCCTCAGGGTAGAGCTCCCCGACTCTCAGCATCAAGAGGCCAAGCAGCACATATAGGGTGAACCAGCTCGGGGATTCGACCTGCACGGTCAACAAGGTTACGATTGCGGGAACAAAGAGCAACAAATATCTTAACCATTGCAGCAGCTGCGACATTCGACAAGCGCCTCCGGCATATTCAGTTCTTTCATTATAGCATAAGGCTTGTCACAATCAGGCCGGGCGAACGGAAGAAAATGACTTTCGTCATCTTGGTTTCATGACTTTATTGACCTGCGCCTTGAGCCAGCAGCCTCTACAATAAAGCCATGAGGAATAAAGGAGAGGGGATACACGATGAGCTTAGTCCATTTTAAGGAAGTCGTTAAGAAATATGATACGACGCTTTCTGTCAACCATTTGTCGCTTGCCATTCATGAAGGTGAAATCTTCGGGCTGCTTGGCCCCAACGGCGCCGGCAAAAGCACGTCGATCCATATGCTGTCGGGACTTCTGTCCGTTGATGGCGGTGATATTACGGTTGAAGGCTACTCTGTCCGCAAGGCCCCGCTGGAAGTCAAACGGCGGATCGGTCTTGTACCGCAGGATCTGGCGATCTACGATTCTCTGACAGCTGCCGAGAATGTAACCTTTTTTGCCAGATTGTACGGTCTGGGAGGCAAGCTGCTGCGGGAGAGGGTAGCCGAAGCTCTTGAGTTTGTCGGGCTTCAGGATAAGGCCAAAGCCAAGCCGGGCACATTCTCGGGCGGGATGAAGCGAAGACTCAATATCGCCTGCGCCATCATGCACCGTCCGAAGCTGATTATTATGGATGAGCCGACAGTGGGGATCGATCCCCAGTCCCGCAATCATATTCTGGAGTCGGTCCGCACCCTCAATAAACTGGGTTCTACCATTATTTATACGAGCCATTACATGGAAGAGGTCGAAGCCATCAGCACAAGAGTCGGCATTATGGACCGCGGCCGGCTTATCGTATCGGGAACAAAGGAAGAGCTGCGCAGGCAGATGGGCCAGGATGAACAGCTGATTCTGGAAGTGGACCGGATAACAGAGGAAGCCATGGCTGAAATCGCCCGGCATCCCCGCATCAAATCAGCCGAGGAAACCCAGCCGCGTACACTCCAGGTTGTGCTTGAGGAGTCCGCGACGGCGCTGCAGGATCTGCTGTTTATTTTGCATAAGCACGGGATTGGCCTGAGTAAACTGACCCGGATTGAGCCGGATCTGGAGACGCTGTTTCTGCAGCTCACAGGCCGTTCGCTTCGGGACCGCTCATAAGAAGGGAGGGAAGGAAATGAAAATCTGGTTCCATACCGCATACTACGGTTTCCTGCGTTATATCCGGAACAAATCCGTTGTCGTTATCATGCTTGTTTTGCCCTTGCTGCTTATTTTCCTGCTGGGAAGTGCTTTAAGCGGTGAAATGAAGCCTGTCAAAATTGTGATATACAATGCGGATAACGGTGAAATGAACGCCGCGCTGCAAACCTTTACCGGGGACCCGGCGCTCTCCGGATACGCCATCTTCGACTCTGCGGATACGGAAGAAGATCTCCTTAATCGGGTCAGGGGTGGCGGGGCCGATTACGGGATCGAGATTCCGGCCAATTTCTCCGAGCTTGTGCAGTCCGGAGGGAACGCGCAGTGGAAGAGCTACCCTGGGCCTGATGATTTGGAGAATCAGGTGGCAGAGTCCATTTTGAACCGTTATCTGGGCTCGATCCAAACCGCTCAAACCATTGGCATTGTTATGACTGGGTATGGCGGAGCTTCAGAGAATCATTCCGCCGCAGAATCTTTCCGTCACGATCAATCGGTTGTAACGGCCGGGCTGGTGGGAGGCGGAGGCTCTGAGTATGGTAAAGTATCAGCGATTCAATATTATGCGGGCACCTATCTGATCATGTTTTTGCTGTACTCCGGCATGTCCGCCGCCCTTTCTCTGCTGGATGAGAAAGAAAGCGGGACGCTTGGCCGCCTGTATTCGATGCCTCAACGCTGGGGGCTGATCCTTGCGGGAAGGTTGACTTCAATTATAATATTTGCGGCCATTCAATCGGCCATTATTATTTTGTTCTCCTGGCTGGTGTACGGTGTCGACTGGGGGGGGCCGGCTCGGTCAATTGGCGGTTGTCTGTCTGCTTACCTCGGCCTGCGCAGTCGGACTCAGTCTCATTATCGCTTCCATTGCAAAGACCAAGAGGGCGACCCAATCGATATTTTCAACTCTGGCGGTACTGATGACCTTCCTGAGCGGAGGAATGATTGCGGACCTGGGCGAGGGGATTAAGAGAATCGGCAGCTTCACGATTAATCATTGGGCTGTTGTCACCATAGGCCGGTTAATGGACGGCGAAGCGGGGATGCTCGTCTGGAAGGGTGTCGGGATTCTTGCGGCAATTGCCACAGTTCTGATGACGATTGCCTTATTACGAATGAAGAAAGTGGTGAGCTTGGATGCATAGTCTGATTATTGCCGGTTCAATGATTCGCAGAACGATCGGTCACCGCAAAGGCTTTATCTCTCTTGTATTGCTTCCGGCGGTAGTTCTTTCGGGAATTGTCGGTATCTTCGGGTCTTCTCATCAGGATAGCGAGCATGCAGTTGCGGTTTGGAATGCCGACACCGGTCCGCTTGGCGATGTTCTCGTTCAAGCTGCCCGCAGCTCATCTGCAGAAGGTGAACAATCGCTCAACGTGATCTCCGGCGAATGGAAGAGCGAAGATGAGCTTAACAATGCTGTCAAGGAGGGGAAAGCGGACCTGGGCATATACGTTCCCGCTGATTTTTCCTCGAAGCTTCAAGAAGGCGGACGGCCTCAGGTGAGGCTGCTGCGCAAAGAGGTCCAGCCATGGAATGCCGCCATAGAGCAGAAGCTGTCCGCAGAGGCAGCACAACTAGCAGCATTCACGCAAGCGGCCGCATTGGCCGGTGAAGGATCGAAAGCGCCGGTGCTGGAGCGCCTGCTCGGCGAACGGGACAATCATCATATCGGGATAGAACCGTTGAAATCCGCCGAAGGGAAGCACAGAGTGCCCTTCAATGTGCTTATTAATGGCATTATGCTCATGTTTATGATGCTCGCGATCAACCAATCCGTACAGGTCGTCATGGAGGACCGCGAGAAAAGAACGATGGCGCGCATGTTTGCAGCTCCTCTGCGCGGCTACGAAATCGCGCTCGGCAATTTCATCGGCAGCATGCTTGTCGGTACGATTCAGCTTGTTATCGTACTGGCAGCCAGCCGGTTTATAATCGGATACGATTACGGAATCGGATTCTTCCCTCATCTCATCATCCTGGAATGTTTTCTGCTTGCCACTGTAGGACTCGCGACCGCAGTCGCCGGTCTTGTGCGGAACACGGATCAGCTCTCGCAGCTAAACAATCTTGTCGTTACGCCAACCTGCATGCTGGGAGGATGCTTCTGGCCGATCAGCATAATGCCGGACTTCATGCAGAAGCTGGCCAATTTCATACCGCAGAAATGGGCGATGGAGGCGCTTAGCCGTATGGCGTTCGGCAGTACACTTACAGATACGCTGCTTCCGCTTGGCATTATGCTGCTGTTCGCAGCTGTGATGCTCGCTTTCGGCGCCTATATTCTGCAGCCCAGCCGGAGTGCTGCCTGAAAAGATCCCGAATTCCCGGAATAGCCATTATTTCACCGCTCCTCCCGGTTGCTTTCCCGCTGTGAATACGTTACATTCGAAACGTATTGTTGAAAAGGGAGAGATATGCGTTATGATGTGGCAGCAGATTTGGTTTGTGGTCAATATGTTATTTGTGGCTTTTTTGATCCTGCTTTTATTCAGTCACCGTTCCGTTACCCTGGCGCGCCAGGAGAAGGCCGAGCAGCGCATTCGCGGAGCTTTGCGCAACCGTTCCATATGGGCTGTATTAACGGTGCTGGCGTTTATCGGGATGGCCTTCAGCTTTGTAATGAACATGAAAGTGAATGGCTAGTTTGTGTCCAATTCTTGTCTGTTTACAATTCTCACGCAACTTTTACCTGACACGTAGCGTTAAACATGTCATGAAAGCTTGCTGGTGGCCTTTTGCTTGGGGTGAATCTGGCGAAGGGGCTGACATAATTCAGAGAATTGAAGGAGATAGAGAATGAAATCGTTTAAATCATTAAAATGGCTGCTTATTTTATCTTTCCTGATCATGCCGTTTGCGAACGTTTCCAATTCAACCGTGTCGGCTGCAGGAGAAATGTCTGATCAGCTCATTCTGCAAATGAACAGCAAGGTAATGGTCCATAATGGCGTCACCATGAATTCGGTGCAGCCGGTTACTTTGCAAAATGGTACAACATTCATCGCGCTGAGCTCCATCTCCGCGCTTTACGGTTACAAGGTCTCTTATAACGCGGCTACCAAAGAAGTTACGGCCGCTAACGATTACCATGATCTTATCTTCAAAATCGGCAGCACCATTGTCTATGGTGACGGCCTGCCTGTCAAGATTGCGATTGCACCCTATATCCTGAACGGTTCCCTGATGGTTCCGGTCCGGACATGGTCGAATCTGGCTGAGAGCACATTGGTCTTAAGCGGCAAGCAAATTACGCTTTCCTGGAATGTGCTCAAGCAGCCTACGGCGGATTTTGCCGTCGAGCCGGGCGAAATCATTGCCGGGGAGACGACAGTGAACTATATCGACAAATCTACCAACCCGAGCGGACAGCCCTACGTGCAGGACTATTACACCGGAAGAATGGATGTTTTCCCAACTGCCGGTTCCTACACCATTACAAGGCAGGTTCAGGATGTGAACGGCTTGTGGAGTGATCCGTACTCGGTCACGATTGAGGTTAAACCGCAGAATATGCCTCCGGTCGCAAACTTCACAACGGAGAAGCCGGAGTACCGGATCGGCGAGAAGGTTAATTATACGGACCTGAGCACAGATGATAACAATGATATCGTCCGTAGAACCTGGACCGGCAACAGTGAAGTGTTTTTCGAGGCGGGACCAAAGACAGTCACACTGGAAGTGGAAGACTCCAAAGGACTGACCAATTCCATCACGCAAACGATCAACGTCACGAGCGAAGTGCTTTATACGCAGGATGAATATAACAAGCTGTTCAAAAAAGTTGGCGATATGATTCCGATTGACGGCAGTTCGGTGCTGAATTTTCCTGCACTGCCTTACAAAATTCAAGATGAGGGATCCCAGTTTGTAAGAAGCAACAGTCCCGAAATTCTTCTGAATGAAGGTATTGCCTATGTATCGCAATTGACGGGGCAGGTTCGCTTCATGTTCCATAATGTGAACAGTATCGGACATCCAGTTAAGATCTATCTTGTGGCGACCAATAATAACAACTCATCGGTTAACGTAAATACAGGGTCGGTTGGTATTGGCGGGCCGGATCCGCATGTGGATCGGTCCGGGAAGATGGCGGTTCTGCGTTATATGAATTCATTGGTCGCCAACCCGGCGCCGACGACTACCACGATCAAGCCGGGTCAATCCGTTACTCTGCTTCCGGAAATATCCAAGGTTGCCTTGAAGCAAAGCGATGTCTTTACTGCTTACGCGGACTTGTATGCGGACAAAGAGCTGACCTACCGCGTAGTGGTCGTAGCTTCCGGCAAAGACCCGATTCAAGAGATGCCAAACCTGAGTATTATGGAGCGCAACGATGTTCATGTCCGCGGTACCTTCAACAAAGCAAACCGGGCTATTGAAATGTCCGATACATTGGGCGAGGTGCCGGAGCGCATTATGCTCGGCGACCGTACAATGGACTCCTATACGGATGGAATTGACGAGGTTACGGGACAACTCGAGCTCAATACCGGGAACTTCGGCGTTCTGTACAAAATGAGGCTGCAGCATGTGGCTCCTCATACCCTGATCGCGCTTAACCCCCGGGGCGGCATGTATACCGGCGCCTTCATTGTCAATGGTCAAGTGGTTCAGGCAACGAACACCGGCGCTCTAAGGGGCAACGGAGACGCAGCTGTGTTGTACCGAACAGGCGATTCCGCCGAATCGGTTGAAATTGTATTTACAATTGCGGCAGGAAGCAATCTGCCTATCGCCATGCTGTTTCTGCCACTGCCTGCCAAGCGCTTTTAGATAATTCGTATTAAATAGCTGCAAAAGAAGGAGGCGCCCCGAGATGGGCGCCTCTTTCTTTATAGTTAACAAGGCCTGCTCCCGCAAGCAGAATGAATCTGCAAGGGGAGCAGGCCTTGTTATTTCACGTATTCACTTGTATCAAGCTGAGTGATCAGTAAGGAAGCTCAATGGACACTTCGCGCTTCAACTCGGCAGAGCGGAGCACGCCGTCGATAATAGCCTGTTGAATCAGGATCTGTTCGCCGGGAATCGGGGCGGGCAGACCTTCGCGGACCGCATCGACGAAATCGCGTACTTTCTCGAAGAACAGCTCTTTGGAATGCTCGATCACCGGTACGGGAGTGGATGTCTGCTGACCCATGAAATCATGGAACATCGTCATGCTGCCAACCTTGCCGTCCCATACACCAGACCAGTTGCCGGTTCCGAAGGGCTCGACCTTCAGGCCGGCATCCGTCCCCAGAAACAGGGTCGAACCCAGCGAGTCCATATGCATCGCCCAGGAAATCTTGAACTGCAGCACCAGATCGTTCTCGAAGCGGACCATGGCAACGCCAAAATCCTCAACCTGGAAGCGGTCGGCCTCCTTATGGTACAGAGGATTGGTGCCGAAATGGTTGGATGTATAAGCGGATACCGTCAATGGGCGCGGATAGCCCATCGCATTCAGAGCCATATCCAGCGAATAACACCCGATATCGGCCATCGCCCCGGCTCCTGCCAGATCCTTGCGGATGAACGTTCCGCCTGGCATTCCTCTGCGGCGTCCGCCGCCGGTTTCCACATAATAGACTTTTCCAAGCTTTCCGGATTGCACAATATCCTGTACCAGCTTCATATTGGGGTCATAGCGCGGCTGGAAGCCGATGGTCAGCATGCTGCCGGATTCCCGCGCAGCCTGGACCATATCCACAGCTTCACTCAAGGTAACCGACATTGGTTTCTCCAGCAGCACCTGCTTGCCGGCGCGCAGGGCGTCCACAGTTGTCAGATGATGCGAGACGTTAGGTGTACAGATGCTGACGCCGTCCAGGTCCAATTCAAGCAGCTTGCGGTGGTCTTCAAAAGGCTGCGCATTCTCGAGGGAAAGCGAATCGATGAATTGCTGCGCTTTGCCTGGCACAACATCTGCAACCGCGACAATTTCCACATCGGGCAGCTTCTTGTATTGACTGACGTGGGCGTGAGCGATGCCGCCGCTGCCGATAATGCCGATTCGAACGGTTTTAATCATAAGTGGTTCCGATCTCCTTTGTTTTCCGGCCTCGACGCATCGACAGCCGCTTGATGGGTCCTGAACTGCTTGGGTGTCATTCCGAATCTTTTCTTGAACACATAGTAGAGATAATTGCCGCTGGCAAAGCCATGCTCCAAGGCAATTTGGTCGATAGGGCTTGCACCCTCCATAATTGCCGAACAGATCTGGTTAAGCCTGTAGTTTTCCAGATAAGCGCTGAACGATTCCGCGCCTTGCTCCCGAAAAATCCGCTGCAGCTGGCGGCCGCTGATGGGGATGCGTTCCGCGACCTCCTGCAGCGTAAGGGGGGAGGCGTAATTGTCATGAATAAACTGCGTGGCGATCTTGAACCGGTGCTCATTCATATTGCGGCTGGGCGGCTCGAAGGTCACCGTAGGTTCTGATGACAGGCGGGAAGCGCGCAGCAGGATCTGGATAACCGCCTGCTTGATGGTGGAGTATGCGCCGGGCTGCCCTTCATGCCAGGCTCTGTAGGCGGTCAGGAACCATGCCATGGCATTGTATTGATCGGTCAGGGGAGCCAGAGGCAGGGCGTCCAGAGCGTGAATGCACATCCGGGCCTCATGCCGCTCCCACCGTTCGCCCCACTGCGCATTTTCTCCGTCTTCAAGAGGCACGATGTCGATATGCAGGCACAGCTCATCCATCGCTTCTCTTTGGTCGGCCTCCTGCTGATGCATCACATTCGGACCTGTGAGATAGAATTGGCCTTCATGTACGGGAAAGGAGCCGTCTTCCAGAACAACTGTCCCTTTGCCGCGGGGTATGAAGTGAAATTCATATTCCGAATGCTTGTGGAACCGGATGATTTTGCCTGCCGGAAAGGAGGTCAAATGACAGCGATGGACGCGAAAGCCGTATCCGCCCCAGCGGAACTGAATATCCAGCCGGTCGATCGCATCCATTTTCTCGGCCATCAGCGCGTAAGCAAACGGCTTTGCCATTCCATCACCAGTCCTTTCCCTGAACTTCAAACGCGGATCAATCAGTTAGCCAGTTCGGAGAGCTTTACTTGGCGCTTCTGGGCTTCCGAGAGGTTGGCAGCTTCCATCAATTTGGTAAGATCGATGGCCAGACCGATGTTTTCCTCGGCGATCGTATCATTCTGAATATGCTCCACCCATTGGTCAAATGCAGCCGTATGTCTTGCTGGCATTTCGATGGTCACCCATTCATCCTTATTAAGCTTGTTGCTGCGGACACGGACAACCTCATCCGGCAATCCATAAAGCAGGGTACCCTCAGTACCGTGAATTTCTACTGAGAAAGGTGAATGGCTGTTGACGAAGCCGGCTTCCACGATGCCGACTGCCCCGTTCTCGTAACGCAGCGTTGCCACTGCATTGTCTTCTACTTCTTTGCCGGAAACATAACCGAACGTTGCGTTTACGCTCTGCGGCAGGCCAAGGAACAGGCGGACAAGGTACATCGGGTGACAGCCAAGGTCGATCAGAGCGCCGCCGCCGCATTGCTCAAGGTTGTAGAAGTGCTGAGGAAGCCAGTCGGCGATTGCGCCGCTATGGGACAAGCGGACACGCGCCTGGGTCAGTTCGCCGAGCAGCCCTTTGGCAAGAACCTCTTGTGCGGCCAATGTGTATCCGTCATTCAGGCGCGGCAGGGAAACGGTCAATTTCACGCCGGCTTCTTTAACCGCTGCGATGATTTCGTTGACTTCCTTCAATGTAGGGGCAATGACCTTCTCGGTGAAAATATGTTTGCCGGCACGGGCCGCTTTCACCATAACGTCACGATGGATGTTCGTCGGTGTATCGACAACAACCGCATCAACATCGGCTCTTGCCAATATTTCATCCAAATCAGCGACAAATGGAACACCGAGCTTGTCGGCGGTTTCCTGGCCGCGGCTTGGAATTTCGTCCCAGACTGCAACGATTTCGGTACCCGGATTTTCTTGCACTTGTTTGGTGTAATCCCAGGCATGTACATGCCAATAGCTGAGCATAGCAACGCGGATCATCGTCTAATTCCTCCTCATATATGCATCTGATTCCAGATGTTGTGTCGTCTATTCTTAGTTTTTCATCCTCTAATTATGCGACACAACGCTACACTAACACAAATGAAAACGGTCTAAAATGTGTTTAGGTGACAATTGAACTGCAAAATTACGACATTTGGTCATAATCATCAGCGGAGGCCTCCGTCTGAATTGACGCAAAGCCCTTTTTCCGTCATTATGGAAGAATAACGTTGGGATAAAATAAGGAGGAGCAAGCCTATGCGCAGAGTCATAAAAGCACCGATCGTAGCCTACCGCAAGTTTATTTCTCCGCTAAAGCCGCCCACCTGCCGATTTTACCCGACCTGCTCGGAATATGCTCTTCAGGCGATCGAGAAGCACGGTCCCTTGCGCGGCAGCTGGCTTGCGGCCAAGCGCATTTGCCGCTGTCATCCGTTTCATCCCGGCGGCATTGACCATGTTCCGCCAACGAGAGAAGAGCTTGAAGCCCGACGAGTACCCGGCGCTATTGACATCCGCAAGCCGGATTCGGTATAGTTTGATTCAAGAGAAACTCCTGTAATAGGAATGAATTCATGGGTCAAAAAATCAACTTGTTGAACAGCCATCAAATCAGATATTCAATGAACGGATAAGTACACAGTGCATGCCCTTTACAGAGAGCCGGAACAGGTGGAAGCCGGCAAGGCGCATCCTGCAGAAAATGGTCCGGGAGAATCTGCTTTCGAACCGTCAGCTTAAAGTCAGCTGCGGCAAGGGGGCGGCGCATCGGCAGCGTTATCGGCCCCAAGACGCCTGTCCGCGAATGGACGGCGCTAATGAAGCTTTTCCCGGTCTGCTTCGGGGAAAGGAATTTGGGTGGTACCGCGTGAGCGACAAGCTTTCGTCCCATAGAGGATGAGGCTTTTTTTGTGTTTTTCAGGCTACAGTTTCATCGGCAGTGCGGTTAGAGATGAAGCAGATTTACAAGGAGGTCATTCAGATGAGCGAAGCAAACAAAACGTTTTATATCACAACGCCGATTTATTACCCGAGCGACAAGCTCCATATCGGCCATGCCTACACCACAGTAGCAGGCGATGCAATTGCCCGCTACAAAAGGCTGCGCGGGTATGATGTATGGTACTTGACCGGAACGGATGAGCACGGACAGAAGATTGAGCGCAAAGCGCAGGAAAAGGGCAAGAGCCCGCAGCAGTTTGTTGACGACATTGTGGTGACGATCAAGGATTTGTGGAAGAAGCTCGACATCTCCAATGACGATTTCATCCGGACCACGGATGAGCGGCATAAAGTGGTTGTGGAAGAAGTCTTCGACAAGCTGCTGAAGCAGGGGGATATCTACAAGGGCATGTATGAAGGCTGGTACTGTACCCCATGCGAATCCTTCTTTCTGGAGCGCCAGCTGGTTGACGGCAAATGTCCGGACTGCGGCAGGCCGGTGGAGCTGGTCAAGGAAGAGAGCTATTTCTTCAAAATGAGCAATTATGTGGACAGACTGCTTGTGTATTATGAAGCAAATCCGGATTTCATTCAGCCGGAATCGCGCAAGAACGAGATGATCAATAACTTTATCAAGCCGGGTCTTGAGGATCTGGCCGTATCTCGTACAACCTATGATTGGGGCATCAAGGTCAAAGGAAATCCCAAGCATGTCATTTATGTCTGGATTGACGCTTTGCTCAATTATGTTACCGCTCTGGGCTACCTGACACCGGATTCCAGCAAATTCGAGAAGTATTGGCCGGCCGATGTGCATCTGATGAGCAAGGAGATCGTACGCTTCCATACGATCTATTGGCCGATTATTCTGATGGCGCTGGATCTCCCGCTGCCGAAGAAGGTATTTGCCCACGGCTGGCTGCTCATGAAGGATGGCAAAATGTCCAAATCCAAAGGCAATGTCGTGGATCCCGTCACGCTGATCGACCGTTACGGTCTTGATGCGCTTCGTTATTACCTGCTTCGCGAAGTGCCGTTTGGCGCTGATGGGACCTTTACGCCGGAAGGCTTCGTGGAGCGGATCAATTTCGATCTGGCCAACGACCTTGGGAATTTGCTGAACCGGACTGTAGCGATGATCGAGAAATATTTTGATGGTGAAATCCCCGGCTATGAAGGGAATGTTACCGCTTTTGACGCTTCATTATCGGACCTGGCGGCTGCGACCGTCGATCAGGTGGAAGCAACCATTGAGCGGATGGAGTTCTCCGTGGCGCTCTCGTCTATCTGGCAGTTTGTCAGCCGGACGAACAAATATATTGATGAAACCCAGCCGTGGGCGCTGGCCAAGAACCCGGATAAACGCAGCGAGCTCGCTTCGGTTATGCATCATCTTGCGGAATCGCTGCGCATCATCTCCATCCTGCTGCAGCCGTTCCTGACGAATTCGCCGATCGAGATTCGCCGCCAACTGGGCATAGAGGACGGAACGCTCACAGAATGGGACAGCACGAGACAGTTTGGACTGCTGCCAAGGGGGACGAGAGTCCGGAAGGCGGGACCGATCTTCCCGCGCCTGGATGCGGCAGAAGAAACGGCGTTCATCGCTGCGGCGATGAACGGCGGGACAGCCCCGGCTGCAGTTGAAGCAGCGCCGCAGGGGCCGGATGCGCAGGCGCAGGCGGGCAGCGGCGGCAGCCAATCGTCAGGGGCAGGTGCGCCAGAGCAGCCGGAGACTCCTGAGCCCAAGGAGGAAATTGCCATTGACGAGTTCGCCAGAGTGGAGCTGCGCGTGGCGGAGGTCATCGCGGCAGAGCCGGTGAAGAATGCCGACAAGCTGCTGAAGCTGCAGCTGGATCTCGGGTATGAGCAGCGGCAGGTCGTTTCGGGCATTGCGAAATTTTATACGCCGGAGCAGATGGTTGGCCGCAAAGTGATTTGCGTCACCAATTTGAAGCCGGTCAAGCTGCGCGGCGAAATGTCGCAGGGCATGATCCTGGCCGCTTCGCACGGCGACGAGCTGACGCTTGCGACTGTGCCGGACAATATGAAGAATGGCTCAATTGTGAAATAACGATGAACAGCAAACCGCCTGGTGCAGCCCGCGCCAGGCGGTTTGTCATTGACAGCCCTGTATCTTCGTCTATATAATCTATCAGTAATGTTTACGAATATTAGGCTTGGGGTGTCTGGAAATGATACGGATAGGATCATACTATTATAGAAGCCATATTTTGCTGTTGACCGCGGCAATCGTCTTCTTATTGACGGGCTGCACCGGATCGGGAAGCAAGCTGGTGGCGGATAAGGTCAATATTGTCACCAGCTTTTATCCGCTTTATTTTCTGGCCAAGGAGATCGGCGGCGAAGAAGCCAATGTCATTAATATGATCCCTGCCGGTGTCGAACCGCATGAGTGGAGCCCGAAGAGCCGGGATCTGGATACGGTATCCAAAGCGCAGCTGTTCTTCTATAACGGAGCGGGACTTGAAGGCTGGGTGGATGATTTTCTCAAAGGGCTGTCCAAGGACAGCAAGCTGGTTACAGTGGCTGCAAGCCGGGACATTAAGCTGATACCGGCGGGGGCAGCAGCGGATGGTCAGCATGCGGGAGAAGAAGAAGCCCATGACGACCATGAAGGCGGATTCGATCCTCATACATGGGTTAGTCCCAAATCGATGATCCTGATGGCGGGAACCGTTCGCGATCATCTCGTGGAAGCGGACCCGAGCCATGCAAAGAAGTACGAGGGGAATTATGCGTCGCTTACGAATAAGCTTTCTGCGCTTGATGATGAATATACAGAGAAGCTGGCTGCCGCGGCAAGCAAGGATATCGTGGTTTCTCATCAGGCATTCGGGTATCTGGCGCGCGATTATGGTCTTAATCAGGTGGCCGTTATGGGCCTGTCGCCGGATGCGGAGCCCAAAGCGCAGGATTTGCTGAGAATTTCGAAATTTGTCAAGGAGCACGGGATCAAATATATCTTTTTTGAGGAGCTCGTTTCCGATGAGCTTGCCCGGACGCTGGCGAGGGAAGCGGATGCCGAAACGATGGTGCTGAACCCGTTGGAGGGCCTTACGCCGGAGCAGGAGAAGAAGGGCGATGACTATTTCTCGCTAATGGAGCTTAATTTGCAAAATCTTCTGCAAGCATTACAATAGTAGAAGGAGCTTACCCCGCAGCGGGATGACTGGATATTTTCCGGATCGGAAGGCGGCATTAGGCGGTATTGGGGAGTGATTAAAATGCAATTGGAACAGGGCAAACCAAGCTTTTGCCATCAGAATGTGATTGAACTGTCGAATATCTCGTTTTCCTATGAGAACAAGCCCGTGCTGGAGGATGTAAGCTTTGGCGTTCAGGAGCGGGATTTTGTAGGCCTGATCGGCTCCAACGGAGCGGGCAAGACAACGCTGCTGCGGATGATCGTCGGCCTGCTGAAGCCGGGCAGCGGCTCTATCAAGCTGTTTGGCCAACCGGTCAAGGAGTTCAAGGACTGGAGCCGTGTCGGCTATGTGCCGCAGAAAAATTCCTTTAACCCGCTTTTTCCGGCGACGGTCCGCGAAGTAGTGTTATCGGGCCTGTACAGCGGCAGCAGATTGTTCCGCAAGGTAAGCAAAGCCGATCAAATCAAATGCGATGAAGCGCTGCACGCCATGAATATAGAGGATTTAGCGGCCAAACGAATCGGTCAGCTGTCAGGCGGCCAGCAGCAGCGAGCATTTCTGGCAAGAGCGCTGATCAATAATCCGGCGCTGCTCATTCTGGACGAGCCTACGGTGGGCATCGACTCCGAGACGCAGCAGGATTTTTTTCATCTCATCAAGCATATGCATCAGCATCATAACATTACTTTCCTGATGGTTTCACATGATATGGAGATGATACGGTCTTATCTGGGTCAGGAGCCCAAGGGCGAGTGCGGAAAGTTGAAATTCTATGTGAAGCATTCCCATGAGCTGGAAAATTGCGGGGAAACGAATTTGACCCACAGCTTAAAGGGCCTGCGTGATTCGATGGAGAGAGGGAAAGTGGGCGTTTAGGTTGTTGGATATTGTAACAAGCGAGTTTTTTATGCGGGCTTTGGTCGGAGGCGTACTGATTGGAGTCACGGCGCCTCTGATGGGACTGTTCCTTGTGCTTCGCCGGCTGGCCATGATTGGCGATACTTTGGCCCATGTATCGATTGCCGGTGTGGCGCTTGGTTTTTTGATCGGCGTTTATCCGATTGGCGTCGGCCTTGTCTTCGCGCTGGCTGCAACCTTCGCCATCGAGAAGCTGCGCAAGGCGTATAAAACCTATGCGGAGCTGTCCATAGCGATTATTATGTCGGGCGGCGTGGCGCTGGCATCCTTGCTGTTTACGCTGGGCAAAGGCTTCAATGTCAGTGTCAGCGGATACTTGTTCGGAAGCATTTACACCCTCGATACGATTGATCTGGTGTTAATTGGAGTCGTTACAGTAATCGTACTTGTGGCTGTCCGCATTCATTTCAAGGAGCTGTTTCTGCTAACCTTCGATGAGGATGCCGCAGCGGTCAGCGGTCTGCCAACCCGATATTTTAACTTTATGATCAGCATACTGACGGCGCTGGTGATCAGCGTCTCGATTAAAATTGTCGGCGCGCTGCTGGTGTCGGCGCTGCTTACCATTCCCGCGGCCTGCAGTCTCGTTATAGCCCGCAGCTTCAGGCAGTCGGTCATCGCTGTTGTGATAATTGCGGAGCTGGCTGTCATTGGCGGGCTGCTGATCGCGGGAGTCTGGAATTTGGCTCCTGGAGGCACTATCGTGCTGCTGCTGATTGCGGTGCTGCTGCTGCTTTTAACGTTCAAAGGCAGGTCTACTGCAGCATAACGACACAATTTAAATAAGAAACTGACACTGCAAAAGCCTTGGGAATACACACATTTTTATTTAAGAGAGGGCTAATTTCATGTCTGAGGTTACCATGTGGGCCGCATTCGGCGCAGGTATTGCATCGTTTATCTCCCCCTGCTGCCTGCCGCTCTATCCTTCCTACTTGTCTTACATAACGGGTGTATCGGTAAGCGATTTGCGCAGCGAGCGTCCCGGCAGGGAAGTACGCATCCGGACGATGACCCACACGTTGTTTTTTATACTGGGTTTTTCGGTCGTTTACTACACGCTGGGATATGGCACGAATGCATTTGCCGATTTGTTCTCCGAATACCAGACGCTGATCCGTCAATTATCGGCAGTGCTTATTATACTTATGGGCTTGTTCCTGATTGGCATTATTCAGCCGAAAGTGCTCCTGAAGGAACGGAAGATGAATATGAAGCTGGGCAAATCCAATTATTTGGCCTCTTTTATATTCGGAATCGGTTTTTCGGCAGGCTGGTCGCCCTGCACAGGCCCGATTCTGGCAAGCATTTTGCTGCTTGCCGCGTCCGAGCCCGGCACCTGGTTTGAATTAACGACCGCTTACGCCCTGGGTTTTGCGATTCCCTTCTTCGTTCTGGCTTTTTTCATCGGCTCTACACGCATCATTGTCCGTTATTCCGGTATTATGATGAAGATTGGCGGTTCGGTCATGCTGTTGATGGGACTGCTGCTGTTTACCGACCAGATGACCAAAATTACCATCTATCTGAATGGCATAACGCCGGATTGGCTCAAGTTCTAGGTGAAATAATCAATAGTGGCATCGGGAAAATGTTCAAAAATGCGCTCCGAGATAAACATGCGGAGCGCATTTGCCTGTTCATCGGGGTAAACATATTTGCCTTGACCCCAGCGCCCCCATTTATATTTGCGCTTGTCGATATCCATTTCCAGCTTGGTTTTGGGATAACGCCGCTCAATCACATTTTTGGCTGTCTTGGTGAAACGGTGCTGAATCATCTCAAAGGTCAGTCCCGCGGAAGCATCCTTGGGCAGGGCTGCGGCAAGCGAGCTCAGCAGTTCCGCATATCCTTCCTGCCAGCCTTCATACCAGATAATGGGAGCGATTATGAAACCCAGCGGATATCCCGCCCGTGCTATCTTGCCTGCGGCCTCTATACGCTGTTCAAAACGCGATGTAGCGGGTTCAAAATGCTTGATGACATATTTGCTGTTCACGCTGAACCGGACCCGTGTATGGCCGTTGTGGCGGGCGTCAAGCAGGGAGTCGACATAATGAAACTTTGTTACGAAGCGCAGCCGGCCGTATTCTTCATCAGCCATGAACTCGATCAGCTCCCGAAGGCTTCCGGTGATCGGTTCAAGCCCCACCGGATCGGATGTGCAGGCAGCCTCGAAGCGGGTGTTCTGCGGGGCGCGCTCATCAATATATCCTTTTGCCGCCTGCATAATTTCATCCATATTCACGTAAACGCGAATATAGGGCTTGGAACCGAGCGTTGTCTGCAAATAACAGTAGTGGCAGTGTCCCATGCAGCCGGTGGCAATCGGTATGGCATACTCGGCCGAAGGCTTGGATTGGTCGAATTTAAGCGTTTTTCGGATGCCTACGACCAAGGTTCTTTTAGCAATTTTATACTGCTCCAGCTCGCTTTCGCCGGGCAGATTGGTTATCCGGTTATGCGAGTTCGTCATGCGGTAGGGAATTCCGGCTGCCGCTACCCACTCCATAATGCGTTTGCCTTTGGGGTAGTCCAGCGCGGAGGGCTCAAAATAAACCAGCTCGGGCACAAATGAAGAATGAAGGCTGTCCGTACGATCAGTCGTTGATACAGGCACAGGATTTATAAACCTCCTTTGGACGGGAATGAACAAGCCTAGTTTGCACATGCTTGACAGACAACAAACATGGAAAGTTCACCGTTACAGGTTGCGGCAGGCAGGCTGAGCGGTGTATGATACTAAGAGTAACGGACAGGCAGCCGTTGTCTGTACGGGACGATGGTGAATGGAGGTTCTTTTTGATGCCGACTCCCAGTATGGAGGATTATTTGGAGCGTATTTACAAGCTTATCGATGAAAAAGGGTATGCCCGTGTCTCGGACATAGCGGAAGGACTGGAAGTGCATCCTTCCTCGGTTACAAAAATGATTCAAAAGCTCGATAAAGATAATTATCTCATATATGAGAAATATCGCGGACTTGTTCTGACCAACAAAGGGAAGAAAATGGGCAAGCGGCTGATGGACCGCCATCAGCTGCTGGAATCTTTTTTGACGATTATCGGAGTACAGGAAGAGAATATTTACAAGGATGTGGAAGGAATCGAGCATCATCTCAGCTGGGATTCCATTACCTGCATTGAAACCCTCGTTGAATATTTCAAGCGTGATGCCAACCGGCTGGAAGAACTTAACGGAATACGCAATGATCTGGACAACGAGTAACCAAGAAACATAAAGCCGCTTCCTGCAGAGGGAGCGGCTTTTTGCATGCCACGCCTTAAGACTTGCCTTCCCGCATATATATGTTCCAAAAGCCGACAGTTTCGAAAGACTCGTGGGCAAACAGGCATATACAGGAAGGGGCATGCAAGCTATGAAACTCATTAATGCCGTTTTTGAAGGCGGAGGGGTAAAAGGCATTTCGCTGGCCGGCGCGATTTGTGCTGCGGTCGATCAGGGAATCAGCTTCAACCGGCTGGCCGGAACGTCATCGGGTGCGATTATTGCGTCGCTGCTTGCCGCCGGCTATACCTGCAGAGAGATTAAGGATTTGCTTGAAGAAACGCCTTTCCGGTCTTTTCTCAAGCGGGGGTTTTTCTATAATATTGGCGTTATCGGCCCAACGCTGCGGCTGCTGATTCATCGCGGATTTTACAGCGGGGCGGGTTTGACCCGATGGATGGAGGAGCTGCTGGCGAATAAGGGAATCCGTACATTCGGAGATTTGCCACACTGCAAGCTGCGCATTGTCGCTTCTGATATTTCCAATGGCCGCTTGCTGGTACTGCCTGATGATATTGTATTTTATGGACAGGAGCCGATGAAGCTGAGCATTGCGGATGCAGTACGGATGAGCGCCGGCATCCCTTATTTCTTCGATCCGATCCGGATCAGAACGAGGGAGCGTGAAAACTCTCTGTCGTCATGGGCTTATATCGTCGATGGCGGGCTTCTCAGTAATTTTCCGTTATGGATTTTTGATACGGAGCAGAGGGGGGAGGAGAAGCCGGTTCCGACCGTAGGATTTCAGATGGTAGGTAAAAATGAAACCGAACCCCATAGCATTCGGGGTCCGGTCTCCATGTTTCAAGCCATATTCGAGACGATGCTGCAGGCGCATGACGAGCGTTATATCAAGAAAAGCAATATTGAGCGTACCGTCAAAATTCCGACACTTGGCATTCGGACAACGCAATTTCATTTGTCGAAGCAGCAAAGCGACACCTTGTTTAACTCAGGCTATGATGCGGCTTCTGAATTTTTCAAGCAGGCTGCATTGTAGGGCAATCCGCTTAATGATACTTCGGTAAATTATCATCGTCTTTGCCGCCTTCAATAACGCGGAACGGCATGGCTTTTTTCGTTCTGGGCTTGCCCTGCTGCTGATCCCGCCGCGGGATGGTTCTGGACCGCGGCTTCGCTGTTCTGGCTCCGCCCGGTGGGAATTTATAAAGCAGGAAAATAACGCCGAACACAGCTATCGGAATAATCAGCTGGATGGGACTTGTGAATGACTGGGAGACCAATCCGATAACGACTAATGCCAGGATGATGATAAGCATTGGACTCATTTTTCGGGACATGACCTTCACCCTTTCTTTCCTAGAGACTTTTTTACAACCTCTTTAGCGTCGTCTTATAAAGGCTGAGGCTGACTGCCTTGACGGTCCAGCTCGAGCATCCGGTTGAAGGATGCGATGGAAACCGCTACCTGATCATCATTGGGTTCTTTGGTCGTCAGCTTTTGCAGCCATAATCCCGGATAACCCAAGTACCGAAGCACCGGAAGCTCACGCATGGAATTGGTGACGCGAAGCGCCTCATAAGAGAAGCCGAGCACAACCGGCAGAAGCAGGACCCTGATATAAATCCGCTCCCACATGGAATCCCAATGAAAGAAGGAATACACGATGACGCCGACCAGGACGGAGAACACCATGAAGCTGCTTCCGCAGCGATAATGAAGACGGGTGAACTTTTGAACATTGGCCACAGTCAATTCGACACCGGCTTCGTAAGCGCTTATCACTTTATGCTCGGCGCCGTGATATTGGAACAGACGCTTGATAAGGGGAGTCAGTGAGATAATATACAGATAACAGAGCAGGAACAGGATCTTGATTCCGCCTTCAATCAGGTTGTGTACTATTATATTCGAGAACGCACGTCCAAAGATCAACTCTTCGACGGCGGCAGGAACGACTGTGAATACAAGTTTTCCCACGATGAAGGAAATAATACCGGCGACGGCTACGCCGACGATCATGCTCAGGCTCCAGCCGCTTTTTTCCTCGGATTTGGCTTCCTTCTGCGCCTTGTCCTCCTCTTTCTCTGCAGGCAATTCATCCTCGGCATAGGATTCCATGGAGAAATTCAAATGCTGTGAGCCTTTCGCGCTTGATTCCAAAATAGCGACGACGCCTCGCAGCAGGGGGATTTTCTTCAGCTTCTGAATCCATGTTTTTGTGGTCCGCGGCACTTCATAAAAGATAATTTCATTGTTCTTACGGCGCACTGCCGTAACGTTCGCATGTCTGCCGGCAAACATGACCCCTTCAATAACGGCTTGTCCGCCATATATATTGCGCGAATTTTGCGACAAGGGCGAATCACCATCCTTTTTTGTTTCGGCGTTTTAGCCGTTTCTCATGAAGAGCTTTATAGCTCTTATTGTACTTGATTCCGGCTGTGATTGCGAGTGGCACACATCAGCCATAAATCCCATTAATGCCAATCGTTTACCAGAGCTGGAACCGGCGCATACTACCATTTGGAAGCCGCATCGATCAACGAGAGACTGGAGTGATGTACCATGCCGGACCAAAGTTCAAGCAGCGGGGAAAACGAAGTGAAAACAGAGGAAGTACAGAAGAGGAACAAAGACGGCAAGCGAACCGGAGACTACAACGGAGAACACCGGACCAATGCCTTTTTGTATTGCATGATGCTTGGTTTTTTCGCCGGACTTTTTTGGGGTCTGACCAGATGGATGTTACACTTGTTTCATTTTACCAAAGTCAATCCTGCTTTTATGGCGGATCCCTTTTTCCTGCAGTCTTTTCTCAAAACAGGCTGGGGTCAGCTCGTAGGACTAGGCTGCTTTATCGTATTCTCGATGGCGGCGGCGATGATTTACAAGCTCATTCTTGGCCGTATAAGAGGGCCATGGGCCGGATTATGCTACGGCTTGCTGTGGTGGGGCATCTTGTTTGCCTGGGCTGGCCCGTGGCTGCTTGTGACGCCTCCCTTCATGAAGCTGGGCGTTGACAGCATGGTCAGCGAACTGTCGGTTTTCCTGCTCTGGGGCTTGTTCATAGGCTATACAATTGCATTTGAATTCACCGACGAAGCCTCGCGGGAGCCAAGCAACGCAACCGGCAAATTGTCGAAAATGGGTTCCTGACAGGACAATCGCAAAGCAGAGGGGCTGTCTCTTCTCAAAGCAAGGGTCTTTGTGGTAAAATGGCAATTGATCTATGCGCCGGGAGGAACATCATGGCAACTATTCTAGTACTTAACGGACCCAACCTGAATATGCTCGGCATTCGCGAGCCAGCTGTATACGGTACGACGACATTGGCAGAAATCGAATCGATGGTTGCAGGATTGGCTGCGTCGCTTGGTGTTGGTGTCTCGTTCTTCCAGTCGAATCATGAGGGTGCGTTGATTGATCGTATTCACGAAGCATACGGCCAAGAGGACGGTATCATTATTAATCCTGGAGCGCTGACACATTACAGCTATGCGCTCAGGGATGCCTTGAGCACCGTTGGACTTCCTGTTGTCGAGGTTCATCTGTCGAATATTCACAAACGCGAGCCGTTCCGCCACGTTTCTGTCACTGCGCCTGTCGCGCTGGGCCAAATTGCCGGATTCGGCTCACAGAGCTATGTTCTGGGCTTTTATGCACTCGTGAATCATTTGACCAAGCAGGCTTAACTGGTTCAGGCACGGTAAGCACCGCGCTAGAAGAAGGCCTGGTTTATATTTTTACATGCGGTATCTGAAAGGGTGGTATGGATGACGAACAATCGATTGGCAGGCATCAGAGGCAAGCTCTCCGGGCTTAAGGCAGACGGTATTCTCATTACCAGCGCAGCTAACCGGCGCTATCTGAGCGGGTTTACCGGCTCTGCGGGCGTTCTCCTGATAACAGAGGCGCACAGCTGGCTGATTACTGATTTTCGTTATATGACGCAGGCACCGCTTCAGGCAGCCGCATTCACAGTTGTTGAGCATGGGCTCAATATGCTGGACACCGTCAAGGAACTTGCCGCATCGGCGGGAATCCGCAAGCTTGCCTTTGAGGAAGATCATGTCGTTTACAAAGAATATGCCTCCTGGAAGCAGCAGCTTGGCAGCATTGAGCTCGTTCCGGCCGAAGGCGCAGTGGAAGCCTTGCGGCTCATCAAGGATGAGGCTGAGCTCACCGTTATGATTGAGGCGGCTGCTTTGGCTGATGATACGTACAAGCATATCCTGAGTTTTATCAAAACCGGTGTAAGCGAGCGCTCCATCGCCCTTGAGATGGAAATGTTCATGAGAAGCAAAGGGGCGACTTCTTCTTCCTTTGACACCATCGTTGCTTCAGGCGAGCGTTCGGCACTTCCGCACGGCGTCGCAAGCGAGCGAATCATTGGACGGGATGAATTTGTCAAGCTTGATTTTGGAGCGTATTATAATGGTTATTGCTCCGATTTGACAAGAACTGTGGTCATCGGTACTCCGACGGATAAGCATAAGGAGATTTATGCGATTGTTCTGGAAGCCCAGTTGACTGCGCTTGCCGGCATCAAACCGGGCATGACCGGCCGGGACGCCGACTTGCTGGCGCGCGAGGTCATAACCAGATACGGTTATGGGGACTTCTTCGGACATGGAACGGGTCACGGGCTGGGAATGGAAATTCATGAAGCGCCAAGGCTGTCGAAGACGGGAAATGTCGTGCTGCAGCCGGGTATGACGGTTACGGTTGAGCCGGGGATTTATCTTCCGGGATTTGGCGGAGTTCGGATTGAAGATGACATTGTTATCACTGAAACCGGGAATTCGTTATTGACCTCATCTCCGAAGGAGCTTACGATTTTGGAATGAGTGCTTTACATATACGCTATAAACTCAAAAAGTGTATGCTTCCGAAGTGAGTTTTCAGCTCTTTATGAGCGATGATTCCAGAAGTAACGCTAAAAACTCGTAGGAGGAAACAAAAGTGATTTCTGTTAATGATTTTAAGACGGGTCTTACCGTTGAAGTGGAAGGCGATATTTTTACGGTTATTGATTTTCAACACGTTAAGCCAGGCAAAGGCGCTGCCTTTGTCCGCTCCAAATTGAAAAATCTCCGCAACGGCAATACCGTGGAGAGAACCTTCCGTGCAGGCGAAACGATCGGCCGCGCTATAATCGAGAATCGTGCCGTACAATATTTGTATAATTCCGGTAATGAATACTCCTTTATGGATAACGAAACTTACGATCAATTTGAGCTTGAGAAGAAGCAGCTTGAATGGGAAATCAATTTCCTCAAGGAAAACATGACCGTTAACATCACCAGTTATCAAGGTGAGATCCTTGGCATTCAACTGCCGAACAGCGTGGATCTGAAGGTCGTGGAAACCGAGCCAGGCATCAAGGGCAATACGGCACAAGGCGCTACGAAGAACGCTACTGTCGAGACCGGCCTTACGCTTCAGGTTCCCTTGTTCATTAACGAAGGCGATGTGCTGCTGATTGATACGCGCGAAGGAAAGTATGTTTCCCGCGCTTAAGCCTCTTATCACCTGATGTGATGCAAAAAAAAGGCCGTCCCGCTTCGGTTGGGGCGGTTTTTCTGTACCCAAGAAGGCTTCGTTATGATATAATTTTAATTTGTATAATTCTTAGTGCCTGGCGGGATGCGAAACGTTTTTCAAGCCCAGGCATCGCTATTATGCTGATAAGAAAAACGTTGGGAGTGAATAAGCGTTGTCGTTGATAGTTATGAAGTTCGGCGGCAGCTCCGTCGGTTCCACAGAACGGATGCAGCGTGTTGCACGGCGAATTGCCGATTACAAGGAAGCAGGCCATAAGGTGGTCGTCGTGGTCTCCGCCATGGGGGATACGACGGATGATTTGATAGATCAGGCAACAAAACTTAATGAGAGCCCCCCTGCGCGGGAGATGGATATGCTGCTTTCCACCGGAGAGCAGATTTCCGTCGCGCTTTTGTCGATGGCGATTCATAAGCTCGGACATAGCGCAAAGTCTTTTACAGGCTGGCAAGCCGGCTTCCGTACAGAGTCCGTTCATGGCAAAGCCCGTATTACGGATATACAGCCTGACCGGCTGTTCAGGGCATTGGATCAGGGCCATGCGGTTATTGTAGCCGGTTTTCAGGGAATGACCGATGACGGTGAAATTACAACCCTCGGACGCGGCGGCTCTGATACAACAGCTGTAGCATTGGCAGCTGCGATCAATGCCGATGTTTGTGAAATCTTTACCGATGTGGACGGCATTTACTCAACGGACCCGCGGATTGTGAAATGTGCCCGCAAGCTGAATGAAATTTCGTATGATGAAATGCTTGAGCTCGCGAATCTGGGCGCAGCTGTCCTGCATCCGCGTGCTGTGGAAT
This sequence comes from Paenibacillus sepulcri, assembly GCF_042647105.1. Lineage (NCBI taxonomy): Bacteria > Bacillati > Bacillota > Bacilli > Caryophanales > Paenibacillaceae > Paenibacillus > Paenibacillus sepulcri. Next base: position 1,282,374 of record NZ_JBHRUP010000001.1, on the reverse strand, counting down.
ACGCCAAAAATTATAATGTGCGCTTGGTTGTTCGTTCAAGCTTTACCCAAAACGAAGGAACGAGTGTGAAAGGGGAAGCGGTCATGGAGCAAGGGATTGTCGTTCGCGGCATCGCATATGACAAAAACGTAGCCAGAATCAGTATTTTAGGCGTTGAGGACACGCCAGGCGTGCTCGCCAAAGTATTCGGCGCGCTCGCTTCAAGCGGCATCGATGTCGATATTATTGTGCAAAGCGGCGTCCAGGATGGAAAAGCCGACTTTTCCTTTACAGTCGGATTGGGCGATAAGGACCGGGCAACCGCTGTAGTAGAGGGCATTCGCGGTGAAGTGCCTTTCCGCGAGCTCGAAACGGAGGAGAATCTGGTTAAAGTCTCGATCGTCGGCGCAGGCATGGTCAGTAATCCCGGCGTTGCAGCCAAAATGTTCGAGGCGATCTACAAACTTGGCGTCAGCATCAAATTGGTCAGCACCTCGGAAATCCGCTTGTCCTGTATCATTGCAGCCGAGCCGGTACACGATGTTGTGCGGGCGCTGCACACCGCTTATGGACTGGACACAGCGGAACAGGCTTTTGTCGGGGGACCGCAAGACAGGCGCTAATGCTCCCTATATCCCTCCCTAAATCCTCCTGAGGAGGGACCCCAAGGGCCGCCGGCCCTCTGGACACCCGGATGAGATAACGTTGGCGTTACATAGAACCGCGTGTTAGTGTCTTTTGTGCGAGGAGCGTTTACGTCCCATTCGGGACACACTTCCATCCTGCACTCCCGGGGTGCCTGGTGGACTTCGTCCCTGAATAACGTGGGCGCTGCAGAACGCGTGGGATGTGGGTATTCATTGGGGAGATTACTTGGGTTGAACCGTCAGGATGTTATTCCCTGGCGGTTTATTTGAAACATGAAGAAGGCCGCCCCGGAACGATTGGCGGCCTTCTTCATGTTATGGGGTTAGTTGAATTTTGATGGCTTGTTTTGTGATGGAATAAGGATGCCTGGCATTTCACACAATAACGACTACCAGGGGGTTGCTCATGAATACGCAAGAATTAACGGGATATGCATTCGCTGCTGTTATCATTTTGCTGGTGATCTGGCTGCGAAGCCGGGGGACGGGCCGCCCAATCCGCAACAGAGGAATCGGCATGCTGTTTCCGGTTCTTCTGCTGCTCATTGTATTCGGCTTCACGATCCAATCCTTGACTCATATACCTGATCATCCCTTCCGGATGCCGGCGCTGTGGGAGCTGCTGCTTGCTGGACTTCTGGGAGTGGGGCTTGGCAGCATTATGCTGTACCACACAGGTTATGAGAAACGCGAGGATGGACTCGTTTATTCCAGGCGCAACAAAAACTTTAAGTATGTGATTATCGCGGTCATAGTCATACGTATCGCGTTGTCTCAATATTTCAAGGGTCTTGATTACACGGAATTTACGATTCTGACGATGGTATTGGCTTATGTGTATGTCTGCGTTTGGCGCATCGGAAGCTTTATCAAGTTCCGCCGCATATACTCCGGCAATTGAAGCATGCAAGCTTTCATTCATGGACTGCTGTGAAATCAAAGGAATCAGAACGTTTCGTTTAAAAGCGATTTGCGATCAGTTGGAAAATTTTGAACAAAATTGCTGTTATGCCAGCCGCCATAAGAGGGCCCACAGGTATGCCGCGCATGAAAATAATGCCGATAATGGATCCTACAACAAGACCAACGATAAGCTGGGGATCGAATTTAAGCATCTCCAGCCCTTTTCCATTGACATAAGTAGCGGCGGCGCCGCCAATCAGCGCAAGTATGCCCGGCCAGGATAATAATGCACCCATAATATCTTTCGATTGAATCCGCTCGGAAGCGAAGGGAACCAGGACACTGAAGGTCAGAAACAGCAGCCCCAGCTCCATTCCCCGCCGCTCGATGGTAGGCAGGTACCGCTCGAAATGTGTGAGCTTTACAATCAGCAGTATGCACGCTGCCGTCGAAATAATTGGAGATCGGCCAATCAATCCGATAATGATCAGGACAACCAGTATAATTTCCCCGCCCATGCCTGCATGCTCTCCTTTAACCTGATAGCATCGCCGCAAGCTTCGGCCGCGGCGTCCATACTCCATTGTATGGAACAAGCCCCTCCATTATGTTATTTCAACCTCTTACAATCATGTCACCTTGCATCCGGGGGATAATTTCACTGCTGTCCAACTGGGCACAGTGCCTTACATCTCGCGACATGCCCAATTTGATCAACCGCTTTCCGGTGGCGCTTGCAGCCAGGGTCTCATAAATTCTTCCGGAAGCATTGTTATAGAGACTCAGCATTGCGGCTGCGAAATCATCCATTTCCAAACCGGATGGACTTCCTGCCTGTAGATTCGCTACGATAGCTCCGGCGCATAACCCGTCCTCAAGCGCGAATTCATCATGGCTCCCGGAGCATAACAGCACAATATCGCGCCGAAGCTCCAGTGCGGCCCGCGAACAGGCTGCTGCATTAAGGAGAGACCCGGCCAATAGATGGTCGGCTCTTGCCGCTTTATGCAGTGCTCTCGTCCCGTTGGTCGTAGTCAGAATAATCCGGCGGCCCATAACTGCTTCAGATGTGAATTCATCCGGTGAATTGCCCAGATCAAATCCGGGTATTTTACGGCAAAAGCGTTCTCCTGCCAGCAGGTCGGAAGGGCGCTGCAGCGCCCTTGCTTCCAGCACGGTTTCCACGGAATAAATGCCTGAGGCGCCTGCCTGAAGAGCGGCAACAATGGTGCTGGCCGCTCTCAATACATCGATTACAATGGCCGTTCGATGCGTGAAGCGGTCCGCCTGCGCTTCATTAACGCTTGAAATCACCTGGACATGCATACTGGTACCGGCCTCCTTGCCTTGTCAGGCTAAATCATATAATGAATCGGTAATTCATTTTTCAAGCCGAAGCTGAAAGTATCCGAGCGCAATCCCCGGCGCATGGTCTCCAGTGACAATGCGTCCTGCGGAGGAATATTGCCCAGATGCGCCTCGGGACCGAATGTGCGAAGCAGCAGCGCTTGCTGCTGTTTAAGCGGCGTTTCCCACATGATCCGGCTGATGCCTCCGAATGACCGTTCCACAGCCAGCAGCACCTCTTCCTTGCAATCGCCATTCTCGTCAAATAAGCCTACTCCCACACCGGACTCCCGCGCTTCAATCGTTATGAGCTCAGCGCCTGCGTACCAGTCCGCATCGGCTGTTGCCTGCAGCTCCGCTATATCGACCGTAGAGCCATTCAGCTTTTTGCCGTACTCGGTTACAACCTGCAGGCCGTGGTTCAGACCCTCGCGTATCAATTCCGAACGTCTGCTTCGGGAGAGCTCTATCGTTCCATCCGATACTTCCACTCCATTAAAGCCGAGGCGGCATATCGTTTCGAAGAACGCCGGTACCAGCTCCTGGCTGACGGCTGCTTCCAGCAGCGTACCGCCTGGCATAATAAGGATTCCGTGCCGTTTGGCCAGCTCGATCTTGCCAAGGAGCAGTTCGGTGGGATAGAGGGGGGCTGTTCCAAAACCGATCTTCACACAGGTAATATAGGCTCCGGCTGTCTCCAATAGATCCGAGAAACCGTTTTGGCCCAGACCTTTATCAATGACCATGGTTTGCCCGCGTCCGACGGTCCGGTCCGCGTCGTGCTTATTTTCCGGCTCAAGGGGTGTGATGCGCTGGCCGCCGGGATTCTGCAGCCTTGCAGGCCATGCTGGACGGGAATTTGATCTCATACCTGAAATCTCCTCACTTATAAATAGGTAATAAAAATAGTCTTAACGCCCATTACCAAAGCAATATATGCAGTACGGGAAGGGCGTGTGCCCGCTGAAAGTATCATCCAAAGGAGTTTACATTATCGGTATGAACGGCAGACAAGCCTGCATAAGCTTTACTAGAACAAGCAATAGTCTTCAGGCGGGAGGTGAATATCCCATTTTCAATAAAATCGTTTTATCTATGGCATCGCTGAGGGTATTGTCCGGAACACTGGAAATATGCGCAGCCATATGGATGCTTCGTTTGAACCAGATCGACAAGGCATTGGCTGTCAATGCTTCGCTGGCACTGGTAGGGCCGATTATATTAATTACAACCACGACGGTTGGCCTGGTTGGTATGTCGGATAAGCTCTCGTTTGGCAAAATCGTCTGGATCGTTGCAGGCGTTGCCTGCCTGCTGACCGGGATTCTCAAAAAATAGCTGAATTCCCGGCATCAATCGGACAAGCGGGATGTCATAATACTCGGCTTGTCCGAATAGATTGAAACTAGTACCTTACGCTGATCACGTCAGTTGAACTGACCTTGGTCACTCCACGCTGACTACGGCTCTATGAAACTACCGCCGCGGCTAAACGATAATCATTACCAGAGGAGGAATGCCTGCATGCTGGATCGTGTAACACATTTGCTGCCCTTGGAACTGATTGCCGTGCTTGAGCGGATTCCGATTCATGTGAGAACCGTCATAGAAGAATTGCGGATACGGGAAGGCCGACCGCTTGAAATCGGCACAGGGGAAGGGTTTTGGTTTGTCGGCGAAGACGGCCAGCTGCTTGCCAAGCCTGAGATGGCGTACAAGCCATCTCCGGAGCTGTGCCGCAAGCTGCTGGAGCGTGTGACGAATCATTCGCTGTATGCGATGGAGGAGGAGCTCCGCCGGGGCTATATTACAGTCGCCGGCGGCCACCGGATCGGCATTGCCGGCCGGACGATTCTGGAGGGCGGCGCGGTGCGGGGCATCCGGGATGTATCGGCGTTCAATTTCAGAATCGCACGCGAAGTGATTGGCGCAGCAGCGTCGCTGCTGCCCAAGATGCTGGATATAAATCGGCGCACCGTTCACCCGGCGCTTATTATTGCCCCGCCGCAGCAGGGGAAAACAACGGTTGTGCGGGATCTGGCAAGAGCCATAAGCAGCGGTGGCTGGGGACATCCCCTGGCTTCCGGCTGGCCAGCCCGCAAGGTTGGCATTATCGACGAGCGGTCGGAGATTGCCGCTTGCGTCCGGGGAGTGCCGACCTTTAACGTCGGTCCCAGAACCGATGTAATGGATGCTTGTCCAAAAGCGGAAGGAATGATGATGATGCTCAGATCCATGTCGCCGGAGGTGATGATCGTGGATGAAATCGGCCGTGAGGAGGATGCGGATGCGATTCTCGATGCCAGCCATGCCGGCGTGATCGTGATTGCTACCGCTCATGCAAAGGATATGGAGGAAGCCCGGGGGCGGCCGGTACTCCGCAGGCTGCTGGAGCAGGGAGCATTTGCGATCGGCGTGGAGCTTCGCCGCGGCGTCAATGCCCCTGTTAGCAGGGTTGTACCGGTCAGGGCCGGCGGGAGAGCGCCGGCTGCCCGCGAACCGACCCTCACTCCGGGAGGTGATGCCTTTGGTTAAGCTAATTGGCGCAGCGCTGATCCTCTTCGCAGGAACGATGATCGGGTTCATGCAGGCATCCCGCTATGCAGCCCGCCCGCGCCAAATCCGCCAGCTTATACAGGCGGTACAGCGGCTGGAAACGGAGATTGGCTACGGTTATACGCCGCTGCCGGATGCCTTCGAGCGCTGTGCGGCCCATTTGCCGGAGCCGGGGGCCTCGATTTTTCGGGGAGTCAAGGAGCGGATCAATCAGCCTGAGGGGCTGACCTTCCGTGAATGCTGGGAGCTCTCGCTCGCCGATCACTGGCCGGGCACAGCAATGAGGATTCCCGAGAAGACGGCATTGATCCGCCTGGGTTCGGCGCTTGGCATCAGCGACCGTGAAGACCAGATCAAGCATATGCGTCTTGCCGTTCAGCAGCTGAAGGCAGAAGAAGATACGGCACGGGATGACCAGGCGCGTTACGAGAAGATGTGGAAGAGCCTTGGCGTCCTCATCGCAGCGCTTGTCGTCATTTTGATCGTTTAGTGGGGTGCCAATAACAATGAACATGGATGTTAGCGCCATATTTCAAATTGCGGGGATCGGCATTATTATCGCCATGATCCATACCGTGCTGAAACAGATGGGGAAGGAAGACATGGCGCATTGGGTGACGCTCATCGGATTTGTGGTTGTGCTTTTTATGGTAGTCCGGATGCTCGACGAGTTGTTTCAGGAAATCAAAACGATCTTTCTTTTTCAATGACGAAGGGGATTTTAGGGCAGGTGAACCGGAAATGGAAATCATCCAGATCGTCGGCCTTGGGCTGATTTCAACCGTGCTGATCTTAGTTGTTCGGGAGCAGAAACCGATGTTTGCTTTCCTGCTCGCCGCCTTCACCGGCTTGTTTATCTTCCTGTATGTCATCGGCAAAATAGAAGCGGTCATCGGAATTCTTGAGCAGCTGGCAGACCGGTCAGGCATCCCTTCCATTTACCTGAAAACCATTTTGAAAATTATCGGTATCGCGTATATTGCGGAGTTCGGCGCACAAATCGTGCGGGATGCCGGCCAGGAAGGCGTCGCATCAAAAATCGAATTTGCCGGCAAAATTCTGATACTGGTCATGGCCGTTCCCATTATTAGCGTCATCGTTGAGACGGTGCTCGGCTTGCTGCCGGCAGGGAGTTGAAGCATGATGAAGCAGCATTTGATCCGCTGGGCAGCCGCAGCCCTGCTTGTCCTTCTCGTTGTGCTTTTCTTAATCCCGGCAGCAGCTCTCGCCGCAACCGTCCCCGATAATCAGGGCGCGCCCGATCCGGCTATCCAGTCAAATGACGATGCCGCGGGCATCAACGAGAGTCTGGCGGACGAGCAGCTCCAGGGAATCGATGCGTCGGCAGTCGAGAATTACTGGAACCAGTTGATGACCGATTATGGAGGTTTTTTTCCAGACCGCAAAGTCCCAAGCTTCATGGAAATGATCACGCCGGGCGGGGAAGGCCTTAAGCTGTCCACCGTGCTGTCGGGGCTGCTGCGGTATATGTTTCATGAAGTTCTTTATAACGGCAAGCTGCTTGTAACCATCGTGATCCTTACCGTATTCAGCATGCTGCTGCAGACGATGCAAACCGCCTTTGAACGCAACACAGTCAGCAAAGTGGCTTACAGCATTACCTACATGGTTATGATCGTGCTGGCGGTTAACAGCTTTACGGTAGCTATCGGATATGCCAAAGACGCAATCGGCGGAATGATTCAATTCATGATGGCGATGGTGCCCTTGCTGCTTACTCTGCTGGCTACCATGGGAAGTATTGTGACCGTTTCTGTGCTGCATCCGCTCATTATTTTCATGATTCACGCTGTCGGGTCTGTCATCTATACCATCGTCTTTCCACTGCTCTTCTTCTCGGCGGTGCTGCAGATCGCAAGTGCCATGACGGAGAAATTCAAGGTCACCCACCTGGCTAATGTACTGCGCAATTTCAGTGTAGGTCTTATGGGCGTCATGCTGACCGTCTTCCTGGGGGTGATCTCCGTACAGGGGGCAACCAGCTCGGTAACGGACGGCGTTACGATGCGTACGGCAAAATTTATTACCGGCAATTTTGTTCCCGTCATTGGCCGGACATTCTCCGATGCGGCGGATACCGTGATGTCGGCTTCGCTTTTGGTCAAAAATGCCATCGGTCTTGCCGGGGTTATCATTCTCATTTTCCTATGTGCTTTCCCGGCAATCAAAATACTGACGCTCGCTCTTATCTATAATGTGTCTGCTGCAGTTATGCAGCCCCTGGGTGACAGTCCGATCGTCGAATGTCTGCAAACCATCGGCAAGACGCTGATTTATGTATTCGCGGCGCTTGCCGCCGTGAGCCTGATGTTTTTTCTCGCCGTGACGATCATTCTGACCGCGGGCAATGCGTCCGTAATGATCAGGTAGAGCCTTATTCGGGCACAAGGCGGACAAATACTTCTTTCGCCCGGCAAAGGAGGGCAACACGATGCTGACCTGGCTGGCTTCCTGGCTGCAGCAAATTATAGCGGTCGTGCTGTTGGCGGGGTTCATCGACCTGCTTCTCCCCAACCAGACCATGCAGCGTTATGTCAGGCTTGTTGCCGGATTAATCATACTGCTTACGATTTTGACGCCGATTCTGAACCTGCTGCAGGGCGATTTCAGCACAAGGCTGGATCAGAATATGCAGAACTGGTTCAAAAGTGAGCCGGCCAAGGGAGAGCTGCGGATGCCGACGCTTCAGGATATCGAGCGTGACGCAGATGCGCTCAGGATCAAGCAGCAGGCTTCCGTCGCCACATTGACGGAGAAGCAGCTGGCTGAAGCGATGCGCGCCCAAATTACCCGGAGCACGGGCATAACGCCGTCTGAAGTGATGGTGAAGCTGGAAGCCGGCACTGGCAAAAGCAATCAGGATGCCCGGGTTGTATCCGTTGTCGTCACTCTCCCGGATCAAACCAGATCAACCTCGGAGATTCCCGACAGCTCGACGGCTGTGGAAAAGACAGGGGAAATCAATGTTGGCGGACCAGACGACTCTATCGAGCAAAAACCGGACAATCCGGCAGAAACGGGAAAAGGCATGAGACCGGTGGATGAAATCCCTTCCGTTGATGTGATCGTTCAGCTTGAATCGGACAAGGCAGATTCGCAGGCAGCTCCGGGGCAGCCGGGCGAAGCCGGGTATCAGGCTTTAAGCGGAGGCATTGCCGATGCGATCAAGCAGCTGCTTGGGAATGGATGGGCTGTGGATTCGCAATCCATTCTGGTTCGCCAGAAGCAGGAGCTGCCAAGGGCGAACGAGTAGAGACAGGAACAACGAGGTCAGAAGTGTTCTGGAAGCAGTTTGAAAGGAGAGAGCCGAAGTGGCCAAATGGCTGGAGGGAATCGAGAGTATGGTTGGCGGTGGGCCGGGGGGACCGAAGCGGGTACGGACATTGCGCTGGCTGCTCATTATTGGAGGGATCGGAGCCGCGCTGATGCTGGTAAATTCCTTTCTGTCCTTCCAGCCTAGCGAGCCCTCCACGCAGGTGCCCGATGAGACGGCATCATCCGATCAGGCAGCATTTTCAGGTAAAGGCTCCGGCGATCCGGAAAGCTTCGCATCGATCGAGGAACCGCTGGAGAACCGCCTTAAAGATATATTGGAGAAAATCGTAGGGGTCGGATCGATTGATGTTTTGATTACGATCGATTCGACGGAAGAGATTGTAGTCAAGCAAAATGAGAAGGAAACACAGCAAATTACCGACGAGAGCGATAAGAATGGAGGCAAGCGGCATATGACCTCCATCACCAAAGACGGACAAGTCGTGCTTTATGAGGCGGAAGGCGGCCAAACGCCATTCGTAGTCAAACGCATCAAGCCGCAAATACGGGGTGTTCTCATTGTCGCCAAAGGAGCGGAGAACGCAACGGTTCGCCGACTTATCCTGGATGCCGTTGAGAAAGGGTTCAACGTCCCGGTCAGCCGCATTTCGGTTGTGCCGAGAAAATATCAATAATGGAATTCCAACCAATCGATTAAGGGAGGCTGTTCGTAAATGAACACGAAAAGACAAACGGTATGGCTTGTGTCAATGCTGAGCTTGATGGTGATTTTATCCGCTTATTACTTGTTTACCGAGGACGTAGACACTTCATCCGACATGCTTACAGACGGCACACAGCAGGAACAGCAGGTTCAGTCGGACGCAACGGAAGCCTCAACAGCGGATACGACGTTGGATAATGGCATTACTGTGACAGAGGTTACGGGCGCTGCCAACAGTGATAATGCGGCTTCTGCGGCAGACGAGCAAGCTGCCGGAGAGACAGCCGATGCCGTGAAAACGGATGAAGAGGTCATCAATGAAATAGAAGCGTCCGGAGGAGCAGTCAGCACGGTCTTCAATGATATGCAGGAGAAGCGCGATGAGAAATTCTACAGCGAAATCAATCAGCTTTACGGACAAATCTCGGACACGAAACAAAAACCGGAAGAAGCGAGCGCGGCAGTGGAGCAGATCAACCTGCTGGAGGATAAGAATACCCGCATTACCGGCATTGAAGAAGAGCTGACCAAGGAATTCAGCAATGCCTTCGTGTCTGAGGAAAATAACAAGTACAAGGTTGTCGTACAGAGCGACAAGCTGGAAAAAAGCCAAGCCGACAGCATCATGATGCTGGTTATGAATGAACTGGAAGTCGGCGGCGACCAGGTGTCCGTTCAATACATTCCGAGCAATAAATAACGCTGTAAGCCCCGCTGCCGGGAAAGCAGTGGGGCTTTTTTCCATTAAGGCTATGTAAAAAATGGGTTCGTCTTCACGGGCATTTGTGCTATAATAGGTCTGTTATGAGCAAGTATTTGGTATTTCCTGCTGCGGCATATATGTATTTTCACGCGAAAAGGCAAAAGAGCAATTGCAGTATGCAGAAAACCAAGCGTATGCTTTCGAGGTAAGTTTCAGACGCAGGGAAGCATACTCGAGAAGTAAGCAGAAAACTAAGCGTATGCTTTCGAAGCAAGTTTTCAGCTGCAGGGAAGCATATTCGAGAAGTAAGCAGAAAACTAAGCGTATGCTTTCGAAGCAAGTTTTCAGCCGCAGGGAAGCATATTCAAGAAGTAAGCAGAAAACTTTTAGGAGTGAAACTATTGTTCAAGCTGAGCGAGATTAAGGAACTGATCAAGCTGGTTGATCAAACATCCGTACATGAATTAGAAATTGAAAACGAAGGCGCACGTCTGCTTATCCGCAAACCGGGTAAGACGGAAGTCGTGAACGTCCAAGCCGCGTCGCTCGTTCCTACATATACGCAGGCCGTACAAGCCCCGACGAGCCAATCTGTGGCTATGGCATCCACCCAGGTGGATTCTGTTCAGCCTTCCGCGCAAGCCGTGGACAACCTCTACACAATTGTTTCTCCGATGGTCGGCACCTTTTATCGTGCTGCTTCGCCTGAGAACGGACCTTTCGTCACTGTTGGCGACCGTGTGAACGAGAAATCGGTTGTATGTATTCTTGAAGCCATGAAGCTGATGAATGAACTGGAAGCGGAAGTAAAAGGTGAAATCGTCGAAGTTCTTGTTGAGAACGGACAGCTCGTTGAGTTCGGACAGCCTTTGTTCCTGGTCAAGCCGGAGTGAATCTGTCAGGTGTTCATGGATCTGCCTGAAGAGGGATTACTCCCACCTAGAACATTTGTGAACGAGAGGAGCTTATGAGCGTGAAATTCAATAAAATATTGATTGCTAACCGGGGTGAAATTGCTGTCCGGATCATTCGTGCGTGCCGTGAACTCGGTATCCAGACCGTGGCCGTATACTCCGAAGCAGACCGGGAGTCCCTTCATGTCCGGCTGGCTGATGAAGCCTACTGCATCGGCCCCGTAGCTTCAAAAGACAGCTATTTGAATTTAACGAATATCATGAGCCTGGCGACGCTCACTGAATGTGACGCGATCCACCCCGGCTATGGATTTTTGGCGGAAAACGCGGATTTTGCCGAGATTTGTGAATCCTGCAATGTGGTGTTTATCGGTCCTTCCCCTGAGGCCATCAGCAAGATGGGCGATAAAGCGGTTGCCAAGCAGACGATGAAAGATGCCGATGTTCCTGTTATTCCAGGCTCGGACGGACTTGTCGAGGATGCGGAAGAGGCGCTGAGAATCGCCCGTGAGATCGGTTATCCGCTTATTATAAAGGCAACAGCAGGCGGAGGCGGTAAAGGCATCCGTATTGCTGAAGATGAGGAAGCGCTGATTTCACAAATCACCGCTGCCCAGCAGGAAGCCCAGAAGGCGTTTGGCAATGCCGGCGTTTATCTGGAGAAATATCTGACGGGCATGAAGCATGTTGAAATTCAAATCATGGCTGATAAGCATGGCAATGCCGTCCACTTATTTGAACGCGACTGCTCTGTGCAGCGCCGCCGCCAGAAGCTGGTTGAAGAAGCTCCTTGTCCTGTGCTGAGTGAGCCGCTCCGTCAACGAATGGGCAAAGCCGCTGTCCGGGCTGCGCTCGCCGTAAACTATTCGGGGGCGGGAACGCTTGAATTCCTTTTAGGTCCGGACGACAATTTTTATTTTATGGAAATGAACACGCGTATTCAAGTCGAACATCCCGTTACAGAAATGATTACCGGCGTCGATCTGATCAAAGAAATGATCTCTGTAGCCGAGGGTAATCCTCTATCGATCTCTCAGGATAGCCTGAAGATCAACGGCTGGTCGATGGAATGCCGCATCAACGCGGAAGATCCGGAGCGTAATTTCATGCCTTCGCCGGGTCAGATCCAGTTCTATTTGCCGCCCGGCGGTCTTGGCGTTCGCGTTGACAGCGCCGCTTATCCGGGGTACACAATATCCCCGCACTATGATTCCATGATTGCCAAGCTGATTGTATGGGGAGAGACCCGTGAGGATGCGATCGCCAGAATGAAACGGGCGCTGGCCGAGTTTGCGATTGACGGCATCCGCACCACGATCCCTTTTCATATGAAGCTGCTCAATCATCCGAAGTTTATTAAAGGCGATTTCGATATCAAGTTTCTTGAAGAATATAATGTAAACGATATTGAGGTTTAACTCGTTTATACATCTTGCGGGGCTGTATTGACAACGGGTCAGTTGATGGATATACGAGATGTCCGATATCGTCTTGGTCAATCAAACATTACCGGTTGCTGTGGACAGCTAACCAGGCCGAGAAAATAAGCTTCTATCGGTTGCTGTGTGACTATAACCGAGCCGCCGCAGAAACAAGCGTCTACCGGTTACTGTGAGACAGCTAACCGAGCCGCGAAAACAAGCGTCTACCGGTTACTGTGAGACAGCTAACCGAGCCGCAAAAATAAGCGTCTATCGGTTACTGTGAGGCAGCTAACCGAGCCGCGAAAACAAGCGTCTATCGGTTACTGTGAGACAGCTAACCGAGCCGCAAAAATAAGCGTCTATCGGTTACTGTGTGTTTGTCATATTTCCCTTCGAATGCTATAGTATAGAAAGTAAGAAGCGGATGAGCTATCGGCGAGAGGCTGATGCTACAACATATTGCGGGAGGTGTATGAAAACCATGAGCACGCTGGCAGCGGACTATGAAAAAACCGACATGGGCACTATTCAGATCGCACCCGAGGTTATTGAAGTAATCGCGGGACTTGCAACAGTTGAGATTGAAGGTGTCGCAGGAATGAGCGGCGGATTTGCCGGTGGAATCGCAGAACTGTTGGGCCGCAAGAACTTGTCTAAAGGGGTTAAAGTGGATGTCGGGCAGCGCGAAGCTGCTGTGGATGTTTCCATTATTGTTGAATATGGCAACAGAATTCCGGAAATCGCTTCCGAAATTCAACGTAATGTGAAGCGTTCCATCGAGACCATGACGGGCTTGAATGTCGTTGAAGTCAATGTCCATATCCATGATGTACACTTCAAGACCACAGAGCGGGTTGAAGAAGAAGAGATACCATTTCGCGTAAAGTAATGCGGTTCAAGCTGATAATGAAATGATAGCGTACCCCCTTGTGTATGGGCTTGTCGCTCGGCGCTTGGGGGTTTTATCTAGTGCGCCCCGAGGAGGAGTTTCTCGTTGATTAGAGTGTTGGACAAGCTTCTGCTGTTCCTGTATAGTCTGGCAATTGGTGCACTGTCGGTTTTTGCTTTCTGTACCGGCTTCAATTGGGTGCCTGAAAAAGGGTTCAGAGATTTCATGAGCACCTTGTATAATGGGGAAATGGAATGGCTGCAAGTGACCGTTATCATCGTCTCTGTGGTCATTTTCCTGATTAGTCTGAGATTCTTCTATGTATCCTTGCGCCGCAGCAATGCATCGATGCCGTCTATCGATCAACGAACAGAGTATGGCGATATTCGTATCTCGCTCGAGACCGTTGAGAATCTTGCGTTGAAGGCTGCAGGACGGCAGCGGGGAGTAAAGGATCTTCGGGCGCGTATTCGAATTAGTGAAGCTGGCATCGAGATTACGCTGCGTGCAATTGCCGATGGCGAAAGTCCGATTCCCACGTTGACAGAGGATATCCAGCGTACCGTTAAGTCTCATGTGGAAGAGATTACAGGGATACCGGTTGCGACGGTTTCGGTCTATGTGGCGAACATCATCCAGACGGCCAACTATAAAAGTCGCGTGGAATAGGGGTGCTGCCGATGTTATGGAGGGAAATTTGGATAAGCTACGGAGGCCGCATTGCGGGTCTAACCGTGGCCATCGTGCTGGGGCTCCTGTATTTTATTGTGGGGTTTTGGGATATGCTGTTTTTTGGCTTGCTGCTATGGATAGGCTATACCGTAGGCAAAATGAAAGACGAGCAGAGCGGACCCATCATTCCATGGAGCCGTCTGACCGAGTGGCTCATGCAGCGATGGCGTCCATTCAAATAGTACTATGATCTCCTCCGTACTCCGGACACGGCATTTGGCTGTTCGGAGCAGGGAGGAGATCATATTTTTTCCGGACATGAGAAAAGCGAAGGATCAGCCAAAGAAGTACAGGATAGGAAAAACAGTTTATATTGATTTTCGGGAGGCCCTATGAAACGAAGGCTTGCAAGGGAGATAGCGGTACAAAGTTTGTACCAGATGGAAATGAACGAAGTATCGGCGGAAGAAGCGGTCGATATGCTGATGAATGAAGTGAAGGAAGAGAATGAAATAGAGGCGGATGTATCGGACGTCTCGCGAATAGACGAGCATGTCAGGGATTTGGTCAATGGGGTAAGCGGGAGCAAAGCGGCTATTGACGATATGCTCCAGCACTATCTAACGGGCTGGCAGGTGGACCGGTTATCGCGTGTCGACCGTCAAGTTCTTCGGCTGGCCTGCTTCGAGATGATCTTCCGGGACGATGTTCCGCCAAAAGCGGCGATTAATGAAGCAATTGAGCTTGCCAAGCATTTCGGGACCGAAGAATCCGGGAAATTCGTCAACGGCGTTCTGGGTCGGCTACTCCAGGCACTGGACGAGCTCAAGCCCAATCAGCTTAAAGGCAAACCAAACGAATCCCTAATTGAAAATGAAGTCCAGGAAAAATAGAGCATCAAACCAAGCACCGCAGGTGCGCCACATGTGAAGTGTGTCTCTCAAGGGACGTAAACGGGGACAAGCGCACAAAACCCAATAAGTGTCTCTTACATTCAAACGTTATTGATAACGAAGTTCAAGCACCTCAGGCGCACAGCAAGTAAAGTGTGTCCCGCAAGGGACGTAAACGGGACAAGCGTAACAAAACCCAATAAGCGTCTCTTACACTAAAACGTTATTCATAACGAAATCAAGCACCCCGGCGCACAGCAAGTAATGTGTGTCCCGCAAGGGACGTAAACGGGACAAGCGTAACAAAACCCAAATAGCGTCTCTTATACTCAAACGTTATTCATAACGAAGTTCAAGCACCCCAGGTGCACAGCAAGTAAAGTGTCCCGCAAGGGACGTAAACGGGGACAAGCACCAAAATGAATTGGGAGCGTCATGGTGGCGCAATCGACAACCATTCGGGTGTCCAGAGGGCGGAGCCCTTGGAATCCCCCTTTCCAAGGGGGACTTAGGGGGATGCCCTAGTATTAGGGGGATGCCCTTCTATAACGAAAGGAGAAAACAACCAAATGACCGCACAACTCATACAAGGCAAACCAATATCAGACGCCATTCGCGAGCAAATCGCCGAAAAGGCGTCAAGTCTAATTGCCAGAGGGATTACTCCAGGACTGGCCGTCGTACTCGTAGGGGACGATCCGGCATCCCGCGTATATGTAGGAAGCAAGGAGAAAGCCTGCATCCAGTTAGGGTTTTATTCCGAGGTTCATCGCCTGCCGGCTGAGACAACCCAGAAGGAGCTGCTGCAACTGATCGATAAGCTTAACAAGCAATCGACCATTCACGGTATTCTGGTTCAGCTCCCGCTGCCCAAGCATATCGACGAGAAAGCGGTCATTGATGCGATCAGTGTGGAAAAGGATGTGGACGGCTTTCATCCGGTCAGCGTCGGCAATCTGGTGATCGGCGACGACAGCCTTCTTCCGTGTACGCCTGCCGGCGTTATTGAGCTTATCAAGTCCAGCGGGATGGATATTGCCGGCAAACATGCCGTTGTCATTGGACGCAGCAATATTGTAGGCAAGCCGGTGGCGATGCTGCTGCTGCGGGAGCATGCGACAGTGACGATTTGCCATTCCCGGACCGTAGACATGGAAGCAATCGCCAGGACGGCGGATATACTGGTTGTGGCGATTGGCCGAGCCAAAGCAATTGGCCGTGCTTTCGTCAAACCGGGAGCAGTTGTCATCGACGTAGGCATTAACCGGCTGCCTGACGGCAAGCTGGCTGGAGATGTTGATTTTGACGATGTGCTGGATGTGGCGGGTTATGTAACGCCAGTGCCGGGCGGAGTAGGCCCGATGACGATAACCATGCTGATGCAAAACACGCTTAAAGCCGCAGAACAGGCAAATAAATAGTCGGGAGTGACGAAACCGCATATGGCAGACGGTTCGCGCATTTTTTCGATCAAGGATATTAATAAGTATATCCGGATGAAGCTGGAGTCCGATGTGCTCCTTGGCGATGTATGGCTGCGGGGTGAAATTTCAAATTTCACCCATCATTCAAGCGGCCATATGTATTTTACGCTTAAAGATAAGGATAGTCGGTTAAAATGTATTATGTTCGCCTCGCATAATCAGAAGCTGCCCTTTATGCCTAAGGAAGGGGCAAAGGTTCTGGCGCGGGGGAATGTCTCGGTGTTTGAGCGGGACGGGAACTACCAGTTTTATGTGACGCAAATGCAGCCGGACGGTATCGGCAGCTTGTATTTGGCGTTTGAGCAGTTAAAGCGCAAGCTTGAGGGAGAAGGATTGTTCGAAACGTCCCGCAAACGCGCAATTCCGCGTCATCCAAGAGCGATTGGTGTAATAACCTCACCAACCGGCGCAGCAGTGCGCGATATTATGATTACGCTGCAGCGCCGCCACCCTTCCGTGCCGGTGCTGCTTTTTCCCGTACTCGTGCAGGGCAAGGGTTCGGCACCCGCGATAGTCAGAGCGATTGAAATAATGAACCAAATGGCTGAAGTCGACGTATTAATTGTAGGGCGGGGCGGTGGATCGCTGGAGGAGCTCTGGGCTTTCAATGAGGAGGCCGTAGCCCGGGCGATGGCCGTTTCGGACATTCCGATTATTTCGGCCGTTGGGCATGAGACTGACTTTACGATTTCTGATTTTGTTGCTGATTTGCGCGCGCCGACTCCGACAGCTGCCGCGGAGCTTGCCGTCGCTAATGTCATGGAGCTGCAGGGGCAGCTTAACCAGCTTCGCGGGCGGCTGGATCATGCGCTTCGCGGCACGATGACAAGCCGAAAAGAGCGGCTATTGCGTATCCGGAGATCGCCTCTGTTTGTTAATCCGCGAAAATATTTGCTGCAGCAGGCAGAACGTCTGGACCGTCTGAAAGATAAGCTGGAGCATCGTACCTTGAGGCAAACTCAGCGAAGAAGAGAGAAGCTCATGAGGCTTGGCTCCGCATTGGCCGGCGCACATCCTGGAGAAAAGGCAGCTTATGCGAGGGCAAGGCTGCGGGGAACCTCACAGAGGCTGGAATCGACGATGATTTCTACAATAAAAACACATAGAATGCATCTGACGGCTGCAATCAGGCAATTGGATGCCTTAAGTCCGCTTAAGGTCATGTCTCGAGGGTACAGTCTGGTATATGACGAGCAGGAGAAAACCTTGATCAAATCTATCACCAATGTTCAGCTGGGAGATATGGTGAAGGTGAAGCTGTCTGATGGCCAATTGGAATGTCAGGTGTGGGGCATGAAGGGAGAGGCTTAACCGATGAGCAAGAAGGAGCAGGAAATAACTTTCGAGGAAGCGATCGAGCGTTTGGAAGTCATCGTCAGCCAACTGGAGAACGGTGATGTTCCACTTGAGAAGGCAATTGATCTTTTTCAGGAAGGCATGAAAATGTCCCAACTCTGCGGAGCCAAGCTCGAGCAGGTGGAGAAAAAGATTGAAGTGCTGATCGAATCCGAAAGTGGCTTTATCAAAAAAACGTTTGCTCCGGCAAACGAAGACAGAGGAGAATAAACTTGAACGCTTCGGTTGCTACAGCAGACTATCTATCGCGAACAGCATATGGAATCGAACAGGCGCTAAAAACATCCATTCCTCAGGAGTGGCATATTCCGGCCAGATTGCGCGAGGCTATGATGTATTCACTGGAGGCAGGGGGCAAACGCTTGCGTCCCATACTTGTTCTTGCAGCCGCGGAAGCGGTAAAGAACGAATCAGACTCCTATACGCTGGCGATGCCTGTAGCCTGTGCGATTGAAATGATTCATACCTATTCGCTCATCCATGATGATTTGCCTGCAATGGATAATGATGATTTTCGCCGCGGCAAACCAACAAGCCACAAGGTTTTTGGAGAAGCGATGGCTATTTTGGCCGGAGACGGCCTGCTGTCTCATGCCTTTTATGCGGTATCCCAGGCTGCGGCACTTGGCGTTCCAACAGATGTAGCCATGGCAATCGTATCCGATTTGGCGAGGCTCTCCGGAGTTTCCGGCATGGTTGGCGGCCAGGCGGCTGACATTCTGGGAGAACAAGGTGTGACCTCGATAACGGAGCTTGAATACATTCATTTGCATAAAACAAGCGATTTGATTGTATTCGCCGTTACGGCAGGAGCCCGCATCGGAGGCGCTACACGGGATCAACTGGCGGCCCTTGAACAGTTTGCGCGCAAGCTGGGGCTTGCTTTTCAGGTACAGGACGATATCCTTGATTTAATTGGCGATGAATCCAAGCTTGGCAAGCCGGTGCAAAGCGATGTGCAGCAGCGGAAAGTAACGTATCCCTACATAATCGGAATGGAGCAGAGTCTGGAGCTCGTAGGGAGATTAACGATGGAATCCAAAGAAGCGCTGAAGCAGGCCAATCTGGTGATGCCCGAGAAGCTGCTGTCGATCGCGGATTATTTAATGAATCGGGACCACTGATTTGCCGGCAGTCTTGGGCATAGCGACAATCTATGGTATAATTTACGCTAGAAACGTCGAAAGTTCTCGGACAATGGAGGCTGCCAGCTTAGGAAAGCGAGGAAATAACGTGTTGCTCGAACATATTAATGAGCCGAAGGATCTCAAAAGTCTGTCGGTTGCACAACTGGAGCAGCTTGCCGGAGAAATCCGCGAGTTTTTAATTGCAAAGCTTTCCGCGACTGGCGGGCATCTTGCGTCGAATCTAGGCGTAGTGGAGCTGACGCTTGCTTTGCACTATTTGTATGACAGCCCAAAAGATAAATTTATCTTTGATGTGGGGCATCAGTCTTATGTTCATAAAATGCTGACGGGACGCATGGATCAGTTTGATTCGCTTCGCCAGTACAAAGGATTGTGTGGATTCATCAAACGCGCGGAGAGCGATCACGATGTATGGGAAGCCGGACACAGCAGCACTTCGCTGTCCGCAGCCATGGGTATGGCGCTTGCCCGTGATTTGAAGGGCGAGAATAACAAGGTGGTGGCTGTCATCGGTGATGGCGCACTAACCGGCGGTATGGCACTAGAAGCACTCAACCATATCGGGCATGAGAAGAAGAACATGCTGGTCATTCTGAATGACAATGAAATGTCGATCGCGCCGAATGTCGGTGCCCTGCATCACTATCTGGGGAAAATTCGTACGGACCGCCATTATCAAAAGGCCAAGGAAGAGTTGAATCAACTGCTCAATAAAATTCCGGCGATTGGCGGGAAATTGGCCAAGACAGCGGAAAGATTGAAGGATAGTGTCAAATATTTACTCGTAAGCGGTATTTTATTCGAGCAGTTCGGACTCACGTATTTCGGTCCTGTCGACGGACACGATATCAACCAGCTGCTGGATGTCATGGAACAAGCGAACAATGCCACAGGCCCTGTCCTGGTCCATGTCATTACCGTCAAAGGAAAAGGCTACTCACCCGCTGAAGCGGATTCTTATAAATGGCATGGCATCAACCCTTACAAAATCGAATCGGGCCAGGTTTTAAAAGCGGTGGGCCCGCCAATGTATACAGAGGTTTTCAGCGATGCATTGATTGAGCTCGCCAGGAATGACAAACGTATTATTGCGGTTACGCCGGCTATGCCGGGTGGCTCGGGCCTCACCAAATTTGCCGAAATTTTCCCCAACCGGATGATCGATGTCGGCATCGCGGAGCAGCATGCCGCCACCATGTGCGCGGCGCTGGCAATGGAAGGAATGAAGCCTGTATTTGCGGTTTATTCCACATTCCTGCAGCGTGCTTATGATCAGGTGGTCCATGATATTTGCAGACAAAACGCCAATGTCATATTCGCCATCGACCGGGCGGGCTTTGTTGGTCCGGACGGGGAGACGCATCAGGGAGTATATGATATCGCCTTCCTGCGTCACATTCCCAATATGGTGCTGATGATGCCCAAAGACGAGAATGAGCTTCACCGCATGATGAAGACAGCAGTTGAATATAGTGATGGACCTATTGCAATCCGTTATCCGCGTGTCAATGCGCTTGGGGTCCCGATAGATAAGAACATTACATCCCTGCCGATCGGTCAATGGGAGACGGTGCGTGAAGGTGATTCAGCCGTTATCCTGGCGATTGGCCCTATGCTGCAGGTGGCTGAGGAATCGGCTGAGCAATTGAAAAGGGAAGGTCTCAATGTGCGTATCGTGAATGCCCGCTTCATCAAACCGCTTGACGAGTCCATGCTGCTTCAGCTGGCCAAGGAAGGGCTGCATATGATTGTTCTGGAGGAAGGTTCAACACAAGGCGGCTTAGGCAGCGCCGTGCTGGAATTTTATTCACTTCATAACAAATCCTATAACGGATTGGTTCGTATTATCGGGGTACCTGATGAGTACATCGAGCATGGCTCCATTCCGGAACAGAGGAAGGAAGCTGGTCTGACTGGGGAACGGGTTGCAACCGAACTCAAAGCAATGCTCCCTCTTATGCGAAAACGCGCACAAGGACCAGCATAAGAACGGAGACAATGATGAATACAGCAAAGGAAAGAATTGATATTCTCCTGGTAGAACAGGGATATTACGAAAGCCGGGAAAAAGCGAAAGCGGCATTAATGGCGGGACTTGTACTGGTTGAAGGCGAACGGATTGAGAAAAGCGGAATGAAGGTATTGCGAACATCCGCAATCACCGTAAAAGGCGCGCCGCATCCCTACGTCAGCCGCGGTGGATTGAAGCTTGCGAAGGCGATAAACAAGTTCGGATTATCTCTGGAAGGGGCCATTATGCTCGATATTGGCGCTTCTACAGGGGGATTCACGGATTGTGCCCTGCAGAATGGCGCATCCTACGTCTATGCTGTGGATGTTGGATACAACCAACTGGATTGGTCCCTGCGTCAGGACAGCAGAGTTGATGTGATGGAGCGGACGAATTTCCGCTACACACAGCCTGCGGATCTAAAGGGTCCACAGCCTGATTTTGCGACCATTGATGTTTCTTTCATATCTCTCAAGCACATTTTGCCTGCACTGGGAACCCTGCTCAAGGAGGGTGCCGGCGTTGTTGCGCTTATTAAGCCTCAATTCGAAGCAGGCCGGGAGAAGGTGGGCAAATCGGGTGTTGTACGTGATCCCAAGGTTCATGAGGAAGTGTTGAATAAAGTATTAGGCTTTGCAGCCGAGCTGGGCTTCTCCCTGCAGGATGTCACTTTCTCGCCTATTACGGGAGGGGAAGGCAACATCGAATTTTTAGGCTATTGGATATGGAAGCCGGGTACGACAGAAATACCTCTGTCTGAAGGGGCAGTTGCAGCGCTTGTCCAGGAAGCCGCCCAAACTTTTGCCCAAGGCAGTCCAAAAAAAGGGTAACAGTTTCAATTTAGCCATTAATATTATGATTCGGAGCTGTTCCTGCAGTGCAGGAAGGCTCTTTTTTGATTTTTCCGAATGATACCCCTTTGCAGAATCCGATTTTTTTGTTAAACTAGAAAAAAACCAAACAAGCGTTCGGTATTTGAGCAAAGAGGAAATACCCCCTCCAGCGCGAAATGATGTATGAAGCATTAATTGGGAGTGAATGGAGGGGGTTTCTTGGGAAAGTACGGAGACTGGCTAGTGATGCTGATCGCTGGTTGTATCATTATCTTTTGGCTTTACCGTGTTTTCTACCGGTGGCTGCATGAACCGCCGGGCATGAATACCAAGCTTCTTCTCAGTGAAGCTGAAGATGTGGATGACAGTGACGAGAATGTTCGATTTCTGGAGCAGGCAGGCTACGAGGTGACCCATGGGAAGTACAGGCTGCCCATTCATATCGATTTGGACGGTCAGCAGCTTCAGAGCCGGCTTTTCATTGATTTAATTGCCGAGAAAGATGGCAAATATTATATTGTCAAGACCTCCCGTGACCGCATGCCTATGGATTGGACGGGCAGTGGAGTCCGGGACAGGCTGCTGGTGTACTCGCTGCTCCTGCCGGAAAGCGACGGCGTCTTGTTCATCGACCAGAAGGAAAGGACCATCCGCACAATTACGTTCCGATTTGGATGACCGTTATATATAAGCAGACAAAGCAAAGGGGGATCCCATGAAAAGTGTCAGACATATGAAAATTCGTGAAATAATAAACAGCCAAGTCATTGAAACCCAGGACGAGCTTGTTGATTCGCTCAGGGCTGCCGGGCTGCAGGTGACGCAAGCTACCGTAT
This sequence comes from Paenibacillus sepulcri, assembly GCF_042647105.1. Lineage (NCBI taxonomy): Bacteria > Bacillati > Bacillota > Bacilli > Caryophanales > Paenibacillaceae > Paenibacillus > Paenibacillus sepulcri. The sequence continues at coordinate 1,259,779 of NZ_JBHRUP010000001.1, read as the reverse complement.
CACGGGATATTAAAGAACTGCAATTAATTAAGGTGTCCGCTGATGGCGGGCGTTATAAGTACTCACTGCCACAGGAGCAGCGGATGAATCCCATCCATAAACTGAAACGGACACTTTCGGATCATTTTCTGCATATAGATCATACCGACAATCTGGTTGTCATGAAATGCCTTCCCGGTACAGCGAATGCCATCGGAGCCATGATTGATAATATGGAATGGCCTGAGGTTATGGGGACTATCTGCGGCGATGATACGATCCTGATGATTTGCCGGACCAAAACGCAAAGCGGAGAAGTCATTGACAGATTGCTTGGTTTAATGAATTAGTTGCTTTAGATATTTCCAGGAAATTCTTGCGGCATATGCCGCTCGGGATGAACTTAAGGAGGGGACATTCATGCTTCGCGAGCTATCAATACGCAATTTGGCTGTTATTGAATCGGTAACTGCTCATTTTCATGATGGATTCCATGTTTTAACCGGTGAAACAGGGGCAGGCAAATCCATTTTGATCGATGCGCTTAGTCTTGTTGCCGGAGGGAGAGGATCTTCGGATATGGTGCGCTATGGCTGCAGCAAAGCGGAAATAGAAGCCATGTTCGATTTGCCAAGCAATCATCCGGTATGGAAAACATTAGAGTCGTTCGGAGTTCAAGCTTCACCTGATGAGGATCTCGTCATCCGCAGAGAGCTATTCTCCCAGGGCAAAAGCGTCAGCCGGATCAATGGGCATATTGTGACGATGTCGATGCTGCGCGAAGCGGGTGAATGTCTGGTAAATATCCATGGTCAGCATGAGCATCAATCGCTGCTGCGAACAGAGAAGCATCTGGATTGGTTGGATTTGTATGCCGGCGTCAAAGTGATGGACAAGCTGGACAAGTACCGTACTGTATTTAAGCAGTATGAGAAGGTTCGCACACAGCTCCGCGAGCTGGAGGACTCCTCCAGGCAGAACATGCAGATGCTGGATCTTTACCGCTTTCAGATTGAAGAAATAACCGCTGCTGATTTAAAAGTGGGCGAGGATGAATCACTTGCCGAAGAAATGCAGAAGCTAATGCATGCCGTTAAAAGAAGAGATGCCGCATCCGAGGCATATGAGCTTGTTTATGGAAACAAGGGACTGGATGCAATCAATCGGGCGATAAGCAAGGTTGAAGATATCCGGGGATACGATGAATCAGTGCTTGCGCCGCTCCTGGAGCAGCTGCAATCAGCATTTTATCAGCTTGAGGATTCCGCTTTTCAATTAAGGGATTACCGGGATGGCGTTGATTCTGATCCGGAGCGTCTGGCGATTATAGATGAACGGTTGAATACCATGAACAGCCTTAAACGCAAATATGGCGAACATATCCCCGATATTCTGGCTTATTTGAAGAAAATCAAATCAGAAGCTGATAAAATCGAGAACCGTGATGAACATGTAGCGCGGCTTCGCGATGAACAGGATAAATTATTTGAAGAAGCTTACCGTCTGGGCAAAGTACTTTCCACATTGAGACGCAATGCGGCTGACCGTCTTGCTGTTGCCATCGAGAATGAGCTCAGACAGCTTCAAATGGAAAGAACGACTTTTCGTGTAGAGCTTCAGCAGCATGTTGTAGGCAATTATCACCGACTGCTTCCAAACGGTATTGATGAAGCCGCATTTCTTATCGCGCCGAATCCTGGCGAGCCGCTTAAACCCCTTAGCAAAATTGCTTCAGGCGGTGAGATGTCACGAATTATGCTCGCGCTCAAATCCATTTTTGCTTCCATTGATCAAGTTCCCGTTCTTATATTCGATGAGGTGGACACCGGGGTAAGCGGACGCGCCGCTCAAGCGATTGCTGATAAGCTGTCCCGTTTATCTGAAATGTGTCAGGTTTTCTCCATTACCCATTTGCCTCAGGTGGCCTGTATGGCCGATCATCATTATGAAATTCTCAAGACCATTGTAGCGGAACGGACTTCAACAAGGGTTAAGGAGCTTGAGCCCAATTTACGCATTGAAGAGCTGGCCCGGATGCTGGGCGGCGTTGAAATAACGGAAAAAACAAGACATCATGCTCAAGAAATGCTTGACTTGGCATTTAGGCAAAAGGGAGCGTGATGGAAGCCAATCAGGGAATGATTTTGACGACATAAAAGATCAAAGCCAAGGATACCTTAAGTGTACGCAAATGGCGAACACCATTCTCGTCAAGCGATTTAGCAGCAGGGAGTGTGAAGTCATTGAATGGCAATCAGCGAAAGCGATGGCTTGGTCTTGGTCTTGTATTAATGGTCTGTCTGCTTGGTATTTCTGCTCCGTTTCAACATTTCGCAGCATTTCCAAATGAATTGCGATTGTTCTCTGGTCAATTAAAACAGTTGGATTATGTGATGCCGGTACATGCACAAGTTACGGTTGATCCACACATTTTGCAGGTCAACGGATCGACCAACCATTCAATCTCGGTTGATCTGAACAAGCCATTATCGCTTCAATCCAATTTTAGTGGCGAAACAACCATGAAGTTGAAATTGTTCGGCAGGATTCCATTCAAGACGGTCAAAGTCAATGTTGTTCCGGATTTACGCGTTATTCCCGGCGGCCAAACGATTGGAGTTAAGGTGAAATCAGCCGGTATAATGGTGGTTGGCCATCATCAGGTCATTCATGCGAACGGCAAGAAAATTTCCCCGGGGGAGCTTGCAAAGCTGCAGCTGGGGGATCTGATCGTTAAAATTAATGGCCAATATATCAATGAAGTCCATAAGGTGGCCCGAATTGCTGAAGAAGCGGGAGCAGCCAAGCAGCCGATAAAATTGACGGTGAAACGAGGCAGTGAGTTTTTTGAAACCAAGCTTTCTCCTGTGTTTGATTCTGAAGATAAAGCCTGGAGGCTTGGATTGTATATACGGGACTCGGCGGCTGGTGTGGGAACACTAACATTCTTTGCTCCGGATCAAGGCGTGTACGGTGCATTGGGACATGTTATAACCGATATGGATACCCAAACCGCCATTGAAGTCGGCGAAGGACAGATTTTACAATCCAATGTGACCTCCATCAATAAAAGCCAAAGTGGCGAACCAGGAGAGAAAAGAGCTCATTTCATCAAAGAAAGCAAAGTTCTGGGCAATATTGAACGAAACACGCCATTTGGCATTTTTGGAAAAATGAATGAGCTTCCGGCTCATAGCTATAAAGATCAATCAATTCCAGTTGCCTTTGCTGAAGAAGTGAAGGAAGGCCCTGCCCAGCTATTGACTGTTGTGAATGGTCAAAAAGTGGAACGATTCGATGTTCAGATTGTTCATGTGACTCATCAATCTTCACCGGCGACCAAAGGGATGGTCATCAAAATCACAGATCCCCGTCTTCTGCAACAAACCGGGGGAATCGTGCAAGGGATGTCCGGAAGTCCAATTATCCAGGATGGCAAATTAGTTGGAGCCGTCACTCATGTATTCGTGAATGATCCAAGCTCCGGTTATGGCTGCTTTATCGAGTGGATGCTGCAGGATGCAGGCATTTTACTGAAGCAGGATAAAGAAAATCTTAAGGCGGCTTAATTGCCCCTTAAGGTTTTTTGTTTTCTTTACCGCGAAATTCACAACCATTTTTGTCGAATAATTTCGAAATATAAGGGTTGTTGTAGTAAATTTTTAATTATAAAACAATTCTAATAATAAATAAAGAAAAAGATTATTCGACAGAAGGAATTTGATTTTGGGTGTCGAAAATGTTTAGTAGACAGGAAGAGAAAAGGACAGTCAGGGTTAAAAATCAGATTGATGGCAGATCGAGTCTAAGGAGGACTATACCTTGCAAAAAATCGAAGTATTGTTGGCGGATGACAACCGGGAATTCACAAATTTGTTATCGGAGTACATTTCGGAACAAAACGATATGGTTGTGACCGGAGTTGCTTACAATGGTGAGGAAGTGCTTCGCCTGCTTGAAGAAACACACGATACGCCGGATGTACTTATTTTAGACATTATTATGCCTCATTTGGATGGATTGGGTGTGCTGGAGCGCTTGCGTGAGATGAATTTATCACCTATGCCCAAAATAATTATGTTAACTGCTTTCGGTCAGGAGAATATTACTCAAAAAGCGGTACAACTGGGTGCTTCCTACTACATATTGAAACCGTTTGATATGGAAATTCTGGCCAACCGCATCCGCCAGCTTGTTGGGAATTCGACTGTCATTTCATCATCTTCATCCTCCTACTCCTCATCCATTATGAAATCAAATGTAGTGCCTATTGCGAAGGGCAAAAACCTGGATGCGAATATCACAAGCATTATCCATGAGATTGGTGTTCCTGCGCATATTAAAGGGTACCAGTATTTACGGGAAGCGATTACAATGGTATACAATAACATTGAAATTTTAGGTGCTATCACCAAAACACTTTATCCGGCTATTGCCGAAAAATTCAAAACCACCCCTTCCCGCGTCGAGCGTGCAATCCGTCATGCGATTGAAGTGGCCTGGACACGCGGCAATATCGACAGTATCAGTCACCTGTTTGGCTATACCATTAACATCAGCAAATCCAAACCAACCAACTCGGAATTCATTGCGATGGTGGCGGACAAGCTGCGGATCGAGCACAAGGTGTCATGAGAGCGTAAGGAATAAGGGGGCATATAGTGAAAAATAAAGCGGCGAATTCATGTGCTGCTTTATAGAGATGCTGCGGTTTTCAAAAACCCCATCAGACGATTTCAGGCTAATATTCCATTCATAAAACCGCCATTTATTGGATTGCACGTAAATCCATTAATAAAGGCGGTTTTTTGTATGATCTTTTTTCTTGAATTATGGTACTATTTAGACGATCTTAAGTAAGATGCGATTCTGAACAAAAGGGGCTTTTGAGATAATGAGCGAGTTTACATCCGGATTTCTAACTTTAAATACGAAAAAATCCCTGGACAGCTTGGCTGAACAAAGTTCTGTCATAAAGGCTGCTGAACTCAATGCTGAATGGCTTATTTTCTTGAATGGTGATGCCATCCTGGGCAATGATGTTCCGGATTATGTAAAACAAATATCTATGGTGCTGCCTGTATTATACTTTTATTACGATAAAGATCATTGTTGGGGATATAAGTTATTCGAATCAGGTGAAATGGCAGCTGATTTTGAATTGGATTATGAAGCAAAAAATAGTATGGTCATTGAATTGGCGGAGAAGCTGTACCCGGATAAAGACATTATTGCGTTCCTCTATTTGGATGAGGAAGGAAGCGAAATACGTGAACGGCTTGATGAAATAGTTGAGGATAACTACCTCGAGATGGTTCGAATGAATTTTGAAAAAGCAAATCTGGATTCATTTAACCTGTTTCATAAAAGTGAAGACACCATTAATAAACTTAAAAATATAATGAGGGTTGAATATTTTCAAACGCTGGTTAGCCCCCATGAATTGGTTGAGGAATTTAAAGAGTTAATTGGTATTTCTGAAATGAGCCGTTAGGGCGGATCGTGTTTGGAATCATTTGAAGATCATTTTCCCAGCATGGGTTAACAGCAGTTAATTAAAATCATTCCTCTTGTTCATTGGGTTAATACAAACACCAATGGATGAGAGGATTTTTGTTTTCAGCAATAAGCTCCATCAACAAAGCAAAATAGAATCAACAGGAGAACTTAATGTGATTTTGTAATAAACTATACAAATAAGTAAGACTTTATTTTTACCTTGCGTATCCTTTGAAGCCAATCATTCGTTTACCAATTGAAGCGACAAATATAAGGAGGTGCCGCGTCGTGAGAAATTTCCCGAGCCCATCCGCGGAAAAAAGAATCGGGGTACTGCCGGATATGGAGCGGCTGCTGTCCACTCTGAAGCGATACTGTCTTTCGATTACCAACAGCTCCTGGGATGCCGAGGATCTGATGCAGGAAACCTGTGTAAGAGCGCTCCCTGTCGTGAATGGAACCCGGCTTCACCCGAATCCGACAGCCTATGTGCTGCGAATTGCCAAGAACCTCTCCATTGATCACGCACGCCGCAAGCATTCAACTGAGCTTGTAACGGATCAACATATGCAGAATATTTTCGATGATATGGAGAATGATTACGAAATCGAAGATGCCCTGCGTCTGCTGGTGCTTCATCTTTCGCCTTTGCAGCGAAATGTGTTTCTGCTGAGAGAAGTTTTCAGATATACAGGGGCAGAAGTCGCAGGCTTTCTGAATACATCGGAAGGCGCCGTCAAGGCGGCTCTTCATCGCGCCCGCACCACCATAGAGCGACTCACATGCGATGCGTCTGACAAGGAATCAGTTAATTCTGGCGATTCGAATTTCAATGAAATACTGCTCGCATATATGACGGCTGTCCGCGAAGCGAATCCGCAAGCAATCGTGCTGCTGGCTCTGGTGAATAATGGACAGATGGACACTATTCAGGCCGTCAGCCATGCAAAGCGTCTGTCCGTATCTGCACCTTCGGCGACAGCAGGCACATCAAATACGGCAAGTTCCCGGTGGAATTTATTTGCAGCGGCATAAACCGCAATTGAAAGGGGATCATTCCATGAATTTAACACCTTATGTTATTGAGCAGAACAAAAGCGGAGAACGCAGCTATGATATATATTCGAGGCTGCTGAAGGACCGGATCATCATGGTCAGCGGCGAGGTGGAGGACAGCATGGCGGGCTCCATTGTCGCTCAACTGCTATTCCTAGCTGCGGACGATCCGGAGAAGGATATCACCTTGTATGTGAACAGTCCCGGAGGATCGGTAACTGCCGGTTTTTCCATCTACGATACGATGCAGCTGATCAAGCCGGATGTGTCTACGGTCTGTACCGGGTTTGCCGGCAGCTGGGGGGCCGTTCTGCTGACTGGGGGAGCCAAAGGTAAACGTTATGCTCTTCCCCACAGTGAAGTCATGATTCATCAGCCTCTTGGCGGCGCACGCGGCCAGGCGACGGATATTCAAATCCATGCCAGCTGGATCATGAAGACACGTGAGAAAATCAACAAGGTACTCGCTCATCACACAGGCCAGACGATTGAGCGGATCGAACTGGATTGCGACCGCGATAATTTCATGTCTGCCGAGGAAGCAAAAGCCTATGGACTGATCGATGGGATCATAACCGACATGTCCGGCGGAGCAGCTTAAAGGTGAAAATCAAATAAATCGAGACAAAAGGAGCTGATCCGGCTGATTTATGGCCGGCAAGCTCCTTTTTTGACCTTATAGCTTGTAAAAAGTATCACACCTATAAATTAACGGTTTAAATGAGGATACCGGCTGTACCTCCATAGGACAGCGAAACCGTTTCTTCTTACTGCAGCGGATTTTCCTTAAGTCACGTATTCTCTCCTGGACGCGGGGGACGCGGGCGCTTCTCGCGGAAACGCGACTGGAGATAATTCCGTTTTTTGTCGCGGAAGAAGGTCCAGCCTCCGATAAATCCGGCTCCTGCCAGAAACAGCAGCAGCCCGCCGATAAAGAGCAGCCATTCGAAGTTCGGATTTATCTGGTCATCGCCAAAGGATGAAAAATAATGAAACACGGCATCCTTCATCAGCAGAAAACCGTAGGTCGCCCCAAGTCCGGGGATAACTAACAATAAGATAGCAATAAAGCGGACAACAATCTGTTTCATAATACCAATTCCTCCTGAATATAAGCAGAAGCCGTACACCGATACTGGCGGAGAAGTCTCCACATTCACCTGTTAATCATACCTTTTTACGCCCTTACTGTCCATTTGCAAAAGAGGTGCTGTTTTCCCGGACATGAAAAACAGGTACAATAGAACAGGGGAGAGATAATGCGGCCCGCGCAAGCATTAGATTTCGTGTTGGCTGCTCGGCCCCCATGCATCAGTCTTTCTTATTGGCCACCCGGCCTACCAGTGAAAGGGGAACGAAAATGAGCATTCCATGCGATATAGCCATCATTGGCGGAGGCATTGCGGGATATACAGCTGCCATCAGAGCGGCCCAGGCAGGCAAGAAGGTTGTCATCATAGAGAAGGAAAAGCTTGGCGGCACATGCCTGCATAAAGGCTGCATCCCGAGCAAAGCGCTTTTGCGCAGCGCTGAGATTTACTCCACGCTGCTAAATGCGGATACATACGGAATTAAAGTAGCGGAGGGTGCCGTCACCGTCGATTTTCCAGGTGTCCAGCAGCGCAAAGAACAGACCGTAGAACAGCTGTACAAAGGTCTTCAATATTTGATGCGCAAGCACAAAATCACGATTATTTCGGGAGCCGGGCGGGTCATTGGCCCATCGATTTTTTCTCCGCGCAGCGGCAGCGTTGCGGTAGAGCTCGCGGATGGCGAGATGGAAACGGTTGTACCGGTTCATTTGATGATTGCCACTGGTTCCAGACCGCGCACCCTGCCAGGATTGCCGGCTGATCCGGCCCAGGTGATGACAAGCGACGACGCGCTGGTCATGGAGCAGCTGCCAGCATCTATACTCATCATCGGCGGAGGGGTCATCGGTGTGGAGTGGGCATCTATGCTGATCGATTTCGGTGTAGAGGTAACGCTTGTGGAAACAGCGGCCCGTCTTTTGCCTGGAGAAGATGCGGAAGTTTCGGCTGAGCTTACCAAACAGCTTGGGAAACGAGGTGTCCGTATATTGACGGGCATTCAATTGAAGCTCGATACGTATACCTATAAAGACGGACAAGCTTCGCTGGAGGCAGATACGGGCGAGGGTAAAGTCATTCTGGCGGCTGAGAAGCTGCTGGTTTCCGTGGGACGGCAGGCCAATATCGAGGGAATCGGGCTGGAGAACACAGATATTCAGTTGAATAAGGATGTTATCCGGGTTAACGGTAACTTCCAGACGACCGAGCCTCATATTTATGCTGTCGGCGATGTGAACGGCGGACTGCAGCTGGCGCATGCTGCAGCGCATGAAGCGATGGTTGCCGTGGAGCATTTGCTTGGAAACAAACCGTCCGGTACCGCCCATGCCCAAATACCCCGCGCTATTTACAGCCATCCGGAGATCGCTTCGATCGGCTTGACAGAGGAAGAGGCGCGCAGGCAGGGCCATGACATCAAGATTGGCAAAATCCCTTTTCAAGCCATTGGAAAGGCTCTTATCCTCGGCGAACCGGGCGGCTTTGCAAAAGTGATCGCAGATAAAAAAACGAATGATATTATCGGTGTCCATCTTGTCGGTCCGCATGCGACAGATCTGCTCTCCGAGGCGTCTCTGGCACTTCTGATGGACGCAGCTCCCTGGGAGGTCGGACAGGTTATCCACCCGCACCCGACGCTTTCTGAGGCGCTTGGCGAAGCGATGTTGGCCGTCGATGGCAATGCCACCGTCATATAAGATCAAGCCCGGCAGATATACCGATTTCTGAATGGATTTCCTTTTAAATGAAAGTCGGTTATAATAGGTATAGTCAAGTCTTAGTACCAGGTTATAATAGCAGCCAAAAGGAGGGCATCCCTCATGACGCAACCCGAATCCACACTGCAACAATCCAGACATGCCAAGCTCGGTTTGACGGACGAGCAGGCCATCGACATGTACGTCACGATGATGACAGCACGTTTGTACGACGAAAGAGGACTTTTGCTTCAGCGCGCAGGCAAAATTAATTTTCACGTATCCGGTATCGGACAGGAAGCGGCACAGGTGGGCGCGGCTTTTGCGCTTGACCGCGAAGTCGATTACTTCCTCCCGTACTACCGCGATTACGCGCTTGTGCTCGCTGTCGGGATGACGCTTCGCGAGCTGATGCTTTCGGTATTCGCCAAAGCGGAAGACCCCAACAGCGCAGGGCGGCAGATGCCGGGCCATTTTGGCTCCAAACGGCTGCGTATCGTTACCGGCTCCAGCCCTGTTACAACCCAGGTTCCTCACGCCGTCGGCATTGCTTTGTCGGCGAAGATGAGGAAGCAGAAGCTGGTGAGCTTCGTCACCTTCGGCGAAGGCTCCAGCAACCAGGGCGATTTTCACGAAGGCTGTAATTTCGCAGGCGTTCATAAGCTGCCCGTCATTCTTTTTTGCGAAAATAATCAATACGCAATTTCGGTTCCGCTGCATAAGCAGGTAAGCGGACGGATTGCCGACAGGGCGATCGGTTATGGTTTCCCGGGCTACCAGGTTGACGGCAACGATCCTCTGGAGGTATACCGTGTCGTGAAGGAAGCCCGCGCCCGCGCAGTTGCCGGTGAAGGGCCAACACTGATTGAAGCGATGATGTACCGCTTGTCTCCCCACTCCACCTCGGATAATGATCTGGCCTACCGGACGAAGGAAGAGGTTGACGAGAATCGGGCGAAGGACGGAATACCCAAATACAAACAATATCTGATGGAATGCGGCTTATGGAGCGACCGGCAGGATGAGGAGCTTCACAAGAAGCTCAAGGCGCTTCTGGATGATGCAACTTCTTATGGAGACAAGGCGCCGTTCCAGGCTCCCGAGGACATTTTGCTCCATGTGTACGATGAAGGTCAAGGCGAAGGGGGAGGACGCTAACCATGCCGATGATGGAATATATTGATGCGATCCGCCTCGCTATGAAGGAAGAAATGGAACGTGACGAGAATGTTTTCGTACTGGGCGAGGATGTCGGATATAAGGGCGGGGTGTTCACGACCACGAAAGGGCTGCTGGAACAGTTCGGCGAAGCCAGGGTAATGGATACGCCGCTTGCCGAATCGGCAATTGCCGGGGTCGCCATTGGAGCAGCTATGGTCGGCATGAAGCCGATCGCCGAGATGCAGTACTCTGATTTTATGTTTCCCGCAACGAATCAAATTATTAGCGAGGCGGCCAAAATCCGCTACCGCTCCAATAACGACTGGTCCTGTCCGGTTGTCATCCGCGCTCCTATCGGAGGCGGGATATTCGGCGGGTTGTACCACTCGCAATGTCCGGAATCCGTTTTTTTCGGCACACCTGGCCTTAAGATTGTAACGCCTTACTCGGCCTACGACGCCAAAGGGCTGCTGAAAGCCGCGGTGCGTGATCCCGATCCGGTGCTTTTCTTTGAAAACAAGAAATGCTACAAGCTTGTCGTAGGCGATGTTCCGACTGACGATTACACTGTTCCTATCGGTAAAGCCAATGTTCTGCGGGAAGGTGACGACATTACCGTCATCAGCTATAGCATGCCGCTTCACTTTGCCATGCAGGCGGCTGAAGAACTGGCGGAGGAAGGCATTACCGCCCACATTCTTGACCTCCGGACGCTTCAGCCGCTGGACAAGGAAGCGGTGCTGGAAGCCGCCCGCCGCACGGGCAAAGTGCTTATTGTGCATGAGGACAATAAATTCGGCGGTGTAGGGGCAGAGGTGTCAGCCATTATCGCGGAGGAAATGCTGTATGAGCTTGATGCTCCAATTATGAGGTTATGCGGACCGGACGTACCGGCAATGCCGATCAACCCGCCGGGAGAAAAGCATTTCATGTTGAATAAAGAAAAAGTGAAAGAAGCGATGAGGCATCTGGCACTTTATTAGGAGTGGTGTAAATGAAAATCGTGACGGAGATCGTCATGCCGCAGCTTGCGGAATCTCTTGTATCGGCGACGATCGACAAATGGCTGAAACAGCCGGGCGACACCATCGAAATGTACGAACCGATATGTGAAATTATTACAGACAAAGTCAACGCCGAGCTGCCTTCCACACTAGAGGGCATCATTGTCAAAATATTGGTAGGCGCCGGCGAGAATGTGCCTGTTGGCACGCCGGTCTGTCTGGTTGAAGTGGAAGAGGAAGGCAGCGCGGCGCTACCGCCTGCAGGCACGTCCTCTGGCGCGGGTAATGGCTCCAGGAGTGCCCAAGGCGCTGCTGCTCTCTCAAGCGTGGGAGCCGCTTATAACACAGGCGGCGGTCACACTGTGTCGGATCAGGAAGAGGCCGATATCAGCATGCGCCACCGCTTCTCGCCTGCAGTGCAGCAGCTGGCGGCCGAACATGGCGTTAACCTGGCCCATGTGCCGGGAACGGGTCTTGGCGGGCGGATAACCCGCAAGGATATCCTTGCTTTTATCGAATCCGCAGGAAACAATAACAGGACAACGGCGAGTCCGGCAGGAAACTCTGCAGCATCGCCGCAGCTCCAGGCGGTCCGCTCAACAGGACTGCATTTGACGGATACGCCGCCGATCCCGACGATTGAAGTCGAGGGCCGTTCGACTTCAGGCCGGGAATATTTTATCGATGTGACGCCTGTCCGCAATGCCATTGCGCGCAATATGCGTCAAAGCGCATCGGAAATTCCCCATGCCTGGACGATGATTGAAGTGGACGTGACGAATCTGGTCGTGCTCCGCAACAAGCTTAAGGATGAATTCATCAAACGCGAAGGCATCAATTTGACCTATCTGGCTTTCATGCTCAAGGCCGTTGTGAATGCGATTAAAGATGTGCCGATCATGAATTCCGTATGGGCGGTTGACAAAATCGTCGTGAAGCGGGATATTAATCTCGGGCTTGCAGTTGGCACAGAGGATGCGGTGAAGGTGCCGGTCATCAAAAATGCCGATCAAAAAAATATCGCCGGACTCGCCCGCGAGATTGACGAACTGGCGCGCAAAACACGTGAAGGCAAGCTTACGCTTTCCGATATGGAAGGCGGCACGTTCACGGTAAACAATACGGGATCGTTTGGTTCGATCGCTTCGTATCCGATTATTAATTACCCTCAAGCAGCGATCATTACATTTGAATCCATTGTCAAGCGGCCTGTCGTGATCGACGACATGATTGCCGTCCGTTCCATGGCCAATTTATGCCTGTCACTGGATCACCGTATTTTGGACGGCGTTATTTGCGGCCGTTTCCTGCAGCGTGTGAAGGAGAATCTGGAAGGCTTCAATATGGACACGAAATTGTACTGAGACGAGGTACGGATTATGATGAATGCAGCAGCGGCGCAACCGCTGGATATTACGTATACGCCTATGCTCGGGTACGCAGAAGCATGGGATTTGCAGAAAACCTATGTGAAAGAAATCGATAAGGAGGAGCGAGTCGAATCGCTTCTTCTTCTTCAGCATCCGCCGACTTATACGGTTGGCTCTCAGAATCACCCGGAGCATCTGCTGTACTCGGAAGAGGAGCTTGCGGAGCGGGGCATCGGCCTGTTCAAGATCGACCGCGGCGGAGATATTACCTATCACGGTCCGGGACAGCTTGTGGGCTATCCGCTGCTCTATCTTGATGCGGTGGGACTTGATCTGCATGGCTATTTGCGGCGTTTGGAGCAGGTGTTCATCGACTGGCTGGGCGAATACGGAATAAAAGGCGGCCGGAAGCCGGATTATACGGGCGTATGGGTGGACGACAAGAAGATTACCGCGATCGGCGTCAAATTCAATAAAGCCCGGACCCGCCGCGGTTTTGTGACGAGTCATGGCTTCGCCTTGAATGTGAAGGCGGGCATAGCAGAGGATGGCTTCCAAGGGATAATTCCGTGTGGGATTCAGGATTTTGCGGTCACCTCATTTGCCGATCTGACAGGTATCCATTTGACTGTCGAGCAGGCGGCTGCCGGCATTATTCCCCATTTTTGCCGTCAGTTTGGCTATAAGGAACCGGCTGCATCCGGATTATTCGAAAATCCAGCCAATGCCAACAATCAAGGTAGATAACAGCATTGCCGAAATAATCATCCAGATAAACACTTTCATGATCCGGTTGACACGCATGAAGGCATGCTCCTTTCGTGTAGAATAAGGTCCATACTTTACTATTGTAAACGATAGAGAAGGACGGTGGAAAGTGTATGATCAAAGAGAAGCGTTTGGTAGACGAATTTATGGAGCTTGTACGCATCGATAGCGAGACGGGCAATGAACGTCAAATCTGTGATGTGCTGACCGCCAAATTTAAGGCGCTGGGTCTTTCTGTAGAGGAGGATGACACCGCGCAGAAGACGGGTCATGGCGCCGGGAATTTGATCGCCAGGCTGGAAGGCCGCGGCGCGGACGGAGCTCAGACGATCTTCTTCACCTCGCATATGGATACGGTCACGCCGGGCATTGGAATCAAGCCGCAGATTGATGCCGACGGCTATATCCGCAGCGACGGCACGACAATTCTTGGCAGCGACGACAAGGCCGGTCTCGCTGCGATGATGGAAGCGATCCGTGTGCTGCAGGAGAACAATCTGCCGCATGGACCTGTGCAGTTCATCATTACGGCAGGTGAGGAATCCGGCCTGGTTGGCGCCAGGGCGCTGGACCGCTCCAAGCTGGAAGCCAAGTTTGGCTATGCCCTGGACTCCAACGGCAGAATAGGCGATATCGCCGTAGCCGCTCCATCCCAGGCGAAGATTACAATCAAAATCTTCGGTAAGTCCGCTCATGCCGGCGTTAATCCGGAGGACGGCATCAGTGCCATTCAAGTGGCGGGCAAGGCAATTGCCCGTATGTCGCTGGGACGCATCGATCACGAAACGACAGCTAATATTGGAAGATTCGAAGGCGGCGGGGCGACGAATATCGTTTGCGATTACGCCAAGCTTGACGCTGAAGCGCGCAGTATCGTGCAGGAGAAGCTGGATAAGCAGATTACAGCCATGCGCGAAGCGGTGGAGAGCACGGTGGCTGATTATGGTGCGAGAGCGGATTTTCAAAGCCAGATCATTTATCCCGCTTATGCTTATGATGATGGCGATCCGGTGGTTGAGCTGGCCAAGGAAGCGATCAGAGGGATTGGGGGAGAACCGCGGACCTTTCATTCCGGGGGAGGCAGCGATGCCAATATTTTCAACGGACTGGGTGTTCCGACTGTGAATCTGGCCATCGGTTATGAGCATATTCATACGACCAAGGAACAGATTAAAGTGGAAGATCTGGTTAAAACAGCTTCTCTCGTCGTTGAGATTATTGCTCAGGCGAATAAACGGGGATAACTTCAGTCATCTGAATAACCGACAAGAAGACCGGACAATAATTTGTCCGGTCTTTATCCAAGTTATGGAATGATGGCAGTATTCAGCGGCTGGCAGGGCGGCGATGCTCCAGATAATCTCCCAACGTGCCGGCGGATTTGATTTTGCTGCCGCGAATGTGAGCAGGGCTTTGCTGCACCATTAACTTCAACTGATGGCGGATTTCCCACGCTTTGCCGACAAGCGTTAACTGACTGGAGAAGGAATATTGTTTCATCACCGTAAACCCCCTTTAATTATTTATAATCATTTGACGGAAATTTTAACCATTCAGTAGCTTTGCTCGATTTTATGCGGTTTCAATTGAAAGAAAGTTATATGCTTAATCTTATGCGTGAAAGAGTATGGGTATGACAAGCTTATCCTATTCATACTGCTGAACAACAACAAGGAGTGAAGGAACATGCTGGAACATACGGATGAGTATCGTGAGCCAACGGTATCGACAGAGCCTGTATTTCAAGGAAAAGTGATTTCGCTGCAGGTGGATACCGTGACGCTTCCGGGGGGCGGTACGGCAACAAGGGAAATTATCCGGCATCCGGGAGCTGCCGCCGTACTGGCGCTCATTGACGGCAAGATGCTTGTCGTGGAGCAGTACCGGAAAGCGATGGAAAAATTTCAGATCGAAATCCCTGCCGGCAAGCTGGATGCGGGCGAGGATCCCATGGCGGCGGCCGCTCGCGAGCTGGAGGAAGAGACCGGATACAGGGCAGGCAAGCTTCGTCCGCTCAGCGCGTTCTATACTTCCCCGGGTTTTGCCAACGAGAAGCTCTACATGTATGTGGCGGAAGATCTTGTGAAGGGCGACAGCCGCCCGGATGAGGATGAATTTCTGGCTGTGGAGGCAATCACCTTCGAGCAGGCGCAGCAGTATATCCGCGAGGAGCGCATCAGCGATGCGAAGACTATTCTGGCTGTATACGCCTGGCATATATACCGGCTTACGGGGGAGATCCGGCTGTAATGGGGGCAGTGAAGCTTGAGCGGGTATTCGCCGATCTCCATCTGCATATCGGGCGGACGGAAAGCGGCGAACCGGTCAAAATAAGCGGCAGCCGCGATTTGACCTTCCGCAATATAGCCCATGAAGCTGCCATCCGCAAAGGAATCGGACTGCTTGGCGTCATTGACTGTCACTCTCCCGGCGTGCAGAAGGATATTATCCGTCTACTGGACAGCGGGGAGATGGCGGAGGTCCCGGGCGGGGGAATCCGCTACCGGGATACAACGATTTTGCTGGGAGCGGAAATCGAAGTCAGGGATGAGGGATGCGGTCCTGCCCATCATCTTGCCTACCTTCCTACACTTGCGGACATGACGCAGTTCACAACATGGATGGCATGCCACATGAAAAATGTAAATCTCAGCTCGCAGCGCCTTTATGTGCCTGCCAGATTACTGCAGGAGGAAGTGAAGAGCAGGGGCGGCTTGTTCATCCCGGCTCATATCTTCACTCCGCATAAGAGCCTGTTCGGCAGCTGCTCCGACCAGCTGGATCAAACGCTGGACCCGGCGCTGATTGATGCCGTGGAGCTGGGATTAAGCTCAGACAGCCGCATGGCCGGCCTGATTCCCGATCTTGATAAGCTTCCATTCGTAACAAATTCCGATGCTCATTCGCTGGGCAAGATCGGACGCGAATATAATGAGCTCCTGCTCGCCGAGCCTTCCTTTGCCGAACTTGCGCTTGCGCTTCGCGGCGAGTCGGGCAGAGCCATTACGGCAAATTATGGCCTCAATCCGGTACTGGGCAAATATCACCGGACCTACTGCGTGAACTGCGGCGAGCTGGCGGAAGAGACGAATGCGGCGGGGCGTTGTGTACACTGCGGCAGTCCAAAGCAGGTGCGCGGGGTAATGGACCGCATCGAACAGCTTGCCGCACAGGCCGGCAGAGAGAAGCCTTTTGTACCGGAGAACAGGCCGCCTTATGTGTATCAGGTTCCGTTGGAATTTATCCCCGGGGTTGGGAAACGGGCGATGGACAAGCTGCTTGCCAGGTTTGGCACGGAGATGCAGATTCTTCATGACGCGCCGATTACAGATATCGCGGAGACGGCGGGAGAGGCTGCGGCAGAGGTGATCGCAGCTTCCCGTACCGGCAAGCTTGTTCTTCAGGCCGGAGGCGGAGGGCGATATGGCAGGGTCGCGAAGCCATGAGAGCTGCGCCCAACTGAAATGAACCGCTTCCGGCGCAATCATGGTCTTTGAATGCACTCAAGGAAATCAGACGGTATAGCGGAGACGGCTTGGACATACAATGAACCATCCGGCTCTTTTGGAGGGATATGTCATGCGTTCTTCTTCGCTGCAACCGATGATTAAGGACCAGCTGGTCCTCTATGTATTTGTATCTGTTCTGTTTGTTGTTGGTCTTGTATTCGGTGCGCTGCTGGTCAATGCGCTGACGCTTGACCAGCAGCAGGATCTGGCCGGCGATGTGCAGCAATTTGCCCAGCGCATCCAATCGGGGATGCTGGAAGGCAGCACGGAGTCATTCTGGGAACGCGCCATATTCCACGCCAAATGGATTATTCTAATATGGGTGCTTGGACTTACTGTTGTGGGGATGCCCCTTGTTCTGGCACTGGATTTCCTGAAGGGGGTTCTGGTCGGTTTTGCCGTCGGCACACTGGTCAGCCAGCATGAATGGAAGGGGCTGCTCTTCTCTTTGGTATCGGTCGCTCCCGCCAACCTGATTGTGGTGCCCGCGCTTCTTATCGCAAGTGTTTCTGCCGTATCGTTCTCCATTTATATTATCAAGAACAGACTGCTTGGCAGCTACGGCTCCATGAGCCAATCGTTTATTTCACACACCTCGACGGGTGTGCTCATGATCTTCATTGCACTGGGGGCGGCGCTGGTGGAATCATTCATCTCGCCGGTTCTTCTGAAGTGGGCGGTGCCGCTCATATCGGGCCTTGGCAGCGGATTGTAATCATTCTAAAAAAGTTTGACTTTCCTCGCGATGTGCCCCTATAATTATATCAAGTGTTTCCGGTGATAGGCACGAAGCAGTTGCGAGGGGGGAAGCCATGGAATCCCGGATTGATAAGATTAAGCAGCAGCTTCAGTCGCAAGGGTACAAGCTGACCCCGCAGCGCGAAGCGACAGTACGTGTATTATTGGAGAACGAAGAGGATCATCTGAGCGCGGAAGATGTCTTTATGCTTGTTAAGGATAAAGCGCCGGAGATTGGACTCGCTACCGTATACCGGACGCTTGAGCTGTTAAGCGAGCTGCATGTAGTCGAGAAGCTGAATTTTGGAGACGGCGTGGCCAGATATGACCTGCGCACGGATAATAACAAGCATCATCATCACCATCTGATTTGCGTGCAGTGCGGATCGATGGACGAAATATTGGAAGATTGGCTCGGTCCGCTCGAAGAACGGCTGGAGCTGGAATATGGATTTGCGGTCATCGATCATCGTCTTGATTTTCAAGGCATTTGCAGCCGCTGCCGCAGCAAGAACGAACAACAATAATCCTCATGGTGCGCCGCTCCTTCAGCATTGAAGGCTGCGACGCACATATGGGGGTTTTTTTAATGTTTATGGACTTTTTTGATGCGGGCTGCCGTACTGCCAGCCTTGCGATGCGAATTATTAAAGCCGAAGCTGCCTGTCAACCGGCGCCGGGAGAAGTGCAAGTATGGTTGTCTGATTGATTCGGGAACATTAAGCAGCCCATAACCCTGTGACAGTCTGCTGTACCCCGGCAGATGGCTGGCGGCAGCTTCAAGGCGGCGCTTGACGGCTGATGGAGTCAGGCGGGGTTCAAGCGACAGCAGCAGCGCGGCTGTACCGGCTGCGTGGGGACTGGACATGCTGGTGCCGGATAGAATCTTGTAGCCGCCGTCAAGCCAGGTTGATTTGATATCGCTGCCGGGCGCGGTGACAGCAATGCCTTTGCCTCTGCTGCTGTAAGGAGCAATCCTGTTGCTTCTTGTTGATGCGGCTACCGCAATGGATTCACGATATTTGGCCGGCTCATCAATACCTCCGCTCAGACGGCCGTTATTGCCGGCGGAGGCGGCTATTACAATTCCTTTCCTGCTCGCGCGGCGGACCGCCTCCCGCAGAGCCAGGCTCGTTCCACCCTCCAGACCAAGGCTCATATTAATGACAGGGATATTTTTTTCGATGCACCAGTTAATGCCTTCTATAATGTCGGATAAGTAGCCTTCACCGTTGGCATCAAGCGCTTTGACCGCATAAAGGCTGGCTCTTGGCGCGACTCCCGGAATTTGGCCTTTTGTCCCGAGAGCGGCCGCAATACCCGCAACATGGGTCCCGTGACCGTTATCGTCGCGATAGGACCTGCCATTTATCGTGTTTACGCCCCCGGCGATATGCAAATCAGGATGCTTGGCGATGCCTGTATCAATGATGCCAATGCCCACCGTTTTACCCAGGGTCAGCGGCCATACGCGGGGCGCTTTGACACGGCGAATGTTCCAGGTGATCCTTTGGGGGGAGAACCAGACTTCCGTTTGTTTTTTTGCATGCCTCTTCCTGTGGGAACGGGAGGCTGCGGGCAGGCTGTGCGCTTTTATTTTAAAATCCTCCTCCACATACTGGATGTGCGGATGATTGTTTAGCGCCTTCAGCCTATTCTTTTGCTTTGCATTGAGATGGCAGCAGATCGCCTTGCTTTCCTGTATGCTTTTGATGGGATGGATGCCCGCGCTGGAAAGCTCCTTCACCGCTTTTATATACTGCGAGCGTTGTTTAAAACCGATTACAGTGCGTCTGGTTGACGCATCCGCCCGGTCTTTTATACAGCTTTTAAGCAATCGTTCAAGCTTTTGCAAGGTATGCCCTCCTTTAATAATCCATTGTATGGGGGCAAATGCTTCCGGGCATGGGCTGCCGCCGCCCTGGCTGCACATAATTTGCAGCACGGCAGGAAAACGTATCGTCGAGGACTATCAACAACGTCCATTCCCTGCATATGAAGAATAATAGCTATGCTTAGGAGGAGTTCGTATGAGAATCGGAGTGCCGAAGGAAATCAAATCAAGCGAGTATCGCGTGGCCCTTACGCCGGCCGGCGCTGCTGTATTGGCTGCTGCCGGACATCAGGTGATGATTGAGCCGGGAGCAGGAGAGGGAAGCGGCTTTCCGGATGAATTATTCGCTGCCGAAGGCGCCCATATCGGCACGGATGCGGCGGATGTGTGGAGCAGCTCCGATATGATCATGAAGGTCAAGGAGCCGCTGCCGGAAGAATACCGTTTTTTTCGCCCCGGACTTGTATTATTTACGTATTTGCATCTGGCTGCAGCCGGGCCGCTTGCACAAGCGCTGGTTGATGCCAAGGTTTCGGCCATTGCTTACGAAACCATTCAGCTGGAGAACGGGAGTCTGCCGCTGCTGACGCCTATGAGCGAGGTGGCAGGACGGATGGCTGTACAGGTCGGCTCGCAGTTTCTGGAGGCTTTCTACGGCGGCAGAGGCGTACTCCTGGGGGGCGTGCCGGGTGTCCCTCCGGCGGAGGTCATTATTCTGGGCGGCGGAATCGTCGGTACTAATGCAGCCAGAATTGCGCTGGGGATGGGAGCAAGCGTGGTGATTCTGGAAAAGAGCGCCGAGCGCATGCGTTACCTTGATGAAGTGTTCGGCGGCCGGATTCAGACGCTGATGTCGCATTCCTATAACATTGCCGCTGCGGTCCGAAGGGCGGATCTGCTTATCGGGGCGGTCCTGATCCCGGGTGCGAAGGCTCCGCATCTGGTCTCGGAGGAAATGGTCAAAACGATGAAAAAAGGGTCGGTTATCGTCGATGTTGCGGTTGACCAGGGAGGTACAATTGCCACGATTGACCGGGTTACAACGCATTCCGACCCGATTTATGAGAAGCATGGCGTGCTTCATTATGCCGTAGCCAATATGCCGGGGGCGGTCCCGCGCACCTCAACCTACGCGCTGACGAATGTCACGATTCCTTACGCGCTGGTGCTTGCCAATCAGGGGCTGGAGCAGGCTGCCGTGCTCAACCCGTCGCTGGGGAAGGGTGTGAATACGTATAAAGGGCATGTTACCCACCCGCAGGTCGCGGAAGCGGTCGGCATGCCTTATGTTCCATTATAAGCCGACATCATCTTAACTGGCTTGGCCGCGCCGGCTGATCTGACATGAAAGGCGTCTCTCTCACATAAGGTGATGAAAGAGGACAACCGCCGGGACAATTCCGGGGTATGCTTCTCCACCAAAAAAATGAGGAGACGATAACTATGGTCGTGTCGTTGCGAAGGTGGGTCAGGCGGATTTCTTTTGCTTTGCTGCTTGCTATTCTCACCATACTGATGTACGGCGGCTGCCGGTTTGCCGCCGCCTGGATTGTTCCTTCCGATCCTTACCGCATTCCGCAGGGTCATGCGCTCAAAGTGTTTCAACCTTATGCTGTGGCTGAAGATACAAGCCTGTCCGAGAGGCTGAGAGTCTTTTACTGGTATGGTGAATAACGCCGCATGAGTGCCTGATTGCGCGTTTTCGACATGAAGTGGGCCCGTTTGGCAGGAAAACAGCGATGCCTGTGGAATATATCAGTTGTAGAGATTGTGAAGTTGAACGATTTACGGGAAAGGAACAACCCATGAAAGCTCATCTGCAGACGTTCATCCGTTTTTTGGAAGCCCAGAGAAGGCTTTCCTCAAATACGCTCACTTCCTATGAACGAGATCTGGTCTGTTTTCTCGATTTTTCGGCACAGCAGGGCCTAACGCAAATCGCTGATATCCAAATGCATCATATTTCCCGTTATTTGCTCCAGCTTCGGCAGCAGGGGAGAGCTACGGCGACCGTGTCACGGCATACGGTTTCCATTCGCTCATTCTTTCATTACCTGACCAGCCAGCGGATGATCAATCATGATCCATCGCTGAATATGGAAACGCCCAAGCAGGAGAAGCGGATTCCGAAGGTGCTGACTGTCGAGGAAGTGGAGTGCCTGCTCGCTGCCCCCGATACCTCGACTCTCGCGGGAGTAAGGGATAAAGCGATGCTGGAGCTGCTGTATGCGACGGGTATCCGGGTATCCGAGCTGATTTCGCTTGATGTCGATCATATCAATTTATCGCTTGGCTTTATTCGCTGCGTGGGAGCGGGTGCCAAGGAGAGGATCATTCCGCTTGGGGGCATCGCGTGCGAGGCGCTCTCCGCTTATCTGGTATCCATTCGGCATACGCTGCTGAAGGAAGGGAGCGCCGAGAACGCTCTTTATCTGAATCAGCTGGGGACGCGCATGACCAGGCAGGGCTTTTGGAAGATGATCAAGAAATACACCATCGAAGCCGGGATCAAAAGCGAAATTACGCCGCATACGCTCCGTCATTCCTTTGCGGCTCATTTGCTGGAGAACGGGGCGGATTTGCGCAGCGTGCAGGAAATGCTGGGACATGCCGATATTTCCACCACACAGGTCTACATGCAGGTAACGAAGGCGCGCATCAAGGACGTTTATAATCAGGCCCATCCCAGGGCGAAAGTAAAGTAAGACGGCTTAAGGGCCATCACATCATGGATTGGAATAGGAGTGGTAGAACGATGAGATTTGATCGAATTGCGCTGATTGTACTTGACAGCGTCGGAATAGGTGAGCTTCCCGATGCCGCTTCGTTCGGAGATGAAGGCGCACACACGATCGGTCATATCCTGGAGCGAGTGCCCAACCTTGAGTTACCCCATTTACGCCGTTTTGGACTGGACCGGATCACTCCGCTTGGCAGTTGGACCCCCGAAGGCGAAGTAGTCGCTTCATATGGTAAAATGGCTGAGGTATCGGTCGGCAAGGATACGATGACAGGTCACTGGGAGCTGGCAGGCCTCAAGCTGACGACGCCATTCCGCACGTTTCCGGGCGGTTTTCCGCCTGATCTGCTTATGGCTTTCGAGGCCCGGACAGGCCGCGGCGTGCTCGGCAACAAGCCGGCCAGCGGCACGGACATTATTGAGGAGCTGGGCGAGGAACAGATCCGGACAGGCAAGTGGATCGTGTATACGTCAGCAGACAGCGTCTTCCAGATCGCAGCCCATGAATCAGTTATTCCACTGGACGAGCTGTACGAGGGATGCCGGATTGCCAGGGAGCTGACGCTGGACGACCGTTATTCCATTGGCCGCGTCATTGCAAGACCATACATAGGGGAGCCGGGAGCCTTCAAGCGTACGCCGAATCGCCATGATTACGCCGTGAAGCCTCCTGAGCCGACACTTTTGAATGCTCTTCAGGACAAAAATTATGATGTCATCGCAGTCGGAAAAATCAATGATATTTTCGACGGGGAGGGCGTTACCGAATCCCTCCCGACTAAGAGCAATGCGGACGGGATTCAAAAAACCCGCGAAATGCTGGAACGGCCGTTTAAAGGGCTGCTTTTCACCAATCTGGTGGATTTTGATTCCTTGTACGGCCATAGACGCGATCCCAAGGGCTATGCCGAGGCGCTTGAAGAATTTGACCGTGCGCTGCCGTCTCTAATGGAACCGCTGGGCGATCGGGATTTGTTGATCATTACGGCTGATCACGGCAATGATCCGACGCATGCGGGGACCGACCATACGAGGGAGTATGTCCCGCTGCTGGTGTACAGTCCTGCGCTTCAGTCTCCGGGGCCGCTTGGAGTCCGGTCGACGCTTGCGGATGTAGCCGCGACCATCGCGGATAATTTCGGAGTCAAGCCGCCGCAAAGCGGAGCGTCCTTTATAAAAGGACTGCGTTAAAACATATTATGTGGCAGGGGTGAAAAGGAATGACAATATTAAATGCGGTTCATATTGCCGAAGCGGCAGACTATATTACAAGCAGGACACAGCTTAAACCGCAAGTGGGACTTATTCTTGGATCGGGTTTAGGCATCCTTGGCGATAACCTGGAAAATGCGGTTACGATCCCCTATGAGGACATTCCCCACTTTCCAATATCCACGGTTGAAGGCCATGCCGGAGAGCTCCTGATCGGAACGATATCCGGACGGGCTGTTGTACTTATGCGCGGCCGGTTCCACATGTACGAGGGCTATGGACCGGAGCTTACTTCCTTCCCGGTGCGGGTGATGAAGTCCATCGGAGTAAGCATTCTGGTGGTCACCAATGCGGCGGGAGGCATCAATACAGGCTATGAGCCGGGCGATTTGATGCTGATCAGCGATCATATTAATTTGACGGGCCGCAATCCGCTCATTGGTCCGAATGAGGATGAGCTTGGCGTGCGCTTCCCCGATATGTCTGAGGCGTACAGCCGCCGGCTGCGCGCGCTTGCCGTCCAGACGGCCCAGCAGCAGGGCTTCTCTCTGCGCGAGGGCGTATATATCGGCGTACTGGGCCCATCCTATGAAACACCTGCCGAAATTCGCATGATGCGGATTATGGGGGCGGATGCTGTCGGAATGTCGACGGTGGCTGAAGTTGTCGCAGCCCGTCATTCCGGCATCGAAGTGCTGGGAATATCCTGCATAAGCAATATGGCATCGGGTATTTTGAATCAACCTTTGTCCCATCAAGAGGTGATGGAAACAACCGAAAAAGTAAAAACACGGTTCCTAGGTCTTGTAGAGGGGTTAATTCCGCTCCTTTAGTTGCGTTTTTTGTAACAAAATTGTAATAATGACCTCGACTGATTGTGACATTCTTTGTTCAGCAACCGTCGTATAATGTCCATGATAAAGCGAAAAAGTGAGGATTTTCATGGACAACCATACGAATCACCGATTGGAACGTTTACGGGGACAACTGGTGGCGACAGCTATGCGGCAGCAGACCTTTCTGCATGGCGACGTGCTGCTGCTCAGCCAGACGCTTGATTTGCTTATTTTGAAAGCACAAGCGGAAAAAAGCAAGCCGCTTGAAGAATCCAAGCCGGTTTAATTTCTCTTGATCCCGAACCACACAGGCACCCCTCATTAAGGAGGATGAAGAGATGCGGACCGTTGATCTCATTCGTAAAAAAAGAGGGGGCGGCTCCCTGACTGCCGGGGAGCTGTCATTTCTCATTGAAGGTTATTGCCAGGGCGACATCCCGGACTACCAGATGTCGGCTTGGGCAATGGCCGTTTTTTTTCGCGGCATGACTGCAGAGGAGACCGCTGAGCTGACGCTTGCTATGGCAAGATCGGGCGATCAGGTCGATCTCTCTTCCATTCGCGGCATCAAGGTGGACAAGCACAGCACTGGAGGCGTCGGCGATAAGACAACACTGATTGTCGCCCCTCTGGTAGCCGCATGCGGGATACCCGTCGCAAAGATGTCCGGCAGAGGTTTGGGCCATACGGGCGGAACGATCGACAAGCTGGAATCGATGGCCGGTTTTCGCACGGAGCTCTCCAGAGAGCAGTTCTTCGCCCAGGTGAACGATATCGGTATAGCCGTTATCGGCCAAAGCGGCAATATTACGCCGGCAGACAAGAAGCTGTACGCCCTGCGGGATGTGACGGCTACTGTTGAATCGATTCCGCTTATTGCAAGCTCGGTTATGAGCAAGAAGATTGCCGCCGGGGCGGATGCCATTGTTCTGGATGTGAAAACAGGCAGCGGAGCCTTCATGAAATCGCTGGAAGAGTCGGAAGCGCTGGCGGCTGCGATGGTGGAGATCGGCTCGCAGGTTGGCCGCCAGACGGCAGCCCTGATCAGCGATATGGATCAGCCGCTCGGCTATGCCATCGGCAACGCGCTTGAAGTGGAGGAGGCCATTGCGGTCCTGCAGGGACAGGGTCCCCGGGATCTGCTTGAACTATGCCTCGCGTTGAGCGCCCATATGGTTGTTCTGGGCGGGCAGGCGGATAATCTGGAAGCGGCGGAAAAACTCCTGCGCGCGAAGCTGGAATCCGGGGCGGCGCTTGAGAAGTTCCGGGCTTTTGTCGCTGCACAGGGCGGTGATCCTGCTGTGGCGGATAATCCAGGCCTGCTGTCGAAGGCGCCCGAGATTATCAATGTGACAGCGCAGCAGGATGGCTTCGTGCAGCAGATTGATGCCGAGCAGCTTGGACTTGCTGCAATGCTGCTTGGCGCCGGCCGTGCAGCCAAAGAAGATGAAATCGACCATGCGGTTGGTTTGATGCTGAAGCGTAAGGTTGGCGACAGCGTGAAGACCGGCGACACAATTGCACAGCTTCATGCGCGGGATCGCAGCCCGTCTGTCAGCGAAGTGGCGCAGCGCGTGCTTGCTGCATACACAATTGGCGGACAAGATCAGCCTACCCGCAAGCCCTTGCTGCTGTCGGTCGTCACTTCGGACGGCATCAAACGGTCCGAGGCTTAAGCGATTTCCAATATGAGAGCCAAGGTGAACAGGTCTGTCAGACCTGATTCAGCTTGCGGTACACAGATGGACGCACCTGCTGGTGCTTCTCGAATACGCGGCTAAAATAATAGCCGTTGTCATACCCGCAGCGCTGTGCGATTTCATCCATCGTCAGCGCTGTTTCTTTGAGCAGAAGAACGGCATGGGTGAGCCTGATATCGGTTATAAATTGAGATGGCGTCACTCCGAAGGAAGCGCGGAAACGCCGCGTCAGCTGAACCGGCGACATACCGAAGGCTGAGGCCAGTTCACCCAGCTGCAGCGCTTCGAGCGCCTGCTCCTGAAGGGCCTTCCTCACCGCAAGCATAAGAGTGTCTCCTGTGGGCTTCGGCAGCCTTGCCGTCCTTTCACGCTCCATTACCGCCATGTTCAGCATATCTTCCACCATGTATGCCTTCCAGCACTGTGACCTCTCGTCCATGAATTCAGAGAGCTGCCGCAAGTGGGCAAAGCTGGTCGACAGCCGCAGCTTATCCGCGATTCTGACACGAACCTCCTCGAGCGGATAATCCACATTTTCTTCGCCGGCAAGCCATTCAAATTGAACGTAATGAAAAGTTACCGGTTTCAGGGCGCGGCGGTGAAACCAGACCTGCGGCGGGCAAAGGATCAGATCATTTTCTGCGGCAATTCCTCTTTGTTCCCCGATGCTGTATTCAAACTCACCCTTCTCCATGGCAAACAGAGTCCAATAGGGATAGCGGTCTTTGCTCAGTGCAAAGGCTTGTTTGCTGTTCCAGTAAAGATGGGCGAACAGCTTGATTCCACAGGAGCGAATCATGGAACTCACCTCTTTAAATTATGAAATAAAGTATATCCCATATTGTAACATGGTGCATTCATAGTGATAAGTGGTTCATATACAATGAAATAAAGTTGAATCACTTACTCATAAGGCGGTGCAAAATGAGAAACGAAACGATCAACGCGGATATAACGGTAATAGGAGGCGGCTTGGCGGGTATATGTGCTGCCATTGCAGCTGCCAGACTGGGACAGAAGGTATCGCTGGTCCACAACCGCTCTGTTCTCGGGGGCAACTCCAGCAGTGAGGTCAGAGTGTGGGTATGCGGCGCAACCGCCCATGGAACCAACCGGTATGCCCGGGAGACGGGCATAATGGGTGAGCTGTTCGTCGAGAACCAGTACCGCAACAAAGAGGGAAATCCATATATCTGGGATCTCGTATTGTTGGAGGCGGTTCGTGCCGAGGCCAATATCAGCCTGTTCATGAACACGGATGTGCACGAAGCGGAAGCCGATGGAGACGGGGAAACCCGCAGCATCAAATCTGTCACAGGCTGGATGATGGGCTCCGAGCGCCGCATCCGGTTCGAAAGCCCGATGTTTCTTGACTGCACAGGAGATGGTCTCATTGGCTTTCTGGCCGGAGCCAAGCACCGCATCGGCAGGGAAGCCAGATCGGAATACAATGAGGCTTGGGCACCGGAAGCTGCCGATGATATTACCCTGGGAAGCACCTTGCTGTTCTACACGAAGGATACCGGACAGCCGGTGAAATATATCGCGCCCAGCTTCGCCAAGGATATCACTGCCACCAACATTCCAATCAAGCGGGTTATTCGCAGCGGCGACAACGGATGCGCCTACTGGTGGATTGAATGGGGCGGAGAGCATGATATTGTAACTGAGAATGAACGGATCCGCGATGAGCTGTGGTCAGTTATCTACGGGATTTGGGATTATATCAAAAATTCAGGGCAGTTCGATTCCGGGACGATGACGCTTGAATGGGTTGGAAGCGTTCCCGGGAAACGGGAGTACCGCCGCTTCCTCGGCGACTATGTGCTGCATCAGAATGACATTTTGGCCCAAACGCCGTTCGAGGACAGAGTCGCTTTCGGCGGATGGTCCATCGATTTGCACCCGCCGCAGGGTGTCTATTCCCAGCAAAGCGGATCGA
Organism: Paenibacillus sepulcri; assembly: GCF_042647105.1. Taxonomy (NCBI): domain Bacteria; kingdom Bacillati; phylum Bacillota; class Bacilli; order Caryophanales; family Paenibacillaceae; genus Paenibacillus; species Paenibacillus sepulcri. The sequence goes on along the minus strand of NZ_JBHRUP010000001.1, from coordinate 1,231,643 downwards.
AGCATCTGTACGCTGACGGCATTTATCACATTCCGTTCCGCAGCTTGTATTCTGTCAACGTCAACAATCTGATGTTCGCGGGACGCGATATCAGCGCTTCGCATGTGGCTTTCGGGACAACAAGGGTTATGGCCACCTGCGCGGTAATCGGCGAGGCTGCAGGCACAGGAGCCGCTTTATGCGTCCAGAAGGGGATTGCCCCGAGGGAGCTTCACGGCAGCCATCTGGAATTTCTCCAGCAGACCATGCTCAAGCAGGATGCCTCCATTATCGGGGTACCGAACAGGGATCCTCTGGATCTGGCGCGGACAGCCAGTCTGTCAGCCTCGAGCAGCCTGAAGAGGCTCGCCGTGGAATCGGCTGATGGTTCAACCCCCTTGAGCGCTGACATGGGTGTGCTGGTTCCGGTGGATCCTGAGCTGAACGGGATGGATGTTTTGATCACGGCCGCAGCTAATACGATGCTGACAGTCGAGATATGGCATACCGGCCGGGGGGAAAACTACGTACCGCATACGCAGCTCGGAAGTTATGAAGTTGCTGTTGCGCAAGGAGAATCGCAGTGGGTGCATATTCCGGCGAAGTGGCGTCCGGAGTCCCCTGCCAATGCCTTTGTTATCATCAAGGCGAATGAAGCGATTTCCCTGCACACCTCTGCTCAGCCTCAGACGGGCATCCTTGTATTTGAGAAAGGGCGGAAGCCAATTGTTTCTTCCGATCTGGAGGAGGTCCAGCCGGATCAGCCCGTCGTGCAGTGGAGCATGCGGGGCAAGGTTCGCAAACTGTTTTGCATTCGTCTGACCGAGCCTACGGAAGCCTATTCACCGGATAAAATTGCAGGCGGCTTCGGGCGGCCTTATGGGGGGCCGCAGCTGTGGTCTTCCGGGCCGCTGGCAGGAGGCGAGGAGGAATGGATTGAGCTTCGCTGGGATGTACCGCAGCAAATCAGCGAGATCCAGCTTACCTTCAATGACGATGTGAATGAGGATTTGATCAATTTGCATCATCATTTTACTCCGTTCGAAGTGATACCGGAGCTTGTGAAAAGCTACCGTCTTGAGGTATTGGCCTCGGGAGAGTGGATGGTGGTGGCCGAGGTTCGCGATAACCGTCGGCGAAAAAGAATCCACCGCCTGCCCGAAGCCGTTACAGCGGGGAGTCTTCGCCTTGCTGCTTCTGAAACCAATGGCTGTCCCCGGGTCGAAGTTTCGGAAATCCGGGTTTACGGCAAGTAGGCGCGCCCGGCATATGGCCGGAGATGAACAAGCAAGGCGAACCGGCAGTGCTGGGATTGGAAGAGGGTTTCGCGTGCACGGGCTTTCTTTTCACCGGACTGTAGCGGTCCGGGCTGCCGGGATATTCGTATCCATTACAGGGACATGCGAAACGCATGTCTCTTTCTGTTTGATTCTTCTTATTTATTTTGGAATATTTTAGCTGCGATCGGTCCACACTAAGGATGAGATAGTAGACGAAAAGCGGCCCTGCTCCGCGCAGGCATCATCCTAGGAGGGACCACAATAATGAATCGAAAATGGAAGAAATTACTAGTTGGATGTATAACGGCTGTGATGGTGTTAACTGTACCTGCAGCTGCGTTTGCGCGCGAGGAAGCACCTGCAAAAACGGCGCCTGCCGCTCAGGGGAACCTGGCGGAGTCCGCCAAATCGGCCATTCTGATGGATGCCGACAGCGGAACGATTATTTACGAGAAGAATAGTCATGCCCCACTGCCGCCGGCAAGCATCACGAAGGTGATGACTATGCTGCTTATTATGGAAGCCCTGGACGAAGGGAAAATCAAACTCACGGATAAGGTATCCACCAGCGAATATGCAGCATCCATGGGAGGCTCGCAGATCTTTCTGGAGCCTGGCGAGGAAATGAGCGTTGACGAAATGATCAAGGGCATTGCGCTTGCATCGGGCAATGACGCCTCGGTGGCTATGGCCGAGAAGCTTGCGGGGACTGAAGGGGAGTTCGTCAACCAGATGAACAAACGCGCGGCCGAGCTGGGAATGAAGAATACGCATTTCGAAAACTGCAACGGACTACCGGTAGCGAACCATTACTCGTCTGCGCATGATATCGCAGTAATGTCCAGGGAGCTGCTGAAGCATAGCGAAATTACAAAATATACGGGACTCTATCAGGACTACCTGCGCAAATCGAGCGAGAAACCGTTCTGGCTTGTCAACACGAACAAGCTTGTCCGTTTCTACAGCGGAGCCGACGGTTTGAAGACGGGCTTTACGACGGAAGCCAAATTCTGTCTGACCGCAACGGCCCGCCGCGATAATTTGCGAGTTATTGCCGTTGTCATGGGAGAACCGAATACAAAGACACGCAACGCGGAAGTATCCCAAATGTTTGACTACTCGTTCGCTCAATATATGAACCATTCAATCTTCAAGGAAGGCGATAAGATGGGCACCATCCAGGTGGAGAAGGGCAATATTCCGCAGCTGGAGCTCAAAGCGAAACATTCTTACAGCGTACTGTTGAAGAAAGGGAGCCCGGTGAAGGACATCCGCTATGAGCTTCGGATGGAGCCGCTCAAAGCGCCTGTAACCATCAATGATCCGATCGGCAAACTGATCGTCTATCAGGGCGATCAGGTACTCAACGAATTCCAGGTGGATTCGCCAGCTACGGTTGAGCGCGCCGGATGGTGGAAACTCTTCAAACGCACCGGCGCCAACCTGTTTTCTTAAAGCTTTCGGCGCAAGCCGAGCTGCTTCGGAGGGATAGGCTTAGGCTTTCGGCAAGCCGAAAGCGGCCTATCCAACATGCGGCGAATTCTGCCAACCAAGCGTTTTTTGTCAGCTCATAGCGTCTAGCTTCTAGTTTTGTCGTGAGGCAGGAATCGGAAGCGAGGATAGAGAATTCCTTGTTCAACATCATGCGGGTACTTGCGAAAGCAGGCGGTACGCAGCATAGCTACTATGCTGAAGGCCGCTGTATGCCGGGCTTCGCGGATTGCTTGACGTATCGTTCAGGCATTTTCTCGTAGAATCTGGACAGGCTCTTTCGATGTCTTTTGATTCTGGGAGAGATCTTCCGGGTGCAGAAACGCAAAAACTTTTGGGAGTGAACAAGGCTATGAGTCTGCAGGTGGAATTGGAGCATTATCGCAATGTGCTCATCGTAAGGCTGCGTGGCGAGCTTGACCACCACACGGCCGATGTCGTTCGTTTCAAGATGGAGGAAGCGATTCTGCGGGGCAATACCGATCATATCATTCTTAGCTTGAAGGATCTTCTGTTTATGGACAGCTCCGGCCTTGGCGTCATCCTCGGCCGATACAAACAGCTCAAGGCCAAGGGCGGCAAAATGGTCGTCTGCGATGTCAACCAGGGCGTCTACCGGTTGTTCGAGCTGTCGGGTCTGTTCAAAATTTTATCGATTCACGAGAATGAGCGTTTAGCGCTCACAAGTCTGGAGGTCGTCTCATGAATGGAACGAATGAGATGAAGCTGACATTTTCCGCCCGTTCGGAAAATGAGTCGTTTGCCCGTGTTGCGGTTGCTGCGTTTATATCCCAGCTTGATCCGACCATGGAAGAATTGAGCGATTTGAAGACAGTCGTTTCTGAAGCGGTCACCAATGCCATTATTCATGGTTACGACAGCGATGCAAGCGGCATGGTTACGATTGAGGCGGTCATTACAGGCGATACAGTAAAAATTGTCATTAAGGACGACGGCAATGGAATTGAAGATCTGGATTTGGCCAGACAGCCTCTTTACACTTCCAAGCCGGAGCTTGAGCGTTCCGGAATGGGTTTTACGATTATGGAGAATTTCATGGATGGCTTTGACGTTTCGAGCGAACCGGGTAAAGGCACATCTATTGCGATGACAAAGCGCATCGAATCGAAAAAAGCGCTTTTTAATTAGGCGCATAGGGGTTGAACCGCATGGATGTTAATCTGAAACAAACGGCGCAGCCATTTTTGGACGATTCTGAAGTCAAGCGGTTGATTGCGCTTAGTCAAACCGGGGATACGCTTGCTCGCGATACGCTTGTGCACAGCAACATCCGGCTCGTCTGGTCGGTTGTTCAACGGTTCATGGGTCGCGGCTACGAGCCGGAAGATTTATTTCAAATCGGCTGCATCGGTCTGTTGAAATCGGTGGACAAGTTCGATTTGTCCTACGATGTCAAATTTTCCACCTATGCCGTGCCGATGATCATCGGTGAAATCCAGCGCTTCCTGCGGGACGATGGGACGCTCAAGGTCAGCCGTTCGCTGAAGGAGACAGCAAACAAGGTGCGCAAGACGAAGGACGAGCTGTCCAAGGTGCTTGGAAGGCTGCCGACCATCAAAGAGGTTGCTGAATCACTTGGCATTACGCCGGAGGATGTCGTGTTCGCCCAGGAAGCGAATAAGCCGCCTACCTCGATCCACGAAACGGTATTCGAGAATGATGGCGACCCCATTACCTTAATGGATCAGATCGCCGATGATTCCCAGGACCGCTGGTTTGATAAGCTGGCTCTCTCCGAGGCGATCAGCGGGTTGTCGGAGCGGGAGAGAATTATTGTTTTTCTAAGATATTACCGCGATCAGACGCAGTCAGAGGTTGCGGCAAGGCTTGGGATCTCGCAGGTGCAGGTATCCAGACTGGAGAAAAAGATTTTACAGCTGATCCGCGATCAGATTGCATTGTAGAGGAATAGGTGCTGCAGCAAAAAACCGGTTGCCCTTATAGGGGGTAACCGGTTTTTTTGCTTGACCTTATAGATTGTATAAGCTTCACGCCTATAAATTTCAATAAGGGATTGGAAGAAATTAACTTTTCCGCCAAAGGACGACAAAGTCGTTTCTTCTTGAACATTCAAATTTCAGTAAAGGCAGAAAGCGGGTTACAAGTATTACCACTACCCGTCTGCATCGGGAGAACCCCAGTATTGGCCGTGCAAAGACAGACGAAGCAGGCTGCGTACGGAATAATGGCAGAAATTGTTCGCGCAGGGGTGACTATCCAAGGCAGCCTTTAATCATACTAAAGGGAATAACCCCAGTTGGGCACGGGTGATTGGAGGGAGCGGACATGGGATCAGCAGCTAATTCGACTCTTTATTTGCGTCTGCGCAAGCGAATCCTGATCAAGCCTGGCGGAAGCGTCACGCTTGGGCAGGCGGCCCGTATCTTCAGCGCCGACTCTGCGATGGAGTCCAGGCTCCAGACTCTCCTGCTTCATCAGCATAAGAGCAAGGACGGGAACCGTGTAGTTATCGACCTGCTCCAGATCATTCAAGCCATTCGCGAGGCCGAAGCTGAAGTGGATATCGAACCCTTCGGAGATCCGCAGGTGCTGGTCGTCGTTTTGGATAATCCTCCCAAACCGAAGATGCTTGTGCTGGCGGCAGCCTGGCTGTTGTTGTTTTTCGGATCCGGGCTCGCCATCATGAATTTCCACACGGATGTAAGCATGAAGGAGGTTCATATCCGGATTACGGAGCTTGTGACCGGCCGCAAGAATGATCACCCCCTGTGGTTTCAAATTCCTTATTCCATTGGTATAGGGGCGGGAATGATCGTTTTTTTTAACCGTCTGTTCCGTAAAAGGTTTAACGAGGAACCTAATCCGCTGGAAGTCGAGCTTTATATATACGAGGAAAATGTGAATGACTGCGTCATCGCCGAGGAAATGTATAAAAAGAACGAAAACATCCCTATGAAAGCGAAGATCCACAATGATTAGCTGGGCCGCTAACGGATTTGCCGCAATATTGGGCCTTGCCGGGGGCCTTGCTGTCGGAAGCGGGTTTGTAGCTCTGATTATTGTGCTTGATATCATTCCGAGACTGGCCCAGCTTGCTTTTGCCTACCGCAAATCAATCTGGTTTGAAAGCTCCGTTATTCTGGGGGCGGTGTACTGGTCCCTGGCGGATTTTATGGACTGGCGTCTGTCGCTGCCGCGCCATCTTACTTTGGCGTTCATGGGGCTGTTCGACGGTATCTTCGTAGGCATGCTGGCCGCAGCTCTCACCGAGGTCATGAATGTTCTGCCCATTCTGGCGAAAAGGCTGAATTTAAGCAGCTTTACAGTATGGCTGGTGACGGCGATGGTGCTTGGCAAGATCGTAGGCTCATTATTCGACTGGCTCTATTTTCAATGGCCGGAATGACTTTTTGCAAATCTTCTTACTGGTCCGCCAGGACAGACTATATATTTTCTAAATGGAGGCAGGGAGTATGAGATTGGATGAGCATAAAGAATTTAAGCCTTCTCCCATGATTATCCCGAAGCCTGTCGAAGGGCAGTGGAAGGAAGGAAATTATGGCATTAAGCCTCGGCCAATAGGCGGGGAAGTGGATATTGAGCCCTTGCTGGAGGAACTTGAGATCCTCGCAGATGCACTGGAGGATTTGCAATCGGCAGAACATGCGGATGGCAGGGAAGACTCCGGTGAAAGGGAAGAAGCGCCGGAGGGGATATCTCAGGCAGATTCTGCAGGAAGCGAGGAGGGGGAAGGAGAGGAAGAAACCGGATATATAGAGAAGCAGTTCCAGTCAGAATCAACCGGCGAAGGAAAGCAGGATCTCGGGATGGAAGCGGCAAAAGACGAGGGAATGCCGGCAATCTCTACTGACGGAGAGGAGCAGAACCCGGCTGTAGGGGCAGAATCTACTGAAGGAGAGGAGCAGGGGCTTAAGCTTAAGCGGGAATTCGCAAGTAGGGACTCCGGGCCGGCATCTGACAGCCGGAATACTGATAAGAGTCAGGCCGGATCGGCAATTAGGGACGAGCAGGAATTCGAAATTGATCCTGTTATCGGGAGGTGGAAAGAACAAAGGCAGGAAGAGCAAAAACGCGATCCGCATCCGATACCGGTGGTGCTTGAATTATTTATCAAGAAACTGGAGGATGAGATCGGGTATAAAAAAAGCTTCGATGTGGTCGTCAGGGAAATGACATTCGGCGAGAAGCGGACCGCCTTGTTTTTCCTTAATGGTTTTGCCAAGGATACGGTGCTTACAGAGGTGCTGAAGCGCTTGACGTATCTGCAGCCTGAAGACTTATCCACAGGCGTGATCCACTCCTTCCTTGAATTATACGTCCCGGCTGTCCAGGTCGCCCGTGAAAGTGACTGGGATAATATGATGACAGCCGTGATGTCCGGCGCAACAGCGCTCTATATAGATGGGGAAAGCACGCTGCTAATGATCGATGCCAAGAGCTTCCCCTCACGGCAGCCGGAAGAGCCGTCTCTCGAACGCGTCGTGCGCGGCAGCCGCGACGGGTTTGTGGAAACGATGCTTGTGAATGTAACGCTCGTGCGCAGACGGCTGCGGGACAAGCATCTGCGCTATGAAATCATGAGGCTCGGAGACCGCACCCAGACGGATATCTGTTTGGCTTATATCGACGATATCGCCGACATGGAACTGGTGGAATCGATTCGGGATAAAATATCGCAGGTCAAGCTGGACGGTCTGCCGCTGGCTGACAAGCAGCTTGAGGAAGCAACCGTGAAGCGGGGATGGAACCCTTTTCCACTTGTAAGGTATTCGGAGCGGCCCGATGTGGTGGCCGTGCATCTGATGGAGGGCCATGTTGCCGTCTTCGTGGATACGACACCCAGCGTCATGATGCTGCCGACAACCTTCTTTGATCTGATTCAGCATGCCGAGGAAAACCGCCAGACGCCATTCATTGGCACGTACTTGCGCTGGGTGCGTTATATAGGCATACTGGCATCGCTTTTCTTGCTGCCGATCTGGTTTTTGTTCACGCTCCAGCCGGAGCTGAAGCCGCCTTTCCTTGAATTTGTTGGCGTGCAGAAGGCAGGCAGGCTGCCGCTTGTCGCTCAATTTCTATTGGCCGAGCTGGGCGTTGATTTGCTGCGGCTGGCCTCTGTACATACACCCACGCCGCTTGCGACAGCCATGTCATTGATAGCCGCTATACTGATCGGCGACATCGCGGTGCAGACCGGGCTGTTCGTCAATGAGGTCATTCTGTACATGGCTGTTTCTGCAATCGGAATGTTTGCGACACCAAGCTATGAGCTTGGTCTTGCGAACCGGATCGTCCGTCTGATTCTCATTGTTGCGGTGGCTGCGTTCAAGGTGCCGGGCTTCATGATCGGGACAACCTTTCTGCTTATCTATCTGGTCGTGAGCCGATCATTCAACCGTCCCTATATGTGGCCGTTCATTCCGTTTGATATGCAGGGACTATGGAGTGTCATCATCCGCATACCTGTCCTGCACAACCGCACCCGTCCGAATATGCTTAAGCCGCAGCAGCGCAAACGGATGCCCGAGAGCAATAAGAAGTGATTCTATTTTGCAAAGAATACAAATCTAATGCGTATTTATCCATTTCGGTCAGCGGGGGAATCGGGTATACTCGTGTTAAATGGTGCAAACCAGCCAATTCGAATAATTGGAGAACACGGAGGGAAATACATGTACTTACACGGAACCAGTAAAATCAACCCGCAGGGACATTTGGAGATTGGCGGCTGCGATACCGCAGATCTCGCGAAGCAGTTCGGAACACCGTTATATATCGTCGATGAGGCGCTTGTTCGCCAGCGTGCCCGCGAATATGTCGAGTCCTTCCGGGCATCGGGCCTGAAATTTCAGGTAGCCTACGCCAGTAAAGCATTCAGCGTTATGGCCATGTGCGCGATTGCGGAGCAGGAGGATCTTTCCCTTGATGTCGTATCGGACGGCGAGCTGTACACCGCTATCAAAGCGGGATTCCCGGCTGGACGCATTCATTTCCACGGCAACAACAAGACTCCGGAGGAAATCAACATGGCGCTTGACGCCAATATCGGCTGTTTTGTTGTGGACAATTTCATCGAGCTTGCTCTGCTGAACGCATTGGCTGGCGACAAAGGCAAAAAAGTCAATGTGCTTCTGCGCATCACGCCGGGTGTTGAGGCCCATACGCATGATTACATCTCAACAGGTCAAACCGATTCCAAATTCGGCTTCGATCTGGGCAATGGCTCCGCTTATCGCGCTATTGAAGAAACGGCTTCGCTGGCTAATCTTGAGCTGCTGGGCGTACATTCCCATATCGGCTCGCAAATTTTTGAAGTCGAAGGCTTCCAGATGGCGGTCGACAAAGTAGCCGGTTTTGCCGTTAAAGTACGCGATGAGTTGAAAATCACATTCCGCGTCATTAACCTTGGCGGGGGCATTGGCATCCGCTACACCGAGGTCGACACACCGCTCCCGATTTCTCAATATGTGAAGGCTATTACGGATTCCATCAAATCCAACTTCTCGGCAGCCAGCTATCCGCTTCCGGAGATCTGGGTCGAGCCAGGCAGAAGCATGGTAGGCGATGCGGGAACGACCTTGTACACGATCGGGACAAGCAAAGAAATCCCGGGAGTCCGCAAATATATTGCTGTTGACGGCGGGATGACCGACAATCCGCGTCCTGCTCTTTATGAATCCAAATACGAAGCTATGCTCGCCAACCGCGCCAACGATCCGGTTGTAGAAACCGTAACCGTTGCCGGCAAATGCTGCGAGAGCGGCGACAAGCTTATTCTGGATCTGGAGCTGCCAAAAGCGGAAATCGGCGATCTGCTCGCTGTCTCCTGTACAGGAGCCTACAACTACGCCATGGCGAGCAACTACAACCGGATTCGCCGTCCGGCAGTCGTATTTGTCAAAGACGGCCAGGCAGATGTTGTGGTCAAACGCGAGTCGATGGACGATATTATCGGCAACGACGTCATCCCGGCCCGCATGCTGCAGCAATCCGCTGCCAAATAAAGCGCTGAATTATCCCGTTGTCACCCATGTCCCCCACAGCTGATGGATTTTCTGTGGGGGACATGCTTTGTATACCCATAGGTTCATGCTATAATATCAAAAGTCAGATGCAAAACAGCTTTCAGCTTTCTGCTTTGCAATACCGCAAACGTTTAACGCAACATGTTTGGTGTCCCGATGGTGGCTTTAACGTTTGGCGCAAGCCGAACGGATCTCTAAAGGTCAGCTTCCGGACGGAAGGCAGGACGCGGCAAGCAGCAGGCGGTTATGGGAAAGCGGCGAAAGCAGCAGGCATCACGGGCAAAAAGTGTCTTAAATGCGGAAAAAATCAAGTGTGTCCGCGTAAGCGGACGTAAACGATCCTACCGCTGAAGTTTCATCGAAGACGGCCCCGCAGCAGTTACGTTCCATCCGGGGTCCAGGGGCGGAGCGCCCTGGGGTCCCCCTTGGCGAAGGGGGATTTAGGGGGATGTTATTTTAATTCCAGAAAGGAAATGATCAAATTGGCAAAACAAGCAAAAATCACCATGGAAAACGGCGCAGAGGTAAAAATCGACCTGTTCGAAAAGGATGCGCCCAATACGGTAGCAAACTTTGAGAAGCTGGCAAATGACGGCTTTTATAACGGTCTTGTATTCCATCGTGTCATTCCTGGCTTTGTCGCACAAGGCGGATGTCCGAACGGTATCGGCAATGGCGGTCCCGGCTACCAGATCGATTGTGAGATCAACCCGAACAAGCATGAGCGCGGAGCGCTTGCCATGGCCCATGCAGGCCGCAACACAGGGGGAAGCCAGTTCTACATCGTGTTTCAGCCGCAGCCTCATCTGGACGGAGAGCATACGGTTTTCGGCAAAGTAACCGAGGGCATGGAGCATGTGGATGGCTTTAAAGGCCGCGACAAAATGCAAAAAGTGGAAGTCGTTGAAGTTTAAAATTATTATATCGGTAAAACAAACAACCCGTGCAGGCGTTCATGCCTGCACGGGTTGTTTGTTTCGCAGGGCGAGGACTCGTTTAATAACCTTTAACGCAGCTAATATTACCGTTTTCGCCGACCGTCACGGCCGGAATGCTGCGAATCGAGAGGAGGGGTCCATATGTTGCCTCAAACCTATTATGTGTCCATCACTTCAGGAACGATTGAAACGGAATTGACCGGAACGGACCAATTAACCGTTCAGGCGAGCGAGGACGAGCTTGCTCAGCTTCAGCATAAGCTGGACAAGGAAAAATATACGGACGATATCACATCGCTGCGGGCAATCATTCCGTTTAAATCCGCGGATCATGATAAATCGGAAGAGCAGTTCAGCGAAGATATTAGAGATTTGTACGCATATATTTATCAAATCGGCACGCTGGAGACGAAAAAGCATATTGAATCCATGAAGATACTGCCTAAATTGACCAATCAGGACTACACCATGCCGGGCTACAAGAAATAAAAAAAGGACCCGCTTGGCATGAGCGGGTCAAGTCAATCTATATGAATGGGGGGTCGTTATTTAGAAGTATAGCGGCCCTACCTTAAGACAAAATGAAACAAACCTGATAATTAAATTAAAATTCAAAGAGCAAGCCTATTAGGCTAATGACTGAGGCAAGGATGAAAATCCTTGCTTTTTTCATTTTCAAGTGGTACTATTTCAATCAAGTTAATCCATTTGTTTGGTAGGATTAAGCAACATCAAATATTTGCAACTACCTTCGGGGTCGGGTGAAATTCCCAACCGGCGGTGATCAAAGCATGTGAATGAGGGTTTACCCAATTTCCGGCTTTGTCAGTCCGTGACCCGTTTCGCATAATATCGGTTCTCCTGGTGAGGATTCGGCAGTGAAACGGTGGACCTGGTGTAAATCCGGGACCGACAGTACAGTCTGGATGGGAGAAGGGGACGTTTGCAAAGCTCATTTTCATTTCTTGTCTTCTTTGTTCTTTTTTTCACAAAGATGACTGGTTTGTTTGAATGTGCCTTTGATCCGTCTTTTTCAAGATTTTCAAACCATCACCCCGTTGGCAGCTTGCCTGCATAGGGGTGATTTTTTATTTCCATTGAGGTGCTGAATGACGAAATGTACATGAAGCTGGCCCTGGACATGGCTGCTAAAGCGAAAGGGCAAACCGGCATTAATCCGGTTGTCGGCTGTGTCGTGGTGAATGGCGGCCGTATTGCCGGTCTTGGCGCCCACCTCAAGCGGGGGGAAGGCCATGCCGAGGTACATGCGCTTGCAATGGCTGGAGAAAATGCGGAAGGGTCCACCGTTTATGTAACCCTTGAGCCATGCAGTCATCATGGGAGGACCCCGCCCTGCTGTGAACGGATCATCGAAGCAAAGGCTTCCCGGGTGGTGGTCGCTTGTCTGGATCCCAATCCCTTGGTTGCAGGCCGCGGTGTTGCCCGTCTTCGGGAAGAAGGGATCGCCGTTGAAGTCGGACTGCTGGGTGAAGAATCGCGTCGTATGAATGAAGCCTTCAATAAATTCATTACCAAGAGGCTGCCTTACGTAACGATGAAAACAGCGATGACGCTGGACGGGAAAATCGCCGCCAGGACGGGCGACAGCCGGTATGTAAGCGGGCCGGAATCGCGTGCGCTTGTACACACCTTAAGGCATCAGAATATGGCGATCATGATCGGGGTGCAGACGGCAATCGCGGACGATCCTGAATTAACGACGCGGCTGAGCGTTCCGGCTCTTCACCCAATCCGCATTGTAGTCGACTCCAGGCTTCGCCTGTCAGCAAAGGCAAGGCTTGTAAAGGACCGTACCTCCCGCGTCATTGTGCTGACTGTCGAGGGCGCTGATACCGGGAGAAGAGCTGAGCTTGAGGCACATGGGGTAGAGGTGCTCAACTGCGGGTCGGGCGATAGAGTTGATTTGCGCATGGCGATGCACAAACTCGGCGAGCTTGAGATTGCTTCCATTCTGCTCGAAGGCGGAGGCGTGCTGAACGGCTCTATGCTGGAAGTTGGGCTTATCGATAAGATTATCCTCTTCGTTGCGCCGAAGCTGATAGGCGGCGCCTCATCCCCCGAAGCTTTCACGTTTGGCGGATTTGAAAAAATGAGCGAGGCGATTGAACTGTCTGAGCTGACTTTTGAACGTATCGGCAGCGATCTCTGCCTGACAGGTTATCCGGATTACAAGCATCTGCCGGAAGCAGATTAACAAGGATGAAGAAATTGCAAGGGAGGTGTGAGTATGTTTACAGGTCTGATTGAGGAAATTGGCGCCCTGAAGCGAAGCTATAAGCAGGGGGAAGCGATGATGATGACGATCGAAGCTGCCCGCGTGCTGGAGGATGCGGCGATTGGTGACAGCATCAGCGTAAATGGCGTTTGCCTGACGGTAACGGAGCTGTCGGGTTCAACTTTCACGGCAGATGTGATGCCGCAAACCTTTCGCCATACCAACCTGAAGGACACACGGCCAGGCGACAAGGTCAATCTGGAGCGGGCTATGAAAGCAGGGGGACGCTACGGCGGCCATATTGTTCAGGGACATGTGGATGGGACAGGAACCATTGCTACCCGGACAACGGATGCAAACGCGGTTGTTTTTACGATTCGGCCGCATGACAGCGACTTGATGAGGTATGTAATTCCGCAAGGCTCGATCACTGTTGACGGTATCAGCCTGACGGTGGTCGATGTGGATTCCATTGCTTTCACAGTCTCGATTATTCCCCACACGCTTCGCGCGACGGCTCTGCAGCTGAAACAGGCGGGCAGCAGCATCAATATCGAATGCGATGTACTGGGCAAATATGTGGACCACCTGCTCCACTTCAAAGGCGGAGCTAAAGAGGGAGCAGCTAACGGCGCAGGCGGCGGCAAGCAGGCGGCCGGCTCCAGAGGGATTACTGCCGCGTTTTTGGCTGACAATGGCTTTTATTAAACGACCGACACCTAGACGATAAAGGAGGATACCAGCATGACAGAAGAGCAGCAGAATTCGTATTTAAAGGAAGACGAAGTATTTGACAGCATCGAAGCCGCGATTTATGATCTTATTCTGGGCAAAGCGGTTATCGTTGTGGATGACGAAGACCGCGAGAATGAAGGCGATCTGATTGCGCTGGCTGATAAAGCAACGCCGGAAATCATTAATTTTATGATTTCTGAAGCCCGCGGCCTTGTCTGTGTGCCCATCACCCAGGAGCGTGCCGAGGAGCTGGAGCTGCCGCCGATGGTCACGCATAATACGGATTATCACGGTACAGCCTTCACCGTATCCGTTGACTATATATCCACATCGACAGGCATTTCCGCAGGCGAGCGCTCACAGACGGTCAAGGCTTTGATGAATCCGAATACCAAAGCCGCCGATTTCCGCCGCCCGGGCCATATCTTCCCGCTCATAGCCAAAAAAGGCGGCGTCCTGCGCCGTACCGGGCACACGGAAGCCGCTATCGACCTGGCCCGGATGTGCGGTTCCGCACCCGCTGCGGTGATCTGTGAAATCATTAAAGAGGATGGCACCATGGCCCGGCTGCCCGACCTGGTGGAATTCAAAAACAAGCATAACCTGAAGCTGATCACCATCCAGAATTTGATACATTACCGCAACGAGAAGGAAAAGCTTATCGAGCGTGCGGTTGATGTCAATCTGCCGACTGATTTTGGTGTATTCCGCGCTGTAGCCTATACGAATGAGGTGGACAACAAGGAGCATGTGGCCCTTGTTAAAGGCGAGATCGATCCCGACAAGCCGACACTGGTTCGTGTCCACTCGGAGTGTCTGACCGGCGATGTGTTCCATTCCCACCGCTGCGACTGCGGTCCGCAGCTTGAAGCGGCGCTCCGCCAGATTGAGGAAGCCGGCTCCGGCGTCCTGCTTTATATGCGTCAGGAGGGCCGTGGAATCGGTCTGATCAACAAATTAAAGGCCTATGAGCTGCAGGAGCAGGGATTCGACACGGTTGACGCGAATATTAAATTGGGCTTCGCTCCCGATTTGCGGGAATACGGCATTGGCGCTCAAATCCTGAAAGATCTGGGCATTCGCAAAATGCGTCTGTTAACCAACAACCCACGCAAAATTAAAGGGCTTGAAGGTTATGGAATAGAAGTGGTTGAACGTGTTCCGATTCAAATGGTATCCAATAAGAACAATGAGAAATATCTCCACACCAAGAAGGAAAAGCTGGGCCATTTGCTGGAATTTGAAATTTAATTTCTTGCCTTATAGAGGCAAAGACAAACCCAATTATGGAAGGATGACATCAAAATGCCGCATATATATGAAGGACATTTAATTGTAAATGAAGGTCAACGCTTTGGAGTCGTCGTTGGACGGTTCAATGAATTTATTTCCAGCAAGCTGCTTGGCGGCGCGCTTGACGCTTTCAAGCGTCATGGCACGGATGATGCCAATGTGGAAGTGGCATGGGTTCCAGGCGCATTTGAAATCCCGCTGATCGCCCAGAAGATGGCAGAGAGCGGAAAATACGACGCCGTCATAACCCTTGGCGCGGTAATACGCGGATCGACTCCTCATTTTGATTATGTATGCAATGAGGCAGCCAAGGGAGTCTCGGCTGTAGCGCTGAAAACCGGCGTCCCGACAATCTTTGGCGTTCTTACTGTGGACACGATCGAGCAGGCTATTGAGCGCGCGGGTACGAAAGCGGGCAATAAAGGATGGGAAGCGGCGGTAACGGCCATTGAGATGGCTAACCTGACCAGACAGCTGCAAGGGTAAGGAGGGGCTTGGCCGTCATGACGGTAACATACAAACTGGAAGCGTTCGAAGGTCCGCTTGATCTGCTGCTTCATCTGATCGATAAAGCAGAGATTGACATTCACGAGGTATCCATCAGTGAAATTACGGATCAATATATGGATTACTTAAGTGCAATGCAGGAGCTGGAGCTGGAAGTTACGAGCGAATTTCTCGTTATGGCGGCTACCTTGTTGTCCATCAAAAGCAGACAGCTGCTTCCGAAGCCGCCGGTTATCGAGGATGATTACGACATGTGGGAAGACGATGGTCTGGACCCTCATGACGAATTGATTGCGAAGCTGGTGGAATACAGGAAATTCAAGCAAATTGCGGAGCAGCTGCGGGAGCAGGAATTCGAGCGGAGCCTTCTGTATACGAAGGAGCCGGAGGATCTGACGCCGTTCATGAAGGCTGAGCCGGTTAACCCCATAGAAGGGCTGCATGTCGGAGACCTGATCAAAGCGTTCCAGAAGGCGCTGCGCAAAGCGGTCAGACGGAATATGGTGTCGACTATTCACCGGGACGAGATCTCGGTGAAGGACCGCATCCGTGATATTATGGACCTGCTGCGCGAGCATGAGACCATCCGCTTCTCCAAGCTGATTCGCGAGGAGATGGGCCGCCATGAAATTGTCGTTACCTTTCTGGCCATTCTGGAACTGATGAAGATGAAGCAGGTTACATGTTTTCAGCATCAATTATTTGACGATATAGTCGTTCATTGGAGAGGAGAAGCAGTAGAAAGTGGAATTCTCGAAGTTGAAATCGATTATTGAAGGCCTGCTGTTTATGGCTGGAGACGAAGGCTTGAGCGTCAAGCAGCTGGCGGATATTTTAGAGCTGGATGCAACGGTAGCCTCCGATATCGCCAAGGATTTGATGAAGGAATTAAAGCAGAAAAAACGCGGTATCCAGATGTCATTCGTTGCCGGCGCGTTCAGATTGACGACAAACCCGGCCCATTCCTCCTATTTTGAGCGGATGGCCTATACGCCGACAAGATCAAGCCTGTCGCAGGCGGCGCTGGAAACCTTGTCCATTGTGGCATACCGGCAGCCGATTACACGCGTGGATATCGAAGAAATTCGCGGCGTCAAGAGTGATCGGGCCCTGCATACGCTGGTTGTCAAAGATCTGATTGAAGGCGTGGGTCGTGCGGAAGCGATTGGACGGCCGATTCTGTACGGGACGACCAAATCATTCCTGGATTATTTCGGATTAGCCAGTCTGGATGCGCTGCCCGAGCCGGCGGAGGTCGATGATGATTCGCTGGACGAGCAAACGCAGCTGCTGTTCGACAAGCTGGAGAACCGTCAGATTACGATTGATGAAGTGCCTGATGCAGCACATGATGATGAAGCATGAATGAGATTTGTCCGTTAGGTCATACTATATCCGACCAATTATAGGGAAACGGGGGAAAGAAGCCCATGCTAGGGTACCCGCTCGGATGGATGATCGCGGCAGGTCTCTTTTTTTTGCTCTTGTTAGCCGCTGCACTTTCGCCTGTCGTGATTCGTGGTCATGTGAAGCGGATCGGTCAGGATGATCAGGCTGAGCTGCAGATTCGCGCACTTATGGGATTGGTTCATTACCACTGGAAGCTATCCGATATACGGAAGAAAGAAAAAGGTCTGGAAGTGAAAAAAGAAGCGGCCGCGGAGAATCTTGGTGGAAGCAAACAGCAATCATCTACCGATCATTTGGATTCACAAACGGCTATGAAGTCTTTTCAAACCGTTATACAGATACTGGGCCAAACCAGAGATCTGTTCGGGTGGGCCAGGCGGACCCTCGGACATATTCATGTAACCGAATGGAAATGGCATACGGCAGTGGGTACTGGCGATGCGGTATGGACGGCCATGGTAACCGGGTTCATCTGGTCGGCCAAAACAACGTCGATTGGCCTGTTATCTCAGCTTATCCGCTTGACTCATGATCCTGTGCTCACGGTACAGCCTCTATACAATCAGATTTATTTTGCAACAGAAGGCCGGTTTAAAGCAAGAATCCGTCTTGGTTACGCGATTTATGCCACTATCGTATTGATGTACCGCCTGAAGAAGGTCAAGGGAATTCCCAAGGGTCTGGTTGGTTGGCAGCGTATTTTAATGCGTGCCTGAATCACATAAAGGATGCGGCTTGGGGGAACGCTAAAGACTGCAATGTGCAGGTTGGGATTTGACGATATGATTGATCTTAAGGAGGATAACCCAGTGGCAGACCATCCGATTCAAGGCTTAATGCAAACCGCAATGGAAAATATTAAAGAAATGGTGGATGTAAATACCATCGTTGGCGATCCCGTCCAGACTCCGGACGGAAGTGTTATTATGCCGATATCCAAGGTAGGCTTTGGTTTTGTGGCAGGCGGCAGTGATATCCGGTTTGATCATGAGACCGAGCACCATTCCAAGCAGCATGAAGGACATTCGGCATCCGTGTCGCTTCCCTTCGGAGGCGGCAGCGGCGGCGGCGTATCCATCACTCCTATCGCTTTTCTGGTGGTAGGCGTCCATGGCGTCCGTATTGTACCTCTTGATAACCAGACTCATCTTATGGAGCGTGTCATTGACTCAGCTCCGAAGGTGTTTGAGAAAATTCAAAGCATGTTCCAGCGGGACGATCTGGATATTGATCGTGATCGTGATCGCGATCGCGATTCATCGCTTCATATTGACCGGCACGACCGAACCGAAGGAAAATATATCTAAAAAGACTCCGCGTCTTAACGGGCTTTGGAGCTCGTAAACGGATAGCGCCTATAGAAACCGTTCATCCCCGGCGGTTTCTTTTTTTACGTGCTGGTCCGGTCAACAGGACAAAGGGCATAACCAGACAGCTTGTTCATATAATAGTACAAGACCCATTCATCAGAGATTACATATGCTTAAAAGCAGTGGCTGAGTCACAATGAAGCGAGTTTTTGGTATTCAAGGGTGGTTATTCGATGAAGACCACCAAAAACTCTAAGTTTAAGCTTACGTAGCGAGTTTTTGGTATTCAAGGTGGTTATTCAATGAAGACCACCAAAAACTCTAAGTTTAAGCTTACGAAGTGAGTTTTTGGTATTCAAGGGTGGTTATTCAATGAAGACCACCAAAAACTCTAAGTTTAAGCTTACGAAGTGAGTTTTTGATATTCAAGGGTGGTTATTCAATGAAGACCACCAAAAACTCTTTAGGAGGAAGCGTATGAGGCTTGTCCGTTTATTGATTGGTCTTACGGGGATTGTAACCCTTGCATGTTCAGGGATCACTGGTATCGGTGTCCCGCTTGCTGCATATGCCGACGCTCCGGAGCCGATTACGACACATGCGAAAGCTGCCGCTCTCATCGATGTGGAATCCGGGCGTCTTCTATACACCTCCCAGGGTGATGAACAGATGAAAATCGCCAGCCTGACCAAAATCATGACGGCCATTGTGGCCATTGAGCATGGCAAGCTCTCGGATATGGTGAAAACAAGCAAGCGGGCGGCAGGCAGGGAAGGCTCATCGATTTATTTGAAGCTGGGCGAGGAAATGAGCTTGCAGAATATGCTTTACGGTTTGATGCTGCGCTCCGGCAATGATGTGGCAACGG
Source organism: Paenibacillus sepulcri (assembly GCF_042647105.1). Taxonomy (NCBI): domain Bacteria; kingdom Bacillati; phylum Bacillota; class Bacilli; order Caryophanales; family Paenibacillaceae; genus Paenibacillus; species Paenibacillus sepulcri. Next base: position 1,212,568 of record NZ_JBHRUP010000001.1, on the reverse strand, counting down.
CGATTGCCGAGCATGTAGGCGGCTCCGAGGAAGGCTTCGTCCACATGATGAACGATAAGGCACAGATGCTGGGGATGACGAATTCACAATTTATGAACCCGCATGGACTTGATATCGAAGGTCATTATTCAACGGCCAATGATATGGCCAAGCTGACCGCTTATGCGCTGAAGAATCCGACCTTCAAAGAGATTGTGAAAACCAAAGTGAAAACGGCTCCCAATCCAAATGATGAATGGGATTATACATGGAAAAACAAAAATAAAATGCTCACGATGTATGATGGGGCGGATGGCGTGAAAACCGGCTACACCAAACAGGCGTTACGCTGTCTGGTCAGCTCGGCGACAAGAGAAGGCCAGCAGCTGGCCGTTGTGACGTTGAACGACGGCAATGATTGGCTTGATCACCAGAAGCTGCTGGATTGGGGCTTTGCCAACTATCCGCTCGCCGAGATCACCCACAAGGGACAGGCGGTTAATGGCTATCCCTTGTCCGTAGGACGCACAATGCTTTATCCGTTTGCGGAGGGGGAGAAGGAGCAGCTTCGCTCCAAGCTGGTGCTGACCGATTCCAAGAAGACCGAGTACTTGCTCGGCGAGCGGGGGAAAATTGATTGGTATATGGGGGATGTGAAAATCGGCTCTACTCCTGTATATGAACCAAAGAGCAGTCGAATTCAGCAAACTCAGCAGCCGGAACGGACACCTGCGGACGAGAGAGATGCCGATCCCACTGCCGCGAAGCCGGCAATGCATTCTTTTGGCAGTGCGTTGAAACTGACACTCTCTATGTTATTTGGAGGGAAGGAGAGGGCAGGATGGTAAACTGGATCTGGTTATTTTTTATTGCGATCAGCTTTGTTGCCGCGGTCATTAATGGTCGTATGGAGGCCCTGACGGAGGCGGCCTTCGAGGGGGCCAAGAACGGGGTATCGGTCAGTTTCGGCTTAATCAGCGTCATGGTGCTGTGGCTGGGATTGATGCGGATTGCCGAAGACGCCGGTCTCCTCCGCAAAATGGCCTCGCTGCTGCAGCCCGTGGTGCGCTTCCTGTTTCCGGATGTCCCCAAAGGGCATCCGGCGCTCGGCTACATTATGAGCAATATGAGCGCCAATATTCTGGGACTCGGCAATGCGGCCACGCCCATGGGCATCAAAGCCATGCAGGAGCTGCAGAAGCTGAATCCCGACAAGGAAACGGCAACGCCCGCCATGTGCACACTGCTCGCGCTCAATACTTCCAGTATCACACTGGTGCCCACTACCCTGATTGCTATCCGGATGACCTATGGCTCGGCGCATCCGGCCGAAATTGTCGGGACTACCCTGGCTGCAACACTGGTGGCCACCGTAGCTGCCATCGCAGCTGACCGCTGGTACAGAAGCCGCGCTAAGCCGCCGAAATGGACGGACAAGGACGGAGGTCATATTGATTCGCCTGTAAAGGAACCTCGTGAGTTCATTGCTCATGACGGCGGTCCGCCTAACGGAAGCGTTGGCAGCGGAAAGGGTGAGGTTCTTGTATGAATGGATAACGGTGATATCGGCCTGGATGATCCCTTTTATTATCGTATTTATTCCGCTGTACGCCGCCTTTCGCAGAATTCCAGTCTACGAGACGTTTCTGGAAGGTGCCAAAGACGGCTTCGGCACAGCCGTCAACATTATTCCTCATCTGGTGGGGATGATGGTTGCCATCAGCATGTTCCGGGCTTCGGGAGCGATGGATATGCTCGCTTCTTTGATCAGTCCCCTGCTTGATCAGCTGGGCGTACCCAGTGAAGTGCTCCCCCTGGGCCTGCTCAGGCCTCTGACCGGAGCGGGCTCGCTCGCTTTTACTGCGGAGCTGATCAAAACCTTCGGACCCGATTCGATGATAGGACGCATGGCCTCGACGATTCAAGGGAGCACGGATACGACCTTGTACGTGCTTACTGTTTATTTCGGAGCGATCGGCATCCGCCGCAGCCGCTATGCCCTGAAGGTTGGGCTTTTCTCCGATCTGGTCGGCTTTATAGCTGCTATTATCATCTGTTTATATGTATTTGGATGAAACAATCGCTCAAAGCCCGTTAAGGGGCTGCATGATCTCCTTCCAAAGAGACGGCAGCCTCCCTTGACGGGCTTCTTTGATCAACCTTTCCTTTGCTGCCGCTTTTAGGGTATTATGAAGGATGAGGTGAAAGCATTGGAACGTTTACAGAAAATTTTGGCGCATGCGGGCGTGGCTTCACGGCGCAAATGCGAAGAGCTTATCTTATCCGGACAGGTTGAAGTCAATGGCGAGCCTGTTACAACGCTAGGGGTGAAAGCAGACCCGGCCGTGGATATCATTACAGTAAAAGGCAAGCCTATTAAGAGCGAGAAAAAGCTTTATCTGGTTCTTAACAAGCCTAAGGGGGTCATTACGAGCGCAAGCGATCCGCAGGGACGCACGATCGTATCCGACTTTCTGCATGGCATAACGGAACGGGTATATCCGGTCGGAAGACTGGATTATGATACGGAAGGGCTTCTGCTTCTGACGAACGACGGGGAGTTTGCCAATCTGCTTACCCATCCCAGCCATCATGTGCCCAAGACCTATTGGGCAACCGTGAAGGGCGTGCCTCACGGCAGCTTGCTGGAGAAGCTGCAGAACGGCGTCATGCTCGAGGACGGAATGACGGCTCCCGCCGAGGTAGAGTATCATGATGTGGATACGGAGAAGAACCAGTCTACGATATCCATTACGATTTATGAAGGCCGCAACCGCCAGGTAAGGCGTATGTTCGACGCGATCTCCCATCCGGTGATTCTGCTGCGCAGAATCAAATTCGGAGAACTTAGTCTGCTTGGACTAAAAAGAGGGAAGTATCGTCATTTAACACCCAAGGAAGTTGAACTCCTGCTAAAATCTGCTGTCAAGACACATAAAATTCAAAAATAACGAGCGGCGGCAATCTCAATTGCCGTCGGTTTTCGTTATAATCAATATGACACGAAAGCGAACTGTGATTAGCTTGTCGGGACTATACTTTTTATGCATAGGGCGGTGAATAATACGCATGAAATCAAACCGCAGAGCCATACAAATTACTATCTTTCTTGCTGTGCTGCTGCTGGGCGGCTATGCGATCGGCAATGCTCTGTTCGCTTCAAGCGACGGTCTGCCGCGTAAAGGAGATAAACCGCCGAGCTTTGCCCTTCTGGGCATCGACGGCAAGACGCACAGGCTCTCAGATTACAAGGGTAAAGCGCTTGTGGTTAATTTCTGGGGAACCTTCTGTCCGGGGTGCGTAACGGAAACGCCGGATCTTCAGAAGCAGTACGAGCAGCAGGGAGACAAGCCCTTTGAGATTATCGGGATTAATTTGGGCGAAGACAAATTGACGGTTAATAATTTCATCAAACAGTACGGAGTAAGCTACACGATAGTACAGGATGAGAATCGCAAAGTGGAGCGCCAATATGGTTTGAAATCGTATCCGACAACTTTTTTTATCAAACCGAACGGAACGATTATGGACATTTTCGTCGGGCCGATGACGGAAAAGGACATTGATGAGCGCGTCACGAAACTGCTTCAGTCCTGACCGAGGGAGGTCTTTTTTCTTGTTGGAATTTGAAAATACAAAATGCGAATGCGGACATCAGAATCCAGTCGGGACCGTACTCTGTGAGAGCTGCGGCAAACCGCTGGATGGCAAGGAAGTAGACATTGATACGCCCCTTGAAATGCGGTACGACGGAATAGCGCGCCGATCCCAGAAGAGCAATCAATCCGTCATCGACAAGGTATGGAGTTTCTTCTCTTCCGTGAAGATTGCCGTTCGCTTGATTGTGATTACGCTGATCGCCGCGATGATCGGAACGATTTTCACACAGGAGAATGCCTTTATTTCCTTTGACCCCACTACATATTACGAGGATCGTTACGGGTGGATCGGGAAGTGGTATTATAAGCTGGGATTTTCCAACACTTACGAGTCGTGGTGGTTTATCGGGCTGCTGGTGATGATCGGAACATCCCTGGTCATCTGCAGTTTGGACCGTGTGCTGCCGCTCTACAGGGCGCTTAACAAGCAGCAGATCCGCAAGCATCCGCAGTTTCTCACCCGGCAGCGTACGGTATTTGAGACGCAGCTTCAGGAGGAAGACGCGGAGAAGCTGACCGCCCAGATCGGCGAGAAGCTGAAGCGCAAGCGCTATCGCGTAACCCGCGAGGGAACGGCTTTGCTGGCGGAGAAGAATAGATTCAGCCGATGGGGGCCATACATTAATCATATCGGTCTGATTGTATTCCTCCTTGCCGTGCTGCTGCGTTCGCTACCGGGCTGGGCCATGGACTCCTATGTGACCGTTCCTGAAGGGGAGACGGTGCAGATTCCCGATACGAGCTACTACATCAAGAACGAGAAATTCACGCTTGACTATTATACGGACGCCGAGCTGCCCGACGCGCTGAAAGGGACGGCAAGAGCCAAGCTGTATGAGACGCAAGCCGTTCTCTATACCTGTACGGCGGATTGCGATGATCCCGCTGCCGGCCCCAAGCTTAAAGAGGTCAACCGGCACAATATCATCGTGAATGATCCGCTCTCGTATAAAGGACTCAAAGCCTATCAGTTCGGTTTTGACGACACACCCAAGCTCAAAGCGGTCAAACCGGTGCTTGTAGACAAAGCAACCGGTCAAACCTATGGGCCGTTCAATCTGGAGATGCGCAATCCGGAGCTTGAGTATAAGCTCGGTCCCTATACGCTGCAGTTGAAGCAGACCTATATGGATTTTACGCTGGACAAGAACGGGCAGCCGGGAACCAAGTCGTCCGAGCCCAACGCGCCGGCTTTTGTTTTTCTGATCAAGGGACCGAATTTGCCGGCGACCGGCGAGCCATACATGTACTTTCCGAAAGAAGTGGATAAGCAAACCTTCAGTCAGGATGTCATAAACGGTAAAATCGGCGAGCAGTTTGAAATCAAGGTTGGATCAATGGAAAATGTAACATTTGCCGGTATCATTACCACCCTTAACATCCGTACTGACCGGGCCATGCCGTTCATATGGACGGGGGCGGGAATATCCATGTTTGGTTTGCTGATCGGCTCCTATTGGCAGCATCGCCGCATTTGGCTTCGCGCCGACGCGAACCGGCTGCTGCTCGGCGCTCACACAAACAAGAACAATTACGGCATGCGTGCCGACGTCGCGGCCGCACTTGGCAGTGCCGGCATCGTCGTGGAGCCAAAGTCGCTAGATAACGGGGGGAACACAACGTGAGTTCACTACTTACTTTCAGCAGCGACATTTTTCTGGTCGCATTTTTCTTATACTGCTTCGGGTTTATCTTCTATATCATCACGGTTGCAGGAGCGAAATTCAGCAATCGCGATCCCAAGGCGCATATCCGCCGCTGGGGGCGCATCTCCTTTGTCGTATCGCTGCTTGGGTTTATCTCGCACCTGACGTTCTTTATTACGAGGTGGATCGGAGGAGGACATATCCCGACAAGCAATATGTATGAGTTCATGACTTTCCTCGCCATGGCCGTCATGTTTGCTTTCATTGTAGTGTACGCGATTTACCGAAAGCCGCTTATCGGGGTGTTTACACTTCCGCTTGTAGTTTTTATCGTCGCTTACGCTTCCGTATTTCCACAGGAAGTTCAGCCGCTTATTCCCGCGCTCAACTCCTACTGGCTGAAAATCCACGTCACAACAGCGGCGCTGGGGGAAGCCTTCTTCGGAGTCGGCTTTGCGCTGTCGCTGATGTATCTGCTGCGTACGGTTGATTTCAAGGAAACCGGAGCGAGTGCGCGCCGGTCGCAGCGCTGGATTGAGCTGGTAATGTTCGTCGGAATCGTTCTGATCGGATTTCTGGTATCGGTATTTGCCTTTCGGGCAGCCGGATATGAAGCGACTTTCACCCAGGAAACGGTCAGCATCAGCGATGCGGGTGTCGAAAGCTCAAAAGTCGAGGATGTTACGTATACCACACCACCAATTTTCAAGCCGTACAATAGCCAGGTCACTTCCATGGATTCCTTCCTTGGCATGAAGGACGGCCTGTTTGAAACGCCGCATTGGATGCAAGGGGTAGATGCGGCCCGCAAGCTGAACACGATCGTTTGGGCGATCATTGCCGGTCTCATCCTCTATGGCTTGATCCGGCTTGTGATCCGCAAGCCGATTGCCGCTGTTATCCACCCGCTGACCCGGGCTATAGACCCTGATGATCTTGACGAAATCAGTTACAGGGCGATAGCGATCGGCTATCCGATCTTTACGCTAGGGGCGCTCGTATTCGCGATGATCTGGGCATATGAGGCCTGGTCCCGCTTCTGGGGCTGGGATCCCAAAGAGGTATGGGCGCTTATTACCTGGCTGTATTATACCGCTTTTCTGCATTTGCGCCTGTCGCGCGGCTGGCATGGCTCCAAATCCGCCTGGCTGGGGGTTATCGGCTTTATCGTGGTCATGTTCACGCTGGTGGGAGTTAATCTTGTTCTGGTTGGTCTGCATTCCTATGCAGGCGTCGATTAAACCTATCATGAGAGGAGTCTGATTCGGATGTCCGAAGAACTGCATCGCATTCTGGTCGTGGATGACGAAGAACGGATCCGTCGTTTGCTCAAAATGTATTTGGAAAAAGAGGGGTATTCCATCGAGGAGGCAGAGGACGGGGAGAGCGCTCTGCGCTTGGCGACAGCCAGCGACTTTGACTTGATTCTGCTGGATGTCATGCTGCCCGGCATCGATGGCATAGAGGTATGTACAAGGCTGCGTCAGGTGAAGGCGACGCCTGTTATTATGCTGACGGCTAAAGGCGAGGAAATGAACCGGGTTCAGGGATTCGAGGTGGGGGCTGACGATTATGTGGTCAAGCCTTTTAGTCCGCGCGAGGTGATCTATCGGGTCAAAGCAATTCTGCGCCGCTCGTCCGCGACAGCGTTCCTGACGAAGGAAACCATCACAACCAACAATATCGTATTTCCTCACCTGATTATCGAGCATGACGCTCATCGGGTCATGGCAGGCGGCCAGGAAGTAAGCCTGACTCCCAAGGAGTATGAGCTTCTTCATTATCTGGCAACGTCGCCAGATAAGGTGTTCTCCCGCGAGGAGCTGCTCAAGGACGTCTGGAATTATGAATTTTTCGGCGACCTGCGCACCGTTGATACGCATGTGAAGCGCCTCCGCGAGAAGCTTAACAAGGTATCGCCGGAAGCTGCTTCGATGATTACAACGGTATGGGGCGTAGGATACAAGCTTGAGGTTTCCAAATAATCGATGAAGCTATTGCGAAGCGTCGTCGGCAAGCTCTGGATTACCATCATCGGCCTGGTCGCCGTCGTCCTGCTCATTCTGGGGATGTTCCTCCTTCAGTATATCGACATTACGTTTGATCCGGGCAGCTCGCATCATGTTAAAGTGCTGTTCGTGTATACCGCGATAATCGGCTTCCTGCTTTCAACTTTTTTTGCTTTTTTCCTATCCACGAAGATTACCCAACCTCTGCTGCAGCTGAAGAAAGCGGCCGATCTTATTTCGCAGGGGGAATACCGCACACGCGTTCCAATCCGCTCTTCGGATGAAATCGGGGATCTGGCCAATACCTTTAATCACATGGCAGCAGATCTGGATACGCTAATCCGGGATTTGAACCACGAGAAGGAGCATCTCTCAAGCGTGCTCAGGAGTATGGCAGATGCCGTTATTACGTTGGATGCACAGGGACAAGTGATTCTGGCCAATCCCGGCGGACAGCATGTAATCGAGAATTGGAGCAGTCTGATCTGGAATGAGGATGATACTTCCTCAGGCTCAGCCCCTCGAATACGTCCCGGTATCCCGGTGCCGGGTCCCATCTCGGAGCTGTACAAGCGTGTGCTGCGCGAAGGCAGAGATTTGACGGATAAGATTCATGTGCAGAGCGGCGTTTGGTCAGTCGTAATGGCGCCGCTCAAATCCAATGACTCTGTACGCGGCGCGGTGGCTGTAATGCGGAACGTGACAGAGGAATCGAAGCTGGAGAAGCTTCGCCGTGACTTTGTCGCTAATGTGTCGCATGAAATCCGGACTCCGCTGTCCATGCTGCAGGGATACAGCGAAGCGCTGATTGATGATATCGCCGCTTCGCCCGAGGAACGGATGGAGCTGGTTCAGGTAATTCATGACGAGTCCTTGCGAATGAGCAGGCTGGTCAAGGATCTACTGGATCTGGCCAGAATGGAGGCCGGTCACATCGAGATGAAAAATGAGCAGGTTGATCTCGAAGGATTGGTCAAGCGTGTTCATCGCAAATTTCAGGTTTATGCCAAGGAACAGGGCATTACGCTGCAGAGCGAGCTTCCTCCGGGAACGGGACTGACAATTCGTGGAGCGGACGAGGACCGGCTGGAGCAGGTGCTGACCAATCTTCTCGACAATGCGCTTCGCCATACTCCGGGCGGGGCTCAGATCAAGCTGGCGGCCCGCTATGTTACGAAGGACCGCAAGAGCTTTGTCGAGCTGAAGATACAGGATGAGGGGCAGGGGATATCTGCGGATGATCTGCCTTATATCTTCGAGCGCTTCTATAAAGCCGACAAAGCGCGCACGCGCGGAGCATCCTCGGGAGGTACCGGACTTGGACTTGCGATTGTGAAGAACATCGTCGACTCCCATCACGGACGAATTGATGTCGAAAGCGTTGTTGGAGAAGGCACCACCTTTACGCTGCTGCTTCCTGTCGAAGGAATAACATAATTGACAAGGCACTCCTGACAGGGGTGCTTTTTTTGTTGAAGCAGGCCGACTAATCTTGTTGTTCGTGAAACATCAAAAAAAACGCCCCCGCGAAGGAGCGCTTTTGTCAGAGAATGTTTTAAACTGTTGTACCCCGCCAAGAAGAAGGAGCTGCCTAGTACAAAATAATTTCTTTCGCATTATTCAAATCAGGCAGCTCGGCGATCTGGGAAAGAACATCCTTTGGAACGCCTTTATCCACAGATAGAACCATGATCGCTGCGCCGCCGACAATTTTCCGTCCGACCTGCATCGTCGCAATATTGACGTCGTTGGTGCCGAGCAGTGTGCCGACACGGCCGATGATACCTGGCTTATCATTATGCGATACGAGAATGAGATTGCCTCCTGGAGCGACATCGACCGGGAATTTGTCGATTTGCACGATACGTGGTCCATATCCGGTGAGCAAGGTGCCTGCTACAAGGCGTTCTTCCTGCTTCGAGCGCAGGGTTACCGTAACCAGATTCGTAAAGTCACGCGATGTATGGGATTTCTGAATAATAATGTTAACGCTGCGTTCTTTGGCCAAATGCATGGAGTTGACAACATTGACCATCTCAGAGCCCAGATGATGCGAGAGCACGCCGCGCACAATATAGCGGGTCAGCGGCTGGGTATCGACTTCGGCCAGCTCTCCGGCAAAATTGACCGTGATTTCCTGAATTGCACCTTCAGTCAGTTGAGCGGCAAAGCTGCCAAGCTTCTCGCCCAGGTTGAAGTACGGCTGAAGAATATTCAACACATTGGCTGGGATTGGCGGCATATTGACTGCGTTCATAAACGGCTTGTCACGCAGAATGTTCAGTACCTGCTCCGAGACGTCAATCGCAACATTCTCCTGGGCCTCTACTGTTGAAGCGCCGAGATGAGGCGTTACGATGATTTTGGGATTGGACAGGAAAGGGTGATCGGCAGCAGGCGGCTCGGATTCGAACACGTCGAACGCTGCGCCGGCTACAATGCCTTGATCTACGGCTTCAACGAGTGCAAGCTCGTCAATGATGCCGCCGCGCGCGCAGTTGATAATACGCATGCCTTTCTTCATCACTTCGAATTGCGCCTTGCCAATCATGTGGCGCGTTTCCGGCGTAAGCGGTGTATGAACGGTCATGAAATCGGCATTCCGGATTATATCATCAACCGATGATAGACGGATACCGAGCTTCTCCGCACGCTCCTCAGTCAGGAACGGGTCATAACCCCATATCTCCATTCCGAATGCTTTGGCACGCTTGGCGACTTCACTGCCGATCCGGCCCATGCCCAATACACCCAGAGTTTTGTTGCGGAGCTCAACGCCGAGGAAAGATTTGCGGTCCCATTCGCCGCCTACCGTTTTCAGGTAAGCCTGCGGGATGTGACGGGCAACGGCCATCATCATGGCGAAGGTATGCTCGCAGGTCGTGATTGTGTTTCCGTCCGGCGCGTTTATAACAATAATACCGCGTTGCGTTGCGGCTTCCAGATCGATGTTGTCGACTCCGACGCCTGCGCGGCCAACTACCTTCAGCAATTTGCCCGCTGCCATAATACGCGCGGTTACGCGGGTCTGGCTGCGAACGAGCAGGGCATCATATTCGCCGATGACGGCAACAAGCTCGTCCTCGCTCAGTCCTGGTTTTTTGTCGACAATGACGTCTTCCGCATCCACAAGCTTCTGGATACCGAGATCGCTTATCGGGTCTGAGACTAATACTTTAAACATGTCTGATTGCCTCCTGAAAATTATTTACGCAGGTACACGCTTATGTAGAACTATAAGTAGTAAGAGCCGTTGTTTAGGTGACATCGGGCGCAGAACAAAGCTGTGCCCGGTGAATCGCCTGACGCTTTCCATCCGCGCGGGTTGAGACTCTGCACGGACCGACAAGAATTGACACGTAACCTTTACTATTCTATAGCAAGCAAGCGGATAATTGCAATGGCGAAACTTGCTCAATTGTGAAAATTTCGTTATGATCGACCTTGAAAAGAGCATGCTTCCCAAGGGCGTTTTTGGGCTTACCGGACATGCATGCAAATAACGCCGAGGAGCACACAGATGGAGCAATGGAATGATATCGAGCCGGGAAAGTTTTTGCAGCTTGCGGCCGGGGGGAATCTTGATTCCGATCAAATTATTGACGTTCGGGAGCAGCAGGAATGGGATTATTATCATCTGGATTCCTCATTGCTGATACCAATGAATACAATTCCTCACAGGCTTGCGGAAATTCCCGCGGGCAAAGCGGTATATATTATCTGCGCTCATGGGGTCAGAAGTGCAGGAGTCTGCCGGTATTTAACAGAGAAAGGCTACAGCAGCCTCCACAACGTTGTTGGGGGAATGGCGGCTGTAGCCTCTCTTCAAGGCTTCCAATATGACTAAGTAAGCATTTGCATTATTCCGGATAGAAAAACGGCAGCTGCGGCAGCAGCTCCTTGGGATAAAGCAGCGGCTTGCTGTCATCGAAGTCTCCGGGACGGACGGCCTCTGTGCTGATCAGTAAATCAATGACGGACCCGAGCGTTTTCATGCCCATCTTGGCGGCTTGCCCGGATCCGATGAATTGATCCACGCGCGCTGTCAAATCCTGAGGATAATAGGAAACAACCAGCATACGCGCCTTGAACTGCTCAGCTATTAATTTGTTCTTCACGACAAGCGGGAGCGATTTCCACTTGCTGAGCTCCAGTACCGAAGTTGCTGCATACTGGTCGGGAATATCCGGATTAACGGAGCTGCTCCATTTCATCATGGCATAATAATAATTCTGCTGGCCGGTTAAAGCTTGTTTGACACCTTCCAGGTAATAAGCGTCCTTCTCCAGGCCTTGCACCAGATTGGCCGATGACATATCTCTGGCAGAGCCTGCACCGCGCTGCGCGGCTTCTCCAAACAGTTTAAGACCCTTTAGGAGCTGCAGCTGGGATTGTTCGAGAAGAGGAGAGGTGGCCGGCACGGATGCAAGCTTGGCTTCATCGTATTTTTGCCTGGCTGAGCTGGCCAATTCTTTCAAAGCGGAACCGGAATCCGACAGCTGTTGGGTGGACATTTTATGTAAGGTTTGAGTCCATTCGTTTTGAAATTCACGATAGGGTAAAAATACGGTATGATAGAAGGAGACCAGATCTTGCTGCTGGTACGCGGTTACACTGTTGCTCTTGCCTCCGCTCAAATGCCTGGTCTGCTCAATGAGCTTCGCTTCGGTCTGGTCGGATCCGATCTTTACACCATAAAAAAAAGCGCCGACAGCACAAACCAGCATAAACAGGAAACCGAGGCTAAACAGCATTTCAGTTCGTGTTAATCGTTTCTCCATGATAATCCCCTTCGTTCTTCTGATCTAATTCGATTGTCCTAATCAGTATAGGTTAAATAGGTAGAAAAGGAAATATGAACCTTCATGTCAGGCGGTTAACAATGAAAAAATTCGACATCCGTAAAATCCGCTTTAAAAAAGTCACGATTGATCAAATTGATGACCGTCTGCTGCTGATTAATTTATATGCCACGCAAGCCGTTACTTTTATTATCGGTTTGATCTGGATTTTATTTCAGCATCGAAATCCATTTTTATTGTATGCTCTCCCGAGTGGCTGGAAATTCCTTCTGTGGGGTCTTGGTTTGGCTGCTGCGGTCATCGCTGTAGACCTTCTTGTATCCCGTTTTGTCCCTGAGGAAGCGGGGGACGACGGAGGAGTCAACGACCGGATTTTTAAAAACAGGCCGATCTGGCATATCGTCGTTCTGTCTTTGATTGTGTCTATTTGTGAGGAAACCTTGTTTCGGGGAGCCATCCAGCATAATCTGGGTCCTTACTGGACGAGTATCGTGTTTGCCGCGATCCATGTCCGTTATTTGAGACATTGGATTCCGACTGGTCTGGTCTTCTCCATCAGTTATGCATTAGGCTGGATTTACATACAGACAGGGTCGTTATGGGCCCCGATCATCGCCCATTTTGTTATTGATATGGTGATGGGTTTCGTTATTCGTTTTCGGAGGGAAACATGAGCAGAGTTCTAAAATACGGAAGAGGGCGGAGGATTGAGCCTGAATCCCGGGTGAAGAAAAGGAACAGGAGCGCATCTGAAACGCGTCCGGAAGGTAACGTCCTGTCCTCAAGGGTCCTGAAGCATCCCTCAAACAAACTAAAGATCGCCAAATGGTATTACCGGTTGCTTATTATGCTGTTTATGATTCTCGTGATCGGACTTGTAATCTGGGGAAAAAAACTGTCCGGAATATAACCGGCTATGCAAGTATGGGAGGCGGTTCGTCGATGATAGGGTGGCTGCTTGCTCTGGGGATCGCCGCTATAGGTCTTATTGTTTATATGATTAGTGAAGCCTACCGCTACCAGCTTGATCAGCATGTGATTTCGCTTGACAGGCTGCCGGATGCTTTTGACGGTACGCGGCTATTGTTTATTAGCGACATTCATAGAAGAGTAATTCCGGTTAAGGTGATAGAGCGGTGCATCGGGGAAGGGGGAGCCGATCTTGTTCTGATTGGGGGCGATCTTCGGGAGAAGGGCGTTCCTCTTGAACGGGTGCGCGGCAATTTGCGGAAGCTTGCTTCCATCGCTCCGGTTTATTTTATTTATGGCAATCATGATCATGATGAGGATATCCGCCCGTTTGAGGTAATGCTGCAGGAAGAAAGAATCCATATGCTGGTTAATGAGTCCGTGATTCTGGAGCAAAAGGATGGGAGCCGTATCCGCCTGGCGGGCGTGGACGATCCCCGCACCAACAGGGATAAGCTGTCCCTGGCTTTGAGTGAGCCGGAAGACGGGCATCGTTTGTTCACGCTTCTGCTTGCGCATGACCCCATTATTGCCGGACGGCTGCTTTCCGATATGCCGGTTGATCTTATACTAAGCGGCCACACACATGGGGGGCAGATCGTCCTGCCTCTTCTTGGACCCGTGCTGAGGACCCAATCTCTGAAGCATTATGGACGCGGGTGGTTTAAGCTGCCGGCAATCCAGACAGCAGAGATGGTATCTCCCCTGCTGTTCGTAAGCTGCGGATTTGGCACATCCAAATTCCCGCTCAGGCTGCTGGCACCCGCACAGCTGCATTTTCTTACTTTGAAGTCTGATCGAGACCCAGGTCTATCGTCTGAGGATCAATAAATCCGTAGCCCTTCTCTTCGAGCCTGGTCAATAGCGTGTCCAGTGCTTCAACCGTCCAGGGAAGCTCATGCATCAGAATATTAGCGCCGGGGTGGAGCTGCTCCAGCACGTTTTTTATGACGAGATCAGGCTGCTCCTTTGTGCTTTTCGTGTCCCAATCCAGAGAACCGTTTGACCAGGTCGTATAGAGCATGCCTTTTTTGTTGACAATGCTTCGGACCTTGTCTCCTCCCGAACCAAAAGGCGGGCGAAAGAATACAGGCTCAAAGCCTAAGGTTTCCTTCACAATGTTCTGAACATCCCCAACCTGCTTTTCAATTGCAGCAACTGATTCTTTTTTCAAATCGATGTGATCCCAGGAGTGATTGCCGATCGTCTGTCCGCGGTCGGCTATTTTTTTAAGCAGTTCGGGATGTTTCTTCACGCGGTAGCCATTAACGAAGAAAATTGCCTTCGCTTTATGCTTATCCAGCGTATCCAGCAAGCCGCTAATCATTTTATCCTCTTTGGGCCCGTCATCGAAGGTGAGAAGAACAACCTTGTCGGCCGTTTCTTTGGAGATCGGTTCAAATCGGTAAGCCTTGCTCATTTTGTAGAGTTTTTCCTTGACCGGCGCATCTTCCGGTTTCTGGGCTGCTGTACCCGTTGAATTGTCTTCGCTCCCGCTGCTGACAGCAGGCTCTGTTCCCGCAGTTTGATCGGATTGGGGATCTGCAGGCTCTGCGGCCGGCTGCGCCGGACCTTCACTAGCTGGGGCATCCTTATTGGAAGGAGCCGTATTTGGCGCAGGCGCAATTGTCTGATTGCCTGCTTCATTATTATGAGGCTGAGCCGCGCATCCTGAAAGCAGCAGGAAGCCTAGCGACAGCTTAAGCATGATGGTAGATTTATGTAGTCCTGGCATAGTTATGCCTCCTAAAGTCATTTTGATTTGTCCGGCTTACTAAGACTTGCCGGATATGTATAGTCTAATCCTCTTTATTACTCTAAAGTTCAACCATTGTAACATAATTATTCCTCCGGCACGCATTTTTCCGCTCTTTAATCAGCTTGCAATATTCCAGGAAAACAGGATGTTATTATGTAATCGGCATATCTTGGAGCACGGAATGACAGCAGTCCTGTTGGGTCAAACTAAGCTTGAAATCACGAAGCTTAATAAGGAGGATTACCGATGAAATGGAGCGCTTTTATGCTCGGTGGTCTTGCCGGAGCAGCAGTAGCGGTGTATGCCGCCAGAAAACGTCCGGGAATGTTTGCCTGGGCTGGCGCAGCGGCGGGCGAGGCTTGGGATGGAATGAAGGGAAGAGCGGTTAATGCGGTTCTCGACCGTAAATTCCGCTCCGACAAAGCAGATCATGACTCGAAGCATTCGGAAGGATCGGGCGACAGCTGGAATCAAATTGAGGAAATGCTGAATCAGGATCCACATGTGAAGCGGCAGGCGGAAGAGATCATGGCGGAAGCGACAAAGCATTAAAAAAAATTGAATCGTTTGATCGTCTGATTTCGTATAATAGGAGACGGTCCGGCGATTCTTTTTTTGTGTGATCTAAGTAGCATTCCAATCACAGACATGCTAACATAGTTACATAGCACGATTTAATCACCAAACAGCGCTTGCTTCATACGCTGTTTATAACCGATATTACCGCGTTTGTGCGCTTTCGAAGACGGTTTTGCTCCGCGAAAACGAAGCAGATGCTTTCGAGAAGGGGGATCCTATCATGAAAATCGAACGACTCAATCAAGACAAAATACGTATATTTCTGACGTTCGACGACCTGCTGGAGCGTGGGATCCAGAAGGAAGACATGTGGCGCGAAATACCGAAGGTGCACGAACTTTTCAGCGAGATGATGGATCAGGCCTATAACGAATTAGGTTTTGATGCGAGCGGTCCTCTTGCTGTTGAAGTATTTGCCCTCCCGGCTCAGGGTATGGTCGTCATTGTTACAAGAGGCAAGGTGAATTTCAAGCCGGAGGAACGCTCCCTCGAGGAAGACGACGGCGACGAGGATGTTTATGAGCTTGAAGTCACGCTTGAGCAAAGTGATGTTGTCATGTACGCTTTCCGGGACATCGAAGATGTGATTGCGGTTTGCAAGCAAATCAAGGCAGCCGAATTAACGGACGATGGACGTTTATATTCCTATAATGGCAAATATATGCTTGTTCTTGAATCTGAAGGTGTAGAGCTGGCGCGCTATCACGCCATTATTGCCCTCCTTGCCGAGTACGGGGAAGCAACATCCGTGACAACTGCGATTCTTGAGGAGTATGGCAAAGTGATTATGCCGGCCAAGGCTGTCGCCGAAATCTGCACTTATTTCTAAAGTGGTCATTCCTAAGCATCTGCATCCGGGGTTCAATCCCTGTGCACGGTGCTTTTTGTTTACCTGTCATGCTTGCCGCCGCATAGCCCCGACTCTAACCGCTCATATTATGGTAGAAAAGGTGGTGGCGGATTTATGAATGAATCTGTATCGAATTCAAACGATATGCTCGCATCTACCCAAGCGGTAATTAAGGATGCGCTTCGCAAGCTGGGTTATGGAGATGAAATGGTAGAGCTGCTCAAAGAACCGATGCGGCTGTTGACCGTACGCATTCCCGTCCGGATGGACAATGGCAATATGCGTATGTTTGTGGGATACCGGGCCCAGCATAATGATGCGGTCGGTCCAACAAAAGGAGGAGTCCGTTTTCATCCCGACGTGAACGAGAATGAAGTCAAAGCGCTCTCGATCTGGATGGGCTTGAAATGCGGCATTGCCGATTTGCCTTTCGGCGGAGGAAAGGGAGGCATTATCTGCGATCCCCGCAATATGTCCTTCCGGGAGCTGGAGCGGCTCAGCAGAGGATATGTCCGGGCGATCAGCCAGCTTGTGGGTCCAACCAAAGATATTCCCGCGCCCGATGTGATGACAAATTCACAAATTATGGCCTGGATGCTGGATGAATACAGCCGGATCCGCGAGTTTGATTCACCCGGTTTTATAACCGGCAAGCCTATTGTGCTTGGCGGGTCGCTGGGGCGCGAAAGCGCGACGGCGCGCGGGGTTGCGATCGTCATCGACGAGGCTCTCCGGGTAAAAGGCATTCCTCTTCCCGATGCGACGGTAGTTATTCAGGGCTTCGGAAATGCCGGAAGCTTCCTGGCAAAATTCATGCATGATGCCGGTGCCAAAGTTATAGGTATTTCCGATGTGAACGGAGCGTTGTATAATAAAGAGGGACTGGACATCGACTCTCTTCTTGACCGGCGGGATTCCTTCGGTACGGTGACCAATTTATTCCGGGATACGATATCCAATGAGGAGCTGCTTGAGCTCGAATGCGATGTTCTCGTACCCGCTGCGATAGAAAATCAGATAACGGTGAATAATGCCGACAGAATTAAAGCGAAAATCATTGTGGAAGCAGCGAATGGGCCAACAACAATGGATGCTACCCGAATTGTGACGGATCGCGGCATCCTGCTTGTTCCGGATGTGCTGGCAAGCGGCGGCGGCGTGATTGTGTCCTACTTTGAATGGGTTCAAAATAATCAGGGCTATTATTGGTCCGAAACCGAAGTGGACAGCAGGCTGCAGGAAATGATGATCCGCGGATTCAATCAAGTCTATGACCTTCATATCAGCCGCAAGGTGGATATGCGGCTGGCCGCCTATATGGTCGGGGTCCGCAAGATGGCGGAGGCCTCGCGTTATCGCGGTTGGGTGTAAGGGTTGTGCATGACACCAGGAGGTGACAGACGAGAAAATGCTGCTTTTTTCCATATTAACCGGAGCGGTTGCGCCCGGAATTTCTTTGCTCACTTACTTTTATCTGAAGGACCGGTACGATGCTGAACCGATTCATATGGTACTGCGCGTATTTCTTCTCGGTGTCGTCATCGTACTGCCTATTATGGTCATTCAACGCGGCCTGACCCTTTTGTGGGGCGACCATCCCTTCGTATTTGCCTTTGCCGTATCGGCAGGGGTGGAGGAACTGGTCAAGTGGTTCGTGCTGTATCACATCATATACAATCATACGGAATTCGATGAGCCTTATGACGGGATTGTGTATGCAGTAGCGATATCGCTTGGTTTTGCTACTGTGGAAAATGTGCTCTATGCGGTATTTCAGCCTTCTTCCATGGGCACATTGCTTATCCGTGCGCTTCTTCCTGTTTCCGGACATGCCTTGTTTGGCGTCACAATGGGATATTATTTGGGCAAAGCCAAATTTGCCGCGAAAAAATCCAGCGGCAAATTTATTATGCTTGCAGCCGCTGCGCCCATGGTGGAGCATGGCGTTTACGATTGGATTATGGGTTCCGGCTCCACCTACTGGGTATGGTTTATTGTACCGCTTATGACCTATTTGTGGATAAAGGGAATCCGGAAAATGAACCGGGCCAACGCCCGGTCACCGTTTGCCCTGCTTGGGCGGGAAGAAGAGATTAAATTGTAATTTTTTGGTCCATAATAGCATCATCAAGCGCGACTATTGTTGAAGATTGAAGCAGTATTACATTCAGGAGGAAAAAATGATTACGGCACGAGTTAAAGTGAGCATTCGCTGCAGGGTTTGCGGAGAAAAATTTGTGCTTCGCGGACGAAGAGACAAAGACCGCATCGATACAGGCTTCAAGCAGTGTCTTTGCAACAATGAGCATGATTTTGAAGTGGAAGAGGCTCTGTAAAGCCTGCGGCGGAGGAATATCCTCCGCTGCCATATGTTATTGACATGGATGTATAAAGCTCCTTCGTGCAAACCAAACTAACACCAGGTTTTGCACACGAAAGGAGCTTTTGCCTTATGTACCGTCGATTAAGCGCTGTGTTATTCCCGGTAATGACACTGTTTTTTATCGGTTCGATTTATTGGGGCTATCAGGAGCATCAAGAGAAGAATTCAGTTTTGATTAAAGCGGAGAACCAATATCAGCGGGCTTTCCATGATTTGACCTACCATGTCACGCAGCTTCATCGGGAGCTTGGCAACACGCTTGCCGTACATGCGGCATCCCAGAATTATCACCGCAAAGGGCTGGTGAACGTTTGGCGTCTGACAAGTCAGGCTCAAAGCGAAATCAATCAGCTGCCGCTTACACTGCTGCCGTTTAACAAGACAGAGGAGTTTCTCTCGAAGATCGCCAACTTCTCTTATAAAACCTCTGTGCGGGATTTAACCAAACAACCGCTGTCGACTGACGAATACAAGATGCTCAAAACACTGTATACGAACTCAGAGCAAATCTCCAATGAGCTGATCGGCGTTCAAGGCAAGGTGCTGGCGAACAGTCTGCGGTGGATGGATGTTGAAGTCGCGTTGGCCTCCGAGAAATCGACTAATGACAACACCATTATTGACGGATTCAAAACCGTGGACAAAACCGTCAGTGAATACCCGGAAATCAATTGGGGACCCTCAGTTTCCAGCATGTATCAAAAAAGATCGATTAAAATGCTTGGCGGCGATATGAAATCGGCCGAAGACATCAGGAAGCTTGCTGCCGATTTTATGAATATGCCGGATATGAGCAACATTCACGTTGTCGAAAATGGGAAAGGAACGGAATATGAGTCCTACTCCGCCACCATTGAACAGCCTAATATGGACAATCCGATACAGATGGATTTCACAAAAAAAGGCGGGCAGCTGATCTGGTTTGAGAATCCACGCACCATCGGCAAGCAGACTCTGCAGGCCGAAGAAGCCAAGACCAAGGCGACGGAGTTTTTGAAAGACCATGGCTATAAAGGCATGAAAACCGTAAATTACGACCGCTACGATACGATTGCCGTCCTAACTCTCGTCGGCACACAGGATGGAGTGCTTATCTTCCCGGAGAAGGTGACGGTTAAGGTAGCGCTGGACAATGGCGATGTGGTGGGACTTCAGGCTTCGGATTATGTGTATGAGCATCATAAGCGGACAATACCAAAACCCAAGCTGACCTTGGCTGCAGCAAGGAAGGCATTGAATCCGGATTTTCAGACGAAATCCGAACAGTTGGCCCTGATTGCGAGCGAACAGGGTGAAGAAGTGCTGTGCTACGAATTTGTCGGCAAAATCAATAATGCGATGTATCGGATGTACATTAATGCCGATACAGGTGTTGAAGAAGCAATCGAAGAAATGCCCCAATAGAAGATAGGACGTGCGACTCATGTTGCACGTCCTATCTTCTTTCATGAGGACCTCCCCTATATGGCATGGGCTATGCTATAATCGAGGAAAATGGGGGGACGATCATGCTGCCGAAAGTGAATCAATTTCTTTACCTGCAAGTGGCCTCATCCGATGAAGAAGAAGCGAATACCGAATATAAATCGAGAGTTTCCGACGAAGCAGATCATGAACTCCTTATTGATATTCCCATTCTCGAAAGTAATGGCCGGTACAAACGGCTGTTTCTGGGAGATGAGCTGTCCATCTATTTTATGACCGGCGATGGGGTTAAACATTATTTTAATTCACATGTGCTGGGATTCAAGGACGATGTGGTCAAAATGATCCGGATCGGCAAGCCGGACCCGGAGAGTATAACCAAGGTCCAGAGACGGCATTTCCTGCGGGTGTCAGCAGAGCTGGAGCTGGCAATCCAGATGTCGACTCATGTCCGTTTTATCGGGATGACGGACGATGTCGGCGGAGGAGGGATCTCCTTTCTTGCCGATGCCAAATGGCCGATTGTGGACGGTACGGATCTGGACTGCTGGCTGCTGGTGCCTTACCGAAACGGTACGATAGACCATGCCCAGTTTAAAGCGGAGGTTGTCCGCGTGAAACGCATGGAAACGGGCAAAAATCAGATTATGGCCAAATTCGCAAGCATTTCGGACGGTGACAGACAGAAGATTATTAGGTTCTGTTTTGAACGTCAACTGGATTTTCGCAAAAAATAAAATCCGACATTTTTCTTTTTTTTTGGCGCATAAGGACAAGCTTATTGGAAAAACTATCCTCACAACCCATGACTATCTATCTACCTGGCAGTCAACAAGGAGAGGCGACCATGAAGCTTCGTCAGTTATTCGCCCGCAAACGTACCAAGCGTTTGAAAGGGTTTGAAGAGTTATCCGATGATGTTACCGATGTACTGAAAAAAATTGTTATTATCCTGCTGATTCTTCTGGTTGTAAGTCAGCTTGTGCTGCAGATTCCGCAGGTTCGTTTATGGATAACAGGCGTGGATCGATTGGAGGGGACCCCCTTCTAGGCGATTCACGTTCTTTGCATCTTCAAAACTGCTGTGGTATAATTTTCACTATCGCAGGCAGAGCCTGCTTTTTTCTTGATGATCAGAGCATGGGATGAAAACCGCTAACGGCTCTCAAGGAGGTTATACACCGTTGAGCATCAATGGGGGACGCGAATGCGACCGCATTAACGTAGCGATTGACGGACCTGCAGGTGCCGGCAAAAGCACCGTTGCACGCAAGGTTGCCGAGCAGCTCGGCTATGTTTACATCGATACCGGAGCCATGTATCGTGCGGTAACGCTGGCCGCCAATCGGGCGGGAATCCATCCCGGAGAAACGGACGGGCTCAAGCAGCTGGTGAATTCGCTGAGCATCCGCCTTGCTCCGGGTGAGAACGGTCAAATGGTATTTTTGAATGAGGAAGATGTAACATCCGCTATTCGTTCACGCGAAGTAACGCTACACGTTTCACAGGTGGCTTCACATGAATCGGTTCGTATCCGGTTGGTGGAGCTGCAGCGGCAGCTTGCCGCATCAAGAGGCATTGTTATGGATGGCCGTGACATCGGCACCCATGTTCTGCCGGATGCCGAATTGAAGGTATTCTTGACCGCAAGCGTTCAAATAAGAGCGAAGCGGCGTTATGAGGAATTGAAGGATCTTGAGGGAATCTCGCTGGAACAGCTGGAAGCGGAAATTGCCAAGCGTGATCTGAGCGATGAACAGCGTGAAATTTCGCCATTGGTTTGTGCGCAGGATGCCATCAAGGTCGATAGCACTGAGCTTACTATTGACCAAGTTGTAGCACTTATTCTAGACTTAAGCCGAACCAAACTGGCGGAGGCGAAGTAAACTATGTTATATAGGGTTTGCCGCCGTGTGCTCCGCGTCCTGTATGCTGTCTTTTACCGATTTGAGGCAAGCGGGCTGGAGAATATTCCGGCTACAGGGGGCGTAATCCTTTGCTCCAATCATCTTAGTGTGCTTGATCCTCCTACAGTAGGCACAAAGCTTAACCGGAGGGTGCACTATATGGCGAAAGCGGAATTATTCCAAATTCCGTTATTCGGTCCTTTTATCCGCAAGCTTGGGGCATTTCCGGTCAAACGCGGCGGTGTCAGCAAGGATGCCATACGATCCTCCATCACCCTTTTGCAGGGAGGGGGAGTTATGGGCATTTTCCCGGAGGGAACCCGTAAGGCTGCCGCCTCCGAGATGGGGAAGAAAGGCGCCGCGATGATTGCAATGCGCAGCAAGGCAACCATTATACCGGTAGCGATTGTCGGGAATTATCGTATCTTCCGCAAGATGAAGATCCGTTTCGGCAAGCCTATTGATATTTCCGCATTCACCGAGGATCCCGCATCCGATGTTCTGGAGCAGGTCACCGAGGCCATTATGAAGCGAATTCGCGAAATGGTTGCACAAGGATAGGGTTTTGCATGTATAATTAAGTTTTAGATGGTACGTCGGAGCTTCTGTTTCAATGTCGCGGGCGTGCGTTTAAATAAAGTTGGGGTATGAACTGAGGAGGTTTTTCAAATGTCAGAAGAAACAAACGTGCAGGAAACCGCAGCTGCGGAAAATATCGAATCGCAAGAGACCGCTACTGCGGAAAATAATGAAATTGAACAATCCGCTGGTGCGGAAACGACTGGAAATGTCGAAGCCGCTGAGCAAGTGGAAAGCCAAGACGCATTGGACAACTTTGTGTCCTTGAAGAAAGGCGACTCTGTAAAAGGCACAATCGTCAAAATTGAGGATAACCAAGCTTATGTGAGCCTTGGATATAAATATGACGGCGTTATTCCACTTCGCGAGCTTTCCTCGATTCAGATTGAAAGTGCGGCAGACGCCGTAGAAGTCGGTCAAGAGGTAGAATTGAAAGTCGTCAGCATTGACGATGACAAGGAAAAACTCGTTCTGTCCAAAAAGCTGGTCGACGGCGAGAAAGCCTGGGATGAGCTTCAGAACCGTTTTGACCAAGGAGAAGTATTCGAAGTAACGGTTGCCGACGTTGTCAAAGGCGGGCTGGTTGCCGATGTTGGCGTGCGCGGATTTATTCCGGCATCCATGGTTGAGCGTCATTTTGTAGAAGATTTCAGTGACTACAAAGGCCGTACGCTTCGCGTTAAGGTAAAGGAAATCGATCGCGAGAACAATAAAGTGATTCTTTCCCAAAAAGAAGTGCTGGATGCTGAATTCGAGCAAAACAAACTGGCTGTAATGAACTCGATTCAAGTAGGCCAAGAGATCGAGGGCACTGTTCAGCGCCTTACTCCATTTGGCGCATTTGTTGATATCGGCGGCATTGATGGTCTGGTTCATGTATCCGAGCTTTCATGGCAGCATGTGGCTCATCCGAAGGATATTGTCTCGGAAGGCCAATCCGTCAGCGTTAAAGTGCTTAAAGTCGATCCTGCCGCAGGCAAAATCAGCTTGAGCATGAAAGCCGCACAACCGGGCCCATGGGAATCTGCTAATGGTCAATTCAAAACGGGTGACATCGTGACGGGTACGGTACGCCGTATTGTCAGCTTTGGCGCTTTTGTTGAGATTGCACCGGGCGTTGAAGGTCTCGTTCACATTTCGCAGCTTGCTCACCGTCATGTAGCTACTCCGAATGAAGTGGTTACAGAAGGTCAGGAAGTACAGGCGAAAGTGCTTGATTTCAACCCATCTGAGAAACGGGTTAGCCTCAGCATCAAGGAAACGGAAGAAGCTCCTGAACAACCTGAGAAGTCATCGCGTCCGGAGCGTTCCTCCTCATCGCAGCGTTCACCTAAGGTGGAGCTGAACAATCCGAACGTCAGCTTGAGCAACGAAGGCATGAGCTTTACGTTGGCTGAGCGGTTTGGCGATAAATTGAGCAAATTGAAATAAGACCGAAATTTGTAGAAATCTTTATCATTAGCCGCAAAACAGGCATTTATTGCCTGCTTTGCGGCTTTTTTCTTTGTGTACGCTAAGATGGATACGCAAGATTAGGTTAGGCGGCTTAGGCGCATAATAGGATAGTCGAAAGAGGGGGGATAATGCTTGAATGAAGGATTTATCGCATGCTGGTTTGTTACCATGCTGCTTATTTTATATGCAACCGGATGGAAACAGCAGGTTGCCGACGGGGTATCAGGCCGGGCGCTTACCATTTTCGTTATTGCGGTTCTTATTCTGCATAATATCAAAATTCCCATCGGAACGACGACTGATTATGTGCAAGGCAGTGTGCTTGCAGCGGTCGGGGCAGCGATTCTTTCGCTTGTAAGCATCCGTCAGGCCGGACAATTCGTGTACCTTACGCTTTGCTCGTTGTTTACGGGTGTGATCTGGATGTGGGTGCATGTTATGTACCGGGCAGATCCGGTATTTGTCGGCATCCATCCTTTATGGGATGGGCCCTTGATAGCCGGATTGATGGCCGGCATTCTGGCAGAGCGTTTCCGTCATCAATTTGCTTTAATTGTTGCCTCCGCCCTGATATCGCAGCTATTGGATATTATCCGGCCGCCAGGCGGAATGCTGATTATAGGATCATTGGGATGGTGGGATGGATTTGCCATCGCCTTGCTTGCAGCGAGAATTGTCAGTCTGGTCAGGTGCTTTATACGGAGCCTGCTTCAAAAAGGCAATAGCCGGTTCACCCAGAGAGGCGGGAGTTCATAATCCATGTGGGAACAGATGAAAATCGGACAACCGCATCATATTTTGATCGGAATTCTGCTTGGAATTGCATTTGGGATTTTTTCCAGGATGCTGATGCTGCGGACGGATTACCGGCAATATCCGACATATCCGCATGGCCGGATTATTCATATCTCTCTCGGCGTGATTGCGGCGGCGCTGGGTGCTGTAGCCGTTCCGGCTTTGTATAACAAGGATTTCACAGCGATTACCTTTTTGACCCTCGCTGCCCAGCAGTTCCGCGATGTCCGTAAAATGGAACGGGATACGCTCGACAAAATCGACAGTCTGGAGCTGGTCCCCCGGGGGGCTACTTACATTGAAGGCATCGCCATGGTATTTGAAGGCCGGAACTATCTGGTTATATTGACTTCCTTGCTGACAAGTCTCGCTTCCATCAGCTTGGGGCCGTTGTTTGGCATTCTTGCGGGGATTTTGTCTTTTATGCTGGTATGGGTGCTTAAATCCGGCAAAAATATTTCCCATATTGCGGAAGCGGAGATCGCTGAGGTAAGAGTTGACGGTCCGGATTTGTTTGTGGGAGATATATATATCATGAATGTGGGGCTGACCACCAATCAGCAGATAATTGCGGAGAGAGGTCTTGGTATTATTTTGACGCCCTTCAATGCCAATGGCAAAGCCACACTCAGCAATCTTGGACAGCGGCAGGCGATTTTATTCGATTTGTCCACAATTCTTGGGGTCTACCGTGACGATGGCGAGCCTGCTCTGGTCCCCTTAGCCAAATTGGACATGAAAAATGGGCGGTTGGCCGTCTTTTTGCTGCCTCAGGATATGGATGGAAGCAAAGCGCGTGCAGTAACCTTGAAAGTGCCGATTCTGGAGTCTGCGGTTCGGATGCCAACTGAAGCAAGTGTGAACCGTAAGGAGGATAGACATGGCTAAAATTGTGGCTATTGTAACGGTGAATGGGGAGGGCACCCGCGGAGGCGCGCCGATTTTTATCGAACCCGACATAGACAAACGGGAAACGACAGCATTCTTGCTGGAAAAGATTTTAGACGCCAGCGCTCATGATTTGAAAAATGGAACAATCATTCTGGTAGATCGCCATCAGGAATGAAATGTTAGCCAAGCGGGGGGTTTTTTGCTATGATGGTAGGCGTGAGTAAATATAAGCTCGTATAACCCTCTCTTATACATAACTTATATTTGTGAAAAAACGGATAGCATTATTCGTTGCATATACACTGTGAATAGGCAGTGAAAATACAAAAAAGCACCTATTTTTATGAAGGAGTGAAAACATGGCAAAACCCATTATCGCCATCGTAGGGCGGCCTAACGTGGGGAAGTCTACGATATTTAACCGCATCATTGGCGATCGGTTAGCGATTGTGGAGGACAAGCCGGGCGTAACCCGGGACCGCATTTACAGTTCCGGAGAATGGAACGGCAGAGCCTTTAGTATCGTGGATACGGGAGGCATTGAAATCGACGGCGAAGACGAAATCATGAAATCAGTGCGCATGCAGGCGGAGCTGGCTGTTGAAGAAGCAGATGTTATTGTTTTCATGGTGGATGCCAAAGATGGATTGACTCATGCGGACGATGAAGTTGCACAAATGCTGCTTCGATCCCGCAAACCGATTGTGGTTGCAGTAAACAAGGTTGATAATTTCAATCGGCATGATGATATTTACGAGTTTTATAATCTGGGCTTCGGCGAGCCTATCGCGATTTCCGGATCTCACGGTATGGGCATAGGCGATCTGCTGGATGCTGCCGTCAGTAAGCTTCCCGAGCTTGTAGAGGAACATTATGAAGACGATGTGATTCGTGTTGCCTTGATCGGACGCCCGAATGTCGGCAAATCATCGCTGGTCAATGCGCTGCTGGGCGAGGAACGGGTTATTGTCAGCCATGTCGCCGGTACAACGCGCGATGCGATCGATACGCCATTCGAGCGGGACGGTCAAAAATATGTGCTGATCGATACTGCGGGGATGCGCAAACGGGGCAAGGTTTATGAGACAACCGAGAAATACAGCGTTATGCGCGCATTAAAAGCCATCGAGCGTGCAGATGTTGTGCTGGTGCTGATCAATGGCGAAGAAGGCATCATCGAGCAGGACAAGCATATTGCCGGTTATGCCCACGAGGCAGGGAAAGCATCGATTTTCGTCATTAACAAATGGGATGTTGTCGAAAAGGACGAGAAGACGATGCAGCAATTTACCACGAGCATCCGCGATCATTTCCTGTTCATGACCTATGCGCCGATTGTATATCTTTCGGCCAAAACCAAGCAGAGGCTGCACAAGCTGCTTCCGGTTGTCGATCATGTCTCCGAGCAGCATGCGCTTCGAATTCAGACGCATCTGCTTAATGATATTGTATCCGATGCCATCGCCATCAATCCTCCGCCAACAGACAAAGGCAGACGCTTGCGTATCAACTATGCAACCCAGGTAGCCACCAAACCGCCGACCTTCGTGCTGTTTGCCAACGATCCGGAGATGATGCATTTCTCTTATGAGCGGTATCTGGAAAATAAAATCCGCGGCGCCTTCAACTTCGAAGGCACACCAATCCGTATCTATACCCGCCGCAAATCGGATGAGGATTAAATCATTCATATCGCAGCAACCGTTATACCAGCGAGTTTCTCCTATCAAAAGCGCCCATGTGAAAAATCGAGACAGCTCGAAAACGACCAACTGAAATGGCTTGAAACATGTCCCGGCAGGGGACAAAAAACGATTCTGTGAAAAGGGCCAAGAGCCCGTTTTACAGAATCTACGCATTAAAGCGTGTCCCGAAGGGACGAAAGCGGGCCGAAGCTGCAAAATAGTCAAATAGTCCATCTCTGTCCCCCAAACGTTATACCATTCGGGTGTCCAGAGGGCGGAGCCCTTGGGGTCCCCCTATGAAAGGGGGATTTAGGGGGTAAGAAATATCTTCCTGGGGAGAGAAGAACGTGTTTACAGTCATCGCGGTTCTCATAAGTTACTTATTAGGCTCCATCTCATTCAGTATTCTAATTGCCAAATGGGTCAAGGGCATTGATATCCGCAGTCATGGCAGCGGCAATGCTGGCGCGACCAACACGCTGCGCGTGCTTGGCAAAGGTCCGGGAATTACCGTCTTTTTACTTGATATCGCCAAAGGAGTCGCTGCCGTCTTGCTGGGCATGCTGATCGTCGGTGATGATTGGGCTCCTGTATTATGCGGATTGGCAGCCATTGCAGGCCATAACTGGCCGATCTGGTTTAATTTCAAAGGCGGCAAAGGAATTGCTACGACAGTGG
The DNA here is from genome assembly GCF_042647105.1 of Paenibacillus sepulcri. NCBI lineage: Bacteria > Bacillati > Bacillota > Bacilli > Caryophanales > Paenibacillaceae > Paenibacillus > Paenibacillus sepulcri. Next base: position 1,184,518 of record NZ_JBHRUP010000001.1, on the reverse strand, counting down.
GCGTAATGGTAACGTTGGCCTTGGTGCCCTGTCTCATCGCCGGCGGCGTGGCTATCGCTGCCATTGCTTTGACCCGCTTTGTTTCACTGGGTTCTTTGCTGTTTGCACTGCTAACGCCTTTATTTGTTTGGCTATTCGGGATGTCCGAGGCCTTGCTGTGGGCTAGTCTGATTGTTTGTGTCTTTGCATTTGTCCGTCACCGCAGCAATATTGTGAAGCTGCTGCAGGGCAATGAAAACAAGCTGGGAGCCAAAAAAGGGTAGGTGCACATATGACAAACCGGAAAGCAGCCGTCCTTGTTGCCGGAAGCTGGGGGACCGCACTGGCAGCCGTTCTTGCTGACAATGACTACAACGTCATCATGTGGGCCCGCAATTCCGAGCAAGTCACGGAAATCAATGAAGAGCATCGCAACCATAAATTTTTACCCGACACTGTACTGTCTGACAGGATAGGAGCCACAACGGATATAGAACAAGCGGTCACAGGGGCAGAGCTTGTTCTATTTGCCGCGCCTTCCTCCGCCATGCGGGAAGTGGCCAGACAGGCCGCTCCTTTTATCGCTGAGGGGACGCTTTGTGTTCATGCAACCAAAGGCTTTGAATCTGTCACCTATAACCGGATGACTTCAATTCTTGCCGAGGAGCTGTCAGGTGATCCGAAACAGCTTGTTGTGCTCTCAGGACCCAGCCATGCAGAAGAGGTCGTGAACAAACAACCAACGACGGTTGTAGTGGCATCAGCATGCCAGGAATCGGCAGAACGGGCTCAGGATGCCTTTATCACCCCCTATTTTCGGGTATATACCAATCCCGATGTTGTCGGTGTTGAGGTAGCGGGTGCAATCAAGAATATCATCGCCCTTGGGGCGGGATTGACGGACGGACTGGGCTTTGGCGATAACGCCAAGGCTGCGCTCATCACCAGAGGATTGGCCGAGATCAGCCGTCTGGGCACGGCAATGGGGGCGAACCCTTTAACCTTTGCCGGTCTTGCCGGCATCGGTGATTTGGTTGTCACCTGTACAAGCAAGCACAGCCGCAATTGGCGTGCAGGTTCCATGCTTGCCGGCGGACTTGCACTGGATGATGTGCTGCAGCGTATGGGAATGGTGGTTGAGGGCGTCCGCACAACCAGCGCAGCGCGTGAGCTCGCTGCCAGATTCGATGTGGTCATGCCGATTACGGAGCAGCTGTACCAGGTTTTGTTTGCGAATAAACCGCCGCGCAGCGCTGTCGAGGATTTGATGGGCCGGGGCCGCACGCATGAAATGGAAGAAGGAGCGGGCTCCTGGGGCCTACACCAATAATCCTTTCCCCTCATATGATACGAGGAAAGCAAGCTTTTGCTTTCGAAGTAAGCTTACGTTTCGTAAACTGGGCATACGCTTGCGAGGTGGGTTTACTTCGTAAACTAATCCTGTGCTTGCGAGGTGAGTTTACTTCGTAAACTCTTGTAGGAGGGGAAAAATTGAGCGATAAAAATAATCTTTCCAAAGACGTTCTTAATGCGGTCAACAAAAAGACCGGTAAACCGATAACGGAGAATGCAGTTAAAAAGCTGGCCAGCAATGTAACAGCCAATACATTGCAGGATGAAGATGAGCTGCGCAAGCTTATCAAGTCCGTATCGGCTATGGCCAAGGTGCCGGTTACGGATAAAACGGTCAACGATATTATCGGTGCCGTTAAGAAGAGCGGGATGAACACGTCAAGCATGGAAATGCTGATGAAAATGATGCTTAAGAAGTAAAATGAGGATTGAAGCGCACGGCGTAGGCGGCGAAGCTACCGCAGCGAGCCGCCCAGCGCCGAGATCCTTATTTTTTTGGGTTCCTTTGTTTGCAACCTGCTAATTAAACCTGAAAGTAGCAGAGCAAAGTACACTAATGGTATAATGAAGCGACTATTTGGTGGACAAGGTGGCGACAATGCAATATGGATCCGATGATGAAAATGTGGGTTTCTTTTGTGGGGATCGGGCTTATGGCAATAGCTGCGGTTCTGATCACTCTGGCAAGGTACAAGACCAAGGGCGTGTTTAAGATGCTGGTTTCTTCTTTTGCTTTTTTGCTCTTGGTGATTGGCGGATTTCTCGGATTAATTTCGATTACATAAAGAGCCGAGGGGTACAGTTTGCAATGTCGAAAGGAAGTAGGGTTTGCATATGTTAGAACTAAAAGGTTTGACGAAATCAATTCGCGTAGAGGCTGAGGCAGGACTGTCCTTGCTGGATATCGCGCTGAAGCACAATCTGGATTGGGGATTCTCCTGTACGCGCGGCACTTGCGCGCGATGCAGATGCCTCGTTATAGAAGGCGGAGAATTCCTTGAAGATGTCACAGATGAAGAATGGGACCGCTTGGAGCCCCAGGAATTCGATGAGGGCTACCGGCTTGGCTGTCAGGCGGTAGTAAAATCGGCAGATGCTGCTATCAAAGCGGAGAACCGGACTTATTTTTAATTTGAAGGAAGTGCTTTTTGTTGCTGAACGAGAGTAACCTGCTGTCTGTATTGTCCATCATCGCGGAAGCGGGCCTTTCCGCCAATGCCACGTGGCTGACTGGAGGAAGCGCCGGCCTGCTGCTCAGGGGAATCAAGCTCGATAACTCCCCGCGCGATCTGGATATTTATGCGGATGAAAGCGATGCGTTGCGGCTGCATGAGATGCTCCAGAGCTACGCCACGGATCAGCAGCAGGTAAGCGTTAGCGGAATCTACCGTTCGGTGCTCAGCCATTATCTCATCGAAGGGGTTCCGGTCGAGCTGGTCGGTGGCTTTGTCATTACATCACGTGAGGACCGTTATGCCGTGCAGGTCACTCAAGTGCTTGCGCCCCGGCAGCTTTCCCTATCTGTCAAAGGTACCGCCATTGGCATTGTTCCCTTGGCGCATGAAATGTGGTTCAATCTGCTGCGTGAGCGTTTGGACAGGGTGGCACTCATCGCCGGTGCGGTACGCACTGAGCCCGCAGTTCACCTGGAAGCTTTTGAAGCCATTGAGGCGGCAAATCAACTAAGCGGATCATCAATTGGCGCCATACACGATCTTATTGGAATCTCCAGAAACGAGGGGCCGCTATGAATGTAGACATCACGTTTCTTCCTTCGGAACGTACCGTATCGGTTCGGGCAGGGACAACGGTGCTGGACGCCGCCCGCCGCTTCGGTATCCCGGTACGTACGAGATGCGACGGGAAAGCCTCCTGCCTGATGTGCAAAGTCGTAGCGCAAAACGGAAGCGGTCTGTCTCCCATGCAGAATAATGAACGGTATAAGCTCGGGGGACTTGAAGCCGAGGGCACAAGGCTCGCTTGTCAGGCTAAAATTATCGGTAAAGCGGTTGTAGAAGTACCCGAAGATCCGCTTCGCGCAGCGGTTAGGAAACAGTTAATGCGTCAGGCGGAGGAAGATAAGCTCTGGTAGGCGCAGGATTCATGCTTGAGACCGGTTCCGGCAGCAAGCTATAACGCTCAGGAGGCACTATGATTAGACAAGGAACAAGAAGCGCAGCTGCTATGATTACTTTGCTGGCAATGATTATTTTGTTGCCTGGCTGTCTGTACCCGGATGACCAGCTGGCTAAGCAGCCGGCCAAGGATGCCATCCTGAATGTGCAGACGGTAATAGACCAATATCAGAAAGATACGGGACTGCTCCCGATTCAAAATAGTGATCAAGATACGCCGATTTATGAAAAATATTTGATTGATTTTGCGAAGCTGCAAAGAATGAATTACTTAACGAGCATTCCGGAGACGGCTTATGAGAAAGGAGGAAGCTATTACTACCTTATCATTAACGAGGAGACCGATCCGACGGTGAAGCTGATGAATCTGGTAATCTATCAACAAGTCAATGATGTCCAGGCAGCGGTTAAAACTTATAGGAGTGGACATAATGGCGAGCTCCCGTCGTCAGATGAGGCCTATCCGGATTTTGTCCGCATTGATTATAAGAAGCTTGCTGTGAAAGAGCCTGTAATCCGCAGCATGTTCACAGGCCAGACATTATACACGCTGATGGATGCCAAAGGAAATGTGTACATTGACTACGGAAGCGATATCATGCAGGCCATTGAGAAGGCTGGAGGCAAGAGCATCGCACCAGCGCAGGACCTGCGCGGGCTGCTGGTCAACAATGCGGATTTCGTGCCGGTCAAGTCTCCGGTGTATCATCTCATTAATGGGGAACCGCAAGCGGTCCTCAAGTGAACGGCTGTACACGAGAATACATGTCCCCCTTGTGCCCCGGGCAGGCGCAGGGGGGATTTTTTTAGGTTCAAGGAATAGCAGCGTTCTTTCTCTCATATACCTCATTCATTGGAAGGACCAGAGGCGAAGATGCCAAGGAAGCAAATCGAAAGATTTCATCAGCAAGTCGTCATAATTGGGACGAACGCGCAATAAGCTATTACTAGTCCAAAATCATGTACGAGTTGCGTCGCTGGCCTGCTCCGAAAAGACGGCGGAAGGCGGCGGACACAGGCGGCTACACAGCAGGAGGATACGCGGCAGTAACGGTACGTCCATGTACAGGCGAAATTCGATTGGGAGGGGATATTCAGTGGAGAAAGTGGACATTTTCAAGGACATAGCCGAACGAACCGGCGGGGATATTTACCTCGGCGTCGTCGGTGCGGTCCGCACAGGCAAATCAACCTTCATCAAACGGTTCATGGAGACGGTTGTTCTGCCAAACATCACGAACGACGCCGATCGGGTAAGAGCAATTGATGAGCTGCCGCAGAGCGCAGCGGGGAAGACAATCATGACAACGGAACCAAAATTCGTACCTAATCAAGCCGTTCAGCTTCGTGTGGCAGAAGGGCTTGATGTCAACATCCGTCTGGTGGATTGTGTAGGTTACGCCGTAAACGGGGCAAAAGGCTACGAGGACGAGAACGGTCCGCGGATGATCACGACGCCTTGGTTCGACGAACCGATTCCTTTCCAGGAAGCGGCGGAAATTGGCACACGAAAAGTTATCCAGGAGCATTCCACCCTTGGTGTCGTCGTGACGACTGACGGTACGATTGCCGAAATTCCCCGCAGCTCCTATGTTGAAGCGGAAGAGCGCGTTATTGAGGAGCTGAAGGAGGTAGGCAAGCCCTTCGTCCTCATTGTGAACTCCACACGTCCGCGCAGTGACGAAGCTATTCAGCTTCGGGGCGAGCTGCAGGCCAAATACGATATTCCGGTGATGACGCTCAGTGTAGCCACGATGGGCGAGGAAGATGTCATGTCGGTGCTCCGCGAAGTGCTCTATGAGTTCCCGGTGCATGAAGTCAATGTCAATCTTCCAAGCTGGGTCATGGTGCTGAACGATCAGCACTGGCTGCGCAGCAACTATGAGAATTCCGTTCGCGACACGGTTAAGGATATCCGCCGTTTGCGTGATGTGGACCGCGTCGTTTCGCAGTTCATGGATTACGAATTTATTGCGAGAGCGGGCCTGAGCGGCATGAATATGGGCCAAGGGGTCGCGGAAATTGACCTCTATGCGCCGGATGAGCTGTATGATCAAATCCTGATGGAAGTCGTGGGCGTGGAGATTCGCGGGAAGGACCATCTGCTGCAGCTGATGCAGGAATTCGCCCACGCGAAGCGCGAATATGACCGGTTCGCCGAAGCGCTGGAGATGGTGAAAACAACCGGCTACGGCATAGCAGCCCCATCTCTGGCGGAAATGGCACTCGACGAGCCGGAGCTGATCCGTCAAGGCTCAAGATTCGGCGTCCGGCTGAAAGCGACGGCGCCATCCATTCATATGATCCGTGTCGATGTGGAATCTGAATTCGCGCCGATCATCGGTACGGAGAAGCAAAGTGAAGAGCTGGTCCGGTATTTGATGCAGGACTTTGAGAATGACCCGATAAAGATTTGGGAATCCGACATATTTGGCCGCTCGCTGCACTCCATCGTGCGCGAAGGCATTCAAGGCAAAATCGCGATGATGCCGGATAATGCCCGCTACAAGCTCCAGGAGACGCTCGGACGTATTATCAACGAGGGCTCAGGCGGATTGATTGCCATCATTTTATAGTCTAAAATCAAGGCTGGAGGCACGCTTAGGCGTGTCTCTTTTCTCGTTTTTACAGATATAAGGATAATCTCTACATATAGGTTATTAATTCCGATTGACATAGTAGGAAACCATGATATTATAATCATTATGAAAAATAGAAAGAGTTAGCAGGAGGAGAAAGAGAAGATGAAACAATGGGGAAAAGTATCTATTATGCTGCTGGCGGTTGCTCTGATGGTCGTGCTGAGCGCTTGCGGCAACAAAACAAATGAAAGCACAAACAGCGGCAGCAATGCAGCGAACCAGACTGGTGACAATGCTACGAACCAGACTGGCGAGGCGAACCAAGCCAATGAAGCCGGCACAACAAATGATTCCAAAGACCTGGATGCACTCAAAGGCAAGAAAATTGCCCTTATAATGCAGTTTAATACAGGAACGTTCTCGTCGCAATATATTCAGGGCGTCAAGGATCAAGCAGCCAAATTCGGCGGCGAGGTGCAGGTGTTCGCATCGGATAATGATCTCGCCAAAATGTCCTCCAACCTGGATGCGGCCGTCAACCAAGGCTTCGACGGGATTTTGATCGATCATGGACAAGCCGGTGCGCTTGAAGCCGGCATCAAAAAGGCTCTTGAGCAAAACATTCAAGTCGTCGTTTTCGACGCGGATATCAAAATTCCGGGCGTAACGGTCCTTCAGCAGGATGACCAGAAAATGTCGGAAATGACGTTGAACAAAATGTCCGAGGATATTGGCGGTAAAGGCAGCATCGTTAAAGTGTGGGTAGCTGGCTTTGCCCCTATGGAACGCCGTGAAGTCGCTTATAAGGCGTTTATGGAAAGCAATCCGGACATCAAGCAAATCTCCGCTTTCGGTAATGCCAACAATCCAGCCATGGATGCACAATCGCAAATGGAAGCCGTTCTGAAGAAATTTCCGAACAAAGGCGATATAACAGCGGTATGGGCAGCATGGGATGAGTTTGCCAAAGGCGCTTCGCGCGCAATCCAACAGGCTGGACGTACAGAAATTAAAGTATACGGTATCGATATGAGCGATGAGGATCTTCAAATGATTCAAGATACGGCAAGTCCCTGGGTCGCTTCCGCAGCCGTAGATCCGATCTCGATCGGCAGCGTTCAAGTCCGTTATTTGTATCAAAAATTCAACGGAGATCAAACGGATGAGACAGTCGTCCTCACTCCTTCCATGGTCAAACGTGAGGATTTGCCTGCTCTCCCGGAGAAAGTAAGTACATCGCAGCTTAGCCAATATGTTGAAGGTTGGGGCAGCAACGATCAAGGTTATACCGATACGTTGAAGGAGCTTGAAGCTTCAGCTGCAAAATAATAGCCCGTTTGCATGAAGCAGGCGAATGAGCAGACAAGGAAGTGCAGCATGGGGTACGGCAGCAGTTTGATTATGCGCGGCATCGGCAAATCCTTTGCCGGTGTGCATGCGCTCAAAGAGGTTGATTTTGAAGTCCGGTCAGGTGAAATTCACGCTCTGCTGGGCGCGAACGGAGCGGGTAAAAGCACCTTGATGAAAATTCTTTCAGGTGCTTATACATCGGATTCCGGCTCTATCGAAATTGACGGCAAGACGATCCAGGTCCGGACGCCAGGGGATGCCAAAGCAAGCGGCATCCATTGCGTTTACCAGGAGGTCGATACGGCACTGGTTCCGCATCTGACCGTTACGGAGAATATTATGCTTGACCGCATTTCTTCGCCGGGAAGCCGCCACTTCCTTGGCTGGAAAGCCTTCCATCAGGAGGCGGAGGCCGTTCTGCGGCGCCTCGACTCTCCTATACCGGTCCGCAAACGGGTCAGTGAACTGACCCTGGCCGAGAAACAGCTTGTCCTTGTCGCACGCCTGCTCACCGAACAAGCAAAGTTTGTCATTTTCGACGAACCGACTGCACCGCTCAGCCTTGAAGAGGCTGAGCGGTTGTTCCGTGTTATGAGGCAACTGAGGGACGACGGCATCGGTTGTATTTTCATTACCCACCGTCTGCCGGAAGTGTTCGAGATGTGCGACCGGATTACTGTCATGCGCGACGGCGAGCGCGTACTTACGGAGGACAAGCAGGAAACCGATATGGACGGCGTCATTCAGGCAATGCTCGGGCGAAGCTTCGAGCAGGAATTCCCCAAAGCGGAGGCAGAAATCGGATCAATTGTGCTCGAAGTGAAAGGCTTGACAGCATCACGTATGACAGCATCACGTACTGTGCAAGATGTCAGCTTCTCGGTGAAGAAGGGGGAAATCGTTGCGATTGTCGGACTTGTCGGCGCAGGCAAGACGGAGCTTTCCCGGCTTCTGTTTGGCGCAGATGCCGTCGATTCCGGCGAAGTCCGCGTCAATGGAACCAGGATGAATCTCTCCCAGCCGGCCACGGCCATAAACGGAGGTATCGCACTGGTACCCGAAGAGCGGCGGAGTCAGGGGATTCTTGTCTCTGAGTCGGTGCAGCGCAATCTCAGTCTGCCGATTCTGAAGCTGCTCTCGCGTTTCGGGTTTCTCTCCGGCTCAGGCGAACAGGGCAATGCTTCATCGGTGATCAGCCGTTTGGGCATCAAGACGCCGTCTCCCGCCCAGAAAACGATGTATTTAAGCGGGGGCAATCAGCAAAAGGTGGCAATCGGCAAATGGCTGAATGCTGGGGTAGACGTGTTTTTGTTTGATGAACCGACAAAAGGCGTCGATATTGGCGCCAAAAGCGATATTTTCCGCATCATAGGGGAATTGGCGCAGCAGGGCAGGGGAATTGTTTATTTAACTTGCGAGTTCTCAGAGGCGCTGGGTATTGCCGATCGTATTCTGGTTATGTATGATGGACGGATTGTAGCTTCCTTTGGGCGGGGAGAAACGACCCAAGAGCAATTGCTCTACTATGCCAGCGGGGGAGGAGAAGGTACAGCATGATCAGCAAACCGATGGATTTTATTTTTAAATACGGCTCTATAATGGTTATAGGTATCGTCATCCTGTTTTTTTCTTTTTGGAATGAGCACTTTTTTACCTACAGCAACATAACGGATATTTTACGTTCCATCTCGATCGTTACTTTCGTTGCAATCGGCGTCACGTTCTCGCTGACTGTGGACGGCTTTGACCTTTCGGTAGGCTCCACGGTGTCGCTTACGACGGTTGTCTCCGCAGCCCTGATGGTTTGGTATGAGCAGCCGTTGATCGTGGTCATCGTATTTCCTTTGCTTATCGGTGTTGTGGTAGGGCTGATCAATGCCCTGCTGATCGTCAGAATCCGGATTCCGGATCTGCTCGCGACACTGGCTATCATGTATATTGTGGCGGGAATTCATAAAACGTTCACCAAGGGCTACTCCATTTACAACAATATGCAGCTGACCGATGGAACGACGGCTCCCGGCGTATTTCGGGAGGATTTCCTGTGGCTGGGGCAGGGCAAATGGCTGGGAATCCCGATTCCGGTCATCCTCATGGTGATCGCCGTAGCAGGCGTGCATGTGTTCTTCACTTACACGCGCTGGGGACGTCAAATGCAAATGACCGGCGGCAATGAAGAAGCCGCAAGGCTGTCGGGCGTTCGGGTCAAACGGATCCGCACCGCGGCTTATGTCGCTTCGGGCTTGTTCGCGGCTGTTGGCGGCATTCTGTTCTCGGCCAGGGTCGGAACAGGCCAAATCGACGCGGGATCCTCCGTCTTGATGGAAGCGGTGGCGGCGGTTTTTGTCGGTTATTCCGTGCTCGGCGCGGGACGCCCGAATGTGATCGGAACGTTCATTGGATCGGTGCTGATCGGAGTGCTGCTCAACGGGATGACCATGATGAACCTGCAATATTATACCAATGATATTGTGAAAGGTTGTGTGCTTGTGCTCGCTCTGGCTGTTACATTTGTGCACTTAAACCGCAAAAAAACATAAAAAACCCATGGTTTCCATGGGAAAACCGCCCTCCCACTTGAAATTATATAGACGCTGTATTACTATAAATCTGTTCGTCGTACAGTATGCAGGAGTTGCACACTTATCCAAATTTTGATTTCAAGTGTGCGGCAAGCTGGCTCTTATCTTACGAAAAGGACAGCAAATTCATCTTTACTACAGCCTGCAGGTATAATTTCTCAGGTTTCGGTAAAACAGAATGATATTGATGTGCTTATGAACTGCACTTAAGGGGAGGTGAAAGAATTGAACAAAACGGAACTGATTGCCAAGGTAGCCGAGTTGACTGAGCTTTCCAAGAAGGATGCATCCAAAGCGGTTGACGCTGTATTTGATGCCATCTCGGATTCGCTGCAAGGCGGAGATAAAGTACAGCTTGTCGGATTCGGAAACTTCGAGGTGAAAAGCCGCGAAGCCCGTAAAGGCCGCAACCCGCAAACGGGTCAGGAGATTGATATCCCGGCCAGCAAAATCCCGAGCTTTAAAGCAGGTAAATCGCTTAAAGACCTAGTCTCCAAATAATAGCGCGGCACTGCCGCTGATGGCGCCCGGATGCTTGTTAGCATTCGGGCGTTTTTCAAAGAGAAATCCCTATTGACAATCCCTTCTAATTCCAGTAAACTGGGCTTTGCGGTTGACGGGTGCAGTCTTGAAAGTGTCTGAAAGATGCTTGTGCTGACCCGATTCATGGCGGGTGTTAGCTCAGCTTGGTAGAGCGCTACCTTGGGGTGGTAGAGGTCGCCAGTTCAAATCCGGTACACCCGACCATTTTATAAGACAAACCATAAACTGCTGCCCTTGAGCGCTTTCGTTCGGGAGGCGGTTTTTTAAATTCAAGGAGGACGGTTCTATGAGTGATTTGCATGGGGATTACATCGTCGTAAAAGCGAAAGCCCAGGGCGTGCAAGTAATCGGACTCACACGCGGACAGGATACAAAATTTCATCACACCGAGAAGCTGGACAAGGGTGAAGTGCTCATCTGCCAGTTTACCGATCATACGTCAGCGATCAAAATCCGCGGAAAAGCCACTGTTCTGACAAAGTACGGAACCGTCGACACCGAAGACTAATTGTAAAAGCAGGCATAGCCTGCTTTTTTAGTTTGTACAATGTAAGGAGAAGACCATTCTGGTTGCGGAGGCGTTGCAGCATGTCCGTATGGAAGAGGCTTATCCTTGCATCAGCGGTAACACTGGCAATAACCGTTCTTTTAACCGCACTTCCTCATTTCCGGCAGGACATGCCGCAGCGCAGCGGAGATATAGCCGTTTTTCGATTGATGCCCATCAAGCAATTGACCAGCGGAAATCTGGTCGATTCCATGATCGGTCTGCAGCTGTCGCTTGCGATCAGGAAAGTAGCCTGGAATCAGGCTGCGCTCTCGATAGATTTGGTCGTGGATGGCCGGGGCAATGAAAACAGGGAATGGGCGGCTGATCTGCAGAGGCTGCTGGAACTGGCCTTTGTGCGGACGGATAACGTGAACCGTGTTCTGGTGCGTTTTGTCGAGCCGATCCCCTCTGGAGGGGATACAGCACGGTCAGCCGCGCGGGTATTGGCAGCCGCCGACGTCAGGAAGACAGATGATTGGCTGGCTACCGAGCTGACAGGCCTCGCAGAGACGGATTTGCTGTCAAGCCCGGAGTGGAGACAGAGGCTGCGTTTGTCGGTATCCCAGGAAGGACTTATCCGTCTGGGGACAGCTGACTGAATCAGATGTCCCTCTTTTGGATAACCCATTCACAAGGGGGTAGCTTGTAGCGCAACGCTTGACAAAATGATATAATAATTTAGATTATAGAACAGCACTGTTTTCGCTGATCTGTCCGGAGGCTTGACCTTATGAAACCATACAGAATACCTGAACTAGCCAAGAAGTACACGGATCATGAGATGATTCAGACACACACGGAGCTGCCGGAGTTTCCTGATTCGCGGATTCGGCTGCTTTTCGCTTTTCTGGCCAACCAACGCACGCCTCTTTTGCACAGCGAGCTTTACTCGCTGGTTGCCGCTCTTGTACAGCTTGGTATGGATACCCACGATATGATTGATTCCGATTCCGGACATGTCCCTGAACGTGAGATGCGCTCGCGCCAGCTTAAGGTGCTCGCAGGGGACTACTTCAGCAGCCGGTTTTATCATCTGCTGGCACAAGCCGGACAGGTGGATATGATCAGGCGCATCAGCGAAGGAGTTTGTGAAGTCAATAAGCTGAAAATGAATTTGTACGTGAAGATGAAGCAGCTTCGGGTGACGGCTGAGGATTATCTGAACCAGTGCATTCAGCTGAAAACCGAATTGTTCCAGGCTTTTACGGACATTCTGGATGATAAAGCAGTTCGTGACTGGCTGGTGCTTCTGCAGGGCTTCGGCCGATGCGAGGTCATTCTGGACGAACTGGCCCGCAGCGAGAAGCCGGAGCGTTTCGGCGGCAGCTGGGGCTATTGGCATGTCCTGGATGAGGGAAGCGAAGAAGAGAAGCAGGGACTTGCCGACAAGACCGCTGACAGTTTTTTTGTCGACGCTCTTCTTGCCAAGTATGATATACGCAGCCAACTGGCTGATAAATTGAAAAACGCCGTGGCGCATGTTCAAGCGGCCGCTTCCAGGCTTGAGTCCGACAAGCTCGTACGCGAGCTGCTGCAGATCGGAGAATCATTCCGGCGTCCGCTGATGCCTGCAGCTTCCGTCCACGGCGAGAGAAGGTGATCAAAGATAATGCAATCCAATTCCAAAGAGACGCATGTTCATGCTGTATTCGAGAGCATCGCTCCCAAATACGATCTGATGAACGATCTGCTCAGTTTTCGCAGACATAAGGCATGGCGCTCCTTCACCATGCGCAAAATGAACGTCAAACCGGGCGCAACGGCCGTTGACTTGTGCTGCGGCACATGCGACTGGACGATTGCGCTCGCGCGCGCAAGCGGGACAGGCAAGATGTTCGGGCTGGATTTCAGCCGCAATATGCTTGATGTCGGTCAGCAGAAAGTCGACCGGGAGAGCCTGGACAACCAGATCTCGCTTGTGCAGGGAAACGCTATGGAACTGCCGTTCGAGGACAACCGGTTTGATTATGCAACCATCGGATTCGGGCTTCGCAACGTGCCGGATCTTGTGCAGGTGCTCAAAGAAATGCAGCGCGTCGTCAAGCCGGGCGGCCAAGTGGTCTGTCTCGAGCTGTCCAAGCCTGTATGGCAGCCGTTCAAGTCGATTTATTATTTTTATTTCGAACGTATTTTACCGAATCTGGGCAAACTTTTTGCCAAGCGTTATGAGCAATACAAATGGCTTCCGGAATCGCTTAAGGCTTTCCCGGACCAAAATCAGCTGGCGGCTGTATACCGGGAGATTGGTCTCCGAGACGTTCGCGCGTACCCGCTGACTGGTGGTATTGCCGCGCTGCATATCGGAACGAAGGGAACAGAGGAAGCATGATTCGCAAATTCAGAATTTTTTTGGAAATGATCAAGGTGGAGCATACGGTGTTTGCCCTGCCATTTGCTTTTATTGGCGCATTGCTTGGAGCAGTCGTTATGGAAAACCGGCTTCCGCAGTGGAGCGAGATCGGTTGGGTGCTTCTTGCCATGGTCGGCGCGAGAAGCGCCGCAATGGGACTCAACAGGGTGATTGACAGGGTGATTGACAAGAAGAACCCGCGTACGGAGAAACGTGCCATACCCGCAGGTTTGTTGAAAACCTCAGAAGTTATCCTGTTTATCGCGATATCATTTATTGTCTTGTTTTTTGCAGCAGCGAAGCTCAATCCTTTATGCATCAAGCTGATGCCGATTGCGGTTCTCATGCTGGTCTTTTATTCGTACACCAAACGCTTCACCTGGCTTTGTCATCTGGTGCTTGGACTGACCATCGGTCTCGCCCCTCTTGGCGCCTGGGTGGCGGTAACGGGAGAATTCGCGTGGCCGGCATGGATTCTCTTCGGAACGGTAACCTTCTGGCTGGCGGGATTTGATATTATCTATGCCTGCCAGGATTTCGATTTCGACCGCAAGGAAGGCGTTCATTCCATTCCCGCGCGCTTTGGTCTATCAGGCGCTCTCTGGCTTGCGCGTCTCTTTCACCTGATTACGGCTGCGGGCTTCCTTACCTTATTCTGGATGACCAACTTAAGCTGGGGTTATTTGCTTGGGGTGGTCATCGCACTGGGCATCCTGTTCTACGAGCATCTGATTGTAAAGCCTGCCGATCTAAGCCGCGTCCAAACCGCGTTCTTCACAATGAACGGGGCGCTCAGCATCACATTATTCGGTTTTACGCTAATCGATCTGATGGTGCTTCACCAATGGTAGGCGCAGGCACCCCGGAGGTGCGCAAGCGTTGGGTTGTCGGAATCACGGGAGCAAGCGGCTCTGTATATGGCATACGCCTGATTGAAGTTCTGCTTGCATCTGATGTGGAGGTTCATCTGGTTGTCACGGAATCAGGCTGGCGTGTTCTGAAGGAAGAATTGGGATGGGACACTACCCGCAGGCAAGCGGCGCTCGAAGACAAATTCAAAGCGGAGCTTGATGAGGGCAGGCTTGTTTTTCATCCTAATGCCAACATAGGCGCCACGATCGCCAGCGGATCTTACCGGGTCGAGGGAATGATCGTGATGCCCTGCTCAATGGGTACACTTGCTTCAATCGCGCATGGAAGCTCGAATAATTTAATGTCGCGCGCGGCGGATGTCATGATGAAAGAAGGGCGCAAGCTGCTGCTGGTTCCGCGGGAAACTCCGCTTCATGCGATACATTTGGAGAATATGCTGACCCTGGCCAGACTTGGCGTCAAAATAATTCCGGCGATGCCCGCCTTTTATAACGGACCGCAAACGGTCGCGGATATGGTCAACTTTCTCGTGGGAAAAGTACTGGATCAGCTGCCGATCGAACATCAACTGTACAGAAGATGGGGAGATGAGTAGCATGGGGCTGAACCGCCCGATCACCATCGGACGCATTGACTATACGAACGTCTGGCCGATTTTTCACTATGCCGAAGAGCAGCTGCCGGCTGACCGTTTTATTATCGACAGGAGAGTGCCCTCTGCGCTTAATACGGCCATGCAGCGGGGAGAAATCGATATCACCTCGATGTCATCGTTCGCCTATGCGCAGTATGCGGACAGCTTTCTGCTGCTGCCTGATTTATCAGTCAGCGCGGCGGGACGGGTTAATTCAATACTGCTGATTACAAAAGAGCCGCTGGAGAAAGTGCTGAAGGGGACGATCGCTCTGACATCCACTTCGGCGACTTCGGTCAATTTGCTCAAAATCCTGATGTCCTTGTACTACAAGGCTTCACCGGACTATATTACAATGGACCCTTCGCTTGACGAGATGCTGGGCAGTGCGGATGCCGCTCTTCTCATCGGTGACCCGGCGATTCAGGCATCATGGCGCAGTGAGGGATTTACAGTCATTGATCTTGGTGAACTATGGCGCAGCTGGACTGGCCTTGGCATGACCTTTGCCTTGTTCGCGGTGCATAAGGCTGCGGCAGCAGCATATCCGAAGGCGGTATCTCAGGTGCTGCAGGCATTAACGGACAGCAAGCGCCGCAGCCTTGCGGACACTGCGCCTTTAGTCAGCAAAGCCAGAGCCCAGTTGGGCGGAACTGAGAAATACTGGCAGCGCTATTTTCGGGAATTGACCTATAACTTTGGAACGAAGGAGCAGAAGGGGCTGTCGCTGTATTTTGAATATGCCCGATCACTTGGCCTGCTTGACCATCATGTCCGGATGGAGTTTTTTGCAGATCATACTGCCCTACAGGTGAACGAATGAAACTACTTGATATCTATGCCAAAATGAAATCCGATCTTGATATTCTCGAAGGGAAGCTGGCGCAAAGCGTCACATCGGATCACTCCCTTCTGAGCGAAACCTCCACCCATCTGCTGAAAGCCGGCGGCAAACGCATCCGGCCCGTATTCGTGCTGCTATCCGGCAAATTCGGTGAATACCGGCTGGAAACGCTGGAAAAAATCGCGGTTTCGCTTGAACTGATTCACATGTCTTCACTTGTTCATGACGATGTGATTGACAATGCTGACACACGCCGCGGGCAGCTGACGGTCAAAAGCAAATGGGATAACCGGATCGCCATGTACACGGGCGATTATATTTTTGGTAAAGCGCTCACTATTGTGACTGAGCTCAAAAATCCGCTTATCCATCAGATTTTGTCCAAAGCGATGGTTCAGATGTGTATCGGTGAAATGGAGCAGATTCGCGATTTCTTCAATACGGAACAGTCGATCCGCGATTACTTATTGCGGATTCGCCGCAAAACGGCGCTGCTTATCGCCACCAGCTGCCAGCTTGGCGCTATTGCAGCGGGAGCGGAATGGTGGGTCTCCAACAGGCTGTACCGCTTTGGCTATAATGTGGGAATGGCATTTCAAATCGGGGACGATCTGCTGGATCTGCTTGGAACAGAGAAGCAGATTGGCAAGCCGCCCGGTTCGGATATCAGACAGGGAAATATCACATTGCCTGTTCTGCTTGCGCTGCAGGAACAGGGGCGGGAGCAGCTGCTTCACGAATTAAATAAAATTCGCGAGTCCGACGGGGCAGGGGATACGAAAAAAGCGTTGAACATTATACGTAGGAGCGCAGGAATCCGGATATCTGAGGAACTGGCAGCCCGCTATATCAGCAAAGCGACCCAGGCTCTTGCCGATTTGCCGGATATACCTGCAAAGAAAAACCTGACGGATATCGCGCATTTTGTAGCCAAACGGAATTATTAGCATCAGCGAGGAGGAATTTATGATGGAAAAGACATTTTTGATGGTCAAACCAGACGGCGTTCAGCGGGGATTAATCGGAGAAATCGTTTCCCGTTTTGAGCGCAAGGGACTGAAACTCGTCGCAGCAAAATTCATGAGCATTACTCCGGAGCTCGCCGAGCGTCATTACGCAGAGCATATCGGCAAGCCGTTTTATCCGCCGCTTGTTGATTTTATTACGTCCAGTCCTGTATTTGCTATGGTTTGGCAGGGGGACAATGTCATCGCTCTTGCCCGTGCGCTGATCGGCAAGACGGATTCCATCGCAGCAGCTCCCGGAACCATTCGTTCCGACTATGCCGTACATACGAATTTCAATCTTATTCATGGATCGGATTCACCGGAAAGTGCTGAACGGGAGATCGGCATTTTCTTCAGACAAGATGAGCTGATTGAGTATGAGCAGACCATTCAGAACTGGATTTAATGGAGCATGGCAGGCAGCGGAGGTATGACGGTTGGAGGATATGGATTTCGTTCTTTTTTCAAAGCGAATAAAAGACAAGACAGATATCGACCTGACGCAGTATAAGGAAGCACAGATGAAGCGGCGGCTGACAACGCTGCGGCAGAAGTACGGCTTTGATTCCTTCGCCTCCTATTGGAAGGCAATCGAGCATGATGCTAAACTGATGAATGAATTCCTTGATCGCATGACCATCAATGTTTCCGAGTTCTGGCGGAATCCCGGCAGATGGGAAGCGATGGAGAAACGCTTTATTCCGGAGATGCTCAAAGGCGGCGGGCGCATCAAGATGTGGAGCGCTGCCTGCTCCACCGGCGAGGAGCCTTATACGCTCTCGATGATCACGGCTGAACTGGGAGCGCTGGACCGGTCCTCCATTCTGGCTACCGATCTGGACCAGATTGTTCTGGATAAGGCGGCAGCGGGCGTTTATCATGAACGGTCTGTCCGTGATGTGCCGAAGAACTACCTGCAAAAATATATGACCAGGCAGGGGACGGATCATTATGGCATAACTGACCGGTTGAAGAAAGCCATCACATTCAAACAACAGAACCTGTTGAATGATCCCTTCGAGCGTCATTTTGATATTATCGTTTGCCGCAATGTTATGATCTATTTTACCGAGGAAGCCAAGCAGCTGCTCTATCACAAGTTCTCGCAGGCGCTCCGTCCCGGAGGACTGCTGTTTGTCGGCAGCACAGAGCAGATATTCAATCCTTCGCAGTATGATTTCGAAACCGAGGAAACATTCTTTTACCGCCGCAAGCTGTGAGCAGGGTATATCGTTTTCCAATTTCTCCAATACTAACAATTAGAAACAAACGGCGTTGGAGGTTTCATAATGGATAAACGGAAAGTCATAGCAGCTTACAAACGGGGATTTATCAATGTCCAGGAGTGCGCACAGATTCTTGGCATTGATATGGCCCAGCTTTCAGGATTGATGACTGATCCTTACTTGTCGGCGGATCCGAAAGTCAGGCTGGACAAGCAATCCGTTAACAGTTAGGGAAAAGGTTGGAGAAGCTGTCTGTCACGCTTGGTCAAAAGCGCGATAGACGGCTTTTTTGTATTTCGGGCAGGCGCCTCCAATTCCTTGTCAAACCGGCAAGGCTATACTATAATGAGCAAAGATATTTGGGCGTAAAACAAGAGAAGCCTGGTGACGATTTTCGTTGTTCGGTTTGAAGGAGGAGCACTAACGTGAGTTTACGTTATTTGACAGCAGGAGAGACCCATGGTCCGCAGCTGACGGCTATTATTGAAGGGCTGCCAAGCAACCTGCAATTGGATTTTGAAGAATTGAATTTTCAGCTGCATCGCAGGCAGAAGGGCCATGGCCGCGGACGCCGCATGCAGATCGAGAAGGATACGGCGAACATAGTAGGCGGTGTGCGCCACGGCAAAACAACCGGAGCGCCGGTTGCGCTTGTCGTGGAGAACAAGGACTGGAAGCATTGGACAAGCGTGATGAACATCGAGCCCATCGAAGGGGGAGATGAGGAGAAGCGCAGAGTTCATCGTCCGCGCCCGGGTCATGCCGATTTGAACGGGGGACTGAAATACAATCTGAAGGATCTGCGCAATGTGCTGGAGCGGTCAAGCGCCCGCGAGACGGCTGCACGTGTAGCGGTTGGAGCGGTGGCGAGGCAGTTTCTGGCTGCTTTCGGCATTAAGGTTGCAGGCCAGGTTATCCGGATCGGAGAGATTGAAGCCCCGGCCAACAATTTGCCAATTGATGAGCTGATTGCACTCACAGAGGAATCGCCGGTTCGTGTGGTGGATAAGGAAACGGAAGCGAAGATGACGGCCTACATTGATCAAATCAAGCTGGAAGGCGATTCGATCGGCGGTATCGTCGAGTGCATCGTCGAAGGGGTCCCTGTGGGACTGGGCAGCTATGTTCAATATGACCGCAAGCTGGACGGACGGATTGCCCAGGCGGTTGTATCGATTAATGCTTTCAAGGGCTGCGAGATCGGGATCGGCTTTGAAGCGGGGCTGATGAAAGGTTCTAAGGTTCATGATGAAATCATGTATTCGGAGGAGAGGGGCTACCACCGCGCATCCAACCGTCTGGGAGGTTTCGAGGGCGGAATGACCAGCGGCGAGCAGATAGTAGTACGCGGCGTAATGAAGCCTATTCCGACGCTCTACAAGCCTCTTCAAAGTGTTGATATCGATACGAAGGAGCCCTTTACAGCCCAGGTGGAGCGTTCGGACAGCTGTGCGGTTCCGGCTGCCAGCGTGGTTATGGAGCATGTTGTCGCCTGGGAAGTGGCCAAGGCATTCCTTGAAAAATTCGGAGGCGATTCGATGGAAGAGATTCGCGCCAATTATGACAACTATCTTGCTCAAGTAGGGCGCTACTAATGAGCGCGATGCGTGAGCTCACTGTTGAACTGGGAGAGCGATCCTACCCGATCTATATCGGGGAAGGGCTGCTTGATCAGGCAGGAGAGCTGTTTGTGAAGCAGGGAATCGGCAAGAAATCGCCAATGCTGATTGTGACTGACGAACGCGTGGCGGAGCGGCATTTGGCCAAGCTTGCGGCGGTTCTGCAAGAAGCCGGCTATCAGGTTACATCCGCCGTTGTTCCCTCAGGAGAAAGTTCAAAGTCACTCTCTGTTTTCGAGTCGCTGATGACCAAAGCGCTGCAGGCGGGTCTTGACCGGAAGTCGACGGTTGTTGCGCTTGGGGGCGGCGTTGTAGGGGACCTTGCCGGTTTCGTGGCTGCCTCCTATATGAGAGGGGTCAAATTTGTACAGGTGCCAACAACGATACTTGCGCACGACAGCAGCGTCGGCGGGAAGGTTGCGGTCAACCATCCGCTGGCCAAAAATATTATCGGCGCTTTTCATCAGCCAGAGCTTGTCCTCTATGATTTAAATACGCTGCAAACCTTGCCTCCGCGCGAGGTTAGTGCGGGTCTGTCTGAAGTCGTCAAGCACGGCTTGATCTGGGACGCGGAATTTGTTCAATGGTGCGATGATCATGCGGAACGTCTGCTCGCTCTGGATCCCGAGTCGCTGGGCTATGCCCTCTACAAAGGATGCGGTGTGAAAGCGGCTGTCGTCTCCCGGGACGAGAAGGAAAACGACCTGCGCATGATTCTGAATCTGGGCCATACGATCGGACATGCGCTGGAAGCTGTGGCGGGCTATAACGAGCTGCTTCACGGCGAAGCGATTTCCATCGGTATGGTAGGCTCTGCCCGTCTGGCTGTCAAGCTGGGTGCCCCAGAACAGGTGCTGACGGTGACGAAGCGCGTGTTGACGCGGGTTGGACTGCCTGTTCGTCTGCCGGAGCATCTAGATACCGATCGAATCATGGAAGCGATGAGCCATGACAAGAAATTTCTCGAAGGCACGATGGTCTTTATTGTCCCGACTGCAATTGGTCATGTGGAAATCAACAAATCCGTCTCCACGGCTCTTGTAAGAGAAATCGTGGAGCAATTGAAACAGGAGGCCGTTCAAGCATGAGTGTTCGAGGAATACGCGGTGCCATTACAGTCGATGTTAATGAAGAAGGACCTATCTTAACAGCAACCCTGGAGCTGCTGAAGGGTATTGTGAATGCCAATGCGCTGGTTCCGGATGATATATGCAATGTTTTCATAACCGTCACTCATGATCTTGACGCAACCTTCCCGGCGAGCGCCATCCGTCAGATGGCCGGCTGGGAGCTTGTTCCTCTGATGTGCGCGCTTGAAGTACCGGTCAAGGGAAGCCTGGAAAAATGCATCAGGCTGATGGTCTTGGTCAATACGGACAAAACGCAGAAGCAGATCGAGCATGTCTATTATGGAGGCGCCCAGGCGCTCCGGCCGGATTTAACTAATAAATAATCGGCAAAGAGTCAAGAATACCAGATAGTCCGGTTCTGCACAATTGAACCCAACCCATATTGACGATTTATTGCCCCTGGTGTATAGTGTGGAAATACGAATGATGCAATAGTTAGAGCAGAGCTGAGCAAAGGCAGCGTTTATGTTGTCAGATGAGATGAGTAGAGCTGAGAGTAGTTGAGGTACCAACACGATTTCAAGCAGGATGAGTCGTTCATTTGCTGTGCCGCTTAAGGCCGTAATGAATAGACGACGCCCTCTAATTCGCGTTCCAGCACTCATGTTCCATCTTCTGACATGAACACTCCTGCTACGGCGGGAGTTTTTTTATTTTCATAAAAAGAGGAGAGATTGACATGAATCAGGAGCTGCAGCAGGTTATTCGACTTGCAGGGACCTACAATTTGATCCCGATCGTACGCCATGTTATGGCGGATACCGAGACACCGATCCGGCTGTTTCAGCATTTTTACCGGGAACCCCGCGCTTTCCTGCTTGAAAGCGTAGAAGGCGGAGTGAAATGGGCACGATATTCCTTTATCGGCACGGATCCCTTTATGCTCATCCGCGGCAAGAATGGCGAGATGGTTGTGGAGCAAAGAGGCGAGGAGCAGATTCTCCGCGATAAACCGATCGAGCTGCTGAAGGCGCATTTGCGTTCGTTCAGAAGTCCGTCAATCGCAGAGCTGCCTCCGTTCACCGGCGGAGCGATCGGATTTTTCGGTTATGACTTGCTGCAGTATTATGAGAAGCTGCCGCCCCACCGTATTGATGACATGAATATGAATGACTTGCAGTTTATGTTCTGCGACCAGGTCATCGTTTTTGATCACTTCAAGCAGCAGATTCAGGTTATTGGCAATGTCCATATCCCGAATGCCGCGACAGACAGCGTCATTGCCCAGGCTTATGAAGAGACGCTGGCGAAGATTCAGGCCGCTATTGAACGCATTCAGCAGCCGCTGCCTGCGCCATTGATGGCAGGAGGAACCATACCGGCTGATCCGGATCTGGGCGAAGTTGAATCCAATCTGACGAAGGAGCAATTCATCGCAAATGTGGATCAGGCCAAGGAGTATATCCGCGCAGGCGATGTGTTCCAAGTGGTGTTGTCCCAGCGCTTCAGCATCGAAACGGATGTCGAGCCGCTGCATGTATACAGAATACTCCGTAATATGAATCCGTCTCCTTACATGTACTATTTAAAAATGGATGATGAGGTCATCGTCGGCACTTCCCCTGAAGCCCTTGTCAAGGTGGACGGTGATCGGGTGGAGACCAGGCCCATCGCCGGTACGCGTCCGCGGGGCAAGACGGAAGAGGAGGATCTGCTGCTTGAGCAGGAGCTTCTTGCCGATGAGAAGGAGAGGGCCGAGCATCTGATGCTTGTTGATCTAGGCCGCAACGATATCGGCCGCGTATCCCAATTCGGCAGCGTCCACTGCGATGCCTATATGGATATTGAACGCTATTCCCATGTGATGCATATTGTTTCGAACGTATCGGGCAAGCTTCGCCCGGATAAAGATTTCTTCGATGCATTTGTCTCCTGTATGCCGGCCGGCACTGTATCCGGCGCACCGAAGCTGCGCGCTATGGAGATCATAGCAGAGCTGGAGAACGAGGCGCGCGGCGCTTATGCCGGGGCCATCGGGTATCTCGGTTTTGGCGGCAGCCTGAATACCTGTATTACCATTCGTACGCTTATTTTCAAGAATGGCAAGGCCTATGTGCAGGCAGGGGCCGGAATTGTATGGGATTCGGTGCCGGAGAATGAATATGTGGAGACGATTAACAAGGCTAAAGCGATGCTGAAGGCCGTTCGCGCAGCCGAAGCGGTATTCTCCGCTCCGGAGCGGGGCGTGAACATGATCAATACGGACTATTACGCCAATGCGAAAGGGTGAGCGGAGCATGGAAACCGAAACGATATCGATGCAGCGCGCGCTGGCGGCGGTAATTGCCGGTAATGATTTGTCCCGTGAAGATGCGAGATCGGTTATGAGCATTATTATGAAGGGTGAGGCTACAGGACCGCAGATTGGCGCAATCGTCACCGCTTTGCGGATGAAAGGCGAGACCAAGGAAGAAATCACCGGCTTCGCCGAGGTCATGCGCACCCACTCCAACCGGGTGGAAACGCTGCAGGAGGGACTGCTGGATACCTGCGGAACAGGCGGCTCCGGCATTCATAAATTCAACATCTCCACAGCCTCGGCGATGATCGCATCAGCTGCGGGCGTTCGGGTGGCCAAGCACGGCAACCGCGCGATGTCTGGCAAAGCAGGCAGCGCGGACGTGCTGGAGGCTCTTGGCGTTCAGATCAATCTGTCCGCAGACCAGGCGGCAAAATGCCTGGAGGAGATCGGGATATGCTTCATGTTTGCCCAACTATACCATCCCTCTTTGAAGCATGCGGCGGCAGCGCGGAAGGAGCTCGGATTCCGCACCATATTCAATATGCTGGGACCTCTCACCAATCCGGCCGGAGCCGACCGTCAGCTGCTGGGGCTTTACGATATGGCGCGGACAGCAACCGTAGCTCAGGTATTGGGCGAGCTGGGGCTAAAACGGGCCATGGTTGTCAGCAGCTTTGACGGGCTGGACGAAATCAGCATTTCCGCGCCCACCCAAATTTCGGAGCTTGAGGGTGGCGTCGTCCGTACCTATGCGATTACGCCGGAGGAGCTTGGTTTGCCAAGGCATGAGCTGAGTGAAATCGTCGGCGGTGAGGCGGATGTTAACGCGTCGATCATTAGAAGGATCTTTAACGGAGAAGAGCGCGGCGCCTATCGTGATATTGTGCTGGCCAATGCCGGAGCCTGTATGTTTATGGGCGGTGCTGCGGATTCGCTGCGGACGGGCGTTGAGGCGGCCAAGAGCATCATTGACTCTGGCAAGGCAGCGGCCAAGCTGCAGCAATTAATTGAAATGACAGGAGAGCTTGCCTATGTTTCTGGATAAAATCGTAGCTTCCAAACGCAAAGAAGTCGATGATCTGGCCGAGCATTTTTCAATAAATGAATATGAGCGCATCATTGCCGAGCTGCCTGCCTGCAAAGGGTTCGAGCGCACGCTCGCCGCAGGAACCAAACGTTCCCTTGGTCTGATTGCGGAGGTGAAGAAGGCATCACCCTCCAAAGGGGTGATCCGGCCTGATTTTCATCCCGTTGAATTGGCGCGGACCTACGAAGAAGCGGGAGCCGATTGTATTTCTGTACTCACGGATGCGGATTATTTTCAAGGCCGCAATGAGTTTCTGACGGAGGTCAGAGCCGCTGTGAAGCTGCCGCTGCTGCGCAAGGATTTCATCGTTGATTACCGTCAGGTGTATGAGACCCGTGCCATTGGCGCGGATGCCATCCTGCTGATAGCCGCTATTTTGCGTCCCACATTATTGTCGGAGCTGCATGATCTGGCCAAGTCGATTGGCCTTGATGTCCTCTTTGAGGTCCACGATCAGGAAGAAATGGAGTCGGTGCTTGGACTTGGCAAGGCGACGCTGATCGGAATCAACAACCGCAACCTGCAAACCTTTGCCACTGATTTGAAAACGACGGAGCAGCTTATTGGATTTGTTCCTCCTGGTGTCACAGTTATCAGCGAAAGCGCCATATCATCCCCGCAGGATATTTCCTATCTGCAAGCTGTAGGAGCTAAAGGCGTTCTGGTCGGCGAATATTTCATGCGTCAGCCTGATGTCGGCGTGGCTGTAGGGCAGCTTATGGGACCGGTGAATCATTAATGAACGGTGAAGAGAATCAGGCCAGACGTACACGGGTGAAAATTTGCGGATTGCGCGATGCGGCAACCATTCGACTCATGAATGGTCTGCCCGTCGATGAAATCGGTTTTGTGTTTGCCAGCAGCCGGCGTCAGGTTGCGCCGGAGCTGGCTGCCGAACTTATTGATGAGGTGCGCCAGCTGCGCACGCCTGCGGGTAAAGCTCCCAGGACAGCAGGAGTCTTTGTCAATGCCGACCTGATGACACTCCGCGATCTGCTTGCCATTGCGCCGCTGGACATTGTCCAGCTCCATGGCGGAGAATCCCCGGAGTTGTGTGCTGCAATCAAGACGGAACTGGGCGTAGAAGTATGGAAGACGCTAAGCGTAACCGAAGACGATCAGGCGGGGAATTCTCCTTCAGGGGAGGTTGGCAATGGTGAGGCTGCAGACGGTCAATCTTCCGGACCTGACCGTTTGGCGGCTTACCGGGGCGCTGTTGACGCTATCTTGATCGACACGGCAGGCGGCGGTACGGGCCGTTCATTTGCCTGGCAGGTGATAGACCGCTATCGTGAGGCGGCACGCGGGATCGGTGTTCCGCTTTATGTGGCGGGAGGACTCAATCCGGATAATGTCGCCGGACTGCTTGAGCGGTATTCGCCGGATGGCGTTGATGTGTCAAGCGGAGTGGAAACGGATGGAATGAAAGACATAGAGAAAATCAGGCTTTTTGTGGAAAGGGTGAAAGGCGTATGAACCAGGTCCCGGATGCAAACGGGCGTTTTGGCAAATTCGGCGGACGTTACGTGCCGGAAACATTGATGAACGCGCTTCTCGAATTGGAAGAAGCATACAAGCATTACTCCAAGGATCCGGATTTCATTGCGGAGGTCCGGTATTTGCTGAACCAGTATTCAGGCCGTCCGACATCGTTATTTTATGCGGAGCGGCTGACCAAGCATCTTGGCGGAGCCAGGATTTATTTGAAACGTGAGGATTTGAATCATACAGGGGCGCATAAAATCAACAACACCATCGGACAAGGCGTGCTTGCCAAACGAATGGGCAAGACCAAGATCATCGCCGAGACCGGAGCAGGCCAGCATGGTGTCGCATCGGCGACGGTGGCCGCTCTTCTGGGGCTGGAATGTAAGGTATTCATGGGGGAAGAGGACACCAAGCGGCAGGAGTTGAATGTGTTCCGGATGAAGCTGCTGGGCGCTGAGGTTATTCCGGTCATGTCCGGCACCCGCACACTTAAGGACGCCTGTAATGAGACGCTGCGTTACTGGGTCAGCCATGTTGATGACACTTATTATATTTTGGGTTCTGTTACAGGTCCGCATCCGTATCCCATGATCGTACGCGACTTCCAGCGCATTATTGGCGATGAGACCAGGGAGCAGATTCAAAAAGAAGCCGGCCGGCTGCCCGACTATATCGTCGCAGCTGTTGGCGGCGGCAGCAACGCGATCGGGATGTTCTACCCGTTCATTGGCGATGAATCGGTCAAGCTAATCGGCGTCGAAGCCGCAGGCAAAGGCGTGGACACTGAGGAGCATGCGGCTACCATGACGAAAGGCAGGCATGGGGTATTCCAGGGATCGCTCAGCTACGTGCTGCAGGATGAATATGGACAGGTACAGCCGGCGCATTCCATCTCCGCAGGCTTGGACTATCCCGGTATCGGACCGGAGCATGCCCATCTCAAAGATACCGGACGCGCCCAATATGTGCCGATTACGGATGCAGAAGCGCTGGATGCGCTGCAGCTGCTGTGCCGCACTGAAGGTATTATCCCGGCGCTTGAATCGGCCCATGCCATCGCCGAAGTCACGAAGCTGGCTCCCAAGCTGAGCCCGGATCAAATGATCGTCGTCAACCTTTCGGGGCGCGGCGACAAGGACGTTCAGGCCATCATGGGCTATCTGGGAGGCGAGCAGGGATGAGCAGCTTGAATCGTATAGACGGAGCCTTCGAGGCTCTTCGCAAGGAGGGCGGGACCGCTCTGATCCCGTTCCTCACGATTGGCGATCCGGATATTGAGACCTCGATTGAAATTATCCAATCGCTTGAGGCTGCGGGAGCGGATATGATTGAGCTTGGCGTGCCGTATTCCGATCCACTGGCCGACGGACCGGTCATTCAGCGCGCTTCCGAGCGCGCCTTGAAGAATGGCAAAGTCACGCTTGCGGACTGCGTACAGGTAGCTGAAACCGCACGGCAGGCGGGCGTTCAGATTCCATTTATTCTATTTTCCTACTTTAATCCGATTCTCCAGTTCGGCCTTGAGCCATTCTTCCGCTTCATTGTGGACAAGGTCATCAGCGGTCTTATTATTCCCGATCTTCCGATCGAAGAGGACGGGGAAGTCCGTTCCATGGCAGAGCAGGCGAATATACATCTGATCCCGCTCGTCGCTCCAACCTCTCACGACCGCGTCGCACGGATTGCCAGCAAAGCGCGCGGATTTGTCTACTGCGTATCCTCTCTTGGTGTCACCGGGGTCCGTGCCGATTTTCATCAGGGAATCGACGAATTTCTGGCCACGGTCAGGAATAACTCGTCGGTGCCTATCGCGGTTGGCTTCGGGATTTCCAGCCGCGAGCAGGTTGAACGCTTTGGGAAGCAGGCGGACGGTGTGATCGTCGGAAGCGCGATTGTCCGTAAAATCGAAGAGGTGCTGCCTCTGCTTCACGAGCCGCAAACAAAGGCCGAAGGTCTGGAGCAGATCCGCGCATTCGTCAGCGCCCTCAAAGGCTAGCGGCGAATTGCCGGATTGTTCTTTCCATGAGGCCGCCGCCGATAAGTAGAAAAAGCTCTGCAAGTGATGCCTTCGGGCCGCTCCTGCAGAGCTTTTTTCGATGGTTGTTGGCGAGTGTTCAATTCATAAGCTGTAAATAGGCATCCGATGCGGTGTAACGGTCCGGCTTTGTTTATAGCAACAATAATAGTTCCCGACACTTCAAGGTCATTTTTGGAAAATGGAGCTGTTTTATCTTTCCCTTTAAAATGAAAGCGACTTATGAGACAATGAAGCTTGAATGTTAATTCATTAATCAAAGAGGTGACTATTGGTGCAGCCTAAACAAAGTATCGTAAATTTACCTGTGTATCAACCCGGCAAACCGATTGAAGAGGTTAAACGTGAGCTTGGACTTACTGAAGTCATTAAGCTTGCTTCCAATGAAAATCCATTCGGATGCTCGGAGCATGCGAAAGCTGCGATCCAGGATGAGCTTGCGAATATCTCCATCTATCCCGATAGCTTCAGTACAGCATTAACCGGCGCTGTTGCCGATTATCTGCAGGTGGAACGCAATCAGCTTATTTTCGGTGCCGGCTCTGATGAGGTCATCCTGATGCTGGCCCGCGCATATTTGTCTCCCGGAGACGAGACCATCATGGCGGATGAAACTTTCCCGCAGTACAAGCATAATACCGTCATTGAGGGAGGGACTGCGATTGAGGTGCCGCTCAAGGACGGTACGCATGATCTGCCGGCGATGCTGGCGAAGATCACGGACCGCACCAAAATCATCTGGATTTGCAATCCCAACAATCCAACCGGAACGATCAACAATGAAGACGAACTGGCCCATTTCGTAAGCCAGGTGCCGAAAAATATCATTATTGCCTTGGATGAGGCTTATTTCGAATATGTGACAAATGCTGAATATCCGAACAGCCTCGAGCTGCTGCGCGGGCATGAGAATATTATTATTTTGCGGACATTCTCCAAAGTATACGGCCTGGCTTCGCTTCGTATCGGCTACGGAGTTGCGCATTCCGGCCTGATCCGCCACGTGAACCAGGTGCGTGAGCCCTTCAATACTACGCGGTTCGCTCAGGCTGCTGCCGTCGCTTCTCTGGCCGATCTTGATTTCCTGAACAATTGCAGGGACCGCAATGAAGAGGGACGGCGCTATCTGTACCAGGAATTTGATCGCATGGGTCTGAGCTATTTCGAATCGCAAGGCAATTTTGTGATGTTCGATGCCAAGCTGCCATCTCAGCAGGTATTTGACGGTTTGCTGCGCAGAGGGATCATCTCCCGTGCCCGCTGGACGTATTACCCGACTTATATCCGCATAACGGTGGGCAGTCAGGAACAGAATCAGTCGTTTATCCGGGCTCTGGAAGAAGTGCTTCAAGAAGCGGCGGTGCTGGGTTAATATTATGACTAAAATTGCAATATTCGGCGTCGGACTGATGGGCGGGTCGCTGGCTTTGTGCTTCAAGGGCAAGCCGGGGCTCACCGTCGTCGGTCATTCTGTACGCGAATCATCCGCAACCAAGTACATGGAGAGAGGCGTTGTCGATTATGCGACAACGTCCATGCATGATGCTGCTGAGGGTGCGGATTTTATTTTTCTGTGCGTACCTGTTGGAAACCTGGAGCAATATGTGCGCGAGCTTAGCGCCATGAAGCTGAAGCCCGGCTGTATTATTACGGATGTCGGGAGCACCAAGGCATCTGTGGCTTTGACGGCCAGCAGATTATTCGGCAAGGACGTCACCTTTATAGGCGGACATCCCATGGCAGGATCGGAGCGCTCAGGCGTTGAAGCAGCCTCGTCATATTTGTTTGAGAATGCGTTTTATGTTTTGACCCCCGCAGCGGGTACGCCGAGCAGCGATGTGGACAAGCTGACCGGGCTGATCAAGCTGACCAAGGCGCATATCGTCCACGTGAATCCCGAGGAGCATGATGAGATTGTTGGGGCTATCAGCCATCTTCCGCATATCATTGCTGTGGCGCTCGTCAATCAGGTGCGCGGCTATAATGAGAAGAATCCGCTGAACAGCGTGCTTGCCGCAGGCGGTTTCCGCGATATTACCCGTATAGCATCCAGCGATCCTGTTGTATGGCGCGATATTCTGATCAATAACAGCGGTGTGCTGCTCAAGCTGCTCAAGGATTGGAATCTTGAAATTCAGACATTCATTCACATGCTTGAAGCAGGGGATGGCGAGGGGATAGAGCGAGCCTTTCAGGAAGCGGGAATTTTCCGCAGCCAGCTGCCTGAACGACGCAAAGGCATGATTCATTCGATCTACGAATGCTATGTCGACGTGCCCGATCACCCGGGAATCATCGGCAAAGTGGCGACTGAGCTCGGCAACAGCAGAATCAATTTGAGCAATATCCATATTATCGAGAGCAGGGAAGATGTACCCGGCGTGCTTCGGTTGTCTTTTCGTACTCAGGAGGATCTGGATCAGGCTGTGGCCAAAATGGATGAAATTGGATTTCCTGTCCATTTTTAAAATAAATCTGTTATTTATGAAAACGCTTATTGACAAAATGAAAACGTATACATATAATAAAAGTACAGTATGGTTTCTCTCCACTCCTATCCAATCCTTCGCACTATGTGCGAGGCCGCCTCTAGAGGCGGCCTTTTTTTTATGCTTTCTTCTATAAACTGAAGCAGTTTCAAGTCCTGTGCATTTTTTTTCCTGATCCGCTTTCTTCTAAAGTGAAACTTTAACGGTACTTCTTCCGTCTAATCTTATGGCAGACAGATGCTCGGGGTTTTTACATACTCGCGTTTATCCGTTCGACCCGATAATTTTGAGAAAAATTTATCTTTCAATATGGACCTCTATGTTACAATGAACGTATCGTCTGTAAAAATGTGGGATGATAAAACATGTCGAAAGAAGCAGGAATTTGGTCTCATTCCCCGAATTCTATTCGTTAAAATATAAAAAAGTATAAACTTTTGTCTATACTCTGCATATTTCCATGGCGAAGAAATTTGCCGTGCTGCCCCAAGGAAGGCGTCAGCCGTTTCTGCCTGCTATAAAAAAATTCATTATTTTGCCTTAGCCGCGCAACTTTTTCCTCCTGTTTCGGTACAATATTATACCGAAGCGGAGTACTCCTATGGCCAAGGAGGGTCGCCCGCGAATGACCGATTCCCAGTTAATACGCGAAATCAAAGACGGTAACGTACAGCTCTATTCGGAACTGATGCGGCGCTACCAACGTAAAATCCTTGCTTTCATCTATCACATGCTCAAGAGCGCAAAGCTTGAGCTTCTGGCTGAGGATCTATGCTCGGAATCCTTTTACAAAGCGTACCGCAGCCTGCATTCGTTCAGGGAAGTTGATGCTTCCTTTTCCACATGGCTGTACACCATTGCAAGAAATACGGTATTAAGCGAGCTGCGCAAGCAGAAGACGGGCAATGTGTCGCTTGATGAAATCGGCTTTATGCCCACAGCAGCTCTCGATACGGTGCCTGAGCATCGTTTGCTGCAAAATGAGCGGATGTCGATGGTAAGGGAAGCGATCAACAGTCTGCCCGAGAAACAACGCTCCGCGCTTATTCTGCGGGAATACGATCAACTGGATTACCAGGAGATTGCCAGTATCCTCGGACAGACGGTAAGCTCGGTCAAATCCTTATTGTTTCGTGCACGCAGCAGCGTTAAAGTACAGCTTGAACCGTATTTCGGCGATTCGCCATTGCTGGAGGAATACGAGGGGATGAAAACGTGATGAAGTGCCTCCAAGTTCAAGAGTCGCTTGGCATCTATTGGGATTTGCCCGAGAATGATAAAGAACGTATAATGGTAGATGAGCATCTTCTAACCTGTGAAGCATGCAGGGAGGATTTTCGCATATGGCAGGAAAGTGAAGAATTGATTCGTGATTTCTCCGACAATGAGGACGAAATGGCTCCCATTGATCATGTGAACCGCGATGTGATGGAACGGATTTACAGCGAGCAAAGCTGGCTGATGCCGATTCCTACCCGCAGCTATCAATTCACCCGGACATTCCGCCGAAACATGACAGCGGTCATTGCATGCTGTATGGCTATATTCGTTTGCGGTTTATTTTACCTTATGATTGGCTATGATGGTTCTTCTACTGCCGATGTTGCCAAAATGACAGGGATGCTGGATACAGCTGACGCATCCAACGACAGCTCGGTCATCAGCGCCGCTTTTTATGCGGATGTTCCAGTGGCCAGCATCAGTGATCCCATAATACTTAATGTTGTACCGACCATTCCGCAGTACTGGGTTGCTTTTTCCCTGCTTGGGATGATTATGACGCTGCTTATCCTGAACTGGTTTTCGCGAACGCGAAATTAAGTATATGTCCAACAAGAAAGAAGGGCTTTGATTGCGACTCGGACTTATCCGTCACGGCAAAACCGATTGGAACGCGCTTGGTAAAATCCAGGGTCAAACGGATACGCCGCTTAATGCGGAAGGGATCAGGCAGGCTCATGCCCTTGCGGCGAGACTTAGCGGTGAAGAGATACGCTGGGACGGGGTAGTAACAAGCGATCTGAGCCGTGCCCGGGAAACAGGACGGATTATAGCAGAGAAGCTTGGCATCCCGCTATTGCCGGCAGACGAGCGTCTGAGAGAGCGGTATTACGGCGCTATCGAGGGCACAACGGAATCAGAGCGTATGGAACGATGGGGCCCGGATTGGCGGAAAAGCGACAGCGGGCAGGAAACGGATGAAGAGCTTCGCATCCGCGCACTTTCTTTTGTTGAAGAGGCAGCGGAGAACAACTCCAAAGGCAATATTCTTGCTGTCACACACGGAAGTTTGCTGGCTCAATTAATGCAGGCGATGTGCAGTGATCTGGAGGATAAACCCATTGTGAATATGTCTTTTTCCATTATGGAGCGTTCGGATAAACAGTGGATACCATTGCTCCATAATTGCGCTATACATCTGGAACAGATCCATGCCGAACGTCATTAAGTCCCGACCATTATCTGCCTAAGCTGCTTGACCGTCCTGACGGTCGGGCGGCTTTTTTTTATGTTCCGAGGTTATAAAATCCGTTAAAGTTCCCATAATGGTAGTAAACCTGCAAGAGAAACCGGGAATGGGGGCGGACAAGTTGAAATTGGCGGATATGCTCAGTTACGCGGACATCGGTCAATTAAGCCGTATTGCGACTACCTACCGATGCGAGTGCAGCGGTAATTCAAAGAATGAGTTGATCCAGTCTATTTTATCAACGGTAAACCGCAGGGAAGTGTTTGAGACTCAAATCGGCTCAATGAAAATGGAAGATTTGCGTTTTATCAACTCGCTGCTCTTTGACTCCAGAGATTCGTTCAGCCTGGAAGAACTGATCGCACGTGTGCAGCAAAGCAAGTTCGGTCAGACTTCTGCTGAGCCAGCGGCTGTAACACCCAGTGTTCTGCCGCAGCCCACAGCCAAGGAAACGAAAAAACCTGCCAAGCGTTCGAAAAAGTCGCCAGTACCCGCTGTGGAAAGCGGGCCGCGCGAGACGATATCCCGATTCAAGCAGTATGGATGGCTGTTCAACGGCTATGAAGGCCCCAACCGGTATTTGTTTCAAGTTCCCAGCGATCTGAAGGAGCGTTTCAAGGAAACGCTGGGCAAACAGTTTCTTGCCCAAGCGGTCTATGTGGAGGAAGAACCTCACGCTTACCGGGATGAGCAGCTTATTTTGGGTGAAGATGTCATGCATTTCCTGGATTTTGTTTACCATAATGAAATCCCTCTGACTTCTGATAGTGTCATGTATAAGCGCAGCATGATGCAAATCATGGACCGCTTTGGCGTGAAGGAGGCATTTCCCGCAAGAGGCGAATGGCGTTTTGGTTATGGGCGGAGGATTAAAGATTACCCGAACCGGCTGTCCCTGATTTACGACTACTGTTACTATAACGGATGGTTATCCGAGGCTGATTCCCTGCTTACTTTGACATCTGCCGGGAAGGAGCGCCAGCTGAAGCGGATCCCCGAGCCGTCGGACAAGCTTTATGTGTTCTGGCTGCGTCTGTATAAAGGCGCTATTCCCAACATCAGGGCTATCGTACACTGGATTGACCAGCTGTCGCACAAATGGGTGAAGCTTGCCTCATTGCAAACGGTGCTGACCCCCTATATAAAACCTTTCTACTACGATC
Organism: Paenibacillus sepulcri; assembly: GCF_042647105.1. NCBI lineage: Bacteria > Bacillati > Bacillota > Bacilli > Caryophanales > Paenibacillaceae > Paenibacillus > Paenibacillus sepulcri. The sequence continues at coordinate 1,150,787 of NZ_JBHRUP010000001.1, read as the reverse complement.
AACCGGAAACGATACTGGAACAGCGCTTGCTCGGGATGATGATGCATCTGGGGCTGCTCAGGATCGGAGATGATCCGGCAAGCGGGCAGGTTGTCCGCATGACACCGATTGGACGTTCCATCGTAGCGGGATTAAGCATCGAGAATGACGCTATTGTTTTGAACTGAAGAACCCTGACACAGACGGGCAAACGCACATTCGTTGCTCGTAAGGGCCAACGTCCTTAGCGACGCTGGCTGCCCTGAATATAGTAAAGTAAGAGCCGGTTCGCTCGTCGGTTAGTTTAGAAGAAAAGTTCAACCTATATGTCTTCACTTGAATCGCCTGCTTTAATCGTCGATAACCGGACAAAAAAGACGATTGCAACGTATGAGACACGGACGATGGAAGCCTTCATGGCGAAAGGAATGAATATAGGATCTCTTAGGCGCGGTGTTGGAGGTGTATCCTATGGACAAAATGAAAGTGACGTATGAAGCAATGCTGGGACTTGCTGCGGAAATGATGCTGGACGAGGTTGTGCTTAAGTTCCGCAAAGACCGGCTGTACCAGGCGATCGATGAGGCGCTTATCTCTGGAGACAGGGATACGTTCCAGCGTTTGACAGAAGAACTGAAACTGCTGCACGTATAAGTGGGCGATATACTGCTCCATACAGCCGATTTGGCCTGCACCGCCGGATGAAGATCCGAAAGCGGTTGCGGGCCATTTGTTTGTCCATCATTATGTGATAGGATAATAGGATAAGTTAAGCGAAGCGACATTATAAACAGAATGGAACAAAGAAAGGTGAATGAATTACGATGAAATTCAGCGATCTTACCCCTGAGCAATGGGCGGAGCTTCAGCCTTATCTGGATACGGCAATCCTGCCGGTAACCGGTCTTTCCGGCGCTGAGGCGCCGTATCAGGCTACGGCAGCGCTTGAGAAGCTGAGGGATGTGCTTGATCTGATCGAAAAGCCGTTCAAGGGCCGTACCGTTACATATCCAGCCTGCCATTATGGAGAATGGAACAAGGAAACCATTAGGCAAGTCGCCGGCGCATGTCTGAATTTAAAACGTTCGGCCGGATTTAAATATGTGATTGTCGCGGCTGCTTTTGCCGAACCCGCCTTCATGAAGGCGGAGGAAGCGGACCTGTTCATCGGATTGGATTTGTCGGGTGCTTTGCCAAGTTCAGAAGCTGTAAGCGAGTCGATTCGACATTTGTGGCTGGGCCAGACAACTTCATAAACTTTCATGTTTGCTTGCATAAGGTAGGGCATGATGGGGAAAAACAAATGCCAGACAAGGTCAATTGTGACAAAATGATAACAAATTTAAGAACGATTTTCGTACGATCTGCAATTTGCCCACCTCATTCTTGACGCTCCAAACCACCTAGGCTATTATAGGTAATGTCCTAGTTCGTAATACGTTTTGCCTTCTCCGGCAGAACACAAGATATGGCTCGCAAAGGGGGTAGAACAGTAGATGAGTAATCACGAACATCAAGAAACCGCACACCGTCCGGTAAAACGAAACGGAATGTCCCGGCGTCAATTTCTGTCGTATACGCTCGGAGGCGCAGGCGCATTCATGGGCGCAGGAATGATACTCCCGATGGTGCGGTTTGCGGTTGATCCGATTTTGCAGAAAAAAGAAACCGGTACCTTCGTTAAAGTAGTTGAAGCATCCAAAATAACCAATGAACCGCAGGAATTTAAATTCAAAATCCATCAGGTTGACGGCTGGTATATCAGTGACCCTGAATTGACCGCGTGGATTTCAAAAGATTCACAGGGTAAAATGTTTGCTTTGTCGCCAGTGTGTAAGCATCTGGGCTGTACGATCGGCTGGAACACGGAAAAAAACAATCAATATGTGTGTCCTTGCCATGGCGCCCACTATACACAGGAGGGCAAGAATCTCGTCGTTGCGCCAAAACCGCTTGATGAGTATGAATTGAAGGTTGAGAATGAATGGATCTATCTCGGCCCGGTTATGCCGAATACACGGTTCAAATAAGGAGGCGTAAGCTCAGATGTTAAAAGGTGTATACAACTGGATTGATGAACGTCTTGATATTACGCCGATGTGGAGGGACGTCGCCGACCATGAGGTGCCGGAGCACGTTAACCCTGCCCATCATTTCTCCGCATTCGTGTATTGCTTCGGCGGACTGACGTTTTTCATCACGGTTATCCAAATTTTGTCGGGTATGTTCCTCACGATGTATTTCGTGCCGGATATTATCAACGCATACAAAAGTGTTGACTATCTGCAGCATAAGGTCGCTTTTGGCGGTATTGTGCGGGGGATGCATCACTGGGGAGCGAGCCTTGTTATCGTTATGATGTTCCTGCATACGCTGCGGGTATTTTTTACAGGCTCATACAAGGCGCCTCGTGAAATGAACTGGGTTGTCGGCATGCTTATTTTCTTCATTATGCTGGGTCTCGGTTTCACAGGTTACCTGCTTCCTTGGGATAACAAAGCGTATTTTGCAACAAAGGTTGGTATCCAGATCGCTGAATCGGTACCTTACATAGGTACATATATTAAAGAACTGATGCAGGGCGGAGAAATTGTCGGTGCCGAAACGTTAACACGCTTTTTCGCCATCCATGTCTTTTTCTTACCAGGCGCATTGCTTGCGCTTCTCGCGGCTCACTTCTTTATGATCCGGAAGCAAGGTATTTCGGGACCACTATAAGTCGAAGGGAGGCAATTTGCGAATGGCACATGAAAAGAAAACTGGGGAAAAGGTCGTCTTCGTTGGCGATTCGCGTGTTCGACAGCGCGTTCGGACTCCGGCCGTACCACCTGACTATTCCGCCTATCCGGGGAAATCGGAAGCTTTCATTCCGAACTTCCTGCTTAAAGAATGGATGGTCGGGGTTGTTGTACTCGTGGGTTTCCTCGTCCTGACGATTGCGGAACCGGCACCGCTCGGTTATCCGGCAGATCCGACGAACGCGGCGTTTATTCCGATGCCGGACTGGTACTTCCTGTTCCTGTATCAATTTCTGAAGCTTCCTTACGTTTCCGGAGGGTATGTTGTACTGGGAACTGTAGGTGTACCTGGTGTCGCATTCGGGGCGCTGCTGCTTGCGCCGTTCCTCGATACCGGCAAAGAACGCCGTTTCTACAGACGTCCAATAACTTCGATCCTGATGATTTTATCGCTGATCTCGGTTTTTTATTTGACGAAAACATCCTGGGATCATTATCAGCATGAGCTGGCTCTGACCAATACGGTTCCTGAGCATATCGTTCGTGAAGAGAAAGCCCGCGAGGCTGCCTCCAAAGGCCAGGAGCCGGGACAGGCTGCGCAGGAAGCGGCAAGCATTCCGCTGGTGGACGCAGATGATCCGGCAGTAGAAATTACGAAGAAAGCTCAATGTATTACCTGCCATGGCGCAGATCTCAAAGGTAATGAAAGTTCCCAGGTACCATCGCTTCACGGCGTTGGCGACATACTGACCAAAGAAGAATTGGTTGATACGGTCACCAATGGTAAAGGCGGAGGAAAAATGCCTGCCTTCAAGGATACTTTGAGTGCGGAAGAAATCGATCAATTAACCACCTGGCTTGCGAAGCAGAAGAAACCTGAGTAATACAGCTTGCATGATAAACCTGATCGGAAGACTCGATCAGGTTTTTTTTGTAAATTAATCCGACCTCACCAATGAAAGGGTGGCTTTCTTGTCTTCTCTCTCTTTTTTCTGGAGCAGATCGTTTTTGACCAACCGGGTCATGCTGTGGCTGCTGTTTATCGTGAATGCGGCAGGAACGGTTTATGGCTATATATGGTACGGGAATCAAATCGAGTATACCATCGAGAATAATCCGCTCTGGCAGGTGGTTTTCGTGCCGGACAGTCCGACTGGAAGCCTGTTTTTTACGTTGGCGCTCTTATTTTTGCTTTTCCCCAAAGCAGGAGTTCCTTCTTCAGCTTTTATCGGACTGCGCTCCATCATCGAGGCGCTTGCGGTTCTGACTTCATTTAAATATGGAATATGGGCGGTTACGATGATTGCTGCCGGAGCCGCACAAGGTGATGCGCTCGTGTGGCAGGACTATATGCTTGTTGTTTCTCATCTGGGGATGGCGCTCGAAGGTCTATTGTTCGTAAGATTTATGATTTTCGGACGAACTGCCGCTGTGATTGCGCTCATGTGGATGCTATTGAACGATATTCTGGATTACAGCAGTGATATCTTCCCTTGGCTGCCAAACGTGCTCGAAGATGATCTGGATGCGATTCGCAATTTCACAATCGGATTATCGATCCTGACCTTGCTGGTGACGAACCTGACGCTCAAATTTCGCAAGGTCTAAAATTGGACAGCCCTCCATAAAGTAATAATGGAGGGGATGAGCGTGAAATTATCGTTGTCAGGGTTAATAGTCGGCATCGCGGCGATGCTCATGGTTGTTGGATGCAGCGATAAAGGGCCAAACCAGGTCCAGCATGTACAAGCTATGACCGGACTTGCCGGAAGTCTTCCCGCCTCGCTGGAATCTCTGGAGATGCTCTCGGAGGCGTTCTACACGGCTGCGAATAATGGCAACCGGCAGCTTTCCTATACGCTGCTGAGCAGGATCCGGCAGGCCGCAAAATCTTCGGAGATTCGTCAGCTGGGCAGTCAGACTGGTTGGAAATCATGGGATCAAAGTGTGAACAAGGTCATGGAAGACCTGACATATAACCGGACCAGCCCGGAATGGATAAATGAGGCTGCGAGAATGAAGCTTGCTGTTGATGTGTTGATCAATCCAACAGCTCCGCTTTGGCTGCAGTATGAGGATGTGCTGCAGGATGACCTGCGCCGGGTTCATCTTGCCTGGAAGTCGCAAGGCAACGATCATGCATTGGCAGCACTGCAGCAGCTTGAAACCTACAGCCGGCATATAGATAGAATCGAAATGGCTGCTCTGATGCAGCGGCCTGAATTATTGAATACGCATCTGCAGAGCAGTCTGGATTACATCCGGCATATGCTCGAAGCCAGCAGGCAGGCAAGCGGAGGCACTCCTGCTGTTTCCACAGCTCTTGCTTCGCTTGAAGAAGCGGCAAGCTCATTATTTGGCATCGATGAGGCGGAAGCAGCCATAAACCAGCATCTTCCGGTTATGCCTGACGATGTGGGAAGAGCTCCGGTTAGCGAGCAGCTGGCAGTGCTTTATATTTCGGCAATTGTAATGGGAATTTTGGCATTTGCCGGTTGGCGCAGATATGCTTTTGAACAAAAACACGGTACCGCCATTCCAGCTAAAAAGCGGCGCTGACCAAACCATCCGGCAGCAGGGCTGTCACGGACACCTTCTAAGATAAGGTATCCGTGACAGCCCTGTTTGCTTCATTTCTGCTGAAATCCTTCTCCGAGTACATCATGCACATCCGTTACAACGATAAATGCCAGCGGGTCCAGACTGTGTATGAGCGTTTTCAGCTGTCTTATCTCATGGCGGGCAACTACGCAGTAGACAACTTCCTTCTGATTCCCGGAAAATGCTCCTCTTGCTGGAAAAAGCGTCACTCCCCGATCCATTTCCTGCGTAATCAGTCTGGCCAGATGTTCACCATCCTCCGTGAAAATAGAGAAAGCTTTGGCTGCATAAGCCCCTTCCTGTATGAAATCAATCACCCGGGAACCGATAAAGACAGCAACCAGGGTATACAGCACCTTCTCCTTCGAGATATACAACAGGGAGGAGCCGATAATGGCCGCATCAAGAAATAAGATGATTTGTCCCATGCTCCAGCCCCTGTGCTTGGATGCAATCCGGGCAATGATATCGGCCCCGCCGGTTGTGGCGCCGAACCGGAATACAAGCCCGAGACCAAGTCCCAATGTTACTCCAGCGTAGAGCGCTGCAAGAATATAGTCGTTTGAAGTGCGGAAGGGGACGATCCAGCCGATGGCGATCAGCTTCTCGAGCAAAGCGAGAAAAAATGTCAGCGAGAGGGTCCCGAACAGAGAATACCCCAGCTGCGACCGTCCAAGGAAGCGCCAGCCTGCTGCAAATAAAGGAATGTTCAATACCAGGGTTGAGACCGACAAGGGCCAGTTGAAGGCATAATGAAGCAGTATCGCTATCCCGGTAACTCCGCCCTCCATCAACTCGTTGGGAAGGATAAAATAGTGAAGTCCAAAGGCATAAATGGCGGTGCCCAGCATAATAACCGGCAGCGTCCGCAGCAGCGTTGACGTACGGAGGGTCATCGACTAATGCTCCTTTCATATGTAATCATGCTTGCTTCACTAACCATATCGTATACTCTCCGCAAAGAGAAGGGGGTCCGCAGCTTCAATCCAAAGTTGTGTTAGAATGGCGGTCATCGAGCCTGTACTTGCTAGTATGGCTAATTTGGGAACAATCAAAAACGTTGTTTTCAATCCCGCTTTGCGATAACATATGGAGTGAACCATGAGGGGCGAAAGGAAAGATAGCGATGACGGAGAAAACACTTGCCGAAATGCAGCGCGAGGTTGACAGATACATTTCGCAATTCAAGGAAGGCTATTTCAGTCCACTATCGATGCTGGCCCGAATGAGCGAGGAAGTGGGGGAGCTTGCCCGCGAGGTTAATCATCGCTTTGGGGAGAAACCGAAAAAAGCGGATGAAGCCGACAACTCCATTGAGATGGAGCTTGGCGACGTTTTATTTATAGTCATATGCTTTGCAAACTCGCTTGGAATCGACCTTGCGGAGGCGCATGACCGTGTGCTGAACAAGTTTAATACGCGCGATGCTGACAGGTGGACACGAAAAAACGTCGAACCGTAAACAGATTCCGGACATATGCTGTACCATCACTCTATGTAAAGGAGGATGGGCGGATGGACGGAGCTGAAAGTATTAAAAAAGCATATGAAGCCATCCTCGGCGGTGACTTTGAGCTTGCGATCGCTCGCTTCGAAGAGGCGATTGCGCTGGAGCCAACCAATGCGGCGGCATACTACAGATGCTCGATAACCTGCGCACGAAGCGGCAAATGGCCCAAAGCGCTGCAATATGCCGAGGAAGCCGTCAAGCTTGCGCCGGAACTGGAAGAATATCGCTTCCATCTGCGCACGGTCCAGGCCAAGCAGCTTGTGAGCGACGCGGAGGAATTGCTTGCGCATACTCCTCAGGACACCGAATATGCCCTGAATATGCTGCTGGAGGCCTCGCGCCTCGATCCGCTTAATATGGAGGCGCTCCTGCTGCTGGGAGCCGCATATGTGTCACTCAATCGTTATGATGAAGCTCTCATATATGCGCGCGGGGCGCTGCGTCTTGATCCCGAGCATTCAGCCGCCAAGCGGCTGTTTGCCAATATAAAGCGGAACCGGCAGGCGCTGACTCGAGAACAGCGAAGAAAACGAAAAAGGAACAGGTGATGCAGCTATGACGCAGTTAATCAAAGTAGCCGTAACAGGCGCAAGCGGCCGTATGGGCAGGGAAGTTGTAAAAATGGTGCTTGAGGATGAGCAGCTTGCGTTGGTCGCTGCCGTCGCACCGTCCGCAGGTCCGGTCGATGCCGGAACCCTCGTGGGACTTGGGCCTTGCGGGGTAGTGGTCTCGGCGGATCTGGATACGGCATTGAGAGAATCCGCTGCCGATGTGCTGGTTGATTTCACGGTGCCGCATGCGGCTTATCATAATACGCGCACTGCTATCGAGTACGGCGTACGGCCGATCATTGGGACGACGGGCTTCACGCCGGAACAAATTGAAGAGCTGGATGGGCAATGCCAAAGCCGGGGGATAGGGGGACTCATTGCCCCGAATTTTTCGATTGGCGCCATACTGATGATGAAATTTGCCGCGCAGGCGTCCAAATATCTGCCTCATGTCGAAATTATTGAATACCATGGGGACCAGAAGCTCGACGCTCCATCAGGAACGGCGGTCAAAACAGCGGAGCTGATATCCGAGGTGCGCGAGGAGCTGCGCCAGGGCAACCCTCAGGAGAAAGAAAGTATTGAGGGCTCGCGCGGCGGCTACTACAACGGGTTCCGCATACATAGCGTACGCCTGCCAGGCATATTTGCACAGCAAGAGGTTATTTTTGGAGGGTTTGGCCAAACGCTCAAAATTCGTCATGATTCCTATGACAGAGCCGGTTATATGCCGGGCGTGAGTGTTGCGGTTAAGAAAGTCATGACCTATACGGGACTCATATATGGATTTGAGCACATTATGGATTAACAACAACCTTCTTTGGAATATCAGAAAGGTTAGGCTGTGCCTGTACAAATTCTGATATTACAGAGGGAAGAAACTTGCATCGCCCACCGCCGCCAAAGCTGGCGCAGAACCGTTGGTAGGACATATTGCTTGTCAACGGTCCTGCGCAATAGGCGAGAGCCGTTTCTTCTTGAATCGCGAGAGGAGAACGTTCAGGATGAATATCGCGTTTATCGCACACGATAGAAAAAAAGAAGAAATGGTCAATTTCGTCATTGCCTACGAGTATGTATTTAAAGACCATACACTTTACTCCACCGGTACAACCGGAACACGCATTATGGAGCAGACGGGATTATCGATTCATCGTTTTATGTCTGGTCCGCTCGGCGGAGACCAGCAAATTGGGGCGATGGTCGCGCAAAATGAGATGGACTTGATTATTTTTCTGCGCGATCCTCTCATGGCTCAGCCGCATGAGCCCGATATTATCGCCCTGCTTCGCTTATGCGACGTTCAAGGAATTCCGGTGGCGACCAATATCGCGACAGGAGAATTGCTGGTTCACTCGCTAGAGCGGGGTGAATTCGGATGGCGCGAATTGGTTCACAAATATAAACCGGGAGACCCTATATAATGGAAACCGTAGATATTCTGGCCTTTGGCGCGCATCCGGACGATGTGGAGATCGGGATGGGCGGAACGCTTGCCAAGCACGCGCACGCGGGCATCAAGGTCGCCATCTGCGACTTGACCCGGGCGGAAATGTCCTCTAACGGCACCGTGGAAACGAGGCGGCAGGAAGCTGCCGAGGCATCCGCGGTGCTTGGTCTATCCTCCCGCTCGTGTCTGGGAATTCCCGATCGGGGGATAGCCGGCTCACAGGATCAGCTGGAAGCGGTTGTGACAGAAATCCGCCGGCTGCGGCCGCGAATTGTATTTGCTCCTTATTGGGTGGATCGTCATCCCGACCATACGGACTGCAGCAGGTTGGTGGAGGCGGCGGTATTCAATGCGAAGCTTCGCAATTACCTGCCGGAGCTGCCGCCCGTTCAGGTGGAGCAATTGTACTTTTATTATATTAATGACAGCAGTGAAGTTTCATTGATTGTGGATATCAGCGAGTTTCAGGAGCAGAAGCAGCAGGCGCTTCGCTGCTACCGTTCCCAATTCGCCCCTCCCGGAGAGGGAGAAGACCGGGTGAGCACACCGCTCACGGACCGCTATACTCAGCGGGTGGAGGCACGGGACTTGCTGCTCGGCCAGACACGCGGCTATGCTTACGCCGAGGGCTTTGCAATCAAGACCCCACATCGGGTCACCTTATTTTAAACCAAAGAAGTACTGCAGCCGTTTCTTATTCAAGGTCATATGGTTACATAGATTCAAACATCAGCGTACAGCGGGGGTGTCAAAGGTGGAAAGACGTTTGAAAATCGGAATTACCTGTTATCCGACATTGGGCGGATCCGGGGTTGTGGCAACGGAGCTTGGCAAATTGCTTGCTGAAAGAGGACATGAAATTCATTTCATTACGCATAGTGTCCCATTCCGGCTTGGCCATTTTCAGAAAAATATTTTTTATCATGAGGTTGAAGTCAACGATTATTATGTTTTCCGTTATCCGCCTTATGACTTGTCTCTGGCCAGCAAAATGGCTCAAGTAGCCAAAATGCAAAATCTGGATCTGCTCCATGTCCATTATGCCGTTCCCCATGCCATTTGCGCTTATTTGGCCAAAGAAATGGTGGGAGAAGGTCTAAAAACCGTTACAACGCTTCACGGCACCGATATTACCGTGCTCGCACAGGATGAATCGCTGAAGGATTTAATCCGCCTGGCTATTAATAAAAGCGATGCCGTCACTGCGGTCTCCAATGATCTTATTCAGGAGACCCGTGATCTGCTGGATATAAATAAACCGATTGATCTGACCTATAATTTTGTCGACAAAAGGGTGTATTACCCCCGGGAATGTTCTTCGCTGCGCAGTGATTTTGTTGGCAAGAACGAAAAAATTCTCATGCATATATCCAATTTCCGGCCGGTGAAAAGGGTCAGTGATGTGGTGGATATATTTGCAAAGGTCTCGGAGCATGTACCCAGCCGTCTGCTGCTGGTGGGAGAAGGACCGGATCTGCCCAAGGTCCAGCATAAAATCCGCAGTCTTGGGCTCGAGAACAAGGTCCATTTTCTTGGCAAGCAGGATGATGTGGCGCATGTGATTTCCATTGCCGATATTATGCTGCTGCCTTCGGAGAAGGAAAGCTTCGGTCTTGTCGCGCTTGAAGCCATGGCGTGCGGTGTGCCTACGATCGGTTCATTTGCAGGGGGAATACCTGAGCTTGTTACACATGGAGAAACCGGTTTTCTCTCCCCGATCGGGGATACGGAAGATATGGCGCACCATGCCATTTCGCTGCTGCAGGATGAAACCATGTACCAGCAGTTCCGCGAAGCATGCCTCCATAGAGCGCGGACCCAATTCTGCAATGATCTGATCACGGCGGAATATGAGCGGATCTATTACCGGGTGCTTGGCATTGAAGCCGAAATTCCGGTTCCGGTGTGCGATTAATTGTGAGGAGCATATGGAACGAGTCCCTTACTGCTGCGCTCCCTGTTCTGCAAACCTTGGAATCCCATGGATTTGAAGCTGTATTTGTCGGCGGCTGCGTACGCGACTCGTTGCTTGGGCGTCCCTTGAAGGATGTTGACATCGCCACGGCAGCAACGCCGGATCAGGTTATGGAGCTGTTTGGCAGGACGATCCCTACCGGGCTTCAACATGGAACGGTCTCCGTGATCCTGAACGATGAGTTGTATGAAGTGACAACCTTCCGGACAGAATCGGATTATGAGGGCTTTCGCAGACCTGCCTCCGTGCAGTTCGTCAGCGAGCTGGAAGCGGATTTGCAGAGGCGTGATTTTACAATCAATGCCATGGCTTTGCGTTCAAATGGGGAACTTGTGGATCCTATGAACGGCATGGAAGATATCAGACGCGGTATTCTGCGCTGTGTCGGCGATCCCGATACAAGATTTCAGGAGGATGCGCTGCGAATGATTCGTGCGGTAAGATTCGCTGCCGAATTCAAGCTGCGGATTGCTTTGGGAACCTGGCGGGCAATGAAAAGACACCGCGGCTTGCTTGTCCATATTGCCATGGAGCGGATTGGCGCAGAATGCGACAAAATGGTTGGCGGTGCGCAACCGGACAGGGCAGGGGCTTGGCTGATATCAAGCGGGCTGATGGATTATACAAAAGCTCCTTTGCCTGCTGCCTTGAAGGATCGACGATGGACTAGGACGGCCGGAGAGATCTTCGCTGATTTTCCACATATCGTGGACCTGGATGACCGCTGGGCAGCTGTTTGCATATCAATGGCCTTGTCCAGGCAGGACGCGCTGCAGCTGTTCCAGGCCTTCCGATTCTCTGTCAAACGAACGGCGCATTTGTCGTCCGTTATTGCTGTTCAGGCTTCGATGATGGAAGCAATTGAAGCCTGCCTGCTGCGGGAGGACATTAAGCGGGACGAGCTGGACCGCAAGTGGAAGCTGTTGATTCTGCAGCAGGGCAAGCCTGCCTGCAGCGCATGGCTGCGGATTTCAGGAGTGCTTCCTATGCTCATAGCAGGAGGAATTGATAGCTCTGAGAAGCGGAATTCTGATACAGCTGATCACGGCAGGACGTTGACAGCCCGAAACGAATCTCTGATTGCTCACTTGGCCCATGAGCTCTCTGCTCTGCCGGCAGCTGAGTTGTCTGAGCTTGCTGTGGACGGTTCGGAAATTCTTCAGCGGCTCCGGAAGCCTGCCGGGCCCTGGCTGGGACTGCTGTTAAACAGGCTTCTCCAGGCTGCGGCTTTCGCAGAAGTGGCTAACGAAAAGGAACAGCTGCTGCAATATGCGGAGCTGCTATACAGGTCTAATTCACCGGAAGGCTGATCAAACGCCGGCAAGGAGCAGTTATGGATAATCGGATTATTGAGCTATTGGAGCAGCAGGAAGGCCGTTATTTATCCGGCGAAGTGTTGAGCCAGGATTTGAATATAAGCCGGACAGCGGTATGGAAGCATATCAAAAAGCTGGAAGCGATGGGTTATCAGATCGAAGCTTCGCGCAGACTGGGGTACCGGCTGCTCGGCAAACCTTCGAAGCTGACTATGCCTGAACTTCTGGACAAGCTGCGGGGTACCTCTTTCGTCCCCTCCATCAAGCTGCTGGATTCAGTGGATTCTACGCAAAATGTTGCACAGCGGCTGGCTGAGGAGGGCGCGCCTGAAGGGACGCTGGTTATTGCAGAGCAGCAAACCAGCGGACGCGGCCGGATGGGACGCAATTGGGTGTCGCCTTCAGGCAAGGGAGTCTGGATGAGCATGGTGCTGCGTCCAGGCATTCCGCTGCAGTTTGCGCCGCAGCTGACACTGCTTGCAGCGGTGGCGCTCTGCCGCGCGCTCAAGTCCATCGCACCGCTGGATATCGGCATCAAGTGGCCCAATGATCTGCTTATTGGAGGCAAGAAAATCAGCGGCATTCTGCTGGAGTCAACAGCGGAGGATGAACGGCTGCGCTATGTGGTGGCCGGAATCGGAATCAGCGTGAATCTGGAGGAAGCGGATTACCCGCAGGAGCTGCTGGAGATTGCTACCTCCCTGCGGATTGTACTCGGCCGGCCCGTGGAGAGGTCAGAGGTTATCGCCGCTTTCATTGTGCAATTCGAGCAGCTCTACACGGTCTACCATAAGGAGGGCTTCACGCCGATACGCACGTTGTGGGAAGCGCTCGCCATTACCCTTCATAAGCCGGCCAGATTGACCACGCCCTCAGGCGTTGTCGAAGGAATGCCGATTGGTCTTGACGACCGCGGGGCGCTGCTTGTGCAGTGCAGCGATGGTTCGGTAGTTCCCGTATTCTCCGCAGATATAAGCTTCCCGTCCGCGAACCGTTGATGGACGGGAAGACGTTTATTTGCTATACTCAAGGTATTCATCAAAGCTTGATTTCAGGGCGGTATCATTCTTGAAAAGAACCGCACCGATGGAATCAACTCATGGCAATCATAGTGGTTGTTTGATGTCTTTTGCATGGCAGTGCGTACTCTGCTCTGAGCCGTTAGGGACCGAGACAGAAGGAAGCCGCTTGTGGCAATCAAGACGTTCCTTTTTGGATGGGGACCTTTTTAGCGGCAGCTGAAAGGTTTTTTTGCGTTTATAAGCATACTACCAAGAAGGAGGAAGAAAGCTCATGAAACAACCGTTGACTATTACGAAGTTGAAAAAAATGAAGCAAAGCGGCGAGCCAATTTCAGTGCTGACTGCCTATGATTATCCATCCGCCAAGCTGGCCGAGGAAGCCGGCATCGACGTTATTCTCGTCGGCGATTCCCTGGGCAACGTTGTGCTTGGCTACGATACGACAATACCTGTAACACTTGATGATATGGTGTACCATTCCAGGGCGGTGGCCCGCGGTGCGCAGAATACCTTTATTGTAACGGATCTTCCGTTCATGACTTACCGGCTGGGCAGCGAGACGACGCTGCGCAATGCAGCCAGACTGCTGCAGGAGGGCTATGCGCACGCCATCAAGATGGAAGGCGGCGCTGACATCGCCGAGGAGGTTGCCGCCTGCGTACGGGCCGGTATACCGGTTATGGGCCATATCGGTTTGACGCCGCAATCGGTCCATCAGCTCGGAGGCTACAAGGTTCAGGGCAAGCTTCCGAAGGAAGCCCAGCAGCTGATCGATGATGCCAAGGCACTTGAAGCAGCAGGCGCGTTTGCTATTGTGCTGGAGCTTGTAACCGAGCAACTGGCGGAAGCCATCTCGGAAGCCCTGACCATTCCGACCATTGGAATCGGCGCCGGGCGCGGCTGTGACGGGCAGGTGCTGGTCTACCATGATATTCTGCAGTATGCCTCACCCTACCGGGAGAAACGCTTTGTCAAAACTTACGCGGATTTGGGTACGACTGTGCGCAATGCGATCGGAAAGTATGTCGCGGATGTGAAATCCAGGGCGTTCCCCCAGCAGGAGCATGTCTTTTTATCGGAGCAGGAGCCGCTTAAGCACTTATACGGAAGCAATTCGTCCGATTTGGAATCAGCCGGGAAGAAGGAGACGAAGGTCCCATGATCGTATCCACAACCCTGAATGAACTAAATCAGCAGCTCAAGCAGCGAAGACGCCAGTTTCCTGATGAAAAGATCGGACTTGTGCCTACGATGGGCTTTCTTCATGACGGACATGCAAGCATGATGAAACGGGCCAAAGAGGAATGCGGCTATGTCGTCTTGTCCGTCTTCGTTAATCCGCTCCAGTTCGGTCCAAATGAGGATTTCGATCGTTACCCCCGCGACCGGGAACGGGATACTGCGATTGCGGAAAACAACGGAATCGATTTATTGTTTATGCCAAGTTTGGAAGAGATGTATCCGAAGAAACCGCTGACCAAGGTTTTGATCAGCGAGGTAACGGAGCGGCTGTGCGGCGCCTCAAGGCCGGGCCATTTTGACGGAGTGGGAACCGTGGTCAGCAAGCTGTTCAATTTGATAAGGCCGGATCGGGCATACTTCGGAATGAAGGATGCGCAGCAGGTGGCGGTTGTGGAGCGGATGGTATTCGACCTGAATATTCCCGTGGAGATTGTCCGCTGCCAAACGCTGCGCGAATTCGACGGGCTGGCCATGAGCTCGCGCAATGTGTTTCTGAATGAGGGGGAGCGTGCCCAGGCTGTCATTTTGTTCAAGGCGCTGGAGCAGGCAGAGGGCTGGATAACTGAGCCCGGCATGACGGCTCCCGAGCTAAAAAAGCGCCTAAACGCTTTTATCGGGCAGGCGCCGCTTGCCGAAATCGACTACGCCGAGCTGCTGGAGTATCCTGATTTGAGCGAGCCGGGTGCGGATATGGAGCTCAAAAATTATCCTCATGCGCTTATTATTGCGCTGGCTGTCAAATTCGGGAAAACCCGGCTGATTGACAATCGTATCGTGGAACCGTATGGAGGTGCTTAAAACAGTGTTTAGGACAATGATGAAGTCAAAAATACACCGGGCAACCGTCACGGAAGCTAATCTGAATTATGTAGGCAGCATTACCATTGATGAAAATTTGATGGAGCTGTCTGATATCTGGGCCAATGAAAAGGTGCAGATCGTCAATAATAATAACGGCGCCCGTCTGGAAACGTATGTGATTCCCGGGCCGCGCGGCTCCGGTGTGATCTGTTTGAACGGAGCAGCGGCCAGACTTGTGCATCCCGGAGATAATGTGATCATTATCTGTTATGCTATGATGAGTGAAGAAGAAGCAAAAACCTACAAACCTAAAGTCGTCATCGTCGATGAGGCCAACCGCCCTGTGCAGACCATGACGGAAGAAATTCACGCCACAATTTTGTAAGCTGTCCAATCCTCGCCGCATGCAATGCCAAGCCTGTGTAACCTCTGGGATGGGGTATGAAAACAGGGGCCGGGGCAAAGAATGAGCATAACAAATTCACGATATCAAGTGAAGGTGGGATGCAGGCGATGATTAAACAGGTGTTTGGAACGCTGCATGAAACGTTGGACGAAATTATGATTCATTATCCTCATGCAAATGCCGAGCAAAAAAAACAATTGGATGAAAAGCTTGCTTTCCTAAAGGAGTTCAGCGACTGCTTCATTGAGCATTGGCTGCAGTTTGAAGAGAAAATGGCTGATTTCCGCGAGCTGCAGTCCGCTCAGCTTCAAGCTCCGGCTATGACGGCTGCCACAGCGCCTTCAGAGGAGCTTGCAAGCCTGCAGGAAGCCGAGAAGTACCTTCAGCTGCAGCAGCATCCGTTTGCTCCTTCTGAAGCGGCTGTGTGTCCTGCACAAGATGCGGCCGGAGAGAATGACGAGACAGCGTCTGAGCAGGCGATGACCAGGGGCGAAGGATACTTTAAACTGTTTATGTTCAAAGAAGCTGCCGAGCATTTTACGGAAGCCCTGCATTATTCACCTGAGCATAATGAGGCAAAGCTTTTTCTGGGAATGTCCTTTATGCATCTTCAGGAATGGCACGAGGCCCAGCGGCATTTTCAACTGCTTGTTGAAATAACGGATAATCCCAAATGGCGGGCTCTCGGGCTCAATGCGCTGGGATGCATACAGGCTGTCAGGATGAATTTGGAGCAGGCTGAGCGTTATTTTGTAAAAGCGCATGAATCCGATCCCGAATTTCCCGATCCCATCTCCAATATCAAGTCCTGCCAGCAGCATTCGGCCGGCCACTTGTCGTTATATTTCGGGAGCGGGCAGCTTTAGTTTTTGCGAAAGGACGTAATAGCCGGATGAATTATGCGGTACTGGATTTGGAAACGACCGGACATAGTGCCGGCGATGAGATTATACAGGTTGGACTTGTTATTATAGATGAATCGATGCAAATATCCCGTTCTTATAATTCATTCGTCAAGCCCACCATTGTGATCCCGCCATTTATTACCCAATTAACCGGAATCGATGAATCCATGGTTCAAAATGCGCCATCGGTGGAGGATGTGCTCCTGGAGCTCATTCCTCTGCTGGATGACGCTGTTCTGGTCGCGCATAATGTCGGCTTTGACGCCGGTTTTCTGAGCTCGGCGCTCGACCGCAGCGGCTATATGCCTTTTGCCGGAAGAAGACTGGATACCATCGACTTGCTGCGTGTCCTGTATCCGACACTCACCACGTATCAGTTGGGTGCGGTTACGGAATTATTCGGCATTGATCATGATCAGCATCACCGGGCTGACAGCGATGCAATGGCGACGGCTGAGCTGTTCATTGAGTGCTACAAGAAGCTGGAACAGCTTCCGCTTATGACGCTTGAGCGGCTAGTCAGCTTATTTGATGACGATATTGACGATATGGCCTGGTTTATCGGGCAAATGGTAACGATTAAGGAAATGCAGGCTTCCGTTGATCTGGATGCTTATACGTACTTTCGCCAATTTGCCATGAAGGCGGGTGACTGGACGGAGGAGCAGCCTCCACGAAGCGAGGCGGGTGAGGCGGAGTCGGTTCATGACTGGTCGTTCGATGACTTTTTGACGCATATAAAAGATGGAATTCGCGCTCTGAATCCCGGTTACGAGGAGCGGGAGCCCCAGAATATGATGTTTCAGGAAGTGATCGATGCCTTCGAGCACGACCATCATTTGATGATAGAAGCAGGCACAGGCACGGGGAAATCGCTGGGTTATTTGATACCGGCTCTATACTATGGTGTCCAGCAGGGCAAAAAGATAGTCGTCAGCACACATACCATTAATCTTCAGGAACAGCTCCGCCAACGCGATCTGCCGCTGCTGCAATCCGTTATGCCTTATCCTTTCAGGGCGGCTGTTTTTAAAGGCCGCGGGAATTATCTTTGCCTGCGAAAATATGAAGCCAAGGTGCAGACGCAGGATTTTGCTTCGCGCAATGAAGACAGGATCACAGCGGCTCAGATGGTGGTATGGCTGAGCGAGACGGAGCATGGCGACCAGGAGGAGCTTAATTTCGGCAACAGGGGCAGCGATTTCTGGAGCACGGTATCAAGCGACGCCGACTCCTGCCTTAACCGCAGCTGTCCCTGGTTCAAGCGCTGTTATTACCACCGGGCAAAGCAGGAGGCCAACATCGCGGATGTCGTGATCACGAACCACTCCATGCTGTTTACGGATATCCGCGCCGATCACCGCCTGCTTCCCGGTTACGATCATCTGATTGTGGACGAGGCGCATCATTTGGAGGAAGTGGCAGGCAAGCATCTGGGAACCCAGGTTTCCTATCATACCGTTCAGCATCCCATTGGCCGCTTGTGCAAAGATGCGCGTAATGGCCAGCTTATTCAGCTTAGGCACAAGCTGTCCAATGAAGATATGGAACGTACGGCCAAATGGCGCGAGCAAATCGATGAAGTCGTACCCGTATTTGGGGAACTCCGCGATGAATGGGACCGCTTGTTTGATATGCTGTTCACCTTTCTGGGCTTCGGTGCGGCAGGCGGCAAGCCGGGAAGCGCAATGGCTCAGGAGGCTTCAGGCGAATCCGGCCAGCTGGTACTGCGTCTGAGGAGCAGCCAACTGCCGGGTCAATGGTCGGAAGCACAGGCTGTGGAAGAGGTTGTCCATGGTTATCTGAGCCAAATTATCCGGCCATTGGATAAGCTCTTCACCGAGATCAAAGAGGAGCTGGATGATTCGGGGATTGCCGCGCTTGTTACGGATTTGAGCGGCACGGTCAAGGATCTGGCCAGAGCAAGGGATGATCTTCGCCAGTTTATGAAGGCCGACAAGAAGGAAATGGTTTACTGGATCGAAGCGAATAATAACTATCGGGCCAAGTCCATTCATTTGTACGCCGTGCCTGCAAATGTCAGCGAGCAGCTGCGCAATTATTTTTTTGATTTGAAACGGAGCGTTGTACTGACCTCGGCGACATTGTCGGTGCAGAAGTCCTTCCAATATGCCTGTGATCAGCTGGGTCTGAACCAGGATGAACAAAGCGGACGGCTTAAAACGGTTCAGCTGCCATCTCCATTTAATTACCGGGACCAGGCGCTGGTCATCATTCCGCGCAATTTTCCCGTATTGAAAGGAGCGGCGGGCGATCCGCTGTTTAATGAAATGCTCATCAAATCACTGGCTGAAGCCGCTATCCAGACAAAAGGGAGAATGCTGGTTCTGTTTACCTCCTACCGGATGCTGCGCCAGGTCTATGATCCGCTCAAGGAATTGCTGGCTCCAAGCGGAATTCAACTGCTCGGACAGGGAATTGACAGCGGGAACCGCAGCAAACTTACGCGCAGATTCCAGCAGCAGGCGGCATCGGTGCTGCTGGGAACGAGCAGCTTCTGGGAAGGGGTCGATATTCCCGGCGATGCGCTCACCTGCCTGGCTATTGTGAGGCTGCCTTTTCAACCTCCCAACCATCCGCTCGTTGAAGCCAAATCGGAGCTGCTGCAAGAGCAGAAGCAGAATCCGTTCATGAAACTGTCCATTCCCCAGGCGGTTATCCGTTTCAAGCAGGGGTTCGGACGGTTGGTCCGCACCAACCGGGACCGGGGGATTGTCCTGATCTATGATACACGGGTCATCGATACGTATTATGGCAAGTATTTTCTTTACTCACTTCCAGGGCCGAAGATTGAGCATATGCACTTGGAACAGATCGTTCCGCGAATCGGGGAATGGTTGTCCGTAGGTCAAGAAGGGGTGAAGTCATGAAGAAAATATCCGAAGCAGTCGTCCGCAGGCTCCCGGTTTATTTGCAGGTACTCAGCGATTTGAGCAAGAGGGACGTGCAGACGGTTTCCTCCCAGGAGCTTGGGAACAAACTGGATCTGAATCCGGCCCAAATCCGCAAGGATCTCGCCTACTTCGGTGAATTTGGACGCAAGGGGATCGGTTATGATGTATCCTATCTGATAGAGAAAATCCGCCAAATCCTCAAGCTGGACCAAGGTCTGAATGTCGGACTTGTCGGTGCCGGCAACCTGGGCCGGGCTTTGTGCAATTACAATACGTATTTAAAAGATAATATGAAAATTACCGCTGTTTTTGACGCTAATCCGGCCATGATCGGGGTAGCGATCAACAGTCTGGTCGTCATGCCCATGGATCAGTTGAAGGATATCGTCGTTGCCCGCAATATCCGCATCGGCATCATTACGGTACCTGCTGCAGAAGCGCAGAATGTAGCGGACGGATTTGTGGAAGCCGGTGTGGAGGGCATTTTGAATTTTGCCCCCACGATCCTTCGCGTCCCGGAGCATGTTCGTATCCATTATGCCGATTTTACGACGGAGCTGCTCAGCTTGGCCTATTACCTGGAAAAAGAAGGGGACGAAACGGATGAACCGGTTATGGATTGAGAACGGCACCTTTGTGACAATGAACGATAAGGCTCCCGTGTTGAAGGGGCATATGGTGGTTGAAAATGACCGCATCACTTATCTGGGCGAACAGCCGCCAAGCCCGCTGCCGGAAGGCGCGCTGCGTATGGACGGAAGCGGCCTCATCTTCATGCCTGGCCTGATAAATACGCATGGTCATGCGGCAATGTCGCTGCTGCGCGGCTACTCGGATGATCAGAATCTCCAGGTATGGCTGGAGCAGAAGATGTGGCCAATGGAGGGCAAGTATATCGATGAGGATACCCGGTGGGGTACTTCGCTTGCCGTGATCGAGATGTTGAAATCCGGCACCACGACCTTTGTGGATATGTACGACCGGATGAATATCGTGGCCGAGGTTGTGGAGCAGTCGGGTATCAGAGGGGTGTTGACGCGCGGCGTTATCGGCTTATGCCCGCCGGATGTGCAGACGGCAAAGCTGGAGGAAGCCAAGAGCTTCGCCAGAGACTGGAACGGCAAGGCGGATGGACGAATCACCACTATGATGTCCCCGCATGCACCCTATACTTGTCCTCCCGATTACATTGAACGCATTATAGATGCGGCGCATGAGCTCGATGTCCCGTTACATACCCATATGTCCGAGACGGCTGCAGAGGTGCAGCAGAATGTCAATGAATACGGCTGCCGCCCTGTCGAGCATCTGGATAAGCTCGGATTCTTCTCGCGTCCGTCGTTCGTTGCGCATGCCGTACATTTGACGGATGAGGAAATTTCCCTGCTTGCCGCGAAAAATGTCGGTGTATCGCATAATCCGGCCAGCAATCTGAAGCTTGCTAGCGGTGTAGCACGCGTACCGGAATTGATTCAGGCAGGTGTTACGGTTTCCTTGGGGACCGATAGCGCAGCCAGCAATAATAATCTGGATCTGTTCGACGAAATCCGGTTGGCCGCTTTGATTCATAAAGGCATCTCCGGCGATCCCACCGTTATTCCGGCGTATGAGGCATTGAAGCTGGGAACTGTGAACGGCGCGAAGACCGTATGGCAGGAGAAGGAGCTGGGCACGCTCGAGGTTGGCAAGAAAGCGGATTTTATCGCGCTTGACGCGGAACAGCCGCATTTTTATCCGCAGACCGATATGGTTTCCCATCTGGTGTATGCCGCATCGGGCCGCGATGTGAAGCATGTGTGGATTAATGGCAGGCAGGTGGTTTCCGGCGGTGTTTGTCTGCTCATGGATGAGGCTAAAATACGTGCGGAAGCACAGCAAAGCTTTGAAAGGCTGCTCCATCGGTAATGCGGAGGAACCGTCAACGGCGCCCGTCCGTCATGAGCAAGGGCAAGTGGTTCCTGTCTGGTATCGTAATCGTCATTCTGATCCTTGTCGGATTGAACATGTACTACCGCTCGGTGCAATCCTCGCTCTGGGAGGAAGAACGCAGCATAGAAGCATCGGCGGTAAAGGCTGGTGGGCTTAAGGAAGCGACCGATTCACACAAGTTTGTCTGGGATCAGCCTGTTTGGGTTGTGCAAGGAAAGGATCAGGACGGCGATGACGCTTATGTATGGATGACGAAGGAGCCGCTCAAGCTCAAAGCCAAAGAAGGCGTGTCCGAGTCGGAGATCAAATCCCGTTTTCTGCAAAATAAACCGGCGGCGGAGCTCTATCATATTAAGCTCGGAATGCTGGGAGGAGAGCCGGTTTGGGAAGTGTTTTATTCCGGCAAGGAAGCCTCTGCGCAATATAATTATTATGATTTTTATAAATTCAGAGATGGTTCATTCATCATCACTTATACATTATCTTCTGGATAAACACCTCGTAACAGGGAATGCAGCCGCAATCGGGCCAAGCATTCCCTGTTTTTTCTCATGCCTATCGGGTTGAAAATATGATATACTATCGTATAGCAAAGATGATAGATACAAATATATCATATCGTTCGGCAAAGGAGGCTTCATGCCATGAAAATTAAATGGATCCCCACTTTAATTACTGCTGTATTATCAGCATGCCTGCTTGTCGGCGGCTGGTATATGTACAGAAATATGGCAACTGTCAAACCATTTGAGCAGATTCTGTCGCAAATCCCCGGCGTAACGGAAGCAAAGCCGGACATTTATCAAAATAGCGTAACCGTTGAACTGACGCTGGACAAGAATGCCGATGTCAGAGAGGTATATGACAAGATCACCAGTGAAGGGAAATCCGTTATTGGCAGCCGCGAGCTTCGTCTTCAAATTAAGGAGGGCACCAATCAGGACAAGTTAAATGATGTATGGTCCTCCATGCTCTTTGGAATTGCCCAGGCGATGGATCACCGCAACTATGCGGATATTCCCCAGACGCTAAAACAGGCGGAGCAGCAGTTTGACGGCATTCAGGCTGCTTCGGAAATGGATAACGAGAATGTATATATCACGTTGAAAGACGGCGATTCCGTCAAGCATGTTGTCCTGCCGAGAGCGCCGGAGCAGTTGGGAGCGTGGCCGAATGCGTAATTATATCAAGGAAATAGCGCTTGGTTTTTTCCCGGTTCTGATTTTGTTTTTGCAGTTTATTGTTGGTCTGAATATGATTCCTCTTGTGTTTTTTATGGCTTTGGTCGTCGGTTTGTTGTATGTCGTGCGTTCCCGCGGCAATTTGGCAACGATTGGCGGCGAGCGCAAAGGCAAGCCAAGAGCGGCTGCGCCCCTTTCTTTTGACGAAATCGGAGGTCAGGAAAGGGCCAAGCAGGAGCTCGTCGAGGCGCTTGATTTTCTCGTGCAGGAAGAGCGGATATCCAAGTTCGGAATTAGACCGCTCAAGGGTATCCTGCTTGCAGGGCCTCCCGGTACAGGCAAAACGCTGCTTGCCAAAGCGGCCGCAACCTACACCGATTCTGTCTATGTTGCAGCTTCGGGCTCCGAATTCGTGGAGATGTATGTGGGTGTCGGCGCCAGCCGGATCCGCGATTTGTTCAAGGAAGCAAGGCAGAAGGCGGCCAAAGCCGACAAGGGAAGCGCCGTTATTTTTATCGACGAGATTGATGTGATCGGCGGCAAACGCGACGGAGGTCAGCATAAGGAATACGACCAGACGCTGAATCAGCTGCTAACCGAGATGGATGGCATTCATACGACCGACAAGCCGCGTATTCTGTTAATCGGAGCGACGAACCGCAAGGAAACGCTGGACAGCGCCCTGCTTCGTCCCGGACGGTTCGACCGGCATATCACCGTCGATCTGCCCGACAAGAAGGGCCGTGATCATATTCTGCGGATTCATGCCCGCAACAAGCCGCTGCATGACGAAGTGAATCTGGGGAAGATTGCGGAGGAATCGTTTGGTTTCTCCGGCGCCCAGCTCGAGAGTGTTATGAATGAATCGGCCATCTATGCGATGCGCGAGGAGAGCGAGGCTATCTCTCAGCGCCATCTGTCGATGGCGATCGATAAAGTGATGATGGGCGAGAAAACGGACCGCGAGTCGACCAAGGAGGAGCGGGAACGCGTCGCGCTTCATGAGCTTGGGCATGCCATCGCCGCAGAGCTGGTGCGGCCGGGAAGTGTATCGCAGGTAGCGCTGTCCCCAAGGGGGCAAGCACTCGGTTATGTGCGCCACAATCCGCAGCAGGACCATTACCTCTATACCCAGGAGTTCCTTGAAGGTCAAATTATGATCGCGCTGGGCGGGGCTGCGGCGGAAGAGTTATTCTATGGCGGCCGCAGCACCGGCTCGCGGGGCGACTTTGATCAGGCGATGAGCATTGTCCGGTCAATGGTGGAATCCGGCCTGACGGAGCTTGGCATCATAGACGGGTCCATGATGACGCCTGACCGCTGGGCGACCATTACCCGATCGATACTCGACGAGCAGATGGACAGGATCAAACAGATGCTTGCTGAACATAAGAAGGTTTTCCTGCATTCGCTTGATGTTCTTGTTGCCGAGGAAACACTGGGCGGGGATCGCTTCCGCTCCCTGCTTCAGAATAACGAAGCTGCATCGGATGAACAGGACCAGATGAGTATGGCCTAAAATTCATATTGAGAAGACGGACTTAGGGTCCGCCTTCTTTTTTTGCGCAAAAACGTTATAATTAAGATGATACCGATTGGCACGCTCACAAATCGCTCCTGAAAAAGAAGCATTGCTGGAGGATGACATAATTGATTATGCGTAAAATAGGTGTTGTAGGCGCCGGTACCATGGGTCAAGGCATTGCCGAAATGCTGGCCTTCCATGGCCTTGAAGTTTATCTGACTGAGCATTCGGAAGAAAAACTGTCGCAGGCGCTGCTTCAGATTGAGCAGAATCTTGATCGTCAAATTGAGAAATGGGCGCTGACCCAGGCGGAGAAGAAGCTGGCGCTGAACCGGATTCATCCTACCGGTGAGTTGGCCGAGCTGGCGGGATGCGAGCTTATCATCGAGACGATCACCGAGGATCTGGAAAGCAAGAAAATGATTTTCGAGCGGCTTGATCAGCTCTGCGGACCTGAGGT
The DNA here is from genome assembly GCF_042647105.1 of Paenibacillus sepulcri. NCBI lineage: Bacteria > Bacillati > Bacillota > Bacilli > Caryophanales > Paenibacillaceae > Paenibacillus > Paenibacillus sepulcri. The sequence continues at coordinate 1,126,281 of NZ_JBHRUP010000001.1, read as the reverse complement.
TATTTTGGCCAGCAATACGTCAACGCTCAGCTTGACGGAGCTGGCCAGTGTGACCCGATATCAGCAGCGCGTCATAGGCATGCATTTTGTCTATCCGGTTAACCGGACGGATCTGGTGGAAATCGTGCGCGGGTTGAAAACCTCGGATGAAACGTTCACGCAGACCAAAGATTTTGTTGAGCATGTCATTCAAAAGAAGGGCATCATGGTATTCGAATCACCGGGGTTCGTTACCACCAGGCTGATCTGCCTGTTTATCAATGAGGCGCTTCATGTACTGGAAGAAGGCGTCGCCTCGGCCGAAGATATCGACAGCGCCATGAGGATCGGCTATGCCTTCCAGAACGGCCCTTTCGAGATGGCTGACCGCTTCGGCCTTGATGCCGTGCTGGCGGCGCTTGAACGGATGTTCCGCGAATATGGCGAGCTGAAATACCGTCCTTCCATCGTACTCAAGAAAATGGTGCGCGGAGGCCAGCTCGGTGTAAAAAGCGGCGCAGGGTTTTTCAACTATGATAAGGATGGGGTCAGGCAGTGATTATACTTGTTATGAACGCAGGCAGCTCCTCGCTGAAATATCAATTGTACAATATGGTCAATGAAGCGGTGCTTGCTCACGGCAGCGTGGAGCGCATCGGAATGGATTCGTCGATCGTCACCCATGAAACTGCCGGCAAGCCGGAGACGCGGGACGTCAGCGAGATTCTCGATCATAATGCGGCTGTGAGGAAGGTCAGCGAAATGCTGACTCATCCTGAGCATGGGGTGATCCGCTCCCTGGACGAGATCAAAGCCGTAGGCCACCGGGTAGTGCATGGCGGTGAGAGCTTCAAACAATCGACCCTGGTAACGCAGGAGGTCAAGCAGGAAATCCGGCGGCTGTTTGATCTGGCACCCTTACATAATCCGCCAGCCATGATGGGCATTACGGCGGTGGAGACGAATATGCCGCAAGTGGCGCAGGTGGTCGTTTTCGATACCGCTTTTCATCAGACAATGCCGCAGGAAACCTTTCTGTACCCTATCCCTATGGTGCTGTACCGCCGCCATAAGATCCGCCGTTACGGGTTTCACGGGACGTCCCATAACTATGTCAGCCAGCAGGCGGCTGTGAAGCTTGGCAAGCCTCTGGAATCCTTGAAAATGATCACCTGCCATATTGGAAACGGAGCCAGCTGCGCCGCTATTATGAATGGACGCTCTTACGATACCAGTATGGGGCTGACGCCGCTTGAAGGCTTGATGATGGGGACGCGCAGCGGAGATCTGGACCCGGCTATTGTGCCGTTCACGATGAATAAGGAAGAGCTGACCTTGAACGAAGTGAATTCCATGCTCAACAAGCATAGCGGACTTCAGGCGATCAGCGGCATCAGCAGCGATATGCGGGAAATCACGGAAGCGATGAATGAAGGCGACAAGCAGGCGAAGCTGGCTTTTGACATGTTTACCTACAGGCTTCGCAAATATATCGGGGCTTATGCGGCGGGGATGAACGGATTGGATGTTCTTGTATTTACTGCAGGGATCGGAGAGAATTCGGTTGCTGTCAGGAAAGCGGTGTGCGATAATCTAACTTTCCTGGGGATTGAGCTGGATGACGGCCGGAATACAGAGCGTAGCAGGGAAGCCCGCTATATATCGGCAGAGAATTCGCGAGTGAGCGTGCTCGTTGTTCCCACGAATGAGGAGCTTCTGATCGCACGGGATACCTATCAATTGGCGAAGCCGCTTGCTTGAGAGAGGCCGCTTCCGCTACAAAGGACGGGATAAATAGATGAGAGCATTAACGACGATTGGACAATTGGCGCAGCATACCGGCGAATCGGCATGGATCGGCTGCTGGCTCGGCGGCAAACGCTCCAGCGGCAAAATCCAGTTTTTGCAGCTTCGCGACGGAACAGGATATGTGCAGGGCGTTGTAGTCAAAAGCGAGGTGCCGGAAGAAGTGTGGACAGCAGCCCAGCAGCTGACCCAGGAGAGCTCGCTGTATGTAAAGGGAGAAGTGCGTGCGGAGCCGCGCAGTCCGTCCGGCTATGAGCTGACCGTGCAGGAAATCGAGATCATCCAGCTCACGCAGGATTATCCGATTACCCCGAAGGAGCATGGGGTTGACTTTCTGATGGACCGCCGTCATCTGTGGCTGCGCTCCACCAAGCAGCGGGCGATTCTGGTTATCCGTGCCCAGATCATCCGGGCCATTCAGCAGTTCTTCGATGAGCGCGGCTTCACTCTGGTGGATCCGCCGGTGCTGACGCCGTCGTCATGCGAGGGTACGACGAATCTGTTTCATACCAAATATTTTGATGAAGACGCTTATTTGACGCAGAGCGGCCAGTTATATATGGAAGCGGCGGCTATGGCACTCGGCAAAGTGTATTCCTTTGGTCCGACCTTCCGGGCGGAGAAATCCAAAACGCGCCGTCATCTGATCGAGTTCTGGATGATTGAGCCGGAGATGGCATTTGTCGACCATGAGGAGAATCTGCGCGTACAGGAGCAGTTTATTGCTTATGTCGTGCAGTCGGTTCTGGCGAACTGCCGCCGGGAGCTTGAGACGGTGGGACGCGACGTCTCGAAGCTGGAAGCCATTCAGGCGCCTTTCCCGCGCATTACGTATGACGAGGCCATTAAGATGCTGAACGATCAAGGCTTCGAGATTCCCTGGGGCGAGGATTTCGGTGCCCCGCATGAGACGGCTATTGCCGCAAGTTTCGATCGTCCGGTATTCATCACACATTATCCGACCTCCTTCAAGGCTTTCTACATGAAGCCGGATCCAAACCGGCCGGAGGTTGTGCTATGCGCCGATATGATTGCTCCCGAAGGATATGGGGAAATTATCGGCGGCTCGCAGCGGATTGATGATCCGCAGCTGCTGGCGGAGCGCTTCGCCGAGCATGAGCTGTCAACGGAGGCTTACCAATGGTACCTGGATCTTAGAAAATATGGGACGGTACCCCATTCGGGCTTCGGGCTCGGTCTGGAACGGACGGTAGCCTGGATCTGCGGGCTGGAGCATGTCCGCGAGACGATCGCGTTCCCGCGCACCCTTTACCGATTATATCCTTAACTATATTGCTGACGACCGGTTCCAGCAGGCGGAATGACAGGTTGCAGGGCTGGAGGGCGACCTTTGAAAAATGAAATGTGGAAAGCATACGCCCGGGGAATGGCCGCCGCTATGAACAGCGGCGGCGTTGTTGTCCCTGCCGCGTTATTGCGCTCTTATAAGGCCATCGGCATTTCCGATGGCGATATGCTGCTGTTTATACAATTGATGAGCTTCAGGCAGCTGGAGCAGATTGATTTTCCCACCCCGGAGCAGCTAGCCGAGCGGCTCGGGACAAGCTCCAAGGCAGTGGGGCAGCAGCTTGGAAGATTGATGAAAGAGGGGCTGCTGATGATTGATGAAGATATGGACCCCATCAGCGGTATTCCGTCAGAGCGCTACAATTGGAACGGACTTATAATCCGCTGTGCCGAATGGCTTGCTGAGGAAGCCAAGCAGGCCATTCAGTCGGACCGCGGAAAGCGGCGTTCGGCCGCAGCGAAATCAGCAGATTTGTTCTCGGTGTTCGAGCAGGAATTCGGTCGTCCGCTGTCTCCCATGGAATGCGAGACGATCAGCGCCTGGCTGGATCAGGATCATTACGCGGAAGAGCTGATTCTTTTCGCCTTGAAGGAAGCTGTGTTTGCAGGCAAGCTTCATTTCCGCTACATTGACCGCATCCTTATCGAATGGAGCCGCAACCGGGTGACCAACACGGATGAGGCAAAAGCGCACACCGCAAAATTTCGCGGCGGCCGCGGTTCATCGTAACCGCGTGCCGTCTTTTTTTGTTTTATCCATTTCATTTCTCGACTCGACACTATGTTTGCCAACTATGTGTAATCAATAAATAGAGAGATTCAATAAATTCGCTCCAAGTAGTACATCATCTCTGATTGAAGAATAAAGTTTATCAACCTTGCAGGTAGTCGAGGAAAAGTTTTCTACTTTACGATAACTTATTACCTGGAATTCGCAATATAATGTCATCAGATCTTTCTGGTCGACCTTTAAATTAACGGTAGCCGGGGATTGAACATTTCGGCCCTTGGTAGTCGGATCCCGAGCTATTCCATTTCATCCCCCTACTTGTTACACCATGATTAGGCTGGTTGGGACAAAGATCCTTTATCACATGCGATCCTGTGGATAACAGAAGGCTAGGGGGTGCCGGCGAATATGAATCCTGTCATTAGTTTTAATGTATCGAAAGGAGAAAGTTATGCACAAGCTTTTTCAGATCGGGGAACCCTACTGAAAGACCTTCCGGTTTAAGCACGATTTGAGAGATTAGCTTCCTTGCTCTGTTACGTACAAGATCTAAAGTCCTTTACTAGGAAACGTCCTGCCGTTGTATTAGAAGATACGGGTCATTATCAAAGCCCTGTCAACAACGAAACGTAACAAGGAGAACCGGGACAACAAGCCCTCGAAAAGTGTGATGCCAAGGGTGCCATCACCATTGCTGATGCAAAGCGTTTCCGTTGCTGGGTGACCTCAAGGGTCTCACAGCCGAGCAGGTCATCAGGGAGGCGGGAAAATGGTATGCAGCGCGCGGGTGGACGTTTACTCAACTTCTTATTACAGCTCTTTCTATTGTAGTTCATCAAGGAGGAGGGATAGAGTATATGCTGAAGTGTGGAGAATCTGGCATTGCTGACAAAAAGGTATAACCAAAGTCTTTAATCCTTAAAAGTAATAGTTACTGCACATATTGGACTATCAAACATTTGTACATTGATGTCCGAAATTTTGCGATTATGAATTGAAGCGGCACTATGAACGTGATTTAAAAAGTCAGGCAAAGAATAAATGTTATTGTAAAACCCTTCCTCTAAATTATTAAATCGAATTTCCGTCTCATTGGTGTCAGAAAACCAACAAGCAATATATAAACGATCTCGTGCCACTCGAACCAATTCTTTGATTGGCGTTATAATTTCAGGTAAATGCTGTAATACGTGGATGCAAATTAAATTTGGCTGTGACTTATTTGCCAGTGCTAGATTAAATATATCCCATTTATAAAAACTTATATCAGGAAGCCTTGATCTTGCTATTTCAAGCATGTTTTCGGATATATCTCCACCTTGGTATTGATTCTTATTTACCACTCCCGTTGTCATTAATTCGTTAGCAATCAATCCTGTTCCACATCCGATTTCCGTTATTTTTGAGGGGGAATCAAGGATTTCCTGGATATGCTGGACAACCGTTTTTCTCCAGTTTTTTTCCATTTCTGTTGCTAGCCAATAATTATCTATTATCTTCGCATTATCACTTTTATCCCAATTCTGCCAATTCCGTTCTTTCTCTGAATTTTTCATGTCCATTCAATCCACCTACTTTTCATATAGTTACTCAACTTTGCAGCTTAAATTACCGAATACACCCTTGATGTACAAGGGCAAATCGGTCATTCACGCGTGGAGTTGACACAAACTGCTTGTTTGCCGTATTTGTTCATTGCTCAAGCCAAATTTAAGAATAACGTCATCAGTTGTTGAAGAGCGGTTGAGAAGTCCAGGTACGAACTTCATCCGCATAAAAGAAAATAGCCCAGATTGTACGCTTATCTCCTGCTTGTCGTCGCTCAAACCGGTAGACCACATCTTTGACTGGCAGCGAACTGCCGCGGCTGCTTTCCAGCAGGGGAAACCAATTCTTACCATCAGAAACAAGCGAGAAAAGTAACAGAAAGACAGCGAGCGCAGGGAGACCAAAAGACTTGAGCAAATCCCCACCTCTCGAAGCAGCTTGACGATTTTCAGGGAATGAAAAACAGCCGAAAAAAAGACTGTTCAGACAGGGAACGATTGTGTACCGTTGGATTTACACACCTTTCTATTTTTACATCAAGCTAATTTGCAGCTGCGAAGGCCGAGTTAGTTACTCTAGGAGTCTCTGAGGAGCCGTTTCTACAATATCAACTCCATTTGAATTAATTTCAGACTATTCTCCACGTTAACTCCATTATGTTTAAAGCCAATTTTTTGGTATATATGTTTTGCGTTTTCATTACCATCCAGGACCTGCAGATAAATATTTGTCAAACCAAGTTCTTCACCTGCAAAATTACAAAGCCCTTTGACGATTTCCGTACCGTAACCATTTCCGGATAATTGTTTGCTTCCGATCATTAATCTTCCAAATTCAGCATTATTATAAATTCTGTTTATTCGGTACAACCCAGCAGTACCTACGGGAATATGCTGTTTTTTTTCAAAGGCCAAGAGCATGATATCATTATCGTTCTTTAAATACTTTCTGAACCAATTATTCTGTTGTTGGGTTGTAATTATATTTTGATCGATAAAATTTACTCTGATATGATCCTGATTTCTCCATTGACGAATCAGCTCAAGGTCTTTCCAGCTCAGCGGTAAATAGAGTAGACGGTCAGTTTCAAACGTATAACTATGGTCCATTTAAATCCTCCCTGCAGTGGAGTGAGAAAAAAATATCTCAAATTAATTGCAATATTTAATTACCTGTTGACAAATATAGCAAACATCATGCTTTGTCATTTTCAAATGTAGTGGAAGCGATAAAATACGATCTGACAATCTATGAGCATTAGGACAAGTATTTTGTGCGTAAGCATACATTTTATACTCCGTATTATCACGATAATGAACACCAGGAAATATATCACTTTCATTTAATGCTAAAAGTAACTGGTCTCTGTTATTGACTTCAATTACATAGAGATGACTTGAAGATTCACAGCCATCTGCTACAGCTACCGTTTTAATCCGATCTTTGACATTATTAAATCCGTCATCATACCATTTGGCTAATTGTCTCCTATAGGCATTATCCTGATCCAAATATTTTAATTGCACGAGTGCAATCCCGGCCATGATTGAATTTCCATGATATTTATATCCAACATATTCGACATCATATTTCCACTTATAGGCACCTTTATCAGTCGTTCGTGAGTACGTGTCCTTATTTATACCCAACCAAGATAATTTCCTGCAGATTTCATCATGCTTCTTTTCCTTAAAACATATCATTCCAGAATCGGCTGTAGGTAAGTTCTTTACTGCTTGAAATGAATAGACAACAGCATCTGCTTCCTTACCGGGAATCTCGCCGTTTAATCTGGTACCTGACATATGTGCAGCATCAAGGACAAGTTTCAAGTTATACCTTTTGCATAATTGCACGATTTTCTCATACTGACCAACGTTGCCTCCCATCCCGACAAATAGGACAGCCTTTGTTTTTGTTGTAATTTTTTTCTCAATATTAAGCGGGTCTAAGCAAAGGTATTCATCTACATCTGCAAATACAACATTTAATCCTTCATACACAATGGCATGATTAGAAGATACAAAGGTTAATGGGGTAGAAATAACTTCATCACCATCAACCCATTTATTTTCCATTTTTAATATTTTAAATGCCAAACTCAATCCTACAGTCGCAGAGTTCAGGAAATGAGCGTTTTCAAACCCGGTATAAGCCTTCCACCTATCCTCAAACTCAACCGTTTTAAATCCCAGCCCAGTCCATCCCTTTTCCAGGCATTCTCTAATTTCAGCTAAACATTCTTCTATTCTAAAGGTAGGGGAAAATAGTTGTATGGACATGATCATCACCTCATCCTAAATAATTACCAATTATTATCAATCATCCATTTGCGTCTATTCGGAACGATGATATCGGACTCATGAATCGTATTAATTTGTGTTCCAGGTTTTATTGCCTGCAAATAAAAACATATATTATGAACGACATTAATATGCTTTTGCCGGGCAAGCTCTTTTTCAGCTTCGCTTAAGTTTTTATAAGCCGGGAAATAATCAAATTCGATTTTTAAACATCTAAATTCAGCAGCCGTAAATGAGTTTGCAGAAGCTTTCAAGCCCCAAGTCGGGGTGAAATGATACTTCCAAAGATGCTCCGGTAAGCAATGAGTAGAGATTTCACTTGAAAAGAACCGGAAGCTGTGTTCATTGAAATTTTGGACGTGAAAAATATTTGCCAAATTTATATGCGAGTTATAGTAGGGCACACATACAAAAAACTGTGCATTCGGTTTTAAGACACGCCAAGCTTCCGAAACAATATGCTGAAGATTTTGTATGTGCTCAAGGGCATGATAAGTAACTGCATGCTCGATTGAGTTGTCATCAAAAGGTAGTCGATCTGTATTGAAATCCATTACCCAATCGACTTGGGAACCCTTATAAACATCTAAACCAAAATAATTTGCCTCTTTATCGTTGCCGCATCCCAAATCAATTTTAATTACTTTACCTATAAGAGAAGACCACTTCTCTTCAACAGCTAAATAGCTCTGCGTTAGGTCCTTAAAATCTTGTACATTGTCCTTGTTAGCTTCTATTGCATATTTCAAATGATGTAAACATGAGTCTACAGCTGCCTTGTATTCCTGTATTTCTTTAAAATAACCATGATTAGGGGATTCCACTATTTGATGCGCAAAATCAATATAGCCTTCAATACTTGCCCTTGTTGTGTTAGACACCTGTTCTGTATGAGCTCTTAAATAACTCAATACATCCGATACATAAACCATATTCCCTACGGAAAGTAAACTCATCCAACTCGCAAGGTCTACGTTGTTTTTATATTGTCTGCCCCCAAATACGCCAAACGGTTCTTTTAAGCTTTCTTTTCTAAATAAAACAGTGGTTGGCTCACCAATAACATTCATCAAATCTTTGCATATAAATTCACCAAATTTAATTCCTTCTACGATTGTATCTCCCTCAAATAATTTTTTGGTTTCTTCAATTTCAGGCAATTCATTACCCAGTTCATCGATACGTTGTCTATATGAAGTGACTAATGAAATCTCTTTTTGCGTATCATTTAAAAAGTACCACATCATTTTCTCTATTTTATTTATATGGAATAGATCATCATCCATCAAATAATTGATGTATTCGCCATGAGAAAGCTCAAAGCATTTACGGAAATTTAATACACCGCCCAATGTGGATTGATTCTTATAGTACCTGATGCGGTTAGCTGAGGAGCTTAAATAAGGTTGAATCATTTGCTGCACTTCGTCATTCGTACTATCGTCACAAATAATAATCTCAATATTTTTATACGTTTGGTTTAATACACTTTGTAAGGCTAACTCTAAATATTGAGGTCTATTATAAGATGGAATAAGAACACTTACTAATGGCTGCTTATTTAGCAATTCTTGAAGTTTCTGAGTTAATTGATGCTGAAAGAACGCAATTTGCTGGAAATCTGAGCTTCTTCTATATTCCTCACTAATACCGTTTACAATATCACTCATATAATTCAAGCAGTTCCCGATAGCTTGCACATAGTGCGCTTCATTCGAAAAGAAACCAAGTTGCGGTGCTTTCAAGATTTGGTGGGCATAATCGAGCATACCCGCCACCAGCATTTTTTCTGAGTGCTGCTGCTGTTCTCCATGGATTCTAAAATAGCTTAATGATTCAGGAATATAAATGATATTACCTTTAGAAAGCAGTCTCATCCAAGCTGCCATATCTACATTGCAGCCATATTCTCTGCCTAAAAAAGTGCCGAACGGTTCTTCCAAATCTTTTTTTCTAAAAAGCGCTGTTGTAGGTTCTCCAATATAATTAAACGGTACAGACCGTAACATAAAGCTTCCGAATTCGTAGCCATCGATTAAAGTATTCTCGTTGAAAAGTTTACTGGTTGAACGTATATCCTGAAGGGAATTCCCATGATCATCAATTAATTGTCTATGTGATGTAACCAGAGAAATTTTCATATCAGCACAATCAAGAAAGTAATTCATCATTTTCTCAATTTTATGGGGGTGAAACAAATCATCATCCATCAGAAAGTTGACATATTCTCCCGTTGCAAGCTCCATACACTTTAAATCATTTTGTACTGGTCCAAGGTTTTGTTCATTTTTAAAATAATGAATGTTCTTATAGGTTTGTAAATAGGCCTGGATTAATTGCTGGGTCTGGTCATTGGTACTATCGTCACAAACGATAATCTCTATATGTTTATAAGTCTGTTCAAGAGCACTTTTTAACGCCAACTCAAAATAACGGGGTCTGTTGTAAGTTGGGATCATCACACTAACAAGTGGAAATAGCTGCGCGGCGTACTCTTCCAGAAATATCGCTCTATTCTCATCAAATCCGTTGCGAACGTTAACTACTCCGCAATCGTGGATACACCATGGGTTTTCTTGCTTCGGCACGCCAACTTCATAACCAGCCTTCATAAACTCAGCCGACTGCGAGAGATCGTAATAATGCCACCCTTTTATAAGATCCTCTCTCCAAGGCACATCATACTGTGTAATCATCATAAACCCATCTATACCCGTAACCTGTACATAATCCGAGTGCACATCTTGGAAAACCAGCAATTCCATCGTTCCGGTGTGACTATCATAAACTTTCCCAAATTTTTTCCTAGCTTCCCACCAGATACCGTTAATCGGAATAGTGGCTCCAACCATGCCTAGAAGACCTAAATTGGGATGCGTTTGAAACAAAGCCAAACAATCAAATATAAAATTTTTGTTGATAATTAACGTATCCTGATGAAGATATACCTTATATTTAGCATCCGAATGGTTCATTGCAACGTTATAACCGCTAGTAATGCTTTCTGCTTCCGTTATTGCTATCTTATCAGTTATAAAACCTTCCGGTACAAGTAACGAGTCTATAGATTTAGCGGACTCCGCGTATTTCCTTTCATCATTCACACAATAGATAAAACATATTTTGCTATTATTCATCGAATATTTCCCTCACTTGTTCCGAAATTAAGTTCAATGCTAGAAGCTCTAAAACATATATGATCTCCGGCAGCGCCGCACATTTCTTTATGAATAGCTTCAAACCATTGATCAGCCTGTTCGTGAAGCGAACAATAAGGAGAAATAGAAATTTCATCTTGTTCCATATCAAATTGTCATACAAAGGTTCTAGCGCCTTTGGCATAAGCAATCGTAAGTGAGGAAGACCATTCTTGATATTCATACGTGAAAAAGCCGATGGTATGTTTTGGATTCCGGTTTCTGAAGAAATCGATCTGATTCAGCTTCAGTTCACCGTCTTCGGTGGGTTAGATGGAGACGCAATGGTTGATTGCTGCCGGAATTTTTTTATTCTCCAAATATGCTGTCAGCTCCACATTTTGTAAGGTAGAACCACCCGTTGAGGAACAAAATATTAATGCCTTACGCTCCTCCGTCACTTCCAATCTATGATTCCTGCGTACTTCTGGCTTGGGTGACTGTCCCCTTGACATGAAAATGTGCTGTGGGTAGGTTTAGAGAGGACACTGAATAACATAAGGGTTCTAATCCATCATATCAGTGTGATCTGAGATAAAAGCGATAGTCCAATTATTGCTCCATTTCCACCCCCTCGATATCGAACTTGAGAGTAGCGGGTTCACGTCTTTCAACACTCCATCGAGAGTCACACTTAGCTTACTCCCCATGTACCGGGATTGTTGTCACAAGCAGCCAAGGAGATATCAAACACTCCTCATATTTGGCTTCATCGTTAACGAAGCTGATGACGGTAATTTTCCGCAGGTCGGTGCTGTTCATACTAGCATATTCCCCCCAGCAGTTTTCGAAGAAGCTCTTCTTTCGAAGAAAAGAATCCGTTTTGAACCAGAATGTCTGCGACGATAGAAGCCGTTTTCGAAGGAAAGACAAGATCCTGCCCGATAACTTCGGCCAAATCCAGTTCGTTGAATTCTTCCCGGCGAAACATTTCAATCAGTTCCGTACGGCTTTCTTCCATTTCAATATCCCATTCGATCCGGCGGACTACGGATTTCAGCCTCTCATTGGCTTCAGTCCGTGCTGTTGTGATTAGCGGCTGTTTCTTATAGGCTTTCACCAAATATTGATACGTGCGCCATTCTTCATGCATCTCGCTGCCCAATAGACCCGCCATGTTCTCCATCCATGTCTCGTCTTCCTCCGAAGGCTGGATGATGTTGCGGCGGAACTGCAAGTAGCCATAACCGGTTCCGGCGAATAAGCGCTCGATGCTGCTGCGGGTAAAGAATCGAAGATTCGTCACGTCCAGAAGCCCTCTATCCGTATAATTCCATTGCCCCTTCAGCAGATCGCGGATCACCGAATAATGGCCGACATTCGGAATGCTGGCCAGCAGTTTGCCTTCTTCTTTCAGAAGCGGAAGTACCTTCTGGACAATATTCCAGGGTTCCATTAAATGCGCAAGCACATCCGCACAAATGATATAGTCAAAATAAAGCCCGGGATATTCGATATCCATTGTTTCGATATTTCCGGTGCGGACCTTTGCAATTTGCGAGGCAATATCAGCTGCGCTCGAATTCAACTCGATCCCGTGCAGCTCGGCATTCGGATACCAATTTTTAAGCTCGAGCAGCGTAGCTCCGCAGGCACAGCCGATTTCAAGCACACGAAGCGGCTCCGCTGAAGGCTCGTCGAGAAGCTGTAAAATTTCATGACGGATCAGCAGGGAATATTCCGGGCTGAAGCCCCATTTCTCATTAAACTTCTGGCTATTGGTTTGCATAAGCCCGTAATAAGCCTGCGGGTCACCCCTGAATGAGGCGCTGCCTTCGTGATGGATGAATGTATCCGTGCAAATCATAAGCCGGTAGCCGGCATTGCGGATACGAAGACAATAGTCGTCATCCTCGTAATTGCCTGGCGTGAACTGCTCATCCATGAAGCCGACTGCATCGTAAACCTCTCGCTTCATCAGCAGGCAAAAGCCGATCAGCTTGAGGCGTTCCTCCCATTTCGAAGGATCAGAACGGTTATATTGTTCGGCGAACGGGATCATCTCATCCAACGAGCTGTAAGGCACTTGAAGGGCCGAATAATAAGCGGCAGCGTTGGTGACGGGACCAACCGCGCCGATTTCTCCGCTGCTGTAAAGGCAGGCGAGAAGCTGGTCGAGCCATCTTGGCGTGAGCACCGTATCATTGTTGAGCAGGAGCAGATTCTCTCCCGTGGCCAGCTCCATCCCTTGGTTGCAGCCTTTCGGAAAACCGAGATTTTCTTGATTATAGACGACCTTAAGGTCCGGTTGATCTTGAAGCCACTTCACGGTTCCGTCGTACGAGCCGTTATCGACCACAATCAGTTCATAAGCATCCGGCGGCGTATATGCCCGAATGCTCTCTAAGCACTTCTGTGTATAAGGAAGTCCGTTACATGTCAGGACTATGATGCTCGTCTTCACGGGGATCATCCGCCTCCTTCGTTTTTAATTGCCGCCGTTTCTGCCGGAGCCTTGGTTTCTGCAGCTTTCAGTGACCGGAGAGCGCCTTCCAACTGGCTTTTGTTGGCAAGCAGATTCGCATCGCCCGGCAAGTATTCAAGAGCTTTTTCAGTATGTTCGCAGGCTTTGTCCAGCTGACCGAGCTTCCCGTAACAGATTGCGAGCTGCACGTGCGGAGCCCAGGTCCAGCATATTTTGTTCATTAATCCGAAATGGTTCGGGGGCATTTCCCGTGTGAGCGCCATCTCATACCAAAATATGGCCTTCTCGTAATCGCTGTGCTCCTCGTGCCAATAGGCAATTCTGCAGCAAATATCCGCGCGGGGGAGGTCATACTCGAAGGATTTGAGCAGGCTCTGCAGTTCCTTCTTCGCATCGCCTTTTGCATGATAACAATGCGCAAGCTGTCCGCAGGCTGCGTGGTGGTCTTCAAAATAATCGACTTCTCTCCTTAAGAAGGATTCATAGCTGTCAATCGCCTCATCCCAGCGTTTGTGATCCATGAGCTCATTAGAATAATAGAAATGGACCCGGGCGCTCATGTTCCCCTGTTCTTTGCGGATCGTTTCTTCCAGTATCGAAATATTCCGAAGCGGGTCTTTATGCTCGCGCATTGGCGCGTGGGTAACTTCAATGCCGGAAGACAGCGCCCTGCCGTCGACAACGAGCACTTCATGCACAGGGTTGACCCATTGAAAACTGCGCGCACGTTTAACCAGCCGGTTGCGGCGTGTGAACAGCTGGGCATTTCCCTGAAAGTCCCGGGACAGGACGTAATCCATCAGGACCGTATCGTAATCGGAAGTCAGGTCGTTTTTCAATTTCAGGAACGCCTGCCGGTCCTTCTCCAGGAAAACATCATCCGCATCGAGCCAGCAAATATAATCCTTGGCAGCATGGCTGAAGGAAAAATTGCGGGCTGCGGCAAAATCGTGAATCCATTCGAAGTCGTATATATGATTCGTATACCTGGATACGATTTCTTTCGTATGGTCCGACGATCCGGTATCGACGATAATGATTTCGTCCATCAAATCCGCAACCGAATCGAGACATCGTGCGATCACCTTCTCTTCATTACGCACGATCATGCATAAACTGACCGAAATCAATTCAATCCACCCTTTCCAGTGCGCAAATAGGTAAAAAATGAAGCTACACGGTCTAGGCCGTATAGCTTCTTTGAAGAATTAGACCGTTGAAGAGGCAAGTCCCCAGAACACTTCGGGGCCGACCCGTGATGAACCAACGACGGCACTGCTTATAAAAGCAGAGTAAGTCGTTTGTGCAGCGGCGGGAGCCAAAAGGTCTTGTGCGGTAAAGCTGCGTGTATTAACGCCTGCAATACCAGCTGTGAAGATGGCGGAATAAATAATGGTGTCTGTAATCAAGGTTCCGCGAACAACCTGGACAGCAACGGTGGTACCTGCAACTAGAGCGCTGAATCCGATTGTTCCTGTAAGATCCACAATCGGGTTCGCGACGCTGCGGGTTTGCAGACCGATAACTCCGAACAATGCCGGAGCTGCGGTAAGCGCAACGTTGATGGAGCCGGAAGCATTCGCATTCATCGAGCTGCGTTGATCAAGAAAAGTTCCCATGCTGATTTCCCCCTTTCCTCGTAGATCATACATGCTATTCCAAGTTCTCCGTAATGGAGTAGGCCAAGAATGGCCTCTATTTGCGGATTTTATGAGACTGATAGGCAAACGATTGTAAAATCACCACAAGGCCCCCGTATATTTAACGGATCAAGCAACCTGTTATATGTCAACATTCAGGTGGCATTTTGCGCATTGTTTGCTATAATAGGAGATGCGACATAACTGAATATGACATGGGGAGCTGGAGTAGGCCGGCTGAGAGGGGATACCGTTACAATCCCGACCCTTTGACCTGATCTGGATAATGCCAGCGTAGGAATTGCATTGTAGCCAGCCCGTTTTCATGGTTTTAAGTGAAAGCAGGGGGGCGGATTTTACAAAGCCGTTTACAAGCGTCTTCCATCGGGAGGGCGCTTTTTCTTATGGACAAATCGGGGTTATGTGAAGAAGTTGTCGCTTATCTTGAACGATATTGGGGAGGAGCAGCGCAGATCATGGCAGTAAACAAACGGTTCACAATGGCAAAATGGGGAATAGCGGTGCTTATCCTGCTGCTCACGCTCGCGGGCTGCGGAGCCAAAGAGAATAATACGGAGCAGGCAGACAACGCGGCGGGTACAAACAGCAGCGGTGCGGATGCGGACGGAGCCAGCCAGGAGTCCGGCAACACGGATGCCGGACAGACCGCTGCCTTAACGAAGGTGAAGGTCGTGCTGGACTGGACGCCGAATACGAATCATACAGGGCTGTATGTAGCCCGGGACAACGGTTTTTTCAAAAACCATGGACTTGATGTGGAAATCATCCAACCCGGCGAAGCCGGTGCCGACACGATGGTGGCCACGGGCGCGGCGGATTTCGGAGTAGGTTATCAGGAAGGGATTACACAAGCGCGGATTCAGGGTGTGCCGCTGGTTTCCATAGCCGCTGTCATCCAGCACAACACCTCGGGCTTCGCTTCGCCTGCGGACAAGAATATCAAGACGCCGACCGATTTTGAGGGTAAAACCTATGGCGGCTGGGGCTCTCCGGCCGAGGAGGCCGTCATCGATTCATTGATGCAGGAGCAGAAGGCGGATGCGGGCAAAGTGAAAATCGTGAACATCGGCGATGCTGATTTCTTCACCGCTGTGAAGAAAAACATTGATTTTGCCTGGATTTATTATGCATGGACCGGCGTGGAGGCCGAGCTTCGCGGGGATAAAATCAACATGATTTACTTGACCGATTACAGCGACAAGCTGGACTATTATACGCCTGTGCTGGAAACGAATGAGAAGATGATTGCCGAGCGCAGCGACATTGTAAAAGCATTCGTAGCCGGAGCATCCGAAGGGTATATCTTTGCGATCGATCATCCCGAGGATGCGGCGGAAATTCTGATCAAGGCGGAGCCGGATCTGAACGCCGATCTGGTCCGGGCCAGCCAGAAATGGCTCAGCCCGCGCTATCAGGATGATGCAGCCCGCTGGGGGGAGCAAAAACCGGAAGTATGGACGAATTATGCCGACTGGATGTTTGAGCATAAGCTGCTGGATAAAAAACTCGAGGCGGATAAAGCCTTCACAAACGAATTTTTGCCTGAATAACCGATAAAGGCCGGAGGGAACTCAAAATAGCGAAAGGGGAAGGAAACGACATGGCGAACGCCTTATTAAGCATTCAAATACTGCCGCATACACCTGGAGGGGAAAGCGTCATCCCGTATGTGGACCGTGCCATCGAGATTATTAAAGCATCAGGCGTGCCTTACCGTGTAGCGCCGCTTGAAACGACGATGGAAGGGGAATTGAATCATCTGCTGTCTATCGTGCAGGAGATGAATGATGCGATGACCGTGATGGGTTGCCCATCCGTAATCTCACAAATCAAAGTGTACTATAATCCCGAAAGCGGCGCGTCCATGGGCAGGCTGCTGGAGAAATATCCAGATGGTCAGTAAGCTTCGCAAATATGGGCCTCCTGTAATTGTATTGGCTGTTTTTATTGTGTTGTGGCAGGCGGCGGTGGCTGTTTTTGATATCGAGCCCTACATTCTCCCGTCTCCGCTTGCGATTGCGTCCAACACAGTCTCGGAGGCGCCGCGTCTGTTTCATCATACGCTGTCAACGCTGGGCGTGACTCTGCTCGGCTTTACGGCAGGAACGGCGGCGGGCTTCGTGCTCGCCGCTTTGCTGCATCTTATACCGGGAGCCAAAGCCGGTTTCTACCCGCTGCTGGTTCTGACCCAGAACGTGCCCGTTATCGCACTGGGATCGCTGCTGGTGGTGTGGTTTGGCTTTGGCATACTCCCGAGGCTCATACTGATTATGCTCGTCTGTTTTTTTCCCGTTGTTGTAGCCATGCTTACGGGACTTACGCAAAGCGATCCAAAGCTGGTCGACTATATGAAGATGATCGGTGCGTCCAAGAGCCAGCTGTTCTGGCGCCTGGAGCTTCCCAACGCCGTATCCTATCTGTTCTCGGGCCTGAAAATCGCCGCTTCCTACAGCGTGATCAGCGCAATTTACGCCGAATCGATTGGCGGAAGCGAGGGACTGGGCAACTTTATGCTGGTGTCCCAACGGGGCTGGCAGACGGCTAATGTATTTTCCGCTATCGCGATTATTGTCGTTCTGAGTCTCATTCTGTTTGGAATTATCAGTTTGGCTGAGCAAATACTGGTGCGCGGAGGCAGGCGCAAACCCGAGAAAGGAGCGTGACATTAATTATATGACACAGAATGCGCTTGAGCTGAAGGCTGTATCCAAGCGTTTTAATGAAGGAAACTCTTCCAAGCTTGTATTGTCCGATGTGACCTTTCATGTGAAGGAAGGTGAATTCGTCTCGTTAATTGGACCATCCGGCAGCGGGAAAACGACTCTCTTCCAAATTATTGGCGGACTTGAGCGGCCTTCTTCAGGTGAGATCCGGATTGACGGCCGAATCAGTCTCGGCGATCGGGGCAGAATCGCTTATATGCCGCAGCAGGCTGCATTGCTGCCTTGGCTGACCGTAACGGGCAATATTGAGCTTGCTTTATCCATAGCGGGCCTCCCCCGCAGAGAAGGACGGACCCTGGCAAAGGAATGGCTGGAACGCGTCGGTCTAAGCGGATTGGCTGACTCTTATCCTCATGTCCTCTCCGGAGGCATGCAGCAGCGCGTTTCCTTCCTGCGTGCTTTGCTTTCCCCTCAGCCCCTGATGTGTCTGGATGAGCCTTTCGGTGCTCTGGATGCGCTGACCAGACTGCATATGCAAACCTGGCTGCTGTCCCTGTGGGAGGAACACCGCCGGTCTGTCCTGTTTGTCACTCACAGTATTGAAGAGGCGCTCCTGCTCTCGGACCGCATCATTGTGCTGTCGGCTTCTCCGGCTGTCGTTCTCCGGGAAATTGCGGTTCCTTTCCCGCGCCCGCGCAGCGGGGAGCAGCTGTGGAATGAACCGGTATTCAATGCCATGAAGCTGGAAATTTATGAGCTTCTCAAGCCGGATGGAACGTTTGAGAGCAAGCGCAAGGAGGAGGCTATGCATTGAAAGGGAATACCGGCTTGAACGAAGGCTCATATATCGATGCGCATTTGCATGTGGATTTATATGCGCCGGAGGAACGGGAGAGTCTGCTGAATGGGGCTTTTCACAACGGAATTGCTGCAGTCGTTGCCGTATCCATGCATCTGGATTCCTGCAAAATAAACCGGGAGATTGCCGCAAGGCATCCGGGAAGAGTGATTCCGGCTTATGGCTTTCATCCCGAGCAGCATCTTCCTGGCGAGGGCCAGCTGCAGGAGCTTGTACAATGGATCAGGGAGCGCCATCAGGCCGAGGAGGTTTTTGCAATCGGAGAGGTTGGGCTGCCTTATTATTCGCGTATGGAAGCCCGTGAAGCGGGCGTGGACTTTGATGAGAGTCCTTATCTGCTGGCGCTTGATCAATTTGCCGCTCTGGCTGCCGAACTTGATCGTCCGGTCGTTCTGCACGCGGTCTACGAGGATGGAGACAAAGCCTGCGATATTCTGGAGAAGCACGGCGTCCGGCGTGCGCATTTCCATTGGTTCAAAGGCTCCGAAGCCACTTTGGAGCGGATGCGTGCAGCCGGTTACTTTTTGTCGGTAACACCGGATGTGCTTTATGAAGAAGAAATCCGGCAGATGGTGAGCGCTTATCCCATTGAACTGATGATGACGGAAACGGACGGTCCCTGGCCGTTCGAAGGTCCTTTCGCCGGACAAATCACCAAGCCGGCCATGGTACGGGACGTGGCTATGGCAATTGCCTCCCTGAAAGATTTACCTGCCGGTGAGGCAGCTTCCATATTGCTTCATAATGCACGGGATTTCTATAGCTAATCCAAAGGAGCGGATAAGTTTGGATTAAATTTTTGCATAAAAGCATCGCCAAGAGGAGAAAACAAGAGGGAACACAATCATGTATCCCAAATGGAGGTCTTCTCTTGAAAAAGATGATCGCAAGCCTGTTCGTATGTGCGGTACTTTCTGTTATGCTGCTGGTGCCAGCTTTTGCTGCTCATGACATGAACCGCTCCAACATGAACAACAGCACAACGTATTCCGGTACAAACCTGGGGACGGACAATGGAATGGTTGACAGAACCAGCAATACCGCAGGTGTTGGCACAAACCCTAGAATGAATACGTATGGGACAACTACAGCCAACAACATAAGAGCCAATGCAGCCGATGACAACAATGATATGGACTGGGGCTGGCTTGGTTTGCTTGGACTTCTCGGTTTGGTAGGCTTACGCGGCCGCAGCAAAGAGCGGACATAAGTTTAACTTTGCCAATCCGGATAAACCCGATAAAGGGGCAGCATATGCTTCTTTATCGGGTTTATTGCGTTTTATAACTGCCCGCCGTTCATAACAAGCGCCAACCTCAAATGATAAACATCGCGACGAGCGTCGTCACGGCAAGGCCAAGCAGCACAGGCTTCAAATTCCGGCGGGCCAGCTCGAACGGATCAACTCCGCAGATGGCGGCTGCCGGAATAAGCGCCCATGGGATAAGGGTTCCGCCGCCGACCCAGATTGCGGCAACCTGACCGAGAGCCGTCAACGTGGCCGCTCCGGTTCCGATTGCGGATGCGAATAATTGGGCGATCGAACCAGCCAGCGACAGTCCGGAGAAGCCGGAGCCGTCCAGACCCGTAATCGCGCCGGTCACGGTAAGCGTTACGGCACCAATTGCCTGATTAAGCGGCACATGGTTGGCCAGCGCGACGCCAAGATCATTTACGATGCCGTGAGAGCCCTCCGGCAGCACATTGCCGAACATTTCCGTGAAAGCGGCGTCTCCCAGATAGAAGAATGCCGCTATCGGAATGACTGGCCCGAACACCTTGAAGCCGAATTGGAAACCTTCGATCAAATAAGAGGTGGTTTCCTCCAGACCCCGGTTCCGGTGAGCCAGCATCGTGACCCCGATGAGGATCAATACGGCAGTGCCGCCTACGAGAGCCGTGGCGTCCCCGCCCTGCAGATTCAGAATGAACATGGCTGCCACGTCGATGGCAAAAAGCACGGGAATCAGTACGGCGAGCAGCTGCTTTTGTTTGTGAGGCAGGCTGATGCGCCCTTCGCTTTGGTTCGCCGTGTGCCCGCTGATTGTCCCTGATACAAGGCCGTCTCTCCACGTTCCCTTCTTCATATCCCGCCGCATCATCCAGAATGCCGCTACCGTTGTGACGAGACCCATGACGATTACAAGGGGAATGCTCGCCTCCATTACTTCCGAGACCGGCAGCCCGGCTGCATCAGCAGTCAGCTTCGGAGCGCCTTGAATGATATAATCTCCGGAAAGCGCAATCCCATGCCCGAACAGGTTCATGGCCATGGCCGCGCCGAGCGCCGGCAGCCCCACTCTTACGGCAACCGGCAGCAGAACAGCGCCGATAAGCGCGACGCCGGGAGAAGGCCAGAAAAACCAGGACGTAAACATCATAATAAAACCGATGCCCCAATAGGCGAGGGCAGGCGTCCTTAGGAACCGCGTAAGTGGAGCTACCATTACCTCATTGACGCCGGTTTTGATCAAGATGCGGCTCATGGCGACGATGATGGAAATAATAAAGATCGTGCCGATCAGCTCTTTTGTTGCATAGATAAAGCTGTTGAAAATACCGCTGACTGATCCGCTGAGGCTTTCTGTTGCCAACAGACCAAGCGCCAAAATACCAACCACACAAATTAAAGTCGTATCCCGCCTTTTGATGAGCAGAGCCATTATGAAGACGATAAAGGCGAGGTAAACCCAATGCAGCGGGACAAGCTGAAATTCCACCTGGAATCACCCTCTCTTGCCTGTAAAAAGTCATACATTGTATGCAGCTTGTGCCATAGGCGTTCGCTGGATATGATGCGGCAAGTTTTTTTGGTGATGCAAGGTGGTTTTCCAAAGACAAGCTGAACTCGACACTTTACAGCATATCTCAACATTTGGGGGAGTTCTGACCTGGGAATCTCATATAAATTGACAATCAGGGAACAAAAAAAGTGGCCCGCAGCTTTCGCGGGCCAAATGAAACTATATCAATGGGGGGTCATGTAACAATATTAACCGCGCCAAATGACATTGAATCACATCGTTATCCTTCATTTTTTCATTTAATTATGCCCGGCGTGTCTTCGGCAAATGAATGGAAAAAGTAGCTCCTGCCTGCTGACTTGACACATCGATGCTTCCGCCGTGCTTTTGCATGATCAGGTAGCAATAAGTCAGACCCAGCCCAAAATTATCCTCATGGTGCTTGGTGGAAAAAAACGGCTCGAAAAGCTGCGCGCGGGTCTCCTTGTCAATTCCCCTGCCATTGTTGGAGAAATCAACCAGGAAGTCTTTCTTGCTCTCATGTATTCTTATTGCCAGCATGCCATTGTCCATTTCCACCGCTTCAACCGCATTGCGGATCAGATTGGCGAATACCTCCTGAAGGTGGAGCTTGTCGCAAATCAAATTGCAGGGCAAAGAATAGTCCGTCAGTACGGAAATCCTTTTATGCTCAAGCAAATAGCGGTTGGATAGCAGCGCCTGGGCGACAATGTCGGACAAGCTTGCAGGTCCTTCGACAATTTCGATATCTTCTATATGTTTCTTGATGCGTTTCACCATATGCATCATCTGTCTCGTCTCCGCTTGAATAACCGCAATATCCTCGTCCGCCTGTTCATGCAGCCTGTTCTGTACATGCTCCTTCAAACGGCCTGTCAGCATATCAATGTTTGTGATGTGATTTTTCATGGCATGGTTAAGCATGGCCGCCCCCGACACGATTCCCTTTATCGTCTGATCGTGAAGCTGCTTTTCAAATTTGATTCTCACGCCAAGCACGCCGAACCGGATCGCAGACACAATAAATACGGCAAAAGCGATGACGACGAACAAACTGATGTACCGGTAGCTGCCAAACGTATGCACAGCTCTTTCGAAGTGATTGACCACAACAATCATAATGACGGGAGGAACAATAAAACAGGCGGTTATGAGTCGGTTTCTTCTTTTAAGCGGGTTCTTTTCTTTCAGATAAGCATAGATAACGAGAAAACATCCGGCCAGATAATAGGGAACCGCCCAGAAGAGAAGGAGGAGAAAATCCATCTGGATATCGGGCTTCATCGGCGTAATAAGCAGCGTCGTGATAATCGGCAGCGCAAGCGCGCAGGCGAATATGTTTTTGACTCGGGGAATCGCGGTTTCGGAATAAACGATCGAGAACATGATGAAGCCGTAAGGGGTGCAGGCCTGAAGGATGAAGAAGAAGAGACTGTGCCATACAGGGGCCTGAGCGACATCCGAAAAACTGCCCAGCCCAGCAAAAAATAGAAATAATACCGCCCATTTGGTCGCTTCGTGTTTGCGGCCGTAGAAATAAATCATGGAGGCGAGTAAAAGATCAATAATGGCTGAATAGATCATATTTTATTTTCCTACCCGTCAATCCACCCTAGCGGCGGGTTTTCCTTCATGGTAGCATGATTTTCCGAAAATTCCCATAAAAATTCCATAGATCATGCTACAGCCATCTGCCGATCAGCACATATTCCGGATGAAATAAATACTCACGAAATGTACATGATGTCCACATATGCCGCGATTAAAGAGGGTGCGTTTGCATACGATACAGTATGACAAGTGTGACAAGCTTATCACAAGGAGAGAATTCACGATGAGATATACAAAAGCGGATTTCTTCGCACTCCTGGCTCCTGTCGTTCTCCAGGTCAGGCGGGAAGGGTCGCCGCTATTGCCCTCGGTGCGCCTTGCCCAAAGCTGGCTGGAAACGGGAGGAAACCTTAACAGCTGGAACAATCTGGGCGGCTACAAGGTGGGCAGCGGCGCGCCAAACGCTTATTGGACGGGAGAAATGGTAAGCAAAGGAACCTGGGAGATATACGGGGGCAAGGCGGTTAATGTCGTCGCTTCCTTCAGAGCTTACGATAGCGTCTACAGCTTTTATAAGGATCAGGATCTGTTGCTTGCCAGAAGCCGCTATGCCCCTGTAAGAGCTGCGACAACACCAGCCGGGCAGTGCTGGGCTTTCTATATGTGCGGGTATGCGACTGATCCGGACTATGCCGCCAAGCTGATCTCCATTATTAAGTTGAATGGACTGATCCAATACGACGAGACCGGGATTGTGGAGGAGGAGGACGAAGAGATGACCAAGGAAGAAAAAGCCGCCTTTGAAGAATTGAAAGCAAAAGTAGCGGAGCTCGCGGGCAGACAATCTATGGATACGATTCCTGAATGGGCCATGGAGGCGGCAGTCGCTGCGAAGAAAGCAGGCATTGTCGATACTACAGCAGGCGGCTCCTACGATTTCTACCGGGTGCTGACGATATTGCACCGCAAAGGCTTGATCTGATCAGGCTGATCGGCCAAATGTTTACCATGCAAGCCGTACGCAAAACTTCCGCTGGCCCATGTGACCAGCGGGAGTTGTTCCGCTCCTATTCAAAACGCTTTTTGGCATCCTCAAACGCTTTTTTATTATCTGCATTTTCGGAGTCTGTAAAACCAAAAATCATTTTACCATCTGTAATCAACTGCATGATTCTTTATCCTTTTTATCCTTGGATATTACAGTGGAGCGATTATTTTGCTTCCTTTTAGCGAATATTTCGCCAGCAGAATAAAAATGACGTACGTTACAATGCGAACAATCGTCAGTAATAAAAAGTTCCACCCATTTATGAAAATCAGAACGTTCATGCTGACGAGGATAAAGTCGCTCAATAAAATGACAGCAGCGGGAGCGGCTTTCCAAACAGGTTTTTGATGGATACATAAAAAAAACACAAAAATAACAGCCATACACGAATGATAAATATAGGAAAACATAAAATCATCCCGGTATTTATTTTCAACCCAACCGGGGACGAAATATAATTTCTCCAAAAGCGTCAGCATGGTAACAGGGATGGTAATAACAAACCCGGCAGCTAATAAAAGGGTGGCATTCCGCAGAAGCGCGTGCCGGTTTTCTCTCAGTTTGGCATACCAGACCTTCATCAAGGATAAACAAAGAAAAGCCCCGATGCCCGTGAAATAAGTTTTCCACCAGTTCTGTTCGTATATGCCCAGTTTATTAAAGAATTCTTCTATTAACATAAAAGCGATGGAAAACAAGAAAATCCAGCGGTAACGCAGCGCGAACGCCGCTATCAGGACCGCTGATCCACCCCACACAAACATATTGCTAATCAAATGACCAGCAACGCTATCGGCAAAAGAATCTGCCAATATTCCAGGTTTATAAACGTAAGCCTGAAATATAATGAGTACGAAATATTCACATAAAAAAATAAAAAAGCAGACGGATAAAAAAAATGTGACCAGATCAGCAAAATTCCTTTTCTTGAACCAGGTAAAAATGAGCATCCCGACACCGGTTACAGCAAGGCAAATATACCAGAATAAGTTCATCATAGTCTTCTCTCCAAATGTGCCTGATAATAGGGAAGCCTTTCAAACGTCTCCTTTCGGAAACGAAGATTTACATAAAAAACCGGGGCCCTCTTTCGAGGGCCCCTTTTCATGGGAGAGGAGAAACCGGACGAAGAGCTTATGGGGAAACGTAAGTCTTCTCCGCGGTTGTCTACGGCATCTCGCGACGCCGATACAGATAGGATTGCCGATTTGTGGGGATTTATACATCTCGCGATTTTTTTCAGACAATTCGGGTAATGGTAATCGAGAGAAACGAGCAAAGGAGGGGATCATCATGGGATTCAAGTTTATCCTGATCTATTTCATCATTATTTTCCTGGTGCTTGAGATTGCGATTATTCTCTTTCGCAGTACGGGACTCAAGCGTGAAATATCCCGGTTCCAGGTGGTCTCCATGATGACGGGGACAGGCTTCACGACCAAAGAGTCTGAGCTCATATTAAGGCATCCGGTGCGGCGGAACATCGGTATGTTTCTCATTTTGTTCGGTGTGTTTTCCCTAGCGGTTATTATCTCGTCCATCAGTGCAATCATGACGGAGAGCTTTCACGTGCCCCAGCTTGTCTGGACAGCTGCTGTGCTTGGGTTATTATTGCTGATACTGCGCTTTACGCCGGTCCACACCTTTCTGACAAAATGGCTTCATGGTGAGCTCCAGCAAAGCTTCGATCTGAAGGAACTGCCGGTTTCCGAAATCTTTGAGATGGGCGAGAATGATCAATTTATCGATATTCCTCTTTTTGCAAATTCCCGGCATGTTGGCAAACGCGTTCAGGAGCTGCTGACAGATCAGTATGATATTAATCTTCTTTTTATCAAGCGGGGTAAAGAAACCATTCGCAAGGAGCGCTTATCCACCGAACTGCGCAGCGGGGATCTCATTTATGTTTACGGTAATAAGGCAGACCTGGCAAATTTGTTTAAGGAAGAGCTGGCCGAGAGGGATAAACAGGACCATGATGAGAACAGAGCGGCCAGCCTGAACGAATAAAATCCATGATTTGTCCTGCAGCCTGACCCCTGACCCCCCATTTTATGTGATAAAATAATACTAAATATGTGCAAGCGCTATCGGCAGACTCTTATATTGCAGGTGGATTATTACGCATGGGTATTAGGAGTGTCTCGAGTTTCATTAATTAGGGGGACTTATTTTATGAATGACGATAAAGCAAAGCTTGCGGCTTGGCTGCAGAATCATGAATCCGAGATGATCGACCTGCTAGGCAAACTTGTATCCGCCCCTTCCGACAATCCGCCGGGGAACTGCGCGTCAATCGCTGAGGTGGTTGTCAGGGAACTGACAGACAGAGGTTTTGAACCGTTTATGGATGTCGTTCCGAAAGAAGAGACGCTGGCAGCTGGTATGGCAGAGGGGAGAAATGTGGTTGCCGATACTCTATTAGGCACCGGTACAGGTCCCGTGATTGCGCTTAACGCACATGGCGATGTGGTGCCGCCCGGAGAAGGCTGGACATATGACCCCTACGGGTCTATTATTGCGGAAGGAAAGCTTTATGGCAGAGGAGCCGCCGTATCCAAGTCGGATATCGCCGTCTATACCTATGCGGTCATGGCGCTGCGTGAGTGCGGGGTAGAGGCAGACGGCAGGCTTTGTCTGGCCATCACTTTCGATGAAGAGACGGGCGGCGAAATTGGTCCGCAGCGGCTGCTTCGCGAAGGATTTATTGCACCGGATTACGCAGTCGTAGCAGGTTTCACTTACTCGGCGGTAACCGCTCACAATGGCTGTCTGCATCTTGAAGTTACGCTCAAGGGAAGGTCAGCCCATGCGGCTATCCCGAATACCGGAGCCGATGCCCTTGAAGCGATGAGCAAAGTACTGAGCGCTTTATATGATTACCGCAATCATTTATCCGGCATCCATTCTGCAGTCGAGGGCATTGAATCCCCGACTTTGTCCGTGGGACTTATTCAGGGGGGCATCAACACGAATGTGGTGCCGGACCGCTGTGTTATACGCCTGGACCGGCGCATCATTCCGGAGGAGAATCCCGGGTTGGTCGAGCAGGAACTGACGTCAGTCATCGGATTGGCCGTTCAGGGCTGCACGGATATCGAACTCCAAATCCGGCGTATTTTGCTTGCTCTGCCCTTTAAGGAAGTTGAAGGGACCCGGCCGCTGCTGGAGGCGCTCCGCGCCAACTGGACACAGGTCATGGGAGAAGGGGAACTGCCCGTGCAGGGGGTGCCGCTTTATGCCGATGCGCGGCATTTCACGGAGGCGGGTATCCCGACGGTCATGTTCGGCGCAGGTCCCCGCACGCTGGAGGAAGCGAACGGTCATCGGGCGGATGAGCATGTCCGGCTCCAGGATGTCGCGGCAGCCGCGCGGATTGTGACGTTTACCCTGTATGATTTGCTTCGTCAGCAGGGATAGCTTGCATAAGAATATGATGGAGGGCTAAATTTCAATGAATATTGTTGTTTTGGATGGCTATACCCTGAATCCGGGCGATTTGAGCTGGGAGGAAATATCCAGACTGGGCAAGCTGACGGTATACGACCGCACCACGGAGGAAGAAATTGTCCAGCGCGCGGAGGATGCCGAAGTTGTGCTGTCCAACAAAACCCCGTTGTCGGCTGAAACGCTCGCCAGGCTTCCCAGACTGAGATATATCGGTGTTCTCGCTACCGGCTATAACATCGTTGATACCAAAGCCGCTGCACAGCAGGGGATCACGGTCACCAATGTGCCTGACTACAGCTCGTTCTCGGTCTCGCAGCTGGTTTTTTCCTTGATTCTGGAGTTTTGCCATCAGGTTCAAAAGCATAGCGATGCCGTTCATGGCGGGCGCTGGTCGGCCATTAAAGATTTTACGTTCTCCTTATCCCCGCTTCATGGGTTGATTCATAAAACGATGGGCATTATCGGTTTTGGCCAAATCGGCCAGCAGGTCGCTCAGATCGCAGCAGCCTTCGGCATGCATGTGGTGGTCCATACCCGGACCGCCAAACAGGTTGAGGGCCTTGAGCATGTTCGATTTGTAGAGGAGAACGAGCTGTTCCGCGAGTCTGATTTTATCTCTCTTCATTGCCCGCTAACCGATCAAACGAAGGGGATTGTGAGCAGCCGGACGCTCGGGCTGATGAAACCGACGGCGTTCCTCGTAAATACGGCTCGCGGCGGTCATATCGTGGAACAGGATCTGGTGGATGCTCTGCAGGCAGGCACGATTGCCGGCGCAGGTCTGGATGTATTGTCCGTGGAGCCGCCTCCGGCTGACCATCCGTTAATTGGCGCGCCTAATTGCTTTTTGACCCCGCATATGGGCTGGGCTACCGTTGAATCGAGAAAGAGCCTGATGAGCCTGGCTGCAGGGAATCTGCAATCATTTATGGATGGTGCGGTGAGGAACCAGGTGGGGATAGATATAGCCCCCTAAATCCCCCGGAGGGGGACCCCAAGGGCCCCGGCCCTCTGGACACCCGGATGGTGTAACGAGGGAGATGCAGAGACGCTCCTGACAACAGTTGGCGGAATGCCCGTTTACGTCCTGCGGACCCACTTACCATGCGGCGCACCCGGAAGGGATGAAGTCCCAGGGGTCCGAGATAACGCAGAAGGTGCAGAGACGCACCTGATAGCTATTGGCGGAATGCCCGTTTACGTCCTGCGGACCCACTTACCATGCGGCGCACCCGGAAGGGATGAAGTCCTAAGGGGACCCGGAATAACGCAGAAGGTGCAGAGACGCACCTGATGGCTATTGGGCGGAATGCCCGTTTACGTCCTGCGGACCCACTTACCATGCGGCGCACCCGGAAGGGATGAAGTCCCAGGGGGACCGGGAATAACGCAGAAGGTGCAGAGACGCACCTGATAGCTATTGGGCGGAATGCCCGTTTACGTCCTGCGGACCCACTTACCATGCGGCGCATTCGGAAGGGATGGAGTCCCAGGGGGACCGGGAATAACGTAGAAGGTGCAGAGACGCACCTGATGGCTATTGGGCGCAATGCCCGTTTACGTCCTGCGGACCCACTTACCATGCGGCGCACCCGGAAGGGATGAAGTCCCAGGGGGACCGGGAATAACGTGGGAGCGCAAAGGAATAAACGAGGAAAATAAGGCGAAAATGGATAGTGAGGAGAGTTTGATGCGCGGATTTGTCATTATTATCGGTTTTGACGGTTTAGGGTGGCTGCTGCATTCGATTGCACGTGTGCCGCTTCCTTCTCATGTGCTGGGGCTGCTGCTGCTGACGGCGGCTTTGTTTTTGAATGTCATTAAACTGGAATGGGTGGAAGCCAGCGCAACGTTGCTGACGCGGCATATGATGCTGTTTTTTGTACCGCTGCTTGCCGGCGTGTCGACCTTCCTCCCATTGCTTCAGGAATCCTGGCTTGCCGCATTGATCAGCTTGACGGCAGGTACAGCCGCTGTTACGCTTCTAACCGGTCTGGTTACGCAGCTTTTAACGAACAAGCGGAAGGAGATTCCGCATGAACGGCAGCAGTCTTTATAGTGATCCGCTTTTTGGCGTATGTGTCACCGTTGTCGCGTATGCAGTCGCCTTGCTTGTCCGGAAACGGGTTCCGCGGCTGCATCCGCTTATCACGGCACCTGTTCTTGTTTATGGATTCCTGCAGCTTGGACGCATTGATTATTCGAATTACAAGGTTGGCGGGGATATGGTCACTTTCTTTCTCGGTCCGGCAACGGTAGCGCTGGCTATTCCGCTTTATAAACAAGCCGTCCGGTTGAAGCCGCTTTTGCCCTCCCTCCTGCTTGGAGCCTTCGTGGGGAGCGCACTGGGTATTGGCGTGAACGCCTTGTGCGTAATCGCTTTCGGCGGCACCGAGGAGCTGCTGAGATCATCGCTTCCGAAATCAGTGACTGCGGCCGTCTCGGTCGAGCTTTCACGCTGGCTGGGCGGTTCGCCGGAATTCACCGCAGCCCTTACCGTGATGACGGGATTGTTCGGCAGTGTGGCCGGCCCTGTGCTGCTCAAGCTCGTAGGCGTTCACGACCGTGTAGCCGCTTCTATCGCTATTGGCGCCGCTGCGCACGGCATAGGCTCCGCCAGACTGCTCGCCGATTCCCAGGAGGAGGGCGGCGTGAGCGGGTTTTCCATGGCCGCCTGCGCTGTGTTTACCCCGGTTTTGCTGCTGCCGATTCATTGGTTTCTTTTATAGAAACTGCCGACATTTTATCTTCTCTTAAGGTTTTTTAATTTTTAATCTGGTATATTTGACTGCAGCAGAAACAATAACTGCATCCATTTTCAGAAGGGAGTTTTACGCATTGAACGAGAAAGACAAGGATCTAGATAAAGAGATTGAACTGGAAGAAAAGGAAGCTTCGGCAAGTCCCGAGCTTGACGGAGAAACGGACGTTGATTCCCCCGCCAAGGGAGGCTTTAATCTCGAGAAGGAAACGCCCTCGGACTTGACGGAGGATGACATGGACCGGGACATAGAGTCCGGGCTTGCAGATGAGCGTGAAGAGACCGATGGTGCTCAAGACGAGTCGCTCACGCCCGTTCCGGTTGGAGCGGGCCCGTCAGCACCGGAAGCAGGCCGCAGAGGCAACAGCAGCAAGCCCTGGATGTTCATCGCGATCGGACTGGCACTGCTGCTTGTTGTAGCGCTGATCAAGCCGCCTTTTGGCAGCGCAAGCGGCAGCGATGAAGTTGTGGCAACCGTCAATGATGTCAAAATCACGCAGGACAACCTATTTGACAAAATGATCAGTCTGGGCGGCAAGTCGACGCTGGATCAGATGATTCAGGAAGAGCTGGTCAAACAGGAAGCCGATAAAGCCGGCATCACGGCGACAGAAGCCGATATTGACAGCGAGGTCAAGCTTTGGGAGGGACGTTTCCCTACAGCGGACGACTTTAATGCATGGCTGCAGCAGAACGGAATGACAGAAGCGGATTTCCGCAAGGAAATGCCGACTCAGCTTCGTATCCGCAAATTGCTGGAACCGAAGGCAACGGTTACCGACGACCAGATCAAGCAGTATTTTGACCAAAACAAAGCATCCTTCGATACGCCGGAGCAGGTCCGCGTCTCCCATATTCTTGTCGCAACCAAAGCGGAAGCGGAAGCGATTCTGAAGGAGCTTCAAGGCGGAGCAGATTTCGCCAAGCTGGCTTCCGAGAAATCGATTGACACGGGCAGCAAGGATAATGGCGGAGATTTGAACTTCTTCCCGCGCGGCGTGATGGACAAGCCGTTCGAGGATGCGGCGTTCGCTCTCAAAACCAAGGACGAGCTTAGTCCGATTGTACAGGGTGCCAACGGCTTCCATATCATCAAGTTCACAGACCGCAAAGCAGCCCACACGGCTACCCTGGATGAGGAAAAAGCGAAAATCAAGGACCAATTGCTTGCGCAGCAGGTTTCTGAGCTGTCCTCATCATGGCTTCAGGATATCAAAGCCAAAGCCAAAATCACCAATACACTGGAAGAACCGGCAGCAGCCGATGCGCCGGCAGATCCAAATGCACCTCCTGCAGATCCAAATGCACCTCCTGCAGATCCGGCTGCTGAGACTCCAGCGGGCTAAACAGCATTCGGTATAGGAAGCAGCTTCAACACAAAGACCGCTTGCCTTTTGCGACGCTTCATGCGCAGAAGACAAGCGGCTTTTTTTTACAGGATTTTCTCTCCGAGCAGAGAGCTGATAAGCTCGACGGCAAGCTTGGCTGTTCCATGCGTGCTGTCGAGCAGCGGATTGACCTCTACCACATCGGCGGAGGTTACCGCACCGCAATCATGCAGCATTTCCATGGCCAGATGAGCCTCCCGGTAATTCAAGCCGCCCCTCACAGGGGTACCGGTTCCCGGAGCTTCGCCGGGGTCAACGCTGTCGATATCGAAGCTGACATGAACGCCGTCTGCTCCGTTGGCGGCGATACGAATCGCCTGCTCCATGATACGGCCCATGCCGAGTTTGTCGATATCATGCATGGTGAAGCAGGTGACTCCGAGCGCCTGGATGAGCTGTTTTTCTCCTTCATCGAGCTGCCTGGCGCCAACGAGCACTACACGGCTGGGCTCAAGCTTGGGGCTGCTGCCGCAAAGCTGGACAAAACCGGGGTCCCCATACCCAAGGCCGGCAGCAAGACTCATGCCGTGCATATTGCCGGAAGGCGATGTGAGAGGAGTGTTGAGATCAGCATGTGCGTCGATCCAGATAACGCCAAGCTTTTTTTTATGCTGACATAATCCGGCAATGGTGCCGATGGCAATGCTGTGATCGCCGCCGATCGTCAGCGGGAAGGAGCCGCTGGCAGACAGCCGCGATACCTCGGACGCGACCGCCTTGCTCATGGCGAGAACGCGTCCCCAGTGTTTCATGCGCTCTGAGGTCCGTTTGTCAGCCGCAGGATCAGGCAGATAGGAGTCCTTCAGGACGACATAATCCAGCTTTAGCTGCAGCAGCTTATCCTCAAGGCCCGCGATGAGAACGGCTTGCGGGCCGCCTTCGGCTCCGCGTCGGCTGGCTCCCCAGTCAAAAGGAACAGGGAGGACGGCGATTTGCTGTTGTTTCATACTTTTGGCCTCCCTGTGCATAATTGGCAGTTTTATTTGCGCAGCACTACGCTCTTCACGACGAACATCACATTAGCGGGCCGTTCGGCCAGACGCCGGACGAAATAGGGATACCAGCTGCGGCCGAACGGAACGTAGCTGCGAACCGTGTAGCCCTCCTTCGCCAAGGACCGCTGAAGCGGATTCCGGATGCCGTAGAGCATCTGGAATTCGAAGCGGCTTCGGGGAATTGCGCGCATGCGCGTGTAGGATTGCACCCACCGGATGATGCTTTGGTCATGGGTGGCAATCGCTGTATAAACGCCGCTGTCCAGGCGCGCTTTGATCAAACGCCGCATATTGTCGTCTACTTCCTGCTTCGTTTCGAAAGCAATGCGGCGGGACTCCTTATAAGCGCCTTTTACGAGCCGCAGATTCATTTTATTTGCCGTCATGGCTTGAACATCACGACCGCTCCGGTACAGATAGGCTTGAATAACGGTGCCGACATTCGAATATCCTTCCTCGTGCAGCTTGCGGACGATGCCGATTGTGGAATCGGTCCATGGACTGTCCTCCATATCCAGCCGGACGAACAGCCCGAGCCTGGCGGCCTCCTTCACAACGGTCCGGATTCCTTCTTCGCAAGCGGTCCGGTCCAGCGCCAGGCCGAATTGAGTCGGCTTGAGCGATATATTGCCGTTGATGCCTTCCCTCTCAATTGTCCTGAGCAGCTCCAGGTATCCAAGCTCGCTTGTTTTTGCCTCTTCCAGACTGCTCACGCTCTCCCCCAGAAAATCCAGCGTAACCGCAATGCCTTCCGCATTCAGCCGTTTAGCCTGAACGATTGCCTCTTCCATGGTCTCGCCTGCGACAAAGCGCCTGGCCCCCAGCTTCATCCCATATCGTTGTGACAGTGCCCGTGCCGCACGGTTGCCGGCAAGACCGAGCAGCGCCGAGCGGAACAATCGGTTTCCGATATCCATCCGAACACACTCCTCACGCCTATAGCCGAAAAACTCCCGCTCGCCGCCTTCGCGCACACAAGCTGTCATTTTTACCGGCCGTCATGCTTATATATAGACCATAAGCGTCGATGACATGACAAAAAATGATCGAAGCATAATAAGTTTCCATTAAGCAGACGGATGAGGCTATAGAAAATGATAATGAATGTTTGAAGGAATGGTCCATGCTTATAATGAACGTTTACCTTATTTATCATTCAAAAACAGTCTTAGGGGAACCGACTTCAAAGCCGGCGGACCCGATTATTTGCTTCCATTTCTTCAGGCGTGGGTCGTTTCGGAGCGAATGTAGAGCGCCTCAAAACGCTTTAACAACTGCCGGGAAGTATGTTAAGATAGCAGCAGTCTTAACGAGAGCTTTCGAAAGGGGAAGGGCAAGAAGTTGAGAGTTATTGCAGGTACGGCTAAAGGCCGTGCTTTAAAAGCAGTTCCCGGAATGAATACGCGTCCGACCACCGACAAAGTCAAGGAAGCAATCTTCAGCATGATCGGTCCCTATTTTGAAGGCGGATGGGCGCTTGATCTGTTCGCCGGTACCGGCGGGCTTGGCATCGAGGCGTTGAGCCGGGGGGCGGATCATGCGGTATTTGTCGATTTGGAGCAGAGCAGCATTGATGTGGTCAAACGGAATGTACAAGCTGCCGGGTTCACGGAGCAGGCCGAAATATACCGCAATGAAAGCTTGCGCGCATTGAAAGCCCTCGCCAAACGTGGGACGGCATTTCGTATCGTTTTTCTGGATCCGCCTTATAAAATCAGGAACATGGATGTCATGATGCAGTCGCTCTCCGGGCTTGGGCTGCTTAGTCACGGCGCGGTTATTGTCGTCGAGCATGATGCCGGACATACCTATCCGGAAGCGATTGACGGCTTTGAGCAGGCGAAACATTCAACATACGGCGACACGGCAGTTACAATTTATTATTACCGTCATGCAGACGGTTCGACTGTACAAATGGAGGAATAATGCATGCCTTTCTCATCTAATCCCGCAGCCGGTTCAATAGGCGCAGCGCCTTCCATAAACCCGCTTATCCCGGTGGAAGGAACGCTCGCCGGTCAGCGGGTAGCTGTCTATCCAGGCAGCTTCGATCCTGTCACATACGGGCATATGGATATTATCCGCAGAGCCGCCAGGCAATTTGATCATCTGATTGTGGCTGTGCTGAATAACTCCAGCAAGAATCCGCTTTTTACCGTGGAGGAGCGCAAGGTGCTTCTGAAGGAAGTGACCCGGGATTTGCCGAATGTGTCCATTGACAGCTTCCGCGATTTGCTGGTTCATTTCATGCGCTCGCGCAATGCGGACGTGATTGTCCGGGGTATCCGCTCCGTGACGGATTTCGAATACGAGCTTCAGCTGGCATCGACCAACCATCAGCTGGACGGTGAGATCGAAACGATCTTTATGATGACCAACCCCCGGTACTCGTATCTCAGCTCCAGCATTGTCAAGGAAATCGCCAAATTCCATGGCAAAGTGCAGGATCTGGTTCCGCCTGAGGTCGAAAAAGCGCTGGCTGTGAAATATAAAAACAAAGAAACATGACCGCTGCCTGAACGAAAAGGAAATTCGCTGCGCCGCGGCGTTTTTTAGCGCGTCCACTTCCGCGGGGCGCTGACAGAGGCGATTGCGAGCACAAGCACTCCGCCGGCAAACAGAAGCAGGACCAGAGGCATGAACGGCCACAGGCTGAACAAATCTCCGGCTTGTACGGTTTGCGTGAACGGGTGCACGCTGCCGCCCATATGCTCAAGCGTCGTGGTGGAGGCGGGGAAGAATGCGGCAAGAGCACCGGTAACCGGCCGCCATAAGGCGATTGTTGCGGCGAAGGCGAGAGCCGATTGGGCCAGCCGCATCAGAAGGAGCGGCCGGACCGACAGATCGGTTCCTGATACGGAGCTTGCGGCCTGGAGGAGCGAACTGATTCCCCCCCAGCTGAGCACGGCTGCAATCGCTGCCGCATTCCAGGCAAGTCCGCCTGATTGTTCGGAAACCGCGGCCGCATACGCGCCTATATGGCTCTCAATAAGTCCTGGCAAAATATAAGAAGGCAGCTGACTTGGCATAAGCGGTTCAAGCAGCCGGACAAGGACGGCGCAGATCATCATAAACCCGCCGATTGCCATCAGCTTGTACACCGATGTAGTGACAGCGTCGCCCAGTGTTTTGCCGAAGGTGCGGCCATCGGCTTTGCGGGCATCCGCCATTGCGGTCGCAGCCCGGCGAAACAAAGGGCGGTTATCGGTTACGGCGGGAGCGCTCTGATCGCCGGCATTTGTGATTCTGGCATGGACAAGACCGCTGGCCAACCCAACCAGCCATACGATAGCGGCGATTACAATACCCAGCTCCGGCCGGTGCATGAACCCGGCGCCGACGACAAGCAGCATAAACAGGGGGCTTGGCATATGGGAGAGGGCGAGCAGGCGCTGTCCCTCCGTGCGGGAGACCAGACCGCTTCGTCTGAGCGCGGTGGCGGCTTCCGCACCTGACGGGGAGCCGGCCGTCCAGCCCATCGCCATGGCGAAGCCCGCTTCGCCAGGCAGCCTGAACAGCCTTCTCATCAGCGGATTGAGCAGGGTTCCGAGGAAATGGACCCCTCCGAAGGCAAGCATCAGCTCAAGCAGCGCCAGGAAAGGCAGCAGGCCCGGGAAAACAATATTCCACCAGATGGTCAGGCCCTGCAGCGAAGCTTGAAAAGCGTCATCGGGACGATATATGATCGCTCCGACCAAAAGAATGGACAGAAAGGCGATCAGCAGCGTTCTTTTCATTGGGACTCACTCCATTACAAGTATAGTAGCTGGACATAAACAGCCACTACATTGTACGCTGGACTTGTCCGCATTAGACCTGTTAAATCGTAATCGGCTTCTCATAGTAATCGCGAAAACAATCGCGTGCCGCGGCATTGCCCCTGGCCAGCGTGTAGGCGGCGGTGGCCTGCACATCGAGATCGAGGTAAGGGAAGAGCTCCGGAGGCCTTGCGGCGCTGTGCAGAACCGGAAGCTGGGCCGTCGTTTTCATTCTTCGAAGCAGCTCGCGGCCTTTGCCGGTAAAACCAAGCACGCGCAGGTATTGGAGGCCGTTTCTCAGCCGCTCCGGCGTCATGTCCCGCTTGCGGTGCCCGAGCAGAACGGCAAGCAGCATACGCTGCAGCTTCGTCCGTGTATAACGGCGCGTCTTGACAGCTTCAAGCAGGGCATCGACCTCCAGGGAAGCAAGCGCGGCTGCGGAATGCTTGAGCCTATGCTGAAGCCCTTCGCTCATTTCATGATACTCGGCAAGCGATGCCGCCGATTCGGTCATAATTTTGTGAAACAGCGGCTTCGTAAAAGAAGACCAGCTGATGGGCCCGCGGCCTGCTGCATAATCCCGTTGCAGCAGGTCCATTGTGGACTCGGGCACATAGGGAGCCGCCTCATCGGGCGTCCCCTGCTGCGCAACCAGCTTGCGGATCGCCGTGGCGCTGGCGATCCGGCGGTCCGTTATATCCGCCTGCGAGTACCCGGCTTTCTCGCGGAGGAGCGTATAGGGCTCGATGCGGCTGTCCAGCCGCTCAAGCGCCAGCAGGTAATGCAGCCCAAGCGTATTGTTGGGCTGCTCCAGGGGGAAGGCGGCAGCCTCCTGGTCGCCCGTCTGCGCCATGTAGAGGCGCACCGCTTCGCTGTAAGCCGCAGGGTAGCTGGCGCCGCCGCCCAGCGTATCCGCCATCAGCCGGGCGAATGGCTCCGGCTCATGCGCGAGCGTGCGGGCAATGCGGCGCAGCGGCCCGATATCTCCGGCCTCGCTGCCGAAGCAGAGGGCGTCTACGACGCCGGTCGCACCGAGCAGCGCGACGGCGCCGTAGGCGAACCATTCCGCCGCCTGGGTGGAATAGGCGACAGGCAGTTCAATGACCAGATCGCAGCCCCCGCGGAGCGCCATCTCGGTCCGCGTCCATTTATCCAGCAGCGCAGGTTCGCCGCGCTGCAGGAAATTTCCGCTCATTACGGCAATAACCGCGTCCGCGTTCGTTATTTTGACAGATTGTTGTAAATGATAGTAATGTCCGTTATGGAACGGATTATATTCAACGATTAGACCGACTGTACGCATCGCAATGACCCTCCGGAATAGTGCTGGTATTTTTTTCACTATATCATGGAGTGAAATTGTTGACAAAACGATTCAAGAATCGATATAATAAACTTTGTTTGTTTGGGGTGATCTTATGAAGATTCAGCTTCGTGAATTTTTGTCCAAAGGGGCAACGATTCCGATTCGCGAGAGTTTAAACGCAGATTGGCTTCAGCAGGTTCGCAGCGACGTTATCAGCGCAGGTCCGCTTGAGGTTGATATGACGGCCAGCGTGACAGACGGTATTGCTCATGTGGAGGGCAAGCTGTCCGTTGAAGTCGAATTCGCATGCTCCCGCTGTCTGGAACCGACGAAGGAACAGATTACGGCTTCCTTCGATGAACGTTTCAAGCCTGCCAATGCCAAGATTGAGAATCCTGAGAATCTTGAGAATGCGGAAGAAATTATTGCGGTAGAAGAGGACAAGGTGGATCTTGAGCCTTTCGTCGAAGAAACGATGCTTCTCTCCCTGCCTTTCATCCCGCTGTGCGAAGAGGACTGCAAGGGACTCTGCCACACATGCGGCGCCAACTTAAATGTGGAAAATTGCGGATGCTCGAAGGATGTTATTGATCCCCGTTTGGCCGCGTTGCAAGATTTGTTCAAGGAAAAGTAGGGGCGGCTGCTCACGGGCAGGCGTCTAACGCGAATTCTGTTAAGGAGGTGGGAAATATGGCAGTACCACAACGAAGAACATCGAAAACCCGTCGTGACAAACGCCGCACGCATTTCAAACTGGCTGTGCCGGGCATGGTGAAATGTGAGCAATGCGGAGAGTTGAAATTGGCTCACCGGGTGTGCAAAGTTTGCGGATATTACAAAACGAGAGAAATCATCAAACAATAGTACGATTGACCAGTAGTACTTCATCCCGCGGTGAGGTGCTATTTTTTTTGTCTCCTTCATCCGGCATGGGATCAATTGATGAATTTAACCGTGTTGTCATTGCTTCCCATCGGATTCTTATATATACTTGTTAGGACCAGGTTATAATAGCTGGATTCAAATGGATACCCGCTAACAAAGACGAAAAAATATAAAAAGTCCGCAAAAGGCCATGCAAAATCATAGATAAAGGGTGGTGCGGATTATCGAGCGTCTTCCGAAAAGACAACGGCACCAGCAGCTCTCCCGGCTTATTGAGGAGAACCCGTTCATTACGGACCGTGAGCTTACACGTCAATTGAAAGTAAGCATACAGACCGTAAGGCTTGACCGAATGGAGCTCGGCATTCCCGAGCTGCGGGAGCGCATTAAGCTGATGGCCGAACGCTCCTATGATTCGGTCCGCTCCCTGCCGCTGCATGAAGTCATAGGGGATATTGTTGATCTGCAGCTGGATAAGAGCGGTATCTCCATATTTGAAATACGGGCTGAACATGTTTTTTCCCGAACCGGCATCGCCCGCGGACATCATATTTTCGCGCAGGCCAACTCGCTGGCTGTCGCTGTTATTAACGATGAGATCGCATTGACGGCTACGGCGGACATCCGTTTTTTGCGTTCGGTGAAACTGGGAGAGAAGTGTATTTCCAAGGCCTATGTACGGTCCATATCGGGCAGGCAAAGCAAAGCGAAAGTAGAAGTGTTTTCTTATGTGGGAGATGAAATGGTGTTTCAGGGCCACTTCGTCATTTACCGGTCCGCGGGAGAGACGGCCATCGAGGGAGGAAATTAAGTGCGGATCGCAATTGATGCGATGGGAGGAGACCATGCGCCTGAGCTCATCGTCAAAGGAGCACTGGAGGCAGCGTTAGAATGGCCCGATACGAAGCTGCTGCTCGTCGGCGACACAGTCCGGATTAAAGAGCATATTGCGGGGGCGCTGCCGTCCAACGTGACAATCGTTCATGCAGAGGATGTTATCGGTCCCGATGAAGAACCGGTGAAAGCCGTGCGCCGGAAGAAGGAAGCTTCCATGGTTGTAGCGGGCAGACTGGTTCGTGAAGGCGAGGCAGAGGCGATGCTCTCAGCCGGCAATACCGGTGCGTTGATGACCACAGGACTGCTCGTTGTGGGAAGAATTGAGGGCATTGAACGGCCGGCGCTGGTCTATATGCTGCCGACGGTGAACGATGTTGGCGTGCTTGCGCTTGATCTGGGCGCGAATATGGATGCCAAGCCGGAGCATCTGCTGCAGTATGCCATTATGGGCAGCATTTACCGGACCAAGGTACAGGGCCTGAAGAACCCGCGCGTTGGTCTGCTGAATGTGGGAACGGAAGCCATGAAAGGCAATGAATTGTCGAAGGCTGCCTATAGCTTGCTGGAAGCGGCACCGATAAATTTTATCGGGAATGTGGAATCGCGGGATGTGCTGGCGCATAATTGCGATGTGCTTGTCTGCGACGGCTTCGCCGGCAACATTATGCTCAAGACCATGGAAGGCACCGCTGGGATGTTGTTCAGTACCCTGAGGGACACATTGACCAGCTCCTTCATTAATAAAATCGCGGCATCGATTCTTCGCTCCAGCATGCAGAAGCTGCGCAAAAAAATGGACTACAAGGAGCATGGCGGCGCTCCGCTGCTGGGCGTAAACGGACTTGTCATCAAATGTCACGGATCATCAGATATCAAAGCGGTGAAGAATGGCATCCGCCAGGCAAAAATAGCGATAGAGAGCCAGCTGATTCCTTCAATCGCGGCTGAAATCGGCAGGAAGTGAGAGTGAATCATGCTGCAATCATCAGTTGGCATTATTGGAACGGGCAAATATGTGCCTGAACGTATTTTAACGAATCATGAACTGGAGCAAATGGTCGATACCAACGACGAGTGGATCGTCTCCCGGACCGGAATCCGCGAACGCCGGATAGCCGCTCCGGAACAGGCGACATCGGATCTGGCATTCCATGCTTCGACAGCTGCCCTTAAGGCAGCCGGCATTACAGCTGAAGAGCTGGATCTTATTATTGTGGCAACGATTACGCCGGATATGTTTTTTCCTTCAACCGCCTGCTTGCTGCAGGAGAAGCTGGGAGCGAAGCGGGCGGCCGCGTTTGATTTGTCGGCCGCATGCTCCGGCTTTATCTATGGATTGGCAACGGCAACCAGTATGATTTCAACCGGCATGTACCGTCATGTGCTGGTAGTCGGCGCAGAATGTCTGTCCCGGATTACGGATTACACGGACCGCAACACCTGCATCCTGTTTGGAGACGGGGCGGGGGCGGTTGTAGTCGGGGCCGTGCCGGAAGGACGGGGCTTCAAATCGTTCGAGCTTGGTGCGGATGGAGGCGGCGGCGATCTGCTTAAAATTTCCGGCGGTGGTTCGCGCAACCCTTCTACGGCGCAAACAATAGCCGATAAACAGCATTTTATTTATATGGCTGGCAGCGAGGTATTCAAATTTGCCGTCCGGATTATGGGCAATGCCGCAGAGGAAGCGCTTCGCAAAGCCGGGATGGACAAAGGGGATATCGATCTCTTAATCCCCCACCAGGCCAATATCCGTATTATTCAATCCGCATTGAACCGGCTGAGTCTTCCGGAAGAGAAAAGCATGATTAATCTTCACAACTACGGCAATGTCTCGGCCGCATCGATACCGATTGCGCTTGCCGAAGCGGTAGAGCAGGACCGCGTCCATGATGGAGATCGTCTTGTAATGGTCGGCTTTGGCGGCGGGCTTACATGGGGAGCGTCCGTATTGGTCTGGTAACGGCGAAAGGTTTGATGATTTGAATAAGGAGGTGCATCGTCATGGGCAAAACAGCATTTGTATTTCCCGGTCAGGGTGCGCAGGCGGTAGGAATGGGCAAGGACGCCTTCGATACGATTGACGCTTCAAGAGCCGTCTTCGAGCGGGCGGACGAGGCGCTCGGCTTCAAGCTGAGCGATTTGATCTTCAACGGTCCGGACGAAGCGCTAAAACAAACAGTGAATACGCAGCCTGCACTGCTGACGGTAAGCATTGCGCTTCTGGAAGCCTTTCGCAAGCAGGGAATCACAGCGGATTATGCCGCAGGCCACAGTCTGGGCGAGTACAGCGCCCTTGTTGCCTCAGGCGTGCTGTCGTTTGAGGACGCGGTTCGCACAGTCAGAGCGCGCGGCGAATTCATGGAGCAGGCCGTGCCTAGTGGACAAGGGGCTATGGCAGCGGTGCTTGGCGCAGAGCGAGATGATCTGGCGGCGCTGTGTGCAGCAGTTTCTGCAGAGACAGGCGCAGTGGAACTGGCCAATATAAACTGTCCGGGACAAATCGTTATATCCGGCACAGCGGCAGGTGTACAAGCCATCGTTGAGCGCGGCAAGGAAGCGGGCGCCAAGCGGGTCGTTCCGCTGGAAGTGAGCGGACCGTTCCATTCCTCCTTAATGAAGCCGGCTGCCGAGAAACTGGCTGAAGTATTAGCCAACATTCAATTAGGCGATGCGGCTGTGCCGGTCATAGCCAATGTTACAGCAGGCCCGGCAGTGGAGGCATCGGAGATCCGCCGTTTGCTGGCCGAGCAGGTTTACTCACCGGTACTTTGGGAGGACAGCATCCGATATCTGATCGGTCAGGGCGTGGATACCTTCATCGAAATCGGATCCGGCACCGTTCTGGCAGGCTTGATCAAAAAAATCGATAAATCCCTGAAAATCATCTCCATCAACTCGGCATCATCCGTCGAGGCCACGGTAATTTAAAGGTTGGCAGGAAGATAGGCTGCGCATGCTTTAGTCAATCCTCGTGCGAAGCACCTGAGGAGCAGCAGTTATAAGAAGTTAAACAATAAGGTTCAGTCATAACCTGATTCTTCATTTAAGCCCTTAGGCAGACTCATAGTTAAGAAGAAACTCAACAAAGCGACTCTATGGCACACACGTTAGTTAATCCTCGTGCGAAGCACCTTAAGGAGCACTGGCAGTAAAGTGTGTCCCGCAGGGACGAAAACGGGTACAGGGCACGGATGGACAAGGGAGCGCCGCAGCATCAGCGCGGACAACCATCCGGGAGTCCAGAGGGCCGGGGCCCTTTGGGGTCCCCCTCCGGGGGATTTAGGGGGCGCACCAATCGAGGGCAACGCCCCATGATATCTCCATAGCGGGGGAGCGCACAGAGGGGACAGCCAGTCCCCATCGTCCAAACAGAAAGGAGCCAAACCATTTGTTTGCAAACCTAACAGGCAAAATCGCCCTCGTCACAGGCGCATCCCGCGGCATCGGCCGGGCCATCGCAATTGCTCTTGCGGAAGGCGGCGCGGACGTAGCGATCAATTACGCGGGAAGTGAAGCGGCAGCAGCCGAAACCGCACAGGCCGTAGAGGCCCTGGGCCGCCGCGCCATCACAATCCAGGCGAACGTCGGCAAGTCAAACGAGTTCGAAGCGATGGTCAAGCAGGTTGTCGAAACGTTTGGCACCATCGATATTTTGGTCAATAATGCAGGAATCACGCGCGATAATCTCATTATGCGAATGAAGGAAGATGAGTTCGACCAGGTCATCGAGACCAATCTCAAAGGCGTCTTCAACGGGATCAAAGCGGTAACGCGCCCCATGATGAAGCAGCGCTCCGGCCGGATTATTAATATTTCGTCTGTTGTAGGCGTACTTGGCAATCCTGGGCAAGCTAACTACGTAGCGGCGAAGGCAGGGGTAATCGGCCTGACGAAAGCTTCAGCCCGTGAGCTGGCATCACGCTTCATCACGGTAAACTGTGTGGCGCCGGGTTTTATAGAAACCGATATGACCGACAAGCTGCCGGAAGAGATGAGAACCAAACTGCTAGGGGACATACCACTGGCCCGCCTTGGAGCACCGGAAGACATTGCGTCAGCAGTCCGGTTCCTGGCGTCCGATTCCGCTTCCTACATGACCGGACAGACGATTCATGTGGACGGCGGCATGTACATGTAAATGACCCGGAGCCTGCTGTTTCAGGCTATTTCCGGCCGATGACAGACGTATGGCAATTTGTCCAAGATTCTCGTATAATACCATGGAGGAGGTGAACCGGATGTCCGATGTATTTGATCGTGTGAAACGCATCGTTGTCGACCGCCTTGGCGTTGACGAATCGGAAGTATCGCTTGAAGCGTCGTTTAAAGACGACCTTGGCGCTGACTCTTTAGATGTCGTCGAACTAGTCATGGAACTGGAAGATGAATTCGATATGGAGATCTCTGATGAAGATGCAGAGAAAATTACCAGTGTGGGAGAAGTAGTGAAGTACATATCTTCTCATACCTAAAC
The DNA here is from genome assembly GCF_042647105.1 of Paenibacillus sepulcri. NCBI lineage: Bacteria > Bacillati > Bacillota > Bacilli > Caryophanales > Paenibacillaceae > Paenibacillus > Paenibacillus sepulcri. Next base: position 1,082,584 of record NZ_JBHRUP010000001.1, on the reverse strand, counting down.
GTAAAATTACGGGTCCCGTTCACAGCGGGACTTCTCTCCTTTCCGACTTTCACATGGATTTATCTAAATTGAGTAAGCGCAGGTAAGCGTTTTTAATAGATTATTATAAATATGGTACGGTAACCATTATCGTTGTCCATCTGAGGTGAGTTGAATGAAACAGAGAGTGGTCGTTACGGGCATGGGGGTCATGACCTCGCTCGGTTCTGATTTGGAACAGTTTTGGGAGAACCTGATACAAGGCAAGTCCGGCGTTTCGCATATTGAGGCGTTTGACGTATCTGAATATACAACGCAGATCGCAGCTGAGATCAAGGATTTCCAGCCCGATGAATTATTGGGTAAAAAGGAAGCGCGCCGCATGGACCGTTTTGTGCAATTTGCGGTTGTTGCCAGCCAGCTTGCCGTCAAAGACGCTGGTCTTACGCTTGGGGAGAATATGGATCCCGAGAGAATCGGCGTTGCGATCGGATCAGGCATCGGCGGACTCGGCACATGGGAAGACCAGCACAATATTTTGCTGGAGAAAGGCCCCAAGCGGGTCAGCCCATTTTTTATTCCGATGATGATCGCCAATATGGGATCAGGCCAGGTTTCCATAACAACCGGAGCAAAGGGCCCCAACAGCACGGCCGTGACCGCTTGTGCAACCGGGACTCACTCCATCGGCGACTCGTTCAAAATCATTCAGCGGGGCGATGCCGACGCGATGATTTGCGGCGGGGCGGAAGCGACGATTCGTCCTATCGGAATGGCAGGGTTCTGCTCCATGCGCGCCATGTCAACGCGCAATGACGAACCGAAAAAAGCAAGCCGGCCGTTTGATCTCAATCGCGACGGGTTTATTATGGGCGAGGGATCAGGTGTGCTGATTCTTGAATCATTGGAGCATGCGCAGAAGCGCGGAGCCCGTATTTATGCGGAAATTATCGGCTATGGTATGAGCGGCGACGCTCATCATATGACGGACCCCGATCCTGACGGCGCTGCCCGATGCATGGTGAAAGCGCTCAAAGATGCGGCTATTGACCCGTCGGCTATCGATTATATTAATGCCCACGGCACTTCAACGGGAATTGGCGACCGCTCGGAAACGATTGCGATCAAGAAGGCTTTCGGTGAACATGCCTATAAGCTGGCTGTGAGCTCGACGAAGTCGATGACCGGCCATCTTCTGGGAGCCGCCGGAGGCGTCGAAGCCGTCATTCTCGGCCTGACGCTGCAGAATGGCAGGATTGCGCCCACTATTAACCTGGAAACTCCGGATCCGGAGTGCGATCTCGATTATGTGCCGAACACGTCCCGTGAAGCGGATGTGCAGATCGCATTGTCCAACTCGTTCGGTTTCGGCGGTCACAACGCCACGATCGTGATGAAGAAATATGAAGCTTGAAAAGTTTGAGGAGCTTCAATCGCGGCTGCAGCTTCGATTTCGTACGACCCGTCTGCTGAGACAAGCGTTCACTCACACCTCATATGTGAATGAACACCGTCAAAGCGTGCTTGAACATAATGAGCGGCTTGAATTCTTGGGCGACGCCGTTCTTCAATTGACGGTTTCGGAGTTTCTGTACCGGACTTTTCCGGAGCGTCCTGAGGGTCAATTGACCCGGATGCGTGCTTCGATTGTTTGTGAGCCATCGCTTGCCAGATTCGCCGATATGCTCGGACTTGGCGCCCATGTTATGCTGGGGCGCGGGGAAGAACAGCTTGGCGGCAGGCTCAGGCCTGCCTTGCTGGCTGATTTATTCGAGTCGTTCGTCGGCGCGATTTATCTCGACCAGGGACTGGAGGCTGTCCGGACATTTCTTGTCCGGCACATCTTTCCCCATATCGACAGCGATGGGGGCATGCTTGTCAAGGATTACAAATCGACGCTGCAGGAGCGGGCTCAGCATAGCGGCATGGGTTTGATCGAGTATCGGATTACGGAAGAGCGCGGGCCAGCCCATGACAGAGAGTTTGTCGTGGAGGTCTACATTGCTGATGTTCTGTATGGAACGGGAATCGGACGAACAAAGAAGGAAGCGGAGCAGCAGGCTGCTGCGGAAGCATGGCGCAAGCTGCCGGGTTGAACTCCTTTACTTGAATAGCTATGGAAAAGATCCTGGTCGCTGACTTAAGCGTACCGGGATTTTTGTTCACCTTATAGAATGTATAAGTTTCACGCCTATAAATTTCCATAAGGTTTGAGGGAAGAAACTAACGATGCCACCAAAGGACGGCGCCGCCGTTTCTTCTTAAAATAGGAAAGTTTGAATATCCATCATACTTTGCTTCTATATTTCGTTAAGGAAGAAACTTGGCTTGGCCGCCAGAGGACGGCGGGCAGCCGTTTCTTCTTGGACAGAGCGGGCCTGGATGTTTTTATGATACAATAGTCGATGAGGTGAAGGCTAAGCTATGTTCCTGAAAAGGATTGAATTAGCAGGATTTAAATCATTTGCCGATAAGACGGAGCTTGAATTCGTTCAAGGCATTACGGCTGTTGTCGGGCCCAATGGCAGCGGAAAAAGCAATATAAGCGACAGCATCCGCTGGGTGCTTGGCGAGCAAAGCGCCAAAAGTCTGCGCGGAGGCAAGATGGAAGATATCATTTTCGCCGGCAGCGATGCCCGCAAAGCGGTAAATTTCAGCGAGGTGTCGCTGACACTGGATAACGCGGACAACGCGCTTCCCCTGGAATTCAATGAAGTTACCGTTACGCGCAGGGTTCACCGCAGCGGCGACAGTGAATATATGATTAACAAGCAGCCCTGCAGACTGAAGGATATTACGGAATTATTCATGGATACGGGCATCGGCAAAGAAGCCTATTCCATTATCGGTCAAGGCCGTATTGAAGAAATTCTCAGTACACGCTCAGAGGATCGCCGGGGAATCTTCGAGGAAGCCTCGGGTATCGTGAAATATAAGTCACGCAAACGTGAAGCGCAGAGGAAGCTCGACGATACCGAGCAGAATTTGCTACGCATTCATGATCTGGTCTCGGAACTCGAAGACCAGGTTGAACCGCTTCGGGTTCAATCAGAGAAAGCTGTATCCTTCAAGCAGTTCAAGGAACAGCTCAAGACATCGGAAATTTCCATGTATGTACATAATATTCAAGCCGTACACACCTCCTGGAGCGAGGCAAGCGTACGGATGGCCAAGCTTCAGGAAGAACAGCTGGCTTTGTCTACAGTGGTCAGCAAGCATGATGCCTTGCTGGAGAAGGACCGGCAGAAGCTGCGCGAGCTGGAGGCAGCGCTTGACCAGCTGCATGGGGCTATGCTGCAGTACAGCGAGGATTACGAGAAATGCGAAGGCTACGGCGAGGTGCTCAAAGAGAGAAAACGCAATCTGGAGCAAAACCGCTCTCAGCTGGAAGCTTCAATCACCGCGCAGAACGAGCGGATTTCGCAGCTGGCCAGGGAAGAAGCGGAGTTCCGAGGCAAGGCTGCGTCGCTTGATAATGATCTTCAGACTCTGCGCGCCAAGCTGGCGAGCGAGGAGGCCAGGCTGCTGGGAACAGCAGCGTCGGCTTCAGGAGATGCGGAAGAATCGTTGAAAAGCGAGCTGCTTGATGTGCTCAGCTCCATGGCCCAGCTGCGCAACGAAATCCGCTATGCGGTTCAGCAGGAGGAAGCGCTGCAGCGGCGTATGGAGCGGCTCGGCGAGGAGCATGCCAAATGGCGTGAGCAGAACGGGAAGCTCACCGTCCGCAAGGCGGAGCTGGAGCAAAAGCTGGAAGCGACGCTGGCGGAAATAACCACACTCCGCAACCGCTATATTCATGAAGGCGAGCAGCTGCAATCCGGTCAGAAATTGCTGGAGGAAGCCCAGGCATCAACGCGAAAATGGGAACAAAAGCTCGAAGCGCTCCGCTCGCGCCGGGATACAATGAAGGAAATGCAGGACGATCTGGACGGCTTTATGCAGGGTGTCCGTGAGGTGCTGAAGGCTTCCCGCCGTACCTCGGGCGGGCTGGTAGGCGTGCATGGAGCAGTAGCGGAGCTTGTGCGTGTGCCGGAAAAGGTGGAGCTGGCCGTAGAAACCGCCCTAGGCGGCGCACTGCAGCATGTCGTGATGGAGGATGAGAAAAGCGCGCGGACAGCGATTGCTTTCCTGAAGCAGCGTCAGCTGGGGCGGGCGACATTTTTGCCGCTTGATGTCATTCGCGGACGGAATATTCCCGACCATGACAAACGGATGATTGAGAGCATTGAAGGGTTTGTCGGAGTGGCCGCAGAGCTTGTCTCCTGCGAACCGAGATATTCTTCGATTATCAATAATTTGCTTGGCAATGTGCTTCTTGCCGAAACGCTGGAGCATGCCAACCGGATCGCGGCAAAATGCCAGTACCGCTTCCGGGTCGTTACGCTGGAAGGCGATGTGGTGAATGCGGGCGGATCCATGACGGGCGGAAGCTTGCAGAAGAAAGGCGCGAATCTGCTTGGCCGCCAGCGTCAAATTGAGCAGCTGAGCGAGGAGCTCAAAACGACGGACGACCAATTAGTCAAGCTGCGCGACAAAATAAGCGATCTGCGCAAGGAGCAGTCGATACGGAATCAGAACGTGGATGACCTGCGCGCTCAGGGCGAGCAGCGTCGTATTGAAGAGCAGCATGTCCGCGCCGAACTCCAGCAGCTGGATAATGAGAACCGGCATTTGGTCGAACAGCGTCAGCTGTTCGATGCCGATAATGTCGGTCAGCAGGCTGAACGCGAGAATATCGCCAAATCGGAGGCGGCTGCCAGGGAACGTCTGGCTGAACTGACGCTTGAGGAAGCGAAGCTGCAGGAAGCTATCCGGATCGCCGAGACCCGCCGCAAAGAAGGGGAGACGGCCAAGGAGCAGCTGCAGGATCAATTGACGGATCTCAAGATCGCTGTCGCCAAGACGGATCAGGAAAAAAACTCCTTCGAGGACCAGGCAGCCAGGGTGCGCTCCGATATTGGACGCGCCAAGCAGGAGCTTGCGGGACTGCGGGATATGCTGGCACGTCAGGAAGAGGACGCAGGCCAGCATGCTGAGGAGAGCGTCAGGCAAATCGAGCAGCTCAACCACCTGAAGCTGCAGAAGGATTCGTGTTCGGAGCAGACGGACATCAAGCGCTCGCAGCGGGCTGAGCTTATACGGGAGCTTGAGGAGGGGGAAAGCGAAACGAAGGAGCAGCGCTCGCAGCTGCGCTCGGTCGACGATCAGCTGAGGCAGACGGAGATCGCAGCCAACCGGCTGGACGTAGAGCTGGATAATCTGCTCCGCAAGCTGAGCGAGGAATATGAGCTTAGCTATGAATTGGCCAAAGAGCGTTATCCGGTACCCGAGGATGTCCAGGAGACGCAGAATCAGGTCCGTGAGCTGAAGCGCCGGATATCTGCCCTTGGCGAGGTCAATCTCGGGGCGATTGAAGAATATGAGAGAGTGAAGGAGCGCTTTACCTTCCTGAACGATCAGAAGAATGATCTTATTGAAGCGAAGACGACGCTGTACCACGTCATCCGTGAGATGGATGAAGAGATGAGCAAACGTTTCAGGACCACTTTCGAAGCGATTCGCGGGCATTTTGTCATTGTTTTTGCCAAGCTGTTTGGCGGAGGGCGGGCGGATCTGATCATGGTTGAACCTGAACGGGTGCTTGACAGCGGAATTGATATTGTGGCGCAGCCTCCAGGCAAGAAGCTGCAGAATTTGCAGCTTCTCTCCGGGGGGGAGCGGGCGCTGACGGCTATCGCCCTGTTGTTTGCCATTCTGCAGGTTAAGCCTGTGCCGTTCTGCGTGCTTGACGAGGTAGAGGCCGCATTGGACGAAGCCAATGTATCCCGATTTGCGCAATACCTGCGCGAATTCTCGGAGCTTACACAGTTTATTGTGGTTACCCACCGCAAAGGCACGATGGAAGAAGCCGATGTCCTGTACGGGGTAACAATGGAGGAAGGCGGCGTGTCCAAGCTTGTCTCGGTGCGTCTGGAGGACGAGGAAGCCGTTTCTGCCTGATGAAATGAAGGAGATGGAGGAAAATCGATGAGTTTTTTTAAACGCCTGAAGGAAAGTATTTCAAGCAAAACCGAGGCGGTCACCAATGCATTCAAGGAAGGGCTGACCAAGACAAGAACAGCTTTCGTCGAGAAGGTCGAGGAGCTGATCACCCGCCGCAAGAAGATCGATGAGGAGTTCTACGAAGAGCTTGAGGAGATTCTGATCGGCGCCGATGTTGGCGTGAATACCGTGATGCAGCTGATCGAGGAACTGCGGATTGAAGTGAAGAAGCGCAAAATTGAAAATGCTGCCGATCTGCAGCCGATTCTCTCGGAGAAGCTGGTCGATCTGCTCAAAAGCGAAGAGAAGACCGGCCTGCAGATGGCGCCTTCCGGAATGACTGTCATTTTGTTTGTCGGTGTTAATGGGGTCGGCAAAACAACCACAATCGGCAAGCTTGCCCATAAGTTTAAATCCGAAGGAAAAAAAGTGCTGCTGGCGGCGGGGGACACGTTCCGCGCGGGAGCGATCGAACAGCTGGAAGTGTGGGGTCAACGGGTTGGCGTGGATGTAATCAAGCAGCAGTCGGGTGCGGATCCGGCCGCGGTCATGTTCGACGCCGTTCAGGCAGCCAAACAGCGTAATGTCGATGTGCTGTTATGCGATACGGCTGGAAGGCTGCAGAACAAATCAAATCTGATGGATGAGCTCAATAAAATATACCGCGTAATCCAGCGTGAAGTACCCAGTGCTCCGCATGAGGTGCTGCTCGTGCTTGATGCGACGACCGGGCAAAATGCGCTCAGTCAGGCCAAGCTTTTTGGCGAAAAAAGCGGAGTTACGGGGCTTGTGCTGACGAAGCTGGATGGAACGGCGAAGGGCGGCATCGTCATTGCGATCCGCAATGAATTGAATTTGCCGGTCAAGCTCGTTGGGCTGGGGGAAAAAATGAGCGATCTGCAGGAATTCGATTCCGAGCAGTTTGTACACGCGCTGTTTGCCGGTCTGATCCAGAAGTCGGAAGAGAACGAAACGGCCTAGTAATCCCGTTTACATGGTGACAAGGGATTGCACTTGACAGCCGCTGGTCTGCTGGGCTATGATAGACGACGACAGATAGGGTGTAAAGGTTTTTCCCTTGACGGAAGAGGTGGCTGAGTTGACCGCAATTGAACCTGACGCCCTGACCAAAACAAATCGAATCAACATGCTGTTTGACTTCTACGGGCTGCTGCTCACCGAGAAGCAGCGGACGTTTCTTAAATACTACTTTCACGATGATTATTCGCTTGGAGAAATAGCCGAGGAGTTTGAAATCAGCCGCCAGGCTATATATGAGCATATTAAGCGGGCAGAGTCCGTTCTGGAGAGCTGCGAGAGCAAGCTGCATCTTCTGCAGAAGCATGAAGCCGGCAAGGAATGGCTGAGCAGGCTGGAAGCTTGCGCAGACGGTCTGAGCGGGATGGATGATCTGGCAGATGAGCTGAGGCGGATTGCTCAAGGCATCCGGGATATGTAAGCAGAACTTTTAGAGGTGATGAAAATGGCGTTTGAAGGGTTATCCAACCGGCTGCAGAATGTGTTCGGCAAGCTGCGGGGCAAGGGCAAGGTGTCGGAGGAAGACGTAAACGAAGCAATGCGTGAAGTGCGTCTGGCGCTGCTGGAAGCCGACGTTAACTTCAAAGTCGTGAAAGATTTTATCGCCAAGGTCAAGGAACGGGCAATCGGTCTGGAGATGGCAAAAAGCTTCACTCCCGGCATGGTTGTTGTCGACATCGTCAACAAAGAATTGACGGAACTGATGGGCGGAACCCAAAGCAAGCTTGCCAAAGCCAACAAGCCGCCGACCGTTATTCTTATGGCGGGTCTGCAAGGGGCCGGTAAGACAACCTCCTCTGCGAAGCTTGCCAAGATGCTCCAGAAGAGCAACCATAAGCCGCTCCTTGTGGCGGCAGATATTTACCGTCCAGCTGCGATCAAGCAGCTTCAGGTGCTTGGCGAGCAAATCGGAGTGCCGGTGTTTACGCTCGGTGATCAGACCTCTCCGGTCGAAATTGCCCGTTCCGGACTTCAGCATGCCAGGGATAACGGACTGGATTATGTCATTCTGGACACGGCCGGACGGCTTCACATTGATGAAGCCCTGATGGATGAGCTTCGTCAGGTGCATGAAGTGACGCAGCCCGATGAAGTGCTGCTTGTCGTGGATGCGATGACGGGGCAGGAAGCGGTCAATGTAGCACAGAGCTTCCACAGTCAGCTTGAATTGACCGGCGTTGTACTGACCAAGCTTGATGGCGATACGCGCGGCGGTGCCGCTTTGTCGGTCAAGGCCGTAACGGGCTGTCCCATCAAATTCGTGGCTACCGGCGAGAAGATCGAGCCGCTTGAGCCGTTCCATCCGGAGCGGATGGCTTCCCGTATTCTGGGCATGGGCGATATGCTGTCCCTGATCGAGAAAGCGCAGTCCAGCATCGACGCGGATAAAGCCGCCGAGATGGAGCGCAAGATGCGTACGGCCGAATTTACATTCGATGACTTCCTGGAACAGATGGAACAGGTCCGCAAGCTCGGTCCGCTGGACCAGCTGATGGACATGATGCCCGGCATGGGCAAAATGAAAGAAATGAAAAATCTCAAGGTGGATGAAAAGCAAATCAACCGGGTAGAAGCGATCGTCAGATCGATGAACAAGGATGAGAAGCGCAAACCGGAGATTCTCAATCATAGCCGGCGCAAGCGCATAGCGGCAGGCAGCGGCACGACAGTGGCCGATGTGAACCGGCTGATCAAGCAGTTTGACGATATGCGCAAAATGATGAAGCAGTTCTCCTCGATGATGGGGCCTAAGGGACCAAAAGGCGGAATGAAGGGTCTTAAAGGGATGCTTCCCAAAGGCATGAAGTTTCCTTTCTGAGTGATGTTCAAATTCAATATTGTTTACGAAGTCATTCATGAAACAGATTCTACATTGAATCTTGATTTCGGCAGGTATCCAGTCCGATATTGAACGTTTACTTTTGTAAATTTTTGAAGGAGGTGATTTTCTTGGCAGTACGTATTCGTTTGAAACGTATCGGAGCGCACAAAGCGCCTTTTTATCGCGTCGTTGTTTCCGATTCCCGTTCCCCGCGTGATGGTCGTTTTATTGAAGAGATCGGCACATACAATCCGGTTTCCCAACCGGCACAGGTGAACATTGATGAAGAGAAGGCATTGAAATGGCTTCAAAACGGAGCGCAAGCATCCGATACCGTTCGTAACCTGCTTTCCAAAGCTGGTGTTATGACGAAGCTTCATGAGCTGAAACTTCAGAAGTAGGACACTTTTACGGGGGGCCTTGATGATGAAAGATTTGATTCTTGTCATAGCTAAGGCTTTAGTGGATTACCCGGAGGATGTACGCGTCGATGTGAAGGAAGACGATCGCGGCACGGTCTACATGCTGTCGGTTCATGCCAGCGATATCGGTAAGGTAATCGGCAAGCAGGGACGGATTGCGAAAGCGCTGCGGACGGTGGTAACATCGGCTGCCGTGAAATCGCAAAAACGTGTGATCGTCGATATTATTTCATAGATCGTACATCAAGAGAGGGTTAGGATCAACGTCCTAGCCCTTTTTTTTAGCCTTGTACGGGGTACAAGTATACGATATGCGGAAAAATGGAAAGAGGAAGGTAACAGCGATGGAACAAGGATGGCTGATGGTTGGCAAGGTGGTCAACACGCATGGCATACGCGGGGAAGTGAAAGTGTATTCCCAGACGGATTTTCCGGAGGAGCGTTTTGCGGCAGGCAACAAGCTGACGCTGATGAATCAGGAGACCGGGCAGAAGCTGATCGTGGAAATCATGACCGCCAGACCGCAGAAAAATATGTTTATCGTGAAGCTGAAAGGCTTCGATAACATTAATGATGTGGAGAAATATAAAGGCTGGGTGCTTGCTGTAACCAAGGACGACATGGTTGAGCTTGAAGAAGGCGAGTATTATCAATATCAGATTATCGGCTGCCGGGTTGTGACGGATGAGGGTGAGGAGCTTGGCATCATTACAGAGATCCTCGTGCCGGGCGCAAATGATGTGTGGGTTGTGCAGGAGCAAAAGCCCAAGGGCAGACAAATTCTCATACCGGTGATCGATGATGTGCTTCTGGATGTCAATATTGAGACGAAAACGGTCACGGTGCACCTGATGGAAGGGTTGATTTAAAGGGATGCGAATCGACGTGTTAACCCTGTTCCCGGAAATGTTCGATGGCGTATTCGGAGCCAGCATTTTGGGAAAAGCGCGTGACAGGGGACTGGTTAGTCTTCAGGCGATTAACTTTCGTGAATATGCCAATAATAAGCATAATACGGTGGATGATTACCCTTATGGCGGAGGCGGCGGAATGGTGCTCAAGCCTGAGCCGATTTTTGCAGCTGTCGAAGATTTGAAGCCCGAAGGCTCGACGCCCCCGCGTATCATTCTGATGTGCCCGCAGGGAGAGACATTCTCGCAGCGTAAAGCGGAAGAACTGTCGGCTGCCGAGCATCTTATATTTGTGTGCGGCCACTATGAAGGCTACGATGAGCGGATCCGTGAGCATCTGGTGACAGATGAGCTGTCCATCGGCGATTACGTGCTGACCGGCGGGGAGCTGCCCGCGATGGTTGTCATTGACAGTGTCGTCCGGCTGCTGCCTGGCGTTCTGGGCAATGAGAATTCGGCTGTTACCGATTCCTTCAGCACAGGGCTGCTTGAGCATCCGCATTATACGCGACCGGCTGTTTTCCGCGATATGGAGGTTCCGGATGTGCTCCTGTCCGGCCATCACGCGAACGTGGCGGCATGGAGACGGGAACAATCTCTCCTTCGCACGCTGCAGCGTCGTCCCGAGCTCCTGGAGCAGGTAGAATTAAGCAAGAAGGAACGGGAGTGGCTACGCCGTTTGATGGCTGACCGGGAAACCGGAAAAGCGCAGAAATAGGCTGTAATGACTTGATTTCCAGCTGAGGGTGTTATTGGGAGTCATCAGATTGACGCCCGTTTGGATTCTGGGAATAAAGTCATTGTTTTATACAAGCAATTGTGGTAAAATTTCTGGTGTTGCTTTTGTATAGTCGGACGGTCCGCTACTAAGCGATGATCCGGTCCATATGAGGGGCCGATGAGCTTATATGAACGTCTATGGTGGAAGGAGTGATTACAATGAATCTTGTACAACTGATTGCTCAAGAAAATTTACGTAAGGATCTTCCTAACTTTCGCCCAGGCGATTCGCTGAAGGTACACGTTAAAGTTATCGAGGGAACTCGCGAGCGGATCCAGCTTTTCGAAGGCGTCGTTATTAAACGCCGCGGCGGCGGCATCAGCGAAACGTTTACCGTGCGTAAAATTTCGTATGGTGTAGGCGTGGAAAGAACTTTCCCGCTTAACTCGCCGAAAATCGAGAAGATCGAAGTTATGCGTCGCGGTAAAGTACGCCGTGCTAAACTGTATTATCTTCGCAATCTTCGCGGTAAAGCTGCGAGAATTAAAGAAATTCGTTAATGTAACGACTGGAGAGGGGCTTGCTCAAACAAGTCCCTTTTCGTTTTTTCATATATCAGAAAGCATAAGGTTCGTTTGAATACTTTTCTGATATTTCAAAGGGAAGATACTTGCATCGGACGTACAGGACGACGTAATGAACTTGCTGCAGAAGAGGGTGTAAATCATGGATCAACCGCATAATCTTGATGAGAATGGTCAGCAGTTGAATGAAATGACGACAAAACCAAGTGAAACCCCAACTACCGGGCATAAGGAGCTGGAGACGATAACCCCACCAGCCAAGCAAGGCGGCGGCAAGGCGCAAAAGGAAGTTTTTGAATGGGTCAAGGCTTTGGCGATTGCCGCGATACTGGTGGTTGTCATTCGCTACTTTTTGTTTGCCCCGTTTATTGTCGACGGCCCTTCGATGGAACCTAACTTTTATACAGGCGAGCGTCTGATTGTAAACAAAATCATTTACGATATCCGCCAGCCGAGGCATGGTGAAGTCGTCGTTTTCCACGTGCCGGAAGAAAATCGCGATTTCATTAAACGGGTTATCGGCGTGCCCGGAGACAAAGTGAAATATGATGGCGATAATCTGTACATAAACGGCGAGAAGGTGGAAGAGCCTTATCTGAAGGAATCCATTGATGCGGCCATCGCAAAGGGTGAAATATTTAATAATCAAGGTGCTGACCGCAACTTCCCGAATGAAAATTTCCAGACGGATATTGTGCCTGACGGCACGATTCTGGCCTTTGGAGATAACCGCCGGAACAGCCGGGACAGCAGGATGATCGGCTATGTATCGGACAAGCAAATTATTGGCAGGGCAGATGTGATTTTCTGGCCGATGAGCAAAATTACGTTTGTGAAACACGGATGAGGTGGCTGTTTGCATGACAATTCAATGGTTTCCCGGCCACATGACGAAGGCCCGGAGACAAATTCAAGACAAGCTTAAACTGATCGATTTAACGATAGAACTGCTGGATGCCCGGGTACCGATTTCGAGCCGCAACCCCATGATTGATGAAATCCTCAAGGATAAGCCGCGTCTTATTGTCCTGAACAAGGCAGATCTGGCGGACAGCCGTACAACGGAGCAATGGATCGCATTCTTTACAAAAGCGGGACATGCCGCTCTGGCGGTGGATTCGTCGACGGGGACGCGGGTGAATGAAATCCCGGTCCGCGCGAAGCAGCTGCTGCATGAGAAAATCGCGCGGCAAATCGCCAAGGGCGTGAATCCCCGGGCGGTGCGGGGGCTTATCGTCGGCATACCCAATGTGGGGAAGTCCACGCTCATTAATCGTCTGGCCGGACGGCATATCGCCGCCACGGGAGACCGGCCGGGCGTCACCAAGGGCCAGCAGTGGATCAAGGTCGGCACGGAGATGGAACTGCTCGATACACCGGGGATTCTGTGGCCCAAATTTGAGGATGCTCTGGTGGGATACCGTCTTGCGATGACCGGCGCGATCAGGGAGCAAATCCTTAACGTGGAGGATATCGCCTTCTTTGCAATTAAGGAATTGGTCAAGCGTTACTGGGGACCGACTTCGGAGCGGTTTGGGATTACCGACCCTCCCAAGGATCTTGACGATGCTGATGAAATTGTCCGGGTGATGGAGGATATCGGCCGCAAGCGGGGCTGTCTCATCAGCGGCGGGCGCGTCGATTTGGAGAAGGTATCCGGCATTATTTTGCGTGAGCTGCGTTCAGGCAGCCTGGGCCGGATTTCGCTGGAAACGCCGGATGACCTGAAATAAGGCCACCGGATTCAGGAAACAATGACGGCTGCCTTGTTCATGGGGGCGGCCGTTTATGCTAAAATCAAGGGAAAACCTGAACGGGCAAGCTATTGATACTGTATACATAGATGGGGGAATTAATCTTTCGCGCTCGGAACTTTTGCGTAAAGAGGGGAAACGGGGAGAAGCGGATGCTGGAATTTGAACAGCCCTTGTGGGAGCAGGGCTGTCCTTATATTGCCGGGATCGATGAAGTAGGACGGGGCTGTCTGTTTGGGGATGTTGTGGCAGCTGCCGTTATTTTGCCGGAAGGGCTGGTGCTCGAAGGCATTAACGATTCCAAAAAACTTTCAGAGAAGAAACGCGAGGAGCTTTATTCTGTCATTATCGACCATGCCGTCGCGTGGGCTGTATCCAGAGTCGACGCGGCAACCGTGGATGAAATTAATATCAAGCAGGCGGCACGCCTTGCTATGAAGCAGGCGGTCTCGCAGCTTTGTGTGCAGCCAAACCATCTGCTGGTCGACGCTGAGAAGGTTGACTGCGATATTCCGCAGCTGGCCATTATTAAAGGGGATGCCAGAAGCCAGTCCATTGCCGCAGCTTCCATCCTGGCCAAGGTGACCCGCGACCGGCTGTGCGTCAAGGAATGGGATGCCTTATATCCCGCTTACGGTATTGCCATACATAAAGGATACGCAACCAGGCAGCATCGGGAAAAACTGCTGGAATACGGTCCCAGTCCCATGCACCGGCAGTCCTTCCTGGGCAAGCTGTTCGTGGAACAGCAGGTGTTGTTTTAAAGGACCGGCTTTTCAATAATTCAAACGAAACCAAAACCGCCTGTTATGGCGGCAATAGGCCCTTATCGGGGTTTACTGCCGCCATCGTGAGGGCGGTTTTTGTCCACCATATACCCATATGTTAATACAGATAGAGGATTCAGCCGATATTGAAAGGATAAGGACATCAGCGAATGGTTGGGCCATATAAAGCGGTGGATGCGTAGCTGCGGCTAAGGGAAGGAAGTGGCGGTTAATGAATATCGGACAATTGATGAGAGGGCTGATCGGCGATGCCCAGCCGGTTGACAGCAAGGCGCTGGAGCTGAAAATCGGACAAATTGTGCGCGGCGTTCTGCTGCAGGTGCTGGATAATCAGGATGCTCTGGTGCAGATCAATGGCGTTCAGGTTCGCGCCAAGCTGGAGGTGCCCCTGCAGCCGGGCCAGTCCACGCTGCTCCAGGTGCAGCCCCAGTCCGGCGGCGGCGCTTTGGTTCTGAAGCCCGTTGACCAGCAGGCCGCTGATCTGCCTGAGGGCAGTCTGAAGGAATGGGTAAAGGCGCTGGGGCTTCCGGATCAGAAATGGTCCCTTGCGCTGGTTCGCGATTTGCGCCGGGAAGGCGCGGCTCCCTTGAAGGATGCAGCGGCGCAGTTTCAAGAGGCCAAGGCCGCCATGCCTGCCGGCGGCGACGCCAGGCTGTGGATGCAGGCGGCTGCGCTTGGCTATAAGCGCGGCCTGCCGATAACCGCAGCGACGATCGGCTCGCTGCAGCAGGTGTTGAGCGGTACGCAGGCGCATGCTCTTCTGGAGGCGCTGGAGCAGGGTCTGGCCGCCTGGAGCGGCGCGTCCGCGGGTGATAACGCGGACGACCCCGCGCAGCCGCGTACTGCGGCGCAGGCGGCTGCAGCGAAGCTGGCGGCGCTGCTGCCCGAAGGGGCAGCGCTGATGCGCGCAGCGCAGGGCGCGGGCGGGGCGCAGCCGCCCGCCGCAGGTCCGGGCGCGGGCACAGCCGCCGCGCCCGAGGCGGGAGCAGCGGGCGAAGCTGCTGCTCCTTCAGCTGCGCGAAGCGCAGCAATGGCCGCGCCGGTACCCGGCAGCGCGACCGGGGCGCCCCCCGCTGAGCGCGCAGCAGCGGGGGCGCAGGCGGCTGGCGCCTCCGCAGCCGCTGGAGGCGCCAAGCCCGCTCCAGCCGCGCAGCCAACCGCCGCAGGCGCGGCGCAGCAAGCTCCGAGCGCAGCGGCCGAAGATTCCGCTGCGGCGGGTAACCCGCAGCGCGCAGGCGGCTGGGTCGGCCAGCTTATCAAATGGCTTGGCGTCGATCACGAGCATCTGCTGGCTGCCTCCGCCGGGTCGTCCCCAAAAGACGGGACAGCGGCGGAGCCGCCCGCAAACGAGGCGCGTGCATCCAAACCGTCAGAGAACAACCCGCAGCAGCCTGCGCGGATTGTTGCCGCTGCTCATCAAGAGACCCACGCTCCCCTTGAGCAGAAAAGCGCTAATAACCCTTCGCCGGCGGATATGTCCCGTCAGCCTGGTTCCTCTTCGCTGCCAGTTCATGCTGCCGCAGATGAAGGAGCTTTGCCCGGGCCTGCGCAGTCAACCGCTGACAAGCCAGCCGCTGCAGATACGCTCAAGAGCGCGCTGATCACGCTTGCTGCCGGGGATGACGTGCCGCAGGCGCTGAAAGATACCGCGCAGCAGCTGGTCCAGCATATTACCGGCCAGCAGCTTCTGTTGACTCCTGAACGTACCGCCTCGCTATTTTCGCATGTCACCCTGTTCATTCCGATGCAGGGGCAGGATGGAAGCCAAACCGCATCCGTACATATCCAGACGCGCCGCGGGCGCAAGGGGGAGCTGGATGCTGAGAACTGCAGGCTCTTATTTGATCTGCGCATGAACACGCTGGGAGAGACGGTTGTTGATGTACAGGTAGTCAATAAAATAGTCAGTCTGAATCTATGGAATGATCATCCTGCAATTGCGGAATTGCTTGAATCATCCAGACCCGAGATGAACGAGGCGCTTCAGAAAGCGGGCTTCCAGCTTTTGTCGCTGCGTGCAACGCCGATGCCCGACAGAAGCCGGCAGGGTGAAGACGGGTCATCGGTGGAGGATTCCTCCGCTGCAGTTGTTCCGGCTTGGTCAATGAAGCCATACAAAGGGGTGGACTTCCGCGCATGAGGCAGGCAAAAGAGAAAGGTACGATCAAGAAAGCGGTGGCCCTGAAATATGAACCGGGCGAGCGCAGTGCGCCTGTCGTTATCGCCAAGGGCAACGGAACGATTGCGGAAGCGATTTTAAGCAAGGCGGCAGAAAACGGCATCCCGGTCCAGCATGATTCGTCACTTGTCGAGGTGCTGTCTAAGCTCGATATCGATCAGGAAATTCCTCCTGAGCTGTATACGCTGGTGGCCGAAATCTTGTCCTTCGTCTATCGCTCGGACCGAAGAGCGGGGGATATCGGGAAGTGAACAATTCCAGGAACAGACGCAATCCGTTGAAGCCGGACGACAGAGGCGCTACCGGCAGGCAGGGTGAGGAAGCGGCTGTGGAGCTGCTGCTTCAGGGAGGCTGCACCATTCTGCACCGCAATTGGCGCTGCCGCTTCGGCGAGCTGGATATTATCGCCAGACAGGGGGCTGAGCTTGTGTTTGTGGAGGTTAGAACAAGAAAAAGCGGCGGACGCTTTGGAACAGCGGCAGAATCCGTGGATGCGCGCAAACAGCGGCAGGTACGCACCATTGCCGAGGTTTATATGCAGGCAACCGGGACGCATGGGATGCCTGTCCGTTTCGATGTAATTGCTGTGATGGTCGACCGCGGCAGCGGCAGCGTCGTAGAACTGAATCATATAGAAGCGGCGTTTTAAAATGCCGCTGCAGGAAGAAACGGCTGCCTGCCTCTGGGGGGAATCCAGATTTCATTCCCACAAAAAATATCCAGCGTGTTATGGAATTTATACGTTCTCCTATTACAGACAAAGGCACTCGTATAGCTTCCTGACCCGGAAGCTTTACGAGTGCCTTTTATGATTTATGCCTGCTCTTTATAATGTAAGCAAATTCCGGTCGAGGCTGCGGTAGCCAACCGCTTCCGCGATATGCTCGGCCTCCACCAGATCGGATTGCTCAATATCGCTGATTGTCCGCGCCAGCTTCAATATCCGATCATGGGCGCGAAGACTTACGCCGAGTGAATCAAAGGCCAGCTTGAGCATCCGGTCGGCTTCCTGTGTCAAATCGACGGCACGCCTCAGCGAATCGCCTGCCAGTTCTGCGATTGGACGCAAGCCTTTCATCCGCTCCTGCTGGCGTGCGGATGCTTCCAGAACGATACCCCGCATTTGTGATGAGTTCATTCCGGTTTTCAGTCCTTCGGTTGTCGGCGGCCGAGGCACCTCGATATGCATGTCGATGCGGTCGAGCAGAGGTCCGGAAATTTTGGTGCGGTAGCGGGCGATCTGCTGGGGGCTGCACTGGCATAGATGGTCATCTGTTTCATGCCCATAATAGCCGCATGCGCATGGATTCATGGAAGCTGCCAGCAGAAAATGAGCCGGAAAGCGGAAAACGGCTCTGGATCTGGCGATTGTAACCTCCCGATCCTCAAGCGGCTGCCTGAGCACCTCCAGAGCTGTCCGCGAGAACTCGGGCAGCTCGTCCAGAAACAGAACGCCGCGATGTGCAAGCGTGACCTCGCCGGGTCTTGGAACTGATCCTCCCCCGATAAGGCCCGCAGCAGATATCGTATGATGGGGAGTCCGGAATGGACGCTCCCTCATCAAGGCCGGTCCGTGTCCGAGCTTGCCGGCCGCGCTGTAAACTTTGGTCACCTGGAGTGCCTCCGCTTCCTCAAGAGGAGGCATAATGCCCGGGAGCCTGCGGGCAAGCATGGTTTTGCCCGTACCCGGCGGACCGGACAGCAGCACATTATGCTGGCCAACAGCGGCAATGAGCATGGCACGCTTGGCATGGTGCTGACCAAGGACATCGCCGTAGTCGCCTTGTTCAAACAGCTGCTTGCCAGCTTCGCCATCCGGATAGCGAAGCCGCGATGCGGCTCTGTGATCGTAGCGGAGAGCTTCCCAATTGCCGAGTTTTGTTCCATTTTGCCGGGAATCCCCCAGTTCGCGCAAATGCCGGATACCGAACAATTCCAAACCGTCAATGCAAGCGGCTTCCGCAGCGTTCTCCTCCGGCAGAAGAACACGCCCCATACCGGCTGTTCTTGCCTGCTCCACCATGGCAAGCACACCGTTAACAGGTCTGATTTCCCCGCTTAGGGACAGCTCGCCCAGCACAAGCGTACCCTGATACAGCTCCGGAAGAAGCTGGCCGCTCGCGGACAGGATGCCGGCGGCAATAGCCAGATCAAAGGCGGTACCTTCCTTGCGCAGATCCGCCGGGGCAAGATTGACCGTAATCCGCTCCATAGGAAATTTAAATCCGCAGTTTTTGACTGCGGCTCTGACGCGCTCGATGGATTCGCGTACCGCCGGGTCGGGGAGCCCCACTACATTTACCTGCGGCAAGCCGTTCGAGATATCCACCTCAACCGTAATCAGTCTGCCTTCAACTCCGTACACACTGGCGCTGAACATACTTCCGTACATACAAAAAAACACCCCCATCGTCATATCGGATGAAGGTTCTTCCTCACGTGTCCGTATCAAGCTTGCTATTTCCCCATAATAGTCCAGACCATAAATGGTTGTCAATAAATGGTTGTCAATATAAGCTCCTTTGTGTGAAGAGGCAAATGGATATCAATTCATGACCGATATATTTCTGACAATAGGTCATAATATAGCGGACGAGAATCAGACGTTAAAGCCGTCCAATATTAAGGTCAATTGCCTGAAATCCCATCTCGATTCGAGATGGAACTAATATCAAAAAAGCTCGAGCTTTATCACAAATAATTAGGAAAGCCCTGCTGAAACGTGCTACAATAGTAAGGGTTTTAAGCGAAGACAAGGGAGAGCCGCCCTGGCATCTGATGATGTTCGAGCAGTTTTCTTCCCCACAGAAATATAAGTAAGGTCCGTAAGAGGCCGGCTTCCTTTCCACTGGGAATCTGTCGCTTCTGCAGCACTTTGCTTATTATTCTTTTGTCTAGAGATCGTAGGATTTGACTGCGGATAGGAGGATTCTCGTAATGAATATCCATGAGTATCAAGGAAAAGCGCTTTTGAAACAGTACGGGGTCGTCGTTCCAGAGGGTAAAGTGGCATTTTCTGTCGATGAAGCGGTAGAAGCTGCCGAAGCGCTCGGAACACCGATTGTTGTGGTAAAAGCCCAAATCCACGCAGGTGGACGCGGTAAAGCAGGCGGCGTCAAGGTTGCCAAAAATTTGGACGAGGTCCGCGCATATGCGGGCGAAATCCTGGGTAAAGTGCTGGTAACGCACCAGACAGGTCCTGAAGGTAAAGAAGTGAAGCGCCTGCTGATCGAGCAAGGCTGCGACATTAAGAAAGAATATTATGTCGGTGTCGTGGTCGACCGTGGAACAGGCCGTATTGTAATGATGGCTTCCGAAGAGGGCGGCACGGAGATTGAAGAAGTGGCCGAGCACTCCCCGGAGAAAATCTTTAAAGAAGTGATTGATCCGGCTATCGGGCTGCAGCCATTCCAGGCGAAGAAGCTGGCTTACGCCATCAACATTCCTAATGAGCTGGTCAATAAAGCAGCCAAGTTCATGCTTGCGCTTTATGCGGCTTTTGTGGACAAGGATTGCTCCATTGCGGAAATCAATCCACTTGTTGTCACAGGCGACGGCAATGTCATGGCGCTTGACGCCAAACTGAACTTTGACTCCAATGCGCTCTATCGTCACAAGGATATCCTTGAGCTCCGCGATCTGGATGAAGAGGATGCCAAAGAAATTCAAGCTTCCAAATTCGACCTTAGCTATATCGCCCTGGACGGCAATATCGGCTGTATGGTCAACGGTGCGGGACTTGCTATGGCGACGATGGACATTATCAAATATTATGGCGGAGACCCGGCCAACTTCCTCGATGTAGGGGGCGGTGCTACGAAGGAGAAAGTCACGGAAGCCTTCAAAATCATTCTTTCCGATGAAAAAGTGAAGGGTATCTTCGTTAACATTTTTGGCGGAATCATGAAATGCGACATCATTGCTGATGGCGTTATTGCAGCTGCCAAAGAACTTGGACTGGATCGTCCGCTCGTTGTTCGCCTTGAGGGAACAAATGTGGAGCTGGGCAAAAAAATGTTGAACGAATCCGGATTGAACATCGTGGCCGCAGACTCCATGGCCGACGGCGCACAAAAAATCGTCGCGCTGGTGAAGTAGTCGTTTTCTCTTCATAAGCATTGCGGCATACGAATTCATTTTAGGGGATGTGAGTTTCGATGAGTATTTTGGTCGACAAGAATACAAAAGTAATCACCCAAGGTATAACAGGCGCTACAGGGCTGTTTCATGCGAAAGGCGCCCTTGAATACGGCACGCAGATGGTTGGCGGCGTAACGCCGGGCAAAGGCGGAACGAACGTTGATATCACGCTGGAGAACGGCGAAACCGTTTCTCTGCCGGTTTTCAACACCGTTGTTGACGCGGTTGCCAAAACAGGCGCTACGGCATCTGTCATCTATGTTCCTCCGGCATTTGCGGCAGATTCCATCCTGGAAGCGATTGACGCCGAACTGGATCTGGTTATCTGCATTACGGAAGGCATCCCGGTTATTGATATGATCAAGGTAACCCGTTATCTGGAAGGGCGCAAAACGCGTCTCATCGGTCCTAACTGTCCGGGTGTCATCACTCCGGGTGAATGTAAAATCGGCATAATGCCGGGTTATATTCATACCAAAGGCCATGTAGGCGTCGTTTCGCGAAGCGGAACGCTCACGTATGAAGCGGTTCACCAGCTGACTGCGCGCGGTATCGGCCAGTCTTCTGCTGTCGGTATCGGCGGAGACCCTGTCAAAGGGTCCGAGTTTATCGATATTCTGGATATGTTCAATAACGATCCGGACACCTATGCCGTGATCATGATTGGTGAAATCGGCGGTTCCGCAGAAGAAGAAGCGGCCGAGTGGGTCAAAGCCAACATGAAGAAACCTGTCGTTGGTTTCATCGGAGGCGCAACGGCGCCTCCGGGCAAACGCATGGGCCATGCCGGCGCGATTATCTCCGGCGGTAAGGGAACGGCAGCCGAGAAAATTGCCACTCTTGAGAAATGCGGCATCAAAGTTGCGCCTACGCCTTCTGAAATGGGATCAACTTTGGTAAGCGTTCTGGAGGAGCAAGGACTTCTGGAGAAATGCACAACCAATAAATAAGCTTATCCGTCAATGATTGAGGAGAAGGTACAGAATGTAACCTTTTCGATTGGCTAAAAATAAGCTTCAACCTAAAGGTAAGCAACCTTTCGCCAGCCCGTAATGGGCTCGAAAGGTTGCTTTTTTTGTTTCTATTATTCAGGGCGGCTTGCATTCTGATTCCATGTCAAGCAAAATAGGGTAAGGATGTGAGCCCCTCACCAAGGGGCGATAACGATTATGTTGAATGATAACTTTAATGAAGAGATGCGAAGAGAAGTTCTGATCACCTTGCATGAAACGCCGGGTGTTGGCTGGCATACAATTCAAAAAGCGGCTTCATACGGCGCCTGGTCCTGCTACGAACGATTTACGGAGGAGGCCTGGTGCTCGTCGGTTGGCCTGAAGCCGGAACAGGCGAAGAAAATTATAGAAGCCTTCCGGCAATTGGACAAAAATACCCGCAGAGAGCGCTTCGAGAAGCTTGGTATAAAGGTTATGACTTTCTTTGACCCCGGCTACCCGACACTTCTGGCGCACACACCGCAGCCTCCATGGGTCTTATATTTAATCGGGCACATAGATCTGTTATACCGGCCGACGATGGCAATCGTAGGCACCAGAGGCCCTACATCGTACGGTAGACGGGCCGCAGCCGATATGGCCGGTCAGTTATCAAGGCGCGGGCTGACCGTTGTCAGCGGCCTTGCTCGAGGCATAGACAGCATTGCCCACGTAGGGGCGCTCCCTTCACCAGGAGGCACCATCGCTGTACTGGGCACGCCTATTGATAAAGTGTATCCTGCCGAGAACCGTTCACTATATCGCGAGATTGGATATGGAGGCAATGGCTTGATCGTATCGGAAGTACCGCTCGGCACACCTTTTCATCCCGGCTTGTTTCCGCTGCGCAACAGGATCATTGCCGGATTGTCGCTGGGAACAATCGTCATTGAAGCAGCCGAGAGGAGCGGTTCACTCATTACGGCCGATCAGGCTTTTGATATGTCCAGAGAGGTTTTTGCCTTGCCTGGCCCGATATCGTCACCAAAGAGCGGAGGCACGAATATGCTTATCCGAACAGGCACCGCCAAACTTATATCTTCCGTGGAGCATGTTTTGGAGGAGTATGAAGGCCGACTGCCGCTCCCGCATGAGGGAAGTGCAGGAGACAGGGAACAGGACGCCCGGGAAGATATTACACTGAGCAAGGATGAGGCTTTCATCTATACTTTACTAAAGGATAAACCGCTCTCTTCGGATGAGCTCCACGAGCTGACATCGTTCCCGTTTGGACTTTTACACGCAACTCTGATAAATTTAACTGTAAAACGGAAGATTGAACAGCATCCTGGTTCCATATATAGTGTTAGGTAATATGCAGCAGAAAGGGGGACGCATGAATGGCGGATTCACTTGTAATCGTCGAATCACCGGCAAAAGCGAAAACGATCGGAAAATATTTAGGCAGCAAATTCATCGTAAAAGCATCGATGGGACATATACGCGATTTGCCGAAAAGCCAGATCGGTGTTGAGGTCGACAATGACTTCAA
This sequence comes from Paenibacillus sepulcri, assembly GCF_042647105.1. Classification (NCBI taxonomy): domain Bacteria; kingdom Bacillati; phylum Bacillota; class Bacilli; order Caryophanales; family Paenibacillaceae; genus Paenibacillus; species Paenibacillus sepulcri. The sequence continues at coordinate 1,059,720 of NZ_JBHRUP010000001.1, read as the reverse complement.
TCCCAAATACATTACGATCCGCGGGAAAGGCAGCGTTCTCAAGGAACTCAAGGACGCCAGCAAAAAAGTCAAAAAAGTTTATCTCGCGGCTGACCCGGATCGCGAAGGGGAAGCGATCGCCTGGCATTTGGCGCACTATCTGGAAATCAACGAAGGCGATTCCTGCCGCGTTGTGTTTAATGAAATTACGAAGCAAGCGGTCAAGGATGCATTCAAGACTCCGCGTCCTATTAATATGGATTTGGTGAATGCCCAGCAGGCACGCCGGATCCTGGATCGACTTGTCGGCTATAAAATCAGTCCGCTGCTGTGGAAGAAGGTAAAAAAAGGCCTTTCTGCAGGTCGCGTCCAATCGGTAGCGGTCAAGCTCATTATCGATCGGGAGAACGAAATCGATGCGTTTATTCCCGAGGAGTATTGGACGATCACCACGCAGCTCAAGCATAATGATGTCTCCTTTGAAGCCAAGTATCATTCCTTGAATGGCGAGAAACGGGAGCTGGGAAGCGAACAAGATGTGCAGGAGGTTCTTCAGGCAATGGGGAACTCCGCCTATACCGTCGCAGAAGTGAAGGAGAAAGAGAGACTGCGCAATCCGGCGCCTCCCTTCATTACAAGCTCGCTTCAGCAGGAGGCTGCCCGCAAGCTCGGATTCCGAGCTTCGAAGACCATGTCCGTCGCGCAGCAGCTGTACGAGGGTGTGGAACTTGGCAAAGAAGGAACGGTAGGTCTCATCACTTATATGCGTACCGATTCGACCCGTATTTCCCCGATAGCTCAAGAGGAAGCAAAGGGCTATATCGAGGAGAAATACGGCTCTTCCTTCGTTCCGGATCAGCCCCGTGTCTATGTCAAGAAGAACAGCAATGCGCAGGATGCCCATGAAGCGGTCAGACCGACTTCTGTGCTCCGCGATCCGGATTCGATGAAAGAGTTCTTGAGCCGCGATCAATTCCGTCTATATAAACTGGTTTGGGAACGGTTCGTTGCCAGCCAGATGACATCTGCGGTACTGGATACGATGACGGTTGATCTGAATGTCGGTACGGCCGTATTCCGGGCAAACGGCTCCAAAATAAAGTTCCAGGGCTTTATGAAAATTTATGTCGAGGGCAATGACGATGGAGCTACGGATGAAGAAAAGTTCCTGCCCCCGCTTGCTGTAGGCGATATCGCCGAGCCGGAAGTCGTAGATCCCAAACAGCATTTTACGCAGCCTCCCCCAAGATATTCGGAAGCGCGTCTGGTCCGTACAATGGAGGAAGTCGGCATCGGCCGCCCGAGCACCTATGCGCCTACGCTTGAAACGATCCAAAAGCGCGGCTATGTGGCGATGGAAGAGAAAAAATTCATTCCTACAGAGCTGGGCGACCTGGTTATCCAACTGATGGAGGAGTTTTTTCCGGAAATTCTCAATGCCGAGTTTACCGCCCATATGGAAGAGGATCTGGACCATGTCGAGGATGGCAAAGAGGATTGGGTTCGCGTTCTGGCGGCCTTCTACGAGACATTCGAGAAACGGTTGGAAGTGGCCGAAGATGAAATGAAGGAAATCGAGATCCAGGATGAAGTATCCGATGAAATTTGCGAGAAATGCGGCAGGCATCTGGTCTATAAGATGGGCCGCTTCGGAAAATTTCTGGCTTGTTCGGGATTTCCGGAATGCCGCAACACGAAGCCTATCGTCAAGGATATCGGGGTGACCTGTCCCAAATGCGCGGTCGGCAAAATTATTGAAAGACGAAGCAAGAAAGGCCGGTTTTTCTATGGCTGCGATCAATATCCTGGCTGTGATTATGTCTCCTGGGATAAACCGTCAAGCAAGCCTTGTCCACAGTGCGCCGGCTTAATGGTCGAGAAGCGCAACAGGAGCGGCGCCCGTCTGCAGTGCACGCAGTGCGACCACACCGAAGAGGTGCTGGAAGATCAGGATCAAGCCGAATAACAACTTCCGTATTATAGGAAAGGATGGTAAGTTCATTGTCCGATTTACAACGCGTCACCGTTATTGGAGCGGGCCTTGCCGGCAGCGAGGCTGCCTGGCAAATCGCGTCCCAGGGTGTACCCGTGACTCTATATGAAATGAGACCGCAAACCCAGACACCGGCCCACCATACCCATCAATTTGCCGAGCTCGTATGCAGCAACAGCCTGCGGGCCAATGGTCTCGCGAATGCAGTGGGTGTCCTCAAAGAAGAGATGAGGCGCCTAAGCTCGCTTATTCTGGAATGTGCCGATCTGCATGCCGTACCTGCGGGCGGGGCGCTCGCCGTTGATCGCGACGGCTTCTCCGGGGAGGTAACCAGACGCCTGCATGAGCATCCGCTGGTGGAGGTGCGCTGCGAAGAAGTAACCGATATTCCTGCCGACGGGATCGTGGTTATCGCTACCGGCCCGTTGACCGCGCCTAAGCTGTCCGCTCAAATCCAGGCGTTGATGGGCCAGGAGTATTTTTATTTCTACGATGCAGCCGCGCCGATTGTTGAGAAAGATTCTATCGATATGAGCAAAGTCTACCTGGCTTCCCGTTATGATAAAGGAGAAGCGGCTTATCTGAATTGTCCCATGAGCGAAGAAGAGTTTGAAGCTTTCTATGAGGCGCTCGTGACAGCAGAGAAAGCCGAAGTGAAGGAGTTTGAGAAAGAGCAGTATTTTGAAGGCTGCATGCCTGTTGAGGTCATTGCCAGCCGCGGCAAACAGACGCTGCTTTTCGGACCGATGAAGCCAGTCGGTCTGGTCAATCCGCATACCGGCAAGCTGCCACATGCCGTCGTCCAGCTGCGTCAGGACAATGCTGCGGGAACGCTTTACAATTTGGTCGGTTTTCAAACCCATCTTAAATGGGGCGAGCAAAAACGGGTATTATCTTTAATTCCGGGACTTGAGAATGCCGAATTCGTTCGGTTCGGAGTTATGCACCGCAACACATTCATCAATTCGCCGAAGCTGTTGAAGCCAAGTTACCAGCTGATCAACCGGGAAAGCCTCTTCTTTGCAGGGCAAATGACCGGCGTGGAAGGCTATGTGGAGTCAGCGGCGTCGGGTCTTATTGCCGGTATTAACGCAGGGAGGCTGGCCAAGGGGCTTGAGCCGCTCGTCTTCCCGGCCGGCACGACGCTCGGCAGCATGGCGAATTATATAACAACTGTCGATTTCAAGCATTTCCAGCCGATGAATGCGAATTTCGGTTTATTCCCGGCTCCGGAGAAACGCGCACGCAGCAAGAAGGAAAAGAATGAAGCCCTCGCCGGGCGCGCACTGGATCAGCTCGCGCAGTTCAAAGAGCAGTACATAAATGGTGCACCCGCAGGCATTGCTGGCGAATAGTCGTTAGAGCCCAAGCTTTACGGGTATGCGGAAATGAAGAAGGGGATGATTCTGATGGAAATGCAGTTTCATGCGACGACCATATGCGCCGTTCGCCATAACGGCAAAGGGGCCATCGCAGGAGATGGCCAGGTAACCTTCGGCAACAGCATGGTGATGAAGCATCATGCGAAGAAGGTCCGGCGGCTGTACCGCGGCCAGGTTGTAGCGGGGTTTGCCGGATCAGTGGCAGATGCGATTTCGTTATTCGAGAAGTTTGAAACGAAGCTTGAGGAGCATCATGGAAATTTGCAGCGTTCGGCTGTGGAGCTGGCGAAGGATTGGCGCTCGGACCGCGTGCTGCGCAGGCTGGAAGCGATGATGATTGTCATGGATGCAACCGGAATGCTGCTCATCTCCGGCAATGGGGAAATAATTGAACCAGATGACGGCATATTGGCGATTGGTTCAGGAGGAAGCTTTGCCCTTGCTGCAGCCCGTGCGCTCAGTCTGCATGCGACGAATTTGGAAGCTAGAGATATGGCGAGGTCTGCGCTTGAAATTGCCGCCGATATTTGTGTATTTACCAACCGTAATATTATTGTTGAAGAAATTGAGTAGTGCGGCCCGTGAGAGGTCCTATGTGGAGGGATAATCGATGGTAAACGAAGCGATGACGCCGAGACAAATAGTCACGGAACTTGACAAATATATTGTGGGTCAGAAGCAGGCGAAACGATCGGTGGCCGTAGCGCTGCGCAACCGTTACCGGAGAAATCGTCTGGACGAGACGCTGCGTGATGAAATTGTGCCGAAAAATATTTTGATGATCGGGCCGACAGGAGTCGGCAAGACCGAAATTGCCAGACGTCTGGCCAAGCTCGTGAAGGCTCCGTTCGTTAAAGTGGAGGCTACCAAATTCACAGAGGTCGGTTATGTCGGCCGCGATGTGGAGTCGATGGTACGCGATCTGGTGGAAACGTCAATCCGTATGGTCAAGTCCGAGAGGACAGAGCAGGTCAGTGACCGGGCGGAAGAACTGGCAAATGAGCGTATCGTGTCCATGCTGGTGCCATCCGCATCCAAATCCAAAGCGCAGAAAAACCCGCTTGAAATGCTGTTCGGCGGTAATTCGGGCGCCAAGGAGCCGCAGGAAGAGCCGCAGGAGAGCGAGTCGATTCTGGATCGCAGAAAGCAGGTTAAGGAGCAGCTTCTCGCAGGCAAGCTGGAGCAGGAAATCATTGAAATCGAAGTGGAGGATTCCTCTCCGAATATGCTTGATATGCTGTCCGGGCAAGGCGGCGAAGGAATGGGCATGGGGATGAATATCCAGGAAATGTTCGGCCAGCTGATGCCCAAGCGCACGAAGAAAAGAAAGCTGCCGATAAAAGAAGCCCGCAAGGCCCTTACACAAGAGGAAGCGAACAAACTGATTGATATGGATGATGTGATTGCGGAATCCGTAAGCCGGGCTGAGCAGTCGGGAATTATTTTTATCGATGAAATTGACAAAATCGCCAGCGGTTCGCGAGGCTCGGGTCCCGACGTTTCGCGCGAAGGCGTTCAGCGGGATATACTGCCCATTGTCGAAGGTTCGACCGTGATGACCAAATATGGGCCGGTAAAGACGGATTTTGTGTTGTTCATTGCCGCCGGCGCTTTCCATATTGCCAAACCGTCCGATCTGATTCCGGAGCTGCAGGGGAGGTTCCCGATTCGGGTGGAGCTGACCAATTTGACCCTTGAAGATTTTGTGAAGATTCTGACCGAGCCCAAAAACGCCCTTACAACACAATATACGGCGCTGTTGGAAACGGAAGGCATACGTATTGATTTTTCTGAGGAAGCGATTCATGAGCTGGCATCCATTGCGGCAGAGGTGAACAAGAATACGGAGAACATCGGCGCACGAAGACTGCATACCGTGCTGGAGAAGCTGCTTGAGGATCTATCGTTTGAAGCTCCTGAGCTATCGCTCGACCAGATGACCATAACACCGGAATATGTCCGGGAGAAGCTGGGCAACATTGCGAAAAACAGAGATTTGAGTCAATATATTTTGTAAAGGCTCGGAGTGGAAAGTAGGAGGAAGAGGTAATGATTTTACTTGCAAAAACGAGAACGCTGAACCGGCTGCTGCAGCGTGCGGCCGGAGGGGCGCTCAATTTCCGGGAAATGGCGGAGGTGCTGTGCACAACCATACAAGCGGATGTATTTGTGGTCAGCCGCAGAGGCAAGGTGCTGGGCTGTGCCGCCGTTGGACCTTACCAGCATGAGCAGCTTCGGGCATTGCCGCTTGAGGACATGCGTTTCTCAACCGAATGCAATGACCGTTTCATGAGCATGCAGGAGACGGTTACCAATGCCAAGCCTGATGAAGGCGTATGTGATGCGTTCCCGATGATGGCCGGTCATGAGAAAATGACGGTTGTCCCCATTGTTGGCGGAAGAGACCGTTTGGGAACTTTAGTGCTGCTGAGAAGCTCTGAGCCTTTTGGCGATGATGATTTGATACTTGCTGAATACGGTTCTACTATTGTCGGCATGGAGATTCTTCGCGAGCGTGCGGAAGAAATCGAAGTCGAGGCAAGGAGCAGGGCGGTGGTAGCTGTAGCGGTAGGCTCTCTGTCCTTTAGCGAGCTGGAGGCGGTTGAGCATATTTTTGAAGAGCTGGACGGCAAGGAAGGACTTCTCGTTGCATCTAAAATAGCGGATCGGGTAGGTATTACACGGTCGGTAATTGTTAACGCGCTGCGCAAACTGGAGAGTGCGGGTGTAATCGAAACTCGTTCTTTAGGCATGAAAGGGACCTATATAAAAACTTTAAATACGATGCTCCTGCAGGAATTGGCCAAAAATAAAGCCTGAGGACACAGGAAATGTAAAAAGCAGTCCTAAAATCCCGATTTTCAGCCCTATCTTTCAAAAAGATAGGGCTTTTTTCTTATTGTAATAAATTAGGAAATTAAGGAATATTAATTTAACGGCATTTATCGACAAGTAGTTCTCATTTTTTTAATATTCTTTTGTCGAACGAAGCAGGAATGAGGAAAATTCTGTTGAATATTAACAGAAGCAGACAAGATTAGAAAGCGGGGTCTCATCCATGTTATTGAACAGCCCGGGTTTCAACAGGCTGCAGGGTGCAATTAGTGCTGCAGAAATGCGCCAGCGTGTCCTTTCTGACAATGTAGCCAATTCCGACACGCCGGAATACAAACGTTCTGACGTTTCATTCGAGGAGCTTTTGGATCAGAGTCTGAGCAATGGAACGCCTGCTCTGGCAGGAAGGCGGACGAATGCACGCCATATTCCAATCGGCTCATCTTCTTCCGTACCTGCTCCCAGAGTTGTGACGGATGAGAATAGTGTGATGAATAACAACTCCAATAATGTCGATATTGATCGCGAAATGTCGATTCTTGCCGAAAATCAGTTGTCCTATAATTTCTACATTCAGCAGGTTAACCATGATGTCAAAATGATGCGAACAGCAATTGAAGGGAGATAGAAGAGATGAAGCTGACGAACGGATTTAATGCCAGCGCATCAGCTCTGACGGCGCAGCGTTTGCGGATGGACGTCATTTCTTCCAATATTGCCAACGCGGAAACGACCAGAGCAAGCTTTGTCAATGGCCGATACGAGCCGTACAAAAGAAAAATGGTTGTGCTTGAGCCGAATCAACCTTCGTTCTCAAGCATTATGAGCGGTCAGTTGAACGGTACCGGCAATGGCGGAGTAAAAGCGGTTCGCATCATGGAGGACAGCAGCCCTTCCAAATTGGTTTATAATCCGACTCATCCCGATGCCGATGCCAATGGGTATGTGAATATGCCCAATGTTGATATTGCGAAGGAAATGGTCGATATGATCGCTGCATCACGTTCTTATGAAGCCAATGTCACGGCATTGAATGCGACTAAAGGCATGTTTACCAAGGCGCTTGAGATTGGCAGAAGTTAAAACCAAATCTAACAGATATAATACGGAGGGATTCCAGTGATTAATCAAGCAACGATTAGTCCGGTGCTGTCAAGCCGCTTGACCAATATAAATCCAGTCAGCGAGAAAGCAACACCGGCGGAAATGACGCAAAGCTTCGGGGATTTTCTCCAAAATGCGCTTGACGGAGTCAGCGCTCAAGAATCGAATGTTTCGGCATTAACGGACCAGTTCATGCTGGGACAAGTAGATGTTTCACAAGTAATGATTGCTTCTTCGCAAGCGGAGCTCAGTTTGCAGTTAACCTCTCAAATCAGGAATAAGGTGATAGAAGCTTATCAAGAAATAATGCGAATGCAAGTGTAATACCTACTTCTTGAGGAGTCATAGCACATGATTGGGGTGGAATTGTGAACGAGAAATTCGCCCAATATCGGGGGAGAATTGCCCAGTATTGGAATGCAATGGGGAAGAATCAGAAAATATTGCTTGGTGCGTCTGTCGGGGTCCTGCTGCTTTCCGTGATTTTGCTTACCATCTTTTTTTCCAGAACCCAGTATGAAGTGGCCTTTCAAGATCTGGACAGTACGGATTCCGCTGCGGTAATGAACTATCTGGATACGAATAAAATTCCTTACAAGCTTGAGAATGGCGGAACGACGATTTCCGTTCCATCCGCCGACGCTGCCAAGGCCAAGGTGGAAGCCGGCTCTCAGGGACTTGTGCAAAATGGATCGATCGGATTTGAAGCTTTCAATGCCGGTGGATCGATGTTCGGTTCAACGGATCGTGAGTTTGATGTGAAATACCGCAACGCTTTAAACGGCGAGATTCAGCAGCTCCTTAATAATATGCAGGGTGTTCAGAAATCCAACGTTCTGGTCAACTTGCCAGAAACCAGCGTGTTTGTTTCGACAGAAGAGAAGGAACAAGCATCTGCCTCTATCATGATGGATTTCAAGCCAGGTTACCGACCATCACAAAAAGAAGTAGACGGGTACTACAATCTGGTAAAAACAGCCGTCCCCAATTTAAGTGTCGATAATATTACCATTTCCAGCCCAGAAGGAGAGCTGCTTGCCTCGACTGGTGTCGGCGGAAGTGCAGCTGGAAGCGCACTTGCTTTGGAAACCCACTATCAAATTCAGCATAAATACGAAGCCGATTTGAAACGTAATATTCAGCAATTTTTAGGCCGTATGGTCGGTATGGACAATTTGGTCGTCAATGTCCAAAGCACCATTAATTTTGACAAGAAGAAGACTGATCAGCAGCTGGTAGAGCCGCTCCCGAACAACAGCAATAATGGCATTATTATCAGCGAGCAATCCGACAGCAAAACATCCACAGGCTCAAGTGCTGCCGGCGGGGTGGCGGGAACCGGTGCAACGGATGTTCCAGGCTATCAGGCCACAGACGGAGGCGGAGCAGGGAGCTCTGAAGAGAATTCCCAGACCACGAATTATGAAGTGAATCGAATCAACAGCCAAATCGAATCAGGACCCTATGTAATTAAGGATTTGTCAATCAGCGTCGGTGTTGAGAAGACGAGGCTGGATGTTGATACGACAAACGGGATGAATGCCTTCCTCACTTCCCTCGTGCGGTCGCAGCTGATCGAATCCGGCCAGGATGTAAATGATGACGTATTAATAGCGAAAAAGGTTGCAGTTATTGGACAAACATTTGCCAGCACCAGCAGCGATGCTTCGGCATCTGGTTTATCCACAGGATGGCTTATCGGGATCGGCCTTGCAGCGCTGGCTATCATTGCCGGCCTTGTCTTCGTGGTGGTTCGTCGCCGTAAACAAAACGCAGCTCAAGAGGATGATCTCGTCGTTCCCGGTAAAGTGGAATATCCGACGATTGATCTTGATGCTGTTAACAATGAGAGCCAGGTACGTAAGCAGCTTGAGACACTTGCTAAACGTAAACCAGAGGAGTTTGTTAATCTACTCCGTACCTGGCTTGTTGATGAATAGAGGTGGCCCAGGTGGCGAGAATATCACAAGGATTCAGTGGTCGACAAAAAGCAGCTATCTTGTTAATTTCACTAGGGCCTGAAGTATCCGCTCAAATTTTCAAGCATTTGAGGGACGAGGAGATCGAGCAGCTAACCCTTGAAATCGCCAATGTACGCAAGGTTGATACGGTTGACAAAGAAACCATTCTGGGCGAGTTTCATCAGATCTGTCTTGCCCAGGAATATATATCGCAAGGCGGTATCGCCTATGCCAGAGAAATTTTGGAGAAGGCGCTTGGCGAACAGAAGGCATCGGAGGTTATCGGCCGTCTGACAGCTACCTTGCAGGTGCGCCCATTTGATTTCGCCCGTAAAGCGGAGGCAAGTCAAATTCTCAATTTTATCCAGAATGAGAACGCCCAGACCATCGCACTCGTGCTTTCTTATTTGCAGGCGGAACAGTCCGCGCAAATCCTCTCTTCGCTTCCGCAGGAAAAACAGGCGGATGTGGCAAGGAGAGTTGCGCTGATGGACAGTACCTCGCCAGAGGTGATTTCACAGGTGGAACGCATACTGGAACAGAAGCTTTCAGCTACCGTTACTCAAGATTACACCAGTGCAGGTGGAATTGAATCAATTGTTCAAATATTAAATGGCGTCGATCGGGGTACGGAACGTACAATCCTTGATGCGCTGGAAATTCAGGATCCGGAGCTGGCCGAAGAAATCAAAAAAAGGATGTTCGTTTTCGAGGATATCGTCAATATCGACAACCGCTCGATTCAACGGATTATCCGGGATATCGAGAATGCCGATTTGCAGCTTGCGCTTAAAGTGGCAAGTGAAGAAGTTCGTGAAGCGATCTTCCAGAACATGTCCAAACGTATGGCGGAGACCTTCAAGGAAGAAATGGAATATATGGGACCTGTCAGACTGCGTGATGTTGAAGAGGCTCAGACCCGTATCGTAGCCACAATCCGCAGACTTGAAGAATCAGGAGAGATCATCATCGCGCGCGGCGGAGGAGATGACATCATTGTCTAAACTGTTCAAGTCCTCTGATGTCATTTCAGTTGAAGAGCTCAAACGGTTGGAATGGTACAACAAATATGCAGCCCGACAAGTAAATGCCGAGGAGCCGGCAGAGCCAGTGGCCGATGAAGAGACGATCTCCCTTCGCGATCAGATCCTGTCGGATGCCGAGGAATTTGCCAAACAGCGTATCGATGAATCAAGCCAGCAGATTGAAGCGATGTACCAGGAAGCCAATGATCAAATCGACGGCTGGTGGCTGGAGCGGCGCCTGCAGGATGAACAGCAGCTCGCTCAGATTCGGGAGGAAGGCTTCCGTCAGGGTCACAGTGAAGGCAAGGAACAGGCAGAGGAAGAGGTGCGGGCCCACTGGGAGTCGATGCTGACCGAAGCCAAGTCCATTCTGGATTCCGCTTATCAGACAAAGGAACAAATCATTCAGGAATCCGAGCCTTTCCTGGTAGAGCTGAGCGCCGCAATTGCCGAGAAAATCATTGCCAGGCAGCTGACGGTTTCCCCGGATTGGTCGCTGGAGCTGATTCGCAAGTCACTGGAGCGCAGAAGGGAACAGGGAGTCATTATTCTCTGTGTATCTCCCAAGCAACTGACCTTTGTACAGGCAGCGCGCGAGGAGCTAAGCCTGGCGATTGATTCGCAGGCGGAGCTGCAGATTGTGCCGGATGTGTCAGTCAAGGATTTTGGCTGCGTCATCCGCTCCGCATTCGGAAGCATCGACGCCAGAATCGATACCCAGCTATCCGAGATCAAGCGTGAGCTGATCCAGCTGACCCTGCAGGCAGAAGAGCGGGGGCAGGCTGATGAGAACTAAACAGTTGGATGCTTCAAAATATATTGAGCATATGAGATCAATCGATCCCGTACGCGTTAACGGAAAAGTGACGCAGGTTATTGGACTTACCGTTGAGTCGGAAGGCCCTGACGCCAGTATCGGCGATGTCTGTTATATTTATCCGGTAAAATCCGCCAAGCCTCTCAAAGCGGAGGTTGTAGGCTTTCGCAATAATAAAGTTATTCTGATGCCGCTTGGCGAGCTTCAGTCGATCGGTCCCGGCTGCGATGTGGTGGGTACGGGAAAACCGCTGACCGTGCAGGTTGGATCCGAATTGCTCGGAAGAGTGCTGGATGGACTGGGACAGCCTCTTGACGGTTCATTTGTTTCCAGCCGGATGCCGCATTATTCAACGCATAACATACCTAGTAATCCACTCAGCCGACCGCGTGTTCTGAATCCGCTCAGTATTGGCGTCCGCGCCATTGATGGACTGCTGACAATCGGACAAGGACAGCGTGTTGGTATTTTCGCGGGCTCGGGAGTTGGAAAAAGTACCCTGCTCGGGATGGTTGCCCGCAATACATCGGCTGACGTCAATGTCATCGCCCTGATCGGTGAACGTGGACGGGAAGTGCTCGAATTTATCGAGAAGGATCTCGGCCCGGAAGGACTTGCCCGGTCTGTTGTGATTGTTGCGACATCCGATCAACCGGCGCTTATCCGCATCAAGGGGGCATTGATTGCCACCACGATAGCCGAGTATTTTCGTGACCGGGGATTGAATGTGATGCTGATGATGGATTCGGTTACCCGTTACGCGATGGCACTGCGCGAAGTGGGGCTTGCCATCGGCGAACCGCCGGCCACACGAGGCTACACACCGTCTGTATTTGCGAATCTGCCCAAGCTTCTCGAGCGAGCAGGTACGGGGCCCAAGGGCTCCATTACCGCTTTCTACACCGTGCTGGTTGATGGTGATGATATGAACGAACCTATAGCGGATGCCGTTCGCGGCATTCTGGACGGTCATATCGTGCTCAGTCGGGATTTGGCCAACAAAGGACATTTTCCAGCCATTGATATTCTTTCATCGGTCAGCCGGGTCATGAAAGAAATTGTGCCCGAAGAGCAGCAGGACGCAGCGAATGAGATGAAACGATTAATGGCGATATATAAGGATTCGGAAGATCTGATCAATATTGGGGCGTACCAGCGCGGATCCAATATGGAAATCGACAAGGCAATTGATTCCAACGAGTCCATAAGAGCTTTTACCCGCCAGAAGACAGCGGAAAAAGTAGATTATCAGGAAGCGCAGGAGCGGCTGATTTCTGATTTCTACCCTAAATAACCGTACGCAGGAGATGATGATGGATAATGGCCAGCTTTCATTATGCTTATCAGAAAATCGTCGATCTTAAGGCCAGTGAAAAAACACAAGCGGAATGGCTGCTGTCGGCAGCAATCGGCAAACTGCAGGCGGAAGAGATGACGCTCGGGCAGTTGTTTCAGGAGAGGGCATCATGGAGTGAACGTCTGCATGATGCATCCAAGGCGGCTGTAGCTCTCTCGGAGCTGCTGCTTATGCAGCAGTATGTTGATTATGTGGATGCATGTATCGCGCGCAAGCAGATGGATGTCAAGCAGGCCCAAAGGCAAGTGGATGACAGCCGTACGGTGCTCAGCGGCAAGATGATGGATGAGAAGGTTTGGCAAAAATCCAAGGAACGGGCGCTTGACCGCTTTCGTTCGGTAATCCAGACAAAAGAGCAGAATGAACTCGATGAAATGGCGACAGTACGCTTCATAGCTGCGGCCCGATGATGAAAAATCCAGCTTGACGAATCGGGATATTAGTTCCCGAGGGAGGGGTAAACTTGGCGGATATTGAGAATGAAAAGCAAGGGTACAGCGGTTTTGAGAAGTTTATGTTTTTTGTTACCCCTATTTTATTTACGATTGTACTGCTTGGCGTACTGGTTACTTTGTTTGATTTCGATTTGCGGAATAAGGCGCTTGAGGCAGGTAATGCGATTCCCTTACTGAGAGACGTTCTCCCTGAGCCGTCGGTTGCCGGCGAGGAGAGCGACAAGAATCAGGAACAAACAATCAATACTAACAATACAGCCAAGATTGCCGAGCTGACGGCTTCGATTGCTGCGAAGGATGCATCGCTTAAACAGGCGGAAGAAGCCAAGACGAAACAGTCGCAGGAAATCAAGGATCTGCAGGCGGAGGTCGATCAGCTTAAGGCATCTAACTCGGCCAAGCAGCTGGACGATGAGCAGTATCAAAACAAAATCGTTGAGCTGGCAAGTATGTATGCAAAAATTACACCGAGCAAAGCGGCTCCGATTCTGGAAAGTATGACAATCGAAGAGGCTGTGCTCGTCCTGGATGCCATGCGTCCGGATGACCGTGTGAAAATTTTGGAGAAAATGACCCCGAAGGTCGCGGCTGATGCAACTGTCATGCTTAAGGATGGCAAGACCGCCAAGGACCGCCAGATTGCAGCGCTGCAGGCGCGCATCAAGCAGCAGGACACGGCCGCCACACAAACGGTAACTGTGCTGGACAAGGATCAGCTCAAGGCAACCTTCAACACCATGGACGCCAACAGCGCGGCAGATTTGCTGCTGAAAATGGCCGATGTAAGTCCGAGCAAGGTACTTCGCATTCTAAATACAGTGGATGACGCTGCACGATCCCGAATTGTCGCAGCCATGTCAGGCTTGAATAAAGATATTACTGCACAGCTTGTTTCGAAATTGATGACAGGCAAGTAGGGATATGCGCCTATCGAGGGCTTCTTGGAAAGGAGGTGAAATAAAAATGCAAATGCCTATTTCTCAAGCGGCACCCGGCGCATCTTCGGCACAGGCTGGCACGGCTTCAGCCAAGCAGTCCGGAAGCGATGCTTTTGTCCAAACCTTAGTCCAAACCATTACAGGCAGCAATGCCGGGACTTCGCAAGCCGCAGAAGGCGGAGTTTCCACTGGAAAAATGATGGATGCTGCCCAGCTGACTGCGCTGCTCGGCGAAAATGTTTCAGCGGCCGACTTGATCGCCGCCATTACAGAACTTCTGAAGAAGCTGGATTCCCTGGATGAGGAAGATGGAGATACGTCGGTATCCAAAGAGGATTTGACGGATGCGCTTAAGCAGGTTGAGGATTTGCTTGCCATGCTTGGTGCTGTTCCGCTCATCCCGCAGCCCGTTACTGATCCTGCTGCTGAGTCTGGCGGAACGGAGAATGAACAGCTTCCGACCACTGACTTACCAATCCAGGTCGATGTGGTCACAGGCTCAGCCACAGCCGCAGTTGTTCAGCCAACCCTCAATGTACTGTCTGCCGCTGCGGTCCAACCTTCTATACAGCCGCCGGTTGTTCCTGAAGTGGATAATAGCGAGGCGGTTGCTGTGCTTAAAGCCGGTCTTCAGGATGCCCTTGTTGATCTCCGATCCTTGCTTCAGCAGGGAAAAAACGGCAAAACAAATCGCGACCTGCTCGCGGCGGTAGGCCAACAGCTGACCGAGGTTGAGCAAAAACTGGACGGCAAGAAACAGACTGCTGCCCTGCCTCAGGCTTTTACGGGAATAAGCGAGGAAGTGCTTGATTCTCTTCGTCCCATATTAACGGCAGCACCGGCACCCAACGTACACTTGCAGCGGATGGCTCATCAATTGTTCCATGTTGGCGTATTGACGAACCATGCTTCTTCTGAGGAGAAGGTGCTGGCGGCGGAGGACCCTGGAGCGGCAATCGCGGAGGGCTTTGGAACGGAAACGCCGGTTGTTACAGCCAATCAGGAGCTGCAGCGTCAGATCCAAATGGCCAAACCGCTTCTCGTACAGCCCGTTCCGGTCCAGCAGTTTGCTGAAAACATGCAAAATCTGATCGTGAAGCAATTTCATGTTTCGTCGGCAGATGGTGTATCGGAAGCACGCATCTCCTTGTTTCCGGAGCATCTTGGACAAGTTGATGTGCGGATTACCGTCCAGAACGGTTTGTTGACTGCTATGTTTATGACGGATACGTCAGCAGCCAAGGATATGCTGGAGAACCAGATGGCTCAGCTGCGTGCTTCGCTGCTGACACAAGGTCTTCAAGTGGACAAGCTTGAGGTTTCGCAGAACACGGTTCAAACCAGTCTGTTCCAGGATCGTCAAGGGCAAAGCGGTAGAGACCAGCAGTCCGGCAAGCGCGGCAAGGGAAAAGATGACGCACTCGGCGGCATATCAAGCTTTGATACGGATTTGGAAGAATTGGCTGTTGATCAGGCTGTGGACCGTCACATGGGTCTGGGCCGTGGAATTCATGCAAGAGCGTAAGGATTACCCGGGTTTGCAAAATGCTTTAAGGAATGGAGGTGAAGCGAGAATGGCGAATGATGCGATCTCAACCAGCAATGTATGGCCTTACTACTCTTCCAGCAATGTGCAAAATGCTGCGGCCAAACCTAAAGACGACACACTTGGAAAAGATCAATTTTTACGTATTCTTCTCACTCAGCTGCAGAATCAAGATCCCATGCAGCCGCTTGAAGATAAAGATTTTATTGCTCAAATGGCACAGTTCTCATCCGTTGAGCAGCTCATGAGCATGTCAGGGGAATTAACCAAGCTCCGCCAGAATCTCGGGATGGCCTCGACGATGATCGGCAAGGAAGTTCAATGGTATGAGAATGGGGAGAACGGAGAGCTTGTTCCGAAGACCGGAATCGTAGACTCGATCATCGTCACCGAAGGCGTGCAGTATGCCAGAATAGGCGATCAAGATATCAACCTGGACAACATAGTTTCAATCACCAATGCCGGGGAACCTGCCGGTGAAGGCGATGAGCAGCCTGCAGAAAGTGGCGACCCAGCCGCCGAAGGTGGTGAGCCTGCCCATGAATGACCAGATAAAAATTGGTCATCTTAGCTTGTCCAATACGAATCCTGGCTTGCGCAAAACGCCGCCGCAGGAAAAGACGGCAGGAGCCGCATCGTTCAAGGATGTTCTGGACCGCAATGTTCTGAAGTTCAGCCATCACGCGCAGCAGCGGATGGAGCAGCGGGGGATCTCATTCAAGCCAGAAACGCTGACCAAAATCGTGAACGCGATTGACCAGGCTGCTACAAAAGGGGCCAAGGATTCATTGGTTGTTTATCGGGATATTGCCATGATCGTGAACATTCCAAGCCGAACGGTAGTCACTGCACTTGACGGCAGCTCGCTTCAGGGCAATGTATTTACCCAGATCGACAGCGCAGTAATTGTCTCATAAACGAAACGGCTGGACCTCATGGAGGAAGCCAATTAGCCGCTGATCGACGGAAGCGGCCGGATGGAATGGATTTCGAAACCAGAACGAATGAGGAGGCAAAACAAGCATGTTAAGATCGATGTATTCCGGAGTATCGGGTATGCGCGGATTTCAAACCAAGCTTGACGTTATCGGCAACAATATTGCCAATGTGAATACGGTCGGCTTTAAAGCCGGGCGCGTCATGTTCAAAGACATCCTGAGTCAATCAGTATCGGGTGTTACACGCCCTGAAGATGCGACTACAGGCGGAGTGAACGCCAAGCAGATTGGTCTGGGCGTTGCGATTGGCTCCATTGATACCATCCATACGCCGGGCAGTGCCATGACGACGAATGTTCCAACCGATGTGCGGATTGACGGAGACGGATTCTTTGTCGTTTCCCCTGACGACGGTACGACAAGGTACTTGACGAGGGCCGGTAATTTTACAGTGGATGCGCTTGGACAGCTTGTGAACGGTGACGGACTGTTCGTGCTGGACAGTGGCGGGGCTCAGATCGTTATGGATCCTGCAGCTGTAAAATCGTTCTCGATCGCGCAGGATGGTTCTGTCATTGGTGTGGCTCCTGATGGCACAAGTTCAGTCATTGCCCAGTTAGCTGCGATGAAAGTAGTCAATCCTTCAGGCCTTGAGAAGATCGGAGGCAGCTTGTATAAAGTGACGCAAAATGCCAACCCGGAGGGCGACGATCAGACGCTGACATTCCCTGGCGATCTTGAAGCGGGAACAGGAGCTCTCATAGCCGGACAGCTGGAAATGTCAAACGTTGACCTGACCTCCGAATTTACGGAGATGATCGTGGCGCAGCGCGGATTCCAGGCCAACTCGCGGATTATCACCACATCCGATGAAATTTTGCAAGAGGTAGTTAACTTAAAACGATAGGCAGGATGCCGTAGGGGAGACATTGATGTCTCCCTGACAGGTTAGGGAGGGAGCCCATGATTAACGTAACGCGTTTGAACGGAACACATTTTTATATTAACGCGCTTCTCATTGAAACGATCGAAGAGACACCGGATACCCTTATTACGCTAACAACGGGGAAAAAAATATTGGTTTTGGAGAAAGCGACTGAAGTGATTTCCTCCATGCAGGCTTATCTTCACTCTATCGGCGTCTATGCGGCGAACGTTAAGAGCGGACAAACGGAGGGACCTTTGACATGAAGAAAATGCTGCCCTGGTTAATTACGATTTTGCTCGCGATAACGCTTATCGCAGTTGTAGCTGTTATTTTATACAAATCTTTAATGGGCGGAGACGAGCCAAAAGACTCTGCTGCCAAAGCGGCAAGCAACGCGGATAGCGTGAAGGTGGAGAAGCTTAACGCCGACGAGCGGGTCGAAGTGACCAGCGAGCTGACCGATATCAAGACCAATCTATCCGAACCCGATTACATTGCTGTAATGGGTTTGGCTTTTCAGATGGACAAGAAATCAACCAAAGAAGATTTCGACAAAATAAAAGAAATCCAAATTCGTCCGATCATCATCCGTACACTATCAGACATGACGCCTGAGCAGATCAACGGCTCCAAGGGAAAAGACGAGCTGAGCTCCAAGCTGCTCAATCTGATTAATCCGGTGCTGCCAAAAGGCAAGCTTATAAAAGTGGAGATCACAAACTTTATCGTAACCAAACTCTAGCTATAAGGCTTAAAGAGCATTCCATTGAAGGGGGTGAAATAGTTGGTTGATGTTTTATCGCAGAACGAGATTGACGCGTTGCTTGCTGCTTTATCATCCGGAGAGATGGATGCGGAAGAACTGAAAAAGGAAGAGACGCAGAAGAAAATTCGCTCTTACGAATTTAAGCGTGCGGTCCGTTTTTCGAAGGATCATATCCGAAGCCTTACCCGGATACACGAGAACTTCGCGCGATATTTGACGACTTATTTCTCGGCACAGCTTCGTACGTTTGTGCAAATTAGTGTCGTCCAGGTGGAACAGCTGCCCTATGATGAGTTTATCCGCTCCATTCCGAAGATGACGATCCTGAATATCTTCGAAGCAGAGCCGCTTGAAGGCCGGATGGTTATGGAGGTTCACCCCAATGTTGCGTATGCGATGCTGGACCGGATGCTCGGAGGTCAGGGTGTCGCCCCATCCAAGATCAATGCGCTGACAGAGATCGAAACCATTATCATGGAGCGGATTTTCAGCCGTACCTTTGAGAGCCTTCAGGAAGCATGGAAGACGATTGTCGATATATCGCCAAGGCTGGAAGCGCTGGAAACCAACCCGCAATTCATGCAAATCGTTTCTCCCAATGAAACGATCGCTCTGATTTCATTGAGTACGAAGATTGGCGATACGACGGGGATGATTAATCTGTGCATACCTCATGTTGTCATCGAACCGATTATGCCGAGACTCTCTGTCCATCATTGGTTTGTATCACAGAAGAAAACACGTGCTCCGGAAGAGGTAGAAGTGCTGAAGCAGCGGGTCAGCAAAGCAAAGCTGCCGATTGTGGCCGAGCTTGGTCAATCCAGTATTTCGATCCGTGAGTTTCTGGGTCTTGCGGTAGGAGACGTTATCGCATTGAATAAACCGATCGGTCAGGGACTGGATCTGAAGGTCGGCGATAAATTGAAATTTATCGGCAGTCCGGGTTCAGTCAAAGATCGCTTGGCTGTGCAAATCGATGAAGTGGTCAGTGAGGGAGTGGAGGACGACTATGACGAGTAAAGATTATTTATCACAAGAAGAAATTGATGCCCTGCTGCGTCAATCCTCCGATATGCCGGACATGCCGGATTCAAAGGGGAACCAGCTGGAACTTAACCAGTATTTGAATGCCATGGAGCAGGATGCCCTCGGGGAAATCGGCAATATCACCTTCGGAAGCGCGGCTACTGCGTTATCCACATTGCTCGGCAAGAAAGTTGATATTACAACACCGGAGGTTTCGATCATTACGCGCACCCAGCTTGATGAAGAGTTTCCGAAACCGCATGTTGCCGTTTCCGTTCATTATGTGGATGGCTTTCAAGGGATCAACTCGCTTGTCATTAAAACCAAGGATGCGCAAATCATCGCGGATCTGATGCTTGGCGGTGATGGGAATCCGGCGGAGGAAGCTTTGAACGAGATACATATCAGTGCCGTACAGGAAGCCATGAACCAGATGATGGGATCGTCAGCGACATCCATGTCCACGATTTTTAATCGGTTTGTCAATATCTCGCCTCCGGGCATTGATATTTTGAACATTTCCAACGGTGAAGGGGTGGATCAGCTCCCGCCTGATGATACCTTCATTAAAATTGCATTCCGTTTGACGATTGGCGATCTGATCGACTCTACTATTATGCAGCTTCTGCCTATTCCGTTCGCCAAGGAAATGGTTGATACGCTTATGGGAGGCGTTGGCGATCCGGCTCCGGTTGCCGCATCGACAGCCCCTGCAGCCCCTGCAGCTTATTCAGAGCCGCCGAGACAGCCAGCCTATGCTGCAGCCCCGGAAGTGCCGCAAGCACCAATGGCACCGCCTGCTGCGAATGTTCCTCCAATGCCGCCGCAGTACGCTGCACCACAGCAAAATGGACCGCAAACCTACGGTGGAATGCCGAATCGGAACGTTAACGTACAGCCTGTGCAGTTCGCGAATTTTCAGGGTGCGAATTACGTTCAGCCGGATGATTCAAACTTAAATTTATTGCTCGACATTCCGCTTAAAGTCACAGTAGAATTAGGTAGAACTCAAAAGCAAATTAAGGATATTCTTGAGTTGTCGCAGGGTTCGATCATTGAGTTGGACAAGCTTGCAGGAGAGCCGGTCGACATTCTGGTCAATAACAAATTGATCGCCAAAGGCGAGGTTGTCGTTATCGATGAGAATTTTGGCGTCCGGGTCACTGATATCGTCAGCCAATGGGATCGTATTGCAAAGCTTCAATAACATCCAGTTGCACAAACAATTAGGGGGAACAAACGATGGCAAACCGCATTTTGATCGTAGACGACGCTGCGTTCATGAGAATGATGATCCGCGACATTTTAACGAAGAATGGCTACGAGGTAGTCGGAGAAGCGCAGGACGGTTCACAGGCAATTGAGAAATACAAGGAATTAAAGCCCGACCTGATTACGATGGATATAACGATGCCCGAAATGGACGGTATTGTGGCACTGAAAGAAATCAAGAAAATCGATGGCAATGCCAAAGTTATTATGTGCTCCGCCATGGGGCAGCAGGCTATGGTTATCGACGCCATTCAAGCGGGAGCCAAGGATTTTATTGTTAAGCCGTTCCAAGCTGACCGGGTAATAGAAGCCATCAAGAAAACGCTCGGTTAGTTTGCTTATGAAACAAATTAGCGGGTTAAGGCTTGCGGGATTTGCAGCGGGCGGATGGATAATGACGGCAAAGGTATCAGCAGCGGCGGCAGTAAATGATGAGATGCCTGGGGATATTGCCGGACCCGGCATTGGTTACCTGATATGGGTTATTGTCGCTCTTGCCCTGGTAATCGGCCTGATTGTCCTTCTGATCAAGTGGCTTTCCAACAAGAACCGGGGTTGGGGAAGCAACCGGGCTCTTCGTTCATTAGGCGGAATTCCGCTGGGCCAGAACAAGTCACTGCAGGTGGTTGAACTATCCGGCCGCGTTTATGTTGTTGGTGTGGCTGACAGCATTACGCTGCTTGATAAAATAGATGATCCCGAAGCCGCAATGGCCATATTGGATGCGATTGAGCTGCAGAATGGGCGCCAGTGGAATTCCCCATCCGTCACGGATTTCCTGAACCGTTTCCGGAACCGGAGGGAGTCTTCCGGGCCATCGGACGAACCTTGGCAAGCAGCATCCTCATTTCAGGATTTGCTCCAGAGCAAGATGAAGCGTCAATCGGATCAGAAGCAAAAGGTGGAAGATCTGCTTAAAGAGCAAAATCATAATGATCGGTTGTTGGATGAATGAACAAAAAAATCATACTATCGTTTTTTGCAATCCAGTTGATGGCGCTTTTGTTTCGATCTCACGCCTTTGCCGAGCCTTTGCCCAACATCAGTCTGGATATCGGCGACGGCGGGGAGAGTCCGGGAACAAGCGCGATCTCGCTGCTGCTGATCATTACCGTGCTCAGTGTGGCGCCGGCTATACTTGTTCTGATGACCAGCTTTACACGGATTGTTATTGTGCTGGGATTTGTCCGTACCTCACTCGGTACGCAGCAGATGCCGCCCAATCAGGTTTTAATCGGGTTGGCCATGTTCCTCACCTTTTTTATCATGGCCCCGACGCTGGGGCAAGTGAATGATGTGGCCCTGCAGCCTTACCTGAAGGGAGAACTGACGCAGACCGAGGCGCTCTCCCAAGCGGCAGTACCGATGAAAAAATTTATGTTTAACCAGACACGGGAGAAAGATCTGCTCCTGTTTATGGATTATACCAAGACCGCGAAGCCTGAAACCTATGAGGACATCCCGATTACGGTTATCATTCCGGCCTATGCCTTGAGCGAGCTGCGTACGGCGTTTCAAATGGGATTTATGATTTTTATTCCGTTTCTGATCATCGACATGGTTGTGGCCAGTACGCTGATGGCAATGGGGATGATGATGCTTCCGCCGGTCATGATTTCACTCCCGTTCAAGATCCTGCTGTTCGTTCTTGTCGATGGATGGTATCTGATTGTCAGGTCGCTGCTGCTAAGTTTCAACACGTAATGCCTGTCAGGGAAGGAGTATAGCCGTGAGTTCAGACTTTGTTATCGGTTTAGCTGGGCAAGCGGTATACACGGTGCTTAAAGCTAGCGCACCCATGTTGGTGCTTGGTCTTGTGGTAGGGCTGCTTGTAAGCATCTTCCAGGCGACGACCCAGATTCAGGAGCAGACACTTGGTTTTATCCCGAAAATAGTCGCCGTTCTGCTTTCGATTTTGCTGTTTGGTCCATGGATTTTGAACACGCTGGTCGATTTCACTTACAATCTGCTGAATAATTTATATAAATACATCGGATAGGCTGTGAATCGATGGAGGTGTTCGTACAAGGTTTCCCTGTTTTTTTGCTTATTTTTTGTCGAATAACATCATTTTTCGTCGTGGCCCCTGTCTTTTCTACACGAACGGTGCCGACGACGTTCAAAATCGGGTTTTGTTTTATGTTATCGATCATCGTGTTCATGACCTATGGATTGAAGCAAACCGTCGTACCGGATGCCTCGTTTATTCTCGCGATCATTCGCGAAATATTGGCGGGTGTCCTGCTGGGATTCACAGCTTATCTATTTTTTGCTGCGATTCAGACCGCCGGCGGATTTATGGATCTGCAGATCGGCTTTGGCATCGCGGATGTCATAGATCCCATGACAGGGGCTTCATCGCCATTGATCGCGAATCTGAAATTTATGATGGCGACCCTCATTTTTTTATCCGTGAACGGTCATCATTTTCTGATTATGGCTTTACTAGACAGTTATGAATGGATACCGCTGTCGAATTCGTTGTTCAGCCATATCTATAATGGCAACATTTCAACCTTTCTTGTCCATACATTTGCTGAAACCTTCATGCTTGCCTTGCAAATGTCCGCGCCGATTGTGGTTGCCATGTTTCTGGCGGATGTCGGGCTTGGTTTTCTTGCGCGCACGGCCCCGCAATATAATGTGTTTGTTATCGGCATTCCGCTCAAAATCATCATCGGGCTGCTTATGCTCGTTATATTGCTTCCGGGTATGCTGGCCATCTTTGAACATTTGTTCTCGCAATTATTCGCAGCCATTCAAGAACTGCTGGGCATCATTCGAAATCCGGCAACTTAAGGCAAGGAGGGCTCACGATCATGCGATCGTATCGTTGGACGCTCGACTTACAGCTGTTTTCACAGGAAAAAACGGAGCGTGCAACGCCTAAAAAGAGGGATGAAGCCCGCCAAAAAGGTCAAGTTGCCAAAAGTCACGAGCTTCCCGGCGCGTTCATCATGATGTTCATTTTTTTTAGTTTCATCATGCTGGGCGGTTATTACAAGCAGCGGCTTATCCTTATGTTTGGTCTGATGCTGGAACAGGATCTCTTGATGGATGTATCGGTTGGCAACGTGATCAGCATGTTTTCCGATTTGATCATGCAGGGGTTGATGCTGCTGGCGCCGATGTTTGCCATCGCCATTATCGTGGCGCTGCTCGGCAATTATCTGCAGTTTGGGTTCTTGCTGACAGGCGAATCCTTGAAAATGGACCTCGGCAAGCTTAGCCCGCTCAAAGGTTTCAAAAATATATTTTCCATGCGCTCGGTTGCCGAATTTGTCAAAAATATTTTGAAATTGCTTGTGATCGGACTCATCGTCTATTTGACCCTATGGAATGAACGCGGTCATATTCTATCGCTTGCGCGCGTTCCAGTGGAGAGCATGTTCAGCTATGTGGCCAGCATCACGATCCGGCTCGGACTTGAAATCGGCGCCGTTTTGATCATCCTCGCCGTCTTCGATTTTCTTTATCAGAAGTATGAGCATGAGAAAAGCCTGAAAATGTCCAAGCAGGACATTAAGGATGAACACAAGAAATCCGAGGGCGATCCGCTCATCAAGGGCAAGATTCGCGAACGCCAGCGCAGAATGGCGCTGCAGCGGATGATGCAGGATGTGCCTAAGGCCGATGTCGTTATTACCAACCCGACTCACTTTGCTATTGCCCTGCAGTATGACAGTTCCAAAATGGAAGCTCCTACAGTTGTCGCCAAGGGTATGGATTTTGTCGCTTTGAGAATCAGGGAAGCGGCGAAGGAGCACGGCGTTATCACAATGGAAAATAAGCCGCTTGCCAGAGCTTTATATGAAAGAGCGGAAATCGGAGAGACGATTCCGGCTGATTTGTTCCAAGCTGTGGCAGAAGTACTGGCATACGTATATAAGCTTAAAGGCAGAGTGAAATGAAAAAGTTACAAAAAAGTCTGCTTTTAACGGACTTGAAGTATTTTCTAGTGGAGGAGGGAAAGTCATGAAGGCAAGGGACCTGACCATTTTAATCGGAATCATCTGCATCGTTCTCATGATGGTCATCCCGATACCCGTCGGACTGCTCGATGTATTATTAATCGTCAATATCTCCGCTGGGCTGGCAATTTTGCTCATATCCATGAACACGCAGGATGCGCTGCAGTTCTCCATCTTTCCCGCTTTGCTTTTGATTACAACTCTCTTTCGGCTGGCGCTCAATATTTCGACGACCCGTAATATTTTGCAGTACGGAGAAGCAGGTAAAGTCGTTCATACGTTCGGAAGCTGGGTGGCCGGCGGGGAAATCGCGATCGGCTTTGTCGTGTTCCTAATTCTCGTGGTTGTCCAGTTTATTGTTATTACCAAAGGCTCCGAGCGCGTTGCTGAAGTCGCGGCGCGCTTCACCCTCGATGCGATGCCGGGAAAACAAATGAGCATCGATGCGGATCTGAATTCCGGCCTCATTAATGAGCAGCAGGCCAGAGAACGCCGCCATAAGATTGAACGGGAAGCGGATTTCTACGGCTCCATGGACGGAGCCAGCAAATTCGTTAAGGGGGATGCGATCGCATCCATCATTATTCTCATTATCAACTTGCTGGGCGGCTTTATTATCGGGATGGCGATTCACGGCATGTCTTTCTCGGAGTCGCTTCATACCTTCTCGATCCTGACGATCGGTGACGGGCTTGTCAGTCAAATTCCTGCACTGCTGATCTCCACGGCAACAGGCCTGATTGTTACGCGGGCGGCATCCGATGGGAATCTTGCTTCGGATCTCACCGATCAATTGTTCCGTTATCCGAAGCTGCTCTATATTGTTGCGGGAACTATCTCATTGCTTGGGATTTTCACACCAATTGGCCCGGTTGCGACCTTGCCTTTTGCCGCATTGCTGGCTTTTGCGGGCTACCGGATGCAGAAATCGCTCGTCAAACGGCAGGTTGAAGAAGATATGATGGTGGAAGAACAGCAAATTGAAGAGGTGCGAAGTCCAGAGAGTGTGATCAGCCTGCTGCAGGTTGACCCTATTGAGTTTGAGTTCGGTTACGGTCTGATTCCCCTTGCGGATACGCAGCAGGGCGGCGACTTGCTGGATCGTATCATCATGATACGCAGACAATGCGCTCTGGAGCTTGGGCTGGTGGTGCCGGTTATCCGGATCCGCGATAATATCCAGCTGAAGCCAAATGAATATGTGATCAAGATTAAAGGAAATACGGTCGCCAGAGGCGAGCTGCTGCTTAATCATTATTTAGCCATGAGCCCTGGATTCGATGACGAATCGATTGTTGGCATCGAGACGACGGAGCCGGCTTTTGGCTTGCCGGCCATCTGGATCGATGAAGCGAACAGGGAACGGGCTGAGCTTACCGGATACACTGTTGTAGATCCTCCGTCTGTTGTGGCAACGCATTTGACGGAAGTCATTAAACGGCATGCGCATGAACTGATTGGACGACAAGAAACAAAGGCGCTTGTGGACAATGTTAGGGAGGCTTATCCAGCGCTCGTCGATGAGCTTATCCCTTCCATATTGACGATAGGCGATATCCAGAAAGTATTGTCCAAGCTTCTTCGTGAGAAAATCTCAATTCGCGACATGGTTACCATATTTGAAACGATGGCCGATCATGGCACCTATACCAAGGATCCCGATATTTTGACCGAGTATGTGAGACAGTCATTGTCCCGCCAAATCACACAGCAGTTCTCGCAAAATGGCGATACGCTGCGCGTCATAACGGTCGGTCCTTCATTAGAGAAGAAAATCGCGGAATCGGTTCAAAGCTCCGAACAGGGAAGCTATCTGGCCATGGATCCAATGGCTACCCAAACGATCTATCAGAAGCTGAATGAGCAGGTAAGCAAGCTGATTCAATCCG
The DNA here is from genome assembly GCF_042647105.1 of Paenibacillus sepulcri. Lineage (NCBI taxonomy): Bacteria > Bacillati > Bacillota > Bacilli > Caryophanales > Paenibacillaceae > Paenibacillus > Paenibacillus sepulcri. The sequence goes on along the minus strand of NZ_JBHRUP010000001.1, from coordinate 1,033,538 downwards.
GTTATCAGCCCATTGTTCTGGCTTCGCCCACAATCCGGATGTATTTGCGGCAAATCGTGGAACGGACGATGCAGGACATTCCGGTACTCTCCTACAGCGAGCTTGAGCCCAGTGTTGAAGTCCAGAGCATCGGGGTGGTTAATCTATGAAGGTGAAGCGCTATATAGTAAACGCTGTGCCCGATGCTCTGCCCATGATCCGCAGCGAGCTTGGTGTCGATGCCGTCATCCTGGGGACAAAAGTCATCCGTGTTGGCGGCTTCCTCGGGATGTTCAGCAAGAAGAAGATGGAAGTAATCGCTGCTGTGGAAAGTGCAGGCAGCGCAAGGCCTGCACCTGCGGCCCGCCAGCAGCAGCCTGTAGAGCCCAGGCAGACGTCAGCTGCAGCCCATACAGCTTTGGGGACGATTGCGGCACTTGGCGCTCAGCAGACAACAAGCATGAATAACGCAGCTGCCCAATACGCGAATTCGATTCAGAAGCAGGCAGGCGCTTCGCCTGTATCCGTGCAGATCAAGCCCGTACAGGCTTCCCATGAGGCTGCTTTGAACCAGCAAATACCGAAGATCGAGCCTCCAGTGGAAAGAACCGCTGCGGTTTCCGCCAGGAAGATCTCCGATCGCGATTTGATGGATGAAATCATGGATATGAAGCAGTGGATTGTCAAAATGTCCAAGCAGCAGCAGCTGAAAACCTGGCCGGAGCCGCTGCAGGCGTTGTATGACCGACTGAACGGTCAGGAGGTTGAAGCAGCCTGGATTGACAAATGCCTGGATGCTGTTCAGGAGCAGCTGGAAGCACAGAATCTGACAGAACCCAGCCATCAGGCCGTATGGGCGGCGGCGGGCAGAACGCTGGGTCAGTGGCTGGATGATTTCGAAGGCTCCGGTATCAACAAGTCAACGAGAGTCGTCCATTTCGTAGGTCCGACCGGAGTAGGAAAAACCACTTCAATTGCCAAGCTTGCTGCGGAACAGACATTGAAGGCTGGAAGGAAGGTTGGATTCATCACTTCCGATACGTATCGGATAGCCGCTGTCGATCAGCTTAGAACCTATGCGACCATTCTGAATGTGCCGCTCGAAGTGGTGTTCTCACCCTCCGAGGTAGCCCGGGCATTCACTCAGCTTCAGGATCGGGAGCTGGTGTTTATGGATACGGCAGGCAGGAATTTCCGCAATGAGCTTTACGTATCGGAAGTAAACAGCCTTCTTCAATCAAGCGAACATGCTGAATCCTATCTGGTGCTCAGTTTAACCGGCAAGTATAAGGATATGTCGGCAGTTGCAGAAAACTTTGCCAAATATGGCATACGAAGCGCCATTTTTACGAAACAGGATGAAACCAGCTCCTATGGAGCCATTCTGAATCTTGTCATGGAGCACGGTCTGAAACCGGCTTACATAGCTTACGGACAAACCGTTCCCGATGATATTGCCGCATTCCGCACCGAGAGATACATTGAACAGTTACTGGGGGCGGCAAGGGATGAATGACCAGGCGGAAGCGCTCCGTCACATGGTGCGCAGCCGGGAGCTGCAAAATCAAGGCAGGACAACCCGGGTCATAACGGTGACAAGCGGCAAAGGCGGTGTGGGGAAATCGAATTTCAGCCTGAATTTCTCCCTGGCCCTGCAGAAGCTGGGACTCAAGGTGTTGGTCTTCGATGCTGATATCGGGATGGCCAACATTGATGTATTGATGGGCATTTCCGCACCGTATAACCTGTACCATTTGCTCAAACAGCAAAAAACGATCTGGGACATTATAGAAGAAGGTCCTGGCGGCTTGCATTTTATTGCGGGAGGCTCGGGCTTCAAGGATTTGCTGGATTTGACGCCTGCGGAGCTGGACTATTTTGAGGAACAGATCGGCAAACTGCACGGCGAGTACGACGTCATCATTTTTGATACCGGAGCGGGGCTTTCCAGGGAAACCGTCAAGTTTATTGTCGCAGCCCAGGAAACCTTTGTTGTTACAACACCGGAGCCCACATCCATCACAGATGCCTATGCGCTGATCAAAATGGTGAAAGCGATGGATCATCAAATCGAATTCAAGCTTGTCGTGAACAGGGCCATGGATCATAAAGAAGGCAAGGCTGCTGCCGACAAAATAAGCATGGTCGCTGAACGGTTTCTGGATATAAAGCTGCCTATGCTGGGTATCGTTCTCGATGATCCGAATGTGACCAAAGCGGTCAAAAAACAGGTTCCGTTCTCCATTGCCTATCCAGGAAGCGACGCCACCAAATCCATTCTGGATATTGCGAATCGTTTCATGGCAGTCCCGGATGCTGGGGGTTCTGCCAACAATGGAGTCAAAGGATTTTTACACAAGATGTTCAGGCTGATGAAATAATCCTTTGATTACAGGGAGGAAAAACACCTATGAACGCTCATCGGGTACTCGTGGTAGATGATTCCGCATTCATGCGCAAAATTTTATGCGATATCATCGCCACTGATCCCAAGTTCGAGATTGTTGCCACCGCGGCTAACGGGCGGGAAGCGATTGAGTCTGTGGCACGATGGATGCCGGATGTCATCACGATGGATCTGGAAATGCCGGAGATGAACGGCCTGGAAGCCTTAAGACAAATCATGCGTATTTACAGGGCTCCGATCATCATGCTTTCCAGCATAAGTGACGATGGCGCCAGAGAAACGATCAAGGCGCTGCAGTACGGGGCTTTCGATTTCATCCGCAAACCATCTGGGCCATTGTCGCCTGATATTCATACCGTTGCAGAGCAGCTGCTGGAAAAAATGCGGATTGCCGTCATGACCAAACGTCTGGCCAACCCTGTGCAACCGGCACAAAAGCCGGCTGCGGCGGCAGCTAAGGCAATGGAAGATCTGCAGCAAGTGCTGAAACCGCGCAAACCGGCGAAACCGCCTGTTTCAAATAAAGAGGAAAATGCTTTGCCTGCTGCAAAAACAACGAAGAACGCGGAGGATAAGGAGGCTAAAGATAAGCTTCCTTATCCTCAGACGGATGAATCCTGTCCGCTGGAACCTTTTCAAGAAATGGAGCTTGAAGTACCACGCCTGAAAGCGAAGCTTGCGCCTGCCAGCACGTTTCGCCATCTAATTGCAATCGGCACCTCAACAGGCGGCCCCCGTGCCCTGCACGAAGTCATATCCGCCCTGCCGGGGGATTTGCCGGCGCCGGTGCTGGTTGTCCAGCATATGCCGCCTAAATTTACACGCTCGCTGGCCCAGCGGCTGGACACATTCAGTTCCGTCCATGTCAGGGAAGCGGAGCAGGATGAGCGGGTGTATGCCGGGGTGGTATACATTGCACCCGGAGGCTACCATATGAAGCTGGCGAAGGATGCAGGCGGGTACTTCATCAAGCTTACCGAGGAGCCTCCGCAGGGCGGACACCGTCCTTCGGTGGATGTCATGTTTGAATCCTGCGCTGCTTTCCCCGAATTAAAACGCCATGCCGTCATTATGACAGGCATGGGGAGCGACGGTATGAAAGGGATGCGGGCTCTCAATGCAAGCGGTGGGGAAAGCGCCATTGCGGAAGCGGAGGAGACCTGCGTTGTTTACGGCATGCCCCGCTCAGCGGTGGAAGCGGGTGTTGCCAAGTCGATTGTTCCACTGCGGCAAATTGCTCCTGCGCTCATAGTAGCGGTCAGGAGATAGAAGCAACCATTATTCGCCTGGAAAATATTTCAACAGGAGGTGCCTTGAAATGGATATGAACGCCTATTTATCAATGTTTATTGATGAATCGAATGATCATCTGCAGTCGCTTAATGAAAACCTGCTAAAGCTGGAGGGCGATCCTGAGGACATCAGCATTGTCCAGGTCATTTTCCGTTCTGCCCACACGCTCAAAGGGATGTCGGCAACAATGGGATATGAAGATTTGGCATCGCTCACCCATGAGATGGAGAATGTTCTGGATTTGGTCCGCAACAGCAAGCTCAAAATGGACAGCTTTATATTTGACACGCTGTTTAAAGGTCTGGACGCTCTTGAGTCGATGGTTCAGGACATTATTGCCGGCGGAACAGGCAAGGCCGATGTTACGCCAATCGTGGCTGCGCTCAAAGCCATTGTCAAAGGGGAGTACCAGAAGGATCAGCCGTCCGGTTCTGCTGCACAATCGTCACCAAGCGGAGCTGGAGACAGTTCTGCGATGCTCGATGAATTCCAGTCCTCGATCCTGCTGCAGTCCATAGAAAGCGGACTCTCCGTATTTCACGTTGTGGTTACCATCCGTGAGGATTGCGTACTCAAAGCGGCAAGAGCCTACATGGTCTTCGACTTTCTGGAGCGAAACGGGGAAGTGGTCAAATCCTCCCCAAGCGTACAGGATATCGAGCAGGAAAAGTTTGAACGTTCGTTTACCGTCTTCACGATCGCAAATATTAGCGGCGACGAGCTGCAAAAGGGCATCGAATCCGTCTCTGAAATCGAGAGCGCGGCGGTTACAGCGCTTGATCGTGACACACTGATGCAGATCGGCGGAGCTGTTTTGCAGACGGCAGCAAGCATGCAAAGTACAGTTCAGGCACCTGCCCCCGCCGTTCAAGCAGCACCGTCTGCTGCTGACTCCTCTGCCGCTGCTGTCCGGCCCCAGACCCCGGCAGCTCCGGCACAAACGGCCCCGGGCAATGCATCCCGGACTATCCGCGTTGATATCGAAAGATTGGATGCGCTGATGAATCTTTTCAGCGAGCTGCTTATCGACCGTGTCCGGCTGGAGCAGTTGGCCAGCGAGATCCGGCGCAACGATCTAAATGAAACAGTCGAGCATATGACCCGTGTCAGCGGGGATCTGCAGAATATTGTACTGAAGCTGCGGATGGTGCCTGTGGAGTCCGTTTTCAACCGGTTTCCAAGGATGGTGCGCGATCTTGCCAAATCATTGGATAAGAAAGTCGATCTCGTTATTTCCGGCGCGGACACGGAGCTTGACCGAACGGTCGTGGATGAGATAGGCGATCCGCTCGTTCATCTGCTTCGCAATTCGCTTGATCATGGAATCGAACCGGTTGCCGACCGCATCGCTGCAGGCAAGTCTGAGGTAGGCAGCGTCAATCTGCGGGCATTTCACAGCGGCAACCATGTTTTCATCGAAGTTGAGGAAGACGGACGCGGCATCAACCGCGAGAAAGTCAAGCAAACAGCGATCAAGAACGGAGTTATTACACCGGATGAAGCCAAGCGTCTGACGGATAACGAAGTCAATATGCTGATATTTGCGGCAGGCTTCAGCACAGCTGACAAGATCTCCGATATCTCCGGGCGGGGCGTCGGCCTGGACGTGGTAAAGTCCAAAATCGCAACGCTTGGAGGGCATGTAACCGTCGAATCGGAGCTTGGCAAGGGAACCAAGTTTTCGATCCAGCTTCCGCTTACCCTGTCGATTATCTCGGCTATGCTGATTAAATTAGGCAGCGAGAAGTATGCGATTCCGCTTTCTTCTATTGTAGAGACAGGCATTATCCGCAGAGAGCATATCCGTAAAATTCATGGCAACCGCATGATTGAATACCGCGGCGCGGTTATCCCGGTTATATCGCTTAGCCAGGTTATGGAGTCCACGACGTTCTTTGAGGATAAAGAGGATGAAACGGAAATTGTCGTCATCCGCAAAGGTGATAAAATGGGCGCCATTACGGTGGATGAGTTTATCGGCCAGAGCGAGATCGTATTGAAATCACTCGGCAAGTATTTGACCAACATCGAAGCTGTCTCGGGAGCGACTATACTCGGGGATGGTCAGGTAGCCCTGATTATCGATCCGAATGCGCTTATCAAGTAATTGCAAGGCTTGCTGTCTGCAGCAGGCCATCAAGATGAATCACAGATACTCTCGGGAGGGGATTTAAGCATGGGTGAGGAAATTAAAGTGATCGTCTTTGGACTTGCGTCGGAGGAATACGGTATTGAAGTTGAAAAAGTTCGTACCATTGAACGAATGATTCCAATTACCCGGGTTCCCAAAACACCTTCATTTATAAAGGGTGTCATTAATCTGCGCGGCGTTGTTCTTCCCGTCATTGATTTGCGGGGCCGATTTGGTCTTGAGGAATCGGAAGCAACGGAAAGCTCCAGAATCGTCATCGTCGCTGTTGATGATCTGGAAGTGGGTTTTATTGTAGACACGGCAAATGACGTCATCGATATTGACACAGACAATATTGACACTCCTCCTGAAGTCGTTGGCGGCATTCAGGCCAAATATTTGCAGGGGGTTGCCAAGATTGGAGATAGCCGGCTGCTCATTATGCTGAATTTGTCCGAAGTGTTGAATAAAAAGGAAATCATTCAGCTTGAGCAGTTAGAGGAATAACCAGGTGAACCCGCTGCTGAATCTAGAGGGCTTTAAAATGGATGTGTTGAAAGAAGTCGGAAATATCGGCGCCGGGAACGCCGCGACTGCTCTTTCGAGACTCCTGGACAAGCCAGTTGATATGAATGTACCTACTGTCAGCCTAATTCCTTTCGAGCAGGTCGCCGACAGAGTCGGAGGATTCGAACAGGTTGTCGTAGCCGTATTCCTCCGGGTAGAAGGAGACGCTCCAGGAAGCATGTTTTTTCTCATTAAAGAGGACTCTGCCAAAAAGCTGCTCGGGAACCTGCTGTCCATACCGGTAGAGGCGGATTCCGGCTACTCGGAAATGGAATTCTCCGCCTTGTCTGAGATCGGCAACATATTGGCTGGCTCCTATCTCTCCTCTCTTGCGGACTTCACGAAGCTTTCGATGACGCCAACTGTTCCGGCCATTACGGTCGATATGGCAGGTGCCATTATGAGCTATGGAATTACACAGTACGGGGAGATGGGCGATTCGGCACTTCTGATTGATACAACGTTTCTGGAGGGGCAAGAAGAGCTCGAAGGGCATTTCTTTCTCATACCGGATCCGGAGTCGTTTGACAAAATCTTCAGCTCCCTGGGAGTGCCGATCGAATGATACAGCAAAATGTAGTAAAAGTAGGCATGGCCGATCTGAATATCGTAAGCGATGGAAGCACGCTCAAAACATCCGGCCTTGGATCATGTGTGGGCCTGACCCTCTTTGACGAACGGGCGAAGATCGCCGGTATGGCGCATGTGATGCTGCCTTCTTCGGGTATTGCGCGTGAAGCTTCCTTTAATATCGCCAAATACGCGGATACTGCGATTCCAGAGCTTATTGAGAAAATGAAGCAGGCTGGAGCCGTCTCTGCCAGACTAATCGCCAAGATGGCTGGCGGCGCTCAGATGTTCGCTTTTGCCTCGCAAAGCGATGCGATGCGGATTGGCCCGCGCAATGTAGAGTCATGCAAACTTGTATTGGCAAAACTATCCATCCCGATTCAATCGGAGGATACGGGCGGGAATTACGGAAGAACCATCGAGTTTGACGGCTTTAGCGGCGTTTTAAGCATCAGAAGCGTCCAGTTTGGTGTAAAGGAGATTTAACATGATTGGAACATGGCGCTGGAACGTTGGACTCGGCCTGTTCGGGGGCGTGCTTACGTTATTATTTTCGCTCGGCAGCAATGGGCTTGAAGTTTCCGTTCTGCGGTCTGTTTATGCCTTTATCGCATTTTTTGCGCTGGCGTTTCTATTCCGTATATTATTAGCTGCCAGCTTACGGGGAAACACCCGGGAGGCCGGCGAGGAACCTGGCAAGTCCATGGATGAGAATAAAGGCAGCACCCTTGATGTGTCGACGCCGGATGAAACCGATCAGTTACATGATATGTTGAAAATGCAATTGGATGGGAACGTAAAGACGGATGCGGTAGAGCAAGCGCCCTTTCAGCCTCTTACGCCTCCCAAGCTTGTATCAACACAAAACAAAGAGCCTGAAGAATTGGCAAAAGCCATTCGTCACCTGACAGGAGGGTGAAACGATGATTGAGCCGAAAGCGCCTCATTTGTCTAACATCGAGATTTGGCGGAAATGGAAAGAAGACGGAGACATTGAAGCAAAAAAAAGGCTGATTGAGTTTTATTTGACGCTGGTCGATTATGTCAGCAACCGGATGGCGATTGGCTTGCCCAAAAATGTATCCAAAGATGATCTGGCCAGCAATGGGGTAATGGGTCTTATTGATGCCATTGAGAAGTTTGACTACCGCCGGGGCCTGCAGTTCGAGACGTATGCTTCATGGAGAATCCGGGGAGCTATTATCGACGGGCTGCGCCAGGGAGACTGGGTGCCTCGCTCCGTGCGGGAAAAAGCGAAAAAGATCGAAGAGGCCTACCAGCTTCTGGAGCAAAAAGTGCTGCGTTCTGTTACAGATTCCGAGATAAGCAATTATCTGAATGTCAGCGAGAAGGAATTCGGGCACATGCTTCAGGAAATTGCAGTGACGACGGTTTGTTCACTGGAAGATCCGATACGGGAGGAAGATTCGGAGACCCGGTTATCGCTGCTGGTTGATGAAAAAGCCAAAAATCCCGACCATAAGGTGCATGAGTTCTTTTTGAAGGAATCGCTGGTGCGCGGTATAGAGCGTCTGACCGAGAAAGAAAGAACCGTCGTTTCCTTATTTTATTATGAAGAGCTGTCGTTAAGTGAAATAGCTGAAGTCATGTCCTTGTCTCCGTCTCGAATTTCCCAACTGCATTCAAAAGCTATTTTACGGTTACGGGGGGCACTTGATAAACAGAAGGATCAATTGATGCAAAATTAGTTTGAAGGGGGATCAGCAGTGTCAATTTCCGAAACGCTCGAAGCTTACATTGTCGTCCAGTTGTCGCAGGACAAACTGACATCATTGTTGCAATTCAACGCAGCGGACGAGAAATTCGCCTGTACGCCGAACCAGCTTGAGGAATATATACGCAGCCACGGGATTTTTTACGGACTCAAAACCGAGGTGATTCAGCAGATAGCGCAGCAGCCAAGCCTTTTTTTCTATAAGCAAACAGTTATTGCACAAGGGCTGCCGGCCAAGAACGGGCAGGACGGGGCCATTCGTTTCATTCAGAACATGAAGGAAGAACAGCATAAACCTACCGAGATTGAAGGCGGCAAGGTTGATTTTAAAGAAGTGAATCAGCTGAAAAATGTTCTTCGCGGGCAGCTCATCGCAGAGAAAATTCCTGCGACCGAGGGTCAAATGGGGAAAACCGTTACTGGAGAAGATCTGCCTTGTAAAAATGGCAAAGAGGCTTATTTTAAATTAGGTAAAAATGTTGTTGTCAATCCGGAGCAAACAGCGTTGTATGCAGCAATTGACGGTCTTATTACCATGACAGACAAGAACAAAATCAATGTGTTTCCCGTATATGAAGTGAACGGGGACATTGACTATAGGGTTGGCAATATCGATTTTGTCGGCACTGTTGTCGTAAGAGGCAATGTGCTGACGGGATTTCGTATAAAAGCTTCCGGAGATATCCGGGTCATCGGCGGTGTTGAAGGGGCCGAGCTGGAGTCGGATGGATCGATCGAAGTAACTGGCGGCATTTTGGCCAGCAATAAAGGATATGTGCGGGCAGGCAAGAATGTAAAAAGCTCCTTCATTCAAGACGGAAATGTTTCCGCTATGGAAGATGTTCTGGTAACCCAAAGCATCATGCACTCACATGTAAGAGCGGGACATAGCGTCGTATGCAGCGGGGCAAAAGGATTGATTGTTGGCGGTATGGTGCAGGCGGGAGAGCGTGTTGTCGCTCGCACGATCGGCAATACAATGTCTACGGCAACCGCCATTGAGGTAGGGGTCAGACCTGAGCTGAGAAGCGAGCTGCTTGAACTGCGCCGCCAGGTTAAACAGCTGATGGATAATCTGGACAAGACCGATAAGGCACTGACGCTTCTTGATCAATTGGCGGCGGCCGGGCAGCTGCCTCAGGATAAGATGGGCATGCGCATCAAGCTTGGCGCAACCAAGCGCCAATCGAATGAAGAGATGTCCGGTTTTCGTGAACGGATTCTGGAAATCGAAAAATCGCTGGAGGACACGGACAACGCCAAGGTGGATGCGGTCAATATCATCTATGGCGGAACCAAAATTGTTATTGGACGTTACACGCGTTTCGTGAAGGAACCTATCGAGCGCGTATCGTTCCGCTATTCGGATGGAGATATCATTACAGCGCCTTATCACTAAAATCATAGCGGATATCTTCAAGTAAGCTTTGATCTGCTATGTGCAGGAGGGGAAGCGGATGACCTATCGGTCTATAGACTTGCAAGTATCCATTCCGCGGACACAAGAGAAGGGAAACCTTCAAAACCAATTGAATCAAAAGCCGGTCATCGATCAAACCCGGCTCGAAGGCGATTCGGTGAAACAGACGGAGCAGCTGCGGAGCAAAAACAGTGAGATCGAGCAGAGCGTGAAAATGAGTATCAAGGACCAGCCTCAGCAAGGGAATCACTCCAAGCGGAAGCGGCGCGGGAATGCCGGGGATGGCTCGATTCAGGAAGAAGCGGGTCATTCTGAACAGGCTGCACACAATCATCCTTACAAAGGCAAACATATTGATATCTCGCTTTGACCGCATGAATCAGCGAATTGCAGGTGAAGGTAATGGAATCATGGCAGATCATTGTACTTCTGGGGGCGCTTGCTATTGTCGGAGGGGTAATGATACCAAGACGAAGCGGACAGGACAATCAATCACAGACTGTGCGTAATATGGAGACGGCGCTCGAGCAGTTCATGGAAAATATGGAAGCGGACAACCGAGATCTTGCGAATCTCGTTACCAAAGCGCAGCAGGAAACAAGTCAGCAGTCATTGAGCCGTGATAACCGGATCAAGGAGCTGGAACAGCGATGCCTGGAGCTTGAGAACTCGCTTGCCGACCAGGCGAAGCTTCTGCTCGCTGCGGCGTCAGTCTCGTCAGCGCCTGCTGCCGCGGCTGAGACTGATCGTGGAGTGTCTGCCGTCCATTCCGGAGAAGGGCAGCCGGCGGTGCCCGAGTTTGTTGAGCCATTGGCTCCTGCCGAAATCAAACCAACGATACGCAGCCGTTATTTGGAGCTTTTTGAGCTGCATGACGGCGGAAAGTCGGTTGACTCGATTGCCAGAAAGCTCGCGATGAATAAAGGAGAAGTGCAGCTTATTCTCCAGTTATCCAAACAGGAGGAAGCCGCTCGCTATGAATAAAAGGCCATTTCTATTTGGACTCGGTGTTGGAATCATCATAGGGGCATTGCTGCTGCAGTTGATGATAGTCGGAGAGAGGCAAGCCAGCGGTCTGGATTCGTTTCAAAAGGAAGACGCAGGCGAGAAGCTGTACACCCAGTCTGAGCTTGATGAGCAGCTTGATTCGGAGCGGGAGAAGCTGCAAGCCCAGCAAGGCAGCAGCGGCTCCGTCGGGCAGAAGGAACAGAACGGACCCTCAGCAGGGGATGATAACGAGCTGCAATCTGAGGAGGCCGCCAATTCGGCCATCGAAGGAAACAGCCAGCAGGAACAGCAGCCTCCAACCGGTCAGGAGACGGCCGGTGGCAGGCCTGCGGACGGTAACGGATCGGCAGATCCGGGAACAGTGGAGGATAAGCGAATCATCGTTCGCATTCCCCCGAATACCAGCCTGACGGAGGCAGCTGAGCTGCTGGGCAAGAACAATATCATTACGGATAAGACCACATTCATAGACCTGATGCGTAATCTTAAAGTGCGTGCAGGCTATTTTCTATTTACAGGCAGCCCTTCTGTCCAGGAGGTAAAAAAGATAATTACCGGCAAGCCGATGCCCCCCGAGGAAGCTGAAGCGGAACTGGCTAATAAGGCATAAGCCGGAAGGTTTTGCTCTTTTTTTATCGACAGAAATGACGCCTTGAGATTCAAGGGAAACGATGTTGCACGTGGACATGCAGATATGGTATATTAATTGACGGTGTTAAAAACACACGCAAATTAATTTCGTTAACGGTGCTTCGGCTCGGTCGAAGTTTTAACGGGAAATGATATTTGCGGAGGAAACCAAAAAAACCATTTAACAGGAGGTGTTGAAGAATGGCGGTTATATCCATGAAGCAGCTGCTTGAAGCTGGGGTGCACTTCGGTCATCAGACTCGTCGCTGGAACCCAAAGATGGATCGTTATATCTTCACGGAACGGAACGGAATTTACATCATTGACTTGCAAAAAACAGTCAAGAAAGTCGAAGAAGCCTACAACTTCGTTCGCTCGGTAGCGGAAGAAGGCGGCACAATGCTCTTCGTCGGCACGAAAAAACAAGCACAGGATTCGGTTAAAGAAGAAGCTGAGCGTTGCGGCAACTTCTACATCAACCAACGTTGGCTCGGCGGAACGCTGACTAACTTCCAAACCATCCAAAAACGTATTGAACGTCTGCGCACGCTTGAGAAGTGGGAAGAGGACGGCACATTCAACGTGCTGCCGAAAAAAGAAGTTATCATTCTCCGCAAAGAGAAAGATCGCCTCGAGAAATTCCTGGGCGGCATCAAAGGCATGAGAAGCCTGCCAAGCGCACTTTTCATCATTGATCCCCGTAAAGAACGTATCGCAGTTGCTGAAGCCCGCAAACTGGGTATCCCAATTGTCGGTATCGTAGACACCAACTGTGATCCGGACGAAATCGATTATGTCATTCCAGGCAACGATGACGCGATCCGCGCAGTTAAACTGCTTACGGCTAAAATGGCAGATGCCATCGTCGAAGCTAACCAAGGTGAACAAACGACGGCTTAGTCCTCGTTTAATAGAGTCAGCATGAAAAAGGGTGGTCAGACGGTGTAAAACCTCTCACCGCCCTTTTTTTAGGAACAACAAGCAAATCAGTAGGCAAACATTCAAGAATTATAGGAGGTTTATCAAGATGGCGGTTAATGCTAGTGCAGTTAAGGAACTACGTGAGAAAACAGGAGCAGGGATGCTCGATTGCAAGAAGGCTCTCGAAGAAGCGAACGGTGATATCTCAAAAGCTATTGATCTTCTCAGAGAGAAAGGCCTCTCCGCAGCGGCGAACAAAGCTGGCCGTATTGCTACAGAAGGCGTTGTTGAATCCTATATTCATGCCGGAGGCCGGATTGGCGTATTGGTAGAAATCAACTGCGAAACCGACTTTGTTGGAAAAACGGATCAGTTCCGCGAATTTGCCCGTGATATCGCCATGCAAATTGCAGCGGCTAACCCTAAGTTCGTCAGCCGCGAGGAAGTCTCGCAGGAAGAACTGGATAAAGAGCGTGAGATTTTGAAAGCCCAGGCGCTGAACGAAGGCAAACCTGCCAATATCGTTGAGAAAATGGTCGAAGGCCGCATCGGTAAATACTATGAAGAGTTCTGTTTGCTGGAACAGCCGTTCATCAAAGATCCTGACAAAACAATTTCGGCCCTGCTGAACGAGAAAATCAGCACGATCGGTGAAAATATTACGATCCGCCGCTTTGTTCGTTATGAGCTGGGTGAAGGCTTGGAGAAAAAAGAAGATAACTTCGTAGCTGAAGTTATGTCGCAAGTAAAAAGATAAATCCGAACGTGCCAGGATGGGGCGGGGCGTCCGCCCCGCCTATTCGTTTGAAGACGCATCATTGCCTCGCATTGAAGAAACTTTCAAATAGGTTTATACATGGGTTCAAGTTCCGTTTGTCGCCCTGAAGCAGCTCCCGATAGCAGCAATGGATGTTCACCGAATAAAAGTATACGGCCTTGAAACAAGGTCAAAGATGGAGGTATACCACGTTGCAAAGTCCCGTGTACAAACGTATTGTATTAAAAGTAAGCGGCGAGTCGCTTTCGGGTAATAATGGATACGGAATCGATGCTGCAGTGATTGCATCTATAGCCGAGCAAGTTAAGGAAGTTGTAGAATTAAAGGTTGAAGTGGCGATAGTCGTTGGCGGTGGGAACATTTGGCGGGGGATTGCAGGTACTGCCAAAGGAATTGACCGGGCGACCGCCGATTATATGGGAATGTTAGCTACGGTAATGAACTCGCTGGCGCTTCAGGATGCTCTGGAGCAGATGGAAGTGCCTACTCGGGTACAGACTTCGATCGCCATGCAGCAAATTGCCGAGCCTTATATACGCCGCAGGGCGATTCGCCATCTGGAGAAAGGCCGGGTCGTCATCTTTGCCGCAGGTACAGGTAACCCCTTCTTCTCAACAGATACAACAGCTGCTCTTCGTGCAGCCGAAATCGAAGCAGAGGTCATTCTGATGGCCAAAAATAAAGTGGATGGCGTCTATTCCGCAGATCCTTTCAAGGATCCGACGGCGGAAAAATTCGATACGTTGACTTACCTGGATGTACTAAACCGCAATCTCGGCGTTATGGATTCTACCTCAACTTCACTTTGTATGGACAATAATATTCCGCTTGTGGTATTCGCTATTACCAAACAGGGAAATATTAAGCGGGTTGTGCTGGGCGAGAAAATCGGAACCATCGTGAAAGGAAGTGTCGATTAATGCCTCAAACGATAAAGAAAAACGCTGAAGAGCGGATGGATAAAGCGATAGGTGCATTGAAACGCGATCTCTCAACGCTTCGTGCAGGCCGCGCTACTCCAGCCCTGCTGGATCGCGTTCAGGTTGAATATTACGGAACCATGACCCCGGTAGCCCAATTGGCTAATATTAATACTCCGGATTCGCGGACGCTGATCATTCAGCCATGGGACAAAACGTCATTGGGTGCCATTGAGAAGGCTATTTTGAAGTCGGATCTCGGACTTACCCCTTCCAATGACGGTAGCACCATTCGCATCGGTATACCGATGCTGACTGAAGAGCGCCGTACGGAACTGGTCAAGATGACCAAGCGTTTTGGTGAGGAAGCCAAGGTTGCCATCCGCAACGTCCGCCGCGATGCGAACGACGATATCAAGAAGCTCGAAAAAACAGATATTTCCGAAGATGAATCACGCCGCCATCAAGAAGATATTCAGAAGGCGACGGACAAATTTATCGCAGAAGTCGACAAGGTGCTCGTTTCCAAAGAAAAAGAAATTATGGAAGTATAATGCAAGCTCACCGGCCCCTCCGACAGGTGGGGTTTATTGCATAAATTTGACGTTAGCGGTGGGAGGACGAACATGTGTTTCAGCGACTGAGAGCCTTATTCGGTAAAGCGCCGGCGACACCGTTGCAGACGCTTGATACAGACAACATACCGCAGCATATTGCAATCATTATGGACGGCAACGGCAGATGGGCCAAGAGCAGGGGATTGCCCAGGATGGCAGGCCATCATTCCGGAATGAAGACGGTGAAGCGGATTACAATGGCTGCTGACCGGCTTGGCGTGAAGTATTTGACCTTATATGCTTTTTCCACTGAAAACTGGAAGCGGCCCAAAGCGGAAGTGGAATTTTTGATGAAGCTTCCACAGGAGTTTCTGGCTATTGAATTGAAAGAGCTTATGGAAAAAAATGTGCAGGTACGTATGATGGGCTATAAGCAGGCACTTCCTTCACATACACTTGAGGCTGTAGAAGAGGCTATTCGTCAAACGGCTGATAATACCGGACTCGTTCTTAATTTTGCTTTGAATTATGGCAGCCGCAAAGAAATGATTGAAGCCGTCAGACAAATCGGAGAAGACGTGCAAGCCGGGCGTCTGAATCCGGAGGACATTGAAGAATCCCATATGACGGAGCATCTTCTCTCAGCCGGTGTCCCTGATCCCGACCTGCTTATTCGGACCAGCGGTGAACTCAGACTGAGCAACTTTATGCTTTGGCAGCTTGCTTACAGCGAGATGTGGTTTACAGATGTTTATTGGCCTGAATTTACAGACGAGCATTTTTACGATGCCGTTCGCGAATATCAACGTCGAGCGCGTCGATACGGCGGAGTGTAAACGGCTGTACGGGAGTGTGCCTAATCTTGAAACAACGTATCGTAACTGGCGTCATTGGTGGCGCCATATTTATTATTCTGACCGTACTTGGCGGCTGGTTTTTCTATGGGCTGCTGCTGCTGCTCGCATTGATCGGATATGCGGAATTCACGAAAATGAACGGCCTTGCATGGCACCATCCGGCGTCTCTGATTGGATTTGCAGGCATGCTGTTTCTGCTCATTCCCTGGGAAGAGCTTGGAACCGTTCCTCCGCAAACTCTACATATGTTGTGGCTCCTTATGTTTCTGGCACTGGCCGTTACGGTACTTACGAAAAACAAAATGACGATTGACAGCGCGGCTTTGCTGCTGCTCGGAGCTCTTTATGTCGGTTTCGGATTTGAGTCCATGTATGAAGTGCGAAGCGGTGAAGCTTATGGACTGCTGACGACCTGTCTTGCATTCGGAACGATCTGGGCATCCGATATTGGTGCTTATTTTATCGGCAAAGCGATAGGCAGACATAAGCTGTGGCCGGCTATCAGCCCTAATAAGACCATTGAAGGATCACTTGGAGGCGTAGCGCTGTCCCTGGTAGTCGCCGCTGTGTTCGCGCTGGCAGCCCCGGATGCCATTGGCATGGGACAGGCGCTGCTGATCGGACTTGTCGCCGCCGTGGCAGGTCAATTGGGCGATCTCATTCAGTCGGCCTATAAACGGGTTCGCGGCATCAAGGATACAGGATCCATTCTTCCGGGTCATGGCGGTGTTCTCGACCGCTGCGACAGCTGGATAGCAGTGTTTCCGCTTCTGGTTCTGACCGGGCTGCTGCCGTTAGCTTAGAAGGACAGGTGAACGATGAAAAAACTTACGATTCTGGGTTCAACGGGCTCCATTGGCACGCAAACACTTGATGTGGTCAGCCGCGAGCCTGAGGCTTATGAGGTAATCGGATTAGCGGCCGGCGGCAATATCGGGCTGCTGATCGAGCAGGCCAAGCGATTTCGGCCGCGTACAGTATGTTTGTCAACAAAAGCGCTTGCGGAAGAAGCTAAGCTTCATCTGCCATCCGGCATGAAGGTTGTTTATGGTGAAGAAGGGCTTATCGAGATTGCTGCCGCTCCCGAAGCCGACATGGTCGTGACCGCCATTATGGGAAGCCGGGGCTTGAATGCGACGCTTGCGGCAATTTCAGCCGGCAAAGATATCGGTCTTGCAAACAAAGAGACGCTGGTGACGGCAGGGCATATTGTTATGAAGCGAGCTTCCGAGAAGGGGGTTGCCATTCTTCCGATCGACAGCGAGCACTCGGCTATTTTTCAATGCTTGAACGGAGAAGCCCGATCAGCGGTAAAGGGAATCACGTTAACCGCTTCCGGAGGTTCATTTCGCGAGCGCACTCGGCAGCAGCTTGAAGGCGTAACGGTTGAGGAGGCGCTCAACCATCCCAATTGGGCGATGGGAGCAAAAATCACGATCGATTCGGCGACCATGGTGAACAAGGGGCTTGAAGTGATTGAAGCCCATTGGTTGTTTGATTTGGATTATGAGCAGATCGGCGTTCTGATTCATCCGGAAAGCATCATACATTCCTATGTAGAGTATGTGGACAACAGTATCATCGCCCAGCTGGGCATGCCGGATATGCGCGTGCCTATCCAATATGCGCTCACTTATCCGCAGCGCCGCCCTATACAGACAGAAGCTCTTGATCTGAGGAAGGTAGGCGCGCTGCATTTTCGGGAGATGGATTTTGCAAGATATCCCTGCCTGAGAATGGCCTATGAGTGCGGCCGGGCGGGGCTGTCTGCTCCTACGGTATTTAATGCGGCCAACGAAACGGCGGTTGCCCGGTTCCTCGAGGGTGCGATCACGTTTTTGGATATTGAACGCGTTATCGAACAGGTGCTTGAACGCCACACGGTTCTGGAAGTGCCGGATGTGGAGGCGATTGCCGAGGTGGATGCTTGGGCCCGAATGGAAGCTGCATCGATCTAACGTTTAGTTCTCTTGTAACGGACGTGAGAATAATGATAATCTTAGTACAGGCCGTTACGGACAGGAGGCTAGAGCAGCGATGCATATGATTCAGATCGTCTTTATGACGGTATTGGTTTTCTTCGTGATTGTGACTATCCATGAATGGGGTCATTTCTATTTTGCGAAGCGGGCCGGAATTTTGGTGAGAGAATTTGCCATCGGGTTCGGACCGAAGCTGTTCTCGATAAAACGCGGAGAAACCAGGTACACCCTGCGCTTGGTGCCTGCAGGAGGATTTGTACGGATGGCGGGCGAAGACCCGGAACTGGTGGAAGTCCAGCCAGGTCAGACCGTTGCTGTCAGATTGGTTGACAATGTCGTGACGAGATTGTATCTGGACCGTCTTGACGAGCGTTCCAACGTTATACGCGGCGAGGTCGAAGCCATTGATATTGAACGAAAGCTTAAGCTGACGCTGCTCTCTGACGGCGAGTCGGAGACGTTCGCGATCGATCCTCAGGCACAGATGATCTCCAAGAACCGGGAAACACAGATTGCTCCGGTTGACCGTCAATTCGGCAGCAAGACAGTCGGACAGCGGGCGATTGCGATCTTTGCCGGGCCGATGATGAATTTTATTTTGGCCTTCGTGCTCTTTGGGCTTTATTTTCAAATGGCCGGAGTGCCCGTGGATAATCCTGATCGTCTGCTTATTGGCGATGTTAGTAAAGGCATGCCCGCAGAGAAGGCTGATTTGAAGTCAGGGGATGTCATTGTTTCCATCAATGGACAGAAGATCGGCATTGATTATGATAAAATGATCAAGCTTATCAGCGAGTCCCCAAACAAGCCGATTACTCTGGATATCATTCGCGATGGAAAGCCGATTGAATTCAAACTCACACCCGCGCCCGATCCTGCTTCAGGGGACGGCAAGGTGGGAATTACAGCCGCTTACCCGACACGGGCTGCAGGATTCGGAGAAACCTTCACCTTGGCGGGAAAAGCCATGAAGTCGATGACAATCAGCATTTTTCAAGGATTCAAGAAATTGATTTTTGGCGAGTTCAAGCTTGATGATTTAGGCGGACCTGTTCGTACTGCGCAGGTAACCAGTCAAATCGCCGAGCAGGGGATAGCGGAACTGACCTCATGGGCGGCGCTTCTCAGCCTGTACCTGGGGATATTTAATCTTTTGCCGGTGCCGGCGCTGGATGGAAGCCGTTTAATCTTCCTGGGTCTTGAGGCTGTCCGGGGAAGGCCGGTTGATCCAAACCGGGAAAGCATGGTGCATTTCATCGGCTTTGCAATGCTGATGCTGCTTATGCTTGCCGTCACCTATAATGACATTTTGCGATTGGTACGAGGGGAGCACTGAGTCCGGTTATGTCGAAAGAGAAGCAGTTTGTCACGGAAATTACGCCGCAGGGCGAGGATTTCTCCAGATGGTATATTGATGTCATCAAGAAGTCTGAGTTAATGGACTATTCACCGGTGCGGGGCTGTATTGTGTTCCGCCCGGATGGTTTTGAAATTTGGGAGCATATGAAGGACGAGCTTGACCGCAGGTTTAAAGAAACGGGTCATCGCAACGCTTATTTTCCCATGCTGATCCCCGAAAGCTTTTTCCAAAAAGAGAAGGAGCATGTAGAAGGCTTTAACCCTGAGCTTCCATGGGTAACGGAGGCCGGCGGGGAAAAGCTGGAAGAGAGACTGGCCATCCGGCCGACCTCCGAGACCATTATCGGTCATATGTATGCCAAATGGGTGCAATCCTATCGGGACCTGCCGCTGCTCATCAATCAGTGGGCGAATGTTGTGCGCTGGGAGAAAAGGACGCTTCCTTTCCTGCGGACAACGGAATTCCTTTGGCAGGAAGGCCACACCGCCCACGAAACGGAAGAGGAAGCAAGAGCCGAGACGGATCAAATGCTGGGTATCTATAAGGACTTCGCGGAGAACTTCCTGGCGATCCCTGTTATCGTTGGACAAAAAACGCCTTCGGAGAAGTTTGCCGGTGCGGTTGATACCTATTCCATCGAAGCGATGATGAAGGACGGGCGCGCGGTCCAGGCAGGAACCTCGCATTATCTGGGCACTAATTTTGCCGTTGCCTTTGATATCAAATATTTGGACCGTGAAAATACACAGCAGTTTGCACATACGACTTCTTGGGGCATGACGACCCGAATGATCGGCGCGCTCATTATGGTCCATGGCGACGATCGGGGACTGGCGCTTCCTCCGAAGGTAGCGCCAACCCAGGTCGTGATGATCCCGATCGGACCGCCGAAGACGCGGGAGCAGGTTGTCGGCCGTGTGGACGAGCTGTACAAGGAACTGAAAAAGGCTGGCGTCCGGGTTAAAGTGGACGACCGCAGCGATGTTAGTCCCGGCTGGAAATTCAATGAATATGAAATGCGCGGTGTGCCGCTGCGTCTGGAGCTAGGGCCTCGCGACATGGAGAATGGACAAGTTGTTCTGGTTTCCCGCTTGACCGGTGAGAAGAGAATGGTTGCTCAAGCCGATCTTGTGGTTGAAGTGGAACGCATGCTTGCCGAGATTCAAAGCGGCATGCTTGAGCGGGCGAAGCAGTTCCGTGCGGATCATTCCTATTCGGTCGAAACGCTGGATGAGATGAAGACGCTGATGGAAGAGAAGCGCGGCTTCGCGCTTGCCGGCTGGTGCGGCTCGGAAGCCTGTGAGAAACAGGTCAAAGAAGAGACCGGCGCTACAAGCCGCAATATTCCGTTTGAGCCTTTTGAGCATAAAACCAAATGTCTCGTTTGCGGAGACAAGGCGCAGCATACGGTTGTATTTGCCCGCGCTTATTGATTGTTTGACTTGAATAGGGGAGGAAACGATGAGCCAAACCGGGGAAAAGCGGCATCGCTTTGAGCTGATGATGAAGCAGGCCGAGCTGCCGCAGCAACTGACCGATGAGCATTTTGGGGACGGATATATCGACAAAGTGATCGTAAGCCGGAGCAACCGGGAGTGGACGTTTTGCATATGCAAAACGTCTTTGGTTCCTCTAGCGGCTTTTGGCGTTTTTTGCCGGACCATTCAATCCAAGTTCGCCCATCTTGCAGATGTCTCCTTCTGCTTCACGTATGAAGAAGGGGTAAAGACCGATGAGCTCCTGATTGAATATTGGCCGGCATTTGTAGAATGGGTTCAGAAGCATAATGCTTCGGTAAACGGCTGGCTGGGCAAGGCCCGGCTGGAAGTAGAGAACGGGCTTGCTACGCTTGCGCTGCTTGACGACATGGGACTTGAACTGGCGCGCAAGAAGAAGATTGATGAAATGGCCGTGCAGTTTTTTGAGGATCAATTCGGCCGGAACTGCAGGGTGAAGTTATCAGTTGGCGTAAAGAATCAGGAAGCCTATGAGCAATTCGCCCAGAGGCGTGATCTGGAAGAGCGTGAAGTAATCCAGCAGATGATGACAAGCGCCGCCGCGGAAGCTCCTGAGGTGGCGGAAGGCGATGTGCGGCTGGTCGTCGGCTACGATATCCGTGAGGAACCGGTTCCGATTATGAATATCCTCGAGGAGGAGAAGAAGGTCACCATACAGGGAACTGTCTTCGGCCTTGAAGTGAAGGAGCTTCGTAACGGCAGCACGCTGTTTACTTTTAATGTAACCGACTTTACAGACTCTATCGCGGTGAAGATGTTTGCCAAGACGAAGGACGATGTGAAAGTTCTCAGTCAGCTTTCCAACGGCAAATGGATCAAAGCGCGGGGACGCGTTGAATATGACCGGTTCATGCAGGAACCGGAGCTTGTGATGATGCCTTCAGATCTTCATGAAGTGGTTTCTCCCAAGGAAGCCAAGGATGACGCCGAGGAGAAGCGTGTCGAGTTTCATCTTCATTCCACAATGAGTACAATGGACGCTGTTACCCCTATTGATGTTTACATCAAGCAGGCAGCCAAATGGGGACATAAGGCGATTGCGATTACCGATCATGGAAACGTGCAGTGCTACCCGGAGGCGGCGAAGGCGGCCAAGAAGCATGGGGTCAAGGTGTTGTTCGGGTTAGAAGCCAATGTTGTCAACGATGCGATACCTATGGTGATGAACTCGCGTGAAGAAGCCATGCAGAGCGCTGTCTATGTAGTATTCGATATCGAGACGACGGGACTTTCAGTTGTTAATAATAAAATCATTGAGCTGGCCGGCGTGAAAATGCAGGACGGCAAGGAAATTGGCCGTTTCTCGACCTTTATCAATCCTCATGAAGCCATTCCTTATAATATTCAGCAGCTGACCAATATTACGAACGAGATGGTGCAGGATGCTCCTGAGCTAGCACCCAAGCTGCGGGACTTCATCGAATTTGTCGGTGATGCTGTACTTGTCGCGCACAATGCAAGATTTGATATGGGCTTTATGCAGGCGGCCTGCAAACAGAACGGATTCCCGGAATTTAAGAATCCCGTGCTGGATACGCTCGAGCTTGCCCGTTTTCTCCATCCGGCGATGAAGAACCACAGGCTGAATACGTTGGCCGATAAATATAAAGCGAGTCTGGAAAGCCATCACCGGGCGATCGATGATTCCATCGCGCTGGGCGGCATCCTGTATGGATTGATTGGCGATGCAGCCAAACGAAATGTGACCGGCTTACATATGCTCAATGATTATGTTGGACTCGATTTGTCAAATATGAGGCCGTTCCACTGCTGTATATATGCGCTTAATGCAGTCGGCAAGAAAAACATGTTCAAGCTGATCTCCCTGTCGCATACGGAGCATTTTAAGCGGGTTGCCTCTATTCCCAAAAGCAAGCTCTCCGAGCATCGTGAAGGGCTCTTGATTATTTCGGGCTGCGAGAAGGGTGAGTTCTTCGAGGCGGTTATGAATAAATCGCTGGAGGAAGCGGAGGAAGTGGCGCGATATTACGATGTGCTGGAAATTCAGCCTGTCGGCTTCTATATGCATTTGGTCGACAAGGGCTTTGTTGCCAGCCGTGCCGAAATCGAACAGGCTTTGCGCCGCGTTTGCGAGATCGGCGATAAGCTGGGCAAGCCAGTAATCGCCACTGGCAATGTGCATTATTTACTGCCAAGGGAAAAGCTGTTCCGCGATATTACGATCCATGGAATTACGGGTTTTAGCCCGCTTAAAGATATTCGCAAGCCTGATGCCCATTTACGGACGACCAGGGAAATGCTGGAGGAGTTCGCCTTTCTCGGAGAGGAGAGGGCATTTGAGGTAGTGGTCAGAAATACTTCGGAGCTTGCCGACCGCTTTGAGCCGTTTGATATGTTCCCGGAAAAACTGTTCACCCCCATCATCGATGGGGCGGATGAGGAAATACGCAGCAAATGCTACGATACGGCCAAACGGCTGTATGGGGAAGAACTGCCGGATGTCGTCGTCCAGCGTCTGGAGAAAGAGCTTGTGCCCATCATTAAATTCGGTTTCTCAGCCAACTACCTGATATCCGAGCGTTTGGTCAAAAAATCGAATGAAGACGGGTATCTCGTCGGCTCGCGGGGATCGGTAGGATCATCGGTTGTGGCCACTTTCCTCGGGATATCCGAGGTTAACCCGCTTCCTGCGCACTACAGCTGCCTGGACGAGGCCTGCAAATACAGCGAATGGTTCCTGGACGGGAGCTACCCGAGCGGTTTTGACCTGCCGGACAAAAAATGTCCCAATTGCGGCAAGCCTCTCAAGGGTGAAGGCCAGGACATTCCGTTCGAAACCTTCCTGGGCTTCAAGGGCGATAAAGTACCCGATATCGATCTTAACTTTTCCGGTGAATACCAGCCTATTGCCCATAATTACACCAAGGAGCTGTTCGGTCCGGAAAACGTATTCCGGGCAGGAACGATCGGCACGATCGCGGAGAAGACGGCATACGGCTATACCAAGAAGTATGAGGAAGACCATGGCAAGAAGTGGCGCGGCGCCGAGATTCTGCGTTTGGCCGGGGGCTTTACCGGGGTGAAACGGAGCACGGGCCAGCATCCAGGCGGGATCGTAGTTGTGCCGGATTACATGGAAGTGGAGGAAGTCACTCCGGTTCAGTATCCTGCCGACGATACGGGCTCCGAGTGGAAAACAACGCACTTTGATTATCATGCCTTCGAGAGCAATCTGCTCAAGCTTGATATACTCGGGCACGATGATCCGACCATGATGAGGATGCTGCAGGATTTAACAGGCGTTGATCCGACAACCATACCAATGAACGATCCGAAGGTCATGAGCATGTTCAATTCCTCGGAAGCGCTTGGTGTCTCAGCCGAGAAAATCCGGACCCCGGTAGCTACATATGGCGTTCCGGAGATGGGCACCAAATTTGTCAGACAAATGCTGGAGGAGACGAAGCCGTCGTCATTTGCCGATTTGCTCCAAATATCCGGCCTGTCGCATGGAACCGGTGTTTGGCTCGGCAATGCCCAGGAGCTGATCAAGAACCGTACCTGCACGATCAAGACGGTTATCGGCTGCCGGGATGACATCATGCTTTATTTGATCTATAAAGCTGGTATGGATGCAGGGCTTGCGTTCAAGATTACGGAAAGCGTGCGGAAGGGCAAGGGACTGACGCCGGAATGGATCGAGGAAATGAAGAACTGCAAGGTTCCCCAGTGGTATATTGATTCTTGTCTGAAAATCGAGTATATGTTTCCGAAGGCGCATGCCGCCGCCTATGTTATATCCGCCGTCAGAACGGCCTTTTTCAAACTTTATTATCCAATTGCCTATTATGCGACCTATTTCACCGTTCGTGCGGAGGATTTCGATCTGGAGCTGCTCTGTCAAGGCTATGACGCGATTTTGCGCAAGCTGATTGAAATCGAGCAAAAGGGTTTTACAGCGACGCCCAAGGAGAAAGGATCCGTATCGCTGCTTGAGATGGCGCTTGAGATGACGGCACGCGGCTTCTCGTTCAAGCCGATTGATCTTTACCGCTCGGACGCCACGAAATTTATCGTTGACGATCGTTCGCTTATTCCGCCGTTTGCGGCCATTGCCGGAATCGGGGATAATGCCGCCCGAAACATTGCTGCTGCCCGGGAGTCAGGTGAATTTCTCTCTGTGGAAGACTTTCAGCAGAAGTCCAAGGCATCCAAAACGATCATTGAAGTGCTCGGAACAATGGGCTGCTTCCGCGGCCTTCCGGAATCGAACCAGCTGTCCTTATTCTAAAATTTGTTTAGAGAGTAAAGCGGTCTAATGCCTGTGTTTCCAAGTGTGTATGTAATTCCTTTGTTGTCACCACATCATGGTTATGGTATAATCTTTCTGGCAATGCTGATGATACGACTTTTTCGCAGAAGAGTGGGGAAACCCACTCTTTACGTTTTGTCAATAGCTTTTTGCGCTTACGATTAACCGATTGGCTGGTATGATATCGGCCAACAGTTATAGCATTTTTTACGTGCAACTGAATTGCATATGTGCGCAATTAACAGTTGCCGATGCGGCGCCTGGATTGCTTGTATATGCAATTGGCAGTTGCAAAGTTTGACTGACAACTGGGCTGCATAAACAGCAGCTGGCAGTTGCAGAATTTGGACTGACAACTGGGCTGCATAAATCAGCAGCTGGCAGTTGCAGAATTTGGACTGACAACTGGGCTGCATAAACAGCAGCTGGCAGTTGCAGAATTTGGACTGATAACTGAGCTGCATAAATCAGCAGCTGGCAGTTGCAGAATTTGGACTGATAACTGAGCTGCATAAATCAGCAGCTGGCAGTTGCAGAATTTGGACTGACAACTGGGCTGCATAAATCAGCAGCTGGCAGTTGCAGAATTTGGACTGACAACTGAGCTGCATAAATCAGCAGCTAGCAGTTGCAGTGGGGGGGTACATCATTTTTGAGCACTGCGAAAATCAAAACCGTCATCGAAGAAATGGTTCAGCCCTTTTTTGACGAACATGGATTTGAGCTTGTTGATGTGGAATATGTGAAGGAAGGCAGCAACTGGTTTCTTCGCATCTTTGTCGACAAGGAAGGCAACATCGATATTGATGAATGCGGACGAATCAGCGAGTTTATAAGCGAGAAGCTTGACGAGAGCGATCCGATTACCGAGGCTTATTTTCTCGAAGTATCATCGCCCGGCGCGGAAAGACCGCTTAAGAAGCCTCAAGATGTCAGCAAAGCAATCGGCAAGCATGTGTTTGTTACAACCTATGAGCCGGTAAGCGGAGCCAAAGAGTTTGAGGGTACGCTTCTTTCGTTTGACGGTGAAGAAGTTGTCATTGATATGGGCAAAAAGAAGTACACCATTCCATATGCGAAAGTGGCAAGCGCCCGTTTGGCCATCGTTTTCTAATACGATAGCCGCGCATCTGGTTTATAACAGGCATGACCTAACCACATGGTACGATTCGAAAGGGGGAACTCATTTCCAATGAGCATGGATTTTATAGAAGCACTGTCGGAAATCGAGCGGGAAAAGGGAATAAGCAAAGATATTTTAATAGAAGCGCTGGAAGCTGCTCTTATTTCCAGCTACAAACGCAATTTTAACACCGCCCAGAACGTGAGGGTTGATATTAACCGGTTTACCGGAGTGATTAAAGTCTACGCCCGCAAGACGGTTGTGGATGAGGTTTTCGATCCGCGCCTGGAGATTTCGGTTGAAGCATCCCGCGAGCTGAACCCGCATTACCAGCTGGATGATATTGCCGAAATCGAAGTGACTCCGCGTGACTTTGGACGCATTGCCGCACAAACGGCCAAGCAAGTGGTAACCCAGCGTATCCGCGAAGCGGAGCGGGGGCTCATTTACAATGCGTTTATCGATAAAGAGGAAGATATCGTCAACGGTATCGTACAGCGTCAGGATGTCCGCAATTTGTTCATTGATCTGGGCAAAGTTGAAGCTGTGCTGCCGCTTACCGAGCTGATGCCGACAGATAAATTCAAGCATGGCGACCGCGTCAAGTCTTTTATAACCAAGGTTGAGAACACGACAAAAGGACCGCAAATCTTTCTTTCACGTACGCATCCGGGATTGCTTAAGCGTCTGTTTGAGCTGGAAGTGCCGGAGATCTATGATGGCGTTGTGGAAATCCGTTCAGTGGCCAGGGAAGCGGGCTTCCGCTCGAAGATAGCCGTTCATTCGCGCAATGACGAGGTGGATCCGGTTGGTTCCTGCGTAGGACAAAAAGGGATGCGCGTGCAAATGATTGTGACGGAGCTCAAAGGCGAGAAGATCGACATCGTCCGGTGGTCGGACAGCGTGGAAGAGTATGTGGCGAATGCGCTCAGTCCTTCTAAAGTGCTGGAAGTTATCGTATACGAGCAGGAAAAGATGGCGCGTGTCATTGTGCCGGACTATCAACTATCGCTCGCCATCGGCATTAAAGGACAAAACGCCCGGTTGGCAGCCAAGCTGACAGGATGGAAAATCGATATAAAAAGCGAAACGCAAGCCGAGCAGGAATATGGTCGCCCGAAATCTGCAATGAGCACCATGCATCAAGATTCCGTCTCCGTCGACTAGCGTAAGCTTTATACGGCGTTTGCTGTTTGAAGCGCCTGACGCCACAGGAGGGATGGAAGATGAAACCCAGAAAAATTCCACTGCGCAAATGCGTGGCTTGCCAGGAAATGAAGCCCAAAAAGGAATTAATTCGCATTGTCCGTACTCCGGATGAGCGGATATTGATTGATTTGAAGGGCAAACAGGCAGGACGCGGCGCATACTTGTGCGGCAAAGTCTCCTGCTTCAAGCTGGCGAAGAAGACCAAGGCGCTCGACCGGGCTCTTAAACAGCCTGTTGGGATGGACATTTACGATCAGCTTGAACAGGATTTTATTGCCGTGGAGGACCGCTTTAATGCGGAAAAAGATCGGATGGATGATGAAGATGATGATGATTCGGAAGGCTAAGGCGCTGTCGTCGCTGGGTATGGCGATGCGTGCAGGAAAAGTCATTTCCGGCGATGAGATCGTACTAAAGGCGGTTCGCCAAGGCAAAGCAAAGCTTGTCATTGTAGCCGGCGACGCTTCGGATAATACAAAGAAGAAATTCCAGGACAAGTGCGGAACTTACAATGTGAAGATGGTGGAGCTGTTTGACCGAATCACGCTGGGAGAATCAATCGGCAAGTCGGAGCGGGTGATCATTGCCGTAACGGAAGCGGGGTTCTCCAAGATAATTATACAAAGCTTAACCCAACCTTCGGAGGTGGAGTATATTGACTAAACAAACAGACAGTAAGGAC
Source organism: Paenibacillus sepulcri (assembly GCF_042647105.1). Lineage (NCBI taxonomy): Bacteria > Bacillati > Bacillota > Bacilli > Caryophanales > Paenibacillaceae > Paenibacillus > Paenibacillus sepulcri. The sequence goes on along the minus strand of NZ_JBHRUP010000001.1, from coordinate 1,005,619 downwards.
AATAAAGATAAATTAAGGGTTTATGAATACGCAAAGTCACTTAATATGAGCAGCAAAGAAATCATCACGATTTTGAAGCGTCTCAATCTGCCGGTCAACAACCATATGAGTGTTATGGAGAATGAAATGGTAGGTAAAGTCGAGGGTTTTTTCCGCGACATCAAATCCAATGCGGCTGCCAAACGCGCCCAAGAGAATGCGACAGTATCGGCAGCGGCACAATCCACTAACCGTCCAGCCCAACCGCAGCTTGAGCGCAAGCCGCAGCAAAACAGCTTGCCTGCCCAGCCGCAGAATGCGGGAGCGGCGCAACAAGGCTCCACAGACCAGTCAGATGCCAACAAAAATACAAACCAGGAACGACAGGGGAATATGAACATAACCAGACCAAGTACGCCAACAGCCAGCACGAACCAGTCGCAACCGTCGCAACAGCCGCAGCAGTCCAGTCAGCCGCAGCAATCCCAGCAACCACAACAGCAGCGTCCATCTTCCTATCAAGGCAATAACCCGCGTCCAAGCGGCCAAGGTGGTCAGCGTCCATCCGGCGGTCAAGGAAGCAGCCAGGGCGGTCAGCGTCCAAGCGGCCAAGGCCAAGGCGGTCAGCGTCCATCCGGCGGTCAAGGAAGCAGCCAGGGCGGTCAGCGTCCAAGCGGCCAAGGCCAAGGCGGTCAGCGTCCATCCGGCGGTCAAGGAAGCAGCCAGGGCGGTCAGCGTCCCAGCGGCCAAGGTCAAGGCGGTGGACAACGTCCGTCAAGTCAAGGCAGCGGCGGCCCAGGAGGCCAGCGTTTCGGTCAGAACAGCAGCGGCAGCAGCACAGGCGCACAAGGCAGCGCTCGTTCCAATACGCCACCGCAGAACCGTGGCACACAAGGGCGTGCATTTGACTCCCGTCCGGCACCGGGCTCGGATGACAGAGGCGGCGCGAAGAAGAAACCTGGCGGTCCTGGAGCAGGCGGCAAACGGTTTGATGATAGCCGTTCCAGCAATTTCAAAGGCAGCCGCGGCGGCAAAAACCAGCGCGGACGAGGCAGCCAGCAGCAGGAACGCAGAGAGAAAATCGACAATACGCCGAAGAAAATCATTGTACGCGGTACAATGACGGTAGGCGATTTGGCCAAATTGCTTCATAAGGATGCTTCTGAAGTCATCAAGAAGCTGATCGTTCTGGGTGTCATGGCAACCATTAACCAGGAGGTCGATCTCGATACGGTTCAACTGATCGCCAGCGAATACGGCGTAGAGGTTGAAGTGAAGATTCCGGTTGAAGAGGATGCTTTTGAAACGTTTGAAGAAACGGATGAAGCGGAGGATCTGGAATCCCGTCCACCGGTTGTTACGATCATGGGTCACGTCGATCATGGTAAAACAACTCTGCTCGATGCCATTCGCCATACTAGCGTAACCAGCGGCGAGGCAGGCGGTATCACCCAGCATATCGGTGCTTATCAAGCCGAAATCAATCACAAGAAAATAACCTTCCTCGATACACCGGGCCATGAAGCGTTCACGCTCATGCGGGCACGGGGTGCGCAGGTAACGGATATTACCATTATCGTAGTGGCAGCTGATGATGGCGTTATGCCGCAAACCGTAGAGGCAATCAACCATGCCAAGGCTGCAGGCGTGCCAATCATTGTAGCGGTTAACAAAATCGATAAACCGGATTCCAATCCTGACAAAATCAAGCAGGAGCTGACTCCGTACGAGCTTATCCCGGAAGAGTGGGGCGGCGATACGATCTTTGTTAATGTATCGGCCAAACAGCGCATCGGACTTGAAGAACTGCTGGAGATGATCCTGCTCGTTGCTGAAGTGAACGACTACAAATCGAACCCCAACAAACGGGCTCGCGGTACCGTTATCGAAGCCGAGCTGGATAAAGGAAAAGGACCGGTAGCACGTATTCTCGTGCAGCACGGCACATTGAAGGTCGGCGATGCCTTCGTAGCAGGCAACTGCTTCGGACGCGTGCGCGCCATGGTCAATGATAAAGGCAGACGGCTCAAGGAAGCCGGACCGAGTACGCCTGTGGAAATTACGGGCTTGACTGAGGTTCCGCTTGCCGGAGATCCGTTCCTCGTGTTCGAGGATGAGCGCAAAGCAAGAGCAATCGCCGACCGCAGAGCGATCAAACAACGTGAATCCGAGCTGGGCGCCAACTCGCGCGTAACGCTTGAAGATTTGTACAAACACATTGTTGAAGGTGAAATCAAGGATCTGAATGTCATCATCAAGTCCGATGTTCAAGGTTCTTCCGAAGCCCTCAAAGGCTCGCTTGCGAAGATCGATATTCAAGGCGTCCGCGTCAAAATCATTCACAGCGGCGCAGGTGCGATTACTGAATCCGATATTAATCTGGCCTCCGCTTCCAATGCGATTGTGATCGGGTTTAATGTAAGACCCGAGCCGCAGGCGCTTGCGACAGCTGAGCAGGAAAAGGTTGATATTCGTCTCCACAGCATTATTTACAATGTAATCGACGAAATTGAGCATGCTATGAAGGGGATGCTGGATCCGATATTCAAGGAAGTCGTTATCGGCCAGGCGGAAGTCCGCAATATCTTCAAAGTCAGCAAAGTGGGTACGATTGCCGGTTGTATGGTTACTTCGGGAAAAATTGCCCGATCTGCAAAAGCCCGCTTGATCCGCGGCGGAATCGTCGTATTCGAGAGCGAGATCGAATCGCTCAAACGCTTCAAGGATGATGCCAAGGAAGTTGCGCAGGGCTATGAGTGCGGAATTACGCTTGAGCGGAACTTTGAACTCAAAGAAGGCGACGTGATCGAGGCCTACGTTATGGAAACAGTAGAGAGGTGATTGACCTATGGCGAAGGTTCGCGTAGGACGTGTAGGTGAACAAATCAAGAAAGAGCTGAGTACACTTATCCAGATGGAGCTTAAAGATCCGCGGATCGGCTTTATCACCGTTACCGGGGTTGAAGTGACAGGCGACTTGTCGCAGGCTAAAGTGTATTTAAGCGTACTGGGCAATGACGAGCAAAAGGAAGAAACGCTCAAAGCTTTGGCACGCGGCACCGGCTTTTTACGGTCGGAACTGGGCAAAAGAATCCGTTTTCGCCATACGCCTGAACTGCTGTTTAAATTCGACAGCAGCATTGAGTACGGGAGCCGGATTGAATCCCTGCTCGAACAAATCAATAGCGGCAGCGGTGGCAAATGATCGCGGGGCAAGCAGCAGCTTTCCCGGCTGATTATACCAGGCAGCTGGACCAGGCTCTGCAATTCCTTCAAGGGGCAGACCGGTTTCTGATTGTTTCACATGTTCAGCCTGACGGTGATGCCATCAGCTCCACGCTGGTGGCAGGCTGGATTCTGCGTCAGCTTGGCAAGCAGTACGTCATGATGAATGAGGGAGCTGTGCCGGTAAGACTTGATTTTATGGAACAATCGGCTGCTGTAATTAATTTGAGCAAAGAGCAGCCTCTCTCAGAAACATACAACCGGATCATCGCGGTCGATTGTGCCGATTTTCGGCGCATCGGCCTCGTATCCGGTCTATTTGCCGAAGGGGCTATGCTCCTCAATATTGACCATCATCCTACCAATGACGCATTTGGGGCGGTTAATCTGATTCGCACGGATGCAGCGGCAACTGTTGAGATCTTATACGATTTAATTATCCATGCAGGGTTTGCGCTTGATTCTGAGGCGGCAACAGCTATTTATACTGGATTGCTGACGGATACGGGCGGCTTTCGTTACTCCAATACAAGCCCTTATGTGATGCAGGTGGCTTCGCAGATGCTGGCGATTGGCATTCCCAGTCATTCTATTGCAGACCGGTTGCTGGAACGTATGACCAAACCGCAGCTTCTGCTGCTGCAGCGCGCGCTCAGCAGGCTGATGTTCTCCGATGACAGCCAGATTGCATGGCTTTATATCGCCTATGAAGATATGGCGGAAACCGGAGCGATAGGCGATGATCTGGAAGGCCTGGTGAACTACGCGCTCAATGTAGAAGGCGTTGAGGTTGGCGTGTTGTTCAAAGAAACCGCAGATGGAAACGTCAAGGTAAGCATGCGTTCCTCCGGTAAAGCGGATGTTGCGGCTATCGCCAAATCATTCGGAGGCGGCGGGCATATCAGAGCAGCCGGCTGTCAGCTTGAGGGACCCCTTTCAGCTGCAATGACTAAACTGGTGAATGCGGTCAGTGAGGCGTTGGCCCAATGATGGAGGGGATTCTACCCGTTTGGAAGCCGGCTGGATGGACCTCTCATGATGTTGTTGCCAAGGTAAGAGGGATACTCCGTGTGAAAAGAATTGGTCATGCCGGCACACTTGACCCTCAGGTTACCGGCGTCCTGCCGCTATGTATCGGACGCGCAACGCGTGTCGTTGAATATGTCCAGGAGCGGCCAAAAGCCTATGAGGCTGTTCTGCAGCTTGGTTTGGCGACAGATACGGAGGATTTGACAGGCGCTATCATCTCGCAGCTGGACAACATTACCATTGTTGAATCGGAGATCCGCCGTACATTGGCCTCCTTCGTAGGCGAGATTATGCAGGTTCCACCGATGTATTCAGCCGTTCGGGTCGAGGGGAAGAGGCTTTACGAGCTGGCCCGGGAGGGTCATATCATAGAACGCCAAGCGCGTCCCGTAACCATTTATCGGCTTGAGCTGCTTGAGCTTGAGCTTGGAATGGCGCATCCCCGGATCCGTTTTTCCGTTCAATGCTCAAAAGGCACTTATATCCGCACCTTGTGCGTGGATATCGGTAAAGCGCTGGGAGTTCCTGCGGTTATGGCTGAACTTACACGCACGCTGTCAGGCGGTTTCACGCGCGAGCACTGTCTGACGATGGAAGAGATTCAAAAGCTGCATGCCGCGGGAGAACTCGAGTCTAAACTGCTGCCGGCTGACTCGGCGCTGAGCCATCTGCCCAGCGGTTCAGTAAATGCAGCTACCGCTCAGTATGCTTTTCAAGGCAAGCGTATTCCGTTACAAAATATTCAGGCGCTGCAGCGTATAGATGACCAGTCGTTAGTTTGTCTATATCGTGATGACGGATTGTTTCTTGGTTTATTTGAAGCAGATAAGGACACAGGCTCGTTGAAAGCGGTCAAAGTATTTACGTCCGTTTAAAATGAAGTGAAGCTCATAAAGCAGGTGTGACGGCAGTGAAAATAATCTCATTACAATATCCGGTTCAATCCTCTGAGCCCGCAAAATCAGCCCTTCCCAAGACGCTTGCCATCGGTTATTTCGATGGTGTCCACAAGGGGCATCAGAATGTCATCCGCCGCTCTGTCGAAGCTGCACGCAGTACAGGCATTGAGGCTGCGGTAATGACCTTTTACCCGCATCCGAAGGAGGTGCTGGGGCAGGGAGATCAGTATGTGAATGGCCTCACTCCATTAGAGGAGAAGATCAACCGTTTCCGTTCCCTCGGTGTGGATGTCGTGTATATCGTTCAATTCGACCTGGAATTCTCCGCAGTAACACCGGATGAATTTGTCGAGCATGTGCTGCGTCCGCTGCAGGTCAAGAAGGCAGTCGTCGGTTTTGATTTTGCATTTGGATCCCGGGGTGCGGGAAAAGCGGACACGCTTGTCGCACTTGGCGATCCGGATATCGCTGTGGAAATCGTAGAGCCGCTAATGATCGACGGCAAGAAAGTCAGCAGTACCCTTATCCGCGAAGCGCTGGCAGAAGGCAAGCTGGAAATGGCCGAGCAATTCCTTGGGGAACCCTATCATGTACAGGGAACTGTCGTCCATGGTGAAGGCAGAGGCAGCAAGATCGGATTTCCGACCGCCAACCTGGATCCGGAAACGGCTTATGTGGTTCCCCGTCAGGGTGTATATGCCATCATGGCGGAAGTGGACGGAGAGCGGATTCCCGGTGTATTGAACATCGGAGTGAAGCCAACCTTCCATGAGAATCTGACGCAACCGGTCATGGAAGCCCATTTATTTGACTTTGACGGCGACCTCTACGGCAAGTCGATTGCGATCCATTTTATTTCTTTTCTCCGCACAGAGAAGAAATTTAATTCGATTGATGAGCTGGTTGGTCAGATTCATGCCGATGCCGATAAGGCCAGAGCGATTTTGTCCCAAGGGCAGCGTTAGCCTATCATCATCTCATAAATAACCCTGCTCCATTTACTTTATATGGGCGATTATGATATACTTCTAGTCGTTGCGGAGAGATGATGCATTTTTGCACATCGCGTAAGCGGCAAGAACCTTGGCTTGGCCTGCTCGATCTCACCGACGGCGGCGAGGCTAATGGCGATTATGATAAAGGAGGTGAACAAGGATGGCACTTACTCAAGAACGTAAGAATCAATTGATTGACGAGCACAAAACCCATGCGAACGACACCGGTTCTCCGGAAGTTCAAATCGCTATCCTGACGCAAAACATCGTCAATTTGACAGACCATCTTCGGGTGCACAAGAAAGATCATCACTCCCGTCGCGGCCTGCTCAAAATGGTCGGTCAACGTCGTAAGCTGTTGGCATATCTGAAAAACAAGGATGTACGACGCTACAGCGCATTGATCGAAAGACTCGGCTTGCGCCGATAAAAGATGCGAGGATAAAAGCAACCTGGTTGTCCAGCCGTCCGGGGTTCCGGTTTGGCTGCTCCGGGTTGCTTTTTGTAAATGTAACGGTATTTTGTATATAACCTCTCAAGAAACTTGCCCCATTTCTGTTATCCCAAAAAGTCTTCTTGCAGCAGGAGAACCTATATAGCTGTCGAATGAAAATCTAATAGACCATGCAGCCCGGCCCTTTATTGGCCTACCGGTTGCAGTGAGGAGGGATTCAATGTTACAACGTGTAGAAATGACGTTAGGCGGACGCCCGCTCGTGCTTGAGACGGGTCGACTTGCCAAGCAGGCAAACGCAGCAGTTACGGTTAAATACGGTGAAACTGTCGTACTCTGTACGGTCGTGGCGTCCAATGAGCCTAAGCCGCTCGATTTTTTCCCGTTAACCGTCAATTATGAAGAACGTTTATATGCGGTCGGTAAAATTCCCGGAGGATTCATTAAGCGGGAGGGACGTCCGAGCGAGAAGGCCATTCTATCCAGCCGACTGACAGACCGTCCGATTCGCCCATTGTTTCCAGATGGATTCCGCAATGATGTGCAGATCGCCAATATCGTGATGAGTGTGGACCAGGATTGTGCTCCGGAAATCGCAGCCATGATTGGAACATCCGCAGCCTTGACGATTTCGGATTTGCCGTTTAACGGACCGATTGGCGGCGTCATTGTCGGTCGCATCGACGGGGAGTTTATCATCAACCCTACGGTTGAGCAGGAGAAGAAAAGCGAGGTTTATGTAGTCGTTTCCGGTACGAAGGATGCCATCATGATGGTTGAGGCGGAAGCGAATGAAGTGCCGGAATCGATTATTCTGGAAGCAATCATGTTCGGCCATGATGAGATCAAGAAAATCGTTGCGACGATAGAAGAACTCCATGGTTTGGCTGGTAAAACAAAAATGGAAGTCAAGCTGCACGCCAGTGATGAGCAAGTGAACGCAGCGGTTCGCGCTTTTGCGTCGGCCCGTCTGGTCGAAGCTGTCCGCATTATTGAGAAGCACGCCAGACAAGAAGCAATTGACCTTGTCAATGCTGAGACTGTTGCTCATTTCGAAGAGCAGTATGCTGATACACCGGAGCTACTTGGCGATGTGAAAGAAGTCCTCTACGATATTGTCAAGGAAGAAGTAAGGCGTCTGATCACGCATGATAAAGTACGTCCGGATGGACGGGCTTTGAGTGAAATCCGCCCTATCGATTGCGATGTTGCTATCCTGCCGCGCACACACGGATCGGGATTATTCACGCGCGGCCAAACGCAGGCGCTTAGCATTTGTACGCTTGGACCGCTTGGAGATGTACAGATACTCGACGGTATCGATTTGGCTGAAACCAAACGCTTCATGCACCATTATAATTTCCCTCCATTCAGCGTAGGCGAGGCCAGACCGCTTCGTCCGCCGGGACGTCGTGAAATCGGACATGGTGCGCTTGGAGAGAGAGCCTTGTCGAAGGTCATACCTTCGGAAGCGGAGTTCCCTTATGCGATTCGTCTGGTGTCTGAGGTGCTGGAATCCAACGGTTCGACAAGCCAGGCGAGTATTTGCGCAAGCACGCTGGCAATGATGGATGCAGGGGTACCGATTAAAGCGCCTGTTGCGGGTATTGCAATGGGGCTGATCAAGGACGGAGACCATTTCGCGATCCTCAGCGATATCCAGGGTATGGAAGACCATCTCGGGGATATGGACTTCAAGGTAGCTGGAACAGCCAAAGGCGTTACCGCGATTCAAATGGATATCAAAATTGACGGTATTGACCGTGCTATTCTTGAGGAATCACTTGAACAGGCGCGTCAGGGGCGCATGCACATTCTTGGCAAAATGCTTGAGGTTATGCAGCAGCCGCGCAAAGAATTGTCCCCTTATGCTCCTAAAATCGTGATTATGAATATTCACCCGGACAAAATCCGTGATGTTATCGGTGCCGGCGGTAAAGTCATTAACAAAATCATTGACGAAACCGGCGTAAAAATCGATATCGAACAAGATGGCACTGTCTTTATCGCCTCCTCGAACGCGGAAGCCATTGATCGGGCCAAACAAATCATTGAAGGCATTGTCCGCGAGGTAATTGTCGGCGAGATTTATTTGGGAACGGTCAGACGCATCGAGAAATTCGGCTGCTTCGTCGAAATTTTACCGGGTAAGGATGGACTGGTGCATATTTCGCAGCTGTCGACTGAGCGTGTCGCCAAAGTTGAGGATGTCGTCAAAGTCGGCGATCAAATCACAGTCAAAGTGACGGAAATCGATCAGCAAGGACGCGTTAATCTTTCCCGTAAAGCAGTTCTGACGGCCGAGGCTCCTGCTCAATCGTAACAAGTATACTCACAAACCAATAATTTTTGGATATTCAAGAAGAGAGAGCCAGATTTCATCTGTCTCTTTTTATTTTGTACATAATATCAACCGTAATAAAGAAACATCGTCTAGCAGCTCTGTTCTTCTACACCTCTTACATATTGTGGACCAAGCCATAATATGATGAATAAGAAGGGTGGGACAAAGCGATGAAGCTGAAGAAAGCGATCATAATGACGGTTTTCATGTGTGCGCTGCTGCTGATTTTCGGGTTAAGCGGTGATTTATCGGCCTACCTGGCTGAATTGAAACAGGGAAAGGCTGCTACAGCTTTGGGAATTGATATTTCCTCAGATTCTGTCAGGCAGCAGTTGAAGGACGCTATAGAGAAGGAAGCTGTCAAACGCCGCATTGCCCCTGTTGATGCCAGGCTTGACCGCGTATGGAAGGCGATTCCGGGTTATAACGGGCTAGAGGTTGATGTGGATCAAACCTATCGGCTGATGCGCGATGCGCCGGAGAACAGCCCGATCCGTTTCATGTATAAGGAAATTTCCCCAGCGATCAGCCTGGAGCAGTTGGGAAGACAGCCGATCTACAAGGGTAATCCCAATAAGCCGATGGCAGCGCTTATGATCAATGTAGCGTGGGGCAATGAGTTTCTTGAACCGATGCTCAAGACGCTTGAGGAGCAAAATGTAAAGGCGACCTTCTTCTTCGATGGGTCGTGGCTGAAAAAAAATACCGACATGGCCCGTCTGATTCAATCCAAGGGGCATGAGCTGTCCAATCATGCCTATTCTCATCCTGATATGAGCAAGCTTGATCGGCAATCCGCTTACAATCAAATCGCCAAAACGGAAGCGCTGCTGAAGTCAACCTTCAATGTGTCCAATGTGTGGTTTGCGCCGCCTTCCGGGGATTTTAATCAGATGACAATCGAGGTGGCGGCGGAGCAGGGGTTAAAAACTGTGCTTTGGACCCTCGACACCGTGGATTGGCAGCATCCTCCGGCCGCATCGATCGTGAACAAAATCCGGACCCGTGTCGAGCCGGGATCACTGATTCTCATGCATCCCACCGATTCATCAAGTCAGGCGCTGCCGGGTATAATTACCGCAATCAGGCAGAAAGGACTTTCCTTAGGGACGGTCAGCGAAACATTATCCCCCAAGCGGGTGCATCTAGTTGAGGCGGGGCCTTAATTTTGTTATAGTGAAATCACTGATTTTGGCGATATGAACGAGTACAGCGCTTACGAAGTGATTTTTCTGCTTTGCAGAGAAGTAATTCACGATGAAAGCAGAAAACTCAAAGCGAATGCTTACGAAGCCAGTTTTGCAAGCAAAACTTAAGATTATGCTTACGAAGTGATTTTTCTGCTTTGCAGAGAAGTAATTCACGAAGAAAGCAGAAAACTCAAAGCGAATGCTTACGAAGCCAGTTTTGCAAGCAAAACTTTTAGGAGGAAAATAAGTGAACAATTATACACTCAGCAACGGGATGCGGGTCGTGGTGGAGTACATACCAACCTTTCGTTCCGTGGCTTTCGGGATATGGGTTAAGACGGGTTCGCGTAATGAGACGCCCGTCAATAACGGAATTTCCCATTTTATTGAGCATATGCTTTTCAAAGGAACAGCCAGACGAAGCGCGAAGGACATTGCCGATTTGTTTGATGGCATAGGCGGCAATATCAATGCTTTCACAGCCAAAGAATATACATGCTATTACGCCAAGGTGCTGGATCAGCATCTTCCTATCGCGGTTGATGCTTTGGCAGATATGTTCTTTGAATCGGTGATGGACGCCGGTGAATTAAGCAAAGAGAAGAACGTCATTCTTGAGGAAATATCCATGTACGAGGATACGCCTGATGACAAGGTGCATGATGAAGCATCACGCGCTTCTTACGGAGACCATCCGCTTGCCTACTCGATTCTTGGGCTGGAGGAGCGTCTGAATGCCATGGATGGCGATACACTCCGCGGCTATATGCGCGATCATTACCGGATCGACAACACTGTAATCAGCGTCGCGGGCAACGTCGAGGAAGGTCCTCTGCTTGAGCTGCTGGAGAAGCAGTTCGGCGGATTTAAGAATAAAGGCTCGGAAAGCATTCTGGAAGCACCTGACTTTAACGGCCAATATTTATTTCATAAGAAAAAAACAGAGCAAAACCACATCTGCCTGACCTTTCCCGGGTGCTCGATCGCCGACCCTCAGCTGTACGCGATGATTCTGCTGAACAACGCGTTGGGAGGCGGAATGAGCTCCAGGCTTTTTCAGGAAATTCGCGAGAAACGCGGTTTGGCTTATTCGGTGTACTCGTATCACTCCTCCCATGCGGATAGCGGCTTGTTTACGATTTATGCCGGAACCGCACCGAAACAAACGAAGGAAGTGCTCGATCTCACGCTGGAGCAATTGCATGACTTGGCAGCCAAGGGCCTCTCCGACAGCGAGCTGCATCGGGGCAAGGAACAGCTCAAGGGCAGTTTGATCCTCAGTCTGGAAAGCACAAGCAGCCGAATGAACCGGCTGGGGAAGAACGAGCTTATGATCGGCCGTCATTACACGCTTGATGAGATGCTGCTACGGATCGATTCTGTGCAAATGAGCGATATTCAAGCCGTTACCAAGCAAATGCTCTCCGTTCCGTTTGCGGTAGCAATGGTAGGATCCAATGATAAAGCGGCTTCCGCTCTCGGGAGGGATAGTCTTGTTTCAAGTATTGTTTAAACGATTGCCGGGCAATGAAGAACTGGTGCTTCCCCGCAGGATGTCGGAATTAGCAGCGGGATTTGACCTGCAGGCGGCTGTTGATGAACCCGTGACACTCGCTCCAGGCGAACGCAAGCTTATTCCGACAGGTTTCTCAATGGCCATGCCGGCGGAGCTGGAAGCCCAGATCCGCCCGCGCAGCGGCCTGGCATACAAGCATGGAATCACCTGCCTGAATTCACCCGGAACGATTGACGCTGATTATCGGGGAGAAGTAAAAGTGCTTCTCGTCAACCTCGGGGAGGAACCATTCGTCATCGAGCGGGGGGAGCGGATTGCTCAAATGCTGTTTCAGATTGTGCCGGCAATCAAAATTACGGAAGCAGAGGAATTGCCGGATACGGTTCGCGGAGCAGGCGGCTTCGGCCACACCGGAGTTTAACATAACTCGATATTCATCCGATTCATATTATAAATATTACGGCCATAATAAACCCGGTGCGGATGCATCGGGTTTTTTTGCCTGTTTTCGCCTTTAGTATCGGCAATGTGCCAGGCCTTGGTACTTTCAAACCAATACGAAAACCTCAAATGGCGCATTTTCCTTTTCACCCCTTTTGGGCCTTGGCATAAGATAATCTATATCCGAGGATACGAATGTCGTAACGGATGAAGGGAGAAAGGAGTGATACCCTTATGCTGACAGGGGTTCAGGTCGTGCTGCTGGGTGGCGATGCCAGACAGCTTGAGGTTATCCGCAAGCTGACGGAGCTGGATGCGGCTGTAACGGTTGCCGGATTTGATCAGCTTCACACCCCGCTGGATGGAGCAGTACACGCTGAATTGAGCGCTGATTTATTTCCAGGCGCCGATGCGCTTGTGCTCCCGGCGGTCGGGACCGATGATGACGGAACGATTCCGGCTGTTTTTAGCGACCGCGAGCTTATTTTGACGGAAGAACATATTGCTCTTTTGCCAAAACACTGCAAGGTTTATACAGGTATGGCGAAGCCATATTTACGTGAGGCTTGCCAGAGGCAGTCTATCGCGCTGGTTGAGCTTTTCGATCGTGACGATGTGGCGATTTACAATTCAATCCCGACAGCCGAAGGCGCCGTAATGATGGCGATTCAACATACGGACATTACCATCCACAGCTCATCCTGCATGGTGCTGGGTATTGGACGGACGGGAATGACGATGGCCCGGACGCTCCAGGGACTAGGGGCAAAAGTAAAGGTTGGCGTAAGAAGGGAAGAGCATTTTGCAAGGGCTTTGGAGATGGGTTTTGAGCCTTTTTATATCACGGATTTGCAGCAGCATGTGAGTAATATTGACTTGCTTTTTAACACAATTCCGACTATGATAGTCACAGCGCAAATTATAGCGAATTTGCCTTCGCGAGCGGTCATTATCGACCTCGCTTCCAAGCCGGGCGGAACGGATTTTCGCTTCGCTGAGAAGCGGGGCATTAAAGCGTTGCTCGCCCCCGGTCTACCAGGTATCGTCGCACCGAAAACCGCTGGACGCATCATTGCGGATTGTTTGAGTCGGTTGATTACGGAAGATACCAGGCAACGGGGGAATGCGCAATGAAATGGCAGGGCAAAACGGTAGGCTATGCCTTATCCGGTTCACATTGTACGTTTGCGGAAGTAATGCCGGTCATCCAGCGATTTGTTGATGAAGGTGCGAATGTCGTTCCGATTGTGACTCAAACACTTATGACGACAGACACCCGTTTCGGCACTTCGGAGGATTGGCAGCGGCAGTTGAAGATGATCACGGGCAATGATATTATTTCGACTATTGTAGAGGCTGAACCGCTCGGTCCCTCAAAGCTCCTTGATGTGCTGGTTATTGCTCCGTGCACAGGAAATACAACGAGCAAGCTTGCCAATGCAATGACAGACAGTCCCGTACTAATGGCTGCCAAAGCCCAGATGCGTAATCTGCGTCCGCTCGTGCTGGCCATTTCCACTAACGACGGGCTCGGACTGAATGCGGCGAATATCGCCAAATTGCTTGTTTGCAAAAATGTTTATTTTGTTCCATTCGGGCAAGACAATCCGGTGCAAAAGCCGAATTCGCTTGTAGCCAAGATGGATTTGATACCCGAAGCCTGCGAAGCGGCTCTTCAAGGTAAACAGCTGCAGCCGTTATTGATTGACCGTTCCTTGGGATAAGCAGGAATGGCCAATGGCAGCTCGATTATAGAATATTTATTTTCCCATCCGATATTTATTTCTATAAGCTGCGAGGGAAGAGGAAGAGATCTTTCCTCCAAGTTTCTTCCGGTATTTTAGTATGCAATTGGAGCAATCCTTGACATAAGTTTCATTTTGAGAGGAGACGACATATGTCGAATCAAAAATTGTTTAACGTTGCCGTAGTTGGGGCAACAGGCGCAGTAGGAGAACAAATTATAGGTCTGCTTGAAAAACGGAATTTTCCGATTGCCGCGCTAAAGCTGCTTTCATCCGCACGCTCAGCCGGTACGAAGATTATGTTCAAGGGTCAGGAGCATATAGTGGAGGAAGCAACGCCGGAGAGCTTTAAAGATGTGGAGATCGCATTATTCAGCGCTGGCGGCGATGTGACGAAGGCGCTTGCCCCTCATGCAATCGAGCATGGGGCGGTCTGCATCGACAATACGAATGCCTTCCGGATGGATCCCGAAACTCCGCTTGTAGTGCCGGAAGTGAACATTGATAAAATTAGCGAGCATAAAGGTCTTATTGCAAATCCTAACTGCTCTACCATTCAGATGGTTGCCGCGCTTAAACCGCTGCTGGACCGTTACGGCATCTCTCGTATTATTGTCTCGACGTATCAGGCTGTATCCGGAGCTGGAAGCCGGGCTATAGAAGAGATGCTGCGCCAGACGCGCGAGGTGCTTGACGGCAATGAGCTTGTTCCGGATATTTTGCCGGTTGGCTCACTCCCGGTCAAACATCAAATCGCCTTTAATGCAATCCCGCAAATCGATAAATTTCAGGATAATGGCTATACGCTGGAAGAGATGAAGATGATTCGGGAAACCAAAAAAATTCTGGGGGACGATTCGATTGAGGTAACGGCGACCTGCGTGCGCATACCCGTTGTCTACGGCCACTCGGAGTCCGTTTATGTTGAATTAAAGAATGATTACGACCTTGAAGATGTCAAAAAGCTGCTGGGAGACGCACCAGGCGTTGTTCTCGTAGATGATCCAGCCAATCAGCTCTACCCGCTGGCGACGGATGCTGCCGGTAAACCGGATGTATTCGTCGGTCGTCTGCGTCGTGATTTTGGCTCCTCCCGCGGTCTAAATATGTGGATCGTTTCCGACAATCTGCTCAAAGGCGCAGCATGGAACGCAGTTCAAATTGCGGAATATATCGCAATCGGCAAATAATAGGATAAGCAGCATGGGCAGCTGGTCAAACATGAATGATCCGGCATCTAAAAAGTGCGGATACGGAGGTTTGACAATGGGCATCCTCGTCCAGAAATTCGGTGGAACCTCGCTGTCCACCGGGGAAGCAAGAGACTTTGTGCTTCGTCATATCGAAAGAGAGCGGCAACGACAGCATCAGCTTGTCGTTGTCGTCTCTGCTATGGGGCGTCAGGGTGATCCTTACGCGACGGACACGCTGCTCTCGCTTCTTCCCGATCATGGAGCGGGTTTGCCGGCCAGGGAGCGTGATATGCTTCTTGGCTGCGGCGAAATCATATCGGCAGCTATGCTTTGCGGACTTTTACGTGCACACTCGGTACCTGCTGTTGCTTTGACAGGGGGTGCGGCTGGTATTTTGACCGATAATCAATTCGGTCGTGCACGAATTGTCGAAATACGTACGGAGCGAATACTCCAATTTTTGCAGGACGGCAATGTAGTGATCGTCACCGGATTTCAGGGTATGACGGAAGCCGGTGAGACAACGACGCTGGGACGCGGGGGCAGCGATACTTCAGCCACCGCGATAGGTGCCGCCTTGAAGGCGGAAAGAGTCGATATCTATACCGATGTCAACGGCATATTAACGGCTGATCCGCGCCTGGTGGCGGATGCGCGCCCGATTCCGGTTGTCGGTTATACGGAAATTTGCAATATGGCCCGGCAAGGAGCCAAAGTGATTCATCCCCGTGCCGTTGAAATTGCCCAGCAGGCCCGGATCCCGCTTCGCGTCCGTTCAACCTTCTCGGAGGATGAAGGGACATTGGTGACCGACACATTGAATCTCACTCAGTCCGCGACGGTTCGCGACCGCTATGTAACAGGCGTAGCTCATGTTAGCGGAGTTACGCAAATTACGGTTCATGCGCAGGACGGGCATAATGATGTTCAGCTTCAGGTATTTCAGGCAATGGCGCGGCATCATATCAGTGTGGATTTTATTAATGTGACACCTGGTGGAGCGGTTTATACAGTTTTTGATCAGGATGCCCGGCAGGCGGTTGCGGTTTTGCAGGCGATCGGATATGCACCGATCGCAGTTAGCAGCTGCGCCAAAATATCTGTAATCGGCGGGGGAATGAACGGTGTTCCCGGGATTATGGCCAAAATCGTGGAGGCGCTAACAGCTCAGGGAATTCCGATTCTGCAATCGGCCGACTCCAACACTACGATATGGGTGCTGGTGAGCGAAAGTTTCATGGTAGACGCCTTAAGGGCCCTGCATGCGAAATTTTCGCTGCACGAATAAATGTTTGAAACGATGTTTAGGAGGAGTCATAATGGATTTCGGAAGATTGGTTACCGCCATGGTAACTCCGTTCGATGCGGAAGGAGCGGTTGACTGGGAAGCGACCGGCCGCGTTGTCGATTATTTGATTGATGAACAATTGAACGACAGCATCGTGGTTTCCGGAACCACCGGGGAATCACCGACGCTGACGGATGATGAGAAAATTGCTTTGTTCAAATACGTTGTCAAGTACGCTAACGGCCGCTGCAAGGTCATAGCGGGAACCGGCAACAATGATACAGCCCACTCCCTTCAAATGACCCAGCTTGCTGAGCAATGCGGCGTAGATGGCGTTCTGCTCGTGGTTCCTTACTACAACCGGCCAAGCCAAGAAGGCATTTACCAACACTTTAAATGTATTGCCGAGGGCACTTCGCTGCCGGTTATGCTTTATAATGTTCCAGGCCGCACGGTCGTGAGCATGACAGCCCAAACGACGCTGCGTCTGGCGCAGATACCTAATATCGTGGCAACCAAGGAATGTGCATCGACAGATCAGGTGACTCAAATAGCTGCTGCAGCTCCTGAAGGCTTCCGGGTGTACAGTGGCGATGATGGAGCGGGACTTCCAATGATGTCTGTCGGCGCATATGGTATCGTCAGCGTAGCCAGCCACATTATCGGCCGTGAAATGAAACAGATGATTGAGTCCTTCGTCAACGGAGACGTTGCGGGAGCTGCCAGGATTCACGCATCCTGTCATCCGATTTTCAAAGGCTTGTTTGAACTGCCGCATCTCGTTCCCAATCCGGTTCTGGTCAAGTCAGCACTGGCGATTCGCGGCATTCCTGTCGGCGGAGTGCGCTTGCCGCTTGTGGGACCTACGGAAGAAGAGCTTGCTGCTCTTCGTGAGTTATTGAATTCTTGAGTTGCTTGCAGCTCTTTATGCAGCACTCACCAAAAACCGGTGCGTTTGCATCGGTTTTTTTTGACATATATTATAGGTATAACATCGGGAAGAAGCTAACTTCGACGCCTGAGGGTGGCGAGAGCCGGTTCTTCCTGCATACATGATCTAAAGTAATCATGACGTGAGTCCGGACAGATAAACGATCCTGTTTAACCTATATTTTCTAAACAGTTCTTCGCCTTTACTTGTGTTTCATAAATTCAATCATGTATAATGGGGACAAGTGATGGTGTGCGGCAAATAATAATGAATCCTTTCCCTTGTTTTGAGCGGCATACAACAGCATAAGACACGGCTTCCTTGATAGAATGATGCGAATCTGATCAGGCAGGCTGATGTCCGCTTCTATCAGGCATTTTGCAATCGGAAGCATTCCATGTCCCGCCCAAGCATGAAGCTGGGTCACCGGACATTGTTTTGCTTTGCTTATTCACTTAAGTTTTATAAGTTTCATTAACATTTGACCATGGTTACGAAGATTTTCTTCGTAAAAAATATAACATGCTAACGAAGCGACTTTATTTCGTGAGGGTGATTGATTCTACACTTATGAATTTGGTTTTACTTCGTAAAAATTAGGAGGTACGGATACAATTGTCAAAGAAAAACAGCCAAGATAAGCTGCTCATATTTGCTTTGGGCGGCGTCGGCGAAATCGGGAAAAATATGTATGTCGTTCAGTATGGGAACGATATTGTCGTAGTCGATGCAGGTTTGAAATTCCCGGAAGAAGATATGCTCGGTATTGATATCGTGATTCCAGATATTACGTATTTAACGGAAAATAAGGACAAGGTACGGGCTATTCTTATCACGCACGGACATGAGGATCATATTGGCGGACTGCCTTATGTATTGAAGCATCTGAATGTTCCTGTTTATGCCACGAAGCTGACACTCGGATTGATTGAAGGCAAGTTGAAAGAGGCAGGTCTGCTTGGCGAAACGAAACGGATTCTGATTAATGCCGATTCCGAAATCCAGCTCGGCACGATCAAGGCATCATTCTTCAAAACCAATCACAGTATTCCGGATTCGGTTGGTGTTTGTCTCGATACGCCGGAAGGCACGATTGTCCACACTGGCGATTTCAAATTCGACCACACGCCGGTTAATAATCAATATGCGGATCTTCAGCGTATTGCGGACATTGGCCGACGGGGCGTACTCGCTCTATTGTCGGACAGTACGAATGCGGAACGCGCAGGGTTTACACCGTCGGAAAGCATGATCGGTCCTTCTCTTGAGGATATTTTCCGCAAAGCTACACAGCGTGTAGTTATTGCAACCTTTGCTTCCAACGTGCACCGGATTCAACAGGTTATTAACGCCGCTATGGCTACGAAACGCAAAATCGTTGTCGTTGGCCGCAGTATGGTGAACGTGGTGTCTATTGCTTCTGAATTGGGTTATTTAACCATTCCGGAAGGCATGCTGATCGAGCCTGAAGAAATCAACAAGATGGCGGCTGACCGCGTCGTTGTGCTCTCCACAGGAAGTCAAGGCGAGCCCATGTCGGCTCTAACGCGTATGGCTCGTTCTACGCATCGCAAAGTGGACATCCTGCCGGGAGATACGGTTATTATTGCAGCTACGCCTATTCCAGGGAATGAGCGTTATGTGGGACGCACGGTGGACGAGCTTTTCCGCTTGGGCGCCAATGTTATTTACGGTCCGGGATCTGTTTCCGGCGTTCACGTATCCGGTCACGGAAGTCAGGAAGAATTGAAGCTGATGCTCAATCTGATCCGTCCAAAATATTTTATTCCGATCCATGGCGAGTACCGGATGCTCCGTCAGCATTCCCTGCTTGCAGAGGCGGTTGGCATCGAACGGGAGAACATTTTCATTATCGACAACGGGGATACGATCGATGTGCAGGGTGGAGTAGCCCGCAAAGGCAGCAAAGTACCTGCCGGTAATGTGTTGATTGATGGTTTGGGTGTCGGCGATGTTGGAAATATCGTGCTTCGTGACCGTAAATTGCTTTCGCAGGATGGTATCCTCGTGGTAGTGGTTACGCTCAGCAAACAAGACGGCGCTATTTTATCCGGTCCGGATATCATTTCCCGCGGATTTGTGTATGTGCGTGAATCCGAAGGGCTGCTTGAGGAAGCAAACCGCATCGTGACTTCGACCCTGCATAAATTAATGAATGATAAGGTGAACGAATGGGCTTCACTGAAAACCAATGTGAAGGATGCGCTCGGCCGTTTCTTATACGAACAGACGCGCCGCCGTCCAATGATTTTGCCTATTATCATGGAAGTATAATGATTTTCAGCCAAGACTAATAAACATGCAAAACGGTTTTCTCCTGTCCGGTTCATTCCGGGTGGGAGTAAACCGTTTTTTGTTATACATAAACTTGTTCTCACGAAAGCGGCAAAGGGACGTCCCAGCTGTCAATTCCGTATAAACCGTATAATAATTCTCTGTCCTTCCATACTATGCAGAGCACATGAAAGAACAGGATTGATTCCTGGCGAATAGGCATAAGGAGGACAAATCACATGCGGGAAATCGAATGGCTTCAAAAATCGGAACAGCCGGATACTGAAGGCGGCGACCGGAAAATGGTGAATCCTACGCTGGAAACGCTGCAGCAGCTGGGACAGACGACGATACCCACAACAGAATCTAATGTATTCTGCATGACCATTATTGGGCAGGTTGAAGGGCATATGGTGCTCCCTCCACAAAATAAAACGACCAAATACGAGCATATTATTCCACAACTGGTGGCGGCGGAGCAGAATCCAAAAATCGAAGGCCTGATCATCGTGCTGAATACGGTGGGCGGGGATGTTGAGGCCGGTCTTGCCATTGCCGAGATGATTTCCTCGTTGACGAAGCCGACCGTTACCCTTGTTCTGGGCGGCGGCCATTCCATTGGCGTACCCATTGCCGTAGCAGGAATGAAGTCATTTATCGCCGAGACCGCGACGATGACCATCCATCCTATCCGGATGAACGGCATGTTTATCGGAGTACCGCAAACCTTTGAATATTTGGAGAAAATGCAGGAGCGGGTGGTACGGTATGTGACTTCACACTCGAACATAAGCACCGAGATGTTCAAAGAACTGATGTTCAAGACCGGGGAGCTTAACCGCGATATCGGGACAACCGTAATCGGGGTGGATGCGGTCAAGTATGGATTGATCGATGCGGTCGGCGGGATTGGAGTGGCGCTGCGCGAGCTGGATGGTTTTATTGCGGAACGCAAGAGAATGGGGCCGGGAGGGCTGACGCAATGACGCTGTACACGACGATGCCGCTGGAGCTTGTCCTGGATGGAATGGATGAACAGCCTGGTCCATATGTGGACATCACCATCGGCAATGTAAGAATGCAAATTGAGCCGATCTCACCGGGGATCGGTAAAATCGTCCGTCTCCTCGAGTGTCCATTGGACGCTTATTTGCAGCCGCAGTATTCACCGGGCACGGTTATTTTATTTGGCTCCCGCTCCTCCTGAAACAGCTGTTTTTCTCATAGCACAGCTTCGGGGTGGGGTTATGCGCAGTTGGCAGCTCTACCCTGGATTGGAGATTAGTAGCGGCATCCAGAGGCCTCGTATGGTATAATGGCAACCAGAGGTGACTGAAGTTGGCGAAAAAAAAGCGAAGAAGAAAGAGCTCGATTGGGACGAGCCTAAAATATGAGGTTTATGGTATTTTGTTGATTACGGTGTCCGTCATCGCGCTTTCGGGTGAAGCTACGGTAGGACGTTCATTGTCCAAACTGTTTGGGCTGATGCTTGGAAAGTTTTACTTTGCCCTGGCTCTTGTAGGTATTTACGTCGGTCTGACCGTTATGATCAAACGTACCTGGCCATCCGGCTGGTCCACCCGCAAGACCGGGATTTTGCTGCTGGTGCTGGCATTTACGCTGATGAGCTCGATTACGGTAATGGATCAGAAAACAGAGCCTACCGGGGGGTTGACTTCCGGTTACATATTAAGTCAATTAGGCGGCGATATTCGTGCTTCGTTAATTGATACTCCTGTCCTGGATGACGGCAGCGTGGCGCCAAGAGCAATCAGCGGCGGTTATGCAGGGGCAATCCAGTATACGCTGCTTTATTGGTTATTTGGTTATTTTGGCGCCAAATTCATTATGATCGTCATGTTTGCCATTTCTATTATGTTGATGACAGGCCGGTCCTATGTGGATTTGATGAAAGCCCTGCGCGTCCGGGGCGGACGTTTCTGGTCGCTAATGCGGGCGAAGCTGGCTGCCAGACGATCAGCGCAGCTTGCAGCAGCTCCGGCAAGAGGGGGCAAGGGCGCAGCCCCTATTATTCAGGATGACGATTTGGAAGATGATGAGGATGATCTTTATCAGCCGCGTCCTAGGGCGGCAAGGAGGAAAATTCCTTTTTTCTCCTGGTTTAACGAAACATCGGATCCCGAGGAGCACTCAAGCAGCGACAAGGACGATTGGCAGATGGATGACGACCATCTGGTTCAGCCTGCCGGAAGCAGCCGCAGCAGAGTACCGCAGTGGGATGACGATGATGAAGAGGGCAGCGCTGAATGGCAGGCTTATAATGCCGGTAAAGGCAGTCCGGCAGTGGTGCCGGAGGTTTTTGATCCTGCAGGCGAAATCGAGCTTCCTCCTGCAATAGACAGCAGCAGGGGACTGATCGATAATACGGCTTTCCAAGGAGAAGATCTGGAACCGCATCTTGTCGATGGGGAAGAAATAGATGATGCATTTACCAGCATCTCTTCTCCAAGCTCGCCGCCTGTAAGTCCGGCAATTGAAACTGGCGAACTGGCAGAGGGCTCCGCCGCTGCAAATCCTGTTCCCCGTGTGCCTGCCGTCAAGCCTTATCAGCTGCCGTCACTCTCGCTGCTGACCAAGCCGAGCGGCAGCGGCAGAGCGGGGGAAGCTGCGGATGCGAATGACTCCCGCCGGAAGCTGGAAGCTACGCTTGAGAGTTTTGGGGTACGGGCGAAGGTGTTGGATGTTGTGCGCGGTCCGGCGGTAACCCGATATGAGGTACAGCCCGCAACAGGCGTCAAAGTAAGCCGGATTGTCGGACTGACCGATGATATCGCCCTCGCACTGGCTGCCAAGGATATCAGAATGGAAGCGCCTATTCCAGGCAAATCCGCCATTGGCATCGAGGTGCCCAACACCGAGGTATCCGTCGTCACGATGCGCGAGGTTATGGAGATGCCTGCATTCTTGAATGCGCCTTCGAAGCTGTCTATCGCCTTCGGAAGGGATATTTCCGGCCAGACGATAGTGGGAAATCTTGCGAAAATGCCCCATCTTCTCGTCGCCGGGGCGACGGGCTCGGGTAAATCCGTTTGTATTAACGGAATCATTACCAGCATTCTATACAAGGCGCGGCCGGATGAAGTCAAGTTTCTGATGGTCGATCCGAAGATGGTTGAGCTTAATGTGTACAACGGCATTCCCCATCTGCTGGCGCCTGTTGTCACCGATCCGAGACGGGCGTCGCTTGCCTTGAAGAAGATCGTGGTGGAGATGGAGAAACGCTATGAGCTGTTTTCCAAGTCGGGCACGCGCAATATTGAAGGCTATAATAATCTGATGGCGGAGAATCCATCCGCGGTTCTGCCTTATATTGTCGTCATCGTGGATGAATTGGCCGATTTGATGATGGTAGCCGCCAATGACGTCGAGGATGCGATCTGTCGTCTCGCCCAAATGGCCCGTGCCGCCGGCATCCATCTGATTATCGCGACACAGCGTCCGTCCGTTGATGTCATCACCGGACTGATCAAGGCGAATATACCATCCCGGATCGCCTTTGGCGTTTCCTCGCAGGTCGATTCCCGGACGATTCTGGATATGGTTGGAGCGGAAAAGCTGCTGGGACGCGGAGATATGCTTTTCCTGCCTGTTGGAATGTCCAAGCCCATCCGGGTGCAGGGGGCTTTCCTTTCCGACCAGGAGGTGGAAGCCGTGGTAAACTATTCGCGCGGTCAAGCCGAAGCGGAGTATACGAATGATCTGGTACCCGAAGTGGATGATTCCATGCCGGAAGCGGATGAGCAGATGGATGAGCTGTATGATCAGGCTGTCCGTATTGTTCTTGAAGCCAAGCAGGCATCCGTATCCCTGCTTCAGAGACGCATGCGAGTAGGCTATACGCGCGCGGCCCGGCTGATTGACCAAATGGAGGCCCGCAGCATTATAGGACCTTATGAAGGCAGCAAACCGCGTGAGGTTCTGCTGACAGTGGATCAGTACGATGCAGGAAAGATTAGCTCATAAGTCAAATTCGTGCATAGAAGGCAATCCGATTTCTCATACTAGGAATAAGCTTCGCTTGCTTTTAGAATCCGCAAGAGAAAGGCAGATTCCAAAGATGAGAAATCGATTAATAATGGTGACCGTCGTCATCGTTCTTCTGTTGTTCGGCGCGTTCACGCTTAAGCATGGCAACAGCGGGAAAACCGCTGAAACTTTCAGCAGCGCCACGTTAAAGCCCGGATCATCGGGAAAAGATGTCAGTGAACTGCAGGGCCGTCTGAAGTATTTGGGATTTTTTAATGGCAAGGTGGATGGCCAGTTCGGGTCCACGACGAAAAATGCCGTCACGTGGTTTCAATGGAAATTCGGAATGAAATCCGACGGCGTTGTCGGGGCAAAAACCAAGCTGAAGCTTTGGGAGGCTACAAAGAGCTGGAAGCCAACCGCCGCGGACGCTCCGGCGCCTGCATCAGGCGGAGATGGCGGGAACACGGGTTCCTCGGGCGGAGGATCCAATGAAACGAAGTCCTCGAGGCTGGGATTATCCGCTAATGATCTTAAGCTGATGGCCAACGCCGTATATGGAGAATCCCGCGGTGAGCCGTACGTCGGTCAGGTTGCCGTTGCCGCTGTTATTCTAAACCGCGTCAAATCGCCAAGCTTTCCGAATTCGATATCGGGCGTTATTTTTCAGCCGGGGGCATTCACGGCTGTTGCGGATGGACAAATCTGGCTGACTCCCAACGAGAGCGCCACAAAAGCCGTCAATGACGCCATTAACGGCTGGGATCCATCAGGGGGCTGTACCTATTATTTCAACCCTGAGACGGCGACATCCAAATGGATATGGTCCCGTCCGCAGGTCAAAACGATTGGCAAACATATTTTCTGCATGTGATGCATGTTCACCCGAAGCAGCCCGTTTATGAACGCGGGTTGCTTCTTCCATTTCTCATCAGTTAGAATGGAATAGAGCTTTGAAAAATGGAATAGATTGACTTAGGAATAAGAAACTATTAGCGGAAGGGGACGCGAGGCGTGACCAAATCTGCATTTGAACGAGGACAGCTTAACCGTATACGTTTGCACGTCTTACCGACACAACGATTCAAGACATTCTCCATTTCGCTTTATATGGGGTCTCCCTTAACGGAAGCAACAGTGACAGCCAACGCATTGATACCATTCGTGCTGCGGCGCGGCACCGCTTCTACACCCGAGACCATCGCATTCCGCGAACGTCTGGATGAGCTTTATGGCGCGGGTTTCGGATTCGACGTGTACAAGCGTGGAGATTCGCAAATCATCCAGTTCCGGATGGATGTTATCAATGACAGGTTTGTTTCTTCCGAGCAGCCGCTTCTGGCTTCCTCGCTTAAATTTCTTGGTGAGGTGCTGACTGCACCGGCAGTGGAGAATGGATATTTTCGCGATAAGTACGTCCAGGCCGAGAAAGAGACGCTGCGCAAACGTCTGGAAGCGATCATTAACGATAAAATCCGTTACGCAGCGGAACGCTGTCTGGAGGAAATGTGCCGCGACGAGCCTTACCGCCTTCATCCGCTTGGCCAAATGGCCGATATTGATGCCATAACGCCGCAAAGCTTAACGCAGAGATATCAATCCTTATTATCCGAAGCTGCTTTCGATTTGTATGTGGTTGGGGATACGACGCTTGAAGAAGTCAAATCGCTTGTAGCGGAAGCTTTCCAGACAGGTTCAGGGACACCGTCGTCTTACACGATGCCGCCTGTTGCGCGTAAGGTTGCCGATGTGCGAACCGTCATTGAGCGGATGGATGTCAGTCAAGGCAAGCTCAATATGGGTCTGCGGATCAATACCTCGTACGGTGATGAGGATTATCCTGCAGCGCTGATGTATAACGGGATACTGGGCGGTTATCCGCATTCCAAGCTGTTCCTGAATGTCAGGGAAAAAGCAAGCCTGGCCTATTATGCGGCTTCCCGTCTGGATGGGCATAAAGGCATCTGCACCATACAATCCGGTATTGAAATCGATAATTTCGACAAAGCGACCGCTATCATTGAGGAGCAGCTGGCGAGCATGCGAACCGGTACCTACAGCGATCTGGAAATGAATCAGACCAAGGCGATGATTGCCAATCACCTTCGTGAGCTGCAGGACTCCGCCAATGAGATGATTGGGTTCGATTTCAATGCGATTTTAACCGGGCGTGAGCGTTCTGCAGATGAACTGATGCGCCAGGTGCAGGCGGTAACTGCCGGGCAGATTGCGGCTATTGCCCAAAAAACAGAGCTGGATACGATATATTTCCTGCGCGACGGGAAGGAGGACTAAGCCTGTGGAAACATTAGCTTATCCAGGCGTTCAAGAAACGATATACCGGGAAGTTCTGCCGAATGGGCTGGAGGTTGTTATTTTACCGAAAGCAGGCTTCAGCAAAACCTACGCCACATTTTCAACGCGTTATGGTTCGGTAGACAACCGCTTTTCAGTTGGCGGAGAGGAGCCGGTGTCCGTACCGGATGGAATTGCCCATTTTCTTGAGCATAAAATGTTCGAAGAGCCAACGGGTGATGTGTTTGCCACATTCGCTTCCCAGGGAGCGTCGGCCAATGCGTATACCAGCTTTGACCGTACGGTTTACTTGTTCTCCGCAACGGAGCAGATTGAGGCGAATCTGGAAACGCTGGTGAATTTCGTGCAGAACCCTTATTTCACCGACGAGAATGTGGAGAAAGAGAAAGGCATCATCGAGCAGGAAATCAATATGTACCGCGATAATGCGGACTGGCGGGTTTATTTTGGGCTGATCGACGCCTTATACAACAACCATCCGATTCACATCGATATCGCCGGAACTGCGGAATCCATCGGAAAGATTGACAAGGAGACCCTTTACCGCTGCTATGAAACCTTTTACCATCCATCCAACATGTTTTTGTTCATTGTTGGAGGAGTTGATCCAGGCAAGGTGATGGAGCTTGTACGTAATAATCAGGCGCGGAAATCCTTCGAGCCGCAGGGGGCGATCAACCGCTTTTTTGATCCCGAGCCTTCATCCGTCAAGAATGCACGCAAAACAGCTGTTCTGCCCGTATCCATGCCTAAATGCATGATCGGTTTTAAAGAGGATCCCAAGCCGCTTGATCCGGCCGGACTTCTCCGCAAAGAGCTGACAACCAAATTGATGCTGGATGCGCTGCTCAGTTCCAGCTCGCCGATTTATAACACACTGTATGACGATAAATTGATTTCTGATTCCTTCGGTCATGAATATAACAGCAGCGAGGATTATGCTTTCTCAGTGATCGGCGGAGAGACCCCGGACCCTGACGAGCTGCTGGCGCGGCTCAAGGCAGCGATTGAAGCAGCACGTGCAAGCGGTCTTCAGGAAAGTGCTTTCGAACGGACACGCCGCAAAAAGATCGGTGGCTATCTCCGCATGCTGAATTCTCCCGAAGCGATTGCCGGAGAATTTACGCGTTATCGGTTCCGCGGCGCCGATTTGTTCAAGCTGGTGCCTATTTATGAGAGCATTACTTTAGAGGAAGTCAACGAACGGCTGCGTGAGCATTTCAACTGGGACCGCATGGCAGTTTCGATCGTGGCCAAAGCTCCACTTTGAAAACGTTAAATGAGATGACGGTGCTCGTGACCGGGGGAAGCCGCGGGATTGGCGCGGCAGTGTCGCGTCGCTTTGCCAAGGAAGGCATGAATGTCGTGATCCATTACAATGAAGCTCATGAGGCGGCCAATGAAACAGCCAGAAGCTGCCTGCTTCTTGGTGCGGCTAATGTGACCACCGTCTCGGCTGATCTGCGCTCAAAGGAGAATTTGTTGCGGATGCAGGAGAAGCTGGATGCTCGCGGCATGATACCGGATATCCTCGTCAACAATGCTGGTATTTCCCATAATGGGATGCTTGCCGATGTATCGGAAGAAGAATGGGACGACGTGATGGCGGTTAATTTAAAAGGCATGTTTTTGTGTACCCAGCTTTTTATGCCCGCTATGGTAACCCAGCGTTTTGGGCGCATTATTAATGTGTCTTCGATTTGGGGGTTATCGGGAGCGTCGTGCGAGGTGCTGTATTCCACAACCAAAGGCGGTATGAATGCATTTACGAAGGCGCTGGCCAAGGAGCTTGCGCCTTCCGGCGTGACCGTTAATGCAGTCGCTCCGGGCGCTGTCAATACAGTGATGCTCGATAAACTGGAGGCTGAAGAGATTTCAGCGCTGGAGATGGAAATCCCGGCGGGAAGACTTGGACAACCTGATGAAATTGCCTCTCTGGTCTATTTTCTGGCCCTGCCCGAATCGGCGTATATTACAGGGCAGATCATCAGTCCCAACGGCGGATGGCTCACTTGACCAACTTGGAATTAACTTTGAGTTCAAGGGGTCATATGGCGAATTTTCAAGGAATCGAAACTTTATGGCGGTTAAATTCGTCGTATAAGAAAGAACCTTTGCGCGCAAAATACGTTATGTTGCCGGATAACGGCTAACACGCAGAGGAGGCGTCAAACACATGTCAAACGTCCTTTCTAATTTCGACACATGGAAAAAGTTCTTGGCCGGTCGGGTGGAGCAGGGAAAGAAAATCGGTTTGAGCGAGGAATCCATTTCGGATCTTGCTTATGAAATCGGGGCTTTCCTTGGCGAGAAGGTCGATCCCAAGAATGAGCAGGAGCAGGCGCTCAAAGAAATTTGGGAAGTCGGCAATGAAGAAGAACGCAAAACCATCGCCGGGCTGATGGTCAAGCTTGTACAAAGATCGTAAGCAGATTGCTTGCGGAAAAGCCTCCCTTGAAGGGGGCTTTTCTGCAATCTTTTATAGATGTGTTGCAGGAATATGGCGAATATTGTAGAATAATCTTTCTTGAACGATTGAACTTATTTCCTCGAATGAGGTGTCAAATTTGGAAGTTAAACAATGGTATATGGAATATAAAATACATAAAAACCGACCGGGACTTTTGGGGGATATCGCTTCATTGCTTGGTATGCTGGAAGTCAATATTGTCACGATTAATGGGGTAGAAAATAGGACGCGAGGCATGCTGCTGCAGACGAATGATGAAGAGAAGATCGAAATTCTTGGCAGAATGCTGCAAAAGGTCGACAATATCACCGTGCTGAAGCTCAGAGAGCCCAAGTTGGTTGATATATTGGCTGTACGTCATGGCCGTTATATTGAACGTGATTCGGATGACCGCAAAACATTCCGGTTTACAAGAGACGAGCTTGGGCTGCTGGTGGATTTTCTGGGTGAAGTGTTCAAGCGTGACGGCAATCAAATCATCGGGCTTCGCGGCATGCCGCGGGTAGGCAAAACGGAGTCTATCATTGCGGGCAGCGTGTGCTCCAATAAACGATGGACATTCGTTTCTTCAACCTTGCTACGTCAGACTGTCCGCAGCCAATTGTCCGAGGAAGAAATGAATCCGAATAATATTTTTATTATCGATGGGATCGTCAGCACGGTGCGTTCCAATGAGAAACATCATGCTCTTCTTCAGGAGATCATGGCTATGCCCTCAACGAAGGTAATTGAACATCCGGATATGTTTATTAAAGAGTCGGAATATGATTATAGCGCTTTTGATTATATTATCGAACTGCGCAATACACCGGATGAAGAGATTTCATACGATCTGTTTACATCCGGATTTCATGAATTTTAAGAATAGGAGGTGTGGTCATGTCGGATTTGGGCGCTTTACTCCGCAAGGCGCGTGAGCAGCGCGGGCTGTCATTGGATGATATTCAGGATTTGACAAAGATACGCAAGCATTACCTGGAAGCTATTGAAGAAGGAAATTATTCCGTATTGCCGGGTACATTCTACGTTCGCGCTTTTGTAAAAAATTATGCCGAAAATGTTGGTCTTGATGCTGAAGAAGTGCTGCGCTTATATCAAAGGGAAATTCCATCGGCAGCTCCAGAGCAAATTGCCGAACCTGTACAGCGGCCGCGCCGCGCCCAAACCCAAGCCTCCGACCGCTGGAGCCGGTTTGGGTTCCGCGTTCTCATGTGGTCCTTTCTGCTGCTTATTGTTGTGGTTGTGTACATTTTCGCTATCAACCGACCCGGCGGGGACGGTACCGAATCTGTTGATCAAACAGGAATGACAGACAAAACCGAGCCGCCAGTTACGGGAGGCGCTGCCGATCCATCGGGGACGACCAACACGAACGAGCCTGATCAAACCACGGACCAGGGAAATGGTACGAATACGGGCACTGATGAGTCAACTCCGAATAACACTCCAGAAACACCTGATAAGATTGCGCTGACATTAGACCGTTCTTCTGGAAAAACCGATTATTTCTTCTACTCTCCGAGCGCAGGAACGCACACTGTGACCTTCAAGCTCACAGGAGGAAGCAGTTGGGTGGGAATTAATCAGAACAGCGTATCGGGCAAAAGCCTTTACCAGAAAACCCTTCAGGATGGGGAGACCGGCTCAGCCGAAGTTGAGGGTAAAATTTATATCAATATCGCCCATGCCAACATCGTCGAGGTGACGATTGACGGCGTTCTGATCGATGATAAGGATCAAACCGGATCTCACAAAATGCTGTTAACACCTGCTGATGATTCCGGTGAAAACGGGCAATCGCAGGATATAGCAGAGGGAACACAGGATGGCAGCCAGGAAAGTGAATAAATCAGATTGAAGACATCCAATCCTTGTGGACTTCCAGGATGGATGTCTTTTCTTATACATAAGGATCGGTTATAATACGGTTCAAGTAATAATTGGAAAAAGGAGCTGCTTACGAAAATGAGTTCGGAAAGTGCATTCGATATTGTTTCAAAGGTGGATATGCAGGAATTAGCCAATGCGATCAACCAGGCAGAGAAAGAGATTGAGACCCGATTTGATTTCAAAGGAAGCAAAAGCAAAATTTCGCTTGAAAAAGAAGACATCATACTTGTCTCCGACGATGAATACAAGCTAAAGAGCGTCATTGATATTTTGCAATCCAAAATGATCAAACGCGGCGTGCCCATCAAAAACATGGATTTTGGCAAAGTCGAATCCGCTTCCGCGTCTTTGGTCAGGCAGCGGGTTAAGTTGCGTCAGGGGATTGAGCAGGATATTTCAAAAAAAATCAATATCCTTATCCGGGATTCCAAGCTGAAGGTGAAAAGCCAGATACAGGGAGATCAAATCCGGGTTACCGGCAAAAGCCGCGATGATTTACAGGCTGTAATGGCGCTGCTCCGCGGTGCGGATTTGCAAATAGAATTGCAATTCACAAACTACCGATAACTTTTTTTGCTGTGAATGTGGATGAAGTCCTCTTTAACGCCTGAGAGCGCGTGGGAAAGGACTTTTTCCTGTTTTGACACGCCTTGGGCCTTGTATTATACTTGTTGAGATAGCTTTTCGGAGGAATCTGGGGGATACATGATGACGGAACGAGTGAAAGTTGTAACATTAGGTTGTGAAAAGAATTTGGTCGATTCAGAGATTATGTCTGGATTAATCGATGAACGCGGTTATCAGCTTGTCGATCAGGCTGATGAAGCTACTGTAATTATTGTCAATACATGCGGATTTATTGACGCGGCCAAGGAAGAATCGGTTAATACGATTCTGGATATGGCGGAGTTCAAGCAGACGGGCCGGCTGAAGGCGCTTATCGTTTCCGGGTGTTTGACTCAGCGTTATAAGAAGCAGTTGATGGAAGAGATGCCGGAAATAGACGGCATCGTTGGAACGGGTGATTTTCATCACATTACCGATATCGTTGATGAGGCGCTCCGCGGGAAGAGACCGGTCAAGGTAGGCAATCCTGCTTTTGACTATGACCAGAAGCTTCCTCGTCTGGTTACCACTCCCCGTTATACCGCTTATGTGAAAATCGCGGAAGGCTGCGATAATGCTTGCACATTCTGCTCGATACCGATTATGCGGGGCAAGTTCCGCAGCCGGTCTATCGAATCCATTGTAAACGAAGTTCAGATGCTTGCAGATCAAGGCGTGAAGGAAGTCAGCTTGATTGCACAGGATTCAACGAACTACGGAACGGATTTGTATGACAAATTCATGCTTCCGGAGCTTCTTAATCGTGTCAGCGAAGTGGAAGGCATTGCTTGGGTCCGGCTTCATTACGCCTATCCGGGATTTTTCACGGATGAGTTGATTGATACGATTGCATCCAATTCAAAGGTTTGCAACTATATTGATATGCCTTTGCAGCATAGTGAGGATTCCATCCTGAAGCGGATGCGCAGACCTGGCCGGCAGCGTGATACAAGGGAGCTCGTAGCCAAAATCCGCTCCAGGATTCCGGATGTCGCCCTGCGTACTTCAATTATCGTTGGTTTTCCAGGGGAAACCGAAGAAGACTTTAACCGCCTGTGCGATTTTGTCCGGGAAATGAAATTTGACCGGCTGGGTGTGTTCTCCTACTCAAGCGAGGAAGATACGCCGGCTGTCCGGCTTCCGGATCATGTGCCAAGCGAAGTGATCGAGTGGCGAGCCAATACTCTGATGGAAATCCAGCGGCAGGTATCCAAGGACATCAGCGGCAAATACGTTGGCAATGATATTGAAGTGCTAGTTGAGCGCTACGATGGCCGCAGCGACGTCTACGTGGGTCGTTCGCCTTATGATGCGCCGGAAATTGACGGTGAAGTTTTTATTTCCAACTGCACGGCTGGAATTGGCGAAATTCAAAGAGTGCGCATAACGCATGCCTATGAATTTGATATGTCCGGGGAGGGGCTATAATCGTGAATTTAGCCAACCGGATCACATTGATTCGCATATTTTTAGTCCCGATTATTATGTTTTTGCTGCTCATCAATGTGGATTTAAAGCCGCTTAGCTTTGATGATTTCTCGATAACCTGGAATCAGATCCTGGCTGCATTGATATTTATCGTTGCGGCCAGTACGGATGGACTAGACGGTTATATCGCACGCAAGAACAAAATCGTGACTAACCTGGGCAAGCTGCTTGATCCATTAGCCGATAAGCTCCTTGTGGCGGCGGTGCTTATTTCGCTTGTCGAAATGGATAAGCTGGATGCCTGGATTGCAATTGTGATCATAAGCCGCGAATTTGCGGTGACCGGGCTTCGCCAAATTGCGCTGCTGGAGGGCAAGGTGCTGGCGGCGAGTACGTGGGGCAAGTGGAAAACAGCCGTGCAAATTACGATGATCATCGATTTGCTGCTGAATAATTTTCCGTTTACGTTTCTCGATTTCCGATTCGATCTTATTTCAAGCTGGGCTGCTGCCCTTATTACGGTCTATTCGGGAATTGATTATTTCATCAAAAATAAAAATCTTATTCCGCTTACGGAGTAGGACAATTTGTTTGTAAAGCATCATTCTCTGTCATTACATGGGAATGGTGCTTTTCATTACCTAATGGAATGGAGCGGTTTACATGCGCGCTGAAATTATAGCAGTCGGAACGGAACTATTGCTGGGTCAAACGGTGAACACCAATGCCACATATATTTCAACAGGCCTTGCCGAGCTGGGAATCGATGTCTATTTTCAGACGGTAGTGGGGGATAATGCCGTCCGTATTGTGCAGGCGGTCGAGATTGCCCGCACCCGGGCCGATCTGATCGTATTTACGGGCGGACTTGGACCGACCCAGGATGACCTGACCAAGGACGCGCTCGCCGGTTACTTGAACCGTGGAATTTCGATTCATCAGCCGTCCATGGTGAAAATTGAGAATCTGTTCACTTCGCGCGGCATGCATATGGTGGAAAGCAACCGCAGGCAGGCGAATCAGATTGAAGGCAGTGATCCGCTCGTGAATGACGCCGGTCTTGCTGTAGGCAACGCTTTGATTGTCGAGGGTACTCATTATGTGCTGCTGCCAGGGCCGCCCCGGGAAATGAAGCCGATGTTTGACGGTCCGGCCAAAGCCTGGCTGCGAAGCGTAATGGGCGAGGAACGCAGGCTCTTCTCCCGTCTGCTCAAGTTTGCCGGCATTGGAGAATCCAGTCTGGAGCAGGCGATTATTGATTTGATCGAGGTCCAGTCCGACCCTACAATTGCCCCGTATGCCAAAGAAGGTGAGGTAGCCATCCGACTTTCCACCAAAGCGCTCTCCTTGCATGAGGCGGATTCCAGACTGGATCAGGCGGAGCTGCAGATAAAGGAGCGCGTTGGCCAATATTTGTTTGCGAACGAGGATATTCCCCTAGAGGAAGCGGTCATACGCCTGCTTAGAGTAACGGGACGCAAATTTGCCAGTGCCGAAAGTCTTACAGGAGGGCTGCTGGCTGAGCTTGTGACCACCCTGCCGGGAAGCAGCGGCGAATTCGTCGGTGGCGTCGTTACCTACACCAACGAGATGAAGCAGCAGCTGCTGGGCATCCCGTTGTCCCAACTGGAAGGAGCAGGCGCGCCTGGCGCCATATCTGAATCAACGGCAGCACTTATGGCGGAGCGGGTGCGCGATTTAACGGATTGCGACTTCGGCTTGTCGCTCACCGGGGTTGCAGGCCCGAGTGAAGCTGAAGGCAAGCCTGTCGGTCTGGTCTATTTTGGCATTGCCGAGCGCGGCAAACCGACAATTGTGCATAAGGCGCAGCTGAGCGGAACGCGCGATATTATAAGAGTGAGATCGGTGAAGTCGCTCCTGTACAGGTTCTGGCAGCTGCTGTCTGCCGAACAGCCGGGCAGATGATGATTTTTGCTTGTCAGAATACGGAAAATGAAATATAATCGTCATTAGTTGACGGAAGAACCGTGGCGAAGATCACTTTGCTGCGGTTCTTTTTTTCATTCATCGGCCGATGAAAAAAATAAGAATATATGTTCGTAAAAACTATTGTCATTAGAGGAGAAACAAGGTATCATTACATTATAAATAATGAAGGATGTGAACGCGTTGTCAGATCGTCGCGCTGCGCTTGAAACGACATTACGTCAAATAGAGAAACAATTCGGGAAAGGCTCCGTCATGAAGCTCGGGGAGTCGAATCATATGAAAGTGGAAACAGTATCCACTGGTTCCCTTGCCCTGGATATTGCTCTTGGTATCGGGGGCTTGCCCAAAGGCCGGATTATTGAAGTGTACGGACCGGAATCCTCCGGTAAGACGACAGTAGCTCTTCACGCCATTGCTGAGGTACAGCGTGTGGGTGGACAAGCCGCTTTCATCGATGCGGAGCATGCTCTTGATCCGCTGTATGCCAGCAAGCTTGGCGTTAATATCGATGAATTGCTGCTCTCCCAGCCCGATACCGGTGAGCAGGGACTCGAAATCGCTGAGGCGCTCGTCCGCAGCGGCGCAGTGGATATTGTTGTTATTGACTCGGTTGCGGCACTTGTGCCCAAAGCCGAGATCGAGGGTGAAATGGGGGATTCCCATGTCGGCCTGCAGGCGCGATTGATGTCGCAAGCACTGCGTAAGCTGTCAGGCGCCATCAGCAAATCCAAGACCATCGCGATTTTCATCAATCAGCTGCGTGAGAAAATTGGCGTTATGTTTGGCAATCCAGAGACGACCCCTGGTGGACGCGCATTGAAATTCTACTCCACAATTCGACTTGATGTGCGCCGTATTGAATCCATCAAGCAGGGTAATGACATTGTCGGCAACCGGACCCGTATCAAGGTCGTTAAGAATAAGGTAGCCCCGCCTTTTAAACAGGCTGAGATTGATATCATGTATGGCGAAGGCATTTCCAAGGAAGGCAGCATTGTCGATATCGGCGTTGAGATGGATATTGTACAGAAGAGCGGAGCCTGGTTCTCGTATAACGGAGAACGTTTGGGACAAGGCCGGGAGAATGCCAAGCAGTTCCTGAAGGATCACGCTGATACTTCAACAGTAATCGAGAATCAAATTCGGGAAGCAAGCCATTTGTCAGCCGCCGCGCTCACAGCTTCTGCCGTGGATGATGAGGACGAAGACGAGCTGGATCTTGATCTCGAGTTGGAATAACTATTTACCCTTGGCTATGAATAGATTCGGAAGAGCACCTTCGCGGGTGCTTTTCTGCATGATATAGAACATGAACTTATTTATTTGATGCCATTCATTTTAGGGAGAAGCTCAAGGGAAATGGCAGGGAAGGAGCAGCCATAAGATGAAGGATGATGAACGGGTGCAAGATGAGCAAGAAGAGCAGGAAGAACAAACCGAGGCAGGTATGATGCTTATAACCGCTATTGAACAGGAACGCAAGGACAAGCGGCGTTACCATTTGTATATGGATGGCAATGATGAGCCCTTTACCTCTGTTCACGAAGATTTAATTGTCACGCACAGGCTTTTGAAGGGGAGGCAGATTGATCCGCATGAGCTGAAGCAGATTGTGGAGAAGGACAATGATCATCGCGCTTATATTTTGGGATTGATTTATTTGGGGCCAAGGCCCCGCACCGAGAAGGAAATTTCGCGTTATCTCTCTGGCAAAGGGCTTGATGAATCCGCAATCGGCAAAGCTCTGGCGAGATTGCAAGGCGAGAGGCTGGTCGATGATATCTCCTATGCCAATCAGTTTGCCGAGCAGCGAATGCGAAGCCAATTAAAGGGAAGACGGCTGCTGCAGCAGGAGCTGACGCATCGCGGCATAGCCAGCGGCACAGCTAAGGAGGCCGCTCAGGGACTCGATTCGCAGATGGAGACCGAGGTTGCCATACGCGCAGCCAAGAAGAAATGGCCTTATGTGAAAGGGGAAATCCGGGACCGAAAACGGAAACTGATGGCATTTCTGCTGCGCAGAGGATTCCCGAGCGCGGTGGTTAAACAGGCCGTTAACGAGGCAAGCCGGTCCGGTGAAGACGACGAAAACGGGCATACCCTTGACAATTGATTTTCACAAAAGATAAAATGAGTGTGTATTCCTTCTTCCAGAGTCGATTTTTCTTCCAAAAATTGATTCGAAACGATTTATTTCGTCAAAATGCTATGTATGGATCGGGTTAAAAACCGGCTGGAAAACAAAATAGTCCCAAGCGTTTGCTTTGGTGAGCAACGAGGAGGTGAGAAGATGCCAGATTGGATTTGGATCCTGATCGCTCTCGTTGTTGGTGTGATTTTCTTTGGTATCGGGTATTTTATTCGAAAGTCAATCGCCGAGGCCAAGATTTCTAGCGCCGAGCAAGCCGCAAGTCAGATCGTTGACAGTGCGCGTAAAGAAGCAGAAGCGCTCAAGAAAGAAACAGTGGTCGAAGCGAAAGACGAAGTCCACAAGCTCCGTACCGAGGCAGAGAGAGATATTCGCGAACGTCGCAATGAGGTACAGCGTCTTGAAAGACGGCTTGTTCAAAAGGAAGAGTCGTTGGATAAAAAGATAGAAACGCTGGAGCGCAAAGAAGAACAAGTAGCCAACAAAGAGAAACGGATCGAGGAGACGCAAGAACAGATCGATTCTCTCTACAAGCAGCAGCTTAGTGAGCTTGAGCGTATTTCGAACTTGACGATGGATGAGGCCAAACAGATCATCCTGAACAATGTCGAATTGGAAGTTCGTCATGAAACAGCGCAAATGATTAAAGAAATTGAACAACAAGCAAAAGAGGAAGCCGATAAGAAAGCCCGCAATATCATTTCGCTTGCGATTCAACGCTGCGCAGCAGATCATGTGGCGGAAACAACTGTATCCGTCGTTACACTGCCTAATGAAGAAATGAAAGGCCGCATTATCGGGCGTGAAGGCCGCAATATTCGTGCCCTGGAAACGTTGACCGGTATCGATCTCATAATTGACGATACACCGGAAGCGGTCATCTTGTCCGGATTTGATCCGATACGCCGCGAGATTGCCCGGACATCGCTTGAGAAGCTGGTTGCAGATGGACGAATCCATCCAGCCCGCATCGAAGAGATGGTCGAGAAATCGCGTAAGGAAGTGGATGAACGAATCCGCGAATACGGGGAGCAGGCTACCTTTGAGGTTGGCGTGCATGGCTTACATCCGGACTTGATCAAAATTTTGGGCCGATTGAAATATCGGACGAGTTATGGTCAAAACGTATTGAAGCATTCCATGGAAGTCGCCTATTTGACAGGACTTATGGCAGCGGAGCTAGGGGAAGATATCACGCTCGCCAAACGTTCCGGATTGCTTCATGACATCGGTAAAGCACTCGATCATGAAGTGGAAGGCTCTCATGTGGAAATTGGCGTTGAGCTGGCCAAGAAATATAAGGAACATCCCGTTGTTATCAACAGTATTGCATCCCATCACGGCGATTGTGAAGCGACATCGGTTATTGCGATGCTGGTTGGAGCTGCAGATGCTCTGTCCGCTGCAAGACCGGGAGCAAGACGTGAAACGCTCGAAACGTACATCAAGCGTCTGGAGAAGCTTGAGGGCATCTCAGAATCGTTTGAAGGCGTTGAGAAGTCGTATGCTATACAAGCAGGACGCGAGGTTCGCGTCATGGTTCAACCGGACAAGATTGATGATACCGAAGCATTCCGCTTGGCGCGTGATATTACGAAGAAAATTGAGAGTGAGCTCGATTATCCGGGTCATATCAAAGTGACAGTCATTCGCGAAACGCGTGCAGTCGAGTATGCCAAATAACAAAATCAGAAAGAAACTGGAAAAGTGGCTGCTTGTCGGCCACTTTTCTAGTCTATATAAGCGAGGTTATGAGATGAACGTCTTATTTATCGGTGATATCGTCGGCAGCGTCGGCCGCACTGCGGTCAAAAAAATACTGCCGTCGCTCAAGAGCAAATATAATCCCCATATCATCATCGCAAATGGTGAGAATGCAGCAGCAGGAAGAGGAATCACAGCCGCGATTGTTAAGGAATTATTGGATGCAGGCGTTCATGGCATCACCATGGGGAACCACACATGGGACAACAAAGATATATTTGAATGGATCGATGATCAGCCGCGTATCATCCGTCCCGCCAATTTTGCTGATGAGGCTCCTGGCAAAGGGGCAGCGATTATAAAAGCGAATGGCAAGGAGCTCGCGATTATTAATCTTCAAGGCCGGGCCTTCCTGCCTCCGATTGATTGTCCATTCCGCAAGGCGGATGAGCTGGTGGATCAGATGCGAGCGGAAACCAAATGCATTCTCGTAGATTTTCATGCGGAAGCGACCTCGGAGAAAATTGCCATGGGCTGGTATCTGGATGGCAGAGCTTCTTTTGTTGTAGGTACACATACCCATGTACAAACCAATGATGATAGGATTTTGCCTGGGGGCACTGCATATTTAACCGATGTCGGCATGGTGGGCTCCAAGGAAGGCGTTCTCGGTATGGAACGTGAAGCGGTTATTTACAAATTCAAAACGCAGCTTCCGACCCGGTTCGTCGTGGATGAAGGAGACTGGCATTTTCATGCGGCCCTGATTGATATCGATGAATCTACCGGGCAAGCGAAGCGGATTCAGAAAATACGCATGACCGAGACAGACTTGGCCATGATGTAATCATAGCGGTTTCCAATATGAATCATTGAAAATTCTCATAATTCAGAACATTTTGTAAAGTGTTCGCCAATAAAGAAGGAATTTTATTGCCTCTCTCGAATACTATTTAAATAGTGGTATCCATCCATCATTCCCGAGGAGGTACTTTACATGGACGTAAATGTATTAAAAGTTTCAGCAAAGTCCAATCCTAATTCCGTTGCAGGGGCGTTGGCGGGTGTACTGCGTGAGCGCGGAGCGGCCGAACTGCAAGCCATCGGGGCTGGTGCTTTGAACCAGGCGGTAAAAGCGGTTGCTATTGCCCGTGGATTTGTGGCTCCCAGCGGGGTGGATCTGATCTGCATTCCGGCTTTTACAGACATCGTCATTGATGGAGAAGATCGTACGGCAATCAAGCTTATTGTGGAGCCGCGATAAGGATACTGCCTAAATATTCAATTTGAAACCTGTTTACGGCGTAGACAGGTTTTTTTGCATGCAAATATGGGAAAGCTTGGGAGGAAAGCTTATATGAAAATAATACCCGCCGTTGATTTTCATTGTGATGTGCTGTGGAAGCTGCTTGAAAATGACCGGTTGTCCTTCATAGATAACCCCGATTTGATGCTCGATGTGTCATTGCCAAGATTGCAGCAGGCGGATTCGATCCTCCAGATCTTTGCTATCTATGTCTCCGAGCGCAGCGAGAAAACAATGGTTCCAATCCTGCGAAGCATTGATTTGTTTCATCAAAAGGTGCTCGCGGCACCCGGCATGCGCTTCGTGCGCTCTCCGGAAGATGTGCGGAATTTGCGCAAGGACGGGGTGATCGGCGCTATGCTTTCACTCGAAGGGGCAGATGGACTGCAGGGAGATATGGCTATGCTGCGCATCCTGTTTGAGCTTGGCGTCCGCGCGGCGGGTCTGACTTGGAATAATGCCAACTGGGGTGCTGACGGTGTCATGGAACCCAGGCAGGGGGGGCTAACGGCCAAAGGCAGAGAGTTTGTAGCGGAATGCAACCGATTAGGCATACTGCTGGATGCTTCGCATTTGAGCGAGCGCTCTTTTTGGGATGTGGTGGATGCTTCAGGCAGACCCATTATTGCTTCCCATTCCAACTCCAGGGAGATTTGCAACCATCCTCGCAATTTGTCGGATGATCAGATAAGAGCTCTTATTGCGGTGGACGGATTGATCGGTGTAACTTTTGTGCCGCAGTTCGTGCGTGAAGGCGGCCGCGCTGATATGAATGATGTCCTGCGGCATGTGGAGCGGATATGCGGGCTGGGGGGCGGAAAGCAATTGGTTTTTGGTTCCGATTTTGATGGTATCGATACCCATGTGGCGGGCCTATCGAATCCTGGGGAGCTGGTGAATTTGAAAGAAACGCTGCTGAAACAGTATAATGCAGAGCAAGTTCAAGATTTTTTTGCTGAAAATGCGCTTCGTTTCTTAACGAAACATCTGCCTGCCTGAATAATTATTCGCCATTCGATCTCTTTCCGGTATGGATTCCATCGAAAAGAGTTATATTAGAAAATAGCGTTTACATCTTGCTTTTTAGTACCTGTCATCATACTATTTATGAGACTCTATATAATTTCCATGAACATACAGCATGTATTTCGTTATAATTTGTCGAGAAAGAACGTTCATCAAAAAGAGGAGATGGGCATTTTGATCAGTCAATTGTCTTGGAAGATCGGTGGACAACAAGGGGAAGGCGTTGAAAGTACGGACCGTATTTTCTCTACGGCGCTCAACCGACTTGGCTACTACTTGTACGGGTATCGTCACTTTTCTTCCCGTATTAAGGGCGGGCATACGAATAACAAAATTCGGATCAGCACGAATCCGATTCGGGCGATATCCGATGATTTGGACATTCTGGTCGCGTTCGACCAAGAAAGCATCGATTTGAACGCACATGAACTTCGTGCAGGCGGCGTAGTCGTAGCTGACGCAAAATTCAATCCCGTTCTGCCGGAGGGTACCAACGCCCGTTTGTTTCCTGTACCAATCACATCGATTGCAGAGGATCTTGGCACCTCCCTTATGAAAAATATGGTGGCGTCCGGCGCATCCTGGGCGCTTCTTGGTCTGCCTATCGATGTATTTAATAAAGCGGTGGAAGAGGAGTTCGGACGCAAAGGTCCGGCGATCGTCGAGAAGAACGTGGAGGCGGTCAAGCGCGGCTCGGATTTTGTACTGGATCTGGCCGGTGGTCCGCTGGAGGAATTCCAGCTTGAGCCTGCAGACGGCAAGCAAAAGCTGTTCATGATCGGCAATGAAGGAATCGGACTCGGCGCTTTG
This sequence comes from Paenibacillus sepulcri, assembly GCF_042647105.1. Lineage (NCBI taxonomy): Bacteria > Bacillati > Bacillota > Bacilli > Caryophanales > Paenibacillaceae > Paenibacillus > Paenibacillus sepulcri. Next base: position 964,453 of record NZ_JBHRUP010000001.1, on the reverse strand, counting down.
GCCGGCGGATGCCGCTTGATGGCTGCTTACCCGATTACCCCCGCTTCGGAAATTATGGAATATTTGATCAAAAAGCTGCCCAAGCTCGGCGGGACTGTTGTCCAAACCGAGGATGAGATTGCAGCAGTAACGATGGCGATCGGAGCCAATTACGCAGGTGTGCGTACAATGACCGCTTCCGCGGGACCTGGCCTGTCGTTGATGATGGAGGCCATCGGCCTTGCGGGCATGACCGAAACGCCGCTCGTTATCGTGGATACCCAGCGCGGCGGACCTTCAACTGGGCTGCCTACGAAACAGGAGCAATCCGACTTGAACGCCATGGTTTACGGAACGCATGGGGAAATTCCGAAGATTGTCATTGCTCCTGCTTCGATAGAGGACTGCTTCTATGACACTATTGAATCCTTCAACTTATCCGAGGAATATCAGGTTCCGGTCATTCTGATGACGGACCTGCAGCTTTCGCTGGGCAAGCAGTCCTGCGAGACGCTTGATCTGGACAAAGTGAAAATCAGCCGCGGCAAGCTTACCCGAGACCTGCCGGAGCTTGAAACCAATCAGTTGTTCAAGCGTTACGAGCTGACGGAAGATGGCGTTTCACCGCGCGTTATTCCAGGCGACAAGAATGGTATCCATCACGTGACTGGCGTTGAGCATGACGAGACCGGGCGTCCATCCGAGAGCGCCGTCAACCGCAAGAAAATGATGGACAAACGACTTTCGAAGCTTGACAATATGCTGATCCGCGATGCGGTCCGGGCTGATGCTCCACATGAGGAAGCAGATCTGCTTGTCATTGGAATGGGTTCCACTGGCGGAACGATAGACGAAGCGCGCACCCGACTGGATAAGGATGGACATACAATCAATCACATTACTATTCGCCAAATCCATCCATTCCCTACCGATCTGGTAAACTCGTACATGCAGAGCGCGAAAAAAGTGGTTGTACTTGAGAATAACGCGACAGCGCAGCTTGCTTCCCAAGTGAAGCTGCACGTCGGTCAAGCCGAAAAAATACACAGCCTGCTGAAATATGACGGCAATCCGTTCCTGCCTTCCGAAGTTTACAAAGCTTGTAAGGAGTTGGTCTAGAGATGGCGACATTCAAAGAGTTCCGTAATAACGTAAAGCCTAACTGGTGTCCCGGCTGCGGCGACTTCTCCGTACAAGCGGCGATTCAGCGTGCGGCAGCGAATGTGGGCCTGGAGCCTGAGAAATTGGCAGTCGTTTCCGGCATCGGCTGTTCCGGCCGGATTTCCGGTTATATCAATGCCTATGGGCTGCATGGGATCCATGGCCGGTCGCTCCCGATCGCGCAGGGTGTGAAGCTTGCCAACCGCGAGCTGACCGTTATTGCCTCAGGCGGCGACGGGGACGGCTTTGCGATTGGTATGGGACATACCGTGCATGCCATTCGCCGCAACCTGGACATTACGTATATTGTTATGGATAACCAAATATACGGTTTGACAAAGGGGCAAACTTCCCCGCGCAGCGCGGAAGGCTTCAAAACCAAGTCAACGCCTGAAGGATCGATCGAGTCGACGCTGTCCCCACTTGAAATTGCAATGTCGGCAGGAGCAACATTCGTAGCCCAATCATTCTCGAGCGATTTGAAGCAGCTGACTGCATTGATAGAAGCAGGCCTGAATCACAAAGGCTTCTCGCTGATCAACGTATTCAGCCCTTGCGTAACGTTCAATAAAGTCAACACCTACGACTGGTTTAAAGAGAATATCGTCAATCTGGAACAGTTTCCTGAATATGATTCTTCCAACCGGATGCTGGCGATGAATAAAATCATGGAGACCGGCGGCATGCTGACCGGCCTGATATATCAGAATAAAGAGCGGAAAGCCTACGATGACCTGATTGTCGGCTTCAAAGAAGAGGGCTTGGCCAACCAGGATCTGACGCTGCCGCAGGATCAATTCGAGAAATTGCTTGCCGAGTTCAAATAAGACGGCGCGGCAGCTTAATGAAGGCATACAACCCACTCGGGCTGTATGCCTTTTATACAAGATAAGCGGATCAATACTTTTTAGATGAATAGGAGAATTCAGCATGAGGACAGTACCTGTAGGTGTTTCCGCCCGGCATATTCATTTATCTCCAGAAGATTTGGTCTTGTTATTCGGCGAGTGTGCCGCGCTTACCGAGTTTAAACCATTGTCACAACCCGGCCAATATGCGGCAAACGAAACCGTTGAGGTCATCGGACCAAAAGGCAGCTTCCCGAAGGTCCGCATACTTGGACCGGTACGCAGGCGAACACAGCTGGAAGTATCGCGTACGGACGCTTTCGCTCTCGGAGTGAATCCGCCGGTGCGGGAATCGGGCAATATTGCCGGATCTGCCGGTATTGTAATTAAAGGTCCGGCGGGGGAAGTGAAGATAGAAGAAGGCGTTATAGTGGCCGCCAGACATATTCATTTTCACACAAACGATGCCGAGCGTTATGGAATAACGGACAAGCAGCGGTTATCCGTGCGATTGCACGGAGAAAGAGGCCTTGTGCTTGACCAGGTGATCGCCCGCGTATCACCGGACTATGCGTTGGATATGCATATTGATACGGATGAAGCCAATGCGGCCGGGGCAAAGACAGGAGATCAGGCGGAAATCATCGGATAAGAAGACTGATGATGGTACGTGAGGGCCCGAATGCGGGTCCTCATTTTTCTTTATAAACAGACGGCAGTTTGATATAATCAGGGAATGGACCGATACAATCAAGCAATTGGTGCACGTATATTGGAAGGAAGTGAAACACAACGTGAGCAAGGAGAGCCAGAACGCTGCGGAGCTGCAATCCGTGAAGAGCGAAAAAGACTACTCCAAATACTTCGATTTCTCAGGCGCCAAAGTCATCAAGGAGACTGAAGGCAAGACGACATACCGGATTAAGGGCCGGGATATTACGATCAACTCTGCGCCAAGCTACAAGAATGAGAAGAGCCGCGGCAAGGAAGAGATTCAGGTGCACTACGATTTTGTTATACCTCCCCAGATTGCCAAGCTTGGTCAAGGAAAGTTTTATTTAATCGCCACCTATGGCTGCCAGATGAATGAGCATGACACGGAAGTGATGAGAGGCTTGTTCGAGGAGATGGGCTATCAGGCGACGGAAGACCGTCAGCAGGCCGATGTAATCCTGCTCAATACCTGTGCGGTAAGAGAGAATGCGGAGGATAAAGTATTCGGCGAGCTTGGTCATTTGAAGCATTTGAAGATTGAGAAGCCAGGGCTGATACTTGGCGTTTGCGGCTGCATGTCCCAGGAGGAATCTGTGGTAGGCCGCATTATGCAGAAGCATCCGTTCGTGGATATCATCTTCGGTACGCATAATATCCATCGGCTGCCGCAGCTGCTGCAGGATGCCATGTTCAGCAAGGAAATGGTCGTCGAAGTGTGGTCCAAGGAAGGCGATATTATCGAGAACCTTCCGAAGAAACGCGAAGGCATGCGGGCCTGGATTAATATCATGTATGGCTGCGATAAATTCTGCACCTACTGTATTGTACCGTATACGCGTGGGAAGGAACGCAGCCGCCGTCCGGAGGATGTAATCGCCGAAGTGCGGGATTTGGCCCGTCAAGGCTTTAAGGAAATAACGCTGCTTGGCCAGAATGTGAATGCCTACGGCAAAGATTTTGAGGATATCCAATACCGATTCGGGGATCTGATGGCGGATATCTCGAAGATCGATATTCCGCGTGTGCGCTTCACGACAAGCCATCCGCGCGACTTTGACGATCATCTGATTGAAGTTCTGGCCGGAGGCGGCAACCTGGTGGAGCATATCCATCTGCCGGTCCAATCGGGCAGTTCGGAAGTCCTGAAGCGGATGAGCCGAAAATATTCGCGGGAGATGTATCTGGAGCTGGTCGGCAAAATCAAACGGGCGATTCCGGATGCCGTGTTAACGACGGATATCATTGTCGGATTTCCCGGCGAGACTGATGAGCAGTTTGAGGATACGCTGTCGCTTGTGAGCGAGGTCGGATTTCATTCCGCCTATACGTTTATTTATTCGCCCCGTGTCGGGACTCCGGCAGCCGACATGGAAGATAATATCCCTATGGAGGTTAAGAAAGCCCGTCTGGCGCGTCTGAACAGTCTGATAGCCGAGCTGAGCCGGGTCAGCCATGAGAGAATGGTCGGCCAACTGGTGGAAGTGCTCGTGGAAGGCGAAAGCAAGAACAATGCCCATGTATTGTCCGGAAGGACGCGCACGAATAAGCTGGTTCATCTGGAAGGGCCCAGGGAATGGATCGGACAGTTCATCCAGGCACGTGTTACCGATTCACAAACCTGGTATATCAAAGCAGAACCGATTATAGAACCGTCTGCGCAAGAAGCGGTGTCATAAGGACAATGGCTGCGCAAAAAATTGAGGAGTTGGAATGAACATGGCTAACGAACAGACAGCAGCAAAACATGAGCATGGACACGAACACGAGCATGATCATGCGCACGGAGAAGGTTATAATGTACCTTCGTTTAATACGGAAGATATAATCGTTCGTAAAGATATTATGCTCAAAACCAAGGAATTGGCCGACATGCTGTATACATCCGAGGAAGTTCAGCATTTCCGCCGCGCAGAGAAGCAGATTCAGGGCAATACGCGCATTCAGGATCTGATTGCGCTGATCAAGAAGAAGCAGAAGGAAATCGTGGCATTTGAAACCACGTTCAAAAATACGGATATGGTCGCCAAGATCGAAAAAGAAATAGAAGTGCTGCAGGATGAGCTGGATGGAATTCCGATTATTACGGAATTTCAGCAAAGCCAGGCGGATATCAATTATCTGCTGCAAACGGTCGTGTCCGTCATTCGTGACACAGTCGCCGAGAAAATCAATGTTGAGGATGCATCGCCTGCCGATGATCCGGAGGAATGTATCGAATAAGAAGGAACACCCGTCCCGATCCCCGCAAAAAAGCTGGCCCGATTCTTATCGGCGCCAGCTTTTCTAAAATATAAAGTTTACCGTGCTTTGCGCCGGGGGAGCAAGCTTTGCAGCGCTGCCGGGATACAGCTGTGTTCCATCGCCGCTTTACCCGCTGCATAGAAGTAAAGCGGCGGTAAAAAAGATAGACAGCCATACTTCCAAAGCTGCAGGCAAGCTGACAGGAAGGCCGCCGTTTGGTAAAATAAAGAAAGCTTTGTTAACAGCCAAAGAATTGCAGCCGTTACGAGATGGAGCAGCTTTTAACGAATGGTTTGATTGGGAGAGCGTTTCCAGATCAAGGTAAGTATAACGGCGCTGAGCGCAAATGCCCCTCCCAGCCAAAATCCGTAATCCCGGCCAAAGCCGTCATTAACAAAGCCGGCAAGAAAAGGTCCTGCGAACATGCCTACGGAATAGACCGCCTGGTAGAATCCCATGGCCGTCGCCCGTTTAGACGGCTCAAACGGCTGTATGGCGAGTCCCAGCAGGAGCGGGAAATGAAGGCCCTGGGCAAAGCCGTTCAGCGCCTGCGTGGCTGCCAGCCACCCCAGTGAAGGCGAGTATGCGATGGCGACCGTGAATACCGCGCTGAGTGCGAATCCGGCTGCAGCAACATTCCAGGTTCCGAAGCGGGGCGCAATAATTCGTCCGCTTAGCAGGGATGTGATTGCATGCGGCACCATGAACGCAATAACGATAATCGTGAGTTGGCCGCTTGTCGCTCCCAGCGAGGTCGCTTTCAGCGGCGTGAAGCCAAACATGGTAATAAACAGCACGCTGTGCGCCAGAATAGATAGTATGGATACCTGCAGCAGGGTCGGATTCCGAACGATCTCCCGCAAGTATTTGAGCGATATCGGGGCACGGGCGACACCGCCCTGCGGCTCTTTTACCGCAAAGGTCAGAATCAAACCCAAGAGCCCAAGTCCCACACCTGTAATAAAAGCCGCATTCCAGTTGTAAGCGCCAGCCAGCCAACCGCTTAGCGTCATTCCGATCAATTGACCGATGACCGTCAGGAAGCTGATGTTGCTCATCGCTTTGGTCGCTTCATTAGCGGAGAAGTAGGCGGCATAGAGCACTGTAAAGGCAACCCAGGCGGATGCGCATACGCCGGACATGATCCTTCCAGCCAGCGGCCACATCCATGAACCCGGAATCATAAACAAGAGACAGCTGAGGGCTCCGCTCAACAGACCCAGCATCATGAAGGGCTTGCGCTTGTGCATCTTGTCCGACAACAATCCCAGCGGGAAACGGATGAACATCTGCGTAAAACCATAACTCCCGAGCACGACACCGATCAGGATGTCCGAATAGCCGCCTTCCTTCATAAAAGGTGTCAATATAGGAACATAAACATACAGAGTCGACCAATAAAGTAATGTAACGGCGATAAAGACAGCATGATCAAACCGGCTTAAGGCCATGCTGGTCCGGCTCAGGCGGGCGGCAGTTTCAACTTGCAAGCTGTTTCACTCCTTGGCATAGTGGGTTTTGTCTCTATACTCTATCGCATGCCGCTTAGGAGGAGCAATCCTTTTTTTATTGAAGATTTGGATGTGCAAAGCAACTAATTACCAGGTTCAATCGTATTAATGACAGATGCTTAGCCTGGATATCCTTGAAGGACAGAGAGGAGAATGGAAGTTGAAAGTGGAGCCGGAGCAGCCAAGGACCAGGAAATGGGTACGCGAGGTCAGAGACTGGTTATTATCATTAACGATTGCAGTGGTCGCAGCACTTCTCATTCAGAATTATGCATTTGCCCAAACCGAGGTTAGAAATGTTTCCATGCAGCATACCCTTTTTGAAGGGCAGCGGCTGATCGAGGACAAATTGTCCTATCATTTTGATCAGCCTAACCGTGGTGATATTGTCATTATTTCGGGACCTGAAAGCGATAAAAGACTGGTTAAACGGGTCATCGGACTGCCAGGGGACATGCTCGATATCAAGGATGGACACGTTCTTATTAATGGAACCGTGCTGGAAGAGCCTTATGTAAAAGGGTTGACATTCAGCAACGGGTTGAGTATCCCCTATACCGTTCCGGACAAAAAAGTATTCGTGATGGGCGATAATCGCGAGAACAGCCAGGACAGCCGGGAGCTCGGCCCCATCTCCATATCAAGCCTGGAGGGCAGAGCGGTGTTCCGCTTGTGGCCGCTTAATAAATTCGGACTGCTGAATTGATTTTTGAAAAAAGGGGGTAGACGATGCCTTTTACTTTCGCGCATCCGTTATATGCAGCACCGCTGCACCGCATTGCCCCGAAATGGCTAAGTGTGACTGGACTTGTGCTTGGCAGTATGGCGCCTGATATGGAGTATTTTATTGCCATGGAGCCGTATCGTACCATCGGTCATTCCCTGAAAGGGTTTTTGCTGCTCGGAATGCCGTTGTCAATCGCGCTTGCTTTTGTATTTCATTTGGTCGTCAAGCCTGTTCTGCCAAAGTTTATGCCTGCCCGGGGAGGCCTTGATCATTTCGTTCAAAGCATGCTCAAGGATTGGCGTGTCCGTTCTTTTCGTGAATGGTCGGTCCTTCTCGTGTCGCTGTTTATCGGCTTCCTGACCCATATTTTCATGGACGGCTGGACGCACACAGGAGGGTTTGTCAGTGATTTCCCTGCTCTGCGGACCATAATAGCGGGTAAAGGCGTTTACTCATGGCTGCAGTATGGATTTTCTGTTCTGGGGCTGCTTGTTCCGGCGCTGGTGCTGCTCCGGCGTTATTTCGTATGGTTAAGGTCCGTTTCCCTCATCACTTTGCAGCCTCTCGCCATCCCCATGACGCGCAAATTACTATGGGGTTGTGCGGTGGCCCTTGGGGCTCTTCTGTTTCTGGCCAAGGGGCTGTCCGCCGATAATCTTGATTGGGTCGGGGTATGGATCGTGGCTCCCATGTCAGCGATGCTGTTCGGCTGGTTTGCCTCCTCGCTGCTGTATATCGCGGCCAGAAACAACCGGATCATCGCTGCTGTTGCATCACTTGTGCTTATCGGAATCACGATTCTTTCCTATAAAGCGGCCCAGGTATGGCTGGAGCATCGGCTGATGGCCAGCCGTACCATCCTGGATTGGCGGCATGTTCAGAATGAACAGCAGGTTATCTGGTTTTGCTTTTACCTGGCCTGGGCAGTTCTGCTGATTATATCCTGCATGTTATGTGTAAGGGCCAACGGCAAGAACGGTGACCAAGGAAAAGCCTTGAAACAAAGGGTAACCTTTCCCGGGAAGTACTAGACATTCGACTGACGTTTCACGAATAGAATAGAGCTTGTGCGGGCACTCTACTTTCCAAATAGTGGAGGTGTCCTTTTATGAAAAAAACAATGATTCTAACAGCGGCTCTGCTGATTCTGACGGTCTGCCGTACGCATGCGGCTTCAGCTGAACCCGATTATGCCAAATGGGGAAGACTTGCGGTGAAGGAAACAATCAAACGGTATCATGCCGATATAGTGGACTATAAGCATTTGGGAAGACGAACCGAGCAGGCAGGCGTTCTCTCCGAATCTTTCCGTTTAATTGTTGATAAAGGCAACCGGAAGCTAGGTGTAAAGGTGAGCATCTGGTTCGATCGCAAGACCGAGAAAGTTATTATGATCCGGTTTACGGAGGATGGCAAGCCTGCCAAGCAGGCCGCTCATTATAAAATAATTTGAGCCTGGGAGAGTGAAGAATGATATTCACAACAACGCCGACGATTGAAGGAAAGCCGATTCAGGATTATTTGGGTGTCGTAACTGGCGAAGCCATTATGGGAGCCAACATCATGCGCGACTTGTTCGCATCCATTACCGATATTGTCGGGGGGCGCTCAGGAGCATATGAAACCAAACTGAAGGAAGCGCGCGATGTAGCCTTCAGCGAAATGTCCGCTAATGCCTCGCGTATGGGAGCCAATGCGATTGTCGGGATTGATATCGATTATGAGGTGGTCCGTGAAGGAATGCTCATGGTTGCCGTGAGCGGCACGGCAGTCCGTGTGTAGTATTGGATAAATAGAATACCCGATCAAGCATCTGCCTTTTCTGGCGGGTGCTTTTTTTTTGATCACAGCCGTTTCTTTCGATTTGAGGCGTAATGCGCATTTTCCGGATGACTGGACATCGGCAGCGGACAACGGTACAATGCAAATGTGATTGCTGAATAAACTTCAATCCTGAATGGACCTATAAGAAGGAGATGCTTGTGTATGTATGGGGAAATAACGGCAAGCGAGCTTGAAACACGTCTGCGTGAAGGGGAGAAGCTGAGCGTTATCGATGTCAGAGAGCCGGATGAGTGGCAATCGGGCCATATCGCCGAAGCGGTCAGCATCCCGTTGTCCGAGTTCGTGGAGCGTGTAGGAGAATTGACTGATTTTGAGGAGCCGATCTATCTGGTTTGCCGGAGCGGCAACCGCAGCGGCAAAGCCTGCGATTATTTGTCCGCTCAGGGCTATGAGGTTGTGAACATGGCTGGCGGTATGCTGAGCTGGCCTGGGGATGTAGTAACAGGAGAGTAAGGCAAGCCTCGATAACCGGTTTGATAGCCATAGCAGCATATAAGAGGAGCATCGGCGTAATTGCCGGTGTTTTTTTGTTTGGCGTGCCCAGAGGCACGCATTATCTAGTTGGTGAAAGTCCAACCAAGGGAGGGACCAAGCCACCCTTGTAGCTAGGATGCTTGCGCATGGCGAAATCTGTGCGTAAAAGCGCATCGACAAAAGTACTTGTCGGAGACAAGGCGAGCAACATACCAGGCCGTAACATGAAGTGAATCCTGCCGCATCGTCAAAAAGGCCTCGCGAGAGGAAAAAGGGGAAGCCGAGTCTTGCAAACGTAGACGAAGGCCAAGGAAGCTGTGCAGAACTTGGAACAACAGCGAAGGATCTCCCGGTGTAATGGGATCGGCATGGTAGGAAAGATAATGCAGTGAACTGGGGAGACCCTCCCCTGCACGAAAGCTTTTTTTTCGTAGCGAGAGACTCTATAAGTCAAAAAGACGAAGTGAGCCATCTGCAGGAAGGGAGTCCGAGGGGTGCATAGTACCGAAGAATGCAGGACAACACAACCTGCGGGAGGGAAGGCGCCCTGCTTTGTTCAAGCTTTTCAAGGAGGTACGAGTGAGTGAATGCCAAATGGCTAACGACACCTAGGGAAAAAGTTCAACAACTCCAAGAGAAGCTAGGTCATGCTGCCAAGATCAGCAAGCGTAGAAAGTTTCATGCACTGTACGACAAGGTTCATCGACTGGATGTCCTTCAGGAAGCGTGGCGAAGAGTGAGGGCAAATAAGGGTGCGGCAGGCGTAGACGGTGAGACCATGGCTGATATTGCAAAGATAGGTGAAGATCAATTCGTCGCACAATGCCAAGAACAACTGTTGAAGAATAGCTACCGTCCCCAGCCCGTTCGTCGCCACTACATTCCGAAGAAAGATGGACGAAAACGTCCGCTGGGCATTCCGACGGTGAGAGACCGCGTCGTACAAATGGCAACGAAACGGATTGTCGAACCGATCTTTGAAGCCGATTTTCAGGAATGCTCGTATGGCTTTTGACCAAAGCGCGGCGCAAAACAAGCGCTCGAGCGAATCCGCAAAGCATGCAACCGTAAAGGCAATTGGGTGGTCGACGTGGACATCCAAGGCTACTTCGACAACATGAACCAAGAGAAACGGATGAAGCTGGTGGAAATGAGAATCAGCGACAGACGTATACTCAAGCTGATCCGGCAAGGGCTCGGAGCAGGCGTGATGGAGGAAGGGCAAGTAAGACGGACCGACCTTGGCACGCCGCAAGGCGGCGTGATATCGCCGTTACTTGCGAACATCTACCTGAACTACTTCGATCTATTGTGGGAGAAACATGGCAAAGGAGTCGGAGAATTGACGCGGTATGCAGACGATTTCGTCGTGGTATGCAAGACAAGGAAGGACGCGCAACATGCGTGTAAGCTTATACAAACGATTATGGCGCGATTGGAACTGACCTTGCATCCGGAGAAAACGCGGATTGTGGGGCTATGGACGGGAGAAGAAGGGTTTGACTTCCTCGGCATGCACCACCGGAAGACAAAAGCGGAAACGGGACAGAAACGTGTGTATTACACGACCCAACAATGGCTCTGCGTAAAAGCAGAGAAGCATGTACGGGAAGTCGTAAAAGAACGACTCGCTCCGCCTAAGATGCGGCACGTTTCGTTCGAAGAACACGTGAGATGGCTCAACCTGAGAATACAAGGCTGGAAGAACTATTATGCGACGCCGTACAGCACGAAGTGGATGACGAAGCTAGATGGGTACATTCGGCAACGGTTAACGAAGTGGTACGCTAAGAAGCGCCAGCGTAGCAACTGGCGCAGTTCCGGACAAGAAGTGAAGTTACTTAGCCACATGCATAGATTAAAGGCGCTTGCGTAAATCGCATGCACATGAATGACGAACATCGGAAAGCCGTATGAGGGAAAACCTCACGTACGGTTTGATGAGGAGGGGCTGAAATTATTCAGTCCCTTACTCTAGTTCAGGAACGGCAAGTTGAATAAAGCCGGGATCCCGGGAGCAGCCAGCCTAGACAGACGCCGTATTGAACGGCGGTGGCTCATGAACCAGGCAAGATTATCGCCCGGATAATCATGAGGAGCGGAATTCCGCCATATAGTGAGGAATAGGACAATCCTTGAACGGTTTCGCAGGTGGCAGACAAAGTTTTTATCTGGGGGAAGGAGGGATGCATGATGCAAAAATATGGCGCAGAGGAAGTGCTGGATCTACGCATTGAGGGGATGAGCTGCACCGCGTGCGCGGTCAGAATTGAGAAGGCTGTTGGCAAGATGGATGGCGTATACGGAGTCTCCGTCCATTATGCCGGAAAATCAGCCAATATCCGTATCGCCGAAGGGCTGGTGAGCTCATCCTCCGTCATTGAGCGCATTGCCCAGCTCGGGTTCCATGCGTTCCCTTTCGGCGAGGAACAGACAGGTTTATCCGAAATCGGTTCTCTGCGTATGCGTTTTATTATTTCTGCGCTGCTCACACTCCCTCTGCTCTGGACTATGGCGCATCATTACAGCTGGCTGCAGGGGGTTCCCCTGCCTGTCATGCTGCAGGAGCCGCTGCTGCAGTTTGCGCTTGCATCCATCATACAGTTTTTCATCGGCATGCCTTTTTATTTTGGTTCCTATTATGCGCTGCGGGAGCGGACAGCTACGATGGATGTGCTTGTAGCCATTGGGACGACGGCTGCCTTCGGATACAGCTACTATGCGATGATGGCCGGCAAACCGCTATATTTTGAAACCTCGGCTGTTGTCATCACAGCCGTTCTGCTGGGGAAGCTGTTGGAAGCCGCTGCTTCCGAGAGGGTGATGTCGGAAGGAGAGGCATTTGCACAGCTGCAGCCCAAGGACGCGGTTATCGTGCGCGGCGGCATCCAGGAGAGAGTACCGCTTGCGCGAATCCGGACTGGCGAACATCTGCTGACTGAAGCGGGTATCCCATTGCCTGCTGACGGAGTATTGCTGGACGGAGAGACGGAGATCAATGAATCCTTTCTGACTGGCGAAAGCATGCCGGTGGTGAAAACAGCCGGCGACCAGGTATTTGCCGGTACGACGGCTGCGGTCTCCGGGCTGCATGTGCGAATCACAGCTGCCGGTGACGATACGCTGCTGAGCCGAATCGCGGCATTGACCCGCCAAGCTCAGTCGACCAAATCGACGATCGGCCGGAGAGTGGACCGCCTTTCCGCAATTTTCGTACCCGTCATGCTGGGGTTGTCCCTTGCAACACTGCTGCTTTGGCTGTTTGTGCTGCGCCCGGGCGACGCAGGGGCAGCGGGAATTCACGCGCTCGCGGTACTGCTGGCGGCCTGCCCCTGCGCGCTGGGGCTGGCTGCGCCCATATCGCTTGTTCTGGCCTCAGGCAAGCTTGCGCGGCGCGGGATTGTGCTCAAAGAGGCAGGCGCTCTGGAGCGTTTGGCGCAGCTGAATACGATTGTGCTCGACAAGACGGGCACACTTACCGAAGGACGTCCTGCCATTACCGCGATATTCCCGCTTCGCGGCTCCCGGAATGCGCTGCTGCGGCTTGCCGCCGCCGCGGAATCCCAGGCGCAGCATCCTTTTGCCGCGGCGATCAGAACCGCAGCGGAGAGGGCCGGGATTGACGTGCCACAGGCGGACGCGTTTCATTCTATGCCCGGCAAGGGCATTGGGGCGGTTGTGGAGGGAGAGCAGGTCCAGATCGGCAATGCGGCCTTTGCCGCAGAGCAGGGCTGGCAAATTAGCCCGAGCACAGCCATGTTTGCCAGCCATAGGGAGCTGGCCGGCGAAACCATTATTTACGCGGCGCGGGACGGGATATGCGCTGGCGCGTTTGCTTTCGCCGATCCGGTGAAACGGTCGGCTCCGGAGGCAGTCCGTTTGCTGCAAGCCGCGGGGGTCTCCGTCCTATTGGCGACGGGCGACCATTTGCCCGCTGCCAGGCATGCCGCACATGCTGTCGGCATAGCGGATTTCCATCCGTCCATGCTGCCGGAGCATAAGGCGGAGCTTGTCCGCAGTCTGCAGAAGAAGGGACAGGTAGTAGGCATGGCGGGAGACGGCTGGAACGATGCGCCAGCGCTGGCCGCAGCCCATGTCGGCATGGCTATGGGCAGCGGGACCAACGCTGCGCTGGATGCGGGCCATCTGACGCTGCTGCGTCCGAGGCTTACCGGTATACACGAGGCATTGGTCATCAGCCGTTTGACGGTGAGGAATATCCGCCAGAACCTTGGCTTTGCCTTTGTTTACAACATGGTTGTCATCCCTTTTGCGGCCTTCGGCGGACTGGAGCCATGGATGGCAGGAACGGCGATGGCGCTTAGTTCGGTATCTGTTGTCGGCAACGCGCTTCGGCTTAACTGGCAGATGAAGAGGGCTTTGGGAAAAAGCAGCGATGCCAGGAGGGTCGATCAGCAGCCTGTATAGACAAGCGGCGTATGAGAGTGATATATTTACACATGCACAACTGAATAGGATTAAAAACAGGTGCCGCAATCCGCTTTTTTGTTAAGATTTTCTGCGATTCGGCTTAATAGGGGAAGACCGGTGAGAAGCCGGCACGGACCCGCCACTGTAAGGAGCTCCCGATGATCCGCTTGGATTCGGGCCTGCTTCAAGTCAGACAACCTGCCTGTTTTTATATAAACGCTACCTACGAGGACTTAGGGAGGTGCTTAAAGATTGGCTTTGACACGGGTTCATATTATGAACGCTCCGCCTGACGAGGCGTTCCGTCAACAAGCCGCTGTTCGAAAGAACTAGAGCATTTCTGACACTTCCATGTCGGCGATGCTTTTTTTTGATATAAGGAAGTATAAATCCCACCATACTTTGCTTATATTTCTGAGGTGAAGAAGCTTGGCATAGCCGCCAGAAGGCCGCGACAGCCGTTTCTTCTTAGTTTGAGATGTACAAAATTATATTTTTTTAGGAGAGAGACGAATTGATGAATACTGTAAAACGAATATCCTGGACGAAATATTCTCTTATGCTGCTTCTCGCAGCCATGCTGCTGCTTACCGCAGCATGCGGAAACAGCAATACCAATACCAATAACACGGGCGGGTCCGGCACAAGCGTGGAAGATCCGGCAACGGCGACAGAAACCACGGCAAATGGCGGTACGGATCAATCCGGAACGGAAGAAGCGGCCGATAACGGTGCGGCCGATGCGGAAACAGCCGCAGGAGCAACCGTTTATCCGTTGACCGTCAAGGATGCTACAGATACAGAGCTTACTTTTGACCAGGCGCCTGCCAGAATCGTGACGCTTGTACCAAGTGAAACGGAAATCGTTTATGCTATTGGAGCAGGCGAGCAGGTCGTGGCTGTGGATGATTTCTCCAACTACCCGGAGGATGCTGCAGCCAAAGAGAAAATCGGCGGCATGGAAGCGAATGTTGAGAAAATCGTCAGCCTGAAGCCGGACCTGGTGCTTGCTTCTTCGGGAATGAACCAGCCGATTGTCGATAAGCTGCGTTCACTGAAGCTGACTGTATATGCAAGCGATCCGAAAACGTATGATGATGTCATAGCTAAAATCACGCAAATCGGTTCCATTATGGACAAGACCAAGGAAGCGGCTGAAGTAACCGGGCATATGCAGGACGTTCGCCAGCAGGTGACAGATGCGGTAAAGGATGCGCCAAAGCCCAAGGTATTCCTTGAATTCTCCCCTGGCTGGACGGTAGGGAAAGGCGAATTTCTTGACGAGCTGCTTACGATCGCAGGCGGCACCAATATTGCCGATCAACAGGGCTGGTATGAAATCGATCCCGAATCGGTCGTGAAAACGAACCCGGATGTGATTATCTACGCTTCCATGATCGTCAAGGAAGGCGAGAAAAATCCGATCCTGACAGGAATTGAAGGCCGTCCGGGCTGGAACACGATTGCGGCGATCAAGGACAAGAAGATTTACGAGGTCGACCAGGATCCTCTTGTGAGGGTTGGCCCCCGTCTTGCGGAAGGACTGCTGGAGGTAGCCAAAAAGCTGCATCCTGACCTGATCAAGTAAATGAAACTTAAACTGTACGTATTCGGAGGAGCAGCCATGCTCCTCCTTGTCGCATCTATTGTGGTCAGTATGTCGATTGGTTCAGCCGGACTTCCGCTGCGCGACGTATGGGGCATTCTCGTTCATCAGCTTCCCTGGATGGGCGGCGCGGAGGGCAAATGGGACGCGGGGGATATTGCTATTGTCACACAGCTCCGCCTCTCTCGCGTGCTGCTTGCTGTGATGGTCGGGGCCTGCTTATCCTTGGCCGGGGCCGGCTTCCAGGGTGTGCTGCGCAATCCGCTCGCAGACCCATTCACGCTAGGCGTGGCATCGGGCTGCGCGGTCGGCGCATCCTTCCTGATTCTCTTCGGCTATCAGACGGTTATCGGGATTTGGTCCATACCGCTGGTTGCTTTTATCACCGGCATCATAACGTTGATTATTGTGTTTGCCCTCTCGCGTGCGCGCGGAGCGGTGAATGTGGAGACCCTGATTTTATCGGGCGTGATCGTGCAGGCCTTTCTTGGCGCCTTCGTCACATTTATGGTTTCCTTGTCGCAAGGGGTTGTCAATGAAATTATGTTCTGGCTGATGGGCAGCCTGAGTGCGCGCGGCTGGGAGCATGTGCAGCTCATTTTTCCTTTTCTGATCATCGGTCTTCCTGTACTCATCCGCTATTCACAGCCGCTTAATATGTTTGCTTTTGGCGAGCGCCACGCGGCTTATATGGGGATTGACGTGGAACGGACGAAGATCATTGTACTTATTGTCTCTACGTTACTGACCGCTGTGGCGGTATCGATCTCCGGCGTGGTCGGATTTGTAGGGCTGGTTGTTCCGCATCTGCTGAGGCTGCTGGTCGGACCGGATTACCGTATTATTATTCCGCTGTCGGCCGTTGGCGGCGGCATCTATCTGCTGTGGGCCGATACGCTGGCGCGGACGGCGCTGAGTCCCAAGGAGATATCGCTGGGTGTAGTCACAGCCTTGATCGGAGCGCCATTCTTCGCCTATCTGTTGTACAGGCGCAAGGTGCAGCGGGGAGGGGCATTATGATCGAAGCGATCGGGCTTGAGAAATCAATCGGCGGGACACGCATCCTGAACGGAATATCGTTCAAGCTGGAAGCTGGGCGGATGTACGGGATTATCGGGCCGAACGGCGTTGGCAAATCGACTCTGCTGCAGCTCTTGGCTGGCGTTGAATCGCCGACTGCTGGAAAGCTGCTTCTTGAAGGTATTCCTGCGGAGCGGTACGGCCGAAAGTCCTTGGCCAAATGGCTCGCGGTGCTGCAGCAGGGCGGCCTTGCGGCTGTTGGCTTCACAGTCCGCGAGGTAATCGGCATGGGACGGTATCCCTTCCAGAACTGGATGGGCGATGAGAAGACAGATGCCGGGCCGCTGATCGATGAGGCTATTTCCGCGATGGGGCTTGACGAGCTGCAGCATCGGCGGATAGATCAGCTGAGCGGCGGGGAGCGGCAGCGCGTTGCCTTGGCCAAGGTCATGGTGCAGCAGCCAAGACTTCTGCTGCTTGATGAGCCGACCACTTATCTGGATATCGGCTACCAGATGCAGATGCTGGATACGGTAAAAAGCTGGCAGCAGGAACGCGGGATGACGGTTGTGGCTGTGCTGCATGATTTGAACTTGGCAGCCCAGTATTGCGAGGAACTGCTTGTACTCAGCGAAGGACGAGTTGAAGCTTTTGGGACGCCGGCTGCTGTCATGAGCGAGGACATGATCTGGCGCGTGTATGGAGCAAGGTCCGTTGTGCTGCCGCATCCGCAAACCGCTGTGCCGCAGCTTCTATTGCTGCCGGGCAGAGCTTCTGCCAGGCAGGGATAAAGGAAGGGAGATAACGAAATATGAATGAAGCGAAGCTGAATATGCTCATCCAGGGCATTGATCCTGTGAGCAAGGAGACGGTTGAGGCTGCGGAGCAGCATCTGAACAATCTGACCAAGCCTCCGGGAAGTCTAGGCAGGCTTGAGGCGATAGCAGCTCAAATAGCCGGAATAACCGGCGAACTGGCACCGGACTTGTCAAAGCGGGCGGTTGTCGTAATGGCAGCCGACCATGGGGTTTGCGAAGAGGGCGTAAGCGCGTTCCCTTCCGAGGTGACAGCACAGATGGTTTTGAATTTTCTGGCAGGCGGAGCGGCAGTTAATGTTCTGGCCCGTCAGGCAGGAGCGCTGGTCAGCTGCGTCGATATCGGGGTGAAGTCAGAGCTTGAGCATCCGCATCTGATCAAGCGGAAGGTACGCGCGGGCACGGCTAATATGGCGAAAGGGCCAGCCATGTCCCGTTCGGAGGCCCTGCAGGCAATTGCAGCAGGCGCAGAACTGGCGAATGAGCTGGCCGCGGACGGGTATCGGATGTTTGCGACGGGCGAGATGGGAATTGGCAATACGACGGCAAGCGCAGCTATATCCACGCTGCTGGCCGGAATGGATCCGGATGCCGCGGTCGGACGGGGGACCGGTATCGATGAAGAACGCCGCAGGCATAAGGTCGATGTGGTCCGCCTGGCGATCACGGTCAACAAGCCGGATCCTTCAGATCCGCTTGATGTGCTGGCCAAGGTCGGCGGACTCGAGATTGCCGGTCTGGTCGGCGTCATTCTCGGGGCAGCAGCCAGCCGCTGCCTTGTCCTCATTGACGGATATATTTCCTCGGCTGCCGCGCTGGTGGCCTGCCGGCTGGCGCCGCAGGCGCTTCCCTATATGCTGGGCTCCCATCTCTCCAACGAGCAGGGTCATGGCGAGCTGCTGGGACGCATCGGGATCTCGCCGATGATTCACTTGGACATGCGTCTGGGTGAAGGAACCGGGGCGGTGCTGGGTTTTCATTTTGTTGATGCTGCGCTTGCTGTAATGAGAGAGATGGCGACTTTTGAGAGTGCCGGAATCTCTCGCGGGTAATTCCGGTTCACGAGGATGGGACAGAGAAAGGAAGAATAGCAATGGCGGTAATGATTACAGGCGGCGCACGCAGCGGAAAAAGCGATTTTGCCGAGCGCTATGCCATGCAGATGGCGGACAGCGGCATCTATATTGCCACCTCCCAGAGCTGGGATGATGAGATGACGCAGCGGATAACGCAGCATCAACGCTCGCGTGAAGCGGCCGATTTTCGCTGGCAAACCATCGAGGAGCCGCTTGAGCTTGCCCCGGTTTTGCTGCGCTTGGAGAAAGATGCCGCAGAGAGAGGGCCAGACTGGCGGCGGCCTGCCGTCCTGGTGGATTGTCTGACCTTGTGGCTGACTAATTGGATGCTCCGGCTGGATGCCGCCGGACAGAATGCCTCCGCAGCGGACGCTGCCGATGAAGGAGATTACGGAGGTTTGATGCCGCCGGATACCATTGAAGCCGTTGTTGACAAGCTGCTGTCCGGGATTGCTGCATACAGTGGCCCGCTGCTGCTGGTAACCAATGAAGTGGGGAGCGGCATTGTTCCGGCTTATCCGCTCGGCCGCCGGTTTCGCGATGAAGCGGGCCGCCTCAACCGCAGGCTGGCGGCGCAGTGCGATCAAGCCTTTCTTGTTGTGGCCGGTTTTGCGCTGGATTTGAAAGCACATGCTTTCCGATTGGAGGAGCGCTGAAGGTGCTGTTCTATTCGCTGCCTGAAACCTTGCTCCTGGTCGCGGCCGCGATTGTCATCGATTGGATTATTGGCGATCCGAAATGGCCGATGCATCCGGTCATCTGGATCGGGAAATTCATCAGCGCCCTGGAGAAACGGCTATATCCGACTGGGGCGGAGCTTCCTCCGCTTAAGCTGAAGGGACGGGGGATTCTGCTTGCGGCAGTCACCACGCTGTTGTCTTTCGCCATCATGTGGCTGATTACGGCTGTGGCGGATTGGATCCACCCTTGGATCGGATATGCCGTATCTTGCTGGTTTATTTCCACGACGATTGCTGTAAAGGGGCTCAAGGACGCCGCGATGCAGGTATATCGTCCTCTTGTGTCGGGGGATCTTGAGCAGGCGAGAAAATACGCTGGCTATATCGTCAGCAGGGACACCAAGGCGATGACGGAAGCCGACGCTGCCAGAGCTGCGGTGGAAACGGTCGCGGAGAATACCGTGGATGCGTTTGTTTCTCCTTTATGCCTCGCCCTCATCGGGGCGGCTCCGCTTGCGATGCTGTACAGATCGGCGAATACACTGGATTCCATGGTCGGCTACCGCAATGACCGCTATCTTCATCTGGGCTGGGCGTCCGCCAGGCTGGATGATATCCTGAATTTCATTCCGGCCCGGATATGCGGACTGCTGCTGGCTCTGGCTGCCTGGCTGACGCCAGGCTTGTCGGCAGGCAGAGCGCTCGGTGCGATCCGTATTTTTGCCAGCCTTCATCCAAGCCCAAACAGCGGCATTCCCGAATCGGCCGTCGCAGGCGCGCTGGGGATCGAGCTTGGCGGGCGCAATGTTTATTTCGGAAAAGTCAGCGAACGGGCGCGTCTAGGTTGGCCCTTGCGGACTCTCGAAGCAGGGGATATTATCCTGACCATCCGGCTGCTTTATCTGGTAAGTCTATTTTGGTTTGCGGGGGTGGTTCTGCTATGGTGCGGGATTCGCTGAAAGCACAGCTGCAGGCTGTCGGGGCCGCCTTTCAATTCATGACACGTATTCCGGTTCCCGTTGAAATTCCCTTCACTCCTGCCGTACTGGCAAGAAGCACAGTCTATTATCCGCTTGTTGGGCTTGTGATAGGAGGCATTACCGCTGCTGCCGGATGGCTTCTGACGCTGGCTGTTCCCGCTCTTCCAGCTGCCGTATTAATTCTGCTGATCTGGACGGCGCTCAGCGGCGCTCTTCATCTGGACGGACTGATGGATAGCGCGGATGGCGTGCTCAGCCATCGCCCGAGGGAGCGGATGCTTGACATTATGAAGGACAGCCGGGTTGGGGCTATGGGCGTCATGGCTGCTATTTTTCTGCTGCTGCTGAAATTTGCCACGCTCTCGGCGCTTCTGGAGGGTGAGGGCGGATGGCTGGAGGCTGCGCCTCTAGTGGTTATGGTATGCGGCTGGAGCCGGCTGTGGGTGGTGTGCTCGATGGCGGGATGGCCGTTCGCCAGACCGGGCGAAGGGCTTGCCGTGTTATTCCGGACGGTGCGCAAAAAGCACGTAATAGCTGCGTCAGCAATGCAGCTTACTTTTGTTATCATTATCGGCATCGCATGCGGCTGGTCATGGCCGGATATCGGGCTGATTCTCGTTGTCCACGGAGGGCTTGCGCTGCTTTGCGGGACGTTGCTTTCCCGGTACTTCACCCGCAAATTAGGCGGATTGACCGGCGATACCTATGGTGCGCTCAATGAAATATTGGAATGCATGCTGCTTTTTGCCCTGCTTTGGCTGGTTCGATAGCTGCGGCTGCTGCGGTCAGCGAGGCAGTCAAAGCTGGACTGGTCCATCATTAAATAATATCTTTGCTCATATAAGGAGGCCAGTCCTGGATGCTGGAGAGATTCGGTCATGGCGGAGACCTGTTAACCGCCCAGGAGCTGTTCGGCATCGGGGCCGGGAGCTTTACCGATTTAAGCGCCAATATGAACCCGCAGGGTCCGCCTGCCTGTGTTGCCAGTCTTCTGGCGGATTACGCACAAACGATTGGACATTATCCCGATCCCGCAGCAAGAGGGCTCATTCACAAACTGGCCGATCATCATGGGGTAAGCGGGAGCGCAATTCTGGCCGGCAACGGTGCTGCGGAGCTGATCGATCTGACGGTGCGGCTGCTGCAGCCGAAGGTGACGATCGTGACTGCTCCGAGCTTCGTCGAGTACGGCGATGCCGCCATAAAATGCGGAAGTGCCGTCAAGAAGCTCGCGCTGTCGGAGGAAGAGGGATTCCGGCTGACGCTGCAGCAGGTATCCGAT
Organism: Paenibacillus sepulcri; assembly: GCF_042647105.1. NCBI lineage: Bacteria > Bacillati > Bacillota > Bacilli > Caryophanales > Paenibacillaceae > Paenibacillus > Paenibacillus sepulcri. The sequence continues at coordinate 943,063 of NZ_JBHRUP010000001.1, read as the reverse complement.
ATGCTGGCCTCCCTGCGCGCGGAGGGAGTCGGCGCCGGGGAAGCATTATGGTTTCTGGGCTCTCCCAATAATCCGACCGGCCAACTGTCAGATCCTGCGATTATCCGGGAGCTTCTGGGAGAAGGCGAGAGGGTTGTGATGGACGAGGCTTTCATGGATTTTGTTCCGGGGGCGGCGGCATTCAGCTTACTGAAGGAAGCGGCCATTCATGGGAATTTGATCGTCATCCGCTCGCTGACCAAATTTTACGCGATTCCCGGTATTCGATTGGGCTATATGGTCGCAATTCCGGCAACGATTGCCCGGCTCAAGGCGCTTCAAGTGCCCTGGAGCGTAAATTCGCTGGCTCAGCAAATCGGCGAAGCGGTGCTTGGCGATGAGGAATACCGGCGAAGCACCATGGATTGGCTTGCGGAGGAGCGCCCATGGCTGGCCGTGCAATTGAAGCGACTCGGTCTGGCGGTGTACGAAGGAGCCGCAAATTACATTTTATTTGCATTGCCACAGCAGCATTCGCTTGATGCAAGGTCCCTTCAGCAGCAGCTGGGGCTTCGCGGCATACTGATCCGTGATGCCTCGCTGTTCGAAGGTCTGGATGAGCGCTACTGCCGGGTAGCGGTGCGGTTCCGGGAGGATCATATCCGGCTGCTGGAGGCGTTGAAGCCTTTGCTGGAACAGGGATGAACGGAACGCTTGAGAAGACCTGTCACCGGATATATAAATACCCGGACCGGTTCAAATTGGATGAGCAGGAGTATACTCGCCGATCCGATTAGTCTGCAAATAAAGAAGGGACAGGTGAAGATGGACGACGACAAGGCTTTGCCGAAACAAGCGAGAACCATTATGCTGCAGGGAACCGCTTCAGATGTGGGCAAAAGCCTGCTTACTGCTGCCCTGTGCCGCATTTTCAAAGAAAATGGCTGCCGCGTGGCACCCTTCAAATCGCAAAATATGTCCTTGAACTCCTATGTGACCTGGGACGGCAAAGAGATTGGCAGAGCACAGGGCATGCAGGCAGATGCCTGCGGGATCTTGGCCACAACAGATATGAACCCGATTCTGCTGAAGCCCAAGAAGGAAATGGTCTCGCAGGTTGTTCTGCACGGCAAGCCGCTGGGGGATTATGCCGCCGCCGTATACCGGGAGAAGTTTCTCTTTAGCGCCGGACCCATTATACAAGAGTCGCTGCGCACGCTGCGCGGGTCTTATGACGTTGTCGTTCTGGAAGGCGCCGGAAGCCCTGCGGAAATCAATCTGAAGGATCGGGACATTGTGAATATGAAGGCTGCGAAGTGGGCGGAAGCGCCTGTCATTCTCGTGGCGGATATTGATCGCGGCGGCATGTTCGCTTCCATCGTCGGCACGCTCGAGCTTCTGGAGGAGGACGAGCGTGAACGCGTCTGCGGGTTTATCGTAAACAAATTCCGCGGCGATGTTTCGCTGCTGCAGCCCGGGCTGGATTGGCTGGAAGCCAAAACCGGCAAGCCGGTGCTTGGCGTGGTGCCTTATCTGCCGGATGTCGGGCTGGAAGATGAGGATTCGTTATCGCTTGATAATGCGGTAAGGGGAATGGCGGCGGCAGCTCAGGCATACCCCGCAGCAGAAGCTCAAGGCAAACTGGATATCGCCGTGCTTCGTCTGCCGCATATTTCGAATTTTACAGACATTGATCCGCTGCGCAGCGAGCCGGATGTACAGCTTCGGTTCGTCTCCACGGCGCAGCAATGGGGCGAGCCGGACGCGGTAATCATCCCCGGAAGCAAAAACACGGTCGATGATCTGTTATATTTGCGCGAAAGCGGGCTCGCCGCGCGTCTGGAGGAGCATGTCCGCAGCGGCGGGTATGCAGTCGGAATATGCGGAGGATATGAGATGCTCGGAGAACGGCTGCTGGACCCGCTTCTTACCGAATCCGACCGCGGCGAGACTCATGGCTTCGGCTGGTTTGGTTTCGACGTGACGTTCGCCGCTGAGAAACGGACGGAGAGAGTGAAGGGAAGTGCCTGGCTTCCCGGCCTGGAGCGCGATTATCCCGTGGAAGGCTTTGAAATTCATACGGGCCGGGTGAATTGGCATAAGGCTGGGGATCTGGTGGAAGCCGGAAGCAGGATATCTTCAGGAGGACGGCTCAACCCGGCGGAACGAAGGCCTTTTAAGCTGACACCCGCCGGGCTGACGGCACCAGGCAATGGAGAGATCCGGCTGCCCCGGCAGCAGGCAGGAGAAGGCCAGCTGACGCGGTACGAGTCGGAAGGTGTACGAGCCGGCGATAAAGTGAACCAGCTGGCAAGGCGTCATTCGGCTGGTGAACAAGCCTGCGGTGAGGAGGCTCGCCTGTCCGGGCATCAGTCGGCTGGTGGACAAGCTTGGAGTGAAGAGGCTCAATTGCCCAGGCATCATTCGGCTGGTGATCGAACCGTCGGTGAAGAGGCTGCCTTCGATTATGACGGCTGCGTATCCGCGGACGGCCGCGTATGGGGAACCTTTCTGCATGGCGTGCTGCATAATGATGATTTCCGCAGAGGCTGGTTGAATCTGCTGCGCTCGGTGAAAGGCTGGGAGCCTTTATCCGTTGGCGTACGCGTCAATGAGCTTCGCGAGGAAGCGTTCAACCGGCTTGCAGTTCATGTGAGGGCGCATGTGGACATACCAAGGATCACAGCCATTATGGGATTGAAGGAGCCGGGGACAGACAGAGGAGGCGAAGCGTAAATGACCCAGCCTTTTCGAAGTGCGGATAGACGCAGTTATTTATCGGAGTGCTGGCGGGAGATCCAGATCAGGCATGAAGAAGATGCGATTATCATTACCTGCGCCAGGCCGCTGGAGACGATCAGCAGTGCGGTGCTCGGCGGTGGTTTCTCGATAACCGAACGGATCATCAATTGGAAGGTTCCGCTTGCCTATGACTGTTCGGATCCTGTACATGATCTGCATATGATGCTGAGCGAGCGGGGATATCCGCCGCAATCCACGGTGGGTATGCTGACAGCTGCGAAGCTGACGCATGCCTCCATTACCGAGATGCGAGGCGATGAATTTACCATCGTATGCTGCACCACCGCTGGCACTAGCAATGCGGCAAGAGCAGGATTGCTTCGCCCTGTCTTCTCTTCTTATACAGCGGGAACGATAAATTCGGTTGTGCTGATTGACGGACGGATGACGCCGCCTGCAATGGTGAATGCCGTGATTACCGCAACGGAAGCCAAGGCGGCTGCGCTCGCCGACCTCGGTATTGCCGATTCGCTTCATGGCCTTGCCGCCACAGGCACGACAACCGATGCGATCGTGATTGGCGCAAGCCAGTCGGAGCGTTATCTCGGACTTCATGCCTATGCTGGAGCAGCGACAACAATCGGCAATGCGGTTGGACGAATGGTTTATGAAAGTGTGTACGAGGCTGTCTCAACGCAGAAGGAATAGCATTCCTTCTGGAACCGTCCATGAATATGGATAAGAGGCGTCTTAGCTTTATGACCAGTCTGTCAATCCTGCAGGAAGCACAAAAAGAGCAGGAACCGCGGTTCCTGCTCTTGATTTAGATTGCATAACATTCATAAGTGGCGGAGCTGACGGGATTCGAACCCGCGGTCTCCTGCGTGACAGGCAGGCATGTTGGGCCACTACACCACAGCTCCATGCAATAAGACAAGGCATATCATACCATGCCAGCCTGTCCATGTGCAATGTCTTTTTATTTATTATATTTTTAGAAAGTGTATAATGGGCGATACGTTGCTTGCATGGCATGTTTGATTATCTCTTCCGGTTGTGAAACACTATAATAGAAACATTGATTTGACCATAAGCATGGCAGCCATGCTGATTTGATAGAGGAGAATGAAATGGATGGATCTTCAGCATACAAACCATGACAATGAGGTGCTCCCGATCGATGCCCTGCTCCCGGAGTTGAGGGAACATCTGTCGATCGGGCACAGCGCGGTGCTGATTGCCGCTCCCGGCGCCGGGAAGACAACGCGTGTCCCGCTTGCGCTTCTGGATGCGCCATGGCTTGGGGGACAGCGTATCTTGATGCTGGAGCCCAGGCGTCTGGCGGCCCGCGCGGCGGCCCGCTACATGGCAGCTTCGCTTGGCGAGCAGCCTGGCGAAACGGTCGGCTATCGGGTAAGAATGGACACGAAGGTGGGGCCGGCAACCCGTATTGAAGTCATTACAGAGGGCGTGCTGACACGAATGCTTCAATCGGATCCTTCGCTAGAGGGCGTCGGGATCGTTATATTTGACGAGTTTCATGAACGCCATCTGCATGCCGATCTGGGACTTGCACTCTGTCTTCAGATGCAGTCGCTCTTGAGGGAGGATCTGCGGCTGCTTGTCATGTCTGCCACACTGGAAGGAGGGCGGGTATCGGCATTGCTCGGCGGCGCTCCGGTTGTCCGCAGCGAGGGCCGCGCTTTTCCGGTCGAGACGCATTATGCTCCAAAACGGCTGGAGGGCCGCATCGAGGAAGCTGTCGCACGGACCGTAACCGACGCTGTCCGCAGTCATGACGGGGATGTGCTTGTCTTCCTGCCCGGGGCGGGCGAGATCCGCCGTGTCCAGGGACTGCTTGGCGGGGCATCATCGGCACTTGGAGCCCATGTGCGGGTGATGGCGCTCCACGGCAGCATGCCCGCGGAGGCGCAGGATCTGGCGATTGCCGCATCCCGGCCGGGCGAGCGTAAAATTGTACTGGCTACCACAATAGCGGAATCCAGCGTGACGGTGCGGGGTGTGCGTATTGTTGTCGACAGCGGTCTTAGCCGCGTGCCGAGATTCTCGCCGCGGACGGGCATGTCGCGGCTGGAGACGGTTGCTGTTTCTGCCGCGTCTGCCGATCAGCGGCATGGCCGGGCAGGGAGGGAAGCGCCGGGCGTCTGCTACCGGCTGTGGACGGAGCATGAGCACCGGCAGCTGAGGCCGCAGAGCGAGCCGGAGCTGCTGGAAGCCGATCTGGCACCGCTGGCGTTGGAGCTGGCGGTTTGGGGCGCTGCCGAGCCGGACGATCTCGCCTGGCTCGATCCGCCCCCGGCTGCGGCGTATGCGCATGCGAGGGAGCTGCTGCGCGAGCTTGGCGCTTTGGATGCCGGGAACAAGCCGACCCGGCATGGCCGGGCTATGGCCGAGCTTGGCATGCATCCGCGGCTGGCCCATATGGTGCTGGAGGCGGACAAGCTGGGCTATGGCGCCACCGCCTGCGAGCTGGCTGCGCTTCTCAGCGATCGCGATCCGCTTCGCAGCACTGTCCGCAGCATTGATATGCGGCTGCGGCTGGAAGCGCTGCATGGCCATCCTCCGGGCGCAATGGATGATGCGGTAATGAGGCGAATTGCCTCCGAAGCCCGGGAATGGAGGCGGGCAGCGGGGATTTCTCCCCCGGCGGCAGGCGCGAATTCCGCTGCCGGCGGTGTAGACAGCTGCGGGCTGCTGCTGGCGCTGGCCTATCCGGACCGGATTGCTCAGCGCCGGAACGACGGCCGCTTCCTGCTGCGCAGCGGGCGCGGCGCAGTCATCCGGGAGCTGCAGCCGCTGTCGGGAGCGGCCTATCTGGCTGCGGCCGAGCTTGAAGACAGCGGGACGGACAGCAGGATGCTGCTCGCCGCGCCGGTCACCCTGACAGAGCTGGAAGAGATAATGGGCAAGCAGATCATTGACGATGCCGAAGTGCTATGGGACCGTTCGGCTCAAGCTGTCCGCGCCAGGCGCAAGCGGCGGTTGGGCGCGCTTGTGCTCAAGGAAAGCCAGCTGGCCGATGCGGATCCTGCCCTGGTAGCCCAGGCGCTCATGAACGGCATAGCCGAGCTTGGGCTCGAGGTCCTTCCCTGGACGAGGCAGGCCAGACAGCTCCAGGCCCGTATTGAATTGATGCATGCGCATAACGGAACCTGGCCTGATGTTTCCGACCAATCGCTGATGGCCGGGATGCCGAAGTGGCTCGCCCCTTATATTGGCGGGATGCGCAGCCGATCGGATCTGGCAAGAATCAATCTGGTGCCGATCCTCGAATCCCAGCTTTCCTGGCAGGAGCGCCAGGAGCTGGACCGGGAAATTCCAACCCATATGACCGTGCCCAGCGGCTCGCGTATTCCCGTCGATTACAGCAACCCGTCAGCTCCCGTACTCGCTGTCCGCCTGCAGGAGGTATTCGGCTGGCAGCAGACGCCCCGGATTGCCGGCGGCAAGCTGCCGTTAACGATCCATCTTCTGTCGCCCGCCCAGCGTCCGGTGCAGGTGACAAGCGATCTGGCAAGCTTCTGGCAGGGGGCTTACTTCGAGGTGAAGAAGGATCTGAAGGGGCGTTATCCCAAGCATTATTGGCCGGATAACCCTCTTGAAGCCCAACCGACGAACCGGACCAAACCGCGGATGTAAGAAAATATTTGTAATCGTTTAAAAATTCGGAGGTTCAAAGAATGCAGCTGCTCGGGCTTTATCTGGTCATTATAAATATAATTGCGTTTGTTCTTATGCGCGTAGACAAATCCCGCTCCGCAAGCGCACGCGGCCGCAAACACCGCATTCCCGAACGGAGGCTTCTGGGAATCGGAGCAGCCGGCGGAGCACTCGGCGGCTGGCTGGCTATGCGCATGTTCCGCCACAAAACGAAGCATATCGCTTTTGCAGCAGGCCTGCCTGTCATGGTTGTGATTCATGCCGCCATCCTGATAGCAGTCTACCGTTATCTCATCTAGCAAATCATAAGATGAGAACGGGCAGGCGGGGAAGCAGCACATGGTGGATCCTTAACATAACGCCGAAATTCAGAGGCACTGCTTCTTAAACGTGCTTATTTGCTGTATCATACTGCCGAATATCTTCATTATCATTGACTGCCGGCTCTATATATGCTATATTTCTAATTCGTGTTATAAGCGATTGATTCCCATGGCTGGAAGCCTGATGCGGAGCCCTCATAAAGAAGAACGAACAAGCCGCATGCGAATGCGGCTTTCTTGACCTTATCGAATTTATAGCGCTTCATTTCTATAAATAACGGTCAGGTTTGAGGGCAGAATCCTGCTTTTCACCAAAAGAGGGTGGCGTCAGCCGTTTTTTGCCGCCTTCTCATGTCTCATGCCGGGTCTCAAGGATCAACAACTATAAACTTTCAGGAGGGTAACTGACATGTCTGTTCAAAGTGCCTTTCAAGACGAAGCGGTGCGGATCGACGAAGTGCTCCGGCACATTCGCGGCCAGCTGCTTGCGATCGGGCCCCGTTACACGGGCAATGATTTTACGGAACAAATGCTGCAATTGCAGCGCGAACAAAGGCAGCAGCGGCTGGAGGTCGCCGAGCGCGAGCCTTATTTTGGCCGGATCGATTTCCAGGAGCATTTGCACAGCGATCCCAAGCCTCTCTATATCGGCAAAGCCGGCGTGGCGCACGAATCGAGCAAGGAGCTGCTGGTGGTGGACTGGCGGGCTCCCATTGCTAGCCTGTTCTACGCGTTCAGCGGAGGGGAAGCTCCGGTAGCCTATGAGTCTCCTGAAGGGGACGTAGAGGGAACCGTTCATCTTAAGCGCAATCTGATGGTCCGCGCCGGAGTGCTGGAACGAGTCGTTGACAGCTATATAAGAGGCCAGGAGGAAGAATCGGTCACGGATGAATTCCTTTTGTACCGCCTTGGCGAGAACAAGGACAACCGGCTCCGGGATATTGTCTCGACCATTCAGCAGGAGCAGGACCGGATTATCCGGACGGAGAAGAACAAGACCGTCTTTATCCAGGGGGTAGCGGGAAGCGGAAAGACGACGGTTGCCCTTCACCGGCTGGCCTATTTGCTGTATCGGTATGCGGACCGGATTCGGGCCGAGCGGATGGTTATTTTTGCGCCCAACCGGATGTTTCTCGACTATATCTCGGGGGTGCTGCCGGAGCTCGGGGTCGGTGATATCCTGCAGACAACCTACAACGAGTGGGCGATCGAGCGCCTTGAGAAGTCGGTCCGTCTGGACGAATCGACGGATACGATGGCGTACTGGTTCGAGCATCCGCGGACAAGGGAAGAGATGGAGCAGGCGCCCGGCCGCATCAAGGGAAGTCTGGCGTTCAAGCAGGTTGTGGACAGCAGGCTGCAGCAGCTGGAGTCGACGCTCCTGCCGGAGCTTCCCTTTGAGCCAATTGACGGTCTGACGCTTCATCCCGAGGCGATCCGTGAATGGCTGCTGATCGAGGACAGCTATGAACCGTTTATGAAGCGCCGCGAACGGCTCGTTAACCGGATCAAGCGATGGCTGGAATCGGAATGGAAGGCGCACCGCTTCACGGACCGCCAGCTGAAGAGCAAGGCCAATACAAGGCTGAATGCCTACTGTAAAAAGATTTCCTCCTATACCGCCGCACAGCTGTATGGCGATCTGCTGGGCACCCCGGAAGCGGCTGAGCTCATTCCGCTCAAGGCGCGTACGGCAACAATGAAAGCGCTGAAGCAAAAGCTCGTGCAGCCGGAGGATCTGGCCCCGCTCGTTTATATTCAACTGCGGCTGTACGGTCTGGATCAGCCTGTTTATGATCATATCGTGATCGATGAGGCCCAGGATTACTCGCCCTTCCAGCTGGAGGCACTGAAGCTGTGCCAGTTGCACTCTTCAATGACCATCCTTGGCGATCTGCAGCAGGGGATTCACCGGTATGCGGGCATTACAAGCTGGACCGAGCTGACGAATGTGTTCGATGAGCAGGAGCAGGGCTATTTCGAGCTGGACCGCAGCTACCGTTCCACGATGGAAATTATTGATTTTGCCAACCGCATTCTCGGAAGCATGGGAGACGGTGTGAAGCCTGCCGTTCCGGTATTCCGCAGCGGCGAGCCTGTGGAGACGATGGAGCATGGGACGGACAGGGAACGCCTCGCGGAAGCAGTGCGAACCGTGCGGGATTGGCAAGAAGGAGGGAGCTACCGCACCGTTGCGGTACTTGCCCGAACCGCCAGATCCGCTTTGGAGCTGGCCGAATATTTCGCAGCGGAAGGAATCGAGGCCTCTCTGATCCAAAGCAGGCAGGAGGCCTACGGAGGCGGTCTGACCATTGTACCGGCTTACTTGGCCAAGGGGCTGGAGTTTGACGCCGTTCTGATTGCCGACGCGGATGCGGCAAGCTTCGGAGACAATGACGCGAAGCTGCTTTACGTGGCCTGCACCCGCGCGCTTCACAAGCTGAAGCTGCTGCACCGCGGTCCGCTTACGAATCTGCTGACAGCAGAAGGATGATGCGGTTTTTACCCATAAGGCGGTAACAAAACACCTGAAGCTGGCGGACATGAACTGTATGCCGGCTTCAGGTTTTGTTAATGATGATTGGGGGAGTGGGAAATGAATATGGAACTGGATTATTTGCTTCGCGTAGTAATAGCAGGCGCCTGTGGAGCGATTATCGGGTACGAGCGGAAAAGCCGGATGAAGGAAGCGGGCATCCGGACCCATTTTATTGTGGCTGTGGGCGCTGCTCTGATGATGGTCGTTTCCAAATACGGATTTCAGGATCAATTGAATTGGGACAATCTCTCTCTTGATCCCGCGCGGATAGCCGCACAGGTCGTCAGCGGGATCGGTTTTCTGGGAGCCGGAATGATTTTCATGCAAAAGCAAACGGTGAAAGGACTGACAACAGCCGCGGGCGTTTGGGCGACTTCGGGCATTGGCCTGACGATTGGAGCCGGGCTCTACACGGTGGGTGTCGGTGTCACTCTGCTGATCTTCATCGGACAAAAGCTGCTCCACCTGAAGCTCAGCTGGCTGAGAAGCCCGCGAACCGAGCAGGTTTTCATCCGGGCGGACAACGAGACCGGCATGCTGGACCTCATTTTGCAGGAAATTGAGAAGCAGGGCATCCGGATTGCCGGTTTTCATGTGGTGAAAAATGAAGCGGCCGAAATCGAGATCGATATCCAAATGATACTGCCTCCCTCATTCCAGATCAATCAGCTGATTCTTGTTATTCAGAATTTACCGGCTGTGCGTACCATTGATTATCAGTAAGGGCCGCCGCACAGCAGAGGAGTTGCTATGCTTCATGACGATTGAAACAAAAGAGGAGCTTGTAAGCGTCCTTGCGGAAATCGAGAAATGGGAAAGCTCGCAGAAGGACCTCTGGTTCTGGGAAAAACTGGGGCGGCTTCCCTTCGTGCTGCTGGACAAATTAACCCCGCGTTTTCTGCAGGACAAAATCGGGTTGGCCATTGACGAGATCGGCAGCTTCGTCCAGACCGGCGGAAAATATCTGATCGCCGAGAATATGGTGCTCCGCAAGCTTGGTGTGGATACGCTGGAGGAAGCTGCGTCCAGCCCGCTTGCGGTTATGGACAAGTCCGCGGAAGAAATTTCGCAGAGCAGGGCAGCCTTTGCCACCGTTCAGGGGGCGAAGACGGGAATTGGCGGCATCTTCACATTGGCCATCGATATTCCGGCGCTGCTGGGCATTTCGCTCAAAGCGATTCAGGAGGTTGCGGTCAGCTACGGCTACGATCCCAGGCTCAAGGAAGAACGGGTATTTGTAATCAAATGCCTCCAGTTTGCTTCCTCCGACATTGTCGGCAAAAAGGCGATACTGGAGCAGCTCGGACATTTCGGCCAGCCGGAATCCCATAATCAGATGGCTTCGCAGATTCAGGGCTGGCGGGAGGTTGTGGCCACCTACCGGGACAATTTTGGCTGGAAGAAGCTGTTTCAGCTCATTCCCGTGGCAGGTATCCTGTTCGGAGCCTTTATCAACCGGGGCATGCTGAAGGATGTGGCGGAAGCGGCAACGATGCTGTACCGCAAACGCCGGGTGCTGGAGCGGTTGAACGCGTTTGAGGATGTCCAGCATTAGAAAACCGCGGAGCCGAAAATGAAATGGGAGAAGCCAGGTCAAACCCCTATGGGTTTCCTGGCTTCTTTTCATCTCCATACAGGCAGATGATCCTCCAGCTGCTCCAGATGCATTTCTTATACCCAGGGACGGGAAAGCCTGTGAGAATAGCGTACTTGCGGTCATAAGGAAGAAAACAGCACTGGAATCCGGCTGAAAAATTATGCTATGCTATTGGCTTGGGTTTGCAGCTTCGACACAGCAGTTAATTGCAAGTGCAGCAAGCATGTTATTATGAGCCGCAAAGGGGAAGGACGCACCTATGGATTTTATTGTGCATCATCTATCTTTTTTTGTTATTCAGGCAGACGGAGCGGATAATGCCGCCAAGGCGTTCAAGCATTTTCAAACCATGGACCAGCACGATTACGCCGACAGTGAGCTGAAAGCTTTTCTGGACGGCGAGTTTCAGCGGATATGCAAGCGCAAGGCGGAGCGCCATCCCAATACGGAGAACGCGCCAACCAAAATCGGACGATTTATAGCTGAACCCGGATATGATCTGGACAGCAACCCGAACTATAATTTGTTTCAGCGGCTTCGTGAAGCGGATAACAACCAGGATTACCATAGCTACGCGGATGAGCTTGTCCGTCTCTATATGGATGCCGCAGCCGTCCGCGGAGGCGCATTGATCGTTGTGAAGGCAACGCCGCACCGGCATACGGACGAGCCCCTGCTGTTTATCCTGAAATGCGATTTTGAACCGAAGATAGCCCGGATCTCGGATGAGAAAAGCCTGATTTCACATGTGGAAATGGCCATCAGCGCACGCAATATGAAGTCCATTCAATATCCCTTCATGCCGGAGGAGGGGATGCTGGAGCCCTGGGAGCTGAAAATCCATCAAGCCTCGCATGCCCGGTATTTCGAGGATTTTCTGCGGTTTGTAAGCTACGAGAAAGCGATGCCGGAGCTGATGAGCGAACAGATGATTACCATGGTGCATGACTATATGGATGAGAAATGGCAGGGCCAGGACGGCGAGGAGCGGGAGCAGGAGGCTCAGCGCTTCGAGGCATGGGCGGCAAGCGAGAAGAGGGAGCTGCAGGAGAGCTGGACCCATCAGCAGGTTGCAGCGGCCGCGGAGCAGCTGGTAGAGCAGCAGCCGAACCTGAGCGTGGCCTTCAAGCTGGATGGCGTTTCGGTCAAGGGACCGCTGTCGGAATTCGGGCGCGCGATTCATTTTGCCACATATAATGGACGATATATTGCGCTCATTGAAGGCGACGCGTTTCAGTTTGACCGCAGCGTATCGCCGGTGGAGCTGCTGCAGCCGCCGGATTTGCTCGAAGTGCTGGAGCTGGTTGGCCGTGCACAAGAAGAGCGGAAGAACGGCGATAGCCAGCAGGCAGATATGCCTCGTCCAGAAGACAACAAGCTGCCATATTAACAGTCGGTCTCATCCATAGCGGCAGGGGATAAGGGGATTCCGGAATGACCGGGATTTCCTTTTTTTACGAGAAGTATAGCGCTTAACCTTTTGATCCCCTAAGGGTGCGAATCAACTTTATACCCATATAATAGGAAAATAATTGTTTCTTCCAGTCTCTATTGAATTCATCACTCGACAAACCGATAAAAGAAAGAGCAGCCTTTTTTTACGAAGCACGGCTCTTCCTTGTCTGAAAAATCGGGGTTGTTTTACATTTTCCGAACAACTACAATCTGTATTGACAGCAATCGAGTGTATGCGACAGATTCATCTCGCATCCTTGATACACTTCATAAATGATGAACAAGCCAATTTGAAATTGGCTGCAATATGATGTCTTACGCTCGAACATGGCATAGGGGTGAATACAATTGAAGGCGATACTGGTTGATGATGAAGCGCTGGCAAGCCACTATTTACGCAGACAATTGGAGAAAATCGGGGGCATACATATACTCGCTGAGTTACGAGACGCGCAGGAAGCGGTCGATCAGGCGGAGAGCCTTAAACCGGACGTCGCTTTCCTGGATATTGATATGCCGGCTCTGGGCGGAATTGAAGCGGCTGAGATTCTGCAAATGCGCGATCCGAACCTGAAGGTTGTGTTCGTTACCGCATACGATGATTACGCGATCAAAGCCTTTGAGCTTAACGCGATCGATTATCTGCTAAAACCGGTGAATGCCGAGCGGCTGAAAAGGACTGTGGAGCGGCTGAAGCTCTCATTGCCGCAAGCTGTGGCAGCCGGTAGGCCTGAAGCGTCCGATATTCAACCCGTATCACCCGTCTCAGCTTCACCTGCTATGCTGCGCTGCTTCCAGACGCTGGAGCTTGACAACGGCAAACTGGAGTCCATTCCGTGGCGCACTTTTAAAGCGCAGGAGCTGTTCTCCTTCCTGCTTCTGCACAGGGAGCAGCTGATCCGCAAGGATATGCTTCTGGAGCTTCTATGGCCGGAGGTCGATTACAAGAAAGGCTATACCCAGCTCTACACAACTGCCTATCAGATCCGCAAAACTATCGCGGCACTGGATGTCACGCTTGTTTTGAAAAGCAATGAGAAGGGCTACAAGCTTGAAGTAAACGGGCTTCCCCTTGATATCGAGGTCTGGGAGCAGGGCGTAATGGGGACGCCGGCGCTGACGAAGGATACGTTGGATCATCATCTTGCCCTTACGGAACTGTACCGCGGCGACTATTTGGCGGATTACGATTATTTATGGGCCGAGAGTGAACGCCAGCGCCTCCGCTATTTATGGTTCCGGCATACATCGGAGGTGGCGACGCTGCTGGCGCAGGTGAATCGCGTATCGGAAGCGATCCATCTCTACAACCAGCTGTTGGACAAGTTTCCCCACGCCGAAGAGCTCCACTTCGAGCTGATGAAGCTGTACCGGCTGTGCGGGGATGCGGAAGCGGCCAGAATTCAATACGGCAAGCTGGTGCAGATCCTGGCCGAAGAGGTGGGGGGAGCGCCGCGGGCAGACATCATGGAATGGATAGGCGCCTGAAGGCGACTGTATGAGGTTCATACCATTAACTTCAGGCAGCTATCAGGAGAACAAACGCAGCGCCGGATTCCGGTGCTGCGTTTGTTTTTAAGCTTGGCTCCGCCGCAAGGTTCATGAAGCGTTCCACAATCTGTTATAATCAAGAAAAAACAAAGGTGGAGGAATCAACGTGGACAATGTCTTTTTCATAGAGCTGGGTATGGGTACCGACTTGCATGGACAGAACATCACGAAAGCGGCAGTGAGAGCCGTTCAGAATGCAATCCACCACAACTCCATGCCGGGTCTCCGCTCCGTGCTTCCGGGCAATGATTTGCAGGCGATGAAGGTTCATGTCAGACTGGCCGTCCCCTGCGACCGTGAACGACTGGACGAGGAAGCGGTCAGATCGGAGCTCCCATATGGTCAGGTTACGATTGAGATCGTCGACGGCGGAATGGTAACTTCAAGCGGAATTGTGCTGCCGGATAAAGAAGACAAGAATGATCTGATCTATGTTGTTATCGCTTCGGTAGAGGTAGGGTATTAACTGCCGGTACAGACGCCCCAACGACGGCAGGACTGACAGGAAGGACAGCAGACAGGATTTGAATCCTGTCTGCTGTCCTTTTTTTTGACCGAGCCTCCTGTTAAACTTGTTTTCGTTCAGGAATGCCTGTCATCTTAACTCATCCCGCGGCAAAGTGGCATGCGCATTGGAGGACAGTGTCATGGCTCACAAATAATCGGGTCTTCGGGGATTGACCTTCACCCCGGGTCAACGCTTACCGTACTTGTGAAGGCCATGCGGAAATGGCTTACTCTATGAAGCGTTAGGGAGAGTGGTTGCATGCGGACGTTGATTAAAGGCGGTACGATCTTGACGATGGAGACTGGAGCCCAGCCCTTTCAGGGAGATTTATGGATTGTTGACGAACGGATCGCATCGGTAGTCAGGTATCCGGACGAAGCCGGGGAAGGCCGGGGAAGGACCGAAGAGCAAGGGAGGGAGAATTCACAGCTGCCTTGTTCACAGCCGGATAGGATTATAGAAGCGAAGGGAATGGCCGTGATGCCCGGCCTGGTCAACTCCCATCAGCATACGCCCATGAGCCTGCTGCGCGGATTTTCGAATGATTTAAAGCTGATGGACTGGCTGCATCAGAAGATGCTGCCTGCCGAGGCCAACATGAACCGGGAAGATATCTATTGGGGAGCAAAGCTGGCCATGGCCGAGATGATCCGTTCGGGAACGACTGCCTTTGCCGACATGTATATCGAAATGGACAGCATTGCAAGCGCAGTTGTGGAGACGGGGATGCGGGCTTCTCTTACCCGGGGGCTTGTGTTTATGCAGGATGACGGCGGAATACGTATGCGGGAGGCAGTGGATCTGATCGACCGCTGGTCAGGAGCGGCGGACGGCCGCATAACGACGATGATCGGTCCGCATTCACCCTATCTGTGCCCGCCCCAGCCGATGCAGGAGGTGATTGCTTTTGCCAGGGAACGCGGAATTCCGGTTCACATCCATTTGGCAGAGACCCGGGAAGAGGTTGTACGCATTCGGGAAAGGTATGACCGGACACCAACGGAATATTTGCATCAGCTTGGGCTGTTCGATTCGCTGCATGTGCTGCTCGCGCATGCGGTTCATTTGACGCATAAGGATATTCGTCTGCTGGGCGGGATGAAGGGAGGAGTCGCTCATAATCCGGTCAGCAATCTGAAGCTGGGATGCGGAATCGCTCCAGTCAGCGAACTGCTGAGGCAGGGTGTTGCGGTGGGTCTTGGTACGGATGGCGCGGGCAGCGCGGCAACGCTCGATATGTTCGAGGAAATCAAGGCGGCTGCCTGGCTGCAAAAGCTGGATTTTGGCGATCCAACGCTTCTGCCGGCCGGTCAGGCACTGCGTATGGCAACGATAGAGAGCGCAAAGCTGCTGCGTATCGATGGGGATGTGGGAACGCTTGAAGCCGGGAAGCGGGCGGATCTGATCCTGATTGATCTAAAGAAGCCGCATCTGCAGCCCATCCATGATGTTGAGGCTCTGCTGGCATACAGCGCAAACGGGGCGGACGTCGACAGTGTAATGGTTGACGGGGTACTGTTGATGCAGGGAAGAAAGCTGCTGACGATAGATGAGGAAGAGCTGTACAGACAGGTCGCGAACAGGGCTGCCCGAATTGTCAAAGGTGTTTAGCGTTTGTCCTTATTCTTCGTTCATGTTCTGTTCATAAATTGATCTTATACTACATTTCAAAGCGGCGCCGGCGCTCCATCTGCAAGGTTAAGGAAGTGCCTGTTGGCCGGTGTTGACGAAACAGCCGGATAACGCCATTATTGGAATAATTGATCATGAAAGCACGAACAGTATATGGATATGAGCTGGAAAAGTTATAAGATATCCTCTTGTTCATCTTATAGCATGTATAAGTTTTACTCCTCTTTATGTCTATAAGGTCTATGGGAAGAAACTAACTGCGCCGCCAGAAGGACAACGACAGCCGTTTCTTATTACGCGGGCAGGAATCGGAGATGAATGGAAGATATGACGAAGCTGCTGATTGTAGATGATGATCCGCATATCCGCGAGCTGGTGTGTCTGTTTTTGGGTCGCGAGGGCTTTGAAACCATTGAAGCTACTGACGGCGTGGAGGCGCTGGCGCTGGTGGAGAAGGAGCGGATCGATATGGCCATCATCGACGTGATGATGCCTAATATGGATGGCTGGCAGCTGTGCCGGGAGCTTCGGGATTATGCGGATCTGCCGGTTCTCATGCTGACGGCCAAGGGAGAAACCTCGCAGAAGGTCAAAGGCTTCGAGCTTGGAGCAGATGATTATCTGGTCAAGCCCTTTGAGCCGCTGGAGCTGATCGCCCGTGTCAAAGCGCTGCTTAAGCGTTACCGGATCGCCACCTCCCAGACGGTACAGATTGGCGAGGTCCAGCTAAACCGCAGCAATCTTGAAGTCATTGCAGGCAGCTGCAGCATGACGATCCCGCTCAAAGAGTTTGAGCTGCTGTTCAAATTAGCCAGCTATCCGGGTAAAACATTCTCCCGCGAGCTGCTTATTGAGCAGCTGTGGGGATTCGATTATGAAGGCGATGAGCGGACCGTCGACGTTCATATCAAACGGCTGCGCGAGCGGTTCCCCGAGGAGCAGTGCCGGTTTCGCATTCAGACGATACGCGGGCTCGGCTACCGGCTGGAGGTATAGCCATGCCGAACTGGCTCAGAGTGGTGTTTGGCCTGCTTGGTTTCTTGCTTATGATTTCAGTCAGCTGGAGCATCGCCTATACCGTGGTTAGCTATGTGGCAGAGAAGGGAAACGAGTCTGAATCGCTTGCCATCATCCAGCATGACGGGGAGATGATGACTGGCTTGGCTGCGGCCGGGCAGCCGGTCTCTGACCAGGTTTGGAAACAGATTGCAGGGCATAACGGGTACCGTATTCTGATTGCGGATGAAGCCGGCAAAGTCCGGATCTATGGCAGCAAAGCCGACCGTTTTCCCGAAAACCTGGAGGAGCAAGATATCCGGGCTGTACTCGCCGGCGGCATCGTCAAGCATATCAAGCGGCCGAATCTGTTCAAGACGGCGGCTGCCACAGTCGGCCAGCCGTTCGCCATGCAGGATAAACAGCTGGCTTTGTTCATTCAGAGCGAAGCCCCGGGATTATATAATCACTACGGCAGGCAGATGATCATTCAGATTGCCAGCCTGGTCGTGATGTTTCTCCTGATCCTGTGCTTCCGCCCTTGGCGGCAGGATATGAGGGGCTGGGTTCAAATTCTTGACGCCATTCGAAGAATTGCCAAGGGAGACTTCAAAGTGGTTATTGGTACAGGCAAGCCTCTGCCCGGCCAGCTTGGCCAGCTCGTGAACAGTCTCAATGATATGGCGGTGGAGCTGGATGTGATGGAGCAGATGAGGCAGACCTTTATTTCCAATGTCTCTCACGAAATCCAGTCTCCGCTGACTTCCATTCGCGGTTTTGCCCAGGCTCTGCAGCAGGAGGAAGGCCTGGGTCTTGACCAGCGCAAGCATTATTACACGATTATCGAGACGGAGAGCGCCCGTCTGTCCAAGCTCAGCGATAATCTGCTTAAGCTGACCTCGCTGGAATCCGACAAGCATCCGTTTGAAATCAAGCGCTACCGGCTGGACAAGCAGCTGCGCAGCATGATTCTCGCCTGTGAGCCGCAGTGGGTGGAGAAGGATATATTAATGGACGTGGATTTGGGGGAGATTAACATTACGGCCGATGAGGATCTCATGTCCCAGGTGTGGATGAATATGCTCAGCAACAGCATTAAGTTTACGCCTGAAGGCGGAACCATTACGATCGAAGCCGAATATGCGGAGGACGGAGCCGTTATCCGGATTTCGGACAACGGAACGGGTATTGCCCAGGAGGATCTCCCTTATATTTTTGAACGCTTCTTCAAGGGGGACAAATCGCGCAACCGCCAGACGAGCGGCAGCGGGCTGGGACTTTCCATTGTGAAGCGGATTATTGATATGCATGGCGGTGAAGTCTCGGTAAGCAGCACATGCGGAATTGGAACGACGTTCACGGTTAAGCTTCCGGCCCCCGGGAAATCCAGTCCGGCATGAGCCGAGTTAGAATCAGCGGCAGATGGTTAATAAGTAGGAAAGGAGGCGGTAATCATGCTAAGCAGGATAGATCAAAGGGTATCAGACAATCAAGAGCCGATTAGTCCCCCAGAGGTTCCACCAAAGGTCATACCGGAGATCAAACCTGATCAACCTCCGGAAATCAAGCCGGATGTCATTCCGGAGCTTCCGCCGACGGATCTGCCGGAAATTCCGCCGGACCCCGCACCGGAAATTCCGGACAATGAAGTTTAGCCGCCGCTGACTCCAATTCCGGATGGTTAATAAGATCAGGCGGCCCGTAAAAACTGATAGACAGCCGCTCACGAAACCTGCTTTTGATCAGCCCGGCCCCGAAGCTTTGATGCGGGGCCGGGCTTTTTTCGAAATATCAGAAAGTACAAAATTTGGTCGCTGTTTCTCTGATATTTTTGAGGAAGAAACTAATTTTGCCTTCAAAAGACGCCTTCAGCCGTTTCTTCTTACGGGGAGTAGCGCCAGGAACAGGATTCTTCGTTGACAGCCTGCGAAGCTTGCTTATAAGATAAGAACCATCCCATCGCAGGCTGGCCGTGCTGCGGGGGCACTTTATAAAAAGGAGGCGTATCCTTGCTTTCGATGAAAGCGCTTTACCGAAATCTCCGCATCAAATACAAGCTGTTTGTTCTCATCTCGGCAGTGATGCTGACCGTGGGGATTCTGATCGTGGTGGTGCAGCAGGTGGCCTTCGAGGTGTACGACGGAGAAATTTATGAGCAGTCAGCGAAGGCGCTTCATCTGACCTCCTTCAGTATCGAGAACGAGCTGAAGAAGATGGAGCAGCTGACTTACCGGATCGCAACAGACGGGCTGATGCAGTCGTATCTGACCACGATCAAGCATGGAGGCACGGAGTATGACCGCTTCGTCCTGGCGGCCAAAATTCGCGAGCGGATGATCAACCTGGGCGGTCTCGACACCTTTGTTTTGTCGCTGCAGATTTTTGATTACCGGGACGATGAATATGCTACAGGCGCCAAGCAGATCTCCACTTCGAAGGAACGCGCAGAGGCAATCAAGCGGGAAACCGGCCTCCTCATGGGCGGCAATACGTGGATTCTGCCTGATAAATCCGACAAGGTATTGAGCGCCGCCCGCTTAATCCGCTCTTATGACCAGCTGAATCTGGAGACGCTTGGCATGATTGCGATCCGCATCGATATGGATAAGCTGTTTGGCGATTTTATGAAGGGGCTTGACACGAGCTCGGCCGAATTTATAATTGCGGACGGCGATCATTTCGTCTATCCCGAGCAGCCGTCCATCACAGGCAGCGAGCTGAAAACCTATATGCGGTCGAATCAGGGTTATGCGGTCGCAAGCCGCGGCGGCAAACAATTCTTCATCACTTATGTGCCCTCTGCCAATACAAGCTGGACGTATATCAATGTCATTCCTTACGATGGTATTTTTAAGCGGATCGGCGATGTCAAGCATTATGTGTACCTGATCTACGGCCTGCTCGTCATTCTGGCGCTGATCTTCTCCTTCCGTTTGTCCAAGGGCATTACCATTCCCATCGAACGGCTTAACGACAAGATGAAGCGGGTGCGTCTGGATAATTTCGAACGCTTCGAGGAACAGGACGATATCCCGATGGCGATGGATGAAGCCGGACAGCTTCACCGGAATTTCCGGATCATGGTCAGGAGGATCGACGATCTCATACAGGAGAATTATGTGAAGCAGATCACGATCAAGGAATCGGACTTCAAAGCGCTGCAGGCACAGATCAACCCCCATTTTCTTTACAACACCCTGGATACGATCAACTGGTCCGCCAAGATGAGCGGTCAGTCCCACATTTCGAGCATGGTAGAGTCGCTTGGTTTTCTGCTGCGCAGCTCCATCAACCTGAAGGAACCGCTGATCCCTTTGAGCCATGAGCTGGAAATTATCCTTAATTATATTACCATACAGCAATTCCGCTTCGAGGAGAGGCTGGACTTCCGGCTGGATATCGCGGAGGGGCTGCTGGACTGCGCCGTTCCGAAGCTGTCGCTGCAGCCCATTGTCGAGAATGCGGTAAACTACGGCCTTGAGCAAATGATCGGGGTCTGTACGATTCATGTGCATGCAAGCCTGGCGCCGGATGGGGCGGGAATTGCCATCACGGTAGCGGATAACGGCCCCGGAATGGAGAAAGACGTCCTCGTGCTGCTGCAGAGCGGCGAGCTCAAGCCGCAGGGTTCGGGAGTCGGTTTGCGCAATATTGAGGAGAGGATCAAGCTGCTCTTCGGAGAGACTTACGGATTGTCCATAGAGAGCGTCAGAGGAGAAGGTACGAAGGTTATGCTCCGGCTGCCGCTGGATAAAGAGGAGGGAAATGTTCGTGTATAAGGTGCTGCTTGTCGATGATGAACGCATTATTCTGGAGGGAATATCACGGATTGTCGATTGGAATGGCTGCGGAACCCGCCTTGCCGCAACCGCACGCAACGGTTTGGAGGCCAAGGCGTGGGCGGAGCAGGAGCGGCCTGATATCGTGATCACGGATATTAAAATGCCGGGCATGGATGGGCTGCAGCTGGTTCAGCATCTGTACGAAATGGACCCTTCCATCCGGTTTATTATGCTCTCGGGCTTCAGCGACTTCAATTACGCCCGCACGGCCATGCAGCTCGGGGTCAGGCATTATCTGCTTAAGCCGTGCAATGAGCGGGCCATTATGGAGGCGTTGAACGAACTCGTCGGGGAACTGAATCAGAGGCTCAGCAGGGAGCAGTTTCTGCAAACCATGGAGCAGGAACTGAAGAAAGTCAAGCCGCATGCCCGGGAGCAGTTCCTGAGGGAGCTAGTGACCAACAAGACGTACGGCCGGGAGGAGTGGGAGGATTTCAGCAGGCTGCTTGGCATCGCAACAGGAAGCGGGGAGGTCCGGCTGCTTCTGCTTCTTGCGGAAGGAGTCTGCGAATATGAGCAGCTGTTCGCGCTCAAAAATATTGCCGAGGAGCTGCTGGCCAGACGGCTGCTGCTCAGCGCCATCGTTGGCAAGCAGGTGCTGCTGCTGATCAGGGAAGCGTCAGAGCCAGAGCTGCTGCTTGCGCTAATTCATCAAATCAGGCGGATATTCACCGCCTATTATAAAATCAAAGCCGCCGCTACCTTGAGCGATCCCGGCGACATTACAGCTGTCAGGCAGCTATACAGGGATACGCTGGAATGCCTGTCCTTCCGTTTCTATCTGGGGGAGGACAGTCTAATCACCAGAAAGGATATTGCCGCTGCGTCAAGACCGCAGGCGGAGCCTGCGCTTCCTGACGAGGAGAGCGTGTGTCTCGCGGTAAAATCCGGGCAGTGGCAGGAGGCGAAGGCGGGGCTGGATCTTTATTTCGAGGCCTTATCCCAGCCATATCTCGCGACGGCTCTCGTCAAATCTTATCTCGTTCCCCTATATGTCGGTATTGTCCGGGCGGGCGGGCCGGAGAAGGTGGGCGGCTATTTGCAGGAGCTGGCGAAATGGGATGAGCTTGATACCATGCAGGCGATGCGGGATTTTATTGTCGCAACGGCCAGGCAGATTTGTCTGGCGAATGAGGCGTTTTATCAGCATGCCAGATCGGATATTATCGCCAAGGTCATCCGCTGCATTGAGGTGAATCTGGCCGATCAAAGACTCTCGCTGCTCTGGGTGGCAGGCGACATGCTCTATATGAACGCCGATTACCTGGGGAAGCTGTTCAAGAAAGAAACCGGGGAAAAATTCTCCCATTACGTCACCAGATTGAGAATGGAGAGAGCCATTGCGATGATCGACCGGATGGATGACGTCAAGGTGTTCGAGCTTGCGGACCGCCTCGGCTTTGGCGACAACCCGCAGTATTTCAGCCAGGTATTCAAGAAGCATACCGGTTATTCGCCTTCGGAGTTCAAGCGGACCTTGTAATGACTGTTTTTTGAACAAAGGACACGGTTTATTGCATTCCCCTTCATCTGTAAATTCTTATAATTGGATATGTAAGGGCTACCAAATTCTATTGCCTGGGGAAGGGGAACTGTTCATATGAGGAAGAGTATGATGCTTCTGCTTGTACTCACGCTGCTGTTCGTGCTTGCAGCCTGTGGAGGCGCAAACGGAAACAATACCGGCGCATCCAATCCGGAACCGGCCAATGCCGGAACCACGAGCAACACGGGAAATACCGGCGATGAGACGGTTGCGGAGAAGACGGCAGACGACAAACCGGTCACGCTTCGTATGACCTGGTGGGGCAGTCAGCCAAGACATGATTACACATTGAAAGTTATTGAAATGTATGAAGCCCAGCATCCCAATGTGACGATTGAGCCGGAGTTTGCCAACTTCGACGATTACTGGAAGAAGCTTGCGCCGCAAGCGGCAGCCAACGAGCTTCCGGACATTATCCAGATGGATATTTCCTACCTGTCGCAGTACGGTGAGAAAGGACAGCTTGAGGATCTGACACCTTATTTGTCGAACATCATCAATGTAGCGGATATCTCCGACAATGCCGTATCCGGGGGGAATGTGGGCGACAAGCTGTATGGCTTTAATGCCGGCGTTAACGTCGTCAACTTTCAATATGATCCGGCGCTGCTCAGCAAGCTGGGCGTCGACAAGCTGGACCCTGACTGGACGTGGGACGATTACGTGACGCTGGCCAAGAAAGCCAAAGCAGCAGGCCTTTATTTCGACACAGGCATGCGACCGGAAGTGTTCTTCGGCTATTATCTGCGGACAATGGGACAGCATCTCTACAATGCCGAGGGAACCGGGCTTGGTTATGAGGACGACCAGCTGTTCGTCGATTTCTTCGGGAAGCTGGCTGACCTTGTTCACAGTGGCGCAGTGCCGAACCCCGATTATATGGCGCAGGTCAAAGGCGTGGAGGACGATCCCGTGGTGAAAGGAAAATCAGTCGGCATCTGGCAGTGGACGAATCAATTCGTCGCTCTGCAGCAGGTGGCGGCAAGACCGCTGGAAATGCAGCATATGCCGGGGCCGGACAGGGAAGCCGGGCTGTATCTGAAGCCGAGCATGTATCTGTCCGTCTCCAAGAACTCCAAGCATAAAGAGGAAGCGGCAAAATTCATCGACTTCTTCGTCAACGACATCGAGGCCAACAAGCTGATTAAAGGCGAGCGCGGCGTGCCGGTATCCTCCAAGGTGAAGGAAGCGCTCAAGCCGATGCTCGAACCCGCGCAGGTGCAGGTATTCGACTATGTCGCCTGGGCGGAAACGAACAGCACGCCGGTTGATCCCCCGGACCCGGTAGGCTCAGCCGAAATCATCAATATATTCAAAACCTACAGCGAGCAGATGGCTTTCGATCAAATCAAGCCTGAAGAGGCGGCCAAACGGTTCCGCGAAGAAGCAAATGCCGTTCTGGAGAAGAACAAGTAACCGCTCATGACGCACGCGAAAGCGGCTGTCCACGTACCAGGCAGCCGCTTCGCGGATTCATGAAAGCCTTTAAACAGTAGGGGTTGATGATTTGAAAATCGCATGGAAGCAGCATCTCACCGGCTATGCTTTTATCGGGCCGTTCGTTCTGGGCTTTCTTATATTTACGCTTGTTCCCATGTTCGTTTCCCTGTACCTCTCCTTCACCGACTACGACCTTTTCTCGGCCCCGGAATGGGCGGGATTAGCCAATTATAAAAAAATGTTTCTGCATGATCCGAAATACTGGAATTCGCTGAAGGTAACCTTTCTCTACGTATTGGGAGGCGTGCCGCTGCGGCTGCTGTTTGCGCTGCTGATCGCGATGCTGCTCAACACGGCTTCCAGAGCCATCGGGTTATACAGAACCCTGTTTTATTTGCCCTCCATTATCGGAGGCAGCGTCGCGGTATCGATCATGTGGCGCAATTTGTTCGGCGACGAAGGCGTGGTCAACATCCTGCTGGGATCGCTAGGGCTGGAAGCCGTCCGCTGGTTCGGCAGCCCGCTCGCGGCGCTGTGGATGCTGATATTCCTGTCCGTGTGGCAGTTCGGCTCCTCCATGCTGATCTTTCTTGCGGGGCTGAAAAATATCCCGTCCAGCTACTACGAAGCGGCCAATGTTGACGGGGCAGGGGCGTTCTCCCGCTTCTTCCGGATCACACTGCCGCTGCTCAGCCCGGTTATTTTGTTCAACGCGATCATGCAGACCATCGGGGCGTTCATGACCTTCGTACCGGCTTATATCATTTCCAAAGGCGAGGGAGGTCCGCTGGACGGTACGCTTCTCTATTCTCTCTATCTGTTCCGCCAGGGCTTCGTATTCACCAATATGGGCTACGCCTCGGCTATGGCATGGGTAATGCTGATTATTATTGCGATTCTGACCGCGATATTGTTCAAGACCTCCCGTTTCTGGGTTCATTACGAATCGAAGGGGGATCAATGATGATGCTGTCCAAACGCTTCAAATGGTCCCTTTATCATGTGTTCACTGCAGGCGGGGCGATTCTTCTGCTCTATCCGGTTCTGTGGCTGGTTATGAGCTCGTTCAAGCAAAGCGAGCGCATCTTCATCACGGCGGGTTCCCTGATTCCCTCCCCCTGGATATGGACCAATTTCAGGGAGGGCTGGGAGGGTGTGGGGGGATATACCTTTGCTACCTTTACGCAAAATTCGCTGATCATCGTCATTCTCTCGACGATCGGGGCGGTGCTGTCCTCGGCGCTGGTGGCCTTCGGCTTTGCCAGACTGCGGTTTGCCGGGAAGACGTTCTGGTTCACGATCATGATGATTACGCTGATGCTGCCGCATGATGTGGTGCTGGTGCCGCAGTATATCCTTTTCGCCAAACTCGGCTGGCTTAATTCCATCAAGCCAATCGTTATACCGAGCTACTTCGGCGCGCCGTTCTTTATTTTTCTGCTGATTCAGTTTATCCGGACAATTCCGGCGGAACTGGATGAGGCGGCGACCATCGACGGCTGCGGCAAATTCAAATTGTTTTACCGGATTATTCTGCCCCTGGTGGCTCCGGCTATGGCGACGGCGGCGATCTTCTCCTTCTATTGGAGATGGGAGGATCTGCTTGGCCCCGTGCTCTATCTGAACAAGCCGAGCATGTATACCGTGTCCATGGCCTTGAAAATGTTTCTCGACAGCGACTCATTGTCCAATTGGGGAGCGATGTTCGCGATGTCCACGTTCAGTCTGCTGCCTGTCGTTATCGTCTTTTTTACTTTTCAGAAATTTATTGTTGAAGGAATCAGCACAAGCGGTTTGAAGGGCTGATCAGGAAGGGGATGTCATAAATGCCGCCACTGGTATTTGATGAGGAGCAGGTCGCAAGCGCGATCGACCGGGTCGTCGAACGCATATTCCGGATGGATTTCAATTGGGATTGGCCCGCGGGCGTCGCCTTCTATGGCGTTGCGGAAGCGTACGAGGCAACCGGCAAAACAGAGTATCTGAATTTGCTGAAGGCATGGGTGGACGAGAAGCTGGAGGACGGTCTGCCCAAGCTTTCCGTCAATGGAGTATCTGTCGGACATACCCTGATTACCCTCTACAAGGCGACGGAGGACAAGTCGTATCTGGAGGTCGCCGAGCAGATGGCCGAATATTTGCGGCTCGATGCGCCGCGCTTCGCGGAAGGAATATTCCAGCATACCGTGAACTCTGTCACCTATCAATTCCCGGAGCAGGCATGGGTCGACACGATGATGATGGCGGGTTATTTTCTGATACGCATGGGCGCGCTGCTGGAGAGGAAGGATTATCTGGAGGATGGTCTGCTGCAGTATCATGGACATGAGCGCTGCCTGCAGGACGGCGTCACGAATCTGTATTATCATGGCTGGGATAATCTGGCCGGCAATCATATGTCCGGGATTTATTGGGCAAGAGGCAATGCATGGGCCGCGCTCACGATGGCGAAGGCGCTGCCGCATATTCATGTCACCCATCCCTCCTTCATGATGATTGAGGGCTCGCTCCGCGATCAGCTCAGCGCGCTGGTGCGGCTGCAATCGGAGGAGGGGATGTGGCATACCGTGCTGACTGACGATTCCTCCTACCTGGAAACATCGGGCTCGGCAGGGATCGCTGCGGCGCTGCTTCATTCCGGGACGCTGTACAACAGATACGTAAACAAGTCGATACGCGGCATCATGGAGCGCATTACCGATGACGGGTCGGTGACCGGCGTTTCGGCGGGAACGGCTGTGATGCGGGATGCCGAGGGCTATCGCGGCGTATCGCATAAGCGGGTGCAGGGCTGGGGACAAGGCCTGGCGCTTGTTTTCCTGGCTGATCTGCTGCGGACGAGAGACCGGGTGTACGGCTGACGGTGCTTGGAATGGACGACAGTCGAGAGGCTCGCTGCGCTGCATTGCAAGCGCGGCAAGTTTTTTGGAATTATAAGAAAATATAAAATTATCCAACTGATACTTCAAAGGGAAGAAACTAACTGAGCCATCAAAGGACGGCTAAGCCGTTTCATCTTGCCTTATAGAACGGGAATAAGTTTCAAGCAATATAAATCAATAGGATTTAAGGGAAGAAACTAACTTTGCCGCCAAAGGACGGCGACAGTTGGTTTCTTTCTTTTTTTGCAACTTTTGGACGTGGATTCTCGTCTATAAAATGTTAATATGTCCCAATTGCCATTCCCTCGATTATTCACAGCCAAGGAGTTGTTATTGATGTCTCTTCATGCCGACCCGCCGGTGAAGAAAAACATGAGCCGGCGGCATTTTGCGCTTCGTTTGAACCTGTTTTTCTTTGCCTCCTTTATCCTGTTCGCCATTCTCATTATTCAGCTGGCTGTTCTGCAATTCGTCAGAAGTCCCGCCCTCCAGGAGGAGGAAAGCAAATCGGGACAAAGAGACATTGAAATTCCGCCTGCGCGCGGCAATATACTGGATTCATCCGGTCAGCCCATCGCGTATTCCATATCCTCGCAGTCCCTCTATTTCTCGATTCAGCCGGGCTTCAAAGAAGAGGATGCCGAGGCCCTTGCCGCGAGGCTGAGCGAAGCTTTTGCTGAATACGGCAGCAAGGAAGAGCCTGCCATGACTTCCGGAGACATCATCCGTCAAATGGATCTGGGCCATAGCCGGAATTCGTATACGGTGCCCCGGCGGATCAAATCAGGCTTGTCGCAGGGGGAAATCGCTTATTTCTCCGAGAACCGGGATCTGTATCAGGGAATCGATATCGTGGAGGAAAGCGTCCGCCATTACGATCAAAGCACGATTGCCGTGCAGCTGGTCGGCTATTTGAAGAAATATAAGGGTGTGCGGGAGAGCGTGGACAAGTATAAACAAAAGCAGGAAGAGACAGACCCGGCGCTGCAGCTTCTGGACGATGAGGATGTAGGCATGGACGGGCTTGAATATATGTATCAGGATCAGCTGCGGGGCAAAAACGGCTTGAAAACCTATCCGGTTGATGCCAGCAGCCTGATTATCGGACCTCCCAAAATTACAAAACCGGTGCGCGGCGATGATATCTATCTGACCATCAACCGGAATGTCCAGCTGTCAACGGAGCAGGCGATTACGGATCAGCTGAAGACGCTCCAAACCGCCGCAAGCTCGCCTCTGAACGAAGGCAAAAATGCCAAGACTGGCTATGCGGTAGCCATGGAAGTGAATACGGGCAAGATTGTCGCCATGGCCAGCATGCCGGATTATAACCCGAATGTATGGGCAGGCGGGAAAATATCCGAAGAGGATTTGAAGAATATCGAATATTATCAATACAACGGCACGATCCGGCAGGTCTATGCTCCCTATGATTCCAAGAAGGAGCGGGACCGGCATCCGCCTTCGCTCGTATATTTGGGTTCGACGCAGAAACCCTTATCAGTCATGATTGGATTGCAGGAGGGTCTGTTCACGACCGGCTCCGTCTACTCCGACACGGGGGTATATTATTTCGGCAAGAAAGGCCATGAGGTGCCGATCCATAACTCCGACAACCATGCTTACGGTCAGCTCCATCCTTATCAGGCGATCGCAAAATCGTCCAATACCTTCATGTCGGCCATGGTCGGAGACAGGCTTCTGGACAAGTACGGCGCGAAAAGCGTGGATGTATGGGACAGCTATATGAAGCAGTTCGGATTGGGAGTATCTACAGAGAGCGGCCTTCCGGGGGAATCGGCCGGCGTAATCGATTATTATCACGAAGCCGAGGCAGCAAGCAGGCAGTCGGCGCTTGTCCGGGCTTCGTTCGGCCAGCAGGGGCGGTACACCGCGCTTCAGCTTGCCCAATATGCCTCAATGCTGGCCAACGGCGGGAAGAGAATGCAGCCGCAATTCGTGAATGAAATCCGCGGCACGGATGGAAGCATCATTCAGGGCTTTGAGCCCAAAGTATTGAATACCATCAGTTTCCCCCAGAAGTACTGGGATGAAATTTACAAGGGGATGTCCCAGGTTAAGGTCGAGGGCTTTGAGGGCGTCAACTATACCTTTCTGCGCAAGACCGGCACGTCCGAGCAGGACGCGGGAGACCGCAAGAAAGTGGAAAATGCGGTGCTGATCGCTTTCGCGCCGGCCGAAGACCCGGTGCTGGCAGTGGCGGTCATCGTTCCCGACGGCGGGTTTGGCGGCTGGGGGGCGGCTCCGATTGCCCGGCAAATTTTCGATGCCTACGATGCGGAGACCGGCAGATTGTCCGGAAAGAAATAAGGCAGCGCTTTGCAAGCCCTGCCGTTCTACCGGCAAAAACAAGAAAGCGGAGCGCTGCAGGAGCGCTCCGCTTATTAAGCGTAAGTAATGAATTGATCTTCTGATGACAGTCTGGTAAAATCTATAGACGGACTGAAAAGAAAAAATCATAAATTTTCGTAATTATCCACTATAATTATATCATAATAATTGTTGGAATGTCAATAGTTTCTTTTGGATGAGAGGGCGATTAGAGGATGAACGAAACCAATCAGGATTGGACAGAGGAACAGCGGCGCGTGGATGAGGTCGTAGAACAGATCGATACACGCATAGATCTGCTGGAGCAGGAAACATTGGAGTCAAAATCCGAAATGGTCGAAATACGGAAAAATTTCTGGGAAGACGTAACCGTCAACTTTGAAGATACTGCGGAAGTGGCAGAAACCTTTGCCAGCATGAAGCAGCAGGCCGAGCTGCTGTCCGAGCGTGAGCGTACTCACGGCCAGGCGTCCGTGCAGCTTAGAACACTCAGGAAGCTGCGGAATTCCCCCTACTTCGGACGGATTGATTTTATGGAAGACGGGGAGCAGCAGGAGGATTGTATCTACCTGGGAATTGCCTCCCTTCGTGACCGCGCGGATGAGAATTATCTGATCTATGATTGGCGGGCTCCCATATCCAGTCTCTATTACGACTATCCTCCTGGTCCTGCAGAGGTCGAGACTCCATCCGGAACGATTCATGGCGAGCTGAAGGTGAAGAGACAATTTGTAATCCGCGACGGCATTATTGTCAGCTTATTCGATACCGGTGTGACCATAGGGGATGAACTGCTCCAGGAGGTGCTGGGCAAACAATCCGACGCGCAGATGAAGAGCATCGTGGCGACCATCCAAGGGGAGCAGAACCGGATCATCCGCAATGAGCGCAGCCGCCTGCTGGTTGTTCAGGGCGCCGCTGGCAGCGGAAAGACCTCTGCCGCGCTGCAGAGAGTAGCCTATCTGCTTTACCGGTACCGGGGCATTCTGAAAGCCGATCAAATTGTGCTGTTCTCGCCAAATCCGATGTTCAACAGCTATGTTTCTACCGTTCTTCCCGAGCTTGGCGAGGAAAATATGGAGCAGACGACCTTCCAGGACTATCTGGCCTACCGGATCGGGAGGGCCTTCCGGCTGGAGAATCCGTATGCCCAGCTGGAATACGCGCTGACGGGGATGGATCAGCCGGGCTACGAAGCCCGCATTGAAGGGATCCGGTTCAAGGCTTCGGACGGCTTCGTCGCGCTGATGGACCGCTATTTGGCTGAACTGGGCAGGCAGGGACTGCTTTTCCGCGATCTTGTCTTCCGCGGGAAGGCCGTCGTAACGGCAGAGGGCATAGCGGAGTCCTTCTATTCGCTGGACCCGTCAATGGCTGTTCCGAACCGTCTCCGCCTGGTGGCCCAAAGGCTGCTGCAGCGTCTGAGCGAGCGCCAGAAGGAGGCGCGCGGTGAGGATTGGGCGATGGATGCCATCGAGCTGCTGGATAATGAGACCTACGCCCGGATTTATCAGAACCTGAAGCGAAAAAAACAATACTCCGGCTCGACCTTTGATGACCATGACCTTGAACGCGAGGAGCTGATCGATTATGTCCTTGGCGAGAGCTTCAAACCGCTCCGCTCGCGGGTGAAGAAGTTTGCCTTCGTCAATCTGAAAGCGACCTACCGGCAGCTTTATGCCGATCCTGCCTTTGCCCGGCGATTCGCCTCCGAAGTTGAGGGCGGCCTTCCGGAGCATTGGGAGGAAATATGCGCGGCAACGATTGCAAGGCTGGACAAGGGTGAAATGGCCTATGAGGATGCAACTCCATATTTGTATCTGGTCGAACGTGTGCGCGGCTTTCATACGAATACCTCCGTACGTCATCTGCTGATTGACGAAGCGCAGGACTATACCGCTTTTCAGTTCGCCTTCCTGAAGCGGCTGTTTCCGCACAGCAGAGTAACGGCGCTTGGGGATCTGAACCAGTCGATTAATGCCCATAACGCGGCAGGAAGCAGCGGATTCAAGGCATTATCCGCTCTCTATGATCCGGAGGATACGGAAACCATAACGCTGACCCGAAGCTACCGTTCGACGCGGCAGATCGTGGAGTTTACGAGCCGCTGTATTGAAGGAGGAGAGGTTATTCAGCCGTTCAACCGGGATGGCGAGGAGCCAGCGCTGACGCTTGTCTCTGGCGAAGAGGAGCTGCACAAGCTCATTTCCGGCACGGTTGCCGGTTTACTTCAAGCCGGACATCAGACGGTTGCGATTATTTGCAAAACAGCCGCGGAGAGCATGCTGGCTTACCGGGCGTTCAGCGAAGTGATCCCGGGGCTTCATCTTGTTGAACGGGAATCCACGACCTTCGAATCCGGCGTAGTGGTCATTCCCTCCTATCTGGCCAAGGGGGTGGAGTTCGACGCGGTCATTGTCTATAATGCATCAGCTGTCCAGTATGGCCGGGAGAGCGAGCGTAGGCTGTTCTATACGGTATGCACGCGGGCCATGCATGAGCTGCATTTGTATGCGATAGGGCAGTGGAGCCCCTTTATTCAATTGGAGAGTTAGCAGCAGACAGCAGGACATAAAGTCCAATTTTTGCCGCCCGTGTGATTATTTGCTGTGCCTCAAGGGTAATATAGGTATCGTAGGCGGGACCGTCTTCGCAGTATATCATGACAAAGAAGGAGCTGGTTTTCGATGGCTAGAATTGCTTTTCTATTAGGTCAGGAGTTCGAAGACTCCGAAATGTCAGAGCCCTATGAGGCTGTCAGGCAAAAAGGGCACGAAGCGGTAATTGTCGGTTTGAAAGCAGGAGAGACCTTGAAAGGGAAGCAGGGGAAGGCGGGCTATACCGCGGATAAAGCGATTGGCGACGTTAAACCCGAGGAATTCGATGCGGTCATCATTCCCGGCGGTTCGTCCCCGGAGAATATCCGCCTGGATGCAGGTATGAAAAAATTCGTCACCGCCATGCTGCAGGCGAACAAGACCGTTTCGGCGGTCTGTCACGGCCCCCAGCTGCTGATCAGCGCCGGGCTGCTCAAAGGACGCACGATCACCAGTGTTCCGGTGCTGCAGGATGATATGCGCAACGCCGGCGCTACTTTTGTAGATAAGGAAGTTGTCGTTGACGGCAATCTGATCACTTCGAGAACGCCGCAGGACCTTCCCGCCTTTATCCGTGAAACGCTGCATGCGGTTGAAGTCACGAACGGGGTTAGGTCTTAATCCGCACGTTGCAGCTGCCGATAATGTGAAAATATATGTATATTGAAGGGGCCATATCGGACACGCTCCCCCGCGTCCGGTATGGTTTTTTTTGCGGTTTAGTGACTGTATGAGAGATTCTCGGGGCAAGCAGCAGCCTTTATCTTTGACAACGAGAATCATTATCATTTAAAATAAGCACAATCACTAACGGCTTACACAAGCGGAGAGGAATCATTCACGTGAACGAGCAAAATCGGGAGGACTTCTGGCTGCTGCCAGTGAAGGCCGAGCTTGTCCGACTTACAGGCGGTATGAGACTGGAACGCGAACGGCCGGACCGTCATCTTATTGTTATCGTCACAGCCGGCGAAGCTCTCATCAAGCTCAATGGAAGTCCAGTTCATCTAAATTCATTCAAAATATACGGCGTCCCTCCCCGTCAGTATCTGGAGGTCCATTGTGCCGCCGATATGAAAGAGCATCTGAAGCTGCTCTTCCTTGAATTTGCGGTGCATCGCCCGGGCATCGCAGGGGACGGGGGACCGTCGGCGGGCGGGCTGGACATGCTGAGGACGATTGGGGAATTTGCGGGCACCGCGGATGAGCGGACGCTTGCCCTCGGCTGCCAGCTGGCGGAGCAATGGAATGCGGGCGACGAGCTGGAACGTATTTCTCTGCATGCCCTTTTCCTGGAAGTTCTGGCATGGATCGCGAGCCATGCGCGTCAACATTCCCGGGACCAGACCGGCGATATGCTGGAGATGGTCCGAAAACAAATGCAGGAGAACTACTTCGAAAATCTGACAATCGGTCAGCTCGCAAATATGGCAGGCAGCAGCGAAACGCATTTTCGCGAACGCTTCCGCAGCCGTTACGGAATCGGGCCATTGGAATACTTGACCTCCGTACGGCTGGGAGCCGCCCGCAGGCTGCTGCTCGTATCGGGCCGATCCGTCCGCGAAGTTGCCCACCGGGTAGGTTACCGCGACGAGTTTTACTTCAGCCGTTTGTTCAGAAAGCATACTGGCGTTACTCCTTCGCAATATGCAAGGAACAAAGAACGTCATATTGTGGCGCTCGGCTACCCGGCTGTCGGCCAATTGCTGGCACTTGGAATCATGCCGGGTTCGGCAGCGTTGAACAGCCGATGGTCGGGCTACTACCGCTCTTACTACCACCTCGATATCCCCGTCCTTCAGACGGATGCATTCAACGACGATGACGGAGATCTGATCAAGGAAATCGGTCGGATTTCCCCCGATGTGATCATTGGAGGAGATTTTCAAAGCCATTCCGTGCAAGAGAAATTAGGCCGAATAGCCCCGTCCCTGTTTACTCCGTGGTCCCGGACGGATTGGCGGGAGCAGCTGATGACGACTGCCGTCTTTCTCGAACGGACGGAGGAGGCGGAGCAGTTTCTGAGCGGTTACGACCGTAAAGCAGCGGACGCCCGCGGCCCGCTGCACGGCATAGTCGGCAGGGATTCTGTAATGGTTGTCTGCATTGCCCAAAACCGGATACTGGTGTACGGTCAAAGAAATATCGGCGCTGTGCTTTATGGCGATCTCGGGCTTCGTCCTGCACGGAATATCGGGGAAATCGAGGGAGTTGAAGAGACATCCGCCGAGCGGCTGGCCGAATTTGAAGCCGATCGTATCTTGCTCATGGTCTGGGAGGACGAAGCTTCCTCGATCTTCTGGCAGAAGCTGCGGGTGTCGGACCACTGGCGGCATCTCAAGGCAGTAAGGGAAGGGCATATTTTTCTCATTCGGCCGTTTCCATGGCTGGAATATACGGCATTCGCGCATAATCGCATCGTTGATGAGGTGCTGCAGCTGTTTGCTGCGAAACGTCCATCCGTATAATGCCGTTTTGTCCATGGCAGCGGGCTCTCATCCATATTATAATTGCCCTTATTGAGAATAATTATCAATTAGGGAGAGAGACAAATCATTATGAAAAAAGGTTCACTGCTATTGTTACTGATCGGAGTCGTTGTCATCATTGCAAGCGGGTGCGGCTCCACTGCCGGAAACGGCAATGCCAACGTATCGAACGGAGCCGCTTCCACCACCGAGCCTCCGGCAGCTCCCGAGACATCCGGGCCGGCTGAAGGATCCGATGCCTCGCAGAGCAAGGAGATAACGGATGAAGCGGGACATAAGGTCACGATTCCCTCCGACCCGCAGCGCATTTGGGCGCCTTACCTGGAGGATCCGCTGACAGTGCTCGGAATCAAGCATGTGGCGCAATGGTCGCGGGGCGACAATGTCATCGGCTATTTGAAGGATCAGCTTGACGGTCTGCCAAAGGTTGATTTCGGCGGCGGAGGACTCGAACCGGAAAATGTCGCATCAAACAACCCCGATCTCATTTTGTTGTTTGCGTCGTTTCTGGGCAATGACGGCATGTATGAAAACTACGCGAAAATCGCTCCGACCTATTCTTTCGCCATGTCCGGTACTGATGGACGCAAGACCCTCCGGACGCTGGGCGGGCTGCTGAACAAGTCAGAAACGGCCGAGAGGGCCATTGCCGATTATGAGGCCAAAGCGGCCAAAGCCAAAGAGCGGCTGCAGGCTGCAATCGGGAACAAGCCTGTGGCGATTGTAGACATTTCCGGCAAAACATTTTCGCTGCTGGGAGATCAATTTTACAGCGGAGCGGTGCTTTACAAGGATCTGGGGCTGACTCAGACCAAGCTGGTGAAGGATGCGGGCGGAGAAGCCCAGAACGAGCTTTCCCTGGAGAAGCTGCCCGACTTGGAGGATGCGTACGCAATCTTCATGATAACCGAGGAAGAAGGCAAAGCGTTCAGGAATGAAATGATGGACAGCAAGATCTGGACAAGCCTTCCCGCAGTCAAAGAAAACCGGGTATTCGAAGCGAACTATGATTACTGGATCAATAGCGGGCTGATCGCCACCGGCAAGGTTATGGACGAAGTACAATCGTTCCTAATCAAATAGCCGCGCAATCAAGAAATGGAAGCCACGGTCTGCAAGGGATCGCAGTTTTATGGAAGATAGGAAACCTGGCTGCCCAAGCCCTGATAGAAGAATCGGCAGGCACCTCTCGGAGCAAGAGAGGTGTTTTGCTATGCCTGCGCTCCAGGCAAGAGCAATATCTTATACATGCGGGAACAAGCAGCTGTCCGGCTCAGAGGATAGCTGATAAGCCAATTACTTAGCTAAAGATGTATAGACAAAGGAGAGAAATTTTGCTATATTTAGCTCAACATTAATTCTTATTGGAATACTGGGTATTTATCGTGAATAAATGATATCCATTATATGCAAAAGTGTAAGCTCAAGGAAGCAGGTATTGTCTCCTTCGTCCTAAAAACTTTCAGGAGGTCATTCAATGGCACAAATCGTGATTATATCAGGCAGCACGAACCGGAGCTCGAGATTGTACGGACTCATTCAATATAGCCAGCCCAGGCTTGAGGCATGGGGACATGAGATCAGAACGATCCATGTCGCCGATCTGCCGGCGCAGGATCTGATTCAGGCCAATTTCAACAGCCCCGAAATTATCGAGGCGGTTGGCTGGGTAGAACAAGCGGATGCCGTGATTATCGGCAGCCCCGTCTATAAGGCGTCCTACACCGGCGTTTTGAAGACCTTCCTGGATCTGATACCGATGAAGGGTCTGCGCGACAAGATTACGCTGCCTTATTTCATCGGCGGCTCCATTGCGCATTTGTTGGCCATCGACTATGCCCTGAAGCCTGTTATTGCCGCATTGGGCGGGCATCATATTCTGGGCGGCGTCTACGCGGTAGACCAGGCGATCAGCCGCTTCGATAACAATGTCTTTGAGGTATCGGAGGAAATCCGCCAGCGTCTGGATGATGCGCTGGGACAGCTGCATGACGAGCTGCAGTGGAAGAAAGCACGCAATAAAGAAATTGCTGCGGGATGAATGGCCATGGGAACCGGTATCGATAAGCAGGTGCTGCAGCGGCCCGATCTGGCCTTTTACGAGTACTGCCTGGTTCATTTCAAGCTGAACAGGGGCATCTACAATACAATCGACCAGCGGCTATTCGACAATGGGCTTGTGGATATTATGGATAGACGAAGAGCAATTATACAGTT
The DNA here is from genome assembly GCF_042647105.1 of Paenibacillus sepulcri. Classification (NCBI taxonomy): domain Bacteria; kingdom Bacillati; phylum Bacillota; class Bacilli; order Caryophanales; family Paenibacillaceae; genus Paenibacillus; species Paenibacillus sepulcri. Next base: position 906,695 of record NZ_JBHRUP010000001.1, on the reverse strand, counting down.
TCTTGAATTTGCTGCACGTGATCAAGGCGTCAGCACAGGCAAGTTTATATCCTTCGGAAGAGGGAAGCTTGCGAATGTTCTGGACTCCTTTCTGGAGCGTACGCAGCAGGCGGTTTGATAAACCAGAGCTGAAACCATTATAAAAACATTCCGGTCCATACAGACGGAATGTTTTCTTTTAATCCAGGGAAGACAGCGGGACGGCATTACGCCTCCGCTTCTATCGAATCAAAGGGGATGAACGCCAATGAATATAGAAAATATGGAAGCTTTCGTTTATGTCATTCACTATGGAGGATTCAACAAGGCTGCCGAAGCCTTGTATTTGTCGCAGCCGTCCGTAACGGCCCGCATTCAATCGCTTGAGCGTGAGCTGAACTGCAAGCTGTTTGACCGGATCGGCAAGCAAATCCAGGTTACGGAAGAAGGCAAGCGGTTCCTGCCTTATGCCCAGCAGCTGCTTCTGATTTATCAGAAGGGCAAGCAGAATATCAACCAGAAGAAATCGCTCCCGGATGAATTCAGAATCGGCTGTACGCTATCGGTTTCGAATTACCTGATTCCGGAGCTGCTTCCGCTGCTGAATCGGGTTTTTCCGTCAACCCGGTACAAAATCGTCACAGGTGTGACAGATGATATTGTCAATAAAGTGCTTAACAAAGAGGTGGACATCGGCTTCGTCCGCAATGTTTCCCACCCCAATCTGCAGTCGGTCAAATTATATGAGGACCCGATCCAGCTGTATACGTATGAAGGCCACCCGTTTCTGAGTGAAACGACGCTTACGATCGAAGCAATTGCCGGGCAGCCGCTTGTTTTCTTCGAGTGCGGAGCTCTGGACTGGCTGCGAATCCACCGGATCTTCGATAAACTGGATCAACCGCCCAATATCCAGATCCAGACGGACAACTCCGAAATGGCCAAGAAGCTCGTCATCGAGAAAGCGGGGATGTGCTTCCTTCCGGGTTGGTGTGTGCGTCAGGAAATCCGCAGCGGCAAGCTGTTTCCAATTTATTTTCCAGAGACGGACGGCATTTCCATGCAGACGAATCTGATCGCCAATCTTGGCGAGCATGCGGCGTTTATTGAAGCTATTCTGGACATTGGCAAGGAGCTTTCGATCCGCTGAAGCCCCGCCGCTGCGGGATGATTGGATATTTGAATGTTCATATAGAACCTTTCTATAAGCGCACCTATTGACGATGCCCGGAGCGGGGTGTAAAGTAAATCTCAACTATAATCCTTACTTATCCGGTAGGAATTATAAACATAATATATGAACATAATCGGAGGGGTTTGAAGATGAAGAAATTTACTGTGTTTTCCCTGATTCTCGCTATCGTCCTGGTCATCTCGGCATGCGGCAGCAAGAACAACACAAACGAAGGTTCCGCCAACGGAACGAATGCCGCCGCTAACGCAAACACCACCGATACCGCCGGTACGGGTGCTTCGCAGGAGGTTAAAAAAATCATTGTCGGAACGGGAACGCAGTTTCCCAAAGTCTGCTTCCTGGACGAGAACGGCAAGCTTACCGGGTTTGATGTGGAGCTTGTGAAGGAAATCGACAAACGACTTGCAGGTTATGAATTTGAACTGCAAACGATGGATTTTGCCAACCTGCTGCTCAGTCTGGATACCAAGAAAATCGACTTCGTCGCTCATGAAATGGAGAAAAATCCGGAGCGCGAAGAGAAATATCTCTTTAACAAAGAGGCTTACGCACATTGGAAAAATAAAATTGTCGTCGCGAAGGACAATGACACCATCAAGACGCTGGATGATCTGGCAGGAAAGAAAGTACTGACGGGCGCCACCAGCGCGGAGGCTCAAATTCTGGAGAATTACAACAAGGATCATGACAAAAAAATCAACATCGTCTACCAGAGCGGCGCAGCCAACGATACGGTGAGCCAACTGACCACAGGCCGAGTCGACGCTACGCTTGCAGCTGATTTCTCGCTGTCTTTGATCGATCCGCAGGGCAAGCTCAAAACCGTTGGCGAGCCGCTCAGCGATGCAGAAATTCTGTTTGTATTCCGCAAGAACGACGCCGATGACCAGAAGCTGTCCGATGCCATCGACGAAGCCATCAAGGAAATCAAAGCCGACGGAACGCTTTCCAAACTCAGCACCACCTGGCTTGGTCAAGATTACACCTAGATCAAGGCTGTATAACCTTATGAAAGGTGAGATCGCAAGATGGGCGAGCCCTTTGATATTTCCTATGTCTTCGAGTATCTGATCAAGCTTCTGCCTACGCTGAGAATCACCCTTCTCATTGTGGCCAGTTCGATTCTGCTGGGGATTGTCGTCGGATTTCTCGTCGCGCTCCCTAGATTGTACCGGATACCGGTCCTGCAGCGTTTCTCGCAGGTGTATATTTCCTTTTTTCGCGGCACGCCTGTTCTGATCCAGCTCTTCCTGTTCTACTACGGGCTGCCGGAGATTCTGAAGCTGATTGATCTGGATGTTTCCCGGGTCCCTGTCCTGTATTTCGTCATTCTGACGTATTCCCTGCATGGCGGGGCATATATGGCCGAGGCGATCCGGGGAGCCGTGACGGCCGTGGACAGGGGACAGGTGGAAGCAGCGTACTCGGTGGGCATGACGGGCTATCAGGCATTCTCCCGCATTATGCTGCCGCAGGCGCTCGCGATCTCCGTTCCCGTGTTCGCCAATCTGGTTATTGCCACGCTCAAGGACACGTCCCTGGCGTTCACGCTCGGCATTATGGAAATGACCGGCAAGGCGCAGACGCTTGGGGCGCTGTCGCAGCATTTTATCGAAACCTATATTTCACTGGCGATCATCTATTTTATTATCAGCTTTATTCTGGAGAAAATGTTCAACAAGCTGGAAAGCAGGCTGCTCCGGCACGAGAATCAGGCTGTTGAGAAGACCAGGAGGCGCAAAGGAATAAACATGGTCTTCCGTCAGGTTACGGGCGCAATCGGCATTGGCAGAGGGGAGTCGAGACTATGAAGCTGGACCCGTCATTCATCTGGACTGCCGTCGTGGGACTGCTCGCGGCGCTTCCGACAACCCTGTACATTACGATTGTCTCCGTAAGCTGCGGCTTTATTATCGGGACGGCCATTGCTCTGATCCGCATCTATAAAGTGCCTGTGCTCTATCCTATCGCGGCATCCTATGTGACCTTTATCCGGGGCACGCCGATGCTGACGCATCTGCTTCTCATCTATTTCGGGCTTCAGCTGATCATAGACAGCCTGGCTAAGCAGTTCGGCTGGTCCTTCAACTCGGCCTCGATCCCGATGATTGGTTTTGCGTATATCTCCTTCTCCATCACAGCCAGCGCTTATATGTCGGAGGTCATACGGTCAGGCCTGCTGGCAGTCAACAAGGGGCAGATGGAGGCGGCCTATTCGGTGGGAATGACCACCCCGCAGGCGCTGAGGCGGATTTTATTCCCGCAGGCGCTCGCCGCTTCACTGCCGAATCTTTCGAACAATGTCATCGGCATGCTGCACGGTTCAACACTCGCTTTTACGGTATCGGTTGTGGATCTTAACGCCCAGGCCCAGATCGTCGCCTCGACGAACTGGAAGTTCGCAGAAGCCTATATTGCGGCCGCGCTGATCTTCTGGGCACTGACCTTCCTGATCGAGCGGGCAACGGGTCTTATCGAGAGAAGGATCAACGTTTACAACAAGGGGGGAGTAGCATGATCAGGCTGACCCAAATCACCAAGTCCTTCGGCCGCCACCAGGTGCTCAAGGGCATCGATCTGACGGTCAAAAAAGGCGAAGTCGTCGCCATTCTCGGCCCAAGCGGCTCCGGCAAAACCACTCTGCTGCGCTGCATCAATTATCTGGAGAGAGCAAGCGGCGGGGAAATTTCCATTGACGGCTTCACCGTCAACTGCAGGAATCCGGCAAAAGCGGATATTCACCAGCTTCGGCAGAAGACGGCTATGGTCTTCCAGCAGTACAATCTGTTCCGCCATAAGACAGCTCTTGAGAATGTTATGGAAGGCCTGATCATCGTCAAGAAGCTCTCCAAAGAAGAAGCCCGCAAAATAAGCGTGGAGCATCTGGAGAAGGTAGGCCTTGGAAACAAGCTGGATGCCTATCCGAGCCAATTATCGGGCGGGCAGCAGCAGCGGGTGGGAATTGCCCGGGCGCTGGCGCTCAATCCGGATGTTATATTGTTCGACGAGCCGACCTCGGCGCTTGATCCGGAGCTTGTGGGAGAGGTTCTGGCCGTCATCCGCAAGATTGCCAGGGAAGGCATTACAATGATTATCGTGACCCATGAGATGAGCTTTGCCCAGGATGTCGCAAACCATGTCGTCTTTATGGATGACGGCGTCATTGTGGAGGAAGGCACGCCAACAGAGATTTTCGGCTCGCCCAAAGAAGAGCGGACCAAGCAGTTCCTGAAGCGCATTACGCCGGAAGGCGTGTATTCCATATAACGATTGGAGCGGATGCAAATGGCTGTAAAATTTGGTATTTTAGATCAAAGCATTGTGTTCCCGGGGCAAACGCCGGGCGAGGCGCTGGCCAATACCGTCAAACTGGCGCAGCTGGCGGAATCGCTTGGTTTTGAGCGTTTCTGGGTGTCTGAGCATCATGATTCGCCCCTGATGGCCGGTTCCTCCCCGGAGGTGCTGATTTCCTATCTTCTGGCCCGGACAGAGAAGATCCGGATTGGATCGGGAGGCGTCATGCTGCAGCATTACAGCCCTTATAAGGTAGCCGAAAACTTCAACGTGCTGGCGGCGCTGGCGCCAGGCCGCGTGGAGCTCGGCATAGGCCGGGCACCCGGCGGACTGCCGCGTTCCACCAAAGCGCTGCAGAAGGGGCAGACGGATTCACCGTCCCTGGCCGAGAAGCTGATAGAGCTGGAGCAGTTTCTCCACAGTCCGGCAGGGGAGGATCACCCGCTCGCAGGTCTTCAGGCGAATCCGCTCACTCAGCAGCCGGCTGCCATTCATATGCTTGGCACCAGCGTAAGCAGCGCCGAGCTGGCCGCCGAGCGCGGTTACCCCTATGCTTTTGCCTTATTTATCAACAATGATCCGGAAACGGCGAAGAAGGCTTTTGAAGTCTACCGCAGCAATTTCAATCGGGAAACCGGCGCACAGCCGAAAACCATCCTTGCATTGTCCGTCATCGCGGCGGATACTCATGAGGAAGCCGTGGAAATGGCGGGAGAGTTCAAGAATGTCCGGGTGACGCTGGCCAGCGGCAAGACTGTGAATGTCGGCACGCTTGAGCAGGCGGAGGAATTCGCGAGGCAGGCCGGGGAGACCTTTACTTATGAAATCCGGGATGCGGATATTACGAAAGGCACCAAGGAAACCGTCCGTGCAAGGCTGCTGGAGCTGAAGGAAACCTACGGTGTGGATGAGTTTATTTTCACCACGATCGTGAAGGAGTTCGACAAACGGATTCATTCGTTCAAATTATTGAATCAGGCGTTTACCGAGCTTCCTGTATAAAGCTTTAAGGAGGATGTTGATATGAGTTTGTCTTCTGCAGAACCGTTGGTGGAGCAGTTGGTTGCGATTCGCCGTCATCTTCATGAGAATCCCGAGGTGTCGGGCGAGGAATTCGAGACTACCGCATCGATACGCCGGTGGTTGACGGAGGCCGGCATCCGCATCGCCGACTATCCGCTCAAAACCGGACTCGTCGCGGAAATCGGCGGTCTGCATGGCGGGCCTGTTGTTGCCGTGCGGGCGGATATCGACGCGCTGCCGATTCAGGAAGAGACCGGCTTGCCCTTCGCGTCCCGCATTACCGGCAGGATGCATGCCTGCGGACATGATTTTCATACCGCATCCATTATCGGCACGGCGCTGCTGCTCAAAAGCAGGGAGCAGGAGCTCCGCGGAACGGTGCGCTTCCTGTTCCAGCCCGCCGAGGAGAAGGCGAGAGGCGCGCAGCAGGTTATCGCAAGCGGCGCTCTGGAAGGCGTTCAAGCCGTATTCGGCATGCATAACAAACCGGATCTGCCGGTGGGAACCATCGGTATCAAAGAGGGCCCGATTATGGCTGCCGCCGATGGATTTGAAGTTGCGGTGGAAGGGCTGGGCACACATGCGGCGGTTCCGGAAGCCGGTCTTGATCCGATTGTAACGGCAGCGCATATGATTACCGCCCTGCAGTCGATCGTCAGCCGCAATGTTAGCGCGCTGGGCAGCGCCGTCGTCAGCGTGACCCGTCTCCACAGCGGGACGGCCTGGAATGTAATTGCCGACAGGGCCATCTTCGACGGCACCATCCGGACCTTTGACGAGGATGTGCGCAGCAGGGTACTGGAGCGTTTCGAGCAGGTGGTCATCGGTGTGGCCGCTGCCTTCGGGACCAAAGCCAGAGTCAACTGGATTGACGGGCCGCCGGCAGTGATCAACGATCAGAAGTGGGCATCCCAGGCGGCGCACACAGCGGAATCGCTGGGCTTGACGGTTGTCCGGCCCGCTCCGTCCCCGGCGGGTGAGGACTTTGCCTTTTATCTGAAAAAAGTGCCCGGCGTGTTTGTGTTCATGGGGACATCGGGGCCGCAGGAGTGGCATCATCCCGCTTTTGATGTGGATGAAGCGGCACTGCCGGTCGCCGCATCTTTCTTTGCGGAGCTGGCTGTTGACGCCATCAATCGATTGAGCGGGCAGGAGGGTTCACCATTACCAATCAACGATCATATGACGCTATCGTAATTGGAGCCGGCTCCATGGGGATGAGCGCAGGTTACGAGCTTGCCCGCCGCGGTCTGAAGACGCTGCTGATCGATGCATTTGATCCGCCGCATGCGCTGGGCAGTCATCATGGCGAGCCGCGTCTCATCCGTCACGCCTATCATGGCGGCGCAGCTTATGTATCCATGGCGCTGCGCGCCGATGAACGGTGGCTTGAGCTGGAGAAACTGACCGGGGAGAAGCTGCTGGAGCGCTCGGGTGTGCTCAATATGTCCGATCCGGATGTCTATTCCTACGACGTCCGCCTTGATGATGCCGCTGCGCTTGGGGTAACCATAGAACTGCTCAATGCCGCGCAAATTCGCAGCCGCTGGCCAGGAGTGCGGCTGCCGGACGGCTTTGAAGGCATGTATGAGCCGAATGCCGGTTACCTGTACAGCGAGAGAGGCGTTGCCGCCTATAAACGGGCTGCTTTGGAAGCAGGCGCCGGGCTGCTCACAAATACATTCGTTACGGATATTGTGCCGGATGCGGGTGGAGTTACCGTCCGTACCAAAGACAACATCTTTCACGCCGGCAAGGTATTGATCAGCGCCGGAGCGTGGTTCAAGCGTCTGGAACCGTTCATTTCCCTGCCTATCCGATCCGTCCGCAAGGTCGTCGGCTGGTTTGAAACGGAAGGGAACGGATTTGATTCCGGCGTATTTCCCGGATTTACGCTTGGAACCAAGGACGGCGGCTATTATGGATTTCCAAGCATTGACGGTAAAGGTCTCAAGATCGGAAGGCATGACACCGGGGTGGAATGGAAGCCCGGCGAGGAGCTTGCTCCATTCGGCTTCTATCCGGAGGATGAAGGCGATCTGCGCAGGGCGCTCTCGGCATTCATGCCGGGGGCTGCAGGGAGGCTGCTGAGCGGCGCGGTATGCAAATATGAGATGACCCCGGACGAGGATTTCATCATCGACACGCATCCGGAGCATCGGAATGTGCTGCTTGCCGGCGGCTTCTCCGGGCATGGGTTCAAGTTTGCCAGCGTGGTCGGCGAAATTGCGGCTGACCTGATCGAGAAGGGCAAGTCAGCACAGGATATTGGATTATTTTCGTTATCCCGGTTTGCTTTGCGTTAGGAGAGGGCAAACCGGATATTTATAAGGAGGAGTTAAGATGAGTCAGACGACTATTAATATAGAGTCCTATCTGGAGACGTATGAGCAGTTGAAGCAGGCCGTTGCCGGCCTGACAGAAGAACAATTGACTGAAAAAGAAGCCCCCGGCAAATGGAGCATCACCGAGGTGCTTGCCCATTTGGCAGACCATAATATCGTCGTGTCCTTCCGGCTCCGCGAAATACTGGCAGGCTCGGAAGCCCGCTTGCCCGCCTTCAATCAGGATAACTGGGTGGCCGGGCAAACGCCCAATGCCGGTCATGCATCGGATATTCTCGATGTATTCCATGCACTGCTGGTTTATAACAGCCTTCTGTTTCGCCGTTTGACCGCTGAGGATTGGGAGAAGACGGCTTTGAATTTCAAGGGAGATCCGGTGGCATTGTCGACGATTATCCAATCCTTTATCAATCATGCAGGCAATCATATTGCTCAAATCGAGCGCATCAAGAGCAAAGTTCTTTTACCACAGGCTTAATAGGTGAGATTGCATGATGCACATACAGTTGTGAGAACTTCGGGAAGCAGGTGAATGCGATGTCAACGAAAACGATTGTCATTCGTGAGGCGATAGACACGGATGCGGATGCTGTCCAGGCGGTATTATTGGATGCATACGGCCAGTATGAACAGACGCTCCCCGAGGATCGCTGGGAAGAGTACAAGGAGAATATTATCTCCTCCGTGAGCGAGGCGGCAACGAAATCGCGTTTGGTTGCGGAGCTGGATGGGGAAATTGTCGGCAGCGTATTTCTGTTTGATTCCTCCGAAGCCGCTTATGGGAGAAGCGATCTGGATATCCAAAATCCCGTTATCCGGCTGCTTGCGGTTTCCCGCAAAGCGCGCGGGCTTGGAGTCGCGACTGAGCTTATCCGCGCATGCGCCAGAGAATGCCGGGAGTGGGGCGCCCAAACGGTTCATTTGCACACATCCGATATGATGGACTCCGCAGTGCGATTATATGAGCGCCTTGGCTTCGAACGGGCGTTTGACAAAGATATTATGAACGGCAATCTGCTGGTAAAGAGCTACCGGCTGCAGCTGAACGAAACCACGTTGTTATTATAGAGGCTGTTTAAAATACCGGCAATGAACTGGCGGAATAGGCGGAAATCGCCTAGAGAAGCGTAAGCAGCAACAGAGCAGACGTTTCCGCCTGCGCCGCCTGCTTTTTCACCGGAAGTCTACAGAGGAGGAATTTGGCATGGCAAATCGCAAGCAAATCAAATTTGGCGCACTGATTCATGGGGTGGGCGGCAATGTGTCCGTATGGCGGCATCCCGAGGTTCCGGTAGATGCCAGCGTGAATTTTGAGTTCTACAAGCAGCAGGCGCAAACGGCAGAGGCGGGGAAATTCGATCTGGTATTTATCGCCGATGGTCTCTACATCAATGAGAAATCCATCCCGCATTTTCTCAACCGCTTTGAACCGATCACGATTCTGTCCGCGCTTGCCGCTGCTACCTCGCATATCGGGTTGGTAGGAACTTTGTCCTCCTCGTACAGCGAGCCCTTCACGGTTGCCAGGCAGTTCGGCTCGCTGGACCATATCAGCGGCGGCCGGGCCGGGTGGAATGTGGTGACATCCCCGCTTGAGGGCTCCGCCAAAAATTATGGCAAAACCGAGCATCCGTCCCATGATGAACGGTACAAAATCGCAGAGGAATATCTAGAGGTTACGCAGGGACTGTGGGATTCGTGGGAGGATGACGCCTTCATCCGCGATAAGGAATCTGGCGTTTTCTTCGATCCTTCCAAGCTGCACACGCTCAATTATAAAGGCACTTATTTCTCTGTACAAGGACCATTGAATATTGCAAGATCCAGACAGGGACAGCCGGTTATTTTCCAGGCCGGCTCATCCGAGAGCGGGAAGAAGCTGGCGGGCAAGGCGGCCGATGCGGTCTTCACCGGACATGAGAGCATAGAGGAAGCCAAACAGTTCTATAAGGAAATTAAGGACAACGCCATTGCGAACGGCCGTTCCGAGGACGATATTGTGATTCTGCCGGGCATAGGACCCATCATTGGGGCAACAGAAGAAGAAGCGGAACGCAAATACGAGGAAATTGCCGGACTTGTCAGCATTGAGAATGCGCTCAATTATTTGGGACGTTTCTTCGAGCATCATGATTTTTCACAGTATCCGCTTGATGAGGCATTCCCGGATGTAGGCGATTTGGGCAAAAACAGCTTCCGCAGCGGAACGGATAAAATCAAAAAACAGGCCAAGGAACAAAATCTTACCCTGCGGCAGGTTGCCCTCCGCTCGGCAACGCCGCGCGGTGCCTTCATCGGCACGCCGGAGAAAATCGCCGACTTGATCCAGCAGTGGCATGAGGAAAAGGCTGCCGACGGATTTATCATCCATACTCCCATTCCGAGCGGCCTGAAGGATTTCGTTGAACTGGTGGTGCCGATTCTGCAGGAGCGCGGATTGTACCGTACGGACTACGAATCGGATACGCTACGCGGCAATCTGGGCATTCCGATTCCGGCTAACCGCTATGCGGCCGCGAACAGGACTGCTGATGTCAACGGCTGAGAATGAAGAAGCTGGCGTTTGAAAGGCTTACAGATAACCCCGCATTGATGCTGATGCGGGGTTATTGCGCTTGACGCATGGCAGCGGTGAAGCTACAATTAGATTCAAGTTCATATTGTGACGGAAGAATCGGAGAAATTCACATAGACACTCCTGCGCCTCGTGCGCGAGGGATGATTTTATGTGTTTTTTTGTTTATTTGCGAGATAGCGATGCGATCGAGGCTTGGGGGGACGGATTCGGAATGCCATTTCAGCAACAGCTCATTTTGCCTGCCGCCAGAAATATAAAGGATTTCGAGAAATTGCTGAATTTTTCCTATCAGTACATCGTGCTGCTGGACAGCCATATCAGTCAGCTTCAGTCGCTTGTTCAGCTGGCCAAGTCCTGCGGCAAGCAGGTGCTCATTCATGCGGATCTGATCGAAGGCCTCAAGAATGACGAGTATGCGGCTGAATTTCTCTGCCAGGTGATTCAACCGGCAGGCATCATGTCAACACGCGCCGGCGTCATCACCAAAACCAAGCAGAACAAGCTGCTGGCGATTCAGCGACTGTTCCTGCTGGACTCCGGCGCGCTCCAGAAGAATTATGCGCTGCTTCGGCGCACGCAGCCGGATTATATTGAAGTGCTGCCCGGGATTATGCCGGACATTATCAAGGAAGTGCATGAGGAGGCGGGCATTCCCATACTTGCCGGCGGCTTCATCCGGACGGCGGAGGATGTGGAGAGAGCGCTTACAGCGGGTGCGACTGCCGTCACCACAAGCAATGCGGCATTGTGGAAGCATTTTATGTAAGACGGAACTTGCCTCGAAAATAAAGCCCCGGAGAGGATTGTGGTTAAGGATGAACCAGGCGGAACATTCTACGGATTCTTACATATTGGCATTGGATCAGGGTACCACCAGCACAAGAGCCATTTTATTCGATAAGCAGGGATTGATGAGAGGGATCGCCCAGCAGGAATTTACGCAGCATTTTCCCCAATTGGGGTGGGTGGAGCATGACGCGGAGGAAATCTGGGAGTCAGCCCAGTCGGTGCTTCGGCGCGTTCTGGAGGAGAATGATATCGGACCGGAGCAAATTGCCGGAATCGGGATTTGCAATCAGCGGGAAACGACCGTCATCTGGGATAAAGCGACAGGCGTTCCGGTCTATCCGGCGGTTGTCTGGCAGTCGCGCCAGAGCGCGGGAATTTGCGAGCAGTTGAAGGCGGATGGTCATGAGGAGCTCATCCGGGAGAAGACCGGGCTGATGGTGGACGCTTATTTCTCGGCAACGAAAATCAAATGGATTCTGGAGCATGTCGAGGGGGCGCGCCAAAGAGCGGAGGCCGGGGAGCTGCTGTTCGGCACCATCGATACCTGGCTGATCTGGAAGCTGACTGGCGGCGCCGCCCATGTAACGGATTATTCGAATGCGGCGAGAACGATGCTGTACAACATTCACGAGCTGAAATGGGATGAGGAGCTGCTGGCGATTCTTAATATACCGCCGGAGCTGCTGCCGGAAGTCAAGCCTACTTCCCATCTTTATGGACACACGACAGATGAGCTGTATGCCGGACACCCGATCCCGATTGCTGCCGCGGCCGGGGACCAGCAGGCTTCCCTGTTCGGTCAGGCCTGCTTCGAGAAAGGCATGGCCAAAAATACATACGGCACCGGCTGCTTCATGCTGGTGAATACCGGCAGCGAAGCCGTCCGCTCGGAGCATGGGCTGCTGACGACGATTGCCTGGGGGATCGACGGGAAGGTGGAGTATGCCTTGGAGGGCAGCACCTTCGTGGCGGGATCGGCGGTGCAGTGGCTTCGCGACGAGCTGCAGCTGATCGGCTCCGCCCAGGAAAGCGAGCAGGTCGCGGAGCAAGCCGACTCGACGGACGGGGTGTATGTGGTGCCCGCATTCGTCGGACTGGGCACCCCGTATTGGGACAATGAGGTTCGCGGAGCCGTATTCGGGCTGACAAGAGGAACCAGCAAAGCGCAGCTTGTCCGCGCTACGCTGGAGGCGATAGCGTATCAGGCGAAGGATGTCTTCACGGTGATGGAGCGGGAAGCCGGGCTGTCATTTGCCAGCTTTCGCGTCGATGGCGGCGGTTCCCGGAACAATCTGCTGATGCAGTTCCAAAGCGATATGCTGGGAATCGCCGTGGAGCGCCCGACAGTCAGCGAGACGACGGCAAGGGGAGCGGCCTTTCTGGCCGGTCTGGCGGTTGGCTTCTGGAGCTCCAGAACAGAGCTTGCTGGCCTCTGGCATCTGGATATCCGATTCGAGAGCAGCATGGAGGAATCGCTCCGCGAAGCGAAATACGAGGGCTGGAGCAGGGCTGTCCGGGCAGCTCAGGCTTTCAAATAATTGAAATGTGTGGTAGGATGAAAGCAAGTTAATAATGGGTCGGAGATATGGAGAAGCCGTGATAACCTTTCGCAAATTTGCGGGAAGGTTTTGTCGCGGCTTCTCTTTTTTCTAGCCTTTTTGTCAGAGTGCATAAGCTTCATGCCTATAAATTTCTACAAGGTTTGAGGGAAGAAACGAACTTCGCGGCCCAAAGGACGGAGAAGCCTTTTCTTCCTAATTGACGGGAAATGGGAGAGACAACTTTATGACGGCTAACTTTTCAGGCTTTAACCGTGAGGAGATCATCAGTCAACTGGAGGAAACACGCTGGGATCTGCTTGTCATCGGAGGAGGGATCACTGGGGCGGGGATTCTGCTTGATGCGCAGAAACGCGGCATGCGGGCTGCACTGGTGGAGATGCAGGATTTTGCGGCTGGCACTTCGAGCCGCTCGACCAAGCTGGTCCATGGCGGGCTCCGGTATCTGAAGCAGCTCGAGATCGGCGTTGTGGCCGAGGTCGGGAAAGAGCGGGCGATCGTGTATGAGAATGCTCCCCATGTGACGACACCGGAATGGATGGTGCTGCCGATCTACACGGGAGGAACCTTCGGCTGGTTCTCGACGTCGCTTGGTCTGCGTCTGTACGATTGGCTCGCTGGTGTGAAACGCGGGGAGCGCCGCCGTATGCTGAGCCAGGCGGAGACGTTGAAACGCCTGCCGCTCTTGAAGCGTGAAGGACTGAAGGGAAGCGGTTATTATGTCGAATACCGCACGGACGATGCGCGACTTACGCTTGAAGTCATGAAGCGGGCTGTAGCCGAGGGCGCCAGGGCCATTAATTATATGAAGGTTGATGATTTTCTATATGAAGCAGGGCAGATGGCGGGCGTTGAGGCAAGCGATCAATTGACGGGGAAACGGGTGGTTATTCATGCCTCACAAATTGTCAATGCAGCCGGTCCGTGGGTGGATACACTCCGCGAGAAGGATGGCTCGCGCCAGGGCAAGACGCTTCATCTGACTAAAGGCGTCCATCTGGTCTTCGACCAATCCCGGCTGCCCCTGCATCAGGCGGTATATTTCGATACACCCGACAAGAGGATGGTGTTCGCTATTCCCCGTGCTGGCAAGACCTATGTGGGGACCACCGATACGACCTACACCGGCAATTACGAGAAGCCGCGGATGACGAAGGAGGACAGGGACTATCTGCTGCGCGCGGTGAATGCCTTGTTTCCATCAGTCCGCTTAACCGCTATGGATGTGGAATCCAGCTGGGCCGGTCTTCGTCCCCTCATCCATCAAGAGGGCAAAGACCCTTCGGAAATTTCCCGCAAGGACGAGATTTTCCGCTCCCCATCGGGCCTGCTGTCCATTGCCGGGGGCAAGCTGACCGGTTACCGCAAAATGGCCGAAGCAGTCGTGAATAAAGCGGCGGAGGAGCTGACCCGCCAGCAGGGTTCAGCTTTCCCCGCCTGCCTGACCAGGCACGCGGCTCTCTCCGGAGGCGATGTCGGAGGCTCGAAAGGCTTTGGCGCATTTATTGCCGATCAGACATCCCGGGGCGTCAAGCTTGGTCTGTCAACGGAAGCGGCGGAGCGGCTGGCCCGTTTCTACGGCTCCAATGTCGGCTCGCTGCATCAGATTATGAAGGACCGGAAGCAGGAGCAGGTGCAATCCGGACTTCCTCTGGAGCTGTTTGCGTCTTTGGAGTATGCGCTCAATGAGGAAATGACCTTCACACCGATGGATTTCTGGATCCGCCGGACAGGTGCGCTGTTCTTCGATATCTCGCGGGTGTACCGCTGGAAGGAAGCCGTTCATGCCTGGATGGGCAAACGTCTGAACTGGACGGAAGCCCAGTCTTCAAGCTATAAAGCGGAGCTTGACGCCGGGCTGGAAGCGGCGGTCGCAACGGTCAGCGCGGATGCGGACAACGCATAAACTTGCCGTTCTGAACGGTAATTATTTGAATACCGCATTTTACTATCACTTCCTGAACATGAGCGAACAGACCAGAAAATAAGAACTCAAAAAAAACCAGTCCAAGTTGACTGGTTCTTTTGTTTGCATTCTACGGAAACCGTCTGCACCTATAAATGAAACACGCCGATCGCGATGCCGCCATAGGCAAACGCACAGAGAATGACAAGTGCAGGGTGGATCTTCCTGCGCTGCATCAGCCAGAAGGCAACCGCAGCGATGATTAACGCCTGCCAGATGCCGATAAGTGAAATCGACGAGGAGGCGATTTGCCAGGTCAGGGTTACCATCATGATGGCGATAACCGGCTGCACTAGTATTGTAATCCCTTTCACCGCATTGGATTTGCGGAAACGCTGCAGCAGCTGCAGCAGCAGAATGAGTGCTATCGCCGAGGGCAGGATGGTGGCCGCCAAGGCAATGACAAGGCCGGCCCAGCCTGCCACTTCATAGCCGACATATGCGGCTATCTTGGTCGCAATAGGACCGGGAAGGGCATTGCCGAGCGCCAGCATATTGGAAAATTGCGGGTCTGTCAGCCATCCGTAATGCGTGACAATCTCCTGATACATCAGCGGTATGGAAGCCGGACCGCCTCCATAGCCTAATACATTGGAAATCAGAAAGCCCAGAAAAAGATGAATCCATTCTATCCAGTCCATGCGCTACATCCTTTTTTCGTTACTTTAATTAATCTGCGAGGGGTTTAAAAGTCCGGTGATTAACTGGCGGAGCAGGCGGAAATAGTCTGGAGAAGCGTAAGCGTTCGCCTTTGTACCCCGAATTTATCAGATACAGGTATCCAAAATAAAAAAAATTCAGGGGTACAACAGCGATCGGAAGACGTTTCCGCATGCGCAGCCTGTATTTTCACCGGACGTTTAAAGCCACTGTTAGTTTCCCTTATCCGGCATTCTCTCTTTCCGCTTGCTCTTCAGATAGGCTACTGTCCGGATATGGACAATCCCGTATGCGATGAAGAGGGCAATGACAATAGCCGGATGAATATGGATCACGTTCATCATCAGGAAAGCCAGCAGGAAGAAGAACAGGCCTGCTGTCATGCCAAGCCCCTTGACCGCCCTGTTCGCGAACTCATAGGCCATGACTCCAAGCATAACCGCGATCACCGGGGTGACCGCACCGATCATACCGGCGATTACAGCCGAGCCGCTGAGCCACCGGACAATGGAGATGAGCGCCACCATGGCAAGAGCTGTAGGCATAATATGCGACAGCAGAGCGATTAAGGCGCCGGGACTTTTACGCAGCCGGTATCCCAGATAAGCGGCCATTTTGGTGGCAATAGGACCCGGAAGCGCATTGGCAAGCGCCAATATCTCGCCGAATTCACTTTGGTCCAGCCATTTGTACTTAGTTACAGCTTCATACTGGATGAGCGGAATAACGGATGGACCGCCGCCGTATCCGATAATGCCGGTTTTGAGCATGGCCCATGACAAATCCCGATAATCCTGTTTGCTGGTTTTCTGAATAGAGTCTGTCATCGTTTATAGCCTCATTCCCATCCGGCTTTTGTATCGGTTGATCAGTACTTGGCAATCCACGCTCATGATTCCGGGAAGCTTATAGAGCACGTCCTTCATGAACTGCTCCATCTCCTGGTTATTCGTAAAGAGGCCGTGCATGTGAAGCTTGCTGGGACCCGTCATATGGTAAAGGCTGGTTACGACAGGTTCATCGGCAAGCGCCGTCGCGGCCTCGTGCAGATACTTGGGCTCCACTTCCACGTTGAAAAAGGCGGAGACGAGGATGCCGATTTTCTCCGGATTAATGACGGCGGTAAAACGTTCGATCACGCCGTTCTCCATGAGGGCATTGATTCTGGATTGCACCGCAACCCGGGAAAGTCCGATATCCTTGGCCAGATCGGTGTATGAAATTCTCCCGTTCATGTTGAGGGCTTTAATAATCTTACGGTCTGTTTCATCGATCTGAATCGCGGGACTCCCTGCGTTTGGCGAGATTTGCATAATGGAAGCTCCTTTCAAAAGAAGTATAGGGATGGTTAAAAGAAGTGTTGGCCGTTATATGACTTTTTGAATGCAAAATGACATCTTTAATTACTATATGTTCAAATATACATGGAATATCATACGTTATCAATTAAAAATTATATTATCGCTTACGAATTACATGTCTAAATCTGAGGAATCGGCTTGGCGTAAGGTACCGGGATTGACTTTGCCATGGGGATGGGTTATTTTATTTGCAGGTCTTGGGAAATGGTCAGGGTTTGGCTCCCAGGCATAGTTAACAACGATTATCAAGGATATGAGCGATAGATTGCATACTTGCCGTCCTTAATGGGTGGTAGTGAAGCTTCGTGAAGAGCTTGCGGCCTGCGTCCAGAGAGGGAATTCATTGGCTGAAAAATTCCCGGCATCCGCCTGTTGCTCCCCGCCTTGTAGTTGCTGCAGGGAAATCATAGTATCTGCAGCCGGGATATTCCCGTTATCCGCTAATGAGAGCTGTGCCGAATCTTGGCATAGTCAAATTAGGGTGGTACCACGAGACAGCGCGCTCGTCCCTTTCCGGGGACGGGCGCGTTTTATTGTATCCGATGGATTCTGAGAACTTCAATAGTAGCGGAGGTGCTAAAGCAATGAGACAAAGTCATTCGTTTATCCCGACTCTGCGGGAAGTTCCTGCCGATGCCGAGGCGGTCAGCCACCAGCTGATGGTGAAGGGCGGATTTATCCGGCAGCTCGCCGCAGGAGTTTATTCGCTTCTGCCGCTCGGCAGGAAGGCGCTGCGCAGGGTAGAGACTATCGTCCGCGAGGAGATGGACAAGGTTCAGGCGCAGGAAATCCTGCTCCCGGCGCTTCAACCGGCCGACTTATGGCGTCAATCCGGAAGATACGATAGATATGGCCCCGAATTGGTCCGGCTGCATGACCGCAGCGGAAGAGAATTTGTACTGGGACCGACTCATGAAGAAATCATCACGACGCTCGTTCAGCAGGAAGTGAACTCCTATAAACGGCTGCCCCTGCTGCTTTATCAGATCCAGACCAAGTTCCGGGACGAGCGCCGTCCGCGCTTTGGTCTGCTGCGGTGCCGCGAGTTTGTCATGAAGGATGCTTATTCCTTCGATACCGATTGGGAGGGGCTGGGCCGGATTTACGATGCCATGTATGAGGCGTATCACCGCATTTTCGAACGCTGCGGTCTGAATTTCCGGGCGGTGGAAGCGGATGCCGGCTCCATTGGCGGTGAAGGAGGCACGCATGAATTCATGGCTCTGGCCGAATCGGGAGAGGATGTCATTATGTCATGCCGCTCCTGCGGCTACTCCGCCAATCTGGAGAAGGCCCAGTTCCAAAGCTCCGGCTCTGCCGGCATAAGGGGCTCAGTTACTCCCGCTGCGGAGAAATTCCACACTCCGGGCATCAAGACCATTGATCAGCTTACCGTTTATACCGGCCAGCAGCCGCAGGAGATGATCAAAACACTGATTTATGCCGCAGATGGGCGCCTTGCCGCCGTGCTCGTGAGGGGCTGCGATGAAGTGAACGAAACGAAGGTCAAGCTGTGGCTGAACGCGGAAAATCTGGAGCTGGCTGGTCCCGCAGCCGTTCAGGCCGCGACCGGAACCGTTCCGGGCTTTGCGGGTCCGGTTGGACTCGCAGCTTCTATTCCCGTTCTGGTCGATCGGGATGTGGCGGCGATGGACGATGCGGTAGCGGGAGCGAACGAAGCGGATTATCATCTGCGGCATCTGCTTCCCGGGCGGGATTTTCCGCTTGAGCAGGTCGGCGATTTCCGCAATGCGCAGGAGGGGGACCGCTGCCCGCGCTGCTCAGAGGAGCTGGTTATGGAGCGGGGCATCGAGCTCGGACATGTATTTAAACTCGGAACGAAATATAGTGAAGCTTTCGATGCCCGTTTTCTCGATGCGGGCGGCGTGGAACGGCCGATCATTATGGGCTGCTACGGAATTGGCGTCACCCGGCTGCTGGCGGCAATTGTGGAACAGCATCATGATCAGAACGGGATGATCTGGCCAATCGAGACTGCGCCTTATCATGTGCATCTGATTGTCGTTTCCCTCCAGGATGAAGCCCAGCTCGCAGCAGCTGAGCTTCTGTATGAACAGTTGAAGCAGGAAGGAATCGAAGTGCTCTACGACGACCGGGAAGAGCGGATGGGCGTAAAGCTGAAGGATGCCGATCTGATCGGACTTCCTATCCGGATTGTGGTCGGTAAAGGAATAGCCCAGGGCTTGGTGGAGTTGAAGGAGCGAACGGGCGAGAGTGCTCAAGTCGGGCATGGAGAGGTAATAGACCGTGTACGCGCGATACGATCAGCTTCGCTGGCATGACTTCAATTTCGAACAGGTTTAGCAATGGGGAAAGGGTGAAACGTTATGATTACCGGCTTCCATCATGCCCAGATTACGATTCCACCTGGTCAGGAGGATCAGGCAAGAGCTTTTTATTGCGGGGTGCTGCAGTTAAAGGAGATTCCCAAGCCGGATTCTCTTGCCGGGAGAGGCGGTTTCTGGGTTGAAGTAGGGCCGCTTGCCCTGCATATCGGGACGGAGGACGGCGTGGACCGGACCCGTACCAAGGCCCATTTGGCCTATGAAGTCACAGATTTGAAGCTTATCGAAACAACGCTTGCCCAGCGGGGGATTGCGATTCTGGATGGAATACCCATACCGGGCTATGACCGGTTTGAATTTCGGGACCCCTTCGGCAACCGCGTGGAATGCATTCAGCGTATCCGCTAGCTCCGTCTTGTCAAGCAGCAGCTGAAGTCCATAAATTTCTACAAAATAGGGAGTTGAAATCCGCATGAAATATGAAGGGAAAGTAGTTGTGGTGACAGGAGCATCAGGAGGCATTGGCAGTGAACTGTCCAAAGCCTATGCCGAAGCGGGAGCGCAGGTAATTATGACGGATATCGAGAACGAGAAGGGGCCTATTCTGGCCCGGAGACTCACGCAAACGGGCGCCTTGGCCCAATTCATTGAAGCGGATTTGAGCCAGCCCGGCCAGATTGTGCAGTTGTTTGAGAGTATCGGGGAATTGTACGGAACGGTCGATATTCTTATTAACAACGCCGGATTCGGCATCACGAAATCCCCTTACGAGCTGTCGGTCGACGAATGGGACAGTGTCGTTCATGTCAATTTGCGCGGCACCTTCCTCTGCTCCCGCGAGGCTGCAAAGCGGATGAAATCCGGCGGCGGCGGCCGGATTGTCAATATTGCCTCTACACGCGCGGCCATGTCCGAGCCTAACAGCGAGGCTTATGCCGCTACGAAGGGAGGCATAGTCGCCATCACTCATTCGCTGGCAGTGTCGCTTGGGCCCGATCATATTACCGTCAACTGCATCAGTCCGGGATGGATCGAAACAGGCAATTATGCGGAACTGCGTCCGGTTGATCATGAGCAGCATCCCGCAGGACGCGTCGGACATCCCGGCGACATCATCCGTGCTTGCTTATATTTGACGGATCCGGAGAATGATTTTGTGACAGGCCTGAACATGACGGTAGATGGCGGGATGACCCGTAAAATGATCTATGAGCACTAGCAAGCGAATGGGCTGAAGACAGCTAGGCTTCCTTGCGCAGTCTGGCGTCCAGAAAGAAGGTTCCGAGCGGGATAAAGGCGGAAAGAAAAGCGATAAAGACAAACAGGAAGGACCATTTTCTGACGATCCAGGCATGAAGCAGAGCCAGGAGAAACAGCGTAAAGAGCAGTCCATGCAGCGCGCCTGTGATGGTTACGGCGATGGGGATGTCGGCCCAATATTTGAGGGGCATGGCGATGAGCAGCAGTACGAGATAGGAGACGCCTTCCACATTGCCGATCCATCTCAATCGTCCGATTGCGGTTTTTAGCATTGAATTAAAAAACCTCCACGTTTCGTATCATGATATGATTCTACTATCTATACGGTTGCGATGGTGATAGGGTCCGCCAATTATGTTACGAAAGGGTGAATGTTGAATGGTGTGGTCCGAACTAAGAGCGATTCCGAACGAATATAATGATCAAATCAAATTAATTGACGAGAAGCTGTTGTCTCTTATAAAGGAGAGGAAGGCACTCACCGGAAACCGCAGGTTTTTTCCGCCTTGGGAGCAGGTGCAGGCCTGGGGCGAGCAGTTCCAGATGGCAGACTTGCAGATCAGTTATTTTTTTCAGAATATCCAGGAACGCACCCGGCCTGTTATGCCTGACAGTACCGGCGATTTGAAGGGTGTTGTTTCCATTATGAAGAAGGTGACAAAAGATCATATAGACTATATATTGACGCATGCCATGCAGCATGAGCTTGTAAGTGTCGTTTATCTGGAAATAAATAACAGAAGAGAAAATGCCGACAGCAGCAGCCATACTCGCATTAAAGCAAATCTGACCCTTGAAATCATAGGGGATCAGGATTATGCCGTAAGGCGGAGCAGCATGGGCGGTAACGGAGCGCAGACGACAATGACCTTCCATATTGCGCCTGCCCTGCCGGATGACCTGAAGACTGTGGAATTTTCGCTCATACCTGCCCAGGTGTTTCCGGAGACATCTGTTGAGGAAATTATTCTGGACCAGCAGATCGACTTTATTTGAGCAATTAATCGTCGCGCTTCTGGCGGTCGATCGCCTCTGCCATGGTACGGTCCGTGAGATGGGCATAGATTTGTGTCGTTTCCGGCGAAGCGTGGCCAAGCTGCTCCTGGGTCTTGTACAGGTCGTTGCGCAAGTAATAATCGGTTGCAAAGGAATGCCGCAGCTTGTGTACCGAGAGATACGGCTTGCCGAACCGCTTGGCATACTTGATCACCATTTCCTGAATGGCCCGCTTGGTCATGCGTGAGCCCTCGCTTCTGCCGTTGGCGATGGCCAAAAACAGCGCCTTCTCCCTCTTCGGCGCCTTGTATTGCGATTCGCGCTGGGAGAGATACAGCTGCAGATCATGCATGGCTTCCTGACGGAAATAAACCGGCGTCTTGAAGGTGTCATCGTTTTTCCCTTTTCGAAACACATAAAGCAGCTTCTTCTTCATATCAAGATCATCGGTATTCATATTTACGATCTCAGATACGCGCAGCCCGGAATTGAGGATAAGACTGACAATACAGGTATCCCGGATCCGATTGAGCATATAGGAATACATGGCCTGTTTGTTCGCCGCGGCGTCCGAACCGTAATCCTCATGAATATACCGGATAAACTCGTCAATTTCCCGCTCCTGCAGCAGCTTGCCCTCAAGCTTGGCCGCGGTATCCTTGGGCTTGTTCGCCCGTTTGATCGAGACTTTGGCCATGACATTGCGTTTCAAGAGCGGATAAAACTCTTCGTCCTCGGCAATCTGGCTCAAATAATGAAAAAGCGAGCGCAGGGAGGAAAGCTTGCGCGATATGGTTGTCCTGCTGTTGGCATGCTCCCGGCGGGTAGCCAGAAACATCTTGAACTGATCGATGCTGTCCATATGCAGCTTCTCCAGCTCCTCCAATTGCACATCCCGCATGGACGGACCTGCGGCAAGCCCTTCCGCCAGCATCCAGGACAGAAAAGTCTCGTAGTCCCTGACGTATTCAAGCAGGGAGGACGGGGAAAGATCCGGTAATTTATAATTGATAAATTTCTCTATATACCATGGCATGGAAGGCGTTTTGCGGTCCAGTTCCTGCCGGTCCTTCAGCTTGATCACATTCAACTTCATCTCACCTCAGGTTTTCTTAGGATGATTCTTTCAATCCATGATGCAGCTTGCAGCGATATGTATGATGATAGCTTCATTGTAATGCAGGTACTGGTCGATGTAAACCGGAATAGGGAACATTTGATCGCATGACGGATATCGCAATTTAAACCTTCGTTCCAATGTTAGTGAGGAAAAACCGGCGGCGCTAGGTGTCAAAAGGGGGACAACGATGTGATTGCAGCTGCACCGCCGATCAGCAGAGAGGCAATTGTGATTGGCGCAGGTATTGGCGGATTGAGCGCGGCCATAGCTCTGCGGCAGAGCGGCTGGCATGTAAGGTTGTTTGACAAAGCGAATGAATTGGCTGACCTTGGCGCCGGTATTGTGCTTGCGGCCAACGCGATGAAAGCGCTGGACTTGCTCGGTGTGGGTAGAGAGATCCGATTCAAGGGAGCCGCGGTCGGCAAAGCAGAGATCCGCACGCATGACGGACGGATACTGACCGTTCTACCGGCTGGGGAACAAGCTGCCCGGTATGGAACACCTGGCTATCTGATTCACCGGGCAGCGCTTCAGCATAATCTCTATAATCATCTTGCATCGATGCCGGAGACGGATATACATTTGGGCGTCAAACTTAAGGGGCTGGAGAACCGCGGACATTGCGTCCATGCCGTGTTTGAGAATGGGGAAGAGCATGAGGCGGCTGTGCTGATCGGCTGCGATGGGGTGAATTCCGTCGTCAGGGAGCAGATCCTGGGCTTTGGCGGCAGTCCTCTCCAATATGGAGGCTTCACAGCGCTGAGAGGGATTGCGGAATTCGAGGACAGCCGGTATCCCATTGATCTCGGCGGCGGATTCGAGGCCTGGGGCCCAGGCAGGCGCTTTGGATTTTCCCATTTGGGTGAGGGACGCGTCTTCTGGTTTGGAGCCGTCAATGCACCGAGAGGCACGCAGGCTCTGCCGGGAGAGAGAAAAAAGGCGGCTTTAACGTATTTTAAAGGCTGGCATAGTCCGATTGAAGCCGTTATAGCGGCCACGGACGAAGAAGCCATTCTCTCCCATGATCTGTTTGACCGTGAGCCGCTTAAGACCTGGAGCAGCGGGCGTGTTACACTTCTTGGCGACGCTGCTCACCCCATGCTGCCGAACCTTGGTCAAGGAGGCGCGCAGGCTATTGAGGATGCAGTTATGCTGGCCTATCATTTAAGGAAGATCTCCATATCCGGGGATGATATCATGTCGGCACTGAGCGCCTACGAGCTGAGCCGAATTCCCCGTACGACGCGGATAGTCAGACAGTCCCGCCGCATGGCAAGGATGGTTCAGCTGGAACATCCGGCCGCGCTTGGCCTTCGCAATATGATCCTTCGGGCGCTGCCATCCGGGTTTATGGCCAACCGGCTGGATTGGGTGGCAGGTTATGATATTTCCGGCCATATGAGAGATTTTTAAGATGATTAAAAAAAACTAGCAATAAGCATCTTTTACCATTATCCATGCTACAATTCATCAGCCGAACGTTTCCGCAGGAGATGAACCGGGCAAATTGAATGGAGTATGGAGGAATTATCAGGAATGTTCAAACGAATTTCACTGCTCGTCATATTGTTTACGGCCGCAGCGCTGGCTGCAACCTGCAGTCATTCCGAGGCTGTGGCTCCCAAGACGCTTCAGCTTGGCAGCAAGAGTCAGGATGTGCCGGATTTGCAATTCAGGCTGCAGCTTCTGGATTATTTCAAAGGTGCATTAACGCAGTCCTTTGGTAAAGAGACCTCTCAGGCCGTCATGCGTTTTCAACAAGCTCACGGGCTGAGTAGCGATGGAATCGCAGGACCGGCGACTTGGGCGGCGCTCAGGAAGGTTACGGTCAGCAAGCCGGAGCTTGCGATGCTGGCCCGGGTAATTTACGGCGAAGCCAGAGGAGAAGACTACAAGGGACAGGTTGCGGTCGGCGCCGTTGTGATGAACAGGCTGCATTCTCCCTTGTTTCCGCATTCGGTCTCGGAAGTCATCATGGAGCCTCATGCGTTCTCGGCTGTTGCTGACGGCCAATATTGGCTGATTCCGGACGAGACTGCCTTTAAAGCGGCCCGTGACGCCGTCAGAGGCTCGGATCCCACCCATAATGCGCTTTATTACTATAATCCCGACACCGCCACTTCCAAATGGATCTTTACGCGAAAGGTCCTCGAGAAGATCGGCAGCCATTCCTTTGCCGTCTAGCAGCAAGCATGCCCGAACTTTAAAATCCGCCCTGTCAGGTGCGGATTTTTTTTGATGTTTTTGCTGGGGAACATAATGGTATATAATTAATCTGGCATACGGATATCACAGGGTAACAGTCGCTATATATAAAACACGGACAGGGTGAAGCACTTATGGAGGCAAAATATTGCATGACCTGCGGCAGCGCGATGGAGCTCCGGGATGTGGACGGCACACCCCGCAGCGCATGCACCGCTTGCAGCTTCGTTCATTGGGGTAATTACAGCGTAGGGGTCGGTGCGCTTGTCGTGAAGGAAGACAAGGTGCTGCTCGTGCGGCGCGCCCAGGAGCCGGGCAAAGGATACTGGACCACGCCAGGCGGTTATATCGAACAAAACGAGCTTATTCATGAGACGATTTGCCGCGAGGTTCTTGAGGAAACGGGCGTTGAGGCCGTAGTGAAAAGTCTTGTAGCGGTCCGCGATCAGCCAAGCCGGATTCATAATGTTTATATTGCGTTCTCGATGGAATATGTCTCAGGCGAGCCGACTCCCGACCAGTTTGAAGTGGATGCGGCCGGGTTTTACAGTCTTGAAGAAATGGCAACGATGAATGTAGCCGGCTTTACCAAGTGGCTCGTGAAGGTAGCTCTCGACTCTCAGGAAGATGGTCTCAAGATGGATGAACAGCCGATAATTCCGCTCAATGGCTATGGATTGTTCCGCATATAATCATTCTGGCTCAGCCAGGAAAAAGCGAGGGGATAAAGATGAGTTTGGAAAATGAACAGCAACTGGATGAAGCAGCGGATCTGTATGAATTGGCAACTTTCGCCGGCGGTTGCTTCTGGTGCATGGTGACACCATTCGAGGAGACGCCCGGCATTATCAGCGTCGTTTCCGGTTATATGGGCGGACATACCGTCAACCCGACCTATAAAGAGGTGTGCTCCGAAACGACAGGCCATGCCGAGGTGGTTCAAATCGCGTTTGATCCACAGATTTATTCTTATGAGAAGCTGCTGGATACGTATTGGATGCAAATTGATCCCACCGATGCCGGCGGGCAATTTCACGACCGCGGCTCCTCCTACCGGACGGCGATCTTCTATCACACGGAGGAGCAGCGTTTGACGGCGGAGAAATCCAGACTCAAGCTTGAAGAGAGCGGGCGGTTCGACGGACCGATCGTAACGGAGATTGTTCCAGCCAAGCCTTTTTACCCGGCAGAGGATTACCATCAGGATTATCACAAGAAGAATCCGCTGCGGTACCGGATGTACCGCAAGGGCTCCGGCCGCGACGCGTTTATCAAAAGCCGCTGGAATACAGATAAGGATAAAGCCAAACGCAGGGAGCAGCTAACCCCGATTCAATACGAGGTGACGCAAAATAACGGAACCGAGCCTCCTTTCCGCAATGAATTCTGGGATTTTAACGGCGAAGGCCTCTACGTGGATATTGTTTCGGGAGAGCCGCTGTTCAGCTCGCTGGACAAATTCGATTCCAATTGCGGCTGGCCGAGCTTCACCAAGCCTGTCGTCAGCGGACATGTGAAGGAGAAACAGGATTTCACCCATATGATGATCCGCACGGAGGTACGGAGCAAGGAAGCGGATTCCCATCTGGGTCATGTGTTCAATGATGGTCCCGGTCCAAGCGGATTGCGCTACTGCATCAATTCCGCCGCACTGCGGTTCATTCCCAAGATGGATCTGGAGCAGGAAGGCTACGGGCAATATTTGTCTCTGTTCAAATAAATCCCCTTGCCTCACCCGCCTGACATTCATTTATCGCATCCCCTTTTATTTTCTGCTGCAGGAAATGAAGGGGGATTTGTTTTTTACGTCTTCTTGGTAAACTGAAAGTAAGTAAGTGAAGCCTATTTCAGCTCTTACCACAGGTTATGGTATTCTCTATAATGATGATAGACCGGAGCTTGCACGGACTGCCGGTCCAAATGAAATGGAGGCGCAGGATAGATGAACTATAGAACCCTTGGCAAGACCGGACTGAAGGTGTCGGAGATTGGATACGGCGCATGGGGCATTGGCAAGACGTCGTGGATAGGGGCATCTGACGAGGAATCCCTGCAAGCATTGAACCGCTCGATTGAGCTCGGTCTTAATTTCATCGATACCGCGCTTGGTTACGGCAACGGGCACAGCGAGAAGCTGGTTGGACAAGTTGTCCGGGAGTCGAAGGAAACGATCTACGTCGCCACCAAGATTCCGCCGAAGAACTTTCAATGGCCTGCACGCGCAGGTGTTCCCGCCAATGAAACCTTCACAGCCGAGCATGTAATTGCCAGCACCGAGCAGAGCCTGAGCAACCTGGGTCTGGAGCGCATCGACGTTCAGCAGTTTCATGTATGGTCGGATGACTGGCTGGAGCAGGGTGATTGGCTCGAGGGTGTCCGCAAGCTGAAGGAGCAGGGCAAAATACGTTTCTTCGGTGTATCGATTAACGACCATCAGCCGGAGACCGCGATTAAACTGGTGGAATCCGGAATCGTGGATACCGTTCAGGTTATTTATAATATTTTCGATCAAAGTCCGCAGGATCAGCTGCTGCCGGCCTGTGAGAAGCATAATGTAGGCGTTATTGTCCGTGTAGCGCTGGATGAGGGCGGACTGACAGGACGGATCACGCCGGAAACGACCTTCGAAGAGGGAGACTTCCGCAACGGCTATTTCCGCGGCGACCGGAAGCAGCAGGTATTTGACAGAGTGCAGCAGATTGCCGCAGATCTGGGCATTGCAGTGGAGGCGGTTCCCGAAGCCGCGCTGCGTTTTGTTCTTAGTCATCCGGCCGTCTCGACGGTCATCCCGGGTATGCGTTCGATACGCAATGTCGAGAGCAACATGAGCTTCGGCGACGGCAATGGATTGCCGAAGGAGCAGGTGGCGAAGCTGGGAGCGCATCGCTGGATCCGCAACTTCTACCAGGCCTGAGAAAGCCGAATGTATTAATAGATTAAACCGCGCCGGAAGGATGGCGCGGTTTTTTGTCTGCTGCCGGCGGGCTTGCCGGGCCTTGGAATCCGCTCTTGATATAAACCGGTTCCGCAGGCAAAAAGATTTGCCGCAGCCGCCTATATTTTCATAGTTATAATGCTATAATTATGCAGAGCTCTTTATACCCGAAAGGAGAAATACATAATGAAGAAGTCCATAAGGCCGTTCGTAATCGGCGCGGTTGTCGGTTCATTATTAACCGCATCCTCGGCCGTTTTTGCCGATGACGGCATTCAGGCGATCAAGGCCATGCTGAACAAAAACACGAAAATTACAGTCAATGGCAAAGCCGCGACCCTGGCAAACCCCACCTTAACCTACGACGGTAAAACTTATGTTTATCTGAAGGATATCGGGAAGCTGGTCGGGGCAAGTGTGAACTGGAACACGAAGCTCAAAACCATCGAGATTAAAACCGGCGCAGCCGCACCCGGCGCTGTTGCGGAGAAAGTGATCGCTACCTACTCCGGCGGCAAGGTCACCAACACGGAATTTGCGAAATATGCCTTATTCTTCAGCATAGTTAACCCGGATACCGCGGCATACTTGAATGATCCGGCGGCCAAAGAGCAGTTCCTCCGTGAATATATCGGCTACAAGCTGCTGTACGGGCCGGTTGCGGGTAAACCGCTGAGTGCGGAAGACCAGAACGGGTTAACCCAGTTCATGGAGCAGTACAATGCCTACATCGCACAAAATGCGGAATTGAAGGCAAGCAACGAGAAGGCAGGGCTGGCCGAGAGCGATGTGAAGAAGTTCTACACGATGATTACCGTCGCACTCGGCAGCATGCAGAAGAAAGTAACGGATGTGCAGATCAAGAGCCGGTTTGACCAGACCAAAAGCGATTATAATATCGTTTCCGTCCGGCACATTCTGGTAACCACGTCCGATCCCCAAACAGGCGAGACCGTACGTACGGATGCGGAAGCACTGGAGCGTGCCAATAAGGTGAAAGGGCTGTTGGATGACGGCGGGGACTGGAATGAGCTGGCCAAGGAATATTCCGATGATCCCGGATCTTCCGGCAATGGCGGTTTATATGAGAATGAGCAGTCCAATGCATGGATTGCCGAATTCAAGGATGCAGCCAATACACAGCCAATCGGGACGGTCGGGGCGCCGGTCAAATCGGATTACGGCTACCATGTTATCAAGGTGGAGAAGCGCGATACGAAAACCTTCGAGCAGTTGTCCGCCGAGGACAAGCTGGAGATCAAAAAAATGATCGCTGCAGAGGCCATGAGCAATTTTATGAACAAAGAGCTTCCCGGCAAAATAACCAAAATCGACCTGGCATAATCTTTTACTATATAGCAGCAGCTTGCTTTAAACAGGGAATAACGCCCCAGTCGGTTAAATGACTTCATGATTCCAATATAACAGGCCAAATGGAATATTCCCATGCAGGGAACTTATCCATTTGGCCTGTTTGCAGTCTGCCGGATCCTCCAAAGTTCAACAAAAATAGAGTATAATCTTGACCTTCGTGAGCCCAAGAATATTTCTGACGAAAAATGGGAAAATACATGTATCAGTGTTTGCTTTGGGGGGCTTATTCAGTGAAACGGTTTAAGAAGAGAGTACGCATTAAACCCGGGTATCCAAATATACCGGAGGATGACTATTCTGAAGATGAAGAAAACTCCAGGCTAACATCGGATTTAGAGCAAAATGAGTTGATTTTTAAACATATATTTCAAAACAGCTCCGATATCGTTTTCCGTAAAGTTCGGCTGGCTGGAGAAAATCATTGGCTTGTCCTATATTTCCCAAGTCTTGTTGATGAAAAGATGATTGACGATCATATATTAAAGCCAATGATTGCTAAATCTACCACTAAAGATGATTTGATAAATGAAAAAGCAGCAGCTCTGGATGATGAGATTATCTCCGTAGGGACGACGGATATTACATCAGACGTAACCGACATTGTTCGTCACGTGTTAAATGGTCATGCTATCGTTCTTACGAGAGCGGACAGCAATGCCATGATGGTCAAGGTAAATGGCAATAAACAGCGAAGTCTTGAAGAACCTTCTTCAGAACCCGTTATTCGTGGTCCCAGGGATGGATTCATTGAGAACCTTTCAACGAATATAGGTTTACTGCGCAGCAGGCTTAAAACATCGCGATTGAAAATGGAATCCAATACGATTGGGGAGCTTTCTCAAACCCAGGTTGTCATCACTTATATCGTGGGTATTGTTCCCGAATCATTAGTCGAGGAAGTTCGAAAAAGGGTAACCCGGATTCAAATTGACGGAATTCTCGACTCAGGCTATGTGGAGGAATTTATTGAGGATTTGCCTTACTCGCCCTTTCCACAAGTACATAGTACGGAACGGCCTGATGTGGTAGCTGCAGAGCTGTTGGAAGGAAAAATAGCTATTCTTGTTGATAATACCCCATTTGTATTAATTGTCCCCATGACGTTCTGGACTGGACTTCAAGCCAGTGAGGATTACTATGTTCGCTGGCCCATTGCAACCTTTGTGCGATGGATTCGATTCCTCTTCATATTCATCGCCATATTCGCTCCTCCCCTCTATGTTGCGGTTACGACCTACCATCAGGAAATGATTCCGACTAATCTCGTGCTGAGTATTGCGTCTTCAAGGGAGGCTGTACCGTTCCCGGTTCTGGTCGAAGCTTTTCTGATGGAAATCACTTTCGAGGCACTGCGGGAAGCAGGAATTCGTTTACCCAAACAGCTTGGTCAAGCGATCAGCATCGTAGGGGCATTGGTTATCGGCCAGGCGGCTGTGCAGGCGGGAAT
This sequence comes from Paenibacillus sepulcri, assembly GCF_042647105.1. Taxonomy (NCBI): domain Bacteria; kingdom Bacillati; phylum Bacillota; class Bacilli; order Caryophanales; family Paenibacillaceae; genus Paenibacillus; species Paenibacillus sepulcri. The sequence continues at coordinate 876,303 of NZ_JBHRUP010000001.1, read as the reverse complement.
TATATCTGCTCCGGTCGTCATTATCGTATCCATCACCGGTATCGCGGCGTTTACGATTCCACGATATAGTTTTGCCAATGGCATCCGGTTACTGCGCTTTCCGATGCTGTTTTTGGCCGGTACGTTCGGACTTTATGGGATTGTACTTGGATTTCTTGGCATCCTGCTGCATGTTGCTTCCTTGCGTTCGTTCGGCGTCCCTTATTTTACACCAATAGCACCGCTCACTTTCATGAATGTGAAGGATATCTTCATTCGGGCACCCGTATGGGCTAAAACCCGCCGTCCACAGTCAGCGGATTTCAACAATCCAGTGCGCGAACCTGCTGGACAGAAACCAAGTCCAACTCGAGGGAAGCGGCCATCCGAGAGCAATTAGGACATGAAACGCTGTGAGGAAAGGAACTTCAGAATGAAAGCATTCCTATACATCGGCTTACTTTTTACTGTATTTCTGACAAGCGGTTGTTGGGACCGAACGGAGATCAATGACCTTGCGTTCATTTCGGGTACGGCATTTGACTTGACGGATGACGGGGAGTATTTATTGTCGGTGCAGATCGCAATCCCATCTTCCGGTCTGGGGGGGGCGGGGAGCGAAGGAGGCGGGCAGCAAGAAAAGTTTTTTGTATTGTCCGCCGCGGGAAAGAATGCCGACGATGCGTTCCACAAGATTCAGAAAAAAAGCTCCCGCCGGTTATTTACCGCCCATCGCAGCGTTATTTTTATAGGCGAATCCTTAGGCAGACATGGGATCAACGATATTCTTGATGTTTTCAATCACGATCCGCGCCAACGGTTAAGAACCTATATCATGATGGTAAAGGGAGGAGAAGGCCGGGAAATTCTCGAAGCGAAATACCCCTTTGAACAAGTGCCTGTCGAAGCGGTCAAGGAAATGGAAAGTCTGGAGACCGAACTGGCGGTTACCTTGCGTGACTTTTTCATCGCGGCATCAAGCGAAGGCATCAGTCCGGTTATGGGCGTTATCGAGGCCAAGGATTATTCGGAAGGAACAAAAAAAAGCAAAAACGACCTGTTTAAGCTCTCGGGGTCAGCCATTTTAAAGGATTTAAAAGTAGTCGGGTTTTTAGACGAAAATGAAACCAATGGATTTATTTGGGTTACCAATCAGATGAAGAACGGCAGGATCAATGCCTATTTACCGGAAGGCGGCGGAATGGTCGGGATGTTGTTAAGTCATGCAGAACGAAGAATTGCCTTCGATATAAACGGGGATAAGATTAAAATGAAGATTCAATTGCAGGGGGAAGGAAGTCTCGTTGAAAATAACACCCCCCTGGATATCAGTCGGCCGAAGAATCTCCAGCTTGTGCAGCAAGTATTGGAGGCAGCGGTTGAGAAACAAGTTCGGGATGTTTTATTCAAAGTCCAAGGGCGCTATAAAGTAGATAGCGTGGGTTTCGGCCAAGAAATCTACCGCAATAAGCCGAGACAGTGGAAATCGTTGAAGGAACAATGGGATAAGAAGTTTCCTCAGGTAGACGTTTCAATTGCTGCGAAGCTGAGTTTAAACGGAGCCGGCATGGGAGGTCCCCCTCTGCAATTGAATGAAAAGGAGATCAAAAAATGATCGTGCAAATAGCGGGTTATGTACTTTTATTGGCGGGATGGTCTTTCGTTCGAATACAATCCTTGCTAAGCAAGCAAAGAAACAAAGAAGCAGCCGTATACGGTGGTTTAATGGGGGCTGCCTCTATTATCGGCTCCTTATTAATCGCGCGGGTCGACCTGCCAGGCTTTGCTGTCCCTTTCAAAATTATTTTTGAACCCATCGGGAAAATGCTGTCAGAGCCGTGAATTCTCCACTCTTCTTCTTATCGTGTCTATCACCAGAAGTAGCAGCGGTAAGAAACTTTGGTTGAAGAAAGCCAAGAGCGGGAATGTAAAAGCAAGATAATTTAGAAGCTCCGCTCCGTTTTTGAAAATCCAGACTGATCCAATGAGGGACAACAGTGTTATGGGAAATACGATTTCGCGGTAACTTCTCATTCCGAAAAGCTGGCTTATGCAATGGCATAATATAAACAACGATACCGATACCTTCACAAAACAACCCATTACCCACATTGAAACCGCGATTGCTTCCAGACGTTCGAAGGATCCGGCAATACCGATATATTGGATGACGCTTAGAAAAGAAAAGGTCAGTTTACCCGTCAATGGACCGAGGACCATAATTGTAAGCAACACAATGATAAAAATAAGAACGACAATACCGGAAAGCGCAATCAGCGAAACCTTGCGGGCCTTTTTCGGTTGATTCAAATAAGGCAGGAGCCATCCAAGAATAAAGAGTTGATTCATATATCCGCCTCCAGGGTTGACTGCACCTTGTAATACAGGCAGAATTCCTTCTCCTAAAATCGGCTTTAGTTGATTGTGATTCGCTTCCCCGATTGTCAGAATCAAGAGCGGAATCAAAAAAAACAGAATGAGTACAGTAATAAACTCACTACATCTTGAGATGACCTCAATTCCCGCAATGGCTGCCAGACCGCATAAGAACAAGAACATCAGACTCGCTACGATGGAAGGGCTTTTCGGCAATAGCAGCGTATTGATAAACCCGGCGTGCTGCATGGTAATAGTTGAAATAGAAATAAACCAATAATAAATGTAATTAATTGCGAAAAGCCTCCCTAACCATTTCCCGACGATATTTGAACTGTATTGTATAATAGTCAAACCAGGATAACGATTCGAGAGGGTAATCATCACCCATATGCTCAGCAAGCCTGTTAGAGAAGCAGGGAAAACCGACATCCAGGCATCTTGTTTGCCGAACATGGTCATAATACCGGGAACGGTTAACATGATTGTGGAAATGACAAAGGTAAATAGTAAAAAGCCCAGTTGGGTTCCCGTGATTTTTTCCGTTGTCTCCATCTACGCGCAGCGCTCCTTTCCTCGCAGAGGTGTCTCAAGTATTGACTTATCGCATTCCATTTATACCGTGTGTTTTGATATGATTGAGTATTGCCTATGGCTAGGCGACACCGTTTCCGTTCATAGAGCAGCAGTGGGAATCAATCCGGGGTTAACCGGGGTTGACAGACTATCTACTAAAAGGTAGAATGACAAACATGAACAAAAATAAAAATACAGCAGAGCTTATTTTGGATGTTGCCCAGTCGATTGTTCAGGAATTCGGGTTCAACGGATTCAGCTATGCGCATATTGCAGAAAAAGTAGGGATACGTACTGCCAGTATTCATTACTATTTCCCTAACAAGGAGGATTTGGGAGAAGCGCTGATAGCACGGTATTACAAAAATTTTATATCTTCAGTCGCTCAAATTGATACCGACACACAGGACAATTTGGAAAAACTGCGCAAATTCATTTTACTTTACGATGCTCCTGTGCAGGAGTATTGTACTTGTTTGAGCGTAATGCTCTCTACTGACCTGGCTACGTTATCAGGCAATGTAAGAGAAGGGGTCGCTCAGTTTTTCGCAGCCAATTTGGAGTGGTTGGAACGTGTGTTGGATCAGGGGCGGGCCGGAGGACATCTGAATTTCGAAGGTACCGCGGAAGTTCGAGCCCATCAGTTTCTTGCATCGCTTCAAGGTGCACAATTACTTGCCAGAAGTTTTCGGGATGTAAGCAGGTTTAACAGAATTGCCGATGGATTAATATCCGCTTTAACTTAAAAAGGCGGATATTTTTACAAGTATAATCTACCTTTTAATAGATAGATAAAATAAGAATTGGAGGAGGTGAAAAGATGCTGTATGAGCTGCGAATTTATGATGTTAATCAAGGCAAAATGAAGGTTATCCAAAATAGGTTCAGAGATCACGTCATTCCATTATTCATGAAACACAATATGAAAATCACACAATTCTGGGAAGATTCAGATGAAGCAAATAACCGCCTCTATTATGTTGTTGAGCATGCTGATTTGGCAATGCGCAACCTTAATTATGATCGTTTTCGCAACGATCCTGAATGGATTGAATTAAAACGAATTACAGAGCTTGACGGGGCGTTGGTTAACAAACAAAAAAGTATATTTATGAAGAACGTCGCATTTTTCGGGAACAAATGAAAAACAGGAATCATATCGGCGGATATTGGTTTGGCCGACAACAAATAAAGTTTGGAGCGATACCAATGAGTATATTTCAAAAACGAATGAAAAAGGAGATCAAATCGATGTCATCATCAAAAGTGAATTTAGCCGTCATCTATTACAGCTCAAATGGAACTAACTTTCAATTGGCCCAATGGGCAGCGGATGGAGGTCTTCAAGCCGGGGCGGATGTGAAAGTTTTAAAAGTACCGGAAACTGCGCCACAATCCGTTATTGACGGCAGTCCGTCCTGGAAAACTCATCTTGAAGCGACCAAACATATCCCTGCCGTATCTTTGGCAGATCTGGAATGGGCCGATGCGATAATCTTCAGTATGCCGACCCGATTTGGTAATCTTCCAGCTCAAATGAAACAGTTCATCGATACGGCAGGCGGTCTTTGGGCCCAGGGCAAACTGGTGAATAAAGTGGTGAGCGCCATGACTTCCGCCCAAAATCCGAATGCCGGACAGGAACAAACGATACTTCAGTTGTACACGTCGATGTACCACTGGGGTGCGATTGTGGCAGCGCCCGGATTTACTGATCCATCGATTTTTGCTGCCGGAGGGAATCCGTATGGCACAAGTGTGACAGTGGATCAAAATGGAGCGATGAAGGAAGACGTGCGTGCTGCTGCCGAACATCAGGCAAAACGCACCGTATCCGTTGCTAAATCCTTGAAGAACGGCTTAGCACAATCATAAAATCATCAATTATTGCGATCCTACATGCAGGCTATTTATCAGGCATAATTAAAATTTCATAAACAGGAGTAAACTAACACATGGATATTCAGGGAAGAATAGCAGTCATAACTGGCGGCAGCAGCGGTCTTGGAAAAGCGATGGCCATTGAGATGGTGAATCGGGGAGCGAATGTAGTTATCAATGGACGTCGTGAACAAGCGCTGGTTGAGGCTGCAAAAGAAATCGATCCTACAGGAAAACAAGTACGTTTTGTTGCGGGTGATATTGCAGATCCCGAGATCGCGCTGCGCTTAATCAACGAAGGTTTGGCTCATTTTGGACGCATTGATACTCTGGTTAACAATGCCGGAATCTTCATGGCTAAGCCATTTACGGAGTATTCGGAAGAAGACTTTGCAATGATTTTATCCACTAATGTTGCCGGATTCTTCCATCTTACGCAACGTGCGGTGGTAGAGATGCTGAAACAGGGAACTGGACACATCATTAACATTACAACAAGTCTGGTTGACCATCCGGTAGCCGGCATTTCTTCCGTACTCGCCTCATTGACGAAGGGGGGGCTGGCCTCGGCAACGAAATCATTAGCGATCGAGTATGCTTCAAGGGGGATCCGCGTGAATGCAGTTTCTCCGGGGCACATCAAAACGCCGATGCATTCCGTCGAATCCCACGATGCCCTGGCCAAGCTTCATCCTATGGGACGCATGGGCGAGCCGCATGATATCGTCGAAGCCGTCTTGTATCTGGAGACAGCCAGCTTCGTAACGGGTGAGATTCTTCATGTCGATGGCGGTCAGAATGCCGGTCACTAAGCAAATGCAGCAGTAGATACAAAAGGAGGAGAATATCCTTGCCAATCGTTACGATCCAAGTGACCCGCGAGGGCACCGCTCCAGATCGTCAGTCTGTTACGGCGGAGGAAAAGGCTGCGCTCATTAAAGGGGCCAGCGAGCTGCTGCTTAACGTTCTGAACAAGCCGTTAGAAGCTACCTTCGTCGTTATCGAAGAGGTTGACACCGAGAATTGGGGTTTGGGTGGACTGCCTGTGCTGGAGTATCGCCGTCAGCTTGCTGCTAAGATGAAGTGATCACATTGAAGGAGTTCAAAGCTGCTTCGCCACCTTCACTGTGACAGTGCAGGTGGCATTTATCATTCGCTTGTGTCGGGTGGCATGAACTTAGTCTGAATTAAAGTCCGCGATTTAGGGCTGTTGACAACAGCCTCTAAATCGCGGGCTTTTTTAGTTATTCTTCGCCGATTATATGCCTGCGATTGAGTAAGCCAGGCACAGCGGTTAAACTAGTGACAGGGGAAGACACCGATCCTCAAGACAAGGGGAAGATGGCTATTCGCTGCAACTGCCCATGTGCCGATGGCCTGTTCTTGCCGTCCGGATCGTGGACCAAACGGTCCAGGGCTGTTTTGGAGCGGCCAGAAAAACTTATGGATCCGGTGACACCGAGGGGTTTTTCGTCAAAGGAGGCCTGGCATAATGGATGATAATGAGAAATGCGTGATTAGACGCCTAGCGGTTTTTCTGCGGTATGAGGCGGAATTTGCTGTTATTGAAGTGGAAGGAAAAGAGATCCGCATCCCGGCGGACAAGATTGGCCCGGACGCTGTCCCCGGCGGTACGCTGGCCTGGACACGGGGCTTATGGCGTCCGGCTGATTGAAGCTTTGGCCGCGTCGATCATCATCTAGCTTGTTAGCCGGCTGCTCTTAACGGGTAAGGAAGAGAACGGCATCCGCTTTGGCGGAATTCCGAATTCCTTGTTAGGGGGAAGCCCGATATGACATATTTGAAGCAAAAGCAGCTGGAAGAGCTGAAGCATAGGCTTGCGGAGGAAAAGGAAGAGCTGGAGAGCCATTTCAGGCTTGAAGACGCCGAGGAGAGGGGCACGATGACGGATTCCAACGGGGAATTATCCGCTTACGACAATCACCCGGCCGATCTGGGCACGGAAGCCTTTGAGCGGGGGCGGGACATGGCTGTCGACGAATCGATGGAGAATAAGCTGAGAGAAGTGAACGAAGCGCTCGTCCGGATGGAGGAAGGGACTTACGGTCAATGCCGTGAATGCGGCGAGACTATTGAGTATGAACGTCTGCAGGCGCTTCCGACCGCACAAACCTGTATCCAAGATGCTTCCAGTCCCGGGATTAATGAAGAGCGGCCGGTGGAAGAGCAGGTTATGACTCCGCCGCCGAAGGGGGCTGGCGCCAACCGTCAGAATCATGCAGGCCGATTCGATAATGCGGATGCCTGGAAGGAAGTGGAGAGCTTCGGCAGCTCTGACGGGACTGTTGACCCGGATTCGGATATTCAGCCGGAAGAAGGTTTGAAGCCGCAATAATGTGGTAATAGAAGGAGGGACAACTTCACCATCTATTATCAGGAGGTAACAAATATATGAACAACGCAATGAACCTATGGGATACTCTCCCGGAGAGCACAGTCGATGAGAAGGATGCGCTGCAGGAAGTGGAAGATACGCTGGCTGAGCTTGAAATCTACCTCGACCGCTACCCGGAGGATGACATAGCACGCATGCAGTATGAACAATTCACGCAAAAGCGGGAAGCGTTGGCCGCAGGTACGATAGCCGGCATTTGCAAAGAGTTGATCTGTCTTGAGAGCATACGTTCTCTGCAGAATGCGGCGATCTGATCATCCGCTGCAAGGATGATGAAGACAGGAACAAGCAACCGCTCCTGCCAACTCGCGTGGGTGCGGTTTTTGTTTCTTTTCGTGGAGGCTCTGATTATGGGAACAGCGTTGAAATAGAGGGAATAGCCTGAGTGGAGATTGGGGTGAACCGTGATGGGAAAAATCAAAATAGGCATTGTTGGAACCGGATTTTCCGCAAGCTTTCATCTGGAGGCGCTCCGGCGGCTGCCGCATGTTGAGGTGGTGGCAATCTCGGGAAGCAATCTGGAGAGGGCCGGGGAAGTGGCTTCACGATATGAAATACCCAGGGCCTACGGCTCCGCGGAAGAGCTTATCCGCGATCAGGAGGTTGAAGCGGTGCACAACTGCACGCCCAATGACCTTCATTATGAAATCAACAAACAGACGCTGCTTGCAGGCAAGCATCTGCTCTCCGAGAAGCCGCTTGCTATGGACAGCAAGGAATCGGAGGCTCTTGTGGCCCTCGCCAAGGCGACCCCTGTTATTAGCGGCGTATGCTATAATTACCGCCATTATCCGCTGGTCGCGGAGACCAGGCGTCGTATAGCCGAGGGAAGAATCGGCGGGATCCATCTGGTGACAGGCGGATATTTGCAGGATTGGCTGTTGGAGGAGACGGACAGCAATTGGCGCATGTACCCGGAGCGCGGCGGCGCAACGAGAGCGATTGCCGACATCGGCTCCCATTGGTGCGACCTGGTTCAGCATGTGACCGGGGAGAGGATCACGGAGGTTTTTGCCGATCTGAAAACCGTCTATCCGGTCCGCAAGGTGCTGACCGGGGAGAATGGACAGGAGACATACAAGGAGGTGCCTGTTCATACGGAGGACTGCGGGATTGTCATGATCCATATGGAAGGCGGCGCACAAGGGGTCTTCACGGTTTCGCAGGTAAGCGCCGGGCGGAAAAACAAGCTTTACTTTGAAATTTCCGCCGCATCGGAGTCACTGCAGTGGGATCAGGAGCAGCCGAACCGGCTGTGGAGCGGGCGGCGCGGCTCCTCGAATCGGGAAATTGGCAGCGACCGGGAAGAGCTGTCCGATGAGGCTGCTGCGATGGTGCATTATCCCGGAGGCCACGAAGAGGGCTGGCCAGATGGCGTCAAAAATCTGTTTATTGATTTCTATGACGCGGTGGAACGCGCCGGGCAGAGCGAGCCTGCCGTGCATCCCCGAACATTCGCATCCATGGAGGATGGCCATTATATTATGCTGATCAATGAGGCCATTGTTGAAAGTGACCGGCGCAAGTCATGGGTGAAGGTCAAACAGCCCTGAGCCTTGCGCATAAAACGGACTTTACAGCAGAAAAAAACCGGACTTCCGCCACAAAGCGGATTTCCGGTTTTTTTTTGACTAATCTATCATCCGCCACAAGTAGAAGGTTGAATAGGAAAGCCAATCTCCCCAAGCCGAAGAGAGCTGCCTGATCTCTGCAATTGTAGGCTTTTGCTCGAGCTGCATAACATGCTTGATGGCATTATGAAGCCCCACATCGGCAATAGGGAAGGCCGAAGGAATCCGCAGGCAGCGCATCAGCACATAATTAGCCGTCCAGGGGCCAATTCCCCGGATGCCGACCAGCTCTTTCTCGATCGCTTGCAGTCCGCCGAGCTCAAGCAGCTTTTCCCTGGATAACTGTCCGCCGGCAATCAGGGATGCGATACCGATCAGGTATTCGGATTTCCTGCCCGTGAGCTGAAGCGGTGTGAGGTTGTCGACGGAGAGACCCGCAATCGTGGATGGCTTGGGGAAAATCCAGTAAGAGCGGCCCTCCCATTCTACGGATTCACCGAAAGCTTCGACGAACTTTTTTTTCAGCGTATAGGCAAAAGCAAGATTGATCTGCTGCCCCATAACTCCCCAGCATAAAGCCTCGAATAAATCGTGGATTCCGATAATCCGAAGTCCGTAATGCTCCGTCACGGCCCGATTCAGAAGAGGGTCCCTCTCAGCCATTTCATAGAAGGGGGTCAAATCGCTGTCCAAATCAAACCACTCCCACACGTAGGCGGCGACGGCTTCACGCGCATGAGCCTCCGGAAGGGGAGCATCGCCAAGGAACTCGATGCGTACGGTTGCGTTCTCCTCCCCGGAGATCCGGATGAGCACATGCTCTTCATCCACCGGAACAAGCCGGGTGACCTGTCCGTTTTGGATAGCAAACATGCATTCCTTGGAGGAGCGGCTGAGATAACCGAGTGCAGCATCGAAGCTGAACGGCTTCGGAGGATAAAGGAGCATGCTGCTTATATGGTCGGACCATTTTATCATGTTCATTTTATTCGTCATTGCAGAAATTCCCGCCTTTCGTATAGCTTTATTAAACCATAAATTCAAAATATGCGCTGCTGCTATCTTGCTCTTTTATTCGCCGTCCGTTTATTATGGGAAAGGTCTGTTCAAAATGGGCAGCACAGCAGAAATTAAATGTGTATCTGTCAAGATTTTGAACATCCTAAACACAAATTGTTTTATTGTTTCCTCGTTGAGGGAATTGTAGAATGTTGGGAACCGCTTCAAGGGAGGGGCATTTATGAAAGACGGGACAATGAGCATACCTGCCCGGCAGGGCAAAGGTCCGGAACAATTGGCTGCTGCAGGAAGGCTGTGCGGCAGTACGAGGCCGGACAGGGAGAAGGCTCATGTTTAAATGGCTGTTCATCAACAGAAGCATCCGCACCAAAATCGTCTTGAGCAGCGTTCTTATTTCACTGATCCCGATGCTTATTCTTTCTTATCTCTTCTATGAGACGAGTACCCGTTCTCTGGAACGGACGATGCTGCGCAGCTCCGATCAGAATGCTGTCTATTTGTCCAAATATCTGGATCAATACTTTCATAATATCGCGACATCGGCTCTTCAGGTGTACAAGTTCGCCCGGATCATCGGTCTGATGGAGCATGGCGTCAACTATGGCGACCCCGATTTCATTAATCTGAAGGACACGCTGCAGAACTATTATTCGCTCATTCAGAACAACAACAAGGATATCATCAGGACGATGATCTATGGCAAAGACAATACGTTGAAGGATTCCTGGTCCATTGCCGGAAGCTATGACCAGATTGATTTCAAGAGCATTCCGGGCTATAAGGAGATGCTCGATTTGCCGTTCCAGCAATCGATGATGCTTTCCTATTATGACGAAACCATGAAGCAGAATTTTTTTGTATACGCGATCACGATCTACAATCCTTTCTATAAGGAGAAATACGGCACGCTCGTTTTCTACATCCAGCAGAAGCAGCTGACGAAAATCGTGGAGTCCAACAACCGCCCGCCCAATGTCATTGTCCTGCAAAATGCCAACGGGGAGGCGTTCTATCGGACGAACGATAAGTATGCGGATGTCGTGGCTACCTTCAAGCGGCCCGCCAACCCGTACGTGAACGACTCTTATGATATCAGCTTCTCCAAAACGCCGAATCTCCTTGTCAGCACGTCCTATCTCGATCATGCGAATATGGGACTTACAATTGTTTATCCGAGCACGGAGATGGCGCAAAACCGTAAAAATACGCTGCATATTACAGTCGGAGCCTTCCTGTTCGTGATGCTGGTCATCCTGCTTTGTTCCATCCTGGCGCAGCAGTACATTACCAGGCCGATCCAACTGCTGGGCAGGGCGATGAAGGATGTCCGCAAAGGCAATTTCCATGTCAGCCTCAAGCCTTACAAGTACCGGGACGACCTGTCCGAGCTGACGCGCAACTTCAATTTTATGACGGAGAAAATCCGCGATCTGATCGAGCAGGATTACCAGATGCAGCTGCGCAGCAAGGAAGCGCAAATCCTCGCGCTGCAGATGCAGATCAATCCGCATTTTCTGTACAATACCCTGCAAACGATAGGCGGCAAGGCCGTTCTGTTGGGAGACTATGAGATCCATGAGATGTGCCGCGCGCTGGGGGATATGTTCCGCTACAGCTTCTATGAGGGCAATATGGAGTCGACGATCAGGCAGGAGCTTACCCATGTGAACAATTATTTATATATCCAGCAGTTCCGGTTTGACGATGCGCTGTCGGCGGATTTTGACGTGCAGCCGGATTTAATGGACTGCTCCATTATCCGCTTCGTGCTCCAGCCGATCATGGAGAATGTGATTGTGCATGTCTGGGACAAAGAGATGAGCGATCAGCTCCGGATCAGTGTCGGTGCCATCCACGAGCGGGATTCCGTTATCATTACGCTTCGAGACAGCGGTCCGGGCATGGCCCCTGACAAGCTGGCCGCGCTGCGGTCCGGACTTGACCGCAAGTCGCTTGATGTGTTCTCCGGCATTTCCATCGGGCTTAAAAATGTCCATGAACGGATCCGGCTCGTATACGGCGGTCCGAATGGACTGGAGATTGACAGCGAGCCCGGATTGGGTACGACAATCCGGATACGAATCCCTTACAGAAAGCGGAGGGCTTGAGCTTGTACAAAGTAATGGTGGTAGACGACGAGACTGTAGGGAGGAAATCCGTCAGCAAGATGATCAGCGAGCTTGGTCTGGATGTCATTGTCATTGCAGAGGCCAAGCATGGGGAAGAAGCGCTTGAATTGATCCGGATCAATAAGCCGCATATCGTGGTGACGGACATGAATATGCCTATTATGGACGGGCAGCTGTTTCTGGAGAACCTGTACAAGCATTATAACGAAATCAAAACGATCGTGATGAGCGGATACTCCCAATTCGAATATTTGAAGGCAGCCTTGACCTATCAGGCATGCGAATATGTGCTGAAGCCCATATCCGTTGCCGATTTGAGAGACGCGATGGTCAAGGCGATCGAAGCCAGCCGCAACTATTCAAGTCTTCAGCAGCAGAAGAAATCAACGCAGGATATCGTGAAATTGCGCCGTGAAGAATTCTTGCAGCATGTCGCAGGCGGACGCATCACGAATTTGTCGGATATCCGCAAGCAGGCGGATGAATTGCAGATATCCCGGACAGCCGGAAGCTACCGGTTGGCCATCTGCATGTTTCGCCAGTTCAATGAGATTTCCGCTACCAAATTCCACGGCAATGCGGACCTGTTCATGTTCAGCGTCGAAAATATATTAAATGAAGTCATCGCCGGGGCGATGCAAGGCAGCCCGCCTCTGGTGTACAAGTCCGACGACCGGATGCGGATTTGCCTGATCCTTCCCGAGCAAGTCTTTGACGACAATCGGAGCCGGGAACTGGTAGCGGCCTTTCATCATGCCGTGCACTCGATACTCAAAGCGGATGTTGCTGCCGGGATCAGCTCGGTTTACCGGGAACTGGACAAACTGCCGGAAGCCTTTCGTGAAGCCAAAGACGAGCTGTTCCGGAATCGGTTGAATTATTCCGGGCTGAGTATATCCTCCGCCGCCGATCCAGCCAGGACGACGAACGGGGAACTGCTGTCTTCATTTGACCTGAAAACACTCCATCAGGCCTTCGCTGCAGGCAAAGCGGCGGAGAGCAGCAGGCTGCTGCAGGTTTTTTTGCGCAAGGCTGCTGCTGATCCCGCAATCACGATTCAGGGCATCCACCGGGATCTTCATAAAATACTGGATATCGCCGCTTCGGAGCTGAAAGGCATCGGGGCGGCCCATCCTTCGCTTTTTGATCCAAGGGCTATTGCGGTTATTCTGGATGCGGAGCAGCTCCGGTTGTTTCTGGACCAGCTGGCGGAGGCGCTGGGCCACTACGGGGCAAGTCTGGGCGTATCGGAATCTGTTCATACAATCCGGGAAGTGGTGCAGTTTATGGATGAGCACTACTTTGAGGATGTCAGCCTGATCGATGTGGCAACAAGGTTTCATATGGACCCGAGCTATCTCAGCAAGCTGTTCAAGACCGTGACCAACGAGAATTTTATTGAGTATCTCACGCGCAAGCGGATGGAAAAAGCATGCGAGCTGCTCGGCGGCTCCGACCGCAAGATCAACGAAATCGCCGAGCTTACAGGCTACGAGAACCAGCGTTATTTCAGCCAGGTATTCAAGAAATTCACCGGCCGGACGCCTTCCGAGTACCGCGAGCATCATGCCCCTGGAACATGATGCTCCAAAATATTGAACATCGGAAGCACCATTTATTTTATTACCAGCCGTACCAGAGCGGAAGTAAGATAAAGGCAGAACGGGGAATTTCACGTTCAACCCAAACCAAACAAGAGAAGGGGAAACGAAATGAAAAAGTTTTTAAGCCTTGGCATCTGCGCGCTTCTTCTGATGCTTGCGCTGTCCGCATGTGGAAGCGGCAACAATAATCCGCAGCCTGCTGCAGATACCCCGGCAGCACCGGCCAACGGCGCCGGCAATGCCGGAGCGAATGAGCCTGCTGCGAGCGATGAGCCTGTCACCATTTCGTTCATGCACTTCAAGAGCGATGTGACCGACGGCGTCGCCAAAATCGTCGAACAGTTCGAAAGCGAGAACCCGAACATTAAAGTCGATGTGCAGCCTGTCAAATATGACGATTACTACACGCTGCTCAAAACCAAGATGGCCGGCGGCGATATCATTGACGTGTTCACCCTGAACTCCGGCGCCCAAACGAAGCTGTTCGCGGACGGCGGTTATCTGGAGGATTTGACCGGCAAGGACTTTTTGTCAAACTTCGATGACAGCGTACTGAAGGCGCAGGCAACAGACGGCAAAAACTACATTATGCCTGTAAATGCAGGACCAATCGCTGTTTACTATAACAAAAAAATCTTCAGCGACCTGGGTATTGAAATTCCAAGAACCTACGACGCGCTGATGGCGGCAGCCCAGAAAATCAAGGATTCCGGCAAAACGCCTTTCGCATTGGGCTGGAAAGATCTGTGGACGCTTAATATGTGGATCGGACGGGATCTGCCGAGCAACACGGTGCTTGTAGGCAACATCCCCGACTTCTTCGACAAAATCGAGACGGGCGCCGCCAAATTCGCTGACAATCCGGCGATCAAAACCACACTGGCGCATGCGATGCAGCTCTACCAATACGGCAACAAGGACCAGCTCGGCGTAGACTACAACGGCAGCGTGGATCTCTTCGCCAAGGGCGAAGCCGCCATGCTGTACTCCGGCACATGGCCGCTGGCTGATATCCAGAAGAAAAATCCCGATTTGTACAATAGCGGAATGGGCGTCTTCCCTTACCCGTTCAGCAATGACGAAAGCCTGAACAAGCTGGAATTCAATCCGGATGCGTCGCTCGCGGTCAACAGCAAGTCCGAGCATAAGGAAGCAGCCCTGAAATTCCTGGCCTTCATGGCGAGCAAAGAAGGCGGCGACGCATGGGTGAAGAACATCAACTCCCTGAGCTATGTAAAAGGCTCTTCGACTGATATTGCGCCGGCCATCAATGATTTGAAGCCTTACTTCGATAATGGCGAAACCTATGATTCTCAAGGTTATATGGCACGTACGACAATCGACTGGCTGACTCCGCTCGGTCAGGATATGCAGAATCTGTTCTTCGGCAAGGAAACTGAGGATCAGGTCATCAAAAATATTGACGACTGGATTGCCAAAAACCATAAATAACAGATGCAAACAGCAGCTGACGGCATAGGCGCGAGATGCCTATGCCGTCAGCTTTAAGGAAGGGAACTTGGCCTATGGGAAACCTGAAACGAATGATACGCGGCGAGGCATGGTATTTGCTGTTCCTTGTGCCGGGGATCTGTTTATTTTTGATCGCGGTGTTTATTCCGCTGCTGCTCGGAGTCCGCTATTCCTTTACAAGCTGGGACGGAATATCGCCCAAGCTTACTTATATCGGCTGGGACAATTACGTGCAAGCTCTTCAGGATTCCGATCTGTGGAGAGTACTCGGAAACACGTTCAAATATGCGTTTATCCTCACCATTCTCGTTAATGTTCTATCGCTGCTGCTCGCCCTGCTGCTTGATTCCTATCTGAAATTCCGGAATCTGTTCCGAACGATATTCTTTCTGCCAAGCGTTATATCCGTCGTCTTGTCGGGATTTGTATGGAACTACAATTACAGCAACGGCTTTCCCAAGCTGCTTGCCTATTTCGGGCTGGACGTCACCAGTCCGCTGGGCAATCCCGATTATGCCTTGTTTGGGCTGATCGTGGTCGCCGTCTGGCAGGGCATCGGCTCTCCGATGATCATTTATATCGCCGGGCTGCAGGGCATCCCGGGCGAATTGATCGAGAGTGCCAGGATTGACGGGGCGGGCGCATTCCGCACGTTCAGAAGCGTGACGCTGCCGCTCCTGGCGCCTTCGGTCACCATCAATTTGCTGCTGGTGCTGACAGGAGCGCTCAAAGTGTTTGATCTTGTATTCGTCACTACAAACAGCGGACCGGGCTTTGCCACCGATGTGATGACGACCTTCATCTACAGAACCTCGTTCGCCAATTTCAAAGCCGGATACGGAATGGCGCTGTCGATGATTTTCTTCCTCATCCTGGTCATCGTTACGATTGTCCAGCTGGGCATCTTCAGAAGACGGGAAGTGGAATTCTGATATGAAAGCATCCCGAATAACGGTCTTCATCCTCGTCGCGATCCTGGCGGTTGTGTTCCTGTTCCCGCTTTATGTCGCGCTGCTTATGTCACTGAAAACCTCACAGCAGACGTTCGTTTCCTTTTACGCGCTGCCGTCGAGTTTGAACCTGTCCAATTTCGTGCATGCCTGGGATACATCGAAATATCCGACGGCCATCTCCAACAGCTTGATCGTAACCGCCATCTCCGTCGCCTTGATTATCATTTCTTCGGCGCTGGCAGGGTATTCGATCGCCAGAAGGAACAAGCCGTTCTACAATGCGATCTTTGTCATTCTGCTCTCGGGAATGATGGTGCCTTTCCAGGTGACGATGCTGCCGCTGTACAAAATGGGCAAGACGCTCCATCTGATCAATACGCACTGGGGAATCACGCTTATCTACGGAGGTCTCGGCGTACAGATGGGGGTGCTGTTCTATACCGGATTCATCCGCGGCATCTCCAGGGAAATCGAGGAGGCGGCCCGTATTGACGGCTGCTCGACGCCGGGTATCTTCATCAAGGTCATTATGCCGCTGCTCAAGCCGGTCACCGCGACTGTCATTGTGCTGAATGCGCTGTATATCTGGAATGACTTCCTGCTGCCGCTGCTGTTTCTGCAGGACAAGGCGTACCGCACCATTCCGCTGCAGCAGTATTTTTTCTTTGGCCAATACAGCAGCGATCTGAATCTGGCCTTCGCTTATGCCGTAATGGGGATGATTCCGATCATCGTGTTCTTCCTGTTCATGCAGAGATATATTATTAAAGGGATTGCAGCCGGCGCAATCAAGGGTTAGCCCGGTTATAAATGCCGCCTCCTTGAACAGGCTATATCAATAATAATTACACCTGATGTCATCCCCGCGATGGCATCGGGTGTATTTCTTTTGCGCCCTGTGCAGGCAGCAGAGCGCTGTACGGCGGTGCATCCCGGGGATAATCACATCCTCAAGCCGCATGCAGGAATACCATGCACGTCGATAACAACCTGAACGTACTGAAAATGGCGGATTCCTGCGAATCTTTATAGGAACGGGCATAAGGGACATCAAGGTTGGAGGCAGCATATGAATCCGGTTATGAAGAACAAGACGAAGCATTCACATTGGAAAGGGTTAATGATTGCAGTTGTGATCGCTTGTATTTTGGCAGCGGCTGGTTGGGAGATCTTCCGCATGCTGGTTGCGGAGCAGGATATTTCAAAGCTGGCCGAGCCGCTGCCTGCGGCGACTATTCTATATGAAGCGAGCGGCAAGGAGGCCAGCCGGATCGCTCTGGGCACCATCGAAGCCGTCCGTTACGAAAGCTTGCCCAAGTCATTCATCGATGCGGTGGTGGCGGTCGAGGACAAGCGTTTCTTCGAGCATGACGGCATGGATATTTGGGGGATCGGCCGGGCGCTCTATACCAATCTCACGTCAGGAGAAACCAGACAGGGCGCAAGCACCATCACACAGCAGCTGGCCAAGAATGTGTTCCTGTCCCAGGAGCGGACATGGTCCCGCAAGTGGAACGAGGTGCTGCTCGCCAAGAAGATAGAGGAGAATTATAATAAATCCGACATTCTGGAGATGTATGTCAACCAGATTTATTACGGAGAAGGGGCATGGGGGATTAAGCATGCCGCGGAAACCTATTTTGGCAAATCCCCCCCGGAACTTACAGTATCGGAGTCTGCGCTGCTGGCAGGCCTTGTCAAGGCCCCGTCTGCGCTTACTCCCTACAAAAAACCGGACCAGGCCAAAGCGCGGCGCAATGTCGTGCTCCAGCTTATGAAGGACCAGGGCCGGATTACGGAGGAGGTTTACAGTCAAGCGGTCAAGGAAGCGATCATACTGCGGAATCCCGCGTCCAAGCAGGATACGGCATTGAAATATCCGTATTATGTCGATCAGATTATCCGCGAGGCATCCGCCAAATACGGATTGACAGAGAATGAAATTCTGCATGGCGGTCTGAGGATCTATACGACGCTGGATGCGCGTATGCAGCAAGCGGCTGAACAAGTCTATGCGCAAGAGGAGCTGTTTCCGCCAAGCGCGGCGGATCAATTGATCCAGAGCGGAGCCGTATTGGTCGATCCCCGCGATGGCGGTATCAAGGCGCTTATCGGCGGCAGGGGCAAGCAGCCGTTCCGCGGCTTCAACCGCGCCGTTCAGTTGAAGCGGCAGCCGGGATCAGCCATGAAGCCGATATCGGTCTATACGCCGGCCTTCGAGAAGGGTTACCGCCCGGAAGACACAATCGTCGACGAACCGGTTAATTACGGGGGGTACCAGCCGCAGAATGCGGGAGGGGCTTACCATGGCGAGGTGACGATTCATGAGGCGATTACCGAGTCCTATAATATTCCCGCGGTCCGGCTGCTTAACGATATGGGCATTGATGCGGGGATGGATGCGGCGGCCCGGTTCGGGCTTGAGCTGACGGATGCCGACCGAACGCTGGGACTTGCTTTGGGCGGTCTGCAGGAAGGCGTATCCCCGCTTGAGATGGCCGAAGCCTTTGGGGTATTTGCCAATGATGGTACCCGTATGCCGGCACATTCGATTATCCGGATCGAGACTGCGAGCGGCGAGGTTCTTGCTGATGCAGGAGATATAACCGGAGAGAAGACGACCGATCCTGCTATCGCCCGTATGATGACAGCAGAGCTCGAAGGGGTCGTGCAGGATGGAACGGGGGAATCCGCCGCACTGGCTGGCCGTCCGGCTGCCGGGAAGACGGGAACGACGGAGATGCCGGGAACCGGAGGGGCGGGAGCCAAGGACAATTGGTTCGTCGGCTACACGCCTCAATTGGTGGGAGCGGTATGGCTCGGATACGATCATACGGACGCCGATCATTATTTAACCACAAGCTCCAAAGCCGCGGCTGCCGTATTTCAGGTGCTGATGACTGAAGCGCTGCAGGGCGAGCCGGTCATGGATTTCCCGGATCCGCCGGGCACATCTAGCGGCAATGCGCATGGCGGTCACGTCGATGACAACGCTGAGAATCAGGATCAGAAGGGACACAAGAACCCGGATAAGGATCAGAAGGAACCAAAATGGCATAACCCGTGGGGTAAAAAAGATGATGATCATCCCCGTGACCGGGAGCACGGAAGCCGCGGACATAAGAAAGACGACAAACATAATGATGATGACGATGACGATTGAATAGTGGAGAAAACTGCTTCTGAAGAATTTTCTGCCTGCTCTCCGGTTAATCACCGGCCTCTTGCGTTATATATAGATAAACGGGATGTCGCCGCTAAACACGGGTGACATCTTTTTTTGTTCCGGAAGCTTGATTTGTGCGTCACGCACGCGATAAATTTAAGGGGGGTTAGCATGAAGCGGGTTGCGTACTGGATACCCGGAATCAAGATCCTGGTCTTTTTCTTTGGCAGCTGAATAGGAGTTGATTATTCAGACTGAAATGTTGAAAATAACGGCAAAATAAAGACGGAGTACTCTAAGAACGGAGGAATTCTGCATGAGAAGCACTCATCATCAATTGCCGGGTGAATCTATTCATCTGTACAAATGGGAGCCTGATGAAGGCGAAGAGATCACGGGTTTGATTCATTTGATCCATGGCTCCTGCGAGCATGCGAGGCGCTATGAGCATTTTGCCAGATATTTGACGGACCGGGGGCTGGTTGTGTACGCCAGCGATCTGCGTGGTCATGGCTGGTCGGTGGAGAAGCGGGAGGAGCTCGGCTTCTTCGGGGAACGGAACGGCTGGGCGGGCATGGTGAGCGATCTGAGGCGTGTGACAGCCCTGGCCAAATCCGAGCATCCGGATTTGAAGCTGACGCTGGTCGGGCACAGCATGGGGTCCTTTCTCGCCAGGCATTATGCCATTATAGCCGGTGAGGATCTGGACGGTATGATTTTGATCGGAACGGCGCATCAGCCCCGGGTGCTGCTTCATCTGGGAAGAGGAATTGCAGCTTGGGAAATCATGACCAAGGGCTGCATGTACCGCAGTCATTTTCTCAATAAGCTGACCTATAAATCCTTCAACCGCCGGATTAAACCGGCAAGAACGCTCCAGGACTGGCTCACCCGCGACGAAGCGGAGGTGGATCGTTTTATTGATGACGAGCAGTGCGGATTTGTTTTTACAGCCGCCGGCTTCCGGGATATGTTTGACGGACTGCTCTACATTACGAAGAAATCCAACATCCGGCACATGCCGCGCAATTTGCCCATTGTCATGCTCTCCGGTCAGGATGACCCGGTTGGCGCCTACGGCAAAACAGTGAAAAGAGCCTACCGTTCTTTCGGTAAAGCTGGGGTAATGGAGCTGGGGATGACCTTGTATGAAGGCATGCGGCATGAAATCCTCAATGAAATTGGCCGTGAGCAGGTATATGGCGATGTTCTTAAATGGATTTACGGGACCGTAATAAAACCGGCGAAACAGACCGCGCATTCATAATCGTCTGAAGTGTGAACAAACCGCTCTTCAATTTCTTACATAAAGCATAGGAATAAGGCGAATAATTCGTTATAATATAAGGGATCTCGTCAAAAATTTCATTATTAAGGAGAACAACCATGGAAAAAATACTTATTTTCGGACACAAAAACCCGGATACGGACACCATTTGTTCCGCAATCGCTTACGCCGATCTGAAAACTCAGCTGGGTCTGAATGTTGAAGCCGTTCGCCTCGGTGAAGTGAACGGAGAAACGCAATATGCGTTGACACAGTTCAACACCGCAGCACCCCGTCTTGTGGAGACGGTTGCCGGTGAAGCTTCCAGCGTTATCCTGGTTGACCATAACGAACGCCAGCAAAGCGCTGCCGATATTGATCAGGTTCGCGTTGTGGAGGTTATCGACCATCACCGTATTGCCAATTTCGAGACAAGCCAGCCCTTATACTACCGCGCTGAGCCGGTTGGCTGTACAGCGACGATTCTCAATAAAATGTACAAGGAAAACGGCTTGAAAATCGGCAAAGAGATTGCCGGTCTGATGCTCTCCGCCATCATCTCCGATTCCCTGCTGTTCAAATCCCCGACCTGCACGGAGCAGGATATTGCGGCAGCCCGCGAGCTTGCCGAGATCGCCGGCGTGGACGCTGAGAGCTACGGACTGGAAATGCTCAAAGCGGGAGCGGACCTTAGCGACAAAACGATCGCTCAACTGATCTCCCTTGACGCCAAGGAGTTTACGATGGGCAGCTATAAAGTGGAAATCGCTCAAGTAAACGCTGTGGATACCAATGATGTGATTTCCCGTCAAGCCGAGCTTGAAGATGCACTGAGCGGCATTATCGCCGATAAAGGACTCGACCTGTTCCTGCTGGTCGTGACCGATATTCTCAATAACGATTCCGTTGCGCTTGCGCTAGGCAAAGTATCCGGCGCTGTTGAAAAAGCTTATAACGTCAAGCTTGCCGACAACAAAGCAATCCTCAAGGGCGTTGTGTCGCGCAAATCGCAAATCGTCCCTGTTCTGACGGATACATTGAACAACTGGTAATTCCAATCGATTCAATAGAGCAGCCGCCGGCCTTTGCGCCGGCGGCTTTTTATTATTCCCGTTGTAGTCCTTGTCTCTACAGGATTTTGAAGGAGAGGAACCCCAAATTGTGGTACAATTGTAAAAGTGAACTTTTGGCATCTGCGTAAAGGAGTTGGGGGAATTGATCAGGACCATTCTGCAAAGCCTGCTGGCAGGGGCTGCGCTCGCCGTTATTTATTTGGCGGTGCAGATTGGACAAGGCGTCTACATGACCATGAAATATGTGCCTGACATTGCCGAGGCGTATAATACGGTGGAGCCGGCTGCAAGCGAGGTTTCCTTTGGCCGGGTGGAGAGTCCGAATCAAGAGGTCTGCATGTTCATATTTATTGTCCTGGCAGGAAGTGTCCTGTTTATTTTGGGAAAGCTTGGCTATAGGCGTTATCTCAAAAAATCTTGATTGCTGCAAGCGTTTCCTATAGAATGAAGAGTACGTTGAAGCAGGAGGTAGTTTGCCGTGATGATGATGACCGTATTCTTGACAGCTGTTCAGTCCTAATAAACTGAATAGACGGTATTTCCAAATTGAGATGAGAAGATTCGGTCGGATGGCCGGATTGATTTTTCATGGCTAGATTGGGATACCGGAAATGTCTTGAACATTACGGTCAATCGGTTGCTCCTGCAAATAAACAGGGTTATTTCAGTTATTACCCGTTGTATGCCTGAGCTGTGAATGGACATTTGTTCATTTGCGGCTTTTTTTGCGTTCAGCCGGTTTTCCGATTTTCCATTATCGGAGGAACCCAGCATGAATAGAATTCGTTATATGGCCACGGTGCTCCCCGGAATAGAAGCCGTCCTGGCTGATGAAATGACCCGTAAAATTCCGGAGGCGCGAATCAAGTCGATTAAACGAGGAAAAATCTTTTTTGAAACGGATTTGCCCGCCCGCGATCTTCTGTCCTTGCGCACCGCTGATAATATTTACCGTGTAATCTGCTGCTTTTCTGTTGGGCTCCACCGCTCGGATCTGCCCAGACTGCAGAAGAATATCGCGGCATGCGATTTATCTTTTGCAGATACCGCCGGCTTGCGCGAGGGGGGATTCGTGGTCAATGCCAGCCGGAAGGGTGCGCACAGCTACAGCCGGTTTGAGGCGGCTGAGGCGGCCATATGCGGCATCGGGAGGCATTATCCCAGGTGGAGAAAGGGAAGCCCTGAGAGTCACGGCTGCGAATTTCGCCTGGATATTGATGATGATGCAGCTGTTTTTTCATTCCGTATGACGGATTCAACCTTCAGATACCGCTCCAGGGAACGCATCTTCACTCCCGGTGCTCTTCGCCCAACCGTTGCCCACGCGCTTGTGTGGCTGTCATCGCCGCAGCCTGCCGACCGCATCATCGATCCGTGCTGCGGATCCGGAACATTAGTAGGCGAACGCCTGGCTTATCCTCTTCGGGAAATCAGGGGAGGGGATTGTTCCGCGAATGCGGTTCAGGCCAGCAGGCATAATTTGCCGGGGAGGTTCCCGGCAGCTATTCATCAATGGGATGCAAGGAATCTGCCGATTGACAACGGCTGGGCCAGCACGATTATCAGCAACCTGGCGTTCGGCAGGCAAATAGGCCAGCGCGAGTCATTGCAGGAGCTGTATGGCGCTCTGCTCAGGGAAATGTCCAGGCTGCTTGACCCGGCGGGCAGAGCTGTTCTTCTTGCGGAAGACGGCGCACTGCTTCGCTCGGCAGCGGAGCAATACGGGCTTGACTGTACGGAGCTGATGCGGATCAGTCTGAAAGGGATTCAGCCCGCGATCTACCGTTTAACCAAATAGCTGACATTTTAAAAAAAGAGAAGAGGGATTTATATGTCTGACATCAAGTCTGATATGGACGGCCAGTCCGCCGCTGCTTTTCTGCAGGATTATTGGGGAGAGCCTGTTTCAGGATTGGAGGCTATTGAACAGGGAGAGGTCAACCGCGCATATTTCTTCCGGTTCAGGGAGCAGGATTATGTTGTTCGTTTTAATGCCCAGGAGAGCGGATTTCAAAAAGAGCGTTACCTGTCCGACCATTTCGGTTCAGATGAGCTGCCGATTCCGGCAATTATTGAAATCGGTCCTGTTAACGGCATGTACTTCGCGATCTCCAAGCGCGCTGCGGGAAAGACCCTGGTTCAATATGATGCGGATCAGCTGCCCCTGCTCCAATCCGTGCTGATTAAGCTTTTTGCCGGGATAAACAAGCTGAATGTGGGGGAGACACAGGGGTTCGGATGGATTCTGCCTTCCGGCAATGGCAGCCAAGCAAGCTGGCAGGCGCATCTGGAATCGTCCTTCGATGAGAAAGAGCCGGGATTCTGGCAGGGCTGGCATGGTTTGTTTGAGGGGAGTTTCCTGGATAAAGGACTGTTCGATGCCTTATACGGCAAGATGATGAGGCTGGCTGCGTACAGCCAGGAGGAACGTTATCTGGTTCATGGAGATTTTCATACGGGAAATCTGATCGCAGACGGGCCGCGATTGACTGGCGTGATTGACTGGGAAATGGCGATGTATGGCGATTATATGTTCGACCTGTCCACCTTTGATTTGTGGTCGCCGCATGTCAGGCTTCCCGAACTTTATTATAAGCATTGTCAAGCCGAAGGCAGAGAGATCAGGCATTTTGAAGAGAGGTTTCTCTCGGCTCTGCTGTGCAAGGGTCTTGATGCTCTGCGATTCTATGCCAGAACCAATGACGAGCATGCCTATGTTTATGTAAGGGACGATCTGCTCCGCCGTATTGCCGGGAATAAGATATAATGAATGCCCCCTTCATTTCTATGGCCTTTCGGATGCAGTTCCGAAAGGCTTATTTGAAATACAAGTAAGCGTTTATTTGGCTAAGCTTTGCTTATTTTGGAGGGAGGAATAATTACCGGTTGTTACTGAAGGAGCTCAGCGGACAGCTGACTGTCCAAGCAGCGCACGGGCCAAAGCCCTGATCCCCGGTTCTATATCCTCAAGCCTGGGCTTGGCGTAGCTGAGCCGGATATAACCTTCCTCTGATCCATATACGGTTCCGGGGACGAATACGACTCCGCTGCGGATTCCTTCCTCCAGCAGACGGCTGTCATTTACCTTCCGGTTGATTTTGCACCACAGGTTCAGACCGCCATGCGGAAGGTCGAAGGTGACGGCATCCGGCAAATATTTGTTCAGGGCGTCGATCATCTCGTCCCGCTTCTGCTGCAGCGCCATCTGCAAATGGATAATGTGGTCCTCAAAACGTCCGGAGCGCATCAGTTGTTCCGCCAGCCATTCCGACACGATGCTGAGCCCAAAATCCATTTGCTGCCTCGCATCCGCGAGCCGGCTGACGACAGATTGCGGGGCAGCAAGCCAGCCAATCCGCAGGCCGGAGGCGGCAATTTTGGATAAGGAGCCGATATACATCACGATGCCGTCCTTGTCCAGTGCTTTCAACGTCTGCGGAGACTCCGGCAGCATCGAGGTGAGGCTGAAAGGATCGTCCTCGACAATGGGAATCCTGAGTTCTGCGGCGATTTCCAGAAGACGTCTCCTCTTCGTCAGACTGAGAATACTCCCGGTGGGATTCTGGAAATTGGGATTCAGAAAGACCATTCGAATCCGGTGCTCGCGGTACAGCCTGGCGACATCCTCCGGATCAATGCCGTCCTTGTAAACTGGAAGCCGGCAGATGCGAAGGCCTGCAGACTGGAACATCGGCAGGGAGTAGCAGTAGGAGGGATCCTCAATCGCTACCGCATCTCCCGGTGATAACAGGCATTGGGTGATCAAGTACAGGGACTGCTGGGAACCCGATGTAATCAATATGGAGGATTCCGTGGCGGCTATCCCGTGCCGGCGGCTAAGAAACCTTGCCAGGGTCGTGCGCAGCGCCGGGCTGCCCTGGGGATGATCATAGCCCAGATGCTCCGTAAAGGGCTGCTCCCGCAGAAGCTCCTGGACAAGTTCATTGGGAAACAAATCGGCCGATAGCTCGCCGCTTGCCATATCGATCAAATTCGCGTCATGACGGACGACTTCGCGGATACGCCGCATCAGCGGGAGATTGGGCATGAAAGCTCCTCCCTCCGTGTACTGCCGCCAATTTGGCGTATGGGATGGAGTGAGCCCCCATTTGGTGCGGCTGACGCTGGTGCCTCTGCCTACAGCGCTTTCCAGCAATCCGGATGCGCGCAGCTCTTCATAGGCCTGAACAATGGTGCTGCGGTTCACATCCAGCTGCTCCGCCATTTTCCGCTCGGACGGAAGCAGACTGCCCGGAGGCAGCTCGCCGCATGCAATACTCCTCTCCAAATACTCCACGATTTGCCGGTATATCGGGTGTTTCGAATGGCGGTCAGGTTTCCACATCTAGAAGTCACACCTTTGACAAATAAAATACAGGCTTGAACGGTACAAACGTATCATAACCGGTTCAAGCTATCATACAGCCTACCGATTGGATTTGCAATTGACCATCCAATTCATCAATTCACCTCAAATGGATGGGTTCATTCTGATCCAATTGGCTGGTTACAAGGGGATCATTTGCTTCTATGATAGGGGCATATCGAACAGAATTGCATCTTTAACAGAGATGAATTAGGGCTTGCAGGAGAGGATGGTCAGGATGGGGCAAAATGTACGGATTGCAGTGGTTCAAGCGGCGCCGGTTCTATTTGACAAGGAGTCGGCATTGGAGCGTATCGCCGATTACGCATCGCAAGCGCAATCTCAAGATGCCCGTCTGCTTGTGTTTCCAGAGGTTTTTGTCGCCGGCTATCCGAGAGGGCTTTCCTTCGGCGCCCGGGTCGGCAGCAGAACGATGGAAGGCCGCAAGGACTTCGCAAGATACTGGGAGAGCGCTGTCGATATTCCGGGCAAGGATACGCTTCGTCTAGGCGAGATTGCCCGTGAGACCGGTCTTTATCTGGTTATCGGAGTGGTTGAGCGCGACGGGGAATTCAGCGGCGCTACGCTTTACAACACCATCCTGTATATAGGGCCGGACGGGGAAGTGCTGGGCAAGCATCGGAAGCTGATGCCGACAGGAGCCGAAAGGCTGCTGTGGGGGCAAGGGGACGGCAGCACCTTGACGGTGATCGACACGCCTTTTGGCCGTATTGGCGGTTTGATCTGCTGGGAGAATTATATGCCCTTGGCGAGAACGGCCATGTACGCCAAAGGTATCGATATTCTGGTCACGCCCACTGCGGATGCCCGGGACACATGGCAGGCTACCCTCCGGCATATTGCCTGCGAAGGACGCTGCTACGTCATATCCAGCAATCAATATGCAACAAAATCGACCTATCCCGAGGATTTATACGGCTATGACAATATCGCAGGCGATCCGGAGGTGCTGTGCCGTGGCGGCAGCGCGGTTGTAGGGCCGCTGGGCGAATATGTCGCCCAGCCTTTGTATGATGAAGAAGGCCTTATTATGGCCGAGCTGGACATGGCGCTGGTAACGCAGAGCCGGTTTGACTTTGACGCAGTCGGCCATTACAGCCGTCCTGATGTGTTCCAGCTGACCGTTAACGAGTCGAAGCAGAGCATCGTCCGTTTTAAGGGATAGGACCTGGCGGCAGCCTGCTTCACAATAGATAAGGGAGGTGGACAAAATGGGTGTACCTGCTTTTGTATGGATATGTGCCATTATTATTGCCATTATCGTAACCTGGATAACCATTTGGGTAACGAACAAAGCCTATTCCCGCAGATGGGAGGACAGGACCAGCGAGATCGACCGGACAGACAATTAGCATAGGGCAGCAGCCCCCTCTTTAAGGACGGCAAGGCCGCTTCTTGCCATGTAAGGTTTTTGAAAGGTGCATTTTCAGATTATTGCCATATATGGTATGATTGCAATAATCTGTACTGCCCTGTCAAAGGGGTATGAAGCGGCTGGGGAGGGGAATTTCTTGCGCACTCATTACATCCAGGGAGTAGACCATGTTCAATTGCCCGTCAGTGATTTGAAGAAAGCGATACAGTGGTATTCCGAGGTGCTCGGACTCGAGGTTAAATCTGTACATAAGCATGCAGCATGGCTGCGTTTTGCCAAAGGCCCCTTTTTGATGCTCCACCACAGCAATAAGGAAACGAAGGTTCAATGGCTGTCGGAGGAGGATTTTCCAATGCCGGCTTTTATGTTCATTACGGAGAATATGGTTCAATTGAAGCAGCAGCTGGACAAAAATAATACCTTCATCCGTATGTATCAGGATGAAGGCTTCGGTTGGGTAATCAAATTCGTCGATCCTTTCGGCAATGAGCTTGGCGCATATCGGCCGAACTGAACAGCTTTTTGCTTTTTATGACTTGTCATCGCTGGTAATCAGATTAAGCAGTCTGATCGTCGTTCCTGAGGACTCTTTCTTTTTGTTCTCGGTGACGACCAGCTTAAATGAATGCGCGCCCGATGTCAGACCGCTGGTTATGAACATCTTTTTTGTCGTGGAGACTTTGGAATAGGCATCCACCATGCCCGCGAACTTACCGTCGATATATATTTTGCCGATTCCGCCGCTGCTTGAAGTCTCGACATTGAGACCCAGCACGTTCCCTTCGAAGGAACTGCTGATATAGTCCCCAGGGCGGCTGCCTGTATAGCCGTTGTTGTTTTCAACAAATCCTTGCGAGCTCATGTCAGTAGGGGAAATCATCGTTTCTTTTCCTGTATGGAACAGCTCCGAATCCGGGAAAAGAGGCGTTTCGGGAATCGCTGTTATGGTTTTGCCAGCGTTCAGATCGGCTTCCAGTGCTTGCATAATTTGCCCGGTGTAAAGCTCATATCCGCGGCTATTGGGAAGAGTGCCGTCATCCGTCAGTTTTTCTTTTTGGTTGGAGAGGAATTCGTTTCTGATATCGATTGCGGTGAGCCCGTAATAGGCGCTCAGTTTTTTGAGTATATCGGGGTATGCGTTTTTCTTCACGGTGTTCTCGATAAGCAGCAGAATTTCAGTTTTTGGGTTACGGTTCTTGATATTGCGGATCAGGCTCTCGCAGATCGCACCGTACGTTTGCGGGTCCAGTGCAGCCTGATCATTCTGGCCGAAGCTGATGATGGCCAGATCATATCTGGCATTGACGTTCAAGAGCTTCCAGTAGTCTGACCATCCTCCGAAAACGGTACCTGTGGGATTGGTGACCAGCGTTCGCAGCGCCGTCACCTGGCGGGTTGTTTTCATCTGATCCTCGAACTGGTAAAACCACTTGTCCCGCTTGCGGCCTGCCCCGTCGCTTTGACCGATAGCATCTCCGACCACCAGATAGTTGATGAATGAGCCTGTCTTCATTTTGTCGTACACATTCGAGGTATTTGGCTGAATCTGTAGGGAAGCGGCATTTACTGTCGAGGTCATCCTGATTTTGTTCTGCAAATTTTGACTGCCTAAAAATAATGTGAAAACAAGAATGATGACTAGAAACCCTGCTGGCAGAATCGGTTTTATTAAGAATAATTTAATCATTCTCTTCAATATCACCAGCTCCTACTATTTAGTTTTGTTTATTACGATACAAATCGTATCATTTACAATGATTAATGTAAATAATAACAGAACCTTTTCATAAAAAATTTATTTATGAACTGCGCAAAATTTATATTTTTTACAATTATTTACTCGTGTCCTGGCTGGATGTAGGTTATTCTGAGACGGATATCGGGTCGAAATGTGACGAGTTGCTCAATCCGGTCTAACGAAGGGAAGCTGACAATGCTGCTTGAAGTGAGTACGCTTAAAGAAAAGATACCTGCGGGAAACAGGTATCCGTTCAATATTCCTTCCATTAAGTCTCTGGATCGGCTGCGTTTTGGCAAGAAAGTAACCTTTCTGGTCGGAGAGAATGGATCGGGCAAGTCAACGCTGCTGGAGGCGATCGCTTATCAATGCCATTTCAACACAGCAGGGGGCGGGCGCAATAATCAATATGAGCTGGCCTCCGCAGGAGCACAGCTTGGTGATTATATCCGGCTATCGTGGATGCCCAAATTGACCAATGGTTTTTTTCTGCGGGCGGAATCCTTTTATAATTTTGCCAACCATATAGACGACATCGCCAGGGAGCACGCATCCGTTTATGATGCTTACGGCGGCAAATCGCTGCATGAGCAGTCGCACGGCGAATCCTTCCTCTCCCTGTTCAAGAACAGATTCGGCCAGCGGGGAATTTATCTGCTTGACGAGCCCGAGGCTGCGCTGTCACCGGCAAGACAGCTGGTGTTCCTCAGCATGATTCATGAGCTGCAGCGTTATGCGCAGCTTATTATTGCCACCCACTCCCCGATTCTTCTGGGCTATCCGAACGCCGATATTTACAGCTTTGACGCAAGGCCGCCGGCAATGATCCGTTATGAGGATACCGATCATTATCAGATCACCCGGAGATTTCTGGAAAACAGGAAAAGCTATCTAAATGAGCTGATTGACTGATCCTTATCTGCTGCGGGATAAGCTTGTTGTGAGCATGCGCTTATTCAGTAAGGGAAGACGGCTGCTCGGCAGGCGGGCTGGTGCGGATGGGCCGCTGGACAAGCCGCGCATTGCCCATGAAGAAGCTCGCCGCGAGCGCAATCAGGACGAGCACGCTGCCGATTGCAAACAGATGATCCAGAGCGCTGCTGAATAACTGCTGGAGCTCCATCAGTTCGTTGCCGGGAAGCTTGCTCCGGGAATCCCCATCCAGCAGCTGCTGCGGATCGAGAGTCATCCGTTGTGCCAGCAGACTGCCAAACACGCTGACTCCGATTGTCCCGCCGATCGAACGGAAAAACTGCGAGGATGAGGTGGCGGCCCCCCGGTTTTCGAAATCTACGGCGCTCATGGCGGCCGTTCCAAGGACAGGGAAAACGGCGCCTATGCCAAGGCCGGTCACAATCATATAGAGAATAATTTGCGCCAGGGTTGTCTCTGCGGTCATAGTGCTCAGCAGCAGGAGACCGCCGGCCATCATGGCCAGGCTTGGCAGAAGCAGGGTCCGGAAGGATACCTTGCCCATGAGCCGTCCGCCATAGGTTGAAGTGATAACGACAGACAGCATCAGAGGGGTTAGAATATATCCGGCTACAGAAGGACTCACGCCAATAACGCCTTGAATATACAAGGGAATGTAGGCAATAGCTCCGAACATGGCCGCACTCATGAAGAATCCGGCGATGTTGCCGAACGCGATTTCCCGCAGCTTGAACAGCTGTAGAGGGATAATCGGTTCATGGGTCCGCGTTTCAATCCATAGAAACAATCCCAATAGCAAGGCGCTAACTGCGAATAGGCTCACGATTTGCCAGGAGCCCCATCCCAAATGAGTCCCGTCCTCCTGTCCTCCGCCTGCCAGCACCAGAGCGAGCAGAACGGAAACGACCGCACCGCTCAGCGTGACCGCCCCATACCAGTCGATGGAGCGTTTCTCCGCGCCCTTGCTCTCCTTCATGGCGATCAGAATAATGAGTACCGCAGCGATCCCGATAGGCAGATTAATCAGGAAAATCCATCCCCAATGCCAATAATTGACGATGATTCCGCCGAGCGTGGGGCCGAAGGTACTGGTCAGCGCAAAAACGCCGCCAAACAATCCCTGAAATTTTCCCCGCCGCTCAGGCGGATACAGATCGCCGACAATGGTGAAGGCAATGGGCATTAAAGCACCGGCACCCAGGCCTTGAACGGCTCTGAATATAATGAGCTCCGTCATCGTTCCGGACATGGCGCACAGAGCAGAGCCTGCCAGAAATACCAGTAAGCCGGCCATATACACTTTTTTGCGACCGAACAGGTCGGCTAGCTTTCCATAGATGGGAATAGTCGTAGTGGAGGCCAGCATGTAGATCGCGAATACCCAGCTGTATAGATGAAGTCCCGATAAATCTTTAACAATGGTCGGCATGGCAGTGGACACGATGGTCTGATCCAGGGAAGCCAGTACCAAGCCAAGCAGCAGCCCGGCTGTAATCCATTTGATATGGGCATGTTGTTTCAATATCGCACACTCCGTCTCTCAGGAAGTCCCTCTATCTTGCCGTCAGGAAGTCCCGGAAATATTGGTGCTGTTTGCAGGCCTGCGAAAGCAGCATAAAAAATATAACGGAAAAATCGAAAAAAGAGTAGACTTTTTCTTTCCGGTAAGTTATCTTATTGATATAGTGCGCCCCAAACAGGGTGCTCTTTTTTTATGTTTATTCCGCTTCTTTATAATGCCGCAGCAGACAAGGGAAGCCCCCATGTTGAAGAGCTTCCCGTCTGCCTGACTTGCGATGGCAAGATTACTTTTGTTCTTCCTCAATATCGTCCTCAAGTTTGCTGATGTACTCGTTTGGTATTTCATCCCCCTGGGGATTGTTATTCTTGAACATGCTTTTTCGTCCATTGCGAAACTCGCCGCCATGCACCTCGGATTGGCTTTGCCCGTTATTATCGCTTCCGCCGTGGCGGTTCCGATCCTTGTTCACATTATTGGACACTGTCAGTTGCCTCCTCATTCATATTGCCGATCGCTCTCGGCACGGGGTTAGCTTTTGCAAATTGGGTTTGAATATACAGTCCTTCCTGCATCTGGCTCATGTTGGCGCGTGTAAACGTTCATAGTCTTGACATATCTTCATAAAGTGCGGCATGATGAAATGAAGACTCAAGTTGAAAGGATTGCTACTATGGCTGAACAAAATAGGATGCAGCAGATTATCGATGTTATGGTGAAGAACGGCTGGAGAATAACGGAGCAGCGCCGCATGATGGCGGAGATTTTTACGAAGCGTGAAGGCTATTTGTCCCCAAAAGACGTTTATGATCTGATGACTGTCCAATATCCGAGCCTCAGCTTTGATACGGTATACCGCAATTTGCGGCTGCTTAGCGAGATGGGAGCGCTGGAGCAGTTTTATTTTATGGACGGCGGGCTCAAATTCAGGGGCAGCTGCACCACGCATCACCATCACCATCTCATCTGCGTGAACTGCGAGAAAACGTTGACCTTTGATTATTGTCCCATGGAAAATTCCCTGCAGCTGCCGGGTAATTTCAAAATCATTAATCATCGCTTCGAGGTTTACGGGATATGTGAAACCTGCCAGGTGGAAGCATCGGCCTGATCCCCTTGCTGCGGCAAGGAATCGGTTTAAAATAAAGGACGGCAAGCGGTTAAGGGGGCGATTTCCATGCGGGAATCGGCCCTTTTTATTTTTTTGAGGTTCATACTGGGGAGGCAGAGCGGCTTGCATCGCCACGGATAAGGAAATAAAAGGCGGCTGGTCTGCGGCATTGACTAATGCTGCGTTAGCTGGTAAACTTCATTGAGTAAATATTACGATTAAGGAAAACGGAGGACGGCAGGAGCCGTTTCTTCTAAAAATATAAGAAAATATCAAATACCCCGATACTTTGCTTATATTTCTGTTGGAGGAAATGAACTGCGCCGCTAAAGGACGGCGAAACCCGTTTCTTCTAGCATGTCTCAAAATCGTAAAACTTACATATAAATAGAATGGTTTTGTGCAATCAGAGAAAGGAAGGGGGATTCAAGCATGCTGCTTGCCGAAATGCAAGGCGTTGAGTTCGGATACCGGGATGTGCCCTGTCTGGAAGATGTAAGTCTGGAGATCCACTCGGATGAGTTTGTTGCCGTGACCGGACCCAATGGCGCCTCCAAGACAACACTGCTCAAGCTGGTGCTGGGCCTGCTGGATCCGTGGAAGGGTGACGTCCGTTTATCCCCCAAGAATGCCAGAGGAAACAAGCTTGTCATCGGCTATGTTCCGCAGCAAATTGCCGCTTTCAACAGCGGATTTCCTAGTACGATCGCAGAATTTGTGCGGTCCGGACGGTATGTTCACGGTTCATGGCTGCGCCGGTTGAAAGCCAAGGATCATGACAGCACCGAGCAGGCTCTCCGCCAGGTCGGCATGTGGGATCTGCGGCACCGCAGGATCGGGGAGCTGTCAGGCGGGCAGAAGCAGCGTATCTGTATTGCCCGGGCGCTGGCGCAGGAGCCGGATCTGCTTGTGCTCGATGAGCCTACGACCGGTATGGATCAGGCGAGCCGATTCGGCCTCTATGAGCTCATGCGGCATCAGGTGAAGGAGTACGGAAGGACTGTTATTATGGTGACCCATGGATTATCGGAGGTCAGTCCTTATCTGGACCGGGTGATCGAGCTCGTTCGGAAGGAGGATGGCGGATGGAAATGCTGCACTACGACTTCATGCAGCGGGCATTTTATGCCGGTGGGCTGATTGCGCTGGTGGCCTCGGTGCTTGGCGTTTATTTGATGCTGCGCCGGCAGGCGCTCATGGCAGACATGCTCTCTCACGTATCGCTTGCAGGCGTTGCGGGCGGCGCTTATCTTCATATCAATCCGACATTGACCGGATTTGCGGTTGCCATTATTGGCGCAATAGCAGTGGAATATGTCAGACGCTCTTATAAAACCTACAGCGAGATTTCCATTGCCATTATTATGGTCGGCGGCTTGTCCAGCGCGGTTGTGCTGATGAGTCTTAACCATAGCGTGAACAAAAGCTTCTCCTCCTATCTGTTCGGGTCGGTCGTTGCTGTAAACAGTACGGAATTGAAATTAATGGCTGCGGTGGCAATCGCCGGAGGATTATTTTTCTTCCTCTGCAGGAGGCCCCTCTATCAAATTACGTTTGACGAAGAGACAGCCAGAACAAGCGGGCTGCCCGTAAAATGGATATCGCTTGGCTTCAGCGTGCTGACGGGCATGATTGTGGCGGCGGCCATGCCGATTGTGGGCGTGCTGCTTGTTTCCTCGCTCATCATTCTTCCGGCGGCGCTCGCGATCCGGATTGCCCCAAGCTTCACGGCGGCGCTGATTTATGCGATGATCATCGGATTGATTGGCGTCTTCTCCGGCTTGACCGCCTCTTATCAATTCAGCACGCCGCCCGGCGGTACGATTGCATTGCTGCTGCTGTTCATTCTGATCGCCGGCATCGGCGTCAAGAAATTCGCGGCATGGCTGGTTAGAAGCAGGAGCAAAACCAGGAAGGAACCGGAGGCGGCCGTAATAGGGCAGCTGCCCCGATTTTCTAAAGATTCGTCGCTTCATTAAGCAGTATAAAGAGAACAAGCCGGCCTGAAAGTTCCGATAGGGTATGTGGATGCAGAACCGGGCGCCTTCAGGCTGGCAAAGATCACAAGGAGGAAGAAAAATGAAATTCGGGTTGAGCAAATCTTTGGCAGTGGTGGCTGCTTCAGCGGTATTGATCGCGGGCTGCGGGGGAAATACGAATAATGCGGGCAATACGGCAAGCACAGGCAATAACAATGCAGCGGCTGCAAACAGCACAACTGCTTCGAGTGGGGCAAACGGCAGCACAAATGCGGATAGCGGCAAGAAGCTGAAAATCGTCGCCAGCTTTTATCCGATGGTGGAATTCAGCAAACAGGTGGCCGGCGATCACGCCGATGTCGTTGGACTGATCCCTTCCGGTACAGAGCCCCATGATTGGGAGCCAAGCGCCAAGGATATGGTTCAGGTGCAGGAAGCCGATGTATTTGTTTACAACGGAATCGTTGAAGGCTGGGCGGACGACGCGATAAGCAGCACAACCAATGACAAACGGATTGTCGTTGAAGCCAGCAAGGGCCTTGCTCTGATGGAAGGAACGGCGGAGGAGGAAGAAGGGGAAGAGGCGCCAGCGGATGCCGGTCCCGTTCTTGATCCCCATGTATGGCTTGACCCGGCGCTTGCCCAGAAGGAAGTGGCTGCTATCCAGGCTGCGCTCATTCAGGCGGATCCTGCCAATGAAGCGGATTACACGAAGAATGGCGAAGCTTATCTTGCCAAGCTCCAGGAGCTGGATGATGCCTATAAGACAGGTCTTGCCAATACGAAACGAAAAGGATTTGTGACCCAGCATGCGGCTTTTGGATACATGGCCAAGGAATATGGGATCACCCAGATTCCGATTGCCGGATTGTCGCCGGAGGAAGAGCCGTCTCCGGAAAAAATGGCTGAAATAGTGGAGTTCGCCAAACAAAACGAAGTGAAAACCATTTTCTTCGAAACATTGGTTGACCCGAAAGTCGCCCAAACCATCGCGGATGAAATAGGAGCCAAAACGGATGTGCTTAATCCTCTGGAAGGGCTGACTGAAGAAGAAATCAGCAAAAATCTGGATTATATCGCCGTTATGAAATCCAATCTTGAAGGTCTGGAGAAAGCGTTGAATGAATAGTGCTTTTTATTTCCGGTCATTATCGTAATAATTACGTAATTGAAGGGACGTTGTGATTCATGAATACGACCAAAATTCCCGTTACCGTATTGAGCGGTTATTTGGGAGCAGGCAAAACCACGGTATTGAATCATGTTCTGAACAACCGGAGCGGCTTGAAGGTTGCGGTAATCGTGAACGATCTCAGCGAGGTCAATATTGACGCGGATCTGATCAAGGACGGCGGAGGCCTCTCCCGGACCGATGAGAAGCTGGTGGAGATGTCCAACGGCTGTATCTGCTGCACGCTCCGCGAGGATCTGCTCAAGGAAGTGGAAAAGCTGGCCAGGGATAACCGGTTCGATTATATTCTCATCGAATCGACGGGCGTCGGCGAGCCGCTTCCGGTCGCCCAGACCTTCGCTTACATCGATGAGGAGCATGGTATCGATTTGACTGCGTTTTGCCGTCTGGACTGCATGGTGACCGTTGTGGATGCCTTCCGGTTCTGGCATGACTTCTCCTCGGGCGATACGCTGCTGGAGCGCAGTCAGGCGGTTGGCGACGACGATCACCGCGATGTAGTCGATCTGCTAATCGATCAGATTGAATTCTGCGATGTGCTTATTCTGAACAAATGCGATCTGGTGGATGAAGAGGATTTGACGGAGCTGGAAGGCGTGCTGCGCAAGCTGCAGCCGAGCGCCAGGCTGATCCGCAGCAGTCAAGGGAGGATTGACCCGGCGGAAATTCTGAACACCGGATTATTCGACTTCGACGCGGCGAGCACGTCGGCAGGCTGGATGAAGGAAATGGCCAAGCCTGTTCATGTGCCGGAAACCGAAGAATACGGCATCTCGTCATTTGTCTACGAGCGTCATAGACCGTTCCATCCCGGACGCTTGCTGCAGTGGATGGAGAACTGGCCGGTTGACATTGTCCGCGCGAAGGGGATGATGTGGTTGTCCTCCCGTCATGATATGGCCCAGAATATCAGCCAGGCAGGCCCGTCCATCCAGTTTGGACCCGCCGGCTACTGGGTTGCCGCACTGCCCGAGGATGAGAGGCAGGCTGTTCTGCTTGAGGATCAGGAGCTGCTCACCGACTGGGATGAAGTGCATGGGGACCGGATTAACAAGGTTGTATTCATCGGGATCGAGATGGACGGACCGCAGATCATCTCTACCCTGGACGATTGCTTGCTGTCGGACGAGGAGCTTGAGCAGGACTGGAGCAGCTTCCAGGATGATCTGCCGAATCCGGTTCAGGAAGAGGAAGCAGTGCTTCATTAAAATCAAATCATTAAAACCAAGAAAGGTTGATAACCATGAGAGTCGTTGTTACACTTGCCTGCACGGAAACCGGAGACCGCAACTATACGACAACCAAGAACAAACGCAACCATCCCGAGCGGCTGGAGCTGCGCAAATACAGTCCGCGGCTGAAAAAATTCACGATTCACCGGGAAACGAGATAATCGCTATAATCGCGCAGGTAAAAGCCGGGCTGCTGCTGCAGCCCGGCTTTTACCTGCGGATAAACACGAGCAAAGCATGACTATAGGCCAAAATCATAGTCCGGATATACATAGGGATCATCTGACGGCTTGATTTTCTCGGATTTGCCGGCTGTAAAGAGGATGACGTCTGTGCCGTTATACTGGGTTTTATTAATGGTCCCGGTCATTCTTAGCCAGGTATCGTTCTTATACGCGCCGGCATCTGCCGCATTGACCAGCACGCCGTAGGGAAGAGCATCCGCCGTACAGCACTGGACGGCGAAGCGGCCCAGAATGAATTGATTGGCAGCAAGCGTTTCGTCGCGGTATACGAAGCCCTCCATGGTCAATTTCTTTCCTATAAAGTTATCCAGATACAGATCGATAGTCGTAAGGATTTCCATATAATTCTTCTCGGTAACGGTAATGAGCGGCTTCTGGTAGAGCTCCATGCCGTATTTGGAATATGCCTCGGTGAACTCATCTGCCGGGAACAGCTTCGCAAGCTCCGACTGGGGACCGTCAGCGGACGGGGCATCTTCCGGGCTGCCGGGCGTTGATTGCGGAGCAGAGGCGGCTTGAGCGCTTACGTCAGCCGATAGCAGCGATGGATCGGCAGCGGCGTTTTTCTCTTTCATCTTGATGCTCCCCGATGTGCTCAAGGTCATGCCCTTCTGGGCGGCCATCGCGCTGCCGATGGTTGTGTCCGGGGTGAAAATGAAGACGGCAAGCGGGACGATGAACAGGCCGTATACGAGTATATTGCGTATGAGAGAAGGCGAAGGCGGATGCTCGCAGCCGCAGTCGTCTTCTTTGCCGTTCCACAGCTTGAAAGCCTGGTAGATCTGTACAACGGCTACGCCGTAAAGGGCAATTGCAGCGAGCTTGACGTAAATCGTCATACGCGGGGCGATATACAAGGTCAGATGCCCCGTCAGCTGCAGCCGGGCGATATAGAACGCGATACCTCCCAGTATAACCGCACGGATGATCGGATGGATGACCTGGCGTCCAACGGATTGTTCTTCCATGGCTTGCGCCTCCTTGATTATGGATTTGGCCAAAGCTGTCCGGCAACGATAGACAGGATCAATACGACAGCTGTAATCAGGGCAATGAGCCCAAACACAAAACGCGAGCGGAAAACCGCCAGCATCATGAGCGTATTTTTGAAATCAACCATCGGTCCAAAGACCAGAAAAGCAAGCAGGGCTCCTTTGGGAAATACCCCGTTGAAGGAAGCGGCGATAAAAGCATCGGAGGTTGAGCATAACGAGATCAGGAAGGCAAAAGCCATCATCAGAGCATGCGCGCCGAGATCGCCTCCGCTGAGCGAAACGAGATAATCCCGGCTGACAAAGGTTTGGATCAGGGCTGTCAGGAAAGCGCCTAGCATCAGAAATTTGCCCATTTCAAAAAATTCATCCGCGGCATGCGTGAATACGGAGAGGAATTTGCCTCCCGATGCATGGCTGTGATCATGGTCGTGATCATGCGCATGTCCATGCCCGTGAATATGATGATCATGCATATGCGCCTGATGATGACTGCCGCTGACATGTTCATGAGCGCCATGCCGGAGCGCGGAATTATTATGAATTGGAACTTGCGAATTACGGTCATGCGAACGGCCGGAAAGGGCGTCAGCAGATTCGCCCGCTTCCAGGGAAGCGGCGGCAAATTTAAGCGGGCTGGTTCTCACCCGGTGATACAGCACCAGACCGACTATGGCAGAAACGGCGAAAGCGAGTCCCATCCGGAAATATACCATGTCCGTATTCAGCCGGAAGGCCATATAGGTCGCTGCGAAAGTGACGGGATTGATGATCGGGGCAGCCAATATGTAAGTAATTCCGATATAGACAGGCATGCCTTTGCTGATCAGCCGGCGCACAATGGGAATCATGCCGCATTCGCATACGGGAAGCAGAATCCCCAGCAGGCAGGCATATACAACGCCCAGCAGCGGATTCTTGGGGATAAATTTGCGCATTCGCTCCTCGGAAATATACAGATTCATGAAGGAAGAAACGAGCACGCCAAGCAGAATGAAGGGCAGCGCCTCCAGAAAAATACTGACGAAAACCGTCTTCAGGCTCTGCCACTGGGCTGCCGAAATATCAGGTAACAGATCCGCCGATAGCATACGATGTCCTGTGAAGACCAGCAGCAGAGCGGCCAATATCCCGACCGTGACAATGTTCAGGCTCCAGCGGTAAATCGAATTGGGCATATTGGACCGACCTTTCGTAACTAGTAAGGATTACGATTAAGTATAAAAGATTTATCCCTTTTGGTAAATAGATCAAACCAAGTGTCTATTTTTTGTCAATCTTGCAGATTGGGGGCATATGGCGCATGATTGGGCCGGATCTTATAGAAGAGCCTGTCCGTAAATGTTATACTGGAGGACATGAATAAATGAATAGGAAAGGATCTGGATTTTCGTGGAAAAAGCTTTATTCAGAAAACAACGATATACGCTGTCCTTCCAGGATGAGAAGCGGCGCCGTATTCCTCTCTTTTATATCACATTCCTGCTGCTGCTTCTGAAAATGATTCTGCTGCGCAGCTTTTTCTTTCATGATATTGCCTGGAGCCGCCTGACGACAGACGCCGCCGCATTACTGGTAATTTTGAGCCTGTTCGAGCTCGCTCTGCCGCTTAAGGTGAAGTCCATTGTATTCTGGCTGTTTAATTTCATCTATTCGCTCACCTTGTTTGCAGCCACCTTATATTTCTCGCATTTTGGCTCGGTGCCGACCTACACGGCGCTTTATAATCTGGATCAGGTGCTGCAAATCAAATCAAGCGTTCAGTCCACGGTTGAGTTAAGCAATTATCTCTATTTTATCGATATCGTTATTGCCGTTATAGGCTGGCTTGTGCTCAGAATCATCGGAGTGCGCCTGCCGGCCAACCGTTCCATCTGGAAAATAGGCGTGCTTATCACTTTCGTCGTCTGCATCGCGATATCCGCCAGATACATCCAGCTGGGCATGCCCATTGAGAATGAGCTGGTGGCGGCCGAGACCGATGGATTTCTAAATTATCAGGTAGCCTCGGCCATCAAGGCCGTGAAGGATAACAGCATAGCAGCGGAAGGCAATACGGATGAGATCGCCCAGGAAATTAGTGACCTTCAGGCATCCTATGCGTATAAGGATCAGCCGGGAGAAGCGCCTGCATTTTTCGGGGAAGCCAAAGGGAAGAACGTCATCGTCATTCAGATGGAGGCGTTTCAGAATTTTCCGATCCATCTGTCGCTGGACGGGAAGGAGCTGACGCCTGTCCTGAACGGATTGGCTGATCAGGGCATGTACTTCCCGCATATCTTCCAGCAAATCGGACAGGGCAACACCTCCGATGCCGAGTTTATGTCGAACACGTCCATCTATCCGACGGGGAAAATAGCGATGTCGACAGGCTACGGGAACCGCATGCTGCCGAGTATGCCAAGACTGCTGCAGGAACGCAATTACGAAGCGGATACGTTCCATGTCAATGATGTGGGCTTCTGGGACAGGAGCAAGCTCTACCCGGCGCTTAATTTCAATCATTATTACGATAAGCCGTTTTATACCAATGATCATTTCAACAGCTTCGGCGCTTCCGATGAAGAGCTGTACCGAGTAGGGGTTGAGAAGCTGTCGGAGCTCAGCAAGCAGGGCAAGCCGTTTTACGCCCAATTCGTCACCGTATCCAGCCACTTCCCGTTCGAGGTGCCGGAGGATCGTTTGAAAATGAAAATACCGGACGCGCTGAAAGGCACGCAGCTTGGGAGCTATCTGGCCGCCGTCAACTATACGGATTATGCGGTCGGCACGCTCATTGACCGCTTGAAGCAAAACGGCATGTGGGATAACACGGTGCTGGTTCTGTACGGGGATCACTTCGGCCTGCAGCCCGATCAAATTGATCCCGCTCTTATCAGCTCTGAGCTTGGCATCACGTATGATCCGCAGGTTTCCCGGTTTAACATCCCGCTCATTATCCACATGCCCGGAGAGACGGACGGCAAGGTTGTAAACACAGTTGGAGGACAGCTTGATATCATGCCGACGATCGCCAATCTGCTCGGAGTCTCCCTCAGCGAAGAAAAATTTACAGCGTTTGGCCACGATCTGCTGAATATCGATCACAATGTGTTTGGCATGCGCTATTATTTGCCGACGGGCTCATTTTTCAACAATGACATCCTGTTTGTTCCCGGCAAAGGGTTTGAGGACGGTAAAGCGACATCATTGTCAACATTGAAGCCCGTGACTGATTTCTCCGCTTACCGCAAAGACTACGATTACGTGCTTAAGTTGATGGAGCTTTCGGACCAATATGTCCGTTCTCTCCCCAATCGAAAATAGATACCATTATACCAACAATAAAGGAGGATCAACATGGGGGTACCGGCAGGCGTCTGGATTGGAGCAATTGTTATTGGGGTCATTGTAGTCTGGCTGACCATTTGGGTAACCAATAAGGCGTATTCGAAGAGATGGGAAGAGCATGAGGAAGAAAATCAGGGAAAAAAAGAATAACAGCTTTAACCCTGGAGCCGGCAGCCTTGTCTGTACGGTTCTTTTTTTTGCAATTAAATTCCGGGAGAAATTTGCTTTGCCGTTAAAGGACGGCGAATTACGTTTCTTTTAATTGACAATGATAATCATTATCAATTAAAATGAATACAGCCGCATATACATAGAAAAAGCATGTGCCGGCGAATGCAGCCATTGTTCCAGGCCAGGCAGGCAATAAGGCAGCGAGACAGGAGGCGACCGAATGGGAATTTTGTATGAAATCATAAACCGTACGAATCCGGATCAGAATAAAGAGGAGAATAAGCTGGAGCGGCCATGCGCGGATGAGCTTGTGCGTCAAAGCTATTACAGGGCGGATAAGAAACTGAGAGAGAATTTGCTGCATGCGGACAAAGGACTGAATAAAGCTTAGCGGAAGAGCGGCTGCAATGCGAATCCGCATACGTTTGGACCCGTATGATTTGATCGTAAAGCCTAAGACAGGAATTCATCAAATCAAACGGATCGAAGCGTTTAGCGAGTCGACAGGGAATGAAGGGTTAGATCTTGATCAGCCCTTTTTCTTTGATTTCATTCTCAAACTCGGAAGCATGCTTGGACATACAGTTGCAATAGTAGTCTTTACGGCAAATCGGGCATGGAACGGTAAGCAGGCGGTTAACGCCGATTAACTCCCAATCCGGTTTCTTGCTGTAAATAAGCCGGCATTTGGTGTTGTCCGTCAGTGTGGCAACAAAATGGTAAAGTCCTTCTGCTTCATTGCTGTCCACCACTACAAGGTTTTTGATATGAATTTTAAGCGCCATGTTTATCTCCTGTTCACATATTTG
This sequence comes from Paenibacillus sepulcri, assembly GCF_042647105.1. Taxonomy (NCBI): domain Bacteria; kingdom Bacillati; phylum Bacillota; class Bacilli; order Caryophanales; family Paenibacillaceae; genus Paenibacillus; species Paenibacillus sepulcri. Next base: position 833,806 of record NZ_JBHRUP010000001.1, on the reverse strand, counting down.
ATTTTTATTTGCATAAGCGTGTGCTTAGTAATACTAATTGGATTATACCACTTTTGTCAAAGTGAAATTACCCCTTTGCTATATTTATTATACGATTATGGTTAATTGTGAAGCAATGTGTGTAATAAGGAATACGGCAAGCCGAAAACAAACTGAATCAAGGCGGTGAATGACATGACAGTCCGATATCTTGTGAACTGCTATAACACAACCATTACGGTGAAGCAGGAAGATGACAGCATTGGGCAATATGATGTCAACATTCAAAGCAATAACAGTCCTTTCGGTTCCGGCAACACGCTGTATTCCGCACATTCGGAAGAGCAGGCCGTTCGGATTGCCAATCAGCTGTGTGCTTTTTACTCCATGGCAAGGGAGAACGGGTACTACCTGCAGGGGAAGAAGTTTATGAAGCCTGACAGGCGGGATATCCATGCGGAAGAAGTGCTGAGATTTGAAAGAAGCGACGAAGATATGCACGCGTTACTAACCGGAGCTTAAATAAAAACATATACGAACCCATATAAGGGACCTCTCCGGAGGTCTCTTTTTTATTGGAAGCAACAATTTCCATTATGATGCGTCCATATATAAGTGAAGAAGCAGAGTCTAACGAAATTTGGAGGATTTATTAATGAACTTGCGCAAGTGCCTTGCTGTTTTGCTGTTTGTTGTCTTATGGTCGCAAGCTGCGGCCCTGAATGTGCATGCCCAGAATTACAGTACGATTAAGATCTTTTTGGACGGGCAGGAAATCATAAGCGATGTATCTCCTTATATTGTTCCTAAAGTGGACACAACCCTGGTTCCCCTCAGAGTGATCAGCGAAGGATTGGGAGCGGCGGTGGATTGGAAGCAGAGCAGCAAGAGCGTGACCATCAGCTGGCCTGAAACGGCGATTGCGCTGACGGCCGGCCAAACCTACGCTCTCGTGGACGGGAGCAAGATTGCCTTGGGAACGACTGTGACAGTCAAGCAGGGCAGAGTTATGGTCCCGCTGCGTTTTGTCGGAGAGCAGCTCGGTCTGCAGGTAAACTGGAATCAAAGCGAGCATACGATCACGATGCTAAGCGGAGGTTTGGCTGAGCTGCCTCCTTCCGAACCCGTCGATCCTGTTGCCCCGGCGGAGCCAAAGCCGCCGGTCGATCCCGCCTTTCCATTGCCGCCCCTTGACGATAACGGCGGCGGGAATACGGGGGGCATCGGCGCAGGCCTCAGAGGAGCCTGGGTATCGACGGTTTTCAATCTGGATTGGCCATCAACGGGTTCATTCGGAAACAAGACGAAGCAGCAGGATGAGTTCATCAAGCTTTTGGATGATTTGCAAGGAATGGGCATGAACGCGGTATTTGTTCAGGTTCGCCCGGCAGGCGACGCTTTATACCCCTCCACGCTTGTTCCATGGTCTGCCTTTCTGACCGGAACAAGCGGGAAAGCGCCGGATTATGATCCGCTGGCGTTCATGATCGGGGAGACACATAAGCGGGGAATGGAATTCCATGCCTGGTTCAATCCGTTCCGCGCGACGACAGATACGAAAACGGATAAGCTGGCCGTCAATCATGTGGTCAAGCAGCATCCCGAATGGATTGTCAAATCCGGCAGCATGTTTTATATTAATCCCGGCATCCCGGAGGCGCGGCAGCATATTATCGATACGATCATGGAAGTGGTCCATCAATACGATGTGGACGGCATCCATCTGGATGATTATTTCTATCCGTCCGGCGGCACCTTTGGCGATGATGTTACTTTCCGGACATACAACAGCAAGAATCTCGCCACGCTCGCGGACTGGCGCCGCGATAATATTAATGAATTTGTCCGGCAGCTGGGCGAATCCATCCACAGCGCCAAGCCGCAGGTGCAGTTCGGCATCAGTCCGTTCGGGGTGTGGCGCAACAAGGCGCTGGATGCGACAGGCTCGGATACCAAGGCTGGTGTAACCGCTTATGACAGCATGTATGCGGATGTACGCACCTGGATCAAGCAGGAGTGGATCGATTATGTCGTTCCGCAGATATACTGGAGCTTCTCTTTCACGGCGGCTCCCTATGGCACCTTGGTAGATTGGTGGGCAAATGAGGTACAGGGCACGGACGTTAAGCTGTATATCGGCCATTCACCTTACAAGCTGGGGACTGCCGAGGCAGGCTGGCAGAATGCCAAGGAGATTATCGATCAATTGTCTTACAACACTTCGATTAAAGAAGTCAGCGGCGACCTGTTCTTCAGCGCCAAGGATTTGCGCAAAAATCCGCTGGGACTTCTTCAAGCGCTCACGGTTTATTACAATCTTAATTAATTTATACGGTATTGTTACCTTTTCGAAACAATTTGGAGCCTATTCCCGGTTATAGTTATTCTATAACCAGATGTCCTTGATAGGGAGTGGCTTAAGTATGAAAAAATTATCATTATCTACAGCCGTAATTGCAGTCGTTCTGGCATTCTCCATCCCAAGCGCAAATGCCGTAGGCAAGGGAGAAAGCGCGCCAGCCGGGCAGTCGGCTGAAACGGTGACCGCTTTTATCAATCATATTGATCACAAGGAAGGCAAGCTGTATTTGACAGTCGACGATATTCAATGGTTTGAGGGTGCCGCCGCCAATGAAGCTTTTCTAGAGAATGAACCGTATTCCGGAATGGACGGCGCGCCGGATGGCTATTATATTGTCAATTCCGATAATCAAACCAGAGCGGTCGAGATCGATCCAGACGCGCAGGTAGAGATGCAGATATATGATCAGGATGGTGTGCTAGAAGATCTTCAGCCCGTCTTTAATCAGGCAATCCCGCTCGAGAAGTTTAATGCCATTTTTGGAGATAAGCATATCGTGGATTTGAGCGGTTTTCCTTATCATTTGACGATTAAGGACGGGAAGGTTGTCCGCATCGTTCAGCAGTATATCCCTTAATTGTCAGCTTGCGGCTATACATAGGCCCGCTCGGTTACCGAGCGGGTCTTTTTTTAACCTTATAGAATGTGTAAGTTTCATTTTTATCGATTTGGGGCACTTCGGCTAATCGGGAGAAAATGCAAGGTCCTGCCGCTTCCGAATAGACAATGCCGAGCGATTACCTATACAATGGAAACAGGGCCCTTATCCGGTCCTGTTTTTTCCTTAGTTAGATGAATTATGGGCAGAATAGCATTTTATCTGAACGAAGCAGGTTTTACGGCGTAAAACTTAAAGCTTCTGTTTGTGAAGCAAGTTTTACTGCGCAAAACACACAGGAGGCAACCATTATGAAAGCACTTGTATGGAACAGACCGGGAAAGCCGGAATCCCTGGAAACGACGGAGCTGCCGGTTCCGGCGGCCGGACCGGGTGAAATCGGGGTCAAGGTAATCGCGGCCGGATTGAATCCGGTTGATTACAAGCTCGCTTTGAACGGCCATCCCGCATGGGTGTACCCTTTTGTCCCGGGCGTGGATGTTGCGGGCGAAGTAGTGGAGATTGGGGATGGCGTGACGAAGTGGCAGATTGGCGACCGCGTTGTTTATCATGGCGATTTTACCAAGCCGGGCGGATATGCTGAATTCAGCGTGACCACCGCACATACGGCTGCGCGAATTCCTGAAGGCGTCTCCTTCGTCGAGGCTGCGGCTTTTCCATGCGCTGGCCTGACCGCTTATCAGGTGTTATTTCGCAAAATGCATATGCAAGCGGGTCAATCGATCCTGATTCATGCCGGCGGAGGAGGCGTAGGCGGATATGCCATTCAGCTCGCCAGGCTTGCCGGAGCATCATTGATCCTGACAACGGCTTCCCAGAAAAGCATGGAGCATGTGAAGGCGCTTGGTGCCGACGTCGGAATTGATTATAATAAGGAGGATACATACAGCCGGATCAGAGAGCTTACTGACGGGGCCGGCGTGGATCTGATCCTGAATTCCGTCAACCGCGCAACCGCCCAGGAGGATCTGTCCGCTTTGAAGTTCGGGGGGCAATTAGCCTGCATCGCGGGGGCTCCGGAAACCGTAGCGGATTTTCAGCCCTCCTCCAAGACGTTCACGCTGCACAAAATCATGTTAAGCGGGGCCCATGGATCTGGAAACCGGGAGGCCGAGGAGGATCTGGCAGCCATGGCGGACGAGTTTATGGCCTTGATGCTGGAGAAGAAGATCAAATCGATGGTCAGTGAGATTATCTCGCTGGAGCAGGTGCCGGAAGCGCTGACCCGATTATCGCAAAGACATGTCACTGGGAAAATAGTTCTTCTCCTTCAATAGGAGCAAGGAGCTCCAATACAGCAGGGGGTGCCGGTACGAGCCATTTGATTATGATAACATCAGCTGATTTGAACCATCCGTTATGGCCAGAGGCGCTGCGGATTTATCACGGTGCTTTTGCGCAGGAAGGCCGGAAATCCGATGCGGTGATCAAGCGGATGTTCGACAAGCATTTGTGTTTCCTGCACATCGGGTCGATTAATCAGGAAGCGGCCGCTATGGCGATATCCGCAAGAAGCGATGACGGCAGGGTGCTGGTTATCGATTATCTTGCCGTTCGGGAGGACCTGCGGGGTCAAGGTACGGGAGCGGATTTCGTCCGGGCCATTTCCCGCTGGACGCAGGAGGAGCAGGCTCTGGAGGGGATCGTTATTGAGGCGGAAGCGGATGAGACGGCCGTAAACGCCAGCCGGATCCGCTTTTGGGAAAAATGCGGATTTACCTTAACGGATTATGTCCATCATTACAGATGGGTCCCTGAGCCTTACAGGGCCATGTTCAACTGGTTTGAGCCTGGCAGCGGTCTGCCTGTTGATGGAGAAGCTTTATTCCGCTATATCATTTCATTTCACCAGAAAGCTTATGCCAAATGAATATAACGGACTGCCGCGAGGCAGTCTTTTGTCTGATCAGGCCAACCGGCGGTTTCCGGTTGGCTTTTTTTTCTGCCTCACAGCGTTACAGGCCCGCATGCATAATCGAATGAAATAAATGGAAGCCTATCATGGAGAAGAATATTGATGATGAGCAAGCTTTCTATTCCGGTATGTGAGGGGGAACGGATATGTCCGTCTGGAGATCCATGATTAATAGATCCAAGCAAAAGTCAAATCATATCCAAAGGTCTGATCAGTCACGAAGGAAAATAGAGCCGCCCAACAAGATTATGGAGAAGCTGGGGGATGAGCCTACTCATCGGTCAATTAATGAAACGGTTCTTTTCTTGCAGGAATTGCTTAAAGACAGCGATGACTTCATTATCCGTGAATTCGATATTCACGGCCATTATCCGGCGGTATTGTTCTATTACTTCAGTTTGGCCGACAAAACGCAAATCAATGAGGACGTGCTGCGGCCTTTGATGAGGATTGTGGAGACGCCAGAGGAGGAACGCAAAACCCCCAAACAGCTTGCGGACATGATTAAGCGGCAGACGCTGACATACAGTCCCATCAAGACGACCTCCAAGATCAGCGAGCTGGTGGATGGCATCTCGAGAGGATCAACGGTCCTTGCCATAGAGGGTCTGGATGAAGTGCTCATTATGGGCTGCCGGGATATTGGCAAGAGAGCGATCGAGCAGCCGCCGACCGAGCAGGTGATTCAAGGCCCCAGGGAAGGCTTCATCGAACATCTGGACGACAACCTGGGCTTGATCCGGTACCGGCTGATGACCCCGGATTTGCGGGTAAAAGTGATTACGCTTGGACGTGTGACCAAAACCGATGTCGCGATTACGTATCTGGACGGGATTGTAAATCCGGAGCTGGTTCAGGAAGTGGAAAAGCGGCTGTCCAATATCGATATCGATGGAATCATGGATGCCGGCTATTTGGAGCAGTTCATCGAAGACAACTATCTGTCCCCGTTCCCGCAGGTGCAGAATACCGAGAAGCCCGATAAAGTCGTTGCCAATCTGCTGGAAGGAAGGGTTTCCATTCTGGTGGACGGAACGCCCTTCGCGCTTATAGTGCCGGCGGTGTTCAACCAGTTCTACCAGGTAACCGAGGATTATACATCGCGTTTTCTGCAGGGCAGCTTCATCAGGGTGGTGCGTGTAATAGCCCTGGTTTTTTCTCTCATATTTCCATCGTTATATGTTGCCATCATCTCCTTCAATCCCGAACTGATTCCTACGGAGTTCGCCGTTGCCGTAGCCGGGGGGAGAGCGGGAGTGCCGTTCCCGTCTTTTTTTGAGGTGCTTATTGTAGAGATATCAATGGAGGTGCTGCGGGAAGCTACCATCAGGCTGCCGCAGCAGGTCGGGGGTGCATTATCGATCGTAGGCGTGCTTGTTATCGGCCAAGCGGCGGTTGCGGCCGGATTCGCAAGCCCGATTACCGTTGTCGTTATCGCGCTGACGACAATCGGATCGTTCGCGACGCCTGCCTATAACTCAGCCTTCGCGCTGCGTATGTTGCGGTTTCCGCTTATCATCATGGCCGGTATGTTTGGTTTGTATGGCGTCGTGATTGGCTTGATCGTGATCGGGAATCATATGCTTTCCCTGAAATCCTTTGGTGTTCCGTATATGAGCCCGGCAGTTCCGGTTGATATGCAAGGCTTCAAGGATTTGGTTACGCGTGCTCCGATCTGGTCGATGAAGCTGAGGCCCGCGATGCTTCATTCTCCTGATCCGACCCGGGTAGGGGAGAAGTCGCAGCCCAACCATGAACAGCAATCCAATGTGCTTGATCCGATGCAGAATACCGAATCGGAGGAAGGAGGGAATCAGGATGGAAGCTCGTCAGATAACGATGGTTCAGGCGGCAGCGGTTATCGCTAGCACCATCATTGGGGTCGGTGTGCTTGAACTGCCCCGTCTGTCCGTTAATGCCATGGATTCGGGAGCTCCATTGTTTACGCTTATCGGAGCTCTTATCGGATTAGTCGGATTGATACTGACAACCGTGCTTGGCGTACGTTTTCCCAGAAAGTCGTTGATTCAATACAGTGAAGATATTATAGGCAGATGGCTTGCCCTGGTTATCAATATGGCACTCGTCGTTTTCTTCTCCATCCTGACCGCTCTGGCCTCGCGCGAGTTTGGAGAGGTGGTCGTGACCTCCGTATTGAAGCGCACTCCGCTGGAAGTGACGGTGATCATGATGCTGCTGCTGGCAGCGGTGATTGTAAGAACGGATATCGCCACATTTACCAGCGTCCATCTATTCTATTTGCCTTTCATGTTCGTTCCGGGAATTGCCATCGTTATTTTTTCGCTCAAAAATGGCTTTGCCTTAAACCTGCTTCCGATATGGGGAAACGAGCACCATCAGATATTCAGCGGCCTGCTGACGATTGCGGCGCTGTTCCAGTGTTCCTTCGTCATCACATTGATTATTCCCTTCATGCGTTCCCCCAAAAGAGCATATGTTTCGATGCTATGGGGATGGGGAATATCTGGCGTGTTATATCTGCTGATTGTAATTGCGGCAGTTGCCGTATTCGGTCCTGAAGAAATAAAAGTATTGATGTGGCCAACACTGGAGCTGGCCAAAACGACTGCTCTTCCCGCCAATATCCTGGAAAGACTGGATGCGGCATTTTTGGCTGTCTGGGTAACCGCGGTTTTCACGACGCTGTTCTCGACCTATTATTTGACGATAAAATCCATTACGCAAATGTTCCGTCTCCGCGATCACAAGATGTTCTCTTATTTTCTGCTGCCATTTATCTTTCTGAGCGCCATGCTGCCGCAAAGCGTGCTGCAAATGTATGATTATATTGATATTGTTGGTCAAACCGGACTCATCCTTACGGTCGGGTATCCGTGTCTGCTGTTGATGCTGGCCATGATCCGGAAGAAAAGGGGAGAAGAGAATGTCGGTTCAGACCATCAAAAGAACCTGTAGCTCACTTCTGCTTGTGAGCATCTTCGTTCCTTTGCTGACGGGCTGCTGGGACCGTCTGGAAATCGAAGAGCGGGCAGTTGTGCTTGCTATAGCGATTGATGTTGCAACTCCTCAAGGGGAGCAGGAGGAACCGGAGGTGGCGCATGTCAAGGACTCCATTCCGGAGCCGGAGGGCATCGGGTACCAGCTTACTGCGCAAATCGCTGTGCCGGGACGTATTCCGCTGGGGCCAAGCAACGAAGGAGGCGGGGGGTCCGGGGCTTCGCAGAAGCCGGTCTGGATCTTGTCGGCAAGCGGACATACCATGGATGATGCCATGAGTGTGCTGCAGCAGCAGCTGGCGGACAAGCTGTTCCTTGGCCATCTTCGCGTCATTATCGTATCCGAGAAGGTAGCCCGCGTGGGACTTGAGAATTTGAATGATTATCTGAGAAGAAATGCGGAGGTGCGAAGACTCGCATGGCTCAGTATATCCAAAGGCAGAGCCGAGAAGGTGGTAAGGGCGGCTCCGCAGCTGGAAAGGGTCCCTGCGCTTTATTTGCTGGCCATGTTTGATCATGCTGTGGAGATGGGCAAATACCCGAATGAATTTATCGGGATATTCTGGAGCAAGAGTACGAGCAAAGGGGTAGAGCCGATCCTGCCGCTGCTCAATATGAACAGGGAAGGAAGCATTGAAGTCGCCGGACTTGCCTATTTTAAAGCGGATAAAATGGTTGGAAGCACCAAGCCGCTTGAAATCGGGTTTTATATGGCTTTGACCGGCAGGAAGCGGGGAGGTTACACAGCCTTTATTCCAAGGCGCAAGGGCAGCCAGGACATGATTATGATCAGAGCCACGCAGCGAAGAACCAGAACGCAGGTATCTGTGAAGGATGGAAAGCCGCATGTGCAGGTGCATGTGCTCCTGGAAGAGGATATTGAGGAGAATGCGAACGAGAACTCCAGAATCGACAAACAAGCGAGCCTGGAGGAGCTTGCTGTTACCTCGGCTTCCATGACTGTGAAGGGAACCACGGAATTCGTTAAAGAATTGCAGGCTGCGGGATCGGATATATTCGGCTTTGGCGAACAGTTTCGGGCGAAGATGCCGGGTTACTGGAATCGCAATATCCGGACGGATGAGAAATGGACGGAGACCTTCAAGACCTTGTCCGTCGATATTCAATGCCAGGTGCGGATGCGGAGGGTCGGGATGAAGGCGAGCTGATTTATATCAAATGAGGTGATGAATTGCTTCAAAATGTGGGGTATGTCAATTTTATTATTTTGACTTTTATTGGCTCGGGTTACTTGATTCTTCGCTTCGATGGACGAAAGCAGGCCAAGGACAAGCTGCAAAAGGAGCATAAAATTGCACATGTGCTGGGATGGGTAAATATCGGTCTGGGCAGCTTGACGCTTGTTATTAATATTGTCACGGCTATCGTGACCTGAGCGGATTATCACAGGCGGTACCGTCGATCCAGATTGTGAATGAGGGTATACATGGAGGGAAGGACTCGGGATCTGCATGATCCCCGGTCCTTTTTTATGAAATTGCTTTTGAATTCCTTGTGTTAGGTTTATAGTGGATACATCGGAACATCTGTTTTTTTGCTGGAAACACAATATGGAAGGATGCGAAAGCCCTTATGACTTATCGGTTATCAAAGCAAGATTATGACCCCTATTTTGGTACGTACATAGGCTTAGTGCCGGATGGGAGTGTCACGAAAATTCTTGAACAGCAGCTGGGGGAAACGCTGGAGCAGTTCAGGAATTTGTCTGAGGAACAGGGGAGTTTCAGATATGCGCCGGGTAAATGGAGTCTGAAAGAAGTCATCGGCCACATCTCGGATACCGAAAGAATCATGAGCTACCGGCTGCTGCGGATTGCCAGAGGTGACAAGACGCCGCTCCCCGGCTTCGAGCAGGACGATTACGTGGAGGCAGCAGATTTTGATTCGCATTTATTGTCTGAATTAATGGAGGAATACAGTCTTGTGCGGCGGTCCACTTTATGTCTGCTGAAGGGGTTGTCCGAGGATGCCCCGACCAGAAGGGGGATTGTCAACGGGAAGGAAATCAATGTTCTCGCATTGGCTTATATCATTGCCGGTCATGAGCTTCATCACAGGAAGATCATTAACGAGAGATATGGAATCGAATAGGAGGAAACACGAATGAGCCGAATCACGATCAAGGGAACCGATCTCTCCCTGCTTCCTGTCGCGCTGGGCACGGCGGATTATGGAACGGCTGTAACCCGGGAGCAGTCCTTCCGCCTCCTCGACCAGTTTGTTGATGGCGGAGGCAGCGTAGTGGACAGCGCCCGTGTCTATGCGGACTGGCTGCCTGACGGTCACGGGATGAGCGAGAAAACGATCGGAGCCTGGCTGAAAGCCTCCGGCAAGCGGCAGCAAATTCAGATCTCCACTAAGGGCGCCCACCCCGATCTGTCGACCATGAACATATCCAGGCTGTCGCCACGGGATATTGTTTCCGATCTGGATGAGAGCCTGGCCGCTCTCGGCGTCGATGAGATTGATCTGTACTGGCTGCACCGGGATGAACGAAACAGACCGGCCGGCGAAATTCTGGAAACCTTGAACCGGCTTGTGCGGGAGGGTAAAATCCGTTATTTTGGCTGCTCCAACTGGCGTTCCGACCGTATAGAGGAAGCTAATGCCTATGCGAAGGATAAAGGAATTCAAGCTTTTTTTGCCAGTCAAATTCAATGGAGCCTCGCCGAAGTCAATGAGGAGGCTATTGGCGACCGCACGATGGTGGTGATGGACAGGGCAGAGCTGAATTTTCACAAGCGATCGGAAATGGCTCTTTTCGCCTTCACGTCGCAGGCCAAAGGTTTTTTTCCAAAGATGGCGGCAGGCGGCGCAGAGTCTCTGCGGGATTCCACAAAACAAACCTATTATAACGAGATCAATTTGGGCAGACTCGCGAGAGCGCTGGAGCTGTCCGGGCAGCTGTCGGTTCCGGTATCCGCCATTGTCCTAGCTTATCTGATCAGCCAGCCATTCCCGGTTATTCCAGTCATCGGAAGCCATACCCAGACCCAGATTGAAGAGGCTCTGCAGGCGGCAGAAGTCAGGCTGACACCCCAAATGGTCAAATATCTGGAAGAAGGCTGACGAGCATCAGATCTTAACGGCAGGCTCTTGTAAAAGCAAAAACACCTCTTTTGCAAGAGGTGTTTTTGTTCTTTATTTAGAAGCTTTACAAGCTTAGTAAGCGGTCCAGCCAGCGTCCGCAGTCACCACGGTGCCGTTAATGTAGCTGGCATCATCGGAGGCGAGGAACAGGGCGACACGGGCAATTTGAGCGGGATCAGCCGGCTCGGCCCGGTTCAGGCCCATACCGGCCATGGCGTTTTCCATACCGTAAGGATCCGGGGTTTGCATGGTGGTGCCGATGTTGGTTGCGACAGAACCGGGAGCAATGGCGTTGCAGCGGATTCCGGCCTTGGCATATTGGAAGCCGACGTTTTTGGTCAGACCGACGACGCCGTGCTTGGAGGCTGTATAAGCGAGTCCCGCTCTTGAACCAAACAGCCCGCCGATTGAGGCCGTATTGACGATGACCCCTTTGCCTTGCTTGATCATGATAGGCAGCGCCTTGCGGATCGCTCTCATCGGGCCGGTAAGGTTAATATCGAGGACACGGTTCCACAGCTCGTCCGTCAAATTTCCGGCAGCAACCATATTGTCCATAATGCCTGCGTTGTTTACCAGAATATCGAGAGAACCGAAGCTGTCTACTGCCTGATCGATCATCCGCTGTACATCCTCTTCCTTGGACACATTGGATATGACCCCGACAGCTTTGCCGCCTGCAGCCGTAATTTCCTGCACAACGCTGTCTACCGCAGCGCCGTTCACATCAGCGACAATGACGCTGGCCCCCTCCTGGGCAAACAAAATCGCCATGGCCCGTCCCATTCCTGACCCTGCGCCTGTGATGACAGCTGATTTGGATTGAAGCTTCATCTAAATCCCATCCCTTCGATTTCAAAAGTTGTTTGTGTTAAGGGTGTTAACTATAATGATAGCGACAGCTTTCAAATGGTCAATGACACAACAAGCGATTCAGTCGTTTTTACGACAGAAGCCGGAAATCTGTCAATTAATGTTTACGGGTGGTTATAGAATGTTGAAGCACGGGAGTGTTTATCCGGATATCCGCGTTATGCGGACGCGCGCGCTGCTAATAGAAGCCCTGCTGGGCTTGATGATGGAAAAAGGCTTTCATGAGCTCAAAACAAAGGAAATTGCCGATCGTGCCGGTATCAACCGGGTCACATTTTATGATCATTTCTCCTCCAAAGAGGAGCTGCTGTCAGAGGTAATGGACGGAACTCTGAACGAATACGCGGCAATAATTGATCAAATGTCCGCCATTTCGGCTCCATCCCCGACGGATTTGTTCCTTGCCGTCCAGCTGTCAGTCAGGCATATCAAGGATAATGCGGCTTTCTATAAAGTCATGCTCCTGACGCAGGGGGTCCCGGAGTTCGCATCCAGATTCCATGAGCGCATCTACCAGGCCATGTACAACAGCTACCGGAAAGCAGCCCCGGTTAATACCAAGGTAAACCCTGAGCTTTATATCAACTGGATAATTGGCGGGGCTATCGGCGTATTTACGTATTGGCTCAAAAATGATCTGCAGCCCTCGGAAGAAGAGATAATGGAGCAAATTCTGATGATTGCCGAATCGACGAGCAGGCTTCTGCTGTAGAATTGCTTATTTTTCGGAGGATGACTGGACCCTCCTCTTCCTGCCGTGAGAAGGTATGGCAACGAAAGGCAGATATAGAATCAGGAACAGCACCAAAGCCACGCCCTCCAGCGAAAGCAGGTACCAGGGATAGGGGCCAAGGAAATCGAGGAGCGACGCGGAATCGGGCTTTCTGGAGAGAAACATGTAATTCCCCCCGGTTGCGGCATTAACGAACAGGACAACAACAAGCAGAGCATTCAGAACGATCATGGTAAGCCCTATGGATTTCAGTGTCGGCCGGAACCGCTCAACCCATACCATATAGAGAACGGCCAGAATAATGGCAATATGGGCGGTGAAAAATTCAATGAAGCGAAAATGGGGGTAGCCGTAATCAAGCGCCGGCGTAAGCAAGGCCTGAATGGCTCCGCCGATTCCCGTAAAATATGCGATTTGAAAAAGCATGCGGCTTCGGGTCAGCAGCATCAGGATGCACAGATACAAGGTGATGCTGCACAGCTCAAGCGGCAGAGAGCTTTTCACCTGATAAACGGATTCCGCGGTATACCAGATATTCAGCGATGCCTCGCAGATCACTAATACAGCCGCCAGAAAATACCGGCCGTTCCGGTTCCGGCTGCCCTTCTGAAGCCAGCCGCGGAACAGATACAGCAGGATAACGGCCAGACCGAAAATAAGGAGAGCGAACAGATGCGGCGGAGAGTAGGCCGTGAAGGCCGCTGCCTGTTTGACATCAAGAAATCGATCCATTGGCTTTTCCTCCTGGTTTGAAAAATGTTCCATTACTTTATATTATCTTATGGAAGCGGAGAATAGCATCGGGAAACGGTATACTTTTTTCGGCGAAGGGCAGAATGTTAGCGGCAGTATTAATAAAGGAATAACGGATATAAAGGCAATGGAGAAGGAGTGGTGGAAAAATGGCGGATAATCAAGATCTGAGGATTCGCAGCATCGTGATCAGCGAGGGCGTCAACCGGGTTCCAAACCGTGCGATGCTCCGTGCTGTGGGATTTAATGATGACGATTTCAAAAAGCCGATGATCGGCGTTGCCAGCACCTGGAGTGAAGTGACGCCCTGCAATATGCATATCGACCATTTGGCGAGGGAAGCCAAGAAGGGCGTCCAGGCCCACGGCGGCGCTCCGTTGATCTTTAATACGATCACCGTATCAGACGGAATATCGATGGGGCATGAGGGGATGCTGTTCTCGCTGCCCAGCCGGGAAGTGATTGCCGATTCCATTGAAATTGTGACCCAGGCGGAGCGTTTTGACGCGCTGGTTGCCATCGGAGGGTGCGACAAGAATACCCCGGCCTGCCTCATGGCGATCGGGCGCATGAATTTGCCTGCCGTCTATGTATATGGGGGGACGATTCAGCCCGGCAAGCTTGACGGCAAAGACGTCGATATCGTTACGGCCTTTGAAGCGGTAGGACAGCATCAGAACGGTCAAATCAACGATGAGCAGCTGCATCAGGTGGAATGCCGGGTATGCCCGGGTCCTGGCGCTTGCGGGGGCATGTATACCGCCAATACAATGGCATCCGCTGTCGAAGCCATGGGTATGAGTCTGCCCGGATCGTCTTCCACGCCCGCGATTTCGCCCGATAAAGCCCTGGAATGCGCGGAAGCGGGCAAAGCGGTGCTCAAGCTGCTGGAGAAGAATATCCGTCCGCGCGATATCATGACCAAAAAAGCTTTTGAGAATGCGATCACGGTCGTAATGGCGCTTGGCGGCTCGACGAATGCCTTCCTGCATTTGATTGCAATGGCGCATTCCGTCGGGGTCGATTTGAAGCTTGACGACTTTGAGCGCATCCGTTTGAAGGTGCCGCATCTGGCGGATTTGAAGCCAAGCGGCAAATATGTCATGCAGGATCTCAATGACGTGGGCGGCGTCGCTGGCGTCATGAAGCTGCTGCTAGCTGAAGGACTGCTCCATGGCGATTGTTTGACTGTCACGGGAAGAACCCTGGCTGAGAATTTGGCGGATGCCCGGCCATTGGCTGACGGACAAGCCGTCATCCGGCCTTTCGATAATCCGCTTAAGGCGAGCGGTCCGCTCGTCGTACTCCGGGGCAATCTGGCTCCCGAGGGTGCCGTAGCCAAGATGTCGGGACTGAAGAATCTCCGCTTCTCCGGACCTGCGCGCGTGTTTGACAGCGAAGAAGAGACGACGCAGGCCATTATGAATGATGAAATACTGAAGGGAGACGTCGTGGTCATCCGTTATGTCGGTCCCAAGGGAGGCCCCGGCATGCCGGAGATGCTCTCTGTAACAGCCATGATCGTTGGGAAAGGACTGGGCGGGGAAGTAGCCTTGATGACAGACGGAAGGTTCTCGGGAGGCTCACACGGTTTCGTTGTCGGGCACGTCTCTCCGGAGGCCCAGGTTGGCGGCCCCATCGGTTTACTGCGGGATGGGGATATGATTACAATCGACAGCGAAACCCGGGAGATTTCGTTTGCGGTTTCCAACGAGGAATTGGAACGACGCGCGCTGACCTGGACCAGGCCCGTACCCAGATTCACCACAGGCGTTCTGGCCAAGTACGCACGCCTTGTTTCGTCCGCATCGACCGGGGCTGTGACCGATTTGAATCTGGATTAACCAATAGGAAAAGCAAATCCTTGCCAACAAGAGCCTCTGGTCCAGTGGACCAGAGGCTCTTGTTATGCCGGGGCTGTCTCTAAGGGCGAAGAGAGGCCATACCGATGCAGGCTTGTTTCCATGAACGGGAACGTGTTACGATTTTGCATATGAAAAGTTTGCAGGGAAGGAGAATTGAGCATGACCACTTATATTGCTTTGCTGCGCGGCATTAATGTCGGGAAGAAACAGATCAAGATGGATGTACTGAAAAGCATTATGGAATCCCTGCCTGTCCAGAAGGTGCAAACCTATATCCAAAGCGGAAATGTGGTCTTTCAGGCACAAAAGAAGCAGACGAAGCTATTGTCCGAAGAGATCGGGAACAAGCTTGCGGACTCGCTCTCATTCGATGTGCCGGTGATCGTGCGTACCATGGATGAGCTGGACGAGGTCATCGGCCGCAATCCATTTGCCTCTAACGGCAATGACGACGAGGGGAAGCTGTATATTGCGTTTCTTGCCAATGAACCGGCTGCAGAGTCCATTCAGCATTTGCTTTCCTTCCAGAACGGGACCGACGAGCTCCGCGTCCAGGGAAAGGAAGTTTACCTCTGGTGCCGCACCAACTACGGAACTACCCAATTCTCCAATGCCTTTCTCGAGAAGAAGCTCAAGGTGACCGCAACGACCCGCAACTGGCAAACCGTAAACAAGCTGGCGGCAATGTGCAGAGCTTGATTGGATACCCGTGAATAGTTGGCCTCCACGTGCGCAGGCATGCCTGGATGTCAATAAAGACGGGAAGATGACATAAAGATTTTACCCAAAAGGATCGCCCCAGAGAACGGAGAATGCCGATGTTCAAGTTATTTATTGTTGAAGATGACAAGGGACTGGTGGGCTTGCTGCAGGAGCATTTGCATAATTTCGGTTACGAGACCAGGGCCGTTATGAATTTTGAAGCGGTTCTGGCTGAATTCGAACAGTTCGAGCCGCATCTTGTGCTGATGGATGTGAATTTGCCCAAATTCGACGGTTACTATTGGTGCAGGCAGATCCGCAGCAGCTCGACATGTCCCATTCTGTTCATCTCCGCCCGCGAGAGCAAGATGGATCAGGTGATGGCGCTGGAGAACGGCGCGGACGACTATATTACCAAGCCCTTCGATTATGAACTCGCAACCGCCAAGATCCGTAGTCTGCTCCGCCGGGCTTACGGCTCCTATGCCATTGCCGCTAACGAGCGGACCATTTCCGTTGCCGGACTTACGCTGGATGTGGAGCGGCTGCTGCTTTCCCTGCATGATGTGAAAATCGAGCTCAGCCATACGGAAGCGAAGATCATGGATGAGCTGATGAAGAAAGCGGAGAAAGTAGTGAGCCGTGACCGGCTGCTGGACAAAATATGGGATGAGCAAACTTTTGTGGACGATAATACGTTGAATGTATATGTGAACCGTGTCCGCAAGAAGCTTACGGCTCTGAATATTCACGATTCGCTTCAGACGATTCGCGGCCAGGGGTATCGGCTTTACCCGAACTGGGGGAGTGAGTAAGGCATGAAGCTATTCTTCCGCGAGCAGCTGCCCTTTATCTATTTGTATTTCTCGCAGCTGCTTGTTATCGGTTTTATCTATTGGCTGGACGGTTACCGTCATACGGCTGTCAGCTTATATGCGGGCCTGCTGGGCACCTGCATGCTGATTGGCTACCTGGCTTTCCGGTATATCACAAACCGCAGTTTCTATGAGCGGCTCGAGCAGCCGCTCGCTTCGAATGAAGATTTGTTCAAAGCCCGCCATCAAACCCCTCTGACTGAAAGCCTGCAGGCTCTGCTCAAGAGCCAATTCCGGCACTACCAAACGGATCTGCTGCAGTATAAGCAGCGGATTGAGGATCATATTCAATTCATCAACCAATGGGTTCACCAAATGAAAACGCCGGTGTCGGTCATTCATTTGATGATCCAAAACGAGGATGAGCCCCGTTTTACAGCCATCGGCGACGAGATGGACAAGCTCAAAAAAGGTCTCGAAATGGTCCTGTACACTGCCCGTCTGGACATGTTCGAGCATGATTTTTATGTGGAGCAGCTTGATCTGGAAGCCGTCGTGCGTGCGGCGGCCAGCAGCCAGAAGCGCTTGTTTATCCGCCGGCGTATATTTCCGCTCATTCATATCGAGGGGAAGCTTGCAGTCGCCTCGGATGACAAGTGGCTGTCCTTTGTCATCAATCAGATCATTACGAATGCTGTCCGTTATACGGCACAGGACAACCGTCATCTTTATTTCCGGGGATTTTCCGGCACGGAAGGAACAGTTCTGGAAATACGCGATGAAGGGGTAGGCATAGCCGAAAGCGATCTGCCGCGTGTCTTCGATCCCTATTTCACCGGGGAGAACGGGAGGCAGTTCCAGGAGTCGACGGGAATGGGACTCTATCTGGTGAAGCAAATCTGTGAAAAGCTGGGCCATGACGTGAAGCTTGAATCCACTGTCGGGCTGGGAACGACGGTCCGGATTCTTTTCAAGTCTTACAAAGCTGTAAGCTAATGTAATCTTGAACGATAGCAGAGACTTCTCCTGCCTTTATATAATAAGGACATTCCACTGCACAAGGAGTTATGCCCATTGTCTATTTTGAAGGTTCGTAATCTGTCGAAGCTGTATGAGGGCAAGGTGGCGTACAGGGCATTGGATAATATCCAGTTCGACGTTCAGGCAGGCGAATTCGTTGGGATCATGGGCCCGTCGGGCAGCGGAAAAACGACCTTGCTAAATCTTCTGGCGACCATCGACGAGCCGACATCAGGAGAAATCATCATCAACGGCAAGGATCCGCAGCAGCTGAACAAGCAGGAGACCGCCCTTTTTCGCCGCCATGAATTGGGTTTTGTCTTTCAGTATTACAATCTGCTCGATTCGCTGACGGTGGAAGAAAATATTCTGCTGACACTGACCCTCGATGGCGTGGCTGTGCCGGAGATGGACCGAAGGCTCCAAGAAGTGGCCGCGAAGCTTGGGATTCAGGCCATATTGAAAAAACGGACCTATGAAATCTCAGGCGGACAGATGCAGCGGACCGCGATAGCAAGGGCGATCATCCATGCCCCTTCGCTTATTCTGGCGGACGAACCGACGGGCAATCTGGATTCCAAGGCTTCCAAGGATGTGATGGAGACCTTCTCGGCTGTTAACGAGCAGGATGGAGCCACAATTCTGATGGTCACTCATGATGTGCTGGCCGCCAGCTTTTGCCGCAGGGTCATCTTCATCAAGGACGGCAGGTTCTACAACGAGATTTACCGCGGGAACAATCGTCAGGCCTTTTTTCAAAAAATCATCGATATGCTGTCGCTGTTAGGGGGGGACAGCCATGACCTTTCGTCAGTTCGCTTATAGGAATGTAATGCGGAACAAGCGGACCTACGCGGCTTATTTTCTGAGCAGCTCCTTCTCGGTGATGATCTTTTGCATCTGCGCGCTGTTCATCTTTAATCCGGGCATTCAGGAGGGCATGATCTTCAATGCCGCGATACAGGCGCTTGTGGCAGCAGAGGGCATTATGTACGTGTTCTCATTTTTCTTTGTTCTGTATTCTGTCAGTTCTTTTCTGAAAATGCGCAAGCGTGAATTCGGCCTATTGATGATGCACGGCATGACCAAAGGGCAGCTCAACCGGATGATTTTCTTTGAGAATATGCTGATTGGTCTGGGAGCGATTGCCGCGGGGATTGCAGCGGGGCTGCTGACGGGGAAGCTGTTCCTGATGATCGGCTCGAAATTCGTAGGCTTGTCGTCGCTGCCGTTCTATC
This sequence comes from Paenibacillus sepulcri, assembly GCF_042647105.1. NCBI lineage: Bacteria > Bacillati > Bacillota > Bacilli > Caryophanales > Paenibacillaceae > Paenibacillus > Paenibacillus sepulcri. The sequence goes on along the minus strand of NZ_JBHRUP010000001.1, from coordinate 814,843 downwards.
TGTCGGGAAAGGCTCTTGCGCTCACGGCGCTGTCCTTCATCGTCTTGTTTCTGTTGATTTCCTTATGTACCGCGGTCCTGATCCGCACCAACAAATTAATTGAATTGTTTCAATCCGGCCAGAAGCCAAAAGCGCAGCCGAAGAGCTCTGTTCTGCTGTCGCTGCTTGCCGTCGTCCTGCTAACCGCAAGCTATTATTTATCGGTGTCCGCGAGCGTGTCCACGGTGATCCTGCGGATGATTCCGGTTATCGTGATGACAATAACCGGCACCTATTTCTTCTACACGCAGCTAAGTGTATACACGATCAAGCTGCTGCAGAGGAAGCGTTCCTTTTTCCTGCGGAAAACGAACATTATAACGGTTTCCAGCCTGGCTTACCGGGTGAAGGACAATGCCCGGATGTTCTTTATGGTTACCATCATCTCGACTGTTTCGTTCTGCAGCGTTGGCGCATTTACCTCCCTGCAAACCTTGACCAGTCAATTCGCCGATGATTATCCGGCCGCCATCGGCTACGTGGCCAAGGATGGAAGCGGGCTTGAGGAAGGGCATCTGCAGCAGATCAGGGATGAATTAGCCTACAAAGCTATTCCCTATGAAAGCTACCGCATGCCGGTCAAATATGTCGCGGTTCAGACCCATTCGGCAGCGGATTCCGCTCAAGAAAGAGAGCTGCATCTGATCTCATTCTCGGATTACAAGGAAGTGACCAAGCTTGCGGGCGTGCCCACGACGGAACAAGCTTTAAGCGGCGATGAAGCCTTGGTTCTGATGAGCTCACTCCGGGATAAAGCCTATATCCAGATTCGGGAGCTCTTGACGTATACCCTCCAGGACAGCGGTATAGGCCTTCGCGAGACCGGCTACACCAAGCGGGTTGCCATACCGGATTATCTGATGACGGATCTCGACGATGATCGGGATCTGGCCGAGCTGGAGGAGGATATCGATACGGAGTTCAGCGGAATGGTCGTGAGCGATGAGCTTTTCAACCAAATCACCGCACCGGTCCAAACCGATTACTATACCGGCTTCTATGTCAAGGATATTGAACAAACGATCGGGATGCTGGAAGAGCTGGCGGACTTCGGAGTGATGCGCTATGACATGGGCCAGCCTTATGCAATTACAGTAAGCGGAACGCTGCAGGCTGCGCAAAACAGCTTGTACAGCATTATGCTGTTCGTTGCGCTTCTCGTCGGCACTGTGTTTTTTATTGCCGCCGGCAGCTTCCTGTACTTCCGTCTTTATGCGGATCTGGATTATGACCGCCGCCAATTTCTCACGATGGTCAAGATTGGACTCACGGAAAAAGAGCTGTCGAGGATGGTTACAAGACAGCTTGCCCTGCTGTTCTTCGTTCCGATTCTGTTTGCGGTTGTGCACAGCATATTCGCGTTTATTGCTCTGCAGAAGTTTTTCTTCCTGTCGATCGCAAATCAAATGGGGGTCGTGCTGATCAGCTTTTTCATGGCGCAGATATTATATTTCTTCTTCATCCGCAACCGCTACTTGCGGAACCTGAAGAAGACGCTTGTTTAAAGGCAGGTGAATAACTGGCAGGCGGAAATAGTCTGGAGAAGCGTAAGCGTTCGCCTTTGTACCCCGAATTTAACCGATACAGGTGACAATGCTTCCCACGGTGTTTATTGTGGGTAGCATTGCACCACAGGTATCCACAATAAAAAAAATTCAGGGGTACAACAGCGATCGGAAGACGTTTCCACCTGCGCAGCCTGGCTTTCACCTGACTAGTGAGGAGGCTTAAGAAGGTGCAGAACTGGATAACTGATTTTATGGAGCAGTTTGGTTATTGGGGAATCTTGCTGATGATCGCCCTGGAGAATGTCTTTCCTCCCATTCCTTCGGAAGTCATTCTTACCTTTGGCGGGTTTATGACGACCAACACGAGTCTGACAGTACCCGGCGTCATCGCCTTTGCTACGGTGGGGTCTGTGCTGGGAGCTCTTGTCCTGTATGGCATCGGGCTGCTGCTTCACGTGGAAAGACTGGAGAAAATCGTCGAACGCTGGGGTCATGTTCTGAGGCTCAAGAAGGCAGATATCCATAAAGCGAATACCTGGTTTGAAAAATATGGATATTGGACCGTGTTATTTTGCAGGATGATTCCACTCATAAGAAGTTTGATTTCCATTCCGGCGGGCATGTCGCGGATGAAATTTTGGCTGTTCCTTCTTTTCACTACCCTGGGGACGTTGATCTGGAACATTATTCTGGTGATGATTGGAGCAGCTCTGGGAGAGAATTGGGCGGATATTCTCCATTTCATGGACTTGTATTCCCATGCTGCATATGCGGCAATCGGTGCCGGAATGATCGTATTCATTTTCTTATTTATCCGCAGACAGAGAAAAGCTAAAGCTTAAGCAGGAAGGGAGAGATGCCAGGAATGGATTTTATTGAATTGTTGAAAGCACTGCTGCTGGGCCTGGTGGAAGGCGTAACGGAATTCGCTCCCGTCTCATCGACAGGACATATGATTATCGTGGATGATATGTGGCTGCAGTCCGAGCAATTTCTGACCAAATATGTGGCGAATACGTTCAAGATTGTTATTCAGTTGGGCTCCATATTAGCCGTCGTTATTATTTTCTGGAAACGGTTCATGGACCTGCTTGGGCTGCGGCGGCGCAGCGAGGGTCAAGCTGCCGCCCCGGGACAGCGTCTGAGACTGTCGCAGGTCATTGTTGGCTTGCTTCCAGCCGGTGTGCTTGGAGTATTGACGGAAAGTTATATTGACGATCATCTGTTCTCTACGGGAACAGTGCTGATCGGACTTGTGCTTGGTGCGGTTCTGATGATTGCAGCCGACCGGTTCGCTCCGGCTGTTCCGAGTATTCAAACTGTTGACCAGATTACCTACAGACAAGCCATTATGATCGGTCTTGTTCAATGCCTGTCGCTTTGGCCGGGATTCTCCAGATCGGGCTCCACGATCTCCGGCGGTGTGCTCCTCGGGATGAGCCACAGGGCGGCAGCCGATTTCACCTTCATTATGGCAGTGCCGATTATGCTGGGGGCGAGCATGCTCTCACTGGTCAAGAATTGGGAGTATTTCACCATGGATTCCCTGCCGTTCTTTATTGTCGGTTTCGTGAGCGCCTTCCTCTTCGCCCTCATTTCCATCCGCTTCTTCCTGAAGCTGATCAACCGCGTCAAGCTTGTTCCATTTGCAATATACCGGATCGTGCTTGCCATCATTGTGTATGTTATTTATTTTTAAATCCAGCTCAGGCCGGATCATCGAGGCGCTAAGGCGCCGGTGGTTCGGCTTTTCTTTCGCAACCTTAAGCGGAGCAATATCGTCTAGAATAGAGAAACACCCTCTCTCGGTGCATCGTCTCATTCAACATGATATAATCGTGTCAGAAACGGATTTTGGAATAAGCAGGATGATCGGCAGACCTGGAGTTGAGAGGACAATCGTGAAAAAGCTGTTGATTTCGTTGGTTATTTTCATCATTATCATAGCTCTGGCGGTTATCGGCGCCATATGGTATGTCTCCCCAAGCCAGAAGCTTGATTTGGCTTATGAGGAAGTGCCTCTCATGGACAGGGCTATGAGCATGGTCAGACGGTTATCTACGGAATTAATGCTGTCAGAGACGGATATTAACAATTTTGGGAAACAGGCGCTTGCGCAAGCACCCCGGTACGGCAGCGGAATTGTGGTAACGGGTGCAAAATTTCAACTGGCCGGGGACAGGCTGATCGCCGATCTGAACATTCGTGTCAAGGACCGGATTCCCGCGGCACTGAAGCTGACCTACCGGCTGGAGTGGCGGAATCCGGATCTGACAGCTGTCATCGAAGAGGCCCGGATGAGAGATATCACGCTGCCCATCCGTTACTTCGGGAATGTCGTGATTCCAATCGGGGAAGAACTGCCGGAAGTTCTGGTTGTCCGAAACATCAGGATTCATAATGGAAGCCTTGTCGTAGAGTTCCAGAAGCCCAGGCTGGAGGATTTAAGCGGGCTGCTGCCATAGCAGCGCGTCAAGTCGAAACGATATGAAGAGGTGGATACTATGAAGGTTTATGAATTTATTATCCATTCCGAGATTCAACGCGAGGATTTGATTGCGGTTTTTCAGAAGGCTGCACAGTTCACCTCCGACATCCATATTTATTTTGACCATCACTATATCGAGCATGCGGTGGATGCCAAAAGCCTTGTTGGCGTCATGCTGGTGCCAGTTGATTCGGGTACGAAGATCCGGATTGAAACAAAAGGAAATGACGAGGAAGAAGCGATGGCCTTCATTGTCGGTTTACTGGAAGAGCGTTAATTCCTCTATTCGCATGCGCAGCCAGATTCTTCACTGTTTATCCCGTTCGGATAAGGAAACAAAAAAAGGGGACGATCCGATAGGATATCGGATAATCCCCTTTGCGATACGTGGATTACAGTACGCGGCGTGCAGTTTCGTAGTGATCTTTCCACCAGCCGGAGTTGATGCTGGAGATGGTAACTCCCGGGGCTCCATATGTATGGATGATTTTACCGTCCCCGATGTAAATGCCTACATGGTGGATGGGGGAATAGAAGAAGACCAGATCGCCGACTTTAAGGTTGCTTTTCGAGACATATTTACCGGCTTTGGACTGGGCTTTGGATGTGCGCGGAATAGTCACGCCGACAGTCGACAATACGCGTTTGGTGAAAGATGAGCAGTCAAAGCGTTTCGTTGTGCTTGTCGAAGCTCCAAACTGATATTTTACGCCCAGATACTTTTTGGCGTTTGCGATGATTTTGGATGAAGTTGAGCTTGTGGTAGCGGATGCCGCTGCAACCGGTTTTGGCGGTGCTGCCAATGTGCTGCTTGCCAGGACGGCCAAGCTCAAGGTGATGCCGACGATGCTTTTCCGAAACAGGTTTTTCTTATTCAATTTGTTCTGCCTCCCAAGGGTGTAATGGATGAATCAAGAATGTAAAGGATTGCATAAACCACTATAACACGTTAATCTTTTCCACTATTTACATAGTGTTATAGATTTTGAGCGATTCTGCGGCTTTTAGGAGTTTATGAGATTTTGATTAGAAAATCTTCATGGTTTGGGTGTGGACAAGGCAGGAAACTATCATTACAATAATAGATTTATTATGACTGCATGGGATGAAAGCACCAGGAAATATAATGTTTTGGTTAAATGCGAATGAATGGGAAAATGGAATAATAGAATACATAGAATAAGGGTTATCTGTTTATGAAAGGGGAAAGTTCATCGACATGCATAACGACAAAATTCTGATTTTGACCGGCAATTACGGAGATGGCCATCAACAGGCTGCAGCCGCTGTCAGCCATTCCTTAAAGCTCGGCTATCCGCAGGCCGAAACCGTCATTGTCGATGTGATGGATTTGACGCACCCCTATTTTCATTCCATTGGCCGTTATCTTTTTCTGCAAAGCCTGAAGAAGGTTCCTTCTATGTACGGATATTTGTATCGCAAAACGAGGCATGTGAACTCTTTGTCGGATTTTCTCAAAAAGCTCAACCGGTTCGGCGAGGAGAAGCTGCTGGATTTGATTGAGAGCATGCGTCCATCCGTCGTGGTCTCCACATTCCCCGGTGCTGCCGGTCTAATGTCGCTGCTCAAGTCTCACGGTCTGACGGAGGTTCCGACCGTAACGGTGATGACCGATTATACTGTTCACAGTTATTGGGTTTATCCGTTTACGGATCTTTATATTGTGGGCTCCGATGAGGTCAAGCAGGGGCTGATCCGCCATCATATACCGGGTGAAAGCATATCTGTAACAGGAATACCCCTTCGGCTGGAATTCAGCCAAAGGGGTAATTTGGAACTGCTGAGGAGAAAGCATCATCTGGACGACGGCCGGCCAACGCTGCTGTTTATGGGAGGCGGAGACGGTTTTTTCGGCGAGGGTCCCCATCAGATCGAAGCGCTGGAATCGCTTGCGGATCCCATTCAGGTCATTATTATTTGCGGGCATAACCATAAACTGAAGCAGCAATTAACCGAGAAATTCAAATCATCCAGCCACAAGGTGCTTATTCTGGGTTATATCGACTATGTACATGAATTGATGGCGGTTGCCGATTTATTGGTGACCAAGGCAGGCGGGCTGACAATTTCGGAAGCCTTGAACATGGAGCTGCCGATGATTGTCTTCAAGCCGCTTCCCGGCCAGGAGGAAGACAACGTCAACTACTTGCTCCGATCGGGTACGGCGCTGCTGGCAAACAGTACCAGGGATTTAGGCAGCAAAATCAGGGAATGCTTCAGTCAGCCCTCCATTTTGGGGCGGATGAGGGAGCAGGCAAGAGAAATTGCCAAGCGGCAGGCGGCAACGGATGCTGCCGATATGATTTGGAAATTGCGCTACCAAAGCGTCCAGGTCCAGCATGGGTAACGACTGTTAATCCATGCTGGACCTGGACTTGGAATATCAGAAAATAATACGGCGGCCATTGATTATTGCCCGGTAACGAGCACCGCCCCGTCTCCGTATTTGTCCATATACTGCTCCAGCGTCAAATCCTCGGACGCGACCACTTTGGCTATTTCTTTACCCACGTAGCGGATATGCCAAGGCTCATATTTGTAGCCGGTAATGTCTTCTTTTCCTTCGGGGTAGCGAATGATAAATCCATATTCATCTGCGTGCTCGGCTAACCATTTGGCTTCGGGCGTACCGGCAAAGCAGTCCGAAGCGGCACATTTGCCGTCCTTGCCGGTCACGTCGATGGCAAGACCGGTCTGATGCTCGCTTGTCCCCGGCACCGCACTGTAGGTGCGGGCTTTTTCCAATCCATCCTCGCGGACATAATTATCAAACAAGGTCTTTTGTCTGGAATAGGAACGGTAGGCGGATACGCCTGCCAGCGGAACGCCGTCTTCCTTGGCTCCCGCAAACAGTTGAACCAGCGCGTCGGCAGCGACCTGGCGGATTTTGCGTTTTTCGATTTTCTCCGAGAATGTGAACGGAACATCCGGATAGACCAGATCGGCCGGTTCATAGTCCTCGGGCAGCGCAAAGTGTTTGTTTATGAGTGCGGTGACGCTTTCGGGCTGTGCAACGACAACGATGGAGTCATCATCGTTAGTTGAATCAGACACAGGCGGCTTGGCCGGCGTCTGGTTCGCGTCAGCAGGCTGCTGATCATCTGCTGGCGGCTCTTCCTGACCTGTCTTCGTGGGCTCGTCCGTACCCGATTGCACGGGTTCGCCGGTGGTGGTGCTGTCCGATGAGCCGGCAGCAGCATTCTCATTCTGGCCCGGGCTCTCATTCGCCGATTGGCCGGTTTTGGCAGAATCCGAGCCTGCTTTAATTTCCTGAATAGTGACAACTGCGATAACCGCACAAATCAGCACAAGCAGGACGGCTATACGGCCGCCGGATTTTTTTTTCGTTCTTTTTCTCATCTGTCGAAACCTCCCGAATGATCTGTACCCATTATATAAGCCAGATGTTTCGAGACTGGCAAGTAATGTTTCGAGCTTGTAAACATTTGAGCACAAGGATATGAAGCAGATAACGGGCTTATCAAGCGCCATCCAATAGAATAGACGCAATTTTAATAGAGAAGGTTTCGACTTGATAGAAAAATCGGGAAAATCATTTTGTGCAAATAGCGGGCACTTCATGAATGGTCCGCAGCTGTAAAGGAGCATATAATAATACGAGTAGAAAATGGGTTATCTATCCTATAAAGCGGAGGCGGTTGTCATGAATCTGACAGGAATGCCGGAGCTATCCTCTATCAGGCCGATTCCGGTACAAGATCGCTGGTGCGTGCATGCCTACTACACGATTAGTCCGTATGCGCCGGACGGCTCGGGATTGTTATTGCTGGCCGGAGGAGATTTGGACAATGGGCTAGGAGAGGTGCTTGTCGTATCTTCGGATGGAGAGGTAGTCGACAGATTCGGACAAACTGCGCTGCATGCCGGCTTTTTCCATACGGGTCTATGGCAATCCTGGAGCCCGGACGGGAGATTTGTATATTATCAGAGCGGCACATTAAACCAGCCCCTTATTGTCAGGCGCGAGTTGAAAACGGGAGAAGAGCGAATTCTGGAGGGCGATATGGAAGGAGTTCCGCCGCGCGGCGAGCCGATTATTTCCGGCTTGATGGGGATGCTGTATGCGGCGGGGTACGGAACTGGCGTTTATGAGCCTGCTCTTAGTCCGGTTCCTTTTCAGCGGCGGGGTGAGCATGGACTTTTCCGGTTCTCGTTCGATCCGGACCGGGCATCGCTGGTCATGAGCACGGACGATATACTCAAGAAGCATCCCCGGCTGGATCGTCTGATGCATTCAGAGCTTGAGCTTAGACAGAAGCTGGGGGACGAAGAAGGATTGACGCTGATGTGCTACTGCGTCCGATGGAATGCGGACAGCAGCCGGTTTTTATTTTATTTTGGCAATCATTGCGTGGACGCGGGCAGGGAAGAGCCGCGGCTGGCTTATGTATTTACTTCGGATCAAGATATGAGGGATGTTCATCTGGCTCTCGATTTAAGCTATGACAGATCGGGCGTTCACTGGTCCTGGCATCCTGACGGGGAGCATCTGATCGGATACGGGCAGGACCCGGATGACAGGGCGAAGCTGTGCGTGGCTCAGGTCCGATATGATGGGAGCGGTTACAGGAAAATAAGCAAACATAACAGCGGAGGGCATCCGAGCATATCGCCAACGGATTATAATCTGCTTGTTACCGATACAGGAGGAATTCCGGGGGAAGTGGTGTTCATAGATTTGCAGACCGACACGGTTATGAAAAGTCTATTCCTTCCCCGTACCCTGGGAGAGTCCGAAATCAGCGGCAGAAATCCTCATCGGGTATGCCATCATCCCGTTTTCTCCCGGGACGGCAGCAGGGTTCTGGTCAACACGCTGCCCGGCCGATTGGCGGTTGTCGACGAAATCGACGTGGCTCGCTTGCTTGGATAAGTCCAGAGCATTCAGGGAGAACGGTATATACTACACTCAAAGGGGCTGCCGCATGGCAGCCCTTGCGTATTGATGATACTTTGTTCGATAGCCTATAGAAATTTATCGGGATGAAAGGTCATAAGGCTCCGCCAATACCCAGAATACATAATTTTTGGTCTTGCTGGTCTTGTACGGATAATCCCATTCCGTTACACCCCGCACAATCGTTTGCCCCGGAGACAAATAGCTGATGTAGCGGCGATATTGGCCAATGCGCTCTGAATCGCCTCTGGGCCGGTATGCCCCTTCGAGAAACTCATAGTCATATCCTGCCGGCACATACAGCCAGCTTTCCACGCGTTGATAGCGGTCCGTCGTATTCGTATAGCTGTACCAGTCAAAATCCCATCCCGCAGGATCATCGCTGTTGCCGATATAGCCCATATTAAATTGATTCGATAAAGTGGAACGGACGGCGCCCAGCTCAAATTCATTGCCATAGTCCACCGTTTCCAGAAAGGATTTCGGAATTACGGGGGCCGCGGCCGCGGTTTGTGCCGTCATAAGAACGGCTCCTGTCAAGGCAGCAAGAAGAATGCTTTTGAGCTTCAAAATAATTCCTCCTTCATACTCATGATCAGCTGGCCAGCCTCTTAACAACAGCATGCCATTACATCCATATTTTGTTAATCGGACTAAAGCCTTATTCTTTTGTCGTAATTTATAACTGCACTTTCATGCACAGCCAACACTTTGGCAAAAAAGTGCAGTGGGGAAGCAGTGAACATTTTTGCCGCCTGAGTCCGTCAGCTCTTGCAACCAGCGAAAAACAAGGGTTTTCTCCTTCAGCACCAGGGCAAAAAAGTCGTCTAGACGGTGAGCTTATCCATCAAGTAAATTGGGTTTACCAAACGTCCGAGCCAGATTCCGCAGCAGAGACCGAACAAGAACAGGAGGACCAAAGCTCATGGGTAAAACGCTGGCAACTACAAATTTGGGCAATAAAGGCCATTCACGAATGAAGGTGTTGTTCCGGGACCGTTATTTATATCTGCTGGCACTGCCCGGATTATTGTTTTTTCTCATTTTCAAATATGTCCCCATGTGGGGCCTGGTCATTGCGTTCCAGAATTACTCGCCATACGCCGGAATTCTGGGCAGCGAATGGGTGGGGCTGGATCATTTTATCCGCTTCTTCAGCAATTCGGACTTCTATATCCTGCTGCGCAACACATTAGCGATCAGTTTCCTGAACCTGCTGCTGTTTTTCCCGGCGCCGATTGTCATCTCCATTATGCTCAATGAAGTACGGCAGGTGATACTGAAGCGTCTGATCCAGACCGTTATTTATTTCCCTCATTTTCTCTCCTGGGTCATCATTGCCGGGATCAGCTTCATCATGCTGGGGCAGTCGGAGGGGGTCATTAACAGCATCCTGGCGCTATTGGGGATTGATAAAATAGCCTTCCTGACCTCGCCCAATCTGTTCTGGCCCATGCTGACCCTGCAAAATATATGGAAGGACGCCGGTTGGGGGACGGTCATTTTCCTGGCGGCGGTCTCCGGAATCGATCCTACCTTGTATGAAGCAGCGAAGATGGACGGCGCCGGCAAATGGAAACAGATCTGGCATGTCACGCTTCCCGGTATCCGGAATGTCATATTTGTACTGCTGATTCTGAAGCTTGGAGATGTGATGGACGTCGGATTCGAACAGGTATTCCTGATGGGCAGCGCTGCAGTATCGAATGTATCCGACGTATTCGACACCTATGTATACCGCAATGGCGTACTGAACGGGGAGTTCAGCTATACCGCTTCAGTCGGTTTGTTCAAATCGATTGTCGGTTTAATCATGGTGATGGCAGCCAATAAATGTGCCAAATTATTCGGTCAGGATGGCCTCTATTAAGAGGATGGGCTCTTGCCTGGCTCAAGCAAATCCATAAGGGGAGAAATCATGATTAAAGAAACCTTTGCCGAAAAAATATATTCCCGGCTTAATGTGCTGCTGCTTCTCCTGCTCAGTCTGGTTATGGTGTTTCCGTTGTATTACGTGCTCAGCGTATCCTTCACGGATCCGAGGGAGTATCTGAAGGGCGGAATCATCTGGTATCCACGCGGGTTCACATTGGAGAATTACCGGTATTTGTTTTCTACACCGCTGTTTATCCGCTCCATCGGCGTATCGACCTTTCTGGCCGTAGCCGGTACGGTGCTTGGGCTGATCGTCACATCGGCCCTTGCTTATACGTTATCGAGAAAGCGCTTACTGGGAAGAAAGACAATTCTCATGGTGATTTTGATTACGATTTTGTTTCATCCCGGCATTATCCCGAACTATTTGCTGATACGGGATCTGAATCTGATGAACTCCTTGTGGGCGCTCATTCTTCCCGCGCTCAGCAGCGGATGGAATGTGTTTTTGATGAAAAGCTTCTTTGACAGCATTCCCGCAAGCCTTGAGGAGGCTGCCGTCATAGACGGCTGCAACGATCTGCAAGTATGGTGGCGCATTATTCTGCCATTGTCTCTGCCGGCTCTGGCGACATTCGGCCTGTTCTTCGCCGTTGCCCACTGGAATGTGTTCTTTAATGCGGTGCTGTATATTAATGATTTCCGCAAATGGCCGCTGCAGCTTGTATTGAGGCAAATGCTGATTGATTCCAACACATCGGCGGGCGGCGGCAATGTGCTCCAGGAAGGGCAAATCATTAATCCCCAATCAATCAAAATGGCAGCCGTCATTATTGCGACTGTTCCCATCATGATGGTATATCCATTCCTGCAAAAGCATTTTACCAAGGGAGTTATGGTAGGATCTGTAAAGGAATGATGACATACAGATAGAATATATTTCAAAGGGAGGAAGCAAATTGAAGAAAAAGAAACGATTATCGATGCGGTCTATGGCTGCGGTGCTTCTGGTTTTTACACTTGCCGGGATGGCTCTGCTCAGCGCCTGCAGCAGCGGCAGCAACAGCCCGTCGAACAACACACCAAGCACCGGCAATACGGATCAAACGGACAACAACACCGCCAGCCAAACGGATAACCAGACCGGCAATCAAACCAATGAGCCTGCCGTGGAGCCGGAGAAGCAGGAAGAGCCAACAAGCATCAGCATTATGACCCAGTTCTATGGCGAGGAGCCGCCGGGTCCGGATAATGTGGTGATTAAGGAAGTCGAAAAACGGACCAATACCAAGCTGACCATTACATGGGTATCCCCCAACAGCTACAATGAGAAGGTGAATGTCACGCTTGCCTCCGGGGACATGCCGGATCTTACGCTGATCGGGGACAATTTTGCCCAGAATGTCAGAACAATGGTAACCCAGGGTGCTTTTTGGGAGCTTGGCTCATATATTAAAGATTATCCGAACCTTAACGCCTATCCTAAGGAGGCTTGGGAAAATACCAAGTATCAGGACGGTAAAATCTATGCGATTCCCCGGGTCAGGGGACTTGACGGGGGCCTCGCATCAGTACGTAAAGACTGGCTTGATAAGCTGAACCTGCCGGTTCCGAAAACAATCGACGAACTATACAAGGTGATGCAGGCGTTCACCAACGACGATCCGGATGGAAACGGCAAGAAGGATAGCGTGGGACTGGTCGGAAGCATAGGCGCGGATGGATTGGGTCTGGGCAGCTTCGCACCGATTCTGAACGCGTTCCAAGGCGCCAATGACGGCTGGAAGGTCGACGACAGCGGAAAATTGGTGAATATGGTAACGGATAAATCAACCAAAGATGCGCTCGCCTGGCTGAGCAAGGCCTACAAGGAGGGACTAATCCATAGCGATTTTGCCACCTTGAAGAATACCCAGGCCAGAGAAGCTGTCATGGCGAGCAAAGCGGGCATTGCCTTTGAAGCCGTATCGGCGGCGTGGGTGATGACCGAAGGAATCCGCACCACCAATCCCGCTGGCGATATGCTTCCACTGGTTTCCTTAACCGGACCAGGCGGCACGCCGTATGTGGGCAAAGGCGTTGGATTCAACGGCGTTTTCGCAATTCCGAAGTCCGTGTCCGAAGAGAAAATGAAAAAAATTCTCGCGTTCCTCGATTATGGTGCGTCGGAGGAAGGGTATGAGCTTGGCGCTTATGGCTTCAAGGATGTGCACTTTACGAAGGACGGGGACTTCTACGTGCAGACGGAACAGGCGAAGAAGGATATTGTCTCCACCTCCGCATTCGGTCAAATATTTACCCGCTATGATCAATACGCCTATGCGAAAGCGCCGAATATTCCGGCTGATTATTACAACCGCAACAAAAGCATCGTTGACGAAATCGGCAAGGTCAGCGTCTCCAATCCAAGCTTTGGGCTGTACTCCGAAACCTGGACCAAGTACCGCAACGATTTTCTCAAGAAGATTACCGATCTGCAGGTGAAAATCATGCTGGGCACGGAGCCGCTGGACAAATGGGATGCCTTCACGGCTGAACTGCTTGCGGATCCGAACTGGAATAAATCGCTGGAGGAATTAAATGACGCTTATCATAAAAAAGCAGGCAAATAGATAGGCAAGGTTTGATATAATGGGAGTATTATGAAGTTGATTAAAGGATGGACGGATTGCCATGAGGAAGCTTAACCTGAATTTTTTCTACAAGAATTTGATCATTGTGTTCATGGTTACCTGCCTTCCCATGGCAATCATTGCGGCAAGCAATTATTTTATCGGGGTCAAACAGATTGAGGCTGAAGTGAAGCGGAATCACCGGCTGCAGCTGGATGAAATATACCAAAGCATGGAGAAGCAGCTGTCCCAGCTTGAGATCATCGGGAATCAATGGGTATTCAATCCGGTATTCAATCAGGAGCTGCTTGAGGGCGATCTGAGACAGAAGCCGAATACGACACGGGAGCTGTTCGTATCGCTCCGGATCTTGAAGGAATCGAATCCGCTCATCGGCAATGCCGTGCTTTATCTGAACAAGGAACAGCTGCTTGTTTCGGATGAAGAAGGCATCTATACCATCACAGACGAGGCTGTCAAGCGGACATTCCAGGATCTGCAAAGGGGAAAATCCTCCTTGATGTGGTGGAATGAGCCCATTAGTCCGCTAAAGTATAAAAACAATGTGAACGCTGCGCTTGTCCACAAGGTTCTCGGCGCGGGGGAAGAACCTCTGGGAACGATCATTCTGTACCTCGACAAAAGCCAAATTGACGATTTCCTGTACCCGCTTAATCCCGACGGGGAGGGTGTAGCCTATATCCTCCGGCAGGACGGCGATTGGATCACAAAGGGCAGAAATCAAGGCGCGAAGGCCGTCGACCTGGACGAAGCCGTCCGCAGCGAGGTCATCGACCGCAAGCTCGAAGTAGGAGATTTTATCTTCAACCGCAAAGGTATCAGTTATTCTGTCACAGTAGGCGCATTATCGCGGAACGAATGGAAGTATGTCGTTGCCACTCCGCTCTCCAAACTAACATCCCCTGTCATTCTGGTATCCAAGCTGGGCCTTGTCTTCAGTCTAATAGGCCTTGCGGTTGCCGTCATCCTCTCCTGGCTCGCGTCAAGACGCATCTACAGACCGGTTAAACATCTTGTCGGTTTGTTTAAGGACACAGTTGGAATACCCTCCACATCCGATAAAAGCGACGAGTTTCAATTTATTGCCGGCAGGTGGCGCAAGCTCATCGATGAAAGCCATCAGCTGGAGACAAAGCTTGAGCAGAACAGGCAGTCTCTGAAGGAAGGTTTCCTGCTTCAATTGGTGCAAGGACATCTCTACTTCTTCACCGAAATGGAGCTCAAAGAAAAAATGACGTTTCACGGCTGGAAGGCGAGCGATAAAATCTTCGCCATTCTGCTGGTGCGTATGGACAGATTCGCCCATAACAAAGGGAAGTTTAATGAAGGCGACGAACAGCTGGCAACCTTCGCAGCCGCCAATATCACGCAGGAAGTGCTGCAAAGCAGCCGGCAGGACGCCGAAGTGATTAATTTTCATGATCTGTCCCTCGCTGTCATATTTGCCTTTCCGGCAGAGCGGCCCAGGGAGCAGGTCAAAAGCGATTTGTTTCACTTCTCCAGCGAGCTCATTCAGATGCTGACTCAATATACGACGATGCGGATAACGGTGGGGGTCGGAAAACTTGTAGATGATCCGCGGGATATTCACAAGTCCCTGGAGGAAACGCGGGCCGCTCTCCAGTTCAGGGATCTGGACAAAAACGAAGAGATTCTGGATATGGACGATTTGCTGCCCCGGCAAACCATTCAAGTAAACTATCCGTTCAACCTTGAGAATGCCATCATCCAATCCATGAAAATGGGGCTCAGAGATGAGGCGGTCAGGGAGCTGGGCCATTTTGCCGAACAAATAAAGCATAATCATTCCAGGGAAATGCAGTTTCAGCAGGGGATGCTGCAGCTGCTTGGAAGCATCATACACGAGCTGCTGAGATCAGGAGTATACTCGTCCGTTATGCAGAGCGGCAATCTCTATGAACAATTGAGCGGGATCAAGGATCAGGATGAAATGCTTGGCTGGCTGCGCTTTACCATTATCGAACCTTATATCGAGGAGCTTTCGGAGACCAGGGAAACGATATTGGAGCAGATTGTCAGCAAGGTGACGGAAGCGATTCAGGTCGATTTTCACACATCGATATCGCTGGAATCATACGCGGATCAGCACGGTGTTACATCCTATAATCTAAGCAAGGCATTCAAGCAATATACAGGAACAAATTTCATTGATTATTTGACCATTACCAGATTGGAAAAGGCAAAGGAACTTCTGAGCGGCACGGATCTGAAAATAAATACAATTGCGGAGAAAGTGGGCTACCAGCCAACCTACTTCATACGGATTTTTAAAAAAGTCGAAGGAATCACGCCGGGACGCTACAGAGAAACAATGCGAACATGAGAGATGCCTGATGAGATTCCTTCTTCTTTCTTTAAGACTATGTAAGCGCAATCAATACTATAAAAACAAAAATATGGATATTCAAATTGATCAGGACAACAATGATATTTCATGAGGAGTGATCAGTATGTTATTTAAAGGGGTAAGGTTACACAGCACGCAAAAGCTGAAATGGCTGTTGTTAATTGGCTTGACCTGTTTGTTTGGGATCATGTTATCACCAGGAAATACGCGTGCAGAGGATCCGGTACCCGACATCGAACCGGGAGCAATTCACGTTTCTCCGCAAGGATCCGATTCGGGGGATGGATCGGAGGCAGCGCCTTTTCAGACACTTGAGAAAGCGCGTGATGAAGTAAGGTCCATCCTGGCATCTGGCGATCAGACAGCTGATATTGTAGTTTATCTTCATGGTGGAACGTATAACTTGACCCAGACGCTGCTTTTCACCAATGAGGACTCTGGAAAAAACGGCCATCAGGTCATCTATCAGGCTTACCCGGGGGAACATCCCATCCTTAGCGGCGGCCAGGAAATTACAGGCTGGGAATCGATCGGTGGTGGCGTGTTCAAAGCGCCAATCGGCAATTTGGAATTCCGCCAGCTGTATGTCAATGACAACAGGGCGGTTCGGGCCAGGACGCCCAATATAGGCGAATTCTTCAGGGTCAAGCGGTGGGACAGAGCGAATCAAGATATATACGTTAACCAATCCGAAGTAGCAGGCATCCAAAACCCACAAAAAGTCGAAATGGTCATTCAGACGTATTGGTCCGATCAGCATATGCTAATAGAGTCCATGAATGTGAGCGGTGATGAAGCGGTCATCAAACCACAGAATCCAGGAAGGGATGTCATATTTAACCGCACAGCCCCTCAGATGGATCCCAAACAAGCTTACCATTTTGAAAATGCCTTAGAATTTATGGATCTTTCAGGCGAGTTTTATCTCGATAAAGAAAATAGCGAGCTCTTTTACAGACCACGCTTTGGTGAAGATATGGCAAGAGCTTATGTAGTCGTCCCGGTTTTGGAATCGCTGGTGAAGGTAACCGGAACACTGGATCAGACTGTGAAAAATATGAAATTTATCGGATTATCGTTTCAGCATACCGGGTGGAATCTGCCCACTCAGCAGGGATATACCAGTACGCAAGCGAGCTTTTACCCCATAATGACGAATTATGACGGCAAAGTTCCGGCGGCATTTTCCGTCGAAGCTGCGGAGAACATTGTCTTCGAGCGCAATACCTTTCAAAATCTGGGTGGAACGGGACTCGATCTTATTTCTGCAACGAACAATGTGGATGTCATAGGCAATGTATTTAAAGATATTTCCGCAAACGGTGTGAATGTGGAGAGTGGATTATCTATATTGAAGCAGGTGCCTGCAGATCCTAGGACCATCGTTAAACAAACGCTGGTAGCCAATAACTTCATTACGAGAGTCGGACAGGATTATTACGGGGCTGTCGGAATATTCGGAGGGTTTACGGAAGCGCTTACTGTGGAGCATAACGAATTAACGGATCTTCCCTACAGTGCAATCTCCGTAGGGTGGGGCTGGACAATAAATACGACACAGCTTAAAGACAATATTATCAGATACAACGATATTCATCATGTCATGAAGCAGATGGTCGACGGCGCTGGAATCTACACGTTGTCCAAACAGCCGAATTCGCAAATTTATGAAAATTTCATACACGATTTTGACCGGTCTCCCTGGGCGGCACCGCCAACGGATCCCACCAAGAACTGGTTTCCCGTAGTGGGTATTTACCTCGACCAAGCTACCGAAGGATATGCAGTGGAACGAAACGTGATTGTTAATGTTCCTACCCCAATTTTCGCAAACCGGTTCAAGCTTGGTGCTGACACCTATACCGATAATTACGGCGATTTTGCATCAATTAAAGCTAATGCGGGCTTAACGGCGCAATACAAGGACATTTCGATTCCCGTTAAAGAGTACGATCCGATAAAGCCAGAGTTATTACAAGCTATTACGGATGAAGAAGGCACAAAAATCGAACTGACCTTCAGTGAAGCGATATCGCCGTCTTCGCTAGATCCCGAACGGTTTATTCTAAACGGGACGGCCGCAACAGTCGCTTCGGTCGTAATGAATACCTATTTGCCGAATAATAATGCAGTAATTCTGCAAACGAATGGAATTCTAGAATATCAGCACCCGATAACGCTCACAATGGCCGAAGGAGCGCTGCAGGATCCTGCGTTTAACAAGAATGCTCTCACTGAACAATTCTCCATCACGAATCAAGTCCGGAACCCTTACGTGATCGATCTTGAAATTACCGGATCTCCGATTCTAAGCGTTAATGATACCGCTGCTCTTCATCCGTTTGTCAAAACCCGCGACAATGTCCCCGTTACTTCGGGTCCTGAGGAATGGCAGTTCGTTTCGGCAAATCCGGCGATTGCGACGGTAGATGCTCAAACGGGCGAAATACAAGCACTAGGCGCCGGCGAAACCTATGTTACCATTACAACGGAATACAATGACATTGTCGTTACTGCAAAACTTGATCTATATATTTCCGCTGCCGGACAGATAAAACCCGCCTTTGTCAACATTGCAAAAAATAAACAATCCTATTCCACCGGCACTATCGCGGGGCCCAATTTTGGATCGGAAAAAGCGCTGGACGGTAATATCCAGACGCTTTGGACGACAGCAGGCACGGGTACTTTAACGGCTGATTTGAGCGATCTCTATCATCTGTTCAAAATTCAACGCATCGAAGTTGTTACACGTCAGGACACTGACCAGCAATCACCACGGAGAAATTTTGAGCTGCAGGCCTCCAACCGCAAAGATTTTGCAACTTATACCGTACTAGGGAGCCAAAATGAACTGACGCTTCCATACCGCTCAACTTGGACTGTGAATTTGCCCGAGCCGCAATCTTTTCAATATATTCGTTTTTCAAAACCTATTGATTACGCAGCTGTTGCAGAACTGCGCGTCATAGCTGAATATGATACGGGAGAAGACTTATCTCTCACTTGGCCGGAAGGGAGTGTGCTTCAGGCATTCAAAATGGATGATCCCGGCAAAGTCCGATTGGAATGGTCTCTACTTGATCCTTCGTATAACATTGCTTCCTATAATGTTAATGTCGATGGGCGTGCTCCTCTTACCGTAACTGGTTCCGTTTATTCAACTACGATTAGCAATTGGCCGGAAAATGTGCCTGTAACAGCCAAGGTTGAGGCGGTAAATACGGAGGGGCGCTGGAGTATGAATGGTCCGTCTGTCTCGTTTACAGCGAATTGGCCGGACTATCACATCGAATTGAATATGAGCGGAGGCTCACCTGTTATGAATGCGGGTGAAACTCTGCAGCTCCAGCCCGTCCTGACACACGATAACGGAACTGTCATTGAAGGAGAGACCTTATGGCAATATGAGTCGCTTAATCCGTCAATCGCGACTGTCAATGCTCAAACAGGGTTAATTAACGCAGTGGGCAGCGGTGATGCCCAAATAAAAATTACCGGCGTGCACAGTGACGGGAACTTTATTACCAAACTTGATCTTTTTATCGTTGCAGCGGGGCAAACAAAGCCGGAGACTGTCAACCTTGCCAAAAGAAAACCGACAACGGCTACTTCTGCTTTCAGTGCGACCTATGGAGCGGATAAAGCGGTTGACGGCAATAACAGTTCGCTATGGACGACAAGCGTTCCGGGCTCGTTGACCGTAGATTTGGGAGAATCCTACCGCTATTACGATATTACCCGTATAGAGGTCGTTACACGCCAGGATGCAGATCAGCAATCAACACGCAAATTATTTACGGTTCAGGGATCGAACCAAAGCGACTTTGCCGATATAACCGTGTTGGGGTCTCAGAATGAAGAAGTTCTGCCATATCGGGCAACCTGGTCCATCGAATTGCCGCAGCCGGTGTCATTTCGGTATATTCGGTTCGTCAAACCGGTGAATTATGCTGCGGTGGCGGAATTGAGGGTGATCGCAAAACCTAAACAGGCGCAGATGCTGGAGGAGCAAGCACTGGAGGACCAGGCGCCGCCGCAGGACGAAGCGCCGCAAGACCAGGCACCGCAGGATCAAGCACCGCCGCAGGATCAAGCGCCGCAGGGCCAGGCGCCGCAGGACCAGGCGCCGCCGCAGGATCAAGCGCCGCAGGACCAAGCGCCGCAGGACGAAGCGCCGCAGGACCAGACGCCGCCGCAGGATCAAGCGCCGCAGGACGAAGCGCGGCAGGACCAGGCGCCGCCGCAGGATCAGGCGCCGCAGGATCAAGCGCCGCAAGACCAGGCACCGCAGGATCAAGCGCCGCAGGATCAAGCGCCGCAGGATCAGTCGCCGCAGGAGCAGGTTTCAGAGCCGGATATTGTCTAGAATCGCACCAAGAAGCGGAGCTCGTGAGGCTCCGCTTTTTTCTCGGCTGTTCAGCGAATGAGACAAAAATTAGTTGTTTCCTTCATGTTCCCGTGCGCCTTGAAATTATAGAATGGGGTTGTAATTCAATCCGGATTGCCAAGGAGGCTAATGATTCGTGAATCCGCTTTATATTTCACAAAAGCTGTATGAACACTATGAGCATGTCGAAGAGGTCAAACACTATTACGGGTTATTGGCCATCTACGCACTGCTGCTGACCGCTGAAGAAAAGCAGGATCCCGTTTTACTCGAAAAGTGCAAAACGGTTCTGTCCCGTTTTCCCGACCGTATTGAACATCCTACTTATAACTTTCCAAGCTACCGGATTGGCGGAATCCCAAAGGCTTATGCACTGATGAAAGGCCATATGCCCGAAGCGGAGGATCAGGTCAGGCAGTATGCGGAGGAGATGATGACGGCAGCCAGGGACCGCAGCGGCATCATGTCATACCCCTATGCACCCGAGCGCGAAATGATCTGGATTGACGTTGCGATGGCGGTAACGCCGTATTTGCTGTTCGCTGGCTTGGCGCTTGGCGAAGAGCGATTGATCGATGAGGCGGCCAATCAAAGCTTTCTCATGTATGAGGAGTTTCTTGACCCCGAGAATGGCCTGCTCCATCAGAGCAAAAACTTCGCAGGACCCGGCAAATACTCGCAGGATCATTGGGGAAGAGGCAATGGCTGGGGGTTTCTGCCTCTTGCGGAGCTTGTACAGCATCTGCCGCAGCATTCCCGCCACAGGCCGAAGGCGGAGAAATATTTCAGGGATTTGGCGGCAGCCCTCCTTCCTCATCAGTCGGAGAGAGGACTATGGAGACAGGAAATTCCTTTCGAATATTCTTATGAAGAAACGTCGGGCACCGGGTTGTTCCTTTATGGTATTGGTGTGGGCATGCGATGCGGACTGTTGGACAGGGATATCTATTCGCCCGCATTCCGCAAGGGAATCGAGGGCTTGAATCAGATCAGCATTAACGTTGACTTCTCAACGGAGCGAAGCTGCCCGGGCTGTCTGTGTCCCGGTGAAGGCGATGAGAAAGGCACGGTCAAATCCTATGTGACGCTGATGCTTCCCCACCGCGACGAGCATCACAGCTTCGCCCCTCTGATGTTTGCGATGGTGGAGGCTTACCGGAACGGTCTGTACGATTTGCCCCGCAAATCTGAAGCGTAACGTCATATGCCAGGAATGCAAGAAGCTGCACTCAGGAGGATGAGAGGATGCTGCCACATCTGCAGGAGCGTTTTTTTAGAGATGAGCATGAGTTGAATACCGGTACATGGAGCTTTGAAGCGGCAGATGAGGATGGAATCAGGCAGCTTCCCGTGGAGGAAGCATTGAAGAAGGCAGGAGCTGTATTGCCGCTTAAACCGGCGCGTATGGTCACAGAGCGGGACGGTATTGAGGTAATCCGTTCGGACGCGGCGGAGCTGTACGGGTACCCGATCATTAAAGCGGAGCGGATCTGGATTACTGCGATGTCACATACTCTGTTTATTATAGACCGCTTGAAGGCGGAGAGGCCGGTCAGGGTCGTCAGTTCATTCATGCTTAACGATGACGACAACCGGATGAAGGTCAAGGCGGCGGCTGAAACAAAGCTTGTTCTGAGGCGGAACGCAGCGGGAATGAAGTTCTTTCAGGTTAGCGCCGCATCCGGAGGGGAAGCCAGCCGGAGCAGTCTTTGGATAGGAGATACGCCATACAGCGGGCCGGTGGAAATGAACGCATCCACGTTTCGCTTTACAGGCGATTCCTGCCAAACGGAGCACATCCATGTATATGCCGCTGCCAGAGACGATACGGAGGCAGTGAAAGAGTGGCATATCCTTCCACTGACGGACCGGCAGTTCTATGTGGAGCCGCCCGCCGGATTAACCGGCTATTCGCTGGAGCTAGGGGAGAATGATGAGCTTGTCGTCAGAAGCCATCCGGATGGCAATGTCCGGACCATCTGCTATTCCAGCCATTGAACTTCAATTGAGGCAACAGGCTAGTCCTTCAAGTAGTAGGAAGGGGACGCGCCCGTCAGCTTTTTGAACAGCCTGCTAAAATAATAGATGTCTTCAAAACCGACGGATCTTGCTGCTTCCGATACATTGCAATCGCCGCTCAGCAGCAAATCCTTGGCTTTATAAATACGAATCTGATTCTGGTATTGTACGGCTGTCATCCCGATTATTTTCTTGAACAGCAGCCGGAAATGTGAGGAGCTTAACCCGCTTAGCGCAGCCAGCTCGTCTATCGAGAAGTGGTCTCTGTAGCTGGACAGGATGAGGTTGGCGGTTTTCTCAATGGCGTAGTAGTGGGCGCCGCCATGCTCGGCCCGATCCTGTTCCTTGATGATCTGGTACAGGATATCCATCATGATGCTCTTGCATTTGATCGTGAACCCGCTTCGCCTGCCGCTCCAGACCATGCTGAGCTCGGCGAACAGGGACTGCAGCTTGAAGGGATGGGGGCTGCGGATGACATTTTTGAACCCCTTGAAGAAATCCCATGTGCTGTCATTCAGAAATTCCATGTCGAAGGAAACCGTATAGAACGACCACGGATTGTCCGGGTTGGATCTTGCGGAGCGGACCAATCCCTTGGGGAAGAAAAGCAGATCGCCTTCCTTAACCGGAACTTCACGGTTCAAATAACGATAGACGGCCTCGCCGGAGGAGCAAAATGCGATGACGCAGGTATTGTGATAAACAATCTGATCGATGCGCCACTGCGGATCAGGCTCTTTCTCATTGATGTGCTCGATGAACCGTATGTTGAAATCTAAATCATCTTGTACATGGATACCAGACATATACGCATCGCTCCAGCCCATTGGGATCATGGTATTCATTATAATTATGCGGCAGGATTATTGTCTATCTCTAAACAGGAGGAAATCAAATGAATCTGGACGATCTGAAAGCCAAACGCGGCAGGAGGGAACTGAGTGCCCTTCCCATACCGGAGAAAGAACTGTGCAATCGCTTCCAGGAGGTGTTTACGGCGGCCGTGAATGATGTATTAAGAGAGCATGGACTGCTGCATCAGGTGCTGCCCAGCAATATTGCGCCCTTGAAGCCGGAAATGAAAGTATGCGCCGTCGCCTTTACGGTTAAGGGTTCGAAGAATCTGACGATTGAAAGCGAGATGGAGCAGCGCGCCAAGATGCTGGAGGAAATCGGAGATAATTCCGTTGTCGTCTGGGATACGAGCGGGGATGACGAGTCGGCTCAGTGGGGCGAGGTGATGACGATGGCTTCGCAGAAGCGGGGCTGCAGGGGGGCTGTCATTGACGGGGGCGTCCGCGATACGAACAAGGTACTGGAGCTGGATTTTCCCGTCTTCTGCAGGTACCGCACCTCCAACGGCATGCTCGGCCGCTTCCGGATGATCGATTGGCAAATTCCCGTCATGATTGGCCAGGTATTCATCTATCCGGGGGATATTATCTTCGGCGATATCGACGGCGTAATCGTGATTCCAAGGGATATCGCTTATGATGTGCTGCTCAAATCAGAATATATTAAAGAGAATGAGAAAGCGATCAAGCAGATGGTTCTCGAAGGATTGACACCCTCTGAAGTGATCAAAAAAGGCGGGTACTTTTAAGGAATGTGCATATTCATGAAGGGAGGAATTTGATGAAAGCGGCCGTTTTGACAGCGTGGGAAAATATTGAGATTCAGGATGTTCCGGTTCCCGAAATCGGGGAGGAGGAATGCCTGATCAAGGTGAGATATGCGGGGATTTGCGGCACGGATCTTCATATTTATGGCGGTCACCACCCTACGGCAAAAACTCCGGTTATCCTGGGACATGAATTCGTCGGCACGATTGAGCGGATCAACACAAAAAGTCCCGTTAACCTTAAGATAGGAGACCGCGTTGTCGTTGAGCCCTTAATCAGCTGCAGCAGCTGCGGTGCGTGCAGAGAAGGGAACTGGCATGTATGTCAAAATCTCAAGCTGCTTGGCATTCATACAGGCGGCGGGTTCGCCGAGTATTTGAGAGCGCCGGTAGGCAAGGTCATCAAGGTGAACGACAGATTGACTGACCGGATCGCAGCGATGGCCGAGCCCTTTGCGGTAGGCTTTCATGTCAACCAGCGGGCCGGGGTCAAGAACGGCGACCGTGTATTGGTGATCGGCGCAGGGCCGATTGGACTGATCGTGGGACTTGTTGCCCGTGAAGGCGGAGCCGCACAGATCGCGTTCTCGGAGATCAACCCGATCCGAATTGATCAGGTGAGGTCCTTTGGCTTTACGGACATCATTAACCCGATCGAGAATGATGCCGCCGCAGAGGCTGCTCTGCTGACAGAGGGAGAAGGGTTCGACGTTGTCATCGAGGTTTCGGGCTCCCAGGCAGGCCTCCTGCTTGCGACGCAAGCCTGCAGAATCAGAGGGACGGTTGTTTTTGTCGGTTTTCCCGGAAGCATTCCGCAGTTTAACGTGATGCAGGGGATTTTCAAGGAATTGACCATGGTGGGCAGCCGCGTGTATACCTACTCCCATTTTCAGAAAGCCGTGAGACTTCTGGAGAGTGTGGAGGCGGCGGGTCATTATGATTTGGAGAAGCTTATCAGCGGTGTTCATTCCCTGGAGGAGCTCGCGCAGTCCATCCAGACGATGAAGGAAGGGACAGTCCCCGGAAAAATATTGATCGAATTTTAGGACTTGCATGATTAGAGAAAGGAGTCGTTTGACGTGCAGGATGAGCGGTTGAAGGATAAAGTGATCGTAATCATAGGCGCTGCCGGAGGGATGGGGCAGGCGGCCGCAAGAGCGCTTGCCGCGCAGGGAGCAAGGGTAGTGCTCGGTTCGCGGAATGAGCCGGCTTTGCAGAATCTGGCCGATGAATTGATAAGCAGCGGCGCCCAGGCGGCGTACAAGAAAGTGGATGTGACAAACGAGCAGGAGGTAGAGGCATTCTTCGGGCATGCGGCCGCGGCGTTTGGACAATGCGATGCCCTGCTCAATTTGGCCGGCCTCAGTATACCCTCAGCCATCTCGGAGATGACGATCCAGCAGTATGAACAGTCGATGGATGTCAATTTGAGGGGTATCTTTCTTTGCTCGAAGCATTTTATTCCCTGCGTGGATCAGGAAGCGGGGGGATTGATCGTCAATGTCGGATCAATGGCGGCCAAACGCGCGAATGCCAATGCTCCCCTGTACTGCACGGCCAAGGCAGCGGTCAATATGTTCTCGCAGGGGCTCTCCCTGCAGCTGATCGAGCGGAATATTCGTGTCACGACCCTGAATCCGGGGGCGACGGATACCGGCTTCTGGGGAACGCGCCAGGTCCCGAGGGAGAAATTCATGACAGCCGAGGATGTGGCGGAGGTGCTGCTGTTCGTTCTGCAGATGGATCCGCGGCTTGTGATCCATGAGATTAACTTCGAGTCTTTTGCATTCTACAAATAAATCCGCATATTGAAGAAGCAGTTGCCGTCATTTGGCGGCGAGCCTGTATATTAACGATCAGAAGCCTGCGACAGCCGCAGGCTTCTTCTTATTGCATCCGATAATAATGGCTCAATTTGGGAAAATGAATGGTCACTGTTGTCGATATGCCTTCTTCCGATTGAATGGACAGATCATGTCCCAGCTTGAGAGCCATCTGCCTGGCAAGATACAGTCCCATTCCCGTCGATTTGGCATGGCTTCTTCCGTTTGCTCCCGTAAAGCCTTTCTCAAACACGCGGTGGATATCCTCCGTTTTGATGCCGATTCCCGTATCCTTGATCAACAGCCGCTTCTCTTTGGCGTCCTCCTCGAAGCCGAAGACAATGCTGCCGCCCTCCGGCGTATATTTCAGGGCATTGGAGGTGATCTGGTCGATGATAAAAACAAGCCATTTGCTGTCGCTTTGTACAAACTGCTGCACATCGTTCATTTGCAGGCCGATGTCCTTGTTGATGAACAGCTTGGCATATTTTTTCACGCTTTCTTTAACCCTTTGACCCAGTTGAACCTCTGTGATGAAATAATCCCTGGAGAAGGAATCGATCCGGGAGTAATAAAGCGCCTGCTCCACATAATTGTCGATTTCAGCCAATTCATCCTCCAGCTTGTCAACCAGATAATCGACCGATTTGCCTGAACTGTTATCCATCAGCAGGCGGCTTGCCGCGATCGGCAGCTTGACCTCATGAATCCAGGACATAATAAAATCCTGATGATCCCGCTGCTCGTCGACCGAGCGCTGCAGCTGCCGGGAATGGGCCTCATAGAGCGTCTTTACCAGCTCAAGGTAAAGCGCCTGCTGATGATTTTGCGGTTCGGAGAGGGTTGCAATCGCCTGCTCCGAATCGCTGCCAGTCAGCGCTTTCAGCTCCAGGAAGAAGGCTCTGCGGTAAAAGTAGCCGATCACGATGTACAGCGCCATGAAGAAGAAGCATCCCGCATTGGCATACATGATATTATGATAGATAGGCTGACGTTCCCCGACGCTCACGAGCATAAGGGAGCTGACAAACAGCATGATGATTACATAGAAGCCCAGAAAATATCGCTTGTCCTGCATATAGGCGAGAAAGCTCATGAGATGATATATCCCTCTCCTTTCCGGGTGGCGATGAAGGAATCCTTGCCAAGCTCCGCCAGTTTTTTGCGAACCCGGGTAATATTGACCGTAAGCGTATTATCGTCCACGAAGCTTTCATCTTCCCATAAACTGCGCATAATTTTTTTGCGATTGACGACTGTACCTTTCTGCTGCATCAGCAGCTTCAGAATGGTAAGTTCGGTCTTGGTCAGCTCTACCCGCTGTCCCCCGGCGGCGATCGTTCCGTCGCCCAGATGCAGGACAATGCCGTCATGCTCCAGCACGTTCAGGGCATTTTCGGTATAGGAGTAGGTTCTGCGCAGGAGGGCATTGATTTTGGCGATCAGCACCTCGGTAAAGAAGGGCTTCTGGATAAAGTCGTCTCCGCCCATATTCATCGCCATAACCATATCAATCGGCGTGTTCCGGGAGGAAATAAACAGAATCGGAACCTTCGAGATTTCCCTGATTTGACTGCACCAGTAGAAGCCGTCGAACGCCGGCAGATTAATGTCCATCAGGACAAGCTGCGGATTTTCTTTGACAAACAGCTGCAGAATATGATCAAAGTCATCGGCCAGGGCAACCTCGAAGCCCCATTTGATCAGCGTCTCCGCTACCAGATCGCCAATTACGCGGTCATCCTCCACGATCATTATTTTCACGCCTGCACCTCCCTGGATAAAGCCTGCTGTATGATGAAACATACCATTTTACCGGATTTGAAAGCAATCCATGTGACAGTTTTGTAAGGTTAAACGGGGATGTTGTAAGTCCGCATGCGGTTTGAATCTTGTAGAATAAATCCATAAGCATGACAAATGATAGCAATGGAGGCGCCGCAGATGAGCAGAACCATCGTGGAAGCGAAGCAAATCAAAAAAATATACGGAACCAAAGGAAATGTGTTTACGGCATTGGACGGCATTGATCTTACAGTACAGGAAGGGGAATTCGTCGGGATTATGGGTCCGTCGGGCTCGGGGAAATCGACGCTGCTCAACATGCTGGCCACCATCGATCAGCCGACTTCAGGGGACATTGTCATTGACGGAACCAGCATTCTGAAGATGAACGAGGAGCAGCTGTCGGTTTTTCGAAGGGATAAGCTGGGTTTTATCTTCCAGGACTTTAATTTGCTCGATACGCTGACGGTCAAAGAAAATATTCTGCTGCCGCTCGCGCTGGCCAAAATGAATGTAAAGGAATTGGAGCGGAGAGTGGACGACATCGCCGATAAGTTCGGCATCAGGCAGCTGCTGGACAAATACCCTTATCATATATCCGGCGGTCAGAAGCAGCGCACGGCGGCATCGCGCGCGATCGTAGCAAGTCCGAGCCTGGTTCTGGCGGATGAGCCGACAGGCTCGCTCGATTCCAAATCGGCCACCGATTTGCTGGAGAGTCTCAGAGATTTGAATGAGCAGGCGAAGTCGACCATTCTGATGGTCACGCATGACGCTTTTGCCGCAAGCTACTGCAAGCGGGTGCTGTTCATCAAGGACGGCCGTATGTTCACGGAACTGGTGAAGGGGCAGGCTGCCACCCGCAAGGAATTTTTCAATAAAGTGCTCGATGTGCTGTCCGTGCTCGGGGGTGGCGTAAGTGACGTTGTTTGATATCGCGAAGAAAAATGTCACCGGGAATTTTAAAAGCTATTTGCTCTATTTTGTTTCCATGATCTTCAGCGTTGTGATTTATTACACCTTCGTTTCCCTGCAATATTCCGAAGAAATCCAGGCAACGATGCAGTCGTCTCAGGTCATGAGCTCGGTATTTATGGGGGCATCCATTGTATTGATTCTGTTCGTAGCTGTATTTATCTGGTATTCGAATTCCTTCTTCACGAGAAAAAGAAAAAAGGAGGTAGGGCTGTATTCGCTCCTTGGCATGAGGAAACGGACAATCGGCAAAATGCTGTTTTACGAGAACCTCATCATGGGAGCAGTCGGTGTGGCGATTGGCGTCGTGTTCGGGACATTATTGTCCAAATTGTTTACGATGATTTTCCTGAAGCTGCTGGATTCAGCCATCAATGTAAGCTTCAGTATCTCCCTGCAGGCGATTCTGAATACGGTCATCGTATTTGCGGTGCTGATTCTGTTTACATCGGTTCAGGCATATCGCCTGATTTACCGCTTTAAGCTGATTGAATTATTTCAGGCCGAAAAAGAAGGCGATCAAGCGCCCAAAGCCTCGGTAATGGTGGCGTCCCTTGCCGTTCTGCTGCTTGCCTTCAGCTACTGGCTTGTGTTCCAGCCGATGACGACCAATGAACAAATGGGAAGGAATATGTTGTTGTTCATTGTGGCGCTCATTGCCGGAACCTATTTCCTGTTCCACTCGGCCATCGTCTGGCTGCTGCGCGCATCGCAAAGCAACAAGTCGCGTTACTATCGCGGGATGAACGTTATCGCCACCTCCCAGCTGCTGTTCCGCATCAAGGGAAATACGCGTACGCTGACTATGATCGCCCTGCTCAGTGCGATCACCTTGAGCGCGGTGGGCGTGGGCTACAGCATGTACTACAGCAATGAGAACAATGCGGATGATGCCGCTCCCTTCAGCTACAGCTATATCTCGGATGGGGGCGCGCTGGATAAGCAGGTAGAGCAAATTCTGGCGGCGGATACGGAGCATCCGGTCACGAAGAATTTTGCCATTCCGGTTATAAGGCTAAAGGCGAATACAGCAGCGCTGGCTTATAATCCATCGAATTTCCCGCCTGATGATACGCCTTTGAAATTGATTGCGGCAAGCAAATACAATGAGGTTTCCGGGGCAATCGGCCGGAAGGGACGGGCTCAGCTGACAGATAATCAGGCAGCCGCTATCCGTCCAAGGTATGCGACTGATTTGACTTCTTCCGATTATGCGGGCCGGTCCGTCACGATTAAAGCCCCTCAAGCGGATAAGGATGTCTCCCTCGTACAATTCCTTGAAAGCAATGTGCTGCGCTGGACTTTCCCGGATGTGACCATTGTCGTCAGCGACCGGTTGTTTGACGAAATAGCAGGGCAGGTGCCCCCGGATATCTATCACGTGTATCAGGTCGAGGATCAACAGACAGCGAAAGCTTCTTCCGAACAATTAACCGGGCTTGCGACGGAAGAGAATCAGATGTCCTCCTATTATGCGGTATACCGGGATGGACTCGAAGATGCCGCCTTGAATATATTTGTCCTGGGGTTTCTGGGCTTGGTGTTTCTGGCGGCAACCGGCAGCATCATTTATTTCAAGCAGCTGACCGAAGCCCGTTCGGATCAGGGGCGTTATGATATTTTGCGGAAAATCGGCGTCAGCCGGAAAGACATCCGGATCTCTGTCGCGAAGCAGACCTTTTTCGTATTCGCGCTTCCGCTTGTCATAGGCATTCTGCACAGCTCCATGATTCTGAAAGCCTTGTCCAGCATTAATCTCATCAACGGCAGCCTGACCACGCCCATTATGACTTCCATGGCTGTTTATGTTGTTATTTATCTGATCTATTATGTGCTGACCGTGCAGTCCTTTAATAAAATCGTGAACAAGTAAGAAGAATCGCGCCGGGATATAAAAAGAACGCCCGCGGCCCCCTTCGCGACGAAGGGCGGCTGCGGGCGTTTCTTCTCGCTGAAATGTTTAATCCGCCGCAGATCCATCTGCCTGGGATTTCCTCCGGTTGGCCAGAACAAGGACAAGCGGGAGCAGGATAGCGGTGAGTCCAGCCAGCAAATAAAGACATAGCAGATAGGCGTCGGCATACGATTGTGCGAATGCCTGCGGGCTGACATTAGCAGCGGGACTGCCCAGCGCGTTCAGCCACACGATGCCGATCAGGCCGATGCCGATTGCGAAGGCGACCTGCATGCCAGTCGTCAGGATCCCGGAGGCGGAGCCAATATCGCCAGGACGTATTTTGGAGAGCACGATATTCGTAATCGGAGCAGCGACGAACCCCTGTCCGATACCAAGCACGGCTAGCGCAGGTATCCACTTATAGCCGTTGAAGCCAATTCCCGTTGCATGGACGGACAATGCAAGGGTCAGGAAGCCGAGAACTGTCAAAGCCGAGCCGATGGTCAGCACATGAGGGCCGATTCTGGCGGAAATTCTGGAAGACATAAGGGATGCGGCAAAATACCCGAGTCCCATCGGCAGAATAACGGATCCCGCTTTCAATGCGCTGAAACCGAGTCCCACCTGCAGGAGATAAGCGGTGACCAGGAAAAATGCAGCCTGCGAGCACAGCAGAATAAAGACAATCAGCATGCCGACCGTAAACATTTTATGACGGAACAGCTGTACATTCATGAAAGGCACCCGTCCGTGTTTCAACAGCCTTTTCTCGAACCAGGCGAATACGGCAAGCACGGGTACAGACATAATAAGGCTGATGATCAGCAGGGCTGGCCAGCCTTCTTTTTGTCCTTGAACGAGAGGGTAAACGAGCATCAGCAAGCCGGCTGCGATAAGCACGGCTCCGGAGAGATCAAGCCTGGTCTTGACCGGCTCCTTCGATTCCTGAATGAAGGGAATCATGGACAGGATGATCAGGCCAAGCGGAACGCTGAAGAAGAATACCATACGCCAGTCCAGGTCCCACGGGTTCCAATACAGCAGAAGTCCGCCGATTAATTGACCGCTTGATGCCGCTATTCCCTGAGAGGCGCCGTACAGCCCAAAGACGGAGGCGCGTTTCTCGGCCGGATAATTGACCTGGATCAGAGACAGCACCTGCGGCGAAATCAATGCGGCGCTCAGACCCTGAATGATACGGGCCAGTATAAGCATGTTGACACCGGAAGCGACACCGCACAGCAGCGATGCGAGCGTAAACCCCGCAACTCCAATCATTAGCATCCGTTTCCGTCCGTAGCGGTCACCAAGTCTTCCGCCAATTATCAGGGCGATAGCATAAGCCAGCGTATAGCCGGTTATGACGAACTGCACGCCGGAAAAGCTGGAATGAAGTCCGCTTTGAATGGCAGGCGTAGCCACATTGACAACAAAAATATTGGCGACAGCCATAAAGACGGACAACAGCATCACGCTCAGCATAATACGGGGCCGCGGACGCATTTCTTTCGCCGGGGCAGGGTGAGTTTGTGCGGCTGTTTTTACTAATGTTGACATGGGATCTGCTCCTTTATATCCGTATCCTTGCTTAACGAGGGCCGAATCATGACCCAGGTTGACAGCAGACAGGTTTATTCATAATATGAGAGAGACAGTTCCGTCTCATTCCGTAAATTGAATAATACAGACGGATCTGTACCATGTCAATATTTAAATTTGCCGCGGACGTCTCTGGGGCATGGGGAATGGAGATGTAAATGCATGGAAAAAAAAGAATCTGCCAAGGAGCGCATCCTGCGGACGGCTTCCGCCTTATTTTACAGCGAGGGTGTGCGTGCGGTAGGGATTGACCGTATTATAGAGGAATCCGGCGTGGCAAAAGCCAGCTTCTACCGCAATTTTGCGTCGAAGGACGATCTTGTCGTCGCTTATCTGGAATATCGCCACGGTATCAATATGGACAATATGGACAAGGCGAAGCGCCATTACCCGGATAATCCAGTCAAACAGCTGTATGAACTGCTCCATGGTCTGGTCGTACGGGCGGAGAATGTGGTTTACCGGGGATGTTCGCTCATGAACACCTCTGTGGAGTTTCCGGACAAGGATCATCCCGGCAACAGGAAGGCTGCCGCTTTCCGGCAGGAGCTGTGGGATGGAATTGAGGCGATCGCCCGTGAAGCCGGCGCGAAGGATGCCAAAGCGTTGTCTGCGCAGCTTCGTATGCTAATCAGCGGAGCGATAATGGTATCGTCGATGGACAGGTCGGTCTTTAATGCGGAGGAATTCTCAAATACGCTGCGTTTGTTGATCAATCAACAAATAGACGGAGCAGATACCGCCATGCGGAAGCTGAGCGTCTAATCTTTCCGGTCAACAAGTCGAACCCGGTCCTCAAGGAAATCCCTGGCGGCCGGGTTTATTTTTTGCTTTTATAGAATTATAAGGCTTGAGGGAAGAAGCTAACTCTGCCGCGAAAGACGATAAAGCTGTTTCTTCTTAAAAAATTCAGTAAGTATGAAATTCAGTTTAACCAATAAAAGGCATTTGTGTGGGAAGAAGCCTGCTTCAGCCGCGAGAGGACGGGCATTAGTCGTTTCTTCTTGTTCCTTATTAACGCCGCGCCGCACGCAGCCTGGGAAGAAGTGGCCGCAGGACCGGAATCAGGATGACCGCGATGACGGTTTTGATCGTATCGCCTGTCAGGAACGGGTAACAGCATGCCGCCAAGGCTTTGGCGAGGGAGACATGGGCAAAATGCGCATACCATAAAACACCCGACGCATAGACAAACAGAACGCCAAAGACGATAATGCTGATTATAAGAGCGATCCATTTTAAGGTGGTTAACTTATTGCCGCTGCGGAACACAAGATCGCTGACCCAGCCGATCAGCAGAGCGGCGAATGGAAACATCCAGATAAAACCGCCAGTGGCTCCCAGAAGCACGGACATGCCTCCGCTGCCATGAAGCAGCGGCAGTCCGGTGGCAGTCAGTAGCACGACTAGAGCGATACTCCAGAATCCGTACACGGCTCCGAGCAGCCCGCCAGCCAGCATAACGGCAAGTGTCTGAAGCGTGATGGGGACTGCCGTGTACCAGAGTGGAATTTGAATAAAGCTGAAGGCAATGAATAATGCGGCGAACAGCGCGGTGAATACGATCCCGCGTATCCGGTAGATCGTCCCGGGTTGGGATGCTGAAACAGTTGAGATTGGATTCGATGTGGACATTGTTTAATCCCCTTTCATATGTTAACTTGTTATTTGTTCGAGGTTAACAATTCGCATTTTATCATGGGATCATCAACTTGGGAAGAGTGAATTTTGTGAATGAGCAATTAAAGAATGGATATTTTAAGCTTTCGGGCATTAAGGTCTCTGGAGATCCGGAGGCTGAGGGAAGCTCGGCAAGACTGGAACAAATCGACCTGCTCCTGGCGCCCGGCGAGTGGCTGAATCTGGTCGGCGTGAACGGGAGCGGCAAGACGACACTAGCCCGTCTACTGGCAGGACTCACGATGGAAGGCGTCTATGGGGAGATGGACCGCGGATTCGCCGGCTTCGGGCCGTCGCCTTATGTAATGCAGCATCCCGATGCGCAGCTGTTCGGCGAGAATCCGAGGGAGGAGGTCAGCTTCGCCCTGGAGTGGCGGGGCGTACCGGCTGATGAAATTCCGGACAGGTCTGAACGTATTCTGTCCTGGACGGGGCTGCTGCCAATTGCGGACTGGCCATGGGAGCAGCTGTCGGGAGGACAGCGCCAGCTCGCGGCGGTCGCGGCTTCGGGCGCGGCGGAAACGCCGCTGCTGGTGTTCGATGAAGCGACTTCGATGCTGGACGATGCCTCCCGTGGACGGGTGCAGCAGGTAGCTGGCCGTCTATGCCGCAGCGGAACGGCGGTTGTCTGGGTTACCCAACGGCTGAATGAACTGGATCCTTACTCGCGCGTGGTGGCCTTGGCCGGAGGCAAAATCGTCTATGACGGAGCAGGGCGGCAGTTCCTGCTTGGCGACGGGCTTGGCGGCAAGGGTCAAACACCCTGCGAGCAGTGCGGGCTGCGCTTGCCGTACCTGGCTTCGCTGGCCATTGAGATGAACCGGCTCGGCAAGCTGGATCCCCATTCACCTCTTCCGGTTACGGCGGAAGAATGGCGGGAGGTATTGAAGCGTCCATGAGCGAACAGCTGCTGCCTTTAACGATAGACGGGATTAGATTAACCGATGACAATGACGGGCTGAATCCACAGCGTTCTCCGGGAACAGGGCTGAAATTTGGCCAAGGAACAATTACGCTGGTAATGGGACCGAATGGCGCAGGGAAGACGCGGCTGCTGGAGATGACTGCAGGCTTGAGATTCACGGAAGAATGGAATATTTCCTATGGAGACGAAAGGATGTGGCTTAGGGGCAGGAAGAGCAGACGGCGACGGAATCCAGCCGCGCTTCTTGCATACGGATATGCATCCCAATCGCCGGAGGAGCAGTTATTTGCCCGTTCCGTCGCGAGCGAGCTGCGTTATGTGCTCAAACCCTATAACCTGTCTGAGCAGGAGGAGCGCCGCCGTATAGCTGCAGCCCTTCATGCGGTCGGCTGGGATCATACTTGGCTGGAGAAGGACCCGTATGCCATGAGCGGCGGGGAGCGCAGACGGACGGCTCTCGCTTGCCTGTTCGCCGTTCCCGCCCGATGGCTGCTGCTGGATGAACCGACAGCCGGTCTGGATGCCGCCGGACATGAGCTGCTGGCAGAGCAGCTGAGGCAGCGGGCCGCTGCAGGCCAGGGAATTCTGCTGATTTCTCATGAAAGCGATTGGGCGGCGGCACTCGCGGACAATATTCTGATCATGAGCAGCAGCGGTTCGCCCAGGTTATGCGGCAGGAATGATATAATCGCTCATCCGGAGTGGCTGTCGCAAGCCGGAATGCCAATCCCTGCATGGCTTGAAATCGCACATGAATGGTGGAAAAGAGGCATGCCGGTTGACAAGCTTTGGTCCCCGGCTGATCTGGCGGACGTACTTCCGGTTCTCGGCCGGAAGATGCAGGGTAGCGCTGAAAGCGAAGGGTTGCCGGAAGAGAGCCTGCCTCTGCATGCAGATCAAGCAGATCAAGCAGATCAAGCGCAGCTGCCGTTTGCATTTGCAGCGAGAGCAGGGGCAGCTGCCAGATCAAAATCGCGGCTCCCCTTATTCGATCCCCGATCGGTGTGGCTGTCCTATATACTCGTTTCCAGCGGCATATTTATGCAGAAATCCTGGTCCGGAACCGGATGGTCATTGATCTTGGTGTTAACCGCTATTATCTTATTTCGTATTCCGCTGGCCCGCTGGCGCATTCCGATCATAAGCTTCGGATTCTTTATGATCATGATCTCGATATTGTCGGGTGCGGGGAACACGGCTGGCGGCGGCTGGTGGAACACGGATGCCTTCCTGGTATCGCTCCAATCGCTGGCGCGTCCGTGGCTTGTCATGCTGCTTGGCCTTGGCCTGCCGCTTGCCATAACGCCGCTGCGCCTTCGCCGCTCGCTGGAGCAATTATTTGCCTGGGCGGGACGTGTTCCTCCCTGGGCGCAGCGCCTGATCCTGACGATTACGCTGCTGCTCCGTTTCGTGCCGATTCTGCTGGAGGAATGGGAGAGATTCTCCCGTATCGCCGTTGCCCGGGGCAAAGCCCCGCGGGTAACAATCCTTGGAGCTGTCGGCCAGCTAAGAGACACTGCCATACCTTTCATGCTTGCCCTGTTCCGTCTGGGCGAGCATGCGGCGGATGCCCTGGAGAGCCGGGGAATCGGAACACGCCAGCCGACCTTTATCCGCAGCCAGTTCTGGAAGCGGAGGGATACGTATCTGCTTATCGGATGTTTATTGATTTTCGGATTTTTTTGGATTTGGGCCAAAGGTCTTTTTAACTTTATGTAATAAAACCTTACATGAACATTGACACACCGATTTTCACCTCCTATAATACGGATATCAGCATTCAACAACTGCATATCGGTTCTCCTCCCTATGCGGAATGGAGAACGATAAACTGTCTAGGGTTCCGTTGATTAGGGGTTTCACCGATTTATCGGGCGCTGCCTGCTAGTCAAGTCTGGTCCAAGAGATAGTGTACAAAGGATGTCAGCGCAGCTGCCTCTTTTGTATAACACGGAAGGATAAAAGCCTGGGAGATTGATCTCCCAGGCTTTTTTGTTGTAAATCCGGGGCTTTCAACCGGATAACAGGATGAATATGGGAGGAAATCACACATGGACAAACAATGGAGCAAGACCCTGCCTGCCGGGGGAAAGTGGTCGGCCGTGATAGGCAAGGGCAAGCTGATCCAGCTGACTGCCTTGGGCGGAGGCGCCAATCTATCCATGCTGCTGTACAACGCCAGAGACCTGACCGAGCGCTACAATATGTCCGATACCCTCAAAGCGCAGCATACCTCGCATTTAAGCAAAGGACATGTGCTGATGAGCGACAATGGACTCGCCATGGCAAGTCTGGTTGAGGACGAACTGGGATGGCATGATCCCATCAGCGGTTACACCACACGCCAGCATACGGATATGAAATATGGAGTCACCACCTATCAGGAGCTGCGAAATGACTGGCTGCGCAGCGGGCAGGAGAATTTTGCAGTCGAGCTGCTAAGGAACGGATTGGGCACGAGGGATCTTGTGCCTGTCGTGAATCTGTTCTCGAAGGTAATCTGCGACGCGAACGGCGATATGCACTTCAGCTCCGGTCATTGCGCGGCGGGGGCGAGCGTCACGCTCCGCACCGAGATGGATGTCCTGCTGCTCTTGTCCAACACGCCGCATCCGCTTGATCCTGCCGCCGTCTATCCATCCGTACCGGTTGAAATTAATGTCAGAGCGGCCAGTCCGCTTGAAGCCGATGATTACTGCCTGAACTTCCGGCCGGAGAACCGCCGCGCATTCGAGAATACCTGGGACTATTACGTTCTTTCCACATAAGCTTGAACAGATTAAAGATCCACATTCATGGAGGAGGAAATCTTATGACTGGTTTTAACCGCGCAGAAAGCACGCTTCTTGCTGAAGATGCCATTTATAGTCAAATTATACCCGCAGGTGAGGGCTGGATGCATGAGCTGCTCCCTGGACAGGTGCTGCGGATTGTCGATCTGGAGGGCAACCAGGCTGCAGATACGCTGTTCTATGATGCAGATAACCCGGAGGACCACTACAGCGCTGTCGCTACTATAGCAGGACAAGGCAACATCTATCTCACAACGGGATCTATCCTGCGTTCCGAGTCCGGCAAGGAGCTGCTGTCCATCGTGGCGGACACCTGCGGGCGGCACGATACGCTGGGCGGGTCCTGCTCGGCGCAGAGCAATACTGTCCGTTACGCCCACGACAAGCTGCCGATGCACAACTGCCGCGACACGTTTATGCTGCAGCTTTCCCGGCATGGCGGAGCCTCCTACTCGAAGAGGGACCTTGCCCCCAACATCAATTTCTTCATGAACGTGCCGGTAACGCCTGACGGGGGGCTGGAATTCGCCGATGGGGTCTCGGCGCCCGGCTGTTATGTGGAACTGATATCGCTGTGCCGAACAATGGCGCTCATCAGCAACTGTCCACAGTTGAATAACCCCTGCAATGCCTATAATCCGACGCCGATTCAGCTCTTGATCTGGGACAGCGGATTACAGTAAACAGAGATGACATTGAGGAGTGGACAGTATGTTCAAGAAAATATTAATCGCCAACCGGGGAGCCATCGCAGTCCGTATTGAACGAACGCTGCGCAAGATGGGAATTAGCTCCGTTGCTGTATATACGCAAGCCGATCAGGACAGCCTGCATGTCGAATTCGCGGATGAAGCGGTTTGTATTGGAAGCGGGCCAGCCAAAGAGAGCTATCTGAATGCGGAGCTTATTCTCCAAACCGCTATCGAAACCGGCGCAGAGGCGATTCATCCCGGCTACGGTTTCCTCAGTGAGAACGCTGAATTCGCCCGCTCCTGCCGCGAGCGCGGGATCGTGTTTATCGGTCCTACCCCCGAACAGATGGAGATGTTCGGACTGAAGCATTCCGCCCGGGAGCTTGCAGAGCGCTCCGAGGTTCCTCTGCTGCCGGGAACCCCGCTTATCCAGGAGCTGGAGGAAGCGGTCCGGGAAGCGTCCCGCATCGGGTATCCCGTTATTTTGAAAAGCACCGCGGGCGGGGGCGGCATCGGGATGCGCGTTTGTGCGGATGAGAATGCACTGCGCTCCGCTTATGACGGCGTGCGCCATCTGGCCGAGACGAATTTCAAGAACGGCGGTATTTTTCTGGAGAAATATATAGCCCGGGCCCGTCACGTGGAGGTGCAAATCTTCGGCAACCGCTTTGGCGAGGTAGCAGCGCTCGGTGAGCGCGACTGTTCTATCCAGCGCAGAAATCAGAAGGTCGTCGAGGAAAGCCCCGCACCTCATCTGCCGGAGCATGTGCGTGAGGAAATGTTCGCTTCGGCGAAGCGTCTGGCGGCCGAGACCGGATACCGCAGCGCAGGCACCGTGGAATATCTTTATGATCCGGAATCTCTTGCCTTCTATTTTTTGGAGGTGAATACCCGTCTGCAGGTCGAGCACGGCGTTACCGAGGAGGTGCTGGGCATCGATCTGGTGGAATGGATGGTCCGGGAATCGGCGGATGAGCTGAAGGAAATCCATTCGCTGGTCCGGGGGCCGGTGGGACACAGCATTCAGGCGCGTATTTACGCCGAGGATTGCTTGCAGGATTTTCGTCCGAGCGCCGGCAAGCTGGATAAGGCCGTGTTCACGGAGAATGCCCGCATCGAAACCTGGCTCCGGGACGGTATGACGGTTACGACCCTTTATGATCCCATGCTCGCCAAGATCATCGTTACTGGAAGAGACAGGGAGGAAGCGATTGACAACCTGATCCGTGCGCTGGATGAGACCCGGATTTACGGCATAACGACTAATTTGTTTTATGTGCAGGAGCTGCTGAAAGAAGAGGAAGTGCGGGATGGCCATGTATATACCCAATTGTTAAATGGCTTCCAGCCGTCCGAGCGCGCGGTTGAGGTTCTGGATGGCGGCATACAGACGACCGTTCAGGACTGGCCGGGCAGGGTCGGGCACTGGGATGTGGGCGTGCCGCCATGCGGTCCTATGGACCCACTGGCTTTCCGGACCGGCAACAAGCTGCTTGGCAATCCGGACGACGCATCCGGCCTTGAGCTGACGCTGCGCGGAGGATCGTACCGTTTCCGCGGCGGCATGTGGTTTTGTGTGACCGGCGCCGACATGGATGCGCATCTTGATGAAGAGCCTCTTCCCTTGTACCAACCGGTATATGCCGAGCGGGGCCAGGTGCTCAGCTTCGGTGAAGCAGCCGTTGGCATGCGCGGATACTTGCTTGTCTCAGGCGGCTTCGATATGCCCCGCATCCTTGGCAGCTCTTCCACCTTCACGCTTGGCGGTTTCGGCGGTCATGGCGGCAGGGCGCTGCGCACCGGCGATGTGCTGGCAGTCAGGCAGGCAGCGGATGCCCCTGTCAACCGGGTTGAGCTGGCAGAGAGCCGCCGCCCGCAAATGACACGGGAATGGACGATCGGGGTTATACCCGGGCCGCATTGTACGGAGGAGTATTTGCAGCCCGATTATTTGCAGGAGCTTGCCGCTACAAGTTACGAGGTGCATTTCAACAGCTCGAGGACCGGCGTCCGTCTGAGCGGACCTGCGCCATTGTGGGCAAGGGAGGACGGCGGTGAAGCAGGGCTGCATCCATCCAATATTCATGATAATGCCTATGCCGTCGGAACTCTGGATTTGACCGGGGATATGCCGATTCTCTTGGGGCCGGACGGTCCCAGTCTTGGGGGCTTCGTCTGCCCGGTGACGACGGCCTCAGCCGAGTTCTGGAAGATTGGCCAGCTTCATCCGGGCGACCGGGTCCGCTTCCGGCTGCTTACGCTGGAGCAGGCTGATGAGCTGCGGAGGCTGCAGGACCGGAATCTCGGGTTTATCGGCAGCGGCAGCCGGGAGAAGCTTGTCCCGGCAGAGCTTCCGCTCCAGGTTGAGGGGCTGTCTGCGGACTATCCACTGCTGGTGCAGGAGAAGGGGAACCGCCGCTTTCCGATCACGATCCGCTGCAGCGGCGATGAGAATGTGCTGGTGGAGTACGGCAGCATGGAGCTTGATCTGCTGCTGAGGTTTCAGGCGCATGCCCTGATGCAGGCGATCCAGGAGCGGGATGACATTCCGGTGCTGGATCTGACGCCGGGCATCCGCTCTCTGCAGGTTCATATCGATTCCAAGCGGATAACGGTGCAGGAAGCCTGCCGGATCATTCTGGAGCTGGACAGCCTGCTGCCGCCGCTTGCTTCCATTCGCGTTCCTTCGCGGATCGTCAGACTCCCGCTTTCCTGGGATGATCCGGCGACCCGGCTGGCCATTGAACGCTACCAGCAGAATGTCAGGCCGGACGCTCCCTGGTGTCCAAGCAACCTGGAATTTATCAGGCGTGTGAATGGTCTTACATCCATCGATGAAGTGAAGAGAGTCGTCTTCGACGCGAACTATCTGGTGCTGGGTCTGGGTGATGTCTATCTGGGCGCGCCTGTGGCGACGCCTGTGGACCCCCGGCACCGTCTGGTTACGACCAAATATAATCCGGCCCGCACATGGACGCCGGAGAACGCGGTCGGTATTGGCGGAGCTTATATGTGTGTCTACGGCATGGAGGGGCCAGGAGGCTATCAATTCGTCGGCCGCACGATCCAGATGTGGAATTTGAACCGGCAGAACGCGAGCTTTCAGCCCGGGAAGCCCTGGCTGCTGCGATTTTTTGATCAGATCCAGTTCTATCCGGTAGAGGCGGAGGAGCTGCTTCAACTGCGGGAGGATTTCTCCCGCGGCAGGTTCGAAGCCGATATCACGGAGACGACCTTTGATCTGAACGAATATTTGCAATTTCTGGACTCCATCAGCGAGAGCACGGATACTTTCCGCAAGCAGCAGCAGACGGCTTTTCATGCGGAACGGGAAAGCTGGAGAGAGCTTGGGCTCTC
The DNA here is from genome assembly GCF_042647105.1 of Paenibacillus sepulcri. Classification (NCBI taxonomy): domain Bacteria; kingdom Bacillati; phylum Bacillota; class Bacilli; order Caryophanales; family Paenibacillaceae; genus Paenibacillus; species Paenibacillus sepulcri. The sequence continues at coordinate 773,435 of NZ_JBHRUP010000001.1, read as the reverse complement.
TGAATATATCTCGGAGCATGAGTCGTCAGCGAAGAATGCGCCGGAGGACGAACTTCCGCCGGGCACTACGGCTGTTCGCTGTTCCATGCCCGGCAGCGTGTGGAAGGTGCTCGTCACTCCCGGTCAGGCAGTCCGGAAAGGCGATGTGCTGATCATCGAAGAAAGCATGAAGATGGAATTCTCCCAGCTGGCGCCATGCGACGGCATTGTCGCTGCCGTATTGGTGAAGCCGGGCGATGAAGTGTTTACAGGACAGCTGATTGTAGGGATTACCAATGAAAGCGAAAGCGTGGTGACCGCAGTATGAAACCCTTCCAGCTTCCCCGGGAGCTCACGATAAGCGGGCTGCGGCGGATGTATGCCAGCAAGGAAGCGACGCCGAGGCAGGTAATCGCAGAAATTTTAAAGCGTGCAGACAGGGACAAAGAAATGAATATCTGGATCACTCCTCCGGCGATTGAGCATATAGAGCCTTATCTGGCGAAATTGGATTCGCTTGATCCGGCCAGCTCGCCGCTGTGGGGCATCCCTTTTGCCATCAAGGATAATATTGACCTGGCCGGCATACCGACTACGGCAGGATGCGCGGAATATGCCTATACGCCGGATGACAGCGCGGAGGTCGTTGCGCGGCTCACGGCTGCGGGCGCCATTCCGCTGGGCAAAACGAATCTGGACCAGTTCGCGACGGGACTCGTCGGAACCAGAAGCCCATACGGCGAAACCCGTAATTCCCTGCGGGAAGATCTGATCAGCGGCGGCTCCAGCTCTGGTTCCGCCGTGGCTGTTGCCTGCGGGCAAGCGGCATTCGCCCTCGGTACCGATACCGCAGGCTCTGGGCGGGTGCCGGCAGCGCTCAACCGCCTGGTCGGCTTCAAACCGAGCCTCGGCGCATGGCCGACCAAGGGTCTTGTACCCGCCTGCGCAAGCCTGGATTGCATCACGGTGTTCACGCATAGTCTGGCCGACGCATTATCCGTAGATTCCATTGCGCGCGGCGTGGATGTCACAGACCCGTGGTCCAGAAGGGTGCCTCATCCCAAGGCCCGCCAGCCTGCCCTTATTTACCTGCCGCGCGGGCCGCTCGAATTCTTCGGACCTTATGCGGAGGACTACAGGCAGGCCTGGGAAGCTTCCGTCATGGCATTGGAGAAGCTTAAGATTCCTGTTGACTATATAGACACGGACTTGTTCGCGGAAGCTGCTGAAATCCTGTATGGCGGCCCTTTGGTGGCGGAGCGCTGGGCGAGCCTGGGCGGGTTCGTCGAAGAATATCCGGACGCCATATTTCCGGTAACCGCTCAGGTACTGCGTACCGGAGCAGCAACCCGTTACACGGCGGCATCCGTATTCCAGGCTATGCACAAGCTGCAGCGCCTGAAGCTTGCAGCCGGCGGGCTGCTGAAGGACGCCGTTCTCGTAATGCCGACATGCGGCGGAACCTGGACGCGCGATCAGGTCAGAGAAAATCCCGTCAGCACCAACAGCGATATGGGACGTTATACGAATCACTGCAATCTGCTGGATTTGTCGGCAGTGGCAGTTCCTTCATGTGACGCAGCCGCCGGGCTTCCCTTCGGCATTACATTGTTTGGCCTCTCGGGGGAAGAGGGGATGATTTGCGAAGCTGCGGAGTGGTTCGTTGAGACGGCCGCCGGGCATGCTGCAGTTGATCATTCCGCAGCTCCGGAAGCTGCCGCTGCCATGGAGGAAGCAGCCACGCTGGTGGCGGTTTGCGGCCTGCATATGCGGGGGTTTCCGCTGGAGAAGCAGATGCGCGCATGCGGTGCGCGATTCGTGCGCGAGACGGCAAGCGCAGCGAAATATAAGCTGGTCAAGCTGCCGACAGCTCCTGCCAAACCGGGCATGATCAAAGTGAATGACGGCGGTTCCGCCGTTCTGCTGGAGGTGTGGGAGATGCCGCTTGCCGCATTCGGCTCCTTCGCGGCGTCCATTCCCGCACCCCTTGGGATCGGCAAGGTCGAGCTGGAGGACGGGACGGAGGTTCCCGGCTTTGTCTGCGAAGGGTATGCCTTGTCCGGCGCGGAAGACATCACGGCTTCCGGCGGATGGCGCAATCATATGATGAAGTAATGGCTGATCTCTTCATGAAATACAGCAAGCTGAGGCCGGTGTTCCTCTCTAAGGAGAGGAAGGCCGGCTTTTCTGCGCTTCTGCACTCCTGCTAACGATTCTCTTGCAGCTTGCTCCGGCCTCGTGAAGAACAGCTTGTCAAACGAGGATGCGCGCATTAGGATTGTTGGTAGGTTAGTCGTTTATGAAGATGCATGCGTGGGGACAGAAGAAACCTCATTTGTAATCGGTTGATAAGTGTTTTTTCTACTTTTTTATAGAAAATATAAGTCTCACGCCTATATATTTCTATAAAGTATGAGGGAAGAAACTTACTCGCCAAGCCGTTTCTTCTTAATATATGCTAGAGAAAGGGACGCGATCGGCATGGCAATCGGTTTATTCGTTCTGGCGGGTCTGGCCGAAATCGGAGGCGGGTACCTCGTATGGCTGTGGCTGCGTGAATCCAGGCCTCTATGGTTTGGCATTGTCGGGGGATTGATTCTCCTCGTATACGGCATTATCCCGACATTGCAGCAGTTCCCCAGCTTTGGCCGCGTATATGCCGCATATGGCGGCGTATTTGTGGTGCTGGCGGTGCTTTGGGGATGGGCAGTCGATAAGAAAACGCCCGATCTGTATGATTGGGTCGGAGCGCTTATTTGCCTCGTTGGCGTTTCGGTCATTTTATGGGCGCCGCGGAGCTGACACAGGATTTTCACGCCTGCTGTTGGGTGATCCTATCGCGCCTGGCGGCTTGGCAGTCGGCTGATCTGCGGCAACGCTGCATGGGATTGACAGCGTCTTTTATTGGTATAGGCTTCGGAAATCGTGTAAAATTCCTAATGGAGGGATTTAGACGATGACAGAGAAACAGGATATGGAAAACAGTCAGAAACCGCCCGCACAGACAAGCCAAGGCTTGCGCGTGCTTATTGTAACATCTGTGAACGCGGAGAGAGATGCCGTACTGCGGGGACTCGGCGGTACAGGAGCAGAACGGTTCGAAGTTCTTGTTGGCGGAGTCGGCGTGGCCGCTGCGGCAGCCAGCACGGCAGGCGCCCTGGCATTATCCCGTTATGATTTAATTATTTGCGCAGGCATTGCCGGAGGCTTCAAGGATAAGGCGGAGATCGGCACGATTGTCATGGCCAGCGAGATTATCGCAGCCGACCTGGGGGCCGAGACGCCGGATGGCTTCCTCAGCGTGGACGAGCTTGGCTTCGGCAGCTCGCGGTTTCAGGTGAATTCCGGCCATTTGGCTGCCTTGACGGAAGCAATCCGCGCGGCGGGTGTCAGCGTTCAGACCGGTCCGGTGCTGACCTTATCCACCGTTACCGGGACAGCGGAGACAGCCGCTTTGCTGGCCGAGCGTGTACCCGGTGCCGCAGCTGAGGCCATGGAAGGCTATGGCATTGCAGCTGCCGCATATCAGCATGGCGTACCGGTGCTGGAAATCCGGGCAATCTCCAATATTGTCGGCCCCCGCGACCGTGACGCCTGGCGGATCGGGGACGCGCTCAAAGCGCTGGAAGCTGCAAGCTCAATTTTAACGGAGGTGTTACAATGAATATTGCTTTTTCACCATGTCCCAATGATACCTTTGTTTTTCATGCATGGGAGCACGGCCTCCTGCCGGATGCGCCTGAGTTGAATGTAACCTATGCGGATATTGACATAACCAATAATCTTGCTGCCAAGGTCAGCGGGCCCGAGGTCATGAAGGTATCCTATGCAGCTCTGCCGTGGCTGCTGTCCGACTATGCGCTGCTGCCCTGCGGAGGAGCGCTCGGCAGAGGCTGCGGGCCGCTGGTTCTTACCGCTGGCGGTGATGGCAGCGCGAGTGATCCGGCATCGCTGAGCGGCAAGCGCGTAGCTGTGCCCAGCGAGCGATCAACGGCCTATCTCCTGTTCCGCCTATGGGCAGCCCAGAATATTCCGGGGGGCGTCGGCGAGATTGTCGTCATGCCTTTCCATGAAATTATGCCCGCTGTGCGGGATGGCTTGATCGATGCCGGTCTGGTCATACACGAAGCCCGCTTTACGTATCCCTCCTATGGCCTCACTCTGCAAACCGATCTTGGCAGCTGGTGGGAAGCGGATACGGGGCTGCCGATCCCGCTCGGCGCTATCATTGCCCGGCGTTCAATGGATCTGAATGCCATCGCCGGCTGGATTCGCGCCTCTGTCGAATATGCCTGGGCGCATCCCGATGCTTCGCAGGAATATGTGCTTGAGCATGCACAGGAGATGTCTCCCGAGGTTGCCCAGGCGCATATCGACTTGTATGTGAATGAATTTACGGCCAATCTTGGCGAGGATGGATATGCGGCCGTTACGGCTTTGCTCGGCAGAGCGGCAAAGGAAGGACTGGTTCCGGAAATCGATCCGGCGCTGCTGCGCTAGCAGAGGAAGCCATTGTTTCAACATATAAGAAAGGTTGAAAATGGCTATACTTTGCAACTATTTCATGAGGAAAACAGGCGGATTCATCGTCTGTTTTTTGTTTTTTCTGCATTTGTCTGCCATTATCATGAAATTATGATGCTTTCTCTATTGTACGGATTTCCCGCAGCAGGCTATGATTAGAGAGGATGGGTTATTTAGACATAATAGAGAGAGGGAGAGAAGCTTGAAAAAAGGGTTGCTTTATTTGACAGGCGCGGTGGTTGTACTCTTCGTGCTTCTCACGGGCTGCGACAAGGAAGAAGCGGAGAAGCCTTCGGATGTGTTTCAGGCTTACTTGACGGACTGGCAGCAGCAGAATTTTGCAGGCATGTATACGAAATTGACGCCGGCAGCCAAAACCGCCATCACAGAGACGGATTTCGCCGAGCGCTACAGCAAGATATATGAGGGCATTTCAGCCAGTCAGCTGACGGTTACGGGCGCGGTTCCTCCTGAGGAGGACAAACCAGGCGAAGAAGTTACGGAGATCAGCTACACGTATAATGTCAAAATGGAAACGGCGGCAGGTCCCGTGACATTCAGCCATGCTGCAAAGCTGCTCAAGTCCGTCATCGATAAAGAAACGAAGTGGCTCATTGCGTGGGAACCGTCGCTTATTTTTCCGCAAATGGAGGAGGGCGATAAAGTTCGTGTGCTGACCTCGGAAGGTCAGCGCGGAGAGATTTATGACAGGTCCGAGAATGGACTGGCTGTCAATGCCGAGCTTCCGCAAATCGGCATCGTACCCGGGAAATTAGGCGACAACCCCGAAGGGGCCAAAGCCAGTCTGGCTGAGAAGCTTGATATAACGGTGGACGATATAAACAAGAAGCTCAGCGCAGCATGGGTCAAGGATAATCTTTTCGTCCCGATTGCCGTTGTTCCGCAAGAATCGCTGCAGCCGTATCTGGACATCCCCGGGGTGGATTATCAGAAGAAGACGGTGCGCGCCTATCCGTATGGAGCCGCCGCCGCCCATCTGACGGGTTATATTGCCGAAATCAGCGCCGAGCAGCTGGAGCAGAATAAGGACCAAGGCTATAAAACGGGCGACCTCATCGGAAAGTCGGGATTGGAGCAGGTGTTCGAGAAGCGGCTTAAGGGGAAGGACGGCAAGCGGATTATTATCGCCGATGAAGCGGGCAAGGAAAAAGCCGTTCTTGCACAGATTGAAGCCGCAGCCGGCGAGACGATCCGCCTGACCATAGACGGAGAGCTGCAGCAGACAGTCTATGATGAGCTCAAATCCGATACGGGCTCCGCAGCGGCGATCGATCCGCAGACCGGAGACGTGCTGGCGCTTGTGAGCAGTCCGTCCTATGATCCCAACGCCTTCCAGCGGGGAATTCTGGGCAAGCAGTACCAGCAGTGGAATGATGATCCGGATAAGCCTTTTCTGAACCGCTTCGCGCAGGGCTACGCGCCGGGTTCGGCCTTTAAAGTCATAACGGCCGCCATTGGTCTGGATACCAAGAAGCTTGATCCGGCGGAGAAGAAGAATATTTCCGGTCTGACCTGGAGCGCCGATTCCTCGTGGGGGAATTATTATGTGAAACGGGTGCATGATGTGAACCCGGTCAATCTTCAGGACGCCCTGGTATATTCGGATAATATTTATTTTGCCCAGACGGCGCTTGGCATCGGCCGGGATGCCTTTACGGAGGAGACGGCCAAATACGGTGTGGGCGAAGCCATCCCGGTTCCCTATCCTCTGAAGAAATCGCAGCTGGCCAACGACGGCATTCAAAATGACATTCAACTGGCGGATACAGGATATGGACAAGGGGAGCTGACGATGACCTCCCTGCAGGTGGCGCTGATGTTCTCCGCTCTCGTCAATGACGGGAATATGATCTACCCGCTATTGTCGGAGGATGACGGGGCAGGCAGTGCCAAATACTGGAAGGAACACGTCATGTCGCCTGAAACGGCAGCGCTTCTGAAGAGCGATCTGGTCAAAGCAGTGAGCACTGCCGGCGGTGCCGGCCACGGCGCCTATATCCCTGGGGCTTCCATCGCGGGCAAGACGGGAACGGCAGAATTGAAGCAGAGCAAAGGCGGAGAGGGCAGCGAGAACGGCTGGTTTGCCGGTTTTAATGCCGATAATCCGAATTTGCTGCTGGCGATGATGATCGAAGATGTGAAGGAACGCGGGGGGAGCGGCTACACGACTCCGAAGGTGAAGCATATTTTCTTAAAAACGCTCCAGCTCCAGAATAACGGGTAGGCCGCGTGGGGGCTGCGATCGATTCGCAGCTCCTTATTTTGTTTGAAGGCGGGGTGGAACGACGGGCGTTTGCTGCGGCGGAACAACATGGAGGATATACCCTTTTCCCCGTATACTTTCAATTGCGAAGGTGTCGTTGCTTTTTTTGCGGATGCGGTAGAGCAGCGAATTCAATTCTTCCGGCGACACTTGCGAAGCCGCATCATCGGTCATACGCTCGGGCCAGACGCAGCGGATAATCTCGTCCTTGCCGACGAATTGATGCTCTTTGCGGACAAGCAGCTCCAGACAATTATATTCTTTTTCCGAAAAACGATAATCCTGATCATGCAGCCGGATCGTCTGTCTGATGGGATCAAACATGAAATCGCTGCGCAGGCTGCGGTTCTCCGAGCTTAGAAGGGTAAAGTCCAGCGTCTCCTCAAGATTTACCGGGGAGAACGTGAGAACGACCATGCCTTTGGCAAAGGAGATATTGTCGGACGGCTCTAGCGGCACAGGCTGAAACGGGATCAGCGAGTTCCCGTTCAAGTCGGTTCCGTGCTTGCTGTCCAGATCCATGATAAAGGTTTGATTATGTTCGGAATAGATTGACGCTTGCTTCCGGGAAACAAAGGCATTCTCGAAAGCCATGTCGGGCTCCCACTGCTCTCCTTTTCTTCCGAGGATCGTCTGAGAGGGATGGCAGGGCAGAATCGTTCCGCATTCATAGGGGTAACCGCGTTCAACAACCAGGCATGAGGGCAAACTCACAGGCAAAACCTCCAGTACAGACCATAGATAACTCTTATTTTATCATGAATTCTCCGAATATTCCTCTTATCCAAAGAATGGAAGGACTGGGACGTTTCATTGACTTGAACAATCAACAAGGTTAATATAAATCCATCAAATCTAGCATTGGAGCCCGGTGATATGAAATATTCCAAAGCAACGAATTATGCACTGCACACGATGCTTCATCTGGTCGCATCTACTGCCGAGAATCCGGTTGGCGTTCAGCAGCTGGCCGAGATTCAGCAGGTATCGCAAACCTATCTTTCCAAAATATTGACCAAGCTCGTCAAAGCGGGCATGATTGAATCGGCTTCCGGGGCAGGCGGGGGCTACAAGCTGATCCGGAGGAAAGAGGACATTTCCTTCCTGGACGTGATCCATGCCATAGAAGGAACGGCTTCATTGTTTCATTGCGGATTGGAGCATAACAGCGAAGAGTGCCTGATCCAGGGTGTCATGGTGGAGGCCGAGCAAACGATGGAGCAGGTATTGCGGGAGCGCAAGCTGATTTCGCTTGTTGATAAAGTACAGGTTGTCCGGAAGTAGGCATTGCTGTAATGAGATATGGAAGGGCCACTCCCCAACCCGGGATTGTGGTCTTTTTGCTGTTGCATCCGGAAGAATTCAAGTTGAATAAAATGGAAACCGTTTTGCCCATTCCTTCTTTTTTTCTGCCGCGAAACCCTGTAAACTCATAATGGATGGGCAAGCACCCATTGAACCTGACGCTTAAGGACGGGTGTTATGATGTCAAACGGACTGCTGATTTATCAATTTTTCTGTTTCGGAATTATTTTCTGGCTAGGCTTATATATGCTCAATCGAATACCGGGTCAGCCGCGCCTGTCTGTCATCGGCGCTGCTCTTGCTGCCTTCGCGGTCTCCTTGAATTCATCTATCTTAATGAGGTTTTCCACGGGAGGAATAACCAAAACTATTCTTTCCGCAATCGATCATATTTCGGCTGTGGTCACTCTCATACTGCTTCTTTTGTCTATTGTTTTTGTGGTTTCGGCTTATCTGAGAAAACAGCTCACAGCCGTAAAGGGCTTGGCCGGACTGCTGCTTCTGCTCTATATATTCGCTGGTGTGTATAATGGACTCGTTGACGCTGACATGACCAACAGCGGCCTTTGGCTGGGAAATGGATTGGCGCTGCTGCTGCTCGGAGCCGCAGCGGTTTCAATGGAAATCAAGCGGCAGGGCGAGGCCTGGCTGCCTGATTTCTTCCGTTCGCTCGACTATTCCGCCTTCTACGCGCTGCTCTTCTCCGGTATGGTCGTGCTGGCGATTGTATGGGGTACAGGCAGCGACATCACGCTGCTGGGGTTATTATCGGGTGTTATCGCACTGTCGGTAGGGCTGCAGGTGTTCTCGCACCAGCTGCGCACCCTGCTCGATAATGTGGCATATGCGACATTTCCCGCTCTCCGGGAAGAGAGTGCCGAGCTGCGGATGGTGGACCGCGCTGCGCCCCGTGTGGACGAGGAAGCGGTTCCGGAGCAGCTGGACGATGAAGCATTGTTCCGCTTTACCCGCAGCGCCCTGAAAAGCTTCGGCGATCTGGAGCGTCTGGCATCCAATCCTTTGACGCGGCTTAAGCTGATTGATCAGCGGATGCATAGCCAAAGCGGACAGGGCGAGGTCATTGAACGCGCCATAGAATTGAAGGCCGTATTGACCGAATCGATAGAGCAGCTGAAGCCCCGCCAGAATGAGCCATTCGGCACTACGGATGAGTGGAGGTACTACAATGCCTTATATTTTCCTTACCTTGCGGGACTGAAGCCATATAACCGCAAATTCTCCGAAGAGCTCCTGGACGCCACATTGCTCGAAGCTCTGGAGTGGTTCCGGGCTTACGTGCCCGAGCGAACCTTATACAACTGGCAAAATGCAGGCGCCCGCCTCATCGCCTTAAGATTGAAAGAAAAGATGGCAGGCTAGAATTGCCGGGAATTTATTTGTCCTGCTGATGCATGTAAGGGACAGAGAATCCGGGCGGCTAAAAGCTGTTGAAGCCTTTACCAGGGTGGGACCAAATTGACGCAGCCAGGCTGCGCAAAAAAAGCTTCGCCCTCGAATGGGAGCGAAGCTTTTTCTGCTAATTGATTCTTGAAATCAAATCTCAGTATGTTAAGGATTAACGCCTGCTGCATGCTTCGAATGATCAGTCCCAACGAGTTCCCGCAGCAGATTTTCGCTGCTTTGTTCCAGGCGCATGGGAAAGAGCTCAACCTTGTCCGGCGCCATTTTCTTCAATTCCGGAAATACGGCCTCGGAAGCGTAAATTTTGGCCGACCGGTCCAACGCCTCCGACAGATGTTCACTATCCAGGAGACCGAATGCTGCAGACTTGATTCCGGTAATGCCGGCATCGTTAACGCGCCGCGCCATCCATTCTCCGCCCTTTTTACCAAGACAGACAAACGATACCTCCATATCCGGCTGCAGCCTGGAAATTTCCAGGAGGACGGAAGGCTCGGCTGTGGCGCCGATCACATGCACTTTCTTATCGAAAGGCGCAAGTACGGCTTTGACCTCCTCCGCCTGGTTCAAGGTTGTAACAATAATATCGGCTTGACCGGCCTCTTCGATTGCGTTTAATCCACCGGACAACAAATCCTCCAGGAAAACCATTTGGACTTCGCGGCCGGTAGCTTTCTCGATTTCTCTCCGGTAGAAGGTGTAGGCATGTCCCTTGCATTCCACAAACAGGATCCGCGCAACCGATGGCTGTTCGTTCTGCAGCAGGCTGTAGGCAAGCCCGGCTACGAACAAATCGTGCAGCTTGATGCCTTCAGCCTGCGCTTCCTTGATCGCGCGCTCGAGCAGCTGCCGCATCGGCGCGCGCTCCTTTCGCAGCTGCTCCGTTTCCGCACCGTCCAGCACCTGCGTCCCCTTGCCTTTTTGCATGGAGACAAGACCTTCGTCACGCAGCTGGGTATAGACCCAATTGACCGTATTCCGATTAAGACCCAGTGTCGCAGCCAACTGGCTGGCGGCAGGCAGCATATCTCCCGTTTCTATTTGCCCGGTGCCGATCAGCCATTTGAGCTGTTCCTTGATTTGCGTATTCACACTGAACGTCAAGCGGTGATCGACCTGTAGGCATATCTTGTTTCTCATTCTATATAACCCCCAAATACCTAGTTAACTATTTATATTATACATCTATATTTCCTAATATCTATAATAACTATTGGTTTTGTGCGTTGACAAGGAAATAAATTATGCGGTATAACTAGATTGCTGGTTATTTAGCGAGAGAGGGAATTTGAAGACAAGCTAAACGAATTCCCAGGTTTCGGGTAGGAAGCTGCAAACCATATTGAATACAGGGAGGAATTAAACATGGGTAAAATCGCGGTATTTGGATTTGGCCGGATAGGCAGACAATTATTAAGGGTGGCGCTGCAGGAAGAACTATTTGTTCCGGTATCGGTTTCCGATATCAAGGACGAAGGGACACTCGCAGCGTTATTCGAGGTCGATACCAACTACAAACGTTGGCACGAGTCCGTTTCCGGAAGTGAAGGTCAGCTGGTTATCGGCGGAAGAGAGATCCAGTACATCAACTCATCCAAGGAAGTGCCGGATTGGAAGGCCTTGGATGTGGATCTTGTTATCGACTGTTCCGGCCGCGCCGTTACCCGTGCTGTTGCTCAGATTCATCTGGACAGGGGGGCCAAGCGGGTGCTCGTAAGCGGGCCAAGCAAAAGTCTTGACGATTGCGATGCTGTTCTGCTTAAGGGCATCAACCTGGATACATTTGATCCGGAAAAACATAAAATCATCAGCATGGCGAGCTGTACGACAAATGCATTGGCGCCTGTTGTTAAAATCATTAAAGAAAATTTCGGCATTAAATATGGACTTTTCTCAACGGTCCATTCCTATACGAACACCCAATCGCTGACGGATCAGCCGATGAAGGACCGCCGGGATTCCTGGGCAGCAGCGGAAAACATCATTCCTTCCTCCTCGGGAGCGGCGAAAGCTCTGAAATTTATCTGGCCCGATCTGCAAATTACGGGCAAGGCCTACCGGGTGCCGACCCGTACCGGAAGCATTGCCGAATTGAATCTTGTGGCGGAGAAGTCCTGTACCGTTGAGCAAATTAACGATATCTTCAGAAGCGCTGCTTCAGAGGGGGTATTGAAGGGAGTCATCGATGTTTTGGAGGGCGAATGGGCTTCTTCCCGAATTGTAGGAGACTCGCATTCCTCCATTATTGATCTTCCGCTGACGCAGGTTCAGGGAGAGATTCTATCCATTGCCACCTGGTACGACAACGAATGGGGCTTTGCCTCGCGGCTGGCTGAAGTCGCTGCCTTTCTGGCCCGCTAACCCAATTCTTCAAAAGATGCCGGAATGAACCCGTGGCCGCATAGATAGCACTAAAAAAACAGGAATCTACCTCGATCCGGAGGAAGGGTTCCTGTTTTTTTTCTGCGGGTCGGCATATCGATATAAGATGCCGATGATTCGATCATCTTTGAAAAAGAATATAGCTTATTCTTTTCAATTGACTTATCCCAAGTACAGGATGGAACCGCTGAAAAAGCGAATATAAAGATTATATATTACGAAAAAGAAGTGACGTTTAAACGGATACTAAAATGGAACCTGGAGGAATTAATATGAACAAATGGTTCACTCTTATCCCGATGCTATTACTGATTTCTGCATGCACGAACAATCAAGATATGCCAGTTCTGAATGACGTTACGACAACCATTCAGGAGGAAACATCAATAGCTGAAAATGCGGGCAAAGAAAAGCTTTTCGAGTTAAAGTCATACAACTGGGAGGAGAAAATTATGATCGGTTGGGGCGGTCAGGAATTTACGGCAGTATACAGCGAGCATCCTTATGTCCCCTTGGGCTTATATGTTCCCGAGCAAATGGAAACATATGAATTCGAAGACGGCAGGGGGTGGGGCTATAGTAAAGAAGGCGAGAGTGAAGCAAAGAGCTTCATTTCCACCCTGGATTATGGCTATATCAATTTGAATGAGTTAACTCTCGAAAATGAGGAACTAATAAAATACGATGAGTATATCGGTTCAGAAGATTTAGATGCGCGAGTAGAAGATTTTTTTCTTGTGGAGCATGCCGGACAAAAGTATGTTGTGCGCTTTTCTTATTTCAAGGATGAAAAAGAGAAGGCAATACCGATGTTCCTGGCAGCAGCAAAAACATTAAGAATTGCAGGTGTACCGCAGTAATGCAAAAGGGATGAGAAAGCCACCCCAAGCATTGTCTGTAACTCCTATATTATTAGGGGACAAAGTCCACCAGGCGGCTTGGGAGCTCCGCATGGAAGTGTGTCCCGAAAGGGACGAAAACGATCCATGCAGGGAGCGTCAACCAAGTGTTTCTCTGCAACGCCAACGTTATTCAAATTCCGGGTGTCCAGAGGGCCGGCGGCCCTTTGGGGTCCCTCCTATGGAGGGATTTAGGGAGGAGCTGTACGCAGTCCACCAGGCGGCTTGGGAGCTCCGCATGGAAGTGTGTCCTGAAAGGGACGAAAACGATCCATGCAGGGAGCGTCAACCAAGCGTTTCTCTGCAACGCCAACGTTATTCAAATTCCGGGTGTCCAGAGGGCCGGCGGCCCTTTGGGGTCCCTCCTATGGAGGGATTTAGGGAGGAGCTGTACGCAGTCCACCAGGCGGCTTGGGAGCTCCGCATGGAAGTGTGTCCCGAAAGGGACGAAAACGATCCATGCAGGGAGCGTCAACCAAGTGTTTCTCTGCAACGCCAACGTTATTCAAATTCCGGGTGTCCAGAGGGCCGGCGGCCCTTTGGGGTCCCTCCTATGGAGGGATTTAGGGAGGAGCTACACATTTTTACGGAATTTCTCAACCTCTGACGTCAGCTTATAGTCATGATCCGCCACGACATCCATGAATTTCTTCAGCAGCGTCAAATACTCGCTGGAAGCCGGATCGTTCCACTTCAGAACATTGGTATAACCGATCTTTGCATTTGCCTGCATTTTTTTGTTTTCATATTCAAACAGCGGCGTGTTGTTGGAACCGAAGAACGTAAGCGTCTTATATTCAGCAAATAAATTTTTGATTTGCGCGGTCCGGTTGGAGTTTGGATACTGCTTCACGAATCGTTCTGCCGCAAGAGCGCGGTTGACGAGCTCCTGATAGCCGATCCTGAGGGCGGCATCCTTCAATTTTGCTTTCTCCGATTCAACGGTCATGATATCGACATATGCCCGGATATCCGCATTAATCCCTTTGGTGAAGGGCTGCAGAGCTTTGTAGCTGACCACGGGGAAGAACATGCCTTCTGCCGTCTCCAGCTTGTAGCCGCTCGCGTTGGCTTCCTTCAGCAGTGCTTTCAGCTTGTTGTCTTTGGTCCGATTGAGGACATTGGTCAGGCTGTCTCCGATTTTGTACACTTTGCCGATAGCGGCTTGAATGGATTCCGGATAAAATTTCTTCTCAATAACCGGCAGCTCTTTCTTGATCCCGTTCTCCAGGAACAGCACCATCAAGGAAGCCTGATAGGGAGACACTTCATCGATATGCTCGCTCAAATAAGTAAAGGCTTGGGGCAGCTGCCCTGACTTCTTCAGCATGGCCTGGAAAGTATTGAATACCTTGGTTGCTGTACCTGTATTCAGAGCTGAAGCTTGCGCGGCCAGCTTCTGGGGAGCAATGGATGAGTTCTGCAGCGGTGCTGCTCCGGCTTGAGTGGACAAGGTCAGTGCTGCGAGCGCGGCTAAAGTGAGAACCTTCGTGCTTTTAGAAAAAGTAGTCATAAGTGTAATCCTCCATCATTCTAGTTTTTCGGGCTAGATATAGATTACCCGAACAATGTTTCAGTGGAATCACAACTTGTTTCCGACTTGCAAACCTTTGCGGTTATGCCGCTGCTTCCGCCGGGCAAAAAAGTGGACGACCGATAAAAATGTCCATTGCATCAATGACATCCTATGACATCCTTCCGGGTCTCATTCATCTGCATGCCGTTTCACCCGAAAATTTCATTCGAGGTCCCTGCCATTCTGGCTTCGCGTTTGGCTGCCATGAATTGGCTCACGATCTCTCGTTCGTTAAAAGGCAGTTCCGTGCTGCCCAGAATCTGCGTCGTTTCATGGCCTTTGCCGGCGATCAGTACAACATCGCCTTTCCGGCATTCCCGGAGAGCGAATAGAATCGCTTCCTTGCGGTCAACGAACGAGCGGTATTCGCCTCCGGCCTGCCGGATTCCATTGACGATCTCTTGTATGATGCGCTGCCGATTCTGGTTTTTGGGATTATCCGACGTGACAACGGACAAGTCGGAATAGGTCGCCGCAATCTTGCCCATGGCGTACCGCTTGCGTTGCCCATGCACGCCTTCGGCGCCGTATACCCCGAACACAAGAATGATTCTGGAGCGTACGAATGGCCGAATCGTCTTAAGCGCCTTCTCCAGTCCGTCCTCGGTATGGGCAAAATCGACGATTACCTTGTTGTCATCATCCTGATAAACGGTTTCCAGTCTGCCGCGGACGCCTTTTAAGCTGTCAATGCCGGCTTGAATGTCATCAAGGCCAATGCCGCAGCCGATGGCGCAGGCAATCGCCGCAAGCGCGTTATAGATATAAATAATGCCGGGCAGGTGTACCCGCACCGGTATGGATCCAGCGGGTGTATGGGCAGTGAAGGATACCGCATTCTCAAAATACCGGATATCGGCAGCATAGACGTCGCAGTCATTGCGGATACCGTAAGTAATCAGTTTTACCGGCCGCACTTTCAGCTTGCCGATCAGCAATTGGCCGTATGGATCATCGGCGTTGATAATATTGGCGCAGCTGGTTCTTTCGAACAATTGGGATTTTACCCTGAAATATTCATCCATGGTCTGGTGAAACTCCAGATGATCGGGTGTCAAATTGGAAAATATGCCGACCTTGAAGCGGGAGTGGGCGGTACGCCCCAGACTGAGCGCATGGGAGGATACCTCCATTACGCAATCGTCAATCCCGGCTTCCCGCATTTTCGCAAACAACTGCTGAAGATGAAGCGATTCGGGTGTCGTGTTTCTGCTTTTGACCGCCATGCCGTTAATCAGCGCACCCATGCTGCCGATCAGACCCACGGAGCGGCCAGCCTGCTCCAGAATGGATTGTATGAAATAGGTGATGGAGGTTTTGCCATTCGTGCCGGTAACGCCGATCAGATTAATCTGTTTGGTCGGGTCATCATAGAAGGCGGCCGACAGATGCGCAAGCGCATAACGTGAATCGGCAACCTGCAAGACTGTGATTGGAGCGTCCACGTCCAGCTCCTTCTCTACAATAACGGCAACCGCTCCCCGTTCAATGGCATTGCCGATATACCGGTGACCGTCGGTCTCGAATCCGGATATCGCCACGAAGACGCTTCCCGCTGTCACGTTCCGGGAGTCGAATGCAATGGCGTTGACTTCAATCTCGAGATCTCCTTGCACCTTGACGAATTCAAGACCGGTAACAATGGACGACAACCACATCGTTTTGCCCCCTTTCAATGGAGTATCTTACTGGTTCAATCATGGCAATCAGTTAAAACCGTCCCGTATCGGCGTCTCACTGATCCCGATCACGGTGAAGCTCTTTCACATAATATGTCCGGGAAATACGGCGCCAATGTCATGCAGCTCGAGCATGCTTTTGCATGGCAGTAAAGTCGGCACCGGAGGCAGCGGCGGACTGCCCTATGGTTCACGTTCAGTCCATCTGATTAAAAGAGTTATAGTGTGGAAATCCAAGCAATCCGATTGTCTTCATTGCCGAGGCATTATCATTCAAGATTAGCCCGACAATGTTTCTGCGCCAATACGGATTGTTTCCAAATTGCAAATTTTTGCATGATTTGATCAAAAAACTGATTTAAATTCAACCCAGGGTTAATGGATTGTTGCTGAGGAATAATAAAAGAAATGGAATTTTCGGGCATGCGACATATCAGGCAAAAGGAGGACAACATGATTAGGAGTCCATATGAATGCATCATTATTGGCGGGGGAATTGCCGGTTTGCAGGCAGCAATCCAGTTAGGCAGGTATCAGCATCGGGTCCTGCTGCTGGATGGGGGCAAAGGCCGATCCACCATATGCCGCCGTTATCATAATCTTATGGGTTGGCCGGAAGGAATCAGCGGGGAAGCGCTCCTCCGATCGGGGAGGGCCCAGGCGGAAAAGCTTGGCATCGAGCTGGCGAAAGACACAGTGGTGATGACACAAATCCGGAATGGCGGGTTCAGGGTCGATACAACAGCAGGAGCCGTGTATGAAGCGAAAAGACTGCTGCTGGCGACGGGAGTTTCGGACCGGCTGCCTGCCGATCTGGATCTGAAGCCCTGTATCGGCACCAGCCTCTATATTTGCCCGGACTGCGATGGCTATGAAATCAGAGGCAAGCGCACGCTGGTGCTCGGCTCGGGCAATGCCGGCGCATCGATGGCCCTGGTGCTGCGTTATTGGACAGAGGAGATCATATATATCAACCATGAGCGGCAGGAGCTGGATGCAGGCATGCACGAGCAGCTCAAGCAAAAGGGAATTGCATATATGGAAGAAGCGGTCGCAGCAGTGGATCATACGGACGGTAAAATGGCGGGTGTGAGGCTTTCGGACGGAGCTTGCATTGAAGCGGATTGCGGGTTCATCGCTTTTGGAAGAAATAAGGTTCAATCCGATTTGGCTGAGCAGCTCGGCGTCAAGCTGATGGACAACCGTCATATTATCGTGGACGCCCGCACGAAAATGACGAGCGTAAGCCATGTATGGGCGGCTGGCGATGTGACGGTGCATTCCGAACAAGCGGCGATTGCCATGGGGGATGGCGCGCAGGCTGCTATTTGGATACATAAGAGCCTGATCGGGTCTTGAAAATCGATCATATTGATCATTCCCCGGTTTAAAGGTATATTTAAATGAAACTTATTTTGCAAGCAATAGTCGCCAATTTGTACAACGAAAGGTTGATCGATGTGGAGAATGCGAAAACTCCCCCCAATTTTATTAAAAATATCATGACTGAGGATCTGGGAAGCGGCAAGACGAAGCAAGTGGTTACGCGTTTTCCACCCGAGCCGAATGGATATTTGCATATTGGACATGCCCGGGCAATCTGGATTAACTTCAGCCTGGCGGACGAGTTTGGCGGCAGGACCCATCTGCGCTTCGATGACACCAACCCGTTAAAAGAAGATGTCGAATATGTAAATTCCATTAAGGAAGATGTAAAATGGCTTGGCTATGACTGGGAAAGCCTGTTCTTCGCTTCCGATTATTTCGAGGAAATATACAATCGGGCCGAGAAGCTGATCGGGAAGGGCAAGGCATATGTCGATGATCTCAGCGCTGCGGAAATTCGTGAAATGCGCGGCACTCTGACTGAACCGGGCAAGAACAGCCCCTACCGGGACCGCAGCGTTCAGGAGAATCTGGAGCTATTCCGGAAAATGCGCAGCGGGGAATTGAAGGATGGGGAAAAGGTGCTGCGCGCCAAAATCGACATGGCTTCGCCGAATATCAATTTGCGCGACCCTGTCATTTACCGCATTGCTCATGCTTCCCATCACAACACAGGGGATAAATGGTGCATTTATCCCATGTACACCTTTGCCCATCCGCTTGAGGATGCCATTGAGGGCGTGACGCATTCGCTCTGTTCGCTGGAGTTTGAGGATCAGCGTCCGTTCTACGACTGGGTTGTCGCGGAATGCGAGATGGCGGCCACACCGCGCCAATACGAATTCGGACGGCTCAATCTGGCCCAGACTGTGACCAGCAAGCGCAAGCTGAAGCTGCTTGTCGACGAGAAGCATGTGGACGGCTGGGATGACCCGCGCATGCCGACGATATCGGGCCTAAGACGCCGCGGCTTCACGCCTGAGGCGATCCGCAATTTCATCTATGAGACCGGGATATCCAGAAGCCAGGGCCTTGTGGAGCTGCAGATGCTGGAGCATTTTGTCCGGGAGGACCTCAAGCTGAAGGCCCCAAGAACAATGGCTGTCGTTCAACCGCTCAAGGTGGTCATCACCAATTACCCCGAAGGCAAGGTAGAGTGGCTGGAAGCGGAAAATAACAGCGAGAATCCGGAAATGGGCAATCGCCAAATTCCGTTCTCGCGGGAAATCTATATTGAGCAGGACGATTTTATGGAAAATCCGCCTAACAAATATTTCCGCCTGTTCCCGGGTAACGAGGTACGGCTCAAGAATGCTTACTTTATCAAGTGCAATGAGATGATCAAGGATGCGGACGGCAAGGTCATCGAGATTCACTGCACGTATGACCCGGAGACCAAGAGCGGCAGCGGATTTACCGGCCGCAAGGTGAAGGGCACGATTCACTGGGTGGAAGCGAGCCAGGCGGTTGAGGCGGAATTCAGACTGTACGAGCCGCTGATCAGCGCGGAAGCGCCCGAGGATGAGCTGCTTGGCGAAGAGGATGGATTGGATGCGGCAGCGGTTGAGAAGCCGGCCAAGACGTTCCTTGATCAACTCAATCCGAATTCGCTGACCATCAAGCGGGGGTTTGTCGAAGCGGAGATGAAGGAAGCCAAGCCGCAGGACAAATTCCAGTTTTTCCGTCATGGTTATTTTAACGTGGATACAAAATACTCGAAGCCGGGAGCGCCGGTGTTCAATCAAGTGGTTTCTCTGAAAAGCTCGTTCCAGCTGCCGGCTGCCGAGTAGCCAAACTTCACGGTGCCGTCCGCGTCCGCAAGCTATCAGCTGTAAAAGCGCCTGTGGCTGTGTACGAAAGCGGACGGCAAGTACAACAAAGAAAGGCCGTCGATTGCAATCGACGGCCTTTCTTATGAGTATTGATTCTTAATATATGAAATTAATGGCCCATCATCATGGCTGGATCCGGAGCATCTTCTTCCCGTTCATGATCCGCTTTAACCCGCGGTTTGCGGAGGATGATGCTTAATAATACGCCCGCAAGCGCGACGAAGGCTGTTACAAAGAAAGTATCGTCAAAGGCAGAAGTAGCGCTTATCAATGGATCCCCGCCTGCGCCGGCTTCCTTCATATGAACGGATATTTGGGAAGTTAAATATCCTGTCAAACCGGCAATCGCGAATGAAGTAACGACCTGCTGGCTGGCCGTTGTCAAAGGCGTTACCCGGCTTACAAGCCTGCGTGGAGCCGAGTTCAGCACATGCGTATTCAACGACATCATGGACAATCCCATGCCGGCGCCCATCATGGCAATTGGAATCATGACCAAAGCCATCTTGGTATCCACATTGACCTGGGAAAGAGTAAACAGAGCGACAGCTATGATCGTCAGACCGGTGAAGGCCAGTGGACGCGCGCCCAATTTATCGAACAGACGTCCGCCGATCGGCATGAAGATCATCGAGCAAATGGCCATAGGCAAGGTGGTCAATCCGCTCTCGAGTGCCGTGAAGCCTCTGACATTCTGCAGGTACAGCGGAATCATCAGGATCGCACCGAACAACGCCACTTGCGAAATCCATAGAATAATTACGCCGCGTGTGAAATCCGATGATCCGAATACACGCAGCTCCAGCAGCGGCTGCTTCTGGCGAAGCTCTACAATAATGAACAAAATCAAGGCGACGCCGCCTACGATCAGACCGGTCAAGGTCTTGGTGGAGCCCCAGTCCGTTCCACCTTCGCTCACGCCGTAAGCTAGCATGGAGAAGGCGATGGGAGCAAGGATCATCCCTAGAATATCAAGGGCAGGCGCTTTTTGACGTTCAACGTTAGGCAGATATTTGATTCCGACAAGCAGCGCGGCAATCCCGATTGGCAGGTTGATCAGGAAGATCCAGTGCCAGGATGCGAAGCCGATCAACCAACCCGACAGGATCGGCCCGATAGCGGGAGCAAGCAGCATCGGAATACCGAGCATGCCCATTACAGCTCCCCGTTTCTCGGTTGGAGCGAGCTTGAATATCATTGCCATGCCGATTGGGGACACCATACCGCCGCCAACCCCTTGAATGATGCGGAAAAGAACGAGCTGTTCCGGCGTTTGCGCCAATGCGCAAAGCACAGAACCGAGTGTGAACAGCGCGATGGTAATCAGGAAAATCCGCTTCGCGCCGAATTTATCCGTCATCCAGCCGGCCAGCGGGATGACCGCCGATAGTGCAAGGGTGTATCCAGTGATCGTCCACTGAATGGTTTTGAGCGAGCTGTTGAAGTATTCCTGCAAGTTAGGAACGGCGACATTGACGACTGTACTGTCCAGAATAACCATGATCATTCCAATAATAACGGCAAGAAGCGGCGCAATTATGGATTTGATTGAAAATTCCGGCTCTGACGCAGCAGTTGATGCATTTTGCGTGGACATGAGTTTGTTCCTCT
Organism: Paenibacillus sepulcri; assembly: GCF_042647105.1. Lineage (NCBI taxonomy): Bacteria > Bacillati > Bacillota > Bacilli > Caryophanales > Paenibacillaceae > Paenibacillus > Paenibacillus sepulcri. The sequence continues at coordinate 752,556 of NZ_JBHRUP010000001.1, read as the reverse complement.
CCATCTCTATATATTTGTCTCTTTCTCTATACCGTGCCTGACACAATATGCAGCATGTTCAAGCTCGCCTTGACGGGAGTTGAATAACCTCCTATTATTGACTTATGGTTTTTATAAAAAACCTATCGGTCACGGTAGGCTTAATTTTACCGATATTCTTGTGAAAGTCAAATCATTTTTTTGAAAAGAGGGAGTAAAGTGAGCCTTATCAAGGACAGAATTATTGAGTCCGCTGTTCGTCATTTCTCGGAAAAAGGATATCTGGCCACATCGATCCAGGATATTTCCGATGATTGTGGAATCGCCAAAGGTTCTTTATATAAATACTTTCAGTCCAAAGAAGATTTATTCAGGGAAGTTCATGTGAGCAGGATACAGAATCTGCGTGAGCAGCTTGAGACTATCCGAGAGCATTCGGAGCTTACCCCGCGCGAGGTTTTTATCCGGGAAACGGAAATTCAATTTGAGTTTTTTATGGTCAACCGGTTTATTATGCAGGAAATCAAAGAACTGACGAAGTCCGACGGGCAAATGACGACGTTCTTCCTGCAGTTGAAATCCAGCTTGCTTAACTTCCATAAGGAAGGTTTGATCAGGCTGGTGGGTGACGAAATCATTCCGAACATATGGGATCTGGTCGTTATGTATAACGGCATTGTGCGGGAATATATCTTCCTGCTGGTCTTCGAGGATAAACCGCTGATTATCAGAGATATCACCTCTTTCATTGTAGACCGCATTGAGGAAATGGCTGCGAGCATTCTGCAAAAGAAACCGCTTCCGGTATTAAGCGACTCGCTGATGAATGAATGCGTGAAATGCGGCATGGAAGGGATTGCGGTCTCTGCTGACGATCATCGGAACGCTCTGCTGGCGGTGCTGCTGACGACCGTGAAGGAGCTGTCCGTCACCAATGCAAAAAGAACGCAGCTGAAAGAGGCGGTTGAGGCGCTTCAGGATGAATTCAAACAGGAACGACCCAAACTGGTCGTGATGCAGGCGCTGCTCGTACTGCTGGAGCAGGAGCATGAGCTCAAATACTTTGTTTGGCAGCTGAACAGGCATCTGATCAGGTACAGGCATAAGCTGGACGGGATTGGTTGACTAAGGATCCGCTTATCCGCTATACTACTTCACAATAAGCAAAATGACGACCAAAGCGATGACAGGGACGAGTACAAGGCACAGGTTGCAGCCAGCGAGCCGGGGATTTGGTGAAAGCCCGGACTTCAACCGCCGTTGGAAAATCACCCTTGAGTATCTCTTGAACCTTATACAGGCTTAGAGAGTATCGGCAGATCCCGTTAACGATCACCAGAGCGAAGCATTGGCGCTGCCGGTATGTTCCTGACATGCCACAGGCGCCAGGCTTAATCAGGGTGGTACCGCGAGACTTCTCGTCCCTTTTTTCAGGGATGAGAGGTCTTTTTTATATTTATTTACCTAAACACCGACAAGGAGTGAGACGGATGGATTATGGAAAAACGTTAAACCTGCTGCAAACCGATTTTCCCATGCGCGGCAATCTGCCGCAGGCAGAGCCCAAGCTGCAGCAGCAGTGGGAAGAGCAGGATATCTATGCCCAGGTGCGCAGCAGCCGCAGGGGCAAGCCGAAATTTATTTTGCATGACGGACCGCCGTATGCCAATGGCAACATCCATATCGGCCATGCGATGAACAAGATTTTGAAGGATATTATTGTCCGCTTTAAGACGATGCATGGCTTCGATGCCCCTTTTGTTCCCGGCTGGGATACGCATGGGCTGCCTATCGAGCAGGCGATTGCCAACGGCGGCAAGGTGGACCGCAAGAAAATGACGGTCTCTGAGTTCCGTGATTATTGCAAAGAGTATGCCCTGGTGTGGGTGGAGAAGCAGAAGGTGCAGTTCAAGCGGCTGGGTATCCGGGGCGACTGGAACAACCCGTATATTACGCTTCAGCCGAAGTATGAGGCACAGCAAATCCGCGTGTTCGGCGGAATGGTGAACAAAGGCTACATCTATAAAGGCTTGAAGCCGGTTTACTGGTCCCCGTCCTCGGAGAGCGCGCTTGCGGAAGCGGAGATTGAATACCAGGATAAGACTTCAACCTCCGTATACGTTGCTTTTGACTTGAAGGACGGAAAGGGGAAGCTTCCACCGGACTCCTCAATCGTCATCTGGACGACAACCCCCTGGACGCTGCCTGCGAACCTTGGCATTTCCCTGAACCCGGACTTTGATTATGTTCTGGTTGAAACGGGCGGGAAGAAATTCGTGGTTGCCGGAGGGCTGCTGGAAGCAGTCTCGCGGGAAGTCGGCTGGAAGGATGTTAATACGCTCTCTTCCTTCAAGGGAAGCGAACTTGAAGGCGTTCTGTGCCAGCATCCTTTCTACGATCGAACTTCACTTGTGATGACTGGCGATCATGTCACGCTCGAGGCAGGAACAGGCTGCGTTCATACGGCTCCAGGACACGGGGAGGACGACTTTATGATCGGGCAGAGATATAATCTGGGCGTGCTCTGTCCGGTGGACGATCAGGGGCATTTCACCGCGGAAGCACCGGGATTCGAAGGCATGTTCTATGAGAAGGGCGGCAAACTGGTCACGCAGATGCTGGAGGAATCTGGCCATCTGCTGCATCAGAATACCATTACACATCCCTATCCGCATGATTGGCGAACGAAGAAGCCTGTGATCTTCCGGGCCACCGAGCAGTGGTTCGCTTCCGTGGACGGTTTCCGCCAGCAGATGCTGGATGAGATCAAGCGCGTGGCCTGGACCCCGGAATGGGGGGAAATCCGGCTGCATAATATGATTGCCGACCGCGGCGACTGGTGTATTTCCAGGCAGCGGGCATGGGGCGTTCCCATTCCGATTTTTTACTGCCGCAGCTGCAATGAGCCGCTTGTGAATGGAGAGACCATCGAGCATGTGGCGGGAATATTCGAGCAGGAAGGCTCCAACAGCTGGTTTCAGCGCAATGAGACGGAGCTGCTTCCGGCAGGTACCGCTTGCGCCAAATGCGGACATGATCAATTCCGCAAGGAAACGGACATTATGGATGTATGGTTTGATTCCGGCTCCAGCCATGTCGCTGTGCTGGATTCACGGGAGGATCTGCAGTGGCCGGCGGATCTTTATCTGGAGGGCTCCGATCAATACCGCGGCTGGTTTAACTCCTCTTTGATCACGGGAACCGCAGTGAAAGGGCAGGCTCCATACAAGGCCGTGCTCAGCCATGGCTTCACGCTGGACGGCGAGGGACGTAAAATGTCCAAATCGCTTGGCAATACCGTTGATCCCAATCAAGTGTGCGACAAGCTGGGTGCGGATATTCTCCGTCTGTGGGTTTCTTCTGCGGACTATCAGTCCGATGTCAGAATTTCGGATAACATTCTGGGCCAAACGACGGAGGTCTACCGGAAAATCCGCAATACTCTGCGGTTCCTGCTCGGCAATCTGTTCGATTATGATCCGTCCAGGCACCGGGTTCCTGTAGAGAGGCTGAGCGAGCTGGACCGTTTCGCGCTGCTGCGGCTGCACCGGACGATTGAGCGGGTGACGAAGGCATATGACGCCTATGAGTTTCACCTGGTTTACCAATCGGTCCATCATTTCTGTGCGGTCGATCTGAGTGCATTCTATCTGGATATCCTGAAAGACCGTCTTTATGCCGATGCGCCGGATGACGTCTCCAGGCGGGCAGCGCAAACTGTGCTGTATGAGGCTCTTACCGCCATCACGAAGCTGATTGCGCCAATCCTGCCCCATACGGCCGATGAGGCATGGACCTACATCCCGGGTACGGAGCTGCCGAGCGTACAGCTGGCCGACCTGCCCGCTGTGGATGCAGGCTTGTTCGATCAGGCGCTGGAGGCGAAGTGGGAGCGGTTCATCGGGCTGCGTGATGATGTACTCAAAGCATTGGAGGATGCGCGCAAAGCCAAAGTCATCGGCAATTCATTGAGCGCCGCCGTACATCTCTATCCGGGTGAAGAAGATTATGCGCGGCTTCAGGAATTCCAGCAGCTGGAGCAGCTTTTCATCGTATCAGCGGTACAGGTGCATCCGCCCGGCACTCCGGTTCCGGATGAGGCGCAGGCAAGCCAACAGCTTCCGGTGAAGGTGATTGTGGCCGAAGGGGAAAAATGCGAGCGCTGCTGGAATGTCACGCCTCTGGTTGGCCTGGATGCCGATCATCCCACCTTATGTCCGCGCTGTGCGGCTGTCATGAAGAAGCTGTCGTAAAAAACATATTCGTCCCAGTCTTGAGAGGTTGGCTTCACAGATAAATAATAAGCAAAAAACCGTCCCCATTGGAGGACGGTTTTTTTAATATTCATGATTAATTGGCGCTTGCCAACATTTTCTTCGCGTATTCCTCGATAAGCATAGAATTTCTTAGAAGCCAAAAGCCCTTTTCCGCCTACGCCAGCTACTTCTGAATTGCTTGCATTCCCCTGCTGCTCATTGAGAAATCGACATCGTCCTATAGACAGCATTCTGTCAAGCTTGGCGATGATGATGGGTCTTTTGAGGCATTGGAAAAGGATTATTGAGGGAGGGACGACGAGGAATAATTAGCACATCCGCAGTGAACCTTAAACTTGTTAACATCTCATTAAACGAACCAGGGAGGTTGGAAAGTGATCAAGTTTATCGTATTTGCCGTGTTATTGCTGGTAACGGGCTGTACAGCCAACAACAATGTGGCCCATAAGCAATCGGTTCCCAAGCAGACACGAATTCTAACTCATACGCATACTGCTGCTCCGGCAACTACCGTAACAAAGGCATCATCAACAGCTACATCAGTGGGGTCCAGTGCAAATCAACCGTCTGTCACCGCCAAGGAAGCGCCAAATGGAATTGCTTCCGATTTATTGGATCTGATTGGGACTCCGGCTGGAAACCCGGCTAATCAGGCACCTGCAGGAAACGCAAGGGAACAGATGCCTACAGGGAATCCAAACGGCGTACCGGCAGGGAATCCGGCCAACCAGATGCCGACAGGCAATACTGGAACCCAGACTCCGACCGGAAATACAGGTGAGCAAACACCAACGGGGAACCCGGCAGATCAGACGGGCACAGAAAGCCCGGGAAATCAAGTGCCGACCGGACCGGCAGGACAGGCGCCCGAAAGCAAAACGGATTCATCGCAATTCGCACAGCAGGTTCTGGAGCTGGTCAATCAGGAAAGATCCAAAGCAGGATTGGGTTCACTGAGTATGAGCAGCGAATTGTCGAATATGGCCATGGTCAAAGCACAGGATATGTACAATAACCATTACTTTGATCATAATTCACCTACGCATGGATCCCCATTCGATATGATGAAGGAGTTCGGGATCACGTATAATTCAGCAGGCGAAAATATCGCAAATGGTCAGACCACCCCGACCCAGGTTATGAAGGATTGGATGAACAGTCCGGGGCATAAAGCCAACATACTGAATAAGAGCTATACCCAAATCGGCATCGCCTTTTATAACAATGAATGGGTCCAGGAGTTTACCGGATAATCAGTCGCTGCCTCCAACATCAAACAGCACTCCACGCATGGATGTGGAGTGCTGTTTGATGTTAAGGAGAGAATAGGTCATGAAGCCACAATGAGTTGCCCTGGCGGAATTTCCACTGAGGTATTCTTCCACTGAAAGTATAGAAGGAGAGCCGTTCCTGTGTTCTTGGGCTTAGATCGACATGCCGCCCGAGACCTCGATGCGCTGTGCGTTGATCCAGCTGTTCTCATCGGAAAGAAGCGAGGCGATCATCGGCCCGATGTCATCGGGTTGTCCAACCCGGCCGAGCGCTGTCATCTCCGCGACGCGTTTGTTCAGGTCGGGATTATCGCGGACCATGCCGCCGCTGAAATCGGTCGCGATGGCTCCGGGGGCGACCGTATTGACCGCGATCCCGCGTGCGCCAAGCTCTTTTGCCTGATACTTGGTCAGAATCTCGATTGCGCCCTTCATGGATGCGTAGGCGCCGCTCCCCGGCGTGACGATGCGGGTCAGGCCTGTCGAGATGTTCACGATACGCCCGCCATCGTTGATAAGCGGAAGGAGCTTTTGCGTCAGGAAGAATACGCCCTTGAAGTGGATGTCATATAGACTGTCCAGCTCTTCCTCGGTCGTTTGGTCGAATGTGTTGTGGTGAGAGGTACCGGCGTTGTTGACGAGGTAGTCGAAGCGCTCTGCACCCAGCTCTGTGAGCGCCTCGCGCACACTCTCTGCAAATGGATCGAAGGAGCTGACATTGCCGGTGTCGAGCTGCAGGGCGATGGCCTTTTGCCCCGTCTCGCGAACCAGGCCGACGACCTTCCCGGCTTCAGCCTGATTGGAATGGTAGGTGAAGATCGAATCGACGCCACACTTGGCGAGGCTCAGCACGGTGCTGCGGCCCAGGCCGCGGCTTCCGCCTGTGACGATGGCTATCTTGGCGCTTGAATGGGTTGCTTTCCCGGAAGTTTGCTGTGTCATTACGCATTCCTTCTTTCTGTAAGATGCCAGTTCATTGATAATTGACTAACTGGTTAGATATAATATAAACCTAACTGACCGGTTTGTCAAATCATTATGGTCATGATATATTTGTAGCCAAAATGCAAGAAACAAGGAGGAACAGTCATGCGAAACGCCGAAGCGACCAGAGAACGGATACTGGAGGCTGCTATGGCGGAGTTCTCCGCCTATGGCATTGCAGGGGCGCGGGTCGACCGCATCGCCAAGAACGCCGGGTGCAACAAGAATATGATCTATATCTACTTTGAAAATAAGGAAACGCTCTTCACCACAATCCTTCAGAAGCACCTCGCGCGTGTCTACGAGGAGCTAACCTTCACGCCTGACGATCTCGCCGGTTACGCGGCGCGCGTGTTCGATTTCACGATGAAGCAGCCCGATTTGATGCGGCTGATGGCATGGTTCAGCCTGGAACAGAAGGCGGATAGCCCTGCCGTACGCGTGGCCGTTCACGACGCCAAAGTTGCGGCATTGCTGAAGGCGCAAAGCGCCGGTCAGGTAGGAACGACTTTTCCCCCGGGCTTCCTGCTGACCGCCATCATGACGCTCGCCACAGCCTGGACGCCGGCGAACCCCTTTGGCCCATCGCTTGATCCGGATGCCGCGAAGGACCCGGCTACGCTGCGAAATGCGATCGCCGAGGCGGTCAGGCTAATCGCTCAAGGTAATGAGGAAACACGCAGCTGACAACCAAGGCGATCCGAGGCTATTCTTGACAAGCAAGCTTGCCATCGAGATGTTCGCCCGGTCAAGCATTCCACAGTCGGAATCTTCAGTGAAAGCGGTGGATAGCGCTGCATCGTCCTGATAACTTATATAGGCCGCAGTGCGTATTTCATCCTAAACCCTATTATTTCTCGAAACCGTTTAAACTAGTCGTCGGCGATTGCTTCAAACGTTTTGCAGGCGCACCCAAAGCTCAAGCGGCGAAGCAAGGAGCTGCCTTAAGTGCTCTCACAAGTTGGAAAGCCCCGATTTCCACAAAAAAGAACTTCCAATTCCGCGTTTAAACAGGGAAAGAGGTTTTTTTAGTTTGCATGAATGCAAGTGCGAACAGCGCGCTCCAAGAGATAAAGTGAATCTGTCCCCGCCGGGGCCCCTGAAATTTTCACGCATCCGCATAAAAATCAATTGTCATTTCCCGCCGCTTTTGTTAATCTGGTATTGTGGTACTACCGCAAGTTTATTATTGTCAGCTATTGAACTTCATTTATGAAAATCGGTTATGTCTCATTTTATTTAAGAAGTTATTCATATTATTGGTACTACCATAATACCAAAAAGGGAGAGCAAACAATTGAGTATTCTGCTAAAAGGAATGACATGGAACCATACCCGCGGTTACCTGCCTATGGTTGCAACCAGCCAGCGCTATTCGGAGCTCCACCCGGAGGTTCAGATCCAATGGGAAAAGAGATCCCTGCAGCAGTTTGCCGATATGCCCCTGCAGCAGCTGGTGGACGCTTATGATCTCTTGGTCATCGATCATCCCTGGGCCGGCTATGCAGCGGAGCAGGGGGTGCTTCTTCCGCTCAATCTGACCCTGTCGGCTGCTTATATGCAGGATCAGGCGGAAGGCACGGTCGGCGCTTCGCATGCCAGCTATCAGTTCCATGACCGGCAGACTGCTTTGGCCATTGATGCGGCAACCCCGGTAGCGTCCTGGCGGCCGGATCTGCTCGCGGCATCGGATATCGGCGTACCTGAAACCTGGGAGGATGTGCTTGCGCTTGCCGGGACCGGGAAGGTTGCTTTTCCCGCTATCGCCATTGACAGCCTGATGAATTTTTATATGTTCTGCCTGGCACTGGGGGAGACTCCTTTTCTGAATAAGGAATACATTGTGAGCCGGGAGACCGGAATTTTGGCGCTGGATAAGCTGCGGGAGCTTGCAGCGCTTTGCAGCGGGGAAATCTTTGGGCGAAATCCGATTGCAACTTACGAAGCCATGGCAGCGGACGGGACCGAATTGGCCTATTGCCCGTTTGCCTATGGGTATTCCAATTATTCGCGCCGAGGCTATGCGGCCAATCTGCTGGAGTTCGGGGATCTGGCCGAATACGAGGGGAAGCGGCTGCAGTCGACGCTCGGCGGGACCGGACTTGCCGTGTCCAGCAGCACCAGACATAAGGAGCATGCGCTGGCTTACGCGGCTTTTGCGGCAGATCCGCTGACGCAGCGTACGCTGTTTACCGAGAGCGGCGGGCAGCCCGGGCACCGCTCAGCATGGCTGGATGAGGACAACAACAAGCGTTGCCTGAATTATTTTGGACAGACGCTTCCGGCTCTTGACCGGGCATTCGTGCGTCCGCGTTATAACGGCTATCTGGCGTTTCAGGATCATGCCGGCGACGATGTCCGGGATTATATGATGAATGGCGGCAATGCGGCTGCGATATTGGAGAAGATGAACGGGCTGTACCGGGATTCGCAAAAAGGATAGGGGGCACTCATTATGTTTAAACCGCTTGAAGGCTTGCTGGTGCTCGATTTCAGCCAATTTTTATCCGGTCCGTCGGCCGCGCTGCGTTTTGCCGATCTGGGCGCGAGGGTGATCAAGGTGGAACGCCCCGATGGCGGGGATTTGTGCAGACGGCTGTATATCTCCAATCTGGAGCTGGACGGGGACAGCACGCTGTTTCATTCCATTAACCGCAATAAAGAGAGCGTGTCCGCGAATTTGAAGGATCCGGAAGATCTAAAATTCGTCCGTTCCTTGATTGAGAAGGCGGATGTGATGATTCAGAATTTCCGTCCGGGCGTGATGGAGAAGATTGGCCTCTCCTATGAGACGGTCAGGGAGTGGAACCCGCGTTTGGTCTATGGCGTGGTTACGGGTTATGGCCGGAGCGGCCCCTGGGTGAACAAGCCGGGTCAGGATCTGCTCGTTCAATCGCTGTCGGGACTGGCTTGGCTCAACGGCGATGCCGATCAGCCTCCTGTCCCGTTCGGTCTGGCGGTTGCCGATATGATGGCTGGCGGACATCTTGTCCAAGGGATATTGGCCTGTCTGGTACGGCGGGGCATAACGGGCCATGGCGGACTGGTGGAGGTCAGCCTGCTGGAATCGACGCTTGATTTTCAATTCGAGGTGCTGACGACGCATTTGAACGATGGGGGCAAAGCCCCGCAGCGCAGCGCGGTGAACAATGCCCATGCGTATCTGGGCGCGCCTTATGGCATCTACAAGACAAAAGACGGCTATATTTCGCTTGCCATGGGCTCTATCATCACACTTGGCAGTCTGCTGGATTGCCAGCCGCTGGCGGAATACTCCGATCCTGCGACCTGGTTTACATCAAGAGATGAAATCAAGGCGCATCTGAGGGAGCATCTGCTGAAGGAAAGCACCCCATATTGGCTGGGCAGGCTGGAGCCGGCCGATTATTGGTGCTCCGATGTGCTGACCTGGGAACGGCTGCTTGAGCATGAAGCCTTCAAGGAGCTTCAGATGACGCAGCAAGTCCGCAGGGACAACGGGGCAGAGCTGGTCACGACACGCTGTCCCATCCGCATCGACGGCCAAATCTACCAATCTGATGTAGGTTCTCCCAGAATCGGCCAGCATAATGATAAAATCAAACGGGAATTTGGAGGCGTGGGCATACAATGATAAACTCTGTGTATTATGAGCAGTATGAGCTGGGCGCCGAGCGGCATACCGGCGGACGGACGATTACGGAGACGGATATTATTATGCATGCAGGCCAAACCGGGGATTTCTATCCGCATCATATGGATGCGGAGTGGTGCAAGACCCAGCCCTTCGGGCAGCGCATGGCCCATGGCACTCTGATATTCAGCGTAGCAGTCGGGATGACCGCAGGGGTCATCAATCCCGAGGCTTTCTCGTACGGCTATGAGCGGATGCGCTTTATCAAGCCGGTGTTTATCGGAGATACCATCCGGGTGAAGGTAACCATCAAGGAGAAGCGGGATCACCCCAAACGGACCGCCGAAGGGATTGTCAGCGAGCTGTGCGAGGTCCTGAACCAGCGGGATGAGGTTGTGCTGGTCTGCGAGCATCTGCTTCTTGTCAGGAAGAACGGGGAAGCGGTGCAGCCTGTTTAAAAGATCCAGAGAATTATTCCCTATCCATAACAGCAGATCCAGCAGAGGAAGGAGCGCGCATTCATGAGCAAGCATCCATCGCCGGATGGAATAGAGCTGAATTACAAGCCGAAGCTGCCGCGCAATAAGGACTACGGAATCGGTATCGTCGGTGCCGGGGACATCGTATTGAATGCCCATCTTCCGGCATATCGGCTGGCTGGCTTCCGTGTGGCGGGAATCTATGATATTAATCGCAGCAGGGCCGTAGAAGCTGCGCAGCGGTATGGCATCGGCAAAGTCTACGACAGTCTGGAGCAGCTTCTCAAGGACCCGGATATCGATGTGGTGGACATCGCCGTTCCCGCCAAATATCAATGGGATGTGGTCCTGGCCGCCGCTGCCAGCGGCAAGCATCTGCTCTGTCAGAAGCCGCTGGCGGAATCCTACCAAATCGCTTCGCAAATTGTGGAGCTGTGCGGCAGGTCAGGGGTTAAAGCCGCCTCCAACCAGCAAATGCGCTGGGCGCCGGGTATCCGCGCTTGCAGGGATTTGACCGGTCGCGGATTGATCGGAGCTCCGCTGCAGGCGACAATACAGGTGAATGTCCATACGCCATGGGAGATTTGGCCATGGATAGCCGGGATTGAAACGCTGGAGATTATGTATCACAGCATTCATTATCTGGATTCGATCCGCAGCGTAATGGGCATGATTCCGGAATATATTTATGCCGATGGAGCCAGATACCCCGGACAAGGGGTCACAGGTGAGACACGGACGATGATTCATATCAAATTCCCCGGCGACGCCCGCGGGCTTATCCACGATAATCATAATAATGGCATGCCTCAGGACGACTGGTATGCGACGTTCCGGTTCGAAGGGACGGAGGGAATCGTCAAGGGGACGAACGGGGCGCTTTATAATTATCCCAACGGCCAGGGCGATACGATAGGCTATTACAGCAAGCTTCTTGAACCAGGCCGTTTGTATGCGCCGAAGCTTGAAGGTCTATGGTTCCCGCATGCTTTCATTGGAACGATGGGGGAATTGCTCTGCGCCATCGAGGAAGAACGCGAGCCGGAGAACAGCGTCAGGGATAATCTGGTCACGATGCAAATGATGTTTGCGGCGTACCGCTCCATGGCGGAGAATCGTCCGGTCTATCTGCAGGAAATAGCCGCTTCCGTCTCATAACGAATAACAATGGCAGTCCAGCGCATGAATTCATGCCGGGCTGCTATTTCTTTTGCCTGAAATCATAGAATCCATCCGGCATGATGGCCGGTTGGTCTCACATGTTATATTATAATGGAAATGGTTTCTGGCAGGTTCAGACGAAAGGATAGAATAAATATGAAAGCAGTAATTCTATATATCGAAGATGATCGGGAGATTGGCAGCTGGACGAGCCGGCATTTGCAGGAATGCGGCTATGCCGTGAAGTGGCTGCAGAGCGGAGATAAAGCGCTGGAGGAGGCGCCGGGCTGCGGGCTTGTCATTCTCGATGTCATGCTGCCCGGACTGGACGGCTTCACCGTCGGACAGCGGCTTAAGAAAGCGGAGCCGGGCATTCCCATCCTCATGCTGTCGGCCCGGACCGCGATAGACGACAAGCTTGCTGGCCTGCAGTTCGCCGATGATTATTTGACCAAGCCGTTTCATCCCGATGAATTGCTGGCGCGGATTGAAGTGCTGCTCCGGCGCTCCGGCGCTCATCCTGTGGAACCTGTGGCGATCAAGCATCTGCTAGTCTACGAGAAGGAGAAAAGGATCGAGAACACCGAGACCGGAGAGGAGATTTTGCTGACTGGCAAGCAGTTTCAGATCTTCTCCTACCTGCTGCGCCATCTCGGGCAAATTATGACCAAGGAACAAATCTATGAAGCCGTGTGGGGGGAACCGTATTTCGATGGGGACAAAACGCTCATGGTTCACATTCGTTATTTGCGCGAGCGCATTGAACGCGATCCGGCCGCTCCCGAAGTGATCGAAACGCTGCGCGGTATCGGCTACCGGGTGAGGCTGTGAGGAACAAGCGCAGCGGCGCCGGGTTTCGCCGGTCTCTAATGTCCCGTTATTTGTTGATTGTTCTGCTCGCCTTATTGTTTATTCCAGTGATGTTCGCGCTGGCTTCCCTTGCCCTGGTGATCTCGGCTCCGGTAACCCGCAGCCTCGATACGAATACGTCTCAATACGGAAGCGCAGCCGATCTGGAATCAGCCTGGCATCAAGAGGCAGCCATGCTGGCCAATCAGAGCGCCGATCAAATCAATCGGCGCCTGAAGGAGTTAAAGGGGAAGTATCCGGATGCATCCTTGTTCTGGGTGGACGTCGACGGCGGCACCCGGCTTCAGCTGCCGCAGCAGGCGGGGCTTCCCCTGCATTGGACAGCGTCTTCCGCTATCCGGTTCATGAAGGAAAGCGTTAACCGGGATCCGTTTACCGTAATAGCTCTTCTCGGCAAGGATGACAGCGCAAAAGCGTTCATGGTGCTGCAAATACAAAGATCCCTGCTGCGGCATACGGCTCCTTTAGGGTATAGCACAACCTATTTGATCGGATTTATGGTGCTGATGTTCGTCCTGTTTATCCTGCTGTCCTGGCTGTTCTTCAGACAGATCCGCGTGCGTCTGCTCGGCATGCAATCCGCTATGGCGCTGCCGGCGGACAATAGTCTTCCGCTTCCCATTGTGCAGCATAAGGAGGATGAGATCGGCCAGCTTGAGGGCGCTTTTAACGAAATGGTGGTCCAGCTGAGGGCCAGCCGCCAACGGGAGAGGGAAGAAGAGGAGCTGCGCAAGCGGCTGATCTCCAATCTGTCCCATGACCTGAGAACGCCGCTCACGATTATAAGCAGCCAAATCTATTCGCTCCGCAGAGATGTGCCCGGTCAGTCCGCTCAGAAGGCATTGAGCCAAATTGAAGGCAAAATAGGCGATATGGGCAGTCAGATCGAGAATCTGCTGTCCTACACGCTAATGGCGAGCGGCCGGTATACGCTGCAAACTGAGCGGCAGGATGTGCTGCGGCTTGTTCGGGAAAGCGCGGCTGCCTGGTATCCCCACTGGGAGAAAGAGGGAATTGATGCTGATGTTCAGCTGCCGGAGCAGCCCCTGATCTGGAATGTGGACAAGGAAGCTTTCAGACGGGTATTGGACAATCTGTTCCAAAATGTCGCCAGACATGCGGGCGGTGGAGCCTATATCGGGATTTATACGGAGGAGCATGAAGGGACGCTCGCCCTTGTCATTGCCGACCGGGGTGAGGGAATGGATACGGATTCCCCCGGCAAAGGGGCGGGTATCGGCCTTGCCATTGTCGATTATCTGCTCCGGGAGATGGGGCTTTGCCGCCAGACGGCCGGTTCTATGGAAGGCACGCGTGTATATATTTATCCCCGCGCAATGGATTCTAATTTTTAAACCAAATTTAATCTAAGGGGATCCTTTGTTTTAAACTTCATGCGCTATCATCGTTTAAGAGGTGAAAGACATGAATCAATGGGTGATCCAAACAAATGGACTATGCAAGAAATACCGCGGACGCTACGCGGTGTCGAACCTGAATTTGAAGATTGGCCGAGGGGAAATCTACGGCTTTCTCGGGCCCAACGGGGCAGGCAAAACGACCGCGATCAAAATGATGCTGGGACTAATCAAACCCTCGAAAGGCTCGGTCAATTTGTTCGGTCTGGAGCTGCGGAAAGAGCGGCTCCGCATTCTGCGGAAGGTGGGATCGCTTGTTGAATATCCCTCCTATTACGGGCATCTGAGCGCTGTTCAGAATTTGGAGGCGGTGCGGCGCATATTGGATATTCCGGGACCCAAAATAGCCGAGGTGCTGGAAACTGTCGGTTTGACGAAGGAGTCGGCCCGTCCGGTCAAGGGATTTTCGCTCGGGATGAAGCAGCGCCTGGGAATCGCAAGCGCACTGCTTGGCAGCCCGGAGCTGCTCATTCTGGACGAGCCTACGAATGGACTGGACCCTTCCGGGATACTGGAAATCCGCGAATTGATCAAAAGCATGCCGAAGCAGCATGGGATTACCGTCCTGGTCTCCAGCCATATGCTGAGCGAGGTGGAGCAGATGGTCAATACTGTCGGAATAATCCGGCAGGGTGAACTGGTTTTCCAGGACACGATCGGGAATTTGCGGCAGCAGGCGAAGGGCGCGATTACGCTGGTGGTGTCGGAGCCGGACAAGGCGCTGGTGGCCATGCATGAGCAGGGCGTGCGCGCCAGACTCACGGATAGCGGAATCGTCATGGAGCAGGCAAGCGACGATACGGTTGCAGTGATGGTCAGATGCCTGGTGGAGCGGGAGCATGACGTATATCGTGTGGAGGAAAGAAAGAAATCGCTTGAAGATCTCTTCCTGCAAATTGTGGGGGAGGTTCGAACATTATGATAGCCAAAGCGTTCTCGGCCGACCTGTTGAAAATACGCGGCAAAGGGATCTGGCTGCTCGCTATTGTAGGACCGGCAGGGCTGATCGCCATGCAGGCGGTTAATTTTGGCCTTCGTTATGATTACCTTACCAAGCAGCATGCGGATGATCTCTGGGGCGGACTGCTGAATAATATTCTGGCCTTTGTGCCGGTTTCTCTGTTCATGGGTATTACGCTCATCTGCTCGCTTACCGCGAATATCGAGCATGGCATGAGCTCGTGGAAGCAGCTGCTGGCCCTGCCGATATCAAGAACGGCGGTATTCGCCGCCAAATTCGCCGTCGTGCTCCTTGTACTCAGCTTGTCCTGCGCGCTGTTGGCAATTGGAACGCTCATTCTTGGCGTTCTGCTGGGGTTCGGTTACGATTTTCCGGTTGGCGCTCTGTTAAAGCTGTGTTTCTTCCCGTTTATCGCCTCATTCCCGGCACTGGCGCTTTTTCTGTGGATGACCTTAACCTTCCGGAATCAGGCTTTGCCGGTTTCCATCGGGTTATTGATGGCGGTGGCTTCATTATTCTCCATGTATTTTACGGAATGGGCGCCCATCAGCTGGCCGCTTCTGGGGTATACGGGACCTCACCGGCTGCTGTTTGTCGGTGCGGGACTGGCGCTTGGATTTGTTCTTTTGTTTGCGGGCAGTCTCCATTTCGAGAGAAAGGATGTGGAGTAAGATGTCATCCTTCCTTAGAGCGCTGGCTGCAGAACGTCTGAAGCTGGTCAAATCCCGTATCTGGCTGCTGCTGCCGCTCAGTCCGCTGATCTCCGCGTTGATTGGAATCATGATCACCTTCAGGGCCGAAGATGCCGGAGCTCCTTATCAGGCACTAATAATGGGGATGACACCTGTCCCCCACGCCATGCTGCTGCTGCCTATCCTTACCGGCATATTCGCCGCATTCGTCTGCCGGTATGAGCATGGAGGGGGCTGGAAGCTGATGCTGTCGCTGCCATTATCGCGATCGGGTCTGTTCTTTGCAAAATTTGTTGTTGTGGCACTGATGCTGGCTGTGGTGCAGCTGCTCTTCCTGGCTGCCATACTGGCTGCCGCCTTGTATCATGGAATAGAAGCCGAGGTTCCCTGGTCCATGCTGCTGCGGTGCGTGATCGGAGGATGGGTGGCCTGTCTGCCTCTTGCCGCCGTCCAGCTGGGGGTATCGATTGCCTGGACCAGCTTCGCTGCCCCTCTTGTCATTAATGTGATGCTCACTCTGCCCAATATCCTGATCGTCAATTCCGCTAGATTTGCCCCTTTCTACCCATGGGCGCAGCCGCTGCTGGCGATGATGCCTTCCGGCTCCGGCTCAGGCGGCGTTGGCGGATTCATGATCCCTTATGAAAGTCTGATGATCACGGTTCTGGGCAGCTTTGTGGTCTTCTTCATGGCAGGCTTGATTTATTTGAACCGCAAGGAAATCTGACCGGTCTTCAAACAGACCCAATTGAGCCGCTTTAGGGCGGCTTTTTTGGGTCTGTTTGATATTTCCTGCCAATAAATATCACCCCGTACTTCTTACTGCAACAAGCTGCAGCTTGTTGTATAATAACGATCAACAATCGGCGGGAGGGTTGATCATGGATGCGGCGTTGGAACGATATGATGTTGAAGACCAAGATGTTCATCACCTTTTCTGTTGTTTTCCTGCTCACGGTGCTTCTGGCATGCACCATTTTGTATTTCAAAAATGTAAGCGATACCAAAAATCAAACCTATGCCTTATCCAGCACGATTACGAAGCAGTTCAGCCGCACGGTAGAGCTGTACATCCACGAGATGGAGGCGATGTCCGTCTCGATTTTCGGGGATCCTCTCGTGCAGCGCAATCTGCTCGATCACTATGAGACGGATAATCCGGTGGAGCAAAACCGCATCGAGCTTTCGCTGTCAAGCAGGCTTTACACCCTGATGCATCCGCAGCCGAAGGTGCAGAGCATATACTTGTTCACTTTGGACCGGTATGCCTATTATGTATCGCGCTCCAGCGGGCCGAAGCTGACGGACAGCCTGGAGAAAGAAGACTGGTATACCGGGCATGACTACGACTACAAGAAGAAATTTCTGCTTCTGCCCACCGTAGTGGAGGACATCCACGATATCGAGTCGCCGAAGGTCATTTCTTTTGTCCGCAGCATCAACCGCATTCCTTCGCGCAGCACCATCGCCTTTATGAAAATCAACATCAACGTCGATGTATTCCGGGATATGCTGGTCCAGTCGGACAGCAATGAGATGGAGAAGAATATGCGCGTGTTTATTTTAAACGATGAAGGAACGGTCGTATATGACAACAAGAATGAGCTGACAAGCGGCACGCTGCAGAATCTGAGCGCTGCGATGCTGCCGGGGGGAAAGGCTTCTTCTTCGGAGCTGACGTGGAACGGCAGAAAATATCTGTATACCATCGACAGGTCCGCCTATACGGGCTGGAGAACCGCTGTATTGATCCCCAATGAGTATCTGCTTGCCCAGATCAAGCGCACACAGCTGATTTTGATCCTGGTCGGACTCGCGGCGGTTATGATTATCGCGCTTGTTTCCTATATTCTGTCTTATCACATTACAATACCGCTCCATAATCTGATGAAGAAGATGATCCGGGTCGAGCAGGGCGACTTCTCGCAGCGGATGGAGGTCAGAAGCAATAACGAAATCGGCCGCCTGAGCCGGATTTATAACGACATGCTGGGCAGCATATCCCGTTTGATCAACGAAGCGTACCAGTCCAGGCTGGCGGAGAAGGATGCTCAATTATCGGCCCTGCAGGCCCAGATTAATCCGCATTTTCTGTACAACACCTTGAACATTATGAAATCCATCAGTCGCATCAAAGGAATTGAGGAAGTGGCGGAAATGTCGGAATCGCTGGCGGAATTGTTCCAGTACAGCATGAAGAATCTGCAGCATCCTGTTGCGCTCAAGGATGAGCTGGAGCATATCCGCTGTTATATGAACATCCAGCAGCATCGTTTCTTCGACCGGTTCGAGCTCCACTGCGATATTCCCGACGAACTGCTGCAGTCATCCATCTTGAAGCTTACAATTCAGCCGCTTATAGAGAATGCGATCATTCACGGTCTTGGCAAAACGAAGTCAGGAGGCGTCATCAGACTCCGGGCGCACCGAAGCAGCGGAATGCTTCAGATCGAAGTGACGGACAACGGCAGGGGGATGGACGGGGAGAAGCAGCAGGAGCTGCGCAGCATGCTGCGCACCCCCATTCTGTCGGGAGAGCTTGATCACGACACACGCGGAATCGGCTTACTGAACATTCAGCAGCGGATTCAATTATTTTATGGCGGGAATTACGGATTACACATCATGAGCCTTCCAGGCGAAGGGACAACCGTCAAGCTGGAAATTCCATACCTTATACCTGCAGATGGAAAGGGAAGGGACGCGCATGAATATATTTCTCGTCGAGGATGAGCGCTGGGCGCTGGAGGAATTGAAGACCTTATTTCAGAGCTATGAGGAGGAGCACCGTATTTTTGCCTTCGGGAACGGGGAGGACGCTTTGGCTGCAGCAGCCAGGGCGCAGCCGCATCTGGTGCTGACCGATATCAATATGCCCGGGATGGACGGCCTGGAACTGATCAGCGAGCTGAGCAAAGCCGATCCCGCGGTCAAAGGGATTATCCTGAGCGTTCATGATGAATTCGAGTATGCCCGGCAGGGGGTGAAGATCGGCGTTGTGGACTATTTGCTCAAGCCCGTCAAGAAGGATGCCTTGTACTTGAGCATCGATAAAGCGATAAACGGCATCCGGAACGAGCAAAGACAGCGGGAAGAGCGGATGAACTGGTCCATCAGCCGGATGCTGTTCGCATCGTGTCCGGCGGAGGAAGAGATGGCTGCGCCGTTCTATGGGCATGGATATTTGATGGCGCTGCTTCTGCTGGGAAACTGGGGAGCGCACAGAGGCTGGCAGGATACCGGTATCCACAATAGCGAGCTGAGGAGCCAGATCGTTTACGGCACTGTCCGGGAGGAGGATATTCATTGTCTGGATCTGGATTCCCGGCGGAAAATCATCCTCGTTCCGGTTGCCGCCGATTCCGGCAAATGCGGCATGGAATCCAGACTGATCGCGCTTTTTCAGCGGATGGATGAGAGTGTTCAGCTCAGCTATGTTTTCAAGAACGCGAATGAGCGGCTCAGCAAATGCTTTGCCCTCCTTAACCGGAGGCTGGAAGAAAACATGCGGCTCGGCATGCCGACCTGCATTTCCCCCGATGCCCGGACGATGGATGCGGATATCAGCGGCATCTGGGATAAGGTGCGGATGATGGAAACGCTGTTCAGCCAGGGAGACCTCCGCAGGGGAACGGAAATGATCCACAAAATTACTGCGGAGCTGAAGCGGAAAAAAATCACCATGCGGCAGCTGCAAGGTTTTATCCGTGATTTACTATACTCCCTGCAGTTCAAATGGCGCCTATCGCAGCAGGGCCGCGTCGATCAGCCCAAGATGCAGGATGAGCTGCTGTCGAGTCTGAATGAACTATCAAGCTACGAGGAGCTGAATGGATGGCTGAGCGCGAAAATTATGAATCTCCATCCGGGCCGGGAAAGCAAGGCTATGAAGCCGAAAAGTATGATCCCTCTGCTCATGCAGTGGATCCACAGCCATTATCAGCATAATATCTGCCTGCAGCAGTTTGCAGCGGATCATCATGTCAGCCTTGGCTATTTGTCCAAGCTCTTCAAGAATCAGACTGGCTGCACCTTCTCCGACTATCTGATTCATTACCGCATCGGCAAGGCGAAGATCCTGCTCACCGAAGGGATGGAACGGCTCTCGGATGTGAGCGGTCTGGTCGGTTATGAAGATGCGAAGCATTTCAGTCATGTGTTCAAAAAAATCGTGGGCGAATCGCCGCAGGCTTACGCCAAACGAACGAAATAAGGCTGAAAAGCAAAATCACCCTCCCAAAATAGCCAATCTACAGGTAGGCGGAGCATGGCAATCCCTCTAAACTTAATTCATACGGACTGCCATTCATACATGAATGCGCATACAAAAAGGGAGGACCAAAAAAGCATGCGAAAAAGAAGAAGCGTCATGACCATTTTTGCGGCCTGCATCTCGCTTATGATCATCCTGACAACCGGCTGTGGAACAAGCGGCACGACAAACAATGAGAATCCTGGCAACAGCAAGCCTGCCGGTACGAATGCAGCTGATGAAGGCGGCGGAAGCAGCGCGGAAGCGCCTGCCGCCAAGAAGGTAACGTTAACGCTGATGGTCGGCAATACCGGAACGACGCTTGATGCGCTCAAGGTCGTAGCGGCAGAGGCTGAGAAGAAACTGAACATTGCCATTGAATTCGATATCAAGCCGGACGGCACGGAGGGCGACAATCTGGTTAAAACCCGTCTGGCTACAGGCGATATGGACGATTTGCTGGTGTACAATTCCGGATCGCTGCTGCAGGCGCTGAGCCCTGAGGAGAACTTTGCCGATCTGAGCGGCGAACCCTTCATGGCGGATGTGCTGGATTCCTTCAAAACGACGGTTACGGCAAGCGGCAAGGTGTTTGGCGTTCCGGTCGGCACGACGGTTGTCGGCGCCGTTCTGTACAACAAGAAGGTGTATGCCGACCTGGGACTTGAGATTCCGCGCACATGGGATGAATTTATGGCCAACAATGAGAAGATCAAGGCGGCGGGCAAGACGGCGGTGATCGGCACTTACAAGGACACCTGGACCTCCCAACTGCTCATACTCGGAGATTATTACAACGTCCAGTCGCAAAATGCATCCTTTGCGGACGATTATACGGCCAACAAGGCCAAATATGCGACCACGCCGGCAGCGCTCAGAGGCTTCGAGAAAATCGAGGACGTATACAAGCGCGGATATATGAACAAGGATTTCCTGGCTACCACCTATGATGCAGGGCTCAAAATGCTCGCGGAGGGCGACGGTGTGCATTATCCGATGCTCACCTCGGCGCTTGACTCGATATTCCAGAACTTCCCCGACAAAATCAACGATATCGGCGTGTTCCCGGAGCCAAGCGACAGCGCGGACATCAATGGACTAACGGTGTGGATGCCAAGCGCGCTCTATCTCAACAAGGACAGCAAGAATCTGGAAGCCGCCAAAAAGTGGACGGAATATTTCCTGTCGCCTGAAGGCCAGTCCGTCCTGTCATCCAAGCTCAAAGCATCCGGACCCTACCTGATTACCGGTATTGATCTTCCCGAAGACACCTATGCAGGGGTTAAAGAAATGCAGTCTTACTTTGACGAAGGCAAAACAGCGCCGGCTCTGGAATTTCTGTCCCCGGTCAAAGGCCCCAACCTGGAGAATATTACGGTCGCTGTAGGCAGCGGGATCAACACCGCGGCGCAGGGGGCCAAGGATTACGACAAGGACGTCGAGAAGCAGGCGCAGCAGCTGGCGCTCCCCGGCTGGTGATGAAGCCATAGGCTAAAACGTATTCATACCCTGCAACTTCTGCTGCAGGGTATGTCTGTTCAATCGGAGCGCGCCGCGAGGGAAGGCCTCCCGGCGGCTTCTACTGTCCAAGAGAAAGGATGAGCGCATGATGAATACCGCCTCCAAGCGGATGTATTCGTATCTTTTTTTTCTGCTGCCTGCAGGTGTGATCTATTTTACCTTCTATTTGCTGCCGACGCTCCTGTCCTTCTTCTTCAGCACGACGAGATGGACGCTCACGAAATGGGAATTTATCGGCATGGACAACTATGTCACCTTCTTCTCCGAAACGGCGCTCAGCATCGGGTTTCGCAACACGCTGATCTTTGCGGTGGTCACCTGTGGATTGAAGGTGCTGCTGGGTTTGCTGCTCGGCGCTTTCCTGACTTCAAGAATTATCGCCAAAAATTATTTGCGCTCCGTAGTTTTCTTCCCCACGCTGCTCAGCACCATCGCCGTCGGGATTACCTTCTCCACGATGATGCATCCGTCACAGGGGATTATTAATGTGGCGCTGGGCGCGCTTGGCATCACAGGTCCCGACTGGCTCGGCAACACGCATATCGCTCTATTGTCGGTTGCCCTGGTTGATGTATGGAAGGGAGTGGGAATCGCCACCGTCATCTTCATCGCCGGGATAACGGCCATTCCCCAGGTCTACTATGAAGCGCTCAAAATCGACGGCGGCAGCAATCTTGCGGCCTTCCGCCATATTACGCTGCCCCTGTCCCGTCCGGCGATGAACTCCGTCATTATTCTGGCTTTTATCGGGGGTCTGCGGACCTTCGATCTGATCTGGGCGATGACCAAGGGCGGGCCGGGCTTCACCACCGACCTGATCGCCTCCATTATCTACAAGCAGTATCAGGCCGGCTTCTACGGCCTTGCTACGGCGGGGAATGTCATCTTGTTCATCGGGGTATCGGTGCTTGCTTTCCCGTTATACAAGTTTCTGACCAAAAGCGAGGTAGACCTATGAGCGAACGTGTCAAACGGATATCCGTCGGATTTATTGCAGTTGTCGTGACCACGATTATATTCTGGGTGCCCTTTTACTTCGTTATTATCAATTCCTTCAAAAACCAGCAGGATGCGGCGCTGATGTCGATGACCTGGCCGAAATCCTTTGAAATTTTCAGCAATTACAAAGCCGTTCTCACGGCTGCCGACAATATGCTGCTGCGCGCCTTCTATAACAGTACGCTGCTCACGGTACTGTCGATCGTTATTCTCGTCTTCGTCAGCGCCATGGCCGGCTTTGTGCTTCAGCGCAGGGAAGGGGGCAGGGGATCGTCCCTGCTGAATTTCATCGTGCTGGCCGGGCTGATGATTCCGCCTGCTATCGTTCCGACGATCTGGGTGCTGGATTCGATCGGTCTGTTCAAAACATTGGCCGGCATCACGCTGGTCGAGGTCGCGCTGCATTTTCCGTTCTCGGCGATTCTCTACAAGGCCTTCGTGGCCACGCTGCCCAAAGAAATCGACGAGAGCGCCTTTATCGACGGATGCGGCGGCATACGCCTGTTTTTCCATATTATTTTCCCGCTATTGAAGCCGGTTACCTCAACGGTTGTAGTCCTGACCTCCATTAACGTGTTCAATGATTTCGTCAATCCCCTGTATTTCTTCCCGGGGGCGGACAATGCGACGGTGCAGCTGACGCTTTATAACTTTACCAGCCGGTTCACGTCCTCCTGGAATTTGCTGTTTGCCGATATCGTGCTGATCTCCATTCCGCCGCTCATTCTGTTTATTTTCTTCAATAAGAAAATAGTCGCGGGCATGACGGCCGGCGCTGTAAAAGGGTAAAACCTGCAAGCGCTTACCCTTGTACGCTGCAAATGGTCTCGATCGCATTAGTTATTGTCCCGATACGCCAAGATTTTTGGAGTGCGGTTGATTATGATGAGTACAAGAAACCGTTCTCATATCCATGTTGAACCTAAGGAGGCGATGCAGAATCAAGCCGATTGGTGTAGGGATTCTCGGATTTGCCCATGGGCATGTCCATGCGTACTGCGAGGAATGGAAGAAGCCGGAATTCGGGATAAGCGTATTGGCGGGCTGGGATCACGATCCTGCGAGACTGGAAACGGCAAGAAGCGCATTCGGGATAGAAGTCTATGCGAATGCGGATGAATTATTGAAGCGTGACGATATCCAGGCGGTGGTGATCGGCTCGGAAACCTCGAAGCACGCCGGGCTTGCAGAGCTTGCGGCATCGAGCGGCAAAGCAATAGTGCTTCAAAAGCCGATGGCGCTGACGATGGATGAAGCCAAGCGTATCGCGGATGCGGTTCAGACATGCAAGGTTCCGTTCACACTGGCCTGGCAGATGCGGGTCGATCCTCAGAATATGCAGATGAAAGAGTGGCTTCAGAGCGGCGAGCTTGGACGTGTGTTCATGGTCCGCCGCCGTCACGGCCTGCCGATGGGGCTGAGTCCGGATTTTGCCGACAGCTGGCATGTCAATCCCGCTCTTAACCGCGACATCTGGGCGGATGATTCCTCGCACCCGATCGATTTTATTCACTGGCTGCTGGGTGTGCCGGAGACCGTCACCGCCGAACTGGAGTCCTTATATAATCCGCGTATACCGAATGACAACGGGATTGCTATTTTCCGCTATCCCGGCGGCCCGATAGCCGAGGTGAGCTGCTCCTTCACCTGCACGGCGGCGGAGAATACGACGGAGATCATTTGCGAGAAAGGCAGCATTATCCAAAATTACGGCGATGTGCCCAGCTGCAACGTAGCCCGTACCGCAGGCGCGGCAGGCTTGAAACGATACAGCCCCGGGAGCGGCGGCTGGATTGAAAGCGATATACCTTCTCCAGACAATCATAGTCACCGCATCCGCGGACTGGCAAAGCCGCTGGCTGAATTTCTCCGGGGCGAGCGCGCTCCGCTGGCGACTGCCGAGGATGGAATGACGTCGCTGCGAATGGTTCTGGCTACTTATGTATCGTCGCGGGAAGGACGCCGTGTCGCATTAAGCGATAACTCCATCCAGAATGCGTAGATCTCAAAAAAACCAAATAGGAGGCAACTGAAAAATGGCCGTTAAAATTGGCATTGTAGGGATGAATGGAATTGGCAACAACCATGCGAATTGTTATAGAGAGGATGAGCTTGCTGATCTGGTAGCAGTCTGTGATGTGGTGAAGGAGCGCGCCGATGCCGCAGCCGAGAAACATGGCGTAAAGGCTTATTACAGCCTGAAGGATATGGTGGAGAATGAGCCGGATATCGAAGTGATCGATATTACGACAGGCGGCATCGACAATGGCAGCTGGCATTTTGAGCCGGCTATGGAAGCCATCGGCTACGGCAAGCATGTTCTGGTTGAGAAGCCGCTGTGCCACGACATCCGCGAAGGGCGGGAACTGGTTGCTTTTGCCGAGAAGCAGAAGGTGTATCTGGGCTGCAATCTGAATCACTATTTCACCCCGCCGGCTGAAAAAGCCAAGGCATACATGGAGAGCGGCGATATCGGCGAATTGGTGTACTGCATGGCCAAGATGGGCTTTAACGGGGGAGATCTGAATTATGGACTTGCGGGATCGCCGAAGATCAAGGGCCATCCATATTTTCATATGAAAGCGTTTCTCACTCATCCGCTCAGCGTTATGCGTCATTTCTGCGGCGATATTACGCATATTCAAACCTTCTCCGACCGTCCTGGCTTCCGCCGCAGCGCGGGAGACGTTATGGTATCGATCAACAGCATTCATATGAAATTCGCCAATGGCGGCGTAGGCTATCTGCTCAGTCAGAGAGGAGACGCGGTATACGGACTTGGCGGCTGGTGGAGCCTGGAGGTTGCCGGCTCGAAGGGTACCTTCTGCATCGAGAATTGCGTCGAGAAAATCTCCTACTGGAAAGCGGAAAAGGGCATTCCGGCGATAAGCGTTCAGCCTGAAGCCATCGTGACGGATTACGGCACCAATGATTTCAACCGCACCTTCAACAACCGGCTTCACGCGTTCCTTGAGGATGTATCCAACCGTGTGTCGTTCGACCAGCTTCGCGCCAATGGAAGAGACGCGCTTGCCGTTCTGGAATATACCTTTGCCGTCATTGAATCCTATGAGAGCGGCGGAGAGGTTGTTCGTCCGCATCCGCTGCCGCCGCTGCACGGAGATCCGATGTTCATGAAATAGCATCAACCATCCATATATTACTGAAGGAGTGTTCAATACTTATGGTCAAATTAGGCGTAAACTCTGTACTTTTCAAATCGTTCAGCTTCGCCGAGGCGGCAGCTGCAATTGCGCGCTCCGGCTATGACGGCGTGGAAATATCGGCTATCAAAGGCATGTGCGAGCATCTTGATCTTGACCGCTGGCAGGAGCAGAAGGATGAGCTGCAGGCTATCGTGAAGGAGAACGGACTAAAGTTCCTGTCCATGGAGGTCGCTTCGCTGGACGAGGAAAGATTGACCAAGGCATTCGAGGCCGGTGCGGCCATCGGAATTCCGATTATCAACGTTGGACCCGGCGGAAAATCCGGCAATGACGAGGATCTGGCCGCCTCGATCGCCAAATTGACCCATCTGGCGGAGAAAGCCGCCTCTTATGGAGTCACGCTGTGCGTGAAGGCTCATGTCGGCAATGCGATTGACAATACGCCGACGACGCTTGCTGCCATGGAGGCTATATCCTCCCCGGCTTTCGGGATAGATATGGACCCGAGCCACATCCACCGTTCCGGCGAAAACGCCGAGGAAGCACTGCCGGCTGTGCTCAGCCGTGTGAAGCATGTACACATACGCGACTGCAAAGGCCGCGCGCAAGGACCCGGCCCGATTGAGCTGCAGGCTTGCGGACGGGGCGATATCGATCTGTTCGGCTACTGCAAGGCGATGGTAGACGGCGGCTATGACGGCCCCGTTGTATTGGAGGTCATCGGTGCCGGACCGGACCACACGATCGATCAGGTATCGATCGTGGCGGCGGAATCGTACGGGTATTTGAATGCCTGCCTGAAGAAGCTGGGCGGCAGATAAGGAGCCGCAACTGCAAGTACCGAAAAGCGTAAATAACGGTTAGAAAAGCGGAGCCGCTTCAGGAGTCCTTTGATCTTCCGATTGCTGTTGTACCCCTGAATTTTTTTATTTTGGATACCTTTATCTGTTAAATTCGGGGTACAAAGGCAAACGCTTCGCTTCTCCAGATTCAAATGCCGCCTTCCGCTCTCGTTTTTCCTTTGGATGACTTATTGTCGCAAACCTGTTCCAGGCTTTTGCTTACGAAGTGAGTTCTTGCTTGATGCTGCTGAATACCGGCAGATCAGGTAAAGCCTCGTAAAAAACTTTCAGGAGGTAATCATGAAATGACAGCAAAAAAACCGAATGTGGTTATTTTCGGTATCGATAGTTTACGGCGCGACCATATGAGCTCATATGGATATTCGCGTCTGACAACACCTTTTATGGACCGGATTGCAGCGGATGGCGTGCTGTTCGAGAAGCATTTCAGCCCAAGTATTCCGACAACTCCGGCTTATGCTTCCATGCTGACAGGAATGGATGTATTCGGAACCGATGTCGTCGCTCTTCGTCATCAGGGTCCGCTTGGCGGACATGTGAAGACGCTGGCCGAGACGCTGGGCGAGAACGGCTATAACACGACTTGCATCGGCTTCACCGGCAATCCGTCCTCACGCGGCTTCCAGACCTATATTGACTACGAATCCTGGGTTCCCGACGAGACCGGACGTACGCCCAAAGCGCAAAATCTGAACAATGTCGCCGTGCCGGAGCTGGAACGCCTTGCAGCGGAAGACAAACCGTTCCTGCTGTTTCTGCGGCATATGGACCCGCATTCTCCTTACCTGCCGCCAGTTCCGTTCGAGCGCATTTTCTACGGCGACAACGAGAAAGATGAGAGCAACCGGTCGATGGAGCCGGTTTACGGCTTCAAGCCCTTCGCGAATTTCCTGAAATCCTGGATACCCGAGGGCGTCACCGATGAGCAGTATGTGGAGGCGCAATACGATGGGGCAATCGCCTATATGGACGCCTGCATCCAAACCTTGTTCGCCAAGCTGGAAGCGATGGGGATTGAAGAAGAAACATTGATTGTCATTACATCCGATCATGGGGAAACGCTTTATGAGCATGATTGTTTCTTCGACCATCATGGGCTGTATGATTGTACGCTGGTTGTTCCCCTCATTATCAAATTCCCCGGACGTGTTCCGGCGGGAAAACGGGTTTCCGGCGTAAGCCTGATCTCCGATATTATGCCGACGGTGCTGGAGCTGCTGGATATCAAGACCGATACGGCATTCGACGGCCAAAGCTTGACAAGCCTGATCCAGGGCGAGGATGCGAAGCGGGTCAGCGAGTTCTATATAACGGAATGCACATGGATGCGCAAGCATGGCTGGCGTACGCCGGAGTGGAAGCTGATCTGCGCGCTGGAGCCGGATTTCCACTTCAAGCCGGAAGTGGAGCTGTATAATCTGATTCAGGATCCGCTGGAGAATGAAAATGTCGCAGAGCGCGAGCCGGAGGTCGTAGCCTTCCTGCAGAAACGGATGAACGACTACATCGCCAAACGCGAGCAGGAAGTGGGCCGCACCAATCCGATCTATACGAATCTGAACTGGCATGGACAGGGCAAGACCTTCACTTCCTCCCAGGAAGCGTATGATTCGCTCCATATCGGATCCATCGTCAGCGCCCGCTCGCTTCAGGAGAAGGAGAAGGACGATTCGGCGGCTAAAGGCAAGACAAAAGGCAAAGGCAAGGCCAAGGGTAAAGAAAAGGACAAGGAAAAAAATAAGGCCAAAGAAGAAATTGCGGCAGCAGCGGAGTCCAAGGACGAGTAATAGGTCCAAAAAAAACCAGTCATAAACAGACTTGTTTTCTTATATGGACCCATGCTTTTTGCAGGTAGCAAGCTCGAAAGGAAGGGACTGCAAATGATCAGAGTAGCTGTTGTCGGCGTCAACAATATCGGTAAAATCCACTGCCGCGCGTATCGAAGCCATCCGGACACCGAGCTCGCTGCCGTCTGCGATCTGATGCCGGAGCGGGCCGAGGCGGCGGGGCGCGAGCATTCGGTTCCCCATTATACGGATTTGCGGGAGCTGCTGAGCAAGGAAACGATTGATGCCGTTATCGTGGCGACTGCGGGCGTAGAGAAGGGCAGCCACCACTTTGAGCCGGCCATGATCGCGATTGAAGCAGGCAAGGCGGTGTTCGTGGAGAAGCCGATATCCAATAATATCGAAGAGGCGCGGAAGATGGTTGCTTTTGCCCGGGAGAAGGGCGTGCGGCTTGCCTGCAACCTCAATCACCGCTTCACCCCTGCGGCGTACAAGGCGAAGGAGCTGGTCGCGGAAGGGAAGCTGGGCTCCCTGCTGTTCCTGAATATGAGGCTGACGATCCGCAATCCGCAGGAGGATACGGAGTGGCTTCATATGCGGGCCCTCCATCCGCATTCCATTGATGTTATGCGGTTTTTTGCCGGGGATGTGAAGCGGGTGCAGTCCTTTATGACCAAAGCACCCGGGCGGACGTCCTGGTCCACTGTTTCCGTCAATATGGAATTTGTCAGCGGCGCGGTCGGGCATTTGACGGGAAGCTACGATATGTCCATGAGGCATCCCATTGAATACTGCGAGGTTGCCGGTCACGAGGGTCGGCTTGTTATTGACAATGTATATGAGAGTATGACTTACTATCCGCATCATTCCGATGAGTTGATGGTTGTCCGCAATCCGTTGTTCGGAGGGATGAAGGGCTTTGACGACACGTTCGGGCATCGGATCAACCGGTTCATCGAGGAGATTCAGACAGGGGTAAAACCGGAGGATATTGCCGCATCCGGGGCAGATGCGCTCGCGGCGCAGGAAGTCATTGAAGCTGCTATACGTTCACATCAGCTGGGCGGAGCTCCTGTAGAGGTTGCGGCTAACGAATGATACAGGGGACGTGGAGGGAAATGGATATGAATAATAACGGGCATGGCTCGGTATTATGGTTTACCGGTCTATCCGGAGCCGGCAAGACGACAACGGCCAAATTCTTGGAAGAGAAGCTGAGGAAGCAGGGCCGGCGCGTTGAACTGCTCGATGGCGACGAGCTGCGCGATACGATCTGCAAAGGACTCGGCTTCAGCCGCGAAGAGCGCTTCGAGAACATTAAAAGGGTTACGTATCTCGCCAGGCTGCTTTCGCGAAACGGGGTGGATGTGCTGGTATCCGCCATCACGCCTTACACGGAGATGAGGGAGCACGCCAGGGCGCAGCTGCCAGGTTATGTTGAGATTTATGTGAAATGTCCCCTTCATGTATGCGAGATGAGAGATGTCAAAGGCTTGTACGCCAAAGCGAGAAGCGGAGCGATTACCCAATTCACGGGCATCTCCGATTCCTATGACGAGCCAAGCAATCCGGACATCACACTATGCACATCCACTGCGACGCTGGAGCAAAATGGAGATACGATACTTGCATGGCTCGGCCATGCCGCACCACTGGAGAAGTCAACTTCTCGGAGGGATTAGAAGCACGATGAAAATAATTATGATCTCGCTGGATACGCTTCGCGCCTCGCGCCTCGGCTGCTATGGCTACCATAAAGCCACAAGCCCGCATCTGGACCGGATAGCCCGTGAGGGAGTCCTGTTCGAAAAGGCTTATGCGGCGGATATTCCGACCGAGGTCGCGCATACCGGCATTTTTACCGGCAAAATCGGTCTGACCACAGGCGTTGTATCTCACGGCTCGGAGCTGACGCATTTGCCCAAGTCAACCGAATGGCTGCCTTCCATGCTGCGCTCCGCCGGCTTCACCACAGCGGCAGTGGACAATTTGTACCAGCTGAAGGAATGGTTTGCCCGCGGCTACCGGTATTATATGAACAGCGTCGGGGGCAACCGCTGGATTGACGGACGCACGGTCAACGAATTGGCGATGCCCTGGATCGGGCAGCACCGGGAAGAGAACTTCTTCCTGTTCCTGCATTATTGGGATGCGCATACGCCTTATCTGCCGCCGGATTCCTACATTCCGGAGTTCTACGAGCCTGGAAGGGACCCGTTCGATCCACGAAACAAAAGCATGGAAGGCGCGTATAATCATCCAGCTTACCCTTTCTTCAAGCATCACCATTATGATCTGGTCGGCGAGGTTACGGACAGTGATTATTATGATGCGCTTTATGATGCGGAAATCCGCTATCTGGATGACAGGTTGAAGGAGCTGGATGATCATCTTGAAAAGCTCGGGATCCAAGAGGAGACCATGATCATCCTGTTTGGCGATCATGGTGAAAGCCTGACGGAGCATGACATCTACTGGGACCACTGCGGCTTGTATGAGCCGACCGTCCATGTCCCGATGATTATCCGTTGGCCGGGAAGAATTCCCGCTGGCCGGAGGGTTCCGGGGCTTGTGCAGCAGGTCGATCTGCTGCCGACTATTCTGGATGCCGCGCGCATGGAGGCTGTATCCGGAATTGACCAGGCGAAGCTTAAGTATCCCGCGGTTCTCGACGGGCGCAGCTTATGGCCGTCGATCAGCGGCGAAGCGGAAGGCACGAACGATGCGCTGCTGTTGAGCGAATGTGCCTGGCAGGCGGCAAGGGCGATTCGAACGGACCGCTACAAGTTCATCCGCACCTATGACTCTGGGCCGTTCACACGTCCGCCGAGAGAATTATTCGATTTGACCGATGATCCTGCGGAAACGGTCAATCTTGCAGAGAGGCTGCCGGACGTTGCGGAGCATTTGGAAACCCGGCTGAATGAATGGGTGGAGCGCAAGCTGGCAGGAAGAGCGGACCCCATGCAGCGACAGCTTCAGGAAGCAGGACTGCCCTTCCGGAGAAGAATCGAGCAGATTCTCGGTTCGGCGTCGTTGACCTGGGAGGAATGGTACCAGAACCCGCAGCGGGAGCGTTTCGACAACGCGGTGCTTCACCGCGGCTGACGGCTAGTATTTCCCGCACGACCGTACAATCGGAGTCTTTTGCAAAGGGTGAATAGAGGCATGCAGGATATTCTGAGCAGAAATAATTATATGAAGGATGAATTTCCGTTCTGGATTACCCGGACTGTACAGGGCTCGATCTCCGAGCATGGGCATGAGTTCGTCGAGCTGGTCTATGTCGTTCGGGGCAAGGGCATGCATATCTTCCAGGGTTCCCCGTATGAGGTTCATGCGGGGGATGTGTTTATTATTAATCCCGGTGAAACCCACGCCTATTATGTCGAGTCCAGCGAGCAGATTGATATTATCAACTGCTTGTTTATGCCGTCCTTTATCTCCGATGCGCTGCTCAGCGAGCTTGAAATTACAGGCTCGATGGACTATTTCTACGTTCACCCGTTTCTGAAGCATGACGTGAGGTTCAATCACCGGCTTAATCTGCACGGGCAGGATGCGGACTCCGTTCAGCAGCTCCTGGACAGCATGATCCGTGAGCTGGACAGCCGCGTACCCGGCTATAAGACGCTGATCCGGCTGCAAATGATCGAGCTGCTTGTGCTGCTCTCCCGCTATTACGCGATGATGCAGCAGCAGCGGGTTCACCCTTCTCCCCGTCAGCTGGAGCGGGAGATGACCGCACGCCGGATTTACGGCTATCTGGAGCGGAGCTTCGAGAAGAAAATCACGCTCCAGTCCTTGTCCGGCTTATTTAATGTAAGCACGCGGCAGTTAAACCGGCTGATGCGCGAGGAGTTCAACCGCAGCGTATTCGATGTGCTGCATGAGATCCGCATGGAACGCGCCAAGCACCTGCTGCTGGAGACGGACGACAAGGTCATCAATGTGGCGACTACGGTGGGCTATGAGGATCAATCGTTCTTCAACCGGTTGTTTCTCCGGCATGTGGGCTGCTCGCCCAGCCAATACCGGACAGGTGTGGAGATCGAGTAATCCCAGCCAGTATAAGAGTATTCCAGGAGAGAGAGGAGCTGACGCATCTCCTATGCAAACGCGTTCGCCTAACGTGCTGTTAATTACGGCAGATCAGCTTCGTCATGATTGTGTCGGCTATAGCGGCCAATATCCCGTACAAACTCCCCATCTTGACCGGTTTGCCGCGCAGAGCACCGTATTCGATCAAGCCTATTCGCATGTGCCGCTGTGCTGCCCGGCCCGGCAGTCCCTGCTGCATGGAAGAAGGCCGGAGACCTTCGGCGGCTTGTGGAACTATAATGCTTTTCTTCCTGTGGGCTCTCTTCAGCCGGAGCATTTCACCTGGTCCGGACTGCTCTCGGATAATGGGTACCGGTCCGCTTATATCGGCAAGTGGGGTGTGAATCCGGAGCATGATGCAACAGCCTTCGGCTATGATTCATATGTAAGCGAAGCGGATTACCAGGCCTTCCGGAAGCAGCGGTATCCGGATATTGAATTCAAGAACGGATATTTTGGCGAAGCAAGTCCGGTTCCGCTCGGGGATTCGCAAACTCACTGGATGGCGGATCGGGCGGTCAGCACGCTCAGGCAGCTGGAATCGGAAGGCAAGCCCTGGCATTTGGCTGTGCACTTTCCCGAGCCGCATCTGCCATGCCGTCCTTCGGGAAAGTTTGCGGAAATGTACGATCCTGCTGCGATGCCGGAGTGGGCGGGATTCCGGGAGACCTTCCAGGGGAAGCCCTACATTCAGCGGCAGCAGCTGCTGAACTGGGGAGTCGAGGATTATACCTGGGCCGATTGGGCGCCAATTGTGGCCAGGTATTACGGAATTATCAGCCAGCTCGATGAAGCGATTGGCAGCATACTGGCTGAGCTGGACGCGCTTGATGCGTCTGCCGATACGATTGTTATTTTTACCGCTGACCATGGCGACATGTGCGGTTCGCACGGAATGATGGATAAGCATTATATTCTCTATGACGATGTCGTCCGCGTCCCCCTCGCCATCCGGCTGCCCGGTAAGGATCAGACTGGCCGCGTCGACAGCCGGTTTGTCTACAACCTGCTGGATATGGCGCCGACGCTTATTGATTTGCTGGAGCTTGCGACGAAGAATTCCCCGCAGCTGCAGGGCCGATCCTTGAAGCCGTTCCTGACGGGCGGACCGGAAGCTGCTGATTGGAGAGACTCCATTGTCGCCTCTTATAACGGCCAGCAGTTCGGATTGTACACCCAGCGAATGATCCGTACGCGGACCTGGAAATACATTTGGAATTTGACGGATGTGGATGAGTGTTACGATCTTACGGCCGATCCCGGGGAACTGGTGAATTTGATCGCGCAGCCGGAATCCGCCCCGATTATCAAAAAATTGCGGACCAGGCTGTATGAGCAGCTGGCTCTGGACGGCGATCCCGTCATTAACAATGAATGGATGTCGCATCAGCTGCTAGATGGGGCGAAGCTTGCGTCCAGATAGATCCGGTACCTGAATGATAAACGCGTGATCCCGCATAGGCTGCGGGATTTTTTGTTTCTAGCGGGCATACGCTATTTACCCTGTTCCCTGTATTACTACATCAGCAGGATCGGCGTCACAGCAATCGATCTTGGTGAGCTTCCCGCAGGGAGGCTCGCTACGACCGTGTTGCTTGCCGTCTCAATAACCGTGATCCCGTTATTAACCTGGGAGGAGACATAAGCAAATACGCCGTCAGGAGTAATCGCAACGGATACCGGCCTGCCGGGTGTTGGTATATCTATCAATACCGTATTCGTTGCCACATTGATAACGGTTACGCTGTTATTGACATTGCTGGCAACGTAGGCTCTGGAACCGTCAGGAGATATCGTAACGCCAAATGGAATGGATCCCGCCGGCAATGGAACCGTTGTTATAATCGTATTGCTGCCGGTATCAATGACCGAAACCGTATCGTCACCCTGATTCGTGACGTAAGCGCGAGAGCCATCAGGAGTAATCGCAACGGCGTCCGGGAGAATTCCGGCAAGAATTGTGGCAATGACGGCATTGGTTAACGTATCTATCACGGAAATCGTGTTGCTGCCGACATTGGCGACATATGCGCGTGTACCGTCAGGGGTGATCGCGATTCCGAGTGGACTGCTGACCGGAGAAATTGGTATCGTAGTTTGTACGGTATTCGTAACCGTATCCAGTACAATGACCGATCCCTGGAAGTCGGTCACATAAGCGCGGAAGCTGTCGGGAGTAATTACAATTGATGTTGGCTGGCTTCCGGGAGGCGTGGGAATCGTTGTAACTACACTGTTGGTCGCTGTGCTGATGACCGAAACTGTAGAGTTGCCGAAATTTGCAATATACACGCGAGTACCGTCCGGCGTAACCGCAACTCCAATTGGACTGCTTCCGGCAGGCAAGGCGATGGTGGATGCGATCGTATTGTTTTCCGTACTAACGACCGTTACAGTATCTTGATCGATATTGGCATTGTAAGCAAAAAGGAGGGTGCCGATAATTGAATCTTCACCTCTTAAAATATGCTTCTCAACCACTTGTCCGCCGCCGTCCATTTCCGAGATTGTCACTGAAATATTGCTGCCGCCCAGGCCGCTTGTAATAACCCTTACTCCGTAAACGTCAAGATCGGCAAATATATGATCAAGCAGAAACACGCTGCCATCCGATCCTGACGGGGATAACGATACCAGATATAAGGTATAGAATGTGGTTGAATGAAATCCGGATGTGACTGGAGTCACTGTATAAGCCTGGATCGAAGCAATAGCGGGATCCCGTCCTCCGTTAGACAGCCAGACAGCAAGCCGGCTCGTTCGAGGGAATGCCCGATTATCGATTGGCCCTGTATCATATACACTCATTTTGTATCACCCTGCTTTTCACATTTGATATAAGACATCATATGTGAAATGAACAGCGGGTAATTGTACGTGCGCTGAACTGCTGTTGTTTTTTTTTGACCAATTGGCATGGCCCATTCATCGCCGGCTATCCCGAAATAGCAGCACGAGCATGTACAAGTATAAGCTAGCTGCTGAACCGGCCTTGATATGCAATGAGGACACTGTCGATGATTAACGGATTGCATTCCCCGGTTTCGCGAGCGAGGTAGTTAGACACCCTTGCCGCCCAGCGTCTGCAGTTGAATCTGCTCAATTCCTGCAATTAAAGGCCTTGCCAGCGCGATCAGCGTCTGAGCCTCTTCGCCTAACAGCGAGGCCTGATGGGCAGCGGCATCAGTCCAAACCTCCGTGACCCATATCGTTTCCGGCTTGTTCTCCGTAACATTGATGACATACAGCAGGCAATCCTCGATCACATCCATCTGAGATGCCGCCTCCAGCAGTATTTTCGCAAGCTCATCGCGTTTGCCCGTCTGTGCAGTAAATTTGCCATATAACCCGTATTGGTTCATTTCCGATCATTCCCTTCGATTATGTGTCCACATTCATAATAACCAATCTTGGCTGACATATTCAGTCAGTGAAGTCTGACAGATATTTGCTGAAAATTAACTTTCGCAATCGGTTTCAAAGTTAGCGATTATGGTGAATAACAAGTAGTTTTTTGCAATCTGACCCGTAAAACGGACAAGACATATTATTTTGGGTTAAAATCAAAAAGACCGTACATATTTTTTACCTTAATAAGGGAGTTTTCAGCTTTAGAAGCGAGCATCAGTAAAGTATCGCCAGAAAGCTTCATTAAAGCGCATGTTTATGTTTTCTGCGCGAGTTTGCAGCACGCTTGAAATGCCCCGGAGGATCTCACTAAAAAACTCTCAGGAGGAACCTACATGTCCGAAGTTAAGCTTAGCATTGATTACGACCAGTATGAGGCTGGCCAAAAAGTCGAAGAATGGATTGAAAAGCTCGCAGACAGTCCGGAGAGTCAAGGGCTGACCAGCCTCATTATCGGAGAGTGGGGCGGAGCGTACGAGAATGATTCCAGCGGAATCGTTGAAACGCTAGTCCGTCTCAAGGACCGTTTTCCCGCCTTGCGCCAGCTGTTTATCGGCGATATGGGCTTTGAGGAATGCGAAGTATCCTGGATTATGCAGTCCAATATAGCTCCCGTGCTGGACGCTTATCCGGAGCTGACCTCCCTCACCATCAAGGGAAGCTCAGGACTTGAGCTTGATCCCGCCCGCCATGGGAAGCTTGAAGAGCTGATTATTATTTGCGGCGGCTTGGGCAAAAATGTGCTGAACAGCATCAAGGACAGCCATTTGCCATTGCTGAACAAGCTGGAGCTGTATTTGGGCGTGGAGGATTACGGCTTTGACGGGGGGCTGGAGGATGTTCTGCCGCTTATTGAGGCAGGGCGGTTTCCGAACCTTACGTATCTGGGCCTGAAAAATAGCGAAATTCAGAACGAAATCGCCCTTGCGCTTGCCGATGCGCCTATTCTGGACCAGCTTCATACCCTTGATCTGTCGATGGGGACGCTCACGGACGCAGGCGCGGAGGCGCTCATCAACAGCGAAAAAGTGAAGAAGCTGCAGAAGCTTGATCTGAGCTATCATTATATGAGTGACGGGATGCTGCAGCGCTGGGAACAGACGGGGTTGAATGTCGATACAAGCGAACAGCAGGATCTGGATGATGATGAAGATTATCGTTATCCGGCCTTGACGGAATAACGATGCGGCCGATGATACTGATCGGGAACCCTGGCAACCGCCGGACGTCCTCTCTGCAGGAGGCCAGAAGAAGGCTTCATCTGGCGCCCGCAGTGCCAGTGCCGTATTTGGATCTGCTGCGCGGAACGATGCGGCTGGAGGAAGCTTTCAAGGAAGCCCGCGCCCATTCGGAAAGGCCCCCAGTTGTACGAATTGACGCGCCGGGCGAGGACTTCGAGGTCGAGCGCCAGTTGATTGCCCTGGGCGCGCCCGATACCGGGCCGGAGTATGCGGATGACCGGCTGCTCCCAGTACAGGGGAGAAGCGATCCGCATCCCTTATCTCAAAAATCCGCCCTGGCGCTGAAGGAGCAAAGAGGACGGCTCTATCATCCCTCCCAGTGGTTTCGCGGGTTTACACGCCTGCTGGCCAAGCTGGAAACGGAAGTCGGGCAAATCTGCCCGGACGTTCAATGGACCAACGCACCGGCAGATATTGCCGGCATGTTCGACAAGCGGCATACCCATCGCCTATTATCCGCGGCGGGCGTATCTGTGCCGCGTCTGCTGGAAATACCGGAGGCAATCCCTGATTATGGGGCTCTGCACGAGACGATGTGCCGCAAGCGGATGCACCGGGTATTTGTGAAGCTTGCTTCGGGGTCGGGAGCCTGCGGCATTATCGCGTACCAGATCAATCCGTCTACCGGCGAGGAGCTGGCGATTACGACTATAGGCGTCGATCACTTTATATCCCGTCCGCCGCAATTTTATAATGCGCTCAAGCTGCGGCGCTACACGGACACGGCGACGATCCGGCTTATTGTGAACTGGCTGCTCAGTCACGGTGCTCATATTGAGCAGTGGGTAGCCAAAGCCGCTTATGGCGACAGCACCTTTGATTTGAGGCAGCTGGTTGTGGGAGGTGCTGCCTGTCACTGTGTAGCCCGGGTGAGCCGCACGCCGATCACGAATCTGCATTTGCGCAGCAAGCGCATGTCGCCGGAGGATATGGGTTTATCCGAAGCGACGCTCGCGGCGGTCAGAGAATGCGCGGAGTCCGCGCTCGCCGCTTTCTCAGGGTCAAGCGTCGCCGGCGTTGATGTGGTAATCGGCAGCGGTTCGATGAAGCCGCATGTTGTGGATGTCAATCCTTTCGGGGATCTGCTCTATAATGTTCTCTATCAAGGCGTCGATCCTTACGAATGGGAAATGAGGCATCTGGAGCTGTCGTTTGCTCCGCTAATAGCTGCCAACTCCGGCAAGGCGGCGCGTGCCCGCAGCGGGGTGGTACAGATTTGACCGATATGAACCGCATTATCGGCAGTCATGACATCCTGATGATCACATTGGATACGCTTCGCTATGATGCCGCTGTTCTGGAGGAAGCGAGCTGTCCGAATCTATGCGGCAGCGGATCATGGGAGAAGCGCCATACGCCCGGAAGCTTCACATACGCGGCGCATCATGCCTTTTTCGGCGGATTTCTGCCTACCCCGGCTACAACCGACAAATCGGAACATATCCGCTTGTTTCACTCCAGGCATACGGGATTCAAGACGCATCCCCATACCTGGTTGTTTGACGCGCCGGATGTTGTCTCCGGCCTGCAGGCGGAGGATTACCGGACGATATGCATCGGCGGCGTTATTTTCTTCTCTAAGAAGGTGCCGCTGGCGCGCGTTCTGCCCGGGTATTTTCAGGAAAGCTACTGGCGGATGACGTTCGGGGTGACCAATTCCCGATCGACGGAGCACCAGGTTAATCATGCGTTAAAGCTGCTTGACCGGTCTTCGCCGGAGGAGCGGCTGTTCCTGTTTATGAATGTTTCCGCCATTCATGGTCCCAATCATTATTTTGTGCCTGGGGCGAGGAAGGACTCCGTTGACACGCAGCGGGCGGCATTGCGTTATGTGGATGGACAGCTTGGAAGATTGTTCGAGGCCATGCGCGCACGTCAGCGTCCCGTGTTCTGCCTGGCTTTCTCGGACCACGGCACCGCCTACGGCGAGGATGGCTACGAAGGGCACAGGCTCGCGCATGAGGTGGTATGGAATGTGCCCTACCGCGAATTTTTGCTCTAGCAGCGGATTGAGCTTGTATATAAAGAAAGGTTGTGACCACCGGATGACATACGAGCTTTCTGCAAACGGCGCGGCTGCGGCTGGCGATCCGGGTGATGTCCGCAAATGGAAGGAGGAGCTGACCGCTTCGCCGTACCGCTCTTATTTGTATTCCTATCCCCATAAGACAGCTTACAGCGAGCTGGAACGGCCGATTCCGCTGTCCGGAATGTGGAAGGACGAACCGGCGGAGACGTTCTTCCTCTATATGCATATCCCGTTCTGCGGCGCGCGCTGCGGTTTTTGCAATTTGTTCACGCTGCCGGATAAACGCCAATCGGCGCATGAGCAGTATGTGGACGCGTTGGAGCGCCAGGCACGGCAGTGGGCACTGCTTGTGAAGCATAAGCCGTTCGCAAGATTTGCCATTGGCGGCGGAACGCCTACGCTGCTTGCGCCCGCATTGCTAAAGCGCCTGTTCGCGATCGCCGGGGACACGATGGGACTTGATTCGTCTCAGGCGTCGATTTCGGTTGAAGCCTCTCCCGAGACGGTGACGGAGGAGAGGCTGCATATCCTGAAGGAAAACCGGGTTGACCGGGTCAGCATGGGAATTCAAAGCTTCGTGGAGTCTGAGGCTGCCGCGATCTACAGGCCGCAGATGCCGGAGGAAGCCGAGCGGGCCGCGGAGCTGCTGAAGCAGTTTGCGTTTCCGATTCTTAATCTTGACCTGATTTATGGATTGCCGGGGCAAACGCTCGATTCCTGGATGTATTCACTGGGGCGCGCGATTTCCTACAAACCGGAAGAGATCTTTATTTACCCGCTCTACACGCGGGAGCATACCATCGTGAAGCCGGAGCAGATCAGGCAAAGCGGCGCCGACAACCGTCTGGTCTTCTATGAAGCGGCGCGCAGCCGCCTGCTTGCCGAAGGCTATGCGCAGTATTCCATGCGCAGATTTGCCCGCAGCGGCGCGTTTGCCGGCAAATCGCTGCTGCCTTACGGCTGCCAGGAAGAAGGTATGGTCGGACTCGGCTGCGGCGCCCGCTCATACACACGGAGCGTTCACTATGCCTCGCAGTACGGCGTCAGCCGCAGTGCGACAGCGAGTATTATCGCCGATTATGTAGCTGCAGAGCGGTATGATACGGCCAATTATGGATTTGTGCTCAATGAATCAGAGCAGAAGCGCCGTTTCCTGTTAAAGGCGATTCTGCATGTGGAGGGCTTGCCGGTCGCGGATTATGCGCAGCGGTTCGGAAGTGAAGTGCTGGATGACCATCCCGAGCTGCAGCTGCTGCTGGATAGCGGATTGGGTCTTCTGCAGGATGACATCCTGCAGCTGACGGATGAGGGCCTGGCCTACTCCGACGCCATCGGAGACTGGCTGATCTCACCGGAGGTGCGCCAGCGGATGGAAGGATTTGTTCTGGCATGAAGGCGACGCTGTATTTTCGGGGCAGCCTGACCTCCTGCAATTATGACTGCCCTTATTGTCCGTTCAGCAAAAATAAGGATAATGCGCTTACCCTTGCCAAGGACCGCCGTCAGGTGGAGGAGTTTGTGGAATGGGCGGGGAATCAGAGGGGTAATGGACACCGGCTGTCAGTGTTTTTTAATCCTTATGGCGAAGCTCTCACCCACAGCTGGTACCATCGGGCGATGATTGAGCTGTCGTATATGGAGCATGTCGACAAGGTAGCCATTCAGACGAATCTGTCCGCGAAGCTGGATTGGACGGAATCGCTCAATCCGCAGAAGGCGGCCTTCTGGGCCACTTATCATCCCGGACAAACCGCGCAGATCCGGTTTGTCCAGCAGTCCGGGCAGCTTCGCAAGCGCGGTATACCGCACAGCATCGGCACGGTGGGGGTGAAGAGCGCCTTTGCGGAGATTTCGTCGCTGCGCCGCGCCATTCCATCCGACACCTACCTGTGGGTGAATGCGTTCAAGGACAAGCCGGATTATTATTCGGAGACGGATATCGCTTTTCTTACCGGAATCGATCCGCATTTTCAGCTGAACGCCGTGGATTATGAGAGTGCGGGCAGAGCCTGCAATGCGGGCTATGATGTCTTTTATGTTCAGGGTGCGGGACTGGTGAAACGCTGCTATAAGGACCGTCAGGTCATCGGGCATCTATACCGCGACGGACTGGAAGGACTGTCGGAGCAGAGGACCTGCAAAATGTTATGCTGCGACTGCTATATCGGCTATATCCATATGCCGGAATTAAAGCTGGACCGGCTGTACGGCGAGAGCATCCTGGAAAGGATAGGTAAGCCGTCCTTAGCGAAATAGTGTGGTAACAGGAAGCTCCCCGCCGCAAGGCAGGAAAGCTTCCTGTTTCCATTCTAAAATGAAGCGATGGAGCGTTTCTGTCTGATTCTTCGGGCGATTACGCCGTGTCGGGGAGAGAACAGCAGGGCGATCAGGAACAGCACTCCCGCACTGCAGATCATGCATCCGGCAATGGAGGCATCCAAAAGCACCGCCGCATAATAACCGGTAACGGAGCTGACGCAGCCGATCAGTACGCTGTACACGATCATTTTGCCCAGTTTATCTGTCAGCAGATAGGCGCTCGCGGGAGGAATGACCAGCATGCCGACGACCAGGATGAC
Organism: Paenibacillus sepulcri; assembly: GCF_042647105.1. NCBI lineage: Bacteria > Bacillati > Bacillota > Bacilli > Caryophanales > Paenibacillaceae > Paenibacillus > Paenibacillus sepulcri. Next base: position 710,904 of record NZ_JBHRUP010000001.1, on the reverse strand, counting down.
ACCTACGCTTTCGAAGGAAGCGACCGTGCTGACAGATACAAGACCCATCAGCAGATAATGGAACAAGGCGACGGGGATGCCTACAGCCGCTGCCATCGTGGGATCGAAGGAACAGATTTTAAACTGCTTGTAGAAGGCGGCAATGACAATGACGGTCAGGAGAAGCGCAAATCCAACGCCCCACACCGCTTTGGGACCGATATCGATGCCCCCTATTTCGATGGTGTTCCAGGGAACATAGGCGATTTCGCCGTACAGGACACAGTCCAGATCAAGATCGATCCTGCTGGTATACATGCTGACGAGAACGACTCCGACTGCGAAGAGGGCGGTGAACACGACCCCGATGGAAGCGTCGGACTGCACACCGCTCTGCTGAAACAATTGAATCAGGAAAACGGTGATCAGGCCTAGCGCCGCAGCTCCAAGCAGCATGAATAAGGAATCCCGCGATCCGCTGACCAGAAAGGCGATGACGATTCCCGGAAGAACGGAGTGGCTGATGGCGTCTCCAATCATGGCCATCCGCCTGAGTACGAGAAAGCAGCCAACAATGCCGCAGGTACTGGCTACGAGCATGCCGGTGAGCAGAATCCAAAATGTGCTCATCGTTATTTGTTCCTCCCTTCCAGCCGGAGAGCGGCATCCTCGCGTCTTACTTTACCCCGGACAGCAGCAAATACCAGCAGCTTGGATATAATGCCCCTGCGGGGAGCCGCCAATAACGAAATGACGAATAATAAAGTGGCTGCAAGAACAACTAAAGGACCGGTTGGCAGCTGGTTGACATTGGCGCTGACGAATGTGCCCGCCAGGCCGCTGAATGCGCCGAACAGACCGGCGAGGATGACCATAACACCAAGACGCTCGGTCCAATACCTGGCGGAGACGGCAGGGGTAATGAGCAGGGCTGCCATCAGCACGACGCCCACCGCCTGAATACCGACCACCACAGCGACTACAATAAGCAGCATCAGGAACTGGTCAAGCCAGGCGACGGGGTAGCCCAGTCCCCGGGCAAAATCAGGATCGAAGCTCATCAGCTTGAACTCCTTGAACAGGAGCGAGCAGATCCCGATCAATGCGAAGGAGATCACGGTCATGGTAATGACATCGGATTGCATCATGGATGCGGCCTGGCCGAACAGGAAAGTATCGAGTCCGCTCTGGTTGCCGCTCCCGCTGTGCTGGATTCTTGTAAGCAGTACGATTCCGAAGCCGAAAAACACGGAGAGCACGATGGCCAGAGCCGCATCCTGTTTTATCCGGGTGTGGCGGGTAATATAGCTGATGCCGAAGGTAGCCAATACGCCGGCGGCTGCGGCACCGATCAGGAAGAACAGGATGGACTTCGATCCGCTTAGCATGAAAGCGATGCAAACGCCGGGAAGCGCCGCGTGAGACAAGGCATCTCCCATCAGCGCCTGCTTGCGCAAATAGGCGAAGCTGCCGATGACGCCGCTTCCCAGTCCAAGCAGCATACAGCCGAAGAGAATCCATTGGGTATTGGGATCGAGAAATATATTAAACCAATCCAGCATGTCATTCACCTCAGTTCAGCATAAGTGCTGGCTCGTCGTTCTGTTTAAGCATGGTTAACCTTCCGCCGTAGGTTTCCTGCAGCTTGTCGGCTGTGAAGGTTTCCTCGACTGGACCGTAAGCGATGATCTGTTCATTCAAAAGCATGACCGAATCAAAATATTCCTTGACGGTTGCCAGATCATGATGGACGACAAGGACGGTCTTGCCCTGGTTCTTGAGCTCATTCAGCAGCGTAATGATGGCTTGCTCGGTGGCTGCATCCACCCCCACGAACGGCTCATCCATGACGTACAGCCTGGCGTCCTGCGCCAGTGCGCGGGCCAGGAAGACTCGCTGCTGCTGCCCGCCTGAGAGCTGGCTGATCTGCCTGCCGGCATAATCGGTCATATCGACCTTGGCCAGACATTCCATAGCCAGCTGCCGCTCGGCTTTTCCGGGACGTCTGAACCAGCCCAGATGCCCGTAACGTCCCATCATGACCACATCCAGCGCGTTAGTTGGGAAATCCCAGTCTACCGAACCTCTCTGAGGGACATAGCCCACCAGTCTCCGCTGCTCGGAATAGGGTTTTCCATAGATGGCCACATCGCCGCTGAGACGGGGGATCAGGCCCAGCGCCGCTTTGATCAGGGTGGATTTGCCCGCTCCGTTGGGGCCAACGATGCCAATCAGGCTTCCTTCGGTCACTTCAAAGGAAATGCTTCTGAGGACAGGCTTTTTCTGATATGCGACGGACATGTTATGGATAGTCAATGGCATGAGATGCATAATGGCAGCTCTCCTCTACAATATTTATTTGAGCGCATTTACAATGGTTTCCACATTGTGGCGGACCATGCCGATATAGGTGCCTTCCGCAGTGCCTTCCTCTCCCATTGCATCAGAGAACAATTGGCCTCCGTTATGAATGAGATGTCCTTTTTGACGGGCTCCTTCAATAACGGCGTCGATTGCTTTGCGGGAGACGCTGGATTCAATGAACACAGCCTTGATTTTGTTCGCCACCAAATAATCGCGCAGATCGGTCACATCCTTCGTCCCGGGCTCTGAAGCGGTGCTGATGCCCTGCAGCCCCATTACCTTAATGTTGTACGCATCCCCAAAATAGCCGAATGCGTCATGAGCCGTAACAAGCACGCGGCTTTCCTCTGGAATGGAGCTGATCTTCTCGGCCGTCTCCTGATGAAGCTGTTCCAGTTGGCTGAGATACGCATCGGCATTGGCGCGGTATGCCGCTTCGTGCCCGCCGTCATATTTGATCAAGGTATCCCGGACGGTTTCCGTGGCCTCCATCCAATGTCTGACATCAAACCAGATATGGGGATCGAACTCTGTTCCGGTCTGATTGCCGCCTCTTAGACTTGCGCGGTCAATACCGTCCGAAACAGCGACAATCGTTCGTTTCTTGGCCATTTTCTCGAGAATCTCGGTCATTTTCCCTTCCAGATGCAGGCCGTTGTAGAAGACGATATCTGCTTTATCCAGCTTGTTGATATCTCCCTGGGAGGCTTTGTACAGATGCGGGTCGACACCGGATTTCATTAGCCCTGTGACCTGGACATGCTCACCGCCTACCTGTCTGACAATATCGGCAATCATGCCGATGGTGGTCGTCACTTTCAAAGCCCCTTTCTCTCCGGATGCTGAAGTCGCCGCCGGATCGCTGCCGCCGCAAGCGGAAATGACAATGATTGTGAATAAAGCCAGCATTGTGAGTATGAGCCGCTGCAGCGCCCGTTTTAATCTTGGATTCATCCATTTCTTCATCATTCAGACTCCTTTGGTATTTTTGTGATGAGCTGCTTCGATGGTGACGGATAGGAAGCGGGAAGGGTGTGCGGGAAAGCAATCTTCTTTCTTGTTGGCAAATAACTTTACCTGATGCAACTTTTATTCCAAAAAAAATGTCGGACCGGTTTGTTTCCTTTTCTCTATAATATTATCCTATACCAAATTAATTGCCTGTACAACAAAAATTTGTATGTGTGCAAAAATTATGACTCTTTTTGTTTGCGAAATTCTGTTAAAAAATTCTGTTGACAGATAGCTTAAAATCATATATCTTTAATTCAAGATAATTAATTAAAAGATATCGAGGAGGTGAGGTGAGATGACAAGGAAGCTGGATGAGGAGCATCAGGCATCGCTGAAATTGTTCGTTGTTCTGTCCAAGGCCTACAGGGCTGTTATGGACAGGGCGGTGAAGGATATGAAGCAGCAGGGTCTTTCTCCTTCGGAATTTACCATTCTCGAAGTGCTGTATACCAAGGGGAGAATTCCGCTGCAGCAGATCGGGGAGAAGATTCTTGTTACCAGCGGCAGCATCACGTACAACATCGACAAGCTAGAGAAGAAGGCGCTGCTCAGACGCGTTCCGTGCGAGACGGACCGAAGAGTGATATTTGCCGAAATCACGGAAGCGGGCAATATGCTGTTCGACCGTATTTTTCCCAAGCATGCCGATACCATTCATTCCGTTATGCATGCATTGTCCCTTGAAGAGAAGCAGGAAACAATTGAAATCATCAAGAAGCTGGGCAAGGGCGCTTCGGAATAAAAAGGTGCAAGGATCAAATTTTTTTTTGGTTTATATCTTTAAATAAAGATAATTAAATTCAAACTATATTGGAGGCTGTTTATAATGACTGCACTTGGTTTATTATTGGTACGTTTGGTTGTCGGATTATTGTTTGTTGGCCACGGAACCCAAAAATTGTTTGGCTGGTTTGGCGGATACGGTCCGAAAGGAACGGGAGGCTGGATGGAGTCAATCGGTATCAAGCCGGGTGTCTTGATGGCGGTCTTGGCCGGACTCATGGAGCTGATTGGCGGACTGCTTCTGGCTTCGGGTCTGTTTACACCGATTGCCGGATTGCTGATCGTTCTTGTCATGCTGGGTGCGAGCTTCAAGGTTCACATCAAGAACGGGCTGTGGATAACGGCTAACGGTTATGAGTATCCGCTGGTCCTGATATCTATCGTAGTAGCCTTAGACTTGATCGGCGCCGGTCCTTATTCCATTGATGCATGGATCAATTAATTCATATACTATTCATAATAGAGGAGTGTACGGGTAATGAGTTCATTTACAGAGCTTGCAAACGCCAGAAGATCCGCTATGAAGTTTATTCCGGAAGTGAAGATCGGCAATGAGGAAATCGAGGATATTCTTCATGTCGTCAAATCTGCTCCATCAGCATTCAATTTGCAGCATACCCGTTACCTTGTCGTCCGGGAACCCGAGTTGATAGGCGGCATCTATGAAGCAGCCAACAAGCAGTACAAGGTCAAATCGGCGTCGGCTGTTGTCATTGTGCTGGGCGATATGGACGCGTATCAGGAAATTGGGAATATTAATGAGGGACTGCTCAATCTGGGCGTAATGAACAAGCAGGAATATGACATGACGGTAAACTCGGTATTGAGCTTCTATGAATCGGGCGGAGAAGCCCTCAGGCGGGATGAAGCCATCCGCAGCGCGAGTTTGTCGGCCATGCTGTTCATGCTGAGCGCCAAGGACAAGGGGTGGGACACCTGCCCGATGATCGGCTTTGATCCCGGGATGCTGAAGAAGGCTCTGCAAATTCCGGACCGGTACGTGCCCGTCATGATGGTGACGATCGGCAAAGAGGACACGTCAAGACAGCGGCCGCGCGGCTACCGGAAGCCACTTGGAGAATTTGTCAGCTACGACAGACTGTAAGAAATCATTGTCTCACCTACTTAAAAAAATCGAAAACAGGGAGCTGGTACACATGTCACTGCAAACAACCGGAATTCACCATATTACCGCTTTTGCCCGCAATCCGCAGGAAAACGTCGATTTCTATGCCGGTGTGCTGGGTTTGAGACTGGTCAAAAAAACGATAAACTTTGATGCGCCTGAGGTATATCATCTGTATTTCGGCAATGAGACGGGAAGTCCAGGCACGATCATTACTTTCTTCCCATGGCCCGCATCGCGGAAAGGCCGTGTAGGCGGCGGTCAGGTAGGAATTACGACATTTGCCGTACCAGAGGGAACGCTCGGCTTCTGGGAAGCGCGTCTGAGCAGCTTCAAAGTACCGGTCACCCACGCTTCCCGGTTCGGCGAATCATTTCTTCAGTTCACCGATCATGAAGGGATGAGACTGGAGCTCGTCGAACGCAGCGAGGGTGCCGCAAGCACCTGGTCCTTCGGAGGCATACCTTCAGATCACGCGATCAAAGGCTTCGGCGGCGCTGTTCTGTTCAGCACGAATGCGGCAAAAACAATGGAGGTTCTTGAGCATGTGCTTGGTTTGGCCAGAGAAGCCGAGGATGCCGGCTATGTCCGTTTCCGGGCCGCGGGCGATACCGGCAGTGTGGTGGATATTGACAGCAGTGATCTGGAGTGGGGAGCGGGCGGTGCGGGAACCGTGCATCATATCGCATGGCGTGCGGCTGACTTTGCCCAGCACGAGCAGTGGCGCAGCGCCGTCGCAGAACATGGCTACCAGCCAACCGCCATTATTGACCGGCAGTATTTCAATGCGATTTACTTCCGCGAGAGCGGGGGCATCCTGTTCGAGATCGCAACCGATCCTCCAGGCTTTGCCAATGATGAAGAGGCCGACGCCCTGGGCCATCAATTGATGCTGCCGGAATGGCTGGAGTCCAAACGCCCGCAGATCGAAGCGAATTTACTGCCCATACAGGTGAGAGAGTTGGAGGTGAACTAAATGATGCATCATATTTTTGAGCAGGGAACGCGCCGAGATGCGCCAACATTGGTGCTTTTTCACGGGACCGGAGGCACCGAGCGTGATCTGATTCCGCTGGCCAGGCGGATTTCTCCCGAATCATCCGTGCTCAGTCTGCGGGGGAATGTGCTGGAGAATGGGATGCCAAGGTTTTTCAAACGTCTGGCGGAAGGCGTATTTGATATTGAAGATCTGATCTTCCGGACGCAGGAGGTCAAGGCATTCCTCGATCAGTCTTCCCGTCAATACGAGCTGGACTCCAGCAATCTGGTGGCCGTCGGTTATTCCAACGGGGCGAATATTGCCGGCAGCCTGCTGTTTCATTATGCGGATGCTTTCAAAGGTGCTATTCTCCACCATCCTATGGTTCCTCTAAGGGATATCACACTGCCGGCTTTGGCGGGGACGCAGGTCTTTATAGGAGCGGGCAGCAATGATCCGCTTTGTTCTCCGGGTGAAACGGAAGAGCTGGAGCAGCTCCTGAGCGGGGCGGGCGCTTCAGTAACCCTGCACTGGGAGCGCGCGGGACACCAGCTGACGGCATCCGAGGTTGATGCCGCCGCCGCATGGTTCAAGGAGAAATTCGGGCAGCAATAAAGGTAAAATGCCCTTGACTTAAATTGCGAATCAGATTACTCTGTAATTCAGAGTGATCTGATTTTTTTATTAATAGGAGGCTGGTGTCTTGCAAAACGCTGTTGAGCTCCGTCAGGTTTACAAACAATATGGCTCTCATCCCGCCGTTCACGACATGACATTGCATATCCGCATGGGCGAGGTCTTCGGAATTGTAGGGCCCAACGGGGCCGGAAAAACAACCTTGATTGAAATGATCGAGGGGCTGCGTACAGCCGACAGCGGGGATATTATCGTGCTGGGCCTGGATGTGCGCAAGCAGGCCAAGGCGATCAAACAGCGGATCGGCGTACTGCTGCAGTCTACCTCCATTCCGGACAAAGCCAGGGTAGGTGAAGTGCTCGCTCTATTCTCTTCCTTCTATCCGAGCCCCATGGATCGGGGGCAGCTCAGCCGGTTTCTGAACCTGGAGGATAAAATGAATGAGGCGGTCAAGTCCTTGTCTAGCGGATGGAAGCAGCGGGTATCGCTGGCGCTGGCCCTGATCAATAATCCGGACATTGTCTTTCTCGATGAGCCAAGCATGGGACTGGATCCCAATGCCAGAAAAGAAATGTGGGCCATGATTCACCGGATGAAGGAGGAAGGTCGCACGATTGTGGTAACGACCCATTACATGGAGGAAGCGCAGACGCTTTGCGACAGGGTCGCGGTTATTAATCAGGGTCGTCTGATTGCCGTCGATACCCCCAGAAAACTGATTGCCACGCTTGGCGGAACGAAGCGGATCAGCTTCAAAGCCGCCAATCAAATGAGTAAAGAGGCTCTTGAAGCATTGACGGGCGTTGTCAGCCTGGAATGGGGTGGCGATTATGCCGGGCTGAATTCGAATGACATGGATCAAACGCTTAAAGGACTGTTTCAGTTGGCTGCCGATGAGGGCTGGACCGTCAGCGAGCTCAGGCTCGAAGACGGCTCGATGAATGAGGTTTTCACCCAATTAACCGACCAAGGGAAGAAGGTGTCCGTATGAATGCAGTGCTGAGACTGATTTCATTCGATTTTCGGCTGTATCTGAGAGATTGGCTGACGATCTTCTGGGTGCTGGTCTATCCTGTGCTCATGCTGGTTATCTTCGGCTCCATGTTCGGCAATCAACCGGGACTTACCGAGGGCAGCCGGTATATAGATTTTTATGTGCCTGCGCTTTGCGCTATGAATGTTCTCTCCGTCTCCGTCTTTACGCTCAATATCAACATCCTCATGCAGCGGGAGAAGGGAATTCTCCGGCGGTACCGGGTAAGTCCCATCGCAGCCCCTGCCGTTCTTGCCTCACATGCCGTACAGGGAGTTTTCCTGATAGTGGCAGGGGCTCTGGAAATCATTATTATTGCCAAGCTCATATGGGGAATAGCCGTATCATGGCCCGCCCTGCTGCTCTTGCTGGTTTGTCTGCTGTTTGGCTGCATCGGCTTCTTCAGTCTGGGGTTTGCCCTGTCGGGGCTTACCAATACGCCTGGTGCGGCAAGCGGCATCGCGATGGTCTTCTTTTTCCCGATGCTCTTCCTGTCCGGGATCGCAATGCCTCTGGATATCTTTCCGGCATTCATGCAGCGAATCAGCGACTGGATCCCCATGACTTATTTCGTCCAGCTGGTCCAGGGTGTCTGGCATGGTCAGGGTCTGTCCGCTTTTGGGATGGAGTTTGCCGTGATGGGCGGATTTGCCGTCGTTATGGTCATACTTGCCTTTCTGCTGTTTAGATGGGAAAATTAACGGATGAAATGATTTTCACGAAAAAAGCTTCAAGCAGGGGAGTTGTAGCAATGGCCTCACACGAGCCGCAGCAGGCATTACAGGATATCGATTTTATTAAACGGCTGATTGCGAGAAACCAGAGCAAGCTCGCCAGCTCCATACCGTATATGTTCATATGGGGCACCTATCTGATGATCGGTTTTATCGGCATGCAGTTCAATCAGACGTGCTGGCCGATATGGTATTGGTCGATTGCAGCCGTCCTCGGCGGGCTCTTGTCCGCGTTGACAGGGATCCGGCAGTCCCGGAGAGGACTGTTTGCGAAGGATGGAGGCGCTATCGGTTGGATGTTCTGGCTGCCTTTTCTCGTTATCCTGGCTGCTGGTTCTTTTATGATGGCGGCGGATATCATTCGCATGGAGTATGCGGCCTTCTTCTGGTTCATGCTCGTCGGGATCGCCTATGTTTCGATGGGGCCGCTGGCGGGAAAAGGCCCTGTCATTCTTGGAATCTGGTTCGTTGTGCTGTCCATGCTGACCCGGCTGTTTCTGGTGGATTACCAGTATCTCGTGTTCGGATTATTGGGCGGAGGGAGTATTCTCGCAACCGGGTTCATCCTGCAGCAGCGGAGGAGGAAGCATGGGTGAGAATATACTGGGAGCGATTGACGAGACGATTCATGCCAAGGTGCGTCTGGGCATTATGAGCCTGCTCACGGTCCATGGGGAGTGCGATTTTGTATTCCTGCGAAATGAGCTGCAGCTGACCGAGGGGAATCTGGGCAATCATATCCGGGTGCTGGAGGAAGCGGGCTATATTGAAGTGACCAAAACCTTTGTCGGCAAACGTCCCAAGACCAGCTGCAAATCAACCGATCTCGGGACCGGGATGTTCCAGCAGTATCTGGAGGGTCTGGAGAAGATCATCCGTATGGCGCAATCCGGCAAGCCGGAGCTGTGATTAGGAAGGAAACAGGAATAAATAATCCGGGATAAAGCGTTTTCATTTTTCATATAGTAAGATAAAATGGAGATTACAGGAGTGAGCAAGCCGGCAGACCAGCCAGCGGGATGGACAAATTTTATATAGGGAGAGGAAATCGATGAGAATTGTAGTCGAACAGCCTGCAGCCCAGTGGTACAAGAGAGAAATGGCTCTAACCGAGGGTGACTTCTTGAAATTGTTTGTTCGTCTTGGCGGCAGCGGGAGCGTCCAGCCCGGCTTCTCGCTTGGCGTAACCCGGGATACCCCAAGGAATCTTGGGCTTCATTATTCAGTGGAGGGCATCATTTTCTATATGGAAGAAGACAATCTCTGGTATCTCGACAATAAGGAGCTGCACATTAGCTATGATGAGCAGCAGGATGATATCCGGATTGAAATCCAGTGATTCACCACCCGTCATAAATAAAATTTGTTGAACATATAGATGGTATTGGGAGACGTAAATGAAGGAAGAAGCACAGCTTGAGCTGTCAGAGGACGGCTTGGAGCCATTAGAGGAGAAGCCGGCATCGAAGGAGCATTACCGTAAGCAATGGAGGGAATGAAATGAGTCTGGAACTGCTCATTCAGCTACTCGTGCTTGTCGTAATGATGATCGGGCTGGCCGACAAATCAGGGAAATCCTAACGGAAGAGGAGAGCCGGAATGCACGGGCAAGAATGTGCTTTCCGGTTCTTTTTACTCTGGCGCTTGACGGTATTTTTTTTGTGCCTAAGGTACATTAAAGTGCGTACTTCAACTATTCCGCTAACCTTGTCATACTGATAGTAAATCTTATTTTGTATGTACAATATTTCAATAACAAAGGAGAAGGAATAATGGCAAAGTCTACCTGGGTTATCGACGCGCCGCACAGCAGTCTGGATTTCTCGATTCGTCACTTGATGGTGAGCAATGTGAAAGGCGCCTTTCATAATTTCTCGGCCAAGGTGGTCGCTGATCCAGAGGATTTGACAACGGCAGAAATCGAATTTGTTATTGATCTTGAAAGCGTGGATACCCGCAATAAAGACCGTGACGAGCATTTGCGCAACGCCGATTTCTTCGATGTTGAGCAATACCCGCAGATGCTGTTCAGGGCAACAAGCATCACAAGAGTCAAGGGCAATGAGTACGACGTGACGGGCGATGTCACCCTGCATGGCATTACCCGCTCCGAAACCTTCTCGGTTACCTTCGAAGGCATGGAGAAGGATCCGTGGGGAAATGTCAAATCAGGCTTCAGCGGCAAAGGGGTGCTGAACCGCAGCGATTATGGATTAACCTATAATGCCATTCTTGAGACAGGCGGCATCATGGTCGGAGACCAGGTGAAGATTTTCATTGAGATTGAGGCGGCACAGCAGGCGTAATTTATTTCATCGTATAACATAAACGGGCATTGCAGCCGTCATATAATTCCAGACGAAGCCACGGATCTATTATCCGCGGCTTTTTGGTTATGGGTCAATCAGCTCTCACCGCTCACAATCATTTTGCCTCGAATTCATGAACAGCCTCTATTCATATTTGATTTTTGCTGATAATATATCATTTCTAAACTTGTACTTTACTATATCTTGCGGGGGGTTGGACACCAGTGACATCAGAGCCTGCCTTGACTGTTCTTATTGTCGATGACGAGCTGCCGCTGCGGGAGGAATTGCGGTTATTTCCATGGCAGGATTATGGAGCAGAGCTGATCGGCGAAGCCGAAAATGGCGCAGAAGCGCTGCAGATGTGCGGCGGGATGCAGCCGGATGTAGTGATTACGGATATCACGATGCCGGTCATGGACGGTCTGGAGCTGTGCCGGAGCATACGCAGCCAATATCCGCTCACACAGATTGTACTGCTGACCTGCCACAGTGAATTTGAGTATGCCAGAGAAGCGCTCAAGCTGGGGGCGCTTGATTATCTGATCAAGGTGGCTCTGGAGGATGAGGAAATGCGTGAGGTGCTCGATAAGGCGCGGGAGGCGATCCGCCGCGAACGGGTAAACCGCCGCAGCGAGCGGTACGGCAAACGGATCGAGCTCTCCAGGCTGCTGGCCAAGCTGGTGAAGGAAGGCGGCAGCGGGGAGAATCTGGTTCAGCGGCTTGCAGCTGTCACGGCGGCATCCGAAAGCGCTTCCGGACCAGATGGTTCTTCTCTTTCAGCAGCGAGGCTGCATGCTGTATGCAAGCCGGAATACCGTTACGAGGTTGCCGTCGCCTTGAATGAGACGCTGGATGATCAACGGCTAATAACGGCGCTGCCATTCGATTGGACTCCGCTTGGCGAAACGGATTATATGCTCTGGTTCAGAGCTGCCGATAATAGCGAAGCGGCCCAGGCTCAGATCAAGCCGGCAGCCGGGAAGCTGATGACGGCACTGCAGCAGGGGCTGGACCGGAAGCTGCCCTATCTTAGCGGGGAAGTCAAGCTCTTCACCTTGCTTGGAGGCTCTGCTGCCGATAACACGGAGCTGCTTGCCGCGCTTAAGCGAACGGAGCCTGGTCCATCGCTTGCTTATTTTCATAATTCAGGCGAAGTGGTGGCAGACCAGTCAGCAGCTGCCGGCTCTTCGGCAATGGATGAAAATGGGGCAGGCGAGCCGCGGAAACGCCGCAAAGAGGTGCTGCTGGCCATGGAACTTATGGCCCGGGATCTTGCAGAGCCGCTAACCTTGACTTCCGTGGCGGCGGAGGTGGGCCTTAGCTCCTTTTATCTGAGCCGCTTGTTCAAGGAAGAAACCGGCGAGGCCTTTAACGATTATTTGACCCGCCTGCGGATTGATCAGGCGATCCGTCTGCTGAAGACAACCACGCTTAAGGTCTATGAGGTGGCCGAGCGTGTCGGTATCCCCAGCTACCGTTATTTCTCTGTCGTCTTTCGGGGGATAACGGGCGTCTCTCCCACCGAATTCAAGAAAGGATGATGCGAATTGCCGAGATGGACGCTGAATGTCAGCAGCTGGAGTATCGCCTTGAAGCATTTTCTGTTTCTGTTCATCGGCACTCTGCTGCTTTTTGGCCTGCTCGCCTGGCTGAACCTGAAGGACGCCGAGCAGCTGTTCCGCAAACAGGTGGTCAGCGACTCGGAAATTATTATCGACCGCACCAATCTGTATTTGAACGCTTACCTCGACAATGTGCAGAGCATCCTGCTGATGCTCCGCGAACGCCCCGACCTCCTGGACGAGGATAAAGAAGGGGAAGCGATTGAGCTGCTGCGCCAGTATGCCGGCCAGAACAGCACCTTGTACCGGACGCTGTACCTGGTGCGCAAGGATGGAAGGGTGGTCTCCAATACGCAGGTGAACTTCGAAATCATGGGCAACCCCATTCTGGGCAGTCTGCTGGAGCAGGCCAGAAGCAGCTATGGCGTGTTCATTACGGAGCCCTACGATTCGCCGCTTTCCGGCCGGACCGTCGCTTTCGTGCTTCCCATTGCCGGCGGCGACCGCAGCTTTAAAGGGATGGCGGTTGTGGAGGTCGATTTGAACAAGCTGACGGGGCTGCTGGCTACCTTCATGAATACGAAGAATCAGACCTTTGCCATTATTACCAGCAAGGGCAATGCCGTGCAATCCTTTGATGCCAGCCTGCCGCTCAGCTTCTACCGTCTGCTGCCTTACCACACGAACGTATTCCCGCCCAGCCTGGACAGCGGTTTTTTAAGCGAAATGGCCAACCTCAAGGTGGGCGTATCGCAGCTTAACGGGCCAACCGGCAAGCTAGTGGCGGTCAAGGCCGGAGTGAACCGGCTGGGCTGGCATTTCATCGCTTTCTATGAGAACAGCTATTTCTATCAAAATATTACGATGCTGTACCGCAATTACGGCAATGTCGCCGTGATCTGGTTTGTGCTGCTGCTGTTCGGCTCCTACCTGATGAGCCGTTATTTTGCTTATCCGATCCGCACGCTTGCAGCCAAAATGAACCGTGTGCGCGAAGTGGAAATTCTCTCGGCGATCACCGTCAACCGCAGCGACGAGATCGGCATGCTGGCCAAAAGCTATAACGCCATGATGGAGCGCATCCAGCATCTGGTTCATGAAATCAAGGAAGCGGAATCCCACAAGCTGCAGCTGGAGCTAAAGATGCTGCAAAGCCAGATCGCGCCTCATTTCCTGTACAATACGCTGGCCTGCATCAGCAGTCTTGCCAAGCAGCAGAAGACCGACGCCGTCCGCGAGACGATCAAATCGTTGGTCGGTTTGTTGTCGTTCAGCTTCGATAAGCAAAGCGAGTTCGTCACGCTGAAGGAGGAGCTGGACGGGCTGATGATGTATGTCCATATCCAGCAGGTGAGGTACGGCGATAAATTCTCGCTTGAGCTGGATACGGATCCGGCCGCGCTCCGCTGCACGGTGCTGAAGCTGACGCTGCAGCCGCTTGTGGAGAATGCGATCTTTCACGGAATCGCGCCGCAGAGGCGCAAAGGAAGGATAACCATCCGCACGAAGCTGGTTCGCGACAAGCTTGTTTTCATCATCCGGGACGATGGCGTGGGCATGGACAAGCATCAGCTTGAAACGATTTTCTCCGAGAGGCGCACGCCCCCGAGCAAGGACCGTTTTACGGGTATCGGCATTATGAATGTGCATGAAAGAATCCGTCTGCACTACGGGCAGCCGTATGGACTCAGGGTGTTCAGTCTGCCGATGAAGGGCATGCTGGTCCGCGTGGAGCTGCCTGCGGTCAAACCCGATGAATTTCCGCCTGATTCGTAAGCGGTTGCAAGAATTGGAACAGTTTCGCATAATCACTGCATAGAACGGCTAATCCGGGCTTGCTATACTGAAATCACGCAAAATGTAAGCGCACACATCTTACAGTGAGGTGATTTCATGGATAAGTGGGCCACGGCTGCGGTGACGGCTCCCAAGAAGCCCGGGCCACAGATGAAACAGCTGGGAAAAAGGGTATGGGCATACCGTGCATTTTATCTGATGCTGCTGCCCGGAATTCTGTATTACATTTTGTTCCGTTACCTGCCGATGTACGGGGTTATTATTGCCTTCAAGGATTACAGCATCCTGGACGGCATGCTTCACAGCAAATGGGCGGATCCCTGGTACAAATATTTCGAGCAGTTTTTTCATTCGCCTTATTTCTCGCAGCTGCTCGTCAATACGTTTCTCATCAGCTTCTACAAGCTGATATTCGGGATTGTGCCGCCGATCCTGATGGCGCTGCTGCTGAATGAATGCCGGCATAAGTGGTTCAAGTCGATCGTGCAGACACTGACGTATATGCCGCATTTTCTCTCATGGGTCATTATCTACGGGATTCTGCTGGCCCTGCTGTCGCAAAGCTCAGGCCTGTTCAACCGCTGGCTGGAGGATCTGGGCTTCAGCTCCATCCCGTTTCTGACCTCGCCTGATCATTTTCGGGCAATCCTGGTAGGCTCGGAAATCTGGAAGGACCTCGGCTGGGGGGGCGATCATCTATCTGGCCGCAATGACGGGAATTGATCCGACGCTGTATGAGGCGGCAAGGGTGGACGGGTCAGGCAGATTCCGGATGATCTGGCATATTACACTGCCGGGTATCCGCAATGTGATTGTGCTGTTGTTTATTTTGAAGCTGGGCCAGATCATGGATGCGGGCTTTGATCAGATCTATATTTTATACAATATCCAGGTGTATGCGGTCGCGGATATTCTTGATACCTGGGTGTTCCGGACCGGTCTGCAGCAGCTGAACTTCAGTCTCGGAGCCGCAGTAGGATTGTTCAAATCGTTGATCGGCCTCGTGCTTGTGCTCGGCTCCAATCAGCTGGCCAAGAAATGGGGTGAGGGCATATGGTAAAAAGCCTGGAGGACCGCATCGTTAACTTCATCGTCTATGTGTTTCTCGGAATTGCCGCGCTTTCGGCCATTCTTCCGCTCATGTACGTCGTAACCGTATCCATCACGCCGATCTCGGAGGTGCTGAAGAACGGCGGCTTCATTCTTATCCCCAAGCGCATTACGTTCTCGGCGTACGGCCAGCTGTTTACCCAGACCGGCATTCCGAGGGCGCTTGCGGTGACGGCATTCATTACAATCGTCGGGACCTTGGTCAACCTGATTCTGACAGCCTTGATGGCCTATCCGCTCAGCCGCAAGCTGATGCCGGGGCGAAGCCTGTTCCTGATGCTGATCCTGTTCACCATGCTGTTCAGCGGAGGACTGATCCCGACTTATCTCGTGGTGAAATCGCTGGGGCTGCTGGATTCCGTATGGTCGATGATTCTTCCGAACGCGGTATGGAGCTTCAATGTGCTGATCATGAAAAGCTTCTACGAAGGCATGCCTGAGGAGCTGTTCGAATCAGCGCGGATTGACGGCGCGAAGGAGCTGCGGATTCTACTGCAGATCGTCATCCCGCTGTCCGTTCCTTCCATGCTTACCATTGGCCTGTTTTATATGGTTGGGCACTGGAATGAATTTTTTCAAGCGATTATGTATGTGACAGACCGCTCGCTGTTCCCGCTGCAGGTCATCATTCGTGAAATTCTGATGATGACGCAGCAGCCTCTGGAAAATGTCGATAATGTCCTGCCGACCGAGACCATGCAGATGGCCTCCGTTATTACAGCGAGTTTGCCTATTATTATCGTTTATCCATTCATCCAGAAGCATTTCACCAAAGGCATGCTGCTCGGCTCCGTGAAGGGCTAAATCGCCGATGCCGGTTATGAAGATGAAAAATACGAGAGGGGTTGGATCACATGGTGAAAAGAAGCAGGATTCTCGGCCTGGTTATGGCAGCCGTACTGTCGGGTACGCTGCTCGCCGGCTGCGGAAGCAAGGATGAAACGACGACAGCGGGAGGTCAGCCAAATACTGCAGCGCCTGCTGCGGAAGCTCCCGGCAAAGCGGTGAAGATTGATATTATCGAGCCGGGGAACGGCCTGCCTTCGCCGGATCAGGATATCATCAAGCAGGAGCTGGACAGCAAGCTTGGAACGGACCTGAATCTGACGGTCTATGCGTCCGGAGATGATTACAAAAATCAGCTGAATGTCCGTATGGCGTCGGCGAATTTTCCCGATTTGTTCACGGTCGACCGCCTGCAGCTGAAGCAGTTCTCCGAACAGGGGCTGCTGCTGGATCTGTCGGATTATCTCGAGAAGCTGAAGCCGACGATTGATTTCATCGGCGAGGACAGCTTGAAGAAGGGCATGTTCAATGACCGCGTCTATGCGATTGCCAAATCGCCTCAAATTCCTTACAACACCTATTGGGTAAGGAAGGACTGGCTGGATAAGCTGGGTCTGCAGCCGCCCAAAACGCTGGATGATCTGTATACTGTCGCGAAGGCTTTCACGGATCAGGACCCTGACGGCAATGGCAAGAAGGACACATTTGGCATGACCGGAGCCAAATTAGGCACTTTCAGTTCTGTCTTCGGTGCCTATGGCATCGGCTTCGATGGCAGCCCCACCATGTATATCCGCGACAATAAGCTCGTGAATTCGCTCCATGATCCCGGCATGAAGGATGCATTGACCTTTATCAGGAAGCTTGTCGACGCAGGAGCGGTCGATCCGGAGCTGATGGCCAATTCCGGGCTGCAGCATCAGGAGAAGGCGATCAAGGGCCAGGCCGGCATCATCTATATCGACTGGCCGAATATGACGAAGGACCAGTTCACCGAACAGATCAAGGCGGTGAATCCGGATGCCGAGTGGATTCAGATCGAGGCGCCGGAAGGCCCCGGGGGCAAATTCGCCAGCGCATGGGATGTGGGGATGACACCGGCGCTGTATGCGATTCCGAAGGCGCTGGAGAAAAATCCCGAAAAGCTGGACAAAGTGATTGAGCTGCTCAATTATGTGTCCACTGACGGCTCCAATCTGGTTCAATACGGCGTGGAAGGCAAGCATTACAATATCGAAGGCGATACCGTCGTTCCTACGGAGCTGCTGGGCAAGGAAGGCGCCTATTTCTGGCTCTATCAATTTACAGGACGACCGGAGAAGGACTATCTGTCGGTGAAGTTCGCGCCGCAAAAGGCATTCGTCGATTTTGCCGCCAATCAGCCGCATATTGAAACCTATGGCGGATTTATCGATTTCCCGGATAATTATAACGCCGCCGACGCAACGCGCTATATCGAGGAAGAGCTGACCAAGTTTGTTTATGGCAAACGGCCGATTGAGGAATACGATGCTTTTCTGAATACCTTGGATACGTCCATGAATTACAAGATGTATATCGATTCGGCACAGGAACAGCTGGCGAAGCTTGGATTTCTGAAATAAAAGAAGCTGTGCGGATGCCGGCTATTTCGGTAGCCGGCAGGATGTACACGGGATGATGTGCAAGTGAAGACGTATTTTGGATTATTAAAGTGTGGAGGATCTGACAATGAGTAATCATCAGCTCAATATTGAGGAATTGGCCAGACAGTTTCACGAGGAAGGTTATCTGCTGCTCAAAGGGGTGCTGTCTGCGGATAAGGTGGCGAGGCTGAATCAGGCGGTTGACGGGATTCTGGCAGAAGAACCGGAGTCGCTGTCCTATAATATTTACAACAGTGTGGAGCGCCATGAGGAGATTGCTTCGCTGATTGATGAACCCGCCGTGCTGCCGCTTATCGTCCGGCTGCTCCGCCACAATATCCAGCTGCATATCTCGCATTTGACCGTGCGCAAGCCGAATCCGGACGACATCAAGACCAGCACGAGCAGCTTTATCAACTGGCATCAGGACGGGCCGCATCCGCAGTTTCCCGAGATCAACGGCCTTGCGGCGACCTACTATATCAAAACCTGCTACATGCTGAGCGACATGTCAGAGCCCAACCGCGGCAACACCAAGATCATTCCCCGTTCCCATAATGTAGTCTACCGTCCGGATACGCAAAATGTGCGGGAGGAGCTGCCGGATGAGATGCAGGTATGCGGAGAGCCCGGCGACGTATTTATTTTTCCGCAAAATCTCTGGCATGCCGGGGCGCCCAACCAATCGTCATTCACAAGGCGGCAGCTGTTTCTTGGCTACAGCCCCATCTGGATGAGGCCCATTGACTACAAAACCGCATCGGAACGGCTGCTGAAGGACGCGAGTCCCATCCGCAGGCAGCTGCTGGGCGAGATTAGCGACAATCCTTTCAAATACTATGTTCCGGACGATTCAATGGTCCCGTTGAAGCAGCTGGTGCTTGGCAGTGATGTGGAAAACAGCGTGTATAAGCAGAAGTAGGCAGTATCGGCGGTCAACGGCCTTCTGCCCACAATGCTAAGGGGAATTGACGTTATTCCATCGAACAGAGATTGCAGGGAACACGCTCTTCTTCATTGAAGGGCGTGTTTCTTTCGTTTCTTGAGATGGCTTCCCGCCGTTTATGTTTGGCTGTAAGCGTATTTTTCTGATAGGATAAAAGAGGAGAATAATAGCAATGGAAAGAAGGGATGATTCCATGAATTATGTAAAGCTTGGCAAAACAGGTCTTGATGTCTCCCGTATATGTCTTGGCTGTATGAGCTATGGCGTTCCGGAGCGTGGTCCGCATCCATGGTCGCTGAATGAGGAGGACAGCCGTCCTTTCATCAAGAAGGCGCTTGAGCTTGGCATCAACTTTTTTGATACGGCTAATGTTTACTCCGATGGCACCAGCGAGGAAATTGTCGGACGGGCGCTCGGCGATTATGCCAATCGCGATGAGATCGTCATTGCTACCAAGGTTCACGGCCGTATGCATCCCGGTGCTAACGGTGCGGGATTGTCGCGCAAAGCGATCCTGAGCGAGATCGACAACAGCTTGAAGCGGCTCGGAACAGACTATGTTGATCTGTACCAGATTCACCGCTGGGATGCCAATACCCCCATTGAAGAGACGATGGAGGCGCTGCATGATGTCGTGAAATCCGGCAAAGCCCGCTATATCGGCGCTTCCTCCATGTATGCGTGGCAGTTTCAGAAATCGCTGTTTGTTTCCGAGCGCAACGGCTGGACACGCTTTGTCAGCATGCAGAACTACCTGAACCTTCTGTACCGGGAGGAAGAGCGTGAGATGCTGCCATTGTGCGAGGCGGAAGGGATCGGCGTTATTCCATGGAGTCCGCTTGCACGGGGACGCCTGACGCGCGATTGGAATGAAACGAGCGAACGTTCGCAGACCGACGAATTCGGCAAAAAGCTCTTCTCCGAAACAGCCGACGCCGACCGCAAGGTCGCTCAGCGTGTTGCTGAGCTGGCCGAGAAACGTGGAGTCCCGCGGGCGCAGGTAGCGCTTGCCTGGGTACTGCAAAAGTCGCCTGTTACCGCTCCGATCGTAGGCGCTACCAAATCCCATCATTTGGATGATGCGGTTGCTGCCTTGTCTCTGCAGCTGACTGCCGAAGAAGTTTCGAGTCTGGAAGAGCCGTATTTGCCGCATCCGGTATTGGGCGGCTTGAACTGAGGCCTTCCTGATTTTCTGACAGTTCCTGTCGCATATGCTTCAGATCCATATTGATTATATAATTAAGCATTCCGGGCAAGAGCAGCCATTACTTCTGAGCCTGAAACAAACCGCCCGGCTACCATTAGCCGGGCGGTTTGTTTCAACTTTATAGAATGTAGATGTTTCTCGCCTATAATTTTCTATAAGGTTAGAAACATTCAAATTCCGCTTTCCAAATTATATATGCGGATGCTTGGCTCTGTCCGCAAAGGACTGCACTCTGTGCATGAGTTTTTCGCGGGCCTCTTTGTTTCTCATTAAATAAACGATTCCCAGTCCGGCTGCAGTCATGAGTACTTTTTTCATGATCAATCCCTCCTCGCGAGAAAATGTCTTCATGAAATTATACCCCGATTGGGCCGATTGTACGCATGAGCGGAATTGACGAAAGATGGCATACTTTGATGTCCTGCCCGAACAGGACCGGCTTCACAAGCTGCTGCTTTTCTAAAACTGAAAGGGGATGCACCATGCCTTATACGCATTATGGCGAAATCGGCGATGTTTGGAAGCATCTGCCCTTATGCTTTTTTCTGAAAGAAGAGTGCCCGAATCGTTACGTTGAATCCAATTCCGCATTTCCAAAGTATCTTCTGGACCAGACAAGCCGGAGAGAATATGGCATCTTTCATCTGCTTCATGAGCTTGAGCGGAACGACTATCCGTTTATCGGGCATTCCCCTTATATTGAGCTTGTGAATCTTATGCAGGGAGCCCAAAATGGTATTTCCGCTTATCTGGGCTCACCAGGCCTTGCCATGGAGCTGCTGAAGGACAGAGGCAGGTATTTGTTTTGCGATATCGAGGAGGAGCCTTTGGCCGATATCAGAATATATGCGGATGAACAAAATTTGCAAAGCCTTGTTCAGACTCTATCGGGCGATTCCATTGATCTTCTCTGGTCTGAGGTGGAACAGATGGGCTATGAAACATTTCTCCACATCGACCCTTACCGGATTCTTGAAGAGAATGACAACGGGAGGTCTTATGCCGATTTGTTCGTGAAAGCCGCAGGGCGCGGCGTCAGAACGATGCTGTGGTACGGTTATGAAACATTGGAGCAGCAGAAGGAGCTGCATAACCGGCTTCAAGCCTTGTTGAAGGATGTGGATGCTAATTTATCCGGTATTGACTTCTATATTGGAAGTATAGGCAGCACCTCCACAGAGGTTAATCCCGGAGTGCCGGGCTGCGGTATTCTGGTTGCAAATTTATCTGCTGCTTCCCTTCAGCAGTTCGACCGGTATGCCGAGGAGTTGGAGCGGGTTTACCGGAATGCAAGCTTCATGAACAAGCCTGAGAAACTGATCAAGCTGAGGGTCTCATTATGACCAAATTATGCGGAACCAGGATGCGGCTGCATATCATACCTTGATTCTGAGGGAGAAATTGTGAAAGGCGAGGTGCGGCAGCAAATGAGGATTATTGTTGTTTCGGACACTCATATGCCAAGGATGAACAAGAGGCTGCCTGCGCGCCTGGTGCGTGAGCTTCGTACTGCGGACCATATTTTGCATGCAGGAGACTGGACGCAGATATCCGTATATGAGGAACTGGCGGGCTATGCGCCTACCGACGGGGTGGCGGGCAATAATGACGGTCCGGAGATTATCGCAAGGTTTGGTTTGATCAAGCTGCTGACCATGGAAGGGTGCCGCATCGGCATCGTTCACGGGCATGGAGCAGGCAAACGAATCGATACGGAGGCATGCGCGCTCGGAAGCTTCCAGAACGGGGATCTGGACGTGATCATATACGGACATTCCCATATTCCCGTATTGAAACGGAATAAAGAGGTGCTGATTATGAATCCGGGATCGCCAACGGACAAGAGAAGACAGTCCTTGTATTCCTTCGGTGTGCTGGAGCTGAATAATGGGGCGGTGAAAGCCAAACATATCTTTTTTGACAAGAAATCGTAGCCGTATTCTCGCATTCCTATGATATAATAATGACATAATTATTCACTCATTTCGCCGAACGGAGCATAAGCATTGAAAAAGTTCAAAAAATTTTATATCGAGATTACGAGCGTTTGCAATCTGTCCTGCACCTTCTGTCCCCCGACAAAGCGGCAGGCGAATTTCATTAAGATAGATGCCTTTACGAAAATTCTCGATGAGATCAAGCCCCATACGGAGCATATTTATTTTCACGTCAAGGGGGAGCCGATGCTCCATCCCAAGCTGGATCAACTGCTGGATCTCAGCCATGAGCGGGGCTTCAAGGTGAATTTGACCTCCAACGGCACTCTTCTTCATAAAGCGGGTCCCAAGATTATGGGAAAGCCGGCGCTCAGGCAAATCAACTTCTCCCTGCACAGCTTTGACGGCCATGAAGGCTCAACCGACAAGCAAGGTTACATCAAGAGTGTGCTGGCTTTTGCCAAGGAAGCGGTAGCGGCCTCGAACATTCTGATTTCATTCCGGCTGTGGAATCTGACGCAGGATAATGCCACCAATCTGGAGCGCAACCGCAATCGGGAAATTCTGGAGATCATCGAAGAGGAATTCCGGCTTGATTATAAGATTGAGGATAAATTTGTCCGCGGCAGCGGAATCAAAATAGCCGACAGGATCTACCTGAATCAGGAGCATGAATTCGTATGGCCTGATTACAAGGAGCAGGAGGACGAAGGCAAGGGCTTCTGCCACGGACTGCGGAATCAGGCCGGGATACTGGTCGACGGAACCGTGATTCCCTGCTGTCTTGATGGCGAAGGCGCAATCAATCTGGGAAACATCAACCGCACTCCTTTCTCCGAGATTATCGAGGGCGAGCGGGCCAATAAGCTGTACGACGGCTTCTCGCGAAGAGAAGTTGTCGAGGAATTATGCAGGAAATGCGATTATCGCAAGCGGTTCAGCATGTAATAGCAAGGAAAAGACGAAAATTTGCGCAATCTGCGGGAGCGGCGGCGGCTTGGAGCCCGAACCAATGAAAAATTTGTCAGCAAAGTGCCGCGGAAACGCGGCCCTTTTCAATTTACCATAATATAATATTCCATCGAAATGACTTTGAAGAACTTCAGCCGGGCAATCGTAAAAAATGAAGGAATGAATTAAGGGCTGTCCGTCCCATACTAACAGCAGGAGGCCGCGGCATGTATGGCCCAGCCGGAAGCGAACAGGCGGTGAGGAAAATGATGATGTTGGATGAAGCTCCAAAATGGCATATTTATTTGGTTGCGGGGGTTGCATCGACACCGACTATTTTTGATGAATGCAAACGGGAGCTGAAGCACCGTTTCCACGAAGCAGGGCGGGATCCGGTGATCCGCGAGCTGCTGCCTTATGGCGATCATACGCAGAGCATGGTTCGCCAAATTATTCAGGTTGGCGTGGACCTGACGCGTTTTTGGATTTCGCATCGTCCTGGAGGCAGGGCGGTGGCTGCGCAGGTACGTGAACTCTCGGCAGGTCATCCTGTGCTGTTTATCGGCCACAGCGGAGGAGGCGTCGCAGCTTATCGGGCTGCCCTGCTGTTAAACAGAGAGGGAATCCTTCCGGATTGCCGGATCATTCAGGTTGGTTCGCCCAAGACGCCGATCCGAAGGGATTTGCGTGAAAAGGTAAGCTATTTTCAGGCGGTCGATGAGGACGGAATATTGAAGGATCCCATCACCAGATTGGGGAGCTGGGGCGGCTGGAGCCGGAATAAGCTCGGCGTGCCGTTTTGGAACCGGCTCAAGCATGCACCCGGCCACTTGGGGACGATTACGGTACTCGGCGGACATCCGCATTATTTCCGCAGCAAGGAGCCGTATCTGCATCCGCAAAGAGGCTCCAACCTGTCCTTGACGCTTGACCGTATCTGGGAAAGGGTCGCGATGGAAGCCGTTGAACTGAACACGTAAAACAACCGTGCCATCCCGACCGGCTCATGGCCTGCATGATTACATGCTCAAATAACCGATAAAAGTGCCGCCTGCCGCACCGGCGGCGGCAACGATCCATGGGGGCAGCTTCCAGAAAGACAGCATAATAAACAATACCGCGGCCAGGACAAAATCGACCGGGTTCAAAATGGCAGTGGTCCACAACGGATCATAAAGCGCAGCGAGGAGAAGACCTACAACAGCCGCGTTGACGCCGGTTAACGCGCCTTGAACGGCCGGCTTTTGGCGGAGTATGCTCCAATATGGCAGCGCTCCGACAATAAGCAAATAAGCGGGCAGGAAGATGGCAACGGTTGCTATGACAGCTCCGGATATGCCTTTGGCCATAGCCCCTAAATATCCGGCAAAGGTGAACAGTGGACCGGGAACCGCCTGGGCTGCGCCGTAACCAGCCATGAAGCTTTCCCTGCTGACCCAGCCCGCCGGCACCACTTCCTTCTCCAGCAGCGGGAGTACGACGTGGCCCCCGCCGAATACAAGAGCTCCTGCCCGGTAAAAGCTGTCAAACAGCGGCAGCATGCCATTGATTCCAAGCTGGCGCAGGAAGGGCAGCGCAACCAGAAGAACGGGGAATAACAGCAAACACAGGTTGCCGATGCTGCGGCTTACCGGTACAGCCATCGGGTGAATAGCGGGGACATCGCTATTCCGGTACATCACAACGCCGAGCAAGCCAGCGGCAATGATAACCGCCACCTGGCTGAATGCCGTCTGCCACAGCAATGTGACTGCCGCTGCGGCGATCGCCAGGGTAATGCGGCTCCGATCGGGCGCAAGCTTCTGACCCATGCCGAAGATGGCCTGGGCCACAACGGCGACAGCGACGATTTCGAGCCCGTGCAGCCACCCGGCGCCGCTGATATCCATGCCTTTCAGCAGAAAAGCGAACAGCACAAGGGCAATAACAGAGGGCAGTGTAAAACCGATCCAGGATACGATTCCCCCGATCAGTCCTCCCCGGATGATCCCGATTCCCATTCCTACCTGACTGCTTGCCGGTCCGGGAAGGAATTGGCACAAAGCCACCAAATCCCCGTAACTGCGTTCATCCATCCATTTACGCCTGCGTACGTATTCTTCATGAAAATAGCCAAGATGGGCGACAGGTCCCCCGAAGGAAGTCAGGCCAAGCCTTGTGGAAACCTGCAATAATTCAATAAGCACCTTTATTTTGCTCTTATTCGGGGAATTTGCTTCAACCGTTGCCATATGTATGTTTCTTCCTCCTCCTGTTTTCCTAACAAGTATACAACCCAATTGTAATGATGGTTTAAAATCACGGGAAAATTTCTGCAGATTTGAACAGGACAACTGCTGCGAGTGAAACCAGAAGCGAAAAAAACGAATGGAACGGAATGATTAAAGGCGCCTGCCAAGGCGTCTTTTTGTTCATTCATCAACAGCTATTAAAAGACAATTTAAAGATTTGTCTTAAATGAAGGAGCTTCATTATAATAAGCCTAACAACCATTGGAGAGGAGCTATCAAATCCATGAGAACCGTAGTTGAATTGGAATCCAGACTGGCTGAGCCATCCGAGAGCCTTGTGCGCGACCTGGCATCGGTTGACGGGGACATTATGATTCTGGGTGCAGGCGGCAAGATGGGACCCAGCCTTGCAAGACTGGCAATGAATGCAATCCGGGATGGAGGACTCGCGAAGCGGGTAATCGCCGTTTCCCGTTTCTCTGACGAGGCAGCAAGAGTCGAGCTGGAAGAAGCGGGAGTAGAGACAATCGCTTGCGATTTGCTCCAGGATGGCGAGCTTGGCAAGCTCCCGGATGCGGCGAATATCATCTATATGGCCGGCAATAAATTCGGCACAAAAGGCAGAGAATATTTCACATGGGCGATGAATGCCTATTTGCCGGGCAGAGTAGCGGACAAATATAAAGATTCCCGTATCGTCGTGTTTTCCTCCGGGAATGTGTATCCATTCTCTCCTGTCGGGAGCGGCGGCGTCAATGAGTCCGTTCCGCCGGGACCGATTGGCGAGTATGCGCAGTCTTGTCTTGGCAGGGAGCGCGTATTCGAATACTTCTCTCAATTGAACGGCACTCCGATGCTTATCTATCGGCTGAACTATGCGATTGATATGCGTTATGGCGTTCTGCTTGAGCTGGCCAAGTCTATTCAAGCGGGAAAACCGATCGACCTCACGATGGGCTATGCCAATGTCATCTGGCAGGGAGATGCGAACGCGATGGCTCTGCGCTCCCTGACCAAATGCTCAAATCCTCCTTCGATTCTGAATATTACCGGTCCGGAGACCATGTCCATCCGCTGGGCGGCACAAGAGCTTGCAGGCCGTCTCGGCAGCGAGGCCGTGTTTGCCGGCGTCGAGGCGGATACCGCTCTTCTCAGCAATGCATCCAGGTCCCATCAGCATTTCGGATATCCGCGGGTATCCCTGCTGCAGCTGATCGATTGGACGGCTGAATGGATTCAGGCCGGCGGGCAGACCTGGAACAAGCCGACTCACTTTCAGGAAAGAAGGGGAGACTTCTAATGACAGGTTCAGCGAGAGCATTGACTCCGGAGCTGCTGAAGGCGGTTCATGAGGGCATGGTTATACCGGCGCATCCACTCGCATTAGACGAGAACCGGAAGCTTGACGAGCGGCGGCAGCGGGCACTGACCCGGTATTATATGGCGTCGGGCTCCGGCGGCATTGCCGTGGGGGTTCACTCGACGCAGTTCGAGATCCGCGACAAGGCGTTTAATCTGTATGAGCCGGTCCTGAGGCTGGCGGCTGAGGAGGTTGATCTGGCCGGAATCAGCCGGCCCTTCATCAAGATAGCCGGCTTATGCGGACCGGCCGGGCAGGCGCTGGAAGAAGCGGGAACCGCATTGAAGCATGGCTACGATGCGGGTCTTCTCAGCATGGGCGGACTTGAGGGCTGGAGCGAGCAGGAGATTCTGACGCGGACCAGACAAGTGGCGGAGATCATCCCGGTCATCGGCTTCTACTTGCAGCCGTCTGTGGGCGGCAAGGTGTTCAGCTTCGGCTTCTGGCGCGAATTTGCCGAGATTCCGAATGTCATTGCCATCAAGATGGCTCCCTTCAACCGTTATCAGACCATTGATGTCGTCAGGGCGGTCTGCTATTCGAGCCGCCGGGATGATATCGCCCTGTATACGGGGAATGATGACAATATCATTAATGATTTGCTCAGCCGCTATCAGTTCATGGTGGACGGGAAGCCGGTGGAGAAGCAGATTGTCGGCGGGCTGCTGGGCCATTGGTCGGTCTGGACGCGGGAAGCGGTGAAGCTGCTGGAGGAAATCAAAAAGGTGC
This sequence comes from Paenibacillus sepulcri, assembly GCF_042647105.1. Lineage (NCBI taxonomy): Bacteria > Bacillati > Bacillota > Bacilli > Caryophanales > Paenibacillaceae > Paenibacillus > Paenibacillus sepulcri. The sequence continues at coordinate 683,703 of NZ_JBHRUP010000001.1, read as the reverse complement.
GCAGGCTGCCGGAAATTCCCCTGGAATGGCTGACACGGAACGTTCAGGTGACGGATTCCAATGCGGCATTCTTTGATTCCGCCCACCAATTTGCCGGATGCATTCCGGGCATTCATGAGGTGCTGCGCAGACAGGGACTGCTTCAAGGCACTTGGTGTCTCAATCCTCATGAGGTTCTATCTCCGGGACAAGCGGAAGAAATCGACCGGATCTATCAGGACTATCCGCATTTAAATGATGATGAATTTGTCAAAGAAAACCTGGGCAGCTGGCTTTCCCAAGCGTAATAATGCTTATTGATTGGTGGAAATGAGGGATAGGGATGCGCTTCAAGGATGTTTTCAGCATCATCGGGCCTGGAATGATCGGACCATCGAGCTCTCATACAGCGGGTGCCGCACGGCTTGGACGCGCAGCCCGCCGGTTGTTCGGGGCGATGCCCGTGCATGCCGAAATTGTCCTGTACGGTTCATTTGCCGAGACCTATCGCGGTCACGGGACGGATCTTGCCATAGTCGGCGGACTGCTCGATTTCAGTACGGATGATTCGCGGATCCGCCATTCTCTGGAGCTGGCGGAGTCGGCAGGCATGCAGGTTGTATTCCGCATAGGCACACAGCAGGCCGAGCATCCGAACACGGCCCTTATTATTCTCAGAGACGAACAGCACGAGGACCGGTTGACCGGCACTTCGATCGGAGGCGGGAATATCGAGATCATCGCCGTAAATGGCTTTGATGTCCGATTTTCCGCCCATTACCCGACATTATTGATCTTCCACGATGATTATCCCGGCATGCTGGCAGATATCACAACCATCATGAAAGCAAGGCAATTGAATATTGGCAATATGGATCTGGACCGAAAAAGCAGAAGCGGAGATGCATTGACGGTGATCGAAACGGATGAACCGGTTCCCCCGCAAGTGGCGGGACAAATTCTTGAGCTGACCCATGTTCACCGGGTCAGCCTTGTGGATCTGGCGCAAGGGAAGGAGGCAGCGCTGTGAATTTTGCATCCTTGCAGCAGCTGCAGGAGCGCTGTGAAGCCGACGGCCTTACAATGGGACGCTTGATGCTGCAGCAGCAGGCGCTGGAGACGGACAAGAATGAAGATGCTGTCTTCAGCCAGATGGCCGCCTATTACAAAATTATGAAAGAAGCCGTCCACAAAGGTCTGACAACCGATACGCTTTCCCGCAGCGGTCTGACGGGCGGTGACGCCAAACGTCTTCATGATTACGCCGGGAACGGAGAACCCTCGCTGGGCGGCAATGCTGCCGCAGCGATGACGTATGCGCTCGCCGTATCGGAAGTGAACGCTTCTATGGGGCGCATCGTCGCGACGCCGACAGCAGGCTCATGCGGGATCATTCCCGGCGTTTTCGTTCAATCCCAGGAACGTTTCGGGTGGGATGACAGCCTGCTTGTAGAAGGATTATTCGCAGCCGGGGCGATTGGCTATGTGATTGCGAACAATTCCTTTATCTCGGGCGCGGAAGGCGGCTGCCAGGCGGAGATTGGCTCTGCCATCGGCATGGCGGCCGGCGCGCTCACCGAGATGAGGGGAGGAACGCCCGCTCAAGCCGTCCATGCCGTCGGTCTAGCGCTGAAGAACTCGCTTGGCCTGATCTGCGACCCGGTGGGGGGACTGGTAGAGATTCCCTGCATTGTGCGCAACGGATTTGGAGCGGTCACCGCTCTTGCGGCGGCTGATATGGCACTGGCCGGCGTGCGCAGTGTCATTCCTTCGGATGAGGTGATCGATGTGATGCGCGAGGTGGGAACGGCAATGCCGGTGAAGCACAGGGAGACGGCCAAGGGCGGTCTTGCGCAGACTCCGACGGGGAAACGGATCATGAAGGAATTGTATGGCCGGGAATAAATCCGGAGCAGTTACAGTCGTGGAATCTTTTTTCTGGGGAAGGGGAGGCGGGAGCAGCAAATGTTAAAAGCAGCGATTATCGGAGCCGGGGGGATATCCGGCGACCATCTGAAGGCGATTTCGCAACTGGATGAGCTTGAGGCCGTCGCCATCGCGGATATCCGTGAAGCGGGTGCGGCGCAGGCTGCCGGCGATTATCATATCCGCGCGTATACGGATTACAATGAGATGCTCAGAGAGGAACAGCCGGATGTAGCAGTTATAACGCTGCCCCATTATTTGCATAAGGAAGCGGCTGTCGCCTGTGCGGAGCAGGGCTGCCATATCATGCTGGAGAAGCCGATGGGGCTTGATGTTGAAGAATGCGATCAAATGATAGAGTCGGCAAGGATGCATAGGGTCAAGCTGATGGTAGGCCATACCCAGCATTATTTTGCCGAGAACATCAAGGCCAAAGAGATTATTGCAAGCGGCGGGATTGGCGAGCTTGTCATGATTAATGATACGCGTCACGTCAATTATTATTTGCCCAATCGTCCCGACTGGTTCTTCGACCGCTCCAAGTCCGGCGGCGGGATATTCATGAATCTGGGCTCCCACTCGGTAGACAAGATCCAATGGCTGACGGACAGCTGTTTCACGCAGGTGAACGCAGCTCTCAGTTTTCATGGCACCAAAGGGGATATCGAGGGAAGCGGGGTCGCTTTTCTCCGTACCGCAAGCGGCATTCCTTGTACGATCAGCCAAAGCGGCTACGGCGGAGTGAACCGCAACGAGACGGAAATCATCGGCACTCGCGGCATGATCAAGCTGGCAACGGGAGTCGGTCTATGGATCAGCGAGGGAGGGAAATACCGCCTCGTTGAAGCCCCTCAGACTGTACTCCCGTTTGTCCTTCAGTACCGCGAGCTGCTGGAAAGCATTCAACACGATATAGAGCCTGCGTGTTCGGGGGAATATGCGCGCAGCGTAATCAGGATTGTTCAGGCCTTATATGAATCGGACCGTGCGGCAGAAGAAATTCATCCGGATAAATAGTAGACTGCTATCAAAAAACAGCCACCTGGCAGTTAATTGCTGCTGAATGGCTGTTTGTTGAATCATTAAACCTTTATCTCAAGTCTCGAATCGTGCACCGGTACTGCACAATGGCTGATCAGCCTGCTTTATCCCGGCGGCTGATCAATACCGTCAAGCTCACCAAAGTAACGAATATCGTGGCGCCCATATCCGATAATATAGCGATCCAAAGCGTCAGCCAGCCGGGGATCGTCAGCAGCAAAGCAATCAGCTTCAGTCCGAGAGCAACGGCAATATTAAAACGGATGACCGCATTGACCTGCTTGGCGATTCCGATGGCTTCCGGCAGCTTGCCCAGATGATCCTGCATAAGCACGATATCCGCCGTTTCGATGGCGCTGTCGGTTCCCTTGCCCATGGCGATGCCAAGCTGGGCGGAAGCAAGAGCGGGCGCATCGTTGATGCCGTCTCCGATCATCGCGACGCGGCCGCGGGCTGCCAGATCCTTGACAATCTTGACCTTATCCTCTGGCAGCAGACCGCTGAAACAGGAGGTGACGCCGACCATGTCAGCGACCTTCTCGGCCGTTTTTTGATGATCGCCTGTGAGCATGACGGTTTGGCGAATCCCGGCGCGGTGCAGCTTGCGGATGACGGCCGCGCTTTCTTCCCTGATCTCATCTGCAATGCCGAACATGCCGAGCACCCGGTCCTTATCCGCAGCCAGCACAAGAGTCAGGCCCTGCTCCTTGAGGCTGATGATTTGCGCAAGAATGTCGTCGGGAAGGCTGATATGGCCGATGCTCTGCTCGTTGCCCAGCCAATAGGTCTCGCCCCGGATCTCGGCTACGATGCCGCTTCCCGGGACGGTCCTGATTTCATCGGCTTCCGGCAGCTCGATGTTTCTTTGTGCAATGTCCTTCATAATGGCCTTGGCAAGTGGATGGGAGGAGGACTTCTCGATGGATCCTGCCACCTGGTAGAAGCGGGCTTCATCATACACGACCGCTTTCTCGACATGCGGCTCCCCTTTGGTTAAGGTTCCGGTCTTGTCGAAGGCAAGCGTATCGATTCGGCCCAGCTGTTCCAGGAAGACGCCGCCTTTAATGAGTATGCCGTTGCGCGCATTCCGTGTGATCCCCGATACGATAGCAATAGGCGAAGATAAAATGAGTGCGCAGGGGCATCCCACAATAAGCACAGCTAACCCCTGATACAGCCATTTGATCCAATCCCCTCCGTGGATCAAGGGAGGAACGATCATAACCAGCACAGCCGCAGCCATGATGGCGGGCGTATAATATTTGGCGAATTTATTGATAAAGAGCTCTGTAGGCGTTTTGGTTTCCTGGGCTTCCTCCACCAAATGCAAAATCGTGGCAAGCGACGAGTCCTCATAAGCTTTGTCAATCTGGACCCGCAGCACACCCTCATTATTAATGCTCCCGGCATACACAGGCTCGCCTGAGAATTTCTCCACAGGCAGCGATTCACCGGTAATGGCCGCTTCATTGACGGAGCTTTTGCCGTCCACGACTTTGCCGTCTGAAGGGATTTTTCCGCCTGGCTTAACAATGACGATATCGTTAACGGCGAGAGAGGCAATCGGAACGGTTTTCTCAACGCCATCCTCGAGTCTCACAGCTTCCTTGGGAGCGACCTTGAGAAGGGAGGCCATGGAACGCCGCGCTTTCTCCATGCCGAGGCCTTCAAGAATTTCATTGAGGCCAAACAGAATGGCGACAAGCGTTGCCTCCTTCCATTCTCCGATTGCGATGGCGCCAATGAGCGCAATGGTCATCAGCGTGTCGATCGTAAACCGCAGGGACCATAAATGGCGAAGTCCGCGAAGAAAGGTCGAGTACCCGCTCAGGACGGTAGCAAGCAGATACAAGCTGACCGGAACGGCTTCATGAGCGGAACCGTCGATGATGATTGCTGCGGCAAACAGGACAGCGGACAGGATAAGCAGCCTGATCGGACCTAACAAGCCATGCCCATGACTGTGTGAGTGGCTGTGGGAATGCCCGTCGCCATGCTCATGCTGGTGATCGTGTTCGCCATGGCTGTGCGCATGATCCTCATGCCCGTGATGACTCTCCTGCCCGCGTTCAATATAGGCGTGATCGGCTTTCAGAATGCTCTCCACTGCAGCGAAGGATATGCGCGGATCAAGCTTCAGTTTACCTGTATTGTAATGAAGCTCGGCCGTTTCGCCATATTCAAGACGTTTGAGCTGATTCTCGATTGCGAGCGCACAGTTGCCGCAGGAAAGACCTTTCACGCGATATTCCTTCATGGAGGATTCCCTCTTTCATAAATATATGAATACATGTTCATATGATACTCCGGATGCAGTTTCCTGTCAAACCCAATTCCATGAATATTATGCCTATTTTTTTGAATGATAACGTAAAATAACGAGAACGCCGTCAAGAGGACAATGCGGCTATTTCTTCTTATTTATTCAATGGAGCCATCTCCGGTTCATACAAGCTAAAGATATAGTTGGACACCCATTCTTCCCCAATGGAAACCCGGATGCTATAATAAGGAACAAATCTAAAAGTGGTTGGTGGATAACGTGACGGAGAAATTGATTCAGGATGCCTGTGACGAAGCATGCAGCGGAACGGCAGCGGATATAAGCTCCGTTAAAGCGAAGCTGGTCGACGATTCGGATGCATCGGAAATCGCGGATTTGTTCAAGACGCTGGGAGATCCGACCCGTGTCAAAATGATTCATGCCTTGTCCCAGAGCGAGCTGTGCGTTCACGACCTGACGCAGGTGCTGGACATGGGACAATCGGCCGTATCGCATCAGCTGCGGTTCCTGCGGAATAATCGGATCGTGAAGCGCCGCAAGGTCGGCAAGACTGTATTCTATTCCCTTGATGACAGTCATGTGGAGCAAATTTTCGTGCAGACGCTGGAGCATTTGAAGCATCATTAAATAGTTGAAAAAAAAGCATCGCCTTGTCACCAGGCGATGCTTTTTCTTGCTTTCCCCGATATTACCATTATTGACACGGTAAGGCAGCACAAAGTGAAGAAACAGATGGTCCCCTAAACTAATTTGATATATTTAATTTGCATTATAATCTTGGGATTTGATATAATCAATGGTGAATATGAATTTAGGAACGGACTGGAAGTGAGTGCTATGCAAGGCGAGAATAAGCCGTTGTACATGGTTATTATGGAGCGGCTTAAGGAGAAAATCAAATCGGGGGAATATGCGCCTGACCAGCAGCTTCCGACGGAAGTGGAGCTGGCGGAGCAGTCAGGCGTCAGCCGTATTACATCCAAGCGCGCATTGATCGAGCTGGAGCGCGAAGGGCTTATATACCGCATCAGGGGAAGCGGAAGCTATGTCAAGAAACAAGAGGGATTCATACCACCCGACCAGGGGGCTGTTCATTCGAACCGGATTATTTCCATGATATTGCCATATATGGCGACAAGCGAGCTTGATACGATAAAAGGGGCTTCGGATTATCTGGATGCCAAGGGCTATTACTTAAGCATTCATGACAGCAACTGGAGCAAGGACAAGGAGAAGGAGCTGCTGCTGAGAGTGCCGAAGAATGGCCCGAGCGGCATTATTTTGTATCCCATCAGCACGATCAGCAACGTTGACCTGATCCATGCGATTCACTGGAACGACTATCCGATCGTGACCATTGACCAATATTTTGAGAGTCTGCCGATCACAAGCGTCGTCTCGGATAATTTTGAGGGCGGTTATATGACGGCGAAGAGGCTCATTGAGCTGGGTCATGACCGGATTGCCTTTGTATCCAGCATCAGCATTGAATTCCGCAGCTCTGTCAGGGACCGCTATCAAGGGTACTGCAAGGCGCTCAAGGATCATAAAATAACAATCGATCCGGAGATTGTGGTGACGGATTTTTACCGGGACGTAACCGCCGCGAACAGCAAAACGTTCTATAAAGAAATGATGGCGAAGCTTATTCAGTCCGGCGTGACGGCTGTTCAGACCGAGCATGACCATCTGGCTGTGGATCTTCTCAAAAATGTGCTGGAGATGGGCGTCCAGGTTCCTGAGCAGCTGTCTATTGTAGGCTTCGATGACCATTTGATTGCCCAGCATGTTGAAGTGCCGTTAACGACAATTGCCCAGAATTATAATGAAATTGGCCGCAAGGCGGCGGAATTGATCGTCCAGCTGATCGAACGGACAGATACCGGGCATCACAGCGTCAAAGTGCCTGTCCGCTGGGTGGAAAGGGACTCAAGCGGCCGCCCTTCCGATATTTTGACCGTGCAGGGCCACTCTTGAAAACGAGTGGAAGCTGAAGTTTTATAGGTGCGAAAGTAAGAAACCGCCGACCGCGATGGTCGGCGGTTTTTTCATTGAGTATAACAAAATAGATAAAATATAAAATAAAGTATATTCTATATTTACAAAAAATAAATACCCGATTATAATAACTTCTGTAAGCGATGATTAGAGTATATCTAATTACATAAGTCAGTTTCCACGAGGGTCTTATCGCTTATGCTCATTATGTTCTTGGCTTGTAAGCGCATTCTACTTTTCATCCGGGTGTGACAAGGAGGGAGAAGCTTAAGTTTCCATGCTTTCGGGTTCGTCTGCTCATGCTTAAGGTTTTTAAAATTTCGATCCTAAACGGATGATGGGGGATTTTAAATGAAAAAGTTCAATTGGCTCTCTTCGCTGCTCATCGTATTGATCGTTATGGTTACGGCAGCAGGCTGTTCCAGCAATAATGCAGGTAGCGGCGGCAATACGGGCGCGGAGGAACCGGCGGCAGCGAATAACGCGGCTCCGGCCAATGAAGCGGCAGCGCCTGAGGAAGCAGCGGCTCCCGAGGAACCGGCAGCGCCGGCGGAAAAGACCTTTGATCTCCAGGGAGCTCCCGTGAAAATCGGCGTATGGTATGACGATGCCGATCCACGTACGATCGCGGAGAAAGGCCCTGCGGAAGAAGCGCAGATCAAATTGATCGAAGCGGCCGAGAAAAAATATAACACAAAAATTGAATTCGTAAAATTCGCCGACTATGGCAAATATGTGGAAAACTTCACTACAACTTCGCTTTCCGGAACGCCTTTCGCGGATATCGTCCTGCTTGAGCTGTTCTGGGCGTTCCCGCAGCTGGTCAACAAGGAATTTATCCAGCCCGTAGACGAGTATCTGGATCTGAGCGATGCCAAATACATCAGCTGGATGAAAAACGGCGGCAGCTACAAGGGCAAGCAGTACGGAATGACGGATTCCGCTCCTTCCCCTTACGGCATGTACTATAACAAAACGCTGGTGCAGAAGCTGGGTCTGGAAGATCCGTACGAGCTGCAGCAAAAAGGGGAATGGACGTGGGATAAATTCCGCGAATTCGCCAAATCGGGAACCAAAGACACCAATGGCGACGGTAAAACGGATGTATTCGGCCTTGCCGGCGCGTACGGCAAAACCAAAGCTTTGGCCGAGCAGCTGGTGTACACGAACAAAGGCGCCCTGGATAAAGACGCAGCCGGCGAAATCAAGTTCTCCATGAACAGCGAGAATACGATACAGGCGCTGCAGTTTGTCTCCGATCTCTACAACACGGATAAGTCGATTATGCAGCCTGTTCCAGAAGACGCCAGCAAGGAATTTATCGCAGGCAAAGGCCTCATCTATGCAGGATTCAGCTGGGAGCTTGGAACGCTGCTGGACAGCATGAAGGACCAGGAGATCGGTTATGTGTTCTTTCCGAAAGGCCCGAAAGCCGATAAATACGTTTCGTACACGCCTTTTGGCAACATGTTTATGGTATCGAAGTATTCGAAGAATGCGGAAGCTGCTGCCAGGATTATGGATGAGATCAGCCTTCATGACGAGGGCAGACAATTGGCTAAGCAGTCATGGGAATCCTCCTATCCGAGCAAAGAGTCGCTCGATACGCGGACTCAGATGGCCGACAGCATTGAGTATATCTCTTACTACGGCGTGCCGGACGGCGAGAAGCTGTTCGAAGGCGTTGTAACGGATATCACGACAGGCAAAGTATCGCCGGCAACCGCAGTGGATAAAGTGAAACCGCAGTTCGAGGCCAATATCAACAAGCTGCTGCAGGACAGCAAATAAAGCATAGCTCTTGAGCTGAGCCCCTGATCCAAAGTTTACTGTCAAAAGGGGAGCTTGCGGATTAGGGGTACTGCTCAAGAGGAGGGGGAAACCAAGTGCGGCGACCAATCGTGAAAGTGACTGCTTTACTGCTGCTTCTGTCCGTGGCGGTATATGCCTCCTTCTCCATGCGGGGCGGGGCATCCCGGCAAACGGAGACCGCGGCTGCCGCGGCTGCGGCCGATCTGGACCTGACAGCCTTGACCGGTTCGTTCAAAAAAGGCGGATATGACGAGTATCTGTCCAAACAAAGCAGCACAGGCGCATCCGCTGAGGAAGTTGTCATTGAAGGAGAGAATTACAGCGAGACGAAAGGGATGGACGCTGCCGTACTTGAGAATTACGAGGGCAGGCAGGGCAAAGCCGTAAAAACCGGAGATGCGGGTACGATCTCCTGGGCATTCGAGGTCAGTCAGGACGGCCTATATAACGTAAAGATGAATATGTATACGGAACCTGGCAAGGAATCGGACATTGAACGGGAGCTGCGGATTGACGGGAACCTTCCTTTTAACGAAGCGAGAAGCATAACGTTCAACCGGATATGGACCAATGAGCAGCAGTCCTTCGAACGTGACGACCGCGGGAATGATCTTGCTCCCAATCAAGTGGAAATGCCGATGTGGCAGGATACCGTAATCAAAGATGGTACCGGCTTTTACGAGGAGCCATTTTTATTTTATTTCTCCAAAGGCAAGCATACCCTGTCGTTGACCTCCGTGAAGGAACCTCTCGTCATCGATCAGCTGAAGCTGTCCAAACCGCAAACAACGCCTTCCTATCAGGAAGTGGCGAGCAGGTATAAAGCAGAAGGCTATGGACCGGCCAAGGCAGTGTCCATCAAGCTGCAGGCCGAACAGGCCTTGTACAAATCAACGCCGAATCTCCTTCCTTACAATGACCGGTCCAGTCCCGCTCTGGAGCCTTTCCATGTCTCCAAGCAGCGCAATAACGCGATGGGCGGCTGGGCCTGGAGACTGCCGGGACAATGGATCGAATGGGAAATCGATGTGCCGGAGGATGCGCTGTATCAGATTGCGCTCAAAAACAGGCAAAATACGCTGCGCGGAATGTCCGCGCTGCGCACCCTCTATATCGACGGCGAGCTGCCATTTGAAGAGCTGCGGTATATCGCCTTTCCATATAGCCCGTCCTGGCAGATGAAGGTGATCGGCTCCGGCAAGGATGAGCCGTACTTGTTCCATCTGACCAAAGGCAAGCACCGGATCCGCATGGAGGTCACTTTGGGCGAGCTGGCGCCGATTCTGAGGTCGGTGGAGTCCAGCATTCTTGAGCTGAATGCTATGTACCGCCAAATTATCAGCTATACCGGTACCGTTCCGGATACATATCGCGACTATAATCTCGAGCAGAGAATTCCGGCGATGGCGGAAGTGTTCCGCAAGCAGAGCGCGCAGCTTGCGGCCATTGCAAAACGGATGGAAGGGTCGTCGGGAGAAGGCAATGAGCGTACAGCCATTATTAATACGATCGCCTATCAATTGGAGGATATGGCCGGCAACCCGGAATCGGTTCCTTCGCGGATCGATGCCTTCAAGACCAATGTCGGCGCGCTGGGCTCGTGGATGCTCACCGTTAACGAACAGCCGCTGTCTCTGGATTATTTGATGGTCAGCACGCCGGGTGCAGAGCTTCCCGATCCCGATGCCGGCGCTTGGACGAAGCTGATGTCAGGAACGAAGGCTTTTCTGGCTTCCTTTTATGAGAATTATGATGATTTCTCAGGCGAGGACCAGGGCGGCGAAAGCGTATCGGTCTGGGTCACCTCGGCGCGCGACCAGGCGCAGGTCATTAAACGTCTGGTGGATGACAATTTCACCGCCAATACCGGCATTCATGTGAATTTGAAGCTGGTAAGCGCCGACGTTCTGCTTCCATCGACGGTTGCGGGCAAAGGGCCGGATATCGCTCTGCAGGTCGGCAATGATTTGCCGGTGAACTATGCCAGCCGCAGCGCGCTTGAGGATTTGTCCGGCTTCTCCGATTTTGAGCAGGTGCGGGAGCAGTTTGACGAAAGCGCCATGGTACCGTACGAGTACAACGGAAGCTATTACGCCCTGCCGGAGCAGCAGACCTTCCCGATGCTGTTCTACAGAACGGATATTCTGGAAAATGAGCTGCATCTTGCGGTGCCGCAGACCTGGGAGGATGTGTACGGCATGCTGCCGACGCTGCAGAAGCATAATCTGCAGTTCGGTCTCCCGCAGAAGCCGCTCGATTCACTGGGGAATGATCTGGTCACAACCAACATCATCACACTGCCGCCTAACCCGGCCATGGCGATGTTCCTGTTCCAGCATGGGGGAGAATTCTACAAGGATGGCGGGATGGCGAGCGGTCTGGATTCGGAAACGGCCATCCAGCAGTTCAAGCAGTGGACGGACTTCTATGTGAATTATAAAATTCCGATTGCCGCGGATTTCGCAAACCGGTTCCGGACAGGCGAAATGCCGATCGGTATTGTCGATTACACGATGTATAACAAGCTGAGCGTATTTGCGCCGGAGATCAAGGGTCTGTGGTCCTTTGCCCCTGTGCCGGGAACCGCTGCCGGAGATGGCACGATTCACCGCGAGGTGGGCAGCGGCGGATCGTCAGCCGTCATGTTCAAGGGTACGAAGAACAAGGAGGCGGCCTGGGCGTTCATGAAATGGTGGACGGGCACAGACACGCAAGTTGCCTTCGGACGCCAGATGGAAATCCGCATGGGCGCGGCGGCCAGATATCCGACAGCCAATATGGAGGCGCTTGGCAGGCTGCCGTGGCCGACCAGGGATTTTCAGAAGCTGAAGGAACAAATGCAGTGGGTGCAGGGGATTCCTGAAGTGCCCGGCGGCTATTTGACCGGTCGCAATATCGATAATGCGTTCCGCAGAGTGGTTGTTCAAGGGGACGATCCGCGCGAGACGATGGAAAACTATGTGCGCACGATGAACGACGAGATCACCCTGAAGCGCAAAGAATTCAATCTTCCCTATGAGGAGTAGTTCATAAAAACGCGCGGATGCCGAGCTTTCTAAACGAACTATTGAGAAATGAGGGACTCGAAATGAAACCGCAGGCGGCAGAACGCTCCCTCATGGGGAGAACGGGTATTCCAGGCAGGCAAAAGCCGGGCAATTTGTTGATGTCCAGGTGGACGCGCCTGTTTATCGAAATGAAAAAAAACAAGCATGCTTATGTGCTCATGGCGCCATATTTTATTATTTTCGGCACATTTACGATCGTCCCGGTCCTGCTGTCGCTGGTGCTGAGCTTTACGAACTACAATCTGCTGGAGGCGCCGAAGTGGATCGGCTGGCAGAACTATGCGCGTCTGTTCGTTCAGGATGACATCTTCCTGATCGCGGTCAAGAATACGTTCCTGTTCGCCGCCATAACCGGACCGATCAGCTATCTGGCCTGCTTCCTGTTCGCATGGCTGATCAATGAGCTGCGTCCGAAGCTGCGCGCCCTTCTGACGCTGATTCTGTATGCCCCGTCGATTGCGGGAAACACCTACCTGATCTGGCAGCTGCTGTTTGCCAGCGATTCGTACGGTTACGCGAATTCCTTCCTGATGAAGTGGGGAATCATCCTGGAGCCGATTCAATGGCTGCAGGACCCCCGCTACGTGCTGGGGATTCTGATCATGGTGCAGCTGTGGCTCAGTCTGGGAACGGCATTCCTCGCTTTTATCGCCGGGCTGCAGAATGTGGACCGTACTTTATATGAAGCGGGAAGCATCGACGGCATCCGCAACCGCTGGCAGGAGCTGTGGTTTATTACCCTGCCGGCCATGCGGCCGCAGCTGATGTTCGGGGCGGTCATCCAGATTTCGCTGGCCTTCTCCGTCGCCGAAATTTCGATCTACCTGATCGGCTTCCCGAGCGTCGACTATTCCGCCCACACGATTGTCACGCATCTGGTGGATTACGGCTCCATCCGGTTTGAAATGGGTTATGCCTCGGCCATTGCCACCGTATTGTTTAGCATTATGCTCGGCGCGAATCTTCTGACTCAGAAGCTGCTGGCCAAAGTGGGTGAATAGAAGAAAATGAGACTGACATTCAAGCTGCCCAAAAGACTGAACCGATCGTGGACGGGGGATATTCTGCTGTTTCTGCTGCTTGCAGGGGTTGCCTGCTTCATGGCGCTGCCGCTGGTGTTCACGGTAAGCAACGCGTTCAAGCCGCTGGATGAAATTTTCTCGTTTCCTCCGAAGCTGTTCGTACGCAATCCGACCTTCAAGAACTTTACGGATCTGGTCGGCATCTTCAGCGATTCCTGGGTTCCGTTCTCCAGATATGTGTTCAACACGTTTTTTATTGCCATCGTGGGTACCGTAGGCCATGTCATTCTGGCCTCGGCTGCGGCTTATCCGCTTGCCAAGCTCCATTTTCCGGGTAAACGGATTTTGTTCGGGGCCGTGGTGCTTTCCCTGATGTTCACGGCTTATGTTACCCAGGTGCCGAACTATATGATCATCTCCATGCTGGGTCTGATCAACACCTTCTGGGCCATTCTGCTGCCGGCCTTCGGGATGACCCTGGGCCTGTACCTGATGAAGCAGTTTATGGAGCAAATTCCCGACGCGCTGCTGGAAGCGGCCAAGATCGACGGGGCCAGCGAGTACCGGATCTACTGGCAGATTGTCATGCCGATCGTCAGGCCTGCATGGCTGACGCTCATTATTTTTTCCCTGCAGAATTTATGGACGAACGGCTCGGTGACCAGTCACAAATATATTTACAGCGAGCAGCTCAAGACGGTTGACTACGTATTCGGACAAATCGCAAGCGGCGGCCTTGCAAGGACGGGACCCGTGGCAGCTGTAACGCTGCTCATGATGCTCGTGCCGATCACCGTATTCATCGTGACGCAGAGCAACATCATTCAGACGATGTCCACATCGGGGCTGAAGGAATAGCAGGGGGGGAGCTAAAGATGAAACGAATCATCGCCGCATTATTTATCATGACGCTCTTGATCGGTGTGACCGCTCCTGTTACGGCCTCCGCAAGCGATACCTATAATTATTCCTATTGGGGCGATCCCGTCCCTTCGCCGAATCCCTATACGCTCGGCAGGGTGATGGGCGGAGACGATTGGAATATCGGACCGCTGTCCTCGCCGCAGGACCTGTTCGTCGGACCGGGCAATCAAGTATACATAGCCGATACGGGGAACAACCGGATTGTTGTGCTGGATGAACAGCTGCAGATCTCTGCGGTGTTCCGGGAATTCGATAATAACGGCAGCAAGGACGGGTTCAACCAGCCGGAAGGTGTTTTCAGCGATGAAGAGGGCCATATTTATGTGGCGGATACCCAGAACCGCCGATTGGTTGAGCTCACGAGCGAAGGCCGCTTGGTCCGTATCGTGGACGAACCCAAATCAACGCTTCTGCGCGAAGGCTTCCAGTATATCCCGATTAAAGTGGCCATGGATAAAGCGCTGCGGATTTATGTCGTCAGCCGCGGCTCCTATGAAGGCATCATGGAATTCGACGCGGACGGCCTCTTCAATGGATTCATTGGCACCAACCGGGTGAAATTCAGTCCTGCCGATCTGTTCTGGAAGCGGATTTCCACCAAAGCCCAGCGCCAGCAGATGGAGCAGTTTATTCCGCTGGAGTTCAACAATCTGGATATCGACGGGGATGGGTTTATCTATACCTCGACCTCGGAGGAAAATTCCGATCAGCCGATCAAACGGCTGAATCCGTCAGGCGTGGATATTTTGCGCAGCAAGGGCTATTTTCCGCCGAAGGGGGATATCGGGACGCTTGAGACAGGCAGTTCACCGGGCAGCTCGATCTTCGTCGATATCATCTCGGATGAAGGCGGCATGTACAGCGCGCTGGATTCCAAGCGGGGCCGGATCTTCACCTACGACAAGGACGGCAATCTGCTGTACCAATTCGGCGGGCTCGGCAGCCAGCAGAGCAAATTCCGCACCCCTGCCGCGATTGAAATGCTGGGAGGCAGCATGCTGGTGCTGGACAAGGACAATAACCGGCTGTCCGTCTTCGAGCCGACCCCCTATGGCAGCTGGATCCGCGATGCTGTCGTCTCGCTCTATAACGGCAGGACGGATCAATCGACCGCAGCATGGAAGAAGGTGCTGCAGCTTAACGGCAATTTCGATGTCGCTTATATCGGCATTGGCAAGTCCCTGCTCAAGCAGGGCGATAACCGGGCGGCGATGGATTATTTCAAGCTGGGCAACAACCGGGAGTATTATTCGGAAAGCTTCAAGCGGTACCGCAAGGATGTCGTGTTCGCCCATTTCGGTACCATCGTGCTCGTTATCGCGCTGCTGGCTGCAGGCCTGGTCACGGCTGTGAAGCTAGGAGGCCGCAGGAAATCCGCCGGTCAATACGAGCGGGAATTCGGGATCATCCAGAATCCGTTCTATACGATGATTCATCCCTTTAACGGATTTTGGGAGATGAAATACGAGCATAAGGGAAGAATCAAGGTTGCGCTTGGCATTGTGGTCCTGCTGGTCATTGCCACGATTGTCAGAAGGCAGTACAGCGGCTTTGTCGTCAACTTCAACAACCCGGAGCAGCTGAGCAGCCTGGATGAATTGAAATTTATCGTGCTGCCGTTCCTGCTGTGGTGCGTGGCCAACTGGTCTCTGACCACGCTGATGGACGGGGAAGGCAAATTCAAGGAAATCGTCATGGCGACCGCTTATTCCCTGCTTCCTCTTGTCATCATCTATACTCCGCAAACACTGTACAGCAATATGATTACCAGCGGTGAAAGCGCGTTTTATTATCTGCTGGATGCGCTGGCGATCATATGGTTCATCTGGCTGCTCTTTACCGGCACAATGACGGTTCATCAATATTCCGCCGGCAAAACGGTCGTAACGATGCTGCTCACGCTTGTCGTGATCGGGATCATTATTTTCCTGGGCGTTCTGTTCTTCAGCATGCTTCAGCAAATGATCAGCTTTGCCGCTTCCGTCTACAAGGAAATCTCATTCAGATTGTAATCAGCTGGGAAGGAGGGATGGCCCTTGGCTGTCAAGAAGAAAAAGATCGCCGTTTTCCTGTGTGCGGCGCTTCTGATAAGCGGCATGGGCTCCTTGAGCTACAGCGAACAGGGAGCTCAAGTGGGCAGCTCCGGAACCGGGCTCTCTTCGGGGAAGGGCGAAGGGACGGAGCAGCAGCAAACCGGGGCAGGTGCGCATACCGGAGTGATGGAGCTGACCGATACGACGGGACAGCCTGAATTTCAAGGTCAGACGGATAACAAGAGGCAGCTTGATACAAAAGGACAAACCGCAGCGCTTTCCGCGAACACATCCCAGGAAGCTCGCACGCTCACCGCCAACACGCCGCAGGAAATCCAGGCGCTCGGTGCGATGGAGAAGGTTGCGGAAAATGAGTCGCTCCAGCTCTACGTAAACCGCGAAACGGCGGAAACCGCCGTGAAGGATTTGCGGGACGGTTATATCTGGTTCTCTAATCCACAGGGCAGAGCAGACGATCCCAAGGCTTCGCCCTTGTATAAATCCGAGCTGTCCGCACAGGTGCTGGTTACCTACTACAACGAGAAAGGGCAGGTCAATGCGTTCAACAGCTATGATGACAGCGTAGCGAAGGGGCAATTTGAAATTTCGGCCATGGACAATGGGCTCAAGGTGGTATACCGGATCGGCAATATTGCCAAAAGCTATGCCAACATTCCCAAAGTCATCGGCAAGGAGCGGTTTCAGACGCAGATCCTCGATCAGATTGCCGATGAGGAAACACGCAAGGATGTCGCGTTCAAATTCAGTCTGGATGAGCAAAAGCAGATCTACACGGTCCGCAAGCTTCAGGATTATGTCGCGGAAGAGCTCTCCGCTTTGCTTGAGGCGGCAGGCTACACAGCCGATGACGCCGCTGAAGACAATAAGGCCAATGGAGCCGGTGAAGCGGCCGCCGCCGCAAATGCGGAGTTCACCGTGCCGGTTGAATATACGCTTGACGGCGGGAATCTGATCGTTAGCGTGCCGGCCCGGGAGCTGGTCTACAATAAAGCCTATCCCCTGGCAACGGTGCAGGTGCTTAAATACTTCGGCGCTGCGGGTACGGACAAATCCGGTTATCTGTTTGTACCTGACGGCTCGGGAGCCTTGATCCATCTGAACAGCGGCAAGCAGAACGCGGAGCCCTACAGCCTGCCCGTATACGGCAATGACGGCACCTACGATGTGCGGGAGAGGATTCAATCCAATGAAATCACCCGCCTTCCGGTATTCGGTATGAAACAAAATGATCATGCGCTCCTTGGCATTATTGAGGACGGCGATGCACTGGCCAGCGTGACGGCGGACGTGAGCGGGCGCAATGATTCCTATAACGCGGTCAGCGGCAAGTTTCAAGTCGTGGCGATGGATTTCTACACCTTGACCTCGGGCACCAAAACAAGCTCCGTCCCCATGTTCCAGAACAAAATCTATGGGGGCAGCCTGCAGCTCCGGTACTCCTTTCTATCCGGAGCATCCGCCGATTATGTCGGAATGGCCGGACAGTACCGGGCATATCTGGCGGAGAAATATCAATTGAAGCCGCTGGCGGAAGCTGCAGATGCGCCATTTATCCTGGAGCTTGCCGGAGCGTTCCGCAAAAGCAAATCATTCCTCGGCATTCCCTATCAAGCTGCGGAATCCTTGACCAGCTTCAGCGAGGCGCGGACCCTGCTCGAGAAGCTGAGGGCTGCCGGGGTCAAGCAGATCGATCTGCGTTATGTCGGCTGGTTTAACGGCGGCATCAACCATTCTTCCCCGTCCAGGATCAGCATTGCCGGAGCATTGGGCGGCAGAGGCGGATTCCGGGATTTGGCCAATTATGTGAAGCAGAATGGAATCGGCTTTTATCCGGATGTGGCTTTCATGGAGAAATACAAGGGTGCATCAGGCTCGGCAACCTTCCTGGACCGGAGCAAAGCGGCTATTTATCAATACGATCCGGTTATGTATGTCAAGAATACGGCGAGGTTCTCCCACTACATCCTGTCGCCGGCGGCGCTGCCGAAGCAGGTGGACGGTTTTCTGCGTGACTTTGCGGATATCGGGAACAGGGGCTTGTCCCTGCGGGATATGGGCAATGAAGTCAATTCGGACTTTGATCCAGGCAGGTCCGTTAACCGTCAGGACGCGCTCGCGGTCATTGCCGGTCAGACGGATAAGCTGAAGAAACAGGCAGGCCCGCTGATGATAAGCGGCGGCAGCGCCTACAGCCTGCCTTATGCCGATATCATTGTGAACGCGCCGGTCCGGAGCAGCCGCATGAATATTACCGATGAGGATATTCCGTTCTATCAGATAGCCCTGCATGGCTATTTTGATTTGGCAGGCTCTCCTTACAATATGGATGAGCTGCAGAATCCCCGTTTGTCGATGCTTAAAGCGCTGGAGACCGGCTCCAATGTCTTCTATCAGTGGACGTACAGCGATTCAGCCAAGGTAAAGGATACGGATTTCAACAGCTTGTATGCGCTGAGCTACGAAAGCTGGTTTGAAGAAGCGGTCGGGCTGTATGACGAAGTCAATCCGGTGCTTGCCAAAGTGCGCAATCAACCGATTGTGAAGCACAGCAAACCGGCGCCGGGCGTCGTTCGGACAACGTTCGGGAACGGAATAACCATCACAATCAACTACAATAATACGGCGGCAGCGGTGAACGGCTTGCAAATCGGGGCCTTAAGCTACCGGGTAGGCGGTGAGCAGAATGTTTAGGAAGCCATTGACCTTAACGCAGAAAAAAGCCTGGTACGGGGTTCTGTTCGCATCCCCGCTCATGCTGGGAATGGTGCTGCTGTTTATTTTGCCCTTGATCGAATCCTTCCGTTTCAGCTTAAGCTCCATTCGTCTGGTTGAAGGCGGCTTTGCGGTCGATTACGAAGGCTTCTCGAATTACGGCAATCTGTTTACGACCAATCCGGAGTTTCCCCGGAGGCTGACGGAATCCATTACGAATATGGTCGTCAATGTGCCGATTATCATTATCTTCAGTTTGTTTGCCGCTGTGCTGCTCAACCAGAAATTCAGAGGCCGCGCCGTTGCCAGGGCGATCTTCTTCCTGCCTGTGATCCTGGCCTCTGCCGCAATCGCCAACCTGGATATCAGCAGCTTTGTCGGCGGCTCGGCTCCCGCTGGCGGCGGAGAGAGCGAAGGCAGCCTGATGCAGAGCTTCGAGCTAAAAAAAATGCTGATCGAATCGGGCCTTGCTCCCGTGTTCGTCAACTACATTACCGGTGCGGTGGACCGGATATATGAAATTATCAGCTCATCCGGCGTGCAGATTCTGATTTTTCTGGCGGGTCTGCAGTCGATTTCGCCATCCCTGTATGAATCCTCCAGGATCGAAGGGGCGACAGGCTACGAAATATTCTGGAAAATTACGTTTCCGATGATGACGCCGCTGATTTTGACCAATTTGGTGTATTCCATCATTGATTCGTTCAATCACAATACCATCAACTCGCTGATTTCGGAGACGGCCTTCAAGTCATTCGAATTCGGCCAAAGCGCGGCCATGTCATGGGTGTACTTCCTGGTGGTTGCCGTGATTCTGGGCGTGTCCACAAGCATCATATCGAGGAAAGTGTTTTATTATGACTAGCAAGAAGAAACGGCTGTTGCCGTCCTTTGGCGGCGAAGCAAGTTTCTTCAATCAGGCCTTATAGAAATGGATAAAGGTGAAACTTATACATTCTATAAGGTTAAGAAGAAACGGCTTTACCGACCTCTGGCGGGCAAGTTGGTTTCTTCCCTCAAAAATATAAGCAAAGTATGGAGAAATTTTATACTTTCTTATATTTTGCATCAAAAGGGCATTCCGCCCGCTCTGAAATTTTCTTAAACCGGCATGATTACCGAAGGGAGGAAACGTCAATGAAATCGCCTGCCGCTTATGCGGAGCTGCTGAGTACCAAATTTAATCCGCTGGAGAAGATCAAGCAATGGCTGTGGATCATCGTCCGGACCGTGCTGGTTGTCGGGTTTTGCTTTATTATCCTGTTCCCGCTGTTCCTTCGTCTCTCGGTCGCCTTCCGCAGCAAGGTGGACATTTATGACCCCACGGTGCTGTGGATTCCCCGGAACTTCACTCTGGATAATATCAAGATTGCCATGGAAGCGACCAACTATTTCTCTACGCTCCTGAACACGTTTCTGATTTCCTCGGGTACGACGCTGATTCAGCTGGCGACCTGCGCGCTGGCGGCTTACGCGTTTGCCAGGCTGAAATTCAAAGGCAGCGGACTGCTCTTCGGACTGGTCGTGTTCACCATTGTCGTTCCGCCGCAAACGATCATGATTCCGCTATATCTGACCTATCGTTATTTTGATTTATTCGGTCTGGTCGGACTGTTCTCCGGCAGGGAGAGTCTGAACCTGATCGATACGTTCTGGCCGTTTCTGATTTCCTCCGCGACCGGAATGGGATTGAAGAACGGACTGTATATATTTATTTTCCGGCAATTTTTCCGGGGGATTCCCAAGGAGATTGAAGAAGCGGCGCTGGTCGACGGAGCGGGGATCTTCAAGACCTTCTACCGCATCATGCTCCCGAACGCCCTGCCCGCGATAGTGACGGTGCTGCTGTTCTCCTTCGTGTGGCAGTGGAATGACAGCTATTATGTCTCCTTGTTCTTCAGCAAAGTGAAGGTGCTGTCGACCCAGCTCATGGATATGGGCTCGGTGCTGGGCAGGGAACCGGATCTGGTCTATCAGTCGATGCTGCTCAATACCGGCGTTCTTCTATTGACAGCGCCCCTGATTATTATGTATTTCTTCGTTCAAAGGTACTTCGTCGAGGGTGTGGAGCGTACAGGGCTTGTCGGTTAGCAATCAGCTTCGAGGAGGGTAACAACCATGAATAATGAATGGAGTCTGCGCGGTTTTCATATGCGTTTCGGATCGCATGAGGATGTGGACAATTTAAAAAGAGTCATTGAGGAAGCGCTGGCGCCCATGGGCGTCAATGTGCTGATTCTGGAAGTGAATACAAATTTTCAATTCAGCACTCATCCGGAGGTATCCGGCGGTACGCTGACCCGACAGGATGCGCGGGAATTATCGGCGCTGTGCAAAAGCTGGGGAATCCGCCTGATTCCCCTGCTGGATTGTCTGGGCCACCAGGGATGGGGCGGCGGAAGGAATTCGCTGCTGCGCGCTTATCCCGAATTTGACGAAACGCCGCATGTTCCAGCCGACGCCAAATGGCCGGAATTTTATTGTCCGAGCTGGTGTCCGTCGCATCCCGACGTGAACGCGCTCGTTTTCGACCTGATGGATGAACTGATTGATGCGTTCGAGGCGGATGCGCTTCATGTGGGCATGGATGAGGTGTTCACCATTGCCGACGAAGGATGTCCACGCTGCCGCGGCAGGAACAAAGCGGAGCTGTTCGCGAAAGCTGCGAATGATTATTACGGCCATGTGGTCGGCAAACGCCAGGTGCAGATGCTGATGTGGGCCGATCGCCTGATCGACGCGCATGGTCTGGGATATGACCAGTGGGAGGGGGATATTCACGGTATATGGCCGGCAGTGGACTGTATCCCCAAGGATATCGTGCTGTGCGACTGGCATTACGACAAGCTGGATGCTTACCCGTCGGTGGGTCATCTATTGGATAAAGGCTTTACGGTATGGCCCTCCTGCTGGAAAACGCCGGAAGCGGCGCTTGAATTTTTCCGCCAGTCCGTGCAGCAGGCCCAGGAGCGCGGCGCGCTGGACCGGATGCCGGGCATGCTCGTGACCGGCTGGAACGCCACCGGAGCCAAGCTGGTATCGGCTCTCTTCGGCGAAGGCGATCTGGGGGAGGATAAAGGGGATATTGCCGGCATTGCTGCCACGTTGAGGACGGTGATGAACCGTCTGCAGGAAGATCCGCAGTGACAGGCGGAGCCCACGGCGGGGCGGCATTGTCTGCTGCAGTCATGTACTAAACCGTGGAGTCGGCCGCTGTCAGCGTGTTTACTATCTGTACTATACATCGAACCTACATCCGAGAATGGAGAAGAAGCTATTGACCTCATCCACAACGGTGCATATTATTTCACATACCCACTGGGACCGCGAATGGTATTTGCCATATGAGAAGCATCACGTCCGGCTTATCAAGCTGATGGATACGCTTCTGGAAACTCTGGAGCAGGATCCCGGCTTCAGGAGCTTCCATCTCGATGGCCAAACGATCATCCTGGAGGATTATTTGCAGATCCGCCCGGAGAAAAGGCCGCTTCTGGAGCGGATGATCCGTGAAGGGCGGATACATATCGGTCCCTGGTACATTCTGCAGGACGAGTTTCTGACAAGCAGCGAAGCCAATGTGCGCAATTTGCTCTACGGCCATCAGGATGCGCGTCTATATGGCGCTATTTCCAAAGTCGGCTATTTTCCGGATTCGTTCGGCAATATGGGGCAGGCTCCGCAGCTGCTGCAGCAGGCCGGAATCACGAATGCGGTTTTCGGCCGCGGCGTCAAGCCGACAGGCTTCAATAATCAGGTGTCTGATTCGCAGGAGTATGAATCCCCATTCTCGGAAATGATCTGGGAAGCGCCGGACGGCTCGCGGGTGCTCGGCATCCTGTTCGCCAACTGGTACAGCAACGGGAATGAAATCCCGAAGGACCGCGAGGCAGCCCGGGACTATTGGAGCCGCAAGCTTGAGGAAGTAGCCAAATATGCCTCAACGCCGCATTGGCTGATGATGAACGGCTGCGACCACCAGCCCGTCCAGCGCGATGCTGCAGAGGCCATCAAGACAGCCTCGGAGCTGTATCCGCAGCTGAACTTCGTCCATTCGAATTTCGACGATTACATCAAGGCTTTGCAGGCATCGCTGCCTGAGCGGTTATCCGTCGTCAAGGGAGAGCTGCGTAGCCAGCATACGGACGGCTGGTCCACGCTGGTCAATACCGCGTCCTCCCGGATCTACCTGAAGCAGTTGAATCAGCAGGGCCAGGCGCTGCTGGAGAAAGCCGCCGAGCCGTTGGCGGTCTTCGCCCACATCGCCGGGGCAGCCTATCCGCATCATCTGTTTACACATGCCTGGAAAACCTTGATGCAGAACCATCCCCATGACAGTATTTGCGGCTGCAGCGTGGATGAGGTGCATGCGGAGATGGTCGCCCGCTTTGCCCGAAGCAGGCATCTGGTGGAAGCGATTATTGAAGATAGCCTTGCCTCGCTGACCGGCAGCATCGATACCAGCGGCTTCGCCGCGGTTGAAGCGGAGGAGGTGTATCCGCTTGTCATCGTCAATACTTCCGGTTGGAAGCGCAGCGGCGTGATTACAGCCGATATTGAACTGCAGCGCATCTATTTCAGTGAAGGAATGGGCTTTCGTGATATGAAGCAAGCCTTGAAGGCAATCGACATGCCGGGGCTGCGGATGATTGATTCACTGGGCGGCGAGATCAGCGGCGATATTACGGATCTTGGCTTGCGTTTCGGTTACGAACTGCCGGAGGACCGGTTCCGTCAGCCTTATTTTGCGAGATCCGTACAGGTCCGGTTCGAGTTGGAGAACGTTCCGGCACTTGGGCACGCGACGTATGCGCTGCTGCGCGATCACCGGCCGGTTGAAACGCAGGAAGCTCTCGGCTCCATGATCACCGGCGGCACCACGATGGAGAATAACAACCTTGCGGTGACCATTGAAGCAGATGGCTCCTTAACAATCACCGACAAACGGACGGGAGTTCGGCTGCCGGGATTGTGCGTTTATGAGAATACCGGAGATATCGGCAATGAATACATGTACCGCCAGCCAAACCATGACCAGCCGATTACCACCCGAGGAACGCATGCGGATATCCGGGTACTTGAAGATACGCCGTATCATGCGGCCTTCGAGATCAGGCACCTGATGATGATTCCCAGATCGGCGGATTCTCTACTGGAGCAGGAGCGGCGGGAGCTTGTCTGGTTCACGGGCAGGAGGTCCGGCCGATCGCCTGCGCTGATTCCTTTTGAGATTACTACCCGTGTATCGCTTGACCGCAGCGCCTGCGGAGTGAAGGTAGACAGCTCGTTCAATAATCAGGCGCATGACCACCGTCTGCGGGTGTTGTTCGAGACCGGGTTCCGTGCCGAAAGGCATATGGCGGATTCCATCTTCGAGGTGGCGGAGCGCAATAATGCGCCTTCTGCCCAGTGGTCCAACCCCAGCAACTGCCAGCATCAGCAGGCTTTCGTTACGCTGAAGGGGGACTCCGAGGGCTTGACCATAGCCAATCTGGGTCTGAACGAATATGAAATCCTGCAGGATGAAAAAGGCACCATTGCCGTCACGCTGCTGCGTGCCGTGGGCGAGCTTGGGGATTGGGGTTATTTCCCGACGCCGGAAGCCCAGTGCCTTGGCGGGCATAAAACGAGCCTGGAAATCATTCCATTCCCGGTCATGGAAGCATCCTCCAGGGAGGATGACCTGCTGTGTCACGGCTCAGCCGCCTCTATGAAGGAAGCCTATCAATTCCAGGTGCCCTTGCTGGTGAAGCAGACGGGCATTCATGCCGGGAAGCTGCCGGCGGAGCATTCCTTTCTGCCGTGGCAGGGGGATATGCTGTCTTTTTCCACTCTGAAGGTATCGGAGCAGACCGGCGATGTAATTGCGCGCTGGTACAATCTTTCGAAGCGGCCGCAGGTTTTGACTGCTGCTCCTTCATTCGGAGGCAAGACGGACAACGCTGCCAATGAAGCGCCAATCCCGGACTGCTGGCGGAGCGGCATCATGGAAGAGCGTATGGAGCGGGCGGATTTGAATCATATCCCGGTCCGGGGGGCGGAGATTGTTACCCTCAGTCTGAGGCTTCACGAATAGCAGATGATCAAGCAGAAGGAGATGGCTCAAAGCTATTTTCTGGCTTTCTGACGCACATGATAGGAGTTTTCTTATAATAAGACGTCTCCGCCTCCACCTGCAAAGTGGTGCTGGAGGCGTCTTTCCGTATATGAGCTATCTCCGCACAATCACAGAGCCGCAATCAATTCCGGCCTGGCTGCATGGATGAGGGGGTTAGCTTCTCTCGCTGATGCCCTTATGGAACAGTATCTCGCTTGTTCCTTGATGGCATTGGCAAGACAATGGGTTGGTGAATGCAGCGGGGAAATCTTATATTCAAAAGGAAGCGGGCAGCCTCTCTAATCTAAGTATTGTGCAAATGCATCATAGTAACGTTCATATTATGTTATTTGTCTCCGCTGTATAATGAGGACATCGTTCCCGGCAAGGCGAGAAGGGAACCAACTTTAATGATAAGCGAGGGTGACCAATGGAACAGAAAGCGCTTCAACTATTAAACGACGAGCAGATGAAAACATTTATCTCACAGGGCTTCTTGATCCTCAAAACCGATTTCTCCGACGAATTTCATTCGCGTTTGTTGGGCCAGCTGGATTATGTTTACGAGAAGGAAGGCAATCCCGGCAATAATTTGCTTCCGCGCATCAGAGAGCTGCAGGTTGTTTTTGACAGTCCGGTGATCAAAGGCGCATTGACCAGTGTTCTGGGAGCGAACTATATGATGCACACGCACCGTTACGGCCATTTGAACAAAAATCCGGTTCCCGGCAACTGGCATAAAGACAGCTATTGGGGTTATAAAAGACTGCGCAATCACAAGCCTTGGTGGGCCATGATTATGTATTTCCCGCAGGATACGCCGCTTGAGCTGGGGCCGACAGGCGTCATGCCGGGCACGCAGTATCACGAGAGCCGGATTTTTGAGAATGACGATAACGAGTGGGAAGGCAAAGCAAGCGGTAGCGCCGGCACCTTTGCCCTGATTCATTACGATATCTGGCATCGCTCCAACGCCAATATGATGGGACAACAGCGTTATATGCTGAAGTTCGAGTTTATGCGCACGGAGGCTCCCACTGCTCCTACCTGGGATTGTGCGGATACGGAGTGGCATGCGCCTGCTGAATTTGATATTCCAATGGACCGGCATGATCTGCTGTGGGAAAACAACTGGAACTGGCTGGCCGGTAAAGGCGGTTACCTGTCAGGGCGCAAGAGCGACAGCTCGAGTGCGGATCTGAATGAGCTTGAGAAGCAGCTTGGGAATGAGGACCGGCGCGTCAGAGCGGAAGCCGCAAACCAGCTGGGTCTACATGCGGATGAGGATGCCGGCCGCGTTCGCCGGCTGCTGGAAGCCGCTCTGCAGGACAGCTATGAACCTGTCCGCCTGAATGCTGCTTACGGTCTTGCTGCAGATGGCACAGCCGGAACAGCGATTCTGCTTGATGCTATTAGGAACGAGGACAAGAAGATTGCCGAAGCGGCTGCTTATGCGCTGAGCGCATCGGGGCCGTCGGCAGCGGAAGGTTTGATTGGTCTGCTGGACGACGGGAAGGAGCTGACCGTGAATCTTGCGGCTTTTGCGCTGGGTGAGCTGGGCGTCTCCGGAGATCAGGCAGCGGAAGGGGTCATCGGCTTGACGAAAAATGACTCTGCCGTTATCCGCCGCACAGCCGTTGAGGTACTGGGCAATCTGTCAGTGACAGAGAAGAGCGGGGCGGTTACCGCCGCATTGATTGAGGCGCTTGGCGACGAGGATCACCAGGTCCGGTTCTGGGCCGGATTATCGCTCGCCAAGAAAGGGCCGCAGGCGGAGCCGGCTATTCCGCAGCTGGTTCATGCCCTTGACGACGACAGCCGGTATGTGCGCGGCCATGCGGCAGAAGCGCTGCGGCGCATCGGAACGCCGGAAGCGACGGATGTCCTGCTCGATTATTTGCTCGCCACTCGCTGGTGCGCCATCTCTTCCCCGCAAAACGAGTGGTACCCGTAACAACAATCATGACTGTCCGCTGTCGTACGCCATAGATCGCGCACACGCGACAAATGGCCGGTATACCACTGATATGAATAACCGGTTTTCGGAAAGGCTGTCAAGAGCGATGTTCTTGGCAGCCTTTTCCTTGTATCTTGCGATATGTTCCTTCCATATGAAAATTCCACCTGTATGCTGTGTTGAAATTTTGAGGCCGCTACTTCAAACGATTAGAGTTTGATCTTCTCCTGGTTCCGGAAAACGAAGACCGAACGAAGACCAAGTGAAGACCAAACGAAGACCAAACGAAGACCAAACGAAGACCAAACGAAGACCAAACGAAGACCAAACGAAGACCAAACGAGACCAAACGATGAACAAACTTATCAATTATTTGCCTGCTGTGTATCGGTTGCGATTGCTTGTGAAAGGCAGTATACACTTTAAGATTTTTATGTTGGCTCTCAATGACAGCTTTCATCCAGCAATAGAAATGGCGGTTTAGGGCCGCTTCTTTCCCAAGCGCTTTGTTATCAAGCTGCTTTTGATTAGTGGATGCGCCCATACGCTACAACCGTTGGCTCCAGCAAGGAAAAACCTTCGTACGCACGATGCAGCCGGGGGTTCCGGTGCTGTAAACAGTAAAAACCTTGCTGCACTATAACTTCGGCTCGTGCCGAGGCCCAAAAGCGGCTCCAGCAAGGAAAAACCTTCGTACGCACGATGCAGCCGTGGGCTACGGCCCTGTAAACAGTAAAAACCTTGCTGCACTACTGGCCCTTCACTGATTCCTCTTTGTTAACCAGGCTAAATGCCGGATCGTCTGCTTCGCACATGTTCTCCTTTCGAATATAGTCTGCTTCATCTCACATACCAATCAGACAGGGTGTTATACATGGTATCACGCGGCATGAATGTAACCAAGTGTTACTGTGTATCCGCTCATTATGGACGGGTGGAAGCTGCAAGAACCCGGAATCCTTGGCAGGTCGATTATGTAATGCAGGTACAGGAGAGGCCCTATCGTTCTTTTTTACTCCAGATATCCGCTCCATAACGTAACAAAGCCAAGAACGGACTGCATAGTTTAGGAACGTCTTATGTTTACGCTTTCAGACAATCCTTATAATGGAAGGGAGTTGAAAACGAAGGAGGAAGATGAGATGACAAACAGCTTCAGACGCATGGCCCGGCTGTCTGCGAAGACGATGCTGGCGCGAATTCTTATTCTGCTGATGATAGCGGGCGGAATCCCCGTCCAGTCAGCAGTGCATGCGGATGCTCCGCCTGACCATGCGGGTATAACGCTCGGGGAAACAGTGACGGAGAGCGGAATTCATGCCTGGGCCGGCGACAATCCGGATGGCCTGCGGACAGGTACCGTCACCGGAATCACCTATTGGCAGACCGACAAGCTGGCAGCAGCGCCGGGCACTCATTATTTTTACATGGATGTGGACGATACATATTTGCATGATACTAACGATCAAAACGTCCAGGTAACGGTGGAATATTTTGACGAAGGCAGCGGCAAGATGGTTCTGCAATACGATGCGGAATCCGCAGCCTTCAAGGATGCGCCGCTGTTTACGTACACGGATACCAAGACATGGAAGACGCATACGTTTGATCTGACGGACGCCAGGTTCGCCAACCGGACCAACGGTGCCGATTTCCGGCTGGGCATTGAGGGAGGCGGAGCCTCCGCCAGCACCAATGCGGATCTGAAGGTAGCCTCCGTCAATGTGACCAAGACTCCCAAAAACCCGCCTGAGCCAGACAATAGCGTTGGGATAACGCTTGGCGAGGTGCCTGTAACAAACGGCATAACGGCAAATGCGGGCGATTACCCGGAAGGGCTGCAAACGGGAGAATTAGCGGGAAAAGGCTACTGGAAAACGAATAAGGCCGCGCCTAGTCCCGGCACTCTGTTTTTCTACATGAATGTCTCGGATGAGTATCTCTTTGACAATCAGGATCAGAATGTTTTTGTGACGATTGAATATTTGGATAAAGGCAACGGCAGCATCGTGCTGCAGTATGATGCGCTTTCGGCGGCTTTCAAGGACGCGCCGCTGTTCACGTACACGGATACCAATCAATGGAAGAGCTATACGGTCAAATTAAGCGATGCCAAATTCGCCAATCGGGCAAACGGCGCCGATTTCCGCATCGGCGTGGAGGGTGCGGGAACCGTGCCCGGCAATCCGGATCTGTCCATTGCTTCGGTAAAGGTAACCAAGGAGCCGCGGGTGAGCGTGGGAAGCCAGACCAAGGTCATCGATACCCAATACGATACGAAGGATATTGTAATCGCGAATTATGAGGTGACGGACTACGGAGCAAAGGGTGACGGCGTGACCGATGACACGGCAGCCTTCGAAAGCGCGCTTGACGCGGCCCGCAATGACGGAGGCGGAGTTGTTTTTGTCCCGGCCGGCCATTACAAAATCACGGGAAATCTGCTTGTGCCGACAGGGGTTACTCTGCGCGGGGATTGGGCTAATCCCGATTCTTCCGATGGAGTGGAAGGAACCGTTCTGGACGCATACAGCGGGCGAGGCGAAGAGAATGGAAGAAGCTTCATCCAGCTTGAGCAGTCCAGCGGGGTTACGAACCTGTCCATCTGGTATCCGGAGCAGGCGGCGGGCGAGATCACGCCTTACCCGTGGACCATTGAGCAGTTGACCGGCGATAATGCGACGGTGGAGAATGTTACGCTGGTCAATTCCTATAACGGGATCAAAATCGGTCCGGTCTGGAATGAGCTGCATTATATCCATAATCTGTACGGAACGACACTGAAAACCGGTATTTTCCTGGATTACACGACCGATATCGGCCGTCTGGAGGGGATCAGGCTGTCGCCTGATTACTGGTCCAATTCCGGGCTGGCCGGCGCTCCTGCGAGACCGGAGCTGCTTGCCTACATGACAACGCATGCCGAAGGCATCGTGATGGGCAGATCGGATTGGGAGTATATGTCCGATGTTCATATTTCCGGTTATCAGACCGGCATGCGGATTACGACCCGAACCGGCTCCCTGGAGACGGCAAATGCACAGCTGTACGGCATTCATATCGATTCCTGCAACGTGGCGCTCAAGATTGAAGGCGTCAACGATTACGGGCTGCTGATCTCAAACAGCGAGTTTCTGGCCGATGCCGGCGACAACCCCATGTCCATTTACGCCACATCGGGCTTCCATTCCATCGTCCAGTTCAATACGGTGACGGTGGGCGGCAATCCCCGCAATGCTGTAGTTAATGAAGGAACAGGCGTGATTTCCTTCGAGAACAGTACCATTGCGAACTGGGATCATGCAGGAGGCGCGTATGCGATTAAAGCGGATGCTGGATCGGTCATATTGGGTCAAACCGGATTTGGCCTGCCTGATCACCATCTGTCCTTAGGCAAAAGCGTGGAAAAGGTGAATACCCTTAATTCCGGTTACGAAGGCGAGCTGGATATTAAGGATGACAGCGATGCAGCCGATTTGAATGTGCATCAGAATGGGAACATTCAGCTGAAAACCATGCCGGCTGATATTCAGACGGATATTGCAGTACAGCCGAAACCGGCGGCAAGCGCGCTCTTCGACGTGACCGCTGCGCCCTATAATGCCGACAAGCAGGGGATGGCCGATGTATCCGCAGCGGTGAAGCAGGCGTTAGCCGATGCGGCGGGCACGGGTGGAACGGTTTATTTTCCGGCCGGAACTTACCGGATTAATGAAGCCCTTACTGTTCCAAGCGGCGTTGAGCTTCGCGGATCCTGGGATGTACCTCATCATACGATCGGTGGAGGCAGCGTTATTTTCACCAATTATGGCGAAAACGCCCCGGACGGGGATGCTTTCATTACTCTTGAGAGCAGCAGCGGTATCAGAGGAATCTCGGTCTATTACGACGAGCAGGACTGGAGCAGCGTCAAGCCTTACGCCTGGACGATTCGGGGCAAAGGCCACGACGTATATGCGATCAACACAACGCTTGTGAATCCTTATCAGGGCATTGATTTCGGCAGCTACGACACAAGCGGACATTATATCGATTACGTTGCCGGTTCGCCGCTGAAGGAAGGCATTTACCTAGGCGGCGGGGCGAGCGGCGGAATCATGCGGAATGTGCAGTTTAATCCCCATTATTACTCCAGAAGCACCTATCCCAACCATGTGCCGGGAGAGCAGCAGGACGTGGTCTGGAATTACCAGAAGGAGAATCTGGATGCTTTCCGTATCGGTCATACAGAGGGGGAGACGATTTTCAATACCTTCGTTTACGGCTCCCAGTACGGCATTCATTTTGTGGCGCAGGATGGGGTCGGCCCCGAGGCTGTTGTTCTTGGTCATGGCACCGATGGAAGCAAGAAGGGTGTATTTGTGGAGGCGGCGGGAGACAGCGGCTTGACATTCATCAATACCGAGCTGGTGTCCATGAGCACATCGGATAAGGTCTATATCACGGTTGATGAAGGATTTGACTCCGAGGCCACTTTCTTCAATACATCGATGTGGGGCGACACGACCCGCTCCGTCGACGCGCTCTCGGGAAAAGTGAATCTGCAGCAGAGCAATTTCACCGTTTCCGGCGCAAGGGGCGTCAATGCCCTGGGCGGAGAAATCACATTATACGATTCGTACTTTCAACAGGCGGGATCGACGCATATCTATGCCGGTCCTGACATTGTGGCGCTCCGTGAAGGCGCGAACCTGTTCCAGGGCGGAATCAAGCTGGAGGATCATTCAGGCGGAAAGGTCAGCGGAACGGATCTGACGCCTGTGGCGCTGGAATTATCCAAAAAGGCGGTTGACCCGGCTCATCCGGAAGAGTGGAACCACACGCTTACCCTCCGCAATGTCTCCCAGCTGGAGCCGATGAAAGGCAGGATTGAGCTGATGGAGCCCGTGCAAATTGCAAGTAAGTGGGTTCCGGTCCGTTTCGAAGGCGTTGGATATGGCGAGAGCCTGACTTTCAAGCTTCCCTTCCTCGCCAGTGATAACGCCAAATTCAAAATAACCCTAGATGATGGCATGTCCTACGTCGTGACAGCCGGAGTGGGTCAATCGCTTGCCTACCCGCTTGCTGACGGCGGCGGGGATGCGGGAACGCTTCCGGCTGTCGATATCGACAGAGCCAATCAATATATCAGCTTGGGCGGCAGCTGGAACGGGGTGGATGATCTCAGCGCGCATGCCGAGCTGCAATGGGATGAATCCAACCTGTATATGAAAATACGTGTCCGTGACGACAGTCAGTATCAGAACTGGACGGGTGTTGATATCTGGCAGGGCGACAGTATCCAGGTGGGGATCGACCTGTCCAGACAGGATGGTACAGCAAGCCAAAACGTGAACGAACTGGGTTTTGCGCTCCACAATGATGGAACCGTAACGAAATGGCGCTGGAGAGCCCCATCCGGTGTGGACACGGGAGATTTGGACGATGCCGAAGCGGCCATTACACGCGAGGACGGAACAACCGTTTATGACATCAAGATTCCGTTTGCAGCGCTGCATTCGCCTGATTATGTATTTACCCCGGGCGCTCCTATCGGAATCTCGCTGCTGATGAACGAGAATGACGGCGAGGGCAGAAACGCCTTTATGGA
The DNA here is from genome assembly GCF_042647105.1 of Paenibacillus sepulcri. Classification (NCBI taxonomy): domain Bacteria; kingdom Bacillati; phylum Bacillota; class Bacilli; order Caryophanales; family Paenibacillaceae; genus Paenibacillus; species Paenibacillus sepulcri. The sequence continues at coordinate 651,239 of NZ_JBHRUP010000001.1, read as the reverse complement.
ATACAACCAGGGAATAGGCTCAAGCAAGGATGCGACGCTGTTCGGCGACTTGTATCTGTTGAGCGGCAGCTATTGGGCTATCGCAGAAGCAGCTGCGGAAGCTGCGGTGGAAGAAGTCCGCCAGTACCCGGATGTTACCCATCTGGATGCCGCGGCGAACTTTGTGAACCCGCTGCCCGAAGGAGAGGTTAAAACCCGATTGAAATCGGTGCTTGAGGAGCTTGGCGCGGGGATAAATCCAGACCCGGGGACAGATCCGGGGACAGACCCGGGCACAGATCCGGGAACAGACCCAGGGACTGATCCAGGAACCGATCCAGGTACAGATCCGGGAACCGATCCAGGAACAGATCCGGGAACCGATCCAGGAACGGATCCGGATACCAACCCGTATCCATCATCGCCCCAATATCCGGCGAGTGCAGCCCAGCCTGTCGTTGAGCTCGATGATCAGGGAGCAGTCATCATCACGGCGGATACGGTGATGGACTTGGCAGGGGGCATCGCCAAGGCAGCGCTAACGCAGGAGGTATTCGACAAGGCTTTGGAGCTTGCGACAGCGGATCAGGACGGCATCAAGCGGCTTCAATTGAAGCTGACGGATGAAGCGGATGTCAAGGGCTATGCTGTGGAGCTGCCGGTTGATCTGCTGCGGGCAGACGCCTTAAGCATACACCTGATTATCTCGACTGCCCTGGGAACCTTGGAGCTTCCCGGCACCATGCTTGATGGCGCCCTGCTCGATGCCGCAGACCGTACCATTGTGATTTATCTGGAGAAGGCGGATGTGACCGCGTTAAGCAGCGATCTTCAAGCCCGCATCGGGTCCCATCCGCTGCTGAGCATTCATCTGGAGGTTGACGGTAAGCCGCTAGCCTGGAGCAGTGCGGATACGGCTGTAACCGTGTCAATTCCTTATGAGCCGACTTCGGAAGAAAGGAATGATACCGACAAGCTTGTTATATGGTATATCAATGGGCAGGGTGAAGCCGAGCCGGTCCAGAATGGTCATTTTGACAGCAAGAATAGTCAGATGGTATTCAAAACCGGACATTTCAGTACTTATGCCGTCGCGTACGTTCAGAAAAGCTTTAAGGATCTGTCCCGTTATCCATGGGCGAAGCAGGAGATTGAAGCGCTTGCAGCGAAGGGGATAGTGGAAGGGATATCGGCTGATCGTTATTCCCCGGGTCTCTCCATCACGAGAGCAGATTTCCTCGTTCTTCTGACCCAATCACTTGAGCTTACCGCTGCGGAGCCTGGCAGCTTCGCCGATGTGAAGCCGGATGCCTATTATTATGAGGCAGTGGGCATTGGCAAAGCGCTGGGGATTACGCTTGGTTCCGGCAGCGGCCGCTTCGAGCCGCTGAAGCCGATTACCCGGGAAGACGCGATGGTTCTGTTGAACCGGGCGCTGGCCTTTAGCGAGTTGAAGCTGGCGGCCGGCAAGGCAGCGGATTTGACCGGTTATAAGGATGCAGGCGCAGCAGCAGCGTATTCACGGGAAAGCATATCCGCCTTAGTGAAGGCGGGCATCGTGGAAGGCAGCGGCGGCCTCCTTCATCCGAAGGCCAATCTGAACCGCGCCGAAGCGGCTGTGCTTTTCTACCGGATCTATTCTTTGATCAATCCGTAAAGCATCACGGAAAGAAGCAGGCACAACGAAAAGAAGACAGTATAAGAAGAACAGCTTCCGCCGTCTTCAGGCGGCGGGAGCTGCTTCTCTCTTCAGAACTTATAGAATTCTGCAGATGTGAGCCAATACGAATATACGAATTTTATAAGTTTAAAAAGTCTGGAAACGGAGGAAGCGCAAGTGGCAAAAATCACACAAGTGAAATGTATCCGCACCCGGCATGACGGAAGCTGGACGATTGTCAAGGTATTGACCGATCAGGAAGGGTTATACGGGATTGGATCGGCAAGCGACATGTACAATCCCGAGGCTGTTGTACAGATCGTCGAGCAGCTGCTCGGGCCATTGCTCGTCGGCCGGGATGCTTCCCGGATCGAGGATATCTGGCAGACCATGTATACAAGCGGGTACTGGAGAAACGGCAGCACCCTGCAAACTGCGATTGGCGGCATCGATATGGCGCTGTGGGACATTAAAGGGAAAGAAGCCGGACTCCCGGTCTATCAACTGCTCGGCGGCGCCTGCAGGGCTGCCGTCCCGTGTTATGGCCACGCAGGCGGATCCGATCTGCAGCAGCTGAAGGATGAGGTTCACCGCTATCTGGAGGAAGGCTATTCGGTTGTCCGATGCCAGCTTGGCTCCTATGGGGGCGGAGGATTCGTGGATGGGGAGGGGGTGCGTCGTCCGGAGCAGCCCTGGAGCAGCGGCCCTGTTTTTGACGAAGCCGCTTACCTGAATGCGATTCCGCAAATGTTCGAGCAGCTGCGTCTCACCTTCGGTATGGGCGTTCAATTTACACATGATGTGCACGAGCATCTGCATCCGATCGCAGCGATACAGCTGTCCAAGCGCCTGGAGCCTTATCAGTTGTTCTTCCTTGAGGATGTGCTGCCGCCCGAGCAGATCGGCTGGTACCGCCAGCTCAGGCAGCAAAGCTCGACGCCGCAGGCAGTCGGAGAGCTGTTCAGCAATCCGCAGGAATGGACGGAGCTCGTCAAGGAGCGCCTGATTGATTTTATCCGCGTGCGGGTATCCAAGGCCGGGGGAATCAGCGCCTGCCGGAAGATCGCTGCATTATGCGAGACCTTCGGCGTCCGGACAGCCTGGCAGGAAGGCGGAGAGAACGATCCGGTCAATCAGGCCGCAGCCGTCCATCTGGATATGGCGGTATGGAACTTTGGCATACAGGAAATCAATCATTTTAAAGAAGCGGAGCGCGAAGCCTTCCCCGGGCTGATTGAAAGAAGAGGCGGGTTCCTCTATCAATCGGGCAAGCCCGGACTGGGCATTGATATCGATGAAGAGAAGGCGGCCCGCCTGCTTCAGGATGATTGGAGCAGGACGGCCTATCATAAGCCTTACAAGCTGGACCGAAAAGCAGATGGTACACTGGTACGCCCATAATTCAGCATAGGAGTGATCGGAATAATGAATGTTGCTGTAACGGGAGCAAGCGGAAAACTGGGGCACGCGGTTGTGGAACATCTGCTCAGAGAAGGTCATCAGGTGACCGCACTGGATGAGCGTCGTTCCGACAAGCTGCGCTGCAAGCAGATCAGAGTGGATTTGAAGGATTTGGGGCAGGTGATCGGAGGGATGTCCGGCACGGATGCGCTTATCCATCTGGCAGCCATTCCTGCTCCGGTCAGTTATACGCATGAGTATATTTTTTCCAATAACGTTATTTCAACCTATAACGTGCTGGAGGCGGCATCCGTGCTTGGGATCAGAAAAGCGGTTATTGGCTCCAGTGAATCCTCCTATGGTTTTGCTTGGGCACCATCGCCCTTTGATCCGCGCTACGTGCCGGTGGACGAGAGCCACCCCCAGCTTCCGCAGGAATGCTACGGTTTGTCCAAGGTTGTGAATGAACAGACCGGAGACATGTTTAATCGCAGGAACGGAATGCAGGTACTGTCGCTCCGGTTCTCGACGATCATAAGACCGGAGGAATACAGGGCGATGGAAGCGAGTATCCGCACTCCCGAGCGGCATAAACGGACTCTGTGGAGCTATATCGACATCCGCGACGCCGCCGCGGCATGCCTGGCCTCCCTCCAGGCAGAAAACTGCGGCTCGGCATCGCTCAATATTACCGCCCCGGATACGCTGAGTGACTGGGAAACAGCGCGACTGTTAGCCGAGTTTTATCCCGGGGTTGAAATCCGGGGCAAGCGGTTCGAGGCAAGGGAAGCACTGGTCAGCAACGAGCAGGCATGCCGCATGTTGAACTGGCGTGCCGAGCATTCCTGGACGGAAATTGAGGAATAACGGGTTTTAACCCTGTAAGTGTTTAGCGATATAAACAACGCTTGTAGCTGTCCCATCCTTGTGGTGGGGCAGTTTTTTTGTTTGCCCTGCAGATTTTATAAGTTTCACTCCTATCGGCCGCCAAAGGACGGCGACAAACAGTGACAAGCGGTAGACGCGCTTGCAGCACCTGCGAATATCGAAAGAAGGTTCTGAATGCGCAGCCGCTCTTCTTTTCCCCGCCTTTCGGAACAAGCCAAATCTGAACCACAAAGTTTAATTCTGACTCATGGTCCCCTTTTTCCCGATTCGTTATCATTAAAGTAACAAGAGACAGGAGATGAAGAAATGATGAACCCCCTAACCAAGCAGGCAGGCAGCCCGCTCAGAAAAAAAAGCGCGGGGCTGATCAGGGATTTGATAAACAACCGCGCTCTGCTGCTCATGTTCCTGCCCGTTGCCGTCCTGCTGTTCCTGTTTAACTATTTGCCGCTGGCTGGGCTTGTCATCGCCTTCAAAAATTTTGATTTCAGCAAGGGGATATTCGGGAGCGACTGGGCGAGCCCCTTGTTTAATAACTTCGATTATCTGTTTTCTTCCTCGGCGGCCTACCGGGCGATCCGCAATACGATTTTGCTCAACGCGCTGTTTATTGCGGTCGGCCTCGTGTTCGAGATCGGACTTGCGCTGCTGCTGAATGAAGTGCGCAACAAATATTTTAAGCGGGTTACGCAATCGCTCACCTTCCTGCCTTTCTTCATTTCGTGGATCGTGGTCGGGGTGTTCGTATACAATCTGCTCAACTATGAGAGCGGGGCCGTCAACCGGATTATTGAATCGCTGGGATTCACTCCTATTGATTTTTACAGCGAAGCGGGATTATGGCCCTTTATTCTAACCATGACGCTGCGCTGGAAGGTGACCGGCTATGGAACGATTATTTATTTGGCAGCGCTGTCGGGCATCGACAATTCCTATTACGAAGCCGCATCCATCGATGGCGCATCGCGCTGGCAGCAGACCCGCTACATCAGCATTCCGATGCTGAAGCCGACGGTGATTATCCTGACCCTGCTTGCTGTCGGGCGGATCATGAACGCCGATTTCGGGATGTTCTATGCCATGATTGGCGATGCGTCGCTGCTCTTTCCGACAACGGATGTCATAGATACACTGGTTTACCGCAGCCTGAGAAAATCCGGAGATATCGGCATGGCGTCCGCGGCAGGCTTCGTTCAATCGGTGGTGGCTTTTGTACTCGTAATCGGAAGCAACTATGCGGCGCGAAGAGTAGATAAGGATTCAGCCATTTTCTAAATGAACGATAGAGGAGGCAACAAGCCGTGCACAGCAAAAGCTTTTCCTTCAGTCAGGCTTTTATTATTCTCGTTATCTCGTTATTCAGCCTTTCCTGCCTGCTGCCGTTCATCATGGTGATCAGCGGCTCGCTCAGCACGGAGAATGATATAGTCAATTACGGCTACGCGCTGATACCCCGGCATATCACATTTGACTCCTACAAGATCCTGCTTCTCGGCTCCAACCGGATCGTGGACGCATACGGAATCAGCCTGCTCGTAACCGCGGCCGGAACACTGCTGTCCCTGCTTGTGACCAGTATGGGCGGTTATGTGATGGCAAGGCGATCGTTCAAATACCGCAATATTTTATCCGTCTATGTCATTATCACGATGCTCTTCAATGGCGGGCTCGTACCCTGGTACATTATCTGTGTCAACTATTTGCATCTGAAGGATACGCTGTGGGCGATGATACTTCCGCCGCTCGCCAATGCGTTCAATATGTTTCTGATCCGCAATTTTCTGCTCTCCATTCCGGAGGATATCTATGAATCGGCCAAAATGGACGGAGCCGGCGAATTCCGGATCTTCTTCCGGCTGATTGCGCCGCTTGCCAAACCGGTTCTGGCGACGGTCGGATTATTCATGGCCCTGAGCTACTGGAATGACTGGTTTCTCGGTCTCATGTTTGTCGACAAGCAGGAATTGCAGCCCCTGCAGCTGCTCCTGCGGACGCTGGTCTCGAATGTGGAGTTCCTCAAAAGCTCCAGCAATGCGATGGATATGCAGCGGATTTCCGCTCAGATTCCTTCGGAGTCCATCAAGATGGCGCTTACCGTTGTTACGATTGGACCAATCATATTCCTTTATCCATTCCTGCAAAGATATTTCGTGAAGGGCTTGATGGTCGGAGCGGTCAAAGGCTGACAGTCAGGTTGAAAAGCATCCACTGACTAACTTTAATATAAACAAACGAGACTGTATGGAAATCTAGCCAAAGTCATAATTCCCTGTCAATTAACGCATAATAATGGTTGGGGAATTCCCTGGAATGTTGAGGGAGGTGACAACTATGACATCAAGCCGTAATCATCAAGAGGCTCATGGTATCGGGCAAATTGAAGAGCAATTGAAGCAGCAGGCAGATGCGGCGAAAGCCATTCAAGGTGAAAATGAAAGTGATCGTGAAATTGCCGAGATATTGAGGCGTGATACACAATCATCACTGGATGAGATCATCGATAAGTAAACACGGAGAGAATGTACCTGTTAAGCTCATGTGAAGCAGGTTAATTTAATGCCTGGAGGCTGCCGAGTGGCAGCCTTCTTTATTTATATGCCTCGTTGCTTTGCAATTTTTGAATAGTTCCGAAGGCTTTTGACGTTCCCAACTTCCTTCGCGACAATAGTGCTCTTCCTCTGCACTAACTATAATAGGAATACCGAGGAGCGGAGTATAAAGAATGAATGCGGACGGTTGACCCGAGAAGGAGATGATCTACTTCGTGAACCAGCGAACGAGGTATGAAATTAAAGTGAGAGCGACGCTGATCACGATGCAGGTAACAATCGGGAAGTAAAATTTGAAATTTCCTTTCTCGACAGCGATGTCACCCGGCAATCGGCCCAGGTTAATAAACCTGCCTAGAAAAGCCCATATCAAGCCAATCCCGATTATGACAACACCGGCAACGATGAGAAACTTGGAAACGCTGTTCATGAAGAAGTCTCCTATCCTGAAAATCTTGCGCATGAAGCCGGTCTATCCCGGACTCAAATCCTCTGGATCAAACCGGCAGCAGCTCTAATTCCAAACAGGTTCGTTTATGTACTGCTCCTCCTTGGTAATTGCAAACGACCTGACAAACGAAGGTTATATGCTTTAAGTTTTTGTTCGGTACTTTAGATGCAATACAGCGCCGGCAACGGTAGCGATGATGCCGACGATCGCGAGGATCGACACGACAGCCCGGTTTGTATCTGTTGTCCAAAGAATTCCTGCGACAATGACGAGGAACAACCCGACAAAGAAGAGGACGGAATTGTTCATATCAATCCTCTGGAGTCCGATCGAGATAGAGGCGTGTCACTTCTGTATAGTCGCCTCGCTCCCGTTCTTCTTCGGTCGGTTCCTCTTCAAGGGAGTTATGAGTATCCATCTCAGGCGCGACAGTCGGTTCATGTTCTTCTTTTTTTTCTTTAGGCAAAATGATCACTCCATTCGCGGGATTAAAGCTAGTATGGAAAACTTTATGGAACATTATCCAAATTCAAATCAGCAGTGTGCGGCCGGGAAGCAAAATGATTTGCCGGGGAAACGGCAAAAGACCCGCAGAGCGGGTCTATTAGGGAGGTTAACAAGTACGGAACGTGTTCAGTGAATTACGTCCCATAGGGATTAATTAGTAACCGAATCCGCCAAATCCGCAACTGCAAGCGATAATGACCAGCAAGATAAAGAGTACGAGGATAATTCCGATTCCTCTGCCTGCACCGCCGTAGCCAACTCCGCCGACTTCGCCTTCACAACCCATTCCAAAGCACCTCCTTATGTTTGGGGTACTTTGTAAGTGTATGCTGAACCGCTCCGCCGTGACTGGGTGTTTGTTACGGAATGGCGTTGGCCCATGTATCCTTGGTCCGGCAAGTGTTCAAAGTGGTTCCGTCTGAGATGTTCTGTACTCATTTGGCGGGGAGCCGCGTCTTTTTCATGGCTGTGAACCGTTCATCACTGCTATAATAAGATGCAAGCTTATTATACGGGCCGAAAGGGGTTTGTTCCTAATGAGTATGGCAAACGTGACGGAAGATTGGCTATTCGCCGGAACACTGGAAGCGCTTCAACAGGAAAAAGCTAAAGTCATTAAAGGCGGCATCGCCGTATTTTATCATGAAGATCAGGTATACGCAGTGGATAACCGCTGTCCCCATCTGGGATTTCCCTTGCATGTGGGAAGCCTGTGCGACGGTATCCTGACCTGCCACTGGCATCATGCCAGATTTGATGTGTGCAGTGGAGGGACGTTTGATCCATGGGCGGATGATGTTCCCTCGCATGAAGTGAAAGTAGGGGAGGACGGCGTTTGGGTGCATTCGCGCTCGCGGGGCGTCCGGGATAAGGAAAAGCAGCTGGAGCGGTTGAAGAGCGGGCTGGAGCAAAATATCGGCATTGTCATCGCCAAAGCGATTGTCGGCCTGCTGGAATCAGGCGTGCCGGCGGATGAAATCGCCCGGACGGGCATTGAATACGGTACCCGTCTTAGCGGCGGCTGGAATTCGGGACTTACGATTCTGACTGCGATGACGCGCATCCTGCCAAAGCTGGATGGGATGGGCAAGCTGCTGGCGTTGTACCAGGGGCTGCATCATGTGGCCCGAAGCAGCAGCGGCAGAGCGGAGCATCATCTTCTGGGCAGGCTGCCGGGCGATGAGGTTCCCCATGAGAGGCTGACCGCATGGTACCGCAGCTGCATGGAAGTAAGGGATACGCAGGGAGCTGAGCGGATTTTGCTGACTGCCGTCGGCAGAGGGGCTTCGGATGAAGAGCTTGCGGACATGATGCTCACAGCGGTCACTGACCACTTTTATCTCGATGGCGGCCATACCCTGGATTTTCATAATAAAGCATTCGAATCGCTAAGTCTGGTCAATCCCGAGACGAGAATGCAGGTGCTGGCTTCGCTGGTCCCTCTCATGGGCAGCCCCACGCGAAGCGAAGAGCTGCATCAATGGCAGGCGCCGGTCAATCTGGTTGAGCCGCTTCGGGAAGCGTTCAGCCAGCTGAGTGTCCATACCGGAGGCGAGAAAACCTATCAGCCGTTTAGAATGGAAGAGGAAGAAATTCTGGTTGCCGCACTGCTCGGCGATCAGCCGCTTCATACCATTAATATGATGCTTCAATTCATCAAAGAGGGGAAAGACCCTCTTCACCTGGCGCAGCTGGTCGAGCTTGCAGCGGCGGAGCGGATTGTGCGCTTTCATACGCAAAATGATTTTGGCGATTGGATTGCGGTATTGCATACCTTCACACATGCGCATGCGGTGTATGAAATGATCTCCCGCAGCCGTCAGCCGCTGCTCCTGAGGGCGGTCTTTTATGGAGCAATCAGCGTTTACCTGGACCGCTTTCTCAATGTTCCCGCTGCTGCAAGGCCGAAGCCCGCACCCGGCGGCAAGCTCCCGGAACTGGATGAGCTGCTGCAGCTCATGGACCAGAGGCAGCAGGTGAACGAGGCCGCCGGATGGGTGATCCGTTATTTGCGGGCCGGAGGCGATCCCGCCGCGCTGATGAACACGCTTGGTCATGGGCTATTGAGAGAGGATGCGGAATTTCACTCTTTTCAGCTGTATGAAGCGGCTATGACCGCCTACGGCAAATGGAGCGGACGTAATGATCTTTTTGCCGAGCGCGCGAAGGAAACGCTGCTGCTCGCAGCTGTGCGTTACTTGGCCGCCCACGCGCCGACTGCGAGGGAAACGCCGCATACGGCGCGGATAGCCTGGCGGCTGCATAGGGGAGAGAAGCTTTTCGAGGAATAGGGCATGCCCCTTCTGGCGTCGGAAGTTTTTTGCGGCAGCATGTAGGATAATGGCCAAGGCAGCGGAATGTTTAATCCCCAAGGCTTTGCGACAAGGGCGGAAGCTGCGCAGATCATTGCACGTCTCCCGCTGTAATGTAAGATGGAGCTTGCCAAGGTTAAAAAAGTCAACCTGTATCACCAATGTTGACGCCGGAACGGAATTACAAGGTTGGCAGTTAACTCATGCCGTTTACCGACAAGTTCCCTCGCCACACGAAGCTATAATCATACGGAGCTTATGTTCAACTGCTGTAGTTGTCATAAGCTCCATTTTTTTGATACAATCCAGCTTTAGTTAGCAATATGCCAATTCCTTGTGAATCAATAAAAGCCGGTAAACAAAACCCTCTCACCACGCATCTCCTGGTAGTATAATGGGAGAAGGAGCAAAGCCCCGTCATTACCACGCCGGAAAGAAATAGCGAATATTTGCAGCGAAAAATAGAAAATGATAAAAATGTTGAAAGAAGGAAAGCAAGTATGGATGAAAAAATGGATGAGAGGTCTTCCGATTCCCACGGATCCATTCAAAAAGAGAATCAGAATAAAGGCACACGGCGACGTGGCGATATCCTCGAGAATGCCATTCTGCAGGCCGCTTGGGAAGAACTTAACGAGGTTGGCTATGCCCGATTGTCCATGGAGGGAGTCGCCGTGCGGGCAAAAACAAATAAAAATGCGGTATACCGTCGTTGGCCCAATAAAGCTAAGCTTGTCGTTGCAGCCATAATCAAGCATGTGCCCAAGCCTTCCATCGACGCGCCGGACACAGGCGATTTGCGTAAGGATGTGCTTATCCTGCTCCAGAGAATAGTCAAGCCTCTGCAAATGATCGGTGCTGAAACCATACACGGCATAATGGTCGAGTATCATGGCAAGGATTTAATTTCTTCATTGCCGCAGCTTATGCAACCGAGAACCGAAGACAAACTGACATTAGCCATGAAGACAATTTTGAAAAACGCTGAGGATCGGGGAGAGGTTAACCCGAAAAGAATCAATGCAAGGGTTATAGCCCTCCCCGCAGATTTGCTCCGATACGAATTGCTTACAACCCATGAGGCATTATCCGACCAAGCTATCACAGAAATTATTGACGATATTTTTTTACCGCTTGTTCTTGCATAACTCATTTTCTCAAAATGGGCGCTGCGGGATTACCTTATTTTTTGCATCGAACCACGATATTATGCTGAACGCAAACAGCGCGCACCGGATGAAATAACGGCAGCGGGCTGTTTGCGTTCAGCTCTTTTCTAATGTCTTCTCGGCAAGAGAAAGGGGGAAGACCACCCGGCGTTTCCCTGCCCGTCTTTCGTTCTCACGGGTTCTAGATCCTCTTTGCTGCAGCCTCGAGCGCAGCAGCGTAATCAGGCAGGCGAAGCGAGCTGTGCACGTCTCTGGACTCATCACCGGGCATGTTTTCCTGATCTGATGATTGCAATGAAGCCAGCGCTTGGTTGCGGGCTTCAAGCTCCTCACTGGTGCGCGGCAAGAGGAAGGTCGCGCCGCGGCCGGCCAGGGCCTGATTCGCTTCAGCAAACGGCCGCATGATTTGCTCATAAGCTGTGAAAGCCTCTCCGTGCTCTTCATGGGAAGCCAGCTCTCCGGCAAGAATATACGCGCCTACGAGCGCCAGACTTGAGCCCTGTCCCGACAAGAAAGAGGGCGCGAAGGCTGAATCGCCCACCAACGCTACCCGCCCCGCCGACCAACGAGGCATGTGAATCTGGCTGACGACGTCGTAATACAAGTCGTCGGATTCCATCATCGCCTTCACCAGACGGGGGATTTCCCAGCCGCCGCCGGCAAATATCTCCGCGGTCAGCTTGCGCTGCTTGTCGGCATCGTGGTTCTCTGAAAATGGCGGCCGCTCAGATGCGAACGTCAGGAAGGCATGCAGCGTATCGCTGTCTCCAGAGGCCGATAACACGGCAATCCTCCCCGGAGTGGCGTAGGTGACGGACTCGTGGGACAAGCCGAGATCATTCGGAATGGAAAAGCCATTGAAGCAATAACCGAGATATCGGTTGAACGGCCCCTCCTGGCCGAACACAAGACGACGCGTGTTCGAGTGCAAGCCATCAGCCCCAATGACGATGTCAAATCTGCTGCGACGGCCGCTCTTGAAGCTGACATCCACACCGGAGCCGTCGTCATTCAGGGTGGCGATTGAGTCCTTGAACCAGTATCGGACCGACTGGCGCTTAGTCAGATCAAACAGCGATTCCGTCAGCCTGCCCCGGGGCAGTTCAATGTCCCGTCCTTCCTCGCCGCCAGTAAGCTCCTCTGGCCTGATCACGCCGGCAATGCCGCCATCGGGATCGTAAAAAGTAATCTTCTGCGAATGGATATGAGCCGCCTGGAGCTGCCGGAGTATCCCCATCCGCTCGACCACGTCGACCGCCGTCCCCCGGACATCGATGGGATAACCGCCGCCCCGGATCGTCTCCGCGCGTTCGACCACGGTTACATCAAATCCATATTTGGAAAGCCAGTAGGCCAGGGTCGGGCCGGCGATGCTTGCACCTGAAATCAATACAGTCCTATTTCTTTCAGCCATATAAATTCTCCTCCCATAAATCTCAATAAGGTACGATAAGTACCTAATATGAACATGCTAATATATATTCATCCGAAATGCAATAAAAAATTCATAAAACCTCAATTCCCGTCCTCGCAATCTCTAATCGGCAATCGCCTCTTTTAAATTACGAGTCTTATAATCGCGGATACCGTGAGGGAATCTATTACATATAGTAAATAGAATCTCAGGATGGGAGGACAGCAGATGATCAGATCCCGAGTAAAAACGTACCGGTACCGGACGGGTAAAAACCAATATATCGTGATAAACATTTTTCAAACGGCTTCGGCTGAATCAACAATAGGCAATGCTCTGGCCAGCAATGCCGTCAATGTGCAGATTTTAAAGAAAAACCGCAAATAGTTCTCCTACACCCGATTGCCAAATGCTGTCCAACAGTCAGCAGGGGAGGGAGGTGATCTCATGAAGAAAAAGAAAAGCAAACAAACCAATAATGTCAGCTTCGAAAACAGCAAGACGAAATTCAAGGCCAGCCAATTGGCTAATGCCACTGTCGCTCAAGGAGGCAACGCATTTGCTATCAATGCCAATGAATTAGGCATTATCCGGATCCGTCCGGGCCAGTAAACAGCACGTCAGTCAGGCGGAGTGCAGCGATGCCTCTGCCTGACTCGGCGTAAAATCGACTGCATCAGCCGCTGTTTCCAGAAGGGACGAAAGCAGTCATTCCGCAAGAAATAATCCGTTTATTTCCCGGGTAAGCGCAAAAAGAGCCAAGCGGATAAAATTAGCGTGTTGAAAACGCCGGATTCAGCTATAATGGACTCGAACAATGTCGAATTACAAGATTCATTGTAGAAATAAATGATGATATAGAGAGAGTGTTGGGAGACCGTGGAGAAAATAGTGGTGACAGGGTACGGGATTAAAGCTCCCGGTGCGTTGGATGTGCAGCAATTCAAGGGGATACTGGAATCAGGCATATGCACACATGAGGTGGTCAAGGGGATAGGGCCGCATGGGACAGATCTCGTTTGCGGTATTGTACAAGGCGATTTCAAACAGATCAATGGCTTCAACTATAAGAATTATCCCCGGACAGCCCGCCTTGCGGTTGCTGCTGCCGAGGATGCCATGCTCATGTCAGGCATACATAAGAATAAAGAGGGTTTGCGAGTTTCGGTTATTATGGGGACTTCGGTTGGCGGCTTGTCAGAAATTGAGCAGTATGCGGTATTGAGCAACAACAGCCAATATGAGAGATTTCCGCTTTCAAGCGCCGGGGCCGGCAATCCTCACAGTCTATCATCGGCTGTAGCGAGCCACATTGGGGCAAACGGTCTGGTTTTTACGTTGAGCACGGGCTGCACGGCCGGGCTTGATGCGATTCTGATGGCGAAGCTGCTGCTGGAAGCCAACCAGACGGATGTATGTATAATCGGCGGGTCAGATGCTCCGGTTACAAGAGGGTGCGTTTACAGCTTTTCGAAGATGGGCGCGTTGGCCATGGAGCTGGACAAGGAACAGGCGGGAACTCCTTTTTCCCTGGATAGAGAGGGGTTTGTTCTGGCAGAGGGTGCGGGTGTCCTCGTACTGGAAAGGGAGAACGACGCTTTGCGGCGGGATGCATATCTATACGGGGTGATAGACAATCTATATACTAATAATGATGGACAATCCATATTCGCGTCCGACCTTACCGGACAAATGATGACCAAGGCGCTGCAGGGTGTGCTTGGCAGCCATGTGCCTACATATGTGAACAGTCAGGCGCTTGGCCTGAACGCCAACGACAGGGTGGAATACCTGGCCTATAACAATACCTTTGACGGCGATGTTCCGGTTACGACGATTAAAAGCATGTTTGGACATGCTTTTGGAGCAAGCGGTATTATGCAGGCTATTGCGTCGCTTATCTCTATTGAGCATCAATTTATTCCGCCAACGATCAAATCGTCGCGGCAGGGCTTCGCAGATTTGCCGATCGTTGCCGAGACCCGTTATCAGGAGATTAACCAGATCGCGGTTACTTCCCATGGTTATGGCGGGAACAATACCTGTCTGCTGCTGTCCAAATACGATAATTGACTTTTATTTAACGGAATTCATATAAATTCATCTATCGCGAGGGTATGATCTATGTTCTTTCTAATGCTAGTTTTTTCAATCGTGCCCTTGGGCCTTGGCCTCGCCATACAAACCTTGTTCGGAAGAAGCATCCTGTCCAAGAGCTTGTTTATTTTTATGGTATTTATCGGCGTCTGGCAGCTGGATGTGGCCATATTGTTCGCGCATAATTATTTTCCCCTCGGCTGGATTGATTTTCTGTTTCGCCTGTTTCGTTTTGGATCGATCATGCTTCCGCCATCTTTGCTCTATGTGACTTATGCCATTTACCGGAGTTTGGCCCACAGAGAGGAGCTGTCCGGCAAATGGGCCTGGGTTATCAACAGGAAACTGATCATCGCCCTATCCGTATGGAGCATGATTGTCTATGCCGCCGGGTGGACGCAGCAAGGCATCCAATCCTTGCTCCTGGTTGAATCGCAGCATTACGCAAGCTTCCTGTTTCCCGTCTATGGATCATACAGCTGGATCTTTAATCTGAACGTTCCGCTGTTCTTCATCGTTATCGGCTTCTGCTTTTTCCTTAGTCTGAAGGTCTCGAATTCCCATCGAAGATCCTTTCTGGTGCTGTTCAGCACAACTTCGATCGTGGCTTATTCCATCGGTACGCTTAATATGTCACAGCAAAGCGGCTTATACCCGAGCAGCATTGCGGTCCTGATTTTTGCCATTGCCGTCTTTATCGGCTTTTGCTTTATGCATGCCAATGTCGTCAAGGAAATGAACCGCGCGCTGATGAACCAGAAGGAATTTCTGCGGACCGTCATTGATACCAATCCAAGCTTTATCTATACCAAGAACGAAGAGGGAGCGCTGACGCTCGCCAATCTTTCGCTGGCCAATATGTATGGAGAGACGATTGACAATATTGTCGGCAGGAAAGAAACGGATTTCATTAAATACGAGGATGATGACCGCCACGGGGATGACGATGAGCTCGAACTGCTGGCAGCGGGAGAGGGCGTCTACAATCTGGAGCAGCTCATCGTCGATCACAAGGGCAGCCGCAGATGGGTGCAAACGGCGAAAATTCCAATTGACCTATCGGATTCCCGCCAGCTGCTGTGCGTATCCACCGATATTACCGAGAGAAAAGAATATGAGCAGCGGATTATGGAGCTGGCCTATCACGATACGCTGACAGGGCTGCCGAACAGAAGATCCTTCAATCAGATGCTGAATGATGCCCTGAACGTAATTCCTCATGGAATCGTCCTGATGTTTATCGATTTGGACCGGTTTAAAATCATCAACGATACGCTCGGCCACTCGGCTGGAGATCAATTTCTGACATTGGTTGCCCGGCGGCTGCAGGAGGTATTGAACGGGAAGGGCGATGTGTTCCGCATCGGCGGCGACGAGTTTGTTGTGATGCTCACAGGCAGCTCGCATCCCGAGGCGGTTCTGGCTGCGGAGAAAATCCTGGTTGCTTTCAGGATCCCATTCTCGTTGAAAGGGCAGGAGGTGCATTCAACCCCGAGTATCGGGATGAGCCTGTCCGCTGAGGGCAATTCGGATGCCGAGACTTTGATGAAGCAGGCAGATACGGCGATGCACCGGGCCAAGGAGCAGGGCAGGAACAAGTACCGGTTCTATAACAGCGAGATGGACCGGTCCTATTTGCGGAAAATGGTGTTGGAAAAGGAACTGCGCAGAGCTGTTCATAATGAGGAGCTGCTCCTCTACTATCAGCCTCAGATCGACCTGCCCACCCGCCAGCTGGTAGGTGTCGAAGCGCTGCTGCGCTGGCATCATTCCGAGCTGGGGGAGATATCCCCTGTCGAATTCATTCCTCTGGCGGAAGAAACCGGGCTGATTGTTTCGCTGGGCGAGTGGGTGCTCCGAAAAGCCTGCCGGCAGCTCAAGGAATGGGAGTTCAGCGGCTTTAGACCGGTCCGCGTGGCAGTCAATATTTCCTTGCGTCAATTTTATGAATCCAACCTGGTGGAATCCATCGCCGTCATTCTGAATGATACAGGCATCACTCCGCGCTGTCTGGATCTGGAGATTACCGAAAGTGTCGCCATGCACGATACGGATCTTGTGATAGAAAAGCTGAATCAACTGAAGAATTTGGGCTTGTCGGTGTCCATGGATGATTTCGGAACAGGCTATTCCTCGCTCAGTTATTTGAAGAAGCTGCCGATTGACAAGCTGAAGATCGACCGCTCTTTTCTCGTGGATGTGATCAGCGACAGGGATAATGCCGCAATCGTAACGACGATTATCGCAATGGCCAAGAACCTCGGTCTGCGGGTCGTTGCAGAGGGGGTCGAGCATGAGGAGCAGCTTCAGTTTCTTGCCGACCAGGATTGTCATGAAGCGCAGGGATTTCTGTTCAGTCGTCCGGTTCCCGAACAGGAGATCAGGAAGATGCTCCAGCCAAAAAGATGACAGCAGGCTGTTAGGCGCGCATTGCCGGATCAGCCTTTTTTGCTGGTTAATGAAATATCAGTCGGGATATCATAATCAAGTAGTAATTCTTCAGAGGAGTGATTAACTATGAGTCAGGATTTCTTAACGGCCTTGAAAAAACGCAGAACCTATTACGCCATCGGCAGCGACAGAATCGTTTCCGATGGGAGGATCCAGGAAATTGTGAGTGATGCTATCCTGCATACTCCTTCAGCGTTCAACTCGCAGAGCGCCAGAGTGGTTCTGCTGTTTGGCGCGCAGCATGAACGGCTATGGGATATAACGAAAGAGACCCTGCGCAAAATGGTCCCTGCCGAGAGCTTCCCGCAGACAGAAAAGAGAATCAACGGCTTCCGCAGCGGCTACGGCTCCGTACTGTTCTACGAGGACCAGACCGTCGTAGGAAATCTGCAGCAGCAGTTTGCGACGTATAAGGACAAGTTCCCGGAATGGTCCAATCATTCCTCGGGGATGCTGCAGTTTGTGGTCTGGACCGCACTGGAGCTGGAAGGGCTGGGCGCATCTCTGCAGCATTACAATCCGATCATCAACGATGAGGTCAAGCAAGCGTGGAATATCCCGTCAAGCTGGCTGATGATTGCCCAGATGCCTTTCGGCAAGCCGTTGGCGGAGCCTGGACAGAAGGAATTCCAACCGATTGAAGAGCGCTTGAAGGTTTTCAAATAAGCTTGCTCATGGCTTTCAAGCCTGCCGGGAAGATGCTTCTGAAGCAGGGAATAACAGCGCCCTCCTATCCATGGGTGGGCGTTGTCAATTTCCATCCGCGTGTAAATTACATATTGAAATTCCCGATGGTTCTGCTAAGCTGGGTAAGTCAGGATGAAAGCGTTGTATTTGAGGAGGTTATTATTCATGTCCTATTTATCAGTGAGTACCTGGAGTCTGCATCGGCTTCTTGGTCCGCTCCGCTGGACCGGGTGGAACGAAGAGACGGGCGAGCATACGACAAATGAACAGACGCAGGATGAGATTCACACCCTTCTGGAGCTGCCTGCAGAAGCCGCAAGACGCGGTTATCAGGCCATCGAAGTTTGCCACTTTCATTTTCCATCGACAGAGCCTGCTTATTTGGAGCAGCTGAAGCAGTCTTTTCTGTCCGCAGGCGTATCCTTCGATACGCTTCTGCTGGATTATGGCAATTTGACAACGGAAGACGGAAAGCGGCTGGCTGCGGATATGGGTCTGTCCCGCAAATGGATTGATATTGCGGCGCTGGCAGGGGCGAAGCAGATCCGGATTATTGCCGGTGAAGCCGATCCTGATAACGAGAAGGCACTGCGGCAGTCGGCATCCGCCCTCAAGGAGCTGGCTGCATACGGTTCATCGAAAGGTGTGCGTGTGGTCAGTGAAAATTTCAAGGCGCTGACCTCGACAGGTGGCAGCTGCAGGAAGCTTCTGGAGCTGACGGAGGACGCAATCGGATTTATTACGGATTTCGGCAACTTCAAGGCCCCTTACAAATATGAAGAGTTTGAGCTTATTCTGCCGGCAAGTGTGTCCGTACACGCCAAAGCGGATTATGACGAGCAAGGTTTGCCGGATGAAGAGGAGTTCCGTCTCTGTCTTGACCGTGTAAGTGCTTCCGGCTTCGACGGCGCGATGGTGCTGATCTATGATGGGCCAGGCGATATGTGGGAAGGGCTGGAGAGGGTCAAGCGGATCGTTCAGCCGTATTTGTAAAAAGCACTTAGATTCTTGTGGTGGCTTCTAGCGAGCCTACAGGATGAGGGGAAGGCACTTGCCTTTTCCTGGATCATGCAGCCTTGATCCGTGATTTTTAAAAAAAGGGCGCTATCGAAAGCCGAATGCTTTCGATAGCGCCCTTGCTGTTTGTCGGGTTAAACCATCTTCAATACCGGTTTAACCGTTACCCCTGTTTTTGTATCCTTAAAGGCCTGGTTGATATCTTTGAACTCATAGAATTTTATAAGCTTATCAAAAGGAAATCTTCCTTCTTTATAATATTCAATGAGTTGGGGGATAAATAATTGTGGAATGGAATCCCCTTCCCAAAGCGTAACAAAAGACTTGCCGAAAATAGCGGTGGGAGCTTGCGCCAGCAGGCACTTTAACGACAAAGGCTGCGGTTCCCTTTACTCGGATCGCTTCTGCCGTCTGGATGCCGATTTCCGTCACACCCGTCGTATCGATGCTGTAGTTGGCGCCTCCGTTGGTTATGCGGCGAATTTCTGCTACAGCGTCAGCTTCGTTTCCGTTAATGACATGAGTGGCGCCGAGTTCTTTGGCCAGTTCAAGACGGCTCGGTATAATATCGACAGCAATAATCCTGGAGCAGCCGATAATCTTCGCTGCCATGACCGCACTGAGTCCGACGCTGCCGGCACCGAATATGGCAATGCTCTCGCCAAATTTAGGCTGCAGGGAATTGAATACTGTCCCGGCCCCGGTTTGAATGCCGCAGCCAAGCGGACCAAGCAGTGCAAGATCGATCTCTTTATCCACTTTCACGACACTCCGTTCATTCGCGATCGCATAGGTGGCAAAGGAAGATTGGCCGAAGAAATTTTTGACGCCATGCTCGTGATGATGAAGCGGAGTTGTTCCGTCGGCCATTACGCCGCCGAAATTAAGCATCAGGAAGCTGCTGCAGTAAGCAGGCTTGCCGGACAAACAATATTCACAATTGCCGCATGAGGCAAAGGATATGACAACATGATCGCCAGGGACGACGGAAGTGACATTGCTTCCTGCTTTCTCGACGATGCCTGATCCTTCATGACCCAGCACGACGGGGTATTGAACAGGAATTTCGCCATCTCTGGAAGCGGCATCCGTATGGCATACACCGGACGCCACAATGCGAATCAGTACCTCGTTTGGTTTTGGATCGGCGAGCTCGAGCTCGTGCAATTCAAATGGACTGCCTTTTTCTGCCGTCATCGCTGCTGTAATTTTCATGGTAAAATGGCTCCTTCACTCCGAATATAAATGGCTTCTGTCTATTTAACTTGTCCTGTATTTGCGGTACTCTCACTCCTTCTTTCGGGTCCTTCTCCTTATGGTCATTTTGCCGCAAATACATTTTAATTATAGAGAGGGTAAGAAGCCGCGTATTTGCAGCCCGCGGCCATCCTTTTGTAATTTTACGCCAAGGAGAGTTTGGATTATTATGTTTCAATGGACAAAAAGCAATGACCGGCTGAACCGTTATGCGGGGCTGCTGAAGGGACCGGCCATGACGTATTTGATCCATTATTGGGGAGTCATCCATGAACTGGCGGCCAATGCCGTACATAAGCATTCCTTTTACGAGATTTGTTATGTAAACGGCGGGAGCGGAGTGTATGAGGAAGAAGGACGAAGCTTTCCGTTATACGAGGGCGTGGTTATCAACTCGCGCCCGGAGGTCCTTCATCAGATCAGCGAGGTGGACGGCTTGGACCTGTTGTTCGTGGCATTCGAGCCCGACAAGAACCAATCCGAAGCCGAAGCGTATGAGAGCTATACGAAATCGCTGCTTCAAGGAGCCGTCTGGACAGATTCTGCGGGGCAATCGCCAACCGCTCACCTCTGGAGGTCGCTGCTGGTGCCGGAAGAATGGGACAGACCGCTGTCCGTATCGCTCCTTTCTCCGCTCGCCCACGCGCTTCTCGAATCATTTGGGGAGCTGATCGGAACAAAACGGAGCCTGGACGCGCCGCCGGCTTCGTCTAATGGTGCAGTGCTTGTCAAGCGGGCGAAGCTGTATATTCGGGATAATTTAGGTGAGCCATTGTCGCTGCCCGATGTCGCAGATTATTTGAACATCTCTCAGCGGCAGCTGTCGAGATTGTTCGCAGGCAGCATTCATGAATCATTCTCCTCCTTTGTTCGGATCGAACGGATACATGCCATTGAGCATCTTCTCACTCACACGGATATGCCGATCAAAGAAATTGCCGAGCGGACCGGTTTTTCATCTGTCCACTATTTTACCCGTGTGTTTACCAAAGCCAAGGCGATTCCTCCGGCAGCCTTCCGTGAGGCCGGGCGGAAGAGCAAGTAGGACGTTCATCCCGTTTTCCCCTGATCGCCATTTTGCTCAAATATGCGGTTGTTGACCAAAAACAAACAAGTGGATGAGCAGAGATCATACTCTGTTCAACCCCTTGTTTGTTTTAAATTAAGTTCATCACTTGATTTGAAATGCAAATCAGATTTTATTGACTATATGTGTTATTATGTAACTTATGGTTCAATAAGAACACTAGGTATATTCAAATACTATAGTATTGAAAAAACAACCTTCAAGCTTAAAAAGGAGTGGAAGATCTATGAAATCTCTTCCAGACATGTGCCGGATCAATCCGGTGCTGGAAGTATTGGTTGGAAAGTGGAAAAGCACCATTTTACTCCATCTTTATTTTGAAGGGACCAAACGGTTCAACGAGCTGCAAAAGGCCATTCCGGATATAACCAAGAAAATGCTGACCTCCCAGCTGCGGGAATTGGAGGACCAGGATGTTGTCAGGCGTGTCGTCTATCCCGTCGTGCCTCCCAAAGTCGAATATTCGCTTACAGAATACGGTTATACATTGGGTCCCATATTGAGATTAATGAATGAATGGGGAACCGCTCATGATATCAGAATGAGAAATAAACAAATGGAATTACAGACGGTTCCGGAATAGCAATCAGCCACAGCAAGCTGCTGTGGCTGATTTATTTGTAAATAGCGGATCACAACAAAGCTGTGAGAATTTAGAACCTTGCTGCCAAATCCGCAGTTTCTTTTAATCCACTGTCAATGATATCCTGAGTGCGGTCCTGATACTGCGCATGTCCTTCGATGACTACGGAATCGGGATTATGAATGCCCATAAGGCGGATGGCGGTTTTTATATAATTTAAAGCCATTTCCATAGATGCCATGAATTCAAGGGAATAATCTCCACCCCTTGCGGTGAGAAGCGCGACTTTTTTGTCGGCCGCCAGACCGATTGGACCTTCTGACGTATATTTGAACGTTTTCCCTGCTTGCATAATATAGGAAATATAGGTGACCAGAGGACCTGGCACTGTGTAATTCCAGAGAGGGAAAGCGAATATAATCTTGTCGGCTGCCATAAATTGCTCCAAATAAAAATTGGCAATATCAGCAGCTTTCTTCTCTTCCGGCGAAGTCTCAAGCCCTTGGCTGAGTTTATAAAGACCGCTCAGCGTCGTATTTCCGAAATAGGGAAGCTCGACGTTAAACAGATTAACCTCCGTTATACTGTCATTCGGGTGGCTCTTGCGGTAGTTATTCAAGAAAGTATCGTACATTCTGCTGCTGACTGCTTGATCCGACGGACGGTCGTTCGCTTTTACGAACAATATGTTTTCCATTACTGCATATTCCTCCCAAGTATATATAGTTATGCTTCATGCGTCTTAACGTAAGGCGAATCCGCTCCCTGTCATTATGATGATAAAGATTATTTTTGAGAAGAAGGCACATTAATGTAATCGGGTTACTTAAATGTGCCCTGCGGGTCAGCAAGGACCAATCCTATTTGTGAAATGGTGAAATATTTTATTGTATATATTACATATGTTATAATACGCCGAAGGTCTTTTTCAAAAAGGGGAAAACGACATGAACGGATTTGAGAAGAGAGCCGAGCGTATTAAAGAGAAGATTATGATGAGTACCTTTGAAATGCTGAAAACATGGGAGCCCAAGCGGATACGGATAGCGGATATCGCAAAGAAGGCGAATGTGTCGCAGGTTACGATTTATAATCATTTTGGAAGTAAAGACTTGCTGCTGCGGGAAGTGTTCATGGATTATATCAACAAGTACACGGCGGAATTTGAAGCCTATATCACGGAGAAGCATTCCTTGAAAGAGATCGTACAGTACAGCATTATCCGCGGCAAAGAATCGTATAAGATGCTGCCCGCTGCGGTGATCAAGGAAATCATGATTGAGGACCATGAGATGAATCAATATTTTGAAACGGAATATAAAGAAAAAGTCCTGCCGCTTATTGTTCGTTTAATCAATGAGGGGAAGGAACGGGGAGAAATCTCAAGCAAGGTTTCGATTCCAACGATACTGTTTTATATCGATATGTTTTTTCGGCAATCCGAACAATTGCTGGATTACGCCCGGCAGTATGGAAATATGGAACAATTTATAGAAGAAATGAATATTTTGTTTTTCTATGGCATTTGCGGGAAGGATGAGTAAGGGTTCGGCTGCACCGAATATCTTTGGTTGGAATGAAAAATTTTAGCATGACAAAAATTCCAGCGCTATCCTCTACCCTGATCCCGCCACTGCCCGGGAGAGAACCCCGTGCGTTTTTTAAACGTTTTGGAGAAATGGTGAATATTGGCAAAACCGCAGTAGGAGGCTATTTCCTCCTGGGTTAACAGTGAGCTTTGCAGCAGCTCACGGGAATGCGTAATGCGCATCTCCAGCAGGTACTGGTGCGGGGAAACCCCATAGCGCTGCTTGAACAGCGCGCTGAACCGGGACGGGGAGAGATTGGCTCTGCCGGCCATGTCCTGGATGGAAAGAGGTTCGTTCAGATGCACCGAGAAATACGAAACGATCCAGCCGAAGGGATCCTTGGCGCTGCGCATGCTGAAGCTGTTTTCCCGGTCGTAGGCTTCCAATACGGCAATCATCAGCTCGGAGGCAAGCAGATGCGCCTTCAGCTGCATCAGGGGATTATGCTGCTGCCATAGCTCGGTCAACCGAATGATGGTTTCACTGAATTTTTTCGGATTGCCCACCGTAAGCCTCACCGGAATATGAACCCCGTATACCTGCTCCAGGTCGGGCTGCATCAACTCCTGGTATGCGCTCAGGTCGAGCTGCCCCGGCCGGGTGGCGAAGCTTCGTTCACGCTCCGGATTATAAAACACATCCAGATGGGCATAGGGAGTGATGGTATCCGTAAGCCCCTCCAGCACGACAAGACTCCCAGGCTGAACGAGGCAAAATTGTCCGGCTTCAAAACGGTAGACCCGCCGGTCGACCGTTATTTGGCATATCCCTTCCTGGATATAAATAAGAAGATAATCAAGCAGCCTTCTCTCGGGGTAATCCCACGGCCGCCGAATGGCATATTCACTATTCCGGATATAAGGTACGAACGGGGGAGAGCTGCGCTGAACTTCACGGATATCCATACTGCGGGCCCCTTTACTCTGACGGTGTTCATTATCTAGAAGTATATCATAATGAAACTCAGATTTTCAGTTGTTTTTGACAAACATCCAATAAGGATTGACAATGACCATCCTCATGCAAATGAATATAATCGTCATATAACGAGATGATGATTCCGTATTCCATGAAGGAGGAATAAACAATGTCAGCCGATGAACAGATCACCCTGCTGCCTGCTTTGGATGAGCCGTATGAAATAACAGAAACACAGATCAAGAACTATCAGGAGAAAGGGCATGTCCTGCTGCGCGGCGTCGCTTCGGCCAGCGAGGTTGCGGCTTATGAACCGATAATCAGCCAGTGCGTCCAGCGGTTGAACAAGCAGAACAAGCCGCTTGAAGAGCGGGACACATATGGAAAGGCTTTTATCCAGATCGGCAACCTGTGGGAAAAAAGCGAGGCAGTGGCCAAATTTTCGTTGGCCCGGCGTTTCGCCAAGATCGCTGCCGATCTGATGGGCGTGGATGGCGTCCGGATGTATCATGATCAGGCCTTGTTCAAAGAACCATACGGCGGCCATACCCCCTGGCATCAGGATCAGATCTACTGGCCGCTGGATACGGACAAGACAATCACGCTCTGGATGCCGCTTGTGCCGATTTCGGAGGAGGTAGGCTCCATGACTTTCGCGTCCGGATCGCACAGCCAAGGGTACATCAACCGGATGGTGATTTCCGACGAATCCCATAAGACGCTTGCACAGTATATCGATGGCAAAGGCTTTGAACAGTGGACGTACGGAGCAATGGCCCCGGGAGATGCCACATTCCACTCCGGCTGGACGGTGCACAGCGCACCGGGCAATCCAACGGATCATATGCGCAAGGTTATGACAATTATCTATATTGCGGACGGGCTGCGGATAGCCGAGCCGGAAAGCAGCGCCCACCGAAACGACATGGCTGCCTGGTTCCCCGGTCTTGGACCGGGCGATCTCGCAGCGAGTCCGCTCAACCCGCTGCTGTACAGCCGCAGCAGCAACTGAATCCAGTCTAAATTTCTCTTAAAGAAACCTCCATCGCGGCTCTTTCTGCGATGGGGGTCGTTTCCAGTTTGCCGATGATATGATAATCTATAACCATGACGATAATAGAATCTTGCCTGCGAACCAACAAGCAAGGAGGAAACAATCAAATGATCAAATGGTTTAAAACGGCCGCCGCTGTCTCCTTGCTGTTGGCAGGCACAATGACAGCAAGCATGTCCGCATATGGCGCAGCTCCCGTACAGCCACAGGTATTTATTGACGGCAAGCTGCAGGAACAGCCCATTCTCCTGCAAGGCTACACGCTCGTTCAATTGATTGCCTTTAACGACCCCGAATGGGTGAGCTATTCGTACGATGCGCCCGCGAGGACAGTTGTCATCACCAATCCGAGCCAGAACATGACGGTCATGCTGCAGGAGGGGGTGACGGAAGCCAATGTCAATGGAACCCGCGTGAAGCTGGATGCGCCGGTTCAGATTATTTTCGGCCGTACCTATGTTCCGCTTCGTTTTCTCTCCGAGACTCTGGGCGGTACAGTGGATTACATCACGGCCACCAGACAGGCGATCGTCCGCACACCATCCGGAGAAGCCGACTACCGGAAGCTTATGACGGGCAGCCTCCCGGATGCCCGCAATATTGCCGCCAATCTCAGTCCAATCCCGCTGGAGAAAGGGCTAACTCCCTTAGGGGAAGGATTCTCTGAGGATTATGTCTTTCCCCAGGGAGAAGCCCTTCGATTTACGAAGGAATACAAAGGCTTAATCAGCTATATTGAGATTAACGAACAGGGACTGGCCGAGGTGAAGTGGCAGAAGGATACCTGGTCGGCGAGCGGCAAGTATCGGGAATCCGGATCAAAACCGCCGGCATTTGGCGAGTCTACTTATTTTATGTATAATTTTTCAACCCCGGCATTCATAAAATACGGTACGATCGGAAGCGATGGCAAGGTGAGCGATCTGCCTCCGTATGCGATTTCGGAGCAGCGCGGGAAGAGCAGAGAAATTTTTAATCCGGTTGAAGGCGAGCAGCGGACGGATAAACGGTAGCGCCATTATCATTTTTTTCCAAATGAAATAAAATCTTCAGTTGATTTTAGTTCCGCTTCGGATACATAATTGAAACGTATCTTGCTCTGATTGCGTAATAGGTAACATCAACGCAGAACATATTAAGGGAGGACTACAAAAAATGTCGATTTTTAAACGTCTGAGAGATTTAACTTTATCCAATGTGTATGCCATGATTGAGAAAGCCGAGGATCCGGTTAAACTGACTGACCAATATATTCGCGATATGCAGGAAGACCTGGAGGATGCTGAGAAAGCCGTCGCCGCTCAGATTGCGATCGAGAAGAGATTCAAGCAGCTGTATGAAGAGCAGGAAGCGCTCGTGAAGAAACGGCAGGAGCAGGCTCATACGGCAGCTCAGGCGCAGAATCTCGATCTTGCCCGCCGCGCTCTCGAAGAGAAGAAAGCGGCCGAGCAGAAAATGAACGAATATAAAACCAATTATGACCAGAATAAAGCATCAGCCGACAATCTGCGCGATAAGCTTGCAGAGATGCGCAAGCAGCTGACGGATATGAAGAACAAACGCGAAACGCTGGTTGCCCGTTACAACGCAGCGAAGGCACAAACGGACATCAACAAATCGATTGCTGGCTTCAGCGCCGATACGGCAACTGCGGGAATGAAGCGGATGGAGGAGAAAATGCTCCAGATGGAAGCGCAGGCGGAAGCAAGCAACGAAATGAACAGCAAGGAAAAGTCGCTTGACGACGAGATCGAGGCGCTTGGCAAGGATAAAGCGGTCGAAGATGAGCTGGCAGCTCTGATGAAGCAGTACGAGAACAAGAACTAAACAAAAACGTACCTAAGAAGAACGTCCGCCGACGATGATCGCGCTCACCCGCTGATCTGACGTCCCCCAGACGTTTTTTCTTTGCACGAATGGATGCGGCAAAATTGATGATGGAGGATGTCCGATGACCTTACAAGAAGTAGTGGGCATGTTGGTGTGGACCGGAGCGGGAGCAGTGCTCCTGATTGTACTGATGACAGTGGATTCAATGTTCACGCGATACAAGGATATGGAAGAGATCAAGAAAGGCAATGTAGCGGTTACCACCAGATTCGTCATGAAGCTGCTGGCGCAAGCTTACATTCTGTCCCAGTCCATTGCAACCTCCAACCATTTGGGCGAAGCGCTGCTGGTTTCCGTGATCTCCTTTGTGATTCTGCTTGTACTTGAAACCCTGCTGGAGCTAGTCTTCCGCTCCATGTTTAGCCTGCACCTGGACAAAGGCACGAAGGAAGGCAAAATCGCCCACGCGCTGCTTGCCGGCTCCTTCCATGTTGCCGGTGCATTGATTATCGGGGCGTGCCTGTAACAACAGGGCCAATCCACATAATAAGGAGCGATGGCGATGGGCCTGTTTAAACGTATCAAGAATATAATGGCAAAGCCGGAGCCGCCAAAACCGGAGAAGACTATCCTTAC
This sequence comes from Paenibacillus sepulcri, assembly GCF_042647105.1. Classification (NCBI taxonomy): domain Bacteria; kingdom Bacillati; phylum Bacillota; class Bacilli; order Caryophanales; family Paenibacillaceae; genus Paenibacillus; species Paenibacillus sepulcri. The sequence goes on along the minus strand of NZ_JBHRUP010000001.1, from coordinate 623,703 downwards.
CATTGGACCCGGTGATATTTGTGAAATATCGCTGGTCACCTATCAGGTCATTGGCCGTACCCAGAACAGACAGCGCAGATTGATTGTGCTGACCCTGCAGGATGGGGCTGCCGTTTCCTATCTGACGATTGAAGAACGCGAGCAAACGGTATATGCCATTTATACGCCAATTGACGGCAGGCTGGATTCGGTGGATGAGGTCCCTACCGTCATCGAGCTGGACGAGAGGACCTATCATCTGGAGGAGCAGTATTCCGGGCTGATTACGGTCACGGGCAAGGCTCCTTTTGTGCAGGGCGGCGAGCAGTATGTATGGCAGTATCAATCCGACGATATGAAGCTGCTCCGGATCGAATGGCAGGATGGGCGGTTCATGATGTATGAGGGTGAAGATGTGCTTCCGGCCGACGTCCGCGTCCTCCGCGGAAGTTAGGGGGTTCAAGCAATGAGACGAAGGTTGTCATTCTACCTTAAGAATCTGCTCGCTATCAGTCTGATTGTTCCGCTTCTTGCGGCATGCGGCGTAACGAGCACGATTGAAGACCAATACCCGCTGGAATCAGTGAACGGCAGCGGATCCGCGACATCGTACATCTATCGGTCGGAAGGTCTCAGCGTTCCGGAAGTGGCCAAGGCTCTGGCGGATGAGAATAAACCGCAGCAGGTCTCAGACGAGAAGACTGACCATATGTTTCTGGTCTATTCCGATAAAATCATTCACCTGCAGCAGGATGTGAAAAAGCCCGAAGATACGTTGATTGAAGTCGATTCCAAAGAATATGTCCGCAACAATTACAGCTCCAGCTTCCTTCAGGGCTATATTGTGGCCAGCCTGCTTGGCGATCTGTTCGGAGGCAGCCGCGGGGGCTCTTATCGCGGATATACGGATGCGGATACTTATAAACCGAAGACAGGCAGCTACCATGCGCCTACCGCAAACGAGAAAAAAGCGATTCCGCCGATGACGGTGGACCGCAAGGGCTCTATTTTCAAAAGGGCCAAGGACGCCGACTCCAGCAAAGCCGGCAGCGGCAACAGCATTTTCAATAAATCGCCGCCCAAATCCGGCACGATTACGAGGGATTCGGGCAGCGGCGGCAAGAAATCAAGCTGGCTCACCCCACGCAAATCAACCAAGCCCAAAACCCGCGTAGGCATGGGGAGGATTTCCAGGCGAAGGTAATGGTTAATCGAAATGGCAAAAGGACAGTTGGAGCCCGAATATGGGCTCCATTGTCCTTTTTATTTCGTGTATAGCTTTAATTTTCACATGAAAAGAACATCCGGATTCGATCCTCATTGTTATATAGTTAGAAGAAAGATGGAAATTATGGCGGGTCGGCCGGATGGGATGCCGCCGCAGCAGCCAGCCATAATAAAGCAATGACGCGATGAAACTGGGGGCGTGAGAAGAATGGCAGAGAAAAGCATAGCAGTTGTGGAAGCCGTCCTGATTGCGGATGCACCATCCTCGTTCGTTACCAGAAGGATCGGGGAAATCCAGGTTGAGCTTGGCGGCATACCGGGCGACCGCCATTTCGGGCTGCTGCGCAAGGCTGATTCGCGGCAGAAAATTTATCCGCGGGGACAGCTTATTGCCAACCGCCGTCAAATCAGTATCGTTTCTGTCGAGGAGTGCCGGCAGATCGCCCGCAACATGGGTTTGGCGGAGATCAGACCGGAATGGCTGGGCGCCAATTTGCTGCTTAAGGGACTGGATCCCTTGACCACGCTGCCCTTGGGTGCCAGACTGGTATTCGCCTCCGGGGCGGGGTTGATTTGCGAAGGTGAAAATATGCCGTGCAAGGATCCTGGAGAGGTTATTGAATCGGAAATATATCCATCAGCGGCGGCCAAAAAATTCGTGCCTGCGGCGAAGAAGCTCCGGGGCATCGTCTGCTCTGTCGAACGGGAAGGGGCCATTCGGAAGAATGATGTCGTAACCATTATCAGGCCCCAGTCATGATAATGGACAATTATGGAATATACATAGGGAAGATTGAACGGAAAATTTAATGCCGCTGCCCGCTTGACATACCCATGGGGGGTATTGTATATTGTAGAAGAAGAGGTGATCCGCTCATGGATGAGTCAGTCGAACTGCATGATAAGGAAAGCTGTGCAAGTGAAGGAGAGCGCAAGAGTCATCACTCAAACGCCATGAAGACCAATTTAATAACCCGGCTCAACCGGATTGAAGGCCAGATTCGCGGTGTTAAGGGACTTATTGAGAAGGACACCTATTGCGACGATGTTCTGAATCAAATCGCCGCCATTCAATCCGCGCTCAACGGTGTAGGCAAGCTTCTTCTGGAAGGGCATATGAGATCCTGTGTTGTGGAGCGCATTCAGGCTGGCGAGCATGAAGTCATTGATGAGCTGCTGATTACAGTCAAGAAACTGATGAAATAAGAAGAAGCTGCGTTTCATCCTGCTTGCGGTGCTGCGTTTCTCTTCCCATTATAATATCCGGCGGACTAAGGCCGCCTATAGGAGGAATCATCATGGAGCATGTTCTGTTGAATGTAAAAGGAATGTCCTGTGGTCACTGTGTGAATTCTGTTGAAGGGGCCGTCAAAACATTAGGCGCTGCCGCCAAAGTGGATCTCGCCAAACAATCGGTCAGCATTGATTACGATGCATCGAAGATCTCGCTGGCTGCAATCAAGGAAGCGATAGAAGATCAAGGGTATGACGTAGTGTAAGGATCCGGAGCCGCCGGATGGACGGCTCCTTTTTTATACGTATAATTATACCCTACTGGGGTACCATATAGAGAGAATGGGTGATGCATATGAGTCCGGTGCCAGAGAAGGAATATGAACAGCAAACGACCCTGCAAATTTCCGGTATGACCTGCGCCGCATGCGCAAACCGGATCGAGAAGGGATTGAGCAGGCTCACGGGTGTATCGCAAGCCTCCGTTAATTTTGCTCTGGAACAGGCTTCCGTCCACTATGATCCGGAGCAGGTGGACAGAGAGCAGCTGGAGAATAAGATCCAGGCGCTTGGCTATGGCACGGTTCATGAGACCGTCGATCTGGCGATCGAAGGCATGACTTGCGCGGCTTGCGCAGCCCGGATCGAGAAAGGCTTGAATAAGCTTGAGGGTGTGCAGCGGGCTGCTGTCAACCTTACGCTGGAAACCGCAAGAGTGGAGTATTCCTCCGCGGATGTGTCTGTTTCCGATATGGTCAGCCGCGTGGAGAAGCTGGGCTATAAAGCCAGACTGAAGTCAGAAGTCATGGATGCCGGAGAACGCCGCCGCCAGGAGATACGCAGACAGAAGAGCAGGCTGCTGGTGTCAGCTGTATTGTCACTGCCGCTGCTCTGGGCGATGGTTGCGCATTTCTCCTTTACCTCCTGGATCTGGCTTCCGGAATTGTTGATGAACCCCTGGTTCCAGCTTGTGCTGGCGGCTCCGGTCCAGTTTATTATCGGCGGACCTTTCTATATAGGGGCTTATAAAGCGCTGCGCAATGGCAGCGCGAATATGGATGTGCTTGTCGCACTGGGCACATCGGCGGCCTTTTTCTACAGTCTTTATCTGACTTTTCAGTCGATCGGCAGCCATCACCAGGTAGACATGTACTATGAGACAAGCTCGATCCTCATTACCCTGATCCTGCTGGGCAAGCTGTTCGAGTCCCTGGCCAAAGGGCGCTCCTCGGAAGCGATCAAGACGCTGATGGGCCTGCAGGCGAAGACCGCTTTGGTCATTCGTGACGGGAGAGAGCTGCATATCCCGATTGAAGAGGTCCTCATCGGAGATGTCGTGATTGTGAAACCGGGGGAGAAGGTACCGGTTGACGGTGAAGTGCTTGAGGGAATCTCCGCTGTTGACGAGTCCATGCTGACCGGGGAGAGTCTGCCTGTCGATAAACATGCCGGAGAGTCTGTGTTCGGCGCCACGATCAACAGGAACGGGCTGCTGAAAATTAAGGCGACGAAAATCGGCAAGGACACCGCGCTTGCCCGGATTATCAAGGTAGTAGAGGAGGCGCAGGGCTCGAAAGCTCCGATCCAGCGCGTTGCCGATGTAATCTCCGGTATTTTCGTCCCGATTGTCGTTGGCATAGCCGCCGCGACTCTATTGATCTGGTACTTCGGAATCGAGCCGGGCAATTTTGCCGGAGCGCTGGAGAAGGCGATTGCCGTTCTGGTCATTGCCTGCCCGTGCGCCCTTGGTCTTGCGACACCGACCTCCATCATGGCGGGATCAGGACGCTCGGCTGAGCTTGGCATTCTATTCAAGGGCGGCGAGCACCTGGAAGCTGCGCACAGGATCGATACGGTTGTGCTGGACAAAACGGGCACTGTGACCAAAGGGCAGCCTGAGCTGACAGACATTCAACTGGAAGCGCCATGGGACGAACAACAACTGCTAGGCTGGATAGGATCGGCTGAGCAGGGCTCGGAGCATCCGCTTGCTGCAGCCGTTGTCCAGGGAATTCAGCAGCAGGGAATTACGCTTGTCAGCGCGGAATCGTTCGAAGCTTTGCCGGGGTTTGGAATCCGGGCCAAAGTAGAAGGCCGCGAGCTGCTGATCGGGACACGCAAGCTGATGAAGGCGAACAACGTGACGGCGGATACCGTGCAGACGGAGATGAACAGGCTAGAAGAACAGGGGAAAACCGCCATTCTGGCTGCTGTTGACGGTCAATATGCAGGTATGCTCGCCGTTGCGGATACCATCAAGGAAACATCCAGTCAGGCAGTCAGCCGTCTCCGGCAGGCTGGTCTTGATGTGATAATGATAACCGGAGACAACGAGCGTACTGCCCGAGCTATTGCCAAGGAAGCTGGAATCAGCCAGGTGCTCTCGGAAATACTGCCTGAGGGAAAAGCGGCTGAGGTGAAGAAGCTGCAGGCGGCGGGTCGAAAGGTCGCGATGGTGGGCGATGGCATTAATGACGCCCCGGCTCTGGCGGAAGCGGATATCGGCATGGCAATCGGGACAGGTACGGATGTGGCCATGGAAGCAGCAGACGTGACGCTTATGCGGGGAGATTTGAACAGTATCCCGGATGCCATTGAAATGAGCAGGAAGACAATGCGCAATATCAGGCAGAACCTGTTCTGGGCGCTGGCTTATAATGTCATCGGCATTCCAATTGCGGCAAGCGGGTTCCTCGCCCCATGGCTGGCAGGCGCTGCGATGGCGCTCAGCTCGGTATCCGTCGTGCTGAACGCACTCCGTCTGCAGCGGGTCAAGTTGTAATTCACGGAGGTTAACGATGAGACGATTATTAATAGTAGCGCTGATTGCTGTGTTAAGTCTTGCGACTGCATGCTCCAGATCCAAGCATGATGAGGCGCCTCTTGCGGCAGAGAATCAGGATAGTGCCGAAATGAATCAAATGAATCATGATGGTCATGATGCTTCAGGGCATGCAGCTTCCGGTACATCCCATATTCAGACGGAGGCGGTCTGGAAGCTGTCGGACGAGAAGCCTCAGGCAGGGAAGACCACTGCGATAACTGTACAAATTAACGATGGGAAGGGCAAGCCTGTCGCGGAATTTGATTTTAATCACGAGAAGCAGATGCATCTGATCATCGTCAGCAGGGATCTCGCGTATTTCGATCATATCCATCCGATATATAACGGGAATGGACAATTTCAAGTAGAGACGGATTTTCCTGCGGGGGGCGACTACAAGCTGATTGCGGATTACGTGCCGACTGGCGGTTCTGCAGTGAACAACAGCACCTGGATTTCCGTGCTTGGGTCGGCGGGTGAAGCCAAACCGATCGAACCCGATAAAAGCCTGGTCAAGACATTTAACGGCGTAGAAGTGACACTGTCTTACGGCCATCTGATGGCTGGCATGGATTTGGAGCTTAATTTTCACATGACCGATGCCAATACGCATGAACCGGTTACCGATCTTGAGCCTTATCTGGGCGCTGTAGGTCATGTCGTAATCTTAAGCGCAGATGCGGAGCAATATCTCCATGTGCACCCGACCGAAGAGAAAGCCAAGGGACCGGATGCCGCCTTCATGACCCGTTTTCCGGAAAGCGGAATTTACAAGGTATGGGGCCAGTTCCAGCGGGAAGGAAAAACGTTTGTGGTGCCTTTCGTCATCGATGTTCCTTGACGTGTCAGATTGAGAAGCCACAAATTAATCAGCAGTCGGAGGCACAATAAATAGTGATGCAGCAGGAGGCGCCGTTCATGCGGCGCTTTTTTGCTGATTGTTCGCAAGCGGCGTCACTCACGGCGCCCTTTACTGGCGTGCTGCCCGAATTTTAAGAAAAAGATAAGAACTTCAGAATGTGAAAAGCCTTTCCAGAGTTGGTATAATGAAACGTACTTATGAAAGGACGTCATATAAAGTGAATCTTAAAACGCTGCTTCTGGTCGACGATGAACCCGAAATCATCAAGCTGATGCAGATTTATCTGCAGCAGGAAAGCTATCGTCTTCTTATTGCCGCAAGCGGTGAGGAAGCGCTGGCAATCATAAGGCGGGAGCCCGTGGATCTGATTGTGCTGGATATCATGATGCCGGGAATGAATGGAATCGACACCTGCCTGAAAATTCGCGAGCTGGGCGAAATGCCCATTATTTTTCTGTCGGCCAAAGGTCAGGAAATGGATAAAATTACCGGACTCAGCGTAGGAGCGGACGATTATGTCACCAAGCCCTTCAGTCCGCTGGAGCTGATCGCAAGAATCAAAAGCCAGCTGCGCCGGTACAATAAATATACTTCCCCCCAGACAAGCGGCGATACCATGGTCATTGATGGTCTTGTGATCCATTCGGCCGCGCATGAAATAACGGTGGAGGGAATTCCCGTCAAGCTGACTCCACGGGAGTTTGCGATTGTTGAGCTGCTTGCCCGCAATCGCGGAATCGTCTTCAGCATCGAGAATATTTATGAGAAGGTGTGGAAGGATGCTTTTTTTGAAGCGAATAATACCGTTATGGTCCATATCCGCAAAATCCGCGAGAAAATCGAAACCGATCCCCGCAAGCCCCGTTACATCAAGACCATATGGGGAGTGGGCTATAAGATCGATAATCAATAGTTTGCGAGTCCGTTAAGCCGAAAGGAATCTGTTTCTGATGAAACCCCGATTATTCCGAACATTTCTGTGGAAGTTTCTGCTTGCCTTTCTGGCCAGCCTGCTGGCCTTGGGCTTGGTGCTGACGCTCGGTTATTTTCTGGCTGCCCAGCTCATCCGCTTCAATCCTTCCTCCTCCTTTCCGCTTACCTCGCTGCTGCGCTGGATCATTAACACGGTCGGATCGGTCACAGTCATGTCGGTGACGGGATGTGTCTTGTTTCTTCTTTTCTTCTTTATCTTTTCACGAAACATAATCCGGTACCTCGAGCTGATTACCTCCGGATTGCAGCAGATTGCCGGAGGCGATTTGTCTCATCGCATTCCGGTCACTTCCTCCGACGAGCTGGGACAGGTTGCCCGGACGGTCAATGAGATGACGGCGCGGCTGAGTCAGGCGCAGGCAGAGGAACGTGCCGCCGTCCAGGCGCGGAATGATCTGATCACCGGCGTCTCCCATGATTTGCGGACACCGCTTACTTCCGTACTCGGCTTTCTGGGGTATATCGAGCAGGATCGATACAGGGACGAGCTGGAGCTTCGCCAGTATGTGAGCATTGCCTATGAGAAATCGCTTGTTCTGGAGAAGCTGATTGATGATCTATTCGACTATACACGTGTGACCAGCAGCGATATTCCGCTAAAATTGGAGCAAATCGATCTGGTTCCTTTCCTCCAGCAGCTGGCGGATGAATCGGTGCCCGCGCTGGAGGCGGCAGGCATGATCTGCCGGGTTCATGCGCCCTCTGCAACGATTATCGTGGAGGGAGATGGCGAATTAATGCTGCGTCTGTTCGAGAATCTGATGACCAATGCGATCCGGTATGGCCGGGATGGACGGTACCTGGACATTGAACTGACAGAGGAGCGGGGACTGACGTCGGTCATTTTCCGCAATTATGGCGAACCCATACCGGTGAGCCATCTGCCGCATCTTTTTGAACGCTTTTACCGTGTGGAGGCTTCCCGTTCCAAAAAAACCGGCGGAAGCGGGCTGGGCCTGGCCATTGCCAAAAGCATCGTGGAGCTGCATGGCGGCACGATTACGGCGAGCAGCGACAAGCGCAAAACCGAATTCAAAATTCTGCTGACCAGCATGCAAGCGGCATTGCGGTAATCCGGGATTTAGTGAGCGGGAGGCGGCTTCAGGCAAATGCGCCTTTTTCGTTTGCATTTGGACTGGGACTGCCGGTATTCGCTCTAATTTGAGCATTGGACAAAAGGGCGGTATGATGGAGGAGCATGAACCGCAATCGTAAAGGGGAGATCAGCTTGACCCGAGTGGTCGGAATTCCTTCATCCCGAGTTGCCAATTTTCTGAGCTTTCAGCGGGATCCGCTCCAATTCCTTATCAATGCGCTGCCCTTAGGGGAGATGGTATCCCTGCGGACAAGCTCGTTCCGCCCTACCTTTATCGTAAACTCGCCTGCCTTCGTACAGGAAATTCTCGTGCATCAGGAAGAACGCTTCCGCAAAGGCCGCAGCTCCAACGTACTGCGCAGAACCATCGGCGACGGTCTGCTGACCGCCGAGCATGAGCGCCACAGGCAGCAGAAGAAATACCTGACGCCTGTTTTCTATAAGGAACGCATTCAAGCATACGCCGAGGTCGTTATGGAAGAAACAGAGCGGCTTGCCGATACGCTTCAGGAAGGCGTCATGGTTCCGATGCATGATGTGATGATGCAGCTGACGCTCGGCATTATTTCCAGAAGCATGTTCAAGACAGAGCTTCATGAGGCCAAGACCGAGCTTGCGCAAGCGGTGGACGATACGATCAGGCTAAGCGCCAAAACCATTTTCTCGCCAATCATCCTCCCGCTTGCCGTGCCGACTCCGAAAAATCGCAAGCACCTCAAAGCGATCCGGTCTCTGGAGGATATGATCTACGATACCATTGCCGAAGCCCGCAGGAACCCGGAGCAATATGCCGACAGCCTGCTGGGGCTGCTGCTGGATACCAGGGATGACCAGGGCGATCCTATTCCCGATGTGGAAATTCGCGATCAAATGATGACCATGCTGCTGGCAGGACATGAGACCACAGCCAATGCCATTGTATGGGCGCTTTATGCGCTTGACCGCGAGCGTTCAGTAGATGAACGGCTTTATGAAGAGATTCAGGACAGACCGCTGACCGTCAGACAAATGCGTGAGGGACAATCGGCTTTTGACCTTTACCGCGGGCTGGCTTACACCAGGCAGGTTATACAGGAAACGCTGCGCTTATATCCGCCTGCATGGGCGATTCTCCGTGAAGCGGAGCAGCCGGTCGAGATGCTGGGGGATCATTTTCCGGCAAACAGCAGCTTCCTGATCAGTCCGTATGCCATCCACCGGAATGACCGGGTATTCGGAGATGCTGCCGCATTCAGGCCGGAGCGGTTCGACGCCGGCATCTCGCAGTGGCCGAGGTTTGCTTATTTTCCATTCGGCGGCGGCGCCCGCGGCTGTATCGGGTCGCAGTTCGCGCTGATGGAGGCCGGTTTGATTCTGGCGGTGCTGGCGCGCAGATTCCGCTTTACATCCGCTCCCGGCCAGGGCGAGGCGGAGCCGGAGCCGCTCGTGTCGCTGCGCATCAAGAACGGACGCTGGATGATCCCGCATCGCCGCGTTTGACACATAGTAGAAACAAGTTGGGCATTTATTATGCGTTTAAGAGATACGCCTGTCGAGAGGAACGAGTAGATGAGCGAGATAAAAGATTTCGTGCAGCGCTACCCGGCTAACCGCATTGTCGATGTTGCCAAAGCGCTGTCCGGTGATTTGAGGCTGCGCATATTGGAAACGCTGGGTGAGCGCCCCATGAGTATTTCCCAGCTTGCGGGTACGCTGGGCGTTGCGCAGCCGACCATTACGATTAATATTCAGATGCTGGAGCATGCCCAACTGGTCAGCTCGACGCTTGGCGCCAACAGGGAGAAGATTTGCACGGTCACCTGCAGCTCCATTCTGCTTGAGCTGCCTTCCAAACGGGGGGAAGGACTTCACAAGCTGGAGGAAATTCATATGCCGATCGGCATGTACTCCCAGTGCTCCATTGAACCGTACTGCGGGATGGTGAACAAAGAGGGGGTCTACATCGGCTGTGTCGATGACCCAAGAGCTTTCTATATGCCGGAGCGGGTGGAAGCCTCACTGCTGTGGTTTGGGGGCTCAGGCTATGTGGAATATTATTTTGCCAACCCGGTTCCTCCTGGCGTCAGCTTCAGCGAGCTCCGCTTTCAGGCGGAATTATGCGCGGAAGCCCCTGGCTTCGATATGAATTGGCCTTCGGATATTTCGCTGTTTATCAATGATTGTCCCGTCGGGATGATAACCATTGAAGCGGATTACGGGGACCGCATGGGCAAGCTGACCTCTGCAAAGTGGAACGGCGGCACACAATACGGGAAGCTGATCCAGTGGAGAGTATCGGAAGAAGGCAGCTACATTCATGAGGACCGGAAGTCCGGGACAACGCTGCGTGACTTGAATTTGACCTTCAACAAGCCCATTCGCGTCCGGATCGAGGTGTCCGGGGATGCTATCAACCGGAACGGGCTTAATTTATTTGGCGCCTCTTTCGGAGATTATCCGCAGGATCTGATATTGTCTTTCGTACAGATCCATGAATCGGGGGAGCAAGGAAGAAGCCTGATCCAGGACGATAAATGAAGATAAACTGAAAATGTCAAAAAGACCCGGGACATCGCTATTGGCGATGTCTTTTTTGTTTATTACAACTCAGCGGCAAGATCCGACGCCTCGCAGCCGGGATCCAGGGCAAAGCCAAGCTGGTCCAGATTGAAGATCAGAACCAGCCGTTGATCATCACCGTGCAATTCCGGGTCTAACGCTGCTTTATTTCCGGAAGCGGCACCCGAATTGAAGTTTTTTTGCAGTTTAGGGTCAAATGCTGTTTCATTCGGCTGCAAATGTTTGATAGAATAAACGGGCGGAAAAAACATAACATTCCGTTTAAGCTTACTTCAACAGGGAGGCCTTCTTTTGTCGTCCGATCCACTGCTTACTTTTTTATCTCCACCGCTGCCTTATTTTATCGAATCCAACCGCAATACCTATCCGCCCGGCGGCGAGCATCCAAACCGACGAAATATAGGTGTCTTCGATTTGCTCTTCGTTCATAGCGGAATGCTATATATTGGTGAAGAATCGCGTACATGGGAGCTGGGGCCGGGACAAATGGTGATTCTGCGCCCCGACCGCTGGCATTATCCGGTCAAGCCCTGCTCGGAGCATACCGTCATAGACTGGGTTCATTTTCAGACGGCAGGTCTCTGGGAGGAGCTCGACGAGAACAACTGCGGCACGCTTCGCGGCGATTATTATTCGTATGCCATACGGCTGCCCAAGTCAATGACGCTCCCCTTTCCGGAAGAAGCGATTTCCTTGTTCGGCAAGCTGCATGAAGCGGCCCGCGGCACCTCGCACAGCGCCTTCTGGCAGCGCCAGCAATGGTTTCTTCATTTGCTGCAGCTTTTTGACGAGGGCTGGCGAACGGATGCGGCCAAGGCGCCGATTTCTGTTGCGGAGCAGGCAGCCGCTTATTTGAAGCTTCATTTTCGGGGCTCGGTCACCAACAGCAAGCTTGGCGAGGCGCTGGGCCTGCATCCCAACTATATTGCAAGATGCATGAGCGAGGTGTTCGACTGTACGCCTCAGCAGTATCTGCTCTCCTACCGGCTGGATCAGGCGAAGCTGATGCTGCTGCAGACGAATTGGCCCATATCCCGCATAGCGGATGAAACCGGATTTAAGCAGACCCCGCACTTCTCGCGTTCCTTCTCGGACCATATCGGCATCACGCCGCTGCTTTACAGAAAACGGTTCACAGGCGCTGCGCTTGCCCGGAACATCACGAAGCAGGAGGATTTTGAATAAAGGGAGCCCCGCGTTTCCCCGCAAGGATGATCATACAGGCAGCTCCGGACTTGAAGCAGGTCTGGGCTGCTTTTTTTTCTTCCATGTTAGAGACCCATTGACATGGAAAGCAAATTCACCTCCAATGCAACTTCTTTTGTATTCATCGGCTATTATCCGTTTTAAGGATTCTCCAACAAATTTATTCTGCGTATTCGCTGGTCGGGCCATAAAGGCATAGGGATTATGAACGTTCCGGCAGACTGCCAATCCGCTATCAGCTGGCTCCTCAAGGCACGGTCAGACTTTCCGGCTGTACCGTGAAAGATTTCTTTTGAATATAGACAGGCTCTCGGCTATGATGAGGATAGAGCCTGATTGCGAAGCATGCCTTAATGGTTAATATGGACTATAAGCAGGCAATCGCTGATTCCGGCAGAAATTTAAGGTGAATCTCCACATAAATGGAAACTATTGTGTTATGTTGTGATGGCAATTTGTATAAATTAGAATAAGCCATAAGGCTTAGCTGACTGGCGCAATTTTCAGAAAATAGAGTGCCAACTTGAATACGGCGGTGTATAATGAAAGAAAATCGCGCATTCATGTCAGAAAACTTGACAAATATTTAACAATCATTTTTCTTGGGGAGGTCACTGCCGCTCATGATAAATGCCGCATCAATCGGTTTGTCCACGCGCGATTTATATTTGTTTAACAAAGGCAATTTATATCACAGCTACCGGACCTTAGGCGCTCATCCCATTCGCCTTGGCGATGAAAGCGGCGTCCGTTTTGCAGTGTGGGCCCCGAATGCCCGCAACGTCCGTGTAACCGGCTCCTTCAATGACTGGAACGGCGAGAGTCATGCCATGCAGAAGGTGGGAGAGACCGGGATTTGGAGCCTGTTTATTCCGCAGATCGGTCCAGGAACGCTGTACAAATACGAAATCGAGACGATTCAGGGGAACCGTCTGCTGAAATCCGATCCTTTCGCTTTCCAGTCGGAGCTCAGACCGAAGACGGCTTCCATAGTGGCGGATCTGGGTAAATACAGTTGGCGCGATGAGAAATGGCAGCGCCGCAAACAGGAAGAAAGTCCTTATCATGAACCTATGCTGATCTATGAACTGCATTTGGGCTCATGGAAGAACAACGGCAGAGAATTGTTTTGGACTTACGAGCAGATGGCCGGCGAGCTCGTGGATTATGTGGTTGAAATGGGATATACCCATATTGAGCTGCTTCCGATTACCGAGCATCCTTTCGACCAATCGTGGGGCTATCAGGTGACGGGCTACTATTCGGCCACCAGCCGCTACGGTTCTCCGGAGCAGCTGATGCTTCTGATCGACCGCTGCCACGAGCGCGGGATCGGTGTTATTCTGGATTGGGTTCCGGGCCATTTTTGCAAGGATGACCATGGACTCCGGTTATTCGATGGAACGCCGATCTATGAAGGAATGAACCCTCTGCGGGCGGAGAAGCCCTTATGGGGGACGCTCGCATTTGATTTTGGCCGGACCGAGGTGCAGAGCTTCCTCATTTCGAATGCGGTCTTCTGGATGGACGTCTTCCATGTGGACGGTCTGCGCGTGGACGCGGTCGCCAGCATGATCGATCTTCACCTGGATAAGCCGCCGGAGATGCGGACTTATAATAAACACGGGGGCTCGGAGAACACGGACGCCATCCAGTTTCTGAAGCATCTTAATGAAACGGTATTTCATTATTTCCCCGACGCGCTGATGATTGCGGAGGATTCCTCCTCCTGGCCGGCCGTCACATCACCCACCTACATGGGCGGTCTTGGATTCAACTTCAAGTGGAATATGGGCTGGATGAATGACATGCTCCGTTATATGGCGCTTGACCCCGGAGAGCGAATTCACCACCATAATCTGATTACCTTCTCACTGGTATACGCATTTTCCGAAAACTTCGTTTTGCCGCTTTCCCATGATGAGGTCGTGCACGGCAAAAAATCACTGCTGAACAAAATGCCCGGCACCTATGAGCAGAAATTTGCCCAGCTTCGGCTATTTTACGGTTTCTGGATGACGCATCCCGGCAAAAAACTGCTCTTTATGGGGAGCGAATGGGGCCAGTTCGATGAATGGAAGGATGCGGAATCGCTGGATTGGCAGCTGCTCGAGTATCAATCCCATCATCGTATGCACCATTATGTGAAGACGCTGAACCGTACATACGCCATGGAGCCCTCGCTGTGGGAGCGGGATTGTGATCCCGGCGGCTTTGAGTGGATCGATGTGCACAATGCCGCGCAAAGTGTCGTCGTCTTCATGCGCAGAGGCCATGCGGCCAACGAATTCTCGGTTTCCATATGCAATTTCTCCAACCAACAGCTTCAATCCTACGTTATTGGCGTCCCCGAACCGGGTCAATACCGGGTCGTTATAAATAGTGAGTCAAACACATTTGGCGGTGCCTGGAAACATGTGCCGGATATCATTGAGAGCCGCGCTGCTGCCTGGCATGGAAGAGCGTGCAGCCTGACTGTGGATGTGGCTCCATTCAGCTTTCAATTACTCACTTATGTTCAAGGGGAAGGGCCGCAATCTTTCCAGAAATTTCATTAGCGTTTATGCAGGCGGACTTAATTACTGCGGTGGCGAGCTGCAGTAGAAAAGGAGAGAGTGTCCATGGGCAGAAAAAGAATGTTAGCGATGCTGCTTGCAGGCGGAGAAGGCAAGAGGCTGGGTGTGCTGACCAAAGATTTGGCGAAGCCGGCAGTTCACTTCGGCGGCAAATATCGGATTATTGATTTCACTTTAAGCAACTGCACCCATTCGGGCATCGACACAGTAGGCGTGCTGACGCAATATCAGCCGCTGGTGCTCAATACTTATCTGGGCATCGGCAGCCCCTGGGGACTTGACAGGCGGGACGGCGGGATGGCTATACTCCCTCCTTATATGAAACAAAAAGGCGGCATGTGGTATAAAGGCACGGCCAATGCAATTTATCAGAATATGGGCTTCATCGATCGTTTTGACCCTGAATATGTGTTGATTATTTCCGGCGATCATATTTATAAAATGGACTATGAGCTGATGCTTCAGCAGCATGAAGAGCGCGGGGCGGATGTTACCATTGCTTGTATTGAAGTGGGCTGGAAGGAAGCGAGCCGTTTCGGAATTATGAGCATCGACGATGATGGCGGCATCACCGCCTTCGAAGAGAAACCGAAGGTGCCGACCAGCAACCTGGCCTCCATGGGCGTCTATATTTTCTCCTGGCCGGTGCTGCAGCAGTATCTGATCCGCGACGAAGCTAACCGCTTGTCGGGCAATGATTTTGGCAAGGATATCATTCCGGCTATGCTCCAGGACGGAGTCAAGCTGAATTCCTACACCTTTGACGGCTACTGGAAAGATGTTGGTACACTGGAAAGCCTGTGGGAAGCGAATATGGATCTTCTCTCCGACGAGCCGGCTCTGGACCTGAACGACCGCAATTGGAGAATCTATTCCGTTAATCCCAACAGGCCCGCCCACTTCATCGCGTCTGGCGGTGAAGCCTCCCATTCGCTTATTACCGAAGGCTGCATAGTTGAAGGGCGTGTTCACCGTTCCGTCCTGTTCTATGGCGTGCAATGCGGTGTTGATAGTGTTATAGAGGAATCGGTAATCATGCCGAATGTCAAGATTGGCCGGAATGTGCGAATCTATCGCACGATAGTCGGGGAAGGTGCGGTTATTGCCGATGGCGTGACGATTGGCAATCCGGACAAGGGACCGGTTACGGTCATTGCAAGCGACGAGAATGTGACCCTTAGCAATACTCTGCAGGAGGTGGAGCAGCCATGAATTCCAACATACTTGGTGTGATCAATCTGATCCATGAATCGGATGAGATGGAGTCGCTCACGGCAGACCGCTGTCTGGCCACCGTGCCCTTCGGAGCGCGTTACCGTCTGATTGATTTTACATTGTCCAGCCTGGTCAATTCGGGTATTTCCAAAGTGGCGATATTCGCCCATACCAAATACCGCTCCCTGATGGATCATCTGGGATCGGGCAAGCATTGGGATTTGCATCACCGGCAGAGCGGATTATTTATGCTTCCTCCGATTACGGATGATGTGAACGAAGTGCGGCGGGGCGATCTGTTCCACTTTTACCAGCACCGGGATTATTTTATGCGCAGCCAGCACGAATTCGTTGTCATTACACGCAGTCATATGATATGCAATATCAACTTCGAGCCCATTGTTGCCGAGCATAAAGCGAGCGGCGCGGATATCACCGTTGTCTGCAAGCGGCAAATGGATCTGATGGACGGGAAAGCGCGAAAAGTGCTGATTGATGAGAGCGGCAGAATTACGGGCATTCAGGACCATTACGGCCGCATGGAGAGCGACCTTGTCTCGATGGAAATGTACATCATGCGCAAGGAGCTGCTGATGGAGCTGGTTGAGACTTCACTGGCCCAGGGACAGGATCATCTCGTGCGCCACGCCATAATGTCGCGTGTGGATAAGCTTCATATCCAGAGTCATATGTACGAGGGATACCTGGGAATTGTCAATACCGTTTCCAGCTACTATCAGAACAGCATGCAGCTGCTGCGTCCAGAAGTGTGGAAGAGTTTGTTCTTCGAACCTGGTGTTGTTTATACAAAAGTCAAGGATGAGCCGCCTGCGCGTTATGCGGAAGGGGCGAAAATGAGCAATTCCCTGGTTGCTAACGGCTGCATTATCGAGGGGACGGTCATCAACAGCATCCTGTTCCGCGGCGTTCATGTTCATAAAGGCGCTGTCGTCCGCAACAGCATTGTTATGCAAAATGGAATCATTGGCGAGAATAGCAATGTCAATCATGTAATCCTGGATAAGGATGTAACGATCGAGCCAAGCCGCGACCTGCGCGGCGCGGAGTCCTCGCCGTTCCTGGCGATGAAACGCAAAGTCATCTAGCTTCTTGTCTATGGATTGGATAGGGCAGATAGAGAAATAGAGGTGGAATCATACGATGAATATCCTGTTTGCCGCTTCTGAAGCGGTGCCGCTGATCAAAACCGGAGGCCTGGCCGATGTTGCCGGGTCTTTGCCTGCCGCTTTGAAGGAGAATGGCGCAGAAGTCCGTGTCATTCTCCCCAAATATGAAGCGATGCCGGAAGCGCTGCTTGCCGGTTTTGAACGGATTGCTGAATTCCATGTACGGCTGGGCTGGCGCGATCAGTACTGCGGCCTTTTAAAGGGAGAAATCGACGGAATCGTTTATTATTTGATTGACAACGAGTATTACTTCAAGCGCGGCGGGCTTTACGGCTACGGCGACGATGCCGAACGCTTCGTATTTTTCTCATCTGCGGTGGCGGAATCGTTGTTTCATATGGATTATCGCCCTGATCTCGTTCACTGCCATGACTGGCAAACCGGGCTCGTTCCGTTCCTGCTCAAAACGAGGTACCGGGATGAGACGATCACCCGGAATATAGCAACTGTATACACCATACATAATTTGCGTTACCAGGGTGTGTTCGGACAGCAGCAATTGATGGACCTGCTCGGCAGCGGAGATGAGCTGTTTGGCTCGGAGGGCATTGAATTCTATGGCGGCGGGAGCTGCATGAAGGCCGGTCTTCTCTATGCGGACAAGCTGACAACCGTCAGTCCCACCTATGCGCAGGAAATACAGACGGAAGCCTACGGCGAGCTGCTGGATGGGCTGCTTCGTCAGCGCTCGGGAGATCTGACCGGTATCGTGAACGGCATCGATACGGTTTCCTTCGATCCCATGAATGATGCGGCTCTTCAGGTTCCTTACAGAGGATCATTGCCGCGCAAACGAAAAAACAAGCTGAACCTGCAGCGTGAGCTGGGACTTGCTGAATCCGAGAGCATGCCGCTGATTGGCGTGGTTTCCCGGCTTGTGGACCAGAAGGGTTTTGATCTGGTGGAGGCGGTGCTGGAGGAGATTCTGCAGGAGGATGTGCAGATTGCGGTGCTGGGGTCAGGGGACTGGCGGTACGAGCAGCTGTTCAACGATGCAGCGCGGAGACATCCCGGCAAGCTCGCCGTCTGGCTGGGCTTTAATGACGGCCTGGCAAGACGGATCTATGCCGGAAGCGATATGTACCTGATGCCCTCGCAGTTCGAGCCCTGCGGCCTCAGCCAGCTGATTGCGCTGCGCTACCGCTCGGTTCCGATAGCCCGTGAGACCGGTGGTCTCAAGGACACGGTGATCTCGTATAATGAGTTTACGGGACAAGGAAACGGCTTCACCTTCACGCATTATAATGCGCATGATTTGCTCTTCACGGTGCGCAGAGCGCTCTCGTTCTATCGGGACGAGGTGGCGTGGCAGAAAATTGTCGCCAATGGAGCCAGGGACGACTGCAGCTGGACGAAGTCCGCGAAGTCTTATATGAATCTGTACGATGAAATTCTGTCGAATCGAAAGGAGAACTGACTATGGCTCGCCATCTTGTGATTGGCAATGGTAAAATCCTCGTTAATCTGGATCAGAATTGTTATATCCGCGACATTTATTATCCCTTTGTCGGTCAGCTGAATCATGTGGGGGGACAATACTGCCGCTTCGGCATTTGGGCGGCCGGGCAATTCTCCTGGCTGGAAGAGCCCGATTGGACGTTCGAGCTTGGCTATGTTGAGGATTCGCTCGTCACGAACATTATCGCGCGGAATGATCGCCTTGCTGTGGAGCTGCATATTAATGACGGCATCCATCAGCGTGAATCTATTTACCTGAAGCGGGTCGTCATAAGAAATAAAGCGGACGATGAGCGGGAATTCCGCCTGTTCTTCCATCAGGATTTGATGATTGACGGCTCCGAGGTAGGAGATACGGCAGCGTATTATCCGGATAATCATACCCTGTTTCATTACAAAAGGTCCTCATACTTTATGTTTAACGGCTTCTCGGACGAAGGCGGGATGGTGCAGTATACGACCGGCATCAAGCGGTTCCACTCGGCCGAAGGCACATGGCGGGATGCGGAGGACGGCACCTTGATGGGCAATTCCATCTCGCAGGGCTCCGTTGACAGCACGATGAGCTTCCGTACGGTCGTGCCGGCTGGCGGAGAGAAAACCGTGTATTACTGGATGTCGATCGGCAAGGATCTCGAAGAAGTTAAAAGTCTCAACCAATATGTGCAGGACAGCCATCCGGAGAAGCTGCTCAGCCGGATTGTGATTTACTGGAAGCATTGGCTCCACCGGGCGGAGATCGATCTGGGAGATCTTCCGCCGGAGGTTGCGAGAATGTTCAGGCTTAGCCTGCTGATCGTACGCACGCAGACAGATGAGCGCGGAGCCATCGTAGCTGCCAATGATACCGATATTCTGCAGTATAACCGCGATCATTACAGCTATATGTGGCCAAGGGACGGAGCGCTTATTGCCGATGCCATGTCGGCGGCAGGCTTCCAGAGTGTCATTGCGCCGTTCTTCCACTTTTGCGCACAGACGCTCTCGCCCGAAGGTTATTTGTTCCATAAATACAATCCCGATGGGACTGTTGGCTCCAGCTGGCATCCTTATATTGTACAGGGAAGCCGCAGACTTCCGATCCAGGAGGATGAAACGGCGCTGGTTCTGTTTGCCTTGTGGAAGGATTACATCCGCAATCAAGTTATCGAGCTGCCGCAGTCGCTCTACAATAATCTGATCCGCAAGGGTGCGGCATTTTTGAGCGAATATATTGAGCCGGCCTTGTCTCTGCCCAAGCCCAGCTATGATTTATGGGAGGAACGTTACGGGATATGGACGTATACCGTGGCTTCCGTATACGGCGGTCTGATGGCAGGGGCATTTTTTACGGAATTGTTTGGCGATTACGAGCGGAGCGATCATTTCCGCGATACCGCCAGGATGATTAAGGAAGGAATGCTGAAGCATTTATGGGATGAGGAAACCGGACGTTTTGCGCGCGGACTGATCCAGAAAGATAATTTCTGGGTGAAGGATATGACGCTGGAAAGCAGCTTGTTCGGTATTTGGGACTTCGGCGTTCTGCCTGTCGATGACAGCAGAGTAGTCAGCACGATGAATGCGATCCGGGAGGGCCTGTCGATCCGCAACGGGATAGGCGGGGTTGCAAGATACACGAATGACTACTACTTCCAGCAATCGGGAGATATCGATAATGTGCCGGGCAATCCATGGATTATATGTACGTTGTGGATCGCCAACTTTGATATTGAATCTGCACAAGGTCTGGCCGACCTGGAAGGTCCGCGCAAGGCGCTGGAATGGGCTATCGAGCATGCCTTGTCCAGCGGTCTGCTGCCGGAGCAGGTTCACCCGGGAGACGGAACGCCGCTTTCCGTGGCGCCGCTTACCTGGTCGCATGCTACTTATGTGCAGACCGTCAGCCGCTACGCCGCCAAATATGCTGAACTGGCTGTAGTAAAATAGTGGGTCGTACAGTTCACAAAAATCAAAGAAGAGCCTCTCGCGGAAAGCGGGGCTCTTCTTTGATTTATAGTGTCTGGATCATGTTTATATCATATTGTTGGCAGGAAATCTCACCTTCCGGTCAAGAGCAGAGAGCTCATGCGGAAGCATTCCACATGGTCCAGACATCGCGGATTGTTGATTCCATATTGGCTGCTTAACTTAATATACGCCGGCACGAAGAATAATGACCAATAGAATGAAGAGCACAAGGACTACGCCTGTACATCCCCATATGCCGCCGACTACTGGTCCGCAGCCTACGCCGCCAACCCCACCTGGGTATCCCATATTGCATACCTCCTGAGTGTTTGATTTGTGATGTTTGTTATCACATATTTGTATGACCAATCCGCATCGTTTGGACGTTTTATACCGTATGCATTTGCAATTGGTTATATATCCTATATGCAATTGATATAAAGGCGGGCTTGGCAGAGCGGTGATATCAGGGCGGGGCTTCCGGCAGTCCCGGGGAAGGGAGGGGCTCGGCGAATTGACGAATATTCTTGATGCGGGACTCAGCGGTTTCAGTCAGGCCGTTGCCGATCAGAATGTTCGCAGCAGCGCTTATGGCGATAATCTGGATGCAGCCAACACGGATGGCAGGCTGTCTATGACAAGTTGTCATCTGCACATCATCGTCCTCTTCAGCCGAACCCGGCTTTTCGGGAAAAACCTGCCTCGGCCGGTTATAGATAGAATAGGCTTCAAAGTAGACATCATTTTTCGACTCATGATCGCTTTCTCTTTGAACAGCCAATGCCCTCAAAGAAGCATTCACCTCCGCCCGGTCTCCGAATTGCACGACGGAAGCGTCGCCAGCACTGATCAGATAAAGGTAGCCAAGCTCCGATACACGGATGGGATAACAGAGGTTCGAATCGTTACCCGGATTCTGGGGTGTTCTCATGCTCATGACGAACTGCTCTCGGTATCGGGATTACTGGCGGAATCCTCAGCCTCCGCTTCTTGTGAGTCAGCAGGCGCGGATAGCGGTACGAGCGGACCCACAATAACCGATTCCGGCGGCGTATCGAACATGGAATAGAGATTGATTTGCCCGGTATCCCCGACCTGCAGGATGGAAGCACTGGCCACAGCGGTGAGCTGGATGCAGCCTACTGACAATGCATGATTCACAACATTCAAATTCATGGCAGCTTTTCTCCTATTCATTCTTGTTGGTTGCTTGGGACGCAAGGCTGGTTACATAGCTCTGAAGCGCCGCATCGATATCGCGGGTTGTCTTCTGGATGATATCCGACTTCAGCTCATCCGTAATCTGGGGCGGGTTTTGGTCATTTGTCTTTCCTTTGGGCAGTGCGACATTTATATAATATTGAATCCGGGGACTCATTTGCTTGCGGATATCCTCCACAATCAATTTGCGGTGGAAGGGGTCAAGCGTGATGCCATAACTTGCTTCAAGCTGCGAGAGAATGACAGGCGCCCGCGTACTCAGATAAAAATCAATATCGCGGCGGATTTCGGGATATGGTGGACCAGGCATGGTCGCATCCGGCGCGCCCGAGGCAAATGCGGATGGGAACTGATTGGGGCCGCTAAGCGCCTGATCGTTCACATCCCCGAGGGGTAAAGCACCGTTATCAGATGTAAAGGCAGAGGCTGGGGGGACGGCCGCAGGCGAAGGAGCGCCGGGAATGACAAGCTGGCCGATCTCCTTCATTTTCTCCTCGCTGGGAGGGGTCATGCCGATGTTCAGCGTTCCATCCAGCTTCTCCACCTTCAACTGGTCAAAATGATATTCCATGCGGTCGATATGATACTGCGGCTTTGTCTCTGCGGATTTCAACCGTTCGTTTAAGCTTTCCACCTGTTTGCTGAGCGAATCGATTGCGGCTTGCTGTGCTTCCAGTCGGATGTGCAGCTGTTGAACCCTTTGGGACCATGCCATCCACACCTGTTGGGGGGAATAGGCGGGTTCGTTATAGGATTGCATGATACGCACCTCCTGAAGGACTTAATAGCTAAACCGGATTGGGCAGAGGAACAAAGGAAAGCGGATTTTCTTCGCCGAATTGCGGCGCAGGACCGGTAAAGCCCCCGGTATTGTAGAGCTGGGACAGGGAGCGCACAGATCCCGCTGTGCCGATCTGAAGGACAGATGAATTCGTAACGCTATCCACCCGCAGCTGGTGAATGGTGATGTTTTGATGAACAGTCCAATTCATGGAGATGACTCACCCCGCTTGGGATTTTATGCTGTCTGCAATATCCGGTTCAGAGGTATCCGCCGCGCTGACGGCATGATCGGCATTGGCCGGACTGCCTGTGAGGAACGATCCTGGACCGGCATAGGTTATCGATATGCCCGAAGGCTTTCTCTGGAAGGAATCACTTGACGGGATGAATGGGCTTGAGCCCACCCGGATGAAATTGACAAAACCGATGACAGCAGGCATTGTTTCCCACTCCCTTTCTTATAGGCTGAAATTGCCATTGCTGCTTAAGGGCAGCTTCCTCGCATCCAAAGCTGATGTTACATCCTATGCGGCAAGCGCCCAGTGGTTCCTTTTGCGTGTCAACTGCAGATCTTTTTTTGGGTGATGGAGTGGCAGCGCATTTGATGCCGGCATATATTAAACAGGCGATTCTGGAGCGGAGGTATCAATCGATATGGCAGAGGGGTTTGACGATCTGGAGAAATGGATGGAGAAGCAGCGGCTTCCCAAAGACTTTGATATGCTTAGCCAGCCTGACTGGATTGGCGATTATGTCCGGAGCATGATGGTCAAGGCGATTCCAGCTTCATCGTCGGTACTAAACGCATCCAGGGCGGAGATCACAGAGTCCAAACAATATATAATCATTATATATCCGCTTGGCGGGAATGCTGACTTGAGCCGGATCAGGCTGGTTGCACAGGAAGACCGCATCAGGCTGTCTGGTCACCGGGAGGGGGAAACGGAAGTCATCAAGCTGCCCAGGATGGTGATTCCCGACTCTTGTCAAGCCAGCTATGACGGCACTCAGCTGAAGGTCCGGCTGCGCAAACGTCCCCGCAATAAGCGATCTTTCGAAGCCAAAATCCATGGGAGCTGAAGGGGGAGGCGTTTGCCTTTTACAGGGACAAGCCCGGGTTGCGACAGGAGCTTTGGCGAAGCAGCATGTAAAATGTCAATAATTTGTCCCATCTTCAGGTTGGCGGCAGGTGGAAAAAAGCCGGATCAATCGCTTATAATAGATGCTAATGGTCGGAAAAAGCAAAAGGAGTGGTCGAATTGACAGTTGGAGATATCAGTGCCATATCCGGTGGTTTGTTTGCCACGGGAGCCATATTCATCCTGCTTATCTTTTCACTGCTGAGCTTCGGGATTCTGCGTATGTTTCAGCATAAAATCCGCACAGGCTGGTTCAGCTTTGCCGGAGCGGTGGTCAGCGCTGTTGCATTCGGGTTGATTCTGAACCAGTGGTTTGTATAGCGGATTTACTTCGGTACCTCTATAAAATAAGGCATATTCGTTTATCGCGAATATGCCTTATTTTTGTATATACAGAAAACCAAAGCTGTGATACCATAAAAACAAACACAAACAAAATAAAACAATCAAAAACAAAGGTGATGACAAAACATGGCTAAATCATTATGGGAATCGCAAAAAGCATCTGCACTTGAAAGCGGCGTCGAAGAACTTGTTTATCGTTCCAATCTGATCGGCACTGACCGGACCGTATGCAACTGGGGCGGCGGCAATACATCAATGAAGACGGTTGTGAAGGATTTCCGCGGCCGCGATGTCGAAGTCATGTATGTCAAAGGAAGCGGCTCCGATCTGGCCTCTATGAAAGCGAAAAATTTCACGGCTCTGCGCATGGAGGATATCCGTCCATTATTCGAGCTTGAGAGCATGTCCGATGAAGACATGGTCGCTTATCTGGCGAATTGCATGATCGACAGCAAGCACCCGCGCGCATCCATAGAAACTCTGCTGCACGCCTTCCTTCCTTTCAAGCATGTGGATCATACTCATCCGGACTCTATCATCAGCCTGTGCTGTACCGACAATGGCCGCGAGCTGGCAGTAGAAATCTTCGGCGACCGTTTCGTCTGGGTTCCCTATGTCCGTCCCGGCTTTACCCTGTCGAAAATGATCGCGGAAGGGGTGCTTGCCAACCCCAAAGCCGAGCTTGTGCTGATGGAGAAGCATGGTCTGGTGACATGGGGGGAAACCTCTGAGGAAGCCTACAACAAAACGCTGCAAATCATTACCGAGGCGGAGGAATATATCGCAGGCCGCATCGATGAGAACGCCGTATTCGGAGGCGCGCGCTACAGCTCTCTGGAAGCTGGCAAAAGACGCGAGCTTGCTGCTGCCGTCATGCCGACGATCCGCGGCGCAGTCAGCGCGGAGAAGCCTATGCTGGCCGTCTTCGATGATGAGGCTGATGTGTTGGAGTTCGTCAATGGCCGCGATTCGGCAAAGCTCTCCCAGGTTGGCGCAGCCTGCCCCGATCATCTGGTTCATACCAAAATGACGCCGCTGTACATTGAATGGGATCCGGCATCAGGAACCCGGGAAACACTGATTCAAAGCGTAAAAGAAGGTATTGCCGCATTCAAAGCAGAATATACAGCTTACTTTGAACGCAACAAGAACGAAGGCGACGTCATGTTCGAGGCGGCTCCACGCGTGATTCTGATCCCGGGCATCGGCATGTTCAACACTGGCAAATCCCGCGCCAATGCTCAGGTCAGCGGTGCGCTTTATCATCGTGCCATTGCGGTTATGCGCGGCGCGACAGCGCTTGGCTCCTTTGTATCGCTCAGCGAAAATGAGTCGTATAATGTAGAATACTGGCCCCTTGAGCTGTACAAGCTGACGCTTGCGCCGGCCGAAACCGAATTCTCCCGCAAAATCGCCTTCATTACCGGCGGAGCGGGCGGAATTGGCAGCGAAACGGCCCGCCGTCTGGTATCGGAAGGCGCGCATGTCGTGCTTGCCGACCTCAATCTTGAAGGCGCACAGAAGGTTGCGGACGATATTAACGCCAAGCATGGCGAAGGCCGCGCTCTCGCCGTGAAGATGGATGTGACAAGCGAAGAGCAGGTTATAGCCGCTTTCGCTGAATCCGCCTTGTATTACGGAGGGGTGGACATTCTGGTGAACAACGCAGGGCTTGCCACCTCCAGCCCGTTCGAGGAAACATCGCTGAAAGAATGGAATCTGAACATGAACGTGCTGGGAACCGGCTATTTCCTTGTTGCGCGCGAAGCTTTCAAAATCATGAAAACTCAAAGCATTGGCGGCAGCATGGTATTTATCGGCTCCAAGAACTCGATCTTTGCTGGCAAAAGCGTTACGGCGTACAGCTCGGCCAAAGCGCTTGAAGCGCATCTTGCACGCTGCATCGCAGCGGAAGGCGGAGCGGACGGCATCCGAGTGAACACTATTCTTCCTGATGCCATTCTTCAGGGATCTGCAATCTGGAATTCCAATTGGCGCAATGAGCGCGCAGCGGCATACGGCATCGAGCCGGATCAGCTGGAAGCACACTACCGCAACCGGACAACACTGCTTGTGAACATCTATCCTTCCGACATCGCTGAGGGCGTAGCTTTCTTCGCCTCATCGAAATCAGCCAAAACAACAGGCTGCATGCTGACGATCGATGGCGGAGTGCCGGCGGCATTCACACGCTAAATTAACTATCCGCTTTTCTTACAAGGAGGAAATCGCATTGGCTGCAAAAAAAGGCGAAACATTATGGGTGATCCCGGACGGTTACATTCCACCGCAAAGCAGCGGGGAGCTTGAGAGCCACGAATCCATCTGTGTTCTGAATACCAATCATATGGACGCGCAATTGATCGTCAACGTTTATTTTGAAGACCGTGAACCGCTGGAAGGCATTACGGTGCTGGTTCCGGCCAAACGAACGCTTCATCAGCGTACTGCGCTGCTCAGAAGCGGCTCTGAGAGCATCCCGAAGGGTGTTCCCTATGCGATGGAAGTCATGAGCGATATTCCCGTTTATGTCCAATACAGCAGACTTGATGCGACACAGCCGGCCAATGCCTTAATGTCGGTGATGGCTTATCCGGTAAGAGATAACCAATAGTCCGGGAATGAGAGGATGATACGTACCATGAATGATCGCGCCTATGCTTTATTCGAAGAGCAGCAGAAGAGTCGCGGCATCGACATAAACAAGGCCAAGGAAAAGCTGAAATCCCTTCGTATTGAAACACCTTCTTGGGGCTACGGCGATTCAGGAACCCGCTTCAAAGTGTTCCAGAAGGTCGGCGTTCCCCGCAATCCGTTCGAGAAATTCGATGATGCTGCCGTAGTGCAAAAGCTGACAGGCCTCTGCCCGTCGGTAGCTATCCATATTCCTTGGGATAAAGTGGACGATTACGACAAGCTCCGCAGCCATGCGGAGGGTCTCGGTCTTCAAATCGGAGCCGTTAATCCCAATTTGTTTCAGGATGAGGATTATATGCTGGGCAGCGTAACCAACTCTGATGCCGCTATCCGCCGCAAAGCGACCGACCATCTTCTGGAGTGTGTAGATATCGCCAAAGCCACAGGCTCCCGCGATCTCAGCCTCTGGTTTGCGGACGGCACGAACTATCCGGGTCAGGCAGATATCCGCAGGCGCAAAGCGTGGATGCATGAAGCGCTGGCCGAGATGTACAAGGCGTTGACGCCGGATATGCGGATGCTGATCGAATATAAATTTTTTGAACCGGCTTTCTATCATACGGATCTTGCCGATTGGGGCATGGCATACAATCTGGCGGGCAAGCTCGGCGCACAGGCTTCTGTTCTCGTCGATACCGGTCACCATGCGCCTGGTACCAATGTGGAGCATATTGTCGCTTACCTGCTGGATGAGCAAAGACTGGGCGGCTTCCACTTCAACAGCCGCAAATATGCGGACGATGATCTGATTGTCGGTGCGATTAATCCTTATGAATTATTCCTTATTTTCTATCAGATTCTTGAAGCGGCGAATGACGTGAACAGCGGCATTCGCGGCGGTGCCGACGATATTGCCTATATGATCGATCAATGTCACAACATTGAACCGAAAATCCAGGCGATGATCCGTTCCGTATTAAACGTCCAGACCCAGTATGCCAAAGCTCTGCTGATCAATCTGGATGAGGTGCATGCGGCACAGGAAGCACAGGATGTCATGGCTGCCGAGGATGCAGTGCGCAGCGCGTTCGAGTTCGATGTAACACCGCTCCTGCATGCGGTGCGCGAGGAGCAGAATCTGCCCCTTGATCCGATGAAGGCTTTTCGGGAAAGCGGTTATTATGAGTCCGTTGCCCATCGCGGCAAAGGCGGAGCGAGCTGGTGAAGGCGCTCGCATTCGATCTTGGCGCAGGCAGCGGACGCGCAGTGCTGGGATGGATCGAGGAGGGCCGGATCGTCATCCGGGAGGTGCACCGGTTCACGAATGAGCCGGTACAGGTTGGCGGGCGTCTCTATTGGGACATCTTAAGGCTGTATCACGAAATCAAACAGGGTATCCGCAGTGCCTGGCGTGCTGCGGACGGGCAAATCGGCAGCATCGGCATTGATTCCTGGGCCGTCGATTTTGGCTTGATCGGCAGCAATGGCGAGCTGCTGGCAAATCCCTATCATTACCGGGACGGCCATACGACGACAGCCATCGAAGAGGTGCTGGAAATCGTGCCGGAAGCGGAGATATTCGCGCGCAGCGGGATTCAGTTTCTCCCTTTTAATACGCTGTACCAGCTCCATGCCATGAAGCGGGACGGGAATCCGTCGCTTGCGCAGGCAAAGCATCTGCTTATGATCCCTGATCTGCTGCGCTACTTCCTATCCGGTGAAATGCACAGCGAGTTCACGAATGCCTCGACTACGCAGGCGCTCAATCCCGCAACAGGGCTTTGGGATGAACGGCTGTTGACGGCGATCGGCATCGATCCGGCGATTATGCTGCCTCCGGTTCAGCCGGGCACGGCTGTCGGAGCTTTAAGCGAATCCATTGCGCAGGAGCTTGGCACCGCCGCAATCCCTTTGATTGCCGTTGGCGAGCACGACACAGCATCAGCTGTCGCAGGGGTGCCGGCACTCGAGCCGTCCTTCGCTTATCTGAGCTGTGGAACCTGGTCGCTGATGGGTACCGAAGTTCTTGAGCCGGTGCTGAGCGAGCATGCGCGTGCGCTGAATTTCACCAATGAAGGAGGCGTCTACGGGACGTACCGGCTGCTTAAGAACATCATGGGTCTATGGCTGCTGGAAGAGAGCAAGCGGGCATGGGAAAGAGAAGGCGGCAGCAAGCTGGCATACTCTGACCTGCTTGGACGTGCAGCTGCATCCGAGCCTTTCCGCTCTCTGATTGATCCGGATGACATGCGGTTTCTGAATCCGGCGCATATGCCTTCGGAAATTGCCGCGTATTGCCGGGAGACCGGTCAACCGGTTCCGGCATCGGATGGAGAGATTGTCCGCTGTGTATTGGAGAGCCTTGCCTTGAAATACCGTTATGTGCTGGAGAAAACGCAAGAACTGAGCGAGACGGTCTATGATGGACTGCATATGGTTGGCGGCGGCATTCAGAATGAAATGCTCTGCCGCTTTACGGCGGGAGCGCTGGGTAAGCCCGTATGGGCAGGACCTGCGGAAGGCAGCGCGCTGGGCAATCTTGCCGTCCAGTTTATCGCTTCCGGTGAAGCTGCCGATATTGCCGGGGTGCGCAAGCTGATCGGAGAATCCTTTGCTGTGAACGTGTATGCACCGGATGACTCTGGTATCTGGGAAGAACAATACGGAACTTGGCGGGAGCTCACAGGTCTGCAATAATGGAAATAAAGCCCGTGGCTTTTACTATTCGGATTGGACTGAAGTTTATGTTGGTAGCCGAAAGATATGCAAAAATCATCCGCCTCGTCAATGAGCGGGGCAGTATCCGGGTGAGCGAGCTCAGCGAGCTGTGCGGCGTTACCGAAGAGACGATCCGGCGCGATCTGGACCGGCTCGAGCAAACAGGCAAGCTTGAGCGCAGTCACGGCGGCGCCATGAGCGTGAAGGATGCGCAGGCCGAGATTCCTTACTTTGAACGTGAGGTTATGAACGCAGCGGAGAAGAAACGGATTGCTGCCGAAGCGGTCGGTCAAATCGAGCCCTACAGCAAAATTGCGCTTGATGCAAGCACCACGGCTTACTATATGGCGGCTGAGCTTCCGAATATCCCGTTGACCGTTCTGACCAATTCGATCAAGGTAGCGCTGGAGCTCGCCGGGAAGGAGAAGATTCAGGTCTTCTCCACCGGGGGAATCCTTTCACCCCGCTCCTTGTCCTATCAAGGGCCTCTCGCAGAGAGCAACTTGGAGCAGTACCACGTGAATAAGGCTTTTATTTCCGGCAAGGGCATTCATCCCGAGCGGGGAATAAGCGAATCCAGCGAGCTTCAGGCGGCGGTGAAACGGAAGATGATCGGTTTGGCTGATGAAGTATACCTGCTTGTCGATTACAGCAAATTCGGCGTTCGAGCGTTCTCCCACATCGCTGACTGTGAACAAATCGATCATCTGATTACAGATGACCGGGCCGATCCGGAGGTACTGCGTATTTTAACCGGGCAGGGCATTAAAGTGACGATCAGCCATTAGCAAGACGCAAGTTGAACAGGGCGGCCGCAACCTCATGCGAATGGGGCCGGGCGCCTGTCTTTAAAATTGGGGAAATCATGCAGGGTATCGAAATTTATTATTCAAATTTGCGGTACAAGTTTAAAAATAGTCAATAAACCAAGTTGCCATAACATAAGATGGAGTATAAGATAGTTATTAAGAAAGAATATTCAGAACATTTCGTCAACGGATCAACACTGGGGGGAGGAGTTGCCGATGAACAAGAGTCATGAAGTGGAGTACTGCAACCTGGAGCTGCGTTTTGACCGGCGGCAAATCCAGAATTTGATTCGGGATTTGATACAGGAGGGTTATTCGCTGTATTGGAGCGAGTCGGACGTTTACTTTCTCATATCGGTACGCAGCGGGCGCAAGCTTGTGAAGCTCCGGTTTCAGAGAGTGCGCAACCGTTACAAAATCATCGGCGATTATATCATTAAGGATGAGAAACTGTCGGAGCTGCTTGAGAAGCTGATTAACGATTCCCGTGGTCATGCGGTTGTTAAGCGCTTTAAGGACCGCCAAATCGTGATTGAAAGCATCATGTTCGGCGAAATCATTCGACTTGTGGAGGTGTCCGGGATGGAGCATCGGATTATTTACCAGAAGAAACCATTGGTCACTGTAGAAGAAATGATTCAGGCTTTTCAGTCTAAACGTGCGGAAGAACGGGCGGTTGTGCTGAGGTATGAGCTGGATTATGAGCTTTCGGTCCTGCATGAGGCGATCAAAGAGGAACGCGATGAAGATGCGGCGCTTTCCAAAGAGCGGCTGCAGTCGCTGAGGATTGAGATGATACAGCTTGAATTATAGAAAGAGGATTGGAGCTTTCCCATTCAAATAAGCCTTTTGGAGCTTACGCGCCAAAAGGCTTATTTTTGCATGCCGCCCGTTCCATTGTTTACACGGCTTGCCCGCATGTTTTACAATGTAACGATAGCAAAAAGTGCTGTTTGGTTTGCTGCGGGAGGAGAGACGGATGGTGAGGAATGCAACCGGTAAGATTATTATAGCCGTCGATATCGGGACGACGAGCACCAAGGTACTGGCGTTGAACGCGGACCGCTATAAAGGCGCGCAGGCATCGAAGGAGGGCGTCTCGATCCGTGCCAGGGCGGAAGAAGGCTACCCTCTGCTCGAGCCCCATCCGGGACATTTCGAACAGGACCCCGGCCTGATCGCCGAGGCGGTGGAACGGTCAATCCGTGAGGTTATGCGCAAGGGCGGTATTCAGGCTGACGAGGTGGCTTGCCTTACATTCAGCTCGGCCATGCATGGATTAATCGCAGTTGATGGGGCTGGAGAGGCTTTGACGCCCTGTGTGACATGGGCTGACTTAAGAGCGGCCGGTTATGCGAAGAAGCTCAGAGACAGCGGGGAAGCCGGAAAACTGACGATGCGGACGGGCGTCCCCGTTCATGCGATGACCCCGCTTTGCAAGCTGCTGTGGCTCCGCGACAACGAACCGGAAATATTCGCTTCTGCCCGCTGCTTCATCGGAATCAAGGAATTTGTGCTGCACCGCTGGTTCGAAGGTCCTTATCTGATGGACGAGTCCGTAGCCGGGGGAACGGGCCTTTATCACCTGGAAGACCGCAAGTGGGATGAGCAGGCTCTGCAGCTTGCCGGCGTAGGGCTCGACAAGCTGCCGCAGCTTGTTCCGTCGGAGCATGTGCTGCAGGGACTGCGTCAGGCCGCCGCGGATGCCATGCTGCTGTCGGCAGACGTGCCGGTCATCGTGGGCGCCGCGGATGGCGTGCTCGCGAATCTGGGGGCGGGAGCGGTCGAGAGCGGGATTGCCGCTGTCACAATCGGCACGAGCGGCGCCGTGCGCATCGCGCTGGATACGCCGGCTGCAGATCGCGAAGGACGGCTGTTTTGCTATCCGCTGGCGGATTCCCTGTGGATCGCCGGCGGGCCTGTAAACAGCGGCGGCGTGGTGCTGCGCTGGCTGCGCGACAAGCTGTTCCCGGCCGAAACGGCTGCGGCGGCCGGGCAGGGAATTGATCCATACGAGCAGCTGATTGCGCTCGCAATGGAAACGCCGCCAGGAGCGGAAGGGCTGCTCAGCCTTCCGCACCTGGCGGGAGAACGGGCGCCGCATTGGGACGAGAATGCGCGCGGGGTCTACATCGGCCTGTCCCTTCACCATGACAGGCGGCATATGATCCGCGCCACGCTGGAGGGTATCCTCTTCGGCCTGCGCGCCGTGGCCGAGCTGGTCGCCGCAAGCTCCGGCGGCGGACCGCTCCGGGAAATCCGCGCCTCGGGCGGCTTCGCCCGCTCGGGCGCGCTGCGGCAGATGATGGCCGATATATTCGGCTGTCCGGTTACCCTCACGGACACCGAGGACGCTTCGGCCATCGGCGCCGCAATGCTGGCGCAGTTCGCGCTCGGACAGGCTCCGCACGGCCTGCGCGGGCTTGCAGCGGCGGTCGAGGTCGTTGACCGCCGCGATCCGGACCCTCAGGCGGCGGCCGTCTATGACCGCCTGTTTCCGGTCTACCGCTCGCTGTACAGCGCGCTCGCTCCCGCTTTTGCGGAAATCGCCGCCTACCAGCGCGGCGAATAATCCGGCGCGGCCGGACCGCCGTTCTCTTGACGTACGCCGCTTCCGGCGTGCGTCTTCGCGCGGCTATGCCGGCTATCGGACTGCATCATGCAGTCGCGGCCAGTAAAGTCGGGCCCTGATAGAGCCCGCCTGGTCCAAAAAGCTGATTTTTTTTGGCGCCGGTTTTCATTCCCTTGCAAAAAGAGTAAAATAAAAGTACTGTGTGCGTAAGCGTTACAATCCAATCCTTTCGGGGACAGGCTGCAACAGACGCATAGAAGCTCAACTATAAATGAGATAAGGGATGGGAAACCACAATGTCTAAACAACAAATTGGTGTAGTTGGTTTGGCCGTAATGGGCAAAAACCTTGCGCTCAACATTGAAAGCAAAGGATTTACTGTCTCGGTCTTCAACCGCTCACGCGAAAAAACGGACGATCTTCTCAAGGAAGCTGCCGGAAAAAATCTTGTGGGTACATTTACAATCGAGGAGTTTGTCGAATCACTGGAAACCCCCCGCAAAATTCTGATCATGGTTCAAGCCGGCAAAGGTACGGACGCTACCATTGACGCGCTTGTCCCTCATCTGGACGAAGGCGATATTATCATCGACGGAGGCAATGCCTTTTTCCCTGATACCCAGCGCCGCAGCAAGGATCTGGAAGGACAAGGCATTCGTTTTATCGGCACAGGCGTTTCCGGAGGCGAAGAAGGCGCGCTGAAAGGACCGTCCATCATGCCGGGCGGCCAGGAATCTGCCTATAAACTGGTTGAACCCATCCTTACTGCAATTTCCGCGCATGTCAATGGCGACCCTTGCTGTACATACATTGGACCTGATGGCGCAGGACACTATGTCAAAATGGTTCACAACGGAATTGAATACGGCGATATGCAGCTGATTTGCGAAGCCTACGATCTGCTCAAAAATGTTTTGGGCGTTTCGACGGAGGAGCTGCAAAGCATCTTTACCGAATGGAATAAAGGCGAGCTTGACAGCTACCTGATTGAAATCACAGCGGATATTTTCTCCAAATACGATCCGGAAACGAAGCAGCCGATGGTGGATGTCATTCTGGACGAAGCCGGCCAGAAGGGTACTGGCAAATGGACTAGCCAAAGCTCGCTTGATCTTGGCGTCCCGCTGTCGATCATCACCCAATCCGTATTCTCGCGTTTCCTGTCTGCCCTCAAGGAAGAGCGCGTGGCTGCCAGCAAACGGCTGAAGGGCCCGCAAAGCGCTCCGTTCCAAGGCGACAAAACCGCGTTCATCGAAGCGATCCGAAAGGCGCTGTTTGCCAGCAAAATCTGCTCCTACGCACAAGGCTTCGCTCAAATGCGCGCCGCCTCCGAAGAGTTCGGCTGGGATCTGCGCTACGGCGACATCGCCATGATTTTCCGTGGCGGCTGCATTATCCGTGCCCGTTTCCTGCAGAACATCAAGGATGCATACGATCGGGAGCCGGGGCTCCGCAACCTGCTGCTGGATTCCTACTTTCAGGAAATTGTGGAATCGTATCAGGGCGCGTGGCGCGATGTCGTTGCCGCCGCGGTTCAGTATGGCGTTCCGGTTCCGGCGTTCTCCAGCGCGCTGGCCTATTACGACAGCTACCGTACCGCCCGTCTTCCGGCTAACCTGCTGCAGGCGCAGCGCGACTACTTTGGCGCTCACACCTTCAAGCGTGTGGACAAGGAAGGCTCCTTCCACTTTGACTGGCTTCACCTGCACGATTAATTGGCGCCTGCAGGATAGAGGCCAAGAACGCCTTCAATCAGGCAGCTCCGCAGTCTGTCCCCTTCCGGGCCGCAGCCGCTGCGCTGCTTGATCAGAATCATGGAGGCTTCGGAGAAGGATTGAAATATTTTTAATAGCTGTGGCTGGGGAAGGCTGAGTAATTCAGGCGCTTCGTCAGCCACTTTCTTTTTCATAAATTCCAAAATCCATACCACATCCTCACGGCAAAGCGGATAATCGGGATTGAACAAGTGCCCCATAGGTCCAAGCGAAAGATGCGGCTCCCGGTTGTATGCCATAGGCGTCCTCCTTTGCATAATTGGTAACAGTAGCGGTATTATCATCTCTACGGCAGGATGAACTTTTTTATACCCGATCTGCGCTAATAATGATATGATAAGCAAACATGTGTAAAATCAATCTGCAGCAAATAAAGAAGGTGTGCTAACGAATGGCGGACAAGCAGCAAGTCCATATTGTACTGGTCGGATTTATGGGGACAGGCAAGTCAACGGTCAGCCAGCTGCTGGCCAGACGTCTGGACTGTGAGACCATCGATGTGGACGCAGAGATTGAGCGCCGCGAAGGAAGAAGCATTCCGGAAATCTTCGCGCATCGCGGCGAGGCGTCATTCCGGAAGGCGGAAACGGCTGCGCTGGCCGATGTGCTCAGCCATGAGGAGAGGAAGGTCATCGCCACTGGCGGAGGCGCGGTGCTGGCTCCCAGCAACTGTGAATTGATGCTTGATTCCGCTTTGGTGGTGGCGCTTACGGCGGACGCGGAACAGATCATTTCCCGTGTCAGCCAGGACGCTTCGCGTCCTCTCCTGCAGGGAGATCTGAGACAGCGGGTCAACCAGCTTATGGAGGATCGCAAGCATGCTTACGATTTTGCCCATCTGACCATTGATACATCCAAGCTCAATGCGCATGAAGTGGTGGACAAGATCGTAGCCTTCCTGCAGCAATAGCAATAGACCACCCAACTTAAATAAAGGAGCATGATTTCAAAGATGGACGTTCTCGTAACCCCAACCCCTAAACTGCATGGAGAAATCCAGGCGCTCTCATCCAAAAACTACACCACCCGCTACCTGCTCGTTGCGGCGCTGGCGGAAGGAACGAGCACGGTTTACTATCCGGCCCACAGCGAGGACAGCGATGCCATGCGCCGCTGTATCCGGGATCTGGGCGCGGTCATCGAAGAAGACGACGAGAAGATGATCATCACGGGCTTCGGCCGCAGCCCGAAGGATGTCAAAGAGCTGGATGTGGGAAATGCGGGCGCTGTTCTACGCTTCCTGATGGCAGTTGCCGCCTTATGCCCGGATGTTACCTTCATTAACCGTTACCCGGATTCGCTCGGCAAGCGTCCGCATGACGATCTGATTGATGCTCTGGGGCAGTTGGGCGTAGAGGTCCGGCATGATCAGGGACGTCTTCCCATCACGATTCGCGGAGGAGCGGCCAAGGGCGGAAAAATCCGTGTTTCCGGCAGTGTAAGCTCGCAATATTTAAGCGCGCTGCTGTTTCTGACGCCGCTTCTTGCGGAAGACAGCGAAATCGAGGTGCTGAATGATCTGAAATCCAAGGTCGTCGTGGGACAGACGCTGGAAGTGCTTGAGCAGGCGGGCATCGTCATTGAAGCGAGCGATGATCTGATGCATTACCGCATTCCCGGAGGACAAAGCTATGAAGCCAAGAAGTACGTCGTCCAGGGTGATTATCCCGGCTCTGCGGCTATTCTTGCAGCTGCTGCTGTCACCCAG
Source organism: Paenibacillus sepulcri (assembly GCF_042647105.1). Taxonomy (NCBI): domain Bacteria; kingdom Bacillati; phylum Bacillota; class Bacilli; order Caryophanales; family Paenibacillaceae; genus Paenibacillus; species Paenibacillus sepulcri. The sequence goes on along the minus strand of NZ_JBHRUP010000001.1, from coordinate 587,631 downwards.
TCCGATGTTACGCTGCACCGGCTGGAGGAGCACAGCAAGCAGGGAGAACGCGCCATCGTCGATGTGCTCCGCGCTATGGAGGTTCCATTGACACATGAGGGAGGGGTTGTCCGCGTTCAGGGCAACGGCAAGCTCAAGGCAGTTGAGTTTGACGGGGATAAAGCCACCGACGCGGTGCTCGCCATGGTGGCGGCCGCTGTATTCGCGGAAGGAACCTCGCGTTTCTACGATGTGGAGAATCTGCGTTATAAGGAATGCGACAGAATTACGGATTATTTGAACGAGCTGCGCAAGGCCGGGGCGAATGTCGAGGAGCGTCAAAGCGAGATTATCGTGCATGGCCGTCCCGAGGGCGTCGAGGGCGGAGTTGAAATCAACGCTCATTATGACCATCGGGTTATTATGGCGCTCACTGTTGTCGGACTCCGCGCCAAGCAGCCCTTGCGCATTCGCGATGCCCATCATGTGGCCAAATCGTATCCGCAATATTTTGACCATTTGAAAATTCTGGGAGCCAATGTCGAATGGATCGAATAGACCATATGAAAAACTTATAAACCATTATAACCAAAGGATGTGTGTCTCTTATGGCATTTGAAAACCCTTCACGCGAGGAAATCAAGGAAATTCTGGAACAAACGAATACGATCGCAGTGGTTGGCTTATCCGATAATCCCGAGCGCACATCCTATTTGGTGTCGCAGGCGATGCAGGCCAAAGGCTACCGGATCATTCCGGTCAACCCCAATGCCGATACCATTCTGGGCGAGAAATCCTACCCTTCCTTGCGGGATATCCCGGAGAAAGTGGATCTGGTCAATGTATTCCGGCGCAGCGAGCATACTCCGCCCATTGCGGCTGAGGCTGCAGCAATCGGGGCAGCAGTCATCTGGCTCCAGCTTGGCGTTTACCATGACGAGACTGCCGAAATCGCGGAACGCGCTGGCCTGAAGGTCATTATGGACCGCTGCATCAAAGTGGAGGATTCCTTATTGTTGCCGCATGGAAAAACAAAGGCGTAAGCAGATTTTGCTTCTGGTAATTTCCTGAAACCCGCCCATTATTTATACGGGCTGCATATTCATAATTCACGCCAGTCTCTCCCACAATAAGAAAGGCTTTTGGAAGGTGCAGCCTACAAGGCATCCGGAGGTCGACATTTTTTTATTCCAAGGAGGACAACACATGAACTCGATGTCGCAGCAAGGCGGGTTTCAAAACAGTCAGTTCAGACAGCAGCAGTTTAGCAACCAAGGCAGCCGGAACAGCTTCCAGCCACTTGGGTATGTTCAATCCCAATATCAAGGACAGCCAAAGCAGCAAAACCAGGGGATGTCTTCAAGCGCAGGCTTTTCCCAAATCAACAGCTTTGGAATCAATCAAAGCCGTAATCAAAATCAAAACCAGCCTGTGATCTCTCATGTAGGCTACACGGCTAACCAGGATTACCAACCGCAAAACCAATTTAACACTGAGTTTTCCTCAATGGGATCTTCACACCAAGCCAACCAATCCCAACCGGTGATTTCCCATACTGGGGGCTACAGTGCCAATCAAAATTTCCGCTCCAATTCAACCAACCAGTTCAATCAATCGAACCAAATGCAGCAGCAGCCGGTGATCTCGCATGCCGGTTACACGGCAGGATCGAATCAATCGAACCAAAACCAGTTCAATCAATCGAACCAAATGCAGCAGCAACCAGTGATCTCGCATGTCGGCTACACGGCCGCAACGAATCAAATGAACCAAAACCAATTCAACCAGAATCAATTCAATCAACCGCAAAACCAATTTGGTTTCCGCTCCAACCTGCAAAGCCAAAACAACTTCTCGCAGGCGAATGCGCACACTTCTCAAAACCCAGTATACCAAGCCACCAACGCGGTCTCGAATTCGGGTCCGGTTCTCTCCAGGCTTGGTTATTCGTCTGGCTCGCAGGCAAGCTCCTTCCAGGGCGCACAAAATACCTTTGGCGGCTTTCAGCGTTAAACGGCAGGCCAATACCAAAGAAGCGGCGGACCAGCGGGTCCGCTGTTTTTTTTTGACAAAGCAGAGCCAAACGCTTACGATCAATAGAGAAAAATTCTATACGGCATAGGCGACAAAAAGGGGAGGGTTTCACGGATGAACATAATGGGGCACCTGCAGCAGCTTGGACGATCTTTAATGCTGCCGACCATCGTGCTCCCGGGAGCGGCTGTATTCCTCAGCCTCAGTGCATTGCCTTGGGACGCGTTGGGACTTCCAGGCATGCAGTCCCATTTACATATGGCGGGTGAAGCGTTATTCACTTTTCTGCCCTATTTATTTGCGTTCGGTGTGGCGATGGGCATGACCAGCAATGCGGGTGCTGCAGGCCTTGCGGCATTGGCAGGCATGTTTATTTATACGGGCATCATAAATGCCAGTCATTACGAGCTGGAGCCAACTGTATTTACCGGAGTCATTATTGGCGTGGTTACGAGCATCTTCAACGAACGGTTCAAATCGATCAAATTTCCGGAATACATCCAGTTTTTTGGCGGACCTCGTTTTGTGCCGCTGGCTGTAAGCTTCTTCTCAGCGATACTGGCCATCGTCATGGTGCGTCTTGCGCCAAGTGTGCACGAAGGGTTAATGGTACTTGGCGATATCGTATCCTCTGGCGGGGGCTTCGGCGTTTTTCTTTTCGGTTTTGTACTGCGGATTACGGTTGTTTTTGGCCTCCATCACCTGGTCAGTCATGTATTCTGGTTCCAGGTAGGCGGCTACCAGCAGAGCGACGGCTCCGTCCTTTTCGGCGATCTGCCGCGCTTTTTTGCCGGTGACCCGACCGCAGGAGCTTTTATGGCGGGGCTGTATCCCACGATGATGTTTGCGCTGCCTGCCATTGCCTTCGCGATCATTCACGAGGCGCGGGAGGATTTGAAGCCGAAGATCCGCAAAACCTTTATGATTGCGGCGCTTTCGTCTTTTCTGACCGGGGTAACCGAGCCGATCGAGTTTGCCTTTCTGTTCGTCGCGCCGTATTTATTTGTGGTGCATGCGCTGCTTTCGGGCTTGATGATGTGGTTCACTTACGAGTTGGGCATTTTACATGGATTCTCCTTCTCGGCAGGGGCCATTGATTTTCTGATTAATGAGCATCTTGCGACGAGAGGCTGGCTGCTTATTCCAATCGGCATCGTCTTTGGACTTCTTTATTATTTTCTGTTCCGCTGGGCGATACGGCGCTTCCGTATTCCGACTCCCGGCCGCGAGGAAGGCTCCCAGCTCGATGAGTGGGCAGGCGATATCCCTTATCGGGCGCCGCTTATTCTGCAAGCGATCGGGGGCAAAGAAAATATACTGCAAATGGAAGCCTGCATTACCCGACTTCGACTTAAGGTCGCCAGCGACCGGCTGGTGGACAACAACGCGCTGAAGCATTTGGGCGCTGCCGGCGTGATCCGGCTGGGCGGAGGCAATGTACAAATCGTCTTCGGCACCTATTCCGAGCTTATCCGGGAAGAGATGGACAAGGTAATCCGCCGGGACATTACACGAGTGCTGTTCAGCTCGCCTCTGCAGGGGAGGATGATTCCCCTGACCGAGGTGCCCGATCCGATATTTGCGGGCAAGCTTGTCGGTGACGGGGTGGCTTTTATACCGGACAAAGGCGAGCTTGTTTCTCCGGTGAAGGGCAAGGTCATCCATGTTTACCCATCCATGCACGCCATCGGTATTCGAACGCCAGAGGGGCTGGATGTGCTGCTGCATATCGGCATTGACACCTCACAGCTCAAAGGCAAAGGATTCCATGCGATCGTCAAGGAAGGCGACCAGGTGAAGCCGGGCCAGCTGCTTATCACGTTTGATCTGCAGCAAATCCGCAAGGAAGGCAAATCTCTGGCGACACCGATGGTGATCACGAATTCCGATCGTGTTCGTTCATGGAGTTTTGCTCCGTTCAAGAGCGTTAAACGGGGGCAAGCATCTGTAATGTCAGTCGTTCTGAAAGAGAGAAGCAGTGGGGGGGATACGACATGATTCAAGGAATTGGCGCATCATCAGGCATTGCAATCGGCAAATCATTTGTTCTGCCGAACTGGGAGTGGGATTTGCCGGAGCAAAAAATCGACGTGGCGGATCTGGCTCGTGAATTCGAGCGGCTATACGAGGGCATCCGTACCTCGAAAGTGGAAATCGAGCAAATGAAGGATGAGCTTCGCGAAGTTGTGGGTACGGAGGAAAGCTATATTTTCGACGCCCATCTGGCCATTCTGGAGGATCCGGTTTTTATGAACGAGATTCAGGGCATCATCCAGCGGCAGTACAAGGCGGCCGAAGTTGCGGTAAAAGAGGCGATTGACCACTTTGTCACAATGTTCGATCTGCTTGATGATGAATATATGAAGGAGCGGGCTTTGGATATCAAGGATGTCGGCAACCGGCTGCTCAAGCATCTGCTTGGCGCTCCGGAGATTACACTGCCGTCCGATACGCAGCCCTTCATACTCGTGGCCAAAGAGCTTTCGCCTTCACAGCTGGCTCATTTGAATCCCAACCATGTGCTCGGTATCGCTACGCTTGTTGGCAGCACGACCTCCCATTCCTCCATTATGGCCAGAGCGCTCGGTATCCCGCTGGTTGTCGGACTGGATACGAAGATTGAAGATGCCATTCAAACCGGAGATATGCTTATCATTGATGGTGACACCGGAGTTGTTCATCTGGACCCCGAGGCTCATCTGATCGACCGTTATGCCCAGCAGCAGAAGCAGCAGCAGGAAGCCAGCCAGCGGCTCAAAGGCATCGTCAGCTTTCAGCCGGTTACCCAGGATGGCAAGGAGATAGAGCTTGGCGCCAACATCAGCTCGCTCAAGGAGCTGGATATTGCGCTTGCCAGCGGTACGAGCGGCGTTGGGCTGTTCCGAACGGAATTTCTCTACATGGACAGGAGCCGGCTGCCTATGGAGGAAGAACAGTTTGAAGTTTACCGGAGCGTCGCGGAAAAGCTGGCCGGGCGGCCTTTGATTATTCGCACATTGGATATCGGCGGGGATAAGCAGCTTGATTATTTTGAGCTTCCGGAGGAGGAGAATCCGTTTCTGGGTTATCGGGCGATCCGGATATGCCTGGACAAACCGGAGCTTTTCAAAACTCAGCTGAGGGCCATTTTGCGCGCAAGCGCCTTTGGTAAAGTGAAAATTATGTATCCGCTGATTTCATCGGTCGAAGAGGTTCAGACGGCGAATTCGCTGCTCTCGGATGCGAAGCGCGAGCTTGTGGAAGAAGGACATGCTTATGACGGGGACATTGAAGTGGGGATCATGATCGAGCTTCCGGCTGCCGTGATGATAGCCGATTTGCTTGCGAAAGAGGTGGATTTCTTCAGTATAGGAACCAACGATCTTGTTCAGTTTACGCTGGCCGTCGACCGGATGAACGATCAAATCTCGCATCTGTATGAGCCGTATCATCCAGCTGTTCTGAGGATGTTGAAATTCACTGTGGAGGCAGCCAAGCAAGCCGGTATTCATATCGGTGTGTGCGGAGAAATGGCGGGGGATTTGAAGGCACTTCCGATTTGGCTCGCCCTGGATGTGGATGAGCTCAGCATGTCGCCGCATGCCATACTGCCCATTAAAGAACGGCTGCTTTCCCTGACGCAGCAGGACAGCCGTTCATTGTTCAGTGAAATATTAACCTGCCGGACCAGTCGGAGCATCCATGAAATGCTGGCATCTTTCCAGAGCATGCAGCAAAGCGGCGGGAATCAGGGTTCGATGACCACCCGGTAGCAGTTATCACAGCTGCTGCTTAGCTGGAGGAGATGACCTTATCCCTTGAATGCATCCACGAAAGCCTTGGCATACGGAGGCAAATCTGGCGGTCTCCGCGAGGAAATCAGATTGCCGTCGACGACCACTGGCTCGTCGATCCAGACAGCGCCGGCATTTTCCATATCATCGCGTATTCCAGGCGTGGATGTGACCTTGCGCCCGCTGAGTATTTTTGCGGAAATAAGCACCCAGCCGGCATGGCAGATCTGACCGATCGGTTTGGCCGCGGCATCCATATCCTTGACCAGCTGAAGCACCTGCGGATAGCGTCTCAGCTTGTCCGGTGCCCATCCGCCGGGAACGAGCAGGCCGTCAACCTGCGAGCTGTCTACTTCGTCGAATGACAGATCGGCTTTTGCCGGCACGCCGTATTTGCCAATATGAGTGCGGTTCTTCTCCGGCCCGGCGAACAGAACGGCTGCCCCTTCTTCGCGTACGCGATAAACGGGATACCAGAGCTCCAAATCTTCGAATTCATCGTCCAATAAACAAATAATAGTTTTACCTTGCAGCGTCATTGTAATCCTCCTTAACGTCAACATTATGAAACTGTCAGGCTTGCTTCTTGCAGTCTATCAGCAATATTGTATCGAAGGTGATCCCGTGAAGCAAACCCTTCATGCCAATAAGCGGCGCAGTCTCCTGTATGCGATTCCGGCGCTTGCGGTCATGGCGGCTATATTTCTTCTTTCCTCCCGGACCGGTGACGAGATCAATCATTTTCTGCCGTGGTTTCAAAAGCTTTTTCCGGCGATGTCCAGCTTTGATTGGGGGCATTTCATGGCATATTTCGTACTCGCGCTTGCATTTGATTATGGATTCGGAACACGTGCGGACAGCTGGAGCATGAAGATCCTGATCGTGGCTCTTTGCGGCTTGTATGGATTGACCGATGAATATCATCAGTCTCTTGTCGGCGGGCGCACCCCCGATCTGCAGGACATCCGCAATGATTGTATCGGCGGCGCCATTGCAATGGCGGTTACTGCCATACCCGCTGTTCGCAGGAGATGGCGGAAGATCACATCCTGAAGCAGGGCGGTTATGCAAAAATTACATCTGCCGTTTAAGCAGGACTTTCAGCAAAAGTAGTCGAATACTCTTATCGAAATGGCGGAAAATCATATGCCTGCTGTTCTGGCATATTCCGGTATTTTCGACGGGAAGAAATGTGCGCCGCCCAAAGGCAGGCTGTTTCTTCTTAAACGACGGCAAATGCCGTGAGAAGGAGTGGACGATTTTGCAGAAACGGTGTCCTTGCGGCGACGTCATGCTTATCAAGCTGCGCACTGTTATTTACTCTGGTAAAGTGGAAATTGACAATGTACCGATATACTCATGCCCTGCATGCAGCCGTAGCGAAGTATTTCCTGAGGTCAAACCGGACCTGACCGGGCTGATCGGGAAATTGGGAACTGAACCGGATAAACAAACCTACTTGTTTAACGAGTGGAACGAATGGGCAGATTTATTAGTAGAAGCCTATCATGACCGCAAGCTGTCCGATTCCGAGGCGATCAGGCAGCGTACGGAGAACCGGATCAATACTCTTCTTGATTTGTATGCCGTCGCCAAAGCGGCTGAAGATGAAGTCTGGATCGCGGATATACATAAACGGCTCACCCAGTTAAGCCGGAAAACCCCCACATTCTAAACATAGGTATTATTTATATTCATAATGATCTTAAGGACAGATATAAGGGGGGCTGCCTGCTGGAGCGAATCACATCTCTCAATACCGTTCAGCAATGGAATGAAGTGCTGTCTGCTTCCAGGGTTAAGCCGCTGCTTGTTTTCAAACACAGCAGCCGCTGCTCCGTAAGTACGGGTGCCTATGACGAATTAACCGCATGGCTGGAGGATGCAGGAGAGCTTTCCCCGCCTTGTTTTCTGGTTGAGGTTGTGGATCACCAGGAGCTTTCCAGAGCGATTGCCGAGCAGGCAGGGATCAAGCATGAATCCCCACAAGCGCTTCTTATTGAGAACGGAATGGTTTCCTGGCATGCTTCCCATTGGGGCATAACCTATTCGACATTAGATGATCATCTTGGGAATCATTGCGAAAAGTAATATTTTGTCGTATCATTACGATAAAGTAAGACGGCGCGATATTTGAAGAAGAAACCGCATTTGCCAAGGTCAAGAACCTTGAGCCGGATAAGGGTTCAGTTGCGGCAGACGCCTCTTTGCGGGCAAAAGCAGGTTTCTTCCCTAGAACGATAGAGAAGATGTAAGGAAAACTATCGTTACAAAAATTTGAACTAATGGAGAGAAGGACCTTGACGGTAACCATTTATGATGTAGCACGAGAAGCAGGCGTATCCATGGCCACGGTTTCACGGGTCGTGAACAACAATCCCAATGTGAAGCCTCAAACACGCAAAAAGGTATTCGAAGCGATCGAGCGTCTGGGCTATCGTCCAAACGCAGTAGCCCGTGGTTTGGCCAGCAAAAAAACGACGACAGTCGGCGTTGTCATTCCTGACATTTCCAACGCAATTTTTGCAGAGGTCGCCCGGGGTATAGAGGATATTGCGAATATGTACCACTATAATATTATTTTGTGCAACGCCGATAAGAAGAAGGACAAGGAGATCCGCGTTATCAACACGCTGCTGGAGAAGCAGGTTGACGGTCTTCTGTTTATGGGCGGCGCGGTGACGGACGAGCATCTGCAGGCTTTCAAAACCTCCAATGTGCCTGTCGTGCTCTGCGCCACAACGGATGAGAATGGCTCCATTCCTTCTGTTGATATCGATCATGAGTCTGCGGCCTATGACGCCGTGGATACTTTGATCAAACAGGGGCACACACGGATCGCGATGATCAGCGGGACTTTGCAGGATCCATCCAATGGCTATGCAAGGTTTCAAGGATACAAGCGGGCGCTGGAGGCAGCGGGAATTTCCTATGACGAGAATCTGGTGCGTACCGGAAATTACCGTTACGAATCCGGCGTTGAAGCAATGAAATACTTCCTGGAGCTCTCCGAGCTGCCAACAGCCGTATTCTCTGCAACTGACGAGATGGCTATCGGCGCTATCCACTGCATCCAGGATTCGGGGCTTAAAGTTCCTGATGATATATCCGTCATCAGTGTGGACAACAGCCGCATGGCTTCCATGGTTCGTCCGCAGCTGACGGCTGTCGCCCAGCCTATGTATGATATCGGCGCGGTGTCGATGCGTCTGTTGACCAAGCTGATGAAGAAGGAATCGGTGGAGCAAGCCCGCGTCGTTCTTCCGCATGAAGTGATTACGCGTCAATCGGTGGGTAGCCGGAAATGACCAAGAAGGCTTTGAAGATCGGTATTATCGGGGCTATGGTGGAGGAAATCGAACTGCTGCATAAGCATGTCGAGAGAACCGGCTCCTTCGACAAAGCGGGCATCACCTATGTTGAAGGGAAGCTTCACGGACATGATGTTGTTTTTTGCAAATCGGGAGTCGGCAAGGTAAACGCCGCTGTTTGTACCCAGCTGCTCATTGACGCAGGTGTGGATTGTGTTTTATTTACCGGCGTAGCCGGCGCACTGGATCCCGGTCTGAATATCGGGGATATCGTCGTCTCGACCTCATGCGTCCAGCATGATATGGACTGCAGACCACTTGGCTTCGCCCGCGGACAAATCCCGTTTCAGGAAACTTCGGAGTGGGTGGCGGATGATTCACTTGTCGAGCTGGCTGCCAGCGCCTGCGAAAGTCTCTTTCCGGGACGCAGCATGAAAGGCAAAGTGCTTTCAGGCGACCAGTTTATTGCATCCCGTGAAGCCGTTCGCGAGCTGCATGAGGAGCTTGGCGGTGCATGCACGGAGATGGAAGGGGCATCGCTTGCGCAGGTCTGCGGGATGAATGGCGTGCCATTCGTTGTGATTCGTTCCATGTCGGACAAGGCTGACGGATCGGCCCATGTTAATTTTGCGGACTTCACTGTGGAAGCTTCTGTTAACTCCCACCGGATCATAGATGAGATGCTCCGGCATATGTAAGAAGCAGTTCCGCTGTCCTGTGGGGGCTGAAGCATGGTTTCTCCACAGAACAAATTATAATTTTCAGGCATGAACAGATATTCTCGATAAGTTCCAAAAAGGCAATTCGGCAGCCCGCCTATAGAAGCGGAGCTTGCCGGATTGCCTTTTATTGGTTTATGGTGGTGGATTGTTCCCACGCAGCTATAAGTCCTGCACGACAATTTCACTGGTCCGGCGGTTGGAGGATTCGATTTCGGTACGGCGCGGCATCGGCGGCCAGCTCCTTGTATCATCCATCCAATGCGTCGGCAGCGGCTCCGGACTCTCCTTGAAATAACGGTTCAGCCAAGAGGCCGGGAGAGGCACGTCGCTGTGCTTCTCAGCGAGAGCGGCAGAGATGGGGTGATTAATCATCTCCAGCCATACAAGCGCCCAGGCACGCGGTACAACGCGCCAAATATCATATCCGCCCCCTCCGACAGCTACCCAGCGTCCTTCCGCATATTGATGGGCAAGCGCATGAATAATGGCAGGCATCTCCTGATAAATGCGCATGCTGCAGTGGGTATGCGACAGCGGATCAAAGGCATGTGCGTCGCAGCCGTGCTGGCTGACAATAATATCAGGCTTGAAGGCGGCCGCCACCTTGCGGATCGAGGCTGTGAAGCTCTCCAGCCAGGAATCGTCTTCCGTATACGGATCTACCGGGACATTGAAGTTGGCGCCATAGCCATGCTCCGCACCCCGTTCATGGACAAAACCCGTTCCGGGAAAAAGAAATTTGCCGGTCTCGTGAATAGAATACGTGCACACTTCGGATTCATTATAAAAGGTCCACTGAACACCATCGCCATGATGGACATCAGTATCAATGTAGAGCACCCGTACGCCATACTGCTTTCTGATATGGGCTATCGCGATAGAAGCATCATTATATACACAAAATCCGGACCCATGGTCGGGAAACGCATGATGCAGTCCGCCGGCCATGTGATACGCATGTAATGTTTGTCCGGACATCACGAGGTCGGCTGCGAGTACGGAGCCGCCGACAATGGCCGAGGCTGCTTCATGCATGCCGGGGAAAAAAGGGGTGTCCTCGGTCTGCAGACCGTAAAGCTGCGCTTGCCGCACCCACTGCTCCGGCGGCGGATCAAGGCTGAGCTGCTTCACAGCTTCAATATAGTCGCTGCGGTGAACGAGCGCGAGAATATCTTCCGATGCCGGCGATGCGGCGACGATATCCTGTGCCTGCAGCGCATTCACTTCCTGCAGCAGATCGATAGCCAGAGCAAGCCGCTGAGGATTAAAGGGATGCTGTTCATTGAACTTATACCGGGACGCGCCCGGATGATGGATAAATACGGCGTTGGCCGTCATCGGACTTCATCTCCTTTCTGACTGACTAGTACATGAATCTCTGGCGAAAACGGACACGGTCAAATTGCTCGACCGAGGAGAGGGGAACTTCCCTGCCGATGCGAACCATCAGGCAATTGGCGGGGTGCGAACAGATTTCCGGATCATCTGTCGCAAACCAGATCATCCCTACGGACTTCATCAGCCTTTCCATCATCGCACGATAATCCCATACGTTCAGACCCGTGTTTTCAAGATCCCAGTGCCAATAATATTCAGTTGTATAGACTATAGCGTTCTCCAGCTGCTCTTCTGCAAAAGCTGTCTCGATCAATCGTTTCCCGAGGCCCAAGCCCCGATAGCTGTTTGCCACTTCAATCGCTCCGAGCTCGATCAGATCGTCCATTCCTCCTTCCGACCAGCGCTCCAGCTCGTCCGGGTAATGAAAGGTGACATAGCCAACGATCGTTTCCGCGTCTCTGACGGCGATAATCCGCCCTTCCGTAAGTTCGGCAATTTCGACCAATGCCTTATGCTGCTCGATCGGCCTGCGAAAAGCATCCAAGTCGGGGTGGAGGACATATCCTGACAGAATATCTGCAGGGATCGGCCCTTCAATCACAAGCTCCCGGTCCTGGCAGGCCAGGCGCCGAACCTGCATTATTTTGCGATGTTCCAACAGTCATGCTCCTTTCGGGATCACCTTTACTTATAACAAATAATCAGTGTGATGAAAAGGATGGTTGAACCATCGGAGCCTATGTTATAATATGAAAGCGTATTCTGCTTCCGAGGCGGTTTTTGTATGTTTTTCACCCTAACTCAGCCGCAACAGGATGGCGTCAGCCGCTTCTTTTTGGCAGAATAGTTTTACAATGGGCAGGAGGATGATGATTATGTTAGATATGCATCAAGAACGGATACCCGCAACGGCTTCCGGCTCCAACATGACAAATTATGACGAAATGGCAAAGCAGTTCAGCTTCGATCAGATTGAAAAGCAGTTTTCCTGGAATGAAACCGGCAAAGTGAACATGGCATTTGAAGCGATTGACCGTCATCTTGAACAAGGTCTCGGCGGGAAAACCGCCCTCTATTATAGCGATAACGCTCGGGACGAATCCTACACCTTTGAACAAATGTCCAAACAGTCGAACCGTTTTGCGAATGTGCTTCGCAGTTTGGGCATCCAGAAGGGTGAGAGGTTATTTATTTTCATGCCGCGCACACCGGAGCTGTACTTCAGCCTGCTCGGCTCGCTTAAGGTAGGAGCTGTTGTTGGGCCGCTGTTTGAAGCCTTCATGGAGACCGCTGTCAAGGACCGGCTGCAGGACAGCAGCGCGACAGCTATCGTCACCACACCAGCGCTGCTCTCACGGATTCCTCGTGCAGAATTGCCGGATTTGAAGCATATTATCGTATATGGCGAAGACGTGGAAGCAAGCGGGATCGTTGTTGATTACAAGAAAGAAATGGCTAAGGCATCCGACGCAGCGGAGATTGAATGGCTCGATCGGGAAGACGGGCTTCTGATTCATTATACGTCAGGCTCCACAGGCAAGCCGAAGGGCGTATTTCATGCCCAAAACGCAATGATACAGCATTATTTCACCGGACGCGTGGTGCTGGATCTGCAGCCGGATGACATTTACTGGTGTACTGCCGATCCGGGATGGGTCACCGGAACCTCATACGGGATATTCGCGCCATGGCTGAACGGGGCAACCAATGTTATCCGCGGCGGACGGTTTAGCCCGCAGGACTGGTATAAAACAATCGAGAAATATAAAGTAACGGTGTGGTACAGTGCGCCAACGGCTTTTCGTATGCTCATGGGCGCAGGCGACGATGTCGTGAAGGAATTCGATCTGTCGAGCCTCAGACATGTGCTCAGCGTGGGCGAGCCTTTGAACCCTGAAGTGGTTCGTTGGGGATTGAAGGTCTATAATCAGCGTATTCATGATACATGGTGGATGACGGAGACAGGGGCGCAGCTGATTTGCAATTATCCAAGCATGGACATCAAGCCAGGCTCAATGGGGCGGCCGCTTCCAGGCGTACAGGCATCCATCATTGACGACAGCGGCAATGAGCTGCCGCCGTACCGGATGGGCAATCTTGCGATACGCACGCCTTGGCCATCCATGATGCGCAAGGTCTGGAATAATCCGGCCAAGTACGAAGAATACTTCCGAATTCCCGGCTGGTATATTTCCGGTGATTCCGCTTATAAGGACGAGGACGGGTACTTCTGGTTCCAGGGCCGAATCGATGATGTCATCAATACGGCGGGAGAGCGTGTTGGTCCCTTCGAGGTGGAGAGCAAGCTGGTTGAGCATCCGGCAGTTGCCGAAGCCGGCGTAATCGGCAAGCCTGATCCCATGCGCGGCGAGATAATCAAGGCGTTTGTGGCGCTCCGTGAGGGCTATGAGCCTTCGGAAGAGCTGAAGGCGGATATCTCCCGCTTCGTCAAGGAAGGGCTCTCTGCGCATGCTGCACCGCGCGAAATCGAATTCAAAGATAAGCTGCCCAAGACCCGCAGCGGTAAAATCATGCGGCGTGTACTGAAGGCCTGGGAATTAAATCTGCCGACAGGCGATTTGTCGACCATCGAGGATTAACCGACATTTAGTAAGCAGCAAGCCATTATCCTTATAGTATTCATGCTTCTACACAAAAAGCCCGCCCCTCTGACGTTTATGCAGAGGGACGGGCTTTTTGCTGAGCGTTCACCAGGGGCAGCGTTGTGAAGAAACCAGGCTTCACCGCCAGAGGACGGCAAAGCCTGGTTTCTATTGTTATTTCAGCTGAACGGTGTATGAAGATGCGGATTCGCCTGATTCATTGACCGCAGTAACCCGGAAATAACCGCTTGTGATTGTGGACAGATATTCGAACCTGGCTTCAGCCGTTGAACCGAGTCTGGTGAACTTTCCGCTCTGGTCGGTGCTGTAATAGACATTGTACGAGGTTACGTTCTCGGCAGCCGTATTCGTTTCCCATGTCAGCTTGATGCCGATATCGGTAACTTCCCCTTTAATGCCGGCAGGTGCGGATGGAGGCGCCACTAGATTTTGGCCCGTGTTCCCTTGGTCGATCGTGACGGCATCGCCCTGTGATGTTCCTTCAGATTGATTGACAGGCGTGCCTGCACCCTCATCCCCAGTGCCTGGTATTGACGGTGGTTGAATCGGCGGAATCATCGAATTATTGGAGCCCACAATTGCACTTGGTGCCGATTCATGTCCTCCTACGTCAACAGCAGTAATGTAATAACGGTAAGACAGACTTGGCGTAATCGAATTGGTAAATTCGGTGTCTGCGCCGGCCAACACAGGCGCGCCTGCAATTTTATAAGGCTCTTCATTGAGAGAACGGTACAGACGATAGCCGACGACGTCTGCTTCCGGCGATTTGCTGAACGATATTTGATTGGAGCTTTTCCCCGGAATAGGCTGCAGCCGGACATTAGCAGGCGGAGTTGGCGCGCGGCCGTCCTCAACCCGTGGATCCACCTTGGATGGGGCATCTTTACCCGCATCCGCCGGCAGATAAGAACTCATGGAACGTCTGCTGCTTGCCGGCAGCTTCGCCTGCGCCGCTGAAATCTCAGACATGAGCTCGTCAAGCGGCTTCTGGCGTTTGATGACAAGCTGTTCGCTGACCATGTCCGAAGGCGTCGATGGCTGCGGTACATAGTTAACGCCATTGAATGTGATATAGGCCATATTAACAAGGGCATCATCCGATTCTTTTGGCAAATATTTTTGGTTGAAATAGTCGGTGACCAATTTTCCTGCCTGTCTGGTCAGATCGGTAGGCAGCTTTCCGCTTACGCTGGATACGGTCGCTTTAACAATGCCGGATGGCTTCTTGAATGCCTCCGTCGGGAACAGGTCAGGCCTGTCCTTGGTGACCGAATTCATGATCAGGGTCCAGATGGATCTGGCCCGTGCCCGCCCATCCTTGGACAGGGTATGGACCTGCTCCTCATATCCCGCCCAGACGCCAAGCGTGACATCAGGCGTGAAGCCCATAAACCAGACATCTCCGTAATCCTGGGTCGAGCCCGTTTTGCCGGCAACTGGAATTTTGCCATAGCCGGTAAAATTGGAAGCAACGGAATGTCCCGTACCGCTGGGATCGGAGATAACAGTCCGCAGCATATCGGTCATCAGAAATGCAGTTTGCTCCGAGAACACGCGAGTGGGTTGATTCTTGTGCTCATAAATAATATTGCCCTTGTCATCGGTAATTTTACTGATCATGTAAGCGTCATTGAACACCCCGTTATTCGGAATGCTGCCGTAAGCATTCGTCAATTCCTCTACGGATACGCCGACGCTTAGTCCGCCGATTACTCCTGTCTGCGCATAATCGTCTTCAGGCTTAATGGAGGTTATGCCCAGCTTGCGCGTGAATTTCCACGCCTCCGGAATCGTCACCATCTCATTGAAAACCTTGAGCGCCGGCAGATTCATGGAGCGGTTCAGGGCTTCCCTGGCTGTAACCAGACCGGCAAAACGCTTGTTGGAGTCCATCGGGATATGAAAGCCTTTCTGCCCATCCTTCAGCACCATAGGCGCATCGTCAATAATGCTGCCGGGCTGGACCAGCCCTTTTTCAATAGCTGGCAAGTAGGCAGAGATCGGTTTCATGGTGGAACCGGGCTGGCGGGTCATCTGTGTGGCATGATTCATCTGCTCCGTATAGAAATCGCGGCCCTCGATCATGCTCGTGATTGCCCCTGTTTTATGATTGATCATGACGGCGGCGATTTGCTCCATGCCTTTTTCTTTGCTGTCCGGCGTGAAGTTATCGGGATCATTGCTGATTTGGTGCATCAAATTATATACACGCTTGTCAATCGTCGTATAAATGCGGTAACCCCCGCGGAGCAGCTGGCTTCGAGACTCTTCCAGCGCCGGGGCATTTTCCTTCTTGCGGACATCGCTCTGTGTCAGGCTCGGGTCCTTCTGCATCAGCAGAACCTCTGCAGCCTGGCGCTCCGCTTCAAGCATCAAATAAGGAAACGTGGAGTAAGCCTTTTCTGTTGGCTTGGCAAGGGATGAACGCAAGTCGAATGCCAACGCTTCATTATATTCATCCGAGGTGATGCGTCCGGTTTCCAGCATATATTTGAGCACATTATGCTGGCGCTCCACGGCAAGCTTGAAGCCGCCTTCGTCGAATTTTCCTTTGCTTGTGAAAGCCGCATATGCGGAGGGGCGCTGCGGCAATCCAGCCAGGTAGGCCGACTGTGCGATATTCAGCTGTTTCAAATCGACAATATTAAAAATACCCTTGGCCGCAGCCTGGATTCCATAAAGATTATAGCCGCTGTTGCCAGTGCCGAATTGAACCTTATTCAAATAGGCGGTTAAAATTTCGTCCTTGGTCAGAAAGCGCTCAAGCCGCAGGGAGAGAAAGATTTCTTTCGCTTTTCGGCTGTCCGTCTTATCCAGTGTAAGAAAGACTTGACGGGCCAGCTGCTGTGTCAATGTACTGCCGCCTGTTTGTGTATCTTCATTAAGCAGCTTCTGCTTGACGGCGCGTCCCAAGCCGTTGACGTCGACACCGATATGATTGTAAAAATTATTATCCTCTGTTGCCAATACGGCATTAACCACCTGATCGGGTATTTCCGCGCGGGTTACAATTCGACGGTCTTCTTCGGTACGAAGCTGACCGACAGGTGTGCCGTCATTGAAGTATACGAAGCCCGTAGTAGCATTCTCGTCGATTTTCTCTTCTATTTCGGCGCGTGAACGGATCGGTTCGTCTTTGACGAACGATGCGACATAGCCGGAGGCGATGCCTCCTGCAAACAAGCCGATCAACAAGCCGAATATGAACAACCATTTGACGGTAATGAGGGTCACAATTCCGAATGTCCGCCATTTGCTGTGTCCATTCTTGTTCTGCCCTTGGTCTTGATCCATATGTACATAACTCCTCCTCCGATTAACAGAAATATTATAGCATAAATCCCCAGCAGCGTGCAGTTACAAAGCTGCATTTTGTCAGCTCTCAAGCAAGTTCAGGTTGAAAGGCCCCTTGTATACAGGAGTAAGGATACAAGCCGTCCGTTGACTATAGTCAATGTGTATGATATAACGGGAATCAAGAAGAAACGGCTTTCGCCATTCTTGGCGGCAAGGTTGGTTACATTCCCTGGTTTTAAAAAAAGATCATATCAGAACAGCATTGACAGGTTGCAGTAGGGCTGCGAATTGACGATAACCAGAGAGCCGGTGGCAGGTGTGAACCGGTACGCGCCGCAGCGTGAATTACCACCTCGAGCTGATCGGACGAACTTTCGTTCCCTTATGAAGGGGGACATTCAGTAGTCTGCTTCCGGATGATATCCGTTATGAAATGAAGTGAGAGCTGTTTGAGCATGCATCCTGATTAAATACTTCGGATCATGCAGCTCTAATGAGGGTGGTACCGCGAGCAAATCCTTCTCGTCCCTTGCGACGAAAGGGTTTTTTTGTGTTCAAAATTTTTTGAGGAGTGAATCGGCATGGTGAAATGGGATGAATTGACAGACGGGCAGAAGCAGGAAGTGGAACGACAAATGGACGTGATCCGGCGGGGAGTAGTTGAAATTGTACCCGAGGATGAATTAAAAGCAAAAGTGATTCATGCGGTAGCAACGGGAAAATCGCTGAAGGTGAAGCTCGGTCTTGATCCTTCCGCGCCTGATATTCATATCGGACACACCGTCGTGCTTCACAAGCTGCGTCAATTCCAGCAGCTGGGGCATGAAGTGCAGCTGATTATCGGCGATTTTACGGGGCGGATCGGAGATCCTACAGGCAAGTCGGAGACGCGCAAGCAGCTCAGCGAGGATGATGTCAAGCGAAACGCGGAAACCTACAAGAAGCAGATTTTCAAGCTGCTGGATCCTGAGCGCACCACGGTCTATTACAATTCGGAATGGCTGGGTCCCATGAATTTTGCAGAGGTGGTCACACTCTCGGCGAAATTAACGGTAGCCCGCATGCTGGAACGCGACGACTTTACCAAGCGCTACCAGTCAGGCCAGCCGATCAGCATTCATGAATTTTTCTATCCTTTGATGCAGGGCTATGATTCCGTTGCCCTTGAGAGTGATGTCGAGCTAGGCGGAACCGATCAGAAATTCAATGTTCTGATGGGTCGCACACTGCAGAAGGAGTATGGCAAAGCGACGCAAGCTACTATTATGATGCCGCTTCTGGAAGGTCTGGACGGCGTACAAAAAATGAGCAAAAGCCTCGGGAATTATATTGGAATCGATGAGGAGCCCAATGAAATTTACGGCAAATCGATGTCCATACCGGACGAGCGGATGGTAAAGTTCTATGAGCTTGCTACAGATATGAGCAATGAGGAGCTTGCAGAGCTGCGCATTGGTTTGGAGAACGGGTCCAGACATCCGCGGGATGTGAAGATGCAGCTAGCCCGCACATTCGTGCGTATGTATCACGGTGAAGAAGCCGCAGAGGCAGCTCAGCAGCATTTTGTTACGGTATTCCAGCAGCGGGCTCTTCCGGAGGATATCGAAACGGCCGTTCTGCCGGCAGCTGAGCTTGAGGAAGGGCGCATCCGAATTGTGAAGCTGCTGACGACGCTCGGCCTTCAGCCATCGGGCAGTGAAGCCAAGCGCAGCGTTCAACAGGGTGCAGTCCGGATAAACGAGCTGAAGATCGATGATCCGGGCGCAGAGGTGTTGGTATCCGAAGGTGATGTTATTCAAGTGGGCAAACGCAGATTCGCCAGAATTACGATTCAATAGCAGAGGCCTGACCTGGTGTAAACGCCGGGCAGGCTTTTTTTCAAAGTCATAAGCAAGTATAGATTTCTGAGGGGGAAGAATACATGCTTATAAACATAAAGAAAAGAACGGCCCGGGAAGGACCGTTCTCATGTTGATTGGGATTAACGGCTGTAGAACTCGACGATTTGTTTCTCATCGATTTCTTGTGGAAGCTCAGCACGTTCTGGAAGGCGAAGGTACTTGCCTTCTACAGCAGTATCATTGAACTCCAGGTAGTTAGGAAGGAAATTGCGTCCTTCCAAAGCTTCTTTAACGGATTTGATACCGCGGCTGCGTTCACGAAGACCGATTACATCTCCGATGGAAACAGTGAAAGATGCGATATCCACTTTCTTGCCGTTTACCGTGATGTGGCCATGTGATACCAGCTGGCGGGAACCGGAACGGGAATTAGCAAATCCAAGACGGTAAACGAGGTTGTCCAGACGGCTCTCAAGAAGGGCCATAAAGTTTTCCCCGGAAATACCTTTCATTTTGGAAGCTTTATCAAACAGGTTGCGGAACTGCTTTTCATTCATGCCATACATATGGCGCAGTTTTTGTTTTTCTTGCAATTGAATGCCATAACCGCTCATTTTTTTGCGTTGGCCTGGACCATGTTGTCCCGGTGGAAATGCACGTTTTAATTCTTTACCAGTACCGCTTAAGGAAATGCCGAGGCGGCGGCTTAATTTAAACTTAGGGCCCGTATATCTTGACATGTGTCGTAAAACTCCTTCTTCAAATGGGATGTTTGAAAATGGGTGTTTCGCCGAGTACTGTCTGCGCTTAAACGACAATCGATCAAGTCCTGACAGGCATGTTCAGCCGCAGTCCTGCCAGAGACAGCCTCAATGAGGGTGACACAAAACCGTTCCCATATATTCAACTATAGATATTATATAAATGTAGGGGATAAAGTCAAGTAAAATCAAGGAAATAATCAAATCTTACATACCATGGCAGAATATGAATCTAAAGTCCTATATCCTTATGACTAAAGTAGTGCATATTTTCAGAGATTGAAGTATGATAGATCATATCCATCCTGTTGTGATCCTTGCTACATAGAGAAGAGGCGATGCTGTTTGATGAAGAACTTTGTTCGTGCAGACAACCCGATTCTAAATGAACGCTTGTCCGGGAATGAACAAGCATTGCCGCTGCCGTCCCTCTGGTTTGCGAACGAGGATATTTATGAAGAGGACCAAACGCTTCTGACGGGTCTGCTCCGGAGCAGCTTTCAGGACTGGTTAAACGAATCTGCGGGTTCTCCGTTTCTGGACGGTTTCCTTTTACTGACTGATCCACGTGGACAAATAATCGCAGCATCGGATCAAGCGAATCCAGATCAATTCATCTCCCATGATCTTCGGCAATTGGCCGAAGAGGCTTCTATAAAAAGAAAGAGTCTGATCAGCGGCGGAATTCTGGTTGTGCCGCTTTTGAAAAAAAAGAACGAGGACTGCCTTGCTGTTTTGCTCGCAAACAATCTTTCCCCCGCCCAAAATTTTGCTGCGCTGCTCGAAACGGCGGCACTTCATTTTCGCGTGCTTTTCTACTCTCATCTCGAGAGGGTGTTTGTGCAGAATTTATTGATCCGGCAGCAATCAAGCGAGAAGGAAGCTTTTCGAAGGGATACGCTGTTTCAGACGGCCAAGCGGCTGCATGACCAGAATGAAGTCACCTCGGTGCTGAATGTCCTTCTTGTGGATGTGGAGAACCTGTACCCGCATGCCGAGGTCGATCTGTACTTATCGCAGGATCATGTTAATGGCGACCCTCGCGTAAAGCCGCTCATGCTCAGGCATTCCGCAGCCGATCTCTATGCACAGGCTTTTCTGGAGGGCAAGCCTGTCATGGAATATGAGGATGATGCTCTATTCAAGCTGGCGATACCGATGAGCGGCAAGCAGGCTGTCTACGGTGTTTTAAGTGTGACGATGAAGAAAAAATATTTGGAAGATTCCGATATTGGAGCGCTTGTCATGCTTTGCGATACGGCTGGCTCGGCTTTTGAGAATGCCAAACTGTTCGAGCAATCCAATCTGCTGATCGGGGAGCTTCAGCTTATCAATGAGCTGACGAAGCGGCTCAATCAGTCCCTGCATCTGAAAGAAATCTTTCAGTTTGCAATGAGCGAGCTTTTGCATATTTTCAAAGCGGACTACTGCAATGTGCTGCAGTTGAATAACGAAACCAACGTTTTCAAAATGATGGCGAGCAATTTGCCTTCGGCTGCAAACGAAATATATTCCACATCACATGGTTTTTGCGGCATCGTATACGAGACGAAGGAGCCGCTTATTATTTCCGACTACCAAAGTACGCCGGTCGTGTCGTCCAAGCTGATGGACGGGACGGGGTCGCGCTCGCTGATTGCAGCTCCAATCATGGCCAATACGGAAGTGGTCGGGGTCATCATGGTCACTCACAAAAGTCCGAATTACTTTTCATATGACAACTATAAATTGCTGCAGGTGCTGTCCATCCATATCGGCTTGGCTGTTACCAACGCTTCGCTGCATGCGGAGGTGCGGCGGATGGTCATTACCGATAATTTGACAGGCTTGCGGGCAAGGCATTATTTGAACGAACAGATCCAGGCCAGGCAGCGCAAAGACAAGTGCGGATCCCTTGTTCTGGTCGATATCGATTATTTCAAAAAAGTGAATGACACTTATGGGCATCAGATCGGTGACCGGATTCTGATCAGTGTCAGCGAAGTGATCCGATCCTGCATCAGGGAAAGCGATATCGCAGCGAGATGGGGCGGCGAAGAACTGGCGGTCTACCTGCCGCAAATCCGTTCCGAGCAGGCTTACCGAATCGCCGAGAGAATCCGCAGCCGGGTGGAGATGCTCACGGACCCCTCCGTAACCGTGTCATGCGGGCTTTCAGAATGGGTCTTTGAGGATGATCTGGTCAGTGTGGAATCTCTTTTTTACCGGGCGGATATGGCGCTTTATGAAGCCAAAAACAATGGGCGCAACCGGGTGTTTGTCGGAGCTTGAGCAAAGGATGAAACGTAGGGGTGAGCAAGGGCTGCAAGAGCCCGAAGCTGCCCCTTTTTTGCGTTATTCGCCGGCAGGCCGCATAAAGTGGGCGTTATCAACAGAGGATATTCTTGAAGAAGACTTTGTTGCATGAGGAGAGAAAAGGATGAAACAATATTTTGCCATAATGGTTCTCTGCTTGACAGTGACAGCAGGCTGCGCTTCATCTGTAGAGGACAGATCGCCCAAGGAGCTGCTTGCTCTGACGGTATCGGGTTTGTCCGGCGTCGATCACTATACGTTCAAGGGCACCACGAATATTGCAACAGGGGACGGGATGGTCATAAAACCGTTGTCGTTTCAAGGCACAGTGAAAGATCATGAACGGCTGGAAGTCAAATCGAGCGATATCGGCTCATCGGAGGACGTCATCCATCCCCTGGAGCTGCTGAAACAGATTGAGGACACTGCAAGCGCTGCAGAACTCGTGCCGGCAGAATCGGGAAACACGACTGCTGTTCTGCTGGTGAAGACGGAGGAGAAGGCGGCTGCGGAGAAGTGGACTGCCAAGCTGCGCAGCGAATTCAAGGATCTGCAGAACAGTATGCCGCTTGCGGCGGGAAGCGGGATCCGGCAGCAAAGCACGAAAGCGGAGACCGAAGCCAGTTTCCAAAAGGAATGGCAGGCCGAAATAACCCGATCGGGCCGGCTGCTTGAAGACATGCTGTCTACGCTGCAGGTCAGTTCCACCTATAAATTGATTGTGGATAAGAAACGCTTGCTGCCTTTGCGGCTTCAGGAACATACGATTTTGCGCTATAAGACGCAGGGCGAGCAGCGGCAGGAATCCAGAATTTCAGATATTACCTTTCAGGTATTGTCCGATGCCAAACAGAAATGAACCACTGCTCGTGCAGAGTCACTAAAAAAGTGGTAGGATTATAGAAAAAGAAACAGGAGGTAACTTACATGCGTGATCCGCGTCTGCAAGCGCTGGCTGCCAATCTGGCCGGCTATTCCGTCGATGTTCAGCCAGGAGAGAACATTCTGATCGACATGATAGGTTCGGAGCGCGAGCTCGCGATATGTTTAATTGAAGAGGTAGCCAAACGGGGCGGACGTCCTTTTGTCGAAACAAGCGACCGTTCTGTTCTGCGTGCGCTGCTCAAAAATGCGACCAAAGAGCAGATGGAGCTGTGGGCTTCATTCGATCTGAAGCGCATGGAAGCGATGGATGGTTATATCGCGGTTCGTGCCGGAGAAAATGTAAATGAACTAGCGGATGTTCCAAGCGCCAATATGCTCCTGTACGATCAATTGTACCGCCATCCGATACATCTTGAACGACGTGTAAAACATACCAAATGGGTGGTATTGCGTTATCCGAACGCTTCGATGGCGCAGCTTGCCAATATGCCCACGGAAGCGTTTGAGAATTTTTATTTTGACGTATGCAATCTGGATTATGCCAAAATGGACAGGGCGATGGATCCGCTGGAGAAGCTGATGACAGAGACGAGCCATGTCCGACTGGTGGCGCCTGGAACGGATTTATCGTTCTCCATTCAGGGAATCGGCGCTGTAAAATGCGCAGGTCTGCGCAATATTCCGGATGGTGAAGTCTACTCGGCACCCGTGCGCGATTCGGTGCAAGGAACGATTACATATAACACGCCATCCGTTTATTCCGGAGTGACTTTCGAGAACATATCCTTCACTTTCGATAAGGGAAAGATTGTGAAAGCAACGAGCAGCGACACGGTGAAGCTGAATGAAATTCTGGACACCGACGAGGGAGCAAGATATATCGGGGAGTTTAGTCTGGGCTTTAATCCCTACATTTTACATCCGATGAAAGATACGTTGTTTGATGAGAAAATTGCCGGAAGCCTTCATTTCACACCCGGACAGGCATACGAGGAGACCGACAATGGCAACCGTTCTGCGGTTCATTGGGACCTGGTGCTCATTCAACGTCCGGAGTACGGTGGGGGAGAAGTATACTTCGATGACCGTCTTATTCGCAAGGATGGAAGGTTTGTCGTACCTGAATTGGAACCGCTGAATCCCGAAAATTTGAAATAAAAGCCCCTTGTCTGCGATACGAAATCGGGTTATGATGAATGCAGCTACAGCAATTATAGCAAATGTAACTAAAAATGGAGGGATTCACATGTCCAACAATGCAGCAATCGTTGACATCTCACAGACGGCGAATAAATTCCGTTCGTCCATCGTACTACAAGCCGAAAATAAATATATTGACGTTAAAAGCATTCTCGGTCTATTCACTACGTTGGTTGGCGGACATTCCTATGAACTTCATGTTCACGGTCCGGATGCGGACGATGCCAAAGCAGCCATGGCAGAAGTGTTTGCAAAACACAGCCTGGACATCAAGATTCTATCCGAATAGCCAACCAAATCAAAAAGAAAGCGCTTCGCCGAATAATTGGCGGAGCGCTTTTGTCGTTTTGACCTTGTACATTGTCCCGTTTTCGTCTAATATAAAGATAAACAAGGGCGATAGCTAGACGCACAAGGGGGAGTACGATGTCTTCATCCGATGTTCTCATTCATCTACATCAAAAAGCGATCAATCTCCTTCAGGAAGATGCTTATAAAATTGAGAAGCTGATCGAAGTGCAAATGGAAAACTTGGCCACGAGAAAATGTCCCCTCTACGAAGAGGTATTGGACACGCAAATATATGGCTTCTCCAGAGAAATCGATTTTGCTATTCGGGCAGGGCTTGTTGCCGAAGTGATTGGCAAAGAGATTATCAGCAAGCTTGAGCGCAATTTGGCACAGCTGTATGAAGCTATGAATAACAAGGTTTAGCCGCGGGCAACGCGGTTTTTTTTTGTTTTCAATCCAGCTGCCGGCGGTTTTCCGCTTATCAAGGCCATTTGTTTAAACGGATCACGAAGAAGACGCTCCGCAAGCTTGCGGAGCGTCTTCTTGTGTGCGGCAAAGGGATTTGGCGCTAAACAAGATAAAAGGCAAACCCGAGTATGACATATACGATGATCAACAGAGATCCTTCATACCAGTTCGTCCGCCCGTCCTGGGCTATTGATTTGGCAATAAAGACGGCTACGGCAATAGCAGCCAATTCAATGGGGGTAAATACGATATCCATCGTATTGCCGAATAACAAGCTGATGAAAATAAGCACGGGAGCAACGAACAAGGCAATCTGCAGGCTGCTGCCCACGGCAATTTCCACTGCAGCGCCGATCTTGTTCTTCATCGCCAGCATGACGGCTGCGCTGTGTTCCGCGGCATTGCCGACAATGGCGATGACGAAGGCGCCGACAAACAGCTCCGACAAGCCGAATTTATGGGTAAGGCTGTCCAGCGTGTGGACCAGCCACTCGCTGACGAATGCGGTCATAACCGTAGCGATCACCAGGAAGAGAATAGAGGTCCGCTTGGACCAGGCGGGTTGCTCCCCATGATCCGGTGTTGCTTCCTCCACGTCGGCCAGTACGTCCTTATGGGTGATCATTGAGAACACCAGCCACAGGATATAGGCCACAATCAGAAGTCCGGCGATGGAAAGACTGAGAGTCCGGCTATGCTCGATGGAGAAATGCTCGCTTGAAATAAAGATAGCCGGGATGGCAAGAGCGATAACAGCCAGTATCATCAACGATGAATTGTGGCTGGCCAATTGTACATTGAATCGCTGTTCCTTGAATTTCAATCCGCCGAGAAAGACGCTTGCACCCAGCACAAGCAGCAAATTGCCGATGATGGAGCCGGTGATGCTGGCTTTCACCATATCGAATAATCCTTCCTTGACCAGGAAGATCGCGATAATAAGTTCTGCTGCGTTTCCGAAGGTAGCGTTCAGAAATCCGCCTAATCGCTGTCCGGCGTAGTGGGCCACGCTTTCGGTCGCTTTTCCGAGAAATCCAGCCACGAACAAGATGGCAATCGCGGAAATGATAAATTCGGCAATTGTTCCGAAATGGGCGTAATGAGCGACGCCGCTAAGTACAAACAAACCAATCAATGCTGTGAAAAACAATTTCTGATTCAACGTTCCTGAACACCTCGTCTTTGGATGGGGTAAGTGGAAATCTGATAACACTATAGCGGAAAATACTGGACATGTAAACTGACATCTAAACTTAATCAACATGACGCATTATAATCTTGCTTCGCCAGTTCGCTTCATTTACAATGGAAGCATATTGGAAAAGAGGAGTGTGTGGCATGTCCGATGAAGTTCTTACCGGCATTATTCGAATTGCAGATGATGTAGTCGCCACCATCGCGGGGCTGGCTGCGCTTGAAACTCCAGGGATTGCCGCTATGTCGGGCGGAATATCAGAGGGTCTTGCCAAACGGCTGAGCGGTAAAAATGTTCAAAAGGGTGTAACCGTCGAAGTTGGACAGCTCGAAGCAGCTATCGATTTGCGTGTTATAGTGCAGTATGGCATTCCGATTCAAGAAGTATGCCGCAGGCTGCAGGATAATGTTCGCGAGGCTGTAGAGAACATGACCGGCCTGAATGTCGTGGAGGTTAACTTAAAGGTCGAGGGCGTTGCCTTCAAGGAAGACAACGAAGCGGAAGAAAATATGACCCGAATCAAATAATTCATGAGAAACCGTCCCATGTCCGGGCGGTTTTTTTTGTGCTGGTGGGAGGAAGGATCGGAGCTTTCCTGGCTGCACAAAAAAAAGCCGACAAGGCTCATCGCTTGTCGGCTTTTGAGGATCTTAACCAATCCGGTGCAGAATGGTTCACCAGGTTAGCTGGCGAACCGGTTGCTGCTCTTCTCCGGCTTATCATGCTCGCGGGATATGCTGAGCAGCACACCGATGCAGGCCAGAGAAACAAGCAGGGAGGAGCCGCCATGACTGATGAACGGCAGAGTAACGCCGGTAAGCGGCATGGCACCGGTGACACCGCCGATATTAATGATGGTCTGTACGGCGAGCAGGCCCACTATGCCTACACCTACAACGGTTCCATAGCTGTCAGGACACCGCAGGGCAATGATGAGCCCGCGCCAGAGGAAGACCAGATAAAACAGGAGAAACAGCACACTTCCGATAAAGCCGAATTCCTCAGCTATGACCGAGAAGATAAAATCGCTGTAAGCATAGGGCAGATACTTCAGCTTCTGCACGCTGTGGCCAAAGCCGGCGCCCGAGAAACCGCCGTGGCCCAAGGCTTGGAGAGATCGCGATAATTGATAGGTACTGCCAAGCTCATCGGCCTCAGGATTTGTAAAAGCCGTAAAGCGGTCGATCCGGTAGTTCCAGCCTGCTGGATCCTTCATCATGGAGATGCTTGCCCCGGCAACGACAATCAGCGAAATGACCACGCCGGCAAGGAAGAGCTGCTTCAGGTTGGCGCCGCCCGCTACAATGATGATAATCGAGCATGCCGCTATAACAATACAAGAGCCCAAATCCGGTTGCAGCATAATCAATCCGCAAATAAAGCCGATGACAATAAACACAGGGACAAGCCCTTTTTTGAAATCCCGGAACTTCTCGCCTTTCTTGGTGATCAGCGAGCCCAGGTAAAGAATGAGTCCAAGCTTGGCAAACTCCGTCGGCTGTATGCCGAGCGGTCCGATATTGAACCAGCTGCGCGCCCCGTTGATTTCTTCACTGACGAATGGAACAATCATAAGCATTATGATAACGGGTACAAAATAAAGAATGTAGGCCTTCTTGAAAACGGTGTAGGGAATGTTCATGATGATAAACATGATCCCGGTCCCGAGCACCGCCCAGATCAGCTGCCGTTTGGTGAAATAGAGCGCGTCATAGTTGTAGTTCTCGGATATGACAGCGGTGTTGGAGCTGGCGCTAAAAACCATCACAAGACCAAAACCGACAAGCACAAGAGTCAGGACGAGAAGTAAAAAATCCGGCCTGCCGCGCAGGCCGTTCGTCTTTTGTTTCATCCGAGGAACAAGCCTGTTAGGTGAGTAGTTTCTTTAATTCTTGCAGCCGTTGTGTAGCCGCATTCAAGATCGGCTGCGGAATGGCTGATTCATAATCAAGCCCGTGCGGAAAGGTAGCCCTGCCTATGTATACGGCTTCCACTTTCAGAACGGTGTGCGGCGACTCCAGCTTGCCCTCAATTGCGCGGACATTAAAACGCAAGAAGTAGTCTTCGCGGTTGGCGCTGTCTTCCAGTTTCAAATCATAGGTTGCGCGATAATATTCCCACTGCCAACGGACGAAGCCGAGCTTGTCCGCAGATTCATCGAGATGCGCAAGATCGCTTGTCATGCCGTTTAGGCCAGTATTCTCAATAATCATGGATGGATCCTCCTTCAAACGTAAGGGACGTATCTGTTCTCACTTCTTATCCATGATAGTATTTTTCACTTACTAGTGCAAGCCTGACTCTGGCGCTGTCTGCAGGCCAAAAGTGACAGCTTTACGAAAAATGATCGCCGAAAGCGGCGAAACAACTTTCAGCACCTTCCATCCTTCTGGTACAATAAGAAGTAGAGAATAAGTCTGGTGTGAGCGAGGGAGGTTTGTGCGCATGGGAACAAATGAAGAAATCGACGCAATGCTGCAAACCGGATATCCGGATATGGTACAGTGGAGGCGATATCTGCACCGGCATCCGGAGCTGTCCTTTCACGAAAAAGAAACATCGGGATGGATCGCGGGTCAGCTGGCTGACTTTGGCTGTGAAGTGGCAAGAACCGAAGGCGGTTACGGCGTGGTTGCGACGATCAAAGGAGAACGGCCGGGACCGGTCATCGCGCTCCGCGCTGACATTGATGCCCTGCCGATTCAGGATGAGAAATCATGCGAATATGCATCGACGGTTCCCGGAGTCATGCATGCATGCGGACATGATGCGCATACAGCGACGATGCTAGGAATAGCGCGGTATTACAGTGCCAATCGCGCGCTGCTCCAGGGGGAGCGGCGGCTGCTGTTCCAACCGGCCGAGGAACTGACGCCAGGAGGCGCACTCGGCATGATCCGCAGCGGTGTGCTCGCGGATGTGGATGTCATATATGGCGTGCATTTGTGGACACCGCTGCCTTATGGTGTTGTGGCGACCCGCAGCGGGCCGCTGATGGCGTCTCCCGATGAAATCTATATTGATATTACAGGCCGCGGAGGTCACGGCGGAATGCCTCATGAGACGGTGGATGCGGTGCTGGTCGGTTCGGCAATGGTGCAGGCGCTGCAGACGATAGTAAGCCGCAATATAAACCCTCTGGAGCCGGCTGTGGTCTCAATAGGCTCCTTTCATGCAGGATCAACCGGAAATGTGGTTGCCGAGCGCTGCAGGCTGACCGGGACGGTCCGCACTTTCAATGAGGAAACGAGAAGCCGGATTAAAGCGCGGCTTGAGCAGATTGTCAAGCAAACGGCAGAAATGCATGGCGCAACAGCCGAGCTTGACTACCGTTTCGGATATCCGACGGTAGTAAACGATTCCGAAGAGGCTGAGCGTTTCTTCGAGGTTGCCCGCCGCCGGATGGGCGAGGAGGCAGTAAGGGAATCGACGCTGATTATGGCAGGGGAGGATTTCTCCTATTATCTGAAGGAGATTCCCGGCTGCTTCATGTTTGTCGGGGCCGGCAATGAGGAGTGCGGCGCTGTCTACCCGCATCACCATCCCAAATTCGACCTGGACGAGCGGTCGATGCTGGTCTCGGCGAAACTGATGATCGCGATGGCCGAGGATTATGCATCAGCTAACGTTTCAAAACAAGAATAATCACTTATAGCAAGCCAGGTGATCCGGCGATGTTGTGCGCCGGGTCTTTTTGCGTTTACCTCTTAATAATTCTTAATTTTTTCGTAATACCTCCTTACGGATCATTTTCTATAATAAACAGGCTAGTCAAGTAAACCGCTTATAGAAAAGGAGGCGCCAATGATGGTATTGCCGGTAGTGGACGTCAGAGACGTTAAGAAGGTATATGGGAAAAAAAATGAACATCCATTTCTGGCGTTGGATAATATTTCGTTTTTGATTCAGAAGGGAGAATTTGTGGCGGTTATGGGTCCTTCCGGATCAGGGAAAACAACGCTGCTTAATGTGATTTCGACGCTGGATTCCACTTCACAGGGGAGCATCAAAATTAACGGAACCGATATTGCGGGAATGAAAGAGGATCAGCTTGCGGATTTTCGCTCCCGGGAGCTGGGTTTTATTTTTCAGGATTTTAACTTGCTGGAGAACCTGAGCGTTTATGAGAATGTGGCGCTTCCGCTCTCGCTGCAGAACATGCCTTCCAAAGAAATCGGGATCAGAGTGAATAAGGTGCTCGGCACATTAGGCATTGAAGGAATTGCCGACAAATACCCTACGGAGATTTCAGGCGGGCAGAAGCAGCGGACTGCTGCCGCAAGAGCGGTTGTGCATGAGCCCGCGCTCCTTCTTGGCGATGAGCCCACAGGATCCCTCGATTCCAAAAATGCGATGAGCCTGCTTAAGGTCATGAAGAGTCTGAACGAGAACCAGGGAATCTCCATTATGATGGTAACTCATGATGCTTTCAGCGCCAGTTATTGCAGCCGGATTCTGTTTATACAGGATGGCCGGATGTACAAGGAATTACGCCGTACAACGACTCGGGAAATCTTTTACAGACAAATTCTTGATGTTCTGGCGGAATGGGGCACGGTCCAGGATGAATAAAAAGGAGGTGCCCGAGTGTTAATCAAACTCGCATTAACCGGCATGACAAGCAAGTTCAAGAATTATGTTGTCTTATTGGCGGGACTAATCATGGCGATAGCTATTTTCTATATGTTCCAGACTTTGGCCTGGAATAAGGAATTTATTAAAAGCAATTCGGTAATCAATCATATAGAGCTGGTTTATTTGATGGGTTCCTTTCTGCTGTCGGTTGTGACCTTTTTTTATATTATTTACGCCAGCTCGTTTCTCTTCTCACTGCGTCAAAGGGAATTCGGCATGTATATGACGCTCGGAGCCAGGAAGAAAAAAATCAACATGCTGTTGTTTATTGAAAATATGGTCATGGGCGGTATTTCTTTATTGCTTGGCATCGCTCTTGGAATCGGCCTTGCGGCTGTGGTCGGCCAGCTGATGGCGTCGCAGCTTGATGTGGATCTCGCAGGCTATCATCCGTTATTCGGACCCTCCATCGCCATTACGATTATTTTCTTCATCGCGTTGTTTTTGCTGTCCGCCTTGTGGAATTATGCCAAGCTATCCCGCATGCGGCTTCTGCAGCTGATACATGCGGACAAGCAGCCGGAGCGTATTCCGGTCATGAGCCGGATAAAATGGTTCATAAGCGTGTTAGGTATCTTGGCGCTTGGGATCGGTTATGTATGTCTGGTGTTTATGGAGCAGCTTAGGGAAATCGGGCTGCTGGTGGCCACCGTCATGACTACTCTTGGGACGTATTTGATCTTTATCTCGCTGGTGCCGCTCCTCATAAACCGCTTGAAGTCTGTTAAGAGTCAGGCGAATAAAGGAATTCATGCCTTCACGTTCGGGCAGTTAAGCTTTCGGATCAATGGATTGACCAAAATGCTGGCGACAGTTGCGATGCTTATTGCCCTCTCGGCAGGGGCGATTTCCGGCGGGATGGCTTTCCAGAACAATGCTTTTATCGCTGCCGAAAGCTATAAAATCTATGATGTCACCATCCATAACCCGACAGCGGAAGAGCTAAAGCTTCTAAGCGGCATAACGTTCACCGAAGAGCATGCCTATCATTACAAGATGCACGACCAGACGGTATATTTTCTGCTTGAAGATATGGTGAAGGGCCGTCCGCTGACACATACCGGAACCACGAAGAAGGAGTGGGAGCAATATACGAGACTGGCCGACAAAATAGCGGCTGGTTCAATGGATGACGGCTCTTTGTCCCAAGAATGGATAAATTTCTTGTATGAGCTGCAGCCTCCTGCCGTAGAAATCGGGCAGATGCAGCTGGTGGATTCCGGCGCGTTCAATAAGATTGAAGCAGCCAGTCGGGTTGCCATGATCGGCAAGACAGCGAGTTTCACCACGAATAAACGGACATGGAAGCAGCTCGACCAGATGGAAGCGAAGAAATACGAAAATGTCGGTTATTATCCTCAGAGTAAAAATGAATATTATCAAAGCAAGCTCGGCTTTGCCAGCGGGACTGTATTCATGGGCTTCTTCCTGGGAATCGCCTTCCTGGCGATGATGGCCAGCTGTCTGATGTTCAAGATTCTTAGCGGCGCGAGCCGTGATGCCAATCGCTACAGAATGCTTCACAAGATCGGTGTGCGGCGGAGCAGGCTGTCCGCTTCCATATATAAAGAGCTGTTTCTGGTGTTTTTGATTCCCGGAGTCGTAGGATTGTCTCATGTGCTTGTCGGCATGAACTTGTTCTCGTTCATTCTGGTGAATCCGTATTACCGGATATGGATTCCGCTTGTAATCTTTATGGTCATCTATACGATTTATTATTTTCTCACGGTCTATTTGTACAAACGGGCAGTTCTTCCTGGAAAACAAGTATAAAAAGATCAAAATATCTCAAACTATAAGAACATGATGATTTGCGTTCCGCCGGCAGTACCCAAGCGGCCGCGCAAGCGATGTTTTTAGGAGATGATGAGCTTGTTTATGCGCAAGGACCGGCCTTTGATTGTACAGGGCGATTTCACCGTGCTCCTTCATGATCTGCATCCGGACGCGGAGGAGGCGCGTGAGCAGCTGTCCTGTTTTGCCGATTTGACCAAGCGTCCGGGAGACATTCATACCTATCGGATCACGCCGTTGTCGCTGTGGAATGCAGCAGCGTCCGGGATGGGGGCCGATCAGATTCTCGAAGCTCTTGGCGCCCACAGCCGGTACGAGCTGCCCGTTAAAGTAACGAGCGGCATCCGCATGCTGACGGAACGCTACGGCAAGCTGACCCTTGACCGGTCCGAGGAAGGCGATCTCGTATTGTGCGGGGACGAGACGCTGCTTGGCAACCTGGCGGAGGATGCCACAATCTCCGCATTGCTGACTGCAGGAGCGGAGACGGGCCAGCGTCATGCCAGTCCGGAAAACCGCGGGAGCCTGAAACAGGAGCTGGTCCGCCTGGGTTACCCGGTCATAGATCTCGCAGGCTACCGGCACGGGGAGACCCTGCCCGTCCAGCTGCGTCAACAGACGCTGGGAGGACGCGGCTTCCAGCTGCGCGACTATCAGAAGCTGGCTGTGGATCTGTTCTACCGGGAAGGAAGAGAGGATGGCGGGAGCGGGGTGCTCGTTCTGCCATGCGGGGCGGGCAAAACAGTTATCGGCATTGCCGCATTGGCCAGCCTGGGCTGTGATACTTTAATCCTTACCTCCAATGTCACCTCTGTCAGGCAGTGGAAAACGGAGCTGCTTGATAAAACAACTCTGGATGACAGCGATATCGGAGAGTATGCAGCCTCTTCGAAGCAGGTGCGTCCGGTTACGATCGCGACGTACCAAATTCTAACCGCCCGCCGCCAGAAAGATGACGAATTTACGCATATGAAGCTGTTTCAGGAGAGGAACTGGGGACTCATCATTTATGATGAAGTCCATTTGCTGCCTGCTCCGGTATTCCGGATGACTGCCGAGCTGCAGGCCACGCGGCGTCTGGGGCTTACGGCTACGCTTGTTCGTGAGGATGGACGGGAGAAGGATGTGTTTTCTCTTATCGGTCCGAAGCGTTTCGACATGCCCTGGAAGACGCTGGAGTCCCGTCAGTGGATTGCCACGGTCCACTGCGCTGAGATCCGCATTCCGCTCTCCGCGCCGGAAAAACAGGAATATGAGGCGGCAGAGGCCAAATCCAAATTTCGCATTGCCGGTGAGAATGGAAGGAAAATCGATGCGGTCCGGACCTTGCTGACGAAGCACGAAGGCAAGCCGGCGCTTGTCATCGGCCAATATTTGCAGCAGCTCCATGCCATGGGAGAGGCCCTCCAGGCGCCTGTGCTTACAGGCGAGCTCCCCCATGCCGAGCGCGAGAAGCTTTACGATTTGTTCAAGGAAGGCGCCATTCCGGTATTGGTCGTCTCCAAAGTGGCGAATTTTGCAGTCGATCTGCCGGATGCGGCGGTGGCGATTCAAGTATCCGGAAGCTACGGGTCCCGCCAGGAAGAGGCTCAGCGGATCGGCCGTATTCTCCGGCCCAAGCCCGGCGACAACAATGCCTGGTTCTACACGCTGGTTTCCCAGGATACCAAGGAAGTGGATTTCGCGCATAAGCGCCAGTTGTTTCTGCTCGAACAGGGCTATCATTATGAAGTGAGCGACTGGCGGCTGGATAAGAACAAGTGGAAGCGTGAGAGCTACGTTCAGTGGGATGAGAGGCGGAAAATCAATGAATAGCCGCCAGGTTGCCAGCCGTCTGAATGAAGCGGAGCTGCAGCGGTACGCCTCGGCTCCCTTGTGGGCCTCGCCGGGAGTTGCGCTGCCCTGGCCGGAAGCGCTGCGCGACAAGCCGAGCCTGGCTGCCGCCTGGTCGTCTATGCCGCGGCCCGCTGCGGCGGCGCTCAACATTATCCTTGGGAGGTTTGGCGCATTGCCCTTCAAGGAGGAGCAGATGCTGGGCTTCAGCGAACCGGGAATCGCAGGAGCGGATTATCGGATCGGGCTTCTTATGCTGGCCGAATCAGGCATTATTTTCGCGGTACGCAAAGGTTGGGGCGAGAAGCTGTATTTTCTGCCGCGCGATACTTTTCTGCCCTGGCACCATACGCTGTTTGGATCCTTTATTCCCCCGGCAGCAGGCGCTGTCGGGGATGCGGATATTATTTTCGAAGAGAATGATGTTTATATCCCGGAGCTGGGACTTCAGCTGCTTCATGCATTGGCTGAGCTGGTGCGGTCGGGTATGCACAAGACGGTCAAAGGAATGCTGACCAAAAGGACAATTGAAAAATGCAGCAGCCAAATGGCCGTACAACCACGCGACCTGTCCCTGATAGGTTTAAAATCAGTTCCGTTTGCCGAATACCCGCTCCCGCTGGCATTTGTTCTTGAGATTGCATCCCGTAAAGGGTGGCTAAGCGAGGATGTAGATGCGTTCAGATTGCATTCCGGCCGTCTGCAGGAGTGGTTTGAGCTTACAGGAGAGCAGAGGGAATCCGGGCTGCTGCAGCTCATGATCGAACAATATGCGGTTCTTGACAGCTCCATTGCGGGCGCTGCTGCAGTCACAGCCGCTCTGGCAAGCGGGCAATGGTATAGGATTTCCGATGTGGAGAAGCAGGTGGATCAGCACGCCTTCACGGGGGACAAGGAAGGTCTGACGCCCGTGCTGCGATGGGTCGGTCTGATGAAAGCCTGCGGTTATATGGAGCTGATGGCAACAGCGAGCGGCGACGGACTCTTCAGATGGCTTATTTCGCCTGATTTAGTGCTGACTCAGAGTGCCAAGGAGTTTGCAGAGCCGATTGCGGTCTCTCCTGACGGGGATATTTACGTATCCGCCTATGTGCCCGCGGCAGTCAGATGGGAACTGGAGATGGTATGGGAACGCAAAGTCGTCGATGTGATTACGATCTATCGGGTAAACGAAAAAGCAGCCCTCAAAGCGATGGAACGAAGGTTTACCTGCGCGGATGTCATTGCCATGCTGGAGCGGGCGGCGGATCAGCCGCTGCCGGAGCCTCTCCGCTTTGCCATAGAAGGGTGGATGCAGCAGGATAGCGTCCCGGGGAATATGGAGAGAAGAGCCCGGCTGCCGCTTGATGGAGTTCATCCGACAGAGATCAAGCTTTATATTCAGGATCCCTGTGCGCTTCATGCCTATGAGCTGCTTACTGAAGTGCCTTCAGTCAGGTCCTTGTTTGGCGGGCTTGAGGAGGTGTCCTCCATGTGGGTGAAGCAGTTAAGATCTTATCATGTCTCAACCCGCAGGGAACTTCTGGAGAAAGCGCTCAGCTGGAGAACGGCAGTCAAGCTGCAGCGCGAGGAAGGCCTGCAGCTGTTTGTGCCCCATGAAATCCAGGATTACGACGGGCAGTGGGCCGTTATCGGCCATATTCATGGGGATGGTGCGGATATGCGTTCTGAGCTTCGTCTGAAACCGGATATGTGGGGGGAAATGATGCTGGTCATCCCGCTGGAAAGCGATTGAGGGCCAGGGCTTGGATCAGGCGGCAAAAGCCCCCGTTTCTTCTTGAAACCTATTATGGTATGATAGCAAGTAGGCGAAAGCCTAACCTTCATACCAAAGGGGTGGGTACAGTGCAAGCGATACCAATGACTGAGCCTGCCGAGTTTGCGGGAAGCGGTGCGATGCTTGATTTCGTTCCCGATCCATCGCCCTCGCTCGATATGGCAGCATTGCTCATCAACGCTTATGAAATAGGCGACATGATTAATCAATCGGCGGAAGTTGCCGAATATGCATACTGGAAAACAGCAGTCGATCAGAGCCAGGAAGTCAAGGCGCTGATCCGGAAGTTCGAGAAAGCCAAGGAGCTCTTCGATGAATGCCAGCGGTTTGGACGGTTCCATCCCAACTTTCATGAGGCGAAGGATAAAGTAAAAGCCATCGAGAAAGAGCTTGCGGCGATTGAATGCGTGACCCGCTACAAAATCGCGGAGCAGGCGGTGGATGAGCTGCTTCATGACATTGCCAAACAGATCGCCGGCTCCGTGTCCGAAACGATCAAGGTGCCAGGCAACGAATCTTCCGGCGGAGGCTGCGGCGGAGGCGGCTCCTGCGGATGCAGCACTGGCGGAGGCTGCGGATAAGGAAAAGGAGGACGATCGCGAGCTATGTTTTCAGAACGTACCGGCTATATTATTTGGGTCAATGATATCAAATCGGCCCGTTCATTGGAGAAATACGGCAACATCCATTATATTTCAAGGAAAATGCATTATGTCGTGATGTACATGAACAGCGATCGGGAGGAAGAGATTATCCGCAACATTCAACGGCTGCCTTTCGTGAAGAAGACGGAACGTTCTTACCGGAACGAAATCAAGACCGAGTATGAGCGCAATGTTCCTGACAAAACACGGTTTTACAGTTTGTGATCTCACAAGCTTCCGATACCGGTCAACGGAGCGGAAGCTGTTTTTTTTTAACTTCTATATCCATAATGTACCAGTATTGGTGCAGCTTTATTTTTATTTTGTATTATTGGACATGCATGCTACAATGGATATAATTATAAACATAGTTAATAAGGCCTACTTCCTGGGGAGGGGTGGATCGTGCGATGAAAGACAAGACGACGGAGAGATGGAGCACCTACGAATCATTTCATGTCGTGTTAGGGGACAAGAAAGTAGCGGATATCGTCATCACGAACCATGCCAAAATTCGCTGGGCGGATCGCGTCGAAAGTGAAAAAACCGGATTTGAGGATATCGCCGATTTCATGTGGCAGTGTCTGAAGCAGGGACGTATTGAGCCTTATTATCGCAATGAGCAGGATGTTTATTTGATCGATGACGATCTGGTATTTGTAGCGGAATTCGCCACTTTGGATAAAGAAACCGATTTGGCCGGCAATCCGCTCCACAAGATGATCGTCGTCACGTTCCTCGGGCGGATGTCCGAGACCATTGAACTACGCGATTTGAAATCGTATTATTCCTGGCTGAGACATTCCCGGC
Source organism: Paenibacillus sepulcri (assembly GCF_042647105.1). Lineage (NCBI taxonomy): Bacteria > Bacillati > Bacillota > Bacilli > Caryophanales > Paenibacillaceae > Paenibacillus > Paenibacillus sepulcri. The sequence goes on along the minus strand of NZ_JBHRUP010000001.1, from coordinate 550,121 downwards.
GAATGACATTAATAAAAAACAGCAGAAAACGGAAATAATCGCCGCATATTTTGTTTAAATAATAAGCATGCGCTTCCAAAGAGCGTATGCTTTTTTCTGTGGAACCGCCTTAATTTCATGATTTGGCATTGGATACTCTTTGCATGGTTTGTTGTATAATGAATTTCAATGAGAGAGAGGATGAATGGGATGGCGCTTAATTTTCACCAGCTCCATATATTTTATACCGTGGCGGAGCGGGGGAGCTTCTCGGCTGCTGCACAAGCGCTTCATATGACGCAGCCTGCTGTAACGATGCAAATCCAGTCGCTGGAAGATTATTTTGGCACCAAGCTGCTGCAGCGCTCCACCAAGAGAATCGAGTTGACGGAAGCCGGCAGAGCCTTGATGCCGTTTGCCCAGCGCAGTATCGATTTGATCCGGGATACGGATGCCTCGATGTCGAAATTTACGAAACAGCTGAAGGGCCGGTTGCAGCTCGGCGCCAGTTTGACCATCGGCGAATATATTCTGCCCCGTCTGCTCGGACCGTTCGGCCAGGAATTTCCCCATATTTCAATCAGCATGAAGGTAATGAATACCGCACAAATCATGGAGGAAATTTTGAACCATCAGCTCAATTTCGGTCTTATTGAAGCGCCTGTCAATCATCCGGACATGCATATGGAGGCGGTCATGAGCGATGAACTGAGGCTTATTGTAGGCAAATCCCATCCGCTGGCCGGTGCCCGGGAGCTGGTTTTGGCCGATGTGCTGGAGTATCCATTTGTGCTCAGGGAGCAGGGCTCGGGGACAAGGCTTGTAATGGAGGAACAGCTGAGGAACAAGGGATTCGATCCCGCTGATCTGAAGATCGTGATGGAGTTGGGAAGCACCGGCGCCGTGAAATCGGCCGTCGAAGCAGGTCTTGGCGTTTCTTTCGTATCCGGATCATCCGTCAAGCATGAGGTTGCACTGGGTCTTATTCATACGATTCCGATTACGGACGCCAGCTTCAAACGCCAATTCTATTCGATTTATCTCAAATCCGCGCTGCTGCCTATTTCCGCGGTTACTTTTCTTACTTTTCTGCGTGAAAGGGATCTTCAGCAATGGCTATAGACCGCGCAGATCTCCACAGCCATACGACCGCTTCCGACGGACTGCAGCAGCCCCGGGAGAACGTACGCATGGCCAAGGAGGCCGGACTTGCAGCAATCGCCATAACAGATCACGATACGGTCGATGGCATCGCGGAAGCGATCGAGGCGGGTAAAGAGCTCGGTGTCATCGTCGTTCCGGGCGTAGAAATCAGCACAGCCGCAAACGGCAGTGATATTCATATTCTGGGTTATTATACGGATTGGCAGAGCGAGTCCTGGCGCCTCAAGCTCGGCAGCCTGCTTCAGACGAGGGACCGCCGGAATCTGATGATTATCGAGAAGCTCCGCAATCTTGGGATTTCCATCACCTTGGAAGAAGTGGTGGAGGAAGCCCGGAAGCAGGGCAAGGAGGGCGGAACGATCGGAAGGCCCCATATGGCCTCCTTATTGGTGGCCAAAGGGATTGTCGCTTCGATCCAGGAGGCATTTGACCGTTATCTCGCCTCCGACGGAGCAGCCTTCGCGAATCCGCCGCGGCTTCATCCCTTCGAGGCCATCGATTGGATTCGGGAGGCTGGGGGCACAAGCGTTATTGCCCATCCCGGATTGTATGGCGATGATGTGCTGGTGGAAGAAATTATCCGCCATGGCGCACAAGGAATTGAAGTCTATCACTCCGATCACGGGCCCGAGGATGAAATCAGGTACATTAGATTAGCTGAGAAGTACAAGCTGATCATCACAGGCGGCTCCGATTATCACGGCAAGCGTGAGGAAGAAGTCTTCCACGGGCCGATCGGGAACCGCACGGTGCATGTGGATGTGCTGAAGCAGCTTGATCCGGCCAGGAGAGGCAGCCTCTAAATTGCTGCGGAATATCAAAAGCGCCGCGACTTGTCTCTCTAGTCGTGGCGCGATTGGCGGCAATCTAAGTTTTGATCTGCGATGGCAGAGCCTTTAAGCGTTGTTCATCCGGTGTGATGAAGAGCGTTTTTTGATGATCGTAAATAACAAATCCCGGCTTTGCTCCGCTGGGCTTCTTCACATGCCGGATCAGTGTGTAATCCACCGGAATCTGGCTCGATGACCGCGCCTGGCTGTAGTGAGCCGCCAGCATGGCCGCTTCCTCCAGTGTCTGTTCGTTAAATTCGGCTGCGCGGATAACGACATGAGAGCCCGGAATATCCTTGGTATGCAGCCAGGTCTCGTTCGCAGAGGCTGTTTTATTGGTCAAAAATTCATTCTGTGTATTGTTCTTGCCCACATAAATCGGAATTCCTTCCGAGGACGTATAACACAGCAGTGCGGGCCGGGTCGGCTTGCGCTTCTTCGTCCCCCGCTTGCTGCGGTCCCTCAAATACCCCTGTTCGACCAATTCCTCGCGTATTTCATCAATATCCGACAGCGTAGCGCTCTCCAGCTGCTGCAGCAGGGAAGCGATATATCGCATTTCCTCCTGCGCCTGATCCATCTGCTCGCCTACCACCGTCAGACTGTTCTTATGCTTGGTATATCTTTTGAAATATCGCTGCGCATTTTGCGACGGGGTGAGCTGCTTATCAAGCGGGATAGTGACCGTCCGCTGCTCCTCGTCATAATAGTCAACAACGTCAACCGACTCATCGCCCCGCTGAATCTGATGCATATAGGTGGTGATAAGCTCGCCGAGAATGCGGAATTTGTCTGCGTCCTGAGCATCGTTTAGCGTCTCCTGCAGCTTCTCCAATTTCTTCACGTTCTTGTTGTACTCATTTTGCAGAAAACGAATCAGATCCGACACGCGCTGCTTCACGGTGTCCCGGGTTGCTTTATCTCCATAAAAGGCTTCCAGGCAGAAGCTGATTGTATCGTAGCTCTCAGATATGCCTGTTAAATGAGTAAGCGCAGTCACGGAGAATGCCGATTTTCCGGTAGTCTCATCTGTAATGATTTGCGGATCGTATTGTTGGTCGCGAAACATGTTCATCATTTGGTCAAAAGCAGGCCACAGGACCATAGGATCATCGCTCAGCTTGGCCTGGATCCCGCTGCGGTGAACGATTTCTTTGGCCAGCAGCGGACTGATTCCGCTGAAGGCTGCCACCAGCCATTTGTCCGGCGCCAGAACAGCGGGGGGAGCAGGCGGCTTATCACTGAATTCAGTATCTTCCGGCCGCTGAAGCGCTTTGGCAGCCTGGGCTTCGATGATGGAGGCATACCCGCTTTCCGTTGTAACGGTAATCGGATCACGCTTATCCTGCTCCGGGGGCGCAGCGTACACTGCACCCGGCATCACGATCCGGAAGCTGCTGATTGCCGGCGTAACATGATGAATGCCGTCATGGATGATCCGGGTAGCGGCATCGATCAGAATGATATTGCTGTGTCTGCCCATGATTTCGATGATGATGGTTTTTAAGGAAATATCGCCGAGCTCATCCCGCTGGCGTATGTCAATATGAATAATGCGCTCATTGTCGATCTGGCGGACATCCTCGATCAGACCGCTTTCGCAATGCTTGCGGAGCAGCATGCAGAACATGGGTGCCTGGGTTGGATTAAGAAAGGATTGCTCCGTCCAATGGACCCGGGGATAAGTGGGATTCGCAGAAAGCAGCAGCTTGCTGTTTGAACCCCTGCCTTTAATCTGAAAAACCAGGTCATGGTCGGTGGGCTGATGTATTTTATGAATGCGCGAACCGATGCAGGATTGCAGGTCGTTTACGATCGCGCGGGTGACAATACCGTCTAAAGCCATGCGTGTTCAAATCTCCTTTGTAATGGTTCATCTCTCTATCATGCCATAGTTGGGACAAAAACTTAAGCCCCCGTTGGGATATTTTGCAGGTTGTCCGAATACATTTAGGCAATATAGGCTGTCCGCCGGGCGGCAAGTAACGGGAGGGAGACAGGGCATGGAACAAGGAAAGTGGCACCAGATGGGGACAGATGAGCTGGCACAGTCGTTTCAAGGATCCTTGGAGACCGGTCTTACGCCGGAAGAGGCAGCAGACAGACTCAGCCGTTTTGGGCGCAATGAGCTGACGGAGGGAAAGAAAGCTTCACCCTGGAAGCTGTTTTTTGGTCAATTCAAGGATTTCATGGTGCTTGTGCTCATAGGCGCAACGCTGATCTCAGGCTTGCTTGGCGAATATTTGGATGCGATCACGATTGTAGCCATTATTGTCATAAATGCGGTTCTCGGATTTGTACAGGAATACCGGGCGGAAAAATCGCTGCGCGCCTTAAAGGCGCTGTCGGCGCCGGCTGCGAAGGTCATGCGGGGATCCACGGTTATCGTTCTGCCTGCAAGCGAGCTTGTTCCAGGCGATATTGTATTGGTGGAGAGCGGGGACCGGATTCCGGCGGATATCCGGTTCATCGAAACCAACAGCTGTTACGCGGAGGAATCCGCTCTTACCGGAGAATCGGTTCCGGTCGGGAAGCACAGCCTGCCAATCAATGAAGCGGATCTGCCGCTGGGGGATCAGCGCAATATGGGCTTCATGGGAACCATGGTCACGCGGGGTACAGCCAGAGGCTTGGTCATTCGAACCGGCATGGATACCGAGATGGGCAAGATTGCGGATTTGATCCAGCAGACGGATTCCATGGAGACGCCGCTGCAGCATAGACTGGAGCAGCTGGGCAAAATTTTGATCGTTGTCGCGCTTGGCTTGACTGTTATTGTGGTGCTTGCGGGTATCCTGCACGGGCAGCCTGCTTACGAAATGTTCCTCGCGGGAGTCAGTCTGGCTGTCGCCGCAATTCCCGAGGGGCTGCCGGCCATCGTGACCATCGCGCTTGCCCTTGGTGTGCAGCGCATGATCAAACGGAGGGCGATTGTCCGCAAGCTGCCATCCGTTGAGACCTTGGGCTGCGCATCCGTGATCTGCTCGGACAAAACCGGTACATTGACACAAAACAAAATGACGGTCACCAATTTATGGATTGGCGGACGTCAGATGCAGGTAACCGGCGAGGGTTATGAACCGGTTGGCGCTATTATGGAATCCGGGAATGCACTCGATACGAAGCATGATCTGTCGCTGCGCCGGCTGTTGCAAATCGCCGCTCTTTGCAACAATGCTGCTTTGTCGCAGGTCGAGGTGGATTCGGATATCAAGCGCAAGAAAGGCAAAGATACGGCTGTCAATGAAGAATGGGTGCTCAAGGGTGATCCTACCGAAGGGGCATTGACCGTACTTGCCGCGAAGCTGGGCATCACGATGAAATCAATGGAAGGTCTTTATAAACGGGTTAAGGAATATCCCTTCGATTCCGAACGCAAGCGCATGTCCGTGCTCGTCACCCATCAGGGAGGACGGTTGATCTGCACGAAGGGCGCGCCGGACATGCTGATGGATCGCTGCGCTTATGTGCTGTGGGACGGCAAAGTCGTTCCGTTCACCTCAACGCTGAAGCAGAAGGTAACGGACGCAGGTGAAGCGATGGCGCTGTCCGCAATGCGGGTCCTCGGGTTCGCTTACCGCGATTTGCGGCCGCAGGACGCTACGGAGGTCGAAGACGACGTTGAATGCCAGCTGATTTTTGTCGGTCTGAGCGGAATGATTGATCCCCCGCGGCGCGAGGTGCGGGAGGCGATTGCAACCTGCCGCAGAGCGGGAATCAAGACGGTGATGATTACAGGAGACCACCAGCTTACGGCAGAAGCGATTGCCGGCCAGCTGGGCATCATGCCAAGGGGCGGCTTGTCCATCAGCGGCCAGCAGCTTGCAGCCATGAGCGAAGAACAGATGGATCGTCTCGTCGATAACATCTATGTCTATGCGCGTGTATCCCCCGAGCATAAGCTGCGGATCGTCAAAGCGCTTCAGCGCAAGGGCCATGTCGTCGCGATGACCGGCGACGGCGTCAATGACGCGCCGGCAATCAAAGCGGCGGATATCGGAATTGCGATGGGCATCACGGGAACGGATGTGTCGAAGGAAGCGGCTTCCCTTGTGCTGAGTGACGACAACTTCTCCACAATCGTAGCAGCTATTGAAGAAGGCAGGGGGATCTACGAGAATATCCGTAAATTTATCCGTTACCTGCTTGCCTCGAACGTAGGCGAAATTCTCACGATGTTCCTGGCGATGATGGCCGGTCTTCCGCTGCCGCTGGTGCCCATCCAGATTCTATGGGTGAACCTGGTTACCGATGGCCTGCCGGCGATGGCGCTGGGTGTGGATCAGGCCGAGAAGGATCTGATGCAGCATAAGCCGCGCTCTGCCAAAGAGAATATATTTGCCAGAAGGATGGGCTGGAAAATCATCAGCCGCGGTATTCTGATCGGCGTATGCACCCTGGCTGCCTTCTGGATTACCTTGAACAAGGACCCAGGCAGCGCGTCCAATTTAGTGGAGGCTCAGACGGTTGCTTTTGCCACCTTGGTTATGGCTCAGCTGATCCACGTATTCGACTGCCGCAGCTCGCGGTCGATCTTTCACCGCAATATTTTTCAAAACAAATATCTGCTGCTTGCCGTCCTGTCGTCCGTGCTCCTTATGCTGGGAGTACTGTATATCGAAGCGCTGCAGCCGATATTCAAAACCGTTCCGCTCGGCTTCCGCGACTGGTGTCTGGTGCTTGTAGCAGCCGGCATTCCGACCTTCCTCATGGGCATCGGCAGCGTGCTCGGCACCACAGAGAAGAAGAAGAACAAAAGCAACTGGCCGCTTAAAGGCTCCCGCACACTGACAAGATGATCCCGAACTATTTTGATTAAGCCGCACCCGGCGAGGGTGCGGTTTCTTTTTGTTTGGAGAAGCGCATATTTTCGGTTTGAGCGGGGGATTTGTTTCCGTTCAAATTCCGTTCATAATCGGGGTGTATGCTTCTATCTAGAAGTGGTGAGATGTTAAATAAAACCAAACTATAGAGGATGAGATGCTATGGAAGCTATTCAAAATCAAGTGCAGAGCCTGCTGGATGAATTGACTGGCAGCGGGAGGGAAGACGGTGTTCAAGTGGCCGTCTATCATCATGGTGTGCTGATCGTCAATGCCTGTTCCGGAACAGCCGACCGAAAGACGGGCCAACCGGTGGACGAAAATACGCTCTTTGTTGCTATGTCCTGCTCGAAGGGAATCACCGCAACGGTTATTCATATGCTGGCCCAGCAAGGGAAACTGGATTACGATGACCGCATTGCAGACTATTGGCCCGCATTTGCAGTGAACGGCAAGCAGGATATTACGATCCGGCATGTACTTAGACATGAAGCGGGAATTCCCCAAATGCCCGAGAACAGCACCTTGGATATGATCTGCAATTGGGATGAAATAATCGGGGAAGTGGAGCGGCTTACGCCTGTTTGGGAGCCTGGAACCAAAACGGGTTATCACGGTTTTACCTTCGGCTGGATTCTGGGCGAGATTGCGCAGCGGGCCGATGGCCGCCCGTTTGCCCAAATTGTCTGCGAGGAAATTTGCAAGCCGCTCGGCATATCGGTGGAGCTTTACTTCGGTGCACCGGAAGCGGCGGAGCCGCGGATTGCCAAGCTGAGCGGAGAGCCGCTGCCGTGGGACGATATGCCGGATGAAATGCTGCTGAAAAGAATGCTGCCGCCATCCGTCTCGCCAAACAACAATTTGTCGGCCTGGAACGGACCGCGCGTCCATCAGACCGTCATGCCGGCATCCAACGGCATCATGACGGCAAACGCGCTCGCGAGGATATATGCCTCCCTGATCGGAGACGGCGTTGATGGTGTAAGGCTGCTTACACCTGCCCAGTCTTGGGCAGCTGCCGGGCTGCAGACCGAGCAGCCGGATGAAATCTTCCTGGGCCTCCCCATCCCCAAGGCGCTCGGATACTGGCTTGGGGGAATCAAAGTGGGACTGACAGCAATGGGTTCCAGACAGTCCGCATTTGGCCACACCGGCAACGGGGGCATGATTGGATTCGCCGATCCCGAGCATAATCTCGCGATCGCGATCCTCAAAAACCGAATGACCTATAACCGCGGCGAGCAGGAAACGGATATATTTCTAACCACTAAAATCAGACAATTACTAAATCTCCCAATCTAACACGGCATCTCCCTCAAAACCCTGCCCGGTTGCACAGCCGGAGCAGGGTTTTGTTTCGGGCCCCAACGGGGCAACAGGTACCAAAGGTACATGGAAAGGAAGTGTGTCCCGCAAGGGAAGTAAACGTTGCACGCTCATACCTAACTGGGGAGCATCTCTGTCCATCCAACGTTATTCAAGCCCTATCGGGGCAACAGGTACCAAAGGTACATGGAAAGGAAGTGTGTCCCGCAAGGGACGTAAACGCTGCACGCTCATACCTGACTAAGGAGCATCTCTGTCCATCCAACGTTATTCAAGCCCTATCGGGGCAACAGGTACCAAAGGTACATCGAAAGGAAGTGTGTCCCGCAAGGGACGTAAACGCTGCATGCTCATACCTAACTAGGGAGCATCTCTGTCCATCCAACGTTATTCAAGCCCCAACGGGGCACCAGGTACCAAAGGTACATCGAATGGAAGTGTGTCCCGCAAGGGACGTAAACGCTGCACGCTCATACCTGACTAAGGAGCATCTCTGTCCATCCAACGTTATTCAAGCCCTATCGGGGCAACAGGTACCAAAGGTACATCGAAAGGAAGTGTGTCCCGCAAGGGACGTAAACGCTGCATGCTCATACCTAACTGGGGAGCATCTCTGTCCATCCAACGTTATTCAAGCCCTATCGGGGCAACAGGTACCAAAGGTACATCGAAAGGAAGTGTGTCCCGTAAGGGACGTAAACGCTGCAAGCTCATACCTAACTGGGGAGCATCTCTCTACCAACCACGTTATTCCATCCGGGTGTCCAGAGGGCCGGGGCCCTTGGGGTCCCTCCTCAGGAGGGATTTAGGGAGGGAAAGTCAGAAGGAATCCCCCATTCCAAGGGGGACTTAGGGGGATATGTGCAAACAATGAGTGAAATTATCAATAGCCATCAGACACGCTTTGCGTTATGCTAATAAGAAATCTTAACTACTGTTTCCCTTATGGATAAAGGAGTGCAAGCTGATGAATTTTACAAAAATGCATGGGCTGGGCAATGATTTTATCATTGTCGCAGGCGAGGAAAGTCTACCAACGAACGCAGCAGAGCTTGCCGAGGAATTGTGCAACCGGTTTTTTGGCATCGGTGCGGACGGATTGGTCTATATTCTGCCATCGGAAATCGCGGATTTTCGGATGCGCATCATCAATTCAGACGGATCGGAAGCCGAGCAGTGTGGCAATGCGATCCGCTGCGTAGCCAAATATGTATATGACAAGGGTCTGACCGATAAACAGGACATTTCAATTGAAACATTGGGAGCCGGTGCCCAGCGGGTGCAGTTAACGGTGAGCGATGGCAAAGTACAAACGGTCCGCGTCGACATGGGGGCACCGATTCTGAACGGTCTTCAGGTGCCGACGACAATTGATGCCGAGCCGGTGATTAATCATCCAATCGAAGTAGATGGCCGGGAGTTTCAATTTACCGCCGTTTCCATGGGCAATCCGCACTGTGTCATTTATGTGGATGATGCCGTCAATTTCGATCTTGCTCTCTGGGGTCCCAAATTGGAGGTTCATCCGTTATTCCCTCGTAAAATCAATGTCGAATTCGTAACCGTGCGGTCCAGAAATTTTACGGACATGCGCGTATGGGAGCGCGGCGCAGGGCCAACGCTTGCCTGCGGCACAGGAGCATGCGCCACCGTCGTGGCATCCGTGCTGAACGGATACACGGACCGTACAGCGACCGTTTCGCTCAAAGGCGGGGATTTGTTCATTGAGTGGAATGAAGCGGATAACCATGTATATATGACAGGACCGGCAGCAGAAGTATTCAACGGAAAGCTGTAACGAATGACAGAAGGAGTTTTGACCATGAAACCGGATTTACGGGAAGCGCTGGGATCGCGCATCTTGACCGGCGACGGCGCGATGGGAACTTTTTTATACCAAATGGGGTTCCCGGTCGGCGTTTCTTATGAAGAATTTAATATTCTCAAACCAAATGTAATTGCAGATGTGCATCGCCGCTATTATGAGGCCGGCGCTCGGATTATCGAAACCAACACGTTCTCGGCCAATCGGGAAAGCTTGATTCGGTACGGGCTGGACTCGGATGTCGCGGCAATCAACAAGGCAGGCGTACAGATCGCCAGATCCGCTGTCGGCAGCGATGCGTATGTGGTAGGAGCCATCGGCTCAATCCGTGCGGGCAAAAGGAAGAACATCCGCTCCCATCATCTCAAGCAGTCGTTTCAGCAGCAAATTGACGGACTCTTGAGCGAGGAAGTGGACGGGCTGCTGCTGGAGACGTTTTATGACCTGGAGGAAGCGCTGCTTGTACTCAAGTTAGTGCGCCAGCAATCGGCCGTTCCCGTGCTTTGCCAATTCGCCATAGAGAAGGAAGCGGTGACGCAGGATGGTCATACGCTGGCCTTTGCATTTGAGAGGTTGAAAGAAGAAGGAGCGGACGTTGTCGGCTTTAATTGCCGCAGCGGCCCGAATGGAATTCTTCGCGCAATAGACGCCATTGGCGCAGAGGTTTCTCTGCCGATGTCCATTTTTCCCAACGCGGGTATTCCGGATTATGTGGACGGCAAATATCTCTACACCGCTACGCCTGAATATTTCGCAGAATCCGCACGCAAATTCGCTGACCGCGGCGCACGGATTATCGGCGGCTGCTGCGGGACAACACCCGAGCATATAGCCGCAATATCCGCATCGTTGGACGGATATGTGCTTAGGCCCGTGAGCGCGGAAATGCGGACAGCGGTAATGACCGCCGAGCGTCCCGTAGTCATTGCTCCTCAACCGGAAATCATGGTTACTGGCAGCGGGGGCGTGAATGCCGCAGGACCTTCCATTGTTGATCTGGTGAAGGAGCGCCATACGGTTATTGTTGAGCTGGATCCGCCGCGCGATCTGGACATCCGCAAATTCATGGCCGGCGCAGCCGCGCTGAAAGAAGCCGGTGCCGACGCGGTAACGATGGCGGACAATTCACTGGCTGTCACGCGCATGAGCAATCTGGCGCTGGCTTCCATCGTGCAGCAGCAGGTGGGCCTTCGGCCTCTGGTGCATATTGCCTGCCGTGACCGCAATCTGATTGGCACGCAGTCGCATATGATGGGGCTGGATGCACTGGGGATCGACCATGTGCTTGCGGTTACGGGAGATCCGGCGCGATTCGGGGATTTGCCGGATTCAAGCTCCGTCTATGATTTGACTTCCTTCGAGATGATCCGAATGATCAAACAGCTGAATGAGGGAGTATCCTTTTCGGGGAAGGCGCTCAAGCAAAAAGCGAATTTTATCACAGGAGCCGCTTTTAACCCCAATGTAAAATATTTGGACAAAGCCGTGCAGCGACTGGAGCGCAAAATTGAATATGGCGCTGATTATATTATGACTCAGCCCGTCTATAATCCGGATTTAATCATCCAGATCGCCGAGGCAACCCGCCATTTATCCGTTCCGATCTTCATCGGTATAATGCCGCTTGCGAGCGGCCGTAATGCTGAATATTTACACAATGAAGTGCCCGGCATCCAGCTTTCGGATGAAGTACGCAAACGGATGGCGGGTCTGGAAGGCGAAGCGGGGCGGGAAGAAGGCGTCCGGATTGCCGAGGAATTGCTGGAAGCGGCCCTTCCGCATTTTAAAGGGATCTATCTCATTACCCCGTTCCTGTCTTACGATATGACGGTCAAGCTGACCCGGTATGTATGGCAAAAAACAAGCGTCGCCCGATAAATATTTTGCCGTCTGTTTTATCTTTGCTCCTGATGACGGTTTGACAGTCTGCAGTTATTTTTTATTGCGAGCTCTCTTAACACTTGTTCGTTGTAAGAAAATGAATTAGAATAGAGCAATGGATGCACTTGCCATGCCGGCTTGATTGCGCTCACTTAAAGACAGACAAGCCAATGCCGGCCGAATCTGTGCAGCTTTTAAACCAGGAGGGCAAACGTATGCTCCGGGCTTTTTTCGTCAAGAATAGTGCAATGGCTCTGCTTTTTCCTTCATTTGGCAGATAAATTATACATTTTCGTTCTTGCGTTCATCTATACATCATGTATATATTGCTGTTGCATACAGGAGAGAGTCGGAGGAGGAACCTGGCGTGGCTATCAAATTAATAAATATTGGATTCGGCAATATCGTTTCTGCCAATCGGATTATTTCCATTGTAAGTCCGGAATCAGCACCTATTAAACGAATTATTCAGGAAGCGCGCGACCGGCACATGCTGATCGATGCGACCTATGGCAGAAGGACTCGCGCTGTTATTATAACGGACAGCGATCACGTCATTTTATCGGCGGTCCAACCGGAAACGGTGGCTCATCGGCTTTCAACCAAGGATGACGATCACGACGAATAGTGACGGGGAGTATTATGAGCAGAGGATTATTGATTGTTTTATCCGGCCCCTCAGGCGTCGGCAAAGGAACGGTATGCTCTGAGCTGCGGCGAAGGCAGAGCGACCTTGTATATTCCGTGTCGGCAACGACTCGGCTGCCCAGGCAGGGTGAAGTAGACGGTATTAATTATTTTTTTAAAACAAGAGAACATTTTCAGGATATGATTGCGCATGATGCGCTTCTGGAATATGCCGAGTATGTCGGAAATTATTACGGCACGCCGCGGGATTTTGTGGAGCGTACGCTTGCTATGGGCAAAGACATCATTCTGGAAATTGAAGTTCAAGGCGCGTTGAAAGTGAAAGAGAAATTCTCTGAAGGCGTTTTTATCTTCCTGGTTCCTCCTTCTCTGGACGAATTGAAGCATCGTATTACGTGCCGCGGTACGGAGAATGCGGATGTGATCGACCATCGGATGTCAGTAGCCGTGGAGGAAATGAATCTGATCAGCTATTACGATTACGCAGTCGTGAACGACCAAATAGATGCGGCTTGCCATCGAATACAAAGCATCATCACGGCCGAGCATTGCCGCAAGGACCGGTTCATTGCCGAGCTTGCAACGATGCAGGAAGCTTCCGAGAAAGCCTAAGCGAGCGAGGTGAAGAAATATGTTGTATCCATCAATCGATGAGATGATGAAGAAAGTGGACAGCAAGTATTCATTAGTTGTTGCTGCATCACGACGGGCAAGAATGATCCGGGACGGCGCCAAATCCGAACTTCGCAATCCGAGATCCCATAAGTATGTGGGTGTTGCGCTGGAGGAAATTTATCACGATATACTGGTTGTAGAAAGTACAAACAGGCAGGATTAAGCAAGATGATTTCATGCCCGAAATAACAACCCTTGTGGTTGTTATTTTTTTAACCTTATATCATGTATAAGTTTCACATTTATCCATTTCTATAAGGTCTGAAGGAAGAAACTTGGTGCGCCACCAAAGGACGGCGACAGCCGTTTCTTCTAGCCTTATAGCCTTATAGCATTTATCAGTTTCAATTTTATAGATTTCTACGAGGTCCAGGGGAATAAACGTGTTTGGCGTCAGAGGATGCCCAAGGACCGTTTTTTCATGGCCGCTATTACTCATAAAGGCTGCTGTTACTTGAATGGAATGGAAAGAGAGGAGGAGAAGCATGCTGAAAGGAAAGACGATTGTACTTGGCATATCGGGGGGGATTGCCGCTTATAAAGCGGCAGCGCTGTGCAGCAAGCTGGTTCAGGCAGGTGCTGTAGTGCGGGTCATTATGACGGAATCCGCAACCAAGTTCATAACGCCCTTGACCCTGCAAACCTTATCGCGTCATCCTGTTCATATCGACACCTTCCATGAATATGATCCGTCTGTTGTATCCCATATCGATATTGCAGACAGTGCGGATTTGTTCATTGTCGCTCCGGCTACGGCCAATATTCTGGCGAAGATGGCGGGGGGGCTGGCGGATGACATGCTCAGTACGACGCTGCTGGCTACAACCGCACAGGTCCTGGTCGCTCCGGCTATGAACGTCCATATGTACGCGCATCCTGCGGTTGAGCGCAATATGCAGCTGCTTGCGGATCGCGGCGTCCGGTTTATTGAACCCGGTACGGGCCAGCTGGCTTGCGGTTACGTCGGCAAAGGCAGGCTCGCGGAGCCTGAGGATATTGTTCATGCGGCTGGACTCTGGTTTGCACAAAGCCAATCGCTAAGAGGAAAGAAGGTCCTGGTTACCGCCGGAGGAACAGTGGAACGGCTCGATCCGGTCCGCTATTTGACCAATGATTCCTCGGGTAAAATGGGATTCTCCATTGCAGAAGCGGCGGCTAATCGCGGCGCTGAAGTAACCCTGATTGCGGCAAGAACGACGGCGGAAGCTATCGGCGGCGTAACGCTTGTCAAAGTCGAGTCTGCAGAGCAAATGCTCCAGGCGGTACTGGAACGCTATGAGGATGCGGACATCGTTGTGAAAGCAGCGGCAGTGGCCGATTACCGCCCCGTTGCAGTAGCCGATAAGAAGATCAAGAAATCGGATGAGCGGCTGGTGATTGAGCTCGAGCGTACAACGGATATATTGCAGACGCTCGGCGAACGCAAGCAGGGGCAATATCTTGTCGGCTTTGCTGCGGAGACGGAGCAGATGGAGCAATATGCAATGGACAAGCTGCACCGCAAGCATTGCGATCTGGTCGTAGCCAACAATGTCGCCGAAGCGGGGGCCGGATTTAATCACGATACCAATATTGTATCGATTTACGGTGAGGAGGGACTTATCGAAACGGTTCCTCTGATGCAGAAAAGGCAGGTTGCCGACCGCCTCCTGGAAATTATTGTTCAACGGATGTCAGCCCGGGGGGCCGGGGAATGATCGCTAAAGTGATCGTTGACGTCCCCAGCAGACAGACCGATCGGCCTTTTGATTATGAAGTGCCCCAGGAGTGGACGGGTTGGGTCGAAGTCGGCAGCAGAGTCGGGGTTCCCTTCGGAGGAAGGGTTGTTCAGGGCTTCGTTGTTTCCCTTGCGGAATGGGCAGATGTAGACCGGTCCAAGCTTAAAGCGGTTGCCGAGCTGCTTGACCATACGCCTCCATTATCTCCGGACTTGATTGAGCTGGCCCAGTGGATCAGCGATAAATATTGCTGTCCGCTGACGATCGCGCTGCAGGCGATGATTCCGGCCGCCCTCAAGGGGAAAGCGGAAACGACGGTTACTTTGTCCGAGGATGCGGTCAAAGCAGAGCATACATTGTTGTCTCTTGCGGGAGGATGGGTCGATTATATCCGTCATAACGGCGGAACTGTCCGTATGACGAGTCTGCAGGAGCGGTATCCCGCCGATGCGGCTTCCGTAAAGGCTGCTATCCGTGACGGCCTGCTTCTTGCGCGTGTATCCATTCGTGACAGGATGGCTGTACGGAAGGTTCTGACCGTCTTCCCGCCTGTGGACAGAGAGGCTGCTCTTGAAGCGTTGAACCTGATTCCGTCCCGTGCTGTCAAGCAGCGGGAAGTGCTCCAGTATATGATGAAGCGGGGAGAACCGGCTGCCATGCAGGTCGTGGTGGAGGAAGTTCCAACGACGGCAAGTACCGTGCGGACACTGGCAGACAAAGGCTTTATTACGCTTGGCGAGGTAGAGCATGACCGCGATCCTTATGCGGGGCGCGATTTTACAAGGACATCCCCGCTGCCCCTCACGGAGGGACAGCGGGCTGTTTATCAAAAAATCGAAGCGTCAGTCGACGCTGGCGACCCCCGCGTGTTCTTGCTCCATGGAGTAACTGGAAGCGGCAAGACAGAGGTATATCTGCAGGCGATCCAGCATTGTTTGGAGCTGGGGCGGCAGGCGATTGTGCTCGTACCGGAAATCTCACTGACTCCACAGATGGTGGAGCGTTTTAAAGGCCGCTTCGGCAATGCCGTGGCGGTGCTTCACAGCCGGTTATCGAACGGGGAGCGCTATGATGAATGGCGTAAAATCCGCGAGCGGCGGGCACAGGTTGCAGTTGGCGCCCGCTCGGCTATATTTGCTCCGTTCGAGCGGATCGGACTTATTATTATTGATGAGGAACATGAATCCTCCTATAAGCAGGAAGAGAGTCCGAAATATCATGCGCGCGATGTTGCCGTGCGAAGAGCAAGACAGCATCATGCCACGGTTGTCCTCGGGTCAGCCACACCTTCACTTGAAAGCTATGCCGCGGCCACTCATCCTGGAACGGCGAGCGCAAGCTCAGCGGATTTCAGCGCTGCCGCAGCCAAAGAAGATCACAGCGAAGCATCAGATGCTTCTGAATCATTTCGGGATAAGCGTGACACAGGGCGGATCTCGGGACTCCTGCCGATGCCGGACCGGGTAGGGGGCAGACCGATGCCGCCTGTCCGGCTGGTGGATATGAGGGAGGAACTGCGCGAAGGCAACCGCTCCATGTTCAGCCGTCAATTGCATGAGCAGCTGCAGAATCGTCTGGATCGCGGCGAGCAATCGGTGCTGCTGCTGAACCGGCGGGGCTACTCAACCTTTGTCATGTGCCGCTCCTGCGGGTATACGGCACTTTGCCCGCATTGCGACATCTCGCTTACCTATCATCAAAAATCACGGGCGCTACGGTGTCATTACTGCGGTCATGCTGAAGCTGCCCCCTCGAAATGCCCGACCTGCGAAAGCGAGCATATCCGTTTTTTTGGAACCGGCACCCAGAAGGTTGAAGAAGAGCTCTCCAAGCTTTTTCCTGGCATTCGCGTTATTCGAATGGATGTCGATACGACGACAGAGAAAGGCTCGCATGAGAAATGGCTGACGCTTTTCGGCGAGCGTAAAGCGGATGTTTTGCTTGGTACGCAAATGGTAGCCAAAGGCCTTGATTTTCCATATGTTACTTTAGTGGGTGTTATCGCTGCGGATACATCGCTGCATCTTCCTGATTTTCGCGCAGCGGAGAAAACATTTCAGCTTCTTACTCAGGTTGCGGGCAGGGCGGGAAGACATGAGCTGCCGGGTGAAGTTATTGTCCAGACCTATAACCCTGAGCATTATGCGATTATTACGGCACAGCAGCATGATTATTCCGCATTTATTGCTCATGAGCTGGAGCACAGGCGTTTTATGTCCTATCCTCCTTTTTGCCGGCTTATTCTCGTAACTCTCTCGCATGAGCAGCTGCCTCTGCTTATATCGGTCGGAGAGAAGCTGTCCACCCGGCTCAGAGAGATGACGAATGACAGCGGGCTATCCGGAACCGCCGGTGAAAGCCGCAGTTTTATTGATATTCTGGGTCCCGTAGCGTCTCCTATCCCCAGAATGAAAGATCGCTATCGTTTTCAATGTATGATAAAATATCGGGGAAACGTTGACGCAGTCGGCATGCTGAAGCAGGCCATCCACGGACTTTCGGGGAAGCTGGGTCAACCGCCTGTACTCATCAGTGTGGATGTTGATCCACAAATGATCCTATAGCGATTTGCAAAATAGTATCGCTTACGAAGTGAGTTATGGCTTGAATCGCTCGGGTTCCCTCGAGCATTCAGGTATAACCACGCAATAACTTAAGTTTCGCTTACGAAGTGAGTTATGGCTTGAATCGCTCGGGTTCCCCCGAGCATTCAGGTGTAACCACGCAATAACTTAAGTATCGCTTACGAAGTGAGTTATGGCTTGAATTGCTCGGTTTCCCCGAGCATTCAGGTATAACCACGCAATAACTTTTAGGAGGAACGGTTGTGGCAATACGTCTTATTGTGAAGGATCCGGATCCTGTTTTGAGGGAGAAGGCGATTGTTGTTACCAAATTTAATTCGAATTTGCATAAATTGCTGAGAGATATGGCGGAAACGATGTATGATGCTGATGGAGTGGGGCTTGCCGCTCCGCAGGTCGGCATATCCAAGCGGGTTATCGTGGTTGATATCGGTGATGATCATGGGCTTATTGAAATGGTCAATCCGGAGATTGTGGAGGCCGAAGGGGAGCAGTTCGGTCCTGAAGGCTGCCTCAGTATTCCGAATCTCAATGGAGATGTCCGCCGTGCCCAGCGTATTCGGGTAAAAGGCTTTGACCGAAACGGAGAACCGTTCGAAATGGAAGCGGCGGATTTTCTGGCACGGGCGTTTCTGCACGAGATTGATCATCTGAATGGAGTGCTGTTTACGGACATTGCCGATGAGATTTATGACGCGGCATCACGTCCGCGACCACCACGCGAGGAGTGACGCTATGCGTATTGTATTTATGGGAACGCCGGAATTTGCCGTTCCTTCACTAGAGGCGCTGATCGGCGCCGGGCATGAAATTGTACTCGTTGTCACCCAACCAGACCGTCCCAAAGGACGCAAAAAAACATTGACGCCGCCTCCGGTCAAGGATGCGGCGCTTCTGCGCGGTCTGCCTGTTGAGCAGCCTGAACGGCTGAGAACCTCTGAAACGGTTGCCCGCATTGCCGGACTGAAACCGGATCTCATTGTGACGGCAGCTTATGGACAGATTTTGCCTAAGGCTGTGCTTGATGCGCCGCGTCTGGGTTGTATTAACGTGCATGGCTCCCTGCTGCCCAAATACCGGGGAGGTGCGCCGATACAGCGTGCCGTCATGAACGGTGAGAAAACTACGGGAGTCACCATCATGTATATGGCTGAAGGACTCGATACCGGTGATATGATTAGCCGTATAGAGGTGCCAATTAACGATGTAATTACGTCCGGCGAGCTGTTCGAAGAGCTCAGCAAGGCCGGTGCGGAGCTGCTTATGCGCACGCTGCCATCGATTGCCGATGGCACGGCAGTAGCGGTGCCGCAGAATCACGACGATGCCACCTATGCCCCGAATCTGACCAGAGAAGATGAACGGATTGACTGGACCCGGTCAGCCGGAAGTCTATATGATCAGGTGCGCGGACTATCGCCGATGGCTGGCGCTTTCACGCTTCTAAATGGGGAAACCTTCAAAGTGTGGGGCTGCCGGCCGCTCCCACCGACTGCAGCATCCGGCGGGCAGCCGGGAACGGTGATGAAGACGGATGAAAAAGGCATATTGGTGCAGACGGGTGAGGGCATGCTGCTGCTTACTGTCATTCAACCGTCAGGGAAGAAAGCCATGCCTGCATCCGAATGGCTGAAGGGTGCGCGACTTGAAGCAGGTACAGTTTTTGGAGGCGTCCAATTGTGAATAAACCGGATCAGAACGATTCCGCAAAGGTTCAACAAGCCGGGAAAACACAGCAGGGAAAAAAATCATCCCGCGGCCCAGTGAATGCTGTTAAAGCTTCAGGGTCAAAGAAGACGGGATCACCTCACCCCAGCAGAGGGGACCAGCGCAAGCCCAGGCAGCATACCGCCCGGGAGATAGCGCTTCAAACTCTTGTCAAAGTTGCCGAGGCCGGAGCCTACAGCAATCTGCAGCTGAATCGCGCTCTGCAGGATGCACAGCTGACGCGCCAGGATGCAGCGCTTGCGACTGAGCTGGTCTACGGGAGCATTCAGCAGCAGCGTACGCTTGATTACCGTCTGGAGAAGCTGGTTGCCAAAGGGCTGGACAAGCTGGCCCCATGGGTTCATCAGCTGCTTCGCATGAGTGCGTATCAGCTTCTGTATCTGGACCGCATTCCCGCGCATGCAGCAGTTAATGAGGCGGTGCAGATCGCAAAGCAGCGGGGTCACTCCGGAATTTCCGGAATGGTCAACGGAGTTCTGCGCAATATGCTTCGCAGGCTTGCCGAGATGAAGCTCCCGATCGAAGAGATTGATCCCGTCAGGCGCATCGGCCTCACCTACTCCTATCCCGACTGGATGGTCAGAAGATGGATTGAGTCCTATGGAGAAGCGGTCGCGGAAGAGATATGCAGGGCAGGCAATGAATCTCCCCATGCCAGCTTGCGTGTGAACTCGCTCCGGCTTTCTGAGGAGAAAGCAGCAGAGCTTCTTGCCAAAGAGGGAATTCAGGCGTCACCGTCCAAGCTTGCGGCAGGCGGACTGGTTGTGAGCGGCCATGCCGGCAATTTGACACAGCTTGCGGCTTATGGAGAGGGTCTCTGGTCCCTGCAGGATGAGAGCTCGATGCTTGTTGCCCAGGTGTGCGCGCCAAAGCCGGGTATGACTGTTCTGGATTGCTGCTCCGCTCCTGGCGGCAAGACGACTCATCTGGCTGAGCTTATGGACAACTCGGGGCGGCTCATCGCCAATGACCTGCATCCTCACAAGCGCAAGCTGATTGAAGACCAGGCAGAGCGGCTTGGCCTCACTGTGGTCGAGGCTGTCAGCGGGGATGCGTCCGATCTGGCGAGCCGATATCCCGGGGCTGACTTTGATGTTGTACTGCTTGATGCTCCATGTTCGGGTTTTGGTGTCATTCGGCGCAAGCCGGAAATCAAATGGACGAAGTCGCCTGAGGATATTGAATCGATTGCCCGGCTGCAGCAGCGTCTTCTGGATGAGGCGGTCAAGCTTGTAAAGCCCGGAGGCACATTCGTATACAGCACCTGCACAATCGAAAGAGAGGAAAATGAGGCGCAAATGGCTTCATTTATGCAGAGGCACCCTTCCTTTGTTCCCGATGCCGACTGGCCGCAGCAGGTCCTTGCGCCTCTTCGTGAGGCAGGCGTGATCGGTGTAGATTTTAGTGGTGCGGTTCAATTGCTGCCGCAGCATTTTGGCAGCGACGGCTTTTTTATAGCCCGGTTCAAACGAGCGAATTAAAGCCGTATCCAAGCCAGCAGAACAGCTGTGAAATCGTGCATAAACGCGTGAAATTGACGCCCAAGGCGGCCTCTGTGGTCTGTCATGGGCGTTTGTGGTAAAATAAGCGATGGCAGGTAAGAAGAAACACTTCCCACCGTCTTCTGGCGGCGAAGTCAAGTTTCTTCACTCTATAATATCAGGTTAGTTAATTTCCTTTCTGATGATTCAAGAAGACTGCCTATTCCATAATATAAGAAACAGGTGTGAAATGATGAAACCGTTCATCTACGACTATACGATTGACCAATTGCAAGATTGGATGAAAGAAAACGGAGAACCCGCTTTTCGCGGCACACAGCTCTTTGAATGGCTTTATGTCAAACGTGTGATGAGCTTCGAGGATATGACGAATCTCTCCAAGGGGCTGCGCCAGAAGCTTGACGATCAGTTTCAATTCGTGACGCTTTCCGAAATTACGCGTTTCGAATCCAAGGATGGAACCGTGAAGTTCCTGTTTGGCCTGCATGACAACCATGCGATAGAAACGGTTATTATGCGCCACAGCTACGGCAACAGTATTTGCGTGACGACCCAGGTAGGCTGCCGCATCGGCTGTACCTTCTGCGCCTCCACGCTTGGGGGACTGAAGCGGAACCTGACGGCCGGTGAAATCACGGCTCAAGTGGTGAAAGCGCAGCAGATGCTTGATGCAACTAACGAGCGCGTGTCCAGCATCGTCATTATGGGCTCCGGAGAGCCTTTCGAGAATTATGATGCGACCATGGCATTTCTGCGGGTCATGATCCATGAGAAAGGCCTCAATATCGGTCAGCGCCATATTACGGTGTCAACCAGCGGTATTGTGCCAAGCATGTACAAGTTTGCCGAAGAGAACACCCAGATCAACTTGGCCATCTCCATCCATGCCCCCAATGACAAGCTGCGCTCCAAGCTGATGCCGGTCAACCGCCGTTTTCCGTTTGAGGATGTCATCGAGGCCTGCCGCAATTATATCGCCAAAACCGGAAGGCGCATTACGTTTGAATATGCCCTTATTGGCGGTGTGAACGATCAGAGTGAGCATGCCCAGGAATTGGCAGATGTGCTCAAAGGCATGCTCTGTCATGTCAACCTGATCCCGGTCAATCACGTGCCAGAGCGTGATTATGTCAGAACCCCGCGCGAGCAGATTTTTGAATTTCACCGGGTACTGGAACGTAATAATATTAATGTGACGATCCGCAGAGAACAAGGTCATGATATTGCGGCAGCCTGCGGACAACTACGCGCCAAACATATGGACGGAGCGGTGGGG
Organism: Paenibacillus sepulcri; assembly: GCF_042647105.1. Lineage (NCBI taxonomy): Bacteria > Bacillati > Bacillota > Bacilli > Caryophanales > Paenibacillaceae > Paenibacillus > Paenibacillus sepulcri. Next base: position 528,161 of record NZ_JBHRUP010000001.1, on the reverse strand, counting down.
TGAATATATGAAGATAGCTTTTCGCAGTGATATCGGACGGATAAGACTCGTGAACGAGGACCGGGGATATGCGGAAATGACGGAAACCGGCATTGCCGTAGCCATTGTAGCTGACGGCATGGGCGGTCACCAGGCTGGCGATGTAGCAAGCCAGCTTGCAGTCGAGACGTTCCGCGAAGCCATGCAGGGAACATCTGCGGAGCTGTCGATGGACGAGAGGAAGATGCTGATCCGCCAAGCGATTTTGCAGGCCAATGAGGTTGTATTTGATATGGCTTCCCGCAATGATCAATACCATAATATGGGAACGACAGTGGTTGCGGCGCTGCTGCAGCCGGACAATGGCGTAATTGGTCATATCGGGGATAGCCGGGCGTACAAATGGCGAGACGGGGTACTAACCCAACTGACCGTAGATCATACGCTGGTCAATGAGCTTGTTAAATCGGGACAAATCAGCGTGGAGGAAGCAGCCCGGCATCCCAGACGCAATGTGCTTACCAGGGCTCTTGGCACCGACGCTGATGTGGAGGTTGATGTAAAGGGCTTGTCATGGCTGCCCGGCGATCTGCTTCTGCTTTGCAGCGACGGTCTTACCAATATGGTCACCGAACAGGAAATAGCCGAGACGATTCTCCAGGAGGAGCTCGACTTGGAAGGGAAAGCGGACAAGCTCGTTGAGCTGGCGCTGCTGGCCGGCGGGGACGATAATATCACGGTCGTCCTGCTGCATCATGCCGAAGACACAGAGCAAGAGGAGTGACCGACATGATTGGACATGAATTAGGCGGTCGATACGAGATCATTACCCGCATTGGCGGCGGGGGAATGGCTCTCGTATATAAAGCCCATGATATTTTGCTTAACCGCAAAGTTGCCGTCAAAATTTTAAGGCAGCAGTTTGTGCACGACGAGGAGTTTATCCGCCGGTTCCGCCGGGAAGCCCAATCCGCAGGAGCCTTGTCTCATCCCAACGTGGTGAGCATTTACGATGTAGGGCAAGAGGACGAAACCCATTATATTGTCATGGAATATGTTGAAGGTCACAACCTGAACGAAATTATTCAGGAGCGGGCGCCGCTGCAGCCCGAAGAAGCGGTTCGCATAGCCATTCAGATATGCGATGCGCTGGAGCATGCCCATCATAACCAAATTATTCATCGGGACATCAAGCCTCATAATATATTAATAGGCAAGAACGGACGTGTGAAAGTTACCGATTTCGGCATCGCCCGTGCTGTTACTTCCTCCACGATTACACAAACGGGCTCGGTGCTGGGCTCGGTGCATTATTTCTCCCCCGAACATGCCAAAGGCATAAGCACCGGAGAAAAGTCGGATCTGTATTCACTGGGTATTGTGCTGTATCAGATGCTGACCGGCAAGCTGCCATTTCTTGGCGAGAGCCCGATCAGCGTCGCGCTCAAGCATCTGCAGGAGACATTCGAAGAGCCGAGGGTGGTCAATCCGTATATCCCGCAAAGTGTTGAGAATGTGATTTTACGGGCGATGCGTAAAAATCCGAGTGAACGCTATAATTCGGCAGACGAGATGCTGCGCGATCTGGAAACCTGTCTGCAGCCCGAGCGTCTGAAGGAGCCTAAGATCACTTTTGTCAGCGGTTCGGATTTTGAAGAAACGCGCGTGATGCCGGCTATTCGCGGCAGCATTATCGATACGCTGGCGTCGACTGGAGGGAATGGGCGTGGCGACAAGGCGGTATCGACCGATACGGAGGAGAACCGCTGGGATTCCACAGGACTTGTTGAAAGCAAACGCAGGCGCAGATGGGTCAAGCCTGTCATTACAGTATTTGTAACGTTGATTGTCATTGCGCTTGTTTTCTGGGGCGCGAGAACGGTGCTGAGCTGGTTCGATATCGATGAAGTGGACGTGCCTTATGTGATCAGCAAGACAGAGGCGGAAGCGCGCCAGAATCTCGAGCAGGTTGGCCTGAAGGTCGAAGAGCCCACCGTATACATGGAAAAGGCGGATATCCCGGAAGGAACGGTCTACGAACAGTCCAAAGTCAACCAGAGGGTTAAGGTAGGCTCCTTCATCAAGCTGTATGTGAGCAAGGGACCTAAGCTTGAAGGCGTAGAGGATTACTCAGGAAAGACCTATACAGAGGTGGTGGATTCGCTCATCGCACTGGGTGTTTCTGAGGAGCGGATCAGCAAAGAAGATGTATTCAGCGACCAGGCAACCGGCACGGTCACCGAACAGACGCCGGCAGCGGGCCAGCAGTTCGATCCGAAGAAAGCTACCTTTGCCTTCAAGGTCAGCAAGGGCAAGGAGACCTTCCCCATGATTGATGTAGTGGGCAAAAGCGAGAAAGACGCAATAGCAGCGCTGGAAGCAAAAGGTCTGGTAGTCAAAGCTAAGGATATCGTCCGCGAGGGCAGCTATAAAGAAGAAGGAACGGTTCTCACCCAGTATCCGTTTGAACCGGATGCGCCTGTATCCAAAGGTGATGAAATCACGCTGACGATCAGCTCCGGATACCCTGAGGATGCACTCGAATACACATTCAATATTACGGTTTCGCCAGCAATTGCAGGACAGCCTAGTGAAGTGCGCATTACATATACCGATGCGCGCGGGGAAAATATCGAGTGGGGCAAGAAAACCATTAATGACACTGAGACCTTCAATGTAAAAGTTGTACTGGATCCGAATACGGAAGCGATGGTTTCGGTATTTCGGGACGGGCAGTTTGCCGATACTTTTGCCCGCACCTATGAAGAAGTGAAGGCGGGGGCGGATTCTACGCCGGATACCATACCTGGAATGGCACCGCCACCGGAAGATCCGCCTGTGGATCAACCGGACCAAAACGAGGAGACTGACATAAATGGCAACCAAAGCACGAACACAACAGACCAGCCCCAGTAAGCGGGAAGAACATGTCGGTCGGATTGTAAAAGCGCTTAGCGGCTATTATTATGTACTTCCTGAAGAGGATGCCGCGGGGACAAAACCGATTCAATGTCGTGCCCGCGGCATCTTCAAGAAGCGCGGTGAATCGCCGCTTGTCGGCGACATGGTGCTCTATGAGCGGACGGAGAATGGCGAAGGAACGGTCGATACGATCCTGCCCCGGAGTTCGGAGCTTGCGCGTCCTCCGGTGGCAAATGTCGATCTTGCTGTCCTGGTTTTTTCCGTTACAGAGCCAGCTCTTAATCTGCAGCTGCTCGATAAATTTCTTGTCCACATTGAGCATGCCGGAATTGAGGCCATGCTCTGCCTCAGCAAGCAGGATTTGACCGTGGAAGGCGAGGAAACGGAGCAGGCGCGTCAATCCATGGATGAGGTGCTTCGAATATACAAACCGATCGGATATGATGTAATCACCACAAGTTCGAGGCTTGGCGAAGGAACCTCTGAAATGATGGAACGGCTGCACGGTCATATCGCCGTATTCGCCGGTCAATCCGGTGTCGGCAAATCCTCTTTGCTGAACGCGCTGGTTCCAGGCCTATCGCTTGAAACCAATGCAATCAGCGCCAGGCTGGGAAGAGGCAAGCATACAACCCGCCAGGTCGAGCTGATCCATACAGGAAGAGGTTATGTGGCAGATACACCGGGGTTTAGCCAGCTGGATTTTACGGAGCTTGGCATTGATGAGCTGGGAGATTGCTTTCGGGAAATGCGCAAGCTTGCGCCTTCCTGCAAATTCCGCGGCTGCACGCATCTTCATGAGCCTGACTGCGCCGTTCTGGAGGCGCTGGAGGCCGGCGAAATTGCCCCTTCCAGACATAAAAATTACGAGCATTTCATGAATGAAATGAAAGAGAGAAAGCGGAGGTATTAAACATGTCGCTTATTGCACCATCGATTCTGTCGGCAAACTTTGCGACATTGGGAGAAGATATCAAAGAACTGGAGCAGGCCGGCGCGGATTGGATTCATATTGATGTGATGGACGGACATTTTGTCCCGAATCTCACATTCGGGCCGGTTGTCATAAGCGCTGTGCGTCCATATACAAAGCTGCCGTTTGATGTCCATCTGATGATTGAACAGCCGGAGAGATATATTTCCGACTTTGTACAGGCAGGGGCTGATCGAATTACGATTCATGCGGAGGCGTGTGTTCATTTGCACAGGGTCGTGCATATGATTAAAGAAGCGGGCTTGCCTGCCGGGGTCGCACTTAACCCCTCTACCCCCGTTAATGTGCTGGAGAACCTGCTCGAAGACCTGGATTTGGTGCTGATTATGACCGTTAATCCCGGTTTTGGCGGACAGGCATTTATCCCGCAATCTGTAACCAAGCTCAGAGCGCTGCAAGCGATGCTGCTGGCCCGGGGCCTGCATGACGTTCATGTGCAGGTTGACGGAGGAATAAACGCACAGACATCGCCGCTCGTCCAGGAAGCCGGTGCCAACGTACTGGTAGCCGGAAGCAGCGTGTTCTCACAGAAAGACCGCGCGGCTGCCATAGCCGCGTTGCGCTAGGAGGGCCAGGATCCATGGGAGAGCGGATAAAAAACGGCCTGCTGATCTTTATATACAGCCTGGGAGCAGGCCTGATGCTTGGTTTATTTTCCACCTTCAAGTCGGGAATCAATATCGTATTCTCTCTGCTTGCGCTGGTGATCGGAGTATTATTTTTTCGCAAATTCCCAAAAATCGGGTCACGCATTATTTTTATCCTGCTTGCGGTGTTCTTTTTCTTCTTGTTTGTCATCATCATTGCCATGGTAAGCTACATGAAAGCTAATCCTATTCAACCTTAACAGGTGAAGGGGCAGCTCACAACATGAGGAGCCCCAAGTTGGAATAGGACAATCCGGAATTGCATAGGATGGTTACATGAACGAACGTTCTTGTAGCCTTTTTTTTATGTCGTAATGTCCCAGCGTATGGGAAGGCGAAGAGAGCTGTTTTTCGAGAACAGGTTAACTGCGGCTTTCTCTAGGATAAGGACGGTTCACGATGTGCGTCAGGTTTCCACAGCAGCAGGAACTCGCAATTGTTGTTGTAAGCTTTGGAGGAGGGGTGGAGCATGAAATTTTACACAATCAAGCTGCCGAAATTTTTAGGTGGATTCGTCAAAGCGATCTTAAATACGTTCCAGAAAAACTAGCCCCGCTGGTCTTATGCAGAGCGCGCTGCAAGGACTTGCGTGCGCGGGTAGCGCGCAGGAAGCATAGGCCGGCCGTGCCACGGACGGCTGTTTTCTGTGTAGAGATACCAGGATTGAATTGAATACCGGGGCTCGACTTGCTGTGCGTCGCGCAGCTTCTGGAAGCAACCGTAAGTTCATAGCTGTTGGAATACAAAAAAAGCACCTGAACGGATTCGGGTGCTTTTCCATGAAATATGAGAAAGGTTAACGTACTCCACGCTTTGCTTATATTTCAGAGGGAAGAAAGCTGATTCCGCCGCCAGAGGACGGCGTCACCTATTTCTTCTTGGCGATTATACGCGGGTTACTTTACCGGCTTTCAGAGCGCGAGTGCTGACATAAACGCGTTTTGGCTTGCCGTCAACAAGAATGCGAACCTTTTGAACGTTGACGCCCCAAGTGCGGCGGTTTTTATTATTGGCGTGAGAAACGTGATTACCCGTTCCTGGGCTTTTGCCCGTAATAAAACATTTGCGTGACATGAAAATACACCTCCTCAGGATTTTTTGCGATCCTGTTTGAATTACAATTCAAAGAATACAATTAAGCTTTTGTTCACAAGAAGAATTAATTAGCTCCTTGCAAATAAACACACTTAAATATAATAGCATATCCTCCAGTATCCATCAAGCACCTGCCCAGGGGATTTTCTTTCGGGAGACGGAGCAATTAGCAGAAAATTGACGTAAAATGGGGTCTATACTTCTAAAACGTCGTTATTTATAGTACAATGTTGTTTAGTCCATAATAGTTAAAGAAGGAGTGATTTTCCATGCCACTTGAGCTTAACTCGGAAGTAGGGAAAGTTTTCATAACCGATCATGTAATCTCTGTGCTTGCCGGCTCGGCGGCGTTGGAGTGTTATGGACTGGTTGGCATGGCTTCGCGCAAACAGCTTAAGGATGGGATCACCGAATTGCTCGGCAGGGATAATCTGTCCCGCGGCGTCGAAGTCCGCCGGGAGAACGAACGCGTACATATCGACTTATACATCATTGTGAGCTACGGAACAAAAATTTCGGAAGTCGCACACAACATCCAGTCAAAAGTAAAATATGTGCTCAACGAAGTGGTTGGTCTGGAAGTGGACTACGTACATATTTTTGTCCAGGGCGTACGTGTATCTCGGTAGGAAGGGGCTAGGGCACTTGAATAAACGCTTGATTAACGGGTCTGACTTTTCGGGAATGGTACTCAGCGGAGCAGCATTTCTGCAGCGGAACGTGGAACGTGTAAACGCGTTAAATGTGTTTCCGGTACCCGATGGAGATACCGGCACCAATATGAATTTAACGATGACCTCCGGAACGAATGAACTACAAAATAAACCTTCTCCGGCTGTGGGCAAAGTTGCGGAAGCGCTTTCCAAAGGGCTGCTTATGGGCGCCAGGGGCAATTCCGGCGTTATTCTATCGCAGTTGTTTCGTGGTTTTGCGAAGAGCGTATCGGCTCTTGAAGAGGTGAACACCGTGCAGTTCGCCGCAGCTCTGCAAAGCGGTGTAGATATGGCCTATCGCGCTGTGGCAAAGCCGGTAGAAGGAACGATCCTGACCGTTGCGAAAGAAGCGGCGAAGCATGCGGTTGCCTACGCCAGGCGTTCAAACGATATGATTGATCTGATCCGCGAGCTTCATAGCAAAGCTGACGAGGCGCTGTCGCGTACGCCGGATCAGCTGCCTGTGCTAAAGCAGGTAGGCGTCGTGGATTCGGGCGGACAGGGACTTGTTTATATTTATGAAGGATTTTTGGATGCATTGGCTGAACAAACGAAGGATAATGATTTTCAAAGAATCCGGTCTGATTATTACGAAGTACAGCGGCCCGCGGCGCCGGTATTGCAGAAGCAGCAGCCGGCAAGCGCCCAGTCGCGTCTATCAACGGAAACCATTGAATTCTTATACGATATGGAATTTTTCATCAACCGCAAGCTTGCCGGACCTGGTGTGCGGCGATTCGACGAGACCGCGTTCAAGCGACTGCTTTCCCGGGACGGCGACTCTCTCCTGGTCATCACCGATGACGAGGTGATCAAGGTCCACGTGCACACGCGCAGGCCCGGAGATGTGCTCAATTATGCTCTACCCTACGGCGAGCTTACGGATATTCATATTCTCAATATGCGCGAGCAGCACCGGGAGCTGATGAAGGCCGGTGAAACCGCAGAGATTCATGAAGAGGCCTGGCAGAGAGCGGGGGTGAGCGAGTCCATAAGCGTAGAGGATGCAGCGCTTGGACTTGCCGTTCCCGAGGTCTTGACCGGCGCGCCTGCTGATTCCGTACCTGTTGAGCAGGCTCATGAATGGGCTCCGTACGGAATTATCGCCGTTGCCATGGGTGAAGGGATCAATTCGATTTTCCTCGAAAACAATGTCGATATCGTGTTGTCAGGCGGACAAACCATGAATCCTTCGACGGAGGATTTTGTAAAAGCGATCGAGTCGCTGTCCGCAGACCAAATTTATCTGCTGCCCAATAACGGGAATGTCATTCTGGCAGCGGAGCAGGCGGCGGAGCTATCCGGAAGAAATGTGACGGTCGTGCCGACGAGAACGATTCTGCAGGGTCTTGCAGCTATGCTGGCTTTCCGTGATGAGCATTCTGCCGCTGTGAACGGGGAAGCGATGGCGGAGGCCGCCCTTCAGGTGCGCTCGGGACAAGTCACGCATTCCATCAGGGATACGACCATTGACGGCATCGAAATACGCGAAGGAGACTATTTGGGTATTTTCGAAAAAGCGATTGTCAGCGCCACACCCAGCCTGCAGTTGACCTGCAGGGAGCTTCTGACGCTGATGCTGGAGAACGGCGGTGAGCTGATCACGGTATTGACGGGAGAGCCGGCTGACAAAGCAGAGACTTCGGAACTGGAAACTTGGGTGCGGGAAACCTATCCGGATGCCGAGCTTGAGGTGCATGAGGGCGGACAACCGCTTTATCCTTATCTATTTGCAGTTGAGTAGGGGGTAGAACTGGATATGGGCACGGTCAAAATTGTGACAGACAGCACGTCGGATATTCCCAGGCGGGTTCGGGAGCAGCTTGGCATCGATATGGTGCCGCTGAAGGTCATGTTCGGAGAGCAGACCTATCAGGATGCCGTCTCGATCGGAAATAATGAATTTTATGAGAAAATGGCGGCTTCACAGTCCTTGCCCACAACTTCACAGCCTTCGCCTGTTGAGTTTATGGAGGTTTACAGCCGCTTGACCAAGCAGACGCCTGGCGTATCGGTTATTTCCATTCATTTGTCATCCGCGGTCAGCGGAACTTATCAATCCGCTTCTTTGGGGGCCTCCTTGCTCGAAGAGGAAGGCGATATCACAGTAATCGACTCCAAGTCAGCCTCCTACGGATTTGGAATGCTTGTCGTAAAAGCGGCGGAAATGGCGGCGGCGGGGAGCTCCAAGGAAGAAATTCTGGCGGAAATTGACCGTCTGGCCAAAGACCGGAGATTATATTTTCTGGTGGATACGCTGGAATATCTCAAAAGAGGCGGCAGAATCGGTAAAGCGGCAGCGCTGTTCGGGTCGATCTTGAATGTGAAGCCGATCCTGTCTCTGGATGATAGCGGTGAAGTGACTGCGATCGATAAGGTCCGGGGACAAAAAAAAGCGATGCAGCGGGTCATCGATCTGTTCAAACAGGATTTCGGTAATGATCCCATTGAAATCATGGTCGCCTGGGCCTACAAAAGCGATAACGCACTGGAGCTTGCAGCGCTTGCCCAGGCACAATTGAATGTGCGCAATATCAAGCAAACGGAGATCGGCGCCGTCATTGGAACGCATGTCGGTCCTGGTACCGCCGCATTATTCATAAATCGGGTGTGAAAATAGTATGATGAGGCTTGATCAGATAGCGGTTCGGCAGGCCAAAGGCGTGAGCGCTCAAAAGGAACAGGAGCTTCACGCCTTTGGCGTCCATACGATTGCCGACTTGTTGGATTATTTCCCTTTCCGGTATGAGGACTACCGGATCAAAGGACTGGCGGAAACGAAGGACGGGGAAAAAGGAACCGTTCAAGGGAAAATTATGAGCGTTCCCTCGCTGCAGCGTTACGGGCGTGCCAAATCGCGCTTGACCTGCAAGGTGATGGTGGACGGCCTGCTGGTGACGGCGGTGTGGTTTAACCGGCAGTTTCTGCAGGATCAGCTGACTCCCGGCCGGGAAATCATCTTGACGGGCAAATGGGAGCAGCGCAGACTGCAGCTTACGGTCTCCGACTCGGAATTCCCGGATAAGGGCACAGCGCGCTCAGGGACGCTCCAGCCGGTCTATTCCGTCGGGGGCAGCATTACCCAGCCCTGGATCAGGAAAACCATTAAACAGGCGCTGGAGCAGTATGGGGCGATGATTGAAGAGGTGCTTCCGCATGTGCTGGTGGACAAGCATCGTCTGATGCCGCGGCGGGAGGCGGTGCAGCGCATCCACCATCCGGATGATACATCGGAAGGACAGGCGGCCAGGCGCAGACTGGTATATGAAGAGTTATTCCTCTTTCAATTGAAGCTGCAGGCCTACCGCTCATTAAACCGGAAGCGGATGGATGGAATCGCGCATGTCGTCGACGCGGAATCCATCCGGATGTTCGCCCAGACGCTGCCCTTCGAGCTGACGGACTCACAGAAGAAGGTCGTCAATGAGATCCTGACCGATATGCGGCAGCCCTCCTGCATGAACCGTTTGCTGCAGGGCGATGTTGGCTCCGGCAAAACGGTGGTCGCCGCCATTGCGCTCTTCGCTGCAGTCAAAGCCGGCCATCAGGGGGCGCTTATGGTGCCGACCGAGATATTGGCCGAGCAGCATCTTCGTTCGCTGCAGCGTTTATTTGAACCGGTGGGGATGGAAGTGGGTTTATTAACCGGCAGTTTGACCGACCGCAAGAAAAAGGATGCCGTCGCCAGCCTGCAAATGGGCTTAACCGATATTGTCGTCGGGACCCACGCCATCATTCAGGAAGGCGTCAATTTCCGCAGTCTGGGTCTTGTGGTAACGGATGAGCAGCATCGGTTCGGCGTCAACCAGCGGAGCATTCTCCGCAGGAAGGGCCTGAACCCCGATGTGCTGACGATGACGGCTACGCCGATTCCGCGGACGCTGGCGATTACAGCCTTTGGCGATCTGGATGTCTCCACGCTGCGCGAGCGGCCTCAAGGCAGGAAGTCGATCCAGACCTACTGGGTAAAGCACGGGATGCTGGAGCGCGTTTTCGGATTTATCAGGCGTGAGGTGGATGCAGGGCGGCAGTCTTATTTTATATGTCCGCTCATAGAGGAATCGGAGAAGCTTGACGTGCAAAACGCCATCGATCTGCATGTCCAGCTGCAGCAGGCATTTCCCGATTTGGCAATCGGTCTGCTCCATGGCAGACTGCCGGCCGCGGAGAAAGACGAGGTTATGCGCTCATTCAGCGATAACCGCATCCATGTGCTCGTGGCCACGACGGTTGTCGAGGTCGGTGTGGATGTGCCGAATGCGACGCTCATGATCATTATGGATGCCGAGCGCTTCGGACTGTCGCAGCTTCATCAGCTCCGCGGCCGTGTGGGCCGTGGCGGCCATCAATCGTACTGCGTCCTCATTGCCGATCCCAAATCGGAGACAGGCCGTGAACGGATGAAGGTCATGACGGAGACGGACGACGGATTTGAAGTGGCCCGGCGCGATTTGGATTTGCGCGGACCCGGCGATTTTTTTGGAACCAAGCAAAGCGGCGTTCCCGACTTCAAGCTGGCCGATATGGCGGCGGATTTCGAGGTGCTGGAGATGGCCCGCGACGATGCCGCTGACTTGACGGGGCAGGCGGATTTCTGGACGGCGGCGGCATACGAAAGGCTGCGCGCGGTGCTCAGGCAGGATCAACTTTTTCAGGGCGAATTGTTGGACTAGTTTTTTTCAGCCCGTCTATGGCATATAGTACTACGATTGGCTTTTCAAAGCCGGACGGAGGTGCTAAAACTGCTGATGAGCTACACAAAATACGGGATTCGGCCCGAATTGGTCGAGCGCGTCAAAGTGAAAATGAAAAACCAAGCTACCAAGGATCGTGTCAAGAAAGCGCTGGATGGTTTGAGCAAATCGGATTTGCAGGACCGGACGAAGGTGCGGAAGCTGGTCCGTACCACGGCGGGAATTTTACAGGAGCCGCTCACGCAGGTACAGGAGGATCAGATGATTTCATTTGTCCTGGGACAGCGCATAGATCCTAAGAATACGATTCATCTGATTAAATTATGGGCGATGTTCCGTTAGACCGGCAAACCTGGCGACCGGATCAGTGCGTATCCTGAATTGCGATCGTGTACATTCTAACCACTGCCAATGAGTACTCAAAAAAAATGCATCAGAAGCAAAAAGCCGCTCCCATCGCGAGGGAGCGGTTTTTTGCTGTTCATGGAATTACGAATAAGTGGACCGCCCCTGCGCAGCAGCAATGGAGCTTATCCATCTATTTCAGCATCAGGGCGTACTGTCGTCAGCCAGCGGTTCAATACAGGCGGGTTCATCGAAGGATACCCGGCCTACGTCCGTAGTAACAGGATAAGCGCGGAGCTCGTCCGCTGAAAAAGGCATCAACATTTGGCTCAGCCGTTCACGGTCCTGAAACGTCCGATCCAGCCAAGCCTGCTCATCCTCCTGTTTCAGGATGACCGGCATCCGGTGGTGGATAGGCTCCATAAGCTCGTTGGCATCCGTCGTCAGAATTGTACAGGTGCTGAGCTTCTGCCCATCGGGATAAAGCCATGTATCGTACAGGCCAGCCATGCTGAACAGGCTGGAATTGCGGAGAACAATCCGCATCGGCTGCTTGCCGGCCGCATCCTTGCGCCATTCATAGAAGCCGTCGGCAGGCAGGATGCACCGTTTCCGCTGAATGAGTTTTTTGAAGGCCGGCTTGTCCCATACGGTCTCGGAGCGCGCATTCAGCAGCTTGCCGCCCATCTTCGGATCATCCGCCCATGAAGGGACCAGCCCCCATTTCAGCTCGCCCAGCCGGTTCTTCTTGCCGTCGTGAATGATGGCGGTCACCATCTGTCCCGGAGCGACGTTGTACTTGGGATGATGAAAGGGGATGGCCGTATCAAGATTCCAGTAGCGCAGCATTAACTCCTCGATGGATACCGTTATGGTATAGCGTCCGCACATAAGCCAATGCGCCTCCTTATTCAATAAAATCAGTTCAGATGACAAATGAGCCTGCTCCGTTGGCTGGCAAGCCGCAGTCCTTCAAGAAGGGGGCCTCCTGAATGGCTAACAGCGCCCCGGCTTGCCCATACTGATAAATAATAGCAGTGTAAAGGGGCGGCAGGATGGGGACTGGGAATTTGGCGGATCAGCATTCATTACTAAAACGAGTATACCAAATAATCAAAAACATAATAAAGCTCCCTATGAAAGCTATCCGATTGTTGGAGGAGAAGAGAAATGCCCGGAAGCTGTCGCGGCGCCTGGCTGATACGGCCAAGCTTCCCCGTCTGCACGAGGATTCGGTACGCAGGCTTCATACAGCCTGGACGGAGATGAATAAAGCTGCTGAATCGGATCGGGCGGAGCATTCAGGCAAACACAAGGAAATCAACAAGGCGGAGCGCACTTTGCTTTATCGGATACAGCTTGATGCCGAGCGGGCCAACCGCAACAATATGACGCGCACAGAGGCTTACCGAGCCATTTATTTTCGCTGTCCGGAGCTGCATTGGGCGCTGCTTGCTCATATGGTTTCCCGCAATGGCGGCTGGAACATGACAGACCTGCAGGGGGATTTGCTGCCAAGACTGCTTCCTGAAGAGCAGCGGCGGTCAGATTTTCTTCTGTTGGAGCGGGCGAATGCGCTGATTTTCTCGGATGCCTATCCCCAGCTGCTGCTGTATGAGGCGGGGAAAAGGAACGGCATGAATTACTCGCATCTCCTCCCGGAGCTCGGAGTATCCAGCTTCATGAGCTGTGTATGGGCTCAATTCTGGCAGCGTAAAGAGACAGCGCTGCTGACGACGGCGCTCATCGTGAACGAACAGCATTTCATCGAAAAGCGTGTGGTGGAGCAGCCTTTCTACAAGGAGCATGTGCTGAGCAAGCTTGTTTTTCAGCTGCAATCCCCGCTTCAGACCAATGCGGTATTTATGCCCTACGGTTCGCCGGTGGCTGGGCAGATGAAGCTCGCCGGGCTTGTGCTTGAAGACTTCAGCAGCCTGCAGGAGCGGATTGAATTCGGTAAACGGCTGTATGCGATTCTATTCGGAGTGCCGGAGGTATTCGAAGGCGTGCTCGCTTTTGTGAGGGCAGTTCCCCATACGGGCTCCAGGGCCGATTACGCTCCGCATTTGTTTGCTTCCAGGAGAAGCGGCGGCCGGCAGCCCAAGCGATATTCCGAGCGTCTGAATGGATGCGGGCTCATAAACGGCGCCAAGCCGCTTTACAGCCCAGTGCTCGAGGCAGCCTGGTCCGACGAGCCCTTCGAACGGGCGGGCGGTGAGGATTGGATGCAGTGGGCAGGGGGGATCGAGCAATATTTTGAAAGCCTGCCTTTGCCGCCGATTTTTGAAATTACGAATGAACACTGCCTGGGCATTAACAAAGTTGAATTGGCGGTGATGGGGGCGGAGCGTCTCCAATCCGGGATGCCGTGATAATTCGAGGCATGGTTAAAATGGCAGCATAACCATTCATGTTCGGTTCCGTCTTTGTTTGTGGGCAAAAATGATCCACAGCGAGGGCGTGAGCGTTGGCATAATGGTTTCATAGCCAAGCTGTCCGAGCCATGCGGCCACCTGCTTGGGGTCGGTTGGATATTGTGCTGGCGATTTCGCTGGAGGATCCGCCGGGGATGATTCAATCACAACACCCGCCAGACAAAGACGGCCGTCAGGCAGCAGCATACGATCCATTTCGGCCAGAGCCAGCTGCTGCTGACGCTCATCCAGATAGTGCATGGCAAATGCGCAGGAGGCAAAATCAAATGCCGCTCCCTGGAAGGGCAGCGCGAGCAGATTTCCCTGCTTTGCTTCGATTTCAGGCAGGCTTTTGCGCAGAAGGGCGAGCATTTCCACGGATTGCTCTACCGCCGTTAATACAGCCCCCGACCGGGCCAGACGGGCGGTCAGACTGCCGGTTCCCGCAGCGAGGTCAATCCCGCGATCGCCAGAGACAGGATCGATCCACTGCGCAATAGCATCATGTGCAAGCTGATAGTCTTGTTCATTCACCAGCGGGTGAAGCGCCTGAAGAACGGCCAGCTCGCGATGGCTCGAGGCCAGACGGTCATAATCCCATTGATCATGCCAGGAGCTTCTTACGGCTGACAATTGCCTGATTTCGGCAGCGGTTGATTCAAGCTCCGTTAAAGTCAGATCCTGCCGGACAAATCCTGATGCAAGCATACTGTCCAGAGCCTGCAGCGCTTGCGAGAGACGGGACCATTCCTCGTAGATCGCTTTTCTGGCTTCATCCAGTTTGCCAAGAAGCGCGAGAGAGGCATCTTTCCGGGTATGCGAGGATATGCCGGGAGCATGATCCGGGATGTCTGTGGAATCCATGGAATCCGAATCTTCAACTGCCCGGAGGAATGGCCGGGCAGCGGGAATCATGTCGCTGATCGCAGCCAGGGATAAGCCCAGCTCCCGCAGCGCAATAATCCACCGCAGACGCTCAAGGTCGTGCTTCCTATAGATGCGATATCCGTTCACAGGGGATTTGTCCGGCGCGATCAATCCTTTTTCTTCATATAAACGAATGGCCCGGGGCGTAGTCCCGAGCCATTTTGCGGTTTCATGGATGTACAGCGGCATATGAACCATCTCCTTCATATCCGATTGTAAACGTTGACCCTGCGTGAAGGTCAAGCGCCATCTATGCCGCCCAATCCGCCGGATGAAGTATGCTGCGGAATGATTCCTTATTTTCGCTGCAGCAGCTCCCAGCGGTATACATATTCGAACAGAAACTCGAATGCCTCCAAATGCCGTTTGGCTTCAAAAGCATTGGCGCCCCAGGCATAGATGCCGTGCTTGCGCAGCATGATGCCGGGAATTCGCGGATCCAGCCGGTCAGTGATCTCTGGAACGATGCTTGGAATGTGAGCGAAATTTGAGACAATGGGAATTTCAATATGGGCTTCTTCCTCCCAGATATTAAAAGCCTTGATCAGCTCCACGCCGTCAACAGGGATCGATTTGCGGTCCCAGAACAGCTCTGATATCACATTATTCATAACAGTGTGGACATGGAAGATGGCTCCGCATCCGGTTAGCTTGTAAATCTCGCAGTGAATCAAGGTTTCTGCGGATGGCTTTAACCTGGTGGTTTCGCTGGGCGACCCGTTCTGATCGACGAACAGAAAATCCTCCGGCGTTGAGAGCGACTTGTCTTTCCCGCTTGCCGTTATGGCAAAGTTGAACGAATCGGATGCAAATTCTCCTGCCCGGATGGACAGATTGCCGCTTGTTCCGGCGAACCAGCCGCGGGAAGCGAATAAACGCTTGACCTCGCCAAGCTCGGCCAGAACCCGTTGTTTCTCTTCTGTAGCAATGTCTGCGAACATCATGTTAATGGGAATCCTCCTCATGTTTAAGAACGGCAATCACATCATGAAACGTCTCAAATTCATTATAAGGCAGTCCAAGCTCCTTGCATTTGCTGATCAGGTGGGAACGGGCAAATACGACATCAGCCAGTTTGGCCCCTTCAAAATCCGTTACGCTGTCGCCTATCAATATCCGCGTGTACGCCTCAGAAGGAAAGCGCCTGATGATGGTCGTTTTGCACATGCCGCAGTCGTTGCTGCAGTTTCCGTCGCAGGGATGAGGCCAGGTGATTTCGATCTGCTCTCCTGTAAAATCGCTGCCGTTGCAGTATATATGGTCCTCGGCAATGCCAAAGGGAGCAAGCAGGGGATATACAAAAAAATCAATCCCGCCGCTCGTTACATAAAATTCGATATCATGGGCTTCGCTGTATGCCAGCAGATCGCTGAAGCCCGCACGAATGCGCGCATTGCTGATTGCGTATTCCACAACCTCTTTTTTTCGCGCTGCCGGAAGCAGACGGAACATCTCGCCGACACCCTCGCGGATGGATTTGCGCTGTGACACGACATCATCGACGATCTGCTCCCAGCCCGGCGGATTGAAATGCCGCACGATGGCCACGATATTGTCGTTCTCGGTAATAGTCCCGTCAAAATCGCAAAAAATGATGCGCTTTTTCCCTCTGACCGATACCGGATTCGTTATTTCCAGGCTCATTCCTTATACCCCCAGCTGGCGATGGCCGCTTTCAAAGCTTCTTGTCCCGGCTGCTCCGCTGCCGTTGGCAGTGAAATTCCGGCAAGCGTTGCCGCTATGGCCTGACGGAAAGCTTGTCCGCCCGCCGCTGTCCCCATGGGATGGCCATGAATGCCGCCGCCCGCGTTGACAACGACTTCCTGTCCAAAGTCGCGCAAAATAAGCGGAACGAGTCCGGGATGGATACCCGCAGAAGGGACGGGAAAGCTGGACGGAACGGGGAGGCCGGGATCGACGAGAGCTGCCTGGACAGCGAGATTTTCTTCTCTAGGCATAACAACAGAGCCGTAAGGCGAAGGGAAGAGCACCAGATCGGCCCCGGCAAGACGCATCAGCTTGCCCAGCAGCAGCGGGGCGGAGATCCCATAATGCGGCGACGGATAGAAAGCGCCTGCCATGGCGGGATGGGCGGCGATCGGGACGGTGATATCCGGGTCGCAGCTCAATTCATGCAGGGCATCGTAGCCATACGCCAATACATTGAACAGGAGCGCATTCGCGCCTGCACGGATTGCCCGTTTGGCATTAGCGGCAAGCTGTGAGGTCGGCCCCGTCAGATTGACTGCATACAGGAGCTTCTGTCCGGTTTCACGTTCCGCCTGACGCGCGGCATCCATACAAACCTCTACCCGTTTCTCCAATGGAGTCAACGGGTTCTCGAAGAGAATTTCGTCATCCTTGATCAAATCGACTCCGCCCAGGGCCTGCTGATAAAATTGCTCCCGCAAATTGGTCAGGTCATGGCCGATGACGGATTTGAATATGCTCATCAGCAGAGGGCGGTCGTGGACGCCAAGCAGCTTCCTTACCCCGGCAATACCGAATTTGGGGCCGGGGAATGCCGAAGTGAAAGCTGAGGAAAATTGAAGATCCAGCAGCTTGATTTTGCCATCCATCGACAGCTTGCCGAATACGGTGACGAGCAGGGCGGGGAGATCCCGGCTGAAATTAATGTCTGGATACGCGATCTGGAGGTCGGCAAACCGCTCGCCGGGCACCGCACCTTCCGGCTCATGAACGGTGACGGCTATGACACGCCCAAGATGCTTTTCCATCTCCGCCTTGCGGGCTTCGGGCAAATCGGTCCAGCTGCCAACGGTCAGCCCGACAGCAATGCCCTGGGCTTTCTTGTGAAAATCAGCTTTATCGTCATAACAGCGGTAAGTCGCGATGCATACCTGATCACTCATGAGTTGCACTCCTCTCGATGTCTTTGCCCATCTCGGCGGCGCGGTCGGTGGCCCGCCCTATCGCATGGACGAGGGCTTGAGTGAAGCCGTGCGCGTCAAGCGTCTCTATTGCGGCTTGTGTCGTTCCGTTGGGGGAAGTCACTTTTCTTCTCAGCTCCGCCGGATGCTCATGGGTCGCCTTGACCATATGGGCGGCGCCCAGAACGGTCTGGATCGTTAATTCGCGGGAAGCCTCCTCGCTGAGACCGCGGCCGCGGCCGGCTTCGATCATCGCTTCCATGACATAATAAATATAAGCCGGACCGCTGCCCGAGAGACCTGTCACGACATCCAGAAGATGCTCCTCGACGACTGCCGTCATGCCGACGGATTTGAACATGGCCTCTGCGAGGCTGCGCTGCCCCTCGGATACCGTGGAGGAGAAGCTGATGCCGGTTGCGCCAAGACTGATCGTGCTTGACGTATTGGGCATCGTACGGACAATGTTCATCGGCTGGCCCAGCAGTGTTTCCATCGTATGAATCGACAGGCCGGCGATAACCGAGACGATCAATTGATCGGGACGAAGCACATGGCGCAGCTGCTTCAAAGCCTCAGCGGCATCCTTCGGCTTTATTGCCAGAAATACGATATCGGCTTCGCCGATCATGGTTGTTTTGGCTTCATTATCAAACGCGGCCTGAACGCCGTAACGCGCGGCAAGCTCGTCAAGCCGGGATGCATTCTGGCGATTGATCATACCAATCTGTCCGGGTGCGGTCAGCCCCTGGTCCAGCAGGCCGCGAACAATCGCTTCCGCCATCGATCCCGCACCGTAAAAGCACAACCGGAGCGAACTGATCTGCGGAGAAACACCGGCAGAGAATAATTGTGACATTTTAAAGATAACCTCCTCATCAACCTCTGATTTGCCCGCTGCCGGAAATTAGGAATTTTGTTGTCGTCAGAGCCGGAAGGCCCATAGGACCACGCGCATGCAGCTTCTGCGTGCTGATGCCGATCTCGGCGCCATAGCCGAATTCAAAGCCATCTGTGAAGCGCGTGGATGCATTATGGTAGACAGCTGCAGCGTCGATCTCCTGGAGAAAACGCGCGGCATTCGCTTGATTCCCGGTGACGATGCACTCCGAGTGCATGGTTCCATATTTCCCGATATGAGCAAGCGCTTCGTCCAGATTATTTACTATTCTGATGTTTAGAATGTAATCATTGTATTCAGTGGCATAATCCTCTTCGGTTACCGCTTTGGCCTTAGGAATAAGTGCGGAGGTCCGTTCGCATCCGCGAATTTCAACATTGGCGGCTAATAGCCGGTCAGCAAGCAATCGCAGATGATCTGGGGCGAACGCTTCATGCACGAGCAAGGTTTCCATCGAATTGCATACGGATGGGCGCTGTACCTTCGCATTGAAGGCAATATCGGAGGCCATTTGCGGATCGGCGCTCTCATCGACGAAAGTATGACAGATTCCGGCGCCCGTTTCTATAACCGGCACAGTCGCATTGTCCACGACATTGCGAATCAGGGAAGCACCGCCGCGGGGAATAACCACGTCGAGCAGGCCATTGAGTTTAAGCATTTCATCCACAGATGAGCGGTTGGGATCCTCTATCAGCTGAATCGCGTCAGGGGGCAGCGCCGTCTCCTCCAGTGCGCCGCGCAGTACTTCAATGATCCTCCGGTTCGATTCGATGGCAGCCGATCCGCCGCGCAGGACAACGGTATTGCCTGTTTTGAGGCAAAGGCCTGCGGCGTCTACCGTGACGTTCGGACGCGCTTCGTAAATCATGCCGATTACACCAAGCGGCACGGAGATTTTGGTAATCTGCAGGCCGTTGGGACGGTCGAAGGATTCCAGAACCTGACCTGCCGGATCCGGCAGCCCGGCAACGAGACGCAGCGCGTCTGCTATTGCCGCAACCCGCTGCTCATTCAGTTTAAGCCGGTCCAGCAATGATTCACTCGTTCCGTTCTCACGGCCGCGTTTGATATCAAGCCCGTTGGCCGAAGTGATCGAGGCATGCTCGCGAACGAGCGCATCGGCCATGGCCAGCAGGGCAGCATTTTTTTGCTCTGTTGTCATCCGGTTCATTATGGCAGCCGCTTGCTTGGCAAGGGCCGCCTTCTCGCGTACTTCACTCATTTATAGTTCCCTCCTAAGAGTTTTACTGTGATCCATCATGGGATATACTTCTTCGTTGAACAGGAAAACTCACTTCGGAAGCATAGGCTTTAGAGTTTTACTGTGATCCATCATGGGATATACTTCTTCGTTGAACAGGAAAACTCACTTCGGAAGCATAGGCTTTAGAGTTTTACTGTGATCCATCATGGGATATACTTCTTCGTTGAACAGGAAAACTCACTTCGGAAGCATAGGCTTTAGAGTTTTACTGTGATCCATCATGGGATATACTTCTTCGTTGAACAGGAAAACTCACTTCGGAAGCATAGGCTTTAGAGTTTTACTGTGATCCATCATGGGATATACTTCTTCGTTGAACAGGAAAACTCACTTCGGAAGCATAGGCTTTAGAGTTTTACTGTGATCCATCATGGGATATACTTCTTCGTTGAACAGGAAAACTCACTTCGGAAGCATAAGCTTTAGAGTTTTACTGTGATCCGTCTATCCGCTGAACGATACCCATTCATCGCGGTGTATGACTTCAATCCGGTTGACTTCAACCCGCCGGCGGACCTCCTGCGTGCTGAGCCCGGCGACGGCCTGGATTTGCCATGCGGCATAGTTCACGACACCGCGGCCGATGGTCTGCTGCTGCAGATTAACGACTTCCACGACGTCGCCGGGATGAAACTCGCCTTCGATCTCCCGGATCCCCGCAGGAAGCAAGCTTTTTCCGCCCTGCAGAAGGGCTTTCTCGGCGCCTTCATCCACGATAATCCGTCCCTGGGTATGCGAGTGGAAGCCTACCCATTGCTTTTTCATAGGCAGATTATGCAGACTTGTATCAAAATAAGTGCCTTTTCCGCCTCCTTCAACCGCAAGCTGCATATCTCCGGGCTCAAGAACCCGGCCGATAAAGGCAGGCACGCCTCCGCGCATGGCAATCCGGGCGGCTTCAATTTTCGAGCGCATGCCGCCAGTGCCAACGGAAGATCCTGAGCCGCCGGCAAGCTTGACGAGATCTTCGGAAATAACCTCTACCCGGTCAATCCGGATCGCCTCGGGGTTGATTCTGGGATCCTCTGTGTACAGGCCGTCCGTATCGGTTAAGATGAGCAGCCGCTTGGCTTTTACAAGATTGGCGACCAACGCGGAGAGGGTGTCATTATCCCCGAATTTCAATTCGTCCGTTGCAACCGTGTCATTCTCGTTGACGACCGGTACGGTCCGCTGTTCCAGAAGCTCCTCAATGGTCATTAATGCATTCTGGATTCGCCTGCGGTTGGAAAAGTCGGCACGGGTGAGCAGGATTTGCGCAACACCGATTCCGCCGCTTGTACCGTAGGCTGAGAAGGCCTCCTGATAGGCCTGCATCAGCAGAGCCTGGCCTACAGCCGCAGCTGCCTGCTTTTCATGAACAAGCTTTGGACGCGACCGGTACCCAATTTTGCGGAAACCCGCAGCCACTGCGCCGGAGGTGACGAGCAGCACCTGATATCCGGCATCATACAGCGAAGCCAGTTCACGGGAGAAGAAAGCAATCCGTTCCCGGTTCAAGCCGCCTTCATCCGATGTCAGCGAGCTGCTGCCGATTTTGACCACGATTCGTTCCGTCATTATCGCAAATCCTTTCCCCTGAATAAAATAAAAAAACTTCCGCCCTCTACATAAATAGAAAGGACGAAAGTATAACCTCCGCGGTACCACCTTAATTAAAACGGTCTTGTACTCCTAAAAGGAAAACAAGCCGCATTCGCTTCATCAAGCCTGATAACAGCAGGTGCTGTCCGGCTCATCGCCGGCCGTTCCGGGGCGGGATTTCTGCATTGGTCGGGTAAATTCTCGCAGCTGACGAATTTACTCTCTGTGCACGACTCAAACCTGCGTACTGTTCCCCATCACAACGTTCGTGTTCAATTAAATCAAGCATATCATGATCTGACACGACCTGTAAAGGCGGTGGACAGGGGTCATTCCTGAACCTCATCCTGCACCTGATGAAGAACCAAGAATATGGGGCAAACTACCTGAAGAGACCGAGCCTGCCAATCCGTGCCACCGCTTCTTCGAGGCGCGCTTCCGGAGCTAGCAGCCCCAGCCTGACATAATTCTCGCCATAGCTCCCGAAGCCGATCCCCGGGGCGATGACAACATCAGCCCGCTCGAGGACCAGATCGGCAAATGAGGCCGAGGTATATCCTTTAGGCACCGGCAGCCAGCAGAAGAAGGAGCCCCCGGGCTTGGGAGCTTCCCAGCCGATCCTGCCCATAGCATTGTAGAGAGCGTTCCTGCGGCTTTCGTACGTTGTGCGAAGCTCGGCCACGCAATCCTGGGGGCCGGTTAGCGCAACAGCCGATGCGGCTTGTATGCCCCCGAAAAGACTGCAGTAATAATGATCCTGAATCAAATTAATAAGCGAAATAATTTCCGGATTTCCAAGCGCAAAACCAACCCGCCAGCCTGCCATATTATAGGTTTTGGATAAGGTGTAGAACTCGATCCCGACTTCCTTGGCTCCGGGGGTCTGCAGAAAGCTGACCGGCTGGTTGCCGTCAAAGCCAATCGCTCCGTATGCAAAATCACTTGCCACCACAATGCCGTGGCGCGCGGCAAATTCAACCGTTTGCGCATAAAATTCAGGTCCGGCCACAGCTCCTGTGGGATTGTTCGGGTAATTGATGAACATCAGCTTGGCCTGGTCTGCGATGTCTTTATGTATGGCGTCATAGTCAGGGAGAAATTGATTGTCTGCCGTTAGCGGCATATATTCCATCCGTCCGCCTGCAAGCGCGACACCCGACCAGTAATCGGGATAACCCGGGTCCGGAACCAGACAGATATCACCTGGATTGAGCAGGCATTGGCTGATTTCGATCAGACCGGTCTTGCCGCCGAACAAGATGGCGACTTCCTTCTCAGGATCCAAGGTAACGCCGTAGTCTTCCTTATAACGCTGCGCAACGGCTTCCTTGAGGAAAGGAAAGCCCTTGAAGGGCGGGTAGCGGTGATATTCCGGATTGGGTGCCGCTTCCTGCAAAGCCGCAACAATATGCGCAGGGGTAGGTTGATCCGGATTGCCCTGTCCCAGATTGATAACGTCTAGCCCTTTGGCTGCCTGGGCTCCCGCCTTGCCGACCAGCGCTGCAAAAAATTGCGCCGGCAAGCCGGACATCCGGTCTGCCGGACTTATTGGAAAAGATTTGATATCCTTCATCGTTGATCACTCCACTAATTTGCTGCGTACCAAAAACCTAAGCCTAATTTAGCATATTATAGGAAGAGGTGTCGAGCAAAGTGGCTGACGAAAGGCCGGGGCTGCTCCTGGCCAACAATCACATTAAAGCCCCATTTGAGCCAGGAAAGGCTTGGTGTCCGCTTTAAACTGCAGCAAATACGGCTTTCTGTTCTCGTCGAAGATGAGCAGAATCTGAGGCTTGCCGGGACAATAAAAAAGAAACACATCTGCAGTGCGCACTGTGACCGAACCGGCTTGGACAACTGCCGGCTCGTTAAGCGGAATACGGAAGACGTAGCCGCATTTGTCATCCGGCTTGGTCTGGGGGGCCAGACCAGTAACCGAGCCCAGCCAATTGATCGCATAAGTTTGGAACTCCTTGCTGTTTGGAACGGATTTGACGACTTTTCCGGCTGCGATATCAAAGGCCTGAACCGGCCTCTGAGAAGCGGTTCCGTCGTCAGCCAAACGGGCGCTGGCAACAGCCGGCATCATTAAACAGAAAACAAGCATCAGAAGAGAAATCAGCTTGGCACTTACTTTCATTTTCATTTCTCCTTTACGATTCATGTTAGATGGTTACCTTGTTACGATGCCCATCTTGACAGAGAACCATGAGGCGGTATCATTAGGGAAAAGAAAATGCTGCCCGAACAGGAAGGTGGACGCAAGCTATGACTACGAAGAATAAACTGCTAATTGCTCTGGTTCAGATGGATGTGGAGGCCGGTCATCCGGATGAGAATTTCAAGAAGTTGGAAGTCATGCTTGAGAAGGCGGCCGCAGGCAATGACAAGCCGCATTTGATTATGCTGCCTGAAATGTGGAATACCGGGTATGCGCTTGAAGAAATCAGTGAAATTGCGGACCGTGGGGGTGAGCGGACGAAGGCGCTGCTCTCTGCATTCAGCCGGGGGCATGGTATTCAAATAGTGGGAGGCTCCATTGCCGAGAGCAGGGACGAGGGCGTTTATAATACGACTTATGTGTTTAATGCTCAGGGCGAAGTGGAGGCGCAGTATTCGAAAATTCATTTGTTCCGTCTGATGAATGAAGAGAAGCATCTGCAGCCGGGGGATAAAGTGGGCAGCTTGCGCGTGTCCGGAGCGGATGCCGGTATGATGATCTGCTATGACATCCGGTTTCCGGAGCTGGCCCGGAAGCTGGCGCTGGATGGGGCGAAGCTGTTGTTTGTTCCCGCACAGTGGCCGAATCCCCGAATGCACCACTGGCGTACGCTGCTTATGGCGCGCGCAATTGAGAACCAGATGTTCGTGATCGCCTGCAACCGCTGCGGCACCAGCGGCACAAGCTCCTTTTTCGGCCACTCGCTGATCATTGATCCATGGGGAGAAATCATCGCTGAAGCCGGTGATGAAGAAACCATTCTGCGGGCAGAAATCGATCTGGAGCTGGTCGATCAAATACGCGGAAGAATTCCCGTTTTTGAGGATCGCCGTCCATCGCTTTACTAAGGAAGTTCAAGAATGAAAATGGCTTTCGATTGTTGATTTCATCGTCTCAATGAACGCCTCCGCGGCTTTCGAAAGATACCGTCCTTTGCGGCTTGCAATGACAAGCGTACGCGAAGGCGCAGGCTCGGCAAAAGGCAAATAGGCAGGCGCGAATTCGTACCATTTGGCCCTTGCCACCATCTTGGGAACAAAAGCGATGCCCATTCCGGCGGCGACGAGCGATTGCACGGTTTCAATATTTCCGCTCTCGAATACAATTCGGGGCTGAAATCCGGCTTTCTCGCAAAGCTCGATAGCGATTTGCCTGAAGCCTTGTCCTTTCTTGAGCAGTACGAAGGGCTCTTGGGCGAGGTCTTGGATGTTTACAGCCTCGTTCTTAAGGGCAAGCGGATGCTCGGGAGGCACGGCCAGACAGATTTCCTCCTCGATCAAGGGCTCCCAGGCCAGAGAGGGTTCGTGAAGCGGCAGCGACAGCAGACTCAAGTCCGTTTGTCCGCTTGCGGTCAGCTGCTCCAGCCGGAACGAGCTGTCCTCGACAAGCGCGACCTCGATTTCCGGATATCGTCTGCCGAATACCGGAAGCACGAGCGGCAGAACATGAGAGCCGGTAATGGGCAGGCTGCCGACAACCAGCTTGCCTTTGCGCATATGGGCGATATCGTCCAGCTCCTGCTTCAGCTGTTCGATGCTGTCGAGAATATTCTGCGCCTTGTCCACAAATACGGAGCCGGCATGCGTCATCTCGACAGAATTAGTGGTCCGGCGAAACAGCAGAACACCGATTTCCTTCTCCAGCTTCGACAGCTGTTGGCTGAGGGAAGGCTGGGCGATATGAAGCTTTTCCGCGGCGCGGGAAAAGTTTTTCTCTTTGGCGATTTGAATGACATATTGCAGTTGGCGGAATTCCAAGATGCGTGACGCTCCTTCAGCGATATTTTCGTTACACGGGTGCCATAGGCCAAACCTATTGATGTTATAGATATTATATCTTGGATCAATGAAGAAAGAAATGCTATGATACTATCATCGATAAAAAAGAGAACGAATTATTGAACTTATGAGGTGAAAACAATGGCAAAAAGAACAATGGTAGAGAAGATTTGGGACAATCATGTCATTCATGCCGAAGAGAGCAAACCGAGTGTTTTGTATATCGATTTGCAGCTGGTGCATGAGGTTACATCCCCGCAGGCCTTTGAAGGACTCCGTTTGACGGGCCGCAAGGTACGCCGCCCGGATTTGACTTTTGCAACGATGGACCACAATGTACCGACGAAGGACCGCTTCAATATCACGGACCCGATCTCCAAGCAGCAAATTGACACACTGACTCAAAACTGCAAGGATTTTGGCGTAAAGCTGTTTGATCTGGACAGTCTCGATCAAGGGGTCGTTCACGTTATGGGCCCCGAGCTGGGACTGACTCATCCGGGTAAAACCATTGTCTGCGGCGACAGCCACACTTCGACTCATGGCGCTTTTGGCGCATTGGCATTCGGTATCGGCACCTCCGAAGTGGAGCATGTTCTGGCCACACAATGTCTGCAGCAATCGAAGCCCAAAACGATGGAAATCCGTTTTGTCGGCAGCCGCAAACCTGGTGTGACCGCGAAGGATATGATTCTTGGCGTCATCGCCAAATACGGAACCGATTTCGGTACCGGTTATGTCATGGAATTTACAGGCGAGGCTATTCGTTCCCTGTCTATGGAAGAGCGGATGACCGTTTGCAATATGTCGATTGAAGCAGGTGCGCGTGCAGGCTTGATCGCTCCTGACGAAACCACGTTCAATTACCTGCGCGGCCGTGAGTATTCGCCGCAGGGAGAAGCCTTTGACCGCGCTGTCCGGATTTGGACGGATCTGGCAACGGACGACGGCGCCTCTTATGATAAAGTGCTGGAATTTGATGTAGATTCCTTGATTCCTCAAGTGACCTGGGGCACAAGCCCTGGTATGGGAACAGACATTACGTCGAAAGTGCCAGTACCGGCTGAGCTTCCTACGGAGAATGAACGCAAAGCGGCAGAGAAGGCTTTGGAGTATATGGGTCTGACACCAGGAACTCCTATGAATGAAATCCCGATTGATTATGTTTTCATCGGCTCCTGTACGAATGGACGGATTGAGGATCTGCGCGCTGCGGCTGAAATTGCCAAAGGCTACAAGGTCAGCGACCGTGTTACGGCCATTGTGGTTCCAGGATCGGGCCGTGTCAAAATTCAAGCCGAGCAGGAGGGTCTGGATCAAATCTTCACCGACGCCGGATTCGAATGGCGCGATGCTGGCTGCTCCATGTGTCTGGCTATGAACCCCGATGTTCTGCAGCCTGGACAGCGCTGCGCATCGACATCCAACAGGAACTTCGAAGGCCGTCAAGGACGCGGAGGACGCACGCATCTCGTATCCCCGGCTATGGCAGCAGCTGCCGCCATTATGGGCAAATTCACCGATGTTCGCGACTGGAAAATCAAATCCGAAGTACTGAGCTAGTTTTGACGGACCTGACTTCATGAAACAAGATTCGAAAGGGGTTACCATAGATGGAAGAGTTTAAAGAGCTGACGGGGCTAGTTGCCCCTGTGGACCGCGTCAATGTGGATACGGACGCCATTATTCCAAAACAATTTCTTAAACGTATTGAACGGAGCGGCTTTGGCCAATTCCTCTTTTTTGAGTGGCGCTGGGATGAGAAGGGTGACGTTATTCCTGATTTCAGCCTGAACCAGCCGCGTTATCAAGGCGCTTCGGTGTTGATCTCCCGTGCCAACTTCGGCTGCGGCTCTTCGCGTGAGCATGCGCCCTGGGCCATTCTTGATTATGGCTTTAAAGTCATTATTGCACCTTCTTTTGCAGATATTTTCTACAATAACTGCTTCAAGAACGGTATTCTGCCGATTCGCTTGAGTGAAGAGCAGGTGGATGGTCTGTTCCAACGCACTGCGGCTGAAGAAGGCTACAAGCTGACGGTTGATCTGGTGAGCAAGAAACTCACTGACGGCGCAGGGCTTGAAATTTCCTTCGATCTGGATGAGCACCGCCGTCAATTCCTGCTGCAAGGGCTGGATGATATCGGCCTTACTCTTCAGCATGAAGAGGCGATTTCAGCCTATGAAGCGAGCCGGGTTGCCTATTAATTTTTGATCAATTGATAAAACAATAGGTTTTGATACAGGCCTCCGGTCTTGCCGGAGGCCTTTTGCATTTCAAAATATCATAAACTTTCAGATTCCGTTATTTTGGTGCGCGTCAAGCCGTTTCTTCTTTCATTGGCGATAGAGTTACAATTTTCCTGAATACGCAACTTTTTCTGACAAGCTGCGTCTAATAAATGTCTGTAAGCATCGGCCTGTTCGCTCTGCTCGGAGGCGAAAATCAAGTCATCGAGGTGAAAGATGAAGAAGTTTGTAACCGCTATAATGTTATTAACGTTGTTCGTCTCTATGTTCCCTGGTCTGGTGGGAGCTGCCGCCGCTGTGCCTGTTCCCAAGCTTTATTTGAACGGCAAACTACTACAATCGCCTGCAGCGCCGCAAATAGTCAAACAAACGACGATGGTGCCGCTGCGAACAGTAACGGAAGAACTGGGTTTTGATGTGGCATGGTCTTCCCCGAACGTCAATATATCCAATGGGGAAACGATTATGGTCCTGACGATCAGCAGTAAAACTGCATTGGTGAATGGGCAGAAAGTTTCTCTGGACGTGCCTGCATACATATCGAAGAATACTACCCTTGTACCGCTTCGATTTGTCGGAGAGCAGTTTGGGCTCGAGGTATCCTGGGACACCGCCACAAGAACGGTCCAGATGTTTGACAAGTCCAGACAAGAAGTCGAGAAACCGCCAGTAGTGCTTCCAGGTGAAGAGGATGGCAACGCTGGTACTGGAGACGGGACAATCCCCGGACAGGACGGAACGGAAACCGGAAGCGATGGTTCGCCGTCGGCGGAAACTACCGGAACGATCAACACCATTGAATATGACGGTATAGGAAGCATCTATGTAAGGTATGACGGCGAAATAGGCGATCTGGTACAAGAAACGATTGCGGGAAGCGGAGAAATTCAGCAGAAAATCGCTATAGATTTTCCATACACGGCCTTCTCGTCTACGTTTATGGCAAATCTATCAAACGGCTATTCCGGACAATTTTCGATGGATAATCATCCGTCGCTCGTAAGTGTGCGTTATTCCTTGTTTAAGGACAAGCCTTCAACGGTAAGAGTCGTGCTGGATTTGACAGCGCCGACGCCTATTAATATTGCCCGGGAGGACAAGGTGATCCGCATTGACGTTCTGGAGCCTACTGATGTTGTAGCCCCGACCGATCCTGTCAATGTTGATCCAGGCATTCCAGGTAATGTTGATCCGGCAGATCCCGGCGTATACAAAATCGTTCTGGATGCCGGCCACGGAGGCAAAGATCCAGGTGCGCCTGCCGTTAACGGCAAGCACGAAAAAGAATACAATTTGTCCATCACGCTTAAAGTGAAGGCGCTGCTGGATAATGAACCGAAAATTAAAGCTTACCTGACCCGGTCGGACGATACCTTCGTCGAGCTGGATGACAGAGCCAAAATCGCCAATGATATGAATGCGGATATATTCATTTCCTTCCATGCGAACTCGGCTACAAGCTCGTCAGCATCAGGTTCGGAAACGTATTATAACCGTGCCAGCAGTCTCGCGCTTGCGAATGTGATACATAAGCATCTCGTGGCAGGGACCGCTCTCCCCGACCGGAAGGTCCATCAAGCCAGCTTTGTAGTTATCAAGAAAACGACGATGCCGGCTATTCTTCTGGAAGCGGGATATCTCTCCAACAAAGGCGATGCCGCAGCACTCTTCGATCCGGCAAGACAGGATGCTATAGCAGCTCAGGTTGTAGCCGGAATTAAAGAATACTTGAATATTACCTAGGGGGAAGCCGATGAAACAACCAGCTGCTTCACGCATACTGCTTGTCCTGATCGCTGCCGCAGCCATACTGACCATGAGTGCATGCGGGAGCAGGCCGGATAACACGCAAGGGGGAAGTTCCGATCAGGTGCAGACGCCTCCGGAGCCGGTCCCGGTAGTAGAGAAGAAGAGCGAGACGATCAAGGTTTATTATACCGATGAGCAAATGACGGAGCTGCAGGAGCAGCAGGCAGATATTCAGTACGCGGACACCAAAGAAAAAATTGAAAATGCTTATAAAGCACTTCAACAGGATGGTAAAGACGGAGGCTTGTCGCTATGGAAGCATATCGACCTTCTCAGCGCCAAGGTGGAGAACGGTGCGGTAACGCTGGATATTCATATCAACGATGAAGCGCGCTTAGGAGGTCCGGGCGAACAGATGGCGGTTGATGCTGTCCAGAAGACCATGTTTCAATTCGAAGATGTGACTTCTCTTGATATTCTTGTAGACGGCGAGAAAGAAGAAAGTTTAATGGGTCATGTGGAGCTCGATCATCCAATCATGAAGCAACAATAGTCATTAGGGGGAGTTCGCCGGTATGTTCAAAGCAAACAAATGGTTAAAAGGGGTCTCATCGCTTGTTATATTCTCCGTACTCTCAAGCTTCACCATCACTGGTGGAGCTGTTTTTGCGGATTCCTCTGCAGTTACGAAATTCAGTGACGTTCCTGTCGCACATTGGGCGCAGAAGCATATTACCAAGCTGGCTCTTCAAGGTATTGTCAAGGGCGACAATGGCGTCTTCAAGCCAAATGACAATGTCAGCCAGCAGGAAGCGGTCACGATGGCTATCCGTTTTATCGGGATTGAGAATGAAGTCAAGGAGGATCAGGCTGTCGTCTTCTCCAGCGCATTCAAGGTAAACGATTATTTCAAGCCTTATGTCGCACTTGCTTTTCAGAAGGGCCTGCTTGACCGGGATGAAGAATTCAAACTGGCGGAAGAGAACGAGGCCGTCACATGGGGAGCCAAAAAAGCAACACGGGAATGGATCACCAAGCTTGTCGTCAATGCGATCGGCAAACAATCCGCAGCCGCTGAGCTGGCTTCCACGCCTGTGGCCTTCTCTGACAGGAACAGCGTGAGCGAAGGGTTTGCCGGCTATGTGAATGCGGCCGTTTCCCTGAAATTGGTCAATGGTGTGACTGCCGACAAATTCGAGCCGAAAGGCGCGATAACAAGGGCAGCTATGGCAACCCTGCTTAGCCGGGCGGAGAGCCAGTTTCCCGTTGCTTTTCCGGGTCAGGAGACAGGCATTTTATCCTCCAAGTCGGACACTTCCATTCAATTGTACAAGCCGCAAGGCGATCAGACGCTGCTCTTGTCGCCGGATACGAATGTTTACCGCTATGACTCCGAGAAGGCTGTAGGCCTGGATCAGCTTCTGCCAAATACGAATGTGACAGTTATCACCTACGGGGATCAAGCATTATATGTGGAACAGCTGGATGACAAGCAGCTGGTGGAGACGATTACAGGTACCTTCGACCGTGCAGTTCCTGCTGAGAACAAGCTGTGGATATGGGTCAACGATACCCCGGTTGCAGTAGCCTATGACAGTTCTGTAACGGTCAAGGATGCCGCCGGCTCTGTGATTCCGGTAGCTTCGCTGGTTAAGGACAGCACGCTTTCGATCACCCGCGATACCTATCGTGAAGTGCCGCGTGTACTTTCTATCGCTGTGCAATCCGCGCCAATCAATAAAACGGGCAGCGGTCTCGTAAAAGCTGTAGATGCCGCAGCCTCGACGATCAGCGTCATCAATTCGGCATCAAATGCCGAGGAGCAGCTGAGCGTCTCGCCGCAAGCGGTCATCTTGTGGCAGGGAAGTATTTTGCAGGGCGGCCTTGCCGGGGTTCGAGCCGGAGACTCCCTGACATATGAGGTTCAGAACAGCATTGTGACGAAAATTACCGTTCAGCAAACATCAGCGAAGTCGGTGCAGGGCGAGTTCTATTCCGCAAGCAGTGACAATAAAACCATCAATTATATTCGGGATGGCGGAACGCAGCTGGAAGCCAAATTCGTAGCGGATTCCATTAATGTTACGATCGAGGGTCTAACGTCCACGAGCCTCGTTGATCTGGTCAAAGGTGATCGTCTCGAGCTGACGTTGAATGAGAAGGATCAAGTCAGCGCCATTAAAGTGCTGAACCGCAAGGTTGAGACAATCAATGGCGCGGTAATCGTTAGCTATGAGCCTGAGCTCAAAGCACTGGTCGTCAAAAATGGCACGAAATTAATTCCGATCTATTTGACGGACAGCACGAAGATCGATATGAACGGAACAGCAATTCCGCTGACAAGTGCTGCAACGATGCTGATCAAGGACCGCAAGGTTACAATTGGCTATACGGATGACAAAGCGATATCCATTCAGTTCGTTTATAAGTACACCGGTACGGTTGTTTCGATTAATCAAACCTCCAGGCAGTTGAATTTGACGCTGACCGGCGGTTCTCCGTTCACAATCGGATTTGATGCGCTGGGAGTGGAGGCGCTTGGCAAGAACGCTACACTCGCAGATGTGAAGGCGGGTGATGTGGTCACCCTGCTATTGAACACCACTCAGGATAAGGCCGTCACTCTTCAGATTCATTCCGCTAAACAGGTGGAAGTGGTCTCGGTTGACGTGAACAGCCAGAAGCTGAAGGTTAAAAATGCCGATCAGACTACCAATGAATGGGCAGTCAGCGGCTGGAGCTTCTATAATGAGAGCGGAGAGCTTATTACGCTTTCCGGCCTGACAGCCGGTCAAGTGGGCAATATCACCTTTACAGGTTCCACGCCGTCGTCGTTCAAGAAGGTCGCAGTTGCATCAGGCAGGGTGTCGGCAGTTGCCGCCGATAAAGTGACCATCGTCGACTATAACGGTGTTTCCACTGAAGTTCCGCTTGGTACAGCCTATACGGTTATCAAAAATGGAGTGTCCGGCAGCTCCGCAGCTGTGCTGCAGGCAGGTGACCGGGTCGAGGTCCGCAAGGATGCCGCAGAACAGACTCTGATAACTGTAAACGGCGGTACAGCAAGAAGCTTCTGGAAGTTTGACAGCTCGGCAGGCCTGCTTTCGGTTAAGCGAACAGGACTAACGGATAATAATTACACCTTTAAGGTTACGTCCAGGACCAAGTTGTCCCAAGGCGATGCGGCTATTCAGTGGTCGGATTTAAAAGAAGGAGACAGCATCACCCTTTACATCGTTCAAGGCGAGCTGCTGGAAGTTGTGAAAAAGAGTTAAATCAGGTTTAAACAAAGCGCTGCGGGATCATCCCACAGCGCTTTTTTAAACCTTATGGCCATTTTCACCTCCAGGAGAGGGTGATCATGACGTAAAACATTTAAATCTTTTTATAACATTTCATTTGGGAGGATTGCGCTAATTTTTGGAAGGGACAGGTTATTCTTATGGAATTGCGGCTAAATTAAATAATTTTATGAAAATCTCTTGAAAAAGTCGCAGGAAGCCCCTGTTTACGGTTGCTTATTGTGACATTTTTCGCTACACTTTGATTCGATAGCCCAAATAGGGGAGAGAGACAGTTGAAAGCAAAGGATAAGATGGCTTATATCTTGCGGGTCATTGGCGAGATGTTTCCGGATGCTCACTGTGAGCTGAACCACCGAAATCCGTTTGAACTGACCATAGCCGTTCTTCTTTCGGCACAGTGTACGGATGAAACGGTTAATAAAGTGACAGCCGACCTATTCAAGAAATATGAGACACCAGCCGATTATTTGGCAGTTCCGCTTGAAGAGCTGGAGCAGGATATCCGCCGGATCGGGTTGTATCGCAACAAAGCCTCCCATATCCAGAAGCTTTGCCGCATGCTGCTGGACGAATACGGTGGAGAAGTGCCCCGGCGGCATGAGGATTTGACCAGGTTGCCCGGTGTCGGACGCAAGACGGCCAATGTCGTCGTATCC
Source organism: Paenibacillus sepulcri (assembly GCF_042647105.1). Lineage (NCBI taxonomy): Bacteria > Bacillati > Bacillota > Bacilli > Caryophanales > Paenibacillaceae > Paenibacillus > Paenibacillus sepulcri. The sequence continues at coordinate 494,830 of NZ_JBHRUP010000001.1, read as the reverse complement.
AATGCTTTTGGCGTTCCGGCGATTGCGGTTGATACGCATGTTGAACGGGTGTCCAAACGGCTAGGTATCGCCAAAGCGGACGATAGCGTGCTCGAGGTGGAGAAGAAGCTGATGAAGCTTGTTCCGCGCGAGCAGTGGACCGATACACATCACCGGCTTATTTTTTTCGGAAGGTATCATTGTAAAGCTCAAAATCCGCAGTGCCCTGTATGCCCGCTGCTTGATCTGTGCAAGGAAGGCCAGCAGCGCATGAAGATGAACACAAGCCGGAAGGCAAAGGCTAATTAAATTTTAGAGAAGAGGATGATTAAGAATGAAATGCATTTCTGTGTACACGAAGGACTTTGCTTTGTTTTCCGATATTTACGAGCAAATCATGGAAGCACCTCCCGAAGAAAACGAAGAAGTCATCATCGAAGGCGTTACAGTCAGCGGAGCAGGGGATGTTCCGGATCAATATATTGAACGCATGCGCGTAAAGCCCGAGGTTGTCGTGATGAAAGAAAAGGAACGCAGCGTAACGATCCTGCAGCATGGCGAAGTATTTGAAATTTGTTTGCCGTCCGAGCAAACAGCTTAATCATAAACCACTGACATAGCGAATTGGTAGGGTTATGGATAATGGGAGAGAGAGAAATGAATCAACTTAGTGCAACTGCTGTTCATCCGCTTGACGCCGCTCTGAAACAAATAGGGTCCCTCATGGCCGAGGCCGGCGACAAGCGGAATGCGGATCGGCTGCTGGAGCTGCGCGGCAAATTACATGCCGGGCAGCTTGCAGCCGCATTCTGCGGGCATTTCTCCGCAGGCAAATCGACGCTGGTCAACAAGCTCTGTGGAACGGAGCTGCTGCCTTCAAGTCCGATCCCGACAAGCGCCAATGTGGTTACAATCCAAAGCGGGGAGCCCAAAGCAACCATCACCCGTATGCGGGGCGGCAGAGAAGAGACGCTGGACATTGCCCTGGAGCTGCTGGATGATTACTGCAAGGATGGGGAAGGGGTTCAATCGATTTCCTTGTCTTATCCGATTCCACGGCTTGGCGGTCACACTGTACTTCTGGATACGCCCGGCATCGACTCGACTGATGACGCTCACCGGATGGCGACCGAATCGGCGCTGCATTTGGCAGACGTCGTTTTTTACGTTATGGACTATAACCACGTACAGTCGGAAATCAATTTTTCCTTCGCCAAGCAGTTGAAGGACTGGGGCAAGCCGCTTTATCTGATCGTCAATCAAATCGACAAGCACCGCGACAGCGAGCTGAGTTTTGAAGCTTATCGTCAAAGCGTGGATGAAGCGTTCGCCAACTGGCATCTGGAGCCGAGCGGGATCGTTTATTTGTCTCTCCGGGAGCCCGGCCATCCCTATTCGGAGTGGACGAAGCTTGAGTGGCTGCTGACAGAGCTCGCCGGGCTGCGCGGCCCTCTGGCTCTCTGCAGCGTAGATGCTTCAGCGCGCCACTTGATCCGCTCCCACGGCAAAGCGCTGGATGAGCTTGCAGAGCCCGAGCGGGAGCTTTTATTGGCGGCAGCCGGCGGAGAAGAAGGGTCGCAGCAGGCTGCTGAGGAACTGTCCGGTTTAGAAGCTCAGCTGGCAGAGCTGGAGGCGCAGTCAGACGGTCTTCCCGTCCGCCTGCGCCTCGAGATGCAGCGCCTGCTCGACAATGCGAATGTGACGCCGGCTCCGACGCGTGATTTGGCGCAGTCGTTTCTGGAGAGCCGTAAGCCCGGCTTTAAGATGGGGCTGCTCTTCTCCGGCGGTAAAACGGCCGCGGAGCAGGAGCGGCGCCTTGCGGCCTTTCAAGCGGATTTTGAATCCCTGGTGAAAGCCGGGATTGAATGGCATTTGCTGGACTTGCTCCGCAAGGCTGCCGATGAAATCGGATGGCGCGGGGAAGCGATGGAGCAGCAGCTGGTCGCGGCGATTGCCGGACCGGTGGAAGCGCAGTGGCTCTTGAATCACGTGAAAGCCGGCGCCGTCTTCGGCAGCGAGTACACGATGAACTACTGCCGCGAGCTTGCCGCGGATGTGAAGGGGATTTACCGCAAGCGGGCGATGGAGTGGATCGACACGCTTGGGCAGCGGGCAGCGGCGGCCGGCGAAGCTGCAGCCGCTCCTGTGCGCGAGCGGCTGGGCGTGCTTGCCGCCCAGGCCGGGGCGCTGGCGCAGCTTGCCGCGCTGGCGGAGCGCGCGAGCGTGCACCTGGCGCGCCTGGCGGCGCTGCTGCCGCCAGCGCCGGAGCGCCCGGCGCTGCCGGTGCCGCAGGCCGCGCAATCGCCAAGGACTCCGGGCGATTCCGCAGCGCGCATGCTTCGCGGGAATGCCCCCGCGAATAACGGCAGCATCGGCACGGTCAACGCCGATGCTCCTGGCGCTAATACGGCTGCGGACCAAATACCCGCAGCCGGCAATACATCCAAGCCGCGTCCGGATGGCATCGCCGTCGCGGACAACGACGCTGCCGAAGAGCCCAATTCAGCTCCGCTTCTCGCCTCCGGCAACAGGACTGAACCGCCGGATGGCATCGCCGGCGTCGGGCACCTTGAAGACCGCACGGCGCAGCCAGACGACGCGCCGAATAACAAGGCAAGCTCCGGCAGCAATTCGCCGCCGCCCGCCGCCGACAATGACCGCCGGCAGGGAGCTTCAAGCGTGACGCCGCCATCCGAACCGGACAGCGGCGCGCTTGGCCCGCAGCGCCAGGCTGCCGAGCGGCTGTACCGCGCCGCGGATTTGCTTGCGCCCAACCAGGATTTCTCATCCGCCGTGCAGGCAATGCGCGACAAAGCGGGCCGTCTTCAGGGCAGCCGCTTCACCATTGCCTTGTTCGGAGCATTCAGTGCGGGCAAATCCTCGCTGGCGAATGCGCTCTTGGGCGATTCCGTCCTGCCGGTGTCGCCGAATCCGACAACGGCAGCTGTCAACCGTATTGTCGCTCCGGCAGGGGAGAAGGTCCACGGCACCGCGAGCGTATTATTGAAAACGCGGGAAGAAATGCTCGACGATCTTCGCTATTCCTTATCCCTGCTTGGAGAAGCGGCTGAGCGCCTGACGTCTGATCAACTGATGCAAAGCATCGCCAAGCTGTCTCCTGACGGGGTGCATGCCGGCGGCAGGCCGCATTACAGCTTCCTCAAAGCCGCTTACCAAGGCTGGCAGGAGCATGAGTCTCTGCTTGGCAGCGAGCTGCATGTGGACAGCGCAGCCTATCGCCGCTATGTGGCCGAAGAGGCAAAGTCCTGTTTTGTCCGTGAGATTGAGCTCTACCACCATAATCCGCTGACAGCGCAGGGAATTGTTCTTGTAGATACGCCGGGCACCGATTCCGTCAACGCAAGGCATACGGGCGTCGCCTTCAATTATATTAAGAATGCCGACGCCATTCTGTTTGTAACCTATTATAATCACGCCTTCTCGCAGGCGGACCGCCAGTTTCTGCTGCAGCTGGGCCGTGTGAAGGACCAGTTCGAGCTGGATAAAATGTTCTTCATCGTCAATGCCGCGGATCTCGCGGCCGACAGCGATGAGCTGGAGAGCGTGCTCGCCCATGTGCAGCGCAATTTGCAGCAGCAGGGTATCCGCTTTCCGCGGATCTTCCCGTTATCCAGCCTGCAGGCATTGGACGGCAAGCTGCGCAGCGACCTGACATTAATCAGCGCTTCGGGCATTGCAGCCTTCGAAGAGGCGTTTCTCTCCTTCACCCGCGATGATCTGGGCCGCCTGGCTGTTGCCTCGGCGGAACTGGAGCTGGAGCGGGCCAGACGCACGCTGGCCGACTGGATTGATGCGGCCTCGGGCGATGCGGCCTCACGCGCGAAAGCGGGGGAAGAGCTGCTCGCAAGCGCCGATATTGCGCGCGGCAGGATCCGCGAGATGGAGCAGCCTTTATCCAGAGGCAATCCCCAGCTGGAGCAGGAGCTTAAGGAGCTGCTGTTTTATGTTCTGCAGCGTGTGCAGCTGCGCTTCGGCGAGCACTTTAATTTTGCCTTTAATCCGGCAGTTCTGCAGGATGACGGCCGGGATCTGCGCAAGGCGTTATGGACCGCCTGGCTGGAGCTCCAGCGGCTGCTGCAAATCGAGCTCGCCCAGGAGCTCCAGGCTACTTCGCTTCGCCTTGACAATACGCTTAACCGGTTGGCTGCCAAGCAATTTGCTGATCTGGCCGGAGAGGTGGCAGAGGCTCTCCAGGGCTTTCACGCTTCTGCGTTTAAACCGCTGGAGATCCCTACACCGGAGGAGCAGCCTCCCTGGCAGGCGAATGCCATCGATTCCAAATGGCTGTGGAGCCGCTTCAAATCGCCGCGCCACTTCTTCGAAGGGGAGGGCAAGGGGGCGCTGCGCAGCGCCCTGGAGGCCGAATTGACGCAGCCGCTGCAAAGCTGGATTGCCCAGGCAGAGCTTCAGTGGGGAGGGCGCTATGACGGCTTCTGGCAAATGGCGGCGCAGGCTGTCATCGGGGTTCTTTTGGCGGATCTGGAGTCGTTTGCTTCAGGCAAGCTTTCCTCGATCAGAGGAAATACCGATCTGGAGAAGCTCAAACAGCTCCAGAATCAATTGATGATTTTATAAAGACCCAGCTGAAAATAAGAAGAAGAACCTTGCCAATCATCCCTGTGGATGAAGCAAGGTTCTTTGCTGTGAAAATTAATTTGCAAAAACAAAGACTAATTATGCAAAAACGGAGCAATGTGTGCATGTTGGTCATGATTTGCGACGATATCGAAGAATACCCCCTAACAAATCGTCAATATGGAAGAGAAAGCGGATTCTGCCATCTATATGCGTCGAAGCTCTGTTTGCCGTGTCGGAATGATGCTGTTAATATTCATTCATATTCAATAAAAAAAAGCAAGGAACAAGGAGAGGAAAACCCATTGGACGTCTTTAGGCAACTCAAGGAGTATTATTGGGTCGAACGCAAGAAAATGATTGCATCGATTGCGTTTCTGATCTGTGCAACAGCGCTAGGGCTTGTGTACCCCAACATGCTGCGAATCTTGATTGACGATGTCATCAAGCCTCGTGATTTCAAGTGGGTGCCTGCGCTATCGCTGACCGTGGTAGGTATCGTCAGTTTAAAAGGATGCCTGCAGTTTTTACACGGTTATTTTGCCGGCCAGCTCGGCAACCGGGTGGCATTCCGGCTGAGGAACGCATGTTATGAGAAGCTTCAGAAACTATCGTATCAATACTATGATACGGCCAAGACGGGAGATCTGATGTCCCGCCTGACAGCTGATCTGGAGGCGGTGCGGAACTTTATCGCTTTCGGGTTTGCGCAAATTTTGAACATGATTTTGATGATCGTATTCGGGGCGTCTATGATGTTTTACATCCACTGGCAGCTTACATTGATTACCTTGGTGACCATGCCGTTTCTGGCATTCGCGGCAGTCCGGTTTGAGAAACAGATCCATCCGGCCTTCCGGGAAATGCGGCTGGCGATGAGCAATCTGACGACGACGGTTCAAGAGAATATCACCGGCATGAGAACGGTGAAATCGTTCGCGCGCGAGCCGCATGAAATCGACAAGTTCTCCAAACGCAGCGATTTGTATAAAGAAAATCAGATCGGCGCATCGCTGTTATGGTCCAAATTCTTCCCGGTTATGGAGCTCCTGGCCAGCTGTTGCGTCGTTATCCTGCTCGTGGCGGGCGGTACTCTGGTGATTAACGGGTCTTTGACCCTTGGTTCGCTGGTCGCCTTCTTCAGTATGGTATGGTACATTATCGGACCGATGTGGAATATCGGATTTCTGATCAACAACTACACGCAGTCCAAAGCTTCCGGAGAGCGTCTTACCGAGTTATTAAACCAGTATGTCCACGTTAAAACCGGCGAAGAGCCTGTTGTTCTGGAGGACAATATCGTAGAAGGGCATGTCCGCTTCAGCGGAGTAACGTTTAACTATCCGGATAAAGCCCCTGCTGTTACGAATCTGAACATCGAAGCGCCTCCAGGAACCGTTATCGGCTTGCTGGGCGGAACGGGCTCAGGCAAATCCACCATCATTCAGCTGCTGATGCGCGCCTATAATATCAAGAAGGGCACGATCACGATAGACGGCTTTAATATTAATGATCTTACGCTCGAAAGCTTGCGTTCACATATTGCGATCGTATTTCAGGAGACCTTCCTGTTCTCCTGTTCGATCCGGGACAATATTGCCTACGGCATCAATCAAGTGACGGAGGAGCAAATTATCCAGGCGGCTAAGCTGTCCAAGGCCCATGATTTCATTATGGAGCTGCCCGAGGGCTATGATACCATTGTCGGAGAGCGGGGGATGGGACTGTCCGGCGGGCAAAAGCAGCGTATTGCCATCGCCAGGGCGCTGATCAAGAATCCCAAGGTTCTTGTTCTCGACGATTCCACCAGTGCGGTTGATATGGAGACAGAGCATGAGATTCAAGCGGGCTTCAAAGAGGTTATGGCAGGTCGGACGACTTTCATAATCGCCCACCGGATTTCTTCTTTGCGCCATGCGGACGAGATTCTTGTCATGGACAAAGGACATATTGTACAGCGCGGCAAGCATCAGGATTTAATACGGGTTCCAGGCCCTTATCTGGATACGTACAATATTCAATATGCCGACCGGCCGCAAGTATCTGCAGCAGAGCCGGCAGCAGCAGAAAGAAGGGTCGCCCAGTGAGTGAGCAGAAGACGGCTCGCGGCGATAATCGCGAACGGTTTATTTACAAGGATGACGAACTGATTGAAAAGCCCTTTAACTGGTCGCAGCTGAGCAGGCTGTTCCAGTATATGAAGCCGTACAGCAAGCAGCTGCTTCCTTTGGTCATCGTGACGATGATTTTGGGAACCGCGACGAGACTTGCCGTTCCGGCCATCATCATTGTGGCCATTGATGAAGCCATTGCGCCCAAGAGCGGCGAAACCAGCCTGACCAAGCTATATATGTACGCAGGGCTGATGCTGCTGCTCTATATTATTCAGTGGGCAGCCAACACGTACCGGATCAAGTACACGAGTTTGATTGGACAAAGGGTTATTTATGACCTGCGCCAGGATTTGTTCCGCCATATCCAGAAGCTCTCTTTCCGCTTCTTCGACAAACGGCCTGCCGGCTCGGTGCTTGTCCGGGTAACCAATGACGTCAATGCCCTTCAGGATTTATTCACGAACGGCGTCGTCAACCTGCTGATGGACTGCGTGCAGCTTATTGGTATTATTATCATCCTCCTGCTGTGGAATTTCAAGCTGGGCGCGGCCGTTATGATCACGGTGCCGCTGATGTTCATCGTTTCGGGAGCGCTGCGCAGACGGATTCGTTTTGCCTGGCAGGATGTCCGGATGAAGCAGTCGCGGATTAACGCCCATTTGAATGAAGCGATCCAGGGGATGAAGATTACCCAGGCCTATACGCAGGAAAAAGCGAATTTCTCATTCTTCAATCATATCAATAATACGAATATCAAAGCCTGGAACCGGGCGTCGGCGCTCAATCAGGCATTCGGTCCGATTATCGAAATCACCTCTGCAATCGGGACGCTGATACTGTTCTGGTACGGCTCGCATCTCATCCAGGCCAACGTCATAACAGTCGGCGTGCTGGTCGGATTTGCCAACTATGTGGGGAATTTCTGGGACCCTATCAACCGTCTGGGCCAAATGTACGCGCAGCTGCTGGTTGCTATGGCTTCGTCCGAGCGCATCTTCGAGTTCATTGACGAGAAACCGACGGTTGTAGAGCTCCATGAAGCCAATAAACTCCCGGCTATCCGCGGCGACGTCAAATTCGACTCCATCGTCTTTGAATACGAGAAGGGCAGACCGGCTCTGAAGGGCATTACGCTGGACGTAAAAGCGGGCCAGACCATCGCGCTGGTCGGTCATACCGGCTCAGGCAAAAGTACGATTATGAACCTGCTGTGCCGGTTCTATGATCCCGTTGAAGGCGCCGTTCTCGTCGATGGCATTGATATCCGCAATGTAAGCATCGAAAGCCTGCGGTCCCAGGTCGGAATCGTGCTTCAGGATACGTTTATTTTCTCGGGCAGCATCCGGGATAACATCCGTTATGGCCGTCTGAATGCAACGGACGATGAAGTGGTGAGGGCAGCCACGGCGGTAGACGCGCACGACTTTATTATGAATCTGCCTGATGGCTATGACACGCAGGTGCAGGAGCGGGGGAATGCGCTCTCTATGGGGCAGCGTCAACTGCTGTCCTTCGCCCGGGCGCTGCTTGCCGATCCCCGCGTGCTCATTCTCGACGAAGCTACGGCGAGCATCGACACGGAGACAGAGCTCAAAATTCAGGATGCGCTCAAGACGCTTCTTACGGGGCGCACCTCCTTCATCGTTGCCCACCGTCTGTCGACCATCCGCAATGCCGACAGCATTGTCGTTCTGGATCATGGCGTCATCGTGGAACAAGGCAGTCATGAAGAGCTGATCCGGCATGGAGGCACGTATAACGGCCTGATTGAAGCGCAATATCGTTTTTTATCGGCATAATTCTTGATTTTTTGACGAGGAACCTCCACAATGGAAGAAAACGATAGCGATGTGAGCTGTGCGTCCCATTATGACGTAAGGACAGCAGCTTAGCTCTCATCGGTTTCTTCCAGGAGGTTCTTTTTTTTATGTCTTACGGATCACCGCTTACTCCTCATGCCCGAAAAATCATGCTCCTTGGCTCAGGTGAACTGGGCAAGGAAGTTGTCATGGAAGCGCAGCGTCTTGGCATCGAAACTATTGCCGTAGACCGGTATGCCAACGCTCCCGCTATGCAGGTCGCTCATCGCTCCCATGTGATCGACATGCTGGATGCATCGGCGCTTAGAGAGCTTATTCTGCAAGAAAAACCCGATCTCATTGTGCCCGAAATCGAAGCGATTGCCACAAGCGCGCTTGTGGAGCTGGAGCAGGAAGGATTTCATGTGATTCCGACAGCCCGCGCCGCTCTGCTGACCATGGACCGCGAAGGAATCAGACGGCTTGCTGCCGAGACGCTTGGCCTGCCCACGGCTCCATACCGTTTCGCCGATACGCTTGAAGAACTGCAGCAGGCAGTGGCTGAGCTGGGTACTCCCTGCGTAGTCAAGCCTATTATGAGCTCATCCGGCAAAGGCCAAAGCGTCTGCCGCTCGGAAGCGGATATCGAAGGCTGCTGGCAGATCGCCATGGACGGGGGACGTGCGAAGAAACAGCGCGTGATCGTGGAAGGATTCATCCATTTCGAGTCCGAGATCACGCTGCTTACGGTCCGTTCCGTGTCGGGTACGGCATTCTGCGCGCCTATTGGACATGTTCAGAAGGACGGAGATTATATTGAATCCTGGCAGCCGCACGCCATGGCGGACAAGCAGATTGCCGAAGCCGAAGCGATAGCGAGAGCGGTAACGGAGGAGCTGGGCGGGTACGGCATCTACGGTGTAGAGCTGTTTTTGACCTCCGAAGGCGTCTTGTTCAGCGAAGTCTCGCCCAGACCGCATGATACCGGAATGGTGACGATGGCGACGCAGGATTTATCGGAATTTGCTCTGCACGCCCGGGCGATTCTCGGCTTTCCGGTACCTACGATCCGGCTGCTTACGCCTGGTGCTTCCTATACGCTGAAGGCGGACCGGGATTCGGATTCCTTCCGGATCAACGGCATTGGCGAAGCGCTGTCGCTGCCGAATACGCAAGTCCGTGTGTTCGGCAAGCCTGTCACCAAGCCGGGCCGACGTATGGCCGTTGCGCTATGTTCCGCGGATAACACCGAGCAAGCGCGCGAGCTTGCAAGGCAGGCGGCGGAATCGCTAACAATCGAATACAGCTGACTTGTGGTGATCATGATCTCGCCCGAGCGCCAGCGTGAAACGAATCGTCAGGTCCTGCAAATGACCTGATCCGGCTCGGACTTACGCCCGCTCGGGTTTTTACCTGTTTTCCAAAATCCGTCATAATTTGCAAATTCGTGGGCAAAGCTTTATTTTAAACGTATACAGGCCTGATGTACCTTTCCGGGCATCATTTTACATTTTCGTGTAATAGGGGGAAATACATAACATGAAGAGCAATCGGTCGACGGGGCTTTGGAGAGCCGTAAGCATAACCGCGCTTGCTTCCACTCTTCTCCTCCTGTTCGGATTCGGCTACTCGGTCAAAGATATGCTGTGGCCGGCCGGCAAGGCATACGAAGGCGAGAGCTCTGCCGTTCAACCGGAGAAAACAGCGAGCCTCGCGGCGAGTAAAGAAATTCGCATCACGGCCTTTGGCGATTCGTTGACCAAGGGGACCGGAGATGCGACAGGCGAAGGATACGTGAAGCAGGTTGTCCGGCTGCTGCAGGAGAAATTCAGGATTCCTGTTAAGCTGAATAATAATCTGGCCATCAACGGTCTGCGCGCCGATCAGCTTGTGGAACAGCTGAAAACGGATAAGGGCTACCGATATTCCATATCACAAGCAAATTTGATTTTATTTACCATCGGAGGAAACGATTTGTTCCAGATTGCAACCGGTGAAGAGGCAAGCGAGGCAACCGGAAATTTCAGTCTCGACAAGCTGCGGAAGGAGCTGCCTATAGGGATCGCGCGGCTGAAGTCCGTTGTTGCGGAGCTGCATGAAATAAATCCGACGGCACAGGTGGTATATACGGGTATTTATAACCCGTTTTATGATCTGCAGGATTTGCGCGAAGGCAGCCTCGAGGTGCAGAAATGGAACACTCAGGCTTATGAGCTGCTTCATCAATATCCCAATATGACGCTTATCCCAACCTTCGATTTGTTTGAGAATACCATTCAAACCTATATTTCTTCCGATCATTTTCACCCGAATCATGACGGCTACGCGCAAATCGCCGCGCGTATTGCCCAGTCCTTGGAATAGGAGGCTTTATACGATGTGTTCGATGTCCGCTGCCCAACCGCCCCATCAGAAGCTGCAAGCGCCTCAGCCGCCTGTTCCAGCGGAAAATCACGAGATTATCATGTCCGTCAAAGATGTGAAGAAGAGAATTGGACGTAAAATGATTATTCATGACGTTTCTTTTGATGTCCGTGCCGGTGAAATTTTCGGTTTTCTCGGGCCGAACGGCTCCGGCAAAACAACGACGATCCGGATGCTGGTAGATTTGATCAAGCCGACTTCAGGTGAAATCAGCATTTGTGGACATAATGTTCACCAGGACCCTGAGAATGCGCTTAAGCATATTGGCTGTATCGTTGAAAATCCCGAGGTCTATACTTATATGAGCGGGTGGGAGAATCTCGAGCATTTTGCCAGGATGCAGCACGGAATTGATGAAAAACGCATTCAGGAGGTTGTCGGCGTTGTAGGGCTGGACCAGCGTATTCACGATAAAGTCAAAACATACTCGCTTGGTATGCGCCAAAGGCTGGGCATTGCTCAAGCGCTGCTCGGACGGCCCAAACTGCTGATTCTGGATGAACCGACAAACGGGCTGGATCCCAAAGGAATCAAGGAGCTGCGGGAATTTGTCCGCATGCTTGCAGGTCAGGGAATGAGCCTGTTTATCTCCAGTCATCTGCTCAGTGAAATTCAATTGATGTGCGACCGCGTCGCCATAATCAGCCATGGACGCGTACTTGCCGTCGGAACGGTTGACGAGCTTGTCAATCAGGCCGGCAGCTATGTGGTCTGGCAGTTCGATCAGTCTGACGCGGGGAGACGGCTGCTTGCAGGCGAGCCGGATATTGTCTTTGTCGGAGATCACGAGCATCAGATCGACGAGGGGATATTGGCCGGAATGGAGCAGGCCGTCATTACGACGATGCCGCTTGAACGAATCCCGTACGTCGTTGAGCAAGCGGTTCGTGCCGGTATCAGAGTCCGGTCTGTTCAGCGCGTTGCACCTACGCTCGAGGAGCTATTTTTGAAAATGACGGAGGGGGAGAGCATTGGATAGATTGCTGCCGCTGATACAGAATGAGACGCTGAAAATTTGGAAAAAAAACCGCTTCTACGTGGTCATTCTCGTCCTGCTCGTCCTTATTCCGGTATTTACTTATGCCCAGGTGAAAATTGCCGAAACCAACAAAAAGAATTTCAAGGATTGGCGCAACCAGCTCGTCCAGCAAATCAATGATTATCAGAATACGCTTTCCAGCGAACGGATTCCGGAAGAGTGGAAACGGTATCGAAAAATCGCCGTGCAGCAGCTGCAGTATTATTTGAATCACGATGTAAATCCGAATTCGCCTGACGGGGTAACCTTCACACGGGGATTTATGGAGAATTCCGTCTCTTTGTTCTATCCGCTGCTGGTGCTGGCCATTGCTTCCGACCTGGTGTCGGGTGAACGTTCAAGCGGAACGATCAAAATGCTGCTGACAAGACCGGTACGAAGATGGAAAATATTGTTCAGCAAGCTGGTGGCGCTGACGCTTTATGTCTCTCTGATCGTCATCACGAGCGGTATTCTATGTTATCTCATTTCAGGACTCTTCTTTGGCTATCAGGGCTGGAATATGCCGATATTTACGGGCTTTGTGCTGAATGGCGCAAACGTGGACAACAGCCTGGTTCATGCGCTCCCGCAGTGGCAGTACCTGCTGATGCAATCGGGTCTGATCTGGTTCTCATCGATGACTGTGGCGATACTGGCCTTAATGGTTTCAGTCCTGGTCCGCAGCACAGCGGCAAGCATTGTCACGATGATGGCGGCTGTTATCGCCGGAACAATCCTGGCCAGCATGTCCTCCTCCTGGGAGAGCGCCAAGTATGTCTTTGCCGTCAATCTGCAGCTGACCGACTATCTGGCGGGCTCGCCGCCTCCGATTGAAGGAATGACCCTTACATTTTCGCTTCTCACCTTGGCGGCGTGGGCTGTCGGAGGACTAATTGTGTCATTCACCGTCTTTACGAAACAGGACATCTTGAATTAAAATAGCTTGGGTAAGCGGTGCTTATTTGCGAAAGAACATAAAGGGTCTTGCATATTCGTCAAATATTAGCTTATGCTTACAAGGCAAGTTTTGAGCCGAGACTGAGATTCACCAGTGGTACCACACAATTACTTCAAGAAATGCTTATGAAGCGAGTTTTCGTCTGGTGGAACCATGTTCTGGTTCCATTAGGCGGAGCCGCGCAAAAACTTGGATTATGCTTACGAAGCGAGTTCTATGCTCGCGCTGAAGTACATCAAGTTGTATCACACAAAACTTAAGTAACGCTTACGAAGCGAGTTTTCGTCTGGTGGAACCATGTTCTGGTTCCATCAGGCAGAGCCGCGCAAAAACTTGGATTATGCTTACGAAGCGAGTTTTGTGCTCGCGCTGAAGTACATCAAGTTGTATCACACAAAACTTAAGTAACGCTTACGAAGCGAGTTTTTGCTTGATGGAACCATGTTCTGATCCCATCAGGCAGAGCCGCGCAAAAACTTTTAGGAGGACGTGTATGACTGAGCAGGTGGATCTGTTTGCGGGCGCAACTTCTTCGGCTGCCGATCGCAACTATGAAGCAGACGATATACAAGTGCTGGAGGGGTTAACCGCTGTTCGCAAACGGCCCGGGATGTACATCGGGAGCACGACTACCTCGGGACTTCATCATCTCGTCTGGGAGATCGTCGACAATGCGGTTGACGAGCATTTGGCAAAATTCTGCTCCGTTATTGAGGTCGTTATCCATAATGACGGCTCGATCATGGTTCGCGATAATGGCAGGGGTATCCCGACAGGGATGCATAAGACCGGGATTCCGACTCCGCAGGTCGTCTATACGATGCTGCATGCAGGAGGTAAATTCGGCGGCGGGGGATATAAGAAATCCGGCGGTCTTCACGGCGTTGGCGCTTCGGTTACGAACGCGCTGTCCGAGTGGCTGGAGGTGGAAATCTTCCGTGACGGTAAAATCCATAAGCAGCGCTTCGAATATTGGGTCGACAAGAAAGGCAAGGAGCATGTCGGCGAGCCGACGACCGGACTTGAAGTTATCGGCAATACGAACCGCACCGGCACCAAGGTCACCTTCAAGCCGGATGCCCGTGTATTCCACGGCAACATCGCCATTAATTTTGATACCTTATCCGAACGGCTTCAGGAGATTGCCTTTCTCAATTCGGGGCTTAAGGTTTCAGTGAAGGATGAGCGAAGCGGCAAACAGGATATTTATTATTATGAGGGCGGCGCCCGTCAATTCGTCCAGTTTCTGAATGAAGAGAAAACAGTGCTGCATGAGGTCATTCATTTTACCGGAGAGCGGGACGATATTGAAGTCGAAGTCGCGCTGCAGTACAATGACGGATATACGGAAACGATGGCCTCGTTCGTCAATTCCATCCCAACCCGAGGCGGCGGTACGCATGAGACGGGGTTCAAGACGGCCTATACGCGGGTGATGAATGATTATGCACGCAAGAATTCGCTGATCAAGGAGAAAGACAAGAACCTTGAGGGAAATGATCTCCGCGAAGGCATGATGGCTGTCATTAACATCAAGATGTCGGAAGTGGAATTTGTCGGCCAGACGAAAGACCAGCTGGGAAGCGCCTCGGCGCGCGGCGCAGTTGATGCGATTGTTTCGGATAAAATGCAGGTATTTCTCGAAGAAAATCCGCAAACTGCCCAAATGCTGTTGAAAAAATCGATTCAGGCATCAAGGGCGCGCGAGGCAGCGCGCAAAGCGCGCGAGGAAATTCGCAGCGGCAAGAAGAAGAGCGAGAGCTCCAATCTGGGCGGTAAGCTGACACCGGCACAATCCAAGGACTACACCCGCAACGAGCTTTTTATCGTCGAAGGGGATTCCGCTGGAGGCTCGGCCAAGCAGGGACGGGATTCGAAGCATCAGGCGATTCTGCCGCTTAAAGGAAAACCGATGAATCCGGAGAAGTCAAAGCTCGCCGATATCCTCAAAAACGATGAATATAAGGCGATTATCGCAGCAATCGGAGCCGGAATCGGACCCGAGTTTGATGCGGAATCATGCAACTATAACAAGATTATTATCATGACCGACGCGGATACGGACGGCGCCCATATCCAGGTGCTGCTGCTCACGTTCTTTTACCGGTACATGAAGCCGCTTATCGATCTGGGGCGGGTATTTATCGCTCAGCCTCCGCTATACAAGATTACCCGCAAATCCGGCAAGCTGGAGACGGTTCGGTACGCCTGGACCGACGAACAGCTGCAAAACTATTTGAAAGAGTTTGGCAAGCAGTTTGAGCTTCAGCGTTATAAAGGGCTGGGAGAGATGAATCCCGATCAGCTGTGGGAAACCACCATGAATCCGGAATCCCGCACGCTGCTTCAGGTCCAGATCGAGGACGCGGCCAAAGCCGAGCGCCGTGTATCGACGCTGATGGGCGATAAAGTGGATCCGCGCAAACGATGGATCGTGGAAAATGTCGATTTTACGGAGTATGAAGAATAACCCGCAATAAAGCGGGGTTGGAGAGGAACGCACCTTTAAGCGATGCAGCCTGTACCAGCCCCTCAATAAAGGTTAGGAGCTAAACATAAATGGGTATGATGGAACAGTTTCTGCCGGCGTTTCTGGAGGAGGTCGTCGGGGACCGATTTGGACGCTATTCAAAGTATATTATCCAGGATCGCGCGATTCCCGATGTCCGCGATGGATTAAAGCCGGTGCAGCGGCGAATTCTGTACGCCATGTACGATGCCGGCAACACGCCGGACAAGCCTTACCGCAAGTCTGCCAAGACGGTCGGCGACGTGATGGGAAATTACCATCCGCATGGCGATTCTTCAATTTATGAGGGTATGGTCCGGATGGCGCAGCCCTGGAAAATGGGGCATATGCTTGTTGACGGACATGGCAACTGGGGTTCTCAGGATGATGATCCCGCAGCGGCCATGCGTTATACGGAGGCACGCCTTTCCAAAATCGCGATGGAGCTTCTGCGGGATATTGAGAAACGGACGGTTTTGTTCAAGGATAACTTTGATAATACAACCAAAGAGCCCGTCGTCCTCCCATCCCGTTACCCGAATTTGCTTGTTAACGGGGTAAGCGGGATTTCGTCAGGTTTTGCCACGGAAATTCCGCCTCATAACCTCATTGAAGTCATTGATGCCTGTATTGCGGTGATGGAGCAGCCGGATCTGAATCTGGAACAGCTGATGTCCATTGTGAAGGGACCGGATTTTCCGACTGGCGGCCTGATCATGGGGGAAGAAGGCATCCGTGAAGCCTATGAGACGGGAAAAGGCCGCATTTATATCCGTTCGAAGGTTGCTATTGAGGATATGAAGGCCGGACGCCAACAAATCGTCATCACCGAAATTCCGTATCAAGTCGTCAAATCGCGCCTTGTTACCGCCATGGAGAACATCCGGATCGAGAAAAAGGTCGAAGGGATCGCCGAGGTTCGTGACGAGAGCGGACGAAACGGGATGCGGATCGTCGTAGAGCTGAAGAAAGATGTCGATGCGCAGGGGATCCTTGCCTATCTGCTCAAGAAAACCGATCTTCAGGTGACCTATAATTTCAACATGGTGGCCATCGTCAACAAGACCCCGAGGCAGCTGGGACTTAAGGATATGCTCACCGCTTATATTGCTCATCAGCGGGAAGTCGTTACATTCCGCACCAAATATGAATTGGAAAAAGCCGAGGACCGCGCCCATGTGCTGGAGGGCCTGGTTAAAGCGCTGAATCTGCTGGATGAAATTATTGCCACGATCAAAGCCTCCAAGAACCGCCAGGACGCGCAAAACAATCTCGTCTCGAAGTTTGAATTCACCGAACGGCAATCGGATGCCATTCTGACACTCCAGTTGTATCGTTTGACGAATCTGGAAATTACTTCGCTGGAGAAGGAATTGAAGGAAATTCAAAAACGGATCGCCTATTACAAGTCCATTCTGGGCAGTGAGAAAAAGCTGATCGGGGTCATTAAGGATGAGCTTCTCGATATTCGCGGCAGCTTCGGAATCGACCGGCGTTCCGGCATTCAGGGTGAAGTCGACGAACTGAAGGTGAATCTCGAGGTTATCGTGCCTGCTGAAGAGGTATATGTAACACTCAGTTTGCATGGATATATCAAACGGACCTCGAAGCTCTCCTTCACCCGATCAGGCGGAGAACTCTCCAGCGCAGGCGTCAAGGAAGGCGACTTTATCCGGACCATGCTTGATGTGAACACGATTGAACAGCTCCTGCTGTTCACCCGCAAAGGCCATTATTATATGCTGCCTGTTCATCTTATTCCGGAATTCAAGTGGAAGGATGCGGGGACGGCGGTTGTCAATGTGGTGCCGATTCCGAAGGATGATTCCATCGTGAGCATCATTCCGGTAAAGGATTTTGAAGAGCAGGGCCGGTCGCTGGCATTCGTCACCAAACGCGGCCAGGTTAAACGAACCGACTTGAAGGAATACCGCTCAACGCGTTCCACAGCTATCGCGGCTATCAAAGTCTCGGAAGGCGACGAAGTGCTCAAGGTTGTCCCAAGCGATGGAACCAAGGAACTGCTGCTGGTCAGCAAGCTTGGAATGAGCATCCGGTTTATTGAGAGCGAAGTGAGCGCGATGGGGCGTGTAGCTGCAGGGGTCCGTGGGATCCAGCTTCGTCCGGAGGACGAAATCGTGGGTGCGGTATGGGTATCCGGAGATGAAGGAGAAGTGCTCGTCCTGACCGAGCTCGGTTTTGCAAAACGGTCGCTGCTTATGGACTACCCTATACAGGGACGGGGCGGCAAAGGCATGATCAGCTTTGAGTTTAAGGAAGGCAAGCGGGTAAGATCGAACGGCGAGCAGCTTATCGGCGCCATTTACTGCAAAGAAGAGCGGGAATTGCTGGCCGTCACGGCATCGGGCGCAGCTTACACCACGACCACGGAAAAAGCTCCTATCGGCGACCGGAAGTCGACAGGCAAGGCCATTGTCACTGTCGATAAGAAGGACCCGCTCGTAACCTTCTTCCATAAGGTATAAGAGAATTCAATCAAACGGCTGATAAGGCGGCTCGCTGCGCTCCATAAACTGCGTCAAAATATCCAGAACGACCCACAGAGGCGCCGGTTCATTCAACCGGTCCAGCCATTGTGGGTCTTTTAATATAATTCCGGCGTCAATCAACTTCTGTATCAAAGCCAGCTTACGCTCATCCATTCTCTTCACGCTCCTGTCCTTCAATTCGATCCTGGTCAACAGCCCATATTGATAATCTATGTCATATGTTGTCTAAAGGTTCTCTAAAGACTCGATTAATGGCGCAAAATATTAATTGCATTAACCTTTAATCCGACATTTGCCAATGATATAATGAAGGTAAGAATACAGAGAGCTTGAGGTGGTGACGGTAATGGTATCTGCGGAGTTTGCCCGCTTGTGGATGAAGATGACAAAGGAATGGAAAATGCATCTGGAGGAGTCGCTTGCACCGGGTTTAACGGAAGGCCAACTGGGCGTGCTGGAGCTTTTGCTTCAGCATCAGCCGATGAAGCCCTCGGATTTGCTTGCTTATCTAACGACGACGCCCGCCGCGATCACCACCCTGCTTGACCGGATGGAGAGAGGCGGTCTGGTGACGCGCAGCCGCGATGATCATGACCGCAGAATTGTATGGGTGAATGTGACCGCTAAAGGCGAGTCGGAAGCGAAGCGCGGAATTGAATTAAGAGATGCGTATATCGGAGAAGCGCTGGACCGGATCTCCTCGCATAATCAGCAGCTGCTTGTTTATCTGCTCGGTAAAGTCGCAAATTCATAATAAGGCGCATGAATGTCGGCCTCTTAGTCAATCTCCAGTAAAAAATAAAAAAACGCACATCCGACTTCATCTTCACGTTGAATCGGATGTGCGTTTTTTTGCTGACTGGCCGCGCAGCTTTAAGCTGCTCCGCTTGATTATTTGGCAATGGCCTCATGAACCGCCATGGAATTTAATCGTTTGTTAACCAGCTCCAGCTGCCTGCTAAGCAGCGAATAGTCCGCAGAGGCAAGTCCTTTGAGGCTGCGGTTCTTAATCGTCTGCGCAAGAGGCACAACCGCATATTTATAGGCTTCCTTGTTTCCGCTGCGGTAGACCCATGTCGGAATCGTCTGAATTTCGCCGATCGTTGTACGATGGGTTGTATTGTTTTTATGAATCATAACCTTGTAAATCACGCCGTAATCCTTGGTGTCGCCGCGTTGGTTGGAAATAAAGTTACCCATCGAGTATATGATCAGACCGCGTCTTACAGAACCATCGGGCTCTGTCGTTTCTATGGTCTCATAGGGCTGCAGCACATGGGGATGAGAGCCTGCTATAATATCCGCACCGGCTGCAATAAGCTTGCGGGCCAGCGCCTTTTGCTCGTCATTCGGCGCCGTCTGGTATTCAATGCCGAAATGGAGGGCAATGGTGATAAAATCCGCCCCGGCCTCATGGAGACGACCGATGTCGCGGACCATGGCCTCTTCGTCGATCAGAGAAACCGCGTAAGGCTTATCCTTGGGCAGTGGAATACCATTGGTGCCATACGTATACGCAAGCAGGCCCATGCGTATTCCTTTGTGCTCTACAAGGGTGAGGTGGTCCGCCTCCGCCCGGGATCTGGCCGTTCCTTTGACAGTGAAGCCCTGTTCCAGCAGATGCTTTAACGTCAGGTCAATGCCTTGCGCCCCGCGGTCCATGGCGTGATTATTCGCGTTGGTGATCACATTGAAGCCGGCATACTTAAGAGCGCTGGCCAGTTCGACGGGGGAATTAAAACGCGGAAAACCGGAATAGCCAAGCGACTTGCCGGCGATGGGCGTCTCCAGATTGCCAAGCGTCCAATCGCCCTGCTCCAGCAGCGGCTTCACTTGAGTGAAAAAGGGATTGAAATTGTATTTTTTCGTTTTCACGTCGTAGGAAGAAGGCAGCTGGGGCATATGCATCATGATATCTCCGACCGCCATCCATACCGCTTCGCTATCTGGAACAACTTCATCGTTTCCTGCGGAATCCGGTTCTTCAACAGCTGGATCATTTGCGATATCGTTGGCGGGCTCCCCTTCGGTGTCAAGAGGTTTCGCGGCAGGCGAAGACTCAATCGGCTTTGGTTGGAGCTGCTCCGTATCTGTATCCGTGTTTGCGGCTTCGGAGCTTTTCTCAATGCCCGGGTTATCGTTCAGCTTCGGTGTATCCATACAGCCCGACAGCAGCGGGAGAAGAACGATTACCGTTATGACAAGCCGCAGCATTCTCATCGCAGTTCACCTGAAGCAGGCAGTTTCTCAAGCCCTCTGGAATAATCCTCAGCGTCGAATCTGTTCCACGGCTCCTCCATGGGGGGAAGCGAGCGGAAGGTCATCCATTCCTTGGTTACCGGATGTGACACACCGATTGATACAGACCACAATGCGATATCCCGTTCTCCCTCCACCGCAGCCGCGCCATATTTCCGGTCATAGAGCAGCGGGCAGCCGGTTGCGGCCATTTGAGCGCGGATTTGATGGGATCTGCCTGTCAGCAGGCGGACAACAACCAGAGAGCAGCTGCCCCTGCTAGCGACAACGGCGTAATCCAGCACCGCTTCTTTGGCATCGGCTGCCGGCCGATCATACACGGAAACGATATTACGCTTCGCGTCCTTGCTCAGATAGTGCACCAGACGGCCGGAGGATGCTTCAGGAGCTCCCTGGACCAGGGCAACATAGATCTTATCGAAAGAACGGGTGCGGACCGAATCAGACAGACGTGAGGCCGCTTTGGAAGTTTTGGCAAAAAGCATGGCTCCGCCAACAGGACGATCGAGCCGGTGTACGAGGCCGACAAAAACATTGCCTGGCTTAGAGTAGCGTTCCTTCAAATCCTGCTTCAGCAGATTCACCATATCCGGTTCGCCCGTATCATCCTCCTGGGAGAGGACGCCGGGCGGCTTGACGACGGCGAGCAGGTGGTTATCCTCATATAAAACCGTCAGCTTCCCCGATCCGGGCAGGGGATATTCGCTGCTCATCATTGACTCTCCCAGCGGCCCAATATACCGCAGGGCAAGGTCAGACCCGACGCCGTAATGGGTAGTCCAATTTCTCCGCAGCGGATCGTTCCCTCATACTTCTGGCCGATTGTCATATGCAGCAGGTTATGCAGCACAGAAGGGGACAAGCCTGTCGTATAGGAATTCACGAGGACAAAGAGCGGATTCGGAGACAGGATGGCTCTGCAGGACTCCAGGAATGGATATAAATTCTCTTCCAATTTCCACATTTCGCCATTTGGTCCTCTGCCGTAGGAAGGAGGGTCCATAATAATGGCATCATATTCGCGTCCACGGCGCTGCTCGCGCTGCACGAATTTGAACACATCGTCGGTAATGTAACGGATGGGATGATTCTCAAGCCCGGACAGCTGGGCATTCTCCTTGGCCCACTGCACCATGCCCTTGGCTGCATCGACATGGCAGACCTCGGCACCGGCGGCAGCAGCTGCAACAGTTGCACCGCCCGTGTAAGCGAACAAATTCAATACCCGAATCGGACGATTGGCTCTGCGGATTTTATCCATCATCCAGCTCCAGTTGACAGCCTGCTCGGGAAACAACCCCGTGTGCTTGAAGCTGGTAGGCTTGATATGAAATTTCAGCTCTCCGTATGAAACCGACCAGCGATCGGGCATCTTCGTGCGGAATTCCCACTCGCCGCCGCCCGACGAGCTGCGGTGATAGTGGCCGTCCGCGCTTGTCCACAAGCCGGCTTCGCTTGTGATCGGCCAGATCACCTGGGGATCCGGACGCCTGAGCACAAAGGAGCCCCAGCGCTCCAGCTTTTCACCTCCTCCGGTATCCAGTAGTTCATAATCCTTCCATTGATCAGCGTTGTACATGAGAACTTCCTTCCTTGAAATTGAATTTATAGCCCACACCGCGTACCGTCAGAATGTAAAGCGGATTTGCCGGATTGGGCTCGATTTTCTTGCGCAGATTGCTGATATGAACCATAAGGGTCCGTGTATCCCCCATGCTGTCATGACCCCAAACGATCATATAGAGCTCATTCAAGGCAAACGCCCGATTGGGAGACTTGGCCAGACGGACAAGCAGCTCGAATTCTTTGGCTGAGAGGAATACTTCCTTCCCCTGAACATGGACAGTCCTGGCCAGAAGATCGATGATTAAGCCGTCGTAGCTCAGAACCTCCTCGTATTCCCGCTCGGCGCGCTGCTGCTCGAAGACGTTCTGTCTGCGCAGGTGGGCCTTGACTCTGGCTACCAGCTGGCTGGGACTGAAGGGCTTGGTGATATAGTCGTCGCCGCCCACATTCAGACCGTGTATAATATCCATATCATCGCTTTTACAGCTAATGAACAAGATGGGCACTTCGGATGAAGCGCGAATTCTTGTACAAACTTCGAAGCCGTCGAGCGTCTTAAGCGATATATCCAAAATGATCAGATCCGGTTTCAATGCATCCGCAAGTGTGATGGCTTCTTCTCCATTATCCGTGGAATGGACAATAAAACCCTCCCGTTCCATATATAGGGCAATTAACTCGGTAATATCCGGTTCATCATCGACCACCAAAATTTTACTGCCGTTCATCTTACACCCTCCCCTATCTCGAACCATTATATCTAATGGAGGGAGGTATGGGCAATCAGCGTTTTCAAAAAAGGAGTGAGTTTTTTATTCGCCGCCTGTTGATTTTACTCATTTTATTGCTGACACTGCCCCTTGCTCTGGCAGGGTGCGGAGACAGCCGGGACTCTCACAAGCATGCAGCGGAGCACGGAACTCTGGATCTTCGCAACCGCTCTTTTCTGGAAGAGGGAGCAGTGGCATTGAACGGGGAGTGGGCATTCTATCCGCGCCAGCTGCTGACGCCGGAGCAACTGGCTTCGAATGCTCCGGGAGTCCATTATGTCGATGTGCCGAAATCATGGAACAGCTATCCCGGGGATTACGGTTTGAAGGACGGGATGGGTTTTGCCACCTACCGGCTGACAGTCCGGATCGATCCAACGGAGCAGGTGCTGGCCCTGCGGGTGCCCAATATATACAGCGCCTACAAGCTGTGGATCAATGGCGAGCTTTTGACTTCGGAAGGCACGGTGGGGACCAGCCGTCAATCGTCGAAAGCGGAGCAGTATCCCAGCGTAGTGGCGTTCAAGGCGGAAACGGGGCAGATCGATATTGTGGCGCAGGTGTCTAATTTTCAGCATCGAAAAGGCGGGATATGGGTCGAATTCCGATTAGGGGGCAGCGACTCCATGCTCCGCATGCAAAAATGGTCTGCAGCGCAGGATATGGTTATTTTCGGAAGCCTGCTGATTATTGGCATTTATCATATCGGGTTGTATGCATTCCGCAGGCAGGAGAAATTTACGATTCATTTTGGCCTGCTGTGTTTGATCGTAGCCTTACGAGCGGGCGTCACCGGCGATTCATATTTGCTCCAGTTTTTTCCGATCTCATGGGAAACAGGGGTGAAGCTGGGCTACATATCACTGCCGTTATGCGCAATTTCCGGTTACTTGTACGTATACAGGCTCTTCCCGCAGGATGCGTCCAGGAAAGCCATTAAAGCGATTATGGGCATCGGCTTTGTACTCACCTTCTTCGTTCTTATCGTTCCGGCGATTATTTATTCCAAAATCCTGCTGTTTTATCAGCTGTTTGCTCTTGTTGTGGGGCTGTACTGCCTAGTCGTTCTGGTCATTGCAAGGATGAACAGAAGGGAGGGGGCAAGCTTTGTTCTTGCAGGTATGGGCGTTTTTGTTCTTACCGTATTTAATGATGTTTTTTTCTATAATGAATGGCTTGTATATGCACAGCTTGTGCCGCTCGGGTTGTTTTTCTTTATATTGATGCAGTCCTTTATCATTTCCACGCGCTTCTCCAGCGCCCTTCGCCGGGTTGAACTGGTGTCCAATGAGCTGAGGGAATTGAATGCGCACCTGGAGGAACGGATCGAGGAGAGAACGGACGCCCTGAAGCAGACCAACCAGACGCTGGAGGAAGCGAACCGGGAGCTTGGCCGGATGGAGACCTCAAGACGACATTTAATGACAAATATTTCACATGATTTGCGAACGCCGATTACATTGCTGCAGGGGTATCTTGAGGCTATTCAGGACGGAGTCGTAAGCACGGAGGAGCAGAGGCAGCGGTACGTCCGCATGATGCTTGGCAAGGTAGGCGGATTGGAACGGCTGATCCATGATCTCTTTGAGCTCTCCAAGCTGGAAGCGGGGCAGCTGCATTTTGACAAGGCGGCTGTCAGCCTGGAGCAGTGGCGGGAGCAGCTTTGCGAGCAGTACGAGATTGATGTGCGCAGCGCAGGGCTCGCTTTTGAGTGCGAATACATAGGGGATAAGGACGGCAGCGATTATCCGGATCCGCAGCAGATCAGTCTTCAGCTTGATCTGCCAAAAATAGACCAGGTCATGGCAAACCTGGTCTACAATGCCATCAAGCATACCCAAACAGGGGGCAAGATAACGCTTTCTTTTTCTTATAGACGTGATTCCCACGATGCTTTAATTACCGTCTCTGACACCGGGATCGGAATAGAAGCGGAACATCTGCCCTATATATTCGACCGTTTCTATAAAAAAGAAATATCCCGGAACTCGGCTGATGGCGGAAGCGGTCTGGGCCTTGCGATTGCCAAAGAGATTGTTGAAGCGCATGGCGGCAAAATCGGCGCCAAGAGCGAACCTGGAATAGGTACAACTATCTGGATAGCGCTTCCAGCTTTCATTTTATAAAGCCGTGCTGTAAAGATTATAAAGCTGTGCTGTAAAGAGGTCACTCGGCTTGCTTAATTACAGCGAGCATCCGGTCGATGGATTGTTTTCTTTTGTCATGGTCCATGCCGTTAAGAATGCGGATGATTTCGAAGGCATCCGGGGAAACATTGTGTTCCTGCTTGGTACTCTCGCCGCCGATAATATAATCAAGCGTTACGTTAAACAAAATGGCCAGCTTCTTCAAGGTTTCGTAAACAGGTTGGCGGTTGTTGATCTCATAATGGCTGTACGCGGATCGGGTGATTCCAATCTGCTTGGCGACGTCTTCCTGCGACAGACGCTTTCTCAATCGCAATTCCCTTAATCGATCTCCCATTGTCATAGCAATAGCTCCTTACGTTCACACCGGACAATAGTCCTAGTACAAACGGGTACCTTTTAATTCTATATACTAGTAATTTATGATACAAAGTGTATCAATGTCAAGTGCATTCCGTGAATTTCTCTAAGAAATACGGGAAAAACAATGATTTAATCGATTTTAGGCCATTTAGAATGGATTCAAATTTGTCATCCGCCCTTTTGTTCAGGATTGGGGGCAGATTAGGTATTGAAAAAGAATCCGCTTGGGCGTACAATACATATTGTTATGGTTGTACGTACAAGTTGAGCGAGATTGGTTGAAAAGGGACAGGCATTTTCACTGGGAATAAGCAGTTCACGAAGTGATTGAAGGATTTACGGACTGGATTGTCTGTACAAGTTGGGAATATGTACTGACAACTCGGACAAATGATTTACAGGCAGCCGGATGGGCACTTCCCCGTTCAAAGGCTGCAGTACATTTCACTGACAACCGAGATGGATAACTCATCTAACGGTTGCAGTACATTTCACTGACAACCGAGATGGATAACTCATCTAACGGTTGCAGTATGGAGGGAAAAAATATGCTTAACGTGAAGCCTTATCAGTTTTGGTTTGTAACGGGCAGTCAGCATTTGTACGGTCCGGAAACGCTGCTTGAAGTCGCAGATCATTCCCGTACGATCGCTGAGGCGCTGGGCAGCGACGGCTCTATCCCTTTTGAAGTGATCTTCAAACCAGTGGTGAAATCGCCGGATGAGATTTACAAGCTATGTTCGCAAGCCAATGTGGATGAGAGCTGTGCAGGCATCATCACCTGGATGCATACCTTCTCTCCGGCCAAAATGTGGATCGCCGGCCTGTCCGAGCTGCGGAAGCCGCTGCTGCATCTGCATACGCAATTTAACCGCGATATTCCATGGGACAGCATTGATATGGACTTTATGAATACGAATCAATCCGCGCACGGTGATCGCGAATACGGTTTCATCGGTGCCCGCATGGGCATAGCCCGCAAAGTCGTTGTTGGACACTGGGAAGACCCGCAGGCCCGCGGACGCATTGCCGGATGGATGCGTACTGCGGTTGCTTTCACAGAAGGACGCAGCCTCAAGGTGGCCCGCTTCGGAGACAATATGAGGGAAGTTGCGGTTACTGAAGGGGATAAGGTGGAAGCTCAAATCAAATTCGGCTGGTCCATCAACGGCTATGGCGTCGGCGATCTTGCCGCGCGTATAGCGCAAATTTCCGAGGAGCAGGTCAACGCTCTGACGGATGAATATGAAACGCTGTATGTGATTGCAGCTGAAACCAGAAATTCCCCCGAGAAATGGGAGGCCATACGCGAGCAGGCACGCATCGAGCTCGGGATGAAATCCTTCCTGGAGGAAGGAGGGTTCACGGCTTTCACCACCTCGTTCGAGGATCTGCACGGCCTCAAACAGCTGCCGGGTCTGGCGGTACAGCGTCTGATGGAGGCGGGCTATGGATTTGGCGGAGAAGGCGACTGGAAGACGGCTGCCCTGACCCGCATGATGAAGATGATTGCGGACAACAAAGGCACCTCGTTTATGGAGGATTACACCTATCATTTTGAACCGGGGAATGAAATGGTGCTGGGTGCGCATATGCTTGAGGTTTGTCCGACCATTTCCACAGGCAAGCCGCGCCTTGAAGTACATCCGCTCGGTATCGGCGGCAAAGCCGATCCGGCCCGGATGGTATTCGATGGCCGCAGCGGGCAGGCGTTGAATGCCTCCATAATCGATCTCGGCAACCGGTTCCGACTGATCATCAATGTCGTGGATGCGGTCCAGCCCGATCACGACATGCCTAAGCTGCCTGTGGCGCGCGTATTATGGAAGCCGCAGCCCTCCCTTAGCGAGTCGGCAGAAGCATGGATTCATGCTGGAGGCGCCCACCATACCGTTTTCTCCTATGAGGTTACAGTGGAGCAGCTGGTGGATTGGGCGGAGATGGCCGGCATCGAATACGTCATCATCGATAATTCGACCAGCACGCGTGCCCTCCGCAACGAGCTGCGCATGAGCGATTTGTATTGGAAGCTCCGTTAATCTTTCTTCAGCAATATCGTATTTCAATCGCAATTCGCACTGGCTTTTAATTGACAAGCGTCCCTCGGAAGGGGCGCTTTTTTTTGCATGCCATCATCAATTTCGAAGAGCGCACTGCTATTTGGGAGATGCGCCATACTTTTGCTCATAATGGGAAAGCGCAAGCAGCGGCCAAACCAGCGAATAGCTCTCATATCGGTTGTAGAAATGGCCTGGAAGTCCAGCACCTGTCGGGTAACTGGAGACGATGCTTTTACTGTCCAGATTTTGAAGGATAAAACCCGCGGCGTGCCGGATGGGCTCATCCGGCTCATCTCTGACCGCAATCAAGGCATCCAGCGCCCAAGCGGTCTGGGAGAGTACGGAAGCGGCAAGCGGCATATACCGCTTCACCCGGTTGCTGAGGCATGACTCACCGAAGCCGCCATCCTCATGCTGAATGGATTGAAGCCACCGGGCAGCCTTGCGGATGGCGGGCTGCTCTGCCGGTTCGCCGGCAGCCATCAGGCCGGTTAGCGCCGCCCAGGTTCCGTAAATATAACAAACCCCCCAGCGCCCATACCAGGACCCGTCGTTCTCCTGATTATGATACAGCCATTCTGCTGCATGTTCGACGAAACGGTGTCTGGCAGTAAGTCCGAGTGTGTGCCCCAGGTAATGCAGCGTTCGGCCCGTCAAGTCTGCCGTGGACGGATCAGTGGCTGCATCCTTGCCTCCTTCAATTGGCAGCCACAGTAGAAGCGGATTATCGATATTGCGCTCGAATGCGGCAAAGCCTCCATCATTATTTTGCATCGATAAAAGCCACTGCAGTCCGCGGGAGCTTGCTGCTTCATAACGGGGGTCCTTCATGCCTGATATAGCCCTGAGCGCTGCTGTAGTATCATCCATATCGGGATTGATCGTATTGATATCCGAGAATCCCCAGCCGCCTGCCAATGGATGCCGGACGCCAAGCTTCCAATCGCCAAGCTTCGTATGCTGCCTGGAAAGCAGATATGCCCCGGCATTTCGGGCAGCAGGCGAGTCGGCAGGCGTTCCGGCCTCTTGAAGCGCGTAGCTGATTAATGCCGTATCCCACACGGTTGAATTGGTATTTTGGAGCATCCGTTGGCCGTCTCTTTGGAAAATCTGGCTTTGAAGTCCCTTCATCGCCATTCTGATAACCGGGTGAGTGCGCTCATATCCAGTGGCAAGCAGGGCATAAATCATGAGGATTGTCGAGGTTGCATAGCTGTAAAGCAGGCCGTTCGATTCAATCCGTTCAAGCATGAACTGCTCTGCGCGGGCTGCCGCATTCTTCTGTGAAAGGAAGGAGCTGAATCCGCCGGTCAGCGGAAGCTTCTTCAAGGCCAGCAGCCAATCCTGCAGGAGGGACAGCTTGCTGCGGTCAAAATGCCGCATCCATAAGGAGCTGGCATCCTCATTTTCCCCGTACGGATCTTCCGGCTTCGTTGAGGATCTATGTAAATCCAACCGGGGGATGGAGGCTAGGCCAAAGTTCGGCTTGCGGTACCCGAGAAGCAGCATCGGAGCCATATGGACGCGGGCATAACCGGAAAATTGTTGAAAGTGAACGGGGGAATAAGAGGGCAGGAGCATGATGGAAAGGGGGAGCGGGAACCACCTGGGCCAGGGATATTGCCCGATAACGGCAAGCAGGAACTTGGTCATCAGGCTGTCAACGCCGGATAAACCGCCCAACTTGCGGATCGTTTCATAAGCCCTCGTCATGAAGGGTGCTTCGGCATCGAAGCCGGCATAGAGCAGGGCGCAGTAGTTTTCCGCTGTAGCGGATAAATTGCCGGCAGGCTCATCGGGATAGACGCGCCAGGCGCCGTCATCGCCTTGGTTTGCGATGATGCGTTCAGCCAAGGCCTGAACAAATGGATCGCCTGGCTGCTTCTCTTCTACAATGCGCATCAGGATGATTGCTGCGGCATCAAGCGTCTGCCCGCTTTCTATAAAGCCATACCGCCAACTTCCGTCCGGCGATTGATGATTGATTAATCGGCTGGAGAGCAGACTGATCCCGGATTTGACATTTTGGAGCATATTATCCCCTCCCCGTTGGCCGTTATGAAAGAGC
The DNA here is from genome assembly GCF_042647105.1 of Paenibacillus sepulcri. Lineage (NCBI taxonomy): Bacteria > Bacillati > Bacillota > Bacilli > Caryophanales > Paenibacillaceae > Paenibacillus > Paenibacillus sepulcri. The sequence goes on along the minus strand of NZ_JBHRUP010000001.1, from coordinate 465,687 downwards.
CAAGGATAATATGTATGCCTGCCGGAGTGATTTTCATAACCGAGAAGGGTCTTGATGCGTGAATACTGGAAAACGCGGGTGTTTCCTTTGAAGTGAATTATAAATGTTCAGCCGTCGCGCGGTGATATCCGCCGGGCGGCCTTTTTGTTAACAGCAGGATTAATGGATAGGTCATTGGGCTGAATCTGAGGGAAATGTGTCTGGTAAAAAACAACGAGCCCAAAAGGGGGATCAGGGACTTTCGATATAGGTATGGATAGACTATGAATCAAATTTCCCGGGCAATTTGTATGTATAAGTTACTCCGTTTTTGGTTATTAACAGCACAACAGGAGTTTTTGCGGCAGGTTTAAATGCAGCTCCGATAATTCCATTATCCAATTGCTTCGTATCGAGCCAAGTCGGGGAGTCCGTACCGGATGCTGCTACAGTTGTGGATAGGGGAAGGGACAAAATGAATACGGTCACGAGAACAAGAAAAAAAGATTTCATGAAATAAGACTCCTTTCGGTAGCTGGCTGCCATCCAAGCGGGAAGGCCCTTTAGCTTTGCGTCCCTGTCTTTCGACAAGTTTGCCGTTTATCGTTGAGTGTTTATTGTTTTTAGAAAACAAAAAAAGACAAACTTTCGGCAGCTGGCTGCCATCCAAATAATGGGAAGGCCCTCTAGCTTTGCGTCGCTGCCTTTCGACAGGTTTGCCGTTATCGTGACTTATCTTGACAATAACTATACCAATATTTGATAGAATGTACAACTATTTTTAAGTGATATTAGATTACAGTTTCGCCTGAACAATCAGACGATGGGTCGGATTAATAAGCGGATCGCATGTGATAAGCGTGAGCGCCTGTCGGTGTCATTGCCATTCAATACGGACAGGTCAGTTGGCTTGACGACCGATATTTTGAATACGGTATATGCCATAACCTTGTCTTTGACCCGTATCGTAATTTTGTCGCCCATCTTAACTTCCCCCAGCCTATTGAACAATCGGCCTTTCGTATGAGCCCGGTGTGCAGCCAGGGCAGCATTGCCAATATCTCCAAGTGCGGCTGTTTCTGTCAGATGGACAGCGGCGTACTTCATGTTTTGCGTTGTGGCGCCTTCCAGCACAGGAAGCTTCACATCGATGCTGCCGATTTCAATAACAGCGATTCCTTGAGGATCTTCCATGCTCTGATCGTCGCTGACAGCCTCAGGTACGGCAGCGTCTGCTTCATTAGAGAACAGGTCGGATAATCGCTGGTAACTCTCTGCAAGCAGGCGATCGGATTTCTCAGCCGCGGAGGCGAAGGTATTATGATCCATGCGATCAAGCAGACGCCGCTGCTTCTGATCATAATGCCATTATTTTGCAAAAGGCAGCGCAATCAGCACAAACCCAGTGATGATCAGCAAAAAAGAAAGCAGTTTCTTCATGTTGGCTGGCCCTCCTGTAGGGTCATTAAACCAGATAGGAACTGTACAAAATCTGAACAACATGTGGAGTGTAACGTCCTCATGGCTATTCTGGGCAGCACGCGAGCTGCAGTGAAAGGTCAAAAAAGATCAAAGTCAGAGAAAGTCAAAGAAAGACTGAGAAAAATAACGAGGGGACTGCCGGATTTCCTTAAATTCACGGAAAATGATTTTTATTGTTGTTTTATCGGGTTTGAAGAGAGCAGGCAGCATCCTTATAATAAAAAGTGTAAGCATCACATTATAAGAAATTGGAGGAGATGTACATGTTGGATTTAGTTCCGTTTCGGAAAAGAAATGAAGATGTCAGCCGCAGCTTGATGAAATCATTCCATGATATCTTCAATGAAGATTTCTTTGCGCCGATGAGAAGCAATACCCATCCATTCCGCACGGATATTCACGAACGCGAGGATGCTTTTCTGATTGAGTCCGAGCTTCCCGGATTCAGTAAAGCTGATATCGATATTAGCTACAGCAATCATTATTTGACGATTAAGGCTTCGCGCAACCAGGAACAGAATGTGGATGGGGAAGATCATCAGGTTATCCGGCGTGAACGTTATTATGGCGAATTTGTCCGCCGTTTCTATGTAGAAAATATTAAGGATGACCAAATATCGGCGAGCTTCGAGAACGGTATTCTGAAGCTGGAAATACCCAAGAAGGAAAAAGCGCAATCCGTTAAGAAACGCATTGAAATTCAATAAGATTATCTCTTTGGCTGAAGGTCTGATGAAATAATCGCTGTAGTCGGGGAACACAGCCAAGAGTACAAGGGCAAACCACAACAAAACAGGCAGCTGGCGGAATACCCGCTGGCTGCCTGTTTTGTCATAAACACATCTAAGATGGATGATGCATTGCTAGTCCGCAGAAGGGGAATGGTCTGATCCTTCAAGCCCATCCAATGCCTGCTCCAGCGCATAATTGATAAGGTTGGTTTTGAAGCCTTTGCCTTTTTCTTGCGATATCGTTTTGACCCGTTCCAGCAGATCCTTGCGGATATAAAATTCGGCTTTGGAGTGGGTTTCCTTGCGCAGCTTCTTATCCAGCTTGACCTGCGGCACCAGTTCCTCCACTTTAACAGCTGGAGTTGGCGGAGCTTCCTGACCGGGAGGGTCGGCTGGCAATTTCCGGGCTTGCTTGGCTGCAGCCGGCTTCTTTCTGGTGCGCAGCGTTTTTTCGGCTTTGTCTACCATCGATTCCGGTGCAGCGGAGGACGGCTTGTCCGCAGGCTCTTCAAAGTTTACGAGCAGTTCTTTTTTTCTTGGTGGCATATTCGAACACCTCCTTGGCCAAAGTATAATAGGCTTCCGCAGCGGGATTGGAGCGGTCAGTCCATACAAGCGGCGAGCCCTCATAGGCCGCGGCATTGGCAAAGCTGATCGACCGTGGAATCACGGTTTCAAACAGCCGGATATCCTTCTTGCTGCAGAACTCACGGGCATGGCCCACTAATTCCTGATGCAATTTGGACCGCCCATCGACCATCATCGCAATGATGCCGGTAATCCGCGGCGAAGGTTCCTCCTTGGAGCCGAATGCTTCGATAGTCTGGATTACGCGCTGGAGCCCCTTGACGGAGAAAGCTTCCGGAACAAAAGGGATCAGCACATCGGTAGCGGCTTTTAACGCATTGCCGGCTATCAAGCCGAGTGAAGGCGGGCAATCAATAAATATGTAATCATAATCCGACTTGATCTGATCAACCTCTTTCTTTAGCAGCAGAAAAGGAGAGGGGTAAGATTCCAGCTGGGATAAAATATGAAATTCCAGCATGTTGAACTTGTCGGATGCCGGAGCCAAATCAAGATTGGATTTAATGGATATTAGGATATCCTTGATTGATTTGGCGCCAGTGAATACATCATACATGGTAAGTTTGGACTTATCGGGATCGCTGCCAAAAACAACGGCTGCATTGCCCTGGGCATCGGTATCTATAATCAGCGTCTTTTTGTCCGGGAACAGGGAGGAAGCCGCTGCGGCCAAATGAGTCACAAGACTTGTTTTGCCCACACCGCCTTTGTTCATACATACCGCGAATATTTTAGCCATGCTAAAAGCAGCACCTGCCTATCAAATTGGTATTTATTACATTATATCAGAAAAGTGATCGACAAGTCTGCTGACGACAGCGGGAAGCTCCATTTCCTTGCGGATAGCAAGACAAATAAACCGGTGATTGATATAATTCGGCAGACCCTTCATCACAAGCTCTCCCCGTTCGACCTCTTTAAGCACACTTCTTTGCGGCAGAATGCCGATTCCAATCCCGCAGCGCACGCCTTCCTTGATAGGCTCAATCGCGCCAAGCTCCATGCTGACGGCAAGCTTCATCCCATTCTCGGCTGCCCATTCATCTGCAAGCCTGCGCGAGGTGGAGCCCGGTTCATGAACCAGGAAGGGAAGCCCGTGCAAATCATGAATCGTTATCTCTTCCTTGGCTGCCAAAGGATGCTGAGGGTGAAGAATCAGCTTGAGCATGTCGGCCATCAACGGCCGCAGCTCGATCTGATCGTCCTCCATTGGAGTATGAGAAACAATACCCAGATCCAGCTCGAAGTTCTTCACCAGATCCACAATGAGATCGGCTTTTTTGACGGTCAGCTGCAGCGAGACATCGGGATAGTTCTGGCTGAAGCTGGACAATAACGGCGGAAGCAGGTAAGTGGCCGGCGTGTAGCTGGAGCCGATGCGGATATGGCCTTTGCGGTGTGAGCGGTAGTCGGCCAGCGTTTGACCGGCGCGTTCGAACAGAGTCACGATGCGCTCGGCATAGGGCAGCAGCGCTTCGCCGGCATTCGTAAGACGAAATTGCCGGTGGTATTTGATGAACAGCTCCACCCCGGTGTCCTGCTCCAGCTTCTTGATGTGAAAACTGACGGTGGGCTGCTTCAGGCCCAATTGATTGGCCACCTCGGTCAGATTTTTATAGTTCACGGCGGCTACAAAGACCTTTAGCTGTTGTATGTTCATCGTGATGCCTCCTTTTGGCCTTATTATAGATGGTATCTATGTTTCTATCAATATAATAAGATAACGTTAACAAAATCAATATACGACGTTAATTTCAAGTAAACAAAACTCGACTATTCTAAGTCTAGTAAAACGAAAAAGATTTAGGGAGGATTTTAGAAATGCGTAAAATGTGGAGTAAAAAGGTGGGAACTATCCTGTTCATGCTGACGCTGGTGCTGGCAGTGGCAGGATGCGGGAGCAACAATGGGGCTGGCAACACAAACACAAACGCGAATGCGGCGGCAGGAAATGCCAACGCGTCGGGCAATGAAACTGGAACGGCTGCAGGAAACACAGCAGACAATACCGCAGGCAGCACTGCAGAGAATGCAGCTGGGAATGCGGCAGCAAATGCTCCTGCTGAGGATCCGAATGACAAGTCCGACGATGAGCCGCTGACTGTTTATCTGAATGACTTTGATGAAATTATCGGACCGGAATTTGAAAAAGCGACGGGTTACAAAGTGAATCTTGTAGTCGGCAATGGCGCAGAAACGATGTCCCGTATCGAAGCGGAAAAAGGAAATCCGCATTGGGATGTTGTATGGATGGATGCTCTGCCTTCGATTCATTCACTGGGAGAGCAAGGCCAGCTGCTGGAAGGCTGGCAGCCGGAGAACCTCAAGAACCTGACTGATTTTACAAAACCGATCGTACCTACCAACAATGCCTATTTCCCGACCGGCGTACATGCTGCGGGCGTCATTATTTACAATACGAAATTGATTACGGCCGATAAAGCGCCAAAAAGCTGGGCGGATCTCGCCAAGCCGGAATATAAAGGACTCGTCGGCATGGCCGATCCGGCCGTAGCTGCTCCTGCCTATCCTTTCGTATCCTGGTTCTTCGAGAACAAGGGAATGGATGAAGGGAAAACGTTCTTCAAGGGAATGTTGGACAACGGTATGCATGTCTATCCGAAAAACCCGAATGTCGCTACTGCCGTAGCCGGCGGAGAGATTCAGGTGGCGGCCATCCAGGAAAGCAATGCTTATACGCTCAAGAAGGATGGAGAGCCGATCGAAATCGTTTGGCCTGAAGAAGGCGCTCCGGCATCCGTTCGTGTCGCAGCTATTCAGAAGGAGAGCACGCATATGAAGGCTGCCAAAGCATTCATTGAATTCCTGCTGGATCCCAAAACGCAGCAGTACCTGATCGATCAGGGAGCAGAAAGCTACTTTGAGCCTTCCGCTGTCGGCGTTAATGCCAAGGATGACCGCGCCAAGGATACGAAGCTTGTCTACGCGCAAGCGCCATGGGCAGCTGAACATGAAGCCGAAATCAAGCAATGGTTCGCTGACCAATCGGTTAAGTAGGCTGCTGCATGATAAAAGCAAATAATCGGAACATAGGGCAGGGGCGGCTGAGGCCGTCCCTGTCTCCCAACTTTCTGGGCTGGCTCGTATCTGCAATATTGGCTTTGCTTATTCTCTATCCGCTGGCAGCCGTAATGATCCAGGTTGTTTTTCCCGGCGTTTTCTTCGGTGACTGGAATCCCGGCAATCTCTCCTTGCTGCTTGATGTATTCAGCCGGCCGCTGTGGCGGCAGTCCATGCTGAATTCCCTGCTGCTGGCAGGCGGCACGACCGTATTTGCGACTTTACTTGGCGGGGGCCTTGCCATGCTGCGTTCAAGCTGGTCATTCCCTACGGCAAGATGGCTTGATCTGTCCGTCTGGGTGTTATTGATTACCCCTTCTTTTATACTTGCCCAAGGTTGGGTTCTGTTCGCTTCCTCCAATGGCTTTGCACATAAAATATTTGGCTGGGACTGGGTGACCTCGCTCGTATTCCAACCCGCCGGGCTTGTCGCCATTATGGTGCTGAGTAAATTTCCCTTTGCCTACCTGAGTGTATACACGGCCATGGAATGGAAGGTAGATCAGCTGGGAGGCGCAGCCAAGCTGTGCGGAGCCAGTCCCTTTACCGTGTGGCGGACCATCTGGGTGCCGCTTCTGCTGCCGGCATTTCTGGCCGGGGCCGCGCTTGTGTTTATGGATACGATCGGCGATTTCGGGCTGCCATCTGCCCTTGCGGCGGTGTACCGGTTTCCGACGCTGCCTTACTCTATTTATTCGGCCATTTATACGTCGCCGATCCGGTTTGATATGGCGGGCGTATTGTCTTTTTATCTGGTTCTGTTCATTGCGATCGCTATGTTCGTGCAGTTCTATGCGCTGCGCAAAGCCAGATTTGATTTTCTCTCTTCCCGCGCAACAGCAGCTGTACCCAAGAAAATGGGGCGCAAAGGTCTGCTGCTCACAGCAGGGAATGTCCTGTTTCTCATCCTTGTAATAGGAATCCCTATGGGAACCAATGTGGCTGTGTCCTTTATGAATAATATTTCCAGAGGCTTTGTCTGGAGCAATTGGACGCTCCATTATTACCGGGAGCTGTTCGTCAACAAGCAGGCCTTGTTCCAGGGCTTGTATCATTCTCTGATGATTGCCGGCTCAACCGCGGTTATCAGTCTTATTATTGGATTCCTGGTCGCTTATGTGCTGATTTATTCACGTTTTCGCTGGAAGCGACTGATCGATATTTTTTCATTGGTTACGTTGGCAGTTCCGGGTGTCGTGCTGGGCATCGGATATATTTTCGTCTGGAATCAAGCATGGCTGGAGAACATCGGACTGCTGTTATACGGAACACCCTGGATTCTGGTATTAGCCAGCGTTGCCGGCGCTATTCCTATCATTACGCGTATCATTATCGGCTCTTTAACGAAAATTCCGATCCAGCTGATACATGCCGCCGAGCTTCAGGGCGTTGGCTTCATCAGGCGCAGCCATGAAATTCTGCTGCCGCTTATCCGCGGGGCGCTGTTATCCGCAGGGCTTGCCGCCTTCGGCTCCAGCGTATTCGACCTTGCGGTGTCGACCATCCTGTACCCGCCTAACTTCATGACGCTGCCGGTGGCGATCAACAAAGGCTTTGAAGATTTAAAATTCGGCTATGCCACTGCGGCAACGATGCTTGGCGGCGGATTTGTCATTCTGATTATTTTGCTGCTTGAGCTGGCGTTCCGCAGAAAGGAGAGACAACTGCATGACTGATGTTCTGGAAGTAAACTCCGTGGTGAAAAAGCATGGCTCATTTACAGCGCTGAAGGGCGTTTCCTTCAAGCTGGAGGAAGGGCAAATTATCAGTATACTGGGGCCTTCCGGCTGCGGAAAATCCACACTCCTGCAGCTGGTTGCCGGACTGGACGCCCCGAATGACGGAGAAATCCGGCTGCGCGGCCAGATTGTCGCGGCTCCGGGCCGTTTTGTCGCACCGGAGAAGCGCGGCATCAATATGGTATTTCAGGATTATGCCTTATGGCCGCATATGACGGTCTACGATAATATCGCCTATGGACTGAGGCGCAAACGGATGAGCGCACAGGAACAGCGCAAGGAAATAGCGGATTTGCTGGATCTGCTCCAGCTGCAAGGGCTGGAAGGACGATTTCCTCCACAGCTGTCGGGAGGCCAGCAGCAGCGCGTGGCTATTGCCCGGGCGCTCGCAACCCGCCCTTCGCTGCTCCTGATGGATGAGCCTTTATCCAATCTTGACATGCGGCTGCGCATTGATATGCGCACGGAGATGTCTTATTTGTTCCGCCAGCTGGGTATTTCCGTACTTCATGTGACACATGATCCCAGCGAGGCTTTTTCACTGGCGGATCGTTTGATGATTATGCGGAGCGGCCAGGTGGATCAGCTTGATGAGCCGGAGGCATGCTACCGCAAGCCGGCTTCGCGCTGGGCAGCCTCGCTGTTGGGCGCGACCAATGTGCTGCAGGGGATGATCACCTATGTCGATAGTGAACCCCGTGTGCGGATAGGCAGCGTGACTTTTCAATATGCATTCGCCAATGAAACGGCACCGCTTCATGAAAGTGCCGGGGTGGAAGTCATGATCCGTCCGGAAGATATTACATTGACCGACGGGCTTCAGACATCCGGGTCGGCAAGCTCCAACCGGCTGACTCTTTCGGTTATTCACTGCGCTTTTGAGGGAAATCAGTGGCGGCTTCTGGTCAAAACGGAAGACGGGCAGCGTTTATCCGTGCTCCACAGCAGTCGTGTTTCGATTGGAGCGGAGCTTCATGTTGAAATACCGGTCGCATTGACGTTTGTTTATGCCCTGGATACGAAGGAGAGTTAAAATACCTTGTCTCGTTTATTGGTTATTTCGGATATTCACGGACATACGGAAGGCTTGAAGCTGCTGCTTGAAGCAGCGGATTATGATTCTCGTTCCGATCGTCTTTATCTGCTTGGCGATTATGTTGATGACGACATCGCTTCCTTCCATACGCTGGATTATGTTCAGGCATTGACAAGAGAAGGAGCTGTTGCGCTTGCGGGTAACAAGGAGTTTCAAGGCCTGAAGAAGGCGGAGGTGGCCCGCCGCAAGGATTGGTGCGAGTATATCCTGTCGCTTCCGCTGCATGCCGGGCATGATTCCTATCTGTTCGTGCATGCCGGGATCAGGCCTGGGGTTTCATTGGAGCAGCAGACGATCCTGGATTTGACGGAAATCAGGGAGCCTTTTCACCGGTATCCCCATTTGGACCGCCGGACGGTGGTGTTCGGCCATACGCCAACACATCGGCTCGGGGCGGAGCGGGGAGAACTGTGGCAGGCGAACCGGAAGCTTGGGATTGATACCGGAGCGAAGCACGGCTGCCGCCTGACGCTTGTCGATCTGACGAATTCGCTCACCTTCTCCTGTTCAACCGCAGCGGATCAAAAATACGGAAATTATCGCAAAAAAAGGATAGCCGCACTGTCAAGCAAACCTGAATAAAGAAGGTTACCTCCCGGCCCGGAATTGCGTTATAATTCTAAAGGTCGGGAGTTTTTGGCATGCCTGCCGATCAAGACAGATCCGCTTTACATATTGGTTAGTGGCGACCGCAACTATTAAGGGCGCGAAGCTTGAATTCGCTGCCGGAAAAGGAACGAATCCCTATGAATCCTTCATTTCACGTTATTGGTTCAAAGCAATTTGAGAAGGCGGCGCTGGAAGAATTATTCCGCTCCGCTGCCCAGATGGAACAGATTGTAGCGGCAGGCGGGACGAGCCGTTTTGCTGGAAAAATTATGTGCTCGCTGTTTTTTGAAGCCAGCACAAGGACCCGGCTTTCCTTCGAATCGGCGATGTACCGTTTGGGAGGCAGCGTCATTGGTACGGAGAACGCCGCGCAGTTCTCGTCGGCAATCAAGGGAGAAACGCTGGAGGATACGGTGCGGGTCGTCTCGGGTTATTGCGATGTCATTGTGCTCCGGCATACGGACGTTGGAGCGGCGCATCGTGCAGCGGCAGTCTCGGAGAAAGTGCCGGTAGTCAATGCGGGGGATGGCTCGGGAGAGCATCCGACGCAGGCGCTGCTGGACCTGTATACTATTCAGAAGGAGCTCGGGAGAATTGACGGCCTGCATATCGCCATGATCGGCGATTTGACCTATGGGCGAACAGTGCATTCGCTCAGTTATTTATTGTCGAACTACAAGGACATCAAGATTACCTTTATCGCCCCTGATAATGCCAAAATTCCGGAATCGGTCAAGCGGTATCTGGACGAAAAGGGGGTTGTTTATGAGGAAACCGGCGATCTGATGAAGGTGGCGGGATCGGCCGATGTGTTCTACCAGACACGCGTTCAGAAGGAACGCTTCCCGTCCATAGAGCAGTATCAGCTGGCCGCAGGCAAGTATATCATTGACCGTCATTTGCTGGAGCTTATGCGAAGTGATTCCCTCATTTTGCATCCGCTTCCCCGCGCGGGAGAAATCGAAGCAGAGGTCGATGCCGACCCCCGGGCAGGTTATTTCCGGCAAGCCCAGAACGGCCTGTTTATCCGTATGGCCATCATTGAGAAATGTCTGGAGACAAGAACGGTTCTATAGGATAAAGAACACGATCAAGTGTGTGCAATTTCAAACATTTGCGGATCGAACACACGCAGTGCTGATGCCGACGGCAAAGCTTGCGTGTTTTTTGTTCTTTTCTCCTTGCAGGCAGGCAGGTTGGATTCGCCTGGTCGAAGAATGTCGAATAAGTATTCGAAAGCTAATATAATTTGCAAGTTATAACGATATACAGGTCTTTATATACATCTTTCGACAAAAATAGTATGTTGTAATAGACTGGCAATTCTAAGTAAAAAGAAATTTTTTATGCTGGTTTTCAACCTAACAGAAGGGGGCTACGGATTCCGGTCCGGCGTGATTGTATACAATCTTTCTGGCGTGTTCGCATTGATGGTCATGCTGTATAGACTCGCGCTGTGGAATGATCACTTGCAATTTAATTTACCCAAGGAGGCAGCAACGTGTATAAGAAAAAATGGATGAAGATTGCAACTGTTTTTATGCTTGGCATGACTTTGTTTTCAGTCCCTGTAATACAGGCGGCAGGCATTACGATGAAGATTAACGGGAATACCGTTCAGAATGAAGTTGATCCCATAAAGGTAAACGGAACGATACTTGTGCCTATGCGGCTGGTAGGAGATACAGTTGGAGCATCGATGAATTGGGACAATGCCACCGAGACTTTGACAGCGGTGAAGGGTGATACTGCAGGTACCCTTGTTTTGGGGAAATCGGTTGCAACCGTTAAAAACGGCAACAATGTAAAGCAAGTCACGCTTGACCAACCCGGACAGCTAATTGATAACAGGGTAATGGTTCCGGTACGCTTTCTGGCAACACTATTCGGCGCAAAGGTTGAGTGGAATCAAGACACCGAGACGCTTCAGATTACAACAGAAAGCAATGAAGTCACACCGACTTTGCCTGTTCAAAAGGGTGATAAAGGTGATAAAGGTGACAAAGGCGAAAAAGGAGACAAGGGAGACAAGGGAGACACTGGGGCAAATGGAGCGACTGGCTCTTCAGGATCGCAAGGTCCGTCTGGCCCTACCGGTCCAGCAGGCCCGGCGGGAGCTAAAGGCGCAGATGGCGCTGCTGGCCCGGCAGGTCCGGCGGGAGCCAAGGGTACAGATGGCGCTGTAGGCCCAGCAGGCCCGGCGGGAGCTAAAGGCGCAGATGGCGCTGCTGGCCCGGCAGGTCCGGCGGGAGCCAAGGGTACAGATGGCGCTGTAGGCCCAGCAGGCCCGGCGGGAGCTAAAGGCGCAGATGGCGCTGCTGGCCCGGCAGGTCCGGCGGGAGCCAAGGGTACAGATGGCGCTGTAGGCCCGGCAGGTCCGGCGGGAGCTAAAGGCGCAGATGGCGCTGCAGGTCCAGCAGGCCCTGCCGGTGCTCCAGGAGCTAAGGGTGATGATGGAGACAGAGGTCCAGCAGGTAATGCAGGTGTAAATGGCACTCCAGGTCCGGCAGGACCAATTGGTGCAACAGGTGCAAAGGGTGATCCAGGGCCAGCAGGCGGGTTATCCCAGTACGGATACATTTACAACGTATCTGCTCAAGTGGTTGCAATAAATGCTAATGTTAGTTTTGATTCAAATGGTGTACTTACATCTGGGATTGTGCATGCACCCGGAACCTCTCAGCTCATCGTTACCGATGCGGGAACGTATGAGGTTGCTTTTTCCGTGTCGGGTGTAGAACCCAATCAATTCGCAATCTTTATAAATGGCGCTCTCGCTGCAGGGACTGTCTATGGTTCCGGTGCGGGCACTCAGCAAAACAATGGGCAAGCAATAATCACTCTTGCGGCGGGAGATGCTCTTTCCCTGCAGAATTATAGTTCCGCTGCCGCGGTTACTCTTCAGACTTTAGCCGGTGGGACACAACAAAACGTAAATGCTTCCGTTATCATAAAAAAATTAAGTTAAACTGATTCTTGTTGTCATTCATAAGTGTTTGAAGGCTCTGCCGATTTCTGACCGGCAGGGCTTTTTGTCCATTTACTTCAATATGGAGAAAATACGCGGCTTAGCTGAAACCGAGTTATTACGGGATAATACCTCGTCCCGGGAACTGCAGCCCGAAGAGGTGTCATACAGCAATAATCCACGAATGCCACAAATATTCGTCAGATTTTGGATAGACGATTCCCAGGATGTTTGTTATCATTATCAATGATAATGATAATCATTAACAATTAAGAAAGGGGATAAGTATGCTTCACGTTTCACGTAGAACAGGAATATTAGGTATGCTCATCGTATTCGCAATTATCGTAAGCGCCTGCGGGGGGAATTCGGAACCAGCACCTGCAAATGGACAGCAAAACGCCGCGGGTACGAATGCCAGCGGGTCTGATTCAGCGTCAGCCGGTGGGGAGAAGGAAGAAGAAGCGCAGGGTGGATCTGACACCCGAATCGTCAAAACAGTTAAGGGAGATATTGAAATTCCCGCCAATCCGCAGCGGATCGTTGCCGGTTATTACCATGGGACGCTGCTGTCTCTGGGGATTCATCCGATTGGCGGAAGCAAGGAGTGGTGGATGGGCAGTCCGTTCCTGACCAGCGAGGAGCAGACTATTGAGGATATCGGGTCACCCGCATCTCTGGAAAAGGTGCTTGCGCTTGAACCGGATCTGATTGTGATCAATGATACGCTGATTGACAGCTATGACGCCTTGTCCAAAATCGCGCCAACGCTGCTTATTCCATACGATTCCATCAAAAATATCCGCCAGGAAATTACCATATTCGGCGATCTGCTGAACAAGCAAGAGGAAGCCTCGAAGTGGCATGCTGATTACGAGGATAAGGCAAAGCAGGCCAAAGAGAAGCTGAAAGGGATCGTGAAGCCGGGAATGACCGCGTCGCTTCTCGAAACGGACGGCAAAACCATTGCCATGCTCGGAGATAATTACGGCCGCGGGGGAGAGGTTATTTATCATGTATTCGGCTTCAAGGCTCCCCCGCTTGTGCAAAAAGATGTGATCGACAGCGGCGAGCAATATAAGACTGTCTCGCTTGAAGTACTCCCCGAGTATTTGAATGCGGATTATATTTTCTTGAGCTCTTACCCTGACGGAACGGATGAAGCATTGAACACATTAATGGAAAGCTCCGTGTGGAAAAGCTTGAAGGCTGTCAAAGAGGGACATGTGATCAGCCTCGATTATAAAACCTATTTTTATTTTGATCCTGTCTCGACATTCGGACAGATTGATACGTTGACGGACCTGCTGCTTAGGAATCAAGCGCAGTAACTCCCGTGATTGCCGGAATCGGTCCCCTGTGGACGTTTGCCCATATTTTCAGGACGATCGCCCAAGTGTTTGCGTGCCGGAACGTGCTATAGTGGCGTTGCCGGCTATAGAGTCCGGCAGGAAACCTTTGAGGAGGCGCTTGACGATGCGGCAGTATGGAGACCTGATTTGGAAACAGATGAAGAAGGATCACTCCGGTGAATGGGGAATGGATATTCAGCAATGGGATTGGGTGCCCGGAGTGGGCGTCATTGCTTTGATGGAATATTACGAAGCTGTACAGGATCCCGAAATATTGGCTTATCTGGTTAATTGGGTGGCGAATAACAAGGACAAGGCGGAAGGAACAAGAGCGATAAACAGCATCGCCCCCTACGCGGTATTTCCGGTTTTGCATCGTCTGACAGGCGACGACTGGTATGCGGAGGAAGCGGAAAGGGTGGCCCGGTGGCTGATCTGCGAAGCTCCCCGCACCCGGGAACAAGCCTTCGAGCATACGGTCACCGAGAATGCCAGCTTCTCGGAGCAGGTATGGGCGGATACGATTTTTATGGCTGTCCTTTTTCTGGCGCGCACCGCCTCCATGCTTGACAATAAGCGTTATGCGGAAGAAGCGCTGAATCAGGTTCTGATTCACCTGAGGCTGCTTCAGGATACGCAGACCCAGGTGCTGTTCCATGGCTGGAATTGCGATACCGGCAGCCATATGTCCGCAGCCCGATGGACGAGAGCGAACGCATGGGTAACGCTGGGGGTTCCCATGATCCTGGTGGAGATTGCTCCTCACATTGAGGTTCCCGATGAGGTCATCGAAAGATACGGCAGGCTGATCAAGGGTCTGGCGGGTTATCAGCAGGCGGATGGTTTATGGAGCACGGTGATGGATGAGCCTGATTATTATCGTGAGATTTCCGGAAGCGCAGGGATTGGCGCGGGCATCTCGAAAGCGCTTGAAACAGGTATGATCGAACCCGATGAACAGTGGAATGCAGTCGTAGAGCGGGTCTTACAGGCGGTGATTCCTTATATCTCGGAGGAAGGGGAAGTCGGGGGCGTTTCCGGCGGAACGCCTGTATTGGCCAGCATCGCGGCTTATAACGAGGTTCCCATTTATCCGGCTCTCTATGGACAAGGCCTGGTTCTCCTGCTGCTCGTTCAAGCCATACGCGGGAAGGGATGAGTGAGACGGTCAGAAAAAGCACCTGGCTGGGCGCTCATCCCGAAGATCGCGTGCTCCCGTGAAATCCGTGCGGAAAGTTAGCCGAAAAACCAAAAATTCAGGCGAACAACAGCTGCATCGACAATTGACAGGCAGCTGACTCATTTATAAACGCTTGTGATATATCGAAAGACGACGTTTCCACATGCGCGGCATGATATTTTCACCATACATTCAGGTGATCCGGGTTGTACCGGATTGCCTTTTTACGCTTCCGGCGGCTTCGCTGCGGTATTTTTTTGGCGATAGCCCGGTTCCTCTTTTGAATACATGAAAGAAATGCGACATATCCCCGAAGCCTGTAAGCAGGGCTATCTCTGAAACCGGTATTGCGGATTCCACCAGCAGCCGCTTGGCCTGATTCAGACGGTAATCCGTCAGAAACTGCTTGATGGTATTTCCGGTAGCTTCCTTGAAAATGTAAAATAACCGCGATCTGGAAACCGGATACAGCCGCAGCAGATCCTCCACCTGGAGCTTTTCCTGATAATGCGCTGTTAAATAGGATAACACCCCGCCTACAATCCGCTCATCCTCCGATTCTGCCGGGTTCATGCCGGCTGGCCCGGTTTTTTGCAGCTCAATGATGAGCATCAGCAGCTCGGCAATGGATTTGAGCACAGCCAATTCGCCATAGGGGGTCTTGTTCTGTAGCTGCAGCTCCAGCTCCGAGAGAAGGTTGGCAAGTTTCGATTGCTGCGGCGTGGAAAGAAAATAATGGGCAGATTGGTATTCGTCATCTATGAACAGGGAAGAAATAGGCAGAGCAGAGCCGAAGCAGGCTGCTTTGATTGCATCCATATAAGCTTCGTCTATCGAAACAACGAACCGGTGCAGCGGCTCAGTCTTTCCGGTGAAGGGCCTGTGAACGACGTGAGGTCGGATAATGGTCAATGTGCCGGCTTTCAGCGGATATAGCCGGTCTCCGACGATGTAGGAGCCGGAGCCATCCAGACAAAAATAAAATTCGAAGCCATTGTGGGCATGGAGCATCCGTTGGCTAAGCGGAGCTGTCCGGAGCTGGCAGTTCACGGGATATTCGGTAAGGAAGCGGTTCGTATATTCATCCAGTGCAAAGCTTGGGGAAAACTCAGGTTCTGCATGGCCCATAAGCGGACCTCCTTCAACAATCATCTCGTTGCCGCTCTTCATGTTACTATCAGGGAGCAATCATGAACTATTATCGTACCATAAACAGATCAAATCCTGAACCGGAAAAGCTCCAGTGATACAATCTGTGTGCCACCGAAAAAAAATCTTGACGGAAGTAACTGTAACAAATATTATTATAGTTATTCAACCAATGGGAGATGAGGCAGCATATGAACAGCGATTTCACAATAGCCGTGCACAGTCTATCCTATTTGGCTCATTTGCCTTTACATATAGCGCCAAGCGACCGCATTGCCAGAAGCGTATCCGTCCATCCCGTAAGGGTGCGCAAGGTACTCAGCATGCTGTGCAAGAAGGGATATATCAAATCCAAAGAGGGTGCCGGCGGCGGGTTCGAGCTCAACTGCAGGCCGGAAGAGGTCACGCTGGATGAACTGTATTTGCTTACCTCGGAAGGATCGTTGAAGCCCAAATTCCCGAATCCCAATACGCAATGCCATATTGGGGCTAATATTGAAAGTGCCATGGATGGTATTTTTATTTCATTGGAGGATCAGGTGGGCAGCTATCTGCACAACTATACCATTGCCGATATTCTTAAGCGCGTGGAGCTGCAATCCAGGCTTTAATTTTTTTTGTTCTTTACTGTAATATTTAATATTACAGTAAGGAAGTTATTTCCATTCAGGGGGAACAAATGATGACAGAGGCTGCAAAAGCATCAAAGCTTTATTATGGATGGATTGTCGTGCTGATTGCCTTCTTGGCTTTGCTCGTCTCCGCGGGAATCAATTCGATTCCAAGTGTCCTAATGCTCTCGTTCGAAAAGGAATTCGGCTGGGACCGGGCATCCGTATCCGGAGCTTTATCCATTAAGATCCTGCTTTATGGCCTTATGGGGCCGTTCTCAGCCGCGCTGATGGCGCGTTTTGGAATTCGCCGGATGATGGTCATCGCCATGATTCTGCTGGCAGGCAGTCTCTCGCTGACACCCCTGATGACGGCGCTCTGGCAGTTTTTCCTGCTGTGGGGTGTAATGGTCGGGCTGGGCACGGGCATGATGGCCAATGTCCTTGGCGTAACTGTGGCAAACCGCTGGTTCGTCAAGCATAAAGGATTAGTGGTGGGGCTGCTTACGGCCAGCGCGGCTACCGGCCAGCTGCTGTTCCTCCCGCTGCTGGCGCAAATTACGACGGCGATTGGCTGGAGAGCCTCCATCTTTACGACTGTAGCGGTTCTTGTGCTGCTCATCCCCGTGGTTGCCATATGGATGAGAAATCACCCGTATGATGTCGGAGCGGCCCCGCTTGGCGAAGAAGTAGTCACGAAGCCGGCTCCATTCAGAGGAAATTTATTTCTTGCGCCGCTGCAGACTCTTGCTTCCTCTTCCCGGAGCGGAACCTTCTGGCTGCTCGCCGGGACCTTCTTCTTCTGCGGGTTTTCCACCAACGGGCTGATCGGCACCCATCTGATTCCGGCCTGCGGCGATTTTGATATTCCCATTGTCATAGCGGCAGGGCTGCTGGCGTTGATGGGAGTGTTCGATCTTGTAGGCACGACGCTCTCCGGCTGGCTGTCCGACCGGTTCGACAGCAGATGGCTGCTGTTCTGGTATTACGGACTGCGCGGTCTTTCCCTGATCTTCCTGCCCACCGCTCTCAGTATGGGCTACACCCAGCTGCTGATCTTCGCGGTATTCTACGGATTGGACTGGATTGCCACTGTTCCGCCGACGGTCAAGATCACCTCCGATGTATTCGGAAAAGAAAAGGCGGGAATGGTATTTGGCTGGATCGTCGTTGCTCATCAGGTAGGGGCTTCCACTGCCGCTTATGGGGCAGGGGTGCTGCGCGACTGGCTCGGCAGCTATACCGTTCCGTTCGTGATGGCCGGCTTTGTCTGCTTGTTTGCGGCCGTGATGGCCGTGCGGATTCGAAAATCCGTCAGGATGGCTCACGCTGTAGGAGCCTAATGGCGTTTATATAGATAACCGGTGATTAGCTGGCGGAGCCTGCGGAAGCCGCCTGATGAAGTGTTAGAGTATGAAACGCGGCTTCCATCTGAGCAGCCATGCTTGTCCCCGGGCTTTACGGATAAGGCGGCCTCTTCCCGGTCTGAGACCAGGAAGAGGCCGCCTTATTGTTGTTTCGCCGCAGTCTGCTGCCAAGGATACGGCTGTCTCAAGTAAAAATTTGGTCAAAGGCCCGCGGTTGGTTATACTGTAATTGGAGGAGGCAACGTACGACAATCCAAAATATGAGGTGATCCATACATATGACAAGCAAGACAAGCGCAGTCATTGAGCGTTCCTTACAAAATCTGCTGGAAGACGCCGCTTATTTGCCGGTTTTACAGGACGAAATCAGAGCGAAAGCCTTCAAATCTCTGGCCTCCATATTATCTACTCCCAATCGCATGCACAAATCCTTTCTGCGCGTTCCGCTGGACAATGGCGAGGTGACGAGGATTCCCGCTTTTCGGACTCAGCATAACGATACGCTGGGCCCCTATAAAGGGGGCATCCGTTTCCACGAATCGGTGAACGAGGATGAAGTTATTAATTTGGCTGCGTTAATGACGCTTAAAAACGCGCTCCATGAGGTTCCTTTTGGCGGCGGAAAAGGCGGGGTTGCGATTAATCCGCGAAACTATTCCGCACGCGAGCTGTACCTCATCTGCAAAAAATATGTCCAGTATTTCAGCGATATTTTGGGACCCGACAAGGATATTCCAGCGCCTGACGTTGGCACGGGCGAACGCGAAATGGACTGGATGATGGCTGAATATAAAAGCATTAATCCCGGAAAGCCCTATCGCGGCAGCTTCACGGGCAAAAGCGTCATTAACGGAGGCTCCCTGGGAAGAAGGGAAGCGACCGGCAAGGGCGTTTATTTCACCTTCCGCTATTTGCTCCATGATTTTCTTCAGGGACAGCATGGGTTTGCAGGCAGCAGCAACTCCTTCGCCCAGACCGTTATGGCTCATGCCGGCCGACCGCTGAAGCTGGCCGTTCAAGGGTTCGGCAATGTCGGTTCCATCGTGGCCCTGGAAGCCTACCAGTGCACGAAGCTGCAGAATAAAATTGTGGCGGTCAGCGACCGCAACAGCACTTTATACAATGCCGAAGGCCTGGACATTCCTGCTCTCATCGGCTATGCACAGACGCATCATGGCGATCTGCCGAATACGCCGGAAGGGCTTGCCGAAGCGAATGTCAAAGCGGAAATCCGGGGCAGAGAGGATATTCTCTATCTGGATGTCGAGGTTCTGGTACTCGCGGCGCTGGAGGATCAGATACGCGCCGATAATGTGGAGCGCATCAAAGCCAGCTTCATTGTAGAAGGAGCGAATGCTCCGGTTACGGGTGATGCAGATCAGATATTGCTGGATAAAGGCTGTATCGTCATACCGGATATTCTGGCGAATGCGGGCGGCGTCATCGTCTCGTATTTTGAGTGGCTGCAGGGCCGCGAGACGCAATTTTACAGTGAAGCGCAGGTATTTGAGCTGCTTCATGACAAGATGAAATCGACCATGAACGCGATTTACCCCGGTTACTTCGGGAACAGCCGCTCGCTGCGTCAAATCTGCTATACCCACGCGGTCATGAAGCTGTCGACCAATCTGTATATTCAGGGGAAGCTGTACTAAAGCCAGGATTCATGCTAGTAAATATAAATGATGAACGGGAGGCTGTTAAGATGAATGAATTGATCAAAAAAGCATTGGCGCTCGGCGTAGGCATTACGATTACAAGCAAGGAAAAGGTCGAGAAGGCGGTCGAAGAGCTGGTGAAAAAAGGGGAGATCGCCCCTGGCGACTCCAAGGAGCTGCTGAACCGCCTGATACAAAAGGGCGAGGACGAGCAAAATGAGCTCAAACGGATCGTGCGGGAGCAGCTGAAGCTGCTGCTGGTTGAATTGAATGTCGCCACCAAGGATGATATTCTGCGCCTGGAATCCCAGATCAAGGATCTGAAGGTTGAGAAAGCAGATGTGAGCGAAGTTCAGACAGAGGAACAGTCCGGGAAGCAGCAAGAGGATCAGGCGTAGGCGTCAAGGCCAACTGAAAGGAAACCAGCCCTATGTTCGGTAAACGAGTGCGTCACATAAACCGGTATCGGGATATCGCAATAGCTTTGATTCGCAACGGTTTTGGTTTTATCGTGGAGGAAATTGATGTTTTCCATATGCTTTCCCTTCCCGCAAGGATCATGAAGCAATCCGAGAAAACGCCCAAATTATCGCTATGGGAGCGGATCGGGAATGTCATTCAGGATTTGGGTCCGACCTTCATCAAGCTTGGACAGATCGGAAGCACGCGTTCGGATGTGCTGCCGGAAGAGATGATCAAGCAGCTGGAAAAGCTTCAGGATCAGGTTGAAGCTTTTCCTTTTTCCGATGTACAGGCCATCATCGAAGCGGAATCCGGTATGCGTATGGAGGAGATTTTTGCTGATTTTCATCAAGTGCCTACGGCTGCCGCCTCCATTGGCCAGGTTCACGAAGGCAGGCTGACCAGCGGAGAACGGGTAGCGGTCAAGATTCAGCGCCCAGGCATCGCCGAGACGGTCAAAACCGACCTGGAGATACTCCGCAATCTGGCTGCCATTATGGAGAACCGGTTCGATTGGGCCAAAAAATATCAAATTCAAAAAATGATTGAAGAATTCGGCAAATCGCTGATTGATGAGCTGGATTACAAGATCGAAGGAAAGAACACGGAGCTCATAGCCGCTCAGTTCGAGAAGGACGTCAATATTTATATTCCCGAAGTGTACTGGTCGTATTCTTCAGGCAAGGTGCTGGTGATGGAGTTTGTCGAGGGCATTAAGGTCAGCGACAACGAGCAGCTGATGAGCAAGAATTATAATAATAAAATTATCGCCGAACGCCTCATACAAGCGGTGCTGCATCAAATTTTTATTGAAGGATTCTTCCATGCGGATCCGCATCCCGGCAATCTGCTGGTGCTGCCCGGCGAGGTTGTCGCTTTTATCGATTTTGGGATGGTCGGACGGCTTACGCCGGAGATGAAGCTTCATTTTTCCAACTTGATTATTGGGCTAATGCGCAAGAAGACCGACGCCATTATAAAGTCCCTTTTCGATATGGGGGTAATTACCGAGCATGTCGATAAGGATGAGCTTCGAAAAGATGTCAATCAAATGCGCGATAAATATTATGGAGTCGCTCTCAGCGAGGTCAGTCTCGGCGAATCGGTGCAGGACCTGTTCGATCTGGCCTACCGCCATCAAATCCGCATCCCCGCCGATTTGATTCTTCTTGGCAAGACACTGCTGACGATGGAAGGCGTTGTCGAGAAGCTGGACCCGGAGATCAGCATCATTCAGATGGCGGAGCCCATTGGCAAACGACTGCTTAAGGAGCGCTTCAACCCGAAAAATATCGGAGAACGGCTGTGGAAGGACGTATCCGATTACCGCGAGATTCTGGTCGATTTTCCGAAACAGATCAAAGGGCTGCTGAACGTCGTGAATAACGGCAATTTGAAGCTGGAGATCAGCGTCTCGGGCATTGACGGCATCCTGAAGAAGCTGGACCGGATCAGCAACCGGCTGTCAATCAGCCTTGTGCTGCTGTCCTTCAGCATCATCATGCTGGGTCTGATCATCGGTTCTTCCATCAGTCACCAAAACAGCATGCTGTGGAACATCCCTGCGATCGAGATCGGTTTTGTCATAGCGGGTTTTCTGTTTATGTGGCTGCTCTATTCGATCTTCAGATCAGGACGGTTCTGATGACCTCTTCCAAGAACGCTGGAGTACCCGGCAGGGATAGCCGTTAAGGTTCATTTTCTGACTGAAATTGTCCCGATTGACGTGGAATTGAGCAGATGATTATGGCATACTGTTACGTGAGATGATCAAGGGAAGGCTTATCTTAAAATATAACAAAGTATAAAATTCCATCATACTTTGCTTATATTTCTGAGAGAAGAAACTTTGACATAGCTACAGAATGGATGGCTTCAGCCGTTTCTTCCTGTACGGGACAGTATGCTGTAACACCATATCGCTTAAGGAGGTTCGACCATGTCAATTGAATCAAGTTACGAAGATGCCCGAAAACTGTATGCTAAACATGGAATCGATGTGGACGAGGTTCTGCGCAAGCTTGCCCAGATCAAGATTTCCGTCCACTGCTGGCAGGGCGACGATGTCCGGGGCTTCCTGTTTCAGGATCAGGAATTGACCGGAGGAATTTCCGTAACGGGTAATTACCCGGGGGCTGCGCGCACGCCTCAGGAATTACGTTCGGACCTTGAGAAAGCGTTCTCATTAATTCCTGGCAAGCATAAAGTCAATTTGCACGCAATCTACGCCGATACGAACGAACAAGTGGATCTGGACCAGCTGGAGCCCCGCCATTTTCAATCCTGGGTCGATTGGGCGAAGGCACAGGGACTTGGACTGGATTTCAATCCGACCTGCTTCTCCCATGAGAAATCCGCGGACGGGTTTACTTTAAGTCATCCGGATGCGGACATCCGGAGGTTCTGGATCGATCATTGCAAAGCCTCGCGCAAAATCGGCGCTTATTTTGGCGAGCAGCTGGGTCAGACCTGTGTGACCAATGTTTGGGTCCCGGACGGATACAAGGATATTCCCGCCGACCGGCTCGCGCCGCGCCGCCGCCTTATGGAAGCGCTCGATGAAGTGTTTGCGGAGGAGCTTGATCCGAAGCATAACCTTGATGCGGTGGAGAGCAAGCTGTTCGGTCTCGGTGCGGAAGCTTATACGGTAGGCTCCCATGAATTTTATATGGGCTATGGCATCAAGAATGATAAGCTGATCTGTCTGGACGCAGGACATTTTCATCCGACAGAAGTGATTTCCAACAAGCTTTCCTCACTATCGCTGTTCACCAGCGGCATTCTGCTGCATGTCAGCCGTCCGGTCCGTTGGGACAGCGACCATGTCGTTGTGCTTGACGACGAGCTGCTGGACATCGGCCGGGAGCTTGTGCGCAATGAGCTGCTGGATACCACACATATCGGACTGGATTTCTTCGATGCCAGCATCAACCGTGTGGCGGCATGGGTGATCGGGACGCGCAATACAATTAAAGCCTTGCTACGGGCCATGCTGGAGCCGGCTGAAGCGCTGAAGCAGGCGGAGCTCGAAGGGGATTATACGACACGTCTGGCATTGGCTGAAGAGTTCAAATCCTATCCATTTGGAGCGGTATGGGATTACTACTGCGGGCAAAGCGGGGTTCCGGTTCGCGAGGAATGGCTGGCCGAGGTCAAATCGTATGAAAAATCCGTACTGCCGGGCCGCGGGGATTCGGCGCACGTCGTACATCAATCATAGCAGGAAGAGGCTGCCTGCTTATCCCCCATAATTGCGGGAGGACAGCAGGATTGCAGAGTTTCTCTTCCGGAAAATGTGTTTATGCCATGCTGGTCCAAGCAACAGTCAATCGGTAATATTTTTAGTGTAATAGGCAATAATATCTTTACGGCGGATAATTCCGATGAATACACGGTCATTGTTCACGACAGGCACGAAATTCTGATCAGCCGCCAGGGCCAGCATATCCTCCATCTGCGCATTAATCGAGACGCATTCATTATGGATGCGTTTCTTTATTTCGGTTACGGGCACCTGCTGCATATTATCAAAGGTAAGACCCGGGGTATTCTTCAGCTTCCACAACAGATCGCCCTCCGAGAGGGTGCCGATATATTTGCCGTCGTCGTCAATAATGGGAATTGCCGAGTAATGGTGATGCTCCAGCTGATCCATCGCTTCCTTCATGGACATGGAAGAAGTGATGAAAGCAACCTTGTCTTTGGGAAACAGGAATGAAGAGATTTGCATAAGGCCTGAGCTCCTTTGCTGTAGATTTTATATTGGCTCTCTTTTATTAAAACATACTTTACGACTAAATAGTGTGTTAAATGGTGCCATGGAGAATTTAGATATTAGATCATTTCACTGGGAAAATGACCATACACTACTTAATATATGGTCATAAGGGGTGTATGCGTCTATGCGGATTATGCTGGATACGGCTAAAGCATTGCTGTTGGCAGCGGAGAAGAAGGCCCGGGAAATCGGGGTATCTGAGGACATCGCGATTGTTGATGAAGGAGGCAATCTGATTGCTTTTCACCGCATGGATTATGCCCGTATAGCCGGGATCGATATCGCCCTGAACAAGGCATGGACCAGTGTGGCGATGAAAATGCCGACAGTCAATCTGTCTCAGGCGGCACTTCCCGGCGGACCTTCCTTCGGCATCAATACAACGAATAACGGGAGGATTGTCATCCTGGGGGGAGGGATTCCTCTCATCAAAGATGGCCGGATCTACGGAGGAGTCGGGGTGAGCGGCGGAACAAGCGATCAGGATATAGAGGTTGCCACTGCCGCTGTTCAAGCTTACGACAGCATGCGCGCGGCAGACAGTCCCCGTCCCCTGCAGGCACGCATAGGCTCGTATACTCAGAATACGTAATTTCGCTCTATCTGGATAAAGGCAGCTGCACAACAAGCGCTCCCCTGCATGACAGGGCAGCGCTTGTTTTTATATTGGCTAAAAGCCAATCAAGCAATCATAAGGATTAATGATGATTTGGATAACAGATCGGAATTTCACTTCCCACCCCCGGAGCTATATAGTTAATCCTAAAACCATAATGAAATCAAGTCATCCGCCTGGGGAGAGATACTATGACACTAGCAAATACAAGCAGCATCAGGCTGCATAATGGTATGGGATTCACACAGGGGCTGGCAATCACCTTGCTGCTTGCCGCGGCTGCAAAATATTTGGCGATGCTGCCGTTTCTAAGCATTATGGGCCAGCTTGTGATCGCGATTATGCTTGGCGTCATCTGCAAAGCCATATTCAGGATGCCGGAATCTGCAGCTGGCGGAATTTCCTTCTCTAGCAGGAAGCTTCTGCGGTACGGCATTATTTTATTGGGCATGAGGCTTAACTTGTCCGATATTGTTCATGCTGGACCCAAAGTATTGGCCATTGCGGTTATTGATGTATTTTTTACAATTCTGGTTGTGTACGGGCTGACGAGGTGGCTAAACGTTGATAAGAGGCTTGGCCTGTTAACGGCATGCGGGACTGCGATTTGCGGAGCCGCCGCAGTGGTGGCAATCTCGCCGCAAATGAAGGCAAATGAGGAGGAAACGGCTGTTGCCGCTGCGACGGTTGCGATTCTCGGCACGATTTTCACCCTAATCTATACCTTGGTATATCCCATTCTGGATTTAAGTCCTTCAGGGTACGGTATTTTCTCGGGAGCTACGCTTCATGAGGTTGCTCATGCCATTGCCGCTGCCGCACCAGGTGGGCAGGAAGCGGTTGATCTTGCGGTGATTGCGAAGCTGACACGCGTGGTCATGCTGGTGCCGGTGGCAATGGTTATCGGAATCTGGGCCGCGCGCAAGCAGCGCCGTTATGCAAATGGAGCCGAAGGCCGCACAAGCTGGAGGGAGATCCCGTTCCCGTGGTTTATTCCCGGCTTCCTGCTCATGTGCGGGGTGAATACATTAGGTATCATTCCTGCGGCGATTAGCGCACAGATGATTATCGCAGCTTATCTGCTGCTGGCAATGGCGATGGCAGGCCTTGGTCTTGGAGTGAGCATCGGCACCTTCCGCCGACTGGGTATGAGACCCTTTGCCGCAGGAGGGATAGGCTCGGTGCTGCTGTCGGTCCTTGGCTTCCTGCTTGTGCATGCATTCGGCTTGGCATAACAAGACATACTTCGCATTCCGGAGATGGGAGGACAGCAAGGAGAGAGCCGGGACGGATGGTATCTTCGGGGCCCGGAGCAAAGTGTCCAACCCCCCAATTACGGAAGGGCAGGAACGCCGCTTCGCTTTTCACCTGCACGGGTTCGTGCCCAGGTTCGGGCACCGACAAAATAAATCACTTCCACAACCGCAATCGCACCTGCCATGTCCATCAGCACATGCTGTTTGACAAATAAGGTCGAGGCGATAATAAGGATGGACATGCCTGATACCGCAATGCGGATATACCGGTTGATTCCGGGCGACGAGATAAAGGCTTTCATCATGCAGTAAGAGGTCAGCACATGCGTGCTCGGGAAGCAGTTGAAGGGTTCATCCATGCTGTAGACATATTGAACGAGCCGGCCCAGCCAGTCGTTGACGACCAATTCCGGACGCGGCACATGGGTCTGATATACGGCATAGACCAGGTAGCAGACGACGAGTCCGATATTGAAGCGCAGCAGCGTGTGCATATACAGCTGACGATTCCGGAAGGCAAGATAGACAAAGCAGGCTAATATAAAGACGAACCAGGCCAAGTACGGCAAAATGAATATTTTCAAAAACGGAATTTGCTGGTCCAGATCGGTTACAAGGCTGAACGTATGCTCGCCTCTGCTGTGATTCAGATAAATGTAAGCGATGCTGAGCAGGGGGATGGACAGCAGCAGGCTGAGCGCCAGCAGGTGATTTTTTAACAGGTTCCATTTCTTATACATAAGCAGTCACTCCGTTTCGAATTTTCCAGCCTGCCTGGTGCGGTGCTGCCGTACTCTTGCAGGTGTATACAGAATAAACCATGAAGAATAGCTTGCGTAACGTCCTCAGGTTGTAATTCATCTAAGACCGGAAGGCGGTTGACGCTTCAGACTCTCTAAGACCGTGGTCTTATACAAGATCAGATCCAGGTACGTATGGAAAAAGCGCCGTCTGATGATAAAATGGGATGGTTAGGCATCGTCTTACAGGAGGTTGTTGCGGTTGAAGAAGCTAATCGGCGCTCTGCTCCTGCTGGGCGGCCTCATTATGATAGGAGCTTCCTTCCCCGGAGAAGGCTTGACGTGGAGAAGTCAGGAGGCGCGGATTGCCGTCCCGGTTACGATTGAACAGATTTCGATCAATGCTTCAAATGCAGACATCCGCATCATTGCGGATGACGATTCGCAAGAAATGGAAGCAGCACTCCATGGCAGCGGCACGTTAAGCTTCAAGCAAGAGGGGATTTCAATCGACGTCCTTGTGGAGGATAAGGCCAAGGGCCTCCTGCCGACCGGCTCCACCCTCGACATTCATATTCCAAGCTTCTATAAGAATAGCTTGATTGCGGAAGTCAGCGATGGGGATATCCATGTGTACGGACAATCGGAAGATGCCCGGATGGTCCTGAATAAGCTTGCGATAACGCTACAGTCAGGTGATGTGAATGTGAGCGATGTGAATGCGGAGCGGCTCGATTTCAAAGCGTATACATCCAAATTTTCGGGAGAACGGCTGCACGCAGGCCATGCCTCATTCGATATCGTAACGGGTAAAATCAATCTTGATCACTATTCAGGCGATTATACCGCTGCTATCGTGACGGGCAAGATGAATGCTTCGAACATTGCCGGCGGCGTCGGAAAAGTGAAGCTGACGGCAGGCAAAATCAATCTGGACCGCTATTCGGGGGGATTGCATGCCGAGGTCACCGATGGCGACGTGAATGCGCGGCTGGGCAAGCCGGAAGGATCCATTGCCATCAATATTCTCGAAGGCGATGCCACTCTGTCTCTGCCTGAGCAAGCGGACATTGAACTGGATGCGGCAGCCCAAGGCGGAAGCGTAAACGCTGATTATCCGTTCGACAAGATCATCAATCAGGGCGACAGGCAGCTGCATGCTTCCAGCGGAACGGGCAAGGTCCCGATTGACATACATGTGCAAGCCGGCGATGTGAATATTGGGCCTGATTCCTGAAGAAAGAAGGAAACAAGATGCTTAAACGACTGCTCATTCATCCGTTCATCGGATATATCGCCGTCTGCGCCGGTATCTATTGGATCATTGCGGGAACAGGCTACGGATATTACGATCCCTTAATCTGGTTCAGTCTGGGCTCGCTGTTGTCCACTTTCCGCTCCCGTATTAGGTGGGCAGCCATTATCCCGTGGACAATCACGCTGATTTTGCTGTCGCAAGGACTGGATCTGGATCTGCCAGGTGTGCTTGCCGGTGCGGCCCTGATCTATGCGGGTTATATTCTGCTGCTGAATAAACGGTCGTTTCTGCAAAATAAACCGGAAGCCGGAAACCGGAATCGCGGCGCTGCCAGCCGGGTCCCGCTGCGCGAGCGATTCGGAGATGTATATATCCGTCCGGTGGCATTAACGGATCTGTCCGTTCCGAGAGGGATTGGCGATGTGCATATCGATCTGTCTCAAGCCATCGCGGCGGAAGGGGAGCAGGTTATTACCGTGGACCGTTTGCTCGGCAATGTGACCGTATATCTCCCCTATGATCTGGCAGTCCATGTGGATATTACGGTATATTATGGGTCGCTGGATGTTCTGGGCCGCAATCGTGAGGGACTGAATCCCCGATTCCGGATGGAAACGGCGAATTATCCGCAAGCCGGCAGGAAAATAAATCTTGTCATGAGCTCAATAATCGGGGATATGGCTGTGAGGTATTTATAAAATGAATATGAACCGGCTGGTCAGCATCAGATGGAAGCTTACCCTATATGCAATCGGTTTCTCGCTGCTTATGTTCGCCGCTGCTTTATGCGGAATCATCATCTTCTATAAATTGGATTTTCGCCTGTTATGGTGGATCGAGAAGAAAAACATTCCGGTCGTCGTCATCCTGGGCGCTGCTGTCGTCCTGTTTGGGGCGATTACGGGATGGGCCTATGGCAATACGCTGAAGAAAAGAATGGGGCGGCTCCTGGAATCCATCACCCTGTTCGAGAGAGGGAATTTCTCCCATCGTCTGCAGATGCGGGAAGGTGAGGACGATGAGGTTGGCTTGATGGCCCAGCGTCTTAACGAAATGGCCGGCCATATTCAGCTGCAGGTTGCTTCCCTGCAGAAGCTGTCGACAGAGAAAGCGGAGATGGGTGAGCAGCTGAAGAAATCGGCAATCGTCGAAGAAAGGCAGAGGCTGGCGCGCGAGCTTCATGATGCGGTCAGCCAGCAGTTGTTTGCGATTTCGCTGATGACCTCGGCGCTCGTGGAAAGCGCGGATTTGAATGCGGAGAAACCAAGGAAGCAAATCGAGATGGTCGAGAAAATGGCAGGAAATGCGCAAAATGAAATGCGGGCGCTGCTCAGGCAGCTTCGTCCGGCGACACTGGAGGGGAAATCGCTGAAGGAAGGTCTCGAGGAGCTTCTGGAGGAGATGGCGGACAAGCAATCACTCACGATACGGTCCGAGATTGAACTTGTGGAGGGACTCCCAAAAGGCGTCGAGGATCATCTGTTCCGCATTACCCAGGAAGGATTGTCCAATATTCTCCGGCACTCGGAAGCCACTTCCGCAACCGTGAGGCTTGGCTTGTACAACCATCAGGTGCATTTGCGGATAACGGATAACGGCATTGGTTTTAATCGGGATGCGGCCAAGTCCTCCTCGTATGGATTAAAAACCGTGCAGGAGCGGGCCAATGAAATTGGAGGCGTGGCGACTGTAGTTTCATCCCCGGGCAAAGGGACACAAGTGGATGTGAAGGTGCCGATTATCGGGAACGAAGGAGATAAGCAGCCATGAGCATAAAAGTAGTGCTGGTTGACGACCATGAAATGGTGCGGATGGGTTTATCCAGTTACCTGGACATACAGACCGATATTGAGGTTGTCGGTGAAGCAGCCAGCGGAGAAGAGGGCGTCAAGCTCGTCAAGGAATTGAAGCCGGATGTGGTTGTTATGGATCTGGTCATGAAGGGAATGGGCGGCGTGGAAGCGACCAGGCAAATATGCCAGCTGGCGGATGCGCCGCAGGTGATTGTTCTTACCAGCTTCATGGATGACGATATGGTGTATCCGGTTATTGAAGCGGGAGCACTCAGTTATTTGCTTAAGACTACAAAAGGCCGTGAAATTGCCGCTGCGATCCGCGCCGCGGGCAGAGGAGATTCGGTATTGGAAGCGGAAGTGACCGGCAAAGTGCTATCCAAGATGCGCCGCGCGCCGCAGAAGCTGCCCCATGATGCGCTGACGGCGCGGGAAATTGAAGTGCTGCGCCTGATTGCGGAGGGAAAAACCAATCACGAGATCGCAGCAGAGCTGGCGATCGCCGTCAAGACCGTCAAGACGCATATTACGAATATATTCGCCAAGCTTGAGGTGGGCGACCGCACCCAGGCGGCGGTGTACGTGCACCGGAACGGTCCTCTTTAATAAGTTGACTCGCATACACAACAGAATCATTGAACACTTCTCACATGCTTACTCGAGGAGTGTTTTTTGCTGGAAGACCATCGGCTCCGGGAGCGTGATTGCAGACTATTTTGCGCTGGAGGGGATGCTTGTGCATCGTACAAGGGAATAATGATAAGCTGGGGATAGACCCGATTGAGCGGAGGAGCTGAAGCCATGAACGATACGATTGTGACCGCCATAACAAAAGCAAAAAACAGGCAGTCCTTGTTTCACTTTACAAGGGCGGGCAATCTGCCGGCTATCGCCCATTTCGACGCTCTATTGTCCAGCAGTCAAGCAAACCGCGGCACTTCCGGCGAGCGCCGGCTAAAACCCGTAAACGTGAATTATAATGGTCAATCCATCATCGTGAATACACATCTCAGGATTCCAGGCAGTATGATTGATCCTGCAACAACTCTGGAACAATTCCGGGCTTGTCTGGACCGGCATGTGTTTTTCTGGCCAACTTTAAAGGATTGTCAGAAAATGATGGACACCTATGCGCGAAGAGAACCGGATGAACGGTTCGCCGTGCTGGAATTTGATGCATATGCCTTGATGGCGGGGCATTATTCCGCAGTGAGGCTCTCCAAGTATGATTCGGGGAGCTCGCCGCGTTATCCCAATCTCTGCTCCTACAGAAAAAGTCCGGCCATGTTTCTGCCCCTGGACCGCTTCCAATCGGTATTGAATAACCTGGTGCCGGGGAAGCCGTCTGAAATACGGGAGGTGCTGATTGAAGACAGAGTGATGAACGTCTCGGAGTATTTGAAGGCGGTTTATGTGGATCAAGTGGAGGATGTGCCGGAGAGGTGGATGGAGCTGACGAGGAAATTGGAAGAGTTGCAATAGTCTGACGATCCATATTGCTTAAAGTCGGTATGATTGCCGATCTCCGAAACTACTGTTGATAGTTGCATAACAGCCTGGTTAAGAGGCATAAAATTCATGCGATAGTTCAACGGGACCGCAAGTTATGATGCAGCTATACCAGTGTCAAACCAGTCTTGTCGATCATATATTGTGGATATGCTGTGATGCGGTCGCAAGCGGGTTCAACGGTTATGGGAAAGGAACTCCATATCCTTGAATCTGGTCCATTTATTATGAATCTATCTTCACGAACAAAGAGAGAGGAAAGGGATTAAGAGTGAATAAGCAGCAGGAAATGGCGGAAATAAACCTGTTATTTGACGAGCTCTTTCCCCTTTGCCGCAGTATTACCGGCCAGGGATTGCGGGACACTCTTACTCTGCTGTCGGAGAAGCTTCCCTTGGAAGTGTTTGGCATCCCCACTGGAACTCAAGTATTTGATTGGGTAATTCCGGAGGAATGGGTTATTCGAGATGCATGGCTAAAGGGGCCAAATGGTGAAATCATTGCAAATTTCAGAACGAATAATCTTCATATTCTCAATTATAGTACCCCGGTTAACGAGGTTATGCCGCTCGCAAAGCTCAAGGAACACTTATATACGATCCCCGGGCTGCCGGATGCCATTCCATATGTAACTTCCTATTACACACGCAGATGGGGGTTCTGTCTTTCCCACAAACAGCTTGAGCAGCTTGAAGATGGCGATTACCTTGCCTATATCGACAGCGAAATGATAAATGGCGAATTAAATTATGCCCATGCGTTCTTGCCTGGAGAAAGCAAGCGGGAAATCTTAATCAGCACGTACATTTGTCATCCTTCGATGGCTAATAACGAATTAAGCGGACCCTTGGCTGCTGCTTTTTTGTACAACAGAATTGCAAATTGGCCAAATCGCCGCTATACGTACCGTTTCGTGTTTGTGCCGGAGACCATTGGCAGTATTGCCTACCTGCATCGGTTCGGCAAACAAATGAAAGAGCGTACCCATGCGGGACTCGTCTTGACCTGTTTGGGCGGACAAAAGAAATTAAGCTATAAATTATCACGTTCCGGCAAAAATCCGCTTGATCGAATATGGCAGCAGATGATTGCCCATGGTCAATATGAGGGGGGTACAAGACCGTTTACTCCGGAATTCGGTTCGGATGAAAGGCAGTACTGCTCGCCAGGCTTTAATTTGCCTGTCGGCCAGATGGCCCGGACGGTTTATGGCGATTACCCGGGGTATCATAATTCGCTGGATACCAAAGAATCCATGACGATAGAGGCGATTCAACAAAGTATTGATGAGCTGGAATCTCTTTTACAGATGAATGAAGCGGAAGGCTGCTATATCAATCAATTCCCATATGGGGAAGTGAAGCTGGACAAACATGATCTGTATCCTGACATGAACGCTCCTGCAACCAGATTTTTATCTTCCAATGAAATCGTTGATAGCCGTACGCAGCTTAATCGCATTTTAATGCTGCTGAATTATTCAGACGGCAAACACACGTTACTGGATATAGCAGAACGGAGCAAATGCAATATTGACGGACTTATGCCATACGTGCAGAAGCTGGTGGAGAAGGGATTGTTGGAAGGACCGTTCCATGAGAAAGGAAGAGAGCTAGGATGAAAATGATATTTCTTACAGGGTCTCATCCCCGGCATTTATATGTGGCCAAAAAATTATACGATGAACATTTACTTTCGGGATTATTAATCGAGGTCCGTGAGGAATTTATGCCCGTTCCCGATGATCAGTTATCTCCGATAGACAGACAAAATTTTGAGCGGCATTTCCTGGACCGGCAAACAAGTGAGGAGCGATTCTTCGGATCGTTGGATTCCTCCTATTTTAGCGGCATCCCGGTTTATCCTGCAACGAAAGAAAATCTTAATGATGAGCAAACAAGGCAGTGGATACAAAATCTTCAACCCGATATTGCTGTCAGCTACGGCATCCATAAGCTCAATGAAGATATGCTGGCCAGCCTTCCCGCTTATGCCTGGAATATTCATGGAGGGTTGTCTCCCTGGTACAGGGGAAATACCACGTTATTCTGGCCTTTTTATTTCCTGAAGCCGAACTGGACAGGCATGACCATCCACAAGCTTACCTCCAAGCTGGACGGAGGCGGCATTATCCATCATTCCGTTCCTGTTCTGGAACGCGGAGACGGCATACATGATGTCGCCTGCAAGGCGGTCATACAAGCGTCGGAGGATTTAATTAAGCTCCTGCAGCTTGTTAGCGAAGGCCTGCCGATCCATGCCGTTCCGCAAAAATCGAATGGGAAATTATTTACTTCGGCCGACTGGAGGCCCCAGCATCTAAGAATGATCTATAACACATTTAATAATGATATTGTGGATCAATATCTGGATGGGAAGCTTGAAGGCGCAGAGCCCAAATTAATCAAGGCCTTTTAGACGACATCGTTTTCGGACAGATTGGCATGCGCGGCTTGCAATCGTGCAAATCCCGTCCGGTGTCAGTCTGGCGCTGGTTGAAGACAAATCATAAAAAAAGAGCAGCAGAGCAGCAAAAGAGCAGCAAAAGAGCAGAGCCTCCAAAACCGAGGTTCTGCTCTTCTGCTCTTTTCACTGACTTAATATCTGCAGTCTCATCGAAGATCATGAAATGCTGGTCATCATAAATAAAGAACCGCTGGAAAATAAAATAAGGTGTCCTACACTTGGAATTCCGATGCTGTCAGCGTGCCAGCTCGCGCCTTACAACGGGCGCGACTTTAGCAGCCAGCAATTCAATCGCCTTCGCTACCTTGGAGTAAGGCATCCCTCCAATATCGAGCTGGGCCATATACCGGCTGTGGCCGAAAAGCTCATGCTGGTGCAGAATGGTCTCGATCAGCTCCTGCGGGCTGCCGACAGCAAGCGCGGTGCCAGGTCTGGCTGATTGCTCGAACTCGGTACGGGACATTCTTCCCCTTCCGGTCCGCTTACCCAGAAATTGCTCGAAATAGCTGCTGTAATACGGAAAAAATTCATCCCTCGCAAGCTGGGAGGTTTCGGCCACATAACCGTGGCTGGAGACTGCGACCTTCAGCTTCGATGGATGATGACCCGCTAATTGTCCTGCTTGCCGGTACATATCAACGAGGGGCTTTGCCCGCTCGGGAGGTCCGCCGAGCAGCGCAAGCGCCATGCCAAGTCCAAGCCGGCCCGCATTCACGGCGCTCTCCGGTGTTCCTCCAACACCTATCCAGATGGGCAATTCAGGCTGCTTCGGACGCGGAGCAATCTCCAGATCGTTCAGGGCGCTGCGGTAACGTCCGCTCCAGGTGATCCGCTCTTGCTCGCCGAGCTTCATAAGCAGGCTGATTTTCTCGGCAAATAGATTGTGATAATCGTCAAGATCGTAGCCGAACAGCGGGAAGGAGTCAACGAACGCTCCACGCCCCGCAATAATTTCAGCGCGTCCGTCCGACAACAAATCTACGGTGGCGAAATCCTCGAACAACCGGACCGGATCAATGGTACTCAGTACTGTGGTCGCGCTGGTCAGCCGGATTCGCTTCGTGACCTGTGCGATTGCGGCCAGTACGACCGAGGTGGAGGATACGGCAAATTCCAGCGTATGATGCTCGCCTACGCCAAAGATATCGAGTCCCGCCTCATCGGCAAGTACAGCGGCGTCCACGATTTCCCGGATGCGCTGCCGTGCAGGGATGATTCCCCCGCCGTCCGGATTGGGAACCAGATCCCCGAAAGTGTATAGGCCGATTTCAAAAACGGGTGCTTTGATTTCTGCATTCGTTTGATGATTTTCCACTATTGCACCTGCTTTCAATTCAAGTTTGATGTGACTCTCTGATAATCCGCCTGCCAGTGATGCTATTATGTATCCAGAACAATATATTGGGAAGTAGGCACATTTAAGTGTCACGGTATCATGGGGGAAACCATAAAGAGGATCGTGCCGGAGAAGGGGCATGATCCTCTTTATAATTACCTGCTGAGGATTGCGATATGCCAGCCGTTTGAAGTTAACCAAATCCCGGGTTTGATTTATGGATTGCAGGGTAGCAGGATAAAAGTTGGTGCCGTCTCTTTGAAATCGATGGCTATAAGGCGTGAAATAAAGACACTGACAAACCGTCGGTGTCTTTTTCAGTTTTTACGGTAGTGCCCGGCTTGCCGCCTGAGATGGTCTACATCCGATTGTTTTTCTATATATTTTATATAAATATAGATGATGAGAATTGGGAGGAAGCCCATGATTACGATCAGTCTATGCATGATTGTCCGCAATGAGGAGAAAATTCTGGAGCGCTGCCTGTCCGGTGTCAAGGATATTGCTGATGAAATAATCATTGTTGATACGGGATCAACAGATAAAACCAAGGAAATCGCCGCCGCTTGGGGAGCGAAGGTCTACGATTTCGAATGGATCGACGATTTTGCGGCAGCGAGAAATTATTCCTTCAGCAAAGCGGCATGCGAATACATTCTGTGGCTGGACGCTGATGATTACATTGAGGAGAAGGACCGGACGCTTCTCAAGGAATTGAAGGCATCGCTCAAACCCGATATCCAATCGGTAAGCATGGCATACAATCTTGCCTTTGACAGTGAGGGGAAGGTAACCTCCAGCTTGAGACGCAACCGTCTGGTAAGACGCGATTGCCATTTTCTGTGGTTGGGGCCAGTGCATGAATATCTGGCGGTATTCGGCAGTTCGCTTGCCAGCGAAGTATGCATCACCCATCAGAAGGATAAGCCGCACACCGACCGGAATTTACGGATATACCGCAAGCGTGCCGAACAGGGAGAAGCGTTCTCCCCACGGGATTTATATTATTACGCGAATGAGCTTCGTGAACATGCTTTCAATGAGGAAGCTTGCGATTATTACGAGCGTTTTCTGGCAACCGGACTGGGGTGGATTGAAGATAATTTTCAGGCTTGCCTGAAGCTGGCCGAATGCCGGGAACGGCTGGGGGATAAACAGATGCAATTTGCAGCCCTCTGCAGAACTCTCCAGTATGATATTCCGCGGTCTGAGTTCTGCTGCAGGCTTGGATCGTATTTCTTCGCGGATAACCGTTATATCCAGGCCATTTACTGGTACGAGCAAGCCATAGCCCTGCCGGATCGTGAGGAGTCAATGGGAATGAAGGACACGGTTTCTTCCACCTGGCTGCCCCATCTGCAGCTGTGTTTGTGTTATGACCGATTGGGGGATTCGCACAAAGCCAACTACCATAATGAAGTGGCCTTGCATTACTATCCGTCACATCCAAGCATGATTTACAACAGAAATTATTACAAAGAATTGCTGGGTGCCGGCTATGTGGAGCTTACATGGCCAGGAGGTGAGAACAAGTAAAGGGGTGGTGATATGAAGACCAGTATTGTTATTCTCACTTATAATCAGCTTACGGTGACGGCAGATTGTCTGGACAGTATTAGACGATGCACATCGGAAGATTACGAGCTCATCGTTGTTGACAATGGTTCCACGGACGGCACGGTTGACTTTCTCAAACGTCTGGATAACATCGTCCTGATTGCCAACAAGCATAATCTCGGCTTTGCCAAAGGCTGCAATCAAGGTCTTGAGGTGTCAACAGGGGACAACATTCTATTTCTCAATAACGATACCATTGTCCCCACAGGCTGGTTAACGCCTTTAATCGAAGCTCTGTATAGCAGCGACCTGGTCGGAATGGTAGGTCCGGTAACGAACTATGCCAGCGGCAATCAACAAATCGCGGTGGACTACAAGGCTATTGAAGATATGGAGAGCTTTGCGAAAAGCTACTGTGAACAACGTAGAGGAAGGGTCCTCGAGGTACGCCGTCTCATTGGCTTTTGCCTGCTTGCCAAACGCAGTGTTCTTGAAGATATCGGACACTTCGACGAACAATATGGTTTAGGCAATTATGAAGACGACGATTTATCCTTGAGAGCGATCCGCAATGGCTACAAATTGCTGATTGTACAGGATTCCTTCATCCACCATATCGGACATGCGAGCAGCAATCAGCTGCCGGCAATGAATTTACAGAATCTGCTTATAGAAAACAAAAAGAAGGCGGAGAGCAAGTGGGGGGCTCCCATTCGAGAACTAATCGAGAAGGATCCCATCCGGCTCAGTTTATGCATGATATCAAACAATGACGCGAAGCGGCTGGAAGCCTCGCTTTTGTCGACAGCCGGACTTGTTGATGAAATTGTTGTGCTGGATCGGGGATCCACGGACCATACGGTGGAAATCGCAAAACGCTTCACCAGGCATGTTTATACCTTCACTGGAAAGGTCAATTATCGTCTGGCATGTCAATTTATACATAAAGCCGCATCGGAGCCGTATCTCTTGTGGCTGCAGCCGGGGGATGCTCTTGACCCCACTGGACAAAGAAAGTTTGCCGGCCTGAAGCTTTCGCTCAATAACGAATTTGATGTCGTCTCCTTTCGGCACAAGAATGAGCTGCGCTACATAATCCGCAGGGCTGCTGGATTTCTTTTGCCCCGGGAGGTGGATGCTGTCGGGGCCAAACCCCGATACCGCTATGATAGCCGTATCACGATCTGAATGAAGTCGGGGCTTTGAGAGATTCCTCTCAAAGCCCCATTCTATTGCATTAGCTGTCAGCAGAAATACAAGCTTAATTTCTATACCAGACTGGCATCTATTATTTGGGTTTACAGCTGCCCTGATTTAGAAAATTGAGGCAAATGCCAAGACATAATCTTGTAAACTTCATATATTGTAAAGATGATAGAGAGACAGCAGCCAGATAATCCATAACGGAATTCCAGTTAGGAATTTTGTGGGACTGCTCACGATTTCAGAGAGGGAGTGCATCGTATGATTATAGAACCATTAGGTCCGACGGGG
Organism: Paenibacillus sepulcri; assembly: GCF_042647105.1. Classification (NCBI taxonomy): domain Bacteria; kingdom Bacillati; phylum Bacillota; class Bacilli; order Caryophanales; family Paenibacillaceae; genus Paenibacillus; species Paenibacillus sepulcri. The sequence continues at coordinate 427,832 of NZ_JBHRUP010000001.1, read as the reverse complement.
CCGAAGGGAGATTCTGATCTTCAAGTCAGAACAGGTCCGCAAGGGGCAGGACCTGCAGGCATGATGGGGTATCCCGTTTCGGGAACAGGTGCTGGAGTTGTTGGACCGCCTGGAGCCCAGGGAGCTGCCGGCAATCCATCTGCGGGAGCGCCAGGACCGGCTGGCCCCATCGGGCCGATGGGGTATGGGCCTGGAGTAATCCCGGTCATGGGCTACAACCGCTCAATGACACCGGTCGTATTTCCTTCAGGAACGCCCGGTTCGTGGGTAACCTTGAATACGATTCATAATTTGCTTGTATCGACGGATCAGCTGGTCGTTAAGCTGGATGCCGCTTTTCAGCTTGCCTTCAGCAGCCCGCCAGGTTTGCCCCGTGTACTGAACATAACGTATCAAATTCTTCGAAATGGTGACCCCGTCTATTCCAACGCGGTTATCTATGATCAAACCAGAACCGGCAGCTCCATTAACTTTAAGGGACCCGTCTCCCTGACATTCGTTGACGAACCGTCAGCTGGCTCCTATACCTACACCCTGCGCGCGCGGGTAGAAAGCCAGATTGGCGGTTATAATCCAACCGTGAGCGAACGCGATTTCAATGCGTCCGTATTCCAAAAGTCCACTTCTCCCAATTACGTTTATGTCGCTCATTTATCCCCCGATGAATCCACAGCATTGATCTCTTATGTGGATCCCGTAACCAATACCATTACCGGTGCGTCAGTTCCTGTTGGTGTGGCTACCGGAGGAGTGCCGGCCAACCTGCTGAACCTGGCGATAAGCCCGGACGAGACACAGCTGTATGTAGCCAATTTAGTAGACAGCTCGCTTTATGCAGTCCACTTATTGACCAGAGAAGCGGTCAAAATATATTCATTTGAACAATCCTGGTATACGAATGCCATGCTGGTGACCCCGGATAATAACTATCTCTACGCAGCCGATCTGCACTCCGGTATTGTCAAAGTCTTTGATGCAGCCAATAAACAATTTCTGTACGATCTTCACACCTCATCAGGTGAAAATGTATCGCTGACAGTATCACCTGACAGCAGCACTGTATTTGTGGCTATCAATAATATGGCGGGCACTCCTTCGGCGAGAGGCATCGTGGATGCTATTCCTGTAGGAACACAGTCGGTTACGCATGATATTTTTGCAAGTCTTGCAAGCCAATACGGATCACCCGCCTATATGGAACAAGTCATTCCTTTCGCGGTTGTCGGGTACCAGGGAGCATATCAAATTCAGGCTTTGAATGTCCAAACTCAAGATCACAGCCCTGGCGATATCTTCTCGGCTCCTGTAAACGATCTGTTCAATAATCAGCGAATCACCCATCCACTTTTACAAAGTCCGCTCAGCATGACCGGATTACCCAATAATTCAAGGTATATCATCCAATCGGATGTTGATAAAATAATTCGAATGAACGGAAATACCGTCATTGAGTCGATCGACAGCTATACGGATCAAAGAGAAATTGCCGTGACCCCCGATCGAAAGCGGATCTGCGTCTTAATTAGAAGTTCAATAAATCAACAGCAGTCAGGGCTGCAAGTCATTTCGGTCATTCCCGCCGGTATCTCGACGCCTCCAAGCGCCTTTATTCCCCTTGCCAGCTCTGGAGGAATGACAATTACAGCGGATAGTAAATATGCCTATTCATTGACTTTTTATCCTAACCCGAGCTTCGTCAATGTCTATAGTGCAAATCTGATCAGCAAGACTGCAAGGGAGCCTTTGGCTATGCCGGGGCAAGTTCATGCGGTAGTGGCCAGCTATACGAGGCACTCCGTAATTTCTGTATCGTCTATGGGTGGTTAATACTCCAGACTATGCAATTTCTTGAGGATAGGGGGACGTGCGTTGTCCGCTAAAAAGCACGTCCCCCTATTTGCTTGTATACCGCGATTTTCTATCAATATGCCTCTCTTATTGACTTGCATCATCGCAAAGAGATCGGGAAGTTACCCGGGACGATTATCACTTGGATGTATATTCATATCCGCTGGCTTTTGCGGAACGGGAAGGAAAGACTATCCTGATTCATGGGACAAAAAAGGAAAAATTATGTATTCAGGATTAATGATGAGAAGTCTGTTAATAAATAACGTGAAAAAGCACGGGAATGAGTGTTCATGCGTATTTTATACCTATAATATCAGCCATTCCACTGCGGGTGGCTTTTTTGCATCCCTCAGTTGACGATTAAAAGTAAACGAAATGGGAATGTTTGATACTGGGGTGATTATTATGATGCGTATAGCGATTTTTCTTTTGGTTTGGATCGTTGCTTACTACAAAAGTGATTGGAGGAATTGGAAAAATTACCAATCCACTATTTTGTTCTTAATTGCTGGAGATTTAATGATTAATCTAATAACCTATAGATATACGTTGTGGGATCAACGTTCTGCATTGGGAGGAGATTTAATTAATAATTTATTGATATGTATTTTCTTCTATCCACCCAAGACACTAATTTATCTGACCAACTATCCAGACGAGAAAGGAATTATTAAAAAAGGGATTTACATATCTGTATGGGCGCTGTTATTAACGTTAATAGAAGGAATTCTGTATATGTTTGGAGATTATCACTACGGTCACAGATGGAACCTGCTGAAATCCATGCTTTTGATTTCGTAATGCTGCCGATTGTGGTGCTCCATTATTCCAGGCCGCTGCTGGCCTACGTTATATTTCTCATTGGAACGATATTGTTTATCGTGATTAATGGGATTCCTCTGTCATCGTTTAAATGAAAGCCGCAGCAGGAAAAGAATCCTCCAATGAATATAGCCTCAGTTTTTCTCCATGGCATTTGCTCCAGGCGCCAATTCAATGAACATTTCCAGCGTTTGGTTTGCATTACCGACAACGATACAAACTCAGTAACAAATTCCGATGTTTATCTGTGAAGCGACATGGCGCCGCAATGGGGTTCGTATGGAGCAGCGGAAATATATTATTATAGAGAAAATAGCAAAAGACCCGCAGAAGCGGGTCCTTTTTTGGATTTTTGCAAATCCGGAACATGAAAGGGGGTCAGGTTCCGGGGTAATTAATAACCGAATTTACCGCAACTGCAAGCGATAATGACCAGCAAGATAAAGAGAACGAGTATAAATGCGAAACTTGAGCCAACACCGCCAACTACATCAGACATTCAAAGCACCTCCTTGAATTTACGGTACATTGTAATTTATGCATACAGGCTTCGGCGTGATTGGATGAATGTTACGGAATGGCATTGACCTAAGGATTGTCCGGGGCGCGATAACGAAACCACATGGAGGAGGAAAAGCTTACATGCCCTATGGCTGCCTGCGTTTCATGCGGAGCAGGATGGCAGCAATGTCGGGAGCTACCAGCACCCGCAGCATCTGGCCGATAAACGCTCCATAGTAGGCCAGGCTGCCACCTACGTGTGCCGGAATTTCGCTTGCGAAGCACCGGTCGGCTCGGCTGAAGCGCTGTTGAAGCAGTTGGACGGGAACAGCTAGCTTAATAAAATAAAACAGCCAGCCAAGACGTCATCAGACGTTCAGAGGCTGGCTGTTTGGGTTTCAAGCGGATCGGTACTATTGCATTACCGCGCGCATATGGGCTTCTGTAATCGCCCAGTGTGTAGCGCTCCAGTATTTTTCTTTGTTCTTGATCATGATAATTTGAGGAGACTCATGCTTGACGGCTACATCTTCCGCAATCTGGTTGGAAACCGGACGGGATTCGATCACCTTTACCAGGACATAATCCGTATCGGAGCCGGAGTCATGCTCCAGATATTTTGTAAACTCCTCATACGCATTCGCGCTTACCGGACAGGTCGTGCTGTGCTTGAACACAACAAGCGGACGATCTGCAGAACCTTCCAGAGCGGAGTTCCATTCTTCAAGAGATTGAATTTCTTTATATTGCGACATATCCTGATCTCCTCCTTAAGCTGGCTAATAGTTTCTCAACCGTTCCCTATTATCATACCATATCGGAGGGAGGAAGCACTAATAAAGTGGCGGACAAATCTTTACTTCTGCTGTAATAGCATCGTCCAAAGAGAGGAGCTTTCATAGCCCAGACGCCAGGCCGCAACGCCTGCCAGGCCATATTTTCTGGCGAGGTCAACACGCGCCTTCACGGTATCCGCTGTTTCCGCCCAGAATACATACGTATACCCGTCTTTTTTATACGTATATTTCGTTTGGCCTGCTCCGGGATCATACGTGCCGACAGCATCTTGCTGTTGAATCGTTTCCGCGACATCCTTCATAAAGACAGCCTTGCTGTCGACCAGCTTTCCTGCTGAGTCGAGCCGCCATTCGCGGACATAGAAGGGAATGCCCAGCATCAGCTTGCCACGGGGTATCCCGTAGGCGAGGAACTGCTTGATTCCCTCTTCAGCCCAGCGAAGCTCGGAGACGGAGCCGGCTTGCTGGCTGCCCTCCCAATACTGGTCATAAGCCATGATCATGATCATATCGGCAATATTCGCCAAAGCCTTATGATCATAGGCGGTCTGGGCATCCCACGCCACATCGCCGCGCGGCAAATCAATGGATACCGTCAGGCCGCGTTGGTGCGCAGCCTCAGCAAGACTGGCAACGAAGGAGGTGTAGAGGGCGCGGTCGCCCCCGTCCAGCCCCTCAAAATCAAGATTCACACCTTCAACCTTAAGCGCTGCGAGACGCTCCACCAGGGAGTTGATGAATTTGGCTTTTGCAGCCGGATTGCGGAGGAAAACGCTGGTCATCTTCGTATCAAACTGATTATGCACAAGCGGCGTCAGCTTTAAGCCCTCTTTCTCCATCGATGCCGCAAGGGCAGGATCGGAATGATCGGTCAGCGTTCCGTCTGACCCGGCAAGCTCGAACCAGGAAGGGGAGTCGATATCCAGCCCCTGTGTATTTTGGACCTGTGCTAGTATGGTATCCGTGCTGGATGTGCCATTCCAGGCCAAATAAGCAAGCTCTCTTGTATCGCTCCAAATAATACGGCCGTCTGCCGCAGCGACCGAAGCATTCTTGTAACCCTTGGCGAAGGCAACTGCGCCTTGTCTCGTATGAAAATAGGAGACAACACGCTCCCCTTGTCTAACGCTCAAATAAGGAATATTGGTCCACCATTCCTGACCGTCTTTTTCGATTGCCGCACCCGACAGCGTCTTGGCATAAACCAGCGCGCCGCCCAGCCCGCTGAAGGATTGAACCGGCCGGCCATTTTGAGTGACAGTGAACGGCTTTATTGTTGTATACGGAACAAGTCCGGTTGCGGTGTTTACCACAACGCTTCCTGGCTGCCTGGCAGCGGCTCGCATGGCATCGAGGAGGAAGGAGTAGCGCATGCTTCCGGTCGATGCGCCATTCTGCCGGATATCGTAGACCGCTGCCGCCGAACGCTGGGCCTGCTTTTGCGCAGCGCTTAAGTTATCCCAAATCCATTGATTGGTCGCAAGCTCGACAATGTGTATATTGCTGTAAGCCTTTGCGGCTTGCTTGGCCTTGTCCAGAGAGGCATAGCTCCATCCCGGCAGCGACTTGTCTCCCTGGTACATTTGAAAGCGGGGATAGGTGCCGGATATCCATCCTGGCTGCTCCAGATCGCGGATTTGCGGAAAACGAAGCTTCCCGGCGAAGGTCTTCGCTTCGGCAAGCGTCCTGAATTCCCGGTTTCCTGTGGAATACCCATTCTCATAAACCTTGTATTTGGGAAAATTATCCCATACCCATACTCGACCCGTTATCAGCTCAACATGGCTGTAAGTTAAATTTTTCGCAAAAGCGACTGCTCCCGCTTCGGTCGAAAATTCCTTAACCGCCTGGTCATTCTGATAGACGCGGTAATGGGTCGTAAGATCGGAGGCGCTTACAGAAGAAGCGGCTGCTCCGTATGCAGCTTGCAGAATCATCGCGATCGCAATGATCAGCTTCCATCGTTGACGCATAAGATTGATTCAGCTCCTCCTCTACTAGTCTAGTAGATTAAACGCCTGAATAGAGAGGAGGTTTCGGCAGAATGGGGGTCTTCCATTATTTACATCGCTGACAGCTGCAACCTTTTTGTCAAACCCATCAAAAAAGACCGGCATGAAGGGTCTTGTTCCTCCATGTCCGATCTTCTTGTGATAAACAATACGCTTAACCTGAATTAATCCTCAATATCTGCCCAAAACTCTTCGTCCACATCCAATTTGATCTGGGAGCGGAACACGCGTCTTTGGTATTGCTTGAGCATATACTGCTCGATCGCTTCCAGCAGGTTGGCTTCGACCAGATACTGGCTGCGGCCCTGCACCCAAACCTCGGCAGTATAGCCATACTGCTCGTCCCATGACAATTGCGCTTCTACCGCGGTAGGAGGAAGGCCTTTGCGATCCGCTATATTCAGGCAAATCGCATTAATGATCTCATCCGTATAGATCCTCATTATTAATAGGAACCCCGGTTGTTCGGATTGGATGGCCTGCGCCGATTACGGAAGTAGTGGATGATCCCCCGTATGGCCGCAATCAGAATGTAGATGGCGAGCACGTTGATGATCAATCCCAGAAAATTGCCCAGGAATCCCATTCCTCCGAATATTCCGCCGAACAGCAGGCCGGCAAGACCGCCAATCATCAAACCTCGCATTAAGCTGCCGCCGCTGAAGAACCCGCGTTTCGTTGTTGCAGCCGTACCTGATTTTACGGCACCGCTTGTCCCGCCTGTCGATTTATTTATTCCGCTATCGGGATTCTTTGCGGGATGTTGGGTAAAGCCTTGTCTGGGAGACTTGAAGCCTCCGCCTCTTTTGGCATCTACCGATCCCACACTGACAGCAAAGAAGAGTGTGAACGCCATGAACAACATTAAACCTTTTTTCATCTGTCATTCTCCTTCTGGTATTTAGGCGATGAAAGGATCATTGCCTTTCCCTTCAATTACGTCTAATATGATCAAAGGTTTCACTTTTAATGCGTATCACGTCGAAATTCAGGAGGATAGCAATGGGAGATGTCAACTACCCAAAGGCCTATATTTTATATTTAGTGGAATTTCATGGAACGCGGGATTACTTTGAATGTCATGAGCTGCTGGAGGAGTATTGGAAAGAGCATCCTGGTGATGCGTATGCAGATACCTGGGTCGGTCTGATACAAATTGCGGTTGGCTCCTATCATCACCGCCGTGGCAATCTTCGCGGCGCGGCCAAAATGCTCCGGCAATCGCTGGACCGGCTGGTTCCTCAACATCTGGCAGGACTTGGCCTGGACGGCCATGAGCTGATTCGTATGGTGAGAGAGCGCCTTGCCGGATTGGAAGTGGAGGAACCGTTCCGTGATATAAACCTGCCGATTACGGATGAAGCGCTGAGGCTCGAATGCGAAGAGATTTGCAGCTCCCGGAATCTTGTATGGGGCGCAGAGAGCCCGGAGGATCAAGAACTATTACACCGTCATACGTTGCGGGATCGGAGCGATGTCATCGCAGCAAGAGCGGCAGCCGCGGCAGCCAAGAAAACAAGAAGACGTCAAACGGACTAGTAAGGACGGAAGAGGAATCTTGACGGGAGGAGGAAAGGGAGCCAATTTACTCATTGACAATGATATTGATTATCATTATCATAGTTTGAGGGCGATGAACGCATCATCTTACATAATGGACGCTCTATAACTTACAGAGAAAAGCAGGAGGAACTCATGAATCATTCGCGTAAAGAACGTTCTTTAAAATTCACCTTGGCATTGAGCGTCTTGCTGGTGATGACCTTATTTCTGGCGGCATGCGGCGGGGCAGGCAAGGCTGATAATAACAGCGGCGCCGGTACACCGTCAGCAGGCAATTCCGCCACCAGCCCGACAGGAGATCCGGCAGCTCCGGAAGGCAGCGGCACAGACACGCCCAACGAAGCGCAAACGGAGAAAATCGTGACGGATGCAATGGGTCATGAAGTGACGATTCCGGCTGATCCACAGCGGATTCTTGCTTCTTATCTTGAGGATCATCTGGTCGCACTGGGCATCAAGCCCGTAGCCCAATGGTCGATTGGGCCGGAAAGTGTCCAGGATTATTTGCAGGGGGATTTGAAGGGCATTCCGATTATCAGCTACGATCTGCCGCTCGAGGCGGTGGCAAGCTTCTCGCCTGATCTGATCCTGATTGGCTCCGAGTCGCAGGTTCAAAAAGGTCTTTATGAGCAATATGCCAAAATAGCGCCGACCTACGTAATTGGCGATGAAATCAATAAAGACTGGCGCAAGACGCTGCTCAAGATAGGCGAGCTGCTTGGCAAGACGGAGGCGGCCGAACAGGCGCTGAAGGATTATGACCAGAAGGTGGCCGATACCAAGGCGAAGCTTCAGCAATCCATCGGCACACAATCCGCGGCGATCCTGTGGCTGGTGCAGAAGCAGTTCTATATCGTGGACGAAACCCGTTCCAGCGGCGCCGTTCTGTATGGCGATCTTGGCATGACGCCTCCGAATCTGGTGTCCGATATTACGGCTGAGCAGAAAGCTACCTGGAGTCCCGTATCGCTGGAGAAGCTGGCTGGACTTAATGCGGATCATATCTTCCTGGTGAACAGCGACAAAACGACGGAAACACTGGACAGTCCAATCTGGAAAAATCTCCCTGCCGTTAAGGCTGGCCATGTTTATGAGATGCCTTCAACCAGCAGCTGGCTGTACAGCGGTTACGAAGCAGGCGGGCAAATTATGGACGATACGCTCAAAATGCTCGTAAAATAACAAGCCGAAACAAAAAAAGTGTGCAGCTCCTGTCCCAGACAGGAAGGCTGCACACTTTTTGTTTGCAAATGAGAACCCATAAAACAGGGGGGGCAGCTGCGCGCTCTAAAAAAACATCCTAGTTCTGCTTGCCTTCCACAATATCGTAGCCTTTGGTCAGCAGATCCAGCTTTCCGGTGCCGGGGTGGATAATCAGGCCATGAACCGGCGTTTTGGGCGGCAGCAGCGGATGATTGCGGATAATGCTGACGCTCTTCAGCACGCTGTCATGGACATCGTCGAACCCGGTAAGCCAGCGCTTGAGATCCATTCCGGAATGCAGCAGCGTGTTGATGGTTTCGTCCTTGATCCCGTTCTCCGTCATATGCAGGATGACGTTTTCCGGATCGAGTCCGGTCATTCCGCATTCATGATGGCCGATGACGAGCACCTCGTCAGCGCCCAGCTCATAAACCGCGATCAGCACGCTGCGCATAATATTGCCGAAGGGCTGGGTGATGATGCCGCCGGCGTTTTTGATGATTTTGGCATCGCCGTTGCGCAGGTTCAGCGCTTTTGGCAGCAGCTCGGTCAAGCGGGTGTCCATACAAGTGACAATAACCATCTTCTTGTCGGGAAAACGGTCGGTCAGATACTGCTCGTACTCGCGATTTTCAACAAAACGATCATTAAAGGATAGAATATTCTCGATGTTCCTCACGTTTATTCACCAATCCTAATCTCTCTAGTTATGTAATCCGGTTGTCTTTCAATTCAAATTCAAATTGTTTAACTCGTGATCAAAATTGAACGTTTTGAATATCTTCTTTCAGCAATCTCAGGTTCGTGGTGTAGATCTGGTTGTCACTCTTCAGGCTGAAGGCATGCCGCGACTTGTCAAAATCGATGCGCAGGCTTGGCTCAAAGAAAACCTCGTCATTCGGATCGTACCAGACGGAGAAGGGATCTCCTTCGCCCAGCTTGTTGTCAGCCGCAGGAGCCTTGATAAGCTGCAGGGTGGGGACGCCGTTTACGGCGCAGCCGCAGCCCTCGGTATCATACATTAGCCTCAGGCTTCGATCATCATCTTTTATTTGTTCGGACAATTGCTCCACGGCTGAGGGGGTAAAGGTAAAATGCATGGAATGAAGCTCCTCTCGAATGATGGGATCTCTTTAAGTAAACATGGATTAAAGTTGATTATACGTTTTGAGAAAAGTATGATCAAGTAGAGGCTTTATTTGGATAAGGCCATGGCCGTGAAGACGGCGGTTTTTTTGCAGAAATACGATTATCATTTCCGGAAAGGTGGAATCTGTATGACGACAAGCGTTGAGCAGGCATTGAGCTCGTTTCGCGAGCGGATTGCCCAAATCAAGAGCTATGAGGAAGCATTGGGCGTGCTGTATTGGGATTTGCGCACCGGCGCTCCCCGCAAGGGAATGGAGGCCAGAAGCGAAGCGATCGGCATGCTGTCCGGTCAAATGTTCAAGCTCTCCACCGCGCCGGAGCTGGGCGAGTGGCTGACGGAGCTGGAGCAGGAAGGAAACCTTGGGGACTTAAGCGAGATAGACCGCAGGCTGGTCAAGGAAACGCGCAAGGATTACGATCGCAGCGTGAAAATCCCGCCCAAGCTTTATCAGGAATATGTGGTGCTGACCTCGCAAGCCGAATCCATGTGGGAAGAGGCCAAGGCAAAAAGCGACTATCCGTCGTTTGAGCCCTATCTGGATAAAATCATTACATATAATAATCAGTTCATCGATCTGTGGGGCCCTGGAGCTACCCGCTATGATACGCTGCTTGATGCTTATGAGCCGGGTATGACTACCGCTGAACTGGATCAGGTATTCGGAGGACTCCGAGAGAAGCTCGTTCCGCTTGCTGCGGCTATTGCCTCATCGCCTCATCAGCCCGAGCGCGGATTCCTGAAACAAACCTTCGCGAAGGAAGCCCAGAAGAAATTCAGTCTGTTCATTCTGGAGCAGATGGGCTTTGATTTTACGGGTGGGCGGCTTGATGAGAGTGTGCATCCGTTCGCAACCGGTCTGAACCCGGGGGATGTGCGGATTACGACCCGTTATTTGACGGACGATGTGACAAGCGCGCTGTTCGGAACGATCCATGAGGGCGGTCATGCGCTCTATGAGCAGAACATCATGAAAGAACTGATTGGAACGACGCTCTGCACCGGTACTTCTATGGGGATTCACGAATCGCAGTCCCGTTTCTGGGAAAATGTGATCGGACGCAGCAAGCCGTTCTGGGGCCGTTATTTCGGAGATTTGCAGCGGCATTTTCCCGGTCAGCTGGATGTGGGTGTTGAGGATTTCTACCGCGCCACCAATGTGGTGAAGCCTTCGCTTATCCGTATCGAAGCGGATGAACTGACCTATAATCTCCATATTATTATCCGCTACGAGATGGAGAAGCTTATTTTCAACGAAGGGGTCAAAGCCTCCGAGCTCCCTGCGCTGTGGAACGAGAAGTACCGCGAATATCTGGGAGTTGTGCCGCAAAATGACGGGGAAGGCGTGCTGCAGGATGTCCACTGGTCCGGCGGGGCATTCGGCTACTTCCCTTCCTATTCGCTGGGCAACATGTATGCCGCTCAAATAACCGTCACCATGGAGCAGGAGATTCCGGGCTTCTGGGGTCTGGTCGAGCGCGGCGAGCTTCTTCCCATTAAAGCATGGCTGACGGACAAGGTTTATCAATACGGCAAGCTGCGTACGCCTTCGGAGCTCATTAATGCCATTACCGGCAAGCCGCTTGATCCCGATTATTTGGTCGCTTACCTGGAGAAGAAATACAGCGATATTTACAAATTATAATTGAACCGTCGTTGGAATCTGCCGTTATTGAGCAAAGAGGTCAGCCAGAATCAATCTGGTTGGCCTTTTTTTTTGTCCTTATAGCATTTATAAGTTTCACGCCTATAAAGGTCTATAAGGCTTGAGGGAAGAAACTAACGTTGCCGCAAAGGACGGCGCAGCCGGTTCTTCTTATCTTGCCGGGCTGCTTTGCTGCCAGGCCGATTGTGCGGGAAGCTTGTTTTTGCGAAGGCCTCCCTATGGTCTATGATGTCAGGTAATCTCCATTTTTTTCACAAGTCTTGATGTTTGTTTCACCACACGGGTTCCCGCTGCATAGGCTGTTCTACAGAATAGTTTGCTTTTCAGGGGAGGGATTTTCTTATGCGGATTTCAAAAAGGCTGCCATTATTGCTGGCTCTGCTCCTGTTGGCGGCGGTTATGGCCGGATGCGGCCAGAAGGCTGACGGGCCAGTCAAGGTGCGGATCGGCGAGGTTACCAGGTCTTTATTCTATGCGCCGCAGTATGTGGCGGTGGAGGAAGGCTTTTTCAAGGATGAGGGCCTGGAGATTGATCTGCAGACAACGCCGGGGGGCGACAAGACGATGACGGCTCTGCTCACAGATGCGATTGACGTGGCGCTGGTGGGCTCGGAAACCTCGATTTACGTCTACCAGCAGGACAGCAAGGATCCCGTGATCAATTTTGCGCAGGTGACCCAGACGGACGGCACGTTTCTCGTATCGCGCGAGCCTGTGGAAAACTTCGACTGGAATCAGCTGAAAGGGAGTGAATTTCTGGGTCAACGCAAGGGCGGGATGCCGCAAATGGCCGGAGAATTTACGCTCAAGAAGAAGGGAATTGACCCGCAGAAGGATTTGACGCTGATTCAAAATGTCGATTTTGCCAACATCCCGGCGGCTTTTATATCCGGTACAGGGGATTATGTGCAGCTCTTCGAGCCTCAGGCATCGATTATGGAGAAAGAGGGCAAAGGACATGTCATCGCTTCCTTTGGCGTTGAGAGCGGCCATCTGCCATATACCGTGTTTATGACGAAGCAGAGCTATATCGACAAAAACAAGGACACGGTGCAAAAGTTCACCGATGCCGTCTATAAGGGGCAGCAGTGGGTGAATTCGCACAGCGCCGAGGAGATTGCCGATGTTGTCCTGCCGTATTTCCCGGATACGGAGCGCGACATTATCATCCGTGTTATTGACCGCTACAAGCAGCAGGGTTCTTTTGCAACCGATCCTGTTGTGGATGAACAGGAATGGGATAACCTGCAGGATGTCATGACGGAAGCAGGCGAGCTTGCGGCGAGGACGGATCATGAGGCGCTGGTTAACAATACGTTCGCCGAGCAAGCCATGAAGTAATGCCGCTTAAGCAGCCCGCGGGAGAAGGAGATGAATCCATGGAGAACGTTCTGAAGCTTCAAGATGTCACGCATGTCTACGTGAACGCAAGCGGAACGACGCTTGCTGTCGAAAGGCTCAGTCTGGCCGTTGCCAAGGGAGAATTCGTCAGTCTCGTCGGGCCAAGCGGCTGCGGGAAAACCACCGTGCTCAGCCTGCTTGCCGGGCTGATCCTTCCTACGGAAGGAATTGTGTCGGTGGGCGGAGAGAAAATTCTGAAGCCTTCTCCGAAGATCGGATATATGCTGCAGCAGGATTATCTGCTGCCGTGGCGCACCATTCTGAGCAATGTGCTGCTGGGCCTTGAGATCAGCGGCAGCCAGACGCCTGAAGCTGTTGATTATGCCCGGTCGCTTCTGGAGCAGCTTGGCCTCGGCGGGATGGAAAGACGGATGCCGCATGAGCTGTCAGGGGGGATGAGGCAGCGCGCCGCGCTTGTCCGGACGCTTGCCACAAGGCCCGATGTTCTGCTGCTGGATGAGCCCTTCTCGGCGCTTGACCTGCAGATCAAGCTGCAGCTTGAAGACCTGGTGCAGACGACCCTGCGGAGACTCTCCAAAACCGCTGTGCTGGTCACCCACGATCTTGGCGAGGCGGCAGCCATGAGCGACAGGGTATTTGTGCTTGGCGCAAATCCGGGACATGTCAGCGCCGTATTCGATATGCCGGAAAGCATCAGCGGGTTGCTGCCGACTGAGGCGCGGAAGCTGCCGGAGTTTCAGGAGCGGTTCGAGGAGATTTGGCAGGCACTGGAGCAGGCAAGCGGGAAGGGAGGGGAAACTTGATGAACCACGGTGAAGAAGAGGACGGAAAGTCTTACGCCAATGAAGCCATTGACGATCATGCTGAAGGCAGGGACAGCTCTGCCGAGCCAGATGGGACCTATTCGGCTGCCCGTCTGAGCAATCTGCACCGCACCTATCTGAGCGGGATGAGGCGTATCAAGTGGAAGATTCTCTCGGTACAACTGCTGCTCCTTGTGCTGTTTATCGGACTGTGGGAAACAGCCGGCCGCCGGGACTGGATCGATGTGCTGCTGTTCAGCTATCCCAGCAAGCTGTTCAATCAGTTATGGACGACAATTCTTGATGGGAGTCTGATTCCGCATATCGGGATAACCTCGGCCGAAACGATTGTCGGTTTTGTACTGGGCACCATCCTCGGGACGGCGCTTGCCGCCATGCTCTGGTGGTTTCCTTTTGTCTCGCGTGTGCTGGACCCTTACCTGGTCGTGCTGAACAGCATGCCGAAGGTCGCGCTTGGGCCCTTATTCATCATTGCGTTCGGGGCGGGCTTCACTGCTATCGTGGCCACTACCCTCTCGGTAACGGTGATTATCACGACGCTGAGCATTTACAGCCGCTTCTGTGAGGTGGATGCCGGACTGATCAAGGTGGTTCGTTTGTTCGGCGGTACGAGGCGCCAGATATTCACTCAAATTATTATGCCGGACTCGTTTGCGACCATTATATCCACGTTGAAGGTGAATGTAGGGCTTGCCTGGGTAGGCGTTATCGTAGGCGAGTTTCTCACGTCGCGTTCAGGTCTTGGGTATTTGATCGTATACGGCTTCCAGGTGTTTAATTTCACTCTGGTGCTCTCCAGCTTGGTGGTAATAGCCATTGTCGCGACTGTGATGTACCGTCTGGTCGTAGCGCTGGAGCAGTGGTTGACGCGGGGCCGGACGGGGCGTTAGGATGAAACTGAAGAAATGCAGCAGATATTGGGGCAAGCTGATATTCTTGCGTTTCTAACATCGTTGGCATCTGCCTGAAGAGGGTTATTATGGGAATCCGCGTCATCAAAACCGCTATAGCCGCGTTGGCAGCGTTGTATACCGCCCATTATTTTGGTCTGGATCCGGCGCTTTCGGCGGGCTTGCTTGCCATACTCGGAGTCGAAGTAACGCGCATGAAAGGGCTGAAAAGCGCTTTTGTGCGCTTTATGGCCTCTGTGCTTGGACTTATTTTTGCCTCCTTCCTGTTTATCGTGCTTGGCTTTCATTTATGGACGATTTCGATTTTTGTGCTGCTGGCTTTCCCGATCCTTTCGAGATTGCATTTGAAGGACGGCATCGCAACAAGCGCCGTTATCGTTTTTCATATATATGCACGAGAAGAAGTGACGGGTGCGCTGATAGTTAATGAAGTATTGCTGCTGCTGACAGGCCTGGGCTGGGCGACGGTCATCAATCTGATCTATATGCCCAAGGACGAGAAGCGGCTGACGTCATTGCGGCATGAGACGGAGCGGCTGTTCAGCGATATTTTTCATTATATGGGCCAGACGCTGCGGAGTCCTTCCCTGGTCTGGAACGGGGAAGAGCTTCTTAAAGCCGGACAAGTTATCGATGAAGGGATCAAGCGAGCGGATATGAGAAAGGAAAACCGCCTGTGGGGCCAGTCTGACGATTCGTGGAAATACTGGCCGACCTACTTTGAAATGCGCCGGCAGCAGCTGGAGTCCATCCAGCAGATGCTTGTCCTGCTGGCTTTTGTCTATGAGAAGCTTCCGCAGGGGGAGCTGGTGGCCGAGCTGTTCGAAAGTCTGCCGGATGATGTGAAGTCGGATGTCTACGAGGGATCGATCGAGCGCAAGCTGTCCGGGCTTGAGGGACGGTTCCGCGCCATGGCTCTGCCTGTGAGCCGGGAGGAATTCGAGGTCCGTGCAGCGATTTTGCAGCTGATGCATGAGCTGGAGCGGTATTTGAGCATCGCCAAGCGCTGGAAGAAACAGAAAAGAGGCCATAAGGCTGCTTCTTCTTGATCCTATTTCCCAATTTCCCTCATATCAATAGCACGGCAAAGTATTTTCAGATCAAAGAATTATAATAGGTTTGTCCTTGCAAATAACCCGCTGCCAGCTGACTAAAGCTGTGCGGGATACTTCATTAATAGGTCGGATTCAGCGGCGTATTTGGAGCAGCAATCCTCTATCCGTATTAATTTCCCGGGAAGGAAAACCTTTGGTTTTATACAGAGTTTAGAACAATATATTTTTGTTCCTCTTAAGTTTAATCAACAAATGCCTATGTCCTGCATACACTTTATTGAATGATTGTATGGAGGAGGTTAAATACATGGCAATAGCAGATAAACAGCTTCAGTGCAGAGAAATTATAACGAAAGCTGTCTGCGGCAAAGGTCGTAAGTTTTCAACAGTGACCCATACCGTTACGCCGCCTCATCATCCCACAAGCATATTGGGAGCCTGGGTCATCAATCACCAGTATGAAGCGGTACGTTCGGGCGATGGTATTGAGGTCATCGGTACTTACGATATCAACATCTGGTATTCTTACAACAAAAATTCGGAAACGGACGTAGCCAAAGAGACCCTGTCTTATGTTGAGCATGTGCCGCTCTCCTACCTCGATCCGAAGCACCGCGCTTCTACAGAAGAAGTAACGGCTGAATCGACACAAGAACCTAATTGTGTGGAGGCGAATATATCGGCGAGCGGCTCGAGCGTCGTTATTCGTGTCGAACGGGAATTTGTGGTAGAGATGATCGCGGAAACGAAAGTATGCGTCGCGGTTTGCCAGGGCGGCTGCGATCATGACGGCAAGGGTCTTGAGTACGGTGACGAGGACGGCGAATATGAAGATCTGGATCCGGAGCTGCTGGACGACGAGCTGTAATTTTAGCGGGTTACAGCGGGATAAAGTATCCTATGCGGCAGAGGCAACAGATTCGAGGGCGAGAGCCCTCTTTTTTTTACCTTTCTAAGGTTTAATTTTGCCGGCTGCTCCGTAAAGGAGCGGCTGTATATGCAAATTGCTGGATCGGAGCGAGAATCATGGGCGGCAGGGTGTGGTATTGGGGTGGCGGCGGAGCAGTATGGAGCATGCCGCAGGCGTGGAGCGACGGAATCCCGCTTGCCGGCGATGCCGTTATTGTATGCGGTGAATCCGCGTTGCCAGCGGATTGGCGGCGGGAAGGGGAGCCTCTGATATTGAACGGGGGCGCAGCCGCCTTCGCGCTGCGGGACGCAGAGGAGACGCAGCGCAGACTTGAGCAGGCGGGTGTGGCCACTGCTCCTCTCGAGAAAGAGGATCAGACGCGCCGCTCCGACGGTCAGTATCTGCGCTTGTTCACGGTAGCGCTGTTCAATTTGCAGCCGATCTCGGTTAGCAGACATTTGTATGACAGCGGACTGAAAGGCTGGAGGGGGGAACAGGCTTCACGTTTGCTTGAGCCGTCAAGCAGCCTTTATCGCCCACTCACGCGGATAGCCGTCAAAGCGCTGTACGCTCTTGGATTGGATATGGGACTCATAACCCTCCAGGCCAATGAACAAGGACGATATGCGGTCGTCGAGGCGCGCTTGCCAAGCGCTGAGGATATGGAGCAGACCGTATGGAAGACTGCCGCGGCTGACTTCGCCGCAGATATAGCCGGGGATGCTGCAGCAGGCAGCGAGGCTCAGGGGGCCGGAATTATGCTGGGGGCGGATCCTGAATTCCTGCTGCTTGGCTCTGGCGGCAAGGTTATATCGGCCGCCCGTTATTTGGAAGGCGGCCAGGGAGCCGGCTGCGACGCCGTGCTCATCGGCGGCCGCGTAAGGTATCCCGTGGCGGAGCTGCGCCCGGAGCCCGCCTCGACGGTAATGGGGCTGGCGGGGAACATCCGCCGGCTGCTGGGGCAGGCTGCAGTGCGCATCACGGACCCTACGCTGCGGTGGAGCGCGGGAGGCATGCCCGTGCGGGGCTTTGCGCTGGGCGGCCATATTCATTTGAGCGGCGTGCGGATGACCGGCAGGCTGCTGCGTCAGCTGGACAGCTATGTGGCGCTGCCGCTTGCGATGGTGGAATCGCCCGCCGAGCATGCCAGGCGCCCGCGTTACGGCTTTCTGGGCGATTTTCGCATGCAGCCGCACGGAGGCTTTGAATACCGTACGCTGCCGAGCTGGCTGCATTCTCCCGCCGCCGCCAAGGCCGTGTTTGCCTTGTCGCTGCTGTGCGCCCGGGAGAGCGCCAGGCTCAGCTACCGCCCCTCGGAGGAGGCGGAAATTGCCGCTGCCTATTATAAGGGCGACAGGGAGCTGCTGCGCACCCGTTGTCTGGAGCCGCTGGCGAAGGCGATGGCGGGCACGCCCGCATACAGGGAACTTAAGGTTTATATTGAGCCGCTGCTTGAAGCGGCTCGGCGGGGGAGCATTTGGGATGTATCGACGGACATCCGGCAAAAATGGCGGATTGCCCCTTTTCAATAATGGAAGCCTGCTGCCTGTATCTGCGTCAGCCGCGCATTCCACCCGTGCGGGCTTTTCTGTTATACTGAAGGTCTGATGTTCCCAATTGAATATTCCCTACCTAGGAGGGGCGAGAAGTGACAGTACATACCCCAATGATCCAGCAATATCTGGCGGTAAAAGAGCAGGCGAAGGACGCGTTTCTGTTCTTTCGGCTTGGCGATTTCTATGAGATGTTCTTTGACGATGCCATCGCGGCGTCCCGTGAGCTTGAAATTACATTGACAGCGCGCGGCGGCGGAGGCGAGACACGGATACCGATGTGCGGCGTGCCTTATCATTCCGCTGAAGGATACATAGCAAGATTGATAGAAAAAGGCTTCAAGGTGGCGATTTGCGAGCAGGTGGAGGACCCGGCTGCAGCCAAGGGAGTGGTTCGGCGCGAAATCGTCCGCGTTATTACTCCGGGGACCGTTATGGAGACCAAATCCATCACCGACAAGGCTAATAATTTTATCGTTGGCGTTTCAGTCCAGGGCGATTCATACGGAATTGCAGCCTGCGATCTGACGACAGGCGAGCTGTACGTTACGTCCTTCGCTGCAAGACTTGAGCTTTTGACCGACGAAATCAATGTTTATCACCCTGTAGAAATTGTCGGCGATGCGGTATTGATTGAACTGTTGAAGCCGCAGGCTGCCGCTTGGAACAGGCCTGTTTTGTTTACGGCCCGCGAGGTAATGGACGAGCAGAAGCTGAGCGGACAATTCGATGGAGATGACCTGCACCAAATCGCACCGGCGCGGTATCGGGCGATCAGCCTTCTTACGGGTTATCTCGAAGAGACGCAAAAGCGCTCGCTCGGCCATGTCAGACAGATCAGAGCGTATGAGCCCAATCAGTTTATGATTCTGGACCCGTTTACACGCCGCAATCTGGAGCTGGTGGAGACCGTGCAGAGCCGCAGCAAGAAGGGCTCGCTGCTCTGGCTGCTGGACCGCACGCGGACATCGATGGGCTCGCGGATGCTGCGAAGATGGATTGATAAGCCGCTGCTCTCGGTCAAAATGATCGATGAACGCCTGGAAGCGGTGGATCTGCTCCATCGCGATTTTATGCTGAGGGATGAAATGCGCCGTGAGCTGAGCGAGATCTACGATCTGGAGCGGTTGGTTGGCCGCGTGGCGTTCGGGAGCGCGAATGGCCGGGATATGAATGCGCTCAAGTCGTCGCTGCGGCACGTACCTGCATTAACCGCCTTATGTGCGGATTCCGAATCGTCCACGCTGCGCAGACTGGTGGAGGAGATTGACCTCTGCACCGATCTTGCCGATATGATTGAGACGGTTATCGTGGATGATCCGCCGATTTCGGTCCGGGAGGGCGGTCTTATTCGCTCGGGCTACGATCCTTATCTGGACGAGCTCCGGGAAGCGAGCGTGAACGGGAAGAAATGGCTGGCTGAGCTGGAACGCAAGGAGCGGGAGGCAACCGGAATCAAATCGCTGAAGATCGGCTACAACCGTGTCTTCGGCTACTATCTTGAAGTGTCCAAGGCCAATATCTCCATGCTGCCCGAGGGGCGTTATGAGCGCAAACAAACCTTAACCAATGCGGAGCGGTACGTGACCCCCGAGTTGAAAGAGAAAGAGCGGCTCATCCTTGAAGCGGAAGAGAAGATGGTCGATCTGGAGTACAGCAAATTCGTCGAGCTCCGCGACCATCTTACCGTCCATTTGAACCGGCTCCAGAAGCTGGCTGAAACAGTGGCCATGCTGGATGTGTTCCAGTCGCATGCGACGGTGAGCGCAGAGCAGCGTTATGTCAGACCAGCGGTCACCGATGCCTTCGATCTAGTCGTGGAAGATGGCCGTCACCCTGTCGTAGAGGCGGTTATCGACGGTTCCCCGTTCATTGCGAACGGCACTTCGCTGGAAGGCGGCGGGGCTTCGATGCTGCTGATTACCGGACCGAATATGGC
The DNA here is from genome assembly GCF_042647105.1 of Paenibacillus sepulcri. NCBI lineage: Bacteria > Bacillati > Bacillota > Bacilli > Caryophanales > Paenibacillaceae > Paenibacillus > Paenibacillus sepulcri. The sequence goes on along the minus strand of NZ_JBHRUP010000001.1, from coordinate 407,716 downwards.
GGGTAAAAGCACCTATATGCGCCAGGTCGCATTGATCTGCATCATGGCGCAGATTGGCTGTTTTATTCCGGCCAAGCGCGGCGTAATCCCGCTGATCGACCGGATCTTCACCCGTATCGGCGCGGCTGATGATCTGATCGGCGGACAGAGCACCTTCATGGTTGAGATGAAGGATATTCAGACCATGACGGATAAGGCGACCAGGCAAAGCCTTGTAATCATCGATGAGTTGGGCCGCGGCACCTCAACCGGCGAAGGAATGTCCATCGCGCAGGCTGTTATCGAATATGTGCATCACGAGATTGGCTGCAAGGCGCTGGTATCCACCCATTTTCACGAGCTGGCCCATTTGGAAGATACGCTTCCGCTGCTGCGGAACGTGTGCATGGCTGTCCAGGAAACCGGCGATAATGTCACGTTCCTGCGCAAGCTGGTCCCCGGCGCTGCCAGCAGCAGCTACGGGATCTACTGCGCACAGCTGGCCGGACTGCCGGAGCGGATCATCTCCCGCGCGTATACGCTGCTTGCCTCTCACGCTGACGAGGCGATCAGGCTGCCGGTCTTGGAAGCCCTTGTGGATCCGCCCGGCAGGGCAGCGGTGATTGATGCTGTGCGGGAGACCGCCTCCTCTTATGCACCGGCGGTCGACGCACCTGCCGGGTCTGATATGTCTACCGTCAGCGCAGGAGCTGACCGGAGCGTGGAGGAATCGGAGAAAGCCCAGCAATCAACCGACGATCATCAAGCTGATTCGCAGAGCGGCAGCACCTTGTCGCCGGATAAGTCTTCAGAGGTGGTTCAGCTGTCGATCTTTGAGGATTCTGCTGCCCTGCAGACACGGACCCGGAAGACGAGTCCCAAGGCCGAGCAGGTTGCCGAGCAGCTGCGAAAGCTTGATTTGTTCAATATTACTCCCATGCAGGCCATGCAGCTGCTTAATGAAATGAAGATGAAGCTTGTTGCAGAGAAGTGAACACATGTATGGAAGATCGAGAGTTAAAGGGAGGTGGCCCTTGTGGCTAAAATCCATGTGCTGGATGAGCAGTTGGCGAATCAGATTGCGGCGGGAGAGGTCGTGGAGCGGCCTTCTTCGGTAGTGAAGGAACTGGTCGAGAATGCGATTGACGCAGGCAGCACGACGATAGACATCGTGATTGAGGAGGGGGGCCTGACGCTGGTCCGCGTCACGGATAACGGCTCCGGGATCGATCCGGAGGATATTTCCATGGCGTTCTACCGCCATGCAACCAGCAAAATCTCCTCCGGCAAGGATCTGTTTCGTATTTCAAGCCTGGGCTTTCGCGGCGAAGCCCTGCCAAGTATCGCTGCGGTTGCCAAGGTCGAGTGCATTTCATCACCGGATGCAACCGGACTTGGCAGGAGACTCGTTATTGAGGGAGGCAGCATTGTCCAGAATGAGGAGCATAATGCTCCGCAAGGGACGGATATTTCCGTTCGGGACTTATTCTACAATACACCGGCCCGTCTGAAGTATATGAAGACCATCCAGACCGAGATCGGCCACATCGCCGATTATGTGAACCGCCTGGCGCTCGCGCATCCCGGTATCGCGATTACGCTCAAGCATAATGGCGGACTCCTGCTGCGCACACTGGGCAGCGGTGATCGCCTCCAGACGTTTGCCGCGATATACGGGACGACAACAGCCAAAGCCATGCTGGCCATTGAAGGAGAGCATCCCGATTATGACCTGCGCGGTATCATATCCAAGCCGGAGCAAACCAGGGCCAACCGCAACGGGATTACCATTGTCGTCAATGGCCGTTATATCAGAAGCTATATCATCAATCAGGCAATTATGCAGGCTTACCATACGCTTTTGCCCATTAACCGTTATCCATTTGCCGTGCTGGAGCTGGGGATGCATCCAAGCCTGCTGGATGTCAATGTGCATCCCTCCAAAATGGAAGTGCGCTTCAGCAAGGAGCCCGAGCTCCGCCAATTTATCGAACAAATCATCGTCGAGGCGCTCGGCAAGCAGTGCCATATTCCCGGCCCGTCCACGAACGAGCGTTCGAAGCCCGCATTTGTTCAGGACCGGATATCGTTCCACCAGCCGGAGCCGTCCGCCTCACCGGATGTCAGAATAAGCTCGGCCGGGGATATCCGCGATGAACCGCAGAGGGGGACCGCCGGTATACCGGGCGGCAGTACGCAGCCGTCACGAGCCGCTGCCGGACGCGGCTCTCTTGATTGGCAGAGCGGACGCACGGTTATTCCCAGAGATGCGACGGAGAGGCTTTATGCGCCGCCTGCGGCGCGCAGCGACAATGTAATCCGGGAAACGGCCGCAGGTGCGCTGGTAGAGCGAAAACCAGGCGCAACGGTTGCCGGAGGATTAACCGGTATGACAGGCAGCGAGCCGACTCCACATATATTCGGAGATTCCGGGAGAGGTGAGGAAACGTCGTTTTCTGAGGCGGACAGGCCGGAACATTCCTTTCTTCCTCCTGAATCAGGTGATGCCTCCGGCGTCGCCGGCTCAGCCGGCAGCATGTCCGAGTCGCCATCAGGCAACAGGCTGTTTCCCGAGCTTTACTGGGTCGGGCAGCTTCATGGCACATATCTTGTTGCGCAAAATGAGGACGGGCTTTTCCTGATTGATCAGCATGCGGCCCACGAGCGCATTCATTATGAATATTATTTTGAGAAATTCAGCCATCCCGAGCAGGCCAGCACCCAGCTGCTGGTGCCGATTACACTGGAATTCACGCCCACCGAAGCGGCGGCGCTGCGAGACCGTTTGCCGGTTATAGAGAAGGCTGGAGTTGAGCTGGAGCCTTTTGGCAGCCATGCTTTTCTTGTGCGGGCATACCCGCAGTGGCTCCCGGTAGGGGACGAGCAGTCGGTCATTGAGGAAATGATAGAGTGGCTGCTGAGTGAAAAAGCGGGCGTAGACATCGGGAAGCTGCGCGAGAAATCGGCCATCATGTGCTCCTGCAAAGCTTCGATCAAAGCCAATGACCGCCTGACCCGCGAGCAGGGGGAAGGTCTGATCCGGCGGCTTGCCAGCTGCCGGCAGCCTTATACCTGTCCTCACGGGAGACCGATCGTTGTGCATATGTCGACCTATCAGCTGGAGAAAATGTTCAAGCGGGTGATGTCATGATCATCACCACCCCGCATAAGCCATCCTCCGCGCTCGAGGATTATGCCGCTTCACTGGCAAGCGAGCTGGGCGCCCGTTTTGTCGCGCGCAAGCAGGAATCCCTGACGCGGCTGCGGCTGCGCTATGGGGATAACCGCCTCCTTGTTGCAGATGACCGCGGACTGCGTTATTATGAGGAATCGGACAATCCGCTGTATTTTCATCCCAGCATGGCTTATGTCAGAGTCAAGCGGATGCGCAAGGGCGAGATAGATCCATTGATTCAGTTGACCGGCTGCCGCCCGGGCGATCATGTGGTGGATTGCACGGCTGGCCTCGCCTCGGATGCCATCGTATTCTCGTACGCCGTGGGCCAGGAAGGCAGGGTTACCGCGCTGGAAAGCGAGCAGGTGCTGTTCGCTGTTGTCAGAGAGGGCCTGCAGAGCTATCAAACCAGCCACTCTGATGTGAATGAGGCGCTTCGCCGGATTGAAATGCGCTGCATCGATCACAATACTTGGCTGGCTGAACAGCCTGACAAGAGTGTCGATATTGTCTATTTTGATCCCATGTTCCGAAGGCCGCTTCACGATTCATCTTCGATTGTACCGCTGCGAGGACTCGCCAATCCGCATCCGCTCGATCCTGAATCAGTCGCACACGCTGTCCGGATTGCCCGCAAATCAGTCGTGATGAAAGAACATAAGGACAGCCGCGAATTCGAGCGCCTGGGCTTTACCAGAGAACATGCAAACAAAATTGCTTATGGAGTGATCAATACACGATGAGCGCCGACAACAACCTCAATACGAAGCCGCGGCTGCTTGTGCTTATCGGTCCCACAGCTGCAGGCAAAACACGTATGAGCCTGGAAATTGCCAAGTCGTGGAATGCCGAGATTATATCCGGAGACTCCATGCAGGTATACCGAGGGATGGATATTGGGACGGCCAAAATCAAGGAAGAAGAACGTGAAGGCATACCTCATCACTTGATTGATATTTGCGATCCCGATTATCCGTTCTCCGTGGCTGAGTTTCAGGATCGCTGCGCGGATTTGATCCGGGATATTACGAGCCGCGGGAAGCTTCCGTTTATCGTCGGGGGAACTGGCCTATATGTGGAATCCGTCGCATACGGCTATGAATTTGCCGACAGCGGGTCGGATGAAGCTTTCCGGGAGGAGCAGGCGAATTATGCCTTGAGCCATGGCGCCGAGGCGCTTCATGCGCGGCTCCGGGCTGTCGATCCCGAGTCCGCCGGGCGGCTGCATCCCCATGATCAGCGCCGCATCATACGCGCCCTGGAGGTCCTTCATCTGACGGGAATCACTCATTCCGCACAGCTGGAGGGTCAGAAGAGGATCTCGCCTTACGAATTGTGCTTCCTCGGGCTTACCATGGACCGTGCAATGCTCTACGCCCGCATCAACGAAAGAGTGGACGCGATGATTGCCGATGGGCTGGTCGACGAAATGAGAGGCCTTCTGCAGCAGGGCGTCAAGCCCGGCGCAGTCTCCATGCAGGGATTGGGCTACAAGGAAATCGCCCTCTACCTTGAAGGCCATTTGTCGCTGGAGGAAGCAATCGTTCTGCTCAAAAGGGATACGCGCCGGTATGCCAAACGCCAGCTCTCCTGGTTTCGAAGAATGAAGGATATCCACTGGATCGATTCATCTGAAAATTTTCACAAGAATTTGCTTGCAATTCATGATATAATAGCAGGAAAGTTTAGGGGCGAGCTTGAATATACTTCTAACCAATCTTTTTAATGATGGGGGTAACGGATAATGAACAAATCAATCAACATTCAGGATACGTTTCTGAACCAATTGCGTAAAGACAGCGTCCCGGTTACGGTATATTTGACCAATGGGTTCCAGATTCGCGGAGTCATCAAAGCATTCGACAATTTCACCATCGTCATCGATAGTGAAGGACGCCAGCAGATGGTGTACAAGCATGCGATTTCCACGTTTACCCCACAGCGCAATGTATCATTGGTCCAGCAGGACACGAACAACGAGGCATAAGCCTTCAACCAACCCGTTTTGAAACTTTTTCTAAACGGGTTTCGTTTAATTGGATAGCGGCACGACAGAGCAACCCGCCCACGTGCAGGGTTGTTCTTTTCGTTTATGGCCCAATATTCGTTTATTTGCGGCCGCCGATGAGTACGCTTGCTGCAGCTTGGGTAAATCTGCTCCAGGATGGATTGCTTTTGCGGTAGTTAAGCACTATAGACGTATACACATAAAGCGAGAGATCACTCGCTGCGAGCAGGAGGGGAACCGGGCTATGGCTGATGCACCGCGCACCAAGAAGAAACCGGTAAAGAAAAAAGCAAAGAAAAAATTTTCGGGCAAGAAGGCTGCAGTCTGGTTGTTTTTTACCGGCGCTGTCGCCATTATTTGCGGGATTATTGCATACTTGTTAGTTATTTTGAACGGAGAACGGATTCTCGCGGACAACCAGGATAAATTCGAGATGCCCGAGGCTTCGATCATTTATGATGCGAACGGCCAGGGAGTGACCAAGCTGTACAGGGAAAATCGCGAAAATGTGGAATTTGCTGAAATTCCCGAAATGATGAGAGATGCGTTTATTGCAACTGAGGACCGGCGTTTCGAAGAACATTCCGGTATCGATTTATGGTCAATCGGCCGGGCGCTGGTAAAAGACGTTGTATCACGAAGCGCGGCCGAGGGCGGAAGCACGATTACGCAGCAATTGGCCAAAAACCTGTTTTTAACGCAGGATAAAACGTTCTTCCGGAAAGCGACGGAGGCTTCCATTGCCGTTGCACTTGAGCATAAGAAAACGAAAGATGAAATATTAACGATGTATTTGAACCGTATCTTTTTTGGCAAAACCGCTTACGGCGTCAAGGCGGCTGCGAAGGTTTATTTCAACAAGCCGCTAGACAAGCTGGAGCTGTGGGAGATTGCGACCTTGGCCGGCATTCCGAAAGCGCCGAGCAATTATAATCCAATCAGCGATCCCGAGCGTTCCAAGGAGCGCCGGTCCGTCGTGCTCCAGTTGATGTATGATCAACACTATATCACCAAGGAACAAATGGATGAGGCAAATGCGAAAGTATATAATCCGAACACCGCGACGGCCAACAGCCAGAAATATCCCGCTTTTATTGATTTTGTGGTCAGTGAGGCAGAGGATAAATCAGGTTTGACCGAAGAGGAGCTGCGCCAGGGCGGTTATAAAATCTACACGACGCTCAACACGACTGCGCAATCCATTATGGAAAAAGAATTCGCAGATCCGGATAATTTTGAGAAAAGCGTGGATGATCAGCAGGTGCAGGGTGCGATGGTTATTGTCGATCACCGCAACGGGAACATTCAGGGTCTCGTCGGAGGCCGCGATTATGAGAAGAAAGGCTTGAACCGTGTTAATGTGCCGCGTCAGCCGGGGTCGGGCTTCAAGCCGATTACCGTCTATGGGCCGGCAATCGATTCTGGGGACTGGTTCCCATGGTCGACTGTGCTGGATGAGAAGAAATGCTACGGCGATTACTGCCCAAGCGACTCCAATGGGAACAAATATATCGGACCGATCAGCATCCGGCAGTCCATCAAGGAATCCCGCAACGCGTCTGCGGTATGGCTGCTCAATGAGATTGGCGTGAAGACAGGGCTTGATTTTGCCGACAAGCTGGGCTTTCATCTCGATGAGGAGAAAGACCGCAATCTGGCGATTGGACTTGGCGGGCTCACGAATGGCGTGACGCCGCTTCAGATGGCGGCGGCATACAGCGCCTTTGCCAATGATGGCAAATCCGTTGATCCTCATACGGTACAGAAGATTGTAGATACGAATGACGAGACCGTTTATGAGTATGATCCGCCGGCAGCGAAGCAGGTAATGAAGAAGGAAACCGCTTATTACATGACGGATATTATGCAGGGCGTCCTGGAGAAAGGCGGAACGGGAACAGGAGCCAGAATTGACCGTCCTGTAGCGGGCAAAACCGGTACTACACAGCATGGCATTCCCAATTACAGCTCCGGCTATAACCGCGATGCCTGGTTCTCCGGTTTTACTGCGGAATGGACGGCCGTTGTATGGATGGGCTATGACAAAACGGATAAACAGCATCTGCTGAAGCAAAGCAGCGGACAATCAGCCGCTTTATTCGCAAAAGTCATGGAGCCGGCGATGAAAGGGATGCCGGTAAACGACTTTAAGAAACCGCCGGATATTCAGGTAGATGAGCCGAAACCGCCGACAACCGTTCAGAACCTGAATGCGGTATACGATCCGGCAAGCGTAACGGTCACCTTATCCTGGGATGCGCTGGATGGCGCGGATAATACGTACCGTATCTATCGCAAAGAAGCCAATGAGCCGCAGTTCACACGCTTGATGGACACGATGGAAGCGGCCGGAAATAATGATATGAGCGTTGCCCCTGGACTTTCCTATGAGTATTATGTGACGGTTTATAATGCCAAGGAAGAGCTGGAGAGCGCGCCATCGGCAACGGTGAAGGTGGAGATACCGCCGGAGGAGCTGAATCCCCCGGGTACGGATGAACCGGTTCCTCCCCTTGATCCCAATGCGCCAACCGATCCCATAGATCCATCCAATCCGGGCAATGGCAATCCGGGTAATGGAGGTAATGGCAATGGCGGTATCGGCATCCCGGATGATGGCACCGGCAACAACGGCAATGGCGGACCCGGCAATGGCAATGGTAACGGCACCGATAATCCGGGCAATGGCGATTCGGGCACCGGCAATCCGGGCAACGATGGCGGTCCAGGGAATAACGGACCCGGCAACGGCAATCCAGGCAGCGGTAATCCGGAAATCCCCGGCAATGCCGGACAGAATCCGGATAATGGAACGATGAATCCAGGTAACGGAAACCCGCCTGACAGCAATGTGCCGGACGACGGCAGCGGAACGGAGGGGCAGCAAACATTTGACGGCTTAAATCTCGGGGGAAACGGGAATCAGGGCGCAGTTGAAGGGACGGACGGTATTATTCCTCCTGATGGAGGAGAGGGCGTCACCGATCCAAACGCTGCAGGATAAATAGCAACCTTTACATTTCTGGTTTAGTAACACCGCATTGAGGCACAATAGTTCTATATAGAACCTATTGTTGAGCAACAGATGTTACCTCCCGCCATATAATAAGGGCAGGAAAGTCCCTTGCATATGCGGCTGCCTTGCTTAAACCAAAAATGAGTTATTTATCAAGTCTGCTGGAGATGGTTGAGAAGTTATGGTAAGCTTTTTTTGAAATATTATAAATGGTTGGAATTTACACTTGACCTTTTATGATACTTCAGTTGGGAATTGAACGGCATGCCGCTGCAAGGAGCGGGTGTTTGTTTCTTCTCAGAGCTGTCTATTCTTTTGCAGATGCCTAATTCTTTAAGTGATCCTAACGGAAAGGTCGTTCCGTATGAAACGAAAATTTTCTGACCGAGCCAACTGGCGCCGCATTCTCCGCAGAAGCTATACCAGCATGAATATGGACGGCGATGAGTTTAAAGGAATGGTGACGTTATACCGCATTCACGAATTGCGTGAGCCGCTGTGGAAAGAATATAACGGACGAAAACTTTGTTTGGCAGACCGCGGGTATCTATGGATGCAGCATTTTCCCCGCGGCGAGCATTTCGTCGTCACCACGATGTTTGATGACAAGAACCGTGTCGTTCAATGGTATATCGATATCTGCAAAACACAGGGACTGACGGACCAGCAGGTTCCCTGGTTCGATGATTTGTATCTGGATGTTGTCGTTCTGCCCAGCGGAGAAGTTTTTCTGCTCGACGAGGACGAACTTGAAGAGGCTTTGCAGCAGGGAGTGGTGACGAATAAGGATGCCGCTCTCGCCCGCAAAACTGCCGGGAAGGTACTGTCCACCATCCGGAGCGGACGATTCCGATATTTCACACTCAGCCTGAAGCACCGCAAAGCGCTCGTCATGCAGAGCGGCGAAGTGAGCGAGTCTTGAGTGCCCAAGTTGTGAAGTCAAAGCCGCGCGCCAAAAAGCGATCCCGCAAAAAATTCCGCATGATCAGAATTATTTTGCGAATCGCTGTTTGGGTGGCGGCATTTGCTGCGTTCTGGTTCGGTTACTTGTTCTGGCTCATCAACAGCTATGAAATGCCAAAGCCGATCCCCAATGCCGATGCTGCGATCGTGCTTGGAGCGGCGTTGTGGGATAATGTTCCGAGCCCTGGACTAAAGGAGCGGCTTGATTATGCGCTAACCTTGTACAAGCAGGGCATAACGAAGCAATTTATATTAACCGGCGGACATGACCATAACGGATCGACGATTACGGAAGCGGAAGGTATGAAAAACTACCTGGTCGCAAAAGGAGTCCCGGCTGGCCGGTTGATCCTTGAGAAGGATGCAAGAAGCACCTATGAGAATTTACTGTTCAGCAAACCGCTTGCCGAAGGGAAGGGCTGGGACAGCCTGCTCATCGTTACGCATGATTATCATTCTGCGAGGGCAGCTGACATTGCCAAATATGTTGGCTATTCTGATGCAGTGGTAGTGGGCTTCAAATCGCAGGTGCTTTCCGTCGCGAAGAACCAGTCGCGTGAATTGTTGGCATTCACCAAGTGGAAGCTGGATTCTCTGCTGCTGCGCTTCGGTCTTCAGTCTCCGGATACACCCTTCTAAACACCATTTAAACATCATTCCCGACCTTGTCTTTGGAAACTGTTAATATGGCTGGTTTCGCTAGAATACAATGGATCAAGCGGCGCATGCGAGCTTTAAGCGGTCCTTGTATCCTCTCGCACGCATGATGACCGATTATGTGGATGCGAAGGATGGGTGATCGTATAGATGAACGAACGTGTCGTATCTTCAGGGCAGTCCGGTGCTTCCAGGCCCTCAAGACAAATCAATGTCGTGCTGCGCGGCCAGGAGCCTAACGCGTCTGCAAGCTCCGCCCAGACGCTGGAGACGGAACCTGCCGCATCTGCCCTTAAAGCTATTCCTGCCAACGACCCGTACGCCGAGATTCAACGCGAGCTCGATCCTATGGTGGGACTTGAGAATGTCAAGCTGCTGGTTTATGAAATTTTTGCGCTGCTTCAAATCAGCAGAATGCGCTCTGACGTAGGCTTGTCCGGGGGATCGCATGTTTATCATATGATATTCAAAGGCAATCCCGGAACGGGAAAAACAACCATTGCCCGCATCATAGCCAAACTAATGAACAAAATGGGCGTGCTTACAAAAGGACATTTGATTGAAGTGGAGCGGGCTGATCTGGTTGGCGAATATATTGGCCACACGGCACAAAAAACGCGTGATCTCGTGCGGAAGGCTCTGGGCGGCGTGCTTTTTGTAGACGAGGCGTACAGTCTGGCCCGGGGCGGAGAAAAGGATTTTGGCAAGGAAGCCATCGATACGCTTGTCAAAGCCATGGAGGATCACCGCAATCAGTTTGTGCTGATTCTGGCCGGTTACCCTCTGGAAATTGAGGATTTTCTGATGACCAATCCAGGCCTGCCGTCACGTTTTCCGATCCAAATTGATTTTCCTGATTATTCCATCGATCAGCTGATCCAAATCGCTGAGCTGATGGCCGCCCAGCGGGACTATACCTTAATGCCACAATCGCTCTTCAAGCTTCGGCAGCATCTTATGCAGGAGAAGACGGCTTCCCTGTATTCGTTCAGCAATGCCCGTTATGTCCGCAATTCGATCGAGAAGGCTTTTCGTTATCAAGCGGTGAGATTGTTGAATCAGTATCCGAGCGGTTCGCCAAGTAAAATGGAATTAATGGCTATCAGGCCCGAGGACTTGAAATGGGAACAGAAATAAAGGCCGGAAAGGGTAGGCGCTTGATATGAGACAAACAACATATGATACAGACAATGAGCTGCGCGACCGCGTCATACTTGTCAGTCTGGTTACTTCCGAGGTAAAGAGAGGGGACGCCGATCCCGAGCTGTCCCTTCAGGAGCTTGTGAGCCTGGCGGAGACGGCTGGAAGTGACGTGCTCTCCACCATGACGCAGAACAAGGAAACAAGAGACCCGAAGTGGTTTATCGGCAAAGGGAAAGTGGAGGAGCTCAGGGCTGTAGCAGAGGAGCTTGGCGCGACTACAGTGATTTTTGACCAGGAGCTGTCCGGGGCGCAGGTGAGAAACCTGGAAGCGGCGCTTGATCTGAAAATCATTGACCGAACCCAGCTGATTCTGGATATCTTCGCCCAGCGCGCCAAAACCCGCGAGGGAATTATCCAGGTGGAGCTTGCTCAGCTAAGCTATCTGCTGCCGCGTTTGTCCGGGCAAGGCAAGAATCTGTCGCGTCTGGGCGGGGGAATTGGCACGAGAGGTCCCGGTGAAACGAAGCTGGAGACGGACCGCCGGCATATACGCGATCGAATCAATGATTTGAAGTCTGTGCTGGATGAGCTTGTCCGCCATCGGAACCTGCACCGGGAACGCCGCCGCAAGTCAGGCGTCCAGCAGGTTGCCTTGGTGGGCTACACCAATGCGGGAAAGTCCACGCTGCTTCGCGAATTGACCAAGGCGGATGTGTATGTGGAGGATCAGTTGTTTGCCACGCTTGATCCGACCTCGCGCAGCTTGGAGCTGCCAAGCGGCAAAGAAGTAGTGCTGACCGACACTGTCGGCTTTATTCAGAATCTGCCCCATGACCTGATCGCGGCCTTCCGGGCCACGCTTGAAGAGGTGCTCGAGGCGGATCTTGTGCTGCATGTCGTCGACAGCTCATCCCCCATGCGGGACGAACAGATGGCTGTGGTGGACAAGATCCTTACGGACCTGGGTGCAGCAGGAAAGCCGCAGCTGACGATTTTCAACAAAATTGACAAATACAACCGCGATGAGTTGGGGATGCTGCCCACCAAGGGGCTGGATGCTCTGGAAATCAGTGCATTCTCTGCCGATGATCTGCTTCGTTTGCGCGAAGCCATCCAGGAGAATATGACGGGAGACACGCGGACATTTGTGCTTCCGGCGGAACGCGGCGATCTGATCGCTTTAGCTTACCGGACAGGAGAAGTTACGAAGCAGGAAGTGGACGGCGATTTGCTCAGACTGACTGTTGAATTAAATAAACAGGATTATGAAGTGCATGGGTACAAGCTGGAAGCCTATTCCGAACAGTAGAGGTTCTTCAAGAGCCTGACAGCACGGATATGATCAGGGGAGCGACAAAACAATTGGTTGAGCAGGAGAATAAGGACTGGAGAACACTTGAGCAGTGGGCGGATGCCGCCGAGGACCAAGCTGCTCCCGTGTTTCGCAGGATGGACAAAATTGCCGAGCGGAATCAATGGAAGGTCATTAAGGCTTTTCAAAAACACCGCGTCAGCGACTTTCATTTCAATGGATCTACAGGGTATGGCTATAATGACCGCGGACGTGAAGTGCTTGATCTGGTGTATGCCGATGTTTTCGGGGCAGAGGCGGCGCTGGTGCGTCCGCATTTTGTCTCAGGCACGCATACGATCAGCTGCGCCTTGTTCGGACTTCTGCGGCCGGGTGATGAGCTGCTGTACATAACGGGAAGACCGTATGACACGCTGCATAAGGTGATCGGCAAACTGGGAGACGGGACGGGCTCTCTTCAGGATTTTGGAATCCGGTATGCGGAGGTGGATTTGACCGCAGATGGCTCCATTGATTGGGAACGGGTCACCGCTAGCATTTCCGGGAAAACCAAAGTAATCGGGATTCAACGCTCCCGCGGATACGAATGGCGTTCCTCCTTCACGGTGGCTGAAATAGCCGAGATGGTGAAACGGGTAAAGGCGATTAAGCCGGAGCTTCTTGTGTTTGTCGATAATTGCTATGGAGAATTTACAGAAGAACTGGAGCCGACGGAAGTTGGAGTGGATTTGCTCGCAGGCTCGCTGATCAAGAATCCGGGAGGAGGATTGGCTCCTACAGGCGGTTATGTGGCCGGAACGAAGGATGCGGTCGAGAAAACGGCTTACCGGTTGACAGCGCCGGGAATCGGCGGGGAAGTCGGCGCAACGCTCGGTACGCTGCGCGCCATGTTCCAGGGTTTGTTTCTGGCGCCGCATCTGGTTGGACAAGCATTGAGAGGCAGCGCGTTTGCGGCTGTCATGTTCGAGCGTATCGGCTTTGAGACCAATCCATCGTGGGACGCCAGACGCACTGATCTCATTCAGGCGGTGCGTTTTACAAACACGGAACAGCTCATCGCATTCGTCCAGGGGATTCAGCGCGCTGCTGCGGTAGATTCCCATGTAGTTCCCGAGCCATGGGACATGCCGGGCTACGAATATCCCGTCATTATGGCAGCGGGAACGTTCATGCAGGGGGGAAGCTTGGAGCTGTCGGCAGACGCTCCGATTCGTGAGCCATTCATTGCTTACATGCAGGGCGGGCTTACGTATGCCCATGTCAAATACGGTGTTTTGAAGGCCTTGTTGACTCTTGCAGAACGAGAGTTAATTGTAATTAAACCTCACACATCTTGACAGATTTTTGGGAGAGGGGTACAATAGGGGCATATCTCGGATACTGGAAGGTTGATGTGACATGGCTGACGATATACGTAGAAATATGGCGCTTTTTCCAATCGGAATCGTCATGAAACTAACCGATCTGACTGCTCGGCAAATTCGTTATTACGAGCAGCATGAGCTGATTATTCCCGCACGTACGGGAGGAAACCAGCGGTTATTTTCGTTCAATGATGTGGAAAGGCTGCTGGAAATCAAATCACTCATTGAGAAGGGCGTCAACATTGCCGGTATCAAGCAGGTCATGAATCCCGTTTCCAAGGAGTCGGAGGAAGCGACCGTCCTGAGTGAGCAATCTGAGGTGAAGCGTCGTGAATTGTCAGACGCACAGCTGCATCGTCTGCTGAAGCAGCAGCTGCTGGAGAAGAGGCCGGGCAAAGCCTCCATGATTCAAGGCCAACTGTCTCGATTCTATAACAAAAAGTAAAATACGAACTACTATTCGAAGAGGAGATGATTGAGTGAGCTACACCAGAGAGGACATCCTGCGTGCGACCAAAGAAGAGAATGTTCGATTTATCCGACTGCAATTTACCGATCTTCTGGGAACGATCAAGAACGTGGAAATTCCTGTAAGCCAACTGGAAAAAGCCCTTGATAATAAAATGATGTTTGACGGTTCCTCCATTGAAGGTTATGTCCGTATTGAGGAATCCGATATGTACTTATACCCCGATCTGGATACTTGGGTGATTTTTCCCTGGGTTGCTGAAGATCGTATTGCCCGATTAATCTGCGACATCTATATGCCTGACGGAACACCTTTCGCCGGAGATCCCCGCGGCATCCTGAAACGGGCGCTGAAAGAGGCTGCAGAATTGGGCTATTCCGCAATGAACGTTGGGCCAGAGCCGGAGTTCTTCCTGTTCAAAACCGACGACAAAGGTGAACCTACCACCGAATTAAACGACCAGGGCGGATATTTCGACCTTGCGCCGATGGATCTGGGCGAGAACTGCCGTCGCGAGATCGTACTTACTTTGGAAGAAATGGGCTTTGAAATTGAAGCTTCCCATCATGAAGTCGCGCCGGGGCAGCATGAGATTGATTTCAAATATGCCAATGCCATTAAAGCGGCTGACCAGATCCAAACGTTCAAACTCGTTGTTAAGACCATCGCCCGTCAGCATGGATTGCATGCTTCCTTTATGCCTAAACCGCTGTTTGGCGTAAATGGTTCGGGAATGCACTGCCACCAATCCCTGTTCAAAGGTAAGGAAAATGCGTTCTACGACGAGAACGACAGAGTCGGGTTAAGTCAGGATGCCCGTTATTACATGGCTGGTGTTCTCCGTCATGCCCGCGCATTCGCAGCTATCACGAACCCGACAGTCAATTCCTACAAGCGGCTGGTTCCAGGCTACGAGGCGCCAAATTATGTAGCATGGTCCGCAAGCAACCGCAGTCCGATGATTCGTATTCCGGCATCGCGAGGTCTCAGCACCCGTATTGAAGTGAGAAATCCGGATCCCGCTGCCAACCCTTATCTGGCACTGGCGGTTATGCTCAGAGCCGGTTTGGATGGTATCAAAAGCAAACTTCCGCTGCCTGCTCCAACCGATCGTAATGTCTACATTATGACGGAGGAAGAGCGTATCGACGAAGGTATTCAAAGCTTGCCTGAGAGTCTCAAGGAAGCGCTCGATGAAATGCTGCGCGATGACATTATCTGTGACGCGCTTGGCGATCATGCACTTGCTCATTTCTTTGAACTGAAAGAAATTGAGTGGGACATGTACCGCACACAGGTTCATCAGTGGGAACGCGATCAATATTTGACTCTGTACTAAAACCGGAAATCCCTTGGCGCTATTAGCGTTGAGGGATTTTTTTCTTTGGGGGTATATAGATAAATGACAGCTCACTCGGGACAGCATCCCCCATAGTGCCCCCAAAATGCCTCTTGATCGTTTTATACTCGAAACAAATCCTGTTCGCCTTTCCGCTGGAATGAGGTGTAATAATATCCCGCTTGTCTGGTTAAGACTAATAACTCAAAGAAGTGCCTTCAGCATGAGAATATGAACAATTTCAGCAGGACGAAAAGGAGTTATCAATGTGGCAGAAAAAAGCATCCTTGCCTATTTCAAGAGTCCGGAGCAAGCGGAAAAAGCTTTGAAGCAGCTTCAGGCTCTTTCGATTGCAGATGGTTCGATTGAACGGATCGACGGGTATCCCGGAGATGGGATTAACCGCTCTGGAAACCCGGTTACCAGCAGTATTCCGGGACTTGGCTATTTGACTCTTGGAGAGGATGTTGGAGAGCCGGATGCAGGCATTCTGGCTGCAGCAAATGTCAGCGCGAGCGGTTACAGTTCTGGAGGACCGGAGAACAGAGTGACGGGGTATGATATTTTATTGACTGTTGTCATTGGGGAGAAGGATTATGACAAAGCGTTGAAAATAGTCCAAAGCTCCGGTGCTTTATAGCTTGCCCCTGAACTGGTATCCATTCCCCGCGAGCTTCGGCTGGCGGGTATTTGTTCGTTGAATGTCATAATTAAATTGAAGCTTCTCGTCAATACTAAAGTACCATGGACGGGTTTGGGCGGTAAAAAATTAAAGTGTGCGGGGTGTATGAAATGGGGCAGGGCAATTGCGATGAGACTCCTTTAAAGGAACGGCTGAAACAGCATATCCACCTTATTGTCAATGAATCACAGCGTATTCTGGATCAAATTGATGCTGAAAATCACTGTCTTTTGAGTGACTTTGATAATATTGGCAGAACTTTTAAAGAAGTTGAATCCCTGGCCGCTTCATTCTATCTGCAATGTTATTTATCCTCATTTACATCCAACTATTTGGATCTTTCCATCTGCATTCAGAATCTTATGGAGCGCCGGCACGGGGCTTTGATTGTCATCGAGAGAAATGATAACCTGGATGCCATCATCCATTCCGGGGTTGCGCTTGTGGCCAAATTGAGCTATTCCCTGCTGGAGGCGATCTTTTATCCGGGTAATCCGCTGCATGACGGGGCCGTTCTCATCAAGTCCGATCAAATTATTTCCGCCGCCAATGTCCTGCCTGTATCCAATGCATCGAATGTGGACAAGAAATTTGGAATGCGGCATCGCGCCGCGATCGGACTGACCGAAATAACAGATGCGCTTGTACTGGTTGTATCCGAAGAAAGCGGGGATGCGTCCTTTGTCTACAAGGGAAAACTCCATCCAATAAAGACAATGGTCATGCCAACGACGGTCTAAATGTATTTTTGAGTTCCTTGAGGTAATCCCGATGGTACCCAATATGTAAAACAAAAAAGAGACTGGCGATGCCCTCAAGGCAACGCCAGTCTCTGCTTCATAAGAAGTCACTTAGTGAATATCGCGGAAAAGTCCGATAACTTTACCTAAAATCGTTACATTGCGAAGCCGAATCGGCTCCATTGTCGGATTCTCCGGCTGCAGCCGGATATGATCGCGTTCACGATAAAAGGTTTTCACCGTCGCCTCGTCATCCTCCGTCATCGCAACCACGATGTCGCCGTTGATAGCGGATTGCTGCTGCCGCACAATGACATAATCGCCGTCCTGAATGCCTGCGTCAATCATGCTCTCTCCCATTACGTTAAGTATGAAGACATTATGATCACCGACTTTGCTTGAAGGGAGAGGATAGTAATCCTCAATGTTCTCGGTAGCTGTAATTGGCACCCCTGCAGTAACCTTGCCCACAATGGGAACTTTGGTGATTGCGATTGGAAAAGGAATCTCATTGTCCGCTTGATCCAATATCTCAATCGCTCTCGGTTTCGTCGGGTCACGGCGGATTAAGCCTTTCTTCTCCAGACGGTCCAAATGTCCGTGTACGGTTGAACTGGAAGCAAGTCCTACAGCTTCACCGATTTCCCGGACGGATGGGGGATATCCCTTCTCCCGCACCTCCGTCTTGATGAATTCCAGAATCGCCTGTTGGCGGTTCGATAGTTTCGACACCAGAATCACTCCAAAGGTTCATTTGTGTCAAATTATAACACAGAACCGGAGTTCGTACAAACATAAGTTCGAGAAACAAGAGTTCGTATTTTATGGGGAACAAATGTTCCGAAAACAGTTGACTGCAAACGGGTGTTCGTGTTAATATTGGTTTATCGAAAACAGAACAAACGTTTGGGGTGCTGGGAAATGATGATAACAATATCTTCTTACTCTTCTATGAATTCAGAGAATAAAGCTGATAAAGGTTACGTGAAATCTGCATCAGATAAAAGCAGGTCAAAGAAGCTGGTGATGCGGATGATAGCGGCAATATTGTTTTTCTCGCTCTTATTCGTTGGTTTTTCTATAATGCAGGGAAGTGCAACGAGCGAGCATCCAGCGGAGCCCGCTGCGGGCGAGAAAGTCATCTCGATCAGTGAGGGCCAGACACTTTGGGAAATAGCAGGGGATCTGCGTAAGGAAGGCGAAGATATCCGGCGAATCATTTATGACTTGAAGGAACGGAACAACCTGACTTCCAGCACACTTATGGCCGGACAAACATTGATTATACCAGCGGACTGATGCAGTCCGCTTTTTTTATTTCCATCTACAGGACAAAGGTCGTATTTTCTTGACAATAGAGGATTAAAAATGTCAAAGTAAAGGGTGAATGTTTACAGCATCATGAGAGGAGCGTATCGGTTTGGAAGAGCTTATTGCAAGGATTAATGAGTTGTCACGAAAAAATAAAGCAGTCGGATTAACTCCGGAGGAAACAATCGAGCGCGATGCTCTGCGTCAGAAATATCTGGAGAACTTCAAGCAAAATTTCAAGAACCAAATCGAAACGATTAAATTTGTGGAAGATGAGGAAGAAAGCGGCGGCAAGCAATAAAACTGCTTGCGACTAGCCCGGTTTCACCAAATAATAAGCAGGGTGGGGTTATAACGATGCAAATCAAGCTGCTTGGACGCAGTGGACTTGCCGTTTCGGAGCTTTGTTTAGGGACGATGAGTTTTGGAAATACAACAAGTCAAGGCGATTCCATTCGCATGATCCATCAGTTTATGGAGCAGGGCGGCAATTTTCTGGATACGGCGAATGTCTATGTTTCCGGCCGATCGGAGGAGATCGTAGGCGAAGCGATCAAGGATTTTCGGTCAGAGGTTGTGCTGGCAACGAAAGTGCGGATGAATACCGCTGACCATCCCAACGGGGCGGGCGTCTCGCGCAAGCATATTATGCAAAGCGTCGAAGAAAGCCTGCAGCGTCTGCAGACTGACTATATCGATTTGTATCAGGTTCATGTATGGGATCATCTGACTCCTATAGATGAGACGCTTCGCGCTCTCGACGATCTGGTCACTTCGGGCAAGGTCCGTTATATCGGATGCTCCAATTTTTTTGCCTGGCAGCTGATGAAATCCCTTGCCGTCAGCGATGCCAACCGCTATGTCCGGTTTATTTCCATTCAACCGCAGTATAGTCTGGTCAGCCGTGAGATGGATCGGGAAATGATGTCGCTTTGTCTGGAGGAGAACGTCGGCGTTATTCCCTGGGCTCCGCTTGGTGGAGGATTTCTGACGGGACGTTATTCCAGGGAAGAGCCTACATCGGGAAGATTGACGTCAAAGGTTGGAGAAAGTTCATGGGGTCTGCGCGCCACGGAACGTAACTTTGCCATCCTGGATGCCGTCCGGGCAGCCGCTCATGAACTGGACAAGACGCCTGCACAAATCGCTCTCGCCTGGCTGCTGCAAAGAAAAGGTATCACATCGCCGATATTCGGAGCCAGCACATTGGAACAGTTCTCGGAAAATATGGGGGCTGTGGGCTGGACAATGCCAAGTGAAATATGGAATCGGCTGGATGAAGTTAGCTCGCTTCCTTCCGAGTATCCGAATCGTTTCATCGCCAAATTCGCCCGGCCTTTTTAACTCTTTTTCAAGAGAATGAGAATGTTTTGCACAAAGTCTTGTGATTGGGGGGCGCAATGAAGGTTAAACGAATTGTCGCCAACGTAGATACCAGGAATATTGCAGCTGCCAAAAGCTTTTACCAGGATGTTCTCGGCCTCGATTTGTTGATGGATCATGGATGGATTGGAACCTATGGTTCTGATGAGCAAATGGGCATTCAAATTAGCTTCGCCCAGCATGGGGGTTCCAACACGCCTACGCCTAATTTGTCCATTGAGGTCGATGATGTCGATGCTGCATTCGAACGCATGAACAGAGCCGGATTTACGATCGAGTATGGTCCGGCTGATGAGCCCTGGGGCGTACGTCGTTTCTATGTCCGCGATCCGTTCGGCCAACTTGTCAACATTCTTGCTCATATTTAATTTGATGCATGTCATTCATTCAGGCGAATGGATGGAACAGGAATGGCACAAATACACGCAGCAGACGGGTGTAAAATTCAAGAAATTGCTTACGATGCAAGTTTTGCTTCGCAAAACTTTTAGGAGGAACGTAATTGTCAAGATCCTGGGAACGAAAGGTTCAGAAGAACCAGAGTCAACTTAACAAACAGCGCAAGAAGCAGGGCATGGCGCCTCTGATGGCAAGCAAGACAGCGAGCAGTCCGATTGATACATATAAAGGGCGCAGTCTTTTAATGCCCGCCTTTCTTCTGGTCTTCACGGCAGTCTACGCCTCGATCAGCATTGCACAGGGCACTTACAAGGATTCCGGAAACATGTTCTGGATCACGATCGGCTGTTATATCTTTCTGGCGCTGCTGTTTATATTGCGGCGTCCTTATTTGGCAATCGGAAAAGACTTTGTTCGATCGCGGCGCTTTGCCGGTGACCGCACGCTTTACTTAAGCTCAATCAAAGGAATCAGCGTACAGAAGGGCTCCGTTATTATCGAGCAGCCCAAAGGCGGAAGCTGGGTATTCTCGCGATTATTCAACCGTTATCCGACGGATGAAATGACCGAACGGCTCCGGACCTTTGCAGCAGCCAACAATATTCCGTTTGCGGAGAAATAAAGAACTGGAGTGGGGAAATTCGTCATGGGCAAAAAAGCGGTACTATTTGATTTGGATGATACGCTGTTATGGGATGACCGGAGTGTAAGCGAAGCTTTCGCAGCTACTTGTCAGGCGGCGGCGGATAAGACTGGCGTCAATCTACATGATTTGGAGGAAGCTGTCCGGCGCGAAGCCCGGGCTTTGTACGAATCCTATGAGACCTATGCCTTTACAAAAATGATCGGGATCAATCCCTTTGAGGGATTGTGGGCGAATTTTCTTGAAGGCGAGCAGGAGGAGTTCAGAAAGCTGCAGCAGCTGGCTCCCGCTTACCGGCGTGAAGCGTGGACTCGAGGGCTGAAGGCTCTGGGAATCCTTGATGAGCAGCTGGGAGCTGAGCTTGCGGAGATGTTTCCCGCAGAGCGCCGCAAGCGCCCGCTGATCTATGAAGAAACCTTCCGCGTGCTGGATAAGCTCAAAGGCCAATACAAGCTGCTGCTGCTCACCAATGGCTCTCCTGATTTGCAGCGGGAGAAGCTGGCAGGCGTACCGGAGCTTGCGCCTTATTTTGATCATATCATCATTTCCGGAGAATTTGGTCAGGGGAAGCCGGCTGCGCCGATTTTTCAGCATGCACTTGAATCGTTGGGGATCGAACCGGCGGATGGAATCATGGTGGGCGACAAGCTGACCACGGACATACTCGGTGCAAATACGGTTGGCATGACCTCGGTTTGGATCAACCGCCATGGCGTGAAACGCAGCGACGACATTATCCCTTCACATGAGATCAAACATCTGGAGGAACTGCTGCCTCTGCTTGTATAAAGATATTGGAATCATAAAGACCCGCTTTCCTGTGATACACATTCAAGCGTGTATCACAGGAAGCGGGTCTATTTATATGACTATGAATGGTCAGGGCATTAAGCCTTCTGGAAGGATTCATCGGCGAACGGATGAGCAATCCAGCCCTCGGTCTCGACAAAGAGGCGCACGGCAACGATCTGGCGGTTATCCATCAAGGTGAAAAAATGCGGTTTATGCTCGGGAACGGAAATAACGTCTCCCGCTTCGAGTTCAACATCGAAATAGCCCACATCGTCGCTGCCCTTGATGATGAAGATGCCGCGCCCAGCCGTGATAGCCCGTACTTCATCTTCCGTATGGGTGTGAACCTGCTCGAATTTCTTCAGCAGTTCGTCGAGGTTGGGTGTCGCATCCGAGAGCGCGATAATGTCCCAGGTCCGGTAGCCGCGGCGGGCAGCCAGGTCGTTGATTTCTGCATCGAAAGTGGATAGAATCTGCTGTTTCTCCTCATCCGTCAGAATGAATTTCTGATGTAACTCGGCAGGCAGTTTCTCCGGGTTCCAGTGTTCATACAAGACTTCTTGTTTTTCCAAAAATTCACGGACGTTTGCTTCGCCCGAAATACGCTCTTCTGTGTTGCGGATACGAATTTCAGCCATGTTGTAATCCCTCTTTCCTATAGATGTTAATTCCGATAAGATTAATTATAAAACAAAACGCCAAGACTGTCGACAACACCTTTTCAGCAGGTTGTGAATCTGATAAACTAAAAGTTAATGATTTTTCGCTGCGCCTTCGCTTTGCTATTGCTTGGGAAGGTCTGCAGTTGCGGAAGGGAAGTGCATCGATGACAAAACCAACTATACAACAAATGCTGCAAAAACGCATTCTCATTCTCGACGGTGCAATGGGAACGATGATTCAGCAGGAGGATCTGGGTCCAGAGGATTTCGGTGGCGAAGAGCTGGACGGCTGTAATGAAATGCTCGTTCTGACTCGTCCGGATGTAATCATTTCCATACATGAGGCTTATCTGGAAGCAGGCGCCGACATTCTGGAGACGAATACTTTCGGCGCAACGGGAGTGGTTCTGGCCGAATATGATATTCCGGAGAAATCGCGGGAAATCAATCTCGCTGCTGCAGCCATAGCGCGTCAAGCGGCAGACAAGTTTTCCACGCCGGAAAGGCCGCGTTTTGTTGCCGGGGCCATGGGGCCAACGACGAAGACGCTTTCTGTCACAGGCGGGGTGACTTTCGATGGTCTGGTGGACACTTATTACGAGCAGGCGGTAGCCCTTATTGAGGGTAAAGTAGACGCTCTTCTGCTCGAAACCTCACAGGATACATTGAACGTAAAGGCAGGAACAATCGGCATCAGCAAGGCGTTTGAAACCACAGGCATCACGCTGCCGATTATGATTTCCGGGACGATTGAGCCCATGGGGACGACGCTTGCTGGACAAAATATTGAATCCTTCTATATATCTCTGGAGCATTTGAATCCGATTTCGATCGGTCTGAACTGCGCGACAGGTCCGGAGTTTATGCGCGATCATATCCGTTCGCTGTCGGAGATCTCACACTCTGCGGTAAGCTGTTACCCCAATGCGGGACTGCCTGATGAGAACGGCCTGTATCACGAATCGCCAACCTCGCTGGCAGGGAAGATCGCTGCTTTTGCCGAGCAGGGCTGGCTTAATATCGCCGGCGGCTGCTGTGGAACCACGCCTGCCCACATCAAAGCGATGGCGGAGACGCTTGCCAATTATACGCCGCGCCAGCAGATGGGCAATCATCCTGCTGCCTTGTCCGGCATTGAGACGGTCTTTGTTGAAGAAGACAACCGCCCGATTATGATCGGCGAGCGGACGAACATTTCCGGCTCGCGCAAATTCAAACGGCTGATCAAGGAGGCCAAGTTTGAAGAAGCGTCGGAGGTGGCACGGGCTCAGGTGAAAGGCGGAGCGCATGTCATTGACATCAATCTCCAGGACACGGATATCGATGAGGCCTACGCGGTCAACATGTTTCTGCCGGAGGTAGTCAAGAAAGTCAAGGTTCCGCTTATGCTCGACTCCACCTATGATCATATTATCGAGCTTGGGCTCAAGTATTCCCAGGGTAAAGCGATCATTAACTCCATTAACCTGGAGGACGGCGAAACCAAGTTTGAAAAAATCCTGCCGCTGATTCACCGTTACGGCGCATCGGTCGTCTGTATATTAATAGATGAGCGCGGACAAGCCGTATCCCGCGAAGCCAAGATGGAGGTGGCGGCACGCTCCTACGACCTGCTGGTCAACAAATACGGGATGAACCCTGAGGATATTATTTTTGATCCGAATATGTTCCCTGTTGGTTCCGGTGATCCGCAGTATATCGGTTCCGCTGTGGAGACGCTTGAAGGGATCAAAATGATCAAGGAGAAATTCCCCAAAGCCAAGACTATTCTGGGCTTGAGCAATATTTCCTTTGGTCTTCCCGATGCGGGCCGCGAGGTGCTCAACTCTGTTTATCTGTATCATTCCACCAAAGCGGGCCTGGACTACGCCATTGTGAACACAGAGAAGCTGGAGCGCTACGCGTCCATTCCGGAAGAAGAGCGCCGATTGGCGGAGGAATTAATTTATAATACGAACGATGATACATTAGCCGAATTTGTGGCCGCTTTCCGCAACAAGAAGGTGGAAAAGAAAGAAAAATTGTCGAGCTTGCCGCTTGAGGAGCGACTGGGCTCGTATGTGGTGGAGGGAACGAAGGAAGGGCTGATTCCTGATCTGGATGAGGCGCTGAGCAAATATTCGCCGCTTGAAGTGATCAACGGTCCTTTGATGAAAGGGATGGAAGAGGTTGGGCGGCTGTTCAACAACAATGAGCTCATCGTGGCCGAGGTGCTGCAAAGCGCCGAAGTGATGAAAGCCTCGGTTGCCCATCTGGAGCCGCATATGGAGAAGAATGAAACGGCAGTCAAGGGCAAGATCATTTTGGCTACCGTTAAAGGCGACGTCCACGATATCGGGAAGAATCTGGTTGAGATCATTTTGTCCAATAACGGGTACAAAATCATAAACCTTGGCATAAAGGTGCCGCCGGAGAAGCTGATCGAAGCTTACCGGAATGAAAAAGCGGATGCCATCGGATTATCCGGCCTGCTTGTCAAATCCGCCCAGCAGATGGTGATTACCGCTCAGGATATGCGAAATGCCGGTATTGATGCCCCGATCCTTGTCGGAGGCGCGGCATTGACCCGCAAGTTCACTAGAACGCGGATCAGCCCGGAATATGACGGACTCGTGCTGTATGCGAAGGATGCCATGGATGGTCTGGACATCGCCAATAAATTGATGAATCCGGAATTCAGGCAGGCTTATGAGGACGATCTCGCCGCATTCAAGGCAGCCGGAAGCGTCGAGGAAGAAGTCAAGAAGCCGCTGCCGGAGCTTACGCGGGCAACCCGCTCCAACGTGTCGACAGACAAACCGGTTTTCATTCCGCCGGATCTGGATCGTCATGTGCTTCGTAATGTCCCGATTCCGCAGATTGTTCCTTATGTGAACATGCAGATGCTGCTGGGCCATCATTTGGGCCTCAAGGGCAGTGTAGAGCAGCTGCTGGCGGAGAAGAACAGCAAAGCGGTCCAGCTGAAGGAAACGGTCGATTCCATTCTGATGGAAGCCGCCGCAAAAGGGACTCTTCATGCCCATGGCATGTACCGGTTCTTCCCGGCACAGTCGTCCGGCAACGATATTATTATCTATGACCCTGCGGAGCCTGGCCGTGAAATCAAACGCTTCTCGTTCCCGCGCCAGCAGGTGGCGCCGTTTCTCTGTCTGGCGGATTTCCTGAAATCGGTGGACAGCGGTATTATGGATTATGTCGGCTTTCTCGTCGTGACCGCCGGTGAAGGGGTGCGCGAATTGGCCGGTCAGCTCAAGGACAACGGCGATTATCTGCGTTCCCATGCTTACCAATCCGTTGCGCTTGAAGTGGCGGAAGGGCTTGCCGAGCGCGTACATCATATGATGCGCGATACATGGGGCTTCCCGGATCCGCATGATTTCACGATGAAGCAGCGCCATGGGGCGCGTTATCAAGGGATTCGTGTTTCGTTCGGCTACCCGGCATGCCCGAAC
This sequence comes from Paenibacillus sepulcri, assembly GCF_042647105.1. Lineage (NCBI taxonomy): Bacteria > Bacillati > Bacillota > Bacilli > Caryophanales > Paenibacillaceae > Paenibacillus > Paenibacillus sepulcri. The sequence continues at coordinate 382,227 of NZ_JBHRUP010000001.1, read as the reverse complement.
CTGGAGGACCAGGAGCCGCTGTTCGACCTGATGAAACCGCAGGATATAGGGGTCGAGTTGACGGAAGGCTTTATGATGGAGCCGGAGGCGTCCGTTTCCGCCATGGTATTCGCCCATCCGGAAGCGCAGTATTTTAACGTCGAAAAGCTGTAAATCGTAATGGATGAAGGCTGGATATGAATGGATACTGCTCTGCCGAAAGTCTCATTACGAAGTGAAATGCGAATGAGTCGCAGCTGGTCAGAGCAGTATCCCCGGCTTCCCAAGAAATACCCTTGGCAGAACGGTATTATACCGGTCCTGCTAAGGGTATTGTTAAACTTATAGGATTTATATCTTCACGAACCAAATAAATTTTTCTATAAGTTCAATTGGGAAGGAACTTGCTTCAGCCGTGAAATGGACGGGGGCAGTTTCTTCTTGCCAGAGGACTAGGAGGAAAGCAGCTATGCAGATCGTATTTCTGGGAACAAGCGCAGGAAGACCGACCAAGGCACGCAATGTCACATCGATAGCGCTCAAGCTCCCTGAACCTTCAAACGGGTTTTGGCTCATTGATTGCGGAGAAGGCACCCAGCACCGTTTGCTCGGGAGCAAGCTCAAGCTCAACCGTCTGGAGCGTATTCTGATTACCCATCTGCATGGGGATCATATCTACGGGCTGCCCGGACTTCTTACCAGCCGCTCCTATTTTGATGGGGCGGGGCCGTTGCAAATCTATGGGCCGAGCGGGCTGCGCGCATATCTGGAAAGTGTCTTCGAGCATAGCGGCGTTCATCTTGAATATGAGCTGGACATCATTGAGATAGCTGAGGCAGGGCTGGTAGCGGAGGATGAAAGGTTCTCGGTCGAAACGGAAGAGCTGGAGCATCGTCTCCCTTCTTACGGTTACCGTATAACGGAGCTGGCACAGCAGGGGCATCTGGATATCGCGAAATTGACTCAATTGGGCGTTCCTCCCGGTCCCCTGTACGGAAGACTCAAGAATGGTGAGGATATTACGCTTGAGAATGGAGAAGTGATCCGCTCCTCGGATGTGGTCGGCGCGAGCCTTCCTGGAAGAATCATCACGATACTTGGGGACACGCGGCCTTGTGAAAATGCGGTACATCTGGCAGAAGGGGCTGACCTGCTCGTGCATGAAGCCACATTCGCAGCTGGAATGGAAGAGAAAGCTGCGGCATATGGACACTCTACAGTGGTTCAGGCCGCACAGATCGCTTCCCGGGCAGGGGCCAGGAAGCTGGTGCTGACTCATTTCAGCTCCCGCTTCGACGACGAGGCTGTCGAAGGGCTGATTGCCGACGCCCAGTCGATATTTCCAGCCTCTGCTGCCGCTTACGACTATCTGGAAATTCTTGTGCCAAGACCTGATACGAATGGCCGGCTAGCATAAAAATTTCCTGGTTCCGGCATTCCATAGAGCCGCCCTTCAACCCGCTCGGGGATAGGGCGGTTCTTTGTCATTTGCGATTGCGGACCGAACATGCATTCTGTACAATATAAGAGATGGCATGAATTACGTTCTGCGAAGACCGAGTAATTTTTTATCATACTAAATAAGGAATGTCCGTGTAATTTTACATTTTCATAGATTCATATTTAAGAAACACAAAGGGGGAACTCCACATGAACCGGTGGACGGGGAAGGCTTCAAGCTTGGACGAATGGCTGCAGCTGCTCACGCAGCAACCGGAAATCATGGATAATGTGACGCATTGGCATACCATACCGCCCAAGGAAGCGCGGTCGACTGCCATGCCGGCGGATATTCATCCCAAGCTTGCGGAAGCGCTGGCCGGGCGGGGGATCAGCCAGCTGTTTGTTCATCAGGCCGAGGCGTACCATGCGGTGCGCGATGGTCAGAACGTCGTTACGGTCACGCCGACGGCATCCGGCAAGACCTTATGCTATAACCTGCCGGTGCTGCAGTCGCTGCTTGAGAATGACAGCGGCAGAGCGCTGTACCTGTTTCCAACAAAGGCCTTGGCGCAGGATCAGGTGGCTGAGCTTCAGGAGCTGGCAGCGGCGATGGATGTGGATTTGAAGACACATACCTATGATGGCGATACGCCGCCGACTGTCAGACAGGTCATTCGCAATGCCGGACATATCGTGGTCACGAATCCGGATATGCTTCATTCGGCCATACTGCCACATCATACCAAATGGGTGAAATTGTTTGAAAATGTCAAATATATTGTAATTGATGAGCTGCATTCCTACCGCGGTGTATTCGGGAGCCATGTATCGAATGTGATCCGGCGCTTGAAGCGGATATGCCGGTTTTATGGCTCAAATCCGCAGTTTATCTGCGCCTCGGCGACGATCGATAACCCTGGCGAGCATGCCGAGCGTTTGATCGGGGAGCGTGTGCGGCTGGTTAACAACAACGGTGCGCCGATGGGGGAGAAGCATTTTATCTGCTACAATCCGCCTATCGTGAATAAACAGCTTGGCATCCGCCGCAGCAGCGTGCTGGAATCGCGCAAGCTGGCCGCCTCATTGCTGCGTCAGGGTGTGCAGACCATCGTGTTTGCGCGCAGCCGGGTAAGAGTCGAGCTTCTGCTGACATATTTGCAGGAACTCGTAAAGGATGAGCTCGGCCCCAAGACCATCAGAGGATATCGCGGAGGCTATTTGCCCAAGCTCAGGAGAGAGATCGAACACGGGCTGCGCAGCGGCGAGATCCGCGGCGTTGTCAGCACCAACGCGCTGGAGCTTGGCATCGACATCGGGCAGCTGCAGGCCTGTGTCATGAACGGCTATCCCGGGACGATCGCCAGTACATGGCAGCAATCCGGTCGCGCAGGCAGACGGCAGGGCACGTCGGTAACCTTCCTCGTGGCAAGCAGCAATCCGCTGGATCAATATATGATTCAGAATCCGGATTTTTTCTTCAACCGGCCGCCGGAGCGGGCACTCATTCATCCCGATAATTTGTTGATATTGATTGATCATGTCAAATGCGCTGCCTATGAGCTGCCGTTCGAAGCCGGAGAGAAATTCGGGGAAGAGCCGCTCGAGCATATGCTTGAATTTCTGACGGAGGAGAAGGTGCTGCACCGGGTGAAGGACCGGTGGTACTGGATGGAGCAGTCGTTCCCGGCACATGGCATATCGCTCCGGTCAGCGGCTCTGGAGAATTTTATCATTATCGATATGACCAATGGCAGCCGCGTGCTTGGCGAGGTGGATCGTTTCAGTGCGCCTACGCTTATTCATGAGGAAGCCATATACATTCATGAGGGTGTCCAGTACCAGGTGGAGAAGCTGGATTATCCGGAGAAGAAGGCTTTTGTACGCGAAATTGATGTCGACTATTATACCGACGCCAATATGGCGGTGGAGCTGAAGGTGCTCCATGTTGACAAAGAGCGGCAAAACGGAGAGCTGCTGCGCCAGTACGGGGAGGTTACGATCAACGCCAAAGCGACCATATTCAAAAAAATCCGTCTGCGCACCCATGAGAACATCGGCTCCGGACCGATCCATTTGCCAGAGGAGGAGCTTCATACGAGCGGATACTGGTTCTCCTTCAGTGAAGAAGCCGCTGCGCGCAAGAGCAGCAATGTCATGCAGCAGGCGCTGCTGGGCCTTGCCAATGTGCTGGTTCATTTGGCTCCGCTATATCTGATGTGCGACCCGCTCGATATTCGCGTCGTGCCGCAGGTCAAGGCCGTACATACCAAAAGACCCACCATCTATTTCTATGACCGCTATCCCGGCGGTATCGGGCTGAGCGAGCGATTGTATGAGGTTCATGACGAACTGCTCCAGCATGCCAAGTCGCTTATCCGCTCCTGTACCTGTATTAGCGGCTGTCCAGCCTGCGTTGGACCGATCGAGGAGGTCGGCTTGCTCGGCAAATCGCTGGCGCTGGATTTGATTGAAGAAACGGGAGTCCGCTCATGAGCGGACTTCGGGATCGGATCATGCGGCTTAGAGGCACCGCTGCAGCCGGAGCTTCGATTGCCGGCGGCGATGAAGCGGGCGCCGGCTCATCTGAAGAAAATAATCGGGAAATAGCGGCTGAATTATGGGAACCAGCACACACGGCGCAGCCGGATTCGACTGCCATCCATCAAGGGGAATTAGACGAGCAGTCTTCTGCGTCTGATGACGATTCACTCGCTACCGATTCGCTCACGGGCGATTGGGATGGTATAGGTGTCGTGCTCCAGGAGTCATCAGAGGGTTTCTTCCTGATCCGCAAGGTCCGTTACCCCTTATCCCATCGTCATGGTTTGCACCATTTATCGGAGCTGCAGGACACGGCTGCAGGTCTGAGCGCTTTTGAACGGCTGGCTGACAGTGTGAAAGTCAAGCGGGAATCAAGGGCTGCAGCGAAGGCGGGCAAGCCAGGGACGATACCGCTTGGCGGCGCAGAGCCGTCCTTTGTGGATCCGGAAAGGCTCCTGTTTCTCGATCTGGAGACGACCGGTCTTGGAGTCGGAGCGGGAAATGTGCCTTTTATGGTCGGACTCGGTTACATGGAAGCGGGAGCTTATGTCGTTGAACAAATGCTGATTCGCCATCCTGCTGAAGAGCGGGCGATGCTGGCTTATTTGCAGGAGCTGCTGCCGCGCTTCACCCACCTGGTCACCTACAACGGGCGGACGTTCGACTGGCCTGTTCTGCAGAACAGATTTATCCTGAACGGTTACCGTCACTTCAAATGGGAGCCTGTGCATATCGATTTGCTTCACCCGTCACGGAGCATCTGGCGAAACACCCTGGTATCTTGCAGGCTAAGCCATGTCGAAGAAGAGCGGCTCGGCATACAGCGGACGGACGATGTTCCAGGTTCTCAGGCCCCGGCCATTTATTTTCAATTCCTCGCTGATGCAGATCCGCAGCCTCTGCTTGGCGTGTTTCTTCATAATGAATCGGATATGCTTTCCCTGACTTGTCTTGCTATCCGCTTCGGCCATCTCCTGGAAGGGCGGATCGGAACATACGTTGTACATCCAACCGAGCCGGAGGAGATTCTCCGAACGGGCTTATGGCTTGAGAAAATGGGAGCTTTGCAGCATGCCGAAGAGCTGTATGTCCGGCTTTCAGAGGAATCGCATACTCCCGCATCCTGTCTGTGCATGCTGGCAGAGCGTGACAAGAAATGTGGAAATTGGCCGCGTGCTGTGTTATTGTGGCAGAAGGCTGTACAAGGGTCTCGGCGCTCCGATTGGCCGGATTGGAATGCCCATATCGAGCTTGCCATGTACTTCGAGCATAAGACCAGGCAGCTTGATGAAGCGCTGATTCTGGCCGAAGAGGCTTTATCGCTGGTTCAGCACCGGTATTCGGGACTGCGGTTGGACGCGAAACGCCGCGCCGAGATCGACAATATCCGCAAACGTATTGAACGGCTCAGGAATAAGACAGGGAGGCTTTACGGATGAAAGAACTGCGATTTGCCATGCTTGGCTTTGGAAATATCGCAAAAACGCATATGACCGCACTTCGTGCGATGCCTATAATCAAGAACCCGCCGCTGATACCGGTGCTCGATACACTGGTAACCAGACGTCCTGATCTCCACCTTGCCCAGGCGCAAGCCATTGGGTTCCGCCATGTGACTGCATCCTCTGCCGAAGCGGCGGCTGACGATAGAGTGGACATCTTTGATATTTGTACGCCTAATGCGAACCATTACGACGATGTTTTGACTGCCCTCAAGGGCGGCAAATCCATCTACTGCGAGAAACCGGTAACAGAATCCTACAGCCGGTCCCGGGCACTGCTCACTGAAGTGAAAGGGAAGCCGGATCTCAGGCAGCAGCTCGCCTTTACGTTTCGTTATCATCCTGCCGTCATGCGGATCAAACACTGGCTGTCGGAGGAGATTATCGGCAATGTGCTGCAATGCAAAATATCCTACCGCCGCTCGGGCTATCTGAATCCGGAGCGCCCTGTAAGCTGGCGTCTGCAGAGCGGGATGTCCGGCGGCGGCGCCATCAGCGATCTTGGCGTGCATGTGATAGATCTGCTGCATCACTGGTTTGGCGAGCTTACGGATGTAAGCGGCCGAACGAATACTTATGTCCAGAAGCGTCCAAGCGCGGACACCGGCGAAATTGTGACCGTGGATGTGGATGACTGGGCCATGATGACGTATTCGACAGCCTCGGGGGTAAGCGGAACGGCGGAGGTATCGCGCATTGCTCTTGGATCCGATGCCTATGATATTCAGATCGTCGGCACGAAGGGCTCCATCACCTGCGATCTGGAGCGCGATTCCGTCCCCGTCGTTCATTTGCTCAGCGGCAGCCGTTCCGCTTTGCCTGCACCTGATTCCTTAAGTCTGCTTCCGGATGAAAAAGCGACCATGGGCATCTCTGTTGATACCCATTTTGCCGCGCTTCATCATTTTATCCGGCGTTATGCCGGAGAAGATAACTGGAATGGTCTGGCTCCGACGATTGAGGATGGCGTGCGTGCGGAATACTGGATAGATCGGGTACTTGCCGAGAATAAGGGGTTGACCTGAATGCCCGGCGCGGTAAGCTCCATGCGGGGTTTTCTGATTGATCTGGATGGAACTCTCTATAACGGCCAGAAGATGATTGAAGGCGCTGATGCTCTCATTCGCATGCTGCGTGAAAATCAGGTTCCTTATCTTTTTGTGACCAACAATTCAACAGCAGCGCCTGATGTGGTTGCCAGCCGTCTGACCGGCATGGGAATTCCTGCAGAATCCTCCGAGGTATGCACCTCTGCCCAGGCGGCTGCATCTTATATTGCGGAGCGGCGGCAGGGCGCGCGTGTATTTGTGCTTGGAGAAGAGGGTCTTCAGTCGGCTGCTGCCGAGGCAGGTCTGCAGGTTGTGGAGGAGAATCCGGATTTTGTGGTTCAGGGAATCGACCGCAAGCTTACTTATGCCCGACTGTCTGCGGCAGTCCGTCATATCCGGAGCGGAGCCGGCTACGTGCTGACTAATCCGGATGTGCTGCTTCCTTCTGATGGCGAGCTGCTGCCGGGTGCCGGCACGATCGCAGCCATGCTGAGAACTGCGACAGGAATTGAGCCAGTGCTTATCGGCAAGCCGTCCGATGTATTAATGAATGTGGCGTTGGAGCGATTGGCGCTTTCAGCCGAAGAGACCTGGGTGATTGGAGATAACCCGGCAACGGATATCGCGGCTGGTCATGCTGCCGGCTGCCCGACCATTCTGGTTCTCACGGGACTTGCCACTCAGGAGAATTACGCTGCGCTTCTGCAAGCAGCCGGCTGTGAAGCTGGAGCTGTAATTGAAGACTTACATACCCTAATGGCTTACATTTCTGACAAACTAGAATCCTAAAGCACCGCATATGAGAAAGGAAGAGAACCCGATGCCTGAATGGCCGGAAATGGAAAACTATCGTAAAATGCTCGCTGAACGCATCTCGGGGCAGCCGATTACGAAAGTTGAAGTCACCCGCGAGAAATCAATCAATGTGCCCGTTGAGGTTTTTACCCAGGAGCTGGTTGGCGCAACGGTGCTGTTTGTCGAGCGAAGGGGCAAAATGCTCCTGTTTCATCTGGACAACGGCAAGCGGCTGCTGCTTCATTTGATGCTGGGAGGCCTGATTCATTTTGGACCGCCGGCAGAGCGTCCGGACCGCAGTGTCCAGGTGGCGCTAGAATTTCCGAACGGAGAATTATGTTTTATCGGTCTCCGGCTCGGTTATATCCACCTATACAAGGTCAAGGAAGTGGAAGCTCATCTGGCCAAATTAGGACCGGACCCGCTGGATAAACGATTGACGCTCGAGCAGTTCAAGAAACGTTTTGCCGGAAAAAGAGGATCGCTGAAGACCGCACTTGTGAATCAACAGGTCGTCTCCGGTATTGGCAATTGCTATGCCGACGAAATCGTATTCGACGCCGCTGTCCGTCCAGACGCCCACATATCCGATCTGGAGCCGGCAACCTGGGAGAATCTGTACCATTCCATGCATAAAGTGCTGCTGAATGCTGCCTCCCTCGGCGGATATATGGAAATGCCATTGACGGCTGACGATACATTAACCGGCGGCTACAACGACCACTGCCTTGTGTATGATCGTGGCGGGGAGCCGTGCGTTCGGTGCGATGGGACGATTGAGCAGGGGGAGATCAACTCCCGCAAAATGTTTTATTGCCCATCCTGCCAAAAGGACCGGTAAGCCTATGCTCGCCGGTTCTCATGTGTCGACAAGAGGCGGTTACCTTGAAGCGGCCAAGCGCGCGGCAGCGCTGGGGGCCAATGCCTTTCAATATTTTCCGAAAAACCCGAGAAGCTTGAGCATCAAGGCATTTGATGCCAGCGATGGCGCCCGCTGTGCGGAATTTTGCCGGAAGCAGGGGATCGTCTCCGTTGGCCATACTCCTTATCCCACGAATGTGGCAGCGGAGAGCGAGGACCAGCGTAAGCGTACGGTCCTGTCGCTGCTGAATGACCTGGACATTGCGGAGGCGTGCGGATCGCTTGGCGTGGTGGTTCATTTTGGAGTATATAAGGGCAAGGAGCCTCTGGAAGGTTACCGCAATGCCGTTCATACTTTAAGCAGTGTAACGACGCAATGGAGCGGCCGTGCAAAGCTGCTCATCGAGAATCAGGCGGGCGACCATACGTTTATGGGAACGACGATTGAGGAGCTTGCCCAGGTGCGAAGCTTATGTGCCGATAAGGAGAAAATCGGCTTTTGCCTCGATACCTGTCATTTGTTTGCGAGCGGAGTGTGGAATGGAAGCCCAGATGCGCCATGGATGGAGAAGGCGGGGCAGCTTGGCGTTCTCCCGCATCTGATTGCCATCCATTTGAATGATTCGGTATACCCTTCCGGCGAGAAGCGTGATCGCCATGCGGTTATCGGCGAAGGGTACATCGCCGAAGCAGGCTTCAGATGGCTGCTCAACCACCCTGCACTTGCACAGATCCCCTTTATTTTGGAGACGCCGTCTGGCGCGGACGGTACACACATGGAACAGCTCAGGCTTGTTCGGAGTATGGGAGGAAGCCGATGATTAATGTGTATCTCGATGATTACCGGGCTTGTCCGGCGGGCTTCACACTTGTCAAAAATGCCGAGGATTGCAAGCAGCTTCTGGGGCATGAAGAAGTGAATATTCTATCGCTTGACTACGATCTTGGATGGGGTCAGCCCACAGGCCTTGAAGTAGCCAGGTACATCGTGGAGAGCGGCCGATACCCGCTTGCGATTTATTTTCATACATCCAGTCCCGCAGGCCGAGCGCAGATGATGGAATTACTGCTTCAGCATGCGCCATCCCATATTGTAATTCATAATGGACCAATGCTGGTGTAATAACAGGGGGAATACGAAATGATTCATTTGAATGAAATAACACTGCGCCGTGAAGAGCGTGATATCTTGACCGGTGTTAATTTACATATGGAAAAAGGCCAGCACTGGGTTATTCTGGGGCGCAATGGCTCGGGCAAAACGACGCTGATGGAAATGATGACCGGTTATATGTTTCCATCCTCCGGTACGGTCGATGTGTTGGGCAACCGTTACGGCGCTTGCGACGTGCGTGAGGTGCGCAAGGAAATCGGATATATCAGCCAATCCGTTATCGAGAAGCTATCGCTAACCGATCCGGTTTGGGAAATTGTTGCAACAGGAGAATACGCATTTTTGCGTTTCTATCAGGCTATTGATGAGGAAGTCCGCCTGAAGGCGATACGCCTTGTTGAAGAAGTAGGGCTCGGCCATATGGCCTATCAGCCGCTTGGAACGCTATCCCAAGGGGAACGCAAAAAAATACTCCTTGCGCGGTCTCTGATGTCGAATCCCAAGCTTCTCATTATGGACGAGCCGTGTGCGGGTCTTGATCTGCATGAACGGGAGAAGCTTCTGGTTGATCTGGGCAGATTGAGCGACCGGGGGTTGATGGTGGTTTATGTGACCCATCATCTGGAGGAGATTATCCCGTTGTTCACCCATGTTGCCCTTCTGCATGAAGGACGGCTGACGGCAGCGGGTCCCAAAGAACTGGTGTTGAGCGCGGAGGCGCTTAGTCAGGCTTATGACTGGCCGGTTGAAGTGGAGTGGGTAGATGGCAGGCCGTGGATTCGGGCTGTCGCAAGGCAGGGAGGAATGGAGCGTTGACGCAGTGGATCGGAACGGCTAATCATGGCTTTGCCAGTTATGCAATGGAAGAGCTGCGGCGTTTATTTGATGGGATTAAATTTACCCAGCTGGCTGCCGGGGAGATTTTTCGCATGGAGCTCCCGCAAAGCCGTGAAGAGGTATTGGCCGTATTGCAAGCCAAGGAGCCGATTTTTCTGCGCCATATCCAGCCGATCGATCGTGCGCTTCCCATTCATGGGAATGCCGATGATCTGGAGGCTCTGTCCGATCTGGTGCGCAGTGCGCGCATTCGCTGTGAAGGCCGCTCTGCTGCCGTGCATCTGCGGCGTGCCGAGCGTACGCCTTTTATTTATTCGGCAGCCGATACGAAGGCTGTGCTGGATGCGGTGCTGACTGAGCTTGGCAGCGAGCCGGCAATGCAGTCGCCGGATTTGATTCTTTCCATTTATGCGGGTCCGGAGGAGTTCTATGTCGGCTGGGGCACACCCGAGGAGCAGCTGTCGGACTGGCCGGGCGGAGCAATCCGATTTCAGCGTGAAGATGGCCAGATCTCCAGGGCAAAGTTCAAGCTGCTGGAAGCGGAGCGGACCTTCAAGCTTGATTTTGCCGAATATGGCGAAGCTCTCGACATCGGTGCGGCCCCTGGAGGGTGGACCCATTTGCTGCTTGACCGCGGTCTTCGTGTCACTTCTGTCGATCCCGCCGATCTGCATCCTTCACTGGCCAGCTATCACCGGCTGACCTATTTGAAGAAAAATGCTTCGGATGTGAAGTTCAACCCGGAAACATTTGATTTGCTGGTCTGCGACATGAGCTGGAGCCCCATGCAAATGGCGAAGCTGGTGCTGGAGCAGATCGATGCCCTTTCACCTGGTGCAACAGCGATCATTACCCTCAAGCTGATGCACAAAAAACCGCTTCAAACGATCCGTGACGTTATTGCCAAGCTGGAGTCCGCATTCGTGCTGATCAAAGCAAAACAATTGTTTCACAACCGTGATGAAATTACGTTATACTTGATTAAACGGTAAACAAAACCTATATGCTAATGTTTGGGAAAGCATCCCGATCGTACAGACCAAGAGTCTGTATTTTCGGGGTGCTTTTTTTGATCTTATACCAATCAAGCTTGCTCCTGTTGGTGTCTTTAAGGTCCAAATGGAGAAGCGTTGCTTTTGCCGCCAGGGAATGGAGGAAGCTGTTTCTTCTTGTTTCTTGTTTTTTAGTTAGGTGGGTTTGTATAAATGATAGCAGCGGGAGGACCGGAAGATGGACATGGAAGGGAATTACGGGTACGAAATTGGAGCTGTAATCGGGGAGCGGTATCGGATTGCAGGATTGATCGGCCAGGGAGGGATGGGGGATGTGTATGCGGCAGAAGATCTCCGGCTGCAGGGAAAGCTGCGCGCCCTGAAAGTGAATAAGCCTCCTACTGCGGATGGTTTGTACAGCGCTGAAGAGGCTGCCCTATTGATGAGGCTCAATCATCCGCGACTTCCGCTGATCGTCGATTATTACCCTCCTGATGAGGGGAGGGAAATACTGGTCATGGATTATATTGACGGCGAAACGCTGCAATCGCGTTTAAGAAGCAGCAGAACGGGGATTATGTCTGAAGTAGATGCGCTCGAGACAGGCATTCAGCTTAGTGACGCCCTTCATTATCTGCATATGCAAAATCCGCCTATTATTCACCGCGACCTCAAGCCGACCAATGTGATGCTTGACCATAGCGGATACGTGCGTCTGATTGATTTCGGAATCGCCAGAAGGTATAAATCCGGTCAGGAGCACGACACAGTCAAGCTGGGAACGCCTGGCTTCGCAGCTCCGGAGCAGGAAGGGGAGAGGCAAAGCGATGCGCGAACGGATGTGTTCGGGCTTGGAGCGCTGTTGTTCTATCTCCTCAGCGGAGGGACAAAACTGCAAAGCAGCGGAATGACGGGAAGCGGTATGCTTGCGCATATCTCAGCTTCGGTCCGGGGTGTGATCGGTCAGATGGTCGATCCGCGGCCCAACTGCCGTTATCCCTCCATGCTCGAAGCTAGGAGCGCACTGGAAGACTGCCTGAAGAACGGCAGGGCCGGCGCGCAGGCCATAAGTATTCATGGACCGTCTGCTCGCGCTGGACAGCGGTATAGTCTTAAAGCAGACAAAGCTGTCGTGCATATTACCGTTGCCTCGTTGTCACCCGGTGCCGGATCCACCTTCACGTCCATCACGCTTGCCCGTTTGATGCAGCAGCATGGTATAGACTGTGCGGCGGTGGAGCATCCGCTGCTTGAGCCTGAATGGCATGCCTTGTTGAATTTGGAGGCAGCCTCATCCATCCCCGATTCGGACAGGCCGCTGGATTCACGCTTTACGCGGACGCGAACAAGCAGCGAGAATCATATCGTCTGGCACACGCTTCTTCCTGAGCTTCCCCGGGAGAGTGCGGATGATGCGCTGAAATACAGATTGATGATGGAATCTCTCAACCAGTCAGTGGTCATAACCGATGTATCCAGCAAATGGACTGAGCGGGAAGCGGAGGAGCAGCTTCTGAGCGCCGATATATTATTGTTCGTGGTGGACCCTCTTCCCTTCAAATGGACGCCTTCGCGGATTAAGGCGGCGCAAGTCCTATGCTTCGAGCGCGATAAGCAGGGTTTTGCGACGAAGTGGATCGCCAACAAGGATATGAAATTCAATTACCGCACAGAGTGGCTGTCGATGATTCCAGGCAAGCCTGCAATATCCATCCCGCTGCTGCCGGCTGAAGCATGGGCAGAGCTGATGTGGAGCGGTGGGTGGGCAACCGCCCGCAAGGCTTGGATGAAAGCGCTTGAGAAGGCCTTTCAGCCCTTTATAAGCAACCTTTTTGCTTGAAGTTGACACAATTGACAAGCTCCTGTGATACAATGGTACGCGAGCGGTATGGATATTCTGCCGGTTAATGCACTAATGCCGCAATTTGGCTCAGTGCTTATTTCTACGGATGCGGGAAGCATGCCGATCGTTAAACGACCATACAGAAACGGAGCACATGAACATGAGTTTACTGACAGTTGAAGATTTATCCCATAATTTTGGTGACCGCACCTTATTCAGAAACGTTTCCTTCCGTTTGCTCGCAGGAGAGCATGTCGGACTTGTCGGCGCCAATGGTACCGGCAAATCAACCATGATGAATATTTTGACAGGCAAGCTGCTGAAGGATAGCGGCAAAGTGGAATGGACGCCGCGGGTGCGTTACGGCTACCTGGATCAGCACACCCAGCTGACGCCGGGCAAAACCATTCGCGATGTGCTGAAGGACGCATATCTCCCGCTGCTGGAGCTCGAGAAGGAGCTCAATGAAATCGCCGCTCAAATGGCGGACGCGGACGCGGACAAATTGGAAGAGCTGCTTGTCCGGATGGGCGAGATTCAGGAGGAGCTGGAAATCGGCGATTTCTACCTGCTGGATGTCAAGGTGGAGGAAATGGCAAACGGTCTGGGGCTGAATGCCATAGGTCTGGACCGCGACGTTTCCTCATTAAGCGGGGGCCAGCGTACGAAGGTGCTCCTTGCCAAGCTGCTGCTGGAGAAACCGACGGTCTTATTATTGGATGAGCCTACGAACTATTTGGACGAAGAGCATATTACCTGGTTGACGAATTATTTGAAGAACTACCCGTACGCCTTTGTGCTCATATCCCACGAAACGGGCTTTATGAATGAAGTCGTCAATATCATTTACCATCTTGAGTTTGCCAAGCTCACCCGCTACACGGCGAACTACGAGAAGTTTCTGCAGATGGCGGATCTGAATAAAGCGCAGCATATAGATGCTTATGAGAAGCAGCAGGAATACATCAAGAAGCAGGAAGATTTCATTCAACGCAATAAAGCGCGAGCTTCCACAAGCGGACGGGCTAAAAGCCGCGAGAAGCAGCTTGACCGCATAGACCGGATCGACCGTCCTGATGAAGCCATGAAACCGACCTTCAGCTTCAAGGAATCCCGTTCAAGCGGCAAAACCGTATTTGAGGCGACAGGACTTGCCATCGGATACTCCAAGCCGCTGCTGCCGGAGATGAACATGCTGATTGAGCGAGGAGACAAGATTGCGATTGTCGGCTGCAACGGCGTCGGCAAGTCCACGCTTCTCAAGACGATACTTGGGGTCATTCCACCGCTTGACGGGAAGACCTACCGCGGGGATTTCCTGTTTCCCGCTTATTTTGAACAGGAGGCCAAAGCGCCTAGCCTGACTCCGCTGGATGATGTCTGGAACGAGTTTTCCCATATGACCCAGAGCGAAGTACGGGGCGCGCTGGCCCGCTGCGGACTGAAGAATGAGCATATTACACGGGCGCTGAGTCATCTTAGCGGCGGCGAGCAGGCGAAAGTCCGCCTGTGCAAGCTGATGATGCGCGAGAGCAACTGGATCGCATTTGATGAGCCAACCAACCATTTGGACGTAGTAGCCAAAGAAGAGCTCAAACGGGCCCTTAAAGCATTCAAAGGCACGATCATCCTGGTCTCTCATGAACCGGAATTCTATGAGGATTGGGTCACAAAGGTGTGGGATGTCGAGGCATGGTCCATGCAGAGCAGCAGTCAACGATAATTTTCTAATATCCACAATTTGATGATGATAAATCAATGTTTCGGACCTTCCATTCCAGGAAGCTCTCCGGCCGGCGATGCTGTTCGCTGCATATACAAGTAAACTGCTGCTTGCGGTCACCATGGACTCCCACTTGCATTCAACGCTTTGCTTCATTATGATAGGGGAAATAATGGCCTCTAATTGATCGCAAAGAAGTAGGAGGACAACCAGATGAACGAACGCATCCTTGTTATAGAAGATGAAGATGGCATCGCCCGCATTCTGCAGCTTGAGCTTGAGCACGAAGGCTATTCCGTAGGCCGTGCCGCAGACGGCAGGAGCGGAATAACACAAGCGGAATCGAATGAGTGGGACCTGGTCCTGCTGGATGTCATGCTGCCGGAGCTCAACGGCATTGAGGTATTGCGCCGTCTGCGGAACGCGGGCAATCCGATACCGATCATCCTGCTGACCGCACGGGACACGATACCGGATAAGGTCAGCGGCTTCGAGCATGGCGCCAATGACTATATTACGAAGCCGTTTGCAATGGAGGAATTGCTTGCGCGGGTTCGTAATTTACTTCGCATATTTCAGCAGCAGCCGAAGGAGACGGAAAGTCCGGATATTCTCAAGACTGCGGATCTTTCCATTGAGCTGCGCTCCAGGAAGGTCTTCCGCAAAGATATCCCGATTGAACTGACGCCGCGGGAGTTCGAGCTGCTGGTTTATTTGGCCGAGCATAAGAATGAAGAGAAATCGCGGGAGGACATCCTGTCCGAGGTTTGGGGATATGATTTCATCGGAGAGACCAACCTTGTCGACGTGTATATCCGATATCTGCGCCAGAAAATCGATAAAGGCTACCGGCATAAGCTGATTCATACGGTCCGCGGGGTAGGTTATATGCTTAAGGAGCCGGACGCATGACCTTACGGAGAAGGTTCACATTCTTTACGATTTTCTGGTTAATTTTCATCCTGATTTTGTTTAACATTTTCGTCTATCTGTTTGTAATCAAGATATCGATGCGCAGTGAAGATCAGCTGCTGACGAACAAAGTGAATATTCTGCTGGAGGACAAGCGGATCAACGACCCGCTGAGACTGAAGGAATATGATCTTCTGCGGGACTATTACAATGTAAGCGAATTGATCCGCATTGTCGACCCGCAGGGCAAGGTCATTAATGTACAGGGCTCCGACCCGCAGCTTTTGGATTTGAAGCCGGTGTTTACCACACAGCATGACACCGGCATGATTTTTATCGATGGGCGCAGAGCGCTGTATATGAAGGTTCCGCTTTACCAGGAAACTCAGGTGATCGGGACACTCGAGCTTTACCGCAAGCTTACATTGTTGGACAGCTACCTGCAGGTTCTGGTTATCGCACTTTCGATTACCAGCATCGGTGCGGTTTTGTTTGCTATATTGGGGACCTACTGGTTTACCTCCAGGCTGACTTCGCCGATCCAGCATATGGTCCAGACGATGCGGGAGATCGACCGCAGCGGCAAGCTTCGTCTGATTGAACTGAATCAGAAGGATCAATCGGCGGAGCTGCTGCAGCTTGCCAGAGCCTTTAACCAGATGATTAACCGGCTGGACCGGACTTTCGAGCATCAGAAGCAGTTTGTGGCGGATGCCTCCCATGAATTGAAAACCCCGATTACGGTGATCAGCAGCTATGCAAACATGCTGAAGCGGTGGGGAAGGGACGACGAGAAAATCCGCGACGAAGCGATTGAAGCGATCAGCAAAGAATCGCAGCGGCTGCAAAACCTGACAAAATCCATGCTGATGCTGGCACAGGCGGAGCAGGAGGCCTGGCTGAACATGGAGACCTTCAATGTGGTCCAGCTGGCCGATGAAACGGCCGATATGCTGTATATGACCTTCCAGCGCCTGATACGCGTGCATTCGCCCAAGCCGGAGCTTAGGATTACTGCGGATAAGGAGAAAGTCCGTCAGCTGATGGTCATCCTGCTGGACAATGCCATCAAATACAGCAAAGAGCCGATAGACATAACCTTCACGTTAACCAAATCCTCCGTCCGCATCGCGGTTTCCGACAAAGGGATCGGTATACCCGAGGATGAAATGCCATATTTATTTGAACGCTTCTTCCGGGTGGATGGAGCAAGAAGCCGTTCCACCGGCGGAGTCGGACTCGGGCTATCCATTGCCAAGCGGATTGTAGAGCTGCACGACGGTCAAATCGACGTCTCCAGCAAGCATGAGCAGGGGACCACGATTACCATTATTTTACCGCAAAAAAAATAAGCCGGTCTTTAAGCGACAACCGCCTCGCAAATTCAATGTGCTGAATGCGAAGCCGTTCCCGTTTTGACCGGCAGTATTTTTCACTTGTACGTACTGCAGTAGAGCTAAAGAACGCGTCTAGCGGTTACATAATGGGAGTTCCAGTAGGAATTGCTGAGACTTGTAAATTTCACGCCTCCGGTGCCGTATGTATGAAGTACTTTGTTGTTGCCGGCGTATATAGCCGCATGTCCCACTTTTTTACCGGAGCTGGGAGTGGAGAAGAAAACAAGATCGCCAACTTTCAAGTTCTTGCGCGCAACATATGTTCCTTTTTTGGATTGGGCCGATGAAGTGCGGGGCAGTGTAATGCCGACTTTCTTGAATACATATTGGGTGAAGGATGAACAATCGAATGCAGTGCTGATTCCGCTGGCAGCGCCCAGTTTATATTTGACGCCCAAGTAATTGTCGCCCAATTTGATTACTTTGCTTCCGGTGGAAGCCGTTGCCGCCTCTGCTTTGGGGACATGACCCGCTGCCAGAGAAGAAATACCTATAACTGCACTGATACCTACGACAGCCAATTTGCGAAACAGAATAGCTTTTATCATTTTGTTGGTTGCACCTCTCGAATCTCTCTGGTTGAAAGTCACTTGCTTACTATAGCAGATGAAAAACATCTCAATTTTTACCATTGAGAGAAAAAGGATAGAGTTACCAAAGGTTGCAGTGAATTTATTAAAAAATCATTAGAATTCCTTAATATATATGGGGGAGAGGCCATGTATAAAGAATTGATCGTATTTGCTTCGGGGCGTCCGGTAAAAGTCGTGATCCGCAATTATACGCTGGATGACACAGACGGCATGATCGCTATCCAGAAGGCTTGTTTTCCTCCTCCGTTTCCTTCGGACCTGTGGTGGAATGAAGAGCAGCTTAGAGAGCATGTAACTCGTTTTCCCGAAGGAGCGATATGTGCGGAGGCGGACGGCCAGTTAATCGGTTCAATGACCTCGCTGCTGCTTCAGGACGCATCCTTGTCAGGCAGTCACAGCTGGGAGTCCATCACGGACAGCGGCTACATTCGCAACCATGACTCTTTTGGCGATACCCTGTATGTGGTTGATCTGGGAGTTATCCCTAACTATAGAAAAACAGGGATAGGCAAATGGCTGATGCAGTCTCTTTATGAGGTTGTCGTTCATTTGAAGTTGAAAAGGCTGCTGGGCGGCGGCCGCATGCCTGGCTATCATGTGGTGTCCGCTGAGAAGTCCGCTGAACAATATTTGACAGATGTGGCAGCGGGCGTTCGCAGTGATCCTGTGATTTCCTTCCTGCTGCGCTGCGGGCGTCTTCCTGTGGGCATCATGGAGAATTACCTCGAGGATGAGGAATCCTGCCATTATGCGGCGCTTATGGAGTGGCGTAATCCGTTCATGTCCCATAAATCATGAAGAATGGAGTGATCGTAGATGGACTATGTTCGCGTGCAATCAATCAAAGATCCGTTATTTGTTAAGATGCATCAGCTCATGCAGGTGGTGTTCCCGCCGGAAGAGGTTTACGCTTTTGAAAAATGGGAGGGACCGCTTCAGGATGGCGGCATTCACGTGTATGTCGCCGTAGACGGTGAAGATGTGGTAGGAGCTACCGAGTACCGTTATTATCCCGATATGCGCGTAGCGATGACGGACTTTACGATCATTGGTCGGGCGAATCTGGGGATTGGTCGCTTTCTGCTGCGCAGCCGGGAGAAGCATATTGCCCAGCTTGCCAGGGGGAGCGGCACAGAGCCGATCGGGATGTTCGCCGAAATTTACAATCCGCAGACTGTAGACTATCATTTTGGCGGCGTAGCGCCGATGAATCCGCATATTCGCCGCGAAGTACTCTCACATATCGGCTACAAGAGGCTTGATTTTTCTTATCTCCATCCTTCCTGGCAGGAGAACGGGGAAGCGGTTGGCGGATTGGATCTTTGTTTTTTGCCAAAAGACGAGGATTTGAATGTTCTGCCTTCTTCGTTGGTCGCTGATTTTCTCACCACTTATTATTCCGCGCTTCCGGATAAACCGGAATCTTGGCATGAAATGATCGAAGGCCTTAAGAAGCATGAAACCATTGCCCTGAAAGTATTCTGATTCCAAACGAACCATCGGTCTTAAGTAAGCTAACGTTCCAGCAGTGACTAAGGAGGAAACGATCGTTGTCTACAACCATTACTTTCTGGGGGACGGGGGATTCCATGGGTGTCCCTCGCGTGTATTGCAGCTGTGAGGTGTGCGACGAAGCCCGCCGGGAGGGCGGACTAAATCGCAGATATCGTTCTCTTGTCCATCTGGATGATTCTGAATACGGCACGATGCTGATTGACTGCGGACCGGATTGGCGGGTTCAGATGGAATCGGCCGGCTTGAAGCGCATAGACCGCATTCTGATTACGCATGCTCATTTCGACCATATCGGCGGTTTAGCGGAATGGGCGGACATGTGCCGATGGTTAAACTATCGCGGAGAAGCTTATGCGATGGAGGATGTGATTGCCGAGATCAACCAGCGTTTCCCCTGGATTCAACGTAATATAGATTTCCGGCCGATTACGGCACGGCTCCAATTCGGCTCCTGGGATGTGGACTGCTGGAAAATCAATCATGGCAAAAATGGCTACGCCTATGCCTTCCGGTTCACGCATGGAAGAAGCGGTACGTCCTGGGCGTATTGCTCAGATGCCATCGCTCTTACAGATGAACAGGTCATACCGCTGCAAAATCTGGATCTGCTGGTCCTGGGAACTAGCTTTTATCACGAGCCCTTTCCGTTTGATTCGAGGTCGGTCTATGATGTGACGGAAGCGCTCGAGCTTGTAAGGGATTGGAAAGCGAAGCAGGCGATTTTCACCCATATGTCACACGATATCGATTTAAGGCGTGACTATGGCCTGCCTGATCATGTTTCCTATGCCACTACCGGGCTCAAATTGACGCTTCAGGGATAGGCTTATGCGCTTGACGGACACATTTCTGGAAGTTATGATAAAGCTAATCTCAAATAGCAGGGGGAAATTTTAATGACGGTCGGGATTCTTAACTCGTAATTGGATATTGATACCTCACACTGCAACCGTTAGGAATCGAGTATTCGATGACTCGGCTGCAGCAACTGTAACCGTTAGCAATCGTGTATTCGATTGCTTGGTTAGCAGCAACTGTAACTGTTAGCAATAACAGATGGAATTGCTCAGTTATCAGTTAGTAAGCTTTGAGCATGAATGGGCGTGCCGGATCAAAAGGCAGGTTTGTTCGTTCTTGAATGCTTGTTAAGTGGGGTATCGCCATGAGTTAAGAACATGACGATTTCCGCCTGCTTAAACGGCGAATCAGCGTGCTCTTTATGAGCACGCTTTTTCATTGTCACGATAAGCTTAAGCCGATGCTCCTGTTTCCAGTGATGCAGCAGGAAGCCAGGAGGGCTTGCTTTATTCGTACAGCCGTTCACCACAAACAGGAATGGAACGCGGATGCGTTCTGTTCCTGTTTTTTTTATTCACTTTTTCACACTATCCAATAGGAGGTATCCTGCAATGATGAACGAGACGAGTATGAACAAACTGGAATTCAACAAAATGAAAGACAAATTGATCCACTACACAGTATCCGATTCGGGGAGGGAGCTTGCACAGCGTCATATCCCTAGCACAAATCCTGCTCAGGTCCGGTCGTGGCTCCGCGAGACGGGGGAAGCAGCAGGACTGCTTGCTGCAGGAGCGAGCGTTCCACTCTCAGCCATGGAGGGAATGGTGCCGTTTATGGCTTTGCTGGGTAAAGGCAAGATCTACTCCGAGCTTGAGCTGGGGCAGCTGGCGCTGTGGCTTACAGCAGTCTCCCAGATGAAAAGGTACATGGATGCCAAGCGTGATGCCGCACCGACAATTAGCGGTTATGCCGACTCCATGCATGACTGTCCTGAGCTTCGCAAGGAGCTGGAGCGATGCATCAGGCATGGATTGCTGACAGATCAGGCAAGTCCGGGACTTGCCGATATCCGCCGGCATCTTGAGGCTGCGGAAGAGCGAACCCGGCGCAAGCTGGACCATTCCCTGGGCAAATATAAGAACGCTCTGCAGGAGCAGATCGTGAGCAAGCGCAACGGCCATTATGTCATTGCTGTCAAGCGGGATTTGCGCAAGCAGGTGCCTGGAACGGTGTGGGATGAATCAGCAAGCGGACAGACACTTTTTGTCGAACCGGTTGACGTGGCGGATCTGCAGGCGGAGTGGCAAATGTGGAAGAGTGCGGAGGAGCGCGAGCGGACAGTGATATTATCCGGACTATCGGAGCTGGCCGAACAGGAGACGGACCGCTTGCGGTGGAATGTCGAGGCCATGGCGTCGCTTGATTTTATTTTCGCCAGGGCAAAGCTGTCGCGGTCTTATGAAGGCGTTGCGCCAACGCTCACGGATCGGCCTTCCGTCAAGCTGACAGATGCCAGACATCCTCTGCTCGGAACGGATTGTATTCCGCTGAACGTGGAGATTGGCAGGGATTTCAGACAGATCATCATCACTGGGCCGAATACAGGAGGCAAGACGGTTACGCTTAAGACGATCGGGCTGCTCACATTGATGGTCCAGGCAGGCTTAATGATTCCGGCCGGGAAGGGCTGCGAATTTGGCGTCTTTGCTCATATCATGGCCGATGTGGGCGATGGACAAAGTATAGAGCAGTCGCTCAGCACCTTCTCCGCCCATATGGAAAGCCTGCGCGAAATGCTCATGACCGCAAACGGGCGTACACTGATCCTCCTCGATGAGCTGGCTGCCGGCACTAACCCGGATGAGGGGATCGCGTTATCCATTGCCGTATTGGAGGAATTTCTGGCCAAGCATTCGCTGGTTGCCGCAACGACGCATTTCAATGAAATCAAGCGTTTTGCCGCCCGTACGCAAGGCTGTACCAATGCGCGGATGGCATTCGATGCGAACACACTGAAGCCGTTGTATAAGCTCGAGATTGGGGAGGCCGGCGACAGCTATGCGTTTGCCATAGCCAGACGATATGGCCTGCCGGAGCGGGTGGTGAGCAGGGCTGAAGAGAGAGCCGCCGCCTATCGGACGGGAATGGTTCAGCATTCGGAATCAGCAGATGTGGAAATCAAAGAAGAAGCAAAAACGGAGGAGACAAACTTTTTCCCGGTCATTGAGCCCAAGAAGAGCGCCACAAACGAAATCAATGCCGGCGAGGACGCCAAGCAGCCATTTGCGGTAGGTGACTGCGTTTGGATCAGCCCCTTGAAGCGAACAGGGATAGTCTACAAGCCGGCTGATGAGCGCGGAGACGTAGTGGTTCAGGTGCAGAAGAATAAATTGACCTTTAATCACAAACGATTATCTTTATATATATCCGGGAATCAGCTCTATCCGGGCAGTGAATATGATATGGATATTGTGTTTGATTCCAAGGGAAACCGTAAAACGAGAAAAACCATGAGCCGCAAATATGTCCCAGGACTGAAGATCGTGACTCCTCCAGATGAACCAAAGTCGTAAGCATACGCCCGCCGTTCTCAGTCACGGCTTTCAATAACGAGCAGCAGCCCTTCTCTGATCCGTATGACGGCCTGCTCGCCGGTCATGGCATTGCTGATTCCAAGCGACTGTCCAATTTCCAGGGTGGCTTCATAAAGCGGATATTGGAAGCCGGTCAGCGTGATGCCTGTTACCTCAGCGGTGAGCGGGAGCAGGGACACATACGGATATTCCTTGGCCAGTATTATCTTCTCATCTGAGGTTAAAGAAATACGATTGTGTTTATCAATAATGACAGCGTCTATATTCGCACTGTGGGCCAAGCGCAGAAGATGGACATTGGCAAGGGTATGGTCAAAACGGGTACCGAGCGCGCCAAGCAAAATAATCTGTCGGGGACGCTTGCTTACCGCAAGATTCCAGGCGAGCTCGGTATCCGTATAATTTTTGTCGATGGGGTCGCAAGGCAGGGTTTCGCCGCTCTCAGCCTGAATCCTCTCCAGCTGCTCTGCGGTCACGGAGTCAAAATCGCCCAGTGAAATATTGGGTTTTATCCCATGTGTAATGAGAAAAAGCGCACCGGCATCGGCGCCAATGATATAATCATTATGCTGGATATGATCAAGCGCCCACAAGTCAAGGGTGCCTCCGGTGAAAATAAGAATGCGATTAATTTGCACGGCTATGGATCGTTCCTCTCCAAAATAATTCTTTTGTCAGTATACCCGGGCTGCACCAAGATTGACCAGTATTAAAAATATCAAATGGCTATTGCCGATTGAGCTGACCGCGGATAAAATGAGAGAGGATTAAAACGAGTCACTCCTGGCGAAGAGGCATTCGCTTTGGTGAATGCTTTGGCTGCCGTGTTGGCAATCGGAGGCAGTATGACGTGAATTATCAACTCAACATGGACATTTTCACAGTGTTCAGCATTATCGGTACGATCGCCTTTGCAGTCAGCGGAGCCATTGTGGCCATGGAAGAGGAATACGACATCCTTGGCGTCTATGTGCTTGGCTTGGTGACCGCATTTGGCGGAGGCGTCATCCGGAATTTGCTCATTGATGTGCCGGTAACGATGCTGTGGACACAGGGAATGCTGCTGAAAACAGCTGTCATAGCCATGACAATCGCTTTTATTCTGCCCGTCAAATGGATCAAGCACTGGAAACGCAGCGAAGCGTTTTTCGATGCGATCGGGCTGTCGGCCTTCGCCATTCAAGGGGCGCTGTACGCAACCGGGAAGCATCCGCTCAGTGCGGTAATCGTAGCCGCCATGCTTACGGGAATTGGCGGGGGGATGATCCGCGATGTGCTTGCCGGCCGGAAGCCGCTTGTGCTCAGAGATGAAATTTATGCGGTATGGGCAATGGCGGCAGGGGCGGCAATTGGACTGGGCTGGTTTACTACCACTCTGGATCTGCTGTTTCTTTTCGTGATCGTGATTGTTTTCAGAATGTTATCGGTACACTACAGATGGAGACTTCCGCGCCGGTCACTTAAATTTGTACTGGCTCAATCTGTTTACGCCGAGGAGCTTCAGGAAGAACGGGCCGCGGAAGCAAAGGACAACAAGGAGAAAGAAGGTCATCTATGATTTCCGTATTATTCGTATGTTTAGGCAATATATGCCGGTCGCCCATGGCAGAAGCCGTTTTTCGCCATCAATTGGTTCAGGCTGGGCTGGAAGGTGTTATCGCCGTTGATTCCGCAGGTACCGGGGACTGGCATTTGGGAAAACCCCCTCACGAGGGAACAAGGGGGCTATTGGACCGGTATGGGATCTCATACGAAGGCATTCGCGCAAGGCAGGTAAGACTGGATGATTACAGCAATAATGATTATATCGTATGCATGGACAATAATAATGAGCGCGATGTGAGACAATTATTCGGAAGCAGATCGGATGGCCACTCCAAGGTGTTCAAATTTATGGATCTGCTGCCGGACCGCAAAACATGCGATGTTCCGGATCCGTACTATACAGGTAATTTTGATGAGGTTTATGAGCTGGTTGCGCTGGGCTGCGCCCGCCTGCTGGAGCGGATAAAGGAAGAAAAGTTAACGCAGGTGTAAAAAAGACCGCAGCTGTTGTCCGATTTACGAATCGGCCACACAGCTGCGGTCTTTATTTTATAAAAAATCATTCGCTGCGCAGGAAGGTGTGCAGCGCTTCCGGAATATATTTCTGCCAGAAACCCCACACATGCCGCCCTTCATGTTCACCATAGTGAATACGGGCCCCTCTTTCCTCCAGGACCTGCTTCATCTCCCGGTTGATTTCCACGAAGTTATAGATGCCTCTGTCAGTCTGGTAATCGGTCTCCTGCAAACCTACAATCATATAGAGAGTCAGCCGCTTCAGATCGATTTCTTGGGAAGCTATGGACCGGGATTCAGGGTAATAAGCCCCCGAGAACGAAATAACCTGATGGAACAGCTCCGGATAAGCGAGCGCAATATGAAGGGACACCGTACCTCCGAGCGAGTCTCCTGCCAGAATCCGGTGCGAGGGCTCCCTGCGAGCAGGGTACTTGTCCTCGATAAAAGGAATCAGCTCCTCGGCGAAGAAAGCGACATATCCGTCATAAAGCTCACCATCGGGTGAATATTCCGCCGTGCGCTTCTGCTTGTCCACATCCACGCCGACAATGAGGAATGGCTCTACTCCCTCATCGAGAATGAGCTGGTTGGCAAGTGTGGCGATTCTGCCGAAATTGAAAAAGTCTTCGCCGTCCTGGCAATAGACGACCGGATAGGACAACAGCTCGTTATAACCCGGCGGCAGATAAACGCGCAGTTCCCGTGACCCCTCCGGCAGGTGCTGGCTGCTGACAACCTCTTTTACAATCGTTCTTTTTAAATAGCGTTGATCCGTCATAAATAAATAACTCCTCTCGAATTGCATGGATTGTCATCGTTGTGGGTAAACAAAAGGAAGTGAGATCCACGGAATAACGTTCAAGCTCCCTTAGTGCCGGAATGATCATTCGGGCTCTGTTTTTGATGATAGTGTACTATTCTGTACCAGTAGAAAATTCAATCTGTTACATATACAATGACATGAGTAAATAGTCCGAAACTTAGAAAAATAGAAGGTTTTATCTATTTTATACTTTGACCATCCAGCTTAAACAGGGTTATAATCATTCTATAACAGAGACTCACGGTTTATCAAATATTTAACTGAGGTGAACGATATGAGTAAGGTTCCTTATGAAGTTCAGACAGAACCGGTTCAACCGCTATCCGTATTATCGCCAGATGGTGAAATCGTTAACAAAGATTACCTGCCCGAGCTGTCCGACGATCAGCTGAAAGAAATTATGTACCGTATGGTATTCACTCGCACTTGGGATGAGCGTGCGGTTAATCTCGGCAGACAAGGCCGTTTGGGCTTCTACGCACCGGTATCCGGACAAGAGGCATCCATGATCGGCAGCGAATATGCTTTGAACAAAGAGGATTTTGTTTGCCCCGGCTATCGTGACATGCCGCAGATCGTATGGCATGGTTTGCCGCTTTATCAGGCATTCCTGTATTCCCGCGGTCATCAGCACGGAGGTCAGATTCCGGAAGGCGTCAATGTGCTGATGCCCCAAATCATTATCGGCGCTCAAATTCTGCATGCCACCGGAGTAGCAATGGCATTCAAGAAACGCAATGAGAAGCGCGTTGCCATTACGTATACAGGCGATGGCGGTTCTTCGGAAGGCGATTTCTATGAAGGCATGAACTTTGCCGGCGTATTCAAGCTTCCGGTCATTTATGTCGTTCAGAACAACGGCTATGCGATCACGACACCATTTGAGAAACAAACTGCAGCGCACTCCATTGCCCACAAAGCATTGGCTGCCGGCATCAAAGGCGTTCAAGTAGACGGGATGGATGTTCTGGCTGTTTACAAAGCCGTATCAGAAGCAGCTGAACGGGGCCGCAATGGCGAAGGCGCGACATTGATCGAGCTGCTGACTTACCGTTACCGCCCGCATTCCATGGCTGATGATACGTCCAAATACCGCACCAAGGAAGAAGAGGGCGAATGGAGTCTGAAGGATCCGCTCGTACGCTTCGGTAAATACCTGGAGCAAAAAGGTCTGTGGTCGGAGGAAGAAACAGCCCGCGTCAAGGAAGAAGCCAAAGCTGCAGTCAACGAGAATATCAAAAAAGCCGAAGCAACGGAGAAAATGACTGTCAACGGCTTGATCGATTCGATGTTTGAAAACACTCCGCAGCATCTGGAAGAGCAAAAAGTGGATTTTTAATAAGGAATTGTAAATATAGATTTGCAAGAGGATCACAGAAAAACTCAGTGTATGCTTTCGAAGTGAGTCTTTCTGCTCCACAAGGATGAATATGCGAGATGTATCACAGAAAAACTCTTAGGAGGAAACTTCAGCGATGGCGCAAATGAATATGAAAGAAGCGATTCGCGACGCGATGCGCGTCGAATTGAGAAATGATCCGAATGTGCTTGTATTCGGAGAGGATGTCGGGAAGGTCGGCGGCGTTTTCCGTGCGACGGAAGGCCTGCAGGGCGAATTCGGCGAAGACCGTGTATTCGATACCCCTCTTGCTGAATCCGCAATTGCCGGCATGGCGGTCGGGATGGGCATTCAAGGCTTTCGTCCGGTAGCGGAAATCCAGTTCGTCGGTTTTATCTATGAAGCGCTTGACCAAATGCTAGTCCAGGCGGCACGTATGCGTTACCGCTCAGGCGGCCGCTACAACGCGCCAATCGTATTCCGTACCCCTTTTGGCGGCGGCGTCAGCGCTGCTGAGCTGCATACCGATTCTCTGGAGGGCATCGCGATTCAAACGCCGGGCATTAAGGTTATTGTACCTTCCAACCCTTATGACGCTAAAGGCCTGCTGGTCTCGGCCATTCGCGACAATGATCCTGTATTCTTCATGGAGCACTTGAACCTGTATCATGCTTTCCGCCAAGATGTGCCTGAAGACGCATATACCGTTCCGATTGGCAAGGCCAACATCGTGCGTGAAGGCAGCGACGTGACCATTATCGCTTACGGAGCAATGGTTCATACGGCGGTTAAAGCAGCTGAGCAGCTGGAGAAGGATGGCGTTCAGGCGGAGGTTATCGATCTGAGAACCTTAATGCCGCTTGATATTGATACCATCGTGGCTTCGATTCAAAAAACCAACCGCGCTATCGTTGTTCAGGAAGCGCAAAAAACGTCCGGAGCCGCTGCGGAAATCATTGCCCAAATCAATGAAAAAGCGATTCTTCATTTGGAAGCCCCGGTCCTGCGTGTCGCCGGGCCGGATACGGTTTATCCATTCGCACAAATTGAGAAGACCTGGCTTCCTACGCCTGAACGCATTATCAAGGCGGTTAACGACGTGAGAAACTTTTAATTGTCTTATCCCATAATCCAGATTAAACAGACAAGCAGGTCGTGAAGACCTGGAAGGAGGTCACGGGACGTGGCGAAATTTGAGTATCGGTTCCCGGAGCTGGGCGAAGGGCTGCATGAAGGCGAAATCGTCAAGATGCATATTAAAGCCGGCGACACGGTAACAGACGAAGATATCATAATGGAAGTGCAGAACGATAAAGCAATCGTGGAGGTTCCTTGCCCGGTTAACGGCAAAGTGCTTGAAGTTCTCGTGAAGGACGGGCAAGTATGCCATGTCGGCGATGTCGTTGCAATCATTGATGCGGAAGGCGAGCTGCCTCATCAGGAAGAGCGGGAAACGGAAAGTCAGGATACCGCAGCTGCCAAAGAGCCTGCGAAAACCGAGCTTCCGGACACGAGCGCTTCCGAGACTGCCAAGGACGCGGCTCCGGAAGCAGCAGAAACTGCCAAATCAGGCGAGCCTGCCAAGCCGGCAAAAGCTGCAAACAGTCTCGTTCTGGCTACGCCAAGCGTACGCAAGTTCGCCCGTGAGAAGGGCGCTGCCATCGGTGATATTTCCGGCTCCGGCAAGAATGGCCGTATCACCCGTGAAGATGTTGAAGCTTTCGCGGCAGGCGGGGGCAAGCCGGCTGCAGGCCAGCAAGCAGGCGCGCAGGAAACAACAGCAGCTCAAGGCGCAGCGGCATCCAAGCCGCAAGCGGCAGCCGTTCCGGCCGGCGATCGCATCGAAGAGCGCATTCCGTTTAGAGGCATCCGCAAAATCATTGCAGGAGCCATGGCCAAATCCGTCTATACAGCTCCGCATGTAACGTTGATGGATGAGGTTGATGTTACAGAGCTTGTCGCACTGCGTACGAAAGCTAAGCCGGTTGCAGAGAAGAAGGGCGTCAAGCTGACCTATCTTCCTTTCATCGTCAAGGCGCTTGTCGCTGCTTGCCGTCAGTTCCCGCAGCTGAATTCCATGCTGGACGAAGAAGCGCAGGAAATTGTCTTTAAGAAATATTATAATATCGGCATCGCGACGGATACGGACAACGGCCTTGTCGTACCTGTCATCCATGATGCTGACCGCAAGAACGTGTGGATGATCGCCGATGAGATCAAGGAACTCGCCGGTCGCGCCCGCGACGGCAAGCTTGCCGCTCAAGAGATGAAAGGCGGCACAATCTCCATCACCAACATTGGCTCTGCAGGCGGCATGTTCTTCACGCCGGTGATTAACTTCCCGGAAGTGGCTATTCTTGGCACAGGCCGCATTTCTGAAAAACCGGTTGTCAAAAACGGCGAAATCGTCGCGGCATCGGTTATGGCTCTATCACTCAGTTTTGATCATCGGCTCATTGACGGCGCGACAGCTCAGAATTTCTTGAATTACATCAAGCAGCTGCTCGCCGATCCCCAATTGCTTGTAATGGAGGTATAACCCATGGTAGTAGGTGACGCTTCACTAGATATTGATTTGTTAGTCGTCGGTGCAGGTCCTGGCGGTTACGTCGCGGCTATACGTGCCGCCCAGCTTGGACAAAACGTGCTTGTTGTGGATAAAGAATATGTGGGCGGCGTATGCCTGAACGTCGGATGTATTCCTTCCAAGGCACTGATCTCCGCATCCCATCAATACGATTCCATCGGTCATGCTTCGGAATTCGGAATTACCGCTTCGGACGTCAAAGTGGAATGGAGCAAAGTACAGGAATTCAAAAACAGTGTCGTCAAGAAATTAACCGGCGGCGTTGCTTCCTTGCTTAAAGCCAACAAGATCGAATATTTCAACGGCGAGGTTATGTTCATCAATGAAACAGAAGCCCGCGTGTTTAATGATAACGAAGCTCCGCGCTACCGTTTCAAGAACTGCATTATCGCGACAGGCTCCCGTCCTATCGAGCTCAAAGCATTCCCTTACGGCGGACGTATCGTATCCTCGACCGGCGCCTTGTCTTTGCCGGAAATTCCGAAAAGCCTCGTTGTAATCGGCGGCGGCTACATCGGAATCGAGCTCAGCCAAATGTATGCGCGCTTCGGAACGAAGGTAACGATTATCGAGGGTACCGAAACCATTCTGCCTGGCTTTGATACTGACATGTCTTCGCTTGTTGCGAAGAAATTGAAGGGTGCCAATGCGGAAATCGTAACTGGCGCTCAGGCCAAAGGCGCGGAACAAACCGACAAGGACGTAACGGTTACGTACACCGTCGGCGGAGAAGAAAAGCAAGTAACGGCTGATTATCTGCTCGTTACGGTTGGACGCCGTCCAAACACGGATGGAGAGCTTGGCCTTGATCTGATCAACCTTAAAATGACCGACCGCGGTCTGATTGAGATTGATGAGCAGTGCCGCACCAGCATTCCGCACATCTATGCGATCGGCGATATCACTGCAGGACCGGCGCTTGCCCACAAAGCCATGTATGAAGGCCGTGTTGCGGCTGAAGCGATCGCGGGACAAGCAAGCGCCGTTGATTACAAATGCATTCCGCTTGTTGTCTTCTCCGATCCTGAGCTTTCCAGCGTAGGATACACCGAGAAGGAAGCCAAAGAAAAAGGCCACAACGTGAAAGTCGGCAAATTCCCGTTCAACATCAATGGACGCGCATTGTCGCTCGGCGTGAAAGAAGGCTTTGTCAAAATCATTGCCGATGCGGACAACGAGCTTGTGCTTGGCGCGCAAATCGCCGGTGTGGAAGCTTCCAATATGATTGCTGAGCTTGGTCTTGCCATTGAAATGGGCGCAACGCTTGAAGACATCGCACTCACGATTCATGCGCATCCGACACTGGGTGAAATTGTTCTCGACGCTGTCGAACTGGCACTGGGACATCCGATTCATGCCATTGCGAGCAAGAAATAATATTCTTGAGCAGTTTTATAGCATATAAAGAAGAGGTCACGAGCCGCTGCACGAGCGCGTGGCCTCTTTTGTTCAACTTATAGAAATGTATAATATTTTACATCGTTAAATTTCTATGATTTATTGGGGATAAATTTAGTTATATTACAAAATATGGATGCAGTCGTTTCTTCATGATACGCTGCATATATTTCAATGGAAGTATCGTACTCGGCGGTATCGTACGGCTTGAGCCATTTTCTGATCGAAACTATTGGAACAATCCTATTCCGGAGGCGGCTTTATGAGTGAAGCAAGCAAACTGTCAAGTGAATCAAGGTCGACAATGATGCAGTTGATTTTTCCATCGGATACGAACTATCACGGCACCATGTTCGGCGGCAAGGTCATGGAGTATATGGACAAAATCGCAGCTATTACAAGTATGCGCCATGCCCGCAAGCCGGTCGTCACCGCTTCAACGGACAGCCTTGATTTTGTAGCGCCGATCCGGGTCGGGGAAGTGATTGAAGTCGAGGCATTCATAACCTGGACGCATAAAAGCTCGATGGAGGTTTTCGTGAAGGTCCAGACGGAGAATGTGTACACGGGCGAGCGGAAAACGGCAGTCACCGCATTTTTCTCTTTTGTTGCTCTGGATGAGACCGGAAAACCAACCGGAGTGCCGGTTGTCATACCGGAGACGGATGAAGAAAAGGCGCTGCATGCTTCTGCTCCAGGGCGTTACGATCTTAGGATGCAGAGAAAACGGGAAAGACAGAACCCTCAATAAATGCTAAAATAGAAGGATGACACAAATGCAGAAGGGGGATAAATCTGCTTTGAGAGCTTATTTGGATTTATTGCAGGATGTACTGGATCACGGAACGGTGAAAGAAGACCGGACCGGAACGGGAACGACATCGGTGTTCGGCCGGCAGATCCGGTTCGATTTAAATAAAGGGTTTCCGCTCGTGACAACGAAGCGTATGCATGTGAAATCCATTATCTATGAGCTGCTGTGGTTTCTGAAGGGCGAGACGAATGTTCGCTATTTGCAGGAGAATGGCGTCCGTATCTGGAATGAATGGGCGGATGAGAATGGTGATCTTGGTCCCGTGTATGGCTCGCAGTGGCGTGCCTGGGAAACGCCGGACGGCCGGAAAATTGATCAAATTGCCCAGGTGGTGGAATCCATCAAGCGTAATCCCGATTCACGCCGGCATATTGTCAGTGCATGGAATGTAGCGGAGATCGAGCATATGAAGCTGCCGCCCTGCCATTTTGTCTTTCAGTTTTATGTGGCTGACGGCAAGCTCTCCTGCATGCTGACCATGCGCTCCTCGGATACGTTCCTCGGGCTGCCTTTTAATATTGCACAATACGCGCTGTTAACGCACATGATCGCACAGCAATGTGATTTGGGCGTAGGGGATTTTATATATTCCGGCGGCGATGTTCACATATACAGCAATCACATCGAGCAGGTTAAGCTGCAGTTGACCCGTGAGCCGCTGCCCCTGCCGCAGTTGATTATCAAACGCAAGCCGGATTCGATATTCGATTACACGTATGAGGATTTTGAAATTGCGAATTATCAGCACCATCCGACAATCAAAGCGGAAGTTGCCATATAGGAAGGAGCGGCTTGAATCAGTATGTCTATTACGATGATCGCCGCCATGGCGCATAACCGGGTAATTGGCATCGGCAATGCCATGCCTTGGCGCCTGCCTGCCGAGAGCGCTCATTTTAGGCGTTCCACGACAGGAAGAACCGTGTTGATGGGGCGCAAGACCTTTGAATCGCTAGGCAGCAGGCCCCTCAAGAACCGGCTTAATGTTATACTCACACGAAGCAGCGGTTTTTCGCATGACGGCTGTGAGGTTGTTCATACCGCTCAGGAAGCTATGACACGCTACAATGCAAATTCCGGCGAGGAGCTTGTGATCATGGGCGGCGCAGAAGTGTACAAGTTGTTTCTACCATATGCGGACAAGCTGCTTCTCACTGAAGTGGACGCTGAGGTTGAGGGAGATGCTTATTTTCCAGCCATTAATGAGGTGGAATGGGAACTGACGGGCAGTGAGCCGTTTCAGAGGGATGAGAAGAATGCCTATGATTTCTGCATCCGCACCTATATCCGAAAAACGCCGCGTTCCTGATATCCTGCTTTCGTTATATGACGAACATTCTGTCATTTAGTGCAAATGATTGTACGGAAAATCCATTTAACGTATGGGTGCCAATTGCTACGATATGATAAATAAGTCCCATGTGAATGGGAAAGTTTGATATTGAATGTTGACTGAAATCCCGATATATTTTTAGGATAAGAGTGAATAAATATCCGCAGCTGCGTTACTTAAGGCATCTGCTTTCATTCTGATATTCAATACGGTATAAGAGAGGATATCCGGATACGTTCCTGTATGCCTGGCTTATATTTTCAGGGGGGAAGAGATCCGGGCATGCCTTGAAGAAGCCTGCCGGTTCTTCTTACTGCAAGGGGATAAAGAGATGGAGGATAAGCGATATGTCTACACCTACTGGATTTATGGATTACAAGCGCGAGCTGCCTGCAGATCGCGATCCGCTGGAGCGCATCAAGGATTGGGAAGAATTTCATAAGCACTTCAATGAAGATCAGCTTCGTACGCAGGGTGCGCGCTGCATGGATTGCGGCACTCCGTACTGTCATACGGGCATTGAGCTCCCGGGCGGCGCTTCAGGCTGTCCTGTAAATAATCTCATCCCCGAGTGGAACAATCTGATCTACCGCGGTTTGTGGCGTGAAGCGCTTGACCGTTTGCATAAAACAAATAATTTTCCGGAGTTCACGGGGCGTGTATGTCCTGCTCCTTGCGAAGGTTCCTGTACAGTAGGCCTGATTGGCGATGCAGTAACCATCAAGTCCATTGAGCAAGCCATCATCGATAAAGGCTTCGAGGAAGGCTGGGTTGTTCCTCAACCTCCCAAAGTGCGCACCTCGAAGAAAATTGCTGTGGTTGGTTCGGGTCCGGCCGGAATGGCATGCGCAGCCCAATTGAATAAAGCGGGTCACACGGTAACCGTGTATGAGCGTGCCGATCGTATTGGCGGATTGCTGGTATATGGCATTCCGACGATGAAGCTGGACAAAGGAGTCGTTCAACGCCGGGTGGATTTGCTTGAAGCCGAAGGTGTCCAGTTCGTTACGAATACTGAAATCGGCACCGATATTTCCTCCCAGCAGCTCATGGACGAATTTGATGCCGTTGTATTATGCGGCGGCGCTACAAAAGCCCGTGAGGTTGACATTGAAGGCCGTCACTTGAAAGGCATTCATAAAGCCATGGATTATTTGAACGGTACGATCAAAAGCTATCTAGATTCCAATCTGGAGGATGGCAACTACGTTTCCGCCAAAGGCAAGAATGTTATTGTGATCGGCGGCGGCGATACAGGAACAGACTGCGTGGCAACGGCGCTTCGTCATGGCTGCAAGTCCATCACTCAATTCGGTACCGTATCCAAAGCGCCGCTTGAGCGTGATCCTGTGAAAAATCCTTGGCCGCAATTTCCGAATGTATATACGCTCGATTATGCACAGGAAGAAGCGCGCGCATTGTTTGGCAAGGATCCGCGTGCATTCTCCGTCCTGACCACGAAATTCGTAGGCGATGAGTACGGGAATGTGAAGGAGCTGCACACCGTCCAGATCGAACGTACTGTCGATGAGTCCGGACGCCGGATTTACAAGGAAATTCCCGGCACCGAGCAAGTATGGCCGGCTGATCTGGTTATGATCGCAGTCGGTTTCGAAGGACCGGAAACAACGATTATTGATCAATTGGGTCTTGCACAGGACCGCCGCTCCAATGTCAAAGCAGCTTATGGCGATTACAGCACAAGTGTTGACAAAGTATTCGCTGCCGGCGATATGCGTCGCGGACAAAGTCTGGTCGTCTGGGCGATCAATGAAGGCCGAGAGGCTGCCCGTGAGGTTGACCGTTTCCTGATGGGAACGACAATGCTGCCATAAGCAGCTGCGGCTATTAATAATGTTTTACCGATAAGAGCGCCTTCGGGCGCTTTTATTTAAATATAAGAAAGTATACAATTTGACCTCTACTTTTGCTTATATTTCTGAGGGAAGAAACTTGTTGTGCCGCCAAAGGACGGCGAAGCCGTTTCTTCTTGACCTTATAGAATTTATAAGTTTCATGCCTATAAATTTCTATAAGGTTTGAGGGAAGAAACTAACTTTGCCGCCAAAGGACGACGAAGCCGTTTCTTCTTACGATATCGGAAAGAATTCGATTTTCTTGGAATGGAGTGTGGGAAACGATGATTCAATATGGGTCGGAACGGGTGACGCAGCTGCAAATTCTGGCGTTTGAGCCGCGTATTGAACGGCGTGACGAGCAGTGGGTCGATATCGAGCTCGGACTTGTGTTATCCCCGGCAACACCGTGTCCGGAGGAAATCACGCAGCTGACTGCGCTGGTCATCTGCACAACGAATGGCACAATTATACAAATCGTGCCTCTGGATGAGGGCTGTGATTGTGAATTCCAGTTTACAATCGATGAGAAGGAGCAAATACAAGCCTACATCGAACAAGAGGACGTGCAGAAAGCGATATTGGAATCCGCCGTCCCCAAATAAAGGAAGTTGTGATAAAATCGAGAGACCAATAAGCCAAGCATGGGGGAATGATGATGTCATCCAATGCGGCAAGTGTGCTTACGAAGTCAGAGATATCGAGTATTCGCCATTATGTACAGCATAAATACGCGGATTTGCCGACCGAGCGCCGGGCGGAAATCGTAGCAGATGCAATGCAGCGTATTGTCATGCGCCAGCTTCCGGATTTTGCCGAAGAAATCAAGCTGAAGCTGACAGCGGAGCTGCTTCTTCAAGTAGTAGCCAGGCAGCAGAAGCCTGTAGGGCCGGAGCATGTCTTTCAAAGCTGTCTGGCCTTGAATCTGGCGGACAGGGCGGTGTATGAACCGCTGCATATGTGGACCCAGCAAAGGTTGGCATGCTCACTGCCGCTTGAGCCGTTCAACAAGCTGCTGATCACGGCTGCGCAGGCGACAGAAGCCGCTGCAGGAGAGGAAGCTTCGGCTTGGTCGCTTTTTGCCAATCAAGCTCTGCTCCTTCAGGAGCGGAGTCCCTCGACCGGGCTGGAGCAAGAGCGTGCAGGAGATATTGTCCATCTGCCTGCGGCTGTGAAGCCGCCCAGGGTCAAAGCGATGCTCTACGCTCTTCTGTCGGCGCTTCTGGTCATGTCCAGCCTGATTTATGGGGGAATCCTGCTGCAGCCGGCTGCAGCGCCGGACAAGCCGCAGCAGAAAGCAGACATACAGCCGGCAAGATCTGTGGAAGTTCCGGCAAGCAATAGTTTGCCCGCTGAACTGCGCTATACGGAACTGAATGAGAGCCGATTGAAACAATATCTGCACAACAAATCTTCTCTGCTTGCGGAGCAGCCCTATTATGATGCCATTATGTCGGCAGCCAGGGAGAATAACATTCATCCGCTGCTGCTTTTTGCGATTACCGGACAAGAGCAGGCTTTTGTGCCGACTACCCATAAACAGGCGAAGAAAATAGCGAACAATCCGTTTAATGTTTTTTACAGCTGGCAGGATTATAATACGACCATCGAGCAATCCACCGCGATTGCTGTGCGGACCATACTGCGCATCAGCAAGGACAGGCCGGAGAAAGAGGATGCGATAACCTGGATTAACCGTGAATATGCCGAAGATCCCAATTGGTCCAAAGGGGTCCGCAGTATCATGCAGGCCATGATACGTTATGTTGAGATCGACCATTAAGCAGCAAAGAGGGGATTAGTTGAAGACATTAATCATTGCGGAGAAGCCTGATATGGGACGCACGATTGCGGCTGTTATCGAGCCCAAAGCGCAAAATAAACGATCCTATCTGGAAGGCGAGCGTTATATCATAACGTGGGCGATCGGACATCTGGTCAGTCTTGCGGAGCCGGATCAATACGATCCCAAATATAAAAAATGGAACGAGGCGGATCTGCCGATTATTCCCGACCGCTTCAAGCTTTGGCCCAATCCCAAAACCAGGGATCAACTGAAAACGATCGGCGAGCTCGCCAAGCGCAGCGACCGGCTGGTTAATGCCTGCGACGCCGGGCGCGAAGGGCAGCTCATTTTCCATTTGATCCGGCAGTATTTGAAAATGTCGCAGCCCACGGAGCGGCTGTGGATTTCGGATTTGACGCCGGAGACGATCCGGCGCGGCTTTGACTCGCTTCGGAATGATCAAGATTACGATCCGCTCACGCGGGCAGCACGGGCGCGCAGCGAGGCTGACTGGCTGGTGGGCATGAATGCCTCGCGGGCTTTTACAATCCGCCACAAAACCCTTCTGTCGGTTGGACGCGTCCAAACGCCTGTGTTGGCGCTTCTCTACGATCGCCACAAGGAAATAACCGCGTTTAATAGTGAAACCTATTTTGTGGTTCAGGCGAGCTTCAGCCAGACGGACTTCAGCTACAAAGGACTCTGGCAGGGCGATCGGATTACAAACAAGGAAAAAGCCGAGCTGCTGGCAGCCAAGGTGAGCGGTAAACCGGCGCGGATTGTCAGCTATGAGACGAATGAAACCAAGGAGTATCCTTACCGCTTGTATGATTTGACGCTGCTGCAGCGCGAAGCGAATGGGAGATACGGATACCCGGCGAAGAAAACGCTGGATATCGCCCAGGCGCTGTACGAGAAACATAAGGTGATTACATATCCCCGGACCAGCTCCAATTATGTTACGGAAGAGAATATCCCGGTCATGGGCAATGTCCTTCAGATGCTCAAACAAACCGCTTACGGGCAGCTTGCGCAGGGAGCGGACCGCAGCCGTGTCCATAAAGGAAACAAAGCCGTGTGCAACCCTGCTAAGGTAGAGGATCACCATGCCATACTGCCAACACCGAAACGCCCAGGGACGCTCAGTACGGAAGAGCAGAATATTTACGATCTCATCGTACTCCGTTTCCTGTCGCACTATTATCCGCCGGCCGTATACAACAATCATGAGGTGATGACGGAAGTCGAAGAGGAGCTGTTTCGCACCCGCGCGAAGGAACAGTTGGACCCGGGATGGCGAGTCGTACTGGGCCAGGATGACAGCGGCGCTCCCAAAGAAAAAAGCCGCAAGAAAAAGTCGGATGAGCCGACAGAGGATCAGGAGGACGAGCTCATTCTCACGGACCGTCCTTTCGGGGTGAAAGCGGATGCTCCGGTCCATTGTGACGAGGCTGCTGCGCTCGAGAAGGCGACAAAGCCTCCAAAGCCATATACGGAAGGTACGCTGCTCAAAGCCATGGAAAGCGCAGGCAAATCGATTGAGGATGAAGAGCTTCGCGATGCGATGAAGCAAATCGGTCTGGGCACGCCAGCTACCCGCGCAGCAACGATTGAACGGCTGAAATATGTCGGCTACATCGTAACGGCGGGCAAAAGGCTGGATATTACCACCAAGGGCTGCGCAGCGATTGAGCTTATACGCGGAGCGGGCGTGGAGCTGCTGGCTTCGCCGGAAATGACGGGACGCTGGGAGCAGCGTCTGCACCAGATTTCCAAGGGTGAAGCCTCGGATGAACAGTTCATGCAGAAGGTGAAGGAGTTTGCCGAGATGATCGTCGGCAAGGTGAGGCATCAGCCGCAAGCAGCGTCCAGTCTGTTTGGAGATGCTGAAGGCAGCTCGGGCGGCACCAAGGGGAAAGGGCGGACACCCAAACGTTATGCTTTCAGCGGAAAGCCAGCATCCGCTGCTGCAGAAGGAAGCGCAAGAGCAGCTGCATCACGTACCAGGCAATCCGTTGCCAAGACCGCATCCAAGGCTGTATCCAAGGCCAAAGCGAAACCCGCTGCTGCCTCGTCGGCACCTCCTGCAGTGATAGCCGATTGTCCGCGCCCTGGCTGCGGCGGACAGCTTGTGGAGGGTAAACGAGGCTATGGCTGTCTGCGGTTCCGGGAAGGCTGCACCTTTGTTATCTGGAAGCACCAGCAGGGCAGAGCGGTCACGGCAGCGATGGCCAAGGCGCTGGCAGCCAAAGGTGAAACGCGCAAGATAACAAGCAAAGCCAAGGATGGCACGACGAATTCAGGAAAATGGATATTAACAGATCAAAGTAAAGGCACGATTGAGTTTGTGCTTTCCTGATCATGCGGTAGAGCTTCATTAAAAATAGGCTTGTCTCCTGGCATGAACAATTCCGCTCATGTGGAGGCAAGCCTATTCAGGTCAAGGTAGCGGATCAGCCGTGTCCCGCTCCCTTCAGAGATTAACGGCGCTTTCCTGCTGCCGTATATAGCCATGGATCTTATCCGGCACATCACATAGCTGATGAAGGGTGAAGAATGCGCCCTTGGGTTCAACATCAATCCCGACGACATTATAGATCCACTCCGATTCACTTTTCATATGAATGGCATGGATACCGGACGTAAGGGCTGGAATAACATCGGTCCGCAGCGAATTTCCGATCATCCAGGTGGAGCTGCGTTCAAAGCCGCCTTCGCTTAAGATGCCTTCCATCGCGTCAATGTTCTTATGCGAACGGACATAGATGCGGGTGTCAAAATAACGCTGCAGCTGCATTTGTTGAATTTTACGCTGCTGAATCAGCATCTCGCCGCCAGTGTACAGATGCAGCTCATGACCATTGGAAGCGAGAGTATCCAGTGTTTCTTCCATAAATGGATAGGGCTCCACTTCGAG
Organism: Paenibacillus sepulcri; assembly: GCF_042647105.1. NCBI lineage: Bacteria > Bacillati > Bacillota > Bacilli > Caryophanales > Paenibacillaceae > Paenibacillus > Paenibacillus sepulcri. Next base: position 342,819 of record NZ_JBHRUP010000001.1, on the reverse strand, counting down.
CTCATAGACGCTTCGGCCCAGCTTCCACAGCTGATCTTCTTCTATAACGGAACGAGCCCTTCCCGTCTGTTCCGTGAAATAACGGTAGGTATCAATAAAGGATTGGGGAAAATGCTCGCTCATGAAGCCAACGGCATGGACGCCGGCAATATCGATTTCCGTTTGCTTGCTCCGAATGGTTTCACTCGGGATTCCATAGCCGCGAAACCAGGTTGACATAAAATCGGCAAACTGGTCGATGACAAGATAAAAATACCGGTTGCAATGGATCAGCGTGTCATCAAGATCAAATAAGAGTTGTTGCTTCATCAAAGGCACGGCTCCTTCTCCATATGATTCGGCTGTAAAACCAATCTACCGCATATATGGATTCGCCGTCAAATTGAATATTATTGTAAACCGTTACAGATACTTATCCTAGCGCGGGCTGTAAATGACATGAATTAGCGGGGTTAAATGGCATCAGGCGAATTTCTGCAGTTTGGCGCTCAGATCCTGTCTGATGTAAGCAAGCCGTTTGCGGACATAAAAGTCATAGCTCTCACCCTTGAGTTCCCGGGGCGTGATCACCTCCTCTGCGGTATTATCAATAATGGTGAGAGAGCCATTAGAGTAAAATTTGAAGGTCAAATCGCGATAAGGACGGTACCTCTCAATAAATCGATAATTTTCACAGTTGTTCATGATGATCAGCCTCCTTGGGAAAATAGGATATTAGAACATGTGTTCTTGTTTTGATTATACCAAACATTTGTTCGGATGGAAACTATTTTTTGTTTCCCGTAAACTAGATTGATAGACTTGTAATCGCTAACTTGGAAAAGGAGCGCCATTCATGATAAGAGTATCTCAATTGACGAAGCAAATACCAGGCGGCCCGCAGGTTCTGTCGGGTATCAGCTTTGAAATTCAGCCCGGCGAATTCGTAGCGGTCAAGGGGGCGAGCGGCAGCGGCAAATCCATGCTGCTGAAGTGTTTGGCTCTGCGCGAGAAGTGGACAAGCGGATCGTATTTCGTTGACGGCGTCAATATTTTTGAAAAGGGTTTTACGGGAACGATGAAGGTGCGCCGGGAAATGGCATATATGGAGGAGAAGCCCACGCTGCATCCGAATCGTTCGGCGCTGAAGAATGTGCTGATCGGATCCGCTTATCAAACGCCTGTCTGGCGCAGAGTTACCGGAATGGTCCGCAATGACGATTATATGGGAGCCATGGATATGATCGAGAAGGTGGGACTGCTTGAGAAAGCGCAGCAGAAGGGGGAGAAGCTGAGCGGGGGAGAGAAGCAGCGTATTGCCATCGCAAGGGCATTGGTTCACGGTGCCCAAACGCTGCTTGCCGACGAGCCGGTATCCGGCCTTGATCCACACGCGGCGGAGCAGGTTCTGTCGGACTTGAAGAGGATGTGCAAAATTCAGGGGATTTCTGTTATTGCGGTCATGCATCAGGGTGACTGGGCTGAACGGTTCGCAGACCGGATTCTGGGTCTAAGCGGCGGAGAACTGGTACTGGACGTTAAAGGGAGAAGATTGACCGAACGGGAAAAAATGCTCATATGAGCAAAGCGGTGAATGATCTTCCAATCCGGCCGATCCGGGTACCCGAGCTTGAGGCCGCCCATCGGCTGGAGCTTTCCTGTTATCCGGCGGAGGCTGCTGCTACCAGCGAGGCGTTTGCTTACCGGCAGCTTCATTTTCCCCATTATTTCCTGTCGGCATGGGATGGAGCTGTGCTGATCGGCTTGGCCTGCGGCGTACGCACCTCTGCTGACGATTGCGGAGGAGACCATGTGAAAGGGGAGCACGGCGCGGAGGAGAGCGGGATGCACTTGTGCATCTTGTCCGTTGCCGTCGATCCCGGAAGCCGGCGCGGAGGAATTGGCAGCGCTTTGATGAATGCGCTTATCCGGCAGGCGGAAGCGGACAGGCTGGAAAGCATCATTTTGATGTGCGAGGCTGGTTTGATTGGATTTTATGAGCGTTTGGGGTTTGAATATGCGGGGATTTCTTCCTCTCGGCACGGCGGTATCGAGTGGCATGAGATGAAGCGGAATTTGCGGAACTAAAGCTCATTTCTGCTGAAGGAAAGTGGAACTAGCAAGGGAACCGGATAAAGCGCATATAATGGAACATCAACCCGAATAGGCAGGTGTCCATATGGCATTTCAGTTTCCGGCAGTCATCCATGCGTCCCGCGTTACTTTTCCCAAAGCGGAATTGTGGGTCCCCGTCGTCAGCGGCGTTCAGCATGCGGCCGCGCGCAACACCATGAACGAATCCATACGGCACGCTGTAAGGGCGCTGGTGGCGGAGCAGGGTTCGCTGGAGGATCCCCGTGCGGAAATGATGGGTTATTTTGAAATCAAAACGAATGAAAAAAACGTGCTCAGCCTGTCTCTGTTCAATTATGCGTTTACAGGCGGCGCGCACGGCTTGACGCTGCAGCAATCGCTTACCTTTGACACGGTGTCCGGAAGATCCTATTCGCTCGCCGATTTGTTCAAGCCGGGGAGTTCTTATATCAAGCGCTTATCAGACCTGATCAAGGTACAAATCGCCGAGCGGCAGATCGAAACCCTGGAGCCGTTCCAATCCATCCGCCCCGATCAGCCATTCTATATTGCCGACCGTGCGCTTGTGATTTATTTTTCACTTTTTGAACTGACGCCTTATGCCTTTGGATTTCCTTACTTTCCGATATCCGTTTTCGATTTGACGGACATTATTAGTCCCACCGGGCCGCTTGCTTCTATGGACGTAAATGATTGATTCCAATCATTTTCTCGGGTTTGCAGGATTTGGTGCAATAAATGTCGAAAATAAATCAGGAGAAACGCTTACACGAGGAGTTCTACGATGATTTATTTGATTTTATTGCTGCCCGTAGCTGCAGCCATTATTGCTTTTTGCATTCGGAGATGGAATAAGAAAAAGATTCGCCCCATCTTTGAGCCGGTCCGGATCGGAACGGACAATCCGCCCGCGTTCGGATCGCTGTTCGATTCCGGGGACACCGCGGCCGAGCTTGATATGCCGCCGCCAAAGCCGGGCACACTCCCCTACAGCATTCTCATTGTTGATGATCAATCGGCAATCAGACGGCTGCTGAGGGAGTTGTTTGAGCTTGAAGGATTGACGGTATACGAAGCGCCTCATGGCAGGACTGCCATTGAGCAGGTGGAGCAGAATCCCATTGATTTTATATTGCTCGATCTGAAAATGCCCGACATGGACGGAATCGAGGCCTTGCTGGAAATCCGCAAATTCAGGCCGACAATCAAAGTGGCCATGATAACGGCTTACGGCGACCCCGATAAAATTGATATGGCCAAGCAGCTCGGCGTCCTTGCCTTCTTCACAAAGCCCTTTGATATTGAGCTTGTGAAGCGCTTTGTCATGTCAGAGATGCAGGTATCTTCCGATTCCGGACTCGAAGGGATCGGAAGCTAAGAAAAGGAGCACATTATCATATCTATAAAGCTTTTTAATATAAAGTGTCACATTTTATGAAAGAAGGCATCTCAACTTCTGTTGAGATGCCTTCTTTGTGAAGGAGGTAGACCTGAAGACGGCGTAGGGGTTGTTTTGGATTTGGGAATATTTACTTCAATGGAACAAGTATCTGTGGATTTATAATTAACCCTATTGCAAATTTGACACAGTTTGAGTGGAACGTTAACAACCGCCCGCCGGCTGCAAGGAATTGCTGACGACCGGCGCCTGCCGGATCTGCCCGTCAGTCTCAAGTATTCTCAGGATCGTGGAAGCGAGATCAGCCCGCGATAAGTAGATCGTCACCTCGTCGCGTCCTGGATAGCCGACCTTGACTGTACTACCGCCTGGGCGGTCGTTCAACACCGGGATACGAACCAGCGTCCAATCCAGGTCCGAGGCGCGAATGATTTCGGCCGCTCTCCGCACGGCCAAAATATTTTCAATACGGTGACTTTCCACGAACGAAACCAACATGGACAGTTCCACATCAGGGAGATCGTTCGGATCGGAAACGCTGCACGCGGACGCTGCGACCAAGCGACGAATGCCGTGCTGTTTCATCGCCGTAACGATCCGTTTGGTTCCTTCGCTGACGGCACCGACCAACTCCGCCACAGCGTCGGCACCATTGATCGCGCGCCCGATCGCCTCGTCTTGTTCCAATGTGCCGACTACCACGGATAGACGCTCATGCCGAATCTCGAACCGCTCGGGCGATCGGACGTAAGCCGTGACAGTGTGGCCTCGTTCCAACGCATTTAGTGTTAGCAGCTGACCTGTTTTTCCCGATGCTCCAAAAATCGTTAATTTCAACTGAATTCCTCCTATAGACAGTTATTTTAGGGTCCGCTGCTGACAGCGGGAGCTTTACAGATAAATCTCGTGTCGAAAAGCTGTTTGTACATGAAAGCAGCCAGGTCCGCTCTCGTCAGCATCATGCCGACCGTTCCATGACCGTAATAGCCGGCCTTCGAAAAGGTGCCGGTTTTGTCAGTCAAAATCGGAACTCTCGCCAATGTCCAATCCAGGTCGGAGGCGCGAATAAGCTCCGCAGCCCTTCGGACTTCCCTTACGTTGCGAGGAATAATCGTGCTGACCATCGCAAGAAGCAGCAAGCGCCCCAACTGGAAGCGATCAATCGGGTCCCGCACGCTCAGAGCAGAAGCGGCGATCAGCCTTTGCACGCGGTGTTTTTTCATCGCGGCAATGATGTTCACCGTCCCTTCACTGACGGCTCCCATTAATTCGATGACCACATCCGCTCCTTCGACAGCGCGCTCGATCCGTTCGCGATCCGCGACCGTCCCTTCGATGACGGTGAGTCGCTCGTGGCTTAGACGGATGTTATCCGGCCGCCTCGCGAATACGACGACGTCGTGCCCTCCTTGCAAAGACATTTCCATGACTAAGTGTCCCGTCCGGCCAGACGCACCGAATATCGCAATTTTCATCCGTATGCCCTCCATTGCTGTTGACTACACGACAACTGTCAATTAGCATCATAAACAACAACCCTTGCTCAATGCCATGCGCAAAAACGCCGATTTGTAAGCTAAGCGACATTTTCACCAAATTGGCGATTACGTATTGCACCGGAGCAGACAGAGAGGGAGCGATGAAAGATGACGTCTTACGTAAACAAAGACGACCCACGCGCCAAAAAAACGCGAAGGTCACTGCGGAACGCACTGATCGAGCTACTGTCCGAGAAAGAGTTTTCTTCGATTACGATTCAACATATTACCGATCGGGCCGAACTGAATCGGGCAACGTTTTACGGCCATTTTCAGGATAAATTCGAGCTGCTCGACGAGACGCTGGGTGGGCTGCTGGAGGAAGCGATTCGTCGGCGGATTCCCGACGATCCGGGCGAGGACGGCTCCGCTCTCGTGCGAAGCCTTATGCTGGCTGTATGTGACTGGCATTTGGAGACAACTCGGCAGTTGAATCGCAAGCTGACGTTGTCCGCTTCTATCGAAACAAACGCCAAGAAGAAGCTTTATGAGATTGTTCGGGAATGTATGCAGCACCTTGAATCGCCCGGCAGCCAGCATTCACGGAAGCCGGAGATCAAGGCTGCGATGATCAGTTGGTCAGTCTTTGGCATCGTCTTGCAATGGAGTGAACAAGCCCGAAGTGAGCCGGCGGAGATATTGGTAGAGCAGGCACTCCCCCTCATCATGGCCGGGGTCAGGACGCCGTGAAGCGCCTGCATGCCTAAAACAAAACTGTCCGTTATCGTAATAAATCAATTATTCGCAAAAAATCCAACCTGGAAGCGAAACAAAAAGAACGGCTGATTTTCAGCCGTTCTTTGGTGAAGTTGATCTCAAAAAAAGCATTCCCGAAAAAAATCATGTCACATCATAAAAATATCGAGTGATAAACGGAATCGTTGTCCTGCGGAAGTCGTTTTAATCGATCCCGGTGGCTGGGCCAAGCGGAGAGGAACGGTCTTTGCGGTGCTGATTTGATTGCTGTCCTCATACAGTCAAGTATGGGGGTGAAGCTTTGTTACCTATGATTCTCGGGCTTTTGTTGTTCGTCGCTGTGTGCGGAGCAGCCTTAGTTATCGGCATATTGGCGCAGCGAGGCTTGTCCGATCCGCTGCATCAGGCCTTTAATCGCCAAACCGGTTATGTTCGCTTTATGCAAGATAAGCATGAGCTTAATCAAATCGGCTATGCCCAGCAATTGACGCGGCGGTTGAGCGGATTTGCGGCTTTCGGAATTTCTTTCTCCACGCTTTCGGTTATCGGGGGGGCTGTTTTTCTGCTTGGTCCTGCTGTTGCGGCCGGCGGACCGGCAGTGGTCGGTTTCGGCTATCCGATCCTCGCTCTGTTCGGTATCGCAACGGCATGCTCGATGGCTTTCTTTGCATCGAAAGTCCCGACAGCCGGAGGCTGTTATCACTGGGCCAAAGCGGCGGGCGGCAAACGGCTTGGTCTTGTTGCGGGCTGGCTGCATTTGGCGGGCAATTTGCTTATGACGGTCACTATGAATGTGTTATGCACCCAATGGATAAGCCGGATGGTTGAGACGAGATTCGGTTATGAGGCTTCCACAGGGTTGATTTGCGGGATATTGATTCTCCTGATCCTTTCGCAGGCCATTGCGGGGCTGGGGGGAGTCGGAGCGCTCAGCGGTATATTCAGAGCGGCTGCCTGGCTGCAGGTGCTTTGTGTGCTGGCTGTTCTGGCGGGACTGGTTGCCCTTGCCTGGCCGAGCGCTTATCCGCTTGAGATGCTTTATGGATTCCTGCCTGTCGCGCCTTCTGAGGCAGCGGCTGTATCCGGTCATAAGCCTGTTCTTGTTCTGGGCATGCTGCTGCTGCAGCGGTTATTTCTGGGTGCCGACTCTGCTGCCCAGACTGCCGAAGAGACCCATGATCCGCGGGCGAGCGTGCCTTGGGCGATATTTTTGTCGGTCGTCTATACGTTTATATTCGGTTTTGTGTTATTTTCGATGATGCTGCTCCAGTTCCAGGGCGGGACCTCCGATTTCCCGGGCTATAACGGGTTGGGGCACTGGGTGGTGACCATGCTGGCCGGAAACTGGGGATGGGCTATAAATACGATCGTGGTCCTTGCCATCGCACTTGCCGGATGGGGGAGCGGGCTGGGCTCGATGACGGCTTCCGTGCGCAGCTTGTTCGCAATGTCCCGTGACGGCGCTCCGCTTCCCTGGGGCAGGAAGCTGGCTGAAGTCTCCGAACGTTTCCGCTCCCCTGTGGCAGCTGTTATTGCCGTCGCAGCAGCGGTACTGGGACTCTCTCTTGGGTTTGGCCTGACAGAGGGTGCATCATTGGAAAATGAAACGCTTATTCAGCTTGTCGGCTCGAGTCTCATTGCCCTGCACCTGTCTTATGCCATCCCAATCGCGCTCAAATTACACGCCAAGCGCTGGAGCAAATCACAAGCCCTTCATCAATCATGGCAGCCCGGCCGGCTCGGCCTCTTTCTCGACAGGGTCTCCGTAATATGGCTGATCTCGTCAGCAGGCATTGCCTTATATTATATGAATGGCTTTGTTCTGATCCTGCTGCTCGCCGGTGCGGCGCTTCTGATCGCGGGCGTGGAGGCTGCCTACCGGAGATCCCATACCTTGGCGGCTGTCCAGGCAAAAGGACATTTGCGGTTTAACCGGAGAACAATAGAGGAAATAATCCGAATAGAAAGAAAATTCCCGCAGCAATAATTTCCCGGAAATGAATCTTCATTTCCCGGGGAAGCGCACAAAACAACACAATGAGATCGCATTCGACACCTGGTCATATTGTCCTAGATTGCTGATAATTCAAAGGAAATTGTTGTTATTAGCATAGTTTATTATTAATGCCATGAATTAAACGGGATTGCCTTCCGGTTCTCCTTCATCTTATAATTTTGTATATAAAGTTAGATAGATGGAGGGATACCATGTCTGTGATAGGCCAGCTTTTGTCGCTTAACATTGCACTGCCGGTTGCTGTGCTGCACGGATCGAGGGAAGTCGAGACCGGGATTTTCAAGAAGCCTTCAAGCAGACCTCTTTATCTCGCCAAAACCGGACTGGACGGAGACGGCCAGGCGGACCTCATCAATCATGGGGGTGAGGATAAGGCGGTCTGCGTTTATTCCAGCGTGCATTATCCCTATTGGGCTTCGGAATGGGGCAAAGATGCCGAGGCAGGGGCATTTGGCGAAAACTTCACGGTGTCCCGGATAACGGAACAGTCGATATGCATTGGCGATATTGTCCGCGCAGGGGAGGCGGTCGTTCAGGTCAGCCAGCCGCGCCAGCCCTGCTTCAAGCTTGGGATCAAGCATGGGCTGCCGAAGCTGCCGCTTCAGGTGCAGCAGACAGGCTATTCCGGCTTTTACTTTCGCGTGCTGCAGGAGGGTATTGTCGCCGCAGGCGACGAGCTGGTCCTGGCAAGCCGCCATCCCGCCGGGGTCACCATTGCGGAAGCGAACCGGATCATGTATCTCGACAAGAAGGATGCAGCCGGAATGAGAAGGCTGCTGGCGCTGGAGGAATTGTCAGGCAGCTGGCGGGAAACGATTGGCAGTAGGCTGGCGGCGCTCGAAGCTGCTCAGGATTGAACGGAGGATTCACGGTAAATGGGTAAGGAGCACGAAGCTGCAGTTGCGGAACTTCTTGATCAATATAAATTTCCGGCGCCCTGGCGTGCCGTTCTGGAAGAAAGCGGAATGAATAACACAACCCGCATGGTATATGCGGGAGCGGACAAATATATTATGCGGATCTATAATAATCATCGCGATCCCGATATTGTTCGGCTTGAGCATCATGTGCTTCATGAGCTGCAATCGGCAGAGCTGCCGTATCTTGTGCCGCGGCCGGTGCCGAATGAGCGTCTTGAGACCGTGACCATGACAGAGGACGGCAAGCTGGGAGCCCTTTATCATTATATTGAGGGCGAGCGTCCCACTGTTCATAACAACCACCATGTGGAAGAGCTTGGGCGTGCAGCCGGATTGCTCATTCTGGCTCTCAGGCAATCGGCAATCGCGGAGAGGCCGCTGTATAAACCGTATTACGAATTTGAAGAAACCCACGGTGCGATGACGGATGAACATATAATTGTCCTGACGGAGCGCTCGCCTGTTCTGAGAGGCCGTGCCGGAGAACTGGAAACGATGGCCGGGCTCAGGCGGCGCTTGAGGGAGCTGAGGCCTTTGTTCTCCGGGCTGCCGCAGCAGTGGATTCACGGCGATATCGGCTTTACAAATGCATTGGCCCGTAATGAATCGATTACGGGACTGCTTGACTTTGAATTTTGCACAAAAGATGCTGCCGCAATGGAGCTGGCCGTTGTGCTGGCCGATTTTCCGGATGACGCGGAAGACCTGGCAATGGAGAGAATGCGGCTGTTTTGCCGCGGCTTCGGCTTGGCCGTGCGATTATCCGAGCAGGAGCTTGAAGCTCTGCCAGAGCTGATCAAGCTGAGAATGATGGATGTGTATCTTCATTTTGCCGGTCGCTATGCCGAAGGTCTTGATTCTCCCGAGATTTGGGAGCGGCAAATTGCCCGCGCCGCTTTTGTTTGCGAGTGGATCGACCGCCGCCATGACAAGCTTGACCGCTTGTTCGCGGAGTGTCTTCAGCAGCAGGTTCGATAAAATTTTCACCAAGCAGCCTGGTTACTTGAAATATAAGAAAGTATAAAATTTGACCCATGCTTTGCTTATATTTTTGAGGGAAGAAACTTACTGCGCTGCATAAGGACGGCGGCAGCCGTTTCTTCTTGTTCGTGAAGGGCATCTTTTGCGAATGAACAACCTGGCTGCTGCCATATAGATAGATATGGCCCATATTCTGCCCCTGCCGTTCTGCTGCGCCGTAAGTCCACGCACCCTGGAGAATGCGTACACAAAGCTTGGAAGTCCGAATCCATTTAATGTGGCTATTTTGTGAAAAGACACTATTCGTCCATAACCTCTAGTGATATACTGATTATTGGGAATTTATAATATTTTCAGATAATTAGGAGGGAAGTGAGAGAATTGACAATTCTGCCTGAGCAAAATGATCTCGGTTTCTTCGAAATTCGGCTTGAATCAATTGGTGGATTGGGCGCAAACCTGGCAGGAAAGATGCTGGCGGAAGCGGGTGTTGTTGGAAGCGGTTTCAATGGGGTCAGTTTTTCTTCTTACGGCTCTGAGAAAAAAGGTTCTCCGGTCAAGGCGCATATTCGATTTTGCGATCTGAGCACGAACATCAGGGACACAACACCCGTAGAACGACCTCATATTGTGGGCATTTTTCATGAGAATTTGTCCAAAACTGTCAATGTTGTCAGCGGCGTCTATGAAGACAGTGTAGTACTTGTCAACTCAAACAAGACACCGGAGGAGCTCAAGGAAAAATTGAAGCTGCTCGGGGGAACGATTGCAGTTGTCGATGCGACGGGGATTTCGCTCGAAGAGAATAATCGGGTAAATATGGGAATGCTTGGCGGATTGTTCCGTCTCTGCGACTTTCTTGATTTCGAACATATGAAGGGCATCATCCGCAAATCGCTGGAGAAGAAATACCCGCAGGCAGTGGAACCTGCGCTCCGCACCTTCCAGAGAGGGTACGACGAGGTGCAATTCCACACCTTCGCGCTGCCGGAAGGAACAGCCATGCCGGAGCCGACCCGCTGGGATATTCCGGCGCTTGGTTATTTGACGCAGCCGCTCGGGGGGATGATCACCAATCCCGGCAACAGCGTGCTGAAGGACTTAAGCATTTCCCGCGAGGGCATGATGCCGCATTTTGATGAAGAAAAATGCATTCATTGCGCTGCCTGCGACACGGCTTGTCCGGACTTTTGCTTCGTCTGGGATGAGCTGCCGGACAAGAAAGGGCGCCCGCAAATGTTCCTGCAGGGCATTGACTATCAATACTGCAAGGGCTGTCTGAAATGTGTTGTGGCTTGTCCGACGGAAGCGCTTGCTTCCGCAAGGGAGACGGATGGTTACGGGGAGCAGAACCGGGTGCCGCACCGCTTCAATTGGGCGAATTGAATGGTTCACGCTTAAGCGCAAGAAAGGAGAGAAACAATGGCTATTGAAATCAATAAAGAGGTCAGCCAGGGAACTGTCGAGCAGCGTATGGTTTACGAGTCCGGCAACGAAATGGCGGCATATGCCGCACATCAGATCAATTATCATGTGATGGGCTATTTCCCGATTTCGCCTTCGACGGAGGTTGCGCAATTTCTCGACTTGATGAAAGCGAACGGACAACATGATATCAAGCTTATTCCCGCGGACGGCGAGCACGGCTCCGCCGGCATCTGTTACGGCGCGTCGGCTGCCGGAGGCCGCGTGTTCAACGCGACAAGCTCCAACGGTTATCTGTATATGCTCGAGCAGATGCCGGTTCAATCCGGAACCCGGTTCCCGATGGTCATGAATCTCGTCTGCCGGTCGGTTTCCGGTCCGCTTGATATCCATGGCGACCATTCGGATTTGTATTTTGCCCTCAATACGGGCTGGCCGATCCTGATGTGCCGCGACCCGCAGGCGGTCTACGATATGAATATCATGGCGCTGAAGCTCGCCGAGGACTCGCAGGTGCGCCTGCCCGTGCTCGTCGCGTCCGACGGTTATTTCACGTCGCATCAGAAGCGCCGCGTCCAAACCTTCACCCACCGCGCCGATGTTCATGCTTTCGTCGGTGAGAAGCCGCCTGAGGGCTACAATCAGGTGCTCGACCGCAACAATCCCATTACAGTCGGTCCTTACATGAATGAACCGGATTATATCAATAACTGCTATCAGCAGTCTGTGGCGATGTACAACGCGGCTGATGTATTCGACAGAATCAGGCAGGAATATGCGGTACTTACCGGACGCGACTACCCCATTCTCGACCAGTACCGGATGGAGGACGCGGAGGTAGCGGTATTCCTGATGAATTCCGCATCGGAAATTGTCAAGGATGTGGTCGATCAGCTGCGCGCTCAGGGAATCAAGGCAGGATCGGTTGCACCCAACATGATCCGCCCGTTTCCGGCGAAGCAAATCGCCGAAGCGCTGCGAGGCGTAAAAGCCGTAACCATCGGCGACCGGGCCGATTCCTACGGTGCTCATGGCGGTAATATGACGAACGAAATCAAAGCGGCGTTATTCACGCATCATGTGACCGATACGCTCGTCATCAGCCGTATATACGGTCTTGGCGGGAAGGATTTCTACGCGGAAGACGGCCATCATATGTTCAAGCTTGCTATCGATGCGGCGGCAGCCAAGGAAGTGGCTGTTCCCTTCGATTATTACGGTCATACGCCCGGGGATCCGAATAATGCGCCGAAACGGGTGCTGGAGCCGCTGAAATATGAGGATCTCAAGACAGGATTGATAACCGTTGCCCGCGATGAAGCGACGGGCAAGCTGAAGGTCAAGGTTCCCCCGATACGCCAGCTGACGAAGAAGCCGAAACGGCTTGCTCCAGGCCACGGTGCATGTCCGGGCTGCGGAATCTTCTCCGGGCTTGAGCTGTTCTTCAAAGGCATAGAAGGCGATATAGTAGCACTCTACCAAACCGGCTGTGCGATGGTAGTAACGACAGGCTTCCCGTATTCATCGCATAAAGCCACGTATATCCATAATCTGTTCCAGAACGGAGCGGCAACGCTTTCCGGCGTGGTCGAGATGTTCTGGGAGCGCAAACGCAGAGGCGAGCTGGACAGCTACGGACTGCAGGATGATTTTACTTTCGTTATGATTACCGGCGACGGAGGCATGGACATTGGAATGGGGCCGGCAATCGGCAGCGCGCTGCGCAATCACAAGATGATTATTCTGGAATACGACAATGAGGGCTACATGAATACAGGCGCTCAGCAATCGTATTCAACGCCGCTGGGTCACCGCACGTCCACGTCCAACGTAGGCAAGCATCAGGGCGGCAAGCTGTTCCACCATAAGGATACGGCGCAAATTATGGCTGCAACGAACATCCCTTATGTGTTCACCGGCTCGGAATCCATTCCTCAGGATCTGCTGAGAAAAGCGGCCAAAGCGCAGTATTATGCGCAGAATGTCGGACTTGTCTACGGCAAGATTCTTATTACTTGTCCGCTCAACTGGCTGTCGGAGGAGAAAATCGGACAGACGCTGATCGATGAAGCGGTGAATTCCTGCTTCTTCCCGCTGTACGATATCGAGGAAGGCATTACGACAATCACCTATAATCCCGAGGACAAGGGGAAACGGATTCCGCTTGGCGACTGGCTCAAAAATATGGGCAAGACGAAGCATTTGACGAGACCGGAGTATGCCGATGCCCTCAAATCGTTCGAAGACGAGGTCGAGCGGCGCTGGATGCGGCTGAAAGCCAAACACGAAAATGCGTATTTATAAGGATTAATCACATTAATTAATTTGCGGGGATTTGCGGTTCGGCAAGCAGGGCGCAGCCAGAAGAAGCTGCTTGCGTCCTGTTTGTTGTGTTTCCGGCATAGAAGAAAACAGCAGTGTCCGGCTATGCCGCACAGGTTCTAACAAGTCAGGGGAGAGGGGGAGCAAGCAATGCCAATCGTGCTTCGGCACCGGCATACGGGGGAGATCGCCTGCGGCAAGCTGCGCAACATGTACCATTTTGATTACTACGGCGCGCTGTGGTGGGAGAATGAGGAGACAGCGGAGGAGCAGATGCAGCAGGGCCTCCAGGATGCCGGGTATGAGGATGTGCGGGACTGGGACCGGCTTGAAGTCAAGGAGGAGCGGTTGAAGATCTTCAACGTCAAGCTGAACAATGACGGTCAGCGCAGGCTGATATTGGATCGTGACGGGTTGATATTTGTTCTCAAGGATAAAGATTAGAAAGGAGGATGCGCATGGCCTTGAATGCGGCGGAGCATGTCCATTTTCAGCAGTTGATAGGGCTAAACAGCTTTAGGGATGCGGCCCGGCTGGGCGAGCATTTGGCTGGCGGAGGATTCACTGCGGTCAGACGTTTTCTGGATGATTTCCGTGCTTATTTGCGGGAATTTCGAGATGAAGATGGCGAACGCGCCGCGGAGCTGCTTCAATATGCCAAGGCCGCCCTTCCGGAGCCGGGCCGCATGAGTCCCTCCTGGGTGTACATCTGGAAAGAGTTCGAGGGCATCATCCAGACCAAAAGGCAGGTGCTGGCGTCAATCGGTAAAGCAAGTCGTGAAGGGGAGTGGCAGGTGCTGCTGGATAATCCGTATTCCAACCAGAATATAGCCGTATACCCCGCCTTGACCTTTATGGAAGCCGTCTATATGTTTGCTTATTTCCGGACCGACCTGCTGAACAATGAATATTTGCGCCTGCAAAAAATCGACACCCTCATCACCTTTGCCGGATCGGATCGCGAGGAAATGTAAGTGAAGTCGAGCCGGGATCATCGGGATCGTCCATGGGTTTATTTGAAGCTGAAAAAGCTCACCGTTACTTGGAGACACTCTCCTTGCAACGTGAGCTTTTTTAACGATCAAGCGGCAGTGCGGAGGAGCTTCAGTTTTGTCCAAGCTTCATCAGATGAGCGGCGATTTTGCGGCCGTGGAAGCGGCCGGTTTCGATGAATATTTCATTGGCCTCCCGGCGCGATGCGACAACGCCGGCCAGGTAAACTCCGGGGATATTGGTCTCCATGGTGCTGTCGTTAAAGGTGGGATAACCTTCAGGCTCAATGGTGACGCCAATGGAGATCAGAAAGGCCCTGTCGGGATGAAAGCCGGTCATCGCCAGCACGAAGTCATTGGGCAGGTGCTCCAGCTGAGTTCCTGGAGGCCCTTCTATGGTGACCGTACGCTGTCCGACCTCGATGATGCGGGAGGAGAAGCGCATGCCAATCCGTTCCTTGTTGACAAGGCTCTCAAAGGAGGGTCTTACCCAAGGCTTGATGCTGGGCGAATATGAAGCTCCGCGGTATACGACGGTCACCTGTGCTCCGACTCTTTCAAGCTCCAGCGCAGCGTCAATGGCAGAGTTGCTGCCCCCGATAATGGCGACCCGCATGCCGGTATAGGGATGGGACTCGTGGAAGAAATGACTGACCTTATCCATTTCCTCGCCGGGAATGCCCAGACGATTGGGATGATCAAAGTAGCCGGTGGCTACAATAACGGTGCCGGCCCGGTAAACAATCGTTTCACCATAGCGGTCCATCGTATGAAGCTCGAAGCCTCCACTCTCCAGTGCAGCAACGGCTTTCACCGTTTCATAAGCATGGATCCGCACCTGCCGGCGCAAAGAGACATTGCGGTAATAATTGAGCGCCTCCAGACGTGAAGGCTTCTCATTGGCTGTCGTAAAGGGGATATCGGCGATTTCCAGCAGCTCCGGGGAGCTGAAGAAATGCATGTTTATCGGATATTGCGTAATGGAGTGGACGACATTTCTTTTCTCGATAACAAGCGGTGCAAGCCCGATCGACTGCAGCTCTATGGCAGCGGCGAGACCGCATGGGCCTGCGCCGATAATAATCACTTGTTCTTCATTCATAAAAGTCGGTTGAGCCTCCCTGTGAATCGCAAACACGAGCAATCGGTGCCTTTTTGCGAATGATAGCATCATTTTAGCACAGGTTGAGGCTGGATACAGCCTCCGGGAGGGGGATGTTCACGATTACTTCGTATTCCGGGGGACGAACAGGCAATTAGCTCTGTGTACAGGCGGCTGAATGTTGTATAATAAGCTGAATTAGTAACCGAAGACAAGTGCAGAAGAGGTGATAGAATGCGACAGCGCTTTGTAATAGAAGCCGTAATGGTTGCCACATACGGGCAGCTGCTTGTACCCAGCAAGCCGGTCGATTTTGTCCTTCCTTATTCGACCATCATGGAGCTCTACGAAATGAAAGAAGGGACCGACCCGGTGATGGACGATCCCCAGGACGACGCTCATGTCAAAGAGAAAATAGGCGAGCTGATCCAGTTTTTCGAGGACCCCTTCAACCGCAAAAAAATCGAGCGTTCCCTGCAGATGCCCTGGCGTGAGAGCTCTCCGCTTCTTCTAAATGATATGATTCAGTTTACGGTCGTATATGCAGTGGATAATGCGCACTATGGAGAGATGTTTGACCCTATCGAGACGGAGCTGCTGCTTACTTCACTCAAGCTCAATGTGCCGCTGTTATCCGATCAGTTCGAATTCCAGGACCGGCTGATCGAAGCCGAGGTGCCTGTTCAAATGTATGATATCGAGGATTACGAGTTTGCGGTGGAAGAGGGAATCTCAGCGGAAGACTGGGAAACGCACCGGGATATATAAAAAATTTATTTTGCAATAGCCTCTTGCGCAGCAGCTGGAAGAGATGATAAGATTTGGTTGTTCCAATAATAGGTAAACGACGAAAGGAGGGTGATGGCTATGAAATTCCTATTGTTTAACCAGCAGCTTAACTGGATAGGAAACTCGATCCATCGGCCCTCCTTTTTGCATGCCCTGTCACACGCAGCCTGAGCTTACAGCTCCTGCGTAACAATTGACTGGCGCTTACAAAGAGACTTTGAGCCACTATGGCTTGAAGTCTCTTTTTTATCGCCCGGAACATGACAGGGGATGTGAGATCGTCATTGGATTGATGAATTTATTATAGTCTGGGGCGGGTAACTGCTAGCGCCCAGGGAGAGGGACAAATGAAAATATGGCTTAGATTGACGAAGTATTTGCGGCCCAGTACCAAATGGATTGTATTGTCAATTTCGCTCATGATTTTAGCTACCTTTATCGATCTTGTGGCGCCTTGGCTGCTCAGGGAAATTTTCGATAAGGGCATCGACAAACGAAATGTGAATCTGATCCTGATGCTGACTCTGGCCCTTGCCGGAATCCAGGTGGTCAAGAGCGTAGGCAGCTTTGTACAGGGCCGCTCTCAGGAGCTTGTCGGGCAAAATGTGGTGTTTATGCTCAGGAAGGAGCTGTACACGCATCTGCAAAAATTATCGTTCAGCTATTACGACAAAGCCCAGACCGGACAGATTATGTCGCGAATGACCGGAGACATCGAAGCGGTCAAGAATTTCATTGGCTTCGGCTCGATGATGATGTTCGGCGGCCTGCTCACGTTCATCGGAACGATTATTTTCATGATGGCGATGCAGTGGCAGGTTACGCTGATCAGTATGGCGGCTATTCCGCTGCTGGTGCTTTCCCTGCTGCGGTTCAACAAGAAAGTCGGTCCGGCCTGGGGACAAATCCGCGAGCAGATGGGACGGCTTACCACGACTCTGCAGGAAAATATCTCCGGAATCCGGGTAGTGAAGGCCTTCGCCCGCGAGAATACGGAGAAAAACAAATTCGAATCGCGGAACGATCAGAATTTCGAGACGAATATGGAACGCGCAAAGCTGGAGGCCAAAGCGTTTCCGCTCATGGGCTTTTATGGCGGGGTGACATTCCTGCTTATGATTGTCGTCGGCGCGCTCTATATGGCCAACGATAAAATGACCCTTGGCACCTTTATGGCTTTTCAATGGTACACCTGGGGGATCATCTGGCCGCTTAATATGCTGGGCTGGCAGATCAACGTGATGCAGCAGGCGATAAAAGCGGCGCCGCGTGTTTTTGAAGTGCTGGATACCCCCGCCGATATCGACACGAACAAGGATGGCGGAGCGGATACGCAGGGGATAACCGGCAATGTGTCATTCGAAGCGGTATCCTTCCATTTTGCCGATCAGGACGCGGAGAAGGAAGCTGGTGTTCTAAACGACATATCGCTCAGCATCAATCAGGGAGAGGTGGTTGCGGTGCTTGGAGCTACGGGCTCCGGTAAAAGCAGCCTGATCGCGCTTATGTCGCGCTTCTACGATGTGAGCGGAGGAAGACTGCTGATCGACGGCATCGACGTCCGGGATTATGAGCTTGACGGGCTGCGCCGCAAAATCGGCATTGTGCCGCAGGAGACTTTCCTGTTCTCGGCCTCGATTCGCGACAATATCGCTTACGGTCTGCCCGAAGCTACCGGCGAACAGATTGAATGGGCGGCGCGCAAAGCGCAGATTCATGAATTTATCGAATCGATGCCGTTCGGGTATGACACTCTGATCGGGGAACGCGGCGTAGGACTCTCCGGCGGTCAGCGCCAGCGGGTCGCACTCGCCCGGGCAATCCTCATGGACCCTCCGATCTTGGTGCTGGATGAAGCGACAGCCAGTGTCGATACCGCAACGGAGTCGGCTATCCATGAGGCGCTGCTCGAAGTGATGAAGGGACGAACCACCTTTATTATTGCCCAGCGGCTGTCTTCGGTGAAGCGGGCCGACCGCATCATCGTGCTGGATAAGGGGCGGATTGTGGAGCAGGGCACCCACAAGGAACTGTATGAACGGGGCGGATTTTTCCGCGGGTTGTTCGAAATGCAGGAAGTGGCTTCCGTTAGCTCATAATTCTGAAGGCGGGCTTAGCGCTGCAGCATTTACACGGTTATTTCTATTTTATGATATTAATAATTAATGCCATTATTTATTGTTTGGGGTGAGCGCATGAGTCAGGTGGAATGGGATTCCGACGAGCTGGAGGAAAAGCCCTTTAATCGTCAGTACATGAAGCGGTTAATCAAATATTTGCTGCCCTACAAAAGAATTTTGAGCATTGTTGTCCTGATCGTGCTGGTTAATATGGCACTCAGCCTGGCGGAGCCGCTTCTGCTTGGATATTTGATCGATGAAGGAATTCTGAAGAAGGACTTCACGATTATTTATTGGATTGGCGGGGTCCTGCTGGGAATCCGGCTGTTGGGCTGGCTGTTCGGGTATTTGGATACGCGCATGATTAACTTTACGGGGCAGCGCATTCTGTTCGATTTGCGCCAGCAGCTGTTTAATCATCTGCAGACGCTCTCCTTCCGTTTCTTCGACGGCCGGCCGGCAGGCAAGATCATGTCCCGGATTACCAATGACACGAATGCCATCGGCGAGCTGATTAACGGGGGTCTGATCACAATGGTAATGGAGTTTACGCATTTGATCGGCATCGTCGCCATCCTGCTGTGGATGGACTGGAAGCTGGCTTTGCTTTCTTTTATCACAATGCCGCTATTGTATCTGATTATTGTCGTCCTGCAGCCGAAAATCGAAGGCTCCTGGTCGCGCTCGCGCAAGACGATGTCGGCCATAAACGGCAATCTCAACGAGACGATTCAAGGGATCCGCGTCATCCAGGCTTTCTCCAGGCAAAAGGAGAACAACCGCCGTTTCGACAAGCTCAACAGCAACAACAAGCAGGCTTTCATGCGTGCGATAACGCTGGAATCCACCGTATGGCCGTCTGTGGAGATGATCGGCATGATCGGTACCTGCATCGTCATCTGGTTTGGCGCCAGAGAGGTGATGAACGATGCGCTGACGCTCGGGTTTCTGATGGCTTTCATCAATTACTTGTGGCGCTTCTGGGGGCCGCTCAGCGCGCTGTCCAAGGTATACAGCCAGGTGCTCTCCGCGATGGCATCGGCTGAGCGAATCTTCGAGATATTGGATACGGACCCCGAGGTAGCGGATCGGACGAACGCGAAGCCGATGAAACCGATCCGCGGCGAGGTCGTTTTCGAGAATGTGGGCTTCCGCTACGGGGACGACAAGCCTCAGGTGCTTCGCGATGTCAATTTGCGGATTAAACCGGGCCAGCGGGTTGCGCTGGTTGGTCCTACAGGCGCTGGGAAAAGTACAATTGTGAATCTGCTGATGCGGTTTTACGATACGACAGAAGGCCGGATTCTCATCGATGGCGAGGATGTAAAGGGCGTTACGCTGGATTCATTGCGCAGACAGATGGGCATTGTGCTGCAGGATTCATTTATTTTCTCCGGTACGATTGAGGAGAATTTGCGCTACGGCAATGAGGACGCTTCCGATGAAGCGCTGCGCAGAGCCGCGGAAAATGTGCGCATTGACCGTTTCGTCTCGCAGTTCGCGGATGGCTATCAAACGCAGGTCGAGGAGCGGGGCTCCAAGCTGTCGGTCGGTCAGCGCCAGCTGCTGGCATTCGGCCGCGTCCTGCTGTCCGACCCGCGAATTCTCATCCTGGATGAAGCGACCTCCAGCGTCGATACAGAAACCGAGCAGCACATTCAGGCTGCCCTGCAGACCGTGCTGGAAGGAAGAACCGCCTTCATTATCGCTCACCGGCTGTCGACGATCCGAGATGCCGATCTCATTCTGGTCGTGCAGAATGGAACCATATCGGAGCAGGGCACGCACGAGGAATTGATTGCGGCCGGCGGTCTATACCGCAAGCTCTATACCACCCAGTTCGATATGCAGCAGTCGCTGGCGATGCAGACAGGTGCGTAGGAGCATCCGGCATGTTAACGATATAAACGCCCCCGGCGCATATTCTGATGGAGACATTCATCGGAAGAGCGGCGGGGGCTTTTTGTATACAGCAGCTGCAACGTTCGTTTGAATGGAGAACATACTTCCTGACGCTGGTGCGGATCATTGTCTGTATTTTGCGATACAGGTATGTATCCAGGGAGATTCAATGAATTATCCTATTCCGGGTCAGGTCATTGACGGCTTGGCTTCCATCAGCCGCTGCAGCTTCAGCTCCGTATTCGACTCGGGAACAGGAGTATAAATGCTGCAGCGCAAATCGGAGCTTCCGTGCACCTGCAGGGAGGTCAGATGAAACAGCATTTTTCCCGCCTTGGCATGCCTGAATTCAATCAGCACCTCGGGCGCTGAGCTCACCTGGCTTTGCGCCCATAAACGTTCGAAATCGGGATGCAGTTCTTTCATCTCAGCGAGAAACCGCTCGTACCATTCATCCTCGACATACTGGCCGTAATAGGCTCGAAAGATGGCTAGAAAGCCGCTGACAAAATGCTCCCAGTTGACGGCAAGCCTCCGGAATTCCTTTCTCGCAAATAAAAGCTGAATCATATTCCGCTTGTCGAACGGAATTTTCTCAAAATCCAGAAAAACATGCGAAGCCGCTTCATTCCAGCCTACAATCTGGCAGCGCCTGTCGGAAATAATGGAGGGGCAGCTGCGCAGCTCCTGCAAAATCCGGGTCAAGGAAGGGCTGATCTCCGGCCGTTCTTCTTTCATCACGCTGAAGCTTGGACTTGCGTCCAGGGCCAGAGCGTACAAATATTTATGCTCATCGACGGTGAGCTGCAGAGCGGCTGCCACACAATCCAGAACGGAAGCGGATACGGTAATGTCACGCCCCTGCTCCAGCCAGGTATACCAGGTAGGGCTGACGCCAGCCAGCTGGGCGACCTCCTCCCGCCTGAGGCCTGGCGTTCTCCGGCGTGTTCCGACGGGAAGACCGACAGACTGGGGAAGAATTTTGGCTCGCTGCGTTTTTAGGAAAGCCGATAAGGCTTCAAGTCTTGCTTGCCGGTTCATGGCAGCCTCCATTTTAAATATAAGTTTATACTGGTAGTGATTATACTATAATAAAGAGCAACTTGTAATAGGATAAAGTTTGTGACAATATACAAGCTAGCAGGAAGTCAATGCCAGAAAGAGGTGTCCGAAATGGAAATGGAACAAGTAGTCATAACCGGAATGGGATTAATATCGCCGCTGGGAAACGATGTCAACACCTTTTGGGGACGGATGAAGCAGGGGCAATCGGGCATTACGCTTATCGATACATTCGATGTGAGCAGACATAAATCCAAAATCGCCGGACTGGTCCGTGATTTTGATGCGGACGGCCGGTTCGGGCGCAAAGAGGCGCGCCGTATGGACCGCTTTTGCCAATTTGCGTTAGCGGCGGCGGAGCAGGCTGTTGAGGATGCCGGCATCAAGCTGGATGCGGTCGATCTGGAGCGGATGGGCGTCTATGTCGGTTCAGGCATTGGCGGAATCCAGACGCTGCTTGATCAGGATCATGTCCTTCAGGGCCGCGGACCCGAACGGGTCAGCCCGACCTTGGTGCCGATGATGATTGCCAATATGGCAGCGGCGATGATCAGCATCAAGTTTGGCGCAGTCGGTCCGACGCTTTGCCCTGTTACGGCATGCTCGGTGGGAAATACGGCAATAGGCGAGGCAGCGCGTCTCATCCGCACAGGAGGAGCGGATATCGTCATTGCCGGTGGAGCGGAAGCGGCAATAACGGATATTTCGCTCGCGAGCTTCGGCAATGCTACAGCCGTATCGACGCGCAATGATGAACCGGTGCGGGCAAGCAGACCCTTCGACTCGGGCCGTGACGGCTTCGTTATGGCGGAGGGTGCAGGGATCGTGATCATGGAATCGCTCTCCCATGCCCTCCGCAGAGAGGCGCGCATCTACGCTGAGGTCATCGGTTATGGCGCAAGCTCCGACGCTTACCACATGGTAGCTACGCATCCCGAGGGGCTGGGTGCTTACCGGGCCATGAGAATAGCACTGCAGGATGCGGGCATCGCTCCGGGCGAGGTGGATGTAATCAGCGCTCATGCGACGAGCACGGAGCTTGGGGACCTTTCGGAGACGAGAGCCATTAAGAAGTTATTCGGAGAGGACGCTTACCGTATTCCGGTTACGGCGAACAAATCCATGGTAGGCCATATGCTGGGGGCAGCAGGCGGAGTCGAAGCGATAGCCTTGATCAAGAGCCTGCAGGAGAACATTATCCCGCCAACGATTAACCTTGAGCAGCAGGATCCGGAATGCGATCTGGACTATGTTCCGCAAACGGCACGCGAAGCAAGCCTGACGATCGGATTGTCCAACTCCTTCGGATTCGGCGGACATAATGCGGTTATTGCTCTGAAAAAATACGAGTAAGCTTCGCGGGCACAAGGTGCGCAGCTGTGGAATACGCGGAAAAACATGCACTCTATTGCAATTGCTTTGACTGCTTTGTTATAATGGCAAACAATAACCGTATACGTAGATCAGGCCGATGAAGAGAATCCAACTCGGAGGCGCTGCGAACGGAATCTGTGCGGCATTGTTGCTGCAAGCGTCCTTAAGTAGTCCGGAGACCGCACCGTTACCTGCGGATCAAGAGAGTCGTGTGCATCAGGCGCCGGCTAATTTGGGTGGCACCGCGAGCGCGCTCCTCGTCCCATATGTGGGATGGAGGGGCGCGTTTATTTATATTTTGCGAGAGGATGTGCTGCCCATGTTGGACATTCGCACGATTCGGGAACAGGCTCGGAAGGTGCAGGAGACGGCGAAGCTGAAAGGGATCAAGCTGGATGTTGCGGAATTGCTGGAAGCAGATGAAGCAAGAAGAAGGCTGATGACGGAGATGGAGGGGCTCCGCGCAGAGCGGAACGCCCGCTCCAAGGAGGTGCCGAGGCTGCTGAAGGATAACCGGATAGCGGACGCTGAAGCTCAGAAGATTGCCGTCGCAGCGCTGCTTCAACGGTTGAAGGAAGGAGAGGCGAAGCTGCGGATCATCGATGCCGAATACGAGCGGCTTATGCTGGATGTTCCTAATTTTGTTTCACCGGAAACGCCTGTCGGCCTTAGCGACCAAGATAATGTGGAGGTGCGCCGGACAGGCGAGACGGTATTTCCTTTTACGCCATTGAGCCATGTCGAGCTTGGCCATCTGCATCAAATGATCGATTCGGAGCGTGGGGTGAAGGTCGGCGGCGCGCGTCAGGTGGTGCTCAAAAACGCCGGGCTGCTGCTTCATCGGGCCGTTCAGCAGCTGGCGCTTGATCTTTTGCAGGAGGAGGGGTTTGAGCTGTTCGACATCCCTGTGATGGTGAAAGAGGAAACCTTGGTCTCGTCGGGATTTTTCCCCGGAAACCGGGATCAGACCTACAGCATCGATGGAGAGGACAAATGGCTGGCGGGAACGGCGGAGGTGCCGCTTATTTCGCTGTTCAGCGGGGAAGTGCTTGACCTTGCCGAACCAAGGCTGCTTGCGGCCTGCAGCCCCTGCTTCCGCAAGGAAGTGGGATCGGCCGGACGCGACGTGCATGGTCTATATCGCGTGCATCAATTTGCTAAGGTGGAGCAGGTGGTCATCTGCCGTGCCGAGCTTGAACTCGCCGAGCAGATGCTGCGTCTCATCACATCGCATGCGGAGAAGCTGCTCCGTCTGCTTGCCCTTCCCTACCGCGTGGTCGCCGTCTGCACCGGGGATCTGTCGCAGAAAAACTACAAGCAATTTGACATCGAAACCTGGATGCCCAGCCGGAACGGTTATGGCGAGACGCATTCTGCATCGCTGCTGCTTGATTTTCAGGCCAGACGCTCGCGCATCCGCTACCGGGATGAACAGGGCAATCTGCAGTTTGCCTACACGCTCAACAATACGATGGTGGCCAGCCCGAGAATATTGATTCCACTCCTTGAAAATCATCAGCAGGAGGACGGTACCATAGTCATCCCTGAAGCGCTTCGGCCCTATATGAAGGGAATTGACAAGCTGTTGATCACCGGTTAAAGCTATGGATGAAGAGGGCGCTGACACCCATTTGGGCGAAGCCCCTCTTCTTTAATTTGATGGGGAGTACAAGTATTTCTGGCATGCCTCTTTCACTTAGATTATGGGAAGAATTAGGCTCCGCTGTCATTCACGATACTCTTTGCATCTTATTCCCGGAAGGACTTTAGTCCGATCGGCATGAACGAAGGAGCGGGAATGTGTTATAGTGAAGAAAGTACTTGCGGATACGGAGCTGCGGAAATAGTCAGATTTATGAACATGGATTTTATGGTTCTGAGCATGTTTTCTTTAAAGGGGGCGATCGGTTTATGGGAGAGTTTATTTCGGATGGAATTGACTGGTTGCTTGAGGTCACGTCACTGGATGGCTATGGTATCCTGCTCGTTACGTTACCGCTGGCTGTCATTCAGGGGCTGCTTGGTTTTTTTCCTTTTACAACGCTTATTTTGCTTTATATTTCCGCGCTTGGATTGGAAGCGGGGCTGGTCATGAGCTGGCTGACAGGAACATTTGCATCCGTTGTGATTTTTTATTTGTTCCGTTATTTCATTTCCGGATGGGTGGACCGCAAGCTGTCGAAGCGGATACAGCGTTATGAGAAGTGGCAGAATTCCTTCCAGCGTTATGGAATCTGGGCGATTATTTTTTTGCGGACGCTGCCGATCATGCCTAATAACCTGATATCTTTTATGTCCTCTGTTTCAAGAATAGGCTCTGTTTCTTATATTTGGTCTTCGCTATTAGGGAATTTATCCCATATCTGGCTGTTTGGCATAATCAGCTCAACGATATTGATGCCCGGCACGGATATCAAATGGCTGACCATTACGTATATCATTTTCTGCCTGGTCCTGTTGATCCTGTTTGCGATCGTTCAATACAGAACCAAACGGAAAGAGAGCCATACATTGGTCAATTCCGGCGTCAGTCCCATCCAGGGAGAGAAAAATTTGCCTCTGTAAGGATCTGTAATGTGGCATAATAGAGCATACCACCTTTTGGTGAGAAGAGAGGAGCACCTTCGACTATGAGTATTGAAGCCATTCATCAATTAGCGGATCGTATCCGCAACAACGTCAGCCAGGTTATTATCGGCAAAGAAGAGATTATTGACAAAATGCTGATCGCCATCATTGCATCCGGACACGTCCTTCTCGAGGATGTGCCCGGCACCGGTAAAACGCTGCTCGCGAAAGCGCTTGCCAAATCCATTGACTGCTCGTTCAAACGGATCCAGTTCACGCCGGATTTACTGCCCTCCGATTTGAGCGGGATCCATTTCTATAATCAGAAGCTTTCCGAGTTTGAATTCAGGCCGGGCCCCTTGTTCACCAATATCGTGCTGGCTGATGAAATCAACCGGGCAACGCCGCGGACGCAGTCGAGCCTGCTGGAATGTATGGAAGAGCGCCAGGTGAGCATTGACGGGACGACCCATGTGCTGGAGCGTCCTTTTCTCGTCATCGCCACACAAAATCCAATCGAGCAGCAGGGAACATTTCCGCTGCCCGAGGCTCAGCTGGACCGTTTTCTGTTCAAGGTCAAAATGGGATATCCGTCCTCGGAGGAAGGGATCGATATCATGAAACGGTTCATGTCGGGCAATCCGCTTGATCTGTTGAAACCGATTGCAAGCACGGCCGATATTCAGGAAGCACAAAATGCCTATACGTCTGTTCGGGTCAGCGAGGACATGCTCCGCTATATGATGGCCATTGTCGAAGCAACCAGAACACATGCAGATTCGGCGCTTGGCGTCAGTCCGCGGGGCAGTCAGGCGCTGCTGAAGGCCAGTCAGGTTTATGCGGCATTGAAAGGCAGAGATTATGTGATGCCCGATGATGTGAAGGCAATGGCTATTCCGGTGCTTGCTCACCGGATCGCACTTCGGAGCGCGCAGCGGCTTCGTCCCGAAGCAGCGGAGAAGCTGGTCGAATCGCTCCTGCAGACGGTTGCGGTCCCGTCGGATACGCCGCTTATGACACGGGCATAGGTCGGTCCACAGTGGGAGGTGCAAGCGATGGGCATACATTGGTTTATTTTAAGCGCAGCTGCAGTTATTCTGATACAGGGCTGGATATTCCGCCGGTTTGGGATGAAACGGCTGAGCTATGCGAGGGAATTTAGTGTAAAAAGCTGCTTTGAAGGTGACAAAATTGAGATGATTGAGCGTCTGGAGAACCGCAAATGGCTCCCGGTCCCGTGGATGCGGGTGGAATCGATTCTACATACGGGGTTGAAGTTTGAAAATATTTTTAATTTTGATGTAAGCAATGGACAATTCTATCAGAACCACAAGAGTTTGTTCAGCCTGATGGGGAATAAGCAGCTGACCCGCCGCCATCCTGTGCAGTGCGTGCAGAGAGGCTGCTACCGGCTGACAAGCGCATCCATCACCTTCGGGGATCTGTTCGGATTATTCAGGTCGTGGAAGTCCGTAACGCTGCAGGAGGAGCTGATCGTCTATCCCATGCCGGCGGACCGCTCGCTGATCCAACTGCCCTCGCGCAGCTGGCAGGGTGATATTTCGGTACGCCGCTGGATTGTCGAGGATCCGTTCTATGTGACAGGCGTCCGCGATTACCAGGCCGGCGATTCGCTGAAGTCCATTAACTGGAATGCAACTGCGCGGTCAAGCAAGATGCAGGTCCACAGAAGGGATTTCACCGCCGATTACAGGCTTATGGTGCTGCTCAATGTGGAAGACCATGCGGATATGTGGGAGATCGTGAATAATACGGCGCTTATCGAGCAGGGAATCAGGCTGGCAGCCGCGCTTGTCCAATACGCCACAGAGCAGGGACTTGAGACGGGTTTTGCCACTAACGGCCATGATATCGACATACCCGGGCTGCCCGTGATCACGGAGATGAGCAGCGGCAGCGAGCATCTGCTGTATATGCTTGAGCGGATGGCGAAGCTTGCTATTGCCAGTGTTACGCCCTTCTATCTGCTTATCGACAAGCTTGAGGAGCAAATGGACGAGCGGTGCGATGTGGTGATCGTGTCGGCTTTCATGAGCGACAAGATCGAGCTTGCGGTCGAGCGGCTTCGCAGCCGCGGGCATGGTGTCGAGTGGCTGCCGCTCGCATTACAGGCAGGTGATGCAGCGTGACGGGAAACATTCGCGACAGCTCCAGAGTGCTGCTGCAGGGCGCGGTGGAGCTTCTGCTTTTCCTGCCGGTGGCTTTTCTCATTCAGGCCTTCCTGCTGGGCAATGAAGCGGGCTGGCTATGGCTTATTCTGGCTTTGCTCGGTTATCCGGCAGGACTTCTCATTAATCGTCTCTTTACCTTCAAGCATCCTTTCATGATCACGTTGGTCGGCATTGTGATTGGCTGCGCCTGCAGTGCGCTCTTGTTTGGTGTCACAAAGACAGGAGCGCTCAGCGCGGTCGTCTTGTCGGCAAGTCTTTCAAGGGGCGGGCTGATGGCAGTCTCCATGCGCCTATTCAGGCTGCAGGCCCGTCATTACATCATCGGGATCTTTGTTTATTTTTTTGTCTCATTGTTTTTTGGCCGGGCGGAGGCGTTCCAGCCTTATAAAATCCCGCTGATCGTCTTCGGTCTTGCTGTCTTGATGCTGACGCTGTTTGCTTCCAACAGCAGCTATGTCAATGACGAGTCATTATCCGGAAGCGATCGTCCATCCGTCGAACCGACGGTACGCAAACAAAACCGTATGCTTGTTGGCATCATAGCGGCCGTCGCAGTGCTGATTGTATTTACGTATCAGATCCAGGCGGCACTTACCTCGTTGTGGAATGCTTTCAGGAATTGGCTTCAGCAGCTGTTTGCCGGAGGCGGAACAGAGAATGCACCTCCGCCACAAGCGGAGCCTCCAGCCGCGCCGCCGGCACTGCCGCAGGGTGACGCGAAAACTCTGCCTCCCTGGGTTGATTATATAATGTACGGCATTGTTGCGCTGGTCGGACTCTTTGTCTTGTATCTGCTTCTGCGTAAGCTCCGTCATTTGCCTGAATGGTTAAAGAAGCTTCGGGAGCAGATGCTGAAGCTCTTCGGCCGGGAAAAGATTAATATGGCTCAAGGCTACGTCGATGAGGTGGCAAGTATTCCCAAGACAGGCCGCCTTGGCGGACTTTTTCGCAGCAAATCGAAGGAACCGCGCATTCGCTACAGGGACCTTCAGGATAATGAGTCCCGGCTTCGCTATTTGTACCGGCAAAGGCTTGGAAGGCAGGTAAAGGCCGGCTATTCCTTCAAGCCCTTCCTCACGCCGCTGGAAACGGACAATGAACTGCAGGAGCAGCGGGCAGGCAAGGCTCCTTCCGAACCATTGGCACAGCCATACAGCGAAGTCCGTTACGGCGGCAAAAAGATTACGGATCAGGAGCTGCAGCGTATCCTGGAGCGCGAGGATAAAGGCGGCCGGTAAGCTGACCTCATACATAAATATCCATTGGGCGGGACACCTTAAATGTGGACGTTAAGACCAACAGGAGGGTTCGCATCTATGGATAATCAAGGTCAGCAAGGCCAACAGGGAATGTACAACCAGCAGGGTCAACCAGGGCAGCAGAACAATAGTCAGCAGCTTAGCTATCAGCAGTTTCAGGAGCAGGTTCAGCGTCAGCAGGAGCAGGAGAGAATCCTTGCCCAGCAGGCACTCCGCAACGTAGGTCTGGACGGGCGCTCGCAGCAGGTCAATCAGGTTGTGCTCGAGCTGCAAAGCATTGGCCGTGAGCTGCAGCTTGCCGAGAATCAGCTGCAGATGCAAATGGACGCCCAGAAACGCCAAATCCAAAATATTCACCAGCAGCTGCAGCAGGCTGAGCAGCTGGTGCAACGCACGATGTCCAATCTAGATGCTTCTTCCCAACAATCAGGAACGCAGCAATTTCAATAAAAGTTTTAAGACGAAGCTTGAAGGACCGACAGCCCTTTATGCATATGTTGCGGAGCGACTCGAAAGAGCATTCCGCTGCATGTTGTATAGAGGGTTTTTTTTGCGGAATTATTGACAAGAGCAGCCGTTAATATATACTGTTTATATACGATATATACAGAAAATGCGAGGTGAATACATGAATCTCTCCGTATCCTTAACGTCCGGAGATCCGATATACCTGCAAATCAAGGAGCAAATCAAGAAACAAATAATAACCGGACTATTGAAGGAGGGAGAGCTGCTGCCGTCCATCCGCAGTCTTGCCCAAACGCTGAAGATCAGCGTCATCACCACAAAACGCGCCTATGACGAGCTTGAGCAGGAGGGTCTGGTCACATCCGTATCGGGCAAGGGCACCTTTGTATCGGAGAAGAATAAGCAGTCCATCAGGGAAGTGAAATACCGGCAGCTGGAGGAGAAAGTAAAAGCAGTGATTGCGGAAGGCCGGAGCCTGGGCTTGAAACAAGCGGAAATCCTGCAATTATTCGAAATTTTCTATGGGGAGGAGAGTGAAGCATGACGGCGGTTGAATTCAGGCAGTTCTCCAAAAGAAACGGGGATTTCGGCATAAGCGAATTAAGCTTTCATGTGGAGACCGGTTATATTACGGGACTTATTGGGCCTAACGGGGCGGGGAAGACCACTCTGATCCGCTCGATGATGAACCTTGTCCGTCCGGACCAAGGCGAGGTAAGAATGTTTGGTTTAATGTACAAGGAGCATGAACGGGAAATAAAACGCAAAATCGGTTTTGTGTATGATGAGGACTTTTTCTATAATCACTTGAAGGTACATGAAATGAAGAAAATCGCGGCGGCCTTTTACCCGACCTGGAACGATGCTCTTTTCCACCGCTATATGCAGCAGTTCGGCATTCCCGAGGGCAGAAAAGTGCGCGAGCTGTCCAAAGGAATGCGGACCAAATTCGCCCTGGCGGTCGCCTTGTCCCATGAACCGGAGCTGCTCATTATGGATGAGCCCACTTCAGGCCTGGATCCTGTTTTTCGCAGAGAGGTGCTCGGTCTGTTGAGTGAGTATATCGGGGACGGCAAACGCTCGGTACTGTTCTCGACCCATATCAGCTCGGATCTGGAACGGATTGCCGACTATATTGTTTATGTTCAGGGCGGGAAGCTGCAGTTCAGCGGCGCGAAAGAGGATTTGCTCGATTGCTATGTGCTGGTCAAAGGGCCGCTTGAGCTGCTGCACTCCGAAAAGCTGGACGTTATCGGTTTACAGAAAAACGCTCTTGGTTTTGAAGGCTTATTGGCCAAGGGACGTTATTCTACCGATTTCATGCTCCAAAATCATTGTATGGTGGAGCAGCCTTCTCTGGATGATATCATGGTTTATACGCGGGAGGTGCGGTAGTCATGGTTCAGCTTCTTGTAAAGGATCTGAGAATCCAGAAGCCGTTTTTGATACTTGGTTTTATTTTTATCGGCATATTCTTTTTTGCTCTAGGGGCTTTTGAAGGGCTGCCGCTATCTGTGCCTGCAGCTATCTTCAGCCATTTTCTGATCGTGGTGTCCAGCAAAATGGACGAGCGGAATCATAACGGACGAATGCTGGCTTCATTTCCTCTGCGGAGATTTGACATTGTGACTTCCAAGTATGCGGGCGTATTCATGTTTATGGCCTTTGCTTTCCTGCTGACCTGCTTTTGGCGGATAGCCGCTTCGCTCCTGCTGCCGGAAGGGGAATTGCCCTGGTTCAGCCTGCAGTCCACGATTTTGACCATTGCCGCGCTTTTGATCTTTTATTCCATCTATTTTCCGCTTTTCTTTGCTTTTGGCTCACGCATCGTGCAGACGCTTGATCTGATTGTCCTATTCACAGTAGGCGGGCTTGTGCTCATTACACTGCGGGTGCTGGAGTGGTCCGGAATCAACCTGGGATCCCGGATATCCGGACTGCTCACCGGTAACACACTGGCATCCATGATCTGGCTTGCCGCCGGATGCATGGCCTTGCTGCTGCTCTCCTGGCTGGTATCCCTGTTTATTTATAACCGCAGAAATATTTGATGGTAACTGGAAGGAGATGATTCAATTCATGACAAAGCCGGATCAACTGGAAAAATGGCGGCAAACCATAATCGGCGTGCACCGGGATGCAGGGATTAACTGGCTCGGGCAGCTTGATTCGCTTATACGAGACTGTGAGAAGCGGTGGGAGATTACGATCCATCAGCCTTTTCCGGATTTATCTTATAACTATGTAGCTCCTGCGACGGCGAAGGATGGAATGAAGCTGGTTGTCAAGCTGGGTGTGCCTCACGCTGAAGGTTTATGCGAGATTGAGGCGCTTCGGTATTATAACGGAAGAGGTATGGTGAACCTGATCGATTCCAGCGCTTCCGAAGGTGCGCTTCTGCTGGAGGATCTTCGGCCGGGTCACGTTCTGTCCAGTGTGCTGACAGAGGAGAAGGCGACGGAGATTGCGGCTGAGGTGATGCGGAAGCTGTGGACGGCGGAGCCGTCAAGCGAGCCGTTCCCGTTTCCCGCTCTGGCAGATTGGGCCAAGGGACTTGAACGCCTGCGCAGCCATTATGACGGGGGCACTGGACCGCTTCCGGACCGGTCTGTCGCAAGGGCGGAGGCGCTCTACCTGCAGCTGCTGTCCAGCATGAAGGAAACAAGGGTGCTGCACGGAGATTTGCATCATGGGAACATTCTCTCCGCAGAGCGGGAGCCATGGCTCGCCATCGATCCAAAGGGATTGATCGGGGAGGCCGAATTCGAAGTGATTGCTTACTTGCGCAATCATCTGATGAAGCATGACAATCCAGGGCAGGTGCTGGAGAGGCGCATTGATCAGCTTGCCAGTCATCTGAAACTGGACCGCGAGCGGATGATCTCATGGGGAGTATGCCATTGTGTGCTTTCTGCCTGGTGGTCTGTAGAGGATGGTCAGGACGATTGGCATGAAGTGATGGCATGCGGAGAGCTGTTCAACGGTTTATTGAAATGAAATCAGAGCTAACGCCGGTCGAGCCGCATCCCCGACCGGCATTCACCCAATTAGCCCGGTAGCTTGACGGATTTCTTATAAAGCGGATAAAACCATTTGACCCCGCTCGGGGTCAAGGTGTCCGCAAGCAGATGGGAGAGGTAGCCGGCAGTTGCGACCATCGTAATGCCTTCCAGCTGCAGCTGCGCTTCCAGCCCGCGGCTGATCGCTCCCCAGATCAACACCGCCCATAACGTGTGGGTCATCCCCCTATGCTTCAGCCATGGAACCCAGGCCACGAACAAACCGAAGCCCATAAGCCAGTTCATCTCATAGCGGATGCCCGCATAGAGCAGTCCGCCGCCGATTATGCTTACCATGGCATTTCGGATCACGCCTTCCTTGGTCATGAAGCCAAGCAGGAACAAAATTATGGATGCCACGGCTAATTCCGGATGCATCTGGTCATACATGAAATACATATAGGCGAGCCCTCCCGCCAGCAGGATGCTGCCCCATAATACAAAGCTCCGAAGCAGCTTGGACGCCTTCCCGAGCTTGCTGCTTAGCATGCTTGTCCCGTCGAGATCCGCACTGAGGGCGGAGAAGGCGGCGACAGCCAGATAAATCGCGGCATTCTTGAATGTAAAAGGATAATAAGCGGCTGCGGCTGCGCCAATGGCGACGCCGATGGTAAGATGGGTGGTTCCTTTCATAATACCTCCTGTGTCTAATGTGTAGGATAAGATAGAAGGCAAACGTATGTTTGCCTGTTTATTATACATGCTTTTTCCATTACGTCAAACCCCGCGCAGCCATTTCATTCAAGGTTGTTTTTATGGGCAAGCCATGTGATAATTATCTATTGCGCGGCATTATGATATTTTGCTTATGGAGGATAACAGACTGTGGAACGATACCCTTTTGAATATGACCCGTCACGCTCTTCCTTCGCTCAGCAGGCAGGCGAATGGATCGCGGATGTGTTTTACGATATATTGCCGGAGCACGGCTTTGAAGTCAGAGATGAACAGATTTATATGGCCTTTCAATTAGAGAGGGCTTTTGCCGACAAGAAGACGATTTTTGCGGAAGCGGGAGTCGGTACGGGGAAGACGCTTGTTTATCTCCTTTATACGGTGTGCTATGCGCGTTACATGCGCAAGCCGGCCGTGATCGCCTGTGCCGATGAGTCGCTTATCGAGCAGCTGGTGAAGCCGGAAGGCGATATTGCCAAGCTGGTAGAGCATCTGGGTCTTGCGATCGATGCGAGACTCGGCAAGTCTCCGGATCAGTACCTGTGCCTGATCAAGCTTGAGCATGCCAGAGTGGGAGATGACGAAGCGGGATTGTTCGAGGACATCACCAAGGAGCTCCCGACATTTGTCCAATCGCCTGCGGCCATGCAGACCTTTCATTCCTATGGAGACCGCAAGGATTATCCGACACTCAGTGATGAGCAGTGGAACAAGATCAATTGGGATTCCTTCCAGGATTGCTTTATTTGCGAGAAAAGGCACCGCTGCGGCCAGACGCTTTCCCGCGATCATTACCGCCGTTCGCAGGATCTGATTATTTGCTCCCATGATTATTATATGGAGCATGTGTGGACTTACGAAGGCCGCAAACGCGAAGGACAGCTGCCGCTGCTGCCCGATCATTGCGCGGTTGTTTTTGACGAGGGGCATCTTCTGGAATCAGCCAGCCAGAAGGCGCTCAGCTACAAGATCAAGCATGATGTGTTCGAAGAATTGATTATCCGGCTGCTGCAGAATGAAATCCGGGAATCGCTTGCACTGCTGATCGACGATGCGATTCTTCAGAGCGAGAGAATGTTCGCCGCGCTGCAGCGCAAAAGTCTGGTCATCCCCGGCTCGGACCGCAAGCAGATTCTGCTGGATGACGCTTTGCTGCATGAAGTGAACCAGTTCAGGGGGCTGCTCGCCTCGATTGAGGATGAACTGGTTTTCGAAGGCGAGCTATTCGTATTGAACCATTATCAGCTGCGCATTGTGGAGGAGCATCTGGAGATGATGCAGAAGGCGTTGGCGCTCTTTTTCATCTCGGATTCCCTGATATGCTGGCTCACCGAGGGCAAAGACGGCCCGACGCTGTCCATCATGCCCAGAACGGTAAAGGAAGTGCTCAAGGAGCATGTGTTCGACTCGCATATGCCGATCATCTTCTCCTCGGCTACCTTGTCGGTTGACGGTTCCTTCGATTACGTGGCGGACAGCCTGGGCATTCAGCAGTATTTGTCCTTCTCGGCGGCATCGCCCTATGATTATGCATCCCATATGAAGGCATTCGCGCCTTCATGGACCTTTGGCGGCCGATTCGGAGAGAAAATGGCTGCGGCTGTTCATCTGTTGAAGCGGACCGAAGGCAGAGCCTTGATTTTATTCCCGTCCAGAGAAGAGCTGAAGCAGTTCAAAGAGGAGATCGCCACTTATCCGGAAGTGTTCGGCATGACCTTTTTGTTTGAAGGGGATGGCGAAATCAGCCGGCTGATTGACCTCTTCCAGAATGATGAAGCAAGCATTCTGTGCGCGGTCAGCTTATGGGAGGGGCTTGATGTGCCGGGCCCATCCTTGTCCAATGTGATTATTTGGGCGCTGCCTTTTCCTCCTCAGGATCCGGTCTTCATGGCCAAGCGCGGCAGCGCGAAGGACCCCTTTCACGAGGTGGATCTGCCCTATATGCTGCTTCGCCTGAGACAGGGGATCGGACGCTTGATCCGAACCAGCTCGGATACCGGCATCGTCTCCATTCTGTATGAAGAAGCATCCGGCTCTCACCAGCTTAGACCGTATATCGAGTCCGTCATGCCCGAAGGCATTCTCCTGGAAGAGCTGATCCTTTAAAACATGCCGTTGCGTGTTTGATCTTCTGACAGCCCAGTTCCTGCTGATTCAGGGATTAAGGGCTGTTTTTGTGTTATATAAGTTAACATAACTATTGAAAAATTATCGAAATGGGATTATCATGTTAAGTAATATAACATTAACGAAAAGCTGAACCTCCTTTTTCAAACCCATCTCCGTTTACCTTTTCCTAACATCCGGATTACACCGTTTTTCCTGCCGCTTTCGCTAATTACAGTAAGACTTCCGCAGTCCGAAAAGATCTTTGGAGGAGGTTTGCTGCATGGATAACTATTCCGTCCTTGAGACAATTGTTCATCGTGACGAACCTGCCGTGATGGCTACGTTGATTGGCGTGAAGGGTCACGCCTATCGAAAAGCAGGCGCGTCCATGATTCTCTGGCAGGATGGACGTACGACAGGCAGCCTCAGTCCCGGCTGTCTGGAATCCGATCTTAAAGAAAGGGTTCATGACCTGCTTGCAGCCGGCAGCTGTGAAATCATCGACTATAACTTGAATGCCGGTGAGGATGCGGTATGGGGCGGGAGCGTCGGCTGCGGCGGATCCGTCCGGGTTCTGCTTGAACCGGTTCTTGCCAAGCTGCGAGGCATAATGGCGGCGATCTATGCCAGAGTGCAGAGCGGAGGCAATGTCTGCCTGAGGCGGAGATTCAGCGGGGACGCGCTGATGTATCGTTTGCCTGGAATACCCGAAGACGGCGCAGCAATTCCATTCAGGTCCGGTATTCCGGAGAGCGCTGAACCATTCTTCGATGCCGTGTTCAAGCGGCCTCCGCGAGTCATCATATTCGGTGCTGGCGATGATTCCATTCCTATGGTTCATTTGATCCGGAAAATCGGCTTCCGCGTTGTTGTTGCGGATTGGCGGGCCGGCTTGTGCACGGAGAAACGATTTCAGGACGTACAATTTGCTTCGGGAAATCCGGAGTCCATTATAGAAAAGCTGCATCCGGGCAGCGGAGATTATGCCGTGATATGCAGCCACCAGCTTCAGCGCGACCGGGAAATGCTGGAGCTGCTGCTGCCGCACCGGCTGCGATATGTGGGAATACTCGGTTCCCGGGCCAGGATAGATCAATTAAGTGAAGGATTGGCCATCACATCCAATGTGCATTCGCCTGTAGGTTTGGCTATCGGCGCCGAAGGGCCGGAGGAAATCGCGGTCAGCATTGCCGCCGAAATTATCGCGGTCAAGGCAGGATACGACATAACAGTCAAGAAAGGGGCTGCTCGCAATCAGAGTCGCAGGGTTGTATTTGGCAGCTGGTTCCAGCAAAAGAATGGGAGAGACGAAGCTGTCGCTAGAGCTGTCTCCCGGAATAACACTCGGTAGCCGGGCGCTTCGTGAAATGCGTCAGTGCGGGCTCGATTCATTGACGGTGGTTGTCCGTCCGGAGGATCCGCTGCTTTGGTTATATGACCGGAAGGATTACAGGAGTCCGCTTGCCAAATACCGGATTGTCGCATGCAAGGAGGCTCATTTGGGCATGTCGCATTCCATCCGCGAAGGGCTTGCTGCGCTGCTGTCCGATGAGCCGGATGCTATTGTTGTCGCGCTGGCGGATCAGCCGTTCATTACCGCCGCATTATTGAAAAGACTGATTTCCGTATTTGCGAAAAATCCGGATGCCGATTATGTGGCGGGGGGAATGGGAGTATCGGCGGCAGCCCCGCCTGCGGTGCTGGGCTATTTTTCAATCGCCGGAATACCGCGGGATCATCGTCCCGCATACGGCGGGATGGGCATTTATGGATGTGGATACGCCGGAGGAGCTGGCAAGAGCGAGAAATATCTGGTCGGAGCTGCAAATAAAAGTGAAATAATCTGATGTTATATAAAGCTGCTGCAATCATATTAAGCTCCCGATAAATCCCTTGCATGAGGGATTTATTGGTTTATTCACTCCACATGAACGGCAAGCCAGCCGGAGCAGGCCAAGGCTGGATCAGATCCGTTTCAAGCCAAAGGACGCTGCAGCAAAGATGAGGAAGGAGGAGAGGCGATGATGGCGGCAGATGAAGAATATGTGATGCAGCCGCCCTTGGTCTGGCAGCCGGCGGATGCCGCCGAAGCCTGCAGGCTCAAGCTGAAATACGGAGGCGAGGCCGTCTTTGCGGCAGGCACAACGCTGCTTCGCACCCAGTGGGAATCGGGGCAGGCCAAGGCTCCGAAGCATTTGATTGATTTGGGCGCTGTAAACGGCATAAGAGGTATCTCCATTCACTCCGATTCCATTGTAATTGGCGCATGCACCACCTTGTCTGCTGTTCGCCGAAATCCGATTCTGGCTGAAACCTTTCCCCTGCTGCAGGATGCGGCTTGCGTCATTGCGGCGCCTTCGATCCGCAACCTGGCCACAATCGGCGGAAATATCGTGTCAGCGATTGGCGATTCTCTTCCTGCTCTTCTTGTATATGGAGCCGAGCTGATCTGGCATGACGGCTGCAGGCTGATTACGGAGCCGCTTGCAGAGTGGCTGAATCAGCGGTCAACAACCGGAAGCGGCAGAATGGGCAGTTTGCTGCTTCAGGTTAAGCTGCCCTATATCCGGGAGATAGCATTTCCATCCGTCATGGAAACGGAAAGCTCCGGTGTGCTGCCAAATTACTTTTATGCCTATGAGAAAGTGGGGCGGAGGGAGAGCTTCACGCCATCTTTGGTAACAACGGCGTTAACCGGAGCCATGGATGGAAGCTGCCGGCTGTCAGATGTCCGCATTGCCGCGGGCGGGGGACAGATGGTCCCTGTCCGTCTGCATGCGGCTGAAACGCTGCTGGAGGGCAGATCTGTCGATGAGGAGCTTCTTGGCGGCCTTTATGAGCAGATTCTTATTGAATATCAGCCGATTGGCGATGCCTTTGCATCCGCAGCATACCGCAAGCAAACGGCTGCCAATCTCATTGCGGCAAGGATCTGGCGCAGCTGGAATAGTAACGGCGATACCCGATATATGTGATGTACTCCGTTGTGATCTGCCTGACAACCGATTCCAAAACAGAGGCGGTGGAGAATATGCTGTTAAACCGCAAGGCCAGCGGCAAGCGCTGGCGGGTAAGACCGGATGGTCCGGGCAAGGTCACAGGCAAGCTCGCCTACCTGACGGATATGACCGCAGAGGGAATGCTGGTTGGCCGTATATTGCGGAGCCCCCATCCCCATGCAAGGATCATTGAAATACGCATGGATAAAGCCAAACAGCTGCGCGGCGTTCATGCCGTGCTTGCAAGCGGGGATGTCCCGGGGCTGAATGCTTTCGGCATTGCCGTTCAGGACCAGCCCGTCTTCTGTACGGACCGGGTGCGGTACGTTGGGGATGCCGTCGCAGCGGTCGCAGCGGAAACGGCAGAGCTGGCAGAGCTGGCGCTGCAGTTGATTGAGGTCGATTACGAGGTGCTGCCGGTTATCGGGGATCCCGTTCAGGCGCTCCGGGAGGAAACGCCGCTGCTCCATGCCCATGGCAATGTGCTTCATCGCACCGGTTACAGTCATGGCGATATTGCATCCGGAATTGCCGCATGCCGCCATATCGTGGAGGAAACCTATACAACGCCAAGGCAGATGCACACCTATATGGAAACGGAAGGCGGTCTGTTTGTTCCTGACGAGAATGGCCGTCTGATTGTATATGCGCCAACGCAGCATGGTTTTCTTGACCGGCTGCAGCTGGCGCGCATCACCGCACTGCCGGAGAGCGGGATTCGCGTCATATCGAGTCCTATCGGCGGCTCCTTCGGCGGCAAAGACGAGCTGAATGTACAGCCGTATGGCGCCCTTCTGGCACTGGCCGCGAAGCGTCCGGTCCGTATTCACAACTCCCGCTGGGAATCGGTGCGGGCCGGGCTCAAACGCCACCCCATGACCATCCATATGAAGACGGGGATCGATGGGAACGGCCGGATTATGGCGCATGAGGTTCAAATAACGGCGGATACCGGCCCTTATGCGACACTTGGAGCTGAGGTGCTGAATTTCGCTACCGAGCATGTGCTTGGCCCCTACCGCTATGAGCATACGGATATTCAAAGCATATCCGTTTATACCAATAACGGGATGTCGGGAGAATTCCGCGGCTTCGGAGGAAATCAGGCGGTCTTCGCGCTGGAGGGTCAGCTGGACCGGCTGGCCCTGGCCGCGGGCATGGATCCCTGGGAGCTGCGCCGCATAAATTTGCGGGAGCCAGCTGACCCGGGTCCCTTCGGCCAGCCGATTGCCGTAACGGACGGAGCACGCCAGGCATGGGAGGCTATGGCGGAAGCATCGATCTGGAGGGATAGGCATTCCGCCGAGAAGCAGGAGACGGAGCGCAGGCGGGAGCCTTGGCTGCATACCGGGGTGGGGGCGGCTTACATTATGCATGGCTCGGGTCTTGGCGTGGGCATCCCCGACTTTGCGGGAGGAAGGCTCACCCTTGCGGAGGACGGGCGGATCGAGGCTGCCTTCGGCTATGAAGAGTTCGGGCAGGGGCTGCTTGCCACGCTTGAGCTGATGCTGATCGAGCAGTTCGGATTTGATCCCGGCGACCTGAGGCTGATCATTGGCGATACCGATCATGTGCCGCGGAGCGGCTCCAGCACCGCATCGCGGGCGACGAGCATGATGTGGAAATCGCTGCGCAACCTGCAGCCGCTCTTCACGGGCAAGCTGCTGGAGGCGGCGGGTCAGGCGCTCGGGCTGCCGTCCGATCAGCTGGCACTCGGTCCCGGCGGCATCTATGCCAAGGCGAATGAGTGGGAGTGTACGGGCAGAGCCGCTTCGGATGCGGCAGGCTTCGGTGGGGTATCCGCTGAGCCTTTGCCTCAACCAGCACCTCCAGAGCTGCTCCTCACCTATAAAGAACTTGCCCTGACTGCGGGTGAACCTCTCACAGCGGAGACCGGTTTTCATTTTCCGACATCTTCGTTCGGCAGGGTGGGAGCGCATTTCATCTATTCCTATGGCGCAGTGGCGGTGAAGGTGGAGGTTAACACACTGACAGGAAGGGTGCGCGTCCTTGATCAATTTCATGCCGTTGCAGCCGGTCCCGTAATGAATCCGCAGGGTTATCTGGGCCAGATTGAAGGCGGGAGCAGCATGGCGCTTGGTTATACCCTCTCCGAAAACTCGCTGATGGATCAGGGGCACTATCTAGCGAAGAATCTCGATACGTACCTCATCCCGACGGTGGCCGATATGCGCGGGGGCATTGAAGTGCTGCCGATTGAGGAGCTTCCTGAAGGAGACGAGTACGGACCAAGGGGCATTGGCGAGATAGGCACGGTAGGTTTGGCTCCGGCGATTACGGCAGCCGTCCATGGCGCTGTCGGCAGATGGATCACCAGACTGCCGATCGATCCGTCCGAGCTGCAGGAGCGCCCTTCCTTTGCGCGGAAGGCGGTGAGCGGCAGATGAGCGGCCAGTCGTGGAGGGAAAAGGTACCGCAGGCCGGACCGTCGCTGAACTGTACGATCAATGATGAGCAGGTCGAGCTTAAGGTCGATCCGTCCAAAAGGCTCTTGTCCGTGCTCAGGGAGGATCTGCAGCTGACCGGGACCAAGCGCTCCTGCGAGATTGGACGCTGCGGGGCCTGCATGGTCCTGATGGACGGCAATCCGGTGAATGCCTGCCTGACTATGGCATATCAGTGTTCGGGAAAGCATATCACGACAATCGAAGGCCTGGACCGCGGCGGACTGCACCCCGTGCAGCAGGCTTTTCTGGAGGAAGGTGGCTATCAATGCGGATATTGCACGCCGGGCATGATTGTATCGGTGACCGCGCTGCTCACAGACAATCCATCGCCGACGGCGGCGGAAGTGGAAGAGGCATTATCGGGCAATCTTTGCAGATGCACCGGCTACGGCGGCATCCTCAGAGCCGTTCAGCGCGCGATTGATATGGGAAGGGGAGAATGATAATGGCGGAAGAATACAGAGATTATCATAGCGCTCTATTGCGCAGAAGTATGGAAATTTCAAGTCAGGCCATAACCGCAGGCAGCACAGCCTTCGGCGCACTTCTGGCAGGTAAGGATGGAGTAGCGCCGCTTGGACGGGTCGATGTTGAGATTAGCGTCTCAAGCTGCACCGGTCATGCCGTTCATGAAGGTTGCCGGTCATGACAATCTCCCTCTGGCAGTTAAATACTTTCAGTCGTGAGCTGTTCGTGCGCAGGCTTGGCGATATTTTCGAGAATTCCCCATGGGTGGCCGAGGCGGCATGGAGAAACAGGCCGTTCTATACGGTAAGAGAGCTTCATGACGCGATGATGCAGGCCGTATACGGCTCCTCGTCCCGCAAGAAGCTGGCGCTGATCCAGGCGCATCCCGATCTTGCGACGAGGCTGCAGGTAAGCGTGCATTCGGCCAAGGAGCAGCAGGGGGCTGACTTGAATCAGCTGTCTGAAGGAGAGCATGGCGCATTCGCCGAATTAAATGGCAAATACGTTGAAAAATACGGATTTCCTTATATTCTGGCGGTCCGCGGGAAGGCAAAGGAGGAGATTCTTGCGGATATGAATGCGAGGATGATGAACACCGAGGAAGAAGAGCGGACCAAGGCTTTAAGGGAAATCGCCCAGATTGCCTGGTTTCGTCTGAATGATCTGATCGAGGAAAATGCGAAATAACAGGTCTCCAACATCAAGGAAAGGGGATGACATGCATGATGAAAACAAGCAGTGGCCGCACGCTTTATTACGGAAAAGGCGACGTGATGGCATACCGCACCTATGCCAAACCGCTGACTGTCTCCGCCATTCCCGAGTCCGCCCATAGAGGCGATTCCAATGTCATCTTCGCTCATCATAT
Source organism: Paenibacillus sepulcri (assembly GCF_042647105.1). Lineage (NCBI taxonomy): Bacteria > Bacillati > Bacillota > Bacilli > Caryophanales > Paenibacillaceae > Paenibacillus > Paenibacillus sepulcri. The sequence goes on along the minus strand of NZ_JBHRUP010000001.1, from coordinate 300,974 downwards.
TACATTTGCCGTGAGCAGCGATCTTTTGCTCGGTTCTTTTATCGAAGGAGATAATACATGGGTTGTTGCGACAGATTCGATGAAAAATTTCATCCTTCGCCATGCCGGTGATTATGAAGACGCGACTACCGAAGGATTTATCGCTTATCTGGGCCGCCGGTTTCTGGAGAAATACACGCATATCACCACGGTCGAGATTGCGGCGGACCGGATTCCTTACGAACCGCTGCAGGTAAACGGCGAAGCGGGTTTTGAAGACAGCGGGCTGGTGTACAGGCGGTCGCATAATGAACATGCCGGCGCCAAGCTTGAGCTTGCCCGGTCCAATCGTGGCGTTCAGATCACGGAGGGCTGGAGCAGCTTGTCCGATCTGCAGCTGATCAAAGTGAGCGGGAGCTCCTTTTTTGGTTTTATCCGGGATGAATATACGACGCTGCCGGATAGCTACGATCGGCCTTTATTTGTATTTCTCAATATCCATTGGCGGTATACCCATATTGACGATGCGCTCGACGCCGGGGAAGGGCGCTATGTTTCCGCTGCGCAGGTAAGAGATATTGCCCATCACGTTTTTCATGAATATAAGACGCCTTCGATCCAATATCTGATTGTGCAGATCGGACTAAGGCTGCTGAAGCGGTTTCCGCAGCTGGCTGAGATCAGATTCGAGTCCAACAACCGCACCTGGGAGACGGTGGTTGAGCCGGATCCGCAATCCAAAGCTGGCGTATTTACTGAGGCCCGGCCGCCGTTTGGATTTCAGGGCTTCTCCATGACCCAGGAGGATTTGGCGGATGAGGGAGAGGGGAAGGCTCTGCCCGGCGGCGAAGAGGATGGAACGGCAGGCCGTCCTGCCGACGGCGCAGTGGGGACTGAAGAATGAGCGGCGGGTTGACAACGCATGTGCTGGATATTTCACGAGGATTGCCCGCATCGGGTATGCGTATCCAATTGTGGTCGCTTCAAGAGGGCAGCGAACCGGTGCTGATTAAGATTGTGGAGACAAATGCGGATGGCCGCCTGGAAGCCCCGCTGCTTGCCGCGTGCGACCTGGCGGTTGGCGAATACCAGCTGGTGTTTGAGGCTGGAGATTATTTTGCAAGCCGTGAACCGGGGCGGGAGCAAAACGAGACGTTTCTGGATCAGATTCCGGTACGCTTCCAGGTACACGAGGCAGGTTCGCCGATTCATGTTCCGCTTCTGGTCGCTCCCGGGGGATACAGCACATACCGGGGCAGTTAACCGTTTCGGGGAACCGGCTTGTTGGAGCAATTGCAGCGTCGTTACGGGGTTTCTTGACCTGTAAGAATTTCAACTGCCGGCCTTATCAGGACTGGACATTCCTTTAATCCGGATGTTAGAGTAATGCTGACCGGATGGAGGGATTGGAGATTATGAACAATGAACAAGATATGAAGGTGCACCCTTTCTACGGGCACACCGAGCAAGCCTACGGGCTGCTACCGGCTGCTGAAGCAAGCCTGAGACAGCTGCAGCTTGCATTTGAACAGGTCAATGAGGATTTTTTGGCAATTGAGCTGAAGACGATGGCAGCCAGATTGCAGGAAATACGTCAGCTGCTGGCTGAAGGGCCGCAGGGCTGATTGGAAGAGCATGGTACAGGTTGCTGTCAGCCAATTTTGCTTATGGGATTTCTATGAATAGTGAGGAGGCCTGCATGCGCCAAGCAGGCTTTTTTTTCACCTTATAGAATGTATAAGTTTGTCTGAAAACAGCGCGTCAATTGGTGTCACATTATCCGCAGCTTCATACAATGGTACAAATGACCAGTGTGAAAAAGCGATTTTTTCAAATTCGAGTGATGTTGACGCATTGATAAAGCGGTATGACAACAGACAAGGAGAACCTGTATGCAAATTATTATGCCGCCCTTTACTTTGGAAACGGCAACTGCAAAAGTCCGCAAGGCGGAAGATGACTGGAACACCCGTAATCCGCAGCTGGTGGCAATGGACTACACTGAAGACAGCCGCTGGCGGAACCGGGCCGAATTCCCTGTGGGCCGAACAGAGATCATAGCCTTTCTGACGAGAAAGTGGAATAAAGAGCTGGATTACCGGCTAATCAAGGAGCTTTGGTCATTCAACGGCAACCGCATCGCAGTACGCTTCGCATATGAATGGCATGACGATAGCGGCCAATGGTTCCGGTCCTACGGGAACGAGAACTGGGAGTTTAATGCGAATGGCTTGAATAAGCGCCGTTACGCATCAATCAATGATATGCCTATCAGCTGCGCTGAGCGGAAATATCACTGGCCTTTGGGGCGGCGTCCGGATAACGATCCCAGCCTCTCCGAGCTTGGTCTTTAGTTTTCGCTATGACAACTGCACAGCGCAGACACTTTAATCTTAACGAGTGAAGACGTTATCGGGTGGAATCAGCCGGGTAACGTCTTTTTCATTCTCACCAGCAAATGCTTACAGGGGAAAGGCAGCGGTATTTTAATGGAGATGGACCAGACTGTGTGCGCGCAGCTGGCCTATGTTCTTTTTCTTTATGGATGGGATTGATAAATCATTGAATTTTTGTGAAAATAGAAAGGGCGTGCAAGTGCAAGGAAGGGGAACCATGATGCAGAAGCCTTTTATACGCAATCATCAATTTAATGTCATTAACAATGAGGCCGCCTATCTCGGCCGGACAATCCGTACAAGTTCTGATGCCTCTGTCATTGAGGCGGTCAAATATAACGTGGAAACCAAAATACTGGCCGCGTTCCCGGAGCTGACCGATACTCAGAAGGAACTGCTGCTGTTCATCATCAAGCTCCGGACGGAACAGGAGTTTCAAGATTATCTGGACGCTCTGGCGGCTTACCGCATCTCATTTCCGGAGGTCACGGAGCAGCTGGTCCGGGAGCTTTTTCCCAAAAACAAGAAGGTCAGGCAGCCGGATCCTTCGCTTCAGCATGATTATTCCTATACCTATTTCGGATGGCCCGATATCGGGACGAGCCGGATGTATCTGATTTATGAGCATCAAGGCGAAATGATCGGCGTTGAAGGGAAATACTCCCTGAACTGCAGGAAGGATCTATGCTGCATATGCAAGGGTTTTGGAGAAGTGGCGCTGGTTACGGCGATTTCCCGAAAAAAAGTCTCAGGCTCTCCCGAGTATTACAAGGCAATCGGCAATTATATGTGTTTCAAAAGTCATGAATGCAACAGCCGCATCACGGATCCAAGCGGCTTGGAGCGTTTTATCCGGGATGTGAATGCGAAGTAGCACGCTTTAGTCCGGGATTGCCCCAGCAAGCGCCTGAAGAACATCGCGCAGCGAATCGGATGTTGCGGCATCGGTTATCTCGCCTGCTGCGTTCAGCTTTATTGTAATCATCGGAACGGTCATCGAAGCATTCTCTACTACTTTGGCGCTCATCATATTCAGCGTCAGCAGGAGGGAAGCATAGGCTTTGTCTCCGCCAAGCGGGTTGGGGGAAGCGCTGATGACGGATACCGGCTTGTCCATAAACTCTCCTGAGGAAACGATCCAGTCTAGCGCATTCTTCAGCGATCCCGGCACTCCGGCTGCATATTCCGGGGTACAGATGATCACGCCATCCGCCTGCTTCAACCGCTCCCGCAGTTCGGCTACAGCAGGATGAGGGGTGTCTGTATCGATCTCGGGATTGAAATGAGGCAGGCTGCCGAGCCCTGCGTAGAAAGTAAAATGCATTCCGGAAGGCGCTAATGCGGCTGCTGCCTGCAGCAGTCTGGTATTGGAGGATTGGGCGCGAAGGCTGCCGGATATCGCTAATATGTTCATGGATCGTTGGCTCATCTCGTATTTCCTTCTTTCTCGATATGATGTGTTTATTATCATACCTTCCCTAACCCGGGCTCGTCTATAATAGACGTGAATCCTTGATTGGCCTAGCCCGATGTTATAAACAGTGCCATTTTCTTAATGATTTCTTAAGCTTTTTTTAGGAGTCTCTTTAGTTTCTTTGGTTATGCTAGTACGAGATAACCGATAGACAACCGGGAGGCTTTTTTTATATGAAAACATTGCTGTATGTATTCTACGGAGGAAAATCTGTTGAACATGAGATCTCATTGAAAACAGCCTATACCGTTATGCAGGCGATAAATGAAAGCAAATTTGATCTTTACCCCATATATATAACGCGGGAAGGCTGCTGGTGCAGCCAAGGGAAGCTCACCGGCAAAGATTTTGCAATCAGCGATTTGGTTCTCGAAGCTGCCGAGGAAGAGCCGGCTGGATCGATTGGCAGCATTCTGACCCGTTTATTCGCGGTGCAAGGCAAAAAAGTCGTGCTGCCCATGCTGCATGGCGCAAATGGCGAGGATGGCACGATCCAGGGACTGCTGGAGCTGCTGAATGTGCCCTATGTCGGCAACGGTGTGCTCGCGTCCGCTTTAACGCTTGATAAGGCTGTCACCAAGGAGGTGCTGGCTGCGGCGGGCCTTCCTCAGGCGGATTATCTGACTTTCCCGCACATGAAGTGGATAGAGGACCAAGGAAGCATATTGAGCCGGGTCGAGGAAGAAATCGGATTTCCCTGCTATATCAAGCCTGCCTCTTTGGGCTCCAGCATTGGCATCACCAGATGTCTGGACAAGGAGCGGCTGACAGATGCCATTGAGGAAGCATACCGTTACGACCGTAAAATCGTCGTGGAGAAGGAGGTGCGGGGAAGAGAAATTCAAGTGGCGGTAATGGGTAATGAACGCCCGCTGGTTTCTGTCCCCGGCGAGTTCCTTCAGGATAAAGCCTTCTTCGACTATGATGCCAAATATATTGACGGCCGTCTGACGATGTCCATACCCGCTGACATTCCGGACGCTCTGGCCGGGCAGCTCCGGCAGGCGGCAGAGCTTGCCTATCAGGCCTTGAACTGCTCGGGACTGGCGCGCGTGGATTTCTTCATCGATGATGCGGGAAGACTGTATGTGAATGAAATTAATGCGCTTCCGGGATTTACAGCCTTCAGCATGTATCCGGTTATGTGGGAGCGGACTGATGGAACCACCTATTCCGAGCTGATAGAGAAGCTGATCGATTATGCCTTCAACCGCCATGCGGAGAAACAATTGATACAGTATTCAAGGGAGTGATTTGAAGATGATACAAAAAACGATTCAGCAAATATCTGTTATGGTACGGGCGATGAACAAGATTCCGCAGGAGCAGGCGGCTGTCGAAATTAGGGGAGTCTCCATTGACACGCGCACGCTGCAGCAGGGTAATCTCTACATACCGATTGCGGGCGAGCGCTTCAATGGACATGAATTTGCCCGGCAGGCGATAGAAGCTGGCGCGGCAGCAATGCTCTGGAACAAGTCTGAGCCCAATCCGCCGATTGGCGGGATTCCGGTGCTGCTGGTGACTGATACGCTTACGGCGATTCAGGCGCTTGCCAGGGAATACCGGATGCAGCTGCCGGTGAAGGTGATCGCGATAACGGGCAGCAACGGCAAAACGTCAACGAAGGATATCCTTGCAGGCTGTCTTTCAAAGTCGTTCAGAACGCAGAAAACGTTCGGCAATTTGAACAATCATCTGGGTGTGCCCCTGACACTGCTGGAGCTGAATGAGGATACCGAGATGGCTGTCGTGGAGATGGGCATGTCCGGACTTGGCGAAATCGCGCTGCTGTCCTCCCTGGCTCTTCCGGATATAGCGATTATTACGAATATCGGTGATGCTCATCTGGGCGATTTGGGCAGCAAAGAGAATATCCTGAAGGCGAAGCTGGAAATCCTTCATGGCTTGAAACGGGATGGAATCCTTTATTACAACGGCGATGATCCTATGCTTCGGACGGGATTGGGTGTACAGGAATGGCCTTATGACCTCAAGACCTTCGGGATGGAGGCTCACAATGACTATCACCCCGTCTGCCATGAGATGAATTTGGAGGGAACAAGCTTCAAAATTGCCCAGGACTTGTTAATGTCATTAACTATTCCGTTAATAGGACATTTCCAGCTGGTGAATGCTCTTGCCGCGATTGCGGTCGCATCCAATCTTGGCATGGACCTGGGCACGGTGAAAGCGGGACTGGCTGAGGCCAAGCTGACAGGAATGCGCAATGAGGTCGTTCGCACCGATCATTTCACCATTATTAACGACACGTATAAATCCAATCCCGCAAGCGCAGCTGCAGCACTGCAGACGTTATATACCCTTCCGGGCAGCCGGCAAAAAATAGCCGTCCTGGGCGATATGCAGGATATGGGCGAGCAGGCAGTTTCGCTGCATGAGGAGCTTGGCTCACTGGCCGACGCGGAGCAGCTGGACTATTTATTCACGTTTGGTCCCTTATCGGAACACACTGCCCGCAGCGCCCTTAAGAGGATGAATGCAGGCCATGTATTTCATTATACGAACAAGCAGGAGATGGTCCGTCATATTAAAACCATCCTCAAGCAGGATGCCTTGATCTGGATTAAAGCTTCCAGGGCGCTGAAGCTGGAGGACGTTGTTTCAAGTTTATTGAAGGATCAGGTTCTGAAAGCTGGCTGAAGGCAGGGGAGGGGTATGCCATGATAACAACTGTCGCATCGGAGATATATCGGAACACGTGGGCAGAAGTAAACTTGTCGGCCATCGGGGACAATCTGCGCACAATCAAAAAGCGCCTGCCTGCATCCGCCAAGCTGATGGCTGTCGTGAAAGCGGACGGGTACGGTCACGGCGCTTTGGAAACGGCTGAAATAGCGGTAAGGTCCGGAGCCGATACATTGGGAGTTGCTTATTTGAGCGAAGCATTGAAGCTCAGGAAGCAGGGCATCGAGCTGCCGATTCTCATTCTGACGCCGATCAAGCCGCAGGAGGTTCCGATCGCGATTGAATACGATCTTATGGTGACCGTCACGGCGGCAGCATGGTTCAAGGAAATGCGGCGGGTATGCATGCATACCTTCTATCCTTTCTCGCTCAAGGTTCATGTCAAAATGGACACAGGTCTTGGCCGGCTCGGAATCCGGGAGAAACTGGAATGGGAGGAAATGCTCCCTTGGCTGCGCGCATCCGACATCATCGTGGACGGGGTGTTTACCCATTTCGCCACTGCAGGCGGCACCGATACCGGTTACTTGAGGACACAATTTGACCGTTTTCGGGAGATGATAGCCTGGGTCGCAAGCTCGCAGGTTCATGTGAATGTCTTCCATTGCGCGAACAGTGCTGCGGCGCTGCGCTTTCCGGAGATGGCTATGGATATGGTGCGGATCGGAGCGGCCATGTATGGCTTTGGCCCCCGGACAGCAGCGGGCGCTGTGAAGCTGGATGCCGCATTAAGCCTGTACAGCAGTCTGATCCAGGTGAAACGGCTGAAGAAAGGCGGGTATGTGGGTTACGACCAGGCATACCGGGCAGGCAGGGATGAGTGGGTGGGAACGGTTCCGATCGGTTACGCCGACGGATGGTCGCAAAGCCTGCGGCATTCACAAATGATCATTGACGGACATAGAGTACCGGTAATCGGCAAGATCGGGATGGATCAGATAATGATTCGTCTGCCCCGGGAATATGCGGTAGGCACGAAGGTTACGCTAATCGGCGAGAATGGCCGCGAGCGCATCACCTGTGAGGAGTTGGCTGCCAATCTGGGAGGTGCGGGGCAGGAGATATCGGCTGCGTTGACAACCAGAGTGACCCGCATTTATATCGATTAGGATCATTCAGGAACAAGTGGGACGGAGAATGACTGGTTGTTAGAAAGCTTCTTTTTGACGGGGAGCTTTCTTTTTGCTGCGATTATTAGCCAGAGGATAAGCAAGATGCCGGCTCAAGTCTATAATTTAATGACATTAATAATTTATGGTATAAATTTATATGCTAGCAGAGAAAAGCAGGTTGCTTGGAGTGCCTGCTTTTTCTTCGACAGCTATATGGTGGTTTGCTCACTCGGCGAATGTTTCGCCCCTGGCGGCCAGGGCGCCGCGGAGCTGACCCAGCGCCTTGGGCCCCATGCCGTGCAGCATGAGCAGATCTGACTCGCGGAGCTTGCTTAGCTGCTCAAGCCGCAAATACCCGGCCGCAATGAGCGCCCGTCGTGCAGGTTTGGCTAAACCATCGGGAAGATTGCTTTCCAGTCCAGTTTCGCTGTTCATATCTTTCTCCATCCTGGTATCCCCTTTCTTCGTTGAGTAGATTAATTCCCTATTATTAATGGAATACTCCGTTTTATTGCCTTTATCGTAGCATATTACCAATCAGGTTTAGAAGTATACTATCCATGAAATTCCATTTATGATTCCGCGTTAACGGCCCCGGCAGGATTCGGTTTCCCTGCGCCGGCCTTTGCTTCATCGGCGCGGCTTTGACGATAAAGCGCGAAAGTGCATATCGCAGCAAGAATACCACCTGCGGCGGCCACAAGCATAGCCTGGTGAAGGCCGTGAGCGAATATGGGGCTGATGCGCTCGAGTACCATCCCAGTAAGGCTGGCATCGGATCCGCTTTTGGCCATGGTGGAAAAATCTCCTCCGCTGAGAGTGGAAATAACCGCTGTTTTGGCGTCGTCGGTAAGAGGAGCATCGGCAAAAGCCCCGGGAACCTCGGTTTTCATCCGATACAGCAGTATAGAGCCGGACAGGGCAATTCCGAATATCGATCCGACCTGACGAAAGGTTTGCGATGCGCCGGAAGCGGCGCCTGCACGCTCCAGCGGTACCGAGGACAGCAGCACCATCGTTGCCGGAGCGCCGGCTAAGGATACTCCCAGACCAATAAGCATCATCGGCCATCCGTAAGCGGCAAATCCGCTGCCCGGTCCCACATTCAACAAGCCCAGCAATCCGCCGGCCGTCATGAAAGCGCCGATTATAATGGTGGTCCTGGTTCCGATCCGGGAATAGATCCGCGGCGTGACATAAGAGCCAATCATAATGGCGCCTGTCAAAGCCAGAAAACGGATTCCGGTTTCGGTGGGCGTCAGCTGGTTGATGGTTTGAAAGAAGAGGGTCATCAGAAACATCACCCCGAACATTCCAAAGAAGCTCAATAAATTGACGAGGCATGCCATGATGAAGATCCGGTTCCTGAAGAAATCAGGCGGAAGCATGGGATAGCTGCAGGAGTGCTCCCACAGATAGAACAGGACAAGACATAGAACAGAGACGGCAAAGCTGCCGATAATGAGGAGGGAGCCCCAGCCTTCGGAGCTGCCCTGAATCAGCGCGAAGGTGAGCGCGGCAATTCCGAGGATGAACAAAACCTGACCGATGAAATCAATCCGTTTGTTGACTGTCACTTCCTGAACCTTCAGCTTCATTGCAAGAATGATCACAGCCAGGATACCAATCGGAACGTTAATCCAGAAAATACTTTCCCAGCCGATGCTGTCAATCAGCAGCCCGCCAATAATGGGTCCTCCCGCCAGCGCGAGCCCGCCGATGCCGGCCCATAATCCGACGGCTCTGGCTCTGGCAGCCGGCAGCGGATAGAGAACCGTAATAAGCGCGAGGGACATGGGTATGACTGCTGAACCGAATAGACCCTGCAGCACGCGCCCGGCAAACAGTGTCCCGACATTAGGAGCAAGTGCGCATACTACTGAAGAGAGAGTAAAGCCGGCAAGGCTTGCGATAAACAGTTTTTTTCGGCCGAACAAATCCCCGAGCGTCCCCGCTGTCATTAACATACAGGCAAAGGCCAGTACATAAATGTCCAGGAGCCACTGCAGTCCGGACACGCCAAGTCCGAACGATTGCTGAATCGACGGCAGGGCCGTATTGACGATGGTGCTGTCCAGATAAACCATAAATACGCCCAAACAGATGATAAGAAGCATAAACCCGCTGCCTGACTTTGTTTCTGATGCTGTTTTCATTGGCAAGTTCCCCCGATCCCATGTGTTAATTGAATATTCACAAGTATAGGGATCGAATTATTATTGATCAATACGATAATATCTATTATTATAATAGCAACAGACTATAATCAGGGAATGAGGAGAGATCAAGTGGAACTGAGACAGCTGGAATATTTCCGGGCGCTTTGCAAGGAGCTGCATTTCTCCAAAGCAGCGGAGTCTATTGGCATCTCCCAGCCTACGTTAAGCCAGCAGATCAAGGTGCTGGAAGAAGAGATGGAGCTACCATTATTTGACCGGCTTGGCAAGCGGATTGCGATCACGGAAGCAGGGCAGGTGCTGTACGAGCAGTGCGAGGAAATTTTTCAGCGTATCGAGTATGTGAAGGATTATTTTTCTGAAATGCGCACCCAGGAACGAGGCAGGCTGAGGGTCGGTGTCATTCCGGGGGCGGTTGATCTGCTGCTCGGTCAGATGGTAGCCGATTATCACAGCGCCTATCCTGAGGTATCGCTTGCGATTCTTGGTTCCACGCGGGTGGTCGATCAGGTGCTGCAGTCGGAAGCCGATCTGGGTATAGCCATGCGCCCGGCTCCTGACGAGCGTTTGATGGCCGTGCCGCTGTATGAAGATGAAATGATTCTCGCAGTTGCGGCTGATCATCCTTATGCCGTTCATGATATCCTTGGCTTTGAGGACATCAAGAATATGAAGACGGTCATGCTCACGAGCGATCACCAGTGCCGGCAGCTTGTGAACGAGCACTGCCGTAAGCTGGGATTCCAGCTGATGCCGCATATCGAGACGTCCAATTCCTCTTCCCTGATCAAGCTGATCCGCAGCGGTGTGGGGGCTTCGATTGTATCCCGCGTGCCCATGGAAATCCTCGGCTTGAGCGACATTAAGCTGATACCGCTCTCCGGTCCCAGGCCGCAGGAGGAAATTTGCCTGATTTACCGCAAGGACAAATTCATCGGCAACGCAGGGCGCAGCTTTATCCGCATGCTGAACGATACGGTGAAAACCAAATGGGCACAGGCTCCCGCTGCAGCTCCAGTGCCTCTGATCAAGGCTAATCACCTGGTCGGACTGCCGCATAAGCAGACTGTCATGCATGAACGTCCCCGGTGATTTTCCGGGGCAGTTGGAAGATGTTTCTGCATGCGCGAAGGATTAATGTAGCGGACTACATGCCGGGAAAGCACAATTTGATTTGCGGAATAAATCTATCTTCGTGATATAGTGAGATACCCCTCGCGCATTCTTCTATCCTTTCATAGCATAGAGAATGAAAGCATGGAGAGGGCGGATTGAATGCCGATATTGGATACAGGAATGCTGTTGAACCGCAATCATCCCAATTCGATAACGATCGCCATCAGAGCTGTTAACAGGGGAAGGCATCATGCTGTGGTTGGCATTCAAAGCTACAGATTCCATTCCGGATCTGTCCGGGATGAGGGGGAATTCGGGAGCGAGCAGGTGCGCACGATTCGGCTTGTTGCACTTGCGCCGGCGCAGCAGGAGGAATCCGCATTTGCCATCAGCCATACGGTGCAGGATCTTCAGAGCTTCGGCATTCGTATCGTCGCCGGGGGTCCTGGCGGACGCGATGTTGCAGCCACGGCGGCTGAGCTGGATGCGGACGGAAATATGCTTCATATCCATCCAATGCCAGCAGTGCGGACCGCGAACCGGGACGAGAAAGGCTTGGCCTATGTGGCCAATCATACCCAGCACAGTCTCACCGTAATCGATACCTCTACCGACACGAGGATTATGACCTTGCCGCTGAACGCCGGCAGCAGTCCAAGACAGGTGGCCATCACCCCTGATGGCTCGAACGTCTACGTGACCTGTCCGGGAGACAAGACAGTGAAAGTGATCGATTCCTTCACCCAGTCCATACGCGCCGAGATTCATTTCCCCGCCAATGCGGTGCCGCTGGGAGCAGCCATTGCTCCAGACGGGAAAATCGCGTATGTCTCAACTCTCGTGGCGGATTACATTGCCATCATCGATACAAATTCGCTTGCGATACTCAAGCTGATCCCGCTGCCGGAGGGCTGCGACCCATCCTATATTGCGGTGTCGCCGGACGGGAAACACGCTTACTGCTGTCTCATCAGCGCAGGAGCCGTCGTTGTCCTGGATACTTCAAAACGCACGATTTCCATGCTCCAGCTACCGGAAGGAAGCCAGCCCTCGGCTCTTGCGATTACCCCCTGCGGCACATTCATCTATGTAACGGATATTTATTATGAGCGCATTTATGTCATTCGCAGCCAGACCGGAACGATTGTGAAGACGATCGCATTAATTCCCGGCAGTGATCCCCAGAGCATCGTCATCACGCCCGACGGGTCGCTCGCCTATGTGGCGAACCGGGGGAGCGACGAAATTATGGCGATTAATCTGTCACGCAATGAAATGCTCACCATGATCGATCTGCCCGAAGGAAGCCAGCTGAGCGATTTGGCCGTGACCAGCGACGGGTCCAAAGTTTACGCAACCGTCCTGACCTTCGGATATGTCGCCGTTATCGATACGCAGAATCATATGCCGGTCGCCGTTCTGCCTACGGGCAGCTTCCCGTCCGGAATTGCCGTCACGCCTATCATGCTCATGTAGAAAAAGACCTTCAATCCCGGATTGAAGGTCTGGCTGCCGTGCTATGTTGAAGCAAGCTTAAGCGTTGCTGTGCTCATGAAGGGGGAGCCACTCCAGCACCCGCTGGATTTTGCGGTCCCAATAGCCCCAATCGTGACTGCCCGGCTCCTCCTCATAGGTGAGCGGCAGCTTCAGATCCCCGGCATGCTTGCGGAAACGCAAATTATCCTGATAGAGAAAGTCCTCGGTGCCGCAGCATTGGAAGAGCTGGGGAGGGTTCTGATGGTCCGCGGCATCCGACGCCAGTCTGAACAAATCATTAGGGCTGTCACGCAGCTGCTCGACGCTGCCATAAATCAGATCAAGGTCTTTGTTCCGGTCCTTGTAAAAGCCGGTCACATCAAGCGCGCCGGACAAGCTTGCCGCGGCTGCATAACGATCGGGATGACTGAGCGCCAGCTTGAAGGCGCCATAGCCGCCCATGGACAGGCCTGCGACGAAATTATCCTCCCGCCTGTCCGAAAGCGGGAAGAAGGAGCGTGCCAGCGCAGGCAGCTCTTCGCTGATAAAGGTCCAGTAATCCAGACCGCTGACCATATTGGTATAGAAGCTGCGTCCTGCGGCGGGCATAACGACGGCAAGGCCAAGCGGCGCAACATAACGTTCGATGGAGGTGCGGCGGAGCCATATGGTGTGATCGTCGGACAAGCCGTGCAGCAGCAGCAGCGTCCGGTGCTTGTTTCCGTGTGACTGCGTTTCCATGCCAATCTGGGAATACGTCGTCTGAGGCAAAATCACATTCATTGAAGTGCTGAGCCCGAGCGCCTCCGAGTAAAAATCGCATTGAATAAGTGCCATGTAAATCCATTCCCCCATAAAATCGAAATTTTCCTGCTACGCCCTATATGTTCCACATAAAAATCGGAAGTCCTTCCAAAAGGGTAACATTTTGAAGGCTGCTGTGAGGCACGCCTTGGTTCATTTGGTTATGGATGGTGAAACAGCCTATAATATAACGTATCTGCAGATGGATCGTACAAGCGGAATTATAAACTTAAGCAGGGAAGTGAGCTGTCTTGCAAATAACGAGTGACGCTGCCTTGAAGGAAGCGGATCAACATACGACCGAAGCCTTCCGGAGGCTTGAAGCCGGGGCCGCAGCCCATCTGGAGTCCGGCAAAATCAAGGATGCAGTCGTTCTGCTGGACGGCAGGACGGCGTGGAGCTGGCATGACAAAGGCGAGGATCGCGTCGGGGCCGTCTACTCCCTGACCAAAAGCATTTTATCCGCTCTTATCGGCATTGCGATCGGTGAAGGCTGCATACAAGGGGTGAAGCAGCCCATTGCGGATTATTTTGCAGAAGTGGCATCAGCGGAAGATCCCCGCAAGCGCGGAATTCTGATAGAGCATCTGCTCACCATGACGCCAGGATTTCACTGGCCTGATTTTGATAAGCCGTACTGGAAGATGAGACGCACCCCGGATTGGGTTTCCTTCATATTGGACCAGCCTATGGCTCATACGCCTGGCGAAGCTTTTACCTATAATTCGGGAGGCTCGCATCTGCTGTCCGCCATCCTGAGGAAAGCAACGGGAGAACCGGTTTATGACTACGCAAAGCGTCATCTGTTCGACAAGCTTGGCTTCATAAGGCCCCGGTGGAACAGCTCCTCCGGTATTCATGAGGGAGGGACGGGCCTCCATATAAGCGCGCAGGATATGGCGAAGTTCGGACAGCTCTATCTGCAGGGCGGGGTGTGGAACGACGAGCAGCTCGTCCCGGTTTCCTGGGTGGAGAGCTCGACATCAAGGCATCACCAGGGCTTGCAGCATTATGAGCCGCCAATCTTCGGGGAATATGGCTATCATTGGTGGGTTTCTCCCAAAGAGCTCAATGGGAGCGTCGATTATTATTTTGCCAAGGGATATGGCGGCCAGTATCTGTTCGTTATACCGGAGCTTGCACTCGTGACCGCCATTCGCAAGGAACCGGAGGGAAGAAGCCGCTCCATCTGCGCAAAGCAGCTTCTCCATGATTGGATTATTCCGCTTGCAAGGGAGCATAGAATATAATCCGGTTGCCAAAAGGGTCGGCGATCCGCACCTCGGCTGTGTTCCATGGCGTTTCTTCGATTCCCGGCTTGGCGTACTTGTAATTCTGCTCAAGCAGCCGGCTGTGGTAGGCCTTCAGCTGAGTCGTGGCGATGCGTACCGCCGAGCCCGGGCTGCTGTCTCCGTGATGCTCGGACAAGTGCAGAACACATTCACCGAATGATACTTCCATGTAAAGCGGAAAATTTTCTTCAAAACGATGTTCCCATTCCACCTTGAAGCCAAGGTAATCCACATAAAATTCCCTGGCTTTGGCCTCGTCGAAAATACGCAGTATCGGTGTCACGCGGTTCATAGTGATCTTGTCTGCCACTTGCGATCCCTCCAAACGTATTGGTTCTACATCCGATCATGGCACTGAAGCGGAAATACTGTCAAGGGTGTTCATATTCCGTTCAAAAAACGAATGTAAGCTTAATCACATAACCTCAACATTCGCGTGCCGCCCTATAGGCAGAAAGGAAGTCATTTACGATGGAAACAACAGCAAGCACCACCCAGGCAAGCGGGCCTCCGGCTTCCAAGGGAAATTGGAGATTATTTCTCAAGATGATTCGGCAGACCAAACCTTCAATCCCGATCCTGACAATCGCTGTCATCATGAGCGTGTCTGCGACGCTTGTCGGGCTGATTATCCCTTTATTCACGAAAAATCTCGTTGACGGCTTCTCAATCAGCAATTTGAGCTTCGGTCAAATCGGTCTCATTGGCGGGATATTCGTCGTCCAGACGATTGCCAGCGGCCTCTCCATTTATATGCTCAACCGGATCGGGCAGAAGGTTGTGGCCGAGCTGCGCGACAGGCTGTGGAAGAAGCTGCTGATCCTGAAGGTAAGCTACTACGACAGCCACCGCACAGGGGAGACGATCAGCCGGATGACCAATGATACCGGCGTCGTCAAATCCTTAATCGCCGAGCATATGACGGGCTTCTTCACGGGGATCATCTCCGTGATCGGCTCCATTGTGGTGTTGTTCTATATGGATTGGAAAATGACCGCTGTCATGCTGGGCGTTATTCCGGTCGCCGCCTTGTTCCTTGTGCCGCTGGGACGTCAAATGTTCAAAATATCCAAGGGACTGCAGGAGGAGACGGCCTCCTTCACTACGATTTTGACCCAGGTATTGTCGGAAATCCGTCTCGTCAAATCCTCGAACGCCGAGGCCAAGGAGTATGGGAACGGCAAGCAGGGCATTACGAATTTGTTCCGCTTTGGCCTGCGCGAAGCGAAGGTGCAGGCCTTGATTGCACCGCTGATGTTCTTCGTGATGATGATGCTGCTGGTCGTCATTATCGGATATGGCGGGATACGCGTATCATCGGGCGCGCTGTCGGCAGGGGAACTGGTTGCTTTTATTTTGTACCTGATCCAGATCGTGATGCCGATGAGCCAGATCACGACCTTCTTTACCCAGTTTCAGAAAACGATCGGAGCCACGGAACGCATCATTGAGATTCTCGATACGGAAGAAGAGGATCATGTGAGCGGCATCGAGGTCAAGCGCTCGAATCAGGTCATTTCCATTGACCATGTATCCTTCGCTTACGGACAGGAGGAGCCTGTCATTCACGACCTCAGCTTCAAGGTGAATCCGGGCTCGGTGACGGCGATAGTTGGCCCGAGCGGGGGAGGCAAGACCACCTTGTTCTCGCTGCTGGAACGGTATTACGAACCGACCTCCGGCTCCATCCGGTTGGGCTTGGATGAAATTCAGACGTTCTCGCTTCAGTCTTGGCGCAGCCAGTTCGGTTACGTTTCCCAGGAAAGTCCCTTGATTGCCGGCACAATTCGTGAAAATATTTGCTACGGCATCCATCATGAGGTGACCCAGGAGCAGCTGGTGCAGGCTGCGAAGATGGCTTATGCCGATACCTTCATCCGAGAGCTGCCCAAGGGCTACGACACCGAGGTGGGAGAGCGGGGAATCAAGCTCTCCGGCGGTCAGCGCCAGCGTATTGCCATTGCCAGGGCGCTGCTGCGCGATCCGAAGATTCTGATGCTGGACGAAGCCACATCCAGTCTGGACAGCAAATCGGAGGTCGTCGTGCAGGAAGCGCTCAAAAATCTGATGGCAGGCCGGACAACGCTTGTGATCGCCCACAGGCTGGCAACCGTCGTGGAAGCAGAGCAGATACTCTTTATCGAGAAAGGCCGGCTCACCGGCAGCGGAACGCATGAGGAACTGCTCAAGTCGCATGTGATGTACCGCGAGTTTGCCACGCAGCAGCTGCGGCTGAATGATCACGACGAATATGTTAAACTTTCTGTATAGACCATTCGTCTTAAAGGAAGTTCAGAAAGTTGACATAAAAGGATGAGCGCTTTGAGCAAACAAATATTAATCGTCGACGACGATCCCAAGATCGCCCAATTAATCGAAATCTATCTGATGAACGAAGGATTCTCCATTATCAAGGCAAGCGACGGCCTGCGCGCTTTGGAGCTGATGGATGAGGAGCCCGTGGATTTGGTTATCCTGGATATTATGATGCCTGGCCTCGACGGGCTCAGCGTCTGTCTTCGCATCCGCGAGAACAAAACGACGCCGATATTGATGATCAGCGCCAAAGACGGGGATATGGATAAGATCACGGGATTGATGACAGGCGCCGATGATTATATGGTCAAGCCGTTTAATCCGCTGGAGCTTGTGGCGCGCGTGAAGTCGCTCCTCAGACGGACGTATTATCAGACACAGCCCAAGCAGCAGCAGGCCGATCATATTATTCATGTTCAATCCCTGGAAATAGACAAGCTGACCCATAAAGTCATGTTTGAGGGGCGGGTCATCAAGCTGACGCCCATCGAATTCAGCATTCTGCATCTGTTGGCCGGCCAGCCGGGGCGGGTGTTCAGCTCGGAGGATATTTTCGAGATGATCTGGAAAGAAAAATACTATGAGACGAACAATTCCGTTACCGTCCACATGAGCCGGCTGAGAGATAAGCTCGAGAAGGAAATGGAAGGCGAGAAGCTGATTCACACCGTGTGGGGGGTCGGCTACAAAATTGAAGCTTAGATGGGTCATTCCCTTCTTCTGGAGCGCTGCGACAACTATAGCTGTCCTGCTTATTATGCTGTTCTCTGCGGCGTATCTCCGCGACACTGTTTTTTTTAAAGCCAATTTAATGGATTTCTATATTTTGATCAGGGATTATATCGGGTTTCCGAATATTCTCATTGTTTTATTCTTTCCGCTGTTTCTTATTTCCCTCTTTTATTTCTTCAAGCGGGATAAACGGATCTATCGCGCCCAGTACCTGGAACAGATTATGGCCAATGTCCAGCATATCGCAAGCGGTGATTTCACGCATAAAGTCCCGGTCAAGGAAGGCGGCGATCTGAGCCAGCTTGCCTTCAATATTAACCGGTTCGTCGAGCAGCTGCAGCTGTCGCTGGAAGAAGAACGCCGCTCCCAGCAGACCAAGAATGAGCTGATCACGAATGTTTCGCATGATTTGCGTACTCCCCTTACCTCGATCACGGGTTATTTGGGGTTGATTGAGCAGGATCTGTACCGCGACGAGGTGGAGCTGCGTTATTACATTTCGCTTGCCTATGAGGAATCGGAGCGGATGAGCCAGATTATTCATGACCTGTTCGAATTCACCCGGCTGCGCAATCATGAGTTCAAGCTGCAGGCCGCGAAAATCAATCTGATCGAAATGCTGCATCAGCTGGCCGAGCAGTTCCAGCTTCAGCTGGAGCAGGCTCAAATTACGGCGCGTTTGCATTTTGAAGAACCGGCCCTGTATGTATTTGCGGACGGCAACAGGCTGCGCAGAGTCTTCGAGAATCTGATCACAAACGCCATCCTGTACGGCAAAGACGGCAGGGTGCTGGATATTTTCGGAAGCCGGAACAATGGGCATATCCTGATCGACGTCGTGAATTACGGAGAAGAGATTCCGCAATCGGATCTGCCGCATATTTTCGACCGATTCTACCGGGTGGAGAAATCCCGCTCCACGCATACGGGCGGATCGGGCCTGGGGCTTGCCATTGCCAAGCAAATTGTGGAGATGCATGAGGGCAGCATTCATGTAAGCAGCGATATAGAGCGGACTGTTTTCTCGGTAAGGCTCAAGGAGCTATAAGCTTAATCATCTAACAGCGGCATACCGGCACTCATGACCCGGCATGCAGCTGTTATTTTTATTTAGAGAACCGTAAGGTTTTCGTTATGTTTTCTTATCCGGGCATTAATGGCTTGCCTTCATACTAAGGCTACAAGAAGAAACGGCTGCGCCCTTGCCGGACAGCCGGCCTATATTTCTTCCCTTCGAAAAATGGAGAGGAGCCCGCAGGCCATGCTTAATGCCGCAATGATAAAAAAATCCGTTCAGCTCGTAATTCTGATCATGATGGCTTATGCGATATTAACGAATTGGGAATTGATGAGACAGAAAACATCCAATCTTGTTCATGGACTGTCCAATCTTAGACTAAACAGCGGAGGTTCGTCCCTTGGAACGCTGCAGGGGGAAGCCGCCTTGTTGATGGACGAGAAGACGGGGGAGATCCTGTACAGCAAGAATCCGCATATGAAGCTTTATCCGGCAAGTACGACCAAGATACTGACGGCGCTGATCGCGCTGGAGAAAGGTGACCCGGATGCCATCGTTACGGTCGGGGATGAGGCACAGCTTCGAACGCCGGATGAGAGCTCGGCCGGACTCTACGAAGGACAGCAGCTCTCGCTGCGCGACCTTCTCTCTGCCTTGATGCTTCCATCAGGCAATGACGCAGCCCGGACGATTGCCCGGTATGTTTCGAGTCAGGAGCTGGGCAGGGCGGTCAGCGCAGAAGAGGGAATCAGTTGTTTCGCGGATCTCATGAACGAAAAGGCGAAGGAGCTGGGAGCCAGGGAGTCCCATTTTGTCAATCCTCATGGTCTGCATGATCCTGATCACTATACGACGGCTTATGATCTTGCAATCATTGCGAAGGAAGCCAGGAAGAACAAATTGTTCAAGCAGATCGTCAGCGAGACCGAGCGTTCCGTTACTGCGGGGCAGGAGACCCAAACGTTCGTGAACCGCAACAAGCTGCTTCAGAATACGGATGAGAATTATTACGATGGCGCTAACGGAATCAAAACCGGCTACACTGAAATGGCGGGATACTGCCTTGTAGCATCCGCCAGCCGCCAATCCGCCAACCTGATTGCGGTGGTGCTGCATTCCACATCGACAGGGGTATGGTATGATGCCAGAACGCTGCTGAATTACGGCTTTGCCATGGATAAGGCGATTCCCGGTTCCCCGGCCGAAAAGAATATTGCGTCGATCCGATAAAAGTAATTTCCATTCTCACTGATAATTATTATCACCATTGGCAATACTGTCTTCATAAGATCCTGCATGAAGAAGAAACGGGTGAATATAAACTCGATAAATTCAAGAAGAAAACGGACAGCCTTCTGGCAAAGGCTGTCCGCATTTCGGATCTACAGTTTGGATTCGAACGTTCTGCAATCTGTTTCCTCTGAGTTGCTCGCTTGTTTGCTCCGGTTGTTGACCACATAGATGGAAGACGCATTGCAGTGGTTGCCCGCTGCCCAATGCTTGCAGGAGTTTACTTCACATAAAACATCTTTAGCCATGGATTGATTCACCTCCCGTCCATTTATTTAGGATGGGCGTTTACCTGCTTGTTTTATACCTGTGCCGCCAAGTTATTGTTTCTTGCTGTACGGAAGAGATTGTAATTTAGTTCCGGCGCCCCCGCAGCAGCTCCGGCAAATTTGTGTTTCCGGAGTCTATTCAAAATTGGTCTTGCCGAGCCGGCCGACATGCTATAGAATAAGGTCAGCTATTAACGGCGATGGAGTTCGCCGCAAACCGCCTTTAACGGGCTGATGACTCCTACCGGTGGAAACACTGGTAGGAGTCTGTTTTTTTGTCCGGATGCAAGAAGATACGGCTGACGCCGTCCTCTGGCAGCGTAGCAAGTATCTTCCCTTAGAAATATAAGCAAAGTATGAGTGGTGTTATATTTTCTTATATTTCAAGAAGATACGGCAGACGCCGTCCTCTGGCGGCGTAGCAAGTATCTTCCCTTAGAAATATAAGCAAAGTATGAGTGGTGTTATATTTTCTTATATTTCAAAAGATACGGCAGACGCCGCTCTCTGGCGGCGCAGCAACAGGAGGTTCATGTGATGCAAGACGGTTCAGCAGGCGGCAAATCCTCTTTTTATAAGCGGTATGCAGGGCGTATCCAGGCCTTGCAGCATTTTGTACTCACGGGAAGCTTTATGAAATGGGTCTTATACGGCGCGTTAATCGGAATTTTGACAGGATCGGCCTCCGCATTATTTCTGGCTGCGCTGGACTATGCCACAGAAGAGAGAATCAGTCAGCCCTGGCTGCTGTTTCTGCTGCCGTTTGGCGGGGCACTGGTGAGCTATGCTTATCTTCGTCTTGGCGGCAGCTCTGCCAAGGGGAACAATCTGATCCTGGAACAGGTCAACAACGGTCAGGAGAGGATTCCGCTTCGCATGGCTCCGCTCGTTCTTGCCGGCACCGTCATTACCCATTTGCTGGGCGGTTCGGCGGGACGCGAAGGAACGGCCGTGCAAATGGGCGGAAGCATGGCGGAATGGCTGGGGAAGAGGCTTAAGGTTAACCGGACGGATCGCGCCATCCTGCTGATGTGCGGAATCAGCGGAGGGTTCGGTTCCGTCTTCGGGACACCGCTTGCCGGTGCGGTGTTTGGCATGGAGGTAGCGGTCATCGGGATGCTGCGGTACGAGGCGCTGCTGCCCTGCTTTGCGGCAAGCTTCGTCGGCGATCTCGTCACCAAGGCATGGGGGATTCATCATGTTCAATACGCAATGAGCGGCGTACCGGGCATCAGCTGGCTCGTTATCGTGAAGGTATTGGCCGCTTCTGTTTTGTTTGGGCTGACCAGCCTGCTGTTCAGCGAGCTTACGCATGCCTGTAAACGGTTGTTCACGCGGCTGTTCCCTCATGCGGCGCTGAAAAGCTTCATCGGCGGACTGATCATTATCGCGCTTGTTTATGCTGCGGGTACCCGCGATTATTTGGGCCTTGGCATTCCGCTGCTCGTACAGTCCTTTACGGAGCCTGTTCACTCACTGGCTTTTCTATGGAAGACCTTGTTTACATCGCTCACGCTCGGTGCCGGATTCCAGGGAGGCGAGGTGACGCCGCTCTTCGTTATTGGCGCCGCACTTGGCAATGCGCTTGGAAGCCTGCTGCATATCAGCCTGCCGTTCATGGCGGGTCTGGGACTTGTTGCCGTGTTCAGCGGCGCGACGAATACACCCATCGCCTGTTTTATTCTCGGCATTGAATTATTTGGCTCCGATGCGATGATCTATATCTTCTTGGCCTCTATTGTCGGTTACCTGTTCTCCGGTCATTCCGGGATCTACACGTCACAGCGGATTGGTGCAGGCAAGCCTGGAATGAGGGGGTCCGACCCTGATGCAACGCTCGCTGCTTACCGCAGAAGGGTGAAGTAATCAGGGCCTGAACCAGGCAAGGCATCCGAAAATGAACCGGGACCATTACCAGTATTTTAATTCGTTGGTATAATAATCATGATTCGAAATGCCGTTTCAATGATAAAGGAGGGAAATCCAATGAAAATCGGTATCGTGGGGGACTTCAACCCGGCATATCCCTCACAGCAGGCTGCGCAGGAAGCGCTTGTCCATTCCTCCGAAAGGGCAGGAATAAGCGCCAGGATGGACTGGATCCCGTCAACCGGCGTCAAGGATCGGATGTATGATTATAACGGCTATTGGATTGCTCCCGGCGTTCCTAAATCCTTGGATGGCGTGCTGCAGGTGATTCAATATGCGCGGCAGAATCAGGTTCCGGTTCTTGGAACATGCGGCGGTTTTCAATATATGGTGATGGAATTTGCGAGAAATGTTTTGCAGATAGAGGATATCGGTCATGAAGAGCAGAATCCTGCCGCCAGGAATCTGATCATAAGCAGGCTCAGCTGCTCCCTCGCCGGCCAAGATGTGAAAGTAATCATCATGAAGACTTCCCGCGTCTATGACATCTACCAAACGGAAGAGGTGACAGAGCCGTTCAGATGCAGCTTTGGTTTGAATGCCGCCTACATAACGGAACTTGAGAACGCCGGTCTCCTCATAACCGGATCTGATAGCAGCGGAGAGCCGCGTGTGATTGAAATGCCGGAGCATCCGTTCTATATCGGCACCTTATTTGTTCCCCAGCTTCGTTCAACACCCGTTTCACCCCATTGCCTTGTTGATGCATTTCTGGAACACGCATCCCGTTAAGAAAGGTACCGCATAACTCCTCATTCCGCTTCGCGTGAAGCAAGCTCTCTCCTGTGTCAAAGTAAATCCTCCAGCATGCTCAGACCTCCATGGAATTTCCATCTTCCAGCGTTTCCAGGGGATGGCCGGACGGCGGGAACCCGGACCGTTGATCATTTGCCGATTTTTGATCCGGATGACGAACAGCGGTGTCAAATCCGCCGCCGGCGAAGATTTCAACAACAATATTTATTCCCGGGAGCTGGAAGCGCAGCTTGGGGTCAAGGTGGCCAACTCCAGGACTGGCTGAAGGATAAGCCTCGGCACCGGAATCGCCGCGCAGTCCTCCGGAAGGTCGTCGAATTCGACCTTAACTTCAGAATGTTGTCGTAAATGTCTTCACCGGTGCGCCGACCGATACGGGGAGAGCCGCTGCTGGTTCTTGGGATCACTGGGAGCCGAAGAAAACTGTCGTATGCTTTAATGATAGTTATACTTCTCAAAGTATAACCAGGGCTTGGCGCAACAGTCTGTATTAATGCTAGTGGTGGGGACAGTGCTGCAGCAAGGTTTTTCCTTTTTATAGGGGCGGTTATCGAGCCTGCGGATTGCGTAAGAGGGTCGTGCAATGAAAGCGCCAAAGCAGCGCAGCAGCAAGGTTTTTCCTTTTTATAGGGGCGGTTATCGAGCCTTCGAAGTTCGGAAGAAGGTTTTTTCGTGCTGGAGCTACCGATCGGCGCTCAGTCTTTCACCGAACAATTGAATGAAGCAGCGGGGACTGGGCCGTATTTTTAGAGATGAAAAAAATAGGATGGGGTTTAGCTAGAGGGATACTCAAATATACTTTAGAGGTGAGACCGAATGAATGTATCCGTGAACTCTAACACGGTCTTGATGAGGAGCAGCAGCCATGGATGAACGGAGGAATAAAGAAAGCTTCAGTCCTCAGAGATCGGCGTTAGCCGTTACTTCCTGCATGTATCTGGTAAAATATGAGCAGATATTATTCTGCTTACGATGAAGGGGAACGATTATGCCGGACAGAGAGCTGAAGAATGATACAATCATTTATAAGCGCGGCGTGGGATATGAGCTTCGGCTCCTTCTGTTCAAGCCCGAGAGCTGGAGCGCGCATGACAAACGGACCGCAATCGTGTGGATTCATGGCGGCGGCTGGAGCAGCGGAGAGCCTGAACGTTTCGGGCGGCATTGCCGGATGTTTGCCGGACGCGGCGCTGTGAACTTCAGCGTGCAGTACAGACTTCTCCCGCAGGAAGGCGAGCTGCAGGAAGACGGCGCAGCCCGCAGCGTGGAGGAATGCATCTCCGACTGCAAATCCGCGATTCGTTATATTCGCGGACATGCGCTGCAATTTGGTATTCATCCAGACCGGATCGCCGTGGCCGGCGACTCGGCAGGAGGACATCTGGCCGCGAGTATGGCGACGCTGGCAGGCTGCGATGAGCCTGGAGAGGATCTGGCAACTTCGGCGAAAGTCGATTTGGTGGTTAACTGCAACGGAATCGTTGATTTCACAGGCAAATGGAAGATGATGATTCCGCAGCGTGAGTGCGGGCAGCCGGTGGTAAATTGGATGGAACGGCATAAACATGCGCAAGCGTTGTCCCCCCTGTACAATGTGGCAGCCGGTCAACCGCCGATGCTGATTATGCATGGATTAGAAGATGAGGTCGTTATACCCGAGGATGCGGTGCGCTTCTATGAAGCTTACACTGCTGCCGGCAATGAAGCGGAGCTGGTCTTGTACGCAGAATTGAAGCACGCTTTTATCCTGTTCGATTATACGGCAGCAGAGGTTGAAGTCCTGCGGGCGCTGGGGCGGATTGATGATTTTCTGGTCAGCCATCATTTTCTGGAAGCCCGGTGAAAAAAATATGGCTGCGCATGCGGAAACGTCTTCCGATACTCGTAAGTGTTACAGGCTTTTGTCACTCTGGTTCAAAACCAACAGCTCCGCCTGTTATTCACCGGACTTCTTGATGAGATCCAGTTAACCTATTCCAGGGAGGCGAACGACTATGAATGAACGGCTTCCGCAAAAGATCAGCAGAAGGGCTTTCCTCAGCACATCCGGCAAATTAGCGTTAGGAATTACGGGATTGGTGGCAGGAAGCACCGGGTTATTTTATTATGGAGCACTCAAGCATAGAGTGCCTGCCTCCCAGGAGATTCCAAGCCACATGGCTGAACTCGGTGATCTTGGACAGTTAACGGCCCTTCAGGGCATGATTAAGATCCATTATGAGGCAACGATCCATGACGCCTGGGTGACCAAACCCGTCAAAAGTTTTGTCTACGTCTCGGTTGATGCAAAAGGCGGGCTGCTTATTCTGTCGCCTGTATGTACGCATCTGGGCTGTAAGATTGATCCGGTTCCGGTGGAGAAGCGCGGCGGCTCCAAAAATTTATTCTTCCAGTGCCCTTGTCATGGCGCCGAATTCGATGACAAAGGTAACGCAGTGGGCGTGGTTTCGCAGGGATTGGATTCGTATGAGGCGCTTGTCGCGGAGGGTAAAGTGTATATCGATATTTTGGCACCGATAAAAGGAAGCATTTCTTCATGATTGCATGACCGGTTGTGATATCATGGATAATATAGCGCGGTTCCGGATCATGAGAGAATCACGAAGGCAGAAGCCGCTCACTTCTCAAAAAAGGAGTCTGGTAAACATGGCGGATTATGAAGTCCAATGTTATCTGTGCAAGAAAAAATTCAAAGCGATGGCAGGAACAAAAATCTTCAAGCAGGTGAAGCAAAACAGGAAGGGCATGCATTGCTGCGAAGAGTGCAAATGGAAGGTCGAGCTTGAGGCGAGACTGAATTTTGGCAGACGGCTTCTTTGACAGGTGTCGAGCAGCCCGACAATACGAACTGTTGAAACCGTACTCATTCAGATTAAGAGATTCATAGGCCTCGGAGAAAATTATCCGGCAATCAAGGTATCCAATGTGAATGGACCATTGAGGGGAGAAAACAAACATGCTTCCAGATAAAAATATACAGGCTTATTCGTCACACGGGGAACAAGGCGGCGCAGGCAGGACGACCACACAATCTGTTGAAGCCTTGGCTGAGGAATTTATGGCTGCATTATCAGCCGAAGAACTAGAAGCCCTTCAATATGATTTCAACGAAGCCAGCACAGCGGTATGGTCGAACCTCCCAATCAGAGATGCCGCCCGTCATGGGCTGAGGCTGGGTGATTTAGAGGGGAAAAGTCTCAAGGCGGCCCATGCGCTCGCAGAAGCAGCGCTCAGCGCCGAAGGTTATAAAACAATGACGGAGATCATCAGGGCCGATGAGTATTTGCGGCAGGATGCGGGGGGCATGCAGTGGGGCAGCGAGCTTTATTACATCGCGATTTATGGCAAACCGTCGGCAAACACCCCATGGATGCTGCAGATCACCGGTCATCATCTGGCCGTTAATCTTGTCTTTAACGGGAAACAAACCAGCGCAACCCCCATGTTCGTCGGTGTGGAGCCGCAGTCCTTCAAGGCGGATGCAGCGGAGGTGGAAGCCATGGCCGGACGGATCGGCGCGCTCGCCGCATTCCTGAATACTTTAAGCACATCGGAGCTTGGAGCCGCGGCAATTGAAGGAGAAATAGGAGACATTATTCTCGGTCCGGGCAAAGACCGGGATTTTCCCGAAGCACCGCAGGGACTAGCCGCTTCGGCGCTTTCTCAGGAACAGAGGGACCTGATCGGTCATGCCATAGCATCCTGGGTCATGGCGGCACATGCAGATACCGCCAAGGAGCTGCTGGAAGCCTACTTGTCGGAAGAGGCAATTAATCAAACCTATATCGGCTGGAATGGCTCATCCGACGTCATGAACAGCAAATCGTATATCCGGATAGACGGACCGCGGGTATGGATTGAACTGGCTGGATTGCAAGGCGCCGCCTACCGGGACAAGGTTCAGATCCATACGATTTGGCGGGATAAGGCAGCCGACTATGGCGCTTGCTTCGGTCTGCAAGAGAATGGGCATTCGGAGCAAATCAAATGAATGAGGCATTCAATAGAAACTGGCTGATCGGGAAATTCGGGGAAATCAGGCTGCGCACCGTGAAAGCGCTGGACCAACTAACCGACGAAGAGGTGAATGCCTCGCCTGATCCGGCCAGCCACAGTATTTCGGCACTCATCCAACATATTCACAGCAATGTTCAGGAGCGCATCGCCAAAGGTATTTTGCATCGGGAATACGAGCGGGGGATCCAATGGATCCCCGTATTTGCGGCATGCGACGAACTGAAGCGGCTTATTGAAGACGATATGAATCTGATCCTCCAGACATTGCACGGAATGAGGCCCGAACAGTGGCTGGAAACACAAATTGTCCGAAATAAAGAGCGGACTCACCTGGACATGCTGCATCAATGTGCTGCCCATTATTCCGAGCATATGGGACAGATTCTATATCTCGCAAAATGGTTCCGCAGGGATCAATACCGGTCAACCTCGATTTAATCACGAATTGACTGTTATTGATTTTCGTTTTATAATCGTAATAATTACATATTAGTGGGATATTCAGATGCCTATATGAGATATAGCCTAAGCGCTGCTCCCTATAAATGCGCGGCTGAAGCCTGACGGCTCTTTTTTATCGCCTTTTATCGTAAAAATTACTATATAAAACAAATGATCAAGAAGTTCATTCAAAAGAGGTGCAAATCAATGGAACAATTCGATTGCCTTATAATTGGAGCGGGTGCAGCAGGTATTGGAATGGGCTGTGTGTTAAAGGACTTGGGCGTGAAGCGTTTTGGCATATTGGAAAGAAGCGAAGTGGGCGCCTCCTTCCTGATGTGGCCGAAGGAGATGCGCATGATTACCCCGTCGTTCACCGGCAATGCTTACGGCATGTTGGACCTCAACGCGGTGGCGCTTAAGACATCGCCTGCCTACACGCTGGAAACCGAACATCCGTCCGGAGAGGATTATGCGGATTACCTGCAGGCGGTGGCGGACTTCAGAGAGCTTCCGATCCGGACCGGCATCGATGTGACGGCTGTTTCACCGGTGGAGGACGGGTTTGTACTGGAAACGACCCAAGGTCAATTGTTCAGCCGTTATGTCATCTGGGCGGCAGGCGAATTCCAATATCCCCGATTGGATGGATTCGAAGGGGCCGAGCATTGCTATCACAGCAGCCTGATCAGCGAGTGGAGCGGCCTTGAGGGCGAGGAGTTCGTAATCATTGGCGGATATGAGAGCGGAGCGGATGCGCTGATTCATCTGGGGCGGCTTGGCAGGAAGGTTACACTGATTGACCGCAATGACCGGTTCAGCGAGCGGGGAAGCAGCGACCCCAGCGTGGAGCTGTCTCCCTACACCAAGGACCGTTTGAATGAGCTTCAGAACGGGGATCAGGTAGAATTATTGAGCGGCCACAGCGTTCATTGGGTGGCGGAATCCGAGGATGGCGGGTTTCTGATTTGCTGCGAGGATGCAGCGGGAACGGAGCGTTTTGTCAAAACCGCGCATCCCCCCATTCTTGCGACGGGCTTCAAGAGCAGTCTGGGCCTTGTGAAATCCTTGTTCGAAATGGATGGTAAAGGCCATGCGCTGCTTAACCAATATGATGAATCGACACAAACTCCCGGATTATTTCTGTCCGGCCCGGGTGTCGTGCACGGCGAGCTCCTATTCTGTTTCATATATAAATTCCGCCAGCGCTTCGCCGTTGTGGCTGGAGCTATAGCCGAGGGGCTTGGGCTCTCCAAGGCTCCATTGGAGGAATACCGCAGAGCGGGTCTCCTGCTGGAGGACTTGTCCTGCTGCGGCGAGGATTGCCAGTGTTGAGGCATGTGAAGGAGCAGGGGCGCAGCGCGGTTCTGGTTGGCTTCGAATCCTCCGGGAAATCGGCGCTGTTTCGCGGCTTGTCCGGCATGGATACGGGCGAGGAGTCCAACTTTCGCGGCTCGACCGTGAGCAGCCGGCGGGCCAGGCTTGCAGATGATCTGGATCTGGTCGATTTGCCCGGAATCCGGCTGAAGGATGACAGTGTCACCACCCGGCTGGCGCTTGGTGAAATTCAGAGCGCGGATGCAGTAGTTCTGGTTGTCCGCGGCACTCATGCGCAGGTCGAGCTGCCTCTATTGCTGGACAGCCTGATGCTGAAGGACAAACGAACCCTGTTGGTTCTGACCTTTGAGGATAAAGCGTCCGATGAGCTGCATAAGCTTGTTTTGCACTACAAGGACTGGCTCGGCATCCCTGTACTAAGCGTCGATTCCCGCAGCTTGACCGTCGTGAAACGAAAGCAGCTGCTGGAATATATCGATACCGCGAAGCCTGTCCGCAAAAAAGCCGTACTGCGGCCTGCGCCCCGGCTGCCGGTGATAACGCCGCAGCATACCTGGTTTGAGCATCCGCTGCTGGGAAGGCCGCTTGCTCTTCTTACGACGCTGCTGCTCTTTGCCGTGCCTGTTCTGCTTGCTTATCTGGGTTCCCAATGGCTGCAGCCAATCGCCGACCGGCAGGTGATTGATCCGCTCCGCTCTGTTCTGAATGCAAGCCCGGCCTTCATCCAATCTCTGCTGATTGGCGATTACGGCATGATTTCATTGGGATTGTATTCGTTCCTGTGGGCTTTTCCCGTGGTGCTGCTGCTCGGGATCAGCGTTGCTGTCGCTGAAGAGAGCGGCTTGAAGGATCGGATAACCGATGCACTGGATGGATGGCTGCGTGTTATCGGGCTCAGCGGACGGGACCTGATTCCTGTTCTCTCCGGGTTTGGCTGCAATGTGGTGGCTGTATTTCAGAGCAGAGCCTGCAGCGCATGCTCGCGGAAATCCTGTGTATCCCTGATTGCCTTCGGTTCGGCCTGCAGCTATCAGATTGGTGCTTCCCTGTCTGTATTTGGCTCAGGCGGTCATCCGTGGCTGTTTGTTCCCTATTTGGCGATGCTGTTTGTGATTGGAGCGCTGCACACCCGGATCTGGAATAGGAGCAAGGGTCAAGAGCTTCACAGGCCGCTCTATGAAACGAAGACCTTCCTGCAGCCCCCTTCGCTGCGCGCGGTAGGCTGGCGCGTCCGTTCGGTGATCAAGCAATTTCTGATGCAGGCGATGCCCATCTTTATCGGAATCTGCCTGGCGGCCACGCTGCTGGAGCGGCTTGGGATAATGAACCGCCTGGCGAGGCTGGCGGCTCCATTGCTTGGATGGTTTCACCTGCCGGAGGAAGCTGCCGGAGGGATTATTTTCTCCATTTTGCGCAAGGATGGGCTCTTGACGCTCAATCGGGATAATGGCGCGTTTCTGCAGACGCTAAGCGCCGGGCAGCTGCTTGTGCTTGTCTATCTGGCTTCGACGCTGACGGCTTGTCTGGTGACGCTGTGGACGGTGCGCAAGGAGCTTGGCTGGCGGTTCGCCGGTTCAATGGCCGGCAAGCAGGCCGTCACTTCCGTGGTGTCGGCCTCTGTAATCATGTATATGGTGATAGGATAATCAAGCACCGGCAATTTCTTTTTATCCGGCAGGGATGTACAATGAAAGCAGCGGCATCTTCCGCTTCTTAAGGCTAGGGGGAATGAAGATATTGGCAGCCAATCAGACAGACAGCGGGAATGAAGAGATTATTTTAAGCGGCCAGTCCAGAGAACGATGGGGCCGCAGAAGAAGAGAAATAGCCGAGTGGGTGGAGCTTGTGAAGCCTCCTTCCCGCCATCCGAAGAAAACCGCCCTGCTTGACGGCATTGAAGTGGATGTGGAGCTGCACCGGGCATTGATGCTGTTTCAGCAAATGAATATCAGCACCGAGTTTTCCTGCGCGGGCGTAAGCGTGCTTGATGAACCGGAGGATCATTCGCTGTATGCTTATATTACCTTTCATGAATCGAAGCAAACGGAGCAATTCGTCCAATTTGCCATGGCCTATATGCGCCACCGGCTGCTGGTCATCCATGAGCCTTCGCGGAGCCGTTACGATCTCTCGTCCTTCTTTATCGGACATAATCGAAGCTTCTGCATGCTGGTCGGGCGCTGCGCGGAGCAATTCCTTGAAAGCCAGCGTCAGGCCGTGACTGTGAATCGGCAGGACAGCTCTGAACGCTCGTCATAGATGAAGTCCAAACACTTCTTTATCCAGTACGGGTCCTTCGTTTGGGCCCAAGCTGAGAGGGGAAGTGTTTTGTTATATCTACATCGGGGCAGCTGCCCTTGGGAATCCATGGTTTGAATTCGCGCCCCTCGGGTAGTTGTTTAAGGAATGTATTTATGCAGGCTGCGTTGACAATAGTGGAGTTAGGGAGTGATTGGCTTGGACTATGAGAATTTGACCTTACATACGGATAAATATCAAATCAATATGATGTATGCCCATTGGGTGCATGGATCCTTGAACAATAGGGCGGTTTTCGAGGCGTACTTCCGCAAATTGCCCTTTGGGAACGGGTATGCGGTTTTTGCCGGACTGGAACGAATCATTCATTACATTCAAAATTTAGCGTTCGACGAGGAGGACATCATGTATCTGCAGCAGCAGGAGGAGCAGTATCAGGACGGATTTCTCGAGGAGCTGCGGCGTTTCAAATTTACCGGACATATCCATGCCGCAGCGGAAGGGACCCTTGTCTTTCCGAATGAACCCTTGATTCGTGTCGAAGCGAGAGTCTTCGAAGCGCATCTGCTTGAGACGGCGCTGCTTAACTTCATGAATTATCAAACCTTGATCGCCACCAAAGCCTCCAGGATAAAACAAGTGGCTCCAACTGAAACGCTGCTTGAATTTGGCACCAGGCGGGCCCAGGAAGCAGATGCGGCCATATGGGGGGCGCGGGCGGCTTATATTGCCGGGTTCCATGCGACCTCCAACCTGCGTGCAGGCAAATTGTTCGGCATTCCTACAAAAGGCACACATGCCCACTCCTGGATACAGGATCATGATACGGAGGAAGAGTCATTCCGCAAATTTGCCGAAGCGATTCCCGATCAGGTTTCTTTGCTCGTGGATACCTACGACTCGTTGAAAAGCGGCGTCCCCAATGCCATAAAAACAGCCAGGCACCTGGAGCAAATGGGCAAAAAAATCCAATCCATCCGCATCGACAGCGGAGATCTGGCCTATATTTCCAAACAATCGAGAGAGATGCTTGACGACGCTGGGCTGTCTTATGTCAAAATCATCGCGTCAGGGGATCTTGATGAAAACATCATCCTGAATCTGAAGGCGCAGGGGTCAAAAATAGATGTTTTTGGCGTAGGGACCCAGTTAATCACTGCGGCTGACCAGCCGTCATTGGGCGGTGTATACAAGCTGGTCGCAAGAGAGAAGAACGGGGAATACGAGCCGGTTATTAAAATATCGGGGAATCCGGATAAAGTGTCCAATCCCGGAGTGAAGGAAATCTACCGGATTATCAGCAGGGCAACAGGGAAAGCCGAGGCTGATTACATCGCTTTGCGCCACGAGCAGGATATCTTGCAGGGACAACCGCTGGACCTGATTGATCCCGTACATTCCTATAGAAGCCGGACGGTAAGGGATTATGAAAGTGTGCCGCTGCTGCATCCGATATTTCTGGATGGCGCTCTTGCGTACCCGCTGCCCAAGCTGGAGGATATCCGATCGTATCACGAAGAGCAGCTCCAGTTATTCTGGCCGGAGTATTTGCGGAAGCTCAATCCCGAGATGTTCCGGGTTAACCTCAGCCGCGAGGCCTGGGAGCTGAAGATGGAATTGATCCGTAAGCATCAAGGATAAACGAATATAAATGCGATCAACCCGAGGCAAGCCCGCCTCGGGTTTTTTTGCAAGCTTATCGGATGGATAATGTGAAATAACCGATTTCACCTCGGAGTTAACCGTTTATTCTGCTGAAATGACCGTTTTAACATTTTAACATGCCGATTTATGTAAACAACGGTAAACTTCACAACAATCTCTTTACGTGCCTCTAATCCATATCAAACACTTTCTCTCTAGAATGAACGGAGTAAGATAAATCAGGAAGCTGCCAAGAGAGGAGAATCCCCCGTGCTTTTCAAAGAGGCTGCCGCTTTGGATGCCAAGCCTATCGAACAGGTTCAGGAACGCAAGCTCGTCAAGCCTCGTTCGAGAAGGAAAAGAAAAGAAGCCCTGACAGGCTTGATGTATGCCCTGCCGGCACTGGTGCTGCTGCTGCTGTTCCGCTATTGGCCCCTTGTGTTCGGCATGTGGATCAGCTTATGGAAATGGGGTTATGTGCCGGAACGGTTCGTGGGCTTCGACAATTATATGCGCGTCTTCAGAGAGGATCTCATCGTGAACGATCCCATGTCGGGCTTGCAGCTGGGAGAAGTCGGACAAGCGTTCATGGTTACCATCTTCTATGCTATCGGTACGATTCCGCTGACGCTGCTGCTGTCGTTCTTCGTCTCCTATGTGCTGTTTCATATAACCAAAGGAAAAACGCTGCTGCGCGTGCTTTTCTTTCTGCCTTATATTACTTCTCAAGTCGCTGCGGCAATTGTGTTCAAGTGGATCTTCCATCCGAGCGTGGGGCTTGCCAATTCGGCCGTCAATTTCTTTGGCGGAACGCCTCAGCAGTGGCTCACGGATCCTGACCCGATCCTGGTCAAGCTGCTGAACGCGCTTGGCGGCAGCTGGCCGGCATCGATTCCAACGGCGTTCGCAGGCCCGACCTGGGCCCTTGGCGTCGTCATCCTGTTCTCGATATGGAGCAGTCTTGGCTTCCAGATTGTGGTGTTCTTGTCCGGCATGACGCAGATTCCGCATGATCTGACTGAAGCAGCCCGCATAGATGGCGCGCGCACCTGGAACGTCATCCGTCATATTACACTGCCGCTGCTGTCTCCGACCTGGTTTTTGCTTACGATCGTATCGGTCATCGGGGCATTTGAATCCTTTAATGCATTCTATGTCTTCTCGGGCGGCGAGGGTGGTCCGCTTGGCTCGACAATGTCGCTGCCTTTGTACATCTTCCGAAGCTTCTATGTGTATGGACAGGTTGGTTACGCATCAGCAGTCTCCATGCTGCTGTTCATCCTGCTGCTGGGGCTGACATGGCTGCAGCTGCGCTATGGAGAGAAGAAGGTTCATTATATGCATTAATGGAGGAATGACGAATGTACGGAATGGTAGGTGCACGGCGTTCCTCGAAGGTGATGTGGACGATCGTGCTGATCGGTGTAGTGCTGTTGGCATGCTGTGTAGTGTTTCCTTTTATCTGGATGATCCTGACTTCGCTGAAGACCGGGGAGGAAATTAACCGGCTGCCGCCGACTATGCTGCCTGAGGTATGGAATTTCAAAAATTATCCGGAAGCCTGGATGAAGCCGGAATCGACGTTTCAGCGCTATTTTATCAATACGGTGATTATTGCCGGGCTTGGGACGGCGCTGCAGCTTCTCGTCTGTGTGCCAATCGCCTTCGCCATCACGCATTTCAACTTTCGCGGCAAGAACCTGATTTTTATGCTGGTTGTCGTCACGATGCTGATTCCGTTCGATGTGACGCTGGTTCCGAACTTTGTCACGATGCGGCATATTCCGCTTGCAGGCGGCAATGATTGGGCAGGCTCCGGCGGGCAGGGCTTCTATGATAGCTATATGGGCATCATGCTGCCGTTTCTGGCGGAAGCCTTCACGATATTTTTGCTCAGACAGGCCTTTCTCTCGGTGCAAAAGGAATACTGGGAGGCCGCGCAGGTGGACGGGATGTCGAACAGACGTTATCTGTGGACGGTGCTGCTTCCGCTTGTGCTGCCATCGCTTATTACGACAGCGCTGCTGGCCTTTATCGGCAAATGGAATGGCGTGCTGTGGCCGCTGCTGGTTACATCCAGTGAATCGCTGAGACCGCTGCAGGTAGGCTTGCTCTACTTTGTCAGCGAGGAAGGCCCGAACTACCATCATTTGATGGCGGCAGCAACCTTTACGATCGCGCCGATCGTGGTGCTGTATCTCATTGCCCAGCGATGGTTCCACCAAGGCATTACATCCACGGGATTGAAGGGTTGACCTAATATGGGAATAGACAACAAGAGACTGCTCTGGAGGGAAAATATGGACTGGCTGAAAAATATTGAAATCGTGATTTTTGATCTGGACGGTACGCTGTACCAGGATGGGACCTTTTACAAACGTTATTTGGAGCTGTTGTTTGAGGACAACGATCACAGCGCAAGCTTGAGCGTCTTTCTGGACGATATGGCCTCCATGCTGGAGGGCCGGCATGGAAGCGGCATCGGGGACTGGTATCATCCCGATTCGGATACATGGACGCGGGGAACAGACCCGAAATCGGTCTTTCGGAATTGGCAGGGCGAGGAGCTGGGCGTCACTCCGGGGAAGACGGGGACTGCATCCATCTATGCGGGAGATGCCTGGAGTCTGGTGAGTATTTTTGCCGCTAAATACGGCGTTGCCGAAGGGAAGCGCCAGCAGGCGTTTCAGCAGGTGCGCAAAGAAATGCTGCAGGGCGCCTCAAGCTTCGAACGCCATCATGATCTGTATGACGCTATCGGGAATCTGACCGGGGTGCGGACGCGGATATTGCTCACGAACTCGCCGGAGAATACGGGCCGTGAATTTATTGCGGCGCTCGATTGTCTGAAGCTGTTTAATGAAATCGTGTATGGCGCCGGCAAGCCGAATGGTCTTGAACGGTACATGCAGGAGCTGATGGACAGGGAGAATCTGCAGGCGGATCAAATCCTCTCGATTGGCGATCATGCCTGGAATGATCTGTACCCGGTACAAAAGCTGGGCGGCCGAACGGTATTCTTGTCTCCTTATCCCTCATCGGAGCCTGCGCAATGGGATGTCCGGCTGGACACGCTTGATGAACTGGCAGCGATGCTGGTTGAGCTGCAGCATGTCAGGCAGCAGGCGAAGCAAAGCACGGAGCCGATCTCCGGCTTCTAGAACGAAAGCATCACGCCCATAACCGGGCACAAACATAAAAATAAGGGTGATCAAAGGAGTGTTGGAAGAATGAGCAAGCGGCAAGAGGAGCGTCTTACCTTTTACGGCGGTCTGACAACAATCGGCGGTGTCCACATTATGTACAGCTGTGGAGACACCGGCATTGTGTTCGATCTGGGAATGGCTCGCGGTTTCTTCAACGGAGATACGAGAGTACGGCCGGATTACGGCATCCGCAGCTTTTTGCTGACCAGGATGGCGCCTCCGGTGCTCGACCTGTACGATCCTGATCTCCTGGGTGATCTGGGTGAAGCGGAACTGCTCCAGGTCTGGGGCAAGGAGGAAATGCCGCATGTTGACAATCTGCACGGCTTCGTAAGCCATATTCACCAGGATCATATGGCCCTGCTGCCGTCGCTTCGCCCCAACCTTCCGGTATGGATGCACCGCGACGCTTACGCCGTGCATGAGGCTGTCGTGGCGGCGGGCGAATATCCGGATACCCGTGCGGATATCCGCATCGTCGAGGATGGCCAGGTTGTGGACTTCGGCACCTTCCGCATCGAATTCATTGAAGTGGATCACGACTCGCCAGGAGTGACCGGTTTCATTATTCATGGTCCGGAGCACCGCATCGCCTTCACCGCCGACTGGCGCCGCCACGGCCGGAATCATCATCGGCTGGACCGCTTCATCGAGCGCTGCCGGAGCACAGGAATCGATGTATTGATTACGGAAGGCACCCGGCTTCGCCAGGATACTTTATTCCGCAAGCCCAAGGATCGGCTTGAAGTCGAGGTCGCGCTTGAATGCCGCCGCGCCATGCAGGAAACAGACGGCCTTGTCTACGTCAATATTCTCGCCCGCAACGTAGAGCGTGTGGCCGATTTGATCATCAGGACGCAGGAAGCCGGCCGCAAGCTTGTCATGGATGAGAGCACGGCAGTTCTCTGGCACACAGCCTCAAGGAAGCTGCAGGTACTCGAGGGGCACCCCGCATTGGAAGCCTGCCGCGATGTGATCCGGCTGCTCCGTACGCCGCTTTGGTCACAGGGGCCGCAACCGGCAAAGGAAGCGGAGCTTCCCTACGAGACGATTGAGCTGCAGGATATTGGAGCGGATAAATCTCATTACGCGGTCTACCTGACCTATCCGCATACGCCATTAATCGCGGAGCTGGAGATAAGCGGTTCTGTCCATTCAGGCTCTGTCTATGTTCATGCCGATGGCAATCCGCTTACGCCAACCGACGAAACGCTGTTGAGATGGCTGAACGAGTTCGGCGTAAGGTACCATTATTGCGCAACTGGCGGCCATGCCGCACCGCAGGAAATCAGCGAATTGACAGCAGCGATCGCACCGAAGCTGGTCGTGCCGCTGCACAGCATGCATCCGACCCTGTTCAACAGCAGCGGCGTCCGCAAATATTACCCGGCGCCAGGGGAGAGCTTCGAGCTTTCCGAGCTGATTGGAAGCAGCAGTCTGACAACGATTTAAGACGAAGGCATCCTTGCCGCACAATGAGTACCAGCGAACGAATCAGCGGTGGCATGATATTCGCAGCTATGCAAGCTCGAAGCCATCGAATTTTTTCAGAAGTGACAGAACACGTAATTACAAAAACCTAGGAGTGGTAAATGTGATTTTGCGTAAAATGTTCAGCCATTGGAAAACATCAATCGTCTCCCTGATGCTTATTACAGCTGTAGGCTGTTCAGCGGGTGCGCCGGCGGCCAATAACAATGCCCCGGCCGCCAATGCTCCAGCCGCCAATGCTCCGGCAGCAAATGCACCAGCTGCCGACGTCCCGGCAGCTGACGCTCCGACAGGCGTATCAGCAGGAATCGAGCTCGGCAAGGATGGCCCCGTCACCATTGATTTCTGGCATATTCAAGCCACGATATACGGCGAAGCGATCAAGGAGATCGTCAGCGACTTCAACAAGGAATACGAAGGCAAAATCGTTGTGAGAGAAGTATTCCAGGGCAGTTATGACGATCTTAACAAAAAAGTGCGTGCCGCTTTGCAGGGCGGAGGCCTCCCGGCTGTGGCCATGTCGTACGAGAGCGACACGCTCGAGTACATGAAGGCGGACAAAATCGTCCCGCTTGACGACTACATCAGCGATCCGGTGAACGGACTGAGCCAGACGGATCTGGACGACATTATGCCGGGTGTGCTTGCCCGCCAACGTATTCCGGAGTATAACGGCAAAACGATGAGCTGGCCGCACGGGAACTCCTCAATGGGGGTTTACTACAACATTGATTTGCTGAAACAGGCCGGCTATGACAAACCGGCAGCCACATGGCCGGAATTTGAGAAAATGGCGCTTGATATTACAGCGAAAACCGGCAAGCCTGCACTGGTTATGGGCAATGCCAACAATGGCGGTACGTTCCGCACATGGCTGCGCACTTATGGCATTGATCCGATCAAGCTGGATCAAAGCGGTGTGAACTATGACAACCCGGAGGCTGTGGAACTGGCGACCATGATCAAGAACCTGATCGACAAGAAGGCGATTGTTCTTGCAGAGGACACCGAGCAGGAATTCACGAACGGCAGAGCCGCGATGGAAATCGGTACAACAGCTCGTACAAGCTCCAAGCTTGATCTGGTGAAGGATAAATTCCAATGGGGCATCACCCTGATCCCGCAAGGCAAAAGCGGAGGTCAAGTAACAGAGCTGTACGGCGGCAACCAGGTGCTGTTCAAAACCACTCCGGAAGAGCAGCTTGCAGGCTGGCTGTTCTTGAAATATTTCGCGGGATCGGAAGCACAGTCGATCTATGCAGCCAAAACAGGCTATTTCCCGGCTACGAAGTCCGCGCAGGAAACCGATTTGCTGAAGCAAAACTATGCGGATAACCCGCAGAAGAAGCAAGCTTTTGACGAAGTGTTCCCATATGCCCGCATCGACGTTTCGAGCGCTGCGCGCAGCAAAATGGATACATCCGTAGGCGAGGCGCTGCAGGCGATGATCGCCGGCAAGCTTTCTCCGGCAGATGCGGTGAAGAAGGCGCAGGCTGATGCGACCAAGGTGCTCGGAGAATTCAAATAAATGGGTTCCGTCCATAGAAGAAACGAGATTATGATAGCCGTCCGTAGAGTCGGCAGCGTTTCTGTGGATGATCTTGTCCAAACTTATAATGTCTCGGTGGAAACTATCCGCCGGGACCTTCGTATTTTGGACGAGAAAGGATTTCTTCGCAGAACGTATGGCGGCGCAGTCAGAAAAGAACAAACCACTTGGGATATGCCCTATTATGACCGGATGCAGCTTAACCGGGAGCGCAAGGAAGCCATCGCCCGCGAAGTCGTGCTGCTGCTGGAGGACGGCGACAGCGTTTTTATCGACGGAAACACTTCCGGGCTGATTCTGTCCCGGTTCATCCCGGAGAATAAAAATCTGACCATCGTGACGAACTCGGCTATGGTCACCTTGAATCTGGTTCAGAAAAAGGGGAAATTGAAGGTTCATCTGGTCGGTGGCGAAGTGGATGAGGATGGCAAGACATTCGGCTATAAGCTGCACTGCGAGCTTCGTCAGTACCGCTTTGACAAAGCCTTGTTTTCCTGCATGGGATTTGGCGCTGAAGGGCTGTACTACTCCAAATGGGAGCCGCTGCAAATCGCGCAGATGCTTGTCGAGCAAAGCAATCAGCTGATTCTGATGGCTGATTCGTCGAAGGCGAACCGCAGCGGCTTTCTCTACGGCATGGAGCTGAGCCGCATCCATACGCTGGTGACGGATGAAGGCACCCCTCCGGACATGCGCGACAGCCTGCGGGAATCGGTCCGCCGTCTGATCATCGGCAGCAGCGAAGTCAACGAGGAATAGCTAAAGCCGAGACAAGTCCAAGCATGATTTCCTCCCATCGCATCTCACCGTGAGTATTAGAGGAAAATGTCAGGAACCGTCGAAACTAAATAAGACAATCCGAAAGGAATGATTGCGAAACGAGCGTGTGAAAGGAGCTTGATCCTTGAAAGTTATTTTGGTTGATGATGACCCCTTGGCTTTGAAGCTTCTGGAGAGCGAGCTTACGGCCATCGGTCAGGTCGAAATTATAGGATCCTACCAGGATCCGCGACTGGTCATCCAGGACATGCGCGCCGGCTTGCCGGATGCTGTTTTTCTGGATATCCATATGCCTTTCATCAGCGGATTGGAGCTCGCAGAACAAATTCTCGGCGAATCTCCCGATATCCAAATTGTGTTCGTAACAGCCTACCAGGAGCACGCCGTTGAAGCATTCGAGCTGACTGCCCAGGATTATATTATCAAACCATTCCAGCGTGAACGATTGATCAAGACCTGTGCGCGGGTCAGAAGAATGCTGACCCTCTATTCGGCCAGGCGTTCAGATGCCGCGCTGCCAGTGATGATTCATTGCTTCAAGTCCTTCCTGATCGAAGGCCGGGTCCCGGGGGCAGCCGCTGTACGCTGGAAAACTTTCAAAGCGCAGGAATTATTCCTTTATCTGCTCCAGCACCAGGGAATAACAGTTCAAAAGCAGCATCTGCTTGAGCATTTGTGGGCCGAGATTGATTGGAAGAGAGCCATCACGCAGCTGTACACCACGATCTATCAGATCAGGATGCTCATTGTCAAGGAGAATCTGACGATCCGGATCGTCAATCAGGACGAAGGCTACCGGCTTGAGCTTGGCGGAGTCGAGGTGGATGTGCTGGTGTGGGAAAAGCAGCTGGAGCAAGCCCCCATGCTGACTGAAGCGACATTGGAGCTTCATTTGAAGCTGTTTGCGATGTATCGGGGCGATTACCTGATGGAGCATGAGTTTCTTTGGGCAGAGCCGGAGAAACGCCGCTTGCGTGCGATTTGGCAGTATCATAGGCATCAACTGCTTGATTTTTATAAAACCAAGGGCAGGTATTCGGAGGCGATTGCTTTTCTTCTTCAGGTTCAGAAGGTAAATCTGACCGAGGAGCAGGTTTATTTTGAACTGATGCAATTGTATCAGGAAACGGGCGACCGCTTTTCCCTGGAACAGCAATTCGCATTGCTGCAGGGCATGCTGAGCCGCGAATATGACGCCAGCCCCAAGACGGAAGTACGTGAATGGTATATGAATTGGAAGCAAACGATGGAGTAATATATTCCGTCTAAATAGGAGCTCATTGAGCTTTGGCGCAAGCAGGCGCCAAGGCTTTTTTGACGTTGACGGGGGGATGCCCGCAGGTATTTCAAAAATGTTTCAGATTCGTCATGTATAATAAAATAAGTCGTTAGACTCAGTTCTAAAGACCCTAATATTACCCATCTATAGGGAAATATTACTCATCATGATGGTAAGGGAGTTTAACGTTATGAATCATATGCATGGCAGTTTTCATGAATCTCTTGTCATTTTATCCTGTTTGATCGCAGTGGCCTCCTCTTATTCCGCTTTGGACCTAACCGGAAAGATATATACAAGCAAGGACAAGCTGCGGTTGCTTTGGCTCGTTTGCGGTGCTTTTTCCATGGGTCTTGGCATCTGGTCGATGCATTTTGTCGGCATGCTTGCCATGCGCCTGCCTATACGCATTTCCTATGATATCAAGCTGGTGCTGCTCTCTGTCGTGCTGGCCATCGGGGTATCGCTGATTGCATTGTTTACCGCGCACCTGCAGCGTATGGGCTGGAAAGAGATATGGTTGTCAGGAGGATTGATGGCTGCAGGAATCTGCGGCATGCACTATATCGGAATGGCGGCTATGACGGTCGATATCAGTTACGATCCATGGATGGTCGTTCTGTCAGTTATTATTGCCGTCACAGCGTCGGCTGCCGCGCTTGGAATGCTCTATTATTTCCGCCAACAGACGGTCCGTTATGCGCTGCTCTTCAAGCTTGGAAGCTCGCTTGTAATGGGCGGCGGTATCGCGGGCATGCATTACACCGGTATGGCCGGAGCGTATTTTCACGAGAGAATGGATAACATCGCCGCCGGCGGGATGCTGATTGATCAGACTTTGCTCGCCTATATTATCGCAGCAGGCACGTTCCTGCTTCTTGGTCTGACTTTTCTCGGCATTCTGGTCAACAAGCGGTTTCGGCAAAAGGATCTGACCATTCTGGAGAGCGAGCAATGGTACCGGTCCTTATACGAGAACAATGCAGATGGCATCCTGTCCGTCAATACCAAGGGCGAAGTTATGGGAATGAACCCCGCTGTAAGCAAAATTGCAGGCGCTGTCATAGAGGGATTCACAAACAAGCATATATCCGCCATCGGCTTGAAGGCAGTTGAAGAGCAGAAGGCGAGGGACAAAGCATTATCGGGTCAACCAGCCGGTGAGCGGCCGGATAGTTATGAAACCGTTATAACGAATTCGAACGGACATCAGGTGGAAATCCATGTAACCGAGGTTCCGGTCATTATTGACGAGAGGATTGTGGGGAGCCATGTTATCCTGAGGGATATAACCGAAGAGAAAAGGGACAAAAGCCTGATCGAGCATCTCGCCTTCCATGATGAACTGACAGCCTTGCCTAACCGCAGACTGTTCAACCAGATGCTAGACCAGGCGATCGAGGAATGCAAAAAGCGAAGCGGTTCTTTTACCGTGCTCGTGCTTGATGTTGACCGCTTCAAGCTTATTAATGATTCACTGGGACATACATACGGCGATCTGTTTCTCAAGGCGTTAAGTGAGCGCTTTATTGCCGGCGCCGATAATCTGGAGGTGACCATTGCCCGTATGGGCGGGGACGAATTCTCGATTATTTGCCGATCGGAGACCGACCAGGCAGCCGACCTGTTGGCCACACGGATCTTGAGTCTGCTCCGCCAGCCATTCCATCTCAAGGGCAACGACTTCTATATATCGGCAAGCATCGGAATAGCCAGTTTTCCTGAGCATGGCGAAAGCGGTGAGGAGCTGCTGCGCTTGGCCGACGCGGCGATGTATGAGGTAAAGAAGCATGGCAAGAACGGTTACCGTTATTATTCGCAGGAGCTGGACAAGCATTTGATGGATCGTATTGAATTGGAGGGGGAGCTGCGAAAAGCCATTGAGCGCCGGGAGCTGCTTGTCTATTATCAGCCCCAGATCCGTACGGAAGACAGCCGCATGATTGGTGTGGAGGCTTTGGTCCGCTGGAATCATTCCTCAAAAGGCCTGATGATGCCGGGCAGCTTTATTCCGATTGCTGAAGAGACGGGGATGATTCATGAAATTGGCACCTGGGTTCTATATGAAGCCTGCCGTCAAATGGTCGAATGGCATGAGCATGGCGGACCGCTGATTCCCGTGTCGGTCAATTTATCAGCCCGTCAGTTCCATCA
This sequence comes from Paenibacillus sepulcri, assembly GCF_042647105.1. Lineage (NCBI taxonomy): Bacteria > Bacillati > Bacillota > Bacilli > Caryophanales > Paenibacillaceae > Paenibacillus > Paenibacillus sepulcri. The sequence continues at coordinate 257,971 of NZ_JBHRUP010000001.1, read as the reverse complement.
GGCCAATCTGGTGGAATATATTGAGGCCGTGCTTGCTGAGACGGGGCTTGAGCCTAAGTATCTGGAGCTTGAAATTACGGAGAGCATGATGATGGATCCGATTGTATCCATCGATATTCTTAATAAATTGAATATGCTGGGTGTGCGGATCAGCCTTGATGATTTTGGAACAGGGTACAGCTCACTCAGTTATTTGAAGACGTTCCCGATCCATAAGCTCAAGATCGACCGTTCTTTTATTTCCGAAATAACCGAGAATGACAATGATAAAGCTATCGTTGCGACAATTATCTCCATGGCCCATCATTTGAATCTGGATGTGGTGGCGGAAGGAATCGAAACGAAGGATCAGCTGGATATTCTCACCCATAATCAGTGCAAGGAAATTCAGGGGTATTTTTTCAGCCGTCCGCTATCCGCCCATCAGGTGGAGAAGGAGTTTTTTGTTCCGCTGCGTTTCTAACCCCCTTGAAAAAGTGAGCATATTGTCTGCATGGCCACCTCTGCCGCGGGGCATCCGCCAAGGAGGAGGCTATTGCCTTGGAACGGCTGGTCAATCCGCCGAAGGATTTCCGAATGAGGATGTAGAACTATTAAGGGCAGTGATTCACTATCTTGGAAAATAGGAGGCTTATGATGAACAAGAAAACCTTACAGGTGGGACTGGTTGGCTTCGGCTATGCGGGCAGCACCTTTCACGCTCCTGTCATAACGAACGTCGCGAATATGAGCTTGGCCAAAGTGGTGCAGCGCAATGGGGCCTCTTCCAAGGAAAAATATCCTTGGGTGACCGTAGTAGGCAGCGTTCAGGAGTTATATGCAGATGATGATATCGATCTGGTGGTCATTACAACGCCGAGCACCAATCATTATGCATTGGCCAAAGAAGCGATTATGGCGGGCAAGCATGTCGTGGTCGAGAAGCCTTTTACAACAACGTCTTCCGAAGCCGATGAGCTGATTTCCCTGGCTCGGGAGAAGAATGTCGTGGTCAGCGTCTATCAGAACAGGCGCTGGGATGGCGATTTTATGACGCTCCGCCAGGTTCTGGACCAGTCGCTGCTGGGCCGTGTGATTGAAGCGGAATTCCGCTGGGATCGCTTCAGCCCGGTTGTAAATCCGGGGAGATGGCGGGATGGTGATGTGCAGGGATCCGGTACCGTCTATGATCTGGGTGTTCATTTCATGGATCAGGCGCTTACTTTATTCGGGCTTCCGGACACAATCACCGCGGACATCCGCATCCAGCGCGAGGGCGGCATCGCCGATGATTACTTCGACATCGGACTGGGTTATGCGGATGGTCTGAAGGTGAGTCTCCGTTCCTCGCTGCTGATCAGAGAACCGGGTCCGCGTTACGTGGTTCACGGGACCGAGGGTTCTTATGTCAAATATGGAGTCGATCCGCAGGAGAGAGCGCTGCGTGGCGGTCAGACGCCGGGATCGCCGGATTGGGGAGCCGAACCGGAGGAGCAATGGGGCAAGCTTCATGCTGTGATGGGCGCGCTGGAATTGCAAGGCCGGATACGGACGCTGCCCGGAGCCTATCAGGACTTCTATCAGAATATCAGCGATCATCTGCTTGAAGGGGCAGAGCTTGCGGTCAAGCCCGAAGAAGCGGGAATGGCGATCCGCATGATTGAACTGGCTTATCAAAGCCATCGGGAAGGCCGGATGATCGAGGTCGGCAGCTGATCTAACAGCCACCGTAATAACAAGCGGCCAGAGCCGTTCCTATTTCACTATTCTTTCATATCCAGCCCTTCTATTTTCAGCTATTTTTAAGGAAAATCGGTTATAATATATCTAATTGTGTCTTTTAGGAGGGTGTCTGTGCAGAACAAATCAGAAATCAAGTTATCCAACAAAGCAAAAAGAGAGCAAGAGAAGAAAAAGAAACAAAGACGAATGCAAATTATCATGTGGACTACAGGTGTTGTCGTCATAGCATTGATTGCCGTTGCTATTATTTTTCAACCGAAAGCAAAACCGCTTGAAGTGGCTTACGATCAATTGCCGATACTCGGCAAAGCCGAGGCTCCGGTCAAAATCGTCGAATTCGGCGATTATAAATGTCCTTCCTGCCAATATTTCTCGCAGAATATCATGCCGCTGTTAAAGACCGATTATATCGATACCGGTAAAGCCTCGCTTTATTTCATGAACGATACGATCATTTATCAGGATTCCACGACAGCGGCACTTGCTGCCCAAGCCGTTTTCCATCAGAGCAATGAAGAGTTCTGGAAATATTATGACGCTTTATTCAAGAATCAGAAGGCGGAAGAACAAAGTATATGGGCAACGCCGGACTTTCTGACGGATTTAGCCAAGTCGGCGGGTATTAAAGTCGATTATGACAAGCTCCGCCAGGATATTGACAATCAAACCTATATGGATGAAGTAACCGAGCATACAAGATTCGCCCAGAACGATGCTAAAGTTACTGCCACGCCTACGCTATTGATTAACGGGGTTAAGTTCGAGGACGTATTTAATTACGAGGCACTCAAAAAAGCAATCGACAGCGCAATCGGTGAATCTTGATGCAGGCGAGGTTACATGCGTTAAGTCTATACTTTGCTTGGGTCGTATCCCTGGTTGCTGTCGGCGGAAGCTTGTACTTCAGTGAAGTTATGGGATTTGAGCCGTGCAAACTGTGCTGGCTGCAGCGGATATGCATGTACCCGCTTGTTTACTTGCTGGGCAGGGCCAGTTATCTGAATGACCGGAAAATCATCGGTTATGCGCTGCCCTTGTCCATTCTGGGGGGCTGCATCTCGATCTACCATGTCCTGGAGCAGAAGGTTCCAGGCTTCGCCGATATTCTGCCTTGCAGCAGCGGCATTCCGTGCAACACTGATTATATCAATTGGCTGGGGTTCATCACGATTCCAATTCTAGCACTGACCGCATTTATTCTCATTACCGTGTTTTTGTTAATGGGAAGAAACAGGGGAACCGGAATAGAAGAAACCGAATAATCAGCCGTTTTAGGCGAAGAAGAAGCTGCGCGAATGCGCAGCTTTTTTCTATGGTTAAAATGATGATTCCCAAGAACAGGCATCCATCCCCGAAGCGGGACGAAGTCGTCCAGGCGATACACCTTCATTACATATACTACCATGACCTACTATGTTATATATATGTGATATAATAGAAAGACAAGCGAAAATCAAGTCGATTTTCGGGTTTGATAGGGTTTTCAAACGATTTTCTTATGACGTTAATCGAATATATGTATTATGCAAGGAAGGTTATATGACATACTATTAGTTTAAGAAACAGCTCACCACATTCGAAAGCCGAGAGGAGCAGCGTATAGATGAGAGAATGGATGAAGATGATTCCCGAATCCGAGCAGTCAATCTACAGCAGTGCCGGATTTCAGACAGAATTGAAGCCGGGAAACAGAGCGGCTCTGATCGTGGTCGATGTCACTTACGGCTTTACGGGATCCGAGGGTCTGACACTAGAGGAAGCGATCAAGGAATTTCCGACCGCCTGCGGTCCGGCTTCATGGGAAGCGATGCCGCGAATCAGCCGCTTGATCGGGATGTTCCGAAGCAAACAGCTGCCGATTGTCTTCACGCACAGCGACTCGCGCAGTACGCCGTATACCGGCAAGGCAACCAAACGGGCGGCGCGCACGCATGAAGTTGTGCCGGGCTTCAACGACTTTCCCGAAGCCGTCCATCCGCTTGAACAGGAGTGGAAGCTGGGCAAGACCAAGGCGAGCGCCTTCTTTCTGACTCCGCTGACGGTATATTTGCAGAAGGAAGGAATCGATACTCTCGTCATCTGCGGTGTATCGACTTCAGGCTGCGTAAGGGCAACGGCTGTGGATGCCTGCTCGCATGGCTACACCACTTTCGTCGTTGACGACTGCTGCTTTGACCGTTCCTATTATGCGCACTGCAGCAATCTGTTCGATATGCAGGCCAAATATGCGTCCGTCCTCTCGCTTGAGGAGCTGGAGTCGGAAATGAAAGATATGCAGGATGTGGCGGGTTAATTTGGAAGAATCTCAGTATCGTCAAACTAAAGAGAATGATTGCACAGGGGAGTGTTACAGATGAAAAAATGGAAATTAGCTCAAATGACAGGCTGCATGATCGCGTTATTGTTGATTCTCAGCGCCTGCGGCGGCGGAAATGCCAATAACTCAGCATCGAACGCGTCCAGCACAGGAACAACGGAAGCTTCGGCGGGAACGGAAAACACAGGCGCGCCGGCTGAATTGACGAAGCTGAAGGTCGGCGTATTGAAAATAGCGGGGCTGACCAATGTGTATACCGCCAAGGAGCAGGGCATGTTCGAGAAGAACGGTCTGGATGTCGAAATGGTAGAATTCAAGTCCGGCGGCGACGCAGTTTCTGCCCAGCAGTCCGGCGATGTAGACATCATATTGTCGATTCCCGGCACGGCATTCACCGCGATCGAGCGGGGCTTCGATTTGAAGGTCATATTCCAGAATGAAACGGCAAAAGCGCAATCGCCGGATTCCGGCTCCATCCAGGTGCTGAAGGATTCGCCGATCCAGAGCGTGAAGGATCTGGCGGGCAAGAAGATAGCCATCTCCGCCCTGCACAGCCAGAATGCCGTAAGCGTGCAGAAGGTAATCAAGGCGGCGGGCGTCGATATCAGCAAGGTACAGTTTATCGAAACTCCATCGCCAAGCCAGGCTGACGCGCTCAAGTCCAAGCAGGTTGACGCCGTTGTAACCGTAGATCCTTATACAACTCAGCTGACAAGCTCAGGAGTAGGCAGAGTTATTTCCTGGCCGAACATCGAATCAATACCTGAACAGCCGCTTGGCGCATGGTTTGCGAAGAGTAAATTTATTACCGATAATCCAGACATCATTACGGGCTTCACAAATTCCCTCAAGGAAGCGATGGATTACCTCAATGGCGATGAAACCCGTGCGAAGCAGGAGGTTGCAGCTTACACCGGACTTGATCCTGCACTTGTCAAGGATATGCCGATGATCGGCTGGAATTACAAAGTGGATCCGGCGAAGTGGCAGGCTGTCATCGATATGATGGTAGAAAGCGGCGAGATGGAGAAGGCGCATACGACCGATGAGTTTTTCTCCGATGCCTTGAAATCATTCATTGTTGAATAAGCGCCGGGTATCGAACAGATCAACGGATGAGAGGATGATTCAGCATGCCAGCCATGAACTCTGCGAAAATATCTGTTTTTCCGGAAAAGGCGCCGCGTGAAACGATTATTGAAGTGGCCAACATCCATAAAATATTTGCGGTGAACGGCAACAAGGTAACAGTGTTCAACGACATGTCCTACAGCATCGACAAGGGCAGCTTCCTGTCCATCGTCGGGCCTTCGGGCTGCGGAAAGTCGACTCTCCTTAAGCTGATCTCGGGCTTGGAGCTGCCTACCAAAGGTAAAATCGTCTTCCGGGGCCGGGAAATTTCCGGTCCTCCGAAAGGAATGATCTATGTGTTCCAGCAGTATTCCAAATCAATCCTGCCCTGGCGCACCGTCATCCAGAATATTGAATTCGGCCTCAAAAGCCACAAGAAGCTGAACAAGAAGGAAACCCTCGAGAAATGTATGGAATATGTCCGTCTGGTCGGATTGGAAGGCTATGAGCATTATTATCCGTCCCAGCTATCCGGCGGCATGCAGCAGCGTGTCGTGATTGCCAGGGCGCTGATCTGCGAGCCGGAGGTGCTGCTGATGGATGAGCCATTCAGCGCCGTGGATGCCATGACGCGGGCAATCTTGCAGGAACTGCTGCTAAGCCTCTGGGAAAAGCTCGGCATTACGATTTTGTTCGTCACCCATGACGTGGAAGAGGCCGTGTTCTTGTCCAGCCATATTATTTCGCTTGGCAAAGCGCCTGCGGCGCTCAAGGAGGATTTGCTGATCAATCTGCCCTATCCGCGCGATCAGATCAAGACCCGCGAGGACGACCGCTTCATCGCGCTGCGCCAGCGATTATTTTCCAGCATCTTTATCCAGGAAAAAGGCGATTCCCATTAACAGGAGCGAAAGGAGGCAGTAAATCCGATGAAGAATCGATGGCCGGGATTCCTGCTGATTGTTGTTCTGCTGATGGTGTGGGAGGCGGCTTCGGCTACCAAAATGGTCGATCCTGTCTCGCTGCCCAGAATCAGCCTGATTGTGAAGTCATGGGGCGAGAGTCTGTTTGGCGGAGAGCTGCTGAAGCAGCTGCTGCCCAGTCTGGGACGTATCTTTGCCGGCTTCGGCATAGCGGTTGTCATCGCCATTCCTCTGGGCCTGCTTATGGGCACCAACCGGTTTATTTACCGGCTGCTTGAGCCGATTACCGAGTTTGTCCGGCCGATACCAAGCTCCGCCTATATCCCGATCGCTATTCTGTTTCTTGGCATCGGCAATGAAATGAAAATATTTGTTATTTTTCTGGCTTGCATATTTCCGGTTCTGCTTAACACATACGGCGGGGTAAGGGGTGTCGATCCGGTTCTTATCGACACCGGGCGTACATTCGGCATTTCAAGACTCCGGACGCTCTGGCAGATTGTTCTGCCGGCGTCGCTGCCAAGCATTCTTACCGGAATGCGGATCAGCATCGGAATTGCGCTGATTGTGTCCGTTGTAGCGGAAATGATCTCGGGCAATAGCGGGATCGGATATTTCATCCTGGATATGCAGCGTATATTCCGGGTTCCCGAGATGTTCGCGGGAATATTCACCTTGGGCATCCTCGGTTATTTGATCAATCTGCTGTTTTTGCGGATCGAGAAATATTTCCTCCGGTGGAGAGGCGCAGCGCATGAAGGATGAGCACGCGGCAGCGCGGATTACAGGAAGTGCATGCGGCGGATTTTGAAGAGAAAGGAATGAACAGCAATGGGCGATATGAATCCTTTTCCCTTTTTTCCATATGAAGCGATTGTTGACCGTCCCCCTGTGAAGTGGCCGAATGGCGCCAGAGTGGCCGTGTGGGTCGTTCCCAACATTGAGCATTTTCACATCGATAAATTCACTCCATCACCGGATATCCGCAATTATTCCCGCCGCGATTACGGTAACCGCGTAGGGATCTGGCGGCTTATGGAGGTGCTGGAGAAGAACGGCGTCAAAGGAACGGTCGCGCTGAATGGTGAAGCGGCATTGTTTTATCCCCGCATTATGGAAGAGGCGATCAAGCTGGATTGGGAGTTCATGGGGCATGGGATGACCAATTCAGTGTTGTTGAACACGCTCACGAAGGAAGGGGAGGGCGAGGTCATTGAGCAGACCCGGGCAATTGTCGAAGGACTTGGCAGTCCGATGCGCGGCTGGCTTGGGCCTGGTCTGGCCGAAACGTGGGATACGCTCGATCTGCTCAAGCAGCATGGCGTGGAATATGTCTGCGATTGGGTGAATGACGATCTGCCTTACCGCATGAATAACGGGTTGTATTCCATCCCTTATTCGATCGAGCTGAACGACATGCCGTTATTCAATATGCCAAGCATCAGCGCTGAGGATTTCTGCAGACGCATATGCGATACATTCGATGTGCTTTATGAAGAGGGCGGGACAAGCGGACGTGTAATGGGTATTGCGCTTCATCCGTTCCTGATCGGAGCGCCACACCGGATCAAATATTTGGATAAGGCTTTGAGCTATATTGCCTCCCACGAGGATGTGTGGTTTGCCAAGGGCGGAGAAATTATCGATGCCTTCAAACAAGGCTAGGAAGCCTGGACTCTTGGCCATCTTCGCAGGATTTTGCTTCAGGAGCCTGGAGGTCGTCTGACATGCAGAAAACAGCAGCAATTGCATATCTATCCGTCTTTATATCGGCCGTGCTGTATTGGCTCGGCTACAGTATGATTCGACCGGTCATGTCGCTTTACTTCTCTGACCAGGGCTATCAGGCGGCAGCCATCGGCGTATTTATGGCTCTCAACTCCGTGCTGCCGATTCTGTTCGCCATGCCGGTAGGCAGCTGGATCGATAAAATCGGCACACGCCGTGCGGTATTGTATGGTTCGATTATAAGCTTGGCAAGCGGCGCCGCGTTCATTGTCGGCGGCGGGCGGGGAATGATCGGACTTGTGCTTTTTGGACAGGTGATCAATGGGATCGGCGGACTGCTCAGCTGGGGAGCTCTTCAGACCGCCGCCTCGCTCTCCGTATCCAAAAGTGCGGACCGCAAGCGCAGCAATCAGGTCCTGTCCAATTTTACCTTCGTCAATTCGCTTGCCCAGCTTGCAGGTCCGTCACTGGGCGGTTTTCTCTCGGATTGGGGCGGATACCCCACAATCTTCATCGTATTTACAAGCATTAATGCAGTTGCCCTGCTGCTGACAGTCCTGCTGCCCAATACCTCCAGGCCGAAGCAGGTTGAAGCGGATGGCAGTTCGAACTGGAAGCGGGCGCTGCTCCAGAGCTACGGGAGCGGCTATGGCTTGATGAAGCGGAACAAAACGTTCTCGGTGGCGATTGTTCTGAACGGGATCATGTTCATGCTGGTTGATCTGCGGACCACCTTTTTCCCGCTCTATCTCGACAAACTGGGATTGACGCATTCTGCTATTGGCGCTATCTTATCCGTTTCGGCACTATCCACGCTGCTGATCCGTCCCGTTACCGGTTACGTGATCAATCGTCTGGGACAATATCGGATCATGATGAGCAGCATGGTCGTGGGCGGGTTATGTCTGGTTCTGCTGGCATTCGAGCCGGGGATCGGATTATTGTCTGTCGTTATGTTTCTGTGGGGAGCAAGCACCGGCATCAATCAGCCGATGGCGCTTATTATGGTTTCGCACGCGGTCGAGCCCAAAGAACAGGGCATGGGGATGACGATCCGGACAATGTCGAACAGGGTTGTGCAGTTGACCAATCCGCTTTTCTTCGGCGCAGTTACTACCGTGTTCGGGCTGACGCTGGGATTCGGCACGATGGGCCTGCTGCTGCTGGGCGCCGGTCTTGTGTATCGGAGACAGCACAGACTTCAGCGCCCGGCGCCTTATGAGGAAGCTTCATAGCCGGCTGGCATCCGGCTTGGGAGGCCACTTCAGCAATGGTTGACTGTTCTTGCGCGAGGATTCCGATTTGCCCAGCAAAATCTCTTCAAAATATTTTTCGTTTTTGCGGAAAATCAGGTAATAAGGGATGGACAGCTGAAAACTGGCCGCCTCCAGCGGAATATAGGTCAGCTCGCCGCGCTTGATCTCATTGGATACAAAAGATAGTGGAAGAAACGAGATGGCGTTCATCCTCATGACAAGCTGCTTGATCAGCCCGGCATGGTTGGTGAGGAAACGCCGTCTGTAGGGCAGCTTCATCAATTGATGATGCTGGAACATATCGAAATAGGTCTGGTAATAAACGACGAATTCCAGTTCTTTCTCAAGCAGTTCCGGCACAAATTCCTTGGCTGCCAGAGGATGGTCCGTGGACAGCACCAAATGCAGCGCTTCGGAGCCGATCTGGTGCTCCTCGACTTCCTTCTGGTTGGTCGTCTGAATTGCAAAAGCCATATCAATATTGCGGTGGCTCAGGGAGTGGACGACATCGCCGGAATCCACACTGAGCATCTGCAGACTGAGTTCAGGATTATGACTGTATAAATGTTCGAGCTTGTCGAGGATGAATGGAAAAGTGAAAGGAAGCGTGCTGCCGATATTCAACTCCTTGCGGCTTGGTTTGACGCTCAGCGCCTGCACGGCGAGATTATAAGTCTCGACCAGATTCTCGGCGTAGGGGAGCATGATACGTCCTTGTTCGGTAAGCTCTACGCCTTTCTTGCTGCGGACAAACAGCTCGCAGCTCAAGCTTTCCTCCATAAATCTGATGCGGTTGGACACGGTAGGCTGAGGAACGAATAATCGTTTGGCGGCTTCCGAGATATTCTTGCACTCGCTCACCGTCAAAAATGTTTCCAGATGTACGATATTCAACGGAATCCCTCCTGTGTTAGGATCGTGTCAATACAATGCAAGGAATCAGCTGAAATCTTTATATTAGAACCCCATTATAGCATATTTATTCGGTTTTTTCTATGAATTAATCAAGAATATGTGATTAAATCTGACATGGAACATACAAAATGCGATTTTGGCCAAGGCCGGGATCGCATTTTTTTGCATGACTGTAAACATATGCCGGATTGACCATCAGTCATCGCGGTTATAAATCAATACAAGGCAAGGCCAACGAGGAGGGATTCACCTTGCAAACGATCTGGAAGGGCGCAATCAGCTTCGGACTTGTGAATGTGCCGGTCAAGATGTTCACGGCTACCAAAGATAACGATATTCCGCTGCGGATGCTGCATAAAGATTTTAATCTGCCGATCAAGTACCATCGTACCTGCCCCAAATGCAAAGAGGATGTGAGCTGGGACGATATTGTGAAGGGGTACGAGTATGAGCCCGGGCATTATGTCACGTTCGAGAAGGAAGAGCTGGAGAAGCTGGCTTCGGAGGCATCGAGAGAAATCCAGATTCTCGACTTTATTGATCTGGAGGAGATTGATCCGATTTATTTTCAGAAAACCTATTACCTTGCACCGGAGAAGACGGGAAAACATGCTTATTCCCTGCTCGTCGAAGCACTGAAAGCGACGAATAAAATCGGCATAGCCAATGTGACAATCCGCTCCAAGAGCAGTCTGGCCGCGATTCGTGTGATCGACGACAATGTGCTCTCAATGGTTACAATGTTCTATGAAGAAGAGATCAGACCGGCAGCCGAGATTCCCAGTCTTCCCGAGAAAGTCATCATCGACGACCGGGAGCTCGATATGGCCAAGCTGCTGATCGGGCAGCTGAGCAGCAGCTTCAACCCCGGTCAATATAAGGATGTGTTCCGCGGGCGTGTGATGGATGCGATTGAAGGCAAGCTGAAGGGCAAGGAAGTGAAGGTTGCGGCGGAAGAGAAGCCTGCCAATGTCATAGACCTGATGGAAGCATTGAAGGCCAGCCTGCAGCAGCCCAAATCCGTCAAAGGGACCGATTCTGACGGGGAACAATCGAAGAATCAGGAATCTCCCGCTCCCAAGAGAAAATCAAACCGGGGCAGGGCGGCATCCAGAACAGCCATAACGAAAACCGGGCAACGGAATGCGGGCAAGAATGGGAAGGCTGGGTCGGTTGGCAAAGAAGCAGGCAAACGAACATCAGGAGCGAAGAGCAGCCGTAAATCAGCAACCGATAACCGAACCGTTCCGGAGTCTTCGAAGTCCAAGACGGATAACGCTAAGTCTTCCAAAACGACGCGAGCCCGAAAGAAAGGGAGCAGGAACGTACGCAAGGCGGACTGATCCGTCTTGCCGGGCTTCTTTTGCACCGAATGAAAGGGCACCAGCTATAAGCACAGCTGCTGCGTGTGATTCCAAATTATTTATTTCTGCAACCTTCCTGCCCGCCGAATCGTTCTTATAGATAAGCAGCTTGAATTACAGGGAGGTATCTGGTGAATGAAAGAACATTTGTTTAGCAGACGCATAGAATGTCCAAGACATGTATATAGAATGAAGGATCAGGTGAAACGAAACAGGTTCGCAAATTGTCTTCAAAGGAGTGTTACATATGCGTAAGATTATGCTGATTGCCGTCGTTGCTTTTCTGATGCTGACGCAGATAAGCTTCGCTGGTGACAATGATTATCACGCTGTGCCGACAAACTCGGATACCCACGCAGCCTTTATCAACCAAATCTATCAGGCTAACGGCAAAACATACGTCACCGCCGACTACATTCAATGGTTCGAAGGCGATGAAGCCAATAAAGTATTCCTGGAGCACAACAAGGACTCCGGTCTGGACGGAGCTCCCGACGGTTATTATATCCTGAATGAGAACGACAAATTGCGTACATTCGAAGTTTCGGGCGATGCCATCGTGCTGATGCAGATCTATAACCGCACCGGTGATGTGAATGAGATGGATATTAACTGGAACGAAAAGATCGATGTCAACAAGCTGCGGGCAATCTTTGCGGACAACGATACGTTCGACGTCGGCGGCTATCCGTTCCATTTGACGATAGAGAATAACAAAATTGTGAAAATCGTACAGCAGTATATCCCATAAATATTGTCGAAATTGGATAGAATATCTCATAACGGACCCTTGCTCCGACAGCAGGGTCTTTTTTTGTACGGGCCGCAAGTTTAAGAATCTATACAGATTTTGATTAATACCTATACCGAATTTGATTTGTTCCCCACCTGATACTTGCGTATAATGATGTAGGGATGAGCTTGTGAACGTTGAAAAACCGGGAAAGAAGCAAGTCTAAACCATTTATCTAACATAATCGGAGGTAGGCGGTAATGAGAACGGACCATGAAATCAATCAGTCACCATGGAAGTTTTATTACGGACCCAATTTGGGTTATATCCAGGAAATGTACGAACAATATCTGATTAACCCGAATGATGTCGATTCATCTTACAGGGAGCTGTTCGAGCTTTGGGGACCGCCTTCACCGGCTGCAGCTGCTCCTGCGGCACAGGAACAGTCTGTCAAGAACGGGGCTGCAGCAGCTCAAACCATAACTTCAGCAGATCCTGCGTTTTTGAAAAAAGTGGTCGACGCCGGGAAACTGTTTCGAAATATTCGCACATATGGACATCTGGCGGCGCATAATGATCCGCTGGGTCTGACGAATGGCACAGATACGAGTTTATTGAAGCCCGAGACCTACCGTTTGACCAAGGAGGATCTGGCGGCGATTCCCGCCTCGCTTATTTGGGAAGAAGCGCCGGAATCGATTCAAAACGGCTGGGACGCTCTGCAGAAGCTGCAGGAGACCTATACGCAGTCGTTCGGTTTTGAATTCGGACATATTCATGAGGAGAACGAGCGCATTTGGCTTAACCGCCAGGCGGAAACAGGAATGGCGGGCAAGCCGATTACTGCGACTGAGCGGACGGAGCTGCTGAACCGGCTGATTGAAGTCGAGCAGTTCGAAACCTTCCTGCAGCGCGCATTTGTTGGACAGAAGCGGTTCTCCATCGAAGGCAATGATATGCTTGTTCCCATGCTGGACGAAATCGTGCGTGAGCTGGCTCATGACGGTGCCCGGCATATTTTGATGGGGATGGCCCACCGTGGGCGGCTGAATGTTCTGACGCATGTGCTCGGCAAGCCGTACGGCAAGATCTTCTCCGAGTTTCATCATGCGCCCAACAAGGACCTCATTCCATCCGAAGGCTCGATCGGCATCAGCTTCGGCTGGACAGGAGACGTGAAATACCATCTTGGCGCCCACCGTTCGGTTAAGGCGGGAGAGACGGTAGAAACGCGCATCTCGCTGGCGAACAATCCAAGTCATCTTGAATATGTGAATCCCGTTGTCGAAGGCTTTACCCGTGCTGCGCAGGACGACAGGTCGAAGCCGGGTTATCCGGTGCCTGATTTCGGAGCTGCAGCCGCTGTGCTGATTCATGGCGATGCCGCTTTTGCCGGAGAAGGAATCGTGGCTGAGACGTTGAATTTCAAGAAGCTGCCGGGGTATGAGAACGGCGGTACGATTCATATTATCGTGAACAACCGGATCGGCTTTACAACCGAGAGCAGCGACTCGCGCTCGACGCATTACGCGAGCGACCTGGCCAAAGGCTATGAAATTCCGATTGTCCATGTCAGTGCAGATGATCCTGAGGCCTGCATCGCAGCCGTACGTATGGCTTGCGAGTACCGCCACAAGTTCCACAAGGATTTCCTGATCGATATGATCGGCTACCGCAGATACGGCCATAACGAAACGGATGATCCGGAAACGACCCAACCTCTGCTTTATCAGAAGCAGCGTAATCATCCCCGTGTCGTATCGATTTATGAGAATGTGCTCAAAGGAAAAGGCCTTGTTACAGACGAGAAGCTGGAACAGACCAAGCAGGAAGGTCTGAACCGCCTGCAGGCGGCCCTGGATGAAGTGAAGGAAAACGATAAACAGGGCAAGACGGGAAGACTGGATGCAAGCGCCAGACTGCGCAGCAAGGAAATCAAGACGGCTGTGCCGCTTGACAAGCTCCGCTCGATCAATGCGAACCTGTTGAAGTGGCCGGAAGGCTTCACGGTTTACAACAAGCTGGAGCGTATTCTGATGCGCCGGGCCGACGCGCTTGAAGAAGGCGGCAAAGTGGATTGGGGACAAGCTGAGACGCTGGCTTTTGCCACAATTTTGGCTGACGGCAAGCCGATTCGCCTTAGCGGACAGGATTCCGAGCGCGCCACCTTTGCACACCGCAACCTGGTACTGCATGATCCGCAAACCGGTGCGACCCACTCTCCGCTGCATACACTGCCCGAAGCGAATGCTTCCTTCGCCGTGTATAACAGCCCGCTTTCCGAAGCATCGGTACTCGGCTTTGATTATGGATACAACGTCTATTCGCCTGAAACGCTTGTGATATGGGAAGCCCAGTATGGCGACTTTGCCAATGCGGCCCAGGTCATTATCGACCAGTTCCTCTCAGCAGGACGGGTAAAATGGTCGCAGAATTCAAGTCTTGTCATGCTGCTGCCTCATGGTTATGAAGGACAAGGGCCTGAGCATTCAAGCGCACGGCTGGAGCGTTTCCTGTCCCTTGCGGCTGAAGACAATTGGACCGTCGCCAACCTGACATCAGCAGCGCAATATTTTCATTTATTGCGTCGTCAGGCAGCGATCACCAATACCGAGGAAGCAAGGCCATTGATCATTATGGCGCCTAAGAGCCTGATCCGTAATTCTCTGGTGGCTTCCGATCCGAAAGCGCTGAGCGAAGGCGCCTTCCAGCCTGTTCTGGAGCAGCCTGAGCTTGGCGGCAGCCCCAAGAAGGTGGAACGCCTCATTCTGTGCAGCGGTAAAATTTCGATTGATCTGGCAACGGCACTGGAGGCAGGCAAGGATGATGAGTCCGCCGAGCCTACGGATTGGAGCTGGCTCCATATCGCACGCGTAGAGCAGCTGTATCCATTCCCCAAAGGGGATGTCGAACGTATTATCGCGCGTTTCCCGAACCTGAAGGAAATTATGTGGGTTCAGGAAGAACCGCAAAATATGGGAGCCTGGAATTACATCGAGCCGCGTATCCGTGCACGGGCGCCGCGCAAATCGGTTGTCCGCTTCATCGGCCTGCCGAAACGCTCCAGTCCCGCAAGCGGATTTCAATATATTCATAACATGGAACAACAGCGCATCATTTCGGTTGCTTTGAACCGGGGCACATTAACAGTTAACGCGAAGGAGGATAACGGCGATGAGTGATATTAAAATTCCCGAAATGGGCGAGTCAATCGTAGAAGGTACGATATCCAAGTGGCATGTTAAAGAAGGGGACCAGGTAGGTCAGGGAGATGTGCTGGCTGAACTGGAAACGGACAAGGTTAACATGGAAATCAGCGCCGAGCAAAGCGGCGTAGTGGAGAAGATTCTCCGCCAGGAAGGCGAAACGGTCAGCGTTGGCGAAACGATCGGTGTTATCGGAGCTGGAGCAGGCGGTGCCGCTTCTGCCGGCGATAGCGGCAAGACGGAAAGTGCAGCGCCCGCTGCGCCAGAGGCCAAACCGGAGCCTGCTCCGGCAGCGGCTGCGCCAAAGGCGGAAGCGCCAGCGAACGATTCCAATAAGGAATCGGCTGGCGACAGCTCGTCCTACAATGCTTCGCCAGCGGTCAGGAAGCTGGCACGCGAGCGCGGAATTGATCTGAGCCGCATCACGCCAAGCGATCCGCTGGGACGCATTCGCGAAGAGGATGTCAAAGCATATGCTGACGGCGGACAAAAGCCTGCCGCAGCAAGCAGCGCTCCGGCGGCAGCCCAGCCGGCAGCGGCAGCGGCTCCTGCAAGCGAGCCGGGCAAACCGGTAGAGCGCCGCAAAATGTCGCGCCGCCGGGTAACGATTGCCAACCGGCTGGTAGAAGCACAGCGTACAGCTGCTATGCTGACGACCTTTAACGAAGTGGATATGACTGCCATCCTGGATATCCGCAAAAGACGGAAAGAGGATTTTCAGAAGAAGCATGATGTGGGCCTCGGCTTTATGTCCTTCTTCACCAAGGCTGTTGTCGGCGCATTGAAGGCTTTCCCGCTGCTGAATGCCGAAATTCAAGGCGACGAGATTGTCGTTAAGAACTACTATGATATCGGGATTGCTGTATCGGCCAAGGAAGGTCTCGTTGTTCCTGTTGTGCGTCAGGCTGATACGCTGAGCTTTGCTCAAATCGAGAAACAAATCGGAAGCCTGGCTGAGAAAGCCCGCTCCAACAGCCTCGCGCTGAATGATCTGCAGGGCGGAACCTTCACCATCACCAATGGCGGTGTGTTCGGTTCCCTGCTCTCGACACCGATCCTGAATGCGCCTCAGGTTGGTATTCTGGGCATGCACAAAATCCAGCTTCGTCCAATCGCGCTCGACGAAGAACGTACAGTCAATCGCCCTATGATGTATGTTGCGCTCTCCTACGACCATCGTATCGTGGATGGTTCGGAAGCGGTGCGCTTCCTGGTGACGCTCAAGCAGCTGCTTGAGGATCCGGAATCCCTTCTGTTGGAAGGCTAATAACCGTTGCTTCAGCCCAAATAAGCCGATATCCGGACCGCCGGGTGTCGGCTTGTTTGACTATGTAAGGTTTGTTATCATAAATTATCAAGATCGGCAAGGAGTATTGGGGGGATGGATATGAACGTACGCAAATTGAGACTGAACGATTCTGAGAATATCCATTCCAATGAAGATCGGGATGAGTATGAGAAGGATTACGCCAGGCTGATCCAGTCGCCTGCTTTTCGAAGATTGCAGGGAAAATCGCAGGTATTCGGTGCAGGGTCGGGAGATTATTACCGTACTCGCCTGACGCATTCGCTGGAGGTATCGCAAATAGCCCGTGAAGTGGCAAGGCGGCTGGGAAAAAGCTATTCCTGGATCGCCAAGAGGGAGCATCCGGGGTTAATGCTGGATCCCGAGGTGGTGGAATGCGCGGCGCTGGCGCATGATCTGGGCCATCCTCCATTCGGTCATAAGGGAGAAGAAGTGCTGAATTTGCTTCTCACGAAGGAATGCGGCTTGAGCTATGAAGGAAATGCGCAGAATTTCCGGATTTTGATGTTTCTGGAGAAGCGTGCGGGAAGCGAGAGCGGCCTGGATCTGACGGCGGCTGTACTGCTGGCTACCAATAAATATCCGTTCAGTCTCGATGATCCAGGTCGGCTCAAGGGCGTTTACAGTATGGAGTGGGAAGGGATTCGTTATCTCAGGCAGATGTGGCAAATGCCCGAAGGAGAAGCGACTCTGGAAGCGCAGCTGATGGATTTATGCGATGATATTGCCTATTCCACACATGATATCGAGGATGGCATCCGTGCAGGGAAAATCCAGATGAACCGCCATTTGTTCGAGGACGATTGGCTGATCGAGCATGTCATCGCAGAGATCGTGGACGATCCCGGGAACGGAGTCATGAGCTGGGAAAAGGTCGATATGAAAAAGATGGTGAAGCAGGTGCTCAGCCAATATGTCCAGCAGTGGGAGACGATATATATTGAATGCAACCGAGAGCCCTCCCGTACAAGACGGGAGATGAAAGCCCGCTGGGTGAGAAGGTTTGCCAATCAGGTCGGGATTATCGACGATCCTGCCACAGGCTGGAAGCGCGTTACGTTTGTACGCGAGGGCGAGAAGGATTTGGAGCTGCTGCGTACAATGGAAATACTCAAGAAACTGGCCTGGGTTACCTTGATCAAGGATTTTCGTGTCCAGCGTCTGCATAAACGAAGTGAGATCATGATTAAACGCTTATGGGACAGCTTCAAAATCGAGGAAACCGGGCGGCTCATCATGCCCCCGGATTGGCTGGAGAGCTACCAGCAGCAGAAGGGGAAATGGTCATGGGAGCGAATGGTCGCCGACTATATTTCCGGAATGACCGATGCCTACGCCGAGAAGGTCTATGCCGAGTTTTTTGCAAGCCGCTCCGGATCGATTTATGAAATGGATTAATTGATCCTCAATTGAAGCGGGGAGCTTCTGCATTACGATGCATGGAGGCAAAAGGAATCTGCGGATGCGGTATATGTGGATTTCTCTGGAGATTACGCTGTGGTGGAAGAAAGCTGTGAGCTCGCCCGAACCCAATATTGGGCGGGCTATAACGGATTATGTGCAGGTTGCCCAGGGACTGTCCGCTCCCGGATTATTCGCCGGGCAATCGAAGGCAGAGCCTCGTCATGCGATTATAAATGATCCCTCGAAGCTGGATTCCGCGGATTGCTGGAAAGCGAAGCAGGCGAAGCTTCCATTCATGTGCTTGGTCAGGAAATTCCAGGCAGGCAAATGGTTGTTTACGAATACGGTAATCCGCCCGCTGGCGGCCAATTAATCTGGCAGCTGTCATTATCTGGCAGAGATGAGCGCAAATAGACCCTGTTATCACTGGTATAATTATACTTAATGAGAGGCGCCCTAATTTCATGAGAAAAGCTTAATCGCCCAAACCCCCATTTTTCCGTTACACTGTGCGAAAGGTAAATGGAAGGGGTGGTTTATGACCATGGATATGAAACGTTGTTTATTTTGCGATCAAATTGTTCATGTGCAGTTCATCGGCGAATATGAACGCTTTGCCAACTGCTCATGCGCTCCAGGCGATTCCTATAGCCTCTCTAAAGACAGCTATGAGCAATTTCATGCGCTGTCCTATGCGGTCAAGCGCCAGATGTTCCCGATTATGTCCGCTTACATACGGGAAACCACAGATGTGGGCGGGGCGGTTGCCTTGTCTTTCGAGGATTTGGAAAAAATCGAACAATCACCGCTGATCCCGGTAACGATAGAAGATAAGGCAGATCGCCTGCTGCAGTACCTGTACAGGCATTCCGAAAGCCCTCTGCAGCCGGTTGTCATCCACCGGCTGTCGGACAGCTACAATTTAACGTATTCGCTTAATTTGCAGGAGCTCGTGTACATCATCGAAAGATTGAAGGATGAGCTGCTGATCGAGCGGATCGGGACGACCTTCAAGCTGACAACGGAAGGATGGAGCAAGGCGGAAGCATTATCGGGCGGGAAACGATTAAAGTCCTGCCTCGTATACCTGGATCATGATACTGTGAACCGGGCGGATTGGGCGGAGCAGGTATTTCCCCGGATTGAAGAATGCGGGTATTCCCCACTGCTTGGCGACGATGCCCAGGATAGCGAATCCTCCGATTATCATGTCAGGAACATTACGGAGAGCAAGCTGGTTGTGGCCGATCTGACGGGCCAGTCGCCAGAGGTGTATTTCGCAGCCGGATTGGCACTGGGCTTGCAAATCCCCGTCATTTGGACCGTACAGAGCAGGGATGCTGTGAACCTGCCGGCAGGGATGTTCAATCATTTTCAGCCTTTCGTCTGGGATAACACCGAGGAGCTGGCCGATATGATGCGGCAGCGGTTGAACGAGTAGTTGTTTAATCCCATTAAATATATTCGGGTTTGGATCACCTCTTTTTAAGGTAAAGGAATATATACCCTTAAACGAGGTGAGAGGCAATGGAAAACACAGAAGCGGACAAAAAAGCGATTGAAGAACAGAAGCTCAAGCATAACAATCAGCCGGGCCGGGATAATCCGGAGCAGTTCCCAACGGAGAAGGAAAGCTTGTTTGACCGTTTTCAGAGTGAGCGCAATGTGGATCCGATTCCCCTCGAAGACCTGAATATCGAGCAGCAGGATGAGAAGGACAAGGACAAAACCAAAAACAGCTCATCCAGTCAACGTAAATATAAGAGCGGTTTTTAATGGCGATCCGTTAAAAAGAAGTTGCGGCTGTCCATATGAACGTGTACAATGTAGGAAGCTAATTGAATACGAACGACTTGGAGGAGCCTGTCACTTACGGGCTCTTTCTGTGTTTTATGGATGAGAGCCTGTATCATGCAGGCTCTCTTTTTGTCGTTCTCGTCCTCATCCTGGATTTGTAAAACCGGATTTGATGGTTAGACTAGCTTTGAGAGGTGTGATTGGAGAATGGAGTTTATTTTGTACTTGGCGTTGATTATTTTATCGACTAAAGTGGCGGGCGATCTGTCGGTCCGGCTGGGTCAACCTGCTGTATTGGGCAAGCTCCTTGCGGGCATTGTGCTGGGGCCGGCGGTCCTCGGGTGGGTGCATGCAGATGAATTTATTTCTCATTTTTCTGAAATCGGCGTGCTGCTGCTCATGTTTATCGCAGGGCTTGAGACCGATCTGGATCAATTGAGGAAGAACTGGAAGGCATCGTTTGCTGTCGCAGTTGGAGGCATTATTTTACCGTTTATCGGGGGATATGGCGTTGCAGCCGCCATGGGATTGTCGAATACCCATTCACTGTTTCTGGGTATGCTGCTTTGCGCGACTTCTGTCAGCATTTCCGTCCAGACCTTGAAAGAGATGAATCAGTTGAACTCAAGAGAAGGAACTACGATTCTGGGAGCTGCCGTTGTCGATGATGTGATTGTCGTTGTTCTGCTTGCGGTCATGATGAGCCTGCTCGGAACTGCCGATGATAGCTCCCTTGCCTTTATGTTCACCAAAAAGCTTCTGTTTTTTGTGATCGTCCTATTTGCGGGATGGTTTATCGTTCCTCTGTTTATGCGTTTCCTGGCTCCTTTTCGAGTCAGCGAGGCTGTGATGAGCGCTGCCCTTGTGATCTGCTTCGGCTTTTCCTATTTTGCCGAGCTGATGGGGGTTGCAGGAATCATTGGTGCTTTTGCAGCCGGAATTGCCGTTTCGCAAACCAAATTCAGGCATGCTGTGGAAGCAAAGGTCGAACCGATTGCCTATACGTTGTTTGTTCCCGTATTCTTCGTCAGTATTGGCTTGAATATTACCTTTGCAGGTCTTGGCGGTCAAATTATATTTATCCTTGTTGTTACTGTTGTAGCCGCCTTGACGAAGCTGGCGGGTGGGGGATTGGGTGCACGTATTACAGGGTTTAACACGCGGTCCTCGCTTGCGATAGGCACGGGAATGATTTCGAGGGGAGAGGTGGCATTAATCATAGCTGCTGCCGGCCTGGAATCCGGTCTGCTGCTGCCGGAGTATTTTACTTCCGTCGTAATGGTGGTGATTTTGACGACGCTAATTACGCCGCCGCTGCTCAAGCTGGTGTTCCCGGCAGGTGAGAAAGCACCCAATCTTTGACCCTGGCAGCAGAGCTGGCTTTGTCTTGAATTGCGGCTTATAATAGTGACATAGATTGTCATGATTATATGAATGATGGAGCTGGAGCAGATAACCATGTCCAAATCGAAACGGCTTATGGAGTTAATGATGACCGTCAACCGGAAGCGGAAGTTTACTGTCAAGGAGCTCGCTCAAGAGTTTGGGGTGTCCGCCAGGACCATATTGAGGGACTTGCAGGAATTGAGCGAGCTTGGAGTTCCGTTATATTCCGAGGTGGGACCTCACGGCGGATACCAGGTATTGAAGGAAAGAATTTTACCTCCAATCGCGTTTACCGAGGAGGAGGCTGTAGCTATCTTTTTTGCCAGTCACGCCCTGCGTCACTACTTATACACGCCTTTCGAGACGGAATCCTCTTCCGCTCTGAACAAGTTTTATTTGTATATGTCCGGGGATGTGAGGGATCGCATTGACCAAATGAAGAACCGGATCGATTTTGTAACGCCGACGAGGCATCTGGAGTCCCCGCATTTGTTGATTTTGCTGGATGGAGCCATCCGGCAGAAAGTCCTTCGCATCGAGTATGATTCGCGGGAAGGGGAGTCATGCCGTCAAATCCAGCCGGTTGGCGTATATGCCAGCAATGGGTTATGGTACTGCCCGGCTTATTGTTTTCTCCGCTGCGATTTCCGGTTATTCCGATGCGACCGGATTCATTCAGCCAACTATGATCCCACCGGGGTTAATCCGCTTGATCTTCGGCATGTCCATCTTGGTAATTGGATGTCGTACATTCAGCAGGAACCGATGCCGGCCCGTCTTCATGTGGAGCTGAGCAAAGAGGGGGTTCAGAGATGCGAAACGGAATTGGGCAGGCGCCTCGAGCTGCATATCCGCGAGGATGGTACGGGATGGCTGGACGACCCGATTTCCAAGAATGACCTTTTGTTTTTTGCAAGGTTCTTTATCGGTCTGGGAACTGCGGCCACGGTCGAGAACCCGCCCGAGCTGATTGATGTCATGAAAGAGCAGCTCTCCGAAATTATGGCGAAATACAGATAGCGCTGCATGCCCAATATACTGTAAATCACCTCCAAGGCCTCTTGTAATCAAAGGGTCTTGTTTATTTTTCTCAGGCACGAGGGAATTGGATATACATAAATAAATCCGCCATAAAATGGTTTATAGTTGCCTTTTTCACTTGAAAATCCTTGAATTTCAGTGAATTTGGCACCGCATGGCAGTGAAAAGTATGGTTCTGGCAGTGGATCCCGGGCTACGATGATCCTGCAAATACAACCAATACCCACCATATGAACGGGAGGAATTTTATCATGACACAGTCCATTCTTCACACAGGCAAGATTTTGCGGCAGCTGGTTATCGGGCAGGTCCAGGGAATCCCCGAGGAGCTGTTCGATGTCCAACCGGAAGGGTTCAACAACACCATCAGATGGAATGCCGGACATATCGTATATTGGATGGACACCTATTCAACGCTTGGTCTTGGAGCTGCATCGCAAATTCCGGAAAGCATCAAAATTCTCTTTAATTCCGGAACACAACCTTCGGATTGGACCTTGTCGCCGCCATCCAAAGAGGAGCTGATTGACCACTTGTCCGTTCAGCTTCACAGAATATCCGAGATATCTCCAGGGGAACTGGACGAGCTGCTGAAGCCGCCTTTCGAAATGGGGCCGTTCCGGTTTGAAACCGCCGGAGAGCTTTATAATTTTGCATTCTTCCATGAAGCGATCCATCTTGGTACTATTTCCAGCCAATTAAAAGTCATTCAACATATGCAGTCATAACAAGAGCATATGTTCACTGCGTAATGAATTGAGACGGGCACAAGATTACATCACCAGACAAGTGATGTAATCTTATACCCGAAATACAATCAAGAGATTTTTGTTGCAATAACGTCACAGATATGAATGTCGGATCCGAAAATGTGAAAACAGAAATTGCGCTTCCCATCATTACATGTTATCATTTGTTTGATCGTTCATTCAAATTCATCACATGTAACGAAGGAGAGTGCTATGTCAGAGCCAGATAAGCGAGAGAAAATAATAGTCGCTGCCTACAAGGTGTTATCGGAGAATGGTTACGACCGGGCATCCACCAAAGAAATTTCGCGCTGCGCCGGTGTTGCCCAGGGGCTGATCAATTACTATTTTCCCAGCAAGGATCTGCTATTTGAGGAAGTGTTCCGCCGCGAAACCATGAAATACTGTGATTCCTTCAATCAATTGGCGAGATTATCCGATCAGCCGTTAACTATAGATGCCCTGATGAAAATTCTGAAGGAAGTCAAAAAGAACGCGAAGAAAGATCCGAATTGGTATCGTCTTCGCTACGAGCTGTATGCGATCGGCCTTCGTGAGGGCAATACATCGGCAATTTTAAAGGAAATGCTTCAGACAAAGCGGATGTTGATCGGCTCCATAGTCGGGACGTTCACCCATCTATCCCAGGAAGACGCATCGGCAGTGGCATCGATTATGTATTCCGTTTTTGACGGATTGGGCATGCAAAGAATTGTGGACCCCGATTTTGACTATGATCGGGCATTCGATACGCTGACCGTTATGTTGGGCAAGTATTTCGAAGACAGCTTCATGAACAAAGACTGATGCTAGTCTCCTAGGCATGTCCGTATAGGCTTAACCGGAAATGATAAGAATATGGACATTGCCGCAATGATCAATATGGATTTGCTAGTAGTTAATGTGATTAAGTATTTAAAACAAAGAAGCGTCATGAGGAGGATTTCCTGTATATGTCCGAAGAAACAGCAGCCATTACCCCCGTGAAGTCTGTTCGTGAGCTGGTAGGACCGTTGATAGCGATTATTATTGGCATTTTTATGGTTATTTTGGACAGTACTGCGGTTAATGTGGCCATTCCCGTACTGGTGGAGGATTTCCACAGTTCATTGGCAGTCATCCAGTGGACTGTAACGGGCTATGCCCTCGCGCAGGCAGCTGTAATTCCATTGTCCGGCTGGATGATGGATCGTTTTGGAGCGAAGCTTATCTTTATGATTTCCCTCGTTTTGTTCACACTCGGCTCCGTGCTGTGCGCATTCGCTACGACTTCGGATCAACTGGTTTTCTTCCGGATTCTGCAAGGCCTGGGGGGCGGCATGGTCACACCGATCGCATTTGCAATGACCTACAAGCTCAGTCCTCCAGAGAAAGTAGGAGCCATTATGGGGATGATGGGGATTCCGATTCTGCTTGCACCTGCACTGGGTCCCATCCTGTCCGGTTACCTCGTCGATTATGTAAAATGGGAATGGATATTCCTGATTAACGTACCTGTCGGAATTGTTGGATTGATTCTGACGATGATCCTGCTGCCGAAGTTCCCGAAGCAATCCTCAAGCTCGCTGGATATGCTGGGGATTATTTTTGGGCCGCTGGCCTTCGTAGGTCTTTCCTACGGATTGAGCGAAGGAGGCACCAGCTGGACGTCTGCCAAAACCATTATCGGTTTAGCGGTAGGGGTCGTTTCCCTTCTGCTGTTCATCTACATTGAATTGACCAGAAAAAAAGAACCTCTGCTGGAGCTCAGAGTTTTCCGTTCATCCTTATTCACCCGTGGAATTCTGGTTCAATGGGTGCTGCAGTTCGTCATGTTTGGAATGATTTTCACCGTGCCTTACTTTATGCAGCTATTAATGGGGATGAGTGCCTTCCATGCGGGCATATGGACGCTTCCTCAGGCAATCGCAGCCGGTATATTCATGCCGATCGGAGGGCGGTTATATGACCGCATCGGAGCGCGTCCGCTCGTTATTATCGGGTTAGCTTTTGTCACCTTGGGCGCATATCTGGTGTCCAACATTGATCCGACCGAGAGCGCCTGGTCATTCCTGATTCCCCGCGCGTTAATTGGAATGGGGATGGGGCTGTCGTTTCTTGCACTTAACACGCATCTGATCCAATCTGCGCCGCAAAAGCTGGTCAGCCGGGTTACTTCCCTGACCAGCGCAGCCCAGCAAGTAGTGACATCCTTCTCCGTCGCAGGTCTTACGACAATTATTGTAAGCCGTACGACTCATTATGTTGCTGCAGGAGAAAAGCAAATGCCGGATGCCACGACACATGCTTTTCATTACACCTATCTGATTCTGGCTGGGCTTGCATTAGTCGGCCTGCTGCTGGCTACTACGCTCAAACGTCCGAAAGTGGAAGGTGCCGGAACAACGGCTCCAATGATGGAAATGGGCTGATACCGTACAAACGATTGTTTAAATAGAGGCGGCAGACCGGGACTTTTATCGTCCTGGTCTGCCGTTTTTTTGTCCCCCCATACTGCAGCCGTCTATGACTGGCACTCTCCCCGACCGCACGTATTTACTCGAAATCCCACGAAAATGCCGGCATTTCCGCTTTGCGCACCCGATTTCCTGATTGAGAACTGAGTTTCCTGCGGTTTCAGAACTTTTTTCCATTCTTAAAACTATACAGACCTGACGGGAAAAACTAATGTTGATTCTGGAGAGGAGAATAATTTCAAGACGGCATTAAACCAGGATTTACATTTTAGCGGCGGGTATCCGGCAGGCTGTTGCCACTGGATGAACGCTTTTCATAGGGGAGATTGCGGATGGACACTAACAAATCAAAGCTTCGCCTGAGATTCGGCGGAGATTATAATCCCGAGCAGTGGCCGGCAGAAATGCTGGAACGTGATGTGCGTCTGATGACGGAGGCGGGCGTCAACACCGTCACGCTTAATGTTTTCGGCTGGGGGATGATTCAGCCGGAGGAGGAGCGTTACGATTTCAGCCTCCTGGATGCCGTCTTCGACTCGCTGGAGCGGAGCGGAATCGATATCGTATTAGCTACGCCGACGGCGGCCCCGCCCGCCTGGATGTTCCAGAAAGAGCCGACTATGCTGAAGGTCGGCGAGGACGGCATGAGAGCGGTGCACTGGAGCCGGCAGGCCTATTGCCCCAATCATCCCTTGTACAACAGGGAAATACGCAAAATGGCCGCTGCCTTGGCGGAGCGGTATGGACGCCGAAGCAATCTGATTCTGTGGCATATCAACAACGAATATATTATCCACTGCTACTGCGGGAACTGCGCTGCACGTTTCCGGGAGTGGCTCCAGATCAGGTACGGATCGCTGGAGCGGCTTAACGAGGCATGGCAGCTCAGTCAATGGAGCCTGCAGCGGACGGATTGGCAGCAAATCACGCCTCCGCTCGGGGGGATGGCCCATACAAGCCACAGTCTGGATTATCAGCGCTTCCTCTCGGACAGCAGCCTGAACAACTTTCTGGCAGAGAAAGAAGAGATCGTCCGGATCACGCCGGAGATCCCCGTGACGACGAACTTTTACTCCCTTGACTTTCAAGGGCAGATTCATCATCAGTGGGCGCCTCATCTGGATGTGATCGCCTGGGATTCGTATCCGCCGCACAAGGATCATGCGGTATGGGCGGCCTTCCAGCATGATTATTTCCGCAGCATGAAAAGGAAGCCGTTCATGCTGATGGAGCAGGCGACAGGCAGCGTCAACTGGAAAGCCTATAATCCGGCGAAGCGCCCCGGAATGATGCGTTTGCAGAGCTATCAGGCGCTTGCACGGGGGGCAGAGGCGGTTATGTTCTTCCAGATTCGTCAGAGCCGCGGCGGGGTGGAGAAGTTCCACAGCTCCCTGGTCAGTCACGGAACGGAAACGGAAAACCGTATATACCGGGAAGTCAATCGATTGGGGCGTGAGCTGCAAGCGATGGGAGATATCGGACAAGGCAGCATCCGGGCAAGAACCGCCGTGCTGTTCGATATGACGCTTACGTGGCTGGTCGATTGGAACAAAGCCAGTCTCGACATTGCTTACCGCGAGACAGTGACAGCCTTCTACCGGCCGCTCTACGAGGCGAATATTCCTGTCGATGTGGTGCATCCGCTGGCCGATCTGAACAGCTATGAGATCGTTGTTGCGCCCATGCTGTACATGTTCGAAGCGGGCGTGCCGGAGCAGCTGCGCAGGTTCGTGGAGCGCGGCGGCAAGCTGGTGATGAGCTATATGAGCGGAATGGTGAATGGATGCGACGTGGTTGAAAATGGAGGCTTCCTGCGATTCAGGATGTATTCGGAATTTCCATTGAGGAATGGGATGCGTTCGAGCCGGAAATGTCCAACAGGATCGCTTGGAATGACGGGAGAGCGCAGACAGGCTCGGTCGTGCCGGAGTCGTACGAAGCTGCGAAATGGGCGGAAGTGGTCCATCTGCGCGGCGCCGAGGCGCTGGCGCTGTTCCGGGAGGATTATCATGCCGGGATGCCTGCCGTGACCCGTCATAGATACGGGAAAGGCGAAGCCTATTATGTGGCGACTCATCCCGGGGAAGCCTTCCTGAGAGAGCTGCTTCTGGACATCAGCTCCGCCCATGGGGTCGAATCACTGAGCCTGGATGCGCCGCTCGGTGTGGAAATTACCGTACGCGAGCAGGATGGCATCCGCTATTGGTTTGTACTGAATCACAATGCCGCTCCTGCAGAGATTGATATGGGAACAGCGAATAGGGAGCCTTGGTTTGACTTGATTGGTCAGCGCAGTCTGAGCGATGGACGAATCGCTCTGGAAGGTTACGGTGTCGCCGTTCTGCGGCAGCCAGACATGATGTGAGCGGAATGGAGGCATGGTCATCATGCGGGGAGCCTGCGAAGCTTCAGAAGAGATTATCACGGGCATTCAAGCGGTCCGTCTGGAAAATGAATGGTTGAAAGCCGTCATCCTTGTCGGCAAGGGAACGGATATCTGGGAGCTCATTTATAAGCCGCTGAATATCAGCCTGCTGATGAGAACCGGACCCGGATTGGAGCCGCTGCGCGGGAGAGATCTGCGAAAGGACAGGCTCGTTCACTACGCGGATCCGTATCCGGGCGGTTGGCAGGACATCATTCCGAATCGGGCCCGTTTCGGCAATCGGGAAGTCGGCCATCAGCGGGAAGGGGAATCCTGCGGGATTCCATGGGACTATGAGATCAAGCGGCAAGAGGGAGAGATTTCACTGCGCTGCTGGGTGTCTCTGCCTTATACCCCCCTGTCGATAGAGAAGACATTCCGCATAAGAACCGGAGAGCCCGAGCTGTACATAGCCGAAGAGATCACGAATATCAGCGGGGAATTGGTTCATTTTATCTGGACCCATCATCCGGCATTTGGCAGTCCGCTGGTCGACGAAGGCTCGCAGCTGCTTCTTCCGGAAGGCAGCAGGGCATTTAATATGAGGCGCTATGAACAAAACAGGGAAGAACCGATCGAATCGTTCGAGGAGGAGACAACCTCCGTTACACTGGCTGGCGGCAAGCGGAAAAACCTCTTGAAGGTCGATGCCCGGGAACCCGGCGGCGAAAGCTGTTATATGCCTTTGTTTGGGTTTACGCACGGGGAGGCAGGGATTTACAATCCGAATCTGCCTTTTTTACTGCGGCTCCAATGGGACAGCGACACATTTCCCTGCCTGCGCTACTGGTCGCAAAATGACAACGACATGTATACGGTGGCTCTGGAGCCCTCCAGCTCCAGGTTCTCGGACATCGACGATTGCCTCCGATATAACAATTGCATTACGCTTCAGCCTGGAGAAAAACGTCCGGCATGGGTGAATGTGCGCCTCGAACATCCGGAATAGTCCGGAAGCGTGATCGTGAAATGGTGGCAGCGGCAGTCCATCTCCGGACATTCCTTTCATGTCTGTGGATGCCGCTGCTTATGAAATACCCCTGAAGCCGTCAGTACCCCGAGTATCACCAAAACTGCGCCTGATATTTGGATAACGGATACAGAAATGCCAGCAGCAAACGAAACAATCATGGTTACGACAGGGACGAGATTGAAAAATAGAGATGTTTTGCTTGCCCCGATTTCCTTCATCCCTTTGTTCCACCACAGATAGCCCAATACGCTGGTGAAAAAGGCCATAAATAAGATTGCTCCCCAAGCCCTGACCGGAATGTCAGGCAGCGTTACAGGGCCAGTCGTGAACAGAGAAACCGCGATTAAACATACAGCGCCAATGATCATCGTATACGTGGTTGTGGATAAGGGACTTCCATCCTGAATATGTCGACGTCCAAATACGCCGTAAAAGGTCCAGCACAAGTTTCCGCCAAAAATGATTACATCTCCGATTGAAAACGACAACGTCTTGATCGTATCGGCTGATCCGTTCACAACGACTAACAATACACCAATAAATGCCAGGCATATACCGGCCGCCTGTTTTTTGGTAATCCTGTCTTTTAAAATAATCCGGGCTAAAATAGTGGTCAGTAAAGGATTCAGCGCCATAATAAGCGCACCATTGACAGACGATGTATACTGGAGCCCCACAAAAAATAAAGTGCTGAATCCAAAAATTCCAACAACCCCAAGCACGATATACCAGAGGGCATTGCGCTTTATCTGACGTTTATCAATACCTTCCGTAACGATTAAAATTATCAGCAAGGCCGCAGCGGCAAACCCAAAGCGCCATGCGGCGGCGGCGAATGGAGAAAAATAGCCTACCGCATACTTCGCAAGATTAAAAGAGGGTCCCGTGAAGACCGCAAAACCGGCTAACATCAAGTATATTTTTATTTGTTTCATTCCAGGCGCAGCTCGTCCAAAAAATTCTTTACGGCCTGATAAAAACCATTGACGTCATCAGAGTGGACACCATGACCGCATTCTTCAAAAACCTCCAGCCTGGTATGAGGTCTTCGTGACACCATGCGCTCCGCTTCTTCCAGTCGGAGAGCCCAGCTTTTTTTACCATGGACGAGCAAAATAGGACAAGTGGAAGCCAGCCAATCCTCCCACCAAATTCCATTCATGCTTTGGGTCGAGATGGCCATCCCCTTAATATCAAAGCGGAATCCCCAGCCTGATTCATCCTCAAACGCACTCTCGGAAAAGTAATCGACTGCCCTGAATCCTGTACGGACAAGTGCTTCTCTCAGCTGCTGCAGCGAAGCGGAACGCTCCGGGAGCTTAACTACAAAAGATATATCATGCTTTAATTCGACGCCGATGTCCTCTACAACAACTGCATGGACCAGTTCAGGATACAGGGCAGCAAACTGATAAGCGTTAACTCCGCCCAGCGAATGACCGAGCAGGGTTACAGGCGTTCCGCCCAGTTCCTGGTGAATCAGGTTATAGATATCCGCTGCATAGCTTTCTCTTGAGTAATCTTTGTCAGCGGGGTGCTCGCTCCAGCCATGGCCGCGCTGGTCCAGGGCGACTACCCGCCAATCGTCGAATCTGGATGCCAGTGTGGAAAATTCCCGGGCATTTCCCATATGTCCATGCAGCAGCAGCAGTATTTTTTGACCCTCTCCACCAAAATCAAGATAGGAAAGCTTCATACCACCTGATTTGAAAAATTTTCTAATGCCGATTGTTTGATGCGAAATCATCATGAATGTCTCCTTTTACGTTTTTGTCCGCCAGCCCGTGTATGCCGGGCTTGAATCCAATTGTAGCTCGCAATAGTGACAAGTCTTGTCATTATTATAAAAAATGACCGCCAACCGGAATTGGCGGTTCAAGGTCCAGGAGGTTTTTCTGGCTGGAGAGGAACAGAACCCATTGCAAATTTAGTACGACCGTACTAAAGTATAGCCATGGAAACAAAAAACATTTCGACCGGTCATAGTAAAGAGTCCTTTATCGAAAAGGCTCGAAGAGCCCAAATTATGGAATGCGCGATTGAAACGATTGCTGAACGCGGGTTTGCGCAGGCATCCATCGGACAAATCGCCAAACGTGCCGGCATCAGCAAGGGAGTTGTTTCCTATCATTTCTCCAGCAAAGAAGAGCTTATGCATCATATAGTGACCGCATTGTATGTTGACGGAGCAGCCTTTATGTCCAGGATTGCAGAGGAAACGACTCCGGCAAGCATGCTGCGGAGCTATATCGAGACGAACCTGGCATTCATCGGAGCCCATAAACAGCATGTTGCGGCAGTAATGGAAATTGTATGGAACGCGAGAACGGAGGATGGGAAGCTGCTTTATGCAAAGCCCGCAAATGATGCGATTCTTGTTCCGTTGGAAGCGATAATACGGTGGGGACAGGAAGAAGGGAGCTTCAGAGCGTTTTCGGAATTCGGAGCCCGGGTAATGGCGATGACGATTCGAAATGCAATCGACCGTGCGGGTTCGTTGCTGGCCGATCCGGCGTTCGATATCG
Source organism: Paenibacillus sepulcri (assembly GCF_042647105.1). Lineage (NCBI taxonomy): Bacteria > Bacillati > Bacillota > Bacilli > Caryophanales > Paenibacillaceae > Paenibacillus > Paenibacillus sepulcri. Next base: position 226,671 of record NZ_JBHRUP010000001.1, on the reverse strand, counting down.
AAGCGTATACACTGGAAATGGCCACTCTCTTTGATTTGGCTACCCGCCGGCAGCCTGATTAGACTGGTCTTGAGGAAGAGGAATAATCAAAAAAAAGCACAAGGGGGCAATATGAATCCTGATTCCGCCATGTTACGGATTGATCCCAAGGTAATTCAAGCAAGAAGGCTTGAAGGCTGGATAACGATTTCCATTTATGTTGTCATTATTGCGGTATTGTCAGGGCTGACTATCCGTTTTGATTGGACCCTGTGGATTGTCATCGCCGCAGCTGCCTGGACGGTCGTTTCCATTCCTTTTGAAATCGTTTTGCTGCCCCGCATGAGGTACAGGTCGTGGCGGTATCTGATAAGCGAGCACGAAATTGAGCTCTGGCACGGTTTTTTTTTCGGAAACGAACGCTGATTCCGATGGTCCGTATCCAGCATATCGATGCCAAGCAGGGGCCGATCCTGAAGCATTACGGCCTTACGACCCTCACATTTTCCACAGCGGCAGGAAGCCACGAGATACCAGCATTGACGGAGAGTACGGCGGAACAAGTGCACAGACAAATCGCCACGTTAGCGAGGCTTATCGATGAAGAAATCTGACCGTCATGGAACCCATGATTACAAGAGACTACATCCGGCAGCCATGCTCTATTTTGTCGCCAAAATCCTGAAGGAATTATATGGGCTCCTGCCAGTCATTCCAATTATTGTGGTATCTGCGCCCACTTTGTTAGGAGAGTCGGTTAACCGGTTTTGGTTATCGGTATGGCTAATCGTGTTCGTGTTATTGCTGCTGACTTTATTCAGCTGGCAGCGTTGGCTGCGCTTTAAGTATCGAATTGAGCATCGGGCCATCTATATCGAGCAGGGCATTTGGGTGAAAAAGAAAACATGGATTACCCGGGACCGGATCCAGTCGATCGACACGACGGAAAGCATCTACGACCGCGTTATGGGGCTGGTCCGATTGCAGGTGGAGACGGCAGGCGGCGAAAAGCCGGAAGCGGTGCTCAGCTCCATATCGGCAGCAGAGGCGCGCCGCATTCAGGAATCGCTGGGATTTGCGGCCGCGCCGCCGCTCGTGCATCCTGATTCTGTTCCTGACCGGAAGGAAACTGATTTGAATATCCCGGCTGCAGCTGGTACGGCATCCGTACATGATCCGTCCGGGGATCAGAAGATGATTTTCTCATTCCAGAGGCTCCTCGTTCATAGCGCGACATCCGGCATGATCGGGTATGTATTCATTATCCTGATCATTCTCCTGTTCAAGTATGGAGAAGATATAATGAAATCACTCAAGCTGTGGGAGAGTTTTCCGGATTGGCTGGATTCCGGATGGATTACGGTGTCCTTAAGCCTGGGTCTGTTGATTGTCGTATCCTGGTTACTCGCGGTGACGGTGACCTTTCTCAGAGATTACGGGTTTCAATTGGAATTGAGCAATGACAAGCTGACCATAGAACGGGGTCTATTGGAAAGAAAGCACTTGACGATACCGCTTGACCGCATTCAGGCGGTTCATCTGGTCCGGCATTGGCTTCACCGGCCATTCGGATGGGTGAGTATCCGGGCGGTAGTAGCAGGTAAAACCGAGAAACAGGAGAAATCGATCCTCATATTCCCGATTGTTCGAAGCGGAGAAGCCGCCGATGTATTGAACAGGTTTATTCCATCTTTTACGCTGCCGGAAGCATGGAGGGGACTTCAGCCGAGGGCATGGCGCTATTTTGTTTTTACGCCGGTGCTTTGCTGCTTGATTGCTGCCGTTCCGGCGATCATTTGGATTCCGGGAAGTCTTGGCTGGCTAACGCTCCTGCTTCCGGCCGTAATCCTGCTGACGGAGCAAATGGCTTACAGACAGATGGGTTGGTCGGCCGCTAACGGGCAAATTGCGGTTCGATATGGAGGTTTCTCGCTCCATCAGGCGCTTATACCGAAACGCCGCATTCAATGGGTTCAAATGTCGCAGACGCCGTTTCAGGAACAAAGAAAGCTTGCGAATTTGAAAATCGCTCTTGCTGCCGGAAGAGGAGCTGCCAAATTTACTTTACGCTGCGCTTCAGAGTCAGATATCCGACAACTGGCGGATTGGATTTCGATCAGCAGGAAGGATAGCAAGAAGTAGATTCATTTTCTCTGAAAAAGAAATTCGGGCAAAAAGCTTGCATCCTGTGGAGGAGGCAAGCTTTTTTTTAATACCGATTCCTGCATTTGGCCGAACGTGACAAACCAGATTGATTTGACATACAAGTCATGGATACCTCTACCGCCCGGTGTGTCATAGGCCAAGATCGGAGAGACCGGGATGCCCCTCAGGCCGGCGGCCGAGAGGCCAGTGAAATTTTCGTTCAGATTCTTGAATGGGCAAATCATTGATCGACGCAAATCTTCGCTTCATCAGACCGTGAGCATCGAACTCCCAATTCTCGTTCCCGTAGGAGCGGAACCATTGTCCGCTCTCGTCATGCCATTCGTACGCGAATCTGACCGCGATTCGATCATCGGTGAACGCCCAAAGCTCTTTGATCAGCCGGTATTCCAGCTCCCTGTTCCACTTTTGTGTGAGAAACGCGACGATCTCGGCCCGGCCGACAGGAAACTGGGCGCGATTCCGCCAGCGGCTATCTTCCGAATAAGCCATTGACACACGCTCCGGATCCCGGCTGTTCCAGCCATCTTCAGCCAAGCGAACTTTAGCCATCGCGGTTCCCCGCGTGAATGGCGGTACAAGAGCAGCCATACAATCACTCCTTAAATAATATGATTGTCCTAGTATAGACCGATCGGTTTATAAAAAGCAACTGTTTAAATTTTCTGCCGTTGGATATAGCGGAAGATCCGTTGGGGGATGGGCGATTGGAACACTTGCATCTCTAAACCGATCAGTCTATACTGGAACAATTCGAATAAAGAGGGGAATAATCTATGACTCGTACCGTTTTCGAGAAGACCGATGTCGTTCCGCTTATTGCCGAGGTTTTTCGGGAGCTCGGTTACGAGGGCGCATCCATGAGCAAAATCACGGCAAGAACCGGCCTTTCGAAAGGAAGCCTGTATTACTTCTTTCCGGGGGGGAAGGAGGAAATGGCAGCCGAGATTCTTGCGCATGTTGATGCTTGGTTCGTAAGCAAGGTGTTTGAGCCTCTCGAACAACATGATCCTCAGCAGGCTATTTCAGAAATGTGGCAGGAGGTTGAAACGTATTTTAATTCTGGAAAGCGGATTTGTCTGGTGGGCGCTTTTGCCCTTGACGAGACCAGAGACCGCTTCGACGCGGTCATTTGTCAATATTTCAAAAGATGGATCGACGCCTTGTGTGCAGCTCTAGTACGGGCGGGAACCACGCGCGAAACCGCCGCGATTGTATCGGAGGAGGCGGTTGGCGGGATCCAGGGAGGTTTAATTCTTGCCAGAGCGCTCAAGGATGACCTGATCTTCGGACGTACTGTCGCCGGCCTCGCCGAGCGGGTTTCGAAGTGCATTCCTGGCGGCACTCATTAGCATTTTCTTTGAGCAGGCCGCTTTTCTGTTCTTAGTGAATGGAGGTTTTTTGAATAGACGGGAAATGGATGCGAGAACCGGAAGAGGGGGACGGGAATCACGCCGCAGCTTGAGACTCCCGCTCCTTCCAACACCGTACCTTGCCATGTTACAAACCGCTTACCGCGGTATCGAAATCGTACCCCGCGTGTATTTCCACTTCAACGTATCCATCAACAAGAGCGCAGCGAAGTAAAGAAGCAAAGAAGCGGCAATTGAGCCTATTACGCTCCATAACAGCGGCAGCTCCTGGAGGGTCAGATAGTCGAAGGTCCAGCGCCCGCATAACGCCATCAGCACCATGGAGAGGCCAGCCTTGATATAGGGTTGGATGCTCCAATAAAATCCGATCGAGCTTGAAATCGATAAAAAGTTCAGCAGCGTTTGCATGATGATGCCGATACCGATGCCGTATGTGACGCCAATGATGCCGAATTGGCTGCCGAATACGAAAATGGAGACTGCCTTGAATACGGTGGCTACGACGAAATTCCACAGCGTTGCATTCGCACGGCCAAGTCCGAGCAGGATCGCATGCAGCGGTGCGTCGAAATAATGCAGGAAAAACATCGGCGCCAGAATTTTCAGCAGCAATCCCGCTTCCGGCGCATTATAGACGAGCGTCGTGAGCGGAGTTGCCCATTCAAACAGAATAACGGTCGCCGGCGCACCGATCAGAAGTCCCAGGCCCAGTGCCTGATTCATCCGTTCATGAATAAGCAGACCGTTCTTGTTCGCGGCTGCCTCGCCAATGGCCGGTACGAGCGCGGTGGACAGGGATTGCGTAATAAAGCTCGGCATGAACAGAAGCGGAAAGGCATATCCGGCCAACATGCCGAACTGCTTGGTGGCGAGCACCGTGCCAATACCGGCCATCGCCAGGCTTGTTGTAATGAGCAGCGGCTGGAATGCGCCGAATAGCGATTGAATAACGCCATGGCCTGTCGTTGGCAGGCCGATCTTCAGCAGCTCGGAAAGTGTGCTTCTACCTTGCTTCAGGTGGCTTCCCCAGGTCTCGCCCCTGGCCTTCGATTCACCGTATAGCTTGTAGCTGGTCATCAGGAATAAGAGGCTGATCGCTTCGCTGACGACAGAGGCGGCCATTGCGCCCGCAGCCGCATACGCAATGCCATAGGGCAGCAGCAGATGCACCATTGCCAGTACACAGGCGATCTGAACCGTATGCTCCAGCACATCGGAAGCGGCGATGGTCTTCATCTCCTGCATGCCGCGGAAGTATCCCTTCAGCACCGCAGAGACGGCGACAATCGGCGCGATCGGCGTGATCGCGAGCATCGCGTAATAGGCGCGCTGGTCGCTCAGCAGGATGGATGCGATCCACTCGGAGCCCAGAAACGAGATGGTCGTAAGCGCCACGCTCAAGACGCCGGTGACAGCGAGCGAGACATGCAGGATGCGCCTTACTTTCACACGCTCATTGCGGGCGCTGGCCTCCGCGACCAGCTTTGATATCGCCACCGGCAAGCCGAGCTCCGTAATGGTTATGACGAGCGGCACGAGAGGATGTGCCATCATCAAGAGACCGATTCCCTCCGCGCCCAATACGCGAGCGACATACATGCCGCTGATAAAGCCGAGAATACGGTTGATAAAAGCAGCAACAGATAACACCAGCGTACCTCTCATGAATGTTTGCCCCGGTTGTGCCATAGCTTGGTTCCTCCTGATTATCGAATACTTAAATGTATTCATCATTCGGGAAAGCATGCGAACGAGCTGGTGGCGGACAGGCTATTTATTGCCTGGATGCCGGTTATCCATAATTGCCGACTACGGTGCGGCTGCACAAGAAAATCATCAGCAGGGCGCGCTTCCAGAGGCGGAACGACCGAATCAATCTGAAATATGTTTACGCGAAAAAAAGGATTGACATTGGTCCCGAAAATGAATAAGATAATTTCACAAAGTGAATGAATGAATTATTCACTCAAATTAAAATGAAGGGGAGGAAGGCGCATGACCATCGATTCGGAACATATTCGCGACGAACGCAGGGAACAGATTAAGAAGGCGGCACTGAAGGTATTTGCCCAGCACGGCTTGATCGGTACAAAAATGAGCATGATTGCCAAGGAAGCCAAAATCAGCGACGGGCTGTCCTACCGGTATTTCAAATCCAAGGATGAGATTCTGGCCGAGCTCGTCGAATCTGCGGTGGAAGGCGCCAAGGAAGCGTTCGCGCTCGTCGGAACGATGCCGGGTACGCCTACGGACAAGATCCGTATGATGGCCCAGGAAATTCTGCAGGAAGACAACCATGCCTTCATCCTGATGCAGCAGGTGATGACAGCCCGCGACGTACCGGACGAAGTGGCGAAGCTGATGTCAGATTACGATCCTCTTGCGATGATAGTCGCGTTGGCACCCATCATCAAGTCAGGGCAGGAGAACGGGGAGTTCATCGACGGTGACCCGGGCGAACTGAGTATGTGGTATTTGAGCACGCTATCCGGGTTGATGAATATACGCTCCGATAACCTGGAAGGCTATCGGCGTCCCACGCCTGATTTCATGATCCGGCTGCTCCTCAAGTAAGCTTAACATCGAAGAAAGCGGTGAAATCCAATTGATTAATGAATCCACGAACAAAAGCTTTATCATGATCGGGCTGCTGCTCGGTCTCGTCTTCTCCGAGCTGGACCAGACGGCGGTATCGACCGCACTGCCGACGATTATCCGGGAACTGCACGGCTTGTCGCTGTTCGGCTGGGTAGCCGGTATTTACATGCTGTCCATTACGGTCTTCATGCCGATTTTCGGCAAGCTGGCCGACCTGTACGGCCGCAAACGAATTTACCTCATGTGCGTTGCGATGTTCATGGCCGGTTCCATCATTTGCGGTTTATCCCAATCCATGACGATGCTGCTGCTCGGAAGATGCGTGCAGGGGATTGGCGCCGGCGGCTTGATGCCGCTCGCGATGATTATCATCGGCGATTCCTTTCCGCTGGAACAGCGCGCGAAGGTACAGAGCCTCGTAGGGCCGATGCTGATCCTGCCGCAGCTGATCGGACCGACGATCGGCGGTTATTTCGTCAGCCATATTGATTGGCACTGGATCTTTTTGATTAACATTCCGGTCGGTCTCATTGCGGCATTCTTCGTTGCCAAGGGGCTGCGCGAATCGGTCAGCCCCGAGAAGAAGCATATCGACTGGGCCGGCGCAACGACGCTCGTATTCGCGATCTTGTCGCTGCTGTTCGCCCCGGTTCTGATCGATGTCAAAGGCTATTCCTGGTCGTCTCCCGTCGTGATCGGCCTGCTCGTGCTATCCGCGTTGTTCATCCTGTTGTTTGTCCGCATCGAAGCGAGAGCCGCGGAGCCGATCATTCCGCTGCAGCTGTTCCGCAACCGTTCCGTCGTAGTGCTGTCGCTGATCGTGTTTGTTACGATGCTTGGCGTTATGGGCGGCATGTCGGGATTCCCGTTCTTCGCGCAGAACGTCATGGGCCTGACCCCGACGGCTTCCGGTTACTTGTCGCTCGCCTTCATGGCCGGCGCCATTCCAATGAGCGTCCTGTGCGGATTCCTCATCACGCGTGTTGCTTATAAGTATTTGTTCATCGTATCCTTTATTTTGCCGATCGCCGGATATCTCATTCTTTCGCGCATCGATGTCGAAACGACCGTCATCTATATCCTTGTCGCCTTCTTCGTTCTAGGTCTTGGCATCGGCGTCCTGTTCGGAAGCGACAACCTGATCGTGCAGGAGACCGTCGACAAGGAGCATACCGGCGTAGGCGTCGCAACGGTGCAGCTGTTTCAATCGCTCGGTGCGACCCTCGGCTTCAGCATCTTCGGAAGTATGCTCTCCCGCCATATTCACGACGGTATTGCCGGAATGTCGAACCAATTCCCGGCCGGTTCCGCGGCTTCCATCATGAACGGTGGCATCCCGCAAGGCTTGCCGGCCGATCTGGTGCTGAGCATCAAGACGGTGTTCGCGGAGGCGTTTCAAGAGATGTTCCTGATCGGAGCGGTATTCGCCGCAGGCGCTTTCCTGATCTGCTGGTTCATGAAGCGGGAAGTGCTGACGCCTCAGCCAGAGGCGGAGCAGCAGGCGGCTGCCGTCCAGGCTTAAGGACCGCCATGTTGAGCGCCGTCCATATGACTGGCTTTTCTCATACTGTTTCGTTCCCGTCCACGCTTGGCGGCGAGGCGGTTTGAGCAAGAGTCTGAAGATTCGCATCCTTACCTGTTATGCTGCGTGGATGGATTTTATCGTCAGCGAGCCCCCTGTCATGTCGGCACCATGCGCGACTCCCCGCGCGTGGTGTGAAGGTGCGTGATGGCTTTCAACTCTTTTATGAAACCAGCCGGGATAGCGGCTATCAAAACACCGCAATCTATAAGAAATCCTTGTTCCGGCGGCATGTTATTCTGACAGTAAAGAGGGATAATGAAATCTGCTCAGGTTTTGTGTTATCCGAACGTATCTGACATGAACAATAAGTTCTTAGGAGGGAATAACTTGAAAGTTTCACATGTACGCTTATTAGTGCCGAATGTTCGAGAGTGTTTTTTGTTTTACAGAGACATCATTGGACTTGAAGTCCTCCATGGAAATGAAGACACTCCGTATGCCGAGTTTCGGACGGGGGACATCAATATCGCATTAGAGCCCCGGATGGGAAGCGAACCCGTCAAGGACATGCGCAGGCCCCATGAATTCAGCGCCCATGATCAGGTTGCCATCATCTTCAGAGTGGATGACGTTGACGCAGTATACGATCAATTAAAGAGCAGAGATGTTGAAATTGTTAAGGAACCACATGACACGCCTGAATGGGGTCACCGTGTCGCCTACTTTCGTGACCCTGGCGGGAACCTGATTGAGCTAAATGGAGGAATTTAATTATGCAGCAACCTTGATGGACCCAAGCGGTTCCGAAGCAATTGACAAGCTGCTTCCGCGGCCACAGGCGCTGCCTTTAGCTTGCCGCTTACTGAAACAACAGCGATTGGATAGCATCAGCCCTCATCATGTCCGCATGGTGGGGGCTGTTTAACGTTTACTTCGATGAATAAAACATAATTTCGATCAACCTTATATCCGTAATATTCTAAATCAGCCCACTCTTTAGACTGATGTCCTTCATACGTTATATGGTCACTATTGTTTGGATACAGTGAAATAAATTGCTCAAAGGGAGTTGGATAAGTGAAATCCAAAACGAAGCTTACCGGGCGAGTTATCTTTAGAGGTGACCCGGGCTATGAAGTGGCACGCAAGAATTGGGATCCCCATACGAACAGATTCCCCAAAGTATTTGTTTTTGCCCAGCGAACACAGGATGTGGCAAATGCCATAAAATGGGGCCGCGAGAATAATGTCCCCATTCGGCCGAGAAGCGGAAGACATTCGCTGGAAGTCAATCTTTCACAGGTCAACGGAGGCCTTGTCATCGATGTAAGCGAAATGAAGAAAATTACGCTAAACAAAAAAAAGAGCACTGCAATTGTTGGATCGGGCAATACAGTGGGAAGAATCGCTAAAACGCTTGCGCCGCTAGGTTATATAGCTCCTTTCGGAGACAGCCCTTCCGTTGGGATCGGCGGAATCACGCTCGGCGGAGGAATCGGGCCGCTTCAACGGACGGTTGGCCTCGTCAGCGATAATCTGATTGGACTCGAAATGGTTGACGCGAAGGGAAGGGTTATTCGTGCCAACAAAAATCGGAACGCCGATCTCCTATGGGCTTCCAAAGGGGGAGGCGGCGGCAATTTTGGCGTATACACCAGGTACAAATTCAGAGTGCATCCCGCTCCGGACAAGGCTACCGTATATCGCATCACCTGGCCATGGGAGCAATTTGAGGAGGTACTCAAAGCCTGGCAAAAATGGGCGCCTTGCGTCAATACCAGGCTGGGCAGCGAATTAACGATCGGTCCGAAAAAAGGCGGCAACGTCAGCATGGAGGGTCTGTTCCTTGGATCCAAAACGGAGGCCATCCGCCTATTAAAGCCCATGACGAGCGTCGGAACGACAACGAGCAAACTCATTCGTTTATTACCCTACCCGAAAGTCGTGGACTTCCTGCTGCCTCCAGATCCTGTCCTTACGCAAAGGGAAAGCAACCAGTTCTCCAGCGGTTTCGGCCGGCGTCCGTTCCCGGATAAGGCCATCAAGTCCATGCGCCAGTTTTTAGAGCAGGTAGAAGGCAAAGACGCGGGATTCTTCTTCCTCAACTGGGGCGGAGCCGTAAGCCGTGTGGCGCCCAGAGCTACGGCATTCTACTGGCGTAAAGCGAAATTTTACGTTGAGTGGAACAGCTCATGGATCAAGCCATCCCAAGCTGCTAAAAATATTGCCGTCGTTCGCAATACGCGCCGGAAGCTTGCGCCCTACATCGTAGGGTCTTATATTAACGTTCCAGACCAGGGGATTAAAAATTCCGGTCCGGTTTACTATGGGGCGAACTTCCCGAGATTACGGAGAGTAAAAGCTAAATATGACCCTAAAAATGTGTTTAATAATCCGCAAAGCATTCCCCCGGCTCGCTAAGCATAGGACTATTATTTTGCCAGTTGGGGCTGCCCCCTGACGTGAAACAAATTAAAAACACCTTCAAGAGTATGATCCCATGTCGTAAGATGCTGGGGACAACTTTGGAGGTGTTTTTGCATTGGCAACAAGAGTGAAGCGTCGTTATCCAAATGGTTTTCAGACACTACAAGGTTAAATCAGTCAATGTCCAGCGGCTGTAACCCAGCGGACGATTCCATTTAAGTTTATGCGACCACCCCCCAAAATCCCTTGACCACTCCCGAACGTTATATGCGAAAGCAGAAGCGGCCTGGTCCGCAAATCGTAAAGGAGAGTGGCAACACGATGAAACAAGCAATGTTGAAGAGGGCAGTAGCTGCATCGGTGGCGTTACTAACACTTGCTGGCGGCGCAACGAGCGCGTTTGCAGACGGCAAAGACAAAGGACATAATAATAACGACGATCATGGAAAAGCGCAAAGTCATGGCAAAAAAGCCGGTATCGATATTCAATTGAACTTTAAGGACGAGAAGGAGCTTAAATGGGCTTTCGAGCATATTATCCGCCTTGCGTCCAAAGGGGTCTTCAACGGCTATGACGATGGTACGTTCAAACCACAGCAAAGCATATCCCGCATAGAGTCAATCGTTGCGGCAGTCCGGTTGATGGGGCTGCGCGAACAAGCCGAATCCCAAGCGGAAATGAGCACAAAGCTGAATTTCAAGGACGCGGACCAGCTGGCGAGCAAATATCCTTGGGCTGTCGGCTATGTAGCCGTGGCGCTGGAGAAAGACCTGTTCTCCGAAACGGATATGGTTGTTCAGCCGGACAAGCCAGCAACGCGGTTATTTGCAGCGACGCTGCTTGTGAAAGCGCTGGGTCTGGAAGCGGACGCGAAAGCGAAAGTAAATACGCAGCTGTCTTTCAAGGATGCGGATAAAATCCCGGCCGCTTCAGTGGGCTATGTTGCCGTTGCATTGGAGAAGGGCCTCATCACAGGCTACAATAACAATACGTTCCGCCCCGACCAACCGGTTACGCGCGGGGAGCTGGCTGCACTGCTGGACCGTACGGACGAGCAGCTGCCGGACAACGATCGACAAGCCATTACCGGAAAGTTGAAAGCGGCTCCAGCCAACGGCTCGATCGTAATCGTAAAGCCGGACAATACGGAAGTGGCAATCCCGCTCGACCCGGGCGTGTTCATATTCCGTCATGATGTGAAGTCGGCACCGTCGGCTATGGCCGCAGGCGATGAAGTGCTCGTCCGTACTTACTTGAACAAAGCCGTATTTATTGAAGTGACCAAAACGGCGGTCCAACCGACTGTAACCACTGAAACAGGGGAATATAATTCGATCGCACTCAATGATAAGGGTAAGATTAACACGCTGTCGATCACCAAGAACGCGAACAACAGTACATCAGCGATTGTGCTGAACGTCTCTCCTGATGTCGTTATTGTCGGGAACCCGGCCCTGCTGAAATTGGGACAATCAGTCGAGCTTACCCTTACCAACGGTCTTGTAACCTCTATTAAAGTCGTGTAGCCGAACATTTTCGCTTTACGGTTCGTTATTATAAAAGCTCCTCAGCTTGCCTGTCTGCATGCTCGGGGAGCTTCTACCGTCCAATTACACGAAGCAAGTCTAAATGATTAGAATGTCTCCCTTGCCTGTCAATGTGGCGGACGGGCTGAGCTTCGTTTCGTTTTGATGTCTAATTCCTTTAACTCACTGTATACTTTCTCAACTTCATCTTGAATCGCAGTGCCATCCACGCCTGTCTGCCGAAGATCCTCCATAATGACCGAAACCGCAGCAGCATAATTTGCTTTATGCTCGGCATTCAGTTGTTTCCAATTGATCCCCTTGAAATACCCTGCAGTGGCTGCATGAAGAGACAGTTTACCTTGAAGCATTAAAACAGCAAGGATCGGATAACCAGGGTATCCCTGCCAATAGGAAGCACTGTCATTGGATGAATAAACTTCGTTGTCCCATTGTACGGTGTATATTTTGGTATGATCGGATGATGATACCTTGGCTGAATTTCCTTCAATTATGACTCTGCCATCTGCAATCGCGCTATATGCTTCATGAATTTTCTCTTTCGGGGGCAATTTGGTTAAAGTCATTGTTTATCCACCTTCTCATGTGTTAGGTTTCCTCATAATATACTCGAAACAAGCGGCTTTATCCAAGACTTGGGAAGCGGTCATATGATCCACAAAGATATGAGATCATCCATAACCCTGTTTTTCAAGTATGTGATTGATTGCGGCTTTCGTTTCATATTTATGGATATCGGGTAAAATGGTAATCAGGATTTTAACTCTCATTTTGAAGGAGGAGATGATGGAAGTGCGTAAAAAGGTCATGGTGGTATTGGTGGTGGCGTTGATAGGGTTGGTGTCGCTAAATTCCGCAATTTTTGCTTCCGGCGGTCCAAACAAGCAGGATAAGGTTAAAGTGTCCATTGCAGCAGATCTGGATCCGGCCAGTGCGGCAGGGATGAGAATTGAAGGGCTTACCGGTGACAAGAAAGGACGACTTTATACCATTGACCTGGATTCCAGGCAATTATTGCGGATCATGCCGGGCAAAGGCACGACGGAAACGCTGACGGTTCTGCCAAGACAGGCTACAGGCATGACGTTTGATAAAAAAGGAAATCTGTATATGGCAAGCGGTGGAGGAGCAGGACAAGGCGGGGTTATTCTCCGCGTGTCTTCAGAGAATCTGAAAAAAGGACCGTTCAGTCCGGATAAAGTGGAAACGTTCGCCGAAGGTGTAGACGGTGCAAACGGGCTGGCGTTTGACCGGAAAGGGAATTTATACGTCAGCGGCGGAGCTACCGGCAATATCTATGTTGTGACTCCTGAAGGTGAACGCACTGTTTGGGCGAGCGGAATTACGGCGGAGAGACCGGAGCAGCCAATCGTGGTCAACGGACTGGCTTTTGGCCGGGACGGGCGATTGTACATTTCCAACACCAGCTCAGGTGAAATTAATCGCGTCAGGATTGGCAAGGACGGTGCTTTCGGAGAAGTTGAACGGTTTGCGAAAAGTCCTTTGCTTTACGGAGCTGACGGCATTGCTTTTGGTCCCCATGACGCGCTGTATGTCGCAGCCAATGAACGGAATGCGATTGTAAAAATATCGCGGTCGGGCAAAGTAGCGGAGATAACGTCCAACAACAATAATGGACCCTTGGAGTTCCCGGCGAGCCTTCATTTTGTGGGCCGTACCTTATACGCAAGCAATTTTGACGTCGACCGTGGAACCAATTCGCCCAATCAACCGGGAATCGGTGCTTCGATTGCCCAAATTGATCTAAAAAAGAATTAACATGGGGTCACAATCCGCTAATGCCCATGATTTATTTATTGAAATCGAAAAAGGGGTATGATAAGATACCTGTAATTTAGTGATTGGAGTTGAAAAGAATAATGTAATATTTCTTGCTAACCATAACAAATAATAAAACAATAAAAGCGGTATTTTGCGCATGTTTTATTTTTTATGGGCAAGAAAGTTACATTCTTTTCACTCAAACAATATATCCTTATCTACCTCCACAGGGGGTTGGATTAACTGTATTTATTTGGGCTGCGAGAAGTAACTTTCTTGCAGCTCTTTATTTTTGTATACAGGAGGATGTATTTCATGTCATTAATAAATGTTACCAACCTGACATTCGCCTATGATGGCAGCTACGATAACATATTTGAAAACGTCAATTTTCAAATCGATACCGATTGGAAATTAGGGTTTACGGGACGAAACGGCAGAGGCAAGACGACTTTTCTTCATTTGCTGCTTGGCAAATATGAATACAGCGGAAATATTTCTGCTAATGTCAGTTTTGAATATTTTCCATTCCATGTCCAAAACAAGGAAAACAATACCCTTGATGTAATCAACGACATTTTTCCGGATTATCTTCACTGGGAGTTAATGCGTGAGCTTTCCTTGCTGAAGGTTTCTGAGGATGTTTTATACCGGCCCTTCGATTCACTATCGAGCGGAGAACAAACGAAAGTGCTGCTGGCTGCATTGTTCCTTAAGGAAAACAGTTTCCTGTTAATTGATGAGCCAACCAACCATCTTGACATGGATGCAAGAAAACTTGTCAGTGATTATCTCAAAACCAAAAGCGGATTTATTCTGGTTTCTCACGACAGATCCTTTCTTGATAACTGCGTGGACCATATACTGTCGATCAATAAAACCAACGTAGAAATTCAAAAAGGGAATTTCTCCGATTGGTGGGAAAATAAAAAGCGTCAGGATAACTTTGAGCTTGCAGAGAACGATAAACTGAAAAAAGACATCAAGCACTTGTCAGAATCCGCCAAACGAACGGGCAATTGGTCACATGAGGTGGAAAAGACAAAAAACGGAACACGAAATTCCGGTTCCAAGGTCGATAAAGGGTATATTGGCCACAAGGCTGCTAAAATGATGAAACGCTCCAAATCGATGGAGCAAAGGCAGCAATCTGCCATTGACGAAAAGTCCAAGCTTCTTAGAAATATCGAAGGCTCGGAGAGCTTAAAGATTTCGCAGCTTGCTTTTCACAAAAACCAGCTTGCTGAGCTTGAAAATGTATCGATCTACTACGATGAGAAGATGGTTTGCGCCGATATAAGCTTTACGATTGAGCAGGGCGACCGAATTGCGCTTTCAGGTAAAAACGGTTCCGGAAAATCAAGCATTATCAAGCTTGTTTACGGTGAGGATATCAACTATACGGGTACTTTCAGAAAGGGCAGTCAGCTGAAAATATCCTACGTTTCACAGGACACATCCCATCTACAGGGCAATTTATCTGATTATGCTGCCAGGAACGGGATTGAGGAGAGCCTTTTTAAATCGATTTTAAGAAAGCTTGATTTTTCCCGGGTTCAATTTGAAAAGGATATTTCCGCCTTTAGCGGCGGCCAAAAAAAGAAAGTGCTGATTGCCAAAAGTCTTTGTGAGAAGGTTCATTTGCATATTTGGGATGAACCGCTTAATTTTATTGATATTATTTCCCGCATGCAAATTGAAGAGCTGCTGCTTGAGTACTCGCCAACCATTCTTTTTGTGGAGCATGACAGTGAATTTTGCAAAAATATTGCTACAAAAACTATTGAACTCTAATGTGATTTTGATGAACATTAAGTTTCTTTGAAGCTTGACTATGGTGAGGATTCATGTTAGGTTGTTGACGTATTTAGTCAATGCAACTACTAAAGGAGGATGAACGCGATGATTGAGGTTGTAGATGTTTATGTGGACCTGTCATTTAACATGATCGTTGACATGGTTCACAAAATAACGATGCAGCTACCGGAGCTTTATCCTTCTATATATAGATTCACTACGCGATGACATCGATATTCGCCTGGTGTTTTTAATCGTATAGTCTGGTTAATGTAAAGCGCAAAAAACACCGGGTATGCTGGTGTTTTTGCGCTTTTTCTCCGTGCAAGAGGGAGAAAATAATGAAGCCAAAATCAAAATATGAAAAGATTCAGCAAATAATTGCCGCCCTGAAACAGCCGGGCTACAGATATCTTCAAGTCACTGACGCTATTTTCAAGCAAAGAATCGGTGAATTTGAGCACATGACCATGATACCCAAGTTTTTGCGTGACGAATTGATCCATGAGCTTGGAAATCAGGTATCCAGCGTCACGCCATTAATCGAGAAATCGTCAAACCAGGTCAGCAAGATTTTGTTCGGTATAGCCGGCGGCGAGCGTATCGAGGCAGTCCGGTTAAGTTATAAACGCGGTTGGGAATCGTATTGCATATCCTCCCAGTGTGGATGCGGGTTTGGCTGCAGCTTCTGTGCTACAGGAACGATCGGCTTGAAAAGAAATCTGACAACCGATGAAATAACCGACCAGCTGCTGCATTTTCACTTGAACGGCCATACCCTGGACAGTGTCTCTTTTATGGGAATGGGGGAGGCGCTTGCAAATCCGCATCTGTTTGACGCGCTGGCAATGCTGACCGATCCGCAACTATTTGGTTTAGGCCATCGCAGAATTACGGTTTCTACAATCGGTTTACTGCCGGGAATACACAGACTGATGAAGGACTTCCCGCAGGTCAACCTGACCTTTTCGCTGCACTCGCCTTTCGACAAGCAAAGAAGCGGGCTGATGCCCATCAATGACCGGTTCCCATTGCAAGAAGTGATGGATGCGTTGGATAATCATATCCGGCATACAGGAAGAAAGGTGTACATTGCGTATATACTGCTCAGGGGAATCAACGATTCAACAGAGCATGCGGAAGCCGTTGCTGAGCTGCTGCGGGGAAGGGGGGCATGGGAGCATCTTTATCATGTTAACCTGATACCGTACAATTCGACCGATGAGACAGCCCAAAGCTACAGCCAATCTGACCGGAACAGTGTCAATAAGTTCGTTCAGATCCTGAAGTCAAGGGGAGTCAATGTCACGGTCAGAACCCAATTTGGATCAGATATTAATGCAGCCTGCGGGCAGCTGTATGGATCAAATTAATCCTTCCCGAATCTCGTTGCAAACCATTTCAGGATGAAAGGCTGTTTCGACCGCAGAGTACTCCGGACAGGTGTTCTGCATGTGTGAAATCTATAGATGAAACTAAAGCGGATAGTCTGAAAGCAACGTATGTTGCATAAGGCTGTCCGCTTTTTTTCAAACTGCAGCCGGTCGCACGGCAGCTGCATGCCAGTATTATCATAAGCATCGTAAAATGCATAGAAAAAAAATGTTTACAAGCGTATAAAGGTGACCTATACTAAAATCAATTCCCACTGAAAACGCTTTTATGGTATCGATACCAACTTCCTATCATTCTCTTCTTTTAAACCTGGATCTAAGGTAAAATGTTCTTATATTGCTCTATATGGTATCGATACCATATAGGGTGATTACCAAATCGATAAACGGAGGCATCTATGAACCACTCTAATTTTAACGGCAGCATAAGCCGGGAAGCTCTGGAACGATATCTCTCCAGGGCGATTACGGCCGCAGATCTGGTCAACAGCGACACATTGGACGATGACTTGAGAATGATCAGGAACATCGGAGCCAAGTTTCTCGGCCGCGCTTCCGGTGTATGGACGCTGGAGCCCGATGATGAAGCGCATTTCAGAAAGTCCAGGACACTGGCGGAACGCGTACATGAGGTTGATCCGGACATTATGCTGCAGACATGCATTTTTGAGGCCATATTCAAAGGGGTAGAAAACATTGAAATACCGGACTGGGTGTTCAAGGCATTCCAGCTGCCGGTTGAACGCCGGACGTTCCGTTTTGCAGATATGTTATTTGATGGGAAGCCGCATGGATACGTCTGGGACGATAATGGCGGAATTCCGAATATTGAAAAGCAGGAGACGAGGCTGTGGTTCTTCTATAGGGCCGCGAGCTATATCGATGCCGGTTTCGAGGCCATTCATATGGGACAGATTCATCTGTACACCGCCGAGGATACCGGATTCACGAAAACAATGGCGTTATTCGAAAAAATACGGGACTATGCCAAATCCAATGCGAGACGCGGCATTGTGCTGCTCGACGCGCATACGCACGGGGTGAATGTGAAGGGCAGACTTCTGTTTGATTTCCACTCCATGCCGTATTCGCGGATGCCGATCCTCGATAAGCCGGGCGACAAGCTCGCGCTGGTGCAGGAAGGATTCAGCGAAGGCGGGTTAACGCCAAGCGGCTGGAGCTGCGATGCATTGCCGGTGATAATGGAGCTCGACAACTGGGGCGGACAATTCTTCGATGAGAAGGAAGGGATTCCTGAAGAGCGCCGGGCATGGATGGAATGGTGGGGTTATGATCAGATCTCATGGTTTGCTTCACAGGATGACGAGAGCCGCAACCGGTTTCTCGAATATGCCCTGAAATGGACGGCTGTGAACAATACCAACGCGTATTTGCAAATGCCCGTGCGAAGGACACTGGGCAGCTGCCGGATTCAGATTACCGCTTGGGGTACGGGAGAAGAGAGCTCAAGCAGCTGCTATCAGGCGAATACGCCAGGCGAAGGATGTCCGCTCGGTTTTGGACAGGAAGAGACGATTAAACGACTGTGGCAATCGGAAACCGACCTGCGGCAGAGGGCTGGCAACCCGTTGCCAAACACTTCCTATGGAGCCGAGGACAGCTATGACCCGGAAACCGGCATCAAGCTGCCTGCCCGCGTCATCCTGTTCGGCAGCTTCCAGCATCACCTGGGCGCGATCAACCATGACTCCAACAGTGAAACAACACGGATGTACTACGTTGGAGACGGCATCTATAAACGCTCCTTCGTCTTTCCATTCCGGGGATCCTTCGAATATGCCGTAGCGCCATACGGAACGCTGTCCCAGCTCTATTCGATCGACAATTATCCGCGCAGCGGATCGGAAACCCGGTCAACACTGGAAATCGAATGCGAGAATACTGTTGTAACATTCGTGTTCAATATCCGCAGCCGCAGCCTTACAGCCTATGTAATCTAAAGATATAACCCGCTGCCGCTTTTTTTTGGTATCGATTCCAGTATCCTTCTATCCTGTCGGACTGCGTTTATTTACTTTATTGGGGAGGTGTTGTCCATGACGGGTTAAAGCGTTTGTCCCATCCTGGGGGAGTCAACGATAGAGACGGAAGGATACGGATTTCGATCTGAATTATGACAGATTCACAAAAGCCAGGCAGCTGTTGAGCAACATGAAATCGCTACCATTGCCAGGCAGACCAAAATAGGGACGGTGATCGACCATGCAAACCGAGCTGCCGGTTAGGGGCAGAAGCAAAGCGGAGATGAAGATCCAGTCAAAGCTGATGAAGCGAATTCTTGAGCATAGAATTTTATACTTGATGCTGCTGCCTTGTATCGCATTCTTCATTATCTTCTCCTACATCCCGATGGGCGGCGTTATTCTGGCCTTCAAGGAGTACCAATTCAATAAGGGGATTCTGGGAAGTCCATGGGTCGGGTTCACTTACTTCAAATCCTTCTTCGACAACTATCAAAGTGGAGCCCTGATCCGCAACACCCTTATTATAAGCTGCGTCAAAATGTTCCTGGGCTTGCCGTTTCCCATCCTTCTCGCACTCATGTTCAACGAAATACGGAGCAAACGGTTCCGGGGCATCACGCAGAGCATCGCTTATCTGCCGCATTTCCTTTCCTGGGTTATCGTGATCGGCTTGATGCAGCGCGTGTTCGCTCCGGATACCGGCATTGTCAACGAAGTGATCAAGTATTTCGGCGGAGAGGGCAGCACCTTCTTCATGATGGAAAGCAGCTATTTCTATCCGCTCATGTTCGGCAGCCATATCTGGCAGAGTATCGGCTGGGATTCGATCATTTATCTGGCTGCCATTGCCGGCATCAGCCCGGAGCAGTACGAAGCAGCCAAGATTGATGGAGCCAACAAATGGCATGAAATCTGGCATATTACGCTGCCGGGCATACGTCTGACGATTGCGATCCTGTTCATTCTCGGGTTGGGCAGCATTCTGCAGGCGGGCTTCGACCAGATTTATCTGATGAGAACGCCGGGCAATATGGAAGTGGCGGATATCCTCGATACTTATATTATCCGGGTTGGTCTGCAAAATGGACAATACGGCTATGCCACGGCAGTTGGTCTCATGCAGGGGTTGATCGGACTGATTTTGGTTGTTTCGGCCAATCGCGCCTCCAAAAAATTTCTTGACGAATCGATATGGTAGCGATACCATTCCGAATCATCATAAAAAAATGACAGGAAAGAGGATGAGTATGCTTACAAAATGGGGCAAATGGATTGCATTGCCGCTGACGGCCGTCATGCTGCTGGCCGGCTGTACGGACAAGGCAAAGCCGGCAAACAATGAGGGTCAAACGGCCGAGAACAATGCCGGGAAGCCGGCGACATGGATTGCCGACCGGACAGTAACGGGGCTGCTGTTCATCGACAGCGACGATGTGAGCAAAGATATCAATCCGGACATTGCGAAGGTCATCAAAGAGAAGACCGGCATTACCCTCAAGCTGGAAGCCGTAAATGCGAGCAGCGCGGTTGACGGGATGATTGCCGGATTCGCTTCCGGCGATTTGCCGGACTTTATCGTCTCCTACCTGGACAACAGCGCCCGTCCGGAAATGCCGGTCCTTGCGAAGGCAGCCAAGGAAGGCGTTCTCACTGACCTGACGCCCCTGATGAAAAACACCGAGGTTTACAAGAATTATCTGGAAGACGACTACTTGCCGCTGGATACGAAATATGGAATCATGTTCCGCCCCGAGTTCAATGGCTCGAGCTACTTCATCCATATGCGCATAGCCAAGGGCGAGCCCCATGACGGCCTCAAATTTTTCGGCGGTCCCTTTATCCGGAAAGATATCGCTGATGCGCTTGGCATCGACCCGCGCACGATTACGACGACTGAGCAAGTCTACGAGCTGGCACAGAAAATCAAGGCCGGCAATTTCAAGGATGCAAACGGAAAGGCGGTCATTCCGGTTGGTCCGCAGTACTGGGGGAATGGCAACCATGAGGTCGGCACGCTCTTCCGGGATGTTACCTGGGGCAAGGTTGACCAGAAGTTTTATAAGGACAAGGACGGCAAGATCATTCACGAAAGCCAGACCGATTATATGATGAAACGCATCGAGCTGGTTCAGAAGATGCTGGGCGAGAAGCTGATGGCGCCTGATTATTACGCCATGGAAGGCAGCAAGGCGACAGAAGGGGCGATCAACGGGTCGTTCGGCATCATCAGCGAAATGCACAACAACCTGGACTTCAATAAAGATATGACCTATCTTCCGCTTGGACCGATCAATTACGTCGACGGTCCGTTCCAGATGACGAGGACGTACAAGGAAGGTTCCTTCATATGGGCGATTCCGAGCACGACGAAAAAACCGCAAGAGGTGATGGACTTCGCCGATTTCCTTGCAAGCCGCGAAGGCAAGCTGCTTTGGCAATACGGCCTTGAAGGCAGAGACTATACACTTGATGCCAAGGGCAATCCGGTTGTAAAGCAGGAGGTTCTCGACTTGAAGGCAAAGGATCCGGAAGCAGCCAAGGCCTTGGGGTTTGAGGGAGCGGGTAACAACTGGGGGCAGTACCTGGGCTTGACCGACGCCAATCGGTTCGATGACTTCGGCGAGGCGGAATACGGATTGTCGGTTATGCCGAATCTCTACGAGTCGCAAAATAAAATCGCGGATTACTGGGGCTATGACGAGAAGAAGAAACAGGAGGTCGTGGTCGACGGCTACCGTCCGCTCTCATTTATCAACGAATTCCCGTCGGGAACCGATCTGCAGACGGCGCTGGACAACTACAATGACAGCATGATCCGCGCTTTCTATGCGAAAGGCATGGATAAAGCCAAGGAAATCATGGACTCGGCAGCGAAGCAGCTGAAGGCGGCCGGACTGGAAGATTACGAGAAGCTGCTGGATCAAAAAGATTCCGATCCGAAAACAAAGCTCATTTTGCAGTAACCGGTTCATCATAAAAGCCTAAAGAGGGCTGCGTTCCTGTCCGGGCAACGCCGGGAACGCAGCCGATCGCATGAGGAGGGAAAGACGTGGGCAACGAATTTTACAAGCTCACAACCGGAGAGAAGCTGTTCAAGTTCGTCAATTACGCGCTGATCATTCTCCTGTGCCTGTCAATTGTGCTTCCTTTCTTCAACATTCTGGCGCTTTCCTTTAATGCGGGCAAAGATGCGGAACGCGGAGGCATCTCATTCTGGCCGCGGGTCTGGACGCTTGAGAACTACCAGGAGGTATTCACCTCCGCGAACATCGGCAGAGCTTTTGCCATCTCCCTGTTCAGGACGGTGCTGGGTACAGCAGCGGGCGTTTTCCTGACGGCCATGGCGGCATACGCCTTGAAGAGCAGAACGCTGCCGGGCGTGAGATTTATCACGCTGATGATCTTCTTCACCATGCTGTTCTCCGGTGGAATTATTCCGTATTATATGCTGCTCAGCAGTCTGCATCTGACAAATACGATATGGGTTTATGTCATCCCCAGCTTGTACAGCGCATGGAATATCATCATTATGCGGACGTTCTTTCAGCAAATCGGCATAAGTCTTGAGGAAGCGGCCAGAATTGACGGCTGCAACGATTTCAGCATATTTTGGCGCATCATCCTGCCCCTCAGCAAGCCGGTTCTGGCGACGATTTCCCTATTTACGGCGGTGGGCCATTGGAATGATTGGTTTACGGGCTCTTTTTTCGTACGAAAAGCCGATCTCCGGCCGCTATCCACCCTGCTGCAGGAGATGCTGACCAAGCAGGATGCGATCCGCGAATATTTGATGACGGCGGCGGGATCCAATCAACAGGATTTGCTTGCCAAAATCCAGCTTACGGGCGATTCGCTCAAGATGGCGACCATTATGGTCGTCGTTGCGCCTATCATTTGCGTGTATCCGTTTATTCAAAAGTATTTTGCCAAAGGCGCAATGATTGGTTCCATAAAGGAATAATCTGGAGTAAAATATAGTTTGTTTGTCAGTAGTGCTTAGACGGGAAGGATGAGAGGGTTGAAACCGAAAATCAAGGATGTCGCCAAGCAGGCTGGAGTATCGACCACGACGGTCTCAAGAGTGCTGAACGGTGAAAAATATGTCAAGGATGATCTGAAAGCAAAGGTGCAGCGCGTTATTGACGAGCTGGGCTATTCACCTAGCCATATCGCCAGAAGCCTTGTCCGCCAGAAGACAAACCTGATCGGGATCATCGTTCCGGATCTGACTTCGAGCTTCTACGCCACCATTCTGAGCAGCGTCGAACAGACGGCGAGCCAAGCTGGCTACTTTCTGCTCGTATGCGATATTCATGAGGACACCGGCAAAGAATTGAAATATTTGAACATATTCAAGGAAATGCGTGTGGAAGGGATCGTCATCATGCACGAGAAGCTGGACGACGAGATCCGCGCGTTCCTCGACAAGCTGGATATACCCGTTATTTTTTCCAGCGTCCGACCGGCGGACCAGAAGTTTATGTCGGTCATAATCGACGATTACAGCGCGGCTTACGACGCGACCTGCTATCTGATCGGCCTTGGCCATGAGCGGATCGCTTTTATCGGAGGCGATATGCGGGACGTAACGTCCGGGCAAAGCAGATATGCCGGATACCGGAAAGCTCTGGAAGACAACAATATTCCCATTGAGGACGATTACATCCGGTTCGGCGATTACAAGCCGCAGAGCGGCTACGAGCGGATGAAGGAGCTGCTGGCGAGCCGCGTCCGTCCGACGGCGGTATTCGCGGTCAGCGATGATATGGCGGCAGGCGCGATGAACTGTATTAACGACCATTTGCTCTCGGTCCCTGACGATATTTCCGTGATCGGATTTGACGGTTCTCAATTGACCGAGCTGGTAAGACCGCGATTGTCTTCCATGGAGCAGCCGATTGAGGAAATGGGCAAGGTGACGGTTCTTTCCCTGATCGACTTCATGACGCAACAACAAACGGGCTTCAAGAAGGATCTGATTTTAAAGCACCGCCTGGTTGTCCGGGACAGCTGCAGACCCGTCGTCAAACAGCAAGAGACATGAAAAACTGGGGTCATACAAAGACCTGGAGCGGAAGAGGGAGAGTGCAGTGAAAAAATTCGATGCGGTTGTGATCGGCGATGCCAATATCGACCTGGTAGTGGTGGGATGCAATGAAATCCCCCAGCCGGGGCAGGAAATATTCGTGGACAACATGATGATGCACGTTGGCGGGGGAGCTGCATTGTTCTCCATCTCCTTCGCCAAGCTCGGCATGAAGGTTGCTTTCAACGGGATTCTCGGAGATGATGGCTACGGACACTTTATCCGGGATCAGTTCGTTCAATATGGTATCGATACCAGTTTATTGGGAACCAGTCAAATTTACAATACCGGCGTTACGATCGCCATCAATCCGCAGGTGGACCGGTCGTTCATCACTTACGCAGGCTCGAATCAGGAGCTCGACGTCGGCAAGCTTGATCTCGACCGGATTACGGAGGGCAAGCACGTTCATTTGACCTGCTATAAAGGAACGCGCAACCATGCTGCGGTCATTGCGCTGGCAAGGGCGCTGAAGGCGAAGGGCGTAACGCTGTCCTGCGACGTTGGCTGGGACGATACGGGCGAATGGAATAAGGGCGTTTTTGAGCTGATGACCTATATGGATGTTTTTCTGATGAACGAGACCGAAGGGCTGCACTATACGGGTCTTGAACAGGTTGAAGACAGCCTGGAGCATATGTCGGCATTCAGCAATCATATTGTAGTCAAGCTCGGACCCAAGGGCGCGATTGCACATAAGGACGGTATCAGAATGCACCGTCCCGCATATCCGGTAACAGCGGTAGATACCACGGGTGCGGGAGACTCGTTCAACGCCGGGTATTTGTACGGGTTCCTTAACGGGCTGGACACGGGCACCTGTCTCAGCTATGGCAATTCATGCGGTGCGCTTTCGGTCGCTTCGTACGGAGGAAGCGGGGGGGCGCCCGACCGGGCGGAGCTGGAGGCTTTCATTCGCGCAAACCAGGATCAATCGGTGAACCAGGAGGTCTCCTCATGAAGCTGACATTGATAGGCGGAGGCGGTGTGCGGGCTGTTCTTTTCACAAAAAGTCTGACGCTCAAAGCCGAGGATGCCGGAATTACCGAGCTGACGCTGCACGATACAGATGAAGAGCAGCTCGGCATTATCGGCAAGCTGTGCAGGATTGTGATCGACAGGAGCGGCATCGCACTGAAGCTGACGATGACGACCGACAGCCGGCAGGCGATTCGCGGCGCCGATTATATCGTAACGACCGTCCGTGTCGGCAAAGAGCAGTCCCGTTACACCGATGAGCGGATTGCGCTGAAGCACGGCGTCATCGGGCAGGAGACGACTGGTCCGGCCGGTTTCTCGATGGCCATCCGGACGATTCCCGTGTTGATGGAGTATTGTGAAATTGCCAAACAGCTTGCTCCGCACGCCTGGATCTTCAACTTCTCCAACCCTTCCGGGCTTGTAACCCAGGCGCTGCGAAGTGCCGGTTACGACCGGGTTATCGGCATCTGCGATACGCCCAGCCATACCAAACTGCGAATGGCGGAAACCCTTGGATTCGATCCGCGGGAGCTGCATGTTGAATTTTTCGGGCTGAATCATCTGTCATGGATGAGCAAGGCTGTATACCGCGGCCGGGATCTGCTGCCGGAGCTGAAGAACGATATCGGGTTCACAAGCCGGGTCAGCGAATTTGCGATGTTCGATCCCGATCTGCTGCATACGCTGCCGTATTTGCCCAACGAATATTTGTACTATTACTATCATCGCGAGAAGGCTTTTGCGAATATCCGGGACGCGGAGATGACGCGGGGCGGAATGATTGCCGAGAACAACAGAGCCATGCTGGAGCAGCTTCGCCACATGGATATCGGGGCTAATCCCGACGCCGCCATTCAAACTTATTTGTACTATACGCAGAAACGGGAAGCGTCTTATATGGCAATCGAGACCAATTCGCAAGCCAGGGCCATTCCCGCGGCAGAGAAGCTGGAGCTGCCGGATTCGCTGGGCTATGCCGGCGTTATGCTGGATTTTGTCGAATCGCTTCAGACGGGGAGAGAGAATAATATCGTATTGTCGGTGCCGAATGAAGGCGCCATCGAGGGATTCGCGGACGACGATGTAGTGGAGATTTCCTGTACGATCACGAAGGACGGGGCGAGGCCCGTGTTCATAGGATCGGTACCGGAGGATATGACGCTGCTGATGAAAAACGTGAAGCTGTTCGAGCGGCTGACTGTCGAAGCTGTGGCCAGGCGCTCGCGCGAGCTGGCGGTTCAGGCGCTCACCGTCCATCCGCTTGTCAACTCGTACTCGCTTGCAAAGGGGCTTGTCGGGGATTATATGAATGCTTATCGGGACCTTCTGGGCGACTGGACTTAAAGCGCAGGTGGAATTCTGTTTGGAATAACGGTGCAGCCGGCAGTCGCGGAATACGAAAATGGAAAATAAGTCTTGCAAGAATATTCGAAAGATAGTATTTTGGTCTTGTCAAATTGTTCATGCTCCCGGGATCCTTCACAAAGGCCGGGAGCTTTTTCTTTTTTGGCCTCACATCAGTCTGACCCCTGTCAAATGCAGCCAAGGGATAGGGGGGCGTGCTGCCGGCTTCAATGCCTGTCCGGCCCGCCTCTACAGCCAAGTCCCGGAATGGAGATGATTAAATTCCCGCATGTCCCCGTCAGCAAACTGGTGTCAGCGTTAGAGGAGGGAGCGCATGAATGTTTAGCAAGATCAAGTTGAAGTCTCAGCTGCTGATTCTGATATGCATATCCATCGGCATTATTATCATGCTCCAGGCGATATCGCTAAGCTGGTTTGACTCGATCAACAGAAGAAACTATTCGGAATTTCTGAAAGAGGCCTCAAACCAATTAGTTACGAAAGCGGTTACATTTACAACGGATATTAACAATATTGCCAACATTACCTCTTATAACAATATTACCAACCAATTTATAAACACACAGCGTATCGATGAGCTGCTCAAATTCAGCAATGACATGCAGCTCATGATCGAATCCATCATGCTCTCGAACAGGAGTATCAGCGGCATTATTATTAGTGATCTCGATATGATCAATATCGGCGCGAATCGAAGCGAGGACTTCCGGGTGCTGAATGAAATCAAGAGACGCTTCAATAACGGCACTATCCAGTTAGAGCAGCCTACCCATTATTTGCTGAACGACCGCGAGAACGGCAGAGCATTTTATGTATGTATAACAAAGTCGTTCATCTCGGAGGTAACGAACGACAAATTTATTACCGTCGTCATTTATAACGCGGACAGCTTCATCAGTACCGTCTCAAGCTTGCAGCCCGATTATAATTCACTCTTTATTATTGCAGATGCCGAAGATAACATTGTGGCCTCCAACCACAAGCAGTTGAAGCAGAAGGACATGGAGCTGATCCGCGCCGCGTTGGCCGACAAGAAGACGGCTAGCCTCGACGGAGGGTTTAACGGCAGTAAAAATTCGCTGGTATACCAAAGATCGGTCAGCAATTTGAACTGGCGGGTTATCGGGATTATCCCTAATGTCGAGATTGACAAGGATCTGTTCGCGCTGAAGCAGTTTGCGCTTCTCATGGGAGTTGTAATTGTCATCGTCCTGACGGGATTCGGACTTGCGATAAACAAAAGCATTGCCACGCCGATCATAAAAATGGCCCGCTTCATGAATTCGATCGGGCACAGGTACAGCAGTCAGCGGCTGACCATCCATACGGCCAATGAAATAAGCCTGCTGGCCAGAGCGCTGAATAAAATGCTGGATAATATCGATACGATGACCGGAGCGGTGGTAACCTCGCAGGAGAAGCTGTATAAAGCGGAGCTGGCCAAGAAGAATGCGCAGTTCTCGGCTTTCCAGAGTCAGGTCAATCCGCATTTTCTGTACAACACGCTGGATTGCATCCGAGGTATCGCTTTAACCCGGGAGGTGCCGGAAATTATCGAGATTACAACCGCCATGGCGAAGATCTTCCGGTACAGCATCAAGGAAAACAACGATGTGCGGGTAGGAGATGAAATCGGCTGTATCAAGGAGTACTTTAAAATCATTCAGATCCGCCAAAGGAACCGATTTACCATCATCTATGAGGTAGATGAAGCGATCATGGACTGCATCATCCCAAAGATGATTTTGCAGCCCATTGTGGAGAATGCCGTATTCCACGGTCTCGAGCAGAAGAAGGGAGCAGGGACCCTGATTATTCGAGGGCATGCGGACGGCAGCGGCACGATCCGGTTTACTATCGAGGATGACGGAAAGGGAATGTCCGCGGAGGTGCTGGAGCAGATAAGAAGCAGCTTCTTTGAAAAAGACATGCTGGATGAGCTGCCTGCCGCTATGAAAAAGAAAAGCATCGGCATTATTAACATCGACAGGAGGATTAAATTGTTGTATGGCACTCGTTATGGACTGTCGATCAATAGCATCCAGCTGGTAGGAACCAAGGTGGTGATCGAGCTGCCTGCCAAAACCGAAAACCGAAATCTGTCCAATAGTTCCGAAAACCGTACATTTTAATGCTGCCCGGATTGGATTAGATTGTTAATAAAGCGGTTTCATACGTTGATGGCATGACCATAGATGAATGGAGGTGAAAAGTATAGGTGTATCCGTTACGTGCAGGCAGCGAAAAGCGCATCTTGAAGAATAAATGGGATAAACGAAAAGGATTGTACTACAAATACCGCTATGTCTATCTTTTAGTCATGCCCGGATTAATCTATTTCCTGATTTTTAAAATTGCGCCGATGTGGGGCCTGATTATCGCCTTCAAGGATTACAGTCCCTTCGCAGGGATATGGGGCAGTCCGTGGGTTGGTTTTAAATATTTTGTTGATTTCTTTTCCAGCGCTTATTTTTATATGATGTTCCGCAATACGCTGGTCATCAGCCTGATGAATATTATTTTCTACTTCCCGGCTCCCATTATTCTTGCACTGCTCATCAATGAAATTCGCTCCGCCAAGTTCAAACGGCTGAATCAAACCATTATTTATATGCCCCATTTTCTATCCTGGGTAGTGATTACAGGGATTACCTTCTTCATGCTCAGCTCCGATATCGGGCTGGTGAACAAGTTTATTGTAAATGCGGGCGGCGAGCCCGTGGCCTTCCTTTCCAATCCGAAGCTTTTCTGGTGGGTGCTGCTGGTTCAGAACACCTGGAAGGAGGTCGGATGGGGAACGATCCTCTTTCTGGCGGCTATCACACAGATCGACCCCTCCCAGTACGAAGCGGCGACCATTGACGGGGCTTCCCGCATGCAGAGGCTGCTGAGGATTACGCTGCCATCGATACTGCCCACCATTATCGTGCTCTTTATACTGAGGCTCGGGCAGGTCATGGATGTAGGCTTCGAGCAGGTGCTGCTGATGGGCAATCCGTTCGTAAGGGACGTTGCGGAAGTATTCGATACTTATTCGTACAATCAGGGGATCAATCAAGGGAATTTCAGCATTGCGGTGACAGTTGGCATATTCAAGAGCCTCGCCGGACTCATCATGGTCATCATCTCCAACCGCATTGTCAAAAGAATGGGGCATACCGGTATCTATTGAAAAGCGATAATGGATTTGAAGGAGATGAGGTGATATGCATTCCAAAAAAATGTCGGTTGCGGATGTCGTCATTTATATCGTGTCCGGCCTGATCTCATTGATTTGTATCGCTCCCTTTTTCTACATTGTCAGCGTGTCGTTAACCGATCCATCGATCTATGTACCGTTTAAGCTGTATATTATCCCGGAAAAATTATCGCTCGCATCCTATTCGTATATTCTCTCGACGTCGAATTTCATCAATTCGGTGAAGAACACCCTGTTCATAACGGTAGTGGGAACGGCGCTCAATATTGCGTTTACCTACACGATGGCCTATGCGCTGACGAAGAAGGAGATGCCGCACAGGAATTTGTTCATGGGCATTGTTATTTTCACACTGCTGTTCAGCGCGGGGATTATTCCGAATTACCTGTTGATCAAAAATCTTGGATTAATGAACAGTCTCTGGTCGCTGATTCTCCCGGTGCTGACGAACTCATGGAGCCTGATCGTCGCCAAGAGCTTCATCGATGCCCTCCCGGAGGAGCTTGAGGACTCCGCGAAGATCGACGGGTGCACCGAGATCGGGACGTTCTTCCGCATTATTATTCCGCTGTCCAAGGCCTCCATCGCCACCCTTACGCTCTTCTTCGCGGTCGGCCATTGGAATACCTATTTCAGTGCGCTTATCTATCTGACCGACTCCCAGAAAACAACGCTGCAGCTTTACGTCAAATCCATCCTGGTCGACGCTTCGACAAGCGGTGCGGGCAGCACCGGTTCGGTGGATATGCTGAATCTTCCTTCCGAGACGGTGCGGATGGCGACAGTGGTGCTGGCCATGCTGCCGATTATGGCGGTATATCCTTTCGTGCAGCGGTATTTCATTAAAGGTGTCATGCTTGGCTCTATCAAGGGCTGAGCTCGATATGAATTTCATCTCAAGTACGAAGGGAGAAAGCGAAATGGGGAAGAAGCGGCAAAGGTTATTGCTTGTGACATGCATCACGATTACGTTGTCCATCCTGGCGGCCTGCAGCTCGACATCGACGAACACGCCAAGCGCCTCGGACAACAATCCGAAGGAAACGAATGCGCCAGGCGCGGCAGCGGAGAATGGCGAGCAGGAGGCTCCGCTCGTGCTCAAAGGAATGGCCAATCTCTACCAGCAGGCGCCTGCCAAGGACAGCGACTTCTGGAAGAGCATGGAGAAGGAGTTTAATGTGGATTACTCGGTGGACTGGGTACCGGCGGACAATTATCAGCAGAAGCTGGATCTGGTGCTGGCATCTGGCGACATACCCGATATTATGCAGGTCACCAGCATTACGGCGCCAAGTGTATTGAAAGCGGTTAAAGCAGGCGCATTCTGGGATTTGACCACGGAATTGGGCGATTTTAGCAAGTATCCGAACTTCAAGCAGTACACCAATCAGAATGCCTGGGTGCTCAGCAAGGTGAACGGGGAGAATTATTTTATCCCGCGGACCCGCGGAAATCTCGATTCCGCCTTGTTTATCCGGCAGGACTGGCTCGACAAGTTGAATCTGCAGGTACCGACCACTATCGAAGAGTTCGAGAATGTAATGAAGGTCATTGCACAAAGCGATCCGGACGGCAACGGGAAGATCGATACGATCGGCACGATACCGGTTTCGGGCTTCTTCGCAGCCGCCTTCGGCACGCGAGATCCCTTTCGGGACAGCAACGGCGGCATCATCCATGCGAATTTAACCTCTAATTATGCGGACTATGTTCAGTACATGAGAGACCTCTATGCGGACGGGGCCATTCCCAAGGAATTTGCTCTGATCAACGGCACGCAGCAGCAGGAGATGTTCACGACAGGCCGTTCGGCTACTTTTGTCAAGAACGCCTGGCATAAATACGATATGGAGCAGGATCTGCAGAAAACCCAGCCGGGAGCGAAGCTGACGCTGATTCCTTATCTGGAAGGGCCCAAGGGCTACGCGCACATCTATGATCTGGGTTACTTTGGCGGGATGGTAATCTCCAAGAAAGTGGACGAGAAGAAAATGCAGCGGATTTTGCAATTTTTCAATGCGACGACAGACGAGAAATATTATAATTTCGTCAATTTCGGAATTGAAGGCGTCAACTACACCATGCAGGATGGCTTCCCTTCGCTGACTGATCTGGGCAAGAAGGAAGTCAACAGCTCGTTTAACGCGCCGTTTATTTTCTCCACAGCCGAATTCGCCAAGGTCGACAGCCCGCTTGCCCCGATGTCCTACAATTTGCAGACCCGGGAAGAGATGAAGGCTCTTTACGATATCGATGCAAAGGTGGAACTGTTCAATGTGCTGCAATCCGATTCGTGGAGCAGCGCATGGTCCAGAGTGCAGGATGAGTTTGAATCCATGGAGGCAAAGGCAATCACCGGCGCGATATCCATGGATGAATTCAGGGCCTATCAAGAGAAATTGCTGCAGGATCCCGATGTAATCAAGTCCGCAACCGAATTTGCCGCCAGCTACGATCAATTCTTCCCGGGCGGACAAAAATAAAAACAGACAGGAGAAATGCGTTATGTATATCAAAGAAGTAGCATCCAGCCTCTATCCGTGGGACCTCGCCGACGAAGGAGTCGAGACCTGCGTGAACAATGTAATGGAACACAGCCTTGTCAACAGTGTCTATCTGGTAGGCATCATGCATAAGGAGAAAAGACCGCTCACCAGCCTGTTCTACACGCATAATCCGAAGCGGAAATTCTATCTGCCCGAGGACAGCCGCATTTATTACAGAATGGATGAGACTAATTTTGCGGATACACCGCTGAAGCCGCTGTATTCGACGAGGGATTTTCTGAAGGAGAAAGACTGGCTTGACGAGCTTACCGCATACGGAAGAAAAAATAACCTGAAAACCGGGGCCGAAATTTCCCATACCTTCTACGATTGCGAGAAAGCGAAGACCGATTTTCCCGATGTGCTGCAAAAAAATATACACGGCGGCATTATTGAACGCCATTTCTGCTGCAATAACGACCATGTCAAAGCCTACATGAAAGCTATCTTTTACGATACGGTCAAGAATCATGATATCGATTTTATCCAGACCTGCATGATGCTGTTCGCGACAGGCGAACCCGTCAAAGCCCCCTGGTTCATGGAGAACGATCCCGAGAACAAGGTCGGCTCCCTGCTCGGCGTGCTGAAAGGCGGATGCTTCTGCAACCACTGCAAGGCGAAAGCCATCCATATGGGCTACGATTGGGATAAGATCGTGAGCGACTTGAAGGAACTGGAGCGTTTTGTACATGCAAGCGCCTATAACAACCTTGATGCGGTCATGGATGCCCATGTGCTGATGGGAAGCGATTTGCTGGAAACGGGCCTGCTGCTTGAATATCCGTCCCTCTATCAATTCCTGGAGTTCAGGATGAAGTCCATTGCCGCTCTGTTCACCGAAATTAACGCATCGATTAAATCAGCCAACAAGAATGTCGATTTCCGCTACAACAATTACCTGAAGTATCCCGAGCTTGCCGGACTCGATTTCGCTTCGGTGAAGGACAGTCTGGATTCGGTGCGGGATTCCGATTATACGGAGCAGTACGGCGCTCCCGACAATTTTAAGCGAAAGAAGAATACGATCCTCAAGATCAGACGCGGCATCGGCTACGACAAGGATCTGATCGCGGCATTCGCCCCAAGACCGAACGCGACGCCGGAGCTGGTGCGGGAAAGCATCAAGATTCTGAGTACGCTCGGCGTCGACGGGCTGTCGCTGGGACACTATGACGGCGCAACCTTCGAGCTGCTGGATGCGGTGAAGCAGGGAATGCAGGAGGCGGGAATCGAAATCAGAAAATAAATTGGGGGTTGCATATGTACAGCGTTCTGTTGGTTGACGATGAGATATGGTCCCTGGAAGGAATAAGAAAGCTGTTTGACTGGGAGAAACAAGGCTTTACAGTGACAGCTCAGGTAACCGATGCGTCAGAAGCTTACGATCTCATATGCAGCACCAAACCGGATGTCGTATTTACCGATATCCGAATGCCTGAGATATCGGGCATTGAACTGCTGACCAAGACGAGAAAGGCTGGAATACAGAGTGAATTTGTGATCGTAAGCGGCTTTGCCGAATTCGAATATGCGCAGGAAGCGCTGCGTCGAGGCGCTTTCGACTATCAGCTCAAGCCAATCGATCCGGATGAAGCCGGCCTGCTGCTTCAGAAGCTGAAGGCGCAGCTCGATCTGAATCTGGAGCAGGAGCGGAGCGCCGGTGCGAACATGATGAAAGAGCTGACTTCCGGTTCGGGCAGCCCGCTGGAGGTATTGAAGACAAGGGGATTTATACCGAAGGGGAAATACTGGCAGGTTATCATGGTTTCAGGGAAATCGCCCGATGACAACGGCAAGCTGCCGCCATTCATCACGTCTGTCCATCATCTTGCCGTTGCGGTCGGGGATGCCAGGACCATGATGATCCTCAATGGCGACAGGCAGGAGGATGAAGAGGAGCTGATCCCGATTATGGACAGCTGGGCCAGAGGGACAAGCGCGTATGTCGGAATCAGCAGCGCCGCGGATGACATCGGGAATCTGGGAAGGCTGATCAAAGAGGCTGATATGGCGGCATCCCATTACTTTGTCGGCGGGCAGCCGGGTGCCGTCAAATTCACCGCAGCCGGCAGCGCCGGACTCGATAAAGTGGTCAGGAAGACGGAAAGATTGATGCTGGCTAAAAACGATGAGGAGATCAGTTCAATCATGGAGAGTCTTCCCGGTCTCTTCCGGGAGGAGAATTATGGCATCTATCACGCCGCCTGCTTATGGAATCAGTTCGCCGTCATGATCAGTCAGAGGCAGGAATGCGGTCAGGCTGCCGCTGTCAATGATTTTCTTGACTATGAGGAGTTGGTCAGCCGGTTTGGGAGCCTGTCCTCCCTGTGCGCTGCCATTGCGGGTATGATCAGAAACGTCTGCCATCCGGCGGAAGCGCCGGACCGTCATATGAGCTACAACGGGAACTTTATGGCGCTGCTTGAGCATGTGAATCAAAATTATGCCAAGGAGCTTTCGCTAAGCGAGCTGGCCGACAAATTCTTCCTGAACATGAGCTACTGCAGCGAGCTGTTCAAAAAAGCGACCGGCTATACATTCCGTTACTATGTAACAAAGCTGCGGATGGAGACGGCTGCAGAGCTGATGCAGTCCGGCAAATATTCAGTTGATACGGTCAGCGGTATGACCGGCTATCACGATTACTATTATTTTTGTAAAATTTTCAAAAGATTCTACGGGATTACGCCGTCCAAGTTTAATGCGAAATAGACCTTGAGGAGTCAATGGGCCAAGAAAATCCAGATCATCCATCGGAGGTAATCGGCATGTATTGGAAGGAACTGACAACCGGAATTTATCCATGGGATATGCACGACGAAGGGATTGAAAATATCTTAGATCATTTACAAAACCATGCAGGCAACAACGCAGCGTATATGCTCGCCGTCATGCATCATGAGAAACGTCCGCTTCATGACAATTATTATCATCACAACCCCGTGCGCAAGCGCTATCTGGCCGAGGACAGCCGGAGCTATTTCACCATTCACCCGGAATCGTACACAAATTCCCGGATCAAGCCGCTGCCAAGCGACCGCGAATTTCTGCAGGGAACGGATTGGCTGGAAATCTTCACTACGGCGCTTCGCAAACGGGGGATGAGTCCCGGAGCCGAAATTTCCCATACGCCGCTTGATTCTGTGCGGGGAGCGGGAGAGTTCGCCGACTGCATCCAGCGCGACATCTACGGAAATCCGCCGGGTCACGGCTATTTCTCGAACCAGCAGCTTTGCTGGAACAGCCCGGATGCCAGGGCGTACATGTGTGCGATTGCGACCGACCTGGTCACCCATTACGATATCGACATGATTCAGACATGCTCGTTCCTGCTTAATCAAGGGCAGCTATCCATCCATCCCTTCCTTGGCGTTACGCTTGGCGGCTGCTTCTGTGAGAACTGCGAGCGGGAAGCCCGCAAGGCGGGGCTGGACTGGGACAAAATCAGGGCCACGGTCCGGCATTATGCGGATATTATGAAAAGAGCGACCCTGGAGGCGAATGAAGATTGGCTTCTGCTGCAGAGGGGCAGCTCGTCAGCAGTCATGTTCCTGCTGGAAAGCCCGGAGCTGTACCAATGGCTTAAATTCCGCTGCGATTCGATTACCCGCTACTTCAAGGAATTATCGGAGGCCATCCATGCCGCCAACGCGAAGGTCGACTTCCGGTTCAACACCTGTTGGCCAGAGGCTGAATTCATCGGACAGGACTTGACGCAGATCGGCAAATATGTGGATTCGATCCGGATCATGGACTATGCCGAGCAGACCGGCGATGAAGAGCGTGTGCTGAACAAAGGCAAATGGCTTGCCAATGTCAGACGTCAGGTGGGCGAGGATAAGATCATCATCGACAGCATCGCTCCCCGCGCCAAGGCAACACCGGACCTGATCCGCAAAGGAATACGTACGGTTGCGCTGGGCGGGGCAGACGGTCTGGCGTACGGCTTTTACGACGGCGCAACGATAGAAAGACTGGAGGCTATCAAAGCGGGGATGGCCGATTGCGAAATCAAGCTCAGGTGAGGGCGGACGATTCGGCCCGTTAAAGTAAAAGGCGACAACCGTGCTGTAAGGAGCCGGTTGTCGCCTTTTTTTTAAAAAAATAGATGAAATATAAAATTTAACCTATACTTTGCTTCTATTTCTAATGGAAGAAACTCACTCTGCCGCCAAAAGGATGGCATAACCGTTTCTTCTAGTTTCAACCGTTAAGCAGGCAAGACTCACGGCCCCGGAATGGAGGATTCCAAAACTTTCCGTCGAAAATAGAATGATATACCATTACCTTGTTCTCCGGCTCGGGGGTTGAGTGGCCAGGATTGGGAGGTTAAATAAGAGGAGATAACAGAATGCGCAACAGCAGAACCTGGTTTTATCGCTCCTTATTTTCATATCTTCCGATATTTTTTGTCATAACCTCGATTTTGTTCCTGCTGTTCTTTCTGGCTTTCAGCCAATATGTCAAGGAGTCCACCAATAAAGCAACTCAGGCTTTTAATGTACAAATCGCCCAATCCGTGGAAAACCTGCTGAAGCCCGTTGATAAACTGATCATAAAAGAAATTATGACGAATGATACGATCGGCCAATTTTTTGAAGATGAAAACAGCTCTTATATGATCTATCAAAGCATTCAGGCGCTCAATAATATGATTGCGAGCTACCCGATCATTGATTCCATCTATGTGTACCGATTGTCGGACCAACTGGTTCTGACCAATAATATGTTCACACACGCGGATACGTTTGCAGACCGCGAATTTCTGCTGGATCAGCTGGAAACCTCCAGCATTGTTTCCTGGACGGGAAAAAGGTCTTATCAGGACCCGAGAACCTTTACCACCAAGGATGTCGTCTCGCTCGTCCGGAGAGTTCCGATCATTTCCGGCCAGCAGGGATTGTTTGTAGTCAACATACGTACAAATTCGATTCGTGATTTTACAATGAATATGTCAAGTCTGAAAATCAATTATGTGGATTTTATCGATGCGCAGGAGCAGCTGATTGTCAGTACGGAAGAAGGAAGCACACAGGTACAGGACAATCCGCGTAATAAAGTTTCACTCACTCATTCCCCCTATCTGGGATGGAATGTGCAAAGCGGTTTGAAGCAAAGACACGCCTTTGAGTTTTTCTCTTCATTTCCGTATATTTGGGTAACCTTGGGGTTCTTATCCATTGTTGCCGGATCAGTATTTATCGTATATGTAACCAGAAGGAACTACAAACCGATTGAATCGATTGTCGGGCATATCAATGAAATATTCGTCAATAAGAGCAGCGAGCTTTTATCCAGGAACAATGATGATGAAATGCGGTTCATATCTACAGCCATCGACAAGCTGCTGGAGCAGTCAGTCAAGCTGCAGAGCAGGGTTGAAGAGGATCAAGTCAGCATGCGGCGGCATTTTTTTAATGAGCTTCTTGACGGCACCAGACAGATTGGTGCTGAAGAATGGAAATTGGCGATGGAGCGGCTGGAACTGAATTATGAGTTCAAACGGGCGAAGGTCGCCGTGATGGAGATCGACAAGTATGCCGATTTCTGCAGCTCTTATTCTGAACGCGACCAGTATTTGCTTAAATTTGTCATAAGCAGCGTCCTTACCGAGCTTGCAGAGGAGCGGAGAATCAGGGCATGGACCCAATATATCGGCAGCTCCCGTCTCGGAATTGTATTTCTCCTGGAGCATGCCGGTGAGAATGAACAGCAAATCGAAGAAGACAGTATCGAGGAGGCCTGCACTGCATTTATTCACTGGGTGACCGGTCATTTGAAATTTACCGTTACAATCGGAATGGGAGGGACTTCAGATCTGGTTGATGATATTCCCCTCCTTTACGAGGATGCGGTGGAGGCGCTGAAATATAAAGCTGTGCTGGGTAGCTCCCGCATTATTCTCAGTCAGGAGATGCCATCCAAACGCAGGACGGATATGTTTCAGCCCATCCAATTGATCAGGACCGTAACTCTTTCCTTCAAGCTGGGCGAATCGGAATGGGAAGCCCGCTTCGAGGAGCTGTTTCACACGATCCAGATCAGCATGATCTCTCGTGACGATGTGACGAATATCCTGCACAACCTAATTTATAATTTAGATCGTGAAGTAATGGGATTGTCCGAATCCATCTGCGATTACTGGAAAAAGGACAGCCTGCCTGAGCTGAACAAACTGCTCGATAATCTCGATACGCTGGAAGAATTT
The DNA here is from genome assembly GCF_042647105.1 of Paenibacillus sepulcri. Taxonomy (NCBI): domain Bacteria; kingdom Bacillati; phylum Bacillota; class Bacilli; order Caryophanales; family Paenibacillaceae; genus Paenibacillus; species Paenibacillus sepulcri. The sequence goes on along the minus strand of NZ_JBHRUP010000001.1, from coordinate 188,709 downwards.
CAAGCCAGCGCCAGGCTGGTTTTGAACATGAGCTTTCAGGAAATCGGAAAGCTCAGGGAGCACAGAAGCACGCACCAAATCATCCACAAAGTCAAACAGTACGTCAAAGATAATTATGCAAATCCTGATCTTTCGCTCAACCAGCTGAGTGATGAATTTAATCTGAGCACCCGGTATTTGAGCCGTCTGTTCAAAGATGAATTCGGCGAGAAATTTGTGGATTATCTTGTCAGGGTTCGCCTCGAGAAGGCCAAAGAATTGCTCCGGGAAACCAAAGATCCCGTTCATGAGGTGGCCTTGAAGGTTGGATATATCCATGCCTTTTCCTTCATCCGGATGTTCAAGAACAACGAGGGCATCACGCCCGGGGATTACCGGAAATAATGAAAAGGGCTGCTCCAGCAGGGGACAGCCCTTAAAATGATGCGATTATGATGGCTATTTTCTCGGAATGGGCAGCTCCCACTGCTGAGCCCAATCGCTCTTCTCCCATTCCTCCAGATTCAACAGTCCCAGTCCTCTGCCATAGCCGGGTTCATCGGTCAGCGTATTGACCATGTAAGCCAGCCATTTTCCATCCGGGCTAACGTTGGAGTTGTTCATCCGCCATGGCGGGTGCTCGAACATACGTGTCATCCTTACCCGGCGGCCCGTTCCGTCAAGCTTCATTTTCCAGAGATCGATGGGAGGGAAGGAGTTCTCGAAATCCCGTGAGCTTTCCAGACAGATATGCTCGTTATCCGGGAAGATTCCTTCGCACTCATTGTGGGTCAACGCTTCGTCTATATAGGTCCGCACTTCCCCCGTTGCAATGTTGATACCCTTTACCTTGGCGTTCCAGTCCTCGGGTGAAGTGGAAGCGTTATTATAATACTCCGCCATAATCACCTCCGTATCGTTATGGCGGAAATCCTGCGGCTCGGGCCGGCCTCCGCTGTCGGTTCGGTGGATGATCTTATCAAGGCCAAGCTCAGGTCCGTTCGGCCCATATTCGATCTCGGTGACATGAACCTCGAAGTCCAGCGGCGATTTGAGCCGGGGATCATGATTGCCATTCATTGAATATGTGATTTTGTTGGACAAGGCGGAGACGCCGCAGCCTTCATACATGGCTCTCCCGAGTGCTTTGGGCGGAGACGATGCGTCTTTATCCATAATCCAGAGCTCCGATTCCACATGTCTGCTGATGCTGCGGTTTTTAAATTTCTTCGGTCCGATCAGCAGGTAATCTCCGTTGGGCAGGAAGAGGACACGCAGAAAGGAGTGATGCTCTCCCAGGTCCCTGGTGAGGTTGCGGACTTCCCTTGTTTCGAAATCAATCTCGCATATGTCCCCGTAATTGCTTCCGACGAATGCTATTCTTTTGCCGTCCGGAGACCAGTAGGGCCGTTCACCGTAATCGAGCAGCTTCTCATGAAAACTCGGCGGATTATCCAGTACATGAGCCCCCGAATAGGGCTTGTGATCCTTGGTTGTGATATGAATATTCGGATATTTCTTTTTGAACTCCTCGGGGCTTAACGTATCTTTCACTGCTTTGCACCTCACTAATCGGATTATTTGACCGTGCTGTACCAATCATTTGCTTCTTTCGTAAGCGCCTCTCCGCCATCCTTGTACCATTGTTCCACGGTCTTGTCGAAGGTGCTGTCGATATCCAGATCGCCGGTAACCGTTTTGATCACGTATTCCTTGACTCTCGTGTCAAGCAGCTCCGTATATTTTCCCTGAGACGGCAGAACGACCTTCAGCTGGTTCTCGTAATAAGGGAATTCGCGGATGATGTCGCCTGTCAGCTCGTAGCGCTGCTCTGTCTGAGGACCCCAGATCGCCATGAAATCCGGATTGGTCCATGTCATGATGTTGGTGATCCAGTTGACACCCAGTTTCTTGAATTGCGGATGGAACAGCTCATGCTTGGGCCAATCGGTATTCAACAGTTTATTGCCTTTATCGTCGGTAATCCACATCAAGCCCTCGGGACCATAGCCTAGATGCAGATAAGCGTCCGCGTCCGTATGCTGGTATTCCATGATTTTCAGCAGCTTCACAAACTTGTCCTGATCCGTTGCCAGCTGCTTGCCGAACACGAGGACGGAGTTTTGATACCCTTCCCGCTGATAACCGCTTGCTCCGCTTGGCCCTTTGACCGGAGGCATGGTAATGTAGATCGGTCCTGGAGCATTCTCGTCAAAATCGGTGTAGATCTTGGTTGAATACAGTTTGGCTTTATCGTCTTTATTCGCTTCGAACCACTTCTGCCAGTCCGGTTGATTGGCTACCCAGCGGAAGCTGAGGTGTCCGTCGTTATCCCACTGAACGTCGTCGAAATTCAGATTATCGATGTATCCGAGCTTTCCTTGTGCGAACTTGGTGGCCAGATCCAGAGCATCGCTGCTTCGTCCCTTATCCGTGATAAATTCCGGATCAATTAAGCCCAGCTTATACCATTTGTTGAGCAGCTTCAGCGCTTCTTTGGTTTCGGGCGTGGTCAGACCGAACTGCAGCTTGCCATCGCGTTCCACCCAGTTGAACGGATTGGTATTATAGGCGCCGAATATCGATTGAAACCATTGGTTTCCGGCGAAATCGCTGGGATTGGACATCCCATACGTATCCTTTGCCCCGTTTTGATCCGGGTCGTCGTTGCGAAATTTCACAAAGGCATCTTCAAGCTCCTGAATGGTCTGCGGCACTTTGGTAATGCCGACATTCTTGAGCCAATCCGCCCGGATGCTTGCAGGACGCGGAACTCCGCCGTTGGGATTGAAGCGGGCAAGTCCCATGTTCTTCCCATCGACATTGGTGATCGAGAGCAGCTGCGGGTCGTACTTCTCTATGACTTTATAATAGTTCGGCATATTTTCCTTGGTCATCTCAACCGGAATTTCGGCCAACAGACCTTGCTTGCTGTAATCGGATACATCCGGAAGCGCGACTTGAACGATATCTGGTATCGTGCCTGTCGCAAACATCAAATTCAATTGTTCCTTCCGGTTGGATTCGTCAATATTGACGAACTTGAGCTTCACATTAAATTTCTTCTCAAAATAGCGCTGCCCATACGTTCCTTCGCTGAGCGGGGTAGGCCCCAGCTGAATCGTATATTCATATTGCGGGCTGTTTGCAAAATATTCGGGTGTCTCGACCTTCGCCAGATCGGCTTCGATGATTTTGTTGTCGGCCGCTTCGGAGAGCGGATCTGCGGGGTCTTTGGCTTCTGCATCCGGCGCTGCTTCCGTCCCGCTGTCGGTGCTGCCGGAGCCGGTGTTGGAACCCGGGCTGTTGGAGCAGCCGATCAGAGCGGGGAAGATTAAGAACACGACTAACGACAGCATCATCATTGATTTTTTTGTCATTTTCGGCATCGTGATTCCTCCGTTTTGGTGTGGACTGAATTTTTATACCTTGTCGATATCCTTGCTGGGAGCAACAGTGGTGCTTTCGATTTGAAACAGCCGCATTGTCTGTATGAGGCGCTCTTGTTTATAGTGCTTCGGACCGGCTTTTCCTGAAAGATCCGAAAGGATGGAATCAGTTTAGCCGCGGCTTGTTCCCCTCCTTTTTCAATCTGTACATCTGCTTCAGTGCAGCGCTGCGTCTATCTTGCCAGGCATCACCTCCTTCAGATCATGCGAAAGCGGCGTGACGGGACGTGTCTAGCCCTTGACCGCTCCCATGACAACCCCTTTGACAAAGAAACGCTGGATGAACGGATAAATGCACAAAATCGGAAGCATGGTGATCAATATAGCTGCTGCCCGCATGCTTTCCGGCGAGGGGACATTCTTTTTGTCTATGGAACTCAAGGCGTCGCTCATGAGCAAGGCGCTTTGTTCGATGACAAGCTTACGGATATGAACCTGGATAACCTGAAGGTCCGGGTTCTGGACATAGATCAGGGAATCGAACCAGGAGTTCCAGTGATTAACGCCTACCCACAAGCTAATGGTTGCGATGGCCGGTGCTGCCAGCGGGACGATCAGGCTGAAGAAAATACGTGTATCGCTGGCTCCATCTATCCGGGCTGATTCCTCCAGACTATCCGGAATCGTCATGAAGAAGTTTCTCAGAATCAGTATATAGAACGTGTTGTACAGAAAGGGGGGCGCCAATATATAGACCAATGGATTGTCGATCAATCCCAGACTTTTAATAACGAGATAAGTGGGGATAAGCCCTCCGGTAAAGAACATTGTAAATACGAAAAACAGTGTAACGGATTTCTGGAAAGGAATGGCCTTGGAGATGGCGTAACCGGCAAACGACATGAGCAGTACGGACAGGAAGGTTCCGACCACCGTCCTGAAAATTGTATAGAAATAACCGGAGTAGATAAACGATTGCCTTAAAAAGCCCTTATACGCTTCGAGAGTGAAGCCTTGCGGCCAGAACCATACGCTGCCGCCTGAACCCGCCATCGCTTCCCGCGAGCTGAGTGACAGGAAGAACAAATACAGGATCGGATATAAGACGGAAAGCGATAAAAAAATAAGCAGCGCATAATTCAGATAATCCAGCACATTCATGCGTTGCCGCTGTCCGGCAATTGACATGTCATATCCCCCTCACCATAATCCCTTTTGCCCAAAACGTCGAGCCAATCGATTGGCTAACAGAACCAGCACCAGACCGATGACATTCTTGAAGACGCCTACCGCCGCCGAGAAGCTGTAATTCATCTGGACGAGCCCGACCCGGTAGACATAGGTATCAAGGATATCGCCCACCTCGTAGACGCGCGGATTGTACAGGTTGAAGATTTGATCGAAGCCGCTGTTCATGATATAGCCGATATTGAAGATCATCATAATTACGATAACGTTGGCAATGGACGGCAGTGTGATGCTGATCATCTTCCTCAATCTGCCTGCGCCATCCATGGTAGCCGCTTCGTAAAGCTGCTGATCGATACTTGCAATAGCGGCCAAATAAATAATGGAGCCCCAGCCGCAGCTCTGCCAGATGTCCGACAGAATCAGAATAGGCACAAACCACTTCTCTTCCGCCAGAAAATAAATGGGATTCCCTCCAAAAAGCATGATGATTTTATTGATCAGTCCGCTGGAAGGAGAGAGGAGCTCAACCATGATGCTGCCGATTATGACCCAGGACAGAAAATGCGGCAGGTAAGTGACACTTTGTACGAGCTTCTTGAACTTCTCATGGAAAATTTCATTCAGGGCCAGCGCCAATACAATTCCGGAAGTATACACAAAAAGTAACTTTAATCCGCTGATGACAAGCGTGTTTCTAAGTACCCTGGTAAACTCAGGCGAGTTCCACATCGTCTTGAAGTGTTCCATGCCCACCCAGGGGCTGCCCAAAATTCCTTTGTCAATCGTGAAGTCCTTGAAAGCGATTGTAATTCCGTACATGGGGACGTAATAGAACACGATATACCAGATGATGGCCGGCAGCAAGAACAAGTATAAGGTTTTATTCTTAACGCAAGCTTTCCATAACGACGAGGAGTCCGACCGCCCCTTGGACCGGCTCACCCGGTCCGTACTGAGGAGATCCAAATCCATGTCTGCCTTCTCCATACAAGGCTTCCCTCCTTCGCTAGTTGTTCCGTACTTCCATTACGATAAGGAATCTGGATCTATTGTTCAACAAACAAGATTCCCTTGCATGCACCATATGTACAATGACGAACCGCTTTCGTTCATTTTGCATAGGAAACTAAAAACCGGCCTGCGGCAGCAATAATGACTTGATGCACAATTTCGGAAATCTCGCGTTGAGTGGAATCATGTTGATCCGTGTTCCGAAAGTGTTTATGTTCATGAATTGACAAACTAAAGTCGTGTATCATACTGTTAAAATGTTAATTAAATAACATTTATATTAACCATGGAGGCGAGAGGATGACTCAGTTTAAGGCGGTTATGATCGTTGACAAGGAATTTCGTATATCAGAGGTAGATCCGAGAATATACGGATCCTTCATCGAGCATCTGGGAAGAGCGGTTTATGGAGGGATATATGAGCCGGATCACCCGCTGGCCGACGAGTTGGGATTCCGTAACGATGTCATCGAATTGGTCAGGGAGTTGAACGTCCCTGTCGTACGTTACCCTGGCGGGAATATGGTCTCCGGGTATAATTGGGAAGACGGTGTCGGACCTCAAGAAACCCGTCCCCGCCGGCTTGATCTGGCCTGGAGATCAGTGGAGACGAATCAGGTTGGGACGAATGAGTTTGTCAGCTGGTCAAGGAAAGCAAATGTGGATGTCATGATGGCTGTAAATTTGGGTACACGCGGTATCGATGCCGCCAGAAATTTGCTCGAATACTGCAATCATCCGGGAGGAACCTACTGGAGTGACTTAAGGAAGCAGCATGGCTGCGAGACGCCGCACGGCATTAAGATGTGGTGTCTGGGCAATGAAATGGACGGACCTTGGCAGATCGGTCATAAAACGGCAGAAGAATATGGCCGGCTGGCGGCAGAAACGGCAAAAGTGATGAAAATTGTAGACCCCGGCATCGAGCTGATCGCTTGCGGCAGCTCGAACTCCAAGATGCCTACTTTCCCGGAGTGGGAAGCGACAACACTGGACCATACTTACGAGCATGCGGATTATCTTTCATTGCATCAATATTATGGGAATTACGAGGAGGACTCCGCCAATTTCCTGGCGAAATCGATGAATATGGATGATTTTATCCATACCATTATTTCCACATGCGATTATATAAAAGCCAAAAAAAGAAGCAAAAAAACGATCCATCTCTGCTTTGACGAGTGGAATGTATGGTACCATTCCAAAGAGCAGGATAAAAGCTGGATACGGCGCGAGCCCTGGAAGATTGCGCCTCCTATTCTGGAAGACGAGTACAATCTCGAAGATGCGCTGCTTGTCGGCTGTATTCTGATTACGCTTCTGAAACATTCAGATCGGGTCAAGGTTGCCTGCATGGCACAATTAGTGAATGTCATCGCACCGATTATGACGGAAAACAATGGGGAAGCCTGGAGGCAAACGATATTCTATCCGTATTTGCATGCTTCCGTCTATGGCCGGGGTATCGCGCTAAGGCCGATGGTTTCCTCTCCCAAATATGACAGCAAGGAATTTACGGATGTGCCGTATCTTGAGACCGCCGTCGTCTGGAATGAAGAGAAGGACGAGCTTACGATCTTCGCCGTGAACCGTCATTTGCAGGAGAGGCTCCCACTGGAGTGCGATCTTCGTCATTTCGAAGGCTATCGTCTAATCGAGCATCTCGTTGTCCGGCATGACGATTTGAAGGCGGTGAACACAGCGAAGGACGAACAGGTAAGTCCGGTGTCTTATACGGGTTCGCGGTTGAGCGACGGCGTCCTGATATCCGAGCTTCCGCATCAATCGTGGAATGTCATCCGTTTGGCTCAATCCAAACAATAACCAGCCCATCACCGTTTCAGTCAGAGTCGATGTATATAATGGAAGGCAGTGAAGATTCGATGCGTTCTATAATTGAGGAATGGGGAATGAAATGTTATGAATAATCAGAAGCTCATTGCCCAATTCCAAAGTCTTGCACGAAGCACGAAATGGGAGCTAACCAATAAGATTGATCTGCAGTTCAACAATCACCATTCACAAGGGATGGTTCGGATTGGGGACCTCTTCTATCTGTCCTCGGTAGAACTTATTGAAAAGCCCGCTGGATTTGACAAGCCTCGGCTCGGCTACGACCGCACTCCAGGAAAAGGAATCGGTCATCTGTTTGTCTTTGATATACAGGGGAAGCTTGTCCAGGATATTCTTCTTGGGGAGGGGGATATCTATCACCCGGGCGGTATTGATTTTGATGGCGATAAGATTTGGGTGCCAGTTGCCGAATACCGGCCTGACAGCGAGTCCATAGTTTACAAAGTGGATCCCACGACTATGAAAGCAGAAGAGTTCTTTCGAGTCCCAGATCATATCGGGGGGATGGTCCGCGATGGCCAAGACGGAAAGCTTACAGGTAACAGCTGGGGTTCGCGCAAGTTCTATAAATGGGACCAAAATGGACAGCTGCTGCTTGTGAAAGAAAATTCGAGTCACTTTGTTGATTATCAAGATGGTCAATATGCAGGCGAAGGGAAAATGATTTTGAGTGGCATCTCTGAACTGGCCCATTCTTCAAGCGGCAATTCCAAGCCGTACGAGCTGGGCGGATTAGCCCTGATCGAAATGAATACGTTGAATACGATTCATGAGGTGCCCATCACTGAGTTTTCTCCTCAAGGGCATGTGATTACCCGAAATCCGGTATTCCTTGAGAATGCGGGTCAGGAGCTGCGGCTTTATGCCGTGCCGGATGACGATCGCGGATCTCTGCTGATTTATGAAACATGCAATTTGAATAATAAACGATAATTTTTTGCCATTCAGTAATAGATGCAGAAACAAAACAGCCTCTGCTGTCCACTGGATGGCAAAGGCTGTTTCGGGTTGAAGGCTGGGGATCAAATTAAATATTTCTTGAACCAAGATATTTGGATTGGACGCGATACAAAAGGATTTATTCTGAATATGTTAATGAAGCAGTAACCATAACGGAGGCGAATCATTTGTATAAATCGGCATATAGCATGTCCATTCCTTATAAACCTTTAAACTATCCAGCAAGACAGTATTATCAGTACGGAAATATGAGGCAACAGCCGATGTCCTATAAATCGCTGCAAGAAGCTCTTACTCTCATTATGCAGGCTGTCGCAGGCGAAAGAGAAGACGAATTATTTTATGATTATTTGATTTCAGTGGCGCCGTCCCAGGAAGAAAAGGATATTATTCAAAGTATCCGCAACGATGAACGAAAACATAATCAAATGTTTCGGACGATTTATCAGGATCTTACGGGTCAAGCAATAATGGCTCCGACTGATATCATGTTCGAGAAACCAAAATCATACGTAGACGGAATCAGGAAGGCGTTATTTGGAGAGCTTGCGGCAGTTGAACGCTACCGTGATATACGCGCCGGTCTACCGGACCGGTTTTACAGGGATATGGCATTTGAAATATTGACGGATGAACTGAAACATGCAAGCAAGTACAACTATATTTTGAATTTAGATTTGAGCAGGATGATGGGGAAGTAGGATAGTGAGTCTGAATAAACTGGAGATTTACAGCATTTGATGAGACAGCATGCTCCATCGCAGAATAGGGATCGCTCTTGAAAAACACCAAAACGGCGAATAAGGCCAATTTGAATATATGTATAAAGCCCATAATCTGCTGCCAGTAAGGAAGACTACCTTGGCAGCAGATTTTTTACACGTTCGGAACTCAGCCCCACCGGTCAAAAGGCCCTATTCACGGCGCAGGGGAAAATAGGTATTATTGAACGACAGGGCAGTTCAGTTCATCACAATCGGGCTTATGTTATTTCTTTATGTGGTTATTGGGATCTGAATCTAACAGGAGGCACACAAACATGCATATACTCAAGCCGAAAGAAGGAGACTTCAACCCGCACTGGGGCAATTACATCCACGGAGTGCCAGAAGGCGACCTGGCGCAGCTGCTCAAAGACCAAGAGCAGGACCTTGAATCATTATACAGCTCCATCACTGAAGAGCAAAGTTTGTACCGTTACGACGAGGGGAAATGGAGCCTTAAAGAGGTGCTTGGCCATATTAACGACACTGAACGGATTATGAGTTATCGGCTTCTCTGTGTTGCCAGAGGAGACAAGACACCGCTGCCGCGCCATCAGGACTTATTCGTGAACGGCACGAGCTTCGACTGCCGTCCTCACACCGAGCTGATCGCCGATTTTCAAGCCGTGCGGGCAGCTACACTATCACTGGTAAATGGACTGAACGAGGAAGAATTACGCCGTGCCGGGGTGATCAACAATACCACAACCACAGCCGCTGCAATCGTATACTTCATTATCGGGCATGCTCTTCATCACCTGAATGTCATTCGAGAAAAGTACATACCGAGCCTATAATAATTCAACGATAACCCGCATGGAATAACCCGACAAACGATTCAGGTTCTGCAATGTGTCAGTCCTCGGGATGCATTGCTGCGGTGCTCCTGTGTTGATGGCTATGACCAGAAGATTTTGGAGAGGGTACTTAAAAATTATTTCAGGATCTGTCGACTTTGCTGTATGCTGTTCGTCGACTTATATAGAGGCAATAATAAAACCAGTCGAATTGACCAGGGAACCTTGCTGCTTGAAAGTGTGGAGGCGCTCGTTAATTGTACTAGAATGATTGAATGACAAAATCCCCATGTAAAGGAGAATTAAAATGAAATACCTGTGCTTGGGTTACTTCGATCGAGAGAAAATGGATTCCCGCCCCAAGGAGGAGATCGATGCTGTCATGCGCGAATGCGGGTCCCATCTCGAGGAACTCTACAAGAGCGGCCAAGTGATCATCGATGCAGGCCTCGCCCATGAGACCAAAGTCTTGCGACGTGAAAAGGGGAAAGTGAAGGTTACCGACGGTCCTTTTATCGAAACCAAGGAGATGATTGGCAGCGCGTTTCTCATTGAAGCAAGTGACATGGAGGATGCCATCCGGATTGCTTCGCTGCATCCAGCCACGCAAGTAGGTGCGGGCGAGCAATTCGGCTGGCGCATTGAGGTCCGCCCTATCCACTATTTTGAGAAGCGGGAAGGGAAGGACTAGTTTCCGCGAACCTGCAGCTGCAGCTGGAAGACACTCTCGTTCAGGCTCCAAGCGAGCGGCGGCGGGTGCCGGATCTGCAGAATAGACTTCCGCACGACAGGATACGGATACCAAAAAAGAGACTCCGGGTCTCTTTTTTTTAACTTTATTCGAAGAGGGCAGCGCATCCATAATTGGTTGTTTTCGTCTAATTGAAAGGGAATAGCTTCATGCCACTCCTCATCAAGAGCTGAAGGCGTCCGGATTTTGAGGAAAATGTAAAAAACACAAAGTCAGCTTGTCTTGTATTCCGAGTTAGGGTTCCTATAAAGGGTTAAATCTTTCGTTTAAAAATTAATGAACATTCTTTTCGAATATTCCTTTACAGGAATATTCCTGTCGTGGTATATTTATTTCAGCAAAAAACTCCAGTTACTAATGGATGATGACGATGAATGCTGACGTCATGAGAGCCTTGGCAGAGCCACACCGCCTGAAATTTGTTGAGCTTTTACGCGGACGTCCGCTCACTGTAGGGGAAATCGCTGAACAGCTGCACCAGCTTCAAGCATCCAAGCATTTGCGTGTGTTCGGCGAGGCTGGCATCGTGGTGGCTCATGTGGACGCGAATCGCCGGATTTACGGGCTGCGGCCGGATCCTTTTCGGGAGCTGGACGATTGGCTGGAGGGCTGCCGTGTCATGTGGGAGGGGCGGTTCGGCCGCCTGGATGACTATTTGCTGAAGCTGCAGGGCAAGGAAACACGGAGAGAGCAGCAGGACTATTTCGATCAACTATTCTAATCGAGGAGGATGTTAAAATGACAAATCAAATGGTATCCAAGGTAGAGGAAAAGGTGCTTGTTCTGGAGCGTGAATTCAAGGCACCCCGGGAGCTCGTGTTCGAGGCGTTCTCGCAGGCTGAGCATCTGAAGCATTGGTGGGGGCCAAGAGGCTGGTCGCTCCCGGTATGCCATATTGATTTCCGCGTTGGGGGAGTTTGGCATTATTGTATGAAATGCGAGGACAAGAACCAGGGCGAATACTATGGCATGGAATCATGGGGGAAGGGTGTGTATAGTGAAATCATCGTACCTGAGAAGATCGGGTATGTGGATTATTTCTCCGATGCGGAAGGAAACGTGGCGGAAAATATGCCGGCAACGGTCGTAGACATGACCTTTATCGAGACGGATGGCGGGACAAAGATCATTAGCCGTTCTGAATACGCAACGGTTGAAGGACTGCAGCAGGTTCTGGATATGGGCATGCTGGAGGGCATCACGGATACCTGGGACAGACTGGTCGAGCACTTGGAGTCGATTCAGAAGGCCGGTTAAAGGGAAGTGTTTGGCGCAAACGCGAAGCGATCAACAGCAAGGAACGGAGAAAAAGGTCATTCCTCTTAGCGGGAGTGATCTTTTTTTGTCTCTTTGCGGCGCCAGCAAGCAATGGGGCAAAGGAAAAAGCTCTCCCGAGGTCTTAGAGCCTGGCATGTGACCTCACAGCAACTGGAAAGGTTGCTAAATAAATATTGTGTTTTGTTTATATATCGAATACAATAAAAGCGCTTACAATTCCTTGTTTCATTAAACCGGTTTAATGCAGAATACATACTATTATTTTACCTAATGAATACAAATAGACATCTACGAATTAAACCGGTTTAATAAATGGCGGAGGTGAGTTTGCGGAGACTGCATTGAGCCAGCGAGGAAGAAAACAGCAATGGTAACAGCAGGGCCAACGGAATGGAAATGAATAGATTTTTGGAGGGGTTAACTTGAAAAAGCAGAGGTTCCTTATAGTTCTGTTAGTCGTTTTTGCCATTATTGCTGCAGGATGCACAAATAATGCATCGGAACCTGATGTTGTTAAAGAAACCAACGAAACGGCAGTGGTCAAGGATGCACCGGTCGGAACCACGGAATCGGATGCCAAAGAGGCTCCTATGCTGACTGACCTTGTAACCGCAGGCAAACTGCCTGCTTTGGCAGATCGTATGCCAGCTCCGGCAGATATCATGGTTGAGCCTGTTGTTGATGAGATCGGACAATACGGCGGAGATTGGAAAATGGCCTGGATGGGATCCAGTGACAAATGGGCTGTTGGGCAGCCAACCGAAGAAGCGCTGTTCCGCTTCAACAAGGACGGCAGCGGGGTTGAACCTAATGTAGCCAAAAGCTATGAAGTGAACGCAGATTCCACGGAATTTACCATTCACCTCAGGAAAGGCATGAAGTGGTCGGATGGCGTACCATTTACAGCAGATGATGTCCTGTTCTATTGGGAGCATATGCTGACCAAAGAAACCTTCGGCAAAAAAATATATGATGCTTACTACTCGATTGATCCGGTAAGTGGAGAAAAAGCTTTGGCCAAAGTGGAAAAGATTGATGACTTCACGTTCAAGATTACACATAAATATCCAAGCGTCCAGTTCCTTGAGCGAGTTGCGATCGACAATAAGTGGTTCTTTGCACCGGCACATTTCCAGAAGACAATCCTGCCGGAATTTGTAGGCGAAGATAAAGCACTCGAAATCGCCAAACAGTGGGGCTTCGCGGATACGGCATCTTTCCTGAAGGAAACGGGTTATTATTACTGGATTTATCCGCAGATCCCGACACTTCGGGCTTGGGTAGCCAAGAATGATCCCGAGAGTGACCAGTTCGTTATGGAACGCAACCCTTATTATTGGAAAACGGATGTCGACGGTCACCAGCTCCCCTATATGAATAATCTCATCGCGACGAAAATTCAGGATCCCAGTCAAAGAGTGCTCGGCACATTGGCGGGAGATTTCAATCTCTCCACGTTTGGCGCACAGGACTTCACTGTCTTGAAGGAAAATGAGAAGAAGGGTGATTACCGGGTTATTCCATGGCAGCAGCCAGCGTGGTCAACATCGGGAATTCAGTTAAATCAGACGATCGAGGATCCTAACCTGCGAAAGCTGTTCCAGGACATCAAATTTAGGGAAGCGCTTTCTCTCGGGGTAGACCGTACAGAGATCACAGAGATCGTAACTAACGGAATTGCCGACCCGATTCAGGCTTCAGTACCGGAAGGTCTCGTCGGATATCAGGAAGGCTGGGCAGATCAATGGGCTAAATATGATCCAGACCAGGCCAATAAGCTGTTGGATGAGCTCGGATTAACGAAACGGGACAAGGACAATTTCCGGTTATTCCCGGACGGTTCGGATGTGACGATCACGATTATGGATTCCTCTGAAGATTCGGCGAAATACCTGGAGCTGCTCAAGAAGTATTACGAGGAGATGGGGATTAAGACCAATCTTAAGGTTGTCGATCAGGCAACTCTGCAGGAGTTGAAGTATTCGAATCAAGTCCCTGCGAACATAGAAAACATATCTGTTGTTAATGTGGCATTCCGGCCTGATGCGCTAGTACCGCTCCGTGTGCTTACCCCGTGGTATGGCCAATACGGATTGTATACCTCATCGGGCGGCAAAGAGGGAGTTAAGCCGGAAGGCGATGTTGCTTTGCTCCTGGAGGATTGGGATAAGCTTAAGGCAGCCAGTTCAAAAGAGGAAATTACCCAATGGGGTAATGAAATTATTAAATTGCATATGAAAAATCAATGGGTGATCGGTTATGCAGGCCCGACGCCAACGTTGATTGCAGCATCGAACAATATACGCAACATACCGCAATCCATGATATGGGCCGATGAGTTCCGCTCTTTGGGCGCAGGCCATCCTGCACAATTCTATATCAAGCAATAGCAGCCGGATTATACCGTAAAACCGATAATGGGGAAAGATCTCTCCATTATCGGTTTTATTCCAAAGATTTTGAAGGCATTCATATCTCTGAATTGTCAAGGAGAGGATAGGACAAGAGATGCTCCAGTATACTTTGAAAAGAATCGTGTTGACCATACCTGTCGTGATATTGATCTCATTTATCGTTTTCTACATCATTCAGCTTCCGCCCGGCGATTATGTATCCAATTATTCGGCGCAAATGTCCGTTGCGGGCGAAGTGTTTACGCAAGAAGACATGGAGGCTATGCGGGCGGATTTGGGCTTGAACCGTCCGATTTACGAACAATATTTTATTTGGGCTAGAGATATTGTTGTGCATTGGGATTTCGGATACTCCTTCAACTATAACAAGCCCGTTACAGCAGTGATCGAGCAGTACATGGGATTGACGCTGGTCGTCTCACTGGTGACGATGGTTTTTCAATACGCCGTGGCGATTCCAGTCGGCATCTATTGTGCGGTAAAGCAATATTCCAAAGGAGATTATTTCTTCTCGGGCTTAAGTTTTCTGGGAATGGCCACGCCTCACTTCCTGCTCGCCGTTATATTAATGTTCCTTTCCTACACCTGGTTCGGCGATCCGTTGCTCGGTTTATTTTCGGGCGAGTACGTGAATGCGCCATGGTCAATGGACAAGGCAATGGATTTGGCAAAGCATATGATTATCCCCGTAATTGTCATCGGACTATCGGGCACAGCGGACCTTATTCGGGTTATGAGAGGACAAATGCTGGACGAACTGAATAAGCCTAATGTGGTAACGGCCAGGTCCAAGGGGCTGTCGGAGAGGAAAATCCTCTTTAAGTATCCGATGCGCGCAGCTTTAAATCCTATTGTCAGTACGTTCGGCTGGTCATTGACCCACATCTTCACCGGCTCGACAATTACCGCTATCGTATTGAATTTGCCCATACAGGGGCCGGTAATGTTTAATGCCTTACTGGGTCAGGACATGTATTTGGCTGGCAGTTGGTTGTTGTTCATGGCATTGTTAACGGTACTGGGAACTTTGCTGTCGGATATTTTACTGGCATGGCTAGATCCAAAAATTCGTACAGAGTTCAGGGGTAACTAGCCTATGAGAACATTGCCGATTTACAGAAAACAGAAAGTGCATATTTCCAAGCCTCTCGAAAGTAAGGATGTTCAATATAGTTCGCAATGGCGGCTCATGTATTTGAGATTCAAGAAGCATAAATTAGCTCGGATCAGCTTAATTGTTCTGGCTATTCTCTACGCCGGCGCTCTGTTCGCCCAGTTCCTGGCGCCTTACGGGCTGCAAAGCTACGACAGCAAATATGTGAATGCGCCTCCAATGACCCTGCGATTCGTAGATGCGTCTGGTAAATTCCATATTAGACCGTTCGTATATGAATTGAAGTCAGGCAGAGACCCGGAAACGATGCGTAAAATATTCGAGCCGAACAAAGAAAAACGTTATTCGCTCGAGATGTTCGCCAAAGGTGAAAGCTATAAATTTCTCGGATTCATTCCAACAAAAACGCATTTATTCGGAGTGGAACAACCCGGACGAATATTTCTGTTAGGCACCGATGCGCTTGGCAGAGACATGTTCTCCCGAATTTTGCTGGGAAGTCAAGTATCGCTTAGCATCCCTCTCGTAGGGGTTGGTATCAGCTTTATATTGGGATTGATTATCGGCGGCATATCCGGATATTTTGGAGGCGGGCTGGATGCCTTGATTCAACGGATTATCGACATCATACGCTCATTCCCGACTCTTCCGTTATGGATGGCGTTATCCGCTGCTATTCCTCCGCGAATACCGGTGGTCCGTATGTATCTTTACATTGTTATTATATTTGCTTTTATCGAGTGGACCGGTCTGGCAAGGGTCGTGAGAGGCAAGTTCATCTCTATGAAAAATGAAGATTATGTTCTTGCGGCCAAGATTGCAGGCGTTGGCGATGCGAGAATTATAACAAGGCATCTTTTGCCGGGTTTTATCAGTTATTTGGTTGTAGCCACGACGTTGGCGATTCCAGGCATGATTCTTGGCGAGACGGCCATGAGCTTTCTCGGCTTAGGGATTCGCTCTCCGGCTACCAGCTGGGGTGTTCTTCTTCAGGAAGCCCAGCAGATTCAGAATATAGCATTGTATCCATGGAAGCTTATTCCGCTTGGTGCGGTTATCTTAACGGTATTAACCTTTAACTTTCTGGGCGATGGCTTGCGCGATGCCGCGGACCCTTACAAGAAATAATCCAATAAATTGAGGCCATAGCGAGGGGATAATATGACGGCTCAGGCTGCTCAAGCTCAGCAGCCCCTTCTCTCCGTTCAAGACCTTAAAATTCGGATTCAGATGGATAACGGGGAAATGAACGCAGTGGACGGGGTAGACTTTGACATTCAAAAAGGAAAAACGTTAGGCCTTGTAGGCGAGTCCGGTTGTGGGAAAAGTCTGACAAGCAGAGCCATTATCAGCATTAATCCGAAAGAGTGCGAAACGACAGGAAGCATTATGTACCAATCCTCATCCGGGGAGTCGGCAAACCCGCTGAATCTGTTGTCCATGGACCCAAGCGGCAAACAGATTCGTTCAATTCGCGGTCGGAAAATCGCCATGATCTTTCAAGAGCCCATGACGGCTTTCTCACCGATGTATACGATCGGGAATCAGATCATGGAAGCGATCTTAATCCATCGCACCAAGAACAAGAAGGAAGCCAAGAAAATCACGCTCGAAATGCTGAGTAAAGTGGGAATATCGGATCAGGAGAAGCGATTTGACCAATATCCGCATGAATTCTCCGGTGGTATGCGGCAGCGGGCGATGATATCGATGGCCTTATCTTGCAATCCGGAATTATTAATTGCCGATGAGCCAACAACAGCACTGGATGTGACGATTCAGCCCCAGGTGCTGGAATTGATGAAGTCGCTCCAGCAAGAGTTCGGTATGGCCATTCTGCTGGTTACTCATGATCTTGGCATCATTGCGGAAATGTGCGATGAAGTGGCGGTCATGTATCTTGGCAAAATTGTTGAGCAGGCACCCGTAAAGGAAATTTTTCATAATCCTAAACACCCCTATACGAAGGGGTTGCTCAAATCGATGCCAAGATTAGGCGGAAATAAGAGCAAGCGCCTGGACTCAATTGAAGGCTCCGTGCCCATTCCTATCAATATGCCTCCTATGTGCGGATTTTACGATCGCTGCAAGGATCGGATTGAAGGGGTATGCAATGTGCAGGCCGTACCAAAAACCCGTCTATCCGACAAACATATGGTCAGGTGTTTTCTGTATTCGGATCAGCATGAAGGAGAATAGCCATGTCCAAACCAATTCTGGATGTCATTAAGCTGAACAAGGATTTCAAAGTCAGGTCCAAAAAAGCTTTGTTTGCAAAGCCTAAGCCCGTTCGAGTATTAAGCGATATTTCATTTGAGCTCCTCGAAGGCGAAACCTTAAGCATCGTCGGAGAATCGGGCTGCGGAAAAACGACCTTGGGACGGTGCATCGTAAGGGGGATGAATGCCTCATCCGGCGAGGTCATCTATCATACCGAAGGCGGGGAGAGCGTTGATTTTTTAAAGCTGAAGGGTAAAGAATCGAAGAGATTGCGTAGAGATGTTCAAATGATCTTTCAGGATCCTTATTCCTCTCTCAGCCCGCGAATGAGCGTATTCGACATTATTTCCGAGCCGCTGATCGCCAATTTCAAGCTGAATAAATCGGAAGTGGAAGAAAAAGTAGCGGCAATTGCAGAAAAAACCGGCTTAAATATCAGTTACCTGAAACGCTACCCTCATGCCTTCTCCGGCGGACAAAGACAGCGTATCGCCATTGCGAGGGCGCTCATTACCCAACCGAGACTAATTGTGTGCGATGAAGCGGTATCGGCCCTGGACGTTTCAATTCAAGCCCAAATTATAAATCTCTTAAAGGACCTGCAAGAGCAATTTCAAATTACGTATATTTTTATCTCGCATGACTTATCGATCGTTCAGAATATTTCCGACAGGGTAGCAGTGATGCACCTGGGCAAAATTGTAGAATTGGCAACCGTGGATTCATTGTTTGGTCAACCCAAACACCCCTATACGGAAGCGCTCATGTCAGCGGTGCCCCAGCCTGATCCGGATCAGAAGAAAGATAGAATTATATTGGTAGGGGAGGTTCCGAATCCTGCGAATCCGCCAAGCGGATGCCATTTCCACCCAAGATGTGCGTACAAGACCGATAAATGCATGCAGGAGGCACCACAGCTGCGCCTGGTAGGAGACAACCAATATGCGGCTTGTCATTATGCGGAACAACTAAATCTGAGGGGTGCAGCGAATGAACCGGCAGCCGTTGAATAACAGTGAATGTCAATTAGCGTTGGGCTCCATTATGGATGCTGCATTTTTTGAGAGGATGTAACAAGAAATGGCAAAAATCGACGATGTTGCACGTCTAGCCGGTGTCTCAAAGGGAACCGTATCCAATGTTTTCAGCCAAAAGAGACCTACCAGCGAAAAAGTAACGGATAAAGTCCTGGAAGCTTCCAGAGAATTAAATTACGTTCCGAATCATATCGCAAGAAGCCTGGTGACCAAAAAAACAATGGCCATCGGGCTTACGATTCCGCATGGCAACTTCTTTTTCAACACTTTCCATAATCAGTTTATCAATGGAGTTATTTTGGAAGCTTCTCATTACGGGTATAGGGTGCTGCTCGATATGGTCCCGGTAGAGAAGGTGAAAACTCCTTCTTTGGCTAGTTATCCGATTGACGGAGCAATTGTGCTTGGTCCTACAGAAGAGGATGAGCGTATCAATTTGCTGCATCTGAACCAAATCCCATTCGTCACAATCGGTAAAATCTTTAATGCGAATGTCAAGGATGCATCGACCGTAAACAACGATAACTTCCAGATTATCCGTGATATTTGCAGCTATCTGATAGACAAGGGCCACCGCAGCATGATGTTTCTAAATGCCAATGAGCTTATGACCGTTGCCATCGAAAGAAGAGAGGCTTTCATCGAGGTGCTGACAAATCACCAGATCGATTTGCAGGAACATATGATTCACTATAAACCCGCCTTAACTTCAAGCAAATATATGAACTACGGGTACGATGAGACGGTCCATGTGCTGAGCGAATTGAAGGAGCGGGTAACGGCAATTATTGCGGATGATGACCGCACCGCATTCAGTGTTATGAATGCCATCAAGGATTTGGGTCTGAGCGTGCCGGAAGATCTCTCTTTATTTGTTATTTGCGGTGATCTCTCTATGATGCATAAGGCAACGCCTTCATTGACGGGCATGGATTTGCAGTCTTCGGAGCTCGGGGTTCATTCCGTCAGATTGCTTATGCATAAGCTGGGTATCCTTGATGGAGATTTTCCAGAACATATGATCATAAGCAGCAAAATAATTGAGGGTGACTCCTGTTCATCGCTTTGAAGCTTTGGCCTTGGCAAAAGTAAGAAGGTACGCTCTTTTATTGGATATGTCATATTCTTCCTGCAGATCGGTAACACTATGTAAAAACAAGAGTCGGGAGAAGCCTAACTTTGAAACCAATTGTGCCCTTCGAACCTGTAAGGCAAGACACCATACCTGTTGGAGATCCTTGGGTGTACCAAATTAAATGGGATGGAGTGAGAGTGTTAACGTACGCCGACGAAAGCGGGATATTCCTCTATAATAGGCGTTTGAATGAAAGGACGCGCCATTATCCGGAGCTTCACGATGTGCCGTCTTACTGCAAAGCGAATTCATTTATCATGGATGGGGAAATCGTGGCACTCGCCCCGGACGGTAAACCGTCCTTTCATGAAGTCATGCGCAGAGACGGGCTGCGGCGAATGGAACGGGTTCCTCAAGTGCAGAAGGAAGTTCCAATCTACTACATGGTATTCGATCTGCTGTTTCTAAACGGGAATTGGGTGAATGACCTACCGCTTCGAGAGCGGACCGATCTGCTTCATGGCATACTGACCCCCAATCAGACTGTTCAGCCCGTTACCTATCATCCCGACGGCCAGGCGCTATTTCAATTAATGAAGCAGCAGGGGATGGAAGGCATTGTATGCAAAAGGCTCGACAGCCCCTACATGATTGGAGGTAAAACCGCGAATTGGGTCAAGGTTAAGAATTACGGTGACGTCATTGCCGCGATTGGCGGTTTTACCTTGAACGGCGGCATTATCAATGCGATAATTCTGGGGTTATATGACAGGGAAGGACGCTTTTGGTATATAGGCCACACCGGCACCGGACGCCTTAGCAGGGGGGATTGGCGGGATTTGACGGAACGGCTGGCTCCTGATGCGGTAAAGGAGTGTCCTTTTGTCAATACACCGGAACGGCATAAAGACGCAATATGGGTGAAGCCCTCGATCGCCGTTAAAGTGATGTACACCGAATGGCGCCTGCAGGAAGGCCGTTCCCTGCGTCAGCCAAGCATTCAAGCGTTTGTGGACCGGCCGCTTTCGGAATGTGTTTTTCCGGATCAGAGCCTATTCCCATAAATGATAAAGAAGGCAGCGGGTGCCGAATCAATTGGAAATAATTACATTATTTATCGGGGTATAATAGCATTTTGGCGACACATAATAACCTCACATTACAAAGGAGGTTTTAACAATATGAGCCGCAAATCATCTTCAACCAACCAATTGGTCGTTCCTCAAGCAAATGCAGCACTGGATCAAATGAAATACGAAATTGCACAGCAATTCGGAATTCAACTTCAACCGAATGGCTACAACGGACAACTCCTTACCCGTGAAGCGGGTACAATTGGCGGTAACATCACCCGTACACTTGTACAAATTGCTGAGCAGCAATTAGCAGGCCGTTCGTAAGCCTGTTACAGGAGAAAGTATTGAAATTCAGTTCATGAGAAAAAGACCACGGTGATCTTCTGACTACAGAGATCCCGTTGGTCTTTTTTTTTAATTATTAGCCTATTCCAGCGTAAGAATCATGCAATCGTAAAAAATTCCATAGAGCCATAAATTAACCAATACAGGAAATTTCATTGTTAACTATGATGAAGGTAGTTCGAGGCATGTATTCAAATCCAAAAAAAAACGGAAGGAAGGGATCCGGATTTATTGATTTAAAAGCTTAAGTTTACGAAATTAAAGGAGGTTTAAAGATGTTTAAGCCGCAGGTCCTGCTTAAGGCATTAAGCTCCGTTCTTTTATTTGCACTTGTCCTTCCATTTATTAATCTGTCCGGGCTTCCAGCTTCACCGGTTCATGCAGCACCGGCAAACAGCCTGGGACTATTGGATATTGAATTGAACAAGCCGGTTAACGCAGAAGTTGATCTTGATCATGCAACCATTCATATATCATTGCCCTACGGCACCTTATACCAGATGCTGAATGTAACAATGAATCCCGGCGCTTCTGCGGCGCTTTACAGAAGCGATGGAACGACTGCCGTTTCTTTTGCCGCCAGCGGCATGAACAATGGCGATGCAAAAATGGACCAGTTTTCAACAAGCGGAACCACGTTATATTATTTGGCAGTAACCGATAAGAATGACAGCAGCAGCATCCGAAGATATACAATTACGGTCACCGTGGATATGTCTTTGCCTCCAATTACAGGCCCTATGGGATCTAATGACAAATACCTGCCGCTCAATATTCAGGCGCATGAACATGCATGGGATGTTATGGGCGCATCCAAAATTGGCAATGGCAGTACTACGGGTTCTATAGAAGGTCCGGGCACGCCTTCGTCGTACAGCGGGATATCATGGCCGGAGTCAGTCTACGACCGTTCGGGAGACTACCCGATGGCTTCGATTGTTGATGAATCATGGCTGGGAGACAATATGTATTTGCAGACCATTGGCAAAAGTAATGTGGATGCGCTTACAAAGTACGGGATTGCAAATATTCCCGGCGCCGGGAAGCTTAACTCCGATATTTTGCGTTTTCACGAATTTTCGCCTTTTGTTGCCCCGGGAGGCGTGAGCCGGGACGACGGCGATCGCGGCGCAGTCAACAGCGACCGCCAGAGACTGGAGATTAAAAGCAGCACCAGCGCAGCCAATATGGATGCAAATAGTTTTGGCGGCGACATTATGACCCATCACTGGAGGCTGATGCTCCCTTCGGAAACGTTAAGATATCAGAAGGATACCGGTGATAAGCATGCCGGTGATTTTATCGTTCCCCACAGGTTTTGGCACATATTCCAACTGAAAGAAGTAGCAGGCAATGCGGCCGGCCAGCCCGTGGCTACCCTCTCGCTGGTTTCAAGCGGAGGCAAAGGCCAGCTTGAATTCAGGAACAACCCCGATGGCAGCTACGCGGACAGAATCAAGCCGTTGTTCACGATACCCTTTGACAGGGTCGTTGACCGCTGGCTTGATTTTGAAGTAACGATTTTAACAGCCGATAAAGGTTATTTGTACGGCAAGCTTGTCGATCTGGAGACTGGCGAGGTGCTTTTCGAAGGCGGTATGACAGCCGAAACATACAGACGCCCTGAAATAAACAATCCGGCTACCGGCAGAGACGAAAGAGGTGATCTGCCTGTAGAGCCGGGTCAACAGAACCGCTCCAAATGGGGTCTTTACAGGGGGATGTACAATGGTCCGGGAGATGCGGCTTTTGCAGATGAATTCCAGTCTGCAACCATGTATTTGGCAGATGTGCACTTAATCAAAAGGGATGAAAACAGCTATATATTTCCCGATGGCTGGAATCCCAATGTGCAGCCTAAGGATATGGCAGCGTGGGCAAGGCCGCAAGAGATTACAGCTTCCAAAGGTACTCCGTTCAGCCAATTGCTGCTGCCTGCACAGCTTGATGTCACTTTGAGCACCGGCAAGACAGAGAAGGTGAACGTATCATGGAGCCCGGAAGGCTACAATCCCGATAACATGGGGACCTATAAGATTTTTGGCGAATTTGCCAGTCCGGGTATTACGAACACCAAAAACATCAAGCCCTATATTGTAGTTTCGCTGACAGATTCATCTTCTGTTGCGATAATCCCGGTTTCGACCGCCAGTTATACCGTCAACCCCGGCGGACCGTCGATCAATACGGCGGCAGGCGGTAATACGCCTACAGGAAGGTATTTGCAGACCTCCTCGACCCCCGTGGCCGGCGATTGGGTTGAAGTAACCGTTGATGTTCCCGAGACTGGAAACTATGATATCGAATTTGGCTACAAGTCGAACAACAATAGAGGAATCGCCCAGCTGTATGTGGATGGGGTTTCCCAGGGCAGCCCCGTAGACGAGTATCATCCCGCTCAAACTTTTCCGGCGGCTGATATGGGCAGCAGCATTCTCGAAGCCGGCAGCCATAAGTTCCGGTTTGTGGTGACCGGGAAGAATGCCGGCAGCTCCGGCTATCATCTTACCTTCGATTATATCAAGCTGGCGCGAAAGGATGCGGCTCCGCCGGAGACGGAGGCACGGATCGAACCGGCGCCGCGGAACGGATGGTTGAACACGGATGCGTCCGTCGCACTGACAGCCCAAGGCGAGCCCTCCGGTATTGCGAAAACGGAATATAGGCTGGAAGATAACGCGCAATGGCAAACCTATACCGGACCGGTCGCTTTCACGAAAGACGGGGTTTACCCGCTGCAATTCCGTTCTGTCGACGCTTCAGGCCGGACCGAGCAGACGCAGGAGCTGACCGTCCGGATAGACAAGACGAAACCGGTCTTGGCAATGACGGCAAATGGGGAGCCGCTTGCTGATGGCGCAGCCTTCTCCGACGACCGCCCGCTTGCGCTGCTCTTGAATGCAAGCGATGCCCTGTCCGGCATAACGAGCCAGGAACTCATCCTGGATGGAATTCATGTGGAAAATGGCGCTTCCGTTGATTTGGCTGGAAAGCTTGGCCCCCATACCCTGAAGACCGTGGTCACCGACCTGGCCGGCAATACGGCGGATGAGTCTGCCGGTTTTACAATTGCCGTCACCCCCGAAGGGGTATCCAGCTTGATTGACCGCTATGCCAAAGCCGGAGAATTGACGGGAGCGCTGGTTAACCAGCTCCGCAGCAGCCTGAACCAGGCACGGCATCAATTGGACAAAGGCGACAATGACAAAGCGGCCAAACATATGCGGGATTTCCTGAAGCATCTGAACAATAAGCCGATGGCGGGTAACGTCTCCGATGCCGCGAAGCTCGTCCTCACGGCTGATGCAAACGCCTTGATCACAGCCTGGTCCGTGAAATAACAAATAAGTATTCATATACAAATTTCTATGAGATCCGAGGAGGTTTAAGGATGATCAAGCAGCAGGTTCTAAAAAAGGCATTCAGCACAGTTCTTATAGCAGCGCTTTTACTTTCACTTGTCGGTCTATCCGCTCTTCCTGTGCCAACCGTTCATGCCGTTTCGACTGGCGATGAGTCATGGAAGCCGGCAGTAACGGATACGGTTTATCCTCCAGCAGCAGCAGGTTCTGTCAATCTGCTGGACCCAACCCGTTTCTCGCCGCAGGCAGGCGTGAATCTCAAGGCAAGCTCGGAAGCGCCCGATCATCCGGGTGTAGACGCCTTACGGTCGGGCGGCAGCGGATATTGGCGCAATTCAAGCCCGAATGTATATATGAGCGGCTTTTCTCCATCATCATTGGCATTATCCCTTGATTTGGGCGCTCCAAAAACAATTGATAAGCTGTACCTCGAAATACCCAACACGATCTCGAATATCCAAAGCAATGCGAGAAGATTCGAGATCTATTACTCCAATGATTCCAATTCCTGGGCAACTGCGCCTGCGGCATCCGATTCGGCATCCGATTACGACTGGAAGTCGAACGGCTGGACACTGGCCGGAGGTACGGAAACGGAAGGCTTGTGGTCTTATGTAACGTACAACGGCCAACAATGGGGTTATGATACCAAGACGTTCCTGTATCCGTTTACAGCCCGGTACGTGATGATAAACATGATTCTGGTCGGCCCCGGCGACAGGCGAGCGGATGATAACCATTCCATGATGGGCTTGTCCGGATTGGCTGTTTACGGCAAAGATCCGGTATCCAACGCGACTGAACTGGCGCCGGCCAAGGGTACCTACAGCACCTGGGATCAAGCCGAGCCTGTATCGGTGGATATAAGCCTTGCCAGCGGGCAGACGCTCGCGGGCATTAGCAAAGGCGCTGCTGCGCTTCGTCCGGATTTAGATTACTCGCTATCAGGAAATACGGTTACATTTGCACCTGCATACCTTGCCAAGCTGCCTCTGGGCACAAACGAATTTATGCTTCGTTTCAACAGCGGCGACCCGTCCATATTTGCACTGGACGTGACGGCACGCGGCTATGGCGGGAATGACAAGACAATCAGGATGAATGCCATTGAAGGCGTATCTCCTTATAACATCCTGGGCGGCGCAATGGGTACCGATGAACCGGTAGAAGGCGTGACTAAACGGATAAGAGACGCGTACCACGAGTTTTACGGCGATCAGCCCCAGGCGGCTGCGGCCGACGACCATATCAAGAGCGTTTGGGACAGCACACTGCAGAAGGATGTATTCGAGATCACTGCCAACGGCAGAGGCTTGAATAATGAATTCATGGATAAGGTTCGCGACGGCGAGTACGGCCACAAGGGGGTTTTTGACCGGAATTTGGGCTACGTGGTTGGCGGGGCGGCCATTACGGACAGGCAAAGAATCGAAATTCGCCCAAGCGAGGACTCAACCGGCGACTTTACAGCCTACGAGGGCGACCAGGTTTCCTACGAATGGCTCTGGAATATACCGGACGGCGACCAGTGGAATCAGCCGAACTTCAGGCATATCTTTCAGTTGAAGGCTGTGAATGCACAAGGGGCAGATACACTGCCTGGGGGCAACAGCGGCGGTGAAAACGGCGCATATATCATTGCGATGTCCATTTCCGGAACAACCAGCAGAGATCTTGTTGTCAATCATAACCGGTATGACGGGGATAAGAACTTGATGAGAATTCCGTTAAAGGAAATCGACGGCCACTGGATCAAGGTAGAGCTTAACGCGCTTATTTCGGATTCCGGCTGGCTCACCATCAGGATCACGGATATGGTAACCGGCAAGGTATACACGTTTGACAGCCCGGATGTTTATCAGATGTTCTCCAATCAAGGCGCAAGCGACGGTGTCAAGGACCTGTGGAGAAGACCGGAAAGAAGCGGCGGCTTCGAGACAGAGTATCCCGCTGTTTTCGATCAATACCTGCGCCCCAAGTGGGGCATTTACCGCAGTTCTGCGGGCGGCACCAATTCCGCATATGACGCCAGGCTTCAACTTGCCGACATCACCATAAGCAAGGTGGCGACCGGAATATCGTCCGTAAATCTGGCCCTTCATAAAAAAGCGTATAACGCAGGTAGGACAGAAGGCGCCAACCCGATTCAGCTGCAATCCGCTGCGGTGAATGAATTCGGCAATGCGAACAAACTGACGAGCGGCGTGCTGGAGGATCCGACAAAATGGAATGTAACGAACGTTACCAGTCTGGATCAAATTGGGCAGTATTCCTGGCTGGGTACGGACGGAGAGAGGAAAGGCAGCTTCGTACTGGACCTTGGCCAGGCAATGGATTTCAGCCAAATAAGGCTGTTTGCGAAGTCCACCCGGCTAAAAGGCGTAACCGTTTATGTATCCGATGATTTCGGAAACCATACATCGGCAGCCGATTTTGACGAAGTGACATTTAAACAAGTGGATAAACGAACAGACCAAGGCTTTACGTATGCGACCGGAAACGATAATGGCGGTACCGATTCAGAAGATAGCTCGCATCCGATAGATCTAGGCAAGACCTATCATTCAAGATATGTCAAAGTAACGGTTGAGAACGCATCCGGCGGCAATACAGGCACGGATCTGACAGGGCCTCCGCGCCTTACGCAGGTTCAGGTTTTCAATGCGCCGACTCCTCCGCAGAATCTGATGGTTGAAGCCAGCGGTCCGGTAAAAACTCTGAAGTGGGATTCCAATCATTCAAGCGAGGGCTACATTGTTTATGATGGCACAGCGGTACTTACCGAATTACCGGCGGGCGCAGCAAGCTATACGCTGCCGGGCGGCATGACCGATATATCCAAAGTCGCCGTAAGGTCGAAGGGAACAGATCCGTACTCCCGCAAGTTTATGATTTCGGCTCCGGCCTTTCCGGAAGAATTGAAGGACACGGCTTCGCCGGAGACAGAAGCGAAGATCGAACCAGCTCCGCGGAATGGCTGGCTGAACACGGCTGCCTCTGCCGCATTGACGGCTCATGACGATCTCTCCGGCATAGCGAGAACGGAATATAAATCGGATGATGCTGCGGAGTGGGAAACCTATACCGGACCGGTTACCTTCACGAATGACGGTGTATACCGGATCCAGTTCCGCTCAATTGACTCTGCAGGCAACATCGAGCAAGCGAAGGAGCTTACCGTCCGTATTGACAAGACGAGGCCTGTTTTTGAGCTTGCGGCTAACGGTAAACCGCTTGCTGGAGGCGCTGTCTTCTCCGACGCCCGTCCGATTGCGCTCCAGTTGAACGCAAGCGATGCGCTCTCCGGCATAGCGAACCAGGAAATCATCCTGGACGGAATGCATTTGAAGAACGGCGCTTCCGTAGATTTGGCCGGCAAGCTTGGCCTGCATACCCTGAAGATCGTCATCACCGACCTGGCGGGCAATACGACGGATGAGTCTGTCCGCTTTACAATTAAAGCCACCCTTGAAGGGATATCCAGCTTGATTGACCGTTATGTCAAGGCAGGCGAATTGAAGAAACCGCTGGTTGACCAGCTGCGCAGCAGCCTGAAGCAGGCGCAGCATCAATTGGACAAAGGCGACAGAGGCAAAGCGGTCAAGCATATGCAGGATTTCCTGAAGCATCTGGATAACAAACTGGTGGCGGATAAAATCTCCAAAGCCGCGAAGTCCGTCCTCAAGGCTGATGCGGCCGCCTTGATCAAAGCCTGGTCCGGAAAATAAAGAACAGCCTGGAAATTATTTAACCAAACCAAACAACCCTATGCGAGTGAGTGCTTCATAGGGTTGTTTTGCTGTGCTGCCCTCCTCTGGATGAGAGACCGCAAATAATAAAAAAAACAAGTTTTATCATAAATTTCAACATCCCTGGAAGCGGTATTGTCTATACAATTATTAAATCAACAGTCTTGGGAGGAGAGCTTCTGATGGATCATGGAAACACGGCTGCCGATTCAAAAATGGATTATGCCGGGCTTGTGTCGCGTGCGGATCTGCGCTATGAGCATACGGTCAAACGAAGTGAAGGCGGACTGCCGCTGGGCAACGGGAGAATGGGCAGCTTGCTGTGGACTTCCCCTTCCGCTATTAAATTTCAGATCAACCGGGTTGATGTATTTGCAAATGACTGCAGCACGAACAGCTTCAACGAGAGACATTCGGATTATGCGTATGCATGCGGCTTTGTCGATATCGATTTTGTCGATTATGGCGAGGACGTCTTTCATGACGGCGGAATAAAGCAGCATTTAAGCTTATTTGACGGGACGGCGTTGGTCTCGGGCGATGGGGTGCAAGCAGAGGCATTTGCTTCGGCCAATCAGGATGTTTTCGCAGTCAGAGTGCAGGACGATAGAGAGGATCCCCAGGTGATCAACATTAAATTGAAGATGCTCCGACCTGCGGAGGTCGTAAGCAAGAATCATTCGGCTGTATCGCGTTTAAGCATGCGCGGCGGGATGATTGTATTAACACAGGAATTCAGGGAGGGCAGCTATTACTGCAGCTCAGCCGTCGCTATCGGAATTTCCGGACGGGAGTCCAAAGCGAGAATGAATGATGAGCTTGGCGGACGGGCGCCAGTAGGCAGCTTCAGGGAGAGCAAAGTGATCGGTCAGCCGAATGAAACCGAGATGCGTTTGT
Organism: Paenibacillus sepulcri; assembly: GCF_042647105.1. Lineage (NCBI taxonomy): Bacteria > Bacillati > Bacillota > Bacilli > Caryophanales > Paenibacillaceae > Paenibacillus > Paenibacillus sepulcri. The sequence goes on along the minus strand of NZ_JBHRUP010000001.1, from coordinate 159,446 downwards.
GCGTGAAGCCGGGTCAGGGGATATTCGATGTTTTTATAGGAAGCGCATCCAGTTTTGACGAAAATGAAGATATTGCCGCTGCCGCTGCCAACATCGTAGAGCAGGCAGCAGCAGCGGGATTCGACCTCCTGCTACAGGAGCACAAGTCCTGGTGGAATCAGTTTTGGGAAAAATCCTATATCCGCTTAAGCAGCGAAGATGGGACCGCCGAGTTTGTGGAGCTTCATTACACGTATTATTTGTACCTGATGGCGTCAAGCTCCAGGGGAGGGCAGTTCCCGCCTAACTTCGGAGGCATGCTGCTAAGTCCCCGGGGAGATCTCAGACACTGGGGAGCCATGCACTGGTGGAATAACATGAGCCTGTACTATAACGCTGTGCTTCCGTCCGGTCATCATGAGCTGTTTCATCCGTATTTCAGCATGTACTCGTCCATGTACGAATCTTGTGCTGAAGCTGCCAGACAGCAATGGGGAAGTCAGGGTATCTTCATACCCGAGGTTGTGACGTTTGACGGAATGGAGAAGCTGCCGGAGGATATCGCGGCGGAAATGAGAGATTTATATCTGGTACGCAAGCCGTGGGATCAAATGTCCGACCGTTTCCGCGATTTCGCTTTCTCCAAGCGTCCGCATGAAAGCAGATGGAATTGGAAGTATCACGAAAAATACGTGGACGGCAAACTAGTGTATGTAGAGAGAGGCTTCGGGTCATTCGGCTTCACGACGCATATGTTCGCATCCCAGGTCGGGATTGCCTGTCATTTCTGGATGTACTATGAGTACACCAAGGACGAAGCATGGCTGCGGGAACGGGCATATCCGATTATGAAGGGAGTCGCCGAGTTTTTCCGCCATTTCCCGAATCTGAAAAAGGATGAGGACGGCCGCTATCACATTTACCAAACAACCAGCGACGAAAAATATTACGGCGGCAAAAATACAATGGATTCGATGGCGGGCATGCACACCATTTTCCCGATTGTCCTGAAGGCTTCGGAAATATTGGAAGCGGATGAAGATATCCGGCCTGTGTGGCAGGAGCTTTACGATAATCTTGCCCCGCTGCCGCGAAGCGATCATCCCGATGCCGTGTTGAGAACTCCGGAAAATGAGCCCGCAGTGTGGGTGGGCGCTCTCGGCCCTGTTTTGGATAACAAGAGCAATGTCGATTTGAAGCCGGGGAGGTTTGGCAGCCTGTGCTCGCTGGAAACGGCATATGACAATCCGGAAATGTTCGAAACGACCATGGCCACGATCAGGTACCAGGAAGCAATGCTTGACCATGACTGGAGCCGTGCAGCATCCGAAATGTCGAGTACGGCGCGTGTGCATGCCCACATGGGACTCGCGGAACCGTTCAAGCAGGCCGTATTGGCACAATTGGAATGCGTGAATGCGGAACGGGAATATTGTTATTTCGCTGACACGGGAAGAGTGAAATTTTTTGAAAACAGGCTGACAGTCAGAGAGGGAGTCAACTGTATGAGCGTGCAGCGTTTAGGCAATGCCGCCTCTGCACTGCAGGCAGCGCTTTGCCAAAGCGGGCCTCCGGGTCCAGGCAAAGCATCCGTCATTTGCGTCTTCCCTGCGTGTCCGGCTGACTGGAATGCAGAGATATCCCTATGGTGCCATGGCGGATTCAATGTCACCTCCGCCATTCGCTCGGGAAGTATTCCATTTGTCAAAATCAACTCAACGCTGGGAGGATCATGCAGAATAAGGAATCCCTGGGGCGAGACTGAGGTGTCATTGCGCAAAGCGGATGGCAAGAATAGAGCACTAAAAGGCTCTTTGCTGGAGTTCGATACGCAGAAAGGCGAAGATATTGAACTTATCCCTTTTTCGAGTTGAGATGAACAACTATTCTGACGAAAATGGATTGGCCGGCAGGATTATTTTACGGGAGCGACAATAAAAAACAACAACCCAACCAAAGTTTTGCCATACCGGGACTGATGTCCGAATTCTATAATGGTGAGGTGAAGGGGAGGAATCTCATGAGGGCTGCTAATGGCAAGTTGAGCGGGATACAGATTGTGTATACCCGCGAAGCCAATGAGAACAATCACAGGGAAGGGGCGGCGTCATGATCCGTACTCGAATAGAAGAGATGCGGTTGAACCCGGAGCAGAAGGGGCATGTGTTCGGGGAATTGCTGCCCGGCGCCTATCTCTCTTCCGGCGGGCTCGCTTTCGCCGGGCGAAGCGAGCGCAGCCATACGAACGACGGTCCGGACGGCAGAGATTTTCACGTCCATGACGACCGGGAAGCATTCCTTATTCTGCAGGGGATTGGAACGATGGAGATCAACGGCGAGCATCATCCCGTCAGAGCGGGCGATATCGTCATCGTCGAGCCTGGCGAGAATCATCATCTTTGCTCGGACGCCGAGAATCCGATCGTCACGCTCTGGTGCCACGCCGGTCCGCACCGTCACCATAAACAATCGTAGAGGATGTGCGCTTATTTACCGTTTTTGATGACGAGCGTGGAAAGGGGAGGAGAGCATGGCAGGCAAGGTGGAGAGTTCCGACCGGATGATGTATCAGTTCGCGACGTCAGGCCACAAGTTGAAGTTTATGCGGAAGTATTGGCCGCTTTACGTCTTGTCGATTCCGGGCATTATCTTTTTTTTGATCTTCCGGTACATTCCGATGTTCGGATCGGCTATCGCGTTTCAGGAGTACAACATCTTTAAAGGCATCAAGGGCAGTCCGTGGGTGGGGCTTGATAATTTCAAGAGAATGATCGAATATGCGGAGTTTGTCCCGATATTGAAGAACACCATTCTGATCGGTATCTATGATTTATGTTTTGCTTTCCCGGTGCCGATCATTCTGGCGCTTCTGCTCAATGAGCTGCGCATCATGGCCTACAAGCGGATTGTTCAGACGGTCGTCTATATGCCGCACTTTCTCTCATGGGTTATTGTCGGAGGGATCGTGGTTGGCGTATTGTCACCCTCTACCGGCATCGTCAACCATTTGCTGGCGCTGTTTGGCGTCGAGCCCATCTACTTCTTGGGCGAAAATTCATATATCCGCACGATCCTCATCAGTTCGGGCATATGGAAGGATAGCGGCTGGGGAACGATTATCTATCTGGCTGCGATCGCCGGCATCAATCCCGACTTGTACGAAGCGGCGCAGGTGGATGGCGCAAGCCGGCTGCGACAGGTAACCTCCATAACGGTTCCCATTATTCTGCCGACCATTGCGATCTTGTTTCTGCTACAAATCGGCAACTTCCTGGACTTCGGCTTCGAGCGGGTATTCGTGTTCCTTAATCCGCTCAACAGCGAGAATGGGGAAATTATTGATACCTATGTGTATCGGGCGGGTCTTGTTGACCGTCAATACAGCTACACGACCGCCATCGGCTTGTTCAAGTCGATCGTGGGACTTGCGCTCATCATGATCGGCAACATATTCAGCAAGAAGGTAACCGGCAACGGGCTGTACTAAGGCATTGGAGAAACGGGGTGAAAATCGATATGATAATGACGAGAGGCCAGAAAATATTCAACGCATGCAATATCGTATTTCTCGGCGCTATCGGCCTGAGTATGGTGCTTCCGCTGATTCATATTATCGCGCAGTCGCTCAGCAACTCGGTCGCCATCAACGCGGGAGAGGTTAGCTTCTGGCCTGTCGGTTTCACATTCGGCAGTTATAAGCTCATTCTGCAGGACCCGTCCATCTGGTTGGGCTTTCGCAATAGCGTAATCATTACCGTATTCGGTACGCTTATCAACCTGATCATGACGTCAAGCCTCGCTTATCCGCTTTCCCGGCCGGAGTATCTGTACCGCAAGTTCGTGCTGATCCTTATTTTGATTACATTGGTGTTCAGTGCTCCGCTTATTCCGAACTATCTGCTGGTAAAGCAGCTGGGACTTCTTGATACGCTGTGGGCACTCATGCTACCGATGGCGATCAGCGCGTTCAACCTGTTTGTCATGCGCTCATTCTTCATGAATCTGCCAGGGGAGCTCATCGATTCGGCGAAGATCGACGGCTGCGGCGAGTTCAGGATATTCTGGAAAATCGTGCTTCCGCTTTCCAAGCCGGCGCTGGCGACGATGGGGATCATCTATGCCGTCGCACACTGGAACCGGTATGCGGAGGCGGTGTTCTATATCAGCGACAGGCAGTGGATCCCGCTGCAGGTCCGCCTGCGCGAAATTGTCTTTACCGATCAATACGGCCAATCGGACGTCACCTCGGAGCTGCTCGTCATGCTGTCGCCGGAAGGCATCAAGATGGCGGTCATCGTCGTCGCGACGCTTCCGATCATGCTCGTTTATCCATTCCTGCAGAAGCATTTCATTCAGGGCATGCTGGTGGGCTCCATCAAGTCGTAACGTATAACAACCAGACATTACGCGGAAGAAGCAGCTCTCAACACTAAAACGCTTACAAATCATGAGGGAAGAAGGGTTGTCGTATGAAGAAATGGACAGGTATGGGATTGTCGCTGGTGCTGGCAGCGAGCCTGATGGCGGGATGCTCGGCAAACAAGCCGGCCGAGCAGCAGCCGGCAGATCAGCAGGCGGATAACGGCGGAAATCAGCAGACGGCGGAAGGCCAGAAGGAGCGGGCGAAGTTCTCCTTCCTGCTGCCGACGACAGTGAGCTCGGGCTATCACACCCGGGTGCCGGATCTGAACAAGGACAAATGGGTGCTGAAGCTGGAAGAATTAACGAACACCGATCTGGACATCAAGGTGATGGAGGACGCGAAATATGGCGTCATGTTTGCAAGCAACGACATTCCTGACGTGGTCGGGAGCATAGGCGGCCCCGGCAGCAAGTCGATGTCTGGCTCGATCGAGAGCGGCATCTTCATGCCTCTGGACGACTTGCTGCAGAAGTACGCGCCAAATCTGATGAAGCTGATTCCGAAAGCCGCATGGGAGACGGCTTCTTATGAAGGCAAGATCTACGGCATTCCGGAATTTCTGAAGAGCCCCTCGCGCCGGGCCACATACATCCGCACCGATCTGCTAGAGAAGACCGGACTGCAGGCGCCAAAGACGGTCGATGAATTTCTGAACGTGCTCCGCGCCTTCAAGAAGCTTGGAGTCGAGACGCCGTACCAAATGCGCGAGAACTTCAAGTATGCGGATATCGTTCTTGGCGCCTTTGATGTCCTGCCGTACAAAGACCAGTTCGAACTGGTCGATGGCCAGGTGGTCCCCAAGTTTTTCGACAGCGAGAATATGCAGAAGGCACTTGAGGTGTACAAGACGATGTATGAAGAGGGGCTGATTCCGAAGGAGTTCGCCACCATATCATCGACTGATTTTACGAAGAGCATTGATGCCGGCAAGCCGGGCATTTGGTCGCAGAACGCAGCCGGAATGCCGGGCTACAGGGCGAATGTGAAGCTAGCCGTTCCGGATGCGCAGATCGACATTATTCCTTCCCCGAAGGGACCTGAGGGCAAGGGCGGTTACTTCTTCTATTCGCCGGTTGTCCGCACGTTCTACATCAACAAGAATGTCGAGGAAGAAAGAGCCGCCGAGATCGTGAAATTTTTCGACTGGATGGTCACCCCGGAAGCAGAGGAGTTCTTCACGTTCGGCGTCGAAGGCGATACCTACACGAAGGATGCGGGCGGTGCTGTGAGCTATAAATTCCCGGAGACCAAGGAGCAGCAGGAGGAAGAGGGCTGGAGGAGCGGTACACTGTGGGCCGTGCATGACTCCACATACAATAAACTGCGGCTGGAGCTTAATGAAGACGGCCAGGCAACACTGGACGCTTTCGATAATGTGTTGTCCCAGGAAGGTCTGTCTGGAATCGGTTTTTATCCGGAATTGAGTACCTTCAGCAAGTATCCCGATCTGGCCGCTCCCCAGCCGGATGTGGGACCAAAGCTTGTTATCGACCATATGGTCAGGATGATCTACGGCAAGGAACCCATCTCCGACTGGCCGAAGGTTGTTGAGGAGTACAAAGCCAAGGGCGGCGACGAGATTGTCAAGGAAGCGACGGAACGCTGGAATAACAAGCAGGGCGCTGTCATGATCGACAGAGAGTAGGTCCCCCGAAACTTGAAACGAAAAAGCTCTCCTCCGAATAGAGGCGAGCTTTTCTTTCGTTAACCTGATAGAATGTATAAGTTTCACTCCGGTACATTTCTATAAGGTTTAAGGGAAGAAACTGACTTTGCCGCCAAGGAGGGCCGCGGCCGCTTCTTCTTGTGAATACGGATTGGCCTGTAAAATCGTAAAAAAACACAGGAGACCGGAAATTAAGCCTATCGGGATCGCTCATTATGCGCAATGATGAGGATAAGGCAGCAGTTCTATTCGTCCATTGATGAAAGCGCTTCTACACGGTAAGATGTAGGTTGCAGGCATAACCCACTATCGAGCAGGAGGAACGTTCATGCATGTGCTTATCGTAGACGATGAACCCGTCATCCGCAGAGGGATCTCCAGGATGGCGGAGCAATACATGCCCGCCTTCGCCAAAGTGTCGACTGCAGAGAACGGGCAAGCCGCTCTCGAGAGAATAGGGGCGATGGAACCCGATATCGTGCTTACGGATATCCGTATGCCGAAGCTGGACGGCCTGGAGCTGTGCAGGATTCTGCAGGAGGCTTATCCCCATATCAAAACGGTTGTAATCTCCGGATACAACGACTTCAGCTACGCGCAGAAGTGTGTGGATTACGGCGTGAAGCATTATTTGTTGAAACCGATTACAAGGGTGGATGTGCATGAGGTGCTGGGTCGTTTGCTCAAGAAGCAGACGGCCGGATATGTCGCGCCTTCCCGTTACGTGGAATGGATCGATCATATGGAGCAGCAGATTTGGTCCCTCCAGAAGGACGGATTGGATGAGCTGAGCGGCCGGCTGCGGGAGTACTGCCAGTCAGCCAATCTGTCGCTGGCCCAATTGAAGGAGCTGCTTCATGACTGCTATGAGATGCTGTTGAAACGGCTGCAGGCCCGGGAGTTCTCTCCCAGGACAGACCTCTCCTTCATGCAGACCGGATCCGTGAAGGATGCGATCGAAGTCTTCGAAGCGGGACTTCGCGATATCAGGGACGGACTTGCGTCGATGCGCAGCGGCAACTTCCGGGATATGATCGAAGAGGCAAAATGTTATATCGACAGCAAGCTGTCGCAGGAAATCACGCTCGACCAAGTGGCGGCGCTGGTCGGTCTGACACCGACGTACTTCAGCTCATTATTCAAGAAGATGACGAACGAGACGTTCGTAAAATACCGGATCAACAGGCGGATCGACCGCTCCAAGGAACTGCTGGCCGTACCGCATTTCCGCATCGTCGACATTGCGCTGGAAGTGGGCTATGACGATTATCCGCATTTTACAAAGACATTCAAGAAGCTCGTCGGCATCACGCCATCGGAATACCGGGCGGCGCTGGGAATCAAATGAGATTCCGCAGCCTCTATGCAAAGCTGACTTTCTATTTTCTTGTCGTAATCGGGCTTACGCTGAGCGGTGTAGGCATCTCCTATACGACCTCCACCCGCGAGCTTGACGAGCTGGCCGAGAAACAGATGCAGCAGATCGTCCGCAACGCGGTACATCATACGGATCTGTATTTGAAGGATTACGAACGGTCCATGGTTTCTTTGCTGACATTCCGCTACGTGATGGAGTTTATGGATTTGCCGACCGACAGGGAGGAATACGACTATTATAATTACCGGAAAATGATACGCGAGGTCGTCGCGGACCCGCTGTTCATCCGCAATCCGAAAATCGCTTCCATCTACCTGATCAGCGACAAAGGCAACGCCGTCTACTATTTCAACGAGGTAAGCGAGCAGTCGTTCTCCCCGGAGGAGATCCGCCGGCAGCGGGATTACTTTATGGGCAATACAAGTCCGCACGGCCAGCTGAGCATCCTGAAGAACAGCATTCTGACGGGCCAGGAGAATCAGATGGTAACGCTCGTCCGGCGCATCCGCGGATACAGTTCACCCGAATTGAGCGGTTTGCTTGCAATCGAGCTGCGCTCAGCAGATCTCTCAGCCCTCTGGAAAGGCGTCGATCTTGGAAAATTCGGCTATCTGTTCATTACGGACGCGAACGGGAACGTCATTTATCACCCGGAGGAGATGAAGGAAGGGACGGTACTTCCGGATGCCGTACGCACCAAGCTGGAACATTCCGGGGATGCCGCGTTCTTCGACGACAGCGAGGGAGAGAAGCGGATGTATATGGCGGAAACGTCGGACTATTCACACTGGAAGCTGATTGTCTCCATGCCTGTCGACGAGGTGAGAAAGCCGGTTACGAATATCCGTAATTCGACGCTCGTCATCGGGATGTTCACATTGCTGCTCGCTATCCTGCTGGCGTACCGCTTCAGCAAATCGATCACCAGGCCGATCCAGAAGCTGAAACTGGGGATGCGGGAAACGGAGAAGGGCAATTGGGCCCCGATACCGCTGCCGAAGCATCGGGACGAAGTCGCAGAGCTCATTCTGCGGTACAATCTGATGGTGAAGCGCCTTTCCGATGCCGTGGACAAGGTTGTACAGGTGGAGCTGAGCAACCAGGAAATCCGGCTTGAACGTCAGCGGGCCGAGTTCCAGTCCCTGCAGCTGCAGATTAATCCGCATTTTATGTACAACACGCTTGAAACGATCGTTTGTTATGCTGCGGTGCAGGATTCCGAGGATATTACCGAAATCGTCACAGCGCTGGCTTATATGCTGCGGTACTCCGTTCAGACTAATCTGGAGGAGATTACGGTGGCTAACGAATTGAAGCATGTCATGTATTATATGAAGGTCATGCAGCACCGGATCGGCCGGGAGTTCGAAATCGAAGTCGCCGCCAGGCCCGAGTACCTGCTGCACGCCATGGTCCGCCTAACCCTGCAGCCGCTCGTGGAGAATGTATTCCAGCATGCGTTCCCCGAAGGTGTGGAGGAGTACCACTTTATCCGCATTGATTGCGGTGAGGAGAACGGCGTCTTCTGGGTCAGCGTAGAGGACAATGGCTGCGGCATGCCGCCTGAGAGTCTGGCAAGGCTGCGGCAGAAGCTTCGTGCAAACCGGTTGGCGGATGAGGAAGACCAGGGCAACGCCGGCCACAAGGGCGGAATCGGCGTGCTTAACGTACACAGGCGAATCCAGATGGTATTCGGCGACCGGTTTGGTCTTCGTATCGAGAGCGAGGAGCAGCAGGGTATGAAGGTCACGATGCTGATGCCGAAGAGCTCCCAGGTTACAAGGAATAAGACGGAACGTCCCGCGCCAGCTTAGGAAAACACATTTTGATCTGAAGAAATGACATGTCAAGAAGCGGCAAGCGGAGTATCATGAAGGCGTTTCAAGCTAGAGGCGGGATCGGGAGCATGAAGCAGTTGAGGGAACTCAAGGCGGCTCTGCCGGATAAGGGAAATGGAAGCGGCAAATTTGAGCCAAATGAAGGAGATGTTCAAATGAGCATGATTGGCAATGGCGGCGAAAAAGCCGATTTTTTCGAACGCATCATGACTTTGCCGGTGTTCGATACTCATACCCACTTGGTAGGCGACCGGCTCTGCGCGAGGGATTTCTGGGAAATTGCGCATTACTTCTGGCTGTTCCGGGAGCTTCAGGCAGGGGGCTATCCCGCAGATGCCGGGGAGCTTCCTGAAGAAGAGCGCATCGCTGCATTTCTGGAATCATACAAGGCAACGAGAAGCACTCTGATGAACTGGGTATTCACCTCAATTATGCGCGAGCTGTATGGCATTGAAATTCGGGATGCCGCTTCGGTCAGGGAAGCGGACAGAGCGGTTAAACGCTCCTGCGCCGACGTGGGCTGGGCGCAGCGAACGGCTGACCGGATGAACATCTGCCGATTCGTCGTGAATCGTCCGGAGCACGCCGTCTTCGAGGGTATGCGGGAGAATGCCGTACTCATACCGAGGATTGACGGGGCGCTCGGCCAGTGGGTCGAACGGGTTGTCCAGTCGGCGGATCCCGCCCAGGAATTCATGAAGGTGAAGGACGAAGCCGACCTGCTTCTCAACAGTTATGGAGATGCCGGCTTGCCCGGCATTATGACAACGCTGCCGCGTTACGAATCAAGCGCGCATCTCCGCCAAATAATCGGTCCGGACAGCACGCCTGGCGATATCATGATGGAGCTGCTCCATAGCATATGCGCCGCGGCAGAGAGAAACAGACTGCTTATCCAGTTCTTCCTGGGCGTAGAGCGCTCGTGGTGCGGGACCGCCTTCCCGGCGAACGACACGGAGCGGATTCTGAAGCTGACGGCTTTATTCGAGAATTACGCCTGCGAATTCGAGCTTGTGCTCGCCTCGGAATTAAATAATCTCGATGCGGTACAGGCCGCCTGGAACTTTCCGAACGTCCATATCGGGGGTATGTGGTGGTTCAACTTCCGTGCAAGCACCTACCGGAACAGCATGCAGTACCGGCTGGAGGCGCTGCCTGCGAGCAAAAGCTCCGTCATCGTATCCGATGCCCGGTGCATGGAATGGAGCTACGGCAAGATTCTGCTCGTAAAGAAGCTGGCGGCGGAATTTCTGTGGGAACGGCTCGAATCAGGCTGGATCGACCGGGAGACGGCTCTGCATACTGCGCAGCAATGGCTGTACGGAAGTGCGGTTAAGCGATACGGAGTAGAGGAAGTACGCCAAACAATAAAGGGGTGAGCAGCGATGAAAGCAAGCGGTTTAGTGGGAAAGTTGCTGCCGGCGCCGAGGAACGGCGGTTTCCGGATGGAAGGCTACTGGGTCTGGTGCGGCTCCGTCATTCAGGGAGAGGACGGCCGCTTCCATATGTTCGCCTCAAGATGGCCGAAGAGCCTGCCTATGCATCCGGGATGGCTGGTAGCATCGGAAATCGTAAGAGCGGTATCCGATACGCCGGAGGGACCTTATATCTTCCAGGAGGTCGTGCTCCCGGCCAGGGGAGCCGAGTACTGGGACGGACGCAGCACGCATAATCCGCATATCGTCAAGCATAACGGCATCTATCTGCTTTATTATATGGGCTCTACGCATCCGCTGCCAGAGACGTCTCCTGGCGGCGGCCTCAATCTCGAGGATGCGCGCTGTATCGTCGCCCGCTCGAATAAGCGCGTCGGACTTGCGGTCGCAGACAGCGTCTTCGGTCCATGGAAGAGGCGCGATGCGCCGCTGCTGCCGGTCCGCCCGGGCCGATTCGACAGCTATTTGACGTCGAATCCGGCTCCTTGCGTGGATCATGACGGCTCCGTCCTGCTAATCTACAAAGCCCGCCGTTACGAAGGCTGCGATTATGGCAGGATGACGATCGGAGCCGCCGCCGCGGAGCATTGGGACGGGCCGTACCGGGTGATGACGGAGGAGCCGGTCTTCCCGCCGGAGCTGTTCCATATCGAGGATCCATTCATCTGGAGGATGGGGGTAGGATATGCGCTGATCGCCAAGGACATGGACGGGACGCTTGGCGGGGAGAAGCACGGCGGCATTCAGGCCGTCTCCAGGGACGGCCTGCATTGGGAGCTTGCCGACGAACCGCAGGCTTACTCGCGCACCATCCTCTGGGATGATGGAACGGTGCAGACGATGGGAAGCCTCGAACGGCCATTTCTGCTGTTCCAGGACGGGAAGCCGACGCATCTCTTCATGGCGGCAGCAGATGGGCCGGGAGGCTTCCGCAATGCCGCCCATACATGGAATATGGTCATTCCTTTGGAACAGACGGGAGGAAAATAATGCGATGAAGGCGATACTGGTTGGCCTTGGGAGCGCGGGTTACAGCTGGTACAAAAGGCTGAGGGACAGAGGACTGCTCGCGGCCGTCGTTGAGGCGGATCCGGCGATGAAGGACAAGATGGATGGCGACTCTTTTCCGTTCTATACTTCTTTGGAGGAGGCGCTCGCGCATGAGGAGGCGGGCTTCCTCGTTAACGTAACGTCGCCAGCCTCGCATACGCAGGTCAACCATGCGGCGTTCGACAGAGGGCTTCCCGTTCTCTGCGAGAAGCCGATTTCGTTCGATTATCCGGAATCAATCGGGATTGTGGCAAGGGCGGCGAAGGAGAACATCCCATTCATGATCGCCGAGAATTACCGGCGTTTTCCCTATGTCCGCAAGATGAAGCAATTGCTCGATGAGGACTCAATAGGCGCAATCTCGTCGATAGACATTTCGTTCCGCCGCTACCATCGGGTCCAGCGAAAGTATGCGGTGCGGATTCTGGACGATATCGGCGTCCATCACTTCGATATGCTGCGTTATTTGACCGGACAAGAAGGCAGGGCTGTTCAGGCGAAGCTGTATAATCCGCCTGGCGGCTGGGAAGAGGAAGGGGCAGTTCAAAGCGCAAACGCGATAATAGAGATGGATGGCGGCATAATCGCCGGCTATGCCGCGACGATTGCGTCAAGAGGTCCGCAGACGCAATGGAGCGGAGATTGGCGTATCGAAGGCACGCGCGGCGCGATGGTATTGACGGGAAAGGAAATACGTTTATATGATGATGACGGTGAACGATTGATCCCAAGCTGCGCCGATGTGATTGAACGGGATACGCTGACCGATTTCCTGATATCGCTTGAGACGGGACGCGAGGCCGAATCGAGCGGCAGCGACTACCTGCTGACGCAGGCGCTGGTGCATTATACGAATCTGTCTGGTGAGTCAGGTGGGAGAATGCCCGTCGAACTGCCGGACTTGGGTAAAGTCACATAATGTTCAAGATGAAAGGAGCAGCTGATGACGACATTGACATGGACGGAAGCAGCGCCCGGTGTATGGCGCACCAGAATTGGAGATTCGCAGGCGCTTTCGCCGCTGGCCCTGGTTGGCGCTGTTCCGCGGATGAAAGCATTGGAACGAATGGCGCAGGCCGCTCCGCCCTTCCAGTGGAATGACATTCGCGTGGAAGCGGCGGGAGGAGGAAGGCGCCTGCTCGTGCTGCCGCTGACGGCCGACGAGAAGCTTCACGGTACGGGGTTGCAGTTCATGCGCATGAACCAGCGGGGAAGGACCCGGTATCTCCGCGTAAACAGCGATCCGAAGCAGGATACCGGCGAGACGCACGCGCCGGTTCCTTTCTATGTCAGCGACCGCGGATATGGCGTGCTCATTGATTCGGCGCGCGCGATTACGATGCATCTCGGATCGGCCGTGCGCCTGGATGAGACATGCCAGGCAGATGTGCGGGATCGCAATCGCGACGCAGGCTGGAAGGCGACGCCTCCTTCGTCAAGGGCAGAGATCCGCCTGCCTGAGGAAGGCGCCGACGTCTATGTCTTCAGCGGTCCTGCGCTCGCCGATGCGGTAAGCCGGTACAATCTCTTCTGCGGCGGAGGCGTTCTTCCGCCGAAGTGGGGTCTTGGGTTCTGGCATCGCGTGCCGGCCTTGTTCAGTGCGGAGGAGGCGATGGCGGAAGCCCTGGAGTTCCGCCATCGGGATTACCCTTGCGACGTGATCGGTCTTGAGCCCGGCTGGCACACCCGCAGCTATCCGGCAACATATGAATGGGACCGGGAGCGCTTCCCGGATCCAGAGGGCTTCGTAAGGGGGATGTTGGACAACGGCTTCCGCGTTAACCTGTGGGAGCATCCGTATGTATCGCCCGAGAGCGGGCTTTATGGGCCGCTCAAGCCATTATCCGGCGATTATTCGGTATGGGGCGGACTCGTCCCCGACTATTCGCTACCCGAAGCCCGCGAGCTGTACGCAAAGCAGCATAAGGAGAAGCATATCGATATCGGCATATCCGGCTATAAGCTGGACGAATGCGACGGCAGCGAGCTGACGAATAACGCCTGGATTTTCCCCGAGCATGCGAGCTTCCCGTCCGGGCTGGACGGCGAGCAGATGAGACAGCTGTACGGACTGATGTTTCAGAAGATGACGAATGACCTGTACCGCGCGGACAATCGGAGAACTTACGGACTGGTGCGGGCATCCAATGCCGCGGCTTCTTCGCTTCCGTATGTGCTCTATTCGGATCTGTACGAGCATAAGCATTTCATTAGGGCGCTGTGCAATTCTTCGTTCAGCGGGCTTCTATGGTCGCCGGAGGTGCGCCGGGCACGCAGCGCCGAGGACTGGATCAGAAGGATGCAGACCGTCTGCTTCTCTCCTCTGGCGATGCTGAACGCTTGGGGAGACGGGACAAAGCCTTGGTCGTTCCCGGAAGCGGAGCCGGTCATTCGCCGCTACATCAAGCTGCGAATGCGATTGCTGCCCTATCTATACACGGCCTTCGCCCGCTATAAGGAAACGGGGCTTCCTCCCTTCCGGGCAATGCCGTTCGTCGTCTCGCCGGAAGAGCTTGTCCGCGCCGAGGAGCGGCGGTCGGCTGAGATGACGTTGAACACAACGGACGGCGCATATGGTAAGCGGAGCATTCCGCAATGGGACGATCAATTCATGATCGGGGATCAGCTGCTTGTCGCCCCGCTCGTAGAGGGCGAAGAGGAGCGGGAGGTTCTGCTGCCAGCAGGCTCATGGATCGGCTTCGAGACTGGAGAACGGTACGAAGGAGGAGGCATTATACGGGTCCGCGCGGGCATTGAGACGATTCCGGTATTCGTGCGGGATGGAGCGGTCATTCCGATGACGGCCGCATTGCCGCATGCGCTTCGTCCCGGCGAACAGGCTCCTCTCGAATTTGTTCATTTCGGCGCCGCCGCCGGGGAGTGCGAGCTATACGATGACGACGGGGTAACCCTGGATCATGAACACGGTGCCTGCGGCTGGTGGAAGGCAGTCGTGACGAAGTCGGAGGATGGCATCTATAAGGGCGAATTATCAGGTCCGGCGGCGCTTCCGGCTTCTTATGGCAGCGTGAGCTGGAGCTTTGCCAGGATGGGGCTTGATCTCCATGGCAAGTAGCCAAGGCGCACCGGAAGGGAGTACGACAAAACTAGCAGCACCCGAAGGGAGAACGACAAAATGAACCACAGGCTGTGGTATGAAGCGCCCGCAAGCAAATGGGAGGAGGCGCTGCCTATTGGCAACGGCCGTATTGGCGGCATGGTGTTCGGCGGCGTGGCGAAGGAGACGATCCAGCTGAACGAGGATTCGCTTTGGTACGGCGGTCCAATCCGGGGGGATAATCCGGACGCGCAGACTTATATGCCGGAAATTCGGAGGCTGCTGCAGCAGGGCAGGCAGGCCGAGGCCGAGCATCTGGCCAGGATGGGGCTCATGTCCAGCCCGAAGTACTTTCATCCCTATCAGCCCTTGGGCGAAATGCTGCTGTGGATGCAAAAGCATGAAGGCCCCGTCGAAGAGTATGAGCGGGAGCTGTGTTTGGAAGAAGCCGTTGCCCGTGTCCGTTATGTCCGGGATCATACGATGTATGAAAGAGAGTACTTCAGCAGCGCCGCCGATCAGGTTCTGGCGGTCCGTCTGACGGCTGACACGCCCGGAGCAATTACGGTCGGCGTGAACCTGATGCGGCGTCCTTTCGATGAGGGGACAACGGCTGCGGGAGAACGTACGATCATGATGAGTGGACAAAGCGGCCCCGGAGGCGTGCGATTCGCCGCCGCTATACAAGCGGTTGCCGAAGGAGGAAGCGTGCGGATTATCGGGGATTTCCTCTCGATCGAAGGAGCCGACGCTGTGACCTTGCTGCTGGCCGCCAATACGTCATTCAGACATTCCGACCCGGAGCAGGCATCCCTGGAGCAGCTGCAAGCCGCAAGCCGACTATCCTATGCCTCGCTTCGGGAACGCCATATTAGCGATTATGCGGTTTATTACCGCAGAGTAGATCTGGAGCTTCATGGATCAGGCGGTCTTGCGCAGGAGGCGGAAGCCGTGAAGCTTCCGACCGACGTCCGCTTGCGGAAACTGAAGGAAGGCGCGGAGGACGCGGGGTTATTCTCGCTGTATTATCAATTCGGACGATATTTGCTGCTGTCGTGCTCGCGGCCGGGCACGCTTGCCGCCAACCTGCAAGGCATCTGGAATGCCAGCTTCACGCCTCCATGGGAGTCGAAGTATACGATCAATATTAATACGCAGATGAATTACTGGCCGGCTGAGACAGGAAGCCTGCCGGAATGCCATGAGCCGCTGTTCGGTCTTGTTGAGAGCATGCTTCCCGCAGGCCGCGCAACAGCCCGTCAGGTATACGGCTGCCGCGGATTCGTGGCCCATCACAATACGAATCTTTGGGGCGATACAAACATTGAAGGTATTCTGCTCTCTTCCTCCATATGGCCGATGGGGGCTGCATGGCTGTGCCTGCATCTGTGGGAGCATTACCGGTATAGTCTGGACGAGGAGTTCCTGGAGCGGCGAGCATATCCGATTATGAAGGAGGCGGCCTTGTTTTTACTCGACTACATGACGGAAGATGACTCCGGCCGTTTGATATCCGGACCGTCAATCTCGCCGGAGAACCGTTTCGTTCGACCTAACGGCGAAACCGGCACGCTGTGCATGGGGCCGTCGATTGATAGCCAGATTGTTCACGCCCTATGGAGCGCCTGCATCGAGGCGCTGCTGACGTTAGAGCGGGAAGAGGAGTTCCGTCAAGAGCTGGAGAAGGCCCTTGCCAAACTGCCGCGTCCAGAGATCGGCATGCACGGGCAGATTATGGAGTGGCTGGAGGATTGGGACGAAGCCGATCCCGGGCATCGTCACATCTCGCAGTTGTTCGCTCTGCATCCCGGAGAACGGATACATGCGCGGCGGACACCGGAGCTCGCAGAAGCGGCGAGACGGACGATCGTGCGCAGATTGGAAAACGGCGGAGGGCATACCGGCTGGAGCCGGGCATGGATCATAAACTTCTGGGCACGGCTTGAGGATGGGGATGAAGCCTATTCGCATCTTCAGCAGCTGCTTACGCACTCGACCTATCCGAATCTGCTGGACGCGCATCCGCCGTTCCAGATCGACGGCAACTTTGGCGGCGCTGCCGGCATTACCGAAATGCTGCTGCAGTCGCATGGAGGGGAGATCGCCCTGCTTCCGGCGCTGCCTTCCGCCTGGAGCGGAGGGAAGGTGACAGGGCTGCGGGCGAGGGGGGGACTAACCTTCGAGCTCGAGTGGGAGGAGGGTCTGCTGAAGGAGGCGCGCATCACGGCGAAGAAACAAGTCGACTGCCTTCTGAGATGTGGCAATGTCCCGGTCGTTATTGTCGCCGGAGAGGAAAAGATCGCCGAAGCGTCCCGCTCCGAGTTGGCGGGATTCCGGCTGGAACCCGGCAAGTCTTACCGCGTTATCGGCCGCGCAGGGCAAAAAGGAGGAGATTCGAATGACGGATTCCGTTAATTTACAGCAGGAACAATTGACATTATGGCTGAATAAGGCCGTAAGCAAGGTAGACCGGATGATTTATGAGATCGGCGATAAATCGCCGCATGTATCGGCGGCAGGCGTATATGACGATATGCGGGTGGATTGGTGGACATCCGGCTTCTGGCCGGGAATGCTGTGGGTATTGCACGACATGACCGGAAATGACCGGTACCGCCATACGGCTTGGGGATGGGACGCTCGGATTGAGCAATGTTTCGTTGCTGACAATAATCTCCATCATGACGTCGGCTTTCAGTTCCTGCCCACAGCGGTAATCAAGCATAAATTGACCGGAGATGAAGACGCCCGCAGGAGGGCATTGGCCGCTGCCAACTTTCTCGCGGGACGCTTTAATCTGAACGGAAGGTTTCTCCGCGCCTGGAACCAGGAAAAAACCGGCTGGGCCATTATCGATTCGATGATGAATTTATCCCTGCTCTTCTGGGCGTCCGAGGAGATCGCCGATCCCCGGTTCAGACAGATCGCCTGCGCGCACGCGGATACCGTGCTGAAGCATTTCATCCGCGAGGACGGCTCTGTCCATCATATCGTGGCTTTCGATCCGGAGTCCGGTGAGGTAGACGAGTATTTGGGCGGTCAAGGGTATGCGCCGTATTCTTCCTGGAGCAGGGGCCAGGCATGGGCACTATACGGCATGGCCATAGCCTGCCGGTACACGGGCGATATCCGTTATCTTCGCGCCGCACAGCGGGCAGCGCATTATTTTCTCAGCTGCCTGCCTGAGGATCATGTGCCGCATTGGGACTTCCGCACGCCGGACCCGCTGAGCCAGCCGAGGGATACCTCAGCTGCCAGCTGCGCCGCCTCCGGATTGCTGGAAATCGCCGGCCTGCTGTCCGCCGAAGAGGGCAGGATCTACCGCCAAGCGGCTGAGAGTATCCTGAAGTCGCTAACGCAGCATTACTCTTCCTTGGATGAGCCTGTCTATCAGGGGCTGCTGCGCGAAGGCACTGGAAATAAGCCGGCCAATCAGAATGTCAATGTCTCGCTGATTTATGGGGATTATTTTTATGTAGAGACGATCTGCAAACTGCTCGGATGGCGGAATCGGGTATTCTAACCAGTGGAATTTTATAACCATTATTAACACCCAGAGAACATGCAAACTGACGCCGGCTCATGACCGGCGTCAGTAGTTTGCTGCTGCCTGGGTGTTTTTCCAATGTCCGTTAAAAGGGGTTTGGACTACACTCATCGGGGTCCCTGGGGGTTAACCAATGTCTATTCCAAAGGGGGCGCTCCTAATCTTTTTTCGGGGTTTATCCACTCTCATTTAGCCTGTAATTTCTCAAGGCCGGCTCCTATCATCCGCAACTCCGGCTTCTATGGATTCATCCGCTGCTTCGGCTCTATCGGCAGTCTTCGGCGGGGCTGACGAGTCCCGCACGAGCAGTTTTGTCGGCAGGAGCGTCTCCTTACAAAGCTGCTCCGGCTGGGCAATGCGCTTGAATAACTGCTCGACTGCGTATACGCCGAACAGGCGCAGGTCGATATCGACCGTGGTTATTTGCGGGGTTGCCAGACGCGAGAGGTAGCCGTTGTCGAAGCTGACAACCGAGGCGTCGTCCGGCACTTTCAACCCCAGCTGCTGAAGTGCGGAATTGACCATGAAACCAAGTCCATCATTGACACAGAGCCAAGCGGTTGGCTGCTGCTTCAAGCTTGTCATCTTCTCTAAGACAAAGCCGCTTTCCTCCAGAGCATCGGTCAGCATCCATTCGTCTCTTATCTCCAGGCCGAACCGGCGAGCCGCCATCCGGAAGCCTTCCAACCTCTCGTAATAGCTGGGTGAGACATCGATATTTCCGATGAATCCGATGTAAAGGTGGCCCAGCTCCGCTAAATGCCGCACCGCTTCATAAGTGGCGAAACGGTTGTTGGTCAATATGCTGTCGGCCTGAATGTCGGGATCGTGGTGATCGATCAGCACTGTAGGGATACCGGTATCTATCACAGCATTTATATAATTTGTCGTGATATGGGAAAGAATAAGAACGCCATCAACCGATTGTTTCTGTAAGAAAGGCGGTAAATAGAGAGCCTGGGCATTCTCCCTGCCAATGGGTTGGATAATCAGCTCGCAGCCGCGGTTCTTTACTTCTTTCTCAATACTCAAATAGATTTCGCCAAAAAAGCTTTTCATCGAGAAGGCATAGTCAGAAGCGATAAGGGCGATGGTGCCGAAGCCTGGGGTCTCGCCAATCCTGGTCCTTCGTCCATTGCCGTATACATAACCCATACGTTCAGCCGTTTCGGCAATCAACCGGCGGGTTTCCTCACTGACGCCATCCTTGCCCGTGAGTGCCTGGGAAACGGAGTTTTTGGATACATTCAGCGTGTCGGCGATATCCTGCATCGTCACTTTATTTTTCATAAACATTCAACCTCCGGTCATTGCTTGAAGACGATCAGGCCTATAAATCACCCGAAACATGGGACTGTCTTCATTTTTAATGTTTCCCTTATCATTGTCAAGTAATCCTTGACGGGATAGGGCTTACAACCATCTTTTCTATTACTGTAACGTTACAAACATTATAAACTAATATTTTTGTAATGCAAATCTAGTAGATTTTATTGAATGATCACTTGACATCAAATAAGAATAAGGAGCATAATGAGGAAGCTAGCGCTTACAATCTATTATTTCGCTTCAAAGTAACGTTACAAAAAGCTGATTGTCGGATTCATTGGGATTACAATACAAGTTGGAGGTCATGCTTATCATGAAGAAAAAGAAAATGATTTCGGTGCTGCTGACAGCTGTCATGGCAGCAGGAGTGCTCTCCGCCTGCTCGACAGGACAAAGCTCGACACAAAATGGCGACAATGCCCCGAACACAAGCGCCGGCGGCGTTACAACAATCGAATTCTGGGCTGCGCCGAATCCGACGCAGCAGGCGTTCTGGCAGACAATGGCCAAGGATTACGAGGCGGTTAATTCAAAGGTTAAGGTTAACGTCAGTGCGATGAAGGAATCACCTACTTCCGAAGCAGGCATCCAGGCAGCGATCGCTGCCAAAAGCGCGCCGACAATGTCGGAGAACATTAACCGGGGCTTTGCGGCGCAGCTGTCAGACAGTAAAGCGCTCGTACCTCTTGATACACTGGACGGCTTTCAGGATATCGTGAAAAGCCGCAGTATGACTAATACGATTGAGCCGTGGAGATTTGCTGACAGCCATCAATATGTGCTGCCCATCTACTCCAATGCGATGCTGTTCGGATGGCGTCTGGACACGCTGAAGGAGCTCGGCTACAGCGAGCCTCCGAAGACATACAGCGAGATTCTGGAGCTGACCAAGAAGCTGAAAGCCAAATACGGGGACAAGAAGTTTCTGTGGGCGAAGGCCGATCTGGCCGATCCGACGGCCTGGAAACGCTGGTTTGACTTTTATATGCTGTATGACGCCGCCTCGAACGGCAATAAATTCATTGAAGGCGACAAGTTTACAGGCGTTGATAAAGCAGGTCTGGATGTATTGACCTTTGTCGATAGTCTACGAAAAGAGAACGGGCTGCTGGCCCGCCAGGTAACGGATCCGTTCGAGAACGGTGTTGGTACGTTCGTCGATGTGGGACCATGGACCTTCACAACCTGGGCGGAGAAATATCCGGAGCTGAAATACAATGTCAACTATACGCTGACGATGCCGCCGGTACCGGATGATGTCGACCCGGCGGACAGCAAGACATTTGCCGACACGAAGGGGCTTGTCATCTACGCCTCCGCCACGAAGGAGCAGCAGGCGGCGGCCGTCGATTTCATCAAGTGGGTGTATTCGGACGCGAAGAATGATGCGGCCTGGTTCGAGCAAACGATGCTGCCTCCGGCACGCGACGATCTGACAAGCAACGAGGCCTTCACATCGATTTTGGACCAGCATCCGGAGTTGAAGCCCTATGCTGAAAATGTACCCAACGCGATTCCACCCATGGACAACGCAAAGTACAATGATCTGCAGACGATTATCGGGGAACAGGCGTTTAACAAGGTTGTCAAAGGGGGCATTACTCCCGACGCAGGATGGGCCAATATGAAAAAGGCTATAGAGAGCGCCCTGAAATAAGGGAGCCATAGCCGGGAAAATCGCAGCAAGGGAGGCTTATCCCCTATGGATCAAAGAAACAACAAGCTGGGCTGGCTGTTCACCAGCCCTTACCTGATATACTCGCTGATCTTCTTCTTCGGGCCGCTGATCTGGTCGTTCTTCCTGTCCATAACGGACTGGAATCTGATTGCGCCTACGTTCAACTTTGTCGGATTAGAGAATTTTATGGATGCTATCCGTTCGCCCGGAGTACATGCCGCATTCTGGGTGACCTACAAATTTATGCTGATCTTCGTACCGCTTGTCACCGTGCTCGCGATAGCGGTAGCCGTACTGGTGAATGGACTGAAACGCTTCAAGAGTTTGTTTCTGATCGGCTTTTTTCTGCCGTATCTGTCTTCAGGCGTCGTCTCCTCGCTGATCGTGAAGGGGCTTCTGTCCTACAACAGTCCGATCAATACTTCCCTGCGGGGAATCGGCATTAACATCGACTGGCTGGGTACGCCATTCTCGGCGCTGTTCATTGTGGGACTGATACTGGCCTGGAAATTTACGGGCTATTATGCGCTTATTCTGACCTCGGGCCTTGCCAGCATAGACAAGGAAGTATATGAAGCCGCGGCCATTGACGGGGTCAAGGATAGTCAGCGCTTCTGGCGTATTACACTGCCTCTGTTATATCCGGCGCTTTATACGACGCTTATTCTGGCGTTCGGCGTGACGTTCGGCATCTTCACCGAGGTCTACCAGCTGACGGGCGGAGGGCCCCAGAACGCAACGAATACGTGGCAGATGGAGATTTTCAAACAGGCCTTCACCAATCTGCAGGCGGGTTATGCTTCCGCGGTAGCGCTGCTGGCATCGGTTGCCACGTTCATCTCCATCTTTATTATTCGAAAACTACTGGAATTGTGGGGGAAGCGCTATGGTTGGGTCTAAACAGAACCGTCGTCTGCGAATTGCGATCCGCTATGTTCTGGCTCTTGCGCTGCTGCTGGTTATGGTTTATCCCTATCTGTACATGGTGCTCAGCTCGTTCGCGGATTGGGCGCAAATTGATAAAAGCCTGTTTCCAACCAAGTTCTCGGCAAAATCGTACCAATGGCTGTTCACAGGAGGCGAAACCGGCGTGACGCGGCCCTGGCTGCACGCGTTTATGAACAGCATTATCGTATCGGTGGCTTCTACGGCGCTTATGATGATTTTTGGCATAATGGTGGCATACGCGCTCTCCAAGCTGAATTTCTTCGGACGCAATGCCATGAATAACTTCGTGCTGTTTCATATGTTTTTTCCCGCGATTATTTTGCTGATTCCGACGTTTCTGATCGTTCAGCGGGTGGGACTGTACGATACGTATCTGGGGATGATCATCCCCAAAGCGGTCAGCCTGTGGGCGATCTTCATGTATACGAACTTCTTCAAGGCCGTGCCGTCCGTATTTATCGAAGCGGCGCGGCTGGACGGAGCGAGCGACTTGAAAATCATGTATCGGATTATGCTGCCAATGTCCAGATCGATCACGACAGTCATCTTCCTGTTCCTGCTGATGGAACGGTGGACGGAGCTGCTCTGGGATATGATCGTAGTCAAAAGCGACGGCATGCTGACGCTGAACGTGCTGTTATCGCAAATGTTCGGGCCTTATGGATCATATCCTGGTCCGCTCTATGCGGCCTCCACGATTCTGACGCTGCCGATCATTATCGTGTTTCTGATTTTCAGTAAAAAATTCCAGGAGGGCATGCAATTCAGCCTGAAATAATGGATGACATCATGCTAAACTCACACAAGTAAGGAGCTGCTCAGATGAAGATAGACCGATATGAACAGAATCCGCTCATTACACCGGCTGACGTAACGCCGCACCGGGATGGATTTGAAGTCATTGGCGCATTCAACGCCGGCATTGCCGAATACAAAGGCGAGGTCATCATGCTGCTGCGTGTGGCGGAGCGCCCGATAAGTCCCGATCCGGACATCGTGCTGGCTCCAGTCTACAACGTCGAAAGCGCAGATCTCGATCTGATCGAAATCCGCAGGGATGATGACCGCTACGATTTTTCCGATCCCCGCGTCATTATACGCAAAGAGAACGCGCCGGCATTCGAATATCTGACAAGCCTGTCGTATTTGCGAATCGCGCGCAGCCGGGACGGCCATCATTTTACAGTGGACGAGCAGCCTTTTGTTTATCCGTCACAAAGCCTGGAGACCTTCGGCATCGAAGATCCCCGCATCACGCAGATCGGGGAGACGTATTATATCTATTACTCCGCGGTATCCCCGGTCGGCATCGGGGAATCGCTGGTATCGACGACAGATTTCAGGAGCCTGACGCATCACGGCATGATTTTTGGTCCCGACAACAAGGACGTGCTTATTTTCCCTGAAAAAATAGACGGCAAATATTATGCGCTGCACCGCCCGACAACAAAAAGCTGCGGCCGTCCCGAAGTCTGGTTGGCCGAGTCGGACAATCTGTTGTACTGGGGAAACCACAAGCATCTGATGGGATTGCGCCCAGATATGTGGGACAGTGGGAGAATCGGCGGCGGGGCCGTGCCGATCAAGACCGAACGCGGCTGGCTGGAGCTGTACCACGGGGCGACGAAAGACCACCGCTACTGCATGGGAGCGGTGCTGCTGGATCTGCACGATCCTTCGAAGGTCATTGCCCGATCCGGCGAGCCGATTCTCGAACCGGAGGCGGAATACGAAAAGAAGGGATTCTTCGGCGAGGTTGTATTCTCCTGCGGCGCCCTCGTGCGCGGAGATACGATAGCCATGTATTACGGCGTGTCCGATACTTCGATGGCCTGCGCTGAGCTTAGCCTGCAGGACATTCTCGACAGCCTGGAGCCGGTATGACCTGTCTATGCAGCGGATTGCCGGAAGTCCTGAGGCAACAATAAGGGTTTCGTCAGAAACCTGTAACGGAGGCATATTATGCTATTAGATCAAACTCATATCCAAACTTCTTCGGAATTATTGCAGCAATTTGATAGTCAGAACCTTCAAACTGGTCAGCGTATCCGGTTTGAAGGGACGAACGGCAGAGACGTTTATAACATTACGGCTCCTTTCATGGACCGTGGCGAACTCATCATTGCCGGACGCGTAGAAGTCCGTCATACTGAATTTTCGCAAGTCATGTTTTTCCGTCAGGAAGATGACGTGTGGGTTCCTCATCCCGAGTACCAGGTATATGACTTGCAGGATCCATTCTTTACATGGATTAATGGGGAGCTTATTTTTGGAGGAGTACGGGTTATTCCCGATCCTCTCTACCCGGAGAATATCGTGTCGTGGGTTACCCAGCTCTATCGCGGCAAGGATATTGCCAGCCTGGAGTTATTTCTCATGGGACCCTATCATATGAAGGATTTGCGGCTGATAGAATTGGCAAGCGGCGAGATCGGCGTGCTAACACGGCCGCAAGGATTTATAGGCGGAAGAGGGCAAATCGGATTTTATAAAGTCAGGTCCCTGGAAGAGATTAATGTGAAAGATATCGCGTTTGCTCCGCTATTTCCGGATATGTTCATCAAAGAGGAGTGGGGAGGGGCCAACGAGCCGCATTTGCTTGCCAACGGTCTTGTCGGCGTACTCGGCCATATTGCTTCTTTCGATGAGAACGGGCTGCGTCACTATCATGCCATGGGATTTGCCTTCAATCCGGATACCATGGAGCGGACGCCGGTGAAAATCATTGCACGGCGCAGTAATTTCCCTGAGGGAGCCAGCAAGAGGATCGATTTGACGGATGTGATCTTTAGCGGGGGACTTATCCGCAAAGCCAATGGTTTGGCCGACTTCTATGCCGGGGCAAGCGATGCCGAGGCCTATCAGATCGAGATTCCTGATCCTTTTCTGGAATATGAGCAGCTTGACAGCAGTAGATGATCCCAAAATAACCCTATGATACAGTGGGAATGATCAAAACAGACGCCGGCTCAGTACGAGGCGTCTGTTTTTCCTATTACAGTATGTTGTTCCGTAGTTGTAATTTAATGGACTTTAAGAATTCGTCCGGAAATAATGTCCGTTATCGATCGCATATAGGGGAAGTATGGCGCGTAGGCCGGCAGCGACTCAACCAAGACGGTGGGACTAATGCAGTTGATCAGATCTAGCTGTTGTTGCGAGGGAGGCATTTCATCCACTATCGGAATATTAGCAATCGGGAAGAAACGGCAGCATCCTCTGTGTGTTAAATTAAAATGGACCACAGAAAGTCAAGAGGAGCTGTTTAATTATGTTGAATGGAACAAATTTCAGTGTTGTGGAAGCGGGGTCTTTTGGCGGTCTTCTGAGTGTGACGGAGGGTCCTGCAGCAGGCAAGTTCTTCCTGAAAGACAGTCTTGGACTGACTGGCATGGAAGTTTCTCTTAACCAAATGCCGGAGGGAGGGGCGGTTCCGTTCCTCCACACACATCGCGAGAATGAGGAGCTGTACCTTTTCATTGGCGGCAGCGGTCAGTTTCAAGTGGATGGGCAGATTTTTGAAGTCAAGGAAGGATCAGCAATTCGCGTAGGACCAGACGGCGAACGCACGCTCCGCAATAACGGCACCGGGGATTTGTATTTCATCGTTATTCAAGTCAAGGCGGACAGTCTCCGCCAATGGGTGATGACTGATGGTGTCATTCTGGATAAACCGGTGAACTGGTCGAAATAGGCATTATATGTTCTTTGCCAATTTGTCATCATTCATCCGTTAATGAACGAGAACTTTTTTACCCTTTAAAGCCGCTTGCATAGCGGCTTTTTTCATTTTTATGGGATCAAGGGACAAAAGCATGGTCCATTCCCGATGTAAGAATTGGACGGAACGGCTGGATAATTTGACGGGTTTATATAGGATCATAATTGATCCTATCGCACAAAATGCATCCGTCAGCACATAAATGTGCGTACTGTTCAGAACAATCAGGAATTGCTAGTCTATACAAGAAGAAAGTGAGGTGCAATGAATATGTCGGCATACAGGTATTTTAAGACTGGTATCCGGTCCGGGTAAAGACATAAGCGAAATACAGGAAAATTATTGGCGCTTATATTTTCGAATCCTGTTCTTCTGGTTGGAATTGCTCCACATAGGTCGCGCCAAAATCATAGAGCATCTTCAATATGGGAATCGTTTCATTCCCCAAATCAGAAAGGTAATACACTACCTTGGGAGGCGCAACCGGATAGACTTTACGGTTGATCAGACCATCGCGTTCGAGATCTCTTAAATGCATGGTCAGCATTCTTTGGGTGGCTTCGGGCAGCTGTCTTTGCAGCTCATTAAACCGCAAGGTGCCGCTCGATAACAGATTAAGGATCGGTATCTTCCATTTTCCGCTAATCAAGTGCAGGAAAATTTCAGAGGTGCAGCGGTAAGTGTTGTTGTTAAAATGTATCATTTAAACGCCTCGCTTTTCAGAAGTCATAACTATTGGCTGCAACAATAAATGGATTATAACAAATGAACAAGGTCCACTCAATAATGTGGGATGTTTGTAAAGATGATACACACGGTCTTATCTATATGGCTGTCGGTTTGTTGATGTTTCTTCTTCTCATTATGTCGGAAGACAAGAACATATATCCTTAAAGGGCTTAAAAGTTAACGACTTGTTCAGGCTAACAATTAAACAATCACAACTATGACGGAGGCTCATCATGAATACGAACAACCATGCAACGCCACAAGAACCTATTTTGTCCGGTTTCGGACCGCGTACAACAGCTCAGGAGGTATTGGGTGGTCAAGATTTGACCGGGAAAATTGCCATCATCACAGGCGGATACTCCGGACTCGGCCTGGAAGCGACGAGGGTACTGGCCTCTGCAGGAGCAACGGTCATTGTGCCGGTTAAGACAGTGGAGAAAGCCCAAGCTGCACTAAGTGAAATTCTGGGTGTCGAGCTTGTAAGGATGGATCTCATGGATCCCGCGTCGATCGACGCCTTCGCCGAGAAGTTCCTTGCGTCGAATCGGCCCTTGCATATGCTGATCAACGCTGCCGGTATTATGGCGAACCCGCTCGTCCGAGACCACCGCGGTTACGAATCCCAACTGGCAACAAATCATCTGGGGCATTTTCAGTTGACCGCCAGACTGTGGCCGGCGCTTGAGAAGGCAAAAGGGGCAAGGATCGTTTCGGTATCATCGCGCGCTCACCAAATGAGCGGTATCGATTTCGAAGATCTCAACTTCAATAACCGTCCCTATGACAAATTTGTCGCTTATGGACAATCTAAGACAGCCAACGTCTTATTCGCTGTCGAGATGGACAAGCGCGGCCGAGCGTATGGCGTACGTGCATTCTCGGTTCATCCGGGATCGATCTTGACGGATTTGTCGCGTTATCTGACCGAGGATGATATGCGTGCCATGGGTGTGCTCAATGAGCAAGGGGAACTTGTTTTTCCCGAATTCAACGATGAGTTCAAAACCATTCCGGAAGGAGCAGCTACGATCGTATGGTGCGCAACCAGCCCTCAGCTGAACGACAAAGGCGGCGTTTATTGCGAGAATGGAGATATCGCGAGCTTGACGGATACGAGGTTTGCGCCAGGCGTGTTTGAGTGGGCCGTTAATTCCGGGCATGCTCAACGTTTGTGGCAGACAACCGAGCAGCTGGTCGGACTGGAATTTTCGATTTAATATGCGCATCGGACGTTGCGGGATATTCGGCATAGTATCCGTTGAAGCCGGGAAATTGATTTCTTGAATATATAGGAGGCGTAAATAACCATGAAAAGAATGGTCGATCATGTGGGAATCATGGTGAATGATATGGATACATCCATCCGCTTCTACACGGAGGTGGCTGGACTCGTGGTGAAAAATCGAAACATGCACGACAATGGACTTGAAGTGGCTTTTCTGGGCTACGGCTTTGAGGGCGAGACGGAAATTGAATTGATACACGGCTTCAAGGATCAATTGCCAGCCGAAGGTAAAGTGCATCACGTTGCGCTCTCAGTAACTGATATTCAAGCAGAATGGGACCGGCTGAAGCAAAAAGGTGTCGAGTTCATCGATCAAGAGATCGCAACCATGCCGAACGGAATCCGCTACTTTTTCATTTACGGACCTGAGAAGGAATGGATCGAGTTCTTCCAAAGAGTATAATTCGGAATCACAGCTAAATCGTAAATATTATGATGGAATTCGCTAAGCCATTTGAAAAAAGAAAGGGATTGATATTCTTGGAAATTCAGAAGCTTCCTTGGGCCGGCATTCGAGTCGAATTAGAAAGTTCCGCTATTGTCATCGATCCTCTTTATCATTTCCCTGCCAAATTAGGTGAGCCTAATGAGCTTTTCTTTCCCTTAGAATCGTACGGGCCTGTCGCAGCCGTGCTGATCACGCACCAACATGCGGACCATTATGACCCGCAAGCGATCATTTCGGCTTACGGCTCTGACGTTCCGGTATTCGTCCCCGAGGAAATCGTTGATCTGGCGGCTTCCAACGGATTAGGCCGCGTAACCGGAGCTCCGGTTGGCAGCACCTTCACCATCGGACCATTCACGATTATTGCGGCACAATCGGTGGACGGCTCGGGTGACCCGCAAGTATCCTGGATCGTGCGCGGTGGCGGCAAGCAGATGATTCACGCCGGAGATACGTTATGGCATGGGTATTGGTGGAAGCTGGTTAAAGCCTTCGGCACGTTTGATGCCGCCTGTCTGCCTGTGAATGGAGCCGTAACGCAATTTTCGGGAGTTTGGCCGCACAGCGACCAGCCCATTTGTCTTACGCCTGAACAGGCGGTTACGGCGGCCGAGATCCTTGGGGCCAAGACGCTTATTCCGATCCATTATAAGGCTGTGCATCAACCGCCTATCTATACGCAGACGCCAGAAATGATGAATCGATTAACCTATAGCGCCGGGAATCGTGTTAACTTGAACATTTTACAAACAAGAGAAATATTTACGATTTAAAGGGCTAATCCTGGACTTCTGGGACTGTTGGCAAAGAGATCTTGACATATAAATGTTGGCCACATGAGAGTAGAACCACTCCATGTGGTTTTTTTGTGGTTGTTATAGTCCTCCCTTGCAGCGTATCCCAAACGTATCCCATACAACCCCTGCATAAGCCGAGTCAAATAATATCCTCATTTAATTAGCATCGCAAAATTTGAGTTTTGGACGTTTCTGGACGACAATTAACCCATTATAACCTTGGAGGCGCTCATGAAATTTAAAAATCTCTTCTTTCATATACACTACTGCAATTTCAGGCTGTCCAACAAAGCGGATATCCTTCCGGTCAAAATCAAGAGAACCCTTCAGCATCATGAGCTTATTTTTATTGCCCATGCAAAGGGCAGTTTTACAATGGATAAAAAGAAATATGAGCTGAAGGACGGCATGCTGCTCTACATTGGGCCTGACATGCCGCATGAAATCGAAACGGATCCTGAGGTTAGCTGCTTTACCGTCCATTTCAGCTATGCGCGTGTGAATATAGAGGAAGGCCAATGGAATATTAAAGAGGAACAACAAATTCTCCCCCTCCAGGCTGCGCAAGAATTAAAGGATTATTATCAAATTGAGGATGTGTTCAAAAAACTGGCGGAGAGCTGGGATGCAAAATTGCCGGGCTATGAGTTTATGTCCAAAACCTTGTTCCAGCAACTGCTCATTGCCATTGCCCAAAACATAAAAAAAGAAAACCAAAATTTCTCAATTTCGCTGAAAGTAGAGAAAATTATTCAATATATGCATGAACATGTACATGATAAGATCACCCTGACGAAATTGTCGGACCTTGTGCAGTTGTCACCGGCTTATTTATCCAGAGTATTTAAAGAAATTACCGGTTATTCCATTATCGAGTTCTTTAATAAGATGAAGACGGACAAAGCCAAAGAGATGATTCTGGAAGGGAACAGGAAGATCAAAGAAGTTGCCGGAGCCCTTGGATTTACGGATGAATTTTATTTTAGCCGCATATTCAAGAAAACGGAAGGACTCAGCCCCTCGGAATTCTACAGCAAAAATGTCCATGGAGATTAATATGTTCCATGGTATATAGCCTTTCCGGCAGCTATGATGAGGATGTTATTGTGAAGTGCTTTTGTACAGACACAGTAATGGAACCATGACAGAAGGAAGGCTATTTTTATGCCCATGTGGAAACGGAATTTGTTCTTTTGCTGGTTTGGAATGTTCGTCACCGGTATTGGGATGAGCCAGATCGCCCCGATCCTGCCGCTTTACATCAAGCAGCTTGGCGTGCACGATTCCGGATCTATTGTCCAATTTGCAGGACTTGCATTCGGGATTACCTTTATCGTCTCAGCTATCTTTTCACCGATATGGGGGATCGCCGCAGATAAATATGGACGCAAACCGATGCTGCTCCGGGCGAGCCTGGGAATAGCGGTCGTTGTAGGCTGTATGGGTTTTGCGCACAATGTTTACGTATTGATTGGCCTTCGGCTGCTGCAGGGGGTAATCACGGGCTACAGCACCGCTTGTACGACCTTGATTGCGACCCAGACAGATAAGGAGCATTCGGGTTGGGCGCTGGGAACCCTTTCGACCGCCAATATTTCGGGTTCTTTAATCGGGCCAACGATCGGCGGTTTCATAGCCGAAAATTTCGGATTGCAGAATTCATTTTTTTTAACCGGCGGACTTATGCTGATTGCCTTTGTTACAACGGCCCTGTTTGTCAAAGAATCATTTACCCGTCAAGATAAAAAAGTACTCCGTATGAAAGAGATCTGGGCCAGCGTACCTGAAAAAAGTTTGACGATCACTCTTTTCATTACCTTTTTTGTCCTGACGGTGGCGTTGTATTCAGTTGAACCGATCATCACCGTCTATGTGACCCAGCTGTCAAGGACTACCAGCCATGTGGCTCTCATCGCCGGGATCGCATTCTCCGCCTCGGGGCTGGCCAATATTCTCGCCGCTCCCGGACTTGGGAAACTGTCAGATAAGATGGGGGCTCACAAGGTCGTACTGGTCGCACTCATCGTGGCGGGCATCGTATTTATTCCCCAAGCTTTCGTTACTAATCCCTGGCAGCTGACAGGACTGCGTTTCCTGTTTGGACTTGCGGCGGCCGGGCTTGGCCCGTCGATCAACATCCTGCTTAAGAAAATCACCCCGGATTCCCTAACTGGCCGGGTGTTCGGGTTTAACATATCGGCCTTATATTTAGGCGCCTTTGGAGGCTCGGTGCTTGGAGGACAAGTCGCTGCTTGGCTTGGGATCCGGTATGTATTTTTTACTACGAGCGCCCTGTTATTGCTCAATGCGGTGTGGGTTTATTTCAAGGTGTATAAGAAACTTAACATAAACATGGCCTTATACAAAAATTAAGCAGAATGGGAGAGATGAACATGACAGACGTAAAAACAGCGGAAACTGAAGTGCTGGATGCGGAGAAAACAGCGCTGGTCGTTATAGACCTGCAAAATGGAATTGCAGCCCCGGGTCGCCAGTGCGCTCCCAACTCGGTTGAGCAGGTGATTGGACAGGCAAGTAAGCTGGTTGAAGCTTTTACGGAAAAAGGCGCTTTCGTTGTGCTCGTCAGAGTCTCCACCTTGGACGGCAAAGATATGCTAATGCCAAAAACGGACGCCAAACCGAATGCCATGCAGTGGCCGGAAGGCTGGGACAATCTGATCCCTGAACTGTCGGATTTTAAAAATGCCCATGTGGTGACGAAACGGCAGTGGGGAGCCTTCTTCGGTACGGATCTGGATCTGCAGCTGCGCCGCCGCGGTATCGACACCGTCGTGTTATGCGGAATTTCCACTTCCATCGGTGTGGATACAACAGCAAGAGAAGCTTTTCAACATGGATATAACCAAGTTTTTGTGGAAGAAGCCATGACAGCTACGGCACAAGAGGAACACGATTATGTAGTCAAGACCATTTTCCCCAGAATGGGCAAGATCCGGACAACGGAAGAAGTGGTTTTGGCGATGAAATAAAAGAATGGTGTGCTGATCGCTTAACATCTGTCCAGCCACTGTGAGGTCGCAGGCTGCATAACGCGATAAAAGTGGGGAAAGCCTACCTAAGGGAGACAGAGCCGAAGGAGGATTGAAGCGCGAATGGAATCGACGAATGAATTCGTGAACAAGGTCAAGGATACGCAGTCCAAGCAGCAGAAGAACAAGGAACACAATGGTAAAGGCAAGCCTTCACAGAAGCTGCAGAACGTGCAGCATACAAACAATCCGTAGTTGGAAAAGGGCCGTTATTCTGCCAGGCTGCAGAATAACCGGCCCTTTTTGCTGCCGCTTTGGAGTAACTTGCTCGGCATTTCCGGAATACAGGCCAATTAATTGAAACATCGTCCCAACCTTCCGTAGTCCCAAAAAAAGTCATGCAGTTGACGCCAGCTACTCCTGTTCAGCCCTCTTATCCGCTTCTGCCGCACGCTGCTCGGCTTCCTTGTCGTTTTCATCTGCAAGTGTCTCGGAGAACTCGACATCCTCGTTCTTGCCAATCGGCAGCTTGCCGGGAGTTTGAGACTGCTTGCGTGAATAGTTATCGTTTGAACCATGTTCGTTCATGCTTGTACCTCCTTTGCGGCCCGGCAGCTTATCTGTCCATGCGTTGGAACCGCCAAATGACCCTATTTTCCTTAAATTCTCAAAATCCCTGTCAATGTACAACTTCCTTCCTCATGTAGTATGAAACAGGCAAGTTTTTCTTATTCATTTCAAGGGCTTTTTTACATAATGAACCCGTCCAAGGCAATACTAGGTCAGTCAATCGATATCGACCGTTTGAAGTGCGAGTATCTGCTTTGTCGGTATGACGACTGGTCTAGCGGCCCGCCATTCCATAGTAGCTTTGGCCGAACTGAAACCGCCAGTCGCTGTTAATGGATTGCTATTTGGCAATGATAAAGGGAGAGATAACGATGTATTATTACAAGGAAGAACTGATTAACATTATCGAACCGGATCAACCCGATCCCGCTGCTGCAAAGGTGCTGCAGGAAACGCTGGGCGGACAATTCGGCGAGATGCGGACCATGATGCAGTATTTTTTCCAAAGCTCCAATTTTCGAGGCAAGGAGAAGCAGTTCCGCGATTTGCTGCGTGGCGTGTTCCTTGAGGAAATCGCTCATGTCGAGCTTGTCCAAACGACGATTAATCAACTGCTGAATGGGGCGGGAGAATCGATGCCAGGCAGTTCAGGCATGGATAATGCGCCGATTGACGAGGCTGTCAAGCACGCGAACCCCCATCATTTTATAATGGGTGCCCAAAGCGCTCTACCGGTCGATGCCGGAGGAAACCCATGGAATGGTTCTTGGGTATACAGTCATGGCAATTTAATCAGCGATATGCTGAACAATGTTGTACTCGAATCGACCGGTGTTCTTCAAAAAACAAGAATTTACGAAATGAGCTCCAATAAAACATTCCGGGAAACCCTTGGCTTTTTGATCGTACGCGACAACGCCCATCAAAATGCGTTCGCCAAGGCTCTTGAAGTTTTGGGAGTCAATTGGGGAAAACTCTTCCCCGTACCGAATTATGATATCAACAAATATCCGGAATGCCGTAAATATGTAGATATGGGATATCATAATATGCAGTTCAATTTCAGGCTGGACAATACCCGGATTGGCGAGATATTTCAAGGGCAATCTCCGAGCCGAAACGGTGGGGACTTGACTGTTGCACAGCCTCCTATGGGATTCCCGGTACCGCAGCTTCCGGAAATGCCGAATGAGCATAGTCCGGGATTAGTCGATATGAGCAGATAGAAGGCGGCATTATATCGCATTTTCCACCCCATATCACAAAGGAGAGTTCAACATGCGCAAAATAAAAGAAATCATGTCATCCAGCTGTATAACTGTTTCCAAGGATAATACGCTTTATGAAGCAGCCGGGTTAATGGATCAACATAATATCGGCTTCTTGCCGGTCGTTGATCAAAATAAACTGATCGGGGTCATTACGGACCGGGACCTGGTAATCCGCGGCTATGCAGCCAAAAAAGACGGTACCATCGCGGTTACGGAAGTGTTAACCAAAGACTATATAACGATTGAACCGGATGCAACTGTCGATGAAGCAGCCGAGATTATGGCTGCTGAACAAATTCGCAGGCTGCCGGTCGTTTCCAATGGAGATTTATTGGGTGTCATTTCATTGGGAGACATGGCCATACGCGAAATATTCGTAAATGAAGCCGGAGAGGCATTAAGCAATATATCTGAGCATAACCATTCTGCCTCCAGTCAAATTCAACATTAATTGATACCTAACTTCTGATGACAGCATGTCTTGGCCATCGGTGAAGCTATGGCCGATAGACAAGCCTCAGCCTGATGCTGCCTGCAAGAACCAAGGATATCTTCGTTCTATATGGCAAACAGGTATAGGACTCAGACTCCGCAGAAGCCGAAAGCCGCATACCTTCTGCGGCTTTTTCTTATTTTCCGTATCCAGATGCCGCGGACTCAATTATAAATTCGTTAACCGGTCAGACGGAGGCTGAGTCTAATAATGGGCAGGACTCGCTGTTTGTTGTATACCATTGAAGTCCTTCCGTAAATTTTGCCGCCAATTAACTTTAGTTAATTTATCGCTCTGCACCGGTTTGGTAAGATGCAGGTGAGATCGGCAATACGGAAGGAAGTGTACGATGAAACGGAGAGTCAGCCTATTGCTCGTATTGCTGCTGCTATCGGGCGCATTCGAGTATTACGGCGAAAAAGCGGCCGCAGCGGAAGCGGGGACGGTCATTCCCCAACTGGCGGCAGGGGATTATTTCAGCGCAGGAATCGCCAGCGATGGAACGGTGTGGTCCTGGGGCAGGGGCGCCGATGGCCAGCTCGGCAATGGAGAGGCCAAAAACAATGCCTCTCCCGTACAGGTCGCCGGCATATCCGGCGCCAAATCGATCGGCTCCACGTACGACAGCTCGTATGCGGTCATGAATGACGGAACGGTGCGCGCCTGGGGAATGGGCGACACCGGCCAGATGGGCGACGGCACAACCAATAACCGCCTTGTGCCGGTTACGGTGCCTGGACTGCAAAATATCAAGGCGGTGGCAGGAGGCCCGGGTCTTCATGGGCTTGCCGTCGGTACCGACGGCAGCGTTTGGGCCTGGGGCGCGAACGACGGCGGTCAGCTGGGTGACGGTACGACCAACCAGCGCAATACGCCGGTTCAGGTTCCCGGCTTGAGCGGCATTAAAGCCGCTGCGACGGGCGGCTCCTTCAGTCTGGCGTTGACGGAGGAGGGCAAAGTATGGTCATGGGGCTGGAACAAGCAGGGCCAGCTGGGCGATGGGACATCGGACCAGCAGCGGGAGACTCCTACGCCGGTCCCGGGCTTGAGCGGCATCGTGGCGATTTCCGCCGGATACAACCATGCGCTTGCGCTCGATGCCGACGGCTTCGTTTGGGCCTGGGGACAGAACACGAACGGCGCGGTCGGCGACGGCACCTATACGGAACGGAGAAGTCCGGTGAAAATCGCCGGAGTCGACGGCGTCGTCTCCATCTCCGCCGGTTTCTTTCACAACCTTGTGCTGAAAGCGGACGGCACGGTGTGGGGCTGGGGGCTGAACAATTACTATCAGCTCGGCCTTGGTGGCGGAGATAATGTCAAGCGCAATGCCCCGACCCAGATACCCGGGTTAAGCAGCATAGCGGCGGTAGCAGCGGGGCAATTTCACAGCATCGCCATGGACAGTGGCGGATCGGGATGGGCCTGGGGTTACAACGACGGCGGCATGCTTGGCGACGGAACCTCTGCGCCCAAAACCTATCCCGTCAAGAACAAGGCCAACTTTGACCTTACGGCGCCGGCTCCTTCGGACGGCATGCTTGCCGCGACCGGAGTTACGACGTCCGGAGTGACACTGAGCTGGACGAGAGCCGCCGACAATATGACGAAGCAGATCGGCATCCGCTATATCCCTTACATCTCCGCCAGCGGCAACATCGACACCGCAAGCCATGCCCAGAGCAACGGAAAAGCGGCCGGATCCTATCTGGTAGACAGCGGCTCCTTCGAGATGGCGGGTCTGCAGCCGGATACGGCCTATTATTTCAATGTCATTGCCGAGGATCTTGCCGGGAACAAAAGCGCCTATAAGATGCTGCGAGTGAAAACCGCTTCTATTCCGGCCTATACGCTGACGTATGACGGCAACGGGAATACGGGGGGCGCCGCTCCTTCGGACGGAAGCAGCTATGAGCAGGGCATGTCTACAACCATACAGGGAAATATGGGATTGCTATTCCGGAGCGGGTATATGTTTGCCGGCTGGAATACAGCAGCGGACGGCAGCGGCACGCCCTATATGCCAGGCTCCCAGCTGACGTTCGATGCCGCTGATATTACCCTGTACGCGCAGTGGACGCCCAATTCTGCGGCCGACACGGAGCCGCCGAAGGTGATCTCCACGGTGCCTGGCAGCAGTGCCGAAGGTGTGAGCAACGGGACAAAGCTGTCGCTGACATTCGACGAGCCGATCTCCGCAGTGGCGGGCAGGACGATTGTCGTCAGCCGAGCAGAGGATGACAGTCCAGTGGAAGCCGTTGACGCCTCCAACCCGGACCGGGTAACAATAACTGGTCTAACGGCAACGATACGGCTCTCTTCCGGGCTCTCCTACGGAACAGCCTATAACATTAAGGTGGCACCCGGAGCATTCAAGGACGCGGCGGGCAACGATTATGCCGGTATTACCAGCCGGGGAGCGTGGACGTTCACGACAGCCCGGGAAGCCATTGACCCGGATCCGGGCGCCGACGCCACGCTCAAGGGGCTGAATGTCTACGCGGGAGCGGAATTTCTGCCGATCAGCCCGGCGTTTGGGCGAAATACGAGAGATTATGCAATTTCCCTGCCGAATTCCGTCGCCGGATTGACGGTTACGGCATCGGTGTATGAGAGTCGTGCAGGCATGACCGTCAGTATGTATGACGATTCCAGGAGACTTATCAGCGGTCCGTTCCCGCTGGCCGACGGGCAGGCAAGCGGAACGCTGCCGGTCGATCTTGGCCGCAGCCGGATCGAGCTGAATGTCTTGGCTGAGGACGGTACGGCGCAAGCGTACAACATCATGGTGACAAGAGCAGCTGTGTACGATGTTCCACCGGCAGAGCCGCCGCCTGAAGATGAATGCCCGGATACCGCAGGCGCAGGAGATGAGAGCAGGGACGAGGACAATTCCGCTGACTTCTCGTATCTGACCGTGAACAGCCGGCCAAGCGGGGCGGCGACTATAACGAAAGAGGATTCGGAAGGCCGCGCGACCGTCACCGTGAAGCTGGACGCGGCCAAGCTCGTCGCCGATTTGGCGAAAGAAACGGCTGCGAATCCGCTCGTGGCCGTCGAGTTGGATTCGGCAGCGGATCAAGCGTCCTTGCAGCTGTCGGGAGAAGCGCTTAAGGCGTTGGAGGACAAAGCAGCCGTCCTTGAACTGCGGGCACAGGAAGGCAGCTATCGGCTGCCGGCGGCGCAGCTGTCATTCAAGCGGCTGACCGCTCTGCTCGGGGAAGCGCCGCCGCCGGAGGAATTCGCCCTGCGGCTGGATATTGTCAGGAGCAGCGCGGATAAAATCGCGGCGTTGAACGCTGCGGGCAAGGAAGCGAACTTTATGACGATCGCCCAGCCGCTTGATTTCCGCGTCACCGCCTCCTACGGCGGCAAGACGGTAGATGCGGACAGCTTCGACGCTTATGTAGAGCGGGAAATCGCCCTGCCGGGTTGGATGAATCCAAGCCTGCTGTCGACGGCTGTCGTATTGGATGCGGACGGCTCCGTCCATCCTGCGCCAACGCGCAAGATCCTCCGCAATGGGCATACCCTCGCTGTAGTAAGCAGCATGACGGGCAGCACGTATTCGTTGATTCATCATGATGCCGCATTCCCCGATATGGCGGGGCATTGGGCCGAATCGGCCGTCAGCGATCTAGGCTCGCGTCTGGTCGTAAACGGAATGTCGGATGGACTGTTTCATCCCGAAGCCGCCGTAACCCGCGTCCAGTATGCGGAGATGCTCGTCCGGGCGCTCGGGCTGGCCGGGCAGGCCGGCGCGCCTGGCTACAAGGACGTACAAGAGAGCGACTGGTTCGCGGAAGCGGTCAGTCTGGCACGGCAGTACGGCCTCATGGAGGGTGGCATGGACGGATTGTTTCGGCCGGAAAAGACGATAACGCGCGAGGAAGCCGTTACAGTGCTGGCCAGAGCGATGAAGCTCACTGGCCTCAAGACGGACTCAGCCGGGGCCGACGGGGATTTTGCGCTTGCAGACTTCGGGGACAGCGCGCAGATCAGCGACTGGGCCAGACAAGCGGTCGCCACCGTCGTCCTCAGTGGTCTTGCAGAAGGAGCGGACGGCATGTTCAGGCCGCTGATCGACTTGAAGAGAGCGGAAGCCGCGAATCTCGTGCAGCAGCTGCTGCAGCAAAGCGTCCTGATCGACCGCCGGTAATCCGGAAGGCATGCCAGGTGAAAACTTTTCATGAACCGGCCTGAATGAGCCGGTTTTTTTATTTGCCTCATCGAAACAGCATTCCCCAGTGTGGCTCTGATAGCCATTCTTGACAACTGATTTAACGGGTCATATAATTGAGTATGTTCTCACTCAATAATTTGAAATGAAGGAGGTCAACCATGGCCCGCCCCCTTAGCGAAGAGAAACGAAAGGCTTTACTGACAGCTGCGACGAATGAGGTGGCATCGGCAGGCGTTGCTGCATCCACGATCAGGATCGCCAAGAATGCAGGTGTTGCGGAGGGGACTCTGTTTGTCTACTTCCCGACCAAAGACGACCTGCTTAACCAGCTTTATCTGGAATTGAAGTCTGACCTAATGGGCTTCCTCGCCGCTGACTATCCGGCTGATGCAAGCATCCGGGAGCAGATTGGGCATCTCTGGAGCAGCTTCATCGACTGGGGAGCGAACAGCCCGGACAAGCGGAAGGCGCTGCGGCAGCTTAGCGTGTCGGAGAGAATCACCGAGGCGAGCCAGAATGAAAGCGAAGAGATGTTCTACAACCTCGAGACGGTAGTGGAGGATGGCTTCAAGGAGGGTATTCTCCGGAAGCAGCCTATCTCCTTTTTAGGCGGGGTCATCAATGCTTTGGCCGACATGGTTTTGCAGAAGGCTTCGGAGGATTCTGTCAAACTCGATCAATACAAGTCAATGGGGTGGGAGGCATTGTGGGGGGCCATCGCACGCCGGTAACGCGTGCATTCTTTTTAGCTTTTAAATGAGTGAGAACACACTCAAATAAATGAAGGAGTTAGATGAATATGGATAAAGTCTGGCTGGTCACGGGCAGTAGTCGCGGATTAGGACGTTCCATTGCGGAAGCTGTACTCAAGAATGGAGATCGCTTGGTGGCAACTGCGAGGAATATCGAAAGTCTAGCCGACCTTAAGGAAGGCTATGGAAACCGCGTCAAGCTGGCAACGCTTGATGTTTCTGAGCCAAAAGCAGCGCAGGATGCCGTGCAGCTTGCGGTCGATGTCTTTGGCGGTCTGGACGTATTGGTTAACAATGCGGGTTTTAGTTATGTTGCTCCTTTTGAACAGGTATCTGAAAAGAAATTCAGGTCGTTGATCGACACGAACTTTTACGGCGTCGTCAATCTGATGCGGGCCGCCATCCCCGTCATGCGTGAGCAGCGGTCCGGTCACATCATCAACATCTCATCTGTAGGCGGCCGGATCGGCGGTCCCGGCCAGGCTGCCTATACCGCCGCGAAGTTCGCGGTTACACGGAGTCAATTGCAGCCGAGGTCGCCGCCTTTGGCGTCAAGGCTATTTCGGTCGAACCCGGCGGCATGCGGACAGAGTGTGCCGAGACAGCCATGAGCAACACGCCTAGTCTGATACCGGACTATGATGCCAGTGTCGGCGCCATGCTGACTATGCTGGGAAATTACCGGGGGAATGAGATCGATGACCCGGTTAAGATCGCCAAGGTCATCTTTGACCTGTCACGCCGTGAGGAACTTCCAAGCCATCTCATACTTGGGAGCGATGCGCTCTTTGGCTTTGAGATGGGGATGCAATCGCATGCGAAGGCTGCCGCCGAGTGGGAAGAAGTCAGCAAGTCGACAGACTTCGAGGGCAGCGATCTATCTCTGCTGGCGGGTTTATCTCTCAAGTAAACGACTGTTGGGCGCCCGGAACTTCGCCCGGCGTCTTGCATTTTCGCCGCGGCAATGCTCTGGACAGGTGCTGTGCAATCGCCGTCCAGTACAATATGGGACGGCGATCGCCCAGAGTGACGTTGCATTCATTTATCAATTGAAAGTGGAGTCGTGCTGCGGCCAATTGTTTGGATTCCGGAACGGTTTCCAGGAACATCGGCGTGAGTGGGGAAAACGGGACATGGACAAAATTACTACATGGTTTAATGAACCCCTTGTCTCAAGCCCCATAAAGGGAGCGCAAACCGCTATATTTTTAGCGGACAGTCCCGGTGTCGAGAGAATTAGCGGCAAATAACTTTCAGAAAAAGAAGGTTGCTCCTGTTTCCTCCCAGGCACAGGATAAACAGCTTTCATCCAAACTATGGGAATGGAGCGAGCAGGAGGTAGGACAAAGATGAAAAAAGCAATTATTTTCGGAGCAACCGGTTTCGTAGGTTCATACCTTCTTGATGAGCTGTTGAATAATGCTGATTATGAACAAGTAACCGCTGTTGTTCGTAGAAATTTGAATATCAATCATCCCAAATTAAAGAGATTGATCGGTGATTACTATTCTTTGCCTGGCTTGAAAGAACATATGGAAGCAGATGAAATATTCATTACACTTGGCGAAACGCACGATTATCCGGTTTTAGCGGCACAAATCGCCAAAGAAAAAGGAGCAAGATCTGTTTTCGTGGTTACAGCGGTCGGGGCAAATGTCAATTCGCGGATTTCTTATGTAAAAACCAAAGGCGAAATCGAACGGGATATTAGAGAGCTGGATTTTGATCATACGCACTTTTTTCGTCCATCAATGATTATGGGTGAACGAAAGGAAAATCGCCCGTTAGAAAGAATCATAATGAGAATATGGACGATAATTGACCCGTTTTTCTTTGGGAAACTGAATCATTATAAAGGTACCGAAGGAAAAAACATTGCCAATGCAATGAATAATGCCGCAAAAAATCAACTGGAGAAAGTTAAGGTTTATAATTGGAGAAATATGAAATATTTGTTGTAATGCTCAAAGCGCTCTATGTAATAAAGCTGAACCCTATAATTGGATTCAGCTTTATTCTTGTAAATGCTTATCGGACATTGCGTTAGAACCGGGTGATGGCCCGAATCATCTAAGAGACATCTTTCAAGTGTTTGGCTGTTCAAGGCTTTGCTTGCCAAGACTGTTGCGCCACGCTGTCTGGCCCATCAGGTCACGCATGACTGTCATGTAATTTTCTTCCGACGTCGACCATCTCAGCCTCGCCATCTCTTCTGCATCGGGGCCTGAGACATACCGGAGCCGGACAGACTCGTCGCCTGCTGCTTCATAGACAATAGCGGCAACATGCTCCTCATTCGCATCTTCGAACGGATAATTCATCATGGCATTCATCATTCGGTCAACATACACCTTATATTCAGGAGGAGTGGGAGCATCCTGGGAGGCAGACAGAGTGCTCGGCGTAAAGTTTGTGGTTCTAATGGCTCCCGG
The DNA here is from genome assembly GCF_042647105.1 of Paenibacillus sepulcri. Classification (NCBI taxonomy): domain Bacteria; kingdom Bacillati; phylum Bacillota; class Bacilli; order Caryophanales; family Paenibacillaceae; genus Paenibacillus; species Paenibacillus sepulcri. The sequence continues at coordinate 117,442 of NZ_JBHRUP010000001.1, read as the reverse complement.
CTCAACAAGTTTTACCGTGATGTTTTGCGATTCAAGCTCATAGGACAGCGATTCCGACAACCCCTCGATCGCATGCTTGCTCGCCGTATAGACCGTCAGCAGCGGGCTCGACGCGTAGCCCACACCCGAGCTGATATTGACGACAGCTCCGCCGCTATGCTCGCGAAAATGCGGTATGATCGCCTGAATCACGTTCATGACGCCGAATACATTGGTTTCGAAAATGTCGCGCACCATCTTCATAGGTGTCGCCTCAAAAATCGAAACAACGCTGATACCGGCGTTGTTCACAACGGCGTCTATCCGCCCAAACCGGGCGGCTCCCGCCGCAATTGCCGTCTCAATGCTGGCAGGATCGGTTACGTCCAGCGCTGTTACGAAAATCCGATCGGGATTTTCTGCCGCAATACTTTCGTCCGGCTTACGCATTGTCGCAATTACATTCCATCCCTCGGAAGTAAACTTTCTGGCTGTTGTTTTTCCCAATCCAGTTGAGCAGCCCGTGATTAATACAGTTTTTGTCATTGAAGCATCTCCTTGTCAAGAACAGTATAATATCGTTATGATGTGACGAAACAATAGAAAAATCTGAAATGCGAATGCAACGACAGAATGACGGCTTCGCCCTTCCATTCCCATGAAGGAAGTGTCAATTGAAACTAAAATCACCCCGCTTTGTTGAAACGCTGCAGCGTTTGTCTTAACTCTATATAAGCTTACTAGGTAGAAGTGACTCTAAGTCAACCTTTTTTTTGAACCCAATAGATTACAGGTATTTAGTTGAAAAAACGACCTTTATAATGTAAAATACATTAAAGTAACTCTAATGTGGATGGTGAAAATATTGTATGCTCTATACAGTTAAAGAGGTATCAGAAAAAACGGGCATCACTCCGCATACCTTGCGTTTTTATGAGAAAGAAGGCGTGCTGCCCAATGTTGACCGGGATGTGAATGGGGGGCGGGTATATAATGACACGAACATCGATTGGATCGAAACGGTGCAAGCCCTGCGTTCAACAGGTTTGCCTTTAGCGGAAATCAAACAATATAACGAGCTTTATAGGGCTGGGGACAGTACGCTGCAGCAAAGGAAAGGCATGCTGGCCCACCAGAAATACAAGGTAGAAGAACAAATACAAAAGTTAATGAAAACATTAGAAAAGCTGAACTATAAAATGGCGTTGATTGACGCCCAGGAAAATAGATTTGAGAAGCTGCCATAGCAGAATCAAAGGGAAACTGACGGCATACCCGAATAAGACACAATCTCATTATATGAGAAAGTGTCTTATTGTCCGTTCTCCGGATCAGGGAGCATGTACTTTATTTCAATAATGACATCAGGTTCTTGTCTTCCGATGCCGGATTACATTACGGGAGCTTCTTTTTGGGATATGATAATAACCGACTGAACGGAAACAGGATAAGGAGTACAATCAGGTTTGCCGAAAATGAAAAAAACACATCCCAAGACTTAATATGTAAAATATCCAACGAAATCAATATTAAAGAATTAAGTCCAGTTATCAGGAAGAGGAGGACTATTTTAACGGATAGATGCAGTTTAAGCGTAAATAGGACAACGATTAAAATACTAATTAATAAACACTGAACAGTAGCGAATACCGTATTATCCCGATACGGGTTCTCAAACCATCCGATTAAAAAAAGGTGACTCTTTATGATTGCGTAGATTACATAATCCATGGATACGCGAATGCCGAAAATAATGAAGCATAGCGTTGCAAAGTATAGAGGAGGGTGGAGGAACTTTTCTATTTTACGAAACCAAATTTTTGCGAACCCGAAATAAAACGGGAGGGCAATAAGTGTATATATAGATTTCCACCAGTGGTGCTCATAAATACCCAGCTTGAGGAAAAGACAATCTATTCCGAAAAATATTCCGGAGAACAGCAGAATCCATCCAAAGTTTAAATAAAAACCGGCTATCACAATCGAAGCAGAAGGCAAAGAAAACGCATTGGATACAAATGCGCCAAGAATGTTATCGTCATAAGAATTATCAAGAATATCGGGGATGTAACGATAGCTGTCAAAAAGTATACAGATAAAAAATTCGACGGAATAACCGACTCCAATCATCCCGAAAAGTAAACTGATTAATTGGATTTTCTTTGTTTTTATCACCATAAATACGTCTATGATGATGCTTATAACGACGAGAGAGAGGTACCAAACATAATTTGGCATTGACATCTTCCTTCTTCCAAATGAATGAGTAACCCAAACTAATTATTCCCTGTTTGATCGGATTGGATTCGGATTTCTAAACCAACATTCGGTTATATTTGTCAGCAATAGGGACGATGGATTGCAAATGCAAATACGATGGCTTCTCGAACGCAACCGGTTTTGCTTCACTATAGCTGTGCAGTATGTGAATATGATAAACTTGATGAAATCCTTCAAAATAAGGAAGTGTAAAACAATGAATATCGAAATGGTTATGCAGGAGCTTGAAGCTCTCGGCAAGGAACGAACCAAGAAAATATACATATCCAATGGCGCGCACGATCCGCTTTTTGGTGTGGCTACAGGCGAAATGAAGCCCATCGCCAAGAAAATTAAAAAAAATCAGCCTTTGGCTGAGCAGCTTTACGCCACGGGAAATTATGACGCCATGTACTTTGCCGGCGTAATTTCCGATCCAAAAGAAATGACTGAAGCTGACTTTGAGCGTTGGATAGATGCGGCATATTTTTTTATGCTTTCCGATTATGTGGTGGCAGTAACCTTGGCAGAAACAGATATTGCACAACAAGTTGCCGATAAATGGATTGCAAGCGGTGAAGAGCTGAGAATGTCAGCGGGCTGGAGCTGTTACTGCTGGCTTTTGGGAAATCGACCCGATGGTGAATTTTCCGAGAGCAAACTTGCCAATATGCTTGAAATCGCGCAAACTACGATTCAGGATTCTCCCGAACGAACAAAATATGCTATGAATAATTTTATTTATACAGTCGGGGTATCCTATTTGCCGCTTCATGATAAGGCGTTCGACACCGCAAAGGCAGTAGGTCCGGTAGAAGTCAAACGGGACAAGACCAAAAGCAAGTTTCTGCTCGCTTCCGAAAATATTCAAAAGGCAGTTGATAAAGGACAGCTTGGCTTCAAACGCAAATATGTAAGATGTTAAATCGCTTCGCCGCAAGAAAAAAAGAACATTATCTTATCAATTGCCGCGTAAATCGCGGCTTTTTCATTTTTAAGGGCAAAACTAATGAACTAGCTAAAGGAGGCCCGCATATATGAAGTCTCATACCTCTGACCGTATTAAATTCCCGCCGGGATTTTGGGCAGGGTTATGTCAATTAGGGATTTCCGCGCACGACGTAGCTCGCAAAGCACGACTGCCGCTCACTATTATTAGTGAACCATTGGTCACCACCGCCCAATATTTCGCGATCTGGCAGGCATATTCCGATCTCATCGGCGACACTGCCAAAGGAATCATCAAGCTTGCGACTGTCTTTGAAACAGCAAAGTACCCTCCGTCCGTCTTGGCTACTTACCATGCTCGTGACTATCGCGACGCTCTAAACCGAATGGCCCGGTACAAACAACTATGTCCCCCCGAAAGCTTGCGTATCACCGAGGAGGGCGAGCTCTGTACAATCGAACTGGAATGGCTGCATACCGGGCAACCCGGTCCGCCGATGCTGATTGGTATCACGCTGGCATATCTTCTGGAGCTTGGGCGCCGGGGCACAGGTCAGCCTTTGACGGCTCAGTCCGTCGAATTTTCGCATTCCATGGGCGATGTGCAGGCTCTTGAAGCTTACTTCGGCTGCCGTATCCGGATTGGTGCAAAATGTAACCGGTTGACGCTGCATCGAAGAGATCTGGACCTCCCCTTTGTCTCGTACAACGAAGAGCTGCTGGAGATCCTGACTCCCGTTCTGGACCGGTCGCTCAATGAACAGCAGAGCAGCCGCTCAATTGCCGAGATGGTCAAATGGATCATGAAACGCAGCCTCACAGGAGGGCGCCCCGACATTCAGGCTGTTGCGAAGGAGCTCAATATGAGCGATCGTACCTTGCAGCGCCGGCTTGCTGACGAAAACACGAGCTTCAAGCAGCTGTTGACAGAGGCCAGACATGAGCAGGCACGAGAGTACTTGGCAGACACCTCGCTCGATATTAAAGAAGTGGCTTTCTTGATTGGATATGAAGACCAGAACTCGTTCTACCGCGCCTTCCGCCTTTGGGAAGGTGACACTCCTTCAAATTATCGTACTGAACATTCGGGTACAAACTCAATATCAGAAGGACGGCAAGGAATGCCGCCCATTCATTAATATAGAATTCACAACCTAACCAAAACGGCAGAGAACCCGTATTTGCTGAGTTTTATCATTTGGCGTGTCATACAAGAACTTTGGCGCAGTATGCTAGTTACTGAACAATCCGGAGAAGGTAATATAATCACTGTCCAACGTAAATTTATTAACCCTATATCAAAAAAAGGGTTAATAAACTAATAAATACTAAATAAAGGAGAAATCTATTATGGATATGGGATTAACCAATAAAACAGCTTTAGTTACAGGATCAACAAAAGGTATAGGTAAAGCAATTGCCATTGAACTCGCCAAAGAAGGTGTTAATGTACTAATTAATGGACGAAATTATGAAGAGGCAGAACGAATTGTACATGAAATGAAGTCAGATTTTCCGGCTACCTCTCCTCAAAATGCCGCAGCCGATATTGTGGATATTGGGCAAAGAGAAGCATTATTTGAAAAATACCCCAATATCGATATTTTAGTTAATAATATGGGGATTTATGAAATGATGAAATATGAGGACGTTGACGATGAGGTATGGGAAAAATACTTCCGTACCAATGTTCTTGCTGCAAATGGATTATCAAAATTTTATTTGCCTAAAATGTTGAAAAATGATTATGGCCGCATTATCTTTATTGCGAGCGAAGAAGCAGTTATGCCTTCAGGACTAATGCCTCAGTATGGTATGACAAAATCGATGCTGTTATCATTGTCAAAAAGCTTATCCAAATTAACAATAGGAACGGAGGTTACAGTCAATACGATCATGCCGGGACCAACACTCTCTGAAAGTGTGCATCAAATAATCGAGGGTCTATACTCTGATGAAGATATGACTTTTGCAGAAAAAGAAAAACAATTTATGGCTGCAAACCTGCCTCAATCTGAAATACAGCGATTTATCAAGCCTCTTGAAATAGGCAGACTGGCTGCATTTGTATGTAGTCCATATGCATCCGCGTTCAAGGGTTCTCCAATCCGCATGGATGGGGGAATGGTACCGACTATTTTTTAATATTATTTCAGCCAGGCAACGGCGTTAAGCCAATTGAATTGGTATACTTGAACAATCCGCACACAGGAGGGGAAGCAGATGAAACGAAATCGCTTGGGGAGGTCGGATCTGTACGTTAGTGAGATCGGTCTCGGGTGCATGTCGCTGGGGTCGGACGAGGCCAAGGCCGTCTCCATCATCCACGAGGCATTGGAGCATGGCGTGAATTTCCTCGACACCGCCGACCTCTATAATGAGGGGCGCAATGAGGAGATTGTTGGCAGGGCGATCCGGCACCGCCGCGCCGATGTCATCGTGGCGACCAAAGTCGGCAACCGGCGGGAGCCGGGCAAAGAGGGCTGGTCCTGGGACCCTTCCAAAGCTTACATTCAAGCGGCGGTCAAAGAGAGCCTAAGAAGGCTTGGGACTGACTATATCGATCTGTACCAGCTGCACGGAGGAACGATTGGGGATCCGATCGGGGAAACGATCGAAGCGTTTGAGGAGCTTAAACGGGACGGGCTGATCCGCCACTACGGGATATCGTCCATACGTCCGAATGTAATCAGGGAATACGTCCGGCGCAGCGGCATCGTAAGCGTGATGAACCAGTACAGCATGCTTGACAGGCGTGCAGAGGAGGAAGTTCTTCCATTGCTTGCAGAGCACGAGATCGGCTTGATCGCACGCGGACCACTCGCTGGCGGCATCCTCGCAGCGGGCGGGGAGGACAAGGCGGACCGGGACTATCTCGATTACAGCCGTGAGGAATTGCCCGCCCTGCGCCGGAGTCTCCTAGGGCTCGCTGGCGATACACGAACGCTGGCGCAGACCGCCATTCGGTATGTGCTGAGCGATCCAACGGTGAGTGTGGTAATTCCCGGCGCAAGTAGTCTGGAGCAGCTGCGGCACAATGTATCGGCCGCTGCTGTGCCGCTGTCCGTCGAGGAACGAGAAGCAATACGGGCTGTGACCAGACCGAACCGTTACAAGGATCACCGGTAGCGCCTCATTCCTGTACGTAAGACTCAGGAAGGTAACACGAACGAGCACGATGCTTGCTAAAAGATATTTGACGAAGGAGCTGCTGCGGCAGCTCCTTTTACTTCTTCGAAGATGACAAATGTTCTGTGAAAATACAAAAAGGCAGGCAGTAATTGATATATGCTAAGAAAAATGAAAACCACTCGAGCATATATTTACAAAATCTACAAGTTGAGTTGAAATTGTACAAATAAACAGACGTTATTATTAAGCCGACTTAGGAAAGAATAGCCATATTACCCAGATGGAAGGAGGGGGACGTCTGCTTTGTACTCGCCTTGATTTTGTATGACCAAAATAATTGAAAGGGAGGAATTGATAACTTAATCGGAATAGGCGAGGAGCCCTTAAAATGGCATATTCTATTCTTTTGTCCTGGGAGTCTTGAAACTACGATGAACAGGAAGTGTTGAGAACAAATGAAAAATGATAGAGAAGTACAAGAACAGAAAAAGCAAAAACTTGAGAATGTCTTTGTCTTTGATCAAGAAATAGATCGCCGTACCTTTTTGCAAAAGACAACCAAGCTGGCAGGAGCAGCTTTCGCTTTATCCATGTTGAACCCGATTGGAAGCGTATTTGCAGCTTCAGACGATTCCGATCATTCCAATACTCTTTCCCAAAAGAAGTTTATTTTTCAGTTTGGTCTCGTGGCAGACGCTCAATATGCCGATATCGATACGCCGTCCGGTTCAACACGTTATTACCGGGCTTCACTTGACAAGCTTGCGGAAGCGGTTAGAACCTTCAACGATAACGATGTCACGTTCACCATCCATCTTGGCGACATCATTGACCAAAACGCTTCCAGTTTTTCAAAAATTCTACCTGTCTACAATCAGGTTAAAGGGCCAAAGTACCATTTGCTTGGAAATCATGACTATGCTATGGATGCCAAAAAGGTGGCCGACCTGCTAGGCATGCCTAATTTTTATTATGATTTCAGCTATGAGGGTTGGCGATTTGTGGTGCTTGACACGAATGATCTCAGCTTATACGCAAATCCTGTAAATTCCGAGAAATACCAACATGCCAAGACGGTGTTAGATGTATTGACCTGGAGTGGGGCGGACAACGCCCAGACTTGGAACGGTGGTGTAGATTCGGTTCAAATGACTTGGCTGCAGGATATACTTGCAAAGTCTGTCAAGGCTGGAGAAAAGGTAATCGTTATCGGTCATCACCCGATTGCTCCACTGAATATTCACAACGCTTGGAATTACGAAGCTCTGGTCAAGGTGCTGGGGTCCTCCGGAAATGTAGTTGCCTACTTCAATGGTCATAATCATGAAGGCAACTATGCGGAGCAGAACGGAATCTATTTCGTAAACTTCAAAGGTATGGTAGAAACCGCCAACACTAATGCGTATTCAATCGTCAGGGTGTATCCAGACAGGTTAGAGATTAAAGGATATGGACGGGAGCCGAACCGTGTACTAAAGATTGGAAAAATACGTCATGCAGAAACCGCCAAAGAGATTCAACACGCGTGACCGTTATTTCTGAAGCAGAAAAAAGAAATCACAAGGAGTCGATGTTGTGGACAAGGGAAGAAGCTTTAATACAAATGAAAAGGGGTCGATGTAATGAGCAAGGATAAACTATTCAAGGATCTGGAACAACGCTTTCGGGAAGGCAAGATGGATCGCCGCGATTTTCTCCAGGCAACAGGAAAGGTCGCAATCGCATCGCTTGGTTTGACGATCGCCGCTTCACTTCAAGGGGGTTTTGTCGATGCAGCGCCGAAATTTTCAGCGTATCCATTTACTTTAGGGGTGGCGTCCGGTGACCCTTGGCAGGATAGCGTTGTGCTCTGGACCCGGCTTGCACCAGACCCGCTGAATGGCGGAGGCATGACAGGCAGCGACGTTCCTGTCAAATGGGAAGTGGCCATCGACGACAAATTCCGCAAGGTCGTGCGTGAAGGAGCAGGCTTTGCCAGAGCCCAGCTTGGGCATTCTGTGCATGTCGAGGTGGATGGACTGAAACCGAACCAAGTCTATTACTACCGCTTTCAAGCCGGAAAGGAAATCAGTCCCACAGGCCGGACGAAAACGCTGCCGGCATACGGATCTCACGTTTCGAAAATGACATTTGCTTTTGCTTCCTGCCAAAACTACCCAACGGGATACTTTACCCCTTACCGGCATATGGCGGCGGATGAATTGGACCTCGTCTTTCATCTGGGCGATTACATTTATGAGGGTCCCGGCCCCAACCAGAATACTCCAAGCCCACGGTACCATAACGGTCCCGAAATCATTACACTTGGCGATTACCGCAACCGCTACGCGTTGTACAAAAGTGATAGCGACCTGCAAGCCGCACATGCCAAGTTCCCATGGGTAGTTGCGATGGACGACCATGAAGTCGAGAACAACCACGCCGGTCTGATCCCTGAGGCCAATCAGCCGGTCGAACCTTTCCTGGCCCGCAAGACTGCGGCATTCCAGGCCTATTATGAAAATATGCCTTTAAGAAGCGCTTCCCTGCCAAGCGGATTCACCATGCAGTTGTACAGACATTTCAATTACGGTGACCTGGCTAATGTTCATGTACTGGACACCCGCCAATTCCGTGATGATCAGGCGAGTGGAGACGGACTCAAACCCCCAACACCCGAATCCACGAGTATGGAACGCTCGATTATGGGCGAAGAGCAGGAGCAATGGCTGCTTTCAGGGCTCAATCAATCGCAAGCGCAGTGGAACATTATTCCCCAGCAGGTGTTTTTCTGTAAGAGGGACTACCTGATTGGAGAGGGGGAAGAGTTCAGCATGGACGGATGGGATGGCTATTCCGCCAATCGTGACCGGATTCTAGGCTTCGCCAAACAGAAGAACCTTTCCAATCTTGTTGTCCTGACCGGGGATGTTCACTCAAACTGGGCTTGCGATATCAAGGCGGATTTCAACAACCCAGATTCCGGGATCCTTGGAGCCGAATTTGTCGGCACTTCTATAACCTCCGGAGGAGACGGCGTCGATATTACCGATGCCCAAAAAGCCATCCTAGCGGAAAATCCGCATATCAAGTTCTATAATAACCAGCGTGGTTATGTGCGCTGCACCGCTACGCATGAAAGTTTTCAGGCGGATTACCAGATTGTTCCGTTTGTTACCCGTCCCGGCGCCGGGATTTTCACCCGTGCTTCCTTTCTGATGGAAAAGGGCAAACCGGGATTGCAGAAAATTTACGATGCTGCGGTCACCGTATAGAGAACGCACTGGATTTAAGCCCGATTAGAAAACCGCCAGCCACAGCATCCAAAAAAGCTGTGGCTGACCTGACCTATAATAGTCTGAGGAGATGAATGGTTATGCCGTTTGGAAACATTGGAATTGGCGGTCTTGTCTTGATATTGGTGATAGCGCTTATTATATTCGGGCCGTCCAAGCTTCCTGAGCTTGGACGAGCTGTCGGCAGAACGCTAAATGAGTTTAAAGGTGCTACGCGCGGACTCGTTAATGGCGATTCTGCTGAAGAAGGAAAGAGCGATACCGAGTCTTCGAAGACATCTATTGAGGTTGGCAAGTAGCATGGGTACAGACAGCAATAAACAGATGAATGTAATGGAACACCTTGAAGAGATGCGGAAGAGGCTTATTCGAACCTTGCTTGCGTTTCTGGTCGCAATGGTTGCCTCTTTCCTCTATGTGCGGGATATCTATCAATGGCTCGTGCGCGGAATGGATGAGAAGCTGGTTATTCTTGGGCCGTCTGATGTGATGTGGGTCTATTTTATGATAGCGGGCGTGTTTGCACTCGCGGTTACGATCCCGATAGCCGCTTATCAAATCTGGAAGTTTGTGAAGCCGGCTCTTTCCGAGCAAGCTCGGCGAGCAACTCTCTTGTTCATTCCAGGATTGACAATATTGTTCATGATTGGCATCAGCTTCGGTTATCTTATTCTATTTCCAATGGTGCTCTCCTTCATGAATCAGATGGCAGCGGCTGATTTTAATGCGATGTATACAGCGGATAAGTATTTTACGTTCATGATTCATATGACCGTGCCGTTCGGTTTGCTGTTTGAAATGCCTGCGGTCGTTATGTTTCTGACCCGTCTTGGCATTCTGAATCCGCATCGCCTTGCTAAAGCGCGTAAACTCGCTTATTTCTTGCTCCTAATCGTCGCTGTTGCGATTACGCCTCCGGATATTTTATCCGATCTGGTTGTAACGGTACCGCTGTTCTTGCTGTACGAAATCAGCATCGCGATTTCCAAGGTCGTGTACCGGAAACAGCTGAATCTTCAGAGCGAGCAGTGACCCGGACTAAGTGTCCTCATCTTTAATTTTATGAATACCGGTAATAAAAGGACGCTAACCAAATTGCGGTTATACTTTTTTCAAAGAAATAAAAAACAAGCGTTTTCTGCTTGTCAGGCTGTCGAGAAAGTCTCGACAGCCGTTTCTATGTCCATCTAATTTAACACTTCCCAGCGTTAATATGATATGGTATACCCCTCTTGGACAGTTACAGGACAGCTAAAAGAGGCATCCAATTACGAGTAAGTCCAAGGCTGCCTCTGATGATGAAACAGGTTAATTTTAAGCACCCCTGAGACGCTGTAAATGAAAGCTTCGCCTGCAATTTAATCAACACTTCCGTGCCGTCCTGATCCTGGACATTGACCAGAACCGTCCCTTAATCCAATCGATTAGTTCTATGATGAAGACCGTGTGTGTACGAAATGTCTTCATCTCCTTTCCTTCAGGTGTAACGATGCGAGCTGTAATGTGGACCTCTGTCAAGATAGTAGACACAGATTTTTTTCTTACGCTGCCTGACCGGGGTACATACGTTCGTAGTCAGAAGGCGTGTTATACCCTATCGTAGAATGGATACGTTGGTTGTTGTAAAAAACTTCGATGTATTCAAAGATACTCTTTTTCGCTTCTTCGCGCGTTTGGTATTTATTGAGATAAATCAGTTCTTTCTTTAGAACGCTGTGAAATGACTCGATGCAGGCGTTATCGTAACAGTTTCCCTTGCGACTCATGCTACCGGTCATTTCATATGTGTTGAGTTGCTTCTGGTAATCATGGGATGCGTACTGACTTCCGCGATCCGAGTGGTGCAACAATCCTGTACTTGGCTGTTGACGACCGTGGGCCTGTCTCAATGCCTGTAGTACAAGCTCTTTCGTCATCCGTTCACTCATGTGCCAGCCGACAATCTTACGTGAGTATAGATCGAGTACGCTCGCCAAATAAAGCCAACCCTCATCAGTGGGGATATATGTAATATCTGTAACCCACTTCTCATTCGGTTTACTTGCAGTAAACTCTTGGTTCATTACATTTTCTTGAACCGGTAGGGAGTGCTTAGAATTGGTTGTCGCTTTGTATTTCTTTACGGTCTTGGACCGTATTCCATTCTCCTTCATGATACGAGTAACGGTACGACGAGAGATTTTGACACCCTGTTGATGCAACCGTTCGGTGATTTTCGGGCTTCCATAAAGTTGCCTATTCTCATCGTATACTTCCTTGATTTGTTCCGTCCATTCCTTGTGCTGACGCTTACGTTCACTCTCAGGGCGCCCTAGCCATTTGTAATAGCCGCTACGAGAGACTTTCATTATGCAGCACATCTTCTCCAATCGGTACTCGGAGCGGTGTTCGTGGATGAACGTATATCTTACCGACGGTCTTTCGCAAAGAAGTGCATCGCCTTTTTTAAGATTTCGTTCTCCTCTTGAAGATCACGAATGTATTTTTGCATCTCTTTTATTCTCTGATCTTCTGGGACTAGGGCTTGTACAGCAACGATTTCCGGCTCACTGCCATACCTTTTCTCCCAGCCATATAATGTATTTGCATTAATCTTCAACTCGCGACCGATCTCTGCTACCGACTTCCCACTCTCCTTTATATATTTAACTGTTTGCTTCTTGTACGCTTCATCATACTTGATCTGTTTCATAGACACAGTGTCCTCCGCTCATCTATTTGAATCTAGTATAATCTGTGTCTACTACTCAGTCTAACTTCAATGCTCTTCTTGTGAACATCCAAGCCGCAAGCTCGTTCAATGAGAACATCCATGAAACTCACCATTTTACGGCAAACCGAATTCGAGGGCTGGTGCAACAACCAAAAAGGATTAATCTACCCTGCGTGCTTCCCAAAAGGGAGCGACATTCCGTGGTGCACCAAGGTCGCCTAAGTCAGACTAACGGATGGGTTCGCAAGACCATCGTTGATCGACCTCCCTCGCCAGCCGTAAGATTAGTATAAAATGAATGGGCTTCATTTTCATGATTCTGTGGTGCCCCGCGAGGGGCATGGGTGGCTAACGGGTACGTTAGTGGGAAGCTTGCCACGCGGCGTGAGGCTATGAAAAGTGGATAGTCCATATGCCATTGTTCACAATCAATTCAAAATTCTATGATACCTTATCCTTATGAAGGGATTGAAAAATCCTATAAACCAAAGAGAAAAGGTGTCGTAAAAATGATTACCCAGAAAGCTTACACTATCGGATGCATAACATCTAAAGATGGGACTACGATTGGCTATCGACAGCTAGGCCGAGGTCCAGGCCTTGTTATCATGCATGGTGGCTTGCAAGCTGCGCAAAACTTTATGCTGCTTGCCACGGCTCTGTCAGATGAATTTACGGTGTATCTACCCGACCGCCGTGGTCGAGGTTTAAGCGGGCCACCTGGCGAAAACTACAGCATTCGGAAGGAATGCGAAGATCTTGATGCCCTTCTCCGTAAGACCGGTGCTCACTATGTGTTTGGGCTGAGCTCGGGGGCGGTTATTTCACTGTATTCAGCACTCAACCTGCCGGCCATTCACAAAGTCGCACTCTTCGAACCCCCGCTCTCAATAACTTCAGTGTTAAACAAGTTTGTACCTCGCTATGAGCAGGAGATTGCTGAGGGTAAGTTAGTTTCGGCATTCATTACTATTATAAAGGGGCTCGGAATATCTCCAATCCTAAACATCATACCGCGGTTCATATTGCTGCCGCTTTTAAAGCTCACCGCACGAAGCAAAAGCAATGAGCCCAAGGGTGATGTACCGCTGAAAGAGCTAATCCCTACATTTCATTATGACAATCTGCTAATAAGGGAAACAGAAGAAACGTTTAAGACTTTTAAAAATGTCCGGGCTAAATCGCTAATAATGGGTGGCAGCAAAAGTCCGGGATACTTTAAAATAGTTATCAAGAAACTATCAGCTGTCATACCACGCGTTAAATCTATGGAATTCCCCGGTCTGGATCATTCAGGACCAGACGATGGCGGCAAGCCAGCAATTGTAGCGGAGGTGCTGCGCAGCTTCTTCAATGAATCTGATCTAGAAGAATGATCACGGACTCTGACTACCCAGGAATCTCAGTCTCATATCTTTTCTTAAGAGTAAAGGGGTTTAAGAGGTACAAGTCCCCGAAAATCCCTCTATAATCGGGGAAGACTTGGTCTAATACTGCCTGGAAGTGAAGCTTAGCCTGAACATACATAGGAGTAATGGAATCGTGCTGTCGTGTCAGGTGACGAAGGTTCTTTGTTTATGGGTTTCAAACGCCTCTTGTAATAAAGCTCGCACAGTTGGTAGGCATCCCAGCCTAAACGTGGTTTCCACAATTAGGAGGCGAACAGTTTTAGCGACGGGATTTCCTCCCACGGATACGATCGTTCTGCCCCGGTTACCGATACATACACCGCGTAAAGCAAAGTGGTCAACCAGTAAAAACTGGCTGACCTCATAATACGATGGGTACGATAATTGAGTAAAGATCCAGGACAAGGCTGCCAGCATGACCGGCAGCCTTTGCTCGTATTGCTTTATTGCAGTTCAGAAAAAACGCGGATTACGATTTTGCCGCGTGCCCGGTGACTTTCACTTTTAATGTGCGCGTTGGCCGTCTCCTCTAAAGGAAATATAGAATCGATCGTCACGTTAAGCCATTTTGTGTCAATCAGTCGGGCCAATTCCTCCAAATAAGCCGACGTTATCAGTGGATACTGCACTTCGTGGACGGTAACCGACGCATTCGTCGCTTGCTCAGACGAGTAGCTCCCCCATGCGATGGGCACAAGCTGGCCTCCTGGCTTTAGCGTATCGAGCAGCCAATCCCCTTGGTTACCGCCGGCCGTGTCGAGGACAAGGTCCGCGCTCCGTGCGATGGCCGTCGGCAGAGCAGCCGCATAGTCTACGAACCGATCGACGCCCAATTCGCACAGGAACGGCTCGTTACGGGCGGAAGCGGCTCCGATGATGCTCGCGCCCTTCCATCGGGCCAGCTGAACAGCCAGGTGACCGACTCCTCCGGCGGCGCCGTTGATCAACACGGTCTGACCCGACTCCAGCTTCCCCTGGACGAACAACGCATGCCAAGCTGTGAAGCCGGACTGGGGTAAAGCCGCCGCTTCTACGAAATTGATCGATCTAGGCTTCAGTGCTAGATTTCCGGCCGGCACGGCGACGTATTCCGCGCATCCCCCGCTATTGGTGGTCATGCCGTAGACGGCGTCGCCCGGGCGGAAGCTGGTCACTCCATCCCCTATACTCACAACGATTCCTGACACGTCCCAGCCGGGGGTATAAGGCAGTTCGAACCGATCGCCGGCCAAACCCGAACGGATCTGCCAATCGCCGGGATTGACGCCGACGGCATGAACGCGGATGATGGCCTCGCCTATGCCGGCGTTCGGAACGGGCGCTTCTTCCAAACGCAGTACGTCAGGCCCTCCGAAGGAATAATAGCGGATCGCTCTCATTGTCTCAGGCATTCCTATTGCCATGTTTACTCCCTCTTTTCTTTTCTTTTCATTTCGTTGAATTGAATAATTCAACTCCGTTCATTACAATAGTAGGAAAAGTATAGCCCGGAAACAACGGACAGTGGTGCCTGAATGTCGGTTACCTGACAAAACGGCTGTTTTGTCGGGCCAGCCGGGATAACTGTTCGAATTCGTAGAGCAAGGGATGGTGCATGCTATGGAAAGTGAAAAGAAGGAAACGGATAGACGGCGCAATCGTTCACAGCGTCTGTTAAAGCAGTCGTTCGAAAAGCTGATGCGGGAGAAGGGATTTACTGCGATGACGATCCAGGATATCGCCGATCGGGCGGATTTGCACCGAGGGACATTCTATACACACTTTCCAGACAAATTCGCGCTGCTGGAACAGTCCATCCGAGGTAAGTTCCGACATCTGCTGGAGCGGAAGCTGCCGGCGGATTCCGGCTGGCGTACGGAGCATTTGAGCATTTTGGTTCAAACGGTGCTGGAGCACGTACGGTCGCTTTATGGCCGCTGCAGTCCGGTCGATACCGTCGATCCGCTGTTTGAACGATCGGTCCGAGACGAGCTGGCTGAATTGCTGAGGCACTGGCTTGTGCAGATCCAGAAGGCTCGAGCCGACAGACAAGTTCCAGTCGATACGATGGCGCTCATGACGAGTTGGGCGATCTTCGGGGCAGCGGTTCAGTGGGGCAAAAGTTACGAGGACATCAGCGTGGACGAGATGACCGCCCGCGTGCTGACCGTTCTAACTGAAGGAGCTAAAATGGACTTTGTCCATGAGAAACGATAGTGGATGAATAGCTTACCTCCTCTTGCCCCTGACACTGAGCCAGGGTTTATAATTAGTTTATATGCAGAAATCTACTTAGAAAGGAAAATGATACACTATGGATATAACTCCACAAGAAGAACACTTGATAAAGGCTCTCCGTGAGGCTGCATTACCCCCTTTATTTGTGCTCATACGAATTAGAAATGATATTTCTAATGACACTGTAAATGTCGAAGAGAGCCGAAGAGATGACGTTGTAAATACATTAGAAAAATACATCGGTCCACTATGGGAAAACTATCATGAGGGGAAGAATTCATAAACCCAAGAAGGACCTTAACGAATTAATCTTAATCCGTACCACTTAGATTGATATCGTTACGCTACCCCGAAAATTACTATTAGCTCAGACCTAAAAATGGCAGCACGAAACTAAACCCAGCTTTTATGGTTTTTAAAAACTGTGCTTCTTCGCAATCTATGAGACATTGAAACGCTAAGAGGCCTCCGAGTTAGAGAGGGCTACCTGAAAACCAAGATTCTCAAGCTTTCGTACGGCTTGTCTCACGATCGCTTCTTGTTGTCGCTGTTCAAAATAATGACTTCCTAAATCTTTGTAATCTTCTTTTCGTGTAAGAACGTAATAAACAATGGTCATGATGGAGTGCGCGACGGCTACGGCTGCTCGGTGTCTGCCTTTTCGGGCGGCAATGCGTCTGTACTGTGCTCCTAGGTAGTTGTCGGATCTACATACGGAATGGGCGACTTCAATCAGTGCCGCTCGGAGATATTTGTTGCCTTTGCGAGTTTTCGAGGATTTACGTTTTCCGGCACTTTCATTTTGCCCTGGAACGAGGCCCGCCCATGAACAGAGATGAGCGGCAGATGGGAAGCGTGAACCGACATCAGTCCCAACTTCGGCAAGGATTTGTTCGGCGGTTCGTTGGCCGATCCCTGGAATGGTATCTAGACGCTCAATGTCTTGCTGAAAAGGGTCGAGCCGTTTGGCTACCTCCGTATCCAGTTCGAGAATCTGCTCATTCAGAAAATCGACGTGTGTGAGCATCGTTTTCAGCATGATCCGTTGGTGGGCACTCATGTTGCCGCGTAAGGCCAATTCCAACTCTTCCTTCTTTTTCTTCAGTGTTCGTCGCGCGAAAGCTGCCAGCTTTTCGGGATCTTCTTCTCCCTCGATCATGGCCCCCATCATATCGCGGCTGCTCACGCCCATAATGTCGGAGACAACAGCAGCGAGCTTAATGTTGGCGCCTTCAAGGACCTTCTGAATCCGGTTATGTTCACGAGAGCGTTCCTGAATCAGGCTGCGACGGTAACGGACTAATTCGCGGAGTTCGCGTTGGTTACGGTCCGGAATGTAGCTGGGTTTGAGCAGTCCATGACGCAGAAGGTTACAGATCCACTCGGCATCTTTCACATCCGTCTTCCTGCCGGGAACAGCTTTAATGTGCTGTGCGTTTACGACGAGGAATTGAATCTCCTCGGCTTCAAGCAGGTTGACGATGGGTTTCCAGTAAACACCGGTACTCTCCATGGCCACGTGCGTACAGCGATGCTGCTTGATCCAGTCGATTAAATCCAGCAGGAACACCGTATGCGTACGAAAGGTCTTAATCTCCTTTCCTTCGGGAGTCATGACGCAAGCGGTAATGGACTTCTTGTGAACATCCAAACCACAAGCGCGTTCGATCAGGACATCCATAACATTCACCTTTCTACGGCAATGAAAGTTGAGGACTGGTGCAACAACCAGAAAAGGATTACTCTACCCCGCGTGCTTCCCAAAAGGAGCGACATACCGTGGTGCACCGTGATCGTCGTAGTCAGACTAACGGATGGGTTCGTGACACCATAGCGTAACGACCTTCCTCACCAGCCGTAAATATAGTATAAAACGCCGCACCAAAATTTTCATTACTCTGTGGTGCCCCGAGAGGGGCATGGGTGGCTAACTGGTACGATAGCTTAAAAAGACATTTGACGAAAGGACTGCTAGGCAGTTCCCTTTGCTTCTTCGCAAAGCTATTTGGAAGGCTACCACGTGTAATTTCTTCCTCAGCTGCTTGCCTGACTTGAAAAGTCGTTGGCATTCGCAAGACCCCTAAAATAAAATCAGAACTTTTCCTTTACAAATAATAAAAATTAAATTATGGTATGTCAGTACTGTCTGTCATTTTAATGAAGGAGGAAGAAAGTGAACCGTAGTGAAAATCTGAGCAGCAAACATAAGTTGTTGTTAGCAGCGATCGATCTGATAGCGGAGAAAGGATACAACGGTGTAACCACCATGGAAATAGCCACCGCGGCAGGTTTGAGTGAAAAGACGCTTTTTCGCCACACTCAGGAGATTACACCCGCCCGTCCACTTGCATAGATGAATAGACAGCACGGTAAACCGTGTCATAAGTCATTCAAATAACGGGTACGATAGCTCAATAACCAAGACGAAGCGGCAGCCAGAAGGGGCTGCCGCTTTCTTAACTAACGGGTACGATAGCATTC
Source organism: Paenibacillus sepulcri (assembly GCF_042647105.1). Lineage (NCBI taxonomy): Bacteria > Bacillati > Bacillota > Bacilli > Caryophanales > Paenibacillaceae > Paenibacillus > Paenibacillus sepulcri. Next base: position 99,029 of record NZ_JBHRUP010000001.1, on the reverse strand, counting down.
CTGTAGAGCATTAAATTACTGCTTTGCAAAAAAACGAGCGCCTCGGTACGATGGGAGTACGCAACGGGTCATAGCCCTTTAAATCCCATCATCCAGGAGGACGCTCTACTATGAAGTTTAAATCGCAGGACAAACAAAATCAACTCCTTGAAAAAATGACGGCCCAACATCTAGTCGTTGGGATTGACATCGCCCAGCAAACGCATGTCGCACGAGCTGTGAACTTTCGAGGTATTGTGCTTGGTAATCCCCTATCCTTCTCGAATGATGAGGAAGGTTTTCACAATCTTCTTCGGTGGATCCAGACGCTACAATCTGCCCATGCTTTAACGGCGGCCATTGTTGGCATGGAGCCTACCGGACACTACTGGCTTAACGTATCCAAGTGGCTTGCCGAACGTCAGTTTGAGGTTGTTCTCGTCAATCCGCATCTTGTAAAGAAGAACAAAGAAAACCGCGACAACACGCCCTCAAAGAGCGATAAAAAGGATGCTCTGGTCATCGCCGACATGGTCAAAAACGGATACTACTCCTTCACTCGTACAACACCAGCAGCCTTTGAAGAACGACGTGTCTTTCTCTCCAATCGCGACTTTGTCGTGAAGAGACTCGTGAGTGCGAAGAACCAAATTCATCGCTGGGTCGACGTGGTTTTCCCGGAGCTGCGGCAAGTCTTCACGAACATCATGTGCACCGGTTCATTGGCCACACTTCGTCTTTTTCCAACGCCCGATGACATGTGTACCTTACAGCCCCAAGATGTCATACAAGGTTGGAAATCACTCATGAAACGGCATGCTGGTGAGCGAAAAGCCCGAACCCTTATCGCTCTTGCTAGCCGTTCTGTGGGTTCTAAGCAGGCCTTGCATGCCTACAAGCTTCACTTGAAGCAGCTTCTCGATGAGTACGATCTTGCTTGCCTGCAGCTAGAAACGGTAGAGACGGAGATTGTTGCCGTTTTAGAACGGATTCCATTTGCGAAATTTATGCTTGCTGTCAAAGGGATCAGCGCCATTTCACTGGCTGGTATTCTAGGCGAGGCGGGGGATTTAAGTGGCTTTGTTCACGGGAATGCCTTACTGCGACATGCCGGTCTCAACCTCGCAGAAGCAAGTTCAGGCAAATGGACCGGACAAATGAAGATTAGTAAACGAGGACGATCCCGACTCCGACGTTTCATCTTCATGATGACGATGAGTTTAGTTGCGAACAATCCGGAGTTTAAAGCGATGCATGCCTACAATGTGCAGGTGAAGAAGATGAAGAAAATGAGGTCCATTATGAAGTTGTGTGGCAAGTTAGCGAGAATATTAGTTGGAATGGCTCGCAGCGGCGAAGCCTACAACCCTCCTAAAACCATGCCAATCCAGCTAGCAGCTTAATCGATACCTACCGTTTCGTTGCACGAATTTTGGCTTATTCGCGGGATTTCAAAGAAAGCACGGCGTACCGGATACATTGAACCAAAGGGCACCGACCCGTAACGATAGCAAGACCGGCCTCCACCCCTTGGATAGGCGTAACGAAGGAATGAAAGGGCATCGACCCGTTGAGGCATGGGAGTGAGAACCTCCAGGGACGGCGTGGAGAATACGTGCAGGATATGGAAGAATATGGGGTTTCAATCTCCCCCTCTATTTCCTCACGCCTCCATGTTGTCCAGGTCTATGAAGTGGTCACCCGAGCGTCCTTCATCCATGTCTATCAAGGGTGGAATCCTGCGAATAAGCGAGCATTCGTGAGAAAACTTAATCGTACCGAGGGAGTTCAACGTATCTTGGAGCAGTTTGCCGGCGGCAGCTGTTCCTTTTTCATTTGGCAATAGGTCAGTAACGGGCAATTCAAAGAGGTATCTGACTGGTATCACGAATTGTAAGAATGCAATAGAATTTTACTGTTATGAGATGCTTTATAAATGCCTTCACCTGTTCTTGCTAAACTGTTTGTTCATCAAGACAGCCACTAAATTATAAATTACCTCAGCTTCTGTACTATTTTGCATTGGGTTTGTATGGAATACCTGTTCATTTATCGAGTCACCTTATTGATTAGATCTGACGTAGTATTGAAAGTGGTTCATGGTATATATTCGGATGTACAAGAAACCGTTCTTTTTGTAATAAAAGAACGGTTATTTGTTTTTCTATCTTCAATCAAAGGTTTCCATCAGGCCTTTTGGGACACTCCTTTTTGTTGTGTTGGCCGGGGATTTTATAGGTGATAAGCGAACGTGAATGAAGATATTAAATTCGAGAAATTTAATAATTTCTTTACGTAAAATTTACAAAACTAGTGACAAGCAAACTAAATTCTATAGTATGCTGGCCTGCTGGCATATCCGGTATTTGTCCATTTCTCATGAAACGGATAAAGCAGGTAAGCTATAATGTTGTTCGTTTTATTTATACGGAAATATTTTCCATAAAGGAGTAGTTGTCTTGCAACCCCAACCCATATTCTTTGACGAATCCTCTCTAGCCATATAACAAAAGAGCATATTGATGAGTTCACTCGAGCCTTAACTGGAGTCTCGCGGGCACATAATAAAGGTTACCAAGAGTGGAGGACCAGCATCGAAGATGTTTATCCAAGAGCAATACCACTCAGGTAAAAACGTTGACCGTTTGGGACAACTCCTTTTATTGATCGGCTCGGAAGTTTATGGATTTTGAAGCGAACGTGAAAGTAGTATTCACGTGATTTCAAAAAATTCATAATTACTTAACGTACAGTTTACAAGACTAGTGACAAATAAAAAAGATTCTGTAGTATGCTGGCATATCCGGCATTTGTCCATTTCTCATGAAACGGATAAAGCAGGTAAGCTTTAATGTTGTTCGTTTTATTTATACGAAAATATTTTCCATAAAGGAGTAGTTGTCGTGTAATCCCAACTCATACTCGTTGACGATCCTTTCCAGCCATAAAACAAAAGAGCATATTGAAGAGTTCAATCGAGCCTTAACTGGAGTCTCGCGGGCACATAATAAAGGTTACCAAGAGCGGAGGACCAGTATCGAAGATGTTTATCCAAGAGCAATACCCCTCAGGTAAAAATGTTGACCTTTTGGAACAACTCCTTTTATTGATCGGCTCGGGAGTTTATGGATTTTTGAAGCGAACGTGAAGAATTATTCACGTGAATTTTAGAAATTTAATAATTACTTAACGTACAATTTACAAAACTAGTGACAAATAAACAAGATTCTATAGTATTCTGGCGTAATGTCTATTTGTCCGTTTCTCATGAGTCGGATGAGCAGATAAGCTGAAATATGTGTTTGTATTATTTACAGAATATTCCGAAAATAATTCCGTAAAGGAGTCGTTGTCTTGCAACCCCAACTCATATTCTTCGACTTTGACGATACCCTCTACAGCCATACAACCAAAGGCGTATCCAGGAGTACGCGCGACGCCTTGATCGAACTGCAGTCTCGCGGGCACACGATAGTGATTGCCACGGGTCGAGGACCAGCATCGATGCCATTTATCCAAGAGCAATTGGCTGTTCCATGCGATACGATGGTCTTCCTCAACGGTCAACTTATCTTTCGCAAGAGTCAGAAAATATTCGAACGATTTATTACACTGCCGTCCATGGATCGAATGATCGAAAGAGTGAGGTCCTGTGGCTTTGCTTACGGAGGGCATTATGAGTACGGCGAGATCGTGGACCATATGAACGAGCGGGTGGAAAAGGTCTGGCACGATTTCAATAACAAGCTACCGAAGGTGTTGAATCGTTTCGAGAGGCGCCATCCCTTGTACCAGGCTCATCTCTATATCACTAAAGAAGAGGCAAACGATGTGCAGGAGTATTTGAACGACTATGTGATCAACTGGTCTCACGAATACTTGGTCAATATGATCTCAAAGGAGGCGGGCAAGTCACAAGCTGTTCGATGGCTTTTGAAGGAAGCCGACATTCCGAAGGAATGCTCGTTCGCCTTCGGCGACGGTTTTAACGATGTTGACATGCTGTTATCGGTAGGTCACGGCGTCGCGATGGGCAATGCTTCAGATGCTCTAAAGGAGGTGGCGGAGCTGGTGACAGGATCTGCTGACGAAGATGGGATTCGACAGGCTTTAACATCTTACGGTCTTATTTGATTTTATATTAAATGTTTCACACGCATATTACCGGACTAGATTGGAATGATGAAAGATGGAGTTGTTCGTTGGACTCGATTTTCCAGGGGATGTCAAGCAAGAATTGGAACGCATTCAAAGTTCTCTGCTTTTTTTTGACCCATCGGGAGCCTATGAACCGATTGAAAACTATCATTTGACTTTGCACTATATCGGAGAGTTGTCTAATGCAGATGCAATTATCGAACGATTAATGCAAATCAATTGCAAACCGTTCAAATTGTCTCTTCATGAACTTGGCCTATTTGACATTGCTGGTGGGAACGTGGTGTGGGTCAATGTGAGAGAGGAACCTTGCTTGCACGACTTGCAAGGGAAAATAAATCGCAAATTAGCTGATATGAGCACCAGCAAGGAGCAATACTCATTTGCCCCTCATATCTCGCTCGCCTATAACTGCAGTTTAAACATTTCGGATGTGTTTTCTTTCTGCCCGGTTTCATCGTTATCTTTTGAAGTTTCACACTTCTATTTGTATGAAGTAAAATATTTGCCTGAAGGCTTGCGTTTCCGCAAGCTTAATGACTTCAAGCTGAAGGGTTAAGGTGTAAGCATGGAGACTAGAACGGTATCGATTATCGGAATTAACGATTTCCATGCGGAGATCTTCGAGACCGATTATACACTGGGCTGCGCAAAGTTGTGCGCACTATTGGAGCAGGAGAAAAGGGGCAACCCCAATACGATCGTTGTATTTGGAGGCGATAATTTCAATGGAGATCCAGTATCGGAAGAACTGTCGGGCGAGCCGGTTATCGATCTCATGATGCAACTAGGAGTAAAAGTATCTGCCGTAGGTAATCATGAGTTTGAATACGGAGTAGAGACGCTCAGCAATTGGTCGATGCAAGGCAAGTTCACGTTCGTTGCAGCGAATTTGCTAGACAGAAGAACAGGAGAAATTGCAGCTGGATTTCGGCCTTATGTCATGCAGGAGATCGCAGGCATCCAGATCGCGTTTATCGGTTTGTCCACCCCGGAGTTGCTGGATCGTCCTGGTCATTCGATGAATACGCGCTTTCTAGAAATTGTGGACGGCGCTCGAGAAGCTCGGAAATGGGTTGACTATTTGAATCGTGGCTTAGATTCCCAAGGCAAGCCGGATGCGATCATCGCTCTGACACATTACGGATTGAAATATAAAGCCGATCGCTCCACTCTTGTGGGAGAGGAAGCGATCGAGTTGTGCCAGCGGGTTCCCGAGCTGTCCGGGTTATTCACCGCACATTGGCACCAATTCATCAGCTCGGAGGTCCATCAAGTGCCCGTCGTGCAAGGGGGCAGTAACGGAAGAGGATTCGCTAAGCTCACGATCGAGTTCTCCCCGGATAAAGAGATTCGGCAAGTGACGCCTGGATATGTGAATGCGAGCAGTTTTGTCAGCGAAGTTTTGTCGAATGAGGAGATGCTGCTCAAGTTGGACGAATACAAGCGGCGGACAAAAGACAAGCTTGGCGCCGTAGTCGGCTGGTTGGAGCAAGAGTTCATGCATAAGTCTCCGTTCACGGCTGAGGTGGATATGGAAGGAACACCGCTAACGAAGTTAGCGACAGATGTGATGCGCTTGGCGACAGGCTGCGAAATTGCGCTTCTCTACTCGGGCCGCATGGGGCCAGGTCTTCCATCAGGGGAAATTACCCTGTACCAACTTCGTAAACTGATCTACTTTAATGACGAATTGTTCACGATGAGGGTCAAAGGTTCTGATTTGGTTCGCAATATCGAAAACGGCATCAGCACACTGCGTGTCGAGCGGGCTTCGCCCGTTGCAGTTAGTGGACTATTCATCGTAGCCGACTATGCCAAGCCGTACGGTGCCAGAATCGAATCCATCGTGTTAGAGAATGGCCAACCGATTGAGTCGGATCGTTATTACGAGATCGTCATTGATGAATGTCTTGCTTCCCATGAAATGGGATATGACTTCTCATCCGGCATTGAACGTAAGCACACAGGAGTGTTCTTGCGCGATCAATTGATCAAAGAGATTAGGGAGCGGAAAGTTCTCACAGCTGAGTCTCCAGCGACGATCAAAGTGAAAAACAAGTAGGGGGATGAACATGCTTAGACTCAAGGGAAATAGACTGAAAGTGCGTTATGACCATTCAGCTTATTTATATCTGCTGCCAGCGTTTTTACTGCTCGGGATCTTTACTGTATACCCCGTCATTCATACGTTCATCACTTCCTTTAAGCTCGACTACCGGTTTTTAACTGGTGAGCACACCGGATGGAGTATCAAACAATATCTCGATGTCATCAAGGACCCCGTCTTCGGGAGAGCGCTAATCAACACGCTGTTCATCGCTTTCATCTGTGTGCCTTGCTCTATGCTCTTTTCTTTTATTCTGGCGATTGGCCTGAATTCCATCAATCGGTTCAAGGGATTGTTCGTTACGGTCTTCTTTCTTCCACAGGTAACCAATGTGATCGCTGCGGGGATGGTATTCACATTTATTTTCAACACCCATGTCGGACTCATGAACTCAATTCTCGGATGGTTCGGAATAGAGCCAATCGCATGGATTAGTGGTGAAGGCATTCTAAGCTCGCAGCATCGGTACAATGTCGCCTACATGCACAGTCTGTTCGTCTTATTCGCTTACAGCGTATGGGATGGATTGTCACTGCACATCCTCCTCTTCCTGGGCGGGCTTCAAAATATCGACCGGTCCTATTATGAAGCCGCCAGCCTAGACGGTGTTAGCAAATGGACGATTGTTCGCAAAATCACATTGCCATTGTTGTCGCCGACAACCATTTTCGTTTTCGTTACCTCCGTCATATTTTCTTTCCGGGCATACGCCAGTGTCATCGCCTTGTTCGGTGGTTCATTCGGACCGCCGGGAGATAATTCCAAGATGATGATTACACTTGTCGGCTATATCATGGACGCTTTGGGCAACTATTTAACCCCTGGAGCTGTAAGTAGCGCCAGCGCTGCGGCGGTGATCTTGGTACTGATGGTCATGACAGTTGTGTACCTGCAAATGAGATGGACGAAGGGAAAGGTGTTCTACCAGTGAAATCTGCAGTAAGGTTTGGCCAAGGGGTGCTATATCTGTTATTAACCGTATCTGCAGTGCTGATACTTGTGCCGTATTATTGGATGATTAGCACGTCCCTGAAATCGGCAGCAGAGGTTGTTCGAGTTCCTCCAACATTGTTCCCGACAGAGTTGCGGTGGCAAAACTATGCAGATGCCATCGTTCAGGCGCCACTACTCACGTATTTGTGCAATAACTTGATCGTGGGTATAGCGACCCTAACAATTAGCACGACCGTGTCTCTTCTAGCGGCATTCGCTTTCGCCCGGTTGCGCTTCCGCGGGAAGAACATGCTTTTCTTCGTTGTCCTGTCTACAATGATGATTCCGCAGGAAATGCTGATTATTACCAATTTCCAGACGATTGCGAACTGGGGATGGATGAACACGTGGCAAGCGCTGGTGGTGCCGTACTGGGTCAATCCTTTTAATATCTATCTGCTGAGGCAGACCTTTATGCAGATTCCCGACGAACTGTATCAAGCGGCGAAGGTCGATGGATTAACCAACTTTCGCTACTTGATGAGCATCGTGCTGCCGCTCTCCAAATCAACCGTGGCGACGACCCTGGTTCTGTCCATGATATTGATCTGGCAAACCTTTGCATGGCCGAATCTGGTTACGACAAAAGATAGCCTGAGGCTCGTTTCTAACGGTTTACAGAATGCTTTTACCAGCAGTGTTGGTACGATCGCCTACGAATTACAGATGGCCGCGGCGGCAATCGTCACATTGCCCTTGATCATGATGTTCCTTTTGCTACGCAAACAGGTATTTTCAGGCATGATACATGGGGGCATCAAAGGCTAGCAAAGTAGACCTTCAAGTCCATATCCGGTGCGGTTCATCAAACCGACCTTTATATAAAACAATAAGATGAGGGAGAGTATTCTGAAATGAAAAAAATGATCTTGTCCGTTCTTATTGCTTTATCTTTAATCTCGTTGGCTGCTTGCGGTACCAATCAAACGCCGGAAAGCAGCGATGCTAGCGAGCAAGCCTCGTCATCTGCAGGCTCATCAGCTTCGCAGGGCGCCCTGGAAGCATCCGTCAATAGTATATTGACGGATAAGAAGGAGGTCCATATTTCGTTCTGGACGGGAACTGGCGCCGCGAACTTTCCAATACTGCAAAAGATGGTCGACGCCTTCCAAGTTCAATATCCGAATATCAAAGTGGAATTATCTAATCAGGGGGCGATCGGCGAACTGACGGACAAATTAACACAGAATATCGTCTCTAAGTCGACACCGACGTTGTCCAATATCGATATTACAACCTTTCCTGAATACATTAGCAGTAATGCGATCGTAGACCTAATGCCGTATTACCAAAATAAAGACATTGGAATGGCGACTAGCAGCAACGGACTGTTCCGGTATTACTTGGATGAAGTGAAGAGCTTTGGCCCGGAAGGCACGATGTACGGATTCCCCACCAATAAGAAGACGTCAGATGTGTTGATTTACAACAAAACTTACTTCGACAGCAAAGGCTGGCAAGCTCCGAAAACGTGGGACGAGGTCGTAAGCTACGCGAAGTCGATTAAAGAAGGGACGGGAAAGCCTGGCTTTAGCTTCGATAATGCGTATGGTGATGCTCCTTTCAAACTGCTCTCTGAGCAATGGGGCAGCCCTTATATCAACGCTGACGGTACGATCGACATCGACAACGATGCAAGCAAATCAGCTTTGAACTTCTATAAGGAAAATATGGACAAGGGATATTTTACAATGCCCGAATTACTGCCTAGCACGGAAGGTACAAAGTACACCAGCAACGCGTTTGTCAAGGAAGAGACGTATATGTTCATCGGAGCGGCAGCAGGTGTACAGTTTGCAGTACCTAAGCCGGATGCAGGTCAGAAAAGCTTTGAAGTAGGTGTTGCACCTTTGCCGCAGAAGGACCATAGCCATCCAGTGAGCTTCTCAAAGGGAGAAGACTACGTCATTTTCGCTAATGCCACGGAAGAAGAAAGAGTCGCAGCGTGGCTACTCATCTCATTCTTGTCAGATGCGAAGCAAAATGCTGATTGGCTTATCCAGACGGGTAATCTTCCAATCAGCCAAGCTATGCTGGACGAATCTGCGTATAAGCAATTTCTGACGGCAAAGCCGAGCGGCGATTCTGCGTACTATCGGGCCGCAGCGGTCAATGCCGTACTTGCATTGGGGAATTTGTCCTTTAACAAGGTGATTCCGAAGTCGGGCCAACTTGCCCAAGCGGTCGGCGACATGTGGGAAGCAATTATGATCGGCGGAGGAGACAATAATCAGCAACTCCAAGCTGCAGCCGCCAAAGTGAGATAAAATCATCGTACTTGGAGTAAAGCGAGAAGATAAATAGTGTTCTAGCTTATTCTAGGTACAGCTCGCTTGAAAAAGGGACAAAAAGAGGCGAGATGGTGGCGTTATGAGTGTTATTCATAAGTCACCATTTCGCCTTTTTACACCACTTTCTTGAGCAGATAATGGGTATACGAAAGCCATCCCGCCTCCAGGCCAACTCTCGGCCCGGCCGTATGTATGGCCGAGCAACTAATCATTTTAAATGGATACCACCGGGAGAGATAGAAATGGAAAATCAAATGTGCGAAGTGGTGTTGCTTGAAACAAGTGACCTTCACGGGGTGGTACTGCCCAGAAGTTATGCAGATCAGAGTGCTATCGGACAAGGACTCGCCCGCATTGCGAGCATCGTGAGGGAAATGCGGCAGATTAATCCACAAACACTGTTGATCGATAACGGCGATTGCCTGCAAGGCACGCCACTTACATATTACCATGCCAAGGTCAACGACACGGCAGCCAATCCGGTCGTTGCTTGCATGAACGCGCTCAGCTACGACGCAGCTGTGCTCGGCAATCATGAATTCAACTACGGCATGCCTTATTTGCGAGGCGCAGTCGAGGCGTCGTCGTTTCCGTGGCTTTCAGCCAACACGATGGATGCCGAAACCGGAGCCCCTTTGTTCGGAAAACCTTATATTGTCCGTGAGATGCCGAATGGCTTGCGGATCGGAGTGCTTGGCTTGACTACATCTTACATTCCGAATTGGGAACATCCGCAGCATATTAAAGGTATTCAATTTGGTGATGCAGTGGAAGCTGCGCGGCAATGGGTGAATCGGTTGAGACGGGAAGAGCGCGCCGACGTTGTCATCGTGTCTTACCACGGCGGCTTCGAGCGTGATCCGATAACTGGAGATGCAACGGAGCCGCTTACCGACGAAAACGTCGGGTACACGCTTTGCGAACAGGTGAGCGGCATTGACGTGCTGCTGACGGGGCATCAGCACCGCGCGATTGCCGATTGTAAAATCAATGGAGTTTGCGTCGTTCAGCCTGCGAATGAAGGCCGCTTTTTAGCGAAAGTAACGCTGCAGCTTGCCAAGGGCGAAAGTGGCTGGACCGTGACGGGCAGTCGGTCTGAGTTAATCTCTGCAGCGAATTACGGCCCAGATGAAGTCATTGTACGAATAGTCGAAGAGGTGGAAGCATTGACACAGGATTGGCTGGATCAGCCGACCGGCTTCGTCGAAGGGGATATGATGATAACATCGCATGCGGACGCTCGGCTACGCGAGCATCCGTTAATTGAATTCATCAATCGCGTGCAGATGGATGTTTCTGGAGCGGACATCTCCAACACCTCTTTGTTCGACAACCACTCCAAGGGCTTTAGCCAACACATAACAATGCGCGATATTATTTCAAATTACGTTTATCCTAATACATTGAAGGTGCTCCGTATCTCGGGTCGCGATATCCGAGCCGCGCTGGAAAAGTCAGCAGAATATTTTAAGCTTGGCGCGGAGGGTGAAATTGTCGTAAACCATTCATTCCTGACGCCGAAACCGCAGCATTACAATTACGATATGTGGGAAGGCATTGATTACACACTGGACATATCGCTGCCGTTCGGCAGGCGGGTGACGAAATTGGAACGAAATGGCCGGCTGATTGCCGAAGACGAATCGTTCGACGTAGTGATGAACAATTACCGCGCGGGAGGTGGCGGCAATTACACGATGTTCCAGCATAAGCCCGTTGTGAAAAATATTGCTACCGATATGATAGAATTGTTGGCTGACTACATCCGGAATCGTAGTCGAATTGAGGCTACGGCAAACGGGAACTGGCGCGTCGTGAACGGAAGTGAATCACAAGGCATGCCGTTGGATAGGGAAAGGCCAAGAGAATAAACAACAATTAAACAACTTAAGAGATACCTCGAAGGGTTATCGCTGGCTAGCCAGTCTGACTTCTAAGTTTACCGTCTCAAAAGTAAGTACGATTGGATATAATTAATTAATTTATTTACAACGTATCCCTCGAAGGCGTTTTTTTCGTTGCGCTACCCCGAAAATTACTATTAGCTCAGACCTAAAAATGGCAGCACGAAACTAAACCCAGCTTTTATGGTTTTTAAAAACTGTGCTTCTTCGCAATCTATGAGACATTGAAACGCTAAGAGGCCTCCGAATTAGAGAGGGCTACCTGAAAACCAAGATTCTCAAGCTTTCGTATGGCTTGTCTCACGATCGCTTCTTGTTGTCGCTGTTCAAAATAATGACTTCCTAAATCTTTGTAATCTTCTTTTCGTGTAAGAACGTAATAAACAATGGTCATGATGGAGTGCGCGACGGCTACGGCTGCTCGGTGTCTGCCTTTTCGGGCGGCAATGCGTCTGTACTGTGCTCCTAGGTAGTTGTCGGATCTACATACGGAATGGGCGACTTCAATCAGTGCCGCTCGGAGATATTTGTTGCCTTTGCGAGTTTTTGAGGATTTTCGTTTTCCGGCACTTTCATTCTGTCCTGGAACGAGGCCCGCCCATGAACAGAGATTAGGGGCGGATGGGAAGCGCGAACCGACATCAGTCCCAACTTCGGCAAGGATTTGTTCGGCGGTTCGTCGGCCGATCCCTGGAATGGTATCTAGACGCTCAATGTCTTGCTGAAAAGGGTCGAGCCGTTTGGCTACCTCCGTATCCAGTTCGAGAATCTGCTCATTCAGAAAATCGACGTGTGTGAGCATCGTTTTCAGCATGATCCGCTGGTGGGCACTCATGTTGCCGCGTAAGGCCAATTCCAACTCTTCCTTCTTTTTCTTCAGTGTTCGTCGCGCGAAAGCTGCCAGCTTTTCGGGATCTTCTTCTCCCTCGATCATGGCACCCATCATATCGCGGCTGCTCACGCCCATAATGTCGGAGACAACAGCAGCGAGCTTCATGTTGGCGCCTTCAAGGACCTTCTGAACCCGGTTATGTTCACGAGAGCGTTCCTGAATCAGGCTGCGACGGTAACGGACTAATTCGCGGAGTTCGCGTTGGTTACGGTCCGGAATGTAGCTGGGTTTGAGCAGTCCATGACGCAGAAGGTTACAGATCCACTCGGCATCTTTCACATCCGTCTTCCTGCCGGGAACAGCTTTAATGTGCTGTGCGTTTACGACGAGGAATTGAATCTCCTCGGCTTCAAGCAGGTTGACGATGGGTTTCCAGTAAACACCGGTACTCTCCATGGCCACGTGCGTACAGCGATGCTGCTTGATCCAGTCGATTAAATCCAGCAGGAACACCGTATGCGTACGAAAGGTCTTAATCTCCTTTCCTTCGGGAGTCATGACGCAAGCGGTAATGGACTTCTTGTGAACATCCAAACCACAAGCGCGTTCGATCAGGACATCCATAACATTCACCTTTCTACGGCAATGAAAGTTGAGGACTGGTGCAACAACCAGAAAAGGATTACTCTACCCCGCGTGCTTCCCAAAAGGAGCGACATACCGTGGTGCACCGTGATCGTCGTAGTCAGACTAACGGATGGGTTCGCGACACCATAGCGTAACGACCTTCCTCACCAGCCGTAAATATAGTATAAAACGCCGCACCAAAATTTTCATTACTCTGTGGTGCCCCGAGAGGGGCATGGGTGGCTAACGGGTACGTTAGTTGAATGATATAAGGAGCAGTTTGCCGTGGCGCTGTTCGTTATTTTTATTAAACTCCCTCAGAGAATAAGGATTTTCTCACGAATGCTCGCTCATTCGCAGGATGTCACATGCATGTTTAAATAGGAGTTTAAATGATTACATTAAATGGGCTAAGCAGTTCCATTTGAGGGCATGCGGGAATAGAGGGTGTTGGTATATTTACAATATCTTCCATAGAAAGATTTACTGCACGTCTCTCTCCACAAGGTCCTTGGGATTCACTCTCCCAAATCTCAACAGCAGGGCCTTCACTCAGCTAAAACCAGCTAATAGCTTGTCAAGATTTTTCTCTTAAGTTTTAGAAGAAAAAGCACTATACTGAAAAATGGGCATGGTTAAGAGCCTTCCTTATGAGCGATGGAAGGTTTTTGGTCTTAATGGAAAGTGTGGTTCTTAAGCTAAATCAAGGAAGGGCTCTTTCTTGGTTAAAATGGCATAGATCCAGTGAAGGAGCTTGTTTATACAGGCAACAACGGCGACTCGGTATGGTTTTCCTTCTTCACGCTTCTTATCGTAGTATTCACGAAGCTTTTTATTCCGGGAATTCTTTAACCCACATATGACCGCAAGATACAGGCTATGCCTCAGCTGCTTGGAGCCACGTTTCGTGATGCGATTGGTGGTGGCGGTAAACTTCCCTGACGAAAAGACACTAGGGTCTACGCCTGCAAAGGCAACTACTTTTTTGGCGTGATTAAACCGGTTGATCTCCCCGATTTCGGACAAAACCGTTGCCGCGATTTTGCTGCCGATCCCGGGTATTGACTGGATAATTCTAAATTCCTCAACTTCTTTAGCGAGAGCATCGATCTTCTTTTCAAGGTGGGATAGATGCTCTTGGTATTGAAGGAGGAGGTTGATGTATAACCCAATGCTAACGAGATGGCTGCTGTAGGCTGTCTCCTGGAAAGGGTTATTCACCGCTGCTTTTAGAATGGTCTTGGCCTTTTCGCTAGCCCAGTTCTCGGAGCGTCTAGGGCAAAGACACGCGATTCTGTCCGTGAGTTTCGTTAATCCGGCCCCAAGAATCATTTTGGATGTTGGAAACTCCCTTAGGACAGATAAGGAAACAGTGGAGTACAAGTCCCCGAAAATCCCTCTATAGTCGGGGAAGACTTGGTCTAATACGGCCTGGAAGTGAAGCTTAGCCTGAACATACATATGGGTAATGGAATCGTGCTGTCGTGTCAGGTGACGAAGGTTGAGCAGCCCAATACCTCTTTGTTTTTGGGTTTCAAACTCCTCTTTGTAATAAAGCTCGCACAGTTGGTAGGCATCCACAGCATCAGTTTTCACCTTGCGAAGACTGGATTTCTTCGCTTGATGAGAAATAAGCGGATTGATCACAAGGTACAAGAACTCGTTTGACTCGAGAAACTGTACGACAGCTTGATGATAATGCCCCGTTGATTCCAATATGAAAACAGGGGTAGAGCCCGTTTTATTACGGACATCTTGGATGGTGCCCAGCAAATCTTTAAACCCTTCAAGCGTATGGAGGAACCGAAAGCTCCTGCCATAGGGTTGCCCTTTACTTAAAAATGCTTGTCCTTCACTTTGCCCTTTTGAAATATCCAGGCCAATTACTGGATTCATGATATTCTCCTTTCAGAAGTGGAATGGCCGGTAACCCCTATACGGCTTGCAGTTCCACAGCATCGCTTGTTATGCGAGATCCAAGTCTCAACCAGCCTAAACATGGTTTCCACAAGTAGGGGGCGAACAGTTTTAGCGACGGGATTTCCTCCCACGGATACGATCGTTCTGCTCCGGCTACCGATACATACACCGCGTAAAGCAAAGTGGTCAACCAGTAAAAACTGGCTGACCTCATAATACGACGGGTACGATAGCTTAATCGAGACATGAAGGCGGCTGGCCAGTACTACATGGTAAATTAAAGCTAATATTTTATACGAAGGGAATATTTGCAGTGGATATTGTAAAAGAAATGAAGGCTCATGGTCTTTACATTCGTCTTGAACTAGGACTCGAAAATTTGATGGGTGAGGCATATCGGTGCGAAGGTCTACGTCGCGCGAGTGCCATTTGTCGTTCAATTTTCGATCCTGAAGACGATGTGATTTTTATGCATCGCACCAGCTATGGTACAAATGAAAAACGAGTCAGTAAAATACGATTAAAACGCTTTTTCAAAACGCGATTGAAGCAAACGCGATCGTGCACTTTGCCATATGAGTTTGATGAATCTGATGACGAACTCTACACTAAAGAATGGGCTGTTGAAGTTAAAGCGAAAGAAATCCGAATGCCGTATGTACTTGAATCCATTGAAAATGCCGATTTCATGCGTAAACCGACCTCCGGCGGTCGGATTTACCTGTATAACAAAACAAAAGGCATTTTGTTTCACATGTATGACGATCGCGGCTGTGATATTTTCAGTTCCGACAAAGGCACTCTTTTGCCTCTCTACCATCTACACCGAAAATGGATCCTAGATTTTAACCGATACGAAATTGACAGCCTTTTCGGTGAAGGACTCGCCGGTATCATTGAAACGGACGAAGAACGAAAGACTCGATGGGAATTTAACGACAAAAAAGTTACTGATTCCGGAATCAATCTTAGGCGAGTTAATACCTGTCACATATCGCATCATTTCGAGATTCCGTCCGTGAACGCCGATAAGTTTGCAATAGAAATCGCGTTCACGTCGTTCGCGATTCGGCGGATTTCCATAACGGATGACCGGGTCACGTTTATAGCTACCAAAACGCAAGCCTTAGCGCTTATTGATTATCAAACGCACCTCATGAGTATGTACGGCAAAAAATATGGGACCTATGCCGGTTGGAGCTCTGAGAAAACAGTTTGATTCAGTGGAGGTCAAGAAAACAGCCTTCAGGAAGAATATCGAGCTGCAGAAATATTAGCTCAAGCCATTTCAAATATAGCAAATAATAATTGATTGCACTTAATTTAGTAAGTAACCATTCCGCTAACGGGTACAATAGCTCAATAAGGGGGGGCCATTATGGTCCTTCCTATTTTCCATTCCAACCCGGAAAAGCATCTACTAGACTGTTATAAGGAGAACTAAAAAGTCCCCTAGACAGGAGGGCGACTTTTTCAATACAAGCGCCGGACTACAAAGAACCTATATCAATTTCCTTAGCTGAGAAGACTTCTCAATGAGTGCTGGTAGCTACAGAAGATCTCTGTTCATTTTGGTTATGGAATGAACATCGATGCGGGAACCTGTCCCGCGACCATCATCGTTACAAAAACGTAAGTTTGGGGAACCGCATTGTAAGTCAGAATTAGTATAGCCTCGTGTAGAATGAGAAAAGAGGACATTGAGTTATCCTCAATAGGCGAATGGAGGTTCCAAAAGCATGAAAACCAAATGGAAAATCATTCTAAACAGTGCGGCGATGGGCCGGAAGCTTCTGCTCCATCTAAGCATAGGCGCCCTCCTGGTTGGCGGAATGACCGAAGCCGTTCCGACCTTGTATGCTGAATCGTCAGTCTCCGTCCCGATTCGAGACACGAACGCATCGGTCACGTTCAGCTTGCCTGCGCCAACCGGGCCTTACTCGATCGGCACGACGGAGCTGCATCTGATTGACCGGGGCCGGCCTGATCCGTGGGTGGAAGACAAAAAGCGCGAACTCATGATCAGCATCTGGTATCCAGCCAAGCAGAAGCCCGGACAGCTCGCCCCATACATGCAGCCCGGAGCGGCCGCCCACTACGAGCAGACGACTCTTGCCTCCGTCGGCATAAAGCCGGGGACAATCAATTGGTCGCGAATTACGACGCACGGTCGGATAGCTGCCCCGGTCGCGAATGCCCGTGGCGGCTATCCCGTCGTACTGTACTCGCCAGGAAGCGGCGTACCGCGGACGGCCGGCACGATTGCGGCCGAGGAATTGGCCAGCCATGGTTATGTCGTAGTTACTATTGATCATACGTACGACGCGTCCGAAGTTGAATTTCCCGACGGGAGGGTCGAAATCCAGGCATTGCCAAAGCTGAGCAAGGAATCAGTGATGCGATCGCTTGCCGTACGCGAGCTGGACATTCGATTCGTCCTTGACCAGCTTGCTGTACTCTCTACCGGTGGAAATCCCGACGCCGATCAGCGCCGGCTACCTTACGGGCTTGGCGAAGCGATGGATCTTGCGCATATCGGCATATTCGGTCATTCGGCCGGAGGTGCCGCCGCCTTGCAAACGATGCACGATGACAGTCGCATCGATGCCGGCATACTCATGGACGGCACGTTAGGCTATTTGCCGGATTCTCTGCTTCCGGTCGCGACGGAAGGTCTGGATCGGCCCTTCATGTTGTTGGGCTCAGGGTATTACAAGGAGGAAGGACCCGATTCCCACTTGACGAGGCCGGACTGGAAGTCGTTGTGGGAGCATTCAGCCGGCTGGAAGCTTGATCTGAACGCGCCTCAAGGCATGCATTTTACGTTTACTGATTACCCGGCGATTTTGCCACAATTGAAAGAAAAGCTGGGCTTACCCGATACGGTGATCCAAGAGTCGATCGGTACCATCGATCCGGCGCAGGCAATTGCAGTCCAACGCGATTATGTCATAGCTTTCTTCGACCGACACTTGCGATACATGTCCGGCGATTTACTCCAAGGTCCTTCACCGGAGCACCCGGAAATTGAATTTATCCGTTAATCAATCTAACAGGCCAATGTGGACAACCGTTTCAGAGGTACGGAAACGCCCAAACCGGAGACGATAGCTAGCTGCAGTGAACCAGTCCTTTAAGGGGGCTGGTTTTTTCGATACATAAGATATAAGGTATGTGTTGAAAATGTCGTTACGAACGGGCAGGATACCCTAATTACTACGCAGAATTACTTTATATCGTAACGCTTAAACACCCAAATTTTTGAGTCAAGACCACTTAACGAGCATTATCCTTATATTTGCACGAATCTACTCAAACTTTCACTGTGAATGGCTGAACTTGCTGGGCCATGATCGCTTTTCGAAATTGTTCGGGTGAACGATCATATAAGCTGCCATGCATGCGCCGCTCGTTATAAAACGAAAGGTATTCTGTTACAACACGATACGCTTCCTGGTAATCTACAAACTCATTTCGCAACAGACATTCGGCCTCAAGGAGACTGTGGAAAGCTTCGATGTGCGCGTTTTTATTCGGCGTTTTCGGCGGAATACGTTCATGTTCCGTCTGATGCATCCGACAAGTCTCTTCGAAGGCACGAGAAATGAACTGCGGCCCGTTGTCCGTCCGAATAACCGGTCGAATGGTCGAGTGGAACAACTGACGTTTCCAAAGCGCACGCGGAATAAGAGCCGCTGCATGACTCCCCTCACAGGACAAACCGATGTGGTAATCGATCACCGCACGATCGTAGACATCCAGGACACTGAGCAGGAAGAAGAAGCGCTGTTCGCCTGCAATATAGCCATATTTGATATCCATCTCCTACAGCTCATTGGAGGCCTGGATGATCCGATTATTTGCTAATTTTCGCGGGTAATGCACGCGTTTGCGGCGTTGTGGATGCAACAGGTCCATGGATTTGAGCAGGCGATACACTTTCTTTTTGTTGATGATGAGGTGGTAATCCTGCTGCAGGGCAAGCGTCAGCTTACGGTAGCCATACACGCCGGTTTCCCCGTTGATCAGCTCACTAAGCCACTCGGCGATCTGCCCGTCACTGACCGGATCTCCAAAAAGAGACCGGGAGTAACCAGGCACGGGGCGACCACCGCCGCGCTTGGCGGAACGAGGCTCCACCTGTATTTTCTTGCCGGTAATAATAGATCTGCTCGCTTACGTCGACGATCCCTAACACGCGGTTTGCCGCATACCCCAGCTTGATCCACTTGTCGGCTACTTCAATTTTGTCCGATAAGCTGGGTTCTGCTTTTTTATCAGATCACGCAGAATGGCGATCTCAAGATCCTTCTCCCCGAGCAATTCCTTTAGCTGCTTATTTTCCCCTTCAAGACTTCGAAACTCATGGGGCGAAGGGGTATGCACCTTGACCGCCTTCAAAGCAGGATCGGTGTTTTTCCAATCAGCGTGTTCCGCCTGCTTGATCCATCGATACAACATTTTAGGATCCACACCATGCCGGCGGGCTACCTGAGATGCATTTCCAATCTCACTCGCTTCTTGGATAAGCTGTTGTTTAAACTCGATTGTGAACCTTCTTCGTTGCATAAAAATCCCTCCATCGGCTCTGCTTCTAGTTTACTACGTTAAGTAGACTAGACTCAAATCCAATTTTGGGGCTTAAGAGGTAAAACCCATAACGAAGGAAGGAGGCTAATCCCTCCAGATTGTGCTCAAATCGAAAGGTCTTTCCGTAAGGCGTTCCTCGATCTGAAAAAGCTTGTGCATGACTTTCTCCTTTTGATACGTCCAATCCAATAACAGGGTTCATTCCACCACTCCTTAACTTATTTTCACCGGCAACCCTAACAATCTTGTCGTCCACAGTATCGCTTGTTATTCGGGATCTTTGTCCCAACCAGCCTAATCATGGTTTAACAAGTAGGGGGATGAACGGAATAGCTCTCGGGATCCAAGTCCCACGGGTACGAACGTTCGATCACCGGCTACCGCTATCTTACGACCACATAAAAATGAGGTCGACCAGTAAGTTCTGGTGACCTCATAATACGAAGGGGTACGATAGTTCTTCAACAAAGAAGGACCATTATGGTCCTCAGGCTGTCGAGAAACCCCCTATTTTTTATGCGGACTTAAATTCCTCGAAGTTTTTTCGTCTAAATGTGGTCCTCAGATCGTTTTAAATCGATTTTTCTTCAATGAGACGAGAACCACCAAATAAAAATAAAAGTGCCGAAAAGTCCGTTGGGCTTTCTCGACACTCTGAAGGACCATTATGGTTCTTTCTTATTTCTCATTCCTCCTCGAATCAGCATCACCTAACCTGACTTTATTTGCTAACTCTGGTCAAAGGGCGGAGGACAACGACAACCTGATAATCTACATTCATCTTCATATGCTCCCAGTAAACTTCCCATCGTTCACTGCTCATCGGCTTTTTGAATGGGGTGATTGTGTGCGTACCTACCTGTAAGGGATCTACTTTCCACCGCTGCATTTTGTTGAGCAGATTCAAGGTGCTAGTATTTAAATAGGATTCAATCTCAACTTCCAGCGCACTTAATCCATCTTGTTCAAATAAATTGTTCTCCTTTTGATACTCTTCAAGCTTGGCCTCAAGCCTGACTTGCAAGGAGAGAGCCGAATAATCACGGCTAATTTTCATACTGGTCTCAGCCCGGATATTTCCTAGACTCAAGGAAAGCTTAGGTATTGGTAACTGCTTGAGGTAATGATCGTTATCGATGAGCTGGAAAATTTCATCCTCCTCATTATGGATTGTTCCCATGAGGGTATCACCATGAAACAATGCCGTCCCGTCATAGGTGAAACTGGAAGGAACTGCCTTGAAGACCGGAAGAACCGGATACGGCGAGGGGGAATAATAACGTTTCAGATAATCATGCAGATTGACAATGGTCATCTCTCCTTGATGCTGAATCTCATAGTGCTTGAACATGCGATAAAGAAAATAGTCCAAATTATCCTGTTCGGGCAATTGATTATTCAAGTATTCTTCGAATTTCCCCCGTACGATGACAGGAAAGATTCGTGGGGAAACATCAGGATTCATGAGGGAGGTCCGCAGCGGTTTGGTTCCGTTGTGTTTTACATAATTCTCGTTCAGGAACAGCATACGAAGCTGTCCAAGCTTTAATTCGCGGTAATAGTTCAAATTGAAGTTCTTTTCACCTTGCTTTAACATATCCACCTGCATGGTTAGCATTCTTTTCTTCATATTAAGCAAAGGCGGTACCAGTGTGCTGATTTTGAGCTTCTTTCCGCTTGCTCCATCAATGGACCAGAAAATAATCGGAGCGATTTCTTCAACCGTATTATTGTCCACAAAGGGTGAGCAGCCGCTAATCAAAATGCAGCCGACAAGCAAGATCCATATGAATGTCCGATTGGTTGTTCTCATGAGGGTACGCGTCCTTTTTTTAATTTTATGGCAATGAGGAGCAAAGAAGGAACAAGCAAATAACTGAGGGCGCTGGAACAAATTTCGAAGACTATCATGATATTCAATGAGGATTCCGTACGCCAAAGCCATTTGTATGCCGCAATCATACATGCATACAAGGCCAAGGAGCACAAGATGAACCCCATACGACTGGTTGGCTTGAGATGGATTCCCATAGATATCCTTCCAGCTCCATAGATCATTAACAGGAACAGCGAGATGAAAAACAAAAAGTTAAGCATGTGAATGGTAATAAAAAACATATCTATTCGTTCAAGCACAGGATATTGAAGATAACGAAGCATGCTCAGGATCGGATAACTAATTTTATTAATATAGGCTGACCCGAAATAAAATAATGAACTGATAAACAGGATTAAATATTCAACAATGGAGAGGGTATTCGCCAAAGTGAACGATTTGAGCATCCTGGATTGCGGCTTCAGCCATGGGGAAAGGCATACCAGATACTCCGGACCGGAAAAGGCTGACCAAATAAACAATAGGCTTTTCCATGGCGAATCTATACCGTCTACGGGAAACAAGGGGTATATGTCATAAAGATGAGCAACAGGCGGTAATAGGAAAGGAATATAAACGATAATGAGCCAGACTGAGCATAAAAAAACGACAACAATAAACCGGATGGTTTTCTCCAGACCATAGGAGGCAATATAGAAGCCAACCAATAATAGAGACAAAGTCAACCAAATTGAACTCATGGAGGGGAAAATAAATGTATCCAAAATCTCAACATAACCGAGGGTAATAACAGATAGCTTCATGATAAGCAGGAAAAGGCCAATTACAGCAAATAGCCGAAGCCAGCCTTGTCCAAAAAGATGGACCAGCCCTTTATACCCCAAACCGGAATGCTCGGAAGAAAACCATTTCGACAGCAGGAATAAATTAAACTGCGAAATAAGGCCAACCCCAATAATCCCCCATATCATATAAGGGTGAATCAAATAAGTAGGCAGGATTAAAGGATAATAAAGAATCTGAATGCGGTTGATCAGCAGAAAGGCATAGACGCCGCTGTAGGTATATTTTTTCTCGAAAAATGCAACAGGATTCATGAAAGTCACCTCTTTCGGCTGGTTCGCCATTTCTGTAAAGGGAGCAGCGATGCTGGCCGGTCCTTCATCCAACTCAGCGGTGCCCGAATAAACAAGTCCAGCCACTCTCTTCCGTAAAAAGGGGATACAGGAGAAAAAAAAGGCTGTTTCAAGGAGGAAAGTCCATTCAAATGTGCCAGAAGGCAGGTCAATCCGAGTATCAGGCCGTATATTCCCATTGAAGAAGCCATCACAAGAAAAAGAAACTGAATCAATGTGCTGGACTTGGTCATGAGATAGTTAGGCACCAAGTAAGAGGCGATAGCTGAAATACCGACCAGAACGATGAGGACTTTACTGACTAAACCTGCCGCAACTGTAGCTTGCCCAATCACGATACCGCCAATAACCCCCAGGATTTGCCCGGATTTGGACGGCATTCGCATGCTGGCTTCCTTAATGATTTCCAGGGTGATTAGCATAATAAACGCTTCCCAGAAAGGAGTAAATGGCAATCTGCTGCGGGATTCCATCATTACATACAGAATTTGCAGCGGAAACATTTCATAGTGATGGGTGGACAACGCCACATAAAAAGGAATTAAGAATATCGACAGGAAGAAACTGAGATATCGGATAACACGAAAAAAACTGGCAACGTTCCAGCGAAGAAAATAATCCTCCGGCGATTGAAAAAGGTGGAAGAAGGTGATCGGAGCTATCAAGACATAGGGTGTATTGCCTACCAGGATGACAAGCTTGCCGAGCCCCAGGGAATAAACACACTGATCCGGGCGGTCAGTTTCCAGGAATTGAGGAAATACGGTATATTTATGGTCCTCTATAAAAGCGGCAATCTGCGATGAATCAAGAAACATGTCATAATCGATCGCATTAATTTTTTCTCTTGCTATGGAGATAAACTCGGGATTGGTCAACCCTTTGATATACATAAGAACGACTTCCGTTTTTGACAACGACCCGACGATAAATTTCTCTGTTTTGAGTGCGGCAAGAGGTAGACGCCTTCGGATCATTGTGATATTGTGTTCCAATTGCTCGTCAAAGCTATCCTTGGCTCCATAGATAATCGTTTCCGTGACAGATTGTTCGATAGCGCGGCTAAGCGGGTTCTCCAACTGCACTGCCAGCCACTGATGCTGGAGCATATTGACAATAAGAACATATCCGGTAACAAGCTTGTCCTCTGCCTCCTGCAAGGAGGTAATCGAAATCACTTTAGAGACAGCCGGACCTTCTATTAGCGTCTCATGCGGATGGATAGTCAAGGGTTCAATGACAGCTTCGTTTAATCGTTCAGAATCGATTAGCGTCTTAATATAAACCAGGGTTGTCTTGTGGCGCTCGTTGAACTCATGCAGGTCGAATTGGGCATCGCTCATGCCTTCAAGAAGTGCTTTGAGATTGTCCATGGTTAGCATGGAGCTGGCATCAACCAAGGAAATACACCGCCTTAACCATAATAATTGCCATAATTTAATATGCTCAGGCCGCGATTATTTTATCCTCCGCTGGTCCGTTTACGATTGAATGAGCGAATCGCGCAGATGCTAGAGATATGGATTTCATTTGAGAGTAAGCATAACCCGAGGATTGGGAAAATGCGTGGGCCCATTATTAATGAGTCGCACCAGGCGATCAAAAATGCCGTATATCTTTTGAGAGGAAATGCGATTAAGCCGAATGTGGATCTGGAGCGTATGATCTTCTTATTGGAACAATGGCCAGCTTGGAACGGAATGAACGATGAGCTTGCGTGGAGATCCTAAGAATCTCTACATATCGAACAAGTGAGAAAGGCCTTTTATGACGCGGTGGTTATATTACAGCCGATAGTGTGGAAACAATTGATTCACCAAGCTTATATTGAGGGCAATCAGGTTAGAGTGACATTCAATACCCTGATAAAAGGGAAGGTGAAAACAACCGGATTTATCAACAGCATAACGAAGGATTATTTTGAAGTGAAATATAATCAGTTAACGTATAGTGATATCATTGATTTCCGAATGGGCGACTTCGATCAGTGCCGCTCGGAGATATTTGTTGCCTTTGCGAGTTTTCGAGGATTTACGTTTTCCGGCACTTTCATTTTGCCCTGGAACGAGGCCAGCCCACGAACAGAGATGAGCGGCAGATGGGAAGCGTGAAGCGACGTCAGTCCCAACTTCGGCTAAGATTTGTTCGGCGGTACGCCGGCCGATCCCTGGAATCGTATCCAGCCGTTCAATGTCTTGCTGAAAAGGGTCGAGCCGTTTGGCTACCTCCGTATCCAGTTCGAGAATCTGCTCATTCAAAAAATCGACGTGAGTGAGCATGGTTTTCAGCATGATCCGCTGGTGGGCACTCCTGTTGCCGCGTAAGGCTAATTCCAGCTCTTCTTTCTTTTTCTTTCGTGTCCGCCGTGCAAAGGCTGCCAGCTTTTCTGGATCTTCTTCGCCCTCGATCATGGCACCCATCATATCGCGGCTGCTCACGCCCATAATGTCGGAGACAACAGCAGCGAGCTTAATGTTGGCGCCTTCAAGGACCTTCTGAACCCGGTTATGTTCACGAGAGCGTTCCTGAATCAGGCTGCGACGGTAACGGACTAATTCGCGGAGTTCGCGTTGGTTACGGTCCGGAATGTAGCTGGGTTTGAGCAGTCCATGACGCAGAAGGTTACAGATCCACTCGGCATCTTTCACGTCCGTCTTCCTGCCGGGGACTGCCTTGATGTGTTGGGCGTTAACGACGAGAAACGGAATCTCCTCGGCTTCAAGCAGGTTGACGACGGGTTTCCAGAAAACGCCGGTACTCTCCATGGCCACGTGTGTACAGCGATACTGCTTGATCCAGTCGATCAAGTCCAGCAGGAACACCGTATGCGTACGAAAGGTCTTAATCTCCTTTCCTTCTGGCGTCAAAACACAAGCAGTGATGGACTTCTTGTGAACATCCAAACCACAAGCGCGTTCGATCAGGACATCCATAACATTCACCTTTCTACGGCAATGAAAGTTGAGGACTGGTGCAACAACCAGAAAAGGATTACTCTACCCCGCGTGCTTCCCAAAAGGAGCGACATACCGTGGTGCACCGTGATCGTCGTAGTCAGACTAACGGATGGGTTCGTGACACCATAGCGTAACGACCTTCCTCACCAGCCGTAAATATAGTATAAAACGCCGCACCAAAATTTTCATTACTCTGCGGTGCCCCGAGAGGGGCATGGGAGGCTAACGAAGCACGATAGATAGCTTTACGAAGGAGCTGCCACGGCAGCTCAAAAAACCTTCCCAAACGCGTTATTTCAAAAAGGGAGCAGTCGATAAGAACTCATGACATATATTACCTGCTATGATAGAGAGAAACTTACAGTCATCAATTCAAGATCGAAAATCACTACTTAAGGAGAAGGGAGAAATAGCGTTGACAAATATCAATGAACCAAAACCTGAAAACGACCTTCCGACCGGGATAGGCAAACCAGCACAACGAGCACTCGCCGGAGCTGGATACTTTCGGCTTGAAAAGTTCACGATGATCAGCGAAGCCGAGGTTCTGAAGTTGCATGGTATGGGACCAAAAGCGTTAGATATTATCCGTCAAGAACTCGCCGCTAAGGGACTTTCGTTCGCTGACAGATCTTAAGCTACGAGAATTATGCACATTCATTTTTCCGTTAAGGGTACGATAGTGGAGGAGCTTGCTTTTTGGCAGATAGAAGGATGATCAGCAGCTGGTTACATCGATCAGCTGCTTTTTCATTGAAGTAACGGTTAGTTAAAGATCATTTGCGGGGAACCCGGCTGTCCTTTATTGGGAATATGCAAGGTAATGTACCCGAAATAGAATATGTCTTTTGCTACAATTTCGGGTTATCCATATCTCTCCGGTTGACAATATTCTTTTATATGTGTAAATTTTAAATATCGTTTACAGGTGTAAACGATAAGTTTGGGATTGAAAAGAGGTTAAGACTATGAATAATCCCCCTCACATTACCGATGCCGAACTTGAAGTCATGAAGCTTCTTTGGCAGAAAGAGCCTTTATCCGCTAATGAGATCATACTCAAGCTGACGGAACAGATGCAATGGTCGGATCAGACAATCAAAACCTTTCTGAACCGCTTACACAAGAAGAATGCGATCCGTTTCGAAAAGTCCGGCAGGAATTATCTCTATTATCCGTTGGTTTCATATGAAGATTACTTAAAAACCGAGAACCGATCCTTTCTGGACAGAGTTTATAACGGTGCCGTAGGCATGCTTTTTGCGAAATTTCTTGAGGAAGAGACTCTTTCGGAGAAAGATATCGAAGAGCTCCAACAGCTGCTGGAAGAGAAGAAAAAATCATGATCGTCATGAAAACGATATTCTCCGTTATCTTGCACGCATCGTTGGCATCGTCGGTAATCGTCTTGCTGCTGCTCGGCATTCGGAAGCTGTTCCTTGTGCGGCTGAAACCCAGATTCATTTACGTCTTATGGTTCCTTGTATTAATTAAGCTTCTTATTCCTGTCGGTCCGTCGAGTTCCATCAGTTTGTTTAATCTGGTGCCGCAAGCGACAGCCGACAAATGGACAACCGTTCAAAGCCATCCGGCCGATCATTCCGAATCCGTAAATCAGAGCGGGGATAACGGGTCTTCCTCTCCTGCTATTTTGGCACCCGGTAACGAAACGAAGGCAACTTTGCCGCAACGAACAGAAGAAAACCTGCCTTCCAATTTATCGACAAAGCAGCCTGAAGAACCTGTTTCAGCAGGAGCAACTTCTCTTCCTCCTACCGTTGAGAAAAAACAGTTGTGGTCCAATATACTTAAAATCGGTTTATGGATATGGCTTGGAGGTTTGGCCGTACTCGGGATGTATTATTTGATTGTGACGCTCAGATTCAGAAAACAACTCAAGCACTCCCGTCCGATCGACGACGAAGAGGTACTTTCCGTTCTTAAAGCGTGCAGTAAACAACTCGGAATCAAACAAATCATTCCGGTGTATGAGATAAGCGGTTTTTACAGCCCTTGCATCTACGGAGTGAGAAAGCCGAGAATTTATTTGCCGGAGGATTTTGCTGTAATCGCCGATTCCCGGCAG
Organism: Paenibacillus sepulcri; assembly: GCF_042647105.1. Lineage (NCBI taxonomy): Bacteria > Bacillati > Bacillota > Bacilli > Caryophanales > Paenibacillaceae > Paenibacillus > Paenibacillus sepulcri. Next base: position 71,609 of record NZ_JBHRUP010000001.1, on the reverse strand, counting down.
CTGGCGCATGTTCTTTTACACGAACTAGCCCATTATAAACGCAAGGATTTAGGGTTCAATTCCTTGTGGACGTTAGCGGTATGGCTGCATTGGTTTAATCCTTTCGTGTGGCTGGCCCGGCGCAAAATGGCCTCCGATCGGGAAATGGCCTGCGATGCGGCTGTGCTTGAGCTGCTGGGCGAGCGGGGATCTTCTTCCTACGGCATGACACTTCTTATGCTGTCGCGTTTATTTTCCCGAAGCTCTTCGCCGCGGGTTCATCTTTCCTATTATTTCAACAACAAGAATGAAACGAAACGGAGAGTTACCATGATCACAAAGTTCAAACAAGGTTCATACAAGCTGTCTGCCATGGCTGTTGTGTTGATCCTCCTCTTGGGCGCAGTTTTGCTCACCAATGCTAAAGTCGAATCAAACGCCTCCTCCCGGGCGGAGAGTCCGGAGGAAGAGAATCCGGTTGCCCAATTTGAGGTCGACAGACTGATTCCCTCGTACAAATGGTTTAATAACCTGAACCGGGCAATCAATTTTTCAAAGTTTGAATTTAAAGTACCTGATTATATGCCTGAACGGTATCAATTGGAAAATATAAATTTGGGCGAGAGTTTCGCGAAAGCGCATAAAGCGGACTTGATTAATTCAGTTTCCATCACTTTCGTATCCAACTTTGGCCAGAAAGACGAACACTATTTCGAGATGGTTGCTGCCAAAGGAAACGGCACGCTGCTGGAGCATAATTTTTTGTGGGGTGCCCCGTATCCCCAAGCGCTGGACCGCGCGCCTTCCGACAAGCAAGAAGACATGACAATCGGCAATATCAATGGTGTTATGTACACGACTACCAAGATCTGGTCCAAGCAAAAACCTGAAACGGCCAAAAGCTTTGTATGGCAGGATAACGGTGTCATGTATACGATTAATTTCTATAGCAATGATCTTTCCCAGGATGAACTGGCGAAAGTCGTGCAATCCTTTGTTTCGCCAGGCCAAGTTCAACATGTCGACTATAAAGGTGAGGGCAATTCATTCGCTTTATATGACGAGACAGACCTGCAAGAAGCGAAGCGTATTCTTGGCTTTCCAGTGAAGATTCCGGTTGATGTCTCAGACTATGGTCTTAAACTTTCCGATTCATCTCTGATGCGGGCTGACGATCAGAACACCAAGTTCTATTTTAGACCGGACACGGATGTTTTGTGGAATTCATATCGAGTTCCTTTCAATTCTCCCATGTATGAACTAAATGACAGTATTGAGTTTTATCAAAGCAAGGCACCTGTTGTGGACGTGAAAAGGCTGTCGTTCCTGCGCAAGTTGGAGATGAACGGGATCGGAATTACCGCCTATGCGGATAACGATAATATCTATACAGAGCCTGTCCATTCCGATAGCAATCAATTGAAGTTCAAAACTCAAACGTTTTACGTGTGGCAGCAAAACGGTGTTTATTATACGGCTCATTTCTATGGGGTGGACAAACATCAGGAAGAAAACCTTAACGCCTTAGTACTCGCTCCCGTTGAATGACCAGGAAAATAACAAAATGCTTGCTTGTTGGTCCTGATATATCCCTTCGTCATTCCTTGGCGTTTCGTGTTTGCAAACTATGTGAAGAAGCGCGGAGATCGGTTGGTTTGAGTCGTTCAGATCATCGTTCGATGTGAAAGCAAGGCTCCCGAGAGGGAGCCTCCCAAATTCCCCTTTTAGAAGATACGGTGAACCGAATCATAAAAAAATCAAAGATCATTGCGCTAACGGATTACGTTAGTGAGGAGCTTGCCACGCGGCAGCTCCTTTTTTGTTTGGCGTGCCCAGAAGCACGCATTATCTAGTTGGTGAAAGTCCAACCAAGGGAGGGACCAAGCCACCCTTGTAGCTAGGATGCTTGCGCATGGCGAAATCTGTGCGTAAAAGCGCATCGACAAAGTACTTGTCGGAGACAAGGCGAGCAACATACCAGGCCGTAACATGAAGTGAATCCTGCCGCATCGTCAAAAAGGCCTCGCGAGAGGAAAAAGGGGAAGCCGAGTCTTGCAAACGTAGACGAAGGCCAAGGAAGCTGTGCAGAACTTGGAACAACAGCGAAGGATCTCCCGGTGTAATGGGATCGGCATGGTAGGAAAGATAATGCAGTGAACTGGGGAGACCCTCCCCTGCACGAAAGTTTTTTTTTCGTAGCGAGAGACTCTATAAGTCAAAAAGACGAAGTGAGCCATCTGCAGGAAGGGAGTCCGAGGGGTGCATAGTACCGAAGAATGCAGGACAACACAACCTGCGGGAGGGAAGGCGCCCTGCTTTGTTCAAGCTTTTCAAGGAGGTACGAGTGAGTGATTGCCAAATGGCTAACGACACCTAGGGAAAAAGTTCAACAACTCCAAGAGAAGCTAGGTCATGCTGCCAAGATCAGCAAGCGTAGAAAATTTCATGCACTGTACGACAAGGTTCATCGACTGGATGTCCTTCAGGAAGCGTGGCGAAGAGTGAGGGCAAATAAGGGTGCGGCAGGCGTAGACGGTGAGACCATGGCTGATATTGCAAAGATAGGTGAAGATCAATTCGTCGCACAATGCCAAGAACAACTGTTGAAGAATAGCTACCGTCCCCAGCCCGTTCGTCGCCACTACATTCCGAAGAAAGATGGACGAAAACGTCCGCTGGGCATTCCGACGGTGAGAGACCGCGTCGTACAAATGGCAACGAAACGGATTGTCGAACCGATCTTTGAAGCCGATTTTCAGGAATGCTCGTATGGCTTTCGACCAAAGCGCGGCGCAAAACAAGCGCTCGAGCGAATCCGCAAAGCATGCAACCGTAAAGGCAATTGGGTGGTCGACGTGGACATCCAAGGCTACTTCGACAACATGAACCAAGAGAAACGGATGAAGCTGGTGGAAATGAGAATCAGCGACAGACGTATACTCAAGCTGATCCGGCAATGGCTCGGAGCAGGCGTGATGGAGGAAGGGCAAGTAAGACGGACCGACCTTGGCACGCCGCAAGGCGGCGTGATATCGCCGTTACTTGCGAACATCTACCTGAACTACTTCGATCTATTGTGGGAGAAACATGGCAAAGGGGTCGGAGAATTGACGCGGTATGCAGACGATTTCGTCGTGGTATGCAAGACAAGGAAGGACGCGCAACATGCGTGTAAGCTTATACAAACGATTATGGCGCGATTGGAACTGACCTTGCATCCGGAGAAAACGCGGATTGTGGGGCTATGGACGGGAGAAGAAGGCTTTGACTTCCTCGGCATGCACCACCGGAAGACAAAAGCGGAAACGGGACAGAAACGTGTGTATTACACGACCCAACAATGGCTCTGCGTAAAAGCAGAGAAGCATGTACGGGAAGTCGTAAAAGAACGACTCGCTCCGCCTAAGATGCGGCACGTTTCGTTCGAAGAACACGTGAGATGGCTCAACCTGAGAATACAAGGCTGGAAGAACTATTATGCGACGCCGTACAGCACGAAGTGGATGACGAAGCTAGATTGGTACATTCGGCAACGGCTAACGAAGTGGTACGCTAAGAAGCGCCAGCGTAGCAACTGGCGCAGTTCCGGACAAGAAGTGAAGTTGCTTAGCCACATGCATAGATTAAAGGCGCTTGCGTAAATCGCATGCACATGAATGACGAACATCGGAAAGCCGTATGAGGGAAAACCTCACGTACGGTTTGATGAGGAGGGGCTGAAATTATTCAGTCCCTTACTCTAGTTGAAGTAACTGGCAGATTAACGCAACAACTTCTCCTCCCATTCGTCTAATATTGTGCTTGAATGGTCTCCAACTATTTGCTGAGAAAGGAAACACGAGAGGGCATGGGTGGCTAACGGGCAGATTAATGAAAATGTAAAATCCGTATCAGCAAATGCTATTGACAAATAAACTACTGCGTGTTACTTTATAGCAGTAGTAAGTACCACTTCATACCAGTGATGCAGAATAGCAAGGGGTGATTGTGCTGGAAAATCTAACGGAAATGCTCAAAGGGGCGCTTGAGGGCTGTGTCCTTGAAATTATAAGCCGCAAAGAAACTTACGGCTACGAAATTACGCGGCGGCTGAACGCCCTCGGCTTTACAGATGTTGTGGAGGGAACGGTGTACACCATCCTGATCCGGCTTGAAAAAAACAAGCTGGTGGAGATCACCAAGAAGCCCTCCGACATGGGTCCGCCGCGAAAGTTCTTCGCGATCAACGACGCTGGGCGCGAGGAGCTGCGGAGGTTCTGGGAAAAATGGGAGTTCGTATCATCAAAAATTAACGAGTTAAAGGAGAAAAAATCATGAATTTTTGGGAAAAGATCACTGGCAGCGACATGACTAAAGAATTGAAATCTTTTGAATCGCGAGTCAAAAAGCTGCCGGCTGATTATCAAGCGGCATGGGGAGAAGTTTGGGCCAACATTTGGCACTACTCCGATTTCTCCGGTCGCAACCTCATGCCAATTCTTGACGGTGTGCTTGGTCTGTTCGAAGAAACGGCGGCGGACGGTCAGAGTGTCCAAGAGGTTTTGGGTGACGATATCAAAGGCTTCTGTTCAGCGCTGGCCGGCGAAGAAGGGGCAAAGTCTTTTCGCGACAAGTGGCGCGAGCAACTCAACAATAATATCGCTAAAAAATTAGGTAAATAGGAGGGTAAAATGATGAGAATACAAGATATCATCGAAGGCAAAAAAGAGTGGCGAGCGCACATGGCGCGTGTCAAGGCGCTCCCGCAAGATTATCAAATTGTTTATAAAGAGATTCAGAAATATCTTTTTAAGGTCGGCCCTGTTGAGCTAACCGACGGGACTGGTTTGCTCTCGGGGATTATCGATCTTTTTGAAGAGGGCGCGGCCTTGGGGAAAGGCGTGCTCGAAGTGACGGGCAGTGACGTAGCGGCTTTCTGCGACGATCTAATCAAAGATTCAAAAACTTACGCTGACATCTATCAAGCATCTGTTGACCAAGAAGGTAACAAGACCATGAAAAAGGTTACGGATAAAAAAAAGTAAAAGGGGGATATAGGGATGGAAAAAGCAATTGAAGTGAAAGGTCTGCGAAAGTCTTTCAAGGACACAGAAGTGCTAAAGGGCGTGGATTTTGAAGTGAAGCGAGGTGAGATTTTCGCCTTGCTTGGCTCCAACGGCGCGGGCAAGACGACGATTGTCAGAATCCTCACCACGCTGCTCAAACAGGACGGAGGCACCGCCACCGTAAACGGATTTGACGTCGCGTCAAAACCCGACCATGTGCGGCATGCGATCAGTCTGACCGGGCAATTTGCCGCCGTGGACGAGATATTGACCGGGCGGGAGAATCTTATTTTGATCGCCAAACTGCGGCACCTTAAAAATCCGCGTCAGGTTGCGGACGATATGCTTAAACGCTTCGGCTTGACAGATGCCGCGGACCGAAAGGCATCTACTTATTCGGGTGGTATGCGCCGCAGGCTCGACATCGCCTTAAGCCTGATCGGAAAACCGCAGATCATTTTCCTCGACGAGCCGACCACCGGGCTTGACCCCGAGGCGCGCATCGAGGTTTGGAAGACTGTCAAAGAGCTTGCCAAGGGTGGCACAACGGTATTCCTGACCACTCAGTATTTGGATGAGGCTGAACAACTTGCCGATCGAATTTCCATTTTGCATGAGGGTAGGATTATTGCCAATGGAACGCTTGAGGAACTGAAAAAGCTGTTCCCGCCCGCAAAAGTGGAGTATGTGGAAAAACAACCTTCATTGGAGGAGATCTTCCTCGCAATCATCGGTAAAAAGGAGGGAAAGTAACCATGAATAAATACTTTTTCAGCGACATGAGCGTGATGCTTGGACGTTCCATGCGTCATATTTTCCGCAGCATGGACACCATCATCACGGTCTGCATCACGCCGATTGCGATGATGCTGCTGTTCGTCTATGTGTTTGGCGGCGCCATTCAAACCGGTACGGATAACTATGTGAACTACCTGTTGCCCGGTATCCTGCTGATTGCGATTGCAAGCGGTATATCCTATACGGCTTACCGCCTGTTTATGGATAAGCAACGGGGCATCATTGAGCGGTTCCACTCCATGCCGATTGCGCGTTCCGCCGTGCTGTGGGGGCACGTGCTGACCTCGCTGGTATCCAACGTCATTTCTCTTGTCGTCATCATTCTCGTAGCGCTCATTATGGGCTTTCGCTCGTCGGCAGGGGTCCTGCCATGGCTCGCCGTAACCGGTATACTCGTGCTGTTTACGCTGGCTTTGACTTGGGTTGCGGCGATTGCCGGATTGTCCGGGAAATCAGTGGAAGGTGCAAGCGCATTTTCCTATCCGCTTATCTTCCTGCCGTTTATCAGCTCGGCCTTTGTGCCGACCGACTCGATGCCGAAAGTCGTTCGTGCTTTTGCCGAAAACCAGCCGGTGACCTCTATCGTAGAAACCATCCGTGCACTATTGTCAAGTCAACCGGTAGGCAATGATATCTGGGTCGCTTTAGCGTGGTGCTTAGGGATAATGATCGTCGCATATCTATTTGCGGTGCGCGCATATAAACAGAATGCAGCTTAATGTTTGTATGCATTATAATGTTTTTAGTTTTCTTGCTTTGACTACAAAAGTTACAGGAAGCATCTTTGCTTTTATTGCAAAATCGCTGTTATCGTCTCGCAATTGCATAATTTCATCATCAGATTGCTCAATCATTTGCTCAATTACAAATCCCGCTTTTGCCAACGCATTCACATAGGTTGATAGTTTACGGTCCGATAATGTTAGCGCACCTTCATCAAGAGATACCGAATACCAAGATTCATCGAAATAACATTTTTTAAAAGCAAGCATATTATTTTCTGCAACAAGTGTATAGGGTGAGACCAACTGAAAATAAATACACCGTCTTTTTTAAGGTAGGAAGCGATCCGGCAAAAAGCACCCTCAAGGTCGGTGGTCCAGTCTATGGCATAAATCGAATAAACAAAGTCAAAATAATCCACTGGTCAAGTTGCCGGCGGCTGCTATTACCTGGATAGTATGGGTTTTGAGATGGCCATGAGTAGCTTTACCCGTCGTCAAAAAATAATATTTTCACATGATGTAGAAATCCATACATCTGACTCGTCATTATTGTGAAGACGTCGTGAAACAACCCACTATGAACGTTGAGAGGAGCAATAACCATGAATTACACATTGTTAATGTATGAAACGACAGAGGATTTCGCCAAACGAACCGATCCGGTTCACAAGGAGGCGTATGCCGCAAGCTGGGCTCATTATGTCACAGCGTTGCTCGATTCCGGCATTGTTGTAAGCGGTGCAGGTCTCCATCCCCCGGAGACCGCGACCACGCTTAGCCTCAGGGGTGGTGAATTGCTGGTTCAGGATGGCCCGATCACCGAAACCAAGGAGCAAATCGGCGGTTTGATGATCATCGACGTGCCAGATTTGGACACCGCATTGGAATGGGCGGCACGTTGTCCCGGCAGCTCGGTTGAAGTTCGCCCCAACTTGCATCCGATTTCGAAATGAGCGCCATGCAAACTCACCAAATAATCGAACAGACGGCCCGTGAATCCTACGGCCGTCTGGTTGCATTTCTGGCTGTTCGTTGGCGCGACCTGGCCGCGGCGGAGGATGCGCTTGCAGACGCCTTTCTGGCCGCGCTGGAAAAATGGCCTGCGACCGGAGTGCCGGACAAACCAGAGGCATGGCTGCTCACCGCTGCGCGGCGTCGGCTGATCGACGGCACCCGGCATGCCCGGGTGCAAACCGGTGCGGAGCAAGCTTTGATCACAATGGCAGAAGACGCACAGCAATGGGCCGGAACCGAGACATCTTTCCCGGATGAACGGATCAAGATGCTGTTTATTTGCGCTCATCCCGGAATCGATCCTGCTGTGCGCACGCCGCTTATGCTCCAGTCCGTGCTTGGTCTTGACGCGGCCCGCATTGCTTCGGCTTTTGTCGTTAAACCTGCTACGATGGGGCAGCGCCTTACCCGGGCTAAAGCTAAGCTGAAGAGCGATGGCATTAGATTCGACTTGCCCGGTAAGGATGAATGGCCGGAGCGCCTTGATGCCGTGCTTGAAGCCGTCTATGCAGCCTATGGAAGCGGCTGGGATGATATAGCCGGCATAGATCCGCGCCGGAAGGGTCTGGCTGAAGAAGCGATTTTCATGGGAAGGCTGATTGTGCGATTCATGCCGGGGGAACCGGAAGCGCTCGGATTGCTGGCTCTTATGCTGCACTGCGAAGCGCGCCGCCATGTGCGGCGCGAGGAGGCAGGCGGCTATGTGCCAATATCCGAACAGGATCATTCACGTTGGTCGATCGGGATGATCGAGGAAGCGGAGCATTGCCTTCGCACTGCCGCTCAAGGGAAGCGCATCGGGCGGTTCCAGCTTGAAGCGGCGATTCAATCCGTACATGCCCAGCGTGCCTGGACTAACCGTACGGAATGGGAAGAGATTGCTCTTCTGTACGAGGGGCTGGTGGGCATCGCTCCAACGATCGGCGCAATTGTCGGCCGCGCGGCAGCTGTTGCCGAAGCGCGCGGCACCGAATCCGGGATGGCGCTGTTGGCTGAAATACCGGCAGAAGCGGTTAAGAGCTATCAGCCTTATTGGGCGCTGCGCGCCCATTTGTTCAAAAAGATGAAGAGATTCGAGGAGGCTCGCGCTGCATACAGCCGGGCCATCGGACTGTGCACGGATCCATCCATTCGAGCGTTTCTGGAGAAGCAATCCGTCGAATGTTAACTGTTTCGTTTGAATGTCAGGCAGACTTCACGCTTGCCGCTTCTTCAATTTGGCAGGATAATAAAGTCATTAGACGAATATTTATATGGAAATTAATACGTCAAAGGGGTCAGGATTATATGAAAAGAGTAGATGTTGCATATGTACTTCTCTACGATGAGATTGGCGAGAATATATTGATGGTAAAAAATAAAGGAGATAAAGCTTCATACTACACACTCCCTGGAGGAGCGGTGGAACAGGGCGAAACATTACAACAGGCTGCTATTCGGGAAGTTAAAGAAGAAACAGGATTAGACGTTGAATTAGATGGTATCTTAACAGTGAGTGAAGCGTTTTTTGAGGAAAATGGACATCACGTTATTTTCTTTACTTTTAGAGGAAGGATAGTGGATGGGGAAATAACAATTTTATTTCCAGAGGAGATTGAGGAAGTTACTTGGCTGAAACCCCAAATAGCAGAAACGCACATGCATATACCTAGTGAATTAAAGGGGGAGATTAAAGAATGGTCAGCCCCCTATATCTTTAGGGGAACTGTTGTTCATAAATCTTAATATTTGTTTCTTTAACGAACGAAGCACAATAGTTCAACGCATCTTGGAGCAGTTTGCCAGCCGCAGCTGCTCCTTTTTCGTTACGCTTACGGGCAGTTATGCGCAACAAATCGCCTTATTCTAAATAAAGTTTATATCTGGAAATCAGGGGCTTTATCGGGATTTTCTTATATTCATCAACTCGTCCACATTGGGAGAACGTTACGGATAAGATAAATAAATGGATATAATCAAGTTGAATTTTCAACTATGACTGGAGTTACCTGCAATAGATACAATCATGAAAATACATAATAAGTTCCTAAGGTTGGGCCTTTTGGCTCCGCCGTGTCAAATGCAGCAAAGAAATGATCAAACGGAGCAAAGGGACAGCTCAGCGGTTGTAGTATAATCGGCATATAGATATCGTTGTGGGGGCCTGCGACATGGCAAACTTTATGTTCGATTTCGTCAACTCGATCCGTTCAAGGCTTTTCTACAAAATGCTCATCATCTACTCCCTGCTTACGCTTGTTCCGCTGATCGTCGTCAGCACCACCTTCTACTACCGTTCCAGCCAATTGATTGGCAAGAAAGCGACGGAGAACGCCCAGCAGGAGCTTGGTGCGGCTGCGACAGCAATTGACGCCCCTCTTCTTGCGATCAAGAAGAGGATGCTGGAGGTGGGCGAACGGAATACGATCCAATCCTACTTGAAGCTGTATCAACAGACCGATGCTAACGCGACGAACGACGATAACCGGTCCAACTTGCTCGAAAGCGTAAAGGATGTACTGCAGGTCGAACTGGTTGAAATGAAGAGAACCATCGGTCCATTCGTGGACAACATGTATTTGATCACGCCGGACGATCTGGTCGTCGGTATCGACGGCAGCCTTATGCTGCAGTACCCTTCCGCCTATCGCCTCTTGCCTTTCGAATTCGAACGAATGCCCGAATGGGCTTTTTTTACTGATGATGGACGGATGGCTTGCGATATGAAAATTTTCGGGGTCGATAAGGAGCTCGATACCGATAAATTGCTTGGGCAGATCGTCGTCACGCTGCTCCCCTCGGGTCTGCAGAACGCCTATGCCGGATTTGCGCCCGGTACGTTCTTCATCACCAGTTCGGACAACATCGTCCTCTCCGCCTCTGATCCGGGCGAAATCGGAAGCGTGCTGGATGTGCGGGGACCGTCAAGGCAGCTGCTTATTCGGCAGAAGTCACAGTATGCCGACTTCCGCTACATTTTTCTGGCAACGCCGGGCACGGACGAGATTGTGGAAAAGCAGGCGCTGTTTTCCGCTTCGCTCACATTCGTGGCGTGGCTGGCCGTCCTGGTAGTGACGTATTTGATACTCAAGCAAGTAACCGATCCGATCCAGCGTCTTACCCGGCTGATGCGCCGGGCGGAGAAGGAGGAATACCAGCTCATACAGGACGTCGTTACGAGGGACGAAATCGCGATGCTCTGTCACGGCTATAATCGGCTCGTGCTGCGGACGAAGGACTTGATCGACAAAAACTACAAGAACGAGCTTCTTGTGAGGGAGGCCGAGCTGAAAGCGATCCGCATGTACATCAATCCGCATTTCCTGTACAACACGCTGGAATACATCAGCATCATGTCGCAGAACCCCGGCAAGGCGAGGTACGTGCCCGATATCGTGCAGAAGCTGTCAAGCATTTTCCGGTTCTCCATCATGCCGGGCGGAAAGTTCGTATCTCTGGAGACGGAATTCGAATTCGCGGAAAAGTACTTGCAGATTCATCGATACCGGTTCGGCGGGCGGATGCAACACACCATCGTTCTGCCGGACATGCTCCGGCAGGCCGTGGTGCCGAAGCTGGTGCTGCAGCCGCTCATCGAGAATGCGGTGATCCATGGCATCGACCGTCTGCCGGATGGCGGCCGCATCGAGATCGAGGCGAAAGAAGAAGATTATATGCTTGTGGTCGAAATCCGAAACCCGGCTCCGCCCGCTGAATCGGATCGCAGCCCGGGTCCCGGTCGACCGGACAAGAAAGGTTTGGGTTCCGGTCTGGAAAATGTGAATATGAGGCTACGCCATCATTTCGGCAATGTATACGGTGCCAAGCTCAGCCGGGACGCGGAAGGAACGGTAACGGTCACGCTGAAAATGCCGATCCAACTTTGGAGCGAGACGGGAGAGGAATAGAGATGCGCATACTTATCGTTGACGACGAGTCCGAAATCCGCGACTATTTGGCGGGATTACCGCAATGGGAAGAGGCAAGGTGCACGGTCGTCGGGACAGCCGCCAACGGGGAGGAGGCGCTGGGACTGATGGAGAGAACGAGTCCCGACGTACTGTTGACCGACATTCGCATGCCCGTAATGGACGGCATCGCGCTGGCCGAGGCGGTCCGGGCGACGCGTCCCGATCTGCCGATTATTTTCCTTACCGCGCATCATGAATTCGAGTATGCGAGACAAGCGGTCCGTCTGGGCGCCGCCGATTTTATTACGAAGCCGTTCAGGCCGGAGGACATCGTGAGTGCGGTGGAGCAGCTGCGAACAAAGGAGCGCGACGATTGGCTGGAGCGGGATTCTTTCTTTACGGCAATCGGCGGCGAAACGCTATGCGCGGAACGGAAGCGGGAATGGCTGCGGGACCGCGGAATCGAAGACGGAAACTTTGTATTGCTTTATGCTGAGCTGGATCATGTGCACGGTCTGCAATATTCGCGAAATCCGTTTGCGCTGAAGCAGGTTCGTAAGGCGCTTGAGACCGTTTCGAAACGGGAGGGAACGACGGCCTGGATGTCGGAAGCCTCCAGCGGGGTCTACGTGCTTCTGCCATGCCGGTCGGATTCGGAAACAAATGCATCCCGGAGCATCGAATTCGCGAAACGAATGATCGAAGCGTGCGAGTCTCAGGAAGGACCGAGCGTTTCGGTCGGCATCAGCCGGACGATGGCTTCCTTTCTCAAGCTTCCGGAGGCCATCGGGCAAACCGGCGTTTGCATGGACTATCGCATGCTGCTCGGCAAAAAAACGGTGCTCGCCTTCGATGCGATCGAGACGATCGTCAGCGAGAAGGAGAAAGAGTCTCTCTCATCGGTCAACCGGGTGGCAGAGCTGCTGCGCACCGGAGAAACGGACGGCATCCGCGATTCGATTTCCGCCGCTTACCGCCGCATGCTGTCCGTCGGCGCGAGCCGAAAGGACATCCAGCATTTCTGCATCGGGATGGTTGAACGATCGGAGGACGTGCTGCTTGAGTTTGGCATCGAGCCGGACGCCCGAACGGCGGTCGAAATCCGGGAAACGATGCTTTCCAGTTTGATCCTGACGGATATGATGAAATCGCTTGAACGTTATCTGCTGGATAACGCGGAAGAAATCCGTCGCCTTCTGTCGCAGTCTCCAAAGCGGCTCGTCGCGGAAACCAAGCAGATCATCGACCGGGAGTATGCGTCCGAGCTCACGCTGCAAACACTGGCCAAACGGCTGAACGTGAATTATTCCTATCTGAGCCGTCTGATCAAGAAAGAAACGGGCGTTAATTTTACGGATATGCTTTGGGAATGCCGCATAGAGGCGGCCAAGGTCAAGCTGTTGAAAGACGACCTCAAGGCTTACGAGATCGCTTATGCCGTCGGCTTCAAGGATTCGGCCCACTTCAGCATGCTCTTCAAGAAAATGGCGGGATGCACTCCGAGCGAATACAAGCGCCAGTCCGGCGGTAAATTGCAATAAAGAAAAACCAAAACCCAGCCATCGAACATTCCCCCCATCCAGGCTAACATGGAAATGTAAGCGATAATGCGTCAAGAAGGGGTGCTCACATTGAGGAAGAATGCAATCATATCATTGCTTGCCGTGCTTTGTCTGATGCTTGTGCTGGCGGCGTGCGGCGAGGGGAACTCGGGGAACTCAGGCAATGCCGACAATGGGGGCGCGGCGGCGAACAACACGGAGAACAACGCTACGGACGAAGCGGCGAACGATGCGGCGGGCGGAGAAGCCGCAGACGCTTCGAAGGACAAGGCGTTTACGATCCGCATCGGCTCCTGGTTCCTCGACGACCGCCCATACCAACAGGATTTCATGAAAGCGGTTGAAGAGGGCTACAAGAAGGTTTATCCCAACGCCAAAATTCAGTGGGATATTACGCTCGGCGCCACCTATTTCGACAAGCTGAAGGCGCAGTTTGCTTCCGATTCGGCACCCGACGTCACTTTCTTCCAGAAGAAGGACTGGTTCAAAGCCGGCAATTTCATGGACCTTTCGAACGAGCCGTGGGTCGGCCGCCTGTCGGATGCCGGCAAGAAATCTCCTGCCGTCTTGTATGAAGGCCAACTACTCGGCGTGCCGCTCGGAAGCACCCCGGCCGGGGGCGTATGGTACAACGCGGACATGTTCAACGAACTCGGTCTGAAGCCGCCGACAACGGTGCAGGAATTTATGGACGTCTGCGAGAAGCTGAAGGCGGCCGGCAAAACGCCGATTGCGCTCGGATTCAAAGACGCCTGGACGGCGCAGTTGTTCATGTCGTTGTGGATCCAATCCTACGGGTTTGCAAGCGATCCCGAATACGGCAAAAAGATGTACGACGGCGTGATCAAAGCGGACGATCCGGCGATCCAGGCGGTCTATAAAAATCTTCAAACGATGAAGGAAAAAGACTATTTCAACAAAAACGCGCTCAGCATCGATTGGCCGGCTTCCGCTCAACTGTTCGCTTCCGGCGACGCTGGGATGATCGTACAGGGGCCCTGGATGCCCGGCGCAAACAAGGACAATATTGAGAAAGGCAGCTACAAGCCGTTCCAGATCGGGTTCTTCCCGTTCATGGACGACAAAGGCAATACCCAAATTCCGGTCGGCACCAACGCAAGCCTGGCGATCAACGCCAAGACGAAGCTGGTCCCCGAGTCCAAGGCGCTTGTCAATCTTATGACGACGCAGGAAGTTCTGGCGCCATGGCTCGCAGGCGAGGGCTCACTGCCTTACTTCACGGACGTGCAGGTCCAGTTTGACGATCCGGTCATGGATGCCGTGAAACAGTATGTGGATAAATCCTCATTTGCCAACAGATTTGAAGACTTTATTCCGGCAAGCGCTGCCACTGCGATGACGGATCTTGTCACGAAGGTTATATCCGGCGCACCGTTCAATCCTTCCGATTTGAAGGCTGTCCAAGACGCTTTCGAGAAAGACAAGGCGACCGTAGTGCTTCCGTAGTGATCGACCTTACGGCACGTACCCGCGTCCAGCCGCACAGCGGCTGGACGCGTTTCATCTTCGGAAAGGAGCCGCTACCATGAATCTCAACCGCAGGCAGTATTGGACGGGCGTCCTGTTTTTGCTCCCGGCGCTTGTCGTATTTCTACTTTTCTTCTATTATCCGTTCCTCGAAAGCGTCTATTACTCGTTCACCCGCTGGAACGGCAGCGGCAAGCCGGAATTCATCGGATGGGACAATTATGTCAATCTGTTCACCGATCCGCACATGACCGACGGCCTGAAAAATTCACTCAAGATGGCTGTCTTCGGAATTGTCGTCCAAAACCCGCTGGCGCTGCTCGTTGCGGTGCTGATCAACAAACGGTTTCGGACGGGCGCTTTTATCCGCACGGCGATCTATTTCCCTGTCATCATCAGCCTCGTCGTCGCTTCCGTTGTGTGGGGGCAGCTGCTGCAGTTTGACGGCTTCTTCAACGAAATTTTGAATCGGCTCGGACTCGAATCGTGGACCGAGGACTGGCTCGGCACGCTCAAGACGTCCTTCCCGACGATCATCCTGCTCTCGCAATGGCAGGCGATCGGATTCTGTGCCGTCATCTATCTGGCTGGCCTCCAGTCGATCCCGCCGGATATGTACGAGGCGGCCGAGCTGGAAGGAGCAAGAGGCCTCACCCTGTTCCGGAATATTACTTTGCCGATGCTGATGCCTACCGTGACCATCGTGTTGTTCCTGACGGTGGTCGGCGCGCTGAAGCTGTTCGACCTGCCGTATATTATGACCAACGGCGGTCCCGGCACGTCTTCCTACACGATGTTCCTGGCCGTCTATAACGCCGCCTTCAGGGAAAACAATTACGGGTACGCGACGGCGGGCGGTATTTTCCTCGCGGTGGCGATCATTGCGGTCTCTGTCGTCCAGCTGTCCATTACGCGCAAACGGGAGGTGGAGCTCTGATGGAACGCAAACGGGCTTCCCTGCCGACGGAGATTGTCCTTATCGTCGTCGGGCTGCTGTTTTTATTTCCGATTCTGTATTTGCTTCAGATGTCCGTCAAGCATCCGGGCATTTTCTACAAGCCGCTTACGCTGCCGGACCGGCTGTATCTCGACTATTATAGCAAGGCGCTGCACGGCGACTTTTTCCGCAGTTTGGCCAATTCGGCCATCGTTACGGTCGGGGCGCTCGGATTGACCATCGTGATCGCGTCCATGGCCGGCTATACGCTTGCCCGGCGCAGCGACAGGCTGTTCCACTACGTGTTTCTATTGTTCATGACCGGCATGATCATCCCGACCGTCGGATCGCTCATTCCGCTGTTCAAGCTGGTAAACGCGCTGCAGCTCGGGAATACGCGGACCGTGCTTGTCATCTTGTACACAGCCGGATTCATTCCGTTCGCTACGTTCCTGTATTCCGCGTTCACGAAATCGATTCCGCGCGAGCTGGAGGAATCGGCGGGTATCGACGGCTGCGGCCCGTTCCGCATGTTCTGGACGCTCATGTTTCCGCTGCTGCTGCCGGCGACGGGCACTTTCATTCTCACCAACGTTTACGGCATCTGGAACGATTTTGTGACGCCGCTCATTTTCCTCAACTCTCCGGAGAAAATGACGCTTATGCCCATGATCGTCCAGTTCATGTACAACAAGCAGTCGACCAACTATGGCCCCGTGTTCGCGCTCTGCGTGCTGGCCATGATCCCGCTGCTCGTCCTGTTTATTTTCACGCAGCGGTTTATGTTGAAGGGTCTCGTATTGGGGTCCGTAAAAGGTTAGCGAAAAGGAGCGCACAAGAGAGGAATGATCCCAGCCGGGCGGCAAAATCCGAAGCATAGGGATGCCTCGTCCGGATTGGCTGGAACTGAAGAAGTAAAATTCAGCAAATACGAAGTCAATTGCACCTAGTGGAATTGACTTCTTTTTATCTTATGATGGGGATGCTAGCGAATTTAGATATGAAAACAATTACAAATTTATGCAAAAGGGAGATGAGGATTATGTTCAAAAGAATGTTCATTCTAATCTTTGCCTTGTTCAATATGTTTTCCATGACGGGAGGACCGACGGCCTCCGCAAACACGCAATCCCCCGAATTGCTGGTCAACCCGGGATTCGAGAACGGCCTGACAGGCTGGGATGCGCAGCTCGCGTCGTTATCTCTTGATACGGCGCAAGTTCATTCCGGCGGCTCCGCATTGATGATTTCGAACCGAAGCAAAGACTGGAGCACAGCCGTGCAAAACGTGACGGAGGCCCTTGAGAGCTACGGAGCCGGACACTATCAATGGAGCGCATATGTGAAGCTGTCGGCACCGCTCGGAAGCGGTTCGTGCAGCCCGCTGCTTGTCCTCAAATACAATGACGGGTCGGATCATTATGCCACCACGAGCCGCGTGGCTATTAACGACAACAGCTATGCCAAGCTGGAGGCGAACGTAGATCTTACCTGGAACGGAAATCTGAATTATGCCCAGCTGTATGTACAGACCGGGACCGGCGGCACCGAATGTCTTGCCAATATCTACGTTGACGATTTCAGCCTGGTAAATACGGACCGCTCGACCCCATTGCCGCCGCAAACGGGCGATTCCGACGTTAATCTCGCGCTGAATAAACCGGTAACCGCTTCCAGTACTTTAGGCAGCGCCTATAGCCCTTCTTATGTAACGGATGGAAACGCGGATACGACAAACGGGCTTGAATGGGCGGCGGACGTTTCGCAGGAGCCGCAGTGGGTTGTCATTGACTTCGGGACGAATACTGCGTTCAACAGAGTGGAATTTTATACCCGTACAGGGTACGAGCTGAAAGAATACGAAATTCAATATTGGAACGGCACCGGCTGGACCAACCTGATGAATAAGATTAGTGATCATACATCGGACCATCATTCATATGTGTTTAAAACCGTTACGGGGGCCAAGCTGCGTATCTATATGACGGAAGGCAGCGTTCAACAAGACGTGGCGCGTATCGTCGAAGCAGAGGCGTATTACGACCCCAACCTGGCTTTGAATCGTACGGTAACGGCTTCGAGTACCCAAAACGCGGCTTACAGTCCTTCCTATGTCACGGACGGAACCGAAGATACGATTTCTTGGCATGGTTGGGCGGCGGACGTATCCCAAGGACCGCAATGGGTGGTCATCGATTTCGGCGAAACGGTAACCTTCCAAAGAGTGGAGTTTTTTACCAAAAACCAATACGAACAAAAAGAATATGAGATCCAGTATTGGGACGGAGCGAATTGGATCAATTGTTTTCCCAAGGTGACCAATAATACGTCGGATCATCATTCGCATACGTTCTCCCCGGTCAGCAGCTCCAAGTTGAGAGTTTACATGACGGCGGGCAACGTGCAGCAGCCGAACGTTGCGCGGATCAACCAAGTGGAAGTATTTAATACGACGGGCTTGTATTCCGAATATTTTCCCGACCCGATTCCTCAGGATATCGCGGACCGACAAGAAAAGACGATAGTAGGAGCGATCAGATGGGACTGGTGGGGAGCGACATCCGATCCCAACAATCCGGGTACCGAGACGCAAATGACGCTTTCGCCAGGCGAATACCATTTCAGACTTCCCTGGTATGCGACCGTAACCGGAGCCGACTCCGTCAGTATCCCCCAATATACGCAGGAGATCGTGGATGAAGAGATCGAATACGCCAATAATGCGGGTATCGACTACTGGGCATTCGTCATGTACGAATCTCCAACCGCCAGGGACTTGTATCTCTCCAGCGAGCACAAGGATGATGTGAAATGGAGCGCGATGCTGGGCGCGTCCGGCTATAGCTTGAACAATTACCCTTGGCTGGTGTCGCAATTTAAAACGTCGAATTATCAGAAGGTGCTAAACGGAAGGCCGCTCGTTTATGTTTGGAGCTCGAATAAAGTGATCGTCGATACATTGCGTACGGAATGCGAGAGTCAGGGTGTCCCCGATCCTTATATCGTCATTATGGGCGCGAACGGAAAAGTAATGAAACAGATGCAAGGGGACGCACTAAGCAACTACGTCAATCCGGTTACGGGCGGCGCGCCGTATTCCGATATTATCGCAAGCGACCATGGGAATTGGGACATTCTGGCCGGTTACGGCGCGCAGGTCATTCCTACGGTAACGACGGGCTGGGATCCGCGGCCGCGCATCGATAATCCCGTTTCTTGGGCTAGTTACAGTTTGGACGACTGGGCTCAAACCGCAACGCCGAGTGAAATCGCGGATAATCTTCAAAACGCGTTGGACTGGAATGAAAGCCATCATTCGTCGAGCCTTCCGAATGCGGTTCTGATGTATGCCTGGAATGAAAACGACGAAGGCGGATGGATCATTCCCACGCTCGGAGCCGATGGTCAGCCGGATACGAGCAGGCTCGATGAAATTCAGTCGGTTTTGAGTCAGGATCTCACTCCGCCGACGATTGCGATCGCGGCACCCGAACCGAAATCCTACCAGAACGCCGATGTTTTGACGCCGCAAATTCAGGTTGCGGATACCGGGTCGGGCGTCGACGCTGGTAAAATCGTCATGAGTCTGGACGACAGAAAGGCAAACATATCGAATACGGCGCCGCTGATATTTTAGTGCGGGACGCGAATCAATATCGTGGAATCGAAAGGATGAATCAAGATGGCTGAATCGGCAGAAGTGGCGGTGTACTATTTTCCAAATTATCACGTAGATACACGAAACGAGGAGTGGCATGGAAAGGGATGGACCGAGTGGGAGCTAGTCAAAGCGGCAACCCCGCGATTCCCTGGGCACGAGCAGCCCAAAGTACCGCTCTGGGGTTATGAGGACGAAGCAGATCCGCATGTAATGGCTCGCAAAATGGCAGCGGCAGCGACGCATGGGATCGATTGTTTCATCTTCGACTGGTATTGGTACGATAACCTCCACTACTTGCACAGGGCGCTTGAAGACGGATTTTTGCAGGCGGCAAACCCGCACGGTTTGAAATTCTCTCTGATGTGGGCAAATCACGATTGGCTGGAAATTCATCCGGCCACCCGCTGCAGGCCCTATCACCAACGCACGACCGGTTCGGTATCCGGGCATGAATTCCTGGATGCAACCAACTACATGATCGAAAAATATTTCCGCAGCGATTATTACTGGCGAGTGAATGGGGGGCTATACTTCTCCATTTATGATTTGCCGAGCCTGCTTGCCGGGTTCGGCAGCAGTGTCGAAGAAACGCGCCGGCAGCTCGACATGTTCCGGACGCGAGTGCGGGAGGCGGGGCTGGGCGAGCTTCATTTGAATGCCATCGTATGGGCAGTGCCGAATCTTCCCTCCGAGCAAAAGGTGGAGAACCTGAACGATTTGATCAACCGGCTCGGCTTTGACAGCGCCACCTCTTACGTATGGATCCACCATAATCAGATTCCGGAATTCCCAGCCTATTCCTATGCGAAATATTGTGAAATGTCCGTCCGCGACTTCGATACCTTTACGAATAAATTCGATCTTCCGTATTTCCCCAATGTAACGATGGGGTGGGATTCGAGTCCGCGGACGATCCAGACCGACCGATTCGACCATCTTGGGTATCCGTTCACACCGATTTTGACCGGGAATACACCCGAGGAATTCAGACTGGCGCTCAAGCAGGCTAAGGCATTCCTTGATGAAGGCATTACAAACCCGAAGATCCTCACAATCAATTCGTGGAACGAATGGACGGAGGGCAGTTATCTGGAGCCGGATACCAAGTACGGTATGGCTTATCTGGAAGCGATACGGGATGTATTCGGGCAGTAGGAACCGGTTCTTCTAGATTATGAAAAAGAGGATGCCCGTTCAAGGCAAACTGGACGATCAAGGCGAGTATACGGTTCGGCGCATTTCAACTGCTGTGCTGTCCCAGGCGTATTTATTCGCTGCAACAATGGCCCGGTGCAGTTGCACCGGGCCATTCGTTCTGGGTTACTCACCTACCCGGGTACATCAAGGGATTGAGCGGACTGTCGATCAAGTCACCCGGTTTCAGGCCCGGCAACCAACGGGCAAGGTCGCTTTTGCGCGCGTTCGTGTCCGGCTCCAGCACCTTCGTCCGATCTGCCACGTAGATGATGGTCATGACCTCGCGTGTGTTAGGCGTCGGATTGCCGGGCGCGCTGTGCAAAGTCCAGCCTGCGTGAAACGTCGCGTCACCGGCCGCCATCTCACCGTATGAGACAAGCGGGAAATTCTCAGCCTCGATATACTGGGCGAGCGTCTTGTGCGATTCATCGGAAATGACCAGCTTACTGATGTACCCGCGCTTATGGGAGCCGGATGCGAACAGCATGGAGCCGACCTCCTGCGGGATGTCGACCAGCGGCATCCACAGAGTGATCGTATTTTCGGTATCGACCGGCCAGTAAATCTGATCTTGATGCCATGGGGTATGGCCGCCGCCCGGTTCCTTGAACAGTGCCTGATCGTGATACATGCGAACACCGGAGGCGCCCATTAATTGCGCGGCAATTTGGGCGAAGCGGCGCGCAAATACGAACGGGCTAACGGACTCGCTGAATTCCCATAGGTTGCTAATCTGGATGAACGCCTTGCCATAGGTATCCCGTTCGTACAGCGGACGGGTTTCCTTGTTTAGCCGAGTCACTTCGGACTGGATGATGGGGCGGCACCAATCTATCACGGACGGATTAGCCACGGCTTTCAGAAGCAGATGTCCATCCTGCCGATACGAGGCGATTTGTTCCTCGGTCAGCACGTATGCCTGATTCAAATCTTCATCAAATTGAATATTGTCGATCATTTGGAATCACTCCTCCCTTATTATCAATCCAACTATAACGTAGAAAATGATAGTATAATTTAGAATAAGGAGGGGAAAAGTTGGATTTTTCCGAAATCATTTATCCGAGAAGAAGACAGTGCACGGCGGCGGATCTGTCGCCAAGCGTTCATTGGGCTCAGCGTCACATAACCGAACGCAGCAAGGAATATCCGGAACGGCTGATTTACGATCATGAACTTCTGTATGTGCAGACCGGCGATATCGAGGTGTATGTCAACGACAAGGAATATCATGCCACAACCGGAGCACTGGTGTACTTCGGTGCCGGTGTTCCTCATCGGATAAAGGTGCTTAAGGGAAGAGAGGCAAACTTTCTCGGTATTCATTTCGATTACTTCGACGAGCATGAGGTGGCGCGAGACGAAGACATTATCGTCGTCGAGCCGCATCCCGGACCGGATCAGTTCTGTGCGGAGCCAAGGATCGAGGAACTGGCCGTGCCTTCCGAGACGCCGGTGAGGATTCCGCCGGCTTCCATTGTCGCTTCCATGGAAAGGGTTATCGAGGAGTTTACGCTTCGACAATCGG
Organism: Paenibacillus sepulcri; assembly: GCF_042647105.1. Classification (NCBI taxonomy): domain Bacteria; kingdom Bacillati; phylum Bacillota; class Bacilli; order Caryophanales; family Paenibacillaceae; genus Paenibacillus; species Paenibacillus sepulcri. Next base: position 49,785 of record NZ_JBHRUP010000001.1, on the reverse strand, counting down.
GATATGAGGCGATCGTTCGGGGCTACATGCTCCAAATCGTTGTCGAACTGCTGCGGGTTCCATCAGCCGGGGCGACGGAAGCGCCGCATTTGGGGATGCTGGAAGAACTACGCCAATGGATCGAGCAGCATTACGGCAGTGACTGCTCAAACGCCGCACTGGCGGCGCGTGCCAATTGGAACGAAGATTATCTGGCGAAGCTGTTCAAAGCAGCATTTGGGCTTACGCCGAATAAATACGTGCAGTCGATCCGTCTAAGGGAGGCAAAACGGCTGCTGCGGGAGTCCGCTCTTTCCGTCGAGGAGATTGCCGGTTTGACGGGCTATGCCGATCTTCATTACTTCAGCCGACTGTTGCGCCAAAGAGAAGGGCTGTCGCCCAGGGAATACCGCAGATTGGCATCTGTCTATTAATCGCAATTTAACAATTTTTTTTCACTATGCGATGTAACAAAGAAGGATGAAATCGATATCGTTTGGTTAGCCGGATGTGGCGACTGCAGGTAGCTCCTAATGAGAGAGGGGGACCTGTTTTGAGAGACATCGTCCCGGCTACGAAAAACAGGAGACAAATCGAATGGGGAACGAACAAAACCCATTATTCGCGATCACGAAACGAATCGGTTGGTCGAGGCGGGATGGTGTGCGGTTTCAGTTCACGATCCAAGTGCCAGACGTTGTCCGGGTATGCAATGAGCTGGAAGTGCGGGGCGTTAGGTTATTGAATGGACCGATAACGCGCCCCTGGGGGCGACGGACGGCTTGTTTTGCCGATCCGGACGGGCATGTGTGGGAGATTGCGCAGGTGCTGTAAAGAATTGCAATTACGGGGAGAGGATCTGGATGTTAAACGATTCTTCGGCTATTATCGAGCAATACATGCGGAATCTGGACAGATATTCGATAGAGCAGTTGCGATTTAAATGCAAAGAAAACGTATGGTCGGTCGGGCAAATGTATATCCACGTGATCGAAGTGGCGAAAGAGTACATCGGGCATATTGAAACATGCACCAAGGCAACACACGAAGAGCCTGAAGGCAAGACGGAAGACGGAACGAAGGCGCTTGCCGAAAAAGAGTGGCCCAATATCCGTGTGAAACTTGAGGAACCGCCCAACGCGACAAGCAACCCCGAGAGCAAGGATGAAATCATAGCTGGCCTGGAGCAGGTGCTAGAGAAGTTGGCCTACTGGGGGGGGGTGCGTAGATGAGGCGAATCCGGCTTGCAAGGTGCGCCATGGCTGGTTTGGCTGGCTCAACGCGCGTGATTGGTTTGAGATGGTAGGTATGCACAGCAGGCACCATTTGCGCCAGCAGGCGAAACTGGATGAGAAACTGACGGTGGCAGGCATAAGATAGCCCGATATTCTAAAGCTATTTGCTCACTATGATTAAGCTAACTGGTCACGACAAGATGGAGCTGCGTCTTCTCTTAACCCAATATGAACTGCTCCAAAAGAAGTTTGAAGAATTGGAAGCGCACTTGGATGAACTGCTGATGCAAATTCCGTTTGTCCCGCAATTATTAGCGATTAAAGGGATTGGCAGAGACACCATAGCTGGATTTCTCGCTGAAGTAGGGGACATTGAGCAATACCGGCATCCAAAGCAGATCATAAAGCTCGCGGGGCTGAACCTGAAAGAAAACACCTCGGGTAAGCACAAGGGGCAGACTAAAATTACAAAGAGAGGCAGAAAGAGGCTACGAGCTATACTCTTCCGTGTAATGATGCCGTTGGCAGCCAAGGACGCAGCCTTTAAAGCGTTGCATGAGTATTACATGAAACGACCGGATAATCCTTTGAAAAAAGATGCAGTCCCTCTTCGCCTTATGCAACAAGCTCATTCGGGTGCTGTTCGGCATATTGAAAAAGGGACATGAATTCATTTTCAATTTGGTTCCACATGAATTTTATCTGGTACACACGCTTTACGGTCAGATTCTAAGAATAGGTGAGCATTTATGAGCAAATCGTTTCTCCATAGAGGCAGGTTTCAAACAATAGCACAATGCTGAAGGGCTGCCACGCGGCGGTGCTTAGCTACGCTAACTGACAGTTTAACGCACAACAGGAGGCTATTGTAACTTAGCAGCCGTTCTGTAAGGGTAGTTGAAATAGTTTAGAATTGTGTTGAGGTCAGACAGACGTAATAATAGAAGAGAGGGCAACAAAATTTCCCAAAACAAAGGGAGGCAGGAGAATGTGTCGAACATGGACAAGGAGAAACAGGCTCTGGAGAAAGTGAAAATGGTGTATGAAACAGGCGAGATCATAACGACGAAAGTGTACAAGGTCAGCCCGGAGCAGAAAGAGGAACTCGAACGTCTGTCAGCTGAGAGGTTCGAAAAGTTGCGCGAGGAGGCTATACCGAAGATCCGCGAGCGCTACGAGCAGCTGGTCAAGCTCCGGCAGCAACAGCCGAAGGACGACGACGGTGGCAAGCCTCCGGGGGATTCCGCTAACGGAAACGATAGCGCAACCAAAACATAAAAGTGGAATTTATGGTATTTAAGAATGGGAGGTAGCTTATACTGACTGATACCATCCGGTTTATTAAATGGGCAGTTGAAAAAAATCGTAATGTGATACTAATATTAAAAAGCCAATACGCCAGGGGAACGATCAATACGCCCCGGCTACTGATAAATATACCTTCTAAATAAAATGGTCAACAAGTAATAACTGGCTGACCTTATAATACGACTGGGTACGATAGTTGAACCAAGCTGAGGCAGTTGCTCTCTTCCTCTGTTAAGCTAACGTTGCAGGATAGTTTCAATGATTTCGTGAATACTCAGGAGTGGTCCTTTCCGAAGTTCATAAAAAATGATAGGACACATATTTTAGGAGGGTTATATGAAAAATAATTTTACAATTCTAAAAAGAGTACCAACGATATCGGAATATACAAAACTGTGTTGTGCAGTTGGCTGGAAAGATTATATGAATTTTGAAGTTGCAGAAGAATCTTTAAACCAATCACAATTTGGACCTCTGTCAAGATAGTAGACACAGATTTTTTTCTTACGCTGCCTGACCGGGGTACATACGTTCGTAGTCAGAAGGCGTGTTATACCCTATCGTAGAATGGATACGTTGGTTGTTGTAAAAAACTTCGATGTATTCAAAGATACTCTTTTTCGCTTCTTCGCGCGTTTGGTATTTATTGAGATAAATCAGTTCTTTCTTTAGAACGCTGTGAAATGACTCGATGCAGGCGTTATCGTAACAGTTTCCCTTGCGACTCATGCTACCGGTCATTTCATATGTGTTGAGTTGCTTCTGGTAATCATGGGATGCGTACTGACTTCCGCGATCCGAGTGGTGCAACAATCCTGTACTTGGCTGTTGACGACCGTGGGCCTGTCTCAATGCCTGTAGTACAAGCTCTTTCGTCATCCGTTCACTCATGTGCCAGCCGACAATCTTACGTGAGTATAGATCGAGTACGCTCGCCAAATAAAGCCAACCCTCATCAGTGGGGATATATGTAATATCTGTAACCCACTTCTCATTCGGTTTACTTGCAGTAAACTCTTGGTTCATTACATTTTCTTGAACCGGTAGGGAGTGCTTAGAATTGGTTGTCGCTTTGTATTTCTTTACGGTCTTGGACCGTATTCCATTCTCCTTCATGATACGAGTAACGGTACGACGAGAGATTTTGACACCCTGTTGATGCAACCGTTCGGTGATTTTCGGGCTTCCATAAAGTTGCCTATTCTCATCGTATACTTCCTTGATTTGTTCCGTCCATTCCTTGTGCTGACGCTTACGTTCACTCTCAGGGCGCCCTAGCCATTTGTAATAGCCGCTACGAGAGACTTTCATTATGCAGCACATCTTCTCCAATCGGTACTCGGAGCGGTGTTCGTGGATGAACGTATATCTTACCGACGGTCTTTCGCAAAGAAGTGCATCGCCTTTTTTAAGATTTCGTTCTCCTCTTGAAGATCACGAATGTATTTTTGCATCTCTTTTATTCTCTGATCTTCTGGGACTAGGGCTTGTACAGCAACGATTTCCGGCTCACTGCCATACCTTTTCTCCCAGCCATATAATGTATTTGCATTAATCTTCAACTCGCGACCGATCTCTGCTACCGACTTCCCACTCTCCTTTATATATTTAACTGTTTGCTTCTTGTACGCTTCATCATACTTGATCTGTTTCATAGACACAGTGTCCTCCGCTCATCTATTTGAATCTAGTATAATCTGTGTCTACTACTCAGTCTAACTTCAATTTGGTGTTGTTGTCCAATACCAAGGCGAAGTAGTTGGAATGGGTAGGATAATTGGGGACGGGAGGATCTATTTTTACATTCAGGATATAGCAGTGTTACCTGAGTTTCAAAACAAAGGAATTGGCAAATTAATAATGGAAACAATCAAAGAATACTTAAAGGAAAATGCCCCTGAAAAATCATTTATTGGTTTGTTTGCAGCACAAGGCAAAGAATCTTTTTATAATAAATATGGTTTTAAAAAGCATGAAGGAATGACAGGAATGTTCGGGGTAATTCAAGATAATGATGTTAAGTGAAGATTATTTTTGTTACGCTCCCTCAGAGAATAAGGATTTTCTCGCGAATGCTCGCTCATTCGCAGAATTTCACATACATGTTTAAATAGGAGATTAAAGAATTACATGAGAGGGGCTAAGCAGTTTCGTTTGAGGGCATGCGGGAATAGAAGGTGTTGGTCTATTTACAACATCTCCCATGTAAAGATTTGCTGCACGCCTCTCTCCACAAGGTCCTTGGGATTCACTCTCCCAAATCTCAACGGGTCAACGCCCTCACATTCCTTCGTCCTATCTATCCAAGGGTGTGGAGTCCGATCAACGTTAACGGAACGGGTCTAAGCCCTAAAGCGTAAAAATCTCGGTACTCCGTGCTTTCTTTGTGAAATTCTGCAAATGAGCTAATCCGCTTGTCTGGGCTGCGAGTTTAGTTGTTTAAGCTGCTACTGGCGGTTGAGCTTTATTCGCGGAGAAAGTTTGTCCTTCTCGCGCCATAGCTACAAGCATTCGAGCCAATTTCCCAATCAACTTCATCATGGACTGCATTTTCGTCATTCGCTTTACTTCAATATTGTGTGCATGTAGGGCTTGGAATGCACGATTATGAGATAAGAGGTGAAAGACCGAGAAGTACAAATGCTTACGCAGCAATGAGTTTCCTCGTTTGGTTAGTTTAATGTGCCCTTTATACTTGCCAGAGCTACGTTCTGCTAAGTTTAATCCAGCCTTTCGCAATAACTGATTCCCGTGAGACAACTTACGTAAGTCCCCGCCAAATGCGAGTATGGCAGCCGCTGCAGGAACGGAAACGCCGACAGATCGAACGAGATCAGAACAGGGGATTTCGGGCAATAGCTTTTCAATCATCTCGTCCGCTTCATCAATGATGTGGCAGATTCGTTCATATTCATCCATGAGGTGCCGCAGTTCCCATTTGTCTTCTTCAAGGGCAGTAGTGTCTCCGACGCTATGTCTAGCGAGTGCTTGGAGCTCAAGCGCCTTGTTCCTGCCACGCATGCCGCCAGGTCTAGCCATGTACACTCCCCAGAGTTGTACCATTTGTTCCGGAGTTAACTGCACGATGTCAGATGGGGCTGGAAAACGACGCAAAGTGGCTAATGAACGAGGACTAAAAATATCTTCGAACGCTTGCCTGTATTCTGGAAAACGGATATCCAGCCAGCGGTGGATTCTGTTCTTAATGCGTCCGGATTTAACAACCCAATGCTCTCTGTTTGTAACCATAACCCGCATGCGGTGGAAGGCTTCTTCTTTGGGAGAGAAGGGCGTGTAGAACCCGCGACTCACCGCATCAGCAATGACCAAAGCGTCCTTTGGGTCATTCTTAGAGGGGGAGTTGTCTCTGTTTTCCTTATTGCGTTTGGTCGTCATTGGATTGACAAGGACAACAGAAATACCTTGTTTAACCAACCAATTGGCGATATTGAACCAGTAGTGACCGGTACTCTCCATTCCCACAACGACGTCATTCAAGTTGTGCATGTTCTGAAATTTACGAATACTGCTAATAAAATGCTCAAAGCCCGCATGATCATTCGAAAACATAATTGGGCGATTGGTGAGGACAATACCTCGAAAGTTAATCGCTTGAGCAGCATGTTTCTCCTTGGCAATGTCGATTCCAATGACAAGAGTGGAAGGGGTAATACGTTCTACACGTTGATTTTGAGCTTTTATTAGTCTAGACTTCATGATAACGCCTCCTAAGGTGAGTTCTGAGGGCTGCAACCCAGTACATACTCGTCCTAGCGGGGCGTTCGTTTTTCTGCAAACCGTATCTACTAACACCTACAGGAATGTTAACGGGTGCTATAGTGCAAAGACCAGGAACAGATCGCCGCGGCAGGCAACTGTTCCTTTTTCGTTGAAGTAACGGGCAGCATTCCTTTATAATCTACCTTAATTGTTGGTGTAGACATCGCGAAATTCAAACATGTGGCTCGAGCTCGGGACTACCGCGGAGTCGAGTTCGGGAAGCCAATTACGTTTGAGAATAATCGGGAGGGCCTTGTGTTATTCGTTCCTTGGTTCGAGAAAGTAGAGGGAGGTTGCCTTAATGAAAAAACCGGCACAATTATGTGCCGGTTAACTGTGCTTAGATTACATTTCTTTTATGATTTCTAAAAACTGATTGAAATCCTCGGATGGATGTAAGGGATAAAGCAAACCATAAGGCATTGTGAAATCCAAATCGCTGGGGATGGTCACTAACGACGGATGAACATCTACCCATGCATCCAATGTTAGCAGGACAGTATCACTTTGCTCGCAACGATTGAATACATCAATATCATAAAGGCGCGGAACATCTTTAATTTTGATTTTAGGATGGTTCATTATCAAAAAATCACGAATTCCATCAATTACTGCACTTTTTCCCCCTTTCACCACAGCCAACTTCTCACCATACAAATCTTTGACAGACAGTGTATTTTTAGAAGCCAGCCGATGGTTGCGAGATACGGCAAAGCAAAAGCGATACCTTCCCAGCTCAAGCAAACGGAGATAATTCTCCCAGTCTTCTGTAAGGTATGGCCCTACGATGACATCGAAGTGTTTGCCAATGGTACGATAAGTGGCTGGGAGAGTATAAGCATCATCCTCAAAATGGACGATTTTTATTTTAAACTGCGGATATTGGTCGCTGATTTCATTCCACAAATCCAGCAAAACCTTGCAGGGATTAAGTATGGAGGTGCCCACACGAATAACATGCTGACTTCCCTGTGCACCTTGGCGTATACGCAGTACGGCTTCTTGAAAACTCTGCAAAAATAATGCCGCATCCTTGTTAAATGATTTCCCTGCCTCGGTGAGCTCAACACCTTGGTTAGTACGAATCAAAAGAGGCATTCCTATATGCTTTTCCAACACATTAATTTGCTTCATCACAGCGGTTGGAGACACAAATAGTTTTTCAGCTGCCTTGGAGAAGCTACCCGTCTCTGCCACCTGAATAAAAGTATTCAATTGTTCATTCATTCATAGAACCCCTTCATCGTATAAACTTTTAGTTAATGCCATGCTAACTTATTTGAACTTCCGTTTCAAGTGCAAAACAGTTAAATTTGAGAGGCGCTAAAAGAATGGAAATGCCGATCTATTTTGCTCATTTCATGATCCGTTTATTCTTTCAGGAACCTGCTTGACCGATTCCTCCCATAAACGGTTTGGCCAATCTTCTCAAGGAAAGGAACATTTATTATGGAAATTCGTGACAAGGTCGTTCTTATTACTGGAGCTTCCGCTGGTATCGGCTTAGCCACAGCACGCCGTTTTGCCACTGCTGGTGCTAAATTAGCACTGGTAGCCCGATCTGCCGATGCACTTAATCATCTCGCCGAGGAATTGCAGAGCCAGGGAAGTGAAGCCGTCGCTCTGCCTGCTGACGTGAGCGATCCGAAGCAAGTTCAAAGAGTCATTGAGGAGACGGTGAGCCACTTTGGCCGCTTGGACGTGGTCATCAATAACGTAGGACAAGCTGCCGTTGGCACGATCGCTGACCTCAATCCTGATGACTTCCGCAAGACCCTGGACCTCAATGTGTTTGGACCATTGGCAGCTATGCAAGCTGTGATCCCTATCATGCGAGAGCAGGGGGGAGGGCTGATCATCAATATAAGCTCGGTGGTCTCCAAGATGCGTATTGCCGGAATGGCAGCCTATGCAGCTACCAAAGCCGCTTTGAATATGCTTTCCGATACGGCACGAGGTGAATTAGCCTCAGAGAATATCCGGGTGATTACTGTCTATCCGCGCTCAACCGCAACGGATTTTGGCAAAAACGCCCTGGGTGTTCGGCAGCAGCAGCGACAAGGTTCTTCCACTCCTGCTGATACCCCTGAATTCGTCGCAGAGAAAATCCTGGCTTCAGCTTTACACGAGCCAGATGAGCAATATATGGATTAATGAGCTTTTACTGTTCTTGCACATGAGGTGCGCGGAGCATTTTTGCCTGCCGGACGCGCTTACCCTCTCGGGATGTGCCGGTAAGTCAAGAACCATTTCAAACGCTTGACCGCAGAGAGCAGACTGCTTGTCTTACGATCGATGGCAATAGGCCCACTCAGAAGAAGGATGCACAAGGGTTTGGCTTGTGCATCCTTCTTTAGCTTTCTTTTAAAACCCATTGCAGCTGCACTCCAAGAGCAGTTTGGAATAAGCCTTAATAACCAGATCCGACCTAGTTCAAAGAGAATAGGCAAACTTGGTAAACTTAATCTTGAGCTGGAGTAAAATGCTGTTTTCCCCTGTGCCTGTGTGCATATAACTGACCGCGCATCCGTAACGGACGTCGCATGCTATCCACGAGGACGCTGCGCTCTTGCTCCGGCTGCCCTATGGGAAAAATTCTGGACTTTTTCTATTTTTGACGGATTGTCAAGCTAAGTGCGACACCTCACCCACGAACGATTGGTGAGAAGATATCCAACCCATGCATTTCTTGGCCGGTGGTTGATGAGGTGAAGGGCATGGGCCACTGCCGCCTAACCCGGTCCTCCAAAAACAAGCGAGTGATGGAGTATTGCGAGAAAACCGCAACATTCGAGCTTGATGATAGCCGTTTGATATGTGATGACTGCGCGCAAGCTCAAAATGAATTTGCTCCTTAAATGCTATTCCATATCTGAATGAACTGTGCAGCTTCTCCATCCAGGGCGAGCAGGATGTCCAGATCATCCTGATCTTCTGAAGCAAGATATAATTTATTTTTATTGACATCGAGAATGGAGTGCATTGCATCGGTATTTGTATCCGATTTGGTGGATGCTACCATAAGCGCCAAGGCTGTTTTGGATCTCCTTTTATCAATCGGATCCTGCTTGAAATAAAGCTTAACCAGATGAGGTTGTTCGTTTATGACCAGACCTAATTCAGCGTGGGATTTAACCGACAGATTTTCGAACGTCCAAAACGATTTACCTGGATCGAACCATTGAATCTCTTTTTTGCCAAGAAACTTTTTATATGCGTTTACTGCATCGGTATAACGACTTTTTCTCTTCTCGTTTGCACTGGTAGCTATGCTCTCTAAATAATCAAATGTTAATCCCTGCTCATGGAATTTTGGAATAGCATCACGAAGTCCCTTCCAGTAATCCGCCTCCACAGAGTATTCGTTGTACTTTATTTTACGGATCGAGGACACCTTCCCAGGTCCACTCGGCTTCAACGAGAAGTCAAGAAACTGAGTTAGGCTGATCGATATTTTTTCGATAGTGTTCATCTCCTTTATTTATAAATGCCAGTTTCCAACAAATTTCCTGCATCGAAAGATGGCTGAGATTACTCTCAACCGCATGGTTAACAGCAGAGGCAGATTGCACCTCTTAATGGGATATGCCGATTTGAAGGCGCTCATGCCCTACTTCCTTAAAAATCCTCTGGTTCATGGCCCGGACGATGTACGATTGGAGCGGCGCTCCAGCGGCGTACAGGGAGACGGTGGAGAAAGCCGTGGAACGGACCGGTTCTCTTGCCGTCAAATTCCAGGGGGAGGACCCGATGGTTACGGTCTATCCGGCGCCACACAGTCCGCACGGGGCTTCGCCGGAAAGGGATTACGGCCTTAGGCCGATTCATTATTTAGACTCGTTAGGTGTTTTGGATGATTCGGAGGTCGGGTGGATTGGCAGCCGCGGCGGCTCGCTGGCTTATTGTCCCTCGAGCAATATGTTTCTCGCAGAGGTGTCACCCGAATCCCTGACCTCTCCGGCGTAAAAGTTTCCTTGGGAACGGATGGAGGGTACAGCAACAACCGGATCAGCGTTTTAGAGAAATGCGGATGTGCGCTTTGCTGCAAAAGGTTTCCCGGTTGAATGGGACCTGCATTACCGCAAATGACGTGTTCCAGATGGGAGCCGCGAGCTGCGCCGAATATTGTCTATGCCATGCAGCCGAATGCGATTGCCCATGTCGTCATCGACGGCAAGTGTTTGTCTCTGAATTGTATGGGGGATTGGCAGTATGCTGCTTGAACAGTCTGGCAAAATAGTTCGTATCCTGGAAGCCCAGCTGTATGGCGATACCAGAAATGCGTTCACTGCCTTCGGCATGCCGACATGCAGCATGAACAACGTGATGTGATTCGCTCAATTGAACAAGCTCCGCTAAGCCGGACACAATGGCATCCGGGACGAAGGCTGCATCAAATAACCGATGGATAGTTGGGTTACGGACACAATCAGGTCAACGCAGCAATCGATCTAAGTCAGGTGGTTTAACTAGAAGAGTAACTTCCGAAGAAGAGATAGGTGAAGGATTTGCTCTAGAATGTCGCGAAAGGAATGCTGGGATTATCAACATATTTTCCTTTTCAAGAAATTAAAATGCCGACACTCAATGAGTATCAGCACGAGCTTACTATTTCCGATAGATAGGTGTCCTTTTATACTTTCATTATTGCCGCTGGTTGGATTTTGAGTGTTTGATTCACGTCAGGCGCGGGTCGTACGCGTGCTTTCCCCGAAGCATACCTTTGTAGATAAGCGAATGACCTCGAAAGGTCTGTTTGGGCGCTGCATCCGGTACAGCAGCTCCTCTGCTGCCCGCATCCCCAGTTGAAACTCATCATTCGTAACCGTTGTAAGCGAAATATCCAGAAGCTTCGTTTCTTTCATCTGGTCAAAACCCGATATGGCGATATCCTCCGGAACCCGCATTCCATTTTCCTTTACGAACCGGATGGCGTGAAGCGCCATAAGGTCGTTACCGCATATCAATGCGGTAGGAAGCTGATCGAGTGCTCCAAGTGTATCGGCCATCCCTTCAAAGGATTGATAACTGGTAGAATGCGTGCTCGTTATGCAGTAATTTGGATTTTGTGGAATACTCGATTCATGAAGGGCTCTGCTATATCCCATCCAACGCTCAAACAAGCTGCGGGAATTAATATCTCCTATAAAGCCGATCTCCCGGTGCCCCGACTCAATCAGATGGCGGGTAATCTGGTATACGCTTTCTTCGCTCTCCATTAAAACCAGATCGGTTTTGAGGTCGGTCAGCGGCAGTTCGGCATTCAAATCGATAAAAACCTTCGGCAGGGAGTGCTCCAGTAATTTCTCGGTGTAGGCTTTGTTCACCATTCCCACTACGATAAATCCGTCAATTGTACTGTTCAGCATGGGAGGCACCATGAGGGATATAATATCTTCATCTTTGATAAAGGACATCTTCATGTCGTAACCGCTTCCTCTGAGCACATCTTCGACGCCGCTCATCAGGTTCATCCAATATCCGCTTGCACTCACGTCGATTCTGGTTAAGAAGGCAATGCACTTCGTACTTCGGGAAATAGCGGGTCGTTCGCTGGAGCCGGGGATTATCTTGTTGTAACCCATAGCAATAGCCTGTTCTATGACTTTTTTCCTGGTCTCTTCCGAAATGCTCGCGTGATTATTTAGTGCCTTTGATACCGTGTTTCTAGAGATACCCAATTCATTGGAGATGTCGTAAGTTGTCACTTTTTTGTTCACAAGTTTCCAATCCCTCTTTTGTACGATTCATAGTTTAATTTTAATAGTTGAAGAATATTTGTCAACTATTGTGCAAATTTTGCAATATTGTTTACTTTACGAATTGATGAATCGTTTAGATTGTAACATTGTTTTCAGTTTAAAAATATTGTCGAAAACAACAAATAAGACTGTTAACACCTGCATAAAAATGATATTTACACCAAAATGCTATGGTGTTATAATCTACGCAAACAGATTGGTGTGCAGAATGATGATAATGTAACGTTTGTAACAATGCGTGTTTATCTACTTTGGTACAACAATCTTTTTTTGAAGATGATATGTAAGCGCTTTATTTTAACCGTTTTCTGTTTCAAACGGGATCGGCCTGGATTTTCGCAATGAATAAAATTTCTTTATGGGAGGCGTTACGATGGCAAAAGTTCGTTTTCTTATGATTGGTGTAGGGGGTATGGGAAGGCAGCACATCCGCAGACTTTTGAACGTGCCTGAGGCTGAAATCGTCGCTTTGGCGGATCCGTCCGAGACGGCAATCGGGCTAGTGAAGGAAACTTATCCTGAGCTCGCAAACATAGCCGTCTATGCGGACTACCGGGAGGCGATCTCCCAGTCCGGCGCGGACGCCGCTGTAATTGTTTCGCCTCACAGCATGCATTTTGAACAGGGAATGGCCTGCCTTGACGGCGGCCTCCACGTGCTCATGGAGAAGCCGTTCGTAAGCGGCTCCGATCATGCGGAGCGCATTATTGCACATGCCGGGAAGCTGAACCGGCATTTGGCTGTCGCCTACCAGCGTCACCTGATGAGCCCTTATATCTATATCCACGACTTGATAGAGAAGGGGGAATTGGGGAAGATCAACTACATCTGCGCTTATCAAGCACAAAGATGGCTGATCGGTGCAACCGGGTCATGGAGGCAAAACCTTGCTTTATCGTGCGGCGGGCAGTTGAACGATTCGGGCAGCCATCTGCTGGATGTCGTGCTTTGGGTAACTGGTCTCGAGCCGGAAAGCGTATCTGCAGTCATTGAGAACCACGGCAGGGAAGTCGATATCGATTCCGCCGTGACCGTCCGTTTCAAGGGGGGCGCAATCGCGACCTTTAATGTGGTTGGCAGTGCCAGCATCAGTTGGCATGAGGATGTTTCGATCCACGGTGATAAAGGATCGGTCTTATACCGCAACAATAAGATATTGGTCGCGAGGGAAGGAGAAAAGTCCCTTACTGAGGTGTCGGTAGAGGAGCTTCCAGCTTCGAGCGATCCGGACATCGACTTCGTTGACCTCGTACTTGGAAGGGTGAGTGAAGCAGCTGCACCGTCCAGCTGCGGTTTAAGAATCGCCCGGCTAACGGAAGCGGCATGGAAGAGCGCCGCTAATGGCAGCAAGGTTATCTCATTATCAGAATAATTGCGGTTGAGGCTTAACTGGCGGTCTGATTCCCCTAGCTGAGTAAATGGATGGATACAGGAAGCGATAAGGAGGCAAGTACATGATTAGAGGATTGACCCGAGCCGGATTGGGATCATCTTGGAGCAATGAGGAATTTATCCGTAAAGCGGCAGAATACGGCTTCGAATCGGTGGACATTGATGCGAAAAGTTTGATAGGTACTTTGGGCTCGGAGGGCGCGGCAAGCTTGCTTGCCGAAACCGGCATTGTGATCGGCGCGATCGGTCTCCCGGTTGATTGGCGCAGCACAGACGCAGAATTCAGGCAAACGCTGCCTGCTCTCGCCGAGTCAGCAGCGGCAGCGGCTGCGCTCAACTGTACTCGCTGTGTCACATACATTCTGCCTTCCACAGATAATCCGTCCGCCCGCTTTATGGCGCAGGCCATCTATCGGCTTCGTGTCTGTGCAGAAATTCTGGATGCATATGGGCTGCGGTTTGGTCTGGAATTCGTTGGGGCTCACCATGCACGCACGTCCAGGAAGAATCCATTTATTTGGACAGTGGAGGAAACGCTCGATATGGCCGCCGCAATTGGCCTCCCCAATGTCGGACTGCTGGTTGATTCTTATCACTGCCATACGACCGGATTTAAACCGTCCCAACTGGAGCAGTTGAAGGCAGAACAAATTGTACATGTTCACATCAACGATGCCAAAGATTTGCCGGTTGAGGAGCTGAGAGACAACGACCGCCTATACACAGGTGAAGGCGTAATAGACTTGAAAGGCTTCCTCACCGCACTGAAGAAGACCGGTTATGACGGGTCGGTAGCACAAGAGGTGCTGACTCCAGAGCTGCCCGCAGGTGATCCTGAGGAGCTTCTGAAGCGGACCAAAGCAGGCTTTGACCATATATTTCCGGACTAATCGGGTTCACTTATCGGACATTTTGGAGGCGATTACAATTTGGTCAACCATTGAACATTGAGGAGGGATTGAAGATGAAGAAACAAATCAAAACGAAATGGCTGGGGCTGACGCTGGCCGGCATGATGCTGCTTGGCGCCGCTTGCTCGAACGGCGCAAACAGCGGAAACAATGCGCCAGCGAACAACGAGACAGCCAATACCGCCGCGCCAAAGAAGGCGCTTGAGCTCAGCATTACGCTGAATGGCGGCCCGAAGACGCCGGATTCGTGGGCTGAGAAGACTTTAGAGGAGCAGCTGACGGATAAACTCGGCAGACAGGTGACGATCGATCCGATCTTCCTGCCGGCTTCAGAGGTAGATACGAAGATCAACTTACTGATGAGCGCCAAGAACACCCGACCGAATATACTATGGACCGGCGATACGAAGGAATATACGAAGTGGGTCCAGGCGGGCATCGTTCAGGACCTTACTCCATCGCTGCAGAAATACGGCAAGGAAATTATTGATTACTATACCAAGGATACGTTGTTTTATCATTGGGATTCCAGCGGTAAATTGTATCAAATTCCCGGAGATGTCGCAGAAGCCGGCACCATGACCACTATCATTCGCAAGGATTGGTTGGATAAATTAGGGCTTGAGGTGCCGAAAACGCTTGATGAATTCGTTAACACCCTCCGAGCCTTTACGAACGATGACCCGGACGGCAACGGCAAAAAGGATACGTACGGCTTGTCGGGTGATTACTTTTTCCGCAGTCTCGCTCCGTTCTTCTACGCATACGGGGTGGATCCCGATGCGTTCATCAAACAGGATGACGGATCGATCAAATACGGCGCCACTATGCCGCAGGTCAAAACGGCTCTGCAGCAGATTGCCCAACTGTATGGAGAAGGCGTTATTGACCCCCGAATGGCCAGTGCCGCGAACATTACAAACGAAAAAGTCGATGAAATTTATGCTTCTGGCAAGGTCGGGGCGTTCTACCGTTGGGTCGCCAACTTCAATCCGTCAAGCAATGCAACCATCAATTTTAAACAAAGCAACCCGGGCGGCGAATATATGGCAATCGATCCGGTGGCGGGACCGGACGGATTCAAATCCGACATTCCGTCTGCCCCAAGAGGCTGGTGCTACCTGGTCGTGACCGACACGGGCTCCGCCGACGACGCGGTGCAGGTGCTCAATGTCATTGCTTCGCCGGAGGTCAACTCCTTGCTACGGTTCGGCAAGGAAGGCGAGCATTATACAATGGACAACGGCATGTATAACAGAACAGTTACGCCAGACGAAGCCAACAAGCTTGGACTCGACAATTTCTCCTGGGTAATCACGCGCAAGGACGCGTCCAACCTTTCCAATCTGCCCGAAGTAACCGAAATGTTCGAATACAAATTTAAAACGTCCCAGCCGATGCGCGACAAGATCGCTGTATTCAAAGCGACGAACCGTCCGCAATGGGACAAATACTCCACGGATATCGAAAAAGCCCGCGACGAGACGTTCTGGGGCATCATTACAGGCAAGCTCGGCATCGATGCATTCGACAAATTTGTAAGCCAATATCAGCAGCTTGGCGGTAAAGCAGTGGATGAAGAAGCGAACTCGCTTTATAGTGCCCAGGAAGAAGAATACGCCAAGTATGACAAATGGTACGAGGAAAACATCACACCTTATAAGTAAGTCGCTGCATAAAGTTTAATGGCAAAAAGGTGAAGAGTAAGCTCCGGGCCGGAGCTTCTCTTCCATTTCAAGAAGAGATGAGGTGTCCGAATGAAAACCTCTGCAAAAACCTTGGCCCGGACAAATACGGGTTCTTCCAGTCAACGGAAATTGTGGAAGGACATTTTGCGCGACAGGTACTTGTATCTGCTGTTATTGCCCGGCATGCTTCTGATTTTTGTCTTTCGCTACGCCCCGATGTACGGCATCGTCATCGCCTTTCAGGATTACAATATTTATAACGGAATAAAGGGCAGTGAATGGGTCGGTTTCGGGCAATTCAACAAGTTATTCCACTCGCCAGATTTCTACGAGATATTGCGCAATACGCTGGTGATCAGTGTGTATAAGCTGGCGGCGGGCTTTTCCGTTCCCATCATCCTTTCCCTGCTGCTCAATGAATTAAAGAATATGGTCTTTAAACGGATAACGCAATCGATTATTTATTTGCCCCATTTTGTGTCGTGGGTCATTTTCTCCGGCATCCTCATTACCTTCCTGAACCCGGTCGATGGCCTGGTCAATTATATAATCAAAGGCGCCGGCGGAAAGCCGATCGATTTTCTCATCAATGTGGATTACTTCCGTTCCATTCTCGTGGTGAGCGATCTGTACAAGGAAGTAGGATGGGGAACGATCATTTATCTGGCGGCCATGTCGGGAGTAAACCCGGAGCTGTACGAGGCCTCACGAATGGACGGGGCGAATAAAGCGAAGCAGATGTGGCATGTGACGCTTCCGGCGATTCGGCCTGTTATTATCATTCTCGTTATCCTCAGTTTGGCCAACATTCTGGAAGCTGGATTTCAGCAAATCTTCCTGCTGTACAGCCCGCTCGTATACGATGTCGGCGACATTATCGATACTTACGTCTACAGGGTGGGGATTGCCGACGCCAATTACAGCTATGCAACCGCGGCTGGCGTATTTAAGTCTTTGATTGCGATGATCTTAATCGTATCGGCCAATAAAATCGTGAAGAAATTCGGACAAGACGGGCTCTGGTAGGAGGTGGGGACTTGATTGGATTATCGAAGGGTGAACGGTTGTTCCATGTGCTGAATTATATGTTTTTTATTTTGCTGATGGTTGCGATGATCTACCCGTTTTGGTATATCGTCATGGGCTCGTTAAGCGAACCGGAAAAGACAATGGGCGGCGGACTTTTTCTGAAGCCTGAAGGCTTCTCGTTATACGCTTACAAGGCGGTATTGCAAAATATATCGCTGCTGACCGGCTTTCAGGTGACGGTTATCTCGACCTTGGGCGGCGTGCTGATCGGGACGTTATTCACCGCGACGACGGCTTATGCCCTCTCCAGAAAGCGGCTGCGCGGGCAGAAGACCTTTGCGCTGCTCATTCTGTTCACGATGCTGTTCAGTGGCGGGCTGATCCCCACATATCTTCTGGTCAAAGGGCTGGGCATGATCGATTCCTACTGGGCGCTGATTCTGCCAAATGCAATGGGGGCATGGAACATTTTTGTCATGCTGAGCTTCTTCCGCGGCATACCGGATGAGCTGGAGGAGGCGGCCAAGATCGATGGGGCGGGCGATTTGACTGTATTTTTCCGTATCGTGCTCCCGCTGTCCAATGCCGTTATTGCGACCATCTCCTTGTTTATCGCCGTCGGGTACTGGAATGATTTCTTCAGCTCCCTCCTTTATATGACGGAAAAGAATATGTGGCAGCTGCAGCTGGTGCTCAATGATTTAATCAGCAACACGAGCGCTGCGGCCGGGCAGTCGGGACTTTCCATCGGCTTTCAAAACCAGGTAAATGTATTTACGATTCGCATGGCTGCAATTATGGTATCCACAATTCCAATTTTGATCGTCTATCCGTTTTTGCAAAAGCATTTTGTGAAAGGCGCCTTGATCGGTTCCGTCAAAGGATGAGATTGTCCAACGAACGATATACAATGACAGCTGAATTTGGATCGCGTTGTTCATCTTCAGACTCGTTTTGAATAACAGCAATGAAACATGAAATACATTTCTTTACAATGAGCTATCCCAATAATATGATGAAGGTGCTGTTACAATTTAAATAGAACCTAAAGCAACGGGAGGAGGATAATGTCTTTAAGCGGTTTTGTGAGCGCTTCCTTTTTAAGGCCCAAATAAAACAAACGCTCCATGTCATTCAGGCTGCCAGACGGCAGTCTTTTTGGCAACATTACAGAGATTTGCAGACGGATAAAGGGATGGCATTCGGATTAAGGGAGTGATGATTTTGAAAGCGATTACGATCAGCGGCGGAGAGAGTCAGGCGACAGTGTCGTTGGCGGATATCCCGAAGCCGGATTTGACTGGTCCGCAGGACGTTTTGATTCGGGTGCTTTGCGTCGGACTCGACGGAACGGACCGGGAGATCATCGTAGACAACTTTGCCAGATACCCCGAAGGCAGATCGGAAATGGTAATCGGTCACGAGCTGTTGGGCGTTATCGAGGAAGCCGGATCCGAGTCCGGACTATCCCGCGGCGATCTGGTTACGGCTCTTGTAAGGAGACCTTGCGGTGAAGAAGCGTGCGTCAATTGCCGCAACGCTCAGCAAGACTTTTGCCAAACCGGCAGTTACACGGAACGGGGGATAACAGGTGCGGACGGCTATCTGTGCGAGTATGTAGCGGAGCATTCAAAATATGTTGTTAAAGTTCCTGATGAGTGCCTGCCGTACGGGGTTTTTGTCGAACCGCAAAGCATCGTGGAAAAAGTATATACGCAAACCTTAAAGATTCAGCAGCGCATGATATGGCAGCCCCGGACGGTGCTTATTTTAGGTTCCGGGCCTTTGGGCATTTTGGCGGCGTTGACATGCAGAGTGCTCGGCCTTGACACGTACGTTTGGTCCAAATCTGACTCTGCAAGCATGAACGCGGACATCATTCGCCGCATCGGAGCACATTACCGGGAAGCTGAATCCTCCGCCGAAGACGCATTCTTGTCCGGTTTAACCGCATACTCGAAACAATTGGGCATAAGCTTTGATATGGTTTGGGAATGCACCGGGCATGCGCCTCTCGGTTACGAGGCGATCCCACTGGTGAACAATAACGGAATCCTCGCGCTTCTCGGCATTACTCCCGGCAGCGGCCGACTGGATTTGCCGAGCGATTTGACGTATCAGGAAATGGTCATCAAAAATAAGTGTATCATTGGCTCCGTCAATGCGTCGTATCGCGATTTTACGGCTGCCATCCATCGTCTTCGCGACATCGAGAGCCATTATCCAGGCATGCTGGGCATGCTCCAGACGAACCGGTTGTCCTTCGAGGATGTACCGGCTATCGATTTTGGCAAGATGACAATAAAAGCGGTTGTTGATGTGGTTCCCCAAGCTCAGTGGGCTTCTGTGAAGAAGAAACTCAAGGAGGACATATGACGATGAGCAAAAAACAAATCCGGATTGGCATGATTGGCTATAAATTCATGGGCAAGGCCCATTCCCACGCATACAGGGACGTGCCATTCTTTTTTGACAGCGACGGCATTCCGGTGATGCAGGCGATTTGCGGACGCAACGAGGGAGCTGTGAAGGCGGCTGCTCAGAAGCTGGGTTGGGCATCGTACGAAACCGATTGGCGCAAGCTGATCGAACGAGACGATATTGATTTGATCGATATCGGTGCCCCGAATAACGCTCATGCGGAAATTGCCATTGCCGCTGCTCAAGCAGGCAAACATATCCTCTGCGAGAAGCCGCTTGCGATGAGCGTGGAGCAAGCCCAAAAAATGCTGGAGGCGGTCAACAAAGCCGGGGTTATTCACATGATTTGCCATAACTATCGCTTTGTACCCGCCGTTCAATATGCGAAGAAGCTGATCGACGAAGGAAAACTCGGCAGCATCTATCATATTAGAGCGAATTACTTGCAGGACTGGATTATAGACCCGAACTTCCCGTTGGTATGGCGTTTGAAAAAAGAAGTTTGCGGTACCGGCGCGCTCGGGGATCTTGCCGCTCATTCGCTTGATCTTGCCCGTTTTCTGGTAGGCGAGTTTAAGGAAGTGAACGGAATGATGGAAACCTTTATCAAGGAACGTCCGATCGGAGAAATGAGCGGCGGCTTAAGCGCCAGTGTGAAGGGCGGAGCTCTCGGGAAAGTCGATGTAGACGATGCGTCTATATTTATGGCCCGCTTCGAAAACGGAGCTGTCGGGGTTTTTGAAGCTACGCGCTTTGCCGGCGGCAACCGCAACGGAAACCGCTTCGAAATCAACGGCACGAAGGGTTCGATCCGTTGGGATATGGAGCAGATGAACACCCTGCAATTTTATTCCGCAGATGATGAGACCGGAACGCAGGGGTTCCGCTCCATTAATTGCCAGGAGGAAGTCCATCCTTTTGCAGGAGCGTATTGGCCGCCAGCCCATATTATCGGCTATGAGCATACGTTTATAAATCTGATCTCGGAACTGATGAACGGCATTGCCAACGGTAAAAATCCGACGCCTAATTTCGAGGACGGCCTTAACAACCAAATGGTGCTGGAAGCCGTGGAGAAATCGGCTCAGACAGGGCGGTGGGTATCCATATCGGATGTTAGATGAATGAAAACAATATGAGACTGTACGAAAGCGGGTATAGAGGATATTTGTCGCTGGAACTGTTTATTGAAGACTTCGAGGCCAAGAGCGCTTTGGAGTTGGCGAAGTTCGAATTGGATTCGATTGTGAAAACGTATCTCATCGAGGCATGACAAGCGGATAAAACAGCGAATAAATGGAGCGAATGCGCTGGAAGGCGGGATCGGCATGGGAAGCAGGCTTAACGGCAAGGTGGTCGTCATAACAGGTGGAACGAAGGGTATCGGGAAGGGAATCGCTTTGATGTGCGCCAAAGAGGGTGCGTCGGTTGTGGTGGGGGGAAGGAATGAAAAAGACGGTGCCAAAGTTGTACAGGAAATAAAGGATGTCGATAACGCAGAGGCGTTGTTTGTCAAAGGGGACATCAGCAAAGAAGCGGCGTGCAAGCAGCTGATCGATGAAACGATTAACAGGTTTGGCAGAATCGACGGTCTTGTAAACAACGCCGGCATTTTCCCGCGAGGCTCGATGGTGGATACATCCGAGGAAATGTTTGATTCGATTTTTGCCGTTAATATGAAAGGCGCTTTCTTCTGTTCAATGTACGCGATTCAGTCGATGCTGAAAACCGGCGGTGGTTCCATCGTCCATATGGGCTCGACGAACGGCTATAAAGGCGGAAAAGAATTGGCTGCTTACTCTTGTTCCAAAGGAGCAGTGCTCACGTTAAACCGCCACATCGCAGCCCATTATGGAAGCAAGCATATACGTTCGAACTGGGTTACCGTCGGCTGGGTTGCCTCAGAGGGGGAAATTGAACTTCATCAGAACATGGGCATAAGCCCGGACGATTTGCAGAAGAAGGCGTCGTCGCATATTCCTTCTGGCCGCATGCAAACACCTGAAGATATGGGGTATGGAACCGTCTTCTTATTGTCTGATGAATCAAGCCAAGTAACCGGCACAGAGCTGCACATCAACGGGGGGATCGGCTTATGACGGACAAACCACACAAACGTATAGGGGAAGCGCTAATCCGAGAGATCGACGATACCCGTGTACCGTTCGGTATGCTCGCTATTTGGTTTCTCGGCCAGTGCAGCGTCGCGGTCAAGGGGGGAGATACGGTCATTTACATCGATCCGTATTTGACTCCATCGGTGTATCGGGCATTTGAGCCGCCGCTTGAGCCGGGGCAAATGACGAACGCGAATTATGTTTTAGTTACCCATGACCATATGGATCATATGGATCCGGACACCATTACCGCTTTAGCGGAGGCCCACGAAGACCCGGTTTATATGGCGCCGGGATATTGCCGGGAATCGATGCTGCAATTCGGGGTTCGACCGGAGAAGCTGATCTCGGCGCGAACGAATGAGTGGTGGAATGGGCCGGGATTCCGGGTCAAACCGCTGCCCTCAGCCCATGAAGAGTTGGAATACGACGATGAGCTGGATCACCGATTCGTAGGCTATGTTGTGGAACTCAACGGCGTTACGATGTACCACGCTGGAGACACTACTGTATATCCCGGATTGATCGAAGCGTTGCAGGCTGAATCGATAGACCTCGGTATGGTACCGATCAACGGGCGCGACCCGTTCCGCAATGCAAAGAATATCGTAGGCAACATGAATTATCGGGAAGCGGCAGAGCTCTCGGTCGCAGTCGGCTTCGATACCGTCATTCCGCTTCATTATGATATGTTCGCAGGAAATTCGGAACACCCGGGTTATTTTATCGACTATCTATACGATCGGCACCCGACGCAGAAGAGCCATGTTTTAGCACGGTTCGAGCGATTTGTGTACGTTTCCGCCACAGCATTGTGTTGATAAAAAGAGGGGTTGAGAATGAACCAACCGTATCGTGTGGCCTTTATCGGCTGCGGCAAATGTGCCCATTTGCACGCTCTTGGTGTTAAAGCCGACAGCAGATTGCTTTCGAGATGGTATTGGTCAGTTATCTGAACGAGAAAGAGCCTGGACCGGTGTAATCACAATATCCGAACGCAGAATTATAGGTTACCCCGCGATGAAATTCAATCATGAATAATGGAGGATATACCAACGATGACTAATTTCAAGCTGGACGGCAAGGTTGCACTTATTACAGGCGGAAGCCAGGGATTGGGGCTGGAATTCGCCCGGGCGTTGGCGAATGCCGGAGCGAGTGTCGCCGTCACTAGCCGTGACAAGCGGAAGGCGCAGGAAAGTGCGGAACTGATCCGTAAGGAAACGGGACGAGACACGCTGGGGGTTGCTGTCGATGTGACCGATTATGAGCAAATTCAGGCGATGGTGGACCAAGTGATCGGCACCTTCGGACGATTGGATATCTTGATCAACAATGCCGGCGTCAACGTTCGCAAGCCGATTCTCGATTTCGACGAAGCTAGCTGGGATTTGGTGCAAACGACTAATCTAAAGGCGCCATTCCTGTGTACCAAGGCAGTCGTACCGCACATGATCAAACAAAAGTTCGGCCGCATTATTAACATCGCCTCAATGCTCGGCCAAGTTGCACTCGCGGAACGGTCTGCTTACTGCTCCAGCAAGGGCGGATTGATCCAGCTGACGAAGGTAATGGCGCTTGAGTGGGCCGAGCATAACATTACTGCAAACGCCATCTGTCCGGGACCGTTTGCTACGGAGATGAACCAGGTCGTCATCAACAATCCGGAAGCGAACCAATTTTTCCTGAATCACTTGCCGCTCAAGCGCTGGGGGAAGCCGGGGGAGCTAAACGGACTCATCGTTTATTTGGCGTCAGAGCTATCCAACTTTATGACCGGGTCGTCACTCGTCATTGACGGGGGTTGGACTTCAGAATAAGGAATCATTAGGGGAGGTGTATTGAATGAGGTTCGGGCTAACGGCAAATGGAACAGTCTATGCGATGGGCATTGCCCCAGCGGCTGGCCGGCCGCGCATTACGGCCAAGGAGCTGCTGCAATCGGCGGAAGCATACGGGCTGCAGGGCGGAGAAATCCCCCTTGATGTGTTGAAGCATAGCGATGCCGACGAGGCAGCCGACTATGCGCGCGAGCGGGGGCTATTTATCAATGTAGGTGCAGGTGGCTTCGAACCCGCGGCACTGAAGGAAGCGCTGCAGGTGGCCGACCGGATCGGGGCACTGACGGTACGAACGGTCGTCGGCGGAGCCAGGTTCGGCGGCGACCGCAGGCATATGGCTGGTGACTGGAAGCGGTTCCTCCAATCGATTTTACATTCGTTCCAGGAAGTCATGGAATCGGCTAACCCGGCCGGCGCGAATTTGGCTGTTGAGAACCACCAGGACCTCGCGTCCGAGGAGCTGCTCTGGCTGTGCGAAACGATCGGTTCGGAGAAGTTTGGGATCACGCTGGACACAGGCAATCCACTGGCTACAGCTGAAGAGCCGACTGATTTTTTCCGACGAGTAGCTCCGTGCGTGAAAAATGTGCATCTCAAAGAATATGCTATATACACGTCCGAGGAAGGGTACCGGCTCGTACGGAAGCCGCTCGGACAAGGGGTGATTGATTTCCCCGAACTGCTTCGGATTTTTCAAGCAGCGAATCCGCAGGTTACGATGTCGATCGAACACGGCGCCCTGGAAGCACGGCATGTCCGCGTGCTGATGGAAGACTTCTGGACGGAATACCCGCAACGGACGGCGCTGCAATTAACTCGCCTGCTCAGGTTCGTCGAGGATCATGCGAGAATGAAAGGCGATTGGCGCACGCCGTTCGAGAAGGGCGCATCGGCGGAGGAGATCGCCGCTTACGAGCTTGAAGAGCTTGATGCGGGCCTAGCGTACTTATCGAACTTGCGAAAGCGCTATTCTGAATAGGCTGCAATTCAAATTATCCATGAGGTGATTCCGATGGCGACAATGGACTTACGTGGTAAAAACGCTCTTGTAACCGGTTCCAGCAGAGGCCTTGGTAAGCAATACGCGATGGACTTAGCTCGTGCAGGCGCTAACGTCATTATTCATGATGTAAATGAGGAGGCCGCCGCTCGCTTTAACGAGGCGGTATCGGGCAGCGCCGTGGCGGCGGAGATTGCTGCGGAATATGGCGTTAAGAGCCGTTTCCTCGCGGCGGAGCTGTCCGATTCGGAGCAGGTGAAGGCGTTGATCAAGCAATCGATTGAGGCGCTCGGATCGCTCGATATTTTAATCAATAACGCCGGCGGCGATATCGGCCGGCATACGCCTCGCCCGGACCCGAACGACGCGCTCGATATCTCTGTGGAAGACATCCGCTCGGTCGTAGAACGCAATCTGCTGTCAACGATGTATGCATGTAAGTTCGCTGGCCTGCATATGCGTGAGCGCCGTTCCGGTAAAATCGTCAATGTGGGTTCGGTCGCCGGGCACATCCCGGTGAGGGAAGGCATTATTTACGCCGCGGCGAAGATGGGCATTTCCCAATACACCCGCAGCTTAGCAGAGCAGCTTCGCCCGTTCGACGTCAACGTCAATTGTATTTCCCCGGCGCCGACATATACGGCCCGATTCCTCGCTACCCGTACCGTCTCTGGCCAAGAGGATCGCTCGCGTTTACAGCAGATCGCCCAGCCGGAGGATATGTCCAATATCGTCATGTTCTTGTGTGGTCCGCAGTCGGATGCGTTATCCGGCGAGACCATCGTTTGCTGGAAATAACGTGACGCGTGAGGTGGGATAAGCGCTGAGAGACGCATTAACGTATATCATGGGGCAAGAAGTTCCGGCAAGCTGCAACCTGCAAACCCAAGCGGCGGGTCCGGAGGGCTCGCTTCCGCTGACGAGACATGCCGAGCGGCGATTTGTTCGGATTGAGCCAGAATGTCGGAATAGGCTGGAGGCAGGGACCTAGCACCCTGGGCAAAGCCAAATGCAATGCATTAAGGCACAGACGCGTTTTCCGGCGTGTAAGAAGAGGGCCGATGGAATCCCACCGGCCCTTTCTTTTCGTCCATTTCGCTTGAAGCGGACTGGATAATAATGCTAAAATAAGTACATTACGAAGAACGCAAATTTTCACAGCCGTCTTATTTTCGGTACGTGAAGGAGCATCCGGAAACGGACAACAATCAAATTTGGGCACATAACTGCCACGGAGAATGGATTAAACTTACGACAAGTATGTTTTTTTCAATTTTCCGTGGCTTTTTAGCATGCAAATACAGGGAGGAAGTTGGGATGGCTACCACTACTAAAGAGAAGAACACGGCGACGACGGAGAAAGGCGAGAAACTTGGATCGATTGCAACGGGTGCTGGCCAGGAAGGTCAGGGCGTTCGATTGCAGCAATTATCGGATTTCCCGGGTACAAGAGGTCATAAGGATCAGCCGTTCCCATAACTGGGCAGCATATTCCTGCATCCAACAACGTCATACGTATCTTCATCCTGATCCGGAAGCGGACTTTGGTATACAGGTCAGTGCGAATGAAGAGCTGTTAAGCTATTGTAAGAACCATGAGGATTTTTCGATCCTGGCTTACTCGCCTTTGCTTAATGGCGCATACACGCGGCGGGATGTGGCTCTTCCGAAGTAGTACGAAGGACCGGAATATTGGGATAAAAACATTATGAACGTTAAACTCCCTCGGTGCGATTTACTTTTCTCACGAATGCTTGCTTATTCGCAGGATTTCACCCTTGCCAGAAATACAGAAAGATAGTAAGAGAACCCTCGGGTAGACCCGGACAACATGAGGGCGTGAGGAAATAGAGGGGAGGTTACAATCCCAAGATCGGGAAGACGCAACCGTTATTACCGTGACAGAGGAGAATGGCGGAAACGGTCGTATCGAGGTTGACGCCACGCTGGTCGCGGCCGGCAGGAAGCCGAATATGGAGTCGCTCGCGCTGGAGAAAGCTGGCGTAGCCGTTACGGAAAAAGGATTCATCTCGGTGGATAACACACTCCCGACGAGTGTGCCGCATATTTGGGCGATGATGTCAACGGGGGTCCGCAATTTACGTTGATTTCGTTATTTCCAGCAGATTGTACTATAGATGGACTGTTTACTGTAAAGTTCCAGATATCTTAGAAAGTTTATATTTGAATGCTAAGGAATTATATTTAGTTTACTTAACTTACATTACATCAGATAAAGATTTTCGAATAAGATTAAGTGTTTGGTAAAGCGGAATAAACACATCCTGACAAGTCATTATTTATTGAGCTAACTGGGAAACGGCAATCTAGGACCTTTTTTCGTCCATGTCTGCCGCTGCTTTTTTTTCATGCATGACTTGTTGTTTTTATACCAGGGGGATGCGGTGGTAGGGACGATTATC
Organism: Paenibacillus sepulcri; assembly: GCF_042647105.1. NCBI lineage: Bacteria > Bacillati > Bacillota > Bacilli > Caryophanales > Paenibacillaceae > Paenibacillus > Paenibacillus sepulcri. The sequence continues at coordinate 22,899 of NZ_JBHRUP010000001.1, read as the reverse complement.
CGTATTTTGGTTAGCGCGTCGCGTCTGAATGGCGGTCAGCGCTTCTGGGGAACCATCGTGAAGTTCATGATGCTCATTTAAGCGGTGGCTTCTCGCCCCTGTATGATTTCATCTTTGTCTCCTCCGGCATCGGCAGTACCTCTCGCGACAGTGCTTTTTATGCAGCCGTTTGGTTCTGTATATGTTACAATTGCAAGTAGTTCATTGTAAATTTGGAAATATATAGGTTTCTTGGCTTATAAAGAAGTACCCAATTATATCATTTTCGTGATTTTTGTCCTATTGGCTTCAATTTATATTTTCTTGGAACCCTTACGACCCCAGAGGTTCCTCGATGTTAATGGGCTTATTTTGAATAGGGAGAATATTATAAATATGGAATAAGGAGCTGGAATATGTGATCAATCATCCATACAAGGTATTGGGGGCAATATTTATGATTTCAAGTGGATTAATCTATACTATTGAAAGATGTATGGCTAATATTTCTAATTCGTTTATTGTGGCTGGTTACGCGTCACATGGTACAAATACTAATTTCAAACCAGAATACCCGAGTTTCAATGATAACTTTTTTGTTTTGTTTTTCTTAATCATTGGAATTTTAATATTTGCTTATGGGTTAATTAATAAACACTGAGCTAACTGGCACGATAGTGGAGGAGCAGGTGCCGTGATACACTACCTAAACTATCGTGTTCTTTGAGTTGAAGCTATTTTTTATCCTTTATCTAACGAAGAAATTCTCCAATTCCCCCCACCTTCATTTAACCCGCCAAACCAATTATCAATACAGTTATAATAAGAAGCGAAACTTCATAAACAACGTTGCCGCGGGACCGATCATTGGCACTGCTCCTTTACCCGTCCACTAAGCTTGAGCTAACTGGGCACGATAGCATTCCTGTAGAGCATTAAATTACTGCTTTGCAAAAAAACGAGCGCCTCGGTACGATGGGAGTACGCAACGGGTCATAGCCCTTTAAATCCCATCATCCAGGAGGACGCTCTACTATGAAGTTTAAATCGCAGGACAAACAAAATCAACTCCTTGAAAAAATGACGGCCCAACATCTAGTCGTTGGGATTGACATCGCCCAGCAAACGCATGTCGCACGAGCTGTGAACTTTCGAGGTATTGTGCTTGGTAATCCCCTATCCTTCTCGAATGATGAGGAAGGTTTTCACAATCTTCTTCGGTGGATCCAGACGCTACAATCTGCCCATGCTTTAACGGCGGCCATTGTTGGCATGGAGCCTACCGGACACTACTGGCTTAACGTATCCAAGTGGCTTGCCGAACGTCAGTTTGAGGTTGTTCTCGTCAATCCGCATCTTGTAAAGAAGAACAAAGAAAACCGCGACAACACGCCCTCAAAGAGCGATAAAAAGGATGCTCTGGTCATCGCCGACATGGTCAAAAACGGATACTACTCCTTCACTCGTACAACACCAGCAGCCTTTGAAGAACGACGTGTCTTTCTCTCCAATCGCGACTTTGTCGTGAAGAGACTCGTGAGTGCGAAGAACCAAATTCATCGCTGGGTCGACGTGGTTTTCCCGGAGCTGCGGCAAGTCTTCACGAACATCATGTGCACCGGTTCATTGGCCACACTTCGTCTTTTTCCAACGCCCGATGACATGTGTACCTTACAGCCCCGAGATGTCATACAAGGTTGGAAATCACTCATGAAACGGCATGCTGGTGAGCGAAAAGCCCGAACCCTTATCGCTCTTGCTAGCCGTTCTGTGGGTTCTAAGCAGGCCTTGCATGCCTACAAGCTTCACTTGAAGCAGCTTCTCGATGAGTACGATCTTGCTTGCCTGCAGCTAGAAACGGTAGAGACGGAGATTGTTGCCGTTTTAGAACGGATTCCATTTGCGAAATTTATGCTTGCTGTCAAAGGGATCAGCGCCATTTCACTGGCTGGTATTCTAGGCGAGGCGGGGGATTTAAGTGGCTTTGTTCACGGGAATGCCTTACTGCGACATGCCGGTCTCAACCTCGCAGAAGCAAGTTCAGGCAAATGGACCGGACAAATGAAGATTAGTAAACGAGGACGATCCCGACTCCGACGTTTCATCTTCATGATGACGATGAGTTTAGTTGCGAACAATCCGGAGTTTAAAGCGATGCATGCCTACAATGTGCAGGTGAAGAAGATGAAGAAAATGAGGTCCATTATGAAGTTGTGTGGCAAGTTAGCGAGAATATTAGTTGGAATGGCTCGCAGCGGCGAAGCCTACAACCCTCCTAAAACCATGCCAATCCAGCTAGCAGCTTAATCGATACCTACCGTTTCGTTGCACGAATTTTGGCTTATTCGCGGGATTTCAAAGAAAGCACGGCGTACCGGATACATTGAACCAAAGGGCACCGACCCGTAACGATAGCAAGACCGGCCTCCACCCCTTGGATAGGCGTAACGAAGGAATGAAAGGGCATCGACCCGTTGAGGCATGGGAGTGAGAACCTCCAGGGACGGCGTGGAGAATACGTGCAGGATATGGAAGAACATGGGGGGAATAGTCTCCCCCTCTATTTCCTCACGCCTCCATGTTGTCCAGGTCTATGAAGTGGTCACCCGAGCGTCCTTCATACATATCTATCAAGGGTGAAATCCTGCGAATAAGCGAGCATTCGTGAGAAAACTTAATCGTATCGAGGGAGCTCAATAACGAGTAGTATATTCACTATTGATCGAGAGATAGAAGTTGCTGCGCCACGATGTAGCCCGATCCGCCGTTGATGCCGTGTCCTGGCCAAGTGGCAGCGCCCAGCATGTAAAGATTCGTGATCTCCGTCCGGTGGCCCGGCTGGGAAGGCAGCGGGCTGAACAAGTAGCTTTGCGCGAAGTCGCGCGATCCGCCATAGGGATCACCGGGGCCGGAATTCGGGTTGAAACGGGCAAGGGTGTCAGGCGTGACGACGGACTTGCCGATGATAGCGCCCGGAATGTTCGGAATATGTTTGCCTACTATGGCGATCACGCGCTCAGCGAATCGTTCGGTCAATTCTTGCGTCCACGTGCCATCGCCGACGTCAATCTGACCGGCAGCATCGCCGCGGGGGCGGCAAGGCACCTCAAGGACTTGGAGCCGCATGATCGCTTTGCCGACCGGCGCTCGGCTGGGATCGAGATTGGTAGAGCAATCGACCGTAAAGGTCGGCTTGGCCGGCAGAAGATCGGCAAACCCTTGCGCGATGGCTTGGGTGAAGCCGTCGAGCCCATCGGTCAGATGGGGCTGGCCGACTCTGGCAAACCGCGGATCGGGCCACTTCGGCGCTTCGCTCAGCGCCAGATGGATCTGAACGCAACCTCTTCCATAGCGGTATCGCTTTGCTTGGCCGCGTATGTCGGGGCTAATTTGCTCATCCGCCAAGAGCGACAGGTACAACTGGTCCGGGCCGGTGGAGGCGACGACAGTATGCTTCGCGTGGTATTCGTCTCCTTCCGCTGTGCGCACGGCGACGGCTTTGCCGTTTTTGACAATGATCCGCTCAACTCGTGTACCGGTTACGATCGTGCCACCCTGATCCTGCACTAATCGAGTCAATGCCTGTGCAAGCATCTCGCTGCCTCCTTCGGGAATAGGCATCCCGCCGCCCATAAGCGCCATCGCTGTGAGCGGCACCCAGATACCGCTACCGACTTCGTCCGGTGTGCGGCCCAGATGCGTGACCCAAGACGCCAGCATGGCGCGCATGACTGGAGACCGGAAATCGCTCACCGCATTGCGGGCGGTGGAAAATAGGGAAGCGGCGAACGCCGAATAGCCTTTGCCCCCATTTCGTTGGTCATATAGCAACTTCCGGATAATCTCTGAAGCTTGCTGACCAGATAAGTCTAGGTTAAACAACTCAAAAACGTTCCCCGCATACGGTGCAAATGCCTCGAACATACGTCCTAGCACAGCGCCGTCACCGGGGGCCAGACGCTCAGCCTCAACGGCCAAGTCTTTGCTCGAGCGTGAGAAGACGGCCGTCTCGCCGTTCTCCATCGAGACGCCGGTTGGAAGTTCCGTGTTCACGTAACGCAGTCCTCGCGCCTGGAGCGCTTCCCTGAAGTCTGCATAAGCGGGGCCGCTCAGGAACAGTGGGTGGGCTGCGGCGTAGACGTCATGCTTGAAGCCGGGCAACGTCAGTTCTTCCGTACGCAAAAATCCACCTGGGCGGTCATTCTTCTCCAGCATTAAGACGCTTCTCCCCGCTTGCGTCAAATAAGCGGCCGCGATCAGCGCGTTGTGGCCGCAGCCAATCATGATTACGTCGTACTTGTTCAACATCGATTCCCCCTCCGCGTCTATAAGCCAGATCAAGTTTAACGCAAACGAGCCGCGAGGGATGGCGCTTATTGTCGACCATTCCAAAATTTCCTTGCAGTAATGAGCGGATTTGTTCAGGAAAGATACCGGCATCTCTGCGGCAATCAATGTGAATGAAATCGCAAGGTGGAGACTGCCATAGCATTAAAAGCGGTCTTCGCTGCGCGTGGATAATAAAGGAAAATGATGGGTGTATGTTGAAGTGACAAATACAGATCAATTTATTATTCGAAGGGGGATATGAGAATGAGCTTAAAGGTGGAACCATTGTCTCTGCTAAAAGCAGATATATCAGGGTCTCAGGGTCTAAGTGGCAGGAAAGTCAGAGCTGAGGAGCTCGATATTGATAATGTCAGCTTTTGATTGCGGATTTAATCAAGAACACATAAAGGCAAGTGACAAGTATGGCTGCTTAGGCAGCCGTTTTTATTACTTTGCTAAAGGGCACTAGAGCTCAATTAAAAGGCTGCCGGCAATGAATCCGTCAGCCTAATGCAGTTAGCAAATATAGAGTGCCACTTACCGAACATAGAACCGGCATGCAGCTTTTGTGTTGTACATACCATTGATATTGACGGCATCGGCGGTCAGCTCCTCGATCGGGCCACCGTAATCGGCGATCTCGCCAGAATCGTCGTATTTAACCTGGACCGGTAGCTGCGCAAACATTGCCTTCTTTAGATCAATTTCTAGGTATAATTCCTGGCCCACAGCAAACATACGAATCGCCTCCTAAAGACAATATTCGTCAAATCAAGAGATATTCCTTCGTAAATTTAAACTTTGAAGGTCACATATTAGGCTAGTAGAAATAGGCTTATGTTGGCGCTAACCGCTCACGATAGTACGGAAATTAAACTGCTTGAGACTGGCAGGTTAGCGCAACAATTGCTCTCCTATTGCATCAAAGTTTGGAAGGCAGCTAACAGTCTGAGCACACACGATCTCGTGAATGAGGCGATGGTACAACTACTGACGGCTAGGCACGTCGTAATGCGGCACACGTTTCGTATAGTAATATTTCTATGCAAAGGAGATTTGCATTTTGAGAGAAGAGAGGATATTGCTAATCGATGACGAGGAAGGCCTTCTGGATATGCTGGAGAGTCTGCTTCGCAAAGAGGGTTTTGCGTTTATCACCAAAGCACTCACGGCGGCTGAAGCTCTACAGGCTGTTTGCCGCGCTCAATATAAACTAATCGTGCTGGATGTCATGCTCCCGGATATGGATGGTTTTGCCCTATGCACGGAGTTGCGTAAAATTACGCATGCTCCAATCCTATTTCTTACTGCACGTTCAAGTGACCTGGATAAGCTGCAGGGCTTGATCCTTGGCGGCGATGATTATTTAACAAAGCCTTTCAACCCGATGGAGCTTGCAGCCCGTATACATGCTCAACTTCGAAGAATATCAGTTTATTCTTCAGCGGAACCAAATCACGCTGAAGAGGTATACGAACACGATATTTTTACTGTAAATCCAACGACCGGAGAGCTTATCGTGGATGGGATAGACGTGCCGTGTCCAGCCAAGGAATTTGAACTGTTGCAGTATTTCTGCAAGCATCCTAACCGCGTATTTACTGTGCAACAGCTTTACGAGCAAGTATGGGGCTCGATGGTGCAAGGGGATGAGAAGACGGTCGTTATCCACATCTCCAGACTACGGAAGAAGATTGAAAAAGACCCATCGGATCCTCAAATTCTCGTGACGCTAAGAGGGATCGGTTACAAGCTCGTTGCCCCTGTCGATAGGAAAAAGCTATGAGTTTCATGATTCGAATTGCACTGCTGCTATTATTGGTAGTTGTTATTTTTTCCCTAAGCGTACAGTTAGTCTTGTTCGTGACTTTAGAGCTTCTTTGGCCAAATGCTAAAAATTCTGTTGGTTTGGAATTGTATGGATTAGGGGTGGCCGGCTTTTTCTTCCTGTTCACGTTACTGCTTATCGGGTGGTACTTAGGAAAACCGATTTACGGGATGATCGTATGGATCAGGCAACTGGCTAACGGGAATTATGAGGTGCCCGAAAGCTGGATTGCCATCCACTCCCGGAAAAAGGACACCCTTAAACGGCCTTATGCGCTCTATAAAGAACTGTATGATCACCTGCTGTTACTTACAAATACACTTAAAGAAAATCATCAGGACAAACTTAAGTCGGAGCAAGTTAAACAAGAATGGATTCAGGGCATATCCCATGACTTGAAAACGCCGCTAACTTACATTTCCGGGTATTCCGCAATGCTGCTTAATCCGGGGTACCAGTGGAGTGAAGCGGAACAGAAGGAGTTTCAGTCTGTTATCGGGCAGAAGGCCGCACACCTCCAGGAGCTTGTCCAAGATCTGAATGAAAATATCCATACGCAAATTCCGATTAAATTGAACGAAGTAGATCTCATTGAGCTTGTACGCAGAACATTGGCTGATGTCAGCAGTGCACCTTGGGCGTCCGGCTATTCTCTTATGCTGGATTCGTCGGAGACGTTAGGGCTTGTCGTATCTTGCGACTCGAAGCTGCTAATGAGATCTCTGCGAAATCTGCTTGTTAATGCGATTGTCCATAATCCGGAAGGAACCGAAATCGAGGTTCACATTAAGCGTGGTGGCGATCAGATTGCGGAAATTGATGTAGTGGATAACGGTATCGGTATAAACGATTCGCTGTCAAAAGGGGAAAACGCTACATCGTCTCAAGGACGATCGGGATTGGGATTATCCATTGCCAAACAGCTTATCGAAGCGCATGGTGGAAAAATGAGCGTGATGAGCCAGATCAATAAAGGAACTTCGATTTCGATTAAGCTGCCCTTAGCGGGGAATTAAGTTGGAGTTGTGTTTCCGTCTACCTCGTGTTTACTTGCGATCCCTATAATGAAAGACATCAGACCGATCTTTGTCGGCTCATTCTTTCAAGGGTACCGCAAAGCAAAACAGGAGGTTTTTTATTATGCATTCTACTGCTCAACACCAAATTTCGACCAGATCACTCAGGCTGTCGCATTGGCCGCAGTGGATCGGGTATGCAGCGGCTGTCTGGTCACTACTTTATGGTCTGCTAGGTGTTTTTTGGACATTGGGAGGAGAAGGATTTCCGTTTGGCCATGGTCATGACCCCAATCCTGAGTACTCGGCACTCGGTTTTGTACACGCGGAAACAGCGGCTCCAGTTATTGCAGCTATGGGCTTATTGGGTGCAGTGGTTAGCTTAATGATGACTTTGGCGCGCCGGCGACATGCAGGGAGTCTTCGACTGACTCTTTCGGCCTTTGCTTGGCTCTTAGCGATATTGCTTCTTCTAGTCGTCCCTGATTATCGTACACTCGCCAGTGTTGCCTACGTCTTCCTTCTTAAATTCAGTATTATAAACTGGAGTATACTCAACCAGTTTCTCTGCATCATCGGGGGATTTCTATGGGTATTAACCACCATTGCATACCAGAGGCGAGTCCATTTCGCTTGTGAAAATTGCGGAAGAACGGAAAAAGGCGTTGCCGGATGGACAGAGCCGGCAGCCGCAGCCAGGTGGGGCAGATGGGTCACGCTGATTGCTGTCTTCATCCCTATGGTGTATTCAATAACAAGAATTGCTTGGGCATTTGATATTCCACTGCTGGTCAGCAGTGAATTTCTTCACAGCATGAATGGGGAATTCCCCGGTATTTGGTGGTTTGGAGCTGCTCTGGGTCTTATTGAAATAGGAGGCTCAGTTCTCACATACGGACTTATTCGGCATTGGGGGGAAGTCTTTCCATGCTGGACGCTGGGCCTATCCGGCAAAAAAGTTCCACCCGCACTTGCCATCATTCCTGCTTCCATTATGTCTGTACTTACTTTAGAGGCTGGTTTGATGATGTGGCGAGGATTTCTCTTGGGTGCTTTTGCTCCAGGAAACATCGGCACTTTTGCGCCATCCCTTCTTTGGCCATTGTGGGGGCTTGCATTGGGTGCCGCGACGCTCGCCTACTACTACCGTAGACGCGGCCGCTGTAAGCATTGTGGTCAAGGTGAGTGATAAAGTGATGAATACTATGGGAGGACAACTTTCGCACAATCCACAAGGTTATAGCGCTGACACTGCAGACAAAAGCCTGCGTTGGTGGAGGAGGTGGCCCGCTTGGGTTGCGTATGCAGCCGCCGCCTGGTCCTTAATGTATGGGGCGCTCGGATTGTTCTGGACGTTTGGAGGAGCTGGTTTTCCCTTTGGAGTTAATGATGCTAGGGCTATGGCCGGGGAAACGATGTCGATGCTAGTCGGAATAACGCCAGAGGTAACGGCGCCTATTATAGCTTTTCTTGGATTGTCAGGCGCGGTGGTGGCACTGGCAATGGTGCAGTCATGGGGGAAGCGGATTTCCCGTTCCATCCCTGTCACATTCGGGGCCTTTATGTGCATCATTCTACTTTTTGTGATCCCCGACATTCGTTTGTTGCAAAATTTCGCCTATGCTTTCATGCTTTACTATGGTTTAGTCGATTGGCAAGTATGGAACCAAGTCATCTGTGTAATAGGCGGATTGTTATGGGGAGCATCGCTGCTCTCATATAGACGGAAAATAAATCATGCTTGTTCGAACTGCGGTCGGAAACCTGGTATTGACCATACGACGAGAATGGCGATTGCGATGAAATGGTGCAAGCGATTAGCATGGATCGCTATCATTGCTGCTTTACCTTATGGTTTGACCCGCTTTGCGTGGAACTTTGGCATTCCTCTCGGATATCCGATTGAAGGATTATTTGAAGGATTCGGACTTAGCTATGACGGGATTCGCTATTATCATTTACCGTGGCAAGCCTGGGTATTGGTCGCTTTGGATTTCACCGGAGCAATCCTGATGCATGGGCTGATCTCTCGATGGGGTGAAATTTATCCCCGTTGGTTTCCATTTAAAGCCGGTAAGAGGGTTCACCCGCTGACGGCGGTTATTCCTGCCATGATTATTTCGATTTTAATCACCATAGCCGGAGTTGGAATGTGGTTTTATACCATACAAGCCATCGTGAACGGTTCCTTCGATAACCAGGATTTTCTCGCGAACTGGGGGGCATCGGGGCCGGGATTTCTCTTTATTTTCTGGGGGGTTGGTTTAGCAGGAGCATCCATTGCTTACTACTACCGAAGACGCGACCGGTGCTTGCACTGCGGAGAACTCTAAATGGAGGATCAAAAATTTATGCAAAGATTGAATGCCTTTGAACGATTTACAAAAACATCTGTATGGCCAGGTTACGCTGGTTGCGTCTGGGCTGTACTGTATGCCGTTTTCGTTCGCTTCTATCAAGCGGCAGGTGGATCGATAGGTATTTCAAGTCCACCCAAAGATCCTGAATCGCTTTACATGGCAAGCTACATCGCTGGCCTCATCATCATGGTCTGTGGATTCATCTTGATTGCACTCATAAAGCCTTGGGGAAGGGTCGTTCCGAATTGGATCCCGTTCGTTGGAGGTAGAAAGATCCACCGGCTCATTATTTTAATCCCTACCCTATTCTGTACTGCTTTTTTAATTGCTCACGGAACCGCTGGAATCATAACAAGGGCCCTTAATTTGACAAGTATCATTACCCTTGATTACTTCCCTGGCTTTGTTGAACTCGATGTCTACAGAATGGTTCTATGGGTTTTTTTGGTTTATGAGCCGTGGTTTTTCATAATGGGCATTTTGGTGGGCTTAACGGCTGCTCATTATGCCCAGGCATCCGGTTTTCACTTTCTACTTTGAGAAGAAACACGGTCTTTTATTTGATTTTAGTTTTTCTTCTGACTACCGCTTTTTGTGTCCTCTATCGTTTTTGATTTCGTTGATAAGATAAGTTTTTAATTACACAAAAGTTTCGTCGGAAGCGCTGCAGCAGGAGTTTGATCCATGGGACATGATCGTCGATACAACGCGTATAAGAGACGAATTGCATTATCGACCGATTTACCCTTCGTACTATTCGGCAAGAGATGCAGGTGCACTTTAATAAAATTGAAGGAAGCAGCCCTCTAGAGCCTGATGCGTTTAGGAGTGCGAATTATCTTCTGATGGAAAGCAGTCTCCTGTCTTTAAGGTCGGTTCATACTGTACTACCATGAAAGAACAGATTTTCCGCGGATCCGATATGCTGCATGTTGTTTGTTATGGCAAATCATCAAGAGGCATTACGATAACATGCCAGTCTTGATTTGGCTGAATAAGAGGATACCAAGAGAGCTCCGTCCCGGAAGGGGACAGAGCTCTTTCTCCTTCCGGCGCTTGTCAGCCGCGGTAGGCGGACGGACTGACGCCAGCGGTTTTCTTGAAGACGTTGCAGAAGTAATTCTGGTCCTCATAGCCCACCAGTTGGGATATCCGTGCGATCTTCAAGGTCGTCGTGCGAAGCAGCTCCCGGGCGCGGTTCATGCGGATTCGCGTGACGTAATCGCTGAAGCAGATGCCGACGACGAGCTTGAACCGCTTGGAGAAATAATTCGGGTGGATGAAATACGTCTCCGCCACCCACTGAAGCGAAAGCTCCTCCGCGTAATGCTCCTCGATATGCCGCTTCACGTGCGCGATGATATCGTCGCACGAACGGTCGGTTCCGCTTCCGGCGATGCTCTCCAAATGCTTCAGCTGCCGGTCGATCACTGCAGTAATCTCGCACCAGCCGGAGAGCAGCTCCAGAGAGGCGGCAGGCGAGCCCGCCGATGCGCCCGGCAAGGCCGTGCCTTGCTTCGCCGCGTGCTTGCGCAGCATGCGCATGACCTCCGCATAGACGAATTCCAGCTGGTCGTAGCGGGCATCCGGCGACTCCGCGAGACGGCGGAAGAGTCCGCCGGCATACGCATGGAAGTCACGGTACGCGCCCTCATCCAGCATGGCCGGCATGACGCGCTCGGCCTCGTCCATCAGCCGCGGGCTGGCGTCCGCGGCTTGCAGGCCCGCTTCCGTTCCGGCTTCGGCGCAAACGCTGCCGCTTCCCAGCAGCAGCTGGTACTGAAGCGCTTTGCGTGCCTCGGTATACGCGAACCGGAGCTGTGTCAGCTCTTCCTTCGTCCCGCTGATGCCGATGGACACGGTCAAGCCGAGATGGCGCGAGATCCATGCCGCGGTCCCGGTCAGCGCTTCCGCGAGCGGCTTAAGGGAGAAGGCGGCTTCGGAGCCGAGAAGGGCGACGATCTCTTCTTTATGATAAGCGTGCTTGAAGATGACGGAGGAGATATTCGCGAGCGGGAGCAGCGTATTCCCCAGCACGTTCTGAACGGCGAACCTGGCCAGCGTTCCTTCGTCGGGGCCGAATCGGCTGTCCGCTCCGCCGCGGATCCGCACGACAGCCGCGGCGAAGCTCCGGCAGGCCGGCATCGCGGGCGGGAGACCGTCCCATCTTGCATCCGCCTCCGAGATGAGGTGGGTCAATTGGAAGTCCAGCGGCTGCAGATGGCTCTGCCGGATCCAGGCTCCCAGCTCGTGAAGCTGCGTCAGATCCGCCGCGTCCTTTTGTTCTTCGCGGAGCTCCTTGCACAAGTCGCCCAACAAACCGTGCAGCTTATCCTTGTCGATCGGTTTGAGCAGATAGTCCTTGACATTGTATTGGAGCGCCGTGCGCACGTATTCGAATTCATTGAAGCCGCTGATGATGACAAATTTCAAGCGTGGGCTCTGCGTCCGCGCCTGCTCGATGAACTGCAAACCGTCCATGCCAGGCATCCGCACGTCCGTCAGCACGATATCCGGCTGGCAGCCCGCCAGCTTGGACAGCGCCTCGAAGCCGTCGCCCGCTTCGCCCGCCAGCTGCAGGCCGAGCGTCTCCCAATCGATTTTGCGGATAAGGCCCTGCCGCAGCAGGGGTTCGTCTTCAACGATCATGACCTTCATCGGGATGTCCTCCTCCTGTTCGCTTGGGCAGCCGGAACGAGATTCGCGTTCCCGCCCCCGGCTTGCTATCGATGATCACCTGCGGATCGCTTTCGAAATACATCTGAACGCGCTTGAACACATTGGCCAGACCAATCATCGTCCGCGCGGAGGACTGCCGCGATACGATGTCCGGGGAATCGGTCAGCTTGCGGCGCAGCAGCTCGATTATGGCCGGATCCATGCCGACGCCGTTGTCATAAACGTCGATCCGAAGCGTCGCTTCGTCCAGGCTGGTCAGCGCCACCCGCACGAATTTGGGCCCGACCTTCTGCTCCAGACCGTGAATGACGGCGTTCTCGACGAGCGGCTGCACGAGAAACTTCGGCACGATCAGCTCCTCAATGCCCGGCTCCACGTCGATCTCGTAGACGAACAGCCCGCCGAAGCGGATTTGGTAGATGGACAAATATTGATTCAGATGCGCGACCTCTTCCCGGACCGTGGCGAGCCCGCCGCCGTTCAGGTTATAGCGGAGCATGCCCCCGAGCGCGAGGCAAATATACGAGATGCGTTCGTCGCCGTCGATCGAAGAGATGCTGTCGATCGTGCTGAGCGTATTGAACAGAAAATGCGGGTTGATCTGCGATTGCAGCGCCTTGATCTCCGCTTCCTTCTTCAGCAGCTCCGTCTCGTACACTTTATGGATAAGCGAGCGGATTTCGTACGTCATCTTGTTGAAGCTGTGCTGAATGGTGGAGAGCTCATCCGTGCCCCGCACGTCGATGAACGCTTGAAAATCGCCTTTCTCGACCTGCTTCATCCGCTTGTTGAGCTCCTTCAGCGGCTTCGTGAAGCCCGCGGCGATCGCGGAACCGATTAGCATCGCCGCAAGAAAGCTGGCGAGCGCAATCAGGACGAGCAGATTGCGGAACGCGTTCACCTTGTTCACAATGCGGTCGAGCGGCACGCTGCCGATGACCAGCCAATCGCCGTAGCCGAGCGCGCGGTAGAAGCCGATGTTCATTTGGCTGCCGCTTTTGAACCGGTAGTCGACGTATCGGTCCGGGACCGGATGGGCGCGGTAACCGGCGAAGAGCGGAGAGTCGGCGATGGACGCGTCGATCAGCTCGTGATCTTTGGCGAAAATAACCCGTCCCTGGCGGTCGACGATATAGTAGGCGCTGCCGTCGTCGTTGCTTAGTCCGATGAATGCCTTTTCGATAATGGCGGGATCCATGTCGATTTTGATGTAGCCGATCGGTGTTTGCGAGTTGGAGGTAATCCGCTTGAGCTGCTGGACGTAGCTGATCGTTTGCACGGGCGTTCGCGAGGTATTGATCTTCGTGATGGAAGCCGTCCAGAGCGGGTAGCCGTCCAGCTGTTTTGCCTGCTCGAAGAGCCGCTCCTGGTCTTGCTCGAACAGCTCCCTGACCCCGGAATTGTAGTAGTAATAGCTGGAGTATTCATCGCCGCGCGGACTGGCGATCTTGATGAAGGCAATGAGCGGATTTTGCAGCTTCTGCCCTTCCAGCTTGTTGCGGTAATATTGCTGGTCGTCGAAGTCCGGCAGCCCGCCGCTCAGGAATTTCTGCAGGGAGGTGTCGCTGAAATAACTGTAGCCGATATTGCTGATGGTCTTGAAGTGCAGTTTCAAGGTGTCGGCGGTCTGCTCCGTCATCTTCTCCAGACCGTCCAGGGTGGAGGCCTGCAGCTCGCTCTGCATGATCCGGTAGTAGGAGTAGCCCATGATGAGCGCGGTCAAGCCGATGACGACGAAGAAAGAGAGAATCAGCTTGCTGCGGAATTGAACGGTGCGCGGCCTTCCCAATCTCAGCCATCGATGATCCAGGCGATCAACCTCCTTCATAGACAGGTTGCGGGTAAGGGTTGGTATTCGACAGGCGGGAGGCTATTCCTGTCGGCGGCAAAGCAGCGGACGGAAGAGCTTAGAATATTGCTAAAGAGAGGTTACAAAATTATATAGAAAGCGCTCTCATCAAATTATACACTTGATTTGTGAATGATTACCATAAGGGAGGCAGCTAACTGTGAAGAACAAAAGTCGGTATGGAAGATGGGTGTTCGCGGCAATCATCCTGTCATTATCGCTAACGGTTACAGCCTGCGGAGGCAATAGCGGCGGCTCTAACACGGACACAGGCAGCGTGGACGGCAACAACGGCGCGGCGGCTGCCAATGCGGATGCAGGCACGAACGCGGCGGCGAACGAAGGAACGGCGAACGCGGGCGCCGGTAATGCCGGCGGCACGGTCGAGATCAAGGTATGGGACCAGCCGCAGAACGAGGATCCGAACAAACCGGTATGGGAAGAAATCCAGGCCGGCTTCGAAGCGGCGAATCCGAACATCAAGGTCACGCACGAGACGATGCCGCAAGGCACAAACGACCGCGAGGTGTTCGTGACGTCGATGGTCGGCGGCAACGGCCCGGATGCCTATCAATCGGCGCATTTCCCGATCATCGGAGACTGGGTCGGCCAAGGCCTGGCGCTCGATCTGACGCCTTATTGGGACGGATATGCGGATAAGGATCAATTCATTCCTTCTTCGATGACGGCCGGCACGATCGACGGCAAAGTGTACGGCATTCCGCATGACATGTACGCGACGGGCCTGTTCTACAACAAGAAGATGTTCACGGCCGCGGGGCTCGATCCCAATAAGCCGCCGGCAAATTGGGACGAACTGGTCGCGGACGGCATCAAGCTCACGGACACCGCCAAGAAACAGTACGGCATCACGCTGCTGGGCATGGAATGGGCGGACTGGTGGTTCGAGTATTACGTCTGGCAGGCGGGCGGCGACCTGACGCATCTGAACGACGACGGCACGGTGACGCTCGCCTTCACGGAAGAGCCGTCCGTTACGGCGCTGCAATTCTACAAGGATCTGAAGTGGAAGCACAAAATCGTACAGAACAACGTGCTGCAGAGCTACCAGGACAACATGAACGATATCTTCCAGGGACGCGCGGCGATGTCGAACGGTGCGTCCAGCGGCTTCGGGGATTACGCTGCGAACGGCATGGATCTCGCGGACGTCGGCTTTGCGCCGTATCCGGTCGGTCCGTCCGGCCAAGGCCCTAGCCAGATCGGCGGCGCGTACTGGATCATCAATCCGAAGACGTCCAAGGAGAAACAGGACGCGGCCTGGAAGTACATCACCTACATTAATTCCAAGGAAGTGCTCGAGAAATACCTGCAATTCCAGTCCGACAACGGCATATTCCCGAACCTGCTGTCGGTCCGCAGCGACGTGAACCCGGCGGATTTCGCGGAGAACGTCTCGCAGGAGCTGATCGACAACGTCAATAAGGCGGCGGCCAACACCCACCTGGAGTACTTCCTGAAGGAACGCTTGACGCCGTACGTGGTGAAAGCAGTCCAGAAGGCGCTGACCGACGAGAAATCGGATCCGATGGCGCTGCTCGCGGAAGCGCAGGCGGCCGCGCAGAAGGAAGTCGTCGATGCGTACAACGCATCCGTGAAGAAATAAATACCGGAGCGGAGACTTGAAGCGGGCAGGCAGCCGCAGAGGGCTCCGCTCACCAATTTCACGCGAAAGGATGCGGACGAGAATGAAAACAGCCCTGCAGCAGCCGGGGACGCCGTTGCGAGCGAAGCCCGGCTTCCGCCTCAAGATCGCCTGGACGCCGATATTTTTCCTGACCCCGGCGGTGCTCGCCTTTTTGATTTTCAAATATTATCCATTGTTTCAAGCGATCTACATGAGCTTCTTCGACTACAAGGTCATCGATCCCCCGGGGCGCTTCGTCTTGCTCGACAACTATGCGTACCTGATCCAGTCGACCGAATTCTGGAACGCGCTCAAGAACACGTTCGCCTTCTTCGGCATTTATTTCATCCTGACGTTCTGGATTCCGATCATGCAGGCGATTCTGCTGAACGAAGTCACGACGGCGAACAAGACGATCCGCGTCCTGTACCTGCTGCCGACGGCGGTTCCGGCGGTCGCCGGCTACCTGCTGTGGAAGTGGCTGTACAACCCGGATTACGGGTTGCTGAATTACCTGCTGCACTTCGTCGGGCTTGGTCCTTACGGCTGGTTGAATGACCCGCACATGGCCAAATGGGCGATCGTGTTTCCCGGCGTGTTCGGCACCGGGCTCGGCATGCTGATCTATTACTCGGCGCTCAAGGGCATCCCGGCGGAGAACATCGAAGCGGCTAAAATCGACGGCGCCGGACCTTGGAAGCGGATGTCCGCCATCGTCTTCCCGAGCTTGAAATTCGTCATCGGCATCCAGTTCGTGGCGTTCATCTCCGGCGTGTTCCTGACGTTCGACCCGATGTACATCATGACCGGCGGCGGGCCGGCGAACAGCACGCGAACGCTGTCCATGCTCGTCTTCGACAGCTCCTTCAAGGAGTTCCGCTTCGGGGTGGCGGGCGCCGTCTCCTTCGTGATGTTCTTCATCATCGCGCTCATTACGTACGCACAAATCAAAATGTCGGGCAGGGAATGACTCTGAACCTGCCGGGAAGGAGCCAGCCATGGCTGCACGGAACAAACGCATAAGGGAGCGCGGCGCTTTATCCGTCAAAATCGTTTCCTATTCGGTCGCCGCGTTTTTCATCATCGTCTCCGTCATTCCGTTATTGTGGATGATCAGCTCGTCGATGAAGGACAACATCTCCATTTACAAGTTTCCGCCGACCTGGGTCCCGAAGGTGCCCAAGTCCGTCAACATTACCTTGAATTACGACGGCACGAAGCTGCAGAAGCCGGAAGAGCTCGAATTGGACGCCATGGAGGCGATCTGGTTCACGTGGAAAAAAATGCAAAACGAAGCGATCGGCTCCATGCGCGTGACAGGAATCAAGGATGGCCATGTCGTATATATAGCATACATGCCTGCGTACAACTTCACGATCGGACGGCCGCAAATCGTGCCGACCCAGCTGGCCACGGACGCGACGATGCGGATCAAGCTGCCGCAAATCCGCGAGCGGGGCCTGACTGAATTCCGCATGCTCGGATCCGGCGGAGCCGAGTATCACGGCGCAACGGCGGTCCCGGCCGAGCTGCCGGAGACGGCGAGCACGGTCCAGCGGCTGATCTCGGAATCCAAGGTCGTCAAAGGAGAATTGCAAACGATTTCAGAGTCAGGGGACTGGAAGCGGCTGTTCGATAATTACATCGTGCTCTGGCAGATGGCAAGCGGCGATGACAACGCTTACGGCTTCCAGCACTTCCTGCTGAACAGCGTGATCGTGACGGGCGCGACGATCGTGTCCCAGCTGCTGATCGGCGGCATGGCGGGCTATGCGCTGGCTCATCTCGTGCGCAGGCGCATTGGCGGCTGGCTCACGCTTTTCTTCGTCGCGACAATCATGATTCCGGAGCTGGCGATCCTCGTTCCGCTTTACTTGACGATGGATAAGCTGCATTTAGTTAACACGCTGTGGGGCATTATTTTGCCGCATACCGCGTGGGGGATCGTCATCTTCCTGTTCAAGGGGTTCTTCGAGCAGCTGCCGGGCGAGCTCATTCAGGCGGGGAGAATCGACGGGGCCTCGGAGGTTCATATTTTCTGGCGGATCATCATTCCGATGTCCACGCCGATCTTCACGGTCGTTTCGGTCATGACGTTCATCGCCGTATGGAACGAATTCCTGTGGCCGCTAGTCGTGGCGAAATCGCCGCAGGTGTGGACATTCACAGTCGCGCTGAACGATTTTCAGAACCGGCAGAGCATGGGAGCGAACGTCATTATGTCCAGTCTCGTCATCGCCACCATCCCGCTTATGATCATTATTATTTCCTGCCAGAAGCTGATCGAGAAAGGCGTGTCGTTTACGGGTCTGAAAGGATAACAGCGGTTGTGGCTGCGGTGGCGGCCGACAGCGCAAGGAAGCGAGGGATAGAATATGGAACGCAAAGTAGCATTGGTTACGGGCTCCGGCAGAGGCATCGGCAGAGGCATCGCGCTGGCATTTGCGAGAGCTGGGTATGACGTCTGCGTGAATTACAACCGCAGCGCGGAGAAGGCGGAGGCCGTCGTGCAGGAAATTCGGGCCATCGGCGTGCGCGCCGAATCGGTACAGGCGGATATCTCGACGATCGAAGGCGTGGACGCGTTGTACGACGGTATGCGCGCGGCGTTCGGCCGATTGGACGTGAGCGTGGCGAATTCCGGCATTACGCGGATGCAGCCGTTTCTGGAGACTACGCCGGAGCTGTACGACGAAGTGATGAACACGGATTTGAAGGGGCTCTACTTCTGTTCGCAGCGGGCGGCGCGCATCATGGCGGAGCAGGGGACGAAAGGCGCGCTCATCCATATCAGCTCCAACCATGCGGAAGGCACGTGGTCGAACGCGACGGTGTACGCCGCGGCGAAGGCGGCGGTCAACAAGCTGACGAAGAACATGGCGCTCGACCTGGCCGGCTACGGTATCCGCGTCGTCGGCATCGCGCCGGGCTACACCCTGCTCGGCGAACCGAAGGATGAGCAGGTGCGCGCGCGCATTGCCGGCGTGGCCTCGCGTATTCCGCTCGGCCGCTTCGCCACGACGGACGAGGTCGGCGAGGCGGCCGTGTACCTCGCTTCCGACAAGGCGGGCTATATGACGGGCACTACGGTATACATGGACGGCGGCGCTCTGCTGCCGGTATGGGCGGATAAAGGCTAGGCGGAAGCGAAAGCGTCCGGGAATGCGGCATATGTGATTGGTAAACGGATGACGGCAGGCGACGCAGGACGAATCCAAGTGAAACGCAGGAGGAGACGAATCGTTATGAAAATCACCGATATGAAGCTATACCATGTGAAACCGCGCTGGTTGTTTCTGAAGATCGAGACCGACGAAGGGATAAGCGGGTGGGGAGAACCGATCGTCGAAGGCCGTGCGCTTACCGTCGCGACCGCGGTGGAAGAGCTGAAGCGCTACTTGATCGGCCAAGATCCGCTGCGCATCGAGCACCATTGGCAGATCATGTACCGGGGCACTTTTTACCGCGGCGGCCCGGTGCTGGTAAGCGCAATAAGCGGCATCGAGCAGGCGCTGTGGGATATTAAGGGCAAGTTCTACAACATGCCCGTCTACGAAATGCTCGGCGGCAAAGTACGCGAGACCATCCGCATGTACAGCCACTGCGGCGGGGCGACGCCGGACGAGATCGCGGCGAACGCGAAGAAGCGAATGGAAGCGGGCTTCACCGCGATCAAGATCGGCGTCGACGCGCCGGTGCGGCAGATCGACACGCTGGCGTTCGTGGAGAACGTGGCGAATAAGTTCGCGGCCATCCGTGAAGCAGCCGGCAGCAGGCTCGACATCGCCATTGATTTCCATGGGCGCGTCAGCCCGGCGATGTCAATCCGGCTTGCGGCCGCCCTGGAGCCGTATTACCCGATGTTCATCGAGGAACCGTGCCTGCCGGAGAACGTGGATGCGCTGCTGCGCGTCGCGCAGTCGACGAGCATTCCGATCGCCACCGGCGAGCGGCTGTTCACCCGCTGGGGCTTCCGCGAGGTGCTGGAGAAAGGCGCCGTCGCCATTGTCCAGCCGGATCTGTGCCATGCCGGCGGCATCTTCGAGGGCCGCAAAATCGCGGCGATGGCCGAGATGCATTATGCAAGCGTGGCTCCGCACAACCCGCTCGGGCCGATCTCGCTCGCTTCATGTCTCCAGCTCGACGCCTGTACGCCGAATTTCCTCATCCAGGAGCATCCGTCCTTGGCGGAGAAGTGGGACCTCGGCGAAGGCTATCTGAAACGGCCGTTTGTGGTCGAGGGCGGCAATATCGCCGTGCCGCAAGGCTCGGGCCTCGGCATCGAGATCAACGAGGAAGCGTTGATCGAACGCGGCTACGGCGGCGATTGGGATACGCCGAGACTGGCTTACGACGACGGCTCGTTCGCCGAATGGTAGGCGCGTTGGAAGAAGGCGGGGCCGTCGCATTCAAAGGCGCGGAAAGACCTGAAGCAATTCAGGTCAGAGGAAGGCATTGCGAAAGTTCGGGAGCTGACGAATGGGGAAGCGATTCGCGCACCAGCAGCGGTCGTGTTCATCAGAATGTTGCGAGCGCTAGGAATGATTGACTGATTCGTCGTGACTTGCGCAAATCAAATCCAGCCTGAGTGGAATAACTCCATTCAGGCTGACGCGAGGGGAAACAACAATGAAATTGAAAGTCGTACTTGTCGGAACGAAAGGCTGGGCCGATGCGCATGCCAAGGCATATCAAGCAAGCGACAGTATCGAACTTGTCGGGATTTGCGGACACTCGAATACAGAGAGATTGAATAAACTGGCTGATCGCTATCAGATTGCAACCCGTTCGTTGGATTTGGCCAAATTGCTGCAAGAGACGAGCCCCGATATTGTAGACATTGTCAGCAGCGCCGACGCTCGTCTGGAATTGATAAAGGTGGCCGTGCGATTTCCTGGCGTTAAGCTGATCAATATCGAGAAGCCGCTGGCGCTAACCCCGTCGGAAGCCTATGAAATCGAGGAACTTTGCAATACATACGGCAAGATGGTGCTGGTCAATCATCAGCATAAATATTTGCCGGCATGGCGCAAGGCGCAGCAATTGCTGCGTGATGGCGCGATCGGAGAGATCGAGTTTATTCGCGCTTCCACCAAGGTCAACATAATGGAGCAAGGCTCGCATCTGATTGATATGGTAATGTACTTTAATGATTTTAGTCCCGTCCGCTGGGTGATGGGACAAACCGGTCCGTATGAGGGCAAGGACAGCTCTTCAATCGTCGCGCCGGACGAGGCGATGGCCTCGATTTTGTTTGCCAACGGCGTGCGGGCTACGATTGAATGCGGCGCATTCGCGCGATCGCTCAAAGGTGAAACGAACCCGTTCTATCATATCGGAGTGGATGTATACGGCACAGAAGGGCACCTGAAGATCGCGCTTAATCAATCGCTGGAAGTGAGAAATTACATAACGGGCGAGCATACGATCGAAAAGTCGAGTTGGGAAGACAGTTACATGGATGCTTTGATCGATTATGTCAATTCCATTCCCGGATACGTGGCGAATCCGCAAGCCGGTCACATCTGCGATTTGGCTCATGCGATGCTGTCGTATCAAGTCATTATGGCCATCTACCATACTGCTGAATACGGAGGCAAGGTTGAATTGCCACATCGGTTTGAGGACAGTATTGTGGAGCGGTTTGCCGTCGATGCGGACCGGTGAACCAGCTCCATAAAACCGCTCGAAGGCTGCCGGCTTAATGGATTCGAAAGCTGAAATGAGGTTATCGGTGGCGTTAAATTGTACTGATCGATTTTCGAATGACAAGATTGGTAGACAGTAATACTTTCTTGTAACCTTGCGAGGTATTGTTGATGCTCTCGAACAGAAGTTTTGTCCCTTCATAACCAAGCACGTCGAAATGCTGCTTGACGGTGCTCAAAGAAACTTTGGCGAATTTGGAGCTTTCAATGTCATCGAAGCCCATGATGGATATTTGCTCCGGTATTTTGATGCCTTGCAGCGTAAGCTGCTCAATCACTTCGAGAGCCCGTCTGTCGTTCACGCAAAAGAGAGCGGTAAGCTCTCCTTTTTGAATTTGACTCAACAGCTTGGAATAGTCCAGATCCCGCTGAAGATATAAAATATCGTCATCTGGAGTACGTGAGGCGTTTACCATGGCATTGCGGTACCCGTTGTACCGTTCGTTCTCCGTACTCAGATGAAAATCATAAGCGGCAAATCCGATATTCCGGTGGCCTTGGGCAATCAGATACTCAACGGCTGCATATGCGCCGTCATGGTTGTTGCATGTAATACAGTTGACCGGATATCCGGACGGAAAGCGGTCGAGCATGACAAAAGGTATTGATTTTTTGCGAATTTCGTTGAGATACTCTTTTGCCGCGTCGGGGTTGGCTGAATAAATAAGCAGCCCCCGGTTCTCCGATTGAATCAGTTTCAGAATGAGTTCCCGTTCCTGCTCAACATCATTTTCCACAAATTCAATAATGAGCTTGCAGCCCTGCTGGTTCAAGAAGGACTGAACTCCTTTAATGATCTGCATATAGGAACTGTCATACATTTCGTTGCCGGAAATAATAAAGGTAACGTAATTGGACGTTTTATTGACAGAAGCCTCCTGATTCGCGACAAAGCTTCCTTTTCCCCTCACCCGATAAATGACCCCTTCATTGACCAGCTCCGTCAACGCTTTTCGCACCGTAATCGAGCTAACACCGAGCAGTTTGGAAAACTCTGATTCGCTCGGAATTCGATCATCCTTGCCGAGCTCATTTTTCTCTATTTGTAAAAGCACATAATCCTTTACCAGCTGATACTTTGGCAATATCGTATCTTTCTTGCTCATGTAAGCTCTCCTCTTATTGGACATATGTCCAATTATAACGCACTTTATAATAGAATGTATACTAACTTATTCTAAACCACTCGACTTCCATCGGCAAATAAGCCTTCCTGGCCAGACAAGCGTTTCAGCACTTGAGTTGACACAGACTAAGGATAGCAATCGCCCGCCAATCCTATATTCCCGGTGTGTTTCATTTCATCAAACCGGTTGTTCCCAGCCTCCATCCCAGCCCATGTGGCGCGAGCGGATGATTACGCAGTAAAAAATTAAGCATACTAACTTTTTATATTAAATTAAAAAAATCCATATTGACGCATAAAATAGTATGTGTTATTCTTCGCTTAGCATAATAACTTAAGGATTTGGGGCATGGAGAAACCGGCATTATCGTATAGCT